>NZ_JACCFO010000001.1:0-4800000 GCF_013410565.1 Streptomonospora nanhaiensis
CGGCGACGCCGCGTTCGCCGTCGCCGACGTCGACTGGCGGCGGTTCGTCACCGCCTTCACCGCCGCCCGGCCCACCACCCTGCTCGACGACCTTCCCGAGGCGCGCCGCGCCGCCGAGGAGGCCGCGGGAGCGGCGCCCCCGGCCGGGACCGACCCGGCCGCCGACCTGCGGCGCCGCCTGGCCGCGGTCCCGCCGCCCGAGCGCGACCGCCTCACCCGCGCGCTGGTGCGCGAGCACACGGCGGCGGTGCTCGGCCACGCCGCGCCCGAGGCGGTGGACGAGGCGCGGCCCTTCACCGACCTCGGCCTGGACTCGGTGATGGCCGTGGAACTGCGCAACCGCCTCGGGGCGGCGACCGGGCTGGCGCTGCCGGTCTCGCTGGCGTTCGACCACCCCACCGTGGCGGCCGTCGCGGCGCACCTGCGCACCGGGCTGGGCGCGGAGGGCGGCGCCGAGGAGCCTCCCGGGTCGGCCGAACTCGCCGCCCTGGAGGCCGTGCTCCCGGGCCTGGACCCCGCCGCCCTGCGGGCCGCCGGCGCCGCCGCGCGGCTGCGCGCGCTGCTGCGGGCCTGCGAGCCCGAGCCCGCCGGCCGCCCGGACGCCGACGTCTCCCTGGAGGACGCCACGCCCGACGAGGTGTTCGCCCTGATCGACGACGAACTCGACGACCGCCGAACCTGACCGCACGCCGCGCCGCCGTCCGCGCGGCCACTCCGCAGTTATGGGGCCTTGATGACCGAGCCGAGCACCACCGAGCGCAAGCTGTTCGACTACCTCAAGCGGGTCACGGCCGACCTGCGCGAGACCCGGCGGCGGCTGCGGGCGGCCGAGGCCGCCGCGCACGAGCCGGTCGCGATCGTCGGCATCGGGTGCCGCTTCCCCGGGGGGATCACGGCGCCGGAGGGGCTGTGGGAGTTCGTCGCGGCCGGCGGCGACGCCACCTCGGAGTTCCCCGCCGACCGGGGGTGGGACCTGGCGGCGCTCTACGACCCCGAGCGGGTCCGCCCCCACACCGGCTACACCCGCCGGGGCGCCTTCCTGGAGGGGGCCGCCGGTTTCGACGCGGGGTTCTTCGGGGTGAGTCCGCGTGAGGCGCTGGCGATGGATCCGCAGCAGCGGGTGGTGCTGGAGACGGTGTGGGAGGCGCTGGAGCGGGCGGGGATCGAGCCGGGGAGCCTGCGGGGCAGCCGCACCGCCACCTACCTCGGCATGACCGGCACCGGCTACCTGGCGGACGCCGTCCACCCGCCGCGCGGCACCGAGGGCTACGTGATCACGGGGACGGCGGCGAGCGTGGTGTCGGGCCGGGTGGCCTACGCGCTGGGACTCAACAGGGCGGCCCTGACGATCGACACGGCGTGTTCGTCGTCGTTGGTGGCGGTGCATGAGGCGGTGATGGCGCTGCGTCGGGGGGAGTGCGATGTGGCGTTGGCGGGGGGTGTGTCGGTGATGGGGTCGCCGGGGGTGTTTGTGGAGTTCGCGCGGCAGGGCGGGTTGTCGGCGGATGGGCGGTGCCGGTCGTTTGGGGCGGGGGCCGATGGCACGGGGTTCGGTGAGGGTGTGGGGGTGGTGGTGCTGGAGCGGTTGTCCGATGCCCTGGAGCGGGGGCGGTGTGTGTGGGGGGTGGTGCGGGGGTGTGCGGTGAACTCGGATGGGGCGAGTAACGGGTTGGCGGCTCCGTCCGGTGGGGCGCAGGAGGCGGTGGTGCGGGCGGCGTTGGCCGATGCGGGGGTGGAGGCGTCGGTGGTGGGTGTGGTGGAGGGGCATGGGACGGGGACGGTGTTGGGTGATCCGGTGGAGGCGGGGGCGCTGGGTGCGGTGTATGGGCGTGCGGGTGGTGTGGTGGTGGGGTCGGTGAAGGCCAACATCGCTCATGCGCAGGCGGCGGCGGGGGTGGCGGGGCTGGTGAACCTGGTCGGAATCGTCGGCCGAGGCGTCATCCCGCGTCTGGTGGGTGCCGAGAAGGGCGGCTCGAAGCTCGTCGACTGGAAGGCCCTCGGCCTGGAACTCGCCATCGACGGCCCCCGCCCCTGGGCGGTCGCCGAAGGGCCCCGGATCGGCGCGGTGTCGTCGTTCGGCATCAGCGGCACCAACGCCCACCTCATCCTGGAGCAGCCCCCCGCCGATCACACCTACGACTTCGGCCCGCCCGCCGCATCCGGGGCAACGCGTTCGGCCCTGCCCGATCACGGCGCGCCGCGGCTGGCCACCGCCCAGGCCGCCGCCCTCCGGCCATCGGGCGCGGCCGGTCCCGCCGGGACGGCCGCGCGGGGAACCGCCCTCGCCGACTCCCGCGAAGACCCCGAGCCCGGATCCGCCGCCCCCTGCGGGGAACGCCTGGGCGGGCGGGCCCCGGCCGCCGTGGGGACCGAGGACACCGGCCGCCCCACGGCGTCGACCGCCGCCGCGACGGCGTCCGCGCCGGTGTCCGCGACCGCCACAGCCGAGCGGCCCTCACGCGCGCCGGTGCCCGACGCCGCCCCCGCCCGCCACCCCGTATTCGGAACCGGTGCGCCGACCCCGCCGTGGCCGGTCTCCGCGCGTTCGGAGGCGGCGCTGGCCGGGCAGGCGCGGCGGCTGCTGGCGCACCTGGAGGCCCGGCCCGACCTCTCGCCCCACGACGTGGGGTTCTCACTGGCCACCACGCGCACCCACTTCGAGCACCGGGCGGCCGTGCTGCCCGACGAGCACGGCGACCACCGCCCCGGCCTGGCCGCCCTCGCCGACGGCACGCCCCACCCCGCCGTGCTGCGGGGCGTGGCCCCCGCCCCGGGGGAGCCCGCCGCCACCGTGTTCGTCTTCCCCGGCCAGGGCGCGCAGTGGCCCGGCATGGCCGCCGACCTCCTCGGCTCTTCCCCGGTCTTCGCCGACGCGGTGGCGGCCTGCGAGCGCGCGCTGGCCCCGCACCTGGACTGGTCGCTGGGCGACGTGCTGCGCGGCGCGCCCGGCGCCCCCGCCCTGGACCGGGTGGAGGTGCTGCAACCCGCCCTGTTCGCGATGATGGTGGGCCTCGCGGAGGTGTGGCGCTCCCTGGGGGTGCGCCCCGACGCCGTGGTGGGCCACTCCCAGGGCGAGATCGCCGCCGCTTACACCGCCGGAGCCCTCACCCTGGAGGACGCCGCGCGCGTCATCGCGCTGCGCAGCCGCCTGGCCGCGCCGCTCGCCCGCACCAGCGGCCTGCTCGTCGTCGCGCTGCCCGCCGAGGACGCGGCCGCCCGCCTCCGCCCCTGGGGCGACCGGCTCACCGTCGCGGCCGTCAACAGCCCCGAGGCCGTCGTGGTCGCCGGCGACCGGGCGGCCCTCGGTGAGCTGGCGGCGGCCTGCGCCGCCGAGGACGTGGACACCCGCGAGGTCGGCTCGGCCTTCGCCTCCCACTCGCCCCACGTCGAGCCGGTGCGGCGCCCGCTGCTGGACGCGCTGGCCGGGATCGCCCCGCGCCCGGCGGACGTCCCGTTCCTCTCCACGGTCGAGGGCGCGGCCGTCGACGGCTCCGCCCTCGGCCCCGACTACTGGTACGCCAACCTGCGCCGGCCGGTCCTGTTCGCGTCCGCCGTGCGCGCCGCCGCCGGCCTCGGCCGCGCCGTGTTCGTCGAGGTCAGCCCGCACCCCGTGCTGCGCACCGCCCTCGTGCGGACCCTGGAGGCCGCCGACCGTGAGGACGCGGCCGGGCGGGTCGTCGCCACCCTGCGCCGGGGCGAGGGCGGCCCGGCCGCCTTCACCGCCTCCCTCGCCGACGCCTACGTCCACGGGGCCGCACCGTCGTGGCGCGCCGTGTACTCCGGGCGCCCGGTCGGCACCGTGCACCTGCCCACCTACGCCTTCCAGCACCGCCGCTACTGGGCGGCGCCGACGGCGGGCGCGGACGCCTCGGCGGCCGGGCTCGACACCGAGGCCCACCCGCTGCTGGGCGCCGCCGTCACCGACGCGGACACCGGCGGACTCCTGCTGACCGGCGAGATCGCCCCGCACCGGCTGCCGTGGCTCGCCGACCACGCCGTGGCCGGCACGGCGCTGCTGCCGGGCGCCGCGCTGGCCGACCTCGCGCTGCACGCCGGCGACCGCGCCGAATGCCCGCGCGTGGCCGAACTGGCCATGCTCGCACCTGTTCGGCTGCCCGCCCCCGGCGGCAGGCTCCAGGTGCAGGTCAGGGTGGGACCGCCGGACGGCGACGGGCACCGGCCGGTGCGGGTGCACAGCAGACCCCGTGCCGGCGGCACGGGCGAGGGGGAACCGGCGGGGGAGTGGACCTTGCACGCCGAAGGCGTGCTCGCCCCCGAGGCCCCGGAGGCGGGGGAGCGCCCGGCCGCCCCCGCCCCCTGGCCGCCCGCCGGGGCCGTCCCGCTCCCGCTGGAGGGCTGCTACGACCGCCTGGCCCGGCGCGGCTACCACTACGGCGCCGCCTTCCAGGGACTGCGCGCCGCCTGGCGCCACGGGGACGACCTCTACGCCGAGGTGGCCCTGCACGCCGACCGCCGCCCCGAGGCCGCCGCCTTCGCCCTCCACCCCGCCCTCCTCGACGCCGCCCTGCACCCGCTCCTGCTCGCTGAGAACGGCACGGCCGACGCCCGTGCCCGCGAATCCGCCACGGCTGCCGGAGCGACGGCGCGAACGGCTGGGGCGCCGGCGGCTGAGGGGACGCCTTCGGCGGACGCGATCCCGCCCGGGGACGAGCGGACGGCACAGACGCGCCGCACAGCGCAGGCCGGGACCGAGACGGCGGGACCGGACACGGAACCGGTCGCGGGCACGGCGGCCGGTCGGGTGCCGGAGGGCAGCGGTGCGGCGGGAACGGCATCCGCCGAGCCCGCTGTCGGCGAGCCCCGGGGGTCCGGGGGAGGTCCGGCCCCGCGATCCGACGCGTCCGCGCGGTTTTCGTGTGCGGGCGGGACGGCGTCCGCCGAGGCGGGTGCCCCCGTGCCGAGCGCGGCGGTGCGGGGTGGGGAGGCCGCCGAGGCCGGTCCGGCGCGTCCGGTCGTGCGCATGCCCTTCGCGTGGGAGGGGGTGCGCCTGCACGCCGCCGACGCGGTGGCCCTGCGGGTGCGGCTGTCTCCGGTCGGCGACGGCGCGGTGCGCCTGGAGGCGTTCGACGCCGACGGGGCGCCGGTCGTCACCGTCGATGCGCTGACCTCCCGCCCGTTCACGGGGGCGGGGGACGGCGGCGCCGCGTTCGGCGGTTCGCTCTTCCGGGTGGACTGGGTGTCCGTCGGCCTGCCCGAGCCGTGGCCCGCGCGGGAGTGCGCGTGCGTGGGCACCGCTCCCGAGGGTCTTGACCCCGGCATCGAACGCTACCCCGACCTCGCCGCGCTCCGCGAGGCCGTCGACGGCGGACGGCCGGTGCCGAGCAGGGTGCTGCTCGCGCCCGCGCCCCGCGCCGTTGATGCGGAGGACGCCCGCGCGGTCCTGCACCGCGCCACCGCCGCCGTCCGGGCCTGGCTCGCCGACGACCGGTTCGCCGACTCCGTCCTCGCCGTTCTCACCCGCGCCGCCGCCCCCATCACCGTGCCCGCCCCCAACCCCGCCTTGCCGCCGCCCGGCGGCCCGGACCCCCTGGACGGCCACGTGCCGGGCACGTCGCCGGCGGAAGTCACGGCCATCGGCGAGACCGCTCCGCACCCCCGCGCGACCGGCGCCGAAACCCGCGACCCCGCACGTCCCGAGACCGCAACCCTTCACGGTCCCGCCCGTGACGGCTCGGGCCGCACGGCCGGTCCGCTGAGCCCTGCTGGTCCCGGGACCGGCGGCCCCGCCGCGGTCAGCTCAGGCGAGGACCCCATTGGCGGTCCCGTCAGCGGGGACGCGGTCGCCGGCGTCCGGGTTTCCGAGTGGGGGGACCCTCGTGGCTCCGATCGCGGCGGGCCGGGCGCTCCGGCCGAACCGCCGAGCACCCCAGCCGCCGAGTACGAAGAGGATGAGGGCCGCCGCGACCCCGCGGGCTCCCCGCGGGCCGACGGGACCCCCGCCGCCCCGGCTTCCCGCCGCGCGGGCGAACGAACCCCGGACGCCCCGGTATCGGAGGCGCGCCCCACCGCTGACCCCGGGGGCGGGCCGCTCGACCTGGGCGGGGCCTGCGTGTGGGGGCTGGTGCGGGCGGCGCAGAACGAGCACCCCGGGCGGTTCCTGCTGGTGGACCTGCCTCCCGCCGCCTCCGGTGGGGGCGCGCCGCTCGACCCGGTGCCGCTGCTGCGCGCCCTCGCCTCCGACGAACCCCGCCTCGCCGTGCGGGGCTCCCGGCTGCTCGCGCCGCGCGTGGTCGGCGCCGCCTCCGGCGGCCGCCTCCTGCCTCCCGAAGGCGCGGCCCCCTGGCGCGTGGAACCCCTCGGCGACGGCACCATGCGGCTGCGCGCGGTCCCCAACCCCGCCGCCACGCGCCCGCTGCGCCCCGGCGAGGTGCGGGTCTCCGTGCGCGCCGCCGGGCTGAACTTCCGCGACGTGCTGCTGGCCCTGGGCGTGTTCGCCCGCCGCCACGACTACGGCGCCGAGTGCGCCGGCGTCGTCACCGAGACCGGTCCGGGCGTCACCGACCTCGTCCCCGGCGACCGGGTGGCCGGCATCATGCACGGCTCCTTCGGCACCGACGGCGTCGCCGACCGCCGACTGCTGGCCCGCGTACCCGCCGGCTGGACCGACGTCCAGGCCGCCGCCGCCCCCGTCGCCTACCTCACCGCCTACCACGCCCTCGTAGACCTGGCCGCCCTCCGCCCCGGCGAGAAGGTGCTCGTCCACGCCGCCGCCGGCGGGGTCGGCCTCGCCGCCGTCCACCTCGCCCGCCATCTCGGCGCCGAGGTCTACGGCACGGCCAGCCCCGCCAAGTGGCCGCTGCTGCGCGCCGCCGGGCTGGCCGCGGACCGCCTCGCCACCTCCCGCACCCTCGACTACGCCGACCGCTTCGCCCGCGCGACCGGCGGCACCGGCGTCGACGTCGTGCTCAACGCCCTCACCGGCGACCACGTCGACGCCTCGCTCGGCCTGCTCGCCCCCGGCGGCCGCTTCGTCGAGATCGGCGCCACCGACGTGCGCCGCCCCGAAGACGTCGCCGCCGCCCACCCCCACGCCACCTACCGCGCCTTCCAACTCGACGCCCTGCCCCCCGAACGCCTCCAGGCCCTGCTCCGCGAGGTCTTCGCGCTCCTCGACTCCGGCGCCCTGCGCCACCTGCCCGCCACCGCCTGGCCGCTGCACCGCGCCCACGACGCCTTCCGCCTCCTCCAGCAGGGCCGCAACACCGGCAAGCTCCTGCTGCGGCCCCCGGCGCCGCTCCACCCCCGGGGCACCGTCTTCATCACCGGCGGCACCGGCCGCCTCGGCGCCCTCACCGCCCGCCACCTCGTCCGCCGCCACGGCGTGCGCCGCCTGGTGCTGGCGGGCCGGCGCGGCCCCGACGCGCCCGGCGCCGACCGGCTGGCCGCCGAACTGACCGCCCTCGGCGCCGAGGTCGAGGTGCGGGCCTGCGACGCCGCCGACGCCGACGCGCTCGCCGACCTGCTCGCCGCCGTCCCCGCCGACCGCCCCCTGACCGCCGTCGTCCACGCGGCCGGCGCCCTCGCCGACTCCGTGGTGGCCGACCTCACCCCCGACCGCCTCGACCGCGTCCTCGCCGCCAAGGCCCGCGCCGCCTGGAACCTGCACACCCTCACCCGCGACCGCGCCCTCGCCGCGTTCGTGCTCTACTCCTCGGCCGCCGCCGTGCTCGGCCCGCCCGGCCAGGCCGGCTACGCCGCCGCCAACGCCTACCTCGACGCCCTCGCCGAGCACCGGCACGCCCTCGGCCTGCCCGCCGCCTCGGTGGCCTGGGGCCTGTGGGCCGAGCGCAGCGCGCTGACCGCCGGGCTGGGCGACGCCGACATGGCGCGTATGCGCCGCCTGGGCGTGGCCGGTCCGCTGGCCACCGAGCGCGCCCTGGCCCTGCTGGACACCGCCCTGGCCGCCGGCGCGCCGCACCTGCTGGCCCTGCCGGTGGACACCGCCGGGCTGCGCGCGGCGGCGCGGCGCACCGGCGCGGTGCCGCCGCTGTTCCGCGCCCTGGTGCGGGCGCCCCGGCGCGGTGCCGCCTGCGGGGCCGAGCCCGCCGCCCCGGCCGAGGACGCCCGGAGCGCCCTGGCCGCCCGCGCGCCCGGACAGCGCCGCGCGGCGCTGCTCGACCTGGTCCGCCGCGCGGCAGCCGCCGTGCTGGGCCACCCCGACACCGCCGCCGTCGGCCCCGACCACCGGTTCCTGGAACTGGGGGTCGACTCGCTGACGGCCGTCGAACTGCGCAACCGGCTGGCGGCCGCCACCGGCCTGCGGCTGCCCGCCGGGCTGGTGTTCCGCCGTACCACGCCCGCCGCCCTGGCCGCCCACCTCGCCGACCTGATGGCCGCCTCCGGCCCCCCATCCGGCGCACCGATCGATCACCGGACGGCCGAGGGCGCCGACCCCGCCCCGCCCGCCCGCCCCGCCGAATCCGCCGCCCTCCCCGACGCCCCCGGCCCGGTCCCGTCCGAGCCGCCCGGCGCGGGCGCCTCCGGAGCCGCCGACGCCGTATCGCCCGCCGGCCCCGCCGCCCCCGGCGCACCCCCCGGCGCCCCCGCGCCCCCCGCGGACGGCGGCGACGAGGGCGTGGTGGCCCTGTTCCGCCGCTCCTGCGCCACCGGCCGCACCGCCCAGGGCCTGGACCTGCTGCGCGCCGCCGCCCGGCTGCGCCCGATCTTCGAGACCGCCGCCGACCTGGGCGCCCCGCCCGCCCCCGTCCGCCTGGCCCCGCCCGCGCCCGGCCGCCCGCGCCTGGTCTGCCTGCCGTCCCTGGTGATGATCTCCGGCGCCCACGAGTACGCGCGCTTCGCCGCCGCGCTGCGCGGCCGCCACGAGGTCGCCGTCCTGCCGCACCCGGGCTTCGCGGCGGGCGAGCCCCTGCCCGGCGATGTCGCGGCCGTGGTGGACGTGCAGGCCGACGCGGTCCTGCGCGCCTGCGGCGCCGAACCCGCCGTGCTGGTCGGCCGCTCCTCGGGCGGCTGGATCGCCCACGCCGTCGCCGAGCGGCTGGAGCGGCGCGGCCACCGCCCCGCCGGCCTCGTCCTGCTGGACACCCCGCTGCCGGACGCACCGGTCCTGCTGCCCGTCATCGAGACCGGGATCATGGCCCGCGACACCGAACTGGGCCTGGCCGACGCCGCACGCGCCACCGCCATGGCCGCCTACCTGGACCTGTTCGCGGCGTGGGCGCCGCGCAAGGTCGGCGCCCCCACGGCCCAGGTCCGCCCCGCCGACCCGGTGCCCGACCGCCGGGGCGCGCCCCAGGACCCCGCGCTGTGGCGCTTGCCCTGGCCGCTGCCCCACGACACCGTGGAGGTCCCCGGCGACCACCTCACCATGCTGGAGGCCCACGCCGAGTCCACCGCCGCGGCCGTGGCGGCGTGGGCCGCCGGCCCGGGCCCGGGCGCGGGAGGCGGAGAGCCGCCTGCGGACGGCACTGCCCGCCGCCCGTAGGCTGTGCGCCATGACGCGCTTGGTCTGGGACATGGACGGCACGCTGCTCGACTCCACGGAGGTGGTGCCGGACGCGTTCGTCGCGACCGTCCGCGACCTCGGCGGTACGGACGTGGACCGCGAGAAGGTCGTCGCGGCCTACTCGCTCGGCGTGCCCGAGGTGATGCTCCGGCACCTGCTCGGCCGGCCCCTCGACGACGGCGAGGCCGACCTCTACTACGACCGCCTGCTCGACAGCAGCGTCGCGCCCTACGACGGCGTGCCGGACACCCTGGCCGCGCTCCGCGAGCACGGCCTCCCGGTGGCCGTCTTCACCGGCGCCAGCAGCCGTGCGGCGCGGACGATGCTGGCCTCCGCAGGCATCCGCCACGACATCCTGGTCGGCGGGGACCACATCGCCCGCCCCAAGCCCGCCCCGGACGGTGTCCTGGAGGCGGCGAAACGGCTGGCGGCCGATCCGGCCGAGGTCGTCTACATCGGCGACGCGCCCACCGACCTCCAGGCGGCGCGCTCGGCCGGAGCGCGCGGCGCGGCGGCCACCTGGGGGCACCTCTACCGCGCCGACGAGCCCGCCCACGTGCGCCTGTCCCGGCCGGAGGACGCGTTGGCGCTGCTGGCCGCACGGGACGACCGCTAGGCCCGCGGAAGGGGCGCGGCGCGGCGGCGAGCGGGCCGCCGGTGCCCACCGCACCGGCGGCCCTCCAGCGCCCGGCGGCTCCCGGCCGGGTCGGCGGGTGCCGGTCCCGGTGTCAGTCCCAGTCCAGGCCGCCGCCCGACTGGTACTCGATCACCCGCGTCTCGAAGAAGTTCTTCTCCTTCTTCAGGTCCATCAGCTCCGACATCCACGGGAACGGGTTCTCCGCCTGGTCGAACAGCGGCGCCAGGCCGATCTGCTCGGCGCGGCGGTCGGTGATGAACCGCATGTACTCCTCGCACAGCGCGGCGTTGAGCCCCAGAATCCCGCGCGGCATGGTCTCGCGGCCGTAGGCCACCTCCAGTTCGCACGCCTCGGCGAGCATGGTGCGCACCTCGTCCTGGAACTCCGGGGTCCACAGGTGCGGGTTCTCGATCTTGATCTGGTTGATCACGTCGATGCCGAAGTTCAGGTGGATCGACTCGTCGCGCAGGATGTACTGGTACTGCTCGGCGATCCCCACCATCTTGTTGCGCCGCCCCAGCGACAGGATCTGGGCGAACCCGGTGTAGAACCACATCCCCTCGAACACCACGTAGAAGGCCACCAGGTCGCGCAGGAACGCCTGGTCGGCCTCCGGCGTGCCGGTGGCGAAGTCGGGGTCCTCCAGGTTGCGGGTGTAGCGCAGCGCCCAGGCGTCCTTCTCGGTGATCGAGGGGACCTCCCGGTACATGTTGAACAGCTCGCCCTCGTCCAGCCCCAGGCTCTCGCAGATGTACTGGAAGGTGTGGGTGTGCACCGCCTCCTCGAACGCCTGGCGCAGCAGGTACTGGCGGCACTCGGGGTTGGTGAGGTGGCGGTAGACCGCCAGGACGACGTTGTTGGCCACCAGCGACTCCGCCGTGGCGAAGAACCCCAGGTTGCGCTTGATCATCAGCCGCTCGTCGGCGCTGAGCCCGTCGGGGGACTTCCACAGCGCGATGTCGGCCTGCATGGCCACCTCGCTGGGCATCCAGTGGTTGTTGCAGCCGGCCAGGTACTTCTCCCACGCCCAGTGGTACTTCAGCGGCAGCAGTTGGTTGACGTCGGCGCGGGCGTTGATCATCGCCTTGTCGCCGACGCTGACCCGCGCGGCGGCGCGGTCGATCTCGCCCAGGCCGGTGGCGGGGGTCTCGTGCGTGCTCGTCATCGGTCGGTGTCTTCCTCGGTCGGACTGTGAGTCGGTGGTCGGACGGCGGGGCGGGGGTGCGGCGCGCGCCGCACCCCCGCGCGGGCTACTGGCAGGCCTCGCACTCGGGGTCGTCGATCGCGCAGGCCGCGCCCTCGGCCGGCACCGGGCCGGGGGAGGGCGCGGGCGCGGCGGCGGGCGCGGCCGACACCGCGTTCAGCCGCCCGTCGGTGCCCTTGAGCGTGCTCTTCTCCACGTGCGTGGCGCTCTGCGACCGCAGGTAGTAGGTGGTCTTCAGGCCCGAGCGCCAGGCGCGCCGGTACAGCGCGTCGAGGCGGCGCCCGCTGGGCTCGGCCATGTAGAGGTTGAGCGACTGCGCCTGGTCGATCCACTTCTGCCGCCGCGACGCCGCGTCCACCAGCCACTCCGGGGCGATCTCGAACGCGGTGGCGTACAGCTCCTTGAGGTCGGCCGGCACCCGGTCGATCCGGCCCAGGCTGCCGTCGTGCAGCTTCAGCGCGGCCACCATCTCCTCGTCCCACAGCCCGCGCTCCTTGAGGTCGCGCACCAGGAACGGGTTGACCACGGTGAAGTCGCCCGACATGTTCGACTTCACATACAGGTTGCGGTACAGCGGCTCGATGGACTGCCCCACGCCGGTGATGTTGGCGATGGTGGCGGTGGGCGCGATCGCCATCACGTTGGAGTTGCGCATCCCGGCCCGGACCCGCTCGCGCAGCCCCGACCAGTCCAGCCGCGCGGTGCGGTCGACGTCGAGGTCGCCCCCGCGCGCCTCCTCCAGTTCGGCCAGCGAGTCGATCGGCAGCACGCCCCGGCTCCACAGCGAGCCCTCGAAGGTGGCGTAGGCGCCGCGCTCGGCGGCCAGGTCGGCCGAGGCGCTGATGGCGTGGTAGGAGATCAGCTCCATGCTCTCGTCGGCGAACTCCACGGCCTCGGGCGAGGCCACCGGCAGCCGCAGCGTGAACAGGGCGTCCTGGTAGCCCATCAGGCCCAGCCCGATCGGGCGGTGGCGCATGTTGGCCCGCTCGGCCTCGGGGATGGTGTAGAGGTTCACGTCGATGACGTTGTCCAGCATCCGCACCGCCGTGCGCACCGTGCGCTCCAGCCGCGCGGTGTCCAGCCCCTCGGGCGTGACGTGCCGGGCCAGGTTGACCGACCCCAGGTTGCACACCGCCACCTCCTCGGCGCTGGTGTTCAGGGTGATCTCGGTGCACAGGTTGGAGGAGTGCACCACCCCGGTGTGGCGCTGCGGCGAGCGCAGGTTGCAGGGGTCCTTGAAGGTGATCCAGGGGTGGCCGGTCTCGAACAGCATCGTCAGCATCCGCCGCCACAGGTCGACGGCGCGCACCCGCCGCCACACCGCGATCTGCCCGGCCTGCGCCGCGCGCTCGTAGTGCTCGTAGCGCTCGGCGAACTCCGCGCCGTAGAGGTCGTGCAGGTCGGGCACCTCGTCGGGGGAGAACAGCGTCCACTCCGCGTCGGCCTCCACCCGGCGCAGGAACAGGTCGGGCACCCAGTTGGCGGTGTTCATGTCGTGGGTGCGGCGCCGCTCGTCGCCGGTGTTCTTGCGCAGGTCGAGGAACTCCTCGATGTCGATGTGCCAGGTCTCCAGGTAGGCGCACACCGCGCCCTTGCGCTTGCCGCCCTGGTTGACCGCCACGGCGGTGTCGTTGGCGATCTTGAGGAACGGCACCACGCCCTGGCTGGAGCCGTTGGTGCCGCGGATGTGGGCGCCGATCCCGCGCACCGGGGTCCAGTCGTTGCCCAGGCCGCCGGAGTACTTCGACAGCAGCGCGTTGTTGCTGATGGAGTGGAAGATCGACTTCAGGTCGTCCTCCACCGTCGTCAGGAAGCACGACGACAGCTGCGGCCGGGGCGTGCCGGAGTTGAACAGGGTCGGCGTGGAGCACATGAAGTCGAACGAGGACAGCAGGTCGTAGAACTCCACCGCGCGCGCCTCGCGGTCGTCCTCGCCCAGGGCCAGCCCCATGGCGATCCGCATGAAGAACGCCTGCGGCAGCTCGTAGCGGGTGCCCCGGTGGTGCAGGAAGTAGCGGTCGTAGAGGGTCTGCAACCCCAGCAGCGTGAACTCCAGGTCGCGCTCGGGCCGCAGCGCGGCGCCCAGCCGCTCCAGGTCGAAGTCGGCCAGGCGCGGGTCGAGCTGGCCCAGCTCCACCCCGCGCGCCACGTAGGCCGCCAGGTAGCCCGGGTAGCGCGCGGGCATGTCGTCCTGCCCGGCGGTGTCGGGGTGCCCGGAGACGAAGCTCAGCGCCTCGCGGCGCAGGGTGTCCAGCAGCAGCCGCGCCGCCACCCGCGAGTACACCGGGTCGGCCTCAACGAACGCGCGGGCGGCCATCACCAGCGCCTCGTCCACCTCGGCCGCGCTGATGCCGGGGTAGAGGGCGCGCCGCGCCTCGGCTACCACCGGTCCGGGATCGGCCCCGGGCAGACCGGCGCACGCCATCGCCACGGCCGCCGCCACCCGCTGACCGGGCTCGGCCCGGTCGGCGGCGGCGGAGGATGCGGCGGGCAGTGCGGTGTCGAGGGTCATGGATGGCTCCAACCTGGTTAGACGCTGATCCGGTGGGACCGGCGGGGGTCGGAGCGCACGCGTCCGCACGGCCGCCCGGGAAGGGAGACCCGCCCAGGGCACGGCGGACGAGCACGGCGGCCCGCCCGCGAGGCCCCGTTGCGGTGCGCGCCGGTTTGCGCGCACACCGGTGGCAGGTCTTCGGACTCGCGGGCTCAGGGCGGACAGTCCAGCGCCCCTCCTACGGCCGCCGCTTCCCAGCGCGCGAGGCGCCAGTGCGTCATGGCGGCGTTCGGCGGCGTCCGCCCGCCCCCGTGGGGTGCGCGCGGCGCCGTTTCCCGCATACCGCTGCGGGGCAGTCCCGGATTCGCACCGGGTTCCCTCTTGCCTCACCGGGGTGTGCGCCCCGATGAACCACCAGCGCCCGAGATACTACATGTTGTGCCTGGGGTTCGCGACAACCGCAATCCATGGAGTGTCGGGGTGGAATCCGGGGGCGGGGGAGTGGTAGGAGGGCAGCCCGAAGGCGCGGACGGCGGCCCCGCCCGCGCCCGTGCCCGCGCGCACCTAGTCGGGGTCCGGGGCCTCCCCGCCGCGGGCGGCCGCCGCGCCGCCGGAGGCCTCCGGGCCGGAGGGCGCCTCGGCGGCGCGGGGGGCGCCCGGCCGCCGGGTGGCCCCGGCGCTGGCCGCCACCACGCAGCCGATCGCCAGCCACTGCCAGCCCGACAGCCACTGGCCCAGCAGCACCATGCCCACCAGCGCCGCCACCGCCGGCTCCAGGCTCATCAGGATTCCGAACACCCGGGGCGGCATCCGGCGCAGCGCCTGCAACTCCAGCGTGTAGGGCACCACCGACGACAGCAGCCCGATCGCCAGCCCCAGCAGCAGCATCCCGGGGTCCAGCAGGGCGGTGCCGCCCTCGGCGATCCCGGCCGGGGCCACCAGCACCGCGGCCACCACGCCGGCCACGGCCAGCCCCGACATGCCGGAGAACCTGCGCCCGGTCGCGGCGCTGAGCAGGATGTAGGCCGCCCACATGGCCCCGGCCAGCAGCGCGAACAGCACTCCGGCCGGCGAGACCGCGCCGTCGCTGCGGCCCAGCAGCAGCACGCCGGTCCCGGCCAGCGCCACCCACACCAGGTCCACGCGCCGCCGCGACCCCGCCACGGCCACCGCCAGCGGGCCCAGGAACTCGATGGTGACCGCGATCCCCATGGGGATGCGCGCGAACGCCTGGTAGATGGCGAAGTTCATCACGCCCAGGCTGACCCCGAAGCCCGCGGCCACCAGCCAGTCGCTCCGGCTGCGCCCGCGCAGCGACGGCCGCGCCAGCGCCAGCAGCACCAGCCCGGAGGCCAGCAGCCGCAGCCACACCACGGCGCTGGGCGGCAGCACCTCGAACATCCGCCCGGCCAGCCCGGCACCGGCCTGCAGCGACACGATCCCCACCAGCACCAGCCAGGTGGGCGGCACGGAGTCCCCGGCGGTCCTCAGCAGGGCCGCCCAGCCGGGCGCCCCCCGCCACATCGGATCATTGGATGAACCCACCGCCGCGCTCGTGCTCACGGCCGCCCATCCTACGCACGCGGTTCCGCCGCAACCACGAGGTTTGCGCCCCCGGAAGCGACGGAATGCTCACATTCGCCACCCGCCGCCCGGCGCGTGGCCCCAGCGAACGGAGGGCGCCCATGGTGTTCTCGGTGACCTCCGAGACCGGCCCGCTCAAGCAGGTGATCGTGCACCGGCCCGACCTGGAGCTGAGCCGGCTCACACCGTCCAACAACGACGCGCTGCTGTTCGACGACGTGCTGTGGGCCCAGCGCGCCCGCGAGGAGCACGACGCCTTCACCGACCTCCTGCGCCGCAGGGGCGTGCGCGTGCACTGGTTCGGCGACCTCCTGGAGGAGGCGCTGGCCCTGCCCGAGGCCCGCGCCCACGTCCTCGACAGCGTCCTGGACGAGCGGTTCTTCGGCCCGATGGCGGTGGACTCCCTGCGCGCGGCGTTCGAGGCCATGGACACCGCCACCCTGCGCCGGTTCCTCATCGGCGGCATCACCAAGGCCGAGCTCCTGGAGCGCATGGCCGAGCCCAAGTCGGTGTGGTTCCACACCCTCGACCCCCACGACTTCGTGCTCACCCCGCTGCCCAACCACATGTTCACCCGCGACACCTCCTGCTGGATCGCCAACGGGGTGTCGATCAACGTCATGCGCAAGAAGGCCCGCCGCCGCGAGACCATCCACTACGAGGCGGTGTACCGCTGGCACCCCATGTTCGCCGGCGAGCCGTTCGAGCTGTGGAACCCCGGCCGGGCGTGGGGCCCGGCCACCATCGAGGGCGGCGACATCATGCCCATCGGCAACGGCTCGGTGCTGGTGGGCCTGAGCGAGCGCACCCGCCCCCAGGCGGTGGAGCTGCTGGCCCACGAGCTGTTCGCGCGCGGCGGCGCCCGGCGCCTGCTGGGCCTGTGGATGCCCAAGGCGCGCGCCATCATGCACCTGGACACCGTCATGACCTGCGTGGACGAGGGCGTGTTCACCAAGTACGCCGGGCTGGGCATGCTGCCGTCCTACACCATCGAGCCCGGCGACACCGACAAGGAGCTGAAGGTCACCGACCACCCGCCCGAGGACATGCACCGCGCCATCGCCGCCGCGGCCGGCCTGGACGACATCCGGGTGCTCACCCCCACCCAGGACGTGTTCAGCTCCGAGCGCGAGCAGTGGGACGACGGCTGCAACGTCTTCGCGCTGGAGCCCGGCGTGGTGGTCGCCTACGAGCGCAACGCCACCTCCAACGCCTTCCTCAGCGCCAACGGGGTGGAGGTGCTGCCCATCATGGGCAGCGAGCTGGGCCGGGGCCGCGGCGGACCGCACTGCATGACCTGCCCGCTGGAGCGCGCCGACTGAGCCCGCCCGCGCCGCAGCGGTGGGCGGCGCTCAGCGCGGGGGAGCGGCGGTGCGGTGGGCCGGGTCCTGCGCCGCATCGGTGCCCACGCCGGGCCGGGTGCCCGGGCGGCTCGCGACCGCGCCGGTCACCGCCGCGATTGCCATCAGCCACGCCAGCGCCTCCACGGCCGGCTGGAGCAGGATCATCACCACGCCCACGGAGGAGTGCCCGCCAACCCCCGCGCCGACCTGCACCAGCAGCCACACCACCGGCAGCGCCGCCGCCGCGAGCTGCGCGGCCAGGGCGCCCCACATCAGCCGCGCCCCCGCCGGGCGGCGGCGCGCCAGCACCACGGCGCCCACCGCGCACACCAGCAGCGGCGGCCCCAGCGTGCGGACGACGCTCACCCACGGCATCCCGATCAGCTCCACGGGGCGATGCTAGCGCCGCGGGGCCACTGCCGCGCCCGCCCGCGCGGGCGGTCACTCCCAGCGGAAGAACCGCCCGGCCAGCGCGGCGCCCGCCGCGGCCCACACCGCCAGCACCGCCACGGGCCACAGGGCCGGCGGCGCGCCCTCGGCCAGCACCGACCGCAGGCCGTCGGCCAGCGCGGTGATGGGCAGCGCCTCCAGGACCGGGCGCACCGCCTCGGGCAGCCGGTCCAGGGGGAACACCACCCCGCCGGCGCCCAGCAGCACCACGTAGACGAGGTTGGCGGCGGCCAGGGTGGCCTCGGCGCGCAGCGTCCCGGCCATCAGCAGCGCCAGCGCGCTGAAGGCGGCGGTGGCCAGCAGCACCAGCAGCACCGCGTAGCCCGCGGTCACCGCGCTCAGCTCCGGCCGCCAGCCCAGCGCGGCGGCGGTCGCGCAGATCAGCACCGCCTGCAGCGCCTGCACGGCCAGCACCGCCAGCGTCTTGGCCGCCAGCAGCCCGGCGCGCGGCAGCGGGGTGGCGCCCAGGCGCTTGAGCACCCCGTAGCGGCGCTCGAACCCGGTGCCGATCGCCTGGCCGGTGAAGGCGGTGGACAGCACCGCCAGCGCCAGCACGCCCGGCGCCAGGAAGTCCACGCGCGGCCCCGGCCCCAGGTCCAGCACGGGCGTGGCGCTGAAGCCCACGAGCAGCAGCAGCGGAATGACCATGGTCAGCAGCAGCTGCTCGCCGTTGCGCAGCATGATGCGCAGCTCCATGCCGGCCTGCGCCGCCACCATGCGGTGCAGCGGGGCCGCCCTCGGTGCGGGGGCGAACACGCCCTCGGCCGGGGCGGCCGAGGGGGGTGTGCCGGCGGTGCCGGCGGTGCCGGAGGTGTCGGTTCTCAGGGTTGGCTGTTCGCTCATCAGTCGCGCAGATCCCGGCCGGTGAGTTCGAGGAAGACGTCCTCCAGGCCGCGCCGGCGCACCCGCAGCCCTTCGGGAAGCACGCCGTTGGCGGCGCACCAGGTGCTGACGGCGGCGACGACCTCGGGGCCCACGCCCGCCGGGGACTCGCCGGCCACGGCGTACTCGGCCGCCGCGCCCTCGCCGCGCCGCTCCACCGAGGCTCCGGGCGGCAGCGCCGCCGCCAGGGCGGCGGTGTCCAGCGGCCCGGCCCAGGTGAAGACCAGTTCCTGGCGGGAGTCGGTCAGCTCGGCCACGCCGCCCTGGGCGACGACGCGGCCGTGGTCGATGATCACCACGTGGTCGGCCAGGTGCTCGGCCTCGTCCATGTGGTGGGTCGTCAGCACGACGCCCACGCCGCTGCGCCGCAGTTCGGCGATCAGGTCCCAGGTGGCGCGGCGCGCCTGGGGGTCGAGCCCGGCGGTGGGCTCGTCGAGGAACACCAGTTCGGGGCGTCCCACCACGGCGGCGGCCAGGGACAGCCGCTGCTGCTGGCCGCCGGAGAGCCGGCGGAACGGCGTGGCGGCGGCCGAGACCAGGCCCAGGCGCTCCAGCAGCAGGTCGGGCGGCACCGGGCGGGCGTGGAAGGCGGCGACCAGGCGCAGCCACTCGCCGGCGCGGGCGCCCGTGGGCACCCCGCCCGACTGCGGCATCACGCCCACGCGGGGTTTGAGCGCGGCGGCGTCGGCCACGGGGTCCAGGCCCAGCACCCGCACGCGGCCGGAGTCGGCGCGGCGGAAGCCCTCGCAGGTCTCGACCGTGCTGGTCTTGCCCGCGCCGTTGGGGCCCAGCAGCGCGGTGACCGCGCCGCGCGCGGCGGAGAACGACAGGCCGGCCACGGCCGTGGTGGGGCCGTAGCGCTTGACCAGATCGACTACCTCGACCGCGGGCGACTCCATGTCCACCGAGTCTAGGGCGGCCCCGGCGCGCCCCCGCACCGGCTCGGCCCACCGGTGCGCCGCGCGGCCGGCGCCGGCCGCGCGGCGCACCGGACTCCCCACGCTAAGGCGAGCCTTCCCTGGGTGATCAAGGGCATCATGTGGCGTTTGCCCACCGGGACTTATTTACGCCACACTGATGTTGTGAAAAACATGGGAAACCCACAGCCGGTCGAGGACGGCGCCCAGCCGGGCGCCCCGCGGCCGTCGGCGGGTCCCGAACGGGGTGCCGAGCAGGGCACGCGCGCGCGTGTGGCGCGGCTCATCCTCGAGCACGGCCCCATCACCGCCACCACTCTAGGGGAGCGGCTGGGGCTCACCCCGGCGGCCATCCGCCGCCACCTCGACAACTTGATGAGTGAGGGCATGGTCGAGGCCCGCGAGCACCGCGCGCGCGGGCGCCGCGGCCGGGGCCGTCCGGCCCGGGTCTTCGTCATCACCGAGGCCGGGCGCGACGCCTTCGTGCACGGCTACGACGACCTCGCCGCCAGCGCGCTGCGCTTCCTCGCCGAGAAGGCCGGCCCGCAGGCGGTCGCCGAGTTCGCCCGCCGCCAGGTGTCCGACCTCGAACGCCGCTACCGGCCCCTGCTGGCCGAGGTCCCGGCCCAGCAGCGCGTCCGGCTGCTGGCCGAGGCCCTGTCCAACGACGGCTACGCCGCCTCGGCGGGCGAGGCCCCGGCACCCGGCGGCGGCGACCAGCTGTGCCAGCACCACTGCCCGGTGGCCCACGTCGCCACGGAGTTCCCCGAACTGTGCGAGGCCGAGGTCGAGGTCTTCGCGCGGCTGCTGGGCACCCCGGTGCGGCGGCTGGCCACCATCGCCCACGGCGACGGCGTGTGCACCACGCACGTCACCCCGCGCGACCTCGCCGCGGCCGACCCCCGTCCCGCCGGGGCCGCCGCGAGTCCGCACGGCACCGAGAAGAACACCCGCACCGCCTCGCACCGGGAGCGGGCCACATCCGAAGAAGGACGTCTGAGTCCAGGAGGATCCGCGTAATGACGTCTACCGCGCACCCCGAGCTCGAAGGGCTCGGCACCTACGAGTACGGCTGGTCCGACCCCGACGAGGCCGGTGCCTCCGCTCGGCGCGGCCTGAACGAAGAGGTCGTCCGCGACATCTCCGGCAAGAAGAACGAGCCGGAGTGGATGGAGAAGCTCCGCCTGAAGTCGCTGCGGCTGTTCGAGAAGAAGCCGCTGCCCGACTGGGGCGCCGACCTCTCCGGAATCGACTTCGACAACATCAAGTACTTCGTGCGGTCCACCGAGCAGCAGGCCACCTCCTGGGAGGAGCTGCCCGAGGACATCAAGAACACCTACGACAAGCTCGGCATCCCCGAGGCCGAGAAGCAGCGCCTGGTCGCCGGTGTCGCCGCGCAGTACGAGTCCGAGGTCGTCTACCACCAGATCCGCGAGGACCTGGAGGAGCAGGGCGTCATCTTCCTGGACACCGACACCGCGCTCAAGGAGCACCCCGAGCTGTTCCAGGAGTACTTCGGCACGGTGATCCCGCCCGGCGACAACAAGTTCGCCGCGCTCAACACCGCGGTGTGGAGCGGCGGGTCCTTCATCTACGTGCCGCCGAACGTGCACGTCGAGATCCCGCTCCAGGCCTACTTCCGCATCAACACCGAGAACATGGGCCAGTTCGAGCGGACCCTGATCATCGTCGACGAGGGCGCCTACGTCCACTACGTCGAGGGCTGCACGGCGCCGATCTACAAGTCCGACTCCCTGCACTCGGCCGTCGTCGAGATCATCGTCAAGAAGAACGCCCGCTGCCGGTACACGACCATCCAGAACTGGTCGAACAACGTCTTCAACCTGGTCACCAAGCGCGCCGTCGCCTACGAGGGCGCCACCATGGAGTGGATCGACGGCAACATCGGCTCCCAGGTGACCATGAAGTACCCCGCCGTCTACCTCATGGGCGAGCACGCCAAGGGCGAGACCCTGTCGATCGCCTTCGCCGGCGAGGGCCAGCACCAGGACACCGGCTCCAAGATGGTGCACTGCGCCCCCAACACCTCCTCGACCATCGTGTCGAAGTCGGTGGCCCGGGGCGGCGGGCGCGCGTCCTACCGCGGCCTGGTGCAGGTCCAGGAGGGCGCCGACCACTCCAAGTCCACGGTCAAGTGCGACGCCCTGCTCATCGACACCATGAGCCGGTCGGACACCTACCCCTACAACGACATCCGCGAGGACGACGTGGAGATGGGCCACGAGGCCACCGTCTCCAAGGTCAGCGAGGACCAGCTCTTCTACCTGATGAGCCGGGGGCTCGACGAGGACGAGGCCATGGCCATGATCGTCCGCGGGTTCGTGGAGCCCATCGCGCGCGAACTCCCCATGGAGTACGCGCTGGAACTCAACCGGCTGATCGAGCTGCAGATGGAAGGAGCGGTTGGTTAAGCATGGCCAGCCCCAACCTCGGAATCCGAGAGCACTCCCACGGCGCCGGGGAGATCCCGATCTCGCGCCTTGACGTGCACGGGTCCTTCGACCCGCAGAGCTTCCCCGTGCCCACCGGGCGCGAGGAGGAGTGGCGGTTCACCCCGCTGCGCCGCCTGCGGGGCCTGCACGACGGCCGCACCATCGCCGACGGCGTCGTGGGCGTCGAGGTCCAGGCCCCCGCCGAGGTCCGCGTGGAGCAGGTCGACCGCGACGACCCCCGGGTCGGCGCGTCCTTCCTGCCCAACGACCGCGTCAGCGCCCTGGCCTGGGACAGCTTCCCCCAGTTCGGCCGGGCCAACCTCGTCACGGTGCCCAAGGGCACCGAGGCCGGCGCGCCGGTGTTCATCAAGGCCACCGGCACCACCCACGGCGACGCCTACGGCCACACCGTGGTCCGGGCCGAGCCGCAGTCGGCGGCCACCGTCGTGCTGGAGTACGCCGGCTCGGCCGTCTACGCCGACAACGTCGAGTTCGTGGTCGAGGACGGCGCCAGCCTGACCGTCATCAGCCTGCAGGACTGGGACCGCGACGCCGTCCACGTGTCGCACCAGTTCGCCACCGTCGGCCGCGACGCCCGCTTCCGCAGCTTCGTGGTCACCCTGGGCGGCGACCTCGTCCGGCTCTCGCCCAGCGTGCGCTACGTGGGCACCGGCGGCGACGCCGAGCTGCACGGGCTGTACTACACCGGCAAGGGCCAGCACCACGAGCACCGCTCGCTGATCGACCACAACGAGTCCAACACCCGCAGCCGGGTGGAGTACAAGGGCGCGCTCAGCGGCGAGGACGCCCACGCGGTGTGGATCGGCGACGTCATCATCGGCGAGGGCACCTCGGGCACCGACTCCTACGAGCACAACCGCAACCTCGTGCTCACCGACGGCACCCGGGTCGACTCCGTGCCCAACCTGGAGATCTTCACCGGCGAGGTCGAGGGCGCGGGCCACGCCAGCGCCAGCGGCCGGCTCGACGACATCCACCTGTTCTACCTGCAGTCGCGCGGCATCCCCGCCGACGAGGCCAGGCGGCTGGTCATCCGCGGCTTCTTCCAAGAGCTGATCAACCGCATCGAGGTCCCCGAGCTGCGGGAGCGGATCATGACCGAGGTCGAGGAGAAGCTGGGCCTGCATGAGTAGCGGATTCACCAAGGTGTGCCGCCTGAGCGACCTGCCCGAGGAGGGCGCGCTGGGCGTGGAGGTCGGCGAGACCCCGGTGGCCGTGGTGCGCAGCCAGGGCGAGGTCTACGCCATCAGCGACATCTGCTCCCACGCCGAGGTCAACCTCTCCGAGGGCGAGGTCGAGGACGGCACCATCGAGTGCTGGCTGCACGGCTCCTGCTTCGAGCTGGCCTCCGGCAAACCGATCAACCCGCCGGCCACGCGCCCGGTGGCCACCTACGCAGTGCAGATCGACGGCGACGACGTGCTCGTCTCGCTCGAAACCGAGAATGGCTGATACACAGATGACCAAGTTCGAAATCCGCGGTGTGCACGCCGACGTCCTCATCGGCGCCGAGGAGCGCGAGGAGATCCTCAAGGGCGTCGACCTCACCATCAACTCCGGCGAGACCCACGCCATCATGGGCCCCAACGGCTCGGGCAAGTCCACCCTGGCCTACGCGATCGCCGGCCACCCCAAGTACGAGATCACCGCGGGCGAGGTCCTGCTCGACGGCGAGAACGTGCTGGAGATGAGCGTCGACGAGCGCGCCCGCGCCGGCCTGTTCCTGGCCATGCAGTACCCGGTCGAGGTCCCCGGCGTGTCCATGTCCAACTTCCTGCGCAGCTCGGTCACGGCCGTGCGCGGCGAGGCACCCAAGCTCCGCGCGTTCTCCAAGGAGCTGCAGGAGGCCATGGGCAACCTCGCCATCGACCCCTCCTTCGCCGGCCGCGGCGTCAACGAGGGCTTCTCCGGTGGCGAGAAGAAGCGCCACGAGATCCTCCAGCTGGAGCTGCTCAAGCCCAAGGTCGCCATCCTCGACGAGACCGACTCCGGCCTCGACGTCGACGCCCTCAAGGTCGTCTCGGCCGGCATCAACCGCGCCCGCGAGACCAACGACGTCGGCGTCATGCTGATCACCCACTACACCCGCATCCTCAACTACGTGCGCCCCGACTACGTCCACGTGTTCGCCGGCGGCCGTATCGCCGAGTCCGGCGGTCCGGAGCTGGCCGAGCGCCTGGAGGCCGAGGGCTACGAGCGGTTCGTGAAGGCGGGCGCGGGCCGGTGACCACGAGCGAGCTGGGGCGCCTCGACGTCGAGGCGGTGCGGGCGGACTTCCCGATCCTGGCCCGCACCGTCCGCGACGAGCGCCCGCTGGTGTACCTGGACTCCGGGGCGACCTCCCAGAAGCCGCGGCAGGTCCTCGACGCCGAACGCGCCTTCTACGAACGCCACAACGCGGCGGTGCACCGCGGCGCGCACCAGCTCGCCGAGGAGGCCACCGACGCCTACGAGCGGGCCCGCGCCACCATCGCGGCGTTCATCGGGGCGCGCACCGGCGAGGTCGTGTTCACCAAGAACGCCACCGAGGCCATCAACCTGGTCGCCTACGCCATGAGCAACGCCGCGACCAGCGGCCCCGCCTACGAGCGCTTCCGGGTGGGCCCCGGCGACGAGGTCGTCGTCACCGAGATGGAGCACCACGCCAACCTGGTGCCCTGGCAGCAGCTGTGCCAGCGCACCGGCGCCACGCTGCGCTGGTTCTCGGTGACCCCCGACGGCCGGCTCGACCTCTCCGACATCGACTCGCTCATCAACGAGCGCACCAAGGTCGTGGCACTGGCCCACCAGTCCAACGTCCTGGGCACGGTCAACCCGGTCACCGCCATCGCCGAGCGGGCCCACGCCCACGGCGCCCTGGTGGTGGCCGACGCCGCGCAGTCGGTGCCGCACATGCCGGTCGACGTCGCCGAGCTGGGCGTGGACTTCCTGGCGTTCTCCGGGCACAAGATGCTCGGCCCCAACGGCATCGGCGTGCTGTGGGGGCGCCAGGAGCTGCTCGCGGGCATGCCGCCGTTCATCACCGGCGGCTCCATGATCGGCACCGTCCACATCGACCACTCCACCTGGGCCGACCCGCCGCAGCGCTTCGAGGCCGGGGTGCCCATGGCGCCCCAGGCGGTCGGCCTGGCCGCGGCCTGCGACTACCTCAGCGCGCTGGGCATGGACAACGTCCTGGCCCACGAGCAGGCCGTCACGGCCTACGCGCTCAAGCAGGTGGGGTCGCTGCCGGGCGTGCGGATCATCGGGCCCACCGACACCGCGGACCGCGGGTCGGCGGTGTCGTTCACGGTCGAGGACATCCACCCCCACGACGTCGGCCAGGTGCTCGACGACCTCGGGGTGGAGGTGCGGGTGGGCCACCACTGCGCGTGGCCGCTGCACCGGTGCTATGAGACCGTGGCCACCACCCGGGCCTCGTTCTACGTCTACACCACCTTCGCCGAGATCGACGCGCTGGCCGAGGGGATCCAGGCCGCCCAGCGGTTCTTCGGCACGGCGGCGGCACGCTAGAAGGGCACGAGGTCGCCATGCAGCTTGAGGCCATGTACCAGGAGATCATCCTGGACCACTACCGCAACCCCCACAACAAGGGGCTGCGGGAGCCGCACGACGGCGAGGCCCACCACATCAACCCCACCTGCGGCGACGAGGTCACCCTCCGGGTGCGCCTCGAACCCGCCGGGGAGGGCCTCGACGGCTCGGCCACCGTCGCCGACATCTCCTACGACAGCATGGGCTGCTCGATCAGCCAGGCCAGCGCCTCGGTGCTGACCGACCTGCTGATCGGGCGGACCGTCGACGACGGCATGCGGGTCCTGGCGGAGTTCACCGAGCTGATGCACTCCAAGGGCCAGGGCGAGCCCGACGAGGACGTCCTGGAGGACGCGGTGGCCTTCGCCGGGGTCTCCAAATACCCTGCCCGTATCAAGTGCGCCCTGCTCGCCTGGATGGCGTGGAAGGACGCGACCGCCCAGTCCCTGGAAACGGAGAAGGAGGGCGCCTCATGACCGAGCAGGACTCCACCGCCACCGCGCCGGAGCCCACCGGCGACGAGGCGCTGATCGAGGAGATCAGCGAGGCGTTGAAGGACGTCATCGACCCCGAGCTGGGGGTCAACGTGGTCGACCTCGGCCTGCTCTACGGGGTCAACGTCGACGGCGGCACCATCACCCTGGACATGACGCTGACCAGCGCGGCCTGCCCGCTGACCGACGTCATCGAGGACCAGGCCAACTCCGCGCTGGACGAGTTCGAGCGCGACGTCAAGATCAACTGGGTCTGGATGCCGCCGTGGGGTCCGGACAAGATCACCGACGACGGCCGCGACCAGCTGCGGATGCTCGGCTTCAACGTCTGAGCCGCACCGCCCGGCGGCCGCCGGGCGCCAAACCGCCACGGGGGCCGGAGCGCACGCGCTCCGGCCCCCGTCGGCGTTTCCCGGGAGGGGCGGGGCCGCGCGGCCCCGCGGAACCCCGGTCAGGACGTGGTCATCAGCACCGGGCGCAGCTCCTGGGCGATGTCGGTGTCGCCGCGCCGGGTCAGCGCCTCCAGCAGCGCGTGCGGGTCGCCGGCCTGGGAGTCGTCGCCGTCCTCGCTGATGCGCCGCGCCAGGATCTTCAGCGCCTCGTCGGTGGGCGCCGGCGCGGTGTAGCCGATCAGGTGCAGTGCCCGGCCGGTGGGGGAGTGCCCGCTCATGTCGGCGGCCGGCAGCCGGCGGGCGTCGAGCCGGTCGCCGTTGACGGTGATGAACACCCGGTCGCCCGGCTGCACCGACAGCCGCCGCAGCAGCGGGCGCAGGGAGTCGAACGCCGGCTGGTCGCGCCAGACCAGCACCAGCAGGTCGGCCCCGGGCGCGGTCAGGCACAGCAGGCGGCCCGGCTGCAGCCCCAGGTGGGTGGCGTAGCCGGGCGGCACGGTCACCGGCGCGCCGTTGAGGTGGTCGGCGGTGACGTCCACCCGGTGCCACCAGCGGCCGTCGGGCGCGCGGAAGCAGCGCGCCGAGGCGGCCACGCGCGGCGGCTCGGGCGGGGCCGGCCGGTCCTCGTGCTCGGGCCGGGGCGCCTCGGTGCCCGGGCGGCGCCGGATGGGCAGCCCGTTGGCGGTGGTGGTGCCCCCGGCCTCGAGGACGGGGTCGGAGTGGCTGCCGTAGGAGCCGCCCGAGCCCGGCGGCGGGGCCTCCACGGGGATGGTGGGGTCCACCAGCACATGGCCGTCGCGGATGGACACCCCCGGCGTGCTCAGCAGCCAGGCCCGCACCGCCTGCTGGCGGATGCCGATCCGGCCCAGCCGCAGGGTGGCGTCGGTGAGGCTGGGGGCGTCGCCCAGCAGCTCGCGGGTCTGCCAGCGCATCCGGTGGGGGTCGTCGGCCACCAGCCAGCCGTTGTGCAGGCGGCGGTCGGTGAACAGGGTGATCACCACCCGCCACAGCGGGGCGCCCAGCGAGGGCACCTCGACGGGGTGGTCGGGGTGGGCGCTGATGACGTGGTCCACGGTGGTGGCCGCGCCCAGCTGCTCCGACAGTTCGCGCATGTGCTTGGTCAGCGGCGCGCCGCCGGGCGAGCTGAGCCACTGCAGCAGCCGCTCCTCGACCGTGCGCTGGGCGTTGCGGATGTCGCGCAGGTCCACGTTGATCTGGTCGGCCAGCAGCCGGATGCTGATGGGGTCGGTGGCGAACAGCCGCTCGGCGGCCACCGTGCGCTCCACCTCGGTCCAGGTGCGCAGCAGCTCCTCCAGCAGGTCCACCAGCGGGTGGCGGCCCAGTTCGCGCTCGGCCGGGCCGCGCGCCCCCTTGGGCGGGCCGAAGGCCGGGCGGCGCAGCGCGCGGGCGGCGCCCGCGGCGGGGGCGGCCGGCTCGGACGCGGCGGCGGCATCGGCCTCGGCGGCGGCGCGGGCCTCCTCGTCGCGCTGGGCGCGCAGCGCCCGCAGCGTGCGGATGGCCCGGGTGGCCGGACTCTGCGGCGGCGGGGGCTCGGCGGCGGTGTCGGCCTCGTCGGCGTCGGCGCCGGTGGCCGAGGTCAGGTAGGCCAGGGCGCTGTGCACGTGCTCGGGCGCCGAGGCGGGCAGCCAGTTGGCCAGCGTGCGCACGGCCTCGACCATCAGGGCGGGCGAGGGCGCGGGCATGCGGCCCTGCTCGCGGGCGAAGGGGTTCACCGCGCGCCAGGTGGCGGTGCTGATGACGTCGATCGGCCCGCAGGACTCGGGCAGGCCCCAGGCGGCGACGGCGGCGGGGGTGGCCGACACCAGGCGCTCCCAGCTGCCGGCTGTGGCCAGCAGCGCGCCGCGCACGGGTTCGGCGATGTCGTCGAGGTCGACGTCCTCGGCGCGCAGCGTGGGCAGGAACTCGCCCAGTTCCAGGTGGCCCCACTGCTCGGCGGCCAGGCGGGCCAGGGAGTGCGCCAGCCACGTGGCGCCGGCGATGTCGAGCACGCGGGTCAGCGGCAGGGAGTTCCACCAGCCCTCGATGAGCCGGGCATGGCGCAGGACGGGGCCCACGGCCGCGGGATCGCTCCACCGCAGGGCGGGGACGAGGTCGGTGAGGCAGATCGGGGAGACGGCGTTCATCTGCGGCAGACCTCGACCTCCGGGCATCCGGCCCGCGGGTGGGGCGACCGCACGGGCATGTCGTTCGCTTAACACTACGTGTACTTCTCGGGGGCCGGGCGCCCGGCCGCCGGGCGCCGGGGAGGCTGCGGCGGCGCGGAGCGCCGTACTCCCCGGTGATCGTACGTGCGGGCGGCCCGGTTGGATAGTGCCGACTCCGGTGAACACCGAGCGTACGCGCAGCGGACCGGTGCCGGATGCCCCGCCCCGCCCGGAGTGTCGAACGCGTCGTTTGCCGGAAAAGCAGAAAAAAGTGAGCTGGATTACCTTTTCCGGCCGCTTCCGGCCGCCCTCCCGGACTGGCCGGAGGCGCGCGCCTGTGCTATCCGGGCGGGGTCCGAGGCGCTCACCGCGCCAGCACGGCCACCGTGGCGGGGTACAGCGGCACGCTGGCCTCGTTGCCCGGGTTCAGCGCCAGGCCGACCCCCTCGGGCATCGCGCCGGCCAGTTCGCGCGCCGCCAGCACCGTGTAGGGCAGGTCGCCGCTGCGCGCCCCCAACTGCTCCATCGAGGTGAACACCGGGATGAACGGCGCCCCCTCGACCTCCAGCGTGGGCAGCGCCACCGAGCCGTCCTCCTGGGTGCCCGAGCCCTGCGGCAGCGGGATCCACACCTGGGCCTCGCGCAGCGCCGCCAGGAAGTCGGTGATCGGCGCGGGGTCGACCGGTCCGCTGTCGCCCTCGGCGGCCCGCGAGTGCTCCAGCGCCCGCTGCAGGGCCGACTCGACCTCGTTGGCCGGGAAGGCCGGCTGCGCGGCGGGCGCGGGGTTCTCGTTGCCGGTGCTCATCGAAAAACGCTCCTCAACGGGATGGCGCGGCCTCCGGGCCGCCGGCGCGCGGACCGGGTCCCGGCCTGCGGCGGGCGTGCCGACGGGTGCGGAGGTATGCTTGTCGGGCACGCTCTACCCTCGCACCTGCCTGTTGACACCTGCCGGGCCCCCTGGACCCGCCGGTCCCTCCGCACCCTGGCGAGGGCCCCACCCCGCACCGAGGCTCCCCGCGCGCCGCCGCCACCCCGGCCCGCCGGCGCGGCGGGTGAAGCCGCATGATTGGTAGATGTGACTGACCTGGAGACTACTCCCCCGGGGACCGGCCAGGCGGAGCCGGCGGTCATACGCTCCTACGTCGCCATCGGCGACAGCCTGACCGAGGGACTGGACGACCCCGCGCCCGACGGCGGCTACCGGGGCTTCGCCGACCGACTGGCCGAACACCTCGGCGCCGCCGCGCCCGGCTTTTGCTACGCCAACCTCGCCGTGCGGGGGCGGCGCGTGCGGCACATCTTCGGCGAGCAGCTGGAGCAGACCCTGCGCTTCGCCCCCGACCTGGTCACCGTGCACGCGGGCGGCAACGACGTCCTGCGCCCCACGACCAACCTCGACACCCTGGCCGCCGAGTTCGAGGCGGGGGTGCGGCGGCTGCGCGACGCCGGGATCCGGGTCGTCATCCTGTCCGGCCACGACACCGGCTGGGTGCCGGTCCTGCGGGTCTACCGGGGCCGCATCGCGGTCTTCAGCATGCACCTGCGCGCCATCGCCGAGCGCACCGCCAGCGACATCGTCGACCTGTGGTCGCTGGGCGCCCTCAACGACCCCCGCGCCTGGAGCGTGGACCGGCTGCACTTCAACGCCGCCGGCCACGGGATCGTCGCCGCCCGCATCGCCGAACTGCTGGGGTGCCCCATGGGCCCCCGCGAACTGTGGGCGCGGCCCTGGGAGACCCCGCCGGAGCGGCTGCCGCGCATCCTGCGCCGCCGCGAGAACTGGCGCTGGGCCCGCCACCACCTGGTGCCCTGGCTGGGCCGGCGCGCCCTGGGCCGCTCCTCGGGCGACGGGCGGCTGCCCAAGCGCCCGGAGCTGGCCGAACTGGCGGGGCCCGCCGCCGGCCCCGAGGGAGCCGGGGCGGCGGAGGCCCTGGACGTCCCCGACACGGTCGAGGCCCCCGAGGCGTTCACGGCCGCCGCCGAGCAGCGCCAGGCCGACCGGCTCGATCCGCGCTGAGGCGAGCGGCGCGGCGCCCGCGGGCGGGCGGGGCCGTGCAGGGCCGGGGCTAGGCGGGGGAGTCGCCCGCGGCCAGGCTGCGGATCAGGTCGCCCACGTGCACGATCCCCGTGCACTGCCCGAACTCGTTGACCGTGATGAGGTCGTCGTAGACCCGGTCGCGCTCGGCGCCGGCCACCCGCAGCGCCGCCATCGCGCGGAAGGTGCGCGGGACCGTGCGCGGAGGGTCGGCCAGGCGGTGCGCCGGCCGCTTGGCGTGCAGCGCGTGGCCGTAGGGCCCGGTGACCGCCAGCAGGAACCGCGCGCGGTCGATCAGCGCGATCGGGCGCTCGCGGTGGTCGATCAGCACCACGCTGTTGAGGGCGGTGTCGGCGCTGAACGCCTCCAGCACCTCCTCGGCGGTGGCCTCCTTGGTCATGGCCACCGGCGGCAGCATGAACTCGGTGACGTAGGGTCCGGCGTCGTGGCCGGCGAACGCCGACTCCACCGAGGAGTCGGGCACCACGGCCACCCGGTCGCCCGGCGCCCAGCCGTCGTCGGCGAACAGCGGCCCCTGCGCCAGCCGCACCCCCGACTCCCGCAGCCGGTGCACCTGGCCGGGCGAGCGCACCCCGGCGGCCATCGGGAACACCCCGCTGCCGTGGCCGATGCGCGCCAGGCCGTCGATCAGCGCGGCGCGGCGCTGGTCGGAGGGCAGCCCGTCGACGATCTCGGGATCGATGCGCACCAGGAACGGGCGCGCCTCAAGCAGCAGGTCGGGCGCCACCGATGCGGTGCCGAACGCGCAGCGGAACCCCTGCTCGCGCAGCCGGGCCACCCCGCGCACCAGGTCGCCGCGGTGCGCCCGGGGCAGGTCGGCGCCCAGCATCAGGGTGACGTCGCGCGGGCGGCGGCCGCAGCGGCGCAGCGTCTCCTCGAACAGCTGGAAGGTCTCGGGGGAGGAGGCCACCGCCCACGCCGGGAGCGGCAGCACCAGCGGAAGCAGGGTCTCGTGCGCGGTGGCGCGGCGCACGAGCCGCGCCAGGCCGGCCGCCAGAATGGCGGGGTCGCGCGCCGCGGGGTCGTCGCCGTAGCGCACATGGGCGTCGACGGCCAGCACGGCGCCGGAGTCGAGGTCGACAATCGGGCGGAAGATCAGCACGTCGTCCGGTGCGCCACCTGGAGTGGGGGTCCAGCCGCCACCGCTGCTCACATGTGCTCCGGTCGACGCCACAGACGGAACAGACACATGCACCATCATCACCGAGGCGGCGGCTGCTGTCAGTGACGAAGGCCCGGAATTAACAGGGTTTTCGCTGACATGAATGAGCGCGTTCATTTTTCGTGACCGCTTCGGCGGTGCGGCGGCACGGTGCGTATCAAAGCGCGCGGCGCTGATCAGCGGAGAAGCCGGGGCCCCGACCGGGCCGGGGGAGGGGCCGGGCGATCCTACATCCGAGACGCCTCGGCGCGCACCCCCTGGCCTGGGGCGCCGCACACGGGGCGCACACGGCGCGACCGCCGTCGCGCGCGGCGACGGCGGTCGCGCCGTGTGCGGTGTGTCCCCCCGTGTCGAGCTGTGTCGTGCCCTCGCGCCTAGATCGTTGATGGGGAATTGGTGCCCTGGTCAGTGGTCGTAAGCGATCAATGACCGCTTGACCGGGGCCCCGATCAGCCAGTTGTGCCAGATCGCGGCGTTGAGCGCGCACACCCGCTGGCAGGTGCGCGCCCACAGGCCCTCGGTGGTGCGGGCGGCGTGGCGCTCCAGGCCGAGCTGGTTCTTCAGCGTCCAGATGACGGCCTCGATCCGCTGGCGCAGCCGGGAGGGGAACACCTTCACCTCGGGTTCGGGCTCGTCCTGGCGGACCGGGCGGATGAGCAGATGGCCCACCTCCTCCGCGGCGGTCTCGATGCCGGCTCCGGCGAAGCCCTTGTCACATACGATCGGCACTGGCCCTGGGCCGGGGGCGCAGTCGTGGACGTGGAGCAGGTGCAGGGCCTGCTTGCGTTCGTCCAGCTCCTTGGGGTGGGCCAGGGAGAAGGCGGTGACGGCCCCCTCAGCGGTGGTGATGAGCATGAGCTTGGCGCCCCAGTAGAAGGCGTGGTGGGACTTGTCCATCCCGTACCCGGCGATCTCACCCAGGCCGGAGCGGTTGACGGTGACGCGGGAGGCGCCGCAGCGCACCGGGGTGCCGTCCATCAGCCGCAGGCGCTCCCACCAGGTGGGCACGGCCCGGGCCAGCCACCTCGCTGCTGTGAGCAGGGCCGGTCCCAGATCGCGCAGGTGGCGGTTGTACTCGGACTGGCCGGGCAAGCGGGGGAAGAGGTGGCCGATACGGGCGGGGGCAGCGCGCATCCAGTGACGTTCGGAGTCATGGCGCAGCAGGACCTGGGCCACCGCGACGCAGACGAGTTCGGCGTCGGTGAGAAGCCGGTTGGGGCCGCGTTTGACGGGTTGTTCGCGCGAAGGCAGGACGTGGTCGTCCAGGTGGACGTAGAGTGCGGTCAGAAGGGCGTCAAGGTTGGTCGTCACACACCGATCCTCGACGCCCTTCGCCATGTCCGCAGGAGATTCAGAAAACCCCCATCAACGATCTAGGGCGTGTTTTGTGGAATGGCTGCGGGCAGCAGCGAGGCACTGATACTCCTCATAGCGTGGTTCGACGACACGAGATCACCGACACCGCCTGGGAGCAGATCGCCCCGCTGCTGCCCGCAAACCGCGGACGCGGCGGCCGCTGGGCCGACCACCGCACCATGCTCAACGGCATGCTCTACAAACTCGCCACCGGATGCCCCTGGCGCGACCTGCCCCAACGCTACGGCCCCTGGCAAAGCGTCTACGGCCGCTACCGCCGCTGGGCCGCCGACGGCACCTTCGACGCGATCTGGTCCCACGTCCAGACACGCCAGGACGCCGTGGGCCGCATCCACTGGCAGGTCAGCATCGACTCCACCGCCGTGCGCGCCCACGCCCACGCCGCCGGCGCCCGAAAAAAGGGACCTCGGCCCAGACAAAGGCCGCACAAGCCCTGGGACGCTCGCGGGGCGGGCTGACCACCAAGATCCACCTGGCCGCCGACGGGCGGGGCCTGCCCCTGGCCCTCCTGCTCAGCCCGGGCAACGTCAACGACTGCACCATGGCCCCCCTGCTGCTGGCCGCGATCAGGGTGCCCCGCAGCGGGCGGGGGCGCCCCCGCACCCGCCCCGACGGGCTGATCGCCGACAAGGCCTACTCCCTGCGGGCTCTGCGGCGGCTTCTGCGCCGGCGCAGGATCAGGTGCACGATCCCCCAGCGGGCCGACCAGAAGGCCAACCGCGCGGCGCGCGGCGGTCGGGGCGGGCGGCCGCCGGCCTTTGACCGGGGGCTCTACCGGCAGCGCAACGTGGTCGAGCGCTGCATCGGCCGGTTGAAGCACTACCGGGCGATCGCGACACGCTTCGACAAGCTCGCCGCCCACTACCGGGCCGGGATCGTGCTGGTCAGCGTGATGCTCTGGCTCAACCACGACCCACAAAACACGCCCTAGGGGCGGCGGAACGCCACGGCGATGTTGTGGCCGCCGAACCCGAAGGACTCGTTGATGGCCGCCACCGCGTCGGCGGGCAGGTCGCGCGGCTTGTCGCGCACGATGTCCACCTGGACCGCGGGGTCCAGCTCCTCGATGTTGATGGTCGGCGGGATCCGGCCCTCGTGCAGGGCGAGCACGGTCGCGATGGACTCCACGGCCCCGGCGCCGCCCAGCAGGTGGCCGGTCATCGACTTGGTCGAGGTGACCGCCACGCGGTCGGCGGCGGAGTCGCCCAGCGCCGCCCGGATGGCCACGGTCTCGCCGACGTCGCCGGCCGGGGTGGAGGTGGCGTGCGCGTTGACGTGGGCGATGTCGGAGGGGCGCAGCCCCGCGTCGGCCAGCACCGAGGTGATGGCGCGGGCCTGCCCGGTGCCCTCGGGGTCGGGCAGCACGATGTCGTGGGCGTCGTCGGAGTAGCCCGCCCCGGCGGCAACGGCGTAGACCCGGGCGCCGCGGGCGGCCGCGTGCTCGGCGGACTCCAGCACGACCATGCCGGCGCCCTCGCTCATGACGAAGCCGTCGCGGTTGGCGTCCCAGGGCCGCGAGGCGGTCTTGGGGTCGTCGTTGCGGGTCGACAGCGCCCGCATCGAGGCGAACGCGGCGATGTTGAGCGGGTGGATGGCGGCCTCGACGCCGCCGGCGATCACCATGTCGGCGCGGCCGCTGCGGATCATGTCGATGGCGTCGGCGATCGCCTCGGCGCTGGAGGCGCAGGCGCTCACCGGCGCGTGCGCGCCGGCGCGGGCGGTGAACTCCAGCGCGACGGCGGCGGCCGGGCCGTTGGGCATCAGCATCGGCACGGTGAACGGCGACACCCGCTTCCAGCCGCGTTCGCGGAAGGTGTCGTACTGCTCCAGCACGGTCAGGATGCCGCCGATGCCGCTGGAGACGACCGCGCCCAGGCGGACGGGGTCGACCTCGGGGGCGCCGGCGTCCTGCCAAGCCTCCTGGGCGGCGATCAGCGCGAACTGCTGGGTGCGGTCCAGGCGGCGCAGCCGCTGGCGCGGCAGCAGCTCGCTGGGCTCCACCGCGATGCGGCCGGCGAAGTGGACCGGCAGGTCGGCGACCCAGTCCTCCTGCAGCGTGTCGATACCGGACCGGCCTTCGAGGAGTGCGGACCAGGTCGTGGCGACGTCACCTCCCAGGGGGGTGGTGGCGCCGAGTCCCGTGACGACGACTTCGGTGGTACTCATCGGCCTGATCGCCCTTCTCTCGGATGAGTCGAACCCCCGTCCGGATCGCGGACGGGGAAGGTCGGGTGGACGCGCGGTTCGCGCTGGGGAGGCCCGCCGGCGCCCGGCCGGCGGGCGCCCGGCCTACTTCTGGATGAAGTTGACGACGTCCTGGACCGTCTTGAGGTCTTTGAGCTGGTCGTCGGGGATCTCGACCCCGAACTTGTCCTGGGCGGCGACCGCGATCTCGACCATGGACAGGGAGTCGATGTCGAGGTCGTCCACGAAGCTCTTCTCCGGGGTGACCTCGGCGGCCGGGACACCGGCGATCTCGTCGATGATCTCGCCGAGGCCGTCGAGGATCTCCTGCTCGGTGTGCTGCGCCATGTCGGGCTTTCTCCTTTGAGGTGGAACGTTGTCGGTCAGGGGCCGCGGGCACGCCGGTGGCGCCGGCGCACCGCGGGTGTCTAGGGGATCTCCAGCACCTGGGCCGAGTAGCTCAGGCCGGCGCCGAAGCCCATAACGAGCACGAGGCTCCCCGAGGGCAGCTCGCCGCGCCCGGCCATGCGCGCAAGGGCGAGGGGGATCGACGCGGACGAGGTGTTGCCCGCGGTGACAATATCGCGGGCGATGATCGCCTGCGGCGCGCCCAGCTTGCGCGCGATGGACTCGATGATGCGCAGGTTGGCCTGGTGCGGGACGAACGCGTGGAGGTCGGTGGGCGCCACGCCCGCGCGGCGCAGGGCCTCCTCGGCCACCTTGTTCAGCTCGGTGGTGGCCCACCGGAAGACCGCCTGGCCCTCCTGGTAGAGGTACTTGCCCTCGCGCAGGTGGATGTTCTCGGCGCGCTCGCCGGAGCTGCCCCACACCACCGGGCCGATGCCGGGGGTCTCGGCCGCCGACACCACCGCCGCGCCCGCGCCGTCGGCGAAGATCACGCAGGTGGAGCGGTCGTCCCAGTCGATCCACTCCGAGAGCTTCTCCGAGCCGATGACCAGGGCGTTGCGCGAGGACCCGCTGCGGATGGCGTCGTTGGCCAGGCCCAGGGCGTAGCTGAACCCCGCGCAGGCGGCGTTGACGTCGAAGGCGCCGGGCGCGGTGACCCCCAGGCGCGCGGCCACCCGCGCCGCCGCGTTGGGGATCTGCTCGGTCAGCGTGCACGTGGCGACGATCACCAGGTCGATGTCGTCGGGGGAGAGGCCGGCGTCGGCCAGCGCCTTGCCGCCCGCCGCGACCGCCATGCTCACCACGGTGTCCTCGGGGCCCGCGATGCGGCGCTCCTTGATGCCGACGCGGGTCTGGATCCACTCGTCGGAGGTGTCCACCCGCTTGGCGAGGTCGTCGTTGGTGACCACGTTGCTGGGCTGGTACTCGCCGAGGCCGACGATGCGCGCGCCGGCGGCCGAGGGGGCGATGTTCATCAGGAGCGGCCTTCCGGTTCGGGTGCGGGGGTCCCGGCGTGCTCGGCGACGAGTTCGCGGGCGCGGTCGAGGTCCTCGGGGGTCTTGACCGCCAGGCGCTCCACGCCGGGCAGGGCCCGCTTGGCCAGGCCGGTCAGCGTGCCGGCGGGGGGCAGTTCGATCAGTGCGGTCACGCCCAGGCCGGCGAGGGTCTCGGTGACGGAGTCCCAGCGCACGGGGGCGCTGATCTGGGCCACCAGGCGGTCCAGGTACTCGGCGCCGCCGGAGACCACCGCGCCGTCGCGCACCGACAGCAGCCGGGTGCGGGGGTCGGCGGGGGTGATGGTCTTGGCCAGGCGCGCCACCCGCTCCACGGCCGGGGCCATGTGGTGGGTGTGGAAGGCGCCGGCCACCGACAGCGGGCGCAGCCGGGTGCGCGCGGGCGGGTCGGCCGCCAGCGCGGCCAGCTGCTCCAGCGTGCCCGCGGCCACGATCTGCCCGGAGCCGTTGTCGTTGGCGGGGGTCAGCCCGTGGGACTCGATGGCGGCCAGCACCTCGGCGCGGTCGCCGCCCAGCACCGCGGTCATGCCGGTGGCGGTCTGGGCCGCCGCGTCGGCCATGGCCCGGCCGCGCTCGGCGACCAGCGCCAGCGCGTCCTCGGGGCGCAACACGCCGGCGACGCCGGCCGCGACCAGTTCGCCGACGCTGTGGCCGGCCACGGCGTCGATGGACTCGGGGGCGGCCGCGAGGTCGCCGAAGAGCGCGACGGTCGCCGCCAGGCCCGCGCCGACCAGCAGCGGCTGGGCGACGGCGGTGTCGCGGATCTCGTCGGCGTCGGCCGTGGTGCCGTAGCGCTTCAGGTCCAGTCCGACGACGTCGGACCAGCTCTCGAAGCGCTCGGACATGCCGGGGAGTTCGAGCCACGGGGCGAGGAATCCGGGGACCTGCGCGCCCTGGCCGGGAGCAACGATGACAAGCACGTCATCCACCTTGCCCTGTAGATCCCCACCAGCCGGATGAGGACCCGGACGAAAAAACAGGGCCTCGGTTTGTTGCCGTCCTACAATTTTGGGCAAACGAGCGGTGAAAAGCGCGATACACGTCACATCCGGGGCGCCCGGCGGCCGCGCGCGGCCCCGCGGGGCCGCGCCCCCGGCGCCGGGGCCGGTGCGGCCGGGCGGAGCTCCGGGCCGCCCCGGCGGCGCCCGCGCGCGCCGAGTGGTGCCACCCTAGGGAGCGTGACCACGGAATCCGCTGAGCAGACCCCGCCCGAGCCGCACGGCGGCGACGACGCCGTACGCGCCGCGACCGTGCGCCGCCTGGAGCGCGCCATGGGCACCCTGGGCACCGCCGCGGTGGCGCGGATGGAGCAGCGGCTGTCGTGGTTCCGCCGGATGTCGGCCGAGGACCGCTCCTGGGTGGGCCTGGTGGCCCAGTCGGGCGTGGCGGCGTTCGTCGACTGGTTCAAGAACCCCGCGCGGGGCCGGCCCGCCATCACCGTCGAGGTGTTCGGCACCGCCCCGCGCGAGCTGACCCGCTCGGTCACCCTCCAGCAGACCGTCGACATGATCCGCGTGGTCATCGACGTCGTGGAGAACCAGGTCGAGGACCTGGCCGCGCCGGGCGGCGAGCAGCAGCTGCGCGAGGCGGTGCTGCGCTACACCCGCGAGGTCGCCTTCAGCTCGGCCAAGATCTACGCGCGGGCCGCCGAGGCGCGCGGCGCCTGGGACGAGCGGCTGGAGGCCCTGGTGGTCGACGCGCTGCTGCACGGCGACCGCGAGGAGGGGCTGGAGACCTGGGGCTCGGCGCTGGGGTGGTCGCGCACACCGGTGCTCGCGATGGCGGGCGGCCTGGGGGAGGACTCCGACAGCACGCTGGAGGACCTGCGCGCGGCGGCGCGGCGGGCCGGGCACGACGTGCTGGCCGGCGTGCAGGGCGAGCGGGTGATCGCGGTGATCGGCATCAGCGAGAAGCTGACCGGCGACTCCGCTCCGCTGCAGGCCGCCGAGCCGCTGGCCGGGCTGTTCGGGCCGGGCCCGATCGTGCTCGGGCCGGCCGTGGGCGACCTGCGGGTGGCCGGGCACTCGGTGCGCGCGGCGGTCAACGGCCTGCGCGCGGCCATCGCCTGGCCCGACGCGCCCCGGCCGGTGCGCGCCGAGGACCTGCTGCCCGAGCGGGCCCTGGAGGGCGACACCGCGGCGCGCCGCCAGCTGGTCGAGGAGGTCTACCTGCCGCTGCGCAAGGCGGGCTCGCCGCTGCTGGACACCCTGTCGGTCTACCTCGAGCACGCCTCGTCGCTGGAGGCCACCGCGCGGATGCTCTTCGTGCACCCCAACACGGTGCGCTACCGCCTCAACCGGATCACCGAGCTGACCGGCCACGCCCCCGCCGACGGCCGGGGCTCCTTCGTGCTGCGGATCGCGGTGACCCTGGGGCGGCTGTCGGAGCGCGGCACCTGAGCAAGGCCCCGCGCCCCGGGGCCGGCGGATGCGCGGCGGCGCGGTGGGCCGCCCGTCACGATCGGTGGGCGCGGCGGGGATTGAGGCCCGCGGCAGGGGGGAGGAAGGGGGACGATCGTCCATGCGGCGGGACCTTCCCCTCCGGCCGCGGCCGCCGCCCGGTGGCCGCCGGTGCGACAGTGACCGAACCGCCGGCCAAAGTCGGCCCAACAGTGTGAACCGGTGGACCCCCTCCCGCGTCCACACCTGCGGGAAGTCCGCGACAAGCGGGCACGGGGCCACCGAAAAGCGGATACCTTATTCGGCGGGTGGTAGGTCACGATTTCCGGGCCCGCGCGGCACGGCCCGTGGGCCGTGCGCGCCGGGGGCGCGCACCCCCGTGAGGCGCCGAGGGGACTCCCACTCGCACGCATGGTGGAGCACGAGTATTGGGGGGTGTTGGGCAGTGGTCATCGGTCGGGTCAGAACGCTGTACTCCAGGTTGTCGGCGGCTGTGAGACGGCCGACGGAATCCGGGCAGCTGTGGCGCCAGGTCCTCTTCTTCCTTCCGGCGCCCATCCCGATCCTCGCCGTGGTCGCGCTCATGGTGGGCGGGCGGTTCTCGGCGCCGGGCGTGACCATCCTCCTCTCCGGCTCGGTGGCCGTGGCCTCGCTGCTGCTGGCCGTCATGGTGCAGCCCACCCCCCTGCCCGAGGGGCTGTCGGCCGAGGCGTCGGTGCGGCGCTCGCTGCACCGCTTCCGCCAGATCACCGCACTGCGCATCGCCCTGGCGCTGACCCCCGTCGTCGTGGGCGCGGGCTCCTCCATCGCCGGCGGCGGCATGTTCCCCCTGCTCGCCGCGCTGGTGCTGGCCTGGCCGCAGTTGGTGCTGGCCTCCCCGACCTTCTTCACCATCACCCGCGCCCGCCGCGCCATGGAGGGCTGGGGCACCAAGGCCTACCTGTGGGCGGCGCTGGCCCAGCCCGCGCCCGTGGAGTGGCCGATCGTCACGCCGCTGGCCGCGCGCTACCGCGCCTGGCGGGCGGGGCGCGGCCCGGTGCGGGGCGCCGGCTCCGCCGACTCCGGCAGCGCGGCGGAGTCCGCCGACTCCGACCACGGCACCGATGACGACGACTCCCGCCTGCTCAGCGACTCCGGCCTGCCCGAGCGCCTCGCGGTCACCAGCGCCTACCCCAAGGCCGAGCCCAGCCACGTGATCCCCGGGTTCGCGGTGTCGTCGATGCCGGCCCAGGCGCGGCGCATCCTGCGCTCCACGCGGCCCCAGCGGCGCAAGAACGGCCCCGGCCGCGGCAGCCCTCGGCCCAAGGCGCCCCAGACCAAGAACTGACCACCGGGCGCGGCCCGGCCCCGGCACGCGGGGCCGGGCCGCGCCGTCAGACGGTGACGACCACCTTGCCCGGTGCGTGGCCCGCCTCCTGGTAGGCCACGGCGGCCGGTATCTCGGAGAACGGGTAGGTGCGGTCGATCACCGGGGCGATCCGGCCCTCGGCCAGCAGCCCGGCCAGTTCGCGCAGCCGCCGGGCCGTGCGCGGCGGTGTGAACACGTCGGCGGCCACCATGCGCTGCGGCACGAACGCGTTGAGCGCGGCCGCGCCGAGCACGTGCCCGGCGGGCTGCACCCACCGGCCGGCCGGGCCGCCCACGGCCGCCAGGGTGCCCCCGGGGCTCAGCGCCCGGCGGCAGGCCCACGCCGAGCGGCTGCCGGCGATGTCCACCAGCAGGTCGAATCGGGCGCCGCCGCGGGTGAAGTCGGAGCGGGTGTAGTCGATGACCTCCGCGGCGCCCAGGGAGCGGACCAGGCCGGCGTTGTGCGGGCCGCAGACGCCGGTGACCCGGCCGCCGTAGACGGCGGCGAGTTGGACGGCGAACGTGCCCACTCCGCCGGTGGCGCCGTTGACGCAGACCCGCCGGCCGGGACCCACGGCCGCGCCGTCGTCCAGGGCGGCCAGGGCGGTGCAGGCGGCCAGGGGCACCGCGGCGGCCTGCTCGAAGGTGAGGCCGGCCGGCTTGGGTGCGAGTTCGTCGACGCGGACACGGGCGTACTCGGCGAACCCGCCGCCCCGCGTGAGCGCGTAGACCTCGTCGCCCACGGCCACGCCGGTGGCGCCGGGACCGAGCGCCTCGACGCGGCCGGCGATGTCGGCGCCGAGCACGCGCACGGCGGGGCGGCGCAGTCCGACGGTGCCCATCAGGCGCGCCACGCGGGGCTCGCCGCGCATGAGGTGCCAGTCGTAGGGGTTGACGGAGGTCGCGTGGACGCGGACGAGGACCTCGCCCTCCCCGGGGACCGGGGTGTCGAGGTCGGTGAGGTCGAGGGATCGGGGCGGGCCGAACGAGTGAAGGACGAACGCCTTCATGGTGTCCCCTGTCCGCCGCGCGGGGCGCGACTGGTTCGTACGCCGCAAGAGGATCTTACCGCGTAAGGGTGTCTTACGGCGTAAGTTAGTCGTACGCCGTAAGGCTGTCAAGGGGTGCGGTGCGCACGCCTCCGGGAGGTAAGGGAAGGGATGGCCGCCGCACGGCGGCGGCGCGGTCGGCCGCTACCGCGAGCCGCGCAGCCGGTCCAGGCCGTCGAGGATGAGGTCGAGCCCGAACTCGAACTCCGCCTGGTCGTCGCACCAGCCCAGGGTGGAGTCGGGGTCGTCGTGGGCGATCTCGGCGATCATCCCGGTGAGGTGCGGCAGCTGCTCGGCCATCTCGGGCGGGACCTCGGCGCCGGAGCCGCCGCCGGCGGCGGGGTCGAACAGCTCCTGGGCGAACCCCAGTGCCCGGCTGCCCAGGGCGTGCAGCGCGTGGTGGCCGAGGTCGTAGGAGAACCCGCCCTGGCGCATGAGCCCCAGCAGGCCGTCGTAGTAGCGGATGACCGCGGGGCCTGCGGCCGAGCGCGTCTGGAACAGGGCGGGCGCCCAGGGGTGGCGCAGCAGCACCTCGCGGGCGGTCAGGATGCGCCGCCGCACGGCCTGCTTCCAGGCGGCCCCGGCGGCGGGGGTGTCCAGCGCCTCGACGGTCTCGTGGATCTCGGTGGCCACCAGGTCCAGGATGCCGTCGAGGACGTCGCCCTTGTTGGCGACGTGGTGGTAGAGCGACATGGCCTCGGCGCCGAGGTCCTCGGCCAGGCGGCGCATGGTCAGCGCCTCGACGCCGTGCTCGTCGGCGAGCCGGACCGCCGCCCGCAGGACCCGGTCGCGGCTCAGCGGGATCCGGTACCGGGCTTCGGGCTCGGCGTGCGCGGACACGGGCACCACCCCTCTCTGCCGGTCATCGTATCCAGGCGCCCGCGCCGTGGGCGGGCGGCGGCCGCGGGCGCCGGGGGTGCGGGTCAGCCGCGTTTGGCCGGAGCGGTGAACGCGTCGAGGAGCTGGCGCTCGGCGATGTCGAAGTAGCCGGACAGCTCGGCGGCGGCGGTGTCGAAGGCGCCCGCGGCCATCAGTTCGTAGATGGCGCGGTTGCGGTCGAGGTAGGGCTCGTAGAAGTCGCGCGGCGCCGCCATGACGTGGAAGACCAGCCGCAGCTCGGCCAGGATCTGGCGCATCATCTCGTCGATGCGCGGGCTGCCCACCAGGCCGCTGACGGCGCGGTGGAAGGCCATGTTGGCGGTGCCGATGCCCTCCCAGTCGCCGCGCTCGCGGGCGCGCTCGCCCTGCTCCACGGCCGCGCCGATGGCCGCGACGGCCTCGGGCGGGGCGTCGGCGCCGGCGCGCACCGCGCCCAGCTCCACGGTGCGGCGCACCCGGAAGAGGTCGACGACGTCGGCGGCGTCGGGCTTGGCGACGAACACGCCGCGGTTGAACTCGTGGACCAGGAGGCGCTCGTGGCCCAGCAGCCGGAACGCCTCGCGCAGGGTGTTGCGGGAGACCCGGAACTTCTTGCCGATGCGCTCCTCGGACAGGCGCGCGCCCGGCGCGAGGACGCCGTCGATGATGTGGCCGCGCAGGAGGTCGGCCACCCGTTCGGCGGTACTGGACCGTTCCAGCTCCCCTCCGACGTCGGGGAGGTTGTCGATCCAGTCGCCGGTGGCGGTCACGCGCGCTCCTCATCTGCGGGGGGACGTACGCCTTCATTGTCGCGGATGGCGGTGGAGCGGCGCACGGGGATCGGCCCAAGCGCGGTAACAGGGAGTTTACCGGCGCGCCCATGGCCAACATTGAAGTATTGGAGTATTGTTCAACAATCAAAGTGGTGGCCGTCTCACGTCGCCGTGGCCGTCTCACCGCTTCGGCACATCCATCCCCTGGAGGCTTTGCATGAGCGAAACCCCCGAGGCCACGCGGCGGCCGCCCCGGGCGCGCCGTGTCGTCATCAGCAGCGGCCTGCTCGGTGCCATGTTCCTGATGGCCACCAGCGCCATCGGGCCCGGCTTCATCACCCAGACCACCGACTTCACCGCGCGGCTGGGCGCCACCTTCGCCTTCGCCATCCTCGTGTCGATCTTCGTGGACATCGCGGTCCAGTTGAACATCTGGCGGGTCATCGGCGTGGCCGGGATGCGCGCCCAGGACCTCGCCAACAAGGTCCTGCCGGGCGTCGGCTTCGTCCTGGCCGCGCTGGTGGTGTTCGGCGGCGCGGTGTTCAACGTCGGCAACATCGCCGGCACCGCGCTGGGCCTGGACGCGCTGGCCGGCGTCGACCTGCGGGTGGGCGCCACGGTGTCGGCCCTCATCGCCATCGCCGTGTTCGTCATGCGCGGCGCCGGTGCGGCCCTGGACCGCATCCTCGTGGTGCTGGGCGTGGTGATGATCGGGCTGACCCTCTACGTCGCCCTGGTCTCCGACCCGCCCGTGGGCGAGGCGCTGCGCCAGTCGGTGATGCCCGACCGGCTCGACGGCGACCTGTTCCTGGCCACGGTCACCATCATCGGCGGCACGGTCGGCGGCTACATCACCTACGCCGGGGCGCACCGCCTCATCGACAGCGGCCAGACCGGAGTCGACAACGTCGAGGCGGTCAGCCGGTCCTCGGTCATCGGCGTGCTGGTCACCGGCCTGATGCGGGTGCTGCTGTTCCTGGCGGTGCTGGGCGTGGTGACCGGCGGCGCGGCCATCCTCGACTCGCCCAACGCACCCGCCGAGGCGTTCGCGCACGCGGCGGGCGACCTGGGGCGGCGGCTGTTCGGCGTGATCATGTGGGCGGCGGCCATCAGCTCGGTCATCGGCGCCTCCTACACCTCGGTGTCGTTCGTGGCCACCTTCACCCCGTGGACGAGCCGCAACCGCAACTGGCTGGTCGCCGGGTTCATCGCCGTCTGCCTGGTGCTGTTTTTGACCCTGGGCCAGGCGCCGCAGACCCTGCTCATCATGGCCGGGGCGCTCAACGGCCTGATCCTGCCGGTAGGCATGGGGATCATGCTCTGGATCGCGGCGCGCCGTCGCGACCTGCTGAACGGCTACCGCTACCCGAAGTGGCTGCTGGTGATCGGCGTGCTGGCCTGGCTGCTGACCGTCTACATCGCGGTCAACTCGCTGAGCGGCATCGCCGCCCTGTGGCAGTGACCGGCGCGCCGACGGCGCGATAGGCGGCGGACGGTGCGGTTACCCCGCGCCGTCCGCCTGGTATGAGCCTGTATGGGGCAACTGAGAGGAGAGACCGCCAGGTGCGCATCGACCTCAACTCCGACCTCGGCGAGAGCTTCGGCCGCTGGGAGCTGGGCGACGACACCGCCCTGCTGGGAATCGTCACCAGCGCCAACGTCGCCTGCGGGTTCCACGCCGGCGACCCCACCGTGCTGCGCGAGACGTGCGAGCGCGCCGCCGAGCGCGGCGTGGCCATCGGCGCCCAGGTGGGCTACCGCGACCTCGCCGGGTTCGGGCGGCGCTTCATCGACGTCCCGCCGCGCGAGCTGACCAACGACGTCCTCTACCAGCTGGGCGCGCTGGAGGCCATGGCGCGCGTGGCCGGGGAGCGCGTGCGCTACGTCAAGCCGCACGGCGCGCTGTACAACGCCATCGTCCACCACGAGGACCAGGCGGCGGCCGTGGCCGAGGCCGTGGCGCGCTACGACGCCGCGCTGCCGGTGCTGGGCCTGCCCGGCTCGGTGTGGCTGCACCGCGCCGAGCAGGCGGGGCTGCGCACCGTGCGCGAGGCGTTCGCCGACCGCGCCTACACCCCCGAGGGGACCCTGGTGTCGCGCCGCGAGCGCGGCGCGGTGCTGCACGACCCCGACGAGATCGCCGAGCGGTGCCTGCGCATGGTGCGCGGCGAGCCGGTGGAGGCGGTCGACGGCACCCCGATCCGCATCGAGGCCGACTCGCTGTGCGTGCACGGCGACAGCCCCGGCGCGGTCCGCATCGCCCAGGCTGTCGCCGACCGGCTGCGCGGCGCGGGGGTGCAGATCACGCCGTTCACGGCCGCCTAGCGGCGGCGAAGCAGACCGGGGGCGGGGCCGATGCGAAGGGGGACGGGGCGTTGCGCGTGCTGAACTGCGCCGACTGGGGGGTGCTCGTCGAGGTCGGGGGCCTCGACGAGGCGCTGGCCCTCCAGGCGGCGCTGGAGGAGCGGCGGCCGGACGGCGTCACCGACGTCGTCCCGGCCGCCCGCACCGTGCTGCTGCGGGTCGAGCCCGGGCGCACCGACCCGGCCGCCGTGGCCGAGGCGGTGCGCCGCCTGCGGCCCCGGCCCGGCCGCCGCGCCGACGCCGGCGAGCTGGAGGTGCCCGTGCACTACGACGGCGCCGACCTCGCCGACATCGCCGCCCACCTGGGCATGTCCGAGCGCGAGGTCGTCGCCGCCCACACCGCCGCCACCTGGACCGTCGCCTTCTGCGGCTTCGCCCCCGGGTTCGGCTACATGGTCAGCGACGACCCCCGGTTCCGCCTGCCGCGCCGTTCGGAGGCCCGCACCCGCGTCCCCGCGGGTGCGGTGGCGCTGGCGGGCGAGTTCACCGGGGTCTACCCGCGCAGCTCGCCGGGCGGCTGGCAGCTCCTGGGCCGCACCGAGCTGGTGGTGTGGGACACCGACCGCGACCCGCCCGCGCTGCTGCGGCCGGGCGTGCGGGTGCGGTTCCGGGAGGCGCCGTGAGCACGCTGGCCGCGCCGGCCGAACCGACGACACCCGAGGAGGCGAGCGCCCCGATGGCGGCGGTCGAGGTGCTGCGCACCGGAATGGGCACCACCGTGCAGGACGCGGGCCGCCACGGCCACGCCCACCTGGGCATCGGCCGCTCGGGGGCGGCCGACGCCGCCTCCTACGCGCTGGCCAACCGGCTGGTGGCCAACCCCGACGGCGCCGCCGCCCTGGAGGTCGTCCTCGGCGGGCTGCGGCTGCGCGCGCGGGGCGCGGTCACCGTCGCGGTGACCGGCGCGCCCTGCCCGGTCACGGTCGACGGCCGGGGCGCGGCCGTCGACACCGTGCTGCACCTGCCCGACGGCGCCGAACTGGAGTTGGGGATACCCGCCACCGGGCTGCGCAGCTACGTGGCGGTGCGCGGCGGCATCGACGTCGCACCCGTGCTGGGCTCGCGCAGCACCGACACCCTGGCCGGGCTGGGGCCGCCCGTGCCGCGCCCGGGGGCGGTGCTGCCCGTGGGGCCGCCGCCCCGCGCCCTGCCCGCGGCCGACTGGGTGGCGCACCCGCCGGTGGGGGCCGCCCGGATGGACCTGCGGGTGGTGCTGGGGCCGCGCGCCGACTGGTTCACCGACGCGGCCGTGGAGGTGCTGCTGCACGCCGAGTACGAGGTCACCGCGCGCAGCGACCGGGTCGGCGCGCGGCTGGCCGGGCCCGCCCTGGAGCGCCGCGAGCACGGCGAACTGCCCAGCGAGGGGATGGTGCCGGGGTCGCTGCAGATCCCGCCGGACGGCGACCCGGTGCTGTTCCTCACCGACCATCCGGTGACCGGCGGCTACCCGGTCATCGCCGTGGTGGTGGCCGCCGACGTGGCGCGGGCGGCGCAGGCGCGCCCCGGCACGCGGCTGCGCTTCCACCTGTGAGCGCCGCGGACCGACCGGCCCGCACCGCGCTCGGCACCCGTTCCGGCCACCGGCCGCGCACGAAAGGACCGACCGCCATGGCAGACACCGACACCGTCCACGTACCCGCCCCGACCGCTCCGGCCGACCCCGCCGCACTGAGCCCCCAGGAGGCGCGGGCGCTGTTCCGCGCCGGACTGCGGGTCCCCACGGCGGGCTACGCGGCCGGGTACGCCCAGGCCAACCTCATCGCGCTGCCGCGCGACCTGGCGTTCGACTTCCTGCTGTTCGCCCAGCGCAACCCCAAGGCGTGCCCGGTCCTGGACGTCACCGAGCCCGGCGAGGCCGCGGCGTCCGTCTTCGCCGGCGACCTGCGCACCGACCTGCCCGCCTACCGGGTCTACCGCCACGGGGAACTGGAGGGGGAGTACACCGACGTGCGGGAGCTGTGGCGGCCGGACCTGGTGGCGTTCCTCATCGGGTGCAGCTTCACGTTCGAGGCGCCGATGCTCCAGGCGGACATCCCGGTGCGCCACATCGAGGCCGGCACCAACGTCGCGATGTTCCGCACCAACCGGCCCTGCCGCCCGGCGGGGCGGCTGGCGGGGCCCATGGTGGTGTCGATGCGGCCCATCCCGGCCGACCAGGTGGCCGACGCGGTGCGGATCACCTCGCGCTACCCCTCGGTGCACGGCGCGCCCGTGCACGTGGGCGACCCCGCCACCCTGGGGATCGCCGACCTGGACCGGCCCGACTTCGGCGACCCGGTCGAGGTGCTGCCGGGCGAGGTGCCGGTGTTCTGGGCCTGCGGGGTGACCCCGCAGGCGGCGGTGATGGCCTCCAAGCCGGAGTTCGCGATCGGGCACGCCCCCGGCCACATGGCGATCACCGACGCACGCGACAGCGACTACCAGGTGCCCTAGACCGGCACCGGGCCGCCCGCGCGGCCGACACGGACCCCGGCCGCACGGCCGGAGGAGGGGCGGCGCCGGTCCGGCCGCGCGGCGTGGGGGCGCGCGGCCGGACCGGCGCCGCCCCCACACGATCAGTCGGTGAGCCGGTGGCGCGCCAGTTCGCGCACCTTGGGGCGCGGCGACTCGTTGGGCGTCAGCCGCTTCACCGTGGCCTTGACGATGGGGGAGTGCGACCACACGACCTCGGCCCGGCGGCCGTCGAGCGACAGGGTGGCCAGGGAGTTGTCGTACCAGGGGCCGCCGTCGAGGCGCCAGTCGACCGCGGGCGGGCGCACCCCGGCCGCCCGCGCCATCCACCCGCCGATCACCCCGGTGATGCCGCGCACGCTCAACCAGGTCATGCGGCGCAGCATCGGCGGCATCCAGTTGCACGTGGGCGAGCACACCAGTTGCGCGATGCGGGTGCCCCCGGGCCGGTCGCCGTCGGGCGTGCGGGCGCGCGCCAGGTAGGAGAAGTGGACGTCGCCGCCGAGGAACAGCACGCTGGCGGGCGGCGCGCCGCGCTCACCGGCGGCCACGCGCAGCACGGAGTCGGTGATGGAGCGGAAGGAGTTCTGGAAGGCGGCCCAGTGCTCCAGGTCGACGCCCTGGCGGAGGGTCTCGCCGGGGCCGCGCAGGGCCGAGCCCCACGCGCCCGCGCACACGGCCTCGTTCCAGGCTTCGAGGTGGTGCACGCCCTTGGGCAGCAGGAACGGCAGGGTGCTGGCGATGACCAGGTGGTCGACGTCGCCGGTGAGCTGGTCGTCGAGCCAGGCGGCGCTGCGGGGGTCGAGCATGCTGCGGTCGGTGTCGTCCTCGACGACGCGGCCGCAGCGGGTGTCGACCATCAGCAGGCGGTTGCGGCCGATGTCGAAGCGGAAGCTCCAGCGGTAGCTGTCGGGTTCGCGGTGGGCGCGCCAGGCGAAGTCGTCCACGACCGGGGCGGCGTCCCCGCCGGCGGGCGCGGCGGCGGGGCTTTGGGCCGCCCGCGCTCCCTCCGGCGCCGGCGCGGGGGCGGCAGAGGCGGGGCGGTCGGCGGGCACGGCCTCCTGGACGCCCGCGCCGCCGTCGTCGGCGACGCGCTCCTCGGCGCGCGCGTCCCCGCCGGAGGTCGGCGCGCCCGGTGCCGGCGCCACCTGGGGGACGGGCGCGGTGGGGTCGTCGGGCGCGGCCACGGCGCCGGCGGGAACGCCACCAAGCGGCTCCTCAGCGTCCCCGGCGCCCGGGGCCTCGGGCAGGTGGGGGAGGAGGGCCGTGGGCGCGTCGTCGCCGCCCTCGGCGGCGGGCGGCGCGCCCACGCCTCCGGGGACCTGCGGGAGAGGAGCGGCCGGCGGGACGGGACCGCCCGGACCGGGTTCGGCGGCGCCGTCGGCGGCCGGGGCACCGGCGGCCGGTTCCTCCGGGGCCTCCTGGGGCTCTACGATCTCCGCGCCGTCCTCACCCTCGGGAAGCCGGGGGAGCGCCGCGGTCGGCGGAACGGCGCCGGCGGCGCCGTCGTCAGCGGCGGGAACGTCAGGGGTGTCAGGGGCGTCAGGGGAAGCGGTGTCGGGGCCGGGTGCGGCCGAGGGGGCGGCCTGCTCGTCGGGGCTCCCGGGCGCGGTCTCGACGCGTTCGCCGGTGTCGCCGGTGTCGCGTTCGTGGGGGAGCGGCGGGACGAGGGCGGTCGGTTCGTCGTCGGCGGACTCGGCGCCGCCCCCGCTGTCGGCGGGAGGGCTGTCCGGTTCGTCCGCCAGGTGGGGGATGAGCGCGGTGGGCTGGTCGTCGGAGTCGGAGTCGGGGCCGGCGGCGTCGGCCGCGGCCCTGCGGGCGGCGTCCGCGTCGTCGGTTCCGCCGGTACGGCTCTCACTGCCGCCGCCCTCACCACGGGCACCGCCGGCACCGCTTGCGTCGTCCACCCGCGTTCCCGGGACTTCCGACGACACGGGGGCCGCGGCAGCGGCCGTGCCCTCGGCTCCGGACGGCCGGCCGTCCACCGGTGCGCCGGCGACCGCCGCCGCTCCCGGCGCCGACTCCACCGCCGCCGCGCCGCCCGACTGAAGGACCTGGCGCAGGACGGGATCGGCCGCGCGCAGCTCCGGCGAGAGGTTGCCCAGATGCTGGTAGATCCAGTAGGCGCCCAGCCCGGCGGTGATGCGGCGCTGCCACCAGGGGTTGCCGGCCATCTTGCGGCGCCACGCGCCCGAGGTGTTCCAGTCGTCGCGGATGTCGTGGTCGTCGAACAGCATCAGGGTGGGCACGGTCGACAGCAGCCACCGGATGTCGGGGTCCGACCACGCCTGGCGGTACAGCTCGGCGTACTCCTCGAACGACACGACCTCGCCGTCGGGCGGGGTGGGGCCGGTGTCGCGCACGCGCGCGTCGGCGCGGCGGCGGCGCAGGTAGTCCTTCATCTCGGGCTGGAGTTCGTCGGCGTAGACCTGGTCGCCGATGAGCAGCAGCAGCGAGGGCTCGGCCTCCTCGTCGCCGGGTGCCTGGGCGGTCATGGCGCCCCGCACGGTCCGCTCCATGCTCTGCGCGGCCCGGCCCCTGGCGGTGCCCGGGGAATCGGCGGCCGCCGAGGGGCCGGCCGCGGCCCGCCGGGCGGCGGCCAGCCGCAGCGCGTAGGCGCGCAGCATGTCGACCCCGTAGCGCAGCACCGCCCGCTTGGAGTGGTCGGTGGGGGTGTGGCAGGAGCCGAACAGCATGCGGGTGGGCGACCCGGGGTCCAGGGTGGTGACCAGACTCGGCGGATGGGCGGCCCCGGGTGCGGTGGCGCGGTCGGTCCGCGCCAGGGGCCACACCACCTCGCCGTCGAGCCGCACGGTGTAGGGCAGCGCGGCGCCGCGCGGCAGGCCGCGCAGGTCGCACAGCGCGTAGTGGTGGCCGTGCACGGTGAACGTGCGGGCGTGGGCGGTGTGCTCTCCGGCCGCGACCGTGACGCGGCAGGGCGCATCGGTCTCGACCCAGATGGTCGCCGTCGTGTCCGTGACGTGCCGCAGCATCGGGCCGAGACGCAGACCGGTGGCCACTGTCACCCCCTGGTAGCCGTGGTGCCGGGGCGGGTGCTCCCGCTTCCGGCCTTACGCACTGAGTATGGCCGCCGGACGTTACGGGACGCACCTTCGATACGGGGCCTGTGGACGGCGGCCGGGCGACCCGCCGGGCCGCGGGCCGGGCGGCCGGCCGGTGGCCCGGAGGGTCGCCGGTGGGCCCGGCCACCGGGCCGGCCACGGCGCGGACGGTCGGCACCTGCGGATGGTTGAAGGGCACGGCAACGTGGGTAATCGTTGCCGCATGCGGACAAAACTTCTCGACCTGCACACGGGCGGGTCGGAGAGCATCACGGACCTGACCGGCATGTGCCGCGACTTCGTCGCCGAGACGGGCGGCGACGGCCTGCTGCACGTCTTCGTGCCGCACGCCACAGCCGGTGTGGCCATCATCGAGCTGGGGGCCGGGTCCGACGACGACCTCCTGGCGGCCCTGCGCGACCTGCTGCCGCCCGACGACCGGTGGCGGCACAAGCACGGCTCGCGCGGACACGGCCGCGACCACGTGATGCCGGCGTTCATCCCGCCCTACGCCACCGTTCCGGTGGTGGGCGGCCGTGTCGAGCTGGGCACCTGGCAGTCGATCGCCCTGGTGGACCTCAACGGTGACAATCCGGACCGCCAAGTCCGCCTCTCGTTCTTGACGGGCGCCGCATAGCGGCCAGGATGGTAGGAGCGGTACACAGCAGGGCACATGCGCGTTGACGGATCAGGTCCCCAGCGTGTGAACTTAGCCCTCAACAGCGGGTCGCCCCGGTGGACGGGACCGCGCCCGGCCGGTCCGCCGCTGTACAGAAGCGCGGACGGCCAGAGATTGAAGAACTTGTGGAGGAGGACTTTCGTGAGCGCGACCGCGGGTCAGGCACAAAGTGAACGTGGCCTGGCCGATCGACTCGGGTTCAAACCGGGTCAGGTGGTGCAGGAGTTCAGGTTCGACGACGACGTGGACGAGAAGCTCCGTGCGTCGATCGTCGAGTGCACCGGCGAAGAGTTGGCCGATGAGGACTACGACGGCGTCGTGGACGCCGCGCTGCTGTGGTGGCGCAGCGACGAGGAGGACGACCTCACCGACGTCCTCGTCGACGTGCTCGGCGCGGTCGAGGGCGGCGGCATCATCCTGGTGCTGACCCCCAAGCCGGGCCGGGAGGGACACGTCGCGCCGAGCGACGTCGCCGAGGCGGCCACCACCGCGGGCCTGTCCCAGACCAGCGCCGTCAGTGCCGGCCCTGACTGGTCGGGCACCCGGCTCGTCGCACCGAAGATGCAGCGCTAGCCCGCACCGTCCGACCCTGGACGGCCTTGCCGTGAGCGGTCTTGCCCTAGGGTGGACCGCGGTGGGAGTGCCGTCCGCTGGCAGAGGCGGGCGGCACCCGTGGAATGCCCGCAAGCCGACCGCCCGCAGGCAGGGAAGGAAGCCGCATGCCGATCGAACCCGGCCAGCCCGCGCCCGACTTCGAACTCGCCGACCAGCACGGCCAGACCGTGCGGCTCGCGGACTTCCGCGGCCGCAAGAACGTCGTGCTGGTGTTCTACCCCCTGGCGTTCTCGGGCGTGTGCGAGGGCGAGATGTGCGCGCTGCGCGACAACATCTCCGAACTGGAGAACGAGGACGTGCAGCTGCTCACGGTGTCGGTGGACTCCATGTTCACCCACCGCGCCTGGGCCGACCGCGAAAACCTCACCTACCCCCTCCTGTCGGACTTCTGGCCGCACGGCGCGACCGCGCAGGCCTACGGCGTCTTCGACGACAAGCGCGGCGTGGCGGTGCGCGGCACCTTCCTCATCGACAAGGAAGGCGTGGTCCGCTGGTCGGTCGTCAACCCGATCTCGCAGCCCCGCGACATCGACGACTACCGCAAGGCCTTGGCCGCCCTCGCCTGACCCGCCGCCACCGCCACCCACCGAAGACCCGGTACAATCTCCGTTCACCGGGTCTCACCACGACATCCGGGCGTGTAGCTCAGTTGGTCAGAGCCCCCGCCTTACAAGCGGGTGGTCGGAGGTTCGAGTCCTCTCGCGCCCACGCTTCCTGAACACAGAAGACGCCCCCCGGCCTGCGGACTCACCTTCTAGCGGTCGTCGCAACACCCTGAGCCAGGGGATGCGATGGGGTTCGAGATCCGCAAGGACAGAGGGCCACAGGGCCGCAAGAAGCTAGAGCGGGAGCGGGCGGAATACTTCCGGCTCATGGAGTCGGGGTACAGCAGTCAGGCAGCTTGCCGGATCGTCGGCGTCAATCGGCGAACCGGCAAGCGGTGGAGGAACGGGACCAACCCGACCAGCGGCCGTCCAGGGGCGCCTCCGGTTACGGAGGCGCCCCGACCTTCGCTTTTGTCGGGGCGGTACCTGAACGAGTCCGACCGAATCCACATCGCCGACCGACTCCGCGAGGGCGCGTCGTTGCGGACGATCGCTGCTGAACTGGGCCGCAGTCCCTCGACGATCAGCCGGGAGGTTCGCCGCAACCGCACCGAGGGCGCCCGCAACGACTGGCACTACCGGCCGCACGCCGCCCAGGCCCGCGCCAACCAGCGTCGAGCCCGGCCCAAGCCCGGCAAGCTGGTGGCCAACCCCGAACTGCGCGGCATAGTCCAGTCCTGGCTGGAGATGAAATGGAGCCCAGAGCAGATCAGCCAGATGCTGCGGCGCCGCTTCCCCGACCGACCGGACCTGCGCGTGTGCCACGAGACCATCTACCAAGCCCTCTACGTCCAGGGCCGCGGTGAGCTGCGCCGCGAACTCATCCGAGCGCTGCGCACCGGCCGCGCCTACCGCAAGCCGCGCCGCCAGGCGCAACAGCGGCAACCGCGCTATGCCACCCCGATGGTAATGATCAGCGAGCGGCCGGCCGAAGTCGCCGACCGCGCCGTCCCGGGCCACTGGGAGGGCGACTTGATCATCGGCAAGAACCATCTGTCGCAGATAGGCACCCTGGTAGAGCGCACCACCCGCTACGTCTTGCTGGTCCACCTGCCCACCGACCGGACCGCCGAGACCGTCCGCGACGCCCTGGTCACCACCATGCGCACCCTGCCCACCCAGCTGAAACGTTCGCTCACCTGGGACCAGGGGTCAGAGCTGGGCCTGCACTACGAGTTCACCATGGCCACCGACATGCCCGTCTACTTCTGCGATCCTCACTCGCCTTGGCAGCGCGGCAGCAACGAGAACACCAACGGCCTGCTGCGCCAGTACTTCCCACGCGGCACCGACCTGTCCGTCCTCACCCGCGATGACCTGGACACCGTTGCTGCCGAACTCAACGCCAGACCGCGAAAAACGCTCGGCTGGGAGACCCCGGCCGAGCGTCTCGCTAGGCTCCTAGCGACAGCCAATTGATCAACCGGTGTTGCGACGACCGGTCGAATACGCCCCGCACACGGTGCCGCAGCCGGGCGGGCAGCACCCGTTCCAGCTTGGCCAGCGCGCGCACCGAGGTCTCGGCGATCCCGGCCACCGTGCCGGTCGCGGCGGTGCGCAGGCCGACGGCGACGGCCACGGCCTCCTCGTCGTCCAGCAGGAGGGGCGGCAGATCGGAGCCGGGGCCCAGCCGGTACCCCGGGGCGCCGGCCCTGGCGTGCACCGGGTAGCCCAGGGCGCGCAGCCGCTCCACGTCCCGGCGCACGGTACGCGGGGTCACGCCCAGGCGTTCGGCGAGTTCGGGGCCTGACCAGTCGCGGTGGGCCTGGAGCAGGGAGAGCAGACGCAGCAGGCGGGCGGAGGTTTCCAGCATGAGTTTCATTCTGCGCCAGAGCTAGGACTGGACCTGACCTAACGGCTGCCTAGCGTTGCCGCCATGACGAACGAGATCCGTCCCTTCCGCATCGATGTCCCCCAGGCAGACCTGGACGACCTGCGCGACCGGCTGGCCCGCACCCGGTGGCCGCGGGGAGCGGGGAGCGCGACGAGAAGGACTGGAGCCGCGGTGTGCCCGTCTCCTACCTGCGCGAGCTGGCCGCCTACTGGGCCGACGGCTACGACTGGCGCGCGTGGGAGGCCCGCCTCAACGCCTACCCGCAGTTCACAACCGAGATCGACGGGCAGCGCGTGCACTTCCTGCACGTCCGTTCGCAGTCCCCGGACCTCACCCACGGCTGGCCCGGCTCGGTCGTGGAGTTCCTCGACCTGATCGAGCCGCTGTCGCGCGACTTCCACCTGGTCATCCCGTCGATACCCGGGTTCGGATTCTCCGGGCCCACCACGGAGGCGGGCTGGACGAGCAGGCGGATCGCCCGAGCGTGGGCCGAGCTGATGCGTCGGCTGGGCTACGAGCGGTTCGGCGCGCAGGGCGGCGACTTCGGCGGCGGCATCTCCCGCGCCCTGGGCCTGCTCGCTCCGGACAACGTGGTCGCGGTGCACGTCAACGGCGGCACGACGTACCCCAGCGCGGCCGAGGACGACCCCACCCTGACCGACCGCGAACGGGCCCGGGTGCGGCGGATGGCCGAGTTCATGAACGAGGCCGGCGGCTACATCGCCATCCAGTCCACCCGCCCCCGCACCCTGGCCTACGGCCTCACCGACTCGCCCGCCGGGCAACTGGCCTGGATCGTCGACAAGATCCGCGACATGACCGACCTCGCCAAGGAACTGCCGCACGAGGCGGTCGACCGCGACCTCCTGCTCAGCGACGTCTCGGTCTACTGGTTCACCGGCACGGCCGCCTCCTCGGCGGAGTTGTACTACGAGGACGGACAGGCCTGGGACGAGGAGGAGTCCTCACCGGTCCCCACGGGGGTCAGCCTGTTCACCGTCCAGGACATCGCCCTGCGCCGCGACGAGGAGCGCGTCAACAACATCACCTTCTGGGCCGACCACGACCGAGGCGGCCACTTCGCGGCCATGGAGGCCCCCGACCTGCTCCTCGCCGACATCCGGGAGTTCTTCGGCCGCTACCGCTGACGCGTGCAAGGCGCCGGGCGGTGTGTCGCCGCCCGGCCGCAGGTGGTGTGGCGCAACCGGGGGTCGGCGGCGGTCAGCGGGCCTCCTCCAGGCGGGCTCGGCGGATGGCCAGGAGGGCGACGATGGCGGCGGCGGTCATCCAGGTCTTGCCGAGGACCTGGCCCGGCAGGTAGGCGAGGTCGCCGAACGCGAGCCACAGGAACAGGACGCTGTCGAGCAGCAGCCCGACGGCGTTGGACGCCGCCACCGCGATGATCAGGCCGCGGCGCCGCATTGGCGTATACACAGCGAGGTCCGCCAGTTCCGACAGCAGGAAGGCGGCAGCGGACGCGAGGGCGAGTTCGGGCGAGAACAGCGCGGACAGCGCGGCCCCCATGGCGACAGCGGCCACCGACCAACGCCATGAGGTGGCGTCCTGCAGCAGATCGCGCAGAACCAGCGCGAGCCCGACAAGGTACACGCCGGCGGGCGCGGTGATGCCCGGCCACACCGGCAGCATGCCGACGTAGGCGACGGCGAGGTTCGACGCGACGACCGTCAAAGCGTAGGCGGACGCCAGAACAAGCGGCCGGGCGGCTGAGCGGGGCGTCATGGGGCTCCTTCTGCGACTTCGGGCAAGCGCTAATGATAGGCAGCGCGGCGGCGGGCGGCGCGCGGGAAAGGGTGTGATTCCGGCGCCTGCCGCGTCGGCGCGGTCGGCCCCTGCGCCGGTGCGGGAGATCGTCCGGGGGTTCTCGAAGCCCTGGGCTGGGCCCCCGCTGCCGTTTCTGTCGTCCCCGCACTGGGCGGACTACCGGAAAAGGATGTGAGGCCCCGGTCGGCCGGCTGCTGGGAGTTGGCATTCCAGGGCTCCTCCGCCTCCGCGAGCATGTAAAGCATTATTGACACCGTGTCGGGAACGCTTTACCTTCAAGGATGTCAGGTTTGTTTGACATGGAGGAGGCGGCGGTGTCGTACGAGGAGCGGCGGGTGTGGGTGTACGGCCTGGTCGCGTTGGTTGTGCCGGTGGGGTACTTCGGGCTGGTGATGGCGCAGGTGCCGGGGACGGCTGTCGCCGACATCGGGTATGTGGTGCCGATGCTGGTCGCCATCGGGGTGGCCCTGCCGCTGAACATGCTGTTCGGGCCCAGGCAGCGCGCTCGACTCGACGAGCGCGACGCCGCCATCAACCGGCACGGGGAGCACATCGGCTTCTACGTCCTGGCCGCCGTCACCGCCGCCGCGCTCGGGCTCACCATGGCCGGGGTGCCGCACTTCTGGATCGCCAACGTCCTCTACCTGGGGTTCGTGCTCAACGCGCTGACCGCCTCGGCCGCCAAGATCGTCGCCTACCGCCGGGGCCTGTGACCCATGCCCAAGCCCACCCGGATCACCAACTCCATCCGCGCGCTCCGCTTCGCCCACGGCGAGATGACGCAGGCCGCCCTGGCCGACCGCGTCGGGGTGACGCGCCAGACCATCATCGCCATCGAGCAGGGGCGCTACTCGCCCTCCCTGGAGACGGCGTTCCAGATCGCCCGCGTGTTCGGCGTCCCGGTGGACGAGGTGTTCCACTACCCCGATCCCGTCGACACCGGCACCGGCACCCCCACCTAGGCCGCCACCGGCCGGAAAGGCGCCCCGTGTCGCATTCCACCCCCGCCCCCTCCGCCCGCTCCCCCCTTCCCGCCACGATGCGCGCCGCCGTCTGCCGCAGGTACGGCCCGCCCGACGTGCTCGGCGTGGAGCAGGTGCCCGTGCCCCGTCCCGGCGACACCGGCGTCCTGGTGCGCGTCGAGGCGACCACGGTCGACCGGGCCGACTCCGCCGCGCGCATGGGCGCCCCCGCCCTCGCCCGCCTGGCCTTCGGGCTGCGCAGGCCGCGCAACCCCGTGCTCGGCAGCGCCGCCGCCGGCGTGGTCGCCGCCCGCGGGGCCGGGGTCGAGGACCTGCGCGTCGGCGACCCGGTCGTCGGCGTCACCGGCACCTCCTTCGGCGCCCACGCCGAGTACGTCGTCCTGGCGCGCGCCGGCGTGACGGCGCTGCCCGCCGGCATCAGCCCCGAGACCGCGGTCGCGCTCGCCGACGGCGGCCTCACCGCCCTGCCCTTCCTGCGCGACCACGCCCGTCTGCGCCGCGGCCGGCGCGTCCTCGTCAACGGGGCCTCCGGCTCGGTGGGCTCGGCCGCGGTGCAGCTCGCCAAGCACCTCGGCGCGACCGTCACCGGCGTCTGCGGCACCGCCAACACCGAACTGGTGGCCGGCCTCGGCGCCGACGAGGTCATCGACCGCACGACCGCCGACTTCACCCGCACCGCGCCCCACGGCGCCTACGACCTCGTGTTCGACGCGGTGGGCACCAGCGGCTTCGCCCGCTGTCGCCCCCTGCTCAAGCAGGGCGGCGCCTACCTCACCCCCGTGCCGAGCCCGGCCGTCCTGCTCCAGACGGCCTGGACCGCGCGCTTCGGCCGCCACCGGGCCGCCGTCGCCTTCACCGGCCTGCGCCCCGCCGAGGCCCGCGCCGCCGACCTGGCCCACCTGCTCGCCCTCGCCGCAGCCGGCGACATGCGGCCCGTGATCGACAGCCGCTACCCCCTGCAGCAGGCGGTGCAGGCCCACCGGCGCGTCGACACCGGCCACAAGACCGAGGTCGTGGTCCTCACGGCCTGAGCCCGACGGGTTTCGGGCGGCACCGCCACGGCGCCGCCCGAAACCCCTTCCGCTCCCGCGGAAAACCGGTGGCCGCCCGCACGGGCGGGTCGCTAGGGTGCTGGGCTGCTCGTGTTGACGCAGGTGGGAAGAGGGGGCCATGGGAGAGCGGTGGGTCGCGGAGCCCGAGCGGGTCGGGACTGAGGCGCTGCCCGACGGGCGGCTGCTCGGGTGGGCCGAGTGGGGGCCGCTTGACGGGGTGCCCGTGGTGTTCTCTCCGGGCGCCGGCACCGGTCGGCGGCTGGGTTTCGGGCCCGACGTCGTCGGCCCGCTCGGGGTGCGGCTCGTCGCCGTCGACCGCCCCGGGCTCGGCGCCTCAACGCCCGCCCCCGGGCGCGGGTTCGGCGACTTCGCCCACGACATCGCCCGCCTCGCCGAGCGGCGCGGACTCGGGCGGCCCGCCATGGTGGGCAACTCGCAAGGGGCGCCGTTCGCGCTGGCGTGTGCGGCGGCCGGAGTGGTGAGCGCCCTGGCGCTGGTCTCGGCCGCCGACGAGGCCGCGCATCCGGCGGTGCGGCCGGGCCTGCCCGAGGAGTTCGGGCGGCTGGTCGACGCGGTCCTCGCCGACCCCGAGGGGGCCGAGGCGGGGTTCGCCGGGTTCACCGCCGAGGCGATGCGCGACATGGTGATGGCGGGAAGCCCTGAGTCCGACCTCGCGGTCTACGCCGAACCCGGTTTCGCCGCGGCCTACCGGGCGGCACTGCAGGAGGGGTTCTCCCAGGGCGCCGCCGCCGGGTACGCGCGTGACACGGTTCTGGCCATGGCGCGCTGGGAGATCGCCCTCGACGCCGTCGCGGTGCCCGTCGACGTCTGGTACGGCGAGGACGACCGCAGCCACTCGCCCGACCTGGGCGCCACGCTCGCCGACCGCATCCCCGGTGCCGTCCGGCACCTGGTGCCCGGGGTCGGGGGAGCGGTGCTGTGGACCCACGCCGAGGCCGTCCTGCGGCGGCTCCTCGACCGGCTGGGCGAGGGCTGAGGCCGACGGCGGGGCGGCGGGCCTACCGGGCGGCCGCTGGCAGATTGCGCCTGTGCCCGGTGGGCCAGGCGGAGGGCTGCGTGTGCCCCGCCCCGGCCGGGCGGCTGCCGGGCCCAGGCGGGCGGCAGGTGCGGGGGTGCTCGCGGGGCCGCGCCGGCGCCCTTGCCGGGCGGCTCCCTTGGGACGGGCCTGACCCCGGTCGGCCTGGTGGCGCGCGGCCTGTCCCGGTCGTACGCCCGGCGGTGGCGGGGAGCGGCCGGACATCGCGGCGGTTGGTGTTTTCGCAGGTCAACGCGGCTGTGGTGGGCGGTTCGCCGGGTCCCGGAGAGGGCGTGGGCGGTTTGCGCATTACGGAACGGGTAGCCCGGTGACGCGAGGCAAAGAGCCGATCAGGTGACCGCAAGGACACCGGAAAGAAGGTCGGAATGGTTGTCGGGATCGTCATCGCCGCGGCGGTGCTGTTCGTCCTGGCGTTCCTGTTCCCCATGCTCTCGCGCTGGCCGGAGCGGGGCAGCAAGGACGTGCTGGGCGCGGGCCGACGCGGGGCGAGCAAGGCCCCCGGGCCGCTGGGCCGCTGGGCGGCCAAGCCGTTCTCCAGTTCGCAGCGGCTGCTCGGCAAGAGCGCCCGCGCCGGGCGGCGGGGCCGCGGCAAGACGCCCCTGTAGGCACCCCCACGCCGAGAACGCTCGGGCGGCCCCCGGCCCCCTGCCGGCCTTGACGGGCGGCGCGCTCGGGACCGCACCGCCGCACACGAACGCACAACCGAACACGCGGACAACCGGAGGGCCGCCGGGCGACCGGCGGCCCTCCGGTGTGCCGGGAGCAAGCCGGAGGAATCAGGACCGAATGCCCCTTCCGGCGCGCATGATCGGTACTACGATGCCGGAGGATCGACGGCGGTCCGCGGTCGCCGCCACCCCCGAACGGGCAGGAGAACCGATGAACCGGTCACCGGATTGGATGCGCGTGCGGGCCCCCGGCACGCCGCCGCGCGAGATCGACTCCAGCGTGGCCCACCCCGCCCGCATCTGGGACTACTGGCTGGGCGGCCAGGACAACTTCGCCGCCGACCGCGAGACCGGCGACCAGATCCTCGCCGCCTTCCCCGACATGGTGGCCAACGCCCGCGCCGACCGCGCGTTCCTCGGTCGCGCCGTGCGCTACCTCGCCGGCGAGGCCGGGATGCGGCAGTTCCTCGACATCGGCACCGGGATACCGGCCGCCGGCAACACCCACGAGATCGCCCAGGAGGTCGCCCCCGGATCGCGGGTGGTCTACGTCGACAACGACCCGGTGGTGCTGGCCCACGCCCGCGCGCTGCTGGTGGGCGACGGCTCGGTCATGACCGACTACGTCGACGCCGACCTGCGCCGGCCCGAAGCGGTCCTGGAGGCGGCCGCCCGCACGCTCGACTTCGACCGCCCGGTGGCGGTCCTGCTCCTGGGCATCCTGGAGTTCATCCCCGACGACAACCAGGCCCGGACCATCGTCAAGCGCCTGGTGGACGCCGTGCCCAGCGGCAGCCACCTGGCGATCGCGCACTCCACCACCGAGGTCAACCGCACCGCCATGGAGGAGGCCGCGCGGCTGTGGAACGACGGCGGGTCCACGCCCCTGACGCTGCGCGACGCCGCCGGGCTGGAGCGGTTCCTCGCCGGCCTGGACCTGGTGGAGCCGGGTGTGGTGTCGTGCGCGCTGTGGCGCCCGGACCCCGCCGATGAGGAGGTGCGTCCGGTGGCGCAGTTCTGCGCGGTGGGCCGCAAGCCCTGACCGGCCCGGTCGGCGACGCCGCCCGGCACAAGGGCGACCCCCCGGGGAGTCCCGGAGGGCCGTCGCGGAGCGGGGACGCGGGCTCAGCCCTGGTCGCCCTCCAGCAGTTCGAGGCGCCAGCCCTCGACGACCATGACCTCGTCGCTCAGCAGGTCGAGGGCAAGGCCGGGAAGCTCACTTATGGATGTCTACCTTTCACGTGCGGATACGGGGTCGTGGGCGGGGCCCTCCCACGGGTCCGGGAGGGCCCTCGTGCTCAGGTGGCGAGGGCTCAGCCCTGGTCGCCGTCCAGCAGTTCGAGGCGCCAGCCCTCGATCCACATGGACTCGTCGCTGAGCACGAGGTCGAGAAGGCCGGGAAGATCGCTCATGGGTCACGCCTTTCACTTTGGGTAATCGGACGGACACATGCTGGCACAGTCCCAGGTGAGTACGCGAGTGGTTGCGGCGGATCCGTGGACAACCGGTTTGCGCCGTCCCGCGCGGGTGCGGCGACCGCCGTGCACCCGCGAACCCGGCCGAACCCCCTCCGGCCTGCGGCGATACGGCCCGCGACGACGTATGCCCCGACCCCGGCGGGCGTCCCCCGCCCCGGCCTGGAATTCCAGGTCCCGGGCGTGTCGCCCTCCGGTGCGGCTCCCGCAGCTCCTGCGGCTCCCGCTGCGCCAGGCTACCCCCGCGCCCGCTCCAGGACCTCCCGCACCTCGTCGTCGTCCACCTGCGGGAAGGACGCGTACCACAGGCTCACCGCGCGGAAGTCCGGCGGGCTGTGCACGCACACCACGCGGTCGCAGACGTCGCCCAGCGCCCGCGCGGCGTCCGGCGCGCACACCGGCACCGCCAGCGTGAGCGACGCCGGCTCATCCTCCCGCAGGGAGAGCAGGGCCGCCCGGGCGCTCATCCCCGTCGCCAGGCCGTCGTCGACCACCACCGCGTCGCGCCCCGCCACCTCCGGCGCGGGCCGCCCGCCCCGGTAGGCCCGCACCCGGCGCCGCGCCTCGTCCTGCTCGGCCGCCGCCGTCCGCGCCAGCTCCACCGTGTCGGCCCCGGCCATCCGGCACAGGTGGGGATCGATCACGGGCGCGCCCTCGGCGGTGACCGCGCCCACCGCCGTCTCCGGGTTGCGCTCCGTGGCGATCTTGCGCACCACCAGCACGTCCAGCGCCACTCCCAGCCGCTCCGCCACCGCCCGGCCCACGGGGACGCCCCCGCGCGGCAGCGCCAGGACCACCGGATCGGCCAGGTCCAGGTGCGCCACGCGCTCCGCCAGCAGTGCCCCGGCCTCGGCCCGGTCGCGAAAGACCCGCACGCCACTCACCCCTCGCGTGTCGTCGGCGCGTCCTCGGGCCGCACCGCTACCCCCGCGCGCCCGCCGCCATGCGCCCGCCGCGCCGCCCTCCCGCGCTCCCACGCTCCCGGCGCACCCCGGCGCCGTCGGCGGTTAACCGGCGCGGCGGGCGGGGTAGCCCATGGGGACAGCCACCTCGAATCACCACGAACCGACACAAGAACCGCACACACGCCGACGTGCGGCGGCACGTCCTCCGCCGCCAACCCCGCGGCGGGCCGCACCCGCCCTGGGACGCGACCGCGGCCGAGCCCGCTGCTCCGCCCGCCGGCGTCCGTCAACCACCCCACGACAGCGGAAACGGCGGTGATCCATGGCACGGGCACCACAGGGCGGCCCCCCGGCGGCGGAGGCCCCCACCATGGGCGTCGAGGAGGAGTTCCTGCTCGTCGGCGGCGACGGCCGCCTCGCCCACGAGGGCCAGGAGGTGATCGCCGAGGCCGGCGAGGGCCCGGCCCAGTTGGTCGGCGAGTTCGCCCGCTGCCAGGTCGAGGCCGCCGGCCCCGTCTGCACCACCGGCGGCGAACTCCTCGCCGAGTTGCGCGCGTCCCGGCGCCGCCTGGGCGCCGCGGCGGCCCGGCGCGGGCTGCGCCTGCTCGCCGCGGGGGCCCCCGTCCTGGCCGAGCCGCAGGCCCCGCCCCTCAACCCCGCGCCCCGCTACACGCGCATCGCCGAGCACTTCGGCGGCCTGGCCCACCTGGCCGCCAGCAGCTGCGGCTGCCATGTCCACGTCGCGGTCCCCGACCCGGAGACCGCCACCCGCGTCATCAACCACCTCCGCCCCTGGCTGCCGTTCCTGCTCGCCCTCAGCGCCAACTCGCCCTACTGCGAGGGCGCCGACACCGGTTACGCCAGCTGGCGCCACCAGCGCTGGTCCAGTTGGCCCTCGGCCGGCCCGCCGCCCCACCTGGCCTCGGCCGCCCACTACGACTCCTGCGTCACCGAGCTGCTGCACACCGGCGCCGCCCTGGACCCCGGCATGCTCTACTGGGACATCCGCCGCTCGGTCCACCAGCCCACCGTCGAGGTGCGCATCTGCGACATCCCGCAGACGGCCGAGGAGGCCGCGCTCATCGCCGTGCTGGTGCGCGCCCTGGTGCGCGCCGCCCTCGACGACATCGCCGCCGACCGCCCGCCGCTGCCCCGCGAGCACACCACCCTGCGCGCCGACCTGTGGCACGCCGCCCGCGAGGGGTTCGCCGGCCGCTGCGCCGACCCGCTGGCGGGCGGCGCCGCACGCCCCGCCCGCGACGTCGCCGAACGCGCCCTGCGGCGGCTGCGGCCCTACCTCGCCGACACCGGCGACCTCACGCTGGCCGAGGAGGTGCTGGGCGCCCTGAGCGGCCCCGGCGGGGGCGCCGCCCGCCAGCGCGCCGTCTACGCCGCCCACGGCAGGCTCACCGACGTGGTCGACCACCTGGCCGCCGCCACCCTCGACGGCCTGGGGCTCGCGCCCGCCCCCCAGGCGCCTCCGGCGCATGCCCGCCCGGCCGGCGGGTAGGCGCACAGCGAGTTCGCCGACCCACGGCGTATTCGCCACACGAGAGGAGGACGCCGATGACCGACCAGCACCGGCTCACGGAACTGGCACAGCAGCTGCGCGTCGACGCCGTGCGCGCCGCCGACGCCGCGGGCTCGGGACACCCGACCTCGTCCATGTCGGCGGCGGACCTGATCGCGGTGCTCGCCGCCGATCACCTGCGCTACGACTTCGACGCCCCCGACCACTCCGGCAACGACCACCTGATCTTCTCCAAGGGCCACGCCTCGCCCCTGCTGTACGCGCTGTACAAGGCGTGCGGGGCCATCAGCGACGACGAGCTGCTGCGCTACCGCAAGCTCGGCAGCCCCCTGGAGGGCCACCCCACGCCCCGCCTGCCCTGGGTGGACGTGGCCACCGGCTCGCTGGGCCAGGGCCTGCCCATCGGCGCCGGGATCGCCCTGGCCGGGGCCCGGTTCGACCGGCTGCCCTACCGGGTGTGGGTGCTGTGCGGCGACAGCGAGCTGGCCGAGGGATCGGTGTGGGAGGCGCTGGAGTACGCCGGCCAGGAGCGGCTGGCCAACCTGACCGCCATCCTCGACATCAACCGGCTGGGCCAGCGCGGCCCCACCCGCCACGGCTGGGACCTGGACGCCTACCGCCGCCGGGTCGCCGCGTTCGGCTGGCACACGATCGAGGTCGACGGCCACGACCCCGAGGCGATCGACGCCGCCTACCGCGAGGCGCGCGAGACCACCGACCGGCCCACCGCCGTCATCGCCCGCACCGTCAAGGGGCAGGGTGTGAGCGGGGTCGCCGACAAGGAGGGCGCCCACGGCAAGCCGGTGCCCGACGCCGAGGAGGCCATCGCCGAGCTGGGCGGCCGCCGCGACCTGCGCATCGAGGTCGCCCGGCCCACCAGCGGCGGGGTCTCCCAGCGCCCCGGCGGCACCCAGGTGGAGCTGCCCGTCTACCAGCCGGGCGAGGAGGTCGCCACCCGCGACGCCTTCGGCAAGGCGGTGGCCGCCCTGGGCGACGGCCGCCCCGACGTGGTCGTGCTCGACGGGGAGGTGGCCGACTCCACGCGCGCCAAGGCGTTCGCCGAGGCCCACCCCGACCGGTTCGTGGAGCTCTACATCGCCGAGCAGCAGCTCGTGGCCACCGCCGTGGGCCTCCAGGTGCGCGGCTACACGCCTTACGCGGCCACGTTCGCCGCGTTCTTCTCGCGCGCCTACGACTTCGTGCGCATGGCCGCCGTCAGCGGGGCCGACATCAACCTGGTCGGCTCCCACGCCGGGGTCTCCATCGGCGAGGACGGCCCCTCGCAGATGGGCCTGGAGGACATCGCCTCCCTGCGGGCGGTGCACAACAGCGTGGTGCTGCACCCCTGCGACGCCAACTCCACGGCCCGCCTGACCGCGGGCATGGCCGAGCACCGCGGGGTGAGCTACCTGCGCACGCTGCGCGGGGAGACCCCGGTGCTCTACGGCCCCGACGAGGGGTTCCACATCGGCGGCAGCAAGGTGCTGCGCTCCTCCGCCCAGGACCGGGCCACCGTGGTCGCGGCCGGGGCCACCGTGCACGAGGCGCTGCGCGCGGCGGACGCGCTGGCCGCCGACGGGATCGCGGTGCGGGTGATCGACGCGTACTCGATCAAGCCCGTGGACGCCGCCACGCTGCGCGCGGCCGCGCGCGAGACGGGGCGCGTCGTCACGGTGGAGGACCACTGGCCCGAGGGCGGGCTCGGCGACGCCGTGCTGGACGTGTTCGCCGACACCCGCACCATGCCGCGCACCATGAAGCTCGCGGTCTCTGGCATGCCGGCCTCGGCCACGCCCGAGGAGCAGCGCCGCGAGGCGGGCATCGACGCCGGGGCCATCGAGGCGGCCGTGCGGGGGATCCTGCGCCAGGAGGAGAGCGCGGCCGTGGCCGCCGGGGGCTGAGCGGGCCCGGCCCGACCGGTGGAGGCGGGCGGTTGGGCACCGGGCGGCGCCGGCGGCGCCGTCTCCGCCCGGGTGGTGCGGCCTGCCGCCCTGTCGGCCAGTTGTCCGGTTATCTGAGTTTTACCGTTTTTAGACGTTTATCATTGGATCCGGGAAAGGCGGGGTCCCCGGTTCCTGCTGTGCTTTTGCCGGCTCCGATGTTCGCCCGGAAACAGCTTTGCGGCCCGCATTCGGCGTGATTTCCCGAGTTTCTGGACGCGGGATTGCAGTCGTCCGCAACCGGGTCCGAAACCGCTTCCTCGCAGGTTGGAATTTCTTTTCCCGATTTTCCCAAGCGCTGTTGCTTCCGGTCCGAATTGGGGGCCTATGGAAACTGGATGCGTGTGCGCCGGGAAAGTCGGTGGTGCGCCGCATGTGGGAGTGCTCCACGGGTACGTGGGGGCCGACCGGGCGTGTACGTGACGCAGGTGAACGCCCGGCCCCTCGCGGGTCTCCAGGGAAAGGCGCGGTCTTTCCCCGGGGGCGGCGCGGCCGGGTGGAGAAAAGCAGGAAAGGCGCGGTACCGGGTCAACATGCGCCTGGTGTCGCAATTCGGGTCGAATCGGTCGCCCGTGTGCCCCGATCCCTCCGATGGGGGCCGAACACCGATCCCAGCACGACCGCAACAGCACCAAAGCGCAGCAAAAAGGAATGGGTGGAACACGCCATGACCGAGTCCGGTGTGGAGAACGGGCAGCAGCCGCTGAGTCTGGGTACCGCTGCCGCGCGCAACCTCGCGACGACGACCAAGACCGTTCCCCAGATGCAGGGCATCACCTCGCGGTGGCTGCTGCGGCTGCTGCCCTGGGTCGAGGCCAAGGGCGGCTCCTACCGCGTCAACCGGCGGCTGAGCTACACCGTGGGCGACGGCCGGGTCAGCTTCGTCAACACCGGGGCCGACGTGCGCGTCATCCCCCGCGAGCTGGGCGAGCTGTCGCTGCTGCGCGACTTCGACGACGAGGAGGTGCTGGAGGCCCTCGCCGACCGCTTCACCCAGGAGGAGTACGAGCCCGGCGACGTCATCGTCGAGCGCGACGCCCCCGCCGACCGCGTGTACCTCATCGCCCACGGCAAGGTGAACCAGATCGGCCGGGGCGAGTACGGCAACGACACCGTGCTGAGCACCCTCATCGACGGCGACCACTTCGGCGTGCCCGCCCTGCTGGACGACGGCAACACCTGGGACGCCACCGCCAAGGCCGTCACCCCCTGCACCGTGCTCAGCCTGCCGCGCTCGGAGTTCCAGCAGGTCATGGACCAGTCCGAGGCGCTGCGCAGCCACGTCGAGGAGGTCCGCAACCGCCCCGAGAACGAGGCCGACTCCGACGGCGAGGCCCGGATCGCGGTGGCGGCCGGCCACAGCGGCGAGCCCGACCTGCCCGGCACGTTCGTCGACTACGAGGGCTCACCGCGCGAGTACGAGCTGAGCGTGGCCCAGACCGTGCTGCGCGTCCACACCCGCGTGGCCGACCTCTACAACAACCCCATGAACCAGCTGGAGGAGCAGATCCGGCTGACCGTTGAGGCGCTGCGCGAGCGCCAGGAGGACGAGCTGGTCAACAACCGCGAGTTCGGGCTCCTGCACAACGCCGACCTCAAGCAGCGCATCCCCACCCGCACCGGCCCGCCCACCCCCGACGACCTGGACGAACTCCTCAGCACGGTGTGGAAGGAGCCCTCGTTCATGATCGCCCACCCCCGCGCCATCGCCGCCTTCGGCCGCGAGTGCACCCGGCGCGGGGTCTACCCCCAAAGCGTCGACGTCGAGGGCCACCGCGTGCCGGCCTGGCGCGGGGTGCCGATCTTCCCCTGCAACAAGATCCCGGTCAGCGCCACCCGCAGCACCTCGATCATGCTCATGCGCACCGGCCAGGAGAAGCAGGGCGTGGTCGGGCTGCACCAGACCGGCCTGCCCGACGAGTACCAGCCCGGCCTGTCGGTGCGCTTCATGGGCATCAACGACAAGGCCATCATGTCCTACCTGGTCAGCACCTACTACTCCGCCGCCGTTCTGGTGCCCGACGCCCTGGGCGTCCTGGAGAACGTCGAGATCGGCCGCGAGTCCTAGTCCCGCCCGGCCCCGCTCCCACGCCCCCCACCGCCCCGGCCGCCGCCCCCCGCGGCGGCCGGGAGCGGGGGCGGCCCCGCTCCCGGCCGCCCTCCGGCCCGCGCACGGCCCCCACAAACCGACACCTCACACGATGGGTGGTGCACACCATGACCGAACCCGGCGTCGAGAACGGCGAGCGGCAACTGAGCCTCGGCACCGCCGCGGCGCGCAACCTCGCCTCGACCACCAAGACCCGCCCCCAGATGCAGGGCATCACGACCCGCTGGCTGCTGCGGGCGCTGCCCTGGGTGCAGGTCGAGGGCGGCGTCTACCGCGTCAACCGGCGGCTGACCTACACCCTCGGCGACGGCCGGGTCAGCTTCATCACCACCGGGTCCACCGTCCAGGTGGTCCCGCCCGAGCTGGCCGAGCTGCCGCTGCTGCGCGGCTTCGACGACGAGGAGGCCCTGCAGGCGCTGGCCGACCGGTTCGAGCAGCGCGCCTACTCCGCGGGCGACACCATCGTGGCCGCCGGCGACCCCGCCGACCACGTGTACCTGATGGCGCACGGCAAGGCCAACGTCTACCGCCCCGGCCCCTACGGCGACGACGCCGTGGTGGACCGGCTGGTCGACGGCGACCACTTCGGCGACTCCGCCCTGGACGACGACCCCCCGCCCGCCGACTCCACCGTCCGGGCCGCCACCGACTGCACCGTCCTGGCCCTGCCCCGCGAGCGCTTCGCCGAACTGCTCGACCGCGCCCCGGCCCTGCGCGCCCACGTCGAGGACGCCCGGGCCCGGCCGCAGCGCCCCAGCAACAAGTACGGCGAGGCCGACATCGCCGTGGCGGCCGGCCACAGCGGCGAACCCGACCTGCCCGGCACGTTCGTCGACTACGAGGCGCGCCCCCGCGAGTACGAGCTGAGCGTCGCCCAGACCGTGCTGCGCGTCCACACCCGCGTCACCGACCTCTACAACCACCCCATGAACCAGCTGGAGGAGCAGATCCGGCTGACCGTTGAGGCGCTGCGCGAACGCCAGGAGCACGAACTCGTCAACAACCCCGACTTCGGGCTCCTGCACAACGCCGACCTCAAGCAGCGCATCCCCACCCGCACCGGCCCGCCCACCCCCGACGACCTGGACGAGCTGATCTCCCGCCGGCGCAAGACCCGGGTCATCCTGGCCCACCCGCGCGCCATCGCCGCCTTCGGCCGCGAGTGCAGCCGCCGCGGCGTCTACCCCGACGCCCTGCCCATGGAGGGCCACACGGTCACCGGCTGGCGCGGCGTGCCCATCCTGCCCTGCGACAAGCTCCCGGTCAGCCCCGCCGGCAGCACCGCGATGCTGGCCATGCGCACCGGCCAGGAGGACCAGGGGGTGGTCGGCCTGCACCACGTCGGCCTGCCCGACGAGTACGAGCCCGGCCTGTCGGTGCGCTTCATGGGCATCAGCGAGAAGGCGGTCACCTCCTACCTGGTCACCACCTACTACTCGGCCGCGGTGCTGGTGCCCGACGCCCTGGGCGTCCTGGAGAACGTCGAGGTCGGGCGCTAGGCCCCCACCGAACCGAAGGGATGTGGCACGCCTCATGGCGACAGTGGAGGACACCGCGGGAGCGCGCCCGGCGGCGGAGGTCCTGGCCCGCGCCCGCGACATCGTGGGGCCGGCCGTGCGGGGGGCCGTCGAGACGCTGCCCCCCGCGCCGCGCGCGATCGCCGAGTACCACTTCGGCTGGCGCGACGAGGCCGGCAACCCGGCGGGCGGCGCGGGCGGGAAGCTCTTCCGCCCCGCGCTCGTCCTGCTGGCCGCCGACGCGTTCGGCGGCGCACCCGAGACCGCCGTCCCGGCGGCCGTGGCGGTGGAGCTGGTGCACAACTTCTCCCTCCTGCACGACGACGTGATGGACGGCGACACCACCCGCCGCCACCGCCCCACCGCCTGGAGCGTCTTCGGCGTGGGCGGCGCCATCCTGGCCGGCGACTCCCTGCTGGCGCTGGCCTTCGACGTGCTCGCCGCCGGCGGCCACCCGGCCGCCGCCGACACCGTGCACGGGCTCAGCGCCACCGTGCAGCGCCTCATCGACGGCCAGAGCCGCGACATGGCCTTCGAGCGCCGCTCCGACGTCACCCCCGCCGAGTGCCGCGCCATGGCCGAGGCCAAGACCGGCGCCCTGCTGGGCAGCGCCTGCGAACTGGGCGCCGTCTACGGCGGAGCCGGCGCCCGGCAGTGCGCCGACCTCCGCCGGTTCGGCGAGCTGCTGGGGCTGGCCTTCCAGATCGCCGACGACCTCCTCGGCATCTGGGGCGACCCCGCCGTCACCGGCAAACCCGTCCACTCCGACCTGCGCAACCGCAAGAAGTCCCTCCCGGTGGTCGCCGCCCTGGGCTCCGGCACCCCCCACGCCGGCGAACTTGCCGCGCTCCTGGCCGGGAAGCACCCGCTGGAGGGCGCCGACCTCGTCCGCGCCGCCGAACTCGTGGAACTGGCCGGCGGGCGGGACTGGAGCGAGCGCGAGACCGCCGCGCTGCTGGAGGCCGCGCTGGCCCACCTGCGGGCGGCGGCCCCGCCCGGGCGGGCCGCCGCCGAACTGGCCCTGCTGGCGCGGCTGGCCACCCGACGCGACCACTGACCACCGGCCCAGCCGAGGAGGCATCCGCCCATGACCGACACATCCCCGGCACGAACCCCGCATGTGCTGGCGGCGGGCGACCCCGGGCCCGTGCCCGCCGGCGCCGTGCTCGTCGCCGACCGCCTCGTGCGGACCGACGGCGCCGACCCCGCCGAGATCCCGTGCCCGGCGGCCGACCTGGTGGCCGGCGAACTGCGCCGCGCCGGCGCGGCCGTGGTGCGCGGCCCGCTGCCCGTGGCCGCGCCCGGTGCCCCGGCGCCGCCCGGCGCGGTCCCCGCGCCCGCGGGCGCCGCTGCGGCCGTGCTGACCGGCACCGCACCGCCCGCGGGGATCGGCCTGGTGCCCGGCCCCCCGGCCGGCGGTGCCGAATCCGCCGATCCCGCCGGCGCCGCGCGCGCCGCCTTCGCCGCCTGGCGGGCCGCCGCCGTCCCCGTCCGCACCGTCCTGCTCGCCGCCCCGCGCTCCTTCTGCGCCGGGGTCGAGCGCGCCGTGGAGGTCGTGGAGCGCGCGCTGGCCCAGCGCGGCAGCCCGGTCTACGTGCGCAAGCAGATCGTGCACAACACCCACGTGGTCGCCGACCTGGAATCGCGGGGCGCGGTGTTCGTGGAGGAGCTGGACGCCGTGCCCGAGGGCGCCACCGTGGTGTTCTCCGCCCACGGCGTCTCGCCCGCCGTGCGGTCCGAGGCCGCCGCGCGCGGGCTCGCGGTGGTCGACGCCACCTGCCCGCTGGTCACCAAGGTCCACACCGAGGCCCGCCGCTACGCCGACCGGGGCGACACCGTGGTGCTGATCGGCCACGCCGGGCACGAGGAGGTGGAGGGCACCCTGGGCGAGGCGCCCGAGCGCACCGTCCTGGTGGAGTCCGCCGCCGACGTCGCCGCACTGGAGGTCCCCGACCCCGAGCGGGTGTCCTACCTGACCCAGACCACGCTGGCCGTGGACGAGACCGCCGAGGTGGTCGACGCCCTGCGCGCCCGCTTCCCCGCGCTGCGCGGCCCCGCCTCCGCCGACATCTGCTACGCCACCACCAACCGGCAGGACGCCCTCCGCTCGATCGCCGAGGACGCCGACCTCGTGCTGGTGGTGGGCTCGCACAACTCCTCCAACTCCCAGCGCCTGGTCGAACTCGCCCGGCGCGGCGGCACACCCGCCCACCTCGTGGACGACACCGGCGACATCCGCGCCGCGTGGCTGGCGGGGGCCGCCACGGTCGGCCTCACCGCCGGCGCCTCGGCCCCGCCCGGCCTGGTCGAGGCCGTGATCACCGCGCTGGGCGGGCTGGGCCGCGTGGCCGTGCGCGAACGCGAGACCACCCGCGAGACCGTGCGGTTCACCCTGCCCTCGGCGGTGAGGCAGCCATGAGCCCCGCCACCTCGGCCCTCGGGGCGCGGGCCGCCCTGGCGGCCATGACCCGAGGACCTCCGCCGGCTGCCCGCCGAGGACCTGCCCGGCCTCGCCGCGCAGATCCGCGCGTTCCTCGTCGATACGGCCGCGCGCACCGGCGGGCACCTGGGCCCCAACCTGGGGGCGGTCGAGCTGACCATCGCCGTGCACCGGGTGTTCGACTCCGCGCGCGACTCCCTGGTCTTCGACACCGGCCACCAGACCTACGTGCACAAGATCCTCACCGGGCGCGCCGAGGCGTTCGCCACCCTCCGCCAGGAGGGCGGCCTGTCGGGCTACCCCTCGCGGGCGGAGTCGCGCCACGACCTGATCGAGAACTCCCACGCCTCCACCGCGCTGTCCTACGCCGACGGCCTGGCCAAGGCCGCCGCCCTGCGCGGAACGGCCGGGCGGCGCGTGGTGGCCGTGGTCGGCGACGGCGCGCTCACCGGCGGCATGAGCTGGGAGGCGCTCAACAACCTGGGCGCGGCGCCGGAGCGGCCGGTGGTCGTGGTGCTCAACGACAACGGCCGCTCCTACTCGCCCACGGTCGGCGGCATCGCCCGCCACCTGGCCGCGCTGCGCGCCGGGTCCGGGGGCCCCACGGTCTTCGAGGACCTGGGGCTGGCCTACCTCGGCCCGGTCGACGGCCACGACACCGCCGCCGTGGAGGCCGCGCTGCGCGCCGCCGCCGCGCTGGAGCGCCCGGTGGTGGTCCACTGCGTGACGGCCAAGGGCAAGGGCTACGCCCCGGCCGAGGCCGACGACAGCGACCACATGCACACCGTGGGCGCGATCGACCCCGGCACCGGGCGCCCGGTGCGCCCGGCCGCCCCCACCTGGACCTCGGTGTTCGGCGAGGAGGTCACCGCCATCGGCGCCGAGCGCCCCGACGTGGTGTGCGTGACCGGCGCCATGCGGCTGCCGGCCGGGCTGGGGCCCTTCGCGCAGCGCTTCCCCCAACGGGTCTACGACGTCGGGATCGCCGAACAGCACGCGGTCACCTCCGCCGCCGGGCTGGCCCTGGGCGGCCTGCACCCGGTGGTGGCCGTCTACGCCGCGTTCCTGGGGCGGGCGGTGGACCAGGTGCTGACCGACGTCGCGCTGCACCGGCTGCCGGTGACCTTCGTGCTGGACCGCGCCGGTATCACCGGTCCCGACGGCGCCAGCCACCACGGCATGTGGGACGCCTCGCTGCTGCCGGTGGTGCCCGGCCTGGCCCTGGCGGCCCCGCGCGACTGCGCCCGGCTGCGCGAACTCCTGCGCGAGGCCGTGGCCACCGAGGACGGCCCCACCGCGCTGCGCTACCCCAAGGCGTCGGTGGGCCCCGACATCCCGGCGCTGTGCCGGGCCGGCGGCTGCGACGTCCTGCGCGAGGACCCCGGCGCGCGGGTGCTGCTGGTGGCGGTGGGGCCGATGGCCCGGCCCTGCCTGGAGGCCGCGGCCGACCTCGCCGCCGACGGCGTGCCCACCGCCGTGGTCGACCCGCGCTGGTGCGCCCCGCTGCCGGCGGGACTGTGCGCGCTCGCCGAGGACCGCGATCTGGTGGTGGCGGTCGAGGACACCTGCGTGACCGGGGCCCTGGGCGGGCGGCTGGCCCAGGCGCTGGCCAACCGCCCCCGGCCGCCCCGGGTGCTCACCCAGGCCCTGCCGCCGCGCTTCCTTCCGCACGCGGCCCGCCCCCGGCTGCTGGCCGAGGCCGGCCTGGACGCCGCCGGGATCGCCCGCCGGGTCCGCCGCCACCTGTCGGGCTGAGCCCCCAACCCGCCGCCGGGGGAGCGGCCCGCGCCAGTGGTGTGCACTGCGCGCCCGTGTGCACCGCGCGCACCGTGCGCGGGCCGCCCCGCCGCCGCGCGGTCCCGTGCGCCCGGTGCGCGCGGGCCGCTCTCCTCCCGGTGCCGTCGCACGCGGCCTCCCGCCGGCTCGGGGACGTGCGCGTCCGTGCACGTCGCGGCCGATTTCCCCGTGGGCATCCCCGGTTCAGCGGCGCGCTCCGCCCCCGGCCCGATCCCGCACCCCCGACGGCGCACCGGTTTCCGGTTCTTCCGTGACGCAGTGCACACTTACGACCCCGTTGCGCGTTTTGGTCAAGTTTCCCGCCATGTGTTGCGCAACATGAGCACATCGGTCATTATCTGGGAGTTAACTTGCGCGAAATGAGCACGTAGGAGTCAAGGTGCGCCATCAAGAGCTGCTCGACGCCGTCACCGACGGCGTCCAGCGGGTCGAGGACCTCGCCCGGACGCTCGGCATCAGCCCCTCCACCGTCCGGCGGGGCCTCGCCGAGCTGGAGCAGGCCGGCAAGGTCGTGCGCACCCACGGCGGCGCCGTGCCCGCCCCCGCGGGCGGGGAGCTGTCCTGGACGCAGAAGAGCCTGCGCAACGCCCCGGCCAAGCGGCGCATCGCAGCCGGCGCGGCCGACCTGGTCCAGGACGACCACGTGGTGCTGCTCGACGCGGGCAGCACGACCACGTTCATCGCCGAGCGCCTGGCCCAGCGGTCGGGCCCCACCGTCGTCACCAGCGGCCTGGGGCCCATGACCGCGCTGCACGACGCCGAGGGCATCGAGCTGATCGTCATCGGCGGCCGGGTGCGGCGCCGGCGCGGCTCCATCGTGGGCGACTACGCCCGCGGCGTACTCGACCGCATCACCGCCGACATCGCCTTCATCGGGGCCGACGGGATCGTCCCCGGCCGCGGCATCAACTGCCCCAGCCCCGAACTGGCGGCGATGAAGGAACTCCAGATGCGCGGCGCGCGCACGGTCGTGGTGGTGGCCGACTCCAGCAAGGTGCGTGCCGACGAGTACGCCTACTGGGCGGTCCTGCCCGGCCACTACGTCCTCCTCACCGACGACGGCATCAGCGCGGAGGACACCCAGCTCCTCGAAGCGGACCCCTCGTGCGAACTCCGCGTCGTGGAGACGGCAGGCGCCCCCAACCCGCCTGCGGCAACGGATTGACCCCACGAAAGGGGCGGACATGGAACTACAGCTTCTCGCGGCGCTGCTCGTCGGCGTCGCCGCGGTGGTCGCGATCATCGTCTGGACGCGACTGGACGCGTTCGTCGGCCTGCTGGCCGGCGCGCTGGTCACCGGTGTGATCGCCGGCGTGCCGGTCACCGAGCTGATCGAGCACATCACCACCGGCTTCGGCAACACCCTCGCCGGAATCGGCATCGTCATCGCCCTGGGCGTGATGATCGGCAAGGTGCTGGAGGAGAGCGGCGGCGCCGACGCGCTGGCGCGGATGTTCCTGAACATGGCGGGCAAGGGCCGCGAGGACGTCGCCATGACCGCCACCGGCGCGGTCGTCTCCGTCCCGGTGTTCTGCGACTCCGGCTTCGTCATCCTGCACCCGCTGGCCCGCTCGCTGGCCCGGCGCTACGGCAAGCCCCTGGTGACCCTGTCGCTGGCGCTGGCCGGCGGCCTGTCCATCACCCACCACCTGGTGCCGCCCACCCCCGGCCCGCTCGCCGCCGTGGGCCTGCTCGGCGCCGACCTGGGCACCGTGATCCTGGCCGGCGGCCTGATGTCGATCGTGCTCATCCCCGTCGTGGTCACCTACGCCCGCATCATGGGCCCGCGCCTGGAGAAGCAGCTCGACCCCGACCTCGTGCCCGAGATGGCCGCGGCAGGCTCGGGATCGTCGGGTACCGGCTCCGGCTCCGCGTCGGGTTCCGCCGGGACGGACGCCGAGCCCACCGCGCCCGAGCGCCCCCGCGTCAACCCGCTGGTGGCGGCGATCCCGCTGCTGCTGCCGCTGCTGCTGATCATCGGCAACACCGTCAGCACGGCCGCCGCCGAGGGCACCGCCGTGGCCGAGCTCTTCACCTTCATCGGCAACCCCGCCATCGCGCTGCTCATCGGCCTGGCCGTCGCCGTCTACGTGCTGCCCCGCCGCGGCACCCCCCGCAAGACCGTCATCGGCTGGCTGACCGCCGCCGCGGCCTCGGCCGGCATGATCGTCTTCATCACCGGCGCCGGCGGCGCCTTCGGCGAGGTCCTGCGCCAGTCCGGCGTGGGCGACGCCCTCGGCGAGGCCGTGGCCGGCTGGCCCGTCCCGATGTTCCTGATGCCCTTCATCATCGCCACCTTCGTGCGGCTGGCGCAGGGCTCGGGCACGGTCGCCATGATCACCGCCGCCACCCTCAGCGCCCCCGTGGTGCAGTCCGCCGGCGTCGACCCCACCGTCGCGGTGCTCTCCGCCTGCGCCGGGTCGTTCGTCTTCTCCTACGTCAGCGACTCCTACTTCTGGGTGGTCACCCGGTTCACCGGGCTGTCCGGGGGCGCCGCCGTGAAGATGTGGTCGGGCATGTCGACGGTGCTGTGGGCGGCCAGCCTGCCGCTGCTCGGTATCGCCGCGCTGATTCTGGGATAGGAGGAGACCGTGGCCCACGTGCTCGTCGTCGCCGACGACCTCACCGGCGCCAACGCCACCGGCGCGCGGTTCGCGCGCGCCGGAATGCGGGTGGCCACCGTGGCCCCCGACCAGGCGGCGCGCGCCGCCCGCGACTACGACGTGGTCGTGACCAACCTCGACAGCCGGCACGTGCCGCCCGCGCGGGCGGCCGGGCTGGTGGCCGAGGCGGTGGCGGCGGTGTGGCCCGTGGGCCTGGTGGTCAAGCGCACCGACACCACCCTGCGCGGCAACATCGGCGCCGAACTGGAGGCGGCCTGGCGCGCGGTCCGCGAGCGGGTCGACCCCCGCGTGCGGGTGCGCGCCCTGTTCGCCCCGGCCTTCCCCGCCTCGGGCCGGGTCACCGTCGACGGCGTGCAGCTGCTCGACGGGCTTCCGCTGGAGCGCAGCGAGCTGGCCCTGGACCCGCTCAACCCCATGCGCACCAGCGTCGTCGCCGACATCGTCGCCCAGCAGACCGACCTGGCGGTGCGCCACGTGCCGCTGCGCACGGTCACCCAGGGCACGCTGGCCACCGCCCTGGCGGTGGGCGACGAGCCGATCGTGCTGTGCGACGCGCTGACCGAGCAGCACCTGGCCGACATCGCCCAGGCCGCCGCCCAGGTCGCGCGCGAGCAGGACACCGTGTGGGTGGCGGTGGACCCCGGGCCCACCGGGGCGCTGCTGGCCGACGCGCTGCGGCTGCGCGGCCGGGCTGCGCCGGCCGGGCCGCTGCTGGCGGTGGTGGGCAGCGCCACCGAGCTGACCCGCCGCCAGCTCGACACGCTGGCGCGCACCGGCCCGGTCCGGTTCGTCGACGTCGACGCCGCCCGCCTGGCGTCGGCCGACACCGCCTACCGCGCCGCCCTGGCCCGCGAGGTCGTTGCCCACCTGGAGGAGGCGGAGTTCCCCGAACCGGTCGTGGTGCGCACGGCCGGCTCGGCCCGCGACGTGGTCGACCTGCCCGAGGCCGCCAAGCTCGCCCTGCCCGGGCTGCTGGCGGCGCTGGTGGCCGACGTGGTCGCGCGCACCGCGGGCACCGCCGCGCCCAGCGGGCTCTACACCAGCGGCGGCGAGGTCACCTCGGCCGTGCTGGACGCGCTGGGCGTGCGCGCCTTCGAGGTGGGCGGCGAGGTCGTCCCGCTCGCCGTCCACGGCCGCCTCAGCGGCGGCCCCCTCGACGGCGTGCCGGTGGTGACCAAGGGCGGGCTCGTCGGCGACGACAGCACGCTCGTGGAGTGCTTCGGCCGGCTGCGCCGCGCGGTCCAGGCGCGCATGCGCACGGTCGCCGCCGAGGTCGCCGAGCACCCCGCGCCCACGGCGCGACCCGCCCCCGGCGCGCCGGGGCGCGAGCCCGCCCCGCCGGGCGCGGCACCGGCGGCGCACCGCCGCGCCGGCTGAACGCACCGGGACAGAAGTGACGGCGCCCGGCCGCGCGACCGCGCGGCCGGGCCGGCCAATGGGAGGAAACCCGCAATGTCCGAACCAACGCAGACCGCCCCCGGGCGCCCCGCCCTCGCGGTGACCGTGGGCGACCCCGTGGGGATCGGCCCCGAGATCACCGTGCGCACCCTCACCGAGGTCGCCGCCTCCGCGTCGGCCCGCGCCGTCGTGGTGGCCGACCCCGCCGTGCTGCGGCGCGCCGCCGCCGTCTGCGGTATCGACGTGGAGGTGCGCGCCCTGACCTCCTGGGACCTGCCCGCCGAGAAGGACGGTGTCATCGACTGCTTCGACATCGGCGTCCTGGGCGACACCGAGCTGCCCTGGGGCGTGGTCGACAAGCGGGCCGGCCAGGCCGCCGTGCGCGCGATCGAGGTGGCCACCGGCGCGGCGATGGCGGGCAGTGTCGCCGGGATCGTCACCGGCCCCATCAACAAGGAGGCCATCTGGGCGGCCGGCAGCGAGCACCTGGGCCACACCGAGATGCTGGGCGCCCTCACCGGGGTCACCCGGCAGAACACCATGTTCGTGGTGCGCGGCAAGAAGATCTTCTTCGCCACCCGGCACGTCTCGCTGCGCACGGCGCTGGACCAGGTCAGCGTCGACCACCAGGTCAAGAGCATCGAGGAGGCGCTGACGGCGCTGCGGGTGTTCGGCCACGACAACCCGCGCCTGGCCGTGGCCGCCATCAACCCCCACGGCGGCGAGAACGGCGCGTTCGGCCGCGAGGAGATCGACCACCTCGCCCCGGCGGTGGAGCGGGTGCGCGCCACCGGTGCCGACGTGTCCGGCCCGGTGCCCGCCGACTCCGTGTTCCACCAGCTGCTCCAGGACCGCTACGACGGCGTGCTCTCCCAGTACCACGACCAGGGGCACATTGCCGCCAAGACCTTCGACTTCGACGGCACGATCTCGGTCACCGTGGGGCTGCCGATCCTGCGCACCTCGGTCGACCACGGCACCGCCTTCGACATCGCGGGCACCGGCAAGGCCAACCCGGGCACCATGCGCTCGGCGTTCCTGCACGCCTGCGAGTTCTCCCACTACGCCGACCGCATCCGCGCGGAGTACGGCTCCTAGGTCCTGTTTTTTGAAAGGTCTGCGGGGCGGGCTGGTCTTCGGTAATCCTTGGGATCCATGGTCCGACGCCATGAACTCACCGACGCCGAGTGGGACCTGCTCGCCCCGCTCATGCCCGCCCACCCCCGCAAAGGCAAGCGGTGGGCCGACCACCGCCGCGTCATCAACGCCATCCTCTACCGCACCAGGACAGGCATCCCCTGGCGCGACCTGCCCGAACGCTACGGCCCCTGGGAAACCGCCGCCGGACGCCACCGCCGCTGGTGCCTGGACGGCACCTGGCAGCGCATCGCCGACCGGCTGCGCATCGACGCCCTCACCGGCGCCGAACTCACCGCCGGTATCGACTCCACCGTGATCCGCGCCCACCACCACGCCGCCGGAGCCCCAAAAAAGGGGAGGCGGCCCGGGACGAAGGGGACAGGGCCCAAGCACTCGGGCGCTCGCGGGGCGGCTGGTCCACCAAGATCCACCTGATCGCCGACACCCGCCGGCGGCCGCTGGTCCTGGCCCTCACCCCCGGCCAGCACGCCGACACGGTGATGCTGCGGCCTCTGCTGGAGCGGCTGCGCCTGGCGCGCTCCGGGGGGCGGGCGCGCACCCGCCTGGACCGGTTGCTGGGCGATAAGGCCTACTCCAGCCGCGCCAACCGGTCCTACCTGCGCCGGCGCAAGACCAAGGCGACCATCGCCGAGCCCGCCGACCAGCGGGCCAACCGGCTGCGGCGCGGTTCGGCGGGCGGCAGGCCCCCGTCCTTCGACCGGGAGGCCTACCGCTTGCGCAACACCGTCGAGCGCGCGATCAACCTGCTCAAGCAGAACCGCGCGGTGGCCACCCGCTATGACAAGCGGGCCGTGATCTTCGAGGGCACCGTCCAGGTGGCCTCGATCAGGATCTGGCTGCGCGACCTTACCCGTTCAACAAACACTGCCTAGCAAGCACCCGCCCTCGCGCCTTCCCCCCAGGGGTGCACGCGGGCCGGTATCCGTCCGCCGGCCGCGCGTGCGCCCGCAGGCCGCCGTGCCCCCGCACCCCCTCGGGGTGCGGGGGCACGTTGCGCGGCCCCGGAAGTTGAGTAGACGTACTCACGCCTTCACCCCGGCCGCCACGATGGGATGGGTACACCGGTCGGCGACCGGTGACCCCGGAGGCGACGAGGAGGCGGACGCACATGAGCGGAACCGAGGGTGCGCACGACGAGGCACTGCGCGGCCTCGTGGAGCGCGGCGTGCTGTCGGGCTGGCAGGCCGACCAGGTCCGGGCCGCGCTCGCGGCCGGGCCCCGGCGCGCCGGGGCCCGCTGGACGGAGGTCGTCGGCTACATCGGCGGCGGCCTGGTGCTGGCGGGCGCCTGCGCGCTCGTCGGCGCCTCGTGGAGCGAGCTGGACCGCCCGGTGCGGGTGGCCCTGCTGGCCGCGCTGGCCGTGGTCGCGGTCGCCGGAGCCCTGGTCATGGCGGGCGGGCCGCAGAACATGCGGGGGCGGCGCGGCGGCGTCCCGACCGTGCGGCGCCGCATCGGCGGGGTGCTGCTGGCGCTGGCATCGGTGCTCGCCGCCTTCGCCGTGGGCGAGGCCCTGGAGTACGACGGCGACCTCACCTGGCTGCCGGTCCTGGTGGGCCTGGCCGTGGCGGCGGCCGGCTACGCGGCGCTGCCCTCGGCGGTGGGCCAGGTGGCGGTGTGGGGGATGGCCGCCGGGCTGGTGCCGGCGCTGATCGACACCTGGTGGCCCCAGACCCACCACTTCTCCCTCATCCTGGGGAGCGCCTGGATCGCGCTGGGGGCGGCGTGGGCGGCCCTGGCCGCCGCCGGGGTACTGGCCGAGCGGCGCCTGGGCCTGGGGCTGGGCCCCGCGCTGGCCCTGGTGGGCTCCCAGTTCGTGCTGGCCTGGGACGGCTACGCCTACTGGGGCTACGGCGCGACCCTGGCGGTCGCGGCGGCCTGCCTGGCCTTCTACCGGTGGGAGCGCAGCGCGGTGCTGCTGGTCTTCGGCGTCCTGGGGATCACCGTGGGCCTGCCCGAACTGGTGTGGGACCTCACCGACGGCGCGATCGGCGCGGCGGCGGTCCTGCTGCTGGCGGGCGCGGTGCTCCTGGTGGCCAGCTGGCTCGGCCTGCGCACCCACCGCCGCGCCAAGCCCGCCGCCGGATGACCGGCCGGCGGCGCGCTCCCCGCCGGGGGGAGGGCGCCGGGCGGAGCCGGGGACGGCGGCCCCGCCCGGCGCCCTCCCTTCGGCGGCCGCGGTGCCGCCGATACCGGAAGGGCCTTCCGCCCGGACCGCCGGGTTCCGTCCGAGGGTGGCGGCCCCGCTAGCTAGCGGGATCCCCGGACCGGGCGGGACACCGGGTGCCCAGGGGTGTCCAGCCACACCTCGTGTGCGCCGTCGGGGTGAACGGTCAGGCCGAAGCGGTCCACTCCCGGGCTTCCCCGGGCCAGCCACCACCGGTACGCCGCCTCCGCCTCCTCCCACAGCCGGCGCGGGCCGCTCTGGTGCGCCCAGGTGGTGCCGTCCTCGGTGACCGCCACCGCCCAGGAGCGGTCGGTGAGCCCGTACAGCCACACCGTGCCGTCGCGGGCGTTGTGGACGGCGTCGGGTACGAGCAGGCCCAGCAGCATGCCGGTCCCGCCGTAGCCGGGGTCGAAGAGGTCGGCCACGTCCAGGCCGGTGCGCACGGCCGTGGAGTGGCCGGTGCGGACGTACTCCTCGTGGTCGGGCCACGCCAGGCGCTGGGAGCGCGCCTTCATGAACTGCGCGGGTCCGGTGAACCGCCCCGACGTGCTGCCGTCGCCGGCCGCGACCAGCCGCGCGAGGGCGTCGTGCGTGCTGAAGTGGGTGCCCCAAGGCGCCACGATCACCCCGCCGGGCCGGGTCTGCTCGATCCACGCCACGGGCACGGCGCGCACCCCCACCGTGGCGATGACGCGGTCGTAGGGCGCGCGGTCGGGAAACCCGGCCAGGCCGTCCCCGGCGACCACCACGGGCCGGTACCCGGCGGCGCGCAGCCGCGCGCGGGCGCGCTCGGCCAGCGCCGCGTCGACCTCGACGGTGGTCACCGCCTCCTCGCCCAGGCGCTCGCACAGCAGCGCGGCGTTCCACCCGGTGCCGGTGCCGATCTCCAGTACGCGCATGCCGGGCCGGGCGTCCAGATCGCGCAGCATCGCGGCGACGACGCTGGGCATCGACGCGCTGGAGGTGTACAGCTCGCCGACCTCGGCGGTGGCGCCGTCGTCCCACTGCACGGTGATGGGCACATCGGCCTCGGCCCACCGCGACCAGGCGTCGGGGTCGGCGGCGCGGTCCACCCGGCGCCGGTCGTCCTCGGGGGTGAAGGGCCAGATGACGTCGGGAAGGAAGTCCGCGCGCGGCACGGCGCGGAAGGCACCGCGCCACGCGGAATCTATGGTCCCGGTGTCCACGAGGAGCCGTTCCAGGTCCTCGGTCACTTCTCATGCCGCCCCGGGCGCGGACCGCCGTCGGGGCTGGGCGGCGGCGGTGGGGGCATCGGCTGGAGCGGCGGCTGCGGCGGTCCTTCGCGGCGTGCCAACGGTTCTCCTCGGGATCGACGGCTCTCGTCGCCACCGTAGCCCCGCGACTACTCGCCGCCATTGCACGTGACCGACTGTGGCCAGAGGTGGCCGCTCGGGAGGTGGGCGGTCCGGTGAACGGCCGCCCACCTCCCGAGCGCGGGTGCTCCTTCGCCCGCCCCGGGAGGCGCGGGTTAGCGCAGGCCCTTGTCGAGGCCGGCGCGGCGCAGGGCCTCGGCCATCGCGCTGTTGGCTCCCGGGTCGGGGGCGCCGCCGCGGCGGCCGTTGTGCTGCCGGCCGCCCTGGCCGCCCTCGCCCCGGCGGCGGCCCGCGCCGCCGCGGCCGCCCTCGCCGCGCTCGGGCCGACCGCCGCCCTTGGCGGGGCGCTCGGCCTCGGGGTCGTCGTCCAGGCGCATGCTCAGCGAGATCCGCTTGCGGTCGGTGTCGACGTCCATCACCTTCACCCGGACGATGTCGCCGGGCTTGGCGACATCGCGCGGGTCGTTGACGAAGCTCTTGGACATCGCCGACACGTGCACCAGGCCGTCCTGGTGCACGCCCACGTCCACGAACGCGCCGAACGCCGCGACGTTGGTGATCACGCCCTCCAGGATCATGCCCCGCCGCAGGTCCGCCAGGGTCTCCACGCCCTCCTTGAACGAGGCCGTGGTGAACGCCGGACGCGGGTCGCGCCCCGGCTTCTCCAGCTCCTTGAGGATGTCGGTGACCGTCGGCAGCCCGAACACCTCGTCCACGAAGTCCGCCGGGTTCAGCCTGCGCAGCGCCGGTCCGTTGCCGATCAGGTCGCCCACCTGGCCGCCCGTGGCGTTCAGGATCCGCCGCACCACCGGGTAGGACTCCGGGTGCACGCTGGAGGCGTCCAGCGGGTCGTCGCCGCCGCGGATCCGCAGGAACCCCGCGCACTGCTCGAACGCCTTGGGGCCCAGCCGCGGCACCTCGGTGAGCGCCGAGCGCGCCCGGAACGGACCGTGGGCGTCGCGGTGGTCCACGATGTTCTGCGCGATCGTGGAGTTGATGCCCGACACCCGCGACAGCAGCGGCACCGACGCCGTGTTGACGTCCACCCCCACCGCGTTCACGCAGTCCTCGACCACGGTGTCCAGCGACCTCGACAGCTTCACCTCCGACAGGTCGTGCTGGTACTGCCCGACCCCGATCGACTTGGGGTCGATCTTCACCAGCTCCGCCAGGGGGTCCTGCAGCCGCCGCGCGATCGACACCGCGCCGCGCAGCGACACGTCCAGGTCGGGCAGTTCCCGCGAGGCGTAGGCCGAGGCCGAGTACACCGACGCGCCCGCCTCCGACACCATCACCTTGGTCAGCTTGGCCGGCGCGACCAGCTTCACCAGGTCCGCGGCCAGCCTGTCGGTCTCGCGCGAGGCCGTGCCGTTGCCGATCGCCACCAGCTCCACGCCGTGCTCGCGCACCAGCCGCGCCAGGGTGGCCAGCGCCTCGTCCCAGCGCCGCTGCGGCGCGTGCGGGTACACGGTGTCGGTGGCCACCACCTTGCCGGTGCCGTCCACCACCGCCACCTTCACCCCCGTGCGCAGCCCCGGGTCCAGGCCGAGCGTGGGCCGGCTGCCCGCGGGCGCGGCCAGCAGCAGGTCGCGCAGGTTGGCGGCGAACACGGCCACCCCGTCGTCCTCGGCGCGCTGCCACAGCCGCATCCGCAGGTCGATGTCCAACCGCACGAACACCCGCGTGCGCCAGGCCCAGCGCACGGTGTCCAGCAGCCAGCGGTCGCCCGGCCGCCCCCGGTCGGCGATCCCGTAGCGGGCGGCGATCGCGCGCTCGTAGGGCCCAGGCGCGGTGGGGGCGGCGTCCTCGTCGTCCTCCGGCTTCAGGGTGAGGGCCAGCACCTCCTCCTTCTCGCCGCGGAACATCGCCAGCACCCGGTGGGAGGGCAGCTCGGTCAGGCCCTCGCTGAAGTCGAAGTAGTCGGCGAACTTGGCGCCGTCCTGCTCGCGGCCCTCGCGGACCTGCGCCACCAGGCGGCCCCGCTGCCACAGCCGCTCGCGCAGCTCGCCGACCAGGTCGGCGTCCTCGGTGAACCGCTCGACCAGGATCGCGCGGGCGCCCTCCAGCGCCGCGGCGGTGTCGGCGACGCCCTTCTCGGGGTCGACGTAGGCCGCCCCGGCCGCCTGCGGGTCCAGGCCGGGGTCGCCCAGCAGCGCGTCGGCCAGCGGCTCCAGCCCCGCCTCGCGGGCGGTCTGCGCCTTGGTGCGGCGCTTGGGCTTGAACGGGAGGTAGATGTCCTCCAGCCGGGCCTTGGAGTCGGCCTCGTTGATGCGCGCCTCAAGCTCGTCGTCGAGCTTGCCCTGGGACCGGATGGAGTCCAGGATCACGGCCCGGCGCTCTTCCAGCTCCCGCAGGTAGCGCAGCCGCTCCTCCAGGTGGCGCAGCTGGGCGTCGTCGAGGGCGCCGGTGGCCTCCTTGCGGTAGCGCGCGACGAAGGGCACGGTCGCCCCGCCGTCCAGCAGCGCGACGGCCGCCGTCACCTGGTGTTCGCGGACGCCGAGTTCCTCGGCGATCCGCCGGTCGATGCTGATCGTCACGTTGGGGTGTCCACTTTCTCGTTCTGGTCCGACGGTGCATTCTCCTGTGGCCCGGGGACGTTGTCACGCCGGACCCGCCCGCCCGCCCCGTCGCGCCGCCGCGCCGGTTTTGGTCGGGGGCTGACCGTGCGCCGACCGGCCGTTGAACGCGGTGCTGGTCTCCTGTAGGGAAAGGACGCCTCAGCAGAACGAGAGGGGACGAGCGTGAACGTCGACCCGACGTCGCTGCGCGACCTGGCCACCATCTCCGACGACATCGGCGTGCTCAGCGTGTACGCCACCGCCGACCCCCGCGACCGCACGGCGACGCCCGCCTGGCGGCTGTCGGTCGACAACGCCCTGGGCGAGGTGCGCGGCGGAGCGGCCAACGGCGGCGACAAGGAGCGCCAGGCCGCCGTGCTCGACCGCCTGGAGCGGCTGGGCCCCGAGATCGAGAGCGTGCTGCACACCACCGAGCCCGGCGTGGGCCGCGCGCTGTTCGCGCCGGTCACCGGCGAGGAGGTGCACACCCTCACCGTGCAGGTCCCGCTGGACGACTGCGCGGTCCTGGCGCCCCACCCCTACCTGCGCCCGCTGGCCAACGCCCTCACCCTGGGCGCGCCCGCCGGCGTGGTGGCGGTGTCCCAGGACGGCGTGCGCGTGATCGACCTGCGCTTCGGCGCCGCCTCGGAGGTCACCCGGCTGGACTTCGCGCTGGACAACGACGACTGGCGCGGCACCCGCCCCGCCGCCGCCGGTAACCGGGGCCCGGGCGGCGGCGCCCCCTCGCGCACGGGCGGCGCCGCCGAGCGCTTCGACCGCCGCGTCACCGAGAACCTGCTGCGCTACCTCAACTCGGTGCGGCCGCGCATCGCCGAGATCGCCGACGCGCGCGGCTGGCGCGAGGTCGTGGTCACCGGCGACGCCCGCCTGCTGGAGGTGGTGCGCGAGGGCCTGCGCGCCGACCGGCCGCGCCGCGACGTCATCCTGCTGGACCGCCGGGTCTCGCCCCAGCGCCCCACCTCCGAGATCGCCGAGCTGGTGCGGCCCGAACTGGAGGAGGCGCGCACGCGCGCCTGCCGCGCGATGGCCGAGCGGGTGTGCGACATCGCGCGCTCGGGCGGCAACGCCACCACCGGGCTCAGCGACACCCTCGGCGCCCTGCGCGAGAACCGGGTGGCCCACCTGGTGATGGACGGCACCCGCGAGCTGACCGGGCACCGGGGCCGCGACGGGCGGTACTACCCTCAGGGAGAGCTGCCGCCCGGGGAGTCCTACACCTCCATGACCGAGGAGCTGGACCTGGGCGAGCGGATGATCGAGATGGGGCTCGCCGGGGGCGCCGAGGTCACGCTGCTCCCCGAGGGGGCGGCCGAGGTGCTGGCCGAGGCCAAGGGCGTCGCCGCGCTGCTGCGCTGGTAGCCGCCGGCCGCAGGCCCCGTAGACGAGGGGAGCGGGCCGGTGCCGCGGATCGGGGTGCGCGAGTTCCAGTTGGTGCTGCTGCGCCGGATGGCCGACTTCCAGCCCGGCCTGGTCGAGGACGCCGCACGGTCGCTGGGCGCCTCGCGCACCGAGGCCCGCGAGGTCAACGCCACCTGGCAGCGGATGCTGCGCTCGCCCCGCGCCCCCGCCGGGGTGCGCCGCTACACGACAGTGCTGGGCGCGCCCGAGAGCGACGGGGAGCGGGCCGTGGGCGACCTGACCTGCCGCGTCCTGCGCTGGCCGCTGCCGCTGTGGCCCCAGCTGCGGTTCGAGGTGGTGGCGCTGGGGGAGCGCGGTGGGGGCGGCGTGCTCCAGGAGTGGCTGGTGCGCGCGCCGGGCTCGCCGCCGCCCGCGCTGCGCGCGGTGGGCGACCTGGCGCCGTGGTCATGCGTGGTCGGGGACGTCGGGCGGGCGTTCGCCCCGGCCCAACCGCTGGAGGGCACCGCGCCCGCGCGCTGGCGGCTGGCCTTCACCGCCGACGACGGGGCCGGAGCCGCGCGCCGCTACGTCGCCGACTTCACCTGGGGGCTGCTCCAGGAGGTCCGGGCCTTGGTCCCCGCTCCGGCGGCGGGCGGGCCGGCGGCAGGCTGAGCACCCGCGCCCGGCGGCGGGCGCGGGTGCCGCGCGCTGGCGACCGGGCCGACCGGGTGCCGTCGGCCCGCGCCGGTGCTAGCGGCGGTTGCTGCGGCGGGACTGGCGCCGCATCAGGGTCGCGACGGTCACGAAGATGGTGGGGATCCCGATGATCAGCACGGCGATGACGATGAGTTCAGCGGTTCCGATCTCCATGATCGTGCGACTACCCGCTGGGGTGCGGCCCACACCGGGGTCAGCCCGCGCGCGGGCCGCTGAGCAGGGCCGCCACCTGGCCGGCCAGGGGCGGCGCCGACAGCCGGTTGTCGATCTCGGCGTGGGCGACGGGCGGCGGCTCGTCGGGCCGGACGCGGTCGAGGAACTCCGCGAACCTCTCGACCTTTCCGGAGTCGCGGGAGCGCCCGCGCAGGTCGAGCCGCTCTCTGAGGGTGGCGGCGTCGCTGCGCACCCACACCAGCCGGACCGGTTCGCCGCCCAGGTCGGCGGCCCAGGCCCGCCAGCGCGCGGGGTCGCGGATCTGCCCGGTGAAGGGCGCCACCAGCATGGCCGGGCAGCCGGCCGAGCGGATCTCGCGGGCGGCGGCGGTCATGCCCCCGTACTCGTGGACCTTGACGTGGGCGTCGTACCAGGCGCCTTCGCGCTCGCCGTAGGAGCGGCCGTGCGCGGCGAGCACCTCGGCGACGAACCCGCTGAACAGGGTGTCCTTGTCCAGCAGGGCGGGGACCGGGCGCAGGGCGGCCAGCAGCAGGCGGGCCACGGTGGACTTCCCGGCCCCGGGCGCACCGGCCACCACCCACACGGCGGCGAGGGAGGCGGGCGCGGGCCCGGCCGGGTCGGCGGTGCTCAGGAGTCGCCCAGGATGTCGGGGGCGTAGTACTCGTCCACCGGCATCGGGCCGCGGTAGCCCTGGCACATGCACTGGCGGTAGGTGCCGCCGCTCTGGCCGACCCAGCGGCCGGGGATGACGACCTGGGCCTGGCACAGCTTGGACTCCTGGTCGTGGAAGACCAGGTGGTGGCCGCAGCCGCAGATGGGCTGGGGCGTGCGCGGCGCCGCGGCGACGGCCGGCGGGGGGTGCGGGGCGGGGGAGCGCCGGGGGAGGAGGCGTCCGATCATCACGCCGCCGAGGGCTATGGCGGCTCCAACGACGAGGCTGACCGGATCCATCCTGCACCGCCCTCCGAAGAAGTTCTCTTCATTGTCGCCGAAGGCCCCGCGGAGCGCCCGGCGCCCCGGACCGATTCCGTGTCCATTCTGCGTCCGCAATCGGGCGGACGCCATGGCCACCCGGCGCGATTCGCCGCCGGGTGGCCGGGAGGGCGGGCCGGTCGCGGGATCAGGGCCGCAGGTAGGGCCGCACCCGCGCGGGCCGCTCCTGGGGGAGCGGCGGGAGGTTGGCGTTCTCGCTGCGGGGGTTGCCGCAGTAGCCGCAGGGATCGGTCCGGCTGGGGCGCTCGCACAGTCGGCAGGTCCAGGGCCCGGGATCGGGGGACTCCTTCACCGGGCCATCGGTGTCCGCCACGAGCTCACCTCCACCCGGTCGGGCGGGGCCTCCAGCAACCGCTCCAGCTGGTGGGGGTTGGGACTGGCGAGGGTCGGCGCCCAGTCCTTGCCCTCGGGCATCTTCGCGGGGTCGAGGGAGGCGAAGTAGACGCCGCCGAAATTCGCGCCGTCCATTGACGGCCAGACGTAATAGGCCGGATTGACCGCGTTGAGGTCGATTATGCGAATTGCTACATCGGAGGGAAGGGCGGCGATGATGTGATCGGGTGGCAGGCGCACACTGTCTCCAGGTGTCGAGAAACGGGTTGATGTTTACAGCGTCGCTCTGCCAACTTGCTTGGGTAAGAGGGGTGACACTGCCGTGAACGTTCTGGGGGAACCCGCACACGCAAAGAAACCTTGTGTGCGATCCTTGCCAACATGAACGCGCACCACCGCCAGTTCGGGGAGAAACTTCGCGAATGGCGCAAGAGCAAGTCGCTGACACTGGACCAGGTCGCGTCGCTCGCCAATCTCTCCAAATCCACGCTCAGCAAATTGGAGGGCGGGCAGCGGTCCACCGCTCTCGGCAACGTCGAACGCCTTGACCACCTGTACGAAGCGGGCGGGGAACTCGTCCAGGCCTGGCAGGAGTCACGGGAGCGGGCAGCCGACCCCCGTGGTTGAACGTGGTCCGAGAAAGTGAAGACCGGGCCACGGAGATCCGAAACTGGCATCCCTATCTGCTGCCCGGACTGCTCCAGACGCCCAGGTATGCGGAGATCCTGATCGGCCACGGCTCACCCGGCGAGAAGCCGGAGACCGTCGCCGCACTCGCCAAAGCCCGCTGTGAACGCCTCGGCCAACTGCGGGCCGAGTTCCGAGCGGTGATCTCCGAATAAGCGTTGCGGTCCGCCGTCGGATCGGCCGCCATCATGAGCGAGCAGCTTCAGCACCTGCTTGACGTCGGAGACCGCGCGCGTATCCAGGTGCTTCCCTCAAGCTGCGGGTTCTTCGGCGGGCTCACGGGATCGTTCCGACTGCTGTCCTTCGCCGACCGCACGCCTCGTGTCGAATGCGAGCACGCTGGAGGCTCCGTTCTGGTGTCCGACGCAGCCGAGGTTCGACGGCTGACCTCGGTGTTCAGCGAGCTATCAGGCTGGGCCTACGATTTCCGTACCAGCAGTGAGCTGATAAGGGAGGTTATGCATGGATACGCAGTGGAGGAAGAGTAGCTACTCTCAAGTCCGCGGCGATTGCGTGGAGGCGAGGCTCGCTGACGAGGGCGTCGTCGCCCTGATGAGAGACACCCGGAACCGGGACAAGGGCACTCTCGCCTTCCTTAAGGAGGAGTGGGCCGCCTTCCTGGCCGACGTCGACTCCCTCTGACACCCCTCGGGCAGTGCCCTGGACCCACGCCGAAACGCGTGGTGACCAGGGCATCTCTTTTTTGCCCTGTTTTACCGGACCCTGGTCGCCCGTGCGTGGATTCGCGCCTTGGGTGTCGTGCATCGTGAGGTCAGACCTAGTTCTCACAAAGACACCATGAGGAGCGGTACCACTGGTACGGCAGCCCCTCGACCCCGAGAGGAGCGCCAGCAATGAAGCGATCACGGGCGAACGGATGGGGCGTCTTCGGTGCGACGATGCTGTTCGTCGTCGGCGCCGTCAACATCGTCCAGGGCCTTGTCGGCATGTTCCGGCCCGCCTACTTCCTCGGTGCCGAGGGGACGCTGCTCGTCTTCAACTACCTGCTCTGGGGGCTGGTCCTGGGCATCTGGGGCGTGGTCCTCGTGCTCGCCGGGCTCGCGCTGCTCTCCGGGCAGATGTGGGCGCGGGTGTTCGCGGTCGTCCTGGCGGCCGTCAACGCCGTTGCCCAACTGGCCTTCATCACCGCGCACCCCTGGTGGTCGCTGGTGGTGATCGCCGTTGACCTGCTCATCGTCTACGGCATGACCGTCGGCTGGCCCGACGACCGCCGCCGCGACGCCTACGACGCCGGCCGCGCCGACGCCGACACCGCGCCCGCGCACTACGGCCAGGGCGCGCCCCGGGGCGGCCACATGTCCGGCCAGACCGGCGAGATGGTCGACCAGAGCGGCCGGCCCGCCTACGCGGGCCAGGGCGGCGAGCCCGCCGCCGCCGGGATGGGCGGTGAGCAGGGCTACGGAGAGTACGGCTACGGCGAACAGGGCTACCCCGCCCACAGCGGTGAGCGCGGGCAGGCCGCCGAGGGCGGCATGCGCGAGCCCGTTGCCGCCGGCGGGATGCGCGGTCAGCACGACTACAGCCAACCCATGGTCCAGGGCGACATGCCCCAGGGCGCCGGACCGACCGGTCCGCAGCAGCCCATGGGCTACACCGAGACCGGCCCGCGCGGGGCGATGGGCTACGGCGAGCAGCGGTCCGGCCAGGGCGAGTCGCGGGGCGTCGGGGAGCAGTGGATGCCCGACACCGGCGGGGGCCGCCGCCGCAAGCCGGACAGCGCCATGGGCGCCCCGGACCCGCGCCAGGGCGCGGAGCGCCCTCCGGGCACGCGGCCGGGCAAGCACGAGCAGCGGATGGGCTGACCGCGCCGCCGCGGCATCAGGCGGGCGGACGGCGATCGGCCTCCGCCGTCCGCTCCTGCCATACGTCGGGCGCCTTCGCGCAGCGAAGGCGCCCGACACGCGTTTCGGACCGAAAGCGGCCCGGCGTCAAAGCCCGGTCAGCCGCGCAGCTTCTTCAGCGCGGCGATGTCGGTGGCGTGCGGCCCGGCCGGGCCCGGCGTCTCGCACACCACCGGCACGCCCGCGCTCACCGGGTGGGTGAACAGCACCCCGAACGGCTCGGCGCCGATGTGGCCCGCGCCGATGTTCTCGTGGCGGTCCTTGTTGCTGCCGCAGGGCGCTTTGGAGTCGTTGGCGTGCACCAGTCGCAGCCGGTCGGCGCCGATGACCTCGCCGAAGCGGTCCAGCATCGCCGCCATGCCCGCCGGGGTCGACACGTCGTGCCCGGCGGCGAAGACGTGGGCGGTGTCCAGGCACACGGCGGCGCGCGGGTGCCAGTCCAGCGCGCCGAGGTAGCCCGCGAGGTCGTCCACCGTGGCGCACAGCACCTGGCCCTGGCCCGCCATCGGCTCCAGCAGCACCGGCGGCACGTCCTCGCCCAAGCGGTCCAGCAGCGGGACCAGCCGGTCGCGCATCCGCGCCAGGCCCTCCTCGCGCCCGCCGCGCACCGCCGAACCGGTGTGCACCACCACGCCCCGCGCGCCGATCGCGGCGCCGCGCACCAGGGCGTGCTCCAGGGAGGCCAGCGAGCGCTCGGCCACGGCGTCGTCGGGCGCGCCGAGGTTGATCAGGTAGGTGGCGTGCACGAACACCGGGAGCCCGGTGTCGGTGCGCTCGCGCAGCGCGGCGTCCTCGGCGGGGTCGCCGGCGGTGACCGCCCAGCCCCGGGGGTTGGAGACGAAGACCTGCACGGCCTCGGCGTCGACCTCGGCGGCGTAGGCGAGACCGCGGGTGGCCAGGCCGCCGGCGACGGGAACGTGCGCCCCGATGGGCGAAACGGCGAGATCAGTCATGATTCCCCCAGCTTAGAGGCTGCGTTACCGGTCTCATCCCCCGGCCGCGGGTGCCGCTGGCAGGATGGGGGCATGGCTGGAACCGCACGCGCGACCCGGTTCGCGCCCGACTGGGGGAGCGTCGCCCGAGGCGCCGCCGTGGGCGGCGCCGCGACGGTAGGGGTGGGCCTGGCCGCGCTCGGCGGCGGCTGGGCGGTGGACGCGCTGTTCGGCGCGCGGGTGGTGGGGGCCAACATCGGCGTGGGCATCGGGGTCCTCGCCGTGCGGCTGGTGGCCACGCCCCTGGTGGGCTGGGGGCTGCTGCGGGCGTGGGGGGTGCCGCGCGCGGGCGCGGCCGCCCTGTTCGGCACGGCGGCCTACCTGCTGCTGGCCCTGCCGGGCTGGACCGACCCCGCGCCGCCGGGGGTGGTGGCGGCCTGGCTGGTCCTGGGCGCGCTGGCCGGCGCGGTGGGCGCCTACGCGGGCGGCTGCACGGCGCCGGCGCGGCCCCGGGCCTGAGCGGACCGCCCCGGCCGCCGGGGTCTTGGACAGACGGTGCGGGCGCGGCGCCACCCCCTTCACGCCGTGGCGCGGGGCAAGGACGCCGCCGCCTGGCCGGCGCTGCGCCCTCACCGCTCCCCGGGCGCGGGGACGGCAACCGTACGCCGCCGCCACACCGGTGCGCCTGCCATGGTCCACTTCGCGGGTGGGCGCCCCGGTCAAGCGGCTTGGCCGCTGACGACCGCCGACCGGGGCACCCCTCCCGAAACGGCGCAGCTAGCTCTCGTCCACCTCGAAGATCAGGCAGAACGGGTGGCCCGCCGGGTCGGCGTAGACCCGGAAGTCCTGGCCCTCCTCGCCCCCGCCGAAGCGCTTGGCGCCCAGGGCCAGCACCGCCGCCTCGGCCGCCTCGATGTCCTCGACCCGCACGTCCAGGTGCGCCTGCTGGGAGCGGGCCGGATCGGGCCACTGCGGCGGCACGTGGTCGGGCACGTGCTGGAAGCAGACCATCGGGTCGTCGGGGCGGCCCAGTTCGATCCAGCCGCCGTCCACGCGGGTGACGGGCAGGCCGAGCAGTTCGGAGTAGAAGCGGGCGAGGGCCTGGGTGTCGGCGGCGTCCAGGACGACGGCCTCAAGGCGACCGATCATCGCGACGGCTCTTTTCGCGGGAGGAAGCGGTGCCGGTCACCGCCCGGAAGGGGCATCCTGCCCCACCCGCCGGCCGCCATGCCGGTCCAGCCCCGGTCCGGCCGCCCGGTTCGGGGCGGCCGGACCGGCGGCCGGAGGTCACGCGGCGGGCCGGCGCGCGTCCACCTCGATCTCGATCCTCATCCGGGGGTCGGCGAGGCCGCAGACGAGCATCGTGGCGGCGGGGCGGACCTCGCCGAAGCAGCGGCGCAGGACCGGCCAGCAGGGCTCGAAGTCGGCGCGGTCGGGCAGCAGGTAGCACACCCGCACCACGTCGGCGAGGGAGCACCCGGCCTCTGCCAGCGCGGCCCCGATGTTGCGCAGGCACTGCTCGGCCTGCTCCACCACGTCGTCGGAGACGGTCATGGTGGCGTAGTCGAACCCGGTCGTCCCCGACACGTGCACCCAGTCGCCCGCCACCACGGCGCGGGCATAGCCGATCTGCTCCTCAAAGGTCGAGCCGCTGAGGATCGAGCGTCGTTGCGTCATGCGCGGAACGCTAGGGCGAGCAGCGGCGATATGTCCAATACTTCCGTAGGTGGGAAGTGATATCACTAAGCGTATGGAGCGCCCCGAACTCCCCCTCGGGCAGCTGCACGTCTTCGTCGTGCTCGCCGAGGAACTGCACTTCGGCCGCGCCGCCGCCCGCCTGGGGATCGCCCAGCCGCCGCTGAGCCAGCAGATCCGCCGCCTGGAGGACCGGGTGGGCCACGCGCTGTTCCGCCGCGGACCGGGCGGCGTCGCGCTCACCCCGGCCGGGCGCGAGCTGCTGCCCGCCGCCCGGCGGGCCCTGTCCGGACTCGCCGAGGGACTGGCCGCCGCCCGGGCCGTGGGCGGCGGCCGCGCCGGCCGCCTGCGGATCGGCTTCGCCGCCTCGCTGGCCCTGACCGTGCTGCCCGGGCTGCTGCGCACCTACCGGCAGCGCCACCCCGGCGTGGACCTGGACATCCGCGAGATGACCACCGCGCCGCAGCTCGCCGCCCTGCACGAGGGGACCATCGACGTCGGCCTGCTGCGCGAGCCCCCCGCCGAGGAGGAGGGGGCGCTGGGGTTCCGGACGGTGCTGCGCGAACCGTTCGCCGCCGTGCTGCCGGCGGCCCACCCCCTGGCCGCGCGGCGGACCGTGCGGCTCGCCGAACTGGCCGACGAGCCGTTCGTCCTGCTGCCGCGCGCGGTCGGCCCGCAGCTCTACGACCAGATCGTGGGCCTGTGCGCCGAGGCGGGGTTCACGCCCCGGATCGCCCAGCACGCGGTGGAGTGGCAGACCGTGTGCGCGCTCGTGGAGACCGGCCTGGGGGTCTCGCTGGCTCCGGCGAGCATCCGGCGCATCCGCCTCCAAGGGGTCGCCTTCCGCCGCATCGACCCCGGCGGCGCCCGCACGCGGGTCGCCGTCGCCTGGCGCCGCGACGACCCCGGCCCCCTGGTGGCGCAACTGCTGGCGGCCGTCGGCGGCGAGCCGCCCCCGAGGGGCTAGCCGCGGTGCGCCGGGGCCGCCTCGGCCGCGGCCGAGGGCTCCCGCGTGAGCGGCTGCGCGCGGGGCCGGCGGGCGAACCTCTCGACGGCCTCCGGGGTGACCGGCGTGAAGAGGTTGAGGAGGTTGCCGTCGGGGTCGCGGAACAGCAGCGACCGGTTGCCCCAGGGCATCGTGGTGGGCTCCGTGACGACGTCCGCGGCGACGCCCGCCAGGTCCCGGTGCGCGCGGTCCACGTCGTCGACGAGGAACTCGATGATCACACTGCGGTTGTCCGCCGGGCGGGCGGAGCCCGGGGCGAACAGGGGGACGGTGCCCTCGCCGGCGATCGCCAGGGTGCCGCCCGCGGCCGTGAGTTCGGCGAACTGCGCTGTGGCCCAGGCGGCCCGCACCCCCAGGACCCGCTCGTAGAACGCGACGAGGCGCGCCACGTCGGCGGTGATGATGCGGACAGAGGCGAACTCCATGGGGATCTCCTTGGCTGTGCCGGAAGCGTGCACAGCGCAGGCTAGAGGAAATAGTGGACAGAATCGGTCCGGTAATCGCGGTAGTTTGTGCGCATGCCCCGACCCGCTGCCCGCGTGCTGACGCTGCTGGAACTGCTCCAGTCGGGCGGCACCCGGACGGTGGCCGAACTGGCCGACCGGCTCGGTGTCGACGGGCGCACCGTGCGGCGGTACGTGGGCCAGTTGATCGACCTGGACGTGCCCGTGGAATCGGTGCGCGGCCGCTACGGCGGGTACCGGCTCGGCACCGGCTACCGCCTGCCCCCGCTCATGCTCGGCGACGACGAGGCGCTGGCCGTGCTGCTCGGCCTGATCGCCAGCCGCCGGGCAGGGCTGACGACGGCGCAGCGCACGGCGAACGAGACGGCCTCGGCGAAGATCCGGCGGGTGCTGCCCGCGCACACCGCCCGCCGGCTCGACACGCTCCTGGAGGCCCTCGCCTTCACCGAGGAGCCGGGGGAGTTCGACACCCCGGACGCCGGGGTCCTGCTCACCGTCGCCGACGCGGTGCGCCACCGGAGGCCGGTCGCGATCCGCTACACCGACCGCGGCAGACGGCGCAGCGAACGCACCCTGCACGCGTACGGGATCGTCGCGCACGCGGGCCGGTGGTATGTCACCGGCCGGGACGCCGGGATCGGCGAGGACCGGACCCTCCGGCTCGACCGCATCGCGGACGCGCGGGCCCTGCCCGGGACGTTCGAGGCACCCGCCGGCCCCGATCCGGCGCGGCGCGTGCTGGCGGCGCTGGCCACGGCCGACTACCGGCACGAGGTGACCCTGCGGATCCACGGGACGGTCGAGCAGATCCGCGCCCGCCTGCCCGCCGGTATCGCCGCCCTGGAGGAGGGCGGGCCCCAGCCCGAGCCCGCGGCCGGTCAGGACCGGGCGGGTGAGCGCTGGCGGCGCGTGGAGCTGCGGGCGGAGCGGCTCGACTGGCTGCCCCCGGTGCTCGCCGCGCTCGACCGCCCGTTCGTCATCGAGCGCCCCGACGAGCTGCGCGGCCTCGTCGCCGCGCTCGCCGACCGTCTCGCGTCCTACGCCCGCCAGGCCCCGCCGCGCGGAGTCGGCGCCGCGGCGCGGCGCGGCTAGTCGTCGCCCGCCTCGCCGTCCTCCTCGGTCATGGCGTCCACGCACACGGCCACGCTGAGCACCAGCGCGGGGTCGCCGCCGGCGTCGGTGCGGTAGGTGTTGACGTCCACCGCGTAGGTGTCGCGGATGCGGAACCACTTGCGGGAGATGTGGGCGACCGTGCCGTTGGGGTCGCTGATCACGTACTCCTTGCCGAGGAAGTCGCCGCTGACCTCCCAGTCGTCGGCGTCCTTGAGGTCCACCACGAACTTGTCCTTGATGGGGTTGATGATGCGCTTGCGCACGGTGGCCACCGTGTCGCCGTCGCGCTCGATCTTCATGGCGTCGCGCACGCTGAGCAGCTTCTTGCGGATGGTGAGCAGTTCGTTGCCCTCGGCGTCCTTGAGCTCGAAGGTGGTGCGGATCCGCATCGCCTTGCCGTCGACCAGGAAGACCCGCCGGTCCGCCTCGTCGGTCACCCAGTAGTCGTCGCCGATGTCGAACATGCGCTCACGAACCAGGAACTTCACGGCCGCCCCATCCTTGTCGCGTTGGCCCCGGCTCCGGGCGCCGGGGGTCGCTGACGACGCTAGGCGACGGCCCCGGCCGGGACAAGGCGGAGCGGCCGGGCGCGCGGCGCGCCGCGTCCGGGCCGTCCCCACCGGGCCCGCCGCGCGCCCGGCGCCGCGTCGCGCGCGGGCGCGGTGCCCACACCGGCCGAGCCGCTAATCTGCGGTCCGTGACACAGACTCCCGCTGACCCCGCAGTCCCGCCCGCCGACGGGCCGGCCCCGCCGCCCAGCCTGGCCGAGGTGACCGCCGCCTTCGAGCGGATCTACGACCCCGCCTGGGCCGCGTCCTGGGACGCGGTCGGGCTGGTGTGCGGCGACCCCGCCCAGCCGGTGCGGCGGGTGCTGTTCGCCGTGGACCCGGTGGCCGCCGTGGTCGAGGAGGCCCTGGAGTGGGGCGCCGACCTCGTCATCACCCACCACCCGCTGCTGCTGCGCGGTGTCACCAGCGTCGCCGCCACCACGCCCAAGGGCCGGCTGGTGCACCGGTTGATCGCCGCGGGCACCGCCCTCTACACCGCGCACACCAACGCCGACACCGCCGTGCCCGGGGTCTCCGACGCGCTGGCGGCGGCCGTGGGGCTCACCGGCGACCTCGACCCGCTCGAACCCGACCCCGCCGACCCGGCCGGGCGCCGGGGCATCGGCCGCGTCGGCACCCTGCCCGAGCCCGTCGCGCTGCGCGACTTCGCCGCCCGCGCCGCCGCCGGGCTGCCGCGCACGGCGGGCGGCATCCGCGTCAGCGGCGACCCCGACCGCCCGGTGCGCCGCGTCGCGGTCTCCGGCGGCGCCGGGGACTCCCTGCTGGGCCGCGCCCGCGCCGCCGGGGTGGACGTGTTCCTCACCTCCGACCTGCGCCACCACCCCGCCTCGGAGTTCGCCGAACACGGCGACATCGCGCTGATCGACACCGCGCACTGGGCCAGCGAGTGGCCCTGGCTGGCCGACGGCGCCGCGCGGCTGGCGAGCGCGCTGGGCGGGGAACGGGCTAACGTGGAGACCCGCGTATCCGAGATCGTCACCGACGCCTGGTCACTGGCGATCTGACCCGCCCCCGCACCACCCGATCCCTTCGGCGGCCCCGCGGCCGGCCGCCACCGCCTCCAACGCCGCACAAGGAGCCTGGAACCCAAGTGAAAGCAGAACCCGCCGACCAGGTGCGCCTGCTCGACCTGCAGGAGATCGACAGCCGGCTGGCCCAGCTGGCCCACCGGGTCCGCACCCTGCCCGAGATCGCCGAAATCCAGCGGCTCGACTCCCGCATCACCGAGCTGCGCGACCGCAAGGCCGTCGTCGCCACCACGCTGTCCGACCTGGACCGCGAGCAGCGCAAGGCCGAGTCCGACGTGGAGCAGGTGCGCGCCCGCGCCGAGCGCGACACCAAGCGCCTGGACTCCGGCCAGGTGGGCTCGCCCAAGGACCTGGAGCACCTCCAGGCGGAGATCGTGTCCCTCCAGCGCCGCCAGGGCGAGCTGGAGGACATCGTCCTGGGTGTGATGGAGCGCCGCGAGGCCGCCGAGGCCGAGGACGCCGAACTCGACAAGGAGCTGGCCGCGGCGCAGGCCGAGCGCGAGGCGGCCGAGGACCGGCGCTCCTCGGCGGTGCTGGAGATCGAGGCCGACCGCGACAACGAGGCCACCCGGCGCGAGCGGGTGGCCGCCGAGATCCCCGGCGACCTCCTCACCCTCTACACCAAGCTGCGCGACCAGTACCAGGGGGTCGGCGCGGCGGCGCTGCGCTACGGCCGCTGCGAGGGCTGCAAGCTGGCGCTGAGCACGGCCGAGCTGGGCCAGATCCGCCAGTCGCCGCCTGATGAGGTGCTGCGCTGCGAGGAGTGCCGGCGCATCCTCATCCGCACCGAGGAGTCGGGCCTCTAGCACCGGTTCCGCCGGGGTACCGGGGCGCGGCGCGCCCTTGACGCGCCGTGCGGCGGCCCCCGGTGGGTGCGGGCCGCGCACGGCACACACCCTCGCCGCCCGGTGCGGCGCGGCGGTGCACGGCATGCCGCGCCCGCTCCCGGGTATCACCCGCCGGCGGGCCGCCGCACCGTTGGCGGCGGCCCGGGGCGAACGCAGACGACGACGCGGAGGCAGGCCAGGCATGGCAGACGAGGTCCGGAGGGCGGCGCGGTGCCGCACGGCGCGGGGCGCGGCGGGACGGCGGCCGAAGCGGCCCGGGCGGCCGGTGCCGCCGCGCGCGGCGGCACCGGCCGCGGCGAGGGTTGCGGCCGAACGGGAGGCGGGCCGATGACCCGCCGGCTGGTCGTGGAGGCCGACGGCGGCTCGCGCGGCAACCCCGGCCCGGCCGGGTACGGCGCCGTCGTGCGCGACGCCGACACCGGCGCCGTGCTGGCCGAGATCGCCGAGTCCATCGGCGTGGCCACCAACAACGCCGCCGAGTACCAGGGGCTGATCGCCGGGCTCGCCGCGGCGGCCCGGCTGGACGCCGCCGCCGAGGTCGAGGCGCGCCTGGACTCCAAGCTCGTGGTCGAGCAGATGGCCGGCCGCTGGCGGGTCAAGCACCCCGACCTGCGCCCCCTGCACGAGCGGGCCCGCGCCGCCGCAGAGGAGCTGGGCGCCGTCCGCTACACCTGGGTGCCGCGCGCCCGCAACGCCCACGCCGACCGGCTCGCCAACGAGGCCATGGACGCCGCCGCCGAGGGCCGCCCCGTACGGCTGGAGGCGGTGGAGGCCCCCGAGCCCACGGCGGGCGCGGCGGCCGGAGCGGGCGCCGGGGACGCGCCCGCGGGCGGCGCCGCGCAGGCGGGCGCCGACGCGTCGGCGCCCGGCGGACCGGCCTCGGGGGGCGAGGGCTCCGGCGCGTCCGAGGACCCGGCCCCCGCCCCGGCCGACGCCGGCGCGGCACCCGAGGCCGGCACGGGCGGCGGCGCGGACTCCGCCGCGCAGGCCGGTGTCGCCGGGTCCGCCGCCGCCACCGGCTGGGCCGCCCCCGACACCTCGCCGACGCGGCTCGTCCTGCTGCGGCACGGCGAGACCCCGCTGTCGACCGAGCGGCGCTTCGCGGGCGTGGGCGACATCGCGCTCACCGAGACCGGGCACGCCCAGGCCCGCGCGGCGGCGCGCCACCTGGCCGGGAGCGGGATCGACGTCATCGTCGCCTCACCGCTGCGCCGGACCCGCGACACGGCCGCTCCCATCGCCGCCGAACTCGGCCTGCCCGTCGAGGAGGACCCCGACCTGCGCGAACTCGACTTCGGCGCGTGGGAGGGCATGACCTTCGGCGAGGTCCAGGAGGCCCACCCCGAGGAACTCGCGCGCTGGCTGGCCAACCCGCACACCGCCCCCTTCGGCGCGGAGAGCTTCGCCGAGGTCGCCCACCGGGTGGCGGCCGCCCGCGACCGGCTGCTGTCCCGCTACGCGCGCAGAACGATCCTGGTGGTCAGCCACGTGACCCCCATCAAGGTGCTGCTCCAGCAGGCGATGCTGGCCCCGCCCGAGGCGCTGTTCCGCATGCACCTGGACGTCGGCTGCCTGTCGCGGATCGACTGCTACAGCGACGGCCCGATGGTGGTGCGCGCCCTCAACGACACCGGCCACCTCGCCTGACCGAGACCCCCGCCCGCCCCCGCTCGCGCCGCCCCCGGCGCCAAGCGGGGGCGATACACTGCCGGGTAGGGAAGAGTCGGCCAGGCGGTCGCGGCACCGCGTGCGGTGTCGAGGAAAGTCCGGACTCCACAGGGCAGGGTGGTCGGTAACACCGACCCGGGGCGACCCGCGGGACAGTGCCACAGAAAGCAGACCGCCACCGGCTCGGCCGGTGGTAAGGGTGAAACGGTGGTGTAAGAGACCACCAGCGGCCGGAGTGATCCGGCCGGCTGGGTAAACCCCACCCGGAGCAAGGTCAAAAAGGGGGAGCACACGTTCCCCCGCGCGAACGCTTGAGGGCGGCCCGCCCGATGTTCGCGGGTAGACCGCACCGAGGCTGTCGGCAACGGCAGTCCCAGATGGATGACCGCCCGGTCCCCAGCGGACCGACAGAATCCGGCTTACCGGCCGACTCTTCCCCGCACGGCGTCCCCTCAGCGGCGCGGCCCCGGTGCCGGGGCGCCCGCTCGGACCTGTGGGCGCCGCCGCACGCCCCCGCGCAGGCCCACCCCCGGTACCGCGCGGCCCGCACCCCGCGCGCGCCTGCCCCGCTCCCGCGCCGGATCCGGCAGCGCGCGGGCGGAACGGACCCCCGATCACCGGATCCGCGCGAGCGGAGTCCCCGCCGACGATCCGTGGTTCGCCGGACACGTTCGGCGACCGAGACGGCGGTGGTGGATCGTCCCGCCGACGAGACGACGGCCGGAGGGCTCTGGGCGCGCGCCACGGGTGTGTGCCGGGGTGCGGCCATAGCGCCTCGAATGGGGCGACCCGCGGCCGGGCGGCGTTAGATTGGGAGCGTCAACACGCCCCCGGTTGCCGCCGCCCGGGGGTTTTCACGGGTGCCGCTCGGCGCCCGTGCCGCAGCGATTCGGGTATCGGTGAGAATCACGTTGTCCTCCACGACCTGGGTGATCCTGTTCGCCCTGCCGATCATCGCGATCATCGCGATCATCGCGTTCGCCAGGTATCACTCCTCCGATGTCCAGCAGGACGGGCGCGACGACATGCCGGACGACACCTGACCCGCCGGGTCCCCCGGCGGGCGGCGCCGTCGGCGCGGTGCCGCCCTCGGGGGCCCGGCAGCCGGTCAGCCCGCGGGCGAGGGGTCCTGCGTGCGCGCGGAACCGGCCGGGTCGGTGTCGGCGGGCGGCGGGGCCTGCGGCGGCACCGGCGGCCTCGGCGCGGGGCCCGGCGGAGCCTCGGCCAGCTCCGCCGCGGGTACGGGCGTGAACTCCCCGGAACCGGGGTCGAGCACCGAGATCTCGGCGGTCTCCAGGTCGTAGTACATGCCGGTCAGCTCCAGGCGGCCCTCCTCGTAGCGGCGGCGCACCGCCGGGTAGGTCAGCAGGTTCTCCAACTGCTGCACCACGTTGGCCTGCGACAGCAGCCGCATCGCCTCGGGCGCCGGCGCCCCCAGCAGCCGGGAGCGGCCCGCGCGGGCGGCGCTGGCCTCGCCGTGGCCCAGCCAGCGGCCCAGGTGCGCGAGCTCGGAGTCGTCAGGCGTGCCCGCGCGCTCCATCAGCGCCTTCATGGCCCCGCAGTTGGAGTGCCCGCACACCACCACCGAGGGGACGTCCAGCACGGTCACCGCGTACTCCACGGCCGCGCCCACGGAGTCGTCGGGCTGGGCGGCGCCGTGCCTGGGCACCAGGTTGCCGATGTTGCGGACCGTGAACAGGTCGCCGGGCCCGCTGGCCGTGATGACGTTGGGCACCACCCGGGAGTCGGCGCAGGTGATGAACAGCGCCTTGGGGTGCTGGCGGTGCGCCAGCCGGCTCATCAGCGAGCGCATGCGCCCGGCCGTGCTCGCGTGGTACTCGCGGGCGCCGCTGAGCAGGAGGTCCGAGGGCGGGTCGCCGTGGTCGAAGCCGCGCATCTGCCATGGCGCCCACCAGCGCGACAGGCCGCTGGGCGCGGTCTTGTCGGCGGGCGGGGCCTGCCGCGACCGCCGTTCGTACCAGTTCTCGTGGACCTCGTCGATGTCGACGGTGCCGCCGGTGCGCTCGTGGTCGAGCCGCCAGGCGTGGATGGACTCGAACGCGGCGTGGTCCATGAAGTCGACGTGCAGGTCGAGGTCGACGTGGGTGCCGTTGGGCACGGTGCGCAGCACGTGGGCCACGCGCGGAACCCCCAGGAAGGTCAGCGAGCCCTGCACCACGATGTGCCAGCGGCCCTCGAACTCCTCGGTGAGGACGGTGACCCGGGTGAGACGGCGCAGCGACACCAGGATCGCCACCGCGAACCCGATGATGACGCCCTCCAGCAGCCCGAACACCACGACGGCGCCCAGCGCCACCACGTAGACGCTGGCCTCGCGGTGGCGGCGGAGGTCGCGCAGGCGCGCCAGGTTCACCATCTGGGCGCCGATGAACACCAGCAGGGCCGCCAGTGCCGCCATGGGGACCAGCTCCGCCGCCGTGGCCAGCAGCGCGATGAACACCATGATCCAGACGCCGTGCATGATCGCCGAGAGCGGGGTGCGCGCCCCCGCGCGGGCGTTGGCGGTGCTGCGCACGATTACGCCGGCCACCGGCAGGCCGCCCAGTGCGCCGCTGACGGTGTTGGCGGTGCCCTGGCCGATGAGTTCGCGGTTGAGGTTCACGCGGGGGCCGTCGTGCAGGCGGTCGACGGCGATGGCGCCCAGCAGGGACTCCACACTGGCGACCAGCGCCACCGCCAGGGCCCCGATGGCCACCCCGTGGAGGTCGGCGCGCTCGGGCAGCAGCGGCCCGCTCCAGGCGGCGGCCAGGGAGTCGGGCAGGTCGACGCGTTCGACCGGGAGTTCGGCCAGTGTGGCGACGACCGTGGCCGCGGTGATGGCCACCAGGGCGGCGGGCAGCAGCCGGATACGGCCCACTCCCGGCAGGCGGGGCCACACCAGCAGCACCGCGATGGTCAGCGCCCCCACCGCGACGGCCGGGGTGTGGCTGTCGAGCAGTTGGCCGGGGAGTTCGGTGATGCCGGCCATGGCCGAACTCGGGGGGTCGCCGCCGAGCACCACGTGGATCTGCGCCAGCGCGATGGTGACGCCCATGCCCGCCAGCATGCCGTGGATGACCGCCGGCGAGACGGCCAGCGCGGCCCGGGCGATGCGGAACGCCCCCAGCCCGAGCTGGATGACCCCGGCCAGCATGGTGATGAGGCAGGTGACCCGCCAGCCGTAGGTGTGGACGAGGTCGGCGACGATGATGGTCAGGCTGGCCGTCGGGCCGCTCACCTGTACCGCCGAGCCGCCCACGGAGCCGGCGACGATGCCGCCGACGATGGCGGCGATCAGCCCGGCCACCAGCGGCGCGCCCGAGGCGACGGCGATGCCCAGCGACAGGGGCACCGCCACCAGGAAGACCACCAGCGAGGCGGCGAGGTCGCCGGGGACGTTGCGGAGTAAGGGGAGCGAGCGCAGGCGGGTCAGCGGGCCGGTGCCCGCATCCCGGGGCGCGGTCGATGTTCCCTGGGCGTCGTGACGCATGGTTACCCCCGATGGGTGTGAACGAAAAGGCGCTCTGGGACAGCGGCCGTGCGGAGGATCAGGGAGCCGACCTCGGAACCTGACCCAGCGAACGCTGTTGGGCACCCACGGTAACGAACGCGTACGGTTAATGGACGGGCACATTAGGTGATCTTGACAACCGTGGAACCGGGAACTTTCCGGCCCGCCGGCACGTGGAAGTACGGGCGCACGCGAAGGGGGGCGGGGCGCCTCGCGCGCCCCGCCCCCCTTCAGCGGTCCGAATCGGTCCAGGCTAGCGGAACCGTCCGTCGTTGTAGCCGTATCCGCCCTGGCCATAGGGCGGAGGGGCGTTCTCGGGGTCGTGCTGGTCGGGGTGGCCGCCGCCGTAGGCCGGCCACTCTCCCGAGGGCGCGTCGTAGCCCGGTGCGGTCGGATAGCCGCTGTAGGGCTCCCCGGCCTTGGGGTACTCGCCCAGCACATCGGGGTAGCCCGAGTACGGCCCGCCGACCGGATCCGGGCCGCCAGGTTGCCCCGGTCCGGGCACGGCCGGGCCACCAGGTGGGGTGGGGCCGCCCGTTCCCGGGCCGCCCGCGGCGCCGATGCCGGAGTAGCCGCCCGGCCCCTCGGAGCCGCGCGGGGGCGCGGGGTAGGCGCCGCTCTCGTAGGGGTCGCGCCCGTAGGGCCCGGAGCCGTAGGGGGAGGGCGGCTCGTAGCCGGTGCTGCGCGGCGCCATGGAGGGCTGTTCGCCGGTGGGGTCGCTCCACCCCGGCTGCTGCTGGTCCCACAGGGCGGCGGGCGGGGTGCCGTAGCCGTACCCGCCGCCGGGCGCGCCCGCCGGGGGCGGGGGCACCGGCGGGGCCGCCGGCGGCGTCGGCTGCGGCGGCTCGGGCGCCGGCGGTGCGGCGTAGGAGCCGGTGTCGAAGGAGCCGGTGTCGAAGGACTCCCGCGAGAACGACCCGGTGGTGTACTGCGGCGGAGCGGAGGGGTCGAACCCGCTCGCCGGGGTGCCCGGGCCCGCGGGCGGGGCCACGCCGCCCGGCGGGGTGCCGGGGGTGCCCGGCCGCGCGCCGGTGCCCGGCGCGGTCGGCGGCACGGCGGGCCGCTGGTGGGAGCCGGTCTCCAGGCTCGACCAGATCGGCGAGGAGTCCTCGGCCGGCGTGAACGAGGGGTCGGTCAGCGGGTCGCCGCCGGAGCCGCGTCCGCCCGGGTAGGACGTCCGGCTGTGGGAGCCCGTGTCGTAGGGCGAGGCGGGCGGCGAGGGCTCGTAGCCGGGGCGGGTGTGGGAGCCGGTGTCGTAGGAGGGCCGCGAGGAGGTGCCGGTGTCGAAGGGCGAGCGGCCCGCGGAACCGGGCTCGTAGCTGGAGCGGCTGTGCGACCCGGTGTCGTAGGAGGAGCGGGGCAGCGGGCCGGAGTCGTAGGACGGGCGGCTGTGGGAGCCCGTGTCGTAGGGCGAGGTGCCCGACGAGGGCTCGTATCCCGGGCGCGCGTGCGAGCCGGTGTCGAAGGAGCCGCGCGGCGAGGCGCCGGAGTCCAGCGGCGAGCGGCCCGCGGAACCGGGCTCGTAGCCGGGGCGCGCGTGGGAGCCGGTGTCGTAGGAGGAGCGGGGCAGCGGGCCGGAGTCGTAGGACGGGCGGGTGTGGGAGCCCGTGTCGAGGGACGAGGAGCCCGAGCCGCTCAGCGGGGTGGACCCGCCCAGCGGGTCGCGGGAGTAGGAGCCGGTGTCGCGGGAGGTGTCCCACCGCGCGGTGCGGTCGGCGGACGAGCCGGAGCCGGGACCGGAGGCCCCGGCGGCGGGCGCCAGCGGGTCGATGGAGGAGGACGAGGGGCTGGAGGGGCGGCCGGGGGAGGCGGTGCCGCCGGCGCCGCCCGGACCGCTCTGCGCGAACGGAGCGGTGGCGGCCGAGCCGCTCGCGGAGGAGCGGGAGGGCCCGCCGAGCGGGTCGGCCAGGGGGTCGCTGAGCGGGTCGGCCAGGGGGTCGCTGAGCGGGTCGGGAGCCGCGGGCGCGGGCCGCGCGGGGGCGGCGGGCGCCGAGGGCCGCTGACCGGCGCTGGGCAGCGCGCGGGGGTCGGCGCCGCCCGCCTGCGGGCGGGGCTCCTCGGCGCGGTCGGTGTCGGTGCGCGAGGTGTCGCCGCCGGGAGCCGATCCCTGGCCCAGGCTCGCCAGCACGGCCAGGCCCGACGCGTCGCCGGGGCCGCCGGCCTGGGCGGCGGAGGGCGCGGGCGCGGCCGGGGCGGCGGGCTCGGCGACGCGGCGCCGGGAGCCGCGCCCGGACTCCCGCCCGGAGTCGCGCTTGGGCGCGGGGGCGTCGTCGTCATCGTCGTCGGGCAGCGCGGCCATGGCGGCGGTGGACTCGGCGCGGGTGTCGCGGCGCCCGGCGAAGGGGCGGTCGTCGTCGCTGTCGGAGTCGTCGCCGGAGAGGCTGGACCAGAAGTCGTTGTCGGACAGGCCGCCGGCGTCATCGTCGTCGTCATCGCGCGCTGCCGCGCGGCCGCGCCGCGCCCGCGAGCGGGCGGGAGCGGACTCGCCGCGCGAGCGGCGGTCGCGGCCCCGGGGGCGGGAGCCGGCGTCGCGGTCGTCGTCGGCCTCGGCCTCCGCGTCGTCGCCCGCGTAGTCGTCGTCTTCGTAGTCGTCGTAGCCGTCGTCGGCGTTGCCGGCGCTGAGCGCCCGCATTCCCAGCAGGATGAGCACCAGCACGATCAGGACCACGATGATGGCGATGATCGCGATAAGCGCAATGGTCATGGTGAATGCACCACCCTAGGGCCCGCGGCCTGGTAGAGGACAGAGCTGCCACCGGCGGTGGTGATGTGGCTGGCCGGTGTGGAGGCGCGCGGAGCGGGGGCGGTGGGCCGGGCTGAGGGAAGCAGGCCGTACCGCGCGCTGAAGCGGTATCGGGAAACCGTGGCCCGTTCGGGAGCCCTCGCCACGACGCGGAGCGGTTCGCCGCCCGGCGGCCGGCCGCGCGCGGGGGCGGCGGGCAGGCCGGGCGCGGCGCCGGGAGCGCGACCCGTCGCCGGGCGCGGGCGCCGATGCGAGCGCTTGCACGATTCGGTCATGAGGTAATCAACGGGGGGCACGGACCCACTTTATGCATAGATGCGGCATGAGTGCAGAGGGCGACGGACGCTTCCCGCAGTGCGCGCGGGACCCCGCGCGGCCCCGCTCCCGGGCGGGGGACCCGCCCGGAGCCCGCGCGCGGGTGTCCGACTTCACTACTCATTGGTAACGGTAAGGGAGCCCCGCGCCACCGCGCGATCGGCGATGGCGTCGAGGGACTCGTCCAACGGGGCGTCGTTGGGCAGGTCGAGCTCGCTGTTGAGGGCGTAGAGGGTGAACCGGATCTCGCTCGCGCCGTCCTCGGAGAAGCACGGCGGGTCGTAGGCCGGTTCGCCCTCGCTGTTGAGGCCCTGCTCGCCCGGCTGGGGCACGGTGTTCTGCCGCAGTTCCGCGCTCTGCGGGTCCAGCCCGTAGAGCACCCAGAAGACGACGGCCTCCTCGGGGGCGTCGACCACCAGCGCCAGCGACTGCGTGACGTCGCCGCCGGGCAGGCCCGACCACTGCAGCGAGGGGGAGACCCCGTCGCCGTCGCAGGTGTAGAGGTCGGGCAGCGGCTCGCCCTCCTGGAGCATCGTGCTCGTCAGGTTGATCTCGTCGCTGAGTTCGGCGTCGGTGCCGGAGGGCAGCGTCCCGCACCCCGCCGTGGCGGCCAGCAGCAGCGCGGCGCCGCCGGCCGCTGCGGACCGCGCTCCCGCGCGGCGCGATCGGGGTGAACGTCGGCGTTCGACCGGGAACATGGGACTCCTGCGAAACGATGCGTCGGTGGCTCCTGCGCCGCCACGGCGCCCCGGACGCGGTGAGGGAGGTGCGTACCGGGCGCGTGCTGCGGCGTTCCACCGAACCCTACTGCGGTCAGCGCAGCGATGAGCCCAGTACGCCCGGCTGCCCGGTCCCTCACTGCGGCCCGGCCGAAACGGGAAGGTCGGCTGTCCCCTTCGCCGGAGCCGGCCGCCGGGTCGGCCCAGGGCCGACCCGGGGGAGGGCGGAGGTGCCCTGGGCTGGGCGGTTGCCGGTTCCGGGGGTGGGGCTTGGGGCTGCGTCGGGGGCGCCGAGGGGGTGGGTGGCCGGGGTGGGCGGTCATCGTGCTTCGGGGTGTGTGGCTGAGGTTCCGAGGGGCGGCGATGACGGCGGTGGGTGGCCCGGGCGGGTGGGTATCGGTTCCGCTTGCGGGTGGGCGGGGTTGCGCCGGGGCGGCGACGACCCACGTGGCGGGGGCCGGCCGGGCAGGCCGCGCCGCTCTGTGTTTCGGGGGAGCCCTGCCACGAGCGGTGTCCGAAATGCCACGCATGCCCCCCATGGTTGTCTCATGATGTGAGACGAATGGGGCTGTGTGGCGACGATCTAGCGGTTTGGACGTGGATTTCTACCGACAGCCGTAGATCGTCGCCGATAAAAAGGGGCATTCGTGCCAAAGTGGGCGGCGGGGGCCGCGAGGCGTCTCACATGGTGGACGTTTGCGCCTTTCAGGTGGCTGTTGGGGCCCTGCTCGGCGCCTCGATGCGAGGGCAATTCGGGCAAAAGGCGGCAAAGGCAGTAGTTGAAAGTAGACCTGTCTGCGGTTTCCGCTCCCGGGTCCTCGCGGCGGTCTTCTCCCGGCCAAGGGGCACGCCTCGGCCCCCGGTCGGCGCACCTTCCTCCCATGGCCGGGATCGCGCCGCGACCGCCACGCCGCCCCTCGCGCCCGTCGGGGTCTGCGCCACCGCCTTCGGTGCCGGTGGCCGCTCGCCGCACCGCTGCCGCCGTCGCCGCCCTCGTCGGGGCGGTCACCACACCCATGTAGACCGATGTCCGGCGACCAGGGCATTCGCCGCCCTCGCGCCCCTAGTGCGATCAGCGCCACACCCCGCTCGCGCTGGTTTTCCACAGCGCGCCGAAAACCCGTTGAGCCCGCTTTGGCGTCATCGGGAATTATGGACCTGTGCGGTTCTCCATCCTCGGCCCCCTCGTCGTGCACGGCGACGACGGCGCGGCACTGCCCATCGGCGGCACGCGGCTGCGCCGCCTGCTTGTCCTGCTGCTGCTCTCCCCGGGGCGCACCGTGCGCAGCGAACGGCTCGTCCACGGGATCTGGGCCGACGAACCCGAGCCGGTGAGCGCGGGCAACGCCCTGCAGGCGCTGGCCTCCCGACTGCGCCGCGCCCTGGGGTCGGCCGCGCCGCTGCACGGCGATCCCACCGGGTACCGCCTGGACATCGACCCCCGCAGCGTCGACCTCGTCCGCTTCGAGGAACTGGCCGACAAGGGCCGCCGCGCCCGCACCGAGGGCGATCCCGCCACCGCCGCCGCGCACCTGGCCGAGGCGCTCGGGCTGTGGCGCGGGCCGGCCCTGGCCGACCTCGGCGGCGGGGGCGGGGCCGACGACGTCGCGGTGCGCCTGGCCGAGGCCCGCCGGGGCGTCGAACTCGACCTGCTCACCCTGCGCCTCGATCTCGACGGCGCCGAGGCCGTCCTGCCCGACATCGAGGCCGCCGCCGCGCGCGAACCCCACGCCGAGCGCCCGGTCGAACTCCTGATGCGCGCGCTGGCGGCGGCCGGGCGCCAGGCCGACGCGCTCGCCGCCTACGACCGGCTCCGCCGCGCCCTGGCCGACGACCTCGGCATCGACCCCTCCGCTGAACTCCAGCGCCTGCACGTGCGGCTGCTGCGCGGCGAGCTGACCGCGCCCTCCCCGCCCCGGCCCCGGCGCGAGACCCCGCCGCCCGCTCCGCCCCCGCGCGCCGCCCCGGTCAAACGCCTGCCGCACCACCTCACCAGCTTCATCGCCCGTGAGGACGAGTTGACCCGCGTGGGCGAACTCCTCGCCGCCGAGCGCCTGGTCACCCTGATCGGTCCCGGCGGCGCGGGCAAGACCCGGCTGTCCATCGAGGCCGGCGCCCGGTTCGTGGAGGAGCACGCCGACCTCGCCGCCGGCGTGTGGTTCGTCGAACTCGCGCCGCTGCGCGAGGGCGCCGACATCCCCCACGCCCTGCTGTCGGCCCTGGGCCTGGGCGACTCCGCCGCCATGGCGGTGTCCTCCACCACCGCCCACGTGCCCGCCATCCTCGACCGGGTCGTCGACTTCATCGGCGGCCGGGACATCCTCGTCGTCATCGACAACTGCGAGCACCTGGTGGCCGAGACCGCCCAGGTCGCCGAGCGCCTGCTGGCCGCCTGCCCCGGCCTGCGGATCCTGGCCACCAGCCGCGAACCCCTCGGCATCGCGGGCGAACGCCTGCTGGGCGTCCCCTCCCTGGAGCTGCCGCCCGAGGACACCCCCGCCGAGCGCGCCGGCGACTACGCCTCGGTCCGGCTGTTCGCCGAACGCGCCCGCGCCGTGCTGCCCGGGTTCACCGTCGACTCCGGCAACGCCGAACACGTCGTGCGCGTCTGCCGCGAACTCGACGGCCTGCCGCTGGCCCTCGAACTCGCCGCCGCGCGGCTGCGCGCCATGCCGCTGGCCCACCTGGCCGCCCGGCTCTGCGACCGCTTCCGCATCCTCACCAACGGCAGCCGGTTCGCCCTGCCCCAGCACCAGACCCTCCAAGCCGTCGTGGACTGGAGCTGGGAGCTGCTGGACGACACCGAGCGCACCCTGCTGCGGCGGCTGTCGGTCTTCGCCGGCGGCGCCACCCTGGACGCCGTCGAACGCGTCTGCGCCCTCGACGACGGCCCCGACGTCTGGTCGGTGCTGTTCGCCCTGGTCGACAAGTCCCTGGTCATCGCCGACGTCCCCGACGACCCCGACACCGAGCCCCGCTACCGCATGCTGGAGACCGTGCGCGCCTACGGCGCCCAGCGCCTGGCCGAGAGCGGCGAGGAACCCGCGGTGCGCCGAGCCCTGGCCCACCACGTCCGCGACCTCTTCCGCGAGGCCGACCCCCACCTGCGCGGCCCCGACCAGCTCGCCTGGCTGGCCCGGCTGCGCCAGGAGCACGACAACCTCACCTCCGCGCTGCGCTGGGCCGTCGCCGAACGCGACACCGACCTCGCCCTCGACCTGGTCGCCGGGTCGTCCTGGTACTGGCAGATGGTCAACACCTGGACCGACCTCGTGCGCTGGTGCGGCGACATCCTCGACCTGATCGGCGACCGCGTGCCGCCCGGCCGCGCCGCGGCCTACGCCCAGTGCCTGACGGTCAGCGTCATCGGCGCCATGCCCGCGATGGTCGAACCCGCCGCCAAGAGCCTGCTGCGCGCCGAGGAGATCCTGGAGGAGGCCGGCGACACCCCCTGGAACCACCCCAGCCTGTTCTCGCTGCCGCTGCTGCTGGGCATGCTCGGCTACGACACCGCCGGCCGCCTGGACCGGCTGGACCGCGTGGTCCAGACCCACCCCGACCCCTGGACCCGCGCCGCCGCCCGCCTGTTCGGCGGCCTGCTGGCCTCCCACCACGGCCGCGGCGCACAAGGCCGCGAATGGGTAATGGACGGCCTGGCCCGCTACCGCGCCATCGGCGACCGCTGGGGGATCGCCCACGCCCTCACCTGCGCCGCCGACGTCGCGCGCTACAGCGACCCCCAGCGCGAACTCGAACTCCTCACCGAGGGCGGCCGCCTGGTCGACGAACTCCGGCTCACCAGCCTGGCCGCGGTGTTCCACGTGCGGCGGGCGGTGCTGATGGCCGCGCGCGGCGCGATCGCCGACGCCCGGCGCGAACTCGACGCCGCCCGCGGCGCGGTCCCCGATCCCGAGACCCGGGTGTTCCTGCGCGTGGGCGAGGCCGACGTCGCGCGGCTGGCCGGCGACCCCCTGGGCGCCGACGAGATCCTCAACGACCTCACCGCCGCCGTCGAGGCCATGAACGAGGTCATGCGCACCCAGGTCGAGGCGCTCGTGCTGGTGCGGCGGGCGCGCACCGCCATGGCGCTGGGCCGCACCGCCGAGGCCCGCGTGCGGGTCGCGGCCGCCTGGGACGCACTCCACCCCTTCATCGGTGAGATGCACGCCGCCGAGGTCCTGGAGGCCCTGGCCGAGGTGCTGGCCGCCACCGCCCCTGAGCGCGCCGCGGTGGTGCTGGGATACGCCGAGGCGGTGCGCGGCCTGCCCAACGACGCCGACCCCGAGGTCGCGCGGTGCCGCCGGCAGGTGCGCGACCTGCTGGGTCCCGACGGGTTCGACCGCGCCTACGACGAGGGCCGCGGCGCCGACCGCGCCCGGATGGCGGCGCGCGTGGCCGCGTGGCTGGAGGAGTGGCGCCCTGCCCGCCCCTCCGGGCCGGGCACGCTCAGCGCCTGAAACCCGCGCCCAGTCCCCGAACCAGGGGGACGCCGGGCCACCCCGGCCGCCCGGCGCGAGCGGTGGCTCAGCCGAACAGGCCGCGGCGCCGCAGCAGGGAGTCGACCTGCTCGGCCACCACCGGGGTGAGGTCGGCGCCCGCCTGGTCGTGCTCCACCCGGAACCGGCCGAACCGGTCCTGGCTCTCCAGGAACAGCCCGCCGCGCTTGTCGACCTCGATCACGACGTCCACGCCGCGGTCGTCGGCGACGAAGGACAGTTCCATCTCGTTCAGCCGCCCCGCGTAGCGCGGGGCCGCGCGGTACTCGAACTCCTGGTAGAGCGGGAACTCCTGACGGGTGCCGGAGAGGGTGCCGTGCTCGATGTCGGTCTTGACCAGCCCGAACCCCAGCCGGTCCACCGCCTCCAGCACCGCCCGCTGCGCCGGGAGGGGGTCGACCCGCACGGGGTCGAGGTCGCCCTTGTCGGGCTGGCCGCCGATCACGACATCGGTGCTCAGCCCCAGACCCGCGCGCGGCAGGGGGCGGCCGTCGACCTCGGTCAGCGGGCTCTGCAGCGACACCGGGTACTCGAAGGGCAGCCGCCGCTGCTCCCCGGCGGCCAGGGTGAACGGGCCGCTGACGGCGACCCGGGAGAACTCCATGGTGGTCTGGCCCTCGTGGTCGCCGATCTCGACCTCGACCCGGGCGGCCAGCGCCACCGCGATCTCGTCGATGCGGGCCTCGACCTCGCCGCCGACCAGGTCGACCCGGCCGACCAGGCGGTCGCCGGGGCGCACGAGCGGCTGCTCGATGACGGTGTCGATGCTGGGGCCGCCGATGCCGAACGCGGCGAGAAAACGCTTGATGCCCATGCCGTCCTCTTCCGGTGCAGGGGGTGGGGACCGCCGCGCGCGGCGGAACGTACCCGCCCGCGGTGCTCGCAGGCTCCGACGCGCCCGGCACCGTTGGGGTTCCCCGCCCGCGCGGCGCCATGCCGCGCGGGCGGGGGAGGGGAGGGGGAGAGGGCCGGTCAGGCGCGGCGCCGGTAGGCGCGGGTGGCCAGCGGGAAGAACACGGCGGTGATCAGCACGCTCCAGCCCGCCACCCACAGCAGGGGCTCGCCGGCGGGCTGTCCCTCCAGCAGGGCCCGCATGGCGTCGATGACGTGGGTGACCGGGTTGAGCTCCGCGAAGGTCTGCATGAACCCGGGCATGCGGTCGGTGGGCACGAACGCCGAACTGGCGAAGGTCAGCGGGAACATCCAGATGGAGCCGAAGATGTTCACGGCCATGGGGGTGCGCAGCAGCAGCCCCATGAACGCCGAAAGCCAGCACAGCGCGAAGGCGAACACCATGACCACGGCGGTGGCGGCCACCAGGCCCATCACGCCCCCCTCGGGGCGGTAGCCGATCAGCATGGCCACCAGCACCACCATGATGACGGTGAGCAGGTAGCGCACGAGGTCGCCGAGGATGGCGCCGATCAACGGCGCCGAGCGGGCGATCGGCAGCGACCGGAACCGGTCGAAGATGCCCTTCTCGATGTCGGAGTTGAGCGCCACCCCGGTGCCGATCGTGGCGAAGATGACCGACTGGGAGATGATGCCCGGCGTGATGAGGTCGCGGTAGGCCTGCCAGTCGCCCATCATCGCCTCGCCGAAGACGAACACGAACAGCGCGACGAACATCAGCGGCATGAAGGTCAGACCCAGCACCTCTTCGGGGTTGCGCTGGATCTTCAGCAGGCTGCGCCAGGTCAGCAGCGCGCCGTGGCGCACGGTGCTCAGCGGGGTGATGCGCTGCGCGGTGGCGGGGCCGGCCGCAAGCGGCGACGGCTCCACCGTGTTCACGGCGCTCATGCGTGGGTCCTTTCGGTCTGATCGGCACCGGCGGGGTCGTCCCCGGCCGGGGCGGGTTCGGCGGTGTGGCCGGTCAGGGCCAGGAAGACCTCGTCAAGGCTGGGCTTGCGCAGGGTCAGCTCGGCGACCTGGACGCCGGCGTCGTCGAGGCGGCGCACGACCTCGGGCAGCACGGCGGTGTCGCTGACCGAGGCGTTGGCCGCGCCGTCGCCGGAGCGGACCTCGGCGCCGGTGACGGCCTCGACGATGCGGGCCGCCTGGTCCAGGCGCGCCGCCTCCACAGGGCGCACCTGCAGCACCTGGGAGCCCGCACGGGTCTTGAGCTGGTCGGGCGTGCCCTCGCTGATGACCCGGCCCCGGTCGAGCACCACGATGTCGTCGGCGAGCTGGTCGGCCTCCTCCAGGTACTGCGTGGTCAGCAGCACGGTGACGCCGTCGCGCACGAGGTCGCGCACGACGTCCCACAGTTCGTTGCGGCTGTGGGGGTCCAGGCCGGTGGTGGGCTCGTCCAGGTACAGCAGGCTGGGGCGGCCCACCAGGCTGGCCGCGAGGTCGAGCCGGCGGCGCATGCCCCCGGAGTAGGTCTTGGCCGCGCGGTCGGCGGCGTCGCTGAGCGCGAAGCGGTCGAGCAGTTCGGCGGCGCGCGCCCGGGCGTCCGCCCGCGAGAACCCCAGCAGCCGGGCGATCAGCATGAGGTTCTGCGTGCCGCTGAGGTCTTCGTCGACGGCGGCGTACTGGCCGGTCAGGCCGATCAGGCGGCGGACCGCGTGGGGTTCGCGCACGACGTCGTGGCCGCCCACCAGCGCCTGCCCGGCGTCGGGCCGCAGCAGCGTGGCCAGGATGCGGACCGTGGTGGTCTTGCCGGAGCCGTTGGGGCCCAGCACGCCCAGGACAGCCCCGGTGCGCGCCGTCAAGTCCACGCCGTCCAGCGCCGTGTGCCCCTTGAACCTCTTGACCAGGCCCTCCACACGGATGGCGTGAGTCATCGTTCCTCCCAACGTCCGTTCATGCCTCAAGTCTGGTCACCGCTACTGACAAAGCGCTGATAACCGTTTCGGGGCGCTGACACCGGGCCGTCAGTGCGGGCCGGACCGCCTCGCACGGCGTCAGGGGCCCCGCCCGCGCCGGGGCCCACGCCGCCCGACCGGCCCCCTCTACACTCGTGCCGTGACGACTCGACTGAGATCCCCCGCACACCGTGTGTCCCGAAGATCGGTCGCGATGTGGACCCTCCAGATGGCCGTATCGGCCGCGGTCGTCACCGCGCTGCTGTGCGCCGCCGCCTGGGGACTTCGCGCGGCGTCGTGGTTCTGGGTACCCGACCCGGTGCTGCGCTACGCCTGGTGGCTGCCCGGCGTCTACGGTGTTTACGCGCTGGTCCGCGCCGTGGTCGCGCCCCGCTGGCGCTACCGCGTGCACCGCTGGGAGGTCACCGCCGACGTCGTCTACACCCGCACCGGCTGGCTGAGCCGGCAGTGGCAGCTGGTGCCGGTGAGCCGCATCCAGACCGTCGACCACCGCCAGGGCTGGATGGAGCGGCTGTTCCGGGTGGCCACCCTGGAGATCCAGACCGCCTCGCACGCCGGGTCGACCACCATCGCGGGGCTCGACGCCGCCGACGCCCAGCGCATCTCCGAGGAACTGGCCGAGCGCGCCACCGAGCTGCGGGACGACGCCACGTGAGCGGGCACCCCAACCCCGGTCCCGGCCCCGATCCCGAGCGGGAGCACGGCCCCGGTCCCGAAGGCGCTCCGGCGCCGGCCCCCGCCCCCCACGGCCCGGCAGCACCCGGCGCGGCAGCACCCGCCGGCGCCGACCCGGGCGCGGACCCGAGCGCGGACCCGGGCGCCGACGGCGCCCCGCCGGCGCCGCCCGAGGACTCCGGTGCGCCCGCGCCGCCGCCCGAGCCCGCCCGCCGCCTCAGCGCGCTGACGATGGTGACCGCGCCCATCGCCTACCTGCGCAACTTCCTGGTGCCCATCGCCATCGCGCTGGTCGCCGGGACCTACAACTTCAACCCCTGGGTCCTGGGCAGCACGGGCGCGGCCGTGGTCGCCATGCTCGTCGGCGGCCTCGTCACCTGGCGCACCTTCCGCTACCAGGTGAGCGCCGACCGCCTGGAGATCCGCCGCGGGCTGATCAGCCGCTCCCGCAGGTCCATCCCGCTGGAGCGCATCCGGGGCGTGGACATCACCGCCACGCTCCTGCACCGCGTGCTGGGCCTGGCCGTGGTCCGCGTGGAGGCGGCGGCCGGGGGCGAGGCCAGCGAGGAGGGCAAGCTCGACGCGGTCACCGCCGCCGAGGCCGAGCGGCTGCGCCGGGTGCTGCTGCACCGGCGGGCGGTCCTGCGCGGCGAGAGCGCCGCGCAGGCGGCCCCGGTCCCCGCCCCGGGCGCCGACGAGGGCGAGGCAGGGGCGCCGGCCGCGCCGGCGGGCGCCGCGCCCGGCGAGGACGGCGACGCCGACTCCGAGACGTACTTCGTCATGCCGCTGAGCTGGTACTTCTACGCGGTACTGAGCCTGGCCTACCTGCTGACCCCCTTCGCCGCGCTGGCGGCCCTGACGGGCGTTGTCAGCCAGGGCCTGGGCGACGCCGCCGCCGAACGCGGCTTCCGCGACGCCGGCGTCATCGCGCGCGACCTGTACCTGCGCACGGCCGAAGGCGGCACCCTGCTGCTGGTGCTCCTCGCCGCCGCGGTGCTGCTCGTGGTGCTGGCGGCCATGCCGGTCTTCGCGGTCGTCTCCTACGCCATCGCCCACTGGCAGTTCACGCTCCGCCGGCGCGGCCAGGCGCTGGTGACCGAGCGCGGCCTGTTCACCCGGCAGAGCGTCACCCTGGAACTGCGCCGGATCCGGGGCCACGAACTGTGGGACAACCCGCTGGAGCGGCTGCGCGGGGTCGTGCGGCTGCGCGCCGTCGTGACCGGACTCGGCCAGACCGCCACCCGCGCCGCCCTGCTGCCCATGGGGCCGCGCCGCACGGTGGAGTCGGTCGTGGAGCGAGCGCTGCTGCCGTTCGGCGGGCCGCTGCTGCGCCACCCGCGCGCGGCCCTGGGCCGGCGGCTGTTCCGGGCGGTGGCGCCCTTCGCCGCGGCGGCCATCGCCGCCGCCTTCACCGGGCCGGTGTGGGTGGCGGCGGTGCTGGGCGTTTTGGCGCTGCTGGGCGTACCGCTGGGCATCGACCGCTACCGCAACCTCGGCCACGGCGCCGACGACCGCCAGGTGAGCGTGCGCTCGGGGTCGCTGCACCGCGAGCAGGCCGTGGTGCAGCGCGAGGCGATCATCGGCTGGAAGTGGAGCCAGACGCTGTTCCAGCGGCGCACCCGACTGGTGAACCTGCAACTGGCCGTGGGCGCGGGCCCCGGCGGCTACACGGCGATCGACGCCGACATGGCGGAGTCGGTGGCCTTCGCCGAAGGGGTGACCCCCGAGATGGTCCGCCCGTTCGTGGTGCGCGAACCCGACCCCGGCCCCGGGGCGCCGCGCGGGTAGGTGCGGGCGCCGCGAACGGCGGCGGCCCCGCCCCGCGCCCGCCGAGGCGGACGGAAGGGGCGGGGCCGCGTGGCCGACCGCTCCGGCTACTCCGACTTCTTCGAGCCGAACATGATCTCGTCCCAGGAGGGCACCGAGGCGCGCTTGCCGCGCCCCTTGCGGCGAGCCGGCGCGCCGCCCGAGCCGGCGCCCGCGGCGCCGGTTCCGGCCGCGGCGGCCGGGACCGGCGGGTCCTGGCGGCCGCGCGATGCCGGGCGTTCGGCGGCGCGCGCCCCCGGGCGCTGGGCGGCGGCCGGGGGTTCGGCGGGCTGCTCGGCCGGGCGGCCCAGCGCCGGGCGCTCGGGCCGCTCCACGCGCTCGCGTGCGGGCGCGGGGGGCCCGGCGTGGGGCTCGGCGTAGGCGGCGGGTTCGGGGGCCTCGGCGCGGGCGGCCGGGGCCTCGGGCGGGCGCGCGGAGGTGTCGCGGCGCTGCGGCGCGGCGGGCGGGGGAGCGCTGTGGGCGGCGGGAGCAGGGGTGTCGCGGTCGGGGCGGATGCGCACGCGGCCCGGCGCGGCGCGCTCGGGCACGGCCGGCCGCGCGGGCGGCGCCGGAGGTTCGTCGGGGCGGGCGGCGGGAGCCGAGGGCAGCGGGGCGTCGCCGACGGGGTCGCGGCGGGGTTCGGGCCGCGGCTCGGGGCGCGGAGCCGGCTCGGGCTGGCGGTAGGCGGGCTGGGGGCGCACGGGCTCGGGCGCCGGGGGCGGCCCCTGCCGGCGCGGCACGAAAGGGGTGACGTTGGCGCTGCCCGGCCCGAGGTCGAGGGGTTCGTCGGCCTCGGGGGTGAGGAACCGCAGGGCCTCGTCGTCGGCGGGGGTGACCGTGCGGCGGCGGGGCTCATAGACCCAGTGGGCGACCCGTTCCTCGCCCGCGACCAGGAACGCCAGCTTGAGCTGCCAGTTGTTGTCCTCGCGCTTCCAGGAGTCCCAGACGGCGTCGCCGGTCTCCAGTTGGTGGGCGCCGATGCGCTCGGCCACCAGGTCGCCCAGGACGGGTCCGGGGGCGGACTCGCCCTGGCGGCGCACGGTGGCGCGCTGCGCCTGCTGCGCGATGTACTCGCGCTCCTGCAGCACGGGGCTCTCGAACCAGCGCACGCGCTCGATCGGGATTCCGGCGTGCTCGGCGATCGCCTCGGCGGTCTCTCCGGAGCGGATCCGAGCCTGGATTTCCTTGGGGCGCAACGGATTCTCCACTTCGATCTCGTACTGGCCGAGCCGGGAGAACTGGCCGCGCACGGCGGCGCGGAGACGGTCGTCGACGGGCAGCATGAAACGGGTTCCACGGCCGGCACTCGCCAGTACCAGGTAAGTGCCGTCCTCGCTGACGGCGACCAGGCGAAGCTCTTGCATCGCCCTCCTTCTCGCGTCCCGTCGAGGGTAGGTCGTCGGCCATCCCCCATGGTCCCAGTCTCATCGGCGGCCACAGGTTCGGCCAGTACCGCGCCCGGCATGTCCGAACTGTGTGACCCCAGGGTGGTTCAAGACCGCCCGCGGGCTCGTCGTGCTCCCCCGTGCCATCTTGGCACGGGAGTGAACCGGGATTCCGGAGCGGCGGTCCGTCCCGGCCTCGACCGCGCCCGTCGCCCCTGGGCCGATGGTATCTGCCGATCCGGCGGCTGAGCCGGTACGGACGCGGGCTTTCCGCGAGCGTCGCTTCCCCGTCGCGCATCCGTTATGCAAGCCGACACGCTGGTTGATGGTGCAACGTGATTAATTCTTCTTCTGTCCTGTTTTCAGGCTGTTAGGGAACATCGTCCCCGTCTGCGGGAGTTCTCTGGATGCAACGGGGGAGCGGCGGTGCCGATGGGCATCGGCACCGCCGCGGCGTTACCACCGCGCCCACCGCCCCGCCGGCCGCGCCCGCCCGAGCGCGGCCCGCACACCGCCGCGGCCGGCCGCGCGCCTTACGGGCGCCGCCCGCCCCACCCGGCCGGCCCCGCCGCCGCGACGAGGCGCGCGGCCGCCGGCGCGCCCGGCGGACCGGCCCGGGGCGGCGGGCGCCACCACACCAGGCCGCCGACCGGTCCCGGCACCACCGGGCCGCCGGCCGCCACGGGCCACCACGGAGGGGGAGGATGACCGACTGCGAAGAAGACGAGCCCACTCGGCGCAAACGCCTGGACCTGAGCGTTCCCCAGGTCGTCGGCGCCGGGGTCGCGACGCTCACCGCCGCCACGCTGGCGTCGTTCCTGGGCGTCTACGGAACCATCATCGGCGCCGCCGTCATGAGCGTCCTGAGCACCGCGGGCACCGCCGTCTTCCAGCACCTGGCCGAGCGCGGCAGCGAGTCCGCCCGCAACCTCGCCGCCCGCACCGGCGGGCGCCGCCACGACTCCGCGCGCGGCGAACTCGCCCGCTCGGGACCGGGCGCCGCCGACGGCGACACCCTGCTGGCGGCCGCCACGGAGACCGACACCGCCCCCGGCGCCCGCTCCGAGAGGGCGTCGGGCCGCGAGGACCTCCAGCGCACGCGCGCCCTGCCCACCCTGGGCGGTGCCGCCCCCACCGGCACCGCCGGCGGCCACCGGACCCGCGCGCCCGGCGAGCAGACCGGGCCGCGCGCCTGGTGGCGGCGCTGGCGGTTCGCCGCCGTGCCCGCCGCCGCGGTGTTCCTCGCCGCGATGGCCGCGATCCTGGTGTTCGAGCTGTTCACCGGCCAGTCGCTGTCGGACACCGTGCGCGGCTCCGACACCGGCTCGGCACCCACCCTGCTGGGCGGCGGCCAGGCCGACGGCGCCGAGGACCCCGCGCCCGACACCGAGGCCACACCCGGCGGGGAGACGGGGACCGCTCCCCCCACCGGGCCCGCCGGCCCCGCCGAGCCCCAGGAGGGCACCGGCCAGGTGCCCGTCGCCCCCGAGGAGGACGGCGGCGTGGCCACCCCCGAGGACGGCTCCGAGCCCACGACCGACCCCGGTGCCACCCCCGACCCCGGCACCGGCGGTACCGGCACGGGCGACACCGGCGAGCAGCAGCCCCAGACCGGCACCGGGCAGAACGGCGACCTGTCCGGGCAGCCCGCCCCGTAGGGCTGCGCGTCCGCGGTGCCCGCCGCGCCTCGCGTGTCCTCCCCGCGCCCGCGCGGGGAGGACACGCGCGTTTCAGGGGCCCAGGACCGTGTCCAGGTAGGCGTTGGCGAACCGCCGCTCGGGATCGACCCGGTCGCGCACCGCCAGCGCCTCGGCGAAGCGGGGGTAGACCCCGGCCAGGTAGGCGCTGTCGCGCGTGTGCAGCTTGCCCCAGTGCGGGCGCCCGCCCACGGCGGTGAACACCGGCTCCACGTCGGCGAAGTAGGCGCGGTGGTCCATGCCCTGGTAGACGTGCACCGCCACATAGGCGGTGTCGCGGCCGTAGGCGGTCGACAGCCAGACGTCGTCGGCCGGGGCGAACCGCACCTCCACGGGGAAGGACACCCGGTGGCCCCGCGCGTCGACGATGCGCCGCACCTCGCCCAGCACCTCGGGCAGGTGCTCGGCCGGCACCGCGTACTCCATCTCCACGAACCGCACCCGGCGCACCGTCGAGAAGACCCGGAACGAGGCGTCGGTATAGGCGCGCGCCGTGAGCGCCCGCGCCGAGACCTGGTTGATCGCCGGGATCACCGCCGGGGCGCGCCGGCCCACCCGGTTCACCAGTTCGAACACGGTGTTGGACAGGAACTCGTCGTCCAGCCACGCCCGCAGGGGCGCCAGCGGCTCGGCCGGGCCGTGCACCCGGTTGTTGCGCTTGGTGATGGTGCGCCCGGTGTGGGGGAACCAGTAGAACTCGAAGTGGTCGTTGGCGGCGCGCAGCTCCGGCAGCCGCTCCAGCACCTCCGCCAGCGCCATCGGCTCCTCGCGCGCGTGCAGCAGGAACGCCGGGCGCACCGCCAGCGTCAGCGCCGTGACCACGCCGAAGGCCCCCAGGCCCACGCGCGCCGCCTCGAACAGCTCGGGGTCGCTGTCGGCCGAGCAGCGCGCGACCGAGCCGTCGGCCAGCACCAGCTCCAGGCCCACCACCTGGGCGGCCAGCCCGCCGCTGGCCCGCCCGGTGCCGTGCGTGCCGGTCTGGACCGCGCCGGCCGCGGTCTGCACCGCGATGTCGCCCATGTTGGCCAGGGCCAGCCCGTGGTCCAGCAGCGCCTCGTTGAGGTCGCACAGCGGCATGCCCGCCTCGACCACGGCCGTGCCCGCCGCGGGGTCCACCGCCCGCAGCCGCGACAGCCCGGTGGGCGACAGCAGCACGCCGTCGGTCACCGCCACGCCGGTGAAGGAGTGGCCCGAGCCCACCATCCGCACCCGCGCGCCCTCGACCGCCGCGGCGCGCACCGCCTCCGCCACCTCGCGCGTGCTCCCGGGCACCGCGATCCGGCGCGGCCGCGCCGTCTGCGTCCGCGCCCATGTGCGCCACACCACATTGGTCATGGCGTCGGAGGCTACAGTGCCGATGGGCGCCCGAACAGGGCCCCTTGGACACATGGCGCGAACCCGGTCCGACGGTGCGTTCCGGGCGCCTGCCGAGCGTCCCCGCGCACCCCCGCCGACCAGCGCGTCGACCCCCGTGACACGCGCAACGCGCGGGCGGAGCGGGGCAGCCGCCGCGGGCTGGTTACATGGAGCCATGCCCTACGAGCCCTACGACGCGTTTCTGCTGATCTCCTTCGGCGGCCCCGAAGCCGAGGACGAGGTCATCCCCTTCCTCGAGAACGTCACCCGAGGACGCAACATCCCGCGCGAGCGCCTGGCCGAGGTCGGTCAGCACTACTACCTCTACGGCGGCGTCAGCCCCATCAACCAGCAGTGCCGCGACCTCATCGCCGCGGTCCGCGCCGACTTCGCCGAGCACGGGGTGGACCTGCCCGTCTACTGGGGCAACCGGTTCTGGGCCCCCATGCTCGCCGACACCGTCGCGCAGATGGCCAAGGACGGCGTGCGCCGCGTGGTGGCGATGGCCACCTCCGCCTACAGCAACTACTCCAGCCACCGCGCCTACCTCGACGACATCGCCGCCGCGCGCGAGGCGGTGGGTCCCACGGCGCCCGAGATCGAGCTGATCCGGCCCTTCTACGACCACCCCGGGTTCGTCGAGCCCCTGGTCGAGCACACCCGCGCCGCCCTGGACCGCCTGCCCGACCAGGAGCGCGCCGGCGCCCACCTGCTGTTCTCGGCGCACTCCATCCCCACCGCGATGGCGGCCGCCAGCGGCCCGCCCGGGCACACCTTCGGCCCCGGCGGCGCCTACGTGGCCCAACTCGGCGAGGTCGCCCGGCTGGTCACCGAACGGCTGGGCGAGGACCACCCCTACGAGCTGGTCTACCAGAGCCGCAGCGGCCCGCCCTCCCAGCCGTGGCTGGAGCCCGACGTCAACGACCGCCTCACCGAGCTGGCCGGCGAGGGGGTGCGCGCGGTGGTGGTGGTGCCGCACGGGTTCGTCTCCGACCACATGGAGGTCAAGTACGACCTCGACAACGAGGCCCGCCAGACCGCCGCCGACCTCGGCCTGCACTTCGAGCGGGCGCTGAGCCCCGGCACCCACCCGCGCTTCGTGGCGATGGTGCGCGAACTGGTGGCCGAGCGCGCCGCGGGCGCCGAGCCGGTCCGCCTGGGCTCCCTGCCGGCCGACCAGGAGTGCGCCCCCGGCTGCTGCGCCCAGCGCTGACCAGCGGGCCCCGGCCCGCGACCGCCCCGGCGGCGCCGCGGGCCGGGCCGATACCATCGCTCGGTGTCCGGGGCCGCCCCGCCGGACACGGCGGGGGCGCCCCACCGCCAAGCCAACGGGGGGATTCATGTCCACGTCCGCCGAGGACCGGTCCGCGCTGCTGGCCATCGCCGTCGACATCGCCCGCGAGGCCGGGCGCGTCGCCGCCGAGGGCCAGGCCGGGATCGACGTGCTCGACACCAAGTCCACGCCCACCGACGTGGTGACCGAGATGGACCGCGCCGTCGAGGAGCTGATCCGCGAGCGGGTGCTGGCCCGGCGCCCCGACGACTCGGTGCTGGGGGAGGAGGGCGCCGACGAGACCGGGAGCTCGGGCGTGCGCTGGATCGTCGACCCCATCGACGGCACCGTCAACTACCTCTACGGCCGAGAGGACTGGGCGGTGTGCATCGCCGTGGAGGCCGAGGGCCGGACCGTGGCCGGCGTGGTGGCCGCACCCGTGCGCGGCGACCTCTACACCGCCACGCTGGGCGGCGGCGCCTACTGCAACGGCGAGCGATTGGCCGTGGCCCCGCCGGTGCCGCTGGACATGGCCCTGGTGGCCACCGGGTTCGGCTACTCCGCCCGGCGGCGGGCCCAGCAGGCCGAGGTGCTGCGGACCGTGCTGCCGCGCGTGCGCGACATCCGCCGCGGGGGATCGGCGGCGGTGGACCTGTGCGGCGTGGCGCGCGGACGCACCAACGCCTACTACGAGCGCGGGCTCAACCCCTGGGACTGGGGCGCGGCCGCGCTCATCGCCCAGGAGGCGGGCGCGCGCGTGGGCGGGCTGCACGGTGCCCCGCCCAACCCCGACCTCACCATCGCGGCCCCGCCGGGGCTGTTCGAGGAGCTGCACGACCTGCTGGCCGGCCTGGGCGCCGACACCGACGGCCCCGAGGGGGGCTGAGAACGGCGGCGCCCGGCACCCGCGCTGGCGGGTGCCGGGCGCCGCCGGTTGACAGGGGTGGTGGTGCCCCGGGCCGGGACGCGGGCGGGCGCGGATGCGGCCCGTGCGCCGGGAGGCCGGGATCCGGGGCGGGTCAGGGCCCCGGTGCGCTCAGACGCAGCCGGTGTCGACCCCGTTGCGTGCGGCGATGCGGTGCAGGTCCTCAAGCTCCGACATGTGGACGTCGGCGAGGTACTCGTCTCCGGCGGCCTGCGCCGCTTGAAGCGACTGGCGGATCTCCATGATGCGGCCCTTGATCTCCGCGCGGAACTCGCCCATTTCACCTCACTTTTTCTTCGCGTCGATGCTGCGAATGACTGCGGTTGCTGCGAATGCGGTGGGCACCCGAGGTGCCCGGACGGACGTCATGAAGCGCCACACCGGCGTGGCGGATGACGGGAAGACCGCGGCGTCGTGACCCACGCGACCCGCGGGTGGTGGCCATACCCAGGAGGGTCCTGCTCCCAAACCACCGCAGGTGGGACGTGACCGAGCCGTGATCGGGAGCCGGTGTGCGCGCCGCCGCGGGGGCGGGTGCGCGTGGGACACTGGAGGGGCGCCGGCGCGGCCCTGCGCGACCTCGCGGGTATCGCGCGGCGGCCCGCCGCACCGGCGCGGAGAGGAAAACCCACGGTGCTCTACACCACATCCGGCGAACGGCGCCAGGGCTTACTTGTTTCTTATTCTTGATGTGTCAGATTCGAAATGTGCGGGGTGAACGTCGCTGCCGGCGGTTGGGGGATACGCCGGCAGCGACACCCGCGCACAGGGGGAGCCCTTCGGGCACCGGAATCCCGGTCCCGCGCGGCCTCCCCAGCGGCTACCCAGGTTGCCGCGCACCCGCCTCCGGCCGCTCCGGCCGGCGGACCCGGGTGAGGACCCGCCCTCCGCGGATTTCCGCGGCGGGGCGGAAATCCATGGCGGCACCCACGCCGCGATGGCTTACCTCATCCTTATTCAGCGGGTGCGATAACGGATGGTGCAGCCGGGGGTTCTAAGCGCCGCTGCCGGTGTGTTGGGGGATGCGCCGGCAGCGGCCCACCCGGGTCGCGAAACGACGAAGGACGACGAAGACACAGTGCGCGTACTCGTGGTCGAAGACGAGCAGGTCCTGGCCGACACCGTGGCCGTCGGACTCCGCCGCGAATCCATGGCCGTCGACGTCGTCTACGACGGCGACAGCGCCCTGGAGCACGTCGGGGTCAACGACTACGACGTCATCGTCCTGGACCGCGACCTCCCCGGTGTCCACGGCGACGACGTCGCCCGCACCCTGGTCGAGCAGAGCTACACCGGCCGCATCCTGATGCTCACCGCCTCCGGCGAGCTGGAGGACAAGGTCGAGGGCCTCACCCTGGGCGCCGACGACTACATCACCAAGCCCTTCGCCTTCGCCGAGCTCATCGCCCGCGTGCGCGCCCTGGGCCGCCGGGCCGTCCCGCCGCTTCCGCCCGTGCTGCGCCGCAACGGCATCGAACTCGACCCCGCCAACCACACCGTCCAGCGCGACGGCCGCACGGTCTCCCTGACCCCCAAGGAGTTCGCCGTGCTGGAGGTGCTGATGCGCGCCAACGGCACCGTCGTCAGCGCCGAGGGACTGCTGGAGAAGGCGTGGGACGAGAACGCCGACCCGTTCACCAACGTCGTGCGGGTCACCGTGATGACCCTGCGCAAGAAGCTCGGGGAGCCGCCGGTCATCCAGACGGTCCCCGGGGCGGGGTACCGGATTTGACCCCGCAGGACGGCGAGGCTGCCCCCGCCGTCTCGCCGGGCGAGGTCGCGCCCACTCCGCCGGGCGACACCGGCACGTGGCGGCGGCTGTCGTCGGCGCAGCCGACCCCCTCCGACAAGGCGGGCGGCCCGGTCTCGGGCGGCGTGCACCGCTTCACCGACAACATCAGCCTGCGCGCCCGCCTCACCCTCATCTACGGGATGCTGTTCTTCGCGGCGGGCTCGTTCCTGGTGCTGCTGAACTACATCATCGTCGCCGGGCTGCTGGACAACCTCACCTTCACGGTCTCGCCCGACTCCCCCTACTACGACGACCCCACCGCGCTGGAGAACATCAAGAACACCTATATCGAGACGGTGCTGGCCGAGGTCACCCGCTTCTCGGTGATCGCGCTGGTGATCGTCGGCCTGCTGGCAGTGGGCCTGGGCTACTTCGTGGCGGGGCGGGCGCTCTCGCCCCTGCACAAGATCACCCGGATCGCGCGCCGGCTCTCCGAGCGCTCCCTGCACGAGCGCATCGCCCTGGGCGGCCCCGACGACGAGATCCGCGAACTGGCCGACACCTTCGACGGCATGCTGGAGCGCCTGGACCGCGCCTTCGACGGCCAGCGCCGGTTCGTGGCCAACGCCTCCCACGAGCTGCGCACGCCGCTGGCCATCAACCGCACCCTCCTGGAGGTCGCCCTGAGCGACCCCGAGGCCTCCGCCGACCTCAAGACCGTGGGCCGCACCCTGCTGGAGACCAACGCCCGCCACGAGCGGCTCATCGACGGCCTGCTGTTCCTGGCCAAGAGCGACCGCGAACTCGACGTGCGCACCCAGGTCGACCTCGGCGAGGTCGCCGAGACGGTCCTCAGCCAGCTCTCCGAGGACGTCGAGAAGTCGGGCCTGTCGGTACGCACCGACCTGCGCGCCGCGCCCGTCACGGGCGATCCCGTGCTCCTGGAGCGCCTGGTGGCCAACCTGGTCGAGAACGCCCTGCGCTACAACGTCGCCGACGGCGAGATCACCGTGCGCTCGGGCATCTACGAGGACTCCCCGGCGGTGCAGGTGGAGAACTCCGGCCCGGTGGTGCCCGGCTACGAGATCGAGGGCCTGTTCGAGCCGTTCCGCCGCGCCTCGGGCGACCGCGTCCGCTCGGGCCGCAGCGCCGGCCTGGGGCTGTCCATCGTCCGCTCGGTCGTGCGCGCCCACGGCGGCACGGTCAGCGCCTGGCCCCGCGCGGGGGGCGGCCTGGTGGTCACCGTGCGCTTTCCCCACGCCCGGCGGGAGTCCGCCGCGGCGGGCCGCTGAGGCCCGCGGATCGGCGGTGCGCGGTGCCCTCGGCGGAGAAGCTGCGGGGCGCGGCGCGTCCGTGATATCTATACGTGTCTCACGACACGGCGCCCCCGGGTCCGAGCCGCTTCCGAAGGTGGGTATGCTCTCCCGGGCGTGAACGCGGCGGGAATAAACCCCGGCGCGCGCGTGTCTGTTCTGACCTTGCGACTCGGGGAGTACCCGCGCTCGACCGATGCGAGGAAAGACGAGGAAATAGGTCGGAATCCTTCAGGCGTTGGGTAGCACATGAGAACGGGCGGAACCCGCGCGATGACGCGCGGTGAGTCCGGAGCCTGTGCGGTGCAGGGCTGCACCCGGGAGGGGTCATAGTCCACTTACGCCGGCGGAAATTTCTGGCAGGTTCGGGCACAAAACGAGTCTCTGAAGCGTTGGTAGCGCGCGACGAGGCATAGAACGAGGGGGATGGAGTAGGCAGAATGGCCACCGATTACGACAGCCCGCGTAAGACCGACGAGGACATCAACGAGGACAGCCTGCAGGAACTGCAGGCCCGTCGCGTCGACAAGGGCACGAGCACCATCGATGTCGACCCCGACGAGGTCGCCGAGGGCATGGAGCTTCCCGGCGCGGACCTCTCCGGAGAGGAGTTGGCCGTTCGGGTGCTGCCGCGGCAGGCCGACGAGTTCACCTGCGGCCGGTGCTTCCTGGTGCACCACCGCAGCCAGCTCGCCGAAGAGCACAATGGGCAGTTCGTCTGCAAGGAGTGCGCCGCCTGAACGGGGGGCTTCCTCCCTCCATTGGCTCGACTGCCTCGCCCGGCCGTGCAGCCGCGGCATGTGAGCGGCACCGGATGCGTCCCCTTGCGGGGGCGCATCGTGCTTTAGCGGCCGCTTATGGCCCCCGGGCGGCCCATTGATTTCCGGACATCCCTTAGCGTGGAAGGCGGCAGACGCCGCAGGCTTTGCCAAATGCTGGGAAAAAGCTGGGATTTGGGGGTAACAGGTGTCCGACGATACGCCCGTGGACCGCGCCGGCGGCGATCCCGCCGAGGAACCCGGCGGCCCGGCACAGGGGCCAGGTAGCCCGGCACCGGAGGCCGGCGGCCCGGCAGGGGAGCCCGGCGCCGCCGAGGGGCCCGGGACCGACCTCGAACCCGCCTCGGACGCCGAGGTCGGCGCCCTGGTGGGGCGGATCCTCGGCGAGGAGGGCGCCGACCCCAAACGCCGCGCCGGCCTGATCGGCCGGCTGGCCCGCGCGCTGGCCGGAAGCGCCCGCGCCGCCCGCAGCAGCGGCGTGGCCACCGGCAAGTGGGTCACCGACCTGTTCGCCAACGAGATCGCCCCGCGCATCCCCGTGCGCGACCGCGCAACCCTGGTCCGCCACCACAAGGGCCTGGAGGGCGAGGACCTCGCCGAGGCCCTGGTGCGCAACGCCGCCAACGCCACCACCACGGTGGGCGCGGCCGGCGGCGCGCTGGCCGCCGTGCAGTTCACCGCACCGCCCCTGCTGCTGACCGCGCCCGCCCAACTCGTCGCCGAGACCCTCGTCGTCGCCGCGATCGAGGTCAAGCTCATCGCCGAGCTGCACGAGGTCTACGAGTCCCCCGCGCCCGGCTCCGGCCTGCAGCGCACCTCCGGCTACCTCGCCGCCTGGGCGCGCAAGCGCGGCATCGACCCCACCAAGGCCGGGGAGTCGCTGTCGGTCACGCTGGGCGCCGCGGCCAAGGCCGCGCTGCGCAAGCGGCTGCTGCGCCTCCTGGGGCGCCATCTCACCACCCTGGGGCCCTACCTCACCGGCGCCCTGGCCGGCGGCACCCTCAACCGGGCGGCCACCCACGCGCTGGGCAAGTCGGTGCGCGCCGACCTGCGCAAGCGGGCGCTGCCGGGCGCCGCGAAGCCCGGCGCTGGAACCGTGGAGCCGGGCGGCCGGGGAACGCGCGCGCTGCCCAAGGCGCCCTAGGCGTCTGGCCTCCGAGAGCGAGCCTTCGTAGAACGCGTCCTCGCCTGGGCGCACGGGCTCCCGGGCTTCGCCGAGGGAACGCGCGGCGGGGCGGGCGGGGGACGGCGCGGCGCCCGGCGGGCGCCGCGCCGGCTCGCCTCGGGCCGGCCCCGCGGGGTCAGTCGATGTCGATGCCCACGACACCGGTCTGATCGCCGGCGTCGAAGAACTGCCGGTAGGCGGCCCGCACCGCGAGCACGCGGGTGACCTCCATGCCGATACCGGTCACCACGGCCCAGCCCAGCGCCTCGCCGAGCGTGACGTCGGGCGACTCCGGCTCCGTGGGCGGAGCCTTGCCGGTGGCCTGCGTCCAGGCGAACGTCAGCACCTTGCGCGCGACGTAGGCCGCCGCCAGCGCCGTGACGCCGCCGACGATCTGCGCCGCGAGGTGCCCCTGGCCCTCTTTGCTCTTAGCCATCTCTACGAAACGTGTCCCTTCCCAATGGAGGACGGTCGGCCCCTCCGCCCGGGGAGGCGCCTCCGAGGACTCAACGGACCCGCGGGAGACGCCGTCCGGCCGGGCGGTGGCCGGCCGAAACACTGGAAATACTGCCATGCCGCGCGCCCGCCGCCCGTGGGGGCGGTCCGCGCGTCGGCCCACCGGCAAGCGGGCGCCGCCGGCGCGCGGAGCGGTCCGCGCGCAGGTCCGGCGGGCTGTGGAAAACGGAGCGACCAGGACCGGCAAACCAATACCATTGGGCCTATGACCAACCGCTCTCGTTCCTTCCGCGTTCCCGACAAGCCCTCGCTCGACGGTATCGAGGCGAAATGGGTCCAGGTATGGGACGAGTCCGGCGTCTACCACTACGACCGCACCGCCTCCCGCGCCGAGACCTTCTCGATCGACACCCCGCCGCCGACCGTCTCGGGCTCGCTGCACATCGGGCACGTCTTCTCCTACACCCACACCGACACCGTCGCCCGCTTCCAGCGCATGCGCGGCAAGGCCGTGTTCTACCCCATGGGCTGGGACGACAACGGCCTGCCCACCGAGCGCCGCGTGCAGAACTACTACGGCGTCCGCTGCGACCCCACCGTCGCCTACGACCCCGACTTCTCGCCGCCGGCCAAGCCCGACCCCAAGCGCCAGGTGCCCATCTCCCGGCGCAACTTCATCGAGCTGTGCGACCGCCTCACCGCCGAGGACGAGAAGGTCTTCGAGAGCATCTGGCGCCGCCTGGGCCTCAGCGTCGACTGGCGCCACACCTACGCCACCATCGACACCGCCTCCCGCGCCGCCTCCCAGCGCGCGTTCCTGCGCAACCTCGCGCGCGGCGAGGCCTACATGGCCGAGGCCCCCACGCTGTGGGACGTCACCTTCCGCACCGCCGTGGCCCAGGCCGAGCTGGAGGACCGCGAACGCCCCAGCGCCTACCACAAGCTCGCCTTCCACCGCGACGGCGCCGACCCCGTCGTCATCGAGACCACCCGGCCCGAGTTGCTGCCGGCCTGCGTCGCGCTGGTCGCCCACCCCGACGACCCCCGCTACCAGCCGCTGTTCGGCCAGACCGTGCGCACCCCGGTCTTCGGCGTCGAGGTCCCGGTCGTGGCGCACCGCCTGGCCGACCCCGACAAGGGCTCCGGCATCGCCATGATCTGCACCTTCGGCGACACCACCGACGTCACCTGGTGGCGCGAACTCCAGTTGCCCACCCGCCCGGTCATCGGCTGGGACGGCCGCATCGTCGCCGACCCGCCCGAGGCGGTGGCCGCCGCCGGGGGCGCCGAGTCCTACGCCCGCCTGGCCGGGGCCACCGTGCACACCGCGCGCGAGCGCATGGTCGAGATGCTGCGGGAGTCCGGCGACCTCCTCGCCGAGCCGGCGCCCATCACCCACCCGGTGAAGTTCTACGAAAAGGGCGACAAGCCGCTGGAGATCGTCACCACCCGCCAGTGGTACATCCGCAACGGCGGCCGCGACGCCGCCACGCGCGAGGCCCTGCTGGAGCGCGGGCGCGAACTCAACTGGTACCCCGACCACATGCGCTCGCGCTACGAGCACTGGGTCGCCGGGCTCAACGGCGACTGGCTCATCAGCCGCCAGCGCTACTTCGGCGTGCCCTTCCCGGTGTGGTATCCGCTCGACTCCGACGGCAACCCGCTCTACGACTCCCCGCTGCTGCCCGAGGAGTCCCGGCTGCCGGTCGACCCCAGCTCCGACGTCCCCGACGGCTACACCGAGGACCAGCGCGGCCGCCCCGGCGGGTTCATCGGCGACCCCGACGTCATGGACACCTGGGCCACCTCGTCGCTGTCGCCGCAGATCGCCGCCGGCTGGGAGCGCGACCCCGACCTCTTCGAGCGCGTCTTCCCGATGGACCTCCGGCCCCAGGGCCAGGACATCATCCGCACCTGGCTGTTCGCCACGGTCGTGCGCGCCCACTTCGAGAACGGCACCCTGCCCTGGAGCAGCGCCGCGATCTCGGGGTGGATCCTCGACCCCGACCGCAAGAAGATGTCCAAGTCCAAGGGCAACGTCGTCACGCCCATCGACCTGCTGGAGAAGTACAGCTCCGACGCCATCCGCTACTGGGCGGCCAGCGGTCGGCTGGGCACCGACACCGCGCTGGACGAAGGCCAGATGAAGGTCGGGCGGCGCCTGGCCATCAAGATCCTCAACGCCGGAAAGTTCGCGCTGTCGGTCGCCGGGCAGGACACCCCGGCCGACCCCGCCGCCGTCACCGAGCCGCTGGACCGCTCCATGCTGGCCGCGCTCGCCGACGTCGTCGAGGACGCCACCGCCGCCTTCGACAACTACGACCACACCCGGGCCCTGGAGCGCGTCGAACGCTTCTTCTGGGAGTTCTGCGACGACTACCTGGAACTGGTCAAGGCCCGCGCCTACGACTCCGCCTCGCCTGCGGCCACCTCAGCGCGCGCGGCGCTGCTGATCGCGCTCTCGGCCCTGCAGCGGCTGTTCGCCCCGTTCCTGCCCTTTGTCGCCGACGAGGTCTGGAGCTGGTGGCACGACGGCTCGGTGCACGCCGCCTCCTGGCCCGACACCGACGAGTTCCGCGCCGCCGCCCGCGACGGCGACCCCGCCGTGCTGGCCGCCGCCTCCGAGGTCCTGCGGATGGTCCGCAAGGCCAAGTCCGAGGCCAAGCTGTCCATGCGGGTCGAGGTCGAGCGCGTGGCCGTCCGGGGCAAGCACGTCCCGCAGGTGCGGCTGGCCGCCGACGACCTCGCCGCCGCCGGGCGCGCCACCCGGATCGACTTCGAGGACGCCGACGACCTCGACCTCCAGGTCGAGGTCAGCCTCCCCGCCGAGCAGGCGGAGTAGGGCGGGCACGCGGAGCAGGGCGAGCGGGACGCGTAGACCGCCGAGCAGGGGGCGGCGTCCAATCGGTGCACCCCCCGGCGGGCCCGGCCTGAAGGAAGGTCCGGCCCCCGGCGGGGCAGCCGCACCGCGCCCCGCCGAGGCGCCGCGCCCGCGCCTGTGTCCTTGGGTGGGCCGCGGGCGGGTGTGGGCCGTCGGGCCTGGGGCGGTGTGTGCGCTGGTGTGCGGGCCGGGTAGGCGGGTCGGATGCGGGGGCGGGCGGGCCGGGCACGGGGGCGGCCCAGGCGTCGGCGCGGCACCCGGGGCGTGCGGCCCGCGCGCGTCGATCAGAGCCGGTGGACCGCGCTAAGCTCGCTAGGTGTGAGTAGCGAATCCCACACCGGCGGAGACGACCTCGACATCCTCATCCGCCGGCTCGACCCCGAGATCCCCCTGCCGGTCTACGCGCACCCCGGCGACGCCGGCGCCGACCTGGTCACCACCGAGGACGTCGTCCTCGAACCCGGGCAGCGGGCCGTGGTCGGAACCGGGATCTCCATCGCGCTGCCCGAGGGCTACGCCGCGTTCGTCCACCCGCGATCGGGGCTGGCGGCCCGCTGCGGACTCACACTCGTCAACGCGCCCGGCACCGTCGACGCCGGATACCGGGGCGAGATCCGGGTGACCCTGATCAACACCGACACGGCCACCCCGGTCAAGCTCTCCCGTGGCGACCGCATCGCCCAGCTCGTCGTCCAGCGGGTCGAGCGGGCCCGGTTCCGCGAGGTCGACACCCTGCCGGAGTCCGTGCGGGGCACGGGCGGGTTCGGCTCCACGGGCGGCCACGCGGCGCGGTGACCAAGACCAGCACACCCGGGGCGACCCGGGACCACCGAGCGGGAAGGGTGTAGGGCGTGTTCGGACGCCGAGGCAAGAAGAAGGAGACCGCGCGCTCCGCACGGGCCCGGGAGGCCGAGCGGGTGATCGGCCCCAGCGCCGAGGACACCTCGGCGTCGGCTCCCCCGGAGCCCGCCAAGGAGGCCGACCGCTACCGCGCGCTGGGGCCCTGGGACGCCTCCGAGGACGCTCCGGAGGCCCAGCGCATGGACCTGGGCGCGCTGCGGGTGCCGGTCGTTCCGGGCACCGGCATCCAGGTCAACTCCGCGCGCGGCGGCCGCCCCATCGGCGTGACCCTGCACACCCAGCGCACCGCCCTCCAGCTCCAGCCCTTCTCCGCGCCCAAGTCCAGCGGCGTGTGGGAGGAGATGCGCGAGGAGCTGCGCAGCCAGGTCACCGCGCAGGGCGGCAAGGTCGAGGACTTCGACGGCACCTTCGGCCCGGAGTTGCGCGCGGTGATCCCGGTCGCCGGGAAGAAGGACGACCAGGGCCGCCAGCTCGGCGAGCGCGTACGCTACATCGGCGTGGACGGCCCGCGCTGGGTGCTGTTCGGTGTGATCCGGGGCGAGGGCGCGGTCAAGCCGGAGGCCATGGCCGGTGTCGAGGAGCTGTTCCAGAAGATCGTGGTGGTGCGCGGCGAGACCCCGATGCCGCCGCGCGAACTGCTGCCCATCGTGATCCCGCCGGGCGCCGTGCGCAACGACCAGCAGGACGCCGGCCCGGGTGCGCCGCAGGCGGGCACCGCGCCGGCGGTCCCGGGCACGGGCGTGCAGGCCGACGGTGCGGGACCGGCGGGCTCGGCCGGCGCCGGGTCCGACGCAGACGGCAGCGAGAACAGACCGAATTGAGACAACCGAGAGAGAACCGAGGTCAGCCCGTGATCGTCCGCCGGGAGTCCCCGACCGACGTCCCCGCCGTGCGCGCCGTCACCGCCGCCGCCTTCGCCGCCCACGCGGCCGGTGCGCAGGCGGGGCGCGAGCCCGTCGAGGTGACCCTGATCGGCCGGCTCCGCGAGGACCCCGACTGGGTCCCCGAGCTGTCGCTGGTGGCGGTGTCCGACGACGACGTCGACGAGACGCGCGGCCAGGGCACCGTGATCGGCCATGTGCTGTGCAGCCGGGGCCGGGTGGGCGAGACCCGGGCTCTGGGCCTGGGGCCGCTCAGCGTCGCGCCCGAGCACCAGGGCAGGGGAGTGGGGTCGGCCCTCATGCACGCCGCCCTGGGCGCGGCCGACGCGCTGGGCGCCCCGTTCGTGGCGCTGCTGGGAGAACCCGCGTTCTACCGCCGGTTCGGCTTCCGGCCCGCGTCGCACTACGGCATCGCCGCACCCGATCCCGCCTGGGGAGAGTACTTCCAGGTCCGCACCCTCAGCGCCTACGACCCGGCGGCGGCGCGGGGCACCTTCGCCTACGCGGCCCCGTTCGACCGCCTGGACGAACCGCCCGCGGACGCCTGAGCCGGCCGCCGGAGCGGTGGCGGGGAGTACGGCGGGGCGCGGCACGGGCGTGGGGGCGCGGGGCGGGGGTCAGTCCGCGGCCCGGCCGGGGTCGGTGGGGGCGGTGACCGTGCCCAGGAACAGCAGACCGCCTCGGCGGCGCAGGATGAAGGCGAAGGGGCGGTCGACCACGAAGCGCACCGGCTTGCTCGGCATCGCCGCGACGGTGCGCATCACCACGGCGGTGGCGGCCGCGCCCACGGCGCCCTTCTCGTCCACCCGGAGCACGGCCTCGTGGACGGCCTCGTCCACGCGCAGCGGGTGCTCCGACACCCCCGACAGGTCGGCGTCGTCGGTGAAGACGGTGGCGGCGCCGCAGGCGCGCAGCGGGCCGGAGAGCGCCGCGCGGGTGCGCACCTCGAAGCGGGGGAGGGCCAGGTCGACGTCGGTGGGCGCCGCCGCACGGTACAGGGCGTGCAGCGCCTTGGTGGTGGGCACGCCGCGGTCGGACTCGTCCTCGGGCAGCAGCACGTCCAGCGCAAGGTCGTCGGCGGCCGCCACGGTCACCATCCGCCAGCCGGCCGCACGGGCGTAGGGGCGGCGCTCGCGGCCGCGCATCATCGGCACCCGCCGGGTGCCGGAGGGGCTGCGGAAGTCGTGCGGGGCGGTGTCGGCGGGGTCGAACGGCTTGGACCAGCGCACCCGCACCCACAGCGCGTTGACGAGCAGGGCGCGCGTCGCGCTGTTGACGTCGCCGGATCGCAGCAGCTCCGCGATGAGCCCGCGCGTGACCTCGGAGACCTCGGCGTTGGCCGCGCGCCGTACCCCTTCGGGGTCGGCGGCGAAGTCGGCCGTGCGGACGGCGGCGTTGGGCCGCGCCTTGACCGCAGCCGTGAACTCCGGGCGCACCGGGAGGTCGTCGCGCACCCACAGGCTCGTCAGGGTGGCGAGTTCGGGGGCGCCGGTGACGGCGTCGTCCAGCGCTGCCAGATGGGTGTCGAGGTCGGGGCCGAGCAGGGCCGCCAACTCCTGCCGGGTGCGCCCGCGCGCGCCGGTGGCCAGGAGCCCCAGGGCGCCGGCCACCGACAGCGGTGACCACGCCAACTCGCCGCCGGCGCCGAGGGCGGGGGTGAGCCGTGTCGCGAACTCCACCTGGTCGGACCGAAGGGCAACGGGCATCGCGGACACTCCCAGCGGACGAGGTCGGCACTGGGGCCAGCCTAACCGCCCGGGGGCCGAGTGGCCGGGCGCCAATCGCCCATTCTCGTGGCGGGTGGGCGGTGACCGGGGGACGGGGGCGAGTGGGGTGGGGGATTGCCGGTTCGGTGGCGGGTGCTCGACGTCGCGGCGGCGGTAACCGTGGCCGAGATCGGGAGCCCGGGGCGTCACGGGGCCGGGCTCCCGGAACTGCGACGACGACTGCGTACAGGGGGCGTTATGGCGCTCTTGTCGGGTTTGTGTTTTCAGATCTCTGTCAATCGCGGACCTTGGTGGGTTGGTCGGGGCGGCGGCCTGGGGTGGGCGGATCAGTGTGTGAAGGCGACGGATTCGGCGAGGTCCCTCTGGGCTTGGAGCGCGGTGAGGCGGTCGGTGCGGGCGGCGTGGATCGCGCTGTAGGTGCCGGGGCCGAGGGCCAGGCGCAGGGGCGGGTTCGGGTCGCGGGTGGTGTCGCAGATCGCGGCGGCGAGCTTGGCCGGGTCGCCGGGGAAGGCGTTGTCGTCGGCTGACTCCAGGTGGCGCGGGGTCCGGCCGCTGATCGGCCTCGTCATGGACGCGCTGACCACGGGCTGGGCCGCCGGCGCGGGGTAGTGCGCGTATCGGACGGGCGGATCGGGGAAGCAGTAGGGAAAGGCGGCCGACCGGAAACGCCCGGGTCGGCCATGGTTGAATCGCGCTCGGCCGCGCCGCCGTGACCTAGGGTGGAAGGCGTAGCCGACGCCGGAATCTGGAGCCTCATGACCGACCACCAGCGCGCCGCCGAAACCGCGGAGGTTTCCGGCGCCCGACCCGACTCCGCGGCGACCCACGAGACAGCCGCCCAGCCCGTCTCCGAGCAGACGGTCGAGGCGGTCGTCCGAGCCCAGCTGTCCAAGGCACTCGGCGGCAAGCGCGGCATGGTCGAGGCGGCCATCCCCACGCTCACCTTCACCGTCGCCTACATGGCCAGCCAGGAACTCCGGCTGTCCCTGGTCCTGAGTGTCGGCGTGGCGGTCGTCCTGGCCGTCATCCGGCTCATCCAGCGCACGTCGGTGCAGTTCGTGGTCAACAGCCTGTTCGGTATCGGCATCGCGGCCGTCTTCGCGCTGCGCAGCGGCGACGCCGAGGACTTCGCCCTGCCCGGCATCATCTACAACGCCGTCTACGCGGCGGTGCTCACACTCACCGTCCTCATCCGCTGGCCGGCGATCGGCCTGCTGATCGGCGCGGTCACCGGCGACCCCACCGGATGGCGCGACAACCCCGCCGTGGTGCGGCTCAGCTCCCGGCTGACCTGGCTGCTGGTGCTGCCCTGCGTGGTGCGCGTGGCGGTGCAGCTGCCGCTGTGGGCGGCCGAGAGCTACGGCGTCGCCAACACCTTCGCCTTCCTGGGCATCGCCAAGATCGCCATGGGCTGGCCGCTCCAGGTGGCCGCCCTCGCGGCGATGGTCTGGCTGCTGGCGCGCGGCCGCACGCCCATGGCCGACGAGGCCGCCGGCACCGAGGCCGCCGCGCGGCCGCGCACCGCCGAGTAGCGCGGCCGCCGCGGCCGCCCGGCGCGCCCTGCGCGCGGGCGGTCGCGCAACCGGCCTCAGCCCCTGCGCATCAGCAGGTGGCCCCGGCGGAACCGCTCGCCCTCGTGCGGCTCCCGCAGCATCCGGCCGATCTCGCTGAACCCGGCAGCGCGCGCCAGCCCCGCCATCTCGTCGATGGGCCACCGGTAGGCCGTCGTCACCTTGTGGTCGAACTCCGTGAGGGGGCCGTCCTCGGCCTCGAAGAACGCCACCACGAGGTGCCCGCCCGGCGCGAGGACCCGGGCGAACTCGGCGAAGTAGCGGGGCAGCTCCGCCGGAGGCGTGTGGATGACGGAGTACCAGGACACCACCCCGGCCAGCGCGCCGTCGGCCAGCTCCAGGGCGTCCATGGAGCCGACCTCGAACCGCAGGTCCGGATAGGCCCTGCGGGCCAGGTCGATCATGGCCGGCGACAGGTCGACGCCGAACACGTCCAGGCCGAGGTCCCGCAGGTGCGCGGTCGTCTGGCCGGGGCCGCACCCCAGTTCGGCCACGGTCCCGGCGCCGGCCGTGCGCACGTGCTCGGCGAACGCGGCGAGCACCGCGCGGTCCAGCGGGAAGTCGTCGAACGCGTCGCGGGCGAGTTCGGCGTAGAGGTCGGCCACGGCGCCGTAGGCGTCGGCGGTCGTCTTGAGGTGGGCGGGTGTGGAGGATTCGGTCACAGGCCAGGACCCTAGGGCCTCGGCGCGCGGACCGGTGACCGCCCCCCCCGGATGCGGGGCGGGCGCTACCCCGGCTCGGGCGCCAGCAGCACGCCCAGCTCCTCGACGGCGTCCGCGCTGCCCAGGAACACCAGCCCGTCGCCGCCGCGCAGCGGCATCGCCGCCTCCGGCGGGTGCGCCCGGCCGGCGCGGACCACGGCCACCAGCACCACGCCCTCGGGCAGGACGGCGGTGAACTCCGCGACGAGCCGCCCGTCGTGGGGGGTGTCGTCGGGCAGGGTGAACTCCAGCAGGTCGGTCTCGGGCAGCGAGACCCCGCCCGACGCCTCGGCCGCCAGTTCGTCCTCGACGTCGGTGTCGGGCGCGTCCACCAGTGCGGCGATCAGCCGCGGCGGCGAGACCGCCATGTCCACGCCCCAGCTCTCGGTGAACAGCCACTCGTTGCGGGGGTCGTTGATCCGCGCGATGACCCGGCCCACCCCGAACTCGGTCTTGGCCAGCAGCGACACCACCAGGTTGACCTTGTCGTCGCCGCTGGCGGCCACCACGGCGTCGAAGTCGCTGAGCCGGGCGTCCTCCAGGGAGGCCAGCTCGCAGGCGTCGGCCAGCAGCCACTCCACCCGCGGCAGCTCGTCCACGCCGATGGCGCGGGTGTCGCGGTCGATCAGCAGCACCTCGTGCCCGCTGCCGCTCAGCTCGGCGGCGATGGAGCGGCCCACGCCGCCCGCCCCCGCGATCGCGACGCGCATCCTAGCCTCCCTGCCGCTCGTCGGCCGCCTCGGCGAGGCGGGCCTGGATCCGGTCGATCTCCTCGGCACGCGCCAGCACGTGCAGGACGTCGCCCGCGTGCAGCGTGTCGTCGCCGCGCGGCAGCATGATGCGGTCGGCGCGCACCAGGTAGGCCACCCGCAGCGGCAGCGCGGCCTCCAGCTGCTCCACGCGCCGGCCGATCCAGGCCGGGGTCAGCGGCGCCTCGGTCATCACCAGGGTGCCCGAGGGGTCGCGCCACAGCGGCCCCAGGTCGAGGCCGGCCGCACCCGGCATCAGCCGCCGCAGCACGGTGTCGGCGGTCCAGTGCACCGTGCCGACGGTGGGGATCCCCAGCCGCTGGTAGACGGCCGCGCGCCGGGGGTCGTAGATGCGGGCCACGACGTTGCGCACGCCGAAGGTCTCGCGCGCCACGCGGGCGGTGATGATGTTGGAGTTGTCGCCGCTGCTGACCGCCGCGAACGCCGACGCCGACTCGATGCCCGCCGCGATGAGCACGTCGCGGTCCTGGCCGGCGCCGTGGACGGCGGCCTTGGCGGTGGCCGGGCGCAGCCGGCGGAACGCCTCGGGCGACTGGTCGATCACCGCGACCGAATGGCCCATGTCCTCCAGCCGGTGGGCGAGCGTGGAGCCCACCCGCCCGCAGCCCAAGATCACGATGTGCACAGCTCACCCGCTCCTGCCGGTCTCTTCCCGCGGGGCCGCCCGCGGGCGCGCCCCCGGCGACGGTATACCCATCGCGCACGCGCGGGGGAGCGGGGCGCGCCCGCACCGGCCGCCGCCGGCCGCCGCCGGGCGGCCGGACCGGGCCGGTGCAGCGCCGATTCCGGTCCGCGGGCTCGGCTAGAGTGGCGAGGAGATGGGCGGTGGCTGTACGCGGAGGGTCACCCACGCAAAGCCCGAATGTTCCCGTCTGCCGGAGGTCGTCTGCATTGAGTCCTGCGCCGAGCCCGAAAACCCGTCGCGCGCCGGGCATGGTGGGCACCGAAATCCAACTCCGGGTCGACAACGTCGCCCACGGCGGCTGGTGTGTGGGCCGCCACAACGACCGCGTCGTCTTCGTCCGGCACACGCTGCCCGGCGAGCTGGTGCGGGTGCGGGTCACCGAGGAGACCAAGCGCTTCCTGCGCGCCGACGCCGTCGAGGTGCTGGAGCCCTCCCCCGACCGGGTCGAGGCGCCCTGCCCCTTCGCCGGTCCGGGCCGCTGCGGCGGCTGCGACTGGCAGCACGCCTCCCTGGAGGCCCAGCGCCGCATCAAGGGCGAGGTGGTCTCCGAGCAGCTGCGCCGCATCGCCGGGATCACCCGCGAGGTGCGCGTCGAGGAGCTGCCGGGCACGCCTGACGGCCTGGGCTGGCGCACCCGCGTGCGCTTCGCCGTCGACTCCGAGGGCCGCTCGGGCCTGCGCCGCCACCGCTCCCACGAGATCGAGCCGGTGGACCGCTGCCTGATCGCCCACCCCGAGGTCGACCGGCTGGGGGTCACCGACCTGGAGTGGCCCCAGGTGCGCGAGGTCGAGGCGGTCGCCTCGGGCTCCACCAAGGACACCGCGCTGATCGTCACCCCCACCGGCGCCAAGCTGCCGCCGCTGCCCGCGCCCAAGGCGTCGGCGGCGGTGCTGCGCCGCTTCCGCAACGGCCGCGTGCAGCAGGTGCGCGGGCGCCGGGCGGTGCGCGAGCGCGTGGGCGATCGGGAGTTCCGCGTCAGCGCCGGCGGGTTCTGGCAGGTGCACCCCGCGGCGGCCCGCGTGCTCACCGAGGCCGTGCTGGAGGCGCTGGCGCCCAAGCCGGGCGAGACCGCGCTGGACCTGTACTGCGGCGCGGGGCTGTTCACCGCCGCGCTGGCCGAGGCGGTCGGCGCCGAGGGCCGCGTGCTGGGTGTCGAGGGCGACCCCGACGCGGTGCGCGACGCCGCCCACAACCTCCGCGACCTCCCGTGGGCGCGCGTGGAGCAGGGCGACGTGGGCCAGCGGCTGCGCGAGTGGGTCGACATGCGCGTGGACGTCGCCGTCATCGACCCGCCCCGCACCGGCGCGGGCACCCTGGTCGCCCGCCAGCTGGCCGAACTCCGCAACCGCCGGGTGGCCTACGTCTCCTGCGACCCCGCCACCCTGGCCCGCGACCTCGCGGCCTTCGTGGAGGAGGGCTACGACCTCGTCGACGTGCGCGGCTTCGACTCCTTCCCCATGACCCACCACGTGGAGTGCCTGGCGGTGCTGGAGCGCACCGAGCAGGACTGACCGCCCCGGTGGACCGGAAGGCAGCGGCCATGGCGCCCCCCGCGGACCCCGCCGCCCTTGCCGCGGACATGCGGGCGCGGCTGCGCGAGGGCGCGGTGCCCGGGCGGGCCGAGACCGAGAAGCGCTACCTCAGGAGCGGGCTGGAGCACGTCGGCGTTCCGCTGCCGGCCATGCGCGCCCTGGTGAAGGCGGTGCTGCGCGCGCATCCCGGGCTCAGCCGCGACCAGGCCGTGCGGACCGCCGAGGAGCTGTGGGCGCGGCCGGTGCACGAGGAGCGCTCCCTGGCCCTGCTGCTGCTGGAGGGCTGCGCCGACCGGCTGGAGCCGGCCGACACGGCCCTGCTGGAGCGGCTGCTGCGCGAGTGCGCGACCTGGGCGCACGTGGACCTGCTGGCACCGTTCGTGGCCGGGCGGCTGCTGCTGCGCCGTCCCGAGGTCGCGGCCGACGCGCTGCGGTGGGCCGCCGACGACGCGCAGTGGGTGCGCCGCGGCGGCCTGCTGTCCTTCCTGCTGCCCGTGCGCCGCGAGGCCGACTTCGCGCGGTGGTTCCCCGTCTTCGCCGAGGCCGCCGACCCCCTGCTCGGCGACACCCGCTTCTTCGTGCGCAAGGCCATCGGCTGGGTGCTGCGCGAGGGCACCAAGCACCACCCCGGCACGGTGGCCGACTGGCTCGCGCCGCGCCTGGACCGCCTCTCCGGCCTCACCCTGCGCGAGGCGGCGCGCCGCCTGCCCGACGATCAGCGGGCCGGCCTGCTGAGCGCGCACGCGGCCCTGAACCCGCGCGGCGGCCGGGCGGGCGTGTCGGGCCGGGTGTGACCGAAGTGGGCCACGGGGCCTGTGGGTCGCGTTTTCCCCCGCGGGGCCAACGGTACGACAATGGGGCCATGCGCTTGAGGATCTTCATCGAACCGCAGCAGGGTGCCACCTACGAGACCCAGTTGGCGGTTGCCAAGGCCGCCGAGGACCTTGGCTTCGACGCCTTTTTCCGCTCCGACCACTACCTGAAGATGGGCGACGTCGACGGGCTGCCCGGGCCCACCGACGCCTGGGTGACGCTCGCCGGGCTCGCGCGCGAGACCTCCCGCATCCGGCTGGGCACGCTCATGACCGCCGCGACCTTCCGCCACCCCGGCCCGCTGGCCATCGCCGTCGCCCAGGTCGACCGCATGAGCGGCGGCCGGGTGGAGTTCGGGTTCGGCGCCGGCTGGTTCGAGGACGAGCACACCGCCTACGGCATCCCGTTCCCCACCTCGGGCCGCGAGCGGTTCGAGCGCTACGAGGAGCAGCTCGACATCATCACCGGCCTGTGGGCCACCCCGGTCGGCGAGACCTTCCGCTACGAGGGCCGCCACTACCGCCTCACCGACAGCCCGGCGCTGCCCAAGCCGCAGCAGGCCCCGCGTCCGCCGGTGCTGATCGGCGGCACCGGCAAGGTCCGCACGCCCCGGCTGGCCGCCGCGCACGCCGACGAGTACAACGTCCCGTTCAACTCGCCCGAGGACACCGGTGCCGCCTTCGAGCGGGTGCGCGCGGCCGTGGAGGCCGCCGGGCGCACCGAGCCGATGGTCTACTCCGCGGCGCAGGTGGTCTGCTGCGGCCGCGACGAGGCCGAGGTGAACCGGCGGGCGGCGGCCATCGGGCGCGCGCCCGAGGAGCTGCGCCGCAACGGCCTGGCCGGCAGCCCGGCCGAGATCGTCGAGAAGATCGGCCGCTTCAAGGAGCTGGGGGCCGAGCGCCTGTACCTGCAGGTGCTCGACCTGTCCGACCTGGACCACCTGGAGCTGCTGGCCGCGCAGGTCTACCGGCAGCTCCAGTAGCGTCCGCCGCCCCGGACGCCCCGCCGGACCACGGGGTGCCGGGGCGGCGCCGCGCGCCTTCAGTCCTCGCGCCGGTGCTCCTCGGGCGCCTGGGCGGGCGCCGGGCCGTCGGCGGGGCCTGATGAGGCCCCGCCCCGCCCGGGCTCGCCCGGCCCCTGGGACCCCGCCGAGGGCGTGGCCCGGCGGCGCCCGCCGCGCACGTAGAAGACGATTCCGGTCCCCAGCATCGCGGCGCCCACGGGGATGGTCCAGTAGCGCGAGGCCGCCTCGGCAAGCGTGATGCCCTCGGGCGCGCCGGGGGAGAGCAGGGTGATGAGTCCCCACACGAGCAGCGCAAGGCCGCAGAGGACGAAGATGACCGTGTCGCGCAGTGCGCGCATCAGGGGGGCTCCTTGCTGGTTCGCTGACATGGGGGACCGAGGCGTGTCGAGGAGGTAGGACGCGCGGCGACGGGCCGGTGGTTCCCCGTAACCCGGGCCCTCCTCGTACCCGCTGGTAACTTGATGTCGAGATATGCGTCCGATACCTTGATATCGAGATAAATCAACTCGGGGCAGGCGAGATCGGCCGCCGCGCGGCAGGCCCGCGCGGGCGAAGTCCGGGCCCGGCTACGCGCGCCGACGGGGGTAGCGGGGACATCGCTGGTAGAAACGAACAGGGTCCCCGGCGCGCCGCCGGGCGGGCGGCGCGGCGCCGTCCTGGCCGGCTCCTTGTTAGGACAGCCTCAGTGGTGTCCCGGCAGTGCCGCTGCGGCAGGATGCTGGGACAAAGTGGCGAGATCAGGAGGCAATCACCGTGTCCGCGAACAGCTTCGGCAGCCGTGACACGCTCCGCGTTGGCGACGAGTCGTATGAGATCTTCCGCCTGGACGCCGTCGAGGGCGTCCAGCGGCTCCCCTACAGCCTCAAGGTGCTGCTGGAGAACCTGCTGCGCACCGAGGACGGCGCCAACGTCACCGCGGAGCACATCCGGGCCATCGGGCAGTGGGACCCCAACGCCCAGCCCAGCCAGGAGATCCAGTTCACCCCCGCGCGGGTGATCATGCAGGACTTCACCGGCGTGCCCTGCGTGGTCGACCTCGCGACCATGCGCGAGGCGGTCAACGACCTGGGCGGCGACCCCGAGAAGATCAACCCGCTGGCCCCGGCCGAGCTGGTCATCGACCACTCCGTGGTGGTCGACATCTTCGGCCGCCCCGACGCCTTCGAGCGCAACGTCGAGATCGAGTACGAGCGCAACCGCGAGCGCTACCAGTTCCTGCGCTGGGGACAGACCGCCTTCGACGAGTTCAAGGTGGTGCCGCCGGGCACCGGCATCGTGCACCAGGCCAACATCGAGCACCTGGCCCGCGTGGCCATGGTCCGCAACGGCCAGGTCTACCCCGACACCTGCGTGGGCACCGACTCCCACACCACCATGCAGAACGGCCTGGGCATCCTCGGCTGGGGCGTGGGCGGCATCGAGGCCGAGGCCGCCATGCTCGGCCAGCCGATCTCCATGCTGATCCCGCGCGTGGTCGGCTTCAAGCTGACGGGTTCGCTCAACCCGGGCACCACCGCCACCGACCTCGTGCTCACCGTCACCGAGATGCTGCGCAAGCACGGCGTGGTCGGCAAGTTCGTGGAGTTCTACGGCGAGGGCGTGGCCTCGGTGCCCCTGGCCAACCGCGCCACCATCGGCAACATGAGCCCGGAGTTCGGGTCCACCGCGGCGATCTTCCCGATCGACGAGGAGACCATCCGCTACCTCACCCTCACCGGCCGCCCCGAGGCCCAGACCCGCCTGGTCGAGGCCTACGCCAAGGAGCAGGGCCTCTGGCACGACCCCGCCCGCGAGCCCGAGTACTCCGAGTACCTGGAGCTGGACCTGGGCGACGTCGTGCCCTCCATCGCCGGCCCCAAGCGCCCGCAGGACCGCATCGCCCTGTCCGCCGCCAAGGCCACCTGGCGCCAGGACGTGCAGAACTACGTCACCAGCTCGGTGGACGAGGCCTCGGCCGAGTCCTTCCCGGCGTCGGACTCCCCGACCCCCACGCCCAACGGGCAGGTGCCGCACAACCCCGTGCCGGTCACCATGGCCGACGGCACCAAGACCGAGATCGACCACGGCAAGGTCGTGATCGCCGCGATCACCTCCTGCACCAACACGTCCAACCCCTCGGTCATGATCGGCGCCGCCCTGCTGGCCAAGAAGGCGGTCGAGAAGGGCCTGTCCCGCAAGCCGTGGGTCAAGACCTCGCTGGCGCCGGGCTCCAAGGTCGTCACCGACTACTACGAGCGCTCGGGCCTGACCCCCTACCTGGACAAGCTCGGGTTCAACCTCGTCGGCTACGGCTGCACCACCTGCATCGGCAACTCCGGCCCGCTGCCCGAGGAGATCTCCAAGGCGGTCCAGGACAACGACCTCGCCGTGGCGGCCGTGCTCTCGGGCAACCGCAACTTCGAGGGCCGCATCAACCCCGACGTCAAGATGAACTACCTGGCCTCGCCGCCGCTGGTGGTGGCCTACGCCCTGGCCGGGTCCATGGACGTCGACATCACCACCGAGCCGCTGGGCACCGGCTCCGACGGCGAGCCCGTCTACCTGGCCGACATCTGGCCGGCGCCCGAGGAGATCCAGGAGGTCATCGACTCCGCGATCGCCTCGGACATGTACGAGTCGGCCTACGCCGACGTGTTCGCCGGCGACGAGCGGTGGCGCTCGCTGCCCACGCCCACCGGCAACACCTTCGAGTGGGACGCGGAGTCCACCTACGTCCGCAAGCCCCCCTACTTCGAGGGCATGGGCGTCACGCCCGAGCCGGTCACCGACATCACCGGCGCCCGGGTGCTGGCCAAGCTCGGCGACTCCGTCACCACCGACCACATCTCGCCGGCCGGGTCCATCAAGCCCGACACCCCGGCGGGCCAGTACCTCAAGGCCCACGGCGTCGAGCGGCGCGACTTCAACTCCTACGGGTCGCGGCGCGGCAACCACGAGGTGATGATCCGCGGCACCTTCGCCAACATCCGGCTGCGCAACCAGATCGCGCCGGGCACCGAGGGCGGCTACACCCGCGACTTCACCCAGGCCGACAACCCCGCCGACGCGCCCGTCACCTTCATCTACGACGCGGCGCAGAACTACGCCGAGCGGGACATCCCGCTGGTGGTGCTGGGCGGCAAGGAGTACGGTTCGGGCTCCTCGCGCGACTGGGCGGCCAAGGGCACCCGGCTGCTGGGCGTGCGCGCGGTGATCACCGAGTCCTACGAGCGCATCCACCGCTCCAACCTCATCGGCATGGGCGTGCTGCCGCTCCAGTTCCCCGAGGGGCAGTCCGCCGACTCCCTCGGCCTGACCGGCGAGGAGACCTTCTCCATCACCGGCATCACCGAGCTGAACGAGGGGCGCGTGCCGCGCACGGTCAAGGTCAGCACCGACACCGGGGTGGAGTTCGACGCCGTCGTGCGCATCGACACCCCCGGCGAGGCCGACTACTACCGCAACGGCGGCATCCTGCAGTACGTGCTGCGCCAGCTCATCGCCAAGTAGCCGCCCGCGCGGCCCCGCCGGGGCCGCGCGAGGGGCACACCGGGGCCGCCGCCGTCCGCGCAGACGGGGCGGCCCCGCGCCGTAGGCCTCCCACCGAGGGCGTCGCGGCCCTCCCGCGGGCACCACGAGTACCAACCCGGTGCTCGCGGGGCGTATAGTCCTGATCCCGTAGAGCATGGGGCGAGTCGGAAACGGTGCGTATGGGCGAGGCCGAAACCGCGGGAGGCGACCGCTTCGCCGGGCGGTACCGGTTGGTCGAGCGCCTGGGGCGCGGAGGGTTCGGCGATGTCTTCCTGGGCGTGGCGCCCGACGGCTCCCGCGCCGCCGTGAAGCTGCTGCACGCCTCCTGGGCGCGGGACGACGAGATGCGGCGCCGGTTCGCCGCCGAGGTGGAGCAGGCCCGCAAGGTCAGCGGCTTCTGCATCGCGCCGATCCTCGACGCCGACTGCGCCGCGGAGCAGCCGTGGATCGCCTCGGAGTACATCGAGGGACCCACGCTCACCGCGGCCGTGCGCGACCACGGGCCGCGCCGGGGGGTCGACCTCCAGCGGCTGGCGGTCTCCACAGCCACCGCGCTGGCCGCCATCCACGGCGCCGGCGTGGTGCACCGCGACCTCAAGCCCGACAACATCCTGCTGGCCGCCGACGGCCCGCGCGTCATCGACTTCGGGATCGCCCGCGCCGTGGAGGCCACCTCGGTGACCGCCAGCGGCGTGGTGGGGACCGTCGGCTACATGGCGCCCGAGCAGTTGGAGGGGCTGCGGCTGACGGCGGCCGTGGACGTCTTCGCCTGGGGCGCGGTCATGGTCTACGCCGCGACCGGCCGCGAGGCGTTCGCCGCGCCCACGCAGGCCGCCCGCGCCACCCGCATCCTCACCGGCGAGCCCGACACCGGCGACCTGGGCGAGCCGCTGCTGCCGGTGGTGCTGGCCTGCCTGGACAAGGACCCGGCCCGCCGCCCCACCGCGCGCGGCCTGCTGGACCTGCTGCTGGGCGCCGCGCCCGCCGCACCGCCCGCCGCACCCGCCGCCGGGGCGGACGGCGCAGCAGAGCCCGCGCAGCGCGCGGGGGCGGCCGAGGCGCCCACCCGCGTGGCCGCCACCCGGGTGGAGCCCACCCGCGTGGTGCCGGCGGGGGAGCCGCCGGCCGGCGCCGACGGGGGCACGGTGGTGGAGCCGTCCGGCGCGGCCGAGACGAGGGTGGCCCCCACGCGCGTGGAACCGCCCGCCCAGACGCGCGCCCCCGCCGACCCCGAGGGCGGTGCCCCGGACGCCCCGGGCACGCTCGTCTACACCAGCCTCGCGCCCGGTGCCACGCGCGCGGCCCCGGCCCCGCCCACCCCCGAACCCGCCTCCGGCGCCGCGGCGGCCGACGCCTCGGGCGCGGCGGCAGCACCGGGGGCGCCGCACACCACCCCGCCGCACGCCGCAGCATCAGGGCCCGGCGCCTCGGCCTTCGGCGCGCCCCCGCACACCGGCACCCGTGGCCCCACCGGGTTCCACGGCGCCGTCGGCGACGTCCCGCCCTACTGGTTCACCGGCCGCCGCTTCACCGATCCCGGCGAGCTGGCAGCGGCGATGCAGGCCAACTGGCCGGCGGCCGCCGAGGTCTTCGGCAGCGAGGAGGAGCGCGCCGCGCTGGGCGTCTGGCTGATCGACGACATCGGCGACACCCTCGTCGACCGCGCCCTGTTCCGCCGCCGCGCGGCCGACTCCAACGTCGCCCTCGCCTGGTTCATCGTCCAGCTGCGCCCCGACCTGCCGCCGGTCTTCCGGGGGCGCGACGCCTCGGTGGCCGCGCTGCGCGAGCGCTTCGCCGTGGTGCGGCCCGCCTTCACGGGCGCGGCGCCCGACAACGAGCTGATGCTGCTGGCCCGCTCCGAGGTGCTGAGCGTGATGGCCCTGCACCAGGGCCCCGACAGCGCCGAGCTGCGCCGGCTGGCCGACGACCTGGAGGCCGCCGAGCGCGCCGCGGGAGAGTTCCGCCAGCGGCTGGACCGGGCGGCCCCGCGCCTGGCCGCCCACGCCGTCGTGGACTCCGCGCTCATCCTGTCCTACCTGCTGCGGCCCGAACTGGTCGTGCCGCCCGACGCCCAGGGCAGCGCCGAGGCCGCCGAGTGGTTCGCGGCGCTGTGGAGCGCCGTGGAGCGCGCGTCGGGACCGGCGGCCCGGGCCGGGACGGCCGCCGCCGTGGCGCCGCTGACGGGCGTGGCCCGGGAGAGCGCCACGCGCCTGGCCGACTGGTCGGCCGCCCTGGCCGTGGCCGAGGGGGAGCGCACCGAGGCGCTGAGCAGGTGGGAGCGCGAGGCCCGGCTGAACCGGCTCGGGGCCTGGCTGCGGATCAACCCCGCCTTCCCCGGCCTGGCGGTGGGTGTGCTGGTCATCCTGGACCTCACCGAGACCGCCGACGACATGCTCGGCTGGATCCTGCTCATCGTGCTGGTGTGGCTGGCGGCGCGGCTGGCCGCCGGGATCCTGCGGCTGGCCAGCGGCCCCCGCCACGGCCACCGCACCTCCGCCCACGCCGCGGAGGCGCGGTTCCACCAGCTCAACGGGCACGCCACCCAGCTGGAGAACGGCGTGCTGCAGATGCGCCGCGAACTGGAGGAGGTCCGCGCGGCCTGCGGCGGCTAGGGCAGGTGCTAGGGACGCCGCCCGTAGCGAGCGGCGCACTCGTGTGCGCCCCGCCTGAGGCGCGTGGCGCCCCCTGGCGGGGCGCCGGTCAGGGACCAGTGCCGCTCTCGCAAGGCCGAGGAGGGAGTCAGGGCGGTTTCGGTTCCCTGCCGACCGACGAGAACGCAGCCAGAGCGGCACTGGGGCGCCGCGCAGTAGGGCGAGTACCCATAAAGCGCGCCCTGGTGCCCCCGCGCGTCCGCCGCGGTCACCGCCGCGCCGCGGTGAAACGCGCCGCGCCCGGCCGGGGCGGACCCGGCCGGGCGCGGCAGGGCCGGCCCTCGCGGGCCGACGCGGTGGACGCGGCCGACTAGCGGGCCGCGCCCGACAGGCTGCCGGTGGTCTGGCCGGCGGGGTCGTAGATGATGCAGAGGATCTCGCGGTCGTCCATGGAGTCCCAGGACTCCTGGGTCGGGTGCAGCATGTCCATGTCCAGCTCGGACTCCATGTAGGGCATGCCCACGAAGGTCTCGAACTCCGACATGCAGGTCTCCTCGGCCTCGGTGGCCACGGCCTCGTCGCCGGGGTACTCGCCGTCCTCCATCATGACGCTGGCGAAGACCTCGGACTCGTGGGGCTGGCTGCACTCGGCGGTCTCGATCTCGGAGATCTCGGTCATGCCCAGCGGCTCGGCCAGGCAGTCGCCCACCTCAAGGGTGAACACGCTGCCACCCTGGAGGCTCGCCAGCATGCCGCACCCGGACAGGGTCAGGCCGGCGGCGGCGACGGCGGCGGTGGCGGCGACCCGAACGATACGCGGGCGCATGGTCGTCGAAGGCATGAGTTCTCCGTCTGTTCTTCGTTCCAAGGGGATGGGATCCAGGCGTCCAGACCGCAGGGGGAATGCCGAGCGATGCGTCCGTCTCGATACCGCGGAGGCAGCGACCCAGGGGCACCGCGTTCAGGGGTGATTGTCCGCATCCGGGGCTGCTGTGATCATGGGACGCCGCCGGCGGCCGGTTGGTTCCACGAACTTCGGAAAACTCCCATGCCAGACATCACACTGGCCGGACCCGGCCGCCGCCGTGGGGAGGCCCCGGTCCGGCGCTACAGCTCCACGGTCATCGGGTCGTGGCTCGGCTCGGGCATGCCGCCGGCCGGCTCCAGACTGATGCCGATCCGCTCGGCGGAGCCCAGACCCCGGGCCATGCCGGAGTACATGCCGCCACCCGTGTCCGCCAGCATCCCCGCCGAGCGCGTACCGGAGTCCTCGACGTACCACAACTGGTAGCCCATGCCCTCGGGAGCCGGGGCAGGCCCTCGACCATGACCAGCACGGTGCCGCTGCGCTGGGAGGTCACCACGCTGGCCCGCGCGTCGCCGCCGTCGAGGGGGGGCGTCGCGCACACTGGCGTCGGAGGCCGCCAGCAGCCGCTCGACCTCGGCGGTGTGCTCCCGCATCTGCTGCATGCGGACGCCCATCGCCCCCACCGCGCCGCCCAAGACCAGCGCCAGCGCGGTCGCGGCGGCGGCCACCACCCACGGCAGGCGGTGGCGGCGTGTCCGCGCGCGCCGGCCGCGCGGCTTCGCCCGCGCCGGAAGCGCCCGCTCCGGCGGAGCCGACGCCGTTCCGGCGGCCGGCGGAAGTTGGCGGATGCCGGGCACCGCCGCGCGCACCCGCCGCCACACCTCCTCATCGCAACCCTGGCCGGTGCCGCGGCGGTGCTCTCGGCCGGGGCGGCCGCCGGCGGCCGGCTGTACGCCGAGCGGCGCCCGACAGCGGCCGAGCAGGCCGGCGCGGTCCGGCTGCCCCGCCCCGACTCCCCGGCGCCGCCGCTGCCCGACGGCGTGGAACTCGACGTCGAGGGGGTGGCGCCCTTCTACACCCCTGTCGCCGACTTCTACACGGTGCACACCGCGCTGGCGGTGCCCCAGGTCGACGCCGGGCGCTGGCGGCTGCGCGTCCACGGCCGGGGCGTGCGCCCGCGTGAGTACACCTACGCCCAGTTGCTGGAGCGCTCCGACCTGATGGAGCGCGACATCACCCTGGCGTGCGTGTCCAACCCGGTGGGCGGCGACCTGGTGGGCAACGCCCGCTGGATCGGGGTGCCGCTGGCGGCGCTGCTGCGCGAGGCCGGGGTGCGTGCGCCCGGCGCGGGCGGCCCCGCCGACCAGCTGGTCGCCCGCTCCGAGGACGGCATGACCATCGGCACCCCGGTGGAGGACCTGCTCGACGGCCGCGACGCGCTCCTCGCCCTGGGCATGAACGGCCGGCCGCTCACCGCCGAGCACGGATTCCCCGCCCGGATGGTGGTTCCCGGCCTCTACGGGTATGTCTCGGCGTGCAAGTGGATCACCGAGATGGAGCTGACGACATTCGCCGCCTTCGACGCCTACTGGGTGCCCCGGGGATGGTCCGAGCGCGGACCGGTCAAGACCCAGTCGCGCATCGACACCCCCCGCGCGGGCGCCTCGGTCGGCGCGGGCACGGTGCCCGTGGCCGGCGTGGCCTGGGCGCAGAACACCGGGGTGTCGGCGGTCGAGGTGCGTGTGGACGACGGCCCGTGGCTCCCGGCGCGCCTGGCGGCCGAGGACACGGCCGACACCTGGCGCCAGTGGGTACTGGAGTGGACGGCGCGGCCCGGCCGGCACCGGCTCAGGGTGCGGGCGCGCGACCGCGACGGCCGGTGGCAGACCGCCCAGGAGGCCCCGCCGGCGCCCGACGGCGCGAGCGGCCACCACACCGTCGAGGTGACCGTGACCTGACCCCTGACCTCGGCGGGGCGCGTTCCCCGCCGCGGCGGGCGTTTGGCGGCGTCCCGTTGGGACAGCCGGACGTCCACAGCCGGCCGCACGGCCGGCACCGGCCCCGCCGCGCCCCGCGGCGGGTGCGCACCGCAACCGAACGACTGCGAGGAGAATCCCATGCCCAGCCCCTCTCTCACCGTCCTGCGCCGCCTCGTCGCCGCCGGCGCTATCGCCCTGACCGCGTCGTTCTCGCTGGCCGCCTGCAACGACGACGGCGACGACGGCGAGGAGACCGTCCAGGAGGAGGACGGCGAGCAGGACGGCCAGGACGACATGGACGACCAGCAGGACGGCCAGGACGACCAGGACGGCGACGACCAGCAGGACGACGCCAACGACCAGGACGACACCGACGACATGAACGAGCAGGACGACGCGCAGGACGACAACAACTAGTCCGCGGCACCCCGGCCGGCGCCCCCCGCGGGCGCCGGTCCGCCGTTGTCGATCACCAGGTCGGCGTGCTCGCGCGGGTGGTGGGCGGCGTAGAACGCGTCCTCCTGGTCCGCCCACATATGCCGGTACGGCGCGTACTCGGCGGCGTCCCAGCGGGCGTCCAGCCGCCGCTCCCGCTCTTCGCGCGGGGCCTCGACCCAGGCCAGCGCCGCCAGGTGGGGCCGCAGTTCCGCCGCGCCCGACCCGCAGCCCTCGACGACCAGTTCGCCGCGCACCGGCGTGGTCTGCCAGTCGCCGAAGGCGCCGCGCGCCCAGTCGTAGGGCCGCCAGCGCGGATCGGCCCCGCGCGCCAGCGGCTCCAGTACCCACTGCCGCACCAGCGGCACCGCCGCCGCCAGCCCCGACCACCCCGGGTAGAGGTCGTCCATGTGCAGCAGCGGGCAGCCGGCCTCGGCGGCCAGCCGCCGGGCGAGCGTGGTCTTGCCCGCGCCCGAGCGCCCCTCGACGGCCAGCACGCGCACCCCGCCGGCGCGGGCGGGGGAGCGGCGCAGCGCCGCCACGGCCCGCCGGGGCCAGTCGGGGTCGGCGGCGGACAGGGTGAGGGCGGCCGGCCGGGGCGGCGTGCCCGGGCCGCGGCGCCGTGCCTGTGCTGAATTCAATTCTTGTAAGCTCGCTTTCACCAGCGGCGCAAGGCTTCAGGGCGGCTTCACGGGAGGAGACGGACCAGGTGACCGATGTGGAGGTGACTCCCGGCTCCCAGGCGGCGCTGCGGCGGGCCAACCAGCAGCGCGTGGTCGACGCGCTACGCAGTGGCGGCACGCTGACCCAGGCCGAGATCGCGCGCGGCACGGGGCTGTCCCCGGCCAGCGTCTCCAACATCGTACGCAACCTGCGCGCGGCCGGGACGGTGTCGGTGCGCGAGACCTCCTCCAACGGCCGCCGCGCCCGCGCGGTCACCCTCATCCGCCCGCCCGGCGCCGTGGTCGCGATCGACTTCACGCTGACCGCCATCACCGCCGCCCTGGGCGACAGCGAGGGCGGCGTACTGGCGCGCGAGGCCATCGCCTACGACGTCGCCGGCGACCCCGAGCGCGGTGTGCGGCGCGCGGTGTGGCTGGTCGAGACCCTGCTGGGCCGCGTGCGGGTGGACCGGCGGACCGTGGTGGCGGCCACCGCCGCCGTGCCCGGCCCCGTCGACCTCGCCACCGGCGAGATCGGCGCCATCACCTGCATGCCCCGCTGGGCCGGCTTCCGCCCGGGCGAGGCGCTGGGCCTGCGGCTGGGGGTTCCGGTCACCGCCGAGAACGACGCCAACCTGTGCGCCCTGGCCGAGATGGCCGACGGTGCCGGCCAGGGCCGCGAGCACGTCGTCTACGTGCGGCTGGGCCAGGGCGTGGGCGCCGGGATCGTGGTGGGCGGCGCGCTGTTCCGCGGCGCCGGGGGCACGGCCGGCGAGATCGGCCACATCGGCCTGGACGAGCGCGGCCAGGTGTGCCGCTGCGGCAACCGGGGCTGCCTGGAGACCGTGCTGGGGGCGCCCTACCTGCTGGACATGCTGCCCCACCAGGGCGAGGGCGCGCCCCGGAGCGTGGCCGAACTGGTGGCCGCGGCCGAGAAGGGCGACCCCGGCTGCCGGCGCATCGTCGCCGAGGCGGGCTCGGCGCTGGGCCGCGCCCTGGGGGTGCTGGCCAACACGTTCAACCCCGAGCTGGTGCTCCTCGGCGGGGAGCTGACCGAGGCGGGGGAGGCGCTGCAGGAGCCGGTGCGCCGCTCCATGGAGCTGGGCACGCTGGGCAGCGCGTTGGCGCGGCTGCGGATCGAGCGCGGCCGCCTGGGCGACGACGCGGCCCTGCGGGGCGCGTTGCTGCTGGCCGCGCGGGCCGCCGCGAACATGTAGCGCCAAAGGCGACATAACACCCGATTCTCCTCATGTTTCACGGCTATGCCTGTGACCTGCGCCGACAATGCGTTCAAGGGTTGAATGAAACCTCCGTGACGTTTCGGTTATGTGTTCAAGCCTTGACGCCAAGCGGGGCGCGGGGTTTGACTTCCCGCATCGGCCCACCGAGTGACCCGGCCCACACTGCGCGACCGGTGTCCCCCCATGTACGCCTCGGTGGCCTCAGAGGAGGTCAAGTTCGTTGAACAAGCGAAGCGGGTACTCGTTCCGCCCCGCGCTCGGCGCGGCGGCGGCGCTGTCGGCACTGGCCCTGGTCGTCTCCGGCTGCGGCGCCACCACCACCGGCACCGGTGAGGAGGGCGGCGACGCCAGCGTCGAGGAGGGCTTCAAGGTCGGCCTGCTCCTGCCGGAGTCCAAGACCGCCAGGTACGAGGAGTTCGACAAGCCCCTCTTCGAGCAGGCGCTCCAGGAGCTGTGCGAGAACTGCGAGCTGCTGTACCAGAACGCCGACCAGGAGACCTCCAAGCAGCAGTCCCAGGCCGAGGCCATGCTCACCGACGGCGTGGACGTGCTCGTGCTCGACGCCGTGGACTCCGAGGCCGCCGCCGGGATCGTCAACAACGCCCAGAGCCAGGGCGTGCCCGTCGTGGCCTACGACCGGCTCGCCGAGGGCGGCGTCGACTACTACGTCTCCTTCGACAACCACCGCGTGGGCCAGGTCCAGGCCGAGGCGCTGCTGGCGGCCCTGGAGGAGGAGGGCGGCAGCGGCGAGCCCCAGATCGTCATGATCAACGGCGCGCCCACCGACCCCAACGCCGGCGACTTCAAGGACGGCGCCCACGAGGTCTTCGAGGGCCAGGTCGAGATCGCCGCCGAGTACGACACCCCCGAGTGGTCGCCCGACCAGGCCCAGACCGAGATGGAGCAGGCCATCACCTCGGTGGGCGCCGACAACATCGACGGCGTCTACGTCGCCAACGACGGCATGGCCGCCGGCGTCGTGGCCGCGCTCAAGAGCGCCGGAGTGGACGACCTGCCGCCCATCACCGGCCAGGACGCCGAGATCGCGGGCGTGCAGCGCATCATCTCCGGCGAGCAGTACATGACCGTCTACAAGGCGATCGAGCCCGAGGCGCGCACGGCAGCGGAGATGGCGGTGGCCGCCGCCACCGGCGAGGAGTACCAGGCCGGCGAGGGCGTGGAGCTGACCGAGGTCGAGGACAACGACGGCAACACCATCCCGGCCGTGCTCATCGAGCCGGTGCCGGTGACCGTGGACGAGGTCCAGGACACGGTGGTGGCCGACGGGTTCTACACCGTCGAGGAGATCTGCACCGAGGAGTACGCCGACACCGACTTCTGCCAGGAGGCGCAGGCGGAGTAGCCGGCCGCCGACACGCCGACGGGCGCCGGTCCTGCACACCGGCGCCCGTTCGCCGAGCGGGACACCACAAGCCACGCGACTCCCGTCGTGGACGGAAGCCTAAAGGACGCGACATTGAGCACACCAGTCCTGGAACTGTCCGGGATATCCAAGAGATTCGGCGCCGTACAGGCACTCGACCAGGTCGACCTGCGGGTCGCGCCCGGTGAGGTGGTCGCCCTGCTGGGCGACAACGGCGCCGGGAAGTCCACCCTCGTCAAGGTCATCGCCGGGGTGAACCCGGCCGACAGCGGCGACATCCTCTGGGAGGGCAGGCCGGTCTCCATCGGCCGGCCCGGCGACGCCCAGCGCCTGGGGATCGCCACCATCTACCAGGACCTCGCCCTGTGCGACAACCTCGACATCGTCGCCAACCTGTTCCTGGGCGTCGAGAAGTCGGCCGCCGGGATACTCAACGAGGTCGAGATGGAGCGCCGGGCGCTGAAGCTGCTGGACTCGCTGTCGGTGAAGATGCCGAGCCTGCGGGTCCCGGTCGCCTCGCTGTCGGGCGGCCAGCGGCAGATCATCGCCATCGCCCGCTCGCTGCTGGGCGAGCCCAAGGTGGTCATGCTCGACGAGCCCACCGCCGCCCTGGGGGTGGCCCAGACCGCCCAGGTGCTCGACCTCATCGAGCGGCTGCGCGACCGCGGCCTGGGCGTGATCCTCATCAGCCACAACATGGCCGACGTGCGCGCCGTGGCCGACCGCGCCGTCGTCCTGCGCCTGGGGCGCAACGCCGGCGACTTCCCGGTGGAGGACACCAGCTACGAGGAGATCGTGGCGGCCATCACCGGTGCGGCCGACAATCCGGTCTCGCGGCGCTCCGGGCGCGCGTCGGTGGGCCGGACGGAGGAGGCGTGATGGCACAGCAGACACCCATCACCGGAAAGACCGGCAAGGCCGGCCGGAAGCCCGACGCGGTCGGGGTCGAGCCCGACCCCCGGCTGCTCGTCACCCAGACGTCCCCGCCCGGCCTGGCCGCGGCGGCGCTGCGCCGCATCCGCGGCGGCGAACTGGGGCCGCTGCCGGTGATCGTCGGCCTCATCGTCATCTGCGCGGTGTTCCAGCTCATGCACGAGCGGTTCCTCTCGCCGCAGAACCTGTCCAACCTGACGGTGCAGGTGGCGGCCGTGGGCCTGATGACCACCGGCGTCATCATGGTGCTGCTGCTGGGCGAGATCGACCTGTCCATCGGGTCGGTGGCCGGGGCCTCGGCCTCGGTGCTGGCCGTGCTGGCGGTGCGCATGGGCGTGTCGGAGTGGCTGGCGATCCTGGCCGCCATCGGCACCGGCCTGGCCATCGGCATCCTGCACGGCACGGTCTTCGCCAAGATCGGCGTACCGGCCTTCGTGGTCACCCTGGCCGGCCTGCTGGGCTGGCAGGGCGTGCAGTTGCAGCTGCTGGGCAGCGACGGCACGATCAACATCAGCGACAGCGGCGCGATCGCCGCCCTCACCCAGACGTTCTTCGTGCCCGCCTTCGGCTGGGGCATCGCCGTCGTGGTGGTGGCGACCTTCCTGGTGTTCACCCTGCTGGGGGAGCGCCGCCGGGCCGCCGCCGGGCTGCCGGCCAAGCCGCCCGTGGAGATCGCGGTGCGCACGCTGGCCCTGGCCGTGCCGGTGTTCGGGGCCGTGTTCGTCCTCAACCAGTTCAAGGGCGTGCCGCTGGCGTTCCTCATCTTCGTGGGGTTCGTCGTGGCCTTCGACCTGATCCTGCGCAAGACCCGCTACGGCCGGATGGTCTTCGCGGTGGGCGGCGGCGCCGAGGCGGCCCGCCGGGCCGGCATCAACGTCGACGCGGTGCGCATCTCGGTGTTCGCGCTGGCCTCCATGCTCTCGGCGATGGGCGGCATCATCCTGGTGTCGCGGTCGTTCTCGGCCAGCCTGGACACCGCCGCCGGCGAGGAGCTGATGATGGCCATCGCCGCCGCGGTGATCGGCGGCACCAGCCTCTTCGGCGGGCGCGGCAACGCCTACTCGGCGCTGCTGGGCGGCCTGGTGCTGGGCGCCATCACCTCGGGCCTGTACCTGCTGCAGATGGGCACCCCGGTGCGGTTCATGATCACCGCGCTGGTGCTGCTGGTGGCGGTCACCCTCGACGCGGTCTCGCGCCGCACCCGCCGCACCCACGCCCGGGGCGGCTGAGGCCCCCGGCACCGCCCGCCACCACGGCGTACGCCCCGTACGCCGCCGCGACCGCCCGCACCCCCTCCCCACCCGGTGCGCGCGGTCACCCGGCGCCCCCGGAGCCCTCCCCTCCGGGGGCGCCGGCGCGCCCCGCCGCGCGCCGGGGCCGGGCCGACCCGCGCCGGGCGGGGGCGCGGCAACCGCGAAAAGCGGGATGACCCGATGTTCGGGCAATGCGGCAACGCCAGCGATCCGACCTGGAATGCGGGGATATAGCCTCGCTGCCCGATGCCCGAACTCTCCTTCCTCCTGGTGGCCGGCCTGGCCGTGCTGCTGGGCGCCGTGGTGCAGAGCGGGGTCGGCCTGGGCCTGGGCCTGGTGGCGGCGCCGGTCGTCGCGCTGGTCTACCCGGAGTACATGCCGGGCACCATGCTGGTGGTCACCAGCGTCCTGCCGCTGTTCACCCTGGTCTCGGAGTGGCGGGAGATCGACTGGCGCGGCCTGGGCTGGGCGATGCTGGGCCGGGTGCCCGGCACCGCCGCCGGGGTGGGGGTGGTCGCGCTGGTGGCGCCCGAGGTGCTGGGCGGCGCCGTGGGCGCCATGGTGCTGGTCGCCGTGGCCCTGACCGTGCGGGCGGTGCGGGTGCGGCTGAGCCGCACCGCGCTGGTGGCGGCCGGCCTCGTCTCCGGCGTCACCGGCACCGCCACCTCCATCGGCGGTCCGCCGCTGGCGATCCTCTACCAGCACGAGACCGGCCCGCGCATCCGCGCCACCCTGGGCGCCTACTTCACGCTGGGCGCCGTGCTGTCGCTGGGCATGCTCGCCGCCGGCGGCGAACTGCGTGCCGAGCACGTGCGGGCCGGCCTGTGGCTGCTGCCTTTCGAGGTCGCCGGGTTCGTCCTCGGCCGGCCGCTGGCCCGCGTGGTCGACGCCGGGCTGATCCGCGCGGCGCTGCTGTGCGTGGTGACCGCCTCGGGTGCGGCGCTGCTGGTGCAGTCGGTGCTGTGACCCGAAGGCCCCGGACGCGCTCGCGGCCTGGGGTAGGCTCCGAAAGGCCATGAGCGCATCCAGCGGCGGCGGACCCCACCCCCGGCGGCGCCCCACCAAGGCCGACCTCGCCGCGGCCCACGGGGCCGTCATCGACGACGTGCTCGCCCCCGGTCTGGACGTCCTCTTCTGCGGCATCAACCCCGGCCTGTACTCGGGGTGGACCGGCCACCATTTCGCCCGGCCCGGAAACCGGTTCTGGCCCGCGCTGCACCGCGCCGGGCTCACCCCCCGCCAACTGCGGCCCGAGGAGCAGCACCTGCTGCCCGACTGGGGCCTGGGCATCACCAACCTGGTGGCGCGCGCCACCGCGCGCGCCGACGAGCTGAGCCCCGCCGAACTCCGCGAGGGCGGCGCGCTCCTGGCCGACAAGCTGCGCGAACTCCGGCCGCGGGCGCTGGGCGTGCTCGGCGTCACCGCGTTCCGGCACGCCTTCGGCGACCCGGCCGCCCGGATCGGCCCCCGCCGGGAGCCCCTCGCCGGGGTCCCGGTGTGGGTGCTGCCCAACCCCAGCTGGCTCAACGCCCACTGGAACACCGACGGCATCGCGGCCGAGATGCGCCGCCTGCACGACGCCGCCACCGCCGCCGGGGGGACCGAATCGTCCACAGCCGGGTGGGTTCGGTACCACCCGCCGTCCAGCGGCTCATAAACTCGGGAAAACCGAGCAGGACGAGGCGTGCACGGTGCGGAGGGACCGCGCCCGGCCCAGCGGGGGCACGCCGGATCGAGGGGACTGACGAGACGTTGACGCTACTCGACTCGCTGCGCAACCCGGACGACCTCAAGAAGCTCCCGGCTGAGAGGTTGCCGCAGCTCGCCGCCGAGATCCGGGAGTTCCTCGTCACCGAGGTCACCCGCACCGGCGGCCACCTGGGCCCCAACCTGGGGGTGGTCGAGTTGACCATCGCGCTCCACCGCGTCTTCGACTCCCCGCGCGACCCCGTCCTCTTCGACACCGGCCACCAGTCCTACGTGCACAAGCTGCTGACCGGCCGCAAGGACTTCTCCGGGCTGCGCAGCCGCGGCGGGCTCTCGGGCTACCCCTCGCGCGCCGAGTCCGAGCACGACTTCATCGAGAACTCCCACGCCTCGACCGTGCTCTCCTACGCCGACGGCCTGGCCAAGGCCAACGAGGTCCAGGGCCGGCGCGACCGCACCGTCGCCGCCGTGGTCGGCGACGGCGCCCTGACCGGCGGCATGGCCTGGGAGGCGCTCAACAACATCGCCGCCCGGCACGACCGCCGCGTCGTCATCGTCGTCAACGACAACGGCCGCTCCTACTCGCCCACCATGGGCGGGCTGGCCGACCACCTCGCCTCCCTGCGCATGACCCAGGGCTACGAGCAGGCCCTCGACCTCGCCAAGGCCGCGCTGAACCGCGCGCCCGTGGTGGGCCAGCCGCTGTACGAGGCGCTGCACGGGCTGAAGAAGGGCATCAAGGACGCCATCCAGCCGCAGATGATGTTCGAGGACCTCGGCCTGAAGTACGTCGGCCCCATCGACGGCCACGACGCCGCCGTGGTCGAGAAGGCGCTGCGCCGCGCCCGCGACTTCGGCGGCCCGGTGATCGTCCACTGCATCACCCAGAAGGGCAAGGGCCACGCCCCCGCCGAGAACCACGAGGAGGACCAGTTCCACTCCATCGGCGCGGCCAAGGCCGCCCCGGCGGGCGCGGCGGCGAGCGCGCCCGCGCCCCAGAAGTGGACCTCGGTCTTCAGCGAGGAGATGGTGGCGCTCGGCGCCGAGCGCGAGGACATCGTCGCCATCACCGCCGCCATGCTGCACCCCACCGGCCTGGCGCCCTTCGCCGAGGCCTACCCCGACCGCTGCTTCGACGTCGGCATCGCCGAGCAGCACGCCGCCACCTCGGCCACCGGCCTGGCCATGGGCGGCCTGCACCCGGTCGTGGCGGTCTACGCCACCTTCCTCAACCGCTGCTTCGACCAGGTCCTCATGGACGCCGCCCTGCACCGCCAGGGCGTCACCTTCTGCCTGGACCGCTCGGGGGTCACCGGCCCCGACGGCGCCAGCCACCACGGCATGTGGGACCTCTCCATCCTCCAGGTCGTGCCCGGCCTGCGGCTGGCCGTGCCGCGCGACGCGCCGCGCCTGCGCGAGCAGCTGCGCGAGGCCGTGGCCGTCGAGGACGCCCCCACGGTCGTGCGCTACCCCACCGGCGCCGTGGCGCCCGAGATCGAGGCCGTGGAGCGCGTGGGCGGCATGGACGTCCTGCGCCGGCCCACCCGCGCCAACCACTCCGAGGACCTCCTGCTGATCGCGGTGGGCCCCATGGCCCAGACCTGCTGCGAGGTCGCCGACCGCATGGCCGACCAGGGGATCGGGGTCACCGTCATCGACCCCCGCTGGGTCAAGCCGCTGGACGAGGCGATCGTGGGAGAGGCCGCGCGCCACCGCGTGGTGGCCGTGGTCGAGGACAACGGCCGCGTGGGCGCGGTGGGCGACGCCGTCGCCCGCACGCTGCGCGACGCCGACCTCGACATCCCCGTGCGCACCTTCGGCATCGAGCAGGAGTTCCTGGAGCACGCCAAGCGCGCCGACATCCTCGAGGACATGGGCCTGACCCCGCAGAGCCTGGCCCGCAAGCTCACCGAGACCGTGTCCCGCCACGCCGACCGCGCCGTGGGCCGCGCCGCCGCCGCCAAGCCCTGAGCCCGCCCGGCGCCCCGGGCACCCGCGCGGCTGCCCGGGGCGCCGGCCGCGCCCGCACGCGTCCGCACCCCGGCGAGCGGACGCGCGCGGGCTCGATGCGCGAGAATGGGGAGATGAGTTCTCCCGACCCACTGCGGGTGGCCGTCATCGGCTCCGGGCCGGCCGGCATCTACACCGCCGACGCGCTGACCCGGCAGAGCCGCGAGGACGTCGCCGTCGACCTCGTGGACCGGCTGCCCACGCCCTACGGCCTGGTGCGCTACGGGGTGGCCCCCGACCACCTCAAGATCAAGCGCGTGGCCCGCACCCTGCGCGAGGTGCTGGAGCGGCCCCAGGTGCGCTTCGTGGGCGGCGTGGAGTTCGGCCGCCACGTCGACCGCGCCGGCCTGGCCCGCGCCTACCACGCGGTCGTCTACGCCACCGGCGCCGCCGTGGACCGCCGCATGGGGATCCCCGGCGAGGACCTGCCCGGCAGCGTCGCGGCCACCGACTTCGTCAACTGGTACTGCGGCCACCCCGACTCCGAGGTCGAGCGGTTCCTGCTCGACGCCGAGGAGGTCGCGGTGGTCGGCGCGGGCAACGTCGCCGTGGACGTCGTGCGGCTGCTGGCGAAGTCCGGCGAGGAGCTGCGCGGCACCGACATCCCCCAGCCCGTGCTGGAGGTGCTGGCCGCCAGCCGCGTGCGCCGCATCCACCTGCTGGCCCGGCGCGGCCCGCTCCAGGCCAAGTTCACCGCCCCCGAGCTGCGCGAGCTGGGCCGGCTGCCCGGCGCCGAGGTCGCCGTGCGCCCCGAGCAGGTCGACATCGACCCCACCGGTCCGCAGATGCGCACCGCCGAGCGCGCCGCCCGCACCAACCTCGCCATCCTCAAGGAGTGGGCGGCCCGCCCGCCCGCGGCGCGGCCGCGCCGCATCGAGCTGCGGTTCTGGACCCGCCCCGTCGAGGTCCTGGGCACCGACCGCGCCGAGGCGCTGCGGGTGGAGCGCACCGTGCTCGACGACGACGGCCGCCTGGCCGGCACCGGGGAGTTCGACACGGTCCCGGCCGGGATGGTGTTCCGTTCGGTCGGCTACGCCGGGACCGCCCTGGCCGGGGTGCCCTTCGACGCCGCCACGCGCACCGTGCCCCACGTCCAGGGCCGGGTGCTGGACCCCGAGGGCGGCATCCGCCCCGGCGACTACGTGGCGGGCTGGATCAAGCGCGGCGCCACCGGGGTCATCGGCACCAACAAGTCCGACGCCGCGGCCACGGTGCGGTCCCTGCTGGACGACGCGCCCAAGCTGCGCGCCGCCGCGCCCGTGCTGGAACCGGTCGAGGACGTGCTGGCGGGCAGCGGCGCGGTGGTCACCGACTACGGCGACTGGCTCACCATCGACGCCGCCGAGGTCGAGCGCGGCCGCCGGCTGGGCCGGGGCGAGCGCGTCAAGCTCGGCGGCTGGTCGGAGCTGCACGCCGCGCTGGGCCGCTGAGGCCGCGCGCGGCGCGCCACGCCGCGCGCGGCCGGGAGCCCGGCCCCGCGCGCCGTGCTAGTCGACGTCGGCCACCGGCGCGCCGTAGGTGTTGCACGCCTCCAGGGTGTCGGCCGAGGCGCCGTTGTCGAACCACTCCTGGCGGTTGGCCGAGGTGCCGTGGGTGGGCAGGTCGCTGCCGCTGTTGAGGAAGGTGTTGGCCCGGTCGATCTCGGCCTGGTCGAACCCGCCCATCGCCTGCATGGCCACCCCGGCCATGCACTCGGCCTGGAGTTCGGTGCGGCGCAGCGCCTCAAGCTCGGCGTCCTCGGTGGGCGCCTGGCGCTCCATGGCGTAGCTCTCCTCCAGGATGCCGGTGGCCTGCTGCACGTGGTGGCCGTACTCGTGGCCCAGCAGTGCCGCCCAGACGCTCTCCTGGCTGTTGTCGGGCACGTCGCGCGCCAGCTCCGAGACGTTGGGCAGCACCACGGTGATGGTCATGGTGTCGTTCTCGTAGTAGGCGAGGGTCATACCCTCCTCGGCCGAGCCGGTGTCGGGGTTCTCCTCGGTGACGTCCCAGGTCGGCTCGGGCGTGCGCAGGCCCAGCTCCTCCAGCCGCGGCTGCCACAGCTCGTTGAGGCAGCGGCCCACCTCGTCGCTGAAGGTCCGCCAGGAGGCGTCGGAGGCGGGGTCCAGGTCGGGCGGGGCGCAGTCGATCGACTCCGGCATGGCCAGGTCGTAGGCGGGGTGCTCGGCGACGTCGAGGTCGATGGCGCCGGGGCGGGCGGCCAGCCGCTCGTCGTAGTGGGCCGCCGGGTCGTCGCCCGAGGGCGCCTGGCCGCCGGCGGAGGGCCCCGCGCCCGGGTCGGCGGCCACGACCAGGGCCACGCACAGCGTCAGGGCGACCACGGCGGTGAAGGCCGAGCCGCCCACGGCCACCCACACCGCCGTGGCGCCGCGGCCGCGCCGCGGCGGGTAGGGGTAGGCGCCCGGGTGGTAGCCGTGGACGGGGTGTCCGCCGGGGTGGGGGTGGTGGCCGTAGGGCGGGCCGAACGGCGCGGGGGCGCCGGGGTGGGGGCCGGCGGGCGGCGGCGCGGCGGGACCGCCCGGGCCGCCGGGGCGCGGCGGGGCCCCGAACGCGCCGGTCCGCGCGGCCGGGAAGGCGCCGGTGGCGGTGGGCCCGTCGGGGGCGCCCGCGGCCGCCGGGACGGCGCCGGCGGCGGGGCCGCCGGACTCGGCCGGGCGGGGCGCGGGCGCCGGCGCCGGCGGCGGGGCGCCGCCCGCGCCGGCCGGGCGGGGGCCGGTGCCCGCGCGCTCGGCGGGCGCGGGGCCGGGCCGGGGGGCGTCCGCGTGGTCGCGGTCGGCCGGGGGCGGGGTGTGTGCCGGGGGGCGGCCGGCGGCCGGGTCGTCCGCGCCGTCGGGGGTGGTCTCCACGGGGCTGGTCCTTCTGGTTGCGCAACGCGGGCAAGCGTGACGATCAACCATATTCGGCCCCCGTGCGCGGTCGCACAGCGCGGTCCGCAATCGGCCGGGACCGGCCAGTGCGGGCCGAGGGGCCCCGCGCCGGTCAGGGGGCGCGGTAGACCACGCCCAGCCCGGTGACCAGGTCGCGCAGCTCGGCCTCGAACAGCGCGCCGAGGTCGTCGGCCACGAACCCCAGGTGCCGGAAGACCTCCATGCAGACCAGCCCGTAGAAGCGCACCCAGGAGCGCAGCATGAACTGGGTGGCCGCGTCGGAGGCGTGGTCGCCGGTGAACCCGGTGCAGGCGGCGAAGGCGTCGAGCTGGGCGCGCAGCTCCGCCGACGCCTCGGGCTCGGGCGGCGGCGCGAACCGCCCCTCGGCCAGCAGCCGGTCGAACAGCGAGACGAAGGCGGCGGCGAAGCGCTGCCCGGCGACGGCGGCCGGGCTGTCGTCGTCGGGGCCGGTGTCGGTGACGGCCGGGCCGAACAGCAGGGTGAACTCCGCGCGGTTGCCCAGCGCCCAGGCCCGCACGGCGCGCAGCGCGGCCAGCACCCGGCCGTCGGTGTCGTCCTCGGGCAGGGCGGCCTGGGCCGCGGCCACGGCGTCGGTCAGCTCGGTGAAGAGGTCGGCGCGCAGGGAGTCCAGGAGGTCGTGGAGGCTGGAGAAGTAGCGGTAGAGCCCGGGCGCGGTCATGCCCATCTCGCGGGCGATGGCGCGCAGGGAGACCCCCGAGGACCCGTGCGCCACCAGGTGGCGCCGCGCGATCTCCTTGATCTCCCGCGATGTGGCCTCACGCACACGCTCGCGCCGGGTGGGCGCCGCCGCGTCCGCTACCTGCGTGGATGCCGGTGGGGTGGGCCGTGTGGGCAATTCCTCGTCCCTTTCCGCCCCCCGCGCGGTGACCGCGGGGCGCCGTGCCACGATAACGTCATAACCGTTAACGACGTAAGCTTAGTTAACGCCGTATCCGTGCCGGTGTCTGCTCTGTTCAATCCACGTCTGTGAGACGTCGAGGAGCGGTTTCATGTTCGCAGGTCTTGGGCGCTTCACCTACCGGTGGCGCGGCTGGGTGCTCGCCGCCACCGCCCTGTTCGCCGCCTTCGCCGGGGTATGGGGGACCGGTGTCTTCGAGTCCGTCAGCGAGGGCGGGTTCGAGGACCCCGGATCGGAGTCCGCCCGCGCCGCCGAGACGCTGGAGGCCGAGCTCGGCCACGACGCCGCCGACATCGTGGTGGTCTACCGCAGCGACGAGCTGCGGGTCGACAACCCGATGTTCGCCTTCTCCGTCCAGCAGATGCGCGACGACCTGCCCGAGGACCGGATCGCCTCGGTCCGCACCTACCTCGACGAAGGGCTCAGCGACACCGAGCGCGGCATCCTCGTCTCCGAGGACCGGCACGCCACCTACGTGCCGATCACCCTGGCCGGCGACACCGACGCCGAGCGCATGGACAACTTCCACGCCATCGAGGACGAGCTGGACGCCGGCCAGCTCGACACCGAGATCGGCGGCGCGGTGGGCATCGAGTCCGACCTGGCGGCCCAGGCCGAGGGCGACGTCGTGCGCGCCGAGCTGATCTCGCTGCCGGTCCTGCTGGCGCTGCTGGTGGTGATCTTCGGCGGCGTGGTGGCGGCGCTGATGCCGCTGGCCGTGGGCGGCCTGGCCATCCTGGGCTCGCTCACCCTGCTGCGCGCCCTCACCTACGTCACCGACGTCTCCGTCTTCGCCGTCAACGTCGCCACCATCCTGGGCCTGGGCCTGGCCATCGACTACGGCCTGTTCATGGTCAACCGCTTCCGCGAGGAGCGCGCCCGGGGCACCGAGGTGCGCGAGGCCGTGCCGCGCACCCTGGCCACCGCCGGGCGCACGGTGGCGTTCTCCGGTGTCACCGTCATGATCGCCTTCGCCGGCCTGCTGTTCTTCCCCCAGCCCATCCTGCGCTCCATCGGGTTCGGCGGGATCGCCGTGGTCCTCTTCGACGTCCTGGCCGCCCTGGTGGCGCTGCCCGCGCTGCTGGCCGTGGCCGGCGACCGCATCGACTCCCTGCGGCTGTTCGCCCGCGCCCGGCGCCGCCGCGAGCTGCGCCGCGCCGCGCTGGGGCGCGGCCCCGAGGAGACCGCGGCCGGCGGGGCCTGGGCGCGCCTGGCCCACAGCGTGATGCGCCGCCCGGTGCTCTACCTGGTGGCCGTGGGCGCGGTGCTGGTCGCCTTCGCCTCCTCGCTGGCCGCCACCGAGCTGGGCTCCACCGACCAGCGCTACCTGCCGGCGGACGCCGCCAGCCGGGTGGCCACCGAGTCGCTGCGCGAGGACTTCCCGGCCGGGGGGATCGGGCGGATCGACGTGGCGGTCACCGGCGACGTCGCGCGCGGGGAGCTGGCGGACTTCGCCGACCGCCTGGGCGGCCTCGACGGCGCCGAGGGCGCCGAGGTCTCGCGCACCGGCGAGGGCGCCGCCCACATCACCGTGGCCTACGAGGGCGAGACCGACGACCCGGCGACGGCCGACCTGGTGCGCGCGGTGCGCACCGCGCCCGAGCCCGAGGGCGCCGAGGAGGTCCTGGTCGGCGGGCCGGCCGCCATGCAGATCGACAACGTCGCCGCCATCGTCGACACCCTGCCCACCACCGTCGTCTTCGTGGTCGCCACCACCCTGGTGCTGCTCTTCCTGGCCTTCGGCTCCATCGTGCTGCCGGTCAAGGCCGTGGTGATGGGCGCGCTGTCGCTGGGCGCGTCCCTGGGCGTGGTCGTGTGGGGCTTCCAGGAGGGCCACCTGGCGGGCGTGCTCGGGTTCGAGCCGGTCGGCACGATCGACCCCACGTTCATCGTGCTGATCGTCATCATCGCGTTCGGCCTGGCCATGGACTACGAGCTGTTCCTGCTCAGCCGGGTCCGGGAGGAGTTCGCCCTGACCGGCGACAACGCGCACTCGGTGGCCGTGGGCCTGCAGCGCACCGGCGGCATCATCACCAGCGCCGCCCTGCTGCTGGTGGTCGTGCTGGCCGCCATGGGCTCATCCGACCTGCTGTTCCTCAAGATCATGGGCATCGGCCTGGCCATGGCGGTGGTGGTCGACGCGACCCTGGTGCGGGCGCTGCTGGTGCCGGCCACCATGCGGCTGCTGGGCAGCGCCAACTGGTGGCTGCCCGGCCCGCTGCGCCGGCTGCACGACCGGGTGGGGATCACCGAGGGCGAGGACGTCGCCGAGGCGCCCCGGCGGGCCGACGGCGACCGCCCGGCGAGCCCGGCCGGGGCGCGCTGAGCCGCAGGCGGGCTACCCGCGGCCGGGGCCGGGCCGGCGGCGGTCGTCGAAGGGCAGGTCGGGCTTGTAGTGGTGGGCCGCCTCGATGATCTCGCCGATGGTGTGGTTCCAGGTGGGGCGCACCCGCACGGCGTTGGTGGTGTGCCAGGGCGAGGGCGGATGGAACGGCAGTTCGGCCTCGTCGCGGTTGACGAAGACGAGGTAGTGCATCGGCACCGAGCCCCCGCGGTGCGGCACGACCTGGGTGCAGGCCCGCAGCAGGGCGACCTCCGACCAGGGGAAGGAGAGGTCGTCGCGGCGCCCGCGCGGCCAGGGCGCGATGAAGTGCACGCCGGCCTCGTCGAGGATGAGGACCGGGCGGTGGGACAGGAAGCGCGAGAGCGACACCAGCCCGGCGCCGCCGAACACGGCGACCGCCAGCAGGCCCAGGGCGAGGTCGACGGGGCTGCCCCGCAGCACCAGCGCGACGCCGATCCCGGTGAAGACCACGCAGGCCAGGGTCAGCCACAGCCCCTCCCAGGTGATGCGGAAGCGGTTGGAGACCACAAAGGGTGTCGCTGGGCCCGGCATAGTGCCAGGATAACGCGGTGCGGCCCCCGGGCCCGGGGTATGGGGCGGGGACCGCGCGGCGCGTGTCGCCCGGGCGCGGCGGCGGGTGGCGCCGCCGCGCCCGCGGGCGGCCTACAGGGCCTTGGGCCCGTTGGGGTGGAACCGCGCGCCGTTGACCTTCTCCGACACCCCCGACCGGTCGAGGTAGGGCGTGATCCCGCCCAGGTGGAACGGCCAGCCCGCGCCCGCGATGAGGCACAGGTCGATGTCGGCGGGCTCGGCCACCACGCCCTCCTCCAGCATCAGCCGGATCTCGCGGGCCAGGGCCTCCAGCGCGCGCTGGAGGATCTGCTCCTCGCTGGAGGGCCGGCCGCCGCCGGTGAACAGCGCCCGCACCTCGGGATCGATGGTCAGGTCGGGGCCGTAGACGGCCGTGCGACCCGACTCCACCAGCGCCCGCAGCTGCGGCGAGACGCCGAAGCGGTCGGGGAACGCCTCGTGCAGGGTCTCGGCCACGTGCAGCGCCACGGCCGGGCCCACCAGCTGCAGCAGCATCAGCGGCGACATCGGCAGCCCCAGCGGCGCCACCGCGCGGTCGGCGACCTCGGGCTCGGTGCCCTCCTCGACGGCGGCCAGGACCTCGCCCATGAACAGGGTGAGCAGCCGGTTGACGACGAACGCCGGCGCGTCCTTGCACAGCACCGCGCTCTTCTTGAGCTGCTTGGCGGTGGCGAAGGCGGTGGCCAGGGCGGCGTCGTCGGTGCGCTCGCCGCGGATGATCTCCAGCAGCGGCAGCACCGCCACCGGGTTGAAGAAGTGGAAGCCCACCACGCGCTCGGGGTGGCGCAGGTCGGCCGCCATCTCGGTGATCGACAGCGAGGAGGTGTTGGTGGCCAGTACCGCCTCGGCCGGCACGACCGCCTCGACCTCGGCGAACACCTGCTTCTTGACGTCCATGCGCTCGAAGACGGCCTCGATGACGAAGTCGGCGTCGGCGAAGGCGTCCTTGGTCAGCGAACCGGTCACCTGGCGCTTGAGCCGGTTGGCCTGGTCGGGATTGACCCGGCCCTTGGCCAGCAGCTTGTCGACCTCGCCGTGGACGTAGCCCACGCCCCTGTCCAGCCGCTCCTGGTCGAGATCGGTCATGACGACCGGCACGCCCAGGCGGCGGGCGAACAGCAGCGCCAGCTGGCCGGCCATCAGCCCGGCCCCCACCACGCCGACCTTGGTCACCGGGCGGGCCAGGGACTTGTCGGGCGCGCCGGCCGGGCGCCGCGCCCGCTTCTGGTTGAGGTCGAAGGCGTAGAGCCCGGCGGCCAGCTCCTCGCTCATGATGAGGTCGGCCAGCGCGTCGTCCTCGGCGGCGAAGCCCTCGTCGCGGGTGCGGTCCTTGGCCGCGGCCACCAGCTCCAGCGCCCGCACCGGGGCGGGCGCCGCGCCGTGCAGGCGGCCCTCCAGCATGAAGCGCGCGTTGGCGACGGCCTGGTCCCAGCCGGCGCCGCGGTCGACCTCGGGCCGCTCCACGGCGACCGCGCCCTTGACGACCCGGGCGGCCCAGCGCAGCGACTCCTCGACGAAGTCGGCCGGCTCGAACACCGCGTCGGCGATGCCCAGGGCGCGCACCTCGGGGCCCTTGATCATCCGGTTCTGGGCCAGCGGGTTGTCGATGATGAGCTTGAGCGCCTTCTCGGCGCCGATGAGGTGGGGCAGCAGGTAGGTGCCGCCCCAGCCCGGCACCAGGCCGAGGAAGGTCTCGGGCAGCGCGAAGGCCGACACGCCCGAGGAGACGGTGCGGTAGCGGCAGTGCAGCGCCACCTCCACGCCGCCGCCCATGGCGGCGCCGTTGACGAACGCGAAAGTGGGCACGTCCAGTTCGCCCAGCTTGCGGAACACGTCGTGGCCCAGCCGGGCCACCGCGTGGGCCTGCTCGCGGGTGCGCACCTGGGGGACGCCGGTGAGGTCGGCGCCCACCGCGAAGATGAACGGCTTGCCGGTGATGGCCACGGCCGCGATGTCGGTGCGGGCGCGCGCCGCCTCGATGGCGTCGTTGAGGCTGAGCAGCCCGGCCGGGCCGAAGGTGTTGGGCTTGGTGTGGTCGTGCCCGTTGTCCAGGGTGATCAGCACCGCCGTGCCCGCGTTGTAGGGCAGTTGGACGTCGCGCGCCAGGGCGCGGGTGACGACCTCGTCGGCGAAGACCTCGCGCAGGGCCTCGGGGGAGTCGGGGACGCCGCCGGACCGTACGTCGGAGTTGCTCACTTGGCGCTCCCTTCCCAGTTGGTGTTCTCCCACAGCACGGTCCCGCCCATGCCCAGGCCCACACACATGGTGGTCAGGCCGTAGCGGACGTCGGGGCGCTCGCCGAACAGGCGGGACAGCTGCGTCATCAGCCGCACGCCCGAGGAGGCCAGCGGGTGGCCCAGCGCGATCGCGCCGCCCCAGGGGTTGACCCGCGGGTCGTCGTCGGGAACGCCGAAGTGCTCCAGGAACGCCAGCACCTGGACGGCGAACGCCTCGTTGATCTCGATGAGGCCGATGTCGTCCATGGTGAGGTTCTGGCGGGCCAGCAGCCGCTCGGTGGCGGGCACCGGGCCCACGCCCATGACCTCGGGCTCCACCCCGGCGAAGGAGAAGTCCACCAGCCGCATGCGGGCGTCCAGGCCCAGTTCGGCGGCGACCTCCTCGGCGGCGATGATCGCGCCGGTGGCGCCGTCGTTGAGGCCGGCGGCGTTGCCGGGGGTGACGTTGCCGTGCGGGCGGAAAGGCGTCTTCAGCCCGGCCAGGCCCTCAAGGGTGGTGTCGGGCCGCGGCGGCTCGTCGGCCGTGGCCAGGCCGAAGCCCCGCTCGGCCGAGCGCACCAGCACCTCGACCAGGTCCTGCTGGATCTTGCCGTCGGCGTAGGCCTTGGCGACCTTCTCCTGGCTGCGCAGGGCGTAGGCGTCGGCCCGCTCCTTGGTGATGGAGGGGTAGCGGTCGTGCAGGTTCTCGGCGGTGTTGCCCATGACCAGCGCCGAGGGGTCGACCAGCTTCTCGGAGAGGAAGCGCGGGTTGGGGTCCACCCCCTCGCCCATGGGGTGGCGGCCCATGTGCTCCACGCCGCCGGCGATGGCGACGTCGTAGGCGCCGAAGGAGATCCCGGCGGCGGTGGTGGTGACGGCGGTCATCGCGCCGGCGCACATGCGGTCGATCGCGAAGCCGGGGACGCTGCGCGGCAGGCCGGCCAGGAGGGCCGCGCTGCGGCCGATGGTCAGGCCCTGGTCGCCGATCTGGGTGGTGGCGGCGATGGCCACCTCGTCGATGCGCTCCGGCGGCAGGCCGGGGTTGCGGCGCAGTAGCTCGCGGATGACGCGCACGACGAGGTCGTCGGCGCGCGTCTCGGCGTAGAGGCCCTTGCCGGCCTTGCCGAACGGAGTCCTGGCTCCGTCGACAAACACGACATCACGGGCAGTTCGCGGCACGATTTGCCCTCCTGGTTCCAACGGACGGGTGACCGGTACACGCACATGCTACTGGCCGGTAACTACTGTGGCGAGCAGGGGAGCCGCCCCGGTGGGCCGGGCAGCGCGAAACGCCCTCCCGCGCGGTGCGCGGAAGGGCGTCGGTGCGTGTGGCCGGGCGCGGCGGCGGTGCCGGGGCGCCCGCGGCGGGCGGGCCAAAGGGCCGGGGCCGCCCCTCAGAACAGGGCGGCGGCGTCGCGGTGGCGGCCCTGGGCGCTCAGCGCGCCGGCGAGGTCGCGGCGCATGCGCAGGGTCAGCATGCGGATCTCGGGGTCGCCCGCCGCCGACAGGCCGTTGAGGTAGGCCGCGCGCAGCGTGTCGACGGCCTCCTCGCCCCGCCCGCCCTGGAGCTGGGTGCGGCCCAGCCGGTGCTGGATGACCAGGGTGTCCAGGTGCTTGGACCCCAGGCGGCGGCGCCGCTGGGCCAGCACCATGCGCAGCTGCTGTGCGGCGTCGTCGTGGCGGCCCAGCGCGGTGTAGGACTGGCTCAGGCCGATGCGCAGGTCCTCGCGCGCGGCGGGCGTGCCGGCGTCCTCGACCGCGCGCTCGTAGTGGGCGATGGCGGCGTCGTAGCGGCCGCACTTGCGGTAGCAGTTGGCCAGGCGGCTGCGCGCGGTCACGGTGTCGGCGGCCACCGGGCCCAACTGGGAGTCGCGGTGCTTGAGCAGGGCCTCCCACTGCTCGGCGGCGTCGTCGGCGCGCCCGGCGTCCTCGTAGGACCAGGCGAGGTTCTCGCGGATGACGTCGGTCTGGGGGTGGTCGGGGCCGTGCACGGTCTCGGCGTCGGCCAGCGCGCGCTCGAACTCCGCGACCGCCGCCTGGCGCCGCCCGATCTGGGCGTACTTGCTGGCCAGGTTGTTGCGCGCGGCGATGGTGCGGGGGTCCTCGGCGCCGTAGGAGTCGACGTGCTCGCGCAGCACCTCCTCCAGCACGGCGGCGCGCAGGGCGGGGGACTGCCCGGGCTCGCGCGCCGGGGGCACCGCCGCGGTATCGCCGGGCGCGAATCCGGTCTTGCGCAGCAGGGAGCGCCACATGGACACAAGACTCACCACCCATCCAGAAGGACCACCGGCCGCCGCGAACTCGCCGCCCCGCATCAAGAACAGCACGATTCCATAACTTAATCCGGGCGAGAAGGCCCGGAAACACGCCACAGGTAGGCGTCTCCGGTGAATTGTGTCACTTCCGCCTGTTTGAGCGGAACGCGAGGTTCAACCGCGCGCGTCGGCGGTAAAAGCGGGCGTCCGAATACCCGCCCCTCCCGGCCGTCCCGCCCGCCCGGGCCCCGCGCTACTCCCCGGAGACGCGCGCCAGCGCCTCGGCCAGCGGACCCGCGGTCTGCTCCACCTGCCAGGGGCGGGCGTGGTGCTCGCGCAGGTGCTCGGCCACGCCGTCGACGCCGGGCCGCGCCGGCGGGCTCCACGCCAGGCGCCGCACGGCGTCCGGCTGCAGCAGGTTCTCGGTGGGCATCGACACCCGCTCGGCGATCGTGGCCAGCGCCGCGCGCACCGCCTCCAGCCGCCGCGCCGCCGCAGGGTCGCGGTCGGCCCACCGGTTGGTCGGCGGCGGGCCGTCGCCCGGCGCCCCCGGCTGGGGCAGCTCGGCCGGCGGCATGCCGCGCACCCGGTTGATCGCCTTGAGCCAGTTGGGCACGTAGCGGCGGGCCAGCCGCACGCTGAACGGCTTGATGGCGGTCAGCTCGGCGGCGGTGGCCGGCATGGCGGTGGCGGCCTCGATGATCGCGGCGTCGGGCAGCACCCGCCCCGGCGAGATGTCGCGCTCGCGGGCGATGCGGTCGCGCTCGCCCCACAGCTCGCGCACCACGCCCAGGCCGCGCTGGTTGCGCACCCGGTGGATGCCCGAGGTGCGCCGCCAGGGGTCGGGCCGGGGCTCCTTGGGCGGCGCGGCCACCACCCAGGCGAACTCCTCGCGCGCCCAGTCGAGCTTGCCGGCCTCGGCGAGCTCGGCCTCCAGCGCGTCGCGCAGGTCCACCAGGATCTCGACGTCCAGCGCCGCGTAGGTCAGCCAGTCCTGCGGCAGCGGGCGCACCGACCAGTCCACGGCCGAGTGCTCCTTGGCCAGGCGCACGCCCAGCACCCGCTCCACCATCGAGCCCAGGCCCACGCGCTGGTAGCCCAGCAGGCGCCCGGCCAACTCGGTGTCGAACAGCCGGCGGGGCCGCAGGCCGACCTCGGCCAGGCAGGGGAGGTCCTGGTGGGCGGCGTGCAGGACCAGCTCGGCGTCGGCGACCGCGGAGTCCAGCGCCGACAGGTCGGGGCAGGCGATGGGGTCGATCAGGGCGGACCCCGCCCCGGCGCGGCGCAGCTGGACCAGGTAGGCGCGCTGGCCGTAGCGGTACCCCGAGGCGCGTTCGGCGTCGACGGCCACCGGGCCGCTGCCGGAGCCGAAGGAGTCCACGACGCGGGCGAGGTGCGCGGTGTCGGCCACCACCGGCGGGAGCCCGTCGCGGGGTTCGCGCAGCAGGGGGGCCTCCGGCTCGTGCCCGTGATGGCCGTCGGGGTTCTCCGGGTCCGGGGTACCTGTCTTGGAGTTCAGCACGTTCGCCACACCCCCACGGTATGCGGTCCCCATGCCGGGGGCACGACAGCGGGGGCGGTCGGAGGCAGTGGCGGGCGCGCCCGCGCGCGTCCCCGACCGGCCCGCCGGCGGTGCGAAGGGGCAGGCGGGCCGGGCGGAGGCGGCCGGCGCACGGCGGGGGCGGGCGCGCTCACCCCTCCGGGCGGCCGCGCCGCTGGCCGATGTCGGCAACGTCCATCGGCGGCAGCCCGGCCGCCGCCGACAGCAGGTCCAGCCACACCCGCATGTCGGCCGACAGGTCGTCGGACGCGGGGGTCCAGGACGCGCGCAGCTCCAGTTCGGTGGTGGAGGGCTGGTCGGCCTTTGCGGCGAAGCCCTCGGTGGTGGCCCGGGTGACGGTCCCGCTGAGGGCGTGGTGCTCGCAGCCGCGCGCCTCCAGGGCGTCGGTGAGCCAGCTCCACGCGACCTGGCCGAGCAGGGGGTCGGTCGCGATCTCCGACTCCAGGTCGGCGGTCACCCACGCCACGACCCGGAACGGGCCGGGCCAGTCGCGCGTGCCCTCGGGGTCGTAGAGCACGATCAGCCGGCCGAACGCGGCGTCGGCGTCCTCGACGCGCACGGTCGCCGACATGGCCACGGCGTGCGGCGCCAGGCGCTTGGGCGCCGGGATGTCCTCGACCGCGATCTCCGGCCGCACCGGGGGTGTGCGCAGACTCTCAACCGCGCGCCGGAACGCGGGCGGCGCGTCATCGACCCTACCGAGAGGGGGCATGATGGAAACGACAGCCTTAATCTTGTTGCGGGGATCTTCGCGCCGAAGGCTGTGGGCGACGAACCCCCGACATGTCGGGCGCACGCGACCACGGCCCCGCCGCCCAGCAGAGCGCACCGACGGTCGCGGCGCGTGACGGCGGGCACCCCATGACGGTGGCACGACTCCCGCGCCGCGACGCGGAGTTTTTCCGGCGTGTCGGCCTTTTGTAATGATCTTGGGACCGGCTTCGCGGCGAAGCCGTTACGCGGTCACGGTCAATCCGGTTTCCGGCCGATCACACCCCGTGTCTGAATTGCGGCTGATCGGGCGAAACGCGGTGCTTCGCAATCTGAGGTGGCCGTTGCCCGGATTTCTGGGGTCCGGCGCTCTTTTTTCCGGGCGTCCCCGGGCCGTCTCCGCGCCTCCGTGCGCGGGGTGGGGCGCGACCGCGCCGCACCCATGGCACGATCAGAGGTGTGACGCTGCACGACTCTCCTTTCCTCCGCGCCTGCCGGCGCCTGCCGGTCCCGCACACGCCGGTGTGGTTCATGCGCCAGGCCGGGCGCTCGCTGCCCGAGTACCGCAGGGTGCGCGCCGACGTCCCCATGCTGGACGCCTGCGCGCGGCCCGACATGATCGTCGAGATCACTCTGCAGCCGGTGCGCCGCTACGACGTCGACGCCGCCATCTACTTCAGCGACATCGTGGTGCCGCTGAAGGCCATCGGGGTGGACCTCGACATCAAGACCGGGGTGGGCCCCGTGGTCGCCGACCCCGTCCGCGACGCCGAGGGCGTCAAGCGGCTGCGCGCGCTCGAACCCGACGACGTGCCGTTCGTGACCGAGGCGGTCGGCGAGCTGACGCGCGAACTCGGCGACCGCCCGCTGATCGGCTTTGCCGGCGCCCCCTTCACCCTGGCCTCCTACCTCATCGAGGGCGGGCCCTCCAAGAACCACGAGCGCACCAAGGCGCTGATGTACGGCGAGCCCGAGCTGTGGGCCGACCTCATGCACCGCCTGGCCGCCATCACCGTGGAGTTCCTGCGCGTGCAGATCGCCGCCGGCGCCTCGGCCGTGCAGCTCTTCGACTCCTGGGTGGGCGCCCTCAGCGCCGAGGACTACCGCGAGTCCGTCCTGCCGCACACCTCGTGGATCTTCGACCAGCTCAGCGGGCTCGACGTGCCCCGCATCCACTTCGGCGTGGGCACCGGGGAACTCCTGGGCCTGCTCAGCGAGGCCGGGGCCGACGTCGTGGGCGTCGACTGGCGGGTGCCGCTGGACAAGGCCGCCCAGCGGGTCCAGCCCGGTACCGCGCTGCAGGGCAACCTCGACCCGGCGACCCTGTTCGCGCCCTGGGAGGTGGTGGCCCGCCGCGCCGCCGACGTGCTCTCGCGCGGCGCCGCCGCCGAGGGACACGTGTTCAACCTGGGCCACGGCGTGCTGCCCACCACCGACCCCGACGTGCTCGCCCGGCTCACCGAGTTCGTGCACACCGAGACCGCGCGCTAGGCGGGCGCGGCGGCCGGGGCGCTCCCGGCCGCCGCGCCGCCCGGCGGACCCTCATCAGGCGGTGCCGCCCGGCGTCCCGCCCGAGGTCCCCTTCGCGGTGCCGGTGCCGCCCGTGCCCGCCGCGCGCTCGCGGCCGCCCGCTTCGCCTGTGCCGTCCGCGCCGTCCTCGGCCGCGCTGCCGCCGGCGCCCTCCGGGCGCGCCGCACCGCCCGCCGCGGCTCCGCCGGGCGCGGCCGGACGGCCCCGCCGCCGGGCGCGCCGCCGGCGCCACAGCAGCCAGGCCGGCGTGCCCGCCACGGCCAGCGGCACCGCGAACGGCAGCAGCCAGCCCGCCGCCACCGCCAGCACCTCGCCCAGGCCCACCAGCGCCCGCCAGCCCCGCTGGAGGCCGCCCAAAAACCCGATGGAGTCGTCGCCGGGGTCGGCGACGTAGGTCTCCGGCGGCATCAGCTCCAGGTTCACCGTGCTGTAGGACACCTGCTGGGAAAGCGCCTCTTGGCGCGCCTGCAGCGACTCCAACTCCTGCTGGCGGGTGCTGATCTCGGCCTCCACCGCCAGCACCTCCTGGACCGTTCCGGCCTCGTCCAGCAGGTCGCGCAGCCGGTCCAGCGACGCCTCGGCCGACTCCACCCGGCTGTCGACGTCGGCGACCTCCTCGGTGACGTCCTGCACCCGGCGGTCCAGGCTGGACTGGCTGCCCAGCGCGGCCAGCTCGTCCAGCGCCGCCTCGTAGCGGTCGCGGGGCACCTGCAGCGTCAGCGAGGCGTAGGGGGCGTCGCCCTCGCCGGACTGCACGCTCTCGGCGGCGATGTAGCCCCCGGCGTCGGCCACCCACTCCCCGGCGCGCTCGGCCGCGGCGTCGACGTCCTCCACCTCCACCCGCAGGTCGGCGGTGTAGACCAGGTCGCGGTCGGCCAGGGGCAGGTCCCCGGCCAGACCGTCCGACCCGTCGGCGGCCCCGCCGCCGGGGGGCTCGGCCTCGGGCGGCGCCTCCTGGGCGATGCCCGGTTCGGCCGGCGCCTCCCGCGAGGCGTCGGCGCCGCCGGAGGAGGAGGTGGCCGAGCATCCGGCCGCGAGGGCGAGCAGCAGCAGGAGCGGCGCCGCCGCCGCGCCCCGGGCGAGGGGGCGGCGGCGCGCTTCGTCACGTGGGGGTGTGGCCGACATGCCGCTAGGACGCGCCCCGGCGCCCCGGCGTTGCGCGGCGCGCGTTGCGGGTTGGTCACGGCGGACCGGCGCGCACGGCGCCGCGCCCTTGCCGCGACCCCGTGCGCACCTGCCCGGGGTATCTGGAAAGCTGGGGGTATGCAGCGCCAACCCCACGTCGTCGTGGTGGGGGCCGGGGTGTCCGGCCTGACCGCCGCCCACCGGCTCACCCGCTCGGGAGCCCGGGTCACCGTGCTGGAGGCGGCGCCGCGGATCGGCGGCAAACTGCACGCCACGCCGTTCGCCGGGGTGCCGGTCGACGCCGGCGCGGAGTCGGTGCTCGCGCGCCGGCCCGAGGCGCTCGACCTCATCGCCGAACTCGGACTCTCCGACCGCCTGGTGCACCCCGCCCCGGTCCCGGCGAGCCTCTACAGCCGCGGCCGGCTGCGGCCCTTCCCCGCCACCCAGGTCATGGGCGTGCCCGGCGACCTCGCCGACCTCGCCCGCAGCGGCGTGCTCTCGCCGCTGGGCACCCTGCGCGCCGGACTGGACCTCGTGCTGCCGCCCACGCCCCTGCGCGGCGACGTGTCGGTGGCCGGCCACATCGGCGCCCGCATGGGCCGCGAGGTGGTCGACCGCCTGGTGGAGCCCATGCTCGGCGGGGTCTACGCCGGCCGCGCCGAGCGGCTGTCGCTGGAGGCCACCCTGCCGCAGATCGCCCAGGCCGCCCGCCGCGAGCGCTCGCTGCTGCGCGCCGTGGGCCGCACGGCCCGCCGCCGGCGCCGCGAGCGCGAAGGCGTGCCCGGCGGCCCGGTGTTCGCCGGCCTGCGCGGCGGGATCTCCGTCCTGGTCGGCGAACTGGCGCGCCAGTGCGGCGCCGACGTCCAGACCTCGGCCACCGTCCGGGCGCTGGCCCAGACCGCGCGGGGCTGGCGGCTGACCGTGGGCGCGGCCGCGCCCGACGCCCCGCGCCAGGCCCCCCGCGAGATCGCCGCCGACGGCGTGGTGCTCGCCTGCCCGGCGCCGGCCGCCGCCCGCCTGCTGGGCGAGGCCGCCCCGGAGGCCGCGCGCGACCTGGCCGGCGTGGAGTACGCGAGCATGGCCATCGTCACCCTGGCCTACCCCGCGGCCGCGTTCGCCCGCCCGCCCCGCCGGAGCGGGTTCCTGGTGTCCTCCCGCGAAGGGCTGGCGATCAAGGCGGCCACCTTCAGCAGCGTGAAGTGGCCGTGGCTGGACGAGGAGCTGCGCGCGGCCCACCCCGGCGAGGACACCGTGGTGGTCCGCTGCTCCATCGGCCGCGCCGGCGAGACCGCCCTGCTCCAGCGCGGCGACGACGAGCTGGCCGCCCTGGCGGCGGCCGACCTCGCCCGCGTCTGCGGCGTCGCGGGCGCCCCCGTCCAGAGCCGGGTGACCCGCTGGGGCGGCGGGCTCCCGCAGTACGACGTCGGCCACACCGCCCGGGTGGCGCGCGTCCGCGCCGAGGCCGCCCGCCACCCCGGCCTCGCCCTGTGCGGCGCGGCCTACGACGGAGTGGGCATCCCGGCCTGCATCGCGGGCGCCACCGGCGCCGCCGCCGGCCTCGCCGCGGCCCTGCCCGGCATCGGGGAGCGCGGCGCGGCCGCTCCGGCGCCCACCACCCACGACCACACCGATCAGACAAGGAGCCATCCGTGACAACGGGGCAGCACCACAGCCAGCAGCAGGACCCGGCCGGCGGCGCGGGGGAGCAGGACCTCAACGCGCTGATCCGCTACACCATGTGGTCGGTGTTCAAGGCCGGGGACCTGGCCGACGCCGACCGCTCCGCCCTGGGCGCCGAGCTGGCCGCGCTGTTCGAGGGCGGCGCCGAGAAGGGCGTGACCACGCGCGGCTGCTACGACGTGCAGGGCTTCCGCGCCGACGCCGACATGATGTTCTGGTGGATCGCGGAGTCCTCCGAGGCGGTGCAGGACATGTACGCGTCCTTCCGCCGCACCCGCCTGGGGCGCGCCAGCACCCCGGTGTGGTCGGTCGTGGGCCTGCACCGGCCCGCGGAGTTCAACCGGGGCCACGTCCCGGCGTTCCTGGCCGGCGAGGAGCCGCGCGACCACCTGTGCGTGTACCCGTTCGTGCGCTCCTACGAGTGGTACCTGCTGCCCGACGAGGAGCGCCGGACGATGCTGGCCGAGCACGGCCGCATGGCCGCGCCCTACCCCGACGTGCGCGCCAACACGGTCTCGACCTTCGCGCTCAGCGACTACGAGTGGCTGCTGGCCTTCGAGGCCGACGACCTGCACCGCATCGTCGACCTGATGCGCCACCTGCGCGGCGCGGAGGCCCGGCGGCACACCCGCCTGGAGGTCCCCTTCTACACCGGCCGCCGCAAGAGCGCGGTCGAGCTGGTGGAGGCCCTGGCCTAAAGACGGCCCTGAAACGGCTCCGGGCGGCCCCTGGGGGCCGCCCGGAGGGCGGGCTCAGCCGCGCGCTGCCGCCGCCGCGCCCGCGGCGGGGGTCCGGTGCCGCCCCGGCCCGGCCGGGGCGGCGGTGTCGGGCTGAGCGCCGCTCAGACGCTGTCGGCCGGCGCGGGCGCCGGGTCGTTGCGCCGCGCGGCCACCAGGGAGACCGGCACCGCCAGCACCAGGGCCAGCAGCAGGCCGCCGCCGGAGTAGAGGAGCACGACACCGCCGGGGGCGTCCAGCGCCCACGCGGCCAGGCACCCGGCGCCCACCACGATGCAGCCGAGCGCGGCGTAGGCGAGCCGGCCGCGCGGCTTGGGGTAGGCCACCCGGCTGACCATCAGCCAGGCCACCAGCGCCACCGCCGCCGCGCCCACGTAGACCGGCGGGTCCAGCAGCACCACGGTGATCACCGCCATGGCCCCGAACGGGCTCGGCAGGCCGGTGAAGGTGCTGGAGTCGGGGGCCTGGCAGGAGAACCGCGCCAGGCGCACCACCACCGCCAGCAGGACCGCCGCCGCCGCGGCCAGGGCCACGGTGTGCTGGAGCGGCCCGCCCTCGCCCGCGAGCGTGCCCCAGGCCACCACGAAGAAGGCCGGGGCGAACCCGAAGCTGATCACGTCGGCGAGGTTGTCCAGTTCGGCGCCCATGCCGCTGCCGCCCAGGCGGCGCGCCACCCGGCCGTCGAACAGGTCGAAGCCGGCGGCCACGAGCAGCAGGGCCACGGCCGCGGCGACCGCGCCGCGCTCCAGCGGGTCGTGCCCGCCGGCCGCGGCGTACGCCGTCTGCGCGGCGGCCAGCTGCCAGACCGCCATGAACCCGCACAGGGCGTTGCCCAGGGTCAGGTAGTCGGCCAGGGCCAGCCGCAGCCGCGGGGCGTCGTCGGCCCCGCCGTCGGGCGCCGCCGACGCGGATCCCGCGATGGGCTCCTCAGTCGCGGTCGAGGCGGGTTTCGCCGGCTCGGACGCGCTGTCCGACCTCCACCGCCGGGGTGATGCCGGCCGGAAGATAGACGTCGACCCGCGAGCCGAACCGGATGAGGCCGATCCTCTGCCCCTGCTCCACGGCCTGGCCTTCGGCGAGATACGGGACGATACGCCGGACCATCGCGCCGGCGATTTGGACGACCGTGACCTCACCGATCGCGGTGTCGAGGGTCCAGATGACGCGCTCATTCAGCTCGCTGTCCTTGTCGAATGCGGGTCGGAAGCCGCCGGGCCGATGCTCGACCCGCCTGACCACCCCGTCCAGCGGTGCACGGTTGACGTGCACGTTGAGGGGGTTCATGAAGACGGCCACGCGCGTGCGGCCGTCGGGCCGGGGGTCGATGCTCTGTACGACGCCGTCGGCCGCGCTGATGAGGCGGCCCGTCGCCGGGACGCGCTCGGGGTCGCGGAAGAACCACACCATGCCCGCCGCGAGCAGGCCGGCCGGCACCGCCAGCGGCCGGGCGCGCCGTATCAGGACGGTCGCGCCGGCCAGGGCGAGGGCCGGGAGCAGCCAGGGGGCCGACCCCCGGGCCAGGGGGAGTCGGCCGCGGGTGGCGGGGACCGGTGTCGGTGCGTCGTGGAGCGGCATCGGCTGCTTTCAGTCGGCGGTTGGGACCTGCTGCGGCGCGGACCCCGCCGGGCGGGGGCGCGGAGAGGACACGATCGTAACGGCCGGAGAACGCTGGGGCACCGGCCGGGTGAATCCGTGAAGGAGGATGCTATTGCACGTTCTCGTCGGGCTCCAGCGTGAGCGCGATCGAGTTGATGCAGTAGCGGTCGTCGGTGGGCGTGTCGTAGCCCTCGCCGTGGAAGACGTGGCCCAGGTGGGAGTCGCAGGCGGCGCAGCGGACCTCGGTGCGCACCATGCCCAGCGAGCGGTCCTCGTGCAGGGTCACCGCGTCGCTGCGGGCGGGGTCGAAGAAGCTGGGCCAGCCGCAGTGCGACTCGAACTTCTCGGTCGAGCGGAAGAGTTCGGCGCCGCAGGCGCGGCAGCGGTACACCCCGGCGGTGGTGGTCGAGACGTACTCCCCGGTCCACGCGCGCTCGGTGGCGCCCTGGCGGAGCACGGCGTAGGACTCGGGGTCGAGGATGCGCCGCCACTCCTCCTCGGACCGGGCGACCGGTGCAGGTGTTTCGTCCATACCGGTGACGCTACCGGCATTTACGGTGTTTGGGGGTGCTGACCGGCTGATCGCTCCGTCATTTCGTGATCAATGCCCCTTGAGGGATACATGCCTGTTTCCTCTGCTGTGGGGAGTTCGCGACGTTGGCGGTCGGGTACGGATGCTCCGAGGCTATTGGCAGCCGGGAGTGTGACAATGCTGGTTTCGTATCGACAGCCATTGGACCACCGACAGCCGCTCCGCGTGGGGTGGGCCCGCTACTGCCGCCTCTGGGTGGACCACCACGCCGACCTGCTCCGCGCGCGGACCAGGCCGGTGTGGGGTCCGATCGCCGGGGCCGCGTCCGAGGTCGCCTGGGTCGTCCGGCTCACCGCCGGTTCGGCGGCCGCGCGGCTGGCCCGGGCCCGACCGGGTCCGTGGACCGACGGCCGGCTGTTCGCGCTGGTCTCGGTGATCGCCCTGGGTTCGCTCGCCGTCGCCGGAGTGCTGGGGTTCGCCCTGGCCGAGTGGGCGGCGGCGAACGGATCCGACGACGTCCTCCCCGCCGCGGGCGGGGCGGTCGTGGTCGGCGGGGCCCTCAGTGCCCTGGTGTTCGTGGTCTTCGCCTCGGCGGAGCCGGAGCGGCGGGGCCCCGAGGAGGGGTAGCGGCAGCCCGGGCCCCGGTCCCCCCTGCGGGCCGGGGCCCGGCGCCGCACGCGCGCCGGGCGGCCCGGGGCTCAGGCGTCGAAGTCGTACTGCAGGACGTAGGCCGAGCCGTCCAGGGTCATCTCGTTGAACTCCACGGCCTCGTGCTCGGCGGTCAGGGCGGTGCGCAGCACGTCCATCACCGGGGTGCCCGGGCTCAGCCGCAGCTCGCGCGCCTCGTCGGGGGTGGGCATGCGCACCCGGATCTCCTCGGTGAAGTGGGCCGGCGCCCTCCCCAGCTCCGCCAGCCGCGCGTAGATGCCGCCGGGGCCGGTGTCGGCCTCGGCGATGGCCGTGCCCGCCGCCAGCTTGGCCGGCAGGTAGGAGGTCGCCAGCTGCATGGGGCGGCCCCCCAGGCGGTGGCGGCGGTGCCGCCGCACCACGGGCGTGTCCTCGGCCAGCCCCAGCGCCTTGGCGACGTAGCCGGGCGCGGGGACCTCGCCGACCTCGATGCTGTCGGTCTCGAAGTCGCCGTCGGGGGCGTCGGCCTGCCACACCGCCCGCCCGCTGCCCCACAGCGCCCGCGACAGCCGCCGCGGCCCGTGTCGGCGCAGCGGGCGGAACGCGCGGACGTAGATGCCCGAGCCCCGGATCGCCACCACGATGCCCTCGTTGATGAGCACCGACAGCGCCTGGCGGGCGGTGGCGCGGGCGACGCCGTACTGCTTCATCAGGTCGTTCTCGCCCGGGACGCGGGCGCCGTCGGACAGCCGGCCCGACCTGATCGCCTCGCGCAGCGTGTCGGCGATCTCGCGGTAGACCGGGGGTGAGTCGTTATCGGACGTCGCCACGGCGTTCATCCTCTCGCCCGTAATGTGCGATGGCCCGACCGGAGTGTCGGCGACCGAGCGGCTGGGCGGGCGCGGCACTCGCTCGCGGCGGCCGGGGGGAGCGGTGGGGGAGTCGTGTCATGGACGGCCCCGTTCGGGGGGTTGTGTGCCAGGAAACCACAATCCGGGTATGTCCGATTGACCGGCCCTTTATGCGCAATCGGGCATTGGTCGTCCGTGGCCACATCCGGCATCCCGTTTCCCGCCGTTCACCCCCGGTTCACCCGGCGGTGCGGTCGAACGCCCGCCGGTAGCGCACGAACAGCGAGTCCTCCGACTCCAGCACCGCCGCCAGCCGCAGGTCCTGGGTGTGGGAGGGCGCCGCACCGGCCACGATGCGCGCGGCCGCCGGCCCCAGCAGGCGCGGGCTCAGCGTCAGGCACAGCTCGTCCAGCAGCCCGGCCGCCGCGAACTCCGCGAGCAGGTGCGGGCCGCCCTCGGTGAGCACCCGCACCAGCCCGCGCTCGGCCAGCCCCGCCAGCACCTCCTCGGGCCGCACGGAGTCCGCCCCGGCCACCACCACCTCGGCGCCGCTCGCGGCGGCGGCGCGCCGCCGGTCGGCCGGGGCGGACTCGGTGGTGAACACGATCGTGGGCGCCTCGGGCGGGGCCTTCTCCAGCACGTCGGGGTGGACGTCCAGGGTGCGGGTGACCAGCGCCAGCGGCGGCGTGGCCGTGCGCCCGGCCCGCAGGCCGCCCCACACCTCGCGCGGGCGCACCGGCCGGTAGCCCTCGATGCGGGCCGTGGCCGCGCCCGCCAGCACCACGTCGGCGTGGGCGCGCAGCACCGACATCAGCGCACGGTCGGGCGGGGAGGACAGCTCCGCCGTGCGGCCCGAGGGGCCCCACGCCCCGCCGTCGGCGCTGGCGACCATGTTGGCCCGCAGCCAGGGCCCCTCCAGGCCGGAGGGGTAGGCGTAGGCCGCGGCGAGGTCGACGTCGGCGGCGGGCTCGGGCAGCAGCGCGCGGAAGCGGGGCGCGTCGGGGGTACCGGTCGGGGCGGTGGAATCGGAGGTCATGCCTGAAGAGGTTAGACGGCCCGGCCCGGTTCCGGCTCGTTGTGCGACACGCGCCGCAGCAGCACCAGCGCCCGGTCGATCACCTCGACGGCGTGCCCGGCGGGCACGAACGGGCGGTCGACCACGTCGGGGTCGGCGGTGTCCAGAACGGTCTCCCAGGCGATCCCGTACTCCTCGCCGGGCAGGGTGAACGCCACCGCCTCATCAGGACCGCTGTTGAGCAGCAGCAGGAAGGAGTCGTCGGTGACGGGGCGCCCCCGCGGGTCGGGCTCGCTGATGGCGTCGCCGTTGAGGAACACCCCCAGGGCGTGCCCGCCAGCGCCCCAGTCCTGGTCGCGCATGGGCCGGCCGTCGGTGCGCAGCCAGGCGATGTCGGGCAGCCCGCCGTCGCCGGAGAACCGGCCCTGGAAGAACCGGCGGCGGCGGAAGACCGGGTGCTCGCGGCGCAGCCGCGCCAGCTCGCGCACGAACTCCAGCAGGTCGGACTCCTCGTCCGCGCGCTTCCAGTCGATCCAGGCCAGCTCGTTGTCCTGGCAGTAGGCGTTGTTGTTGCCGCCCTGGGTGCGGCCGATCTCGTCGCCGTGGGAGAGCATCACCACGCCCTGGGAGCAGAACAGGGTCGTCAGGAGGTTGCGGACCTGGCGGCGGCGCACGGTCACGATCTCGGGGTGCTCCGAGGGCCCCTCGACGCCGTGGTTGGAGGAGCGGTTGTCGTCGGTGCCGTCGCGGTTGTCCTCGCCGTTGGCCTCGTTGTGCTTGTGGTCGTAGGAGACCAGGTCGGCCAGGGTGAACCCGTCGTGGCAGGTGACGAAGTTGATCGAGGCGTAGGGGCGGCGGCCGTCGTCCTGGTAGAGGTCGCTGGAGCCCGACAGCCGCGAGGCCAGCTCGGGCACCACCGGCACCCCGCGCCAGAAGTCGCGCACGGTGTCGCGGTACTTGCCGTTCCACTCCGTCCACAGCGGCGGGAAGTTGCCGACCTGGTAGCCGCCCGGACCCACGTCCCACGGCTCGGCGATCAGCTTGACCTGGGAGATCACCGGGTCCTGCTGGACGATGTCGAAGAACGTGCTCAGCCGGTCGACGTCGTGGAACTCCCGCGCCAGCGCCGAGGCGAGGTCGAACCGGAACCCGTCGACGTGCATCTCGGTCGCCCAGTAGCGCAGCGAGTCCATGATGAGCTGCAGGGCGTGGGGCTGGCGCACGTTGAGGCTGTTGCCGCAGCCGGTGTAGTCCAGGTAGTAGCGCGGGTCGTCGTCGACCACCCGGTAGTAGTTGAGGTTGTCGATGCCGCGCAGGGAGAGGGTCGGCCCCATGTGGTCGCCCTCCATGGTGTGGTTGTAGACCACGTCCAGCAGGACCTCGATGCCGGCCTCGTGCAGCGACTTCACCATCGCCTTGAACTCCTGCACCTGCTCGCCGCGGGAGCCGTTGGCGGCGTAGCGGCTGTGCGGGGCCAGGTAGGCCAGCGTGTTGTAGCCCCAGTAGTTGGTCAGGCCGCGCGCCACCAGCGCGTGCTCGGGCACGAAGTGGTGCACGGGCATCAGCTCCACCGCCGTGACCCCCAGCGACGACAGGTAGTCGATCATCGCGGGATGGGCCAGGCCGGCGTAGGTGCCGCGCTGGTGCTCGGGGATGTCGGGGTGGCGCATGGTCAGCCCGCGCACGTGCGTCTCGTAGATGACGGTCTCGTGGTAGGGGATCTGCGGCCGGGCGGAGTTGCCCCAGTCGAAGAACGGGCTGACCACGACGCACTTGGGCACGTAGGGCGCGCTGTCGCTGTCGTTGCGCCGCGAGGGGTCGTCGAAGTGGTAGCTGAACAGCGACTCGTGCCAGGTGATGTCGCCGTCGATGGCCTTGGTGTAGGGGTCCACCAGCAGCTTGGCGGGGTTGCAGCGCCGGCCGTGCTCGGGCGCGTAGTCGCCGTGCACCCGGTAGCCGTAGCGCTGGCCCGGCCCGATCCCGGGCAGGTACCCGTGCCAGACGTAGCCGTCGTTCTCGGTCAGCGTGACGCGGGTCTCGGTGTCCTGCTCGTCGAACAGGCACAGCTCCACCTTGTCGGCGGCCTCCGAGAACAGCGAGAAGTTCGTCCCGGACCCGTCGTAGGTGGCGCCGAGGGGATAGGCGGCGCCGGGCCAGACTTCCACCATGGCAAGCAATCTCGTTTCTCAGACATCCGATGACGAAGTGGTTCTTCCGTCGAGGCCGGGGGAGTATTCCTGAAGTTGCCGAAACTTGCCGGTCTTTCGGGCAACCGTGGGCCGGTCCGCGCGGCCGGCGGGAGGGGCGCCCGGGCGGCGCCGGCCCCGCCGGCCGGCTTCAGGCCGCGCGCGGGCGGGCGCGCTCGATGATGGCGGCGGTGTCGGTCCCGCGCGGCAGGGCGCCGAACACCCGGCCCGAGCCCCCGCCCAGGCGGGTGCCCACGAAGGCGTCGGCCACCGCCGCGGGCGCGTGGCGCAGCAGCAGCGCCGCCTGGAGCAGCAGCGCCATCTCCTCGACCAGGGCGCGGGCGCGGAACTCCGCGTCCTCGGGGTCGGCCAGGTCGTCCAGCAGCCGCTTGAGCGCGGCGTCGAAGCGGGCGTCGGCGCCCTCGGCCAGCCGCAGCTCGGCCGTGAACGCCTCGGCGCTCTCGGGCGTGCGGGCCAGCGCGCGCAGCACGTCCAGCGCCGCGACGTTGCCCGAGCCCTCCCAGATGGAGTTCAGCGGGGACTCGCGGAACAGCCGCGGCATGCCCGACTCCTCCACGTAGCCGTTGCCGCCCAGGCACTCCAGCGCCTCGGCGGCGTGCGCGGGCAGCCGCTTGGTCACCCAGAACTTGCCCACGGCCACCGCCACCCGGCGAAACGCCGCCTCGGCGGCGTCGCCGCGCACAGCCCGGTCGGCCGCCCCGGCCAGCCGCATCATCAGCGTGGTGGCGGCCTCCGACTCCAGCGCCAGGTCGGCCAGCACGTTGCGCATCAGGGGCTGCTCCACCAGCGGGCGGCCGAACGCGCGGCGGTGCTCGGCGTGGTGGACGGCCTGCACCAGGCCCGCGCGCATGCCCGCGGCCGAGCCGACCACGCAGTCCAGCCGGGTGCCGTTGACCATCTCGATGATGGTGCGCACGCCCCGCCCCGGCTCGCCGACCCGCCACGCCAGCGCGCCGTCGTACTCCACCTCGGCCGAGGCGTTGGAGCGGTTGCCCAGCTTGTCCTTGAGCCGCTGCAGGAGCATGGGGTTGCGGGTGCCGTCGGGCAGCACGCGGGGCACCAGGAAGCAGGTCAGGCCCTCCGGCGCCTGGGCCAGGGCCAGGAACACGTCGCTCATCGGCGCCGAGGTGAACCACTTGTGCCCGGTCAGCAGGTAGGTGCCGGGCTCGCCGGCGGGCACCGCGCGGGTGGTGTTGGCCCGCACGTCGGAGCCGCCCTGCTTCTCGGTCATCGACATCCCCGCCAGGATGCCGCGCTTGTCCTGGGCCGGGCGCAGCCCGAAGTCGTAGGCCCGGGCGGTCAGCAGCGGCTCCAGCCGCGCCGCCAGCTCGGGGGAGTGGCGCAGGGCGGGCACGGCGGCGTAGGTCATGGACACCGGGCAGCCGTGGCCGCTCTCCACCTGCGACCAGACGTAGAACTTCGCGGCGCGGGCGACGTGGGCGCCGGGGCGGGCGTCGGCCCAGGGCGCGGCGTGCAGGCCGCGGCTCACGGCGGTGTCGACCAGCACGTGCCAGGCGGGGTGGAAGTCGACCTCGTCGACCCGGTGGCCGTAGCGGTCGTGGGTGCGCAGCACCGGGGTGTTGGTGTCGGCCTGCTCGCCCCAGGCGCGGGCGCGGGCGGTCCCGGCCAGGCGGCCCAGGTCGTGGACCTCCTCGGCCGCCCAGCCGGCCTCCTCGCGCTCCAGCCCCGCGGCGAGCGCGGCGTCGGCGGCGACGTCGTAGTCCTCCAGCGGCTCGGCCTGGTTGACGACCTCGTGGGTGGGCGGCATGGCGGCCTTTCCGTTCGACAACCCCCGAACGCGGTTCGGGCCGTACCGCGCCCAGACTAACGCCTCGTCCCGCGGCCCCCGGCGGGCGGACGAAGGGCGGCACGGCGGGTGCGGGCGCGCGTGCGCGGCCCGCGCGGTGCGCCCGAGCGCCTCAGCGCGCGGCCTCGGCCGGGGTTCCGGCGTCGGCGGGTGAGGCGTCCCGGACCGCCAGCACGCCCTCGTAGTAGGCGATCTTGTGCTCGATCGCCTCCTGGGTGCGGCGGAGTTCGACCATCTGCTCGGCGACGCGCTCGGCGTGCTCGCGCAGCACCTCCAGCCGGCCGGGGATGGTGGAGTCGCCGGCGCGGACCAGTTCGGCGAACCCGCGCAGGCGGGCGATCGGCATGCCGGTGTCGCGCAGGCAGCGCACCAGGCCCAGCAGTTCGACGTCGGCGGCGCGGTAGCGGCGGTGGCCGCTGGTGGACCGCTCCACCTCGGTGAGCAGGCCCTCGCGCTCGTAGTAGCGCAGGGTGTCCAGGCTCAGTCCGAAGCGCTCGGCAACCTCGCCGGGGGTGTAGTACTCGCTCATGCCCCACATCATCGCCCCCCGGCGGCGGCCGCGCCAGCGCCGTGGGGCGGACGCGGGCTACCCGGCGGCGCCGGGCACGCCGGCCGCGCGCACCGCCCCGCCCGCGGGCACCCGGCCCAGCGCGGCGTCGTAGCGGCGCAGCACCACCTCGGCCAGCTCGGGGACGTCGCCCAGGGCCGGGGCCACCGCCGCCGCGCCCGCCGCGAACGCCTGGTCGGCCACGCGGTCGGAGAAGAACCCCGGGGCCAGCAGGTAGCCGGCCACCGCCACGCGGCGCGCCCCGGCCTCGCGCAGCCGCGCCACGGCGTGCCCCGGCGCGGGGGCGGCCGCCGAGGCGTAGGCGGGCACCACCGCGCGCCAGGGCGCGCGCCAGGCCAGGGCCTGGGCCATGCGCGCGATGACGGCGTTGGCGGCCGGGTCGCTGGAGCCGGCCGAGGCCAGCACCAGGGCGGTGTCAGGCCCGGCCGCGGCGCCGGCCTCGGCCAGGCGCCGCTCCAGCGCCGCCAGCAGCAGCGGGTGCGGCCCCAGGGTGGCCCCGTAGCGCACCCCCAGCCACGGGCACGACTCCCGCACCCGGTCCAGCACCGCGGGCAGGTCCACCTTGCTGTGGTAGGCGGCGGTCAGCAGCGCCGGCAGCACCACGGCCTCGCCGGCGCCCTCGGCGGCCAGGGCGCGCAGCGCGTCCTCGGCGCCGGGCTCCGTGTGGTCCAGGTAGGCCACGCGCACGTCCAGGCCGGGCCGCAGCCGCCGCACCCGGGCGAACACCGCCTCGACCGCCTCGGCCGAGCGGGGGTCGGCGCTGCCGTGCGCCACCGCCACCAGCGGGACGTCGCGGGGCGCGTCCTGGCGTGTGTCCACCGGTCCTCCTTCACCGGGCCGGACGGACGCGTGTGCGCCGCCGGCCCGCTCGCCCGCCGCGGGTTTCCCGTCTCACAGGTGGATCCCGCACTCGGTCTTGCTCAGCCCCGCCCAGCGGCCCGCGCGGGGGTCCTCGCCGGGCGCCACCCGCCGCGTGCAGGGGGCGCAGCCGATCGAGAGGTAGTCGTCGTAGCGCAGCGGGTTGACCAGCACGCCGTGCTCGGCCATGTAGGCGTCCACGTCGTCCTGGGTCCACCGCGCGATGGGGTTGACCTTGACCATCCGCTTGCGGCGGTCCCACTGCACGACGCCGATGTCGCGCCGGGTCGCCGCCTCGTCGCGGCGCAGGCCGGTCAGCCAGGCGTCGTAGGGCTCCAGCGCCCGCTGCAGCGGCTCCACCTTGCGCAGGTGGCAGCAGATGTTGGGGTTGCGCCCGTGCAGCCGGGGGCCGAGGTCGCGGTCCTGCTCGGCGACCGTGCGCAGCGGGGTCACGTTGATCAGGTTGATGGGGTAGATCTGGGCCACCGCGTCGCGGGTGCCGATGGTCTCGGCGAAGTGGTAGCCGGTGTCCAGGAAGATCACGTCGATCCCGGGCACGACCTTGGACGCCAGGTCGACCATGAGCGCGTCGGCCATGGACGAGGTCATGCACAGCCCGTCGCCGAAGGTGTCGGCGGCCCACTGGATGATCTCCTGGGCGCTCGCGTCCTCCAGGTCGGCCGCGGCGCGCTCCGCGAGCCTCTGGCCGTCCTCCAATGTGACGTTCATGCGTTCCCATCCGTTGGTGCCGGGCCCTGCTCCGGGCCGCCGAAGGCGGCGGATCTCAGGCCGATGAACTTCACTCGGAACACCCGCGCGCAGGACAGGCAGGCCCAGGCGTATCCCGCGCCCTTCTCGCCGTCGCCCTCGTGCGGCATCAGGTCCTCGTCGCCGCAGTAGGGGCAGTAGAACGGGGCGGCGCGCTCACTCATCGCGGCCTCACTGCTCCTCTCCGGCTCTCGGTGCCGGTGTCGTCGTGTCGTCCGGGCGCCGCGCGCCCGACGGCCGACCGGGGGCCGCGCGCGGGCCCGGCCCCCGGTGCGCGCCGCTCACTTCAGCTCGCCGTCCTCGGCCCGCGCGGCCCACGCGGCGAAGGACTCGCCCTCGGCGCGCTGGTCCAGGAACCGGCGCAGCACCCGCTCGACGTAGTCGGGCAGCTCCTCGGCGGTGGTCTTGAGGCCGCGCACCTTGCGGCCGAAGCTCGCGTTGAGCCCCATGCCGCCGCCCAGGTGCACCTGGAACCCCTCGACCTGCCGGCCCTGGGAGTCGGTGACCAACTGGCCCTTGAGGCCGATGTCGGCGACCTGGATGCGGGCGCAGGAGTTGGGGCAGCCGTTGAGGTTGATGGTGACCGGCTCGGGGAAGTCGGGCAGCCGCCGCTCCAGTTCGTCGATCAGGTCGGCGCCGCGCGCCTTGGTCTCGACGATCGCCAGCTTGCAGTACTCGATCCCGGTGCAGGCCATGGTCTGGCGGCGGAAGACGCTGGGGCGCACCCGCAGGTCCTCGGCCTCCAGGGCGGCCACGGCGGAGTCGACCCGGTCGTCCTCGACGTCCAGCAGCACCAGCTTCTGGTCGGCGGTGGTGCGGATGCGGTCGGACCCGTGCTCCTCGGCGATGTCGGCGATGCGCGCCAGCACGGTGCCCGAGACCCGCCCCACGCGCGGGGCGAACCCGATGTAGTTGCGGCCGTCGCGCTGGCGGTGCACGCCGACATGGTCGCGCTGGAGGCCGGGGCGCAGTTCCACCTCGGGGCCGTCGGGCAGCGCGTAGCCCAGGTACTCCTTCTCCAGCACCTCGCGGAACCTGGCCGCGCCCCAGTCCTTGATCAGGAACTTGATGCGGGCGCGGTGGCGCAGCCGGCGGTAGCCGTAGTCGCGGAAGACGGCGGTGACCCCGGCCCAGACCTCGGTGACCTGGTCGGGGCGCACGAAAGTGCCCAGCCGCTGGGCGAACATGGGGTTGGTCGACAGCCCGCCGCCCACGAACAGGTCGAAGCCGGGCGTGCCGTCGGGGCCGATCACCCCGGCGAAGGCGACGTCGTTGATCTCGTGGTTGGTGCAGTAGGCCGAGCACCCCGACACCGAGGTCTTGAACTTGCGGGGGAGGTTGGAGAACAGCGGGCTGCCGATGTAGGTGTCGTAGATCTCGCGGATCTGGGGGGTGGCGTCGACGATCTCGTTCTCGTCGATGCCGGCCAGGGGACAGCCCAGGATCACGCGGGGGGTGTCGCCGCAGGCCTCCATGGTCGACAGGCCCACGGCCTCCAGCCGCTCCCAGATGGCGGGCACGTCCTCGACCCGGATCCAGTGCAGCTGGACGTTCTGCCGGTCGGTGACGTCGGCGGTGTCGCGCGCGTAGGTGCTGGAGATCTCGGCGATGGTGCGCAGCTGGGCCACGGACAGCTGGCCGCCGTCGATGCGCACCCGCAGCATGAAGTAGCGGTCGTCCAGCTCCTCGGGCTCCAGCACGGCGGTCTTGCCGCCGTCGATGCCGGGGGCGCGCTGGGTGTAGAGCCCCAGCCAGCGGAACCGGCCCCGCAGGTCGGCGGGGTCGATGGAGTCGAACCCGGCCTTGGAGTAGATGTCGATGATGCGGCGCTGGACGTTCAGGCCGTCGTCGTTCTTCTTGTTCTCTTCGTTCTTGTTGAGGGGTTCGCGGTAGCCGAGGGCCCATTGGCCTTCACCTCGGCGCGGCCGGGAGCCGGTCGTTGCGGACGTGGGAGGCATTACGGGATCCTCCGAAGCGGATCGCGGGACGGCGCGGGCCGGCGCGAGCGCCACGGCTTACGACCTCGCGGCCCGGCACATCGGCGTGCGCGCGCATCGGCAAGGTTCGGCGTGGGAGGACGTCGGCGCCGCTCGCGCCCCAGAGTGCGGGCGAATGAGAATACGAAGCGGCCAGATCAACCGACGTGACGACAGATGGCACTGCGGACCCGCAGGAAGTCCACGTGCCGGCGCACGCAGAGCATCGGGTCCAGAGCAGCGATCATGCCTTTGACAATGCCACGCGCCGACCGGTGTTGTCCAGATCGCGGGCGCGGCCGGAACCGGTGAATCCCATCACCTTGAAACCTTCTTATCCTACCCGGTCGGTCGGGAAACGCATTACATTTCACCATCGAATCGGCCGTGTTTCCCGCGGTCCGGAGCCCCGCCGACCACATACCCCCTTTTCGCGGGCCTAGGTTGGGGGATGTGTGGGGCATGCTGAAGCGCGCGGCGCGCGGCGCGGCCGCGTGGGCGGACGACTGGTGCGAGGAGCACCCGCGGGCCGCCCGGCTCGCCGTGCTCGTGGGCCGCACCGCCCGCACCACGGCGCGCACCCGCATCGTGGGCCTGGCCGCGGAGTCGGCGTTCTTCTCCCTGCTGTCGCTGCCCGCCCTGCTGCTGGGCCTGGTGGGCACGCTGGGCCACCTGCGCCCGGTCCTGGGCACCGGCACCGTCCTGGAGATCCGGGTGTGGCTGCTGGACCTCGCCGCAACGGCGCTCACCGCCCAGACCGTCGACTCCATCGTCGCCCCGCTGGTGGACGAGTTCCTGGCCGGCGCCGAGACCGGGCTGCTGTCGGTGACCTTCCTGGTCTCGCTGTGGTCGGGCTCGCGCGCCATGAACGTCTTCATCGACGCCATCACCATCGCCTACGGCCTGGACGAGTTGCGGGGCTACGTGCGCCAGCGGGTCCTGGCGTTCGTCGCCTACCTCGGCGGCCTGCTGTTCGTGCTGGCCGTGCTGCCCGTCCTGGTCGCCGGGCCCGACCTCGTCCACCGGCTGCTGCCCGCCACCGTGGGCTACCTCAACCTCGCCTACTGGCCCACCGTGGGCGGGCTGTCCACGCTGGCCGTCGCCCTGCTCTACGTGCTGAGCACGCCGGTGCGCACCCCGCTGTGGCGCTACCTGCCCGGCGCGCTGGTGGCGATGGCGGTCCTGCTGGCGGGGTCGGTCCTGCTGCGGCTCTACCTCGACGCCTCCTTCGGCCAGGTCACCATCTACGGCTCGCTGTCGGCGCCCATCGCGATCCTGGCCTGGCTGTGGCTGATGGCGCTGGCGGTGCTCATCGGCTCGGCCCTCAACGCCGAGATCGACGCCATGTGGCCCACCCCGCGCACCGCCGCCGCCCGCGCCCAGATCGCCGCCCGCCGCCACGCCCGCGCCAAGGCCCTGGTGGACCGGCGCGAGGCCGCGCTGCGCAGCGCCGGGCCGCTGCCCGAGCACGACGACGACCAGGAGATCACCGCGCGGATGCGGCGGCTGCTGGGCTGGGGCTCCGACCGCTACATCGACACCCCCGAGCCCGCCGGGCCCGGCACCCCGGCCGAGCCCGCCGCGCCCGGCACGGGCGCCGAGGACGCACCCGCCCGCGAGGACGCCGCCCCGCGCGCGGACGGTCCCGAGGGCCCCGCCGAGGCGGGGCAGGACCGGCCGCGCCGCCGCGTGCCCGAGCAGCCCGGCACCCTCCCCGCGCCCGCCGGGGAGACCGGCGCCGCCGGGGAGACCCCGCCCCCGCCGGCCGAGCGCCACGGGCCTCCGGCATCCTCTTAGGGGCGGTGCACCGCGCGCCGTCCGCCCGCACCCGCCCCCTCCCCGCTCCCCGATCCCCACCGGCCCAGGTGACCATGTCCCGAAAGCCCCGCCCGCCCCGCTCCCCGCGCCGCCCCCGCCCCGCCCGCCGCGCCGGACTGGTGGTCGCCCCGGCCGCCCTGCTCGTCCTCGTCGTGGCCGCCGCGCTGCTCACCGGCGCCGACCCGCTCGCCTGGCTGCGCGCCGCCGTCGGCGCCGGGCCGCCCCCCGGCGCGCCCGACGCCAGCGGCGCCCCGCCGGCGGGCGACCCCGTCTCGCCCGAGGAGGCCGCCGCGGCCCGCGCCGACCTGCGCGGCATCGAGACCGCGCCGCCCGCCTCCGGCGACGACTACGAGCGCGACGCCTTCGGCTCCGACTGGGTCGACACCGACGACAACGGCTGCCCCACCCGCCACGACATCCTCGCCCGCGACCTGGAGGACACCGAGGTGGCGCCCGACTGCACCGTCGTCAGCGGCGTGCTGGAGGACCCCTACACCGGCGAGCGGATCACCTTCTCCGCCGAGGATCCCATGGAGGTCCAGATCGACCACGTCGTGCCGCTGGCACTGGCCTGGCGCACCGGCGCCCAGGACTGGGACCGCGACCGCCGCGTGGAGTTCGCCAACGACCCCGACAACCTGCTCGCCTCGGACGGGTCGGCCAACCAGGCCAAGGGCGACTCCGGGCCGGGGGAGTGGCGGCCCTATGCCGGGTTCCGCTGCGCCTACGCCGTGGCCTACGTCGGGGTCGTCGACGAGTACGGGCTGACCCTGCCGCCCGCCGACCGCGCGGCCCTCGCCGACATGCTGGACACCTGCTGAAACGGCCCGGCGCGCCCCGGCGGCCGGATGTGGCCAAAAAACCGCGCGATCCCCGTGCGGCGCGCGGACGCGGCGGCGGCCGGGGCGATAACCTACCGGCCGGCGCGCCGGAGCTGGGATCGGCGCAGGTGGGCGCCCGCACCACCCGGCCGGGCGCCGCGGCGCCCCGGAGTCGCGGTGGGTACGCGGACGCTCACGCGCATCGCACCCGCTCCGGACACGTGTGCGAGCTATCAGTATCATCGCCGTGACCCGTGATGACTCCTTCGCGCCCGTCCGGCTCGGCGACCTCGGTCGGCCCCCCCGCCGCCCGGCCCCGGTCCTCCTCTGCCCGGCGCCATTGGACGACCGCATCTCCCTCTTGACGGAACAGGTTCACGAACACATGACCGCAGCGTCTCCGCCGCGCCGGGCCGCCACCGCGAAGCGGGCCCGCGCCGGCCGACTCCGGGGCCACGGGTCGGCCCGCCGCGAGGTCCGGCCATGACCGAGGCAGCCGACTCCCACCCCCACCGCAGCCCGGTCGTCCTGGTGGTCGCCGCCGACGAGCGCAGCGCCGAGGTCACCATCGAGCGCCAGACCCGCGTGGTCTTCGGCGCCACGCCCAAGGAGACCCGCAACGCCGCCCTGGACCTCGTCGCCGACTACGCCGCCCACCTGGGCCGCTCGGTGCTGGTCAACGCGCGCGACGTCAACGGCGCCTGGCAGCTGATCGTCAGCCCCACCGGCGTGGTGCGCGCGGCCGGCGGCCGCGAGGTCGCCCTCATGGCCGACCGCCCGCGCCGCGGGCGCGCCGGGCGGATCGCCGCGGTGGCGGCCGGCGGCGTGGTGGTGCTCGCCCTGCTGGGCGGCGGCGGGTTCGCCGCCGTGCGCTACCTGCCCGACGCGCTGGCCGGCGGCCCCACCGCCGCCCCGGAGCGGCCCACCGTCACCATGCAGGCCCGCCAGGCCCCGCCCGGGTTCACCGAGCAGGCGCGGTGGCGGCTGCCCATGCGCGACGGCGCCCAGCCCGACGTGTCCCCCGAGGGCGACCGCGTGGCCCTGGTGGACGTCGACGGCCGCCTGCGGGTGGTCGGCCCCGACGGCGAGACGGCCTGGAGCGCCGACCTCCCCCTGCCCGCCGACGAGATGACCGGCCCGCCGCGCTTCGTGGCCGCCGGCGACGGCCAGGGGGTCGCCGTGGTCGGGGAGGGCCGCCTGTGGGTGTGGCCGCCCGGCGGCGGGGAGCCCCGCGCCTACGAACTCCCCGAGGGGGCCGAGGTCACCTTCGCGGGCGCCGGCCCGCTGGTCATGGCCGACGGCCGCCCCTCCATCCCCTCCGGCGGCGAACTGGCGCCCGTGGAGAAGCCCGAGGGCTCCGGCGCGCTGCTGTCGGACGGCCGGCGCGTCCTCACCGCCGTGGTGCGCGGCCCCTGGGTGTGGGTCGCCCCCGACGGCACCCGCGAGGAGGTCGAGCCCGCCGCGCCCCAGGGCGCCGGCGAGCTGGACGAGGTGCTCACGGCGGGCGGCGACACCCTGGTGGCCTCGTGGCGGGTGCCCGGCGCCGACGACCGGCGGGTCCTGGCCCTGCACGACGCCGCAGACGGCACCGTGCGCGCCGCGGCCGAGGTCCCCGCCGGCGCGGCCGCCGACGACGCCGACTGGGCCCACGGCGAGGCGGTGGCCGTCTACGGGCCCGTCGTGTTCGACCTCGCCACGGGCACCGGAACCGTCCTGGAGGGGTTCGCGCCGGCCAGCGCCGCCGGGGAGGTCGCCTTCGGCGACCTGGACGGCGCGCCGGTCGCGGTGACCGCCGACGCCGCTCCGATCGAACTTGAGGGCGACGTCGCCCGGCCGTGGGGCCTGCTCGACGGCCGCGCTGTCGTGGTCGCCGGTGGCGACCTCTACGCCCTCTTGCCCGAGTAAGCCCCCGAGAAGACAGAGAGGAGCGATATGTCGCTGACACCACGCGCGATCGGCGTTGCGGCTGCCGGCCTGCTGGCCGCCGGGTTCTCCGGCGCCCCGGCGCTCGCCGACACCGCCGAGGGCCTGGGTGCCGCCGAGACCACGGCGGTCACCCAGGAGCAGCCTCCGGCGCAGGCGCCCGCGGCCGAGGAAGCGCCCATCGGCGTTGACTTCGGCCTGGCGCCCGTCACCCCGCAGACCGCACCGGCCCCGCCCGCCCAGTCGCAGGACGCCGACCCCGGTGACGGCGGGATTCTGGACCCGATCCTGCCCGACCCGCCCCCGCCGGTGGACCCGCCGCCCGGCGGCGACCCCGGCCCCGAGGACCCTCCCGGTGAGGAGCCTCCGGGTGAGGACCCCCCCGGGGAGGAGCCCCCTGGCGAGGAGCCTCCGGGTGAGGAGCCTCCCGGCGAGGAACCGCCCGGTGAGGAGCCCCCTGGCGAGGAGCCTCCGGGTGAGGACCCGGGCGAGACCCCGCCTCCGGGTGAGGACCCCGGGGACGAGAGCCCCGGCGGTGACGACGGCGACGACGGCAGCGTGCCGCCGCCCGCCGACGACGCGGGCGGTGGCGACACCGGTGCCGACGACGGCTCCGCCGGCGGCACCGCCCCGGTGGCCGACTCCGACGGCGGCGAGTCGACCCCCTACCTGCCCACCACGGGTGTGGACCTGACCGGGTTCGTCATGGGCGGCGTCATCGCGACCGGCATCGGCGCGGTGACCCTCTACGCCACGCGGCGCCCGGCGCCGGTCCAGTAGGACCCCGCCAAGCGCGAGGCCGCCCCGGCCCAACGGCCGGGGCGGCCTCGCCGTGTCCGCACCGGGGAGCCGCCCAGGCTCAGCGGCTCCCCGGCCCGCGCCCCGCGCCGCCGCTCGCACCGCTCACGCCGTCGGCGGCCGCCCCGGCCCGCGCGCCCGCGCCCGGACGCAGGCTCCCGGCGAGCACCGCCGCCACCAGGCACGCCGCCGGGATCATCCACAGCCCGGCCGTCAGCGACGCGGCGTCGGCCACCACGCCGATCAGCGGCGGCACCCCGAGGAAGCCCGCGCGCGCCAGCCACGCGGCCAGCGCCACGCCGTGCCCGCCGCGCAGGCCGGGGATCTCGCCCGCCGCGGCCAGCGCCAGCGGGAACAGGATCGACACCCCCAGGCCCATCGCGCCGAAGCCCACCACCGCGGCGATCGGCTCCGACAGCAGCAGCGCCGCCGACAGGCCCGCACCCGACAGCAGCGCGCCCGCCCGGGCCACCGCCACCGCGCCGAACCGGTCGGTCACGCGGTCGCCCACTATCCGGCCCAGGGTCATCATCGCCTGGCAGGCCACGAACGGCAGACCGGCCATCAGCAGCGGAGCGGCCAGCTCGTCGCGCATGTAGACCGCGCCCCACGACGCCGCCGAGTCCTCGATGGCACCGGCCATCATCAAGAAGACGCTCAGCACGAGCAGCAGCCCCACCGAGCGCGCCGGCACGCCCCAGCCGCGCCGGCGGCCCCCGGCCGGGGCCTCGTGGGCCTCGGCGGGGTCGTCATCGCGGTCGCGGCCCGGCAGCAGGAACCGCGCCGACACCAGCAGCGCCACCGCGATCAGCACGGCCACGCCCAGCAGGTGGGCCGGGCGCGGCACGCCCCAGCCCGCCATGGTGGAGCCCACCAGGCCGCCGGCCACGGCGGCCACGCTCCACAGCCCGTGGAAGGCGTTGATGATGGTGCGGCCGTAGCGGCGCTGCACGCGCAGGCCGTGGGTGTTCATGGCGGAGTCCATCCAGGCGTCCAGCCAGCCCACCGCGAACAGGCTCAGCGCCAGCGCCCACCAGGCCGGGGCGATGGCCACCAGGGGCAGCACCGCCGCGATCAGCACGCCGGAGGCCACCGCCACCCGCCCGCTGCCGAAGCGGGCGATGAGCGGCCCCGCCAGCATTCCGGTCAGGAGCGCTCCCAGCGGCATCGCGCCGATGGCCGTGCCCAGCGCGGCGTTGGACAGTTCCAGTTCGGCCTTGATGGTCGGCAGCCAGGGCACGATGTTGGCGTAGGAGAACCCGTTCGCCAGGAAGAGCACCGCCACCGCCAGGCGGGCGCGCCGTGCCGTGGTGTCGGGTGCCCCCGAGCGCCGATCGACTGCCACCAAACCCCCCAGGATCCCATGAGCCGCGCTCCGACCCAAGGATCGTATGCGACCGGCCGCCTTCGGCCCCGCCGCAGGGGTTGTGCCGGATGCCGCCCGCCTTTTACATATGATCTTCTGGCCGCGACCGCGTCCGACCCGCAGCCCCCCGGAGATCCCGCTCGTCTTCGCCCCCTCGCACACATCCCTCAACCATTCCGGGAGTCCCCACCGATGATCGACCTGCGCGCGCTGCGCGAGAAGCCCACGCTGGTCGGAGAGCGCGTGCGGCTGGTCCCGCTGAGCGCCGAGCACGCCGACGACTTCTACGAGTCCACCCGCGACGAGGAGATCCGGCGGCTCACCGGCGCCCACCGCAGGCCCGGCTACGACGAGATCCGCCAGTGGTGCGCCACCCGCGCCGAGCAGATCGACCGGCTGGACCTGGCGATCTTCGAGGAGCCCGGCGGCCGGTTCGTCGGCGAGCTGGCGCTGGACGAGGTCGACCCCGACAACGAGAGCGCGGCCTACCGCATCGCGCTGTCGGCGATCGAGTTCACCGGCCAGGGCCTGGGCAAGGAGGCCACCCGGCTCATCCTCGACTACGCCTTCAACCGGGTGCGGCTGCACCGCGTCTGGCTGAACGTCTACGCCTTCAACATGCGGGCCATCGCCGTCTACCGGGCCTGCGGGTTCACCGTCGAGGGGCGGCTGCGCGACGCCCTGCTGTGGGACGGCCGCCGCCACGACGCGCTCGTCATGGGCCTGCTCGAAAGCGATTTCCGCAGGTCCGAGGTCTGAGGCGGGGCCGCCGGCGGGCCGGGGCGCGGCCGGGCGGATTGGCGCGGGCCGAGGTGTTGGCCGATCGGTTCGACCGGGTATGCCGGTAACATTCGCGCCGCGTGCCGACCCGACGAGGAGTGGCGCCCCGCGCCGCCGCGCGGCGGCGGGCGCCAACACCGCCTATGAACCCGCTGCCCGTATCACTGCCGTTCACCGACCGCGCCGAGGCCGGCCGCCGCCTCGCCGAGCGGGTGCGCCCGCTCGCCGTCACCGACCCGCTCGTGCTGGCGCTGCCGCGCGGCGGCGTGCCGGTGGGCGCCGAACTGGCCCGCCTGCTGGGCATCCCGCTGGACGTGCTGGTCGTTCGCAAGATCGGGGTGCCCGGCCATCCGGAGCTGGGCGTGGGGGCCGTCGACGAGGACGGCCACGCCTGCTACGACGACCGGGCACTGGCGCGGCTGCGGCTCTCGCGCGCCGCGCTGGCCGACACGGTCGAGGCCGAGCGCGCCGAACTGGCCCGCCGCGTCGAGGTCTACCGGCGCGGCCGGGCGCCGGCCGACCCCCGGGGCCGCGACGTCGTCGTGGTCGACGACGGCGTCGCCACCGGCGGCACGGCCCGCGCCGCGCTGCGCATGGTGCACCGCCGCGGGCCCGGGCGGCTGCTGCTGGCGGTCCCCGTGGCGGCCCAGTCCGCCCTGGACTCCCTCACCGCCGAGGCCGACCGCGTCGTGGCGCTGACAGTGCCCGAGAACTTCCGCGCGGTGGGGGAGTGGTACCGCGACTTCGGCCAGCTCACCGACTCCGAGGTGACCGCCCTGCTGGACGCCGAGGCCGACCGCGACGCCGCCCCGGCGCACGCGCGCGCCGTGCGGATCCGCTCCGGCGACACCGACCTGGAGGCCGAGCTGGCGACCGTGCCGGGCGCGCGCGGCACCGTGGTGCTGGCACTGGGTCGCGAGCGCGAGGACCCCGCGCGCCGGGCGGTGGCCGCCGCCCTGGGCCGGGCCGGCTACACCACCCTGCTGGTGGACCTCCTCACGTCCGAGGAGGACGCCGCCCGCCGCGCCGCCGATCCCGGCGCGCCGGCCGAGCCGCCGGTGGCGGTGCCGGCGCGGCGGCTGGAGGCGGCGGTGGCCTGGCTGCTGCGCTCCACCGACTCCGCCGGGCGCCGGATCGGGCTGTTCGGCGCCGGGGCGGGGGTGCCCGCGGCCCTGGCCGCCGCGGCGGCGCGCCCGGCCGACATCGCGGCCGTGGCGGTGCACGGCGGCCGCCCGGACCTGGCCGCCGAGGCGCTGCCGGGGGTGCGCGCGCCGGTGCTGGCCCTGGTGCAGGGCGGCGACTCCTTCGTGCGCGAACTGGTGGAGTGGGCGCTGGCGCGCGTGGGCGGTCCGCACCGGACCCGCACGGTGCCCGGGGCCGAGGAGCTGCTCGACGCGGAGGCCGGGCGGCGCACGGTGGGCGAGGCCGCCGTGGAGTGGTTCGAGCGCCACCTCTAGGCCCGCGCCCGCCCCGCGCCGAAATGCGGGAAAGTCGCCCGTTCGGCGGGTGTGGACACGCGCGCGGGCGGGTAAAAAACCCGCGGCGCCCTCGACGGAGACCGTCGGGGCGCCGCGGGTACGGCCGGGGGCCGGGCGAAGAACTGTTGTCTCGGACAGGCGGCGGGTCGGCCCGCACCGGGGTGTCAGCCGGGGCTGGCACGCCGTGGTACCGGTCTCAACCGCAGCGTTGCCGCGAGTCGTGCCTGGAGGGGGCGCAGATGTCTGGGGTCAGGCCGCGTTGGCGCGGCGCATCCGGCGCCGGCGCTCCGACGCGCGCTCGTCTTCGTTCAGGCCGCCCCACGTGCCGTACTTCTCGGGCCGCGAGATCGCGTAGTCGAGGCACTCGGTACGGACGGGGCACTGCGCACAGATCTCCTTGGCCTTGCGCTCACGGATCTCCCGCTCCGGCTGACGCTCACCGTCGGGGCCGAAGAAGAGCACAAGGTCCTCGCCCCGGCACGCGGCGGCATCCTGCCACCCCCAGTGCGGGCGGGGGCGCAGCGCGGCCTGCCGACGTACCTGAGACATGGTTGAACCACCTCTACTGAAATCACTAGTAAGCTGTTGGGAAGACAGGGTCAGACAAAGGTCATGCAGCGTGAGCAACCCCGCACGACCTGAACGCCGTGCGTTGCTTCGGTGTTCCCGGGTGTGGTTTCGATTCGAACCACCGCGCCGAACCGCCGAAACCGGCGGGGCGCTCACACGAACGGCCGGGGAGGCGGTGCCGCTCTCCCTGCGAGCCGGTACGTAATCATGCCATCCCCGCTCCCGCTTGTGCACGGGGGGTGGGGAAATTACTCGCCTAACCGTTACCGAAACAGAGCTGCACTGACCAATCTTTGGTCGTATGTCCGTTTCTGTATTGATTTGCGAATCCGGTCGGCTCACCGGACTCCCCACATCGTATGGGCCAAGGCCGCGCCTGCCTAGGGTCAATGCGTGATGATCCGATCACATCGCGGTCCCGGCCGCGCGCACAGCGGAGCCGGCCCTCCCGGCGGGCGCCGGCCCGGGCACAGGCGGCCCCGCGAGCCCCGGGGCGGGCGCCGGGCCTCGGGGCTCCGGCGAAGGTGGGGCAGGGGGCCGGATCAGCCCTCGGCGGTGTCGCCGGGCAGCAGCCGGGCGACCTCCACCCCCGGCACCAGGGTGCCCAGGTTGCGGAAGTACACCCCCGCGCCGGTCTCGCTCAGCAGCGCGTCGTGCACCGCCACCGCGCGGGCCGGCGCGACCTCGCGCAGGTAGTCCACCACCTCGGAGATCTTCGACCAGGGCGCGTGGACCGGGAACAGCAGTGTGCTCACCGGGTCCTCGGGCAGGGTCAGGGCGTCTCCCGGGTGGAACAGCGCGCCGTGCTCCGTGGCGACCCGGAACCCGACGTTGGTGATGACCGGCAGGTCGGGGTGGATGACCGCGTGCCGCTCGCCGTAGACGTGGACGTCGAACCCGGCCGGCGACACCGTGTCCCCGTGGGAGACCGTGTGGATCCGCGCGCCCAGGTCGCGCAGTCCGCCCAGCCGCTCGGCGATCCCGGCGTGGGTGTAGACCTCCAGCCCCGCGGACGACGCCTCGGCGGCGGCGCGCAGCCGGTCCAGGTCCAGGTGGTCGGGGTGCTCGTGGGTGATCGCCACGGCGTCGGCGCCCACGGCGGCGTCGGGTTCGCTGAACCCGCCCGGGTCGATCACGAGCACGGCTCCGTCGCGCTCCAGTCGCACGCAGGCGTGCCCCAGCTTGGTGATACGCACGTCAGCGATCCTAACCGCGCCGCCGCGCCGCAAACCGCGCCCGCCCGGCCCCGACCCCTAGGGGGACGCTGGGGGTTCGGCCGCGGAACGGGGTGTGCGGGGTCGCCGTCGTATCCGGGTAGACGACGACTTCGGCCGCCCGACCGAGGGCGGCCGCACCCGATCCGAAAGGAAGCCCTGTGGCCCTGCTTCGCCTCATCCTCAACATCGTCTGGCTCGTCGTGGCCGGGTTCTGGTTGGCGGTGGGCTACGTCATCGCCGGACTCATCTGCTGCGTGCTGATCGTCACCATCCCCTTCGGGGTGGCCTCCTTCCGCATGGCGAACTACGCCCTGTGGCCCTTCGGCCGCGAGATGGCGCGCCGCCCCGGCGCCGGGGGCGCCAGCACCGTCCTCAACGTCATCTGGGTGATCGTCGCCGGCTGGTGGCTGGCCATCGGCCACATCGTCACGGCCGTGGGCCTGGCGATCACCGTCATCGGCATCCCCATGGCGTGGGCGTCGCTGAAGATGATCCCGGTGGCGCTGGCCCCCTTCGGCAACGAGATCGTGCACTCCGACCGGCCGCGCGAGCCCTGGCAGTTCTGACCCGGGCCCGACCCGGGCGGCGGGAGCGGGCGGGGCGCAACGCGCGCCCCGCCCTCGCCGCCGCCCGGGTGCGATGCGGTAACTTCGGCCAGACCACGACTCCCAAGGAGCGGAGCCGAGCGGCCCGGCCCGCGCCGGTCCGCGGGGCGCCAGCGCCCTAGGTCGCAGGAGGAGATAAGGGGGACGACGTGCGGTTCACCAGCCCACGGCAATGGGCACTGATCAGGAGGCGCCGGGTGCGCCAGGAGCCCGCCGAGGCGCCGCCGCCCGTCTCCGCCGAGCCCGCCGACCCCGGGCCCGAGGAGAGCCTGCTGTCGCGCATGGGCACCGCCGCCTGGCAGCTGCTCGTCATCGGGATCGTGCTGGCCTTCATCGTCTACGGGCTGGTCTACGTCCGCGTCGTCACCATCCCGGTGATCCTCGCCGTGTTCGTCACCGCCCTGCTGATGCCGCCCACCAACTGGATGCGGCGCCGGGGCCTGGGGCGCGGCAGCTCCACCACCATCGCCATCATCGGCTCGCTCATCGTGCTGGGCGGGGTCGTCACGCTGATCGTCCAGCCCGCCATCTCCGGGATATCCGGCCTGGTCGACAGCGTGCAGCAGGCCATCGACGACCTCCCCAGCTACCTGCAGGCGCTGGGGCTCGACCCCGGCCTGGCCGCCACCACCATCGAGGCCGTCGAGCGCGAGGTGCGGTCCATGGCCCAGGAGGACTGGTCCCAGTGGATCAGCCAGGCGTGGGTGGCCGGCGCCACCGTGCTGGAGTTCCTCGTCGGGCTGATCCTCATCATCGTGCTCACCGTGTACTTCGTGCACTCCGGCGACCTGCTGATGGAGTGGGTGCGCTCGCTGTTCCCCGCGCGCTCGCGCCGCTCCATCAAGGCCGCCACGGAGATCTCCTACGGGGTGATGGGCCGCTACGTGCGCGGCGTGGCGCTGGTGGGCCTCATCGACGCCGTGGGCATCGGCATCTTCCTGCTCATCTTCCTCGACCCCGGGCTGGCCATCCCGCTGATCGTGCTGACCTTCGTCGGCGCGTTCCTCCCGGTCATCGGCGCGTTCCTGTCGGGGCTGCTGGCCGCCATGGTCGCCCTGGTCACCGAGGGCTGGATCATCGCCGTGGTGGTCGTCGCGGCCGTCTTCGTGGTCCAGCAGCTGGAGAGCCACGTCTTCGCGCCGCGCGTCTACGGCAAGGCGCTGGACCTCCCCTCGGCCGTGGTGCTGCTGGCCATCACCCTGGGCAGCATCCTCGGCGGGATCGCCGGCGCCTTCCTGGCCACCCCGATCGTCGCGGTGATCGCCGGGCTGCTGCGCAACCGCCCCCTGGAGCAGGCCGCCGGCCACGGCGTCGCCGTCGGCGCCGGCGGGCGGCCCGGCGAGGTCGCCGCCGCCCGCGAGAAGGAGAAGGCGGCCGCGCCGGCCGGCGGCGCGGCGGCGGGCACCGCGGCACCGGCCGCGCCCCCGCCCGCGGCGCAGCCCCCCGAGCGCCCCGGCGACTCCGGCCCCGGCGGTGCGCCCGGGGCGCCGCGCACGCCGCCCGCGGGGGACTAGACCGGGCGGGCCCGGCGTTGTCGGCAGGGAAGCCGCGCCGCCGCCCCGGCGCCCGCGCGCGCGTTGCAGCGTGAGCGGCTAGTCTGGGCGGCGCGCGTGCCCTTGACATGCGGCGCCCCGCCCCCGCGGCCAACCCCGGGCCGCCCTCGGCGCCGCGCCCGCCGCCCCTGCCCGCACCACCTGTCTGCCGAGAAGGTCTCCCCTCCCATGCTGATCGCCACTGACCTCGAACTGCGCGTCGGCTCCCGGCTGCTGCTGGAGCCCACCACGCTGCGCGTCGCCGCCGGCGACCGCATCGGACTGGTCGGGCGCAACGGGGCGGGCAAGACCACGCTCACCAAGGTGCTGGCCGGCGAGGGCATCCCCGCCGGCGGCACCGTGACCGTCAGCGGCACGCTGGGCTACCTGCCGCAGGACCCCCGCGCCACCGACCCCGACGAGCCGGCGCGCGACCGCATCCTGTCGGCGCGCGGGATCGCCGACGCGCTGCGCCGCATGCGCGCCGCCGAGGAGGGCATGGCCAGCGACGACGCCAAGGTCCGCGACAAGGCCGCCCGCGCCTACGCCCGTGCCGAGGAGCACCTGCTGGTCATGGGCGGCTACGCCGCCGAGTCCGAGGCCGCCTCGATCGCCAGCAGCCTGAAGCTGGACGACCGGGTGCTCGGCCAGCCGCTGGGCACGCTTTCGGGCGGCCAGCGGCGGCGCATCGAGCTGGCCCGCATCCTGTTCAGCGGCGCCGACACCCTGCTGCTGGACGAGCCCACCAACCACCTCGACGGCGACTCGGTGGCCTGGCTGCGCGACTTCCTCAAGTCCCACCAGGGCGGTCTTGTGGTCATCAGCCACGACGTCGACCTCGTCGAGGACGTCGTCAACCGGGTGTTCTACCTCGACGCCAACCGGTGCGTCATCGACGTCTACAACATGGGCTGGCGCGCCTACCTGGCCCAGCGCGAGGCCGACCAGCGCCGCCGCGCCCGCGAGGCCGCCAACGCCGAGAAGCAGGCGAGCGCCCTGCAGAAGCAGGCCGACCGCTTCCGCGCCAAGGCCACCAAGGCCAAGGCCGCCCACCAGATGGAGCACCGCGCCGAGCGGATCCTCAGCTCGGTGCAGGGCCAGCGCAAGGCCGACCGGGTGGCCAAGCTGCGCTTCCCCGACCCCGCGCCCAGCGGGCGCACCCCGCTGATGGCCAAGGGGCTGTCCAAGTCCTACGGCTCGCTGGAGATCTTCACCGGGGTCGACCTCGCCATCGACCGGGGCAGCCGGGTGGTCATCCTCGGGCTCAACGGCGCGGGCAAGACCACCCTGCTGCGGCTGCTGGCGGGGGTCGAGCAGCCCGACACCGGCGAGGTCGTGCAGGGCCACGGGCTGCGGCTGGGCTACTACGCCCAGGAGCACGAGACCCTCGACACCAGCCGCACGGTGCTGGAGAACATGATGAGTGCGGCGCCGGACCTGCCCGAGGTCGAGGCGCGGCGCACGCTGGGCTCGTTCCTGTTCACCGGCGACGACGTCGACAAGCCGGCGGGCGTGCTCTCGGGCGGCGAGAAGACCCGCCTGGCGCTGGCCGCGCTGGTGGTCTCCAGTGCCAATGTGCTGCTGCTGGACGAGCCCACCAACAACCTCGACCCGGCCAGCCGCGAGGAGATTTTGAGTGCGCTGCGCAACTACAAGGGCGCCATTGTGCTGGTCACCCACGACGAAGGAGCGGTCGAAGCGCTCCAGCCGGAACGCGTCATCCTCCTGCCCGACGGTGTGGAGGACCTGTGGAACGTTGAATTCGCCGATTTGATCGCACTCGCCTGACCTGCGCAGACGCCAATAGGCGCCCGGGCGACGCGCGAAGCGGCGTTCGGTTGCCATTCCCCTATTAACGGCCGCAATAAAGGACTGTCCGAAAAGGGTGCAGCGCCCCGACACGACTCCGCCGCGTCGCGAATGGGTAGCCACTGGCCTCCCCATGGCTGATCATGGGCAGCAATGTCGCGTTGATCACCAACACCGACGGGAGGACGCTGTGGCCGAGACCCTGAAAAAGGGCACGCGCGTGACCGGCAGCGAACGTTCTGAACTGGCGACCGAGCTGAAAAACCGCTACGACGAGGGGGAGAGCATCCGCTCCCTGGCCGCGTCGACCGGGCGGTCCTACGGATTCGTCCACCGGCTGCTGACGGAGGCCGGCGTGACCCTGCGCGGCCGCGGAGGAGCCACCCGCCGCTCCTGACCTGCCCGTCCAGGGCCGACCGCCCCGCCCGAACCGCCGCGGCGCCCCTCTCCTCGGTGACGCGGGCCCGGCGATCCCGATGTCTCACGCCCTTCGCGCGGCGCCTTGCCCCGCTGACCGCGTCCTCGTCACACGACCACTCGGCCTGCCCCGGCCCGACGAGCGGCACGACCACCGCCAAGGCGCCCGCGAAGGGCGCTTTCGCGCACGCGGGGCCGCAGGCCCCGCCGCCCCGCCCTCCCGTCCCCTCCGCCGCCGCGGGCGCAGGCGCCGCCCGCCCGGGTGTGCGCGGCCCGGTCCGCGCTGGTCGGACCCACCCCGGACCCCACCGCGCGGCGCGCCCGGCCGTGGTCCATCATCGACGCAGGAGGACGCCCGCGCCGCCCGGCGCGGCCCGACACGCGGAGGTGCGCATGGCCGGCACGGCCCTACCCACGGACGACGAGCTGGCGGCGGCCGGGCTGCGGCTGGCGGTCGAGGAGGGCGCCTCGGGCGGCGTGGCCCGCATCACCCTGGCCCGCCCCGAGCGGCACAACGCCATGACCGACCGCACCTGGACGGCCCTGGCCCATGTCGGCCATGCGCTGCCCGCGTCCGTCCGAATTGTTGTGATTGACGGCGAAGGTCCGTCGTTCTCGTCGGGGATCGACACCGCGATGTTCGCGCCCGGAAACGAGGACTCCGCGCTGAATCGATTCATCCGCGATCCCGCCGGGCGCGCCGAACTCGACGCGGCCATCGCCGGGTACCAGGAGGGCTTCCTGTGGCTGCGCCGGCCCGACATCGTGTCGGTCGCGGCGGTCCACGGCCACGCCATCGGCGCCGGGTTCCAGCTCGCCCTGGCCTGCGACCTGCGCATCCTCAGCGACGACGCCGACCTGTGCATGAAGGAGCCCGCGCTGGGCCTGGTGCCCGACCTCACCGGCACCAAGCCGCTGGTCGACATCGTGGGCGTCCACCGCGCCCTGGAGCTGTGCCTGACCACCCGCACGGTGGGGGCCGAGGAGGCCCGCGAACTGCGGCTGGCCGAACTCGTCGTGCCCCGCGACCAGCTCGCCGGCGCCGTGGACGACCTCGTCACCGCGCTGCTGGAGACCCCGCGCGACGCCGCCGCGGCCACCAAGGAACTGCTGCTCGGCGCGCCCGGCCGCACCCTGGCGGAGCAGGCCGCCGCCGAGCGCGCCGCCCAGGTCGAGCGGTTCGCCGCGTGGGCGGCCGCCGCCGGCCGGGGCTGAGGCCGGGCGCGGCCCGGCCCGAGCGCCCCGCGGACACCGCCCGCGTCCGGGCGGCGCGGCCGGTGCGGCCCGGCGGCGTCCGGACGGCGCCGCGCCGTACGGACGCCGCCCCGGCGCGGGAGCCCGCTCGGGAGTCCAGGATCACCAAGGAATATCGGAGACCGCCGCCCGGTTGACGACCGTTGTCTAGTACGCTGCACAAGGCGGTCACTTCTTGCCGCGCGCATCGGGTGCGCCGGGCCGCCTGGCGCCGGGGGCTGCGGACTCTTCGCGTCCCCGTGTCGCGTATTTCCGGCGCGTTTGTGTGATCTCTTCGTGAGACCCCTGTGGCTGCGGAGCCTTCCTCGAAACGCCGCCGACTGATGAGGAAGGTTTACGTCACTTGACGGACAATGCCGCATGCCCTGCTTTCGGTGATCTCGGACTCCCGACCGCGATCGTCGACAAGCTGGCGCAGAACGGTGTCATCACCCCGTTCCCGATCCAGGCCGCCACCATCCCCGACACGCTCGCCGGCCGCGACGTGCTCGGCTGCGGCCGCACCGGATCGGGCAAGACCCTCGCGTTCGGCCTGCCGCTGCTGGTGCGCGCCGCCGAGCGCCGCGCCGCCCCCCGGCGCCCCCGCGGCCTGGTGCTGGTCCCCACCCGCGAACTCGCCCACCAGGTGCGCGACGCGCTCCTGCTCTACGGCCGGACCCTCGGCGTGCGCATCGGCGACGTCGTGGGCGGCAGCTCCTACACCCGCCAGATCAACGAGCTGCGCCGCGGTGTGGACATCCTGGTCGCCACCCCCGGCCGGCTCACCGACCTGATCGAGCAGGGCGCCTGCGACCTCGGCGACGTCGAGCTGTCGGTCCTGGACGAGGCCGACCAGATGTGCGACATGGGCTTCATGCCGCAGGTCACCAAGCTGTTGAACCTCGTGCGCCCCGGCGGCCAGACCCTGCTGTTCTCGGCCACGCTCGACGGCGACGTCGACAACCTCGTGCGCCGCTACATGAACGACCCCAAGACGCACTCGGTCGACCCGCCCGTCTCGCAGGTCACCACCATGGAGCACCACCTGCTCAAGGTGCTTCCGCACGACAAGAACCGCGTGGCCACCGAGATCGCCGCGCGCGACGGCCGCACCATCCTGTTCGTCCGCAGCAAGTACCGCGCCGACAGCCTCAGCGAGCAGCTGGTCAAGGCGGGCGTGCCCGCCGCACCGCTGCACGGCGGCAAGACCCAGAGCGTGCGCACCAAGACCCTCGCCAAGTTCCGCGAGGGCCGCATCCAGGCGCTGGTGGCCACCGACGTCGCCGCGCGCGGCATCCACGTCGACGGCATCGACCTGGTGGTCAACGTCGACCTGCCCGCCGGCCACAAGGACTACCTGCACCGGGGCGGGCGCACCGCCCGCGCCGGGGAGTCCGGCCGCGTCGTCTCGCTCGTGGCGCCCAACCAGCGCCGCATGGCCCGCCGCCTGCTCGGCGACGCCGGCGTGGAGGCCCAGCAGCACCTGGTCAACCCCGGCGACGAACTGCTGGCCCAGGTGACCGGCGCCCGCCAGCCGTCGTGGGAGCCGTGGATCGAGCCGCCGGAGCCCGAGCGGGAGCGCCCGCGCCGCGGCGGCGGCCGGGGCGGACCCGGCGGGCGCCGCCGCAACGGCGGCCCGCGCCAGCAGGGCGAGCGCCGCTTCTCCGGCGGCCACTCCGAGCACCGGGGCCGCGGCGGCTCCCGGCGCGACGACCAGGGCGGCGCCGGACGGCACCGCGAGGCCCGCGCGTTCGACGGCGACCGCCGGACCCGCCGCGACGACCACGCCGCGCGCCCGGCGCGCGGCGACCGCCACCACGGCACCCCGGCCGCCCGGGGCTGAGACCCGGCCCGCCTTTCGCGGCGGCGCCCACGCACGGCGTGGGCGCCGCCGCGCCGCTGTCGCGGGGGTCTTCCCGCGAGCCGGGCGGCCCCGGTGAGGCGGCCGCCCGCGTCCGCCCGCCGCCGGCCGCGCCGCGGGACGGCGAGCGGTGGCCCTTCAGCCGCCGCGCGGGGCGTACATGATGACGGCCACGCCCGCCAGGCAGACCAGGGCTCCGATGACGTCGAACCGGTCGGGCCGGAACCCGTCGACCGCCATGGCCCACACCAGCGACCCCGCCACGAACACGCCGCCGTAGGCGGCCAGCACGCGGCCGAAGTCGGCGCTGGGCTGGAGGGTGGCCACGAACCCGTACAGGCCCAGTGCCAGCACGCCCGCCCCCGCCCACAGCAGGCCGCGGTCCTCGCGCACCCCCTGCCACACCAGCCAGGCGCCGCCGATCTCGCACAGCGCCGCCGCGGCGAACAGCAGCATCGACGTGAGCGTCAGCACGCCGGCCGCCCGGTGCGGGCGCGGCGCGGGCGGCCGCGGCGGTCGGCGGGGGAGGCGGGCAGGCCGCGGCCGGGGCCTCCGGGGAGGCGGAGGCGCGGCGGGCGGGCGGCCGCGGGCCCGCCGCCGGAGGGATCCGCACCGCGGGTCGCACAGGGGTTCACACGAAGGTTCACACGCACGTCGGACACGTTAGGCCCCGCGCGGCGGCGAGGGCGACGCGGCCCGTGCCCCGCGCTCCGGGACGCCCGCCCGACACGCCCGGCGCCCCGCTCCCGCCGCGCCGCCCGCCCGAAACGCCCACACCGCCCGCTCCGGACGGGTAAAGTGCGAAACGCCCGGGCGACGTGACCGTCGCGGCGCGCCGCCCGGTGCGCACCGCGCGTCCGCGCGGCCCCCGGCCCCGCCCCCTCGGGGCGTCCGGGCCCGGGACACCTCCGCGCCCGGCGCGGCCACCGGCGACCCGCCCGTGTGTCGGCCTCCGCCGCACGCGGGATGAAAACCGTTCTCGGTACTATGCCCGGGAGCGCCCGCACCGCGCGGCCCGCCCGGCGCACCGCCGGCGGGACCGCCCCACCAGCACGAAGACAACGGAGTTCCACGCGTGTCCGAACGTTCGACGGCGGGGCCCGCTCCGCCCGCACACGCCTCCCTGGGCGACTCCCTCGCCACCGGCTGGGACGACCCCGACGGCGCGCTGCCGCCGCCCGACTGGGGGCGCCCGCGCGGCCCCCGCCGGCTGGCCACCGTGTGGGCCTTCGCGCTGTTCCTGGTGGCGCTGGCCATGGGCAACGCCTGGCTGTCGGACCGGCTCACCGGCGAGGCGTTCCTGGCCTGGGCCACCGTGTTCACCGCCATCAGCCTCCAGGCGCTGCCGTTCCTCGTCTTCGGTATCGCGCTGTCGGCCGCGCTGACCGCGTTCGTTCCGGCGTCGTTCTACCAGCGCGTGATGCCGCGCAACCCCGCCGCCGCGGTGCCGGTCGCCGGCGCCGCGGGCATGGTGCTGCCCGGCTGCGAGTGCGCGTCGGTGCCGGTGGCCAGCGGGCTGATCAAGCGCGGCGTGGCACCGGCCGCGGCGCTCACCTTCCTGCTGGCCGCGCCCGCCATCAACCCCGTCGTGCTGGCCGCCACCGCCGTGGCCTTCGCCGGGCAGCCCGAGATGGTCGTGGGCCGGCTGCTGGCGTCGTTCGGCGCCGCCGTGGTGGTCGGCTGGATCTGGGCGCGGCTGGGCCGCACCGACTGGCTGCGCCCGCCGCGCACCCACCACGACCCCGACGCCCCCAAGTGGCAGGTCTTCCGGGAGTCCATGCTGCACGACCTCATGCACGCGGGCGGGTTCCTGGTCGTCGGCGCGATCGCCGCGGCCACCGTCAACGTGATCGTGCCGCGCGAGTGGGTGGCGGCCGTGGCGGACATGCCGGTCGTGTCGGCGCTCGTGCTGGCGCTGTTCGCGGTCGTGCTGTCGGTGTGCTCGGAGGCCGACGCGTTCGTCGCGGTCAGCCTCACCGAGTTCTCGCCCACCGCCAAGCTGGCGTTCCTGGTGGTCGGCCCGATGGTCGACCTCAAGCTCATCGCGCTGCAGGGCGGCACGTTCGGCTGGGCGTTCGTCCGCCGGTTCGTGCCGCTCACCCTGGGCGTGGCACTGGTGTTCTCGTTCGCGATCGGAGGGCTGCTGCTGTGAACCGCGTGGCGCAGGGGATCGTCGTGGTGCTGCTGGGCGCCGCCGCGCTGACCAGCACGCTCTTCACCGACCTGTACCTCAACTACGTGCAGCCGGGCTTCCGGCCGTTCCTGATCGCGGCCGGGGCGGTGCTGCTGGCGCTGGGCGCGCTGATCGTGGCGGGCGAGCTGCGCGCGGTCCTGCGGGGCGAGGAGGCCGAGCCCCACGCGGCCCAGGGCGGCGGCGCGCACGCACACGGACCGGCGCACGGACACGGGCACCACGACCACGGCGGGCACGCGCACGACCGCGCGCCGCGCGTGGCCTGGCTGCTCCTGCTGCCGGTGGTGGCGGTGTTCGTGGTGGCGCCGCCGGCGCTGGGGGCCTACACCGCCGAGAGCGCGGGCGCGGCCGCGCCGCCGCGCGAGGTGGACTCCGACCAGCGCTTCGACGGACTGGGCGAGGCCGACGCCTCGGGGACCGTGGAGATGGAGCTGCAGGACTTCGTCTCGCGCGCGTGGACCGATGAGTCGCGCGCCATGGAGGGCCGCACGATCCGCCTGACCGGGTTCGCGGTGCCCCACCCCGACGGCGAGGACGAGGGGTGGTACCTGGCGCGGCTGCAGATGGCGTGCTGCGCCGCCGACGCGATCGTCAACCGGGTGCTGATCACCGACGAGCCCGCCCCGCCCACGGACACCTGGTGGGAGGTCGAAGGCACCTGGCAGGCCCCCGAGGGCGACCTGCAGAGCGTGCGCGACCACCGGTTCACCGTGGAGCAGATGACCGAGGTCACCAACCCGCCCGACCCCTACGAGTAGACCCGCCCGCCCTCAGCGGGCGGTCGCGCGTGGCCCGCCCGGCCCCGCATCCGCGCCCGCGTCCGTTCGCGGGCGGCGTCGAGGAGCGGGGGCGGGGCCGACCCGCGTCCCGTCGGCGGTTGTGGCCGCTGCGGCGGTCGGACCGACCCGGCCGGACCGCTCCGACCGCCCGGCGCGCTCAGAGCGGGAAGACGCCGTCGGTGGCGCCCTGGGCCTCGCAGGCGTTGCCGAACTCCTTCTGCCATTCCACCGGCCGGCCCTTCCAGGTGCCGGTGGCGGACAGCCGCACGGGGTCGTACTGAAGCGTGCACACCACCTGCTGCTGGCGGGCCGTGCCGAGCCGGTCGAAGTCGCCCCCCGCGGTCTCCAGCGCGGCGCACGCCCGCGCGGCCTCGGGGTGGGTGCCCCCGGCGGGGTGGCAGTCGAGGGTGGTGGAGGTGCGGGTGGAGGCGTCGCCGTTCTCCACCGTCAGCTCCAGCCGGGACCGCGGCTCGGCCGCCGCCTGTGCTGGCGTGCTCGCCAGGGTCGCCGCCGCCAGCCCCGCGGCCAGGGCCAGCACCGCCGCCGTCCGTCGATTGCGCATTTCTCCTCCTGCGCGGGCCCGGCCCGCTCCGGTTCGGATGACTACCGAAGCCATTGAATCGTGACACCGGGTCGCGCGGGCCGGTTTCGGCGAATTCGGCGCGGCCGTGTCGCGGGCGCGGGCGGCGGGCCGGGTCGGAGTGGAGCGGGCGGGGGGAGGTCCGGCCGGGGACGGGTCGGGGCGGTCGGGGCGCGGGGCGCCCCGGTGGTCAGTCGGCGGCGGCGCGGGCGGTGGCCTCCGCCGCGCGCCGCACCCCCTCGGCCTCCTCAGCGGCGCGCTCCTGGAGGCGGCCGCACAGCCGGCAGCGCACCGTCTCGGGCGGCAGCGGGCAGGGGCAGTAGTGGCAGGTGGTCGTACAGGCCGCGTCGTAGCGGGCCAGCAGGGCCTCGCGCATGTCGTCCATCGCCTCAGCTTGCCACGGCGCAGGCGCCGCCCGGGCCGCCTCCCCAGGCCCCGTGGGCGGTCCCGTGCGGGCGCCGCCCGCCGACGCCTGCCGAGCCCCGGCGCCGTCCGCGACCGCGGCCATACCGCGAATTGGGCAACCGGTGACCTTGGGCGGGCACGGCGGCGGGCAGCCCTCTGCCGTATGGGTCAACGGGGGACGAAGGGCTGGAGGCGCATGCCGAACCGGTCGCGCCTGCGGCCCCGCTCGATCCGCGCCCGGGTGGCGGCCGGCTCGGTGGCGGCCGCCGCGGTCATCCTGCTGGTGTTCGGGGTGCTGACCTCCGTCCTGGTGCGGGCCGTGGTCCACCGCGGCGAGGTGGAGCGCGCCGCCGAGGCCGCGCGCGAGGTCGTCATGGAGATCCAGAGCCACCGTGTCGAGGGGAAGTTGCGGCCGCGCGGCGGGGTGTCGCGGCTCCAGGTGGTGGCCCCCGACGGCGAGGTCCTGGCGTCGGGCGGCGCCGCGCGCGACACGGGGCCGCTCACCGAGGTGCGCCCCTCCCGCCCCGAGGCCCAGGTGGTCACCACCCGGTGCCCGCAGCGCCGCACCGCCCGCTGCCTCACCATCGTCGGCTACGCCGCCGCGGACTCCCACTACGGCGACGTCCTGGTCTACGCGGCCGTGCCGCGCTCGGGCCTGGTGTCCTTCCCCCTCATGGAGGTGGTGGTGCTGGGCCTGGGGCTGGCCCTCCTCGTGCCCACCGGCGCGCTCGCGTGGTGGGGCGCGGGCCGCACCCTGCGCCCGGTCGAGGACATCCGCACCGACCTGGAGCACATCACCGCCTCCGACCTGGGGCGGCGCGTGGCGGTGCCCGACACCGGCGACGAGGTCGCCCGCCTGGCCCGCACCGTCAACGACACGCTGCGCCGGCTGGCCGCCGCGATGGACCGCCAGCGCGGGTTCGTCTCCGACGCCTCGCACGAGCTGCGCAACCCCATCGCAGGGCTGCGCACCCGGCTGGAGGTCGAGCTGGCCGACCCCGGCGGCGACGTCCGCGAGGCGCTGCGCGGCGCGCTCGCCGACACCGAGCGCCTGGAGCGCATCGTCAGCGACCTGCTCGAACTCGCCCGGCTGGACGCCGATGTCGCCACCGCGCGCGAGCCGGTCGACCTGGGCGACCTGGCCGAGTCGGAGGTGCGGCGCCGCGGCGCCCCGCCGCGCGTGGAGAGCGAGGCGGAGCCCCGGCTGTTCGTGTACGGCAACCGGCTGCGCCTGGTGCGGCTGCTGACCAACCTGCTCGGCAACGCCGAGCGGCACGCGCGCGAGCGGGTGCTGGTGACCGTCGAGCGCGAGGGCCAGGAGGTGGTGCTGCGGGTCCACGACGACGGCAACGGCGTGCCCGAGCAGGAGCGCGAGCGCATATTCGACCGCTTCGCCCGCCTGGCGGGCCGCGCCGGCGCGACCCCGGCGGCACCGGGCTGGGCCTGGCCATCTCGCGGGAGATCGCCGAGGCCAAGGGCGGCACCCTCGACGTCGGCGACAGCGACCGCCTGGGCGGCGCGGTCTTCACCCTGCGCCTGCCGCTCTACGTCGGGGGCCGGGGCGGTGGAGGAGCGGGGACGCGGGATGGGCGGCGCCGGGGTCAGTAGGTCAGCTCAGACGGGGCATGTCAGACAAGCCGGACACGTAACACGGGCACGCGGCCGGGTCGCGGCACGCAACGGCGGAGACGGGAGAGGAGAAGGCCATGCGCTACGCGGGTCCCGCGGACATGGGCGACGACGAGCAGGAGACCGAGCGCGCGATGTACGAGAGCGGCGGCGAGGAGCCGCCGGGGGAGCTGTCGTTCGAGGACGTCGACGACTCCCGCGACACCGAGGAGGCGGCCGACCTGGACGGGGCGGGCGGGGGCGGCCCGGCGGGGGCGGCCGGACCGGCCGACGAGAGCGACGACGCCGAGGACGACGACGAGATCGTGTTCCTGCCCGACGAGGACGGCGAGGGCCCCGAGTCCTACTTCGACTCCCGCTCCTAGGGGCCCGGTGGGGGTGCTGTCCGGGGCCGGGGACGGCGGTGTCCCGGGGCCGGGTGGCGGAACAGGTGGCGGCCCTCCGGGTCGGCGCGGATCGCGGCATCCGCACCGACCCGGAGGGCCCTCGTGTCCCACCGCAGTCCTGCCGCCGCCGGGGCCGCGCGGGCGCGCGGCCGTGCTCCGGTCGGCGGGGCGGGGTGGCCGCCTCCGGACGCCTGGCCCCGCGCCGCCGGGTTCGGTTCCGCCGAGGGCCCGGGAGTTGGAGAATGGAGGCGGGATCGAGACAGGCAGCACAGGCAGCGCCGCGGGCCCACCGCGCCCGCGGGCACCGGCGGAGTCGGGACGGACCCTCAATGTGCCACCTTGACGTGGGAATCCAGGATCGGGACGGGACCACCGTCATGCGTTTGAAAGGGGAGTTCGACCTCGCCGGAGTGGACCGGTTCGAGCAGACCGCCGGAACCGCCGAGATCGTGTACGGGCCGGTCATGGTGGTCGACCTCAGCGAACTGTCCTTCATCGACTCCGTGGGACTTGGCGCGCTGGCGCGGCTCCACCGGCGCCTGGCGCGCGCGGGCGGCGCGCTCACCGTCTACGTCCCGCCCGGCAAGATCGAGCGGATCTTCCACTACAGCGGCCTGAAGCAGGCTATGGACATCCGCACGCCGCCCGCGTGATGGGAGGGCCGCCGAGCGCCGGAGAATTGGCGCGCGCCGGGCGGGTCCCGCGGGCGGGGCCTGCGGTGTTCACGCTGGTAGGGGGTGGTGCGGGCGGCGCCGCCGGCCGCCCCGGCGCGTGGCCGACGGCTGATGGCCCGGCCCCCTGCGCGCCGCCTCGCCGCAGGGCATCCGCCTTCGCTACGTTGAGGGCGCACATCCGCACCGTGGTGGGGAGACCGGGTTGGCCGAGCGCGACGCCGACGACGCCGCCGAGCGTCCCGCAGGCCCCGAGCGCCCGGCCGCGCGGGGGACCGTGGAGGCGGCCGCCGACCCGGAAGCCCGTGCGGAGGCCGGTGCGGGACCGGGTGCGGACCCGGGTGCGGGCACCGGCTCAGGGGCTCTGCCCTCCGCGCCGGGAGCGGGCGGGCGGCGCCCGCCCGCGCTGCCGGGGGCGGTGATGAGCGCGGCCGAGCGCGCCGCCGGAGGCGCCCGGCCCGGCCCGCTGGAGGGCGTCAACTTCTTCCTCGTGGGGTTCACCGGCGCGCTGGGCGTGCTGACCGCCTGGCTGCTGGTGGAGACCCTGGTCCGGGCACAGGCCGTCTTCGTCAGCTTCCTGGTCGCGCTGTTCCTGGCCGTGGGCCTCAACCCGGTGATCGAGTGGCTGCGGCGGCTGGGTGTGCCCCGCTGGGGCGCGATCGTGCTGGTGTGCGCGGCGCTGGTGGGGTTCGCCGCCGTGTTCCTCTGGGCGATCGTGCCGCCGCTCACCCAGCAGGTGGCGGAGTTCATCGCCGACCTGCCCGAGTACTTCGCGGAGGCCCAGCGCAACCCGGTGCTCGCCGACCTCGACCGCCGGTACCGGCTGCTGGAGCGCGCGGAGGGGTTCGTGACCAGCGCCGACTTCGGGCGTCGGGTGTTCGGCGGCGTGTTCGGGGTGGGCCAGGCGGTACTGAACACGGTGGTGACCGGGTTCACCGTGCTGGTGCTCACGCTGTTCTTCATGGCCTCGCTGCCGGGTATCACGGAGGTGGGCTACCGGCTGGTGCCGCGTTCGCGGCGGGCGGCGGTCAGGGAGTTGGCCGACGAGATCCTGGAGCGCGTCGGCGCGTTCATCGCTGGCCAGTTGTTCATCGCGCTGATCGGCGGCGCGGTGGCGCTGGCGTTCCTGAGCGTGATCGGGTCGGGCTACGCGCTGACGCTGTCGCTCATCGTCGCGGTGACGGCGCTGATCCCGCTGGTCGGCACGACCATCGGCGCGCTGGCCGCCACGGTGGTGGTGGGCGTGGGCGACCTGCGCCTGGGCGTGGTGACGCTGGCCTTCTTCCTCGTCTACCAGCAGATCGAGAGCTATGTCATCGCACGCGCGTCATGCAGCGCTCGGTGCACGTGGCGCCGACTGTGACGATCACCTCGGCGCTGCTGGGCGGGGCGCTGCTGGGGGTGGTGGGCGCCCTCATCGCGGTGCCGGTGGGAGCCGCCGCGACCCTGATCCTCAACCGGGTGGTGTTCCCCAAGCTGGAGAACCGCTGAGGGGCGGGGCGGCGGCGTGCGGCGGCGGGCGGTCACGCTCCGCGGCGGGTGAGGGGGCGGGTGGACGGCCGAGGGCGAGTCGGTGGCAGGGGACAGAGGTTGGTGGAAGGAACTGGGAGTGGGCGCCCGTGCTGCGCCCACCGGGCGGCGGTTCTGGCCTGAAGAACGCGGTTCTGGATGAGGACGTCGGCGCTGCGGCCGGATGGTCGAGGCGGCGGCGAGGCGCCGAAGGCAGCGGGGGCAGGGGGCGGAGCGGTTTGGGTCCTCCTGCGGGTGGCTGGGCGCCAGACGGGGCGCCGAGGGCGGCGGGGGCCCGCGTGGTTACTCCCCGTGATGACTAACCTCCAGGGCAGTGTGATCTATCCCCGGCGTCCACTCTCCCGGCAAAAGCCCCGGCCGCCGCCCTGGTGAGCCTTGCGGTGTTCTTCGGTCGGTGACCGTTGTGTTGCATAACGCACTCGGTGTCGGAATTTCCAGGGTTGACACAATGCGCTCCGCCGATCAAGACTTGCGGACAGTTGCTTAGGTAAGCATTGCCTTACTGAGGTGTGCTTATCCTTTGTTGTGCCGAGAGGAGTGTCGTGTCCCACAACGGGATCGAGGGAACGGTGGCCCTGGTCACGGGCGCCGCCCAGGGCATCGGCCGCGCCGTGGCCGTCCGGTTGGCCGACGCGGGCGCGACCGTCGCCGCCGTCGACCGCGACCCCGAGGGGGCGGCCGACACGGCCGACGCCCTGCGGGCGGCGGGGCACAAGGCGGCGGCCTACGTCGCCGACGTGCGCGACTCCGCCGCCGTCGACGCCCTCGTCGACTCCGTCGAACGCGACCTCGGACCCATCGCGCACGCCGTCAACGTGGCCGGCGTGCTGCGCACCGGCCCCGTCACCGCCACCGGCGACGCCGACTGGGCCGAGCTGTTCGCCGTCAACGCCACCGGCGTCTTCCACGTCTCGCGCGCCGCCGCCCGCCGCATGGCCGGGCGGGGGAGCGGGTCGATCGTCACGGTGGGGTCCAACGCGGCCGGCGTGCCGCGCGCCGACCTCGCCGCCTACGGCGCCTCCAAGGCCGCCGCCGCAATGTTCACCAAGTCGCTGGGCCTGGAGCTGGCCCGCTACGGCGTGCGGTGCAACGTGGTCTCGCCCGGCTCCACCGACACCCCCATGCAGCGCGGCATGTGGTCGGGCCCCGACGGCGCCGCCCGGGTCATCGCGGGCGATCCCGGCAGCTTCCGCACCGGCATCCCCCTCGGCCGGATCGCCGACCCCGCCGACATCGCCGACGCCGTCTGCTTCCTGGCCTCCGCCTCGGCCCGGCACATCACCATGCACGACCTCTACGTCGACGGCGGCGCCACGCTGCGCGCCTGAGCCCGCGCGGCGGCCCTGCCCACCCTCCCCGCTCCCCGCCTGCCCCCCGCCCGGCGCGCCCCCGCGTGCCGCCGCGGCGGAAAACCGCACTTCCCCGACCTGATCAGTGCGCTTCGCCGGCGCCGATCGGTCCCGCACGGCAGAAATGAGATGGACCGGTGTCCCACCAGCGCGCCCGCACCGCCGCCCTCGACGACCTGCTCGCCGCCTACCGCCCCGGCTCCGCCTTCCTCGCCTCCGGGCGCGGCGTCCTCCTGGGGCGCGGTGCCGCCGCCCGCACCGACCGGCTGGCCGACGTCGGCGACCTGCTGCGCGCGACCACCACCGAGGCCCCCGAAGTCCCCGATGGCCCCGCTGCCCCCGCCGCCTCCAGGGCCCCCGGCGGCGTGCCGCGCGGCCCCCTCGCGCTGGGCGCCATCCCCTTCGCCCCCGGCGCGCCGGCCCGCATCGTCGTGCCCGAGGAGGTGGTGTGGGCGCCGCCGCTGTCCGAGGCGCCCCCCGGCGACCGGGGGCGCGGCCCCCTGCCCGGCCCGTGGACCATGCGGGCCGTCCCCGAACCCGCCGCCCACGTCGCCGGGGTGGAGCGGGCGCTGAAGCTGATGGCCGACGCCGGAGAGGGCGAACTCGCCAAGGTCGTCCTGGCCCGATCGCTGCGCCTGACCGGCCCCGGCCCCGTGGACGTCGCCCGGCTGCTGCGCAACCTGGCCTGGCGCGACCCCGCCGGGTTCACCTTCGCCATGGACCTGCCCACCGCCGGCGAGGGGCCGCGCACCCTGGTGGGCGCCAGCCCCGAACTGCTGGTGGCCAAGCGCGGCGGCGCGGTGGTGTCCAACCCGCTGGCCGGGTCGGCGCCGCGCAGCGCCGACCCCAGCAAGGACCAGCGCCGCGCGGTGGAGCTGCTCGGCTCGGCCAAGGACCGCCACGAGCACGCCGTGGTGGTCGAGGCGGTCGCCGAGGCGCTGCGCCCCTACTGCCGCACGCTGCGGGTGCCCGAGCCCGAACTCGCCGGGACCGCCACGCTGTGGCACCTGTCCACCCGCATCACCGGCGAGCTGCGCGACACCGACACCCCCTCGGCGGTACTGGCCGCCGCCCTGCACCCCACCCCGGCCGTGTGCGGCACGCCCACCGCCGCCGCGCGCGCCGCCATCGCCGCCATCGAGCCGTTCGACCGGGGCTTCTACACCGGCGCGGTCGGCTACACCGACGCCGCCGGCGACGGCGAGTGGGTCGTCTCCATCCGCTGCGCCGAGGTGTCCGGCGACAGCCTCGACCTGTTCGCCGGCGGCGGGATCGTGCCGGGCTCCGACCCCGACGCCGAACTCGCCGAGACCTCGGCGAAGCTGCGCACCCTGCTGCTGGCCCTGGGGGTGAACCAGCCGCCGCCCGGAACCGGGTGAGCTCCGCCCGCGCCGCCGCGCCCGCCCGCTCCGCCCCTCGCCGGCCTCCCCGCCCGCACCGCCCGCTCGCACCCGCCCTCAAGGAGTGACACACCGCCATGCTCGCCGGATGCACCCCCTGGCCGCCCGAGTTCGCCGCCCGCTACCGCGCCGCGGGGTACTGGACCGGGGAGACCATGGACGCGTTCCTGCGCGACCGGGCACGCCGGTTCGCCGGGCGCACCGCCGTGGTCGGCGGGGCCGAGCGCTGGACCTACGCCGACCTCGACGCCCGCGCCGACCGCGCCGCCGCCGGCCTGGCCCGCCTGGGCGTGGCCCCGGGCGACCGCGTCGTGGTGCAGCTGCCCAACGTCCCCGAGGTATTCGAGGTGGTGTTCGGGCTGTTCCGGCTGGGCGCGCTGCCGGTCTACGCCCTGCCCGCCCACCGCCGGGCCGAGGTCGCCCACCTGTGCGCGGCCACCGAGGCCGCCGCCCTGGTGGTCGCCGACGTGCACGCCGGGTTCGACCACCGCGACCTGGCCGAGCGGGTGCGCGCCGAGACCGGCGGCCCCGCGCGGGTGGTGGTGGTCGGCGACGCCGGGGGCCGCGCGGGGTTCACGCCCCTGGCGGAGGTGCGCCGGCTGGGGGAGGGCCAGGAGCCGCCCGCGCCCGCGGCCGATCCCGCCGACGTGGCGTTCCTCCAGCTCTCCGGCGGCACCACCGGCCTGCCCAAGCTCATCCCGCGCACCCACGACGACTACCTGTACTCGGTGCGGGCCAGCGCCGAGATCTGCGGCCTCACCCCGGACACCGTCTACCTGTCCGCGCTGCCGGTCGTGCACAACTTCCCGATGAGTTCGCCCGGCTTCCTCGGAGTCTTCCACGCGGGCGGCACCGTGGTGCTGGCCCCCGACCCCAGCCCCGCCACCTGCCTGGCGCTCATCGAGGCCCACCGGGTGACCAACGCGGCCGTGGTGCCGCCGGTGGCCCTGCTGTGGCTGGACGCGGTGGCCGGGGGCGCCCACGCCGACCGCGACCTGTCCTGCCTGGAGGTGCTCCAGGTGGGCGGGGCCAAGTTCGGCGCCGAGGCCGCGCGCCGGGTGCCCGCCGTGCTGGGCTGCCGGCTGCAGCAGGTGTTCGGCATGGCCGAGGGGCTGGTCAACTACACCCGCGCCGACGACCCCGCCGAGACCGTGTTCACCACCCAGGGCCGGCCCATCTCCCCTGACGACGAGATCCGCGTCGTGGGCCCCGACGGCGCCGAGGTGCCCGAGGGCCGGCCCGGCGAGCTGCTCACCCGCGGCCCCTACACCATCCGCGGCTACTACAACGCCCCCGAGCACAACGCCCGCGCCTTCACCCCCGACGGCTTCTACCGCACCGGCGACCTGGTGCGGCGCACGCCCACCGGCCACCTGGTGGTGGAGGGCCGCGCCAAGGACCAGATCAACCGGGGCGGCGAGAAGGTCGCGCCCGAGGAGGTGGAGAACCACCTGCTGGCCCACCCGGGCGTGCACGACGCCGCCGTGGTCGCCGTGCCAGACCCCTACCTGGGGGAGCGCGCCTGCGCCTACATCGTGCCGCGCGGCGCGGCGCCCGGGCGCGGCGAACTGCTGGCGTTCCTGCGCGAGCGCGGGCTGGCCGCCTACAAGATCCCCGACCGCGTGGAGTTCGTCGCCGCCTTCCCCGCCACCGGCGTGGGCAAGACCAGCCGGCGCGACCTGCGCGCGGCGGTCCGCGCCGCCCACGCCCGCCCGGCGCCCGCGCCGGACGGCGCGGGCGGCTGACCCCCCGCACCCAGCGGGCGGCGCCGGCGCCGCCCGAGTCCACCAGCCGAAACCGTCGAACGGACCGCAGATGGCGCTGCCGCACATCGAGCCCTACGAACCGCCCGCCCCGGACGACCTGCCGCCCAACCGCGCGGACTGGCGTCCCGAGCCCGACCGGGCCGCGCTGCTGGTCCACGACATGCAGCGCTACTTCCTGCGCCCCTACCGGGCCGGCGCCGAGCCGCTGCGCACCGCGCTGGCCAACATCACGGCGCTGCGCGCGACGTGCCGCGCCGCGGGCATTCCAGTGATCTACACCGTAAAGCCAGGGGGTATGCCGCCGGAGCGGCGCGGACTCGAACGCGACTTCTGGGGGCCGGGCATGGAGGCGGTCGCCGAGCACACCGACATCGCCGCCGCGATCGCGCCCGAGCCCGGCGACACGGTCATCACCAAGTGGCGCTACAGCGCGTTCGCCGGCACCGACCTCGCCGAGCGGCTGCGCGCCCAGGGCCGCGACCAGATCCTCATCACCGGCGTCTACGCCCACATCGGCTGCCTGCTCACCGCCGCCGACGCCTTCATGCGCGACGTGCGGCCCTTCCTGGTGGCCGACGCCACCGCCGACTTCAGCGCCGACGACCACCGCCTCGCGCTGCGCTACGTCGCCCGGCGCTGCGGCGCGGCGCTGAGCGCGGCCGACGCCGTCGCCGCGCTCGACCCCGCCGCCCGCCCGCTGCCCACCCGCGCCTAGCCCACGCGCCGACCGCTCAACCCCCGGTGAAAGGAATTCCGTGACCTCCACGCCGCAGCCTCCGCCCGTCCACGACCTGGTGGGGATCGGTTTCGGGCCGTCCAACGTCGCGCTGGCCATCGGCCTACTCGAACAGCGCCGCCGCGCCGCCGCCGACCCCGCCGTCCCCGCGCTCACCGGCGTGTTCCACGAGCGCCAGCCGGAGTTCGGGTGGCACCGCGGGATGCTGCTGGACGACGCCACGATGCAGGTCTCGTTCCTCAAGGACCTGGTGACCACGCGCAACCCCGCCAGCGACTTCGGGTTCCTCTCCTACCTGCACAGCGTGGGCCGGCTGCACGACTTCATCAACCACAAGACGCTGTTCCCGCTGCGCGCGGAGTTCCACGCCTACCTGGCCTGGTGCGCCGGACGGGTCGCCGACCAGGTGCGCTACAGCTCCGAGGTGGTGGGCGTGGAGCCGGTGCGCGACTCCGCGGGCCGGATCTCCCAGCTCGACGTGATCGCCCGGGCCCCCGACGGCAGCCGGCACCGCAGCCGGGGCCGCAACATCGTCTTCGCCCCCGGGCTGACCCCGCGCCTGCCCGAGGGCGCGCGGCTGAGCGAGCGCGTGTGGCACAACGAGTACCTGCTGCAGAGCCTGGAGCGGATCGGCCCCGGCGCCCGCCCGCGCGGGTTCGTCGTGGTGGGCGCCGGCCAGAGCGCGGCCGAGGTGGTGGAGCACCTCTACCGCCGCTTTCCCGGGGCGCAGGTGCACGCGGTGTTCTCGCGGTTCGGCTACAGCCCTTCCGACGACAGCCCGTTCGCCAACCGGATCTTCGACCCCGACGCCGTGGACGCGTTCTACGGCGCCTCGGCCGAGACCAAGGCCGGGATCATGGACTACCACCGCAACACCAACTACTCGGTGGTCGACCCCGACCTCATCGACACCCTGTACCAGGCCGCCTACCAGGACAAGGTGAAGGGCACCGAGCGGCTGCGCTTCCACAACACCTCGCGCGTGGCCGGGGTCAGCGAGGGGCCCGACGGGGTGACCGTGACCGTGGAGGACCTGGCCAGCGGCAAGCAGACCCCGGTGGCCGCCGACTACCTGGTCTACGCCACCGGCTACCGCCCCGGCGATCCCCGCGACCTGCTGGGCGACCTGGCCGAGCACGTCGTCTGCGACGCCGGCGGCCGCTGCGCGGTGCAGCGCGACTACCGCCTGGCCACCACCGACGAGATCACCTGCGGCATCTACCTGCAGGGCGGCACCGAGCACACCCACGGGATCTCGTCGTCGCTGCTGAGCAACGTCGCCGTGCGCGTCGGGGAGATCCTCGACGCCATAAGCGCCCGCACCGCCGAGCCCGCAGGGACCGCCGAGTCAGCCGCGCCCACCGGGGCGCCCGCCGAGGCCGCCGCCCGCTGAGCCGGGCGCCGCGCCCGCCCTCCTGTCCGCAGACCGCCACCCGTTTCCCGCTGAGGAGCGATCCGACCGTGTCCGAGACATCCGCCACCCCCGACCTGACCGCCGAGCGGCTGCGCGCCGACGTCGAGCGGGTCCTGGGCGAACCCGCCGGCTCCGTGGGCGAGGACGACAACCTCCTCGACCTCGGCATGGACTCCATCCGGCTGATGAGCCTGGTCGAGACCTGGCGCAAGGCCGGCGTGGAGACCGACTTCATGACCCTGGCCGAGGAGCCCAGCGTGCGCGCGTGGTCCCGGCTGCTGCTCAACGACTGACGCCGCCCCGCCCCGGCCCCCTCCGCTCCGCGACCGCCGTCCGCCCCCCAGCCAGGAGAGCACCAGCATGAGCGTTCCCGAGCAGTTCGATGTCATCGTCGTCGGCGGCGGCCCCGCCGGCTCCACCCTGATCGCCGACCAGGGCCACCGGGTGGTCCTGGTCGACAAGCAGAGCTTCCCCCGCTACCAGATCGGGGAGTCCCTGCTGCCCGCCACCGTGCACGGCGTCTGCCGCCTGCTGGGGGTGGAGGACGAGGTGCGCGCCGCCGGGTTCACCGTCAAGCGCGGCGGCAGCTTCCGGTGGGGCACCAGCCCCGAGCCGTGGAACTTCCTGTTCGCGCTGTCGCCGGAGCTGTCGGGCCCGACGTCCTACGCCTACCAGGTCGACCGCATGACCTTCGACCACCTCCTGCTGAAGAACGCCGCCCGCCACGGGGTGGACGTCCGGGAGGAGTCGCCGGCGCTGGCCGCCGTGACCGACGGGGAGCGGGTCAGCGGCATCCGCTACACCGACCCCGGCGGGCGGGAGCGGGAACTGGCCGCGCGGTGGGTGGTCGACGCCTCGGGCAACGGCAGCCGGCTGCACGCGGCCGCCGGGGGGCGCCGCCAGTACTCGGAGTTCTTCCAGAACCTCGCGGTCTTCGGCTACTTCGAGGGCGGCGGCCGGCTGCCCGCGCCCGACTCCGGCAACATCCTGTGTGCGGCCTTCGACGAGGGCTGGCTGTGGTACATCCCGCTCAGCGACACCCTCACCAGCGTCGGCGCGGTGCTCAACCGCGGCCAGGCCGCGCGCATCTCCGCCGACCGCGAGCGCACGCTGATGGAGTCGATCCAGCGCTGCGCGATCGTGCGCGACATGCTCGGCGGCGCCGTGCGCGTCACCGAGGGCACCTACGGCGAGATCCGGGTGCGCAAGGACTACTCCTACGCCGACACCCGGTTCTGGGCGCCGGGGATCGCGCTGGCCGGCGACGCCGCGTGCTTCATCGACCCGGTGTTCTCCACCGGCGTGCACCTGGCCACCTACGGCGGCCTGCTGGCGGCCCGCTCGGTCAACAGCGTCCTGGCCGGCGAGCTGCCCGAGGAGCGCGCCTTCGGCGAGTTCGAGGCCCGCTACCGGCGCGAGTACGCGGTCTTCTACGAGTTCCTGGCCGCCTTCTACGACATGCAGCAGCACGAGGACTCCTACTTCTGGAAGGCCCGCAAGGTCACCAACATGCGCGCCGGCGACATGGAGGCGTTCACCACCCTGGTGGCCGGCGCCTACTCCGCCGAGGCCGCCCTGGTGCGGCCCGACACCCTGGCCGAGCGGTTCAGCGCCTCCTCGGCCGACCTGGCCGGGGCGGTGGAGCGCACCGGAGCCGCGCGCACGCCCAGCGGCGAGCGCATGACCGAGCTGTTCCGGGCCCCGGTGGTGGCCGACGTCATGACCGAGATGAACCAGATCCAGCGGCGCGGGGTCGGCGGCGCCATCACCGAGCCGCCGCTGATCGAGGGCGGCCTGGTCCCCTCGCCCGACGGCCGCCGCTGGATCGAGCCCGACACCGCACCGGCGGCCGGCACCGCCTGAGCCGCCCCGGTGCCCGGCGCCACCTGATGCGGGGAACCGGGCACCCGCCCCTGTCCGCACCCATGCTTTTACGGAGCAGCGCACGCCATGACCGAGCCCCGCCACGACGACGCGACCCTGGCCCTCACCGGCGCCCAGCACGGCATCTGGTACGCCCACCAGGTCGGCGCCTCCGGCGTCCCGGAGCGGCCGGGCGCGCCGGACGGGCCGGGCGCGGTCGGCGCGGCCGGGGACGGCCGCTACAACGTGGGCCAGTACGTGGAGCTGGCCGGGCCGCTGGACCCCGCGCTGCTGCGGGCGGCGGTGGAGCGCACCGTCGCCGAGACCGACGCCCTGCGCACCCTCGTGGAGGAGGCCCCGGCGCCGGGCGGCACAGAGCCCCGGCAGCGCGTCCACCCCCACGTCCCGTGGGCGGGGCCGGTGCTGGCCGAGGCCGACCTGCGCGGGGCCGAGGACCCGCGCGCGGCGGCGCTGGCCTGGATGCGGCGGGAGATGGCCGCGCCCGCCGACCTCCTCCGGGGGCCGCTGTACGCCTTCGCGCTGCTGCGCGTGGGCGCCGAGCACCACCTGTGGTTCCAGCGGTTCCACCACATCGTCGCCGACGCCTACGCCATCACCACGCTGACCCGGCGGGTGGCCGAGGTCTACACCCGGCTGACCGCCGGGGAGGAGCCCGGGCGGCGGTTCGGTGAGCTGCGGGAGGTGGTGGCCGAGGAGGCCGCCTACGCCGCCTCCGAGCGCCGCGCCGCCGACGCCGCGTACTGGCGCGGGCTGCTGGCCGACCGGCCCGAGCCCGCCCTGCTCGGCGAGGCGCCGCCGGTGCCCTCGCCGGGGGTGTGCAGCGCGGCGGCGCGCCCGGGGGCCGAGACGGCCCGGCGCCTGGCCGAGACCGCCGAGCGGGCCGGCGCGAGCTGGGCGGAGGCCGTCGTGGCGGCGTTCGCCTGCTTCGTGCACCGGCGCACCGGCGCGCGCGACGTGGTGCTGGGCATGCCCGCCATGGGCCGGCTGGGGTCGGCGGCCCTGCGCACGCCCGCGATGGTCGTCAACGTGCTGCCGCTGCGGCTGGGCCTGGGCCCGGCCGACACCTTCGGCGAGGCGCTGGCGCGCACGTCGGGGCGGCTGCGCGAGCTGCGCGCCCACCAGCGCTACCGCGCCGAGGACATCCGGCGCGACCTGGGCCTCGTGGGGCGGGCCACCGGGCTGTACGGGCCGATGGTCAACATCAAGGCGTTCGACTACGACCTCGACTTCGCGGGCACGCCCGGCACCGCGCACACGCTGTCGGAGGGGCCGGTCGACGACGTGTCGCTGTCGGTCTACCGCGACGCGGAGACCGGCGGGCTGCGCTTCGTGCTGAACGCCAACGCCGCCCGCTACAGCCGGGCCGAGGCCGCCGAGCTGCTGGAGGGGTTCGGCCGCCTGCTGGAGTCGCTGACCGCCGGGGGCGCGGCGGCGGTGGCGGCGACACGGCTGGGCGCCCTGGACACCGCCGACCCGGTAGCCGCCCTGGAGACGCCGGCCGGCCCGGCGGCGGGCGGAGCCGCCGACGGGGGCCGCGGCGGGGGAGTGGCCGACCGCTTCGCGGAGGTGGCTCGGCGGTGCCCGGGTGCGGTGGCGGTGGTGGCCGGTGGCGTGTCGGTCACCTACGCGGACCTGCTGGAGCGTGTGGAGGAGTTGGCGGCGCGGCTGCGGGCGCGGTTGAGCGCGCGGGGTGCCCGCGCGGGCGCGGAGCCGGTGGTGGCGGTGGCGCTGCCGAGGTCGGTGGAGTTGGTGGCGGCGCTGCTGGCGGTGGGGCGCGCCGGCGGGGTGTACCTGCCGGTGGATCCGGGTTTCCCGGCGGAGCGGATCGCGTTCATGCTGGCCGATTCGGGCGCGGTGCTCCTCGTGACGGACCCGGTCCTGGCGGAGTCGCTGCCGGACGTGGTGGACCGCCTGCTCGTCGGCACCTTCGGCACCGGGCCCGCACCGGCTCCGGACGCTGGAGCCTTGGCGATGGCGGGTGGCGAGGGCGCCGAAGCGGCCGACGGACGGCGCCCCGGCCCGCCGGGCGCGGGCGTGGACGGCACCGGCGCGGGTTTCGTCGCGGGTGCCGTCGGCGGCGAAGCGGAGGGCGACGCCCCGGCCGCCGCGGGCTCTGGACCGGAGGGTGACGGGGCGGCCGTGCCGGACACGGCGGGCGGCGGCCGTCGGGGCGTCTCCGCCGAGCCCGGCGGGGTGCGGGAGCCGGACGGCCGGACGGCCGGGCTTGGCGGCGGGGCGCACGCTGATGGGCGGCGGCCCGGTGCGCCGGGCGCCGGTCGGGAAGCCGGTGCGGGCGCCGGCGGCGGGCCGGGCGTGGGCTCTGCCGCGCGCGGGGCCGAGGGCGGTCCTGCGAACGATCCCGCTGCCGCCTGGGCTGCGGCTTCCGTCGGGCGGGAGCACGGCTGGGGGTCCCCCGCCTTCTCGGCGGAGAGCGCCGCCTACGTGCTCTACACCTCGGGTTCGACGGGGCGGCCCAAAGGCGTGGTGGTCTCTCACGGCGCGCTGCTGAACTTCCTGGACGACATGGCCGGACGGTTCCCGCTGGACCCCGGGGAGCGGTTCCTGGCGGTGACGACGGTCGGGTTCGACATCTCGGCGCTGGAGCTGTACCTGCCGCTGCTGGCGGGGGCGACGGTGGTGGTGGCCGACCGCGACACCGTGCGCGACCCGGTCGCGCTGGGCGGGCTGGTCGCGTCCTCGGGCGCGACCGTCATGCAGGCCACCCCGAGCCTGTGGCAGGCGCTGGCGGAGGAGGCACCCCACGCGCTGTCGGGGCTGCGGGTGCTGGTGGGCGGCGAGGCGCTGCCCGGCGCTCTCGCCCGCGAACTGGCGGCCCGCGCCGCCGGGGTCGTCAACCTCTACGGCCCGACCGAGACCACCATCTGGTCCACCACCGACACCGTGCCGAACGGCGGCGGGCCCGCCGCCGCGCCCGCCGCCCCCATCGGCGGCCCGATCGCCAACACCCGGGTCTACGTGCTCGACACCGCGCTGCGCCCGGCGCCCCCGGGAGCCGTCGGCGAGCTCTACATCGCCGGTGACGGCGTGGCGCGCGGCTACCTGGGCCGCCCGGGGCTGACCGCCGGCCGGTTCGTCGCCGACCCCTTCGGCCCGCCCGGCACGCGCATGTACCGCACCGGCGACCTCGTCCGGCTGCGCCAGGGCCGACTCCACTTCGTCGGCCGCTCCGACTTCCAGGTGAAGGTGCGCGGGTTCCGCATCGAACTCGGCGAGATCGAGTCCGCGCTGGCGGACCAGGACGGGGTGGCCCAGGCCGTGGCCGTGGCCCGCGAGGACGACCCCGGCCGGGTCCGCGTCGTCGGCTACGTGCGCCCCGCGCCCGGCGCCGCCTGCGACCCCGACGCGCTGCGCACCGCCCTTGCCGCGCGCCTGCCCGACTACATGGTGCCCTCGGCCGTCGTGGTGCTCGACGCGTTCCCGCAGACCGCCAACGGCAAGGTCGACCGCGCCGCACTGCCCGCACCCCGCCGGCGGACCGCGCCCGACCAGGCGCCCGCGAGCCCGCTGGAGGCGCGGCTGCGCGCCGTCATGGCCGACGTGCTGGGACTGGCGTCCATCGGCGGCGACGACGACTTCTTCGCCCTGGGCGGCCACTCGCTGCTGGCCACCCGCACCGCCAACCGGGTGCGCGCCGAACTCGGCATCGAGGCGCGCGTGCGCGACGTCTTCGACGCGCCCACCCCCGCCGCCCTGGCCGCCCTGCTCGCCGGGCGCCCCGCCGCCCGGCCCCCGCTCACCCCGCGCGGCCCCGCCGCCGGACCCGCCCCGCTGTCCTACGGCCAGGAGCGCCTGTGGTTCGTGGACCGGCTGCACGGCCCCAGCGCCGCCTACAACGTGCCGCTGGCGTTCCGGCTGCGCGGCGCCGTCGACGCCGACGCGCTGGAGGCGGCCCTGCACGACGTCGTGGCCCGGCACGCCGTCCTGCGCACCGTCTACGCGGAGGACACCGCCGAGGGCGCCGCCGAAGGCGCCGTGCGGTCGCGCGTCCTGGCGCCGGGGGAGGTGGGCCGGCTGCTGCGGGTGCGCGACGTCGCCGCCGCCGACCTCGACGCCCGCCTCGCCGAGGTGCTCCACGAGCCCTTCGACCTGGGCGCCGACCCGGCCGTGCGTGCCGCGCTGCTGCGCCTGGCCCCCGACGACGCCGTGCTGGCCTTCGCCTTCCCGCACATCGCCACCGACGAGTGGTCGGAGGGCCCGTTCACCCGCGACCTCGACACCGCCTACGCCGCCCGCCGCGCCGGCGCCGCCCCAGACTGGGCGCCCCTGGCCGTGGACCACGCGGACTTCGCGGTGTGGCAGCGCGCCTGGCTGGGAGACCCCGACGACCCCGTCTCGCCCCTGGGCCGCGGGCTCGCCTTCTGGCGGCGCGCCCTGGCGGGCGCGCCCGCCGAACTCGCCCTGCCCGCGGACCGGCCGCGCCCGGCCGCCGCCGACAGCGCGGGCGCCGCCGTCGACTTCCACCTGGACGCCGGAACGGTGGAGGCGCTGCGCGCGCTGGCCGCCGAGCACGGCGCCACCCCGTTCATGGCGCTCCAGGCCGCCGTCGCCGTCCTGCTGCACCGCATGGGCGCCGGGGACGACATCACCGTGGGCACCCCGGTGGCCAACCGCGACGACGCGGCGGTGCACGACACCATCGGCATGTTCCTCAACATGCTGGCGCTGCGCACCGACCTGTCGGGCGACCCCAGCACCGCCGCGCTGCTGGCGCGGGTGCGCGACGCCGACGTGGCGGCGTTCGCCCACGCCGACGCGCCGTTCGACCACGTGGTCCGCGCGCTCGACCCGGAGCGCTCGCCCGCGCGCCACCCGCTGTTCCAGGTCATGCTCACCTACCAGCGCGACCCCGACCGGCCCGCCCTGCTGGGCACCGACGCGGCCGTGCACCCGGTGGACATGCGGGTGGCCAAGCTGGACCTGGAGTTCGCCTTCGCCGAACGGCCCGGCACCGAGGGGCTGGCGGGGACCCTGCGCTACGCGACCGCGCTGTTCGACCCCGACACCGCCCGCGAGCTGGTGGAGCGGCTGCGCCTGGTGCTGGCGGCGATGACGACCGACCCCGGGCGGCCGGTCGGCGAGATCGACGTGCGCACCCCGGCCGAGCGCGAGCGCTGGGCTGCGGTCAACACCACCGCCGCGCCCGTGGCGGGGCCCCTGCTGCCCAAGCGGTTCGCGGCGGTGGCTCGGCGGTGCCCGGGTGCGGTGGCGGTGGTGGCCGGGGGTGTGTCGGTCACCTACGGGGAGCTGCTGGCCCGGGTCGAGGGCTTGGCGGCGCGGTTGCGGGCCTGCGGTGTGGGGCCTGAGACGGTGGTGGCGGTGGCGCTGCCGAGGTCGGTGGAGTTGGTGGCGGCGCTGCTGGCGGTGGGGCGCGCCGGCGGGGTGTACCTGCCGGTGGATCCGGGTTTCCCGGCGGAGCGGATCGCGTTCATGCTGGCCGATTCGGGCGCGGTGCTCCTCGTGACGGACTCGGTCCTGGCGGAGTCGCTGCCGGACGGGGTGGAACGCCTGCTGGTGGACCGCCCCGGCACCGACGGCGGCCGGGGCGCCCACGCACCGGGCGCCGGCCTGGCGGCGCGGCCCGTCTTGGCGGCCGAGCGTGCCGCCTACGTGCTCTACACCTCGGGTTCGACGGGGCGGCCCAAGGGTGTGGTGGTGTCGCAGGGCGCGCTGCTGAACTTTGTGACGGACATGGGCCGGCGCTTTCCGCTGGAACCGGGGGAGCGGTTCCTGGCGGTGACGACGGTCGGGTTCGACATCTCGGCGCTGGAGCTGTACCTGCCGCTGCTGGCGGGGGCGACGGTGGTGGTGGCCGACCGCGACGTGGTGCGGGATCCGGCCGCTTTGGCGGGGCTGGTCGGGTCCTCGGGGGCGACCGTCATGCAGGCCACGCCCACGCTGTGGCAGGCGCTGGTGGAGGAGGCCCCGCAGGCGCTTCACGGGCTGCGGGTGCTGGTGGGCGGCGAGGCGCTGCCGCCGGCTCTTGCCCGTGAGCTGGTGGCCCGCGCCGCCGGGGTCGTCAACCTCTACGGCCCCACCGAGACCACCATCTGGTCCACGGCGGCACCCGTCTCCTCCGGCACCCCCGTGACCATCGGCCGGCCCGTCGCCAACACCCGGCTGCACGTCCTGGACGCCGCCCTGCGGCCCGTGCCCGCCGGGGTGCCCGGTGACCTCTACATCGCAGGCGGCGGCGTGGCGCGCGGCTACCTGGGCCGCCCGGGGCTGACCGCCGTCCGGTTCGTGGCCGACCCCTTCGGCCCGCCCGGGTCCCGCATGTACGCCACCGGCGACCTGGTCCGCATCACGCGCACCGGCGACCTGGAGTTCCTCGGCCGCTCCGACTTCCAGGTGAAGGTGCGCGGGTTCCGCATCGAGCTCGGGGAGATCGAGTCCGCGCTGGCCGACCACCCCGGCGTCGCCCGTGCCGCCGTCGTGGTGCGCACCGACGACGGCCCCGCCTCGGCGCGCGTCGTGGGCTACGTCGTGCCCGCGCCCGGCGCCGCCTGCGACCCCGACGCGCTGCGCACGGCCCTGGCCGCGCGCCTGCCCGACTACATGGTGCCCTCGGCCGTCGTGGTGCTCGACGCGTTCCCCCTCACCGAGAACCGCAAGATCGACCGTGCCGCCCTGCCCGCTCCCGAGCCCGCCGCCGAGCGCGCGGGCCGTGCGCCCCGCACGCCCGCCGAGGAAGCGGTGTGCGGCGTGTTCGCCGAGGTCCTGGGCGTGCCGGCGGTGGCCGCCGACGACGACTTCTTCGCGCTGGGCGGGCACTCCCTGGCCGCCGCCCGCGCGGTCAACCGCCTGCGCGCCCTGCTGGGCACCGGAATCGGCGTGCGCGACCTGTTCGAGGCGCCCACACCCGAGGCGCTGGCCGTCCGCGCCGCCGCGCCCGCCGACCGGCGCCCGCAGCTTCGGCCCCGCCCGCTGCCCGCGCGCGTGCCGCTGTCGGCCGAGCAGCGGCGGCTGTGGCTGCTCAACCGGCTCGGCGGCACGGCGGGCACCGCCGCGACCGCCGCCTACAACGTGCCCTGGGCGCTGCGCATCGGCGGCCCGCTCGACGCCGACGCGCTGGAGGCCGCGCTGCGCGACGTCCTGGCGCGTCACGCGGCCCTGCGCACCCGGTTCCCCGTCGGCGAGGACGGCGAGCCCGAGCAGCGCGCGGCCGCGCCCGAGGAGCTGCCGGCCCGCCTCCTGCACCGCGACACCGGCGGGGGCGACCTCGCCGGGCGCGTGGACCGCGCGGCGCGCGCCCCCTTCGACCTGGCCCGCGACCTGCCCGCCCGGTTCACCCTCTTCACGGCCGCGCCCGAGGACCACCTGCTCCTCGCGGTGTTCCACCACATCGCGGTGGACGAGTGGTCCCAGGAGCCGTTCCTGCGCGACCTGGACGCCGCCTACACCGCGCGCGCCGCCGGGCGCGCACCGGAGTGGGCGCCGCCGCCGGTCGGCTACGCCGACTACGCCCTGTGGCAGCGCGACCTGCTCGCCGACCCCGACGACCCGGGCTCCCGCGCCCACCGGCTGCGCGCGTTCTGGCGCCGGGCCCTGGCGGGGCTGCCCGAGGAGACCGCGCTGCCCGCCGACCGGCCCCGCCCCGCCGACGGCGCCACCGCCGAGGGCGGCCTGGTGCGCTTCGCCGTGGACGAGGACCTGGCCCGCGCGGTGTCGCGGCTGGCCGAGGACACCCGCACCACCCGGTTCATGGTGCTGCGCGCGGCGGTGGCGGTGCTGCTGCACCGCATGGGCGCGGGCACCGACATCGCGCTGGGCACGCCCGCGACCAGCCGCACCGACGCGGCGCTGCACGACGCGGTGGGGATGTACCTCAACACGCTCGTGCTGCGCACCGACCTGTCGGGCGACCCCGGGTTCGCCGACCTGCTCGCCCGGGTGCGCGCCGCCGACCTCGCCGCGTTCGCCCACGCCGACCTGCCCTTCGACGACGTGGTCGAGGCGGTCAACCCGCCGCGCGCGGCCGGGCGCAACCCGCTGTTCCAGGTGATGGTCGCCCAGCAGACCCGCCCGGCGGGCACGGACCGGCTGCTGGGCCTGCGCACCCGGCTGGACGACCAGGCAATCGACACCGCCAAGTTCGATCTGGAGATCGTGTTCATCGACCGGCCCGGCACCGGCCGGCTGGACGGCGCGGTGCGGTACTCGGCGGCCCGGTTCGACCGCGCCACCGTCGAAGGGCTGGCCGACCGGCTGCGGCTGCTGCTGGCCGCCGCCGTCGCAGAGCCCGACCGGCCGGTCAGCGCGCTGCCGCTGCTGGACGGCGCGGAGCACCGCCGGGTGGTGGAGGAGTGGAACGCCACCGCGCGGCCGGTGGCCGGACGGACCCTGCCCGAACTGCTCGACGCGGGAGCCCTGCGGAGCCGCGCCGGTGCGGCGGCCGTGCTCGGCGCCGACGAGGAGGCGGGCGGCGCCCTTACCCGGGTGGAGTTCGAGGCGCGGGTGAACCGGTTGGCGCGGGAGCTGGTGGCGCGGGGTGCGGGTCCGGAGTCCGTGGTCGCGGTGGCCGTGCCGAGGTCGGTGGAGCTGGTGGTGGCGCTGCACGCGGTGGTGCGGGCGGGTGCGGCCTACCTGCCGGTGGACGTCTCGCATCCGGCCGAGCGGGTGGCGTTCGTGCTGGCCGACGCCCGGCCCGCCGTGGTGCTGTGCGACACCGCCACGCGCGCGGCCCTGCCCGCGGCCTACGCCGCGGCGGCGGTGGCCCTGGACGACCCCGCCACCGCCGAGCGCGTGGCCGGGCGCGCCGCCGCTCCGCTGACCGATGCCGAGCGCAGGGCGGTGCTGCGGCCCGAGCACGCGGCCTATGTGCTGTACACGTCGGGTTCGACGGGGCGGCCCAAGGGTGTGGTGGTGTCGCACCGGGCGATCGTGAACCGGCTGGCGTGGATGCAGGGCGCCTACGGCCTCACGCCGGAGGACCGGGTGCTGCTGAAGACGCCGGTGACCTTCGACGTGTCGGTGTGGGAGCTGTTCTGGCCCTTCGCCGCCGGGGCGGGGCTGGTCGTGGCCGCGCCCGAGGGGCACCGCGACCCCGGGTACGTCGCCGGGGCGATCACCCGGCACGGCGTCACGGTGTGCCACTTCGTGCCGTCGATGCTGCGGGTGTTCGTGGAGGCCCCCGAGGCGGCCCGGTGCTCCTCGCTGCGCACGGTGGTGGCCTCGGGTGAGGCGCTTGCGGCCGACCTCGCCGCGAAGGTGGGGGAGGTGCTGCCCAACACGCTGCTGGCCAACCTGTACGGGCCGACCGAGGCGGCGGTGGACGTCACGTCCTTCGACGTCGGGACCGAGGGGTTCACCGGGCCCGGCGTGCCGATCGGGCGCCCGGTGTGGAACACCCGCGTCTACGTGCTGGACGAGTACCTGCGCCCGGTCCCGCCGGGGGCCGACGGTGAGCTGTACCTGGCGGGGGTGCAGTTGGCGCGCGGCTACGCCCACCGCCCCGGCCTGACCGCCGGACGGTTCGTCGCCGACCCCTTCGGCGCGCCGGGGGCGCGGATGTACCGCACGGGTGATGTGGTCCGCTGGGACCGCGACGGGCGCCTGGTGTTCGTGGGCCGCTCCGACTTCCAGGTCAAGGTGCGCGGCATGCGCGTCGAACCCGGCGAGATCGAACACGCCCTCACGGCCCTCCCCGAGGTCGCCGACGCCGTGGCCGCCGCCCTCCCCGACGCCTCCGGCGGCACCCGGATCGTCGGCTACGTCGTGCCCGCCGCCGGCGCCGCCCCCGACCCCGCGCGGCTGCGTGCCCGCGCCGCCGCGCACCTGCCCGACCACATGGTGCCCGCCGCGTTCGCCGTCCTGGACGCCCTGCCGCTGACCGCCAACGGCAAGCTCGACCGCGCGGCCCTGCCCGCGCCCGAGGCCCCGGCCGGCGGCGGCGCCGGCCGCCCGCCGCGCGGGCCCGTCGAGGAACTGGTGTGCGCGGTGTTCGCCGACCTGCTCGGCGTGGCGGAGGTCGCCGCCGACGACGCCTTCTTCGCACTCGGCGGCACGTCCCTGGCCGCCGCCCGCGCCGTCAACACGCTCCGCGCCCGCCTCGGCGTCGACCTTGGGGTCGCCGACCTGTTCGCCGCCCCCACCCCCGAGGCGCTGGCGCTCCGCGTGGCCGAGGCCGAACGGGCGCGCCCCGCCCTGGTCGGCGGGCGCGCCCAGGCCGCGACCGAGGATCCGCCCCTGTCGGCCGCCCAGCGCGGCCTGTGGGCCGCCGCCCAGGTGCCCGGCGCCGAAGCCGTCTACAACGTGCCCTGGACGCTGCGCGGGCGCGGCCCCCTCGACACGGCGGCGCTCGGCGCGGCCGTGCGCGACGTCGTGGCCCGCCACGCCATCCTGCGCACCGTGTTCCCCGAGCACGGCGGTGAGCCGCGCCAGCACGTCCTCGCCCCCGAGCAGGCGCCCGACCCGCTGCACGTGGTGCACGCGGGCGGCCGCGACCTCGGCGACCTGGTGGCCGAGGCGGCGCGCCGGCCGTTCGACCTGCGCACCGAGCCCGCCTACCGGGCGGTGCTGTTCTGCTCCGACAGCGGCGACTACGCCCTGCTCCACCTGTTCCACCACATCGCCGTGGACGAGTGGTCCCAGGAGCCTTTCCTGCGCGACCTGGACGCCGCCTACACCGCGCGGACCGCCGGGCGCGCACCGGAGTGGGCGCCGCCGGTGGACTACGCCGACTACGCCCTGTGGCAGCGCGACGTGCTGGGCGCCGAGGACGACCCGCGCGGCACGGCCGCCCGGCAGCGGGAGTACTGGCGCCGGGCGCTGGCGGGGCTGCCCGAGGAGACCGCGCTGCCCGCCGACCGGCCCCGCCCCGCCGTGCGCACGGGCGCCGGCGGGGTGGCCGCCGCGCACATCCCGGCGGACCTCGCGCGCGGCCTCGCCCGGCTGGGCCGCGAGCGCGGCGCCACCCCCTTCATGGTGTTCGCCTCGGCGGTGGCGGTGCTGCTGCACCGCATGGGCGCGGGTACCGACATCGCGCTGGGCACGCCCGCGACCAGCCGCACCGACGCGGCGCTGCACGACGCGGTGGGGATGTACCTCAACACGCTCGTGCTGCGCGCCGACCTCGGCGGCGCGCCGGGGTTCGGCGCGGTGGTGGAGCGCGCCCGCGCCGCCGCCGTGGCGGCGTTCGCCCACGCCGACCTGCCCTTCGACCGGGTGGTCGAGGCGGTCAACCCGCCGCGCGCGGCCGGGCGCAACCCGCTGTTCCAGGTGATGGTCAGCCACCAGACGCGGCCGGAGTCGGCGGCCGGGCTGCTGGGCGGCACCGTGACCGGCGTGGACGACCGGGCGGCCCAGGCCGCGCGGTTCGACCTGGAGTTCGAGTTCGTGGAGCGGCCGGGCGAGGACGCGGTCGCCGTCGCGGTGCGCTACGCCGCCGACCGCTTCGACCCCGAGACGGCGCGCGGGCTCGGCGAACGGCTCGTGCGGCTGCTCGCCGCCGCTGCCGCCGCACCCGACCGGCCCGTCGCCGACCTGCCGCTGCTGGCCGAGGCCGAGCGCGCGCGGGTGGTGGAGGAGTGGAACGCCACGGCGCGACCGGTGGCCGAGCACACCCTGCCCGCGCTCCTCGACCGGGCCCCCGCGTCGGCGCGGGAGCGCACGGCGCTGCTGTCGGCCGCCGGCACCGCCCTTACCCGGGTGGAGTTCGAGGCGCGGGTGAACCGGTTGGCGCGGGAGCTGGTGGCGCGGGGTGCGGGTCCGGAGTCGGTGGTGGCGGTGGCCGTGCCGAGGTCGGTGGAGTCGGTGGTGGCGCTGCACGCGGTGGTGCGGGCGGGGGCGGCCTATCTGCCGGTGGACGTCGCGCATCCGGCGGAGCGGGTGGCGTTCGTCCTGGCCGACGCCCGGCCGGCGCTGATCGTGTGCCGCGAGCAGGACGCCTCCGCGCTTCCCGCCGAACCCCGGGTGCCCCGGCTGGTCCTCGACAGCTCCGAGGCGGTGGAGGCGCTGGCCGCACGCGATCCCGGCCCTCTCACCGATGCCGAGCGCATGGCGGTGCTGCGGCCCGAGCACGCGGCCTATGTGCTGTACACGTCGGGTTCGACGGGGCGGCCCAAGGGTGTGGTGGTGTCGCACCGGGCGATCGTGAACCGGCTGGCGTGGATGCAGGGCGCCTACGGCCTCACGCCGGAGGACCGGGTGCTGCTGAAGACGCCGGTGACCTTCGACGTGTCGGTGTGGGAGCTGTTCTGGCCCTTCACCGCCGGCGCCGCCCTCGTGGTCGCCGCGCCCGACGGCCACCGGGACCCCGCCTACCTGGCCCGCACCGTCGCGGAGTTCGGGGTGTCGGTGTGCCACTTCGTGCCGTCGATGCTGCGGGTGTTCGTGGAGGCCCCCGAGGCGGCCCGGTGCTCCTCGCTGCGCACGGTGGTGGCCTCGGGTGAGGCGCTTGCGGCCGACCTCGCCGCGAAGGTGGGGGAGGTGCTGCCGAACGCCCTGTTGGCCAACCTGTACGGGCCGACCGAGGCGGCGGTGGACGTCACGTCCTTCGACGTCGGGACCGAGGGGTTCACCGGGCCCGGCGTGCCGATCGGGCGCCCGGTGTGGAACACCCGCGTCTACGTGCTGGACGAGTACCTGCGCCCGGTCCCGCCGGGGGCCGACGGTGAGCTGTACCTGGCGGGGGTGCAGTTGGCGCGCGGCTACGCCCACCGCCCCGGCCTGACCGCCGGACGGTTCGTCGCCGACCCCTTCGGCGCGCCGGGGGCGCGGATGTACCGCACGGGTGATGTGGTCCGCTGGGACCGCGACGGGCGCCTGGTGTTCGTGGGCCGCTCCGACTTCCAGGTCAAGGTGCGCGGCATGCGCGTCGAACCCGGCGAGATCGAACACGCGCTGGCCGAGCAGCCGGGTGTCTCCGCGGCCGTCGTCGCCGCCCGCGAGACCGCGCCCCAAGGCGTGCGGCTGGTCGGCTACGTGACCCCGGCCCCCGGCGCCGCCGAGCCCGACCCCGCCGCCCTCCGGCGGGCCCTCGCCCGGCACCTGCCCGAGCACATGGTCCCCGCGGCCGTCGTCGTGCTGCCCGCCCTCCCCCTGTCGGCCAACGGCAAGCTCGACCGCGCCGCGCTGCCCGCCCCCGACCTCGGTGCGGCCGCCGGGTCGGGCCGCCGGGCCCGTGACGGCGCCGAGACCGTGCTGTGCGGCCTGTTCGCCGACTTGCTCGGCCTGGAGCGCGTGGGCCCCGAGGACGGGTTCTTCGCCCTCGGCGGCGACAGCATCCTCGCCATCCGGCTCGTCGCCCGCGCCCGCGCCGCCGGGCTGGCGCTGACCCCGGCCGACGTGTTCACCGAGCAGACCCCCGAGCGGCTGGCCCAGGCGGCGGGCGCCGCCCCGCCGCCCGGACCCGCCGGCGCCGAGGACGGCGACCCCGGCACCGGCGAGGTCCCGCTCACCCCCGTCATGCATTGGCTGCGCGAGCGCGGCGGCCCGCTGCGCCGCTTCAGCCAGGCCATGGTCTGGCACACCCCGCCCGGCGCCGACCTCGACCGGCTCGCCGCCGCCCTCCAGGCCGTCCTCGACGGCCACGCCATGCTGCGCTCGCGCCTGGAGGACGACACCGACGGCCGGCGGCTGCGGGCGGCCGAGCCCGGAGCCGTCCCGGCCGCCGAGGTGCTCACCCGGCGCGCCGCCGCCGGGCTGGACGCCGACGCGCTGCGCCGCGCCGCCGCCGAGGAGGCCCGCGCCGCCCAGGACCTGCTCGACCCCGAGAAGGGCCGCATGCTGCGCGCCGTGTGGCTGGACCGGGGGAGTGGGCAGGCGGGCCGGCTGCTGCTGGTGGTCCACCACCTCGCGGTCGACGGCGTCTCCTGGCACATCCTGCGCGCCGACCTCGCCGCCGCGTGGGCCGACACCGCCCGCGGCCGCGTCCCGGCACCCCCCGCTCCCCGGACGTCCTTCGCCCGCTGGGCGCGCCACCTCCACGCCGAGGCGCGCGAGGAGCGGCGCACCGCCGAACTGGCCCAGTGGCGGCGCATCGGCGCCGACCACGGCCCCGACCCCCTGGCCGGGCCGGGCCGCCCGTCCGCTGGGGCCGAGCCCGGCAAGGGCGGCGCCGCGCGCTCCCTCGACCCGCGCCGGGACACCGCCGCCACCCTGCGCCGGCTCACCCTGGCCCTGCCGCCCGAGGACACCGCCGCCGTCCTCACCCGGGTGCCCGAGACCTACCACGCCCAGGTGGAGGACGTACTGCTCACCGCGCTGGCGCTGGCCGCCGTGGAGTGGCGCGCGGCGCGGGCGCTGCCCGGCTCCCGCGCCGACGCGCCGCTGCGCCTGGACCGGGAGGGCCACGGCCGCGAGCAGCACCTGTTCCCCGGCGCCGACGTGTCGGGCACGGTCGGCTGGTTCACCACCGTCCACCCGGCGCGCGTGGACGTGGCCGGCATCGACCCCGCCGAGGCACGCGCGGGCGGCCCGGCGGCCGGCGCGGCGCTCAAGCGGGTCAAGGAGCAGCTGCGGGCCCACCCCGGCGACGGCGGGATCGGCCACGGGCTGCTGCGCCACCTCAACCCGCTCACGGCGCGGGAGCTGGCGGCCGACCCCCGACCGCCGCTGCTGTTCAACTACCTCGGGCGCCTCGCGGTCGCCCGGGACGAGGCGGCGTGGACGGTCGCACCGGAGACCGGCGCGCTGCCCGCCGGGATCGACCCCGAGACGCCGGTGCGCCACCCGCTGGAGGTCAACGCCCTCACCCACGACGGGGTGGAGGGGCCGGTGCTGACGGCCACGTGGGCCTGGCCCGAACGCCTCTTCGCAGAGGGCGACGTGCGGGAACTCGCCGAGGGCTGGTTCGCCCACCTGCGCGGCCTGGCCACCCACGCCCAGGCACCCGACGCGGGCGGGCACACGCCCTCCGACATGTCCCTCCCGGACCTCGACCAGGCCGAGATCGACGAATTCGAAGCAGAGTGGAGGCTCATGTGAGCAACGCATCCGGCCTGGAGGACATCCTGCCGCTGACGCCGCTCCAGGAAGGGCTGCTCTTCCACAGCCAGATCGACGCGGAGGGCGCGGACGTCTACAACGTCCAGCTCGCGCTGGAGCTGGAGGGGGAGCTGGCGGGTGCGCGGCTGCGCGCGGCCGCCGACGCGCTGCTGCGCCGCCATCCCAACGTCCGGGCGGCGTTCCGGCGCCGCCGCAACGGCCGGCCGGCGGCGCTGGTGGGCCGCGACGTGCGGGCCGCCTGGCGCGAGGCGGACCTGTCGGGGCTGGCGCCCGAGGCGCGCGCCGCCGAGGTCGAGCGGCTGCGCGCGACCGAGCGCGCCGCGCGCTTCGACCCGTCCCGCCCGCCCCTGATCCGGTTCGTGCTGGCGCGGCTGGCCGCCGGCCGGCACGTCCTGGTGCTGACCCACCACCACATCCTGCTCGACGGCTGGTCCCTGCCCCTGCTGGTCCGCGACCTGTTCGCCCTCTACGCCGAGGACCCCGCCCGCCCGCTGCCCCGCGCGGTGCCCTTCCGCGACTACCTTGCGTGGCTGTCGCGCAAGGACGCCGCCGCGGCGGCAGCGGCGTGGCGGGAGGCCCTGCGGGGCGTGGAGGGGCCGAGCCGCATCACCGACGCGCTGCCGGGCACCGCCGCCGCGCCGGCCGGCCCGGAGGAGCCGGCGGGCGCCTCGGCCGAACGGAACACGGTGGGTTCGGCCGGTGCGGGGGAACCGGGGGCCCCGGCGGCGCCCGGGGGAGGCGGCGCCCAGGGTCCCGCCTTCGGCGCTGCGCAGGCACCCGCCGCCGACGCGGCCGCCCCCGGCGGCCTCCGGGCCGCGCCCGAGCGGAGCGGCGGCTCGGCGGGGACCGCGCCCGGTGGGGAACCGGGCGCCGACCGGCAGACCGCCGGGGCGGCCCGCGTACGCGCGGAAGCCCAGGAGGTGCGGGAGCCCGAGGCGGCGGCCGCCGAACCCGGCGCCCTCACCGTGGAGCTTCCGGCCGGCCTCACTGCGCGGCTGCGCGACCTCGCCCGGGGCCACGGCGTCACCCTCAACACCGTCATGCAGGCGGCCTGGGGGCTGCTGCTTGGCCACCTGCTGGACCGCCGCGACGTCGTGTTCGGCACGGCGGTCTCCGGCCGCCCCGCCGACCTGCCCGGCGCCGACGCCATGGTCGGGCTGCTGATCAACACCGTGCCGGTGCGGGTGCGCGCCGAGCCCGGCGAGAGCACCGCCGACCTGCTGCGGCGGCTGCGCGACGAGCAGGCGCGCCTCCTGGACCACGCCCACCTCGGCCTCGCCGAGATCCAGCGGGCGGCCGGCACCGGCGAGCTGTTCGACACCCTCATGGTCGTGGAGAACTACCCGGTCGAGGGCACCGACCCCGCCGCCGGGATCCCCGGCCTGCGCGCCCGCGTGCTGGCCTCCGCCGACGCCACCCACTACCCGCTGTCCCTCGCGGTGGTGCCTCCCGCGCCCGCAGCGTCCGAGCCGCGCCTGCGCCTGACGCTGGGCCACCGCCCCGACGTGCTCACCGAGGACCGCGTGCGCCTGGTGGCGGAGTCGCTGCGCACCCTCCTCGACGCGATGGCCGCCACCCCCCACCTGCCCGTCGCCCGCCTCCCGCTCCTCCCACCCCACCGCGTCCCGGCCGCGTCGGCCGCCTCCGCCCTCGCGGCGGCCACGGACACCGTGCGCGGTCCCGACGGCCCGGCCGCACCGCCCCGTTCGGCGCCCACCGCCGATCCCGCCTTCGTCGGGAAGGCCGACAGCGGGACCGGCTCCGCCGCGACCGGCACCCGTCCGCTGCCCGGCGGGGGCGACGCCGGCGCCTCGGCGCTCGCCGCCGAGGTTTCCGCGGACGCGGCGGCCTTTGCCCCCGCCGTCTTCGGCGACCTGTTGGAGCGGCGCGTCGCCGCCGACCCCAAATCGGTGCTGGTGGAGGACGAGACCACCGCCCTCACCGCCGCCGACGTGCGGGCGCGGGTCAACCGGCTGGCCCGCGCGCTGCTGGCGCGCGGGGCCGGGCCCGAAAGGGTCGTGGCCGTGGCGGCGCCGCGCTCGGCGGAGCAGATCGTGGCCCTGCTGGCCGTCCTGGCCTCCGGGTCGGCCTACCTGGCGCTGGACCCCGACTACCCCGACGACCGCCTGGCCCACATGCTCGCCGACGCCCGCCCGGTCTGCGTGGTCACAGCGCCCGGCCTGGCCGAACGCGTCTCACGGCTCACCACCGCGCCCCAGATGGCCCCCGCCGACCCCCGCACCGCCGCCGAGGTCGCCCGGCTGGCGCCCGCACCGGTCACCGACGCCGAGCGCCCCGCGCCGCTGACCCCGGCCTGCGCCGCCTACCTCATCTACACCTCCGGCTCCACCGGCCGGCCCAAGGGGGTGGTGGTCAGCCACGAGGGCGTCGCCAAGCTCGTGTCCACCGCCGCCCACCGCCTCGGCGTGGGCGCCTCCTCACGTGTCGCCCAACTCGGCTCGCCCAGCTTCGACGTCGCCTTCTGGGAGATCGTCATGGGCGTGCTGTGCGGCGGCCGGCTCGTCGTGGTCGCCCCCGAGCGGCGCGTCCCCGGCCCCCCGCTCGTCGACTACCTGCGCGAACGCGGCGTCACCCACGCCGCCCTGCCCCCGGCGCTGCTGTCGGCCCTGCCCTCGGGCACCGAACTGCCGCCGGGCATGACCGTGCTGGCCGGCACCGAGGCGGTGCCCGCCGCCCTGGTGCGCCGCTTCGCCGCCGACGGCCGCCCGATGTTCAACTGCTACGGCCCCACCGAGACCACCGTCAACGCCACCCTGGGCGCCTGCCGCGCCGACCTGCCCGGCGAACGCGTGCCCATCGGCCGCCCCGACCCCGGCGTGCGCGCCTACGTGCTGGACGCGATGCTGCGGCCGGTGCCCGCCGGAGTGCCCGGCGAGCTGTACCTGGGCGGCGCCGGCTTGGCGCGGGGCTACCACGCCAACCCCGGGCTGACCGCCGGACGGTTCGTCGCCGACCCCTTCGTACCGCCCGGCGCCCGCATGTACCGCACCGGCGACCGCGCGGTGTGGAACACCGCGGGTGAGCTGGAGTTCCTGGGCCGCGCCGACGGCCAGGTGAAGATCCGCGGCGTGCGGATCGAGTTGGGCGAGGTGGAGGCCGCACTGGCGGCCCACCCCGACGTCGCCGCCGGCGCCGCCGCCGTCCACCGGGGCGACCCCGCCGCCGCGGGCGCCGCCGCCGGGCCCGCGCTGGTGGCCTACGCCGTGCCCGCCGAGGGCCGCGCCCTGGACCCCGCCGCGCTGCGCGCCCACCTCGCCGCCGCGCTGCCCACCGCCATGCTCCCCGCCGCCGTGGTGCCGCTGCCGGCCCTGCCCGTCCTGCCCAACGGCAAGGTCGACCGCGCCGCGCTGCCCGCGCCCGACCTCGCCGCGCCCGCCCCCGGCCGCCCGCCGCGCGACCAGGTCGAGGAGCTGCTGTGCGGGCTCTACCGGGAGGTGCTGGAGGTCGGCGAGGTCGGCATCGACGACGACTTCTTCGCCCTGGGCGGGCACTCCCTGCTCGCCACCCGCCTGGTCACCCGCATCCGCGCGGTCCTGGGCCGCGACGTCGCGCTGCGCACCGTGTTCGACACCCCCACCGTGGCCGGACTGGTCCAGCGGCTGCGGCCCGGCGGCGACCGCCCGCCGCTGCGCCGCGCCGCGCGCCCCGACCGGCCGCCGCTCTCCCACGCCCAGCGGCGCATGTGGTTCCTCTACCGTCTGGACGGTCCGCGCCCCACCTACAACATCCCCTTCTGCGCGCGGCTGACGGGACCACTGGACACCGGCGCGCTCACGGCGGCGCTGGCCGACCTCACCGCCCGCCACGAGACCCTGCGCACCCTCTACCCCGACGACGACGGCGTGCCCTACCAGCGCGTCCTCGACCCCGGCCAGGCCCGTCCACAGCCGGTCACCACCGCGACCGACGAGGCCGCGCTGCCGGGCCTGCTCGCCGAGGCCGTGCGCCACGGGTTCCGGCTGGAGGAGGAGCCGCCGCTGCGCGCCCACCTGTTCCGGCTGTCCGCAACCGAGCACGTGCTGCTGCTCCTGGTGCACCACATCGCCGCCGACGGCTGGTCGGCCCGGCCGCTGCTGCGCGACCTGGGCACCGCCTACAGCGCCCGCGCCGCCGGGCGCGCGCCCGCCTGGGCGCCGCTGCCCGTGCAGTACGCCGACTACGGCCTGCACCAGCACGCCGTGCTGGGCGCCGAGGACGACCCCGCCGGCGCCGTGCACGCCCAGGCGCGGTACTGGAAGGAGGCGCTGCGCGGCCTGCCCGAGGAGCTGCCGCTGCCCACCGACCGGCCCCGGCCCGCCGTCTCCAGCGGCCGGGGCGGCGCCCTGGAGCTGGAGCTGCCCGCGGAGCTGAGCACGCGGCTGCGAAACCTGGCCCGCGCCCACGACGTCAGCGTCTTCATGGTGCTCCAGGCCGGCCTGGCCGCCCTGCTCACCCGGCTGGGCGCCGGCACCGACATCCCCATCGGCAGCCCCGTGGCCGGACGCGACGACGCCGCCCTGGACGACCTGGTGGGGTTCTTCGTCAACACGCTGGTGCTGCGCACCGACACCTCCGGCGACCCCTCCTTCGCCGAGCTGCTCGCCCGCGTGCGTGACGCCAACCTCGCCGCCTACGAGAACTCCGCCATCCCCTTCGAGCGGCTGGTGGAGCTGGTCAACCCGGCCCGGTCGATGAGCCGCCACCCCCTGTTCCAGGTGATGCTGGCCTACCAGCGCGGCGCCGGGCCCCGGCTGGACATGGCCGGGCTCGACGTGCGCCGCGAGCCGGTCACCGCGCCCGGCGGCAAGTTCGACCTGGCCCTGGAGTTCCGCGACCCCGGCGACGCGGACGAGGAGGCCGGCGGCGCCCTGCGCTGCGTCGTCGACTACGCCCTGGACCTCTTCGACCCGGCCACCGCGCGCAACATCGCGCTGCGCCTGGAGCGGCTGCTGGCCGCCGCGGCCGTCGACCCCGCCGCGCCCATCGGCCGCCTGGACCTGCTCACCGCCGAGGAGTACGCCGAGACCGCCCGCCAGGCGCGGGGGCCCCGCGTCGCGCTGCCGCCCGCCTCCACCCTGCCGGGCCTGTTCGAGGCCGCGGCGGCGGCCGGGCCCCAGGCCACCGCGCTGGTCTGCGGCGAGGTGCGGTGGAGCTTCGCCGAGCTGAACCGGCGCGCCAACCGGCTCGCCCACGAGCTGATCGCGCGCGGCATCGGCCCCGAGGACGTGGTGGCGCTGCTGCTGCCCCGATCGGCGGGCACCCTCACCGCGCTGCTGGCGGTGCTCAAGGCCGGCGCCGCCTACCTGCCGGTGGACCCCGCCTACCCCGGCGACCGCATCGCCCACATGCTCGCCGACGCCGCGCCCGCACTCGTCCTCACCACCGCCGGCCTGCGCGGCCGCGCCGCCGAGGCGGCGCCGGGCCTGCCCGCGCTGGTGCTCGACGACACCGGTGCGGCCGCACCCGGTCCGGCCGGCGGCCCCGCGCGGCCCGACACCGATCCCACCGACACCGACCGCACCGCGCCGCTGTCCCCCGACCACCCCGCCTACGTCATCTACACCTCCGGCTCCACCGGCCGGCCCAAGGGCGTGGCGGCCACCCACCGGGGCCTGGCCAACCTCTTCCACAGCCACCGCGAGACGCTGTACCGGCCCACCCGGCGCCGCGCCGGGCGCGAGCGGCTGCGCGTGGGCCACGCCTGGTCGTTCTCCTTCGACGCCGCCTGGCAGCCCCAGCTGTGGCTGCTGGACGGGCACGCGCTGCACATCGTCACCGAGGACGCCATGCACGACCCCGCGCTGCTGGTGGAGCGCGTCCGCGCCGACCGCCTCGACTTCATCGAGGTCACCCCCTCCCACCTGCTCCAGCTGATGCGGGCCGGACTCGGCGCGCCCGGCACCCGCACCCCGCTCACCCTGGGGGTGGGCGGCGAGGCCGTGCCGCCGGCGCTGTGGACGCGGCTGCGCGAACTGGAGGCCGAGGGCACCGTCACGTTCAACCTCTACGGGCCCACCGAGACGACCGTGGACGCGCTGTCGGCGCGGGTGGGCGCCGGCGCGCGGCCCGTCATCGGCCGGCCCACCGCCAACACCGCCGCCCACGTCCTGGACGAGCGGCTGCGGCCGGTGGCCCCGGGCGTGGTGGGCGAGCTGTACCTGGGCGGGATGGGCGTGGCGCGCGGCTACCTCAACCGGCCCGGCCTCACCGCCGACCGGTTCGTGGCCGACCCCTACGGCCCGCCCGGGGCGCGCATGTACCGCACCGGCGACCTGGTGCGGCGCATGCCCGACGGCAGCGTCGACTACGTCGGCCGCGCCGACGACCAGGTCAAGGTGCGCGGGTTCCGCATCGAGCCGGGCGAGATCGCGGCGGCGCTGGGCCGCCACCCCGACGTCGACCAGGCCGTGGTCGACACCTGGGAGGCCGCGCCGGGCGACCGGCGGCTGGTGGCCTACGTGGTGCCGCGCGCCGGAACCGGCGCCCCCGACACCGCCGCCCTGCGCGGCCACCTCGCCCAGAGCCTGCCCGACTACATGGTCCCGGCGGTCTACGTGCCCATCGCCGCGCTGCCGCTCACCGCGCACGGCAAGCTCGACCGCGCCGCCCTGCCCGCGCCCGACCCCGCCGCGCTGGCGCCCGCGCCGGGCCGCGCCCCCCGCGACGCCGCCGAGGCGCTGCTGTGCGAGGTCTTCGCCGAGGTGCTGGGCGCCGGGGAGGTCGGCGCCGACGACGACTTCTTCGACCGTGGCGGCCACTCGATGCTGCTGGTGCGGCTGCGGTCGCGGGTGGAGGCCGAGACGGGCGTGCGCGCGGCGATCGCCGACCTGTTCACCAACCCCACGCCCGCGGCGCTGGCCGCCCACCTGGCGCGGCGCGCCGCCGAGGGCGGAGACGGCGCGGACGGCGGCGGCGCGGCGGATCCGGCGGCCGGGCGAGCCCGGCCGGCGCCCGGCTCCGGCGCCGTGCCCGGCGTCGTGGTGCTGCGCGCCGGCGGCGCGCGGCCGCCGCTGTTCTGCGTGCACCCGGCGAGCGGCCTGAGCTGGCCGTTCGTGCGCCTGCGCCGGCACATCGGCGCCGACGTGCCCATCCTCGGCCTGGACACCCCCGACCTCGCCGCCGCGCACGGCCCGGGCGCTGCGCCGCCCGCCTCGGTCGCCGACCTCGCCGCCCTCTACGTCGAGCGGGTGCGGCGCGTGCGCCCGCACGGCCCCTACCGCCTGGCGGGCTGGTCCTTCGGCGGCGCGGTGGCCCACGCCATGGCGGCGCTGCTGGCCGAGGCGGGCGAGCGGGTGGACCTGCTGGCGCTGCTGGACGCCTACCCGCCCGGCGCGCTGCCCGCTCCGGCCGCCGCGAGCGCGGCCGAGGGGGACCCGGCGGGCGGGCCGGCCGCACCGGCCGCGGTCGCCGCCGAGGTCGGCCGCGACCACGGCGACGCCGGTCTGCTGCGCGCCAACCACCGGCTCGCCGCGCGGCTGGCCGCCGGGGGGCGGCCCCCGCGGTTTGCGGGCGACGCCGTGTTCTTCGCCGCCAAGGACGCCCCCGGCGCCGCCGAGGAGCTGTGGCGCCCCCACATCACCGGCCGCGTCGACCGCCACGAGGTCCCCGCCGCCCACGACGACCTGCTGGGCCGCGAGGGCGCGGCGGCGATCGGCGCGGTGCTGGACGGCCTGCTCGCCCCCGGCCCCGAGGCCGCCCGGTGAGCGGGCGGCGCGGCGCGCGCCCCAGACCGTTCCCGCCGTGCTCGACGCGTCCCCTGTGCCCGCTGGGCCCGGCCCGCCTTCCCCGTCTGGAGTGCCGATGATCCGCATCCGTTGCGGTGCCCCCGCCCGCCGCGCGGGCGCCGCGGCCGCCCTCGCGGCGAGCGGCGACGAGGACGTGCCCGTCCGCGAGGTCGGCAGCGGCCACACCGACGCCCGCGTGGAAATCCCCGAGGACCCCCGCCGGGTCGTCGCGACCGGCTGGGCGGTCACCGCGCTGATCTCGGTGGAGGGCTCCGGCCTCGTCGGCGTCTCCAGCGGCACCCAGGACACCGGCATGACCCCCGGCGAGCCGGCCCGGGCCCGGGACCTGCCCCAGGTCGGCGCGGACCTGGTGATCAGCGCCGAGCGGGTCGCCGAACCGGAGCCCCACCTGATCGTGTCGGGCCTGCCCGCCGCCGTGGACTTCGACCACTCCGCGCTGGAACGGGTCGCCCCGGTCGCCGTCGCCGCCATGAACACCTGGGCCGAGTGGAAGGACATGAGCGAGCGCGTCGCCGACGCCGCCGGGGCCGGTGCGGCCCACGGCGAGCTGGTCCAGAAGTACGAGGCCCGCGCCGGGGAGATCCGCGACGCCTACGCCGACGTGCTGGAGGACACCGAGTTCGCGGCCGTCGACGCCTACGGCGACGGCGCGTGGACCCTGGAGCACCGGGACGCCCACGGCACCACCGTGCCCGCCGACGCGGGGTTCCGGTTCAGCGCCCGGGCCGCCGACGGCGCGTTCAGCGAGTCCCTGCCGTACGAGCGGCTGGACCGGCTCAACGACTACGACGCCGTGCTGACCCGCGCCGAGCCCGACGGCACCCCCACCGAGGCCGCGCGGCAGGTGATGGACCAGGGCCCGTGGGCCGACCTGGAGCCGGTGCGCGCCGATCGCGTCTACGCCGTGCCCCAGTTGGGCGCGATGAGCTACACCACCGGACTCGCCCTGTTCGACGAACTGGAGGACCGCGTCCTGCACGACCTGGAGTAGCCCCGCGCCGGCCGGACCCGCGCGGCCGGCTCCGCCGAGGAGCCGGCACCCCCCGACCGGGGGCGCGCCGACCGGCCGCCGCCCGCCGTTCGCCGTACCGCTCCTGCCCGCCGCCACCCGGAGGTGCCGCCCGTGTCCCTGTCCGAACCCGCCGACACCGCGCGGCGCTCCCCGCGCGAGATCACCGTCGCCGCGCGGGTCCTGGCCGCCGGCCCCCCGCCCGAGGTGCGCCCCGCGCCGCCTTTTGCGGCGCGGGTGGCGCGCGACCACGGCGCCGATCTCGACCTGGTGCACGCCTGGATGAACCGGCCGCACGTCGCGGCCTTCTACGACCAGGCGTGGAGCCGCGAGCGGTGGGGCGATGAGCTGGCGGCCCAGCGCGCGGGCACGTTCGCCCGGCCGCACATCGTCGGTTACGAGGGCGCCGACGTGGCCTACGTCGAGCTGTACCGGGCGGCGCGCGACGTGGTGGCCCGGCACTACGCCGCCGAGCCGCACGACGTGGGCCTGCACATCGCCATCGGCGCGGCCGAGCGGACGGGCGCCGGGTTGGGGCGGCGCGTCATCGACGCGGTCGCCGCGGCCGTGTTCGCGGCCGACCCCGAGTGCCGGCGCGTGGTGATGGAGCCCGACGCCGCCAACACGGCCGCCCGCCGGGCCGCCGAGGGGGCGGGCCTGCGGCTCCTCGCCGAGGTGGACCTGCCCCACAAGCGCGCCGCCCTACTCGTGCGCACCCGCGAGGCGTGAGCGCCGTGATCGGCCCCCGGCCCCCCGCGCACCCGACGGCGCCGCCACGCGAGGCGGCCCGCCGCAGGCCGACCGCCCTGCGGCGCGACGAGGCGGACCGCGCCGAACAAGCCGGCTCCGCCCCCGCCGGTCCGCCGCCCGCCGGTGTGCCGGGTGGCGGACCGGGTGCCGGGGACACTCAGCGGCGGCACCCGCGCCGCCCCGCCCACCCCAGCGCTCCCGCCGACCGGTCCCCCTGGGACGCCGCCGCGTGGCGGCCGGTCGGTGCGGTCTTCGGGGGCGGCTGCGGGGCGGGGCCGGGCGTCGCGGGCTGCCTTGGCGCTTCCCGCCGGTCCCTGTGGGACGCCGCCGCTCGCCGGGCGGCCACCGCGGACCCCGGTGTCGGCTGTGCGGGCCCGGCGCTGCCCGGGTGCGGCCGCGCGTGGGGCTGCGACCGCACCCCGGGTGGTGGCGGAAGCAGGGGCGATGCCTGTGGAGCGGGGCGGGTGGTGGCGGGCCGCCTCGTCGCCTCCGGCAGGGCGGGCGTCCCCCGGTGCGCCCGCCGTGGGACGCGGGGTGCGCACCGGGCGCCCGTCGGCCGCACCCGCGGCCCGCTGCCGCGCACCGCCGCGGCAGCGCGGGCGGCGGCCTTCCGCACCTGCCCGGCGGTCTGCCCCGCCCTCCCGGCGCCTCACCGCACCCGCCCGGCGCGCCTCCACGCCTTCCCGGCGGCCCCTCGCCCGCACCCGATGGGCCGGGGCGTCGCCCCCGGCCGCGGGTGGCGGCCCGGCGGGCGCCGGGCGGGAACGGGGCGCGCCGTTCGTCGGACAACCGAGTCGAAGGGAGCCCGCGTGGCCGCACGGGCGGGGCTGGCAGGACTTGTCATCGACCTCGGTCCGCTGCGCGAGGGCCGGGGGTTCCGGATCGTGTTCGCGGTCCGGCTCATCTCCCTCTTCGGCGGCGGGTTCCGGCTGGTCGCGCTGCCCCTCCAGGTCTACGCCATGACCGGGTCCTCGGTGCTGGTGGCCAGCGTGGCCGTGGTCAACGGGCTGGCCGGCTTCGGCGGCACGCTCGTGGGCGGGGTGCTCGCCGACCGGCTGGACCGGCGCCGGCTCACGGTGTTCAGCCTGGCCGTGGAGACCGTGGTGGTGGCGCTGTTCGCGGTCAACACCTACCTGCCCGGCGGGCCGGAGCTGTGGGTGGTCTACCTGTGCGCCGCCGTCAACGGCGTCATCGGCACCATGGGCCTGATCGCCCAGCAGACCCTGGTGCCCGCCCTCGTGGGCCCCGGGCGGCTGGCCGCCGCCGGCGCTCTCCTGGCCCTCACCGCGCAGTTCGGCGCCGTCACCGCCCCCGCCCTGGGCGGCGCGCTGGTGTCGCTGGGCGGTGTGGGCGCCGGGTACCTCATCACCTGCGGTATCACCGCCGTGGCCGCCGCGGCCGCGTGGTTCCTGCCGCCCGTGGCCACCGCCCCGGGCGCCGAGCGCGTCCCGGCCCCGCGCGCCATGGCCGAGGGACTGGCGTTCGTGGCCCGCCACCCCGTGGTGCGTCCGCTGCTGCTCCTGGGCTTCGTGCAGGTGCTGTTCACCATGCCCGCCGTGCTGATCCCGGAGTTCACCGACCGCGTTCTGGGCGCCGACGCCGCCGTGGCCGGCCTGCTCTACACGGCGCCGGCCGCCGGCGCTCTGCTGGCCTCCCTCTCCAGCGGGTGGACCGGCCGGGTGCGCCGGGGCGGCGCGGTCGTGCCGGCGGCGGTCGCCCTGGGCGGGGCCTTCGTCGCCGCCGTCGGCCTGGGCCGCACCGCGGCCGTCGCCCTGGTCGCGCTGGCGCTGCTGGGCTGCTGCCAGGCGGTCGAGGAGATCCTGCGCTACGCGCTGATCCAGTCGCACACCCCCGACGCGCTGCGCGGGCGGGTCAACAGCGCGTGGCTGGCCCAGGCCACGGTCGGCGGCTCGCTGGGCGCGACGCTGATGGGCGCCCTGGCGGCGGCGCTGGGCACGGCCGCCGCGCTGGCGGTGGCCGGGGGAGCGGGCGCGCTCGCCGCCGCCGCGATCGCGCTGACCGCGCCGGGCCTGCGCCGCGCGGGTGAGGGCGCGCCCGCCCTTCCCGACACCACACCTGATTGCTAAGGTAAGCCTCGCCTAACATATTGAGGAGAATCGGATGAGCAACCCCTTCGACGACGCCGACGGCCGCTTCCTGGTCCTGGTCAACGACGAGGACCAGCACTCCCTGTGGCCGGAGTTCGCCGCGGTGCCCGAGGGCTGGCACCAGGTGCTGGGCCCGGTGGACCGCGCGGCGGCCCTGGAGTACGTCGAAGCCAACTGGACCGACCTGCGGCCGCGCAGCCTGCGCGAGGCCATGGGCGAACCGGCGGCGCAGGGGGAGCCGGGCACGGCCGCCGACACCGCCGGCTCCGCCTGACCCAGGGCCCCCGCCATGCGCACCGCACCCGCCCCGGCGCGCCCGCCCGCCCACCGCCCGCCGCCGCGCCGGCCCGCCCGCGGGCGGGCGGCCGCAGGGGCGGCGCGGTGAGGCTGCGCGACGCCGCCATCGACCTCACGCCGCTGCGCGCGAGCCGGGCGTTCCGCGTCGTCTTCACCGCCCGTCTGATCTCGGTGTTCGGGCTGGGCTTCGCCCTGGTGGCGCTGCCGATGCAGGTCTACTCCGCCACCGGCTCCTCCGCGCTGGTCGCGGTGGTCAGCGCCGTCAACGGCGCGTCGGTGTTCGGCGGCACCCTGGTCGGCGGGGTGCTGGCGGACCGCTGCTCGCGGCGGGCGCTCATCGTCGCCGGCCGGGCGGCGGCCACCCTCGCCTTCACCGGGCTCGCCCTCAACGCGGCATGGGCCGCCGCCGACCCCGGTCCCTCCGCCGCCCAGTTCGCCGCCGTGTGCCTGTGCGCGGCGCTCAACGGCTTCGTCGGCACCTTCAGCACGGTCGCCCTCCAGGCGGCGGTGCCCGGCCTGGTGCCCCGCGACCGGCTGCCCGCCGCCGGAGCGCTGCTGGCCCTCACCGGCCAGTTCGGCTCGATCGCCGCGCCCGCGCTGGGCGGTGCGGTCATCGCGCTGTGGGGTTTTCCCGCCGTCTTCGGCGTCACCGCCGCGGTCAGCGCGCTCACCACCGCCCTGGTGTGCCGCCTGCCCCGGCTGGACCCGCCCGCCGCCGAGGCCGGCGCGCGCCCGGGCCTGGCGGCCTCGGCCCTCCAGGGGCTCCGGTTCGCGGCGCGCCACCGCGTCGTCGGGCCGCTGCTGGCCCTGGGGTTCGTGCAGTTGCTGTTCGCCACGCCCTACGTGCTCATCCCGGAGTTCACCGACCGCGTCCTGCACGGCGGCGAGGCCACCGCCGGACTGCTCTACTCGGCGTCGGCCTTCGGGGCGGTGTGCGCGTCGCTGACCAGCGGCTGGACGCGCGGCACGCGCCTGGGCGGCGGTGCGCCGGCGGCGGCCGTGGCCGGGTGCGGGCTGGCCTCGGCCGCCTTCGGCGCCTCCGGGGGCACGGCGTGGGCGGTCGGGGCGCTGGTGCTGCTCGGATTCGCCGAGATCGTTGAAGAGATCCTGCGCTTCTCCCTGCTGCAGGCCCACACCCCCGACGCGCTGCGCGGCCGGGTCACCAGTGTCTGGAGCGCCCAGAACACGGTCGGCGGCGCGCTGGGCGCGCTCGCCCTGGGCGCCCTGGCGCCGCTGGTGGGCGCCGGCGCGGCGATCACCGCCGGAGGAGCGGTGGCGGTCGCGCTCGTGGCGGTGCTGGCGGCCGCCTGCCCCGGACTGCGCCGCGCCACTCCCGCGGCGGCCGCGCCGCCGCCCGCCGACCCGCCCGGCCCGGCGGCGGGGACCGGTGCGGTGCGCGCGACTGGCGCGGAACAGTGAGTTAGCTTAGCCTAAGCTAAAGATCACGGCGGGGCGGGTGCGCGCGGCGAACCCGCCCCGCCCGCGCCCCGGCGCCCGAGGATTCCCCGACCCAGGAGCTGATGCCCGATGGCCGTTTCCCGCGACCCCCGCGTGGAGTTCTACCCCCTGCGCCCCCGCGTCCTCGCGGTCCGCACGGCCGAACGCCTGACACCGGGCCTGGTGCGCGTCGTCCTGGGCGGCCCCGACCTCGACGGCTTCCGCACCGACAACTTCGCCGACCACGTCAAGCTCTTCTTCCCCGACGAGGCCACCGGCGAGCTGCGCATGCCGCGCCTGACCGAGGACGGCCGCGCCGACTTCCGCGACCCCCGCCTGGTGTTCCGCGACTACACCGTGCGCCGCTACGACCCCGGCGCCGGCGAGCTGACCATCGACATGGTGGCCCACGAGCACGGCCCGGGCGGGCGCTGGGCCGTGCGCGCCCGCCCCGGCGACCGGATCGGCGTCCTGGGCCCGCGCGGCACCCACCACATGGACGTGGGCTTCGACTACTTCCTCATCGGCGCCGACGAGACCGCGCTGCCCGCCGCCGCCCGCTGGCTGGAGGAGCTGCCCCGCACCGCCACGGTCCTGGCGTTCCTGGAGGTCGCCGACTCCGGCGAGGAGCTGAAGCTGGACACCCCCGACGACACCGCGCTGACCTGGCTGCACCGCGGCGGCGCCGCGCCCGGCACCACCGACCTGCTGGAGCGCGCCATCCGCGGCGCCCGGCTGCCCGAGGGGCGCGGGTTCGCCTGGTGCGCGGGCGAGGCCACCACGCTCAAGCCCATCCGCCGCCACCTCAAGGAGCGCGGGTTCGAGCGCCGGACCGGGTTCGACGTCGACGGGTACTGGCGGCGCGGCACCAGCAACCACGACCACCACGCCGACGAGGAGGACTAGGCGCTGCGGGCGCGGGCCGGGCGGCCCGTCCCCGCCGCGCGGCGGTTTCCGGGCGGTCCGGGCGGGCCGTGTGACGCGTCGCTCCCACCCCGGCCGTACCCGGCGGCGGCCCCGCGGGCTACCCTCGTGATCGCCCGGAATGCGGCGCCGGCGCCGGGCGTTGGCCCGGTGGCGGCACCCGCCGCCCCGCGGCGCCGCATCCGACGCCCTGAGCGTGCACGGGACCCGGCAGGGCCTGTAACCCCAACTCAGCACGGAAGACGAGGTCGCAGCAGATGCGTCGCACTCTTTTCCACGGCAAGATCCACCGCGCCACCGTGACCCAGGCCGACCTGCACTACGTCGGCTCCATCACCGTCGACGCCGACCTTTTGGACGCCGCCGACATCGTCGAGGGCGAGCAGGTGCACGTCGTCGACATCGACAACGGCAACCGCCTGGTCACCTACACCATCGCCGGGGAGCGCGGCAGCGGCGTCATCGGCGTCAACGGCGCGGCGGCGCACCTGGTGCACCCCGGGGACCTGGTCATCATCATGTCCTACGTGGAGCTGGAGGAGTCCGAGCGCCCGCACCACACCCCCCGGGTCGTGCACGTCGACTCCGCCAACCGCATCGTGGCCCTGGGGTCCGACCCCGCCGAGCCCGTCCCCGGCTCCGACCTGGTTTCCGGTGCCGCCCTTAACTGAACGGCCCTGTCCATATTTGCGGCGTGTCCACATCCGGCCCGATCGGCGGGTGACGGGCCGGGTATGCCAGCAACGCAATGGACGGTGAAGACGATGACCGGCGTGAGGTCGCGGCGCACATCGAGTGGCAGAAGCAGGGCATGTGGCTGGTCCTGTGGGGGTCCTACACCCGCCGCTACTGGGCGTTCGCGCGCTGGCCGGTACCCCAGGGCGGCGCCGTCGTCTCCGCGCCCGACCCCGACGCCCTCTACGCCGAGATGCGCCGTGTGGAGCGGGAGTTCGGCTTCCTGCGCTGGCGCTACGGGCGCGGCTGAGCGCCGCGCCCGCCGGGCCGCCTGAGACCTCTCGGGCGCGGCCCTCGCCCCGCCCGGCGCGCCCCCGCCTGCCGGCCCAGCCGCCGCCGATCACCGAAACACCTCCCCACCTGCGTGTTTCCCGCCGTGCGGATCGCTATCGTACGCAGCGCACAGCATTCGACACGCTCCGTCGCGACGGCATCGCCCCGAGCACACGCCGGCCCCGGGCGCGCGCCGGCGGCGGCAGGGAGGGCCGAACCGATGAGCGACACCCCCGACGACGGCCCGGCCGGGCACGCGGGCTCCCCCGCCCGGGGCGGCCCGGTCCCGTCGCGTCCGCTGTTCCCCCGCGATCGCGACGATTCGGGCGGGGGTTTCGGTCCGACAGGTCCGGACGCGCCACCAGGGGAGCCCACCCCGATCGTCACCGCGCTCGCCGCCGCGCCCGCCGCCCGGCTGGCCTCCGCGCCCACACCGCCCACCGGACCGCCCGGACCGCCCGGGCGGATCCGCCGCCGCCTGCGGGCCCTCGCCGGCCTGCCGCGCCGCCGCCCCGGGCTCACCGCCGCGCTCGCGGCGGCGGTGGTCCTGGCGGCCGGCGCCGCCGCCGCGGCGGTCCTGGCCGAGGCGCCCGGGGGCACGGGCGGGCTGGCCGAGCGCTGGACCCGGACCGAGCCCGCCCGCACCGGCGCGGACGGCGGCGGAGTCGGGGGCGTGGGCGAGCGGGTGGCCTCCGGCGGGCTGGAGTTCACGGTCACCGAGGTCCACACCGGCGTGCGCCGCGTGGGCGGCGAGGTCACCGGCGAGCGGGCCGAGGGGCGGTTCGTCATCGCCCGCGTCCGGGTCCGCAACACCGGGGAGGAGGCCGCCACCTTCACCGACGCCGACCAGCGGCTGGTGGACTCCCGCGGCCGCCGGCACGCCCCCGACAACTCGGCGGGCCTGCGGGTGGGCGGCTCCGGGCGGCTGTTCGGGCGGCTGGGCCCGGGGGAGGAGGGCAACGGCGGCCTGGTGTTCGACATCCCGGCCGGGGCCGAGCCGGTGGAGCTGCGGCTCAGCGACTTCCGGGCCGAGAAGCCGGCGGTGGTGCGGCTGGACCCGTGAGGGCGGCGGGGCGTCCGGCCGGGGCCGCGCGGGTGCGGAGGCCGGAGCCCGGGGGCGCAAAGCGCAGGTCAGGGCGCCAGCGCCGGGTTGCGGATCCACTCGCGCAGTTCGGCGCGGCGGTCGGAGTCGCACTTGAGCGGGCAGGTGGTGCAGTAGCCGTGCTCGGGATCGCCCTTGTAGTCGAAGCAGCAGGTGCCCCGGACCGCCCAGGTGCCGCGCGGGTGGTTCTCGTAGAACGGGAACAGCCGGGGCCGCGCCCGGGTGACCGCGCCCGCCTCGACCAGCGCGGCGCCCAGCCGTCCGGCGCGCTCCCAGGCGGCCTCGGCGTCGCGGCCCAAAAACCGCGCGGGGTTGAGCATGTAGAAGTGCAGGGTGTCCAGGACCCAGCCCCACAGGGTGCGCAGCCCCACCCGGGTGTGGGCGTGCAGCGCCTCGATGATGGGGGAGAACGCCCGCACCATGTGCCGGGCGGCCAGCGCGTCGAGCGCGGCCTCGTCGGGCACCACCACGGAGTCGGGGTGGCCGGCGGCAGGGTCGTCGGGCAGCACCGCCACGCGCGCGCTGGTGATGGCGGGGGTGCCGAAGGCGGCGGTGGACAGCCACGGGAACCACAGGTGGCGCTCGTCCAGCAGCGGCGCCCGCCCGGTGAGGTAGACGCCCGCCGAGACCAGGAAGATCGGCTCGCGCAGCAGCGCCCGCAGGAAGTGGGTGGCCGCCGGCAGCTTGTGCGCCGGGCCGTGGTGGGCGGTGAGCTGGGTGAACAGGGGGCCCACCGCGCCCTCGGCGACCATGAGGTCGGTGCGGTACCAGTGCTCGGTGCCGGGGTGCTTGCGGGTGCGCTGCACCGTGGCGGTGCGGATGTCGGGAAGGGGGGCGAACTTCAGGGAGGCGCAGGAGTCGAGGAGCGCTTGCAGCGGGGCCTGCTGCTCTTCGCTCATGCGCTCAGCCCGCCTTTCCGCATCCGGTCGCGATGGTGCGGCGCGGGCGCGCGAACGCGGCGCCGCTGCCGCCGGAGATCGGCGAAGTTGATCACCGTTCTTTAGTTGAGGCTACCCTAATCTGTCCTGGCCGAGCAATGACCACCCTCGATCCTTTACCCCGCCCGAACCGCCGTGAAAACGGGCATTTCGGCCCGTTTGCGTGTGCGGGCGGCCGGCCGGGAGCGCCCCGCACCAGCTCAGGCGGGGGCCGCCGCGCGCGGCGGCCCCCGCCGTGCCGGATCGGTCACACCCGGGCAACGCGGCGCGGGCGAGCGGGGCGGCGCCGGCGGCGCAGCCACCACTCCGCGGCGAGCAGGTTCACCACCCAGCTCAGCCACACCGACGCCGCCGCGGCGGCCTGGATCATCGCCTGCTCGTTGCCGCCATACATGGTCTCCAGCTGCGGCTCCGCCAGCACGACGCACAGCATCAGCCAGGGCCGGTTGGCCACGATCGAGAACGTCAGGGCGAACCCGCGCACCATCCACTCGCGGTGGTCGGCGAAGTCGCGCCGGCGCGCGGCGCGCCAGCCCGCCACCGCGAAGCAGAACCACAGCAGCGCCGACATCGCGTTGCCGGCCTGCTGCGCCAGGCCCTGCTGGCCCAGCACGGCGGCGGCCAGGGCCAGCGGCGCGCCGGGCAGCACCCCGGCGAAGACGTAGAGCCGGCCGCTCCAGCGGTGCACCGCCGGGTGGCGCCGCCGCAGCCACGGCCAGACCTGCAGGCAGCAGGTCGCCAGCGCCACGGTGCCGAACAGGATGTGGCCGATGATCAGCGGGTAGTGCAGGGGGTTGTCCTCGCGCAGCTCCATCCGCGAGGTGGCGGGGTCGAACGTCAGGTAGGGCGGCAGGGAGTAGGCCAGGAAGAGCACGGTCACCAGGGCCAGGGGCACGATCCAGGGGCGGCGCCACCACGGCGTGGGGGCGCGCCCGGGGCGCGGCGGGCGGGCGGCGCCCGCAGGAGCGGCCGGCGTGCCGCCGTCGGCGGCGGACCGGGGGCCGGGCGGGGCGGGTGTGGCGGTCATGGGTGTCTCCGTTCCGAGGGGGTGCGGGCGGGGCCCGCGCGGGTCAGCGGCTCAGCCGCCGGAAGCGCCGCACGGCCGGCGGCGCGCAGAGGAGGAGGATCGCCACAGGCCAGGCCACGGCCATGGCCAGCGGGTGCTCGGCGATCCAGGAGTCCCCGGCGATGCGGGGGTTGCCGAACAGCACCCGCGCGGCGTCGATCACCGCCGAGATCGGGTTCCACTCGGCGACGGTGCCCAGCGGCGCGGGCATCAGCTCGGGCGGGGTGAACATGGTCGAGAGCACGCCCAGGGGGAAGGCCAGCGGGTAGACGATCAGCCCCACCACGTTGGGGTTGGGCGCCAGCACGCCCAGCAGGATCCCCACCCACGTCATGCTGAGGCGGAACAGCAGGAGCAGGCCCAGGGCGGCCAGGGCCCGGTCCCAGCCCTCGTGCCACCGCCAGTCGATGAGCAGGCCGCAGCCCACCAGCACCGCCAGTTCGGGCAGGGCGCGCAGCAGGTCGGCGGCGGCGCGGCCGGCCGGCAGCGCCGAGGGCGCCATGGGCAGCGAGCGGAACCGGCCCATCACCGCCTTGTCGACGTCCAGGGCCACGCCGCTCGCCGTGGCGGCGACCGAGTACAGCATCGCCATCACGAACATGCCGGGCATCAGGTACTCGCGGAACTGCTCGGGGGTGCCGCCGGTGCCCTCGGCGGCCATCACGTTGCCGAAGACGAAGCCGAACAGCAGCACCATCATCAGCGGCACCAGCAGGGCCAGCAGCGGCTCGGCGGGCGAGCGCACCGAGTGCAGCAGGTTGCGCCGGGTCAGCACGGCGGTGTCGGACCAGGCGCGGGCGAACCGGCCGGCGGTGCGCGGCGCGTGCGCCGCGCGCGGGGAGCGCGGGCCCGCGGGGCGGGCGGTGGCGGCGGTCATGCCCGGGCCCCCTGCCCGGCCGGCACCGGAGCGAAGCGGGGCGCGTCCGGCACCGGCGCCGTCTCGCCGGTGTGCCCGGTGAGGCTCAGGAAGACGTCGTCCAGCGTGGGGCGGCGCAGGCCGATGTCGGCGGCACGCACGCCGGCGGCGTCGAGTTCGCGCACCGCCCCGGTCAGCGCGGCGATGCGGTCGGCGGCCGAGACGGGGGCGCTGACGCGGCGCCGCTCGGTGTCGACGCGGGCCGCGCCGCCGCAGACCCGGCCGAGCACGGCGGCGGCGGGGCCGAGGTCGGCGGCGTCCTCCAGGACGACGTCGACGCGGTCGCCGCCCACCGCCGACTTCAGCTCCTCGGCGGTGCCCTCGGCGATCACCCGGCCGGAGTCGATCACCGCCATGCGGTCGGCGAGCCGGTCGGCCTCCTCCAGGTACTGGGTGGTCAGCAGCACGGTGGTGCCCCGGCCCGCGAGGTCGCGCACGGCCGCCCACACGCCGTTGCGGCTGCGCGGGTCCAGGCCGGTGGTGGGCTCGTCCAGGAACAGCACCTGCGGGTCCAGCGTCAGGCTGGCCGCGAGGTCCAGACGGCGGCGCATGCCGCCGGAGTAGCGGCCCGCGGGGCGGCCGGCCGCCCCGGTGAGGCCGAAGCGCTCCAGGAGGTCGTCGGCCCGGCGGCGCGCGCCGCCTGCGCCCAGACCGCTCAGCCGGGCGAACATCACGAGGTTCTCGCGGCCGGTGAGGATCTCGTCGACGGCGGCGAACTGGCCGGTGAGCCCGATGCGCTCGCGCACCCGGTCGGGCCGGCGGGCGACGTCGTGGCCGGCCACCACGGCGCGCCCGGCGTCGGGGCGCCGCAGCGTGGCCAGGATCTCCACCGCGGTGGTCTTGCCCGCGCCGTTGGGGCCGAGCAGGGCCATCACCGTTCCCCGGGGAACGGCGAGGTCCAGCCCGTCGAGCGCCCGTGTGGCGCCGTAGCGCTTGACCAGCCCTTCGGCGGTGACCGCGTGGTCGGGGGCGGGGTGCATGCCGCTCGCCTTCTTTCTGTGTATATGACACACTAATTAGTGTAAGTGATACACAGATCTAGGATGGAGTCAAGCCGACGGAACCGACGGGGGAGCGCGCGCATGGCGACACCGGACCAGGGCGGGGCCGAGGAGCTGGAGGAACGCCTGGCCCTGCTGTGGGGTGTCCAGGAGCGGCCGAACCGCGGGCCCAAGCCCAAGCTCAGCGTGGACAAGATCGTCGCGGCGGCCGTGGCGGTCGCCGACGCCGAGGGGCTGGACGCCGTGTCGATGCAGCGCGTCGCCGCCGATCTCGGCTACACCACCATGTCGCTCTACCGCTACGTGCGCAGCAAGGAGCAGCTGGTCGTGCTGATGGCCGACGCCGCGCTGGGCCGGGCGCCCCAACCCCGCGCCGGCGCCGACTGGCGCCAGCGCATGGAGGAGCTGGTCACCGCCGTCATGGCCCTCTACCGGCGGCGCCCCTGGCTGCTGCGCCTGGACATCTCCGGCCCCCCGATGGCGCCCATGCAGCTCACCTGGTTCGACGCCTACCTGGGCGCCCTGGCCGGCACGCGGCTGTCCATGGCCGAGCGGATCTCAACGGTGACGTTCATCGACGGCGCCTCGCGCGAGCTGGCCCGCATCGCCATCCACAGCGAGCACGCGCGCCGGCGGAGCGGGGTCAGCGCCGCCGCCGCCCTCACCTCCTACAGCCAGGCCCTGCGGCGCTTCGCCGACCCCGAGCGCTACCCCCACGTCGCGGCGGCCGCCGCCGAGGGCGTGTTCGACCCCCCGCCGGGCGCCGCCGACCCCGGCGCCGAGGAGTTCGTGGACGACATCGGCGTGGACGCGGCCTTCGGCCTGCACCGGCTGCTGGACGGCGTGGAGTCCTACGTCCGCGCGCGCTCGGGCGCCGAGCGGGCGGACGGCTGAGCGGCGGGGCCCCGCCTCCGCCGCCCGCCGGGGCGGCGCGCGGCGGAGGCGCCCCGCGTCCGCGTCTGTGACTGTGTGTGTCGGTGTCTGCGTCTGTGTCAGGACAGCAGTACGAGGTGGTGGCGCACCAGCGCGCGCACCACCCCGACGGTCGCCTCCAGCGGCGTGCCCGAGCGCTCGGCCAGCTCGCCCACGGTCAGCACGCGGTCGCGCCCCAGCACCGCCAGCACCGGCTCGGCCAGCGCGGGGAACCGGTAGCGGCGGCCCGAGACCGCCACCGCCACCTGATCGCCCTCGCGCTCCAGCGCCGGAGCCAGGATCGGCACGAACTCCACGCGGGTGCCCTCGCCCGGCGCCGCGCCCTCCACCGCCCACGGCAGGGCGAACGACTGCCGCCGGGGGAACCGGGCGTCGCGCTCGGCCAGGAAGTCGTCCACACCGTGCTGCTCGGCGGCGTCGGCCAACCGCCGCAGAAGCTCGTGCCCGTGCTTGCGCCGCTCCTCGTCGGAGGCGAAGCGCGGCAGGTCCCGGCGGAACACCTCCACGTCGTGCAGCCGCTCCAGCAGCGCCCGCGCCCAGTCCATGCCGGTGGCCCGGGTGAACCCGAAGGTCAGGTGCATGCTGACGTCGCCGGTGCCGGTGACCGTGTGCCACCAGCCGCGCGGCACGTGCAGCACCTGCCCGGGCCGCAGCACGCCCTCCCACACCGTGCCCTCGGGCGGGGTGTGCGCGTGGTCGGAGTCGACCTTCATCGGGTGGGGCCGGCTGCCCTGGCCGTGCACCTGCCAGTGCTTGGTGCCCGCCACCTGCACGATGAAGGTGTCGTGGTCGTCCCAGTGGGTGTCGAACCCGTGGGAGGACCCCCAGATCAGATACAGGTTCACCTGGGCGCGCTCGCGCACCAGCCGCATGAGGTCGTCGGTGGCCGCGCGGATGGGCGGGTGCAGCCGGTCGATGCCGTCCAGGACCAGGCTGGCGCCCTCGCGCAGCTCCCGGTAGAGGCCGTCGGGGCGGACGACCGTGCGCGCGCCGGTGGAGGCGCCGGCGGTGTCGGTGTAGCGGGCGGCCGGCACCGGAGCGCCCTGCCGGTGCAGCCGCAGCTGCGGCGGGGCCAGGCCGCGGGTGCCCAGGATCTCGTTGAGGTCCTCGAAGGTGAGCAGGTGCCGCACGGCCTCGGCGCCGATGTCGGCGAAGACGAAGTCCGACGACAGCCGCGTGGAGAGGAAGTCGTCGCCCAGGGCGGCGCGCAGCGTCTCGGTGAACAGGCGGTCGGTCATGGTGGGGGCGTCCTCCACTGCGGCGGCGGCCGCGGCGGACCGCCGGGGGCGGCGTCGCGCCCTCGGCGGCCCCTACGCGACCGACTGGTGCGGTCTAGATGAAGTCGGAGCTGGAGTCCGTGCCGTCGGTGTCGCCGCCGGCGGTGATGTCCCGCGACGTGACCTCGGCCAGGTCCTCCACCTCGACCTCGATCTCGAAGGGATCCATAGGGGTCTCCTTTCCGTGTTGACGCTGTGGACCTCGGCGCGCCGCCGCGCAGACCCGGTGGGCCTCACGGTGTGGACGGCGCACCGCCAACCCCCTGCCGGGGGGAGGACCGCCGCCCCCGCGCGCACCGGCGCGGGGGTGGGGCCGCCGGGGCGGCAGCCTGCCTGGGGACGTCACGTCGCCTCCCGCGACCGCGCCGGCGCGGCGCCGCGCCGGCCCGGGGGACCGGCCAGCCCGGTCTGGTCGGCGGCGAAGGCGTGGGCGTCGGCGGCCAGGCTGATGGCGCGGGTGACGGCGCGCGGCCCGTGGCCGACGTCGCGCTCGTAGCGCAGCAGCACCGGGCGGTGCCCGCCCCGCGCCTGGAGCGCCGCGCACATCTTGCGCGGGTGGGCGGCGTCGGTGCGGGTGTCGCCGTGGAACCCGGTGAGCAGCACCGCCGGGTGCCGGGCGGTGCCCTCGGCGAGCACGCGGTGGTAGGGGGAGTAGGACATCAGCGCGGCGAAGTCGGCGGGGTCGGCGGCGGTGCCGAACTCCCGGGTCCACATGGCACCCAGGCCCAGGCGCTCGAAGCGGGCCATGTCGGCCAGCGGGGCCGAGGCGATGACCGCCGAGCACAGGTCGGGCCGCAGTGCGGCGGCGGCCAGCACCAGCAGACCGCCGGCCGAGCCTCCGGACAGGCACAGTTGGCCGCGCGAGCACCACCCGGCGGCCACGAGTTCGTCGGCGGCGGCGATCAGATCCTCGACCGCGCGCACCTTGGCGCGGCCGGAGCCGCGCAGATGCCATTCGCGGCCCCGGTCGCCTCCGCCGCGCACGTGCGCGACCGCGTAGCGCCCGCCCGCCAGCAGCCAGGCCAGCACGGTGGCGCTGAACCCGAACTGGCGCGGGCGGCCGAATCCGCCGTAGGCGTGGAGGATGGTCGGGCCGGGGGCGAACGCGGGGCCGGCGGGGACAGGGGCGGGGGCTGTTGGCCCGGTGGCGGCGGGCACGGCAGTGGAGGGCACGGCGGCGAAGACCGTGACGGGCACCCGCGTGCCGTCGGCCGAGCGGCACCACGTGGTGCGTCGGCGGATGTCGGCGGGGGGCGCGGGCGCGGTCCCGCGCGGCCAGGGCCGGGGGCGTTCGGCGCCGGGCGCCAGGGTCAGCACGCACTGCTGGGTGGCGACGTCGGCGTAGCACAGGTGGGCGCCGCCGTCCGGCTCGGCCTCCAGGCGGGTGACCATGCCCTCGTCGGGCAGCGGAAGCACGCGCAGCAGCCGGCCGTCGCGGGGGTCGTGCGCGGCGAGTTCGCTGATGCCCAACCGGGTGCGGGTGAGCAGCAGTTCGGGGGCCTCGGCCGTGCCCGCCGCCGCGAACCCGTCGAGCGTGGCGTCAGGGTCCTCGGGCACGACCTCGCGCCAGTTGGCGGTCCCCGGATCGCGCGGGTCGACGGCGCAGATCCGCCGCCGGGGCGCGCCCAGGGTGGTGCGCAGGTAGAGCATGCCGTCGGGACCCAGGTCGGGGTGGGACTCCGCGTCCAGGCCCACGTGCACGGGCCGCCAGCGGGGGCGGGCGGGACCGCCGTCGAGGTCGGCGGCGGACAAGGCGCCTGCGGCGGCGGTGGGGGCGGTGGTGGCCCCCGCGGCGTCGGTGGCTGCTGCGGCGGGGGCAGGTTCGGCGGGGCCGCCCAGGTCGGCGATCCACAGGTCGGTGCGGTGGCCCGTGCCGTGGCTCTCCGACACCACCAGCCAGCGGCCGCCCAGCAGCCGTACACCCGGGACGGTGCGCGGACCCGAGCAGGGGCGGACCAGCACGTCGGGCTCCGACCGGCCGGCCGAGACGCGGTGCAGCCACACGCCGCGCCGGCCGTCGGTGTCGTCGCGGCGCACGAAGTAGAACGCATCGGGGGAGACCCAGGCGACGTGGGAGTAGCGGACCCCCCGGATCGCCTCCTCGACCGGCAGGCCGGAGTCGGTGTCCAGGACCCGCAGTACCCCGCGCTCGGTACCGCCCGAGGAGGTCTGCACGGCGACGCGGCGCCCGTCGGGCGAGGGCTCCCAGGAGTCCAGGGTGGTGCCGCCGCTGGGATCGAAGGCGTGGGGGTCGAAGACGGTGCGCTCGCGCGGGGGACCGGCGGGGTCGTCGGTGCCGGGGCTCAGGACGACGATGGCGGGGTGGTCGGCGCCGGCGCGGCGCCGGGTGGCGAAGACGAGGCCGCCGCGCCGCACCGGGGGAGTCCACAGGTCGGTGGCGACCAGTCGGCGGATGCGCTCGGCCAGCGGCGCGCGCAGCCGCCAACGCGCGGCTGCGGCGGCGAACTCGCGCTCGCGGTCGGCCAGCCACTGGCGCGTGGCGGGGGAGTCGGGGTCCTCCAGCCAGCGGTAGGGGTCGGCCACCTGGATGCCGTGCACGGTCTCGACAACCGACAGCAGCGCGTTCCTGCCGTCCTCACCGGCGATGCCGTGGCGGGGGGCGGCGTTGCTCACCTGAGACCGAGGGGTCGGGCAGCGGGGCCGGTGAACGCGCCGGGAACGGCGCGAGTTGCCGGAGACGCGGGAGATGCGGCCGCGGGCGGCGCAGGGGGCGCAAGAGGCGCGGCGAGGGCGGCTGCGGGAGGTGCTGCCAGGGGTGATGCGAGAGGTGCAAGTGGTGCGGGGGCAGAGCCAGGGCGACGGTTGCGCACAACCACATACTTCAAGCGGCGGTTGGTGCCGGTCAAGTGAGTCATGACTGGCACAAGGTCACGAAAAAATGTCGGCAAGGGACGTTTGTGGCAAAAGTGAGCAGTGCGGCAGGCGAGGTGGGGGATGGTGGTGGGGCTTGGGGCGGGGTGATGATCGGTTCCCGCAGTGGGTGGTCGGAGCGGTGACGTGGCGCCGAGGGCGGCGGGTGGCCGGGATGGGCGGTGATCGGCTCCCGGAGCCGGGGCGGAGGTTGTGGCAGCCGGGGTTCGCGGCCGGGCCGGGGTGGGGCGACGGGCGGTCGGCGCGCGGCAGGGCCGGCCGGTGGGGCAGGCGGCAGCTGCCTGACGCCCCAGCAGGCGGCTGGGCCGTCGACGAGTCGCATCCTCCTGGGCCTTCCGACTCGCCCACAGGGCAGAACGGACACCGAACCATCCAGGTCTCATACGGTGAGACGAAGACGCCACCTCTCGCGACGGTCTGCGGTCCACGGTCACCGGATTCGCGAAAAACCGCAGATCGTCGTCCGCGAGAACGGGTGAACCGTGCATATGGCCGCCGGAGCGGCGCTGTTGTCTCGGTATATGAGACACGGGCTGATCATGCCGCCCGTCGGGGTGTGGTGGGGCGGGCAAATGCAAGCGTTTTTCGGGCAAGTTCATCAAATCGGAGGCCTGTATACATTGTCATCCCGATTCCCGTCTCCTGCGCGCCGCAACCTGCGCTCGGCATCGGGTTGCCGCGTTTTCCGGCGGCCGCCGCGCCGTCGGAGACCTTGACCACCACGTCCGGGGCCCGCTGGTTGCCCCGCCCGGCCCCCGACCGCCCTCGTCGTCGCCCGTTCCCGTGGCCGGCGGGTTCGGCGACCGCCTGCCCGGCCGCCCGTGTGCCCTCGCTGCCTCGTCGGGGCGGTGCGTCGCAACCGGCCCTGCCGCTGCGCGCCGCACCGGCACCCGCTCGCCCTTGGTGCCCGTCCCCGTCCTTGGCGTTCTCCGTCTCGTCGCCACGCCCCCGCGTGCCGCTCGGCCGGGCGGTGTCAGCGGGTCGCCGACGGGCCGGGCCGGTGCTGCGAGGCGGGGGCGGTGCGGCGGGTGGCTGTGGCGGGGGCGGTGCGGGTTTTCGCGGGGCCGAGGCCGGTGCCGCCGCGCAGGCCGGTGCGAGGCCGGGCCTTCGGCAGTCCTTTCAGCAGGTCGGCGGTGTCGCGGACGGAGATCTCCAGCGGCCGGGGGGTGAGTGCGGCCACGGAGGCGCTGTAGCCGTCACCGGCCGCGACGTCGAGCAGTTGGACGTGGCCGGGGGCGGGACCGTTCGGCGTGTCCCAGGAGTGGACCGCTATGGGGGCGCCCGGGGGCGAGACGACCACCTTGGTCGCCGCGGCGAGCCCCTCGCCCGTTGCCTTGACCAAGGCCTCCTTGCGCGACCAGTAGGTGAAGAAGTCGGCCTCGCGCTGCCGCGGGTCGAGTCGGGTGAAGTGGCCGCGTTCGTCCTCGTGCAGCAGTTGGCCGAGGAGGCTGTCGACTCCCATGCGGACGGTCCGGACCTCCTGCACGTCGGCGCCCACCTGCACACCCCGGGCCATGGCCAGCAGGACGCGGTCTCCGGAGTGGCTGAAGGAGATCTCCCACCCCTCGGCCGGGCCGCTGGGCCGGGGCTTGCCGCGCGGACCCCGGCCGGGCGGGTCCGCCTTGCCTTGACGGGGAGTGCGGAGGTGGTCGAAGGTCACCGACTCCGGCGCGATCCCGGCGGCCCGCCCCACCGCCAGGCGGGCGAGCCCGTGGGCCAGCGCGTAGCGGTCCTTGTCGGCGGGGACGCGGAAGGCGGCGTGCCGCTGCCGCTCGTCGGCGTCGAGCAGGCCGTACAGGGCGCGCAGTCGGTCGGGGGAGGTGGCGGTGAGGTCGCCCCACCACAGATCGCACGTCAGGGGAGTCACGGCCCTATTGTGGCGCGACTCCACGCAAACCGCGCACTCAACACAAATCCCCACATTCCTACTTGTGTCGACCGCTCGATCGGCCGCCGTTCGCCGCGCCGCCTCGGACCCGCGCGAGCGCCCGCCCGTCTGGGTGCGCGGCCGTGGGCGGGCGCGTGCGGCGGCTACCGCAACAGCTCGGCCGCGTCGCGGACGGCGATCTCCAGGGGCCGGGGAGTCAGTACGGCCACGGCCGCGCGGTACTCGTCGCCGGCGGGGATGTCGCGCAGGTGGACGTGGCCGGGGGCGGGGGCATCGGGCGAGTCCCAGGAGCGGACCTCGATGGGCGCGCCCGGCACCGAGAGGGTGACGGCGGTCAGGTTGCCGACCCCTTCCCCGGTGGCCTTGAGCAGGGCCTCCTTGCGCGACCAGTAGGTGAAGAAGGCGGCCTCGCGCTCCTGCGGGCCGAGCGCGGCGAGGTCGGCGCGCTCGCCCTCGGTCAGCGCGTGGTCGAGGAGGCCGTCGAGGCTGGCGCGCAGCGACCGCACCCGCTCCACGTCGGCGCCCACCCGCACACCCCGGGCCATGGCCAGCAGGACGCGGTCTCCGGAGTGGCTGAAGGAGATCTCCCACCCCTCGGCCGGGCCGCTGGGCCGGGGCTTGCCGTGCGGCCCCCGGTCGGGCGGGTCCGCCTTGCGTTCGCAGGGAACGCAGCGGAGGTCGAAGGTCACCGACTCCGGCGCGATCCCGGCGGCCCGCCCCACCGCCAGGCGCGCGAGCCCGTGGGCCAGCGCGTAGCGGTCCTTGTCGGCCTGCAGGCGGAAGCGGGCGTGCCGCTGCCGTTCGTCGGCGTCGAGCAGGGCGGACAGGGTGCGCAGTCGGTCGGGGGAGGTGGCGGTGAGGTCGCCCCACCACAGGTCGCACGTCAGGGGAGTCACCGCCCCATTGTGGCCCGGCCCCGCCGGGACCCGCCACGGTGGACGCCCGCCCGGCTGTTTCCCGCCGACTCCGGCTGATTTCGTCCGGTAACGGCCGGGGTCCGCCGCAAACGACTCGCCCGACCGGGGCATGAAACCGCCCCGCACCGGGCATCGACTCCTATGACCCCTCCGGTGCGAGGCCGCCTTCACCGCGACGTCGCCGGTCAGCCCGCTCACCAGGGAGGCCCTCGTGTCCATCATGGTGCTGTTCGGTATTGGGACACTCGTCATACTCGGCGTGCTCATCACCCTCTTCGTGCTCGCGTTCGTCGTCCGCGGCCCCGCTCTTGAGGACGACTCCACGGCCGACGACGACACCATCGACCGCTCGTTCCACACCCATGGAGTGCATTTCGGCTGAGAACGGCGGCTCTATCATCGGATCGCACAGGGCCGCCCACCCGGCCCGGCACCGAGATGGAGTTGTCATGGCAGACGAGACCCGGCCCGCGTTCGCGGCCGAACGCCGCGAACGCATCCTGGAACTCGTGCGGGCCAACGGCGCCATGGCCCTGCGCGAGATCGCCTCGCGCGTGCGCGCTTCCGAGGTCACGGTGCGCCGCGACGTCCGCGCGCTGGAGGCCGAAGGCCTGATCGACCGCCGCCGGGGCGGCGCCGCGCTGCCCGGCCGTCTGGGCTACGAGCAGAGCTACGCGCAGAAGTCCGGCCAGGCCGCGCCCGAGAAGCTCGCCATCGCCGCCGCCGCGGCGCGCCTGGTCGAGGACGACGACGCGATCGTGCTGGGCCCCGGCACCACCACCGAGGCCCTGGCCCGCGAACTCGTGGGCCGGCAGAACCTCACCGTGGTCACCAACTCCCTCCTGGTCGCCGAGGTCCTGGCCGCCGCCCCCGGGGTCGAGGTCGTGATGACCGGCGGCACCCTGCGCGGCTCCATCCGCGCGCTGGTGGGCACCGCCGCCGAGCAGGCGCTGGCGGGGCTTCGGGTGCGCCTGGCGTTCGTCTCGGGCAACGGCATCACCGCCGAGCGCGGCCTGAGCACGCCCAACCCGGCGGTCGCCAGCGTCGACCGGGCCCTGGTGGCCTGCGCGCAGGAGGTCGTGGTGCTCGCCGACCACACCAAGGTCGGCGCCGACACCATGGTGCAGACCGTGCCGCCCGAGCACATCGCGCACCTGATCACCGACAACCACGCCGACCCCGAGGTGCTGATGACGTTGGAGGACATGGGCACGCTCGTGCACGTGGCGGTGCTGGAGGTCGACCGGGGCGAGTGACGAACCGGGCGGCGCCGACGGGCAAAGGTGGGCAAATCCCTGCGAACCCCCCTACGCTACGTGTCATTCGCCCAAGCCCGCGAACCCCAGAGGAGCGCCTATGCCGACCCCGGTGACCCTGCCCGACCCGTGGGCGCGCTCCGCGGTGAGCGTCGTCGTGCCCACCTACAACGAGGCCGAGAACCTCCCCGTGCTGGTGGAGCGGCTGTTCGCGCTGGGGCTCCCCGAGTTGCGGGTGGTGGTGGTCGACGACAACTCCCCCGACGGCACCGGCCGTGTCGCCGACAAGCTCGCCGCCGAGCACAACACCCCCGGCACCGAGCGGGTCGCCGTGCTGCACCGGATGGCCAAGGACGGCCTGGGCCGCGCCTACGTGGCGGGCATGACCCGCGCCCTGGACGACGGCGCCGACTTCGTCGTGCAGATGGACGCCGACCTCAGCCACTCGCCCGGCTACGTGCCGCAACTGCTGGGCACCATGCTCTCCACCGGCGCCGGCGTGGTGATCGGCAGCCGCTACGTGCCCGGCGGCAGCCTCTCCGACGAGTGGCGCGCCCACCGCCGGCTCCTCAGCGGCTGGGCCAACGCCTACGTCAAGGCGATCCTGGCCCTGCCCATCCGCGACGTCACCGCCGGGTTCAAGATCTGGCGGCGCGAGGCCCTGGAGGTGCTGGACCTGCCGGGCATCGAGAGCAGCGGCTACAGCTTCCAGGTCGAGATGCACTACCGGGCGTTCGCGCGCGGGCAGAAGATCGTGGAGATCCCCATCCACTTCGAGGACCGCCGCGAGGGCTCCAGCAAGATGGACCTCGCGGTCCAGGTGGAGTCGGCGCTGCGCCCGTTCCGGCTGCGCGCCGGTGAACGCCGCGCGCGGCGCGGCCCGCACTGACCCCCGCCCGCGCGGCCCGTCCTGCGGCCCCGGCCGCCGTGCGGGTGCCTCTCCCCTCAATTCCCGGCGCGACTCCCCGCCGCACCGCGCCCCCACCCGCCACCGACCGCCGCGGGCCTCAGCCCGCGCGGCCCGGGGGCGTGCGCAGCACCGTGTCGGCGATGCGCTGGGCCAGCGCCTCGGCCTGGTCGCGCATGCGGGGCACCGTGGCCGGGCCGCCGTCGCGCACCGCGCCCACCGCGAACACCCGCCGCGCCGGCTCGCCCGACCCGGTGAGCACCGCGCCGCACCGGCACGCGGCCAGCCCCGCGCCCGCCCCGGCGCGCAGGGCGCCGGCCACCCGCGGCGGCGCCGCCTCGGCCGGATCGCCGGTGGCCACCACCACCGCCGCCGCCTCCACCCGCCCGCCGTCGGCCAGCAGCACGCGCGCGCCCGCGTCGTCGGCCTCCACCGCCGCCACCCGCGCCGTTCGGGTGACCAGGGCCGCGTGCGGCGCCGCCCACGCGGCGGTGGCCGCCAGGGTGTCGGCGAGGTAGTCGCCGTAGACCCGGCGGGCCAGCACGGTGCCCGGCCCGCAGGCCGCGCCCGCCGCGCGCCGCCACTCCAGCAGGTGGCAGGGGCGGTCGGGCAGCGCCGACATGTCCTTGACAGGGGCCTCCAGCGGGCAGTCGCCGCCGGGGGAGCCGTAGACCCGCCCGCGCGCGAAGCGCCCGTGCTCGTCCAGCAGCACGATCCGGTAGACCAGGCGCAGCCAGGTGGTCGCGCGCAGCAGCGCGATCGCGGTCAGCGCGGCGCCGGGCCCGCCGCCCGCGAACACGACGGCCGGCGCGCCGCCTTCGGAGGCCGGAAGTCCCATGCCACCGACTCTAGGACCTCTCAGGCGTCCGGCGAAGCCGGCCGCCCCGCCGATGAGTGCGGGCAGGTGCCCAGCGGGGGGCCGCACACCCCGCAGAACATCCGGTCGGCCGCCGCCTCCGGCTCGGGCTCCCGCCGCTCCGGCGGCTGCGCGGCGGCCGCCGCACGCGGCTCGGCCGGGGCCTCGGGCCCGCCCCGCCTGGGGGCCCGCCGCAGCAGCACCAGCGCCAGCAGCCCCGCCGCCGCGGCCAGCCCGGCGATCATCAGCATCGCGGGCGCGAACCCGCCCGCCACCCCGGCGCCGCCGCTGATCCCGGCCAGCACCGGCACCGCCGCCACCCCCACCAGTTGCGCGGTGCGCGCCAGGGTGTTGTTCACCCCCGAGGCCACCCCGGCGTGCCGCTCGGCCGCCGAGGCCAGGACGGTGGCGGTCAGCGGAGCCACGGCGGTCGACAGCCCCAGGCCCACCAGCAGCACGCCCGGCAGCACACCGGTGAGGTAGGTGTCGCCCGGCCCGACCAGCGACAGCACCACCAGCCCGGCCGCCACCAGCAGCGGCCCGGCGGTCAGCTGCCACCGCGGCCCGATCCGCTCGGCCAGGCGGCCCGACTGCCCCGACAGCGCCAGCATCAGCAGCGTGATCGGCAGCGACGCCGCCCCCGCCGCCACCGCCGAGTAGTCCAGCACCTCCTGCAGGTAGATCACCAGCAGGAACAGCAGCGGCCCCAGCGCGCCGTACATCAGCACCGTCACCACGTTGGTCACGGTGAAGCGCGTGGAGCGGAAGATGTCCAGCGGCAGCATCGGGTGCGGCCCGCGGCGCTCCACCCACACGAACGCCGCCAGCGCCGCCAACCCCAGCACGGCCGCGGCGGCGGTCGCCGCCACCGGGGCACCCGCCTCGCCCGAGGCGATCATCGCGTAGGTCAGCGCCGCCAGGCCGACCATGCCCAGCAGTGCGCCCGCGTAGTCCAGGTGCGCGGGCGCCTGGTCGTCGACCGACTCCGGAAGGTGCCGCCGGGCGATCAGCAGCACGGCCGCCGCCAGCGGCAGGTTGATGAGGAAGATGAGGCGCCAGGACCCGATGTCGACCAGCCACCCGCCCACGAAGGGCCCGATCGCCGAGGCCACCCCCGTCAGCCCCGACCACGCGCCGATGGCCCGCGCCCGGTCGCCCTTGCGGAAGCTCGCCTGCAGGATCGCCAGGCTGCCCGGGGTGAGCAGCGCGCCGCCCACCCCCTGCAGCACCCGCCCGGCGATCAGCCAGCCCAGGCCGGGCGCCACCGTGCACAGCGCCGATGCCAGCGCGAACCACGCCACGCCCAGCGAGAACAGCCGCACCCGGCCGAACCGGTCGCTCAGCGAACCGCTGAGCAGGATCAGCGCCGAGAGCGTGACCATGTAGCCGTTGGCGATCCACTGCAGCCCGGCCACCCCGGTGTCCAGGTCGCCGCTGATGGCCGGCAGCGCCACGTTGACCACCGTGGAGTCCAGGAACGCCATGCCCGAGCCCAGCACGGTCGCCGTCAGGATCCAGCGCGCCGCCGGAGTCCCCCACGCCACCTCGCCGCCGCCGGTCGCACCCGCGGTTGCCACACGCCACCCCCTGCCCCTCCGCCGCGGCGGTGCGCCGCCCCGCCGGGGGGCGGCCGCGGCGGCGCCAGGGCCACACTACGGCGCGGGCCGCCCGATGGGGCGGCCCGCGTCCGGGGTGTGTCGCGCGGGTGCGGCTAGCGCCCGGCCATCGCGGCGGTGATCGAGGTCCGCGCCGCGCGGCGGGCCGGCAGCACCGAGGCGAGCAGGCCGGCGGCCACGGCGATCGCCAGGAACGCCGCGATCTGGTCCGCGGGCACCTGGAAGATCAGGCCGCGCAGCACCGCGCTGCCCGCCGCCCAGCCGAAGAACACGCCCAGGGCCACGCCGACGAGCGCGCCGGTCAGGCACAGCACGACCGCCTCCAGCGCCAGCATCAGCCGCAGCTGCCCCCGGCGCAGGCCCAGCGCCCGCAGCATCGCCGACTCCCGGGTGCGCTCCAGCACCGACAGCGCCAGGGTGTTGGCGATGCCGAACACCGCGATCAGCACGGCCAGGCCCAGCATGGCCATGATCGCCAGGAACGCCCCGGCCAGCACGGTGTCGAACTGCGCGCGCATGTCGCTCATCGAGACCATCTGCACGGTGGGGTGGTCGGCCAGCACGGCCTCGACGGCCGCGCGGACCTCCCCGGGTTCGGCGTCCTCGGCGCCGGTCACCAGGACGGTGGAGTCCTCGGTGACCTCGGGGAAGGCCGCGGCGAAGTCGCGCGGGGCCAGTGTGACGCCCCACAGCTGGCTGCTGTTGGGCACGATCGCCGCGATCTCGTACTCCCGCTCGCCGCGGGCGGTCTCCACGGCGACGGTGTCGCCGACCGAGCGGCCCGCGGCGATCTCCTCGTCCACGGCGGCCCGCCCCGGCCCCACGTCGGCGAGGTCGCCGGCGACCATCTCCGACTCCAGGTCGCGGCCCAGTTCGGCGCCCCGGTAGGTGGCCACCCGGTAGCCCGCGGTCTGCCCCCCGGCCTCGGGGAAGACGGAGCGGTCGGCGATCACCGAGCCGATCGCGGGGGAGTCGCGCAGGTCCTCGGCGACCTCCGCCGGCACGGTGGCCGGGCCGTCCTCGGCCAGTTGCGCGGTGAGCTGGTAGTCGAAAGGGAACTGCCGGTCCAGCATGTCGTCGGTGGTGGCCCGCATCGACGCGTTGACCACCGAGTACCCGCTGATCAGCGTGGCGCCCACGGTGAGCGCGACCATCGCGGTGGCCGCCCGGCGCGGATTGCGCCGGGCGTTGTCGGCGGCCAGCGCGCCCGAGACGCCCAGCAGCCGCATCAGCGGGGCGAGCGCGGCCACGGCCAGGCGCACCAGCAGCGGGCTCAGCACGACCACGCCGAGGAACGCCAGGATGCCCGCCAGTGCCACCACCACCAGGCCCTGCTGGCCCGAGGGCGTGTCCACGGCGTAGGCCACCAGCAGCGCCGAGGCGCTCAGCAGCACCGCGCCCGCGCCGGTGCGCAGCCACCCGGTGCGCCGGTCCAGGCCGGTGGCCACGGCGCTGCCGCGCAGCGCCGCCAGCGGCGGCACGAACGTGGCGCGGCGGGCCGGCAGCACGGCGGCGATCAGTGTGGTGAGGGTGCCCACGGCCAGGCCGACCACCACCGCCGCCGGGGTGAGCACCACCGGCGCCGCGCCGGCGCCGGCGTCCAGCGCGTCGCCGCCCAGGCGGAACCCCACCGCGGCCAGGGCGATCCCGGCCAGCACGCCCAGCACCGAGGCGGCCAGGCCCACCACCAGCGCCTCGACCACCACGCTGGTGAAGACCTGCCCGCGCCGGGCGCCCACGCAGCGCAGCAGCGCCATCTCGCGCTGGCGCTGGGCCACCAGGATCGCGAAGGTGTTGTGGATGACGATCGCGGCCACCACCACCGACACCACCGCGAACAGCAGCAGCGCGGTGGCGATGCTGTCGGCCTCGACACCGGCCCGGTCGGCCAGCCGCTCGCCCAGGGTCCGCCCGGTGATCACCTCGGCGCCGGAGCCGGCCACGGCGTCCACGGCCGCCGCGGCCTCCTCGGCGGGCACCCCCTCGGCGGCGACGGCGTCGATCTCGGCGAACCCCGCCACGCCGGTCATGCGGGTGGCGGTCTCGGGGGTGAACACGACCGCGCCCTGGTAGCCCACCTGCGGGTCGACGCCGAAGTCGACCAGACCGGTGACGGTGAACGCGTGGCGCTCGCCGTCGGCGTCCAGCACCTCGGCGGTGTCGCCGATGCCGTAGCCGGCGGCCTCGGCGGTGGAGGTGGCCAGGGCCGCCTCGTCGTCGGCGGCGGGCAGTTCGCCCTCGGCGGCCGTGTAGCGGCTGAGGCCGCCCACCGACACCGCCAGGGTGGGCATCGCGCCCACCGCGCGGCCGTCGCGGTCCAGCAGCGGCGCCTCGGCGCGGACCATGCCCTCGGCGCGGTCGATCTCGGGCAGGGCGCGGATCTCGTCGAGCAGGCCGGGCGGCAGCGGCCGCTCGGAGTCCCCGGCGGGCAGCGCGACGGCGTCCATCCGCTCCGCCGAGCCCATCACCTGGGCGCTGTAGGAGGCGCGCACGGTGTCGGTGAAGACCAGGGTGCCCGCGACGAACATGACCCCCAGCGCGATGGCCAGGGCGGTGGTGACGAGCCGGCCCTTGTGCAGCCGCAGGCCGGCCAGTGTGGTGCGCAGCATCGGATCAGGACTCCAGCTTCACCAGGCGGTCGAGCACGGTCTCGGCGGTGGGGCCGTACACCTCGTCCACCAGCCGGCCGTCGCGCAGGAACACCACGCGGTCGGCGTAGGCGGCGGCGACCGGGTCGTGGGTGACCATCACCACCGTCTGGCCCAGGTCGCGCGCGGAGTCGCGCAGGAACCCCAGCACCTCCGCGCCGGAGCGGGAGTCGAGGTTGCCGGTGGGCTCGTCGGCGTACACCACCTCGGGGTCGCCCAGCAGCGCGCGGGCCACCGCCACGCGCTGCTGCTGGCCGCCCGACAGCGCCGAGGGCAGGTGGTGCAGGCGCTCGCCGAGCCCGACCACCTCCACGATGCGCGCCAGCCGGGCGGGGTCGGTGCGGCGCCGGGCGATGCGGGCGGGCAGCAGGATGTTCTGCTCGGCGGTGAGCATCGGCAGCAGGTTGAACGACTGGAAGACGAACCCGATGCGGTCGCGGCGCAGCAGGGTCAGTTCGCGGTCCCTGAGCCGGGTGATCTCGGTGCCGCCCAGGTGCACGGTGCCGGAGGTGACCGTGTCCAGCCCGGCCAGGCAGTGCATCAGGGTCGACTTGCCCGAGCCCGACGGACCCATGATCGCGGTGAAGGCGCCGCGGGCGAAGGACACGCTGACCTCGTCCAGCGCGCGGACGGTCGATCCCGCGCCGCCGTAGACCTTGGTCAGGTCGCGGGCGACCACCACGGGCGGGGCGGGGGAGGGCTGCGGTGCGGCCGCGGCCGCGTACTCGCTCACTCGAAGACTCCAAAACGGTTGCGGAAGACAACGGCGTAACCGGTCCACGGGCCGCGCCCCGGGCGTCCCCGGCTGCGGCGCGGCACGGTGTCCAACGCTAGGCCCGCGCAGGTGGCGGGGGCATCGGCCGCAGTGGCGATCAACCGCATGGGCGAAAGCCGCGCCGCCGGGGCCCGCGCGCCGCACATGGTCGGGGCGGGGGCACCGACTTTCGTCGGGGGCGGGCGCGCCCCGGCCGCGCCCCCGCGCGCCGCCCGTACCCCGGCGCACCCGCCGCCACCTGGGCCGACGCGCGGCGCACCGACTTTCGGCGGAGGCGCCCGGCGGCCGTTCGACCAGCGCCGACGCGCGCGCGTGGGGCGCATAGACTCCGCCGCAGACACCGGCCGCCGAGCATCGGGGCGGCCCTGCGGCACGGGGGCGAGGAGTGGTGGAGCAACAGGACGGGGCGGCGCGGACCTGGAGGGAGCGCTGGTGGGCGCGCCGCCACCGGGCCGCCGACTGGACGCTGGCGGCGATGGCCTACCCCTGGATCGCGCTGATGGTCGCGGTGGCGCCGGCCGGCCCCCTCGGCGGCACGGCCATGCAGGCGTCCGGATCGATGCCGCGCGTGCTGTCCATGGCCGCCCTCACCTTCCTGGTGCCCGCCGGGGTCGCCGCCCTGGTGCTGGTGCGCCGCACCCGCCCCGGCCTGCTGATGGCGGCCTCGGCCGCGCTGCTGCTGTGCGTCGGCGACTTCGGCACTCCGGGCCTGGCACTGTTCAGCTACGCCGCCTGGAACGAGAACCGGCGGTCGCTGGCGGCGTGGGCGGTGGGCCTGATGGGCGCCTCCATCGCCCAGTTCAGCCTGGCCAGCGCCGTCGTCCCCGGCGCGGCGGTGATGCTGGTCCTGGTGTTCCAGGCCATGCCGCTGACCGTGGGTCTGTGGGTGGGCACCCGCCGCGAGCTCATCGCCAACCTGCACGAGCGCGCCGAGCGCCTGGAGCGCGAGCAGCACCTGCTGGCGGACCAGGCCATCACCGCCGAGCGCACCCGCATCGCCCGCGAGATGCACGACGTGGTCGCCCACCGGGTCAGCCTGATGGTGCTGCACGCCGGCGGCCTGGAGGTCTCGGCGGCCGACGAGCGCACCGTGGCCACGGCCGGGCTGATCCGCACCACCGGCCGCGAGGCGCTGGCCGAGCTGCGCGGCATTCTGGGCGTGCTGCGCGAGGAGCCCGACGCCGCCGCGCCCACCGCACCCCAGCCGGTGCTGGCCGACCTCGCCCGCCTCATCGGCGAGTGGCGGCGCGCGGGGACGCCGGTGGACTGGCGGGTGTCGGGCACGCCCGCGCCGCTGCCCGCCCAGACCGAGCGCACCGCCTACCGCACCGTGCAGGAGGCGCTGACCAACGCGGGAAAGCACGCCCCCGGCGGCGCCGTGCGCGTGGAACTGGAGCACCGGCCCGGCGAACTGGCCGTCACGGTCGACAACGAGGACCCGCCCGATGGGCCGCCCGCCGATCCCCCGCCGGGCAGCGGCTACGGCCTGGCGGGCCTGCGCGAGCGGCTGGCGCTGATCGGCGGTACGCTCGCCGCCGGACCCCGGCCCGGCGGCGGCTGGCGGGTGCGCGCCGTCATGCCCGCCGGGCGCGCGCCGGAGAGCGGGGAGCGGGAGCCGGACAAGGATTCCGGCGCGGAAAGAGCCACACAGCGGTGATCCGCACGATTCTGGTGGACGACGAGCAGCTGGTCCGCTCGGGCCTGCGGATGATCCTGGACTCCGCCGAGGACATCGAGGTCGTGGGCGAGGCCGGCGACGGCGCCGAGGCGGTGGAGCTGGCGGCGCGCGTGGAGCCCGACGTGGCCCTGCTGGACATCCGCATGCCCGGCACCGACGGGCTCACCGCGGCCGCCGCGCTGGCCGACCTTGCGCACCCGCCCAAGGTGGTGCTGCTGACCACCTTCGACCTGGACGAGTACGTGCACCGGGCGCTGCGCGCCGGAGCCGTGGGGTTCCTGCTCAAGGACACCCCGCCGCGCGACCTCATCTCCGCCGTGCGCACCATCGCCGAGGGCAACGCCATGCTGGCGCCCAGCATCACCAAGCGGATGCTGGAGCGGTTCGCGGCCGCGGGGTCGGGTGCCGGCGCCGCGGCCGCCCAGCGCCTGTCCGTGCTCAGCGAGCGCGAGCGCGACGTGCTGGTGGCGGTGGCCAAGGGGATGTCCAACGCCGAGGCCGGGCGCAGCCTGGGCATGCGCGAGGCCACCGTGAAGGCGCACGTCAGCAGCATCCTGGCCAAGCTGGGGCTGAGCAACCGGGTGCAGGCCGCCATCCTCGCCCACGACGCCGGGTGGGCCTGAGCGGCTCGGGCGGCCGCCGCGACGGCCCAGGGCGCGGCGGCGCCGGGTAAGGCGGGGGTGACGTGGTTCACCCGAGGCGGGGCGGCCGGGCGGTCTATTGTGGGTGCAGCGCCGCATCAGGGTCCGCAGCCACGTGTCCAGACCCGGGCGCTCCGCGCAGCCGCCTCCGTTCGTCGTAGAAAGGCCGAGCCGTGGCCGTTCGCACCCAGGGGGGCTTGGGGACGCCGGCCGGGACCGCCGCCGCTCCCGACCCCGGACCCGCCGGGCCCCTTGCCACCGAGTCCGCCGAGCAGTCGGTGCCCCGCCGCCTGCTGGCCGTCGCCACCCGGCTGTTTGCCGAGAAGGGCTTCGACCGCACCTCCGTCCAGGAGATCGTGGACGCCGCCAACGTCACCAAGGGGGCGATGTACCACTACTTCGACTCCAAGGACGACCTGCTCGCCGAGATCTACGCGCGCGTGCTGCGGATGCAGATGAGCCGGCTCCAGGAGATCGCCGGCTCCGGCGGCCCCGTCGCCGACCGGGTGGGCCGCGCCGCCGCCGACGTGGTGGTCAGCACCATCGACCACCTCGACGACGCCACCATCTCCTTCCGCTCGCTGCACCAGCTCACCGCCGAGAAGCAGCGCGAGGTCCGCCTGGAGCGCCGCCGCTACCACGAGCTGTTCCGCTCGCTGATCACCGAGGGCCAGCAGGCGGGCGTGTTCACCGACCGCGTGCCCGCCGACCTGGTGGTCGACTTCTACTTCGGCAGCGTGCACCACCTCAGCACCTGGTACCGCCCCGACGGCGAGCTGAGCCCCCAGCAGATCGGCGACTACTACGCCGACCTGCTGCTCACCGCGCTGCGCGCCCAGTAGCGGGCCCGGGGGAGCCGGGGCGCCGCATACCGCCGCTCCGCGGATGCGCCGGCGTCGGCACGGCTAGCGGCCGGGAGCCCGCACGCCGTGCGGCCGCCGCCCGCACACGGGCGGGCGGCGGCCGCACGGGGACCGGACCGGGCCGGGCTAGGCCGCCGGGCCGCGCCCGCCCTGTCCCTGTCCCTGCTCCTCCATGGGCGACTCCGCCGACGCGGCCGTGCGTGCAAGCGCCACCGCCGCCAGGGAGATCCCCGCGGTCACCACCAGGTACACCGCGATGGGCACCCACGACTCGCCGAACCGCGACAGCAGCCACGTGGCGATCAGCGGGGCCGTGCCCCGGCCAGGGCGGCGCCGACCTGGTAGCCCAGGGTGACCCCGGTGTAGCGCACGCGGGTCGAGAAGATCTCCGAGCTGAGCGTGCCGATCGTGGCGGTCACCGGCGGCCACAGGATGCCCAGCCCGATCACCGTGGCGGCCACCAGCATCAGCCCCGCGCCCGTCTGCAGCATCAGGAAGTAGGGCACGGCGAACACGGCCAGCGCGACGGTGCCGATGACGTAGACGCGCCGGCGGCCCCAGGAGTCCGACAGCCGGCCGGCCAGCGGGATCGCGACGGTGGCCACCACCGCGGCCGCCGTCACCGAGTTCAGCGCCACGGTGTTGGAGTAGTCCAGCGTTCCGGTCGCGTAGCTCACCACGAACGTGCCGAAGATGTAGAACGGCGCGGTCTCGACCACCTTCACGCCCACCGCGATCAGCACCGCGCGCCAGTGGTGGCGCAGCGTCTCCACGATCGGCAGCCGGGCGACGCGGCCCTCGCTCCTGGCCGCGCGGAACGCCGGGGTCTCCTCGATACCGGAGCGGATCCACAGGCCCACGGCCACCAGTACCACGCTGGCGACGAACGGCACGCGCCAGCCCCACGCCGCGAACTGGGCGTCGTCCAGCAGGCTCATCCCCGACAGCGCCAGGCCGGCCAGCAGCATGCCGCTGGTGATGCCCATCTGCGGCACGCTGCCGTAGAGGCCGCGCCTGTGCGCGGGGGCGTACTCGTAGGCCAGCAGCAGCGCGCCGCCCCACTCGCCGCCGATCCCCATGCCCTGCACCACCCGCAGGGCGACCAGCAGCACCGGCGCCCACAGCCCGGCGGTGTCGTAGGTCGGCAGCAGGCCGATGAGCATGGTCGCGCCGCCCATCAGGGACAGCGTGATGACCAGGGTGCGCTTGCGGCCGACGCGGTCGCCGATGTGGGCGAAGACGACCCCGCCCAGCGGCCGGATGAAGAACGTCAGCGCGAAGGTCAGGTAGGACAGCATCAGCGACACGAACGGGTCGTCGGAGGGGAAGAACAGTTCGTCGAAGACGAGCGCCGCCGCCGTGCCGTAGAGGAAGAAGTCGAACCACTCGATGGTGCTGCCGGTCAGGCTCGCCACCAGGACCTTGGTCCGTTGCGGGCCGGGCGGCGCCGAAGGCGGTGTGGGCGTGTTCGCCACGCTCATAGCAGGCTCCCTGAATCGCAGAGGGTCCGCCCCGGGGGGCGGACGGGGGATCGGCCCGGTGCTCGGGCCGCCGCGGAGTCGACGCGGCGCGGGCCGAACGGCGGGGCCGCCGCGTGGCGGGCACGCGCGGACCCGCCGGGGGCGGGGGGTGGCGGCCGCCTCCGCACCGGAGGGGTGGGCGGTGCGGGCGCCGCCGCGCGGCCGCTCGCCGATGGTCGATCGGGGCGCGCCGGTGAGCGGTGGCGGAATCCTACGGGCGGGGTGAACAGCGGGTGTTCGTTCCCGCGGACAAAAACCCGGGACCTTCTTGGTTGTTCCGCACAGTTGTGCGCCAGGAGAACACGGAGGTCGGGGCCTGCCGGAGGGTACCGGGCGCCGCACCCCCGCCGCGCCCCTCCGGGCCCTGGCGCGCGCGGCCGCGACACGCCCGCAGGCCGCTGAGCTGGGAGTTGTGGATGAGCGGGGCGGGGCCGGTGGGTCCGGAGTTAGGGTGAGAACCTCCAGTGGCGCAGACCGCGCACCGGCCGGCCGCCGGGCGCCCGCCGCCACCGGCCGTCGTGTCCGACCGACCGATCCCTGACCGTTTGAACCCCGACCGACAGAGAGCACGAGCTGTGTCCGACCCCTTTGTTCACCTGCATGTGCACACCGAGTACTCCATGCTCGACGGCGCCGCCAAACTCAAGCCGCTCTTCGCGGAGGCGGCCCGGCTGCAGATGCCCGCCGTGGCCATGACCGACCACGGCAACATGTTCGGCGCCTACGAGTTCTGGGAGAAGTCCAAGGGCTCCGGGGTCAAGCCCATCATCGGCATCGAGGCCTACGTCGCGCCGGAGTCCCGCTTCCACAAGAAGCGCATGCGCTGGGGCCGCGGCGACTCCGACGACCAGGCCGAGGGCGGCAAGGACATCTCCGGCGGCGGGCGCTACCTCCACATGACCATGTGGGCGCGCAACGCCACCGGCCTGCGCAACCTCTTCCGCATGTCCTCGCTGGCCAGCATCGAGGGCTACTACGGCAAGCCCCGCATGGACCTGGAGCTGATGAGTCAGCACTCCGAGGGCATCATGGTCTCCACCGGCTGCCCCTCCGGCGGCGTGCAGACCCGGCTGCGCCTGGGCCAGGAGCAGGAGGCGGTCGAGTACGCCGCCAAGCTCCAGGACATCTTCGGCCGCGACCACGTGTTCCTGGAGCTGATGGACCACGGCATCGGCATCGAGCGCGAGGTCCGCGACGGCCTGCTCGCCGTCGGCCGCCGGCTCAACCTGCGGCCCCTGGTCACCAACGACTCCCACTACGTCACCCAGGACCAGGCCGAGGCCCACGACGCCCTGCTGGCCATCGGCGTGGGCAAGAACCTCGACGACCCCAACCGCTTCAAGTTCAACGGCGACGGCTACTACATCAAGTCCGCCGAGGAGATGCGGTCCATCCTCAACCTCGACGAGTGGGCCGAGGGCTGCCGCAACACCCTCTGGGTCGCCGAGCAGGTCGAGGACGGCTGCTACGACGAGGTCTTCGCCTCGCGCGACCTCATGCCCAAGTTCGACGTCCCCGAGGGCGAGACCCAGGCGTCCTGGCTGCGCAAGGAGATCGAGCGGCATCTGCCCGTCCGCTACCCCGACGGCGTCAGCGACGCCGTGCGCGAACGCGTCGACCGCGAGGTCGGCATCATCGAGGCCATGGGCTTCCCGGCCTACTTCCTGGTCGTGGCCGACATCTGCCAGTACGCCCGCAGGAACGGCATCGCGCTGGGCCCGGGCCGCGGGTCGGCCGCCGGTTCCATGGTGGCCTTCGTGCTGGGCATCACCGACCTCGACCCCATCGAGCACGGCCTGCTGTTCGAGCGGTTCCTCAACCCCGAACGCGTCACCATGCCCGACATCGACCTGGACTTCGACGAGCGCCGGCGCGGGGAGATGATCGAGTACGTCACCCGCAAGTACGGCGAGGAGCGCGTCGCCCAGATCCTCACCTTCGGCACCATCAAGGCCAAGGCCGCCGTCAAGGACTCCACCCGCATCCACGGCCTGCCCTACGCCCTGGGCGACCAGATCACCAAGGCGTTCCCCCCGGCGGTGGGCGGCAAGGAGATCCCGCTCTCGGCCGTCGAGGACTCCTCGCACGAGCGCTACGCCGAGGCCGTCGAGCTGCGCAACCTGATGGAGAAGGACCCCCAGGTCCGCAAGGTCATGGAGACCGCGCGCGGTGTGGAGGGCCTGACCCGGGGCACCGGCGTGCACGCCGCCGGCGTCATCCTGTCGGCCGAACCCTTGCTCGACGTCGTGCCGCTGCACAAGCGCGACACCGACGGCGCCATCATCACCGGGTTCCCCTTCCCTCAGTGCGAGGAGATGGGCCTGCTGAAGATGGACTTCCTGGGTCTGCGCAACCTCACGATCATCGACGACGCGATCCGCAACGTGAAGTCCAACGAGGGGATCGACATCGACTGGTCGAACATCCCCTTCGACGACAAGAAGACCTACGAGCTGCTGGCGCGCGGCGACACCCTGGGCGTGTTCCAGCTCGACGGTACGGCCATGCGCGCGCTGCTGCGGCGCATGCAGCCGACCCGCTTCGCCGACATCGTCGCGGTCAACGCCCTGTACCGGCCCGGCCCCATGGCGGCCAACGCCCACAACGACTACGCCGACCGCTCCAACGGGCGCCAGGAGATCACCTCGATCCACCCGGAGCTGTACGACGCCCTCGACCCCATCCTGGCCGAGACCTTCCACGTGCTGGTCTACCAGGAGCAGATCATGGCGATCGCCCAGCAGCTGGCCGGGTACTCCCTGGGCGGCGCCGACCTCATGCGCCGCGCCATGGGCAAGAAGAAGAAGGAGGCGCTGGAGAAGGAGTACGGCAAGTTCAGCGCCGGCATGCTGGAGCGCGGGTTCTCCCAGGAGGCCATCGACAAGCTCTGGGAGGTCATGCTCCCGTTCTCCGGCTACGCCTTCAACAAGTCCCACGCCGCCGGCTACGCCATCCTGTCCTTCCGCACCGCCTACCTCAAGGCCAACCACCCCGCCTCCTACATGGCCGCGCTGCTGACCTCGGTCAGCGACGACAAGGACAAGATGGCCGTCTACCTGGCCGAGTGCCGCAAGATGGGCATCCGGGTGCTGCCGCCCGACGTCAACGAGTCCGGGCTGCGGTTCTCCGCCGTCGGCAACGACATCCGCTTCGGCATGGGCGCCGTGCGCAACGTCGGCGCCAACGTGGTGGAGTCGATCATGAACACCCGCAAGGCCAAGGGGGAGTTCACCTCGTTCGTCGACTTCGTCTCCAAGATCGAGCTGACGGCCTGCAACAAGCGCGTGGTGGAGTCCCTGATCAAGGCCGGCGCCTTCGACAGCCTGGGCCAGCCGCGCATGGACCTGTTCAACCACCACGAGCACGCCGTGGACGCCATGATCTCGGCCAAGAAGCAGGAGGCCCACGGCCAGTTCGACCTGTTCGGCGGCGGCGACTCCGACGATTCGGGCCCCATCGGCCTCGACATCGCCTGGTCGGACAAGGAGTGGGACCGCAAGGCCAAGCTCGCCTTCGAGCGCGAGATGCTGGGCCTCTACGTCTCCAGCCACCCCCTGGCCGGGGCCGAGCGCATCCTGGCGCGCAACAGCGACGTCTCCATCCCCGAGCTGAACAGCGGCGAGCGCCGCGACCGCTCCGAGGTCCAGATCGCCGGGCTGATCTCGTCGGTGGAGCGCCGGGTCAGCAAGCAGTCGGGCAACCCCTGGGCCAAGGTCACCATCGAGGACCTCGACGCCAGCATCGACGTCCTCTTCTTCGCCGAGGCCTACACCCTCTACTCCGAGGTCCTCACCGAGGACACCGCCGTGTCCGTCCGGGGCCGGGTCAAGGAGCGCGAGGGCGAGTACTCCATCCAGGCCATGGAGCTCACCCCGCTGGACATCAGCCACGTCACCGAGGGCCCGCCGCCCATGCTGATCACCATGCAGGAGCAGCGGGTCACCGTCGACCTCGTCGACGAGCTGAAGCAGATCCTCAAGGCCCACCCCGGCGAGACCCCGCTCACCATCCGGGTCGACCACCCGCTGAAGTCGCGGGTCTACGACATCCCGGGCTACACGGTGCGGGTGGGCCCCGAACTCGCCGGCGACCTCAAGTCGCTGCTGGGCGCCGAGGCCATCACCTACTAGGGCCCGCCGGCGCCGCCCCCCGCCGGGCCGTCCGCGCCGTCCACCCCGCCCGGGTGGCGCGCGGCGGCCCGGCGTGCCCGGTCGCCCCTCCCACGGGCCCCGGCCGCCCTTCGCCCACCCCCGCCGCCAGGAAACCGACCGGATGGTATGTTGTGGTCGTTTACGTCGAGCGGGGCCGCTCGGCCGTGCCGCCGCGCGGCGCGTCCGGGCGCCATGGGCCGCCCCGCGGCCCGATCAGACCAGGGAGTGCGCATGGGCGACAACGCCGGGACCGCCAATCCACCGGGCCTGGACCTGCGGCGGCTGGAGGACCACCTGGCGGCCCACCTGCCCGGCGTGGTCCAGGGCGAGCTGAAGGGCGAGGTCATCGCCGGAGGCCGGTCCAACCTCACCTACGCGGTCACCGACGGCCGCACCCGCTGGGTGGTGCGCCGGCCGCCCCTGGGCCACGTACTGCCCACCGCCCACGACATGGCCCGCGAGCACCGGGTGGTGTCGGCCCTGGCCGGCACCGCGGTCCCCGTGCCGGGCACCCTGCTGCTGTGCACCGACCCCGACGTGATCGGCGCGCCCTTCTACGTCATGGAGTACGTGGAGGGGGTGCCCTACCGCACCGCCCGCCAGCTCGCCGCGATCGGCCCCGAGCGCACCCACGCCGTCGCCATGACCATGATCGACACCCTGGTGGCGCTGCACGCGGTCGACCCCGCCGGCGTGGGCCTGGCCGACTTCGGACGCCCCGAGGGCTTCCTGGAGCGGCAGGTGCGCCGCTGGTCCCAGCAGCTGGAGGCGTCGCGCAGCCGCGAGCTGCCCGGCATCGACGAGCTGCGCTCGCGCCTGGCCGAGAACATCCCCGAGGGCACCGCGCCCGCCATCGTGCACGGCGACTACCGACTGGACAACCTGCTGGTGGGGCCCGACGACCGCGTCCGCGCGGTCATCGACTGGGAGATGTCCACCCTGGGCGACCCGCTCACCGACCTCGCGCTGATCCTCACCTACAACAGCGAGGCCATGCGCGCCAGCACCGGGGTCAGCGACGCCCACACCGCCGAGGGCTACCCCGACGCCGACGAGATCATCGCCCGCTACGCCGCGGGCTCGGGCCGCGACATCACCCACCTGGACTGGTACGTGGGCCTGGCGTTCTTCAAGCTGGCGGTGATCCTGGAGGGGATCCACTACCGCTACCGGCAGGGCAAGACCGTGGGGGCCGACTTCGACCGCATCGGCGAGGTGGTGCCGCGGCTGGTCGAGGGCGGGCTCAAGTACCTGACCGGGGACTGAGCACCGGGGCGCCGGGGCCGCCGCCGCTGAGCCGCGCGCGGTCGTGGGGCGCGTCGAAGTCGGGCCGCGGCCCCACCGGCACGATCCGGCGCGGGTTCAGGTTGCCGTGGGTGACGTAGTAGTGCCGCCGGATGTGGTCGAAGTCGGTGGTCTCGCGGAACGCCGGCAGCGTGTAGAGGTCGCGGGTGTAGCCCCACAGGTTGGGGTAGTCCGCCAGCCGCCGCAGGTTGGTCTTGAAGTGGGTGAAGTACACGGTGTCGAACCGCGCCAGGGTCACCCACAGCCGGATGTCGGCCTCGGTGACGAAGTCGCCGGTGAGGAACCGGCGGTCGGCCAGCAGCTCCTCAAGCTCGTCCAGGGCCGCGAACAGTTCGGCGACCGCGGAGTCGTAGGCCTCCTGGCTGGGCGCGAACCCGCACTTGTAGACCCCGTTGTTGATTGCCGCGTAGACCCGCTCGTTGAGGCGGTCGATCTCGGCCCGCGCGTGCTCGGGGTACAGCTCCACGTCGTGCTCGGCCCAGGCGTTGAAGCGGGCGTTGAGGTCGAGGGTGATGTCGGGGAAGTGGTTGCTGACGATGCGGCGGGTGGCGGTGTCCCACAGCACCGGCACCGAGATGTGGCCGTCGTAGCCCGGCTCGGTGGCCTCGTACAGCTCCCGCAGCAGGGCGAACCCGCCGACCTCGTCGGGGCCGTGGCCGGGGCCCTCGCGGAACGCCCAGCCCCGGCCGTCGCGCACGGGGTCGACGATCGCCACCGAGACCGCCTTCTCCAGGCCCTTGAGCCGCCGCACGATCAGGCTGCGCTGGGCCCACGGGCAGGCGTAGGAGGCGTAGACGCGGTAGCGGCCGGGCTCGGCGGGGAACCGCTCGCCGCCGACGCGCTCCTGGAAGGGGTAGGTGGGGCGCTCGAAGGTGCGGCCCTTGGGCGCGGTCATGCTCCCGCCGTACTCGCCGTAGACGGCGAAGTCGACGGGCGTGGCGACGATGGCGGTGTCCACGGTGAGCCTCCCGGTCGCTGCGGCGCGGCCCGCCCGGCGCGGGCGCCCAAACCCCTGCATACCCGACACCGGGGCCGCGCGCCAGCCCGCTTCCCAGGGGGTGTCAAACGGCCGCGGAGGGGCGGTGGACACGGCGTCGCCGAGCCGTGGACCACCGGCGACGCCGCTGATCGCAGTGGGGTCAAACACCGACACTCGGTTCCCGGTACCGGCCGGTAGCTCGGTACGCTGCTGTTCATTCTGTCTCTGCACGGTCGCGAACGCGCCGCATCCGGCGCACGGAGGTGCCTTACATGTCACGCTCGGCACTGGTCACCGGTGGGAACCGGGGGATTGGGCTGGCGATCGCCCGAGAGCTGTCGGCCGGCGGAGACCAGGTCGCCGTGACGTACCGCTCCGGCGAGCCCCCCGAGGGACTGCTGGGGGTGCGCTGCGACATCACCGACAGCGCCCAGGTCGACGCCGCCTTCAAGCAGGTCGAGGAGGAGCAGGGGCCGGTGGAGGTGCTGGTGGCCAACGCCGGCATCACCAAGGACAAGGTCCTGGCCATGATGAGCGAGGAGGACTTCTCCTCGGTCCTGGACACCAACCTCACCGGGGCCTTCCGCGTGGCCAAGCGCGCGGTGCGGACCATGATGCGCCAGCGCAGCGGGCGGATCGTGCTCATCTCCTCGGTGGTGGGCCTGGCCGGCTCGGGCGGGCAGACCAACTACGCCGCCTCCAAGGCCGGCCTGGTCGGGTTCGCCCGCTCCCTCGCCCGCGAACTGGGCTCGCGCAACGTCACCGTCAACGTGGTCGCCCCCGGGTTCATCAGCACCGACATGACGGCGGTGCTGCCCGAGGAGCGCCAGGCCGACATCAAGAAGAACGTGCCCCTGGGCCGCTTCGGCGCGCCCGAGGACGTCGCCCGGGCCGTCCGGTTCCTCACCGGCGAGGGCGGCGCCTACATCACCGGAGCCGTGATCCCCGTCGACGGCGGGCTGGGCATGGGCCACTGAGCCCGCAGACGGCATGAGGGGGCGGGGCCCGGTCCCCGCCCGCGGGTGCGGCGGTGCCTCCGGGACCGCCGCCCGCGGCCGCCCCGAGCGCGTCCCCGCCGCCGCACGCCCCCGCCCACGCACTGCCCCCCCGCTCACGCAACGCCCCCCAGAGCAACCGAACAAGAACAGGACGAACAGACTCCATGGGAATCCTTGAGGGCAAGCGCATCCTCGTCACCGGGGTGATCACCGACAGCTCGATCGCCTTCCACATCGCGCGGCTGTGCCAGGAGCAGGGCGCCACCGTCGTCCTGACCGGCTACGGCCGCCTCTCCCTCGTCGAACGGATCGCCCAGCGCCTCCCCGAGACCCCTCCGGTGCTGGAACTCGACGTCACCGACACCGAGCACCTGGACAGCCTCGCCGACCGCGTGCGCGAGCACGTGGACGGCCTCGACGGCATCGTGCACTCCATCGGCTTCACCCCCCAGGAGGCCCTGGGCGGCAACTTCCTCAACACGTCGTGGGAGGACGTCGCCACGGCGATGCACACCTCGACGTACTCGCTGAAGGCGCTGTCCACGGCCCTGCTGCCGCTCATGAAGGACGGCGGGTCCATCGTGGCGATGGACTTCCAGCACAACGTCTCCTTCCCCGTCTACGACTGGATGGGCGTGGCCAAGGCCGGGCTCATGTCCACGGCGCGCTACCTGGCCCGCTACCTGGGCAAGGACGCCATCCGGGTCAACCTGGTCTCGGCCGGGCCGCTGCGCACGATGGCCGCGCGCAGCATCCCCGGCTTCGAGGAACTGGCCGACATGTGGCCGGAGCGCGCCCCGCTGGGCTGGGACACCGCCAACCCCGAGCCGGCCGCGCGCGCGGTCGTGGCGCTGCTGTCGGACTGGTTCCCGGCCACGACGGGCGAGGTCGTGCACGTCGACGGCGGTTTCCACTCCACCGGCGCGTAGGCTTCCCGCGCCCAGGGCGCGACGCGGGCGTCCCCTCCACGCGGAGGGGGCGCCCGCAGTGGCGTCCGGGGGAGGCCCGGCGGGGGAGCGGGCCGGGGGAGCGGGCAGAGGAGGCAGGGGAGGCGGCGGGGGAAGTAGGGGAGCAGGGAGGCGGGCGGGGAGCGGGGCGGTGGCCCCGCCGACGGCCGTCCGAGGGAGTCGGCACGAGAGATCAGAGAGGACGGACAGCATGGATCTGGGACTTGGGGGCGCCCGCGTCGTGGTGACAGGTGCGAGCCGGGGCATCGGCCGGGCGATCGCCCAGACGTTCGCGGAGGAGGGCGCCGACCTCGCGGTGTGCGCCCGCTCGCCCGAGCCGCTGGAGCGGGCGGCCGAGGAGCTGCGGGCGCTGGGGGCCACCGTGGTCGCCGAGCCGGTGGACGTCGCCGACACCGACGCGCTGACGGGCTTTCTGGACCGCGCCGCCGACGGGCTGGGCGGGATCGACGTGCTGGTGTCCAACGTGTCGGGCGGGAGTTCGGCGTCCTGGGAGCAGAGCTTCGCCACCGACGTGCTGCCGTTCGTGCGGATGGCCGAGCACGCGGCCCCGCGGCTGGCGGAGTCCGAGCGGGGCGGCGCGATCGTGCTGATCTCGACCACGTCGGCGCTGCACTCCGGGCGGCCTTCGGGCCCCAAGTCCTACGGCGCGGTGAAGGCGGCGCTGAACCACCACGCGGCGGCCCTGGGCCGGACCCTGCCCGAGCGGGGGATCCGCGTCAACACGGTGTCGCCCGGCCCGGTGGAGTTCGAGGGCGGCGGCTGGGCCCGCCGCCGCACGGCGGACCCCGAGTTCTACACCAGCGTGCGCGACGGAATCCCCATGGGCCGCATGGGCCGCCCCGAGGAGGTCGCCCGCGCCGTCGTCTTCCTCGCATCGCCTGCGGCGTCCTTCATCACGGGCGCGAACCTGGTCGTGGACGGCGGCTTCGTCGACCGCGTGTGACGGCCGTGTCGGGGGCGGCGAGGGCGGCGAGGCCCCCGGTCACCGGCCCCCGGGGCATGTGGTGCGGCCCCCTACGAGGCGTGGCAACGACGACAGCAGCCTGGGTCGCGCGCGACCACCGGTTCCCGTAGCCGCGCCCTGAGCGGTGTCCGTAATGTCGCGAATGCCACCATATTCGTCGTGAAATGTGAGACGAATGAGGTTGCTGGGCGACGCTCTGGGGGTTTGGGCGTTGGTTTCGACCGGAAATCGTAGATCGTCGTCGAGGGAAACGGGCATAAGTGCCAAAGCAGACGGCGAGAGGTCGCGGTTGTCCCACATGGTGGACGTGTGCGCTGCTCGGGTGGCCCATGGGGTCCCGCTTGGCGTCCAAATGCGGGGGTCATTCGGGCAAAGGTGGCAGAAGCGGTAGTTGAAAGTAGACCTGTCTGCGGTTTGCGTCCCGGGGCCTCGCGGCAGTCTTCTCCCGGCCAACGGCCACGCCCCGGTCTCCGGTCAGCGCCGCCGACCTCCCGGGGCGGCGCTCCTTCCTCCCGTGCGAGGGTCCTGCCCAGCCCGCCGCGCCGCCCCCGCCGGGGCCTGGACCGCGCTCGCGGGGACCGGTGGCCGCCAAGCCGCCCCTCCGGCGCCGTTGCCATGCTCCCCGAGTACCGGTGACCGCTGAGCCGGCCGCCCGGGACCCTCGCCGCCGCGTCTTGGCCCCTGCCTTCTACCGGCCTCGGCGAGCGTGTGTCCGGACGTCCCGGACATCAGCCGGTCAGCCTTCGCGGAGGACCTGGACCAGGCGGGTGTGGCGGTTCAGGGCCGCGTTGTCGCGGACGGCCGAGGCGAGGGCCGGGCCGGCCGCCTGCACGATGGACAGGTGGCGGCGGGCGGCGGACACGGCGGTGTAGACCTGGGGCCGCGACCCCTTGGTCTCGGGTGGGAACACCGCCACCACGGCCGGCCAGGCGCCGCCGTGGGCGGCGGCCACGGTGAGCGCCCAGCCCGGACGCAACCGGCCGACATCGGCGACCGGGACACGCGAGCCGTCGGGCAGCTCCACGAAAAGGTCCGCGCCGGTGCCTCGGGGGTCGGCGTTCCCGCCTCCTGCGGGGCGGGTGCCCCCGCGCTCTCCTCCGGTGGCGCTTCCGGGAACGGCGCCCATACCGCCACCGTCGGAGCCCTGGCTGCCCTGGTCTTCCCGACCGACCTCAGCGCCGTCTCGGCCCCGATCGGGCTCACCGCCCTCGACGCCGGGCGCGCCGCCATCGTCGGGCACGCTCTCGGGCGCGCCATCGGGAGCCCCCTCCGGCGCCGCCTCGGCGCGCAGGTAGCCGACGTCGCCCGCCGCGAGGCCGGGGCCGTCGACGGTGACCACGACGCGGTCGCCCACGTCCAGGCCGTTGTGGGTGCCCGGGCCCGGGTTGAACCGCTCCTTGCACGCGCGGTTGAGCGCCTCGGTGCCCGCCTCGCCGCCGCGCGTGGCCGCCACCAGCTGCACCTGCTCCACGGGGATGCCCAGCGCCCGGGGAATGGAGTCGCCGATGAGCTGCGCCGCCCGGTGCGCGGCGGCGGCGCCGGAGTCCGCCGGGACCACGACGACCTCCCGCTCGGGCGCGCTCACCTCCTCCAGGGCGCCGCCCGCCACCAGGCCGGCCAGCCGCGCGATGGGACCGGGCTGCGGCCCGTCGGGGAGTTCGGCCACGTGCACCACCCGCGACGCCACGAGGTCGGCCACCACCCGGCCCGGTGCCGCCGAAGGCGCCTGGGCGGGGTCGGCGATCAGCACCAGGTGCGTGCCGTCGGCGCAGGCGTCGACCAGCGCGGCGGCGCGCTCCACGTCCAGCCACATCGCCCCGGCGACCACCACCAGCCCGGCCTCGATCGGACGCTCGGCCCCTCGGGCGTAGACGCCGGGCGCCCGCGCCTCCAGGAGCGCGGCCAGCGGCACCGCGCGCACGTCGTCGCCCGCGCCGAGGTCGGCCAGGTCGGCGTTGAGGGCGGCGGCGGCCTGGGCCGTGGGCGCGGCGACCGCGATGCCGACCTCGCTGACGGCGGCGACGGCCGCCGCGCACGCCACCGTGTGGGCGATGGGCACGGCCGCGCCCGCGCCGTGGGTCAGGACGCACACGCCCCGCAGCGCCACCGTGACCAGGGCCGCCTGCGTGCGGGGGTCGATGTCGGCGCCCAGCCGCTCGGCGGTCGCCTCGACCGTCTCGGCGGCGGTGGCGGAGTCCATGATCGGCTCGCTGGTGCCCATCAGCCGCACGACGCCCTCGCCCAGGTCCTGCTCGGCAAGGCCCACCCGGGTCAGCGCGTACCAGCGCTCGGGGTCGGGCATCTCGCCGGGGTCGCCGCCGGAGAAGTCGTCCTCGGGCTCGTCGAACATCTCGAAGAGCATGACGTCGCCGTCGTCCAGGGCGGCCGTCAGCGCGTCGTCCACCGAGCGCACGCCCAGCGACCGCAGCGCGCCCGCCAGCCGGCGCTCCTCCAGCGCGGTGTGCCCCTCGCGGGCCGCGCGGCGCAGCAGGTGCGCGGTCAGCGCCCGGCCGCGACGGGGGTCGTCGGGCGAGGCGTCGGCGCCCAGGGCGCGCCGCGCGCAGAAGTCGGCCTGCTCGGGGATGACCGAGCCCAGGGCCAGCAGCCGCCACGGGTCGGCCGCGAGTTCACCGGCGGCGCCCGGGCCCAGGGCCGCGACCAGCGGCGCCGCCAGTGAGCCGGGGGCGCCCATGCGCTGAAGCACCTCGCCGGTGCGCTCGACCGCGCCGCCCTCCGGATCGGCGCCCGCGAACTGCGGCGTTGACGGCGTCGGTGTCGGCGCCTCGGGCATGGCGACTGGTTCCTCTCGGGCGGTGGTGGTCGTCTGAGGAGCTTAGCGAGGACCAGCGACGGCTTCACCCGGCCGCGCGTCCGGCCGCCGCAGCGCGGTCCTCCGCCCTGGCGGGCACGCCAGGCGCCTTGGCCCCGGAGCCCTGCCCACGGGCCCACGTCCCACCGCCACGCCTTCGCGCACCGGTCAGGACGGGCCGCCCGCGGCGCGGACGGAGCCGGCGGGACAGGCCGGGAGGACGCGGCAAAGGCCGGACCGGCGGAGCGGGCGGGGCGGCCGGCCGGCGGGGAATGCAGCCGGCGCGCGAAGGCAGCCCCGGGCAGGCGGGGGCCGACTCGCCGGCCCCGATCAGCGCGGCGGGCCCGACGACGCGTCGTCCAGGGCCTCGCGGATCTCGCGCGGGAGTTCCACGCCCTCGGTGGCCAGGATCTCCTCCAACTGGGCGGTGGTGCGCGGGCCCACCGTGGCCGCCGCGACGCCTTCGCGGTCGCGGACCCAGCTCAGGGCCACCGCGAGCGGGGACACGCCCAGGCCCTCGGCGGCGGTGCACACCGACTCCACGATGCGGCGGCTGCGCTCGCCCAGGTAGGGCTCGACGTAGGACGCCATGTGGCTGCGCGCCGCGCGGGAGTCGCTGGGCACGCCGTTGCGGTACTGCGCGGTCAGCACGCCGCGCCCCAGCGGCGACCACGCGATGAGCCCGGCGCCGTGGTCGATCACGGCGGGCAGCAGGTCGCGCTCGGCGCCCCGGTTCAGCAGGGAGTACTCGCACCCGGCCGACACGATCGGCGTGCGGTACAGCCCCGACGCCGCGCGCTGCCAGGCGGCGTACTTGGTGAACTGCCAGGCGGTGAAGTCGCCGGTGCCCGCGTAGCGGACCTTGCCCGAGGTCAGCGCGGTGTCCAGCGCCGACAGGGTCTCCTCGACCGGGGTGTCGGGGTCGCGCACGTGCAGCTGCCACAGGTCGACGTGGTCGGTGCCCAGCCGCCGCAGCGAGGCCTCCAGCGCCGCCAGCAGGTGCCGCCGCGACAGGTCGCAGGGGCGGAAGCCCTCGGGCGTGTGCCCGGACTTGGTGGCGATGATCACATCGTCGCGCCGGACCACCCCGCTCACCAGGCGGCCCAGGATCCGCTCGCTCTGGCCGCCGCCGTAGATATCGGCTGTGTCGACCAGGGTCCCGCCGGCGTCCACAAACGCGGTGAGCTGATCGGCGGCCTCTTCCTCGGGGGTGTCCTTTCCCCAGGTCATGGTGCCCAGAGCGGTGCGAGACACCCACAGGCCCGACCCACCCACCTGTCGCTGTTCCATGGCGCGGAGGTTACCCCGTCACGGTGTCGAAAACGGTGATACGCACCGCACCGGCCTGCGACCGCCTGCGGCCACCGCCCTCCGCCGCCCCGCGCCGCCCTCGCTCCGGCGCCGCGCCGGGCGCCCGCGCGGCCCGCCGCCTCCCGCCCCGGCTGTTGTGACCCCGGTGATCCCAGTAAGCTTCCGGGGTCTGCCCCCTGCACGTCGCGCGGCGAGCGCTCCTCGCCGCCCGGTGCGGCGACGGCGTGGCCGCGCGGTCCGTGCGCCGACGTGCGGGCGCCCGGCCGTGCCCGCTCCCACGGTCGGCCGCGAGCCACACCCCATCCGTGCGCCGGATCGCGAAACGCCAGGGCACCAGGAGCCCCCGCACGCAAACCGAAGAACCCAGGAGCCGATCCCGCCGTGTCCATCTTTGAGGCGATCGTCCTTGGACTCATCCAGGGACTGACCGAATTCCTGCCCATCTCCTCCAGCGGGCACCTGCGGGTGTTCTCCGCCTTCTTCGGGTGGCCCGATCCCGGCGCGGCGTTCACCGCCGTCAGCCAGATCGGCACCGAACTGGCGGTCATCCTCTTCTTCCGCAAGCGGATCTGGGCGATCATCTCCACCTGGACGCGGTCCCTGGTCAAGAGCGAACTGCGGCGCGACATCAACGCCCGCATGGGCTGGTACGTCATCATCGGCACCATCCCGATCGGCGTGCTGGGCCTGACCCTGGAGGACTACATCGAGAGCGTCTTCCGCGACCTGCGGCTGATCGCCCTCACCCTCATCGTCTTCGGTGTGGTCCTCGGCGCGGTGGACCGCTACACCCGCAAGCACCGCGAGCTGAGCGACCTCACCGTCGGGCGCGGCCTGGTCTTCGGCCTCTTCCAGACCCTGGCGCTGATCCCCGGCGTCTCGCGCTCCGGCGCCACCGTCACCGGCGGCATGCTGCTCGGCTTCAAGCGCGCCGACGCCGCCGAGTACGCCTTCCTGCTGGCGCTGCCCGCCGTGTTCGCCTCCGGGCTCTACCAGCTCACCGACATCGGCGGCGACGAGTACGCCGGATGGACGGCCACCATCGTGGGCACCGTGGTCGCGTTCGCCGTGGGCTACGCGGTCATCGCCTGGCTGATGCGCTTCATCTCCACCCACAGCTTCATGCCGTTCGTGTACTACCGCATCGCCCTGGGCGTGCTCATCCTGACCCTCGTCAGCTTCGGCGTGCTCACCCCCCAGTCCGGGGCCACCGGCGACGAGGCCCCCGTGGGCGCCGAGAGCGAGCAGAGCGAGCAGGAGGAGGCGCGCGAGGAGCCCGAGGCCGGCCCCTCGGCCGAGCCGAGCGCCTCGGCCTCTCCGTCGGCCTCGGCGGACCCGGTCACCGGCTGGCCCATCGACCCCGAGACCGGCCTGGCCAAGGACCCCGAGACCGGCCAGTACCGCGACCCCGACACCGGCGAGAACGTGCAGATCGACCCCAACACCGGGCTGCCCATCGACCCCTACACCGGCCAGCCCTACGACCCCCGCCACGACGACGCCCAGGGCGGCGCGCAGGACGGCGCCGGCCAGCCCACCGGCCGGCAGCAGCCCGTCGGCTGAGGCGCCGCGGGCCGCCCGCCCGCCGCCCTCCCGGCCCCCCGCACCCCGCGCCCCCGCCCCCGGCGGGCCCTCCGCGCCCGCCCCGCCCCCGTTCCCGTGCCGTGCCGCCGCGCCCCGGGAGCGGGGGCGCGGCCGTCCGGCGGCCGCTATCGTGGCGCGAATGGGGAACCCGTCGCACCAGCCCGCAGCACCCGACCAGCCCGACCAGCCGCACGAGTCCGACCGGCCCGAGCGCCCCGCCGACGCGCCGCCGCCCGAACCCGTCGCCACCCTGCTGCTCGTCCGCCACGGCCTCACCTCCGTCACCGGCAGCACCCTCACCGGCCGCGCGCCCGGCGTGCACCTGGACGACCGCGGCCGCGCCCAGGCCGCCGACCTCGCCGCGCGCCTGGCCGGGCTCGACCTCGCCGCGATCGTCGCCAGCCCCCTGGAGCGCTGCCAGGAGACCGCCGCCGCCATCGCCGAGGCCACCGGCCGCCCGGTGGCCACCGACGCCGCCTTCACCGAGTGCGACTACGGCGAGTGGACCGGGCGCACCCTCACCGAGTTGGCCCGCGAGCCGCTGTGGCGCACCGTCCAGGCCCACCCCAGCGCCGCCCGCTTCCCCGGAGGCGAGGCCATGACCGACATGTCGGCGCGCGCCGTGGCCGGGGTCCGCGCGTGGAACCGGCGGCTGCTGGCGGAGTCGGCGGCGCCGGTCTACGTGGTGTGCAGCCACGGCGACGTCATCAAGGCCATCACCGCCGACGCCCTGGGCCTGCACCTGGACCAGTTCCAGCGCATCCAGGCCGACCCCTGCTCGCTGACCGCCATCCGCTACACCGCCGTGCGCCCGTTCGTGCTGCGGCTCAACGACGTCGGGGGATCGGTGGCGGGCCTCGTGCCCGCGCCCGAGGACGCCTCCGGCGACGCGGCCGTGGGCGGGGGCGCCGGAGGCGCCCGCACCGCCCGCCCCGGCACCGCCCCGGCGCACGCGCCCGGCCCGTCGCCCGCCTCGGCCGCCGGCCCAGCGGGCGCCTGAGCAGGACGCGGCCCGCGGCGAATCGCCAGGCTGGGCGGGATCATCTAGGGTTCGTTCCATGTCCGTGTTCGAATACGACCCCCCGGAGCGCTTCATCGCCGGAACGGTGGGGCAGCCGGGAGACCGCACCTTCTTCCTCCAGGCCACCGGCGGCGGCCGGGTCACCAGCGCCGTCGTCGAGAAGGCCCAGGTCTCGGCGCTGGCCGAGCGCATCGAGGAGCTGCTGGAAGAGGTGCGCCGCCGCTTCGGCGAGCCGCCCGAGGAGGGCCCCGGCGAGGCCGACGACGGCCCCCTGGAGCAGCCCATCGAGGCCGACTTCCGGGTGGGCACGCTCGCCCTGGCCTGGGACGCCGAGTCCTCCCGCGTGATCATCGAGGCCCAGCAGATCCAGGAGGTCGAGGAGCCCGAGGACGCCGAAGAGGTCGAGGTCTTCGCCCAGGACGCGCCCGCCGACCGCGACGTGCTGCGGGTGCACCTGACCGCGTCGGCCGCGCGGGCGTTCGCCGGGCGGGCCATGCGCGTGGTGGCCGCCGGGCGGCCCAACTGCCCGCTGTGCGGGCAGCCCCTGGACCCCACGGGCCACATCTGCCCCCGGCAGAACGGGTACAAGCCCGGGGGACTGTAGCGGAGCAGGTTGAGGAGTAGGGGGACGGGGGCGGTCATGACCGCGTCGTTCGAGGGGCTTTCGGCCACCGACGCCGTGGAGCTGCTGAGCACCGGCGAGCTGACCCCGGTGGGCCGGCTGACCGACGCGTCCAACGCCACGCTGTACTGCACCATCGCCGCGGGCGGCACCGAGGCGGCCTGCGTCTACAAGCCGGTGGCCGGCGAGCGCCCGCTGTGGGACTTCCCCGACGGCACGCTCGCCGGACGGGAGCTGTCGGCGTTCGCGGTCTCCGACGCGCTGGGCTGGGAGATCGTGCCGCCCACCGTCTACCGCGACGGCCCGTTCGGCGAGGGCATGGTGCAGCTGTGGATCGACGGCGACCCCGAGGTCGACCTGATCGAGCTGTCGCGTGCCACCGACCACGAGGGCCTGCGCCGCATGGCGGTCTTCGACGCGGTCATCAACAACTCCGACCGCAAGATCGGCCACCTGCTGCCCACCCGCCGCGGCCACCTCTACGGCTGCGACCACGGCGTGTGCTTCTCCGAAGAGTACAAGCTGCGCACGGTGCTGTGGCAGTGGCAGGGCGAGCCGCTGACCGAGGAGGCGCTGGCCGGGCTGGCGCTGCTGGAGGGCCGGCTGGCCGACCCCGACAGCCCGGTGTCGGTGGAGCTGCGGCGCCACCTCACCGAGCCGGAGAACTTCGCGGTGCGCAACCGGGTGCGGCTGCTGCTGCACCACAAGGTGCACCCCTACCCGTCGCCGGACTGGCCGGCGATCCCCTGGCCGCCGGTGTGAGGCGCGCGGCGGCGGCCCCGATCGGGGCCGCCGCACACGGGCGCCGGCCCGCACGGCCGGCCCCGTCCGCCCCTGGGACCGCCGGTCCCCCCGGGGCCGCCGCGCCCGCTCCGGCTACACCGCCGCCGGGTCCGCCTCGGGGTCGGCCGCCGACTCCCCGCCCGCGGCCTCGGCGCGGTCGCGGCGCGCCCGCACGAACCGGTCGTCCACCACCCGCACCACGGTGATCAGCGCCGCGGCCACCGCCGCCACCACCAGGGCGGTGCCGACCTTGGCGGGGTCGCTGACGTCGAGTGCGAAGAACGCCCGCCCCACCGGGGTGAGCAGCGCGGTCAGCAGCAGCCCCACCATCGCCGCCACCAGCACCGCCTTCCACCACACGAACGGCCGCGCCACCAGCAGCAGCACCCACAGCGTGGTCGCGCACAGCGTGATCACCACCGCCGTGCGGTCGGTCAGCGCCGGCACCGACGCGCCGTCCAGCACCAGCAGGTAGGTGGTGATGGCGGCGAACCCGCTGATCAGCCCGGAGGGGACCGCCAGCCGCAGGGTGCGCGCCACGAACCCGGGCCGGGCGCGCTCCACGTTGGGCGCCAGCGCCAGGAAGAACGACGGGATGCCGAAGGTGACCGCGTTGATCAGGGTGGCGTGCCGGGGGAAGAACGGGTAGGCCACCGCCAGCACGCCCACCACGCTGGCCATCGTCATCGAGTAGACGGTCTTGGTGAGGAACAGGTTGGCCACCCGCTCGATGTTGCCGATCACCCGCCTGCCCTCGGCCACCACGGCGGGCAGGGTCGCGAACCGGTCGTCCAGCAGCACGATCTGGGCGACCGCGCGCGAGGCCGGGCTGCCCGAGCCCATCGCCACGCCCACGTCGGCCTCCTTCAGCGCCAGCACGTCGTTGACGCCGTCGCCGGTCATGGCCACGGTGTGGCCGCGCCGCCGCAGCGCCCGCACCATGTCGCGCTTGCGCTCGGGGCCCACCCGGCCGAAGGCGGTGGTGCGCTCCACCGCCGCGCCGAGGCCGGCCTCGTCCTCGGGCAGGGACCGCGCGTCGGCGGGGGAGCCGCCGCCGGGCAGCTCCAGTTGGCGGGCCACCGCGCCCACGGCGGCCGGATGGTCGCCGGAGACGACCTTGACCGCCACCTCCTGCTCGGCGAAGTAGCGCAGCGTGGGGGCGGCGTCGGCGCGCAGCCGCTGGTCCAGCACCACCAGCGAGACCGGCACCACCCGCCCGGGCGCGCCGGGGGAGTCCACGCGCTCGGCGGCGCGGGCCAGCAGCAGCACGCGCAGGCCCTGGGCGGCCAGGCGCGCGGCCTCGGCGGCCTCCGGCGCGCCGGGGGCCGCCAGCACGTCGGCCGCGCCCAGCACCCAGTGCCGCTCGCCCTCGGGGGTGGCGAAGCTCGCGCCGCTCCACTTGCGCGCCGAGGAGAACGGGGCCGGCGCCAGGACCGCCCAGTCGGGGGCGTCGGGGCACGCCTCGGCGATGGCGGCCATGCTGGCGTTGGGGGAGGGGTCGGCGGCGGCGAGCGCCGCCAGCACCTCGCGCTCCACGCGCGCATCCTCCACCCGGCCGCCGCCGAGGTCGCGGAACCCGGCCAGCCGCATGCCGTTCTCGGTGAGGGTGCCGGTCTTGTCGGTGGCGACGATGTCGACCCGGGCCAGCCCCTCGATGGCGGGCAGCTCCTGGACCAGGCACTGGCGCCGGCCCAGCCGGACCACCCCCACCGCGAACGCGATGCTGATGAGCAGGACCAGGCCCTCGGGGACCATCGACACCAGGGCGGCGACCATGCCGCGCAGCGCGTCGGCCAGCGGGCCCGGCAGCCCGCCGCCGCCGGCCGGCTCCTCGATGGTGACCTGGCCGCCGAGCACGAGCTGGCTGAACACCAGCAGGCCGCCGATGGGGAACAGCGCCCAGGTGATGAACCGCAGGATGCGGTCCACGCCCGCGCGCAGCTCGGAGGTGACCAGCGAGAACCGGCCGGCCTCCTCGGCCAGGCGCGCGGCGTAGGCGTTGCGGCCCACGCGGGTGGCGCGGAAGTAGCCGGTTCCGGCCACCACGAAGCTGCCCGACATCACGGTGTCGCCCGGCCGCTTGAGGACGGGGTCGGACTCCCCGGTCAGCAGGGACTCGTCGATCTCCAGGGCGGTGGCTGCCACCACGTCGCCGTCCACGGGCACCTGCTCGCCCTGGCCCAGCGCGATCACGTCGTCCAGCACGATCTCCTGCGGGGTGACCGCGGCGACCGCGCCGTCGCGCAGCACCCGGGGCCGCGCGGCGTTGACGATGGCCAGCCGGTCCAGGGTGCGCTTGGCGCGCAGCTCCTGCACGATCCCGATCAGCGTGTTGAACACGATGACCAGCGCGAACAGGCCGTCCTGGACGGGGCCCACGACCGCGATGACCGCGAACAGCACGGCCACCATCGCGTTGATGCGGGTGAAGACGTTGCCGCGCACGATCTGCCAGACGCCGCGGGAGGCCCGCACCGGCACGTCGTTGCTCCGTCCGTCGGCGGCGCGCCGGGCGGCCTCGGCCGCCGTCAGCCCGCGCACCCCGTCGGGCGGTCCAGCCGCCCGGTCCTGCCGGTCGCCCCGCGAGGCCATGCACGCTCCAACTGGGAAGGGGGGAAGGGGAATGGGGAAGAGAAGCAAAAAGAAGGGACACGAGTGGGGGAGGGGACGGGAAGACGGCCGGGCGGCGCGCGCCGCGCGGCGTCCGCGGCCGCTCGCCCGAAGCTTAGGGCAGCGGCGGTCCTCCGCGCGGTGGTGCGCGCACGCCACTGCGGGTGGGGCGCGCCCCCGGCGGCGGCCCCGGGGCGGGCTCCGCGGCGCCTCGGCCCGCTGCGCGGCGCCCGGGCGCGGGTTCCGGCTCCCGCCGCGTTCTGCGGGTCTGGCGGGCGTACTCGGCGGAGCCGGTCCGCCGGGGCGGTCGGCGGGCGACCACCCCGAAGCCTCCCCGGCCGGCCGCGAGCGGCACCGGCTCCGGGTCCGGCGTCCCGCGCGAGGGCGCCGCGCGCCGGGGACGGCATCGCCGGGCCGCGCCGTGGCGGGCCCCGGCGGGGGCGGACCTGCGGTGCCGGGGCAAAGCCGGGGGCGGTTCGGGCGGCCCGGTCGGCGCGGGCGTACCGTCGTCGCAACGGACCTCGGGCGCCGATCGGGGCCCGAGGCGCGGCCAGGAGCGGAGGCGGTCGGTCATGTGTACGGTCATCGTCGGCTTCGACCCCGAGAAGTCGACGCCTGTTGTCATCGCGGCCCTGCGCGACGAGATGCTGGACCGGGCCTGGCGCCCGCCCGCCGCGCACTGGCCCGACCACCCCGGCCTGGTGGGCGGCCGGGACGAGCGCGAAGGCGGCACCTGGCTGGCCGCCGGGACCGGTGCCGATCCCGCGGACGGCCCCCGGGTCGCGGCGCTGCTCAACGGGATCCCGCCCGGCGCCGCGTCGCCCACCGACACCGTCGTGCCGCCCGACCTGCGCCTCAGCCGGGGCCGGCTGCCCCTCCTGGCCGCCGAGAGCGGCAAACTCGACCTGCCGCCCGAGGACCTGCGCCGCTACGAGCCCTTCCACCTGCTGCTCGCCGACGCCGGCCGCGCCGTGCTCTACTCCTGGGACGGCCGCCAGGCGGTCGAGCAGCGGCTGCCCGTCGGGGTGACCGTGCTGGTCAACACCGGCTGCGACAGCGCGGAGCCCCGCGCGCGCCGGCACGCGCCGGTGTTCGCCGAGTCCCGGCCCGATCCCGAGGCCGACCGGCTGCGCGCGGCCGACCGGGTCGCCGACGTCTGGGGCGCCTGGCCCGACCTGCTGGACGCCGCCGCGCGGGGCGGCGCCCGCACCGGCGGCTACGGCGCCGGCGCCGACGCCCCCTCCTCGCTCGTGGCCCGCTCGGAGTTCGGCGACGGCCGCGTGTGGGCGACCTCCTCCATCGCCCTGGTCGCCTGCACCGCCGACACCCTGCGCTACGCCTTCACCGCCGAGCCCGGCACCCCCGGCGGCTGGTACTTCGTGCGCTGAGCGCCCCCGTCCCGTCCCCGCCGCCCGCCTTTGCCTTGCCCCGGTCCCGCACCGCCCCGCCGCCCCTGACCTGCCGCTGCGCCGTGGTGTTTGCCTCACGGGTAAACCTCGGGGCGGGGACCCGCGTCGTACTGTCGCGGGACCGTGACCCCCGGTACCGCCCACCACCGCCCGCCGTCCGGGCCGCACCCGGCCCGGACGCGCGCTCTGCCCATGGGGCGAAGGGACGACGATGACTCCGTGACGGCCCGATACGCCTGGCGCAACCGCCGCGCCGACCCCGCACCGCACCCGCCGCGCGTCCCCGCCCGCGCCCGCGCCGCCCAGCTCCGCGAGGCCGCGGCCTACTGGCTGCTCTACGTGGTGGCCCTGGCCGCCGCCGTCCTGCACTGGCGCGCCGGCAACGAGTCCCTGGCCGCCGTATGCGCGGTCATGACCGTCCTCAGCGCCACCGCCATCGCCGGCACCTATCGCAGGCGCTGAGCCGCCGCGCCCCGGCCCGCCGCACGGGCGCGCCGCGCGTGGGCCCGGCCGTCCCCGGTCCGTGGGACGGACGCGGGGGAGCGCGCGGGATCCGCGGCGGCGTACGCTCGGCGGGTGACATCCACGGACCGAGGAGGGGCGATGGCCGAGCCGCAGACGAGTGGCGGGGCGCCGCAGGGGCGGGGTGCGGGGGAGTCCGCCGGGCGGCGGGGGCCGCGGGCCAGGCGGGCCGCCGTCGTGCGCTCCGAGCGGCTGACCCCGCACATGATCCGGGTGGTGCTGGGCGGGCCGGACCTGGCGGAGCTGCCCGTGGGGGAGTACACCGACCACTACGTCAAGCTGCTGTTCCCGCCCCCCGGTGAGGACTACCCCGAGCCCTTCGACCTCCAGCGCGTCCGCGCCGAGCTGCCGCGCGAGCGGTGGCCGCGCATGCGCACCTACACCGTGCGGGCCTTCGACCGCGCGGCCGGCGAGATGACGGTCGACTTCGTCTACCACGGCGACTCCGGGCTGGCCGGGCCGTGGGCCGCGGCGGCGCGTCCGGGCGACGTCGTGTACTTCGCCGGGCCCGGTGGCGGCTACGCGCCCGACCCCGCCGCCGACTGGCACCTGCTCGCCGGGGACGAGAGCGCGCTGCCCGCCGTCGCCGCCGCCCTGGAGCGCCTGCCCGAGGGCGCCAGGGCGCACGCGTTCATCGAGGTGGCCGGGCCCGAGGAGGAGCAGAAGATCGACCCCTCCGGCGACGCCCGGGTGACCTGGCTGCACTGCGGGGCCGAGCCCGTCGGCGCCCGCCTGGTCGCCGCCGTCACCGGGCTGGACTTCCCGCCCGGCGACGTCCAGGCGTTCGTCCACGGCGAGGCCGGGTTCGTCAAGGAGCTGCGCCGCCACCTGCGCCAGGACCGGGGAGTGGCGCGCGAGCGGCTCTCGGTCTCGGGCTACTGGCGGCTGGGGCTGGACGAGGACGGCTGGCAGTCCAGCAAGGGGGAGTGGAACCGCCAGGTGGAGCGCGAGCAGGAGCAGGAGCCCGAGGGGTAGCCGCCGGGGCGCGGGCCCGCGCCGGTGCGGTGCGCCCGCCCCGGCGCCCTCCCGGCGGCCCGCCCGGCATCAGCCGGCCGAGCGGCCGTCGATCCAGTAGTACTGGGTGAAGCAGCGCGAGCGGTCCAGCCGCAGGCTCTCGCGCAGGACCGTGCGCAGCCGTTTGACCAGCGCCCGCTCGCCCGCCGCCCACACGTACAGCCCCGGTGCGGGCGGCGCCTGCGCGTGCACGGCCCGGGCCAGGGCGGCGCCGCGGTCGGCCGTGGGGGCCACCCATGCCCAGTCCGCCGGCGCCGCCGAGGCGGGGCGCGCGGTGCGGGGCAGCGCGCCGGTGTCGGGGTGGCCGTCCTCGATCAGCACCCGTACCGCGACGTGCGCGGGGATCGCGGCCAGCCAGCTGTTGACGGCGGGCAGCGCCGTGGCGTCGCCCGCGAGCAGCACCCGCGCGGTCCCCGCGGGCAGGCCGATGCGGGCCGCTTCGTCGCCGACGCCTCCCACGAGCTGCGCACGCCGCTGTCGTCCATCCGCGGGTTCGCCGAGCTGTACCGGCAGGGCCGCGCCCAGGGCGTGGTCGCCCCCGACGAGCGCGCCGACCGCTGGATGTCGCGGATCGAGGACGAGGCCGCCCGCATGGCCGGCCTCGTGGACGACCTGCTGGTGCTGGCGCGCTTCGACGAGGCGCCCGAGCTGGAGCGCGAACCGGTCGAACTGGGCGAGATCGCCGAGCGGGTGGCCGCCGCCATCGGCGCCCGCGCCCCGGCGACCCCGATCACCGTGGACGCGCCGGAACCGGTCACCGTCACCGGCGACCGCGACCGGATCCGCCAGGTCGTGGAGAACCTCGTCGGCAACGCCGCCGCCCACACCCCGCCCGGCACCCCGGTGCGCGTGGCCGTCGCGGCCCGCCCCGCGCCGCCCGCCGACGGCGCCGCCGCCGTCGGCGCGCTTCCCCCGGGCACCGCGCGGGCGGCCGTGGTCGCCGTGCACGACGACGGCCCCGGGATCGCCCCCGAGGACCTGGCGCACGTCTTCGACCGCTTCTACCGGGTGGACCAGGCGCGTTCGCGCGGCGGAGCGGGACTGGGGCTGTCCATCAGCGCCGCGTTCGTCGCCGCCCACGGCGGCCGCATCACGGCCGACTCCGCACCCGGGCGCGGCACCGACTTCACCGTGGTCCTGCCGATGGCCTGAGCCCCCGGCGCCCCAACGAGGCGGCCTGCGGCGCCCCCGGAAGGAGCGTGCGGCCGGGCCCGGCGGCCCCGCAACGCCCGGTGCGGGGGATTGCGGCGAAAAGCGGCGGATATCCTCTGGCTATGCGTTCTTGGCCCGCGCCCGACCTCGTCCGGCTGCCCGGCAGCGGCGGCCCGCTCACCGTCCACGACACCGCCTCCGGCGGCCGGCGGACCGTCGATCCCGGGCCCACGGCCCGGATGTACGTCTGCGGGATCACCCCCTACGACGCCGCCCACCTGGGCCACGCCTTCACCTACCTGACCTTCGACCTGGTCAACCGGGTGCTGCGCGACGCCGGCCACGACGTCGACTACGTGCAGAACGTCACCGACGTCGACGACCCCCTCCTGGAGCGCGCCGACTCCACCGGCGAGGACTGGCGGGCGCTCGCCGAGCGCGAGATCGCCCTGTTCCGCGACGACATGGCGGCCCTGCGCATCCTGCCGCCGCGCGCCTACGTCGGCGTGGTGGAGTCGGTCGCTCTGATCGCCGACTTCGTGGCGCGCATCCGCGCCACCGGCGCCGCCTACGACCTCGACGGCGACATCTACTTCGCCGCCGAGTCCGCACCGCACTTCGGCGAGGTCAGCGGCTACGACCGCGCGCGCATGCTGGAGCTGTTCCCCGAGCGCGGCGGCGACCCCGACCGCCCCGGCAAGAAGGACCCCCTGGACTGGCTGCTGTGGCGCGCAGAGCGCCCCGGGGAGCCCGCCTGGGACTCCCCGCTGGGCCGGGGCCGCCCCGGCTGGCACGTGGAGTGCAGCGCCATCTCCCTCAACGAGCTGGGCATGGGCTTCGACATCAGCGGCGGCGGCGACGACCTCGTCTTCCCCCACCACGAGATGGGCGCCGCCGAGGCCCGCTGCGTCACCGCCGCGGCCACCGGCACCGCCGACACCGGCCCGCACGCCCGCGCCTACATGCACGTGGGCATGGTCGGCCTCGACGGCGAGAAGATGTCCAAGTCCCGGGGCAACCTGGTGTTCGTCTCCCGCCTGCGCGAACGCGGCGTCGACCCCATGGTGCTGCGCCTGGCCATGCTGCCCCACCACTACCGCGCAGCCTGGGAGTGGACCGACGACCAGCTCGACTCCGCCGCCCGGCGCCACGGGCGCTGGCGCGCGGCCGCCGAGCTGCCCGCCGGGCCCGACGCCCGGCCCACCCTGGAGCGGGTGCGCGCGGCGCTGGCCGACGACCTCGACACCGCCGCGGCGCTGGCCGCCGTGGACGAGTGGGCCGAGCAGGCGCTGGCCGCGGGCGGCGACGACCCCGCCGCCCCGGCCCTGGTGCGCGACACCGCCGACGCCCTGCTGGGCGTGCGCCTCTAGCCGCACGACCCGCATGCCGCGCGGCGGGCCGGGCCCGCCGCGCGGCATCTCGGCCCCCAGGTCGGGCGGGTCCGCGGGGTGCGGCCACTTGTGGCCGCAAGCGCTTGTTCGGTCACACCCGGTGGCCCGGCCGTGGTGGGATGGGGGCCATGAGCACCCCCACACAGACCAGCTCCGCCGCCGCGCTCGTGCAAGCGTTCGTCGCGACCGGAGACACCCTGTCCGACCGCGCCGACCTCGCGCGCTTTCTGCGCGAGCACCGGCTGGTGACCGAGGGCGCGATTCCGATCACCCTGGCCGACTTCGAGGAGGCGGTCTCCCTGCGCGACGCGCTGCGCGCGCTGCTGCGGCGGGCCAGCGGCGCGCCCGCCGAGGAGGACGTGATCGCGCGCGGCCAGCGCGTCCTGGACGGTCTGCGGGTGACCGTGCGGCTGGAGCCCGGCGAGGACCCGGTGAACCTGCTCGCCCCGGCGGTGGTCGACGAGGTCCGGCGCGGACTGGCGCGGATCGCCGCCGCCTGGGCGGCCGTGGTCGCCACGGGCGAGTGGCGCTCGCTCAAGCCCTGAGCCCTTCGGGCCCCGGCGCCCCGCCCGGCGCGCGCCCGCCCAGGGCGGACAGGGGCGGCCAGGAGACGCGGTAGGGGCCCGGCACCGCCGCGCGCCCGCGGACCCAGCGTCCGCGGCGGCGCGGCGGTGCCGGGCCCCAGACGGCCGGGCCGGCGCCCCGGGCGCGCGCACCGCGCCCTCGGGCTCAGCCCCGGCCGCGGCGCCGCAGGTAGCGCTCGAACTCCCGCGCGATCGCCTCGCCCGAGGCCTCGGGCAGGTCGGCGGCGTCCTTGGCCTCCTCCAGGCTGCGCACGTAGCCGGCGATGTCGTCGTCCTCGGAGGCGAGTTCGTCCACCCCGCGCTCCCAGGCCCGCGCCTCCTCGGGGAGGTCGCCCATGGGCACCGTGGTGTCCAGGACGTCCTCGACCCGGCGCAGCAGGGCGAGGGTGCCCTTGGGGCACGGCGGCTGCGCCACGTAGTGGGGCACCGCCGCCCACAGCGACACCGCCTCCAGCCCGGCGTTCTCGAACGCCTCGTGCAGCACGCCGAGAATCCCCGTGGGGCCGTCGTAGGTGGTGGGCTCCAGGTGCAGCGCACCGCGCAGGGCGCCGGGCGAGGTGATACCGGTCACCGGCACCGGGCGGGTGTGCGGGGAGTCGGCCAGCAGGGCGCCCACCAGCACGATCCGGCGCACCCCCAGCTCGCGCGCGATCGAGAGCAGGTCGCCCGCGAAGCCCCGCCAGCGCATGTTGGGCTCGGGGCCGCTGACCAGCACGACGTCGTGCGGCGCGCCGTCGGGGCGGGCCACCGACACGCGGGTGGTGGGCCAGGCCAGCCCCCGGTGCTCGCCGTCGACCACGGTGGCACGCGGCCGGGAGACCTGGAAGTCGTAGTAGTCGTCAGGCGCAAGCGCCAGCAGCTCGTCGGCGTCCCAGGCCGAGGCCAGGTGCTCGATGACCGCGCTCGCGGCCTCACCGGCGTCGTTCCAGCCCTCGAACGCGGCAACCATGACAGGCTCGACGAGCTCGGGCGCGCTGTCGAGCTCGGCCACTGACCGCCTCCTCATCTTCGCCGGGCCACCTGGTCCGGTCTGGTGTCGTCGGCCGATCGCGCACGGGTCCGCGCGCCATCCAGCCCTACCACGTCGGGCGGTGGTGGCAACAGCCACCGGGCCGCCGCCCCGCGCCGCACCTGACACAGGGCCATCACCACCCTATGACCACGGCGCCTCAGGGCATAACCGTTAGACCGCCCGCGTTATGCCCGCCGAGGGCAACCCCCGCCGGCCGCCGCGGTGCACACCACCGCCTGACCAGCCGCCCCGCCACGCCGATCGGCGCCGGGCACCCCCGAACCCGGCGGGGCCGCCGCACCGACACTAAGGTTGAACGCTATGAGTTCTCGACTCTCCTTCCGAGATGCCCTCGCCCAGCGCGTCATCGTGGCCGACGGCGCGATGGGCACGATGCTCCAGGCCCACAACCTCGACCTCGATGACTTCGACGGGCTCGAAGGCTGCAACGAGATCCTCAACGTCACCCGCCCCGACGTCGTCCGCGCCGTCCACGGCGCGTTCTTCGACGTCGGTGTCGACTGTGTCGAGACCAACACCTTCGGCACCAACTTCGCCGCTCTCAGCGAGTACGACATCCCCCACCGCACGCACGAACTCGCCGCGGCCGGCGCCCGCCTGGCCCGCGAGGTCGCCGACGAGAACTCCACCGCCGACCACCCCCGCTACGTCCTCGGCTCCGTCGGCCCCGGCACCAAGCTGCCGACCCTGGGCCACGTGCCCTTCGCCACGCTGCGCGACTACTACGAGCAGTGCCACCGCGGCCTCATCGAGGGCGGCGCCGACGCCATCCTCATCGAGACCTGCCAGGACCTGCTGCAGACCAAGGCCGCCGTGATCGCCGCCCAGCGCGCCCGGCGCGCCGCCGGCGTGGACATCCCGATCATCGCCCAGGTCACCATCGAGACCACCGGCACCATGCTGCTGGGCTCGGAGATCGGCGCCGCCCTGACCTCCCTGGAGCCGCTGGGCATCGACGCCATCGGCCTCAACTGCGCCACCGGGCCGGCCGAGATGAGCGAGCACCTGCGCTACCTCTCCCACCACGCCCGCGTGCCGATCACCTGCATGCCCAACGCCGGCCTGCCCGAGCTGGGCGCCGACGGCGCGGTCTACCCGCTGCAGCCCCACGAGCTGGCCGACGCCCACGACACCTTCACCACCGAGTTCGGGCTGTCGATGGTCGGCGGCTGCTGCGGCACCACCCCCGAGCACCTGCGCCAGGTGGTCGAGCGCGTGGCCGGGCGCGGCATCAAGGAGCGCCGCCCGGTCAGCGAGCCCGCCGCCGCCTCCCTCTACCAGAGCGTGCCGTTCCGCCAGGACACCAGCTACCTGGCCATCGGCGAGCGCACCAACGCCAACGGCTCCAAGAAGTTCCGCGAGTCGATGATCGAGGAGCGCTACGACGACTGCGTCGAGATCGCCCGCGACCAGATCCGCGACGGCGCCCACATGCTCGACCTCAACATCGACTACGTCGGCCGCGACGGCGCCGCCGACATGCGCGAGCTGGCCTCCCGGCTGGCCACCGCCTCCACCCTGCCGCTGATGCTGGACTCCACCGAGCCCGCCGTGATCGAGGCCGGCCTGGAGATGCTGGGCGGGCGCGCCGTGGTCAACTCGGTCAACTACGAGGACGGCGACGGCCCCGACTCCCGCATCAAGCGGTTGATGCCGGTCATCAAGGAGCACGGCGCCGCCGTGGTCGGCCTGACCATCGACGAGGAGGGCCAGGCCCGCACCGCCGAGTGGAAGGTGCGCGTGGCCGTGCGCCTCATCGAGGAGCTGACCGGCGAGTGGGGCATGCGCCTTGAGGACATCATCATCGACGCCCTCACCTTCCCCATCGCCACCGGCCAGGACGAGACCCGCCGCGACGGCCTGGAGACCCTGGAGGCCATCAAGGAGATCACCCGGCGCTACCCGGGGGTGCAGACCACGCTGGGCCTGTCCAACCTGTCCTTCGGCCTCAACCCGGCCGCCCGCATCGTGCTGAACTCGGTGTTCCTGCACGAGTGCGTCGAGGCGGGGCTGACCTCGGCCATCGTGCACGCCTCCAAGATCCTGCCGATGAACCGGATCCCCGAGGAGCAGCGGCAGGTCGCCCTGGACATGATCTACGACCGCCGCACCCCCGACTACGACCCGCTCGCCCGGTTCCTTGAACTGTTCGAGGGCGTCGACGCCCAGGCCATGAAGGCCTCGCGCGCCGAGGAGCTGGCGGCGCTGCCGCTGTGGGAGCGGCTGGAGCGGCGCATCATCGACGGCGAGATGGTGGGCATCGAGGCCGACCTCGACGCCGCGCTGGCCGAGCGCCCGGCGCTGGACATCGTCAACGACACCCTGCTGTCGGGCATGAAGGTCGTGGGCGAGCTGTTCGGCTCGGGCCAGATGCAGCTGCCTTTCGTGCTGAAGTCGGCCGAGGTCATGAAGGCCGCCGTGGCCTACCTCGAACCCCACATGGAGAAGACCGAGGACGACGGCAAGGGCCGCATCGTGCTGGCCACCGTCAAGGGCGACGTCCACGACATCGGCAAGAACCTCGTGGACATCATCCTGTCCAACAACGGCTACGACGTGGTCAACCTCGGCATCAAGCAGCCGGTGTCGGCCATCCTGGAGGCCGCCGAGGAGAACCGGGCCGACGTCATCGGCATGTCGGGCCTGCTCGTGAAGTCCACCGTGGTGATGCGGGAGAACCTGGAGGAGATGAACTCCCGGGGCATCGCCCGCCGCTACCCGGTGCTGCTGGGCGGTGCCGCGCTCACCCGCTCCTACGTCGAGCAGGACCTCGCCGAGGTGTTCGAGGGCGACGTCCGCTACGCCCGCGACGCCTTCGAGGGGCTGCGGCTCATGGACGCGTTCATGGCCGTCAAGCGCGGTGTGGAGGGCGCCGAGCTGCCCGCGCTGCGCCAGCGGCGGGTCAAGGGCGGCGCCAAGCTGAAGGTCACCGAACCCGAGGACATGCCCGCCCGCAGCGACGTCGCCACCGACAACCCGGTGCCCACCCCGCCGTTCTGGGGCGACCGCATCAGCAAGGGCGTGCCCCTGGCCGACTACGCCGCCTACCTGGACGAGCGCGCCACCTTCATGGGCCAGTGGGGCCTCAAGGGCGCCAAGGGCGACGGCCCCACCTACGAGGAGCTGGTCGAGACCGAGGGCCGGCCGCGGCTGCGGATGTGGCTGGACCGCATTCAGACCGACGGCCTGCTCGAGGCCGCCGTGGTCTACGGCTACTTCCCCTGCCACAGCGACGGCGACGACCTGGTCGTGCTGGACGACGACGGCAGCGAGCGCACCCGCTTCACCTTCCCGCGCCAGCGCCGCGACCGCCACCTGTGCCTGGCCGACTTCTTCCGGCCCAAGGAGTCCGGCGAGACCGACGTGGTGGCGCTGCAGGTCGTGACCGTGGGGTCGGCGATCAGCCGGGCCACCCAGAAGCTGTTCGAGCAGAACGCCTACCGCGACTACCTGGAGCTGCACGGGCTGTCGGTGCAGCTCACCGAGGCGCTGGCGGAGTACTGGCACACCCGCGTACGCGCCGAGCTGGGCTTCGCCGGCGAGGACCCCGCCGACCTCGACGCGTTCTTCAAGCTGGGCTACCGCGGCGCCCGCTTCTCGCTGGGCTACGGCGCCTGCCCCAACCTGGAGGACCGGGCCAAGATCATGCAGCTGCTGGAGCCCGAGCGCGTGGGGGTCACGTTGTCCGAGGAGTTCCAGCTCGTTCCCGAACAGGCCACCGACGCGATCGTCATTCATCACCCTGAGGCGAAATACTTCAACGTATGACCCGTACCGGATCGCCCCTGCAGGCTGTCCTCTTCGACATGGACGGCACCCTGATCGACAGCGAGAGCCTGTGGGGGCGGGCCGAGTCCGCCACGGTCGCGGCGCTGGGCGGTGAGTGGACCCACGAGGACCACCGCCGCAACATCGGCGGCGCCTCCGCCCAGGTGGCGCGCTACATCCTGGACCTCACCGGCGCCGACGCCCCGCCCGAGGAGGTCGCCGCGCGCATGCAGGCCGAGTTCGCCCGCGCGCTGGACGACGGCGCCCCCCTGCGGCCCGGCGCCAAGGAGCTGGTGGCCCTGGTGGCGGAGTCCGGGCTGCCCAGCGCCCTGGTCACCTCCACCCGCCGTGCGCTGGTCGAGCGCGCCATCGGCGCCATCGGCCTGGACAGCTTCGACCTCTCGGTGGCCGGCGACGAGGTCGAGGCCAACAAGCCCGACCCCGCCCCCTACCTCACGGCGGCCCGGCTGCTGGGCGTGGACCCCGCGGCGTGCGTGGCGTTCGAGGACTCCGCCGTGGGCGTCGCCTCGGCGATGGCGGCGGGCTGCGTGACGGTGGCAGTGCCCGACCAGGTCGAACTCCCTCCCGCGCCCGGGCTCGTCGTGCGCGACTCCCTGGCGGGGATCGACCTGGCCTGGCTCGAATCGCTTGTCTCCGCGAAATCAATTTGATCATGCGCCGTTGATCCGGTAGAAACACGGCGGCGCGGAAAACGCCTGACCGGCGGTTCTTCCGCTTTCCCGGGTTTGGCGTGCGCGTGGTCTGGGGTCCTTTGCCGCCCTCTGGCGCAGAATGCCCAATTCGTGGCCCCCGGGAATTCGGGGAAAATTGATAATGGTGCGGAAAGTGCGGCTGCTGTGAATATGTCATTCGCATAGGAATGCCGTCACAATTCGGCGACAACGCCAACGGTGCGCTATTCGGCGATCACGTGGGGCGTAAATTTGCGCTGTGTCCCGTGTGGCGACACGACCGCCGTGCCGTCCGGTCCGGGCACCAGGCCCCCGCGCCGGCACCGGGGCCGTGCGCCGACATGACCGCCGTGCCCTTCGACCCGGGCCGCGCCGCCCGCAGGGGGTCCCATGACCGCGCCGCTGGACGTCCCCGACCCCGCACACCCCTCCGGCCCCGCCGGGGCCGACCCCGCCGCGCCGGCGCCGGCCGCCGCGCGCACCCGCTCCCTGAGCCGCATCGCCTGGGGCCGGCTGCGCCGCGACAAGGTGGCCATGGCCGGGGGAGCGGTGGTGGTGCTGGTCATCGCCGTGGCGGTGTTCGCCCCGCTGATCGTGCGGTTCGTCGGCACCCCGCCCAACCAGTTCAACTCCGACCTCATCGACCCGGTCCTGGGCACCGCCAACACCCCCTGGGGCGGGATCAGCGCCGAACACCCCTTCGGCGTCGAGCCCGTCAACGGCCGCGACCTGTTCAGCCGGGTCGTCTACGGGGCCCGGATCTCCATTCTCATCGGCTTTCTGGCGACCCTGGTGTCGGTGGTCATCGGCACCGTGATGGGCATCGTCGCCGGCTACTTCGGCGGCTGGGTCGACGCCGTCATCAGCCGGCTGATGGACATCTTCCTGGCGTTCCCGCTGCTGCTGTTCGCCATGGCCCTGGCCGGGGTGATCCCCGACGCCGCGTTCGGGCTGCAGGGCAACTCGCTGCGCGTGGCGATCCTGGTGTTCGTGATCGGATTCTTCAACTGGCCCTATATCGGCCGGATCATCCGCGGCCAGACACTCGGCCTGCGTGAACGCGAATTCGTCGAGGCCGCGCGCAGCCTCGGCGTATCCAACGCCTACATCCTGTTCCGGGAACTGCTGCCCAACCTGGTGGCGCCCATTCTGGTGTACTCCACCCTGCTTATTCCGGTGAACATCCTGTTCGAGGCCGCGCTGTCGTTCCTGGGTGTGGGAATCAACCCGCCCACCGCCGCCTGGGGGCAGATGCTGTCCTCGGCCGTGCAGTTCTACAGTGTGGCCCCCAATTTCATGCTCGCCCCGGGTCTGGCGATCTTCGTCACCGTCCTGGCGTTCAACCTCTTCGGCGACGGCCTGCGCGACGCGTTCGATCCCCGCACCCACTGACGGCCGCGTCCGGCCCGCACCCCACCCCGCACCCCGCACCACCAAGGGCGAGGACCCCGCCGCCCGATCCCCCTCCGGGGACACCCCCCGGACGAACGAGAAAGGCCCCCACCATGACAGAGCCAGGGAGAAGCCGCCTCAAAGGCGCCGCGGCCGCCGGCGCCGCCGCCGTGCTCCTGCTCTCGGCGTGCTCCGGCGGCGGAGGCGACGACGACGGCGCAGGCGGAGAGGCCGCCCGCGACATGGGCGTGGAGGAGATCGTCCGGCCCAGCGACGAGCAGGGCGGCACGCTGCGCTTCGCCCACTCCGACGAGTTCGACTCCGTCGACCCCGGCGACACCTACTACGCCGCCTCCCTCAACTTCTCCCGGTTCTACGCGCGCACCCTGGTGACCTACGCCCAGGCCCCCGGCGAGGCCGGCCAGGAACTCGTGCCCGACCTCGCCGAGGACCTCGGGCAGGTCAGCGAGGACGGCCTGACCTGGACCTACACCCTCAAGGAGGGGCTGCGGTTCGAGGACGGCACCCCGATCACCTCCGAGGACGTCAAGTACGCCGTCGCGCGCAGCAACTACGCCCTGGACGTGCTCTCCAAAGGCCCCAAGTACTTCAACCAGTACCTGGACGCCGGCGACTACGCCGGCCCCTACGAGGACGACAACCTCGACAACTTCGAGGGCATCACCACCCCCGACGACCGCACCATCGAGTTCCACCTCAAGGAGCCGTTCGCGGAGTTCGACTACCTGGCCGCCATGCCGCAGACCGCGCCCGTCCCCGCCGACGCCGACACCGGCGACCAGTACTTCACCCAGGTGGTGTCCTCGGGCCCCTACCGCTGGGAGGACGGCTACACCGCCGGCCAGGGCGGCAGCCTGGTGCGCAACGAGGAGTACGACCCCGACACCGACCCGCTCACGCGCAACCGCCCCGACCGCATCGAGTTCCAGGTCAAGCAGGAGGCCAACGACCTCGACCAGCGGCTGCTGTCGGGCGAGGTGCACGTGGACGCGGCCGGCGCCGGTGTGCAGACCGCCGCGCGCGCCACGATCCTGCAGAACGAGCAGCACCTGGCCAACTCCGACAACCCGCTTACCGCCTTCACCCGCTACTTCGTGATCTCCCCGTCGGTGGAGCCCTTCGACGACAAGGCGTGCCGCGAGGCGATCATGTACGCCGCCGACAAGGTGGCCATCCAGACCGGCTACGGCGGCCCCACCGCCGGCGAGATCGCCACCAGCCTGTACCCGCCCACCGTGCCCGGCTACGAGCAGATCGACCCCTACGGCACCCCCGACCACGAGGGCGACCCCGACCTGGTGCGGCAGAAGCTGGAGGAGTGCGGGCACCCCGACGGCTTCTCCACCAACATCTCGGTGCGCTCCGACCGCGACTACGAGGTGGCCGCCGGCGAGGCGCTGCAGCAGACGCTGCGCGAGTACGGCATCGAGACCGAGATCAAGGGCTACCCGGCCGGCAGCTACACCAGCGAGCAGGCGGGCTCGCCCGACTTCGTGGCCGAGGAGGAGCTGGGCATCATGATCTACGCCTGGGGCCCCGACTGGAACAGCGGATTCGGGTTCTTCTCCCAGATCCTGCACGGCGACGCGATCGCCGAGTCGGGCAACTCCAACCTCGCCGAGCTGGACGAACCGGAGATCAACAGCCTCATCGACGAGGCGATCCGCACCGAGGACGCCGCCGCGCGCGAGGAGATCTACCGCGAGGTGGACCGGCTCGCCATGGAGACCGCCACGATGCTGCCCACCGTCACCATCAAGGCGCTGCTCTACCGGCCCGAGAGCCTGACCAACGTCTACGTCACCCCCGCCTGGGACATGTACGACTACTCCGCCCTCGGGGTGGCCCAGGAGTAGCCGCTCGGGGCGCGGGCGCACCCCGCCCGCGCCCCGCCGCCGCATCCCCCGCCCCCGCCCCATGAAGGCAGGTGAAGGCTCCGGCCGTCGCGACGTGCTGAACTACATCATCCGGCGCATCATCGCCGGCGCGGGACTGCTCCTGGTGGTCAGCCTGGTCGTCTTCGCGATCTTCTTCCTGGTCCCGCGGCTGGCCGGCGCCACGCCCGACTCCCTGGCCACCCGCTACGTGGGCCGCGCGCCCACCCCCGAGGCGGTCGCCGCCGTGCGCGACCGGCTCAACCTGGACGATCCGATCATCGTGCAGTACGGGCGGTTCGTCCGCGGCCTGTTCGTCGGCTACGACTACGACAGCGGCACCGACGTCATCCACTGCGACGCCCCCTGCTTCGGCTACTCCTTCGTCACCAACAGCGAGATCTGGCCCCAGCTGCTGGACCGGCTGCCGGTGACCGCCTCGCTGGCGGTCGGCGCGGCCGTGATCTGGCTGGTGGCGGGGGTGGCGGTGGGTGTGCTGTCGGCGCTGCGCCGGGGCTCGCTGCTGGACCGGGCCGCCATGATGACCGCGCTGGCCGGGGTGTCCCTGCCGATCTTCTTCACCGGCCTGGTGTCGCTGGCGCTGTTCGCCTACTACCTGCCGATCTTCCCGCCGGGCGGCAGCTACACGCCCTTCACGGAGAACCCGCTGGCCTGGGCGCACGGACTGGTGCTGCCCTGGGTGACCCTGGCGTTCCTCTACGCGGCGATGTACGCGCGGCTCACGCGCGCCGGGATGCTCGACACCATGGGCGAGGACTTCATCCGCACCGCCCGCGCCAAGGGGCTGCCCGAGCGCACCGTGGTGGCCAAGCACGGGCTGCGGGCCGCCATCACGCCCATCATCACGATCTTCGGCCTGGACTTCGGGCTGATGCTGGGCGGCGCGGTGCTGACCGAGAGCACGTTCTCGCTGCCGGGGCTGGGCAAGTTCGCCGTGGACGCCATCCGCGGCAACGACCTGCCCGCCGTCCTGGGCGTCACCCTGCTCACCGCGTTCTTCGTGGTCATCGCCAACCTGGTGGTGGACCTGCTCTACGCCTGGGCCGACCCCCGGGTGCGAACCGGAGGCCGAGCATGAGCGGTGCGACCGAGCGGCCCGTGGTGGCCGTGCGCGACCTGCGCATCGTGTTCCCCACCCTCGACGGCGAGGTCACGGCCGTGGACGGGATCTCCTTCGAGGTCCCGGCCGGGGGCGCGCTGGGGATCGTGGGGGAGTCCGGCTCCGGCAAGAGCGCGGCGGCCCTGGCGCTGCTGGGCCTGCACCGGGGCAGCCGGGCGCGGGTCAGCGGGGAGGTGGAGGTCGCCGGCGTGCCGGTGACCACGGCCACCGACCGGCGGCTGCGCGCGATGCGCGGCAACGACATCGCGATGGTGTTCCAGGACCCGATGTCGTCGCTGCACCCCCAGTACACGATCGGCAACCAGCTGGTGGAGGCCTACCGCGTCCACCGGCCCAACGCCTCCTCCGCCGAGGCGCGCGCCCGCGCTGTGGAGTCGCTGGAGCGGGTGGGCATCCCCAACCCCGCCCGGCGGGTGAACTCCTTCCCGCACGAGTTCAGCGGCGGCATGCGCCAGCGGGCGCTGATCGCGATGGGGCTGATGTGCGACCCCAAGGTGCTGCTGGCCGACGAGCCCACCACCGCGCTGGACGTGACGGTGCAGGCGCAGATCCTGGACCTGCTGGACGATCTGCGGCGCGACCTGGGGATGTCGCTGATCCTGGTCAGCCACGACCTGGCCGTGGTCGCCGGCTCCGTGGACGACGTGCTGGTCATGCAGCACGGGAAGATCGTGGAGCGCGGCGACGTGCGCACCGTCCTCGCGGCGCCCCGGCACCCCTACACCCGCGCGCTGCTGGCCGCCGTGCCGCGCGTGGACGTCTCCCGCGCCCAGCGCCGGGCCCGGGTCCGCGCCGAGCGCGCCGGCGGCACCGCGCGCCCGGCGCGCGCCGGGGGAGCGGCCGGCCCCGGCGCGCCGCCCGCTGCGGTGCCCCCCGCTCCCGCGTCCGCCGCCGACCCGGCGGCCGACGCCGCGACCGCCTCGGGCGTGGAGGCGCCGCCGGACGCCCCGCTGCTGTCGGTGCGCAACGTGCGCATGCGGTTCACGGTGCGCGGCGGCCTGCTGGGCCGGGGCACCGACTTCTACGCGGTGGACGACGTGTCCTTCGACCTGCACCGGGGCGAGACCCTGGGCATCGTGGGGGAGTCGGGATCGGGCAAGAGCACCCTGGCCCGCGTCATCCTGCGGCTGCTGCGCCCCACCGAGGGCAGCGTGGTCTTCCAGGGCCGCGACATCACGCGGCTGCCCGAGCGCCGCCTGCGCCCGCTGCGCCGCGACATGCAGATCGTGTTCCAGAACCCCTACTCCTCGCTGAACCCGCGCCGCCCCATCGGCGAGGCCATCGGCGCGGGCCTGCGCGTGCAGGACAGCGGGATCCCGCCCGCCGAGATCCGCCGCCGCGTGGGCGAACTCCTGGAGCGGGTGGGGTTGGAGCCGGGGCACTACAACCGGTTTCCGCACGCGTTCTCGGGGGGTCAGCGGCAGCGGATCGCGATCGCGCGGGCGCTGATCCTGCGGCCCAAGCTGGTGATCTGCGACGAGCCGGTGTCGGCGTTGGACGTGTCGACGCAGGACCAGGTGCTGCGGCTGCTGGACGAGCTGCAGGACGACTTCAACCTGACCTACATCTTCGTGGCGCACGACCTGGCGGTGGTCCGCCAGGTCAGCGACCGGGTGCTGGTGATGAAGGAGGGCGCGGTCGTGGAGTCCGGCGACGGCGACACCGTCTACACCGCCCCCACCCACCCCTACACCCGCCGCCTGCTCGCCTCCGCGCCCGTGCTGGACCCCGACGAGGCCCGCCGCCTGCGCGCCGACCGCCACCGGCTGGCCCGCGGCGCGTGAGCGGTGTCCCGGGCCGGCCGGTGGCGCCCGGCATCCCTAGGGGACGCGCCGGATGTGCGGGGCGGCCCTTCGGTGCGAGACTGAGGACATGCAGGAACAGTTGCCGATCGCGGGTCCGATGCTGGGAGCAGCCCTCACCCTGGTGGGACTGCTCGTGTCGTGGGTGGTGTGGCGGCGCAGGGGGGCCGCGGCCGGGCTGCGCGGGATCGCCTGGTCGCTGCTGCCGCTGGCGGCCGGCCTGATGGGGCTGATGACGATCGCGTGGCGGCTGGTCACCGACCTGATCGGCTTCTTCGCGTCCCTGGTCTTCAACCCCGTCGTGTGGGCGGGCGTGGCCGTGGCCGGCCTGGCGGTGGTGCTGTGGGTCGCCGGGGGCGTCATGCGCTCGCGCGGGGTGGGCGTGCGCGGCGGCGCCGCGCCGGCGGCCGAGAAGGGCCGGCCCGCCGCCGGCCTCACCGGCGGCGCGGGCGCTCCCGCCGGCCAGGGCGCGCCCGCGCCCAAGGGCCGCGCCAAGGGCGCCGGCGCGGGTGCCAAGGGCGGCGGCGACGCCGAACTCGACGAGATCGAGGCCCTGCTGCGCAAGCACGGGATCGAGTAGCCGCACCCCGCCGCGCGGCCCCGGTTGAGGGCCCCGGCGGGCCGTCGGTGGCCGGCGGCGGCGCCGCGTGAGCGCCTCTCCAGCGCCCCCCTGAACAGGGCGGGCGCTTTTTACTGTGTTATGCGTAGTTTGCACCTTTTTATCCGCTTATTATGTGTACGGGCTGCAACCGATCCAGGTCGGTCTGGGCGTGCCGCTGAACGCCGTCTTCCCATGTGGTGCACACTCTGTCGTGTCGTGAGTGCCCTGTGTCACGTGACGTTAGGTGACGGAATTATGGGGCGCGCGTCACGATTGGGATACATCACCGTGAATTGGACGATCGGTGGGTTACTGCGGCGTACATTGATCGCCGTGCCGCGTTGGACGCGTGGTAACGGTGCATCTGTCCACCGTTCGCGGACGCGCACGCCCGACTCCGCCCCTGCGGGCGGTGGGAGACCCTCCCGCCGCGCACCGGGGCGGTGGGAATCGGCGCGGAACACGGCCGCGCCACCGCCTGGGCGCCGGGGTCAACCCCTGGCGTCCCGACCGGAAGAGTGTGCCGCCGCACCGGGCGGGACGAGTGGGGGAGTAGTGGTGCCATGACCGCGCCGTTGGACGTGCCCGGCAAGGCCGAAGAGGCCCAGCCGGAGGCGATCGCCCAGGCCGCCGGTGCGCGCGACCGCGGCCGGTCCCTCGGTCAGATCGCCTGGATGCGGCTCCGCAAGGACAAGGTCGCCATGTTCGGCGGCGGGTTCGTCGTCTTCATGGCCCTGGTCGCCGCGTTCGCCCCGGTGATCGTGAACCTGCTCGGGCACCCGCCCGACGCCTGGAACCAGGACATGATCGACCCCGCCCTGGGCACCCCCGTGGGCGGCATGGGCGGAATCAGCGGCGAGCACCTGCTCGGGGTCGAGCCCGTCACCGGGCGCGACATCTTCAGCCGCATCGTCTACGGCGCACAGATCTCCATGCTCATCGGCTTCCTGGCCACGCTGGTCTCGGTGGTCATCGGCACGGTCATGGGCATCATCGCGGGCTACTTCGGCGGCTGGGTCGACGCCCTCATCAGCCGGCTGATGGACATCTTCCTGGCGTTCCCGCTGCTGCTGTTCGCCATGGCCATGGTCGGGGTCCTGCCCGACGCCGCCTTCGGCCTGAGCGGCAACGGCCTGCGGATCGCCATCCTGGTGTTCATCATCGGCTTCTTCAACTGGCCCTACATCGGCCGCATCATCCGCGGCCAGACGCTGAGCCTGCGCGAGCGGGAGTTCGTGGAGGCGTCGCGCAGCCTGGGCGCCGGCAACTTCTACATCCTGCGCAAGGAGCTGCTGCCCAACCTGGTCGCGCCGATCCTGGTCTACGCCACGCTGCTGATCCCGACCAACATCCTCTTCGAGGCCGCGCTCTCCTTCCTGGGCGTCGGTGTCGAACCCCCCACCCCCACCTGGGGCGGCATGCTGTCCGAGGCCGTGGACTACTACGACTCGGCCCCCAACTTCATGCTCGCCCCCGGTCTGGCGATCTTCCTGACCGTCCTGGCGTTCAACCTCTTCGGCGACGGCCTGCGCGACGCGCTTGACCCCCGCACCCAATCCTGACCCCGAACGGCCCACATCGGTGCCGAGCACCCGATCGGTGCTGTCACCTGATTCGCGTAGAGAAAGGCATAGGCCAGTGAGCAAGAAATGGCTGGGCTTCGCCGCCGCCGGCACATCGGTGGCGATGCTCCTCACCGCCTGCGGCGGCGGTGGTGGCGACCAGGGCGGCGGCGACGTCTCCGTCGACGACTCCGCCATCACCAGCATCGTCGACGAGTCCACCGAGCAGGGCGGCACGCTGCAGTTCGCCCACTCCGACCAGTTCGACTCCCTGGACCCGGGCAACACCTACTACGCGGCCAACTGGGACTTCACCCGTCTCTACGCGCGCACCCTGGTGACCTACGCCCAGGCCCCCGGCGAGGAGGGCCTGGAGCTGGTCCCCGACCTCGCCGAGGACCTCGGCAAGGTCAGCGACGACGGCCTGACCTGGACCTACACCCTCAAGGAGGGGCTGAAGTACGAGGACGGCAGCCCCATCACGTCCGAGGACATCGCCTACGCGGTCGCGCGCAGCAACTACGCGCCCGACATCATCAACAAGGGCCCGACGTACTTCAACCTCCACCTGGAGGCCGGTGACTACGCCGGCCCCTACGAGGACGAGGACCTCGACAACTTCGAGGGCGTGAGCACCCCCGACGAGCGCACCATCGAGTTCCACCTCAAGGAGCCGTTCGCGGAGTTCGACTACCTGGCCGCCATGCCGCAGACCGCGCCGGTCCCCGCCGACGCCGACACCGGCGACCAGTACCAGACCGAGGTCGTCTCCTCGGGCCCCTACAAGTTCGAGGAGCCCTGGAACCCCGGCCAGCAGCTCAACCTCGTCCGCAACGAGGAGTACGACCCCGAGACCGACCCCCTGACCCGCAACCGCCCCGACCGCATCGAGGTGCAGTGGAAGCAGGAGGAGAACGACCGGGACAACCGGCTCATCAACGGTGACCTGCACACCGACATCGCCGGCCTGGGCGTCGAGGCGTCGGCCCGGCAGAACATCCTCCGCGACGAGGAGCTGAGCGCCAACGCGGACAACCCGCAGACCGGCTTCCTGCTCTACTTCGCGATCAACCCCAACGTGAAGCCGTTCGACAACAAGGCCTGCCGCGAGGCCATCCTCTACGGCGCCGACAAGAACGCCCTCCAGGGCGCCTGGGGCGGCTCCGTGGCCGGCGACATCGCCACCAGCATGCTGCCGCCGTCCATCCCGGGCTACCAGGAGATCGACCCCTACGGCACCCCCGGCCAGTCCGGCAGCGAGGAGGACGTGAACCGGGCCCTGGAGGAGTGCGGGATGCCCGACGGCTTCTCCACCAACATCGCCTACCGCTCCGACCGCGACAAGGAGAAGAAGGCGGCCGAGGCCCTGCAGCAGGCGCTGCAGCAGTACGGCATCGAGACCCAGCTCAAGGGCTACCCCGCGGGCAGCTACACCAGTGAGCAGGCGGGCTCGCCGGAGTTCGTCAAGCGCGAGGAGCTGGGCATCATGGCCTACGGCTGGGGCGCCGACTGGCCCTCCGGCTACGGCTTCCTCCAGCAGATCATGCACGGCGACGCCATCAAGCCGGCCGGCAACTCCAACCTCTCCGAGCTGGACGACCCCGAGGTCAACCAGCTGCTCGACGACGCGGCCCAGACCGAGTCCGCCGAGGAGCGCGAGGAGATGTACGCCCAGGTCGACGCCCTGGCGATGGACTCCGCGACCTTCCTGCCCTACCTGAACCAGAAGGCGCTGCTGTTCCGTCCGCAGGAGCTGACCAACGTGTACTTCAGCGAGGCGTACAAGATGTACGACTACTCCGCCCTCGGCCTGGAGTCGGGCGCGCAGAACTAGCCGCCACCGCCGGCCGCCGCGCACGCCGCGGCGGCCGGCGCTCGACACGGGCGCGGGCCGGCCACAAGCCGCCCGCGCCCCGGCTCTGACCTACTCGTGCTTAGCAAGGCAGGTGAAGGCTCCGGCCGCCCGCTGTGATCACATACATTCTCCGCCGCCTGCTCGCGGGCGCCGTGCTGCTGCTGGTCGTCAGCATGGTGGTGTTCGCGATCTTCTTCCTGCTGCCGCGGCTGGCCGGTGTCGACTCCGACGGCCTGGCGGCCCGCTACATCGGCAAGTCGCCCAGTCCCGAGGCGATCGCCGCGGTGAAGGAGCGGCTGAACCTGGACGAGCCCATCACCGTCCAGTACTACGAGTTCGTGTCCGGGCTCGTGATGGGCCAGGACTACGACAGCGGCACCGACGTCATCCGCTGCGACGCCCCCTGCTTCGGCTACTCGTTCAAGACCAACACCGAGGTGTGGCCCCAGTTGCTGGAGCGGCTGCCGGTGACCGCCTCGCTGGCGGTCGGCGCGGCCGTGATCTGGCTGGTGGTCGGCGTGTCCATCGGCGTGCTCTCGGCGCTGCGCCGGGGCAGCGTGATCGACCGGGCCGCCATGATCACCGCGCTGGCCGGGGTGTCCCTGCCGATCTTCTTCACCGGCCTGGTCTCGCTCGCGCTGTTCAGCTACTATCTGCCGATCTTCCCGCCCGGCGGCTCCTACACGCCCTTCACGGAGAACCCGGTGGCCTGGGCGCACAGCCTGGTGCTGCCCTGGGTCACCCTGGCGTTCCTCTACGCCGCCATGTACGCGCGGCTCACCCGGGCGGGCATGCTCGACACGATGGGCGAGGACTTCATCCGCACCGCCCGCGCCAAGGGGCTGCCCGAGCGCACCGTGGTGGCCAAGCACGGCCTGCGCGCCGCGCTGACCCCCATCATCACCATCTTCGGCCTGGACTTCGGGCTGATGCTGGGCGGCGCGGTGCTGACCGAGAGCACGTTCTCGCTGCCGGGGCTGGGCAAGTTCGCCGTGGACGCCATCCGCGGCAACGACCTGCCGGTGGTCCTGGGCGTCACCATGTTCACGGCCCTGTTCGTGGTGATCGCCAACCTGGTGGTGGACCTGCTCTACGCCTGGGCGGACCCGCGCGTCCGCGTCGGCGCCTGACGAGGCACGGGAGGCACCGCGATGGACACGCCCAGCTCCGCAACGCCGCCCGCGGCGGCGAACCCAACCGAAGGTGAAACGGCCATGACCGACCCGGTCGTCAGCGTCAGCGACCTGCGCATCACGTTCCCCACCCTGGAGGGGCGCATCACCGCCGTGGACGGGATCTCCTTCGAGGTCCCGGCCGGGGGCGCGCTGGGGATCGTGGGGGAGTCCGGCTCCGGCAAGAGCGCCACCTCGCTCGCCCTCATGGGCCTGCACCGGGGCACCACCGCCGAGGTCACCGGCCAGATCCGCGTGGCCGGCAAGGACCTCGCCACCGCCGCCGACCGCGAGGTCCGGGCCATGCGCGGCAACGACATCGCGATGGTGTTCCAGGACCCGATGTCGTCGCTGCACCCCCAGTACACGATCGGCAACCAGCTGGTGGAGGCCTACCGCGTCCACCGGCCCAACGCCTCCTCCGCCGAGGCGCGCGCCCGCGCTGTGGAGTCGCTGGAGCGGGTGGGCATCCCCAACCCCGCCCGGCGGGTGAACTCCTTCCCGCACGAGTTCAGCGGCGGCATGCGCCAGCGGGCGCTGATCGCGATGGGGCTGATGTGCGACCCCAAGGTGCTGCTGGCCGACGAGCCCACCACCGCGCTGGACGTGACGGTGCAGGCGCAGATCCTGGACCTGCTGGACGATCTGCGGCGCGACCTGGGGATGTCGCTGATCCTGGTCAGCCACGACCTGGCCGTGGTCGCCGGCTCCGTGGACGACGTGCTGGTCATGCAGCACGGGAAGATCGTGGAGCGCGGCGACGTGCGCACGGTGCTGTCCTCCCCCGAACACCCCTACACCCGCGAGCTGCTGGCCGCCGTGCCGCGCGTGGACGTCTCCCGCGCCCAGCGCCGGGCCCGGGTCCGCGCCGAGCGCTCCCAGGCCGCCGAGGCCGCGCCCGCGCCGCGGCGCACCGGCGCCACCGCCAAGCCGGAGAAGTCCGCCGCCGACCCCGGCGCGCCGCTGCTGTCGGTGCGCAACGCGCGCATGCGCTTCAAGGTGCGCGGCGGCCTGCTCGGCCGGGCCACCGACTTCTACGCGGTGGACGACGTCTCCTTCGACCTGCACCAGGGCGAGACACTGGGCATCGTGGGGGAGTCCGGCTCCGGCAAGAGCACCCTGTCGCGGATGATCACCCGGCTGCTCACCCCCACCTCCGGCGAGATCGTGTTCGAGGGCCGCGACATCACGCGGCTGCCCGAGCGCCACCTGCGCCCGCTGCGCCGCGACATCCAGATGATCTTCCAGAACCCCTACTCCTCGCTCAACCCCCGGGTCACCATCGGCGACACCATCGGGTCGGCGCTGCGGGTGCAGGGCGAGCGCAACACCAAGGAGATCCAGCGCCGGGTCCAGGAGCTGCTGGAGCGGGTGGGGTTGGAGCCGGGGCACTACAACCGGTTTCCGCACGCGTTCTCGGGGGGTCAGCGGCAGCGGATCGCGATCGCGCGGGCGCTGATCCTGCGGCCCAAGCTGGTGATCTGCGACGAGCCGGTGTCGGCGTTGGACGTGTCGACGCAGGACCAGGTGCTGCGGCTGCTGGACGAGCTGCAGGACGACTTCAACCTGACCTACATCTTCGTGGCGCACGACCTGGCGGTGGTCCGCCAGGTCAGCGACCGGGTCGCGGTCATGCGCAAGGGCAAAATCGTCGAGATCAACGACAGCGACGCGGTGTATGAGTCGCCCCGGCACGACTACACCCGCGAGCTGCTGGCCGCCGCCCCTGTCTTGGACCCGACCGAGGCGCGCGAGCTGCGCGCCGAGCGGGCCCGGCTGCGGCGCGAGAGCACCGCGGCCTGACCGGACGCGGCGCCCGGGGCCGCACCGCCCCGGGCGCCGCACTCCCGGCCGCCCGTGTCCCCGCCTCAGCGGCGCGCGGCCCCCTCGGCGCCCGCCGCGGCGGCCGCACCGTCCTCGCGGGTGTCCGCCGCGGGCCGTCCCAGCGCCGAGGAGATGTCCCACACCGAGATCACGGTGTGGATGACCAGGAACATCGCGAGCGGCTGGAAGAACTGGAGCAGCGCCCGGGTCCGCTCGATGTCGCCCACCGACCAGATCAGCACGCCCAGGGCCGCCGCGCCCAGCGTCGCCGCCACCAGCGCGCGCAGCCAGGCCGCCACCTCGTAGCGGATGCGCGCCGGGCCGCGCTTGGGCGGCTTCACCGGCGGCGGCCCGCCGGCGAACCGGTGCGCGAACCGCGCGTCGGCCCAGGCGATCAGGCTGTGCCCGTAGGCGACCGTGAACCCCAGGTAGAGGGCGCCCAGCCCGTGGCCGGCGTCGGCGGTACCGCCGGTCGCCAGGTGACCGGCGATCACGGCGAGCAGCACCACGTCCAGCACGGGCACCAGCAGCAGCAGGACCGTGCTCAGCCGCTTCATGCGCAGCAGGTAGCGGGCGGACAGGCCGCCCAGCACGAGCACCCAGAACAGGACCTCGCACGCCAGAATCACTCCCACGACCACGGCGGGCCGCCCCCTTCCTCTGCCGGTCCCCTCTGGATCCGTCCCCTCCAGCATCGCCGCCGGCCCCTTGCGGCGGATCGTCGGGGACGACGAGATCGGATACCACCTTCGATGTACGCGCGGCGGCCGCCGACATGCTGAGATGGAGCCGTGAGAGCGTGGAGGGCGCTGCTGCGGCGCCGGGAACTGCTGGACCGACGGATCCTGGGCGGCCGGATCTACGTCGGCAGCGCGCTGTGGGCGCTGACCGCGTTCGGATTCGGCCTGCTGGTGTGGGGCGTGGGCGGGTTCGTGCACCGCGACGGGGTCGACCCGCACTGGCTGCTGCTCACCCTGGCGGCCAGCTCCTCGCTGATGGCGTTCCGGCGCACCCACCCCGGCCTGGTCCTGCTGCTGTCCACCGGGGTCACCGCGGTCGACGCCGTGCTCGGGCCCTCCACCATGGTGGTCTTCAACTACGGCGACGCCTTCTACGCCGTCTGCGCGTGGGGCCGCCGCCGGCTGGCCTACGGCACGCTGGCCGCGGTCGTCGTGGGCGGTGTCGCGGTGACGGCGGTCATGGTCTACCTGCTCGTCATCGGCGAGATCGACTACCCCCTGGTCGTGCTGCAGATGATCGGCGTCTACGTGCTGGTGTTCGGCAGCCCGGTGACCAGCGGTGTCACGGTCCGCGAGTACCGCAACCGCATGGCGCTGGAGCGCGAGCGCACCCAGCAGGTGCGGCGCATGGCCGAGCTGGACCGGCGCAACGCCATCGCCGACGAGCGCGGCCGGGTGGCGCGCGAGCTGCACGACGTGATCGCCAACCACCTCAGCGCGATCGCCGTGCAGTCCACCGCGGCGCTGTCGATGCGCGAGCCCGACCCCGAGCGGGTGCGGCGCATCCTCACCGTCGTGCGCGACAGCAGCCTGCACGGCCTCAGCGAGATGCGCGAGATGATCCGGGTCCTGCGCGACGCCGACGACACCCCCGACCTGGAGGCGGTGACCCCGCGCCTGGCCGACGCCGACCGCCTCTACGCGGCGGCGCGCGAGGCCGGGCTGGAGGTGCGCGTGGAGCGGCGCGGGACGCCCCGGCCGCTGCCCGGGCCCACCGACGCCGCCGCCTACCGGGTGCTGCAGGAGTCGCTGACCAACGCCCTGCGCTACGCCGGCCCCAAGCGGGTGGAGGTGGAGGTGGAGTTCGTGCCGCGGCGGCGCGGCGCGCGGCTGCGGCTGACCGCGCGCAACCGCGTCGCCCCGGCGGCCGCCGGCGGAGCGGGGCGGGCCGATCCGGTGTGGGCGGCCGAGCACGGCGCGGGCGCGGGCCTGACGGGCATGCGCGAGCGGGTGGACCTGCTCGGCGGCGTGTTCGCGGCCGGGCCGGCGCCCGAGGACCCCGGCGAGTGGCGGGTGTGCGCGGAGTTCCCGCTGCCCGAGGACGACGACGCGGCGGGCCCCGAGCCCGCCGCGAGGACCGCCGGCCGGGTCGGCGCGGCGGCCGAGGACGAGGAGGCGACGTGATCCGGGTCGTGGTGGCCGAGGACCAGTGGGCGGTGCGGTCGGGGCTGGTGATGATCCTGGACTCCGCGCCCGACATCGAGGTGGTGGCCGAGGCCGCCGACGGGGAGGAGGCGGTGGCGGCGGCGCTGCGCGCCCGGCCCGACGTGGTGCTGATGGACGTGCGCATGCCGCGCAAGAACGGCATCACCGCCGCCCGCGAGCTGGCGGCCCAGGGGATCGACGTGCTGATCCTGACGACCTTCGACCTGGACGAGTACGTCTTCGGCGCGCTGCGCGCGGGCGCCGCGGGGTTCCTGCTGAAGAACATCGAGGCCGACGACCTCACCGAGGCGGTGCGGGTGGTGGCGCGCGGCGAGGGCATGATCGCCCCGGCGGTGACGCGCCGGCTCATCCGGGAGTTCGCCGGCGGCGCCGGGGCGATGGGCGCAGCCCGGGGCGCCGCCGCGGGCGGGGCCCCGACGGCGCAGATCCCCCCGGCGGCGGTGGCCGAGCTGACCCCGCGCGAGCGAGAGGTGCTGGGCTGCGTGGGCGAGGGCCTGTCCAACCGGCAGATCGCCCGGCGGCTGGGGATCACCGAGACCACGACCAAGACCCACGTCAGCCGCATCCTGGCCAAGCTGGGCCTGCGCAGCCGGGTCCAGGCCGCCATCGCCGCCCAGGAGCTGGGCCTGGCCGAGTGAGCGCGCGCCCGCACGGCCTGGGCGGCGCGCCCGGGCACGGGGCGGGGGGCCGCCTAGGCGGAGGCCGCCGGGGCGGTCAGCGCGCGCAGCAGCGCGTCCAGGCCGGCGGTGAACACCGCCTCGGGGTCGGGCCGCACCTCGCGCAGCGCGGTCACGTGCGGGAAGCGGCCGTCGAGCGCGGCCGGGCGCTGGGCGGGCAGGCCCTCGGCCCGGACCTCGCGCACCACGGCTCCGGTGACGTAGGAGTCCAGTGCGGCCGCGGCCCGCACCACGTCGGCGCCCGCCAGGCCGGCCTCGGTGAAGGCGGCGTAGAGCACCTCCAGGGAGCGCATCGCGGCCTCGGTGTCGGGGCGGCGGTGGATGAACAGGGGCAGCGCCTGGGCGTGGGCCAGCAGGGCGCGGCGGTAGTCGGCGGCCCAGGCGCGCAGCCGCTCGTCCCAGGGCCGGGGGTCGGGCGCGGCCGGCTCCCGCTCCTCCCCGTCGGAGTCGGCCTCCCCGCCGGCCCCGTCCGCGCCGCCCTCGTCGGCGGCCGGGCGCGCGACGTCGCTGACGTAGGCGACGATGGCGTCGAAGAGCTGCTCCTTGCCCAGCGGGAAGTGGTGGTAGATGGCCATGGCCTCCACCTCCAGGGCGTCGCCGAGGCGGCGCATGGTCAGCCGGCGCAGCCCCTGCCCGTCGATGATGCGCAGGGCCTCGGTGATGATGCGGTCCTCGGTCAGACCGGCGTTGTTTCGACTCACGGTCGCCCATCCTAGGATTACTTTGTAAAGGTGGTGTCGGGAAACGCCGAACCTCTCGCCAGGTGATCTTGCCCACCTCTAAAGTGGAGGCTCGACACCCCATCGATCGACACACCCCCCTAGTCGCCCACACACGATCAGGAGTGAACATGGCCCTGGCAGGCCGGAAGGTCGACGACGCGGCACGCCGCCGCTTTGCCGAAGACCAGCAGACCGCCGAGCGTCTTCCCGACCTGGTGCGCGCGGTCGCCGAGGCCGAGGAGGCGCTGGAGCGCGCCCAGCGCGAGGGCGCCGACTACGCCGAACTCCACCGGCGCGGCGTGGCCCTGGACACCGCGCTGACCGACGCCATGCGCGCGGCCTACGCCCAGGAGCGGGTGCTGATCGGCCCGCGCGGCTATGTCGACCGGATCTACCGGCGCAAGCGGCTGGCCACCCCCAAGGTCCGCCACGCCACCGAGACCGCCGAGCGGCTGCTCACGGCCCGCGAGCACCACCGCCTGCACGGGATCGAGCGCCTGCCGCGCAGCCCCGCCGCCGTCTGAGGGCGTGCGCCGGTTGCGGCGCGGTGGGATGATCGAAAGAGCAGGCGTTCCACGCACGCCACAGGCATTGCACGTTACAGGGAGTGGGGGCGAGGATGCCCGATGCGATCCGCATCGACCCGTCGTCAAAGGTTCCCCCGTATGAGCAGATACGGTCGTCGGTGGCCAACGCGGCGGCCCGGGGAGAGCTGCCCGTCGGCTACAAGCTGCCGACGGTCCGCGCGCTGGCCGAACAGCTGAAGGTCGCGGTCAACACCGTCGCCCGTGCCTACCGGGAGCTGGAGCAGGCCGGGGTCGTCGAGACCCGCGGCCGGTCGGGCACCTTCATCGCCGCCAACGGCGACGAGCAGAGGGCCGAGGCCGTGGCCGCCGCGCGCGCCTACGCCGGCGTGATCTCCAAGCTGGGGCTGGAGCGCGACGAGGCGCTCGACATCGTCCGCGCGGCGCTGCGCGGCTGAGCCCGCCGGCGGGCGCGGTGCCGCCGCCGTGTCCATCGCGGCCGCGCCCGGCGGCCGCGCCCGCCCGAGCGCGCGCCGCAGGCGGGCCCCGGGCGGGCCGCCCGGTCGGCGCCGCGCCCGGGGCGGGGAGAGATACGCGAACGCCGCGGCCCCGCGCCCGGAAGGGGCGCGGGGCCGCGGCGGTGCCGTCTTGTCCGGAAGGGGAGGCGGCCGGCGGGCCGGCGCCGCCCCGCCGGGCTAGCTGGCGAAGTCGAGGAGCTGCTGGGCCCGGCTGGGGTGCCGCAGCTTCGACAGGGACTGCTTCTCCAGCTGCCGGATGCGCTCGCGGGTCAGCCCGAGGTGCTTGCCGATCTCGTCGAGGGTGCGGGGCCGGCCGTCCATGAGGCCGAACCGCAGGGACATGATCGTGGCCTCGCGCGGTTCGAGGTCCTCCAGCGCCCGGCGGAGCTGGTCGGCCATGAGCTGGCGGTCGACCACCTCGGAGGCCTCGGAGGCGTCGATGTCCTCGATGAGGTCGCCGATGCGGGTCTCGCCGTCCTCGCCGATGGTGGAGTCGAGGCTGATGGGCTGGCGCGTGACGCGCAGCAGCTCCTCGATCTGCGACGGGGTCTTGTCCAGCTCCACGGCCAGTTCCTCGGGCGTGGGCTCGCGGCCGAGGGTCTGGTGCATGTCGCGCTCCAGGCGGCTGACCTTGCTCAGCAGCTCCAGGACGTGCACCGGCAGGCGGATGGTGCGCGCGGAGTCGGCGAAACCGCGCTGTATGGCCTGGCGGATCCACCACATGGCGTAGGTGGAGAACTTGAAGCCCTTGGTGTAGTCGAACTTCTCGACGGCCCGGATCAGGCCGAGGTTGCCCTCCTGGACGACGTCGAGCAGGGACATGCCGCGGTCGCTGTACTTCTTGGCGACCGAGACCACCAGGCGGAGGTTGGCCTCCAGCATGTGCTGCTTGGCGCGGCGGCCGTCCTCGGCGATCTCGGTGAGGTCGGCGCGCTCGGTGTCGGACAGCTCGGCGGGGTCGGCGTCGGACTCCTCCAGCAGGCCCAGGCGGTACTCGGCGTAGAGCCCGGCCTCGATCCGCTTGGCGAGGTCGACCTCCTCCTCGGCGGTGAGGAGCTGCCGGCGGCCGATGGCCTTGAGGTAGGTGTGGACGGAGTCGCCCATGGCGGGGGACTGGTCGTCCAGATCGGCCTCGGGGCCGTCGGGCTCGGCGGCGGTGCCCGGGGCGGGGCCGCCGGACTTGGCGGGCTCGGTGTCCGCGGGCGCGGAGTCGAGCGCGTCTTCCAGCGCCTCGTCCTCGACGTCGGCGTCCACGGACTCCACCGCCGCGGCGTCGCCGCCCCCGTTGGCGAGCCGCACTCCGGCGTCGGTGAGTTCACGCAGGATGGAGCGGCCGTCGGCCGGGCTGATGCCCGCCGCGGAGAACGCGGCGCGAAGCTCCGCAAGGGACAGGTGTCCCTGGGAGCGCCCCCGGGTGATCAGCTCGTCCAGCGCCGCGGAGGCGACGGTCCGGCCGTCGGCGTTCTGCGCCACCGTGGGAGAAGTGGCTAGGGCAGTGCGCGACATGGAGGCACCTCCCTCCCTTCCAAGACGTCAGGCGCGTGGCGGTAAGGAGTCCGCCGTGTTCGCGCGCCAATATGTCTAACGTGTCAGAGAGTCAAATGTTCCCGGTCTCGATTGGATCTCGCCGGACGTGGTCTAGGTCACGGTCTGAGGTGGCGTGGTCCGGTCCGCTGAGCGGGTAGGGCCCGGCCGTCCGCGCGGTCCCCCCGCCGCGCCCGCGGGCACCGGGGTGGGTACCGCCGCCCTCCTTCGCGGGGGTTGGTGTTCGGTGCTCTGGTAGACGCCTGTTCGACGCGGGAAGTTCCCCCGGCGGCGGATCCGGTCGCCGAAGGCCCCCCGCGGCGCACCCTCTTCCGCTGCCCGCGGCGGGCGGAGTCAATCGCGGGCGGCGGGTGCGCGGCGCAGGGCGACCAGGTCGGGCTTGCCGGAGGCCAGCAGCGGGAGGGCGGCGCGCAGGTCGAGTTCGCGGGGCGCGGCGTAGGCGGGCAGGTGGCGGCGGACCCAGTCGCGCAGGTCGGCCAGCGAGGGCGGGGCGGCGGGGTCGGCGGGCACCACCACGGCGGTGACGCGCTGGCCCCACTCGGGGTCGGGGCGGCCCACCACGACGGCCTCGCCGACGGAGTCCAGGCGCGCCAGCAGCGCGGCGACCTCGCCGGCGACGACCTTGTGCCCGCCGGTGTTGATGACGTCGTCCGCGCGCCCGCGCACCCGCAGCCGGCCCTCGGCGTCGAACACCCCCAGGTCGCTGGTGGCGAACCAGCGGGTGCCGTCGGAGTCGGTGCGGGTGTGGGCGGCGGTGGCCGCGGGGTCCAGACGGTAGCCGCTGAAGAGGGCGGGCCCGGCGAGCAGGATCCGGCCGTCGTCGTCCAGGCGCGCGCGCACGCCGTCGAGGGGGAGGCCGTCGTAGACGCAGCCGCCGCAGGTCTCGCTCATGCCGTAGGTCGTGACCACGGTGCCCCCGGCCGCGCGGGCGGCGGCCAGCAGGTGCTCGGGCGCCGCGGCGCCGCCCAGCAGGATGGTGTTGAAGGCCGACAGGTCGGCGCCGGCGGCCAGCAGCCGGTGCAGCTGGGTGGGCACCAGGGAGACGTGGGGGCGGTGGCGCCGGGCGGTCGCCAGCACGGTGGCCGGGTCGAAGCGCTGGTGCAGCGGCCGGGCGCCGGTGACCAGGGCGCGGACCAGGACGAGCAGCCCCGAGATGTGGGCGGGCGGCAGCAGGCACAGCCACGGGTCGGCGGGGCGGGCGCCGATGCGGGACAGGGAGGCGTGCACCGAGGCGGTGAGGGCCCCGGCGGTGAGTTCGACTCCCTTGGGCGCGCCGGTGGAGCCCGAGGTGGCGATGGCGACCGCGACGTCCTCGGCGGTGCCGGCGGGGTCGGCCAGCGCCGTGGTGCCCTCGGGGGTGTGCAGGGCGGCCGGGCGCATGGTGGCCAGGATGTGCTCCAGCCGCGGCCGGGGGGTGTCCGGGTCGATGGGCAGCAGGGCCGGGCCGGTGCCCTCCAGCGCGTCGGACAGCAGGGCGGTGAGGCGGCCGGGGTCCAGGCCCATCACCGCGTGCAGGGGTCGGTTCGCCACGGCCTCCACGGTAGCGCCGGGTGAGCGCGGCCGGTGAGGGCGGGTGCGGAGCCGACCGCGCGTGCCGTCGCGTGCGGGGGAGCGATTAGGGTTGGCCTTCGGCGGTTTTCCGGTGCCCCGGTTCCGCTTCGCGGCTGGCCCGCGGCGGGGGGCGCGGAGCCGCGCTGTGTGTAGTCGACAGCGGCGCGAGGAGATGACGACAGGCGTGAGCGGCGTGAAGTGGCGGCGGTCCGGTGAGTACACCGACATCATCTACGAGACCGCCGAGGGGATCGCCAAGATCACGATCAACCGACCCGAGCGGCACAACGCGTTCCGCCCGCAGACCCTCTTTGAGCTGCAGGACGCCTTCAACGCCGCGCGCGACGACTCCGAGGTCGGCGTGATCATCTTCACCGGCGCCGGCGACCGCGCGTTCTGCTCGGGCGGCGACCAGAAGATCCGCGGCGACGACGGCTACATGGGCGACGACGAGGTCGCCCGCAAGGGCATCGGCCGGCTCAACGTGCTGGACCTGCAGGTGCAGATCCGCCGGCTGCCCAAGCCGGTGATCGCGATGGTGGCCGGCTACGCCATCGGCGGCGGGCACGTGCTGCACGTGTGCTGCGACCTCACCGTCGCCGCCGACAACGCCCGCTTCGGCCAGACCGGCCCCAAGGTCGGCTCCTTCGACGGCGGCTACGGCTCCTGGCTGCTGGCCCAGACCGTCGGGCTGAAGAAGGCCCGCGAGATCTGGTACCTGTGCCGGCAGTACAGCGCCCAGGAGGCGCTGGACATGGGCCTGGTCAACACGGTCGTTCCGCTGGAGCGGCTGGAGGAGGAGACCGTCGCCTGGGCGCGGGAGCTGCTGGAGAAGTCGCCGCTGGCGCTGCGCATGCTCAAGGGCGCGATCAACGCGGTGAGCGACGGCGCGGCCGGCATGCAGCAGTTCGCCGGCGACGCCACGATGCTCTACTACATGAGCGAGGAGGCCCAGGAGGGCCGCGACGCGTTCAAGGAGAAGCGCCGCCCCGAGTTCGAGCGCTTCCCCCGCCGTCCGTAGGCGGGTGCGGCGGCGCGGGCGGGACGTCCCGCGCCGCCGGGGCCGGCCGCGGTCCGGGGTGATCAGGAGGGGCGGTTGTGGCGATGGGCCTGGAGGGCTTCGCCGAGGCGCGGGCGTTCGCGGTGCCGCTGCGGACGAGGTTCCGCGGCGTCACGGCGCGCGAGGGGCTGCTGGTGCGCGGCGCGGCGGGCTGGGGGGAGTTCTCGCCGTTCGCCGAGTACGGGCCCCGCGAGTGCGCGCGGTGGTGGGCGGCGTGCGTCGAGGCCGCCGAGGAGGGCTGGCCCGACCCGGTGCGCGCCGCGGTCCCGGTGAACGTGACGGTGCCGGCGGTGGGCCCGGAGGAGGCGGCGCGCATCGTCGCCGCGGGGGGCTGCGCCACGGCCAAGGTCAAGGTGGCCGAGCGCGGCCAGGACCCGGGCGAGGACATGGCCCGGGTCGAGGCGGTGCGCGCGGCGATCGGCCCGGCCGGGCGGGTGCGCGTGGACGCCAACGGCGCCTGGGACGTCGACACCGCCGTGCGGATGGTGCGCGCGCTGGACCGCTTCGGGCTGGAGTACGTGGAGCAGCCGTGCGCGAGCCTGGAGGAGCTGGCGCGCGTGCGGCGGCGGGTGGAGGTCCCGGTGGCCGCCGACGAGTCGGTGCGCCGGGCCGAGGACCCGCTGCGGGTGCGCGCGGCCGGGGCCGCCGACATCGTGGTGCTCAAGGTGCAGCCGCTGGGCGGTGTGCGGGCGGCCCTGCGGGTCGCCGAGGCGTGCGGGCTGCCGGTGGTGGTCTCCAGTGCGGTCGAGACCTCGGTGGGCCTGGCGGCCGGGGTGGCGCTGGCCGCGGCGCTGCCCGAGCTGCCCTACGCGTGCGGCCTGGCCACCGCCCAGCTGCTGGCGGGCGACGTGTGCGCCGACCCGCTGCTGCCGGTGGCGGGGGAGCTGCCGGTGCGCCGCCCCGAGGTCGACCCGGGGCGGCTGGCCGCGGTGGAGGCCGACGCCGCACCGTGGCTGGCGCGCGCGCAGGCGGCGCGGCGCGCCGGGGAAGCGGCCGCGGAGCGGGGCCGGTGAGCGGTTTTGGCCGCGCTCGCGGTGGTTCGTGTGATACCGGGTAAGGCGGGAGAGTCCGCTCCGGGTGCCGGGCCCGGTGGCGCGGCGTTCCGGGTGGGGCGGCGCGGGGGTTCCGGTCACCAGCAGGGGAGATTCCGCAGCGTCTCGGGATGATTACCCCATCGGTGCGGGTTGCAGGCGTGGGAGCCGGGGGAGGCCGCCGCGGGGAGGGGCGCGGGATCCCCGAGCGGATGGGGCGCCGCGAAGGGGCGGCGCCGCGGCCGAGGGCGGAGGGGCACGGACACCGCCCGGCGCGGGGCCGACCGAATCACGTCGGCCGCACCCGCCGATACTGGAACACACGTGACGAACTAGAGAGACCGCATGAACCCGTCTACCGCCCTGGCGCGCGTCCTGGTCGACGAGCTCGCCCGCTGCGGGCTGACCGAGGCCGTCGTCGCGCCGGGGTCGCGCTCCACCCCCCTGGCGATGGCGCTGGCCGCCCATCCCGACGTCCGCGTGCACGTGCGCATCGACGAGCGCTCCGCGTCGTTCCTGGCGCTGGGACTGGCCCGTGCCGAGCGCCGGCCGGCGGCGCTGGTGTGCACCTCGGGCACCGCGGCGGCCAACTTCCACCCGGCGGTGCTGGAGGCCGACCAGAGCGGGGTGCCGCTGCTGATCCTCACGGCCGACCGCCCGCCGGAGCTGCGCGACACCGGCGCCAACCAGACGGTGGACCAGATCGACCTCTACGGTTCGGCGGTGCGGATGTTCACCGAGGTCGGCACGCCCGAGGCCGTGCCCGGCATGGTCGCCTACTGGCGGTCGCTGGCGTGCCGGGCCTGGGGCGCGGCCGTGGCCGAGCGGCCCGGCGCGGTCCACCTCAACCTCGCCTTCCGCGAGCCGCTGGTGCCCGAGGAGCCGGCGCCGGGCACCCCGGCCGACTCCGGGTGGCCCGAACCGCTGGCCGGCCGGGCGCAGGGCCGGCCCTGGATCACCGCCGGCGCCCCGCCGGTGGAGCCCCCAACGGTCGAGCTGCCGCCGGTCGAGCGCGGCGTGATCATCTGCGGCGACGGCGACTACGACCCCATCCCGTTCCTGGGCCTGGCCGCGGCCACGGGCTGGCCGCTGCTGGCCGAGCCCACCTCCAACGCCCGCCGCGCCGAGGCGGTCTCCACCTACCGCCACCTGCTGGCCTCGCCCGACTTCGCCGCCGCCCACGAGCCCGAGCTGATCGTGAGCGTGGGCCGGCCCGGGCTGTCCCGCCAGCTCATGGCCTACCTGAAACGGGCGCGCCGGCACGTGGTGGTGGGCCCGGCCCGCGGCTTCGCCGACCCCCAGCGCACCGCCACCGACGTGGTGCCCGCCGTCGCCCCGCCGGCCGGGGCCGACCCCGACACCCCCTGGGCGCGCTCCTGGCGGCGGGCCGAGGCGCGGGCGCGCGCCGCCCTGGACGCCGTCCTCGACGGCGAGGACGCCCTGAGCGAGGTCCGCCTGGCCCGCGACCTGGCCGCCCAGCTGCCCAACGGGTCGCTGCTGTTCGCCGGCTCCAGCATGCCCATACGCGACCTCGACGCCGCCATGAGCGCCCGCTGCGGCGCCCGCATCATCGGCAACCGGGGCGTCAGCGGGATCGACGGCACGGTCTCCACGGCGGTGGGCGCGGCGCTGGCCCACCAGCGCGCCGGCGGGGGCGGCGCCTACGCCCTGCTGGGCGACCTCGCGCTGCTGCACGACCAGAACGGCCTGGTGATCGGGCCGGGCGAGCCCCGCCCCGAGCTGTGCGTGGTGGTGGTCAACAACGACGGCGGCGGCATCTTCTCCGGCCTGGAGCAGGCCGGCCACCCCGACTTCGAGCGGCTGTTCGGCACGCCCCACGGGGTGTCCATGGAGCGGGTGGCGGCCATGGCCGAGCTCCCCTACACCCGCTTGGAGTGCGCCACCGACCTGCCCAAGGCGCTGCTGGGCGAGGGCCTGCGGCTGGTCGAGGTCCGTACCGGGCGCGGCGACTCCGCCGCGCTGCGGCGCCGCCTCCAGCAGGCGGTCGACACCGCGCTGGCCGCCTGAGCCCCGGCGCCGCGCGCGGGGCGCCTTTTGGTAGCGTCGGGGCGATGCGGTACGTGCTGCACCTCACCGGCCTCGCGCGCTGGCGCGCCGACTCCGGGCCCATCGCGCCCGAATCCCTGGAGCGCGAGGGCTTCGTGCACGCCTCGCCCGACGAGGCCACGGTGCTGGCCGTGGCCAACGCCCTCTACGCCGACGCCGCCGAGCCGATGGTCGTGCTGGTCGTCGACACCGACCGGGTGGACGCGCCGGTGCGCTGGGAGCCTCCGGCGCCCGCGCCCCCGCCCGGCGCCGCGCCGGGCACCCTTTTCCCCCACGTCTACGGCCCCATCCCGCGGGCGGCCGTGGTCGAGGTGCGCTACGCCCGCCGCGACCACCGAGGGGTGTACGTGGGGGTGGAGCGGCGCGGCCCCACGGCCGAGCTGCTCGACCTGCTGCCCCACCCCGAAGGCGGCTGGTACGGCTCCACGTGGCGGGCGGGCCCCACCGTGCGGCCCGAGGGGTACGCGGGGGAGCGGCCCACCGCCACCGCGATCCACTTCCTGCTGCACCCCGGCGAGTTCTCGCGCTGGCACCGGGTGCGCTCCGACGAGGTGTGGGTGTTCAACCGGGGCGGTGCGCTGGAGCTGCTCCTGGGCGGCGACGGCGACGACCCCGCCGCCGAGCACGAGCGCGTGGCGCTGGGCACCGACCTTGAGGCCGGCCGGCGCCTCCAGGCGGTGGTGCCCGGCGGCACCTGGCAGGCCGCGCGCCTCCTGGCCGACCAGGAGGCGCTGGTGACCTGCGTGGTCTCGCCCGGGTTCGACTTCGCCGACTTCGAGGCCCGCGACCTGCCGCCGGACTGAGACCGCTCAGCCGGGCGGGTCGGTGAGGGCCGCCCGCATGACCCGCAGCTTGGCCTCGGCCTCGGCCAGTTCGGCCGCGGGCTCGGAGCCGGCCACGATCCCGCAGCCGGCGAACAGCCGCGCGCGGGCGCCCTCGACATGGGCGCAGCGCAGCGCGATGCCCCACTCGCCGTTGCCCTCGGAATCGACCCAGCCCACCGGCCCGGCGTAGCGTCCGCGGTCCATGCCCTCCAGTTCGGCGATCAGCTCCACGGCCGCGGGCGTGGGCGTGCCGCCCACCGCGGCGGTGGGGTGCAGGGCCGCCACCACCCGCAGGGTGGACACCCCGGGCAGCAGCCGGGCGGCGGCCGGGGACGCCAGGTGCTGGACGTTGGGCAGCCGCACCAGTTCGGGGCCGTCGGGCGCGTCGACGCCGGCGCTGAGCGGCGCCAGGGTGCGCCGCAGCGACTCGATGGCCAGGCGGTGCTCCTCGGCGTCCTTGGCCGAGGCGGCCAGTTCGTGCGCCAGGCGGGCGTCCTCCTCGGGTGTGGCGCCGCGCGGGCGGGTGCCCGCCAGCACCACCGAGTGGACCTCGTCGCCCTCGCGGCGCAGCAGCAGTTCGGGTGTGGCGCCGACCATGCCGGCCACCGAGAAGGTGTAGCAGTCGGGGTAGTCGCGGGCCAGCCGGCGCAGCAGGGTGCGCACGTCGATGGGGCGGGCGGCCTCGGCGACCACGTCGCGGGCCATGACCGCCTTCTCCAGGGCGCCGCCGCGGATGCGCGCCACCGCCTCCGCCACCGTGCGCTCCCACTCCTCGGCGGCCAGGGCGCCCTGGCGCCAGGTGAGCGGGCCCACGGGCGCGGCCGGGGGGACCGGGGCGTCCAGGGGGTCGGCGGGGTGCTCGGCGCCGCGGTCGGCCACGGTGGTCACCCAGGACTTGCCGGCGCGGCGCCCGCAGACCACGCGCGGCACGACCAGCACCGACCCCCCGGAGCGCGGGTCGAAGGTGAAGGAGCCGAAGGCCAGGGCGCCGGTGCCCGGCAGGCCGACCTCGTCGCTGACGCGGGTGCGGGTCCACACCCCCTCCAGGGCGGCGGCCGCGCGGGTGAAGCGGTCGGTGCCCGCGGCGTCGGCCTCGGGCGGCAGGGTGATCCGGGCGGCCTCGCCCCAGGCGGCGATGCCCTCGCCCTCGCGCACCCAGGCCAGCGGAGCGGCGGCCGGCAGCCGCTCCAGGGGGTCGATGTCACTGGGCAGGGCGCGTGTGCGCACGTCCAGTTCGGGCGCTTGATCCAGAGCGGCTATCACAACCGCCCATCTTAAAAGCCCGTAAATCCCCACAGGTGCCCTTCGGTCGCGCCCGCCCCGCGCCGGGTGGTCCGACGACCCGCCGGGTCGCCATAGGCTGTGCCGGAATGCCAGGAAACGGCCACGTTCCGCCAAACCGGAGGTAAAGCACGGATGCGACGGCTGCTCGGAGCCGTGGCGTTGATCACCGCGGTGCCCCTGCTGGGCGCCTGCCTGCCGCCCTCCCCCGGCGGCGACGGCGCCTCGCCCTCCCCCCACGCTCAGCGCCCCCAGCCGATCCCCACCGACTGCGCCCCTGATGAGGGCGACCACCCCAAGCGGCAGCTGCGCGGCGCCTGGATCGCCACCGTGCGCAACATCGACTGGCCCTCCGAACCGGGCCTGAGCGCCGACGAGCAGCGCCGCGAGCTGCGCGACCGGCTCGACCAGGCCCGCGACCTCGGCCTCAACGCGGTGTTCTTCCACGTGCGGCCCACCGCCGACGCCCTCTACGACTCCGACCTGGAGCCCTGGGCGCGCTACCTCACCGGCGAGCAGGGCGGCGACCCCGGATACGACCCGCTGGCCTACGCCGTGGAGCAGGCCCACGCCCGCGGCCTGGAGCTGCACGCCTGGTTCAACCCCTACCGGGTCGGCTGGCAGGACCCCGACCTGGAGAACCTCGCCGAGGACCACCCCGCCCGCCGCCACCCCGACTGGCTCGTGGAGTACGGCGAGGAGGGCTACCTCGACCCCGGCAACCCCGACGTGCGGCACTGGGTGGGCGACGTGGTCCTGGACGTGGTGGAGCGCTACGACATCGACGGCGTCCACTTCGACGACTACTTCTACCCCTACCCGGCCGAGGGCGAGGAGTTCGACGACGACCGCAGCTGGCGGCGCCACGGCGGCGACTTCGACAGCCGGGCCGCCTGGCGGCGGAACAACGTCTCCACCCTCATCGCCGAGATCCACGGCCGCATCCGCGACACCAAGCCGTGGGTGCGCTTCGGGGTGTCCCCCTTCGGGATCTGGCGCAACGCCGAGAGCGACCCCGAGGGCTCGGCCACCCAGGGCCTGGAGTCCTACGACGCCCAGTACGCCGACACCCGTGCCTGGATCCGCGAGGGCACCGTCGACTACGTCGTGCCCCAGCTCTACTGGCACCAGGGCTTCGCGGCCGCCGACTACGCCGAACTCGTGCCCTGGTGGTCCGAGCAGGTCGCGGGCACCGGCGTGGACCTCTACATCGGCCAGGCCGCCTACCGGGTGGGCGAGCCCGACTGGCGCGGCGCCGACGCCCTCAGCCGCCAGCTCGACCTCAACGCCGAGTACCCCGAGGTCGGCGGCGACGTCTACTTCTCCATCAGCGACCTCACCGGCCGCGCCGAGGAGGCCATGGGCCGGCTGCGCGCCGACCACTACGGGCGCCCGGCGCTGCCGCCGGCCGCCGACGGCGCCGGCGAGCGCGCCCCCGACCCCGTCACCCGCCTGGACGCCCAGCGCGTCGGCGGCGAGGTCCGGCTGTCCTGGGAGCCCGCCGAGGGCGCCCGCTTCTACGCCGTCTACCGGGTGGCCGGAGAGGGCGACGACCCCTGCGACCTCGCCGGCGCCGACAACCTGCTGGCCGTCACCGGCGCCGGGGAGGCCCCCGCGTTCACCGACACCGACCCGGTGGAGGGCCCGGTGCGCTACCACGTCACCGCGCTGGACGACTACCGCGCCGAAAGCGCCCCCAGCCCCGAGGCCCGCCTCTCCAGCCGCTGACATCGGGCGCCCCGGGAGGTGACCGGAACCGGCCGGGGCCCCGCCCCGTCCAAACCGGCGCGCTCGCGCCGCCCCACCATGGAAGAACACGCCGTTTCCGGGCGGCCCCACCCCCGCCCCCCATTCCTCGCTAAGGAGCCAGGTTGACGGTCATCCGCCTCCCCGAGCACTTGGAGTTGCTCCTCACCGACGAGCCGGTGCTGGACGTCTACTCCTACGGGCCCTGGCGCGTGCCCGACGGCCTGGTCGAGGAGCTGAGCGGGCGCATCACCAAGCTGATGGAGGATCCCCGCGCCGAGCCCTTCCGCGCCGGCAGCCGCGACCGCATGGCCAACGAGGTGCTCCAGCAGGTCGTCATGCTCTCCGGCGCGATCCGCGTCAACGCCGGCTACTACGCCCGCATGCCCGCTATCCTGGTCGGCGACCACCTGCCCAACTCCAACCTCACCACCGACCACACCCAGTGGATCTTCGACAACCTGCGGCTGCCGCCCTCCTATGAGCTGTTCGAGAGCGCCCGCGGCGACGCCGAGCGCGAGACCGCCCTCGCGCTGATCTACGAGGTCCTGGAGGCGGTGGAGGGCATCGCCCCCTGGGACGACCGCCGCGCGGTGCTGCTGGAGATGCACCGCGCCCGCGCCGCCGACCCCGCCGCCCACGCCGTCGACCTCACCGAGAAGCCGCGCGAGCTGCGCAAGGTCTGGATGGCCGCCGCCGGCGAGGACGTGCTGGCCGTCATCCCCGAGTTCGCCCCGCCCGGCGACTTTCTGCGCTGGGCCTTCGCCGGGTTCAGGGCCGCACACGAGCGCCTGGCCGCCGTCGCCCACGACGTGCCCGACGCCGCCGACGTCCTGGGCAACCTTGCCATCGGCCTCAAGCTGCCCAGCTTCCCGCCCATCGCCAGCGTGGTGCTGGACCACTCCGACTTCGACGAGCAGGTCGAGCGCGTCGCCGACGAGCGCGCCGCCTACAACCAGTCCGCCTGGAGCCGCCGCGCCCGCACCTGGCTGTGGCAGGCCGTGCTGGCGGGCGAGGCCGACACCTGCCGCGCCTGGCTGGACATGGGCACGCGCGTGGCCACCGCGCTGGCCTCCGGCGACGACGACGTGCTGCAGAAGCCCACCGTCGGCATCCCCCTGCCCGTCGTCGGCTTCCAGCAGGACCTGCGCCGCTACGGCCGCCCGCCGCGCCGCCTGGTCGGGGTGCCCACCGGGGTGCCCGACTCCCGGGGCGCCGACTCCGGCACCGCCGAGGCCGACACCGGCGAGGCCGCCCGCGCCCTGGCCGAGCCGCTGGCCGAACTCGACGCCCTGGTGGGCCTGGAGGCGGTCAAGCGGGAGGTCCGCGCCTACGCCGAGGAGGCGCGCGTGGAGCGGCTGCGGTCCGAGGCCGGGGTGGCCATCACCCCGCCCGCCCGCCACCTGGTGTTCACCGGCAACCCCGGCACCGCGAAGTCCACCGTCGCCCGCATCCTGGGCTCCCTCTACGCCGCCGCCGGCACGCTGTCCTCGGGCCACGTGGTCGAGGTCGGCCGCGCCGAGCTCGTGGGGGAGTACATCGGCCAGACGCCGGCCCGCGTGGAGCAGATCGTCAAGTCCGCCGCCGGCGGAGTGCTGCTGGTCGACGACGCCCACGCCCTCACCGAGTCGGAGTCGGGCAAGGGCCTGGGCGCCGACGTGATCAACGCCCTGCTCAAGCACCTGGACGAGCGGGGCGACACCTTCGTGGTGGTGCTGAGCGGGCCCGAGCGCGACATGGGCCGGTTCCTCGCCGCCAACCCCCGCCTGGCGGCCCGGTTCGCCCGGCGGCTGCACTTCCCCGACTTCACCGGCCCCCAGCTCACCGACGTCTTCACGGCCGCCGCCACCTCCATGGGGTTCACCCTGGCCGATGGCACCCGCGCCCGCGTCGACCAGGTGCTGCGCCGCACCGCCCGCGGCCCCTCCTTCGGCAACGCCCGCACCGTGCGCACGCTGGCCGAGCGCGCCGCCGCGCTCCAGGCCCGGCGCGTGGCCGCGCTGGGCGAGGACGCCGACGCCGAGGCGCTGGCGCTGCTGCTGCCCGAGGACATCCCCGACACCACCGCACCCCGCCTGGGCACCGCGCCCGCCGAGGCCCCCGAGGCGGCCGTGCCGCCCGCCGAGGAGGGCGCCGCCGACGGCGGCGCCGAGACGGCCCCAACGGCCGCGCCGCCGGCCGAGGCCGCCGCGGCCGGCCCCGACGAACCCGCCTCCGGACCGCTGCGCGCCCTCGACCGGCTCGTGGGCCTGGCCGCCGTCAAGCGCGAGATCCGGCTGTACGCCGCCGAGGCCCGCGCCGAGCGGCTGCGCGAGGCCGCCGGCGCCCCCGCCGCCTCCCCCACCCGCCACATGGTGTTCATGGGCAACCCCGGCACCGCCAAGACCACCGTGGCCCGCATGCTCGGCGCCGTCTACGCCGACCTGGGCCTGCTGGCCTCGGGCCACATGGTCGAGGTGAGCCGGGCCGACCTGGTCGCCGAGTACATCGGCCAGACCGCGCCCCGCGTCGAGAAGGTCGTGAAGTCGGCCGTGGGCGGCGTGCTGTTCATCGACGAGGCCTACACCCTCACCGAGTCCAGCTCCCGCAACGACTTCGGCCACGAGGCCGTGGCCACCCTGCTGAAGATGATGGAGGACTTCCGCGACGACCTGGTGGTGGTCGTGGCCGGCTACGAGCGCGAGATGACCCGCTTCCTGGCCTCCAACCCCGGCGTGGCCTCGCGGTTCCCCCGCCACCTCACCTTCGCCGACTACACCGACGACGAGCTCACCGACATCTTCCGCGTCATGGCCGCCGACGCCGGGTTCACCGTGGCCGCAGAGACCGCGGCCCGCGTGCGCCAGGTCCTGCGCGCCGCGCCCCGCGACGAGTCCTTCGGCAACGCCCGCGTCGTGCGCAACCTGCTGGAGCGCGCCATCGCCCTGCAGGCCCGCCGCGTCACCGAGGACGCCGGCGCGGGGGCCGACCACGGCGCCGCCGCGCTCGGCGAGCTGCGCCCCGCCGACATCCCCGCCACCGCCAGCGCCCGGGTCGGCGCCGCGCTGCCCGAGGACCCGCTGGCCGCGCTGGAGGAGCTGGTGGGCCACGCCCGCGTCAAGAGCGAGGTGCGCGCCCTGGACGCCCGCGCGCGGGTCGAGCAGGCCCGCCGGGACGCCGGCATCCACGCCTCGGCCGCGCCGGGCCACCTCGCCTTCACCGGCAACCCCGGCACCGCCAAGACCACCGTGGCCACCATCCTGGGCGCCGTCTACGGACGCCGCGGCCTGCTGTCCTCGGGCCACCTGGTGCGCGCCGACCGCCGCACCCTGGCCGCCCCCGCCTACGACCGCGAGGCCGAGCCCGTGGCCGACGCGGTGCGTGCCGCGCTGGGCGGGGTGCTGCTGGTCGCCGACGCCCACGAGCTGGGGGCCAACCGGCCCGGTCAGGTGCCCGCCGCCGAGACCGTTGAGACGCTGGCCCGGCTCATGGCCGAGAACCGGCAGGACCTGGTGGTGGTGCTCACCGGGCCGCAGGCCGAACTGGGCTCCTTCCTCGACTCCCACCCCGCCCTGGCCGCCCAGATAGCCAAGCGGCTGCACTTCGCCGACTACACCGACGACGAGCTGTTCGCCATCGTGGCCGAACGCGCCCGCGAGGCCGGGTTCCGGCTGGGCGCCGGCGCCGCCGAGGCGGTCCGCGCCTGCCTGGCCCGCACCCCGCGCCGGCCCGACTTCGCCAACGGGCGGCTGGCCGAGGCCGTGTTCGCGCGCACCGCCGCCAACCAGGCCGCCCGCATCGCCGACCGGGACCGGCTGGACGCCGACGTGCTGCGCGAGCTCACGGCCGCCGACGTGCCCGCCACCGCCGACGACGCCCCCGCTGAGCAGCGCCCCGGCCTCTACCTGTAGCGGGCGCGGCGCGGGCGGTGCCGGGGCGCTCTCGTGTTCGGACACGAAATCGGCGCCGGGCACGACTGGCCGGGCCCCGGGCGGATAGAACCATTACCAGGGAACAGGGGTGGCCGCGGCCGGCCACCGGTACCAGGGGGCCGCGGCGGGCCACCGGGCGGTGGCGGTCCGCGCGGCGAGGAGGGCGCCATGTCACTGCGTGAGAACGAACGGCGGATCCTCGCCGAGATCGAGCAGCGTCTCGGCGAGGAGGATCCGCGCCTGGCCCGGCACCTGGCCGACTTCGGCGGCGCGGACCAGGACGGCGAACCCGGCTTCAGCGGCACCAAGGCGTTCGCGTGGCTGGTGTGCGGGCTGATCGCGCTGGTGCTGTTCGCCATGCTGACCGCGCTGTACTTCAGCGCCCCGGCGCCGGCGCGCACACCGCCGCCCAGCGGACAGCAGCAGTCGGCCCCCCAGGAGGTGCCCGCCGGCACCCCCTGAGCGGGTCTGCGGCCCGGCCGCCCGCGCCCCGCCGGGGAGCGGGCGGCCGCGCGTGCCCGAGGCCGGGCAGGGCGCGTCAGGGCGCCGCGGGACGTGCCGGTGCGCCCCGCGGCGCCCGCGGGTCAGTGCGCGTAGCGGCGCACGGTCTCGGGGTGCAGGACCAGGCGCACCTGGTCGGCGGCCAGCATGCCGGCGAGGTCGGCGGCGCGCTCGGGGTCGTCGAGGTCCCAGTAGCGCTCGGCCAGGCGGGCGCACAGGTCGTGCGCGCCGTCGGGCTCCACCGTGACGCGGCCGGCCACCGACACCCAGCGCTCGCGCTCGCCCACGGGGGCGGCCTCGACGATCGAGGCGCGGGGGTCGCGGCGCAGGCGCCGGACCTTGAGCGAGTCGGGGGCCGTGAACAGCTGGATCGTGCCCTCGGCCGTGGCCTCGAACCACACCGGCCGGGGCTGGGGCGGCAGCGGCCCCGCGGCCACGGACAAAAAGCCGTGCAGGGGGCGGGCGAGGAACTCAAGGTCCTGGGTGGTCAGCGAACCGGCGTCGGTGCTCATCGCGAACCCTCCGATGGTCGGGTGAGTGGCGGCGGGTCCGCCGCGCACGGCGGCCCCGCCCAGAACGGGCGGTGCGCGGGCGGCGCCCGTTCCGGGGGCGCCGCCCGCGGAGCCGATTCAACACGGCCGCCCCGGACGATCCCATAGGTGAGAAGGCGGACCGCCTGCGTGTCCGTCCGCGCCGCAGGCCGGCCGGCGCCGGCCGGCCTGCGGCGCGGACGGACAGGGCCGCCGACGCGGTGCGGCGGCCCGCACCGCGGGGCGGGCCGCCGGGTGGGCCTACAGGGCGTCGAGGAACTTCTTGGCCAGCGGCGCGGCGGCGCCCGAGCCGCTCTCGCCGTCCTCGACCACCACGGCGAACGCGATGTCGCCCTCGTAGCCGACGAACCAGCCGTGGGCGGGCAGCTCCTCGCCCTCCTCGGCGGTGCCGTACTCGGCCGTGCCGCTCTTGCCGTGGACCTCGCCGGTGAACCCGACGTCCTCGGCGGTGCCCTGGGTGACCACGGCCCGCATCATCTCCTGCAGCTGCGGCGCGGTGTCGATGGGCGTGGGCTCGGGGCGGCCCTCCGGCGCAGGGTCGGTCACCAGCAGCGGCGAGCGGTAGGACCCCTCGGCGACCGCCGCCGGCACCGAGGCCATGTGCAGCGGCGAGGTGAGCAGCTGGCCCTGGCCGATGCTGGAGGCGGTGAGCAGCGGGATGCTGTCGGGGGTGGGCAGCGAGGGCTCGAACACGGGCAGGCCCGCCTTGATCTCCTCGTTGAACCCGAACTTCTCGGCGCTCTCGACCAGCGCGGGGCCGTCGAGCCGGTCGGCCACCTGCTGCACCAGCGCGGTGTTGCAGGAGGTCGCGAACGCCTCCAGGACCGACTGGGCGCCGTAGGCGGCGTTGCCGGCGTTCTTGTACTTCTGCCCGCCCACCGTCACGTTGCGGGGGCAGTCCATGGGGGTGTCCATGCCCATGCCCGAGGACAGCAGGGCGTCGTAGGAGACGATCTTGAAGATCGAGCCCGCCGGGTACTGGCCCTCCAGCGCGCGGTTGAACCCGCCGGGGACGTTGGCCGCCGCCAGCACCTCGCCGGTGGAGGGGCGGATCGCCACCATGGCGGTCGGCTTGGTCTGGTCCACGATGGCCTGCCCGGCGGCCTCCTGGACGGCCGGGTCGATGCTCAGGGTGACGTCCTTGCCGTCGGTGCCCTCGATGGCGCCGACCGTGGGCGCGTCCTCGGGGACCTCGCCGGCGGCCGTGCCCTCGTCCACCACGCGCACGGCGGTGGTGGCGGTCCCGGCCAGGCGCTCCTCGTACTGCGACTGCACGCCGCTGACCCCCACCGGGTCGCCGACCTCGTAGGCGGGGCCCAGGTCGCCGAGCATGTCCTCGGTGACGGTGCCGACCTCGCCGACGATCATCTGCACCGAGCCCGAGGGGCTCTCGTCGAGGCGGGAGCCGTCGGCCCCCAGCACGTGGCCGCGCTCGCCCCACTCGTTGGTGCGGACCAGCGTCTGGCCCTCGCCCAGGTCCGGGTGGATGACGGCGGGGCTGAAGTCGACCCGCCACTCGCCGTCGGCGCGCACCAGCGGCAGGGTGCCGTCGTAGGCCCACTCGCCGGCGTTGCTCAGGGTCAGGGTGGCCTCGAAGGGCACGCTGGCGGTGTCGCCGTCCTCGGTGACGGGGCCGGTGGTGACCGCGGCGTTCTCGATGCCGAGGTTCTCCTCCAGCCGCTTGTAGGCCGCGGCGGGGTCGCCCTCGCCGGTGGCGAGGTCGGCCATGGCCGCGTAGTCGCCCTCGCTCCAGGCCGCGGCGTAGGCGTCGGCGGTGTCCTCGGGCTGGGGCATGGTCAGCACGTACCACGACACCCCGCCGCCGATCAGCGCCAGCACCACCACGGCGCTGATGACGCCGATGACCAGGCCCCGGCGGGAGCGGCGGCGGGGGGCGGGCTGCTCGGCCGGGCCCGAGTAGGCGCCGGGCGGGACCGGAGGGGAGCCCGGCGGTTCGGTGCCGGCGGGGGCGCCGGTGTGGCCCTCGCCCGTGCCGGCGGCGTGGCCGGCCCCGCTCTCGGCGGCGGACGAGGCGGCGGGGCCGCCCAGGTGGGCGGTGTGCTCGGGGGCGGCGGCCTCGCCGGGGGAGGCGGGCCCGTGCGCGGCGCCGCCCGAGGCGCTGTAGCGGGGCCCGGCCGGGTCGGGGGAGGAGCCGAAGGGGGACTCCGCCGGGGAGGGGGAGGCGGGGGCGCCGGGGAGGCGGTAGGGGGAGGGGTCGTGGGGGGCGGCGAAGGGGTCGCCGCCGGAGCCGCCGCGCGGCCCCTGCTCCGGGTCGGGCGGGCCGAGGGGGGAGCCGGCGCCGGGTTCGGCGGGCGCCGGTCCGGCCGGCCCGGGGGTCGCGGGGGATTCAGGCCCCCAAGGGCCCTGGGGAGCCGGGGAGGGGGGCTCACCCGGCCCGGTCGGGCGCCGTTGGTCGTCCACGCGATCGTCCTTCCAGACAGCTCCGCCCCGCCTCCCAGACAAGGAAAGCGGGGCGGGAGCGACGATGAGTGGCCGGTGTGGCGGTCGCCTCTCGGCGCGGGGCACAACGCGGCTCCGTAGGCCGTGGGCGGCCCGCCGGGGCGGGCGCCGCACGCGGTATTCCGCGAAGGCAATAGGTGAGGCCCGGGGGACACTTGCTACCACACCGACCACTGGCGACTGTAACCCATCGCGGAGGTGCTGTGTTCCGTAAGCCCCACCCGATCCGGCGGTAATCCGGATCACACAGCGGAAGCGGGCGGTTCCGGACGGCGCGGGCGGGCCGCCGCGAACGCCGCCCGGAGCAGCCGGGACGCCGCGGCGGCGGGGGCCGGGACAGCGGCGGGGGCCGGGCGCCCCCAGGGCGCCCGGCCCCCGCGCCGGTACCGGCCGCGCTACTCGGCGCGGGCGATGCGGGTCATGTCCTCCCGCGAGCGGACCTTGATGCGCTTGCGGCCGTGCGGCTCGCCCAGGGCCTCCTCGTGGCTCTCCAGGCGCTGCCAGCCCTCCCAGGTGGTGAAGGGGACGCCGCGCTCGCCCAGCAGGCGCAGGAAGGACTCCGGCTCCGGCTCGGGCGCGGGGGTGAGGGAGTCGCGGTCGGAGACCAGGTTGGTGACGGTCTCCAGGGCGTCGCCCTTGGTGTGGCCGATCAGCCCGACCGGGCCGCGCTTGATCCAGCCGGTGGCGTAGACACCGGGGATCGGCTGGTCGTCGAGGTCGAGCACGCGGCCGCCGTCGTTGGGGATGACCCCGCGCTCCTCGTCGAAGGGCAGGTCGGCCACTGGCGAGCCGAGGTAGCCGATGGCGCGGTAGACGGCCTGCACCTCGTGGTCGACCAGTTCACCCGTGCCGCGCACGCCGCCGTCGCCGGTCAGCTCCATGCGCTCGGTGCGCAGGCCGGTGACGCGGTCGGTGCCCAGGATCTCGACGGGGCGGTGCAGGAAGTGCAGGTGCAGGCGGCGGGGCTCGCCGCGCAGGTCGCGGATGGCCCAGTTCTGCAGGATCTTGACGTTGGTCTTGACCTGGTTGGACTCCTCGATGGCGGCGAGGCTGGCCTCGCACAGCTCGAAGTCCTCGGGGTCGACCACGACCTCCACGCCGGGCTGCTTGTCCAGCTCGCGCAGCTCCATGGGGGTGAACTTGGCCTGGGCGATCCCGCGCCGGGCGAAGACGTGGACGTCGGTGACGCGCTTGGCGCCGAGCCCCCGGTGCACGTTGTCGGTGATGTCGGTCTCAAGCAGGTCGTCGGCGTCCTTGGCCAGGATGCGCGCGACGTCGACGGCGACGTTGCCCGCGCCGATCACCGCGACGCTGGCGCCCTCGACCCGCCAGTCGTCGGGGGTGTCGGGGTGGCTGTCGTACCAGGCGACGAAGTCGGCGGCGCCGTGGCAGCCGGGCAGGTCGGCGCCGGGGATGTCCAGGGGGCGGTCGCGGTCGGAGCCGGTGGCGAAGACGACCGCGTCGTAGTGGCGGCGCAGGTCCTCAAGCTTGAGGTCGCGGCCGTACTCCACGTTGCCGATGAAGCGCACCTGGGGCTTGTCCAGCACCTTGTGCAGGGCCTGCTGGATCTGCTTGATGCGGGGGTGGTCGGGTGCCACGCCGTAGCGGACCAGGCCGTAGGGGGAGGGCAGCCGGTCCAGGACGTCGATGCTGACCGGGACGCCGCTCGCGGCCAGGGTGTCGTCCTTGGTGAGGATGTCGGCCGCGTAGATCCCCGCGGGGCCGGCCCCCACGATTCCCACGCGCAGTGGTCGCGTCATTGGCATTCTCCATTGGTCGCGTCTGCTCCGGATGGCGGCGGAGGCGGTCGGGCTCGCTGTCCGCACACCGGGACACGCAAAACGAGGTTAGGCTAACCTAACTCTACCTGCAAGGTTTTAAGCCTACTAAACCGACTTCGAAGATGGACAACGCCTCTTCCCGCCCGCCGACCGGGGAGCGCGGTCGGCGGGCGCGCGGTCGGCGCACGTCAGCCCGGGTCGGGCGGCCTCTTCAAGGGCAACACGGCGGCGGCCCCCGCTAAGCCGGGCCGGGCTGTGGATTACCTCACGTCGGCGCGCCGGAGCGCCGCGTGTCCGCCCCGCCCCCTCGCCCCGGTCCCGGCCCGGCGCCGCGGGTGCTCAGGCGCCCCCGGCCCGCAGCTCGGCCTTGACCGAGGCCGCGTAGCGCGCCACCTGCGGCTGGCCCGAGAGCCGCTGGATGGCCGCCATGATCGCGTCGGTGGCCGCGCGGCGCGAGCGGGCCCGCCCGGCCTCGCCCGCCCACGGGCTCAGGTCCACCGGCGGCCCCACCCGGATGCCCACGCGGCACAGGCGCGGCACCCGCCGCCCCCGGGGCAGGATGCGGTTGGTCCCGGCCAGCGCCAGCGGCACCACCGGCGCGCCCGAGGTCAGCGCCAGCCAGGCCAGCCCGGTCTGGCCCCGGTAGAGGCGGCCGTCGGGGGAGCGGCTGCCCTCGGGGAAGATGCCGAACGCGGCGCCCTCGGCCAGCACCTTCAGGCTGTGCTCCATGGCCTCCTGGGAGCCCTGGCCGGGCCGGCGGTCCACCGAGAGCTGGCCGATCGCGCGCAGCGCGCGGGTGAACGTCCGCTGGGCGATGTTGCCCTCGGCGAACAGCTCCCGCTTGGCGATGAAGGTGACCGGCCGGGGCACGGCCACGCCGATGAACAGCGGGTCGATGTTGGAGAGGTGGTTGGCCGCCAGGATCACCGGCCCCTCGGCGGGGATGTGGTGCAGCCCCTCGGTGTGCAGCGGCCAGATGCCTCGGGTGATGGGCGCGATGACCGTCTTCGCGGCACCGTACAGCTCCACGGCGGGTGTCCTCTTTCGGATGCGGCGGCGGGCGGGGATGATGGGGGCGGCGGCCCGGCGCGCGGCGCCGTGTGCTGCCGGTTCGACTGTAGCGGGGCCCGCCGGGCGGGCGCGCGGGCGGACTCCGCCCCGCCGCCGCGGGGTGCGGCGGACGCGGAGAGGCCCTGGCCGCTAGAGTCTGGTCTAGACCTATGTCCGGTGCCTTCGCGCGGGGCGAGCGCGCAACGGCAGCAGAGAGGGCGGAGCCTTATGACGCAGCTTGTCGACGTCAGCCACCAGATCACCTCGGGAATGGTGACCTACCCCGGCCTGCCCGGCCCCGAGATCGACGACCACATGTCGTTCGAGGAGTCGCACGGCACCTACGCGGCGGGCACCGAGTTCACCATCGCCCGCATCACCATGGTGGCCAACACCGGCACCTACCTGGACACCCCGGGGCACCGCTACCGCGACGGCGCCGACCTCGCCGACCTCGAACTGGAGAAGGTGGCGGGCCTGCCGGGCGTGGTCGTGGACCTGCCCGAGGGCGCCCGCGAGATCGGCCCCGACACGGTGCGCGACATCGACGTCGCGGGCCGGGCGGTGCTGCTGCGCACCGGCTGGGACCGCCACTGGCGCACCGAGCGCTACGGCGACCCCGAGCACCCCTTCCTCTCCGGCGAGGGCGCCAAGGCGCTGGTCGAGGCCGGTGCCGCGCTGGTGGGCATCGACTCGGTGAACATCGACGACACCTCGCCCGGGGCCGAGGGCGCCCGCCCGGCGCACTCGGTGCTGCTGGCGGCGGGCATCCCGGTGGTGGAGCACCTGTGCCTGCTGGACCGGCTGCCGGAGACGGGCTTCACGTTCTTCGCCGTGCCGGTGAAGGTGCGCGGCATGGCCACCTTCCCGGTGCGCGCGTTCGCCATGGTCGGCTGACCGGCCGGACGGGCGGGCGCCCCACCGGGGCGCCCGCCCGTCGGCGCGGGCCGGGCGGCCGGTCGCGGGGGCGCCGCCTCAGCCCAGGATGCGGTCGAGGAACGCGGCGAGCCTGTCGCGGGTCCGCTCGATCTGCTCCTCGACCGTGAGGTCCTCGGGCAGGCGTCCTCCGGCGGCGGGCGACTTGCGGCCGCGCACGTACAGCGAGCACGCCATGTCGGTGCACATGTGCAGCCCCGCGGAGTCGCCCTGGTGCCCGGCCGGGCCCGCCTTGCGGGCCGCCATCAGCGCCACCCCGCCCGAGGGGTGGGTGGTCAGGCACAGCGAGCACAGGCTGCGGTGCAGGAAGTCGCGCGCGCGGGTCTGCGGGGAGCGCAGGGCCACCGCCACGAGGCGGTCGCGGTGCTCGGCCACGAGATAGCCGCGCTCGGGCGACCCGAGGTCGCGCCACCCCAGGAAGTCGAGGTCCTCCCACGCGGTGTCGGCGAGGTCGCGGGGCATGGGCGCCCGCTTGGCCTCGCCCTTTCCGCAGTTCACGAAGGCGTCGCGGATCTCCTGCTCGGTCAACGGTCTCATGTCGGCGACGCTAACCGCACCTAGGGCCCCTAGGCAAAGCATTTAACGCTTTAGGCAGATCGGCCGGATCGGCTGGACGCGCCGCCGGGGCGCGCGGCGGGGCTTGCGGACACGCGCAACGGCGCCCGCCGGGAGCCCCGGCGGGCGCCGCCCCGGGCGCGGACCAGGGTGACCGACGTCTCGGCGAAGGGCGCCTCAGTCCGCCCCCAGAGCCGTGGCCAGCTCGGCCAGGCTCCCGGCGTACAGGTCGAACGCGTCCCCGGCGCGGGGCGGGTCCCCGACAGGGCGCTCGACGTAGGCGGTCCGCATGCCCGCGGTCTGCGCCGCGCGCAGGTCCCAGGCGTGGGCGGCCACCATGAGCAGGCGCTCCGGCGCGCGGTCGGCGGTGGCGACCGCGAGCCCGTAGACGTCGGGGTGCGGCTTGTAGCCGGCGGCGTCGGCGGCCGAGAGCGCCTGGTGCCAGCGCAGCCCGGCGTGCGCGCTGATGCGGGTGAGTGCCGCGGGCGCGGCGTTGGACAGGCCCACCACCGTGAAGCGGGCGGCGATCCGGTCCAGCGCCGCCACGGAGTCGGGCCAGGGGTCCAGCCGCTGGGCCGCGGCCGCCAGCGCGCCGGGGGCGCCGGGGTCGGCGGCCCCGGCCTCGGCGGCCACGCGCTCGGCCGCCTCCCGGTCGAGCGCCGTGCTGGGGGCGTAGGGCCGGCGGCCGGAGAGCATCTCGCGCTGCCGCTCCTCGACGTGGCGCTGCCACACCTCAAGCAGCTCCTCCAGCCGCGCGTCGCCGCACCCGGGGAGCGCCGCCCGCAGGCCGCGCCGGATCCCGCCGGGCTCGTCGACCATGGTCCCCAGGACGTCGAAGACGATCACGTCGATGTCGGCGGGCGAAGTCACGGGTGGCGCTCCTCGGTGTCGGCGGCCGCGCCGGCCGGACGGCGCGGCCAGGTCAACCGGACGCCGAGGCCGACTGGTCGGATCGTCGGCGAGCCTAGCGGGCGCCGTGTCCGGCGCGGCGGGCGGGTGGCGCCGGGCCCGGAGGGACGCCGGCGGCGCGGTCCGGGGCGCGCCTACAGGTCGGCGTCGACCTCCTCCTGGGCGCGGTGCCGCTCGCGCTGGCGGCGGCGCTCCTCCTCGCGCGCGGCGCTGCGCTCGTCCTCGGCCACGGCGGTGCGCATCGCCGCCGAGAGCGCCCGCAGCTCCATGTTGACCCGCGGGTAGTCCACCAGGCGCGGAAGCGCGCCCAGGCGCGGTGTGCGCCGCTCGCGCAGCGCCGCCATCAGCTCCTCGAAGGCCAGGTACAGCCGCTGCAGCGTGATCTGCGACGCCGGCTGCGGCCGTTCCAGCGCCAGCGCCGCCAGCGCCAGGTAGCCCACCCGCTGGGTGGCCACCACCACCGGCCACAGCGGGCGGGTGGTGGTGGCCCGGGGGACGTCGCCCACCGCGCTGTCGTAGACGCCGCGCAGGCTGACCAGCGCCGTGCGCAGGTCGCGGCGCAGCCGGTAGGTGCGCTCGGCGTCGAGCTGGACCTCGGGGTCGAGCACGGCCAGCAGCGCCGTTCGGGTGGTCTCCAGGACGTCGACGATGGTCTGGGGCAGCCGCGCCGCCGACGCCCGGCGCCACAGCAGCAGCGCGCCGAGCATGCCCGCCAGCGAGCCCACCACGGTGTCGAGGATGCGGGCCTCGGCCAGCTGCTCGACCGGGTAGGGCGAGGCGGTGTGGGCCAGGATCAGGCCCATGGGCGTGAGGAAGATGCTGGCGTAGAAGAAGTTGCGCGTCACCGTGAGCTGGGTGAGCCCCTGGAAGCCGGCGGCCAGGGCGATGCTCGCGACCAGGGGGAGGTCGGCCATCAGCAGCAGCGCGCCGATGACCACCCCGATGAGCGTGCCCAGGGCGCGCTGGGCCGACCGGTTCACCGTCAGCACCACGTTGCCGCCCTGCAGCACGGCCGTGGTCGTGATGCAGATCCAGTAGTAGCGGTCCAGGCCGACGGCCAGGCCGAACACCGCGGCCAGGGTCACGGTGATGCCCATGCGCAGGGCGGTGGGCAGGACCAGCGACTCGCGGGTGAGGCTGGAGCGCAGGGACTGCCACACCGAGGGGTAGCGCACGTCCTGCAGTTCCAGACCGCGGCCCTCGGTCTCGTGCTCGTCGCGGTGCGCGGTCTGGGCGGCGCGGCCCAGCCGGTTGTAGAGGCGGGCCTCCAGCGAGCGCGGGCGCAGGCCCTTGCGCAGCTCGTCCAGGCGGTCGGGGTCGGGGGCGAGGTCGGGGCGCCCCACGGAGGCGGCCAGTTCCTCGGCGAAGTCGGCGGCGAGCGCGGGCAGGCGCTCGGTGCGGGCCAGGGAGACGTCGGTGGCGGCCAGGTGGATGTCGGAGACCCAGCGCAGCAGCGCGCGCAGCCGCGCGGCCGTGGGGGTGTCGCGGTAGCCGCGGGTCTGGCCCAGCAGCACGATGCGCCAGGCGCGGGCCACGGCCACCGACGCGTCGTGCTGGACGTGGTCCACGCGCGGCGTGCCGATGGACCGCAGCAGGGCGGCCAGCTGGCGGAACGCCTCGGCGACCGCGCGGTGCTCGGGGTGGCGCCCGCGGAACAGGCCCTCGCCCATCGACACCGCCCAGCCCACGGCGGCGCCCATCCCCGCGACCAGCGCGTGCATGGGCACCTGCGCCAGGCCCCCGGGGGCGATGGTGGAGATGCCGCAGACCAGCACGAAGAACAGCGGTCCGGGCTTGTCGACCCGCAGCGCCTGGCAGACCCAGGTCGAGACCCCGGCGACGGCGCCGATGGCGACCGCGCCCGCCCACAGGTTGAGCGAGCTGACGGTGCCCACGACCACGCTGGCCACGAACCCCAGGCCGACGAACGCCAGCGCCACCGCGCGGTACTGGTAGGGGGTCTCCTTCTCGTAGAGGACCGTCATCGACCCCAGCGCGGCCAGGGTGCCCACCTGCGGCCCGAACAGCGCGGCGGCCAGGGAGAAGGCGGTGGCCATGGCGATGACGGCCTTGAAGCCGGTGCTCCACCCCCACCCGCCGGAGGCCAGGCCGAACAGCGCCTTGACGTCCACGCGGGACCTCGGCAGGTCGGCGACCTTGGGCCGCACGCGGGTGGGCGGGTTCCAGATGGGTTCACTCGGCGTCGGATCGTCGGACCTGCCGCTGCTCGCCCCCTGGTCATGCACGTGCTCCATGGTAGGCGGGCCGCGCCCGTACCGGCCCCCTCCGGCGCGCCCCCGCCGCCCGTGCCGCCGCGCGGGGCGCGGGGCAGGGGCGCGGCGCGCGGGAGGCCTCGCCCCCGGCGACACTGCAGGTCGCCGCGCCGCCGGCGAGGTCCGAACCGCCCCGCGTCGGCACGGGCGGGTGCGCACGGCGGCGCCGGCGCGGCGTGGCCACCATCACCGGCGCGCGCACCCGGTGTGTCCGCGTCGCGACGCACCGCGATGGGGTCGCCGGGGAGGGAGGGCCGCCGGGGAGGGAGCGGCTGCGCCCCCGGCGGCACGCGGGCGCGGGGCTACTCCGCCGGGAGTAGCCCCGGGACCCTCCACGGGACGGATGTCCCCGGACGCCCCCCGGGCGGACACTGGCCGCAGGACGGGACGGCGGTCGCGAGAGGCCGTGCCGTGGCGGCCGGTGCCCGCGGGCTCGGTCCCGCCCCGCCCTCCCCTCAGCGGTTCAGCTCTGGTCAGCCGGGGCGGTCGCGGGTGGGGCGGTGGCGGCGCGCAGGTGCTTGAGTTCGGCCAGAGCGTCGTCCAGTTGCGCCTCCGCGCGTTCGGCGCGGTGGAGGGCCTGGGCGCGGGCGTCGTCCATCGCGGCCAGCCGCTGGGCCGCCGCCTCCTTGGCCGCCGCCAACTCCTGGGCGGCCGCGGTGCGGCGCTCCTCGACCTCGGCGAGGTGGCGGGCGCGCTCCCGCTCGGCGTGCTCGCGTTCGCGCTCGACCTCGGCCGCCAGCCGCGCGCGCTCCTCGGCGGAGTCGGAAAGGCGGGCGCGCAGCGCCTCGGCCTCCTGCTCGGCGCGTTCGGCACGCCGCCGGGCCTCCTCGGCGGCGCGCTTCCGCTCCTCCAGGCGCTCACGCAGCGCGGTCCGCTCGGCTTCGGCCTCCTGGCGGACCCGCGCGAGTTCGGCGGCCGCCGCGCGGCGCTCGGCCGCCAGCCGCTCGGCGGCGGCCTCCTCGGCGGCCACCCGGCGGCGTTCGGCGTCGGCGAGCCCGGCGTTGTACTCGGCGAGCGCGGCGGCGCGCTCGGCCTCGGCACGGGCCGCCTCCTCGACCGCGTGGTCGCGTTCGGCCAGCGCGGCCTGGCGGCGCGCTATGGCCTCGTCGGCCATGCGCTCGGCCGCTCCGGCGGCGGCGACGGCCGACGCGGCGGCCTCTTCGGCGGCCCCGCGCGCCGCCTCGGCCTCGGCGCGCGCCCGGTCGGCCGCGCGGCGGCGGCCGTCGGCCTCCAGCCGGGCGGCGTCGGCCTCGGCGATCCGCCGGGCGGCGTCGACGCGGACGGCCTCGACCTGGGCCTCGACGTTGGCGGGGTCGGTCATGGCGGCGAACGCGTCGGTCGCCGCGGCGAGGGTGGCGGTCAGCTGCTCGGCCTGGACGGAGAAGCGCACCAGCAGGTCGTCGGCGCGCAACCGGGCGCTGGTCACGGGGGTGGCGCCGCCCGCGCCGGACGCCGGGGAGGCGCCGCCGGTCAGCACGGGCCCGGCGCCCGCGGTCGCCGGCGCGCCCTCGTGGGCGGTCTGGGCCGCCGCCTGCTCGGCTGTCTCCTCGCGCAGGCGCTGGCGCTCCCGCCAGGCCCGCCAGCGGGTGTGCTCGGGCAGGTCGCAGTACTCCGGCGGGCGCCCGGGCGCGGAGCCGCGCGGCACCGGACGGGTGCAGCCGGGGAAGTTGCAGGTGTTCGCGTCGGTCGCTGGCACGCAGACGAGCGTAGTGGTCCGCGCGGCCCCGCGCCCGGACCCGGCGCTGCCCGATGCGGTCGACGCGGTCCGGTGCTGCCGGGATGGCCGAAGCGCGCGGCCCGGCGCGGCGATGGGAGCCGCGCGGCCCGGAGCGGCGCCCAGAAGGCGGGCGCGGGCACGGCCGGGGGAGGGGGCCGCCAGGCGGCGGATCGGCACGGGATGCCCGGCGGACCCGGGCGCGCGGACGGGGCGCGCCCGGGGGCTTCGCGAAAGCGGCGGGTACGCGGCTACAGCGCCTGGCGCACGTAGTCGGGCACGGCGGTCGGGCCGGAACCCTGTTCGTCGGGCACGGGCGGCGAGTAGCCGCGCGCCGTGGGGACGACGCCGGCCCAGTACGGGAGGTCCATGTCCTCGGGCTCGTCGACCACCCCGCCGGTGCGCACCTTGGCCGAGACGTCGGTGAGGTCCAGCCGGATGACGGCGGTCTTGGCCAGCTCCTTGGGCGTGGGCGGGCGGCAGTCGTCGGCGCGGCCGGGGAAGGGGGCGTTGACCAGCGCGTCCAGGGCCATGCGCCGCTCCTCCTCGGCGACCACGCGGTGGGCGATGCCGTGAGCGACCACCGACCGGTAGTTGAGGGAGTGGTGGAACGCCGAGCGGGCCAGCACCACGCCGTCGGTCAGCGTGACGGTGACGCAGACGCGCAGGCACTCGCGCGCCGCGTGCAGCGGGCGGCTGCCGGTGGAGCCGTGCATGTACAGGCGCTCGCCCACGCGGGCGTACATGGTGGGCAGCACCACGGGCGCCCCGTCGGCCACGAAGCCGAGGTGGCAGACGTAGTCGGCGTCAAGGATGGCGTGGACGGCGGCGCGGTCGTAGCGGGCGCGCTCGGCGAGGCGGGTGGGAGTTGTGCGGGGGCCGGCCGGATAGGCGGGTGAGGAGTCGATGACCACGAGCCAACACCAACTTCCTGGGCGCCGGCGGGCGACTGGCCTCGGCCGGCCCCGCCCTGGCCCTGGCCTACGCCGTCTGCGGCCTCTTCGCGTTCTTCGTGGTCCGCGCGCTGGGCGAGCTGATCCTGCACCGGCCCTCGTCCGGATCGTTCGTCTCCTACTCGCGCGAGTTCATGGGTGAGAAGGGCGCCTACGTCGGCGGCTGGCTCTACTTCCTGAACTGGTCCACCACCGGGATCGCCGACATCACCGCGATCGCCCTCTACATCCACTACTGGGACATGTTCTCCGACATCCCGCAGTGGGTGCTGGCGCTCATCGCGCTCGCCGTGGTGCTGGCGTTCAACCTCATCTCGGTGAAGATCTTCGGCGAGATGGAGTTCTGGTTCGCGATCATCAAGGTCGCCGCCCTGGTGGTCTTCATGGTCATCGGCATCGCGCTCCTGGTCACCGGCCAGGACGTGGGCGGACACGACAGCGGCGTCCACCTGCTCGTCAGCGAGGGCGGCTTCTTCCCCGCGGGTGTCCTGCCGGTCGTGCTCGTCATGCAGGGCGTGATCTTCGCCTACTCCGCGGTCGAGATGGTCGGCGTGACCTCCGGCGAGACGGCCAACCCCGAGAAGGTCATGCCGAAGGCGATCAACTCGATCATGTGGCGCATCGGCCTGTTCTACGTCGGCTCGGTGCTGCTGCTGGCCATGGTGGTGCCCTACACGGTCTTCGAGGCCGGGCAGAGCCCGTTCGTCACCGTCCTCAGCGAGCTGGGAGTCCCCGCCGCCGGCGACGTGATGAACCTGGTCGTGCTGACCGCCGCGATGTCCAGCCTCAACTCCGGCCTCTACACCACCGGCCGCATCCTGCGGTCCATGTCGATGGCCGGTTCGGCGCCCAAGTTCACCTCGGTGATGAGCCGCAGCCAGGTGCCCTACGGCGGCATCCTGCTCACCTGCGCCGTGTGCGTCCTGGGTGTCGGGCTCAACTACGTGCTGCCCGCCGAGGCGTTCGAGATCGTCATCAACTTCGCGGCGATCGGCGTCATCGGCACGTGGAGCATGATCATGCTGTCCCACCTGATGTTCTACCGGCAGGCCCAGGCCGGGCGGGTGCGGCGGCCGTCCTACCAGCTGTTCGGGTCGCCGTTCACCGAGATCGTCACGCTGGCCTTCTTCGGCGCCATCGTCGTGATGATGTGGTTTGACGAGATCGGGCGCTACACCATCATGGCGCTGCCGCTGATCGTCATCGCCATGGTCGTCGGCTGGTTCTGCGTCCGCGGCCGGGTCAACCGGATCGCGGCGGAGCGCGAGGCGGCGGGCACGGCCGCCGACTAGGCACCGCGCCGGGCGGGGGCCCTCCCCGAGAAGGCCGTCCCTTCACGGACGGCCCCCGCCCGGCGGCCGCGGCCCTTCCGGCGCGCCATCCGGTGGCGGCCCGCCCCCGCGGTGGGCCGCCACCGCCGCGCCCGGCCACCGTGCGTCCGCGGGCCGGCGCCCCGGCACGCGCGGGCCGCGGCCGCCGCGAGGGCGGTGGAGGAGTGGGCGGGCACGCCCCCGTCAGTAGCGCTCGCCCACCGGTGCCGGCACCGCGTCGAGTTCGGCCAGGTCGGCCTCTGTCAGCACCAGGTCGGCGGCCTCGGCGTTCTCCACCAGGTAGCGCGGGGTCTTGGTGCCGGGGATCGGCACCACGGTGCCGCTCTGGGCACGTGTCCAGGCCAGCGCGACCTGGCCCGGCGTGGCGCCGTGGCGCTCGGCCACGCGCCCGGCGGCCTCGGTGATCGCCCGGTTCGCCGCCATCGCCTCGGCCTGGAAGCGCGGGTTGCCCCGCCGCCAGTCGCCCTCGGCGATGTCGTCGGGCGAGCTGAACCGGCCGGTCAGGAAGCCCCGCCCCAGCGGAGAGTACGCCAGGAACGCGATCCCGTTGGCCTCGCAGTAGGGCACCACCTCGGCCAGCGCCTCGCGCGTCCACAGCGACAGCTCCGACTGCACGGAGGCCACCGGGTGGATCGCCTGGGCGCGCCGGATCTCCTCGACCGAGACCTCCGAGAGCCCGATGGCGCGGGCCTTGCCCGCCGCGACGGCCTCGGCCATCGCGCCCCAGGTCTCCTCCAGCGGGGTGGCGGGATCGACCCGGTGCAGCTGGTAGAGGTCGACGTGGTCGGTGCCCAGGCGGCGCAGACTGGCGTCGACGCTCGCGCGCACGTGCTCGGGCCGGCCGTCGTTGCGGCGGCCCATGGGGTGCGACGGGTCGCCCACCAGGCCCACCTTCGTGGCCAGCACCGCGCGCTCGCGGCGGTCGGCCAGCGCGCGGCCCACCAGCTCCTCGTTGGTGTAGGGGCCGTAGACGTCGGCGGTGTCCAGCAGGGTGACGCCCAGGTCCAGCGCCTGGTGGATCACCGCGACCGACACGTCGTCGTCGCGGCCCCGCGGGTCGTAGCCGTGGGTCATCCCCATGCAGCCGAGTCCGATGGCGCCGATGGCGGGGCCGGACGCCCCCAGGGTGGTGGTGATCATGACGACCCTTCTGTCGGAACGGGCGGTGCGGCCGGGCTGCGCCGGCCGTCGCTGAGCACTGTGCACCCTGGAGTGCACTCCAAGGCAAGCCGGCCGTCCCGGCTGCCCCGCGCATCGCCGCGGCCCTCGCCCGGCGCCGGCGCGGCCGACTAGATTCGCGGGCATGAGCACCGCCTCGACCGAGCCGCTGACGATCTCCGCCGCCGCCGAACGCGTCGGGCTGTCCGCCGACACGCTGCGCTACTACGAGCGCATCGGCCTGCTGGACCCCGTGCCGCGCACGGCCGCCGGACAGCGCCTCTACGGCGCCGCCGAAATGGCCCGCCTGGAGATGGTGATGCGGTTGCGGGGGACCGGAATGCCGATCCAGGACATGGTGGAGTACGCGCGGCTGGTGCGCGAGGGGGATGCGGCAGTGGCCCGCCGGCGCGCCATGCTCGCCGGGCAGCGCGCCCGGCTGCTGGGCCGGATGGAGGAGTTGGAGGCCACGCTGCGCTACCTCGACCGCAAGATCGCGACCTACGACGCCCGCATGGCGGTGGAGGCGGGCTGAGGGGGTCCGCCGCGACGGGCCGGGACCGCTCCACCCGCGCCGCCCCGCGCCGGCGCCGCACCCGGCGGGCGCCCCGCAGCGCCGCAACGCGGAACGGGGCGCCCGCACCCCTTTGGTGCGGGCGCCCCGCGGACGCGTGCCGTGCCGGTCGCCGGACCCCCGCGGCGGCCGCCGGGCGGGGGTCAGTCGTGGCCGCCCACGCCGCCGATCCGGGTCACCATCGTGGTGACGAAGGGCCGGAAGCCCTCCTGCTCGAAGAAGCGGATGTCCTCGGAGCTGGTGGCCAGGGCCGTCAGTTCGATGTCGCGGATGCCCATGGAGCCCACCTGGCGGCGGATCTCCTCCAGCAGGCCCGAGCCCACGCCCGTGCCGGTGTGCTCGGGGGCCACCGCCAGGGTCTGGACCACGGCCACCCGCGCGCCCCGGTCCCACGACCCCTGCTCGCTCTGGCGGACGGTGACCATGGCGTAGCCGACCGTCTCGCCGCCGCGCTCGGCCACCAGGGCCAGTGTGCTGGAGTCCTTCAGCCAGGCGAGGTACTGCGCCCGCCGGCGGCGCCAGGACTCCTCGGCGTTGACGCGGGTGATGATGTCCTCAAGGTGCGGCGCCACGGTGGCGTGCTGCTCGTGCAGGGCCGCCCACAGCTCCGCCAGCTCCTCAACGTCGGCGGCGCCGAGGTAGCGGTAGCGCAGAGTCGGAATTCCGCCGTGGGTTTTGGTCGCCAACGAAGATCCCATGTTTTTTCCACCCGTTTCCCATGCGACCCCGCCCCTCGGCCCGCCCGGCACCGCGGCCGCTCCGAACTCGGATAGGCGAGGTGAGCTGTATTACTGACGGTACGCGCCGCGTGCGGCGGGCGTCGCCGCGCTGCGGGCAAAAGGACGATGCGTCGTGACGATAGGAGAAAATCGCGCGTTTTTTGCCGAGGTTTCGCCGTGCGCGGGCACCGCTGCCCGCAGACCGCGCGGCCCCCGCCGACCGCACCCCGCCCGCCGGGCCGGAGGCCCCGCGCGGCACAATGGGGCGACCTCGGACCGCCCCGCGCGCGGCGGGGCGGCCACGACCTCGTGGAAGGGAGCCCGGCCATGGGCGAGCGCACCCCTCTCGGCCGTATCACCGTGCTCGCCCCCGGCGGCGTCGGCGGACTGCTCGCCGGGGTGATGGCCCGCCAGGGGCACCCCGTGACCATCGTCGCCACCGAGCCCACGGCCGAGCACATCGCCTCCGCGGGCCTGCGTGTGGACTCCGGCCTGCTCGGGGACTTCCGCATCGGAGTCGAGGCCGTGCCCGCGGCCACCGAGCACGCCGACGTGCTGATCGTCGCCGCCAAGGCCACGGCGCTGCCCGCCGCGCTGGCGCGGGTCTCGCCCCGGCTGGCGGTGGACGCGCTCATCGTCCCCCTCCTCAACGGCTACGAGCACATGGACCTGCTGCGGGCGCACTACCCCGGCGCCCACGTGCTCGCCAGTTCCATCCGGGTGGAGTCCACCCGCGTCGCACCCGGCCACATCGCCCACACCAGCCCCTTCGCCGCGCTGGACATCGCCTACTCCGGCGCACCCGCCGACCGCGTCGAGACCCTGGCCGAGGCGCTGCGCGCCGCGGGGCTGGACGTGCGGCTGCACCACGACGAGGCGGGCGTGCTGTGGCGCAAGTTCCACTTCCTGCTGCCCACCGCGCTGGTCTGTACACACCACCGCAGCGACATCGGAACGGCGCGCGCCGAGCGCCGCGCGGACCTGCTGGGGGTGGCCCACGAGGTGGAGGCGGTGGCCGCCGCGCGCGGCCTGGCCCTGGACACCGCCCGGGTGACCGCCATGTTCGACGCCGCGCCCCCGGCCACCAAGCCCTCGATGCTGCGCGACCGCGAGGCCGGCCGGCCCATGGAGGTCGACGCGCTGGGCGGCGCCCTGCTGCGGGCGGCGGCAGAGGCGGGCGTGCCCGTGCCGGTCACCGAGCGCATCGTCGCCGACCTGCGCGCCGTCGACGCCGCCGGCTGAGCCCCGCCGGACGGCGGGCGAGCGCGCGGAGTGTGCACGAGATCACGCCGCGATTGTCCCCGGCGGGCGCCCAGCCGCCGCGTGTGTGTTTCCGGGACATTACATTGAGGTCATGATCGATGTGCGCCGGTTGCAGCTGCTCCAGGCGCTGGACCAGCACCAGACGGTCGCCGGCACGGCTGAGGCGCTGGGCGTCACCCCTTCGGCCGTCTCCCAGCAGCTGGCCGCGCTGGCGAAGGAGACCGGGGTCGCGCTGGTGGAGCGCCAGGGGCGCCGGTTCCTGCTCACCGGCGCCGCCCGCGTGCTGCTCAGCCACGCCGACGTGATCTTCGCCGAGCTGGAGCGCGCCCAGGCCGACCTCGCCGAGTACGCCGAGGGCAAGGTCGGGGTGGCCCGCGTCGGCTCCTTCGCCACCGCCATCTCCGACCTGGTGGGCCCGGCGGTGGCCGCGCTGCGGCAGACCCTGCCCGGCTGGCGGTTCGAGATCGTCCAGGCCGAGCCCGAGCACAGCACCGAGATGCTGCGCTCCGGGCACATCGACATCGCCGTCACCCAGTCCTCGGGCAGCCTGCCCCCGCCCGGGTCGCCGGAGTTCCAGATGGTCCCGCTGATGGTCGAGCCCTTCGACGCCGTCCTGCCCTACCAGCACCCGCTGGCCGCCCGGGCCGACCTCGACCTGGCCGCCGACCTCGCCGACGCCGACTGGATCCTCTCGGCCCCGGGCACACCCTGGTACGACTGCGTGACCGCCGCCTGCCACCAGGCCGGGTTCCAGCCTCGGGTGCGCCACACCGTGCACGAGTTCAGCGCCGTGTTCGGCCTGGTGCAGGCCGGACTGGGCGTGGCCCTGATGCCCCGGCTCGCCTGGACCGGGCTGCCCACCCCGCAGGTGGTCGTGCGCACGGTGCGCGACACCGCCCGGCGGCACATCATCGCCCTGGCGCGCGCCGGCTACAACGCCGAGCCGTTCCTGGCCGCCGTGCGCGAGGCCGCCGCCAAAGTCCCGGTGCCCTCGGTCGATCCCCTGCTGATGGCCGGCCCCCGCGTGAGCTAGGCGGCCCACCCGCACCAGAGCCCTCGGCCGTACCCGGCCGGTGGTCGGGGCGGTGACGGGGCGGCGGATGGGCGGGCATGGCGCTCACCGGCTCCGCGATCGGTGGCGGGGGTTGCGACGTGGCCGCCGGGCCTGGCCACCCGTTTGCCGTTGGCGCCCTCGTCACCGCCTCATCCACTGCAGCCTCGACCTAGCCGAAATCGGCCGGTCCCGGCGGCGCGGGGGGTTCCGGGGCGGCGTCGTCGAGGACGCGCTGCGCCTCCTGCCACAGGTAGCGGCCCAGCAGCAGGATGGGCCGCCAGGCCCACGCGCCGGTGTTGGCCGCCAGCGCGATCCGGCGGCTGCCGCCCAGTTCGCCGAGCGGCGAGTGCACCACCCCCCGCCGGGTGGCCGCCGCCAGTTTGGGCAGCACGCCCACTCCCATGCCCGCCGCCACCAGTTCCTCCACCATCTCCAGGTTGTCGATGCGGTGGCGGATCAGTGGCGCGAACCCGGCGCCCGCGCACAAGCGGCTCACCAACTCGTCGTCGTCGCTGCCGCGCGAGTTGGCGATCCACGAGGCGTCGGCCAGCCCGCGCAGCCGCGATCGGGTCATGGTGCGGCTGGTGGCCGCGCCGGTCGAGGGCTGGGAGAGCAGCAGCGGCTCGGTGCCCAGCGGGCGCAGGGTCAGGGTGCCGGGGAAGCGGCGCGGCACCAGGCTGTAGTCGTAGACCAGGCCGAGGTCGGCGGCGCCCGACTGGAGCACCCGCAGCGCGTCGTCGGGCTCGTGCTCGATGAGCCGCACGTCGATCCCCGGATGGTCGGCGCGCAGCCGCCGCACCGCGGGCAGCACGATGGGGGTGGCCACGCTGACGAAGGTCACCAGCGACACCCGGCCCACCGGCTCGCCCTCACCGGCCAGCTCGGCCTGGGCGGCCTCCACCCGGGCCAGGATGTCCACGGCGTGGCGGGCCAGGCGCTGCCCGGCCGGGGTGAGGCGCACCCGGCGGCCCTCGGGCGCCAGCAGCCGCGCGCCGGCCTCCTTCTCCAGCACGGCGAAGTGCTTGGAGACCGCCGAGGTGCTCATGCCGGCGACCTCAGCGACGGCCGCCATGGTGCCCCACCGCTCCAGCTCGACCAGGAGCCGCAACCGCGTCAGATCCATCCACCGAAACTACACGGTTCGTCCACCAACGGTCCGTGGACAGAAACAAAGCCGCCCAGTGCAATGGTCGGGTGATCCGCTTTCCCCCCTTTTCCGCTGGACTGCGCCCTGCCCTGGACCGCGTCCCACCCGCCGCCCTGCTGCTCGGCGGGATGTTCGTGCTGCACACCGGAAGCGCGCTGGCCGTGCACGCGTTCAGCCAGGCCGGTCCCATGGGCGTCACCTGGCTGCGCCTGACCTGGGCCGCGCTGCTGCTGGTGGCCCTGGGCGGGCGCTCGCTGTGGACGGCGCTGCGCGCCGCCCGGCCGCGTGAAATCGGCACCGCAGTGATCTTGGGCACAGCCAGCGCGGGGATGATGGTCCTCTACTCCGAGGCGACGGCGAGGATCGACCTGGGCACCGCCACCGCCCTGGAGTTCCTTGGCCCGCTGGCCGTGGCGGTCCTGGCGCTGCGCCGCCGCCGCGAGGCCGTGTGGCTGGGCGCCGCCGCCGCCGGTGTGCTGCTTCTCACCCGGCCCTGGACCGGCGGTGCCGACCTCGTGGGTGTGGCGCTGGGGTTGGCGGGCGCCGTCTGCGTGGCCCTCTACATCGTGTTCACCCAGCGGGTGGGGTCGTCGTTCCGCCCGGTGCACGGCCTGGCCATCGCCATGGCGGTGGGCGCCGTGCTCACCGCGCCCGCCGGTCTGCCGCCCGTGCTCGCGGCCCCCGACCTGGGCCGCGTCCTGTGGGTCACCCTGGTCATCGCGGTGCTGTTCCCGCTGGTGCCGTTCCTGCTGGAGATGGTCGTGCTGCAGCGCATGAGCCGCACCGCCTACAGCACCTTCGTCAGCCTCGAACCCGCCGTCAGCCTGGTCATGGGCCTGCTCATCGTCGCCCAGACCCCCGCGCCCGTCCAGGTCGCGGGCATGGCCCTGGTGGTGTTGGCGGGGATCGGCGCCGCACGAGGCGACGACCGCGCCGCCCTGGCCCGGGTGCGCCGCACCCGCCGGCGCCGTGCCACCGCCCGCACGGAGCCGCCGGCGCCGCCGCCGGAGCCGCCGGAGCAGGAGCCCCCCGAGACCCGGCGGGCGCCCGAGCACGTGGGCTGACGCCGCCGGTCCGGCCCCCGGCCCCGCCTCGGCCGGCAGGCGGGCTCACCCCGGCCGCCGTCAACCTCACCCCGGCCGCCGCCCACGACGGCCGGATCCGGCCACGCCCGCCCCCGAAGCGGGGCGGGCGGCCCCTCGGTGTGCCCGGGCGGTCACCGCTCCCTGCGGCTGCCGCCATACTTCTTGTGCAACGCCTGCTTGCTGATGCCGAGGATGGTCGCGATCTCGCTCCAGGTGTAGCCCTGCGTCCGCGCGCGCCGGACGTGCATCGCCTCCAGCCGCTCGACCTCACCGCGCAACTGCACGGTGGCGTGCAGTGCGGCCAGCGGCGACTCCCCGCGGGCCGTCTCCAGCAGCGGCGTGATGCGGTCCTCTTCCATGGGGACCAACCTACGCCGTCCCCGGGGCGCGGCGGGCGGGCCGCCCGAAGGCCCCGGAAGCCCGCCCGGCACGGCCCTCCGGCAAGATCCACTAAAGTCAGGCACAACCATGAGTACACAATCCGACCTCGAACTGCTGCGCGCCTACGAACCCGTCCTCGTCTACACGCGCGGCGAGCTGTTCTTCCCCGCCGACGTCGACGCCTACGTGCGCTGCTGCTCGCTGTGGTGCGAGGACCGCGACGGCAAGGAGGTCGAGGTCGTCCCGGCCGGTGAGCTGACCCTGGACCGCCTCGCCACGGCCGAGCAGGAGTGGCCCGGCCGCTACAAGCACCTGCGGTTCGTGCAGGCCGCCTCGCTGCGCGCCGAGGCCCGCCGCCACCGCCGCAGCGCGCGCCGCGTCATCCCGCGCAGCGGGCGCCTGGCGGCCGTGGGCGTGCTGGGCCGGGTGGTCGACATCCTGATGAAGCTGTCCCTGCTGATCCGCGGCGCGGTGCCCGGCGGAGTCGCCGCGGCGGCCGCCACCCGCTACCGCGACCGGGTGCACATCGACGGGACCGCCAGCTACTACGGCCGCGTGGTGCGCGAGGGCGGCTACATCGCGCTGCAGTACTGGTACTTCTACGCGATGAACGACTGGCGCTCCACCTACGGCGGCGTCAACGACCACGAGGCCGACTGGGAGAAGGTCACCGTCTACGTCGTGGAGGACTCCGAGGGCCGCACCCGCCCGATGTGGGTGGGCGCCTCCTCCCACGAGTACTTCGGCGACGACCTGCGCCGCAGCTGGGACGACCCCGACCTGCGGCGCGAGGGCGACCACCCGGTCATCTTCGTCGGCGCCGGCTCCCACTCCCACCAGATGCTGCCCGGTGACTACCTCATCCAGGTCGACCCCGCCGTGCTGCGCTGGGTGGTGCGCGCCTGGCGGTGGGTGGGCGAGCGGATCTTCCGCAGCGACAGCCAGTTCGTCCGCCACGGGATCGGCGTGCCCTTCGTGGACTACGCCCGCGGCGACGGCGTGCGCGTGGGCCCCGGCGGCGAGCGCACCTGGACCGCCCACGTCATCGACGACGACACCCCGTGGGTGCGCGGCTTCCGCGGCCTGTGGGGCCGCGACACCGGCGACTTCTTCGAGGGCGAGCGCGCCCCCAGCGGCCCCCGCTACGAGCGCGACGGCACCATCCGCTGGTCCTGGGCCGACCCCCTGGCGTGGGTGGGGCTGCAGAAGGTCCCGCCGACGGAGGCCGCCGCCCGCGTCCAGCTCGCCGCGCACCTGGGCGACCTGGAGGAGCGCATCCGCGAGGCCGACGCCGACATCCTGCGCCGCCGCGACGCGCTGCGCCGCCTCACCGCCGCCCGGCTGGTCCTGGGCCACGACGCCCACTCCCAGAGCCGCGCCCAGGAGTACGACGCCCGTATCCGCGCCGACGAGAAGGAGCTGTCGGCCGCCTACCGCCGCCGCGCGATGATGAGCGACGAGCGCGACTCCTGCCGCGCCGCCCTCGACGGCGAGGTCCCGGTCGCGCCCAGCCCCACCGAGCACCTGCGCGCCCCCCACCTGCCCTACGCGACCGGCCAGCAGCGCACGACCCGCTTCCTGCACGTGTGGGCGGCCCTGAGCACCCCGCTGCTGATCTGCGCGCTGGGCGCCATGCTGTTCCTGCAGGGCACCTACACCGCGCCCGCGATGATCGGCGTGGTCCTGGTGTTCGCCATGGTCGACGCCATGGCCCGGCGCAAGCTCATGCCGTTCCTGACCGGCCTGGCGGTGCTCGTACTGGCCGTGGGGGTGGTGGCGGGCATCATCGCCGCCTTCGCCGCGGACTGGCGCATCGCGCTGCTGGTGCCCACCGGTGTGGTGGTGGCCATCCTGCTGTGGGTCAACGTCCGCGACCTCATCCGCGGCTGAACCGCCCGTCCAGCCGCGTCCCGCCCGCGCCGCCCCGCCGAGCCCGGCCCGGCCGGCCCCGGGCGGGGCCGCGCGCCGCTCAGCCCTCGGCGCCGGGCAGGCCCGAGGCGCGGACCGTGATGTTGAGCCGGCCCGCCTCCAGCCCGATACCGGGCGGGGCGGTGCCCGGCCGGGTGCGCGGCACCCCGTGGTAGGCCAGCCGCGAGGGGCCGCCGAAGACGAACAGGTCGCCGCTTGCCAGCTCCACGTCGGTGTAGGGGCGGGTGCGGGTCTCGGTGTTGCCGAACCGGAACACGCACGTGTCGCCCAGGCTCAGCGACACCACCGGGGCGTCGGCGCGCTCGTCGCGGTCCTGGTGCATGCCCATTTTCGCCTCGGCGTCGTAGAAGTTGACGAGCGCGACGTCGTAGGGCGGGCTCCCGGGCGCGGGCGGGCTCCCGTAGGCGGCGGCCACGCCCTCGCGCGCCAGGCGGCCCAGCAGGTCGGGGAAGGGCCGCACCGGGCTGCCGTCGGGCAGCGTCCGGGAGTACCGGTAGGGCTCCCAGTACCAGCCCAGCGCCGCCATGCGCACGCTCATCAGCCCGCCGCGCGGCATGCGGTGGCGGCGCATGCCGGCCGGGCCGCTCGCCCACTCCCGGCACAGCGCCACCAGGTCGCGCTGGGCGGCGGTGTCGAGCCACCCCGGCACGTGCACCGCGCCGGGCGCCACCTCCCGGGGCGCGCCGCCGAACAGGTCGAGGCTCCCACCTGCGGCGTTCATCCCGTCCATGCCTCCATCCGACCACGTCGGATTGCTCCTCCACAACACGGGTACCGGTCGGCCAGACGTCCGGGAGGCCGGAAAGGCCGGACAACAGGCAGTCCAGGTAGGATGGAGGCGCGTTGTGCACGTGAATGCGGAACCCCGGGAGGTGAGGCCGATGAGCCAACCTCCCAGTACGGCCTGAAGCCGCGCCAGATCCGCGCGGTCTCCGGGCCGCCGTGCGTCCCGAGGCCGCTGCCCGCCGACCTCGACACAGCAGGGGTGTTCCCATGGCTCAACGCAACCCACTCGCCTGGCTGCCCAGCATCCGCGACGCCCAGCAGGCCCGCCGCTCCGCCCGCCCCCAGCCCCCCGAGCAATCCATGGACCCCCGGGCCGACCACCGGCGCCCGGCCGACGACACCCCTCCGGTGCAGGACAGCGTCATCGACGCCGCCGTCTACGTCGACGGCCGCCGCCAGGAGGGCCCCACCGACATCCTCGACATCGCCGACCTCCACCGCCGCACCCCCAGCCACGCGGGCGCCCTGGCCTGGATCGGCCTGCTGCGCCCCTCCAGCTCCCAGCTCCTGGCGGTGGCCGACGAGTTCGGCCTGCACGCCCTGGCCGTCGAGGACGCCATCGTCGCCCACCAGCGGCCCAAGCTGGAGCGCTACGACGACACCCTCTTCGTCGTCCTGAAGTCCGCCCGCTACCTGGACGCCGCCGAAGAGGTCGAGTTCGGCGAGATCCACCTGTTCGTCGGCAAGCACTTCGTCATCACGGTGCGGCACAACGACGCCCCCGACCTCTCGGTCGTGCGCAAGCGCCTTGAGGACGAGCCCGAACTTTTGGCGCGCGGCCCCGAGGCCGTGCTCTACGCCGTGCTCGACGCCGTGGTCGACGGCTACGCCCCCGTCGTGGCCGGGCTGCAGAACGACATCGACGAGATCGAGACCCAGGTCTTCGCCGGCGACCCCGCGGTCTCCCGCCGCATCTACAAGCTCTCGCGCGAGGTCATCGAGTTCCAGCGGGCCGCCCAGCCGCTGCTGCCCATGCTGCGGTCGCTGGGCGAGGGCTTCGAGAAGTACGACACCGACGAGGAGCTGCGCCGCTACCTGCGCGACGTCGCCGACCACGCCACCACCGTCGCCGAGCGGGTCAGCGGGTTCCGCGACATGCTGCAGAACATCCTCACCGTCAACGCCACCCTGGTCACCGAGGCCCAGAACGACGAGATGCGCCGCGTCACCGAGGCCAGCTACCTCCAGGGCGAGCAGGTCAAGAAGATCTCGGCGTGGGCGGCGATCCTGTTCGCGCCCAGCCTGATCACCGGCGTCTACGGCATGAACTTCACCCACATGCCCGAACTCGAGTGGGTCCTGGGCTACCCCTGGGCGCTGGTGCTCATGGTCGGCATCAGCGTCGCGCTCTACGTGGTCTTCAAGTGGCGCAAGTGGATGTGACCGCGCCGGCGGTGCCCGCCGCCCGCGCGGCGGGCACCGTGCCGACCGTGCCCGGCTAGGTCCTGTTTTTTGAAAGGTCTGCGGGGCGGGCTGGTCTTCGGTAATCCTTGGGATCCATGGTCCGACGCCATGAACTCACCGACGCCGAGTGGGACCTGCTCGCCCCGCTCATGCCCGCCCACCCCCGCAAAGGCAAGCGGTGGGCCGACCACCGCCGCGTCATCAACGCCATCCTCTACCGCACCAGGACAGGCATCCCCTGGCGCGACCTGCCCGAACGCTACGGCCCCTGGGAAACCGCCGCCGGACGCCACCGCCGCTGGTGCCTGGACGGCACCTGGCAGCGCATCGCCGACCGGCTGCGCATCGACGCCCTCACCGGCGCCGAACTCACCGCCGGTATCGACTCCACCGTGATCCGCGCCCACCACCACGCCGCCGGAGCCCCAAAAAAGGGGAGGCGGCCCGGGACGAAGGGGACAGGGCCCAAGCACTCGGGCGCTCGCGGGGCGGCTGGTCCACCAAGCTCCACCTGATCGCCGACACCCGCCGGCGGCCGCTGGTCCTGGCCCTCACCCCCGGCCAGCACGCCGACACGGTGATGCTGCGGCCTCTGCTGGAGCGGCTGCGCCTGGCGCGCTCCGGGGGGCGGGCGCGCACCCGCCTGGACCGGTTGCTGGGCGATAAGGCCTACTCCAGCCGCGCCAACCGGTCCTACCTGCGCCGGCGCAAGACCAAGGCGACCATCGCCGAGCCCGCCGACCAGCGGGCCAACCGGCTGCGGCGCGGTTCGGCGGGCGGCAGGCCCCCGTCCTTCGACCGGGAAGCCTACCGCTTGCGCAACACCGTCGAGCGCGCGATCAACCTGCTCAAGCAGAACCGCGCGGTGGCCACCCGCTATGACAAGCGGGCCGTGATCTTCGAGGGCACCGTCCAGGTGGCCTCGATCAGAATCTGGCTGCGCGACCTTACCCGTTCAACAAACACTGCCTAGCCGCGGTCGGCGGCCTGCTCCTCCTCGACCCAGGCGGCCAGCGACCGCCCCTGGATCGCGGCGGCCATCAGGTCGGGGAACCGGTCGGGGGTGCAGGCGAACGCCGGCACGCCCATGGCGGCCAGGGCGGCGGCGTTGTGGCGGTCGTAGGAGGGCGCGCCCTCGTCCGACAGCGCCAGCAGCACCACCACCTGCACGCCGGCGGCGGTCATGGCGGCCACCCGGCGCAGCATCTCCTCGCGGACCCCGCCCTCGTAGAGGTCGCTGATCAGCACCAGCATCGACTGCGAGGGCCGGGTGATCAGCCCCTCGCAGTAGGCCAGGGCGCGGTTGATGTGGGTGCCCCCGCCCAGCTGGGTGCCGAACAGCACCTCGACGGGGTCGCTGAGCTGCTCGGTGAGGTCCACGACCGAGGTGTCGAACACCACCATCGAGGTGCGCAGCGACCGGATGGAGGCCAGCACCGCGCCGAACACCCCGGCGTAGACCACCGAGGCCGCCATCGAGCCGCTCTGGTCGATGCACAGCACCACGTCGCGCTGGACGCCCCGGCTGCGCCGGGCGTAGCCCACGAGGTTCTGCGGCACCACCGTGCGGTGCTCGGGCAGGTAGTGCTGGAGGTTGCGGCGGATGGTGCGGTCCCAGTCGATGTCGGCCACCCGGCGCGGCCGGTGGGTGCGCGCCGAGCGGTCCAGCGCGCCCTGCACCACCGCGCGGGTGCGCTGGGCCAGGCGCTTCTCCAGGTCCTCCACGACCTTGCGCACGACCATGCGCGCGGTCTCGCGCGCCTGCTCGGGCATGACCTGGTTGAGGGAGAGCAGGGTGCCCACCAGGTGGACGTCGGGCTCCACCGCCTCCATCATCTCCGGCTCCAGTAGCAGCCGGTCCAGGCCCAGCCGCTCCATGGCGTCGGCCTGCATCACCCGCACCACGCTGGTGGGGAAGTACCGGCGGATGTCGCCCAGCCAGTTGGCCACGGCCGGGGCCGACCCGCCCAGGCCGGCGGAGCGCGGCCCGCCGCGCCCGGCGGGTGCGCCGCCGGAGCCCTGGTCGTAGAGGGCGGCCAGCGCGCCGTCCATGCGCTGGTCGGCCGCGTTCAGCTCGGCGAAGGCGGGCGCGGCGGCGCCGCCCAGGACCAGCCGCCACCGGCGCAGCCGCTCGGGCTGGTCCTCGGGTGGGGCGAGGGCGGTCGAGGTGTCGCTGTGGTCGGTCATCGGGGGGTGCGCGGCGGCCGGCGGGGCGTGCCGGCCGCCGCTGCCTCCTCTCGGGGTCGGCGGGGCGAAGGGGCGGGGGAGGGGCGGTCAGGCCGGGACGGGTGCGGTCACGCCGAGCAGTTCGGCCACCGCGGCCACCGCGGGCGCGGCGCGCGCGGGGTCGAGGTCGTCGGCGGGGTCGTCCTCGACGGAGCCGGCGGCCTCGCCCAGGCGGCTCACCTGGTCGCCGATGGCGCGGCGCTCGGGCGCGGCGAACGATCCGAAGGTGCGCCGCACCAGCGGCAGGACCTCGGTGAACGCCTCGCCGGACAGGCCGGCGAGCCAGGTGTCCACCACCTCCAGCAGCGCGGTGTCGTGCACCAGCAGCAGCCCGCTGCCCGAGAGGAAGCCCTCCAGCCAGGCGGCGGCGCGCGCCGGCTCCACCCCGCGCGAGGTGGCCCGCGTCATGCGCAGCGCCAGCGCGGAGTCGTCGAGCCGGCCGGCGTCGTGCAGGATGCGGTTGGCCCGCCCCGCCACCCGGCCCGGCGCGGACTCCCGCACCGCCACCGCGCCCAGGGCGTCCAGCCAGTCGGCCTCGGCCTGGCCGCCCAGCAGCACGGCGGCGCCCTGCACGGCGTCGACCGCCTTGACCATGGCCGCCGCCGCGGCGTCGTCGAGCCCGGTGAGGGCCGGGACCAGCCCGGTGCACACCCGCGCCAGCAGTTGGGCGGCCACCCGGTGCAGCGCCGCGGAGTCGCTCTTGCGGACGTCGCCGTAGCGCACCGAGCGGGCCAGCGGCGGCAGGGCCGCCATCAGCCGTTCGATGTCGGTGTCCTCGGCGGCGCGCGCGGTCAGCGCGGCCAGGACCCCGCCGATGGCGTCGGTGAGGTCGGCGTGCAGGCACTTCTCGGCCAGTGCGGTGAGCGTGGGCAGGTCGGCCTCTGCCGCGCGGGCCCGCACGCGGGCGGTGGCGGCGGACTCCACGTCGGTGCCCCACACCCCGGCCTCGATCAGCGAGAGGTCGAGTTCGGGGGCCCACACCAGGTGCCAGGACTCCCGGAAGGTGCCCTTGGAGCCCGTGGCGCCGCGCTGGGGGGTGCCCCAGTTGACGCCCAGCAGCCGCAGCCGGTGCAGCAGCACGCTGCGCCGCCGGCCGTTGTCCTCGCGCAGGTCCAGGTCGAGGTCGCGCGGGGTGGCCGAGGGCTGCAGCCGCACCCGCTTCTGCTGGGCGGCGAGGTCGCGCTGCAGCGGCACCATGGGCGTGTGCTCGGGCACCGAGCCCAGCCGCTCGCCGACGACCATGTCGCGGTGCAGCACCTCGGCGCGCGTCCGCGCGCCCTCGCACAGCACCGACTCCACGGCGTCGGCGACCTCCTCCAGGCCGGCCAGCGGCCGACCGCGCAGCACGGCCAGGGTCTGGGTCAGCCGCACGGCCTCGATGACGTGGGCGGAGGACACCGCGTGGTCGCGCTCGCGCAGCAGCCGCCCGGCCTCGGCCAGCCACCTCTCCACCGGGCGGTCGGGCGCGGTGAAGAGGTGGTGGTACCAGCCGGGCGCCCGCACGCCGGCGCGGTAGCCCGACGCGGCGGCCAGCCGGCCGTGGGTCCAGGGGATCCACGTGGCCGCGACCTTGGCCTTGGGCAGCCCGCGCAGCACGGCGGTGTCGTCGGAGACGCGGGGGTGCTCCAGCAGCGCCGGCACGTGCCAGGCGCCGCAGACCACGGCGATGCGCCGGTGGTCCTCGCGCAGCGCCTTGCGCAGCACCTGGCGCATGTGGGCCTCGCGGCGGGCCTCGCGTTCGGCGGCGGCGCCGGTCAGGCCGGTGCCCAGTTCGGCCCGCACCGCCGCCATGGCCTCGGCGATCGCGGGGAAGGGCGAGGGGGTGTCGGGGCCGGTCTCGCGGCCCTCGACCACCTCGTCCCACCACCGCTCGGGGTCGTCGTAGCCGGCGGCCTCGGCGAGGACGCCCAGCGGGTCGGTGACGCGGCGCTCGGCCTCGTCGCCGGAGTCGGGGGCCGCCGCCGGCAGCGGGGTGTCGGCGCCCTCGGGGGCCGGGACCTCCGCCGCGCCGGGGCCGGCCCCGCCCCCGCAGTCGGACGCCGCGCCGCCGGAGTCCTCGCCGGCCTCCGGCTTGGGCTCGGCCTCGGGCTCGGCGAGGGTGTGGGCCGCCGGAAGGTCGCAGAAGCGGACCTCGACGCCGTTGCGGGCGGCGTAGCTCAGCGCCACCCACTCCGGGGAGAACACCGCGAACGGCCAGAACGCCGCCCGCGCCGGCTCCCCGGGCACGTAGGCCAGCAGCGCCACCGGCGGCTCCAGGCCCTCGCCGACCAGCCCGGTGAGCTGGTCGGCCTCGGGCGGACCCTCGATGAGCACGAGGTCGGGACGCAGCCGCTCAAGCTCGGCCGCCACCGCGCGCGCCGACCCCGGGCCGTGGTGGCGCACCCCCAGGACGTGCACGCGGTCGGTGTCGACGCGCGCCATCAGCGGCTCACTTCGCGGCAGGCGCGGTAGAAGCCGTCCCACCCGTCGCGCTCGCGCGCCACGGTCTCCAGGTACTCCCGCCACACCACGGAGTCGGAGACGGGGTCCTGCACCACGGCGCCGTGGATGCCCGCGGCGACGTCGGCGGGGCGCAGGGTGCCGTCGCCGAAGTGCGCGGCCAGCGCGATGCCGTTGGTGACCACCGAGATCGCCTCGGCGGTGCTGAGCGTGCCGCTGGGCGACTTCACCTTGGCCTTGCCGTCGGTGGTGACGCCCTGGCGCAGCTCGCGGAAGACGGTCACCACGCGGCGGATCTCGGCCAGGCTGGTGGGGACCTCGGGCAGCTCCAGCGAACGGCCGAGGTCGGCCACGCGCCGGGTGACGATGTCGATCTCCTCGTCGATGGTGGCCGGGACCGGCAGCACCACGGTGTTGAAGCGGCGGCGCAGCGCGCTGGAGAGGTCGTTGACGCCGCGGTCGCGGTCGTTGGCGGTGGCGATCACGTTGAACCCGCGCTGGGCCTGGACCTCCATGCTCAGCTCCGGGACCGGCAGCGCCTTCTCCGACAGGACGGTGATCAGCGCGTCCTGGACGTCGGAGGGGATGCGGGTCAGCTCCTCGACGCGGGCCAGGCGGCCGTCGGCCATGGCGGTCATGACCGGGCTGGGCACCAGCGCGGCCTCCGAGGGCCCCTCGGCCAGCAGCCGCGCGTAGTTCCAGCCGTAGCGGATGGCCTCCTCGGCGGTGCCGGCGGTGCCCTGGACCAGCAGGGTGGAGTCGCCGGAGATGGCCGCCGCCAGGTGCTCCGACAGCCAGGTCTTGGCGGTGCCGGGCACACCCAGCAGCAGCAGCGCGCGGTCGGTGGCCAGGGTGGCCACGGCGATCTCCACGACGCGGCGGTGGCCGATGTACTTGGGGGTGATCTCGGTGCCGTCGTCGAGCTTGCCGCCCAGGATGTACTGGGTGACGGCCCACGGCGACATCCGCCACCCCGGCGGGCGCGGGCGGGAGTCGGCGCGTTCGAGCGCGGCCAGCTCGTCGGCGTAGCTCTGCTCCGCGTGCGGCCGCAGCGCGGCCCCGGTGGCGGGGTGGCTCAATGGAACTCCTTGTGCATCTCGTGGCGGACGCGCAGCTTCTCGGCGAGGCTGCGCAGGATCTCGGCGACGCGAAGCTCGTCGCTGGTGGGAGGGTCGGAGGGGGTGCCCTGGCGGGCGCGCGCGGCGTCGGTCATGCGCGGGTGCAGCTCGGGCGGCATGCGGTACTCGGCGGCGCGGGCCAGGCCGTGCAGGCCGCTGTCGTTGCCCGAGGCGGCGGCCAGCACGTCGGCCACGGCGCCGCCCAGCTCCAGGCTCCAGGGGCACTCCACGCACTCGACCGCCGCGAGCAGGGCCGAGGCCGCGCCGCGCCCGGTGGGGGCCTGCTTGGCGTGCCCCATGGCCCAGGCGCACTGCTCGTCGGGCGGCAGCAGGCCGACCAGGGCGTGGGCGCGGCTGGCGCGCACGTGGTGGTGGCGGGAGAGGCTGCGGAACAGCAGGGGCAGCAGGGCCCGCGCCCAGTCCGGGCGCCGCTGCACGACCGCGGCGTTGCCCAGGGTGTCGAGCAGTTCGTTGTGGGCACAGGCGGCGGCCGCGACCTCGTCGGGGTCGGCGCCCAGGTGGCCCAGCCAGCAGTCGAGCGGGGCGTGGGTGACCAGCGCCCACAGGCGCTCCTCGCGGACCTCGGAGCGGGTTCCGGTGGCCGAGGCCAGGCCGAGTTCGCGGGGAATGTCGGGGTCGTCGGCCGCGGGCGGGCGGATCTCGACCGCGCCGTCGTGGAGCAGCACGTGGCGGCGGGCGAGGTCGGCCAGGCGCGCGCCGCGCTCGGTGCCCGGGAGTTGGGCCAGCAGTGCCAGGGCGATGCCGCGCACCCGCGCGCTGCGGTCGGCCATGGCCTCTTCGAGCAGGGGTTCGTCGGCGGCCGACAGCAGGGGTTCGCGGGCCTCCAGCAGGGCGCGGCGGCCCTCGGCGCCCTTGGCGCGCCACTCCTCGACGGTGAACTCCCCGCTCTGGGAGAGCCGGTCGAGGTAGGACCAGCGGTCGCTGACGGCGGCCAGCCAGCGGCCGCGCTCGCCCACCACGCGCACCATCAGCCGACCGAGGTCGTGGTCGCGGGCGCCGCGGTTCAGCAGGTCGGGCAGCACGTCGGGCGGGACGACCATGCCGCGTTCGGCGGCGAGGCCCAGCCACTCGCGCAGCAGCGGGGTGTCGGCGTTGAGGACCGAGGACAGGCGGAGCACGGCGGGGCCGGGGACCTCGGGCGCGGTGTCGGGCGCCGCCTGCGGCAGGCGGCCGGGGGAGTCGGGCGGTACGCGCAGGGCGGTCCGCCCGGCGCGCCGGCGCACCGCCGCCAGCGCGGCGCGGTCGAGCAGGGCCAGCGCGGGGTCGTCGCGCTCGACGGCCGGGAGGCCGGCGGGTTGGGGCACCGAGCGGCGGGCGGTGCCCACCAGGGCCGCGGAGACGAGGTCGCTCCAGGTGGCCGCGGGCGCGGTCGGGGAGTCGGGGGGCACAGAAGTCCTCTCACGTCGGGAGGCGGAGACGGGGGCGCGGCGCCGACGGCTCAGGCGCGGACGACCCGGGGGTCGAGGGAGACGGCGCGGCCGTCGGGGCCCCACACGGTCAGCGGCCGCAGGCCCGAGGGGGTCCACTCGCCGGCCACGGTGACCGGCCGCCCGCCGCTCACCGCCGCGGCCGTCAGCGGCGGGCAGCAGTCCTGGCGCAGCGGCAGCGCGGCGCCGCCGGGGTCGGCCAGCAGCCAGGGGGTGCCGCGCACGAGCACGGCGTCGGCGACCACCACCGGCCACGCGGTGCACCAGGGGTCGGCGGCCAGCGCGGCCGACCAGGCGGCGAGCGCGTCGTCGGCGCCGGTGCCGGCGGGCTCGGCGGGGGAGTCGGAGTGCAGGGCGACCAGGACCGCTCGGGACTCGGCGGGGTGGAAGGCGAGGTCGGCGTCGACGGCCGTGCCCACCCGCACGGGGGTTTCGGGCACCTGGCCCTCGGGGGCGAAGGACACCATCATGGCGGTGCGCCCGGTGGTGGCCCCGCGCAGCCAGATGCGGCGGCCCCGGACCTGCCCGGCGGGGAAGTCGCACCGGCCCAGGACGTGCCAGGTGTCGCGCACCGGCGCGGAGAGGTCGGGGCTGGAGGGCAGCCCCACCCGGGCGCGCACGGTGGCGCGCATGGGTTCGGGGAGGTGGTCGCGCCGCTGGTAGGCGGCGCTCAGCAGGCGCAGCAGGGAGTACTCGGTCAGCAGGCGCGCGGGCCAGTCGGGCAGGGAGGTGGTGCCGCTGAGGCCGCGCACGTGGTCGGCGAGGCGGCCCGCCTGGGCGTCGACCAGCCGGGCGGCCACGGAGTCGATCTCGCCGTAGCCGAGGTTGGGCGCCCCGGCCAGCCCGGATTCGACCTGGTCGCGCAGCCACAGTTCGAGTTCGGCCAGGCCCTCGGCCACGCGCTCCTCGCGGCGTTCGAGCCGGCGGGCGGCGGCCTCGGGGTCGGCGGGCGCGGCCGGTGCGGCGGGCGGGCGCTCGCGCGCGGCCTCGCGCTTGGCCAGCCACTCGGCGGCCCAGTCGGGAGGGTCGCCGGGGTCGACCGTGTTCTCCGACCACAGGTACAGCAGGGCCAGCGCGTGCTTGCAGGGGAACTTGCGGCTGGGGCAGGAGCACCGGGAGGCGGGGGTGCCCGCCAGGTCGACCACGACCTGGTAGGGCTTCGACCCGCTGCCGGAGCATTCGCCCCACACCGCGCGGCCCGCACCGGAGTCGCCGGAGCGGAAGCCGCGCACCGGCCAGGAGGCCGGTTTGGCGGTCTTGACGGCGGCCTTGCGGGAGGATGCGTCGGGGGCGAGGGCCCAGACGTCGTCAGGGGTCCAGCGTTCGCTCACATCCCTGAATCTAGGGGGTGCCGCCGACAATTCCGGCCGGATGCGGGCGCCGCGCGCGGATCGGGGCGAAGTCGTGTCCCGGCCGGTGCGCGCCGGGCTCCGGGCGGCCCGGAGCGGTGGGTGGGGGCGGCTTCCAGGCGGTACGATGCGGGCCGCTGGTGGGGGAGGCCGGCGGCGCGAAGTGCCCCGCTGTGTCCGGTCGCGGGTGCTCTGGGTGTCGGCGTCTCCACGCGGCGTTACGGTGGTGTGGGGTCGAGGGGCGAGGAGGGCCGCGATGGCCGGGCAGGAAGCCGAGAGCCGCGAGCTGCTGCGGCTGATGGTGGGGCCGTGGCTGGCCGAGGCCGTGGTCACGGCCGTGCGCACGGGGGTCGTCGACCGGCTCGGCGACGGCCCGTGCGGCGCCGACGAGCTGGCGGCCGCGCTGGACCTGCGCCCCGAGCCGCTGGTGCGGCTGCTGCGGCTGCTGGCCGCCCTGGGCCTGGTGGAGGAGCGCGGCGGCCGGTTCTCGCTGACCTCCATGGGCGAGCTGCTGCACAGCGACCACCCGTCGTCGATGCGCGACCTGGCGCTGCTCTACAACAGCGACTTCTTCCTGCGGGCCTGGCGCGGGCTGCCCGAGGCCGTGCGCACGGGCGAGCAGGCGTTCCAGAGCGTGCACGGCACCGACGTCTACTCCTACCTGGCGGCCCACCACGACGACGCCGCGCTGTTCGACGCCGGCATGTCGGTGGGCAGCGGGTTCGCCGCCGGGCTGCCCGCGGCCTTCGACTTCGCCCGCGTCGGCCGGGTGGCCGACATCGGCGGCGGCGACGGCACCCGCCTGTCGGCGCTGCTGAGCGAGCACCCCCACCTGCACGGCACCCTCCAGGAGCGCCCCCAGGCGCTGGAGAGCGCGCGCGAGCGGCTGGCGCCGTTCATCGAAGAGGGCCGCTGCGACCTCGTCGGCGCCGACTTCCGCGAGCGCGTGGTGCCCGGTGCCGACGTCTACCTGCTGTGCCGGGTGCTGCACAACTGGGACGACTCCACCAGCGGGCGGCTGCTGGCCAACTGCGCGGCGGTCATGGGCCCCAGATCGCGGCTGCTGATCGTGGAGCGGATCATGCCCGACGGCCGCCACCCGTGGCTGTCGCGGGCGTTCGACCTGCACATGATGGTCATGACCGCCGGCCGCGAGCGCACGGTGGGGGAGTACGAGGCGCTGCTGCGGCCCGCGGGACTGCGCACCCTGGAGGTGCGCGACCTCGCCGTGGAGATGCGGGTCCTGGTGGCCGGCCCGGCCTGATCGGCGCGGCCCGGGACCGGGGGAGGTCGCCGGCGGGCCCGCGCACCCGCGGTCCTGAGCTGCAAGGGGGTCAGATGGTCACGGACGCGCGTCGATGGGCCCGGGCCCTACCGGCAACCCCCTGAAGTGTGGCCGATTCGCGGGAATTTAGCGAGGTCAGCCGTGAAATCGCAGGTCAGAGGGGTGCTGCGGGGGCGGCGAGGCAGCGGGTCAAGGCGCCTCGCCCCCGGCGGAAACCCGTTGGGCCCGCGGGTCAGCGGCCCTGGAGGGCGTCGAGCGCGACGGCCATGGCGATGACCAGGCGGCGGTCGACGTTGGGGTCCTGGACGTGGACGGTGTAGCGGTCGCGCAGGCCCCACTTCTTGTCCACGGAGAAGATCGGGTGCTGGCCCGCGACGAAGTCGAAGTGGTAGGGGATGAACTGCGCGGCCTCGATGAAGCGGCGCAGGATGCCCAGCACCTGGTTGCGCTCCTGGCCCGTGGCGGTGAACAGGCCGGGCTGCTCCAGGTGCCACGTCGAGCGCAGCAGCGACTGCTTGAAGTCCTTGCGGAACAGGCCGATCGGCTGGCCGTTGTGGTCGGTGACGTCGTAGGTGGCGCCCAGGTCGATGGCCTGGCGGGCCTTGAAGCCGAGCACCGGGTACTGCTTGGTGTCGTCGGTGTAGAGCGTCACCTGCTCCTTGAAGGCGAGGCGCTTCTGCTGGGCGAAGCAGATCAGGTCGCCTTCGCTGCCGTCGGGCAGCATGGCGCGGACCTCGTACTGGTTGACCATCATCCGGATCCGCTGCCGCACGGCGAACTGGGTAAGCGTCTGCAACTGGTTCATTGAGTGACTACCTTGGGTCATTGGGAAACGGGGGGAGAACCCGGCTGATCCTAGCGTTGAGCCAGGTCGCGGGGCGCCCGCGGACGGCCCGGGCGCCGAACCCGTGATCAGAGAGCAACCGGGTTCCGCGGGACAGGGGGCCTCCGCCTAGGCGCCGAGGGCAGGGCGACCGGAGCGGTGCCGGGGAGTGCGGCGGGCGGGAGCCCGGAGCGGACGGCGGCGAGCGGGACCGTCCGCGGCGCGGGTGCGCGCCGCCGCGGCGATCATAGACTAGCGGCCATGGACGGCGCGGCACGCATTCCCACCGGTTCCCCCCACACCGACCGCGCCGCGCGCCCGGTGCGGCGCGGGCGCCCGAGCGGGCGCACCGCCCAGGGCGACTCCGTGCGCGAACGCATCCTGGCCGCCGCCACCAGGCACTTCGCGGCCGCCGGCTACCACGGGTCCTCGCTGGCCCGCATCGCCGCCGACTGCGGGCTGTCCCAACCCGGCCTCCTGCACCACTTCCCCAGCAAGCGCCGGCTGCTGGAGGAGCTGCTGGCCGAGCGCGACCGGCGCGACGTGCTCGCCGTGGGCGGCTGGGCCGGGCAGAGCGGGGCGGCGGTGCTGGACTTCGTGCGCCGCCTGGTGGCCCACAACGCCCGCCAGCCCGACGTGGTCCGCGCCTTCGCGGTGCTGTCGGGCGAGGCCGTGGGCACCGACCACCCGGCCCGCGACTACTTCGCCGAGCGCTACCGCACCGGCGTCGCCGCCATGGCCGCGGGCCTGCGGCGCGGGGTGGAGGCCGGCGAGCTGCGCGCCGATCTGGACTGCGCCGCCGTGGCCGCCGAGGTGCTGGCGGTCATGGACGGCATGCAGACCCAGTGGCTGCTGGCGCCCGAGGACTACGACATGGCCGCCGCGTTCGGCGCCTACGCCGACCGGCTGCGCGCGGCGATCGCCGCGCCCGCTCGCGCCGGGGGCTGAATCCCCAGGCTCGCCAAGGGGGAGGTGCGCTCGGCACCCGGCCGCCTACAATCACTCTGTGTTCATCGACCAGTACCGTGTGTCGCGGGCCGACGGCGTCTCCTTCCGGGGGCGCGTGGAGCGGCTGCCCCTGCGGGTCTTCCGCAACGACTGGCGGTCCCTGTGCCCGCCGCGCGTCGGCTCCTGGACGCCCCGGCTCACGGTGAGCGTCGTGGTGTGCGGCGCCGAGCCCGGACCGCTTTCGGCCACCCTCGGCGCGCTGGCCGCCCAGACCTACCCGGCCGCGCTGCTGGAGGTCGTGGTGGTCCACGACCACCTCCGCCCCGCGCCCCCCGGACCCCTGGGGCCCGGCCGCCGCGCCGCGGCCGTGCCCGCGCTGGGCGACGGCGGCCCGGCGCCCCAGGGCCGCCTGCGCGCCTACGGCGCCCACACCACCGGCGGCGACCTGCTGTGCTGGCTCGACTCCGGCGCCCGACCCGACCCCGTCTTCGTGGAGTCCCACGCCCGCTGGCACCACCTGCACGCCGAGTGCGCCACCCTGGCCCGCACCGGCGCCGTGCGCGCCGCGCCCCTGGGCGGCCACCCGCCGCGAGCGGGCTCCGCCCTGATGCTGCGGCGCTCCCTGTACGAGGCGGTCGGCGGCCTCGACCCCGACTCCGGCCCCGACTGCGAACGCGATCTCTGCGCGCGCCTGTGGCACGCGGGCGCGGTGCTGGTGCCCGAACGCGCGCTGGCGGGGCAGGCGGCCGGTGCCCGCGGCGCCGAACCCGACCCCCGCACCCCGGCCGCCCCCTCCGGGGCGCAGCGGGTCGAGGCGGTGGTCGAGGCCGGCGGGGTGCCCGCGCCGCTCGTGCGCGCCTGCGTCGACCGGCTGCTCGCCCAGACCGGGTGCGACCTCGCCGTCACCCTGGTCGGCGCCTGGGACCGCGCCGACGACCCCGGCCCGCCCTCGGGCGCCGGGCTGCGCGCCGTGCGCGACCACTACCGGGGCCATCCCCGCGTCTCCTTCAGCACCGTCGTCCCGCGCACGGCGTTCCCCGCGCCCTGGCTGCTCCAGGTGCCGGTGCACTGGGGCCTGGCCCCGGGCGCCCTGAGCAGGCTCATCGCCCGCGCCGAGCGCGCGCGGGCCGGGGTTCTTGAGGCGGTGCCGGTGCGCGCGCCCGCGCGGGGCTGCGGGGTGCGGCTGTGGCGCACGCGGGCGCACACCCGCGCGCTGCGGGTCCGGGTGCGCGGCGAGGACCCCGCCGACGTCGTGGCCGAGGTCTACGGCCGCTACCGCCTCCAGGCGGGGGAGTCCGTGCTGGTCGACCTGCTGGGCCCGCCCGCGCCGCAGGCGCCCCGGCCGCCCGCTCCCCGGCCAGAGCCCGATCCCGGCGGTCGGCCCTCCCGGCTGGCCCGGCTCTACGCCGCCCTGCGCGCCCGCCGCTGCTGAGCGCGGGCGCGCCCGGCGCGGGTCAGCCCGCGGCGCCGATGGCGGCCACCGCGTCGAGCAGGTCGGCGCGCAGGCCCTCGGGCAGCGGCGCCGACCCGGTCTCCTGCGCGGCCGCGCGCTGGCCCGCCTCGCTGAACACGTAGCCCAGGAACGCGCGGACGCGCTCGGCCTCCTCGGGGGTGGGGTAGCGCAGGCAGGCGATCTCGTAGGTCACCAGCACGATCGGGTAGGTCCCCGGCTCGGTGGTGCCGTAGTCGATCTCCAGCGCGTGGTCGTGCTCGCCGCCGCCCTCGCGCTCGGGCGAGGCGGCCACCACGCGCGCGGCGGCCTCGGGGTCGACCCCGACGAACTCGCCGTCGCCGTGGCCGATGGCGGCGGTGGACATCGAGCCGATGTGGGACGCCTCGACGTAGCCGATGGCGCCCTGGGCGCTCTCGACCGCCTCGGCGATGCCGCTGTTGCCCTGGGCGGCCTCGACGGGCGGGCGCGGCCAGTTGCCGCTGGGCTCGTGCGGCCAGGCGTCGCCGGCCGCCGCCGCGAGGTAGGACGTGAAGTTCTCGGTGGTTCCGGACTCGTCGGAGCGGGTGACCGGGGTGATACGGGTGTCGGGCAGGTCGGTGCCGGGGTTGTCCTCGGCGATCTCGGGGTCGTTCCAGCGGGTGATGCGGCCGTCGAAGATCTTGGCGAGGACGGCCGGGCGCAGGTTCAGCGAGTCGACGCCCTCCAGGTGGAAGACGACGGCGATCGGCACCACGTAGCCGGGCAGGTTGACGGCGGGCGCGCCGGAGCACCGCTCGCGCGCGTCTTGGTGCTCCTCGGGCTCCAGCGCGGAGTCGGACCCGGCGAAGTCCACGGCGCCGTCGATGAACTGGCTGCGCCCGCCGCCGGAGCCGATGGCGTCGTAGAGGACCAGCGCGTCGGAGCAGGCGATCTGGTAGGCGGCCACCCAGGTGTGCATGGCGTTCTCCTGGGCGCTGGACCCCGCACCGGAGAGGGCGCCGTCAAGGCAGGCGAGGTCGCCGGGCACGGGCGGGGGCTCCTCGCCCCGCAGGGCGTTGTCGCTGCCGCAGCCGGTTGCCAGCGCCACCACGGCGGCCAGAGCGGTCGCGGTCAGAGAGCGGGTACGGCGACGGTGCCGGAACCGGGACAGGGCCACGAGGTGTCAGTCCCCCTTGTGATCGGACGGTAACCGCTCGCGGTCGAACCGCCCCAGGGGTGTCCCCCGGGCGGCTCACCGGTGAGCGGACGACGGCGCAGAATCTAACAGCAGGTTAACGTGCGTGGCAGCAGGGGGGTGCGGACAGCACAGCGGCCCCGAGGAGAGGACTCGGGGCCGCCGGCGCGTGGGTGTGCGGAGGGGTCAGAGCCTGTCGGCGTCGGCGAGAAAGGCCGCCCACTCGGCGGCGGGGAAGGCGAGGAACCCGGCCTCGCGGTTCCGGGTGTCGCGCACCAGGGCCGTCCCGTTGTCGCCAACGCGGGCCTCAAGGCAGTCGCCCCGGGGGCCGCTGTAAGTGCTTTTACGCCACTGCGAATCCATCTCGAATCTCCTCCAATGCGGCCAAACTCCGGTCTGGATCGTAGCCCCAGCTCGCAAGCTCGGAGAACACGGTCGTCAGCCTTCTGACCTCGGCGGTCCTGACCTCCACAATCGAACCCGTGGCATGCTCGCATTCCACGCGGGGGACTCGATCGTCAAAGGACAGGATGCGGAATGAGCCCGCCAATCGGCCGTGGTAGCCGATGCCATCAGGGAGAACCTGGATGCGGACGCGCTCTGAGAGGTCGATGAGGTGCTGCAGCTGCCGGTGCATGGTCTCGGAGCCGCCAACCGCGTACCGCAGGACGAACTCCGGGATGATGACCCGCACTGCGGCCTCAAGCTGCCGGAGCCGGTCGCACCGCGCTTCCACCAGCGCTTCGATCGCTTCCGGGTTCTCACCCGGCGACGCGTCACTGAACACTATTCGCGCGTAGTCAGGGGTCTGCAGCAGTCCGGGGACGTACAGGGGATTGAACGCCCGGATCTCGGTGGCCCGCTCCTCGCTCTCCCTGATGCGGTTCAGCCAGTCGGGATCTGAGGCCCGGTCTCGCGACTCGCGCCAGGCCGTCACGACTTCGCCGTTGGCTTCCAGCAGGGAGTCGAGCCGTTCGACGTTGGCGAGCGTGGTCGAACGGTAGCCCGACTCAAGCTTGCTGATCGTACTCTTCGCCAGGCTTGTCGCTGAAGCGACCTGCTCAAGAGTCAATCCCTTGCTGTTACGCCATTTTCGGAGAGTGGTCCCGAACTGGCGGTGATGCATGTTCATGTTGGCAAGCATGTCACATGGTGTTGGCTTTTGGAGGCTACTTCTCCCAGTCCTTGCCCATCGCTGCCACCTGGCTTCTCCTGGCCGATTGACAGCGTGACCCTGGAGAGCGATGGGGATTTCCAGACAGGAGAAGAAACCATGAGGCTGCCACCCGACCACATCATTGCCGCGCTTCCCTCAGATGTGGCAATACGGATCATCGACCTGAACGCGGTCAATCCGGCCTATTACGTCTGGCCGAGTATGGACAACGGGGAGTTCGGCGGTTCCTATTACGCCTCTCTCGATCCGGAAAAGATGCCCGCGGGGAAGAACTGGGCCCCGACTCTCGCTAGTCCCACGCCCTGGCAGATGGAACGCCTTCTGGAGTACCCGCCGGACCGAGTGGAGGTGAAGAATTGGAAGGAAACGACAAAAATCACCCGCCGGGGCTAGCCGACGAACTCCCCGAACCGCCCGGGAAATGGGCTTGCCGGCTGTGCGAGCGCGACGGCAACACCGGCCAGTGCTGCTCGTGGTGCGGCAACCCGCTGAGCGAGAACGCCAACCTCCTCCCGCTCCCCGATGAGAGGCCCACACGGGTGCGGCCCTATCTCAACCGTCTCGACCACCTCGACGGCTGAGACGGCCGAAGGGCCACGGGAACCCCCGGTCCGCCGGGCCGGGGGTCACCCCCGCTCGGCGCGGCGCTCCTCGATGCGGGACAGGACCGCGCGCAGGCCCAGTTCGTAGCCGAACGGGCCGCATCCGGCGATGTAGCCCGCCGCCACCGGGGCCGTCACCGACGTGTGGCGGAACGGCTCGCGCGCGTAGACATTGGAGATGTGGACCTCGACGCACGGGGTGTCCACGGCGTCGATCGCGTCGCGCAGGGCGATGCTGTAGTGGGCGAAGGCCCCGGGGTTGAGCACGATCCCGTCCAGGTCGCGCGCCCGGTGCACGTGCTCCACCAGTTCGCCCTCGTGGTTGCTCTGCGCGCACTCCACCGCGACCCCCAGTTCGGCGCCCAGGTCGCGCACCCGGCGCTCGATGTCGGCCAGGGTCGCCGTGCCGTACTGGCCCGGATCGCGGGTGCCCAGCAGGTTGAGGTTGGGACCGTTGAGCAGCAGCACGGTGGTGGCGGCGGAGTCGGCCATCGCGGGCGGCCCTTTCTGGCTGCGGATCGGATCCGCGGACGACGTGGATCCGCGGAGGCGCAGGCGGCGCAGGGGCATCCTAGTGCCGCGCTCCCGCCGACCCGCCGGAAAGCGCCCCGGCGCCCCGGCGCTCCGTGCCGCGGCGCCCCGGCCCCGGAGCGCTCCGGCCGCCCGCGCCGCCGGAGCGCGCGGTCCCCCCGCAACCCCCGCCCAACCCCGCCATCCGCCCGGAAACCACGGTTCAAGCCGCGCCGCACGGGCACATGATCCAACGTGCGTGCCAAAGCCCCGACCTCCACCTACCGGCTCCAACTCGGTCCCGCCCTCACCCTCACCCGGGCCGCCGAACTCGTCGGCTACCTGCACCGCCTCGGCGTGGACACCGCCTACCTCTCGCCCATCCTCACCGCCGCCCCCGGCTCCGAGCACGGCTACGACGTGGTCGACCCCACCGAGGTCTCACCCGCCCTGGGCGGCGACCCCGCGCGCGCGGCACTGGTGGAGCGGCTGCGCGCGCACGGCATGGGCGTGGTGGTCGACATCGTGCCCAACCACATGTCGGTGGCCGCCCCGGCGGCCAACCCCTGGTGGTGGGACGTCCTGCGGCACGGCCGCGACTCCGCCTACGCGCGCTGCTTCGACATCGACTGGTCCCAGGACGTCCTCCAGCTCCCCGTCCTGGCCGACGACGGCGACGACGGCGCCGCCGCCCTGGCCAAGCTCGGGATCGCCGACGGCTGCCTCACCTACGAGGACCACCGGTTCCCGCTCGCCCCGGGCACCCACCGGGCCGGGGACAACCCCGCCGACGTGCACGCGCGCCAGCACTACCGGCTGGTGTCCTGGCGGCGCGCCCGCACCCGCCTGGACTACCGCCGCTTCTTCGACATCACCGGCCTGGCCGGGGTCCGCATGGAGGACCCCGACGTGTTCACCGCCGGCCACGCCGAGATCCTGCGCTGGGCCGAGCGCGGCGAACTCGACGGCCTGCGCGTGGACCACCCCGACGGCCTCGCCGACCCCGGCGCCTACCTGCGCCGCCTGCGCGAGCGCTTCCCCGGCTGGATCGTGGCCGAGAAGATCCTCGAACCCGGCGAGGACCTCCCCGCCTCCTGGCCCGTGGCCGGAACCACCGGCTACGACGCCCTGCGCGAGGTCTGCGGCGTGTTCGTGGACCCCGCCGGTGAGCCCGGCCTGACCGCGCTGGCCGACTCCCTGGGCGTGCCCACCGACCACGCCGCCGCCAAGGCCGAGGGGCGGCGCATGGCGGCGCGCGAACTGCTGCGCCCCGAGGTCGTGCGCATCGCCGCCCTGCTGGACCACCCCGAGCCCGACCGGGCCGAGGACGCCGTGGCCGAACTCCTGGCGTCCTTCCCCGCCTACCGCAGCTACCTGCCCGAGGGCCGGGCCGCCTGGGACACCGCCCTGGCCCAGGCGCGCGCCGCCCGCCCCGACCTGGCCGACGTGCTGGCCGCCCTCGACGCCCGCGTGCGCGCCGAGCCCGAGGGCGAGCCGGCGCTGCGCGTGCAGCAGACCAGCGGCATGGTCATGGCCAAGGGCACCGAGGACACCGCCTTCTACCGGGCCACCCGCATGGTCGCGCTCAACGAGGTCGGCGGCGACCCCGCGCGCTTCGGCGTGCCCGTGGCCGAGTTCCACGCCGCCCAGGCCCGCCGCGAGTCCGCCTGGCCCCACACCATGACCACGCTGTCCACCCACGACACCAAGCGCTCCGAGGACGTCCGCGCCCGCCTGGCCGTCCTCAGCGAGATCCCCGAGGAGTTCGCCGCCGCCGTGCGCCGCTGGCGCGAGCGCCGCGCCCTGCCCGACCCCGCCCTGGACCTGCTGGCCTGGCAGACCCTGGTGGGCACCTGGCCCATCAGCGCCGACCGCCTGCGCGACTACCTGCTCAAGGCCGCACACGAGCAGAAGGTCCGCACGTCCTGGCTCGACCCCGACCCGGAGTTCGACGCCGAGGTCGCCGCCTGGCCCGAACGCGTGCTCTCCGACGACGACCTGTGCGCCGACGTCGCGGCGTTCGTGGGGCGCGTGCGCGCGGCGGGGTGGAGCAACGCGCTCGGCCAGAAGCTGCTCCAGTTGGTGGGACCGGGGGTGCCCGACGTCTACCAGGGCACCGAGCTGTGGGACCTCTCGCTGGTCGACCCCGACAACCGCCGCCCCGTCGACTTCACGCTGCGCGAGTGCCTGCTGGAGCGCCTGGAGCGCGGCCACGTGCCCGAGGTCGACGCCACCGGCGAGGCCAAGCTGCACGTGGTGCGCCAGGCGCTGCTGCTGCGCCGCGACGGCGGCCGCGACCTGCGCGGCTACCTGCCGCTGGAGCCCAGCGGCCCGGCCGCCGCCCACGCCGTGGCGTTCGCGCGCGGCCCCGAGCGCGACGTGGCGGCCGTGGCCACCCGGCTGCCGCTGGGCCTGGCCCGCGCGGGGGGATGGCGCGACACCGTGCTGCCGCTGCCCACGGGCCCGGGCACCTGGACCGACCTGCTCACCGGGCAGGTCGTGGCCCCCGAGCGCACCGACGGCTTCTGCGCCGCCCGCCTGGAGTCGCTGCTCGCGCGCTACCCGGTGGCCCTGCTGGTGCGCCGGCAGCCCAGCGGGTGACCGGTCTGCGGTGACCCGGCCGGCAGGTCGGCCGCCGCGGACGACGGTGGGAGGCCGTGCGCGGCGGCGGGTGCCGGGCCGGTGGGGGCGGCCTCACGGCCGGGTTCGCCCTCCGCGGCGTCGAACGCGGGCGCGAGCGCGGACAGCGCCGCGCGGAGCCGGTCGGGCAGGGCCCCGGAGGGCACGACGCAGCGCGGCCCGGGCGGTGATCAGCGGCAGTGCCGCGTGTTCGCGCCCGCCGGCCGCTCGCCATCACCGGGTTCGGCACCGCGGCCTACCGGGGGGCGGGGGACCGGGGAGGGCGGGTGCTGGACGTGGTCGAGCACGACCCCCGCACCAGGGCCCCGATCCGGTTGAACGGCGTGTACGAGCGCGACGAGGCCGGCCAGGCCGCGTATCTGAGCGAACTGCTGGAGGTCTTCGAGACCGAGGGAGTGGACAGCGCGTTCGTGTTCCTGTTCGCCCAGCCCGGCTACCCGCACCGCCCGGACGGCGACCCCCAAGACGACCTGGACCGGGCCGGCCTGGGGATCGTCAAGTACCTCGACGGCCGCCGGGGGCGGACCTACCCCGACATGGAGTGGGAACCCAAGGCCGCCTTCGCGGCGGTGGCGCGGCGCTACCGGAGGTGACCGGCCCCGCGTACGGAGGCCGCGGCGCGGGGCCGGGCCGCGCCCCGGCGGCCCGCCCCCGACCGTCCGGTTGGCGGCCCCGGCCGTCCGCGCTGAGGGCGCGGCAGCGTCTAGGCTGGTAGCCGCCATGACCTCCACCGACGGCTCCCGGCCCCCCGCACCGACCCGGCTGCGCATGCCCGCGCCCGTGCTCGCCGCCCTGGCCTGCCCCGTCTGCGGCGCCGGACTGGCCGCCGAGGGCGGCGGACTCGCCTGCGGCGCCGGCCACCGCTTCGACGTCGCCAAGGAGGGCTACGCCGGCCTGCTGACCGGCCACCGCCCCGCCACCACCGGCGACACCAAGGAGATGGTGCGCGCCCGCCAGGAGTTCCAGGAGGCCGGGCACTACGCCCCGCTGGCGGAGCGGCTCGCCGCCCTGGCCGCCCGGCACGCCCCCGCCGACGGGATCGTCGCCGACGCGGGCGCGGGCACCGGCTACTACCTGCGCGCGGTCCTGGACGCCCTGCCCGAGGCCGCCGGCCTGGCCCTGGACGTCTCCAAGTTCGCGCTGCGCCGCGCCGCCCGCGCCCACCCGCGCGCCGGGGCCGCCGCCTGCGACACCTGGCGCGGCCTGCCGCTGCGCCCGGCCAGCACCGCGCTGCTGCTCAACGTCTTCGCGCCCCGGCAGCCGGCCGAGTTCCACCGCGTCCTGGCCGCCTCGGGCGCCCTGGTCGTCGTCACCCCCACCGCCCGCCACCTCGCCGAACTGGTCACCGCCCTGGACCTGGTCACCGTCGACGCGCGCAAGGAGGAGCGGCTGGAGGAGGGCCTGGCCGACCACTTCTCCCGCGCCCACCGCGAGGAGCTGGAGGTCGTCCTGCGCCTGGCCCCCGACCAGGCCCGCGCGCTGGTGGCCATGGGCCCCAGCGCCCGGCACCTGGACGCGGGCGGCCTCGACGCCCGGCTCGCGGCCCTGCCCGACCCCGTCGAGGTCACCGCCTCGTTCGCCCTCTCGGTGCACCGGCCCCGGTAGCGCCGAACGCGGGCGTGAGCGGCCCGCCGCCGGGGTAGGAACGGCGGCGTGACAACGCGCGAGGGGGATCCGTTCGAGGTCTGGGCGCCCGCCTGCGGGCGGGTGCGGGTGCGGGTGGGCGGGACCGACCACCCCCTGCGCCCCGTCGGCGGCGGCTGGTGGCGCTCGGCCGTCACCGCACGCACCGGCGACGACTACGCCTTCCTGCTGGACGACGACCCCACACCCCTGCCCGACCCCCGCTCGCTGCACCAGCCCTCCGGCGTGCACGGCCCCTCCCGCGTCTACGACCACGCCGCCCACACCTGGGGCGACTCCGCCTGGACCGGCCGCGCGCTGCCCGGGTCGGTCCTCTACGAACTGCACGTGGGCACCTTCACCCCCGAGGGCACCCTGGACGCCGCGATCGGCCGCCTGGACCACCTGGTCGACCTGGGCGTGGACCTGGTGGAGCTGATGCCGGTCAACGCCTTCGGCGGCGCCGACCACGGATGGGGCTACGACGGAGTGCTGTGGGGTGCCGTGCACGAGCCCTACGGCGGTCCCGACGCCCTCAAGCGGTTCGTGGACGCCTGCCACCGGCGCGGCCTGGGCGTGCTGCTCGACGTCGTGTACAACCACCTCGGCCCGGACGGCGCCTACCTGCCCCGCTTCGGCCCCTACTTCGCGGGCGAGACCGCCTGGGGCCCCTCCCTCAACCTCGACGGCCCCGGCTCCGACGAGGTCCGCCGCTACGTGATCGCCAACGCCACCGGCTGGCTGCGCGACTTCCACCTCGACGGCCTGCGGCTGGACGCCGTGCACGCGCTCCGCGACTCCCGCGCACGCCACCTGCTCAGCGAGCTGAGCGCCGAGGTCGACGCGCTGGCGGCGGGCCTGCGCCGCCCGCTCAGCCTCATCGCGGAGTCCGACCTCAACGACCCCCGCATGGTCGCCCCGCGCGAGGCCGGGGGCCACGGCATGGCCGCCCAGTGGTCCGACGACCTCCACCACGCCCTGCACTGCGCCCTCACCGGCGAGGACCACGGCTACTACGCCGACTTCCGCCCGCCCGAGGTGCTGGCGCACGTGCTGCGCCGGGTGTTCCTGCACGACGGCCGCTACTCCAGCTTCCGCGGCCGCGCCCACGGCGCGCCGGTCGACACCGCCGCCACCCCCGGCCACCGGTTCCTGGCCTACCTGCAGAACCACGACCAGGTAGGCAACCGCGCCCGGGGCGACCGCATGGCGGCGGGCACCTCCACCGGCCTGCTGGCCTGCGGCGCCGCGCTGGTGCTGTGCTCGCCCTACACCCCGATGATCTTCATGGGCGAGGAGTGGGCGGCCGCCACGCCCTGGCCCTTCTTCGCCTCGTTCACCGACCCCGACCTGGCCGACGGCGTGCGCCGGGGGAGGCGCCGGGAGTTCGCCGCGATGGGATGGGCGGAGGAGGACGTCCCCGACCCCATCGACCCCCGGACCCGGGAGAGGGCGGTGCTGTGCTGGGACGAACCCGAGCGCCCGCCGCACAAGGCCGTCCTCGGCCTCTACCGCGACCTGATCGCGCTGCGCCGGGCCCGGCCCGAACTCGCCGACCCCCGCCTGGACCGCTTCGCCGTCGACGCCGACCCCGACGGCCGCGGCCTCGTGCTGCACCGGGGCGGCCTGCGCGTGGCCTGCAACCTGGGCGACGCCGAGCGCGAGCTCGGCCTGGACCGCCCGGCGCGCCGCGTGCTGCTGGCCTCGGCGCCTGATGAGGCACTGGCGGGGGGCGCGGTGGTGCGCCTGCCGGCGGAGTCCTTCGCCGTGGTCGAGACCGGGGAGCCGACCCGGCATGACCGGAGTTGACCGCCCCGGCCTCCGGCCCTCGGGATGTCATTCCGGGCCCGTGGGGAAGAGGGGCGACTCGCATGCTGGACGGTCGGAGTGGAGTGGGGCTCTGGGGCATCCGGTCGCCGGGCCTTGTCAACCGCTTAAGCGGACATAAGCCGCAACAGGGCGCCCTGTGGGCCGACGATCTGTCGTTTCTCGTCACCCGGGCCGTCCAGCCCGCAACCTCGCCCGGGCGATCGGCCACGGCGGGCCTGCTGCACCCTCGTCGGCTGCATCGCGGATACGGGTCGCCCGCCTCGGGCGCCGGTGACCGCAGGGCCGCGCGTCCCCCGCCGCCTTCGGCGCCCCGTCGCCGACCCCGCCGCACACGGCGGGTCCCGATGGCCGCCGAGCCCAGACACCCGCCGCCGTCGCCGCCCCGTCGCACCCTCAAGCCGCACGCGGGGAACCCGGTGATCGCCCGCCCCTGCCCGCCCGCCGGAGCCCGGCACCCCTCCTCCGGGCGCCGCCGGTTTCGCGATCCCGCTGCCGTTTTCCCGAGGCGCGGACGTTTCGGGTGATCCATTGCCGCATTGACGGGCTTGTCGCATTCTGCTTTGCTACACCATGCCCAATCCGGTGCCCATCCGCCCCTGACGGCGCTTCACCCCCCGGTGCCGACCCCCTGCGCCCCGGCGAGCACCCTCCGGCGCCCGGCGGACGCGGCCCCTCCCCGCCGCTCGCGAACGCGAAAGTGAGACTGGAATGGTGGACCAGCCGACCGGTCCCGCCGCGAACCCCCCTTCGCCCGCACCCTCACCCTCGGGCCGCTTCGACCTGCGCGGCGGCATCGCCGCGCTGGGCCGCCGCACCCGGTCGGGTGCCGCCGGCCTGACCATCGTCGTACTGGCCGCCGCGCTCATCAGCACCGCGTTCGGTCTGGGCGCCATGGGCCGCGCCGACGAGATGTCCGACGGCGCCGCGTGGCTGTGGAACAGCCCGGCCGGCGAACTCGCGCGCGTCAACGGCAACAACGCCGAGGTCGACCTGGTGACCTCCCTGCCCGACTCCAAGGGCGGCGCGGTCGAGGTCTCCCAGAACGACGAGTACCTGCTGCTGCACGACCCCTCCACCGGCAAGGTCACCTCGGTGGACCTGCGCGAGATGGGCTTCTCCGGCGTCCTCGACCTCGGCCGCAGCGGCGACTTCGGCGTGGTCCTGGGCAAGGAGTCCGCCGTGGTGATCGACCGGCTGGGCGGCGAGATCAAGGCCGTCGACCCCGCCACCCTCCAGCCCACCGGCGCCTCCCTGGAGATCCCCGCGCCCCTGGTCGGCGGCGCGTTCGACGACTCCGACACCCTGTGGCTGGGCGTGCCCACCCAGGGCACCGCCGTCGGCGTGCGCGTGGAGGGCAAGGACGCCGCCATCGCCGAGACGGTCTCGGTGGCCGACCCCGGCGCCGACCTGGCGCTGACCGTGCTCGACGAGGGCGCGCTGGCGGTGGACCGCGGCGGCGACCGCATCGTGCCCGTCAACGGCGAGGGCGAGGCCCGGGTGCTGGACGCGCCCGTCAAGCTCAAGGACGCCGAGGTCCCGCCGCGCACCCGCGGCGACCTCGCCGCCATCACCGTCCCCGGCAAGGGCCGCGTGGTCACCGTCTCCGACGCCGCCGGCGCCGCCGAGGTCGCCTCCTTCGCGACCGGCGGCGAGGGCGCCGGCGCGGCCGTCGCCTACGAGGGCCGTGTCTACGTCCCCTTCGCCGCCGACGGCAGGGTGCGCGTCTTCCAGCCCGACGGCACCGAACTGAACCCCATCAGCCTCCCCGGCGCCAAGGGCCCGATCGAGCTGGAGGCCCGCGAGGGGCACCTGTTCATCAACTCGCCCGACACCGGCGTGGCCGCGGTGGTCGATCCCTCCGGCCAGGCCAACCTGGTCGACAAGACCGACCCCCCGCCCGGCGACGGCGAGGGCCCCGGCGCCGGAGCGCCCGCCAGCGGCACCCCCGAGCCCAGCGCACCGCCGCAGACCCAGCCTCCGGGCGGGGCGCCCAGCACCCAGGCGCCGCCCGCGCCGGGCACCGGCGAGAGCCAGACGCCGCGGCCCGGTCCGCAGGACGAGGAGCCGCAGGAGCCCTCCAACCCGCCGCCCGCCGACAACGACGGTGACGGCGAGGGCGGCGGCGGTGAGGGCGACGGCGAGACCGAGGAGCCCGAGAGCACCGACGCCCCCGGCGCGCCCACCCCGGTCTCGGCCACCGCCGGCGACGGCAGCGTGACCCTGTCCTGGCCTGCGGCGTACTCCCCGGACGCACCCGTGGAGACCTACGAGATCACCTGGGAGGGCGGCAGCCGCACGGTCGACGGCTCGGAGCTGAGCGCCGAGATCACCGACCTCCGGAACGGCACCGCCTACCGGTTCCGGGTGCGCGCGGCCAACCGGTACGGCACCGGCCCGGCCGCCCAGACCCAGGAGGTCACCCCCGGCCCCGAGGCGCCGGGCGCCCCGGCCAACGTCACGGCCGAGGCCACCGGCGGCGACACCGCAACCGTGTCGTGGGACGCGGTCGAGGGGGCCGTGGACTACCAGGTGACGGCCTCGTCGTCGTCGGGGTCGGCGGTGCCCGCGCCGCGCACCACCGGCAGCGCGTCCGCCGAGATCACCGGACTGGAGCCCGGCGGCTCCTACACCTTCACGGTCGTGGCGCGCGGCGAGGGCGGGGTCAGCGGTGAGCCCTCCTCCAGCCAGGAGATCACCATGCCCGAGGAGGAGTTGGGCGCGCCCGCGAGCGTCACCTGGCAGGCGTCGGGCGACACGGTCACCGTGTCGTGGGACGCGGTGGAGGGCGCGGCGGAGTACCGCGTCACCCCCGGCGGCGACGGTGCGGCGGCGCTGCAGGAGGCCACCGCGACGGGCACCTCCCACACCTACCAGCCGCGGGGGGCCGGGCGCTGCTACTCGTTCACGGTGACGGCGCTGGGCGCCGACGGCACCGCGGCCGAGAGCGGCACCACCAGCCAGGCCAGCTGCGTACGCGAGTTCAACTGACCACGCCGGCGGGCCGCCCGCGGGCGGCCCTGCTGAGGACGGCAGAAGGGAGCGACGGTGTCGCCCAGGAAGCACCGCACCAGGACCTGGATCACGGCGGCGGGCGCCGTGGCGGCCATCACCGCCTCGCTGTTCATGACGTCGGCGACGGCGGCTCAGGGCGCCGACCCCGCCCAGGTGTGCCGCAGCGGCGGAGGAGCCGACGGCAGCGCCTACACCCAGCCGGTCAACCAGGTGGCGGTGCCCGGCGGCAAGGGCACCGTGTACCTCTACTACGACTCCGCCACCGGTATCAACTGCGCCGTCACGATGGGATCCGTCTCGGGGGCCACCTACATGGACGTCGGGCTGCGCCGCACCCAGGAGGGCGCGGGCGAGTGGGACTCGGGCACCTTCTCCTCCTACGCCGGGCCGGTCTACGTATCGGCCAAGGGCATCTGCGTCGACTTCACCGGCGCCGTCGGCGACCGCTCGGTCACCGTGATCGGCAAGAACTGCGGCGCCTGAGCCGCCCGGCCCGCGCCGCGCGCGTGCTGCGCGGCGGGTCCCGGGCACCGGTATAGGGTGCCGTGCGTGGCGGCCCGCCCGCGCCGCGTGGGGGCGGCGGCGCCGCGGCAGTCCCGCAGCCAGCACAGGGGGAGACCGCAGATGAGTCCGTCCATCGCAACCACCACCAGGGTGTCGCGCGAGGAGCTGCTGGAGTTCGTCCGGCCGCGCCACCGCGCCGTCCTCCTCACCCGGCGCGCCGGCGGTGAACCGCAGATGTCGCCCGTGACCTGCGGGGTGGACGACTCGGGCCGGATCGTGGTCTCGACCTACCCCGAGCGCGCCAAGGCCCGCAACGCCGCCCGCGACCCCCGCGTGAGCGCGGTCGTGCTCTCCGACGAGTGGAACGGGCCCTGGGTGCAGGTGGACGGCACCGCCGAGGTGATCGAGGGCGAGGACGCCGTCGAGCCGCTGGTGGAGTACTTCCGCAACATCTCCGGTGAGCACCCCGACTGGGAGGAGTACCGCGCCGCCATGCGCCGCCAGGGCAAGGCCCTGCTGCGCCTCACGCCGGAGCGCTGGGGGCCGGTCGCCACCGGCGGGTTCCCCGCCCGGCTGGCCTGACACATCCCGCCCGCCGCCGCACGCGGCACCGACCACCCGCACCCATCGCCCGCGACCACCACCCACCACAGCAACCCGCGACCACCGCGCGCCGGGCGGCCGACCGGACGGCCCCGCCCGGCGTCCGCGCCGACCACACAGGCGCCGACCACATCGGCGCCGGCGACGGGCGCACGCCGATCCGGCGCCCGGTCCCCGGCACCCCCCGCGGCCGCGAAGCGCCCCCGCCCCCGGCGCTCTCCGCCGCCCCGCAGCCCCCGGCCGCACCCCGCCGCACGCTGTCCCGCCCCGCACCCGCGCGACGCGGCGGCGACCCCGCGGTTCCCCGCTCGACGGCCGCTCCCGGTGGCCGCGCCGTCACCCGATCGGCGGGCCGAAAGCGACTATTTGGTCGAACCGGAAGAATCCGCAGGGTACCGACGCGGACTTCGGGAACTTTGCGGCACAATGGCTGCGCTGTCCCTTCTTGATCAACTCATGCGGAAAGATTCCCAGTGAGCACCCATGTACCTCCCCATCCGTCCGGCGCACCCCACGGCGCCGCCGGAGCGGTGACAGCGGACGAGGCGGCACTTTTCGCGGACGAGTTCGACGGGATCGCCGCCTCCGTCGAATCGGCCCTCTTCGGCAAGACCGAGGTCGTGCGCCTGGCCCTGGTCGCGATGCTGGCCCGCGGCCACATCCTGCTGGAGGACGTCCCCGGGACCGGCAAGACCACCCTGGCCCGCGCCATCGCCGCCTGCGTCAACGGGCACTGGCGCCGCGTGCAGTTCACGCCCGACCTGCTGCCCTCCGACGTCACCGGGGTCACGGTGTTCAACCAGGGCACCCGGGAGTTCGAGTTCCACCCCGGACCCGTCTTCGCCAACGTCGTCGTCGCCGACGAGATCAACCGCGCCTCGCCCAAGACCCAGTCGGCCCTGCTGGAGGTCATGGAGGAGGGCATGGTCACCGTCGACGGCTCCCGCTACATGGTGCCCTCGCCGTTCCTGGTGGTGGCCACGCAGAACCCCGTCGAGATGGACGGCACCTACCGGCTCCCCGAGGCCCAGCTCGACCGGTTCCTCGTCCGGCTGTCCCTGGGCTACGCCGACCACGCCGCCGAACTCGCCATCATCCGCGGCGACCGCCTCACCTCGCCCGAGGACCTCACCCCGCGCACCGGGGCCGAGCAGATGGACCGCATGGCCGAGGCCGCGCGGCGCGTCCACGTCCACGACTCCGTCTACGAGTACGTGCTGCGGATCGCCCACGCCACCCGCAACCACCCCGCGCTCAGCGTGGGCCTGTCCACCCGCTCCACGGTGGCCATGGCGCACGTGATGCGGATGCTCGCCCTCACCTCGGGGCGGCCCTTCGTCAGCCCCGAGGACGTCAAGCGGCTGGCGCCGCCGGTGTGGGCGCACCGCCTGGTGCTCTCGCCCGAGGCGGCGGTGGGCGGGCGCAGCGGCGCGGCCGTGCTGGAGGAGATCCTGGAGCAGGTCCCGGCACCCCAGCCGGGGTACACGGGGGCGGCGGCGGGCCGCTGATGCCGACGACACGGGGATGGCTGGTCGCCGCCGCCGGCGCGCTGCTGCTCACTGCGGGGGTGGTGTCGCAGTACAAGGAGGTGGCGGTGCTGGGCGCCGTCGCGCTGCTGGCGGTCGCCGCCGCCGTCGCCGTGGTGGGCCGCCCCGCCGAGGTGGTCGCCGAACGCGCCATCCCGGCCGTCCGCACCACGCCGGGCTCCACCGTGCGGGTGCGCATCCGCGCGCGCAACACCGGACGGCGCGCCCTCCAGGTCAGCGAGCGCGTGGCCGGTGCCGACGGCGAGCGCCACGTGCCGCTGCCGCCGCTGGCCGCCCGCGCCACCGGGGAGTCCGGCTACCGGGTCGCGGCCGCGCGCCGCGGGGTGATCGAGCTGGGTCCGCTGCGGGCGGGCCGCTCGGACCCCCTGGGCCTGGCCGAACTGCGGCGGGGCTACGGGCCGGCCGACCGCATCTGGGTGCACCCCCGCTGGGAGCACCTGCGCGCCATCCCCGTGGGCCGGGTGGCCGACCCCGACGGGGTCGTCGACAACGCCCGCGCCGGCACCCTCACCTTCCACACGCTGCGCGACTACGTGCCCGGCGACGACCTGCGGCACGTGCACTGGCGCAGCTCGGCGCGGCTGGACAAGCTCGTGGTGCGCGAGTACATCGACACCTCCCAGACGCGGGTGTGCGTGCTGCTGGACGACCGGCCCACGCCCGGCGGCGACACCCGGCTGGACGAGGCCGCCGGCGCCGCCGCCTCCATCCTGGCCACCGGCGTGCGGTCCTCGCTGCACTGCGAGCTGCGGCTGGTCAGCGGCCGGGGCCGGGAGAGCACGGCCGGACTCCCCACGCTGCTGGACCTGCTGGCCGAGGCGCGGCCCACGCCCGAGGCCGACCTGCCCGCCGCGCTGCGCATGGCGCGCGCCCGGCCCGCCGGCGACACCGCCGTGCTGGTCAGCGGCGCGCTCACCGACGCCGACCTGCGGCTGTTCGCCCAGTTGCGCGACCGCTACGCGGGCCTGCTGGCGGTCCTGGTCGGCGCCGAGGAGCGCCCGGCCGCGCCCGCCGGGGTCACCCTGCTCGCCGCCGGCGACGCCGCTGGCTTCGCCGACCGCTGGAACGAGGCACCATGGTCGCGGTGACACCGCCGCCCCTTCCGCCTGCCGCCGACTCCGCCCCGCCCCGGGCGCGCCGTGCCCCGAAGCACCGCTCGGCGGGCGGGGACGCGTCCGCCGCCGGTGCGACCGCCTGTTCGCCCAACGCGGGCCGAGGAACCGCCGACGGCCCCCAGAGCGCGGGCGGCGGGGCCGCGACCGGTCGGCTGGCCGATTCCGGCATTTCTTCGGCGGGAACCGGGCCGCGCGCGGGGGCCGTCGTAGGGGGTACTCCACCGGGCGGCCCGCCGCTGGGGCCGCCCCGCCCGGCAGCCGCCGCGCCGACCTCCGCCTCGACGAGGGGCGATCCGCCCGGCCGGCGGAGCCGCCGCGCCGGTGCCCGCACGACCACCACGACCGGAGCCGACCGCAGGAAGGAGGCGGCATGGCCGCGATGACCGCCCCCGCCGGGCCGGGCTCCGCCGCGCCCGAGCCGCCCGGCCGGCCCCCGGCGCCCCCGCGCCGCCCCGGCCCCCGGCCGCGCGCACTGGTGGCCGCCGCCGGACTCGTCCTGGCCGCCGCCGCGGGCGGCGTGGCGCTGGCGCCCGGCTACGCCCGGCCCGGAGTCCTCTACACGCTCCTGCCCGCCTGCGCCGTGGCCGCCGTGGCGGCCACCCTGCTGCTGCGGCGGCGCACCACCGCGTTCCGCACCGTCCTGGCCGGCCTGCCCGTGCCCCTGGCCGCCGTGGTGGCGGTGGCGGCGTGGCTGCCCGGCGAGGGTTCCGGAGTTCTCGGCGGCGCCGGCGAGGCGCTGCTGCACTCGGGCGCGCGCATCCTCACCAGCACCGCGCCCACGCCGCTGAGCGTCGACACCCTCACCCTCCCGCTGCTGGCCACCTGGCTCACCGGCACCGCCTCGGCGCTGGCCTGGCGCGCGCGCCGCGCCTCGCTGGCGCTGCTGCCGGGCCTGCTGCTGCTCGTCGGCGCGGTGGTGCTCAACGGGCCCGCGGCGCCGCCCGGGTTCGGGGCCATCGGCATGCTCGCCGTGGCCGCGGCGGCCCTGATGGCCGTGCCCCAGCCCGCCCCCGGCCCCGGCGGCGCCGACGGGCCCGCGCTGACCGTCGAGGTGGAGGCCGCCGACGCCCGCACCCGCGCCTCCGGCCTGCGGCGCGCGGTCACCACGGCGGTGATCACCGTCGTCGTCGCCGCGCTCACCGTCTTCGGCGGCCCCGCGCTGCTCGCGGGCTGGGACGCCACGCCCGGCGACCCGCGCACCGCCGTCACCCCGCCCATGGCGCCGCAGGCCGCGCTCAACCCGCTCAGCTACCTGTCCGGGTGGGCCGCCGACCCCGACGAACCGCTGCTGACGGTGACCGCCGAGCGGCCCGTGGACCTGCGCTGGGTCGTGCTCGCCGAGTTCACCGGCACCACCTGGCTGCCCGAGGGCGGCTACCGCGCCGCCGGGCAGACGCTGCCCGCGCCGGTGCCGCCCCCGCCGCACCCCACCGAGACCACCGCCCGCATCGCCGTCGGCGACGACCTGCCCGGCAACTGGGCGCCCGTGGTCGGCGCGCCCCAGCGGGTGGAGCTGTCCGACCTGGGCTACGACCCGGTGACCGGCACGGTGGTGCGGCGCGAGGGCGGCCTCGCGGGCAGCGAGTACAGCGTGACCGGCCAGGTGCCCGACTGGCGGGCCGAGGAGCTGGCCGGGGCGAGCACCCCCGCCGAGGAGGTGTTCGACCGCTACCGCGAGCTGCCCGAGGGCGCGCCGCCCGTCCTCAACCAGATCGTGGCCGCGGTCGCCGCCGAAGGGGCGCCCTACCAGCGGGCCGCGGCCATCGCCGAGTATCTGCGCGACTCCCACTCTTTCGACCCCGAGACCCCCGGCGGCCACGGCTACGCCAACGTCGCCGCGATCCTCGCCCCGCCCGGGGAGGAGGGCGGCGGCGGCACATCCGAGCAGTTCGCCAGCGCGTTCGCCATGCTGGCGCGCGCGGCGGGGCTGCCCAGCCGGGTCGCCGTCGGGTTCGGCCCCGGCACCGACGAAGGCGAGGGCCGCTTCTCCGTCCAGACCGGCGACGCCGTGGCCTGGGGAGAGGTCTACTTCGAGGGCGTCGGGTGGGTGCCGTTCTCGGTCACGCCCGGCGGCGAGGACGGCGACGACGCGGGCAGCGCCCCGCAGAGCGCCCCCGAACCCGAGGACGCCGAGCAGAACCAGGACGAGGACCCCGACTCCGACGCCCACGACGTGTCGGCGCCCCCGCGCGAGCGCGGCGGCGGCGGAGCCTGGGCGGCGCTGCTGTGGAGCGGCGGCGGCCTGCTCGCGCTGCTGCTCGCCGTCCCGGCGGCGCGCCTGGCCCGCGGCGCCCGGCGGCTGCGCGCGGGCACCCCCGAGCGCCGGGTGCTGGGCGCCTGGCGGGAGCTGCGCGACGGCCTGCGGCAGAGCGGCGCGGACCTGCCGCCCGGCAGCACGGTCGGCGACACCCTCGCCGCCGCACGCGACCTGCTGCCCGAGGGCGCCCGCGCGGGAGCCCAGGCCGACCTGGACCGGCTGGGCCACGCCGTCAACAGCGTCGGGTTCGCCTCGGGGCCCGACGTCGACGCGGCCGCGGCGGCGCGCGTGGCCGACGGCGTCCGCCGCACCCTGCGGCTGCTGCGCGCCGGCCGGGACCGCCGCAAGCGGCTCACCTGGTGGTTCGACCCCCGACCCCTGTTCTGGCGGACGCCGTGAACGCGCGCACGCGGCCCGCCGCAGCCCACCCACGGACGAGAGGACGCCGATGAGCGGCGCGGAGCACGAAAGCAGACTGGCCCCCGGGTTCCACTCCCTGGAGGTGCTGCATCGCGGCGCGGCCTCGACCCTGTACCGCGCGCTGCGCGACGGCACCCGCGAGCCGGCCGCGCTGAAGGTGATGCGCGACGAGTCCGGCGCCGCCGAGATCGAGCGGCTGCGCGAACTGGCCCGCCTGCCCGGTGTGGTGCGGGTGCTGGGGCGGGGCCGCACCTTCTCGGGCCGCATCTTCGTGGCCATGGAGTACTGCACGGACGGCGACTACGCCATCAACCTGCGCCGGCGCCACCCGCTGCCGGTGGAGGAGGTGGTGCGCGTGGGCAGCGCCGTGGCCGCCGCGCTGGAGGCCGTGCACGCCAAAGGGCTGCTCTACCACGGCATCGAGCCGTCCAACATGCTGAAGTTCGGCGACGCCGCCGTGCTGACCGACGCGGGCGACGTGCTGCCGATGGACACGGCGCCGCCGGTGCCCGAGCCCGACCCCGACGCGATCGTGCACGCGCCGCCGGAGGTGCTGCGCGGGGAGGGGGTGGGGCCGGCCTCCGACCTCTACCGGCTGGCCTCGTGCCTGTGGACGCTGCTGGCGGAGTACCCGCCGTTCGCCGACGGCGCGCACGCGCCCATCGACCCGTTCGCCTACCGCGACCGCGCGCTGGTCGATCCGCCGCCGGAGCCGCCGCGCGCCGACGTGCCCCGGGCGCTGTGGCCGGTGTTCGAGCGGGCGCTGGCCAAGGACCCGGCGGACCGGTTCGCCTCGGCGGCCGAGTTCCGCGCCGCGCTGCGCCTGGAGATCCGCGTGACCGCGCCGGCGCCGGTGCGCCGGCGGCCGGAGGAGCGGGCCGAGGACCCCGGCGCGGCGGTGGCGGCGGGAGCGGCCGCCGCTCCCGAGGCTGCCGCACCGGCGGGGCAGGAAACCGCGCCGACGGCGCCGGAGGCGCCCGCGCCCGCCGCGCCGGATGCCCCGGTAACCGCCGCGGTTCCCGAGGGCCAGGGCCCTGATGAGGCGGCCTACGGCCCGGTCCCCCAGGCGCCGGACGCGCACGGCGGCGCGGCGGGGGTGGGCGCGGACGTGGCCGCCACCGGCGGCCACGTGACCCGCGTCGACCCGGCCCCGCAGGAGAGCGCGGGCGGGGCGCCGACCGATCCGGGGCCGCACGCGCGGGCGGCGGACGCGGCCGAGGCGGAGCCCGAGCCGGCCGCCGCCTTTGACGGCGGCCCCCGGCCCGCCGAGGGGCCCGGCGCGGCCGGCCGGCCGCAGGAGGCGTACCAGACGCACGGGGCGCCGGCGCAGGAGGCCGACAGCGCGTCCGCGGGAGCGGCGGCCGTGGGGGAGTGGCCGCTTGCGACCGGGGACGGCGTCCCGCCGATCGGCGAGGTGCTGCCGGGGGACGACCTGGTGGCGGAGGCGACGTCGTGGCAGTCGGCGTGGGCGGTGCAGGAGGCCGAGGCGGCCGAGCCGGAGACCGCGGTGGAGGCCGCCTGGGCGGCCCCTGACGAGGGCGCGGACACGGCGCTCGGGAACGGCGTTTACGGCTCAGGCGCCGCGCCGGTGGCAGGGGACGGGCCCGCAGTCGCCGAGGACCCGCCGACCGGGGAGGGCGCGTCCGCGGTCGGCGCTTTCCCGGACAGCGAGGACGCCGGTCAGGCGGCCGGCACCGCTGAGGGTTTCGGGCAGGCGGACCAACCCGCCTCGGCGACGGCTGAGGACCGGGAGCCGCCGGTCGGCGGCGCTCCGCCGGGCGAGGGGGCTCCCGGCGCCGGGGTGGAGGAGACGTGGGCGGATCCCCCGGGGGATTACGCCTGGCCCGCGGGTGAGGGCGTCGCCCCGGACGGCGAGCCCGGCGGGCAGTCGGCGTCCGGGGGGTACGACACCCCGCCCGGGCAAGGCCGCGCCGTTTCGCCCGCCGCCGGCGCCGAGGACGACGAGCCCGTGCGGACGGCGGCGACCGGCGAGTACGCCGCGCCCGTGGGTGAGCCCGCCCCGGCTCGTGGTTCGGAGGTGGGGGACGACCGGAACCCGGCCGCCGAGACCGAAACCGATCCCGCCGACGCCTCCGGCCAGGAGGCGCCCGGCACTGGCGTGGAGGAGACCTGGGCGGATCCCTCGGCCGGCTACACCTCGCCCGCGAGTGAGCACAGCGCCGCGGACGACGAACCCGCGTGGCAGTCGGTGTCGGGGGAGTATGGCGCTCAGGCCGACGCGGAGCCGCCGGGTCCGGTCGCCGGTGGTGTCGAGGGCGAGGGCGCCTGGGCGGCCGCGTCCGAGTACGCCGCCCCCGTGCCCGATCCCGACCCGGGGGTTGGGGTGGAGCCGGAGGTGGACGCGGACCGGGACCCGGCCGCCGCGTCCGAAACCGGTTACGCCGACTCCACCGTCGAGCAGACCGCGATGTGGCCCGCCGAGGGCGCCGACGACGGCGCACACGTCGGTCGCGAGGCGGATTACGGCGCGGCCGAGGAGACCTCGGCCGCTGCCTCCGGTGGCTACGTGCTGCCCGCCGAGCCTCCCCGGCCCGGCGCGGACGGTGCTGACGCGCCGGTGGAGGGCCCCGGAGCCGTCCACGGCGCCGAGGAGGCGGCCGCGTGGGCCGCCGCCTCCGGCGGGCACGCCGTCGCCGCCGCCGCGCCGCCCGCCCCGCGTCTCGGGGAGACCCCCGCCGCGCCCGCGCCCACCGACCCCGCCGCGCCCGTCGGCGGCACCGGTCCGCAGTGGCCGATGGGGGAGCAGCACTCTGAAGGCGCCTGGACCGGTCCGCAGCGCCCCGGCGCCGCCGGCACGGGGCCGTACGCCGCCGGCGCGGCCGCCTCGGCGGCCGGCGGCGGCAGCGGCCCCTACCCGTCCTCGGGCGCCGGGACGCCGGGCCGGAACGCCGACCCCTACGCGCCGCCGCTCCCGCCCCTCCCGCCGCCCCCCTCGAAGCGGTCGGGGTCCTCGCGCGGCCCGCTCTACATCGCCGTGGGCGCGGCGGCCGTCACGGTCGTCGCCGTCGCGGTCGGCGCGGTCGCCGTGGTGGGGGCCGGAGGCGACGACGAGGCCGGGCAGTCCCCTCCGGCCGGCGGCGAGAGCGGTCCGCCCCCCTCGGCGGCCGACGTCGAGGAGTTGGCGCCCACCGACGTCACCATGGACGACAGCGGTACCACGGTCGTCCTGGAATGGACCGACAACACCGGCGGAACCGCCTCCCACCACGTGGTCGGCGGTCCCATCGGCACCACGCCGGTCAACCTCGCCGACGTCGAACCCGGCGAGACGACGGCCACCGTCAACGGGCTCAACGCCGGCCAGGAGTACTGCTTCGTGGTCTTGGCCGTCCTCAGCGTGGAGGAGATCGGCCGCTCCGAGGAGACCTGCACCCAGCGGGCGGAGGAGGGCTAGGCCAAGACGCCGCTCCCCGTCTCGGCGAAGGGGACCGGCCGCCACCCGGCCAGGTGAGCGGGTGGGGGCCGGTCCCCTTTGGTGCGGGCCTGGTCCCGCGGCCGCAGGACAGCCCGTGCGGGGCAGGAGAGCCAACGGCTGAGGCCGCGACGGCCGGTTCCCGGGTGGGGGGCGGGGTGGCCTCGGGGGCGCCGGCGACGGCGGTGGCCGGGCTCCACCACCGCCGGTGCCGCGCGGTCTTGGCGGTCTTCGTTGCTGCCCGGCGGGTGGCCGGAGCCGGCGGGCGGCTACTCCACGATCACGACCTCCAGGGTGCGCGGTCCGTGCACGCCCTCGACCCGGTTCAGTTCGATGTCGCTGGTGGCCGAGGGGCCGCTGATCCAGGTCAGCGGGCGCGCGGGGTCGAGCCGGGGGAGGGCCTGCGGCACGCCGTCGACGATCTGGTCGGCCCGCACCACGCACAGGTGGTAGTCCGGAATCAGGGTGAGCGCCCGTCTGCCCTGCGCCGCCCCCGTGTCCAGGACGATCGTGCCGGTCTCGGCGATCGCCACGGCGCAGCCGGTCACCACGCCGTCCATCCCGTCCAGCTCCGCCACGTCCAGGCCGCCGCCGTCGCGCACGATCGTGGTCGCCGTGCGGGCGAACCACTCCTCGGGCGCGTCGGCCGGCACCACCACCCGCTGGGCGCGCCGGTGGGCCAGCGCCAGACCGATCCGCTCGGCCAGTTCGCCCGGAGCCGCCCGGTGCACCTGCGCCCGGTAGTCCACCAGCCGGTCGACCAGCAGCTCCACGGTGGCGCCCTGCCCGTGGGCGGGAGTGTAGGCGCGCGGCACCGCGACGTCTTCGGGCGCCTCGTGCGCGGGGACGTCGGCCAGCGCCGCCCGCACCCGCGCCAGGATCCGCTCGCGCGACCCGCCGCCGGGCCGCGTTCCGCGCGTGGGCGACGTGCTCATCGCCGGCCGTCCTCTCCCCGCTCCGACTGCTCCGGTCGCTCCGAACGCTCGGCCTGCTCCGACTGCTCCGGTCGCTCCCGGCGCACCTGGCCGGGCGCCGGGGCGTCGGTCTCCGCCCGCCCGTGCCGGCCTTCGCGGCGCCACCAGGAGCGGAACGACTCCTCGGGGATCGGGGGGATGTCGCGGGTGTCGGTCCAGGCCGCGCCCGGCCCCGGCAGGCGGCGCGGCACCAGGGAGCGGGCGGCCGAGACGGCCCGCTGCGCGGCGCCCAGCCGCCGCTCGCCCTCGAAGACCCAGCCGGCCGCGCCCATCGCCGCCTTCTCGCCGAGGTGACCGGGCCGCGCGGCGACCTCCTCGCGCAGGTGCACCAGCACCTCGGGGATGTCGATGGCCACCGGGCACACCTCGTAGCAGGCGCCGCACAGCGACGACGCGTAGGGCAGCGCCGCGTCGGCCGCCGAACCGGTCCCGCGCAGCTGCGGGGTGAGGATCGCGCCGATGGGGCCGGGGTAGACCGAGCCGTAGGCGTGCCCGCCGGCGCGCTCGTAGACGGGGCAGATGTTCAGGCAGGCCGAGCAGCGGATGCAGCGCAGCGCCTGGCGCCCCACGGTGTCGGCCAGCACGTCGGTGCGCCCGTTGTCCAGCAGCACCAGGTGGAACTCCTGCGGGCCGTCGCCCGGGGTCACCCCGGTCCAGGTGGAGGTGTAGGGGTTCATCCGCTCGCCCGTGGAGGAGCGCGGCAGGAGCTGGAGGAACACCTCCAGGTCCGACCACGTCGGCACGACCTTCTCGATGCCGACCACCGAGATCAGCGTCCGCGGCAGGGTCAGGCACATCCGGCCGTTGCCCTCCGACTCCAGCACCACCAGCGTGCCGGTGTCGGCCACGGCGAAGTTGGCGCCCGAGACCGCCACCCTGGTGCGCAGGAACCGCTCGCGCAGGTGCACGCGGGCGGCCTCGGCCAGGGCGCGGGGGTCGTCGCCGAGGTCGTCGGGGGCCGGAACGCCCCACGCCGCCATCCGGTCGCGGAAGATCTCGCGGATCTCGGCGCGGTTGCGGTGGATCGCCGGCACCAGGATGTGGGACGGCAGGTCCTCGCTGAGCTGCACGATCAGCTCGGCCAGGTCGGTCTCGTAGGCGGTGATCCCGGCCTCGGCCAGCGCCTCGTTGAGTTCGATCTCCTGGGTGGCCATCGACTTCACCTTGACCACGTCGCGCTCGCCGGTGGCGCGCACCAGCCCGGTGACGATGGCGTTGGCCTCGGCGGCGTCGGCGGCCCAGTGCACGGTGCCCCCGGCGGCGGTCACCGACTCCTCCAGGCGCTCCAGGTAGTGGTCGAGGTGGCGCAGGGTGCGGTCCTTGATCGCCTTGCCCGCCGCCCGCAGCCGCGACCAGTCGTCGAGTTCGGCGACGACGGCGTCGCGCTTGTCGCGGATGGTGTGCGTGGCCTTGCGCAGGTTGTGCCGCAGTTGCGCGTCGCGGGTGGCGGTGCGGGCGGCCTCGGGGAAGGCGGGCATGCCCACGAACGTCGCGGAGCGGTGGGCGGGCACCGCCTCGGCGGGCACGGCGCTGTGCGGGCTCCTGGGGCTGACGGTGCTCATAGCCGGGCCGGCTCCTGTTCGGTCGAGGCGAGGATCTCGGCGAGGTGGACGGCCTTGACCCCGGTGCGCCCGCGCTCCAGGGTGCCGCCGATGTGCATGAGGCAGGAGTTGTCCACCGCGCACAGCACCTCGGCGCCGGTGGCGGCGACGTTGCGGGCCTTGTCCGAGCCCATCGCGGCCGACACGTCGGGGTTCTTCACGGCGAAGGTGCCGCCGAACCCGCAGCACTCGGCCGCGCCGGGCAGCTCCCGCAGGTCGATGCCGCGCACCTCGCGCAGCAGCCGGTAGGGGCGGTCGCCCAGCTTGAGCAGCCGCAGGCCGTGGCAGGTGGGGTGGTAGGTGACGGTGTGCGGGAAGTAGGCGCCCACGTCGGTCACCCCCAGCACGTCCACGAGCAGTTCGGACAGGTCGTAGACGCGCGGCGCGAGGTCGGCGACGGCGCGGTCCAGGCGGCTGCCGGGCTCGCCCAGGCGCGGGTAGTTGTCGCGGACCATCGCCGCGCAGGAGCCCGAGGGCGCGAGCACGGCGTCGGCGTCGGCGAACGTCTCGACGAACCGCACCGCCAGCCGCTGCGCCTCGCGCCGGTAGCCGGTGTTGTAGTGCATCTGCCCGCAGCAGGTCTGGGACTCCGGGAACACCACCTCGTGGCCCAGGCGGCGCAGCAGCCGCACCACCGCCTGCCCCGTCCGGGGGTAGAGGGTGTCGTTCACACAGGTGATGAATAACGCGATGCGCATGCGCTCCCTCGCTTCCGGCGCCGGTCGCGCCGCCCGCCCCGGCCCGGGGCCGCCGACCACTCGACTCCAGGCCGCGCGGGCGCCCGCGCCCGGGACCCGGCCGGGCGAGTCGGGCCGCCGCGCGGACGGGACGAACGTTCGGCGGCCTCCCGGGCAGTGGTCCGACGACCGGTGTGTCACTGGTCACCGAATCGGGGTTCCGGTGCGGATGGTCCGGTCGATCGGCACCGCTGGATTCCCTATTGGTCCGATCACTTCTACGCTGGAGGCGGCTCGGTGTCAAGATGGGAGCCCGGCCGGCGCCCCGCCGCGCGGGGCGCCCGGGCGGCGCGCGGGGTGCCGCCGCCACCGGAGGAAGGCAGGCCCACGTGACCACCCGCGAGACCGTCCACACCCCCGGCACGGTCGGCACCGCCGGCGCCACCGCGCCGGCGGCCGAGCGCATGCCGGTGACCCAGCGGGCGATCGAGCACGTCAAGCGGATGATCGCCGCGGGTGAGCTGCGGCCCGGCGACCGGCTGCCCACCGAGCGCGACCTCGCCGCCGGCCTCGGGGTCTCGCGCAGTTCCATGCGCGAGGCCATCCGGGCGCTGACCACCCTGGGCGTGCTGGAGGTGCGCCACGGTTCGGGCGTCTACGTGACCGCCCTGCGTCCCGGCGACCTGCTGGAGACGTTCTCCGTGCTGGCCGAGGTCTCCCAGGACGAGACCCTGATCGAAGTGCTCCAGGTGCGGCGCATGCTGGAGCCGGCGGCCACCGCCATGGCGGCGGCACGGGCCGACGACGCCGCCCTGCGGCGCCTGGGCGCCATCCTGGACCGCATCGAGACCGGCGGCAGCGAGGGCGAGACCGTGGCGGCCGACATCTCCTTCCACCAGGCCATCGTGGAGATCACCGGCAACGCCACGCTGGTCGCCATCAACGACGGCCTGTCCTCGCGCACCTTCAACGCGCGGGTCTGGCGCGGCCACCGCGAGGCCGGACTCACCGCGCGGCTGCGGGAGGACCACGAGCGCATCTACCAGGCGCTGTGCGCCCGCGACCCCGACGCCGCCCGCGCGGCGGCCACCGTGCACGTGATGGAGGTCGAGCGCTGGCTGCGCGGCTCGCTGGAGCCGGGGGGCGAGTGCTGAGGGGGCCGGGGCGGTCGGACGGCGGCCGTTTGCCACGGGGGTTGTGTGCCGACGGGCGTTCTCCGTATCCTGGGAGGCTTTCCACTCCGGTGGATCGCGCAGCGGTCCGATGTCGACGAGGGAGGTGTGCGGTGGCGAAACGGGCGACCTAGCTGTACTGACCCGAGAGGTTGGGTACGCGGGTGGCGGGTGGGCCGCCGATCGCGGTGTGGAACCGGTGGTGATTGTAGTGGTGGAGCCAGCCCGGGAACGCTTCTCTGCGTTCGGCCTCTGAACGGTAGGGGCGGGCATAGGCCCATTCCTCGGCCAGGGTGCGGTGGAACCGCTCGACCTTGCCGTTGGTCTGGGGCCGGTAGGGCCGGGTGCGCTTGTGCGTGATCTGGGCCCGGGCCAGGGCTTCCCGCCACATCCGGGACTTGTAGCAGGACCCGTTGTCGGTCAGCACCCGCTCCACCGCGATGCCCACCGAGGCGAAGTAGGCGCCCGCCCGCGCCCAGAACGCGGTGGCGGTCTCCTTCTTCTCGTCGGTGAGGATCTCGGTGTAGGCCAGGCGGGTCCGGTCGTCGATGGCGGTGTGCAGGTAGCCGTGGCCGATCACCGGTGAGCCGTGCTTGCGGGCGGCGGTCGTGGCCTGCTTGTTGCGCACTCCGGCGTAGCGGCCCACCGCGCGGTGGCCGCCGCCGTCGGGGATGTTGCCGAGCTTCTTGACGTCGACGTGGACGAGTTCGCCGGGGCGGGCGCGTTCGTAGCGGCGCACGGCAAGGCCGGTGGCGCGGTCGGTGCAGGACAGGCGGGGCATGCGGTAGCGGGTCAGGATGCGGTGGACGGTGGAGGCCTCCATGTGCAGGTGTCCGGCGATGCGGGCGGGCCCCCAGCGCTTGATGAGGCGGAGTTTGACGACGCGGCGCTCGCGGCGGGCGGGGGTGCGCCGGGGCGAGCGGTGGGGGCGGCTGGAGCGGTCGCCCATGGCGGCCGCGCCGTGGGTGCGGTAGCGGCTCGCCCAGCGCTGGGCGGTGGCCACGCTGGTCTGGAAGCGTTCGGCGGCCCGGCGCAGCGGCCAGCCGTCCTCGACGACGCAGCGGGCCAGGGCCAGACGCCCGGCGGGGGTCAGGCGGGCGTTGGCGTGGGTAGTGTGGGGCATCGAGGGCCTTCCGGGCGGTGGGACGTCAGACATCCACACCGATACCGGAGGCCCTCTTCGTTGTTTTTGCCGGGGCCGGTGTTACCAACCTCCGTGGTCAGTACACCTAGCCGCCCGCCCGGATGGTCCGGGAGTACGGGCGGCGGGTTCCAGAAGGAACGAGATGTCCCGTACCGACAAGACGAAACCGCTGTGGGTGCGCCACGCCGAGCACGGTCCGCGGCCCGTCCACGACCACAGCGACGGCCACGTCTGCGACCTGCCGCCGGGCCCCACCCCCCGGTGGCTGACCCCCGACACCCGCTGCCGCTGGGAGCACCCGGCCGCGCACCTGCTGTCCTTCAAGAAGCCGTGCTGCGCGGGGTGCAAGCGCCGCAGCCACATCCGGGAACGCCAGGACTGGGCCAAGGCCGGCAACCGACGCGACCGCTACGCGGCCCGCCTCCGCGCACGCCGCTACATCACCGGCCGCGACGACGACTGACGACTGAACGCGAAGCCCGCCCGCCGAGAACCGTCTCGGTGCGGCGGGCCGTCTCATGGCGGGACGCTGAGTTGTGTGGCCGAGGTGGCAGGGCGGTCGCCACCCCGCGCGGGCGGCGGCTCATGGCCCCGGCTCTCCCCGAAGCGGTCGAGTGGCGCGGGTGATGTCCCTTTCGCTGCTTTCAAAAACGGCCACAGTGGGGCGGTGAAGGCTCACGGGCCCGCGGTGTCCGCATGGCGGGACGCCCGAACCGCGCGCCACACTCGGTCGCCCTCAACGCCCGTTTCCGGGGGAGGCTAAGACGCTCTGAGCGTCGAAACGGCGAGCCGCGGCCGTGGCTCGCGGTGAAAGCGGCCGATTTTCTCTTACCATGTGGGATTTCAGCGGGCCGATGCCTGACGCGCCCCGTTTTGAGATCGGGGCGGTCGCTCGCGCGCAGATGGCGGAACCGGCGACCACGAGGCCCCGCCGCCCGTGACCCGCGCCGCGTCCGCCCGCCGCCACGCCGAGCCCGCCCGAGCCGTTCCGCCGCCGCGGCCTCCGCCTCCCACACCGGCCGCTGGCGCGCGATCCGTTCACCGCTTTCCAGGCCGCCGGCCGCCGTCGCCGCCCTTCGCGCCGCCCGCCGCCGCCCGCAGCCGCGAGCGGCGGCACCGGACGGACGAACACCTAGTCGGCGGCCAGCGCGCGCTCCAGCACGTCGCGGACGGTGCCGCTCAGCAGGGCCACCTTGTAGCCGGTGCCCGGCAGCGGCGCGCAGCGCTCGGCGAGCCCCGCGATCGCGTCGGGGACCGCCTCCGGGCCGGTGGCGCCGATCAGCGCCTCCTCCACCTCCGGCAGGCGCAGCGGCGTGCGCGCCACCGCGCCCACCGCCACGGCCGCGTCGACCACCGCGCCGTCGCGCCGCACCACGCGCGCGACCGCCTCCACCAGGGGCCACTCCGCGCGCGAGCGCGAGGTGGCGCGCCGGTAGGCCGCCGCCTCGCCCTCCACCGGCGCGGGCAGGCCCACCGCCGTCAGCAGTTCCCCGGGAGCCAGCACGTGGTCGCGGGTGGCGTCGGCGCCGTCGTAGAGATCGGCGACCGGACGCTGCGGCCCGCCCTCGACCTCCACCTCGGCGGCGTAGGCCAGCAGCGCCATGGCCAGCGATGACGGGTGCGGCGCCACGCACGCCGAGCCCAGGTCCACGACGGTTCCCTCGGAGTGGTCGCCGGCGCGCGCCGGGCAGGTGTCGCCGCCGTTCTGGTGGCAGCTGAACAGCGGACTGCGGAAGTAGACGCAGCGGTTGCGCTGGAGCAGGTTGCCGCCCACCGTGCCCACCGCGCGGATCTGCGGGGTGGCCAGCGCCGCCGCCGTCTGGGCCAGCGCCGGGTAGGCGGCGCGCAGCCGGGGGTCGCCGGCCACCTCGGCGACCGTGGTCAGCGCGCCGATCCGGGCGGAGCCGTCGGCCCGCCACTCCACGCCGCGCAGCTCGGCCAGCCCCGACAGGTCGGTGACGGCCCCCGCGAAGCCGCGCTCGCGGCGGCGCGCCATGAGGTCGGTCCCGCCGGCGCGCGCCTCGGCGCCGGCCTCGCGCAGCGCCGCAGCGGCGGCGGCGACGTCCTGGGGTGCGTTCATCTTGAGCCGATCCCTTCGAGCAGCCGGTCGGGGCGGATGGGGACTTCGCGCGGGCGCCAGCCCGTGGCGTCGTGGACGGCGTTGCCCACCGCCGCCGCGACCCCGACGGTGGAGACCTCGCCGATCCCGACGCCGCCGCCCACCACGTGCTCCCAGCCCGCCTCGTGGAAGTGCACGGTGATCTCGGGGGTGTCGCCGATACCGGGTATCCGGTAGTCCTCCAGGGTGGTGCTCAGCACCGCGCCCGTGACGGGGTCGTCGCGGCGCTGCTCGTAGAGCGCGTAGCCGATGCCCTGGATGACACCGCCCTCGCACTGGTTGCGGGCGAGGCGGTCGGCGTACATCCGGCCCGCCGAGATCCCGGCCCAGCAGCGCAGCGGCCGCACCCGCCCGAGCAGGGTGTCGACCTCGACCTCCATGACGTGCACCGCGCCGGTCAGCCCCCGGCCCGGCGCGCCCATGCCCGGCAGCGCCACCGGCGTGAGGTAGCCGCCCCGGTCGCGCCGCCGGCGCCCGCTGACCCGGGTGCCCTCCAGCGACTTCAGCGCCTCGGGGTCCAGCGCGCCCGAGCCCGACACCGCGCCCGGCGCCCGGCGCCGCACCTCCTCGCGCAGCGCGCGGGCGGCGTCGCGGGCGGCCGGGCCGATCGAGGCGGTCGTGCGGCTGCCGTTGGAGCCGGGCGCGTAGGACCAGCCGCTGCGCCCCACCCCCACCCGCACGCGGTCGGCGGGCAGGCCCAGTTCGGTCCGCACGACGTCGGTGATCACCGACCGCGATCCGGTGCCGATGTCCTGCACGGCACTGCGGGCCACCACGGCGCCGTCCTCCACCACCAGGTCGACCACCGTCGCGGGGTCGGTGAGGTAGAGCCAGTTGGCGGCGGCCACCCCCACGCCGCGCCGGAACCGGCCGGTGCCGGACCCGCGCGAGCGCTCGGCCCACACGGGCAGGGCGGCCGCCCAGTCGTAGAGCGCCCGCCGCTTGGGGTTGCCGTCCCAGCGGCGGCGCAGCGCGATGGGGTCCTCGCCCAGCCGCTCGGCCATCATGTCCACGCCCTGCTCCAGCGCCCAGTGGAACTGCGCGCCGCCGGGGCCGCGGAACGGCGCTCCGGGGGGCCGGTTGGTGAGGACGTCGAAGTCGCGCAGCCGCCGGGGCGCGTTGCCGTACATCAGCAGGCCCAGCGTCGCGACCATCCCGCCGGTGGACACGCCGCCGTCGTTGTAGGCGTCCAGGGTCAGCGCCGCGAGGTCGCCCTTGGCGTCGGCGAGCAGGCCCAGTTCGAGGCGGGCGCCGGGCCGGTGCCCGGCGTCGGTCAGCTCCTCGGCCCGGTCGAACACCAGCCGCACCGGCGCGCCGGCCGCACGGGCGAGTTCGGCGGCGGCGACCACCTCGACGCGCAGGCCGCCCTTGGCGCCGAACCCGCCGCCGACGTGCTCGGCGGTGACGTGCACGCGCTCGCGGGGCAGGTTCCACCGCTTGGCGGCCGCCTCGGCCACGGCCACGACCGCCTGGGTGGAGGTGTGCAGGTGCAGGTCGCCGTGCTCGTCCCAGCGGGCCACGCAGGAGTGCGGCTCCAGCGCGGTGTGCACCTGCGGCCCGGTGCGGAACACCGCGGCGACCAGGCGGCGGTCGCCGCGGTTGGCGGCGTCCTTGACACGGCGCACGGCGGTGCCCCCGCGCCAGCCGAAGCCCGAAGGGCCTCGCAGGTTGCCGCGCCAGCGCCCGGGCAGCGGCGGACCCTCGTTGTTGGAGGGCGCCGCGTTCTGGGCTTCGCGCGTGGGGTAGACGACGGGCGCGCCCGGAGCGTGCGCGGCCGCCGGGTCGAGCGAGGCGGGCAGGTCGCGGTAGTCCACGGCCACCCGCGCGGCGGCCGCGCGGGCCAGGGCGCGGGTGGGCGCGGCCACGGCCAGCACCGGCTGGCCCACGTAGCGCACCGTGCGGTCGGCGCCGAGCAGGTCGACGTGCACGGCGTCCCCGGCCTCGACCGAGACGATCCGCGCGTGGGCGCGGGCCGAGCGCACGATCACCGCCTCCCAGCAGCCCTCGGGCCGGATGTCGGTGGTGTAGCGGGCGCGGCCGGTGACCTTGTCCTCGGCCTCGGCGCGCGGCGGGGGCAGGGGGGAGTCGGTGTCGTGCTCGCCCGCGCACGCGGCGGCGACGGCGGCGTAGATGCCCTCGTAGGCGCCGCAGCGGCACAGGTGGCCGGCGAGCGCGTCGGCGATGGTGTCGCGGTCGGGGCGCAGGTCGCCGTGCTCGGCGCGGTAGCGGTCGACGAAGGCCGCGGCCTCCACGACGAAGCCGGGGGTGCAGTAGCCGCACTGCATGGCGTCGTGGGCGGCGAAGGCGCGCTGCACCGGGTGCGGGCCGTCGGGACCGGCCAGGCCCTCGACGGTGGTGACGGTGCGCCCGGCCAGCGCCGTGGCGGGCAGCAGGCAGGAGGCGGTGGGAGTGCCGTCGACCAAAAGCGTGCAGGCGCCGCAGACGCCCGCTCCGCAGGCGAGCTTGGTTCCGGTCAGGCCGAGTTCGTCGCGGACGAGTTCGGCGGCGGTGGTGTCGGAATCGGGGCCGGCCTCAGCCGCCGCTCCGTTGAGGGTCATGTCCAACGTGGGGCTCCCCGGTGGATCGTGTTGACAACGTCAACCTAGGCAGTGAGGTTGACGCTGTCAACCGGGTCCCGTAGGCTCGGCGCATGTCCGCAGCTCAGAGGCGCGCCGCCGCGGAAGCGGCACCTTCGGAGCCCGCCGACTCCGCCGCCCCGTCCACGACCGCCGCCGAGGGCGCGTCCGCCCCCACGGCCGGACCGCCCGAGTCCTCCGAGCCGCCCGAGGCGTCGGCGGCCGCCGACACCCGGCGCCGCCTCATCGACGCGGCCTGGGACATGCTGGCCGCCGGCGGCCCCGAGGCCGTCACCATGCGCGGGGTGGGCGAGCGCGTCGGCGTCTCGCGCACCGCCCCCTACCGGCACTTCCGCGACAAGGAGGACCTGCTGCGGGCGGTGGCCATGCGCATGATGGACCGCATGTGGGCCGAGATCGTCGGCAACCTGCCCGGGCCCGACGCCGCCCCCGAGGAGGTGCCCGGCGCGCTGCTGCGCGCCTTCTCCGGCTACGTCCGCCTCGGCCTGGAGGCGCCCGAGCACTACCGGCTGGCCCACGGCGAGTACCAGGGCCACGGCGGCGGCGACGAACTCCACGCCGCCGCCGCCCGGATGATGGAGGAGAGCGTGCGCGCGGTGGCCCACGGCCAGCGGATCGGCGCGATCCGCCCCGGCGACCCCTGGCGCATGGTGCTGCTGAGCACCGCGGCGGTCCACGGCGTGATCAGCCTGGCGCTGTCGGGCCACCTGGTCAAGAAGCTGTCGGGCCGCGACGGCGCCGGCGAGCCCGCCGACGTGGAGACCGAACTGGACCTGCTGCTGGCCGACCTCGTGGCGGGCCTGACCGCCCCGGGCCTGCGCCCGGAGTGACGCGCGCCTCCTCACCAGGGCGGACCTCGCCTTCCCGCACGAAAGCGGCGCACCCCTACAATCCCTGCATGTCCCTCGGCACCTCTGACCTGATCCTCTACGCCGTCGTGGTCCTCGTCGCCGTCCTGGTGGTCGCCAACACGGTCACCGCGCGGCGCCGCAGGGCGGACCGCCCCGCTCCCGTGCGCCCCGCCGCGCCGCTGCTCCAGCCCCTGCCGCGCGACCTGGTCGAGCGTGCCACCGCCCTCGTCCGCCAGGGCAAGCAGATCGCCGCCGTCAAGCTCATCCGCGACCGCACCGGATACGACCTGCGCAGCGCCAAGGAGGTGAGCGACGCCCTCGCCCAGGGCCGGAGCATCCCCACCCTCCCCGAGCCCGGCGCGGGCCCCGCCGGCGGCTCCCTGGCCGACCGGGCGCGCGCGCTGCGCGACCAGGACCGCATGGCCGACGCCATCCGGCTGGTCGCGACCGAGACCGGCATGAGCGAGACCGAGGCCACCCGGTTCGTCACCGGACTGGACTGAGACACCCGGCCGGCCACCCGCCGCGCGCCACCTCTAGGCTCGTGATCATGGAGTACACAACCGCTTTCGTGACCGGCGCGAGCACCGGTTTCGGCGCCGAGATCACCCGCCGCCTCGTGGAGTCGGGGCTGCGCGTGGCGGCCGCCGCCCGCCGCGCCGACCGGCTCGCCAAGCTGGCCGACGAACTGGGCCCGGCCGTGCTGCCGGTGGAACTGGACGTGCGCGACCGCGCGGCGGTGGAGCGCGCGCTGGCCGGCCTCCCCGGCGACTTCGCCGACGTCGACGTGCTCGTCAACAACGCCGGCCTGGCGCTGGGCCTGTCGAGCGCGGCCGAGGCCGACCTGGAGGACTGGCAGCGGATGGTCGACACCAACGTCACCGGTCTGCTCTACGTCACGCGGGCGCTGCTGCCGGGCATGGTGGAGCGCGGCCGGGGCCACGTCGTCAACATCGGCTCGGTGGCCGGCAACTGGCCCTACCCCGGCGGCAACGTCTACGGGGCGACCAAGGCCTTCGTGCGCCAGTTCAGCCTCAACCTGCGCGCCGACCTGCACGGCACCGGAGTGCGCGTGACCAACGTCGAGCCCGGCCTGGCCGGCGGCACGGAGTTCTCCCAGGTGCGGTTCCACGGCGACAGCGAGCGCGCCTCGGCGGTCTACGCCGACACGCAGCCGCTGAGCCCCGGGGACGTCGCCGAGGCGGTGCGCTGGGTCGTGGACCAGCCCGCCCACGTCAACGTCAACACCCTGGAGCTGATGCCGGTGGCGCAGAGCTTCGCGCCGCTGAGCGTGCACCGCGACAGCGCCTGACCACCTCGGCGGCCGCCGCGCACCGGAGGCGGACGCCTCGCCCCGCGCCGCCCCCGCCGGGCCGCTCAGGGCAGGGCGATGTCCTCCGGACGCAGCGGCACGCGGGTCAGCGGGCGGCCGGTGGCGGCGCGCACCGCCGCCACCACCGCCGGGGTGGCCGACAGCGTCGGCGGTTCGCCCGCGCCGCGCAGGCCGTAGGGCGCCCGGGGGTCGGCGTGCTCCAGCACCTCCACGCGCATGGGCGGGACGTCCAGCACCGTGGGGATCAGGTAATCGGTGAACGACGGGTTGCGGATCACGCCGTCGGCCACCTGCACCTCCTCCATCAGCGCCAGCCCCAGCCCCTGCGTGGCGCCGCCCTGGATCTGGCCGACGAGCTGGCGCGGGTGCAGCGCGCGGCCGACGTCCTGCACGGCGTCCAGCGCCACCACCCGCACCAGGCCCAGCTCCACGTCCACGTCCACCACCGCGCGGTGCACGCACATGCCCAGCTGGGCGTGGGAGGAGCCCTGGCCGGTGGCGGGGTCCAGCGGGGCGGTCGGACGGTGCCGGAACTCCCGCGTCTCCTCCACCGCCGCCCCGCCCAGCACCTCGGCCAGCGGCACCGGCGGGGCGCCGCCCGGCGGCACCAGGCAGTCCCCCGCCAGCCGCGCGCCCCCGTCGGGGTCGCCGCCGTCGTCGCCGGAGAGGAACCCGCGCGCGCGGGCCAGCGCGACCACGCGGGCCCGCACCGCCTCGCACGCCGCCTTCACCGCGCCGCCGGTCATGTGCGACTGGCGCGAGGCCGACGACGACCCCGCCGAGCCCACCGACGTGTCGGCCGGGTGCAGCGCCACCCGCCGCACCCCCAGTTCGGTGCGGGCGATCTGCTCCTGCAGCGTGACCAGCCCCTGCCCGACCTCCACCGCCGCGGTGTGCACCAGTGCCACCGGCACCCCGCCGACCACCTCCAGGCGCACCCGCGCGGTGGAGTGGTCGTCGAAGCCCTCCGAGAAGCACAGGTTCTTCAGGCCCACCCCGTAGCCCACCCCGCGCACCACGGCGGCGCCGATCCCGGCGCCGCCCGCGCCGCCGGGCAGGGCGAGGGGGTCGGCGCCCTCGGCCGCGGGGTCGGGGCGGGGCGGCAGGGGCAGCGCGCGGGCCCGCTCCAGCATCTCGGCCATGGGCAGCGGCGCGTCGATCCGCTGGCCGGTGGGCAGCACCGACCCCTGCCCGACCGCGTTGCGCAGCCGGACCTCCACCGGGTCCATGCCCAGCGCGGCGGCGAGCCGGTCCATCTGCGACTCGTAGCCGAAGCACGCCTGCACCGCGCCGAAGCCGCGCATCGCCCCGCACGGCGGGTTGGTGGTGTAGACCCCGTAGGCGTCCACGGCCGCGTGCGGGATCTCGTAGGGCCCCAGGCCCAGCGACGCCGCGACCCCCACCACCGCCGGCGTGGTGGAGGCGTAGGCGCCGCCGTCGAGCACGATCTCCAGCGCCGCGTAGAGCAGCCGCCCGTCGGCACCGGCCCCGTGCTCGAACCGCAGGTGCGCCGGATGCCGGTGCACGTGGCCGTGGAAGGACTCCTCGCGGTTGTAGACGATCTTCACCGGGCGGCCGGTGCGCAGCGCCAGCAGGCAGGCGTGGACCTGCATGGACAGATCCTCGCGGGCGCCGAACGCCCCGCCCACCCCGGCCAGGGTCACCCGCACCAGCTCCGGCGGCAGCCCCAGGCACGGCGCGATCTGGCGCCGGTCGGCGTGCAGCCACTGGGTGGCGACGTAGAGGTCCACCCCGCCGTCCTCGGCGGGCACCGCCAGGCCCGACTCCGGGCCCAGGCACGCCTGGTCCTGCATGCCGACCTCGTATTCGCCGGTGACGACCACGTCGGCGCGGGCCCGCAGGTCGGCGACCGTGCTCCCGCGCGCGAGGTCGCCGGTGCGGATCGGCTGGTGGCGCAGCACGTTGCCGCGCGGGTTGTGCTCGGGGCGCAGCGGCACCGAGCCCGGCGGGTGCACCAGCGGGCACCCGGGGTCGAACGCGGCGCGTCGGGCGTCGCACACCGGCTCCAGGACCTCGTAGTCCACAACGACGCGCTCAAGGGCGCGCCGCGCGGTCTCGGGGTGGTCGGCGGCCACCACCGCCACCGGCTCGCCCCGGTAGCGCACGGTGCCGGCCGCCAGCACCGGCTGGTCGCGCACCTCCAGCCCGTAGCGGGGCTCGCCGGGGACGTCCTCGTGGGTCAGCACCGCGTGCACCCCGGGCAGCGCCAGCGCCGGCGCGGTGTCCAGGCGCAGGAGGCGCGCGTGCGGGTGCGGGCTGCGCAGCGTCATGCCCCACAGCATGTCCTCGGCCCACAGGTCGGAGGAGTAGGCGAACTCCCCGGTGACCTTGAGCGTGCCGTCGGGGCGCGGCGGGCTGTCGCCCACGCCGCCGACCACCTCGCCCGCCCGCGCCGAAGCGGGCGGGGCCGCGGCGGGCGGCGCGGTGCCCGCCCCCCGGGCCGTCATCGGTCCACCACCAGGCGGCGGTGCGCGCGGCGGCCGGCCGCCGCGGCCTCCTCGGCCGAGACGGTGCGCGGCTCGCCGCGCTCCACCACTGTGGCGCCGCCCACCAGCAGGTGCTCCAGCGGCGCGTCGGGGCCGAACACCAGCGCCACCACCGGGTCGTCGACGGAGTCGTGGCCGAAGCCGTCCACCCGCCACAGCGCGATGTCGGCGAGCCTGCCCGGCTCCAGCGAGCCGAGGTGGTCGTCGCGGCCCAGGCAGCGGGCCCCGCCCAGCGTGGCCATGTGCAGGGCCTGGCGCGCGCTCAGGGCGCGCGGCCCCTTGCGGGCGCGGGCCGTCAGCACCGCCTGGCGCAGTTCGCCCACCAGCCGCGTCAGCTCGCTGGAGGCCGCGCCGTCCACGCCCAGGCCCACGGCCACGCCCGCCTCCAGCAGTTCGGTGGCGCGGCACACCCCCGCGCCCAGGCGGGCGTTGGAGGACGGGCAGTGCGCCACCCCGGTGCCCGAGGCGCTGATGCGCGCGATCGCGGTGTCGGACAGGTGCACGGCGTGGGCCACCCACACGTCGTCGCCCAGCCAGCCCAGCTTGTCGGCGTACTCCACCGGCGTGCAGCCGTACTCGGCCCGGCACTGCTCCTCCTCGTCGCGGGTCTCGGCGAGGTGGGTGTGCAGCCGCACCCCGGCGGCGCGGGCCAGCCGCGCCGACTCGCTCATCAGCTCCGGGCTCACGGTGAAGGGGGAGCACGGCGCCACGGCCACCCGCGTCATCGCGGCGGGGGAGGGGTCGTGGTGGGCGTCGAGGGTGGCGGCGGTGCGGGCGAGCGCGGCGTCGGTGTCCTCCACCACGGAGTCGGGCGGCAGGCCGCCCGCCGAGCGGCCCCGGTCCATGGCGCCGCACGCCAACTCCAGGCGCAGCCCCACGGCGCGGGCCGCCGCGACCTCGGCGTCGGCGATCCCCTCGCGCCCCCGCGGGAAGAGGTAGTGGTGGTCGGCGGCGGTGGTGCAGCCCGACAGCGCCAGCCAGGTCAGCCCGGCCGTGGTGGTGTCGGCCACCGTCTCGGCGTCCAGGCGGCTCCAGACCTCGTAGGAGCCGGCCAGCCACTCGAACAGCGTCGCGTCGGCGAACATCCCCTGGGTGGCCCACTGGAACAGGTGGTGGTGGGCGTTGACCAGGCCGGGGGTGGCCAGGCAGCCGCGCCCGTCGATGACCCGGGCGCCCGGAACACCGGGGGCCGGGCCCGGCCCCACGTGCGTGATGATCCCGCCCGAGGCCACGACGTGGCCGACCGGGTACTCCGCGCCGCCGACCGTGACGACGTGCGCCCCGTCGACGACGACCGTGCCGGCCTCCGCCACCGCCTGCCTGCCCGCGCGCGTGCCCGTCTCCGTGGCCACCGACCGCCTCCTTCCGTCCTCCGCGCCCCGGCGCGGTCCGCGTGTGTCCCGCCGTGTCCGCCTACCCATCCGCGCCCCGCCGCCGACGCGGGCGCCCCCTCCGGCGCGCCCGCCGCTCAGGGCCCATCCGGCCGGAGCCGGCGGGCGTGGGCGTGCTCGGCGGCCCGCCGCACGGCCGCCTGGTAGCCGGTGCAGCGGCACAGGTTGCCCGCCAGCGCCTCCCGGATCTCCGCCTCGCCGGGCACCGGCCCGCCCGCGCCGACCGTGCGGGCGATCAGGTCGTCGGCCTGCACCAGCAGGCCGGGCGTGCAGAACCCGCACTGCACCGCCCCCTCCTCAAGGAAGGCCCGCTGCACGGGGGCGAGCCGCTCGGTGCCCGCACCCGGCTGCCCGGCACGGGTCGGCGGGCCCCCGCCCGCGCCCCGGCGGGACCGGGCGCCGCCAGGCCCTCCACCGTGCGCACCCGCCGCCCGGCCGCCTGGCCGGCGGCCACCAGGCACGCGCACACCGTCACGTCGTCCAGGCAGACCGTGCACGACCCGCACTCGCCCTGCTCGCAGGCGTTCTTGCTGCCCGGCAGGCCCAGCCGCTCGCGCAGCACATACAGCAGGCTCTCGCCGGGCCACACGTCGTCGGCCGCCACGGCGGCGCCGTTCACGGTGAACTCCACGCGCATCAGGTCCCGCCCCTTCGCAGTTGGGCCGCGCACCGCACCCAGGCGCGCCGGGCCAGCACCGCCAGCGCGTGCCGGCGGTAGGCGGCGCTGCCGCGCACGTCGTCGATCGGCCGGGCGGCGCCGGCCACCAGTTCGCCGAAGCGCCGCGCCGCCGCCTCGGCGGGGGCCGCGCCGCCCGCCCAGTCGAACTCCGCCGCCAGGAACTCCTCGGCGGCCTCGGCCCGCAGCGGGGTGGGTCCGGCCGACCCGATGCCCGTGCCCACCCGGCGCGCGCCCGTGTCCAGCGCCAAGGCGAACGACACCACGGCGATCACCATGGCGTTGCGCGGTCCGACCTTGGCGAACACCTGCGGTCCGGCGGGCCGGGGCAGCAGCACGGCCGCCACCAGTTCGTCGTCGCGCCGCACGGTCCGGCCCGGTCCCAGGTAGAACTCCCGCGCGGGCACCCGCCGCACGCCGCCCGCCGAGGCCAGCTCCACCAGCGCGCCGGTGGCCAGCAGCGGGGGATGGCAGTCCCCGGCCGGAGAGGCGCCGCCGAGGTTGCCCCCAACCGAGCCCCGGTTGCGGATCTGCGGCGAGGCCACCGAGCGGGCGGCGTCGGCCAGCGCCGGGGCGTGCCCGCGCAGGTCGCCGGCCAGCCGGGTGTAGCAGACGCCGGCGCCCACGCGGGTGTAGCCGCCCTCGGCATGCCACCGGGCGAGCTCGGGCACGCGCGTGAGGTCCAGCAGCGCCGGCGGCCGCCGCCGGCCCAGGTTCAGCTCCACCATCACGTCGGTGCCGCCCATGATCGGCACCGCATCGGGCCGCGCCGCCTTGGCCGCCAGCGCCTCGGGCCAGGCCGCCGGGCTCACAAAGTCCATACGCTGCCCCCATTGACGGCGCCGGAGTGCTCGGCCGCGGCGGCGGGCGCCCCGGGACCCGTCTTCCCGTCCGTCTCCCCGGGCCGCGCACCGCCGCCGCGGCCGGTTATGGCAGTGAACCCCCGCGCACCCGCCCAAGGCCAGCGCCCGAACCCCTGAAGTCGCGAGCACTCCGCGGCGGTTCCTTGTAGTTTTCTACAATTCCGGCGTGGGCTAACGTTGTCCGCCACGCGGCGCGATGCCGACCCCGCGCCGCGGCGGGCGGCCGAACGAGGCGGGGAGGAGGGCGCCGATGCGCATCAGCGACCTGGTCGCGGTCCCGCACCTGCGGCTGCGGCTGCTGGGCGGCGGCGAAGACGCCGACCGCGCCCTCTCCGGTGTCGCCACCACCGACCTGCTGCACCCCGAGCGCTACCTCTCCGGCGGCGAACTCGTCCTGACCGGCATGATGTGGCGGCGCCGCCCCGAGGACTCCGCGGAGTTCGCCGCCGCGCTCGCCGCGGCCGGCGCGGCCTGCGTGGGGGCGGGCACCGCCCTCGGCGAGGTCCCGCCCGACCTGGCCGCCGCCTGCGCCCGGCACGGCCTGCCGCTGATCGAGGTCCCCGCCGAGACCTCGTTCGCCGCCGTCACCGAGGAGGTCCGCCGGGCGCTCGACGCCGAACGCGACGACGGCGCCGCCCGCACCCGCGAGCGGCACCGCCGCCTGCTCGCCGACCTCGCCGGCGGCGCCGACCTGCCCGGCGTCTTCGCGGCCGCCGCCGCCCAGGCGCGGCTGTCCTGCTGGGTGGTCTCCGGCACCGGCCGCCCCGTCGCCTCCGGCGGCCCCGCCCTGGGCGCCCGCGAGCGGCTGCGCGTGGCCGCCCAGACCCTGCTCCGCCCCGGCCCGCGCGTCCTGGACCTCGCCGCCGCCGAGGGCGCCCCCGCCCGCCGCCTCGCCGTGCTGCCCGTGCGCACCCGCGCATGGCACCCCCTGACGGGGTGGCTGCTGGTCTGCGCGGGCGACCCCGCCCGCTGGCCCGCCGACGTGCGCGAGTCGGTCGACCACCTCGCCGCCATCGCCGCCCTGGCCCGCAACCGCGCGGAGCAGCGCGCCGCCGACGACGCGCGGCACCTGGCGGGCCTGCCCCGGCTGCTGGCCGCCCAGCGGTTCGACGAGGCGGCGGCGCTGCTGCACGTGGCCGGCACCCCCGACGAGGAGGAGCGCGCCCGCACGCCCCACGCCGTGGTCGAGGCCGCGCTGCTGCCCGCGCCCGCCGAGCCCGACCTCGCGCGGCGGGTCCTGGCCGAACTGCTGGCCGAGTGGCCCGGCGCGGCGGTGACCGGCGCCGACCCCGCCTTCGCCGTCGTCCCGCTCACCGGCGGCCCGCCCGGCGCGGCCCCGGCCGATGCCGAGGAGGCGCCCGCGCCCGGCGGCGCCGACGCGCTGCGCCGGCACCTCGCCGAGGGCGCGGCGGCGCTGGAGCCCAAGCTGCTCGACCACCGCCTGGCCGTGGGGGTCAGCACCGCCGCCACCGGGGTCGCCGACCTGCGCGGCGCCGCCGCCGAGGCCCGCAACGCCCGCCGCCTCGCCGAGATGCGCCGGGGCCGGGCCGCGATCGCCACCGGCGCCGAACTCGACTCCCACGAACTCCTGCTGGCCGCCGTGCCCGAGGAGGTCCGCTCCGTCTACCGCGACCGCCTGCTGGGCCCGCTGCTGGAGTACGACCGCGCGCACCGCTCGGACCTGCTGGCCACCCTGGAGCGGTTCCTGCGCTACTCCGGCTCCTGGCAGCGGTGCGCCTCGGCCATGCACATCCACGTCAACACCCTGCGCTACCGCATCGGCCGCATCGAGGAGCTGACCGGGCGCGACCTCAGCAGCCTGGAGCACCGCGTGGACCTGTTCCTGGCGCTGCGCCTGCACCGCTGACGCCCCCTGCGCCGGGCCCGCGCGCGGACCGGACGTGTCGGCCGCGGCCGATAGCGTGCCGCCATGACCGACCTTGACCTGAGCACCGGCGGCGAGGTGAGCGGCGCCGACCTCGCGGGGCGCGACCTGCGCGACGCCCTCGCCGACGCGCCCGCCCGGCCCCGCGCCTTCATCGGCTGCGACCTGCGCGAGGCCGACCTGAGCGGTGCGCACCTCATCGACGCCGTGTTCACCGACTGCTGGCTCGACGGCGCGCGGCTGGACGGCGCCGCCCTCGACGGCTCCCGGTGGTCGGGCGGGGGCGCGCCCGGGGCCGGGTTCGCCGGCGCCGAGTGCGCCGAGGCCGCCTTCGACCGCGTCGACCTCGCCAACACCGGGTGGGCCGGCGCGGTCATCACCGACACCGTGTTCACCGGCTGCCGCCTCACCGGCGCGGCCCTGACCGGCACCCGGGGCCTGGGCTACGCCTTCGTCCGCTGCAACCTGATGCTGGCCCGCCTCAAGGGCGTCAACCTGCGCGGCCAGGAGCTGCACGGCCTGCGGCTGGACGACACCGACCTCACCAAGGCCGACCTGCGCGCCACCGTGTGGCACGACAGCCGCCTGCGCGGCGCGGTGCTCACGGGGGCCGACCTCGACGGCGCCGACCTGCGCGGCGCCGACCTCGGCCAGGTCCGCCTCTCCGACGCCGTGGCCCTGCGCGGCGCCACCGTCTCGCCCGAGCAGGCCGGGATGCTGCTGGGCTCGCTGGGCATCCAGGTGGTGCCCCCGGGAGGCTAGTTGGGGCCGCACGCGCGGCCGCCCGTAGCGGGCTTGCCCCCCCGACAGCACAGCGCCCGCCCGGCGGGCCTGGGGCCCGGCGCCGGACGGGCGCTGCGAGGGGGAGCCGGCCGGGGCGGCCGGCGGACGGGGCCGCGGCGGCGGCCCCGGGGCTACTTGGCGTGCCCGCGGGCCGCCACCACGACGAACACCGCGGTCGCGGCCACCGCCGTGCCCAGCATGACCAGGGTCATGCTCGTCATGGTCGTGCCGCCGTGCAGGCCGGCCGCCGCCGCGATCGTGCCGCCCAGCGCGAACTGGAGCGTGCCCAGCAGCGCCGAGGCGCTGCCCGCCGCCGAGGCCGGCTGGCTGACGATCGCCAGGGTGGTGGCGTTGGGCGAGATCAGGCCGGTGAAGAACATCATCACGAACAGCACGGCCGTGACCGTCACCAGCGTCGCCAGACCGGAGAGGTCCAGGGCCAGCAGCAGCGCCACGCTGGCCGCCGCGCCGAACAGCCCGTACAGCAGCCGGCGGGTGGTGTGCACCTTGCCGATCAGCGCGGCGTTGACCTGGTTGCCCAGGATCATGCCGAGCGTGTTGATCCCGAAGATCAGGCTGAACTGCTGCGGGGTGGCCGCGAACTCCGACTGGGAGACGAAGGAGAACGCCGAGATGTAGGTGAAGCTCATGGCGAAGCTGAGCGCCATGGTCAGGGTCGGGCCGATGAACCGCGGGTCCACGATCAGGCGGCCGAACAGCCGCAGCATCTGGCCCGGGTGCTGGCGGGTGCGCTCCTCGACGGGCAGGCTCTCGGGCAGGCCGAACAGCACCAGGGCGAACCCGGCCAGGCCGGCGACGCCGAGCACGGCGAAGATGAGCTGCCAGGGGCCCATCAGCAGCAGCTGACCGCCCAGCAGCGGGCCGAGCATCGGGGCCAGGCCGACCAGCAGCACCAGGCGCGAGAAGAACTTCGCGGCGGAGTCGCCGTCGAAGGTGTCGCGGACCACGGCGCGGGCGATCACCATTCCGGCGGCGGCCGCCAGGCCCTGCACGAACCGGACGAGGCTGAAGACCTCGGCGGTCTGCACGACCATGCAGAGGAAGGACGTGGCGGCGAACACCGCGATCCCCACCAGCAGGGGCTTGCGGCGGCCGAGCTGGTCGCTGAGCGGACCGATCACGAGCTGGCCGAGGGCCAGACCGACCATCACGGCGGTCAGCGTGAGCTGGATCTGCGACTCGGGCGCCTTCAGGTCCGCGGCGATCTCCGGGAACGCCGGCAGGTAGAGGTCGGTGGCCAGCGAGCTGGTCGCGGACAGGACCCCCAAAATGAACACGAGCAGCACGACCGAGCGGCGCGGACGGTCGGTGGACGGGTTGGCGCGCTGAGTCGGCACCTGGGCTCGGGTGGTCCCGAGGCGCGAACGCACAGCGGTAAGGCTCACTAAGACTCCAGCAGACAGGACGAGATGACTGCGAACGACGTGGAAGAGAAGCGGCACCGCGAGAGACCCGAGGGCCGGTGCCGGGCGCCCCAGAGCGGGGTCACCTGGCCTGCAACACGGCATCCCCTTTGCGAAATCCCGAGGTGCCGTTGATCTTCCCGTGATGTGAATTACGTGCGGGAAAGCCCGTGAACGCGGGGATTTCCGGGGCCTGTGACGGCCCGCACGGGGCGATCCGCACCGTCCACCGGTCAGCGTCCGGTAAAGGCCGTCCGATGCCGGGTCACGGGAGGTGCCGCAAGCCCTCTGAAAAGGGCCACGCGCCCTCCAACACAAGGCCCCCTTTGCGAAATCCCGGGTATGCGTTGATCCTCCCGTGATCTGCGTTACGTGGGAAAAGTCCCGTGGCGGCAGGGGTTTGCGGGACCGGCGCCCGACCGGCCGGAGGAGAGGGCGCGCCCCGCGGGGGTCAGCGCCCGGTAAAACCCGGGGCGGGTGGCGCCGGCCCCGCCGCCCCCGGCCCGGTCGCGTCCGGGGCCGCCGGGTGAGGGGAGGGCCCGCACGGCGGGCGAAAGGGGAGGGCCCGGCATCCGCGAGGCCCGCCGCGGGGGTGCGGGGCCGCCCGCCGGCGCGCCCCGCCCGGCGGGCGCGCGGCGGCACCCCGGCAAAGCCCGGGTCACGCCCGTCTCCGCCGCGCGTCCGCTCCGCGCGCGCCGCGGGCGCGCGGGAATTCCGCGCTCCGCCGCAGGTGGCGGGCGGGTTGGGATTTTCTTGGCGTTTCCTGTGCATGATCGGGACCTCGGCGGTTAGCCGCCCCGGTGCACGCACCAGTGGAGAGTCGAGGGCCTCTCCCCGCGTGCGGGTGTGAACCCCACAGGGGGCACCCGGACCGCCCCGGACGGCGGCGCGTCGAGGCGCCGCCCGTCCGCACGGCCGGTGCCGCACGGCTTCGGGGGGAGCCGCAGGCGCCGGCCCGGGGAGCAGCAGGACGCTCCCCCCGGTGGGCTGCCTGTCCGCCCGCCGGAGCGACACGGGGTACGGCCGGGGCGTGCGGCGCTTCCGTCCCGAATGGCGCCCGCCCCGGCCCGGGTCCACCGACCGGGGCGCGGGCCTCCCTGGCCGCCAGGAGCGTCCGCCCCCGACGTCCCCCCTGCCGCGCCTCCGCCGGGCTCCCGGAGGCTCCCCGGACACCACGACGGGCGCACTCCGATGCCCGCTGCGCACCGGAGGGCGCCCGCCTTCGGCGGCGGCGGGGTGCCTTCCGCCGCCGCCCTCGGGGTGGTCCCTCGCCGTCCGTGCGGCCGGCCCGGTGCCGGCCGCACGGACGGTTGCGCTAGTCGTCCAGCGCGGAGTCGATGGCCGTCATCAGGCTGCCCTGGGCGTCGTCGCCGTCCAGCGACCACGCCATGATGCCGCCGAGCCCCTGGTCCTGGGCCCACTCGACCTTCTGCCGCATGGCGGTGGGGTCGTCGTAGGTCCAGAACGTGGTGCCGTTGTAGAGCCAGGCGGTGCCGGCCGCGTCATCGCGGTGCAGCGTGTAGCCCGTCAGGTTCTTGATGTTCTTGTAGTCGTCGATGCCGGCCTCGAACGGCCCGGGCGCGGGTCCCGTGGAGGACTGGAACAGGCCGTCGCCGTTGGGGCCGCCGGGCACGCCCGTCCAGCCCCGGCTGTAGAACGGCACGCCCATCACGAGGTCGGCCGGGTCCGCCCCGCGGTCGGTGTAGGCGGCGAGGGTCTCCGCCATGCTGTAGGTGCGGGGCCCCGGGTCGCCGGCCACGGGGGTGAGGTTGGACTGGTGGTTGGTCGTGGACTCCCACGCGCCGTGGAAGTCGTAGCCCTGCAGCGTGACGAAGTCGAAGTCCTCCATCAGCGGGCCCACCTCGTAGCCGGCCTCCACCTTGGCGGGGTCGGCGGCCATGAACGCCGTCAGCTCGTATTCGCGGCCGTTCTCGGCGCCCAGCGCGTCCAGCTGCTCGCGGAACTCCTGGACCAGCGCGGTGAAGTTCTGCTTGTCCTCGGGGCGGTAGGTGTTGTCCGGGTGGCCCTCCGAGCCCGGCCACTCCCAGTCGAGGTCGACGCCGTCGAACACCCCGGCCGCGGCACCCGTGCCGCCCGCGCCGTCGATGACCGGCAGGTTGCCGCGCAGGTACATGTCCACGCAGGAGCGCACCAGCCGCTCCCGCGACTCCGCCGTCAGCGCGGCGTCGGAGAGGTTGCGCGACCAGGTCCAGCCGCCCAGCGAGATCAGCACCCGCAGCCCGGGGTGCTTCTCCTTCAGCTCGCGCAGCTGGTTGAAGTTGCCGCGCAGCGGCTGGTCCCAGGTGTCGCCCTGGCCGTCGACGCTGTCGGCCGCCGCGAAGGCGCGCCCGTAGTCGGCGTAGGCGTCGCCCTGGCCGGGCTGGTTGGCCATGAAGCACTGCCCGTCGGCCGAGACGTTGGCGAAGGCGTAGTTGATGTGGGTCAGCTTCTCGGCGCTTCCGCTGGTGTCGACGTCCTGCACCAGGTAGTCGCGGCCGTAGATGCCCCACTGGGTGAAGTAGCCCACGCGGCGGTCGCCGCCGGGACCGGGCCCTCCGCCGTCCTGGTCGGTGCGGGCGGTCACCGGTCCGCCGGCCGCGGACCGGTTGCCGGCCGCGTCGTAGGCGCGGACGGCGAAGGTGTACTCGGTGTCGGGCTCCAGGCCGCCGACGGTGGCCGAGGTCGCGCCGCCGGTGGTGGAGGCGACCACCTCGCCACCGCGCAGCACCTCGTAGCCGGCCACGCCGACGTTGTCCCGCGCCGCGCTCCAGGCCAGGGTCAGGCTCGTCGCGGTGGTGGCGGAGACCCGCAGACCGCTGGGCGCCGTGGGCGCCTCGGTGTCCTCCTCCGACCCGCCGCCGGTGCACGGGTCGCCGTTGAGGGTGCAGGTCAGCGGCTCGGTGTCGGTCGGCCCGGCGGAGAAGGAACCGTTGAACCCGATCCCGTAGCTGCCGCCCGCGGGCACGGCCGCGCCCCAGCTGGGCGGGGTCACGGTATAGGTGCCGCCGGAGCGGGACAGGCTCGCGTTCCACAGGGACGACACGGCGGTGCCCTCGGGCAGGGTGAACCGGATCGTCCAGTCCTCCAGCGCGGAGGACGTCTCGTTGATGATCGTGAACTGGCCGCTGTAGCCGGTCTCCCAGCTCTGGCCCTGGGTGTAGACCACGGTGACCTGGCCGGGCGCCGCTGCGGCGGGCGCGGTCGAGGCGGCCAGGAGCGAGGTGGCCGCCATCGCCAGCGCGAGCGCCGCGGCGGACAGGCGGGCGGTGGTGCGCGGGGACCGGGGAAAGCGCCGGTCAAAGGTGCGGGCGGACTTCCGAGGGGATCGCGCGAACAGTCTCAAGGGGGATCTCACGGGGTCGGTCTCCTACTCCGCGGCAGGAAGGGGGAGGGCGGCGCCCGCGCGGGGGGCTGCGCCGCCGCGAGGGTGCCGGGGGACGGCGCGCGGGCCGTCACGAATTTTTTAGGAAACTTAACTGTCAGTTTTTGTGCCTGGCAAGGGCTCCGGGGCGGCAGGCGCGGGGGGCGCGGGCGCGGCCGGGGGCGCGTGGGACCGCTGTGACGGCCCCGGTACGGCCCGCCAACTGCGCAGGTCCGCGCGGCGGGGGCGGGGGTGAGGAGGGCGCGGGGGCGGGTGGCCGGATCCGGCCGCGGTGCGGGGATTGACGCGGGCGCCGGCGGCGGTGCGCAGGCCGGGGCAGGGCGGCCGGAGCGGCGCCGGCCCGGCGGCGGGCTCCGCTCAGCGCCGGCCCAGCCGGTCGCGGAACCAGGTCATCGCCGCCCCGGTGACCTGCTCCAGGGCGCCGGGCTCCTCGAAGAGGTGCGTGGCGTCGGGGACCAGGTGCACCTCGCACTGGACGTGCAGCCGCTCCGTGGCCGCGAAGGACACCCGGACGATGGGCTCGTCGGCACTGCCCGCGATCAGCAGCACGGGGGCGGCCAGGTCGTCCAGCGCCTCCTCGGCCAGGTCCACCCTGCCCCCGCGCGAGACCACCGCCGCGACCCGGTCCGGGCGGCGCGCGGCGGCGCACAGCGCCGCCGCCGCGCCCGTGCTGGCGCCGAAGAGCCCGACGTCCAGCGACGCGGTGGCGGGATCGCGGGCGAGCCAGTCCACGGCCGCCGTCAGGCGCCGGGTCAGCAGGGGGATGTCGAACCGGTACCGGCCGTCGGCCCGGTCGGCGCGCTCCTCGGGCTCGGTGAGCAGGTCGACGAGCAGGGTCGCGAACCCCGCCTTGTTGAGGGCCTCGGCCACCTGCCGGTTGCGCGGGCTGTGCCGGGAGCTGCCGCTGCCGTGGGCGAACAGCACGACCCCCGCCGCCTCGGGGCCGGCCACCAGGTCGCCGGTGATCTCGGCGTCGCCCTCGCGCACCGCCACCGTTCGCACGTCCATGTCCCGCCGCCCTCCTGGTCGGTTTCTCGCGCCCCCCACTACCGGGGAACAGGGGTGCGAAACGCCCGTCCCGGGGGAGAGCGCGCGGCTTCGCCGGGGCGGCCCGCCCGCCGGGGAGCGCGGCCTACTGCGGGCCCTCGCCCCCCGCCCCGGGGTCGTCCTCGGCGCCGCGCGGGTCGGGTTGCAGCGGGTCGTGGCCGAGGGTCATCAGGCGGTGCCGCCAGGCGTCGTCGCGCCGCTCCACCGGGGTGGCGAGCAGTTCGCCGACGCGCTCGACCACCGTGCGCATGGTCTCGACGTCCTCGCCCGTCAGGTCGACGCGGCGCTTGTCCAGGACGGCCACGACGCGCCGGCCGATGTCGGAGACCCCCATCGAGGGCTCGCTGCCGAAGCGGTCGGGCCCCGAGGCGTCGGTGAGCAGCCACCGGCGCAGCTCCTCGCCCGTCATGTTCACCGAGGCGTGGAACTCCTGCCACAGCTCCTCGGTCTGCGGATCGGTGCGTTCGCGGGCCATGCCGACCTCCTTCGCGCGGCCTGTCCGGTCCTGTCGGTGGGGTGGTGGGCACCCGGCTCCCCGCTACCGGCCGCGGCCGTGCCCAAACCCCCCGGCGAGGGGCCGGCGGGCGCCCGCCCGGGTTTACCGGCGGGCGTACGCGGTAGGGGCCCGGAAAGAGCCGAAACCGACGAACGCGACAGCGCGGGAGAGGAGTTTTCGGCATGCCCACCCAGACGGAGGAGTTCCTGCGCACCCACCCGCGCGACGTGGGCGGCGACGTGGACCTGGTCAAGACCGCGGTCGAACGCCTGGCCGCCTGCGCGCAGGCCTGCACCGCGTGCGCCGACGCGTGCCTGGGCGAGCCCCGCGTGGCCGAACTGGCGGCCTGCATCCGCCTCGACCTGGACTGCGCCCAGGTGTGCGAGGCCACCGAGAGCGTGCTGACCCGGCGCACCGAGCCCAACCGCGCGCTGCAGCGCAGCCTGGTGGAGACCTGCGTGCTCTACTGCGAGGCGTGCGCGCGGGAGTGCGAGCGGCACGCCGCCCACCACCGCCACTGCCGGTTGTGCGCCGAGACGTGCCGCATGTGCGAGGACGCCTGCCGCCAGCTGCTGGTCCACCTGTAGCCGGGTGCGCGGCGCGGTGGTTCGCGCGCGCCGCCCGCACCCCCGTCAGACGCGAGGACGCGAGAAGGAGGCAGCCCATGCCCGGGCGCAAGGAACTCCCGGACACCCTGAAACGCTCACCGCGCGGTGCGCAGGACACCTGGGTCAAGGCGCACGACTCCGCCGTCGACACCTACGGCGAGGGCGAGCGCGCCCACCGGGTGGCCTTCGCGGCGCTCAAGCACGGCTACGAGAAGGTCGGCGACCGCTGGGAGCCGAAGGAGGGCAAGGGCCCCTCCGACAAGCAGGCCGCCAACCCCAAGGCGCCCAAGCAGCGCGCCGGCTCCGACAAGCCCACCGCCGGGGGTGTCGACGCCAACGCCAGCAAGGAGCACCTGTACCGGCGCGCCAAGGAGCTGGGCGTGCGGGGCCGCTCGCAGATGAGCAAGAAGGAGCTGGTCGACGCCCTCCAGAAGGAGAGCCGCAGCCGGACCCGCAAGGCCCGCGCGTCCTGATGAGGGGGCGCGCCACCCGGCCGCCCGCGGCGCGGGCGGCCGGGCGACGACGGGATCCGCCGGGACCGGGTCCTCCCGCCCCCCGCTCTGTCCGTCGGGAGGACCCGTCCCGACTCCGCAGGCGCCCGAAGGCGCCTGGTGGGCCGCGGTGCACCGCGAGAAGCGGTGGTAAAGGGATGATCTACCGCATTACCGGCGCGGCAAACCTCGCGAATCGGATTTCCTGCCCGTGAGGGGCGATTCCGCTTGAGCCTCCGCGGCCGGGCGCTGCCGCGGCGGATGCGCGGGGCCGGTCCCGCTGTAGGGGCGGCACCGCGACAGCACCTCCTCGGCCGCCGCGATCACCTCGCCGACCCCGATCTCCAGCAGGCCGGGATCGGTCGCGGCGCCGTGCGGGTCGCCGGTGCGCCCGCGCCACAGCACGGCGTGGCGCGGTGCGTCGATCCGCGGCCCCCACAGGGCCGGATCGACCGGCCCGAACAGGACCACCGAGGGGGCCGCGTAGCCCGTGGCCAGGTGCGCCACGCCCGTGTCGCCGCACACCACCAGCCGCGCCCCGGCCACCGTGCGCGCCAGGCGGCGCAGCGTCGTGCGTCCCGCGAGCACGCGGTCGGCCCCCAGCCCGGCCAGGCCGGCGACCCGCCGCGCGATCTCCCGCTCGGCCGCCCCGCCCGTCACCACCACCTCGTGGCCCCGAGCCGCCAGATGGCGCGCCACCGCCGCGAAGCGCTCGGGGGGCCAGCACCGCGACTCCGCCGCCGCGCCGGGGTGCACCACCACCGCGTCGGGGCGGTCGGCGCCCGCGCCGCCGGGCCGGACCCCGGTGTCGGCGGGTACGGGCAGCCGCAGGTCGGTGGGATCGGCGGCGATCCCGTACCAGGCCAGCAGGCGGCACCATACGTCGGTCTCGTGGGTGCCGCCCGGCCAGGCCGGCCCGCCCGCCGACTCGGGGACCTCGGCGTGGGCGTGGGTCCACAGGCGCCCGGGGCGCAGGCCGAGCAGCGCGCGCGTGGACTGCGGTCCGCGCCCGTGGAGGTTGACCGCGAGGTCGGGGGGAGCGTCCTCGGCCCATTCGGGCGCGCGTGTCCCCGCCCCCGGCGCGATGCGCCAGCCCGCCAGCCCGGCCAGGTCCAGCAGGTCGGCGTGGGCGGGCGGCGCGGCAAGGTAGCGCCGCCACCCGGGGAAGGCGCGCTGGAGGGCGCGCAGCGCGGGGACGGCGGTGAGGAAGTCGCCCAGGCCCAGGGCGCGCATGACCAGCAGGCGGCCGGAGCCCCCGCCGGAGGCGCTGGCGCCGTCGAAGCCGTCAGGGGTGGTGCCGATGTCCGCCATGCTCCTGCGCCTACCGCCGCCCCCGGGGGTTGAAACACCGGGCCGCCGCCCGCGGCGGCGGGCGGAGCGGTGGCGGACCGGGGACGCCGGCCCGCCCGCGGCGGGGGCCGCGCGCGGGGCACGGGGCCGGGCGCGGCCGGGATGGGGTCCGCACGGGCGGGCGGCGTTGCGGGCCCCGGCGGGGGAGTCCCGCCGGGACCCGCCGAGGTCACGACGGCCTTCTATCAGACCGCCGCGAACGCCCCGTGCCCGGGCACCGGGCGTTCGTCTGGCGGCCGGCCCTCTTGCGGCACGGGCCGGACGGGCTGCGGCGGGGGCGCCGCGTGCCGGGCGGCGCGGGCCGCCCGTGCGGGGTCAGGTGTTGGACGTGCTCCCGCTGATCTGGGACAGGACCGAGGAGGGGTCCCGCTCCACCGCGAGGTCCCCCAGGGACACCACGCCCACCACGCGCTCACCGTCCACGACCGGCAGCCGCCGCACGGCCTTGTCGCGCATGCACTGGATCGCGCGGTCGATGCTGTCGTCGGGCGCCACCGTGGTCAGGTCGCCGCTGACGGCCTCGCCCACGGGGGTGCCGTCGATGTCGGCGCCGTCGGCCACACACCGGACGACGATGTCGCGGTCCGTCACCAGCCCCACCAGCCTGCCGCCGTCGGTCACGACGACGTCGCCGATGTCGCTGTCGCGCATGTCGACGGCGGCCTCGCGGATCGACGTGTCGGGCGACACGGTGTGGGGAGGAGCCGTCATGATCTCCTTGACCTGCTGAGCCATGGTCACCACCTCGCTTCGATGCTCGGGTTCGTGGCTCGGGTCAAACCGGGCGGCCGGCGCGGTCCACCGCGCACGGTCCACCGCACGTGGGCACCTCTACCAGGCGGCAGGCCCTTGAAACCCGGCGATGTCGTTCCCCGGGGAACAGGACGCGGCCTGCGAGAATGCGCTGAAAGGGATGCCGTGTGCGACGGCTCGGACACGCCGCGTCGGCGTGGGCCGGGGCGGGGGCGGCACAACCGCCCGGCCGCCCGGCCGGGCAAGGGCGCCGAGAGGACCTGATGGCCGTGCGCCGCGACGACCGCCGGCGGCTGCGCCGCATCGAGGAGGGGCTCGCCTCGACCGACCCCGACTACGCGCGCCGCCTGCGCCGGTGCGCCGATCGCCTCGCCGAGCACTCCGCTCCGTCGGCCGCCGAGCCCGTCCCGCGCGCGGCCCTGCCCCTGCTGTGGGGCGCCGTGCTCGTCGCGGCCCTCGTGCTCGTGCTGGCCACCGCCCTGGCCGCCTGACCCGCCGGGGAGGCGGCGGTGCCGCGGTCCGGCCGCCCCGGACCGACCCGAAAGCCTGACGAACGGAGCCCGAATGACCCAGACCACCGAGGCCGCGCGCGCGGAGTCCGCGCGCGGCGGCCCGATCGCCAGCGGTTCGGTCCTCGTCCGCTGGCTGTCCTCGACCGACCACAAGGTCATCGGCTACCTGTACATCATCACCGCGTTCGCGTTCTTCGTCGTGGGCGGCATTTTGGCGATGCTGATCCGCGCCGAGCTGCTGTGGCCCGGGATGCAGGTGGTGACCCGCGAGCAGTACAACCAGCTGTTCACCATCCACGGCACCGTGATGATGCTGTTCTTCGCGACCCCCCTGTTCGTGGGGTTCGCCAACGTCATCATGCCGCTGCAGATCGGCGCGCCCGACGTGGCGTTCCCCCGGATGAACATGTTCAGCTACTGGCTGTTCCTCTTCGGCGGGCTGATGGTGGTGGCCGGCTTCCTCACCCCCGGCGGCGCGGCCAGCTTCGGCTGGTTCGCCTACACCCCGCTGTCGGACGAGGTGCGCTCTCCGGAGTTCGGCGGCGACTTGTGGGTCATCGGGCTGCTGGTGTCCGGTCTGGGCACCATCCTGGGCTCCGTCAACTTCGTCACGACCATCGCGCTGATGCGGGCGCCCGGCATGACGGTGTTCCGCATGCCGATCTTCACCTGGAACACCCTGTTCACCGCCATCCTGGTGCTCCTGGCGTTCCCGGTGCTCACCGCGGCGCTGGCCGCGCTGGGCGCCGACCGCATGCTCGGCACGCACGTCTACGACGCCGCGCACGGCGGCGCGATCCTGTGGCAGCACCTGTTCTGGTTCTTCGGCCACCCGGAGGTCTACATCATCGCGCTGCCGTTCTTCGGGATCGTCACCGAGGTCATCCCGGTGTTCGCCCGCAAGCCGATCTTCGGCTACAAGGGCATGGTCGGGGCCACGGTCGCGATCACCGGGCTGTCGATGACGGTGTGGGCCCACCACATGTTCCCCACCGGCGCGGTGCTGCTGCCGTTCTTCTCGTTCATGTCGTTCCTCATCGCCGTGCCCACCGGGATCAAGTTCTTCAACTGGATCGGCACCATGTGGCGCGGCCAGCTCACCCTGGCGTCACCGCTGCTGTTCGCCATCGGGTTCCTGGTGACGTTCCTGCTCGGCGGGTTGACCGGTGTCATCCTGGCCTCGCCGCCGCTGGACTTCCACGTCCACGACTCCTACTTCGTGGTGGCCCACTTCCACTACGTCGTGTTCGGGACCGTGGTGTTCGCGATGTTCGCCGGCTTCTACTTCTGGTGGCCCAAGTTCACCGGCCGCATGCTCAACGAGGCGCTCGCCAAGCTGCACTTCTGGGCGCTGTTCCTCGGGTTCCACGGGACCTTCCTGGTCCAGCACTGGCTGGGCGCCGACGGCTTCCCGCGCCGCTACGCCGACTACCTGCCCAGCGACGGGTTCACCGAGCTCAACATGGTGTCCTCCATCGCCTCGTTCGTGCTGGGCGCCTCCACGCTGGTCTTCTTCGCCAACGTCTGGTACTCGGCGCGGCACATGCCCAGGGTGACCGTGGACGACCCGTGGGGCTACGGCGGGTCGCTGGAGTGGGCGACCTCCTGCCCGCCGCCCCGGCACAACTTCACGTCGCTGCCCAAGATCCGCAGCGAGCGCCCGGCGTTCGACCTGCACCACCCCTACACCGGCAGCGACGCGTCGGTGTCGCGCTCGGGCTGAGGCGATCCGGCCGGTGGCCCCGGCGCGCCCGCGCGCCGGGGCCCTGAACGGTCCGGGGGAGGGTCAGACCCGCAGCCACACGGCGGTGTCGCCGGGCAGCTCCCCGCCCTCCACGGGCGCGCTGGCGAGTGCCACGGAGGCCCCCGGCGGCAGCGGCACCGGCGCCGCACCGGTGTTGACGACGACCAGCCATTGGGGGCCGCGCCGGAACGCCAGCACGTCGCCCTTGTCGAGGTCGGAGTCCCACTCCAGCGGGGCGTCGGCGGGCAGCGAGCGGCGCAGCCGGAGCGCGGCGCGGTACAGCTCCAGCGTGGAGGCGGGGTCGCCGGTCTGCGCCTCGACCGACAGCTCACCCCAGTGGCGGGGCTGGGGCAGCCACCCCTCGGCCGCGCCGAACCCCAACGACGGCCCGGTGCGCTCCCAGGGGATGGGCACGCGGCAGCCGTCGCGGCCCTTGGAGGTGCGTCCGCTGCGCTCCCACTTGGGGTCCTGCAGCACCTCGCGCGGCAGGTCGGCGACCTCGTGCAGGCCCAGCTCCTCGCCCTGGTAGAGGTAGGCCGAGCCCGGGAGCGCCAGCTCCAGCAGCGCCGCGGCCCGCGCCCGGCGCAGCCCGAGTTCGGTGTCCAGCGGCGGCCGGGTGCCGTCGCTGAGCAGCCAGGCGCTCAGGTCGGTGCCGTTGGGCAGGCCGAGCGCCGAGGCCGGGCGCACCACGTCGTGGTTGGACATCACCCACGTGGCCACGGTGCCCACCTCGGCGGCGTCGGCCAGGCTGGTGTCGATCACCCGGCGGTAGCCCTCGGCGTCCCAGCGGCAGCGCAGGAACTCGAAGTTGAACGCGGTCTGCAGCTCGTCGGGGCGCAGGTAGCGCACCAGCCGGTCGCTGGGCAGCCACGCCTCGGCCACCGCCATGCGCGGCGGGTCGAACTCCTGGAAGACCCGGCGCCACTCGCGGTAGATCTCGTGGACCTCGGGGCGGTCCCAGTAGGGGTGGTCGGGATTGGTGGCGACGTCGTCCAGGCCGCTGCCCTCGGGCACCGGCACCACCTCGCGCAGCGGCTCGCGCAGGTCCTTGACCAGGCCGTAGGCGACGTCGATGCGGAAGCCGTCGACGCCCCGGCGGCTCCAGAACCGCAGGATGTCCAGGAACTCCGCGCGGACCTCGGGGTTGTCCCAGTTGAGGTCGGGCTGCTCGGGGGCGAACAGGTGGAGGTACCACTGGCCGTCGGGCACCCGGGTCCAGGCCGGGCCGCCGAAGCGGGACTCCCAGTTGCTCGGCGGGAGGTCGCCGCCGGGGCCGCGGCCGTCGCGGAAGACGTAGCGCTCGCGGGCGGGCGAGCCGGGCGGGGCGGCCAGGGCCTCGGCGAACCACGGGTGCTGCTCGGAGGTGTGGTTGGGGACGATGTCGACGATGACGCGGATGCCGCGCGCGTGGGCGGCGGCGACCAGGTCGTCGAAGTCGGCCAGGGTGCCCAGCCGGGGGTCGACCCCGCGGAAGTCGGCGACGTCGTAGCCGCCGTCGGCCAGCGGCGAGGGGTAGAAGGGCGACAGCCACAGGGCGTCCACCCCGAGGCCGGCGAGGTGGTCCAGGCGGCGGGTGACACCGGGCAGGTCGCCGATCCCGTCGCCGTCCGTGTCGGCGAAACTCCGCGGATAGATCTGGTAAATGACGGCGTCGCGCCACCACAGGTCGCTCATGATCTCCCTTTGCTGCAGAGGGTAGTCGTCTGTGGGCGGATGGGTGTCGGTTGGGACGGCGGGGGTCGACGGGGCCCGTGGGCAGGGCGGGGCGGAGGGGGCGCGGGGGCGGCCGAGGGGCCGGGCCGCGCGGCGGAAAGGGGGCGGAAGGAGGGCGGCAGGACGGCCGTGACACACCGGCGGACCGCTGCCGCCGCCGGGATGCTAACCAAATTACGGCAAATCTGGCAACGGTCCCATGTGCGGAATCGCTGACTAGAGCAGCCTAATGCGTATGTGGTTGGTTTAGTGTTGACTTCGCCACATAGGAACTGGCAACGTTTGCGGCCATCTTCGACGGCTCGTCGTCAAAGGAGAGAAGGCATGCACCTGTCGCGGAGAGGTCTCCTCACCGGCGGGGTGGTCCTCGCGGCCACCGCACTCGCCGGCTGCGGAGGCGACGCCCGCCCGCCGGTCACCGCCGCCGACATCGCACCGCCCACCGAACCGGTCACCATCGACTGGATGGCTCCCGAGCTGCTCACCAACGACGGCAAGGACCTGCGCCGCTCCCTGGTGCGCGCCTTCCAGAAGCGGTTCCCGAACATCACCGTCCGCCTGGTCCAGGTCCCTCCCACCACCGATGTCCGCCGCACCACCCTGACCACCCAGATCGCCAGCGGCGCGGTCACCCCCGACGTCTACCTCGGCGACTGCGCCTGGCCCGCGCAGTTCGCGCACAACTCCCTGGCCATGCCCCTGGGCCGGGTCGCCGACGACGAGGAGTTCTGGTCCGGATACCCCGAGGAGGTCGTCTCCTCGATCTCCTACCAGGGCCAGGTCTACGCCTTCCCCTGCTACCTCGACCTCGCCTTCCTGTACTACCGGGCCGACCTGCTCGACAAGCACGGCTTGGAGGTCCCCGCCACCTGGGAGGAGCTGCGCCGCACCGCGCTGCGGCTCATCGACACCGGCGACGTCCGCTACGGGCTGGTCTGGCAGGGCATGTCCGGCGAACCCCTCACCTGCAACGTCTCGGAGTTCGTGGCCGACGCCGGCGGCGCCCTCATGGACCTCCGGGCCCGCCGCGTCCGCGTCGACTCCCCCGAGGCCCGCCGCGCCCTCACGTTCATGACCGAGCTGGTCTCCGAGGGGGTGTCTCCGGAGGCGGTGGGCACCTTCGCCGAGGAGCAGACCCTCACCGCCTTCGCCGGCGGCCAGGCCGCCTTCCTGCGCAACTGGTCCTACGCCTGGGGATCGGCCAACGACCCGGAGTCCTCCCTGGTCGCGGGCAAGGTCGGGGCCGTCCTGCGGCCCACCTTCGAGGGCGCCGGCACCGAGCGCCACTCCACGCTCGGCGGCTGGCACAACTTCGTCAACCCGCACACCGCCCACCCCGGCGCCGCCGTCGCCTTCGCCCGCTGGGTCGCCGAGGAGGAGGCCCAGACCCTGATGGCGGCCACCTCGCCCTACCTGCCCACCCTCAGCGCGGTCCTCGACAACCCCCGGATCGCCGGCCCCGACAAGCCGACCAACCGCCTCTCGGCCGATGCCGCGATCGTGCTGCGGCCCTTCGGCTCCCCGCACTACCCGGCCATCAGCAAGGCGATCTACACCGACGTCAACCGGCTGCTGGTCGACGGCGCCGATCCCGGCGCCGTGGGCGACACGCTCACCGAGATGGCCCAGGGAATGGCTCTGGCACGAGACGGGGTGGCGCTGTGAGGACGACGACCGGAAAGACCACCGGCATCCCGGCGCAGCGCCCGCCCACCGAGAACGGATGGGCCCCCGCGCGCCGGCGCGGCCGCCGGGCGGGCGCGCCGCCGCGCCACGACGCCCAGCGGCGCCGCATGGCGCGCACCGGGTGGACCTACACCGCGCCCTCGCTGGCCGTCATCGGCGCGATCACGCTGTTCCCGATCGTGTTCTCGCTGGTCCTCAGCTTCTCAGAGGTCCGCATCGGCTACGGCGGGTTCGTGGTCGAGCGCCTCACCCTGGACAACTACCTCGCCCTGGTGCGGTCGTCGGACTGGTACTACGCGCTGGGCTTCACGGTCTTCTACACGGTGGTCACCGTGGCCGCCGAGGTCGTGCTGGGGGTGCTGGCCGCCCTGGTCATGGAGCGGCTGTCGGCCTCGCGCGGCTGGATGATGGCGCTGATGCTGATCCCCTGGTCCATGATCACCGTGGTCTCGGCCCGGCTGTGGGCCTACATGTACGACTCCAGCTACGGCGTCATCACCTGGCTGCTGCAGAACCTCTTCGGCGCCAACCCGCTGATCCTGGGCACGCCCGCCTCGGCGATCGGGGCGATGGCCGTGGCCGACATCTGGAAGACCACGCCGTTCGTGGCGATCATCGTGCTGGCCGGGCTGGTCATGCTGCCGCGCGACGTCTACGAGTCCGCCGAGGTCGACGGCGCCGGGCCCTGGACCATGTTCTGGCGCATCACCCTGCCGCAGCTGCGCCCCACCATCGCGGTGGCCGTGCTGTTCCGCATCCTCCAGGCGTTCGGGGTGTTCGACCTGCCGTTCGTGCTGACCGGGGGCGGGCCGGGCATCGCCACCCAGTCGCTGGCGGTGATGGGCTACAAGGTGCTCTTCCAGGACCTCAACATCGGTGCCGGCGCGGCCATCGCGACCTCGACCGGCCTCCTCGTGGCGGGCGCGTGCCTGCTGTTCCTCAAGGTGTTCCGTGCGCAGGTGGGCAAGGAGGACGTGGCATGAGCGCTCGCGACCGCAGTCTGCTGCACCGGGTGTTCAGCCCGGTGACCTTGGGCGCCGTGGTGCTGGTGCTGTTCACGGCGATGCCGCTGTACTGGATGGTGGTCAACTCGCTCAAGCCGGTGACCGAGGTCGGGGCCATGCCGCCGACCTTCTGGCCCGGCGACATCACCGGGGCCAACTACGTCAGCGCGTTCGTCGACCAGGGGTTCGGCCGCTACATCCTCAACAGCCTCGTGGTCTGCCTCAGCTCCACGGTGGTGGTGGTGAGCCTGGCGACCTTCGCCGGCTACGCGCTGGCCCGCACCCCCATGCGCGGGCGCGGCCCGGTCATGATCGCGCTGCTGATGGTGTCGGTCTACCCGCCCATCGCCGTGCTGGTGCCGCTGTACGTGATGGCGCGCGAGCTGGGGATGCTCAACTCCTATCCGGGGCTGATCATCCCCTACGTGGCGTTCAACCTGCCGTTCGCCATCTGGATCATGCGCAACTACATGCTCTCGGTGCCCGGCGGGCTGGAGGACGCCGCGCGGGTCGACGGCGCCTCGGCCACCCGCACCGTGCTGTCGATCATCCTGCCGCAGGTGCGGCCCGGGCTGTTCACGGCGGGCGTGTTCACCTTCACCGCCACCTGGACGGAGTTCCTGATGGCCCTGACCCTGAACTCCCAGGACGCCTACCGCACCATCCCGGTGGGGATCGCGCTGATGGGCACCGTCTTCGAGGTCCCCTACGGCATGATCTTCGCCGCCGCCGTGGCGGTGACCGCGCCCATCGCCGTGCTCGTGCTCATCTTCCGCAAGTCGGTCGTCGCCGGGCTGACGGCCGGGGCGATCAAGGGCTGACCGCGGCGGTCGAGGCCGGGGGAGGCGCGCCCGCGAGACCGGGACGGACGGTCTCGCGGGCGCGGTCATGAGGGCCGGCCGGGCCGGCGCCGTGCCCCGGGCGGATCGGGGCGTGCGGTGCCCGGCGGCGCCGCGGCGGTGCCGCGGCCGGGCGCGGACCGCGGGGGCGCGACGGGGCCCACGCGCGCGGTCGGGGGCGGAGGCCCACGCGCCAATTGGTTTATTTTTAAACGACCTCGGGGAGTCTACCCGCGCGTCCGGCCGCGCGGGCGCGCCGCGTGCCCGAAATCGGTCACATCCCCGTGTCCAGCGGCTTTCTGGCGTCTACGCCGGTTTCGGCGGCGGCGGCCGCGCAGGCCGATTGAAATGGTCGCCGCGAACTGGTTCCATTTCAGCTCGCGCGGCGCCGCACCCGCGCCGCAGCCGTGGATGGAGGATCCGTGGAAGGTCAGGGCCCGGCCCCCGAGGGGGTCGACGTCACCACCCCCAACGTGGCGCGGATGTACGACTACTACCTCGGCGGCAAGGACAACTACGCCGCCGACCGCGCCGCCGCCGAGCAGGTGATCGCCATGGTGCCCGAGATCACCGCCGTCGCCCAGGCCAACCGCGGGTTCCTGGGCCGGGCGGTGCGCCACGCCGCGGAGTCGGGGATCCGCCAGTTCATCGACCTGGGCACCGGCCTGCCCACCCAGGAGAACGTCCACGAGGTCGCCCACCGCGTCGCCCCCGACGCCCGCGTGGTCTACGTCGACTACGACCCGGTCGTCATCGCCCACGGCGAGGCGCTGCTGGCCACCACCGACAACGTCCGCCTGCTCCAGGGCGACCTGCGCCGACCCGACGAGATCCTCGCCAGCCCGGTGCTGCGCGCCCTGATCGACCTCGACCGCCCCGTGGCCGTGCTGCTCGCCGCCATCCTGCACTTCGTCCCCGACGAGGAGGAGCCCTACGCGCTCGTGGCGCGGCTGCGCGACGCCATGGTGCCCGGCAGCATGCTGATCCTCTCCCACGGCTGCGCCGACGACCAGGAGGTGGCCGAGGACGAGGCCGACATCCGCGACGTCTACCGCTCGGCGACCTCCCCCATCCTGGCGCGCTCCCGCGCCGAGATCGCGCGGTTCTTCGACGGCTTCGAACTGGAGGAGCCCGGCCTGGTGCCCGCCGCCGACTGGCGGCAGGTCTCCGCCGACACCCCGTTCACCCCCAACCGCTCGCTGCTGATGGCGGGCGTGGGCCGCCGGGTGGGCTGAGCCCTCACGGCCTGCCTCCGCCCGCCCCCGGCGCGCCCGCGCCGGGGGCGGGCGCGGCTGTTTTGCGATGTCGGCGCTGGGTAGCCGCGGCAGGTACACGACCACGACCGGGCCCGCGCCGCCGTGGCCCGACGGCGGCGGCGGTTCCGGGCGACCCGCGGGAAACGGAGTGATCTCCATGTCCGCAGAGCGCAGCACGCCCCCGCTCGCCGACTACGACGGGCTGCCCGTCGCCACGCTGCGGCACCGGGTGCGGTCGCTGACCACCGAGCAGATGCGCGACCTCATCGCCTATGAGTCCAGCCACGGCAACCGCTTCCAGGTACTGGAGATCCTGAAGTCCCGACTGGCCGAACTGGAGGCCGGAGCCCGGCCCAGCGGCGGCGACCAGGAGTTCCAGCCCGAGACGCCCGACGCGCCGCGCGGCGGCTCCGCGGTCTCGCCCGGCGGCCAGGGACCCGCCGGCAACCCGCCGCCCCACGGCGTGCCCGCCCAGCCGGCGCGGCCCAAGGGCGACTTCCGGCCCGGCGGCTTCTAGCCCGCCGCCGCCCACCGCACGGGCGCCGCCCGGGGAGCGGCGCCCCGCTCCAGCAGAGGAGGCCCAAGCCATGTCGCACGACTTCCCGGCCGGCGGGTTCGACCCGCGCTCCTTCGAGGAGTTCCTGGCGCGGTTCTTCGGCTCGGCCGGCGCCCGGCGCTCCACCCAGCGCGTGGACCTGTCCAAGCTCATGGACGACGCCATGCGCGAGGTCGTCTCGGCGGCCATCTCGCGCGCCTCGCAGACCGACGGCACCGACCTGGACGCCGCGCACCTGCTGTGGGCGCTGCTGAGCTACGCCCCGGCCGCCGACCTGGTGCAGCGCACCGGCGCCGACCCCGAGGAGTTGGCCGCCGCCGCGGCCGGGGAGGCCGAGCGCGCGCCCACGGCCGGCCCCGGCGTGCCGGCCCTCACCCCGGCGGCCAAGCGCACCCTGCTGGACGCCCACCAGATCGCCCGGGCCCTGGGCCGCTCCTACATCGCCCCCGAGCACATGCTGTTCGCCCTGGCCGTCAACGCGGAGTCGCGCGTGGGGCGGCTGCTCAACGGCGCCGGCGTCACGCCGGAGTCGCTGCAGGCGGCCGCCCGCCAGGCCGGCGCGCCGGGCGCGGGCGCGGCCGGGCGCGGCACCGGGGAAGGCGGCGCCGGCGGCGCGGGCGCCACCCCCAACCTGGAGGAGTTCGGCACCGACATGACCGCCCTGGCCGAGGAGGGGCGGCTGGACCCGGTGATGGGCCGCGACGAGGAGGTCGAGCAGACCATCGAGGTGCTGGCCCGCCGCCGCAAGAACAACCCGGTGCTGATCGGCGACCCCGGCGTGGGCAAGACCGCCATCGTCGAGGGGATCGCCCAGCGCATCGCCGACAACGACGTCCCCGACACCCTGAGCGGGCACCGGCTCATCCAGCTCGACCTGGCCGGCGTGGTGGCGGGCACCCGCTACCGGGGGGACTTCGAGGAGCGGGTCCGCAACCTCATCGAGGAGATCCGCGGCGACGACCGGCTGCTCATCTTCATCGACGAACTGCACACCGTGGTGGGCGCCGGCGGCGCCGAGGGCGCGGTCAGCGCGGGCAACATGCTCAAGCCGGCCCTGGCGCGCGGCGAGCTGCACATGATCGGCGCCACGACGCTGGACGAGTACCGGCAGAACATCGAGAAGGACGCCGCCCTGGAGCGGCGCTTCCAGCCGGTGCTGGTCTCCGAGCCCTCGGTCGAGGACACCGTGGAGATCCTGCGCGGGCTGCGCGACCGCTACGAGGCCCACCACCAGGTCCGCTTCAGCGACGACAGCCTCGTGGCCGCCGCCCAGCTCTCCGACCGCTACGTCTCCGACCGGTTCCTGCCCGACAAGGCCATCGACCTGGTCGACCAGGCCGGGGCGCGGGTGCGGCTGCGCGCCAAGCGGCCCAGCGTCGACGTCCAGCAGCTGGAGGAGCGCCTGCGCGACCTGGAGGCCCGCAAGGAGCAGGCCGTCCGCGAGGAGGACTACGAGGCCGCCTCGGAGGCGCGCGACGAGATCCGGCGCACCCGCGAGGAGATCGGCCGCACCCGCGACTCCGGGCCCGAGCAGGTGCCCGAGGTGGGGGTCGACGACATCGCCGAGGTGGTCTCGCGCATCACCTCCATCCCCGTCTCCCAGCTCACCCAGGAGGAGCGCGAGCGGCTGACCGGCCTGGAGGAGCGCCTGCACCAGCGCGTGGTGGGCCAGGACGAGGCCGTGCGCGCGGTGGCCGAGGCGGTGCGCCGCTCCCGCGCCGGGCTCGCCTCGCCCGACCGGCCCATCGGCAGCTTCCTGTTCCTGGGGCCCACCGGTGTGGGCAAGACCGAGCTGGCCCGGGCCCTGGCGGAGGCGCTGTTCGGCTCCCAGGAGCGGATGGTGCGCTTCGACATGAGCGAGTTCCAGGAGCGCCACACCGCCGCCCGCCTGGTGGGGGCCCCGCCCGGCTACGTCGGCTACGAGGAGGCCGGCCAGCTCACCGAGGCCGTGCGCCGCCAGCCCTACACCGTCGTGCTGCTGGACGAGGTCGAGAAGGCCCACCCCGACATCTTCAACCTGCTGCTGCAGCTGCTGGACGACGGGCGGCTCACCGACGGCCAGGGGCGGACCGTGGACTTCCGCAACGTCGTGGTGATCATGACGAGCAACCTGGGCTCGGAGTTCGTCACCGGCGGCGGCCCGATCGGGTTCACCGGCGAGATGACGGGCGAACGCGGCACCCAGGACCGCATCATGGCGCGGCTGCGCGAGGAGTTCCGCCCGGAGTTCCTCAACCGCATCGACGAGATCATCGTGTTCAGCCCGCTCAGCGACGACCAGCTCGGGCGGATCACCCGGCTGCTGCTGGACGAGACCGAGCGCCGGCTGCACGCCCAGGACATCGGGATCGAGTTCACCGACACCGCCGTGCAGTGGCTCGCCGCCGCCGGCCACCAGCCCGAGTACGGCGCCCGGCCGCTGGCGCGCACCATCCAGCGCAGCGTGGGCAACCGGCTGTCGTCCATGCTGCTGGGCGGCGAGGTCGCCCCGGGCGACCGGGTCCTGGTGGAGGTCGGCGACGACGGCCTGGAGTTCGCCGTGGACCGGTCCCACCGCCGCATGGCGGAGTCGGCCGCCGGCCCGCCGCGCTGACGGCCCGCCGCCCGCCCGCGACACCGCCCGCGCCCCCGCCTTCCGGGGGCGCGGGCGGTGTCGCGTGTGCGGGGAGTGCCGCCGGGGCCCGGTGGTGTGGCGCGCCGTGCGCGGCCGTACCGGCGCGGTGCACGGGTGGTGACCGCCGCCCGGCCCGGCGGCCGGCGGGCGCGGCCCCGCCGCCCGGGGCCGGCCGCCACACCGCTGAGGGGCCCGCCGCGGCGCGGGCCGGGGCCGGCCGCGCGCGGGCGACCGAAAGGTGGTGCGTGTGCCGGAGGAGGGCTGAGGGGCCTCCCGGCGGGCCGGCGCGGGGTGCGCCGGCGACGCTCCGCACTTGTGGATATCTCCAGCAATGTCACTCTGAGTGACTATAGTGCCCGTGTTTCCTGAGCTGAGTGTTTGAGAGCCGCTTCGTCTGGTAGTCGACCGGGCGTGCTCGAAGCCTCGGGCACGCGCTCACCGCCACCCATGGGGGAGGGGTATCGGTCCATGCGGTTCCTCGGTATCAACGCCGTTTTCCACGATCCCGCCGCCGCTCTCGTCGTCGACGGCCAGACCGTGGCCGCCGCCGAGGAGGAGCGGTTCAGCCGGCGCAAGCACGGCAAGCAGCCGGTCCCGTTCTCGGCCTGGGAGCTTCCCGAACAGGCCGCGCGCTGGTGCCTGGAGGCCGCGGGGATCACCCCCGCCGACCTCGACGGCGTCGCCTACTCCTACGACCCCGCCCTGGTGCGGCCCGAGCTGGACCGGCTCGACCCCGCCTGGGAGGACCTGCGCACCCTTTATGCCCGCCGCGCCCCCCAGTTCCTGGCCACCGCGCTGCCCGGCCTCGACCCCGACCGCGTCGTCTTCGTGCCCCACCACGTGGCGCACGCCGCCTCCGCCGGGCTGGCCGCGCCCCCCGTCCAGGGCCGCCGCGACCGCGCGGTGTTCGTCGCCGACGGCCGGGGCGAGGACGCCGCCCACCTGGCCGGCGCCTACCGCGACGGCGAGCTGGAGGTCCTGGCCCGGCAGAGCCTGCCGCACTCCCTCGGGCTGATCTACGAGGACCTCACCGACCACCTGGGCTTCCAGCGCTCCAGCGACGAGTACAAGGTCATGGCCCTGGCGTCCTCGGGCACCCCCCGGTTCCTGGGCGAGCTGCGGGAGCTGATCCGCCCCACCGGCGACGGCCTGGTCCACACCGAGCCCATCGACTTCTCCGCGTTCGCCAAGCGCCGCGCCAAGGACGCCGACCTCGCCGCCGAGCACGCCGACCTCGCCGCCAGCATGCAGCACCGCCTCGAAGAGGTCCTGCTCGACCTGGTCACCTGGCTGCACGAACGCACCGGCCTGCGCGACCTCGCCATGGCCGGCGGCGTCGCCCTCAACTGCGTCGCCAACACCCGCGTCTTCGCCGACGGCCCGTTCGACGACGTCTGGGTGCAGCCGGCCGCCGGCGACGCCGGCACCGCGCTGGGCGGCGCCCTGCACCTGGCCCGCGCCGCGGGCGAGCCCGTCGCGCCGATGCCCGGCGCCGACCTCGGCCGGGGCTGGAGCGAGGCCGACTGCGCCGCCGCCCTCGACCGCGCCGGCCTGCGCTACGAGCGCCCCGCCGACCTCGCCGACACCGTCGCCGCCGCGCTGGCCCGCAACGAGCTGGTCGCCTGGTTCCAAGGCCGCAGCGAGTACGGCCCCCGCGCGCTGGGCCGCCGCTCGCTGCTGGCCAACCCCATGCACGCCGCCAACCTCGACCGCCTCAACGACGTCAAGGGCCGCGAGAGCTTCCGGCCCGTCGCGCCCATGGTCCGCGCCGAACGCGCGGCCGAGATCTTCCGGCGCGGCCCGCTGCCCAGCCCCTACATGCTGTTCGTGCACGACGTCGCCGATGACTGGCGCGACCGCGTCCCGGCCGTGGTGCACACCGACGGCACCGCGCGCGTGCAGACCGTCGACTCCTCCGATCCGCTGCTGGAGCGCATGCTGCACCGCTTCGAGGAGCGCACCGGGGTGCCGGTGGTCGTCAACACCAGCCTCAACACCGCGGGCCGCCCCATGGTCGACAGCCCCCGCGACGTCCTTGAGTGCTTCGGCTCCTCGCCGATCGACCTGCTGGCCATCGGCCCGTTCGTCGTGCGGCGCGCCCACATCACCGAGGGGCGGTGACCGTGCCCGGCCCCACCGCGCAGCCCCGGCAGGACACCGCCTACTCCGTGGTCGTTCCCACGGTCGGGCGGCCCGAGCTGCCCCGCGCCCTGCGCCCGCTGCTGGGCGGGGGAGCGGCCGCCCCCGCCGAGATCGTCGTCGTCGACGACCGCCCCCACCCCGGCCCGCCGCTGCCCGGCACCGGCCATCCGGCGGTGCGGGTGCTGCGCTCGGGCGGGCGGGGGCCCGCCTGCGCCCGCGACCTCGGCTGGCGCGCCACCCGCACCCCGTGGGTGGTCTTCCTCGACGACGACGTGGTGCCCGACCCCGACTGGACCACCGCGCTGGCGGCCGACCTCGCCTCGGCGGGCGGCCACGTGGGCGGTGTCCAGGGCCGCATCGAGGTCCCGCCGCCGCCCGGACGCCGGCCCACCGACGCCGAACGCGGCACCCTCGGCCTGGCCGGAGCCGCGTGGATCACCGCCGACATGGCCTACCGCCGTACGGCGCTGGAGGCGGTCGACGGCTTCGACCGCCGCTTCCGCCGCGCCTACCGCGAGGACACCGACATCGCCCTGCGCGTGCTCGACGCCGGGTTCGCCCTGGGCCAGGGGCGGCGCCGGTGCGTCCACCCCGTGCGCGACGCCGGGCTGTGGCGCAGTGTCGCCGCCCAGGCGGGCAACGCCGACGACGTGCTCATGCGCCGCCTGCACGGGCGGCGCTGGCGCGAACGCGTGGCCGAGCCGCCCGGCCGGTTCCCGCGCCACGCGGCGGCCACCGCCGTCCTGGTCAGCGCCGTGGCCGCCGGAGCGCTCGCCGCCGCGGCCTCGGCCGCGGCCGACCGCCGCGCCGCCGCCGAACACGCGGCCGACCGCCGCGCCGGGGTCGCCGGGCTGGCCGTCGCCCTGCTGCTGCTCCGCTCGGTTTCGCGGACCGCCGCGCTGACCCGCGCCGCCGCGGGCGCCGCCGCCCGCCCCGCCCCGCGCGCCCTTGCGGGCACCGCCGCCACCGCCCTGGCCGCCCGCGCCCTGCCGGCACCGCTCGCCGTCGCCGCGGCCGCCACCCTCCTGCGCCCCCGCCGCGCGCCCGCGCGCGCCCGCGACGCCGCCGCGGCGCGCTCCGCCCGTTTCGCGGCACCCGGCCGCGCCGCCGGCAGCGCCGCCCGCGCGGCCCTCGCCGTGCCCGCCCGCGGCGCCGCCGCGGCCGCGCCGACGGCGGCAGCCCTGGGCCGCCGGCTCCGGGCCGCGGCGCCCGGCCCGCGGCGGCCGGTGCCCTTAAGGCGCGCGGCCGGCGCCGCCGCCGTGCTGGGGGCGCGGCCGGTCCCGGCGCCCGCGGCCGCCGCCGCGGCGGCCGCCCTGCTGACCCCCCGCCGCGCCGCCGCGTCCGCGGCGCGCCCCCGCCGCATCGCCCGCGCCTCCGGCGCGGCCGCCGCCGGACTGGGGCTCCTCTGGCTCGCCATGACCGCCGAGTTCGCCTGGCGACGCATCGCGCCCGGCCCGCGCACACCCGCCGAGATCCTGCGTATGGTCGTGACCAGCGCCCTCATCCCGCCCGCCGCGTGCGCGCACCGGCTGGCGGGGGAGTGGCGACACCGCCGCGCCCGCCCCCACCGGGCCCGGCCCGTCAAGGCCGTGCTCTTCGACCGCGACGGCACGCTCGTCCACGACGTCCCCTACAACGCCGACCCCGCCAAGGTCCGGCCGGTCGAGGGCGCCCGCCAGGCGCTCGACCGCGTCCGCGCCGCCGGACTGCGGGTGGGCGTGGTCAGCAACCAGTCGGGCGTGGCGCGCGGCCGCATCACCCCCGACCAGCTCCAGGCCGTCAACGCCGCCGTGGAGTCCCGGCTGGGCCCCTTCGACGTGTGGTGCGTGTGCCCCCACGGCGAGGCCGACGGCTGCGACTGCCGCAAGCCCCGCCCGGGCCTCGTCCACCAGGCCGCCGCCGCCCTGGGGGTGGACCCCGGCGAGTGCGTCGTCATCGGCGACATCGGCGCCGACATGGCGGCCGCCCGCGCGGCCGGCGCCCGGGGCATCCTGGTGCCCAACGGCCGCACCCGCCCCGAGGAGACCGCCGCCGCACCCGAGACCGCGCCGCACCTGGCCGACGCGGTGCGCCGCGTGCTCCGGGCGGAGGCGCGATGACCGCCCCCGCCCCCGCCCCGGCGGCGCCCCGCGGCGGCACCGCCCTGGTCGCCCGCCTCGACAACGTCGGCGACGTGCTGCTGGCCGGGCCCGCCGTGCGCGCGGTCGCCGCCGGAGCCGACCGCGTCGTCATGCTCGCCGGGCCGCGCGGGCGCGCCGCCGCCGACCTCCTGCCCGGTGTCGACCGCGTCATCGAGTGGTGCGCGCCCTGGATCGACCCCGAGCCGCGGCCGGTCGCCGCGGCCCACACCGACGCCCTCGTCGCCGCCGTGCGCGCCGAGGCGCCCTCGGCCGCGCTGATCCTGACGTCCTTCCACCAGTCGGCGCTGCCGCTGGCCCTCCTGCTGCGCCTGGCCGGCGTGCCCTGGATCGGCGCCGTCAGCGACGACTACCCCGGCTCCCTGCTGGACCTGCGCCACCCCGGAGACTGGGGCGCCCCCGAGGCCCGCCGCATGCTCGGCCTCGCCGAGGCCGCCGGATACCAACTGCCGCCCGGCGACCGGGGAGCCCCGGCCGTGCGCGGCCCGCTGCCCGACACCGCCCACCTGGCCGGGCCGCCCGGCTACGTCGCCGTGCACCCCGGCGCCTCGGCCGCCGCCCGCGCCGTGCCCCGCCGCCTGGCCGCCGCCACCGTGGCCGCCCTGGCCGAGCGGGGGCACCGCGTCGTGGTCACCGGCGGCGACCGCGAGCGCGCCGACACCGCCGCCGTGGCCGGCGGCGCGGCCCTGGACCTCGGCGGGCGCACCAAGCTGATCGAACTCGCCGGCGTGCTGGCCGGCGCATCGGTGCTCGTCAGCGGCAACACCGGCGCCGCGCACCTGGCCGCCGCCGTGGGCACCCCCGTGGTCTCGGTGTTCGCGCCGGTCGTGCCCGCCTCCGCCTGGGCGCCCCAGGGGGTGCCCGTGCGCCTGCTCAGCGACCAGCACGCCCCCTGCCGCGGCACCCGCGCCCGCGACTGCCCGGTACCCGGCCACCCCTGCGTTTCCGGCCTCACCCCCGACGACATCCTCGCCGCCGTCGCCGACTTCACGGGAGACCCGACATGACCCTGGGCGAACTCCGGACCGCGCCGCCCGCGCCCGCGCGCACCACCCGCACCCTGCGGATCCTGATGTGGCACGTGCACGGTTCGTGGACCACGTCGTTCGTGCACGGCCGGCACCGCTGCCTGCTGCCCGCCACACCCGACCGCGGCCCCGACGGCCGGGGCCGCGCCCGCACCTGGACCTGGCCCGACACCGCCGTGGAGGTCGCCCCCGAACGCCTCGCCGACGAACCCGTCGACGTGGTGGTCCTGCAGCGGCCCCACGAACTCGACCTCGCCGAGCGCTGGCTGGGCCGCCGGCCCGGCCGCGACCTCCCCGCCCTCTACGTCGAGCACAACACCCCCCAGGGCGACGTCCCGCGCACCCGCCACCCGCTGGCCGACCGCTCCGACATCCCCGTCGTCCACGTCACCCACTTCAACGAGCTGTTCTGGGACTGCGGCCGCGCGCCCACCACCGTCGTCGAGCACGGCGTGGTCGACCCCGGGCACCGCTACACCGGCGAGCTCGCGCGCGCCGGGGTGGCCGTCAACGAGCCGCTGCGCCGCTGGCGCGTCACCGGCACCGACCTGCTGCCCCGCCTCGCCCAGGCCGCACCGCTGGACGTGTTCGGCATGGGCGTGGCCGACCTTCCCGCCCGGCTGGGCCTGCCGCCCGACCGCCTGCGCGCCTTCGACGACCCTCCCCAGGCCGCCATGCACGACGAGCTCGCCCGGCGGCGGGCCTACCTGCACCCCATCCGCTGGACCTCCCTGGGCCTGTCGCTCATCGAGGCGATGCTCCTGGGGCTGCCCGTCCTCGCGCTCGCCACCACCGAGGCGCGCGAGGCCGTACCGGCCAACGCGGGGGTCGTGACCACCCGCGTCGAGGCGCTGTGCGCCGCGCTGCGCGACCTGGTCCACGACCCGCCGCAGGCGCGGGAGATGGGACAGGCCGCCCGCGCCGCCGCACTGCGCCGCTACTCGCTCGACCGGTTCCTCCACGACTGGGACCGGCTTCTCCAGGAGGTGACACGATGAGGATCGCCATGGTCTCCGAGCACGCCAGCCCGCTGGCGCTGCTCGGAGAAGAGGACACCGGCGGCCAGAACGTGCACGTCGCCGAGCTGGCCCGGGCCCTGGGCGCGCGCGGCCACGAGGTGACCGTCCACACCCGCCGCAGCGACCCCGGCGCCCCGGCCACGGCCGACTTCGCGCCCGGGGTGCGCGTGCACCACGTCGACGCCGGCCCGCCCGAACCGGTCGGCAAGGACGACCTGCCCCGGTACATGCCGGAGTTCGCCCGCCACCTGGCCGACGAATGGGACCGCGACCGGCCCGACATCGTGCACGCCCACTACTGGATGAGCGGCCGGGCCGCCCTCGACGCCGCCGCGGCCACCGGCGTACCCGTCGTGCAGACCTTCCACGCCCTGGGCGCCGAGAAGCGCCGCCACCAGGGCCCCGAGGACACCAGCCCCGCCGAGCGCGAGGACACCGAGTTCGACATCGCCCACCAGGCGGCCCTGGTGATCGCGACCTCCTCGGAGGAGCGCCGCGAACTGCGCACCTGGAACGTCCCCGGCGAGCGCATCGCGGTGGTGCCCTGCGCCGTCGACCCCGAGCGGTTCCGCCCCGAGGGCCCGGCCGCCCCGCGCGGCGAGCGCCCCCGCATCCTGTGCCTGGGCCGGCTGGTGCCCCGCAAGGGCATGTGCACCGTCATCGGCGCCCTGGCCGCCGTGCCCGAGGCCGAACTCGTCATCGCCGGCGGCGCCCCGCCCGAGCGCATGGACACCGACCCGCAGATCGGGCGGCTGCGCGAGGCCGCCGAGGCCGCCGGGGTGGCCGAGCGCGTCCGGTTCACCGGAGGCGTGGCCCGCCAGGACGTCCCCGCGCTGCTGCGCTCGGCCGACCTCGCGGTCAACGTCCCCTGGTACGAGCCCTTCGGCATGAGCACCGTCGAGGCCATGGCCTGCGGCGTGGCGGTGATCGCCTCCCACGTCGGCGGCCACCTCGACACCGTGGTGCAGGGGGTCACCGGCCGGCTCGTGCCGCCGCGCGAGCCCCGCGCCCTGGCGTTCTGGCTGCGCACCCTGCTCGCCGACCCCGTCACCCGCGAGAGCCTGGGCATCGCCGCCGCCGACCGCGCGGCCGTGCGCTACACCTGGCCGCTGGTGGCCTGCCAGACCGAGGAGTGCTACGAGCGCGTCCTGCGCGAGCGCGGACACGAGGTCCCCGCCCTCGCCGGCGCTCCCAACGCCACCGACACCCCCACAGGAGGCATCTGATGCACGCCCGCCTGCGCGAACTGCGCAGTGTCCTGGACCGCGTCGACGCCGACCGCGTCGAGCAGTGGGGCCGCCGCCTCGGCCGGGAGCTGCCCCGGGGCCGCCGGCTGCTGGCCTGCGGCAACGGCGGCAGCGCCGCCGAGGCCCAGCACCTCACCGCCGAACTCACCGGCCGCTTCCGCGGCGAGCGCGTGCCGCTGTCGGCCATCGCGCTGCACGCCGATACCTCCAGCGTCACCGCCATCGCCAACGACTACGGCTACCGCGAGGTGTTCGCCCGCCAGGTCCGCGCCCACGGGCGCCCCGGCGACATCCTCGTGTGCCTGTCCACCAGCGGGGCCAGCGAGAACATCGTCGCCGCGGCGGCCGCCGCCCGCGAGATCGGCATGACCACCTGGGCGCTCACCGGCGAGGCCCCCAGCGCGCTGCTGGCGGCCTGCGACGACGCCGTGCGCGTGCCCTCCGCCGACTCCGCCACCGTGCAGGAGGTCCACCTGTCGCTGATCCACCTGCTGTGCGCGGCGGTCGACGACACCTGCGCCGCCGCGGTGCCCGCACCCGCGCACGCCGCGCGGCTGGCCGAGGACGGCTCGGCGTGACCCCCGCGCCCCGGCCGCCGCTGGTCGTGGTGGGCGACGCCTTCCTCGACGTCGACCTCACCGGCGAGCGCCGCGTCACCGGGCACGGCGGCGGCGCGCCGGTCCTGGACGCGCCCAGCGCCTGGCACCGCCCCGGCGGCGCGGCCCTGGCCGCCTGGCTGGCCGCCCGCGACGGCCACCCCGTCACCCTGGTGTGCGCGCTGGCCCAGGACCCCGCGGGCGACCGGGTGGCCGCGCTGCTGCGCGACGCGGTCACCCTGGTGCGCCTGCCCCTGGACGGCGGCACCCCCGTCAAGACCCGCGTCCAGTTCGGCGGCCGCACCGCCCTGCGCGTGGACCACGGCGAGGGCCGCCCCGACCCCGCGGGCGGCCAGGAGCGCGCCGCCGCGGCTGTCGCCGCCGCCGGGGCGGTCCTGGTCTCCGACTACGGCCGCGGCGTGGCCGAACTCCCCGGCGTGCGCTCGGCGCTGGCCCGCGCCGCCGCGTCGGTCCCGCTGGTGTGGGACCCCCACCCGCGCGGACCGGTCCCCGTTCCCGGTGCGGCGCTGGTCACGCCCAACGCCTCCGAGGCCGGGGCGCGCGACGCCGACCGCGCCGCCGCGCGGGCCGCCGAACTCGCCCGCGCCTGGCGGGCGGAGTCGGTGGCGGTCACCCTGGGTGCCGAGGGCGCGGTGTGGGCCGCGGCCGACGGCCGCGCCGAGCGCCTGGCGGCGCCGCTGAGCCTGCCCGACGCCGACGCCTGCGGCGCCGGCGACCGCTTCTGCGCGGTGGCGGCCGGCGCGCTGCGCACGGGTGCCGACGTGGTCGACGCCGTCGCCGAGGGCGTCCAGGCGGCCTCGCGGTTCGTGCGCAACGGCGCCGCCGGGGGCACCGCGGCCTCCGGGCCCATCGCCGGCGCGCTGCCGCTGGGGCTGGGCGAGAGCGCCGGCGAACTCGCCGAGCGGGTGCGCCGCAGCGGCGGCAAGGTCGTGGCCGCCGGAGGCTGCTTCGACGTCCTGCACGCCGGTCACGTCAGTCTGCTGCGCCGCGCGCGCTCCCTGGGCGACTGCCTCATCGTGTGCATCAACTCCGACGCCACCGTGCGCGCCCGCAAGGGCCCCGACCGGCCCATCAACTCCGCCGAGGATCGCATCCGCGTGCTGTCGGCACTGGACTGCGTCGACGCGGTCGCGGTCTTCGACGAGCCCACGCCCAGCCGGCTCATCGCCCGGCTGCGGCCCGACGTCTGGGTCAAGGGCGGCGACTACGAGGCCGCCGCCCTGCCCGAACTCGACGTCGTCGAGAGCCTGGGCGGCGAGGTCGTGATCCTGCCGCGGCTGCCGGGGCGCTCCACCACCCGCGTGGTGGCCGCCCGCGACCGCACGCCGCCCTGATCCGCCCCGGCGGCCCGCCGCGAAAGCCGCGCCGCCGGGCCCGCACCCGGCCCGCGCCGCCGCGCGCACGTCTCCACCCATCCGAAAGGAGCCGACATGCGCCCACTGGGCAACACCCTGATCACCGGCGGGGCCTCCGGCCTCGGCGCGGCCGTGGCCGACGCCGTCCGCGCCGAAGGCGGGCAGCCGCTCATCCTCGACCGCGCCCGCCCCGAGAGCGACGACCCCTTCGTCCGCGCCGACCTCGCCGACCGGGCCGCCACCGAGGACGCCGTGGAGGAGTTGGCCGGCCGGGCCGGCGGCCTGCACGCCGTCGTCAACGCCGCCGGGATCGACTCCTGCGGCCCCCTGGCCAAGGTCCCCGCCGAGGACTGGGAGCGCGTCGTCCAGGTCAACCTCATCGGCACCGCCTCGGTGGTGCGCGCGGCCCTGCCCCACCTGGAGGCCACCCGCGGCACCGTGGTCGACTGCGCCTCCACCCTGGGCGTACGCGCCGTCGGCGACGCCACCGCCTACTGCGCCTCCAAGTTCGGCGTCGTCGGGTTCACCCGGGCGCTGGCCGCCGAACTGGCCGGGCGCGTGGGCGTGACCCTGCTCGTCCCCGGCGGCATGGACACCCACTTCTTCGACGGCCGCCCCGACGCCTACCGCCCCGGCCCCGACGCCCGGCTCAACCCGCCCGCCAACGTCGCCAGCGCCGTGGTCTTCGCCCTGCGCCAACCCGTCGACTGCGAACTGCGCGAGATGGTCATCTGCTCCTCGGAGGAGACCTCGTGGCCCTGATCGGGGCCACCGTGAACAAGGGGGGAACCCATGACTGAGGCACGCGCCCGCCGCGTCGTCGTCACCGGCGGCGCCGGGTTCGTCGGATCGCACCTGTGCGAACGGCTGCTGGCCGAGGGCGCCGACGTGGTCTGCATCGACAACTTCGCCACCGGGTCGGCCGAGAACATCCGCCACCTCGCCGCCCACGACGGCTTCCGCTGCGTCGAGGCCGACGTCGTGCGCCCGCTGCGGGTGCCCGGCCGCGTCGACCTGGTGTTCCACCTGGCCTCGGCCGCGTCGCCGCGCGACTACCTGCGGCTGCCCGTCGAGACCCTGGAGGCCGGCAGCCAGGGCACCCGCAACGCCCTCGACCTCGCCGCCGAGCACGGCGCCCGGTTCGTGCTGGCCTCCACCAGCGAGGTCTACGGCGACCCGCTCCAGCACCCCCAGAACGAGCGCTACTGGGGCAACGTCAACCCGGTGGGGCCGCGCAGCGTCTACGACGAGGCCAAGCGCTACGCCGAGGCCCTGACCATGGCCTACCACCGCACCCGCGGCGCCGACATCGGCATCGCGCGGATCTTCAACAGCTACGGGCCGCGCATGCGCCCCGACGACGGGCGGGCCATCCCCGCCTTCATCTCCCAGGCCCTGGCCGGGGAGCCCATCACCGTCACCGGCGACGGCCTGCAGACCCGCTCGGTCTGCTACGTCGAGGACACCGTCGCCGGGCTGCTGGCCCTGGCCGGCTCCGACCTCACCGGCCCGGTCAACATCGGCAGCCCCTACGAGCTGTCGATGCTGCGCCTGGCCGAGCTGGTGCGCTCCATGAGCGGGTCGGACTCCGAGATCGTCCTGGTCGGCCGGCCCGTGGACGACCCCCGGTTCCGCCGCCCCGACATCAGCCTGGCCGCCCAGGCGCTGGGGTGGGTGCCGCGGGTCTCCATGGAGGACGGACTGCGCCGCACCATCGACTGGTTCGCCCGCTCGGCGGCCGCCCGCCCGGTGGGGCGCAGCACCGCGCCGGCCGCCGGCCGCGCCTAGCGCACCGAGCGCGCCGCCGCCGCACACGACGGCGCCCGGGGCCGTGGCCCCGGGCGCCTTCTCGTGGGCGCGTCCCGCGACGCTACTCGTCGGGCATGAGCTGCTTGCGCAGCTTGGCCAGCGACGCCGAGAGCGTGCGGGAGACGTGCATCTGACTCAGGCCCACGATCTGCGCGATCTCGGCCTGGGTCTTGTTCCCCGCGAACCGCAGCAGCACGATGCGGCGGTCGCGCGGCGACAGGGTGGCCAGGGCCGGGCCGAGCGACGCGCGGTCGGCGACGCCCTCCAGGTCGTGGTCCTCCTCACCCAGCGTGTCGCCCAGCGTCTTGTCCTCCTCCTCGGCCCCGTAGGGGACGTCGAGGGACAGGGCGCTGTAGGCGGACGAGGCGTCGATCAGCTCCAGAGTGTCGTCGACACTCATCTCCAGCCGTTCGGCGATCTCGGCCACCGTGGGCGAACGCCCGAACTCCTGGGCGAACGTCGAGGTCACCCGGTTGAGTTCCGGCCGCTTCTCCTGGTACTTGCGCGGCACCCGGATGGCCCAGGTGCGGTCCCGGAAGTGGCGCTTGACCTCCCCGGTCATCATGGGGAGGGCATAGGAGATGAACTCCTTGCCGTAGTCCGGGTTGAAGTCGCGGATCGCCTGGACGAGGCCGACCGTCACCACCTGGCGCAGGTCTTCCTCGGGCTCACCGCGGTTGCGGTAGCGGCGGGCGATGCGCCGGATGACGGGAGCGTGCAGATCCACCAGGTTCCGATAGATTTCGTCCCGTTCCGGCGACCCCTTTTCTGTATTGCTGAGTTGTTCGAACAGCTCCCGTGTCCTGGCGTAGTACGCCTCATCGGACTTGCTGTTCTTGCCGTTGGTACGGCGGGAACTGCGCGGACGCGGTACTGCGGTCTCTGTCCGTTCGCGGACAACGCTCGATGGAGCCATCGTCGTCATTCCTTGCTGCGTCGGATTCGGACCGCCGACCACCTGCCTCCTGACGAACGGTGCGTTGTGCTGCACCGATGCGGAACCCTGAATATACGGACCTACCGCAGCGGGGACCGGGAGACACGTGATGGCGTCGTCAGGCCGCGCTGTCGGACCTCCTGCACAACATTCTTGACCATATCGAGACCCACCCGATCAGGCCACCCCGGGGACGCTAACGATAATCGCCCTTTGCGTCCAATTGGGAAGTGATAGCCGCCGATGTCCGGGTAGGCGGGAAAGTCAAGAGGTCTGTCAAAAACCGCGAAACGCGCCCCGGAGGTCCATGTGCGCACCGGCGCCACCGACGCCCACGCCCCCGGCGGCGGGCACTGCGCCCCCGCCCCACGACCGGAACCCGCGACAGCCCCCGGCGACCCGGCGGCCGCGCGGGTGGGGATCGTGATCGCCACCCGCGACCGGCGCGCCGAACTCGCCACGACCCTGCGCCGCCTGGCCGCCGCCCAGCCCGACGCACCGGTCACCGTGGTCGACAACGCCTCCACCGACGGCACGCCCGACCTGGTCGCCGCGGAGTTCCCGCGCGTGCGCCTGGTGCGCCTGAGCGAGAACCGCGGCTGCGCCGCCCGCAACGCCGGCGTGGCCCACACCCCCACGCCCTACGTCGCCTTCTGCGACGACGACTCCTGGTGGCCCGCCGGCTCGCTGGCCCGCGCCGCCGACGCCTTCGACGCCCACCCCCGGCTCGGGCTCGTCGCCGCCGCCACCTTCGTGGGCGACGGCCGCCGCCCCGACCCCATCAACGACCTGCTGGCCCGCGGCCTGGGCGCGGCGCCGCCCGGACTGCCCGGCCCGCGCGTGCTCGGCTTCCTGGCGTGCGCGGCGGTCGTGCGCCGCGAGGCGTTCCTGGCCGCCGGCGGGTTCAGCGAGCTGCTGTTCTTCACCCACGAGGAGGCGCTGCTGGCCCAGGACCTCGCCGCCCTGGGCTGGGAGGCCTGCTACCTGCCCGACGTCCGCGCCCACCACCACCCCTCGCAGAACCGCCCGCCCAGCGCCTGGCGGCGCCGCCTGGAGCTGCGCAACCGCGTCCTGGTGCACTGGCTGCGCCGCCCGGCGGGCCGCGCGCTGCGCGAGACCGCCCGGCTGGCCGGCGCCGCCGCGGCGGCCCCCGAGGCGCGCGGCGCCCTGGCCGACGTCGCCCGCGACCTCCCGCGCACCCTGCGCGACCGGCGGCGGCTGCCCGCTCGCGTCGAACGCGATCTGCGGGTGCTGGAGCGGTGATGGCGGTGGCGAAAAGCCCCGACCGCGACCCGCGGATCGGTGTGGTAATCATCACACACCAGCGGCGCCGAGAACTGCTGCGCACCCTCAAGCACCTGACCGCCCTGCCCGAGCGCCCGCCCATCGTCGTGGTGGACAACGCCTCCACCGACGGCACCGCCGACGCCGTGGCCGCGGAGTTCCCCGAGGCCGTCCTGGTCCGCGCGGGCGCCAACCTGGGCGCGGTGGGCCGCAACATCGGCGCCGAGGCGCTGGACACCCCCTACGTCGCCTTCGCCGACGACGACACCTGGTGGGAGCCCGGATCGCTCGCCCTGGCCGCCGACCTGCTGGACGCCCACCCCGACGTCGCCTCGCTCACCGCGCGGATCCTGGTCGAGCCCCAGGGTGTGGAGGATCCCATCACCCCCGAGCTGCGCCACTCGCCCGTGCCCGGCCGCCCCGGCCTGCCCGGCCCCGCCCTGCTGGGCGTGCTGGCCGGCGCCTCGGTGCTGCGCCTCAGCGCGTTCCGCCAGGTCGGCGGGTTCCACGAGCGGCTGTGGCTGGGCGGCGAGGAGGAGCTGCTGTCGCTGGACCTGGCCGCGGCCGGCTGGTGGCTGTGCTGGATCGAGGACATGGTGGTGCACCACGCACCCTCGCGCGGGCGCAACAGCACCGCCCGCCGCCGGCTGGGGATCCGCAACACGCTGTGGACCGCCTGGCTGCGCCGCCCCGCACCGGCCGCGCTGCGCCGCACGGCGGCGGTGCTGGGCGCCGTGCCGCGCGACACCGCCAGCGCCGCGGCCGTGGGCGCCGCCCTGGCCGGACTGCCCTGGGTGCTGGCCCAGCGCCGGCCGGTGCCCGCGCGCGTGGAGGAGGGCCTGCGGCTGCTGGAGGAGCCGCAGAAGAGCTCGCCGGCGCGCCGCTACGTGGGCTGAGCGCCACCGGCCGGCCGCCCCGCGGGGGACCGGCCGGCGCGCGCGGGCCGGACCGGCTCAGCGCCCCGAGACGGGCGGGCCGGTGGGGTCCTCGCCGGTGCGGGCGATCTTCTCGGCCAGCTCCGCCAGCTTGACGTTGAGGTTCTGCGAGGCCGCCTTGAGCCGCTCCCACGCCTGCTCGGCGGTCATCTGGTGGCGCTCCATGAGGATGCCCTGGGCCTGCCCGATGGTCTCGCGGGTGTCCAGCGCGCGGTTGAGGTTGGCGATGCGCCGGTTGGCCTCAAGCGCCGAGGCGGCCTGCGCGGAGTAGACGACGCCGACCTCGTGGGCGCGGTCGTCGAAGGCGTGCGCGGCGCGGGCGTAGAGGGTCAGGGCGCCCAGAGTGCCCTGCGTGGTGAACAGCCGGTAGCTGAGCAGGCTGCCGATGGGCAGGCGGGCGGCCTCGGCGGCGTAGCGCGGCCAGCGCCGCTCGGAGGCGACGTCGGCCAGGTGGATGTGGGTGCTGGACCACATGGCGTCGATGGAGGGGCCCTCGCCCAGGCTGCGCTGGAGGTCGTCGCTCTGGCGGACCACATCGTGGGTGTAGACGGGGGTGTCGACCTTGCGGCGGGACTCCACGAGCGCCACCCCGGCGTAGTCGCAGCCGGGCACGGTGGCCACCGCCAACTGGACGATCCGCTGCATCGTCTCGTGCACGTCGGGCTCGGCGAACAGCGACCGGACCACGTCGGCGAGGCTTTCCGGGAGTGGTGACTGTTCGTTGTGGAGCATCGCACGCCCTTCTGTGCCGTTGGACGAAATGCCGGGTCCGACCGCGACCCGGAGCGAAGCCGACGCACAGCACATGGCGCCAGTCGGTGTGGCCGAATGGCTTCTCGGATGGAGACCGGGATGCGACCGAACGCGGCCGCCGCGGAATTCTCGCAGAGGTTTGCGAGTATTCCCGGCGGCCATGCCTGTGTCAACGACTGTACCCTAGGTGGCGCCCCGAATCGGCACGGACTCGGCATCGCGCCCTCGGCCTCGCCACCGGGGCCGGGCGGCCCGCCGGCGCGGGGCCGAAAGGCGCCACCAGGGCGAACCGGCGGGCGGGCGTCCCGGAGCCCGGGCACGGGCGGCGCAGGCCGCCGGAGCGGGGGCGCCCCCGCGCGGGGCGGCGCCGCGGGGGCCCGGGCGGGTACGGGGGCGTGCGCGGCCGTGGTTTTTCGTTGCGGCGCTATTCGTTTCCCCGGGGCGGTGCGGCCTTGTGTGAATGGCGATTAAAGAAAGCGGCAGTTTATGGAATGGCCGGATTGCGAACACCCCGCCGCGCGGCCGTTCGCCATTCCCGGCCATTTGCCGCCCGCCGCGCCGGCCGCAAGGGGCCTTGGGCCCGGTCTCCGGCCGCGGTCCCCGGCGCGACACGGCACCCGACCCGCCGCCAACGGGCGCGCCCGGCCCCGGTGTCCACGGGGCCGGGCGCGCGTCTGCGGGCGGCTGGGGGTCAGCCGCCGTAGAACTCCACCTCGTCGGGGTTGGGCCGCTCGACCTCGGCCTCGGTGATGTCGCCGCCCTCGCGGTCGGTGACCCGCGCCTCCTGCAGCACCTCGGGCTCGTCGTCGGCGTGGAACTCGCTGACCAGCGCGCCGCTGAACCCGCCGTGGTCCTCGGCCGTGGACGCGAACGGCACCAGGCCCGGCCCGGCCCAGTCCTGGGACTCCACGGCGTCGATGAGGCTCTGCCGGGTGAGGTCCTCGCCGGCCGCCATCAGCGCCTGGGCCATCATCGTGGCCTGCACCATGCCGTAGACCGTGGTGTTGGTCATCGGGGACTCGGAGTCGGCGTACTCGTCGTAGATCTCGGAGTACAGCTGGATCCAGGGGTCCTCGGGGGTCTCCACCGAGGGCAGGTAGCTGGTGTAGATCATCCCCTCCAGCAGTTGCTCGGCCGGCAGGTCCTCGGTGCCGGCCTCGGCCGCGAACTCCGACAGCAGCCCGGTGAGCGTGGCGGTGTCGGCGCCGATCGAGCTGACCACCAGCTGCGGCTCGTAGCCGATGCGCTGGGCCTCCAGGATCAGCAGCGCCGTGAACGCCGGGATGCAGGAGCACACCACCACGTCGGCCCCGGCCTCCTCCAGCGCCGCCACCTGGGGCGCCAGGTCGGTGTTGCCCGGGTCGTAGGACTCCGAGGCCACGACCATGTCGCGCACGTACTGGTTGAGCCCGGCCTCGGAGTCGGTGCCCACGTCGTCGTTCTGGTAGAGGTGGCCCACCTGGGCGTCGGGCATGTTCTCGGCGATGTACTGCCCCTGGATCTTGGCCTCCTTGGTGTAGTCCACCTGGTAGCCGTAGCTCAGCGGGTACTCCTGGGGGCGGTTCCACATCAGCGCGCCCGAGGACACGAACAGGTCGGGCACGCCCTCCTCGTTGAGGAAGTCGATGACCTTGGAGTGGGTGGGCGTGCCCAGGCCGCCCAGCATCGCGAAGATCTCCTCGGTGTGCACCAGGTCGCGGGTGACCTCGATGGTGCGCGCCGGGTCGTAGACGTCGTCCTCCACCACGTAGTCGATCCGGCGCCCGTGGATGCCGCCGTTGTCGTTGACGTAGTCGAACACCGCGGCGTGGCCCACCGAGATCTGCGCGTAGCCGGGCGCGGCCGGCCCCGTCAGCGGCTGGTGGGTGCCGATGGTGATCGCGTCCTCGGTGACCCCCGTGGAGACGTCGAGGTCGGCCTGCGCGCCTTCCTCGACCTCGCCCGCGCCGCCGCAGGAGGTCGCCAGCAGGGCCGCGGCCATCAGCCCGGCCAGGGTGACTATCGGTCTTCTCATGTGTGCTCTCCCGGATAGGGGTGGGGGGTGGGGGAACGGTGCGGGGAGGCCGGTCAGCGCCCGCGGCGGACCAGGCCGGCGAGCCGGCTGAACATCCCGTGCAGGCCCTGCGGCCAGATGAGGATGACCAGGATCAGCAGCACGCCGAAGAACACGATCGGCAGGTTGTTGGCGACGTTGGTGCCCAGGGACAGGGAGTGCGCCAGCTCCTGGCCCCACAGCTCGACGTAGACCAGCGCCACGGCGCCCCAGAACGCGCCCCACATGCTGCCCAGCCCGCCCAGCACCAGGGCCGCCAGCAGGCTCAGCGACAGTGCGACGGTGAACGAGCTGGGGGTGGCGGTGCCCAGCAGGTAGGCCTGGCAGGCCCCGGCCAGGCCGCCGCTGCCCGCGCTGATGAGGAACGCGACCACCTTGGTGCGGCCCACCGGGATCCCGGCCAGGGCCGCCGCCGACTCGTCGTCGCGCAGCGCCCGCATGCGCCGCCCCAGCCGCCCGGCGTTGACGGTGGCCAGCACCACCAGTCCCAGCAGCGCCGTCAGCCACACCGCGGCGGCCTGCCACTGGCTGCCGGTCACCACCCCGGCCAGCGCGGGCGGCGCGCCGCGCACCGAGAACGCCAGGCCGTTGCTGCCGCCCAGCAGCTCGGGGAAGCGCACGGTCAGCGCGGGCAGGCCCACCGCCAGGGCCAGGGTGGCGCCCGCCAGGTAGGGGCCGTGCAGCCGCGCCGTGGCCGCGCCCACCAGGACGCCGGCCGCGCAGCTCACCGCCACGGTGATCAGCATGTTCAGCCACAGCGGGAACGCGGGCTGGTGCAGCACCAGCAGCGCCATGGTGTAGGCGCCGATGAACATGAACGCGCCGTGGCCCAGCGACACCTGCCCGCTGTAGCCGATGAGCAGCTGCAGCCCGGCGATGGCCAGCATGTAGTAGCCCACGCTGCCGATGCGCAGGTCCTCGGCCGGGCCGGTGACCGAGGTCAGCGCCACGACCGCGGCGAAGGCGGCCAGCGCCGCCAGGGGGAACCGCACCAGCGCGGGCAGCGCCCGCCAGCGCTCGGCCAGGCCGGCGGCGCGGCCCCGGCGCGGCCGGGTGTCCCGGGCGGTGGACTCGTGGTTGCGCAGGGACACCATCACTACACCTTTCGCGCGGTCGGGCGGGAGAACAGCCCGCCCGGCCGGACGCTGAGGACCAGGACGAGGATGGCCAGGGCCGCCAGGGTGGTCAGCTCCGGCCCGGCGTAGCCGGACACATACGACAGGCACAGGCCGATCAGGACGCCGCCCACCAGGGCGCCGAAGGGGTTCTCCAGCCCGCCCACCACGGCGGCGGCGATGGCGTAGACGAACACCGCGTCCAGCACGTTGGGGAAGATGAACGGCGGGGCGGCGAGCATGCCCGCCAGCGCCCCGATGAGCGAGGCGATCGCCCAGCCGGTGGTCAGCATCAGCCCCACGCGCACCCCCGACAGCCGCGCGGCCTCGGGGTGGAAGGCGGCCGCCCGCATCCGCAGCCCCAGCGGCGTGAACCGGTAGAGCGCGAACAGCAGCAGCGCGGCGGCGGCCACCGACCCCAGCGCGAACCAGTCGGAGGCGGAGAACCGGCCCCGGTAGTCCAGCGGGTAGGAGAAGGAGTGCGGTTCGTTGGACCAGACCATGCCGGCCAGGCCCTGCAGCACCAGCAGCAGCCCCAGCGTGATGATGATAGCGTTGAGCGGGGAGCGGCCGTGCACGGGTCGGATGAGCAGCCGTTCGGTGGCCGCCCCCAGCACCAGCCCGGTCACCAGCGCGGCGCCGAACCCCAGCCAGTAGGAGCCGGTGGCCTGGGAGACCGTGTAGGCGATGTAGACGCTGATGAGGGCCAGTGCCGGCTGGGCGAAGTTCACCACGCGGGTGGCCTGGTAGATGATGACCAGCGACAGCGCCAGGGCGGCGTAGACCGCGCCCGAGGACAGCCCGCTAAGGGTCAAGTCGATGAAGTGGTTCACGGCTCCCCCTAGAAGCCCAGGTAGGCGTGGCGCATGCGGTCGTCGGCCAGGAGCCGCTGGGAGGTGCCGGACACCACGACCGCGCCCTGGTTGAGCACGAACCCGTGGTCGGTGATCGACAGCGCGCTGCGGGCGTTCTGCTCCACCAGCACCACGGTCAGGCCCCGGGCGGCGCGCAGCTCGCGCAGCGTCCGCATGATCTTCCGGGTCACCATCGGCGCCAGCCCCAGCGAGGGCTCGTCCAGCAGCAGCACCCGAGGACGCGCCATGAGCGCGCGGCCCAGGGCGAGCATCTGCCGCTCGCCGCCCGACAGGGTGGCGGCGGGCGCGGTGAGGCGCTCGCGCAGCCGCGGGAACAGCTCCAGGACCTCCTCGCGGCGCTCGGCGCGCTCGCGGCGGCCCGGCCGCCACAGCCCGCCCAGGCGCAGGTTCTCCTCGACGGTCAGCTCCACGATCACGCCGCCGCCCTCGGGCACGTGCACCAGGCCGTGGCGCACGTGGTGCTCGGCGCCCAGCCGTGTGACGTCGGCGCCGTCCAGCAGCACCCGGCCGGACGCGGCGCGCTTGAGACCGCTGACGGTGCGCAGCAGCGTGGTCTTGCCCGCGCCGTTGGCGCCCAGCACCGCGCAGATCGACCCGCGCGGGATCCGCATGGTCACCCGGTCCAGGGCGGTGACAGCGCCGTAGCCGGCCGTCAGCTCCTCGATGCTCAGGATCGGCTCGTCAGGCATCAAAGTCCTCCTCGGCGGCGCCCAGGTAGGCCTGGGCGACCGCGGCGTCGGCCTGGATCTCGGCGGGTGTGCCCGCGGCGATGACCCGGCCGAAGTTGAGGACCACGATGTGGTCGCAGACGGACATCACCAGGTCCATGTGGTGCTCGACCAGCAGCACGCCCATGCGGGCCCCGAAGCCGCGCACCGCCTCGCCCAGGGCGGTGATGTCCTCGCCCGAGAGCCCGCTGGCGGGCTCGTCCAGCAGCAGCAGTTCGGGGTCGGCGACCACGGCGCGGGCCAGGGCGACGCGCTTCTGCACGCCGAAGGGCAGCGTCGCGGGCAGGGCCCGCGCGGCGTCGGCCACCCCGAACTCCGCCAGGGCCGCCATCGCCCGCCCGCGCAGCCGGCGCTCGTCGCCGTGGTAGTGGCCCAGGCCGGTGAGCATGGCGAACGTGCCGCCGCGCGCCAGCCGGTCGGCGCCCACCATGACGTTCTCCAGCGCGGTGAGGCCGGGGAAGAGGTTGAGGCCCTGGAGGGTGCGCGCGATGCGCAGGCCGGCCAGGCGGTGGGGGCGGTGCGCCCGCAGCACGCGGCCCTTCCAGGCCACGGTGCCGCTCTGGGGGCGCACGACCCCCGACACGACGTTGAACAGGGTCGTCTTGCCCGCGCCGTTGGGGCCGATCAGCCCGACGACGGTCCCGGGCGCCACGGACAGCCCCACGTCGCTCAGGGCGGTCAGGCCGCCGAAGCGGACGGTGATCCCCTCGGCGGCGAGCAAGGGGTCCGGCGTTGTGGTGGTCATCGACCCTCTTTCCAAGCCGCGGACCGGGGGTGGTCCAGGTCACAGACCGTCCGGTCGGCATGTCGGGGATACGGGTGGGCGGGGGCGGCGGTGTTCACGGGGCGGGGGTCCGGGGGTGTCGGGGCGGAGTGGGAGCGGTGCGGCGCCGGTGGTGCGGGCGCGGCGGCCGGGCGGCGCCGGTCAGCGGAACATGCGGGCCAGATCCACGCGCGAGCGGATGTTGAGCTTGCGGAAGATCCCGCGCAAGTGGTGCTCGACCGTGCGCGGGCTGATGAACATGTGCGCGGCGACCTCGCGGTTGGTCGCCCCCTCGGCCACCAGCAGCGCGATCTGGTGCTGCTGGGTGGTCAGCCCGTGGCCGGCGCGGACCGGTTCGCCCGCGGACTCGGGATCGCCGATCGCCCGCAGTTCGCTTCGCGCCTGCTCCACCCACAGCCGCGCCCCGATCCACTCGAAGGTCTCCAGCGCCTCGCGCAGGTGCTCGCGCGCCCGGCCCGGCAGCCGGTTGCGGCGCAGGGTGGTGCCGTAGAGCAGCGCGGTGCGCGCCCGCTCCACGTCGTCGTCGCCGCAGGCCCGGTGCAGCTGCACCGCCTCGGCGAAGTACCGCTCCGCCTCCTCGGCGGGAGCCAGCAGGCCCCGGCAGCGCATCGCCACCGCCAGGGCGCTCAGGCTGGCGGTGGCCGCCGCCCAGGACTCGTAGGCGGCCAGCACGGAGGCGGCGCGCTCGGGGCGGCCGGTGCGCACGCACGCCTCCACGAACACCGGCGCGGTCAGCAGCCGCATCGTGGGGTGGCCGTAGCCGGGGCCGGCGTGGGTCAGCGAGCGCAGCCGGGAGTAGGCGCCGGCGGCGTCGCCCTGGGCGAGGTCCAGCAGCGCCAGCGCCCACGAGCTGAGCGCCGCGGGCAGGCCCAGGCTGTTCTCGCTGGCGCGCTCGGCCACCGCCCGCGCCCGGGCGTGGCAGGTCTCGGCGTCGCCCTGGATGGCGGCCAGCAGGCTCAGCGCGGCCAGGTGGTGGGTGGCGCAGTTGGGCTGGGCGGTCTCGCGCGCCAGCCGCAGCCCGGTCATGCAGTTGCCGATGCCCGAGGGGAACCGGCCGCTCCAGAACTCCGAGTAGACCAGGAACTCCAGCGCCTGGGGGACCACCGCCAGCGCGCCCCGGCGCCGGGCGACGGCGACGGCGCGGGTGGCCAGCGAGTGCACCAGGGGGGCGTCGCCCAGCCGCAGCCCGGCGATGCTGGCCCAGATCAGCTCCACGGGGGAGTCGATCTCCTCGGCGATGTCGGTGGCCCGGCGCAGCGGGCCCACGGCGGCCGTGTACTCCCCGGCGAAGGACAGCGCGGCGCCCTCCATGAAGGCGAAGGCCAGCCGCATGGCGGGCGGGTCGTTGTCGCGGGCCAGCGGCGCCAGCCGGCGCGCGGCGGCGCCGTGGCGCACCGGGTCGCCGGCGAAGGAGGCGGCGTCGGCGGCGCGCATCAGCGCCCGCACCGCGAGCTCGCGGTCGTGGGGGATCAGCCGCTCGGCGGTGGCCAGGAGTGCGTCGGCGGTGTCGAGGGCGTTGCCCTCGCGCAGCCGGATCTGGCCCCGGATCAGTTCGAGCACCCCTTCCTGGCGCGGGGTCACCGCGTCGGGCTGGGCGCGCTCCAGCAGTTCGGCGGCGCGGTCGGGCATCCCGGCCAGCCACGCGTCCTGGGCGGCGGTGGACAGGCGGCACGCCCGCAGGCGGGGGATGGGGGTCAGCTCGGCGGCCTGCTCCAGGGCCGCCGAGGCCACCGAGTGCCCGCTCAGCTCCTTGGCGGTGTCGGCGGCGGCGGCGAGTTCGGCGGCCAGGTCGGAGTCGGGTCCCTGCGCGGCGGCGGCGCGGTGGCGTGCGTAGCGGGAGGGCTCGCGGTGCAGGTCGAGCACCCGCGCCAGCCGGGCGTGGGCGGCGCGCCGCCGCACCACGGGGGTGGCCTGGTAGACGGACTCGCGCAGCAGCGGGTCGGCGAAGACCACGCGGGAGCCGTCGACCCGGACGATCCCGGCGTCCTCGGCGGGGGCGAGGTCGCCGACGGTGACATCGGTGCGGGCGGCGGCGCGCACCAGCAGGTCGACGTCGCACTCGGGGTCGGTGGCGGCCAGCAGCAGCAGGTGGCGGGTGGGCTCGGGCAGGGCCTCCAGACGGGGCTCGTAGGCGCGGCGCAGGTCGGCGGGCAGCGGCAGGGTGCGGGGCAGGGGGCGGATGCCGGCGAGCTGCTCGCGGGAGAGCGCGGCGGCGAACGCGAGCGCGGCGGCGGGGTTGCCGTGGCTGGCGGCCGCCAGGGTGCCGCGCACACCGGCCGCCAGGCCGCCGGGGGCGGCGTCGCCGAGCACCTCGCTGACGGCGGCCTCGCTGAGGGGGGAGAGGTGGATGACCGGGATGCCGGGAACCACGGGTTTGGCCTGGTCGTCGCGTGCGGCGAAGACCATGGCCACCGGGTCGGTGCCCAGGCGGCGGGCGGCGAAGGCGAGCGCGTCCAGCGACGGCGCGTCCATGAGGTGGGCGTCGTCGATGACGGCGAGCAGGGGAGCGGCGTGGGCGAGCAGCCCGAGCAGGCGCAGCACGCCGATGGAGAGGGTGAACCGGTCGCTCTCGGCGACGCCGCCGGTCTCCAGCGCCTGCTCGATCACGCGGCTGTGGGGGGCGGCGAGACCGGGCACGCGGTCCAGCACGGGCAGCAGGAGCCGCTGGAGACCGGCGTAGGCCAGTCCGCTCTCGGGCTCGGTGCCCTGGGCCCGCAGCACGAGGGCGGGGCGTACGGGGGGCGAAGGGTCGGGGGCGGTCGTGGAGGGGGCGGTGGGGCCGGTGGCGGGGGTGGCGGGGGGCTTTGGAGGGGAGAGCGCGGCCCGCTGGGCGTGGTCCAGCAGAGCCGTCTTGCCGATACCCGGACCGCCGGAGACGAGCACCGCCGTCCCCTGTCCGGCCCGCGCGCCGTCCAGGGCATTGGCGAGCATGCGCTGCTCCGACTCCCGGCCCCGCAGGCAGGAATGGGGGGCCGTCGGGTTTCCACTGGACACACGCTCAAATTACACACGCGTAAAGGGTCTCAACAGGTACCCGGACCCAGACTGGTGATTTCACGGATACCCCCGCGCGGGGTCCCGTGGTGGGGCACCGCGCGCCGGGAGGGGCCGCCCGGGCGGCTGAGGAGACGGTTGGGGGACGGCTGCGGAGATGACCGCCGGACGACCCTCCGGACGGCCTGGTGGGGGCGGCGGGGGCTGGGGGTTGGGGTGGTCGGGTGCGCAGGGATCGGGCGGCGGCATGGTTTGGGGTTATGCCGCGGGCGCACGCGACGAATCGCAGATCGTTGATCGGCAAAAGCCTTATAGGGGGCAAAACCGGTGCGGTGGGTGGGATGGGATCTCACATGATGAGACCAGGCGGCGGCGATAGCGTGCTTTGGGGTGGGATGGCGCCTCGAAAAACGGTCATAGGCGTTCAAAAGGTCTCGGTTGATGCCGCCGATATGACGTTCACGGGCGCCGGGCAGGTTCGGGGCCTGTGGTGCCGCTTCGCGCCGCCGCTGGGGTGGGGCCCGGGTGGCCGGTCTTCGCGCCAGGCCGCCGGCCGGGGTGGTGGTCGGTGTCCGCTGAGCCGGGGCTCCGCCGCCGTCGGTGCGGCGCTGGCGCCCTCGCCACTGCGGCCGTGGTCGGTGTCCGCCCCGCGAGGGGGCGCTGTCCTCGGTGTCCCCTCAATCAGGTTGTCGGTGCCCGCTCGCGGCGGCGGTGGCCGCCTGGCCGGACCGGGCCGGCCCTGACGTCTCTCGCCTCTCGTCTCCCCGCCGCGCCCGCGAACGCCCGCAACCGCTGATCGCGGAGCGTGCTCACGCGGGTCCCGGCGGCGCGCAAGGCGGCCCCACTCGCCGGCGGAGCGGTCCAGCGAGAGGGGCCCCGGTGTGCTCGCTCCCCCGCCTGCGGTCGCGTGAACAAGCGGCGAACACATGTTCGAATTTTAGCACTTGTTCTGTATGCTGGGCCACATCGGCGGCGCGGTTCAGGCGCGGGCCGCAGGAGCTCTGGCGCGGCTCCCCGGCCACACCTCACCGGTGTGTGAACCTGTAGCCCCCGTGGTCACGTAGAGCACCGACAACCATCGGCACAGTGGGGCGATCATGACGTATCTCCTGGTCATCGGCACACGCAAGGGCTTGTTCACCGCCACCGCCACCGGCGACGACCGCCGCAGGTGGGAGCTGCGCGGCCCGCACCGGCTCGACAAGGAGGACTACGCCAACATGGCCGGCGTCTACGCCGTCGGCATCGACCCCCGCTCGCGGCGCATCCTGGTCGGCGCCGAGAGCTCCCACTTCGGCCCCAGCGTCTGGTACAGCGACGACCTGGGCGGCACCTGGCACGAGCCGCCGCACGCGCCGATCGCCTTCCCCGACGACGTCGACGCCGGCTTCACCCGCGTGTGGCAGTTCGCCTTCGGCGACGAGCCCGGCACCGTCTACGCCGGTGTCGAGCCGCACGCCCTGTTCCGCTCCACCGACGGCGGCCAGAGCTTCGAACTCGTCCGTCCGCTGTGGGACCACCCCCACCGCGCCGAGTGGTTCCCCGGCGCCGGCGGCGGCGCCATCCACACCGTCCTTCCGGGCCGGGTGACCGCCGAGGGCACCGACCCCGCCGCCATGACCGTCGCCATGTCCACCGGCGGCGTCTACCAGACCCGCGACAACGGCGCCACCTGGAACCCCGCCGGCCGGGGCATCAGTGCCGTGTTCCTGCCCGAGCAGTTCCCCGAGTACGGCCAGTGCGTGCACAAGGTCGCCATCGGCGCCGACGGCGTCTTCTACGCCCAGAACCACCACGGCGTCTACCGCAGCCCCGACCCCGCCGCCGGGTGGACCTCCATCGCCCAGGGCCTGCCCAGCGACTTCGGGTTCAACTTCCTGGCCCACCCGCACCGGCCGGGCGTGGGCTACGTCTTCCCGGTGATCAGCCAGGAGTGCCACCTGCCGCCCGGCGACCACCTCCAGGTGCACCGCACCGACGACGCGGGGGAGTCCTGGCACCCCGACGACAAGGGCCTGCCGCAGGAGCGCTACTACGGCATCGTGCTGCGCGACGGCGCCTGCACCGACGGTGCCGCCGACCCCGGCTTCTACTTCGGCACCCGCTCCGGCGACGTCTTCGCCACCACCGACTCCGCCGAGGAGTGGTCGCTGGTGGCCGCGCACCTGCCCGACGTCCTGTGCGTGCGCGCGGTGGAGGTCTGAGCCGTGGGCGTCACCGTGCTGCTTCCGCAGGTCCTGCAGGCCGACGCGGGCGGGGCCGCCAGGATCGACATCCTGCTCGGCGCCCCGCTGGACCAGGCCGTCCAGCCGCCTGACGGCGCCGCCCCGGCGGTCACCGTCCGCACGGTCCTGGACGAGCTGGCGCGCCGCCACCCGGGCCTGGACCGCCGCGTCCGCGACGAGCGGGGGCGACTGCGCCGCTACGTCAACGTCTTCGTCGACTCCGACGAGTGCCGGGCCCTGCAGGGACTGGACACCGCCGTTCCCGACGGCGCCGAGGTGCGCATCCTGCCCTCGGTCGCCGGCGGCTGAGGCGCCGCCCGGCCCGGCCCGCCACCTCACGGCCCGCCGCGGCGGCGCCTCGCCCGTTCGGTCAGCGGCCCCTCGGCTGTCGGCCCGGCAACCCGCCGGCCGCCCGGCCGCCCCGCGCGCCCTCCCCCTCCGGGGGGAGCCGGGCGGCGCCGAACCCCCCTCCTGCGGGAAGCCCCGCTCCCCGCCCCGGCCGCAGAGTGGAGACCCACAGCGGATCCGGCCGGCGGCCGGAGGGCACAGCGAGGAGAACACGGTGGCCGAGCACACGACACCACACACCCAGGCGGGCCCCGGCGGCGTGGCCGCGCCGGCGCGCGGGTGGCCCCGCTGGGCGCCCCGGGCGGCGGTCGGCTGGTCGCTGGGCTACGGCGCGATCGGCGCCGCCTGCGCGGCGATCGACGGCGCCTTCCCCTACGCGGGCATGGTCGGCGCGCCGGTCGCCCCGCTGGCCACCCAGTTCGGCACGGGCCCGGCGTGGGCGGCGATCCTCCTGGCCGGGTTCCCCGCCGCCGCCCTGGGCGCCGTGCTGCTGCGCCGCTCGCCCGCCGGGCGGCGCCCGCTGATCGCCGCCGGCGCGCTGGTCTCGGCGCTGCTGCTCCTGGCCATGACCGACGTCAACCTGCTGACCGCGCTGGGCTACCTGCCCTACGGCCTGGTGGGCCTGGTCTCCGGCGCCCCGGTGGGCGAGGCGTTCCGCGCGGCCGTGCTGAACTGGCCTTTCCTGCACCAGTTGCTCTGCCTGGCCGGCGGGTTCCTGTGGCTGATGGCGACCCTGTCCTACGCCCGCACCAGCCGCGGCGCGTGCGGCAGCTGCGGGCGCGACAGCGGCGCCGAGGGCTGGGCCGCGCCGGGGGCCGCCGCCCGCTGGGGCGTGTTCGCCGTGGCGGTGGCCGCGGCCGTGCCGCTGCTCTACGCCTTCACCCGCGTCGCCTGGTGGCTGGGGATCCCGCTGGGCATCACCGAGGAGTTCCTGCGGGCCGGGCAGGAGGAGGGCATGTGGACCTCGGGCCTGTTCCTGGCGGGGTTCGCCGTGGTCGGCGCGGTCCTCACCCTCGGCCTGGTCCAGCGCTGGGGCGAGGTCTTCCCCCGCTGGATGGTCGGGCTGGCCGGCCGGCGCGTGCCCATCGCGCTCGCGGTGGCCCCGGCCTCGGTGGTCTCGGTGCTCGTCCTCGTGGGCGGGTTCGCGATGTGGTCGGGTTACGCCGAACTGGTGGGCCAGGGGGTGAGCGGCGACGCCGAGGCGGCCGGGCTGATGGCCGTCCTGCCGGGCCTGCTGTTCCCGGTGTGGGGCGTGGCGCTGGGGGCGGCCACGCTGGCCTACCTGCGGCGCCGGGGCACCTGCGCGGTGTGCGGCAACGGCGCCCCCGCCGCGGCCGGCTGAGGGCCCCGGCCGATCGGGCCGCCCGCCGCCGGGCGGGCGGCCCGCGCCGCGTGCGGCGGCGCGGGCCGCGCCCTCCGCTCGAACACGGGCACGGCGCCGGCCTCCCGAGCGGCCCGCGCCCTCAGACCCGCACCGGGAAGCGGGAGTAGCCGCGGATGGTGGTGGTGCGGCGCCGGGTGGGCACCGCCGCCGCGCGCAGCCCCGGCAGCCGCTCGGCCAGGGCGCGCAGCGCGATCTCGCCCTCCAGGCGGGCCAGCGGGGCGCCCAGGCAGTAGTGCGCCCCGGCCGAGAACGCCAGGTGCTCGGCCGCGTTGGCGCGGGTGATGTCGAAGCGGTCGGGCTCGGGGAACACCTCCGGGTCGCGCCCGGCCGCGCCGAGGAGCAGGATCACCGGAGTGCCGCGCGGCACCGCCAGCCCGCCGACCTCGATGTCGCGGTGCGGGTAGCGGCCGGTGACCTGCACGGGGGAGTCGAAGCGCAAGACCTCCTCGACCGCTCCGGGGGCCAGGCCGCCGGGGTCGGCGCACAGCCGCTCCCACTCGCCGCGGTGGCGCAGCAGCGCGGCGACCCCGTTGCCGATCAGGTTGACGGTGGTCTCGAACCCGGCGATGAGCAGCAGCCGCGCCATGGTGCGCAGCTCGGCGGCGGTGATCCGGTCCTCCTCCAGCGAGGTGACCAGCGCGCTGACGGCGTCCTCGCCGGGGTCGGCGCGGCGCACCTCGATCAGCCGGGCGAACAGCGCGTCGATCTCGTGCGCGGCGCGCCGCAGCTCCCGGTACTGCCGCGCCGAGCGCACCCCGTCCAGGGAGGCGCCCAGGGCGTTGCCGTAGCGCAGGAACCGCTCGTTGTCGACCTCGGGGATCCCGAGCAGTTCGCTGATGACGGCGATGGGCAGGGGCGCGGCGAAGTCCCGCATGAGGTCGAAGCCGCCCCGCGCGGCGGCCGCGTCCAGCAGCCGGTCGGTGATCTTCTGGATCCCGGCCCGGTAGCCCTCGATGCGGCGCGGGCTGAACGCGGGCCGGGCGAGCGCGCGCAGGCGGGTGTGGTCGGGCGGGTCGCGCTGGAGGAAGGACAGGTCGACCAGGCCCTCCTCGGGCGGGGGACCTCCGGGTGCCCGCACCCGGCAGTCGCGGTCGCGCAGCACCTGCCGGTTGGCCGCGTGCCCGACGGCCACCAGCGGTCCCAGGCGGCTGCGCACCACCGGCGGGCCGGCGTGCATGCGGGCGAAGAGCGGATAGGGGTCGGCGCGCCAGGGCCGGTGGTCGATCCTGCTGAGCGGGTCGCCGGTCTGGGCGAAGAACCAGGTCAGCCCGTGCTGGGCGCGCAGGCGCAGGTCGAGGCGGAGGTCGTCGAGCGTGGGCATCGGATCCCCTTACACGCTGGGCTTGCCTGCGAACGTATCCGCTCGCGCCCCGGCCGGCGGCCCGGGGGTGCCCCTCGCGGGCCGGCGCCGGTGCCGGGCACCGGGAGCACCGCGCATCCGCCCGGCGCCGCCGGCGGGCGGCCGTGCCCCGGCGGGCGGCGGCTCGCGGTCGGGCGCCGGAGGCGCTATGTTGGCCGAGTGGCTAACTTAGCCGATCGTGCAAGTCCAAGCCGAGGGCGGCGCCGCCGCGACGCCATGGTGGCGGCCGGTGTGGCGCTGCTGGCCGAGGGCGGGTGGGCGGCGCTCACGGCCCGGGCGATCGCCCGGCGCAGCGGCGCCAACACCGGGCTGATCCACTACCACTTCGGCGGGCTGCCCGGCCTGCGCCGCGAGGTCGCGCGGTCCGCCGCCCAGGAGGTGGTGGCGCCGTTCGTCGGCGCGCTCGCCGGCGACGACGACCCCGCCGCCGTGCTCGACCGCCTGGCCGAGCTGATCCCGGCCGCGGCGGCCGACGAGGCCGCCGTGCGGCTGATGGTGGAACTCATCGCCGGCGCCGGGCGCGATCCGGAGCTGTGCCAGGCGCTGCGCGGCGACCTGCGCGAGGCCCGCGCGCAGATCGCCGCGCGCATCGCCCGGCTGCGCCCGGACTGGCCGGCCGGGCGCTGCCGGGGGGCGGCCGTGCTGGCGGCCGCCCAGATCGACGGCCTGGTGCTGCACGCCGTGCTCGATCCCGACCTGCCGGTCGAGGAGGCGGCCGAGACCCTGCGCGCCCTGCTCACACGCCGGCGGTGACCGGCCCCGGCCGTCCCCGGCCCCACCACCCCAGCCACCCCGATCGGCCCCTGTCCGCACCGGCCACCGACCGGCCTCGGCGTCGTACCGCCGGGCCCTCCGGCGGCGCAGCGCGCCGCCCGCACAACCGCACCGTCCGCAGATCCGCATCCGAAGGGACACCGCCATGGAGATCACCGAACGCCCCGAGCCGCCCACCGGGCTGGCCCGGTTCCTGCTCCGCCTGCCCGTGCACCTCTACCGCTGGCGCCTGAGCGGTCTGCTGGGCTGGAACCTGCTGCTGCTCAACCACGTCGGCCGCGTCTCCGGCGCCCGCCGCCAGGTCGTGCTGGAGGTGGTCGAGCACGCGCCGGACGGCTCCTACGTGGTGTGTTCGGGCTTCGGGCCCCGCGCGGACTGGTACCGCAACGTGATCGCCCACCCCCGCGCCACGATCCAGGTGGGCAAGCGCTCGCTGGCGGTGGTGGCCCAGCCGCTCAGCGCCGACGAGGGGGCCGAGCTGATGGTCCGCTACGCGACGCGCCGTCCCCGCGCGGCGCGCCAACTGGCCGACTTCATGGGGTTCAAGGTCGACGGCTCACCCGACGACTACCGCGCCACGGGCCGCGAGCTGCCCTTCGTGCGCCTGGTCCCGCGCCACTGACCCCGCCGGACGGTGCGGCCGCCGGGGGACCCGGACGGCCGCACCGCCCGGCGCTCAGGGCACGTAGACGGTGGTGCCGGTGGCCCGCGCCCGCAGCGCGCCGCTCAACCGGGGCGCCAGCGCCGGGTGCAGCCGGGACACGGCCGTCCGGGGTTCGAGGAACGCGTAGCCGTCCAGCTCCTCGGCCTGCAGGGTGATCTCCACCCCCGAGTCCACCTGCCCGCAGTCGAACACGAACGACACGAACGGCTTGGGGCGCGGCTCGCGCGGCGCGCTCCACTGCAGCGCCAGCAGGTCGCCCGCCGTGCGGGTGAGGCCGGTCTCCTCGGCGACCTCGCGCTCGCACGCCAGGTGCGGGGCCTCGCCCTCCTCCACGACGCCGCCGGGCAGCGTCCAGTGCTCGCGGTAGTTGGGGTCGACGAGCAGCACGCGGCCGGACTCGTCGGTGATCAGGCCGAACGCCGCGAGGTAGGCGGTGGGCAGGGAAGCGAACCACTGCTCCGGGGGTAGCAATTGCGCCATACCCGCAGCGTAGGACGTCGCGCGGGCGGGCGCGACGGCGGAGGGGGTGCTCGGGGTCCCCGGCCGGCGCCCCCGCGGAAGGCGCGAGGCCCGGCGGGCACAAGGCTCCGGGAGCCGGAGGCCCCCCGAGATCACATGGAATCTACGCCGTAAAGGCGCTGCCGCGCGTGCACCGAGCGCCTAGACTGAACGTCTCCCTGATACGGCGCCGCCCCACACCGGACCCCGGCCCGCGCCCCGGCGACTCAGGGAGCGGCGCGCGCCCGCCCCCGGCAGGGGCCGCGCGGCCGACCGTGCGGGGCCCGCCCGCCGATGTGGCACGATCCAGGGGTCCGACGAGTTCTTCAGTCAACTGCAGTCAACGCAGCGGTGAATGCGGAGGTACGGACGTGGGTCCGTTGGAGCACGGCGACCCGGAGCGCATCGGCCGGTACCGGCTGATCGGACGGCTGGGCGCCGGAGGCATGGGACAGGTGTTCTTCGGCCGCTCCGCGGGCGGCCGCGCGGTCGCCGTCAAGCGCATCCACCCCCATCTCGCCACCGACGCCTCCTTCCGCGAGCGCTTCGCCCGCGAGGTCACGGCCGCCCGCCAGGTCAGCGGCGCCTTCACCGCCCCCGTGATCGACGCCGACCCCGACGGCGACGTCCCCTGGCTGGTCACCTCCTACGTGCCCTCCCTCCCGCTCGACGACGCCGTGCGCGCCTACGGCGGGCTGCCCGAGCACACCCTGCGCGTGCTGGCCACCGGCCTGGCCGAGGCGCTGACCGAGATCCACCGCGTCGGGCTCATCCACCGCGACCTCAAGCCCGGCAACGTGCTGCTGGCCGAGGACGGCCCGCGCGTCATCGACTTCGGCATCGCCCGCGCCACCGACGGCACCGCCGCCACCCAGTCGATCATCGGCACGCCCGGGTTCATGTCGCCCGAGCAGGTCCAGGGCGAGTACCTGACCCCGGCCAGCGACATGTTCGCCTTCGGCGCGGTGCTGGTCTACGCCGCCGGCGGGGTCGGCCCCTTCGGCGAGGGCGCCATGCCCACCCTGGTCATGCGCATCCTCCAGCACGAGCCCGACCTGTCGGCCGTGCCGCCGTCGCTGCAGCGCATGGTCGCGGCGTGCCTGGCCAAGGACGCCCGCAACCGCCCCAGCCCCGGCCAGCTGCTCGACGCCCTCGGCGACGTCCCCATCGGCGCCTCCTGGCTGCCGCCGGAGGTCATGCGCGGCGTGCGCGACCAGGTGGCCAAGACCAACGCCGCGCTCAGCGGCGCCCCCGGCACCGAGGGCGGCGCCCCCGGCGCCACCTCCGTGCTCGGCGCCGCGGCGGCCGGTGCCGCCGGCGGCGCGGCCGCCGCCACGGCCCGCTACGGCGACCACGACCCCACCCGCGCGGCCGGACCGGCCGGCGCCGACCCCACCTCGGTCATGGGCGCCGGGGGCACGGCGGTCGGCGGCACCGGCCAGTACCCGCCGCCCTACCGCCCCGACGGCCCCCAGACCGCCGGAGGCGCCGACCCCCGGACCCGCGCCTACGAGCCGCAGGACCCCGCGGGTACGGCCGCCTACGGGCGGCACACGCGCGCCTACGACCCCTCCACGGGCTACGGCGGCGCCACCCCGCCCACCGCCGCCATGCCCGCCGCCGACGACGACGCCTACTCCGACATGTACCGGGGCTCGCGCCGGGCCGACACCCGCGGCCCCGACCCCCGGGCCGAGGAGCGGCGCCGCCGCGAGGAGGAGGAGCGCCGCCGCGAGGAGGAGCGCGAGGAGCGCCGCCGGCGCGAGCAGGAGCGCGAGGAGCGGCGCCGCCGCGAGGAGGCCGACCGCGCCCACCGCGCCCGGGTGCGCGCCGAGCAGGAGGCCGCGCGCCGCGCCCAGCAGCAGGCGCGCCAGGCCGACCAGCCCAGCCTGTGGAGCTTCGTCAAGCTGCTGCCGCTGCTGATCATCCCGATCATCCAGATCCCGCTGGGCACCGGGGTGTCCTACGCATGGCAGTGGTTCACCACCGAGTCGGGGGCCTGGGGCGGCGAGCCGTGGTGGTATGCGGGCATCTTCACCCTGGACGGCTTCTTCCACGCCCTGTACCTGGGCTACTTCCTGCTCAACAACATCATCGGGCTGGAGTACCTCATCCGGTCGCTGCGCACCGGCTACGTCGTCGGTGTGGTGCTGGCCGCGGCGGTGATCGCCGGGACCAACGGGATGCTGTGGACCTACGGGTTCTTCGGCTGAGCGTGTCGGCGCCTGCCGTTTGGGTGAAGGCCGCCGGGCGTGCTAATGCTGGTCCCCATGACTGCTAGCGAGAGCGCACGTGTAGACCAGGACAACACCGGGCTGCAGGAGACGGACATGGGCGTGTCCGTCCTCGGCGACGGCAGCCACGTCCACAAGAGCGACCCCCGGCTGGGGGCGCTGGCCTGCGTCGACGACGCGGGCGCCACGATCGGGCTGGTGATCGCCTTCGGCGGGGTCCTGCCCGAGGAGATGGTGAGCCTGCTGTCGCTGCTGCAGAACGACCTCCTCGACGTCTACTCCGACCTGCACACGCCCATGGGGGTGGAGGACGAGCACCAGGTGCGGATCACCACCGGCTACATCGACCGGATCCAGGCGCTGTACGACGCCTACAGCGACCAGACGGCGCCGTCGGCGAGCGCGGTGATCCCGGGCGGCACGGCCAGCGCGGCGTTCCTGCACAAGGCTCGGGCCTCGGTGCGGCTGGCCGAGCACCACGTGTGGATCGCCCTCAAGGAGAACCCGGAGTCGATGAACCTGCTGGCCGCCAGCTACCTCAACCGGCTCTCGGCGCTGCTGTTCGTGCTGGCGCGCACGGCCAACGCCGAGCACGGGGACCTCATGTGGCAGCCCGGGCTCTCGGAGCGGGCGGCCCAGGAGGCGCAGGAGCAGCAGCAGGAGGCCGAGCAGGCGTAGCGGCCGTCCCCCCGGGGGCCGCATGCGAAGGGCGGGCCGCATCGCCGTGGAGGCGACGCGCGGCCCGCCCTTCGCGTTGCGGCCCGGCACGGGGGCGCCGGGCCGCGGTGGTCAGCGGGAGCCGCCGCCCTCGTCCTCGCCGCCGGAGGCGGCGGGGCCGGAGGCGCCGGTGGACGTGCCGGGGCCCGCGGCCGTGTCGGGGCCCGCGGCCGTGTCGGCGGCGGCACCGGCCTTGGCGCCGCCGCCGTCCGCGGTCTCGCCCTCGGCCCCCTCGCCTCCGCCGGCGCCGCCGGTGGGGGCGGTGCGGGCGGTGGCGGGGGCGATGGCGCTCATGATCATGCCGTAGGAGCCGGGCGAGGGCGCGTTGCCGCGCACCGGTCCCAGGCGCCGGCCGCGCAGCGGGTCGCGCCGCAGGTCGACGTAGAGCGCCCAGCACAAGCCGATCATCACCACGATGAACGGCGAGGCGACCAGGATGGTGAACGTCTGCAGCGCGTCGAGCCCGCCCATGTAGAGCAGGACGCCGGCCACGACCGCGCTCAGCGCCGCCCACAGGGCCACCAGCCACTTGTTGGGCTCGATGGCGCCCCGGGAGGACAGCGTGGCCAGCACCAGCGCGCTGGCGTCGGCGCCGCTGACCCAGAAGATCGCGACGAGGACCATGACCAGGATGCCGGTGACGGTGAAGCCCGGGTACTCCTGGAGGGCCGTGAAGAACGCCACGGCCTCGTCGGGGGCGGCGGCGATGTCCACGCCGTTCATCTGCAGGTGCACGCCCGCGCCGCCCAGGAAGATGAACCACAGCGCCGACACCAGGGTGGGCACCAGCAGGACGCCCAGGACGAACTCGCGGATGGTGCGGCCCCGGGAGATGCGCGCGATGAACGTGCTGACGAAGGGGGTCCAGGAGATCCACCACGCCCAGTAGAAGATCGTCCAGCCGGAGAACCACTCGGCGTCGCCGAACAGCGGCGCGCGGAAGCTCATCGGCAGGAGGTCGACGATGTAGGCGCCGATGGCCTCGGGAATGAGGTTGAAGAGGAGGACGGTGGGGCCGACGACCACGACGAAGGCCACGAGCAGCACGGCCAGCACCATGTTGGTGTTGGACAGCCACTTGATGCCGCGCCCCACGCCGCTGACGGCGGAGAGGATCGCGAAGATCACCAGCACCACGATGATGGCGAAGGCCACGTTGAGGGCCTCGGGGTCGCGGCTGGTGAAGTTGCCGCCGATGCCGGTGAACAGGTAGATGCCGCCGCCGATCTGGAGGGCGCCCAGGCCCAGCGAGGTCGCGCCGCCGAACTTGGTGGCGATGATGGACCAGATGTTGATGCCCTTGCCCCACCAGGTGTTCTCGACCTCCTTGCCGGTGAGGGACTGGAAGGGCGAGCTGATGAGGTTGCCGCGGCCCTTGCGGAACATGGAGTAGGCCAGGGCGAGGGCGACGACGGCGTAGATGGCCCAGGGGTGCAGGCCCCAGTGGAACAGGGTGTAGGCCATGGAGGTGGTGACGGCCTGCTCACTGCCGTCGGCCACGCCGGTCTGGGGCGGGGTGTTGGCGAAGTGCCACACCGGTTCGTAGATGCCGAAGAAGATCAGGCCGATGCCCATGCCGGCGCTGAACATCATGGCGACCCAGGAGACCGTGGAGAACTCGGGAGGCTCGCCGTTGGCCGAGAGCGGGATGCGGCCGTAGCGGCTGAAGGCCAGGACGAGCGCGAAGACCACGAACCCCGTGGTGGCCAGGACGAAGACCCAGCCGAGGTTGGCGACGATCCAGTTGAGGGCGGCGGTGCCGTACTCGCTGACCTGGTCGGGCCACACGGCGCCCAGGACGCAGAAGACCCCGGCGAGGGTGATGGAGACACCGAAGACGACGGGGTCGAGTCTCGGCTTGACCGGCCTGTCCGGTGGGGCGGTGGTGGACGCCGGTGTTTCCTGTGTTTCTGTCATAGCCGAACCAACCTCGTGTCAGGGAACCTGCGGGGCGCGCCCGATATGGCGGGGCGCGGTGTGCTGCGGAGATTTCGCAATGGTGCGGTGCTTTCGTGGTGAGGGCTGCTGGAAAGTGCGCGGATGGTGTGTATGCCGCGCTTTACCTTCCGTCGTGTGCGCACGGCACGGCCGGTGCAGAGGGCGCACGACGGACCGGGCCGCCGTCGGGGAAAGCGTGTCCGCCGCAATGGGGAGTTGCAAAGCAATAACGTGAAAATAACGGCAATGTTTCGGCCTCGCTTTCCACGGGTGATGGCATTGCCGGAACGGCGGGAGTTCCGCCCGGCGCTTTCCCGCAAGAGCGTAGGGCCAAACGGGTGGTGCCCTGGTAATGGGCGCGCGGAAGCGGCGTGAGGGGCGGCCGGTGCGCAGGTGGCGGACACCGCGCCGGCGCACGGCGCGCACGGCGCGCACGGGCCGCGGCGCCGCCCCGACCTGACCCGCCGTCCGGCTGCGGCCCGGTCGTCGACGCGGCGCGGCCCGGCCGCCGGCGCCGAGGGCGCCGCGACCGGGCCGCGCAGGCGAGGGCGGAGGCGGGACGGGAGCGGGACAGGGGAGAGGCGTCGGGGCCGCGCAGGAGCTGCGGAACCCGCGGCGGCCCCGGAGGGGCCGGCCTCAGCGCCCGGTGGCGCGCAGGCCGGCCAGGAACCACTCCCAGTCGGGGACGCGGGACTCGATCGGCGCCCAGCCGTTGATGACGCCGACCAGCTGCCAGTAGCGCTCCACCCGCGCGTCCACGAACAGATCCAGTTCGTCGGCCAGGCGGCGGCGCTCCTCGGGGGTGTCGGGCCGCCCGTGCAGCGCGGCGGCGGCCAGCCCGTCCACCACCGGGCGGGCCTCGGCGCCGGCCGGGTCCAGCCCGGCGGCCCGCGCCGCACCCGCCTCGGCGGCCACGCGCTCGGCCAGGGCGGTGCCGTCGCGGCCGGGCCGCTGGTAGGTCCCCTCGGCGCGGGCGCGCGCGTGCGCGGTGCTCATCCGGCGCACGCGGTCGCGGAAGGCCGGGTCGCGGACGAGCCCGGCCAGCTCCACCCAGGCGTCGACCTGCTCGGGGGCGGGGTCGTCGGGCAGGTCGACGCGCACCGAGCGCTGCCGGGCGACGAACTCCTCGTCCATGTCCAGGCCGCCGAAGACGGCGTCGTGGTAGTCGTCGATGATGCGCTGCCGCTCCTCGGCGGAGAGGCGGGCGAGGTCGGTCATGAGGGTGATCTCCCGTTCGGTGGGGGTGCGGTGGGCCACGGTGCGCAGCACGGCCCGGCGCAGCCGCAGCACCCGGATCTGGGCGTCCAGCGACTCCACGTGCGCGGCGGCGACCTCGCCGAGGTCGGCGTCGCGCCGCAGCACGGCGCGCACGGTCGGCAGGTCGATGCCCAGTTCGCGCAGCGTGCGGACGAGGTCGAGCCGGGCCGTGGCCGCGGCGTCGTAGAGCCGGTAGCCGGCGGCGCTGCGGGCGGTCTCGGGCACGATGCCCTCGTCGGCGTAGAACCGGACCGCCTTGACCGTGAGGCCGGTACGTGCGGCCGCCTCACCGATGGTGAGCAGGTCCGCGGCGGGCGTGTGCATGGGCGCCATCGTGTGGTCTCCCCTAACCGGAGGGTCAATGCGATTATCGGCCGCCAGGGGGGCCACGGGCCGTGCCGGGGGAGGTCAGGCGCCGTAGCGGTCGGCGGCGGCGCGCAGGTAGGCGGCGAGTTCGGCGCGCAGCTCGGCGGGTTCCAGGACCTCGATGTGGGGGCCGTAGGCGGCGAACTGGGACACCGCCACCGGCACCGACTCCACGAGCAGTTCGGCCTCGCACCAGCCGTCGGCGCCGGGGGAGCGGTCGTCGAGGCCGGCGGCGGTGATGGGGGAGGCCAGGGCGCGCACCAGCTCCACGCCGCGCTCGGTGAGGCGGACGCGGGTGCGCAGGGTGTGGCGGCTGCGCTCGAAGTCGGCCGACCACTCGCGCCACCGCCGCGCCAGGTCGAAGTCGGCGGGGCGCTCGAAGGAGTCGGCGCGCAGGGCGGCGGCGGTGAGGCGGGAGACGCGGAAGGTCCGCACGTCGGCCCGCGCGGCGGTGCGCGCGCCCGGGCGGGGGTGCACCCGGGCCAGGAAGTACCAGCCGCCGCCCTTGAGGACCAGCCCCAGCGGGTCGACGGTGCGCTCCACGGCGGTGCCGTCGAAGCGGCGGTAGGCGATGTCGGCGGTGCGCTGGCGCCACACCCCGGCGGCGATGGTGGCCAGGTGCGGGGTGTCCTCGGCGGCGCGCCACCAGCCCACGGCGTCCAGGTGGAACCGCGAGCGCACGCGCTCGGCGCGTTCGCGCAGGTCGTCGGGCAGGGCGGCGAGCAGCTTGAGGTGGGCCACGGCCATCTCGGCGCCCAGTCCCAGCTCGGCGGCGGCCTGGGGGAGCCCGGCCAGGAACAGCGACTCGGCCTCGGCGCCGGTGAGGCCGGTCAGCCGGGTGCGGTAGCCCTCCAGCAGCCGGTAGCCGCCGCCGGTGCCGCGGTCGGCGTAGACGGGGATGCCGGCGCCGCTGAGCGCCTCGACGTCGCGGTAGACGGTGCGCGGGGAGACCTCCAGTTCGGCCGCGAGGTCGGCGGCCGTCATGCGCCCCCGGGTTTGCAGCAGCAGCACCAGCGAAAGCAGCCGACTCGCACGCATCTGCCCAGTATGAGGCCGGTCGGGGACCGCGCCGGCCGCGCGCCGTCGCCGCGGTCCAGGGCCGCGCCACCGGTTTCGACGGGTTTCGGCGGGGGCCGCCCGCGGCCCGTCTCCCCGGTGGCCGCCCGGCCCGGAGGCCGCCCCGGCGCCTGGTAGCTTTGTCGTGTCCGACTGCGGTGGCGCGCTCTTTGACAGGGGGACCAGAGTGAGGCGCCCGACCATTGTCGACATCGCCAAGGCCGCGGGGGTCTCCAAGGGGGCGGTGTCCTGCGCCCTCAACGGGCGCCCCGGGGTCTCCGAGGCCACTCGCGCGCGGATCCTCGGCATCGCCGCCGAACTCGGGTGGGCGCCCAGCAGCGCCGCCCGCGCGCTGTCGGACGGCCGCGCCGGCGCCATCGGGCTGGTCATCGACCGCCCCGCGCTGATCCTGGGCGTCGAGACGTTCTTCATGCGCTTCATCGCCGGCATCCAGGAGGAGTTGGGCGACGGCCCCACGGCCCTGATGCTGCAGTCGGTGGAGGACACCGCCGCCGAGCTGACCACCTACAAGCGCTGGTACGCGGAGCGCCGGGTCGACGGCGTCCTCATGGTCGACCTTCGGCGCGACGACCCCCGCGTGCGCGCCCTGCGCGAGACCGGCCTGCCCGCCGTGGTGGTGGGCGGCCCCGACCACACGCAGGGGCTGCCGTGCGTGTGGGCCGACGACGCCGGCGCGATGCGCGCGGCCGTGGACCACCTCGCGGCACTGGGCCACCGCCGCATCGGCCACATTGCCGGGCCCGAGGACCTGGTCCACACCGCCGAGCGCACCGAGTCGCTGCGCGCGGTCGCCCGCGAGCACGGGCTGGAGGTCCCGCGCGTGGTGCACACCGACTACACCGGCGAGGGCGGCGCGGAGGCGGCCCGCCGCCTGCTGGGGGAGCGGCCCCGGCCCACCGCGCTCATCTTCGACAACGACCTGATGGCGGTGGCCGGGCTGGGCGCCACCCAGGAGCTGGGGCTGTCGGTTCCGGCGGACGTGTCCATCGTGGCCTGGGACGACTCCCCGCTGTGCGAGTCGGTGCGCCCGGGACTGACCGCCGTCCGCCGCGACCTCCCCGAGCACGGCCGCCTCGCGGCGTCACTGCTCCTGGAGGCCGTCGCCGGGGCGCCGCCCCGCCACGTCAGCACCAGCCCGCCCGCCCTGGTCGCACGCGCGAGCACGGCCGCGGGGCCGGCGGGACCGGTGTCCTCGCGGGCCTGACGACCGCCGGGGGTTCCGGTGGGCGACAACCGGTGCCCGGAGAGGGGCCGGAAGTGCGTTGGCGGCACCAAGGGCGGCGGGGGTTCGGCTGCGCGGTCGGCGGGCGCGGTTCTGTGGTGCGGATGGCGGCGGGGGCGCCGACGGCGGCGGGGCCCGGGGTGGGCGACCACCGAGTACCGGGGCCGATGGCGGGGGTTGCGTCGGCGGCACCGAGGACCGCGCACGGCCGGGCCCGGCGGCACCGCACCCGGCGCGTGACCAAGGCCGCGACGGGAGCGGCGAGGGCGGCGTGGTGCTGCTGGGCGGACACCGGGACACGAGGCGTGGGGCCGGGGTTGCGTCGGGGGCGGCGAAGGCCCGTGAGGGCCGGGCGGAAACGGCGCCGGACTTTCCGCCCGTGCGAAACGCGCTTCCGCATTGCCGCGTCGGGGGCCGAAGGCGGGGCCGGTGGGACATTCACCGCATAACGGGCTTGCCGTCCCCGGTCTGCTCTCTGCGGCCGCCGCGTCCGCCGGCGAATCAGCATCGTGGGACGGGCTGGTGGAAGCGCATGTGCTATATGCGGGCAAAATGGGGCATTCTGCCCTCCAATTTCTCACATAGTGAGACGGTGGGCCGTCGATTGCGGCGGGTTGGCGGTTTCGACCGTCCGTGCGGGCGGGAATCCACGATCGTCGCCTTGGCTGACGGACATATGCGAATAAAGCAAACACGGAAACCGCCGGCTGTCTCGCATATTGAGATAAACGACGCTTTGTGGGCGGTGATAAGCCTTGTAGTGTATTCACAAAGCGGACAAAGGTGGCATATGCGCCACCTGGGCGCGGTCGATACAGCAATTTCCGCGACCAGGGCCCCACGGGAGGCGGCTTTCGCCTGACCTGCGCACGGGCGGGCACATCGCAGGAAGCCGTGCTTTCCGCCGGTGCCCGCCCGCGATGCCCCTCCGCCGCCTCGTCGTGGCCCGCGCCCCTGCAGCGAGTGCCGTCACCGCACCGCCGGGCTCAAGCCCGCCGGTTGGCGCTCCCGCCGTGGCCCCGGCCGTCCGCCGCTCTCGGTGCCGCCGTTGTCGCCCGGACCGCCGGGGCGGTGGCCGATGACCGCGCAGCCGCACTTCGGCGGTCCTTGGCGCCCCATTCGCACCCCGGCCGTCCGCATCGTCGATCGGTGACCGCGAGCGCGACCCCCGGTCGTGTCCGTCGCTGCGAATCCTGCCGGGCGTGCCCCTCCTTCCCCGCTCCCTCCCTCCTCTCTCCTCCCCGTGCTCGCCGTCCGTCGTCGCGTCTCTGCCGTGAGTTCGCCGCTGTGACATCGGGCTTTGCGGTTTCGGGGCAATTTCGGTCTGTTACCTCTTGGTGCCTGATGGCGATCGTGTTACATTCATCACGCATGGGAGCGCTCCCAGCGAGCGCAGGTGGCAGTGGCACTCCGAGTTGGACCAACAGGAAGGACCGACACCGTGGCCCGACCCGCTCCTCGAAGCCGCGCGCGGACGCGCCCGCCCCTCCCGGCCTGACCAGGGCCGACCGTGCATCGGGCCGAAGCCCCGGCCGGCTCCCCGCAGGGGCTGCCGCACCGGAAAGGCCCCTCGGGCGCCCCGGGCGTTCACCCCCAAAGCTCCCCGGCCGGCCTTTCGCGCCGGGCGGGCAGCCCCATCGGAGCGCCATCGGCGCGGCCTTCGGGCCCGCCCTCCCACGTTTCCATCCCCCTGACCCCATGGCCACATCACCCCATCCCCATATCGCCCCTTCCCCCGCAACCGTGAGCGGCGCCGCACCCGGCGCGGCGGACGGCGGCACCCCATCCGGACGACGGCGGCCGCATCCGGCCACCGCCCTCCGGGCCGCCGGCGGACCGGGTCCGGGCGGGTCCCCTGCGCCCGGAAACGCCTGCGCCCGCCGTGCCCGAGGCGCGGCGTCCGCTCCCACGACCCTGGGGCCGGCCGCATACACATCACTGCGGCCTCGTGCGGCCGGTCCCAGGCCAAGTCCACCCCCGAACGGCGGCCCGCCCCGGTACCGCCCGGAAGGAGACCGAGACCCATGCCCACCCCCACGCGCACCCGACGCGCCCTGACCGCGCTGGGCGCGGTCGCCGGCCTGACCGGCGCCCTCCTCGCCGCCGCGCCTGTCAGCGGCGCGCTCGCCCACGGCGGGTTCACCTACCCCGCGACCCGCACCTACGCCTGCTACGTCGACGGCATCGAGGGCGGCGTGGGCGGCGGCCTGAACCCGACCAACCCCGCCTGCGCCGACGCCCTGGCCGAGGGCGGCGACTACGCCTTCTACAACTGGTTCGGCAACCTGATCGGCAACGCGGCGGGCAACCACCGCGAGGTCGTGCCCGACGGCAAGCTGTGCGGCCCCACCGCCAACTTCGACGCCTTCACGGCCGCGCGCACCGACTGGCCCACCACCGAGCTGCCCTCCGGCGGCCGGGTGACGTTCCTGCACAACGCCTGGGCGCACCACCCCGGCACCTTCACCCAGTACGTCACCAAGGACGGCTGGAACCCCGCCGAGCCGCTGGGCTGGGACGACCTGGAGCCCGTGCCGTTCGACGAGGTCACCGACCCGCCGATGCGCCAGGGCGGCGAGCAGGGCGCGGAGTACTACTGGGAGGTCCAGCTGCCCGAGAAGAGCGGCTACCACGTCATCTACTCGATCTGGGAGCGCTCCGACAGCCCCGAGGCGTTCTACAACTGCTCCGACGTGGTCTTCACCGGATAGGGCGCTCCCCGGCCCCTTGGGGGCGCCCCCGCGACGAGGGGCGGGACGGCTGCGGTCCCGCCCCTCGTCCGCGCAGAAAACACCGCCCCGCCGCCTACCCCTTCCGCGGCGGGGCGGTGCTCTGCCGCACGACCAGGTTGGTGGCGAGGTCCAGCCGCAGGTTGGGCGGCTGCTGCCCGCGGCTGAGCAGCAGCGCGAGGCGGGTGGCCTCCTCGGCCATCTCCGTGAGCGGCTGGCGCACCGTGGTCAGCGGCGGCCCCACCCACCGGGCCACCGGGAGGTCGTCGTAGCCGACCACGCTCAGGTCCTCGGGGATCCGCACGCCCAGCTCCCGCGCGGCCTCGTACAGGCCCATGGCCTGCAGGTCGCTGCCGGCGAAGATCGCCGTGGGCGGCTCGGGCGACAGCAGCAGGTCGCGGCCGTTGCCGTGGCCGCCCTCCACGTGGAAGTCGCCGGTGCGGATGAGGGAGGGGTCCACCGGCAGGCCGGCGGTGTCCAGCGCCGCGCGGTAGCCGTCGATGCGGGCGCGGCTGCACAGCACGTCGGCGGGGCCGCCGATCACGGCGATGCGCTCGTGGCCCAGTTCGATGAGGTGGCGGGTGGCCACCAGGCCGCCGTTCCAGTTGGCGGAGCCGATGGAGGGCACGTCCTCGCCCGGGTCGCCCGTGGGGTCGACCACCACGAAGGGGATGCTGCGCGCGGCCAGCCGGGCGCGCTGCTCGGGGGCGAGGTCGGAGAAGACCAGGATCGCGGCCGTGGACTGGCGGCTGAGCACGGCGTCGACCCAGGCGTCGCCGGGGCGCTGCTCGCCGCCGGACTCCGAGAGCACGACGCTGAGCCCTTCGGCGCGGGCGATGCGCTCCACACCGCGGATGACCTCGATCGCCCACGCGCTGTCCAGTTCGTGGAAGACCAGGTCGATGGTCGGGGCGCGCCCGGCGCCGGGGCCGCGCCGCCTGCGGTAGCCGTGGCGGTGGATCAGCTCCTCCACGCGCGCCCGGGTTTCGGGCGCGACGTCGGCTCGGCCGTTCAGGACCTTGGAGACCGTGGGCACCGATACGCCGGCCGCCTCCGCAATTTTCGAGATGGTGACGGGTTCGGTGCCGGTGGCGCCCGAGGGGACTGGTGCGGGTTGGGCTGTCACAAGCCCGCATTTTACTGGGAGTCCGCGCGCCGTCCGCAGCGGGGAGGGTGACGAAGTTCTCGTGGAGTATTGACGGTGTTTGTGGCAGCGCCGTAAATTCTGGCAGCACGCATTGCGATAACTTGTCCGATAGTTTCGATAGGACGTGGCCATGACACCCCCCCAACGGACGGGCACCGCCGCCGCGCTCGCGCTGCTCCTGATGACCGCCACAGCCTGCGGAGGCTCCGGGTCCGGATCCGACTCGGGCGATGGCGAACTGAACGTGATGATGTACCAGGACACCCTGGCGGTCGTGCAGCACAACGCCGCCGAGCGATACAACGAGGGCGCCGACGTCCGGGCGGTGATCGACGAGGTCCCCGGCGACGGCTACGACGACAAGCTCCGCACGGTCATGGGATCGGGTGAGGCCCCCGACGTCTTCTTCAACTGGGGCGGCGGCAGCATCGAGCCCTACGTCGAGCAGGACATGCTGCTCTCCCTCGACGACGCCCTGGAGCAGAACCCCGAGATGGAGGAGGCGTTCATCCCCTCCGTCCTGGACGCGGGCAAGATCGACGGCGTGCAGTACGGCATCCCGCTGCGCGGCACCCAGCCGGTCATGCTGTTCTACAACGAGCAGGTCTTCGAGGAGGCCGGCGTCGAGCCGCCCGAGACCTGGGACGACCTGCTCAGCCTCATCGACACCTTCAACGAGGAGGGGATCACGCCCTTCGCGCTGGCCGGCAACACCACCTGGACCCAGCAGATGTGGCTGCAGTACCTGGTGGACCGCCGCGGCGGCCACGAGGTGTTCCAGCGCATCCAGGGGGGCGACTTCGAGGGCTGGCGCGACCCGGCCGTCCTCTGGGCGGCCGAGACCGTCCAGGACCTGGTCGACCGCGGCGCCTTCGGCGACAACTTCGCCTCGGTGAGCTACACCGAGGGCGGCGCCTCGGCGCTGCTGGCCGAGGGCCGCGCGGCCATGCACCTCATGGGGTCCTGGGAGTACTCCACGCAGCTGGCCGAGGCGCCGGAGTTCGCCGAGGAGCACCTGGGCTACACCACCTTCCCCGAGGTCCCCGGCGGCGAGGGCGACCCCGCGGCCGTGGTCGGCAACCCCACCAACTACTTCTCGGTGACCACCGAGGCCGACTCCGCCGCCGCGGTCGACTTCCTCAAGCAGACCTACACCCAGGAGTACGTCGCCGACATGGTCGAGAACGGCGAGGTGCCGGTGACCACCAACGCCGAGGAGCTGCTCGACAACAGCCCCAACCCGGAGTTCGCGCGCTACCAGTACGAACTGGTGCAGGAGGCCCCCACCTTCCAGCTCTCCTGGGACCAGGCCCTGCCCCGCACCGCCGCCGAACCGGTCCTGACCGAGATCGACCGGCTGTTCAACGGGCAGACCACGCCCGAGGAGTTCGTCGACGCCCTGGCGGCGCTGCAGTGAGCGTGCTCTCGCCCAGCCGCGACGGCCGCCGGCCCACCGCGGTCCCCTCGGCGCGCACCGCCCCCTCGGGGCGGGCGCGCCGGGCGGGGCCGCGTGTGGGCCGTCCCGGCGCCTGGTGGGCGCTGCCCGCCCTGGCCTTCTTCGCGGCCTTCGCCATCCTGCCCATGGGCCTGGTCGTCTACCTGTCCTTCACCGAGTGGGGCGGTCTGGGCGACCCCCGCTTCATCGGCACGGACAACTGGACCCGCCTGGTCGGCGACCCCGCCATGCACCGCGCGGTCGTGCTCACCCTCGTCCTCAGCGTCAGCAGCTGGGCCGTGCAGACCCCCATCGCCCTGCTGCTGGGGGTCTGGGCGGCCGGGCGCCAGCGCAACCGCGCGATCCTCTCCGCCGTGTTCTTCGTGCCGCTGCTGCTGTCCTCGGCCGCCGTCGCCATCATCTGGCGGGCGCTGCTGGACCCCAACTTCGGCCCGCTGGCCCAGATCGGCCCGCTGATCGGCATGCCCGGACTGGACCTGCTCAGCGACGGCGCGGCCGCCTTCGGCGTGATCGTGTTCGTCACCGCCTGGCAGTTCATCCCGCTGCACATGCTGCTCTACCAGGGCGGTGCCCGCCAGATCCCCGCCTCGCTCTACCAGGCCGCCGAGATCGACGGCGCCGGGCGGCTGCGCGCCTTCTGGCACATCACGCTGCCCCAGCTGCGCAACACCATCACGACCTCCTCGGTGCTGATGGTGGTGGGCTCGCTGACCTACTTCGACACCGTGCTCATCCTGACCGGCGGCGGCCCCGGCACCGACACCACGATCGTGCCCTACCTGATGTACCGGGTCGGGTTCGAGAGCTACCAGTACGGCTACGCCAGCGCGATCGCCTTCACCCTGGTGGTCGTGGCCACGGCCGTCTCGCTGGTGATGGTGCGCCTGACCGGCTTCGGCGCGATGCGCAGCACCCGGGAGGGAATGTGACCACGACCTCCGCGGCCCCGGCCGCCCCCGCGCGCACCGCCCCGCGGCGCCGGCGCTCCCTGCGCGACCGCCCCAACCCGCTGGCGGGGCTGGGCGCGCTGGCCTGGCTGCTGGTGGTGGGCGTGCCGCTGTACGCCCTGCTGGTGGCCACCTTCCAGCAGACCGAGGAGTACCGCACCGCCGGCCCCCTCACCGTGCCCGCCGACCCCACCCTGGACAACTACGTGGGGGCCTTCGGCAGCGGGCTGATCACCTTCGTGTGGAACACGATGCTGGTCACCGCCGGCGTGGTGGCCATCGTCGTGGTGCTGTCGGTGATGGCCGGCTACGCCATCGTGCGCTCGCGCACCTGGCTGACCAACGGGTTCTTCCGGGTGTTCCTGCTGGGCCTGGCCATCCCCTCCCAGGCGGTGATCATCCCGGTCTACCTGATCATCGTGCAGCTGGACTTCTACGACTCCCTGCTGGCGGTCGTGCTGCCCACCGCGGCGTTCGCGCTGCCGGTGTGCGTGCTGATCCTGACCGGGTCGATGCGCGACATCTCCGACGAGCTGTACGAGGCCATGGCCCTGGACGGCGCCGGCGCGGGCCGCACGTTCCTGCGGCTGGTGGTGCCGCTGTCGCGCTCGGGCATCAGCACCATCGCCGTCTACGCCGCGCTCCAGGCCTGGAACGGGTTCCTCTTCCCGCTGATCCTGACCCAGTCCGCGGGCACCCGGGTCATCACGCTCGGACTCTACGAGTTCCAGGGCCAGTACCGGGTCGACATCCCCGGCCTGCTGACCGCGGTCGTGCTGGCCACCGTGCCGCTGTTCCTCGTCTACCTCGTCGCCCGCCGGTCGCTGATCAGCGGGCTCATGGGGGTCGGCGGCAAGTAGCCGCCCCCAGCACGCACCGCCACGAACGGACCACCGCCACCGGCGCCGCCCACCGCGCGCGCCGCCGTGGCCACTCACGAAGGACGGTAAATGACGTCTCCCTCTGAGCCCGCACCCTGGCAGGACCCGGCGCGCCCGGCCGCCGAACGGGCGGGCGAGGTCCTTAGGCTCATGACCCTTGAGGAGAAGGCCGCCCAGCTCTACGGGATCTGGGTGGGGGCCGACGCCTCCGGCGAGGGGGTGGCGCCCCACCAGCACGACCTCACCGAGGAGCCCTTGGTGTGGGAGGAGGCGATCCGCCACGGCCTGGGCCAGCTCACCCGCCCCTTCGGCACCGCGCCGGTCGACCCCGCCATGGGCGTGCAGGCGCTGGCCAACTCCCAGAAGGAGATCGCCGCGGCCAACCGGTTCCACATCCCCGCCATCGCCCACGAGGAGTGCCTTTCGGGCTTCGCCGCCTACACCGCCACGGTCTACCCCACGCCGCTGGCGTGGGGCGCCACCTTCGACCCCGGCCTGGTCGAGGCCATGGCCGCGCGCATCGGCGCGGCCATGCGCCGCGTGGGCGTGCACCAGGGCCTGGCGCCGGTCCTGGACGTCACCCGCGACCTGCGCTGGGGCCGCACCGAGGAGACCATCGGCGAGGACCCCTACCTGGTGGGCACCGTGGCCACCGGGTACGTGCGCGGCCTGCAGTCCGCCGGCGTGGTGGCCACGCTCAAGCACTTCGTCGGCTACTCCGCCTCCCGCGCCGGGCGCAACCTGGCGCCGGTGTCGATGGGGCCGCGCGAGGTGGCCGACCTGCTGCTGCCGCCCTTTGAGATGGCGTTCACCCTGGGCGGCGCCCGCTCGGTCATGAGTTCCTACACCGCCAACGACGGGGTGCCGGTGGCGGCCGATCCCGACCTGCTCACCGGGCTGCTGCGCGAGCGGTGGGGGTTCTCCGGCACGGTGGTCTCCGACTACTTCGGCATCACCTTCCTGGAGACCCTGCACGGCACCGCCGGCACCGCCGCCGAGGCCGCCGCCGCGGCGCTGGCCGCCGGGGTGGACGTGGAACTGCCCAACCCGCGCTGCTACGGCCCGGCCCTGGTCGAGGCGGTGCGCGCCGGGCGGGTGCCCGAGGAACTGGTCGACCGGGCCGCGCTGCGGGTGCTCACCCAAAAGTGCGAGCTGGGCCTGCTGGACCCCGACTGGAGCCCGTTCCCGGGCGACGCCGCCGAGCGGGAAGCCGAGGCCACGGGGGCCGGCGCCCCCGACGTGGACCTGGACCCCGACGAGGACCGCGACCTGGCCCGCCGCGTGGCCGAGGAGTCGGTGGTGCTGCTGGCCAACGAGTCGGGTGCGCTGCCGCTGGCGCCGGGCGGCGAGGTGGCCGTGGTCGGTCCGCTGGCCGACACCCACGAGGCCATGCTCGGCTGCTACTCCTTCCCCGCCCACGTCGGGCCGGCCCACCCCGACGCCGGGCTGGGGGTGGAGGTGCCCACCCTGCTGGAGTCGCTGCGCGCCGCGCTGCCGGGCACGACGCTGGTGCACCGGCCCGGCTGCGCGGTCGACGGCGACGACACCTCCGGGATCGCCGAGGCCGCCGCGGCGGCCTCGCGCGCCCGGGTGTGCGTGGCCGTCCTGGGCGACCGCGCCGGGCTGTTCGGGCGCGGCACCTCCGGCGAGGGCTGCGACGTCGCCGACCTGCGGCTGCCCGGGGTGCAGCAGCGGCTGCTGGAGGCGCTGGTGGAGACCGGCACCCCGGTGGTGCTGGTGCTGATGACCGGCCGGCCCTACGCGCTGGGCGGCGCCGGCGAGCGCGCCGCGGCCGTCGTCCAGGCGTTCTTCCCCGGCGAGGAGGGCGGCGCGGCGGTGGCCGGCGTGCTCACCGGCCGGGTCAACCCCAGCGGCCGGCTGCCGGTGGGGGTGCCGCGCGACCCCGGCGGCCAGCCCGCGACCTACCTGACCGCGGCGCTGGGCGGGGCCAGCGAGGTCAGCTCGGTGGACCCCACCCCGCTGTTCCCCTTCGGGCACGGGCTGTCCTACACCGAGTTCGCGTGGTCGGACTTCGCGGTGGCCGGTGCGGCGGCGGGCGGGGAAGGGCCCGCCGCCGCGGCCGGCCCGGCCGCCGGGTCCGCCGCGCCCAGCGCGCCGACCGACGGCGCCTTCACGGTGGCGTGCACGGTGGCCAACACCGGCGGGCGCGCCGGAACCGAGGTCGTGCAGCTCTACCTGGGCGACCCGGTGGCGCGGGTGAGCCTGCCGGTGCGCCGCCTGGTCGGCTACGCCCGGGTGGACCTGGCGGCCGGGCAGCGGCGCCGGGTGGAGTTCACCGTGCCGGCCGACCTGGCCTCCTACACCGGCCCCGACGGCCGCCGGACCGTGGAGGCCGGCGAGCTGGTGCTGGAGCTGGCGGCCTCCAGCGCCCGGGCGGTGCACACCGCGCGGGTGCGGCTGGAGGGCCCCGTGCGCGCGGTCGACCACACCCGCGCGCTGGTCAGCGCGGCGCGGCTGGGACCGCCCGAGGCGCTGGAGGGCTGACCTGGCGGGCGCGCGGACCGGGGGACCGGTCCGCGCGCCCGCGCACCTGCGCTGGGAAAGCGCTCTCAAAGGCTCGCGGGACCAGTCGCGCCTCTTGTCCTAAACCGGTTTAGTTTCGATAACGCCCCTTGACCACTGAACCGGTTCAGTGATGTTCTGACCGCCGGTGGCGCAGATCACAACCGCCGAGGGCGGCGTCCCGACCCGCCCGCCGGACAGGCGCCCCGCCGCCGCGGCGGCACCCCCTCGCGGACCGAGCACTGGGAGTAGGACATGGGAAACCGGCTGAGATGGGCGAGCGCGGCCCTGGTCGTGGGGCTCGCCGCGGCGGGCTGCACCGGCGGGGGAGGCGGTGAGGGCGAGGGCGGCTACCCTCGCGCCCAGACGCTCTACACCACGGGTACGCAGTGGGGCCCGCCCGCCAACTGGAACCCCATCATGAACTGGGAGTACACCACCGGCACCGTGGGCTACATCTACGAGCCGCTGTTCCTCTACGACCCGCTCGCCGGCGAGTACATCCCCTGGCTGGCGGAGTCGGAGGAGTGGGTGGACGACACCACCTACGAGGTCACCCTGCGCGAGGGCGTCGAGTGGTCCGACGGCGAGCCGCTCACCGCCGAGGACGTGGTCTTCACCTACGAGCTGGCCCGGTTCGAGTCGGTGCCCTACAGCCACGTGTGGGACTGGCTGGCGAGCGCCGAGGCCGTGGACGAGCGCACCGCCCGGTTCGAGTTCGAGACCCCCCGCTACCAGGAGTGGGCCTACTTCACCTACTCCAACCCCATCGTGCCCCGCCACCTGTGGCAGGACCGCAGCGAGGAGGAGGTCACCGCCTCGGCCAACGAGAACCCCGTCGGCACCGGCCCCTACCTCTACGAGGACCACAGCGAGGACCGCCAGGTCTACCGGCGCAACCCCGACTGGTGGGCGATCGAGGCCCTCGACATGCGCGCGGCCCCCGAGTACATCGTCGACATCGTCAACACCAGCAACGAGGTCACCCAGCGCCTGCTCACCCAGGGCGAGGTCGACCTGAGCAACAACTTCCTGCCCGGGATCAACCAGACCATCGAGGGCAACCCCAGCATCACCAGCTACTTCGAGGAGCCGCCCTACATGCTGGCGGCCAACACCGCCTGGCTGGTGCCCAACACCACCCGCGAGCCCATGGACGACCCGGAGTTCCGCCGGGCCCTGGCCACCTCCATCGACATCGAGCAGATCGTCGAGGGCCCCTACAGCAACCTCGTCGAGCCGGCCGACCCCACCGGCCTGCTGCCCGCCTGGGACGACTACGTCGACCAGGACGTCGTGGCGGAGCACGGGTTCGGCCACGACCCCGACGAGGCGGAGTCCATCCTGGCCGAGGCCGGCTACGAGGACACCGACGGCGACGGCTTCGTGGAGACCCCCGACGGCGACGCCGTCGAGCTGACCCTCATCGTGCCCTCCGGCTGGACCGACTGGATGGAGGCCGCCCGCATCATCAGCGAGAACGCCCAAGCGGTCGGCATCAACGTCACCGAGGAGTTCCCCGACCAGGCCGCGCTCAACGACCAGCGCGCCGCCGGCGACTTCGACCTGGTGATCAACAACGAGCGCCAGCTCAGCAACACGCCCTGGACCTACTACGACTACATGTTCCGGCTGCCCGTCCAGGACAGCCAGACCACGGTCAACTTCGGGCGCTATGAGAACGAGGAGCTGTGGGACCTCACCCAGGAGCTGGCTGAGACCCCGGTCGACGACACCGAGGCGATGCGCGACACCATCAGCCGGATCCAGGAGATCCAGCTGCGGGAGATGCCGATCATCCCGCTCTGGTACAACGGCCTCTGGTCGCAGTACAGCACGCAGCACTGGGGCAACTGGCCCTCCGACGCCGAGGGCGCCCCCCACTACCTGCCCACCACCTGGCGCAACTACAACCAGCTCGGCGCCGTGCTGACGCTGACCGAACTGGAGCCGGCCGGCGGCTAGGCCGGGCGCACAGCCCCCCGGCCGCGCCCGCGCGGCCGGGCCGGGACCCGCCCCCTTCCTCCCGTGCCACCGGGAAGGGGGCGGGGCCCCACCCACCGGCCCCGCCGCCGCGCCCCGCACGCCGCGCCCCCGCGCCCGACCGCACGGGCGCCGCGCCCGGCACCCCGACCTCCGGAGGCCCCGTTGCGCCGCTACCTCGCCCGCAAGATCCTCATCTACGCGCTCACCTTCTTCGTCGCGGTGAGCGTCAACTGGCTCATCCCCCGGCTCATGCCCGGCGACCCCATCCGCACCATGCTCAGCCGCGGCGCCTCCGGCGACGAGGAGTCCATGGAGCGCATGCGCGCCTACTACGAGCAGACGTTCGGCCTGGACGAGCCCGCCTGGCAGCAGTACCTCAACTTCTGGACCTCGCTGGCCCGAGGCGACCTCGGTATCAGCGTCTGGCTGTTCCCCCAGCCCGTCACCGAGATCCTGCTCGCCGCCGTGCCCTACACGCTGGCCCTGCTGCTGCCGGCCACCCTGCTGAGCTGGGTCGCGGGCAACCGCTTCGGTGCCTTCGCCGCCCGCAGCAGGTGGCTGGACAACACCGTGCTGCCGCTGGGCTACGTCCTCACCGCCACCCCCTACATGTGGCTGGGCATCCTGCTGGCCTGGGGGCTGGGGATCGTCGCCGGCTGGTTCCCCACCGCCGGGCCCTACGGGTTCGGCTCCATCCCCGGCTGGAACTGGCCCTTCATCACCGACCTGGTCTCCCACTGGTTCCTGCCGTTCGCCTCGCTGTTCCTCGTGGCGTTCGGCGGCTGGGCCATCGGCATGCGCAACATGATCATCTACGAACTGGAGGCGGAGTACTCCACCTACCTGGAGGCGCTGGGCGCGCCGCGCCGCCTGGTGCGCCGCTACGCCTTCCGCAACGCCGTGCTGCCCCAGCTCACCGGCCTGGCCGTGCAGCTGGGCACGATCGTGGCCGGGGCCCTGCTCACCGAGATCGTCTTCGCCTACCCGGGCCTGGGCAACCTCATCCTGGAGGCGGTCAACAACCGCGACTTCTTCCTGCTGCAGGGCGCCTTCCTGTTCATCGTCATCGGCGTGCTCATCGCCAACTTCATCGTCGACGTCATCTACGTCGTGGTCGACCCCCGCACCCGGACCCAGATGCAGGGAGGCGCCGCGTGAGCCCCCGACGCCCCCGCCGCAGGACCGCAAGGAGCCGCACATGAGCGAGATGGAGCCCGACGTCCGGGCCGTCCAGGCCGCCGAGGGCCTGCCCGCCCAGGCCGGGCCGCCCGAGCGCCGCTGGGGGGAGTCGCTGCACTTCGCCCTGCGCAACACCAAGCTGCTGGTCGGCGCCGGCGTGGTCCTCCTGCTGCTGCTGACCGGCCTGGTCGCGCCGCTGTTCGTGCAGGAGGGCCCCAACGTCTACGTCGGCCCCCAGGCCCAGGCGCCCTCCGCCGAGTACTGGCTGGGCACCACCAACTTCGGCCAGGACGTCTACGCCCAGTTCGTCTACGGCTTGCGCTCCACCTTCCTGGTCGGGCTGGTGGGCGGCGGGATCGCCGCCGTGGTGGGCATGGTGGTGGGCTTCACCGCCGGCTACCGCGGCGGGCTCGTCGACGAGGTGCTCAACATGATCACCAACGTCGTGCTGGTGCTGCCCGCCCTGGTCGTGCTGATCATCGCCGCGGCCTACCTCCAGGCGCGCGGCATCGCCCTGCAGGGCCTGTTCATCGGGCTGACCTCCTGGCCGTGGGTGGCGCGGGCGGTGCGCGCCCAGACGCTCTCGCTGGCCACCCGCGACTTCGTGGACCTCGCCCGGATGAGCGGGCGGCGCGCGCACAGCATCGTCTTCCGCGAGATCGCGCCCAACATGAGCTCCTACCTGTTCATGACCTTCATCCTGCTCTTCGGCAGCGCCATCCTCATCGCCGCCGGCCTGGACTTCATCGGCCTGGGCCCCACCGAGGGCGTCTCCCTGGGGCTGATGATGCACAACGCCGTCACCTGGGGCGCGCTGCAGCTGGGCATGTGGTGGTGGTTCGTGCCGCCGGGCCTCGGCATCACCGCACTGGTCGGGTCGCTCTACATCATGAACGTCGGGCTGGACGAGGTGTTCAACCCCAAGCTGAGGGAGCTGTAGTCGCGTGAGTTTGGACGTGCGAGACCTCGCGGTCTACTACCGGACGCTGCGCGGCGACGTCCGCGCCCTCGACGGGGTCAGCTTCTCCCTGGCCGACGGCGAGATCATGGGACTGGCCGGGGAGTCGGGCAGCGGGAAGTCCACGCTGAGCAAGAGCCTGATCCGCATGGACTCCCGCATGCGCCACGTGGCCGGCACCGTGCGCCTGGACGGCGCCGAGCTGCCGGTGGCCGACGACGCCGCCATGGTGCCCTTCCGCTTCCACGAGGTGTCGCTGATCCCGCAGTACGCCATGAGCGCGCTCAACCCCACCCGCCGCATCGGGCGGATGGTGCGGGAGCTGGTGCGCTCGCGCGGCGTGGACTACGCCGGGGTGCACGAGGAGCTGCTGCGCCGCCTGGAGCTGGTCGGGCTGGGCGAGCACGTGCTGCGGCGCTACCCCATCGAGCTGTCGGGCGGCATGAAGCAGCGCGTGGTCATGGTGATCTCCACCCTGCTCAACCCCTCGCTGCTGATCGCCGACGAGGTGACCTCGGCCCTGGACGTGTCCACCCAGCGCGCGGCGGTCGAGGCGCTGGCCGGGTTCCGCGACCGCGGGTTCGTCAAGAGCATGGTCTTCGTGACCCACGACCTGGCGCTGGTGCACCAGATCGCCGACAGCATCATGGTGATGTACGCGGGCCGGCCCGCCGAGAAGGCGTCCTCGCGCACCATCATCGACGCGCCGCGCCACCCCTACACCCGCATGCTCATCTCCTCGCTGCCCGAGGTCGGGACCACCTTCGCCGGCAAGCGCCTGCGGGGCATCCCCGGCCGGCCGCCCGGCCTGCTCGACCCGCCCTCGGGCTGCCGCTTCCGCGACCGCTGCCCGCTGGCCTTCGACAGGTGCGCCGAGCAGCCGCCGTTCACCGAAGTCGCCCCCGGCCACTGGGCCGCCTGCTGGAAGGCGGAGTGAGGACCATGCTGGATCTGCACCAGGTCGGCAAGACCTACCGCGTCGGCGCCTTCGGCGGCGAGCGGCTGCACGCCGTGCGCGGCGTCGACCTCGCCGTGGGCCGCGGCGAGGTGGTCTCGCTCATCGGCGAGAGCGGCAGCGGCAAGAGCACCATCGGCAAGATGGTGCTGCGGCTGATCGCGCCCAGCGCCGGCACCATCACCTTCGACGGCGCCGACGTGGCCGCCGTGCGCGGGCACCGCGCGAGCAAGGAGTACTACCGCCGCGTCCAGGGCGTGTTCCAGGACCCCTTCAGCTGCTTCAACCCCGTCTTCGCCGCCGACCGGGTCCTCCAGCTCGTCCGCGCCGAGTACTTCCCCGGCACCCCCGAGGCGGACTGGCGGGCCAAGGTCGAGGAGGCGCTGACCACGGTGCGCCTGGACCCCGCCCAGGTGCTGGGCAAGTACCCCCACCAGCTCAGCGGCGGGCAGCTGCAGCGGCTGCTGATCGCGCGGGCGCTGCTGCTGGACATCCGGATGCTGGTGGCCGACGAGATCATCAGCATGCTCGACGCCTCCACCCGCATCGACGTGCTCAACCTGCTCGGCGACCTCAAGGCGCGCGGGCTGGGGATCCTGTTCATCACCCACGACCTGTCGCTGGGCAACTACATCAGCGACACCGCGGTCATCCTGCGCCGCGGCCGGGTGGTCGAGAAGGGCCCCACCGGCGAGGTGTTCGCCGCGCCCGCCCACCCCTACACCCGGCGCCTGCTGTCGTCGGTGCCCCAGCTGCACACCACCTGGGAGCAGGCCGACGAGGCGCTGCGCGCCGACGGCGAACGCGAGTGCCCCGGATGCGCCGAGGGCGGCGAGCCCGGCGCCCACGGCCTGGTGGAGACCGCGCCCGGCCACCACGTCGGCTGCTTCGCCACCGAGGACTGACACCGCCCCCGCCCGCCGCGCCGACCCGTCCCCGGCCCACCCGGCCGGGGACCCGGCGGCGTGCGCGCGGGCCCCCACCACACGAGGGAGACAGGCATGCTCATCGACCTGACCGAGGGCTGGAGCGTGCGCGCCGCCGGCGGCGACGCCGTTCCCGCCGAGGTCGCCGGCCGCGCCCTGCCCGCCGCCGTACCCGGCTGCGTGCACACCGACCTGATGGCCGCCGGGCTCATCCCCGACCCCTACGCCGGTACCAACGAGGAGCGACTGCACTGGATCGGGCGCACCGACTGGACCTACACCACCGCCTTCGACGCCGGGCCCGCGGCCGGGGCCGACCGGGTCGACCTGGTGTGCGAGGGCCTGGACACCGTGGCCCGCGTGCTGCTCAACGGCACCGAGGTGGGGCGGACGCGCAACCAGCACCGGCGCCACCGCTTCGACCTGCGCCCGGTCCTGCGACCCGGCGCCAACGAGGTGGAGATCGCCTTCAGCGCCCCCTACCCCTACGCCGAGGGCGTGCGCGCCGAGGTGGGGGAGCGGCCCGGCGCCTACGCCGCCCCCTACCAGTTCATCCGCAAGACCGCCTGCGACTTCGGGTGGGACTGGGGGCCGGCCCTGGTCACCTCCGGGATCTGGCGGCCGGTGGCCGTGCACGCCTGGAGCACCGCCCGACTGGCCGCGGCCCGCCCCGAGGTCACCGTCGAGCCCGGCGCGCGCGGGCCCGAGGGCGTGGTGCGGGTGCACGTGGCGGTGGAGCGGGCGGGTGCGGGCGCCGGCGGCGGGCTCGTGGCGGCCGTGGAGGTCGCCGGGGTGCGCGCCGAGGCGGTGCTGGCCCCCGGCCAGGACGAGGCGGTGGTGGAGGCCCGGGTGCCCGGGTGCGACCTGTGGTGGCCGCGCGGCCACGGCGGCCAGCCGCTCTACGACCTGGCCGTCACCCTGGCGGAGGCGGGCACGCCCGGCGCGGCCGCCCTGGACTCCCGGACGATGCGGATCGGGTTCCGCACCGTGTCGCTGGACACCGCGCCCGACGAGCACGGGTCGGCGTTCGTCGTGCGCGTCAACGACCGGCCCGTCCAGGTCCGGGGCGCCAACTGGATCCCCGACGACTGCTTCGCCAACCGCGTCACCCCCCAGCGCTACCGCACCCGGATCGAGCAGGGTGCCGCGGCCAACGTCAACCTGCTGCGCGTGTGGGGCGGCGGACGCTACGAGAGCGCCGACTTCTACGGGGTCTGCGACGAACTGGGCGTGCTGGTGTGGCAGGACTTCCTGTTCGCGTGCGCGGCCTACCCCGAGGAGGAGCCGCTGGCCGGCGAGGTCGCCGCCGAGGCGCGCGACGCGGTCGACCGGCTGGCGCCCCACCCCAGCCTGGTGCTGTGGAACGGCAACAACGAGTGCCTGGAGGGCTACGAGGACTGGGGCTGGCAGGAGCCGCTGGCCGGGCGGACCTGGGGCGCCGACTTCTACCACCGGGTGCTGCCCGCGATCGTGTCCGAACTGGACCCCACCCGGCCCTACATCCCCGGCAGCCCGCACTCGCCGGGGCGGGCGCGGGCCAACGACCCCGACCACGGCACCACGCACATCTGGGACGTGTGGAACCGGTTGGACTACACGGCCTACCGCGCGCACCGGCCGCGCTTCGCCGCCGAGTTCGGGTTCCAGGGCCCGGCCACGCACGCCACCCTGCGCTCGGTCCTGGAGGAGGCCGACATGCGGGCGGAGTCCCCGGCGATGCTGCACCACCAGCGCGCCGAGGACGGCCACGGCAAGCTGCTGCGCGCCTACACCGCCCACTTCGGACCGGTGCCGCCCGGCCAGTCCCACGACGACTGGCACTACCTGACCCAGCTCAACCAGGCGCGGGCCGTCGCGCTGGGCGTGGAGCACCTGCGGTCGCTGTGGCCGCGCTGCGCGGGCACGGTGGTCTGGCAGCTCAACGACTGCTGGCCGGTCATCTCGTGGTCGGCGGTGGACGGGCAGGGGCGGCGCAAGCCGATGTGGTACACGCTGCGGCGCGCCTACCGGGAGCGGCTGCTGACCGTCCAGCCCGAGGACCCGGGGCGCACCGGTGCGGCCGGGGCCGGCGGCGGCCTGGTGGTGGCCGCCGTCAACGACACGGGCGAGCCGTGGGAGGGGGAGTGCGCGGTGGTGCGGCGGGGGCTGGACGGCCGGGTGCTGGCCGAGGTGGTGCTGGAGCTGCGGGTGCCCGCGCGGGGGGCGGTGCGGCTGGCGGTGCCCGAGGAGGTGGCCGTGCCGGGCGCGCCCGAGGCGGAGCTGCTGACGGCCGAGGCCGGCGGGGACCGGGTGTGGTGGTTCTACGCCCGCGACCACGAGATCGCCTACCCCGCGCCGAAGTTCACCGCGTCGGCGGCGCCGCGCGGCGCCGACCTGGAGGTCACGGTGACGGCCGACGTGCTGCTGCGCGACCTGGCGCTGTTCGCCGACCGGCTGGACCCCGGCGCCGAGGCCGACGACATGCTGGTGACCCTGCTGCCGGGGGAGTCGCACACCTTCACGGTGGCCGGGGGCGCCGGACTGGACACGGCGGCGGCCGTGCGCGCGCCGGTGCTGCGCTGCGTCAACGACGCGCTGGCGGCGGGTGGGGCTGGCGGCGCCGGTGGCGCGGGCGGGGCCGCGGCGGGATAGCGGCGCGGTGGCGCCGGGACAGCGCGGCGCGCGAGGGTGCGGGGCGGTGTTCGCAGTCGCCCCGCACCCTCGTCCGCACCGGCGGGCACCGGCCGGGGGAGGGGGGACCGGGCGGGCGCCCGCGGCGGAGGGGAAGGTCCGCGCGGCGCTTGGGAGCGCTCCCATGAGCGTAGGCACGCGCCGGGGGCATGTCAACGGGGTGGCCGACGGGGAATGGGCGCACGGCGGTTGGGGCGGGGAAGCGGACGGCCGGCCCGCGGGGGCGGGGCGGCGAGGGCGGCAGGGCGAACCGGGCCGCACGGACCGGGGCGGGCTGGGGGCCCCACGGGCGCTGGAGGCGGAGCAGCGGGCCGCGGCACCCGAGTGCCCCGCGCGGGCCGGCCTGGCCGGCGGTGCCCGCGGGCGCCCCCGCTCAGGCGTGCGGCGCGTCGCCCGGCCAGTCGGCGTAGCGGATCCGGCGCAGCGAGGTGACCTCGCCCAGCGCACCCCACTCGTCCTTGCCCAGCCGCGACAGGGGGCGCAGCAGCGAGATCTCCGGGTGCCCCTCGACCACCACCGTGGGGTCCACGGCCACGTGCACCACACGGCCGAACACCACCGTGGAGTCCCCCAGCCGCACGGTGGAGTGCAGGCGGCACTCCAGCGCCACCGGGGAGTCGGCCACCCGGGGCGGGGCCACCACCGCGCTGGGCTCGCGCGCCAGGCCCACGGCGTCGAACTCGCTGATGTCGGCGGGGAAGTCGGTGGCCGTGGCGTTGACCTCGCGCCGCAGCCGCTCGGGCGCCAGGTTGACCACGAACTCCCCGGTGTGCTCGGCGTTGCGCAGGCTGTCCTTGCGGCCCACCGAGGTGAACTGCACGATCGGCGGGTTGGCGCAGGCCACGGTGAAGAAGGAGTGCGGCGCGAGGTTGTCGACGCCCTCCGCCGAGACGGTGGACACCCAGGCGATGGGCCGGGGCACCACCACGGCCGTGAGGACCCGGTAGAAGTCGCGGGCGGACATCGCGTCGGGAGACAGGTCGGTGCGCATGGTCCCCGAGGTTAGCGCCGGGCCCGTGCGGACGCGCGGACGCGCGGCTGGGTACGGCGCGGGGCGGCCGCGGGGACGGGCCGGGGCCGCCGTGCGGGCACCCGCGCGGCCGGCCGTACACGGATCGGGCGCACGCGGGCATACTGCGGGGGATGGAGCTGATCTCGACGGCCGACATCGACGCCGCCGCGCCCCGCGTGGCCGAGCTGGCGGTGCGCACCCCGCTGCTGCCCTGCCCGTGGGCCGAGGGCGAACTGTGGCTGAAACCGGAGAACCTGCAACCGGTGGGAGCGTTCAAGGTGCGCGGCGCCGCCAACGCGCTGGCCCTGCTACCGGAGGAGGCGCGCCGGGCGGGCGTGGTCACCCACTCCTCGGGCAACCACGGCCAGGCCCTGGCCTACGCGGCCCGGGCGCACGGGGTGGGGTGCGTGGTGGTGTGCCCCGAGAACGCACCGGAGGTGAAGGTCGCGGCCATGCGGTCCTTCGACGCCGAGGTGGTACCGGTGCCGCCGGCCGAGCGCGCCCGCCGCGCCGCCGAGATCGCCGCCGAAAGGGGCATGGCCTCCGTGCCGCCGTTCGACCACCGCGACGTGATCGCCGGGCAGGGCACGGTGGGCGCCGAGATCGTCGCCGACCTGCCCGACGTGGACACCGTGCTGGTCCCGGTGGGCGGCGGCGGGCTGGCGGCCGGGGTCGCGACGGCGGTCAAGGCGCGGCGGCCGGGTGCGGCGGTCATCGGGGTGGAGCCGGAGTTGGCCGCCGACGCCGCCGAGAGCCTGGCCAAGGGGCGCCTGGTGGCCTGGCCCACCGAGCAGACCCAGCGGACCATCGCCGACGGGGTGCGCGTGGGGCCTTCGGCGCTGACCTTCGCCCATCTGCGGGAGCGGCTGGACGGGATCGTCACGGTGGGGGAGGAGGAGATCGCGGCGGCGATGGGCGTGCTCGCCCGCGCGGCGCGGGTGGTCGCCGAGCCCAGCGGCGCGCTGACCACGGCCGCCTACCTGGCCGGACGGACGCCGGGCGGGCGCACGGTCGCGGTGGTGTCGGGCGGCAACGCCGCCCCGGACCTGCTGGCCCGCGCGATAGCCGGGGAGGTCTAGAGACGGCCTGAGAACAGGGTCCGCGGATGCCGCCCGCCCTCCCCGAGGCAGACGTTCGGGGAGGGCGGTTCAGGGTCGGGATGGAGGGCGCGTCGGAGCCCGGGATGCCCCGGGCCGGGGCAGCTGCCGGGGAGGGCGGCTGTCAGGCGGGCTGGTGGTGGCGCGTGCGGGCTTCGGCGGCCCCGGCGGTCTCGTGCCCCTCGGCGTCGGCGCCCACCCGGGCGCCGGCACGCGGGGACGACGGTGCGGCGGGCCGCCGCCGGGCGCCGGGGGCGGGCACTCCGGCCCGGGCGTCCAGCCGCCGCTGAACCGCTTCGTAGACGACGTAGGCCGCCCCGCCCAGGAAGACGAGGCCGATCCCCGCCAGGGTGATGACGAGCATCGTGGTCATAAGTGCGCTGTCGACCATCGCGGATGCCTCCATTGCGCCTCAAGGGCAGCCATCGGCGGGACGTGCTTTCACCCGAAAGCGTAATCACCGTTAACTCAAGTTGGCGCCGTTTGCGCTCGTGAACCCCGTCACGCGGGCGCGGAGGCTTGATTGGGCGGTGGCGTGGTGGCTGTGACCTGCGCTTTCGTCCGGGCGGGCGGGCTCGGGTGCGGGTTGGCGCGTGTGTGGTGTTCTCCACAGCCGCCAACGGGCGGGCCACCGATCAGATCGGACGCGCACCCTCGCGGGTCTCTCCAGGAGGGACACGAACGGGCTTTTTCGCGACGATCTGCGGCCACGGTCACCCGAGTGGTCGAGAGCGCGAACTCGTCCCACGCGGAAGGTGCACAACCGGACAGAGGGTGCTCGGGAATCGGGTTCTGTCTCACCATAGAGGTTTGCCGGTTTTCCTGGTGATCTATGGCATATGTGCACCTGTGGCCGTGTCAGCGGTCGATGCATGGGAACAAGGATGGCGGGAATGGTTGGGGTCCGCGTGCGCGCCGCGTGCGCGGGCCTGTCAACACCGGTGTGCCGATCGTGCGGCCACGCGGTCGGCTCCGGCGGTGGCGCCCCCTGGGCGGCACACGGCCACGGCCGCCGTCGCCGCGGTCCGCGCCGGGCGCCGGAGCGCCGGCCGCTGGAGGGGAGCCGCATGGCCGCGATCGTTGCCGCCTCGATCTCCCGTGCCGTCACGGCGGTCCTCGCCGCCGTCCGCGCGCCCCGCGCCGTCCGCCGCCCCGGCCGCAGGCGCCGGGCCCGCGCGGAGGACGGGGACCACCACGACCGGGCGGAGCCCGGTCCGGGGCGCGTGGCGGCGCCGGCCGGGCCCGCCACGGCCGACTCGATGTGAACACGCGGGCGCCCACCAGGCGCCCGCGCCGATGTGTAGGACAACCGGACGATGGGGGATTACGCATGTGGGACAGCCTGGACGTTCCGGTGGTGGCGGCGCCGATGGCGGGTGGAGCGAGCACCCCCGAACTCGTCGCCGCGGTCAACAGCGCCGGAGGCCTGGGCTTTCTCGCGGGCGGCTACCTCCCCGTGGCGGCACTGACCGAGCAGATCGCGCGCGTGCGCACACTCACCGACCGCCCCTTCGGCGTGAACCTGTTCGTTCCGGACGCCGACACCGCCGACCCCTCCGCCATCGACGCCTACCGGCAGCGCCTGCGGGCCGAGGCCGAGCGTCTGGGGGTCGAACCCGGAGAGCCCCGCTGGGACGACGACGAGTACCCCGTCAAGCTCGCCGCCCTCTTCGCCAACCCGGTGCCCGTGGTCAGCTTCACGTTCGGCTGTCCGGCGCCCGCCGACATCGCCACCCTGCACCGCGCCGGCTCCCATGTGGTCGTCACCGTCACCACGGTGGAGGAGGCCCGCGAGGCCGTGGACGCGGGCGCCGACACGCTGTGCGTCCAGGGCGCCGAGGCCGGCGGCCATCAGGGCTCCTTCCAGGACACCTACGAGCGCACCACCCCGCTGTCGGAACTGCTCGCCGAGGTCCGCCGGGCGGTGGGCGTCCCGCTGATCGCCGCCGGCGGGCTGTCGGACGGGGCCGCCGTGCGCCGCGTGCTGTGCGGCGGGGCCGCGGCGGCGCAGTTGGGCACGGCCTTCCTGCGCACCACCGAGAGCGGGGCCTCCCAGACGCACAAGGACGCCCTGGCCGACCCGCGCTTCACCCGCACCGCCGTCACCCGGGCCTTCAGCGGCCGCCGGGCGCGCGGGCTGGTCAACCGCTTCCTCACCGAGCACGACGGGATCGCGCCCAGCGGCTACCCGCGCGTGCACCACATGACCGCGCCCATCCGGGCCGCCGCGGCGCGCGCCGGAGACGCCGGCACCCTGCACCTGTGGGCGGGCGCCTGCTACGCCGGCGCGGCCGACCGGCCCGCCGCCGAGGTGGTCGCCGGACTTGCCGAAGGGCTCTGACGGCCGGCAGGCGGGTGCGAGGGCCGCGGCACGGCGGCCTCGATTCCGCGCCGCGGTGGTGGCCGGGCCGGGTGCCGTGGACGGGCCGACCGTACGCCTGCCCGCCTGTCCGGCTGCCGGACCGCTCGCTCGCCGGCCCGGCGCCGCCCGCCGGTCAGGCCGGTGCGTCCTCCTGCGCCGCCCGCAGGTGCTCCAGCAGCGGCGGCACCACCCGGTCGGCGGCCTCCTCGGGCAGCCAGTGCGAGGCGCCGTCCAGTTCCACGTACCAGTAGGGCCCCGACACGCGGCGCCCGGTCGCCCGCGCCGACGCCGCGGTGTAGGCCAGGTCGTGCTCGCCCCAGACGTACAGCGTCGGCACCGCGACCGTGCCGGCGTCGGCGGAGTCGCGGGCCAGCGCCCGGTACCAGTTCAGCGCGGCCGTCAGCGCGCCCTCCTCCGACAGCCGGCGCACGTTGTCGGCGAGCAGGTCCTCGGGCACCCGCCCCTCGTAGACGGCCGCCAGCCGGTCGGCGCCGTCCGACAGCAGGTACTCCTCGGCGGTGCCTGGCTTGCGGAACAGCCGGATGTAGCCCAACCGCTCGCGCTGCTCCGCGGAGCCGGCCATCACCTCGGCCAGCGCGCGCGGGTGCGGCGTGGACAGGCTCGTCAGGCTGGTGATCCGCTCCGGGTGGTCTGCCGCCGTCGGCCAGGCCACCACACCGCCCCAGTCGTGGCCCACCAGGTGGAACCGCTCGGCGCCGAGCGCGTCGGCGAAGGCCAGCACGTCGCCGACCAGATGGGGGACGGCGTAGGCGGCGGTGTCGGCCGGACGCGCGCCGGGGGAGTACCCGCGCTGGTCCACGGCCACCGCGCGGAAGCCCGCCTGGGCGCACGCCGCCATTTCGGCGCGCCAGCAGGTCGCGAACTCGGGGAAGCCGTGCAGGAACAAAACCGGCGGCCCGTCGGCGGGACCGGTCGCCAGCGCGTCGAACACGAGGTCGCCGCGGCGCAGGGTGAGTGCGTGGGTGTCGGGAGCGAGGGTGGGGCCCATGTCGTCCGCCTCCTGCCGTCTCGGTTGCGGGAAGGGCCACGCTACCCCCCGCATACCGGTCGGTCTGGGCGCTGGCTAGGCTCGGTGGCGTCGAGGCGGTGAACGCCTGACGACCCGCCCCCGGCCTCCCGGCCCCTCCGGGAACGAGGTGACCTCCCAGGTGAACCGCTCGGAGCCGACCGCACCGCCGACGGCCACCGCGCCGCCGTCCGCCCCGCCCTCAACCGCCCCGCCTCCGACCGCCGCACGCCCGGGCGGCGCGACCTGGCGAGTCCAGACCGACCGCGCCATGTGGGTGGCGGGGGTGCGCGCGCTGATGCTCCAGGCGCTGCACCCCGTGGCGATGCAGGGCGTCTGGCAGCTCTCGGACTTCCTGGACGACCCCACGGGCCGGCTGCTGCGCACCGCCGACTTCGTCGCGGCCACCACCTACGGCAGCCCGGAGGAGGCGGCGGAGCTGGGCCGGCGGGTGCGCGCGGTGCACAGCCGGCTGCGCTTCACCGACCCCGCGACCGGCCGCCGGCACCGCGTCGACCAGGCCGACCTGCTGCTGTGGGTGCACTGCGCCGAGGTGGTCTCCTACCTGGAGGTCGTCACGCGCGCGGGGGTGCGGCTGACCGCGGCCGAGGCCGACGCCTACCTGGCCGAGCAGACCCGCACCGCCGCCTACGTCGGCCTCGACCCGCGCGAGGTGCCCGCCTCCCTGGCGCAGATGCGGTCCTACCTGGCCCGGACGCGCCCGCTCCTGCGCGCGACCCCCGAGGCGGCGGCCACGGTGCGGTTCCTGCTGTGGCCCGCGGTGCCGACGCGGCTGCGGCACATCGCCTGGCTGAAACCGCTGTGGGCGCCCGTCGGCGCGCTGTCGTACCACACCCTGCCCGCGTGGGCGCGGCGCGCCTACGGCGTCCTCCCCGAGCCGCCGGGCACCCAGACCGCTGTCACCGCCGCGCTGGGCGCGATGCGCGCCGGGCTCAACGCGGTTCCCGACCCGCTCTATGTCCGGGTGTTCGGCGAGGTGACGCGCGAGCGCGACCGCCGCGCGCGGCGGCGGCTGGCGGCGGCGGGCTACGACCTGGGCGCGGGGTTCCGCGGGCTGAACGACCCCGCCCGCCGTCCGGCCCCGCGGCGCGTGTCCCCCGGTGCCGCCGCGCCTGTGGCCGTGTGACCGGGCGACTAGGCTTGGAGGCATGAGACGGCGCGCGCGCCGCTACGCGTGGCTGATGAGCACCTGCCTGGTCCTGTTCGGCGGGTCCCTGCCGGTGTACTACCTGCTCGGCTCGGGATGGGCGCTGGCCATGTGCGCGGTGGCCATGGTGCTGCCGCCGATCGCGGTCATCATCGGCAACACCGCCGACCCCGACGACCCCCGCGACCACGACGCCGGGTACGGGCCCAACGCCGAGCGCTAGCGCTGCGACCACGGCGCGGCCCGACCGGAGCGGCCGGGTCCCGCACCGCTGACGCCGACGTGGAGCGGATCCCCCGGCGGGGTACGGAAGGCCGCCGCCCCCGGGAGGGGAGGGGCGGCCTCCACCAGCGGCCGCCGCCGGGACGCCGCCCCGCCCCGCCCTCGGCCACCGCGCCACAGCGGCAACCGGGCGCCGGTGCGGCCCGGCGGAGGCGGCGGACGGCGCTCCACACGGTCGACGCTCCGCTCGTCCCTCCGCCGCGACCGCCCCGGCCGCCCTCGCGGCGCGCCCGCGTCCTCGCCCCCTCACCGGCGCCGCCGGTTCTGTCGCCGCCCTTCGGTACGATCGCTCGACGCGCTTTGCGCAGATATCCGGTGAAATGTCAAGGACGCGGGCACCGGCCCGCGGGGAGGGATACGGCGGTGGAGGGCTCACTACGGCGGACCCCGGCGCAGCGGCGCAGCAGGGCCCGGGTCGAGCGGCTGGTCGAGGCCGCCGAGGCGGAGTTCTCCGAGGTCGGTTACGACTCCGCCAGCACCAGGAGCATCGCCGCCCGCGCCGAGACCTCGATCGGTTCGCTCTACCAGTTCTTCCCGCACAAGCGGGCGCTGCTGGACGCCGTGGCCGCCCGCCATCTGGCCGGGCTCGACCAGGTCACGGCGGCCGCCTCGGGAGCCGCCTCCCACAGCGCCGCGGGCCCGGCGGGCACCCCTGCCGCCGGCACCCCCGGCACCCCCGAGGAGTCCGGGCCGCCCGACCCCCCGGGGCCCCTCGCCGCCCCCGACACCGCGAGCGCGGCCGTGGGCGCTCGCCTGCGCACCGTCCACGGCGCGGTGATCGAGGGCGTCATCGACTACACCGCCGCCCACCCCGGTGTCCGGCCGCTGCTGTGCCCCGTGTTCCCGTCGCTGGACCTCACCGAGATCGCCGCGTCCATGCAGGCGGCGATCGCCCAGCGCGTCGAAAGGGCGTTCGCGGGCGCGGGAGTGGCCCCCGACCGCTGCGCGCCGGCGGCCGAGGTCTACGTGCGGATCCTGGCCGCCCTGCTGTGGCACGCCGTCGACGCCGAAGGCACCCGCCACCCCGCCCCCTGCCGCGAGCTGCGCGCCGTCCTGGGCGCCTATGTCGAGGCCCTGCTGCCCGCCTCGGAGTGACCCCGGGCGCGCCCAGCCGGGTTGTCCACAGCCCGTTTGCCGGGCCAGGACGGGTCGTGGACACCCGGCTTAGGATGGGAAAAGAGCGCCACAAGCGCCACCACCCGTCCGGTTTCCAGGTCAGGAGGCATCACCGTGAGTGAGCACCGCAGCAGCAGTCCGCAGGCCGAGGAGCGCGCCGCCTCCGAGGTTCCCGAGGCGCCGGTGTTCACGCCCCGCAAGAACGGCCAGGCCCAGTCCGTGTCCGACGAACTCGCCGCCTGGATGCGCACCGGCTGGGCCGACACCGAGATCCGCGACCTCGAACCCCTGGAACAGGCCGCCTATACCGCCAAGCGCCGCGCCGCGCTCAGCGCGCGGTTCCCCGGCGAGCGGCTGATCATCCCGTCCGGCCGCCTCAAGACCCGCTCCAACGACACCGAGTACCCGTTCCGCGCCTCCTGCGACTACGTCTACCTCACCGGCGACCAGTCCGACGACGGCTGCCTGGTGTTCGAGCCCCGCCCCGGCGGCGGCCACGACACCACCGTGTACCTGCGCCCGCGCTCCAACCGCGACAACGGCGAGTTCTGGCTCGACGGCCACGGCGAACTGTGGACCGGGCGGCGCCACAGCCTCGGCGAGTCCGCGCGGCTCCTCGGCCTGGCCACCCACGACGTCCGCGAGCTGGCCGACGTCCTGCGCGCCGCGCCGCCCGCGCCCACCCGCATCCTGCGCGGCCACGACCCCGCCCTGGAGCGGGTCGCGGCCGGCCTGCCGCTGCCCGCCGACTCAGCCGACCTCGGCGACCCCGCCGAGCGCGACGAGGAACTCGCCGTCACCCTACACGACCACCGCCTCGTCAAGGACGAGTGGGAGGTCGCCCAGCTCCAGCGCGCCGTCGACTCCACCGTGCTGGGCTTCGGCGACGTCGCGGCGGTGCTGCACAAGGCCCGGGCCACCTCCGAGCGCTACATCGAGGGCACGTTCTTCCTGCGCGCCCGCGTCGAGGGCAACGACGTCGGCTACGGCACCATCGCCGCCTCCGGCCCCAACGCCACCACCCTGCACTGGACCCGCAACGACGGCCCGGTCCGCGCGGGCGACCTCCTGCTGCTCGACGCCGGGGTCGAGACCACCACCCTCTACACCGCCGACGTCACGCGCACCCTGCCCGTCTCCGGGCGCTTCACCCCGGTGCAGCGGCGGGTCTACGACCTCGTCCACGCCGCGCAGGAGGCCGCCCTCGCGGTGGTCGCACCGGGGCGCCCCTTCACCGAGTACCACGAGGCCGCCCAGCGCGTGCTCGCCGAGGGCCTGGTCGAGTGGGGCCTGCTGGAGGGGCCCGTAGACCGCGTGGTCGAACTCGGCCTGCAGCGGCGCTACACCCTGCACGGCACCGGGCACATGCTCGGTCTCGACGTCCACGACTGCGCCAAGGCCCGCACCGAGGTCCACCTCCACGGCGATCTCCAGCCGGGCATGGTGCTCACCGTCGAGCCCGGCCTCTACTTCCAGCCCGACGACCTCACGGTGCCCGAGGAGCTGCGCGGTATCGGCGTGCGCATCGAGGACGACGTCCTGGTCACCGCCGAGGGCAACCGCGTGCTGTCCTCGGCCCTGCCGCGCAGCGCCGACGCTGTGGAGGCGTGGCTGGCGGAGCGGCTGCCCGGCACCGACTGACCCCACGCCCACATCCGCCCACCGAGCGGAGCCGGCGTGCCCGGGCCGCCCCGGCCGCGGGCCACGCCGGCTCTCCCCGCCGGGCCGCCGTAGCCCCGGCCCGGCGGCCGGCTGCCTGCCCGGGGCGGCCGGCCGAGCGGGATCAGCCCTCCCGGGAGCGCTCGTTGTAGACCCCGGCCTCCTGCTGGCCGGTGAGCCGCTGGATGGCGGCCATGATCTCGTCGGTCACCTGGCGGCGGGCCCGCCCCGTCTTCAGGTGGTCGTACCCGGTGGAGAAGTCCAGCGGCTCGCCGAACCGCACGGTGATGGAGCTGATCCGGGGCAGGCGCGCGCCGATCGGCTGGATGCGCTCGGTGCCGATGAGACCCACCGGCACCACCGGCGCGCCCGAGGTCAGCGCCAGGTGGGCCACACCCGTGCGGCCCCGGTAGAGCCGGCCGTCCGGCGAGCGGGTGCCCTCGGGGTAGATCGAGAACACGCCGCCGTCCTTGAGGCAGCGCAGGCCGAGTTCGAGGGCGTCCACGGCTTCACGCCCGGTGCCGCGCCGCACCGGCACCGCGCCCAGCGCGGTGAACGCGGCGCGCGACATCCGCCCCTTCACGCCCGGCCCGGTGAAGTACTCGGCCTTGGCGAGGAACCGCACCCGCCGGGGCACGGCCAGCGGGATGACCACGCTGTCGCAGAAGGACAGGTGGTTGGCGGCGAGGATCACGGGCCCGTGCTCGGGGATGTTCGCCAGCCCCTCGATGGTGGGCCGGTAGAGCACACGGCCCACCCGCGCACTGACCACCCGCGCCGCGTCGTACCACATGCCGTCCCCCCGAGTCTCGCGCCCACCGCCCCGCACAATGTAGTACCGGCGGCGCCGGGCAGACCGCGCGGGAGCGCGCTAACCCGGACAGGCGGTGGCGTAACCGCTCGTCCGCGACATGCGGAGCGCATGCCGCAGCGGCGTCGGTATCGGGGCTGACGAGATCATACGTGCGCGGAGAGGGCGCCGCGCCGGCGGCGGTTCGGGCCCCTCGGCGGCACGGGAGCACGGAACGCCCGGGACCGCGCCGCGGACCCTAGCGGCCCGGGGTCCAGTCGGCGTTGGCCCCGCAGATCACCAGGCAGACGTGCTCGCCCGCCACCCGGCCGGCCAGCCAGGCGGCGAAGGGCACCGCCGCCGCGGGTTCGGCCGCGATCCGGAACTCCTCCCAGAGGCGGTCGCGCGCGGCGACGATCTCCGCGTCCGTCACCAGCGCCGTGGCCACCGGGTTGTGACGCAGCACCGCGAAGGGAACGTCGCCCATCCGGGCCGCGCCCAGCGCCGAGGAGGCCACCGAGTCCACCGGCGCGACCACCGGTTCGCCCGCCGCCAGGGCCGCGTGCATGGAGCGGCACCCCTCGGGCTCCACCGCCGTCACCACACGGTCCCCGGCGCCCAACCGGACGCCCGCCACCAGTCCGCCGCCGCCCACGGCGACCGCGACGCCGTCGCACTGCGGTGCGTCCTGGGCGATCTCGGCGCCGATCGTGCCCTGCCCGGCCACCACGTCGGGGTCGTCGTAGGCGTGCAGGTAGCGCAGCCCCTCCGACTGGGCGCGGGCCACCGCCGCCTCGGCCGCCTCGGCGTAGTGGGCCCCCACGCGGACCAGTTCCGCGCCCGACTCCTCCAGCCGACGCGCCTTGACCTCGGGCACGGTCTCCGGCACGTAGACCAGCGCCGCAAGGCCCAGCATGCGCGCCGCCGTGGCAACGCCCAGCCCGTGGTTGCCGCCCGACGCCGTGACGACGCGTTCCGGCCGGCCGGCGGCGAGCAGCGCGTTCAGCGCGCCGCGCAGCTTGAAGGCGCCCGTGGCCTGCAGGTGCTCCAGCTTCAGGGACAGGGGGCGGCCGTCCACGGTGGCGGAGAGCACCGGGGTGCGGCGGGCGTAGGGGGCGATGCGGCGGGCGGCGACGGCGACGTCCGCCGGCGTGGGGAGGGCGGCGGTGGCTGCGCTCGGAGTGCTCATGTCTTCACCCTGCACCTCTGCGGGCTTAAGTTAAAGTTGGCATTGCTAACGATGATTAAGCAGTGCTTTGGTCCGGGTCTTCCGGCGCGGCGCGGGAAGGCGGGTGGGTGTGGTGCTCGACGCCAACCGGCTGCGCGTACTGGTCGAGATCGCCCACGCGGGGTCCATCACCGCCGCCGCCGAGCGGATGTCCTTCACCGCGCCCGCGCTGTCCCAGCAGCTCACCAAGCTGGAACGCGAACTCGGGTGCGTCCTGGTCGAACGCTCGCGCAGCGGTGTCCGGCTGACGCGCGCCGGACGGGTCCTGCTGGCCTACGGCGAGCGCGTGGTGGGCGAGTTGCGCGACGCCGAGGCGGCCGTGCGCGCCACGGCCGGCGAGGCGCCCACGCGGCTGTCGCTCGGCGCCTTCACCAGCGCCGGAAAGCACCTGGTGCCGGGCGCGCTCGCGGCCTTCGGCCGGGCGCACCCCCAGGTGCGGCTGTCGCTGACCGACGTGGAGCCGCCTGACGGCTACGGCCTGGTGACCTCCGGCGAACTCGACCTGCTCATCACCCACCGCTACCCCGGCGTGGACCCGCCGGCGGCCACCGGCCTGCACCGTGAACGCATCCTGGTCGATCCGCTGCTCCTGGTCCTCCCGGAGGGGCACCCGGCCGCCGACGGGCGGTCCAAGCGGCTGGCCGACCTCGCCGGGGAGGAGTGGATCTGCGGCGCGCCCGGCATCTCCAACCGGGTCGCCCTGGACGCCGCCGCCGAGGCCGAGGGGGTGCAGTTGACCGTGGCCTACGAGACGCGCGACTACGAGGTGATGCTGGCGCTGATCCGCGCCGGGGTGGGGATCGGGCTGGTGCCGCGCATGATCCTCGACGACGCGCCGACCAGCGGGTGGGTGGCGCGCCGGCTGGCGGGCGCCCGGCTCGCTCGGGAGATCTCGCTCGTGCACCGGCGCCGCCCGCCCGCGCCGGTGCCGGCCATGGTCGACATGCTGCGCCGGTCGGCGCGCCGGGCGTGAAATCCGACGACGCCGACATTTCCCGCGCCCGGTTTTGGACCGCGCCCGCCGCGAGCGGTGCGACAAACGCGCGAATGGCGACGGGTGCCCGCCGTCGGCGGCGCAATTCGGGGGGCGGGGGAGCACTACCGGATTTCGGCCGGCATGGCACGGAGAAACGCCGGGGGTGGTGGCACCGCTGCCGTCGAATGCGGACCCCGAGGAATGGCGAAAGCGATTTCCCGACTACCCCGGGGGAGTTCGAGCCGGGCGTGAAGAGGGCCGGGAACTCGGGTCGGCGGTCGCCGGGGGAGCGGGGTGGCACGGTTATGGGGGTGTATCGTCGCTGGTCAGGCGCCCTAACGAGCCGTGGGCGAGGGAAGGGGCGCTGGGATTGCCGGGGCGGTGCCCCGCCGGCGCTGCGCCGAGGGCACCAGCCGGGGGAGGGCGGACCGCCGCCTCGCCTGGGCATCACCGGCGAGTGGTCGCATCCCGGCATGACTGCTGCGGAAGCACACTCCTCCCTGCACGCCTTCTGCGCCGCGCACGTCGGTGAGCGACCCGGCGTCCGGATCGCGGCACTCGCCCGGCCCGGATTCTGACTGCGGGATGCGGGGCCCGGAGAGGCTTCGGGCGCAGCCGGTTCGGCGGCCGGGCGCTCCTCTACCCCGGCACGCCGTGGCCGGCCCGCGAAGGGGTCCCGCCGAGCCTGCTCGCCGTCCTGGACACCGACGCCCTGCCCGGCGGCTGCCTCGACGGGATCGTTCCGGCGGGTACGGGACCGCCCAGCCTCTTCTGCCTCGGCACCGAATCCGAACGGGCCGACCCCGCCGCTCCACACCGCCCCGGTCAAGGGCGGCGAGCCAGGCGGCCACCACCGCCTGCTCCAGTTCGGCGACCACCGGCACCTTCGGCGGATCGGCGGGGAAGGCGGCTGGACGCGCGGGTCGGTCCCCGCCGAAGCGCTCCGCAGGGGCGACTTCAGCGAGGCTGCCACCACCCCGGACCTCTGGTAGGGGCGAGCGGTTCAGCCGCCCTCCGGCGCCTCCCCGCGCACCGCCGCCCGCCGGGCAGCGCCCGGTGGGCGGCCGGTGAACGGGCGGCCGGCGTCCGCACCTCGGGCAGGTCGGGCGCCGTCGAGCGCGGATCCGGGAGCGGCCCGTCCCGCCGGCCGCTCCAGCGTCCCCGCCCCGCCAAACCCGAGGGCGGCTCTGCGGCCGCCCTCGCCACCGCGCCGATGGTCGGCCGCGGCCATGCCCGACGAATCGCGGGTCGGCCGCCCGACCCGCCCCGCGCCGGCCGCGCTCCCTTGCCGCCGCCGGAATAGGCGCGTTCCGCGTTCGGACGGGCGCGGGCCCACCGCCTCCACCCGCGCCCTCTGGAGATAAGGAGGGGCACCGAACAGGTGGTCCCGGCGGCGGACCTCGGTGCATTCACCAGTACTGAATTCGGTTCACTGGATTCTCCGGCCGCTTATCGCTCCACTGGAACCGTGCGGCGTTCGGTCACGGACCGCTGCGCCGCCTCCAGCACGCGCACGACCTCGTACCCGAACCGGACGTCCAGCGTGCTGGGCCGGCCGCCCGCGACGGCCTCGCGCAGTTCGTCGATCGCGGCGGTGAACGCGGCCACCGGCGTCTGCGCGTCCCCCGGAGGCGACACCACGCCGTTCACCCCGTGGAACACGAACTCCCAGCGGCGGCCCGCGCTCGTGGCGTCCAGCGTCAGCGCCAGCGCGCTCACCGCCCCGCCCTCGTGGCGCAGCAGCGCGTGGGTGGTGGCGTGCGGCCCGGCCACGGCCGTGGCCTCGGCCACCGGACCCAGCACCGGGAGCAGCAGCGACAGCGCGTGCGGGCCGATGTCCCAAAGGCCCCCCTTCCGCCGGCGCCAGGGCGACCGGGAGTAGGGGCTGCCGGGCCGCAGGGCGTCGGCCAGCAGGGTGGCCTGCGCGCCGTTCCAGCCGCCCGCGGCGGCCGTCTCGCGCAGGAACGCGTCCATGGCGGCGGAGAACCGCATCGTGAAGAACACGACCGAGGCCAGCTCCCGCCGCCCCGTCTCGGCGGCCAGCGCCGCGGCCGCCTCGCCCGACAGCGCCACCGGCTTGTCGAGCAGCAGGTGGCGGCCCGCCCGCGCCGCGCGCAGCGCGAGTTCGGCCTGCACGTCGGGCGGCAGCGCCACGGCCACCGCGTCGACGTCGCCGATCAGGGCGGCCACGTCGGTGTAGGCCCGCGCACCCAGGTGGTCGGCCAGCGCCTGGGCGCGCCCGGCGTCGCGCCCCCACACCCCGACCAGGTCGACGTCGGGATGGGCGGCCAGCGCGGCGCCCTGCGTCTCCCGGGCCCAGTAGCCCGTGCCCAGAAGACCCGTCCTCAGCGCCATACGGCGGCTCCTCTCCGGTGGTGCGGCCCCTGCCGTGGTCGGTGCCATTCTCCCAACGGGGGTCGGGGGCCGGCGCGCCGGGCGGGCGGCCGGATCGGAGCGCCGAGGGCGGGGGAATGCGCAATTGCGCACGGCGGTCGCCGTGCCGACGATTTCCGCGGCAATTGGCGGCCGTCGCCCGTGAAGGAACACGCGTATATATCGGAGCGCACGCAACCGGGCGCGTCGTTTTCCGGTACGCCGTGAATGGTGTACCCAGACAATGGCGCGATGTGGTCAAGAGGTTGCGCGTTGCGTTGTGATTTGATTATTGTCTGTAGCGGACGGAAAAGGGCGGCGCTATACGGATCACTGTATGTCTGGTTAGCGTGGCCATTGGGAAAATGCCCCTTCCGGTTGACGTCGGCGCCCATCCCCGCGTGCCGCCGCACCCGGAGCGCCGCCCCGGCGGCGCGGCGTCGGCGCTCGTCCCGCGATGCGGTGAACGGGCGCCGACCGGCGAAGGAAACAGGTACATGAGCGAATCCGCACCGCAGATCGACCTTGAGCTGTTCCGGCTCTGCCTCGACGCCGAGGAGGACGATCTGGCGGACCTCATGGCAGCCGCGCGCGCCACCGCGCCGAACCTGCCGCACCTGCTGCTGTCGATCCTGCACCGCGACGGCCATCCCCTGGGCAGCGGCGCGCGCGACGAACTGCGCCGGGCGCGCCACCGGGCCGAGGACTACCGCGGCCTGCACCGGATCCTGGCGGCCGAGGTCGGCTGCCGCGTCCTCAAGGGCCCGGCGCTGGGCCGGCTGTATCCCGACGGCCTCCTGCGGCCCGTGGGCGACCTCGAACTCGCCGTCGCCGACGAGCCCGCCCTGTGGCGCGCGGTGCGCCGGGTGCGGCGCGAGCGGCCGGTGCAGCGCATCGACGTCTGCCTGATGGGGGCCGACCACCGGCACGTGTCGGCCGTGCTGCACTGGCCCTCCCTCGACCCCCTGCTCGACGGCCCCAACCTGGTCGAGATCCGCACGGCGGCGCTGCCCGGCAACTTCCGCACCGTCGTGCCGCGCACCCGGCTGCCCGAGCACCCGTGGACCGCCGGGCTGCTCGCCGTGGCCGAGGAGCGGTTCCAGCGGCCCTTCGGCCCCCGCGACGCCATGGACATGTTCGCCCTGGCCGGAGCCGACTGCGCGCCCGGGCCCGAGGCGGTCGCCGAGCAGATGGCGGGGCTGCACATGGAGCCCGAGGTGGTGGAGTTGCTGCACTACGCGGGTTCGCGCGCCGATCTGGGGCCCCTGGAGGAGTTGCGCTACCTGATCGCCGTGGCGGCCGACCGCGAGGTGCAGCGCCGCGAGGAGGCCGAGGCCCACGGGTCGGCGCTGTCGGCGGCCTGGGAGGACGGCGACGGCCGGTGCCCGTCGAACCGGGCGGGCGGCCTGCCGATCCACGGGCTGCCGCTGCGGCCGGTGGAGACCGGGCGCGAGGACTGGCAGCGGGTGCGGCTGCGGGAGTTCGACGAGGGCACGCTGCTGCTGACCCCGGTGGGCGACTACCTGCTGGCGGGGCGGCCGCTGGTCAGCTCGGCCCAGTACGACTCCGCGTGCCGCGAGCTCGACCGCCTGGACGCGGTGGCGGGCTGACCTCTGGTCGGCGGCCCGGCGGCGCCGTCGGGTGCGGGTACAGGCGGGCGGGGGAGCGGCCGGGCGAGGTGTCCGGCGGCGATGCGCGGACGCAGGGCGGATCCCGTCCGCGCCCGGCAACGGGCGGAGGGCGGCGCGGCCGGTATGGCCGCACCGCCCTCGCCTTGTGCTCCGTCCGGCCCCGCGCTGCCGGGCGGAGCGGATGACGCGCCAGGCGCGTCGGCTCGGTCGCTCAGTCGAGCGGGGCGGAGGGGGCGGGGGAGGCCGGGTGCGCGGGGGTGTCGGCCTCGGCCGCAGAGGCGGCGGGGGCCGCAGGTTCGGGTTCGGGGGTGGCGGGGACGGTCTCGGCGCGGCGCTCGATCAGGTGCGCACGGACCGACCAGGCGATGGCGCCCGCCCACACCAGGGCGAGGACCACGTAGGCGGCCGTGCGCAGTGCGGGGGCGGCGCCCAGGGCGTCGAGCAGGGTGCGGGCGTTGGTGAGGACGATGAGACCGCCCACCGCCGAACCGAGGACGCGCGACGGCACGTGCCGCACGATCCACGCGGCGATGGGGGCGGCGATCACACCGCCGACGAGCAGGCCGACGGCCCACAGGAGGTTCACGCCCGCACTGCCGAGACCGACCAGGAAGCCGATGCTGGCGGCGATGGCGACGATGAACTCGCTGGTGTCGATGGAGCCGATGACCTTGCGCGGCTCGATCCGGCCGCTGGCCAGCAGCGCCGGGGTGCCGACCGGCCCCCACCCGCCACCGCCGGTGGCGTCGAGAAAGCCGCCGACCAGGCCGAGCGGGGTGAGGAACCGGCGGCGGACGGGCTTGCCGAGCCGGCCCTTGGGCATGCCCCACGCGGTGAAGCGCACGAGGACGTAGGCGCCCAGCGCCAGCAGGATGCCGGCCATGATCGGGGCGGCGGCCTCGGTGGAGAGCGAACTGAGGAAGGTGGCACCGGCGAACGCGCCGATGGCACCCGGGAGCGCGATGCGGCGGACGACCTTCCAGTCGACGTTGCCCAGTCGCCAGTGGGAGACGCCCGAGGCCAGCGTGGTGCCGATCTCGGCGAAGTGGACGGTGGCCGACGCGGCGGCGGGGTTGGTGCCGACAAGCAGCAGCAGCGTGGTCGAGGTGACGCCGTAGGCCATGCCGAGGCTGCCGTCGACCAACTGGGCGAGAAGGCCCACGAGGGCGAGGAGGACGAGGGTCTGCATGCGCGGCTTCCCGTTTGCGAAGTTTGTCTACCGGTTCAGTAGAGATGCTAATCCTCCATTCCCTACTGGACAAGGGAAAATATGCTCACCCGCACGTGAGCGACATCTCCACTCGAAGCGCCGCAGGTCGGAGCGAGGCGGCCAATCCGCCCCTTCAGGGATCCTCGGTCGTCGCCACGGGGCGCCGCAGGCGCCCAGGCTCGCCGGCATGCTCCCAGGCTGGTCAGGGAGCTCCCCGCGCACGCGGGGATGGTCCGGCGGTTGCTCGTGGCTGCTGCCCATGCCGGTGGGAGGCCGCCTGTGCCAATATGTAATCTACGTCGTAAAGGTGCGGGTTTGTTTTCTGAGACACGTCTCCGCAGGGCCTTGATCACCGGCCACGAGAGCACGCGCCTCACACCTCGCCATCTGCGGCGCGGCATCCTGCTCGCCGGGGGAGGGCGTCTGGCCGGCCATGGCACCTGGAACCGAGACATAGGCTCTGACCTGGGTTTTCGTCGATTCGGTGACCGTCGCTCCGCGTGACGAGGGGGGCGATCATCGTCGCCGGGCGGCGGAACTGGAGAATACGCAGGACGCGGTTCGGAACATCGCGGAGCGCGGCGTGGCCTGCCGGAACGGGTGGCCGCGGGACCGAGGAGACGAGGGGATTGATGGGCGTGAGCGCGGACCCGACCGATGGCGTCGGACCACTGACCGGGATCGTCGTCGTGGACCTGTCGCGGGCGCTGGCCGGGCCGCACGCCGCGATGCTGCTGGGCGACCTCGGCGCGCGGGTGATCAAGGTGGAGCAGCCCGGGACCGGCGACGACACGCGCAGTTGGGGGCCGCCGTTCGTCGGTCCGGAGGACGAGCGCATCAGCACCTACTTCCTCTCGTGCAACCGCAACAAGGAGTCCATCGAGCTGGACCTGAAGTCCGACGACGGCCGCGACGTGCTCACCCGCCTGGTGCGCGCCGCCGACGTGCTGGTGGAGAACTTCCGCCCCGGCGTGCTGGACCGCCTCGGCTTCTCCGCGGAGCGGCTGGCCGAACTCAACCCCCGCCTGGTGCTGTGCTCCATCAGCGGTTTCGGCCATGACGGGCCGGAGGGCGGGCGCTCGGGCTACGACCAGATCGCCCAGGGCGAGGCCGGGCTGATGAGCCTGACCGGGCCCTCCGCCGACCAGCCCACCAAGGTCGGCGTGCCCATCGGCGATCTGCTGGCGGGCATGAACGGCGCCTACGGCGTGCTCAGCGCGCTCTACGAGCGCGAGCGCACCGGGCGCGGCCGCGTGGTGCGGACCTCCCTGCTGTCCTCGATCGTGGGCGTGCACGCCTTCCAGGGCACCCGGTGGACCGTGGGCGGCGAGGTGCCCAAGGCGATCGGCAACCACCACCCCTCCATCGCGCCCTACGGCGCCTACGCCTGCGCCGACGGCATGCTCCAGGTGGCCGTGGCCAGCCAGGGCCAGTGGGCGAAGTTCGCCGGCCTGCTCGGGATCGACGCCGACGACCCCCGGTTCGCCGACAACGCCGCCCGGGTGACCAACCGGCCCGCGCTCAACCAGGAGATCGAGGCCGTGCTCGCCACCGCCTCGCGCGACACCTGGCTGGAGCGCATCGACGGCATCGGGATCCCCTGCGGTGCCATCCGCACCATCGACCAGGTCTATGAGTGGGACCAGGTGCGCTCCCAGGGCCTGGTGGTGGGCGTGGACCACCCCGTCCTGGGCAAGGTGGAGCTGCCCGGCCCGGCCGTGCGGTTCAGCGACCCGGTGGACGGCGCGGAGACCCGCCACGGCCACCGGCCCCCGCCCCGGCTGGGCGAGCACAACGACAGCGTCCGCGCCTGGCTCGACAGCCTCGGCGGCGAGGAGACCGCCACCGCCTGATCCGGCCCCCGGCGGCGGCGCGGGCGCGCCGCCGGACGGGTGCGCTCCTTCCCCGGCCCCCGCCGCACCCGGAGGGCCGCCCGGCGCGGCGGGGGCCCGGCCCAAGGCCGGCGAAGACCTCTGTCCGGGGCCGGTGCCGGGCCGCGGTGCCGCGGGCCGGGGCGGCGCGGCCGGCGCGCGGCGGGAGCGGTCGCGGTGGTAGGACGGCGGGGGAGGGGTCGGGGGCTGGGGGCGGCCCTGACCCAGTGCGGTCACACAGTGTGATGTCGTCATGCTCCTTTGGTAGCAGGACGGCGGCCGGCCGTGCGTCCGTCGTCCACAGGCCCGTTTCGCCACGCCGTCCACCCGGTCCGCCCCGCCCGGCCGGTTGCGGCCCGCTCGCGTCCCCGGCCCCCGTTTCGTCGCCCCACCTCGGTATATTCCGGGGCACGCCCACCCGGAGGAGCCGCCATGCACCTGTCCGCGCTGCTGGACTTCGACGTCATCCCGGTCGACGCCGACGACCATGTGACCGTGCTCGTGGACGTCACGGCTCCCGAGCAGCCCAAGGACGCGGCGCGGCCCCCGGCCACCCTCCAGGTCGTGCTCGACCGCAGCGGCTCCATGGGCGGCGCCCGGCTCGACGGCGCGATCCGCGCGCTGCTGTCGCTGGTCGACCGCCTCGACCTAGCCGACAACTTCGGCCTGGTCACGTTCGACAACCAGGCGCGGGTCGAGGTCCCCGCCGGTCCGCTGACCGACAAGGACGCCGCGCGCCGGCGCATCGCCGCCATCCGGGCGGGCGGCAGCACCGACCTGTCCAGCGGGCTGCTGCGCGGCATCCAGGAGGCCCGCCGCGCCTCCGACCGGGGCGCCACCCTGCTGCTGGTCTCCGACGGCCACGCCAACCTCGGCATCACCGACCACGCCGCGCTGGCCGACTGCGCGCGCAACGGCTACGGCGCGGGCGTCACCACCACCACGCTCGGCTACGGCCTGGGCTACGACGAGGCGCTGCTGGGCGCGGTCTCCGACGGCGGCGCCGGCAGCGCCCTGTTCGCCGAGGACCCCGACTCCGCCGCCGCCCTCATCGCCCGCGAGGCGGAGTTCCTGCTGTCCAAGACCGCCCAGGCCGTGTCGCTGCGGGTGCGGCCCGGACCGCTGGTCGCGCAGGTGGCCGTCGCCGGGGAGATGCCCGGCAACCTGCTTCCCGACGGCTCCCTCATGCTGGAGTTGGGCGACTTCTACTCCGGCGAGCACCGCCGCCTTCTGCTGCGCCTCACGGTGCCGCGCATCCCCGCCCTGGGTACCGCCACCGTGGCCGACCTGGTCGCCACCTACGCCGATCCCGCCACACTGCGCACCTACACCGCCACCCTCCCCATCTCGGTCAACGTGGTGCCCGGCGACACCGCCGCCGGGCGGGTGCCCAACCCGACCGTGCGCACCGAGGAGGCGTTCCAGCGCGCCCAGACCGCCAAGCGCGAGGCCAGCGAGGCCCTGCGCGCGGGCGACCGCGAGGGGGCCGCCGGCACCCTGGAGCGGGCCCGCCGCGAGCTGGCCGAGCAGGCCGCCTCGGCGCCGCCCGACCAGGCCGCCGAGTTGACGGCGCAGATCACCGAGCTCGACCAGCTCGCCCGGCGGGCCCGCACCGACGACGCCAGCCGGGTGTCCAAGGCCGCCTACGCCAGTCAGTCGGGCTACACCCGCCGGCGCGGCCGGATGGCCGACCTCACCGCCCAGTACCTGGCCGCCTCGGGCGGCCCCGGCGCGGCGGGCGGGCCGTCGGCCGACGCCCGCGCACGGGCGTCGCTGGAAGGGCTCTCGGTCGGCGACGCCTTCGGCTCCCTGGTCCCGCCGCCCGGCGCCCACGGCACCGCGCTGCCGCCGGGCCCGTGGCGCTGGACCGACGAGACCGAGATGGCCGCGACGGTGGTGGACGTGCTGTCCCGCGCCGGCCGAGCCGACCAAGACGAGCTGGCGCGCCTCTTCGCCGCCCGGTTCACCGCCGCGCGCGGCTACGGCCGGGGTGCCGGGGAGCTGCTGGAGCGCATCGCCGCCGGGGCCGACTGGCGCGCGGCGGCCGCCGCCCAGTTCGGCGGCACCGGCTCCTACGGCAACGGCGCGGCGATGCGGGTGGCGCCGCTGGGCGCCTACTTCGCGGGCGATCCCGCGCGCGCCGCCCAGGAGGCGGCGCGCGCGGCCGAGGTCACCCACACCCATCCCGAGGGCGTGGCCGGAGCGGTCGCGGTGGCGGTCGCCGCGGCCGTGTGGACGGCCGAGCCCGCCATGCCCGGCGGCGACCTGCTCGCCGCCGTGTGCGGGCGCACCGCGCCCGGGCCGGTCCGCGCCGGCCTGGAGCGCGCCCGGGGGCTGCTGGGTGCGAGCGCGCCGGAGGCCGCCCGCGAACTCGGCAACGGCTCGCGGGTGAGCGCGCCCGACACCGTGCCGTTCGCGCTGTGGGCCGCGGCCGTCCACGGCGACTCCTTCGCCGCCGCGGTGCGCGCGTGCGTGGGCGTGGGCGGCGACACCGACACCACGGCGGCCATCGCGGGCGGGGTGATCGCCGCCCGCGCCGGCGCCGACGCGGTGCCGCCCGACTGGCGCGCCGCGCGCGAGCCCCTGCCCGACTGGCTGGCCCCGCCCCGGCGGAGCTGACGAGCGCGGCGGCGCCCAGCCACTCCCGCGCGCCCCGGAGTTGTCGTGCCGCGCCGCCGTCGACGGCGGCGCGGGCGCAGGGCGGCCCTTCAGGCCGCTCCCTGCCGTGGGATCAGCCGATGTCCTCCGGCAGCAGGGTCTGCAGGTCCTCGGTGGTGGGCTCGGCGCCCTCGCGGGCGAGGCGCTCGATGCGGCGGGACTGGCGGGTGACGCTGTCCTCGAACAGCTTGCGGATCTCGCGGGCGTTGCCCTCGGCGAAGCGGTGCTCCTGGGCGCGCACCACCTCCTCCACCCGCGCCGACGTGGCCGAGGGCACCGCGAAGTCGGCCTCGGCGGCGGTGGCGGCGAAGATGCGCACCAGTTCGTCGGGGGTGTAGGAGGCGAAGGTGACCGTCCGCGAGAAGCGCGAGGCCAGGCCCGGGTTGCTGCGGAGGAACTCCGCCATCTCGTCGGTGTAGCCGGCGACGATGACGACGACCTCGTCGCGGTGGTCCTCCATCAGCTTGATGAGCGTGTCCACCGCCTCGCGGCCGAAGTCGGCGCCCCCGCCGCCCGACCGCGTGAGGGAGTACGCCTCGTCGATGAACAGCACGCCGCCGCGCGCCCGCTCGAACACCTCGCGGGTCTGCTGGGCGGTGTGCCCGACGTAGCCGGCCACGAGGTCGGCGCGCGCGACCTCCACCACCTGGCCCTGGGCCAGCACGCCCATCGCGGCCAGCAGTTCCCCGTAGATCCGGGCGACCGTGGTCTTGCCGGTGCCCGGGGCGCCGGTGAAGACGAGGTGGCGGGAGGGCTGGGGTGCCTCCAGGCCCGCCGCCCGGCGGCGGCGCCCGGCCGACAGCAGCGCGATCATCGCCGCGACCTGCTCCTTGACCTCGGCCAGGCCGATCATGTTCTCCAGCTTGGCCAGCAGCGCGCGGGTCTGCTCCTGGTCGCGGGGGTCGCCCACCCGTGCGGCCAGGCCCGGCCCCACCAGCCCGTCCAGGTCCTCGGGCAGGATCAGCGCGAAGTCGTCGGCGGTCTCGGCGGCGGACTCCATGATCCGCTCGGCCTGGCGCTGGATGACCCCCTCCAGCACCCGGCGCGCCTCGCGGCCGTTGCCGAAGGAGGAGTCGCGCGACTGGCGCCGGAAGTGGGCGGCGACCAGGTCGCGCACGCCCTCGCCCAGCACGTAGCCCTGGGCGCCGGCCATGCCCGCGAAGATCGAGGTCAGCTCCTCGGGGCTGTAGTTCTCGAACTCCACGGTGCGCGACACCCGCGACCGCAGCCCGGGGTTGGCCTCCAGGAAGGAGCGCATCTCGCTGGAGTAGCCGGCGAACACCACCACGACCTCGTCGCGGTGGTCCTCCATCAGCTTGATGAGGGTGTCGATGGCCTCCTGGCCGAAGTCGCTGCCGCTGCCGAAGCGCCGCGACAGCGCGTAGGCCTCGTCGATGAACAGCACGCCGCCGCGCGCCCGCTCGAAGACCTCGGTGGTCTTCTGCGTTGTCTCGCCCAGGTGCTGGCCCACCAGGTCGCTCCGCGCGACCTCCACGAAGGTGCCCTTGTCCACGGCTCCCAGGGAGCGCAGGATGCGGCCGTAGAGGCGCGCGACGGTGGTCTTGCCGGTGCCCGGGGGGCCGGAGAAGACCAGGTGGCGGCTGAGGTTGAGCTTGGGCAGGCCGGCGCGCGCCCGCTTCTCGCTGACCTGCTGCATGGCCACCACCGACCGGATCTCCTTCTTCACCCCCGCCAGGCCGGTCATGGCGTCCAGTTCGGCCAGCAGCACCTCCAGCGGCTGGGCCGCGGGGCCGCCCGCCGCGTCGGGGTGGGCGCCGCCGTCGGCGCCCGCGGCCGCCTTCACCCGGGTGCCGTCGGCGTCCTCGTCGGTGAGCGTGGTGTCGTCCATCTGCAGGATGGCCTCGCGGGGGCCGACGACGGCGGGGCCGCCGCCGCCCACGACGGTGCAGCGGATCAGCCGCAGCCGCGCCCGCTCGGTGAGGAACACCCCGCCGCTGGGCCCGCCGTGGACGGTGGTGTCGGTGAGGGCGGCGCTGGCGTTGTCGTCGACCCCGATGGCCAGGGTCTGGGTGCCGCGCACCTCGGCGTCGCTGAGCAGCAGGCGGCTGCCCGAGATGTTGACGCTGTCCTTGGCGGAGTCGGTGATGCGTGCGTCGCTGACCTCGGCGAAGCTGCCGGTGCGCAGGACCAGCCCGTTGGCGGCGCTGCGGGCGACGTCGAGCCCCCGCAGGGTGAGGGTGGCGTCGTCGGCGGCGCTGACGCCCACGAAGCAGCCCGAGATCCGCAGCCCCTCGACCTCCAGGCGGCCGCCGCTGACCTCCACGGCGGCGTAGCCGTGCTGCTCGGGGTCGTCGCTGGGGGCCACGTCGGACTCCACGGCCACGTCGGTGAGGGCGGCCGTGGTGTTGTTGAGCGCGATGCCGCCCTTGAGCGGGTGCTCGACGCGCACGTCCTCGCCGTCCAGGCGGCCGTCGACGACCGACACCCCCAGGTAGGCGGGGCGGCGGGCGCGCAGTCCGGTCAGCGACAGGGAGCCGCCGACCGCGTGCACGGCGCAGCCGGGGGAGTCCAGGATCTCGGCGTCGGCCACGCGCACCCGGCAGTCGTTCTCCACGCCGATGGAGTTGTGCTCGCGCAGGCCGCCCTCGATGCGCAGGCCGCGCAGCGTGAGGTCGGCCCCGTCCTTGGCGATGAGGGGGACGCTGGTGGTGCCGGTGATGGTGCAGTCGGCGATCTCGACCCTGGTGCGCCCGGTCACGGCGAGCGCGGGGTAGGCCGACGACCCGGCGTCGCTGATGCGCAGGCCGCGCACCGCGGGGGAGGCGCCGCCCTCGATGTACACGGCGTTGCCCTCGGCGTCGCCGGTGAAGCGGAGGTCGCGCAGTTCGGGTGAGCAGGCGCCCGAGACCGCGAGCCGCGCGCGGGTGAACCGGGACTCGTGCACGGCACCGCCGGTGCGGTCCAGCAGCAGTCCGCCGCCGTGGAAGACGCAGCGGGCCATCTCGACGGCGGCCTGCACGGCGGTCACCCGCAGCGGCGCCTCGAAGACCGTGTCGACGGCCTTGACGGCGGTGCCGGGGTGGGCGTAGAGCGGCGGGTACTCGGTGGAGGAGTTGCGGACCCCCACGCCGTACAGTTCCAGGCGGCCCGAGCGCACGTTGAAGACGTTGGAGCCGGGCACGGTGACGGTGACCGAGCCGGGGCCGGCGGTGGGCACGACGATGACGTGGCGCCGGATGGTGAAGGGTTCGGCGGCGACGTACTCGCCGGGCTCGACGTAGAGGTACAGGTCGGTGTCGGGGTGGGCGTCCAGCACCGTCTTGAGGTCGGCGGCCGCCCGGCGCCGGGACTGGGAGACCTGGACCGTGTACATCCACCAGCCCTTCACGACGCGACGGTGTCCGGGCGCCGGCCTCCGCTGCCGCCCGCGCCCGCAGCGCATACCTTATCGGTCTTTTAGGACGTGCCGGGCCCGGCAGCAGGGGGGACGGGCGCGCGGGCGGCGTAGGGTGCGCCCATGGCAGCACGACTCCTGGTCTTCAGCCGCACCACCGGCTACCGCCACGCCTCCATCCCCGCCGGGGTCGCCGCGCTCGCCGCTCTGGGCCGGGCCCTGGGCCTGGAGGTCGAGGCCGCCGAGGACCCCGCCGCGCTGCGCGCCGACCGCCTTGCCGACTGCGCGGCGGTGGTGTTCCTCAGCACCTCCGGCACGGTGCTGGACGGCACCGCGCGCCGTGCCCTGGCCGCCCACGTGCGCGGGGGCGGCGGGTTCGCCGGCGTGCACGCCGCCGCCACCGCCGAGCCCGACTGGCCCTTCTACGCCGACCTCCTCGGCGCCCGCTTCACCCGCCACCCCGAGCCCCAGCCCGCGCTGCTGCGCGTGGAGGACCGGACCCACCCCGCCACCGCCCACCTCGGCTGCACCTGGGCGCGCACCGACGAGTGGTACGACTTCGACCGCGACCCCCGCCCCGGGAGACGGCCGTGCCGATGCCCAGATGGTGGGTCCACCTCAACCGCCGGGTCTTCAACCCGCGCGCGATCGCGAGCGGGAAGTGGCCGGTGCTCGTCCATGTCGGCCGGGTCTCCGGCGCCACCTACCGCACCCCTCTCGACGCCTGCCCCGTCGAGGGCGGCTACCTGTTCGTGCCGGTCTACGGCGCCCGCTCCGACTGGGTGCGCAACGTCCTGGCCGCCGGCGGCGCGCGGCTGCGCGTCGACGGCCGCGAGGTGGCCCTCACCGCCCCGCGCATCGTCGGGGAGGACGAGGCGTTCGCCGCCCTCGCCCCGACGCCGACCGCCCGCCCCGGCTCCTGCGCATCCGGGAGTTCTTGCGCGTGGACGCGGCCCCCGGCCGGTCCGCCGCCGCATAGCCTGGGGCCATGCACTCCCTCCTGGCCGAACGCGGCGTCCTGGTGCTGGACGGCGGCCTGGCCACCCGGCTGGAGGACCTGGGCGGCGACCTCGGCGGCGGACTGTGGTCGGCGCGGCTGCTGAAGGACGACCCCGCCCTCATCCGCCGCGCGCACCGCGACTTCTTCGCCGCCGGCGCCGACATCGCCGTCTCCGCCGCCTACCAGGCCAGCGTGCCCGCGTTCACCGCCCGCGGCCTGAGCCCGGCCCAGGCCCGCGCCCTCATCGCGCGCTCGGTCGAACTCGCCCGCCAGGCCCGCGACGAGCACGGCGGCGGACTGGTGGCCGCCGGCGTCGGACCCTACGGCGCCGCGCGGGCCGACGGCTCGGAGTACACCGGCGCCTACGACCTCGACGAGGACGGCCTGGCGGCCTGGCACCGCGAGCGCTGGCACCTGCTCGCCGAGAGCGGCGCCGACCTCATGGCCTGCGAGACCATCCCCTCGGCCGCCGAGGCGCGCGCCCTGGCGCGCCTGCTGGACGAGACCCCCCACATCAGCGCCTGGGTGAGCTTCAGCTGCCGCGACGGCGAGCGCATTAGCGACGGCACCCCGCTGGCCGAGTGCGCCGCGCCGCTGGCCCGCCACCCGCGGGTGCTGGCCGTCGGCGTCAACTGCACCCCGCCCCGCCACATCCCCGACCTCCTCGGCCGCATCAGCGGGGTGCCCGCCGTGGTCTACCCCAACTCCGGCGAGGAGTGGGACCCCCGGACCCGGCGGTGGCGGGGCGAACGCGACCCGGTGGCCTTCGGCGCGGCCGCGCGGCGCTGGAGGGCTGCCGGGGCCGCCCTGATCGGGGGCTGCTGCCGCACCACGCCCGAGCACATCCGGCAGATCCGCGCCCACCTGGACTGATCCGCCGCACCCGCCCCACCCCCTCCTCCACGCCCGCCCTCGCCACGCGCGCCCGGGACGCGCGGCGGCCGCCGCACCGGGAGGGTGCGGCGGCCCGTTGACCGGTGCGCGGGTGCCGGCCGTGTCGCTGGGACGGGGACGGATCAGCCGGAGGTCTCGAACGGCGAGGCCGGCGTGCGCCCCGCCTCGAAGTCCGCCATGACCCGGTGCATCGCCTCGGTGTCGTTGAGGTGCGGGAACGGGGTGTCGGGCACGGCCACGCCCAGGAACGCGCACAGCGGCTCCCAGCCCTGGCCGATCTCGTAGACCAGCAGCCGCTCCGCCGGAACGGCCTCGGTCACCGCGGCCGTGTGGGCCTCGAAGACCTCGACCGCCCGCTTCTCGTCGGGCGCCCCGTTGGCGTCGAACACGTCTTTCCAGATGGGGGCCAGCACGCCCGAGAGCCGCCGCAGCGCCGGCGGCGCCCCCTCGTCCAGGCCGGTGACCATCTCGGCCTGGCGGACGATGGTGGCCGCCATGCTGGCGTACCAGCGGTGCGGGTCGCGCACGGTCAGCAGGACCTTGGCCTGCGGGTAGGCGGCGGCCAGGTCGCGCCAGAAGTAGGAGAACGGCCAGTCCACGCCCGAGGCGTACCCCTCGGTCACGCGGTCCCAGTCCACCGGGTCGTCGTGGACGGCGTGCTCCCAGCGCGCCAGGTGCTCGGGATGGCTGAAGAGTTCGTACATGTGGTAGCAGGGGCCCAGGCCGAGCCGCTCCAGCGCGGCCTTCATCGAGGTGGTACCGGTCCGCGGGAATCCCGCACCGATGAGCTGCACCATGGTTCCTCCTTCGTCTGCCGTAGGACGCGGCCGGGAGCGCGCGGGCCGCCGGAGTGCGGCGGCCGCGGCGCGCCGGCCACAAGACCACTATGGCCCCACCCCGTGGCGGTGCGTGCCCGGCCCGGTGTTCACGGCGACGCCGCAGGTGGCGGCGCGTGCGGCGCGGACACCGAAAGGCCCGGCGCGCCCCGCGAGGGGGCGCGCCGGGCCGGGAGCCGGAGCGGTGTGCGGACCGCCCCGGCGTTCAGGGGCGCACGGGGACCCAGCCCTCGGGCGGGAAGTACCGCGAGGTGAGGTCCGTGGTGGGCCAGGTGTCCACGGCGTCGGCCGCGTCCCACAGCAGGGGGTCGATCTCGCCCCAGTTGAGGTTGTCGCCCTCCTTGCGCTGGTTGAACAGCGCGGCGATGGTGAGGCCGCCGCTGGTCATGAGCAGCGTGTAGGTGCCGGGCATGCTGCCGGTGTGCCAGGTGTTCTGGCCGCCGCTGACCGGGCGGACATACCAGCCCAGGCCGTAGTGGTAGCCGTTCCAGCCGCCCGCCTCGGGCTTGGCGTAGACGGTCTTGATCGAGGCGCTGGAGAGGATCTGCGCGCTGGCCGGCTGGTCGTAGAGGTAGCAGAAGCGCACCACGTCGGCGGCCGAGCCCACCCAGCCGCCGTTGGCGAACTGCGTCTCCATGTTGAACCCGCCGTAGGGCAGGGGCAGGGTGGCGCCGGAGTCGTCGATCACCGACCGGCCCGTGTACCGGGAGTTGTAGTCGACCTCGCCGGAGGTGTCCTGGGACAGCGACGCCCCCAGGCGCATGCGGGTGATCCGCAGCGGCCGCAGGATCTCCTGGGTGACGTAGTCCTCGTAGCTCGTGCCCGAGACCGCGGCGATGATCTCGCCCAGCAGCAGGTAGCCGTAGTTGCAGTAGGCGTAGGTGGTGCCCGGCGCGTGGTCCAGCGGCTGCCCGGTGACGTAGCGCATGATGTCCCGGCTGCTGAGGGGGTAGCCCACGCCCAGGCCGCCGGCGATCCGGGCGTCGCTCCACAGCGGGTCGAAGGAGACGTCGCGGTCCCAGCCGCCCAGGTGCTGCAGCAGCCGGCGCACGGTCACGTCCTTGAGCCGGGGGTCGGCGGTCTGGCCCGCCGGCGGGCGCAGGGTGAGCAGGTCGGTGACACGGTCGGTCAGGCTCAGCCTGCCCGTCTGCACCAGCCGCATGACCGCCGTGGCGGTGATGGGCTTGGACACGCTGGCCAGCCGGAAGACGTCGGTGGGCTGGGTCGTGGGCTTGGCCGGGTCGTCCCAGGTGTAGCCGCGCACGTAGAGCAGCTTGCCGTTGCGCGCCACGGCCAGCGAACCGGCGGTGATGTTGCGCGCCTGCATGTAGCTCTTCATGGTGTTGTCGAAGGACGCCAGCGCCGCGTTGGCGACACCCGTGGCGCGCCAGGTGCGTTCGGCCGCGGCGGCGGGGGCGGCGGTCGCGGTGGACAGCAGGCCGCCCGCCAGCACGGCGGCGCCGGCGGCGCCCGACGCCTTCAGCAGGTCGCGGCGGCCAAGAGCGGTGGTCACACAGCCTCCAGGTGCGGAACCGGTGAGCGAAAGGGGAGAAGAGGGTTTCCGCAAGCGCAGGGCGGAGCCACCACCGGCGCATACCGGCCGATGGACGGAGGAACGCTATCGCATCCCCTCACCCCGCCACACCTTCACCCCGCGCCCCGCCCGCCGCACCCGCCCGGGGCGCGTTGGCGGTGGGGGCCCGGCGGGTAGCGGAGGCCGCCACGAGGCGACCGCAGGCTTCGAGCAGGCACGAGGAGGAGACGATGGCGGCCGAGCGCGAGAAGACGATCGCCCGCGCGGTGCTGGCGGAGGGGGGCCCGACCCTCGCCCGCCAGGCGGGCATCCGCCTGGCGGACCGGCCGGCGCCGCTGTGGCAGCTGCTGGTCGTGGTCAACCTGGTATCGGCGCGGATCTCGGCCGACATCGCGGTGGCCGCCGCGCGCGAGCTGTTCGCCGCCGGGGGTACCACCCCGCGGGGCATGGCCGAGCTGAGCTGGCAGGAGCGCGTGGACGCGCTGGGCCGGGGGCACTACGTGCGCTACGACGAGAGCACCGCCACCCGCCTGGGGGAGTGCGCCGACCTGGCCGGCGAGCGCTACGGCGGCGACCTGCGCCGGATGGGGGAGGCCGCCCAGCGCAGGCGCACCCGCCTTGCGGCGGCCGTCCAGGAGTTCCCCGGGATCGGGCCCACCGGGGCCGCGGTGTTCTGCCGGGAGGCCCAGGCGGTGTGGCCGTGGCTGCGGCCCTACGCCGACCGGCGCGCGCGGACCGGCGCCGACAGGGTGGGGCTGCCGCCCTCGCCCGAGCGGCTAGGGGGCCTGGTCGAGGGCGAGGAGATGGCCGCGCTCACCGCCGGGCTGGTGCGCGCGGCGCGCGACGCCGACCTGGCCCGCCGCGTCCGCGAGGCCGCCTGACCCGGGCGCCGCCGCGCCGCGGGGGAGGGCGCTGCGGCGCGTGCCCGGACGCCCGCCGCGTGGCCCCGGCGGTGTCGGTGCCGGTGGGTAGCGTGGAGGTATGTGCCGAAACATCCGCCGCCTTCACAACTACGCGCCGCCCGCCACCTCTGAGGAGGTCCAGGCCGCCGCGGTGCAGTACGTCCGCAAGGTCAGCGGCACCACCCGGCCCTCGGCCGCCAACCAGGAGGCGTTCGACCGCGCGGTCGCGGCCGTCGCCGCGGCCACCGCCGAACTTTTGGACTCCCTGGTCACCACCGCGCCGCCGCGCTCGCGCGAGGAGGACGCCGCCCGCGCCAGGGAGCGCGCGCGGCAGCGCTACGGCACCGCCCCGGCGGCCGGGTAGTCGCGCCGGCGCACGGCCGGGCCGCCGAGCCCGGCCGGTGCCGGGGGGCCGGGTGGTGGTCCCCCGACTCTCTTCCTGCTCTCGTCTCTGACCTGGTCTTCTTCGTACAGCTTGGCCATGATGTAGTAGGACTGCTATAAACGGTAGTGGTTCACCGATGAAAGGTATGACGGATATGGCCATGCTGGACGGCGGGCAGCAGCGCACCGCGGCTGCCGACCGCGCCGACCCCGACTCCTCCCCCGACGGCGACGGCGCCGTCATCCAGGTCCGCGACCTGCGGATGCGCTACGGCGGCGCCGACGTGCTCAAGGGCGTGAGCTTCACGGCCCGCCGGGGCGAGGTGCTGACCCTCCTGGGGCCCAACGGCGCGGGCAAGAGCACCACCATCGAGATCCTTGAGGGCTTCCGGATGCGGTCGGGCGGACAGGTCACCGTCCTGGGCACCGACCCCGCCCACGGCGACGAGCGCTGGCGGGCCCGCCTGGGCGTGGTGCTGCAGTCCTGGCGCGACCACGGCCGCTGGAAGGTCGAGGAGCTGCTGGCCTACCTCGCCCGGTTCTACGGCCCCTACTCCTCGCCCCGGCGCCGCCGCCCGCGCCCCGTGCCCGAGCTCCTGGAGACCGTGGGCCTGACCCAGTACGCCGGGAACCGGGTCAACACCCTCTCCGGCGGGCAGCGCCGCCGCCTCGACGTCGCCATCGGCATCGTGGGCAACCCCGAGGTCCTGTTCCTGGACGAGCCCACCGCCGGCTTCGACCCCGAGGCGCGCCGCGACTTCCACGACATCGTCCACGGGCTGGCCGACGAGGACACCACCGTCATCCTCACCACCCACGACCTCGACGAGGCCGAGAAGCTCGCCGACCGCATCCTCATCATGGCCGGCGGCCGCATCGTCGCCGAGGGCAGCGCCGACCAGCTCGCCGCCCAGGTGCCCGCCGACGCCGAGGTCAAGTGGACCCGCGACGGCCGGCGCTTCGTCCACAGCACGTCTGACGCCACCGGATTTTTGCGCGGCCTGCTGGAGGAGCACGGCGACCGGATCGCCGACCTGGAGGTCCGCCGGGCCAGCCTGGAGGACGCCTACATGACCCTGGTCCACCGCCACGAGTCCGGCAGCGCCGAGGAAGCCGCGCTGGAGTTCGCCGAGGAGATCCGATGAGCAGTCCCACCGTCCTCGCCCTGCGCTCGGGTCTGCGGCGCGGCTGGATCGAGTTCCGCCAGTCCATGACCAGCCGCGAGGACCTCATCGGCTACCTGGGGGTGGCCGTGGTCTTCACCGTCATGGCGATGTTCATGCGCGGCGAGAGCGTGCGCGGCACCGACGTCCCCATCGCCAACATGTGGCTGGCCGGCATCGTGGGCTTCCTCGTGGCCTCCTCGGGGATCACCTCGGTGGCCCAGGGCCTGGCCGTCGACCGCGAGGACGGCACCCTGCTGCGGGCCAAGGCGGTGCCCCACGGCATGACCGCCTACCTGCTCGGCAAGGCCGTCTACATCATCGGCGTGACCGCCGCCTCGGTGACGCTGCTGCTGGTGCCCGCCTTCCTGCTCTTCGACGGGTTCGGGGTCTACCAGGCCGCCGACTGGATCACCCTGGCCTGGGTACCGGTGCTGGGCCTGCTGTCGATGGCGCCCATCGGGGCCGTCCTGGGGTCGCTGATCACCAACCCCCGCGCCACCATGGGGCTGATCATGCTGCCGTTCATGGCCCTCATGGGGATCTCCGGTGTCTTCTACCAGGTCAGCGGGTTCCCCGAATGGCTGCAGTGGATCGCCCAGGTCTTCCCGCTGTACTGGATCGCCCTGGGCATGCGCTCGGTGTTCCTGCCCGACTCCATGCTGGCCATCGAGATCGGGGAGTCCTGGCGGTTGGGGGAGGCCGCGCTGGTCATGGCGCTCTGGGCGGCGGTGGGCTTCGTCGTGGCGGCGGCGGTGCTGCGCCGGATGGCGCGGCGCGAGTCCGGCTCGCGCATGGAGGCCGGCCGCCGGCGGGCGATGCAGCGTGCCTAGCCGGCAGAGCGGGCGGCGCGGCGCCGGGACCGAACCCGGCGTCGGCGCGCCGACGTCCGCCGGCCGCGGGGGCGGCTCCGGGGCGGGGGCCGAGGCCGAGCGCATCCACAACCGCATCGCCGTGCTGCGCACCGAACGCGGCGTGTCGCGGCGTCAGCTCGCCGAGGCGCTGGGCGTGCACTACCAGACCGTGGGCTACCTGGAGCGCGGCGAGTACAACCCGAGCCTGCACCTGGCGCTGCGCATCGCCCGGTACTTCGAGGTTCCGGTGGAGGTGGTGTTCTCCACCGAGCCGTTCCCCCGCATCGGCAGCTAGCGGTCCGGCCGCCCGGGCGCGAGGCCGTGCGGGGCGGGGCGCGCGGTGGGGAAAACCCCCGGGCGCCGGTGCGGCGCGCCTCCGGGCAATTCGACGCCGCGCCCCATCCCGGTGCGCAGCGCACGTTCCTACGGTGGGTCGTCGTGACCGCGGGCCGGCCTCCGGCCCGACGCGGTCCGCTCCCAACGACCGACCGAAAGGGCTTTCCTTGCTGACCGCACCCACCCCGCCCGCCGGCCGGCCCCGCAGCGCGCGTCCGCGCGCGACCGCCGCCCGCCTCGCCCGCGGGATCGCGCTCCTGGCCGCCGCGACCGCCGCGGCCGGGGCGGCGGCGGTGCCGGCCGCCGCCGACACCGCCCCGGCCGCCGACCAGGCGGGCGCGGGCGGCGGGGCCCCGGCCGCTCTGCTCGCCCCCACCGGCCCCCGCACCGTGGGCACCACCACCCTGCACCTCACCGACGAGAGCCGCGCCGACATCTGGCACCCCGACGCGGCGGTCCGCGAGCTGATGGTGACGGTCTGGTACCCGGCGGCCCGCCCCACCGGCCACCGCGCCGACTACATGACCCCGGCCGAGTCGGCGGCGACCGTGGAGTCCCTGGGCCTGGACCTTCCCGACGACACGTTCAGCGAGATCCGCACCCACTCCTTCACCGACGCCCCGGTGCGCGCCACGCGCGGCGGATGGCCGATGGTGCTGCTCTCGCCGGGCGCCGGAAACAGCCGCACCACCCTGACCACGCTGGCCGAGGACCTGGCCAGCCACGGCTACGTCGCCGTGGGCGTCGACCACGCCTATGAGGCCGGGCCGGTGGAGTTCCCCGGCGGCCGCGTGCTGGGCTGCGACGCCTGCGCCCAGGACCGCTGGCCCGAGGGAACGCGCAACCGCGCGGCCGACGTGTCCTTCGTCATCGACGAGCTGACCGGCCCGGACGCCGTGTGGCCGGGCGGCCGGCGCGTCGACACGGACCGCATCGGCATGGCGGGCCACTCCGCGGGCGGCTCGGCCGCGGCCGAGGTGCTGCGCACCGACGACCGCGTCGGCGCGGGCCTGAACTTCGACGGCCCCTACTACGCGCCTGCGCTGGAGGAAGGCGTGGAGGGACCCCTCGGCCTGATCGCGGGGGAGCCGCAGCCCTTCGGCGACAGCCAGGAGGCCATGTGGCCGCGCCAGACCGGCTGGCGCCAGTGGCTGGTCCTCACTGGGTCGGCGCACTCCTCGGCGACCGACCGGGGGGTGCTGGTCGACCGGCTCGGCCTGCGCGACCAGATCCCGGCCGAGGACATCGCCAACCAGTACGGCACCGGCGACCCCGAGCACCTGCTGCGGATCGTGCGCGAGTACACCACCGCGTTCTTCACCCAGCACCTGCGCGGCTCCGACCAGCCGGTGGTGCGCGACCCGTCCGGGGTCCACCCCGAACTCGTCGTGATCGGCGACGAGCAGGGCTAGCGGCGGAGCGCCGGGCGGACGTGCGGGCGGTGGGGCCTGGGCGGCGGGGAGCCCGCCGTCACCGCCCCCCGCTCACGCCTGGTCGGCGGGGCCCGGTGCGTGGTGCTCGTCAAGGCGGACGAGCAGGCCGACGAGGACGGCGCGCTCCTCGGTGCTCAGCGGTGCCAGCAGGCGGTCCTGCATCTCGCCCACAACCGAGTCCAGGCGCCGCAGCAGGTCGCCTCCGGCCGAGGTGAGGACGATGGAGTTGCGGCGGCGGTCGGCCGGGTCGGGCGTGCGCTCGACCGCCCCGCGCTCCTGGAGGTCGTTGAGGACCGCCACGACGTCGCTGCGGTCGATGCCGCAGCGGCGGCCGAGTTCGGCCTGGCTGGTCGGGCCGAACTCCGCCAGCGCGGCGAGCAGCGCGTAGTGGTAGCTGCGGACTCCGGCCTCGGCCAGCGCCTCGGCGCTGAGCCGCTGGCTGTACACCGCGATGCGACCGAACAACCGGGTCGGCACAGCCTTCAGCCGATCGGGCGCGGAACGCGCGGGTGCGGTCTCCATGCCGCGCAGCCTACCAAAACAACCATTGGCCCCACCCACAAATCCCCGTGGACGGCGGACACCGCCATCGGGGGAGACGTGGCAGCACGTGCTGGTCGTCCTCGCAGTCGCGGTTCGGCAGGCGAGGGCGGCGGAATCCGGCGTGCCGCGGCGGGTGCCAGCGACCATTCGCGCTCTATGTCGGCTCTTGGGACGAGGGGGCTGGGATGGAGAAGGCGTGTGGGTCCTTGGGGGCCACAACTTGAGACGCCGTGGCGCCTTCCGGGGGTGCTGTGAGGCGAATGTTCGCTTCTTTGCGTGGCGATCTCGCGGTTCCGACCGTCTGGGTGGTCGTGGGTGCGGGAACGTCGCACTCCCTGCGATTTCGCCTCGCGTCGTGAGGCAACCGAGCAGAGGCAAGCGGTTTCCGACCCCAGCTCGGGCGGCCGGAGCCCGAGAGGGCTGGCGGAATCGTCGCCGGGCGCGGTGCCTCCAGCGCTCTCGCGCCCCGCCCGGCACCCCCGGCCCTGTTGCGTCGCCGAACCCCAACCGGGCCCGAAGGCGGGTCCCCTGTCGCCTTTGGCGCTGTCCTCACCGCCTGACCGGGTGCCGACCGCTCCGGTGGCCGCGAGGCCGCGATCCGCCGGACTCGCCGATCGCTGTCTGACCCCCCTTCGCCCTCGCTGCCCCGTCAAAGCCCTCGCATCTGGTGGCGGTGGCGGTGGTCCCCCACCTGCCACCCGCCTTCGGCGCCCTCGTCGGAGCCTGGCCGAAGGCTGACCGGTCCGGGGGCGGGGACCGGACCCGGATGCGCGCGCCCGGGACTCGGTGCGAGGATGGCGGTGCTGTGAACGGACCGCCGCCATCGCGCATCCTCCGGGCCGCCGTCTTCGCCGCCGTCGCGGTGGGCGTGTCCGGGACCGGGCATGCCCTGATGTCGGCGCACCAGGTACCCCTCGCCGGGATCGCCGCCGGGTTCGCGGCGGTCTTCGCCGTCGCGCTCGCCCCCGCCGGACGCGAACGCGGCTACGCCACCATCCTCGGCTGGATGCTGTGGAGCCAGTTCGGCCTCCACCTGCTGTTCACCGCCGCGCAGCTGCTCGCCGAACCCGGTGGCGCCGCGCCCGCCGGCCACCTCGGGCACACCCTGCCCGCGGCCCCGCAGGGCGACGGCGGCGAAGGGGGCGCGGGCATGCTCGCGGTCCACGTCGCGGCGGCCGCGGTGTCCTCGTGGTGGCTGCGCACCGGTGAGGCCGCCGCCTTCCGCCTCGCCCGCCACCTGCGCGGGCTGCTCGCCGGGGCCCTTCCCCGGGTGGTCCGCCCCCGCTGGGCGCCCGCGCCGCGCCCCACCGCGCCCGCGCCGGTGCGGTCCGTGCCGCGTCCGCCCGCGGCCGTGCTGCGCCACGCGCTGGTCGTCCGCGGACCGCCCCTCCTTCTCGCCGCACACTGACACCCGCACCGCGCCCGGCCGCCCGCGCGTTCGGCCGTCCGACGACGGCGGCGGAGCGGCCGCCCGCGCGCGCCGCGGCACACTGCGCGACACACCGCGCCGACGCAGGGGACACCCCGCATCGTCGGCGCGGCCGTGAGCGACGCCCGTGTGCCGCCGCGCGGGTTCGGCCCTCCCGGGGCCGGTGCGGTTCCGCGGCACCGCGCGGGCCCTCCCGCGCGGCCGCCGCGCCCATTCCCTCGCTCGCCCGACCGCTGTCCGGCGGTGCCCGCACGGTGGCGCGCGAGCCTGTGCCCATGCCCGCGGTCCCGCCCGGGCATGTCCGAAGCGAGAAGGACACCCCGATGCCGATTCCCAAGTCCCCGCGTCCCCCCGCCGGCGGTGTGCGTCCGGCGCGCGCCGGACGCCCCAGACGCGGCGACGAACCGACAGCCGATGACCGTGCCATCACCGAGACGGCGCTGGCGGCGCGGCGCGGTGTCGCCGGAGCGGTGGACGACTTCGTCCGGCTCACCCGACCGCAGGTGTGGCGCTTCGTCGCCCACCTCACCGACCAGCAGAGTGCCGACGACCTCACCCAGGAGACGTTCGTGCGGGCCCTGCGCGCGCTGCCGTCCTTCGCCGGGCGCGCGCCGGCGCGCGTGTGGCTCATGGCGATCGCCCGGCGCACGGTGGTCGACCACTTCCGCGCCATGGCGGCGCGGCCCCGCCCGGCCCGCTCAGGCAGGGGAGAGGCGGCGGCGGACGCCGCCCGCCGCACCGGCCCGTCGTTCGAGGAGGAACTGGTGCTGGACGACCTGCTGCGCCACCTGTCCGAGCCGCGCCGTACGGCGTTCTGGCTGACGCAGGTGGAGGGCCACTCCTACGCCCAGGCCGCCGCCGTCGTCGGCGTCCCGGTGGGCACGATCCGCTCGCGGGTGGCGCGCGCCCGCGACGACCTCATCGCGGCCCTGCGCACCGCCGAGGAAGCGGCTCGGGGAGTGCCCGGCCCTCGGGGGGAGCGGCCCGCCGAGGCAGCGGCCGCGGCGGAACGGGGGAGGAGCGCGCCGCCCCGCACGCCTGGCCGGGCCTGAAGTACGGGGAAGAGGTGGGGCCCGGACCGCAGGGTCCGGGTCCCACCCGTGCCCGGCTCCGGGACAGGGCAGCGCGGGCCCTCAAATCTCATATGTGAATCTACGCCGTAAAGGAGCGTGTTGGATGCAGCTGACAAACCGCCCCCTGGCCACCCCGGCACCTACTCCCCACCACCGCCGTCACCGTCGCCGCCCTCGAACACCTCGCCCTCGTCGCGCCTTGACGGCACCATCATCGACAGCAGCGTGCTCGTGTCCTTGAGGTCCACCGGCAGGGCCGCCACCGCCCCGGTGCCCCGTGCGTAGTCGAGCCGTTGCCGCGGGGTCAGCACCAGTCCGAACTCCTTGTTCAGTCCGGCGGCCTCCACGAGGTCCAGCATCAGCATCGTGCGCTCGTCCATGGCGACCCGCTCCTCGGCGACCGCCTTGAGCCGGCTGATCAGGGAGTTGCGCACGGCCACGTCCGGGTAGTGCCGCTCGTCGTCCTCCGAGGTGGCCCCGGGACTGTGGAAGAGGACCGCCCGTGCGATGAGCGCCTGCCGGTGCACCGGGAGCGCGTCGTCGCCGCGCTGCCGCAGCCATGTGCGCAGGCGTACCGGCCCGCCCTCGGCGGCCGCGAGCCGCGCCAGTTCCGCGAGGACGCCGTCGGCCCAGGCGAGGCCGGTGGGAGTGGTGTCGAGCAGGTGGATCCGTCCCGGCGACCCTCCGGCCGTGAGGTAGGCGTCCAACCCGAACAGCCTGACCTTCTTCTGGGGCACGACGCGCAGCCGACGGCGCAGCGCGAGCTCGCCCAGTTCGGCGGCGGCGCAGGCGACGGCGGCCTGGTGGAGATCGTGGACGCCGCCGTAGCGGTCATGGACGAGCAGAAGGAACTCTTCGGGCAGGGACAGCTGCGGCGGTGCCGCCATGGGCACCGAGCCGTCCGCGGCCGCGTCGTACCCGCCGGCCGGGGGATCCTGTTCCTCGTCCTCGTCGCCGTTCCAGAGCGCGAGCAGGGGGAAGCAGCAGTACCACCCCATCCATCCGGCCGCCACGAGGGCGACAGCCCCCGTGGGGGTTTCGCCCCTGCCGACCATGACGATTCCGCCGATGAACAGGCCCAGTGTCACCGGAACGAGGAAGAGAAGGGCCAGGACGACCGTGAGCCGGGACATGAACGTCGCGGTGCTTTTGACGGCATGCCCCGCCGCCTGCATGACCTCGCGATAACCGGGCTGCCCGGCGGGCGGGGGGTTTCCCGAGCCGAGCGGGCGCCCGTCGGGGCCGGTGAAGGCGGGCGGAACCGCCTCGCCTCCGGGGAGTCCGTGCGGCCGCGCCGCGCCTGTCGGGGGCAGGGGGGCGCCGGGCGCGGCGGGGGCCGGCGGCGCGGCCGGCGGTGTCCGCGGGGGGTCGGCCTTGCCGAGCAGAGCCCGCAGCCCGTGCCAGGCGAAGGACGCGGCACCGGCCCACAGCGCGAGCCACGCGACGAGGTCGATGCCGCCCGGTGCCCACGTGCCCAGGACGAGGACCCCGGCCAGTCCGAAAAGGAGAAGGCTGAGGGCAATGCGGAATCTCCCCATGCGCACCTCTCGCTCAGCGCGGGCGGGTTCACAGGGGTAGACGCCCCGGAACGGGACGCGGTTGCGAAAACGGCCGTGCGGCCGCCGCCGATTCGCGCGGCGTTCTCCGCAATCCCGCGGCGGCGCGCGCGGCGAGCGGGTGTTTCCGGGGACTTCCTCGGGAATCGGCGGCTGCGGTGCCTTTGCGGGCCGGTTGGCGGCCGCACGGGTCCGCCGGCACCCGGCCAGATCCTCCGCCCAGACCTCCCCGGCCTAGACCTCCTCGGTGTCGAACCGCTCGCGGGCGCGCTCGACGGCGGGCATGTTGGCGGCCGACCAGTCCAGCAGCGCGTCGATGAGGTCCTGGAGGGTCCTGCCCAGCGGTGCGATGCGGTACTCCACGGCCAGCGGCCGCGTGCTGACGATGACGCGTTCGACCATCCCGTTGCGTTCGAGGCGCCGCAGGGTCGCTGTCAGCGACTTCTGCGTGACGACGGGGATCGCGCGGCGCAGTTCGTTGAAGCGCAGCGGCCGCTCGCACAGCTGGTCCAGCACCTGGAGCGACCACTTGTCCAGCACCTGGTCCAGCAGTTCGCGGTGCTTGGGGGTGATTGTGCCGCGTTGGGCGGTGGTATCGGCGGTTTCCTGCATGACACCTAGTCTCGTTGAAGTTCCCTTTGTCTACCAAGTAGACATGAGATACCTGTTTCGGACAAGGGGAAAGGACATTCCCATGGCAGTCCAGATGCTGTCTCCCGAGGGCATGATGCAGCCGGTGCCCTACAACCACGTCTCCATCGGCACGGGCACCCGCCATGTGCACGTGGCCGGGCAGATCGCGCGCGACGCCGAGGCCAAGCCCGTGGCCACCGGCGACCTCACCGGCCAGGTCGAGCAGGCTCTGCGCAACACCGCGCGCGGACTGGCCGGGGCGGGCGCGGTCTTCACCGACGTGGTGCGCCTGCGGTTCTTCGTGACCGACTGGAGCCCCGACAAGATGGACGCCTTCATGGCGGGCATCGACAACGTCGCCGAGGAACTGGGCATCCCGCGCCCGCTGCCGCCGGTCTCGCTCATCGGCGTCGACTACCTCTTCGAGCCCGACGTGCTCGTCGAGGTCGAGGCGTTCGCCGTGCTCGACTGAGCCGGGCGCACCGGACGGCCCCGGTCCTGCGCGCAGGACCGGGGCCGTCCGGTGCCCGAGGCGGTGGAAGGCACCAACCTAAAATCCTAGTCGATTTGCCTAAAGGTTTTAGGCAGTCTACTGTGGGGTGTGGACGCGGGAGGGATGCCCATGGCACGTGCCGGAATCACCGCCGAACGCCTCGCACAGGCGGGCGCCGAACTCGCCGACGAGATCGGGTTCGACCGGGTCACCGTGTCGGAGCTGGCCCGGCGCTTCGGCGTCAAGGTCGCCAGCCTCTACTCCCACGTCCGCAACTCCCACGACCTCAAGACCCGTATCGCGCTGGTCGCACTGGAGGAGATGGCCGACCGCGCGTCCGACGCCCTGGCCGGGCGCGCCGGCAAGGACGCCCTGGCCGCGTTCGCCGACGTCTACCGCGACTACGCCCGCGAGCACCCGGGCCGCTACGCCGCCGCGCAGTTCCGGCTCGACGCCGAGACCGCCGCCGCCGCCGCCGGCGCCGGCGCCCGGCACGCCCAGATGACCCGGGCGGTCCTGCGCGGCTACGGCCTGCCCGAGGCCGAGGAGACCCACGCGGTGCGGCTGCTGGGCAGCGTCTTCCACGGCTACGTGAGCCTGGAACTGGGGGGCGGGTTCAGCCGCAGCGCCCCCGACACCCAGGAGACGTGGTCGCGCACGATCGACGCCCTGGACGCGCTGCTGCGCAACTGGCCCGACACCTGAGTGAGGCCGAGTCCGCGTCCGCCGCCCCTCCGCGCCCGCGGCCGGTCGCCGCGTATCCCGCCCGCACCCCTGACACCGAGCACCGTGCCGCCGCACGGCGCGCCGCCCACCACCCACCGCAGGTTGCCGCCATGCCCACCCCGCACGCCTGGACCACCACACCTATCACCGCCGACCTCGTGCGCGGCGCCCTCGACCTGGAGACCACCGAGCACGGTGTGCGCCCGCACCGGCTCCCCGCCTGGGCGCGCGCCCAGTGCCCGGACCCGCAGCTGGCCATGGCCGAGGCCCAGCCCTCGGGGGTGCGGATCGCGTTCCGCACGGCGGCCACCGCCGTCGAGCTGGAGGCGGTGCCCACCCGGGTGGTGTACACGGGCGGGCCCCCGCGCCCCCAGGGCGTGTACGAACTGGTCGTCGACGGCCGCCGCGTCGACGGCGCCGCCGCTCCCGGCGGCACCACCGTGGCCGTGTCCATGGCCACCGGCGCCCGCGAGGCACGGCCCGGACCGGCGGGCACCCTGCGCTTCGCCGGGCTGCCCGACCGCGTCAAGGACGTCGAGATCTGGCTGCCCCACAACGAGACCACCGAACTCGTCGCGCTGCGCACCGACGCCCCGGTGGAGCCCCTGCCCGACCGGGGCCGCCGGGTGTGGCTGCACCACGGGAGCTCCATCAGCCACGGTTCCAACGCCGCCGCTCCCACCGGTATCTGGCCGGCCGTGGCCGCCGCGCGCGGCGGCGTCGAGCTGGTCAACCTGGGACTGGGCGGCAGCGCCCTGCTCGACCCCTTCACCGCGCGCACCATGCGCGGCACCCCGGCCGACCTGATCAGCCTGAAGATCGGCATCAACCTGGTCAACCTGGACCTGATGCGGCTGCGCGCCTTCACCCCGGCGGTGCACGGCTTCCTCGACACGATCCGCGAGGGCCACCCCTCGGCCCCGCTGCTCGTGGTGTCGCCGCTGTACTGCCCCATCCACGAGGACACGCCCGGCCCGGGCGCGTTCGACCTCGACGCGCTGCGCGCCGGCCGGCTGGGCTTCCGGGCCACCGGCGACCCCGCGGAGCGCGCGGCCGGAAAGCTGACCCTCACGGTGATCCGCGAGGAGCTGGCCCGGATCGTGGCCCAGCGCCAGGCCGCCGATCCGCACCTGTCCTACCTGGACGGGCTCGACCTCTACGGCCCCGACGACCACGCCGAGCTGCCGCTGCCCGACGCGCTGCACCCCGACGCGGCCGCGCACCGCCGCATCGGCGAGCGGTTCGCCGAGCGCGTCTTCGCCTCCGGCGGCGCCTTCGCGCCCGCGCGGGGCTAGGTTTCGTCCGCCCTCCAACGTCCCGCGGGTCAGCCGCCCTCGACCAGCGCGAGCAGGCGTTTGGTGGTGCTCCAGTTGCGTACGGTGGCCGGGCCGGGCAGGTAGGAGCCCAGGACGGGCGTGAGCTTGGCCCGGCCCAGGCCGTTGGGGAAGTAGAGGTACAGCTCCCGTTCGCCGGCCACGAGCTCCTCGGGAGCGTAGGCGGCGGGGTCGAGGGCGGCCAGCCGGTCGCGGTCCACCGCTGTGTTGAGGAAGGCCACCGCGCACTTGGCGGGATCGCGCACGGCGAAGGGGATGCCGCGGACCACGCGCTGGAGGTCGGCGGCGGTGCGCGCCATGACCGTGACACTGAGGCCCATCTGCTCGCGCAGGGCGTCCTCGATCGCGGCGGCGATGCGGTCGGGGTCGTCCTCGGCGGCGGTGAAGGCGGCGTTGCCGCTCTGCAGCAGGGTGCCCACCTCGGTGTAGCCGAGCCCGGAGAGCAGGGCGCGGAGATCGGCCATGGGCACCTTGTTGTGCCCGCCCACGTTGATGCCGCGCAGCAGCGCCGCGTACCTGGTCACCGGTGGTCAACTCCTGCCGTCGTGGAGGGCCGTGCGGCCCGGGAAGGCCCGAATCGGCAGGTTATCGCGGGGGCGTGACACCGGTGCGCGCCAACGCGCTTGCGCACCGCCGGTGTGAGGCCGGGGGGCCGGCTGGGCACCGGCGGGCGGCGATCGGGGAGGGGAGGCCCGCACGGGGGTGGCCCCGCCTCCTGGGGGAGCGGGACGCGACTTGTGAAAGGGCCCGGGGGCGGTGTGCGGGAGGGTCGTCTGCAAGGGCAGGACACCGTTGCTCGGACCGCTGTTTCCGACCTCCTTATAAATCTACGTCGTAAAGGTGCCCGTTTTATTTTTGAAAAATGAATCAACCCCCAAACCCGCACCGACAACAGGGCCCAAACCGACCCCTAACGACCCTTGCCGGCCGGGGCGTCGAGAAGGCCGCGGGTGATGTCGTCGAGGCGCAGGGCGGCGTCGCGGTCGAAGGCTGTGCCGCTGAGGGGCAGTCGGCGGGTGCGGTCGAAGGCGGTGAAGGGCTCGGCGGGCGGATCGGTCAGCAGGCCGGACATCGGCGGCACCGCCTTGGCCACCGGGGCGGCGATCACGCGGAAGGCGGCCTTGGTCAGGGCGCGCAGGGGCTGGGGCAGATGGTCGGGCATGCCCGTGGCCACCACTCCCGGGTTGTATGCGATGTAGCGGACCCGGGAGTGGGGGTGCCGGGCGGCGAAGGCGACGCCGAGCAGGTCGTTGGCGCGGAAGGACTGGAGGGTGGCGGCGGTGCCGCTGTAGCGGCGCGCCAGTTGGAGGTCGTCCCAGTGGATGCGGCCGAGCGGCACGCCGGGGGTGCCGACGTTGAGGACGACCGGGCGCGGCGCGGCCTCCAGGGCGGTGCGCAGACCGTGGCTGAGGACGAAGCGGCTCAGGTAGGCGAGCGCGAAGCTGTGCTCGAAGCCCTCGGGGGTGAGGTGGCGGGGGCCCAGGATCCGGTAGCGGTTGGCGCACAGCACGAGTGCGTCGATGCGGGGATGGGAGTCGAGCAGGGCGGCGGTGAGTTCCCGGGTGGCGGCGACCGAGGTGAGGTCGGCTTGGAGGAAGGCGGCGCGGTCGGCGGCGCCCCCGTGCGCGGCCGCGGCCAGGAGGGCGCGGCCCTTGGCGGGGGTGCTGCCGACCGCGACGACGCGGTCCCCGCGGCGCAGATGGTGCAGGGCGAGCCCTTTGCCGAGGCCGTCGGTTCCTCCGGTGATGACGATGGTGCGCATTGCGGGTCCTTCCGCTGGGTCGGCCGACGGATGTGGATATTGGATATCCGCTTATACGAAGACCGTACCACGAACCGGATAAGGTGTATCCACTTTGATGCCGAGCAGGAGAGGGCCGCATGGGAGAGCCGGGGCAGGGACGCGCGCTGCGGCGCGACGCCGAGGAGAACCGGCGGCGCATCGTTGCCGCGGGCCGGGAGGTGTTCGCCGAGCGGGGGCTGGGCGCCACCCTCAACGACGTCGCCCACCACGCGGGGCTGGGTGTGGGCACGGTCTACCGGAGGTTCCCCGACAAGCAGGCGCTGGCCGAGGCGGTGTTCGCCGAGGAGTTGGCGGAGATCGCGGCGATGGCGCGTGCGGCGCTGGGTGCGCCGGACGCGTTCGGGGCGCTGGCGGGGTTCCTGGAGGAGGCGCTGGCGCGGGCGGAGCGCAGTCGGGGGCTGCGGGAGCTGATGCGTCAGGGCGGGGAGGTGGGTGCGCCGCTGGCGCGTGCACGGGCGGAGATCGCGGCGCACTGCGGTGAGCTGGTGGAGCGGGCGCGGGAGCAGGGGGCGTTGCGGGAGGGGGTGAGCCAGGCCGACATCGCGCCGATCGCGGCGATGGTGGACGCGGTGATGGCGCTGCCGGGTGGCGGGGGTCCCCAGGGGTGGCGCCGGTACCTCGTGGTGCTGGTGGACGGGTTGCGGGCGGGGCCGGGTCGGGGGCCGCTGCCGACGGCCGGGGCGCCGGACTGAGGCGCGCGGTGGCGGGTTGGGGGTGGGGGTTTTCGGGGTGGGCGGGGGCGCACCGATGGTTTTGGGGGGCGGGGCCGGTCCTAGTCGGTGTGGGTCCGGACGTCGTGGGCGGGGGTTGTGGTGATGGGCGGTGGCGGTGTGGTGCGGCGCGAGGTGGTGCTGGGCTGCGGTGAGGTGCGCCCCTATGAGGCGGCGGTGTGGCGGGACGCGCTGGTGGTGGTGAAGGTGGGTGAGGTGGAGGTCGAGACGTTCGACGGGTCGCGGGCGCGGTTTGGGGCGGGTGCGGTGCTGTTCTTCGCGGGGTTGCGGTTGCGGTGGCTGCGCAGTACGGGGGCGGTGCCGTTGGTGCTGGTGGCGGTGAGCCGGCGCGGCGGGGGTGGGGCGGGGGATGGGGGGTCGGGGGTGTGCGAGGGGGCGGCGCCGGGGTCGGAGGATCCGGGGTGAGGGTGGTGACGCCGCCGCCGGGGTGGCGGGTGATGCCGAGCATGGCGCCGGCGGGTGTCAGGAATCCGGGAAGATTGGGGGTCCCGCGGTTTGTCACCCCCCGCGGCTAGGGTGGGGTGAAGGTCACATAACCAGCGAAAAGGCGGCCTTCGGGCGGCGCCGGAGGGGCACACCCATGAGCGAACTCACCGCGGAGTCGGGGCGGCAGGTGCCGGCGCAGGGTTCGGCCGAGCTGGCCGACCAGTTGGAGGGCTTCCGTGTGGAGCTGACCGGTTACTGCTACCGCATGCTGGGATCGGCCTTTGAGGCCGAGGACGCCGTGCAGGAGGCCATGGTGCGGGCGTGGCGGGCCTATGACCGCTTCGAGCACCGGTCGTCGCTGCGGTCGTGGCTGTACCGGATCGCCACCAACACGTGTCTGGACGCGCTGAAGGGCCGGGAGCGGCGGGCGCGGCCGGTCGACATGGGCCCGGCGGGCGGCAGTGAGCCGGTGCTGGGTCCGGCGCTGGGCGAGGACGTGTGGGTGGAGCCGTTCCCCGATGCGCGGGCGCTGCCGGGGTCGGGGGATCCGGCCGAGGAGGTGGCGCTGCGCGACAGTGTGCGGTTGGCGTTTGTCGCGGCGCTGCAGCATCTGGCGCCGCGGCAGCGGGCGGTGCTGATCTTGCGGGAGGTGCTGGCGTGGCGGGCGGCGGAGGTGGCCGAGCTGCTGGGGACGAGTGTGGCCTCGGTGAACAGCGCGCTGCAGCGGGCGCGGGCGACGTTGGCGGCGGCGGGTGATCTGGGTGGTACGGAGCCGCTGCGGCCGGGCGACGGCGCGCAGCAGGAGCTGCTGCGGCGTTATGTGGCGGCGTTTGAGTCCTATGACCTGGAGGCGTTGACGGCGGTGCTGCGTGAGGACGCCACGCTGTCGATGCCGCCCTATGCGCTGTGGCTGCGGGGGGCGCCCGACATCTGTGCGTGGATGCTGGGGCCGGGGCACGGGTGCCGGGGGTCGCGGCTGGTGCCGGTGGCGGCCAACGGCACGGCGGCGTTCGGGCAGTACCGGCCGGTGCCGGGCAGGGGGTTTGAGCCGTGGGCGTTGCAGGTGATCGAGGTGCGCGGGGGGCGGATCAGCGCGTTGAACTCGTTTTTGGACACGGAGCGGCTGTTTCCGCTGTTCGGTCTGCCGGCGGAGTTGGCCGCCGCGCGTTAGGGGTGCCGGGTTTTTCGGGGGGTCGTGGCTGGTCATGGGGGGTTTGCACAGTGGTGGGGCGGGGGTGACGCAGCACACCTGGCGCGGGGGCCGATGGGTGGTAGTGTTGAGGCATCGGGTTGCAGTCGTGATTTCGCCTGAACGCGCATGTTTTTTGCGCCTGCGGAGTTGTTGACCAGCGGGCGTTTTTCTTTTCGAGAAAGTTCGCAGCACCCGCCGACGCCGCAGGGTGCGGGGTCGGGACCGATCTCGAAACGGAGACGCACATGCCGCAGGGCACCGTTAAGTGGTTCAACAGCGAAAAGGGCTTCGGCTTCATCCAGCAGGACGAGGGCGGCCCGGACGTGTTCGTCCACTACAGCAACATCGCGGGCAACGGCTACCGCAACCTTGAGGAAGAGCAGCGCGTGGAGTTCGACGTCACGCAGGGCCCCAAGGGCCCGCAGGCCGAGAACGTCCAGGGCCTCTAAACCCTAGGTTTTCGCAGTACGGCGGGGTCGTCCGGAGTTTTTCTCCGGGCGGCCCCGCCGTCGTTGTGTGCGGGGTGGGTGGTGTCGGGGTGGCGGGTGCCGGTCAAAACCGCCCGTTCTTGGTTAGCATGCCCCCTATGACCACGACGCCCGTGCTGCGCACCGAACGGCTGACCATTCGCGACTGGAGTACCGACGACGCTGAGGCGGCACTGGGGATCTACGGTGCCCAGGAGGTCGCGCGGTGGCTGACCCCGGAGATGCGGGTGGTCACCGATGTGGAGGCGATGCGGTCGGTGCTGGCGGCGTGGGTGGAGGCCCAGCCCAACCTGGTGCCGCCGGCGGGGCGGTGGGCGGTGGTGCGCGAGTCCGACGGCGCGCTGATCGGCGGGCTGTCGCTGCGGCTGCTGCCGCCCTTTGAGGAGGACTTCGAGCTGAACTGGCAGCTGGATCCGCGGGCGTGGGGGCACGGGTATGCCACGGAGGCCGGCCGGGCGCTGGTGGGGTGGGCGTTCGAGCAGGGCGTGGAGGAGCTGTTCGCGGTGGCGCGGCCCAAGAACGCGCGGGCGATCGCCACGGCGCGGCGGTTGGGCATGGAGTGGGTCGGGGAGACCGAGAAGTACTACAACACCCGGTTGCAGGTGTTTCGGATTCGGCCTTCGCAGCGGGGCGCGTGAGCGGGCCGGGGCCGGAGCGCGACCTGGGGCGGCTGCTGGCGGGGTTGGAGCCGCAGCTGCATCCGGGGGTGTATGTGTTCGCCTCGGGTGCGCGGGTGCCCGCCGGGGTGGCGGCGGTGGTGACCGTTGCCGAGGCGGAGGGGTGGACGGTGGTGTGCGAGCGCGGCGAGGCCGAGCGGGTGGGCCTGGAGTATGTGTTTCCGTGTTCGTGGATCACGCTGCGGGTGCGTTCGGCGCTGGACGCGGTGGGGCTGACGGCGGCGGTGGCCGGGGTGCTGGCCCGCGAGCAGATCGCCTGCAACGTGGTGGCGGGTTTCCACCACGACCACCTGTTCGTGCCGCAGGGCCGGGGGGAGCGGGCGGTGGCGCTGCTGGAGGAGGTGGCGGCGGCCGGCCGGTCGGCCTGACGGCCGGCGCGCGGCCGGGTGTGTCCGTGGGGTGTGCCACCATCCCGGCATGACCTTCACCTTCCCCACCTCTTTTGACGCGGTGTGCCTGCTGACCGACTGGGCGGGCCGCGACCGGCCCGACCTGCTGGTGCGGGCGCGCCAGGCCCAGGAGCGGCTGCACCGGCACCTGCCGGGCGCACGGCGCCGGGCCGAGGACTTCCTGCGCGCGGTGGAGGGCTTGGCCCGGGACCTGCCCGTGGAGATGCTGCCGTGGCTGTGGGACGCGGCGGCGCAGGGCCTGGTGCTGCTGGGCGGGGACAAGTGCCTGTGGGCGGCGCCGCGCGCCTATGCCCGGGCGCGCCGGGCCGAGGCCGAGCACGGGTTGGCCCTTGACGCCGAGCACCACACCGCCCAGGCGCTGTTCTTGGCGCGCGCGGGTGCGCTGCCCGCCAAGGAGGTGCGGGCCTTCCAGGAGTGGATCACCGCGACGCTGGCGCCGGAGCGGGCCTATCCGGCGCTGGCGGAGCTGGTCACCGCGCGTGCCGCGGGCGGCAGCGCTCCGGCGGCCGGCACCTACGGGCTGCTGGCCAGGACCGCCGCGGCCGCCGGAATCGGCCAGGAGGAGGTGGCCCGGGCGCTGGCCGACCTGCTGGCGGCCTCGCGGGGCACGGCCGTGCCTCCGGCGCTGTTCACCAAGGCCGCCGCGGTGTTCGCGGCGGCGCCGCCCGGGGTGGAGCACCTGGCGGTGTTCTGGGAGCTGTTCCCGCCGGGGCGGTGGGTCAGGAACGACGGCGGGGCGTGGCTGCACCTGCTGGAGGCGTCGGGTGCGGTGGAGGCCGTGGTGCGGGGCGAGGTGACGCCCCGGGGCGGTGTGGCGGGGTGGCTGCAGCGGTTCGTGCGGCTGTACAAGTACACCGGGAGTTCTCAGGGGGTGATGGCGCAGCGGATGCCGGCGCGGCTGTATGGGGTTTTGCCGCGGTTGGCGCCGCGGCTGCGGGCCGAGGACCGCCCCTTGGACACCTGGTCGTCGGAGTGCGGGTACAGCACGTTGGACGCCGAGCTGTTGGCGGCGTGCCTGGCCCACGGTGTCCCGGTGCAGATGCCCGCGCGCGGGCGGGAGTTCGTGTTCGTGGAGGGGCCGCATCTGGGCCGGCTGTTCGGCCATCCGGTGCTGGGGCCGCGGCTGGAGCGGCAGGTCTCGCGTCACCACCGCGATTCCCGGGGTGAGCTGCGCTCGGGTGCGCGCAGCGCCGTGGCGCTGTTTCCGGGGGTGCCCGAGGTGGTGCCGGTGGTGGGTGAGCGGGTGCGGCGCCTGGTCGGTGAGGTGGGGGCGGCGGGGCTGCCCGGGGCCGCCGCGAGCCTGGGGGTGCTGGAGGGCGTGCTGGACGACGCGGCGATCGCGGCGCTGGAGGGGGTGGAGGAGGAGGTGGCCGCGGTGGAGGCGGCCGGTCCGCTGCTGCGCGCCCTGCGCGGGGGGCTGCCCGAGGAGCTGGGGTGGCCGGCGTTCGACGCGGCCGTGGCGGAGTTGGGCGGGCCGGAGGGGGTGCTGCGGGTGTGCTCCTCTTGGCCGGTGTGCACCCTGGTGGGGCGCGAGCGCGCGATCGCGGTGGACCACGCGGGGCGGGTGGGTGCGCTGGAGTTGGAGCCGGCTGAGGGCGGGGTGCCGGTGGTGCGCCGCCTGGGGGAGCGGTTCCTGGTGGCGTATGCGGGCGAGGACGGGGGGCCGGGGTGGGCGTACTGGTCGGACCGGCCCGGTGAGCGCTTGGAGGTGGGTGGTGCGGGGGACTGGCGGGTGGCCGACTGGGCGCGGGAGTACTCCGTGCACTCGGTGAGCGAGTGGTCGGGGTACCGGCTGGCGGCGGTTCCGCCGCGCTGGCGGGACGAGGGGCAGTTGAGCGACGGCACCGGGGTGTGGCTGGCCGGGCGGCGGGGGCGCGCCATTGACTGGTTCGCGCTGTCGGGTGAGGGGGTGGCGGGGGAGGCGTCCCTGCCGGCGTTCTTCGCTGAGGGTCCGGGCGAGGGCTGGGCGTGGGAGCGCGAGAGCCTGTCGCTGGTGCGGCTGCCCGAGGGTGTGGAGTCGCCGCTGGGTCAGGCGGGCGGGCTGTCGGGGTTCCGGGTGGCCGCGGCGACCGAGCGGCCCGGGCGCTACTCCGACGACTACCTGGTGGAGGGGGTGGACGGGCGGCGGGCCCGCCACCACCGTGCGCGGGCGATGGGCCGGCCCTGGGGGGTCCTGCGCTTTCCCGGGTCGGGGGTGGAGTTGCTGGTCACCCGGGGGCACGGCAGTGTGCAGTTGGAGCGGGCCTGCTGCTATGCGGTGGAGGACGACACGTTGCAGTGGGAGGTGGTGACGGTGTGCGGCAAGCGGCGCCGGTGGTCGCGGGGTGATCTGCCGTTCTTCCCGCCGGTGGGGTTCTGGCACTTCCTGGGCCTGCGCGACGCCGGGTCCTCGCAGGCGCTGCGGCGGGTGGGCCTGGAGGAGGCGCGGGCGCTGGTGGCCGCCCACCGGTCCGGTGGTGCGGAGAAGGCGCTGGCGGTGCTGGACGAGCGGGTGCCCGGGGTGGTGCACGCGGAGGTCCGGCGGGGCGTGGCGCGGGTGGTGGCCGGCGCCGCCGCGCTGGCGGAGGGGTGTGCGGCGCTGGTGGAGCGGGTGCGCGCGGCGCGCGCCGGCTGAGCGGGGGTGGGGCGGCCCGGGCCGGGTGGGCCTGGGCCGCTTCAGTCCGCGGGCGGGGCGTGGTCGGGGTGGTCGGGGTCGGGGGGCGGGCCCGCCAGGCGGGTGTAGAGGGGGGCCAGGGCCGCGGCGAGGTCCTGGCCGGCGGCGGCGGGGGGCGGGGCCCAGGAGTGGGCGGGGGCGGCGGGCAGCGGCGGGGTGTCGGGGAGGGCGGGGGCGGCCCAGAAGGCGGCGGGGTCGTCGGCCGGGGCCTGGGGGGCGGGGTGGTGGGTGCGGGCGGCGCGGCCGACGCGTTCCAGCAGGTCCTCGCGGGTGCAGCCGCGCCAGGCGGCCACGGTGAAGGGGTCGCGTTCGACCTGGTCGGCCAGGGCGAGCAGCAGGGCGGCGGCGTGGGGGCAGGGGTCCTGCCAGGCGGGGCAGGAGCATACGCAGGCGATGTCGTCGAAGCGGCGGGGCAGCGCGGGCCAGCCCAGGAGTTCGCACACGCGTGCGGTCTCCACGGGCAGCAGCCCGGCCAGCAGGGCGTCGCGGAACACCGGTTGGGCGGCCAGGGCTTCGGCGGCGCGCTGCCAGTCCTGTTGGCGGGCGGGGGGCCACAGCAGGCTGGTGGTGGTGGGGCCGTGGTGGTCGCGGATGTGGGCGGTGGCCTCGCCGGGCAGGACCTTGAGGCCGGTGACGGCGCCGGAGGCGGCCAGGGCGCTGCCGCGCCGCCAGGCCGGCGGCGGGGGGTCGGGGGCCAGGGCGCGCAGGAGGTCGGCCCAGGCGGTGCCGGGTGGGGGCGGGGCGGGGCGGGGGGTCATGCGGCGACCGCCTCGGGGGCCAGGCGCACCAGGTCGCGCAGGTGGTCGGTGGTGAGGTCGGCCAGCCAGTGCTCGCCGGTGGCCACCGCGGCCTGGGCCAGGCGGCGCTTGCGTTCGATGAGGTCGTCGATGCGTTCTTCGACGGTGCCCACGCACACCAGTTTGCGGACCTGGACGTCGCGGCGCTGGCCGATGCGGAACGCCCGGTCGGTGGCCTGGTCCTCCACGGCGGGGTTCCACCAGCGGTCGATGTGGACGACGTGGTTGGCGGCGGTGAGGTTGAGGCCGGTGCCGGCGGCTTTGAGGGACAGCAGCAGCACCATGGGGTGGGGGGCGTTTTGGAAGCGGGCGGTGATCTCCTCGCGGCGGTGGCGGGGGGTGCCGCCGTGCAGCCACAGGACCTCCACGCCCAGGCGCTGCTGGAGGTGGGGGGCCAGGCGCTGGCCCAGGGCGGTGTACTGGGTGAAGCACAGGGCCTTGTCGCCGGCGCGCACGGCCTGTTCCAGCAGGTCCTCCAGGCGGGTGAGCTTGCCGGAGCGCCCAGCCAGGGGGGAGCCGTCGTTGAGGAACTGGGCGGGGTGGTTGCAGATCTGCTTGAGGCGGCCCAGGGTGGCCAGGACGGCGGCGTTGCGCTCGCGCCGGTCGGCCTGGTCCAGGCGGGCGGCCATGTCGTCCACGGCGGCCTGGTAGAGGGTGGCCTGTTCGGGGGTGAGGGTGCACCAGGTGCGCATCTCGTGCTTGGCGGGCAGGTCGGTGATGATGGCGCGGTCGGTTTTGAGGCGGCGCAGGATGAAGGGGCCGGTGATGCGGCGCAGCAGCGCCGCGGCGTCCTCGGTGCCGGGGGTGTCGGGGGTGTCGTGGTGGGCGGCGCGGGAGGCGCGGGCGGCCAGGCCGGTGGTGAAGGCCTGGCGGGTGCCCAGCAGGCCGGGGTTGGTGAAGTCGACCACCGCCCACAGTTCTTCGAGGTTGTTCTCGACGGGGGTGCCGGTCAGGGCGATGCGGGTGCGGGCGGGCAGCATGCGCACCGCCTGGGCCTGGGCGGAGTCGGCGTTCTTGAGGGCTTGGGCTTCGTCGCAGACGACGCGGTCCCAGGGCAGGGCCGCCATGTCGGCGGTGTCGCGGCGCAGGGTGCCGTAGGTGGTGAGGACGAGGTCGGCGGCGCCGGCGGCGCGGGCGAGGTCGTTGCCGCGGGCGCGGCGGGGCCCGTGGTGGGTGTGCAGGCGCAGGCGGGGGGTGAACTTCTCGGCTTCGCGGCGCCAGTTGCCCAGGAGGGAGACGGGGCACACCAGCAGGGTGGGGCCGGGCGGGGCGGGGTGGTCGGGGGCGCGTTCGGCGGCCAGGAGGGCGAGGAGCTGCACGGTCTTGCCCAGGCCCATGTCGTCGGCCAGGACGGCGCCCAGGCCCAGGCGGTCCAGGAACTGCAGCCAGGCGGCGCCGCGCCGCTGGTAGGGGCGCAAATGGGCGGTGAATCCGGGCGGGTCGGGCAGGGGGCGCAGGCGCTGGTGGGCGCCGCCGGCCAGGAGGTCGCCCAGGGGGCCGTCGGCGTCGAGGCCGGTGATGGGCAGGGGGGCTTGGGAGGCGGGGGACAGGGCCAGGCGCAGCGCCTGGGCGCGGGTGAGGGCGCCGCGGCCGCGGCGGCGCAGGAACGCCACGACGGCGCGCAGGTGGGCGGGGTCGGCTTGCAGCCAGCGGCCGCGCAGGTGGACCAGGGGCTGTTTGAGGCGGGCCAGGCGGGTGAGTTCGTCCAGGTCGAGGGTGTCGTCGTCGCAGACGGCGGCCAGGGAGACGTCCAGGAGGTCGTCGGCGCCGATGCCGCCGCCGGGTGCGGCGGGGCGTTCGCGGGTGGTCATGCGCAGGGCCAGGCGGCGTCGGCCCACCCATTCGGGCAGGACGACGCTGATGCCGGCGTCGGTGAGGCGGGGGGCGTGGGTGGTGATGAAGGTGTGGGCCTGGGCCAGGGTGAGGGGCAGGTGGGTGGGGGCGGCCTGGGCGGCGGCGGGGGCCAGGGCGGGGTAGTGGCGGGCGGCGGCGCGCAGGTGGGTGAGCAGGGCGGTGCCGGCGCCGGTGCCCAGGGCGGCGGCGTGGTCGGGGTCCTGCCAGAGGGCGGCGGCGGGGATCTGCAGGGTGGGGTCGGCGCGGGAGGCCGCCCAGAACTCCAGGTGCCAGGGTTCCTGGGGGGTGTGGGGGTCGCGCAGGCGCAGCAGGAGGGTGGTGCCGGTGCGGGCGCGGCGGGCGTCGCGGTGCCAGGTGGAGAGGTGGCCGCCCAGGCCGGGCGGGGTGGCGGTGAGGGGGCGCGGGCGGGGTGCGGCCAGGGCCGCGGCGAGGGGGTGGGCGGGGGCGGGGCCGGGGGCGAGCAGGGTGCGGGCGTGGGCGTCGGCCAGGTGGGTGAGGGCGTCGAGGAGGAGGGTGGAGGGGTCGATGTGGGGGTCCTCGGCCTGGGCGCTGGGGGGCAGGGCGGCGGCGAGGGCGTCGAGGTGGGCTTGGGCGGCGCCGGTGAGGACGGGGCGCCACTGGGCGCCGGCGGGGGTGAGGGCGGGCAGCAGGTGGCCGCGCGCGGTGAGGCGGGCGGCGAAGGCGGCGAGGGCCTGGAGGTGGGCCAGGGCGGGGCCCGCGGGGGTGGGGCCGGTGGCGGGCAGGGCCAGCAGCAGCGGCTGGGCGGCGGCGGGGCCCAGCCGCAGGGCGGGCACCCGCCAGGTGGCCCAGGCGGGCGCCGCGCCCTGGGGTGCGGGGGTGTGGTGGGCGGGGGAGGGCAGGGGGGCGCCCTGGGCGGTGGGCAGGCGCAGCGCGGCCCGCTCCACCGAGGCGGCCGCGGAGGGGGCCAGGCCCGCCAGGGCGGTGCGCAGGCGGGCGGGGGAGGCGGCGAAGGGGTGCACGCCGGGGCGGGCCGCGGCGGCGCGGGGCGGGGTGTGCTCGCCCCACACCAGCAGCGCGCCGGGTGCCCCCGGGGCGCCCGGGCGCCACCACCCGTGCAGCACCAGCACCGCCTGCCCCCTTTTCCCCGCGTGTTGACGCCGCCCACCAGTATGGCCGCGCCCGCCGACATCCCGGGGCGGGGGCCTGCGCGGGGCGTGGCGATCCGGTTCGTCGAGGCGGCCTGGGCGGTGTTGCTTTCGGGCCGGCCCCGCGTCCTGGGGCGGTGGCGGTCGGGCCGGGCGGCGGAGCCGGGCGGGTGGCGGGCACGGCGCCGCGATCCCCGGGGCCGGGGAGAACGCCGACGCCGCCGGGGCCGTCCTCGACTGAGGGGCCGACTCCGGCGGCGATCGCGCGGATGCTGCCCGAGGAGGGCGGCGGGCCGCCCGGCGGGCGGCGAGGCCCTTCGGGCCACGGGCCCCGGGGCTCAGTCGGCGGCCTGGGGCGGTGGCAGGCGGTGCAGGCGGGTGAACAGGGTGATCCACTGGTCGGGGGAGACCTCGGCGACCAGGGCGTCGCGGGGCACCCCGGCCGCGGCCAGGGCGGCGTCGAGGCGGCGGGCGGGTGCGGCGGTGCGCAGGGAGGCGCGCAGGCTGCCGCCCACCCCGGTGAACCCGGTCTCCACCAGGCGGCGGTAGTCGCCCAGCGCGCGGGCCGGGAGCAGGGGGCGGGGGCGGCGCCGCAGCAGCAGCACCGCCGAGTCCACGCGCGGAACGGGGGTGAAGCGGTCGCGGCTGATGCGGGGGCCCATGCGCCAGGAGAAGTGGGGCCAGTGCAGCACGGTCAGGCGCGACCAGCGGCCGAACCCGCCGGTGCGCTTGCGGGCGTACTCCAGTTGGGTGATGAGGGTCGCGGTGCGCAGGGCGGGGGCGGCCAGGCACCAGTCGACGATGTCGGCGGTGATGGCGTAGGGGATGTTGCCCACCACGTGGAAGGGCGTTGAGGGCGGGTGGGCGGTGCGGAAGTCGGCGCGGACGACGCGGGCGCGGGCGCCGAAGCGGCGGTGCAGCCGGTCGGCCAGGCGGGGGTCGATCTCGTAGGCGGTGAGGTGGGCGCAGGCGGGCAGGAGGTGGCGGGTGATCATGCCGTCGCCGGCGCCGACCTCCACGACGGTGTCGGCGGGGCCCACGCCCGAGGCGCGCACGAGGGTGCGGGCCGCGGCGGGGTCGGTCAGGAAGTTCTGGGAGTAGCGGCGGCGGTTGCCGGTGCGCCGGCCGCGGTCGGCGGAGGTGGTGCGGGGTGCGCGGTCGCGCGGTGTGCGTGCCATGGCGGGTCCGTTCAGCCGGCCCCGGTGGGGCGGCGGATAGGACGGGCGGCACGGCGGCACGCAGCGGGGGCGCGCGTCAGGGCGCGCCGGGTGTGCGGCGGTGGTCCGGGCCGCCCGTCCGATGAGCAGGGACGGGACGGGGCCCCGGACCGGGGGAAGGCAGGCACGCGGGCGCCCTGGCGTGCGGGCGCGCGCGGGGCGCGTCAGGCGCGGCGGGGTGCGGGGGCGGGTGCCGTGGGCGGGCTCAGGCGCGCGGCGCCGTGCCCGCCTGCCGCGCGCGGGGGCGCGGCGGCGGTGTCATGCCGGGGGCACCCTAGCCGCGGGTGCGTCGATGCGGCCGGTCCGGGGTTGCGGACCGGTGGCGGAGCCGGCGCGAGGGCGCCGCGGGCCACCGGGCGGCGGAGCGGCGCAGGAAGATCGCGTTGATTCCCATAACGCCGGGCAGGCTATCGGCCGCAGGTCAGGGCGGACAACCGGTTTTACGGGCCGGGGCGCCGCCGGGCGTTCACCGTCGTTTCACCGGGGCGCCGGCGGTGGTTGGGCGCCGGTTGGGGGCGGGTGTGCAAGTCTGGCGCGCGTTCTCAAGGTCGGCGCCGGCCCGCGTCCCGGGCCGCGCCGCCCCCTTTTGTTGTTCTTCTTCGCGCACCGTCGCGCACGTGAGGATGGCCGATGGCCGAGCAGAGCGCCGCCGACTCCGCCTATACGCGCCTGGGCGAGCTGGGTGCGGAGGTCTACCACCGCCCCCGCGCGCAGGGGCCCCATGAGCTTCCGGTGGCCGCGCTGGTGGTGCAGCCTCCCGGCGCCGACGCGCGCCCATTTGCGGCGGCTGCGGGAGGAGTTGGGGGCGCGGGGCACGGTGGTGGTGGCCGACGAGCACCGGCTGGTGCGGCGGAGCCGCTACTGGGCGGCGCTGGGTGAGCCCGCCCTGGCCATGGAGCTGGCGCGGGACTGGGGCGCGGCCATGGTGGAGGGCGCCAGGCAGGGCACCCTGTCCGAGCGCGAGCGCGCCGTCTTCGCCGCGCAGGTGCGCGAGGCCACGCGGGGGCGCTCCACGCCCGAGACCGCCGAGTACGTGCGCGCGGTGGCCGAGGGGCGTCCCGCCGAACTGGGCGGCGCGGTGGGCGACGGGGTCGCCCGCGACCTGGAGGCGCGCTGGTCGGCTGAGGGGTTCAGGGCGCTGGACGTGCTGATGCGGCGGTTGGCGCGCGCCGATGCCTCGGCGCGTGCCGATGCGATCGTGCGGGCGGCCCGCGAGCAGCGCCACCAGGTGGTGCGGGTGGTCGACGGCTCGGCGGAGTCCATCGCGGCCGCCCGCGGCAGCCTGACCGACCACCGCACCGGCCTGCCCGAGTACTCGGGCCGCTGGAGCGCGGTGCTGCCGCGCGAGCGGGTGGCCTGGGCGGCGGCCGCCGAGCAGGAGTTGGGCGATGCCGACGCCCAGGGGCGCGCCCCGCGCATCCCCGACGTCCACGCGTTCCACATCAGCGCCTGGCCGCTGAAGACGCTGCCGACGCCCTACACCAACGGCGACCACCGCTTCGCCGGGGCGTGGTGGCGGGCCGAGCTGGTGGCGTCGGGGCGGGCGCTGCCGTTTCGCTCCAGTACGGGGGCGACGCTGGCCGCGCACAAGGACCTCCCCGCTGAGGCGGTGGCCTATGCGGAGCGCCAGCGCGAGCGGATGTCGGTGGCCGACCGGCACTACGTCACCTCGGTGATGCGCGAGATCAACCGGCGCCTGGAGGCGGGCGAGGCCGTGTTCATGGACGCGGGGACGCGCGCGGCGGTGGCGGCCTCGGCCCGCCGGGGGCCGGCTCAGGGCTTGCGCCAGGCGGTGCGCGGGCGGGTGGTGTCGGTGGCGGGGCTGGGGCCCAGTCCGCGGCGTTCGGCGCCGCGCCCGCCCGAGTCCCGCCGGGGTTCGGCGCGCTAGCGCCGCGCCGCTGGCCTCCGCCGCCGACCTTTTTGGAGCCTGACGTTGAGTGGTGCCGAGGGACCCGCGGGGACGGTCCCCGAGGAGGCCGAACCCGCCGACGACCACGCCGGCGCGGCCGCGTACTACGCGGGGCGCGACCGGATCGACGCGTGGTCGGGCGGTGCCTGCGCCAGGTGCGGGCGGCCCGCGGCGCCGGCGACGGGGCGGCGGAGGAGGCGCGCGCGGCGTTGGGCCGGGCGCTGGTCGATGCGGCGCGGCTGGAGGAGGCCGACGCCGCCGGGGACACCGCGGGGGTGGCCGCTATCGCCGCGGCCTACGCGCCGGGGCCGGGCGCCGGCTGAGGGCGCCTGGCGGGGGCGCCTCATGCGCGGGCCCGCTCCACGGCTTTGCCCAGGAGTTCGGCGGCGGCGTCCACGGCGGCCATCAGGGTGGGCGGTTCGGAGTCCAGGTGGGCGCAGACCTCGTCGATGTGGCGCAGCCCGGCGGCCTCCAGGAGCCGTTTTTCGTTGGTGACCCAGCGGCGGCGGGCGGCCATCACCGCGTGGGCGGCCTGGGCGGCGGCGGTGGCCAGGGCGCCCAGGGTGGGGGCCAGGTGCCCGCGCTGGGCGTGGGCGGTGCGGGCGTAGGCCAGTTCGAGTTGGGCGGCCTGCCACCAGCGCTGGGGTGCCTGGCGGGCGAGTTCGTCGGGGTAGTCGGGGCGGGGCAGGCGGCCGTGCAGGACCTCGGCGCCGGCCAGTTCGGCCACGACGATGTAGGTGGGCACGCCGGCGCGGTGGAAGGCCAGGTGCTCGATGTCGAAGCGGCCTTTGGCGGCTTCGGCGATGCGGTAGTCGACGTCGTGGAGGTCGCGGTAGTGGACGTCGACGTGGCGGCCTTCGACCTGCAGCCAGGCGCCGCCGTTGAACACTCCGCCGCCCCAGGAGCCGATGTCGAAGACCTCGCCGGGCCAGCCCAGGGCCCGCAGGTCGGCGGGGTCGAAGCGGTGGCGGTAGTAGAGGGCGAAGTCCCAGTCGCTGTGGGGGGTGTGGGTTCCGGCGGCGCGGGAGCCGCCCAGTGCCACCGCCTGGACGCCGGGGAGCCCGGCCAGGGCCTGGGCGATGTGGTCGCGGAACTCCGTGTCGTCGCTGAGCGCCATGGGGGCACGTTATCGGACGGCGGCGCCCTATGCTGATCGGCGTGCTAGAGGAGATCGCGGCGACGCGGTATGTGCTGCCGCTGCGCGAGGGCGGGTCGCTTCCGGGGCTGGTCGAGGCCGAGGACTGCGGCATGTACGTGGTGAAGTTCGTGGGTGCGGGGCAGGGCCGCAAGACGCTGGTGGCCGAGGTGATCGCCGGTGAGCTGGCGCGGCGCCTGGGCCTGCCGGTGCCGGTGCTGGCGCTGGTGCGCGTGGACGCGGTGATCGGGCGGGGTGAGCCCGATCCGGAGGTGCAGGAGCTGATCAAGGCCAGCGGCGGGCTGAACCTGGGGGTGGACTTCCTGCGGGGGCGCTGGGGTTTGACCCGCTGGTGTTTGAGGTGGACGCCGAGCTGGCGGGGCGGGTGCTGTGGTTCGACGCGTTCATCGGCAATGTGGACCGGACCTGGCGCAACCCCAACATGCTGGTGTGGCACGGGCGGCCTTTTCTGATCGACCACGGGGCCTCGCTGATCTTCCACCACAACTGGGCGGGGGCGGCGCGGGCGGCGGCGCGGCCCTATGACGCGGCCGACCATGTGATGGCGTCGCTGTCGCCGGATGTGGCCGCGGCCGAGGCGGAGTTGCGGCCGCGGGTGAGCGCGGAGCTGCTGGAGGAGGTCGTGGGCCTGGTGCCCGATGTGTGGTTGGAGGGTGAGGAGGGGTTCGGCTCCCCGGCGCGGGTGCGGGAGGCCTATGTGGGGCATCTGCTGGCGCGGGCGCGGGAGCGGGCGTGGGTTCCGGAGGTGGTCCGATGAGCCGGGGGGCCTCGGGGGAGCGGTCGGTGTTTGAGTACGCGCTGGTGCGGGTGGTGCCGCGGTTGGAGCGGGGGGAGCAGGTCAACGCGGGGGTGATCCTGTACTGCCAGGCGCTGGGGTTTTTGGGTGCGCGGTGTGTGGTGGACGAGCCGCGGCTGCGGGCGCTGGACGCGGGTGTGGACGTGGGCGGCGTGGGGCGGGCGCTGGAGGCGGTGGAGAAGGTGTGCGCGGGGGGCGCGCAGGCGGGTCCGGCGCGGGCCGAGGACGCGGGGCGGCGGTTTCGGTGGTTGACGGCGCCGCGCAGCACGATCGTGCAGCCGGGTCCCATCCACACGGGGTTGACCGCGGATCCGGCCGCGGAGTTGGAGCGGTTGCTGGAGCGGCTGGTGCGCTGAGCGGGCCCGCTGGGGTCGGGCCGGCTCAGCGCGGGGCAGGGTCAGGCGCGGGCCAGGGCGCCGAGGTGGCGGCGGCGGGCGGCCAGGACGGTGGCGGCCGCCAGGCAGCAGGCGGCGCCCAGCAGGTAGGGGGCCCAGGGGGTGAGGGCGGCGCCCAGGGTGGTGGCGACGAAGGGCGCGGCGGCGCCGCCGATCCAGCGGACGAAGTTGTAGCCGGCCGAGGCCACGGGGCGGGGGGCGTCGGAGACCTCCATGGCGGCCTCGGTGAAGGCGGTGTTGCACAGGCCGATGGGCACGCCGGTGGCGATCACGGCGGCGATGAGGGCGGGCGGGGTGTCGGCGGCGACGCTCACGGCGATGGCGGCCTGGGCCAGCAGGAGCAGGGCCAGGGCGGTGTGCAGCAGGGGGACGGTGCCGATGCGGCGCTGGAGGCGGGGTGCGGCCACCACCGAGGACAGGGCCACGCACACGCCCCAGGCGAAGAAGACCGCGCCGATGCCGTAGGCGCCCATGCCCAGGACGAACGGGGTGAAGGCCAGCACGGTGAAGAACGCGAAGTTGTAGAAGAGCGCGGTGGCGGCGGTGGTGGCCAGGCCGCCGTGGGCCAGGGCGCGCAGGGGGTCGCCCAGGCGGGTGGGGCGGGCGGGTTTGGCGGGGGCGCGCAGCAGGAGCGCGATGAGGAGGAACCCGGCGGCCATGAGGGCGGCGGTGCCGAAGAAGGGGGCGCGCCAGTGCCAGTCGCCCAGCAGCGCGCCGACCAGGGGGCCGGAGGCGATGCCCACGCCCAGGGCGGCCTCGTAGAGGACGATGGCGGCGGCCGTGCCGCCGCTGGCGGCGCCGACGATGACGGCCAGGGCGGTGGCGATGAACAGGGCGTTGCCCAGTCCCCAGCCGGCGCGGAAGCCCACCAGGGCGGTGACGGTCTCGGAGGTGCCGGAGAGGGCGGCGAAGACGACGACCAGGGCCAGGCCGGTCAGGAGGGTGGCCTTGCCGCCGATGCGGCTGGAGACGGCGCCGGTGATGAGCATGGCCAGGGCGGTGACCAGGAAGTAGCTGGTGAACAGCAGGGAGACCTGGGCGGGTGTGGCGGCGAGTCCGTCGGCGATGGAGGGCAGGATGGGGTCGACCAGGCCGATGCCCATGAACGCGACCACCGCGGCGAAGGCGGTGGCCCACACCGGCAGCGGTTGGCGCCAGGGGCTGGGTGCGGGTGCGGGGCGGGCGCTGGGGTGGGTGGTGGTCATGCGGGGCGGTGGTCCTTGCGGGTGGGGCGTGTGGTGCGGGTGGTGCGGGGGCGGGGCACCGAACCCACCATATGTTTAGCTTCGCTAACTAAGCAAGGCGGGGGCCTGCGGTGATGGCTCTGCGCGACGGTGTGGTGGCCAAGCTCACCCCGCGCGGGCGCCGATGGGGGCGTGGAATTGGATGGCGCGGGCGGGCGGGGGCGTTGCAGCCTGCGGGCGCCGCCCCCCGCGGGCGCCCGTTGCCAGTGGATGTGCCCACGAGGGAGGAGTTGTTCGCGTGACCACCAGCGCCCCAACACAGGAGTCCGCGCCGCCCCGGCCGCCCGCCCCGCCCGCGCGCCGCGCGGCGGCCCTGCTGGTGCTGGTGCTGGGGGCGCTCACCGCCACCGGGCCGCTGGCCACCGACCTCTACCTGCCCGCCTTCCCCCAGATCGCCGCCGACCTGGGCGCCCCCCAGGCCCAGATCCAGCTCACCCTCACCGCGATCATGCTGGGCCTGGCCCTGGGCCAGCTGCTGATCGGCCCCCTCAGCGACGCGCTGGGCCGGCGCGGGCCCCTGCTGGCGGGCCTGGCGGTGTTCACGCTGACCTCGTTTCTGTGCGCGCTGGTGGACTCCGCGCCGCTGCTGATCGGGCTGCGGTTCGTGCAGGGCGTCGCGGGGGCGGCCGGGGCGGTCATCGCCCGCGCGGTGGTGCGCGACCTGTTCGAGGGCGACGACGCCGCCCGGTTCTTCTCGCGCCTGATGCTGGTCACGGGCCTTGCGCCGCTGCTGGGCCCGGTGCTGGGCGCCCAGCTGCTGCGGCTGGGCCCCTGGCAGCTGAGTTTCGTGGTGCTGGGCGCGGCCGCGCTGGCCAGCCTGGTCGTGGTGGTGTTCGGGCTGCCCGAGAGCCTGCCGCGCGAGCGCCGCGCCGAGCTGAACCTGGCGCGGCTGGGCGCCACGGCCGGGCGCCTGGTGCGCGACGCCGCCTTCGCCGGGCCCGCCCTGACGCTGGGCCTGAGCTTCGGCATGATGTTTACGTATATTTCGTCCTTCTCGTTTGTGTCCCAAAGCGAGTTCGGCGCCAGCGGGCAGCAGTTCGCGCTGATCTTCGCCGTCAACACGCTGGGGCTGATGGCGGGCACCCAGGTCAACGCGCTGCTGATCGGCCGGGTGGAGACCTCGCGCCGGCTGGCGGCGGGCCTGGCCGGCGCGCTGGTGTCGGTGGCGGTGCTGGGGGCGCTGGCGGTGGGGGGCCCGGCCGGGGCCGGGGCGCTGGTGGCGCTGACCGCGGTGTTCTTCGTGATGATGTTCAGCGTCGGGTTCGTGTTCCCCAACGCCACCACGCTGGCGATCTCCAGCCAGCCGGCGTCGGTGGCCGGGACCGCCTCGGCGCTGATGGGGTCGCTGCAGTTCGCGCTGGGCGGGGGCGTGTCCTCCCTGGCCGGGCTGACCGCCACCGGCGAGCCGAGCCTGGCCAGCATGGCCGTGGTGATGGGCGGTGTGGGGGTGGCCGCGGCCCTGGCCTTCGCCGTGACCGCCCGCTGGTCGCGCCGCGCGGCCGCGAAGGTCCGATGACCCTCTCAGCGGGTGAGCGGCCCGCCTGACCTGCCGCGCCGCCGTTCGCGCGCGGGCTGCCGCAGGGTTGCCTGCGGGTGAGGATTGCGTGCACAGTAGGGCGCTGTGGCGCGCGCCCCGGCGCGCCCGGTGGGCGGTGGAGGAGTGGTCAAGGGCATGGCGAAGTCGCCGCGCGGCGCGGCCCCACAGCGGTTGCGGGGATTGGGCGATCTGGCCTACCACCACGGCGACCAGGCCCCCCGCCAGGAGGTCTACCTGCGCCCCGGGCCCCAGGGCGAGCCGCAGGCCGTGGGCGCCCGGGAGTTCGTCGCCGAGGTCGCCGCGGTGGCCAAGGGCCTGATCGGGGTCGGTGTGGCCGCCGGCGACCGCGTCGTGATCGCCGGGGTCACCGGGTACGCGGCGGCGGTGCTGGTGCAGGCGGTGTGGGTGGCCCGCGCCGTGGCGGTGGTGGTGGAGCCCGCCGCCTCGGCCGCGCGGCTGGCCGAGGTCCTGCGCGACTGCCGCCCGGCCGCGGTGGTGCTGGGCGACGGCCGCCACGCCCAGGCGGTGGCCCGCGCCGGGCGGGAGCTGACCGACCTGGCGCGGGTGTGGCGCCTGGACGAGGAGGGCCTGGCGGCCCTGGCCCGCCCCGGCGCCTACATGGACTCCACCGCCGTGCGGTTCCGCCGCGAGGAGCAGGACCACGGCGACCCCGCCGCCATCGTCTACCCCCCCACCACCACCGGGCAGGTGCGCGGCGCGGTGCTCACCCACGGCGCGCTGCTGGCCGGCGCCCAGGCCGCGCTGGAGCGCCTGGCCCCCGCCCGGAGCCGGGTGGAGGACGGCGCGGTGCCCACCGTCCTGGTGGAGCTGCCCCTCAGCGGCGCGGCCGGGCTGGTGGCGCTGGTGGCCTGCGCCTTGGCGCGGGCGCGCGTGTGCCCGGTGGAGCGCGGCGCGAACGAGGACGCCCTGCTGCGCGCCGCCTCCCCCCACGTGGTGGTGTGCCGGGGCCGGCTGCTGTCGCGGCTGTACGCCCGCGAGCGGGCCATCGCCCATGAGACCAGCTGGGACAACCTCAACGCCTTCACCACCGCCACCGACCTGGCGGTGCAGTTCGACCAGGCGCCCCGCAAGGGGCCCTGGCGGCGGGTGTCGCGGGCGATGTATGAGTGGATGTACTCGCGCATGCGCGAGGCCCTGGGCGGGCGCGCGGTGCTGGTGGTGTGCGCGGCCGGTACCGCCGAGCCGTGGCTGGACCACTTCTTCAACGGCGCCGGGGTGGAGCTGGTGCAGGCGTGGGGCACCGACGAGTCCGGCGGGGTGGTGGCCGCGGGCGTGCCGGGCCGCCGCCGCGGCGCCACGGCCGGGCCGCCCCTGGAGGGCGTGGAGGTGCGCCTGGCCGGTGACGGCGAGGTCTATGTGCGCGGCCCCGGGGTGTTCTCCGGCTACTGGGGCGACGAGGCCGCCGGGCGCGCCGCCCGCTGGGAGGACTGGGTGGCCACCGGGGCGGTGGCCGGTCTGGACGAGGCCGGGCGGCTGGTGCCGGGGCGGCGGCTGCGCCCCCAGGCCGCGCCGCTGCCCGCCGCGCCCCGCCAGGCCCGCCGCACCGCCCCGGCCGGGCCCCCGCCGGCGGCGCCGGCCCCCGAGCAGGTGCCCGAGCCGGCCCGGGTCTGGGAGCGGCGGGTGTGCGCCCACCCCCTGATCGCCCAGGCCATGGTGATCGCGCGCGGCCGCCCCTACCCCGCGGCGCTGCTCACCCTTTCGGGCGACCAGCTGGAGTACTGGCGGCTGGTCAACAACCGGCCGCTGGCGTGGACGCGCGAGGAGCTGGTGATGGACGCCGAGCTGGCGGCCGAGGTGCGCGGCGCGGTGGTGGAGGCCAACGGCGCGGTGGAGCCGGCGTGGGCGGTGCGGGCCTTCCACGTGCTGGCCGAGGAGTTCAGCCCCACCGGGGGGCTGGTGCTGCCTGATGGGCGGCTGCGCCGCGACGCGGTCCTGCGGGCCTTCGCCGAGGAGATCGAGGGCCTTTACCGCAGCCCCCAGCCTGGCCGCTGAGGCGCCCGGGCTGGGGGCGGTGCGCGGCGGGGCGCCCGCACGGCATCATCGGGTGGGGGCCCCGCCGCGCGGGGTCCGCCGCATTCGACGAGGAGGGCGCCATGGGCGCTGGCGGGGCCCGGCCGCCCGGGCGGGCGCACACGCCCGTGCTGGCGGCGGCGCTGATGGGCGTGGTGGCCGGATCAGGGCTGCTGGTGCTGGCCGTGTTCGCGCTGGTGGGCGGCCTGGTGGAGGGGTGGGGGCCGGTGGAGTGCGGCGGGGAGCCCATGACCCGCGAGCACCTCTGCCACGAGGGCGCCGAGCCCCGCGGGTATGAGGAGGTCGCCCGCGAGCACGCCGCCGCCCTCACCGACGGCGCGGGCCTGGCGCTGGGGGCCGGTGCGGCCGGGGCCGCCGCCGTGGGGGCGGGCGGTGCGGTGCTGGTGCGCGAGCGGCGCCGCCACGACGAGCCGGGCCTGTTCCTGCGCCCCGAGCACCGCCGCGCCCCGCGCTGCGCGTCCTGCGGCAACTGCACCGCCTGCGCCTTCGCCTGCTGGTGCGGCTGAGGGGCGCGGGCGGCCGGGGGCGCTCAGGCGGCGGCCAGGGCCAGTCGGACGCTGGAGTAGACGATCAGCACCGCCAGCACCGCGAAGACGACCCGGTACAGGCAGCAGCCGGCGGGGGTGGGGTGGGTGTCGGGGTCCTCGAAGCGGGCGGAGACGTAGCGGCCCAGCCGGCTGCGGGGGGTCAGGACGAACGCCGCGCACAGCACCAGCAGCACGGCGTCCAGCAGGAGGATCGAGACCGGCACGGGGACTGGGACGCGCGCGGGCGCCGCCCGGTTCCCCCGACCTGACGATGTGGGGCCCGGGTCACTGGTTGAGGTAGGCCAGCACCGCCAGCACCCGGCGGCTGTCGTCGTTGGAGGGCGGCAGGTCCAGCTTGGTGAAGATGGAGTTGATGTGCTTGGACACCGCCTTGTCGGTGATGAACAGCCGCCCGGCGATCGCGGAGTTGGAGCGGCCCTCGGCCATCTCGGCCAGGACCTCGCGCTCGCGGGGGGTGAGCTGGGCCAGCGGCCCGGCGTCGCCGTGCTTGGCCAGCAGCTGGGAGATCACGGCGGGGTCCATGGCGGTGCCCCCGGCGGCCACGCGGCGCACCGCGTCGATGAACTGGCCGATGTCGAAGACGCGGTCCTTGAGCAGGTAGCCCACCCCGCCGGTGTCGTCGGAGAGCAGTTCGCGGGCGTAGAGCTGCTCCACGTGCTGGGACAGCACCAGGATGGGCAGGCCCGGCACGGTGCGGCGGGCGCGGATGGCCGCCTGCAGGCCCTCGTCGGTGAAGGTGGGCGGCAGGCGGACGTCGACCACGGCGACGTCGGGGCGCTGCCCGGTCAGGGCGGCCAGCAGGTCGGGGCCGTTGTCGACGGCGGCCACCACCTCGAACCCGTGGGCCTGGAGCAGGCGGATGAGCCCGTCGCGCAGCAGGGCGAGGTCTTCGGCGATCACGACGCGCACAGCGGCTCCCGCGGTGGTGCGGCCCGGCGCGCGCGGCGCCCGGGCGGAAGGGGTGAGGGGACGGCGGCGGAGCGCCCCCGCGCAGGCGGGGTCAGCCGGCGGGCGGGGCCTGCGGCGCCGCACGCAGCGCGCAGGGCAGCTCCATGGTGACGATGGTAGGCCCGCCCTGGGGGCTCACGCACGACATGGTGCCGTCGAAGGCGCTGAGGCGGCGGCGGATGCCCTGGAGGCCGGTGCCGGCGTCGGGGTCGAGGCCGCCCACGCCGTCGTCGCCCACGATGACCACCATGCGCCCGCGCCCGTGGTTGATGCGCACCCAGGCGCGGTCGGCGTTGGCGTGCTTGGCGGCGTTGGTGAGGAGTTCGGCCACCGCGAAGTAGGCGGCCGACTCCACGGGGTCGGCCGGGCGCCCGGGCAGGTCGATGTCGACGGTGATGGGCAGGTGCTGGGTGATGGCCAGCGCCCGCACCGCGCCCTCCAGGCCGCGCTCCACCAGCACCGGGGGGTGGATGCCGCGTACGAGGTCGCGCAGTTCGGTGAGGGCCTGGCGGGTGGTCTCGCGGGCCTCGGTGAGCATGCGGCGGGCGAGGTCGGGGTCGGCGGCAAGCATCTCCTCGGCCATGCCCAGGCTCATGCCCAGCGCCACCAGCCGCGCCTGGGCGCCGTCGTGCAGGTCGCGCTCGATGCGGCGGACCTCCGAGGCCTGGGCGTCGATGGTCTCGGCGCGGGAGGTGGCCAGGTGCTCCACCCGGGCGGCCAGCCGCGCGTTCTCGTTGGGCGCCAGCAGGCGGCGGTTGAGCAGGGCGTAGGCGTGCATGGCGGGCGGGGTCAGCAGCCAGAACAGGGCGAACAGGGCGGTGGCGGTGACCAGGGCGGTGTAGGCGTCGGACTGGCCGGCCACCGGGTGCAGCGCGTACCAGGAGTCCTCCCACCGCCACAGCCAGACGTAGAGCACCGCCTGCACGGCGTGGGCGAGCAGGGTCAGGGGCAGGGCCGCCAGGGTCAGGCCCAGGGTGGCGTTGGCGGCCAGCCAGATGTAGTCGCGGCGGGCGGTGGGGTCGGCCAGGACCACGCTCATCTGGGTGCGCAGGCGGGTGTCGGGCAGGGGGCGGTAGCCGGGGTCGGGGACGGGGCCGTCGGCCAGGAGGTGGCCCAGCAGGCGGCGGTGGGTCTGGGCGTGGCCGCGCAGCAGGCGGGTCAGCGCCAGCAGCAGCGGCAGGCCCACCCAGATGGCCGACAGGCTGGCGGCCGCCAGGCTCAGGACGGTGAGCACGGCGCTGGCGGCGGCGTGGGCCACCAGCAGCAGCGACCACACGAACAGGACGAATCTGTTCGCGGGGCGGTGGTCGGTGCGTGCCATGGCGGTCCTTCGGGCGGAGGGTCGGGGCGGGGCGCGGTGCCCCTGCTCCATTGTGCGGGGTGGCGCGGGGTGCGCGCAGTGGTGCCAGGTCCCTTGTGGAGGGTGGAGCGGTGTGGTGGCGGGCACGCGCCGCCGGGCGCAGGCGCCGAAGGCGGGGGGCAGGGTGCGGGCGCGCGTGTGCCGGCCGCGCTGGGCGCGGCCGGCACACGCGGGGCCCCGGTTGGGGCGGCGGGCCGTTAGGCCCAGCTCATGTCGCTGGCGTAGGGCAGTTCCTTGACGCGGGTGTCGGCGTTGGCGTTGAGCGCGTCGCGCAGCTGGGTCCAGGCGGCCTTGGGGGTGTTGTCGGTGCGTTCGCAGCCGCCGCGCTGGGAGCAGGCGGTGTGCTGGGCCAGCGCCCCGGCGAAGCGCAGCGGGCCGTCGGCGTGGACGTGTCCCCAGTGGCTGACGGCGGCCCACTGGCGGGCCTGGATGCCGTCGGTGCGGTAGATCTGGGGGATGGCCAGGACGGTGGGCGCCGCCCCGCCGGCGGTGTAGTGGACGTCGGCCAGGTCCCAGCCGTTGTTGCAGGCGGTGGTGCCGGTGGCCGAGGTCGGGCAGCCGTCGGCGGAGTTGGCGGCGTAGAGCGTGCGCTGGGTGGCGCGGGTGTAGGAGCCCACCCAGGACCGCGCCCAGGAGGGGGTGGACCAGGAGGGTTCGGCGTCTACGGCGCCGGTGACGGTGACCGCCTTGTTGTCGGCGCGCTGGGCGGCGGCCTCGACCACGCGGGCCCAGGCGGTGCCGGCGGCGGCGCCGGAGACGCCGCCGTCGTCCTTGTTGTTGACGCCCAGCGCCAGCAGGGCGGTGGTGTCGCCGGTGCGGCACTGGGCGAAGGAGTCGGCGTAGGCGGCGGCGACCTGGGGCACGCGGTCGGTGGAGGTGCGGGCGGCGCCGGTGGAGGCGGTGGTGCCCGGGGGGCGCAGCAGGTCGCCGTCCTCCTGGGTGCCTAGGAACAGGATGCGCAGTCCGTCGCGGTTTTGGCGGGCGTCGGCGCAGCCGGCGTCGCGGGCGGTGCGCAGGTCGGCCTCGGAGCCGTCCAGCTCCAGGTAGCGGCTGTCGGTGTGGCCGGGGTAGTCGGGTTGGGCGGCGGCGTGGGCGGGGGCCGCGGCGGTGTGGGACAGGGCCAGGGCGGCGGCCAGGGCGAGCAGGCGCGCCGGGGCGGATACGGGCATGGCGTTCTCCTCGGGCTGTGGGCGGGGCGTTCCCGAGGCCATTGAGCCGCGCTCCGGCGCGGGGGGCACGTACCCCCGGGTTCGGGCGGTTCCGTGACGCAGTGTGCGCAACGGGGTGAATGCGGGTGCGCCGGGTGATCGCGCAGGGCGTGCGGCCGATGCGGCGGGCGGTGGGGGTCAGCCGTTCGCGTGGGGGGCGGGGCCCTGCTCCCGGTAGACCAGGAGCTGGTAGCCGGGCACGCTGGCGACGTTGAAGGCGTGGAAGTCCACGCGCAGCAGGCCCCGGGCGGGGTGGCGCAGCACCTTGGTCTCGTGGGTCTTGGGCGCGACGTCGTGGCGCGCCCACAGGCCGGGGAACTCCGGGCTCTCGGCGTTGAGCCGGTCGAGCAGCTCGGCGAGCCGGGCGGGGGTGGCGGCGAAGTCGGCGCTGGCGCGCAGGTTGGCCACGGTGGCCTCGGCCGAGGCCCGCCACTCGACGAAGAATGGGCGGCCCTGGGGGTCCAGCAGGACCATTTCCAGCAGGTTGGCGGTCTCGGCGAAGCCGGAGAACAGCTCCTGGGCGCGGGCGTTCATCGCCACGACGTCGAGCACCGGGTCCAGCACGATCGCGCCGGAGTCAATCCAGGAGTTCATCAGGTCCAGCAGCGGGGCGGGCACCGGCTGGACGGTGGCCTCCTCGCCCAGGCGGTGGGCCGCGCCGGCCAGCGAGTACAGGTGGCGCTCCTCGGCCTGGGTGAGCCGCAGCGCTTGGCACAGGGCGGCCAGGACCGCCGCGGAGGGGCGGGTCTCCTTGCCCTGCTCCAGCCGGCGGTAGTAGTCGGTGCTCACCCCGGCGAGCGCGGCGACCTCGTCGCGGCGCAGGCCGGGGACACGGCGCTCGCCCGCGGCGGGCATCCCCACGTCCGCGGGGGCCACCTTGGCGCGGCGGGTCATGAGGAATCCGCCCAACTCGGTGCGCGGCATGCGCCGATTTTACCGAGGGCCCCGGCGCGCGGGGGGCCGCGGCGCTATCCCCCGGTTCGCACGGGGCGGCCCCACGCTGGTGGACATGAACACAACGCAGAGCAACCAGTCCGACGCACGTATCGTCTCCGCGAGCCCGCTCGCCGGACGCGTGGCCGTGGTGACCGGCGCCTCCAGCGGTATCGGCGAGGCGACCGCCCTGCGCTTGGCCGAGCTGGGCGCGAAGGTGGCGCTGCTGGCCCGCCGCGGCGACCGGCTCGACCAGGTCGAGGACCGGGTCCGCGCCGGCGGGGGCACCGCCCTGGCGCTGCCGACCGACGTCACCGACCGCGCCGCCGTCCAGGCGGCCGCCGAGCGGACCGCCGAGGAGCTGGGCCGGCCCGACCTGGTCTTCGCCAACGCCGGTGTGCAGCTCATCTCGCCCATCACCGACCTGGCGACGGCCGACTGGGACGCCCAGATCGACCTCAACGTCAAGGGCGTCATGAACACCGTGCAGGCGTTCGTGCCGTCCCTGGAGGCGGCCGCGGCCGAGGGCCGCAGCGCCGACCTGGTCCTGACGTCCTCGATCGCCGCCGTGCGGATCCTGGAGGGGTTCCAGGTCTACTCGGCGACCAAGGCCTACGTCACCCAGCTCGCCCGGCTGCTGCGCACCGAACTGGGCCGCAAGACGGTCCGGGTGGCGGTGGTGGAGCCGGGCATGGTCGACACCGAGCTGCCCGACCACGTCACCGACCCGGCGGCGAGCGGGCTGATGGCCGACCTCCTCTCCCGGATCGACGTGCTGAGGCCCGAGGACGTCGCCGAGACGGTGGCCTTCCTGTGCGCGGTGCCCCGGCACGTCAACCTGACCGAGATCACCCTCCTGCCCACCGAGCAGGTCGTCTAGGGGCCGCTCGGGCGGGTGGCGCCGCGGGCGCGGCCGCGGTGGGCGGCGACCTTGTGCCGGTTGCCGCAGCGCTCCATCGAGCACCACCGCCGGTTGCCCGGGCGCGAGGTGTCCAGGAACAGCAGGAGGCAGTCGGCCGCGGCGCACTCGCGCACGCGGCCGGCCCGCGGGGAGGCCACCACGTCGATGGCGTCGCGCGCCAGCGCGCCCAGCGCCTGGGTGCCGCTGATGGGCAGCTCCCAGGCGCGGGCGCGGGTGGCCGGGTCGATGCGGGGGCGGGGGGCGGCCCCGGCGGCGTCGTTGAGGGCGCGCAGGTGTTCGGGGCGCGCCGGGCGGCCCGCGGCCAGGTCGCGCGCCAGCGGGTGCAGGGTGTCGCGCAGCCGCTTGACCTCGCGCAGCTCCATGGGGCTGATGCGCAGGTGGGCCGGTGCCAGGCGCACCGGGGCGCCCAGGCGGCTGCGGGGCAGCCAGGCGGCGAGGTCGGCGGGGCTGTGCAGGATCTCGTAGCGCTCGTAGGGGCCCGGGCCCCCGGTGAGCAGGATCTCCAGGAACAGCGTGCCGGCGTCGAAGCGGTGGCGCTGCCCTTGGGGGGAGGTGAGGAGTATGCCCGCGGCCATGTAACCACTATAGTCGGTGTCGGTAACCGGTTAAGGCGGTAGAGGTGCTGCGCGCCGCGGCCGCAAGGAGGGGGAAGCACCATGGCGCCTGTGGGCAGGACGCGCGACGCGGGGTACCAGATCGGCGTGTCCACCACCCTGGACGCGCCGCCCGAAGCCGTGCTGGGCGTGCTGGCGGGTGCGCGGGGGCAGGAGTGCTGGCTGGGCGAGGGCGCCCGGGTGGACCTGGAGGTCGGCGCGGTCTTCTCCGCCGCCGACGGCTCCACCGGCGAGGTGCGCGGCCTGGGGCGCGGCGAGCGGATCCGGGTGCGCCGCCGCCGGCCCGACGGGCGCACCACCACCCAGCAGGTCGCCGTGGCGCGGCGGGGCGCGCGCACGGTCATGGTGCTGCACGAGGAGGGCCTGGAGTCGCCGCGGGAGCGCGAGCGGCGCCGCGCCCACTGGCGCGGGGTGGCCCACCGGCTGGTTGGCCTGGTGGAGGAGGCCGCCCGCACGGCTGCGGGCGCCGGCGGCTGAGGCGGTGCGGGCCGGTGCGGCGGTCGCCTCACGGCGCAGGGCACAACGCGGCTCCGTGGGCCGTCCGCGCGGCCGGGTGACCCGGCCCGCGGACGCGGTATTCCGCGAAGGCATTGTGTGGAGCCCGGGGGACACTTTCTACCGCACCGGCCCGCACCCCGCACAACACCCCGCCGACCGGCGGCTATTCCCGCCCGCGCCGGGCGATCGGTCCCGCCCCGGCGGACGTGGGCGCGCTGCGCGCGGCGCCGATCCGCGCCGAATTCGCGAGACTCGCGGTCTCCGGTTTCCCGTGCAATGCCGCAACCTGTGATGATTCACAGTGTGTGGCGTGAACTGATCCGTGAACTGTACCCGGAGGCCGAACTGGCCGACCCGGCCGAGGAGGCCGCCGTCGCCGAGATCGAGAAGGCGCTGGCCCTGCCCCTGCCCTTCGAGCTGGCCTCGCTGCTGCGCGAGTGCGACGGGGTGTACAACGAGTACGGCGACGCGGTGGTGTGGACGGCCGAGCGGCTGGTGGAGGACAACCTCGCCATACGCGGCGAGCCCGACTACCTGGAGCTGTACGCCCCCTTCGACGAGATGATCTTCTTCGGCGACTCCGACATGGGCCCGCAGTTCGCCTACGTCCACACCGACTACGGCCCCGGGATCGTGGTGTGGGACCACGAGACCGACCGCCGCCGCCTGGTCGCGGTCTCCCTGCGCGACTACCTGGTGCGCTGCCTGACCCAGGGCAACGGCTGGTTCCGCTAACCCCACGATGAGGCCACAGCCGATGGGGTAACGCGCGTCTCAGCGGCCACGTGCGCGGGGGAGGGGGAGGGCGGCGTCCGACCCGCCGCCGAGGACCTTCCAGAGACGGCGGCGCGTTGCGGTGGACCGTTGGCGTCAGCGTGCGCCGGGGCGCATCGCGGCCGCGGTGCCCGCCGCAACCGCCAGCGCGTCGGTGAGCGGCCGGTCGAGCAGTTCCGCGAGATCGGGGCTGGAGTTGCGGAGGAACCCGTGGCGCACGCTGGTGGCGATCGAGGCGAGCATCGGCGGCTGGAACGGCGGCAGCGCGCCGTCGGCGAGGAGCCGGGCGCGGTAGTCGCCGAGCCCGATCGCCCGGTGGGCGACGGCGAGGCGCTCGGCGACGTCACCGGCGGTGACCGGGTCGCCGACCAGGTCGTAGGTCGTGGCGGCGTGCGCGGTCGGGTCGCCGGCGACGATGGCCGCGGCCGCGGCCAATTCGCGCCGCGCTGGAGCTGCCGGAAGCGCCGCGCGCCGTTCGCGAGCTCGACGATCACGAGTGGTGCCCGCCCTCGGCGGCAGCCGAACACCCGCCGCAGGGCAGCGCCGCCTGGACTTCGACGACCCCGCCGCTGCTGACGCTGACCGTGCGCCGGCTGGAACCCGACGGGCTGGTGCTGCGGACCGTCTACCCCACTGTGCCCGCCCAGGTCGACTACCGACTCACCGAGACCGGCGCGAGCCTGCCCCACCTCGTCAGGGCAATGGCCGAGTGGTCGCTCGAGCACCGAGACGCCATCGCCCACGCCCGCCGGGCTTACGACGCGCGGTATCCCGACAGCGGGATCCGATGACCGTCGGCGCCGCCGACGTCATGGCCCGCGCCAGCCGGCCCGCCGCGGGGCGGTCTTACGGAATCGGTTTGACCTGCGACTTTGTGCTATTTTGCGAAGGCCGCCCCGGGCAGCCGGGGTGGCGCAGAGCACACCGCAGCCGGCCCCAAGAGCGAGATTCACACCACCATGCCTGAGCCCTCCATCCCCCAGGAGCCCGCCGACCAGCGCGTGCGCGTCCAGGGCGAGCCCGTCGAGTCCTTCCCCGAGATGGCGCCCGAGGCCATGCGCGGGCGGTCGCGCGCCATCACGGTCGTGGGCGAGGATGTGCTGCACCGGCGCAACCGCGACGTCGCCCCCGAGCAGTTCGGCACCCCCGAACTCGCCGCGCTCGTGGACGACATGTTCGCCACGATGTACGTCGCCGAGGGCGTGGGGCTGGCCGCCAACCAGGTCGGTGTGGACCTGCGGCTGTTCGTCTACGACTGCCACGACGACGACGGCGTGCGCCACGTGGGCCACGTGTGCAACCCCGTGCTGGCCGAGCGCGACCCCGAGGACAGCCCCCTGGTGGTCGACAACGAGGGCTGCCTGTCGGTGCCCGGACCCCACGCCGAGGTCCCCCGCGCCGAGTACGCCGCGGTGCGCGGGTTCGACCGCGACGGCAACCCCGTGGAGGTCGAGGGCACCGGCTACTTCGCGCGCTGCCTGCAGCACGAGACCGACCACACCCTGGGCCGCCTCTACATCGACCGCCTCGGCAAGCGCCCGCGCCGCAAGGTCCTCAAGCAGATGGAGGAGATGCGCGAGGAGGTGTTCGCCCGGCGCGAGGCCAACGCCGCCAAGCTCGCCGAGCAGCAGGCCGCCGCCGGGGCCTCCGCCGCCGAGTCCTGAGCGCGCCGGTGCTGCGGCCTCAGCGGGTGGCGGTGGCGATGTAGTAGTCGACCAGGCCCTCCTCGTAGGCGCGCAGCCAGTTGCGGCTCCACACGTCGCGGTACTCGGTCTGGGCGATCCAGGCGTCGAAGCGGCGCCACACGCGGGGGCCCACCGACTCCGCGGCGGCGTCGGCGAACCCGGCGCCGCGCAGCACGGCGGTGAAGTCGTCGACGGCCACCACCACGTCCACGCCGTTGCCGAAGGTCTCCAGCAGGGCGGTGGCCCGCGCCCGGGCCGACTCGGCGGTGAGGAAGAAGACCGCCACCGCCAGGCGGCCCCCGGGGCGCAGCACGCGGTGGGCTTCGGCGGCGAACGCCGGCAGGTCCTCGAAGTGCTGGGCGGCCTCCACCGAGTACACGGCGTCCAGGGCGGAGTCGGCCAGGGGCAGGCGGGCGGCGTCGGCCCGCGCGAAGCGCAGCGGCGCCGCCGCGCCCGGGCGGGCGTGGGGCACCCGCCGGCGCGCCCGGTCCAGCTGCTCGGGGGAGAGGTCCAGGGCCACCAGCGCGGCCGGGGCGAACTCCTCGGCCACCAGCGCGGCGCCCACCCCCAGCCCGCAGCCCACCTCGGCCGCGCGCCGGCCCGGTCCCAGGTGCGCGCGGCGGGCGACCTGGCGGTACATCTCCTGCTGGCTGGCGGTGCGCTCGGCCGTTGTGGGCGTGGAGTGGGGCCCGCCGGGCGGGTCGGCCCAGTAGCCGAAGTTGATGAAGCCGCCGGAGAACAGGGTCAGCGAGGACAAATCGTTGGCGCCGTACATGGCCGAGCGGAGGGCCTGCCGCGCGGCGGCGCCCTCGTCGCGCCGGGCGGCGCGCGGGGGGTCGGGTTCCACGACAGGGGCTGTGCCCGTCCGCGCCGCACCGGAAACCGCGCCTGGGCGGCCGCCGGGCGCGGGCGGTCAGGCCGGGCGCAGGGGTTCGCCGGGGACGAGGTGGTGGGTGAACCCGAGCGCGGCCAGGCGCTCGGCGGCCCGCCACGCCTCCTCGGGCACCTCCACGGGCGCGCTCCAGCCGCGGCGGGCGTAGACGGCCAGGCGCTGCAGGTCGCCCACCAGGAAGTGCGCCAACTCCTCGGCGGTGTGGCCGGGGTCGGCGCAGTAGCCGGTGTAGCCGCCGGGAAAGCAGGCGAAGGTCCAGCGCGGTGAGGGCCAGTGCACGGCGGCGGTGGCCAGCGCCCGCTGGGCCATGTAGGGCTTGGCCGTCACCACGGCGGCGCGCACCGGGATCTGGGCGGCCTCCACCAGGGCGCGGCTGCGGGTGAAGTTCTCCCCGGTGTTGGTGGCGCCGGTCTCCAGCAGCAGCGCGGAGTCGGGGATGGGCGCGGCGGCGCGGGCGGCGTCGGCGAAGACGTGGGCCTCGGGGCGCTCCCAGCGCGGGGTGCGCCCGTCGCCGCCGGTGCGCCGGCCCCGGTCGCCGGAGATCACCACCAGCGGGGCCGTCCCCCGCTGCCACAGCCGCGCGGCGTGGGCGGCCACGCGCACGTCGTGGCTGCCCAGCACCAGGATCAGGTCGTGGCCGGCGCCCGGCTCGGGTTGGCGCGCCGGGCGGGTGTGGAAGTCCCACAGCACGCGCGCCAGGGTGTGGGCCTCGCCGTCCAGCTCCCGCAGCACCTCGCTCACGCCCGCCAGCCTAGGGTGTGCGGCGCGGCGGATGCGCGGCGGCGTGGCCGGTTCGGGCCCACCGGGTGGGCCGGCGGCGGTAGTCTGCCTGCTGCGGCGGCGCCGGGCAGCGGGGGCCGCGCGGCAGGAGAGGGGCGCATCCCAATGAGCCGGGCCTGGACCGCCGTGGACTTCGAGACGGCCAACCCCGACCGCGGCAGCGTGTGCGCCGTGGGGCTGGTGCGGGTGGTCGACGGCGCCGTGGTGGAGCGCTACTCCACCCTGGTGCGCCCGCCCGAGCCGGTGCGGTTCTTCTCGCCCCGCCACACCGCCGTCCACGGCATCAGGGCCGCCGACGTCGCCCGCGCCCCGCAGTGGCCCGAGGTGCTGGAGCGCATCACGGCCCTGGCCGGCGACGACCCGCTGGTGGCCCACAACGCCGCGTTCGACGTGGGCGTGCTGCGGGCGGCCTGCGCCCACACCGGGCTGGCCCGCCCCGCCCTCTCCTACGCCTGCACGCTGGCACTGGCCCGCCGCGCCTGGGCTGAGCTGCCCGACCACCGGCTGCCGACGGTGTGCGGGCGCATCGGCTGGGACATGGCCGGGCGCCACCACCGCGCCGACGCCGACGCCGAGGCCGCCGCCCGCATCGTGCTGGCCGCCATGGAGGCCACCGCCGCCGCCTCGCTGGGGGCGCTGGCCGCGGCGCTGAACTGGCCGCTGCAGCGGCTGGCCGGAGGGCGCGACCCGCGCCCCGCCGCGCCCTCCGGCGGGAGCCGCGCCGGCGACCGGTTCGCCGCCTGGCAGGAGGCGTCGCGCGCCGAGCTGCCCGAGGCCGACCCCGGCGCCGACCCCTCCGGCCCCTTCTACGGCCGCACCGTGTGCATCAGCGGCGACCTCGACGGGATCCCCAAGCCCGACGCCTGGCGGCGCATCGCCGAGGCCGGCGGGCATCCGGCCAAGAACGTCACCCGCGCCACCGACGTGCTGGTGGTGGCTGACTCCACCGCCGGCGCCCCCACCGCCAAGCAGCGCCGCGCCGAGGACTACCGCGCCCGCGGCCAGGCCATCGAGATCATCGGCGAGCGCGAGTTCACCGCGCGCCTGGCCCTGGCCGGCGGCTGAGCCCGCACCGCACGCCCCGCGTCCCCGCCGGGGCCGGGCGTGCCGCCGGAGTTGCGTCCTCACCCCGCGCCCCCGCTCCCCAGCCGTCGGGCGGGGTGTTTGCGCGCCGTGGGCGCGGGGTAGAGCACAGGCGCCCCGCCCCCGCGCGCGACCGGGCCAATGCCGCTTTCGGGGCGTCTTTTCCATGCCTGCGAGGGGGCCACCGCCCCTGATTGGCCCTTGTTTCGGCCCTCTTCGCCCTCGCACCGGCGGTTCCCCGCGGCAGCGGCCGGGTGAGCACGGCGCGCCGGGCCGCCCGGCGGTCGCCCAGCCCCGAGGCCGTCACCAGGGCCAGACCCACCACGCCCAGGCCCGCGCCCAGCAGGCTGGGCGCGGCGAACCCGTGGCCGGCCGCGATCACCAGGCCGCCCAGCCACGCGCCGCTGGCGTTGGCGAAGTTGAGCGCGGAGTGGTTGAGGGCGGCCGCCAGGGAGGGGGCGTCCTGGGCCTTGTCCATCAGCCGCGTCTGCAGCGAGGGCACCAGGGCGCTGCTGGTGAACCCGAGCAGGAACACCATGGCCACCGCACCCACCGGCGAGGCCGCCAGCAGGTGCAGCAGGAGCAGCGCCAGCGTCATCGCGCCCATGGCCAGGTACATGGTGGGCATCAGCGCGCGGTCGGCCGCCCGGCCCCCGGCCAGGGTGCCGCAGGTCATCCCCACCCCGTAGAGGGCCAGCACGTAGGGCACCGCGCCCAGCGGCAGCCCGGCGACCTCGGTCATCATGGGCGAGATGTAGCTGTAGGAGGCGAACATGCCGCCGAAGCCCAGGGCGCCCACCGCCAGCGCCAGCCACACCTGGCCGCGCGCCAGCGCCCCGAACTCCGAGCGCATCGAGGCCCCGGGCGCGGGCCGCTGGTTGGGCACGAGCACGGCGATGGCCACCACGGTGAGCACGCCCACCCCGGCCACGAGGGCGAAGGCGGCGCGCCAGCCGAACTGCTGGGCGGCCATGGTGCCCAGCGGAACGCCCACGATGTTGGCCACGGTCAGCCCGGCGATCATCAGCGCCACCGCCTGGGAGCGCTTGTTGAAGGGCACCAGCGCGGCCGACAGCACCGCGCCGACCCCGAAGAAGGTGCCGTGGGGCAGGGCGGTGGCCACGCGGGCGGCCAGCAGCACCCCGAAGCTGGGCGCCAGCGCCGAGGCGAGGTTGCCCAGGGTGAACATCGCCGCCAGCCCGATGAGCAGGTGCTTGCGGTCCACCCGGGCGCTGAGGGGCGCCAGCAGGGGCGCGCCCACCACCACGCCCAGGGCGTAGCAGGAGATGACGTATCCGGCGGTGGGGATGGAGACCCCGAAGGCGTCGGCGACGTTGGGCAGAATACCCATCGCGACGAATTCCGTGGTTCCGATGGAGAAGGCGCCGACGGCCAGGGCGAGCAGGGCGATGGGCACGGCAGCCGTCCTCACTGGTGGTTGGTGCGGGTGCGTGGTCGCGCGGGGCCCGGCCGCGGCGGCGCCGGGGGCCGTGTCCGTGCGGGTCCGCCCGTCGACCGGGCGCACGGTGCCGGGGGCTGGGGACGGATAGGGTCGCTGATCCCATCATGGGACCCAAGGGCCCGCCCACCGGGCGGCGCTTCGTCCCCATCCTAACCAGGACGTTCTGTTCTGTACCGCTGTGCCGGTGTTCGCTCCGCCACGCCCGCGCCGGCGGGCCCGCCGGGTTGGCCCGGTCGGGCCCGGGGCATGGAACCGACCATGGTGAACGTCCTGAGCAGCCGCGTCCTGCTGCACCCCCGCGACCTCGCGGCCAGCCGCGCCTTCTACCGCGACGTGCTGGGCCTGGCGGTCTTCCGCGAGTTCGGCACCCCGCCCGACCACGGCACGGTGTTCTTCCTGGGCGGCGGCTTCCTGGAGGTCTCGGGCACCGGCGAGCCCGCCGCCGACCCCGCCGCGCTGCGGCTGTGGCTGCAGGTTCCCGACATCGCCCAGGCTTACGCCGAACTGGCGGAACGCGGCGCGCCCATTCTGCGCTCGCCCCGGCGCGAGCCCTGGGGGCTGGTCGAGATGTGGACGGCCGACCCGGACGGCGTGAAACTGTGCGTGGTGGAGGTCCCCGCCGACCACCCCATGCGCTATCGCCCCTGACACCCCGGCCGCGTCAGGCGCCGGTCGACCACCCTTAGCGCGCCCTTCACCGGCGCACCAGCCCCCGGCCGCGCACGCGCCCCACCATGGGGCGCATGCTCCTACGACCCCTCACCGCCCTGCTGCTGGCGGCCGGGCTGGCCGCCGCCTCCCTGGCCCCCGCCGCCGCCGACCACGACCGCCCCCGCCGCGACTTCGACCTCCAGGCCCACCGCGGCGGCCTGGGCCTGGTCGTGGAGAGCACCCTGCCCGCCTTCGCCAACGCCCTGGAACTGGGCGTGAGCACCCTCGAACTCGACGTCCAGATCACCCGCGACGGCGAGGCCGTGGTCACCCACGACCGCCGCATCAGCGACCGCAAGTGCCGCGACACCGCCCCCGCCACCCCCGGCGACCCCCAGTACCCCTACGTCGGCTCCTACATCAAGGACCTCACCCTGGCCCAGGTGCGCACCCTGGACTGCGGCTCCCAGACCCTGCCGGAGTACCCCGGCCAGCGGGCGGCCCCCGGCGAACCCATGCCGCTGCTGAGCGAGGTGTTCGACCTGGTGCACCGCTACCGCGCCTACGGGGTGGGCCTCAACATCGAGACCAAGGTCGAGGCGGGCGCCCCGCACGAGACCGCCCCGCGCGAGGAGTTCGTCCAGGTGGTGGTGGCCGAGATCCGCCGGGCGCGGCTGCTGCGCCAGGCCACCGTCCAGAGCTTCGACTGGGGCGCGCTGATGCGGGTGCGCGAGGTCGAGCCGCGGCTGCCCATCGTGGCGCTGACCAACCGCGACTTCCTGCAGACCGGGCAGCCCGGCGCCTCGCCGTGGCTGGGCGGCCTGGACATCGACGACTTCGGCGGCGACCCGGTGGCCGCGGTCGACTCCTTCGGCGCCGACGCCTTCTCCCCGGTCCACGGGTTCCCGCAGAACGGCACGGTGGGCGATCCCGACTACACGCCCTATGTGGACGCCGCCATGGTGGCCCGCGCCCACCGCCGCGGCATCGAGGTGGTGCCCTGGACCGTCAACGACCCCGCCACCATGCGCGCCGTGCTGGACACGGGGGTCGACGGGCTGATCACCGACTACCCCGACCGGCTGCGCACGGTGATGCAGGAGCGCGGCCTCAAGCCGCCCAAGCCCTACCGGCCGCGCGGCCGCCCCTGAACCGGGCGCGGGTGCCGCCGGGCGGCACCCGCGCCCGGCTAGCGGGGCCGCCCGCCCGCGGAGCCGGCCGGGGAGCCGGGCGCGGCGCGCGCGGCGCGGGCCCGCTGGTCGGCGGCCCCGCCCGCGCCCACCGCGCCCGCGCGGCGGTCGCGGGTGGCCTCCAGGCGGTCGTCCAGCCGGCGGATCTCGCGCGGCGCGAACGCGCCGATCACACCGGGCAGCGCGCCGCGCACCCCCTGCAGGGCGCGCAGCCACGGCTGGCCGTAGACGTGGGCGCGGCGCCGGGCGATCCCGGCCACGATGTTGTCCACGGCCGGCTCCAGGGGGAAGGTGCGGTTGAGCGGCCAGGGCAGCCGCGAGCGCATCTCGCGCAGTTCGGCGTCGGCGTCGGCCCCGCGCACCATGTCGGTGTCGGTCCAGGTCAGGTAGGCCACGCCCACGTCCACGCCCTTGTAGGCGACCTCGGGGCGCACGCAGTGGGCGAACGCCTCCACCCCCGACTTTCCGGCGCAGTAGGCGGCCATCAGCGGCGCCGGGGTGATCGCCGCGAGCGAGGCGATCTGCAGCAGGTAGCCCCGGCTCTCCAGCAGCGCGGGCAAGAACGCGCGGGCGGTGGCGATGCTGCCGAGGAGGTTGACCTCGATGACGCGGTCGAAGGAGGCGGCCTCGGTGTGGGCGAAGGGGCCGCCGGTGGCGATCCCGGCGTTGGCCACGACGATGTCGACGCGGCCGTGGCGCTCGGTGATGGCCGCGGCGGCCGCCTCCAGCGCGGCGGCGTCGGTGACGTCGGCCTGCCACCAGTCCGACTCGGCGCCGCAGTCCTTGGCGGTGGCGGCCAGTTCGTCGGGCTCCAGCCCCACCAGGGCGGTGCGTACGCCCTGGTCGGCCAGGCGGCGCGCCAGCAGCGCGCCCACACCGCGGGCGGCTCCGGTGATCACGGCGGTGCGGCCGGCCAGGCCCGGGTAGCGGCGGCGGGTCATGCGGTCTCCTCCCGATGGGCGACGGGTGTGCGCAGGTGGGCGGCCGCGAGGTCGGCCAGCGCGCCGGCCACGGTCTCCGGTGCCTCCAACGGTGTCATATGGCCGGCGCCGGTGACCTCGATAAAGCGTTCGCAGTTGGGGAGCAGGCCGCGGATGTGGCGGGCCTGGGCGATGGGGGTGAGGCGGTCGCGGGTGCCGGCGACCACCACCGAGGGCATGTCCAGGTGGGCCAGCCCCCGGTCCAGTTCCAGGTGCGCCAGGACCTTCCCCCAGCGTCCGCGCGCCACGGGCGCGCAGGCGTGGACGATGCGCGCGCAGTAGTCGACCATCGCGGGGTCGGCGTCGGGGGCCATGGTGACGTAGTGCAGCGCGGCGCGGGTGAGCGGGGTCAGCGGTCCCAGGGGCAGCATGGAGCCCAGCAGCAGCCGGTGGGCGGCCGCGCCGAGCCGGGGGAAGCGGGCGGCGCCGGGCAGCACGCGCGAGGACGCGGGCAGGGCGGTGCTGCCCGTGCTGGCCAGCAGGACCGCCGCGGCGCGGCGGGCGAACCGGGGCCGGTCGGCGGCGGCCATGATGGTCATGGCGCCCATGCTGTGGCCGCCCACCACCGCTCGCTCCTCGGGGCCCAGTACGGCCTCCAAGACGGCGCACAGGTCGTCGGCGAGCGCGGCGACGCTGTAGCCGTGGCGGCGGGGGTGGGAGCTGGCGCCGTGGCCGCGCTGGTCGTAGCAGACGACGCGGTGGTCGGTGCCCAGGTGCTCGGCCACGGGCCGCCAGAAGTGGGTGGAGCAGGTCCAGCCGTGGCTGAGGACGATCGCGGGGGCGTCGTCGGGCCCGTGGACCTCGACGTTGATCCGGGTGCCGTCGGGGGAGAGGACGGTGGTGCGGCGGGGGGCGGCGGTCATCTCGCCTCCCGCAGGCGGGTTCGGGGATCGCTGGAGGAAGGGTGGAGGGTGCGCATGGGGGCCTCGACTCGCTCGGAGGTTACCGGTGAGTTCGGTGGTGGTGCCCGAGCGTAGACCATGACAATGATCATTGGAAGAGTCAGATCACGTCGGGGCCGCTCCGCCCCGCGCCCCGGCCCTGCCCGGCCCCGCCCTAGGATCGAGGCCCAGGCGCGTCCGGGCGCGCCACGAGCGGAAAGGCGGCGGCGCGTGGACGAGGGAGCGGGCCTGGCCCACATCCTGGCGGAGGTGCCGCTGTACGCCCCCGCCGACGAGCCGCGCCGGGGGCGCGTCAGCTCCACCACCCTGGAGCCGGGCGGAGGGCGGCTGCTCAAGGCCGTGGTCGACTTCGGCTCCACCCCCGAGGGCGCCGACCTCGGCCCCAACCTGGAGGTGGCCACGCGGCTGTGGGAGCGCGCCGAGCCGCCCGGCGAGCGGGACCTGCGCGCCTTCTGCGCCGAGCGCGACCTGATGGAGCGCCGCGCCCGCGACCCCCTGGGCGCGCGGTCCTTCGCGCTGCCCGAGGACGCCCGCTGGTCGCGCCAGGTGCTGGTGGTGGACGGCCGCGAGTGCCCCGCCACCGTGCTCACCACCGCCGGCTCCTGGGTGGCGGCGGCGGAGACGGGGCGCGGCGTCCTGGTGCGGGTGTTCACACCCGCGCCCGGGCCCGGGCCGCGCGTGCTGCGCCGCCTCACCGACCCCGCCGAACTGGAGCCGCTGCGCGGGCGCGGCTGAGTCCGCGCCCGCGCAGCGGCTAGCGGCAGTCCGCGCCGATCCCCGAGCAGCCGCGCGGGGTCAGCAGCCGGCGCGGCCCCGGGCCGTCCTGGGCGAGCTGGTCGTAGGGGTTGGACAGCGCGCAGCGCTCCAGCGACAGGCAGCCGCAGCCGATGCAGTCGGTGAGGTTGTCGCGCAGCCGCTCCAGCTGCAGGATGCGGTCCTGCAGTTCGTCGCGCCAGCGCTCCGACAGCCGCGCCCAGTCCTCGCGGGTGGGCGTGCGGTTGTCGGGCAGGCACTCCAGCGCCTCGCGGATCTCGCTGAGCGGGATCCCCACGCGCTGGGCGGTGCGGATGAACGCCACCCGCCGCAGGGTGTCGCGGCGGTAGCGGCGCTGGTTCCCGGCCGTGCGGCGGCTGGTGATCAGGCCCTTGCGCTCGTAGAAGTGCAGCGCCGAGACGGCCACGCCGCTGCGCTCGGCGACCTGGCCCACGGTCAGCTCCTTGGACTTCCACGACGCCTGGGTGGCGGTGGGCATCGCGCATCCCTCCCCATCGACCTCAACGAACATTGAGGTTAACCCACGGAGGGCGGCCGGGGCGCCGCGCCCCCGGGGTCGGTCCCCGCCCGCACGGCGGGCGGGGACCGACCCCGGGGACCGGGCGAAACCGGCACTCCGGGCAGTGCGGCGACTTCGCCGCCAATTCCCGAAACCAGCCCACGGCAGCCGGAAAGCGCGAAAAACCGCAAGGTGCTGTTTTCGGTGCTTTCCTGCCGCCTTTAGGGAGAGTGCGGTATTTGGGAGAGGGCGCGCTCGATGAGTTCGGCGGAGCGGGAGGGGTCGAGCGCCTTTACCGTGAGGTCGTCGAAAAGCAGGTCGTAGGACTCCAGTTCCTCGGGCTCCTCCAGGTACACCGCGCCGGTGCGGTACTCCACGTAGGCGAGGTCGCGGTCGCGCGGGTCGGGGAAGCGCAGCATGACGAAGGCGCCGTCGGTGCCGGCGTGGGCCCCGGCCGCGAACGGTAAGACCTGCAGCGTCACGTTGGCCAGGCCGGCCGCCCGCAGCAGGTGGCGCAACTGGTCGCGCATGACCTCGTCGCCGCCCACGCTGCGGTACAGGGCGCCCTCGCCCATGATCGCGCGCAGCCGCACGGGGTCCTCCTCCCACACCCGGTGCTGGCGGCGCTGGCGCACGTCCACCCGGCGGAACACCGCCTCCTCGGGGCGCGGCGCGGGCTCGCTCTCGATCAGCGCGCGGCTGTAGGCGGGGGTCTGGAGCAGGTCGGGGACCTGCTCGACCTCGTAGACGCACATCTGCGACGCCTCGGCCTCCAGGCCCACGTAGACGCTGAACCACGAGGGCATGTCCTTGGAGTAGCGCTGCCACCACCCCCGCCGCCGGGCGGATCGGGCCAGGTCGATGAAGTAGCCGCGGTCCTCCTGGGGCACCTCGTAGAGTTCGAGCAGCATCGCCACCGTCCCGACCTCGGCCCGCACCTCGGCGTTCTCCAGGCGGGTGATGGTGACCGGGTTCTTGCCGACGTACTGCCCCACGCGCTCGCGCGGGATGCCCGCCGCGCGGCGGCGCTCGCGGAGGAATCGTGCCAGGCTCCGGCGCGCGGCGGTGGGGCTGTTGCGTGGCACGGGGCACCTCCGAAACACAGCGAAATGAGGGGACGAAAGGGTATTCGCACTTGTGCTTTTCCAACGGGTTCTTTAATACAGCTTGCACGCCAAACACGCGTGAGTGATATTGGAAGCGTAGTGAGGCGCCGCCGGGCCAGGATGCAAAACCGGACATGCGGCGCCCACGCGAAAGTGCGCTGACCGGGTGGGGGAGCGCCCGGCCGCAGCCGCTTCCACTCACCTTGCGGGATTCGGGGAGTCGACTCGTGCACCACATCACCGCCAGCCCTGACCCGACCTGTCCGGGCGCCCGGCGGCGCGACCCCGACCACCAGCTCACCTTCGCCGGCCAGCCCGCCAGCGTGGGCGTCATGCGCGACTGGGTGGCCCAGCACCTGCGCCGGGGGCCCCACGCCTATCCGCCCGAACTGATCGACGACCTGCTGGTGTGCGCCAGCGAGATCGGCACCAACGCGGTGCGCCACTCCCGGTCGGGCCTGCCCGGCGGCGTGTTCACCGCCTCCCTGTGGCAGTCGCCCGGCGCGGTGTGCCTGGAGGTCCGCGACATGGGCCCGCGACCGGGGCGCCCCAGCGCGCCGCGCATCAACGGCACGGCCCTGGACGACCCCGTCGCCGAGACCGGCCGGGGACTGAGCTTCGTGTTCGCCCTGTGCGGCGGCAACTGCGGCTCCACCGCGCCGCCCCACCCCCGGGGCCACACCGTCTGGTGCGAACTGGAGGTCGGCACCGACACCTCCTAGCCGCCCGCGCCCATCCGCCGGCGCGGCCCCGTTCGAGCGGGCGCCGCGCGGGTAGGCGGACAGGCACACCACCCGGCGCGCCCGGCGGCCCCCGCCGCCCCCACCCCCCGCCCGCCCCCGCGCCGGCCGCAGACCCGCCGATCCGACAAGCCGAACAGGGGGCAGGACATGATCACCAGGATGGGCGTGGCCGGCGTCTACGTGCTGGACCACGACGAGGCCAAGCGGTTCTTCATCGACAAGCTGGGCTTCGCGGAGCGCTTCGACCTGAAGATGGACAACGGCATGCGCTGGCTGACCGTGGGCCCGCCGGCCGATCCCTACTTCCAGCTCAGCCTCACCGTGCCCGGCCCGCCGATGCACGACGCCGAGACCGCCGCCGCCATCCGCGCCCTGCTGGCCAAGGGCGCGCTCAGCGGGGGCGCCTGGAACACCGACGACTGCCGCGCCACCTATGCCGAGTACACCGCGCGGGGCGTGGAGTTCGTCCAGGAGCCCCACGAGGTGCCCTACGGCGTCGAGGCCGTCTTCCGCGACCCCTGGGGCAACTGGTACAGCCTCAACGAGGTCCCGGCCTCCGCCTTCGACACCGAGGAGATGTCGCGCCACTACGAACGCGGCGACTCCGCCTGAGCCGGCCCGCCCGGGCGCGCGGCGGCGTACCGCGCGGCGCCGCGCGCCAGCTCCCGCACGTGGCCGGGCGCTCGGGGGGCGCGCTCCAGCCGCAGCAGGGCCACGCGCAGCCGCCGGCGGTTGCGCGCCGACTCCACCCCCGCGGCCGCCGCCGGGATCCGCGCCAGCACCGCGGCGCACTCGGGCCAGGCCCCGGCCGCGGCGGCCGCGCCCACCGCCGAGACCCGGTGGAAAAGCGCGCCGCGCGCCCCGTTGGGCTGGGCCTCGACCAGGGCGACCGCGTCCAGCAGCGCCTCCAGGGCCGCGCCCGGGCGCCCCAGCGCCAGCAGCGCCAGGCCGCGGTGGCCCAGCACCTCGCCCTCGTCCACCCACCACGTCCACGCGGGGTCGCGGGCGGTGCGGGAGTCCTCCAGCGCCGCCCGGGCCCGGCCCAGCGCCGCCAGGGCCGCCCCGGCGGCGCCGCCGCGCGCCAGCGCGCGGGCCAGCCGCACGCGCGCGAGCAGGGCGGTGCGCCCCGACAGGCCGGGCCGCTCCAGCAGTTCGGCGGCCGCGGCGCGGGCCGTGCCGGTGCGTCCGGCCTCCAGCTCCTGCAGGGCCAGGTTGGTGAGCGCGAAGGCGTCCATGGCGGTGTCGCCGGCCTCGGCCGCCAGCGCGTGGGCCTCGCGCGTGGCGCGGCGGGCCCCCGGGTGGCCGGCGTCGAACAGCACCCACCCGGCGACCTCGGCCGCCTCGGCCCGAGCGGCGGCCAAATCGCGCTCCAGGCGGGCCGGAGCCGGCGGATGGGGGCGGCGCGCCGCCCGCCACAGCGCCAGGGCCGCGTCCGCGGCGGCGTCGCCGCCGCGGGCGGTGTCGTGGGCCACCAGCAGCCGGGAGCGGGCGCGCAGCCGCTCGGCGCGTCGGCGTGCCGACGCGGTCACGCTCAGCCCCGGCGGGCGGGCCGGTGCTCGCCCGCGTCGTAGGCGCGGCGGGCGTCCTCGACCCGGCCCAGGTTGTCGGCGGCCCAGTGGGCCAGATCGGCGAACAGCGGCGCCAGGCTGCGCCCCAGGTCGCTGATCTCGTACTCCACCCGCGGGGGGACCTCGGGGTGGTAGGTGCGCACGAGCAGGCCGTCGCGCTCCAGTTGGCGCAGCCGCTGAGTGAGCACCTTGGGCGTGACGGCGGGGATGCGGCGGTGCAGCTCCACGAAGCGCTGCCGCCCGAAGCGGTGCAGGCACCACAGGATGGGCGTGGTCCAGCGGCTGAAGACGATGTCGACCACGGGCGCGATCGGGCAGGCCGCCGCGGGGTCGTCGGAGGCGGCGGGCCGCCGCATGGTGGTCTCGGTCACAACAGGCCCCTTTTCCCATTACTTTCCTCTAGGAACCTACTATCCGGCCGAGAGTAGCCTCCTGGCGACACCCGCGGAACGGCCGCGGGCGACGACGAGGAGTCGGACATGATCGTGGTGACCGGGGCGACGGGCAACGTGGGACGGCCGCTGGTGCGGGCGCTGGCCGCGGCCGGCGAGCAGGTGACGGCGGTGGCGCGCGGTTTCGAGGGCCACCGCCTGCCGCCCGGCGTGGCGGCGCTGCGCGCCGACCTCACCGATCCCGCCGCGTCCGAGGCGCTCGCGCCCGCGCTGGAGGGGGCCAAGGCGCTGTTCCTGCTGACGGCCGCCTCGGTGCTGCCGCTGGGCGGCGGCGCGGTGGAGGGCCTCCTGGCGGCCGCCCGCGCCGCCGGGGTGGGCCGGGTGGTGCTGCTGTCCTCCCAGGGCGTGGGCACCGGGCGCCACCCCTCCGACATCGAGGACGCCGTGCGCGCGGGCGGGCTGGACTGGACGGTGCTGCGGCCGGGCGGATTCCACTCCAACGCCGGGCAGTGGGCCCCGGCGGTGCGCGAGCAGCGGACGGTGGCCGCGCCCTTCGGCGACGTCGCCCTGCCCACCGTGGACCCCGCCGACATCGCCGCCATGGCGGCCGCGGCGCTGACCGGCGACGGCCACGGCGGCGCGACCTACGTGCTCACCGGCCCCGAGCCCGTCTCGCCGCGCGCCCAGGCCCAGGCGATCGGTGCGGCGCTGGGCGAGCGGGTGCGCTTCGTGGAACTGAGCCGGGAGCAGGCGCGCGAGCGGATGCTGGCGTTCATGCCCGCGCCCGTGGTGGAGGCCACCCTGGCGGTCCTGGGCGAGCCCACGGCCGAGGAGGTGCGGGTCAGCCCCGACGTGGAGCGCGTGCTGGGCCGGGCGCCGCGCACGTTCGCCGCGTGGGCCGAGGACAACGCCGCCCTGTTCCGCTGAGACGGCCCCGGCCCGGTGCCCGGCGGCTCCAGGCCTGCTGTTCCAGGACAGAAGCGCGGCACCGAGGCCGAGTACCGCCGCCACCTCCATGAGTCCCCTATCGACCAGCGCGCGTTCCCCTCCTGCGGGGTCCGCCGATCAGGACCTGCTGGTGGCCGCGCAGGCCCGCGCACCTGGTCGCGGCCACCACGACCCACCCGGCGGCGTCCGCGGCGTGGCTGGTCGAGCGGTACCGCGCCGTCGCCCGGGACACCGCGGTCCCCACCGCCGGGACCGAGGCAAGGGGACCGGCCTGCGGTGCCGGCGGTGCGGGGCGCCCGCGCCCTAAGCGCCCGGCGCGGCGTGGGCCCCCGCCGGAGCCGCGCTCGCCCAGGTGCCGGCGGGGATGGTGAAGTAGGACGGCCACTCCTCGCGGCGGTCGTCGGCGTCCAGGCGCACCAGGTAGAGGTAGGTGCCGTCGCCGCGCGGGGTGGCGTCGAGCACGTCGGCGGTGCCGCGGGCCATGGCGCCGCGGTCGGTCTCGCCGACGTCGTGGACGCGGGTGTGCGCGGGGTAGGGGTGGGCGGGCAGCGGGTCGCGCATGGGGGACGCCTCCGGGCGGGCGGGTTTGGGGATGCGCCGGTGCCCGCGCGGGCACCGGGCCGGTGCGGGGGCGCTACCCCGATGCCCGAGCGCAAACCCGGGCCGCGCGCCGCCCCGGTGCGGCCCGCGCGGTGCGGGGGCGGTGACCTGCGCGAACGCCAAGAGGCAGCGGTGCGGGAGTGAGGCGGGACACACGCCCGCGCGCGCGGGGATGCCGCCTCAGACGGGGACCGTGCCGCGGGCGGGGGCGGCGAAGGTCAGCGCCTCGGGCAGGGCGGCGAAGGCGGCGCGCAGGCGCTCGGCGAGCGTGTCGCGGGTGTGGCCGCCGGCCTGGGCGGTCCAGGAGGCGAGCGCGTGGTGCCAGGCCGCCACCGCCAGGTCGACGGCGAGGCGGGGCCGTGGGTCGGCGGGGTCGAGGTCGAGCCGGCGGTGCAGGTCGGCGACGATCCGGGTGCCGGTGCGGTGGCAGAAGTGCAGGCCGTGGGCGTCCATGGACGGGGTGGACTCCGCGAGCCGGCGGCTGAGCAGGACGCGCCGCTCCCAGCCGTCGTCGGGCATGGCCGCCAGCGACTCCACCAGGACGGCCTCCAGTTCGGCCGCGAGGGGGCGCCCGGCGAGGTCGCGGTCGGCCAGGCGGTCGGCGGCAAGGAGCCAGAGGTCGTGGAGGGGCGCCATGGCGACGTCCTCCTTGCTGGCGAAGGTGCGGAAGAAGGTCCGCTTGGAGACCTCTACCGCCTCGCACAGCTGGTCGAGGGTGGTTGCGTCGAAGCCCTGCTCGGTGAACAGGCGCAGCGCGGTGTCCACGAGTTCGCGCCGGGTGCGCAGCTTCTTGCGCTCGCGCAGCGGCAGGGCGGCGGGCGGGTGCGCGGAGGTCACACGGGCGAGTGTATCCGGACCGCGTTCGCCCCTTGTAGGTTTATGCCACTTAGTGGCAAAGTCGCCCGGGTGCCATTCATGCCCTGGGCGGCCCCGCCCGCGCACCGAGGAAGAGGGAACGCCATGCGCGCACTGCTCGTCGACCGCTCCGCCCCTGACGGCCTGCGGCCGGGCCAGGCGCCCGACCCCGAGCCGGCCCCCCACCAGGCCCTGGTCCGGGTGGCGGCGACGTCGCTGAACTACGGAGAGGTGAGCGCCGGGCTCGCCGGCGCCCCCGACGGCCGGGTCCTGGGCTGGGACGCCGCCGGGGTGGTCGAGCGCGCCGCCGCCGACGGCTCCGGCCCCGCCGCCGGCACCCCCGTGGTGGCCCTGGGGCCGGACGGGGGGTGGGCCGAGCTGCGCGCGGTCGACACCCGGCTCCTCGGCACCGTGCCCGCGGGCGCCGACCTCGGCGCGGTCTCCACCGTCCCCGTCGCCGCGACCAGCGCGCTGCGCGCCCTGCGCCGGATCGGTCCGCTGCTGGGCGCCCGCGTGCTCGTCACCGGTGCCACCGGCGGCGCGGGGCGCTACGCGGTGCAGCTCGCCCGCCGGGCCGGCTCGCACGTGGTGGCCTCCACCGGCGACCCCGGCGCGCACGGAGCGGGGCTGCGCGCCCTGGGCGCCCACGAGGTGGTGCGGGGTCCGGGCGCCTGCGGCGGGCTGGTCGACGGCGTCATCGACATGGTCGGCGGACCGCAGCTGGTCGCGGCGTTCGAGCGTCTGGCGGCGGGCGGCACGCTGGTGTCGGTGGGCCACAGCAGCGGCGAACCCGAGGTGTTCCCCTACGGTGCGCTGCTGGCCACCGACGGCCGCCACGACCGCGCGATCACCACGTTCTACCTGCTGGCCGACTCCGGGCTCGGGCCCGACCTGACGTGGCTGGCCCACCAGGTCGCCGCCGGCGAACTGGACCCCCAGATCGCCTGGCGGGGCGGCTGGGAGCGCGCGGGCGAGGCGGTGCGGGCCCTGGTCGAGCGCCGCCTGCACGGCAAGGCGGTGCTCGACCTGTCCTGACCCCCGCGCGGCCCCCACCGAGGGGCCGGGGCCGCCGCGCGAGAACGCCGCGCGCCGCATCGGCGGGCCTGCCGTGGGTAGGGTGACCTGCGCATCGGCCTCCGGGCGTCCCGCTGCCGGCCTCTGGCCGGCGGACGCGGGGCGCCCCCGTCTGGACGTCGGGGTACCCGCCATGGTCTCGATCGAGGACTCCGCCCGCATGCTGCACACCCTGCTGAGGAGCAGCCACCTGTGCTCGTTCGAGGAGCTTCCGGAGCTGATCGCCGGCGCGGCCTCGGAGGCCGGGCTGGCCGACGCCCGCATCCTGCTCGTCGACATGCAGGAGGAGGTGCTGTGCGAGGCCACCGGGCGGGGGCGTGACGCCGGGGAGGGCGGCCAGGAGCTGAGGATCGACTCCACCCTGCCCGGCCGCGTGTTCCGCAGCGCCCAGGCGCACTCGGGCCCCGGCGACGGGCGCTTCCAGCACTGGCTGCCGATCCTGGACGGCACCGAGCGCCTCGGGGTCCTGCACCTGTCCACCGAGCACGAGGCCGACGCGCTCACCTGGACGGCCATGGCCGACCTGGCGTCGCTGACGGGCATGCTCGTGGTGTCCAAGCGCCCGCACAGCGACTCCTTCGCGCGACTGACCCGCATCCGCTCGATGTCGGTCTCCGCCGAGATGCAGTGGACCCTCATGCCGCCCCGGGTGTTCGCCAACCGGCGCGTCACCGTCGCGGCGGCGATGGAGCCCGCCTACGCCACGGCCGGCGACGCCTACGACTACGCCCTGTCCGGTGACACCGTGCACCTCGCCCTTTTCGACGCCATGGGCCACGACACCTCGGCCGGCCTGACCGCCAACCTCGCCCTGGCCTCCTGCCGCAGGCAGCGGCGCGCGGGAAGCGGCCTGGCCGGAATCCGCGACGCGATCGAGGCGACCCTGCTCGACCAGTTCGACGGATCCCGCTACGCCACGGCCGTGTTCGCCGACCTCGACCTCGCCACCGGGCGGCTGACCTGGATGAGCTGCGGCCATCCGCCGCCCATCCTCATCCGCGGCGGGCGCTGGATCGCCGGCCTGTACTGCACCCCCACCCATCCCCTGGGCACCGACCTGGGGCTTGCCGCCGAGGTGTGCCGCGAGCAGTTGGAACCGGGGGACCGGCTGCTGCTCTACACCGACGGCATCACCGAGGCGCGCGACGCCCGGGGCCGCGAGTTCGGCCGCGACCACTTCGTCAACTTCGTCATCCGCCACCAGGCCGACGGGCTGGCCGCCCCCGAGACCCTGCGCCGCCTCGTGGCCGCCGTGCTCCGCCACCACGACGGCCGGCTCAACGACGACGCCACCGTGCTGATGTGCGAGTGGCACGGCGACCCCGGCGCCACCCCCGGGGCACCGGTCCAGTACGGGGGCGGGCCCGGCCAGGACACCACCGGGCGCGCCTGAGCGGGCCGGCGCGGCGGGCCCGGTCCGCCACGGCCCGCCCCCGGCGCGCGGTCAGCCGGCGTCCGCGGCGATCCGCACGCGGTCCGAGGCGCCCGCGCTGAGGAATGCCGCCAGCGCGGCGCCCTCCTCGGCCACGGCCGCGCCCTCGGCGCGGGAGAGCCGGCGCAGCGGGGCCACCTCCACCGTGTCCTGCGCGGCGGTCCAGGTCGCGGCGACCCGGCCGTCGACCAGGACGACACGGGCGCCCTCGACCGACAGCCCCCGGTGGGCGTCGTCCACGATCCGGCCGCGGTCGTGGTAGCCCAGCAGCGCGTTGTCGAACGCCGGCAGGAACCGCACCGGCGCGGGGACGGCGGGGTCGGGGCGCGGAGCGCCGGGCAGGTCCAGCAGCTCCCGGCCCCGCTCGTCGCGGAAGGAGACCAGCTCCCCGCGGACCGCCGCGACCGCGGCCGGCAGCCCGGCCAGCCCGCACCAGGCGCGCAGGTCGGCGCTTGCCGCCGGACCGAACGCCGCGAGGTAGCGCCGGACCAGGTCCGCGCCGACCGGGTCGGTGCCCTCGGGGGCGGGCGGGTCGGGCTCGCGGCCCAGCCAGGAGGCCAGCAGGACGTTGCGCACGCCCGCCTTCGTGCGCCACAGTCCGCGCGGCGGGATCTGCGCCACCGGGACCAGGGCCGCGACCACCATCTCGCCCAGGGCGCGGCGCGTGGGTTCGGGCCAGCGCTCGGCGAGGGCGGCGGCGGTCTCGGCCATGGTGCGCGGCTCGCCGTCGGCCAGCAGCTCCCGGCCCGCCTTGGCGAGCGCGTCGAGGTCCACACCGTCGAACTCGCGGCGGTAGACCCCGAGCACCCGCTGGCGCAGCATGGCGCCGTGCCGGGTGCGCCAGGCCAGGGCGTCGGCGGCGGTGACCAGGTGGACGGTGCGGCGCATCAGGTGCATCCGCACCACGTCGCGCTCCAGGAGCGCCTCGGACAGGGCCGCGGGGTCGAAGGCGCGCAGCCGCGACCACAGGCCGGTGAACGGCTCCTGCGGTTCCTGGGCCTGCAGGCCGCACAGGTGGGCGACCGCGTCGGCCACCGGCATGTCGGCGCGGTCGAGCAGGAGCTGGCGGGCGAGGGTGGCGCGGTTGAGCGCCCGGGCGTCCAGGACGGTCACCGGGCACCGGCCCGTCGCCGGTCGGGGGTCTTCACGGTGCTGCTGCTTCCCTTCGGTCGTGGCCGCGGGCGGCGCGGGCGGGCCCCGCGCCCTCCGGCGCGGTGCTCAGGTGGCGGTCCGGCCGTCCAGCGCCTCGCGCAGGATGTCGGCGTGTCCGGCGTGCTGGGCGGTCTCGGCGATGACGTGCAGCACCACCCCGCGGACGCTGATCTCTGCGGCGGGCTCGCCCCAGGGGGTCGCCGCCCGCGGGTGGGTCCGCGACAGGTCGGGGACGGTGGCGATGACCTCGGCGCTGCGGGCGGCGACCCGCTCGTAGCGCGCCAGGAGCCCGGCCAGCGTGTCGCCGGGCAGCATCCGCAGGCCGTTGCGGTGGTCCACCACCCACTGCGGGACCTCGCGGGCGGTGCCGGAGGTCACGTCCTCCCAGGTGACGCCCTCGGGCAGGTCGAAGCCGAGCGCCGAGGGTCCCTCGACCGCGAAGCGCATCCAGCCCTCCTCGATGCCGGCGACGTGCTTGACCAGCGCGCCCAGGCTCAGCGCGCTGACGGTCGGGCGCGCCGCGGCCTGCGCGTCGTCGAGTCCGGCCACGGTGGCGGTCAGGGCGGCGCGGGCCGTGGCCAGGGCGGCGATCAGGTCGGCCCGCTCGCCCCGGGGCGCGGTGGACGGCGCGGCCGCGGGGCCCTCGGGCCCGGCACCGCTCGGAACGTCGTCGCTGGTGGTCATGGCAGCCACAATCGCAGATGTGGAGGTCAGGTTGTGTCCTCTTCCGCGGGCATGATGGAGCCATGCCGAAGACCTCCGCGCGACTGCTGGCCCTGCTCTCCCTGCTCCAGGCCCGCCGGGACTGGCCGGGGGCGCTGCTGGCCGAGCGGCTGTCGGTGAGCCCGCGCACGGTGCGCCGCGACGTGGACCGCCTGCGCGAGCTGGGCTACCCGATCACGGCCGTCAAGGGGCCCGACGGCGGCTACCGGCTGGACGCCGGAACGCACCTGCCGCCGCTGCTGTTCGACGACGAGCAGGCCGTGGCCCTGGCCGTCGCGCTGCGGACGGCCGCCACCACGGGGGCCGGGATCGAGGAGGCGGCGGCGCGCGCCCTGACCACCGTCCGGCAGGTCATGCCCGCCCGGCTGCGCCGCCGTGTGGACACCCTCCGGGTCACCGCCGTGGGGCGCCCCGACGACGCGCCGGGCCCGGGGGTGCCCGGCGGGGTGCTCACGGCGGTGGGTTCGGCCGTGCACGCCCGCGAGGTGCTGCGGTTCGACTACACCGGCGCCGCGCCCGAGCCGGCCGGGGACCCCGGCTCCGCGCCGCCGCGCCGGGTGGAGCCCCACCACCTCGTCACCTGGGGCGGGCGCTGGTACCTGGTGGCCTGGGACCTGGACCGGGCGGACTGGCGGACCTTCCGCGCCGACCGGATCGTCCCGCGCACCCCCACCGGGCCCCGCTTCGCCCCGCGCGAGGTGCCCGGCGGTGACGTGGCCGCGTTCGTCGCCGCCCGGTTCCGCGGCGGGTCGCGGGACTGGCCCTGCCGCGGCGAGGTGGTGGTGGACCTGCCCGCCGCGGCGGTGGCCCGCCACGCCCGCGACGGCGTCGTGGAGGCGGTCGGCCCCGACCGGTGCCGGCTCGTCATGGGCTCGTGGTCGTGGGCGGGGCTGGCCGCCGCGATCGGCGCCTTCGACGCCGACATCGAGGTGGTGGGCCCCGACGAGCTCAGGGACGCCTTCGCGCGTCTGGGCCGCCGCTACGCCCGCGCGGCCGGCGGCGCGGGGTCTTGAACCCGGGGCGGGGCGGCGGCGTTCAGGGTGCCTCGGGAGCGGTGTCCAGCGCGCGGGCCAGGGCGCGCAGCGCCTGGTCCAGCACGTCGCGCTCGGCCGGGGCCAGACCGGCGACCAGGCGGGCGAGGTTGGCGGCGTGGTCGGTGAGGGCGGCGTCGACCACGGCGCGGCCCTCGGCCGTGAGGCGGACGCGGAAGCTGCGGCGGTCGGTGGGGGAGAGGCGGCGCTCCACCAGCCCGGCCTCCTCCAGGCGGTCCAGCCGGTTGGTCATGCCAGCGCGCGACATCATCAGCGCCGCCGACAGCTCCGAGGGCATGAGGGCGTAGGGCTCGCCGGAGCGGCGCAGGGCCGCCAGGACGTCGAACTCGCCCTGGCGCAGCCCGTGGCGGGCGAAGACCTCCTCCAGCCGGGGCCCGGCCAACTGGGCGATGCGGGTCATGCGGGCGAACAGGCCCATGGCGGACAGGTCCAGATCGGGCCGTTCGCGCCGCCACTGGGCGATGACAGTGTCCACGGCGTCGCTCGGGTCGTCCTCTCTCATGCGGGCGATAATATTCGCCGCACGATAATTCTCCTCCGTACTATTCGACGGAAAAGGTACGGTCTGCCCGGCCGCGCTCCGCGCCGAGGGCAGCGACTACATCACGATCGTCCTGGACACCGGCTCGGTCACCCCCACCCCATCCCCACGCTGTCCCCCGAGGTCACCGCGGCCCTGGTGCGCGCGGCCCACATCGCCGACGCCGCCCTGGCGGCCGGCGGACTCAGGCCGTGGGCGGCGCACCCGCCCGGGGGTGGGCGGCGTGCGGGTGGCGCCCGGCCACGCGCACCGCGCAGCCGACGAGCGCGGCCACCGCCCGCGAACGGCTCCCGGCCGGCCACACCAGCCCCAGCGTGGTCGGCGCGGCGTCGGCCACCGGCACGCACACCACCCCGCCCCAGGCGTGGGCGCGCACCGACTCCGGCGCCACCGCCACCATCCGGCCCACCGAGACCAGGTGCATGAGGTGGCCGATGTCGGTGACCGGGGCGCCGCCCGGTGCCCCGCCGGGCTCCGGTGTCCAGCGCGGCAGCGGGTCCCCGGCCAGGTCGGCCAGGCGCAGCCGCGCGCGCCCGGCCAGCCGGTGGCCGCGCGGCAGCATCGCCACCTGCGGCTCCACCAGCAGTTCCTCGCTCTCCAGGTCGCCCGGATCGCCCGTGGTCAGGTGGACCAGTGCCAGGTCGGCGCGGCCGTCGCGCACCCGCGCCGGCAGTTCGCCGGGCAGCGCTGCGGAGATCTCCACGGGCAGGGCGTGCGGCTCGGCCTCGTAGGCGGCCAGGACCGCGCCGAGCAGGCCGCCGTCGCCGCCCGGCTTCACGGCCAGGACCAGGCGGGCGCCGGGCCGGGCGGCGCGGCGGGTGCGCCGCGTGGCCGCCGCCACCGCCTCCAGGGCGGCGCGGGCCTCGTACAGCAGCACGCGGCCCGCCTCGGTCAGCTCCACCCGGCGGTTGCCGCCGCGCTCCAGCAGCGGGCCGCCCATGCGCCGCTCCAGGCGCTGGATGGCGCGCGAGAGCGGCGGCTGGGCGATCCCCAGGCGCTCGGCGGCCCGGCCGAAGTGCAGCTCCTCGGCCACCGCCACGAAGTAGCGCAGCTCCCGCGTGTCCGCAGCGTCCATACCCGCACGGTATCAACGGCCACCCAGGCGGTGTTGGCCCCGCGGAGCCTCCGCCTGGTGGAGTCGCGGCATGAGCCAGACACCCCAAGAACACACACCCGACCCTGCCGCGTCCGCCCCCGGCGCCGCACCCGTGGCCCTTGTCAGCGGCGCCACCCGGGGGATCGGCCGCCAGATCGCCGCGCAGCTGGCGCGGCGCGGCATGACGGCGCTGGTGGGCGCCCGCGACGCCGCGGCGGGCGAGCGGGCCGCCACCGAGATCCGCGACGCGGGCGGCCGCGCCCACGCCGTGGTCCTGGACGTCACCGACGCCGCCTCCGTCGCCGCCGCCCGCGCCTGGATCGCCGACCGCTTCGACCGCCTCGACGTGCTCGTCAACAACGCCGGGATCGCCGGGGACATGGCCGGCCAGGCGCCCGGCTCGGCCGACCCCGACGTGGTGCGCGCCGTCTTCGACACCAACGTCTTCGGCGCCGTCGCCCTCACCGAGGCCGTCTGGGACCTGCTCCTGCGCGCCCCGGCCGCGCGGATCGTCAACGTGTCCAGCGACGTGGGCTCCCTGACCCAAGCCCTGGACCCCGGCCACTACCTCTCCCGGCTCCCGGGCTTCCTGGCCTACGGCCCGTCCAAAACCGCGCTCAACGCCATCACCGTGCAATACGCCAAGGCGCTGGCCGGGCACGGCGTCCTGGTCAACGCCGCCGTGCCCGGCGCCTGCGACACCGACCTCACACGCGGCACCGGGATGCCCGCGCCGCGCACCGCCGCCCAGGGCGCCGAGGTGGCGGTGCGGCTGGCCACGCTGCCGGAGGGCGGGCCCACCGGCGGCTGCTTCGGTGAGGACCGCGAGGTCCCCTGGTAGGACCGCGGCCGCGCACCGGTCCGCCGCGCGGCGCGGGCCGGGCTCAGGCCGGGACCGAGGCGACCTCGCGGTCCCACACGCGGTGCCCGGCCAGGATCCGGCGGAACTCCGCGTACAGCTCGGCCGCCCCGGCGCCCCGGCAGGTGACCACGCCCTGGTCCACCACCGCCCCGGTGTCGCCGGGGCGGGCGGTGCGCAGCGGCGGCAGCGGGGCGCGCGTGAGCACGTCCACCCCCTCGTCGATGGCGGCCACCGGCTTGGCGTGCTTGAACGCCTCGGCCACGAAGTGCAGCGCCAGGCCGTCGGCGGCCAGGGTGGCGGCGCTGCCGCCGCCCCCGGCCACCACCACCGCGTCGTAGAGCACCGAGGCCATGGTGTTCATGGCGCGGTCGGCGGCCAGCGCGCCGCCGTCCTCGGTGGTCAGCGCGCCGTCGTGGGGCGCCAGCACCTCCACCAGCGCGCCGTGCTCGGCCATGGCCGCGCGGAAGCGGTCGACGCCCCCGGCGTCGGCCCCGTCGGCCGCCAGCAGGGCGATCTGGCGCGAGTGGACGGAGTCCAGGACGGTGTTGGCCTGGCTGAGCGCGGGGGAGGACCGGCCGTGGTTGGGCACGGCCTCCTGGGCCGGCGGGGTGACGCCGATGCCCTGGGCGACCTCGACCGCCAGCGCGTGGTCGACGTGGTTGAGCCGCTCCACCACCCGCTCGCGCACCGTCAGCTCCTCGCACTTGCCCAGCTCGAACCGGAACGCGGCCACCAGGTGCTCGCGCTCCCAGCCGGCCAGGCTGTTGAGGAACAGGGTGGCCTGGCTGTAGTGCTCCTTGAAGCTCTCGCTGCGCCTGCGGATCGTGGCGCCCTCCACCTTCTCCTGGTAGTGGGTGTAGGGCCCCTCACCCAGGAACGGGCAGCCCGCGCCCAGCGAGTTGGGGAAGTAGCTGGTGCGGCCCCGGTGCACCTTCTGCTGGCCGTAGCCGTCGCGCTGGTTGTTGCTGACCTCGGCCACGGGCCGGTTCACCGGGATCTGCTGGAAGTTGGGACCGCCCAGCCGGATGAGCTGGGTGTCCAGGTAGGAGAAGTTGCGGGCCTGCAGCAGCGGATCGTTGGTGAAGTCGATGCCCGGCACCACGTGGGCGGTGTGGAAGGCCACCTGCTCGGTCTCGGCGAAGAAGTTGTCGGGGTTGCGGTCCAGCACCATCCTCCCGACCGGGGTGACCGGCACGACCTCCTCGGGGATGATCTTGGTGGCGTCGAGCAGGTCGAAGTCGAACGCGAACTCGTCGGACTCCGGCACCAGCTGCATCCCCAGCTCGTATTCGGGGTACTGGCCGCGCTCGATGGCGTCCCACAGGTCGCGCCGGTTGTAGTCGGGGTCCTTGCCGGCGATCTTCTGGGTCTCGTCCCACACCAGCGAGTGGGTGCCCAGCAGCGGCTTCCAGTGGAACTTGACGAAGGTGCCCTCGCCGCGCGCGTTGACCAGCCGGAAGGTGTGCACACCGAAGCCCTGCATCATCCGGTAGCTGCGCGGGACGGCGCGGTCCGACATCAGCCACATCATCATGTGCAGGGTCTCGGGCTGCAGGCCCACGAAGTCCCACAGGGTGTCGTGGGCCGACTGCGCCTGGGGGATCTCGTTGTCGGGCTCGGGCTTGACCGCGTGCACGAAGTCGGGAAACTTGATGCCGTCCTGGATGAAGAAAACCGGCATGTTGTTGCCGACCAGGTCGTAGTTGCCCTCGCGGGTGTAGAACTTCGTGGCGAACCCGCGCACGTCGCGCACGGTGTCGGCCGAGCCGCGTGAGCCCGCCACCGTCGAGAACCGCACGAACACCGGCGTGCGCAGCCCGGGGTCGCACAGGAAGTCGGCGCGGGTGTAGCGGCTCAGCGACTCATAGACCTGGAAGTGGCCGTAGGCGCCGGCGCCGCGGGCGTGCACCACCCGCTCGGGGATGCGCTCGTGGTCGAAGTGGGTGATCTTCTCGCGGAAGTGGAAGTCCTCCAGCAGCGTCGGTCCGCGCTCGCCCACCGTCAGCGAGTTGTCGGTGTCGTCGACGCGGACCCCGGTGTTGGTGGTGAGCGCGCCGGCGGAGTCGTCGCGGCGCTCCTGGAGCTGGCGGTCCTTGGCGTCGCCGGCGTCGGCGCGGTCGCGGGAGATGTCGGACATGGCGGTGGCCCTTCTGCGGTGTCGCGCTCGGCGTGCGTGCCGCGGCCCGCGCGGCGCCGCACACCCGTCCCGGGCGACCGCTGACCGCGCCGGCGCGAACCCAAACCCCTCCCGGCGCCAAGTCCGGGCCGGGTCTGCGGCCGCCGCCGCGCCGGGTCAGCCGCCGCGCGCCTCGGCGGGCGGGACGGCCGACAGGTCGGGTTCGACCGCCAGTCCCAGCCCGGCCATGCCCAGCCACTCCAGCCGCACCCCGGCGCTGCGCGCCCGCTCCTGCAGGCCCAGCCGCAGGCGGTAGACCGCCAGCAGCAGCGCCTGCAGGGAGTCGACGCCGTAGGAGCGCTGCACCTCGGTGTTGCCCAGCCCCTCCACCTGCCAGGGGCAGCACCAGTCGGTGCCGGTGCCCTCGGGGTGGGTGTCGGGCCGCGGCCGGCCGATCCGCAGGCGCACCGGGGTGCGGGCGCCGCCGGGGGCCACGGCCTCCACGACGCGTTCGGCCACCACCTCGCCGAGGTCGGCGGCGATGCCGGCGGAGGCGGGGGGCGTGGGGGGTGCTGCCATGGGCGCGGGCTCCTTGTCTCGGGTGGGAGCGGCCCACCCTACCCGGCGGCGCCGGCCTCTCCGCGGGGCGCCGCGCCGCCGAGCAGCGTCTGGACGAACCCGGCGGCCACCTCGTGGACGGGCTCCTCGGCGCGCTCGCGCGGGCCGGGGAACTCGCCCAGGAACGCGTGGTTGAGGCAGGCGCCGATGAGCAGGTCGGCGGCGGACTGGGGGTCCAGGCCGGGGTCCAGCCGCCCGGCGTCGCGCTCGGCCGCCAGGTAGCGGGCCAGGGCGGTGGTGATGGCGGCGGGCCCCCTTTGGCGCTCGCGCAGCGCGGCGCGGTGCGCCTCCAGCAGCGCAGGCTCGGAGAACACCGAGGCGGCGATGGGGAAGGTGTCGGTGTAGAAGGCGATGGCGGCGCGCGCGACCTCCTCCAGGGTGGCGCGCACCGAGCCCTGCCCGACGCGCTCGGGCAGTCGCGCCAGCAGCGGCTGGAGGTTGCCGGGCAGGCCCTCGCGCAGCACCGCCACGAACAGGTCGGTCTTGTCGCGGAAGTGCTTGTAGAGGGTGGCCTCGGAGAACCCGGCGGCCTTGGCGATCTCCTTGGTGGTGGAGCGGGCCAGGCCCCGGGTGCGCATGACGTGTGCGGCGGCGCTGACGATCCGGTCGCGGGTCTCCACGGTGCCTCCCTGTGCGACCTGTCGGGGGCCGGGGGCCGCTTGACAGGTTAGTAAGTACTCACCCACATTGGTTAGTGGGCACTTACCAACCTAGCAGCCCGCCCAACGACCCCTGGGAGCGGAAATGAAGTTCACGCTGTTCGGCGCCACCGGAGGGGTCGGCGCCCAGTTCGCCCGCCAGGCCTGCGAGGCCGGCCACGGGGTCACCGCCGTGGTGCGCGACCCCGCGCGCATGGCCTACACCCACCCCGACCTCGCCGTCACCCGCGCCGACGTCATGGACCCCGAGGCCATCGGCCCGCTCATCGCCGGGCGCGACGCCGTGGTCTCGGCCCTGGGCCACCGCGGGCCCGGACCGGCCACCGTCTGTGCCCAGAGCGCCCGCAGCATCACCGCCGCCATGGCCGCCTACGACGTGCGCCGGCTCGTGGTGGTCAGCGCGGCGGGCATGTTCACCGACGGCGACGGCCCCTTCACCCGCTTCGTCGTCAAGCCGATCCTGCAGCGGGTGCTGCGCGAAAACTTCGCCGACATGAGCGCCATGGAGCAGATCGTCCAGGCCAGCAGCCTGGACTGGACGATCGTGCGCCCGCCGCAGCTGCTGGACCGGCCGCGCACCGGCACCTACCGCACGTCCCTGGACACGACGGTCCCGCGCGGCATGCGGGTGGCCCGCGCCGACGTCGCCGACCTCATGCTGCGCACCCTGGAGCGCGGGGAGCCGCTGCGCCGGGCCGTCTTCCTCGCCAACTGAGGGGCCCGGCCAAGACCGCCGCCGCCGCGCGGTGCGGTGCGCGCCGGAAAGGGGGCCACCTGCGGCGACGCCCGCTTACGCCGGGGGAGAACGCTATGCCCGCTTGGTCGGCGATGTGCCATGCTGAGCGGCGAGCGTCCCCCGTGGCGGCGGCGCGGGCAGTCGAGAAGCGGGGATTTCGGCCATGAGCAAGCCTGTCATCGTGACCGTCGACGACGACCCGGGGGTGTCCCGCGGTGTCGCGCGCGACCTGCGGCGCCGCTACGGCAGCGGCTACCGGATCGTGCGCGCGGAATCGGCCGGCCAGGGCATCGCGGCCGTCCGCGAGATGCGGCTGCGCGGCGACGACGTCGCGGCCATCCTCGCCGACTACCGCATGCCGCAGATGAACGGCGTGGAGTTCCTGGAGCAGGCCATGGACCTCTACCCCTACGCCCGGCGGGTGCTGCTCACCGCCTACGCCGACACCGACGCCGCCATCCAGGCCATCAACGTCGTCGACCTCGACCACTACCTGCTCAAGCCCTGGGACCCGCCCGAGGAGAAGTTCTACCCCGTCCTCGACGCCCAGCTCGACGCCTGGCAGCGCACCGAGCGCACCGAGCCCGGGCGGCTGCGCGTGGTGGGCGCCCGCTGGTCGGCGCCCTCCTACCGGGTGCGCGACTTCCTCGCCCGCAACCACGTGCCCTACGAGTGGCTGCTGGACGAGGACCCCGAGGGCGAGCAGCTCGTGGCCGCCGTGCGGGCCGGCGACCAGGACGCCGCCCCGCCCCGGCTGCCGCTGGTGGTCACCGCCGAGGGCACCGCGCTGAGCGCGCCCACCGAGACCGAGCTGGCCGCGGCGGTGGGGCTGTCCACCACACCCTCAACCGACTTCTACGACCTGGTCGTGGTCGGCGGCGGCCCCGGCGGGCTGGGCGCCGCGGTCTACGGCGCCTCCGAAGGGCTCAACACCGTGCTGGTGGAGCAGCACGCCTCGGGCGGCCAGGCCGGGCAGAGCTCGCGCATCGAGAACTACCTCGGCTTCCCCGACGGCGTGTCCGGCGCGCAGCTGGCCGACCGCGCCCGCCGCCAGGCGCTCAAGTTCAACGCCGAGCTGCTGACCGCGCGCACCGTCACCGGCCTGGAGGTCCACGGCAACACCAAGGTGGTGCGCTTCTCCGACGAGGAGAGCGTCGCGGCCCACACCGTCATCCTGGCCACCGGCGTGTCCTACCGGCGGCTGCCCGCCCCCGGCGTCGAGGAGTTCGTGGGACGCGGGGTGTTCTACGGCGCCGCCCTCACCGAGGCGCCCTCCTGCACCGGCTGCGACGTCTACATCGTGGGCGGCGCCAACTCCGCCGGGCAGGCCGCCGTATACCTGTCGGGCTACGCCCGAAGGGTCGTGCTGCTGGTGCGCGGCGCGAGCCTGGAGGCGTCCATGTCCCACTACCTCATCGAGCAGATCGCCGCCATCGGCAACATCGAGGTGCGCACCCGCACCGAGGTGGTCGGCGGCGCCGGCGAGGGCCACCTCCAGCGCCTCACCCTCAAGGGGCCCGAGGGCACCGCCGAGGTGGCCGCCGAGTGGCTGTTCGCCTTCATCGGCGCCGAGCCGTGCACCGACTGGCTGGGCGACGTGGTCGAGCGCGACGCCAAGGGGTTCGTCATCACCGGCCCCGACCTGCTGGCCTCCGGCGAGCGGCCGCGCAACTGGCCGCTGCGCCGCCAGCCCTACTTCCTGGAGACCAGCGTTCCGGGCGTGTTCGCGGCCGGCGACGTCCGCGCCGAATCCATCAAGAGGGTCGCCTCCGCCGTCGGCGAGGGCGCCATGGCCGTGTCCCTGGCCCACCGCTACCTGGAGAAGACGTGATCGACGACCTGCGGCGGCTGTTCCTGTTCGAACGCCTCGACGACGACCAGCTGCGGTGGCTCGCCGAGCACGGCGAGGTCCGCTCCTTCGCCGAGGGCGACCACATCGTGCGCCAGGGCGACCCGGCCGACACCTTCGCGGTGCTGATGGAGGGCGAGGTCGTCATGGTCACCGACACCCCCACCGGCGTGGTCGCGCGCCCGCCCACGTCCCAGCCCGGGGTCTACGCCGGGGCCACCGCCGCCTACCTGGGTGACCGCGCCCCCGACACCTACGCCCACTCCCTGCGCGCCACCCGGCCCACGCGGATGTTCCTGCTGCCCGCCGAGCGGTTCGCCCACATCGTCGCCGAGTGGTTCCCCATGGCCCTCCACCTGCTGGACGGCATGCGCATGGGCGGCCTGGCCCAGCGCGACCTGATCGACCGCCGCCAGCGCCTGGCGGCCCTGGGCACCATCACCGCCGGCCTCACCCACGAGCTGAACAACCCGGCCGCCGCCGCGGCGCGGGCGGTGGCCGAGCTGCGCGGCCGCGTCGACTCCACCGGGCGCCGCCTGGCCGAGCTGGCGGCGGCCGGGGTCGACCCCGCGGGCGTGCCGGCCCTGGTGGAGCTGCAGGCCCGCTACACCGCCGCCGCCGGCGCGGCGCCCGAACGCGGCCCCCTGGAGGTCGCCGACGCCGAGGACGCTCTGGCCGAGGCCCTGGAGAAGCACGGCGTCGAGGACGGCTGGGACATCGCGCCCGCGCTGGTGGGCGCCGGCCTGGACGCCGCGGCCGTCGAGGAGGTCCACGCGGCCGTGGGCGCCGACCACGTCGGCGCGGCGGTGCGCTGGCTGGCCGAGACCATGGAGATCGCCCAGCTGCTGGACGAGGTCGCCGACGCCACCGGGCGCATCACCTCGCTGCTGGCCTCGGCCAAGCAGTACTCCCAGATGGACCGCGCCCCCTACCAGACCGTGGACCTGCGCGACCTGCTCGACAGCACGCTGACGATGTTCCGCGGCAAGATCCCGCCCGGTATCAGCGTGGCCACCGACTACGACCCCGGCCTGGGCCCCGTGCCCGCCTACGCCGGGGAGCTGAACCAGGTCTGGACCAACCTGATCCACAACGCCCTGGACGCCATGGGCGACACCGGCACGCTGACCCTGCGCACCGCCCGCGAGCACGAGACCGCGCTGGTGGAGATCGCCGACACCGGGCCCGGCGTGCCCGAGGAGCTGCGCGAGCGCATCTTCGAGCCGTTCTTCACCACCAAGGGCGTGGGCCGGGGGACCGGGCTGGGCCTGGACATCAGCTACCGCATCGTCGCCGGGCGCCACGGCGGCGACCTGCGGGTGGAGTCGGTGCCCGGCGACACCCGGTTCCAAGTGCGGCTGCCGCTGACCGAGCGCACCGCCCGCTGAGGAGTGGCGGCGGCCGTCGGCGGCCGCCGCCCTGACGATGCGTGTGCGTCACGTCACCGCATGTCGCCGCCCGCCGCCCCCGGCGCGCCTGGTCTGATGGGTCCGGGAGAAGGGGTGAGCCGGTATGCGCCGCGAGTCCGCCGCAGGAGCCGACATCGCCGTCCGCGCCGTGGTGGCCGGCGCGGCGGCGTTCATGGTGGGGATCGGCTGCTGGGCCTGGTGGTCCCCGCAGGCGTTCGCCCGCTGGGCGCACTGGCCGGTCCACGTGCACTTCATCCGCGACGGCGCCGTCTTCCAGATCACCATCGGGCTGATGATGCTGTTCGCGCTGCGCTGGCGCGACGTGCTCGCCGTGGTGCTGGCCGGGTTCACCCTCGCCAACGGGCTGCACGCCCTCAACCACTTCCTCGACCTGCACGTCGGCGGCCGGGCCGCCGACCCCTGGATCCTGCTGGGCGTGGCCGCCCTGGGGCTGGCCGCGTGGGGCGCCCGCATGCGCCGCCTGCGTGTGCGGCGCCGCCACCGGCGCCCCTGACCGGCCCCTCACCCGGCCAGGCGCCGGCCCAGCTCGCGCACCCGCTCGGCCACCTCGGCCGAGGAGTCCTCGACGCGGAAGGGCGCGCCCAGGGCCCCGACGGCCGCCACGAAGCGCACCACCAGTTCGGGTTCCTCGGCGCTCAGGTGCACCGCGCACGCGCCGGGCCCGCGCTCCTCCACCCAGCCCGGCATGGAGGTGAACAGCCGCTCGGCCAGCTCCCGCGCCCCCATCTCCACCGCCACCACGGCGCGGTGCCGGTAGGAGGCCGCGGCCATGGAGGCGGTGAGGTAGGCGGCCGGGTCGCCGCCCGGCAGGTCGCGTGGCGCGAAGCGGTGGCGGGTGGGGGAGGTCCGCTCGATGCGGTCCACGCGGAAGGTGCGCCAGTCGGCGCGGTCGGTGTCGAAGGCGATGAGGTACCAGCGGCCGTGGACGGTGACCAGGCTGTGCGGCTCGACCCGGCGCTGCCCGCGCCGCCCCGAGCGGTCCCGGTAGTCGAAGGCCAGCACCTCGTGCTCGCGGCAGCAGGCGGCCAGCCGGGCCAGCGCGGCGGGGTCCACGGGCGGGGCGTCGGGCCGGGCCACGGCGGCGGTGGCCGTGCCCAGCGCGGCCAGCCGGGGGCGCAGCCGGGCGGGCAGGAGGCGCTCCAGCTTGGCCAGCGCCCGCAGGGCGCTGTCCGCCAGTCCGGCCGGGCCGGTGCCGCCGACGGTGGCCAGGCCCAGTGCGACGGCGGCGGCCTCCTCGTCCTCCAGCAGCAGCGGCGGCATGTCGCGGCCGGCGGCCATGCGGTAGCCCCCGGCGGTGCCGGGCACGCCCTCGACCAGGTAGCCCAGCGCGCGCAGCCGCTCGACGTCGCGGCGCACCGTGCGGTCGGTGACCTCCAGGCGCTCGGCCAGTTCGGCGCCCGACCACTCCCGGCGCGCCTGCAGCAGCGACAGCAGCCGCAGCAGCCGCCCCGGCGCGTCGCTCCCCGATCCCCCCGGCATGCCCCCACCCTGCCACACTCGCGGACAAGGAGTGTCCGCGAGGCTTTCTAGCCTGGCCGCATGAGTGAAACGATCATCGACTCCGCGGCCGTGGCGCGCGCCCTGAAGGGGCGCACCACCGGCCCCGTCCACCTGCCCGGCACCGACGCCTACACCGCCGCCTGCACCGGCTACCAGCTGCGCGCCCCGCACCGCCCGGCCGCCGTGGTGGCGGCCCAGAGCGCCGAGGACGTGCGCGCGGCCGTGGCCGCGGCCGCCGATCTGGGGGTGCCGGTGGCCGTGCAGGCCACCGGCCACGGCCGGGGCGCCCCCCTGGAGGGCGGTGTGCTGATCAGCACCGCCGCCATGGACGGGGTGCGGGTGGACCCGGCCGCGGGCACCGCCTGGGTCGAGGCGGGAGCGCCGTGGCGCCGCGTCATCGAGGCCGCCGCGCCGCACGGGCTGGCCCCGCTGTCGGGCAGCATGCCGGGGGTGGGCGCGGTGGCCTACACCCTGGGCGGCGGTGTCGGCCTGCTCTCCCGCCGCTACGGGTTCGCCGCCGACCACGTGCGGCGGCTGGAGGTGGTCACGCCCGACGGCCGCCCGCGCACGGCCTCGGCCCAGAGTGAGCCCGAGCTGTTCTGGGCGCTGCGCGGCGGCGGGGGCGGCTTCGGCGTGGTCACCGGCATGGAGATCGACCTGTTCCCCGTGGAGCGGATCTACGGCGGGGCGCTGTTCTTCGACACCGCGCGGGCGCCCGGCGTGGTGGACGCCTGGCGGCGCTGGACGCGGACCGTGCCCGAGGAGCTGACCTCGGCGGTGACGATGCTGCCCTACCCCGACATCCCCCAACTGCCCGAGCCGCTGCGCGGCCGGCACGTGGCCAAGGTGCAGATCGCCTACACCGGTCCGGCCCAGGAGGGGCGCCGCCTGGTGGAGCCGCTGCGGGCGGTCGGGGAGCCCCTGCTGGACACCCTGCGCGAACTGCCCTACGCGGAGTCGGGCGCGGTGTTCGACGAGCCCGACCGGCCGCACGGCTACCTCTCCCGCGCCCTGCTGCTGGAGGACGTCGACCCGGCGGCCGCGGCCGATCTGACGAAGCGGTCCGGTCCCGCCGCCCCGCTGATGTGCGTGGTGGGCCTGCGCCACCTGGGCGGGGCGCTGGACCGGCCGCCGCGGGTGCCCAACGCGGTGCGGCGCGGCGGGGCCGCCTACTGCGTCAGCGTGCTCTCGCCGGTGGAGCCGGGCCAGGAGGACACCGCCCGGAGCCTGCACGCCGACCTGCTCGCGCCGTTCGCGGCCCAGCGGGCGGGCACGCTGCTCAACTTCTCCTTCGGACCCTCCGACGCCGCGACCGTGCGCGCGGCGTTCGACCCGGCCGACCTCGCCCGGCTGGCCGCGCTGCGGGCGCGGCTGGACCCCGCCGGGCTGCTGCGCCCCAACCACCCCGTCGGGCCCGCGCACGCGGCGGGCTGAGGCGGCCGGGGCGCCGGCGCGGTGCCGCGCGCGGGCTCAGCGCGCGGCACCGCCGGGGACGGGCGCGGCGCGCCCACCTCTCCACCCGGCCCAGGCCAGCAGCAGGCCGACCACGGCCAGGCCGCCGAAGAGGAGGCGGGCGGTGGTGAGGGCGGCGGGGGAGTCCAGGGTGGCCTGGACTCCGGCGTCCATCGCGGCGGGCGCAACGATGAGCGCCAGGCCCCGCAGCGCCACGAACCAGCCGAACAGGGAGACGGCCACGGCCAGGGGGCCGCGCCAGTGGCGGTGGCCGCCGATGACGACCAGCCCTCCGGCCAGCATCATGGCGCCCAGCATCCAGACCATGAGGGGCTGGGCGAAGAGGTCGTCGACGACGGCCGTCATGTCGGGCAGCCGCAGGGCGATGACGGCGGTGAAGACCGCGACGTAGGGCCCGATGACGCGGGCGTAGGCGCGGGTGCGCTCGTGGGCGGCGGGGTCGGGGGTGGGCATGGCGGTCCCTCTCTGGTGGGGGGTGCCCCCGGCGGGGGCGGGTCAGGGGGCGCCGGGGCCGGCCGGTCCGGCCGCGTCCCCGGCGGCGGGCCGGTAGCCGGCCTGGCGCAGCACGGCGCGCAGGTACTCCTCGGCCTCGCCCGCCGCGGTGGTGTCGGGGCGGGTGGCCAGGTGCTGCCAGACGGCCCCGGTCAGCAGGTCCAGCACGAGGGCGGGGTCGGTGTCGGCGGGGAACTCGCCGCGCGCGCGGGCGCGCTCGATCACCCCCCGGCGCACGCGGTCGCGATCGGCGCCGAACCCCGCCCGGTAGGCCCCGGCGACCTCGGGGAAGTCGTCGGCGGCGCCGTAGAGGCGGCGCAGCAGCCGCCGCCAGCGGGGCTGGGCCAGCGCGTAGGCCGCGCCGGCCAGCAGGTGCTCGACGTCGCGGATCTCGGGCTCGGCCGGCGGATCGCCGAACGCGGACTCCACGGCGGCGAGCAGCAGCCGGGTCTTGTCGGGGAAGCGCCGGTAGACGGTGGCCCGGGTGACACCGGCGCGCCGGGCGACCTGCTCGACGCTGGCGGCCTCGGCGCCGCGTTCGATCAGCAGGTCCAGGGCGGCGGCCAGGATGGCGGCGTCGGCGTCGGGGCTGCGGGGCCGCCCGGGCGGGCGCGGGGAGGTGCTCACGCTGTCAACGATACAGAACAGATCTGTATTGTAAATACCGCCGGGGGAGGCGATCCGTCCACGGGCGCGCGGCAGGCGGTGCGCCGTTCCGTGTTCCGGCCCGACCGCTGCCTCGCCCCGCTCGGGCCCCTCACCGGCCCCGGACCCCGCCGCCTTCCCGGCGAAGGCCGCCGCACCCAGCCCTCCGCGCGCCCCTCAGCGCGAGGCGCCCGCCGGCACGGCGTCGGGGTCGGGCGCGGCCAGCCAGGCGTCGATGCGCCGGTACAGGTCGGCCTTGAGCGGTTCGGGGGCGAAGGACGCGGCCACGCTCGCGCGGGCCAGTTCGGCCAGGTCGGCGTCGCCCCAGCCGAACGCCGCCCGCACCCGCGCGTACTCACCGACCAGGGTGGTCCCGGCCACGTCGGGCACGTCGGTGTTGAGGGTCACGGCCAGCCCGGCCGCGCGCAGCCGGGGCAGAGGGTGCTCGGCCAGGGACGGGGCGAACCCCAGCGCCACATTGGAGGAGGGGCAGACCTCCAGGGCGATGCCGCGGTCGCGGACCTCGGCGGCCAGGCCGGGGTCGTCCAGGACGCGGATCCCGTGGCCCAGCCGCTCGGTGCGGCCCAGTTCGACGGCCTCGCGGACGCTGTCGGCCCCGGCCGCCTCCCCGGCGTGGTGCACCAGGTGGACGCCCGCGTCGGCGGCCTCGCGCAGCACGTCGGCGAAGGGCGCCAGCGGGTAGGCCTCCTCGCCGGCCATGCCCATCGCCACGACTCCCTCGTCGCGGTAGCGCAGGGCCAGGCCGAGCGTGCGGCGGGCGCGCTCCACCGACCGGCGGCGGGAGTGGTCGAGGACCACCCGGCACTCCACGCCGTAGGCCTCCCGTCCCTCGGCCAGCCCGCGCAGCACCGCCTCCAGCGGCATCTCGGGCCGGCCCAGCCGCTCGCCGTGGGAGGCGGCGGTGAAGGTGACCTCGGCGTAGGCGGTGCCGTTGGCCGCCTCGTCGGCGCAGAACTCGCGCGCGACGCGGGTGAAGTCCTCGGGCCGGCGCAGGCAGGCCCGCACCAGGGCGTTGTGGTCGGCGAAGGCGCGGAATCCGGCGAAGGCGCCGGCGCCCGCGGGCCGCTCGGGGGCCGCCAGCCCCGACGCCGCGCAGATCTCCGCGAGCGTCTCGGGGCGGACGGTGCTCTCCAGGTGGACGTGCAGGTGGGCCTTTGGCAGTTCGGCGGGGTCGCGCATGCCGGTCAGACTAGGGACGCCGCGGCCCGGTCCGCACCGGGTTCTCCCGCCGGCGGGCCGTGGCCGCTCAGGCGCCGTGGGAGGCGCCCGGCCGCACGATCATCAGCACCGTCACCACCGCCCACAGCAGGTTGAAGACCCCCGTCCACATCGCCAGGCGGGCGCGGGCCCGGCCGGGGTCGAAGCCCGCCGCCTCGGCTCCGCCGCCCGACAGCGCGGCCAGCGCGCGCCGCTGGCCCGGCAGGATCAGCCCCACCAGCACGGCGGCGGCGATGGCCGTCAGCCCGATGGAGACCATCAGCCACGCGTCGCCCATGACCCCCATGCCGATGGCCGTGGCGAACCCGAACATCGGCACCAGGGCCCCCAGCACGGCGTAGACGCGGCAGATGCGGGCCAGCAGCCGCATGGCGGTCAGGCGCGGCCCGCCGTCGCCGCCCCCCTGCGCGCCGGCCGGGCGCAGGTAGGGCGGGAACATGCTGGCGGCCACCGCCACCGGGCCGACGGCGAGGATGGCCGCCAGGACATGGGCGCTGAGCAGGAAGTCGTTCACGGCAGGGCTTTCCGTAGGCGTGGGGAGGGCGGACGCGGCCGCGGTCCCCGGCCTCCTCGCGGCGCGCGGCGAGGAGGCCGGAGACGGGCCACAACGAACCTAGGAACCCGCCGGATCCCCCGCCAGCGGCTGGAATGCCATACACCCGCGAATTCGCGCCATGGCCGCTCCCGGCCGGTGCCGCCGGCGGGGCGCGAGTGGCCGTTCCGCGCGCGGACAGGGCAGGATAGGGTCCGGCCCCGCCCGCGGGAGTCCGAGCGGAGTGGTGGACGGTCGTGTGACGCATGCCATGCTGGATGCGGACGCCTCCGTCGCGCTCCGGCGGAGGAACAGTTAACTCGCAGGCCACCGCCGGTTGAGCAAGACCCTGTACACCGGCAGTAGGCGCGGCCCCAGCCGGCACCGGCAGTCAGCAACCGTCCACCGCATCGACAACAACAATGAGGCAGTCCCGTGAGGATTTCGGTCATCGTCCCGGCCTACAACGAGGAAGCGGTCATCGGCCGCTGCCTGGAAGCCCTGGTGACCCAGACGGTTCCGGCTGACGAGATCATCGTGGTCGACAACAACTCCTCCGACCGCACGGTGGAGGTCGCCGAGCAGTTCAGCGAGCACGGGGTGCGGGTGGTCCGGGAGTCCAAGCAGGGCGCGGTGCACGCGCGCAACCGCGGGTTCGACGAGGCCGGCGGCGACATCCTGGGCCGCATCGACGCCGACACCATGGTCGGCCCCGAGTGGGTGGGCCGCCTGGCCGAGGCGTTCACCACCGACCCCAAGGGCACCCCCGCCGCCGTCACCGGGCCCTCGTGGTTCTACGACATCCCCATGCGCCGCTTCGGCCTGTTCGCCCACCGCCTGTTCTGCCACCAGATCAACCGGATGATCTCGGGCCACCCGATGCTGTGGGGCTCCAACATGGCCCTCAGCCGGGAGTGCTGGGCCAAGGTGCGCGACCACGCCTGCACCGAGCCCGGGCTGTGGGAGGACCTCGACCTCGCCGTGCACCTGAACCGGCTGGGCCTGCGGGTGCGCTACGTCGACACGCTGCGGGTGCCGGTCTCGGCCCGCCGCATCGGCGCCACCGCGCGCGACCTCTACTCCTACCTGAAGGCGTGGCCGCACACCTACCGCCGCCACGGCCAGCGGGGCGCCGCCGGCGGCGCCATGGTGTTCCTGCTGTTCGGCCTGGTGGCGCTGCGGCCGTTCTCGCTGCTGGTGCGCGCCCACACCCCCTACGACGGCACGCTCTCTTTGGGGCGGCTGTTCTCGCGCTCCTCCTCGGCCAGCCGCCCGCTGCCCTAAGCGGCCCCGGCCGGAGAAAACCCCGTGCCCGCGCGGCGCGGGGCGGGTAGAGTGCGCCCCACCCGAGGCCGCGGCCGCGCAGCGCGGTCCGCGCCGCCTCGGCGTACCCCCTTTGCAACCGGAGTGGACCACAGGGATGCGCGAGGCGATGGCACACGCGATGGTGCGGCGAGCTACCTGCGCCGAGCCGGGGACCGGCGACTCCGCCCGCTGACGTCCCGGCCCGGCTCGGCGGTGTGCCCCGTCCGTCCCGCGTCTCGCGAAAGCCGGTCCCGCCATGCGCTCCACGCAGATCCGTTCCCTGTTCTTCGACTTCTTCGGCGCGCGCGGCCACCACCGCGTGCCCTCCAGCCCCCTGGTCCCCGACGACCCCACCCTGCTGCTGGCCAACGCCGGCATGAACCAGTTCGCGCCCTACTTCCTCGGCGCGGCCGCGCCGCCCTGGCCGCGCGCGATGAGCGTGCGGAAGTGCGTCCGCACCGTCGACATCGACAACGTGGGCCGCACCACCCGGCACGCGACGTTCTTCGAGATGCTGGGGAACTTCTCCTTCGGCGACTACTTCAAGGCCGAGGCCATCGCCTACGCCTGGGAGCTGTTCACCGAGGGCTACGGCCTGGACCCGGGCCGGCTGTGGGTGACCGTCTACGAGCACGACGACGACGCCTACCGGCTGTGGCGGCGCGCCGGGGTCCCGGCCGACCGCATCCAGCGCCTCGGCGCGCCCGACAACTACTGGGACATGGGTGTGCCCGGCCCGTGCGGCCCCTCCTCGGAGCTGCACTACGACCGCGGCCCGGGGTTCGGCCGCGAGGGCGGCCCCGCGGTCGACGGCGAGCGCTACCAGGAGCTGTGGAACCTGGTGTTCATGCAGAGCCTGCGCGGCGCGGGCGAGGGCCTGGACTACCCGGTCGTGGGCGGGCTGCCGCGCCCCAGCATCGACACCGGCCTGGGCCTGGACCGGCTCGCGGCGATCCTGCAGGGCGTCGACACCGTCTGCGAGACCGACCTGCTGCGCCCCGTGCTGACCCGCCTGGAGGAGCTGGCCCGGCGGCGCTATCCCGGCCGCGAGGGCGGCGAGGTCTCCACGGCGTTCCGCGCGGCCACCGAGCACGCCCGCGCCGTGGCGTTCCTCGTCGCCGACGGCGTGGTCCCGGGCAGCACCGGCCGCGGCTACGTGCTGCGCCGGCTGCTGCGCCGCGCCGTGCACCGCGCGCGGTTCCTCGGCGTGACCGGCCCGGTGGTGCCGGAGCTGACCGCCGAGGTGGTGGCCGTACTGGGCGCCGACTGGCCGGAGTTGGAACGCCGGCGCGACACCATCGCCGAGGTCGCCCACCGCGAGGAGGAGGCGTTCGACCGCACCCTGCGGCAGGGCACGCGCATCCTCGACTCCGCCATCGGCCGCGCGGTGGCGGGCGGCCGCACCCGCCTGCCGGGCGAGACCGCCTTCGAGCTCCACGACACCTACGGGTTCCCCGTGGAGCTGACGGCGGAGGCGGCGCGCGCGGCCGGGCTGGAGGTCGACCGCGACCGCTTCGCCGATGGGGGTCCCGGGATGAGTGACGACGAGGGGAGCCACCTCATCTCTTCGGTGGAGCGGGGGGAGTCCGGCCCGTGGACGTGCCCTGAGTGCGGCGAGTACGCCGTCGAGTCGGGGCAGCGGTTCGAGCAGGGCCGCGTGGTGGGGCACGCCCTGATGTGCTTCGCCTGCCAGGCGGAGGTCGTCGCGCCCGCCTGAGCGCGGCCGTACGCGGATACCGCGCCCTCACCAGCCATCACGTGACGGCTACCGGCCCCTTCCCGGGGCGCCGGGTCACGCCGGCGGGCAACGTCGACCCGCCCCATTCGCGCCATGACGCGATGCACGTCCCGCGTCATGGTCGCCTCCATCGGAACCAGATACCGATGGGTGGCCGAAGGAATCGCCGACCGGGAGGCAGACCAGGCCTCCACCACCCGTTTCCGGTACCCCCGGCCCGCATCGCCCGTACTCGCACCGTGGTGCGAGCGAGGTCGCGAACGCGGCGCCGTGGGCGGCGGTCGGCCGGGGGCGGGGCGTGCGGCCCGTCCCCCGGCGGGTGGGCCGCGGGTGCCGTCAGGCCAGGGGGTGGCCGGTCGTGGCGTCGACGTGGTCGGGGACCTCCTCGTGCCGGTCGCCGACGCTGAGTGTGCCGGCCGCCTCCACCATCATGATCGCGGCGCCCTCCGGGGCGGAGGGCCGGTGCTCCACACCGCGCGGGACGACGAAGGACGCCCCCTCTCCCAGGACCACGGTGCGCTCCGCCCCGTCCTGGCGCAGGCCGATGCGCAGCTCCCCCGAGAGCACGAGGAAGAACTCGTCGGTGGTGTCGTGGGCGTGCCAGACGTGGTCGCCGCCGACCTTGGCGATGCGCACCTCGTGGTCGTTGACCCGGGCGAGGACGTGCGGGCTCCACAGCCGGTCGAACCCGGCGAGGGCGTCGGAGAGGCGGACGGGGCCGGGGGCGGCCTTGGGCGTGCTGTGCTGCGGCTGCTGACTCATGGGGGTGATCCTTCCGGCTGGTGCCCCCCGCGCGACAGTGCTAGGAATCGCATATGCCGCATCATTCCTCGCATCCGGCCCCTCCCGCGCGGGCGCACCGCGTCGCCGTCATCGTGGACGAGGGCTCCAACCCCTTCGAACTGGGAGTGGCCACCGAACTCTTCGGCCTGCGCCGCCCCGAACTCGACCGGCCCTGGTACGACTTCACGCTGTGCGCCGCCCGGCCGCGGGTGCGCATGCACGCCGGCATGTTCACCCTTTCGGAGGTGGCCGGGCTGGAGGCGGTGGACGCCGCCGACACCGTCATCGCGCCCAACCGCCCCGATCCCCAGGAGGCGCCGAGCCCGCCGGTGCTCGCGGCGCTGCGGCGCGCCGCGGACCGGGGCGCGCGCCTGGTGAGCCTGTGCACCGGGGCGTTCACCCTGGCCGCCGCCGGGGTGCTCGACGGCCGCCGCGCGACGACGCACTGGCGCTGGGCGGAGGTGTTCTCCGCGATGTACCCCCGCGTGCGGCTGGACCCGGGCATCCTGTTCGTCGACGACGGCGACGTGCTGACCGCCGCGGGCAGCGCCGCGGCGCTCGACCTGGGGCTGCACCTCATCCGGCGCGACCACGGCGCCGAGGTCGCCAACGCGGTCAGCCGCCGCCTGGTGTTCGCCGGCCACCGCGACGGCGGCCAGCGGCAGTTCATCCCCCGCCCGGTCCCCGAGGTCCCCGACACCTCGCTGGCCCCGGTGCTGGCCTGGGCGCGCGAGCGCCTGCACGAGCCGCTGACCGTGGCCGACCTGGCGGCTCGCGCGGCCGTCAGTCAGGCCACCCTGCACCGCCGGTTCCGCGCCGAGGTGGGCACCACGCCGCTGGCCTGGCTCACCGCCGAGCGGGTGGACCTCGCCTGCCGCCTCATCGAACGCGGCGAGGAGCGCCTGGAGGTGGTCGCCCACGCGAGCGGGCTGGGCACGGCCGCCAACCTGCGCGCCCAGGTGCGCCGCCGCACGGGCCTGAGCCCGTCGGCCTACCGCCACCGCTTCGGCCGCACCGCCGGGCGGGCGTGACGCCTCCCGCCCGGCGGTGCGGGGCGCGACAAGAGGGCCGCCGGCGGGGAGCCCCCGGCCCCCGTCGGCGGCCCCGGCCGCGCGGCCCCCGCTAGGTCCTGTTTTTTGAAAGGTCTGCGGGGCGGGCTGGTCTTCGGTAATCCTTGGGATTCATGGTCCGACGCCATGAACTCACCGACGCCGAGTGGGACCTGCTCGCCCCGCTCATGCCCGCCCACCCCCGCAAAGGCAAGCGGTGGGCCGACCACCGCCGCGTCATCAACGCCATCCTCTACCGCACCAGGACAGGCATCCCCTGGCGCGACCTGCCCGAACGCTACGGCCCCTGGGAAACCGCCGCCGGACGCCACCGCCGCTGGTGCCTGGACGGCACCTGGCAGCGCATCGCCGACCGGCTGCGCATCGACGCCCTCACCGGCGCCGAACTCACCGCCGGTATCGACTCCACCGTGATCCGCGCCCACCACCACGCCGCCGGAGCCCCAAAAAAGGGGAGGCGGCCCGGGACGAAGGGGACAGGGCCCAAGCACTCGGGCGCTCGCGGGGCGGCTGGTCCACCAAGCTCCACCTGATCGCCGACACCCGCCGGCGGCCGCTGGTCCTGGCCCTCACCCCCGGCCAGCACGCCGACACGGTGATGCTGCGGCCTCTGCTGGAGCGGCTGCGCCTGGCGCGCTCCCAAGGGCGGGCGCGCACCCGCCTGGACCGGTTGCTGGGCGATAAGGCCTACTCCAGCCGCGCCAACCGGTCCTACCTGCGCCGGCGCAAGACCAAGGCGACCATCGCCGAGCCCGCCGACCAGCGGGCCAACCGGCTGCGGCGCGGTTCGGCGGGCGGCAGGCCCCCGTCCTTCGACCGGGAGGCCTACCGCTTGCGCAACACCGTCGAGCGCGCGATCAACCTGCTCAAGCAGAACCGCGCGGTGGCCACCCGCTATGACAAGCGGGCCGTGATCTTCGAGGGCACCGTCCAGGTGGCCTCGATCAGAATCTGGCTGCGCGACCTTACCCGTTCAACAAACACTGCCTAGCCCCGGCGGAAGTAGGCGTTCGCGCTGGGCCGGTACATCAGGACCAGCGCGGCGAACACCGCGGCCACGTGCAGGGCGCGCGGGGCCGCCACCACCGCCAGGTGCGGGGTGAGCAGCGGCAGTCCCTCGGCCAGGCCGCCCTGGAGCAGCCATGTGACCGGCTCCACGACCAGGCTGAGGGTGCCCACGACGCCCAGCCCCAGCGCCAGGACCGGGCGCGCCCAGCGGCGGCCCCCGTAGAGTGCGGCCACCACGGCCAGCACCACCCCGTAGACCACCGCGCGCACGCCCAGCCCGGGCAGCAGTTCGCCCCACGGCGTTCCGGCCGAGACCAGGTCGGCCGCCATGACCGCCGACTCGGCCACGCCCAGTGCCACGGCCGCCGCCCACACGCCCGCCGCGGTCCGCACCGCCGCCGGCCGGGAGCCCGCGCGGCCGGCCGTCCCTCCGGCCGCGCGCGCCCGCCCCTGCTCCCCCGTGGTTGTCGCCGTGGTGCCCGCCATCGCCGGGTCTTCTCCTTCGCGCTGTTTCGCTGTCGGAGTTGATTCTTCCGGGGCACCGGGGCCCGGGTCCGGAGTGCGCGGCCCCCGGTCGCACCGCTACCGGCCACCCGCCCGGGGGTGGTGCGCGCACCACTCCGCGCACGGCGGAGAGGCGCCGGGCGCGGGGGCGCGGCGCCGTTCAGGCAACCACGTCTCGTACTGGTCGAGCATCATCGCGTGGGTGGCGCCGCCGCCGTGGACCAGCACGACGACCGGGTGCGGCCCCGGCGCCTCGGGCAGGGTGAGCCAGGCCGCGCAGTGGTCGCGGCCGGAGGGGAAGGCGGTGCGGACGGTGGTCATGGCAGCCTCGTTTAAGTACACGGTACGTGGACAGGGAGAGCGAATCACGTACGACGTACTTAAACAAGTCGCGCGCCGACCTCGAGGACGGCCGCGCCGGCCCTCACACCGGGAGCGGGCGCTCGTGGACCACCTGCTTCATGACCAGCGTGGAGTTCAGCCGGCCCAGTCCGGGCAGGGTGGCCAGGCGCTCGTCGTAGAGGCGCTGGAAGCCCTGCAGGTCGGCGGCGACCACCCGGACGAGGTAGTCGGGGTCGCCGAAGAGGCGCTGGGCCTCGATGACGTTGGGGATCGCGGCCAGGGCCTCCTCGAAGTCGGCGACGGTGGCGCGGTCCTCCTGGCGCAGGGTGGCGAACACCAGGGCCTCGAACCCCAGGCCCACCGCCGCCGCCTCCACCACGGCGCGGTAGCCGCGGATGGTGCCCGCGCGTTCCAGTTCGCGCACGCGGCGGTGGCACGCCGAGCCGCTGAGCCGCACCCGGGCGGCGAGTTCGGTGAGGGTGCTGCGGCCGTCCCGCTGCAGCTCCGCAAGAATCTTCCGGTCAAGGGCGTCCATACCGGCAATTCTCCCGCGAAACAGTTCTGACGTGGGCAAAGACCGCAACACATTCGGCCGCCGCGCGTCTAGGCTCGCACCCGCACGCCCCCGCCGCCCCGCAGAAGGAGGAAGCCCCCGATGGACGCCGGCGCCGTGGTCGCCTTCCAGGCCGTGTCGCTGCTGCTGGTGTGCGTGCCCGGCGCCGACTGGGCCTTCGCCATCGGCGCGGGGCTGCGGCACAGCGCGGTGGCGCCCGCCGTGTCGGGCCTGGTGGTCGGCTACCTGGGCTACACCGCGCTGGTCGCGGCCGGGGTGGGCGCGGTCATCGCCCGCTCTCCGCACCTGCTCGCCGCACTGACCTGGGCGGGGGCGGCATACCTGATCTGGCTGGGCGCCGCGGCGCTGGTCCGCCCCGCCGCACCCCCCACCGCCGACGGCGCCGCCGCGGGCACCGGGCGGCGCGCGCTGGCGCAGGGGATCGGCGTGACCTGGTTGAACCCCAAGGCGCTGCTGCTGTACCTGGCCCTGCTGCCGCAGTTCGCCGACCCGGCCGCCCCCTGGCCCATGGCCGCCCAGATCGGCCTGCTCGGGGCGCTGCACACGCTCAACTGCGGCGTGGTGTACTTCGGTGTGGGCACGCTGGCGCGGCTGGTGCTGCGCACCCGCCCCGCCGCGGCCCGCGCGGTCAGCCGGCTGGCCGGAGCCGCGATGGTGGTGATCGGGGTGTCCCTCCTGGCGGAGCGGCTCCTGCACTGAGCACCGCGCCTGCGCCCGCGGCTACAGCAGGACCACGCAGCCGCGCCCGCGCAGGCGCTCCAGCCAGGCCGGGTACCGCTCCAGCTTGGTCCAGCGCAGGTCCAGCCGCTCCAGGCGCGGCAGGGTGCCCAGGGCGTCGGGCAGCCCGGTCAGCCGGGTCGCCCGCAGGTCCAGGTGGCGCAGGTCGGTCAGCCGGCCCACGGCCGCCGGGAGGTGCTGGAGGGGGTTGCCGCGCAGGTCCAGCAGCCGCAGCCCGCGCAGGTCGCCGACCGACTCCGGCAGGGTGCGCAGCCGGTTCTGGGCGGCGTGCAGTTCGCGCAGCCGCCCCAGCCGGCCGATCGCCTCCGGCAGGCGCTCCAGGCGGTTGCGGTAGACCCGCAGCTCGCGCAGTGCCGCCATGTCCCCGATCGACTCCGGAAGCGCGCGCAGCCGGTTGTCGGTGGCGTTGAGGTAGTCCAGCCGCGCCAGCCGCCCGATCGCGTGCGGCAGGCGGGTCAGGCCGTTGTCGCTGAGGTAGAGGTAGTCGCACAGTCCGGTCAGCTCGCCGAGCGCCTCGGGCACCGTGCCCAGCCGGTTGTGGCCCAGGTCGAGCATGCGCAGCCGGCGCAGCCGCCCCACGGCGGGGGACAGCCCGGTCAGCGCGTTCTGCCCGAGGTTGAGCGTGCGCAGGCCGGTCAGCTCCCACAGCCGCTCGGGCAGGTGCTCCAGTTCGTTGGCGCCCAGGCTGAGGTCGGTCAGGGTCCGCGCGCCGCTGAGTTCGGGCGGCACCCGGCGCAGGCGGTTGCCGTAGAGCAGCAGCGCGCGCAGGCGGGGCAGCGCGCCGACGAACGGCGGCAGCACGGTCAGGGCGTTGTGGTCGAGGTCGAGACGGGTGAGCCCGCGCAGCCCGGCCACCGCCTCCGGCAGCCGGGGCAGCTCCGCCCCCGGCGCGACGAGTTCGACCGCGCCGTTGGCGCCGCGGCGCAGCGCTCCGGGGGGAAGCCCGTCCAGCGCGGTCGCCGGGCCCCGACGCTCCGCCGGCCGCGCGGGCCGCTCGTGTCCCGCCATGTCAGCGGACCAGGGTGTAGGTGCGGGTGCGGGCGTAGGGGGTGAACCCCAGCCCCCGGTACAGCGGCAGCGCCGCCTCGGCGTTGGGGTGGTTCTCGACCGGGTACACCACGGCCTCCTCGGCGCCCAGCGCGCCCAGGGCGCGCATCGCCGCCAGGCAGACGGCGCGGCCCAGCCCGGCGCGGCGGAAGGCGGGCGCGGTGCCCACCGGCTCCAGTTCGCCGACGCGGTTGTCAGCGTCCCACCAGATCAGGCAGTTGGCGGCGAAGGCGCCGTCGGGCGCCTCGACCACCCAGTCCAGGTCCTCGCGGTAGGGCCAGGCGGCGCGCACGTTGCGGTAGGACTGCGGGGTGACCGCCGAAGGGTGCCACACCTGGCGGTGCAGCGCGACGCGGCGCTCCAGGTCGGCCTCGCCGCGCAGCGGCCGGGCGGTGAACCCGGCGGGCAGGGCCGGGGGCGGCAGGTCGGCGAGGGCGCGCGACATGTACACCCCCCGGTAGGCGGCGGTGTCCCAGGTGTATCCGGCGCGCTCCAGCGCGGCGATCAGGTGGGACTCCCCCTCCAGCACCGTGACCAGGAGCCGGGGCGCGGTGGCCACACCCGAGAACCAGGCGAGCACCGCGTCGGCGAGTTCGGGCCGCGCGGGGTCCACGAGCAGGTCGAGGGTGCCGGGCAGCTCCGCCCATCCCCACGCGCGCACCCGCCCGCCGTCCTCCCACAGCAGGGTGGGGCGGTCGGCCTCGCGGCCCAGGTGCTGGTTGCGCTGCCAGGCGAGGTCGCCGACGTGGAAGCGGGAGGCGTGCGACCACACCCGCCGGGCGAGGTCCTGCATGGCCCGCAGGTCGGCGGGCCCACGGTAGGGGCGAGTCGTGGTGGCCACCGCGCGATCATGCCAAGCCGCCGCCCCCCGCGCCACATCTTTTCGCCCGCGCCCCTTGGGCGGCCACGGGTCGCGCGTCCCACCACCCCCGCGCGCGGCCTCGGTAGGGTCAAAGGCGGTGCGGCCCAGTGGAGGCCGCACCGGACTCGACCGCGCCGACCGGGGCGCGCCCCGGCGGCTCACGAGGGAGCAGTCACATGGCACGGATCCTGTTCGTTCTCACCGGCGCCGACCACTGGACGCTGGCTGACGGCACCAAGCACCCCACCGGTTTCTGGGCGGAGGAGCTGCTGGCGCCCTACCGGGTGTTCGTCGAGGACGGCCACGAGATCGCGGTCGCCACCCCCGGCGGGGTGCGGCCCGTGGTCGACGAGGCCAGCCTGGCACCCGGCGCCAACGGCGGTGAGGAGGGTGCGGCCCGGGCGCGGCGCGAGGTCGCCGAGATCCCCCCAGCTGGAGTCGCCGCTGGTCCTCGCAGACATCGACACCGCCGCCTACGACGCGGTCTTCTACCCGGGCGGCCACGGGCCCATGGAGGACCTCGCCTCCGACGCCGACTCCGCCCGGGTGATCACCGAGACGCTGGCGGCCGACAAGCCGGTGGCCCTGGTCTGCCACGGTCCCGCCGCGCTGGTCGCCACCTCCGACGCCCCGGGAGGCCCGCCCTTCGCGGGCCGCCGCCTCACCGCGTTCACCAACGCCGAGGAGACCCAGGGCGGCCTCGCCGCCAAGGCGCCCTGGCTGCTGCAGGACCGGCTGCGCGAGCTCGGCGCCGACTTCGTCGAGGCCGAGCCGTGGGGGCCGCACGTGGTGGTCGACGGCCGCCTGCTGACCGGGCAGAACCCGGCGTCCTCGCTGCCGCTGGCCCAGGAGCTCAGCGCGGCGCTGCGCTGAGGACCGCGCCGGCTCAGCGGGTGTCGGAGGCCAGCCGCACGGCCAGGGCCGCGTAGACGGTCCCCGAGATCCCGTTGAGCCAGCGCTGGACGGCGGGGCGGGCGCGCACGGTGTCGCCCAGGCGCCCGGCCAGCACGCCGGCCGTGCCGTCCACCATCAGGCCCACCACGATGAACATCAGGCCCAGCAGGAAGAACTGCGCCAGCACGCTGCCCTGCTCGGGGTGGATGAACTGCGGGAAGAAGGCCAGGTAGAACGCGATCACCTTGGGGTTGGCCAGGTTGGTCAGCAGCGCCTGGCCGAAGACCCGGGCGCTGGAGCGGCCGCGCACGCCCGCCGCCGGAGCGGCCGTATCGGCCGTGCCGGGGCGGGCGGCGTCGCGGAAGGCGCAGAAGGCCAGGTAGACCAGGTAGGCCGCGCCCAGCACGCGCACGGCGGTGAAGGCGGCGGGGAACGCCTCCAGCAGGGCGCCCAGGCCCAGCGCGGCGGCGGCGGTGTGCACGGCCAGGCCGGCCGACACGCCGAGGGCGGCGACGATCCCGGCGCGCGGACCCGTGGCCAGGCCGGTGGCGGTGATGTAGAGCATGTCGGGGCCGGGGATCACCGACAGGATCAGTGCCGCCAGGCAGAAGGCGGCGGCCACACCCGGGTCGATCGGCATTGGTGCACCTGGTTCTCGTGAGGTTTCAAGGCGACGGCGCGGGCGTCGGCGGACACGGGCGTGGGGCGGGGCAGGGCGCAGCCGGTCCGGGAGCGGGACGCCGCGGAATGGTATCGCGCCCGACGGGCGCGATCAGGTGGTTTCTCCCGTTGTGCCGCCCACACTCGCACGGGCGGACCGCGCGGTCAGTCGGTCCGGCGCAGCCCCGCGATGAGGAGGCCGACCAGGCGGCGGGGGTCGTAGTCGGGGTCGGTGTCGGCGCCGATGCACAGGTTGCCCACCCCGCGCATGAGCTGCAGGGCCGCCACGTCGGAGCGGATCTCGCCGGCGGCGGCCGCGGCGTCGAGGAGGTCGGTGCACACGGGCACGAGGCGGTCGAGGAAGTAGGCGTGCAGCGTCTCGAACCCGGCGCTGTCGGACCGCAGGACGGCGGCCAGCCCGTGCTTGGTCACGAGGAAGTCGACGAAGAGGGAGATCCACCGCGCCAGCGCGGCGTAGGGGGTGGGGCTGCTCGCCAGCAGGGCCGGGCCGGCCTCGGCGCACGCCTCGACCTGGTGCCGGTAGACGGCGACGATGAGGTCGGCGCGCGTGGGGAAGTGCCGGTAGATCGTGCCCACCCCGACACCGGCCTTGGCCGCGATGTCGCGCACCGGCGCCTCCACGCCGGAGGCGACGAACACGGCGGCCGCGGCGTCGAGCAGGGCCTCCTTGTTGCGCCGGGCGTCGGCCCGCTGGGAGCGGGCCGGCCGGTCCGGGGTCACGTCGTCGTTCACCAGGCCCTCCCTCGTGCTGGTTGGACCCTACCAAACGGAACAAGGTTCCTGATGGGCGCCCGGAGTGGCGGCGGGGGCGGGCCGCACACCGGGGTCGGAGTCAGCGCGCGGCGTCCCCGGGGGCGTCGGTGAGCAGGCGCTCCAGCACCGCCTTCAGCAGGTCGGCCTCGGCCGGGCCGAGGTCCGCGGTGAGCGCCTCCAGGCCGGCCATCACCTCCTCGTGGGTGGCGTGGGCGGTCTTCTGGCCCTGCCCGGTGAGGCGCACCCACCACATGCGGCGGTCGCAGGAGTCGCGCACGCGCTCGACCAGCCCGTGGCGCTCCACGCGGTCGACGAGCCCGCTCAGCCCGGACTTCTCCAGGCCGAGCTGGCGCCCCAGCGCGGCCATCTGCACGGGCCCGCCCACCAGGCGGCAGATGAGGTGCGCCTGCTGCGCGGTGAGGCCGTGGGTGCGCGCGGTGTCGGCGAAGAGCTGGTCGACGGTGCTGGCGAGCCGGATGAGCAGGTAGGGCGTGCTTTCGGTGTGGCCGGGGGAGTCCGTGACCGCTGTCATACCCGCAGTCTAGTTGACGACGGTTCGCGCCACGAACTACTTTGTTCGCGACACGAACCATTCGTATTGCGTACTAGGAGTGCCCTCATGCCCAGCACCGTTGCGGTTGTGGGAGGCGGGTACGGCGGCATCACCGCCGCCCGCGAACTGGACGCCTCAGCCGACGTCGTCCTCGTCGAGCCCCGCGACACCTTCGTGCACCACGTCGCCGCGCTGCGCGGCCTGGTCGACCCCGCCTGGGTGGACCGGATCTTCCTGCCCTACGACGGCCTGCTGGAGCGGGGCCGCGTCGTGCGCGACCGGGCTGCGGCCGTCGACCCGCGCGGGGTCGTCCTCGGCTCGGGCGAGCGGATCGACGCCGACTTCGTCGTCCTGGCCACCGGCGCGTCCTACCCCTTCCCGGCCAAGTTCGCCGAGCACGACAGCGCCGAGGCCAAGGCCCGGCTGCGTGCCGCCCACGCCGAACTCGCCGCCGCGCGCGGCGTGCTGCTGCTGGGCGCCGGGCCGGTGGGCCTGGAACTGGCCGGCGAGATCAAGGCGGCCTGGCCCGGCACCGCCGTCACCGTGGTCGACCCGGCCCCAGACATCCTCGCGGGACCCTTCCCCGAGGAGTTCCGCAAGGAGGTGCGCCGCCAACTGGAGGAGCTGGGGGTGGAGCTGGTGCTGGGCACCGCGCTCACCGCCGAGCCCGCCACCGCGCCCGGCCGCGCCGCACCGCTGACCGCCGCCACCGAGTCCGGGCGCACGATCAGCGCCGACATCTGGTTCCGCTGCCACGGCACCGCCCCGCACAGCGACTACGCCCTCGACGGCGGGCTGGCCTCGGCGCGGCGCCCCAACGGAGGCCTCGACGTGGCCCCCGACCTGCGCCTGCCCGGCCACGAGACCGTGTTCGCCATCGGCGACGTCACCACGCTGCCCGAGGCCAAGACCGCCCGCAACGCCACCACCCACGCCAAGGCGGTGGCCGCCGGCGTCCGCGCCCTGATGGAGGGCGGCGAGCCCGCCCCCTACGAGCCGCTGCCGCCGGGGATCGTGCTGCCGCTGGGACCGGGCGGCGGCGCGTCCTACAGCCCCGAGACGGGGATGCTGGACGCGGCCACCACCGCGCAGATCAAGGGCGAGACGATGATGGTCGAGCACTACCGCGAACTGCTGGGCGTCGCCTGACCCCCGGCCCGCCCGCCCGGCCGGTGCGGCGGCCGGGCGGGCGGGCCGGTCACCCGGTGAGCGCGGCGAGCAGCGCCTCCTCGGTCTGCTCGCCGTGGAGCACCCGGCGCCCGTCGAAGCGGAACCCCGGCACGCCCGCGCGCACGAAGTCCAGCCCGCGCACCCGGTCCAACTCCCGGTGCAGCTCCTCCTCGCCGCCGGGGCCCGCGTCCACGCCCACCTCGGCGGCCAGCCGCGCCAGCACACCGGGGTCGGCCACGTTCACGCCGTCGGTGAAGTAGGCGCGGAACAGCCGCTCGGCCATGGCCTCGCCCCGGCCCCGGGCGGCGGCGCGGGCGATGAGCCGGTGGGCCTCGAAGGTGTTGGTGGAGACCACCCGGGTGAAGTCGACGCGCAGGCCGTCCTCGGCGCCGAACCCGGTGGCGGCCTGCACCGCGCGCGCCGCCTCCTCGCCGCGGTCGCGCAGGTGGGTCGCGTACAGCGGCTCGCCCGCGGGGTCGGCGTCGGGGCGGAACCGGTAGGGCAGCAGCGCCGTCTCCACCGCGCCGCCCCGCGCGCAGAACCGCCGCGCCGCACGCGTGTAGCGGGTGAACATCTGGTAGGAGAAGACGCAGGCGACGTCGAAGACGAACTCGACCCGGCGCTGGGCTGTCATCGCGGCAGGTGCCTTTCCGGTGCTGGAGGTGGAGGGGGCGGGGCCGGCGGCGCTCACCAGGGCACCGGCCCGGCGCTGGAGAAGAACCCCCCGGTGGGGCCGTCGGGTCCGGTCGTGGCCATGCGCACGATGATCTCGGCGCCCTCCGCCACGGTCTGGGCGCCGGTGTGCCCGTTGAGGTCGGTGGCGGTGTGCCCGGGGTCCACGGCGTTGATCCGCAGGCGCGGGCAGGCGTGGGCGTAGAGGGCGGTGGCCATGTTGAGCGCGGCCTTGGCCGTGGCGTAGTCCAGCGCGGGCAGCCACGTGGGCGTGTGCGCGGCGCGCGCCCGCTCGTCGGTGGCCGCGGCCAGGGAGCCCAGGCCGCTGCTGACGTTGACCACGACGGGCGCGGGGCCGCGCTCCAGCAGCGGAAGGAACGCCCGCAGCACGCGGACGGCGCCGAACAGGTTGGTGTCGTAGCAGGCCAGCAGGTCCTCGGCGGTGGTCTCGGTGACGGGCTTGCGCGCGCCGACGATCCCGGCGTTGTTGACGAGGATGTCGAGGTGCCCGGCCTCCTCGGCGACCCGGGCGGCCGCGCGGTCCACCGACCCGGGGTCGGTGACGTCCAGCAGCAGCGGCCGGGCGCCCAGGGCGCGGGCCGCGGCCTCCCCCCGGCGCGCGTCGCGGGCACCGGCGTAGACGGTGTGGCCGGCGGCGACCAGGCGGCGCGCGGTCTCGTATCCGAGCCCCCTGGTGGCCCCGGTGATCAGTGCGGTGGTCATGGCCCCCAGCCTCGCCGCCGGCGGGTCGGGCAGGCAGTACCCGCGGCATCCTGGGAAAAGCCGTACCCCCCTGGCGCGGCCCCGGCCGGGGCCGCGCTCCTATAGTGGGCCCATGACCGCACAGGAGGGCGCGGCCGCACGGCGCGGGGGCGGCGACCTCGGCGCCGCGCTGCGCCGGTGGCGCGACCGGGTGGCGCCCGCCGACGTGGGGCTGCCCGCCGGCCGGCCGCGGCGGGCGGCGGGGCTGCGCCGCGAGGAGGTCGCGCGGCTGGCCGGTATCTCGGTCGACTACGTGGTGCGCCTGGAGCAGGGGCGGGCGTCCTCGCCCTCGGCGCAGGTGCTCACCGCCCTCGCGCGGGCGCTGCGGCTGTCCGACGAGGAGCGGCACCACCTGTTCCTGCTGGCCGGCCGGCTCGCACCCGCCGGCGACCGCGGCTCGGCGCACCTGACCCCCAGCGTGGTGCGGCTGCTGGAGCGGATGGCGGACTCCGCGGTCGGCGTCTTCGACCCCGCCTGGACCCTGGTCGCCGCGAACCCGGTGTACACCGCGCTGGCGGGGGAGTACTCCGGCGCCGCCGGGCGCGACCGCAACCTGCTGTGGCGGCACTTCACCGGTATGCCCTCGGGGGTCGTGCACACCCCCGAGCAGGCCGACCGCTTCGAGCGCGCGGCGGTGGCCGACCTGCGGTCCGCCACCGCGCGCCGCCCCGGCGACCCCCGGCTGCGCCGCCTGGTCGCCGACCTGCGGCGGCACAGCCCCCGCTTCGCCGACCTGTGGGCGGCCCACGCCGTCGGGACGCACGCCGCGGACACCAAGACCCTCCACCACCCCGAGGTCGGCGCGCTGGAGCTGGACTGCGACGTGCTGACGGTGCCGGGCAGCGACGCCCGCGTGGTCGTGCACACCGCCGCCCCCGGCTCGGAGTCGGCCGCCAAGCTGCGGCTGCTGGGCGCGGCCGGCGCGCGCGGGGCGGGCGCGCACCGGCACCGGTGACGGCGGCCGTGCCGTTGCGGCAACACGGTTTGCCGCCACCGCGCCCTCCGGCGAGTATGGGGGGGATGGAACAGGCGGACCCCATGGCACAGGTGCTCTCCGAGGTCGGACCGCGGTTGAAGCGGCTGCGCGCCGAGCGCGGCGTCACCCTGGCGGCACTGTCGGAGGCCACCGGCATCTCGGCGAGCACGCTGTCGCGGCTGGAGTCGGGGCAGCGCCGGCCCAGCCTGGAGCTGCTGCTGCCGATCTCGCGCGCCCACCAGGTTCCGCTGGACGAACTGGTCGGCGCGCCCCAGGTGGGCGACCCCCGGGTGCGGCTCACCCCCCACAAGGCCAACGACGCCACGGTCGTGCCGCTGACCCGCCAGACCGGCCCGCTGCAGGCGTTCAAGATGGTGATCCCGGCCTCGCGCGACACGCCCGACACCCGCACGCACGAGGGTTATGAGTGGCTGTACGTGCTGGCCGGGCGGCTGCGCCTGGTGCTGGCCGACCACGACCTCGTGCTGGGCACCGGCGAGGCGGCGGAGTTCGACACCCGCCTGCCGCACTGGTTCGGCAGCACCGGTGAGGCCCCGGTGGAGATCCTCAGCCTGTTCGGCCGCCAGGGCGAGCGCATGCACGTGCGCGCCAAGCCCCGCCGCCGGGCGGGAAGCGCCGAGGAATAGGCGGGGACTAGCCGGCGCCGCGCGGAGGCCGACGGGAGCGGCCGGCGGCTTCCGCGCGGGCGCCCTCGGCCAGTGCCTCGCGGGCCGCCGCGTCCAAGGCGGCGGCGTCCTCGGCCACCAGGGCCGCGCGGGTGCGCCGCTCCAGCAGGTCGGCGGCCTCCAGCGCGCCCTCGTGGCGCACCGCCCAGCGCAGCTCCGCGCCGGTGACACCCGCCGCCAGCGGCTCCAGCAGGCAGGGGCGCCCCCGGGCCTCGGCGAGCACGGCCGGGGCCTCGGCGCCGTAGCGCGCCACCAGCCGGCGCGGCGCGCGGATGCGGCGCAGCTCGGCGGGCGAGGCGGCGCCCACCAGCGGAAGGGCGCGGGTGCGGCAGGGGCCGGCGCGCAGCCGGGCGCGGGCCACGGCGGTGTCCACGGCGTCCTGGGCCATGCGCCGGTAGGTCGTGAGCTTGCCGCCGACCACGGTCACCACGCCCTCGGGCGAGGTGAGGACCGCGTGGCGGCGGGAGAGGTCGGCGCTCGCGCCGGGGCCGGTGTCCAGCAGAGGGCGCAGCCCCGCGAAGGCGCCGGCCACGTCGGCGCGGCCGGGCGGGGTGCGCAGGGCCCGGCCCACCGTCTCCAGCAGGAAGGCGATGTCGTCCTCGGTCGGCTCGGGCACGTCGGGCACCGGGCCGGCCACGGGCTCGTCGGTCAGCCCGACATAGACCCCGCCGTCCAGCTGGGGGAGCACCAGCGCGAACCGCGCGCGGTGGCCGGGCACGGGCAGGGTCAGCGCGGCGCGCAGGCCGGGGAACAGGCGGCCGGGCAGCACCAGGTGGCTGCCGCGGCTGGGCCGCAGCCGCACGTCGGGCGCGAGGCCGGCGGCCCACACCCCGGTGGCGTTGACCACCGCGCGCGCCCGCACGCGCAGCGCGGCGCCGCTGAGGCGGTCGCGCAGCAGGGCGCCGCCGCCGTCGGCCTCCTCCACCGCGCACCGGGTGAGGACGGTGGCGCCGCGCGCGGCGGCGGTGCGGGCCAGGGCCACCACCAGGCGGGCGTCGTCGACGAGCTGGCCGTCGTAGGAGAGCTGGCCGCCGCGCAGCCCGTCGGGGCGCAGCTGCGGGGCCAGCTCCAGGGCGCGGGCGCGCGAGACGCGCCGGGAGGGGGGCAGCCGGGCGCCCGGGGTGCCCGCCGACAGGCGCAGCACGTCGCCCAGCAGCAGCCCCGTGCGGGTGAAGGCGGCCTGCAGCGCGCCGGTCTGGGGGTACAGGGGCAGCAGCATCGGCAGCGCGCGCACCAGGTGGGGCGCGGTGCGGCTGAGGAGGATGTGGCGCTCGCGCGCGCTCTCGCGGGCGATGCCGACCTGGCCGGCGGCGAGGTAGCGCAGCCCGCCGTGGACGAGCTTGGAACTCCACCGGCTGGTGCCGAAGGCGAGGTCGTGCTTCTCGGCGAGGACCACGCGCAGACCGCGGGACGCGGCGTCCAGCGCGATCCCGGCGCCGGTGACCCCGCCGCCGGCCACGAGCAGGTCGACGTCGGGGCGGTCGGCCAGCCGGTCGAGGTCGCGGGCGCGCCGGGCGGCGTTGAGGGAGGCGCCGGTCTCGGGGGAGGGGCTCACGCCGGGTCCGCGGGGCGCAGGTAGGCGTCGAGCATCCGGCCCAGCTCGGCGGTCTGGCGCTCCAGCGGCAGCACGTCGTCGACCAGCCGCCAGGACACCACCGCGGCCTGGGCCGCCAGGAGCATCATGCGGGCCAGTTCGGCGGGGTCGCCGGCGCGCACCGAGCCGTCGGCCTGCCCGGCGCGGATGCGGTCCTCGGTGACGGCCAGCATGGCCGACTGGCTGGAGCCCAGCCGGTGGAAGGTGTAGGTGATCAGCGCCTCGGGCTCGGTGTCGATGATGCGCCCGAGCAGGGGGTGGCCGCGCAGCTCGGCGACGGTGAGGACCGCCCCGGCCACCAGCCGGGTGCGGGCGTCGCCGCCCGCGGCGGCGGCCCGGGGCGCGACGGAGTCGACCACCGCGCGCATCTCTCGGGTGAGCAGGTCGGCCAGCAGGGTGCCGATGTCGCGCCAGCGGCGGTAGACCGTGGGCCGGCTCACCCCGGCGCGGCGGGCGACGTCGGTCAGCGTCAGCCGCCGCAGCCCGAAGACGGCGATGGACTCATAGGCGGCGTCGAGGAGGGTGTCGGCCAGGGGGTCGGGGGAGCCGCCTCCGTCGTCCTCGTTACTGATTGACATCACATGCAAAACTGTAACGCATGACGGCACCCACCCACCGTGTCGGCGAACCCGCCTGGGACGCCTGGGGCGACCCCACCCGCGCCCACCGCCTCACCGACGACCAGCGCGCCCTCATCTCCCAGGTGCTCGGCGGCGCCGCCGCCACCGACGCGCCGCGCACCCCCGAGACCGAACTGCGGCTCCCGCGCAGCGCCCTCTCCCCGGCCGCCCGCGCCGCCCTGGCCGCCGCCGTGGGCCCCGCCCACGTCAACACCCGCCCCGCCGCCCGCCTGCGCCGCGCCGGCGGCAAGAGCACCCCCGACCTGCTGCGCCGCCGCGCCGGCGACGTGGCCGGGGCCCCCGACGCCGTCGTGTCACCCGCCGACCACGACCAGGTGGCCGCCGTGCTGGCCGCCTGCGCCGAGCACGGGGTGGCCGTGGTGCCCTTCGGCGGCGGCACCAGCGTGGTGGGGGGCGTGGAGCCGCTGCGCGGGGACTTCGCCGCCGCCGTCTGCCTGGACCTGCGGCGCCTGGACCGGCTGCTCGCGCTGGACCCGGTGGCGCGCACCGCCACCCTGCAGGCCGGACTGCGCACGCCCGAGGCCGAGGAACTGCTGGCCGACTACGGCATGACCCTGGGGCACCGGCCGCAGAGCTATGAGTACGCCACCATCGGCGGGTACGCGGCCACGCGCTCGGCCGGCCAGGACTCCGCCGGCTACGGCCGCTTCGACTCCATGGTGCTGGCGCTGCGGGCGGCCACCCCGCGCGGCACCCTCGACCTGGGCCGGGCGCCCGCCTCGGCCGCGGGCCCCGACCTGCGCCAGCTCCTCCTGGGCTCCGAAGGCGTCTTCGGCGTGATCACCGAGGTGACCCTGCGGGTGCGGCCGCTGCCCGCGGCCGAACACGAGGAGGCGTGGAGCGTCCCCGACTTCGCGGCGGGCACCGAGGCGCTGCGGGCCCTGGCCCAGGGCGGCCTGCGGCCCACCCTGGTCCGGCTCTCCGATCCCGTCGAGACCTACGTCAACGCCGCCCTGGCCGGCGGCGAGGCCCCGCGGGGGTGCCTGGCCGTGGTGCGCTGCGAGGGCGACCCCGCCCACGTGGCCGCCGCCCGCGAGGCCGCGGCCACCGCGCTGCGCGCGGTCGGCGGCACCCCGCTGGGCGAGGAGCCCGTGGCGCACTGGCGCGCCGGCCGCTACTCGGCCCCCTACCTGCGCGACGCGCTGCTGGACGCCGGAGTGCTGGCCGAGACCCTGGAGACCGCCGCCACCTGGACGCGGCTGCCCGGGCTGCGCCGGGCGGTCACCGACGCCCTCACCGCCGCGCTCAGCGGCGGCGGCGCGCCGCCGCCGCCGCTGGTGCTCTGCCACATCTCCCACGTCTACCCCGAGGGCGCCTCCCTCTACTTCACCGTGGCCGCCGCCGCGGGGCCCGACCCGCTGGAGCGCTGGCGTGCCGCCAAGCGTGCCGCCGGCGACGCGATCGCCGCGCACGGCGGCACCATCACCCACCACCACGCCGTGGGCACCGACCACCGGCCGTGGCTGGGCGCCGAGGTGGGCGACCTGGGCGTGGAGGTGCTGCGCGCGGTCAAACGGGCGCTGGACCCCGCGGGGGTGCTCAACCCCGGCAAGCTCATCCCCGAGGCCGCGGAGCCGGACCGGTGAGCGGCGGGCGCGGGGAGGCCCCGCGCACGGTGACCCTACTGGCCAACCCGGTGGCCGGCGGCCGGCGCGGCACCGCCCTGGCCGCCGAGACGGCGCGCCGGCTGCTCGCCCGCGGCGTCGAGGTCGACCTCGTCGCCGGGCGCGACGCGGCCGAGGCCCGCGCCCGGGCGCGGGCGTGCGTGGCCGCCGGCGCCGACGTGCTGGCGGTGGCGGGCGGGGACGGCATGGTGCACCTGGCCGTGCAGGAGCTGGCGGGCAGCACCACGGCGCTGGCGGTGCTGCCGACGGGCACCGGCAACGACTTCGCCCGGGCGCTGGGAATCCCCGCGGGCGCCCCGGACGCTGCGGCCGCCGCGGTGGCGGCCGGGCGGCGCCGCCGCATCGACCTCGGCAGGCTGACCGCGCCGGCGGGGGAGGGCGCGGCAGAGGGCAGGGTGGGGCAGCCGTCGTCGGCAACGGCGTCGGGCGTAGGGGCAGGCGCGGGGGACGGGACGCCGACGGGCACAGCGGGCGCGGAGGCGCGGCCTCGCGCAGCCCGGTGGTTCGGAACCGTGCTGACCTGCGGGTTCGACTCCTTCGTCAACGAGCGCGCCAACCGCATGACCTGGCCGCGCGGGCGCGCCCGCTACGCCGTGGCGGTCCTGGCCGAACTGGGACGGCTGCGGCCGCGGCCCTTCACCGTGACCGCCGACGGCCGCACCGAGGAGTTCGAGGCGGTGCTGGTGGCCGTGGGCAACACCGGCGTGTACGGCGGAGGCATGCGCGTGTGCCCGCACGCCGCCCCCGACGACGGCCTGCTGTCGGTCACCGTGGTGGGCCCCGCCACCCGCTCCGGGCTGCTGCGGGCCTTCCCCCGCATCTACCGGGGCAGCCACGCCACCCACCTGCTGGTGCGCACCTTCCACGCCCGCACCCTGCGCGTGGACTCCCCGGGAGTCCCGTCCTTCGCCGACGGCGAGCCGGTGGGCACCCTCCCCCTGACAGCCGAGGCCGTACCCGCCGCCCTGGAGGTGGTGGTGCCCTGACGCGCCGCGCCGCCCGGCCGACGACGGCGGTAACGTCGGGGGGCAGGTGCCCGGAACACCCGGCGGAAAGGACGGTGCGGCCATGGAGGAGCCACCCGGCAGCCGATGGGCGGACATCGTCGGGCGGGAGGGGCACGACCACGGCGCGCGCTACGCCGCCCGCTTCGCCGCGCTGGCCGCCTCCGGCGCCGACGTGCACGGCGAGGCGCACTTCTGCGCCGCCCTGCTGGGCCCCGGATCCCGGGTGCTGGACGCCGGCTGCGGAACCGGGCGGGTGGCGATCCGGCTCGCCGAACTGGGGCACGTGTGCACCGGGGTGGACGTCGACTCCTCGATGCTGGCCCAGGCGCGCTCCCGCGCCCCCGCGATGACCTGGATCCAGGCCGACCTGGCCACCGTGGACAGGCTGGGCCTGCGGCCGGACTTCGACATGGTGGTAACCGCCGGCAACGTCATCCCGCTGCTGGCGGCCACCACCGAGCCCGCCGTCGTGGCCGCCCTGGCGGCGCTGCTGCGCCCCGGCGGGCTGCTGGTCGCCGGGTTCGGTCTCGACGCCGCGCACCTGCCCCTGGACCACGCCCCGGTGTCGCTGCCCGACTACGACTCCTGGTGCGCCGACGCCGGCCTCGCCCTCCTCAGCCGAGCGGCCACCTGGGAGGGCGACCCCTACACCGGAGGCGGCTACGCCGTCAGCGTGCACCGCCGCGGCTGAACCGCTCACACCTCTGCCGGGCGCGGCCCACCGTGCGTCGATTCTGGAAGGACCGTCCGGTTTCGGGTAGGCAGGGGACTGGAATCCCGACAGAGATAGGAAGCAGCGACCACCATGGCAGCAAATCTCGTGCGCACCCGCAACAAGGTCATCGCCGGCGTCTGCGGCGGCCTCGCCCGCCGCTTCGGCCTCTCACCCTTCCTGGTCCGCGTGCTCTTCGTCGTCTCCTGCCTCATCCCGGGCCCGCAGTTCATCATCTACATCGCCCTGTGGATCATCATGCCCAAGGAGGCGTAACCCCAGAGCGTCCCGACCATCGGCGCCGCGCACCCCCGGTCCCCCAACCCGCCCAACGGGACCGGCCGTATCGGGGGTGCGCGCTATGCCCCTGCCCCGCGAGCGCATCACCGAAGAACGCGGAGAGTCCCGTGTCCTCCCATTCCGCCGCGTAGCGCGACCGGCCCGGGAGGAGCGCCCGCTCTAGTAGCCGTTTTCCTCGCACCATTCCGCGATCAGATCTACCGATAGATCCCGGGCGAAGCGGTGGTGATATGGCGCTGCAATGCCGCCTCGGATTCCGCTAAATCCTGTAGTAATTCTCCGAGGAACCGCTGAGGAAGGGCCGGGCGGGATCGGGGGGACCCGAGTCGGCGCTCACGTGATCATCGTGCCCGGCACTGCGCTGGTCCGGTGAGCACCCGGGGTGTAGCCGAAGGCGCGGTGGAAGACGTCGATGAAGGCGCTGGGGGAGGACCAGCCGCAGTGGTGGGCCACGGTCGTGACCGGCATGTCGTCGGCCAGGAGGCGCAGGGCGTGGTAGAGGCGCAACTGGGTGCGCCATTGGGGGAACGTCATGCCCAACTCGCGGCGGGACAGGCGGCTGAGGGTGCGTTCGGCCGCGCCGGTGGCGGTACCCAGTTGGGCCAGGGTGCGGGAGTCGGACGGGTCGGCGTGGAGCAGGGCGCAGACGGCCGTGAGGCGGGGGTCGCTCGGGGTGGGCAGGTGCACCGGCTGCTGGGGTGAGGCGCGCAACTGGTCCAGCAGGACCTCGCGCAGGCGGCGCCGTTCCGGGGTGTCGGTGAGCGGGCCGCGCGTGTAGGCGAGGATCAGTTCGCGCAGCAGCGGGCTCACCGCGAGGACCGTGGGGGCGTCCAGGCGCAGCGGGTTGGTGTCGGCGGGCAGGCCGAGGAGGTGCAGGTCCAGGCGGCCGTGGGCGCGGTGGGCGTGCACGCACCCGGCCGGCACCCAGATGGCGCGGGTGCCCGGCGCGAACCACGTGCCCGCGTCGGTGGTGACGGCCAGGACCCCCGAGCCCGCGTAGACGATCTGGTGGTCGTCGTGGCGGTGCGCCCCGATGACCTCTCCCGGCGCCAGCGGCCGGGTGCTCGTGGGCGCCTGCGGCGTGTGGCGGATTTCCGGCATGACTTGGCAGATTATCGGAAGCGCGCTCGCGCCCTCCGCCGCCACGATGACCGGGTGTCCAACCGCCTGATCACCCCCGCCGCCCGCCCCATCGCCCTGCTGGCCGTGGGCCACGCCTGCGTCGACGTCTACCAGGGCGCGGTCGCCGCGCTGGTGCCCTTCCTCGTCTCCGAGCGGGCCTACACCTACGCCGCCGCCTCGGGGATCGTCCTGGCCGCCACCCTGCTGTCCTCGGTGGTGCAGCCGCTGTTCGGCGCGCTCACCGACCGGTGGCCCCTGCCCTGGCTGCTGCCGGTAAGCACGCTGGCCGGCGGCGCCGGGGTCGCCCTCGCCGGGGTCACCGACTCCTACGGCCTGACCCTGGCGGTCGTCGCGGTCTCGGGGATCGGTGTCGCCGCCTACCATCCCGAGGCGGCCCGCGCGGCGCGGGCCGCCAGCCGCGGCAGCCACGTCGCCATGGGCTGGTTCTCCCTGGGCGGCAACCTCGGGTTCGCCGCGGCCCCGCTGATGGTGGCCGCCGTGGTGGCCACCGGTGGCCTGGGCGCCTCGCCGCTGCTGGTCGTGCCCGCCGTGGCCGGGGCGGCGCTGTGCGCGGCGGCGCTGCGGGCGCTCGCGGCACCGTCCTCCGCCGCGGCGCCCGCCCCCGGCGCGAGGGCCGCGCCGGCGCGCCGACCCGCCGGGCGGGACGACTGGAGGTCGTTCGCGCTGCTCTCCGGCGCGATCGCGTGCCGCTCGGTCGTGTTCGTCGGGCTGAGCGCGTTCATCGCGCTCTACGCCCGCGAGCGCACAGGAGGGGGAGACGCCGCCGGCGCGTTCGCCCTGTTCGTCCTCTACCTCGGCGGCGCGGTGGGGACGGTCGCGGGCGGGCGGCTCGCCACCCGGTTCGGCCGCCTGCCGGTGGTGCGCTGGTCCTACGGGCTGTCCGTCCTGGCCGTGGCCGGGGTCGTCCTCGTCCCCGGACCGCTGCTCCACCTGTTCGTCGCGCTCACCTCGGCCGGGCTCTACGTGCCCTTCTCCCTGCACGTCACCCTGGGCCAGGACTACCTGCCCCGGCGCGTGGGCACCGCCGGCGGGGTGACCCTGGGCCTGGCCGTCAGCGTCGGGGGGATCGCCAGCCCCGCCGTGGGCGCCCTCGCCGACGCCGCCTCGCTGCAGGCCGCCCTCGCGCCGCTGATCGCGCTGCCCGCCGTGGGCTGGGTCCTGCTGCGCCCCCTCAAGGAGCCCGCCCGCCTCGAAGGGCCCGCCGGCTGACCGGGACCCGGGCGCGGGCGGGGCCGGGGTCACTAGGGTTTGGAACCATGGCGAGAGGACGGGTCACCCGGGAGGACTGGACGAGGGCGGCGCTGGGCGCCCTGGCGCGGGGCGGGATGGCCGCCGTGTCGGTCGACGCGCTGGCCGGTGAGCTGGACATCACCCGCGGCAGCTTCTACTGGCACTTCAAGGACCGCGAGGCGCTGCTGGCGGCCGCGCTGGAGCTGTGGGAGCAGCGGGCCACCGCCGACGTCATCTCCCGGATCGAACCCCTTGACGACCCCCGTGAGCAGCTGCGCGTGCTGCTGGAGACCGCGCTGGGCCCCGACGCCATCGCCGGCCTGGAGCCCGCATGTGCGTGATGGAGCACCTGCACAAGGCGCTGCGCCGGCGCGACGTCTTCGCCCGCGGCGCCGACCGGTGGGGCGCCCCCGCGCCCGGCTGTTGACCGGCGAGGACTGGCAGGCCAGCCGCCCGCGCGTGCTCACCGCGCTGGGGCTGGAAGACGAGCCCGCCGCCCACCTGGCCGAGATGGCCTCGGCTCTGGACGCCGGCTTCCACCGGGTGCTCGTCGGGCTGGGCGCCAACACCGCGGTGCAGTTCGACTCCGGCCGGCTGCGGGTGGAACCCCTGGAGGCGCTGGCTGAGCCGCCGCTGATGAAGGAGTTCCGCGCCCTGGTGAGCGCGATGATGCCGCGCCTGGACTTCCCCGAGCTGCTGATGGAGGTCACCGGCCGCACGGGGCTCGCCCGCGATTTCACCCACATCTCCGGCGGTGAGGCGCACATGGACGGCTTCGAGGTGAGCCTGTGCGCGCTGCTGGTCGCCGAAGCGTGCAACATCGGACTCCCCCCGGTGGTCAAGCCCGGGGTGGACGCGCTCAGCACCCACCGCCTCCAGCAGGTCGACCAGGGGTACGTGCGGGCCGAGACCATCAGCGCGGCCAACGCCCGCCTCATCAAGGCCCAGGCCGACATCGGCATCGTCGCCTCCTGGGGCGGCGGGCTGATCGCCTCGGCGGATGGCATGCGCTTCGTCGTGCCCACCCCCAACCTGCACGCCCGCGCCAACCCCAAGTACTTCGGGCTGCGCAAACGCGGCGCCACCTGGCTCAACGTGGTCAACGACCGGGTGATGGGGCTGGGCGGGGTGGTGGTTCCCGGCACCCTGCGCGACTCGATGTTCATCCTGGACGCCATCCACGCCCGCGACGGCGGGCCCAAGCCCGACATGGTCGTCACCGACACCGCCTCCTACAGCGACATCGTCTTCGGCCTGTTCGCGATCTGCGGCTACCAGTTCTCCCCGCGCATCGCCGACCTCGGCGACACCCGGCTGTGGCGCACCAACACCCGCGCCGTCTACGGGCCCCTGGACTCCATGTCGCGCCACACCGTCCGCCTGGACCGCATCCGCGCCCACTGGGAGGACATGCTCCGCGTGGCCGGCTCGCTGACCACCGGCACGGTGCGCGCCTACGACCTGGTGCGCATGCTCTCCCGGGACGGCCGCCCCACCGGCCTGGGCGACGCCTTCGCCCACTACGGCCGCATCTTCAAGACTCTGCACCTGCTCCAGTTCCTCAACGACGAGGGTTACCGGCGCATGATCACCGCCCAGCTCAACGTCTCCGAGGCCCGCCACGGCCTGGCCCGCAAGATCTGCTTCGGCAACCGCGGCGAACTCAAGCAGCGCTACCGCGAAGGGCTCGAAGACCAGCTCGGCGCCCTCGGGCTGGCGCTCAACGCCGTCGTGTGGTGGAACTCCCTCTACATCGACGCCGCCGTCACCCGCCTGCGAGCCGACGGGTTCCCGGCCACCGAGGACATGTGCGCGCGGCTGTCCCCGCTGGGCTACGAGCACATCAACTTCCTGGGCTCCTATTCCTTCCCCCACCCTGACGTCGAGGGCGGACTGCGTCCGCTGCGCGACCCCGACGCCGACCAGGAGCAATAGCGGTCGCTCACCAAGTACGCCGGAAAAGTGCAATGGCTCGCCACGAACGGCAATGACCGGGCAGACAAGATGAGGCCGGAAGCGCATGTGGGGTTGAGCTGAATAGGGAATTCGCCTACGCCGGGAAAGGGCCACGGCGAAGGGGCGGGCCGGAAAGCACCACCTCGACCGGTTCGCCCTGGCCCGAGTCCCGATCGGGATTACTCCAGTGTGAACGACGGTTCGGTGTTGTCCGGGGCGACGAACGCGAGCAGGCGGGCGGCCTCGTCTCGTACCGCTGCTTTCTCGGATTCCGACAGTGGCCGGAACGGTGCGATGTGCAGGTGGCCGTTCGTGAGCGTCCAGCTGCCTTCCGCAAAGCCGTCGACGAGGAACAATGGCACGCCCCCGGAGGCCCTGGGCGCGATCCGCCGGCGATTCTCCTCGCTGATCACGCGGGTCCGGTCCCGGTACCCGAGGACGGCGTTGTCGAAGGCGGGCAGGAACCGGACCGGCGCTGGTCGGTCCGGTTCGCCCAGCGGTGCGTCGGGCAGGTCGAGCAGTTCGCCTCCCTGCTCGTCCCGGAAGGCGCGCAGTTTCGGCCGCAACCCTTCGACGACCTTGCGGAGCCGGGTCGATCCCGACCAGGCCTGGATGTCCATGACACCGGCTGGACCGAACGCGGCGAGGTAGCGCAGGACCATCGTCTCCGGTTGTGGCGCGTCGGTCAGCGGGCGGCCGAGCCATTCGTCAGCCAGGGTGACCGGTGTCCCACGCCGATGCCCCCACCGGCCCCAGGTGGAGTGGGGTGGTGGATGCACCAACGCCTCCAGCAGCTCGATGGCCTCGGCCAGCCGGCCAGGGGCGCGGCCGGGGAATCGGTCGGTGAGTAACTGGCCGAGATCCCGGCGGGTGAGCGTCTTTCCGGTCAGTAGCTGTCGGCTGACGCGGGCGAGCTCGTCGAGATCCATCCCCTCGATCTGCGTGGCGTAGTACGCGTCGGTCAAGGCTTTCCGCACAGCGGGCGCGACCGTCGGCCACAGCCAACGGAAGTCCTCGCCGCAGGCCAGGTGTTGGGTACAGCGCAGCATAGTGGCGTGCACCACGTCGCGGCTCTCGATCAGGGCCGTCAGGTCATCGTGCCGGAAGTTCTCCAACCGCGCCCACAGCCCCACATAAGGTCCGTTGGGCATTTGTGCCTGCATCGCCACGAGGTGCTCGATCGCCTCCATCGGAGTACGAGGAACGCGCCGGGCCAGCAGTTGCCGCTCCAGGAGTGTCCGGTTCAGTACCCGCCGGGACAGCTCGGGTGCACCCGATCTCACGATTGGTCGGCCGACCAGTCCATCGGTACTTCTTGAGTGATGGCGATCAGGTTGCCGTCGGCCGCCTTCAGGACGGCCAGCCGGGCTCCGGGCATGTCCACGATGCCGGTTGCCGGATCGATGTTGTCCCCTGCGGCGGCCTCGGCGGTACCGACCTCGGCGAGCGATCCGTCGGAGGTCTCGGTCATCGCCGTCGCCCCGGCGGCGACCAGTGCGCGATGCTCCTGTTCGATATCCTCGACCGCCCAAAAGACCAGCGGATGATCCACCCAGGGCGCCGCGGTGAGACCGATCTCCACGCCATCATTGGAGAACGCCGCGAAATCGTCGCTCTGGAACGCGGGTGGTCCGCCCAGCAACGCGGTCCAGGCCGTGATGCTGGCGGGCAGATCCCGCACGGGCAGGACTACATTGCCGAAACCGATAAACCGTGCCATAGGTGGCATTCTTCCAGATCCGGCCGCGCCGATCGTCAGCGCATCCGGCCGAAGAACCGCCGGATGTCCGCGATGAGTAGATCCGGGACGTCGCGGGAGGCCGGGCGGGGTCCTGGCGAGGAGTTCCTGGCCCGCCGGGACCTGGACGCCGACACGGTCCGCTCCTACGGCCAGATGCTGCGGCGGCTGCGCCGCGAGCTCGGCGACAACGTCCCGCTCGGCCAGGTGACCGCCGAACAGACCGCCGCGGTGTTCACTGCCGCCTGGGGCAAGGCCGCGGCGCGGACCTGGAACCGGCACTGCTCGGCGCTGCGCTCCTTCACCACCTGGGCGGCCGGGGCCCGGTCGCGGCTGGGTCACCACCGATCTCGCCGCGCTGATCGAGCGGCGGCCAGGGGCCCGGCGTCGGCCAGCAGCCCGGCCAGGCGGGCGCGGGCGTTGCGGGGGCGTGTGCCCAGCACGTTCTCCACGTCGATCAGCAGCACCCGGTCATCAGCACGCACCCTCCGCCTCCCCTGCGGCCAGGGCGGAGCGCCCGCCGGACAGCTCCGGCACATGCTTGTACACCGTCGAGCGGGACACCCCGAGCAGGCGGGCGATGGAGGCCACCGAGTTCTCAGGGCGGCTCAGCAGGTCGCGGGCGTGGCGGACCTGCTCCGGCGTCATCGCGGGGGGCCGGCCCAGGCGCGTGCCCGCCGCGCGGGCGGCCTGAAGTCCTTCCTTGGTGCCCTGGACGATGAGTTCGCGGATGAACTCCGCCAGCGCGGCGAAGACGTGGAAGACGAGCCGCCCGCCGGGGGTGGTGGTGTCCAGGGCCTCGTGCAGGGACCGGAAGCCGATGCCGGCGCGGCGCAGGTCGCCGACCAGCGCGATGAGGTCGGCCAGGGAGCGTGCCAGGCGGTCCAGGGAGGGCGCGACCAGGGTGTCGCCGGGGCGCAGGTAGTCCAGGCAGGCGGTGAGGTTGGGGCGGTCGGCGTCGCGGCCGCTGGCCTTGTCGGCGAAGACGCGGGAGCACCCGGCGGCCGTCAGCGCGGCGAGCTGGCGGTCGAGTTTTTGGCCCTGGGTGGAGACCCGGGCATAACCGATGAGCGCCCCGGCCGCCGGCGGCCGGGGCGGGGGCGAGGGGGTCCTCGGGCGGGGTGAGGGCGGCGTCCATCCGGCGAGCGTAGGAGAAACGGTGTGGTCCGGGTTGTCGGACACCCGGGGTTTCCAACTCGTTTTCCCGACAGTCTGCGGGCCGGTTCGGCGCCCCCGGGCGGCGTTCCGGGCGCCTGTCCGAGAATCGATCGATTCTCGGACAGGGAGCGCTCGGGCGAGGAACCCCGGCTCAGGATCCGGCGACTGCACGCTCCGTCATCTTCGTCACGGAGAGTACTACCGCTAAATCCTGTACCGATCCTCCTCGACCCCCTACCACCCCGGCGAGGTCGACCTGGTGGCCATGCACCTCCAGTCGTCCGGATTCCCCCTCGACCGCGACGAGCGGCGCTGCCTGGAAGCGCTCGAAACCCTGGCGGCCGCCGGCGCCTGGGAGCGGATGCGGCGCGCCCTCGACGACGCCCTCGCCGTGCTGCTGGCGGCCGTACCGGGGCTGGCGGCCCCCGACATCACCGTGCTGCTCGTGCTCGGCGACCCGGGCGACGCCCACTTCATGGGCCCCTGCCAGGGCGTGACCGGGTTCGGCGGTATCTCCGGCACCATCGTGATCACGCTCTGGCCCTACCCCGAGAACGTGGCGCGGCTGGAGGCCACCGCCGTGCACGAACTCCACCACAACCTGCGGTTCGGCCCGGGCGGGGTCGTGTGGGACCCCACCACCGTCACCGTCGGCGACCACATCGTCTCCGAGGGCCTGGCCGACGCGTTCGCCCGGCAGCTCTACGGCGAGGACCTCGGCCCCACCCGCATCGGCGTGCCGCACCTGGACGACGACGCGGTCTTCGCCAAGGTGCTCACCGGGCTCGACGTGACGGGCATGGAGAACTTCACCGCCTGGGTGCACGGCGACCCCAGCGCCGAGCGCTTCGGCCTCACCCCGGTGGGGCTGCCGATGGGCGCCGGCTACGCCGCGGGCAACCGGCTGGCCGACGCCTACCTGGCGGCGACCGGGCAGACGGCGGCGCAGGCCCTGCACGCCCAGGGCGCCGAGGTCATCGCGACCGCGCTCGGCCGCGGGTGACACTGGACCGATGGAGTGGACGATCCAGGAACTCGCGGCGCGGGCCGGCGTCACCAGCCGGACCCTGCGCCACTACGACAGCGTCGGGCTCCTGCCGCCGTCCCGCGTCGGTGAGAACGGGTACCGCTACTACAACCCCGCGGCCGTCGCCCGGCTCCAGCGGATCCTGCTGATGCGCCAGCTGGGCATGGGCCTGCCCGCCATCGCCAAGGTCCTGGCCGACGAGGTGGACACCGCCGAGGGCCTGCGCGCCCACATCACCGCGCTGGAGGAGGAGCGGGCCCGCATCGAACGCCGGATCCGGGCGGTGCGCCACACGCTGGAGGCCCTGGAGGCGGGGGCGGAGCCCCGGATGGACGTCATGCTGTCGGGATTCAACGACCGCTACAAGGACGAGGTGGTGTCGCGCTGGGGCGAGCGCGCCTACCAGGTGAGCAACGACTGGTGGCACGGCAAGACCCTGGACCAGCAGCTGGCCTGGAAGAAGGACACCGACGACCTGGTCGCAGCGTGGGTCGCCGCGGCGAAGGCCGGCGTCCCGCCGACCTCGGACCGCGCTCAGGCACTGGCCGCCCGGCACGTGCGGTGGCTGAGCGCGATCCCGGGCACCCCCACGGCCGAGGGCGACCGCGAGCGCTCGATCGCCATGGTGCGGGGCCTGGGCGACATGTACGTCGACGACCCCCGCTTCGCCGGCATGTACGACGACGAGGCGGGGGCGGCGTTCGTCCGCGACGCCCTCCACGCCTACGCGCGGACGCACATGTAGGCCGCCGACCGCCGCCGCGGCGGGGGGAGGGACGCTGCCATCCGGCGGCTTTGTCCTCCGCAGGGTCAGCCTTCCCGAGAATTTGCGTGTGCGCTGGTCAGACGCACCAGAAGCCGGGGTAGCCGGACAAGCCGGGGAGGTCGGCGGCGCGCGTCTGCGGCCTCCCGACATCGATTGTGCCCTGGAAACCGTGGGACGCACCGCCCCGGACACCCGGTGGGCGCTGCGCCCCCGCACCATCACGAAGGAGGCACCCGTGCCGTACTCCAAGGAATACGCCTTCGGCGAGATCACCGCGGTCTTCTCCACCGGCGAGACCACCCGCCCCGGATCGGACTACTACTGCCTCACCGGGCAGATCGATACCGGCGCCATCACCACCTGGGTCAAGTCCACCAACAGCTCCACCCAGGCGGTCAGGCCCGCCGACAGTTGGCGCCAGATGAGTTCCGGCGACTTCAGGGGGACACCGCCCGCGGGCTACCGCATCTTCTCCGACGCGGCGGGCAAGGACGGCGTGCCCCAGGACTAGGTGGCGTGCGTGAAGGAGACGATCAACGGCGTCACCTACGCAGCCCTCGGTGAGAAGTACTTCCACACCGAGGGGACAATCCTCAAGATCGAAAGGCTGCGTACCAAGCGGCCCACCCAGATCATCGAGAAGAACAGCGTGATGGTCGCCCCCGACCCCGGCTACTGGTCCTGTTTCAAGATCGGCGACACGGTCTACGGGGAGGAGCCGGGCGACGTCTACGTCCTCAACCTGCCGGTCAAGGCCACCAAGGGCAAGGACCTGGTCCGGCCCAGGATCACCGACCCGGACAACATTCCTTCCGAGCAGAACCCGGTCATCGACCGCGAGACGGTCGTGCCGTGCGTGGCGGTCAAGGACAAGACCCGCTCGGCGGCCTGGATCGTGCAGAACTCTCCGACCTACACCCTGCGCCGGCGGCGCTCCTACTCCCTGGTCGCCTCCCTGGACCTGCGCGGAGCCAAGGAAGGAGGCAAGATCACCAAGACGGTCGGCTGGGGCATCAGCAAGACCAAGACCGACGCCTACACCGAGAGCGTGGGCGTCACGGTGGGCTTCGAGGCCGGGGTGGAGGCCAAGGGAGTGGGCGTCAAGGTCACCGGATCGGTGACCCAGACCCTGGGCTATGAGCAGTCCTTCTCCAACACCGAGATGTTCGAGCAGTCGGTGGGGGTCGAGGGCGGCGCTCCGGCGGGCTACGTCACGGCGATGTACGCCGAGAAGCACGTCATCTACGCCGTGCGCAACGACCCCGAGCACACCTTCTGCTCCGACGACGACCGCAACCCGGTGGCGTTCAACGCCGGGCTGCGCTACGCCGTGGTGGACAACAGCCCCAAACCGCGCCAGGAGACCGAAGACCAGACCGAGGAGGCCGCCATCCGGGCGGTCAGCCCCGGGACAGGGGCGGCCGAGGTCCCCGCGCCCGACCAGTTGACCGGCGAGCACGCCCCGCACGGGGCGCCACCGGCCACGGTGCCCCGCCAAGCGGAGGAGAGGGTGGTCCAGTCCGAGGCTCCCAGCGTTCGCTGACCGCTGGCAGCGGCACCCCGGCAGGAAAAGTGTGGTCTGCGGCAACCCGTGTCACGAATCGGCATCGGATGAGCGCGGAGCTCTCCGGCTCCCCGAAGCCGGCGCGATCCGGGCGCCGCCGGTGCGGGGCGGGGATCGCGGGGAGACGTCGGGGGGCGTGCCGATGGAACGCCGTGCTGCCCTGGACGGAGAGGCGCTCCGGCGCTCCATCGGTCCCCGTACGTTCGTGTGTTCGCCTGGTTGGATGGCGACGCACTTTCGCACCGGATGTCCTGGTTCGCTGGGCTCGCTGTGCCTGTGGCCGTTCGTTCGTCCGCCGACGGCCGGGCGGCCGTGAGGGTTCCCGCGGCAAGGCCATCACGGCCCGCCGCCCGACAGGGCCGACGGAGCACACCTCAGTAAGGAACCACGCGATGAGCACGCCACACGCCTTCCCGCTGAAGCCCGTTCCGATCCACGTGCCCGACGAGGTCCTCGACGACCTGCGCACCCGCCTGTCGGCGACCCGCCCGCCGCTGGACGAGGGCAACGAGGACTGGTCCTACGGGGTTCCCGCCGGCTACCTGCGCGAACTGGTCGCCTACTGGCGGGACGGCTACGACTGGCGCAAGGCCGAGGCCGCCATCAACGCCTACGAGCACTACCAGGTGAGCGTCGACGGCGTCCCGGTGCACTTCATGCGCAAGCCTGGCAGCGGCCCCCGGCCGATCCCGCTGATCCTCACCCACGGCTGGCCGTGGACGTTCTGGCACTGGTCGAAGGTGATCGACCCGCTTGCCGACCCGGCCGCGTTCGGCGGCGACCCCGCCGACGCCTTCGACGTCATCGTGCCGTCGCTGCCCGGCTTCGGGTTCCCCGGCCCGCTCACCGGCTTCCCCGACGTCAACTTCTGGAAGGTCTCCGACCTCTGGCACACCCTGATGACCCAGACCCTGGGGTATGAGAGGTACGCCGCCGGGGGCTGCGACATCGGGGGGATCGTCACCAGCCAGCTCGGCCACAAGTACGCCGACGAGCTGTACGGGATCCACATCGGCTCCGGGCTGCCGCTCGACTTCTTCACCGGCCCCCGCGCCTGGGACTTCGCCCGCAACCGCCCGCTGACCGACGACCAGCCCGCCGAGATCCGCGCCCGGATCATCGAGATGGACCACCGCTCGGCGGCGCACCTCACCGTGCACATGCTCGACGGCGCCACCCTGGCCCACGCGCTGAGCGACTCGCCCGCCGGCCTGCTCGCCTGGCTGCTGGAGCGCTGGCGCTCCTGGAGCGACAACGGCGGCGACGTCGAGTCGGTCTTCACCAAGGACGACATGCTCACCCACGCCACGATCTACTGGGTGAACAACTCCATCGCCACGTCGATGCGCTACTACGCCAACGCCAACCGCTACCCCTGGGAGCCCTCCCACGACCGCACCCCGGTCGTGCAGGCCCCCGTCGGCCTCACCTTCGTCACCTACGAGAACCCGCCCGGCATCCACACCGCCGCCGAGCGCGTCGCGGCGTTCAAGAACGGCCCGCAGGGCGCCTGGTTCAACCACGTCAACGTCAACGCCCACGACCACGGCGGCCACTTCATCCCGTGGGAGAACCCCGAGGCGTGGGTGAGCGACCTGCGCCGCACCTTCCACGGCCGCCGGCCCTGAGCGACCGCCCTCCGCCCGCACACCACGAGGCCCCCGCACCCGGGAAAACCGGGGCGGGGGCCTCGCCGCGTCCGGGGCTGTTCTCCGCACCGGGATTCCGTTGTGTACCAACCTATGTATCGCATTCTCGTCACCCCCGTTAAGGTTCACTTATCGGAGGTGAGAAATTCGGGATGCTCCGGCGATACTAGCGTTTGCTGTTTCGTATTACGTAACGTTGAAAACGTTAAACACAAACGTATTTGGGTCTCTCGGCGTAGCGGGGGAGCCAGGGGCGGCGGGATCGAGGCGGGGGCCGAGCCTGCCGGCGCCAGGCCGCGGCCGGGCAGCTGTTCAACTGCCTGGTCCGGCCGCTGGAGCGGGGCAGGGGCAGGAGCGCCGACCGGCCGCGTGGGCAGACGCCCACGGCGACGGCGCGTTCCGGTCGGACGGTGAAGGCGCCGATCCCGGCGACGACGCCCGCCGGCTCCCGGCCGTGGGGCCCGGCCAAGCGCTGTCCATCGTCTTGCGGGGCGCAGTGGGCCTCTGGGGGCCGAAGGCCGCGTGCGGCTAGATCCCCCGGGCGGGCAGCGCCTCCGCGATCACGACGGCGGACGGCTCCAGTGCGGTCGCGCCGTCCTCGACGTCCCACAGCGCGTTCTGCAGCAGCCGCCCGAGCGTCCAGCCGACCGCGCGTGCGCGGTCCAGGCCGAGGACCTCGGTGAGCAGGTCGAAGCGGCGCCGCACCACGCGCCGGGCGCCGCCCTTGACGACGACGTCGTCCCACCTGCTGTCCAGAGCGGGCCAGAGATCGAAGCCGGGGTCGCCGGCGAGCGGCTCGGGGTCGATGGCCAGCCACGGTTCGCGGTGGGCGGCGAGGACGTTGCCGTAGTGCAGGTCCCAGTGCAGCATGCGGTCGCCGGGCTCATCGGCCAGGTCGGCCACCACCGACGCCCAGCCGCGCAGCATCCGCCGGTCCGCCGGGTCGGCCAGAGCCGCGACGGCCGCGGGAACCCGTGCCAGCATGTCCGCGGCGATCTCGCCGAGGCCGCGCAGTCCCGGCGGCGCGGGCACACCGACGAGCCGGGCCTGCAGCCTGGCGAGGATCCGCATCGCGGCGTCGTCGTCCTCGACCGAGGCCAGGGTGCGGGCGGCGTCCAGCCGCTCCAGGAGCATGGTGCCGCTTTGGGGGTCGTGGTCGATCAGCCGCACCATGCCCGCGCCGTTCCAGGTGCGCAACCCGATGAGCGCGGCGGCGGTCTCCTCTCGGGGCATCTGCAGCTTGAGGACCGCGCGCGTGCCGTCGGCGCGCAGCACCGGCAGGACCAGCGAGGCTTCCCCGGCGCCGGGCGCGCCGTCGCGTTTGAGCGCCCAGCGGTCCAGCATGTCCGCGGCGAGCCTCGGCAGGTCGGCGATCCAGGCCCGGCCCTCCTCGCCGAAGCCTCGGGTGTAGGACGCCGCCAGCGTCTGCGGGACCTCGACCGCCTTGACCATGTTCCGACCGTGCCTCCGTGAGCGGGACCGCGTGCAGGGCCGCAACCTACCGGGGCGGCCCGGGACGGCCGAGGGCGCCCTGGCCGAACACGTCGGGCCGGCGGGCGTTGCCCACGTCGGCGCGCCGCCGCCGGGGGAGCCCGCGGACGCGGTCGCCTTCCGGTCTCCGCGCCGCTCAGGCCAGGTCGCCGGCTCTGCCGAGGAGGTAGCGCTGCTCCACCCGGTTCGCGGTCAGGTCGGCCGCCTGGCGGTAGAGCGCGGCCGCCCGCGCGGTGTCTCCGGTCATCTGGAGCAGGTGGGCGCGGACCGCGTGCTCCCGCTGCCGCGTGAGCGGGTGCCGGTCCAGGTGGTGGCGCTGGTTGAGGTCGTCCAGGAGCGCCAGGCCGCGGGCCGGGCCGTGGGCGTGGGCCACCGCCACCACACGGCTGAGCCGGACCGGCGCGGTGGGGGTGAGCCGTTCGAGCCACAGGTACAGCACGGCGATCTGGGCCCAGTCGGTCTGGTCGGGTGTGGAGGCCGCGGCGTGAACGGCGGCGATCGCGGCCTGGAGTTGGTAGGGGCCCGCCTGGCCGCGGTTCCAGACTCCGTCGATGAGAGCGGTGCCCTCCGCGATCAGGTCCCGGTCCCACATGGTGCGGTCCTGCTCGTCCAGGGGGACCAGGTCACCGTCGGCGGTACGGGCGGCGCGCCGGGACTCGGTGAGCAGCATCAGCGCGAGCAGCCCGGTCGCCTCGGGGTCGTCGGCGAGCGCGGCGTGGAGCATGCGGGTCAGCCGGATGGCCTCGCGGGTCAGGTCGACGCGGGCGAGCCGGTCGTCGGCGGTGGCGGTGTAGCCCTCGTTGAAGATCAGGTACAGCACCCGCATCACGGCGGCGACGCGGCTGCGCGGTCGGCGTCGGTGGGGGGTGTGAATCGGGCGCTGGCGCGGGCCAGCCGCTGCTTGGCGCGGCTGATCCGGGCCCCCATGGTGGGCTCGGTCGTGCCGTGGGCGCGGGCGATCTCGGCGGTGGTCAGGCCGCCCACCGCGCGCAGCGTGAGTGCCACCTGTGCGGTGGCGTCCAGCGCGGGGTGGCAGCACAGCAGCAGCAGGGTCAGGCTGTCGTCGGTCCCGGGTGCGGGGTTGGCCCGGCGCTCGGGCTCCCGCATGGCCAGCTCGGCCGCTCCGACCTCCTGCTCGCGGCGGTGGCGGGCCTGGTCGGAGCGGAGCAGGTCGACCATGCGCCGGTAGCCGACGCGGATGAGCCAGCTGCGCGGGTTCTCCGGGATGCCCTCGGCCGGCCAGGTCTGGCCGGCGGCCAGCAGCGCCTCCTGCACCGCGTCCTCGGCGATGTCGAACCGGCCGAAGCGGCGCACCAGAGCGCCGAGCACCTGCGGCGCCTCGGTGCGCAGCAGGTGCTCAAGCTCGCGGTTCATGCCGCGAAGTCCTCGCCCATGATCGGGCGGACCTCGATCGGTTCGCCGAGCGCCTCGACGATGCGCGCGGCGATCTCGACCGCGCGCTCCTTGCCGGCCACGTCGATCACGGCGAAGCTGGCCAGGACCTCCTTGAGTTCGGCGAAGGGGCCGTCGGTGGCGACCACCCGGCCGCCGTCGCGGTGGACGGTGGTGCTGACCGCCGGGTGCCCCAGGCCCTCGGTGGTGACCAACTCGCCGGAGGCGAGCAGTTCCCGCTCCAGCCTCTGGTAGGTCGCGAAGGCGGCCAGCGCCTCCTCGGAAGGGGCGGTCGCGGCGTCCCACGCGGCGGCCGGGGTGTAGGCGAGTAGCAGGTATTTCACGGTGGTCCCCATCGTTGATCGTCGCCGACTACGTTACGAGCGCATCAGGAGGCCCGCCGCAGCGCCACCGCCAGGACGGTCGTCCAGGTGAAGGCGACCAGGCCGTTCACGGCGATCTGGACGCTCATGTACTCGGGCGACATCGGCGCCAGCAGCACGAGCGCGGCGGCGGCGTTCAGCACGGCGGGCAGCGGTGCCCGGCGGCGGGCGCAGCGGACGGTCATCACGACGGCCGCGACGGCCAGCGCGGTGAAGGCCACGGCGGCGGACGCCGAGTGCGCGATGCCGTGCCAGGACATGTGCTCGACCGGTCCCCCAGGGGTGCCGACCGGGAAGCCGTTCTCGGGGTCCATGGTGAAGACCCCGGCCGCCACCAGCCCGGCGCCGAAGACGCCCACCAGGACAGGCAGCGCCCGCCGCCCGGTCCCCTCGGTGAGCGTGCGCCCGGTGCCGACGGCCAGCGCCAGCGCCCCCGCTCCCGCGAGGACGAAGGTGAGGATCTGGATCCACCCCAGGTCGCCGGTCGACAGCTGGCTGATGGGGTGCCGGGTGATGTCGAAGCCCTCGCGGGTGAGCATCTGCGTGATCGCCGAGGCGAAGAAGAGCGGCCCGGACAGCGCTCCGGCCAGCAGCAGGCGCCCGGAGGCCTGAGCGGCCGCGCGGACGCGAGTGCCGGCGGCGGTGGCGGGGGCAGAGGTGGCGGTCATGGCGTCCTCCCTTGGTGGTGGGTTCTCGCTCGCCACCTCGGACCCGGACCGGGGTCCTTGACACCGATTGGCTGTGATCCAGGACACAGGAAATTCGCGTCAGGGTCCGGCCGGGGCCTCCGACGTACCGGCGAGAACCCCACAGAGGAGGACGACATGTTCGAGACCCAGCAGCCCAGTCCCGCGGTGCAGGCCCTGGACCGCCTGGTCGGCACCTGGAAGGTCACCGGCGGCGCGGAGGGGACCGTGCGCTACGAGTGGATGCCCGGCCGGTTCTTCCTGGTCCAGCACGTCGAGCTGACCCAGTTCGGCGAGCCGGTCACCGGCATGGAGATCATCGGCAACCTGCGCCCGTTCGGCGAGCCGACCGGGACCGACGTGGTGTCGCGGTACTACGACTCGGCCGGCAACACCTTCGACTACGTGTACGACCTGGACGGCGACCGGCTGACCATCTGGGCCGGGGCCAGGGGCGGCCCGGCCTACTTCGAGGGCGCCTTCGACGCCGGTGACACCACGCTCGCCGGCGCGTGGGTCTACCCCGGCGGCGGGTACGCCTCCACCGCCACCCGCGTCTGACCGGGCCTTTCCGCCCGCCCCGAACCGCCGCCGCCGTTCGGGGCGTTCACTTTTGCCCGTCAGTGCCCGCCGCCCCGTGTGGCCGGCGGCGGGGAGGGGTAGCGGGCCGGGTGCGGACGCACGCAGTCCGGCGCCCGCGCCGCCACCGGGCCAGGAGGACATCGATGCAGTTCGGGATCTTCAGCGTCGGCGACGTCACCCCCGATCCCGTCACGCACCGCACGCCCACCGAGCACGAGCGGATCCAGGCCATGGTCCGCATCGCGCTCAAGGCCGAGGAGGTCGGGCTCGACGTCTTCGCCACCGGCGAGCACCACAACCCGCCGTTCGTGCCGTCCTCGCCCACCACCATGCTCGGCTACATCGCCGCGCGCACCCAGCGGATCGTCCTGTCCACCGCCACCACGCTGATCACCACCAACGACCCGGTGAAGATCGCCGAGGACTACGCGATGCTGCAGCACCTGGCCCAGGGCCGCGTGGACCTGATGATGGGGCGCGGCAACACCGGCCCGGTCTACCCGTGGTTCGGCAAGGACATCCGCCAGGGCATCGACCTCGCTCTGGAGAACTACGCGCTGCTGCACCGGCTGTGGCGCGAGGACGTGGTCGACTGGGAGGGCCGCTTCCGCACGCCGCTGCAGTCCTTCACCTCCACCCCCCGCCCCCTCGACGGGATCCCGCCGTTCGTCTGGCACGGCTCCATCCGCAGCCGCGAGATCGCCGAGCAGGCCGCCTACTACGGCGACGGCTACTTCGCCAACAACATCTTCTGGCCCAAGGAGCACTTCCAGCGGCTGATCCGCATCTACCGCCTGCGCTTCGCCCACTACGGCCACGGCGACCCCGACCAGGCCGTCGTCGGGCTGGGCGGGCAGGTGTTCATGCGCCCCAACTCCCAGGACGCCGTCCGCGAGTTCCGCCCCTACTTCGACAACGCCCCCGTCTACGGCCACGGCCCCTCCCTGGAGGAGTTCATGGCCGAGACGCCGCTGACGGTGGGCAGCCCGCAGGAGGTCATCGACCGCACGCTGAGGTTCCGCGAGTACTTCGGCGACTACCAGCGGCAGCTGTTCCTGATGGACCACGCCGGGCTGCCGCTGGACACCGTCCTGGAGCAGCTCGACATCCTCGGCGAGGAGGTCGTTCCGGTCCTGCGCAAGGAGTTCGCCCTGGGCCGCCCCGACCGGGTGCCCGACGCCCCGACCCACGCGAGCCTGCTCGCCGACGCGACCGAGGAGCCCGAACCGACATGAGCGCCCCGACGCCCGAACCGCTCCGCCTGGTGGCCGTCTCGGCGGGACTGGGCCAACCCTCCGCCACGCGGCTGCTGGTGGACCGGCTGACCACCGCCACCGCCGACCGGCTCACCGAGCAGGGCGCGGCACCGGCCGTGCGCGTGGTGGAGCTGCGCGAGCACGCCTCCGACATCGCCAACGCGATGGTGACGGGCTTTCCCGGCAGCGGGCTGCGCTCCGCGGTCGACGTCGTCACCGGCGCCGACGGGCTCATCGCGGCCACCCCCGTCTTCACCGCCTCCTACAGCGGGCTGTTCAAGTCCTTCGTCGACGTGCTGGAGGACACCGCCGTCGCGGGCAAGCCCGTCCTGCTGGCCGCCACGGGCGGCACCATGCGCCACTCGCTGGTGCTGGAGCACACGATGCGCCCGCTGTTCGCCTACCTGCGCGCGCTGACCGTGCCCACCGGTGTCTTCGCCGCCTCCGACGACTGGGGCGCCGGGGGCGACCCCTACACCGCCGACCTGCCGCGGCGCATCGACCGGGCCGCCGGCGAACTGGCGGCGCTCATGCTCGACCGGCCCCGCCCGCGCGGCGCGGAGGCCACCGCCGAGGCGGAGGACGAGGACGCCGTGGTGCCGTTCGAGGAGCGGCTCGCGGCCGTACGCAGACCAGGAGGGCGCTGATGTCCACCGCACCGACCGAGACCGCCACCGTCCGCGACAACCCCGCCGCCGGGCGGTTCGAGATCCTGGAGGCGGGCCGCCTCAGCGGCTACACCAGCTACGACGCGGGGGAGTGGTCGGTCGTCTTCGTGGCGACCTCCGTCGACCCGGGCTCGCCCGAGCTGCGCGACCGCCTCCTGGCCGAGGCCCTGGACACGGTGGGCGGGCTGGGCAAGGCCGTGCTGCCCGAGTGCTGCTGCGTGGCGCGGTTCATCGCCGAGCACGAGGAGTACCGCGACCTGGTCCCCGAGCCGCGCCGGGCGCACTTCGGCCTGGCATGAGGCCGGCGGGGCCGAGTCAGGCGCGGTGCGCCGCGACCGCCGCCTCCAGGTCCCACACCGCCAGCCTGCGGTCGTGGCCCAGTGAGGGGGGCCGGTCACCGCTCCGGAGGCGGCTCCGGCGGGCGCATGCGGCCGTTCTGGAACGTGGTGAACAGCCAGGTCCCGCCTTCGCGGACGGCCACCCGGGTCTGAATGGAGAGGTCCTGGGGGCGGCCGGTCTTGGCGCCGGGCCACAGGACGCAGACGCCGCCGGTGACCACCACGGCCACATCGGGCCCGGCGAAGCGGATGTGCCAGGTGCGCGGGTCGGTGAGGCGGGTGTCCTTCATGAAGGTGTCGAAGCCCTCCTGCATGGCCGCGGCGATCCCGGCGCGGGTGCGGATGTGGGAGCCGTCGACGGCCACGAAGTCGGCGTCCTCGGTGAAGGTGGCGGCGAACGCCGGGCCGTCGCCCGCCTCCCACGCCCGCTGCTGGGCGGCCACCAGGCCGCGCAGGCGCTCCTCGGCCGCCGCCTCCTCCGCCCGCGTCCGCGCCGCGGCGCGTCTCAGGGCCGCGTACTCCAGCGCCGCGAAGACCGCGACCACCGCGGTCCCGCTCAGCAGAAACGCCGTGCCCCAGCCGGTGAGCGGCAGCACCGGCGCCAGCGCCAGGACCGCCAGCGCCGCCCCCCGCCAGGGCGTTTCCCGCCGCGACGGCCGCCACGAGCCCGGCCGGGATCCGCGGCCGGGCGGCGATCAGGCCCAGCGCGGCGGCTCCGCCGAGCATGGCCACCCCGAAGGGCACCGACCAGGCGGTGGGCAGCCCCAGCACACCGCTCAGCGGCCGGGCGGCCGCCAGGAGGACGACGCCGAAGCCGGCGGTGCTCCAGCCGTCGACCGCCAGGACCCGGCGCAGCGGGCGCGCCGCCGCGCCCTCGACCGCCGCGCGCGGGGTGCTCCTGCCCGCGTTGTCCGTGCTCATCGTGGTGCCTTCCCGCTCGGTGCGGCCCCCGGTGGGCCGCATCGGCAGCGACCCTCCCACCCGGCCGGTCAGCGCCTCAATAACCTCCGAGGTCATGACGGCGCCCACCCGGGCGTGGCCTAGGCTGCCCGGCATGGACACCCACGCGCCGCCCCCGGCGGGGGCGCTGTTGAAGGAGTGGCGCCGGCGGCGCCGGATCAGCCAGCTCGACCTCGCGCTTGCGGCCGGCACCTCCGCGCGCCACCTCTCCTACGTCGAGACGGGCCGCTCCCAGCCCAGCCGGGCGGTGCTGCTGCGCCTGGCGGAGGCGCTGGAGATCCCCCTGCGCGAGCGCAACACCCTGCTGGTGGCCGCCGGCTACGCCCCCGCCTACCGCGAGAGCGCACTCGACGACGCCTACCTGGCCTCGGTCCGCTCGGCGCTGGAGGCCATGCTGGCCGCACACGAGCCCTACCCGGCGGTGGTGGTGGACCGCCTGTGGAACGTGCTGCGCACCAACCGCGCCATGGGCGTGCTGATGGAGGGGGTCGCCCCCCACCTGCTGGAGCCGCGGCCCAACGTGTTCCGGTTGGCGCTGCACCCCGAAGGGCTCGCCGCGCGCCTGGCCAACCTGGCGGAGGTGCGCGGCCTCTTCCTGGAGCGCCTGCTGCGCCAGGCCAACGCCACCGGCGACCCCGACCTGCGCGCCCTCTACGAGGAGGTGCTGGCCTACCCCGACCCGCCCGGCGCGGCGGCGCGGCCCGCGGCGGAGAGCGCGCCGGGGGAGAGCCCGATCCAGGTGCCGCTGCGCGTGCGCACGCCCGCCGGGGAGCTGGCGATGTTCAGCACCATGGCCACTTTCGGCGCGCCGGCCGACGTCACGCTGTCGGAGCTGGCGATCGAGCTGTTCTATCCGCTGGACGGCTTCACCGCCGACGCGCTGGGCGCGCTGGCCGCCGGACGGGCCGCGGCCGGGGCCTGATTCGCGGGGCCGCCGGGGTCAGCCGGGCACGTCCATGCGCTGGGTGCCCACGACCGAGAGCAGCCGCAGCGCCTCCTCGGCCGGGGATCCGGGCTCGGCCGTGTAGATCACGACCCGCTGGTCGCGGTCGGCGATGTCCAGGACGTCGCAGTCCAGCGTGATGGGGCCGACCAGGGGGTGGTCGACGGTCTTGCGCAGGGTGGGCTCGGCGCACACGTCGTGGGCGGCCCACTGGCGGGCGAACTCCGCGCTTCCGGCCAAAAGGTCGTCGACCAGGGCGGACACCTCGGCGTCGCCGGGGTAGCGGGCGGCGGCGGCGCGCAGGTGCCGCACCGCGGCGGCGGCGAACGCCTCGGCGTCGGAGGGGCTGTGGAGCAGCGGCGCCTTGCCGCGCGGTGCCAGGAAGACGCGGCGCAGCAGGTTGCGCTCGCGCCGGTCCAGGGCGGAGAAGTCCCCCAAAAGCGCGGCCGCCAGGTCGTTCCAGGCCAGTACCTCGCCGGTGGCCGACAGCACGATCGCCGCGGCGTTGGGCAGGCGGCGCAGGAGGTCCAGGATGCTTGCGGGATGTCGACGGACGCCGGCGCGGTCCAGCGGCTCCCCGGGACCCCGGGGGCGGGGCGCGGCGGGTGTGGCGGCCTCGCCCCCACCCGCCGCTATGCCGTGGCCCCCGGCTCCAGGGCGGTGTTCTGCCCGGCGGCGATCTTCCAGCCGTCGTCCTGCCGGGCGATCACGTACAGGGCGGCCCCGTGCGCGCCTTCCACCGGGCGCCCCCCGCGGTCGGTGGGCGTCTGCGCCACGTTCACCGCGACCACGTCCGGGGTGATGGCCAGCAGCTTGACCACCTGGTAGCGGGCGAAGGAGTCGGCCAGGAGGCCGCGCATGGCCGGGGCGGCGAACTCGGTGATGGCCGCGCGGCCGTCCAGCCGCCTGCCCGCCGCGTTGGTCCACGACGCCCGCACTCCGTACTGCTCACCGAGGGCGACCGGGTCCTTGGCGTTGAACGCCTTCTCCAGCGCCTCGACCACGCCGATCACCGCCGCGCGGGTGTCCGCGGAGACCTCGCCCACCACCAGGACGCCCTCGGCCGCGCCGGTCGCGCCCGCCGTGTCCGCTGTGTTCTCTGCGCCTGCTGCGTCTGCCATGGTCGTGCCCTTTCGCGCGTCCGGGGGCGGCGCGGGGCGCGCCGCCGGACGACAGCCAACTACCTCAACCATGGTTGGGGTCAAGTCGGTGCCGCGCCGGGAGGGCGCGCGAGCCCGGCGGCGGCTACTCCTCCGGCCTGCGCCAGACGGAGACGTGGGAGGTGCTCTCGGCGGTGAAGGGCGCGCCCGACCAGTCGGCCCAGCGCGCGTGGGGGCGCAGGCCGGCGATGCGGGCCATCAGGTCCAGTTCGGCGGGCCAGACGTAGCGGAAGGGGATCGATCGGTAGGTCCCGCGCCCCTCCGCCACCTCCAGGTAGTTGCTGCTCATGTGCTGGGTGGCCACGTCGTAGACGTCCACGGCCCAGGACCCGGGGTCGGTGCGGAAGGGGACGGCGTTCTGGCCGGGCGGCAGCCGCCGCAGGTCGGGCACGCCCACCTCGATCACGAAGAAGCCGCCGGGCTCCAGGTGTGCGGCGGCGTTGCGGAAGCAGTCGACCTGGGCGTCCTGGGAGGTCAGGTTCATGATGGTGTTGAAGACGAGGTAGACCAGGCCGTAGCGGCCCGGCGCCCGGGTGGTGGCGAAGTCGCCCATGGTCACTCCGATCCGCTCGGCCCCGGGCTTGGCGCGCAGCCGCGCCACCATCGCCTCGGAGAGGTCGATGCCGTGCACGCCGATCCCCCGCCCGGCCAGCGGCAGGGCGATGCGCCCGGTGCCGATGCCCAGTTCCAGGGCCCGGCTCCCCGGCCAGGCGCGCCAGCACGTCCACGGCGGGCTCCACGGCCTCGGGCGCGAACATGGCGGCGGAGGAGGTGTCGTAGTTCGCGGCGACGCTCTCGCCGAAGTGGTCCGCATGGTCGTCCATGCGCACGACGCTACGCCGGACCTCCCCGGCGGCGCCTCCCGTTTTCCGGCGGCTCCCGCCCGGCGGCAAAGGTCGTCACCCGTAGTACTGTGGCCGCAGTGGTCACCCAACGGAAGGCGGAGCGATGGTGCGCAGGAACGACGAGCGCAGAGCGGCTTTGGTCGACGCGGCGATCGAGGTCCTGGCCAAGGAGGGGGCGCGCGGGCTGACGTTCCGCGCCGTGGACGCCGAGGCCGGGGTGCCGGTGGGCACGGCCTCCAACTACTTCGCCAACCGCGACGACCTGCTCACCCAGGCCGGCGCGCGCGTCTACGAGCGGCTGCAGCCCGACGACGCCACCGTCGCCCGCCAGCGCTCCGCCGAGCCGACGCGGGAGACCTACGCGGCGCTGATGCGCGAACTGGTCGCGCGCATCAGCGCCTTCCGCACCGGCTACCTGGCCCTGCTCGAACTGCGCCTGGAGGCCACCCGCCGCCCCGACCTGCGCGCGGTGCTGACCGAGCGGGTGCGCGCCGACGTCGCGGCCAACGTCTCCTACCACCAGGACTCCGGCCTGCCCGGCGACGCCACGGCCGTCAAGCTGCTCTACCTGGCGTTCAACTGGCTGATCGTGGAGCAGCTCACCCTTCCCGAGGTCTTCACCGAGGCTGAGCGCGAGCGCCTGGTCGAGGCGGCGGTCGACCGCATCGTGGCCCTCTGAGGGGTCCGGCGCGGCACCCGGCCGTACGCGCCCCCGACCGCGGGTTGACCTCAACGATGATTGAGGTCCTAGCGTGGCCGCGTCCCCTCGACCGACGACCGTGAGGAACCGCCATGCGCATCAGCACCACCCTGCCCGCCACGCCCGCCGGCGCACCCGACCTCGACCGCGCGGCGTTCCTGGAGGAACTGGGCTACGACTCCCTGGGCGTGCCCGACCTGCTGCTGGGCGACGGCACCCCCGGCCTGGACCCTGTGGTGGTGCTGGCCGCGGCCGCCGGGCGCACCCGCCGCATCGGGCTGGAGTTCGGCGTGCTGAGCCTGCCGCTGCGCCCCGTCGCCCTGGTCGCCGCCCAGGTCCAGGCCCTGCAGCACGTCTCGGGCGGCCGGGTGGTGCTGGGCGTGGGCATCGGCGGGTTCCCCCACGCGCCGTTCTGGGAGGCGGCCGGGGCCGCCGCCACCGGGCGCGGGCGCCGGCTGGACGCCGCCCTGGCCGCGCTGCCCGGCCTGCTGCGCGGGGAGGCCACCGCCGTCCCCGGGAGCGGCGGACGTGCGATCACCCTCGCCCCGTCCGCGCCCGTGCCGCCCGTCCTCGTCGGCGGCAACTCCGAGGCGGCCATGCGCCGGGCGGTCCGCCACGGCGCCGGCTGGGCGCCCTCGCTGGTCACACCCGAGGAACTGGCCGAGGGGACCGCGCGGCTGCGCGAGATCGCCGACGAACTGGGACGGCCGGTGCCCGCCGTCACCGTCGGCGGGCACGCCGTGCTCAGCGACGACCCCGCCGCCGTCGAAGGGTTCGTGCGCACCCTGGTGGAGGCCCACGGCATGTCCGAGGAGCGCGCCGCACGGCTGCCCGTCACCGGCGGCCCCGAGCAGGTGGCCGAGCGCCTGGCCGCCTACGCGGAGGCCGGCGCCCAGGGCGTGGGACTGAGCCTGGACGGCGCCCGGTGGGAGCACCAGGCCGAGACGCTGGCCCGGGCCCGCGCGCTCGTCTCCACCGCGGCCGGCTGAGCCAGCCGCGCCGGCGGCGTGCTCGACCGCCCGCCAAGCGGGCCGGGGCGATGACGCGCCGCCGCGGCGCTCACCCCGTCCTGTGCAGCTCCTGGGTGACCGGCCCGTCCGGATCGGACTGGAAGTACAGGGTGTCCCGGTCCTCTACGTAGAGCTGGACGCCGCCGGTCATGCCGAGCCCGCCGTCCTCGACGCCCAGGTACACGAAGTCGTTCGACGTGCCCGGGTCCTCGTACTCCCAGCTGCCGCTGAAGTCGACCGGACCCGCGCCCTCGCTCGTGGTCACACCGGTGGCCGCGAACGTGCCCTCGGCCGAGAGCTCGATCCGCCCGCCGTCGTCGCTGCGGTACACGCCGGGCAGCGCCTCCGGGGCGACCGCCCCCGAGCATCCCGAGACGAGCGCCGCGCAGGCGGCCGGCATGGCGACGAACCACCGTCCACCCGCCCTTGTGCGCATCACGGGGCCAGCGTACCGCCGGTGGTGGGCCCCCCGCGGGCCGCGGCGTCACCGCCGGTCGGGGGCGCGGGCTGTCCGCGGCGTTCGGCGCCGTTGCGGCGCGGGGCCGGTGCGGCGGCGCGGTGGTGGGGGATGTCGTGGACGGCGTGGTAGGCGTAGCCCAGCGCCTCCTCGACCAGGGCGGCGAGGTGGTCGCTGGTGATGCGGTACAGCATGCGGCGCCCCTCGCGGCGGGAGGTGACCAGCCCGGCCAGGCGCAGCCGGCCCAGGTGCTGGGACACCGAGGAGCGCGACGCCTCCACCTGGGCGGTCAGGGTCGACACGTCCTGCTCGGTGGTGAGCAGCCGCAGCAGGTGCAGCCGGGTGGGGTCGGCCAGCAGGCCCAGGACCTCGGCGGCGGCGCCGTACTGCTCGTCGGAGCCCTCGGGGGGCCGACCCGGTGTGTTGTCATGCGCGTGCATGTTTGCATAATGTCGGATGCGCCGCGCCCGCCGCAACACCCGCGGGCGCCTGTCGACGCTTCCCCGAAAGGCTCCTGCCATGGCCGACCGGCACCACCACCGCGACCGCGAGGGACACCCCGGCCGCGCCCACGGCCATGGGCACGGCCACGGGCACGGCGCGACGCTGCGGGCCCGGCTGCTGCACGCCTTCACCCCGCACAGCCACGACACCGCCGACCGCTTCGACTCCGCGCTGGAGTCCAGCGGTCTGGCGATGCGCACGCTGGTGTGGTCCCTGCTCGCGCTGATGGCCACGGCGGCCGCGCAGGCCGCCGTCGTGGCCGCGACCGGGTCGGTGGCGCTGCTGGGCGACACCGTCCACAACTTCGCCGACGCGCTCACCGCCGTTCCGGTGGGTATCGCCCTGCTCCTGGGGCGGCGGGCCGCCAGCCGCCGCTTCACCTACGGCCTGGGCCGGGCCGAGGACCTGGCCGGGGTCGTGGTGGTGGTGCTCATCGCGGCCTCGGCCGTCCTGGCCGGCTACGAGGCGCTGCACCGCCTGGCCGACCCCCGTCCGGTGCAGCACCTGTGGGCGGTGGCCGCCGCCGGGGTGATCGGGTTCGCCGGCAACGAACTGGTGGCGCGCTGGCGCATCCGGGTGGGGCGGCGCATCGGCTCGGCCGCGCTGGTGGCCGACGGCGCCCACGCCCGCGCCGACGGGTTCACCAGCCTGGCCGTGGTGGGCGGCGCGGCGGGGGTGGCGCTGGGCTTCCCGGCGGCCGACCCGCTGGTGGGCCTGGCCATGGCGGTGGCCATCGCGTTCGTCGCCTACGGCGCGGCCAAGCGGGTCGGCGCGCGGCTGCTGGACGCCGTGGACCCCGCCGAGGTGGAGATGTGCGAGACCGCGGCGGCGGCCGTGCCCGGGGTGTCGGGGGTGTCGGAGGTGCGGATGCGCTGGATCGGCCACACGCTGCGCGCCGAACTGTCGGTGGCGGTGGAGGCGGGGCTGAGCGTGGCCCGGGGCCACGGCATCGCCCACGAGGTCGAGCGCGCCCTGATGGCGGCGGTGCCCCGGCTGGGCGCGGCGACCGTGCATGTGGAGCCCGACACCGGCGCCGAGACCGCCCACCGGGGTCTGGCCCACCACGGCTGAGGAGCGCGGGCCGGGGCCGGGCGGCGCGCGCCCGGCCCCGGTGCCCTCACGCCACCCGCACCACGTGCTTGCCCCGGACGCCGCCGGCCTCCAGCGACGCGTGCGCCTTGGCGATGTCGGCCAGGGGGAACACGGTGTCGACCACCGGCCGCAGCGCGCCGCCCTGCACCAGCAGCGTCAGTTCGGCGAGCAGTTCGCCGCCGGGGTCGCCGCGGAAGAACCGCACGCGGCGGCGCCCGAACACGGCCGACGCGGCGATGTAGGCCAGCGACGCGGCGAGGCGGTCGGCGTCGACCGTGACCGCCACCATGCGCCCCCGCCGGGTCAGCAGCCGGCGCCAGGCGCTCAGGCCGGTGCCCACGGTGTCGAGGACGACGTCGAACCGCCCCAGGTCGCCGGGTGCCACGGCGCGGTGGTCCAGCGCCTCGTCGGCGCCCAGCTCCCGCACGAGGTCGAGGTTGGCGGCGCCGGCCAGGCCGGTCACGTGGGCGCCGTAGGCGCGGCCGAGCTGGACGGCGGCGCTGCCCACGCCGCCGCTCGCACCGCGCACCAGCAGCCGCTCGCCGGCGGCCAGGCGGGCCTTGTCGCGCAGGGCGGTGATGACGGTGGTGCCCACGGCGGGCAGGGCCGCGGCCGCCACGAGGTCGAGGCCGGCGGGCGCCGGGGCGAGCCGGTCGGCGGGGACCGCCACGTACTCGGCCGCGCTGCCGAAGGACAGCGGGGGCGGGACCAGCCCCCACACCCGGTCGCCGACCCGCCACCCGCCGCCGGCCCCCTCGCCCAGGGCCGCCACCTCGCCGGCGAAGTCCAGGCCCACCCGCTTGGGCCAGCCGCCCCCCGCCTTGTCGGTCACCGCCCGAAGCCGCCCGGCCCGTCCGGTCAGCTCGCCGCCGTTCACGCCGGCGGCGCGCACCTTCACCAGCACCTCGCCGGGGCCGGGGGCGGGCACGGGCACCCGGCCCACGTACAGCACCTCCGGGGGGCCGTAGCGGTCGTAGAGGGCCGCACGCATCTCGCTCACGCTGCCACGTTCCATTCTGTCGCTTCGGGTGCGGGGCCCCGGACGGCCGCCGCACACCCACCGGGGCCCACGGTAGGTTCCGGACGAACGGGTTCTTCGAGATGAGGCCGATGTGAGAGACACCCGCGCCCGATCCTCTCGGTTGCCGCGCCCGGGCGCCGACACCGCAGCCGCGCCGGCCCTGCGCGCCGACGCCGCGCACAACCGCCGCCGCATCCTGCGGGCCGCCCGCGAGGTGTTCGCCGAGCGCGGACTGGACGCGCCTACGGCCGCCGTGGCGCGGCGCGCGGGTGTGGGCGTGGCAACGCTCTACCGGCGCTTCGCCACCCGCGACGCGCTGCTGGCCGAGGTCTTCGCCGACGAGATGGCCGCCTGCGCCGGCGCGGTCGAGGACGCGCTCGCCGACCCCGACCCCTGGCGCGGGTTCTCCGCCTTCCTGGAACTGGTCTGCGCGGCGCAGGCCACCGACCGCGGGTTCACCGCCGCCCTGCTGACGACCTCGCGGGCCAGGGCGGGCGCGTTCGAGGACGCCCGCGCCCGCATGGAGGCGGGGGTCGCCGCGCTGGTGCGGCGCGCCAAGGCCGCCGGGGCGCTGCGGCGCGACTTCAGCCGCTCCGACCTCTCGCTGGCCCTGATGGCCAGCCGCGGGATCACCGCCGAGTCCCCCGAGGCGGCGGCCGCCGCCTCCCGCCGCCTGGTGGCCCTGCTGCTGCGGTCCTTCCGGGCCGACGCCCCCCAGGCCGCGCCGCTGCCGCCGACCGCCCCGATCGACCTCTACCCCGCGCGCGAGCCGCGGGGCGCGCCCCCGCGCCGCTGAGACGCCCGCGCGAGCGGCTCACCCCTTCAGGCCGTAGAAGTGCAGTGGCGAGTTGGGCGCGAAGCCGATGCGGCGGTACACCGGCGCCCCCGCGGCGGTGGCGTGCAGGGTGGCGCGGGCCAGGCCGGCGCCCCGGGCGCCCTCGTGGAGCACCTTGCGCGTCACCGCCTCGGCGTAGCCCCGGCGCTGCCAGTCCGGGTCGGTGGCCACCAGCAGGACGAACAGGCGGCCCTCGGTCTCCAGCGCCGCCGCGCACGTGACCGGGACGCCGTCGCGCAGGCCCAGGTAGGCGTGGGCCCGGCCGGTCCACAGCGGCGCGCCCAGGAGTCCGTCGCGGCCGTCCTCCAGCGCGAACCCGTAGGCGCGGGAGTTCAGGTCGGCGAAGGCCCGCACCTGGTCCTCGGTCGCCACGCGGTGGAACTCGAGGTCGGGGTGGCGGGGGTCGGGGACTGGCAGCAGGTCGCCGGCCATGCCGGTGCCCGACATCGCCCGGGTGAGGCCCGCCTGCTGGGCGGCCGCGCTCAGCTGCGCCCGGGCGCCGCCGCCCAGCAGGCCGGCGAACAGCCACAGGAACCCCGGGCGCCGCTTGGCGCGCATGATGTCGGCGGCCTCGCCCAGGCGCCGGCGCAGCAGGCCGGGGTCGGCGCCGTCCTCGGTCAGGGTGATGCAGTTCCAGAAGGCGAACCGGGAGTCGGCCCAGCGCACGGCGATGCCCGGCAGGTCGCGCACGTCGGCACGGGGGTCGCGGTCGTGCACCACGGTGCGCCAGGCCGCGGCGAGCTGCTCCATCGATTCGATCGACTCCGAGCGGTCGGTCATCTGCACCCCTGCACCTCTTGCGCGAATGGAACCCGGCTTCTCCAGTCATAGGCCCTCCCGGGGCGGTCCCGCAGGGTTTCGGCGAACAAGGCGGCCAGGGGCCGGTCCGGCCCGCCGCCCGCCCGCGTTTTGCGGAAACAGCAACGGTATTTGTCAAAAGCGCTGCGCGCGGCCGAGGATGCGGGGCATACGGATACGGCGTGAAGGAGGAGCGACACGATGAACACCTACGCGGAGGCGGGGCCGCGCCCGGCGGGCGACGTCGACGGCGGCGAGTACGACGTGGTCGTGGTGGGCGGAGGCGCGGCCGGGCTGGCCGGGGCGATGGCGCTGGCCCGGGCGCGGCGCTCGGTGCTGGTCGTCGACGCCGGGCAGCCGCGCAACGCCCCGGCCGAGGGCATCCACGTCTACCTGGGCAGTGAGGGCACGTCGCCCGCGCGGTTCCTGGCGCGGGGCCGCGCCGAGGTCGCCGCCTACGGCGGCGAGGTGGTGGCGGGCCGGGTGGAGGCGGTGGAGCGCCGCGCCGAGGGCGGCTTCCGCGTCGCCGTCGCCGGCGGGTTCTCGGTGGGCGCGCGGCGGCTGCTGCTGGCCACCGGCCTGGTGGACGAACTGCCGCCCGTCCCCGGACTGGCCGAGCGCTGGGGCCGCGACGTGCTGCACTGCCCCTACTGCCACGGCTACGAGGTGCGCGACCAGGCGATCGGCGTGGTGGCCACCGGTCCGATGTCGGTGCACCAGGCCCTGCTGTGGCGGCAGTGGAGCGCCGACGTGGTGCTGTTCACCAACGGCGTGCTGGAGGTCGGCGCCGAGGACGCCGAGCGGCTGGCCGCCCGCGGGATCGCGGTGGTCGAGGGCGAGGTGGCCGCCGTCGAGACCGAGGCCGACCGCCTGAGCGGGGTGCGCCTGGCCGACGGGCGCACGGTGGCCCGCCAGGCGCTGGCCGTGGCCGCCCCGGGGCGGGCCCGCACCGACGTGCCGGCCGGCCTGGACCTTCCCCTCACCGAGGTGGTCCGCAACGGCCACGTGATGGGCACCCAGGTCAGCGCCGACCCCATGGGCGCCACCGGCGTGCCGGGCGTGTGGGTGGCCGGAAACGTCACCAACGTGGTCGAGCAGGTCATCGGCGCGGCCGCGGCGGGGGTGCGGGCCGGCGCCGCCATCAACGCCGACCTGATCGAGGAGGACACCGAGGCGGCGGTGGCGGCCTACCGCGCCGACCCGCTCTCGGCCCGCGGGGAGGCCGAGGCCGGCGCGCGCGTCCTCGGCGACAGCCGGCACGGCCTGTGACACCCTCGGCCCGGCGGGCCCGGTCCGGGCCCGCCGGCGCGGCGCATTCATCCATTCGGCGATACGGAAGGACACCGGCCATGCACGAGCACACCGCCGCGGACGACTACGCGGCGTCCTGGGACGCGCGCTACAGCGAGAGCGACCGCCTGTGGAGCGGCGAGCCCAACGCCGCCCTGGTCCGCGAGGCCGCCGACCTGGCCCCGGGCACGGCCCTGGACCTGGGCTCGGGCGAGGGCGGCGACGCCATCTGGCTGGCCCGCAGGGGCTGGCGGGTGACCGGGGTCGACATCTCCCGGGTGGCGCTGGAGCGCGCCGCCGCCCACGTGCGCGAGGCCGGGGTGGCCGACAGCGTCGAACTGCGCCACTGCGACCTGGGCGCGGAGTTCCCCGAGGGGCGGTTCGACCTGGTCTCGGCGCACTTCCTGCACGCCCACGGCGGCCTGCCCCGCGAGGACATCCTGCGCCGCGCAGCCGCGGCCGTGGCGCCGGGCGGGGTGCTGCTCGTGGTGGGCCACTCGCGCAACGCCTCCATGGGCCACCTCGACCACGAGCAGCGGATGAGCCTGCCCACGGCCGAGGAGGACCTGGCGGTGCTGGAGTTGGCCGAGGGGCGGTGGGAGGTGCTGCGCTGCGAGGAGTACGAGCACACCTACACCGGCGCCGACGGGGAGTCCACGCGCGTGGACACCGTGGTCAAGGTGCGTCGGCGCGCCGACTGAGCCGAGCGGGCGGTGGCGCCGACCGGCGCCGGCGCGGCGGGCCGCCGGGGTGGACCTCCCCGGCGGCCCGCGCCCGTGCGGGGGCGGCTCAGCCGGCTTCGCGGTCGTAGGTGAGGAAGGCCGCCCCGCTGTCGAAGACGTGGTGGTGGGTGAGGCGCCAGGCCCGCGGCTCGAAGCGGGCCCCGCGGCCGAACAGCGGCACGCCGGCGCCGATGGTCATGGCCGCCAGCTTCACGACCAGGCGGTCCACCTCGCCGTAGAGGGATCCGGCCAGGGCGCCACCGCCCACCAGCCAGATGTCCTTGCCCTCCTCGCGCTTGAGCGCCCGCACGGCGGCCGCGGGGTCGCCGGAGACGACCTCCACCCCGGAGTCGGGGTCGGCGCGCAGCGTCGAGGAGAACACCACGTGGCGCAGGTGGGGGTAGGCGTTGGCGATACCGGCCTTGAGGCCGACCTCGTAGCTGTTGCGGCCCTCGACCACGGTGTCGAAGTGGGTGCCCGGGTCGGTGACGCCCAGGGCCGCGCGGGCGGGGGCGGGCAGGGTCTCGGGGTACTCGGCCGTCAGGTAGGCGACGTAGTCCTGGGGGATGGGCCAGAAGCCGTCCGGGCCGGTGGGGTCGGCGCCGTCGGGGCCGGCGATGAACCCGTCGACGGTGGAGGCGATGAAGTAGACGAGTTTGCGCATAGGATCGACCCCAACTGTTGTACTGCGTTTGAAGTGGTTTTAACGTAGTACTACAATTAGAGTGGCGTCAAGTGGGAAACGCACGGGGGCCCGCGCACAGGCCCCGGGCCGGCACCGGGTCGTCCCGTGCGCCGACGCCCAGCCGCCCGCGCGCGGGGCGGCAGCAGCCGTGGCGGGTGGCGTGGCGCCGCCGCGGGGCGGTCCCTCAGCGGGCCGGCGGGTGCGGGGTGTCCGCCGGCCCGCTCTCGCCCGCGCCGGCGGGGGCGCCGTCGGCAAGCGCGGCGAGCATCCGCAGCTTCTCGTCGCTGCCGCTTCCCTTGTCGGGGTAGTACACGACGAGGATGACGTCCTCGATGGGCAGCTTGTCGCGGTGGACCGCCAGTTCGCCGACGACGGGGTGGTGGACGGTGGTGGTGCCGCCGTCGAGCCTGCGCACGTCGTGGCGGGCCCACAGGGTGCGAAACCGCGGGCTGGCCAGTGCCAGCTCCCCCACGAGCTCCACGAACCGCGGGTCGTCGGTGTCGTCGCCGATGGTGGTGCGAAGAGCGCCGATGAAGTCCTCGGCGGCCTTGGCCCAGTCCTGGTGGAACGCCTGCTCCTCGGGGTCCAGGAACAGCGAGCGGAGCCGGTTGTTCCCGGGCACCAGCCGCGGGGAGAAGGCGAGCGCCAGGGGGTTGGCGGCCAGGACGTCGAAGGAGCGCCCCTCGACGAACGCCGGCAGGGGAAGGTGGGCCAGGAGCTGGTGCACCCGCGCCGGTACGCGCTCGGGCCGCCTGCGGCGCGGCGCCCGGGGGCGGGCCGCCGCCAGGCCCAGCAGGTAGGTCCGCTCGACGTCGTCGAGCCGCAGGACGCGCGCCAGCGACTCCAGGACCTGGGGCGAGGGGTTGCGGTCGCGGCCCCGCTCCAGGCGCAGGTAGTAGTCGGGGCTGATCCCGGCGAGCAGGGCGACCTCCTCGCGGCGCAGGCCCGGGACGCGCCGGGTGCCGCCGGAGGGGATCCCCGCCTGCTCGGGGGAGACCAGTTCGCGCCGGGCGCGCAGGTACGCGCCCAGCCGGTTGTCGGTTCCCGGGTCCTTCATGGCTCCACCGTAGTGCGGGGCGCTCGCCGAAGAGGGGGCCCTGCCGGGACCAGGGACAGCCGGGGCACTGCCGCCTTGCGCCGGAGCCGCCCAGACTCGCGTCGGACCGTTTTCACAGGGGCGCCGCGGACCGGCCGCGGCGCCGCACGGAAGGGACGAACCCGTGGACCTCTCCCAGCGCACCGTCCTCATCGTCGGGGGCACCTCCGGTATCGGCCGCGAACTGGCGCGGCGGTTCGCCGCGGCGGGCAGCACCGTGGCCGTGGGCGGCCGCAGCGCGCGGGCGCGCACCGACCTCTCCGGCGAGGGCATCGACGCGTTCGACGTCGACGTCACCGACGAGGAGTCCGTCGCCCGCGCCCGCGACGCCGTGCTCGACCGGCACCCCGGCCTGGACACCGTGGTGACCATGGCGGGCGTCATGCTCATGGAGGACCTGCGCGACCCCGGGCACTTCGCGGCGGCGCGCACCACCGTCGACACCAACCTGCTCGGCACCATCCGGGTCGTCGACGCCTTCACCCCGCACCTGATCCGGCGCGGCTCCGGCACCTTCGTCACCGTGACCTCCGGCATCGCCTTCCTGCCGTTCCCGCCCATGCCCACCTACGCCGCCTCCAAGGCCGCGGTGCACGCCTACTCCGAGGCCCTGCGGGCGCAACTGGAGGGCACCGGAGTCGGCGTCGTCGAACTGGTGCCCCCGGCCGTGGCCACCGGGGGCCAGGAGAAGGTGAACCCGCACGCGCTGCCGCTCGACGACTTCGCCGAGGAGGCCATGGGGCTGCTCGCCCAGGAGCCCACCCCCAACGAGATCCTGGTCGAACGGGTCCACATGCACCGCTGGGCCGAGCGCGACGGCACCTACGCCGACCTCGTCGCGCAGCGCTCCCAGGCCCTGGCCATGCTCCCCGGCCGCCAGGGCTGACACCCGCCGGGCGGGCCGTGCGCCGGCGGCACCCGCCTCCGCGGCCCCGCCGCCCGGCCCGCCCTCGCCGCAAAACCGGTGGCCTGCGCCGGGGCACGCGCCCTACACTCCGGTGCCGACCGCCGCGCCGACGTAGAGGGGGAGGAGCCGGTGGACCAGGCCCAGGAGACCGTGGCCGTGCTGCGGCGGGTGCTCGGCCCGGCCCTGGCCGGCGCCTACCTGCACGGCTCGGCCGTGCTGGAGGGCCTGGGGCCCCACAGCGACGTCGACGTGTTCGCCGTGGTGCACCGCCCCACCACCCACCGGGAGCGCCGCGCCCTGGTGGCCGGGCTGCTGCCGATCTCGGGCGCCCCGGCCCGTCCCGTGGAGCTGACCGTGGTGGCCGCCGCCGACATGCGCCCCTGGCGCTACCCCCCGCGCCGCGAGTTCCAGTACGGGGAGTGGCTGCGCGCCGACTACGAGCGCGGCCACGTCCCCGAGCCCCGCCCCGACCCCGACCTGGCGCCGCTGGTGGCCCTGGTGCTGCGCGGCGACCGCCCCCTCTACGGCCCCCCGCCCGCCGACCTGCTCGACCCGGTCCCCGACCCCGACCTGCGCCGCGCCGTGGCCGCCGGGGTGCCCGGCCTGCTGGCCGAACTGGAGGAGGACACCCGCAACGCCGTCCTCACCCTGGCCCGGGTCTGGACCACGCTGGCCACCGGCGAGATCCGCTCCAAGGACGCGGCGGCCGCCTGGGCGCTGGAGCGGCTGCCCGCCGAGCACCGGCCGGTTCTGGCCCGCGCCCGCGCCGTCTACCGCGGCGAGCACCCCGAGGACTGGAGCGACCTGCGCCCGGCCCTGCGCGCCCACGCCGAGCACGTCGCCGGCGTCATCGCGGCCCTGGCCCCCGGCGCCGCCGACCGGCCGGGCGGCTGAGCGCGCCGCGCCGCGCGGGCTAGGCTTGCGCGGGTCCCGCGCGGCGCGGGACCCCCGTCCACGACAGGAAGGACCTCCGTGACCGAGCAACTCGCCCCGATGCCCGCCGACTGGCAGCGCGCCCTGGCGATCGTCGCCCACCCCGACGACCTGGAGTACGGCGCGGCCTCGGCGATCGCCCAGTGGACGGCCCAGGGCCGCGAGGTCGCCTACGTCCTGGCCACCCGGGGCGAGGCCGGGATCGCCACCCTGGACCCGGAGCGCGCCGCCCCGCTGCGTGAACGCGAGCAGCGCGCCAGCGCGGCCGTGGTGGGCGTCTCCTCGGTGGAGTTCCTGGACCACCCCGACGGGGTCGTGGAGTACGGCCCCGCGCTGCGCCGCGACATCGCCGCCGCCATCCGCCGCCACCGCCCCGAACTGGTGGTCACGCTCAACCACCGCGACACCTTCGGCGGCACCTTCTGGAACAGCCCCGACCACAAGGCGGTGGGCCGGGCGGTGCTGGACGCCGTGGCCGACGCGGGCAACCGGTGGATCTTCCGCGACCTGGCCGAGTCCGGCCTGGAGCCGTGGGAGGGCGTGCGCTGGGTGGCGGTGGCCGCCTCGCCCCGGCCCACCCACGCCGTGGCCGCCGAACCCGGAATGGAGCAGGCGGTGCGCTCGCTGCTGGAGCACCGCGCCTACATCGAGGCGCTCACCGACACCGACCCCGAGACCTACGCGCGGGAGTTCCTGGCCCAGTCCACCGGCGCCGCCGCCGAGCGGTTCGGCGGCCGGCCCGCGGTGACCTTCGAGGTCTTCGCGTTCTGAGCCCGCCCGCGCGCGGCCGCCCTCAGCCGCGGGGCGGGTTGAGGGCCACCGCCTTGAAGAAGGTGTAGTGGAACGTGCCGCCGTCCTCGGCGGTGCGCAGCAGGTCGGCCACGCCCCGGTCGAAGTCCTGTGCCCTGATCCGGCCCCCCGCCAGCGCGGGCACGCGCACCGCCGCCATCACCCCGGTGAAGGTGGTGCGGACGAACCCGTTGACCAGGGCGGGCCGGGTGGCGTCGGCGTAGACGGTGCGCGGGCGCACCGCCACGTCGCGGAAGCCGGCGCCGGACAGCAGCGGTTGCAGCCGGCGCCCGATCAGCGCGTCGCCGCCGGCCGCCGCCTGCAGGCGCACCTGCTCGGCCACGACCGCCTCGGCGTAGGGGCTGGCCGGGTGGAAGAGCGCCGAGCCGTGGTCGCCCTCGACCACGGTGAGCGTGCCGCCGGGGCGCAGCACCCGGCCCAGTTCCCGCAGCGCGCCGGCGGGGTCGGCCACGTGCTCCAGGACGAAGCAGACGAAGACGTGGTCGAAGGCGGCGTCGGGGAAGGGCAGGTCGAAGAGGTCGGCTTGGTGCCAGCGCACGCGCGCGCCGGGGGCCGCCTCCGCCACGCGCTCGCGCGCCCGGGCCAGGGAGTCGGCGGCGCGGTCCACGGCGGTGAGGTCGATTTCGGGGCTGCGGGCGAGCAGGTGGACGGTCTGGGCGCCCACCCCGCAGCCCGCCTCCAGCACCCGGCTGCCCGGGGCATAAGCGGTGCCCTCGTGGAGCAGGTCGGCCAGGGTGTCGGCCTGGTCGCCCAGCCGCCGGGCCTCGTGGTCGGAGTAGCCGTGCACGTAGTCGACCGCCATCGCGATCGCCCCCTTCGTCGTCTGCGTCGTGGCCGGTCGGCCGGTGCCCGCCGGCCGGGCGCTCACCACTCTGCTGGCACTATGGACCGGTGAACAGGTCCAATCGCGCACCGGATGAGGGGTCCAAACCGGCGGGGGCCGACTTCCTCCAGCTCGACCTGACCCAGGCGCCCCGGGGCGGGCGCGCCGACTGGCTGGCCGACCGGCTGAGGGAGGCCATCGGCGACGGCCGGCTGCCGGTGGGCAGCAGGCTGCCGGCCACCCGGGTGCTCGCCGCCGAACTGCGGGTCTCGCGCGGCGTGGTCACCACGGCCTACGAGCGGCTCGTGGAGGACGGCCACGTCGCCGGGCGCGGCCGGGCGGGCACGGTCGTGGTGGCGGTGCCGCCGCCCGCGGGCGGGGCGCCCGCCCCGCCGCCCGAGCCGGCGCCCGACCCCTTCGCGGCGGCCCCCGACGGCGCGGTGTTCGAGCGGCTGCGCGCCGCACGGGCGCGCATCGACCTCACCCCGGGGGTGCCCGACCTGACCGCCTTTCCGCGCGCGGCCTGGCTGCGCGCCGAGCGGGCGGTGCTGGCGCGGCTCTCGGCGGCCGACCTGGGCTACGGCGACCCGCGCGGCGCACCGGCGCTGCGCGCGGCCGTGGTGCGCTGGCTGGCCCGCAACCGGGGGGTGCGCGCCGATCCCGGCGAGGTCATCGTGGTCTCGGGGGTCGCCCAGGCGCTGGCCCTGGTCGCCCAGGTGCTGGGGGAGCAGGGTGTGGCGCGGGTGGGCGTGGAGGACCCCGGATCCCTGGGGGCCCGCCAGCACCTGGCCCGCGCGGGCATGGCGACCCCGGCCCTGCCGGTGGACGCCGAGGGGGTGTCGGTGGCCGCGCTGGCGGAGTCGGGGGTGGAGGCGGCGCTCCTCACCCCGGCCCACCAGTTCCCCACCGGGGTCGTGCTCAGCGGCGAGCGGCGCCGCGCGCTGGCGGAGTGGGCGCGCGCCGGCGGGATCGTGGTGGAGGACGACTACGACGCCGAGCACCGCTACGGCCGCCCGCCGGTTCCGGCGCTGCGCTCGCTGCTGCCCGAGAGCACCTGCTACACCGGCAGCGTCTCCAAGCTGCTGGCCCCGGCGCTGCGCCTGGGCTGGCTGCTGGTGCCGCGCCGGCTGCACGCGGCGGCGGTGGCCGCCAAGCGGTTCGCCGACCTGGGCAGCGCGGTGCTGCCGCAACTGGTGCTGGCCCGCCTGATGGACTCCGGCGAACTGGAGCGCCACCTGCGCGCGGTGCGGCGCCGCCACCGGCACCGCCGCGACGCCATGGTCGCCGCGCTGGCCGAGCACCTGCCCGGCGCGGCCGTGCACGGTGCGGCGGCGGGCCTGCACCTGCTGGTGACCCTGCCGCCCGGGGTGGGCGACACCGCGCTGGCCGCGGCCTGCCTGGAGCGGGGGGTGAAGGTTCAGCCGCTGTCCTGGCACGCCCAGCGGCCCCAGCCGCCGGGGCTGGTGCTGGGCTACGGCGCCCGGCCGCCCGGCGAGATCGCCGAGGGGGTGGCGGCGGTCGGGGCGGCCCTGCGCGCCCTGCGCTGAACCGGCGAGGCCCGCCCCAAACGGAGACGCCGCGTCTCGGAAACCGGTAGGCTCGGCCCATGGAACAGCAGCGGCGGGCGGGGCCGGGGCGGCCGCGCAGCCAGGCGGTGCGCGCGGCCATCCTGCGGGCGGCGCTGGCCGAACTGGAGGAGCGGGGCTATGCCGCGCTGACCGTCGAGGGTATCGCCGCGCGGGCCGGCGCGGGCAAGCAGACCATCTACCGCTGGTGGCCCTCCAAGGCCGACGTCGTCCTGGACGCCCTGCTGGACACCGCCGCCGAGCGCGTGCCCGTGCCCGACGAGGGCTCGCTGGCGGCCGACCTGGACGCCTTCCTCGCGGCCACCTTCCGCCAGGAGGGCCAGCGGGCCGTGCTGACCGGGCTGATGGCGCAGTCGGTGCTGGACCCGGCCTTCGCCCAGGCCTTCGGCGAGCGGTTCCTGGCCGGCCGCCGCGCCGCGCTGCGCGGCCTGCTGGAGCGCGCCCGCGCGCGCGGCGAGGTCGACCCCGGCGCCGACCTCGACCTGCTCGTCGACGTCGTCTACGGCACCCTGTGGTACCGCATGCTGGTGGGCCACGCGCCCCTGGACGCCGAGACCGGGCGCCGCCTGGCCGCCCTGGTGGCCGACGCCGCGCGTCCGCGGCACCCCGGCTGAGCCGGGGCGGCGGACGCGCCCGGGCCGGGGTGCCGTGCGCCACACCGGACACCGGTTGACCTCAACCTTGGTTGAGGCGGAAGGCTGGCGGCCATGGACACCACCACCGCCCCCGCCGCCCACGACGCCGACATCGCCGCGCTCACCGAGGTCGTCGCCACCGTCGAGCACGCCCAGAACAACGAGCTCCCCGAGGAGTTCATCGGCCTGTTCCGCGCCGACGCGGTGTGGACCACCGGCCACGGCAGGCTCCTGGTGGGCCGCGACGCCATCGCCGCCTTCACCCGCCAGGTCCTGCCCGGCGCCTTCGCCCAGGGCGGATCGGTCACCTTCGAGGTGGTCCACGTGCTGTTCCTGCGCCCCGACGTGGCCGCCGTCAAGGTCCGCCAGCGCTACTACACGATGCGCGAGGGCGAACTCGAACCGGACGGCGAGGGCACGCCGCTGTTCGTGATGACCAAGGAGGACGGCCGCTGGCTGCTCACGGCCTGCCAGAACACGGTCGTCCACGACGCCTGAGCCGCCGAGGAGGGGCGCCGCTGCCGCCGGCGTCCGCGGAAGGGCACCGGCCCGCGGGTGCCGCACCTCACCCCGGGGCCCTGTCACAGCGCCCGGCCCGGCGGCATCCCATGGTCGCCGGCCACCCGCGGGACCGCCCGCGGGGGCGATCAAAGGAGAGACGCCGTGGACATCGCGCTGTGGACCGCCGCCGGACTGCTGGCCGCCGCCTACCTGTTCAGCGGGGCGGGAAAGATTTTACTGCCCAAGGAGAAGGTGGCCGCCTACCGGCACGGCGGCTGGGCCGACGACTTCAGGCCCGGCTCCCTCAAGGCCATGGGGGCCCTGGAGGCCGCCGGCGCCCTCGGCCTGGTCCTGCCCGCCCTTCTGGGAATCGCCCCGGTGCTGGTCCCGCTGGCCGCCATCGGGCTGATGGCCGTGATGGCAGGCGCCATGGCCGTGCACCTGCGGCGCGGGGAGCCCCGGCTCGCCGCGGGCAACTTCGTCTACTTCGCCCTGCTCGCCTTCGTTGCGTGGGGCCGCCTGGCCGCCGAGCCCTTCACCGGGTGAGCCGGCGCGGCGGGCCCGCGGAGGGGGCGCGGCGGCCCGGCGCCCGCCCGGCCCGCGCGGGCACGCCGCTCACCGCGTGGCGGTGAAGACCGGCGCGGGCGCCCCCTGGGGCCCCACCCACGCGTCCGGCCGCGCGGGCGCCGCCGGGCGCGGCAGCACCAGCGCCCGCCCGAAGGCGGCCGTGAAGTGGGCCAGGACGCGCATGACCGCCGGCAGCGTCACCGCCGCGAAGGCGCCCAGGCCGGCGTTGACGGCCATCTCCACCGCGTCGCCCGAGCCCAGGCCCGCCAGCTCCGCCAGGCCGATGTTGCCCGGGGTGTCGGGCAGCGTCCAGGAGTACAGCGGGAAGGCGAGCCCGGCCAGGGCCACCGACCACCAGGCCACGGTCACCGCGAAGGTCGCCACCGCCACCGGAAACCGCAGCAGGGTGCCCAGCGCGTCCAGCCAGCTCTGCCCGCAGAACAGCGGCGCCAGCAGGCGCCGCCAGGGCCCGGCGCCGGCCGGGGCCGGGCGGTAGCCGACCACCGGCAGCGGACGCTCCAGCGCCTCGGCGGCCAGGGCGCGGTCCACCCCCGCCATCCCGCGCGCCATCAGCAGGGTCAGCGCCAGCACGAACAGCCCCAGCACCACCACCAGGGTGCCCGCCCCCAGCGACAGGCCGGTCACCACCAGGCAGAAGGCCACCACCGACAACGGCAGCGACAGCAGGGTGTAGCGGGTCTCGGCGCCCAGGCGCCGCAGCAGTGCGTTCATGGCCTCAAGGCTTCCACCGCGCGGGCGCCGGCGCAGGGGCCCGCACCCCTCGACCCGGGGTGGTGCGGGCTCCACCCCGCACCGGCGAACGGGGGGTGTCCTAGGCTGCTGCGGTGACACACGACACCACCCCCGCATCCCCGGCACCCGGCGCCCGCCCCGCCGCCCCCGTGCGCTGGGGCGTCCTGGGCACCGGCGCCATCGCCCACCGGTTCATGACCGGGCTGCGCGCCCTGCCCGACGCCCACGTGGCCGCGGTGGGCTCGCGCGGCGCCGCCACCGCCGAGGAGTTCGCCCGGACCTGGGACATCCCCCGCGCCCACGCCTCCTACGCCGACCTGGCCGCCGACCCCCAGGTCGACGTCGTCTACGTCGCCACCCCCCACAGCGTCCACCGCGACGCCGCCGTGCTGTGCCTGGAGGCCGGCCGGCACGTGCTGTGCGAAAAGCCGCTGGCCGTCAACGCCGCCCAGGCCGAGCAGATGGTGCAAGCCGCCCGGAGGGCCCGGCGCTTCCTGATGGAGGCGATGTGGACCCGCTTCGCCCCGGCCATGGCGCGGGTGCGCGAACTGGTCGCCGAGGGCGCCATCGGCGAGGTGCGCATGGTCACCGCCACCATCGGCGGGCACGTGCCCTACGACCCCCGCGGCCGGCTGTTCGCCCCCGCCCTGGCCGGGGGCGCGCTGCTGGACGTCGGCGTCTACCCGGTGGCCCTGGCCAGCGAGTTCCTCGGCGAGATCACCGACGTGCAGGCGCGCGCCGCGCTGGCGCCCACCGGGGTGGACTCCCAGGCGGCCGTGGTCCTCACCGGCGCCACCGGGGCGCTGGGACTGCTGGGCTGCTCGGTGGAGGCCCACATCCCCCGCCGCGCCGCCGTGGTGGGCACGGCCGGCAGCATCGAACTGGCCGACTGGTACTGCCCCACGGGCCTGGTGCTGCACCGCGCCGGCGCGCGGCCGGAGGAGTTGGAGTTCCCCCACACCGCCAACGGGTTCGAGTACGAGGCCGCCGAGGTGCAGGCGCGGCTGCGCGCGGGCGACCTGGAAAGCCCGCTGATGAGCTGGGATGAGAGCCTGCGCATCGCCCGGGTGCTGGACGCGGTGCGCGAACGCGTGGGCGTGGCCTACCCCGGCGAGCGCGCCTAGCCGCCGACCGCGCCGCCGGGCGGGCGGGCCTCGGGGTCGCGGCCCAGGACCGCGCGGCCGCCGTCCAGCGGCAGCACCGCCCCGGTGACGAAGGCGGCGGCCTCCGAGAGCAGGAAGGCGGTCGCGGCGGCGGCCTCCTCGGGGCGGCCCACCCGCCCCAGGGGGTGCAGGGCCGCCATCTCGCGCTGCAGCGCGGCCGCGGCCTCCGGCGCGGCGCCGGCCACCTGGGCCTCATAGCGGGCGGTGGCCACGGTGCCCAGGGCCAGGGCGTTGGCGCGGACCCCCTGGGGGCCGTGGTCCACGGCCACCGCCCGCGTCAGCCCTTCGACGGCGGCCTTGGCGGTGGCGTAGGGCAGCGCGCCGGGCACCGGGCGCCGCGCCTGGTGGGAGGAGACGTTGACGATGGCGCCGCCGGTGCCGGCGGCAACGAACCGGCGCACCGCCACCGCGCAGCCGGTGACGACGGGTGCGAGGTTGGCGGCGATGAGCGCGGTGACCTCGGCGGGGGAGGCCCCCAGCAGGTCGGCGTCGCGGAAGACGGCGGCGTTGTTGACCCAGCCGGCCAGCGTGCCCGCGCGCTCGGCCAGGTCGGCGGCGCGCAGCGCCACGGCCTCCTGCGCGGCGTCGCCGGCGACCGCGCTCAGCCGCGCGGCGGCGGGGTGGGTCCGCGTCCAGGACAGGGCGTGTTCGTCGAGGTCGATGACGGTGACGGCGTGGCCGTCGGCCAGCAGCCGCTCGGCCACGGCCCGCCCGATGCCGCCGGCCCCGCCGGTCACCACGTGGGAGCGCATGGCGGCCAGGATGCCACGGTCCCCGGTGGAGCGCGCAGGCGCCCCGCCCGCCGACGCGCGGGGGACGGTCAGGGCACCGGCTGGGGGACGGGGTCGGGGGCGGGCACATGGGCGCGGCGGTGCTGCTGGGGGCTGACCCCGTAGCGGCGCTTGAACGCCGCACTCAGCGCGAAGGGGGTGGCATAGCCCACGCGGCGCGCGGCGGCGGTGACGGTGACCTCGGGTTCGCGCAGCAGGTCGGCGGCCAGGGCCAGGCGCCACCCGGTGAGGTAGGCCATCGGCGGCTCGCCCACCACCTCGGCGAAGCGGCGGGCCAGGGTGGCGCGCGAGACCCCGGTGCGCTCGGCCAGGTCGGCCACCGTCCAGGGGCGGGCGGGCTCCTCGTGCAGCAGCCGCAGCGCCGGGCCGACCACGGGGTCGCCCTGGGCACGGTACCACGCCGGGGCGTCGGGGTCGGGGCGGGAGAACCAGGCGCGCACCGCCGAGATCAGCAGCAGGTCCAGCAGCCGGTCCAGCACGACCTCCTGCCCGGGCTCGTCGCGGTCGATCTCCTCGTCGAGGACCCCCACCAGCGGCGAGCGCCACATGCCGGCCGTGAGCACCACCGCCGGCGGCAGCGCCGAGAGGATGCGCCGGCCCACCTCGGTGCCCAGGCAGTAGGTGCCCACCAGCAGCCGCACCGACCCCTGGGGGTTGGTGCCCCAGGTGCGCACCCCCAGCCGCATGGAGTCGGCCAGCGGGCGGCCGTCGACGGTGGAGCAGTGCTGGCCCGGCGTGCCGGGCCGCTCGGGGCCGATGACCACCTGCACGGGGGTGGCGGGGGAGTCGGCGAAGGTGTAGGGCTGGGGGCCGCGCAGCAGCGCGACGTCGCCGGGCCCCAGCCGCTGGGGGCCGGTGCCGGCGGCGCTGAGGTGGGCCTCGCCGTGCACGACCGCCACCAGCGACAGCGGCGCGCGGTCCTCCACGCGGATGGACCAGGGCGGGTCCACCGCCACCCGCAGCAGGAAGGCGCCGCGCGCGCGGGGGCCGTCGAGCAGCCCGGCCAAGGGATCCATGCCCGAAAGCTTAGGACCCCCGCGGCCGCCGGGGAGCGACGCGGAGCAGGTGGGGAGGGGGCGGTAGGGCCCGGAACGCGGGCCGGGCGGGCGCGGTCCGGCGGCTTCGGCCGGATCGGCGCCGCCCCGCACGGCTGCGCGCACCGCCGCGGGGCCAGGCCCCCCCGGCTGAGACGCCTGCGTATGGCTCTGAGCGGGCAGGCCATGTCCGACCGACGCCCCCAGTTGCTTGACTGGTTGCCATGACGACGACCGACACCACCGACACCACCGCCGGGCGCGCCCCGGCGCACACCACCCTGGTCCTGGGCGGCACCGGCAAGACGGGGCGCCGCGTGGCGGCGGCCCTGCGGGCGGCCGGGCGCGCCGTGGCCATCGGCTCGCGCTCGGCCACCCCGCCCTTCGACTGGACCGACGAGTCCACCTGGCCGGCGGTGCTGGCCGGGGTCGGCTCCGCCTACGTCGCCTACTCCCCGGACGCCGGGTTCCCCGGAGCCGCCGAGGTCATCGGCCGCTTCGCCCGCCGCGCCGCCGACACCGGCGTGGACCGCCTGGTGCTGCTGACCGGGCGCAACGAGGAGGGCGCCCTGCGCAGCGAGGAGGCTTTGCGCGCGGCCGGGACCCGATGGACGGTGGTGCGCGCGGCGTTCTTCGCGCAGAACTTCAGCGAGGACTTCATGGTGGAGCAGGTGCGCGCGGGCGAACTCGCGATGCCCGCCGCCGACGTGCCCGAGCCCTTCGTCGACGCCGACGACGTGGCCGAGGTGGCCGCCGCCGCCCTGCTGGACGAGGGACACGACGGCCGCGTCTACGAGGTGACCGGGCCGCGCCTGCTCACCTTCACCCAGGCCCTGGCCGAGATCACCGCCGCCACCGGCCGCCCCGTGGCCTACCGGGCACTGGAGCCGGGTGAGTACGTGGCGGCCATGGTCGCCGGCGGCGCCCCCGCAGAACTGGCCCGCCCGCTGGCCGAGGTGTTCACCGAGATCCTGGACGGGCGCAACGCCCACCTGGGGCGCGGCGTCCAGGAGGCGCTGGGGCGCGAGCCGCGCGACTTCGCCGACTACGTCGCCCGGGCCGCCGCCGGCGCGTGGCCGCGCCCGGCCCAGGCCGCGGAGCCGGCCCGTGGCTGACCTGGTGCGCACCGGCCTGCTGGTGGCGGCGATGGTGGCCACCGGCTGGTTCGCCGGGCTGTTCTTCACCTTCCAGATCGCGGTCATGCCGGGCCTGGCCCGCTGCGAGGACCGGGTCTTCACGGCGGCGATGCGGGCGATGAACACCGCGATCCTCAACCCGCTGTTCGCCGTGGCGTTCGTCGGCTCGCCGCTGTCCCTGGCGGGTGCCGCGCTCGCGCACCTGGCACCGGCCCACCGCCCGGCGCTGGTGTGGATCGCGGCGGCGTTCGTCCTGGTGGTCCTGGTCGTGGTGGTCACGATGACCCGCAACGTCCCCCTGAACGACGCCCTGGAGCGCGAGGGCGCCGCCGCCGCGGACGACGCCGGGCACGCGGCGGCGCGCCGCCGCTTCGCCGGCCCGTGGGTGCGCTGGAACGCCCTGCGCACCGCCGCCTCGGCCCTGGCCGTGGCCTGCCTGGCGGCGGCCATGGCCGCCTAGCGCCCGCCCCGGGCGGGGTGCCGCCCTGCGGGTGCCGCGCGCGGGCGCCCGCAGGGCGCTCAGGCGGCGGGGCTGGCGGTGCGGTTGTAGTGGTCGGCGATCTCGTCGCTGGTGGTAATCCAGGCCTCGGGCTGGGCGGCGAGGTAGGCCAGCGCCTGGTCCAGGTACTTGGCGCGGAACGCCTGGCCGGTGACGAAGGGGTGCAGCGCCAGCGCCATCACCCGCCCGCCGGTGCGCGCGTCGGCGCGCAGCTGGTCGAACTGGTCCTTGACGACCTGGACGAACCCCGGTCCGGTCAGGCCGCTGGGAAAGAGCATGAGGTCGTTGAGTTCGACGCTGTAGGGGACGCTGATCAGCCCGGGGACCTTCAGCGGGTAGGGCTGGTCGTCGTTGGTCCAGTCCAGCACGTAGTCCAGTCCCAGTTCGGCGAGCAGGCCGGGGGTCTGGAAGGTCTCGGTGAGGCCGGGGCCCATCCACCCGCGCGGGCGGCGCCCGGTGGCGCCGGCGATGGTGTCGACCACCTCGGTGAGGTAGGCGCGCTCCTGCTCGGGGTCCATGCCCGTCTGCAGGATGGAGTTGGTGCGCCCGTGCGCCAGCCAGGCCCAGCCGCGCTCCAGCCCGGCCTTGACGATCTGGGGGTTGTGGTGGACGACGTCGGAGTTGAGCAGGGCGCTGGCGCGCATGCCGTGGCGGTCCAGGATCTCGGTGATGCGCCAGACCCCCACCCGGGCGCCGTAGTCGCGCCAGCCGTAGTTGAGGGCGTCGGGCACCAGGTCGGCGGTGCCGGGCCAGATGCTGGTGGAGGGGCGGTCGATGAGGAAGTGCTCGATGTTGAGGCCGATGTAGACGGCCACCTTGGCGTCGCCCGGCCAGCTCAGCGGCGGGCGCTCGGTGATGGGGCTGTAGTCGAAGAGGGCGTTGTCGTGTGCCATGGCTTCATGCTGGTCGGGGGCCGCGGGGGGAGCAAGATCGACCTGCTCTATGATCGGTGCGCCCCGTTCACCGATCACGCCGGGAGTGTGGTGTGGAGCGGCACGAGATCGAGGCGTTCCTGGTCCTGGCCGAGGAGCTGCACTTCCGGCGCACCGCCGAGCGGCTCGGGCTGGCCCAGGGGCGGGTGAGCCAGACCATCAAGAAGCTGGAGGGCCGCCTTGGCGTGCAGCTGTTCGAGCGCACCAGCCGCCGGGTGGCGCTGACCCCGGCCGGCGCGCGGCTGCGCGACGACCTCGCCCCGGCCTATGCGCAGATCCGCCGGGCGGTGGCGCGGGCGGTGGCCGCCGGCAAGGGCTTCACCGGGGAGCTGCACGTGGGCTTCTCCTCCCAGTGGGCCGGCGACCTGCTGTACCAGGCCGCCGAGGTCTTCACCCGGGCCCATCCCGAGTGCGCGGTGCGCGTCCACGAGGTGCCGGTGACCGACCCCTTCGCCGCGCTGCGGGCCGGCCAGGTGGACCTGCAGCTCACCGAGTTCCCCGTGGTCGAACCCGACCTGGAGGCCGGCCCGGTGGTGTTCTCCGAGCCGCGCGCCCTGCTGGTGCCCCACCGCCACCCCTTCGCCCGGCGGGCGTGGGTGTGCCTGGAGGACCTGGCCCACACCCCGCTGGTGACCCTCTCGGGCGCCGCCCCCGACTACTGGCGCGAGTACCACTACCCCTCGCGCACGCCCCAGGGGCGCACCGTGGTCCACGGCACCGCCGCGGAGTCCTGGGCCGAGGTGCTGGCGCTGGTGGCCACCGGGCACGGCGTCTCGCCCGCGGCGCTGCGCGGCGCCCAGTACCACTCGCGCCCGTGCCTGGCGTTCGTGCCGATGCGCGGCGCGCCGCCGGTGGAGTACGGGCTGGTGTGGCCGCGCCGGGGCCGCACCGCGCGGGTGCGCGCCTTCTGCGACACCGTGCTGGAGCGGCGCGCGGCCCAGGACGGCGCCCCCGCGTCGGCGACCGGCGCGGGGGCGCAGGCCCGGGCGCTCAGCCTGAGCCGCTGAGGGGCAGCCGCAGCACCGAGGGGTGCTCGGGGTCGTGCAGGACCTCCACCCGCACGGGCCGCATCGCCGTGCCCAGGCGCCGCCCGGTGCCCAGGTTGCGGTCGTAGCGGGGGAAGGCGCCACCGGCCAGGAGCAGGGCGAGGCGGTGCCCGGCGGCGAAGCGGTGGGCCAGGGGCCACAGGTCCACCCGGGCGGTGCGCACCCGGCCGGGCTCCGCGGGGGCCAGGCGCACCAGGCCGTCGCTGACGTGGGTCATGGCGCCCTGGGGGTCCACGTCGCACAGCCGCGCGTAGACGTCGGCGCTGGGGCCGTCCAGGCGCACCGCGACCTCGGCGCTGAGGGGGCCCGCGGCGGTGAGGCCGTGCTCCAGGCGGGGGCCGGTGAAGGCGAGCACGTCGGGGCGGGCGGCCAGGGGGCGGCTGTCGGGGGCGCCGCCGCCGTAGAGGAGCGGGCCGCCCAGGGCGGGGGTGGGGTCGGCGGGGTCGTAGCGCAGGCGCGAGGGCGGGGCGCAGGCGGGCGGCGCGGTGGCGAGCACCCCGCCGGGGTGGGCGTACCAGGACTGCTCGCCGGTGCCGGGCGGGGGCCAGCCGGGCAGGTCGGCCCAGTGCCCGGCGCCGGTGACGAACAGCCGCACCGGCGGGTCCGCGGGGGCCGGTGCGCCGCGCAGGGCGTGGTCGAGCACGGCGAAGGCCGCCCGGTGGTAGTCGGGGGTGAACAGGCCCCACCCGTGGGGCCAGGGCCCCACCAGCAGCCGCACGTCGCGCCCGGCGCCGCGCAGCGCCGCGTAGCCCTCCAGCACGCCCGGCAGGAACACGTCGTGCCAGCCGCCGGCCAGGTGCACCAGGGGCGGCAGGTGGGCGGCGTTGGCGCGGTGGTCGCAGGCCCCCCAGGCGGGGCCGGGCTCGGCGTTGCGCACCCACTCCTGGTAGAGGGCGATGGGGCGGTGGGCGGCGGCGCGGTCGGCGCGGTGCAGGGGCAGGTGCGCGGCGGCGCGGGGCGCGCGGCGAGCGGCCGCGCGGGTGGCGCGCAGGGCCCGCCAGGCGCCGGTGTCGGTGCGCCCGCCGGTGATGCGGCGGGTCTGGTCGGCCCAGCGCAGCCAGTCGCCCAGGGCGAAGGCCCCGCCGCGGTAGAGCACGCCGGCGTAGAACTCGGGCGGGGCGTCCTGGATGAGGGCGGCGCGCCACTCGGGCACCGGGCGGCGGGCCATCTCCCACTGGGCGTAGCCCAGGAAGCTGGCGCCCCAGGTGGCGAAGGCGCCGGGGAACCAGGGCTGGGCGCGCAGCCACGCCAGCAGGGCGTCGGTGTCGCCGGGGTGCAGCCGCCAGCCGGTGAAGCGGCCGCTGGAGCCGCCGGTGCCGCGCAGGCTGACGGCCAGGGACTGGTAGCCGCGCTCGGCCAGCAGCCGCATGAGCCAGGTGAGGGGGCGCCGGCCGTAGGGGGTGCGCAGCAGGACGAGGGGGGCGCGGGGGTCTCCGGCGGGGTGGGCGCGGTCGGCGCGCAGCCGGCCGCCCTCGGGCAGGGGGACCGACAGGCCGCGGTGCAGGCGCGGGGTGCCGCCCGGGGTGCGGCGGCCGGGGGCGCGGGGCATGGTCGACCTGGCTCCTTGAGGGGCGCGCCTTCAGCGGTGGGCGGCGCGGGCGGGCTCGGCCAGGACGGTGTCGAGCAGGCCGGGGAAGCGGGCCTCCAGGTCGGCCCGGCGCAGGGTGATGTAGAGGCGGCGGCCGTCGCGGCGCTGGCGGATGACGCCGCTCTCGCGCAGGGTGCGCCAGTGGTGGGTCATCGAGGACTTGGGGACGTCGGGCACCACCTCGCCGCAGAAGCGCTCCTGGCCGGAGGCCAGGGCGCGGGCGATGCGCAGGCGCACGGGGTGGCCCAGGGCGGCGAGCACGTCGACCAGTTCGATGTCGGCGGTGTCGGGGTGGTGGAGCGCGGCCATGGTGCCAACTCTACGCCGAGGGCGCGGGGCGGCCGGGGTGCGCGGTTGACACCCCCGTCCCGCTGTACGAGGATCTCGAACCAGCAAATGTACGAGAAGTTCGTACAATCGAACTTTGCGGTCCGCGCCGGACCGCCCGACACCGAGGACGGCCATGACCCCTCCCGCATCCGACCCGCTCTCCGACTCCGCCCTGGCCGCCTCACTGGAGGGCGGCTTCGCCAGCCGCCACGCCGACGCCGGCCCCGTGCGCCTGCACTACGTCGAGGGCGGCACGGGCACCCCCGTGCTCCTGCTGGGGGGCTGGCCCCAGACCTGGTGGCAGTGGCGCCGGATCATGCCCGCCCTGGCCCGGCGCCACCGCGTCCTTGCCGTGGACCTGCGCGGCATGGGCGCCTCGGCCAAACCCGCCGGCGGCTACGACAAGAAGACGATGGCCGGCGACATCCGCGCCCTGTGCGAGGCGCTGGACCTGGGCCCGGTCCACCTGGTGGGCCACGACATCGGCGCCATGGTCGCCTACGCCACCGCCGTGCACCACCCCGGCACCGTGGCGCGCCTGGCCCTGCTGGACGTGCCCCACCCCCACGCCGGCTGGCGGGAGATGCGCCTGCTGCCGGCCGACCCCGCCGACGCCAACGCCCCCGCGGGCGAGCGCTCGGCCACCTTCCTGTGGTGGTTCGCCCTCAACCAGGTGCGCGGCCTGCCCGAGCGCCTGCTGGCCTCATCAGGCGGCATGCGCCCCGTCGTCGACTGGCTGGCCGACTACCTGGCCGCCGACCCCCGGGCCCTGGACGAGCAGGCGCGCCGGGTCTACGCCCGCGCCTACGCCGACCCCGAGGCCGTACGCGCCGGAAACGCCTGGTACCAGGCGTTTGCCGCCGACATCGCCGACGCCGGCGACCACGCCCCGGTGCGCGCGCCGCTGCTGGCGCTGGGCGGGCGCCTGGGCAACCACGCCGACCTGGCGCGGTGGGCGCCGGGCGCGGGCACCGACGTGCGCGTGGCGGCCGTGGAGGACTGCGGCCACTACCTGCCCGAGGAGCGGCCGCGGGAGGTGCTGGCGGCGCTGGCCGGCTTCCTGGACTGATACCGGCCGGCGCCGGCTAGCGGTAGGAGTCGATGAGGCGGGCCAGGTGGCGCCCGGCGATGAGCAGCGGCTCCTCGCTGCGCGAGACCTGGGCCGCCATCTCGGCACCCTCCAGGGTGTTGATGACGGTGTGGGCGAGGTCGGCGGCGTGCTCGGGGGCCAGCCCGCAGTCGGTGAGCCGGTCGCGGACCAGGCCGCGCCAGTGGGCGAACGCCTCGGCGGCGGCGCGCTGGATGTCGGGCAGGTGCCCGGCGCTCTCCAGGGCGGCGGTGGTGACCGGGCAGCCGTCCAGCCAGTCGGACTCGCGCAGCCCGCGCGCCAGCTCCTCGGCGCAGGCGGCCACGGCCGCGGCGGGGTCGTCGTCGCGGCCCAGGGCCTCGCGCAGCTGGTCGGCGAACTCGGCGTCGCCGTGGCGGATGGCGGCCACCGCCAGCTCGCGCTTGCCGCCGGGGAAGAAGTGGTAGACCGACCCGAGCGTGGCCTGGGAGGCCTGGGAGATCTCCTTGAGGCCGGTGGCGGTGTAGCCCTGGCGCTGCAGCAGCCGGGAGGTGGCCCGGACGATGCGCTCGCGGGTGCCGGCGGCGTGCGGGGGAGTCATACCGCCATCCTACTGAATAGAACGTTCACTCCAGACGTGTGCTAGCGTCCTCCCGTTTGATTAGAACGTTCTTTCTAGGAGGAGTCATGGACACCCCCGCGGTGACCGTCATCGGCCTGGGCCCCATGGGCCGCGCCATGGCAGCGGCCTACCTGGAGCGCGGCTACGCCGTGACCGTGTGGAACCGCACCCCCGCGCGCGCCGACGACCTGGTCGCCCGCGGCGCCCGCCGCGCCGCCACCCCCGCCGCGGCCCTGGAGGCCAACCGGCTGGCCGTGGTCAGCCTCACCGACTACGACGCCCTGGACGCCGTGCTGGAGCAGGCCGGCGGCGCCGACCTGGCCGGGCGCACCGTGGCCAACCTCACCTCCGACACCCCCGGCGGGCCCGCGAGGCGGCGCGCCGCCTCGCCGAGCGCGGCGCCGCCCACATCACCGGCGGCGTGCAGGTGCCCCCGCCCCTCATCGCCACCCCCGGCGCCGCCACCTACTACAGCGGACCGGCCGAGGCGGTGGAGGCCCACCGCGCGGCCCTGGAGGTGCTGACCGAGGTGGACTACCTGGGCGCGGACCCGGGCCTGGCCGCCCTCTACTACCAGATCGGCATGGACATGTTCTGGACGTCGATGCTGAGCTACCTCCACGCCCAGGCGGTGGCCCGCGCCAACGGCATCAGCGCCGCCGACTTCCTGCCCCGCGCCCGCAAGACCCTCGACCTGGGCTACTTCCTGGACTTCTACGCCCCCCGCATCGACGCCGGCGACCACGCCGGCGACGTGGACCGCCTCACGATGGGCGCGGCCAGCATGGCCCACGTCGTCCACACCGCCGCCGATTCCGGAGTCGACACCGGGCTGCCCGAGGCGGTGCTGGCGGCGTTCCGCCGGGGCGTGGAGGCGGGCCACGGCGCCGACAGCCTCACCCGGCTGGTGGAGGTCCTGGGGCCGCGGGAGTGAGCGCGGGGGCCAGCGCCCCCTCCAGTTCCAGCAGGAACCGCTTGCGCTCCAGCCCGCCGCCGTGGCCGGTCAGGGAGCCGTCGCTGCCCACCACCCGGTGGCAGGGCACGACCACGCCCACGGGGTTGCGCCCGTTGGCCGCGCCCACCGCCCGCACCGCCGCCGGGCGGCCCACCCGCTCGGCCAGTTGGGCGTAGGTCAGCGTGGCGCCGTAGGGCACGTCGCGCAGCGCCTGCCACACCGCGCGCTGGAAGGGGGTGCCCTCCAGCGCCAGGGGCGCGGTGAAGGCGGGCCGCTGACCGGCGAAGTAGGCCTCCAGCCACGCCGCCACCGGCGCCAGCAGGCCCGCCCGGCGCGGCCCGAAGGACTCCTGGGGCGGGTGGTGGCGCTGGCCGGCCATGTAGAGGCCGGCCAGCGCCTCGCCGGAGGCCACGAGGGTGAGCGGGCCCAGCGGGCTGTCCACGACGGTGTGGGCGCGCGGGCTGCACCCGGTGTCTCGCATGCGCATGTCCGGCATTGTGGCCCCCTCCCGGGCCGGGCGCTGGCGGGAATCGGACACCGTCGTGGGCACCGCCTGCGCCCGCCCCCTTCAGCCGGAGGCCCGCCCGGCCTGGGCGGCGCGCAGGGCGGCGGCGGTGGCCTCGTCGGCGGGGAAGAACGACTCGATGACCAGCTCGGAGACGGTGACGTCCAGCGGGGTGCCGAACGTCGCCACCGTGCTGAGGAACCGCAGTTCGCGGCCGCGGGTGCGCAGGCGCAGCGGCAGGGCGACCTCGCCGGCGGCCGGCGCCTCCACGGGTGCCTCGGGCTCGGCGCCGGGATAGCCGGCCAGTTCCCGGTACAGCGCGCGCAGGTCCTCGTCGCCCGTGTGGTCGATCTGGCGGTGCAGGCGGTGCAGCAGGTGGGCGCGCCACTCGCCGAGGTTGGCGATGCGGGGCGCGACGCCGCGCGGGTGCAGGCTCAGCCGCAGCACGTTGACGGGCGGCTCCAGCAGCTCGGGCGCCACCCCCTCCAGCAGCAGGGCCGTGCTGGCGTTGGCCTCCAGCAGGGTCCAGGCGCGGTCGACCACCACCGCCGGGGAGGGCTCGTGCCCCTTGAGGATGACCCCCAGCGCCTCGCGCACCGGCGCCATCGACGCGCCCTCCAGCGGCTGGGCGGAGTAGACGGGGGCGTACCCGGCGGCCAGCAGCAGGTGGTTGCGCTCGCGCAGCGGGACGTCCATGCAGGCGCTCAGCCGCAGCACCATCTGCCGGCTGGGCCGCGAGCGGCCGGTCTCCACGAAGCTGAGGTGGCGCGCGGAGATGTCGGCGGCGATGGACAGGTCCAGCTGGCTGATGCGCCGCCGCTCTCGCCACTGGCGCAGCAGCGCCCCGATGGTGCTGTGCCGCTGGTCGACCGTGGTCGTCACCGCCGCCCCTTCCCTCGTCGCCGTGCGCGCACCCGTGCGGACCGCGCGCCGACCAGCATGGCCGACGCCGCCGCGCCGCGTCGATTACCCCCGGGGTAACCGGGGGGCCGCTACCCGGCCGACGCGGCGGTGGCGTGGCGGTAGCGCTCGTGGGCGGCGATCACCTCGTCCAGGGACTCGCGGGTGCGCGTCAGGGCGGCGATGTGGTCGTTGAGGCGGTCGCGCTCGCGCAGCAGCAGGTGCCAGGTCTCCTCGGAGGTCTCGGCGCTGGGGGAGTCCACGCACGGCAGCAGGCGCACGATGCTGCGGCTGGACAGCCCCGCGGCGAACAGCCGCCGCACCAGCAGCACGCGGTCGACGTCGGAGGCGGTGTAGAGCCGCTGGCCGCTGGGGCTGCGGCCGCTGCTGAGCAGGCCCTGCTCCTCGTAGTAGCGCAGGGACCGCACGCTCGCCCCGGTCCGCGCCGCGAGTTCGCCGATGCGCACAACCCCCGCCTTCCCGCACCCGCCGGCCGTGGCGCGCACCACAGCCCCAACCCTTGCCTCTGACGTCAATGTCAGATCCTACGGTAGCGCCATGAGCGACAGCACCGAACGCCTCTTCACCAGCGTCGACCTGGGCGGACTCCGCCTTCCCAACCGCGTCGTCATGGCGCCCATGTCACGGGTGCGCTCCACCCCCGAGGGGCTGGCCACCGCCGCCATGGCCGCCTACTACGCCCAGCGCGCCTCGGCCGGACTGATCGTGACCGAGGGCGTCCACCCCAACCGCGTGGGACAGTCCAACCCCCTCACCCCCGGCCTGCACACCGACGAGCAGACCGCGTCCTGGCGCCAGGTCACCACCGCCGTCCACGCCAACGGCGGGCGGATCTTCGCCCAGCTCATGCACGGAGGGCGCATCAGCCACCCCGACACCACCGGCCTCCAGCCGGTCGGGCCCTCCGCCGTGGCCGCCCGCGACTCCCGCGTCTTCACCCCCAGCGGCCCCCAGCAGGTGCCCGTCCCCCGCGCACTCACCACCGAGGAGGCCGGGGCCCAGGCGGCGGCCTTCGCCCACGCGGCCCGGCGCGCGGTCGCCGCGGGCTTCGACGGCGTGGAACTCCACGGCGCCAACGGCTACCTGATCGCCCAGTTCCTCTCCAGCAGCGCCAACCTGCGCACCGACCGCTACGGCGGCCCGGTATCGGGGCGGATCCGCTTCGCCGTGGAGGCCGCCACCGCGGCCGCCGCCGCCATCGGCCCCCAGCGGGTCGGCATCCGCCTGTCCCCGGGCGCCGGCCTGTGGGACGCCCACGACACCGAGATCCCCGAACTCTACGGCGCGCTGCTGGCCGAACTGGACCCCCTGGGCCTGGCCTACCTCCACCTCGAAGCCACCACCGACGAGCAGACCCTGCTGGGCCTGCGGCGCGCCTGGTCGGGCCCGCTGATCGTCAACCCCTCCGCACCCTCGGCGCCGGTACCCGCCGGCCCCAAGAGCGCCGGGCACTGGCTGGGCCTGGGCGCCGACCTGATCTCCTTCGGCCGCGCGTTCCTGGCCAACCCCGACCTGGTGGAGCGCCTGCGCATCGGCCTGCCCCTGGCCGAGGCCGACCCGGCCACCTTCTACGAGGGCGGGGACACCGGCTACCTCACCTACACCCCCTACCGCTACTGACCGCCCGCCGGCGTCCCCGGCGGTGCGGGCGTGCGGGCCTCTGCCATCATGGGCGGCGATCGGCCACCCCGGGCGGGCGGAGGTTGCGCATGGCCGAACCCCTGCACGAGCACGACCCCGCCCAGGTGGGCCCCTACCGGCTGGAGGGCCGCCTGGGCGGCGGCGGCATGGGCCGCGTCTACCTGGGCCGCTCCCCGGGCGGGCTGCGCATCGCCGTCAAGGTCGTCCACCCCGAACTGGCAGACTGCCCGAGCAGGCCCGCCGGCCGGTCCTGGAGGGCATCGGCGCGGTCATCGACGAGGCGGGCGGCGCGTTCACCGTGGACTACACCGCCCAGGCCGCCACGGCCGCCCGCACCGCCGCCGCCTGACGGGCGGAGCGCTCCCGCACCAGCGCCGGTCGGAGGGCACCAGCCGGTAGGGCTCCACCCGCCGCGGCCCCACCCGCCCGCCCGAGGGGTAGTCGAAGCCGGCCTCCACCTCCTCACGGCAGGCGCGGGCCAGCACCATCAGCGCCTCGGCGTCCACCGGCGGGCCCGCCCCGAAGGGCTCCACCGCGTCGGAGAGCGCCCGCACCTGGGCGCGCAGCCGGGCGGGCAGCACCTGGTCGAGCTTGGCCAGCGCCCGCAGCGCGGCGTCGCCCGCCCCGCCGCCCGCGCCGGCCAGCAACGCGGCCACGGTGGCGATTGCCTCCTCGTCGTCCAGCAGCAGCGGCGGCAGGTCCTGGCCGCGCCCCAGCCGGTAGCCGCCGCCCGCCCCCTGCCCGGCGTGCACCGGATAGCCCAGCGACCGCAGCCGCTCCACATCGCGCCGCACCGTCCGCGGGGTCACCCCCAGCCGCTCGGCCAGTTCGGGCCCCGACCACACCCGGCGCCGCTGCAGCAGCCCCAGCAGCACAAGCACCCGCTCGGCCGTCCCCCGCTGCCCGCCCCCCTCACCGTCCATGGCGCCCACCCTGCCACAAAGCGGACCGATCCTGTCCGCCAGGGGTGCCAGGCTGCGGTCATGGAGGCAGACCAACCCGGCGGGCACCCGCGGGCCGGGCGAGCAGCGGGCCCCCAAGACCCGGCACCGCGCCGGCGGCACCGGGGGGACCGGCCGATCCCCACCCCGACGCGCCCATGGCCGACCGCATCCGGCACGTCCACCGCGCACTGATCCACCATGTCTGCGAGGCCCGCCCGCCGGCCGGCCTCTGCCCGCGACACCCGCACCACCACCGACCACGGAGCGACCGATGACCCGCCACATCCAGATCACCTTCGACGCCCACGACCCGTGGGGCCTGTCCACCTTCTGGTGTGAGGTGCTGGGCTATGCCCACCCGGCCCCGCCCGGCACCGAACTGCCCGAGGGCGCCGACGCCCGCGCCGCCTGGGACGCGTTCCTGGAGCGGGTGGGCGTGCCCGAGCAGGAGCGCAACGCCAAGGCGGCCGCCGAGGACCCCCAGGGGCAGGGGCCCCGGCTGTTCTTCCAGCGGGTGCCCGAGGGCAAGACCGCCAAGAACCGCGTCCACCTGGACGTGCGCTGCGCGCCGGGCCTGCGGGGCCAGGAGCGCATGGCGGCGCTGGAGGCCGAGTGCGCGCGGCTGGTGGCGCTGGGGGCCGCCCGCCTGCGCCGCGCCGAACCCCAGCCCCCGCTCAGCGCCGGGTTCATCGTGATGGCCGACCCCGAGGGCAACGAGTTCTGCCTGGACTGACGCGGCCGCCGCACCGGGCCGCATCCTGGGGGCGGGTGTCACCGGGGCGGGCCCTCGCCCAGGTCCAGCAGGCCGCGCCGGAAGCCCGCCGCGACCGCGGCCGCCCGGTCGTTGACGCCCAGCTTGGCGTAGATGTGCAGGACGTGGGTCTTGACCGTGGCCTCGCTGATGAACAGCCGGGCCGCGGCCTCCCGGTTGGTGGAGCCGGCGGCGATGAGCCGCAGGATCTCCAGCTCCCGCTCACTCAACCGGGGGCGGGGCTCGCGCACCCGCCCCACCAGCCGGGTCGCCACCGAGGGCGACAGCACGGTCTGCCCGCGCGCGGCCAGTCCCACCGCCCGCGTCAGCTCCTCGGGCAAGGCGTCCTTGAGGAGGTAGCCGGTGGCCCCGGCCTCGATGGCGGCCCCCACCTCGCTGTCGGTGGCGTAGGTGGTCAAGACCAGCACGCGGGAGGCGACGTCCAGCCGCACCAGCTCGCGGATGGCCGCCACGCCGCCCATCCCGGGCATGCGCAGGTCCATCAGGACCACGTCGGGGACCAGCGCCCGCGCCAGCTCCACGGCGCGGGCGCCGTCGCCGGCCTCGCCCACCACCGCGAACCCCGGGTCGCCGGCGAGCATGCCGCGGATACCGTCGCGCACGACGGGGTGGTCGTCGGCGACCAGCACGCGGACCGCGGCCTCACCCACCCGCGGCCTCCCGCGCCAAGGCCGGCACGGCCACCGACACCGCCGTGCCCGCGCCGGGCGCCGACTCGATCTCCACGGTCCCGGCCAGCCCGGCCGCCCGCTGGCGCATCGACCGCAGGCCGAACCCGGCGCCCGCCCCCCAACCCCCGCCGCCCGGCGCGAAGCCCGCGCCGTCGTCGCGCACGTCCACCACCACCACGTCCTCCATGTAGGACAGGGTGACACCCACCCGGGTGGCCCCGGCGTGGCGGGCCACGTTGGACAGCGACTCCTGGACGGTGCGCAGCAGCGCGGCCTCGACCTCGGTGTGCAGCGGCCGCACCGGCCCGGTCGCGGCGAAGTCGGCGCGCACCCCGGTCAGCGCCGACCACTCGGCGGTGAGGCCGGCCAGGGCCTCGGGCAGCGGCGCCTCCTCCAGGGGCGCCGGGCCCAGGGCGTGCACCGACCTGCGCGCCTCGGCCAGGTTCTCCCGCGCCAGGCGCAGGGCGTGGGCCACCCGCTGGCGCCACTCGGCGCCCTCGCCCGGCGCCTCCGGGGCGCGCTGGGCGGCCTGCAGCTGGGTGATGATGCCCACGAACCCCTGGGCCAGGGTGTCGTGGATCTCCCGGGCCATGCGCCGGCGCTCGTCGTGCACCCCGGCCTCGCGGGCCTGCACCAGCAGCTGGGCGTGCAGGCCCTCGTTCTCGCGGATGGTCGCGCGCAGCCGCTCCACCATCCGCCGGCGCTCGTCGCTGCGCAGGGCGGTGACCTCGCCGAAGTGGCTGAACACCGCCACCAGGGCCACCACCGCGGCCACGAACAGCACATACAGCAGGATCGGCCCGGGGGCGGGGTCGGGCAGCCCGCCCATGTAGGCGGCGACGATGACCGCGGCGGTGGCGGCCACCCCCGCCAGCCGCCACCGGCCCCGCAGGAACTGCCAGGAGTACACGTACCCGGAGAACCCGAAGAACCCGGCGAACCAGGCGCTGTGGGCGCTGAGCGCGGCGATCAGCACGACCAGGGCCGCCACGAACGCCGCACCCGGCCACGGCCGGGCCGCCCGCGCGGCGAAGGGGCCGCCCACCGCCCACACCAGCGCCGCCGCCAGCGCCACCAGGCCCAGCACCTCCGCCAGCCGGGCCCGAGGGAGGTCGCCGGTGAGCAGCGCCAAAACGGTGGAGGCCGCCAGAAGGAAGGCGGGCACCGCGGCCGTCAGGCGGCGCAGCCGCTCCTCCTGCCGGTCCAGGTCGCCCTCGAACACCGACTCCATGCTCACTCCCAGCGGAAGGACCACGCCGCCACCAGGCTGAGCGCGACGGCGTAGAGCGCCAAGACCACCAGCGGCAGCGGCGCCACGGCCGCCCCGCTCCACGCCTCGTGCAGGCTCAGCCGCAGCGCGCCCATCGGGGTGTAGCCGCCCGCCGCCGCCAGGATAGCGGGCATGTGCTCGGGCGGCTGCATGAGTCCGCCCAGGTAGGCCAGCGGGAAGAACGCCAGCACGCCCACGCCGTTGGCCGCCCGCCCGTTGGGCGCCAGCGCCGCGATGACCAGCCCCACCGAAAACAGCGCCGCCGTACCCAGCATCAGCGCCGCGGCCGCGTGCAGGACCGCGGGCGGCCGCGCCCCCAGCACGCCCACGCCCACCCCCAGCAGCAGCCCCACCGCCACCGCGGCCAGGACCACCTGGAGCAGCAGCTGCACGGCCAGCAGACTGCCCGGGCGCACCGGGGTCAGCGAGAGCCGGCGCAGGATGCCCCGCTCCCGGTAGGTGGCCAGCGTGGTGGGCAGCAGGTACAGCCCCACCAGCCCCACCGCCATGGTGGTGGCCATCGGCACCAGGACGGTGTCGCCCCGGGAGATCCCCCCGCCGAAGGCCACGAGGATGAACAGGGGGATGAGCAGCGCGAACACGGCTCCGGGTTCGCGCACCAGCAGCTTGGTCTCGACGGCGGCGAGCTTGGTCAGGGTTCTCACGGCAATGCCTTCCGTTGGCGGAGCGGGGCGGGGCAGGGGAGCGGCGTGCGGCCGCGCGCCGGGCGGTCCGGGCGCCTCAGGCCTCCAGGGAGCGCCCGGTCAGCGCCACGAAGGCGTCGTCCAGCGTGCGCCTGCCGATGCGCAGGTCGGCGACCACCACGTGCTCGCGGGCCAGGGCGGCGGTGACGGCGGTGGCGAAGTCGCCGCGCCCGGCCACCACCACCCGGTCGCCGCTGCGCGCCACCGAGGCCACCTGCTCCAGGCCGCCCAGCAGGCGCTGGGGATCGGCGGACTCGCCCGCCATCAGCCGAAAGCTCATCCGGTACTCGGTGTCGGCGCCCTCGATCAGGCCCGCCGGGGTGTCCAGGGCCACGACGCGGCCCCGGTCCAACACCGCGACCCGGTCGCACAACTCCTCCACCTCGTCCATGAAGTGGCTGACCAGCACCACGGTGACCCCCTCGGCGCGCACGCGCTTGACCAGCTCCCAGGTGGCCCGCCGCGCCTGCGGGTCCAGCCCGGTGGTCAGCTCGTCCAAAAACGCCACCTTGGGGTCGCCGACCAGGGCCAGGGCGATGAACAGGCGCTGGCGCTGGCCGCCCGAGAGCCTGCAGAACCGCGCGTCGCGCTTGTCGGCCAGGCCCCAGCGCTCCAGCAGCTCCCGCCAGTCGCGGGGGGCCGCATAGAAGGAGGCGTAGAGGTCCAGCGCCTCCCACACCTTGATGTTGTCGGGCAGGCGGGTGTCCTGGAGCTGGACGCCGATGTGGCGGCGCACCCGCGCGGCCTGGCGCACCGGGTCGGCCCCCAGTACCCGCACCCTCCCCGAGTCGGGCCGGCGCAGGCCCTCCACGCACTCCACCGTGGTGGTCTTGCCGGCCCCGTTGGGGCCCAGGATCCCGAAGACCTCCCCCTCCTCCACGGAGAAGGAGACCCCCTCCAGCACCGCCTGCCCGCCGTAGCCCTTGCGCAGCTCTGTGACCTCGATGATCGCCATGCCCCCAGCCTGGCCGGGCGCACCCCGCCCGCGGATCGCCCGCCCGGCCCCGTTGCGCGCCATGCGCGGTGGAGGCGCGGCATCCACCAAACGGTGGACGCCGCACCCCGCCGGTGTCGGATCCACCCCCGCTGATCGGGCATCATGGCTGTCCACGGGCCCGCGGCCGCGGCGGCGCGCGGGGCGGCGCACACGAGAGGCGGGGCGGTGGCACAGCGGACCGGCACCGGGCGCGGCACGGCGGCGCGCGCCGCCCGCGCGGGCGCCGGCGTGCTGGCGGGCGCGGCCACCGCCGCCGCGGGGGCGCTGTGGCTGGCCGCGGCCCTGCCCCTGAGCGCGGGCCTGGCCTGGCCGCGCACCCGCCCCGCCGCCCGCGCCTGGCTGGCCGCGGGCACCGCCCGCCTCATCTCCTGGGAGCGGCTGCGCCTGGAGTCGCTGCTGGGCTGCACGGTGGACCCCGCCCCCCGCACCGGCCGCGGCCTGGCCTACCTGGGCCTGCGCGCCGCCGTCACCGCGCTGGCGGCACCGCTGCTGGCCTCGGTGCTGGGCGTGGCGGGGCTGCTGCTGGGCGGCTCGCTGTTCGAGGCCGCCACCGGCACCGTCACCACCGTCAGCCTGGCGCTGCCCTGGGTGAGCGTAAGCACCCCCAGCATCACCATGGGCCTGGCGGTGAGCCTGCTGCTGCTCCTGGCCGCCGCCGCCGCGGCGGCCGGGCTGGCGGCCCTGGACCGGGTGGCGGCGCGCCGCCTGCTGGGCCCCAGCACCGCCGACCTGCTGGCCCTGCGGGTGGCCGAGCTGACGGCCACCCGCGCTGGGGTGCTGCGCGCCATCGACGCCGAGCGCCGCCGCATCGAGCGCGACCTGCACGACGGCGTGCAGCAGCGGGTGGTGGCCCTGGCGATGCTGCTGGCCCGGGCCCGGCGCGCCGGCGACACCGAGCGCGCGGCCCACCTGCTGGAGCAGGCCCACCGGGAGTCCCAGCGGGTGGCCGCCGAACTGCGCGAGGTGGCCTGGAAGGTCTACCCCACCGCCCTGGACGAGCTGGGCCTGCACGCGGCGCTGCGCGGGGTGGCCGAGCGCTCGGCGCTGCCGGTGGCCCTGCACTACGCGGTGGAGCGCGACCTGGCGCCGGAGGTGGAGACGGCGGTGTACTTCGTGGCGCGCGAGGCCATCACCAACGCCGCCAAGCACGCCCGCGCCCACCGCGTGGAGGTCGCGGTGCGCACCACGGCGGCGGGGGTGGAGCTGTCGGTGCGCGACGACGGGGTCGGCGGGGCCGACGCGGGCGGCGGCGGCCTGGTGGGGCTGGCCCGGCGGGTGGCCGCCCTGGACGGCCGCCTGGAGGTCTCCAGCCCCGCCGGGGGCCCCACCCTCATCACCGCGCACCTGCCCGCGCCGGCGCGGCAGGAGGGCTAGGGCGCGCTCAGGGCGCGGTCGCCGCGGGCCCCGCCCCGCCCGCCGGGCCGGCCTGCTCCTGCGCGTCCTTTGCCTGCTCGCCGCGGGCGGGGGTGTGCACCATGCCCGGCTCGGTGCGGGCCACGACACGGGTGCCCACCAGGTCGCCGGTGACGTTGCACATGGTGCGGACCATGTCCAGCACCGCGTCGATGCCGGCCACCAGCGCCACCGCCGCGAACGGCAGCCCGGCCTGGGAGACGGTCAGCGAGAGCATGATCAGCCCGGCGCCGGGCACCCCGGCGGTGCCCACGGAGGCCACCACGCCCACCAGCACCACCATCGCCAGCTGCTCCAGGCCCAGCTGCACCCCCGCCACGTTGGCGACGAACACCGTGGCCGCCCCCACGTAGATGGCGGTGCCGTCCATGTTGACGGTGGCGCCCAGGGGCAGGGTGAAGCTGGAGACGCCGTCGTCGACGCCCATGCGCCGCGCGCAGCGGGTGGTCACCGGCAGGGTGCCGTTGCTGGAGCGGGTGACAAACGCCATCACCATGGCGTCGCGGGCGTGGGCGAAGAACCGCAGCACCGGCACCCGCAACACCGCCAGCAGCGCGGCGTAGAGCACCAGCTGCGCCCCCACCCCGCCGTAGACCACCCCGGTCAGCTCCAGCAGCGGCAGCAGCGCCTGGGGACCGGTCTGGCCCAGCACCACCGCGATCAGCGCGAACACGCCCACCGGGGCGTACTCCAGCACGCCGCGCACCACCCGGTTGACCAGCTCCACCCCCGCCTCCACGGCGCGGGCCAGCAGCTCGCCCATGGCCCGCACCGGCTCCTCGCCGCTGGAGCGCATGAACGCCAGCGCCAGGCCCGCGGTGACCGCCGCGAACATCACCGCCAGCACGTTGCCCTCGGCCAGGGCGGCGAAAGGGTTGTCGGGGACGATGTTGAGCAGGGTCTCGGTGACCGGCGGGGCGGGCTCGGGGTCGGCACCGCCCTGGGGCGGCTCCAGCCCCGCCCCCGGCGCCACCGCCAGGGCCAGCGCCACGCCCACGGTGACCGCCAGCGCCGAGGTGAGCAGGTAGTACACCATGATCTTGGCGCCGATGCGGCCCAGGCGGGCCGGGGTCAGCGAGGACACCCCGGCGATGAGGGTGAGCAGGATCAGCGGCATCACCAGCATCTGCAGCAGCCGCAGGAACACCTCGCCCAGCGGTTGGATCACGGTGACGGGCTCACCCACGGCCAGCCCGGTCGCGGCGCCGGCCACCAGGGCCGCGGCCATCTTCCAGATGAGGGGGACGTCCAGGTAGCGCCGCCACAGCGAGCGGCGCTGGGGGGCGGGGCCGGCGGCGGGCGGTGCGGGGGAGGGGGTCATGGTCGCCTTCCTGGGTGGGGGTGCAAGACGCCTGTCCGGGGCGCGAGGGGCTCCTGAGCCCGCTGCGCCGGGTTGCCCTGCTGCCTTCCCTGCCCCCCACCCCCGCCACGCCTGGCGGGGGCCAATCGCTACCGATCCTTGACCCTGCGTGGCCGCGCCCGCCCGCGGGCGCTCTCAGGGGCGCCGGCGGGTCCGGTAGGAGCGCATCTTGTGGCGGGCCCCGCAGATCTCCATGGAGCACCAGGCGCCGTTGTTGGCGGGGGAGCGGTCGTAGAAGACGTAGCGGCACTCCGGGGCGCGGCAGACCTTGAGGCGGGCGCGGCGCCCGGTGAGGTCGGCGTGGGCCAGGCCCTCCAGCGCGCGGGCGGCGGCGGCCGCCGCGGCGCCGCCCGCGCCGGCGCCCAGCCCCACCTGCCCGGCGCCCTCCCAGCGGGGCGGGCCCAGCAGGCCGCGGGCGTGGCGGGTCAGGGCGGCGCGCGCGCCGGCGTCGTGGGGGTCGGCGAGGTAGGCGCGCACGTCCTCGCGCACCGCCACCAGCAGCGCCAGTTCGGCCTCGTCGGGGCGGGGGGCGCCGGGGGAGCGCGCGGCCAGCCACGCCGCGGCGGACCCGGCCTCGGCCAGGGCGTCGGTGCCGTGCAGGAACGCCGCGGTGTTGCACAGCTCCTCCACGCGGCGCAGGTCGGCGTCGGGGGCGGGCGGGCGGGTGTAGGCGGCCATCCCCCCACGTTACCGCCTCCGCCAGTCAACTGGTAACGTTACCGGCATAGCCACACAGCCGGTAACGAAAGGCGGGACCCCATGGCCGCCCCCACCACCCTCGACCGCGCCCTGGACACCCCCCAGGGCACCCTCCGCTGGACCCGCCTGGGCCGGGGCCCCGCCGTCGTCCTCGTCCACGGCACCCCCTTCTCCTCCGCCGTCTGGCACGACATCGCCCCCGCCCTGGCCCGCACCCGCACCGTCTACCTGTGGGACCTGCCCGGCTTCGGCGCCTCCGACAAGCACCCCGGCCGCGACGTCTCCCTGGCCGCCGGCCAGGCCGCCCTCACCCGCCTGCTCGCCCACTGGGACCTGCCCGCCCCGCCCGCCGTCATCGCCCACGACATCGGCGGCGCCGTCGCCCTGCGCACCGCCCTGCTCGACGGCGCCGCCTACGAGCGCCTCGCCCTCATCGACGCCGTCGCCACCGGCACCTGGGGCACCGACCTGTTCCGCCTCGTCCGCGCCCACACCGACACCTTCACCGCCCTGCCCGCCCCCATGCACGAAGCACTCGTCCGCGCCTACATCGCCGGCGCCTCCCACCGCGGCCTGCACCCCCGCACCGCCGACACCCTGGCCGCCCCCTGGCTCGACGAGCCCGGCCGCGCCGCGTTCTACCGCCAGATCGCCCAGGCCGACGAGCGGCACACCCGCCAGATCGAACCCCTCCTGGGCCGCCTGGACTGCCCCGCCACCGTGGTCTGGGGCCGCCAGGACACCTGGCTGCCCCCCGAACACGGCCACCGCCTGGCCCGCGCCCTGCCCCGCGCCCGCCTGGAGGAGATCGACGGCGCCGGCCACCTCGTGCAGTTCGACGCCCCCGCCCAGCTCACCGCCCTCCTGCTGGACTTCCTCACCCGCTGAACCCGCGCCCCCACGCGGGCGGGCGAAAACCGGGTGCGCCCGCGCCCGCCCGCGGGCCAGGATGTCCCCCATGCCCGCCACACCCTCGGCTCCCCGCCCCATCGCCCTGGTCACCGGCGCCGGACGCACCCGCGGCATCGGTGCCGCCATCGCCCGCGACCTGGCCGCCCACGGCTTCGACATCGCCTTCACCCACTGGAGCGCCTACGACGCCCGCATGCCCTGGGGCGCCCAACCCGACGCCGCCTCCGCCATCACCGCCGACATCACCGCCGCCGGCGCCCGCGCCCTGTCCCTGGAGGCCGACCTCGCCGACCCCGACACCCCCCACCGCCTCATCACCCAGACCACCCGGCACCTGGGACCGGTCACCGCCCTGGTCATGGCCCACTGCGAATCGGTCGACTCCGCCATCGACACCACCACCCCCGAAAGCTTCGACCGCCACATGGCCGTCAACGCCCGCGCCGCCTGGCTGCTCATCCGCGCCTTCGCCCGCGCCTTCCCCGGACCCCACGGCACCGGCCGCATCATCGCCCTCACCAGCGACCACACCGCCCACAACCTGCCCTACGGCGCCAGCAAGGGCGCCCTGGACCGCATCACCCTGGCCGCCGCCCGCGAACTGGCCCACCTGGGGGTGTGCGCCAACGTCGTCAACCCCGGCCCCGTCGACACCGGCTGGATGAGCCCCGAACTGGCCGAGCGCATGCGCGCGGCCACCCCGCTGGGCCGCCTGGGCACCCCCGCCGACTGCGCCAACCTCGTCACGTTCCTGTGCTCGCCCCAGGGCGGCTGGATCAACGGCCAACTCCTGCACAGCAACGGCGGCCTGGCCCCCTGAGAGAGCCCCGTCTGCGATCATGGGGTGCTGTGTCGCTGCGTGAACTCCTGGTCCTGGGCACCGCCGGCGCGGTGCCCACCCCGCGCCGCAACCACAACGGCTACGTGCTGCGGTTCGACACCCACGGCATCGTGTTCGACCCCGGCGAGGGCACCCAGCGCCAGATGCGCCTGGCCGGGCTCAGCGCCCACGCCCTCACCCGCATCTGCCTGACCCACTTCCACGGCGACCACTGCCTGGGCGTGCCCGGCCTCATCCAGCGCATCGCCCGCGACCAGGTGCCCCACCCCGTGCGCGTCGCCTTCCCCGCCGAGGGCGCCCGCTACTTCCACCGGCTGCGCCACGCCACCCCCTACACCGGGCGGCCCACCGTCATCGCCCAGCCGCTGGCCGGGGAGCACCCCCGCCTGGAGGGCGAGCACGACCTCACCATCACCGCCCGCCCGCTGCGCCACTCGGTGCCCTGCTACGGCTACCGCGTCGCCGAACCCGACGGCTGGACCATGCTGCCCGAGCGCCTGGCCCACCACGGCGTCACCGGCCCCGACGTGGGCCGCCTCAAGGCCCAGGGCCACCTGGACACCCCCCGCGGGCGCGTGGAACTGGCCGACTGCGCCCGGCCCCGGCGCGGGCAGGCCGTCGCCTTCGTCATGGACACCGCCCCCTGCCCCCAGGCCGTCGACCTGGCCCGCGGCGCCGACCTGCTCGTCATCGAGTCCACCTACCTGGAGACCGAGGCCGAACTGGCCCGCGCCTACGGCCACCTCACCGCCGCCCAGGCCGGCCGCATCGCCGCCCAGGCGGGCGTGCGCAGCCTGGTGCTCACCCACATCTCCGAACGCTACGAGGCCGCCGACGACGCCCGCTTCCTCGCCGAGGCCGCCGCCCACTTCTCCGGCCCCCTCCACCTGGCCGCCGACCTGGACCGCATCCCCCTGCCCCCGCGCCGCTGACCCCGCGGCACCGCACGGCCGGGGGAGGGGCCCGGGCGCGGGCGGGGGACTGGTAGAGGTGGAGACGGACCGCACCGCACGGGGCGCCCGACCCGGGGAAGGAGAGCACGCATGGATTGCACGCCCGAGGAGGTAGCCGAACTGGAGGAGCGCGGGTGGCGGGCCCTGGCCGACAGCGCCGCGGCGGCCACCGCCTTCTACCGCGAGGTCCTCGACACCGACCCGGTGATGCTGCTGCCCGGCGGCCTGCGCCTGGCCGACCGCGAGCAGATCATCGCCTCCATGGGCGGGCAGCCCTGGAGCCGCTACCGCCTGGAGGAGGTGGCCGTGCTGCGCCCGGCCCCCGACACCGCCGTGGTCGCCTACGGCGTGGTCGCCCACCGCGCGGGCGCCCCGGAGTACTCCGCGCTCGTCAGCAGCCACTATGTGCGCCGCGGCGGCGCCTGGCGGCTGGTCTTCCACCAGCAGACCCCCCGCTGAGGGCGCCCCGCCGGGCGCGGGTCCCTCGGCGGGCGCCCCGGCCGGTTCAAGCCGGGCGGTGTGTCCGGGCCGTTTTGGAACGTCTGGTACAGAACATGCTAGGGTGCCGGCCATGGCCAGACCCAAGACCTTCGACGAGGACCGCGCCCTGGACGCGGCCATGCGCACCTTCTGGGCCAACGGCTACGAGGCCACCACCACCCAGGACCTGTGCGAGGCCACCGGCCTGGGCCGCAGCAGCATCTACAACACCTTCACCAGCAAACCCGACCTCTTCCGCCGCGCCCTGGCCCGCTACATCCAGGACAAGACCACCACCCAGGCCGCCGTCCTGGAGGACGAGCAGCGCCCCGCACTGGAGCGCCTGCGCACCCTGCTGGCCATGATCGTCGACGCCGAGGCCGGCAACCGCCCCCAGGGCCGCAGCCTGGGCTGCCTGACCGTCAACACCACCGTCGAACTGGCCGGACGCGACGCCCCCACCGACGCCATGCTGCAACGCGACCAGCAGCGGCGCCTGGAACTGCTGCGCACCGCCATCAGCGCCGGCCAGCGCGCCGGCGAGATCACCGCCCAGCCCGGCGCCGCCGACCTCGCCCTGTTCCTCAACACGGTCATCGGCGGCATGCGGGTGGCCGGCCAGGGCGGCGCCGACCGCGCCGCGCTGGAGTCCATCGCCGCCACCGCCCTGCGGGCCCTGGCCCCCTGACCCGCCGGGCCCCGCCCGCCCCCACCGCCCCGCACCCGGCCCGCCGCGCGCATCCCCGCGCCGACGGACCGCGCCCGCCCATGCCCCAATTCTGTACCGAACAGTCCAAAACCGGTGCGGCCCACCCGGCCCCACCCCCGCAAAGGAGCACCATGCCACGCGCCGTCTACATCCTGGCCCTGGGCATCTTCGCCATGGTCACCAGCGAGTTCGTCGTCGCCGGACTCATGCCCCAGATCGCCCGCGGCCTGGACGCCACCATCCCCCAGATCGGCTACCTCATCACCGTCTTCGCCCTGGCCATGGCCCTGGGCGGCCCCCTCCTCAGCGTCACCCTCCTGCGCCTGCACCCCCGCACCGCGCTCCTCACCCTCTTCGCCGTCTTCCTCACCGGCAACATCCTCGCCGCCACCGCCACCGGCTACACCGCCATGGCCGCCGCCCGCATCATCACCGGCGCCGCCTCCCAGGCCTTCTTCGGCGTCGCCCTCTCCCTGGGCGCCCAACTCGCCCCCACCCACCTGCGCGGCCGCGCCATCGCCGTCGTCATGAACGGCCTCATGCTCGGCACCTTCCTGGGCCTGCCCGCCTCCACCCTCATCGGCGAGCACTACGGCTGGCGCGCCGCCTTCTGGGCCATCGCCGCCCTCACCCTCACCGCCGCAGCCGCCACCCTCGCCCTCGTCCCCCGCGGACAGCGCACCACCCCCGCCGGCGGCCTGCGCACCGAACTGCGCGCCTTCACCAACCCCCGCCTGTGGCTCGCCCTTTCCACCAGCACCCTCATCATCGGCGCCACCTTCTCCGCCTTCAGCTACCTCAACCCCATCCTCACCCAGACCACCGGCCTGCCCCCCGCCACCGTCCCCTGGCTCCTGGTCGCCTACGGCGCCGCCACCGTCATCGGCAACACCGTCGTCGGCCGCCTCGCCGACCGCCACACCCTGCCCGTCCTGCTCACCGGACTGGCCGCCAACACCCTCTTCCTCACCGCCTTCGCCCTCCTGGCCCACCACCCCCTCCCCGCCATCACCGCCATGATCGGCATCGGCCTGGTCGGCGTCACCATGAACCCCGCCATGATCACCCGCGTCCAGCGCACCGCCAACGACCGCCCACTCGTCACCACCGTCCACTCCTCCTTCATCACCCTGGGCGTCATCATCGGCTCCGCCGCCGGCGGCATCGCCATCACCGCCCACGGCCTGCGCGGCCCCCTCTGGCTGGGCGCCGCCCTCGCCCTCACCGGAATCGCCACCCTCATCCCCGACCTCCTCCGCCGCCGCACCACCCCACCCCCCGCACCCGCCACCCACCCCGCACCCACCGCCACCACCCGATAACACCCCGGCGGGGGCCGCCCACCACCCGCGGCCCCCGCCACCAGCACCCCCACCAGGCGGATGCTTCACTTACCCCCATGAACCACCCCTCCTACACCACCAGCACCGCCTTCCTCGAAGCCCTCACCCAGACCGGCGTCCAATACGTCTTCGCCAACCTCGGCAGCGACCACCCCGGCCTCGTCGAGGCCTACGCCCGCGCCCGCGCCGAAGGCACCGAAGACCGCTTCCCCCGCCTGGTCATCTGCCCCCACGAAAGCGTCGCCTTCTCCGCCGCCCAAGGCCACGCCCAGATCAGCGGACGCCCCCAGGCCGTCATCGTCCACGTCGAATGCGGCACCCAGAACATCGGCGGCATGATCCACAACGCCGCCAAAGGCCGCGTCCCCGTCCTCGTCTTCGCCGGCGCCTCACCCGCCACCCAGCACGGCGAGCACACCGGCAGCCGCAACGAGTTCATCCAGTGGATCCAAGACGTCCACGACCAGCGCGGCATCGTCCGCGGCTACACCAAGTACGACAACGAGATCCGCACCGGCGCCAACGTCAAGCAGATCGTCCACCGCGCCATGCAGATCGCCACCAGCCACCCCGCCGGCCCCGTCTACCTCGTCGGCGCCCGCGAGGTCATGGAAGCCCCCCTCGACCCCGCCACCGCCGACAACCCCGCCTACCACCTCAACCGCTACAGCCCCACCGCACCCGCCGCCCTGGACCCCGCCACCACCCGCACCATCGCCGACGCCCTGGCCACCGCCCACAACCCCCTCATCGTCACCTCCTACCTCGGCCGCAACCCCGACGCCGTCCCCGCCCTGGTCCGCCTCGCCGAACACCTCGCCGTCCCGGTCCTGGAATCGGTCCCCATGCGGCTCAACTTCCCCGCCGACCACCCCCTCCACGCCGGCTACCAGTGGAACACCCAGGCCCCCAACCCCGTCCTGGCCCGCGCCGACACCATCCTCGCCATCGACACCGACGTCCCCTGGATCCCCCTCAACAACGCCCCCCACCCCAACGCCCGCGTCTTCTCCATCGACACCGACCCCCTCAAAGAGCAGATGCCCCTCTGGCACATCCCCGCCGAGGTCTTCGCCCGCGCCGACGCCGCCACCGCCCTGGACCAGATCACCGACCACCTCACCCGCCACCACACCCCCGACACCGACGCCCTCCACCAGCGGCGCACCGCCCTGGCCGCCGAACACCGCGCCCGCCGCGCCGAACTCACCGCCCGCGAGCAGCAGGACGCACCCGACGGCGCGATCAACCCCGCCGCCCTCGTCGCCCAGCTGCGCGACCTCCTCGCCGACGAGCAGGAGGAGGCCATCGTCCTCACCGAGGCCATCTCCAACTACCTCACCGTCAACGAGCACCTGCGCGCCAACCGCCCCGGCTCCCTCATCGGCTCGGGCGGCGGCTCCCTGGGCTGGCACGCCGGCGCCGCCATCGGCGCCAAACTCGCCCGACCCGACGCCCTGGTCGTCAGCCTCGTCGGCGACGGCTCCTACCTGTTCGGCGTGCCCGCCTCCGCCCAGTGGGTGGCCCGCCGCTACAACACCCCCACCCTCACCGTCATCTTCGACAACCGCGGCTGGAAGTCGCCCAAGCTCTCCACGCTGGGCGTCCACCCCGACGGCGTCGCCGCCCGCGAGGACGACTTCAACGTCTCCTTCGAACCCGAGGCCGACCTGCCCGGCATCGCCGCGGCCGCCGGCGGCGCCCACGCCCGCACCCTCACCCGCGCCGAGGAGCTGCCCGGCGCCCTGAAGGAGGCCCTGGAGGCGGTGCGCTCGGGCCGCTCGGCGGTGCTCAGCGTGCACGTGCCCCGCGTCTGAGGCCGCTGAGTCCGCCGGGGGAGAGGCACCCCGGAGCGGGCCGTGGCCGGGAGGGGCGGCCCCGACCCGGCGGGCCGCCGGGCGGGTAAGAGGCGACAGGGGACCACCGGTTTTCCGTTATGCGGAATAGAGGGGAGCGGTGGGCGCGGCCGGCCGCGGGGGCGAGGTCCGGGCCCGGCGGGACGCGGGGGAGTACCACGATTCCCACGAGGGCCGCGCGCACTGGCGCACGACCGCCACCGGGCACGCGACGGCGGGGGAGCGGCCGCGCGGTCTTCCCCCATCCCGGCGGGCGCGAGGCGCCGCCGGTTGTGGGACGCGGGCCGGGCGGACCACCGGCGAAGGATCCGCCCCGGTTCACCCGTGCCGGGGTCGGGGACGCACGGAGCCGAACCGGCGCGGACGACCGCGCCCGTGGCAGGGTCGCGCGCCGCATCGTCCCAGCCGCGACGATGCGGCGCGGCGCGGCACACGGCGGTACGCCGCGGGGGGCCGGGGCGGTCCATGACCGCCGGCGCCGCAGCAGCGTCGAGGACACCGGCCAGGCGCGCCCGGAGAGATGGACGGCGCGGGCGCCCGGCTCGCGCTCCGGCCCGCCGCAAACTCGGCACCGGCAGGCGTGGTCGGGGGAGGACGGAAGGCCCCGGAAAAGACCGCTACTTGACATAATGTACATTATCGGCGTTTTGGACAGCTGTGCGGAGAGGGGTTCACGCGAGCCTCCGACACCCGCCCGCGTACCCGGCGGCGCCGGTCCGCCGCGCCGCCGTCCGCACGGCACGAAAACGCCAACCGCCGACGCCCTGAGAACACCCAGAGCCACCGGCGGACCGAACGCGGACTCCGGCGGGTTCCTGGATCTCCCTGGATGCCCAAGGCCGATCCGGTCCGAGGCTCCGCCGCCGGCCTGGCCGGCCCTCCGTCCGGCCGCGCCGATCCGGGTCCGCCACCGCCTCCGCCCCGCCCGCCACACGCCCTTCCCGCGGCCAGGCGGGCCCGCGCGCGCGGCGGTCCCCGACCGGGCCCGCGACCACCCGCCCTTGACCGGCACCTTGCCCATATTTGATGCATAAAATGCGTTATGCATCATTTGGGGGAGTTCGCGGGGATTTGTCGGCCGACTCCGACACCTCGCACCCGCCACCCGACGCCGCCCCTCAACCCCCGCCCTCGTGCACCCACCCGGCCCCCGCACCACACCCGCACCCGCACCCGCACCCGCACCCGGCCCCGCCGACGTCCACTCCCCCTCCCGCGTTGACCCCCCACCCCCACACCACCACGTATCGGCCACAACCGGTCACGACTCGGCCAAAACCCAGTAATGCCCGCCCCACCGGGGGATCCTCAAGGAGTGTCCAACAGCACCAGCACCTCGCCGGGCGACCGCGCCGCCGACGACACCCCGCCCCACGGCCACTCCCCCGCTGACCAGGACGTCCCCACCGCCGCGCCCCTGCCCCCCGCACCCGGCGCCACCACCCCCCACAACACAGCACCCCCGCCGGCGCAGCCCCGACCCCAACCCCCGCCCCGGCGGACCACGCCCACCCGCACCCCACCCGCCACCACGCCCACCCGCCCCGCGCCCCCGCGGCTGCACGGCATCGACCTCGCCCGCGGCCTCGCCGTACTGGGCATGTTCGTCATCCACGTCGGCATCGGCTGGACACTGGCCGACGGCACCAACCCCCTCACCGACCTCGTCTCCGGCCGCGCCGCCGCCCTCTTCGCCCTCCTCGCCGGCGTCTCCATCGCCCTCATCTCCGGCGGCTCCACCCCCGCCACCGGCCACACCATGGGCATCGCCCTGTGGCGCGTCCTCATCCGCGGCCTGGCCATGCTCCCCCTGGGCGTCGCCCTCACCATGCTCGACACCCCCATCGCCGTCATCCTCGCCTACTACGCCGTCTACTTCGTCCTCGCCGTCCCCCTCATCGACGAGCGCTGGCGCATCGTCGCCGGATGCGCCGCCGCCCTCGCCCTCGCCGGCCCCCTCGCCTCCTTCTGGCTGCGCCGCATGATCGACCAAGGCCCCCTCCGCGACGCCGCGGCCGCCGTCAACACCTACGACCCCCTCGTCGCCCTCTCCGGCAGCGGCGTCATCGACCTCCTGCTCACCGGCTCCTACCCCGCCCTCACCTGGCTGCCCTACGTCCTGGCCGGCCTGGCCATCGGCCGCCTCGACCTGCGCTCCACACGCGTGCGCGCCGCCCTCACCGCCACCGGCACCGCCCTGGCCGCCCTCGCCTACACCGCCTCCTGGGCCGCCATGGACCTCATGGGCGGGCGCCAACGCCTCGACGCCACCTACAACGCCGCCGCCATGGCCGACCACGGCGGCCACCCCGACACCGCCTCCGCCTTCGCCACCGGATTCACCGGCACCATCCCCACCCACGACTGGGTATGGCTGCTCACCGCGCTCCCCCACAGCGGCACCCCCCTGGAGATCCTCGGCGCCGGCGGCACCGCCATCGCCGTCCTGGGCCTGTGCCTGCTCCTCGGCGACCTGCTGCGCATCGTCTGCTACCCCATCGCCGCCGTCGGCGCCCTCGCCCTCACCGTCTACGTCGCCCACGTCCTGCTGCTGTGGGCCGCCGAAACCGCCCTCCTCGACGCCACCCCCCTCGCCTTCCTCACCGCCGACCTGGCCGCCACCGTCCTGTGGGGCTCCCTCATCCTGTCCACCCTCTGGCGGCTCCTCCTGGGCCGCGGCCCCCTCGAACGCCCCCTCCACGCCATCTCCACCTGGGCCGCCACCCGCATCCCCTGACCCGCCCCACGCGATCTTCGCCACCACCGGCACGCCACACGTGAACCCCCCGCCCCCATCGGGAATGCTGGGCCACATGACCGCCAGCCCCCACCCCGCCACCACCGCGGCCGAGGCCGTCGAGGACTACCTCATCGCCCGCCAACCCGCCAAGCCCTCCCCCCACACCCTCGCCGCCTACCGCCGCGACCTCACCACCGTCCTGCGCCTGGCCGCACACACCCACAACACCCCACCCGACCAACTCCTCCTCACCGACCTCACCGCCCCCCTCCTGCGCCGCGCCTTCGCCGCCTTCGCCGCCGACCGCGCCCCCTCCAGCGTCGTCCGCGCCTGGTCCACCTGGAACGGGTTCTTCGGCCACCTCGTCGCCCAAGGCACCGTCGACGGCAACCCCATGCCCGCCGTCGACCGCCCCCGCCTCAAACCCCACCAGCCCAAACCCCTCATGGGCGAAGACACCCCCGAACAACTCCTCGCCGCCCTTGCCGCCGGATGCCGCCGCGCCCGCGACCCCTGGCCCCAGCGCGACTTCGCCGTCCTGGCCCTCGCCCTGCTCACCGGCCTGCGCTCCGCCGAAATGCTCAGCCTGCGCATCGACTCCATCTCCGGACGCCCCGGCGAACGCCGCATCCGCGTCCACGGCAAAGGCGGAACCACCCGATCCCTGCCCATCGAACCCCCTCTCGAAGCCCTCATCGACGACTACCTCGCCACCCGCACCCAGCGCTTCTCCACCCGACTGCGCGGCTCCGACCCCCTCCTCGTCGACAACCGCGGCAACGCCCTCCAACGCGGCGGCCTGCAATACCTCGTCCGCCAGTGCTACAAGCACGCCGGCATCCACGACCGCGTCGCCCGCGGCACCCTCGTCCACGCCCTGCGCCACACCTTCGCCACCCGACTGGCCGAAGACGGCGCCTCGGTCACCGAGATCATGCACCTGCTCGGCCACACCTCCATCACCTCCTCCCAGACCTACATCGACACCACCGCCGCCGCCCAGCGCGAAGCCGCCCGCGCCAACCGCACCTACACCGCCCTGCGCCGGCTCACCCAGCCCGCCGCCCCCACCCAGACCGACCCCGCCCTCCGCTGACCACCGCCCCACCGCCCCCATTGGCTACCCTTGCCGACGTGTCCGCGACGATGACGATCTCCACGGTCAACGTGAACGGGTTGCGCGCCGCCGCCAAGAAAGGCTTCACCGCCTGGCTGGCCGCCACCGACGCCGACGCCGTGTGCCTGCAGGAGACCCGGGCCACCCCCGACCAACTCCCCCCCGACCTCGCCGACCCGCCCGGCTGGCATCTCCTGCTCGCCCCCGCCGCCGACCGCGGCCGCGCCGGAGTCGCCCTCTACACCCGCCACCGGCCCCGCACCCACCGCATCGGATTCGACGCCCCCGAGTTCACCCACTCCGGCCGCTACCTCGAAGCCGACCTGGGCCCCCTCACCCTCGCCAGCCTCTACCTGCCCTCCGGCGACGCCGGAACCCCCCGCCAGGACGAGAAGCACCGGTTCATGGACGCCTTCCTGCCCTACCTGGCCCAGCGCGCCCGCGACCTCACCGCCCAGGGCCGCCACCTCCTGGTCTGCGGCGACTTCAACATCGCCCACCGCCAGGCCGACCTCAAAAACTGGCGCAACAACCGCACCCACTCCGGCTTCCTGCCCGCCGAACGCGCCTGGTTCGACCGCCTCCTCGACGAGGCCGGCTACGTCGACGTCGTCCGCGCCCTGCACCCCGACACCGACGGCCCCTACTCCTGGTGGTCCTACCGCGGCCGCGCCTTCGACAACGACACCGGATGGCGCATCGACTACCACCTGGCCACCCCCGCCCTGGCCGCCACCGCCGCCGCGGCCCGCGTGGAGCGCGCCCCCTCCTACGACCGGCGCTGGTCCGACCACGCCCCCGTCACCGTCACCTACGCGCCATGAGCACCGCCGACCCGCGCGCCGCCCGCGCCCCCGAACCCGCCGCCCAGCGCTCGGCCGCCGCCGAGGAGCCGCCCGAGCACCTGCCGATCGTGCTCGTCCACGGGCTGCGGATCTCGGCCAGCATGTGGCGGCCCCAACTGGAGGAGCTGACCCGCCAGGGGCGCCGCGCCATCGCCTGCGACCTGCCCGGCCACGGGACCCGGCGCGGCGAGTCCTTCACCCTGGGCAGCGCCGTGCAGGCGGTCGTCAACACCGTGGAGTCGCTGGGGCCGCGCGCCCTGGTGGTGGGGTTGAGCATGGGCGGGTTCGTCTCCATCGCCACCGCTGCGGCCATCCCCCACCGGGTGGCGGGGCTGGTGGCGGCCGGGTGCACCGCCCGGCCCGACCAGACCCTCAGTCAGGTGTACCGGATCCCCACCGCGCTGCTGGACCGGCTGCCCGACCGCGGCCAGTCCGTCAACGAGCGGTTCCACCGGCTCATGCTGCGCGGCGAGGGCGCCCAGGCCGTCCTGGACGGCGGGCTGGCCATGGAGGCCGCGCGCGACGCCATCGACGAGATCACCGACATGGACGTGCTGGGGGCGCTGGGGTCCTACCCGGGGCCGGTGTGGCTGGTCAACGGGTCGCGCGACCACTTCCGCATCCACGAGAAGCGGTTCCTGGACGCGTGCGCGGACGGGCGGCTGATCAACGTGCCGCGGGCCGGGCACATGGTGAATCTGGACCAGCCGGAGAACTTCACCAAGATCATCACCGACGCGGCTGATGTGGCGCTGCTGCGGCTGCGCCACGCCCGGGCGCGCCCGGTGCCGCCGGGGCGGCTGTCGCGCGGGACTCCCCCGCCGCCCGAGGCCGACGAGCGCTGAGCGCGGGTCGGGGGCGGCGGGTCGGCACCACCCGACCTAACCCCACCGGTCGGTATACTCGCGGTGAACCGCATCCCGCACCCGCCGCACCGACCGCGAGGCCGCCCATGCCCACCCCGCCCGCCGCGCGCCCTCTGACCCCGGCCGCGCGCCGCGTCCTGGACACCGCGCACGAGCTGTTCTACACGCGCGGCATCAACAGCGTCGGCATGGACCTGCTCGCCGAACGCGCCGGCATCACCAAGAAGACCGTCTACGACCGGTTCGGCTCCAAGGACGCCCTGGTCGTGGCCTACCTGACCGAACGCGACGAGCGGTGGCGGGCCTACCTCACCGGTCACCTGGCGGGGGTTGGCGGAGGGCGCGAGCGCATCCTCGCCACCTTCGACGCCCTGGGCGCCTGGCTGGCCGAGCACGGCACGCGCGGCTGCGCCATGGTCAACGCCTGCGCCGAACTGCCCGACGCCGACCACCCCGGCCGCCGGGTGGCGCGCGAGCAGAAGGAGTGGACCCGGGGGCTGTACCGGGACCTGGCCGCCGAGGCCGGTGCCGGCGACCCTGACGCGCTCGCCGAGGCTCTGCTGATCCTGCACGAGGGCGCCACGGTCGCGTTCACCGTGCTGGGCGCCCCCGAGGCCGCCCGCACCGCCCGCCGGGCCGCGGAGGCGCTGCTCCCCCAGGGCTGAGGGGCTGTCGCGGCCTCGCGGCAGAGCAGGCCCTCCGGTCCCACACCGATCGCCGCGATGGTGACTACGGTTCGAATTGATGAAGTTCCGCAGTGTGAGGACCGGTGGCGCTGGCGATGGTGGTTGGTTTTTGTTTTTTAGGGTTTTATTCTAAAACCGGCAGCTTTACGGCGTAGATTTGTAAATGCCTGAGACCGGTCACCGCTGACTCCGGCACGCGACCGGCCCCGCGACGCCTTCTGCCGGGCTCCCGTTCCCGCCCTTTGCCCGGGAGCCCCCCCCGCTCCCCCGGTGCGGCACCGAGCGGCGCGGGCGCCCTCTCCCCCGCCTCTCCATCCGCCGTAGGCACCTCCGGCACTGGAGGCGGTATCCCCCGCGCCGCGCTCCCCTGGCCCGCCGCGCCGACTTCCTCAGCGGCTAGAACACCCGGTGGTCGGCCAGGCCCGGCAGGTGCAGGGCGCGGCCGTCGGAGACGCGCCGCAGCGGGCCGATGCCCTGGTAGTAGGGCGTGATGGCCAGGTGCACCGCGGCCACGACGAGCGCCATGCCGCCCAAGATTGCCACGATCACCGAGGCGGGCACGGCCACCGGCGCCAGGAGCAGCGAGACCACCAGGAGGACGGCGCCGGCGCCCAGCCCCGCCAGACCCTGCAGGACGCGCCGGCGGCGCACTCCGGTGGACAGCTCGGCCAGGCTGCATACCTCGACGGTGAACTGCTCGCCGCAGGCGTGGCAGGTGAGGGGGTGGGTGGCCCAGCCGGTGGCCGGGCGGTCCACCTGGGTGGCCGAGGCGTTGGAGATGTCGTTGCCGCGGCCCGTGTGGGCCAGGCGCAGGGTGGCGGTCTGCGTGGGTCGAGGGGGCATCGTCGGGTGTCCTCCGTGTCAGGGGGATCCCCGCCGCGGGCGGTCCGCGGGGGGCGGGACCGGGGCAGGGCCAGCGTAGGGCGCCGCACACCGCCGGACCAACCCGCGCGCCTGGCGCGCCCGCGCCAACGCCTCATCAGGCGCAGGGCGGCGCGGAGGACGAGGTCGGCGGCCTCCTCGGGGGTGAGCACACCGGGGTGGACGCCCGCGCCGCCCTGCGACGCCCTGGTGCACGTGCCGCGCCTGAGTCCGGCCGAGGTCGACGCCGAGGCGGTGGCGCGGGCGCCGTAGGAGGTGCGGGTGCCGTTGGCGCGGTGGCGGAGGGCGGAGCAGATGTCCGGCAGTAAAGTCAAATAGCCGCCTTTACGGCGTAGATTCACAAATGGGACACGCCGGTCAGCGCGCGTCCGCGCCCGGGCGGATCAGGCCGCAGTCGTAAGCCGCCACGACCGCCTGGGTGCGGTCGCGCACCCCCAGCTTGGCCAGGATGTTGGAGACGTGCGTCTTGACCGTCTCCACCCCCACCACCAGCGCCGCCGCGATCTCGGCGTTGGACATCCCCCGGGCCATGAGCCGCAGCGTGGCCGCCTCGCGCTCGGTCAGGGTCTGGATGCGCCCCGCCTGGGGCCCCGGCTCCGGCGCCAGGGCCGCCGCCAGCCGGCGGATGGCCGCCGGGAACAGCACCGAGTCGCCCCGGGCCACCAGCCGCACCGCGTCGAGGATGTCCTCGGGCCGGCTGCGCTTGAGCAGGAACCCGCTGGCCCCCGCGCGCAGCGCGCCGTAGACGTAGTCGTCGTTCTCGAAGGTGGTCAGCACCACCACCGTGGGCGGGTCATCCAGCCGGCGCAGCAGCGCGCGAGTGGCCTCGATGCCGTCCAGGCCGGGCATGCGCACGTCCATCAGCACCACGTCGGGCCGGTGGCGGCGGGCCATGTCCACCACCCCGGCGCCGTCGGCCTCCTCGGCCACCACCTCAAGGTCGGGTTCGGCGGCGATGAGCGCGCGCAGCCCCGCGCGGATGAGGTCCTCGTCGTCGACCAGTGCGACCCGGATCATCGGGTGTCCTTCCAGGTGACGGCGGCGCGCAGCCGCCAGTGGCCGTCGTCGTCGGGGCCGGCCGACAGGGTGCCCCCCAGCAGCCGCAGCCGTTCGCGGGCGCCGCGCAGGCCCCGCCCGCCGCCGCGGCGCGGAGCGCGCGAGCGCGCGGGCGCGGGGTTGGCGACCTCCACCTCCAGGCTGCCCTCGGCGGCGCGCAGCCGCAGGGAGACGGGCACCTGTCCGCCGTGGCGCAGCGCGTTGGTGATGGCCTCCTGGCAGACGCGGTAGGCCTCGCGGGAAACCACGCCGGGCACCCGCGCCAGGTCGCCCTCGACCCGGGCCTCCAGGCGGGTGCCGGTGGCGCGGGTGGCCTCCAGCAGCCGCTCCAGATCGCCCAGGTCGCGCTGGGGCGTGGTGCCGGCGCGCTCCTCGCGCAGCAGCCCCAGCACGTGGTCGAGTTCGGCGGCGGCGGTGCGGGCCTGCTCGGCGATGGCCTCCAGCGCCGAGCGGGCGAAGGCGGGGTCGGCGTCGAGCACGCGCGCGGCGGCGCCGGCCTGCAGGGTCACCACCGACAGGGCGTGGCCGATGGAGTCGTGCAGCTCGCGGGCCAGGCGGTTGCGCTCGGCCAGGGCCTCCACGCGCTGCTGGGCGGCGGCCAGCCGCTCGGCGGGCGAGGGGCCCAGCAGCACCGGCGCCAGGCGCGCCATGCCCGCACCCGTCAGCGCCACCGCGTAGACCACGGCCGCCAGCACGGCGGCGCCCAGCAGCGGCGCCGCCCACAGGCGCCCGCCCGCCACCGGGGGGCCGCCCAGCAGCCGCGCCCCCATGGGCATCAGCTGCTCGGGCTGGGCGGCCAGCGGCGCCATCGCCAGGCCCGCCGCCTCGGTGAGCCCGACCATGGTGCCCAGGCACACGGCGAAGCCGACAACCAGGTGGACCAGCAGCCACAGGCCGGTGCGCACGCGGCCGCGCCAGGTGGCGGGCTCGCCCGCCTGGTGGTCGGCCATGGGCCCGCCCAGCAGGGCGCGCGCCAGGTGGCCCTCCATGGTGCGCACCCCGGGGATCCAGGCGGTGGCGACCACGGCGGCCAGCGCCAGGGGCAGGCCCAGCACCAGCGAGGTCATTCCGGCGTCCTGGGGGTCCATGAGCGCCGTACCGCCGGTGAGCAGCAGGGACACCAGCACCGCGGCGGCCACGGCGTAGGGCAGCAGCACCACCCCGCCCAGGACGAGGTGGGCCCAGCGCGCGTAGGTCGCCGTGCTCAGCAGGGGTGCGGCCAGGCGCCGCGGCAGGTCCACGCGACGATCCTGCCACGCCGGCGCGGCGCGCCGCCTCCCCCGGCCGGGGGAGGCGGCGGGTGGCGCCCCTCCCCCGCGCCCGGGCGCCGGCGCCCGGCGGCGGGGTGCGCGTACGCACCAGGAGTGGGAGCCGATACCCTCGGTGGCCGTGACCGCCGACCAGACACCCGCACCCGCGCCCACCCGCACCGCCGGACTCGCCCACACGCTGCGCCGACGCCACATGGCGATGATCGCCATCGGCGGTTCGGTGGGCGCCGGGCTGTTCATCGGCTCGGGCGCGGTGATCAACGCCGCCGGCCCCGCCGCGATCCTGTCCTACGCCCTTGCCGGGGCCCTGGTGCTGCTGACGCTGCGCGCCCTGGGCGAGATGGTGGTGGCCCGCCCGGCCGCCGGTTCCTTCTCCGACTACGCGCGCATGGCGCTGGGCCCGCGGGCGGGGTTCTGCATCGGGTGGCTGTACTGGTGGATGTACAGCGTGCTGGTGGCCGCCGAGGCGGTGGCCGGCGCGGCCACCCTGGCCGGGTGGGTGCCGCTGCCCGGGTGGCTGCTGTCGCTGCTCCTGCTGCTGGTGATGACCGGGGCCAACCTGGTGTCGGCGCGGGCGTTCGGTGAGACCGAGTCGCTGTTCTCGCTGATCAAGGTCGCCACCATCGTGGCTTTTCTGATCATGGGCGGGCTGTTCGCCCTGGGCATGTGGCCCGGCGCCGAGGGGTCCACCGTGGACAACCTGTGGGCCCACGGCGGGTTCGCCCCCAACGGCTGGGGCGCGGTGCTGGCCGCCACCGTGGTCGTGCTGTTCTCCTTCGGCGGGGTGGAGATCGTGACCATCGCCGCGGGCGAGAGCGCCGAGCCCGAGCGCAACGTCGCGCGCGCCGCCACCAACGTGCTCTGGCGCATCGCCCTGTTCTACGTCGCCTCCATCCTGGTGGTGGTGGTCGTGCTGCCCTGGGACACTGCCGAGGTGCTGGAGAGCCCGTTCGTGTCGGTGATGCAGGAGGTCGGGGTCCCCGGCGCGCCGCTGATCATGGAGGTCGTGGTGTTCGTGGCCGTGCTCAGCGTCCTCAACGCCGCCCTCTACACCTCCTCGCGGATGCTGCACGTGCTCACCCGCCAGGGCGACGCTCCGCGCGGGCTTTCCACGGTGGGCCGGCGCGGGGTGCCCACGCGCGCGATCCTGCTGGGCACCGCCGTGGGCTACGCCTCGGTCATCGGCAACTACGTGTGGCCCACGACCGTGTTCCCGTTCCTGGTGGCCTCCATCGGCGCGATCCTGCTCGTCCTGTTCATCACGATCGTGGTCTCCCAGCTGGTGCTGGGGCGCCGGCTGCGCCGCCAGGAGCCCGAGCGGCTGACCTTCCGCATGTGGGGGTTCCCCTACGTGAGCTGGGCGGTGCTGGCGGGGCTGCTGTCGGTGATGGCGGCCATGGCGCTGCTGCCCGAGCAGCGGCTGCCGCTGGCCGCCACGCTGGGGGCCCTGGCGGTGACGCTGGTGGCCTATGAGCTGCGCCGGCGCCTGGGCCGCACGCCGGTCACCCGCGAGCCCCTGGGCACCGGCGCGCCCGCCGAGTCGGCCGGCTCAGCCGCGGACGGCGCCGGCGGAGGCGCCGCCCCGGCCGGCGGGGCCTGAGCCCTGGTCGGGCGGGGCCGGGGCGGGGGCGGGCACGGCCCGCTGGGCCACGAACGCCCCCGCCACCACGATGACGGCGCCCAGCGCCTGGGGCGGGGTGAGCGCCTCGCCCAGCAGCAGCCAGGCCAGCACGATGGCGGTGACCACCTCCAGGTAGGCCACCGCGCCGGCCACCATCGGCGTCAGCCGGCGGATGGCCCCCACCCCGGTGGCATAGGCCAGTGCGGTGGTCACCAGCGCCAGCCACACCACGCAGGCCGCGGCCGGGACGGTCGCCCCGGCCACCTCCACCGATCCGGCCAGCCGCTGCCAGGGCAGGGTCCAGGGCGCGGCCACGGCGCTGATGAGCACCGCCCCGATGAGGGCGCCGTAGGCGACCACCGCCATGGGGTCCACGTCGTCGCCGGCGGCGTCGCCCAGCAGGAAGTACGCGGCCTGGCAGACCATCGCGCCCAGCGCCAGCAGCAGGCCCGCGGCGTCCAGGCGCACCCCGGCCCAGACCTCCAGCAGGCAGGACAGACCGCCTACGGCCAGCACCACGCCCACCACGGCGGCGCGCGAGACGGGGCGGCGCCGCACGAGGCGCACCCAGGCCAGGACCAGCACCGGGCCCAGGAACTCGATCAGCAGCGCCACGCCCACCGGGATGCGGTTGATGGCGGCGAAGTAGAACGCCTGCACCCCGGCCATGGGCAGGGCGCCGAAGGCCAGCAGCAGGGCGGGGTGGGTGCGCAGCACCCGGCGGTGGCGCACGGCCAGCGGTACCAGCAGCAGCGCCGCGCCGGCCACGCGCAGCCAGGTGACGTGGAGGGGGTCCAGGCCCGCCTCCAGCAGCGGGCGGGCCACCGGGCCCGAGCCGCCGAAGCACAGGGCCGAGGCCACGGCCAGGGCCAGGCCCGAGGCGCGGCGGCGCGCCCGTGCCTCACCCATGGCAGGACGCGCCGGCAGCCGGTGATCCGACCGGTGGGGGGAGCGGGGACATGGCCGAGAGCATAGCCCCGGCGCCCCAGGCGCCCAGAAGGCGGCCCGGGGTGCCCGGGCCGTGGAGGCGGGGGGTAGATTCTGCGGGCGTGCGACCTCGCGTTGAATGCGGCCCCCACCCTCCCGGGGTCGTCCCCATCCCCGACGACGGCCGGCGCCACCTGGGCCGGATGGAGACCGTGCTGCACCGCCAGTGGGCGGCCGGCACCCGCCCCCACCCCACCGTCATCGGCCACATCGACGCTTTGGCCAACCTGCCCTTCCACATCGCCGACCGGGTGATCGACGAGGTCGAGGGCATCTACGTGGGCGAGGGGTCGGTGGTGGACCTGGACGGGCTGGGCCACCTGCGGGGGCGGCCCACCGACCCCGACGACCCCGCCTCGCGCACCTTCGACCGCTTCACCGGCATCTACCGCTACGGCGTCGTCGCCATCGGCGGGCGCCCGCACCAGTCGGTGTCGCTGGTGCTGCACGAGGTGGGGCACGTGCTGGACGTGGCCGACCGCATGATGTCGGAGACGCGGGAGTGGCGCGACCTGCACCGGGCGTGCCTGCCGCTGCTCAAGGCGGCCTACTGGCACAAGCGCGACGAGTGGTGGGCCGAGGCGTTCGCGCTGACCGCCGCGCACAAGGAGCACCTGCTGGTCTCGCACCTGGCCGGAGACGTCTCTCTGGCCTACGCTGTGATGGAGTACTTCGAGTACAACTACGGGGTGACACAGTGAGCGGCGTCTACGCCATCCGCTACCCGGACGGCACCATCCACGTCCCCGCGTCCTTCGCCGACCCCGCCGGCCCGGTGATCGCCTGCGGCATGGACGTGCTGTCCCCCGGCGACCCCGGCTACGACTTCTACGCCGCCCACGCCGTCTCCGCCGAGGAGTACGAGGAGCACCGCCGCGACGACCCCGCGGAGTCGGCGCGGCTGCGCGCGGAGTTCCGCAAGTGGTACGAGGCCCGGCACGGCCGCCGCTCGGCCTGAGCCCTCCCCCGGCCCCAACGCGCGGTCGGCCCCGCGGGGCGGCGGGCGCGCCCGCCGCGGGTCTGCGTAGGGTCGCTCCCATGGCCCACGACGCTGACACCCCCGCCCCGGCCGGCTCCGACGCGGATGCCGAGCGCGCCTTCTACGAGTCCCTGCCGCGTACGCGCAGCGCCGCCGGCGCGCTGCTGACCACCGGCGACGGCCGGGTGCTGCTGGTCAAGCCCACCTACAAGCCCGGCTGGTCGCTGCCGGGCGGGGTCGTGGAGCAGCAGGAGTCGCCGCTGGCGGCCTGCCGCCGCGAGTGCGGCGAGGAGCTGGGGTTCGTCCCGGCGCTGCGCGGGCTGGTGTGCCTGGACTGGCTGCCCGGGGCGGGCCACCCCGACGGCCGCCCGGCTCTGGTGCACGTCTTCGCCGGGGCGGTGGACGAGGAGGGCTTCGCGCGGGTGCGGCTGCCCGCCGAGGAGCTGAGCGCCGCCGTGCTGGCCACCCCCGCCGAACTGCCCGGCCTGCTGCCGCCGGGGCGCCTGCGCCGGGTGGAGGCGGCGCTGGCCGCCGACGCCGCCGGGCGCACCGCCTACCTGGAGGGCGGTCGGCCCGTTGGCTGGGCTTGAGGCGGTTGTCGCCACGGCCGCGGGCGGGGGCGATGCGCCCCCGCCGCGTGCGGTGGCTTCTCCTGCGCGGCCGACGCCCTCTGCGCTCTGAGGGGCTTCGGCCGGCAGGTGCCGGGACTGTTCCGGATCGAGGCCTACTTCGAGCCGTGGAACGCCGCGTCTGTGCGGACGGCCGAGCGCGTCGGCTACAGGGCGCCGCCCCGCCGCGCCCCGCGCGGGGCGCGGCGGGGCGGCGCCCCGCGCGGATCAGGGCGCGGCCGGGCCCTGCTCCCCGAAGCGGCGCAGGTGGTGCTCCTTGTTGAACATCCGCGCGGCCTCCAGGGCCGAGGGCGTGCCCGCGCGCGGGTCGGCGCCGTGGTCGACCAGGACGTCGACGACCGCGTCCTCGCCCTTGAACACCGCGCCGGCCAGCGGCGACTGCCCCCGGTCGTTGAGGCGGTCCACGTCGGCGCCGCGCTCGCACAGCGCGGCCACGGCGGCGGCGTGGCCGTGGTAGGCGGCGAGCATGAGCAGGGTGTCGCCCTTGTCGTTGGTCAGGTTGACGGGCACGCCGGCGTCGAGGTAGGCGGTCAGCGCGGCGGTGTCGCCGCGCCGGGCCATGTCGAAGACGCGGGTGGCCAGTTCGACGACCTCGGGGTCGTCGGCCGGGTCGGTGGGTGGTTGTGCTTCGCTCACGCCCCCACCCTAGGACGGGTGGAGGGCGGGCGGTGCGGTGACGCACGGTAGGCGGCGCGGGGCGGCTCCGCTTTGGCCGACCGGAGGCGGCGGGCGCGCGACGGGCGCGGGTGGCGCTGCGCCCTGGCGGTGTCACGGTGCGATACGTCACCCAGCGTGCCCGCTTTGCCCATTTGGCGACAAATGTCGCTATGGTGCTTCCTCAGTTCCGACCGGAGTGGCGAGCCCGGGGCACCCCTGCGGGGGCTGCCCCGCGCCGTCCGGTCCCCGCGCCCCGCGCGGCAGGGCCGGGCCCGCGCACCGCCGACTCCGCCGACACTGAGGAGAAGCTCGTGCGACATCTCGTGGGATTCCTCGTCGGCCTGGCCCTGGCCCCGGTGGTCGCGCTGGGAACCGGCTGGGTCCTGCCCCGCTTCGTCGACCTCAACGCCGCGGGGCGGTCCTTCACCACCACCGGCGGCCTCGTCTCCCTCGGCGCGCTGGCGGTGGTGGCGCTGCTGGTGGGCCTGGCCCTGGCGCTGCCCCGGCTCACCCCCCTGCTGCCCGGCGTGGCCGGCCTCACCCTGGTCGCGCTCACCGCCGCCCACCACCTGCGCCCCGACCTGGCCGAGCGCGCCCCCGCCCTGCCGGGCCTGGAGGGCGCGGTGACGCTGCTGGAACTGGGCGCCTACCTCCCGCTGGGCCTGGCGCTGTTCCTGCCGATGCTGGTGCCGGCGCGCTGGGCGGGCCGCGAGCGCGGCCACGAGGTCACCGAGGAGGAGTACTTCGACGGCCTCTACGACGAGGACTACGAGGAGCCCCGGGGCGCCCGGCCGGGCACCGGACCGGCACCCGGCGGCCACCACCGCCGCGGCGCCGGCGCCGACTGAGGCCCAAGCGCCGCGCGGGCGCGGATTTCCGCCCCCGCGCCCCGGGAATTGCCACACCCGGACCCCGGGATTTCCCGCGGATTTCCGCGCCGCTTTTCGTCGAACAATCCGACAGGGGGCACCGGGCGTTTCTCCGGCGTTTTCCCCGAACGCGGCGGCGCTTCGTTGAAAAAGGGGGGGTTCCGCCGACAATGGGGGCCGCACCGGGGGTTGGCACACAATGGCGCGGTAGGCGGCGATGCGCGCGGTTGCGCCGCATTTCGCCGCCCCTCCCGCGCAGGGCGGCGACACGGCGCGCGGGCGCCGTGCCCCCTCGGGGAGGGGGGTTTCGGCCACCCGCCCGGCAGTCCCGCCGCGCCTCCAGAAGCAGCCCCGGCGCGGACGGAGCAGCCGATGCCGGCGGCGAAGGCCGGCGGAGAACCCCGTGCGCGCGACGACGTCGGCTTCGCGGGCCGGCCGGACGCGGGCGCCGGGGGCCTCGGGCCGGTGGCGGCGCCCGTGCCCGGCCCGGCGCCCGGATCGGGGCTGAGGCGGCCAGGGCGCGGGTGTGAGCCGGCGGGCGGCGGGCGGGGCGGCTCCCGCCTGATCGGCGGCGGCCCCGGCGCACAGGCCGCGCAAGGGCGGTGCCCCGTCCGCGGCCGCACCGGCCGGGCCCGGCGTCGGGGAGGGAGGCCGCGTGGGTGGGTCCGGTGGAGGCGGCCTCAGCGGCCCCTCTGGGCCCCGGCCGGCCTTTCCGGCGCGGAGGGCGGCAAGGGGCGTCCGGGGGCGGCCCCGGGCGCCTGGACGGCGGCTGGGGGCGTCGCAGGTGCGGCGGCGGAGGCCTGCGCCCCCGGGTACCGCAGGAGCGCCCGGACCTCCCCCGCCCCCACGCGGGCCCCGCACCCCCCGGTCGGCGGCGCCGACGCACCGCGGACACCGGTGAAGGACCGCCGGCGCCGGTCGGTGGCGCCTCCCCCGCCCGCAGCGGGCGGGGCGCTCGGATGCGGACCGTCGTGGGGCGCCGAGCGCCTCCTCACCCGGCGCCGGTCCAGGACGGGCGCCGCTCCCGCGCGGCCGAGGGGTCGTCGGATGGCGTTCCCGGTGCCGCCCCGGCGGGCCGGCGCCGCAGCCCGCATCCGTCGGCGCGGCCGGAGAGGAGCACGGTGGGAACGGGGGTTGTTCCGGGATACGGCGCAGCGGGGCGCGTCCGTACCCCGCGTTGCGGGGGCGGGATCGGTCCGGCGTGGCCGGCCGCCGGGGGGAGCACCGCTCCGTCCCGAGCGCCCACAGACCGCGCTGGGCGACCGGCCACGGCCCCCGCCACGCGGGGGGCGCGGGGGGCGGCGTCCCGCGGCTCCGGCGGGCGCGAGGCCGCGCGGCGCGCCGGAAACCGGCCCTACAGCCAGGTGGGACCCCAGCCGCGGTTGTCGGAGACCCCCGGCGGCAGCGGCGGGAGCAGGCCCGCGCCCGGAGGGGCGTCGGGAGCCGCGCCCGCGACCGGCTCACCGCCCTCCCGGGACGGGGCGGCCTGCGCGGCCGCGCCCGGCTGCCGGCCGGTCGGCGCCGCGCCGTCCTCCCCGGACGCCGACGCCGGGCCGTCCGGCCCGTCCTCGTCCTCGGCGTCCTCCTCCGCCGCGCCGGATTCGGCGCCGTCGCGGGCGTCGGGGTCGTCCCGGCGGCCGGGCCACGCCTGCGGCGCCGCCTCCGCGGCCTCCTGGGCGCGGTCATCGCCCGCCCACGGCCGCGGCCCGCGCTCGGGCGCCTCGGGCTCTCCGTGCCCGGCGGCGTCGGCGCCCGCCGGACCGGCGGCGGCCCGGCCCGGCCACTCGCCCCACTCGCCCCAGGCGACCCGGCCCTCCCCTCCCCCGGTCTCCTGCTCGGTGGTGCCGGCGCCGGCCTCCTCGGAGGCGCGCGAGCCGCCGGAGGCGGCCTCAGCGGACGGGGTGTCCCCCTGCGGCCGCCGGGCGCCCTCGTTGGCGTCCTCGGGCTGCTCGGGCGGCCACGCCCCCGCGAACGGGTTGGCGCCCAGGCCGGACTCGGCACGCTCCTGACCGCCCTCGCCCGCGGCCTCGTGGCGCGGCGCGAGCGGGCCGCCCAGGGGCGCGGGCTCGGCCGCGGAGGGGGTGAACCCGGCGAAGGGGCCGGGCTCGCTCGCGGCCTCGGGCCCGCCCGCCGTGGCGGGCGCCGGGGCGCCCTCCTCCGGCTCGCCGCCCTCGGCGGAGAACGCGGCCTCCATCGACTGCCCCGGCACCGCGCGGCCCCACCAGCGCGCCGCCTCCTCGGCCGAGATCTCCTCCTCGACCTCCAGCCAGCCGCGGACGTGGGGGTGGCGCCGTCCGGCGTTCCAGGAGCGCTCGTAGGGCTGGGGCTCCAGCACCAGCACGCGTTCGCCGTCGACGGTGGGGATGTCGGCGGGCACGCCCTCGTTCCACACCCACGAGCCGTCCAGCGCCACCAGGTTCCACCAGCCCTCGACCACGCGGGCCTCGGGGTCGGGCGCGGAGTCGCGGAAGGAGGCGGTCCAGCGGGGGTCGGGGCGCCGGCCGGGCAGGCCGCGGCCCTCGGGCCCGATCAGGGCGTCGGCCAGCAGGGTGTGCAGCTGGAAGTTGTCGCCGATGCCGTCGAAGAACACCCGGAAGCCCCGGCCGGTGGCGCGGTCCAGCACGAGGGCCGAGGTCGCCTCGGCCATGCGCAGCAGCTCGCGCACCTCGTCGAACTCCGGCAGGGCCGAGCGGAGCTGGTTGGCGATGGCCACCAGTTCGGCGCGAAGCCCGGCGTCGGCGCGCACGGCGCCGCGCACCGACGCCTCGCTGAGCATGGTCTTGGCGGCCAGGCCGTGGCGGCGGATGGTCCACCAGCACAGCGTGGCGGTGGGGGCCGACTCCCCCAGTTCGGCGCTGACGCGCTCCTCGGCGGCCGAGGTCACCTCGTCGGGCTCAGGAGGCGGACCGGAGCCGGTGCGCTCCCAGGCGTAGAGGAAGACGGCGGCGCCCTGGCCCATGCTGCGCAGCAGCCGCACGACCTCGATGCCGCAGGAGCCGGGGTCGGTGCCCATCTCCACCAGGGCCCCGGCGACCACGGCCAGGTCGGCGGTGATGCTCGGGACCGTCTGGCCGCCGCCCAGGAAGGGGCCCAGCGCCTCCAGCGCCAGCTCCCGCTCCTCGGCCGGGACCTGTGAGGCCAGGTGGTAGACCTGGTGGACCGCTGCGGGGAACCGCTGCGGGTCGGTCGCGACCGAGGCGTCGATCAGCTCCTGGAACGCGGCGCGAAACTCATCGATCACGCACGCATCTTGACATATATCGGGCGCCTGCGCGTCACAGGCCCAACCGGGTCACCGCGTTGTCCTCCAGGGGGTTGGCGGTGCGGATGTAGCCGTGCACGGTCTGGGCGTTGCTCCAGCGCCCCTGGCGCATGATCTCCCGGTCCCCCGCCCCGCCCAGGGCGGCCTGCGTGGCGAATCCGGCGCGCAGGGAGTGCCCGCCGAAGTCGTCGGGGTCCAGCCCGGCGCGGCGGGCGTAGCGCTTGACGAGTTCGGCCACGGCCCGGCCCGACAGGGCGGTGTCCTTGAGGTGGCCGTGGCGGTCCACGGCCACGAACAACGGGCGGCCGGTGCCGTCGGCCAGGTCGGTTCCGGTGTAGGTGTGGCAGCGGTGCAGGCCGGGTTCGCGCGCGGGGGCCGCGAGCAGGGCGCGCACCCCCGGGGTGCCGGCGTCGCGGTGGGCCTCGCGCACGTCGGCCCAGTCGGCGAAGGCGCACAGCGGGCAGGTGTGGGGGCGGCGTCCGCGTGGCAGGGCGACCCGGTCGCCGCGCCGGCCCTCCTGGTCGGTCTTGGTGGCGCCCAGGCGCACCAGCAGCAGGGGCTCTCCGGTGCGGTAGTCGGTCTCCAGGGTGACGTCGTCGAAGGTGAGCGCGGCCAGTTCGCTGCGGCGCAGCGCGCCGGCGAACCCGGTGAGCAGCAGCGCGGCGTCGCGGCGGCGGGCGGCGCCGGCGGGGTGGTCGGCGGCGGGCAGGTGGGCCAGCAGCTCCTCCAGGGTGGCCAGGAGCAGCGGGCGCTTGCGGCGGGGGGCGGCGCGGCGGCTGCGGCGGATGCCGCGCAGGGTCATGCGCACCACGTCGGAGCGGGTGGGCGAGGCCAGCCCCTGGGCGCCGTGCACGGCGGCGATGGCGGCGGCCTTGCGCTCCAGGGTGGAGGGCGCCAGGGCCCAGCGGGCGGGGTCGTGGGGGTGGACGGTCTCGGCCGCGGCGGCGAGGTAGACGGCGACGTCCACGGGGTCGGCGGGCAGGGCCCGGCGGCCCTCGGCCGCGCACCAGGCGCTGAAGGCGGTCCAGTCGGAGCGGTAGGCGCGCAGCGTGTTGGCCGACTGGGCGGCGGAGAGGTAGCGGCCCAGGGCGGCGGCCTGGTCGGCGTCGAAGCGGCGGCGCACGTCGGCCAGCGCGCGCTCGTCGATGAGGACGCTGTGGGGCCCGGCGGCCAGCCGCCGCAGCACCGGCGCCGGGACGGCCGCGCCGCCGGCCGCCTCCCGATCGCCGGTGTCCGCCGCGGCCCCCTCCTCGGGGGCCGCCGCGCCGGTGGGCGCGGTGGGCGGCGCGTCCGCGCCGGGCGCGGCGCGCACGGGGCCGGCGGTGGTCGGGACGTCCTCGCTGTCGGCGCTGCCCTCTGCGGTCTCCACGGGCACCCATGATGGCGCATTCGGCGCCCGCGGGCGGTCGCGGCGCGGCGGCTACCCGGCGGTGAGGCCGTTGCGCAGGGCCTGGAACATCCCGGCCGGGGAGTCCAGGGAGAACAGCAGCCCGGCCGAGAGCAGCAGGGCCACGGCGAACAGGATGGCGGCGATGCGGCGGCGCATCAGCGCGGCGGCCACGGCCCCGGCCAGGGGCACGCCCAGGGCGCACACCAGCAGGCACAGCAGGTACCAGGCCGCGGCGCGCATGCCCGCGGCGGCCTGCTCGGGGTCCTGGCCCAGCAGGGCGAACCCCTCGGCCAGGAAGAGCACGAAGAAGACCGCCGAGCCCAGCAGCCACAGGGCGCTCAGGGCGATCCACACCGCCACGGGCCAGCGGCGGCGGTCGTCCAGGACGACGGGGGTGCGGCTGACGCGGCGGCGCGGCGCGGCGGTGCCGCCGTCCTCAGCGCGCGGGTCGGCCGCCGCCCCGCCGCCGGGGCTCTCGTCCTCGGTCGCGGCGGCCGGCGCACCGGTGCGGGCCGGGGCGCGGCCGGCGGGGCGGCGCTTCCTCTTCTTGGGCGACACGGGTCCTCCGTGGGGCGGGTGATCGGACCTGCCCCAACGTAGCGGCCGCGCGGGGGTGGCCGGGCCTAGCCCGCCGCCAGGTGGATGGCCACGACGTAGACGACCGGCCAGCCCAGCAGCGCCAGCGACCACAGGGCGGCGCGGCGGTCGCCGGCGACGGTGGTGATGGCGGCGGCCAGCAGCGGCAGGCCCACCGAGACGCTGAAGCCCAGGGTGTACCACTCGGCGGCCGATTCGCTGCCCGCGGAGATGGCCCTGATGTAGCCGACGGGCCCCAGCACCAGGCACAGCACGCCCAGCAGGCCGGCCGTGATGCGGACCCCCAGGGGGTGGCGGGTGTTGCGCGCCGATCGGTCTCCATTCTCTGCAGGCGTCAACGGGGGATCCTTCTCCCAACAGGACGGCCGCCGCGGGCGGCGGTGCGGTGCGGACGGGGGGCGGGCACCCGGCGCCCCGGCGGAGCGCGGGCGGGCCGCGGTGCCTCCGCTCCGATTGTCGGGCATGGCGGGAGTGGTCGGCGCGGCTTCGGTGCCCTACCGACATCCAACTCCGCCCGCGCCCGATGATCAAGGGTTTGCCCGGGCGGGGCGGAGCGGTGTGGCGGGGATGACGCGCGCGGGGCCGCGCCGGTCGCTCAGTGGTGGGCGGCGTGCTCGGCGGGCAGGGCGCCGGGGGCCGCGGGGAAGGAGTCGCGGCGCGGCAGGGTCAGCGCGCACAGCGCCATCAGCACCGGCAGGACCAGCGCCCACATGAACGCGGCGCCGTAGCCGCCGGCGGCAACGGCCACGGTGTTGAGCAGGGCCAGGCCGATCGCGCCGCCCAGCTGGGAGGAGGTGTTCTGCATGCCCCCGGCCAGGCCCTGCTCGTCGCGGGGCACACCGGTGGTGGCGGCGATCAGGGAGGGCGCGTAGCTGAGGCCGCCGCTGACGCCCATGAGGACCACGCCGGGCAGCACGTGGGTCCAGTAGGAGCCGCCCTCGGTGATGAACATGAGCGCGGCCAGGGAGCAGGCGGTGGCCGCGGCGGCGGCCAGGAACATGGTGCGCACGCTCACGCGGGCGGCCATGGCGCCCGAGCGGGTGGACAGCAGCACGATGACGGCGCTGGCGGGGATCAGCCCCAGGCCGGCCTGGGTGGCGCTCATGCCCAGCTCGTTTTGCATGTAGAAGCTGCTGAACCAGTTGACGGAGTGGACGGTGGGCACGCCCAGCACGGTGAACAGGTTGGCCACGCGCACGTAGGGGTTGGCCAGCAGGCCCAGGCGGACGATGGGCTGGCGCACGCGGCGCTCGACCACGACGAAGGCGGCGACCAGGCCGGCGCCGGTCACGGCGAAGAGCATGACGGTCAGGTCGACGCCGTCCTCGGCGGTGACGGCGGCGGTGACGATGGAGACCGCTCCGCCGGTCAGCAGCAGGGCGCCGCCGATGTCGATGCGGCCGGGGGCGCGGGCGGGGTCGCGCGGCAGCAGCAGGACCACGGCGACCAGCAGCACGATGGCGGCGGGCACGTTGATGAGGAACACCCAGCGCCATCCGGCGAGGTCGGCGACGACGCCGCCCAGGGCGCTGCCGGCCAGGGTTCCGCCGGTGCCCACCGCGCTCCAGATCCCCAGGGCGCGGTTGCGGGCCAGGCCCTCGGGATAGCGCGTGGTCACCAGCGCGAAGGCGGCCGGCGAGGCGAAGGCGGCGCCCAGTCCCTGGGCGGCGCGGCCGGCGAAGAGCAGGGCGGGGGTGTCGGCCAGGCCGCACAGCAGCGAGGCGACCGTAAATAGGGATAGGCCGGCAATGAGGGTGATGCGGTGACCGAAAAGGTCTCCTGTGCGGCCGCCGACCACCAGGAAGCCGCCGAAGGCCACCAAGTAGGCCGCGCCCACCCACGGCAGATGCGCTTCGTCGACGCGCAAATCCGCGGCGATGGCGGGCAGGGCCGTGACCACGATCGCATCGATCATGAGCAGGACTTGGACGAGGCAGAGCAGAGGCAAGAAGAAAAGGCGGCTCATGTTTCCGATAGTGCCGTCAATTGTTTCCGGGCGTCCAACACCATTCTTGGCTCCATTCACGCGGTTGCGTTGTTAATCTCGGCACGTGTACTCCGACATTCATCCACGCCTGCTACGGACATTCGTCGCCGTTGCGGAGGAATTGCATTTCGGCCGGGCGGCCGGGCGCCTCTACGCGGCGCAGCAGTCCGTCAGCCGCGACATCAGACGCCTGGAGCGCGACCTGGGCGTGCACCTGTTCACCCGCAGCACGCGCGCGGTGGGGCTCACACCGGCCGGGGAGCGCCTGCTGCCGCGCGCCCGCCGGCTGCTGGCGCTGCACGACGAACTGGTGGCCGACGCCAGCGCCCAGCGCCGCCCGCTGCTGGTGGACATCAACAACCCCGGGGCCACGGCCGGCACGGTGCTCAACGAGGCGCGGCGCATGGCGCCCGAGGCCGAGCTGATGGCGCGCTTCCACGGCGGGCTGACCGCCAGCGCCGAGGAGATCCTGGCCCACCGCCTCGACGTCGCCTTCGGCCGGGTCGCCGGGCTGGAGCCGCGGGTGCGCAGCTGGCTGCGCCAGGTTCCGGTGCGCCTGGAGCCGCTGGGGCTGATGCTGGTGGAGGACCACCCGCTGGCGGCCTGCGAGCGCATCGCGCTGCCCGCCCTGGCCGGGCGCCACCGCGTCGACGCCATGATGGGCAGCCCCGAGACCGCCGAGTGGACCGACCTGGGCCGGCGGCTGCTGGCCGAGCGCGGCATCGGCATGGCCCCGCCGCGCACCCGGCCCACCGGCGCCGAGGAGATGGCGCTCTACATCCGCCGCCACCGCGACCCCGTGCTGGTGAGCATGCAGCTGCCGCCGGTGCCCGGAACCGTGGTGCGCCCGCTGGTGGACCCGGTGCCGCTGAGCCTGGTCAGCATGGTCTTCGACAGCGCGCTGCGCCACCCCGGGCTCGACGCGCTGCTGCGGGCCGCCGAGAAGCTGGCCGCGGCCGAGGACTGGATGCACCGCCCCGCCGGCGCGTGGCTGCCCGCCGAGGACGCCGCGCTGCTGCCCGAGTGAGCCGACCCGCCGCCCCGCCACGCGCCGTCCCCGTTCCGGTGCCGTCGCCGCGGCGCGGGCCGCCCCGCCGGGGCAGGACCCTCAGCGCGCCGCGGGCCAGGGGCGCGCCCGCTCGCACAGGCCGGCGAACCCGGCCAGCACCCGCAGTTCGGCCACCGAGCGCGGCGCCGAGGCCGCCAGGCGGGGGGAGTACACCAGCACCGCCACGGTCTGGGCGCGCGAGAGCGCCACGTTGAGCCGGTTGCGCGAGAGCACGAAGTCCAGTCCCCGGGGGGCGTCCAGGGCGCTGGAGACGGTCATCGAGCAGATGACGGCCGGGGCCTCCTGGCCCTGGAAGCGGTCGACCGTGCCCACCCGCACCTCGCCCAGGCCCGCCTGCTCCAGGGCCTGGCGCAGGGCCCGCACCTGGAGGTTGTAGGGCGCCACCACCAGGATGTCCTCGCCGGTGATCTCGCGCGGGGCGGTGGCGCCGGGCTCGCGGTAGGAGCGGCCCACCAGGCGCGCGGCGGCGTCCACCACCGCGGCGACCTCCTCGGGGCTGTGGGTGGCGCGCCCGGTGTGGGCCACGGGCAGCGCGTAGAGGCCGGGTTCGACGCCGGACATGGCGCGCTCGGCGGCCACCGGGTGGGCGGTGAGGCGGCCCCGGTAGGACAGGTGGGACACCGGCGCGCACACCGCCGGGTGCATGCGGCGGGTCTGGTCCAGGAAGTAGCCCAGCGCGGGGTCGATGATCTCGGCGCCGCCGACCAGGTGCTCCAGCGCCGAGGAGGCCGCGCCGGGCGCGTGGGCGCCCTGCACCACCTGCGGCAGCTGCTGGGGGTCGCCCAGCAGCACCAGGTCGCGGGCGGCGGCGGAGACGGCGAGGGTGTCGGCCAGGGCGAACTGCCCGGCCTCGTCGATGATGAGCACGTCCAGGGGGTCGGCGGTCATCGCCTCGTTGGCGAAGTTCCAGGCGGTGCCGCCCACGAGGTGGCCGTCGGGGCGGGCGGCGCGCCAGGCCGCCAGCTCCTTGGGGCTCTTGGGCTGGTCCCACGCCGCCTTGGGGTCGGGCTTCTTGGCCGGGCGCTTGGCGCAGGGCAGGTCCAGTCCCGCGATGCGGGCCGCCTGCACGGCCGAGGCCAGCACGTTCTCCACGGCCTTGTGGCTGGTGGAGCACACGCCCACGGTGCGCCCCTGGCCCACCAGGTGGGTGATCAGGCGCGCGGCCAGGTAGGTCTTGCCGGCGCCGGGCGGGCCCTGCACGGCCAGGTAGGAGCCGTCGAGGGCGTCGACGGCGGCGATCGCCGCGGCCACCAGGTCGCCGCCGTGGTCGGCGGGGTCGGGCAGGGGCGCGCCGGTGCGGGTGCGCGGCGGGGTGCGGCGCAGCACGTCGATACCCGCGGTGGCGGGCAGGCGCGGCAGGTCGGCCAGCGCGGCCCCGGCCAGGGTCCACAGGGCGGTGTCCTTGGGCGAGGAGCGCACGGGGGCGCCCGGCAGCACCGCGGCCGGCGCCCGCGCGTAGGTCTGGCCGGGTGCGGAGGTCTCGACGAGGGTGAGGCGGTCGGCGGTGGCGGACTCGACGGCGGCGTCGACGGTGTCGGCCTCCTGGCCGGGGGCGCCGGGGTAGAGCAGGCGCACGGAGTCGCCGGTGGTGAAGGGGTGGGGGCGGGCGGGGTCGGCGCGCAGCTCGATCTCGCGGCGCATCTTGCGCTGGCGACCGGTGGGCTCCTGCCAGTCGCCCACGCGCGCCCGCACCGGCACCAGGCAGTCGTTGTCGGCCTCCAGCTCCTCCATGGGGGCCGAGACGCGGCGGAAGTAGTCCCACCACGAGGGGTTCTCCTCGCGGCGGTAGTAGCCCGCCAGGGCGGCCAGCAGCGCGCGGGCCCGCTGGTCGGGGGTGCGTTCGGCGGGGTCCTCGGGCACGCCTTCGAGCAGGGGGTCGGTGAGGGCGCGCAGGCGCGCCTCCTGCTCCTCGCGGCGGCGCCGCCGCTCGGCGGCGGCCTCGTCGGCGGCCTCGGCGCTCAGCTCGCCCTGGGCGGTGGGGCGGGCGGTGATGCCGTTCTCGGTGCGCAGGTCCTCCAGCCAGGCGCGCAGCCGGGCGGTGGACACGCAGTCGTCGCGGTTGTAGTCGGCGATGGCGCGCAGCACCTTGTCGGCGCGCTCGGTGTCGCCGGCCTCGGCCGCCGCGAGGTAGTCGGCGTAGGCGTCGATGCTGGAGGTGGCGGTGGTGACCTCGCCGGAGCGGGCGCCGCCCAGGTAGAGCGGTTCGAGGTACTTGATGGAGTAGGAGCGCTGGGAGACCCGCAGGCTCTTCTTGACGGCGGTGAACAGGTCGACCAGGCGGCGGTGGCGCAGCAGCTCGTCGACCTCGCTCTCGCGGGTGGCGAAGGCGGCGGCCAGCAGCTTGAGGCGGTCGGCCTCGTAGGAGGCGTAGTGGTAGACGTGGGCGCCGGGGTCGGTGTCGATGCGGGCGCACACGAAGTCCACGAAGTCCTCGAAGGCGCGCTTCTCGGCGGCGCGGTCGTGGGCCCAGAAGGCGTGGAACTCCTCGGTGCCGCCGTCGCCGTCGAGGGTGACCGCGCCGAACAGGTACTCCAGGCCGCGGCCGTCGGCGCCGTCGAAGTAGGGGTAGCCCTCCATGTCGAAGAAGACGTCGCCGGGGCTGGGGGCGGGCAGGCCGGCCAGGCCCTCGGGGGCGTAGACCTCGGCGATGACGGTGCCCTGGGGGTCGGCGGCGGTGCGGGTGGCGTCCTGGCGCACCTGGAGGGCGGCCTGGTCGCGCAGCCGCCGGAAGGAGTGGCGCGGCATGGCGGGCGGGCGGTCGTCCTCGCCGGCGCCGGCCAGGGCGTCGATGGTGGCGATCCCCGACTCGGCGAGGCGGCGGGCCTGGTCGGTGCGCAGCCCGGCCACCAGGGACAGGTGGCGGGCCTCGGCGCGGCCGGCGGCGCACTGGGCGGCGTAGCCGCAGCCCTCGCAGGCCGGGCGGGGCTCGCCCCACAGGGGGTCGGGCAGGCGGGCGGGGCGGCGCAGCCGCTCCAGCAGGCGGGCGCGCACCCCGGACAGGACGGGGGCGAACTCGGCGACGCGGTGGGTGTGCACGGCGCGGTCGCCGGTGAGCAGGTGCATGTGCTCGGGCGGCTCGGGGGCCAGGCGGGAGAGCGCGTCGGCGTAGGCGGTGAGCTGGAGGACCGCTGAGGGGCCGGGGCGGCGGGCGAGCTTGGTGTCCCAGGGCTCGTAGCCGGAGGGGCCCGGGGTGCGGCGGGCGCCGGTGGCGGGGTCCACGGCGGTGCTGATGAGGAAGTCGGCGCGGCCGTGGAAGGAGACGCCCTCCTCCAGCGGCTCGTAGAAGCAGCCCTGGTAGACGACGGCGGCGCCGGCGCGCATCGCCTCGGCGGTGGCCCGGGCGGCGGCGCGCATGGCCTCGTGGGTGGGCGCGGGGTCGGGCACGGCCACGACGTCGTCGCCGAACAGGCCGCGCAGCCGCTCCAGTTCGGCCCGCTCGTGGGCCTCGCCGTGCTGGGCGATCAGGGGGTCCAGTTCGCTGGGCGCGGGCGCGCCGGGGAGGTCGCAGGCCAGGGCGTGGCGCAGGGCGCTGCGGTGCTCGCACTCCATGGCGTCGACGAGGTCGGTGGGCGAGACCACCAGTCCCGTCTCGTTGCGAAACACCCGCCTCACCTCTCCCCTGGGCCGATCTCCGCGCATTCTGCCACGCCCGGCCCACAAGCGAGCCGGAGTCGCGCTCCGCGCGTCGCGGCGGGAGGGTGAGGGAAGGGGCGGGGCCGGCGGCGGGCGCCGGCGGCCGGCCGGGGACGGCGAACCGGGAGCGGCCGTGGGCGGGACTCCTCGGCACGGCGTGCGCGGGCCCGGCCGGCCCGGCCGTGCGGGGGGCGGGAGGGCGGGGCCGGCGGCCCCGCTGTCGGGCTCCTAGCCGACGACCTGCCACTCCACGTCCACCACGCCGGCACTGGGCGAGGCGATCTGCTCGAAGGAGGCGGTGGACAGGTCCAGGCAGCGGCCCTCGACGTAGGGGCCGCGGTCGTTGATGCGCACGGTCACCGACCTGCCGTTGTCGGGGTTGGTGACCTGGACCATGGTGTCCATCGGCAGGGTCTTGTGCGCGGCGGTCATCGCGCTGGGGTCGAACTGCTCGCCGCTGGCCGTGGGCTGGGGCTCGCTGTACATGGACGCCTCGCACGCGCCGCCCTCGCCGGTGGGGGTCAGCCCGGAGGTGTCTGCGCCGGAGTCGGCGGCGTCCTCGGCGGGCTCCTCCGGCTCCTGCTGTCGGGGCTCGGTGGCGGTGCCGCTGAGGGGGCGCACCGCGTCCTGGGCCGCCTGCTCCCAGGCCTCGGCGCGCTGGCGGCGCTCGTCGGCGGCGGCGTCGGCGTCCGGCCGCGGCGCCTCGGCCGTCTGGGCGGGCGGGGGCGTGGTGGCGCCCGAGGCGGCGCCGGAACCGGATCCGGCGGCGAGCGCGGCGCCCGCCGTGGCGGCGGCCACGAGGCCCGCGCCGGCGGCGGCGGTGGCGATGGCGGTCCGGGTGCGTCGGGCGCGGGCTCGGACGGCCCGGCGTGAAGGCTGGGTGTGGCCCACTGGTGGTGGTCCTTTGAACGGGGACGGAGGGAGGCCGTGCCGGCGGCCGCCGGGGGGCGGCGGACGGCCGCGGGGCGGGCACGGCGGGTGCCGCCCGGGGGGCCGGGGGCGGGGGCGCCGGTGGGGAGTGTGGGGGTGAGCCGCGGGTCGGCTCGCCGGCGCTCGAACGAGGCTAATCATCACGGCGGGGTCACGGGAACCTCACGCCCGGGTTTTGTGCCATTTGTCACGCGGGTGTGGGCGTGGCGCCACACGCCCCGCCCCGCCCGCCGGAGGCGCGTCAGCCGGGGTGGTGGCGACGCGGCGGAAGGCCCTGGGGGAACAGTTCGGCGGCGGGGTCGTCCAGGCGGTCGCCGCTGAGGGCGGCGACGGTGGCCGAGAGTTCGGGGTTGTCCAGGTGGCCCTCGACGGTGCGGATGACGCGTTCCAGCGCCTCGCGCACGTCGGCGCCCCGGCTGCGCACGGCGTAGAGCGCGGCGACGGCCGGAGTGCGCGACTGCCCGGCGGCGCAGTGCAGCAGCACCCGCTTGCCCTCGGCGCGCAGCGCGGCCACGGCGGCGGCGGCCTCCTCCAGCACGAAGGGCAGGTTGGGGTTGGCGCCGGGGTGGTCGGCCAGCCACACCTCGACGCGGTCGCGGGCCGGCACCCCGGTGTGGACGTCCTCGGGGCCGATGCGGTTGAGGCTCACCACGGCGTCGATGTCGGGCCGTGCGCGCAGGTAGGTCAGGTTGCCCAGGATGACACCGGGGTCGTAGGGGTGGGGCGTGTGGAAGGGCAGGTAGATGCCCTTGGAGTCGCCGGTGTGGTACCCGGAGCGCTCCGGCCAGGAGGCGGGGTCGCTGCCGCGCGCCATGACCACGCCGCGGATGACGAGTTCGCGGGGGGCGATGATGTCGGCGAGGCGGCGCTGGGCCGCCAGCGGGACGCCCGATGCGCCCCAGCGGGCGCCGGCCAGCGCGCCGGCGTAGAGGGCGGCCACGCCGCCGCCCAGGTCGAGGGCGCGCCGCACCGCGTCGGCGAAGTGGCGGCAGGGGAAGGAGGGGCCGCGCAGGTCGGGCTCGGGCACGGGCGTCTCGGTCACGGCCCGCAGGGCCGCGCCTCGGGGGTCGCCGGGCGCGGGGACGGGGGTGCCGGGGGCGGGCGGGCGGCCTTCGGCGCAGGCGCGGCGCACCGCCAGCGCGAAGGCGCGGTCGTGGGGGTCGGCCAGGGCGGTGTCGAGGTCGAGCGGGGCGTCGATGCGGGTGATGGCGGCACGGATCAGCCCGGCCAGGCGCGCGGGACCGGAGTCGGTTGCGGGGGCGGCGGCGGTGCCGGGTCCGGCGTCGGCGGCCGACGCGCTGACGAGTTCGGTGACCAGCGCCGCCGGGGCGTCCACCAGGCACCCGGCCGCGGCGGCGCCCACCCAGGCGCCCGCGGCGCGGTCGTGTCGCGGGTCGTCACGGTGCCACGCGGAGGCCGGAAGGGAGGAATCGGTGGAGCCGGAGGGTGCGGACAGGGCGTCAGAGGGCATGCCACTCCCGGTGTCGGGCGATAGCCGTCGGGTGCGAGTATGCCCGCCGCCCCGCCGACGGGCCAGCGCCGCTCCCGTTCGGCACCCGGTGGGATGACAGGTGCGGGGGCTGGAGCGGGAAAGGCCTGGGGCGGAAAGGGCGGGGATGTGGCCCGGGGAGGCCGTCACCGCCCATCGAGCCCGAGCCCAGTGGCGCGGGCCGCAACGGAGGCACCAAGGACGCCAGGGGTACAGGCATCCGAGCACCGTCCTGGAGGGCGGACGGCACAGGCGCCAACGGGCACCGAGGCCGATGAGGGCCCGGGTCGGCGGCCACCGGTACCGGTGGCCGGCGGTCGGGGTGGCGACAAGAGCGGCGAGGCGAGCGACACCAACCCGAGGCGATCACCGTCCAGCCGCACAGACAGGCAGGGCCCTGACAAGGCGCCAAGGACGCCGGGGGTACTGGGCGGCGACCCCCGGCCCTCAGAGCGGACAGCGCGGGTGCCAACGGGCACCGACAGCACCGGCCGCTCAGGACAGCGATCACCGGACAGGTGGCAGATGTCGCAACGGGAGCGGCGAGGGAGGCGCCGCCGCAACGAGGGCTCCGGGGTTCAGGGCGGCGACCACCGGCACCGGTGGCCCTATGGCAGGGACGGCAGACATCGCGGCGGGAGCGGCGACGGCGCCAGGGCTCGGTCGCCGTTCGCCGGGTCTGCCCATGGCGGCGAGGTACGCAACCGGCGGGGTCGGATGAGCAAGAACCGCAGGATCGTCTGCTCATACGCGGACCTTTTGGGCTGATTGCCCGGTTTACGCTTTCACTCGCCTGTCACCCGAGCATCACAAACGGCCTCACCGGCATCACATGTCCACATTTTGAGACACCCTGAGTACTCCAGGCACCCCTTTGTCTCCTATGTCGCGTTCTCGAAGCCACGAGTCTGCCCTTTTCGCCACTTCGGCGCCCACCGGGCATAGATCGTCGAAGACGGGGCCATATTCTTCTCACTATGTGAGATTTCCAAGCCTGCATGCCCCGTTTGCCCACATATGCCCTTCGGAGGGTCGCCGGCAATGGAGGACAGGCCGGAGCCGGCGGAGCCGGTCCGTGGTCGCGCGCGGCAGGACACCCATCCCGGCCTCGCTCCGGCCGCCTGCTCCGCCAGGTCTACGGCGCCCGACCGCCGGGCCACACCCTCGCGCGGACCGGCAACGGCTGAGGCCCGCCTCCACCGCACCCCACCGCCACGCGACCCGCTGACCACTCACCCCGGCCACCCACCGCCCTCGGCGCCCCCGCCGCACCCCGGACCCTGCACCCGGAGAACCGGCGACCGCACGCCCCAGCCCTCAGCCGCCTCGGCGCCCCGCCACGGCCTCAGCCGTCCACCCCGCGGACCGGTGACCGTCACCGGCCCCACGGCCCGGGCGCGGCGGCGTCTGCGGCGTCGGTGTCGGCGGCGGCTATGCGGCGGCGCGGACGGCCGCGTGGTAGCGGGCGGCGACGATGTCGGCCACGGCCGGGTCGGGGCACAGCGGGGCCGCGACGGTGTCGGCGCCGGCCTGGGCCAGGCGCCGGTGGAACAGGCCGGGCGCCAGCAGCCAGGCGGCGACGCCGACGCGGGCGGCGCCTTGCTCGCGCAGCCGCGCGACCGCCTCGCAGACCGTGGGGCGGGCGGTGGCCACATAGGCCTGGGCCACCGGGGTGGCCAGGTGGGCGGCCAGCCGCGCGGCGGCGTCGGCCACCTCGGCGCGGGCGGCCGGGTCGGAGGACCCGGCCGCGGCCAGCACGACGGCGTCCCCGGGCCGCCACCCCGACCGGCGCAGGCGGCGTGCGGCGGCGGTGACGAGCCGGTCGTCGCCGCCCAGCGCGGGGGTGAGCACCGCGTCGGCGCGGCCGGCGCGCTCCAACTGCCCGGGGATGTCCACGCGCACGTGGTAGCCGGCCGCCAGGAACGCCGGCACGACGACCAGGGGGCCCTCCGCGGTGGCGGCGACCTCGCCGACGTCGGGGGCCAGCACGTCGGCGAACGCCAGCCGCACCGGGGCGCCGGTGCGCCGCGCCGCCGCGCGCGCCAGCCCGCGCGCGGCGGCCGTTCCGCGCGGGTCGCGGGTGCCGTGCACGGCCAGCAGCAGGGTCGGTGCCGCTCCCCCGCCCACCGGCCGGCGCGGCAGGACGGCGGCGCCGCGGGGGGCGCGCTGTGCGGTGGCGGCCATCAGTCTCCTTCGGGCAGGCAGTCGCCGCTGTCCAGGGCCAGGCGGTAGCCGCGCTTGACGACCGTCTGGATGATCTTGGGGTCGCCCAGCGCGGTGCGCAGCCGGGCGACGGCGGTCTCCACGGCGTGGGCGTCGGCGTCGCCGCCCAGGGAGGCCAGCAGGTCGGCGCGGTCGCGGACCTGTCCGGGGCGCCGCGCCAGTTCGCGCAGCACCCGCATCAGCGCGGGCGAGACCGGACGCACCGTGCCGTCCACCAGGGCGGCGTGGCCGCGCAGCCGCAGCCGGTGGCCGGCCACCGGCAGGCTGGGGAAGCGCCCGGGCAGCTCCTCGGCCAGGCGCTTGACCAGCGCGCCGATGCGGGCGCGGCCCGGCCACACGGTGGGCACGTCGTAGGCCATCAGCGGGCGCGCCGTGACGGGCCCCACGCACATGGCCAGGGCGTCGCGGGTCAGCGCCCGCACCAGGGGGGCGCGCATTCCCACGGCCTCGGCGCGGTCCAGCAGCCCGGCGGCGGCCGGGGCGCTGGTGAAGGTGACCGCGTCCACGCCGCCGCCGGTGATGTCCTCGATGAGCCGGTCCAGCGCCGCCACGTCGTCGGGCAGGGTCCACCGGTAGACGGGCACCTCCACCACCTCCGCGCCGGCCAGGCGCAGCGCCGCGCAGAAGTCGGGCAGCGGCTCGCCGTGCAGCTGCACGGCCACGCGCAGCCCCTCCACGCCGGTGGCCAGGAGGTAGTCCAGGACCTCGGCGGAGGACTCCGAGGGCGGCGACCACTCCTCGGTGAGCCCGGCGGCGCGGATGGCGCCCTTGGCCTTGGGGCCGCGCGCCAGCAGCCGGGAGTTGTGCATGGCCGCCAGCAGCGGCTCGGCCGTGCCCCAGGTCTCGCACGCCTCCACCCAGCCGCGGAACCCGATGCCGGTGGTGGCCACCACGACGTCGGCGGGCCGGCGGATCAGCTCGCGCGAGGCCGCGGCCAGGCGCTGGTCGTCGCTGAGCGGCACGATCCGCAGCGCCGGCGCGCACACCACCTCCGCCCCCTTGCGGCGCAGCATGGCCGCCAGCTCGTCGGCGCGGCGCGCGGCGGTGACCGCCACGGTGAACCCGGCCAGCGGGGCGACCGTGGCGGCGGGCTCGCCGCGGGTGTGGGGCCGCGCCGGCGCGGGTGCGGGGTCCTCGGCGCCGGTGCCGGCCGCGGACAGGGGCGAAGGCGTCGCGCTCATGTGGTGGCCTCGTCCGGTTGGGTGCTGACGTCGATCGAGCCGTCGCGCACGCGTACGGCGTAGGTGGGCAGCCGCACGGCGGGGTCGTCCAGGCAGTGACCGGTGCGCAGGGAGAACACCTGCTTGAGCATGGGAGAGGCGACGGTGGGCTCGCCCGCCCGGTCGCCGACGATGCCGCGGGAGATCACCGCGGCGCCGCTGAAGGGATCGATGTTGCCCACGGCGTAGAGCACGTCGTCGTGCGTGCGGAACACGGCGACCTGTCCTCCGTCGGGCAGGAGGACGGCGACCCCGCGCTCCGGGGTGAGCCTATCCCAGCGGCAGGCGGCGACCCACAGCCGCTCGGTGCGGACGGGCAGGGTTGGCGTGCTCATGGCGGTCGACCTCCGGTTGTACGGGTTCTCGGCGCGGCGCGGGTGCGGGGACGGGAGTCGGCGGCGGAACGGGAGTCGGCTCGGGGCGGGTCCGGGTCAGCGCGGGCCGGCGCCCGCGGGGGCGGGCATGCCCGGCATGCCCAGCGGCACGGGCGCCGCGGGCACCGGCTGCTCGCGCTCGACCTCGAAGGAGATGGTGGGGTCGGGCGCCTCGGGGGCGTTGGCGAAGGACACGAACCGGGCGAGCTTGTCGGGGTCCTCCAGGACGCCGCGCCACTCGTCGGCGTAGCCGGCGACGTGGCGGGCCATGGCCGCCTCCAGCTCCTCGGCGATGCCCAGGCTGTCCTCGACCACGACGGCGCGCAGGTGGTCCAGCCCGCCCTCCAGGTTCTCGATCCAGGCGGAGGTGCGCTGGAGGCGGTCGGCGGTGCGGATGTAGAACATCAGGAACCGGTCGATGTAGCGGATGAGGGTGTCGTCGTCGAGGTCGGAGGCCAGCAGTTCGGCGTGGCGGGGCGTGAACCCGCCGTTGCCGCCGACGTAGAGGTTCCAGCCGTGCTCGGTGGCGATGACGCCGAAGTCCTTGCCGCGCGCCTCGGCGCACTCGCGGGCGCAGCCCGAGACCGCCGACTTCAGCTTGTGCGGCGAGCGCAGGCCCCGGTAGCGCGTCTCCAGGCGGATGGCCATGCCCACCGAGTCCTGCACGCCGTAGCGGCACCAGGTGCTGCCCACGCACGACTTCACGGTGCGCAGCGCCTTGCCGTAGGCGTGGCCGGACTCGAACCCGGCCTCCACCAGGCGGCTCCAGATGGCGGGCAGCTGCTCCACGCGGGCGCCGAGCAGGTCGATGCGCTGGGCGCCGGTGATCTTGGTGTAGAGGCCGAACTCGCGGGCGACCTCGCCGATGACGATGAGCTTGTCGGGGGTGATCTCGCCGCCGGGCACGCGCGGCACCACCGAGTAGGTGCCGTTGCGCTGGATGTTGGCGAGGAAGTGGTCGTTGGTGTCCTGGAGGGCGGCCTGCTCGCCGTCGAGGATGTGGCCGCCGCCCAGGGAGGCGAGGATGGAGGCCACGGCGGGCTTGCAGATGTCGCAGCCGCGCCCGCTGCCGTGCCGGGCGATCAGCTCCGAGAAGGTGGCGATCCCGGTGGCCAGGACGATCTCCACCAGCTCGGCGCGGGAGTGGGCGAAGTGCTCGCACAGCGCGGTGGACTGCTCGATGCCGGAGTCGGCGAGCAGGTTCTTGAGCATCGGCACGCACGAGCCGCAGCTGGTGCCGGCGCGGGTGCACGCCTTGATGGCGGGGATGTCGGTGCCGCCCTCGGCGATGGCGGCGCGCACGGCGCCTTTGGTGACGGCGTTGCAGGAGCAGACCTGGGCGTCGTCGGGCAGCGCGGAGACACCGATCCCGCCGCCGGCGCCGCGTTCGGGGGCGATCAGCTCCAGGGGGTCGCCGGGCAGTTCGCGGCCCACCAGAGGGCGCAGCCCGGCGTAGGCGGAGGCGTCGCCCACCAGCACGCCGCCCAGCAGCGTGGTGGCGTCGTCGGAGACCACGAGCTTGGCGTAGCGGCGGCCGGGTGCGTCGTTGAGGACGACCTCCAGGGCGCCCTCGGTGGTGCCGTGGGCGTCGCCGAAGCTGGCGACGTCCACGCCCAGCAGCTTGAGCTTGGTGGAGGTGTCGGCGCCGGTGAAGACGGCGGCACCGCCGGCCAGGCGGTCGGCCACCACCTCGGCCATGGCGTTGCCGGGGGCGATGAGGCCGTAGACGGTGCCGTCGGCGCTGGCGCACTCGCCGACGGCGAAGACGCGGGGGTCGCTGGTGCGGCAGGCGGTGTCGACGGCCACGCCGCCGCGCGGGCCCAGCTCCAGGCCGGCGGCGCGGGCCAGGTCGTCGCGGGGGCGCACGCCCACGGAGAACACCACGATCCCGGCGTCCACGGTCAGCTGGTCGGGGCCCTCGCCCAGCAGGACCCGCAGCCCCCGCCCGCCGGGGCCGGGTTCGATCCCGGTGAGCGCGGCGGCGGTGTGCACGGTGACCCCGGTGTCGTCGATGAGGCGGCCCAGCACGGCGCCGCCGCCCTCGTCGACCTGGCGGGGCATCAGCCAGGGCGCCATCTCCACGACGTGGGGGCGCAGGCCCAGCAGCCGCAGCGCGTTGGCCGCCTCCAGGCCCAGCAGGCCGCCGCCGATGACGACGCCCTCAGCGCCCCCGCCCCCGTGGGCGGCGGTGGCGGCGCGGGCGGTGGCGGTGATGTGCTCCAGGTCCTCGATGGTGCGGTAGACGTGGCAGCCGGGGAGGTCGCGACCGGGCACCGGGGGCACGAAGGCGGTGGATCCGGTGGCCAGGACGAGGGCGTCGTAGCCGATGACGGCGCCGGCGGCGGTGGTGACGGTGCGGGCGGCGCGGTCGACGGCGGTGGCCGGCTCGCCCAGCCGCAGCTCCACCCCGGGGTGGACGGTGAGGTCGGGCAGCCGCAGGTCCTCCTCGCCGGCGCCGTCGAAGTAGGAGGACAGCGCCACGCGGTCGTAGGCCGGCCGGGGCTCCTCCCCCAGCACGACGATGTGCCACTCGCCGGCGGTGTCGCGGCTGCGGACGGCCTCCACGAGGCGGTGGCCGACCATGCCGTTTCCGATGACCACGAGCTGTCTCATGCCGGGTGCCTCTCCTCGCTCACGTGCGGGGCGCCAACCGCCGGCGGCGGGGGTGCGGGCACTGCTCGCACTCCCAGCACTGCCGCCGACGCGCTTTCAGGCAACCTGGGACGTGTTTCGCACCCGTCAGCCGTCCGTGAAGGGGATGTTTCGTTTCCCTGTCATCGCAGGTGAAGACCGCGTGAGGGGCTGGACCTGGGGTTTTGCGGCGGGGGCGAAACCCGGTGGGGCCGGGTCGGTGCGGCGGGGCCGCGGCGCGAGACCGGGAGCCTAACCGCGGCGCGGCCGCGGGGGCGGCGGGGGCGCCGCGGGTGTGTCAGGTCGGCTCCCCGCGCCGGAGCGGCGCGGCCGGGGCCGGGGCGCGCGGGGCCGTCGACCGGGAACGGGGGCGGTGCGGCGGCGGGCGCGCGGCGGGGCCGGGACTCATCCGCCCCGGCCCCGCCGCGCGCCCGCTCCGGCCGCCCTGACCGCACCGGCGGCGCCGGTTCAGCCGCCCGCGCCGGGCAGGAAGTCGTCCAGCCGCAGCGGGACGCGCCGCACCCGCACGCCGGTGGCGTGGTAGGCGGCGTTGGCCACCGCCGCCGCCGTGCCCACGATGCCGATCTCGCCGATGCCCTTGGCGCCCAGCGGATTGACCAGCGGGTCGTGCTCGTCGATCCAGTGCGCCTGGATGTCGGCCACGTCGGCGCTGGCCGCGATGTGGTACTCGGCGAAGTCGGCGTTGACGACGTGGCCGAAGCGCGGGTCCAGCACGCTCTCCTCGTGCAGCGCCATCGACAGCCCCATGGTCATGCCGCCGACGAACTGGGAGCGTGCGGTGCGCGGATTGACGATGCGCCCGGCCGCGAAGACGCCCAGCAGGCGCGGCACCCGCACCTCGCCGGTGTCGGCGTTGACGCGGACCTCGGCGAACTGGGCGCCGTAGGCGTGCATGGCGTAGTCGTCGCGGTGGGCGGCCTCGGGCAGGTCGGCCGCCGCCTCGGCGCCGGGCGGGGGGTCCTCGCCGTGGCGCGCGCGGAAGGCGGTGGCGGCGGCGTGGACCGTGGAGCCCCACGACATCATGCCGGTGGAGCCGCCCGCCAGCGACGCCAGGGGCAGCGCGCTGTCGCCCAGGCGGACCTCGACCCGGTCCAGGGGCACCTCCAGCACGTCGGCGGCGACCTGGGTGAGCGCGGTCCAGGCGCCGGTGCCGATGTCGGCGGCGCCCAGCGACACCACGTAGTGGCCGTCGCCGGTGTGGCGCACCAGGGCGCGCGAGCCGCTCACCGGCGGCACCACGGGGTAGAACGACGCCGCCACCCCGGTGCCCACCAGCCAGTCGCCCTCGCGGCGGGTGCCCGGCCGCGGGGAGCGGTCGTGCCAGCCGAAGCGGTCGGCGCCCTCGCGCAGGCAGGCGATGAGGTTGCGGGTGGAGAACGGCTTTCCGGTGGCCGGGTCGCGCTCGGGCTCGTTGCGCACCCGCACCTCGACGGGGTCCAGCCCGCAGGCCGCCGCCAGTTCGTCCATGGCGACCTCGGGCCCGAACATGCCGGGGCACTCCCCCGGCGCGCGCATCCAGGTGGGCACCGGGACGTCCAGGCGGGCGGCGCGGTGGCCCATGCGCCGGTTGGGCGCGGCGTACATCGACTTGGCGGGCCCGGCGGCCTCCTCGATGAAGTCGCCCAGGCGCGCGCTCTGCACCGTGGCGGTGACGTCGATGCCCGTCAGGCGGCCCTGGGCGTCGGCGCTCAGCCGCACCCGCTGCACGGTGGGGCTGCGGTAGCCCACCAGGCTGAACATCTGGCGCCGGGTGGCGGCCAGCTTGACCGAGCGGTGCGGCACGGCGCGGGCGCCCAGCACCGCCAGCACGGTGGGGGCGTGCAGCGGGCCCTTGGAGCCGAACCCGCCGCCCACGTAGGGCGCCACGACGCGGACCCGGCCCTGCTCCAGGCCCAGCAGTTCTGCCACGGTCTCGCGGACCATGTGGGCGCCCTGGGTGGACTCGTGCAGGGTGATGGCCTGGCCGTCCCAGCGGGCCATGGTGGAGTGCGGCTCCATGGGGTTGTTGTGCTGCATGGGGGTGGTGTAGGTCTGGTCGACCACGACCTCCCCCTCGGCGGCGCCCACGTCGCCCTGGCGGTGGTCCTCCTCGGGGGCGACCAGGTCGGTGCGGTCGCCGGAGAAGTCGGCGTCGTGGGGCAGCTGCTCGTAGGTGACGGTGACCAGCGCGGCGGCGTGCTGGGCGGCCTCGAAGGTCTCGGCGACGACCGCGGCCACCGGCTGGCCCCGGTAGTGGACCTCGGGCGACTGCAGCACGTGCAGCTCGCCGGGCTGCTGGAGCCCGGGCAGCTCGGCGTCCTCGCGCAGCCGGGGCGCGTTGCCGTGCCACAGCACCGCCAGCACGCCCGGCGCGGCCTCGGCGGCGGCGGTGTCCACCGCGGCCACCCGGCCGCGGGCGACGGTGGCCTGCACGGGCGCCAGGTAGGCGGCGTCGGCGGCCTGGTACTCGTAGGCGTAGGGCGCGGCGCCGGCGACCTTGCGGGGCCCGTCGACGCGGCGGGGGTCGGCGCCGATCGCGCCGGTGCGGGCGGTGGTCCGTTCCCCGGTGGTGCTCACCCCTGCTCCTCTCCGCGGCCGCCGGGCCCGCCGTGGCCGTCGCCGCCGAGCACCTCGGCGTGGACCTGGCGCAGGGTGGCGGTGATGGCCGAGCGGGCCAGGGCGACCTTGAACGTGTTGCCGGGCAGGGGGCGGGCCTCGGCGAGTTCGGCCTCGGCCGCCGCCGCGAAGCGCTCCTCGGTGGCGGGGCCGTCGCGCAGCGCCTCCTCGGCGCGCAGCGCCCGCCACGGCTTGTGCGCGACCCCGCCCAGGGCGATGCGGACGTCGGAGACGGCGCCGTCGGCGCCCAGCGCCATGGTCGCGGCCACCGACACCAGCGCGAAGGCGAAGGAGGCGCGGTCGCGCACCTTGCGGTAGCGGGCGTGGACGGCCATGGGCATGTCGGGCAGTTCCACGGCGGTGATGAGGTCGCCGTGGTTGAGGACGGTGTCGTGCTCGGGCGCCTCGCCGGGCAGGCGGTGCAGCCGGGCGATGGGCACGCGCCGCTCCACGGCGGCGTCCTGCACCACCACCTGGGCGTCCAGGGCGGTCAGCGCCACCGCCATGTCGGAGGGGTGGGTGGCCACGCAGTCGGGCGAGGCGCCCAGGATGGCGTGGTAGCGCTGGTAGCCGTCCAGCGCCGAGCAGCCGGTGCCGGGCTCGCGCTTGTTGCAGGGTGTGCTGGTGTCCTGGAAGTACACGCAGCGGGTGCGCTGGAGCAGGTTGCCGGCGGTGGTGGCGAGGTTGCGCAGCTGGCCCGAGGCGCCCGAGAGCAGCGCCTGGGACAGCACGGGGTAGCGGCGGCGGATGAGCGGGTGGGCGGCCAGGTCGCTGTTGCGGACGTTGGCGCCGATGCGCACCCCGCCCTCGGGCAGCGCCTCCACCTCGTCCATGGGCAGGTGGGTGATGTCGACGAGCACGTCGGGGGCCGCCACGCCCAGCTTCATGTGGTCCACGAGGTTGGTGCCGCCGCCCAGGAAGGCCGCGCCCGGATTGTCGGCGACCATGGCGGCGGCTCCGGCGGCGTCCTCGGCACGCCGGTAGGCGAAAGGGTTCATCGCCGGCCCCCTTCGGGCGCCGGGCGGGGTATGCCCGAGGCGGCCGCGGCGTGGGTGCGGCGGGCGGCGTCGCCGATGGCCGCGACGATGCCGGCGTAGGCGCCGCAGCGGCACAGGTTGCCGCTCATGCGCTCGCGGATCTCGGTGTCGTCCAGTTCGGCCACGGCGCCCTCGGCCGAGGCGCGCGGCGGGGTGGCGGCGCTGGGCCAGCCGGCGGCGGCCTCGTCCAGCATGCCCACGGCCGAGCAGATCTGGCCGGGGGTGCAGTAGCCGCACTGGAAGGCGTCGTGGTCCATGAACGCCTCCTGCATGGGGTGCAGGTCGCCGCCCTCGGCCAGGCCGGCGGCCGTGACCACCTCGGCGCCGTCGCCGGCCGCGGCCAGCACCAGGCAGGTCACGACGCGGCGGCCGTTGAGCAGGACGGTGCAGGAGCCGCACTGGCCGTGGTCGCAGCCCTTCTTGGGCGCGGTGACGCTCAGGTTCTCCCGCAGCGCGTCGAGGAGGGTGGTGCGGGTGTCCACCCGCAGCTCGTGCGTGCGTCCGTCGACGGTCAGGGTGATGTCGGCATACATGGGTTCTGTCCCGGTTGCGCGCTGCATGGTCACCCCGGTCCCATGACCCAGCGGGGCGGCGGTAAACACGCCGCCCCGCCGCCGAGGGGGCCGGGGGCGCGGCGCGGCGGCGGGGCGGGCGGGGCTTGCGGGCGGCCGCCGGGTCAGGGGGTGGGGATGGGCTCCCGCCCGTTCCAGCCCGAGAGCAGGGCGTCGACGTCGCGGGTGCAGCCGCCGCAGCCGGTGGTGGCGCGGGTGGCCCGGGCCATGGCGTCGCGGGTGCGCGCGCCGTCGAGCCAGGCGGCCTCCATGTCGTCGCGGCTGACCGCGTTGCAGCGGCACACCAGCGGCGCGGGGCCGGGCTGGTCGGCGGGCGCCTCCGGCTGGGCGCGGCCCATGAGCAGGGCGAGGCGGTCGCCGGGGACCGGGGCGCGCCCGTCGTAGAGCTGGGCGATGGCCGAGGCTGGCTCGGGCAGGCCCAGCAGCACCGCGCCCACCACGCGGTCGTCGCGCACCGACAGCTTGGCGTAGCGGCCGCCGTGGGGGTCGGCGATGGTGACGGTCTCGGCGGTGTCGTCGGCCTCGGGGTCGCCCATGGAGGTCAGCTCGATGCCCTCGGCCTTGAGCCGGGTGACGGGCCGGGCCCCGGTGTAGCGGGCGTCCAGGCGGGTGCCGGTAAGCAGGTCGGCCAGCACCGCGGCCTGCTCCCAGCCCGGCTGCACCAGTCCGCCCCCGCCGCCGGGGTGCTGGGCGCAGTCGCCGATGGCGTGCACACGGGGGTCGCTGGTGGCCAGCGTGTCGTCGACGAGCACCCCGCGGTCCACCTCGATGCCGGCGGCCTCGGCGAGTTCGGTGTTGGCGCGCACCCCGGCGGTGACGACGAGCGCGTCGCCGGCCAGCAGCCGGCCGTCGTCCAACTCCAGCCCGGTGCCGGGGATCCAGCGCGCGGCCACCCGCCAAGAGTGCACCGCCACGCCCAGCCGTGTGTAGTGGTGGGCCAGGATCTGGGCGGCGGGCTGGTCGATCTGGCGGCGCATGATCCAGGGGGCCGACTCCACCAGCGACACGCGCATGCCGCGCTCGGTCAGCGCGCGGGCGGCCTCCAGGCCCAGCACGCCGCCGCCCAGCACCACGACGGGGCCGCCGGGGCGGGCCAGCGCCGCCAGGCGGCGGCAGTCGGCCAGGTCGCGCAGCGCGGTGACGCCGGGCTCGGGCGTGCCGTCGGGCGAGGCCAGGCCCTGGACCGGGGGGAAGGCGGCGCGGGCGCCGGTGGCCAGGACGAGTTCGTCGTAGTCCAGGGCGGTGCCGTCGTCCAGGCGGACGCGGCGCCGCTCGGTGTCGAGCGTGACCGCGGCCACGCCGGTGCGCACGCTGACCGCGCCGGTCTCGGGCACGGGCAGGCGGATGTCCTCGGGGGCGTAGCGCCCGGCCAGGACGCCGGGCAGCAGGACGCGGTTGTAGGCGGGCTCGGTCTCCTCGCCCACGACGCTGACCCGCAGGCGCTCGCCCCGGGGGTCGCGGCGGGCGACCTCCTCGGCGAAGCGGGCCCCGGTCATGCCGTTGCCGATCACCACGACGTGGCGCGCGGTGTCCGTGTCAGTGACCATGGCGTGTCGGCGCGCGGTGCGGGCCGCTGCGGTGTGGCCCGGTGCGCGCGCCGCCTCCCTTCGTTGCCGCTTGCTTCGTGGGGTTACCTGCTGGGGGGCGTGCGCGGGGTCCCCGGGCGCGCGGAGGCGCGCTGCGGGGCGCGGTGGTCTCAGCCGCGGGGCGGCGCGGCGCGGGCCAGGGCGGCGCCGACGGCGTCCTGGGGTCCGGCCGGCTCCAGCCGCACGGCGCTGACCTTGAACTCGGGCATGCGGCTGGTGGGGTCCAGGGCCGCATTGGTCAGGTTGTTGGCGGCCTGGGGGCCGGCGAAGTGGAAGGGCAGGAACACGGTGTCGGTGCGGGCGCGGTCGGTGAGGCGCACCCGGGCCAGGGTGGCGCCCCGGCGCGAGACCACCCGCGCCAGCGCGCCGTCGGCCAGGCCGCTGCGCGCCCCGGTGTCGGGGTGGACCTCGACGAACGCCTCGGGTTCGGCGGCGGTCAGTTCGCCGATGCGGCGGGTTTGGGCGCCCGACTGGTAGTGGCCCATGACGCGCCCGGTGGTGGCCAGCAGCGGGTACTCGGGGTCGACGGCCTCGGCCGGCGGCCGGTGGCCCACGGCGGCGAATCGGGCGCGCCCGTCGGGGTGGGCGAAGGAGTCCAGGAACAGCCGCGGCGTGGTGGCGGCGGAGTCGGGCACCGGCCAGAACACCTCCTCGCCGGCCTCCAGGCGCTCCACGCTGACCCCGGAGTAGTCGGCGGCGCCGCCGGCCGAGGCCGCGCCCAGTTCGGCCAGCACCGCGCCGGGGTCGGCGGGGAACCGTTCGGCGGGCTGGCCCAGCCGCCGGGCAAGGCCGCCGATGACCTCCAGGTCGGTGCGCACCCCGGGCGGCGGGGTGAGCAGGGCGCGCCGGCGCAGCAGGCGGCCCTCCAGGTTGGTCATGGTGCCCTCCTCCTCGGCCCACTGGGCGACGGGCAGGACGACGTCGGCCATGGCCGCGGTTTCGGACAGCACGAAGTCGGCCGTGACCAGGAGGTCCAGGCGGGCCAGGCGGTTTCGGACGCGTTCGGAGTCGGGCGCCGAGACCGCCGGGTTGGACCCGAACACCAGCAGAGCGCGCGGCCCGCCGGGGCCCCCGAGCGCGTCGAGCAGTTCGAAGGCGCTGCGGCCGGGCCCGGGCAGGCTGCCGGGGTCCACCCCCCACACCCGGGCCACGTGGGCGCGGGCGGCGGGGTCGTCGATGCGGCGGTAGCCGGGCAGCTGGTCGGCCTTCTGGCCGTGCTCGCGCCCGCCCTGGCCGTTGCCCTGGCCGGTGATGCAGCCGTAGCCGGAGCCCACGCGGCCGGGCAGGCCCAGTGCCAGGGCCAGGTTGATCCACGCCGAGACGGTGTCGGTGCCCTTGGCGTGCTGCTCGGTGCCGCGCCCGGTGAGGACGTAGGCGCCCGAGGCGGCGGCCAGCATGCGGGCGGCGGCGCGGATGTGCTCGGCGGGCACCCCGGTGACCTGCTCGGTCTGCTCGGGCCACCAGGCGGCGGCGTGCCGCCAGGCGTCCTCGAAGCCGGTGGTGCGCGCGGCGATGTAGTCGGTGTCGAGCAGCCCCTGGGCGCGCACGGCGTGCAGCAGCCCCAGGGCCAGCGCGAGGTCGGTGCCCGGGCGCGGCGCCAGGTGCATGCCGCCGTTCTTGAGGGCCTGCTCGGCGGTGGCGGTGCGGCGGGGGTCGACCACGATGAGGCGGGGGGCGGCCAGGTGGCGCATCATCGGCGGCATGGTCTCGGCGGGGTTGGCGCCGGCCAGCAGCACGACCTCGGCCCCGGCCAGGTCGGGCAGCGGGAAGGGCAGGCCCCGGTCCAGGCCGAAGGCGCGGTTGCCGGCGGCGGCGGCCGAGGACATGCAGAACCGGCCGTTGTAGTCGATCTGGGAGGTGCCCAGCGCCACCCGGGCGAACTTGCCCAGCAGGTAGCTCTTCTCGTTGGTCAGCCCGCCGCTGCCGAAGACCGCGACCGCGTCGGCGCCGTGGCGCGCGCGCAGCGCGGCGAGCCGGTCGGCGACGTGGTCCAGCGCGGTGTCCCAGTCGACCTCGGCGAGGTCGCCGCCGCGGCGGGTGCGCAGCAGCGGCGCGGTGAGGCGCTGCGGGGAGGCCAGCAGCTCCGCCGAGGTCCAGCCCTTGCGGCACAGCCCTCCGCGGTTGGTGGGGAAGGGCGCGGGCCGGGAGGCCGGCGCCTGGCCGGGCGCGGCCTCCACGAACATCGCGCACTGCAGCGCGCAGTAGGGGCAGTGGGTCGCGCGGCTCATGGCGCCACCGGTTCGTCGGCGCCGGCCGAGGCCGCGGCGGGCCGGCGGGCGGGGGCGGCCGGGGCGCGCAGGTAGACCCGGTAGGTCACCGCCATGCAGACCAGGTAGAATACCCCGAAGGCGATGTAGGCGGGGGTGGCGCCGCCGAAGCTGAGGAAGGACTGGCGGAACACCAGGTTGATGGCGACCCCGCCCAGCGCGCCCACGGCGCCCACCAGGCCCAGCACGGCGCCGGCCACGCGCTTGGTGTGGGCCAGCACCTCCTCGCGCGGCGCGCCGGCGGCGATGCGGTTCTGGGCCTCGGCGGCGTAGATGGCCGGGATCATCTTGTAGGTGGAGCCGTTGCCGATCCCGGCGAGCACGAACAGCACCGCGAAGGCGACCGTGAACAGCCACAGCGACTGCTGGAAGCTGGCGAGCACGATCACGGCGATACCGCCGGCCATGGCGGCGAAGTTCCACAGCGTCACCCGCGCCCCGCCGAACCGGTCGGCCAGGCGGCCGCCCACCGGGCGGATCAGCGAGCCCAGCAGCGGGCCCAGGAAGGTGAGGGCGGCGGCCTCCAGCGGGGTGCGGCCGAACTGGTTCTGCAGCAGCAGGCCGTAGGCGAAGGAGAACCCGATGAAGGACCCGAAGGTGCCGATGTAGAGGAACGACATGATCCAGAAGTGGCGGTCGCGCGCGGCGGCCACCTGCGCGCCGACGTCGGCGCGCGCCCCCACCAGGTTGTCCATGCGGGTCCAGGCGATCACCGAGGCCAGCAGCAGCAGCGGCACATACAGGGCGGCCAGCAGGTAGCCCTGGCCCACGCCGAAGGCGGCGATGACCCCCAGGCCGGCCAGTTGGACGACGGCCACGCCGATGTTGCCGCCGCCGGCGTTGAGGCCCAGCGCCCAGCCCTTGTGGCGCTCGGGGAAGAACGCGTTGATGTTGGACATGGAGGAGGAGAAGTTGCCGCCGCCCAGTCCGGCGGTGGCGGCCAGCACCAGGAACAGCCAGTAGGGGGTGTCGGGGCGCTGGATGAGCACGACGGCGATCACCGTGGGCACCAGCAGGGCCGAGGCCGACACCAGGGTCCAGTTGCGGCCGCCGAACTTGGGCACGGCCAGGGTGTAGGGCACCCGCAGGACGGCGCCGACCAGGGTGACCACCGAGACCAGCAGGAACTTCTGCTCGGGGGTGTAGTCGAACCCGGTCTCGGGCGTCATGAACAGGGTGAGCACCGACCAGATGCTCCAGATGGAGAAGCCCAGGTGCTCGGCGAGGATCGACGCCCACAGGTTGCGGTTGGCGATCCTGCGCCCGGAGGCGGCCCAGAAGCCGGTGTCCTCGGGGTCCCAGTCGGCGATCCAGCGTCCGCGGGCGCGGTGCGGTGTCGGCGTGTGCGGTGAGGTCACGACCCGGCCTTCCTCGATCGAGGGCGACTCATGGAAACGCCAACGACGTTAGGTAGCCGGGGTTGCCGGTGCGTATCTTTCGGTAACACCCGGGAAACGGAGACCTCACGGCGGCGCCGGGCGCGCGGTGAGGTCCAGGTCAGGCCGGGTGCGGGGCGGGTGGGCCGGGTGGGGCGGGTGGGAAGCCGCGGGGCGGCCCGCGCCGCCGCGCAGACCGCCCTGGTGGCCAGGTCGTCCCCGCGGCGGCGGGGTCAGCGCGCGGCGGCGCGCCCGGCCGCGCGCCGGCGCACCAGCACGCCGTGGCGCGGCGCGAACAGGTAGGCCAGCGCGAACACCACCGCCTGGGCGACCACCACGGCCCCGCCGGTGGCGATGTCGGCGTAGAAGCTGACATAGGTGCCCACCACCGAGGCGCCCACCGAGACCGCCGCGGCGATGGCCAGCATCCGCTCGAAGCGGTCGGTGAGCAGGTAGGCGGTGGAGCCGGGGATGACCAGCATGGCCACCACCAGGATGATGCCCACGGCCTGCAGGGCGATCACCACGGTGACCGACAGCAGGCCCAGCAGCAGCGCCTCCAGGCGGCGCGGGCTGAGCCCGATGGCGTGGGCGTGGACGGGGTCGAAGGCGTAGAGGGTGAGGTCGCGGTGCTTGAGCAGCACCACGGCCGTGGTCAGCGCCGCCATCACCAGCACCTGGGCGATCTCGCCGTCGGAGACCCCCAGCACGTTGCCGAAGAGGATGTGCATGAGGTCGGTCTCGGAGGGGACGCGGGAGATGAGCACGACCCCCACGGCGAACATCGCGGTGAACACGATGCCGATGGCGGCGTCCTCCTTGACCCGGGAGGTGCGGTTGACCACGCCGATGAGGGCCACCGACCCGGCGCCGAAGACCAGCGCGCCCAGGGCGAAGGGGAGTCCCAGCAGGTAGGACAGCACCACGCCGGGCAGGACGGCGTGGGAGACGGCGTCGCCCAGCAGCGACCAGCCGGTCAGCGTCATCCAGCACGACAGCAGCGCGCACACGCCGCCGGCCACGGCGCTGACCAGCAGCGCGCGCACCATGAAGTCGAACTGGAGAGGCACGGTGACCCACTCGATCAGACCGGACACGGCGTGCTCCCCAGGGCTGCGGCCGGCCCCGCGGTGGCGGAGTCGGGAGGCGGTTCGGCGGCGGGCGTGCCGGCGCGGGCGCCGACGGTGCGGGGGGCGGGGGTGCGGCGGTTCACGCGGCGCGGCCCTCCTCGGCGGCGGGCGCGGGGCCGGCGCCGAAGGCCGACATCAGCCGTTCGGGCGTCAGCACCTCCTCGGGGGTGCCGTGGGCGACCACGCGGCGCTGCAGCAGCACCGCCTCGTCGCACCACCGGGGCACCCCGGCCAGGTCGTGGGTGGAGACGAGCAGGGTGTGGCCCTCGTCGCGCATGGCGGACAGGACCTCGATGATGGTGGCCTCGGAGGGCCGGTCCACCCCGGCGAAGGGCTCGTCGAGGAGGAACACCTGGGCGCCCTGGGCGATCCCGCGCGCCACGAACGCGCGCTTGCGCTGGCCGCCGGAGAGCGCGCCGATCTGGCGGTGGGCCAGGCCGGTGAGCCCGGTGCGCTCCAGGGCGGCCTCGACGGCCTCGCGGTCGGCGCGGCGCGGGCGGCGCAGCGGCCCCATGCGGCCGTAGCGGCCCATCATGACCACGTCGACCACGCGCACCGGGAACGCCCAGTCGACCTGCTCGGACTGGGGCACATAGCCCAGCAGGCCCGCGCGGCGGGCGGCGGCGGGGGTGCGGCCCAGCACGCGCACGGTGCCGCGCGCGGCGGGGGCAAGGCCCAGGACGGTGCGCAGCAGGGTGGACTTGCCCGAGCCGTTGGTGCCCAGCAGGGCGCACAGCCGGCCCTGGGTGAGGCGCAGGCGGACGTCGTCGAGGGCCAGGACGTCGCCGTAGCGCACGGTGGCGCCCTCCACCTCCACGGCCGGCGGCGGGGGTGCGGTCTGCGGTCCGGGGACGCTGCTCACAGGGTCTCCTCTCGGGTGAGGCCGTCGGCGATGGCCTCGGTGTCGTGGCGCAGCAGGTCCAGGTAGGTGGGCACGGGGCCGTCGGGCCCCGACAGGGAGTCGACGTAGAGGGGGCGGCCCAGCCGCGCGCCGGTCTCGGCGGCGACCCGGCGCTGGGCGCCGTCGTTGACGGTGGACTCGCAGAAGACGGTGGGGACGTCGCGGGCGGAGACGAACTCCACCGCGGCGGCGACCTGCTGGGGGGTGCCCTCGTTGTCGGCGTTGACCGGCCACAGGTAGCGCTCGGCCAGGCCGGCGTCGCGCGCCAGGTAGGAGAAGGCGCCCTCGCAGGTGACCAGGGCGCGGCGGTCGGGGGGCACCTGTTCCAGGTCGGCGCGCAGGTCCTCGCCGATGGCGCGGATCCGCTCCTTGTAGTCGGCGGCGTTGGCGGCGTAGTCGCGGGCGTGGGCGGGGTCGAGGTCGCTGAGGGCGGCGGCGATGTTGTCGACGTAGACCAGGGCGTTGTCCGGCGACATCCAGGCGTGGGGGTTGGGCGCGCCCCGGTGGGCGCCCGCGGCGATGGGGATGGTCTCGACGCCCTCGCTCAGGGTGGCGGTGGGCGCCTCGACGCGTTCGCTGAACTGCGCCAGCCAGCCCTCCAGGCCCAGGCCGTTGTCCAGCAGCAGGTCGGCGCCGGCGCCGCGGACGAGGTCGCTGGGGGTGGGTTCGTAGGTGTGGATTTCGGCGCCGGGGCGGGTAACGGACTCCACGCGGATGTGCCCGCCGGCGACGTTGCGGGTCATGTCGGCCAGGACGGTGAAGGTGGTCAGGACGGCGGGGCGGCCGTCGTCGTGGACGCCGTCGGGGCCGGCGCAGGCGCCCGCCGCCAGAAGGGCGGCGGCCGCGGCCAGCGCGGTGGCGTACCGAGTTGAAGCGCGGCGATCTCTCAAGTTCGGCACGCCTAACTACTACCATAGGCGCGCCGATCCATACATGGCGGACAGGTGCGGTTGCTCCCGGTGCGCGTCCCCGCCCCCGCGACACGGCGCCCCCGCGCCCGGCGCCGCCTCGCGGGCGGCCCGGGCGCGGGGGCGCCGGGGTGGTGCGGGCGCGCCGCTCGGGCGGCGCGGGCGGGACCGGGGTCCGGGGCTACTCGGCCTCGCCCTCGACCGCGGCGGCGAGGTCGCCGGTGTAGTCCTCCAGGACCCAGGGCAGGGTCAGCGGGTTGGGGGTGGAGATGGCCATGGCGGTGGCGGGGTCGTCGTAGGCGACGTAGCCGCCGTTGCGCACGGCGTCGATCTGCTGGAAGACCGGGTTCTCCTCCAGCCTCTCGCGCTCCTCGGGCGTGTTGTACCACATGACCAGCACGTCAGCGTCGATGTCCTCGGCCTTCTCCATGCTGAGGGTGCCGTAGAACTGGCCGTCGGGGACGGTGATGTCGTCGAGGAAGCCCGCGGGCGCGAAGCCGAGCCGCTCCATGAGGACCGAGCGGGCGTCCTGCTCGACGTAGAAGCCGAACTCGTTGGTGTCGGGCACCACCGAGCCCACCGCGAAGGTGGTGCCGGCGAACTCGGGGTGGGCCTCGGCCGCGTCCTCGACCCGGGCGGCGGTCTCCTCGGCGAGGTCCTGGGCCTCCTGCTCCATGCCCACGGCCCGGCCGATGGCCAGGGTCTGGTCCTGCCAGTCGGTCATCCAGGGCTGGTCGAGGTAGGGGACGGTGGGGGCGACCTGGGAGAGCTGCTCGTACTCCGACTCCTCCATGCCCGACTGCACGCCCAGGACGAGGTCGGGGCGCAGGTTGGCGACCTGCTCGGCGGAGATGCCGTCGTCGGTGTTGATCAGCTCGGGCTTGTCGGCGTCCAACTCCTCCAGCTTCTCCAGGTCCCAGGGGAGGTAGCCGTCCTTGTCGCCGGCGTAGGTGGAGGCGGTCATGCCCACCGGGACGATGCCCAGCTCCAGCAGGGTGGCCTCGTCGGACCAGCCCACGGTGACGATGCGCTCGGGCTTCTCCGTGATCTCGGTGGATCCGTAGGCGTGCTCGATGGTGACCGGGGTCCAGTCGCCGCCGGAGGCGCCGTCCTCGGTGTCGGCGGGGGCGCCGCAGCCGGCGGCGGCGAGCGCCGCGGCGGCCGCCAGGGCGAGGCGCGAGGTCAGGGCCGGGGCCCGGAGGGGCGAGCGCATGGGTGGGTGTACCTCTTCTGATCAGGAATGACAACCGCCGCTTCGACGGCAAGGCAAGGCTACCCTAACCACCCGAAGGCCACGGCGCCACCCCCGCCCCCGCCTTACCACCCGCCTCCTTCCCGCGGGCCCGCCCGCGCGCCGCCGGGCCGGGCGGGGGCGCGGCGCTTCAGCGCAGGGAGGGGTGGCCGCCGGTGTCGGAGCGCGAGCGGCGCGGGGACGCGGCCGACGCGCCCGCGCGTGCCACCCGCGCGCACGCGTCCTCCCAGGCGCGCAGCCGCGCGGGCGCGCTGGTGCCGCAGCCGCGCACGAACGCCAGCACGTTGACCGGGGTCGGCTCGGCCTCGCCCAGCAGCAGGTTGCGCAGGGTGCTGTGCGAGCGCGAGCGGTGCTTGAGGGGGTCGGCGCCACCGGGCAGGCGCCCGCTGAGGCGCTCCATCTCGCGGTAGGAGGGCCGGCCAGCCGAAACCCGCAGCAGCCGCAGCGCCTCGATCAGCTCCTCGCGGGTGCGCACGGTGCGGGGGTCGGCGGCGGGGAAGGCGCCCACGCCGTCCAACTCCTCCCACTCCTCGCCCTCGGGCGGGGCGGTGGCCTCGCGGACCTCGCGCGGGCGCTCGCGGCGGGCCCGGCGGCCGCGCCGGCGGGGGTCCTCGGCGGCGGGGCGGGGCGGACGCGGGCGGCCCGCGGCGGCGGGGTCGTCGCGCCCGGGGGCCCCGGCGCGCCCGGTGGCGAACTCGGCGTGCAGGCCGCCGCTGTAGAGCAGCAGCGCGGCCAGCAGGTCCCAGCCGTGGCCGGCGCGCGCCAGCGCGGCGTCGAGCGCGCCGGCGTCGTCGCGGACCAGCGCCGCCACCACGTCGTCGGGCACCCCCAGGCGAGCCGCGGCCGGGCGCACCTGGTGCTCCTCGACCGAGGAGGTGCCCAGGACGATGAAGACCATGGCCCGCAGCCGCTGCTGGGCGCTGTAGCGCGGCAGGGGGTAGACCTGGTCGAGGATCTGGCAGACCACCGTGGGCGATCCGCCCCAGACGTCGCCCGCCATGCGCTAGGGCCGCGCGGTGCGGCGGGCGCCGTGGGCGCGGCGGGCGGCTCCCCGGGGCCCTCCGCCCGCGCGTGGCGCGGGCGCCGCAGCGGCGGGGGCCGGGCCGCTGGGGGTCACTCGGGGTCCAGGTTCCATCGGGGCTCCATTCGGGTCTTCCAACGTTTTCTCGGACACGCCGAAACCAGCGCGCGCGGAAGCGGGGAGCGAGGCGGTCCGCCGCCGGGGGCTGTCGGCCGCTCGCCGAAGAGCTTGCAGAGCACTATGCCACTTCGGGGGCGCGCATAGCGCCGCGGCCGGGGTCCGAATTGTCACCACCGCTCCGGCCCGCGCGGCCCGCAGCGGCGACCTGCGGTTTTGCACGCGTTTCAGCACGCAACCGAACGCGCGGGAAATGTCATTTCGCCGTAGGCGGCGGGATTCACGTGCATTTGTGTTTACGCGGGCGAGCACGGCCGCGCGCCGGCCGCGTTTTCCGCCGCGCCATTGGCGGCGCGCCGTCCGGCAACGGCGCCCGCGCCCCGGCGCGCACGGGCGGGCGCGCGCGGCTCCGCGCCGGCGGCCGAGTGCGGACTGCGGACTGCGGAGCGGACGCGCCGGCTTTCGGCGGCGTGCGGCGCCGGGAGCCGGCCTTGCGGCCCGGGGCGGATTTCGCCCGGCCGCCGGAGGGGCAGCCGGTTTACCTGTGCGTTGACCGCAAACGGCCAGTTCACCCCCCTTGCCGCAAAAGGACACATCCGTAGGGTTGCGTTTACTCGGAATTCACAATTAACAAATACGCCATACCAGCGAAAACACCGACATTCAGGACAACGGACCATGATCGAACACTTCGCCTACGGGTGGACCACCCCCGCGATCGCCTACGCCGTCTCCTTCGTCGGCTCGCTGGTGGGCCTGCAGGCCGCCGCCCGCGCCCGCCGCGCCGCCGGCGGCTCCCGCCTGGCCTGGGTGCTGCTGGGCGCGGTCTGCCTGGGCGCCGCCGCCATCTGGGCCATGCACTTCATCGCCATGATGGGGTTCTCCGTCCACGCCACCGCCCTGCGCTACAACGTCGTGCTCACCGTGCTCAGCGGCGTCGTCGCCATCGCCGTGGTGGCCGTGGGCCTGCTGCTGACCGTGGTGCGCCCCGGCTGGACCAGCGTGCTCAGCGGCGGGGCCGTGATGGGCGGCGGCGTGGTGGCCATGCACTACATGGGCATGGCCGCCGTCCAGATGCACGCCGAGACCGCCTACGACCCCCTGCACGTCGCGGCCTCGGCCGCCATCGCCGTGGCGGCCTCCACCGTGGCGCTGCTGTTCGCCATCCGCCTGGAGGGCACCTGGGCGCTGGCCGGCGCCGCGCTGGTCATGGCCGCCGCGGTCTCGGCGATGCACTACACCGCCATGCTGGGCACCAGCGTGCACCACCTGCCCGAGGACCCCTTCGCGGAGCCGCCCGCCGGCGCGACCATGATGGACTTCTTCCTGCCGATGTTCGTGGGGCTGGGCTTGCTGCTGATGATCGTCTCGCTGATACTGATGCTCTCGCCGCGCGACGGCGCCGCGGACCGCGCCCCGCACCGCCGCCCCGCGCCCTCCCCCGCCTCGGACTCGGTGTTCACCAAAAGGACCTGAATGACCCACGCCGACCTGCGCCGGGCCCTGGACGACGCGGGCGGCGTCAACCCCTTCTTCGCGGTGCCCGAGGCCCCCGCCGCCGGCGGCTGGGCCCCGCTGCCCGACCTGTGGCGGCGTCCGGGCCTGCTGGCCGCCGAGGTCGCCGCCGTGCGCGCCCGGCTCGCGGCGGGCCGCCCGGTCGCGGTCGTCGAGGTCCGCGTCGCGGCCTCCCTGCTGTTCCAGAGCCTGGCCTCGCGGCTGCTGTCCCCCGCCGCGGCCACCGCGCTGTCCCACGGCCTGCTGGCCCCGCCCGAGGCGCTGCGCTGGCGGCCGGCCCGTCCCGCCGGGCTCGCCCTGGCCCTGGCGGCCGGGGCCCGACCCGTTCCGGTGGCGGAGCGCACCCCGCGGGCCGCCGCCGAGGCGGTGGCCCGCCACGTGGTGGCCGGCGCGCTGGCCCCGGCCGCCGACGCGCTGCGCGCCCAGGTGCGCCTGGCGCCCCGGCTGCTCTACGGCAACGCCGCCTCGTCGCTGGCCGGGACCGTGCTGGCCCTGGCCCGCGCCCGCCCGCCCCTGGCCGCCGACGCGTTCGCGCTGGGCCGCGCCCTGCTGGCCCGCCCGCCGCTGGCCGGCCTGGGCTCCTTCACCGGCACCGGCCCCGCCCAGGCGGCGTTCACCCGCACCACCTGCTGCCTGTACTACCGGCTGCCCGGCGGCGGCTACTGCGGCGACTGCGCGGTGGCCGCCCGCCGCACGCGCTGAGCGGCCTGCGGGGTCCTTAACCCGGTGCGGCCCGGCGGTTGCCTTTCGCATTAACACCCCAGGGGTACACGGCCCGCGGGCGGGTGCCGGAGGGGGCGCCCGCCGCGCGTTCCACGGCGAAAGGGCGGTGCAGTGGTGGACAACGACGGCGCCGGTCTGCGGATCGGCCCCTATGACTGGCGCTATCCCACGCTCCGGCGCGGCTACAACCCCCGCTGGACGGCCGACCCCGCCTACATCCGGCTCGTGGCCACACCCCAGGAGGCGGTGCGGGCGCTGGAGATCGCCGTCAACGAGGCCGACACCGCCACGGGCGGCAACCGGCGCTCCCGCATCACCGTGCGCTCGGGCGGCCACTGCTACGAGGACTTCGTCTCCTCCCCCGACGTCCGGGTCATCATCGACGTCAGCCTGATGAACGGGATCTACTGGGACGCGCACCGCCAGGCGGTGTGCGTGGAGGCCGGGGCCAGCAACTGGGACATCGGCGAGAAGCTGACCAAGAAGCTCGGCCTGCTCATGCCGGGCGGCTCCTGTCCCACGGTGGGCGTCGGCGGGCACATCACCGGCGGCGGGTTCGGCCTGTTCTCCCGCCAGCACGGCCTGACCGTCGACTACCTCGACGCGGTGGAGGTGGCCGTGGTCCGGCGGCGCTCGCCCGCCGGGCGCCTGGAGGTGGACCTGGTCACCGCCTCCTGCCAGGACACCGGCGAACTGCGCGAGCTGTGGTGGGCCCACACCGGCGGCGGGGGCGGCAACTTCGGCATGGTCACCCGCTTCTGGTTCAAGGACCTGCCCCAGGCGCCCTCGGGCGCGCTGCGGGTGGAGGCCGGCTGGAAGTGGGCCGACATGGACTACGCGTCGTTCAAGCGGCTCGTCGACAACTTCGGCGGGTTCTTCCGCGACCACCAGGACGACGACCGCTACGGCCCGCTCTTCGGGATCCTGCTGCTGACCCCGCGCACCTCCGACCAGATCGGCCTGATCGCCCAGATCGACGCCACCCTGCCCGAGGCGCGCCAGCGGCTGACGGAGTTCGTGCGCGCCCTGGACCACGGGGTGGGAGCGGACCTGGACCACCGCTCCCAGGCCCACGGCGAGCACCCCGTGCTCACCGGCTCCAAGGACCCCGTGCACGTCGACATCTCCGAGTTGACCGCCGTGCCGCTGCTCGCCAACGACCAGGCGGGCAAGTACAAGTCGGCCTACATGCGCACGCCGCTGCCCGAGCACCACGTCCGGGCGGTCTGGGAGGCGCTGACCAACCCGCCCGAGGCGGTGCGCGACGCCACCGTGCAGATCGACTCCTACGGCGGGGCGATCAACCGGCGCGACGCCGCCGACACCGCCGTGGCCCAGCGCGACTCCGTCGTGAAGCTGCAGTACCAGGTCTACTGGCCCAGCGGCGGCGACCCCGCGCCGCGCCTGAAGTGGATCCGCGAGCTGTACCGGGCGGTCTACGGCGACGCCGAGGGCCGCCCGGGGGTGCCGGTGCCCGACGCCACCACCGACGGCTGCTACATCAGCTACCCCGACGCCGACCTGAGCGACCCCGAGTGGAACCGATCGGAGGTCCCCTGGTCCGCGCTGTACTACAAGGAGCACTACCCCCGGCTGCGGCAGGTGAAGCGGACGTGGGACCCCTTCAACGTGTTCCGCCACCGGCAGTCGGTGGAGCCCTAGAGGGGCCGCCCGGCAGGGCGCGCGGGCGGTGTTGCCGGGTCCGTCAGGACTTGCGGTTCTCGCCCAGCTCCTCCTCGATGGGGTTGACCGGGCCGGTCTCGCGGGACGAGGCCGCCATGCCCTGCGGCGGGTGGCGCTGCTGGTAGCGCTCGGTCTCCGAGCGGCGCTGCCCGCCCAGCTCGCCCTGGGGCACCGCGCGCAGCACCTCGTTGGGCTCGTTGTAGTCGGCCTGCGGCATCGCCTGCAGGGCGCTGAGCAGGGACCGGTCGGCGCCCTGGTCCTGGGCGTACTCCACGATCCGGTCCTTGCCCACGGGGAAGTCGAGCCCGGACAGGATCTGCCGGAGTCCCTCGACGTCGTGCAGCACGGCCATGGCATCGCTCCTTTCCACCGCGTGGCCCCGGCGCCGCCGAGCGGTGTGGGCGCGGTCGGCGCGGCTCGGCGCCGCCGGGCGTGCGCGGGGACGACTACCCGGCGCACCACCGGGCCATTCGCGCGGCTGCCGGTGAGGGCGGCGGCGGGGCGCCGGACGCTCAGCCGCCGGAGCGGGGGGCGCGGGGCGGGTGCTGCTCGGGCGCCGGCGCGATCCACAGGGCCTCGGCCGCCTGCAGGCCCAGTGCCTGGTCGCGCTGGTCGCCGGGGGCGCCCACGCGCACCATCAGCGAACCGCCGAAGGGCTGGCGGCCCACCAGCTCCACGCGCATGCCGATCCCGATGCGCTCCTCGGACAGGTAGCGCAGCAGGTCGGGGTCGGAGTCGTTGACGCGCACGATGACGCCCACGGTGCCGGGCTCGGCCGCCGACAGCAGCCGGGTCTCGCGCTCGACCACGCGGCCGTCGCGGGTGGGGATGGGGTCGCCGTGCGGGTCGACCAGGGGGTCGCCCAGGTGGGCGGCGATGCGGTCGACGAAGCGGTCGGAGACCACGTGCTCCAGGATCTCGGCCTCGTCGTGGACCTCGTCCCAGGAGTAGCCCAGGGCCTCCACCAGGTAGGTCTCCAGCAGCCGGTGGCGGCGCAGCACGGCCAGGGCCGCCTTGTCGCCGGTCTCGGTGAGGCGGACGTCGCCGTAGCGGCGGTGCTCCACCAGCCCCAGCTCGCTCAGTTTGCGCAGCATGCCCGAGACCGAGGAGTTGGACACCGCCAGCCGCTCGGCCATGGCGGAGATGGTCACCCGGCCCGAACCGCGCTCCTGCAGGTCGTAGATGACCTTGACGTAGTCCTCGACCGAGGTGGACGGCCGCTCCCCTGGGTTGCCCATGCTCGCTACGGTATCGCGCCCCAGGGGAACCGGGCGCGGGCCGCCGGGCGCGCGGGCCGCCAGGTCCGAAACCGCCGGGGTTTCCGGCCCCAGGCCGCCGTGACCGAAACCCGGGACGGTCTTTTACCAGGTCACGGTTTTGTCGGCGATCATGGGTGCGCTATTCTTCGTACAAAGGTTCGATTTCGGCCTGTCTTCCCCGAGGGTGCCTCCGCGCCCCTCCGGCCGCGGCATTCGGGGGGAAGCCATGGCCGTACCGCTCACCGCCAGACCCGCGCGCACCGCGCCCGGCGCCGCCGCGCCGGCGGGGGGCCGCGCGCGATGACCCCGCCCGCCGACCCCTTCGTCCACCTGGACGTGGTCTCCTCGGCGTCCATGCGCCACGGCGCCACCCCGCCCGCCGCCCTGGTGGAGCGCGCGGCCGAACTGGGCATGGACATGCTCGCGCTCACCGACCGCGACGGCGTCTACGGCGCCGTCAAGCACGTGCGGGCCTGCCAGGCCGCCGGGATCCGCCCCCTGCTGGGCGCCAGCCTGGCCGTGGCCGCCCCCGAGGGGGGCCGCGTCACCCTGCTGGCCCGCGGCGCCCGCGGCTGGGCCTCGCTGTGCCGCCTGGTCAGCGCCGCCCACGCCGAGGGCGCGCGAGGGGTGCCCGCCCTGTCCCGCACCGCCCTGGCCGCCCACGCCGAAGGGCTGGTGGTGCTGCTGGGGCCCGAATCCGACGTCGCCCGGGCCGCCGCCCAGGGCCACCTGGAGGGCGCGCGCCGCCGCCTGGAGCGCTGGCGCGAGGTCGCCGAGACCGCCGTCGAACTGGTCGACCACTACGGCCCCGGCCAGCACCGCCGCGCCGCCGCCCTGCTGCGCCTGGCCGCCGACACCCGCACCCTGGCCGTGCTGGGCAACGCGGTGCGCTACGCCCGCCCCGGCGAGGCCGAGGTCGCCCGCGTGCTGGACGAGGCCCGCCGCTGGCTGCCCGGCGGCGCCCCGCCCGAGGTCCCCGACACCGGCGAGGCCCACCTCAAGGGCACCGCCGAGATGGCCGCCGTGGCCGAGCGGATCTGCGGCCCCGACCCCGCCGCCGCCCGCCGGCTGCTGGCCCACACCCGCGCCCTGGCCGCCTCCTGCGCCCTGGACCCGGGCGCCGACCTGGGCATGGACCGCCACCACCTGCCCGAGGTCCCCGGCGCCCGCGACCGGCTGTGGCTGGCCTGCCGGGAGGGCATGGACCGGCTGGGCAAGGCGCGCGACACCCGCGCCCGCGACCGGCTTGCCCACGAACTGGACATCATCGAGCGCAAGGGGTTCTCCGCCTACTTCCTCACCGTCGCCGACATCGCCCGCCGCATCCGCGCCGCCGGCATCCGCTGCTCCATCCGCGGCTCGGGCGCCGGCAGCCTGGTCAACCACCTCATCGGCATCTCGGCGGTGGACCCCCTGGCCCACGGGCTGCTCATGGAGCGGTTCCTCACCCACAGCCGCACCGGCCTGCCCGACATCGACCTGGACGTGGAGTCGGCCCGCCGGCTGGAGGCCTACGGGGTCGTCATGGGCGCCTACCCCGACGCCGCGTGCGTGTCGATGATGGAGACCTACCGCGCCCGCAGCGCCATCCGCGACGCCGGCACGGTCATGGGCGTGCCGCCCCACGAGATCGACGTGCTGGCCAAGGCGTTCCCCCACATCCGCGCCCGCCAGATCCGCACCGCATGCGCCGACCTGCCCGAACTGCGCTCGGTGGGGCTGGGCGGCGCCCAGGTGGAGACGCTGTTCCGGCTGGCCGAGCGGCTGGACGGGCTGCCCCGCCACATCGCCATGCACCCCTGCGGGATCGTGGTGTCGGACTCCTCCCTGCGCGACCGCGCCCCCCTGGAGCCCAGCCGCGTGGGCTACGACATGGTCCAGTACGACAAGGACGACGTCGAGGAGATGGGCCTGATCAAGCTCGACGTCATCGGGGTGCGCATGCAGTCGGCCATGACCCACGCCCTGGCCGAGATCGAGCGGGTGGAGGACACGCGCGTGGACCTGGACGCGCTGCCCCCCGACGACCCCGCCACCTACGCCATGATCCGCTCCTCGGGCACCCTGGGCTGCTTCCAGATCGAGTCGCCCGGCCAGCGCGAACTGGTCTCGCGGCTGCGCCCGGCCCACATGGGCGACCTCATCGCCGACATCTCCCTGTTCCGCCCCGGCCCGGTCAACAGCGACATGATCACCCCCTTCATCGCCGCGCGCGGCCGCGACCGCGCCCTCGACCTGCCCAGCCCCGTGCTGGAGGGCGTCCTGGCCGAGACCGGCGGGGTGGTGATCTTCCACGAGCAGGTCATCGGGGTGCTGCACGCCATGACCGGCTGCGGGCTGGACCAGGCCGAGGCGATGCGCCGGCAACTGGGCACCGAGGAGGGCCGCGAGGAGGTGCGCCGGCGCTTCACCGCCATGGCCGCCGACTGCGGCCACGACCCCGCGGTGGTGGAGCGGGTCTGGCAGGTGCTGGCCTCCTTCGGCGCGTTCGGGTTCTGCAAGGCCCACGCCGCGGCCTTCGCACTGCCCACCTACCAGTCGGCCTGGCTCAAGCGCCACCACCCCGCCGCCTTCTACGCCGGGGTCCTCACCCACGACCCCGGCATGTACCCGCGCCGCGCCGTCATCGACGACGCCCGCCGCTTCGGCGTGCCGGTGCTGGGCGTGGACGTCAACCGCTCCGACGCCGGATGGCGGGTGGAGCCCGCCGGCAACGGCCGGCTGGGCATCCGCGCCGGACTGGCCGACGTCAAGGGCATCACCGAGGCCGAGGTCGAGGCGCTGGTGGCCGGGCGGCCCTACACCTCCCTCAGCGACGCCGCCCGCCGCGCCCGGCCCTCCCGCGACGTGCTGGACCGCCTGGTCCAGGTGGGCGCCTTCGACTCCCTCTACGGCATCGGCACCGACCCCGGCGCGCCCACGCGGCGCGACCTGCTGCTGCGGGCGGGCGCCCTGGAGCGGGCCGGGCGCCGGGCTCTGGGCGGGGGCCAGCTGCCCATGGCCCTGGAGGCGGTGGAGGCCCCGCCGGAGGAGGGGCTGCCGGCGATGACGCCCGCCGAGGAGGTGCAGGCCGAACTGGAGGTGCTGGGCTACGACGCCTCCCGGCACCTGCTGGACTGCTACGCCGAGCTGACCGCGGAGCTGGAGGCCGGGTGCGGCGCCGTGCGCGCCCGCGACCTGGCGCGGGTCCCCGCCGGCGCCGAGGTGCTGGTGGTGGGGGTGAAGGTGGCCACCCAGACCCCGGCGGTGCGCTCGGGCCAGCGCATCATCTTCGCCACCCTGGACGACGCCACCGGCCTGGTGGACCTGACGTTCTTCGAGTCGGTGCAGGAGCGCTGCGCGGCCACCGTGTTCGGCTCCTGGCTGCTGGCGGTGCGCGGCCGGGTGCGGCGGGTGGGGTCGGGGATGGCCACGGTCAACGCCACCCACGCCTGGGACCTGGAGGAGCTGGCGCGGACCTACCACGAGGCCGGCCCCGACGCGCGGCGGGCGCTGCGCCGCCGCCTGGCCGAGGACCCCGCGCGCGCCCGGCTCAGCGGCGTGGGCGGGCGGCGCATCCGCTACGCCAGCGGCTACGAGCTGTCCACCTACGCCGACATCGCCCCGGCCGGCGCCGCGGCGGCCCCGCGCCGGCTCTGGCACGCCAGCCCCGGCAGCGCGGGACGGTGAGGGCCGGTGCGCACAGGGCGCGGGGCACCGGGCTAGAGTGCGCGCTTGGCGGGGGCGCCGCGCCCTGGCCCGGCCCGCGCGGCCGCGGACACGCGGAGGAGCGACCGGTTGTTCACTCTGGCCCACATCAGTGACCTGCACGTCGACGGCGGGCCGCGCGCCCGCGAGCGGGTGGGCCGCGTGATGGCCTACCTCGACGCGTTCGCCGGCACCCTGGACGCGGTGGTGGCCACCGGCGACCTCACCGACCACGGCACCCCCGAGGAGCTGGAGGAGGCGCGCGCGCTGCTGTCGGGGCGGCTGCCGGTGCTGACCTGCCCGGGCAACCACGACGTGCCCAAGGAGGGCCGCGCCCCCTACCGGCGCGTCCTGCTGGGCGGCGCGCCGCAGCCGCACAACGTCGAGGCGCCCCTCAACACGGTGCACCGCACCGGACGCGGCACGGTGGTGCTGGTGGACGGCACCCTGCCCGGCGAGGGCGGGGGCCGCCTGGCGCCCGAGACCCTGGAGTGGCTGGAGGCGGTCCTGGCCGAGTCGGCCGGCGTGCCGGTGGTCCTGGCCCTCCACCACCCGCCGGTGCCCCTGCACATGCCCGCCGTCGACGGCATCGGGCTGGCCAACGCCGCCGACCTGGCGGCGGTGCTGGAGCGCCACCCCCAGGTGGCCGCGCTGCTGTGCGGGCACGCCCACACCCCGGCCGCCACCCTGTTCGCGGGCCGGCCGCTGCTGGCGGCCCCGGCCACGGTGTGGACGGCGCCGCTGCCCTGGGAGGACGCCGAGCGCGTGTACGCCGCCCACCCGCCGATGGTGGCCTTCCACGTGGTGGGCGACGACGGGCGGGTGACCTCCCACTTCCGGGTGGTTCCCGAGCCGCGGCCGGCGGGGACGCCGGCCCGGGCCTGAGCCCCGGCCCGGCGCGCCGGGGCTCAGCCGCGCTCCAGCAGCTCCTTGAGCACGCCCAGCCGCTGCCGCCGGTAGACCTTCATCCGGGCGGCGGCCTCGGCGCCGGCCGGCTTCTCGTGCTGCAGGCCCACCCGGGTGCGGCCGCCCTGGGCGGTGCGGTAGACGGCCACCAGGGTGCCGTCGGCGCACCAGCCGGCGCGGAAGGAGGCGGGTGCGGTGGCGGTGCGCACGGCCGTCTCGGCGCCGGGCAGCCACGCGCGGCGCCGGGCGGGGTCGGCGAAGGCGGCGAAGACGCGTTCGGCGGGGGCGGCCACGGTCTTGGACGCCCCGGCCGCGAACCGGCCGTCGGCGCGCTGGCCGGAGGCGCGGCGACCCCGGGCCTGCTCGTAGGCCACGGTGATGTGCTGGACCCACCAGCCCTCGACGCCGTGGTGGGCGGTGAGGCGGCGGGCGATCTCGGTGTGGGTGCGCTCGGCGGCGCCCCAGGCGTCCAGCGCCGCGAACCGGTCGGCCGGCGCGCGCCCGGTGCGGCGGGCCACCGCGTCCTCGGCGCCCGGGAAGGGCCCTACGGGCGCGGGCGCAGCGGGGCCGTCGGGCGCCGGTGCCGGGCCCTCGGATCGCCGGGCGGTCATGGCGGCCCCCCGTCGCGGTACCGGTCCTCCACGCTAGTGCCGCCCCGCTGACCTGGGCAACGGCGGGCAGCGGGGCCCAGCGGCCCCGCGCCCGGCCGTCTCCTCGGCGGCCCCCTGAAAAGGCGTACCGCACCCGCGAATGCTCAGGCGCCGCCGCCCTCGCGGGCGGCGGCGATGGCGGCGTTGACGGCCTCGGGGGCCAGGACGCGGTCCAGGACCATGGCGGCGGCGCCGCGCAGCCCCGCCTCGTCGCCGGCGGTGTTGGGCACGATGCGCAGCTGGCGGGTGGCCAGCGCGGTGGAGCGCTGGAAGACGATCTCGCGCACCCCGGCCACGAGGTGGTCATAGGCCCCGCCCAGCAGCCCGCCCAGCACCACCACCTCGGGGTTGAGCAGGTTGACCGCGCCGGCCAGGACCTCGCCCAGGCGGCGCCCGGCCCCGCGCACCAGGGTCACCGCCGCGGCGTCGCCCTCCTGGGCCAGCGCGGCGAGTTCGGCCAGGCCGCCCAGCGGCCGCCCGGCGCGCTCCATGGCGGCCAGCAGCGCGTGCCCGCCGGCCACCGCCTCCAGGCAGTCGGTGTTGCCGCAGCGGCAGGGGGTGCCCGCGCCGTCGCGCACGGGGATGTGGCCCAGTTCCCCCGCGGCGCCCAGGGCGCCGCGCAGCAGTACGCCGCCGGCCACGATGCCGGCGCCGATACCGGTGGAGACCTTCACGAAGACCAGGTCGCCGACGTCGCGGTGGTGGGTGCGGTGCGCGCCCAGCGCCATCACGTTGACGTCGTTGTCCAGCAGGACGGGGGCCTCGAAGCGCTCGGCCACCAGCGGGCGGATCTCGATGCCGCCCCAGCTGGCCAGCACCGGCGGGGTCTCGGCGCGCCCGGTGGCGAACTCCACGGTGCCGGGCACCCCGATCCCGGTGCCGCGCACGTCGCCCGGCCCGCGCCCGCACTTGGCCAGCAGGTCCGCCCAGGTGTCCAGCAGCCAGGGCAGGGCGGCGTGGGGGCCGTGCTCGACGTCGGGGGAGCCGGAGTCCTGCACCAGCACCCGCCCCGCCAGGTCGCACACGGCGATCTGGCTGGTGGAGATGCCCAGCGTGGCGGCGAGCACGACCCCGCCGGCGGCGTTGAACTCCAGGCGCCCGGGCGGGCGCCCGCCGCTGGAGGGGGCGGCCTCGCCCTCGGTGACCAGCCCCTGGCGCATCAACTCGCCCACGCGCAGGGCCACCGCCGGGCGCGACAGGCCGGTGAGGCGGCCGATGTCGGCGCGGGTGGCGGCCCGGCCGTCACGGACCAGTTGCAGGACGTGGCCGCTGGAGACAGCCGCGGCCGAGGCGGGCTTGGGCATGGCCCATTCAAACACGTTCGTCCCCATTGGGGCGCACGCCGGCCGGTCTCCCGCACCGTATCGGTGTCAAAGTCCCGTACTTTTGTCATGAAAAGTTCAGAAGTTAAGCTTGTCACGTCGCCGAAGTTCCGGTTATGTTGCCGGAAGCTCACAAACCCCGAGGGCGGGTCGCCTTCAGCGCCCCGCCTTCGGCGGCGCCACCCGGCCCTGACCCCGCCGGGCGCCCCGCCGCCCGCCCCGCCCGCCCTCCGCTCGCCGTCCCGCCCGCCGCCTCTGGAGTCCGCCGCCCATGCCCGCCACCCCGGCACCCCCGCCGCCTGCGGCGGACGGCCGCCCGGCGCCGCGCGGCGCACCGCCCCCCGCGGCCGGCCGCAGGCCCGCCCCGGCCGCCCCCCGCACCCCCACCGCAGCCGCCGCCCGTCCCGGCGGGCAGGCGCCCCCGCACCGCGCCCGGCACCCAGAGGAGCCCTCGCCATGACCGTCCACCCCCGCGTCGCCGAGGTCACCCGGCGCATCGCCGACCGCAGCGCCGCCTCCCGCGCCGCCTACCTGGAGCGGGTGCGCGCCGCCACCGCCCAGGGCCCCGCCCGCGCCGCGCTGGGCTGCACCAACCTCGCCCACGGGTTCGCCGCCTGCTCCCTGGCCGACAAGCGCGACCTGGGCGAGACCACCAAGCCCAACATCGCCATCGTCTCGGCCTACAACGACATGCTCTCGGCGCACCAGCCGCTGGAGACCTACCCGGCCCTCCTCAAGCGGGCCGTGGCCGAGGCCGGCGGGGTCGCCCAGTTCGCCGGCGGGGTGCCCGCCATGTGCGACGGCATCACCCAGGGCCGGGCGGGCATGGAGCTGTCGCTGTTCAGCCGCGACGTGATCGCCATGGCCACCGCCGTCGCCCTGTCCCACGACATGTTCGACGGCGCCCTCATGCTGGGCGTGTGCGACAAGATCGTGCCCGGCCTGCTCATCGGCGCCCTGTCCTTCGGGCACCTGCCGGTGGCCTTCGTCCCGGCCGGGCCCATGCCCTCGGGCCTGCCCAACAACGACAAGGCCCGCATCCGCCAGCTCTTCGCCGAGGGCAAGGCCGACCGCACCCAGCTGCTGCAGGCCGAGTCGGCCGCCTACCACGCCCCGGGCACCTGCACCTTCTACGGCACCGCCAACTCCAACCAGATGCTGATGGAGGTCATGGGGCTGCACCTGCCCGGCGCCAGCTTCGAGTCGCCGGGCACCCCCCTTCGCGAGGCCCTGACCGCCGCCGCCGGGCGCACCGTCACCGGGCTGACCGCCCTGGGCGACCGCCACACCCCCATCGGCGAGGTCGTCGACGAGCGCGCCATCACCAACGCCGTGGTGGCGCTGCTGGCCACCGGCGGCTCCACCAACCACACCCTGCACCTGGTGGCGGTGGCCGCCGCCGCGGGCATCGAACTGACCTGGGACGACTTCGCCGCGCTGTCGGAGGCGGTGCCGCTGCTGACCCGCATGTACCCCAACGGCGCCGCCGACGTGAACCAGTTCCACGCCGCCGGCGGCATGGCCTACCTCATCGGCCAGCTCCTGGACAGCGGCCTGCTGCACGAGGACGTCGCCACCGTGGCCGGCCCCGGCCTGGCCCGCTACCGGCAGCGCCCCCGCCTCACCGACGAGGGCCTGGTCTGGGACGACGAACCCAAGCAGAGCGCCGACACCACCGTGCTGCGCGGCGCCGACGACCCCTTCAGCCCCGACGGCGGCCTGCGCATGGTCGCGGGCAACCTGGGCCGGGCGGTGGTGAAGGTCTCGGCCGTGGCGCCCGAGCGCCACGTGATCGAGGCACCCGCCCGCGTCTTCGACAGCCAGGCCCAGCTGCAGGAGGCGTTCTCGGCCGGCGACCTCGACGGCGACTTCGTGGCCGTGGTCCGCTTCCAGGGCCCGCGCGCCAACGGCATGCCCGAACTGCACAAGCTCACCCCGCCGCTGGGCGTCCTCCAGGACCGCGGCCACCGGGTCGCCCTGGTCACCGACGGGCGCATGTCGGGCGCCTCGGGCAAGGTCCCCGCCGCCATCCACGTCTCACCCGAGGCCGCCGCCGGCGGCCCGCTGGCCCGGGTGCGCGACGGCGACCCCGTGCGCCTGGACGCCGCCGCCGGCGTGCTGGAGGTGCTGGTGGACGACCTGGACTCCCGACCCGCCGCCGCCCCGCCCACCGGATCGGACACCGGCACCGGCCGCGAGCTGTTCGCCGCCTTCCGCAACGCGGTGGGCCCCGCCGAGCGGGGCGCCGGCGTCTTCGGGGCGCTGCGGTGATCGCCTCCGCCGCCCGCGTGGCCCCGCCCTCCCCCCACCGCCCCTGGCTCGTCGCCGACATCGGCGGCACCAACGCCCGCTTCGGCCTGCTGGAGGCCCCCGGCGCCCGCCCCGCCCGGGTGGCGCGCCTGGAGGGCGCCGACCACGCCGACCTGGCCGCCGCCGCCACCGCCTACCTGGCCGGCGCCGGGGCGGCCGGGCCGCCGGCGGCCGCGTGCGTGGCGGTGGCCGGTCCCGTCACCGGCGACCGCGTCAAGCTCACCAACTCCGCCTGGGACTTCTCGGTGGCCGACACCCGCCACCGCCTGGGTCTGGCCCACCTGGAGGTCGTCAACGACTTCGCCGCGCTCGCCATGGCGCTGCCCCGCCTGGAGGACGGCGACATCGTCTCCCTGGGCGGGCCGCCGCACCGCGCCGAGGGCCCCAAGGCCGTGCTGGGCCCGGGCACCGGGCTGGGCGTGGCCGGGCTGGTCCCCGTGCCCGGCGGCGGCTGGGTGCCGGTCTCGGGCGAGGGCGGCCACGTCGACGTGCCCGCCGTGGCCGAGCGGGAGGTGGCGGTGGTGGAGCTGCTGCGCGCCGAGCAGGGCACCGTCACCGCCGAGTGCCTGCTGTGCGGGCCGGGCCTGGCCCGGCTGCACGGCGCCCTGGCCCGGCTGCGCGGCCTCCCCGACCCCGGCCGCACCGCCGCCCAGATCTGCGCCGAGCGCGGCGACCCGCTGTGCGCGGAGACCCTGGAGGTCTTCTGCGACCTGCTGGGCGGGTTCGCCGGCAACGCCGCCCTCACCCTGGGGGCGACCGGCGGCGTGTACCTGGGCGGTGGCATCCTGCCTCGTATCACCGCGCTGGTGCAGGCGAGCGGGTTCCGCCGCCGCTTCGAGGAGAAGCAGCGGATGACCGACTACCTCAAGGGCATCGCCACGTCGCTGATCGTGGCGCGCGACCCGGCCCTGCTCGGCGCGGCCGCCCGCCTGGAGCAGTGCCTCGACCCCCAAGGAGACGCCCGATGACCCCGCGCAGCAGCGACGACCTCTTCGCCCTGGCCCCCGTGATCCCGGTTGTGGTACTGGACTCGGCGGAGACGGCGGTGCCGCTGGCCCGGGCCCTGGTGGCGGGCGGGCTGCCCGCCATCGAGGTGACGCTGCGCACCGAGGCGGGGCTGGCCGGCATCGAGCGCATCGCCGCCGAGGTGCCCGAGGCCGTGGTGGGCGCCGGCACCGTGACCACGCCCGAGCAGGTGCGGGCCTCGGCCGAGGCCGGCGCGGCGTTCCTGGTCTCGCCCGGCTGCACCCCGCGCCTGCTGGGGGCCGTGCGCGACAGCGGCCTGCCCGCCCTGCCCGGGGCGGCCACCGCCTCCGAGGCCCTTGCGCTGCTGGAGCAGGGCGTGCACGCCATGAAGTTCTTCCCCGCCGAGGCGGCGGGCGGGCGCGCCTACCTGAAGTCCCTCTCCGGCCCGCTGCCCCAGGCGCGGTTCTGCCCCACCGGCGGCATCACCCCCCAGACGGCGCCCGGCTACCTGGCCCTGCCCAACGTGGGCTGCGTGGGCGGCACCTGGCTCACCCCGGCCGACGCGGTGGCGGCGGGCGACTGGGGCCGCGTGGAGGAGCTGGCCCGCGCGGCGGCGGCGCTGCGCCCCGCCGCCTGAGCCCCCGCGGGCCGCGCGGCCCGCACGCCCACACCCCCGCGCCCGGCCGCCGGCACCGCGCCGGCGGCCGCTCAGCCCCGGGCCCGGTCCCACCGCCCGGCCCCCGCCAGGGCGGCCAGCGGCACGCCCGCCTTCAGCAGCATCTCGGCGTACTCCTCCTCGGGGTCGGAGTCGAGCACGATCGCGCCCCCGGCCCCGGCGGTGAGGCTCCGGCCGTGGCGCACGGCGGTGCGGATGACCACGCTGAGGTCGGCCGTGCCCTGGTGGGAGAGGTAGCCCAGCGCGCCGGAGTAGACGCCGCGCGCCGAGTGCTCCAGGTCGTCGATGACCTCCATCGTCCGCTTCTTGGGCGCCCCGGTCATCGACCCGGCCGGAAAGCAGGCGCGCACCGCGTCGACGGGGTGGACGTCGGGGCGCAGCCGCCCGCGCACCGTGGACACCAGCTGGTGCACGGCGGCGTGGGACTCGGTGTACATGAACGCCGGGACCTCCACGCTGCCCGCCCGGCACACCCGCGCCAGGTCGTTGCGCAGCAGGTCCACGATCATCAGGTTCTCGGCGCGGGTCTTGGCGCCGGTGCGCAGCGCCTGCGCCAGCCGGGCGTCGGTGCCGGGGTCGGGGTGGCGCGGCGCGGTGCCCTTGATGGGGCGGCTCTCGGCGCGCCCGTCGGGACCGATCCGCAGGAACCGCTCGGGTGAGGCGCTGAAGACGGCGGTGTCGCCCAGCCGCAGCAGCGCGGCGTAGGGCGCGGGGGCCGCGCGGCGCAGCCGCCGGTAGAAGGCCAGGTCGTCCTCGCCGGGCGCGGGGGCGCGCAGCCGGTTGGTCAGGCAGATCTCATAGCTCTCGCCCTGGGCGAGCAGCCCCAGGCACTCCTTGACGTCGGCCAGGTAGCCCGACCGCCCGCGCTCCAGCAGCGCCTCCCACCGCGCGGCCGCGGCGCCGCCGGGCGGCGCGGGGGCGGGGTCGAGCGCGGGGCCGGGGTCGGCGGGCAGACCGGCCAGCCGCGCGGCGGTGGCCGCCGCCCACTCCCGGGCGCCGGCGCCCGAGGCCACCGCGTAGGTGCGGCGCCCGGTGCGGTCCACGGCCACGAACCGGTCGCAGCGCAGCCACACCGCGTCGGGGGTGTCGGCGCGGTGGGCGGCGCGCCCGCCGCAGTCGGCCTTGACCTCATAGCCCAGGTAGCCCACGTAGCCCCCGGTGAAGTCGAAGGGCAGCGCGGGGGCCGGGCGCGGCCGGCCGGGCAGGCGCCGGCGCAGCGCGTCGAAGACGGTGCCGGCCTCGCGCCGCTCGGGGGCGCCGGGGCGGGCCACGCGCACCGCGCCCTCGCCGACGCGGTAGGTCAGCACCTCCTGGTGCGGGCCGCGGACGTCGCCCAGGAAGGAGAACCGGCCGGTGGCGCCCAGCCGCCCGCTGTCCAGCCAGAAGGCGTGGCCGGAGCCGGCGTGGAGGAGGGCGAAGGCGGCGTCGGGGTCCACCGCCCGGGGCAGGACGGACACGGCGAGGTCGCCGCCGCCGGGGGGCGGGGGGTCCGACGCCGGCGGCGCGGCGCGGCGGGCCCGGGCCGCGCCCCCGTGGCGGGCCGGGCCCGGTGCCGGCGCCTCGGGCCGACCCGCCGCGGGGGCGCCACCGGGCGCGGCCGTCCGCACCGGGCGGCCGGCGCGGACGGAGCGCGCGGCGCGGGCCAGGGCGGCGAAGTTGGCCAGCAGGTCGCCGCCGTGCTCGGAGGCCACGGACTCGGGGTGGAACTGCACGCCCCAGCGGGGCAGGAGGCGGTGGCGCAGCGCCATCAGCACGCCGTCCTCGGCCCGCGCCAGCGCCTCCAGGTCGGCGGGCAGGGGCTCCGACACGGCCAGGGAGTGGTAGCGCACCGCCGTGAACCCGTCCGGCAGCCCGGCGAAGAGGCCGGTTCCGGCGTGGGTGACGGTGGTGAGGTGGCCGTGGCGGGGCACCGGGGCGGCAGCGACCGAGGCCCCGGCCAGGTGGGCGACGGCCTGGTGGCCCAGGCACACCCCCAGCACGGGCAGGCGCGCGCCCGCCAGCAGGCGCGGCAGGGCGCCCAGGTCGCGGGGGTTCGCGGGCCGGCCCGGCCCGGGCGACACCACCAGGGCGTCGAAGGCCGACAGGTCCAGGTCGGCCAGGCGGGGGTCGTCGTGGGTCAGCACGCGGGGGGCGGCACCGGTCACCCCGGCCACCAGGTGGGCCAGGTTGTAGGTGTAGGAGTCGTGGTTGTCGACGAGCAGGACCCGCATCACGGCTCCCTCGGGCGGGCGGTGGGGCGCACCCCAGGCTACGGGTGCGCCCATTGTTCACCGGCTCCGGGGGTTGGCCGGCGCGCGGAGGGGAACAGGGTGCGGCGGGCGGGCGTGGCCGTGTGCGGCCACGGGCCCGCGGCGGCCGCGCGCGGGCCGAACCGGACCCAACGGCCGGCTGCGCCATGGCCGCCACCTGCGGCGACCGCCCGCCGGGGCGCGGCTCCCGCCGGGCCGCCCCGCGCCGGTGGGCGCCGGGCGCGGCGTCCGCCGCCCGCACGCGCCCCCGGTTTCGGACACCCCCTTATCCGGGGCCGAAACGGGCGAGGGACGCGGAGACCGGCGCGACCTGAGACACTGTCCCCGCCGCGCCCTCCGGCACCACGCCACGGCAGCCGCGACCCCCGGGCGCCGCCGTTCGGAAAGGACCCATGCTCCCCGTCACGCACCTCTTCGGCCACATCATGGCCCTGCTGCACGCAACCCCCGACGCGGTCATCGCCGTCTCCGACGACGGCACCGTCCGGATATGCCCCCGCAGCGAGGTCGCCGCCGGCGAGCACGCCGTCTACTCCCGCGACCGCATGCTCTCCGAAGGGCTGGTCTTCACCCCGGCCGCCCTGGAGGCGCTCGCCGCCCGCATCACCGCCAAGCTCAGCGACTGGGAACTGGTGGCCTGAGACCCTCGGCGCGCCCGCCCGCCGCCGACGCGGTTGCGCCCGCCCGCAGCGGGGTAGGGGCCAGCATCGGCCAGCATCGTCCATGCCCCAGTGCGAGGAGAACGCCGATGTCCGAACTGCTGGACCTGCACGGCCAGGCCGTGTCCGAGTTCGACCAGCGGGTGCGCGCCGTCCAGGTCACCCAGTGGGCCGACCCCACCCCCTGCACCGAATGGGACGTCCACGACCTGGTCAACCACATCACCGGTGAGCAACTGTGGGTGCCCTACCTGCTGGCCGGCGGCGACACCGCCGCCGCCGGGGACCGCTTCGACGGCGACGTGCTGGGCGACGAACCCGTCGCCACCTGGGAGGTCGCCGCGCGGGAGGCGCGTGCCGCCTGGCTCCAGCCCGGCACCCAGGAGCGCACCGTCCACCTGTCCTTCGGCGACGCCCCCGGCGAGGTCTACCTGTGGCAGATGACCTTCGACCTCACCGTGCACGCCTGGGACCTGGCCCGCGCCGTCGGCGCCGACGAGCGGCTCGACCCCGCCCTGGTCGACGCGGTCCTGGACTGGACCCGGGGCCAGGACTTCAGCGGGTCCGGCATCTTCGCCGACCCCGTCCCGGTGCCCGACGACGCCGACGCCCAGACCCGCCTGCTGGCCCTCACCGGCCGCCGGGCCTGACCCGGCGGCCCGCCGCGGCGGCGCCCCGCCGCGGCCTCCTCCCCCGGCCCCGGCCGCCCCGCCCGGCCGCGCGCGAAAAGCGCCCGGACACCGCGACCGGCCCGGGGTAGGCTGCGCGGCATGGACCACCGCGCCGCCTCCCCCGGGGCCCTGAACCCCGGCACGCGCCTGCGCACGCCCCGCCTCCTCCTGCGCCCCTGGCGCGCCGCCGACCGCGAGCCCTTCGCCCGGCTCAACGCCGACCCGCGGGTGATGGAGCACTTCCCCGCCCCCCTGACCCGCGCCGAGTCCGACGCCCTGGCCGACCGCATCGAGGCCGGGCTGGCCGCCAACGGGTTCGGCCTGTGGGCGGTGGAGGTCGCCGGCACCGGCGCCTTCATCGGCTTCACCGGGCTGTCCCGCCCGGGGTTCAGCGCCCACTTCACCCCCGCCGTGGAGGTCGCCTGGCGCCTGGCCCGCCACGCGTGGGGCCGCGGCTACGCCACCGAGGCCGCCACCGCCGCCGTGCACCACGGCTTCACCCGCGCCGGGCTCAGCGAGATCGTCTCCTTCACCGCCCGCGAAAACCACCGCTCCCAGGCTGTCATGCGCCGCCTGGGCATGACCCGCGATCCCGCCGACGACTTCGACCACCCCGCCCTGCCGCCCGGCCACCGCCTGACCCGCCACGTCCTCTACCGGCTGCGCCCCGAACAGGCGCCCCCGCCGGCCACGATCACCGCCCAGGGCGGCTAGGCTCACCACTCGTGCGAATCGAGATCAGGGAGACCCCCTGGGACGACCCCGCCGGGGCGAGCCTGCGCGCCGACCAGGAGCGCGAGACCCTGCAGCGCTACGGCGCCGACCTGGAGGCCGGCGCCAAGCCCTCGGCCGACAGCGTCGCGGTGTTCCTCACCGCCCACCACGCCCAGACCGGCGAGACCATCGGCTGCGGGGCCCTGCGCCGGATCGACGACACCGCCTTCGAGATCAAGCGCATGTACGTGGTCCCCGCGTGGCGGGGCCGCCGCATCGGCGAACTGCTGCTGCGCGCCCTGGAGGAGGCCGGGCGCGAGCGCGGAGCCACGGTCATGCGCCTGGAGACCGGCCCGCTGCAACCCGAGGCCATCCGGCTCTACACGCGCCGCGGCTACCGCGAGATCCCGCAGTTCGGCCCCTACGTCGGCGCCGAGGCCAGCGTGTGCTTCGAGCGCCGCCTGACCGGCGAACCCAGCACCGCCCCGGTCTGAGGCCGCCCCCGGCGACAAGGAGCCCGCGTGCACGACCTGGTGTGGTACGCAAGCTACGGCGCCAACATGTCCCGCGGCCGCTTCGACTGCTACCTGGCCGGGGGCGTGCCGCCCGGCGGCAGCCGCGCCAACCCCGGCTGCCGCGACACCTCGCCCCCGCGCGCCGAGCGGCGGGTGTGGCTGGGCGGCGGCGTCTACTTCGGCCTGGCCTCGCCCATGTGGGGCGGCGGGCTGGCCATGCTCGACCCCGACCTGCCCGGAGCCGCCCCCGCGCGCGCCTACCTGGTCACCCCCGGGCAGTTCGCCGACATCGCCGCCCAGGAGATGTACCGCGACCCCGCGGCCGAACTCGACCTGGCCGCGCTCGCACCCGGCGACCGGCTGCGGCTGGGCCCGGGCCGCTACGAGACCGTCCTGCGCCTGGGCGACATCGACGGCCGCCCCGCCTTCACCTTCACCGCCCACTGGTCCCGGGCCGACGTGGCGGCGGCCGCGCCCGCGGCCGCCTACCTGACCGCGATCGGAACGGGGCTGTGCGCCGCCCACGGCTGGCCGCCCGAGCGGGCGGGCGCCTACCTGGCGGGGCGCCCCGGCGCCGCGGGCGCCTGGGACGGCGCCCGGGTGGCCGCGCTGCTGCGGGCACGCTGAAGGCGCGGCCCGCCCGCCCGCGGCTCGGCGCGGGAGGGGCGGGTCCGCGCCGCTAGACGGCGTCGACCTTGAAGGGGTCGTGCTCGGAGAGCAGCTTGTCCAGGCGGGCCTGCTCGACCCGGCTGCTGACGGTGGTCTCCTCGTGGCGGTCGCGCACGCACTTGGCGAGCGTGAACGCCGAGGTGACGACGTAGAGGACGCCCAGGGCCAGGAACGCGCGCATCCAGGCGTCCACGGGCAGGAACACGATGCCCGCCGACACCGCGATCCCCGAGACCCCGAAGGACAGCGCCGACTGCAGGAAGAAGGCGGAGGTGGTGCTGGGCCGGACCGGTGTGGTGCTCATGGCACCATGCTGGGCCGCGCGGCGCCCGCGCGCCCGAGTACGCGTACTCAACTGCCCGCCGGCCGGGCCGCCCCGCGCCCCCGCGCGCCCGGCCCGCCCCCGGTGCGGCGGGGCGGGCCGGGCGCGGCTGCCGCCTCACACCCGCAGCGTGTCGCCGGCGGCCTCCTCCAGGTAGGGCGCCAGCAGCCGGGAGTAGGTGGCGGTGAGGTGGTGGCTGTCGCGGTAGACCAGCACGTTGCCGATGACCGGCGGGCAGGTGCCGCCCACGCAGAACTCGTCGGTGAGGTCGACGACCGTGACGTCGGCGTCGGTCTCCTGGGCGGCGATCAGCTGGGGGTCGTCCTCGGCGAACGCCTCGGCCTGGGTGTTGGCGCACTCCCCGGGCGCGCGGGTGTGGCGCGCCACGCACTCGGGCAGCCGGGGCCGCGACTTGGGGGTGTCGCGGATGACCACCAGCTCGCTTCCGGCCTCCTCCAGCGGCTCCCACAGCCGGGCCATGCCCGCGGCGATCCCGGCGCGGTCCTGGGCCACCGACTCGGCGCCGGAGAGGTCGGCCATGGTGCTGGAGCTGGTGAACACCAGGTCGGGGCGCAGCTCACCGGTCAGCTCCTCGACCACGGCGTCGTTGTACTCCACGCACTCGGAGTAGTCGCGGTTCTTGTCCGACAGCCACAGCGTGGCCGAGGTGAACCCGCAGGAGGACTTGGTGAAGGTGTGCACCCGCCAGTCGCGCTCCTCAGCAAGGCGCTGCAGCGCCGGCACCCAGTGCGCGGCGTGGGAGTCGCCCACCACCGCCACCGTGGTCTCGGCGTCCTCGGGCCCGTAGACGCAGGGGTTAAGCGCGGTCTCGGGGACCGACGCCTGGCAGCCGTCGCCGTAGACCGAGGGCAGGTCGTCGGCGGCGGTCACCGGGGAGGGGTAGGTGGGCTCCTCGGGCGAGCCCTCCGGCTCGGAGGTGGCCAGCGCCGAGGGCCCCACGTGCACCACCGGGTCGAACCGGACGCTGCGCAGCCCCTCGAAGCGGGCGTACTGGCCGGCCGCGATCAGCCCGACCGCCAGCGCCGAGACCACCGCGAACACCGCCGCCGCGCGGCCGGTGCGCAGCAGGCCGTAACGGCGAACCGGGTCCTCCACCGCCACCTTGGTGCCCCAGGCCAGCAGGACGGACGCCACCACCACCAGCGCGCCGTAGAGCGGCGAGAAGGTGTCGGCGTCGGTCATGCTGATGGTGAACACGATCAGCGGCCAGTGCCACAGGTACAGGGCGTAGGAGATGTCGCCGACGAAGCGGGCGGGTGCGCTGGAGAGCACCTGGTAGGTGGACCAGCGCCCGCCGTTGTGGCCGGCGGCGATCACGGCGGCCGCGCCCAGCACCGGCAGGGCCGCCGCCCACCCCGGGAACGCGGTCTCGTCGCTGTAGTACCAGGCGGCGGCGCCGATGGCGGCCAGGCCCGCCCAGCCCAGCGCCCACCGCAGGCGGGCGGGGACCTCGCGGCGGCTGAGCACCACCGCCAGCACGCCGCCCACCGCCAGCTCCCACATGCGGGTCTGCGGCAGGAAGTAGGCCTGCTGGGGGCTGTCGGGGGTCATCGCCACGGAGAAGGCGAAGGAGGCCGCCAGCACCGCCGCCGCGGCCGCCAGCACCGTCCACGCGCGGCGCCACCGGCGCGGCAGGGCGGCCCAGCCCACGAACAGCAGCGGCCACAGCAGGTAGAACTGCTCCTCCACGGCCAGGGACCAGAAGTGCTGCACCGGGCTCGCGGCGGTCTCGGCGGCGAGGTAGTCCACGGCCTGGTCGGCCAGGAACAGGTTCTCGACGTAGAACGCGCTCGCGGCCAGCTGCATCGCGGTGTCCATCAGCCGCGGCGAGGGCAGGAGCACGAAGGACAGCGCGCCGGTGACGGCCAGCACCAGGCCGGCCGCCGGCAGGATGCGGCGGACGCGGCGCACGTAGAACCCGGCGAGGGACACGCGGCCGCTCTCACGGGCCTCGCGCAGCAGCAGCGTGGTGATGAGGAAGCCGGAGATCACGAAGAACACGTCGACGCCGACGTAGCCGCCGGGCAGCAGGTCGTGGTCGACGTGGTAGATCAGCACCAGCAGCACCGCCACCGCGCGCAGCCCCTGCACCTCGGGCAGGAACCGGCGCGCGGCCGCGGGCGCGGCGGAGGACGACGGGGGACGGTGGAGTGCGGAGCGGGTGTCTATGGTCACGGGCGCATTTCCGTACGGGGCCACGGGGTCACAGAGGGTCACGGGTTCACCGGATGCCGAACCGCCCGGCGCAGCGCGGCGGCGTCACCCGACGATCCCACCATGGTGGCGTGATCTGCTCGTTACAAACAAGTCGCTGCACCGAAATTCCTGTGAATTCTCTCAGGGAGGCCCAGGGAGGCCCGCAAAGCGCATCCCCCGCGCGCCTTCCATCCCCGGCACACCGGCCCGCCGAAAGAATTTCTCGAAATATGAGACGGAAATACCAATTAGTGAGACAACACGGTAGGTTGCCCCCATGGCAGCACACCAGTGGGACGCCCACCTCTACGACACCCGCCACGCCTTCGTCGCCGCCTACGGCTCCGACCTCATCACCGACCTCGCCCCCCGCCCCGGCGAACGCGTCCTGGACGCCGGATGCGGCACCGGCGACCTCACCGACGCCCTGCGCCGCACCGGGGCCCGCGTCGTCGGCGTCGACGCCAGCCCCCAGATGATCGAACGCGCCCGCCACCGCTTCCCCGACCTCGACCTGCGCGTCGCCGACCTGCGCCGCCTCGACCTCGACGGCACCGGATTCGACGCCGTCTTCAGCAACGCCACCCTCCACTGGATCCCCGACGCCCAGGCCGCCGCCACCGCGCTGGCCGCCGCCCTGCGCCCCGGCGGGCGCCTGGCCGCCGAGTTCGGCGGCGCCGGCAACGTCACCGCCATCGACACCGCCGCCCGCGCCCTGCGCGCCGAGCAGAACCTTCCCGCCGCCGCCCAGCCCTGGTACTTCCCCGACATCGCCGAGTACTCCGCCGTGCTCGACGCCGCCGGCCTCACCGTCACCGGCGCCTGGCTGTTCGACCGCCCCACCCGCCTGGAGGGCGAGGACGGCCTCACCGCCTGGGTGCGCATGTTCGCCCCCCACCTCGTCGAAGGCGCCCCCGACCCCGACGCCTTCCTCGCCCACCTCGCCGACCGCCTGCGCCCCCGCCTCCACCACAGCGGCTCCTGGTGGGCCGACTACCGCCGGCTGCGCGTCTTGGCCGCCAAGCCCGCCCCCTGACCGCGCACGCCCCCACCCCCACCGCCCCGCACCCCCGCTGATTCCCGCCCCGCCGGGCCTCAGCGGCTCTAAGGTGGGTCCATGGTCTGGAAGCGCGACGTCGATCTGGTGGTCCCCCTCTGGCAAGGCGCCGACGACCTCCGCGTCGCCGCCGGCGCCGCCGAACTCGCCCGCCTGGTCCCCACCAGCACCGCCCGCCTGCACGTCGCCGTCTTCGACGGCCCCCGCCACACCCGCGACGGCGTCCGCAACCTCGACGCCGTCGCCGACACCCTCCAGCGCACCCGCGACCGCCTCATCCACCGCGACCCCCACCGCGTCCTCACCCTCGGCGGCGACTGCGCCTGCGACATCCCCGCCGTCCAGCACCTCGCCGCCCGCCACCCCGGCCTCACCCTCTACTGGGTCGACGCCCACGCCGACCTCAACACCCCCCGCACCTCCCCCAGCGGCACCGCCCACGGCATGGGCCTGCGCGCCCTCCTCGGCGAAGGCCACCCCGACATCACCGGCACCCCCGACCGCCCCGCCCTCACCCCCGCCCAGATCGTCCTCGTGGGCACCCGCGACCTCGACCCGCCCGAACGCGACCACATCAGCGCCCACGGCATCGCCCACGTCACCCCCGCGGAACTCGCCGAGGCTCCCCGGGCCGTCACCGCCGCCCGCCGCACCGGCTCCCCCGCCTACGTCCACCTCGACCTCGACGTCTGCGACCCCGCCGACCTCCCCGCCGTGGGCGTCCCCGCCCCCGGCGGCCCCCGCCCCGCCCAGGTCGCCCGCGCCCTGGCCGCCATCACCGCCCACCACGACCTCGTGGGCGTGGCCGTCTGCGAGTACGCCCCCGTCCTCGAACACGACCAGCGCCACGTCACCGCCCTGCTCGCCGCCCTCGACCTCACCGCCCCCGGCTGACCCCGCCCCCGCCCGATCAGCCCCTATGCTGCGGGGATGGACCTGATGATCGTGTGCCAAGCCTGCCAGGGCAGCGGACTGCGGGTCACCGTCGTCGGCTACGGCGGCAGCGACCTCACCGGCGAGATGGTCGTCCCCCGCCGCTGCCGCGAGTGCGACGGCTCGGGCCGGGTGCGCACCAGCGGCTGGACCAGCCGCCCCGACCCCGCCGACGACCCGCCCCGGCCCGACCCCGACTAGCCCGGCCTACCCCAGCCGCAGCCAGCCCGTACGCACCCGCCAGTGCCGGCCCGACCGCAGATGCGCCACCACCGCCCGCTCCAGCCGCGTGCGCTGCGGCACGGCGTCCACCTCCACCCCGGGCCGCCAGAACACGAACCGGAACACGTCGGAGTCCCCCACCACCTCCCGGTCCTCCTCCACCAGCGTGAACCGCCGCTGGAAGGCCACGATGTTGGACGACTCCGGCAGGTACTCGGCCAACTGCGGGTCCAGCAGCCACGACGAGCACGTCGCCAGCGGGTAGTCCACCCCGAACCGCTCCGCGAAGAACCCCCGCGCCCGCCCCAGCGACTCCCCCACCCGCCCCGGGTCCAGCGGCCCCTGCACCGGGATGTGCAGCCGCAGCACCGGCGCGCCCCACGCCCACTCCGGCCCCCGCTCCGCCGCCTCCTCACGCGGGTACCAGGCCACCGGCCCCTCCGCGCCCGCCCGGTTCGGCTCGTACTGCAACCGCCCCAGCTCATAGAGCCCCCCGCGGAAGTGCAGCGCCATCCACGTGCTCGTCTCCAGCCCCAGCAGCCCGTACATCGTCCGCGTCTGGGCCACGTGCCGCCCGGTGTCGGCCAGCGTCGCCGCCGACACCTCCTCCTCCACCCCGTGAGCGGCGTGGTGGGCCCGCAGCAGCGGCACCGCCGCCGCCAGCGCCACCAGGACCGTGCACCGCACCCGCACGTCGCCGGCCCCCACCAGCACCGGCCAGTCGCGCCACTCCCGCCCCCCGCGCGCCAGGTCGTCGGCCAGCCGCGCGTACATCCGCTCCACCACCCACAGCAGCTCCACCGGCCACCCGGCGTCAGGCCACACCGCCACCAGTTCGTCGGCGTCACGCGGCGCCAGCCCCAGCGGCGCCACCGCCTCGCGCGCCCGCTCCGGCGGCGCCAGCGGCACCCCGCCATCGGGCAGCGGCAGGTCCGCAGCCTCCTCCAGCCACACCCGCACCGCCTCGTCCAGCCCGAACCGTCGTGTCACCGCAGCAGCGTCCATGCCCCCATACTGGCGAGCCCGGTTCCGCGCCGCCACACCGCTCCCCCGCTCCCTGAGACCTGCGTCGCGCGCGCGAGAGGCGACCATCACACACAGGGACATACTCTGGTACGAGAACGCACCAACCCGCCCAACCACCGGACAAGGGGACCACCAGCGATGCCCGACCCCGCGCAGCACGTCCGCGACTGGCTGGCCGCCTACGACAGCCCCACCGCCGCCGTCGCCCACCTGCTGTGCGAGCGCCACCCCCGCGACCGCGTCGCCCTCACCGAGATCGGCCCCGACCTCGACTCCCGCGACCTCACCTACGGCGAACTCGCCGACCGCTCCGCCGCGCTCGCCGCCGGCATGGCCGCCGCCGGGATCGGCCGCGGCGACCACGTGGCCACCCTGCTGGGCAAGGGCACCGATCTCGCCGTCACCGCCCTGGCCGTCTGGCGCCTGGGCGCCGTGCACGTCCCCCTCCTGACCGCGTTCGCCCCCACCGCCATCGCCCACCGGCTCGCCCGGCCCGCCGTCAAGCTCGTGGTCTGCGACGACGACCAGCGCGCCAAGCTCGCCCCCGGCCCCGGCATGCCCGCCGACCCCCACCGGCTCATCGCCACCACCGGCCGCACCGCCCGCGAGGGCGACCACACCCTGGACTCCCTCGCCGCCCTGGGCGCCGGCGCCCCGCCCCCGCCCCCCGCCGCCGTCGGCGGCGCGGCCCCGTTCCTGCTCCTGCACACCTCCGGCGCCGCCGGCCCCGCCAAGGCCATCCCCGTGCCCGTGCGCGCCCTGGCCGCCTTCCACGCCTACCACCACTACGGCCTGGACGTCGACGCCGACGACGTCTACTGGAACACCGCCGACCCCAGCGGCACCTACGGCCTCTACCACGGCCTCATCTCACCGCTGCTGGCCGGGCACCGCACCCTGCACCTGCGCGCCGGCTTCGACCCCGAACTCACCCTCGACGTCCTGGCCACCTACGAGGTCACCAACCTCGCCGCCTCCCCCACCGTCTACCGGTCGCTGCGCGCCACCCTGAAGACCATGCCGCCCGAGATCGCCGTGCGGCACCTGTCCAGCGCCGGCGAACCCCTCAGCGCCGACGTCGTCGACTGGGCCGCCGACGCCTTCGGGGTCGCCGTACGCGACCACTACGGCCAGACCGAGCTGGGCATGTGCGTGGGCCACCCCAACCACCCCGACCTCTCCGCCGAGCCGCGCCCCGACTCCCTGGGGATCGCGCTGCCCGGCTGGGCGGTGACCGTGCTGGAGCCCGTCGCCGACGAGGAGGCGCCCCCCGGCGCCTTCGGCCGCATCGCCGTCGACACCAAGGCCAGCCCGCTCATGTGGTTCACCGGCTACGCCGACGCCCCCACCGCCACCGCCGCGCGGTTCACCCCCGACGGCCGCTGGTACCTCACCGGCGACACCGGCACCCGCGACCGCGAGGAGCGGCTGTACTTCGCCTCCCGCGACGACGACGCCATCCTCACCTCGGGCTACCGCATCGGGCCCTTCGACGTGGAGTCGGCGCTGCTGGAGCACCCGGCGGTGGCCGAGGCCGCGGTCTACGGGGTGCCCGACGACCTCCACGGGCAGCTGGTGGCCGCCACCGTGGTGCTGCGCGACGGCGTCCAGGGCGACGACCGGCTGGCCGAGGAGCTGCGCGAGACCGTGCGCACCCGGTTCGCCGCGCACGCCTACCCGCGCCGGATCACCTTCGCCGACCAGCTGCCGCGCAGCCCCTCGGGCAAGATCCGCCGCGCCCGGCTGGCTCCGCCGCCGCGCGGCTGATCCGCCCGCCGCCCGCGCCGCGCCCGCGGTCAGGGCCGGGGCAGCGCCTCGGCCGCCAGCGCGTCGATCCGCGCGGCCAGGTCCAGGTCGGCCTGGGTGATCCCGCCGGCGGCGTGGGTGGTCTGGTGGAACGTGATCGTGGTGTAGCGGATGTCGATGTCGGGGTGGTGGTCGACCTCCTCGGCGACGTGGGCGACGGCGGTGACCAGATGGATCCCGCTGATGAAGTCGGGCATCTCCACGCTGCGCCGGATCGCCCCGGCCTTGCGGTCCCACTCCCAGCCCTCCAGCCCCGCCAGGCCCTCGGTGATCCGCTCCTCGCTCAACAGCCCCATGGCCGGGCCTCCTTTTTCCGCCTTCTTCCGGAGTGCGTCGCCTGTGTTCTCCCGCGTTGGGCGTCCTACCGCGCCGCCGGGCGTGTCAACCGTGTCGAGGAGTGGCGGTGGGCGGGCGACTGTTCGGGGGAGTGCTGGACTACATCGAAACGACCGCCTTTACATCGTAGATTCGCATAGGGCTGCGCGGCGGCCGGCACGACACATGAGAGCGCAAGAGAACTCCCGGCCCCGACCACCGCCCCCGACGACCGAGGACTGGACACCCGACGGGAGCACCGAGGGGGAAGCCGGAGCCGGGCCGGGCCCCATGGCGTCCCCGCCCGCCTCTCCCCCACACCCGCCCGAGAGCACGCCCCGGGCCCGGGCACCGGGGCTCGCCCCCGCGCCGGAACCGGAGCCCGCACGGAACCCTCCCCTCGGCGAGACCGCCGCCTCCCAACCCGAGAACCGATGTCCGCCCCGCCGAACCCCCGCGCGCTCGTTGCTCCGACACCGCGCCGCCTCCGCACTAACCGCACGACAACAGCGCCGCCCAACCCCCACCCGCCGTCACAGCCCCGACGCAAGCCCCGCCACCCACCACGGGACCCGACAGCCGCGGCGCCCAGGCCGCAACTTCGCCGAACCGCGTCCGACCAGCGCCTACCCGTCCCCTACGCCTGGTCGCCGGGGTCCAGCGTGGGCCCGCCCTGCGGGTAGTCGTCCTCGTCCAACTCCACCGAGGGCACGTCGCCGCTGGGCGACACCGACGGGGTGCCCGCCGAGGGCGTGGGCCGGGGCTGGTTCCCGTCCTCGTCGGGGGTGGTCCCCTCGCCCGTGGGCGAGGGCGCCTCGGTGGGCGGCTGGGAGCCCGGGGTGTAGGAGGGCGGCGGGGGCGGGGTCTGACCGGCCCGGGGCGCAACGGTCTGCAGGAGCAGGAACAGCACCACCATCAGCACGCCGAACAGCAGCAGCACCAGCAGCAGCGCCGCCACCACCGTCCAGTTGGGGTGCGCCGCCGCGGCCTCGCCCTGCGGCCCGCGCCGCAGTCCCACGGCCCGCGACCACACCGACGACGCCGGCCGGCCGGCGCGCCCGGCCCAGTAGGGCGCGTAGGACGGCGCCGCGCCGGCGGCGCCGAAGTCCGCCCCGGCCATGCCCACCGGCGCCAAGAACGCCTCGGCGCTGCCCTGCCCCTCGCGCACCGCCACCCACACCGCCGCCGAACCCGACAGGTTGGAGCCGGCCACCCGCGGGGCGCCGGACACGCCCGCGCCCTTGCGCACCGCCGCGCGGAAGCGGTCGCGCGCCGCCGGGTCGGCCGCCGCGCCCGCGCTGAGCATGGCCACGGTCACCGCGCGCCCGCGCGCGTCGCGCCCGCGGTACACCACGCCCTCGGCACGGGAGCCGATCCGCTCGCTCAGCCGGAAGGGCCCGAGCTGGCGCGGATCGTCCTCTGCCAGCGGCACGGCGGTGTCCTCCTCGCGCTTGTCGCAACATCCACACCAATGCCCCGGCACGACCGGTTCCTCACGGCGCGAACGGGTAGCATCGCCGGTGCGTGACCATCAACGTACCCGGCGGCGGAGCCCAGGCGTGTCCCGCCGCCCGCGGAAAGGCGGGAGACATGCCGGACACCGATGCCGCTGCCGGGCACGAGGACGGCGCCGAGCCGCGCCGGCGCGGGGCGGCGGAGTCCACCGGCGAGCCCACCCGGCTGCTGCGCGCCGCCCTGCAGGAGGTCTCCACCGTCATCGTCGGCCAGGACCAGATGGTCGAGCGCACCATGGTCGCGCTCATCGCCCGCGGCCACTGCCTGCTCGAAGGCGTCCCCGGCATCGCCAAGACCCTGGCGGTGTCCACCCTGGCCAAGGTCACCGGCGGCTCGTTCTCCCGCGTGCAGTTCACCCCCGACCTCGTGCCCTCCGACATCGTGGGCACCCGCATCTACCGCTCCTCCGCCGAGCGCTTCGACGTCGAACTCGGCCCCGTCTTCGCCAACTTCGTGCTGGCCGACGAGATCAACCGCGCCCCGGCCAAGGTGCAGTCGGCGCTGCTGGAGGTCATGGCCGAGAAGCAGGTCTCCCTGGGCGGCACCACCTACCCGCTGCCCGACCCCTTCGTCGTCATCGCCACCCAGAACCCCGTGGAGTCCGAGGGCGTCTACCCCCTGCCCGAGGCCCAGCGCGACCGCTTCCTGATGAAGGTCGTGGTGTCCCACCCGCGCGCGCACGAGGAGATGGAGATCCTGCGCCGCATGAGCACCAGCCCGCCCGAGCCGCACCAGGTCCTCGACCCGGTCACCCTGCTGGAGCTGCAGCGCGACGCCGAGCAGGTGCACGTCCACCAGCTCATCGCCGACTACGTCGTGCGCCTGGTCATGGCCACCCGCGAACCCGAGAACTACGGCGTGCCCGAACTCCGCCGCGTCCTGGAGGTCGGCGCCAGCCCGCGCGCCACCCTGGGCCTGGTGGCGGCCGCCCGGGCGCTGGCCCTGATCCGGGGCCGCGACTACGTCCTTCCCGAGGACGTCCGCGTGCTGGCCCGCGACATCATGGCCCACCGCCTGGTGCTCACCTTCGACGCCCTGGCCGACGGCGTCACCACCACCCAGATCGTCGACCGGGTGCTGGCCACCGTGCCGCCGCCCCGCGTCATCTGGGACGACCCGCCGGGCGGCGACCCCGCCGCCATGGCCGCGCGGTAGGCGCCCGCCATGGCCGAGCGCTACGTCGCGCCGGGTTTCGACCCGCGCATGCACGCCGCCCTGCACCGCCTGGACCTGCGGGTCATCCGGCGCCTGGAGGGGCTGCTGCACGGCGAGCACCTGGGGCTGCGGGCCGGGCCCGGCAGCGAGCCCGCCGAGGCCCGCATGTACCAGCCCGGCGAGGACGACGTCCGGATGATGGACTGGTCGGTCACCGCCCGCACCACCCTGCCCCACGTCCGCGACCTGGTCGCCGACCGCGAACTGGAGAGCTGGACCCTGCTGGACCTCTCGGCCAGCATGGACTTCGGCACCGTGCGCGAGCAGAAGCGCGAGATCGCCATCGGCGCCCTGGCCGCCGTCACCGTCCTCACCCAGCGCGTGGGCGACCGCTTCGGCGCGCACTTCCTGCACCGGGGCCGGCTGCGCCGCTGGCCCGCCCGCTCCGGCAAGGCCGCGCTGATGGCGCTGCTGTCCACCGTGGCCGCCGCTCCGCCCAGCGGGCCGGTGGAGCCCGGCGGCGCCACGCTGGCCGACGCCCTGGACGACCTCGCCCGCGCGCGCGGGCGGCGCGGGCTGCGGGTGGTCGTCTCCGACTTCCTGGACACCCCACCCGAGGCCGGCCCCGCCGCCCCCGCCGCCTGGGAGCGGCCGATGCGCAGCCTGGCCGGGCGCCACCAGGTGCTGGCGGTCGAGATCCTCGACCCCCGCGAACTCGACCTGCCCGACATAGGATTGGTCACGATGGAGGATCCCGAGACCGGGCGCACGCGCGAGGTCCGCCTCACCCCCAAGGTGCGGGAGGACTACCGCCGGGCCGCCCAGGCCCAGCGTGCCGCCGTGCGCGCGGGGCTGCGCCGCTGCGGTGTGCCGCACCTGGTGCTGCGCACCGACCGCGACTGGGTCGTCGACATGGCCCGGTTCGTGATCGAGCAGCGGCGCACCGCCCACCGCCTGGCCCGCCACACCCCGGCGGTGCCGCGCTGAGCCGAGCCCGCGGGGGGCGCGGCGCCGCGGCCCCCGCCGCCGAACCGCACCCTCGCGCCGCGCGGCGCGACCCACGCAGGCAGGCAGAAAGGACGACCGGGTGACCTTCCTCTCCGCTGGATGGCTGTGGCTGCTGCTGGTCCTGGCCGCCCTCGTCGCCGTCTACGTGCTGCTGCAGTACCGCCGCCGCGAGTACACGCTGCGCTTCACCAACCTCGCGCTGCTGGACCGGGTCGCGCCCGCGCGGCCGGGCTGGTGGCGCCACCTCAGCTCGGCCCTGTTCTTCCTGACCGTGGCGGTGCTGATCGGCGCCATGGCGCGCCCGGCCATGCCGGTGGAGGTCCCGCGCGAGCGCGCCACCATCATGGTCGCCATCGACGTCTCGCCCTCCATGGCCGCCAACGACGTCGACCCCAACCGCCTCACCGCGGCCAAGGAGTCCGCCCGCGGGTTCGTGGAGTCGCTGCCCGACCGCTTCAACGTCGGCCTGGTGGTGTTCTCGGCCACCGCCAGCGTGGTGTCCTCCCCCACCCAGGACCACCAGGCGGTCACCGACTCCATCGAGAACCTGCAGATGACCCCGGGCACCGCCATCGGTGAGGGCGTGTTCACCTCGCTGCAGTCCATCAGCTCCTTCGACGAGGAGGCCGGCGAGGACCCCCCGCCCTCGGCCATCGTGCTGCTCTCCGACGGCGAGAACACCAGCGGCAGACCCATCACCGCCGCCGGCCGCGCGGCCGCCGACATGGGCGTTCCCGTCTCCACGATCGCCTTCGGCACCGGCGCGGCCATCATCGAGATCAACGGCGAACCCGTCGAGGCCGACATCGACAAGGACGCCCTGGAGCGGCTGGCGCAGGACACCGACGGCCACTTCTACGAGGCCGAGTCCGAGGCCGAGCTGACCGAGGTCTACGACGACATCGGCTCCTCCCTGGGCAGCGAGACCGTCGACCGCGAGATCGTCACCCACTTCGTGGCCATCGCCCTGCTGCTGGCCGGCGCCACCGCCGTGGCCGCCCTCGCCTTCGGCCAGCGGGTGCCCTGACCCCGCCCGCACCCGGTCCCCGCTCCCGCACCCGCCCGGCCGGCCGCCTGCCGGCCCCCGGCCCCGGCCCGCCGGGGCGTGGCCTGATCCGGCCACACGGGAGCCGCGCCGCCGCGCACGCCCTCCAACCCAGCGCACGCCCCGCGAGGGTGCGCGCTCGGGGCCGCGCGGCGCACCGGCCAGTCCGCCCTCAACGGACCGCCCCACCGCGTTTCCCCAGCTCGCCGAGTATCGTGGGGATGTTTGCCCCCAAGTCGGGATACACGGAAAAGGACCCATGCCCGCTACAGCCCCCGCCCCCGAGGCGATCTTCTTCGACCTCGACGACACCCTGCTCGACGACCGCGCCGCCAGCTCGGCCGGGCTGCGCACCCTCATGGAACTCCTGGGCCACCCCGACTTCGGCGCCGCGCGCCGGCTCTGGGACGTCCAGACCGACATCTCCTTCGGCGCCTACATCGCCGGCCGGCTCACCCTGGCCGAGCAGCGCCGCGAACGCGTGCGCGCCCTGGCCGTCCAGGCCGGCCACGCCCACATCGCCGACGCCCACTGCGACGACCTCTACCAGCGCTACCTGGCCGCCCACCGCGCCGCCTGGACGCCCTTCCGCGACGTCGCCCCGGTGCTCAACGACCTCGCCGGCAACGGCGTGCGCCTGGCCGTGGTGACCAACGGCATCGAGCAGCTGCAGACCGACAAGCTCGCCCGCCTGGGCATCGCCGAGTACTTCGGCGCGGTCGTGTGCGCCGACTCCGTGGGCGCCGGCAAGCCCGACCCGCGCATCTTCCACATCGCCTGCCAGCGCGTGGGCGTGCCTCCGGAGCGCGCCTGGCACGTGGGCGACCAGCTGCGCGCCGACGCGCTGGGCGCCATCGCCGCCGGCCTGCACCCCATCCTCATCGACCGCCACGAGCGCGGCGAGGCCGCCGCCCACCACGACATCACCGTCGTCACCGGCCTGGACGAGGTGCGCAACCTGGCCCGCGCCGCGCACACCGCCGCCGCCCGCCCCGCCGGCCCGGTCCTGTGATGGGCGGCCCCTCCGCGCCGCGCCGGGCCCGCCGCGTCACCGCGCACCTGCTGTGGACCGACCCCGAGGGCCGCGCCGTGCTGCCGCCCCCGCCCGCCGACCCCGAGGGCCCGCCGCACGGCGGCGAGGTGCTGCCCGGCGCCCGGGTGCTCTTCGGGCAGGACCCCGCCGAGGTGGCCCGCGCCGCCGGCGGCGCGCCGCCCGGCACCCACCTGGTCCCCTACGACGTGCGCACCGAGCTGACGCTGCTGCACGACTCCCAGGGCGCCCTGGAGCTGCACACCGACCGCATCTACTACACCGCGCCGCTGGCCGCGGCCCCCGCGGCCCCCGGCGGGCGGCGGGTGCCCCCGCGCGCCGCCGTCGCCCTGCCCGCGCTGCCGGCCGCCGCCGACCTCGCCGAGGAGGAGCCCGCGCGCACCGGCCGGTCCCTGCGCCGCCTGGCCGCCTACGGCGTGGTCACCGACCCCGCCGGGCGCCTGCTGCTCAGCCTGATCGCCCCCGGCTTCCCCGGCGAGAACACCTGGCACCTGCCCGGCGGCGGGGTGGACCACGGCGAGAACCCGCGCGCGGCGCTGCGCCGCGAGATCGCCGAGGAGACCGACCAGGACGCCGGCGTGGGCGGCCTCATCACCATCACCCACCACCACAGCGAGCGCCGGCCCGACCCCCACACGCCCACCACGGAGACCTACGCCGTGTGGACGTTCTTCCACGCCCACGTCGCCGAGCCCGGCACGCCCCGCGTCACCGAGGTGGAGGGCTCCACCGCCGACTGCGCCTGGTTCGCCCCCGAAGACCTCGCCGCCGTCCCGCTGTCGCGCACCGCCCAGCAGGGCCTGGCCGCGGTCGCCCGCGCGGCGGGCGTCAGCGGCTGACCCGCCGCTCCTGAGCGCCCGCCGCCCCGACCGGGCGGGGCGGCGGGCGCTCAGGAGCGCAGGCCCGGCAGGACCCGGCGCACCCACCACAGGGCCGCGCCCAGGGCGAGCACGCCGACCCCGGCGATCACCGAGTTCAGCGGCAGGCTGAAGGCCAGCACCACGCACCCGGCCAGGCCCACCACCGGTACCAGCAGCGGCGGCCGGTTCTCGTCGGGCCCCAGCCGCAGCGCCGAGGCGTTGGCGATGGCGTAGTAGGCCAGCACGCCGAACGCCGAGAACCCGATCGCGTCGCCCAGGTCGGCCGCCAGCACCAGGACGCACACCCCGGCACCCACCGCGAGTTCGGCCCGGTGGGGCACCCCGAAGCGGTCGTGCACGCGGGCCAGGAAGCGCGGCAGGTGGCCGTCGGCGGCCATGGCCGCGACCGTGCGCGACACCCCCAGGATCAGCGCCAGCAGCGCCCCCAGGCTGGCCGCCGCCGCGCCCGCGGTCACCGCCGGCACCAGCTGCGGCCAGCCGGTCGCCACCGCGGTGTCGGCCAGCGGCGCGGCGCTGGCGGCCAGCCGCTCGCGGCCCAGCACCGTCAGCACCGAGGCGCCCACCAGCAGGTAGACCACGAACACCCCGGCCAGGGCCAGCCCGATCGCGCGCGGGATGGTGGTCGAGGGGTCGCGCACCTCGCCCCCCAGCGTGGCGATCCGGGCGTAGCCGGCGAAGGCGAAGAACAGCATGCCGGCCGCGCCCAGCAGCCCGAAGAAGCCGGGCCACTGCGTGGAGACGTCCAGGTGGCGGGCGTCGGCCTCGCTGCCGCCCAGGGCCACCGCCACCACCGCGGCCAGCACCGCCAGCACCAGGGCCAGCAGGATGCGGGCCACCCCGGTGGACTTGCGCAGCCCGGTGTAGTTGACCGCCGTCAGGCACACCACCGCGCCCACCGCCAGCGGGCGGCTCCACTCCGGCGCGACGTAGGCGGCGAAGGTCAGGGCCATCACCGCGCACGAGGCCGTCTTGCCCACCGTGAACGCCCAGCCGGCCAGGTAGCCCCACATCTCGCCCAGGCGCTCGCGCCCGTAGACGTAGGTGCCGCCCGACTCGGGGTGGCGCGCGGCCAGGCGCGCCGAGGACGTGGCGTTGCAGTAGGCGACCACGGCGGCGATCAGCAGCGCCACCAGCAGCCAGGCCCCCGCCTCCTCGGCGGCCGGGGCGAACACCGCGAACACCCCGGCGCCGACCATGGCCGACGCCCCCAGGGTGACGGCATCGGCGGTACCCAGCACCCGGGAGGGGCGGGCCTGCGATCCTGAAGAGGTGGTCATAGTGCCTGAGTCTGCCCCAGCATGATCACGCCTCAGTGAACTCCGGTGTGACCCTGTGCGACCACATCCGGCCGGATCGCGCCGAAGCGCCGCCCCGACGGGCGCGGCAGGGTTGCGCGCCCGCCCGCACGGGGTGGGAATCGGCACACTCCGCAATCACACGCTCCACGGCACCCCCGTGTGCTCGTCGATGTCCTCGGCGGCGACCTGCCGCAGCTGCCGGGACAGGTCGGCCAGCGCCCGGGAGACGGCGAGTTCGTCGCCGATCTCGGGCACGTCGGCGTCGGCCGGGTGCTTGCGCGCCATGCCGTGCCCCCGCAGCCCCGGGCCGTCGTCGGCCACCAGGCCGACCTCGGCCAGGGTGCGGGCGGTGTCGCCCTCGCTCTCCTCCGACAACACAACGTCGATGTTCCACCGCTTCGTGGTGTGCATCGCACCCACCTCCAGCGTCGCGGGCCGACCGGGCTCAGCGCCCGGCCGCCTCCCGTTCGATATGGGCGTCGGGTCCGGGATAGACCAGCGTCTCGGTATGGGAGGCGTTGTCCAGCCAGCGCACCCGGTAGGGCGGCGCGCCCTGCCCGCCGCGCACCTCGGTGACGACACCGGTGCGGCGGTGGGCGTCGTCGCGCCGCGCCTCGACCACGAGCCGGTCGCCGACACGTGCTCTCATGGCGACTCCCCTCGCGAACGCGTGGGCGCCGAAGGCGGGGCCGCCGGCGCCCGGTCCTCACATCTGGGGGCTACCCACCATCCTCCGCCTCACCACGGGTGAATTCAAGCAGGTCACCGGCTTTGCGCGGGGCCGAACAGGCAGCCGCGGCGAGACGGCCGCCCGCGCCCGGGCGCGGCGGCCTACTCCACTCCGGCGCTGAGGGTCCGCCCGCCGTCGAGGGTGAGGGTCTGGCCGGTGACCCAGGAGGCGTCGTCGGAGGCGAGGTAGGCGATCGCCGCCGCGACGTCCTCGGGCTCGCCCAGGCGGCCCAGCGGGTAGCCGGCGGCGACCTTGTCCTCGTCCTCGGCGAACAGCGCGGTGGCGAACCGGGTCTTGACCACGGCCGGCGCCACGGCGTTGACCCGGACGCGCGCTGCGGCCAACTCGTAGGCCAGCTGCTGGGTGAGGTTGATCAGCGCGGCCTTGCTGGCGCCGTAGACGCCGATGCCGGGCGAGGGGTGCTGGCCGGCCAGCGAGGCGACGTTGACCACCGCGCCGCCGTTGCCGGCCATCCAGGCGCGGTGCACGGCGCTGACCCACGCGGCGGCGGCGATCACGTTGACCTCGAAGATCTTGGCCATGGCGGCGGGCTCGACGTTGACGATCGCGTCGAAGACCGGGTTGGTGCCGGTGTTGTTGACCAGGACGTCGACACGGCCGAACTCCGCCATGGTGCGCTCGACCGCCTCCGCTCGGTGCTCGGGGTCGTGGGCCTTGCCCGCCACGCCCAGCGCCACCCCGGCACCGCCGAGCTCCTCCACCGCCTTTTCCAGGGGCTCGGGCTTGCGGCCGGTGATCACCACGCGGCCGCCCTCCTGCACGATGCGCTGCGCGGTGGCCAGCCCGATCCCCCGGCTGGCACCGGTGATGATGGCGACCCTGCCGTCGAAACGTCCCACGAGGCTGCGTCCTTTCGTCGGTCATGACGGGGTTTCCTCAACCTTACCGACCGGTCGGATTGTGACGCGCGCCGCCCCGCCCGCCGGGCACCGCCGGTCCCCGCCCGGCGGGCCGCCCCGGCAAGGGCGTCGGCCCTGGTAACGTTCGCGGCTGGATTCCACCGGCGGGCGGGGACGGCCCGCCGCCACCGAACGGAGGAGGCCGTGCCGCAACGGGACGGCGGCCCGCGCGACGACGCGCCGCGGGGCCCCCAGCACTACTTCACCGCCGACCCCGGCGCGGCGAGCCGGCCGGCGAGCGTGGACGTCGTGCTGCCCGACCTGCACCTGCGCCTGGCCACCGACCGCGGCGTGTTCTCCGCCGACCGGGTGGACCTGGGCACCCGCGTGCTGCTGGAGTCGGTGCCCCCGCCTCCCCCGCGCGGCCGGCTGCTGGACGTGGGCTGCGGCTACGGTCCCATCGCGCTGGCCATGGCCGCCCGCGCCCCCGGGGCCGCGGTGCTGGGGGTGGACGTCAACGCGCGCGCGGTGGACCTGGCGCGGGCCAACGCCGCGGCCAACCACCTTGACAATGTAGATTTCCAGGTGGTGGCGGCCGACGGCGCGCCCGCCGCGGGCACCGGCCCCGCCGCCCTGGCCGGCCCCTTCGACGCGCTGTGGTCCAACCCGCCCATCCGCGTCGGCAAGGGCGCCCTGCACGCCCTGCTGCGCACCTGGCTGGGCCGGCTGGCCCCCGGCGCCCAGGCCCACCTGGTGGTGCAGCGCAACCTGGGCGCCGACTCCCTGCACCGGTGGCTGGAGCAGGACGCCGGGCTGGCCACCGAGCGCGCGGCCTCGCGCGCGGGCTTCCGCGTGCTGCGGGTGACCGCCCCCTCCTGACCTCCCCTCCCCCGCCCCGGGCACCCGCGCGGCCCCGCCGCGCCGGGCGGCGGCACCTTCCGGGACGCGGGCGGCGGACGGTATCGTGGTGGCGGGCCGATCCGGCCCCCTGGACCCGACCGGACACGAGGAACACACCGCAGGTGAGCACGCAACTGCGCCCCACCGACGTCAAGCGACTCAACCGCCAGTGGCGCAGGCGCACCGAGGGCCGCGTCTCCCTGATCGTGGAGTCGGTGACCCAGCCCTTCAACCTGGGGTCGATCCTGCGCACCTGCGCCGCGTTCGGCGTCGAGACCGTGTGGCTCACCGGCAACTCCGTCGAGCCCACCCACCCCCAGGTCGGCAAGACCGCCCTGGGCACCGAGCACAAGCTGCGGTGGGAGAAGCTGCGCACCACCCCCGAGGCGATCGCCGCCGCGCGCGGCGACGGCTACCGGGTGGTCGCCGTGGAGCTGGCCGACACCGCGCTGCCCCTGCACGAGGCCCCTCTGGAGGGCGACGTCTGCCTGGCCGTGGGCGCCGAGGACCACGGCTGCTCCCCGGCGCTGCTCAACGGCGCCGACGCCCTGGCCTACATCCCCCAGATCGGCCGGGTGGGCTCCCTCAACGTCGCGGTGGCCACCGCGATCGCCGTGGCCGAGACCCGCGGCCGCGAATGGCGCCGTCCCGTGGCGGTCGCCGAACCCGCCGAAACCACCGCCGCCGCACCCGCCCCCGAGGCCGCCGGACCGCGCTGACCTCGCCCTGGGCACCCGCCGCGCGGGTGCGCCCGCCCGTGGCGGCCGGGCCCGCCGATCACCTCGCGATCGCAGGGTTCAACCCGGCGCCGCCCGGGAATTTTTCCAGCTCCACGTTCGTCAGCACCCTAGACACGAGATGAGAGAGGATACGTGGACCCGTCCCGAAGTACCGGCAGCGTCCTGATCACCGGACGCGCCTCCGAACCCGACGAGCCGCCATCACCAGGTAGCGTGCGCACCGAGTTTCCCCGCTCCGAGGCGGTGCGCGCGACATGAGCGTCGTTCTCAGCATCCTTCTCGGAGCACTGGTGATCCTGGCGATCACCGCGGCGACGGGCTACTTCGTCGCCCAGGAGTTCGGCTACATGGCGGTCGACCGCTCCCGCCTGAAAGCCCGCGCCGCCCAGGGCGACTCCGGCGCCCGGCGCGCCCTCGCGATCACCAACCGCACCTCGTTCATGCTCTCCGGCGCCCAGCTCGGCATCACCGTCACCGGTCTGCTGGTCGGTTACGTGGCCGAGCCCATGATGGGCGAGGGCGTGGGCGAGCTGCTGGGCTGGGCCGGTGTTCCGGCCGGCACCGGACTGGCCGTGGGCACCGTGTTCGCGCTGCTGTTCTCCACCATGGTGCAGATGGTCTTCGGCGAGCTGTTCCCCAAGAACCTCGCCATCGCCCGCCCCGAACCCGTCGCACGCTGGCTGGCGCTGTCCACCGGCGTGTACCTGCGGGTCTTCGGCTGGCTGATCTGGCTGTTCGACCAGGCGGCGATCCTGCTGCTGCGCGCGGTGCGGATCCAGCCGGTGGAGGACGTCCAGCACGCGGCCACACCGCGCGACCTGGAGCACATCGTCGAGGAGTCGCGCGAGAGCGGCGACCTGCCCGCGGAGCTGTCCACGCTGCTGGACCGCACGCTGGACTTCCACGACCGCACCGCCGAGCACGCGATGATCCCGCGGCCGCAGGTCTCGACCGTCGAGGCGGGCGAGCCGGTGAGCCGCGTGGTGGAGCTGATGGCCTCGGGCCACTCCCGCTTCCCCGTGCTGGGCGACGGCGTGGACGACATCGTCGGCGTCATCTGCCTGCGCGACGTGCTGGCGCTGGGCGAGCGCGACCTGGACTCCGTGCGGGTGTCCGACGTCGCGCGGTCGGCCGTGCTGGTGCCCGGGTCGCTGCCGCTGCCCGGCGTGCTGGGGCAGCTGCGCGCCTCCGACGAGGAGTTCGCCTGCGTGGTGGACGAGTACGGCGGTCTGGCCGGCGTCATCACCACCGAGGACATCGCCGAGGAGCTGGTGGGCGAGATCGCCGACGAGCACGACCCCGAGGACGCCGGCGAGGCGCGCGTGGGCGAGGACGGCAGCTGGCTGCTGCCCGGCGCGCTGCACGTGGACGAGGTCGAGCGGCTGATCGGCCACGACCTGCCCTCGGGCGACTTCGAGACGATAGGCGGCCTGGTGATCAGCGAGCTGCGGCGGCTGCCCGAGGTCGGCGACAGCGTGCGCGTCGAGCTGCCGCGCCATCCCGGCGCCGGCGACGACGAGCCGCTGCGCGCCATCGACCTGGGCGTGCGCACGGTCGACCGGCACGTGCCCGAGACCGTGCGGCTGGAGCTGCGCGAGACACCGGCCCACCAGGGCGCCGGCAGGGACAGCGGGGTGAACGCGTGAGCGACCTGAACCCGGCCTTGGCCATGCTGATCACCGTGGCCATCATCGGCCTGAGCGCGTTCTTCGTGGCCATCGAGTTCGCCCTGGTGGCGGCGCGCCGCTACCGGCTGGAGGAGGCCGCCGAGACCAGCCTGTCGGCCCGCGCGGCGCTGAAGAGCGCGCGCGACCTGTCGCTGCTGCTGGCCGGATCCCAGCTGGGCATCACGCTGTGCACGCTGGCGCTGGGCGCCATCACCAAGCCGGCCGTGGAGCACATGCTGGAGCCGCTGTTCTCCGGGCTGCCCGAGGCGGTGTCCCACGTGGCGGCGTTCATCGTGGCGCTGGTGCTGGTCACCTTCGTGCACCTGGTGGTGGGCGAGATGGCGCCCAAGTCCTGGGCGATCTCCCACCCCGAGCGGTCGGCGACGCTGCTGGCGCTGCCGATGCGGGCGTTCATGTGGCTGACCCGCCCGGCGCTGGTGGTGCTCAACGGGCTGGCCAACTGGACGCTGCACCGGGTGGGCGTGCAGGCGGTCGACGAGGTCGCCGGCGGCCACGGCCCCGACGACCTGCGGGAGCTGGTGGACCACTCGGCCAAGGCCGGCGCCCTGGACGAGGACCGCCGCGACCAGCTGGCCACCGCGCTGGAGGTGAACTCCCGCCCGCTGCGGGAGATCACCACCCCGCGCGAGGAGCTGGCGGCCGTGGCGCCCTCGGCCACGCTGGACGAGGTCAAGCGGGTCTCGCGCGAGTCGGGCCACCTGCGGCTGGTGGTGCGCGAGGGCGAGGACCCGGTGGGCGTGCTGCACGTGCGCGACGCGCTGACCAGCCCGCCCGAGACCACCGCCGCCGACCTGATGCGGCCGGTGCTCACCCTGGAGGGCGACACCCCCATCTACGCCGCGCTGGGGATCATGCGGGAGAGCCGCACCCACCTGGCGCTGGTGGAGGAGGACGGTGTGCTGGCGGGGCTGGTCACCATGCAGGACATGCTGGACCGCCTGCTGGTGATCGACTCCCCCGCCTGACCGCGCCATGGGGCGGCCCGCCGCCCCGCCGCGGCCCGCCGCCCCGCACCGGGGCGGCGGGCCGCACCGCGTTCGCCCGCGCACACGCGGGTACGCGCGCGCCGGCGCCGCCCGGTCCGGCCCGACCGGGCCACCCGGTGGGAATCAGTTCGCGGCGCGCACTGTTCTGCATTGCTGCACCGACGCCCGCGCGCAGGCCGCCCGCGGGCGTCGTCGCGGTGTGCGCGGTGTGCGCCGCGGTCTGGGGCGGCCGGTGTCGACGATGAGTGAGGACGGATCACGTGGCCAGGACACGCGAGGCGGACCGGTTGTGGGCGGTGGCGCTGGCCGCCGCGATGTGGGGCACCTCGGCGCTGATGCGCGAACCTCTGGCACGCGAGCTTCCGGCCGCCACCATCGTGGTCTACGAGCACGCGGTCATCGCGGTGCTGCTGCTGCCCTGGATCGTGCCGGCGGTGCGGGCCCTGGCCAAGGCCGGGCCGGTGGTGGCCGCCTCGGTCGTGGTGATCGGGGCGGGCTCCTCGGCGCTGGCCACGACGCTGTTCACCATGGCCTTCGCGGCGGGCGACCCCATCACCCCGCAGGTGCTGCAGAAGCTGCAGCCGGTGTTCGCGATCCTGCTCGCGCTGGCGCTGCTGGGAGAACGCCTGGCGCCCCGGTTCGCGCTCTTCGCCGTGCCCGCGCTGGTGGGCGCGTGGTTCCTGGCCTTCCCCGATCCTTTCGCGGTGAGCGTGAGCGACGCGCGGGGCGCGGCGCTGGCGGTGGGCGCCGCGCTGCTGTGGGCGGCGGGCACGGTGCTGGGCCGGCTCGCCGGCGCGCGGCTGTCGTTCATGCACGTCACAGCGCTGCGGTTCGCGATCGGGCTGCCCGCCGCGCTGGTGATCGCCCTGGCCTCGGGATCGTCGCTGGCGATCGAGGCGGGGCAAGTGCCCGGGATCGTGCTGCTGGCGCTGATCCCCGGCCTGGCCGCGCTCACCCTGTACTACTGGGGACTGCGCCGCACCGCCGCCTCGCGCGCCACGCTGGGCGAACTCGCGTTCCCGCTGGTCTCGGCCCTGGTGGGGGTGGCGCTGCTGGACGCCCAGCTCACCTGGGGCCAGTGGGCGGGCGGTGCCGTGGTGCTCGCGGCGGTCACCGCGCTGGCCCTGGACCGCTCCGGGCCGCGCCCCTCGGGGGTGGAGGCGCCCGCAGAGCCGCCCGTGGTCGAGGCCGCCAGGCGCTAGGGCGGCGGCGCCCGCGGTGGTGCGCCGGGCGGGTTCAGCGGGCGGCCAGGGACGCGGTGAGGGCGGCCAGGAAGGACTCCTGGACGGCGGGGTCGCAGTGGGCCGCCTCCAGGACCCTCTTCTCGCGGTCGGCGTCGGGTCCGGCCTCGTGGTCGGTGCCGGGCTCGGCGGCCACCGGCATGGACGAGGCGCCGTCCCAGCCGGGCGCCGCGGGATAGGTGACGTCGACGACCACGCGCCGGCCGTCCAGGGCCAGGGTGAGGTAGCGGTGCACGTCCCACAGGCCCTCCTCGGGCAGGGCCCGGGCGGCTCCCGGCCCGAACAGCTCGCGGGCGCGGTCGCGCGCGCAGTGGTGCACGCGGTGGACGAGGCGGGGCTCGGTGTGGGGCCAGCGGCGGCGCAGCGCCGCCGCGAGCAGGGCGTGCTTGGTGGCGCTGGTGCCGCGCCACTCGGCGAGGGTTCCCTCGGCCGTGCGCACGCTGGGCGCGCCGAACGGGATGCGGTGGACGGCGTCGACCACGGCGGCGAGGGAGGCGTCAGCGGGCAGTCCCGCCCGCGCGATGAGGGGGTCGAACATGGCCGCCAGGGTAACCAACCGCCCGCGCCCGCGGACAGCCGGTGAACGCGCGCCCGGGGGCCGCGCCGGGGCCGGCCGGGGGGTGCCGGCCGGCCGCGGCGCGGACGGCGGTGTCAGCCCGCGACGGCGTTGAGGGTGACCTCGATGTTGCCGCGGGTGGCGCGGGAGTAGGGGCAGACCTGGTGGGCGGCCTCGACCAGCTTCTGGACCTCCTCCTGGGGCTTGCCCGGGACGGTGACGTTCAGCTCGACGGCGAGGCTGAGGCCGTCCTCGACGCTGCCGATGCTCACCTTGGCGTCGATGGTGGAGCCCTCCAGGCTGGCGCCGGACTCGCGGGCGACCTTCTTCAGGGCGCCGTGGAAGCAGGCGGCGTAGCCCACGGCGAAGAGCTGCTCGGGGTTGGTGCCGGGGCCGTCGTCGCCGCCCAGGCCCTTGGGCACCGACAGCTCGACGTCGAGCCGGCCGTCGGCGGTGCGGCCGCGGCCCTTGCGGCCCTCGCCCTCGACGGTGGCCTCGGCGGTGTACTTCACCTGCATGGGGGTCTCCTTCGGGTGTCCTCTGGTGTGGCGGGCCGCCGGTCTTCAGCGGTCCGGTCCTTCGGGCGCCGACCCGCCAGCCGGCGCCCCGGCGCCGGCGGTGCGCCGCGCCCGCAGTCCGGCCGCGGCGGCGCCGGCGGAGTCGGTGAGGTGATCAAGGGCGGTGCGCAGCTCGGCGGCCTCGGCCGCGGTCATGCCCGTGGCGCGCAGCAGCCGGCCGGGGGTGCCGCGCAGGCGGGCGCGCAGCGCGGCGCCCTCGGGGGTGGCGCTGACGAGCACCACGCGGTCGTCGGCCGCCTCGCGGCGGCGCCGCACCAGGCCGGCCTCCTCCAGGCGGCGCAGCAGGGGCGACAGCGTGCCCGAGTCCAGCCGCAGCGCCGTGCCCAGCTCCTTGACCGACAGCGTGCCGCGCTCCCCCAGCACCAGCAGCACGAGGTACTGCGGGTAGGTCAGGCCGGTCCCGGCGAGCAGTTCGCGGTAGAGCCCGGTCAGGGCCCGCGAGGCGGCGTAGACGGCGAAGCAGAGCTGGCGGTCGTGGCGGAGGGGGTCGGCGGCGTCGGCCATCGGGGCGTCCTTCCTCGATCCCGGCGAATCTAGCACAACCAGGTTGTGCACAACCGATCGGGGGGTGACGGGAGAGAGGCGGCTCGGTGGACTAGCCGCCGTCCCCGGCCGGCGCCGCCGCGCCGCCGCCGCGCCCGGCGGTGCCGGGGGACGCGTTCTGGGCGCGGCGCAGTTTCAGCGCGATGTCGCGCAGGGCCCGCAGTTCGTCGGGGGTGAGCGCGGTGCCGACGTAGTCGCGGATGGCGGCGGCGTGGGCGCGGCCCACCCGGCGCAGGACCTCGCGGCCGCGCTCGGTGAGCCCCACAATCGTGCCGCGCCGGTCGGTGGGGTCGCCCTCGCGCGAAACCAGCCCGCTCTCGGCCATGCGCTCCACCAGGCGGCTGATGCTGGGCTGGGTCAGCAGCACGTGCTCGCTGAGGTCGCGCAGGCGGGTGCCCTTGGGGCAGCGCGAGAGGGTGAACAGGACGTCGTACTCGCGCATGGTGACCTCCCACCCGCGGAAGTCGTCCTGGAAGCGGCGCATCAGCGCGATCTGGGCGCGCGCCAGCGCCTCCCACGCCTCCTCGGCGAGCCTGTCCCTGGCCATTGCATCCGCCTTCCCACCGCCCGGCCGCCGTCCGCACGCGGGCGCCGCCGCGCCCCGGGGCCTCCGGCCGGCCCTCCCCATGATTCCACCGGTGCGCCCGTGCGCGGGCGGGTACCGGCCACTCCCCGCGCCCGGGGAATGAAAACGCCTCCCGGTTGTTGTAGGAGGTCCGCGGCGCCCGCGCCGCGGACCGCGACAGCCGAAGGAGCAGTCCATGCGCACCGGAATCCACCCCGAGTACCGCACCGTCGTCTTCCGCGACAAGGCCGGCGACACCGCCTTCCTGACCCGCTCCACGCGCACCTCCACCGAGACCGTGGAGTGGACCGACGGCAACACCTATCCGGTCGTCGACGTCGAGATCTCCAGCGCGAGCCACCCGTTCTACACGGGCCGGGGCCGGGTCGTCGACACCGCCGGCCGGGTCGAGCAGTTCCGCCGGCGATACGGCCGGGACTGAGGGTGCGGCGCGTCGCGCGCGGCCCGGCGCCCGACGGCGCCGGGCCGCACCGCTGTCCGGGGTGCGGCGGTTCACAGCGCCTTGCGGCGCTGCAGCCAGTGGAAGGCCGCCCAGCCCGGCAGCACCGGCAGCCAGAACGTGAGCAGCCGGTAGAGCAGCACAGCGGGCAGCCCCACGCCGGCGGGCACGCCCGCGACCGTGGTCAGGCCGCCCAGCAGTGCGGCCTCCACCGCGCCCAGGCCGCCGGGGGTGGGCGCCGCCGAGCCGATCGCGTTGCCGGCCAAAAACACCACGGCCAGCGCGGCGATGTCGGCCCGCCCGCCGAAGGCCGCCACCGAGAACGCCAGGCACATGACGAACCCGACCGTCAGCAGCAGCGTGCCGCCGATCCCCATGACCACCCGGCGCGGGTGCTGGAGCAGGTCCAGCAACTGGGGCAGCGTGCCCTGGAAGTAGGGCCGGGCGCGCTCCAGGACCGCGCGGCGCAGCCGCGGCAGCAGCAGGACCAGGGCCACCGCCACCGACAGCGCCGCGGTGACGACGATGACGGTGGGCGAGGGCGAGAAGTCGGCCAGGTAGGCGGTGCCGGTGAGGTAGGCGCACACCAGCAGCAGCGGCACGTGCAGGATCAGCCCCACCGCCTGCGACAGGCCCACCGCCGAGATCGCCAGGCCCGGCGAGGCGCCCATCTGCGCGACGTAGCGGGTGTTGATCGCCAGCGACCCCAGGCCGGCCGGGGCGGCGATGCGCACGAACGAGCCGGCGTACTGCACCAGCACCGTGGTCCACAGGCCCAGCCGGATCGGCACGAAGCCCATCAGCGCCATGGCCGCGGCCACCATGCACAGCGTCGAGGCGCCGAAGGCGGCCGCGGTCCAGCCCAGGTCGGCGTCGGAGATGGTCGACAGGTCCACGCCCGCCAGCTGGTAGGCCAGCGCCACGCCCACGGCGGTGGCCACGACCACGCTGACCACGGTGCGCGGGCGCATGCGCTCCAGGCGGGCCGGGCGCGCGGGGGCCTCGGGCACCGCGCCGGTGATCCGCCCGCGCAGCGCGCCCAGCACCTTTCGGTGGGAGCGCAGCCGGCGGCGCAGGGCGAAGGGCATGCCGGCCGTCTGCAGGAACGGCAGGGCGGCGGCCACGGCCTCGCGGCCCAGGACCCGGATGGCGGAGTCCACCGCGCGGTCCTCCCCCACCCGCAGCGCGACCACGGTCAGCAGCGCCGCGACGTCCAGCGACGCCTTCAGCGGCGCGGCGGCCACGGTTCCGGTGGCCATCCCGGTGAACACCACGCGCCCGTCCAGCCGCCGGCCCACCGTGTCGCCGTTGACGCTGCCGTGGGTGATGCGGTGGCGGTGCAGCAGGTCCAGTTCGGCGAAGAGCGCGTCCAGGACGGGGTCGGTCAGCTCCGTGGTGTCGGTCTCGTCCAGGGTGCGCACCCGCATGTGCTCGGTGACCAGGGCGACCGTGCCCAGGCCGAGTTCGCCGATGGCCAGCACCCGCGGGGCGGCGGCGCCGGCGGTGCGCGCGGCGTAGTCCATCAGGGCGGCGTGCTCGACGCGCCGCTGCACGCCCAGCAGGACCGAGGGCGCCGCCGGGCCGCGCAGCATCACCGCGCCCAGCAGGCGCTGCCACAGGCCGGTGGTGTCGTCGGCGCGGATCAGCACGACGTCGAGGCGGCGCTGGACGGTGTCGACGGCGAAGCGCTGGTTGCCGTCGGCGTCGGTGCCCACGGAGTGCAGGCCCAGCGGCTCCCAGCCGAACCGGCGCAGTTCGCGGATGAGCCGCCCGGTGGCGGGCACCGGCCGGGACAGGCCCACGGCGTAGGACGCCATCGACGCGCACGTCCAGCCCGCCAGCACGGTCAGCACCAGGGCCAGGGCCGTGGTGACCCCCGCCAGCAGCACCGAGGCCGAGGTGGCGGCGATCCCGGCCCACATGGCGGCGCGCACCCGCGGCAGGTGGCCCAGCGGGAGCGCGCGGACGTAGGCGACGGCGCCGGCGAGGTAGGCGTGCAGGGGGCTGGTGAAGACGCTGTTGGACTCGGGCGCCAGCAGCACGTCGGGCAGGGCGCCGGGGGCGGCCATGGCCTGCAGGGTGACGTTCACCGCGCCGGTGAGGCCGTAGCCGAAGGCGGCGGCTGTCAGCGCGCGCACGATCTGGCGGAACTCCCGGCGCAGCAGCCGCTCCACGGCGGTGACTCCGATCAGCACGACGACGGTCATGTTGGCGACACCGGCGATGAGCGCCAGCAGCGAGGGCGGCAGCAGGGTGCGCAGCTCGGCGGGCGCGGGGGCGGTGTCGCCGTCGGTGGTGGCGCGGACGACGAGCAGCACGCCCGTGATGGCGAGCGCGCCGGCAAAGGCCACCAGCAGGTCGACCGGCCGCCGCGCCGTGGGCCGCAGCTCCGCCAGCCGCTCGCCGTCGCCCCGGGACGCGCCGTCTCCTCCTGGTTTCACGCTCCTAAGACTGCCCGACCCGCCGCACTGCTCGCGTTAGGCCCCCTGGCGTGTCAGACGCCCCGGTCCGGGGGCGCGGAGCAGGCGCGGGGTGGCCGAGCGGCGCGCGGCCCAGTAAGGTTACCGGTGGGTAGTGCCGCAGACCCCCTCCTTGCGGCACTACCCCGCTCACTTTCCCGCCCCGGCGCCCCGCCCTCGCCAAGCGTCGGCGCGGGACAGGCACCGACAGCGGCAGCCGAGGCCCCGGCGGCGAGAATCCGCATACCGCGACCACCCGAGCGCCCCGCGGCCTCGCCGGGGCCCGAGCGCCGTGTTGCGGTCGGCCCGGATCGGGGTAGCGGGCCCCTCGCGCCGCCACGGGGCAGTCCCGATGCCCCTCGGCGGCGACCACGCGGCCGCGTGCCGCCGGTCCGCCGCCGCGCGAGGGGCGGCGGGGCAGACGCGGTACCGGCGGACCGGGACCGGCCGGCGCGGCACCTCGGACCTCCTGCGGCGCCGGCCGCCCCGCCCGTCGGCACGTACCGCCACCGGCGAACGCCCTGCCGCCCACAAGTGCCGCCCAACGGTGGGCGGGCCCGGGGCGCCGGCCCCCGGGCTCCGGCGCCCGCCCCACCGCTGGGTGGGACCGCCGGTCGGGGCGGGGGCCGCCGGTCAGCGAGCCCATCGGTCACGGACCCACCGTCCGCCCGGTCACAGGAAGCTGACCCCCTGGGCCAACGGCAACTCGGTGGAGTAGTTCACGGTGTTGGTCGCCCGGCGCATGTAGGCGCGCCAGGCGTCGGAGCCCGACTCCCGCCCGCCGCCGGTGGCCTTCTCGCCGCCGAACGCGCCGCCGATCTCAGCGCCGGAGGTGCCGATGTTGACGTTGACGATCCCGCAGTCGGACCCGGCGGCCGACATGAACAGCTCGGCCTCGCGCTGGTCCGTGGTGAAGATCGAACTGGACAGCCCCTGGGGCACGCCGTTGTGGATGTCCAGCGCCTCCTCCAGGGTGCGGTAGGTCAGCACGTACAGGATCGGCGCGAAGGTCTCCTGGCGCACGATGTCGCTCTGGCGGGGCATGCGCACCACGGCCGGCTCCACGTAGTAGGCGTCGGGCGCCTCCTTCTCCAGGCAGCGGGCGCCCCCGCACAGCACCGTGCCGCCCTCGGCGGCGGCCTCCTCCAGCGCCTCGGCCATGGCCCGGTGGGCGCTCTCGCCGATCAGCGGCCCCACCAGGGTGGCGTCGTCGAAGGGGTCGCCGATGCGGGCGCGCAGCCGCCCGTAGGCCTCGACCACGCGGTCGGTGACGGCCTCGGCGACGTCCTCGTGCACGATCAGCCGCCGCAGCGTGGTGCAGCGCTGCCCGGCGGTGCCGGCCGCGCCGAAGACGACACCGCGCACGGCGAGGTCGAGGTCGGCCGAGGGCGCCACCACGGCGGCGTTGTTGCCGCCCAGCTCCAGCAGGCAGCGGCCCAGGCGGGCGGCCACGCGCGGGGCGACCTCGCGGCCCATGCGCACCGATCCGGTGGCGCTGAGCAGGGCCACGCGGGGGTCGTCGACCAGCAGGGCGCCGGTGTCGCGTCCGCCGATCAGCACGTGGTGGACGTCGGAGGGGGCGCCGACGTCGGACGCGGCGCGCGCGAGCAGGGCGTGGCAGGCCAGCGCGGTGAGCGGGGTCAGCTCCGAGGGTTTCCACACCACGGTGTCGCCGCAGACCAGGGCGACCGCGGTGTTCCACGCCCACACCGCGACGGGGAAGTTGAAGGCGGTGACCACCCCGACCACGCCCAGCGGGTGCCAGGTCTCCATGAGCCGGTGGCCGGGCCGCTCGGAGGCCATGGTGCGGCCGTAGAGCTGGCGGGAGAGCCCGACGGCGAAGTCGCAGATGTCGATCATCTCCTGGACCTCGCCGGCGGCCTCGGAGCGGATCTTGCCCGCCTCGACGGTGACGATGTCGGCGAGGTCGCCCTTGTGCTCGCGCAGCAGTTCGCCCAGGCGGCGCACCAGGTGGCCGCGCACGGGGGCGGGCGTGTCGCGCCAGGCCGTGCGGAAGCAGGTGTCGGCGGCGCCGATCGCGCGTTCGACGTCGGCGGGACCGCAGGCGGCGACGTCGAACAGGGCCTCCCCGGTGATGGGCGTGCGGGCGGGATGGCCGGTTCCGGTGACCTCGGGCAGGTGGTCGACACCGCAGCGCTGCAGCGCGGAGGTGACGCGGTCGTGGACGTGGTCGGTGCTGGGGAGCGCGGGCATGGCGGTGTCTCAGTCTCTTCCGTGTCGTCCCCTCGCCGTCGAGGGGCGGCCGTGCGGGTAGGTCTCTCGTTCCCTGCGGGCTCGGCCGCTAACCGCCTCCGCGCCCGGGGCGGACGGCGGGGGGTGCCGGATGTGGGAGGCTGTCGAACCGTACGCCGCGCGCGAATCCATCGCAGCCGGGGCGTACGGTGACGACTTCGACAACCACCGGCGTCTGCGCTATACCCGGAAGGAGGAGCGGCGTTCTCCTCGGCCGCCGCGGTCGAGGCGGGGCACGCCGCCACGCACATGAAGGCCACCGCCAGCACCGTCGAGGAGTCCCGCACCGCGTCCGCGGCGCCGCAGGCGATCCTGCGCCGCTCGGGGTTCGCCGCGGCGGCTCCGCTGTTCGCCGCCGACCTCGCGGCGGCGCGCAGCCTGGACGACGCCGTGCAGATCGTGGCCTCCCACGGCCGCCGGCTGTGGACCGAGGCGGTGCGCCAGGCCGGTGAGGTCGCCGACGACCGCCACCTGTACTGGGCGCGGCTGACGCTGAGCGCCCGGCTGCGCGCCTGGCGGCCGGACTTCCCGCTGGAGGACTCCGACCGAGCCGCGCTGTCGGACCGCCTGGAGCGCGCCTCACGGGGCCACGACGACCTCGTCTTCCCGCCCGACGACCGGCTGCTGCGGGTGATCGTCACCGGGTTCGACCCCTCCGGCCTCGACACCGACCTGCGGCGCTCCAACCCCTCCGGCGCGGCGGCGCTGACCCTGCACGGCGCCGGCTTCGAGGCGCGCGGGCGCACCGCCGCGGTGCGGACCGCCCTGTTCCCCGCGCGCTGGCGGGACCTTTCGGCGGGCATGGTCGAACGGGTGCTGGGCCCCCACTACGCGCCCGGACCCGGCGCGGCGCCGGCGGACGCGGTGATCACGGTGGGCCAGGGCGACTCCGGACGGTTCGACCTGGCGGTCTACTACGCCGGCTGGCGCGACGGCACCGCCGACAACGAGGGGGTGCGCGCGCCGGGCCCGGTGCCGCTGCCGCGCGCCGAGCCCGGCGCGGCCGAACCGCCGGCCTGGACGGAGTCCAGCCTGCCGCGCGGGGCCGTGCCGGCACGGGCGGCGGGGCGGTTCCCGGTGCGCGAGGCCACCGAGGTCACCGAGATCGCCCCCGGGGAGACCGCGCCGCGCACCCGCGCGGGCGGCCCGGTCGGGGGTTCGGCCGCGCGGGCGGGGTCGGCCGGCGCCGGGTTCTCCAACGAGGTCGCCTACCGCAACACGCTGCTGCGCGACGCCTCGGGCCGGGACGTGACCGCGGGCCACGTGCTGACCCCGGCGCTGGAGGTGGACGCCGCCGACCCGGAGGCGCTGAGCGGACCGGCCTTCGAGCGCGACCGCGCCGACATCGTGGCCCAGCTGCGCGCGATCATCGAGGCGGCGCTGGAGCGTTGAGGGGGCGACGCCGGAGCGCCCTCCGACCGCCTCATCGTGACGCACCGGCAGGCGGGCGAGGAGCCGGACGGGCACGCCGCCCGTCCGACAGGGCGAGCCCGAGAGCGATCTGGGGACCGTGGCCGCCGGACGCGGCATACGTCAGAAGGCCGCGCCGCACCTCCTCGCCACGGACCGCCTACAGGCCGCTGCCGCCGGAGGATGACGGCTGGAAAAGCCGCCGACGGGCGAGGGCCGCAAAAATAAGGGGGGCGCCCCGCACCCGTGCGGGTGCGGGGCGCCCCTGGCCGCGCGCGGCGGACCGGACCGGCTCCGTGGGCCGCGGGCTCAGTAGGCCGCGAACGCGGCGAAGCCGTAGATCACCCAGTAGGCGATACCGGCGACGGCGCCGACACCGAAGGCGATCCAGGAGATCAGGCCGCAGGTGCGCGAGGTGGACGGGTTGCTGGTCACGTTCACCACGGCGATGATGCCCAGGATGATGCCGATGATGCCGAAGGGCCAGCACAGGCACAGGCCGATGACGTTGGCGATCAGCGCGCCGATGGCGCTGCCCTGGCTCGCCGGCTTCTCGCCGCTGCCGCCCATGCCGGGCGGGGGCGGCGGGGGCGGGCCGTAGCCGCCGGTTCCGCCACCACCGGGACCGTAGGGTCCGCCGGGCGGAGGCCCGGGGGGCGGGGGCGGCGGCGGGGGTCCCCATCCGGGTCCCTGCGGCGGTTGGCCCCCTGGCGGCCCGTAACTCATCTGCGATTCCTCCCCGTAAGAGCCCATGGCGGCTACTGGGTACGTGTGGGATGTCCGAACGATGCTGCCAGATCTGATGGGCCCAAGACGGCCTCGGTTCCCGGTGTTCGGGGAGTTGTTACCGATTCGGGTCACAGCGGTGAGCACGCGCCGGAGCGACCGAAACCCGGGCTGCCTCGCGGCCCCGGCGCTTCGCAAGGGCCAGGATACGCCGCCCCGCTCCAGGCCCCGGCCACGCCGGCGTCCGGATGCGGCCATGCCCGCAACGCCGCGAGGGCGCCCCGCGGACCTGCCGGCGCCTGTGGCCCGCCTGCTGCCCGCCCCCCGCTCCTGCTCCTGCTCCTGCCGCACCCTCGGTGGAGGAGTATCGCCGCCGGCGCCCTCACCGCCGACCGCCGTGGGCGGGGTCAGCCCTCGTCCTCCAGGATGCCGTCGACCAGGTCGCCCAGGACCCGGGCCCGCTCCTCGTCGGTGAGGTTGGCCAGCTCGGCCAGCGCCCCCGCCGTCTCCACGCGGTCGCCCGCGCGGCCCTCCACCACGCACAGCCGCACCACCTCACGCGTGGCGATGTCGAGGAACCGCAGCTCGTCGGGCGGGGCGAGGTCGTAGAGGGTCACCGGGTAGCGGGAGTGCCGGTTGCGCCACTGCTCGGCGCGCTTGAGGACGAATCCGTGCAGCAGGGACTCCAGCACCGCCGTGTCGCCCAGCGCGTCGGCGTCGCCCTGGGCGCGGCACTCCGCGCAGTTGGCCAGCTCCGCCTTGAGCAGCCGGCGCGCCCCGGGGTGCACGACGTGCTCGGCGGTAAGCTTGCTGGGGTGTCGGTGCGCCATGGGCACCAGACTAGGGCGCGGCCGCGCTCCGGCGAGCCGCCGCGCACCGTCCCACGTGCGGCCATCCCCGCCGCGCCACGCACGGTGCCCCCCACCGCCCCACGCGCCGTGCCGCCGCGCACCGCGCCACTTGCGATAATGGCGCGGTCCCCACCGTTCGTGCCGACCCTTGTTCGGAGTGACCATGCGGCTCATCCTCGCCGACGACTCGATCCTGCTCCGTGAGGGCCTGGTGCGGCTGCTGGAGGAGGAGGGCCACGAGGTCGCCGCGGCCGTGGGCGACGCCGAGGCCCTGCTGGCGGCGGTGGCCGCCGACAAGCCCGACGTGGCGGTGGTGGACGTGCGCATGCCGCCCACCCACACCGACGAGGGGCTGCGCGCGGCCCTGCGCATCCGGGAGCTCCACCCCGACGTCGGCGTGCTCGTGCTGTCGCAGTACGTGGAGCAGGGCTACGCCGCCGAGCTGCTGGCCGGGCGCGGCGAGGGCGTGGGCTACCTGCTCAAGGACCGCGTCTCGGAGGTCGAGGAGTTTTTGGAGGCCCTGGAGCGGGTGCACGCGGGCGGCACCGCCATCGACCCCGAGGTGGTGCGCCGGCTGCTGGCGCGCACCACGCGCGCCGACCCGCTGGCCCGGCTCACCGAGCGCGAGCGCAGCGTGCTGGAGCACATGGCCCAGGGGTTCGCCAACGCCTCGATCGCCAAGCGCCTGCACGTGTCGCAGAGCGCGGTCGAGAAGCACATCTCCTCGATCTTCGACAAACTGGAGCTGTCCCACTCCTCCGGCTACAGCCCCCGCGTCCTCGCGGTGCTGCGGTATCTGGGCGGGTGAGAGGCCGCTCCGAGGTTCGAATCACGCCAAACGGGCATCGCATCCCCGTCATCCCCGGGTAGCCACACCCGGCGAAAGACGAGAGAGGTGCCCAATGACCAAGAACATCTTCGTCCTCGGTCTGGACGAGATGAACCGCCAGACCCTCAGCAGCATCCCGGGCTCGGAGGACTACCGCTTCCACCCGCTGCTGACCAAGGAGCGGCTCCACGGCTCGGCCGACCTCGACCTGGGCGAGGTGGTGGAGGAGGCGCGGGCGCAGCTCGACGCCTTCGACGGCTCGGTCGACGCCATCATCGGCTACTGGGACTTCCCCGTCAGCACCCTGGTTCCGGTGCTGTGCGCCGAGCGCGGGCTGCCCTCGGCCCCGCTGGAGGCCGTGGTCAAGTGCGAGCACAAGTACTGGAGCCGGCTGGAGCAGGCCGAGGTCATCGACGAGATCCCCGGCTTCGCCGAGATCCCGTTCGACTCCGAGCGCCCGCCCGAGCACCTGAGCTACCCCATGTGGCTGAAACCGGTGAAGTCGTTCTCCTCGGAGCTGGCGTTCCGGGTGACCGACGACGCGGAGTTCCGCGAGGCGCTGGCCCAGATCGAGGAGGGCGCCGGCCGGGTCGGCGAGCCCTTCGAGTGGGTGCTGGAGCGCGTGGAGATGCCCGAGGCCGTGGCCAAGGCGGGCGGCGCGGCGTGCCTGGCCGAGGAGGAGTGCTCGGGGCGCCAGCTCACGGTGGAGGGGTTCGTCTACGCCGGCCGGCCCCACGTCTACGGTGTGGTGGACTCCCACAACTATCCCGACACCCCGAGCTTCCTGCGCTACCAGTACCCCTCCGACCTGCCCGGCCCGGTGATCCAGCAGGTCACCGAGGTGTCGGAGAAGGTGGTCATGCGGCTGGGGCTGGACAACTGCACGTTCAACATCGAGTACTTCCACGACCCCGACACCGGCCGCACCTGCCTGCTCGAGGTCAACCCGCGGCACTCCCAGTCGCACGCGCGGCTGCTGGAGTTCGTCGACGGCTACCCCAACCACGCCTACGTGGTCGAGCTGGCGCTGGGGCGCGAGCCGCACCTGCGCGAGGGCGGCGGGCAGCACAACGTCGGCGCCAAGTGGTTTTTGCGCCGGTTCTCCGACGGGGTGGTGCGCACCGCGCCCGACGCCGACGACGTGGCCCGCATGAGCGAGGACATCCCCGGCACGGCCGCCAACATCCTGGTGGAGCCGGGCACGCGGCTGTCGGACCTGACCGACCAGGACAGCTACAGCTTCTGCCTGGCCGAGATCTTCACCGGCGCCAACGACACCGAGGGGCTGAAGAACACCTACGAGCTGTGCCTGGCCCGGCTCCCGTTCGAGATCGAGGACGTCGAGGACGCCGGGGACACCGAGCCCGCCGGGGGCGGGCGGGCCGGCGGGGGGCAACCGGACGGAGACGACCGCTGACCAGCGTCTGACGCGAGAAGGGAGAGGCCCTGCATGCGCACCGTCACAGCGCTGCCGTACAAGATCATCGAGGAGCGGGGGATCTTCATCCCCATGTCCGACGGGGTCCGCCTGGCCGCCCGGATCTGGCGGCCCGAAACCGACGAACCGGTGCCGGCGGTCCTGGAGTTCATCCCCTACCGGCAGCGCGACCTGACCGCCCAGCGGGACTCCACCATCCACCCCTACCAGGCCGGCCACGGCTACGCCAGCGTGCGCGTGGATCTGCGCGGGAGCGGCGACTCCGAGGGGGTGCTCCAGGACGAGTACCTGGAGCGGGAGCTGCGCGACGCCGAGGAGATCCTGGCCTGGCTGTCCGAGCAGCCCTGGTGCTCGGGCCGGACCGGGATGATGGGCATCTCCTGGGGCGGGTTCAACGCCCTGCAGGTGGCCGCCCGCCGGCCCGAGAGCCTGGCCGCGATCGTGACGCTGTGCTCCACCGACGACCGCTACGCCGACGACGTCCACTACATGGGCGGCTGCCTGCTGGGCGACAACCTGTCGTGGGCCTCGACGATGTTCGCCTACACCTCCTGCCCGCCCGACCCCGCGGTGGTGGGCGACCGCTGGCGCGAGATGTGGCGCGAGCGGCTGGAGCACAGCGGGCTGTGGCTGGACACCTGGCTGCGCCACCAGCGGCGCGACGACTACTGGCGGCACGGGTCGGTGTGCGAGGACCTGTCGGCGATCCGCACGCCGGTCCTGGCGGTCAGCGGCTGGGCCGACGGCTACTCCAACGCAGTGTTCCGGCTGATGGAGGGGCTGGACGTGCCGCGGCTGGGACTCATCGGCCCGTGGTCGCACAAGTACCCGCACCTGGGCGTGCCCGGCCCGGCCATCGGGTTCCTGCAGCAGTGCGTGCGCTGGTGGGACCGCTGGCTCAAGGGCGTCGACAACGACGTGATGGACGAGCCGACGCTGCGCATCTGGATGCAGGAGAGCGTGCCGCCCTCCACCGCCTACGCCGAGCGGCCCGGCCGGTGGGTCGGCGAGGACTCCTGGCCCTCGCCGCGCGTGCTGGAGCACCGCCGCCCGCTGGCGCTGCACCGCATCGCCGCGCCGGGCGAGGAGGTCGAGCACGACATCGCCACGGTGCAGTCGCCGCTGACGGTGGGGCAGTTCGCGGGCAAGTGGTGCTCCTACAACGCCCCGCCGGACCTGCCCTACGACCAGCGCGAGGACGACGGCGGCTCGGTGGTCTTCGACAGCGAGGTGCTGACCGAGCGGCTGGAGATCCTGGGCGCGCCCGTGGTCAACCTGGAGTTCACCGTCGACCAGCCGGTGGCGATGGCCAGCGTGCGGCTGTCGGACGTGGCGCCCGACGGCAAGGCGACCCGGGTGACCTACGGGCTGCTCAACCTGACCCACGCCAAGGGGCACGACCGCCCCGAGGAACTGGTGCCGGGTGAGCGCTACCGGGTGGCGATCCCGATGAACGGCGTGGCCCAGGCGTTCCCGCCGGGGCACAGGCTGCGGGTATCGGTCTCGACCTCCTACTGGCCGCTGGCCTGGCCGCCGCCCAAGCCGGTGGTGCTGACGGTGCTGCTGGAGGGCGGCACCGACCTGGTGCTGCCGGTGCGGCCCACCGACACCCCCGACGACGTCGCCCCCGACCCCTTCGGCGAGGCCGAGGGCACGCCGCCGCTGGAGACCGAGCACGTGGCGCCCGGCGACGAGCAGTGGCTGGTGGAGCGCGACCTGGTGGGCTACCGCTCGGCGCTGAAGGTGGTCAAGGATTTGGGCACGGTGCGGTTCGACGACATCGACCTGGAGGTCACCCGGCGCAGCGAGGAGGTCTACACCTCCGAGGGCGACGACTTCTCCTCGCCGTGCGGCAGCACCGAGTGGCTGATGCGGTTCCGGCGGGGCGACTGGATGGTCGAGACCGTCACCAAGACGGTGCTGACCTCCACGCCCGACGAGTTCCGGATCAACGCCACGCTGGACGCCTTCGAGGGGGAGGCGCGCGTGGCGGCGCGGTCGTGGAACACGGTGGTGCCGCGCGACCACGTCTAGCGCGGCGGGGCCGCGCGCGGCGTACGGTGCGTGGGGGTGCCTCCAGGCGCGTCCGGCGCGGGGCGGGCCCGCCCCGCGCGGCGCGCGCGGCCCCGCCCGCTCAGGCGGGGCGGTCGATCTGGGCGTGGTAGGTGAGCCGGGTGCGCTCGGTGTGCTCGCTCATCAGGCGGGCGGCCTCGGCTTCGTCGCCCTCGGCGATGGCGTCGATGATCCCGGCGTGCTCGTGCCAGGAGGCCATGCCGCGCGAGCGGGCGATGGGGGCGTAGTACCAGCGGACGCGGCGGTCGACCTGGGCGGCCAGCTCGGCCAGCACGCGGTTGCCCGAGGCCTCGATGACGCCGCGGTGGAAGTCGGCGTTGGCGGTGACGACGCGGTCGACGTCGCCGGCCTCGACGGCCGCCACGCCCGCCCGCCACAGGTCGCGCAGGTGGCCGGTGCGCTCGTGGTGGGGCTGGCGGGCGGCCAGGCGCGCGGACTCGGTCTCCAGCACCGAGCGCACGGCCAGGAGCTGGTCGGCCTCGCTCTCGGTGGGGGTGTGCACGAAGGCGCCGTAGCCGGGGCGGAGGTCGACCCAGCCCTCGTTGCTGAGCCGCTGCAGGGCCTCGCGCACGGGCTGGCGGGACACGCCGAGCTGCTCGGCCAGCTCGCTTTCGACGAGGTGGCGGCCCGGGGGGAACTCCCGGGTGATGATCAGGTTGAGGATGGTCTCGTAGACGGCCTCGCGCAGCGGGACAGGCCGCTGCACCCGCCCGCCCAGCGCGGCCTTCAACGGCTGTGTGGTCATGGCGCCGCTCCTGCCCGTCGCACGAATCGGTGGATGGTGTAGACAGTCTACGAAATCCCGAACACCTCTACACGGGAACCGCTCGAACCGCTCGGATATCACCCCGCACCGCCGGGCCGGCCCGAGGGCGATCGCGAGCCCGCGGGCGGCTCACCGACCCGCGATCGCACCGGGCGCACCGGCGGTGCGCCGGACGGGCCGCCGGCGCCGGGGCACCCGCGGCCGGTCCCCGCCGCAGGGCGGGGCCGTCCGGCCCGGCCGCGGTGTCCGGCCCGCGCGGCGGCGGAAGGGCGCACGGCGGAGGGCGCGTCCGGCACCGAGAAGAACTCGGGATGTTGCCGTTCCTCCGCATTCGCACGTTCCTTTTCCGCCACCGCCCCCTCGAACACCGCGGTCACTCAGCATACTGTATACAAAATCGTTCCGCCCAGCGAACGGAGCCCAGTATGAGAATCGCCATCCTCGGCGCGGGCGCGATCGGCGCCTACGCCGGAGCGGCCCTGCACCGCGGCGGGGCCGAGGTCCACCTCATCGCCCGCGGCGCCCACCTGGACGCCCTGCGCGCCGAGGGCGTGCGCGTCCTCAGCCCCCGCGGGGACTTCACCGCCCGGCCCAACGCCACGGCCGACCCCCGCGAGGTCGGCCCGGTCGACATCGTCTTCCTCGGGCTCAAGGCCCAGCACTACGCCTCCTGCGGCCCGATGCTGCGCCCGCTCATGGGACCGGGCACCGCCGTGGTCGCCGCGCAGAACGGGATCCCCTGGTGGTACTTCCACGGGGTCGAGGGGCCCTTCGCCGGGCGGCGGGTCGAGACCGTGGACCCCGGCGGCGCCGTCAGCCGGGCCATCCCGGTCGAACGCGCCATCGGGTGCGTGGTCTACGCCGCCACCGAGATCGCCGCGCCCGGGGTCATCCGGCACCTGGAGGGCACCCGGTTCTCCATCGGCGAGCCCGACGGGTCGGACTCCGCGCGCTGCCGGGACTTCGCCGAGGCGATGCGGGCGGGCGGCCTCAAGTGCCCGGTGGAGCCCGACCTGCGCGAGGACATCTGGGTCAAGCTGATGGGCAACATCACCTTCAACCCCCTCAGCGCGCTCACCCGCTCGACCATGGCGCAGATCTGCCGGGACCGCTCCACCCGCGAACTGGCGCTGACGATGATGCGCGAGACGCTGGAGGTGGCCGGGCGGCTGGGGGTGCGTACCGACGTCTCGGTCGAGCGCCGGCTGGCCGGCGCCGAGCGCGCGGGGGACCACCGCACCTCCACCCTGCACGACGTGGAGCGCGGCCGCCCCATGGAGCTGGACGTCCTGCTCACCGCGGTGATCGAACTGGCCGACCTGACGGGCGCCGAGGTGCCCACCCTGCGCACCGTCGACGCGATCGCCCGGCTGCTCAACGCCCGGCTGATGGACGGCAGCGTGGCCGCCGGCATCGAGGCCGCCCGCAGGGCGCCCGCCGCCGCCTGAGCGGCCCCGCCCCGCCACCGCCCCCACACCGCCCCGCCGCTCGCCCCCCGGCGCCCGCCGCCCGCGCCCCTTGCCCGCCGCCGCGACGGCGCATACTGTAGACAATATTGACCGACTTCGGGTAGTGCAGAATCAGCAGCACCGCGTAGTGCGGCGCTCTCCCAGCGTTTCCCCGCGCGGCTGACGAACCGCAGTGGCCCTGAGACCCAAAGCGAGGCCGACACCATGCGATCGAAGGACTATCCGCCCGGCAGCTACGAACGGCTCACCCGGCCCCTGGTGCGGGAGAACGGCGAACTCCGCCCCGCCTCGTGGGACGAGGCGCTCGACCGCGCCGCCGCAGGCTTCTCCGCCGCCGTCGACACCCACGGCCCCAACGCGTTCGGGATGCTCTCCTGCGCCCGGGCCACCAACGAGATGAACTTCATGGCCCAGAAGTTCACCCGCGTCGTCATGGGCACCAACAACGTCGACTCCTGCAACCGCACCTGCCACGCCCCCAGCGTGGCCGGGCTGGCGGCGGCCTTCGGCTCGGGCGGGGGCACCTCCTCCTACGCCGAGGTCGAGGACACCGACCTGATCGTGGTGTGGGGCGGCAACCCCCGCTTCGCCCACCCGATCTTCTTCCAGCACGTGCTCAAGGGCGTGCACCGCGGCGCCCGGCTGTTCGTGGTGGACCCCCGCCGCACCTCCTCGGCGCAGTGGGCCGACCGCTGGCTGGGCCTGAACGTGGGCACCGACATCCCGCTGGCGCACGCCATCGGGCGCGAGATCATCCACGCCGGCCTGGCCAACGACACCTTCATCCGCCGCGGCACCACCGGCTTCGAGGAGTACCGCGAGCTGGTGGAGCCCTGGACCCTGGCCGCCGCCGAGGCCGAGACCGGGGTGCCCGCCGAGGCCATCCGCGAACTGGCGCACGCCTACGCCACCGCCGAGCGCGCCCAGCTGTGCTGGACCCTGGGCATCACCGAGCACCACAACGCCACCGACAACGTCAAGGCGCTGATCAACCTGTCGCTGCTCACCGGGCACGTGGGCCGCCACGGCTCCGGCCTGCAGCCGCTGCGCGGGCAGAACAACGTGCAGGGCGGCGGCGACATGGGCGCCATCCCCGACCGGCTGGCCGGGTTCCAGGACATCCTCGACCCCCAGGTGCGGGCGCGCTTCGAGGCCGCCTGGGACACCACCATCCAGCCGCACAAGGGCAAGACCCTCACCCAGATGTTCGAGGCGATGGACGAGGGCGAGCTGAAGGCCCTCTACGTCATCGGCGAGAACCCGGTGCAGTCGGAGCCCGAGACCCACACCACCACCCGCCGGCTGAAGCGGCTGGACCACCTGGTGGTCCAGGACATCTTCCTCACCCGCACCGCCGAACTGGCCGACGTGGTGCTGCCCGCCAGCGCGTCGTGGTGCGAGTCCGACGGCACCTTCACCAACAGCGAGCGGCGCGTGCAGCTGGTCCGCAAGGCGCTGGACCCGCCGCCCGGGGCGCGCGACGACATCGAGATCCTGTGCGACCTGGCCGAGCGGCTGGGCCACCCCTGGCGCCGGCCCAGCGCCGAGGAGGTGTGGGACGAACTGCGCTCGCTCTCGCCCATCCACCGCGGCATGAGCTACCGGCGGCTGGAGGAGCTGCACGGCATCCAGTGGCCGTGCTACTCCGAGGACACCCTGGAGCCGAGCTACCTGCACGCCCGCCTGTGGTCGGAGGACCCCGAGGAGCGCGGCCGGCCGGCCCCGTTCGGGATCGTGGGGCACTCGCCGCCGGTGGACCTGCTCGACGACGACTACCCGTTCCGCCTCACCACGGGCCGCCGGCTGGACGACTACAACACCGGCGTGCAGACCAGCGGCTTCTCCTCCCCGCTGCGCAGGGGCGAGACCCTGGACATCTCCCCCGAGGACGCCGGGCGCCTGGGCCTGGCCGAGGGCGAGGTCGTGCGGGTGTCCTCGCGGCGCGGCTCGGTACTGGTGCCGGTGGCGATCACCCCGGCGATGCGGGAGGGGCTGGTCTTCATGACCTTCCACTTCCCCGACCAGGTCGACACCCAGCTGCTGACCATCGACGCCACCGACCCGATCGCCGGGACGGCCGAGTACAAGGCCGCCGCCGTGCGCATCGAGAAGGTGGGCGACGCGGAGCGGTCCGCCGCCGGCGCGGCACCGGTGGCGGTGCACGCCGCCCCCTGACCGGCCGGGAGTCCGCCGCCGGGCCGGATTGGCGGCGGACGGCGCGGTCCCGCGCCGCGGGCAGGCGGCGCGGGACCGCGCGCCGGGTGGCGGCGCTGGGCGCGTGCCCCGCCCGGCGCGGTTCGCGGGGGGCCGCGCCGCGGCACCGCGGGGAACGGTCCGCGCCGCGCACGGCCCCCCGGCATGCGCCGGATCCCGTCCCGCCGCCCCCGCTCCCCTCCCCCGTTCCTCCTCCCGGCGGTCCGCCGCGCACCCGCCGCGCGCGCACCCCGGCAGACCCGCAGACCCCCCGATCCCGCCGCGACCGGCGGCCGGGACCCCCGCGGTCCCGGCCGCGCCTTCGGGTGCGCTGTTCGCCACCCGGCACCCGAGGGCGCGGTCGCGGGTGCGGGCGGCGACGGCCGCGACGCCAGGCGTCCCGGTCCCCCGCCGCCCGCACCGGGGAGCGGCGGGCCGCCCGAACGGCGCCCGGGCGGCCCGCCGCGCACACCCCCGGCCGGGGGCCCGGAAGGCGTCCGCAACGCCCCCGGGGCAGGCCGGACGCCCGCACCCCGGGCCGCCCGGTCCCCCACCGGGCCGGGGGCGCAGGCATCCGCCCGGGCGGCGGGCAAGACGGCGGCCGCGCCGCGGCGGCGCCCCCAAACGGCCGGGGCCGCTTGCGGGCGCCGCCGCCGGGGAATGTCCTTGCCGTACCACCGCCGTCCGAGAGAGACGGAGCGGTGCCGCCGCGCCGACCGGCGCGGCCCGGCACCCGCGCCCCGCCCCCTGGCCGGCGCGCCCGCATGACCGCCCTGGGAAGCCCGTGAGTGCCGCACCCCGCCAGCGCAGCTGTCTCCGCGCCCGCGCGCGGGCGTCGGTGTGCGCGCCCGCTGCCGCCGCGGGCCGGCCGCGGCCCGGCGGGCCGCACCAAAGGCGCGGCGCGGGGTCCCGGTTCGGACCGCGCGGGGCGGGCGGGGCGGATGAGGCCGAAATCACGGGCGGCGCGCGGCGGGTCCCCGAGGATCGCGCTGAGGGGAAACCGCGTCGTCACAGCGGGTGCCCGGCCCCGGCGGCGGCGCCCCAACCGCCCCCGCGCGAGGGGTTGCCCGCCAAGGGAATGAAGCATACTGTAGCCCGTATACAACGTCTGTGACCTGGCTTACACATGATTCGAGGTGACCGGGGACGTGGACCTGCACTTCCTGGATGCTGTTCCGGACGACACCGAACGGGAGGCCGTCGACTCCGTCCTCGGGCCCCCCGAGTCGGGGTGGGACGGCGGCCTGCGCCAGGCGTCCGACCTGCGCTTCGCCGAGGGCGGGCACGCCGCCCGGGGGCGGCGCGACCTCCTCCTTCCCGCGCTGCACGCCGTCAACGACCGCGTCGGCTGGATCAGCCCGGCCGCCCTCGACTACATCTGCCGCCGCCTGACCGTCCCGCCCGCCGAGGCCTACGGCGTCGCCTCCTTCTACGCCATGTTCGCGCTGAAGGAGCGGCCCCGCCGGGTGGTCCACGTGTGCACCGACATCGCCTGCGCCGCGCGCGGGTCCGACTCCCTGTGCGCGGCCATGACCGAGCGGGTCGGCCCGCCCGGCACGGGCGACGGCGACCTCGTCTGGCACGAGAGCCCGTGCCTGGGCATGTGCGAGCGCGCCCCGGCCGCCCTGTCCCTGGAGGCCGGCGACCCGCCCCGCTACGCCGTTGCCGCCCCCGCTCGCCCCGGCGACCTGGTCACCGGCGCGGGGAGCCCGCCGGGCACCGGGGCGCCGCACCCCGCCGCCGAGTCCGCGCCCGCCGCGCCGGCCGAGGCGGCCCCCGCCTCACCCAACGGGTCGGGGCCCCACCCCGGCACCGGATCGCCCAACGGCCACCGCCCGCGGCGCACCACCACCTTCTCCCCCGACACCCTGCCCGGCCCCGCGCCCGAGCCGCCGCCCGCGGCGGCGGTGCCGCAGGCCGGCGACCCCGGCCTGGTCCTGCTGCGCCGCATCGGCGTGGTCGACCCCGAGAGCCTCGACGACTACCGCGCCAACGGCGGCTACGCCGCCCTGCGCGCGGCGCTGGCCATGGGCCCCTCGGCGGTCATCCGCGAGGTCACCGACTCCGGCCTGGTCGGGCGCGGCGGTGCCGCGTTCCCCACCGGCCGCAAGTGGGAGGGCACGGCGCGCCGCCCCGAGACCCCCCGCTACGTCGTGTGCAACGCCGACGAGAGCGAACCGGGCACCTTCAAGGACCGCGTCCTCATGGAGGGCGACCCCTTCGCGGTGATCGAGGCGCTGACCATCGCCGGCTACGCCAACGGCGCGGCACAGGGCTACCTCTACATCCGCGGCGAGTACCCGCGCGCGCTGTCGCGGCTGGAGAACGCCATCGCCAAGGCGCGCGGGCGCAACCTGCTGGGCCGCGACATCCTGGGCTCGGGGTTCGACTTCGACATCGAGATCCGGCGGGGTGCGGGCGCCTACATCTGCGGCGAGGAGACCGCGATCTTCAACTCGATCGAGGGCCTGCGCGGCGAGCCGCGCAGCAAGCCGCCCTTCCCGGTCGAGCGCGGCCTGTTCGGCAGGCCCACCGCGATCAACAACGTCGAGACGCTGGCCAACGTCCTGCCGATCATGCTGATGGGCGGCCCGGCCTACGCCGCCATCGGCACCGGGCGCTCCACCGGGCCCAAGCTGTTCTGCGTCTCGGGCGCGGTGCCGCGCCCCGGGGTCTTCGAGGTCCCCTTCGGCGCCACGCTGCGCGAGCTGCTGGAGCTGGCCGGGCTGGGCGCGGACGCCCCGGCCCCCCGCGCGGTGCTGCTGGGCGGCGCGGCCGGGGGGTTCGTGCGCGGCGACGAACTCGACATCCCGCTGACCTTCGAGGGCGCGCGCGAGGCCGGGGCCACGCTGGGCTCGGGCGTGGTGCTGGTGCTCGACGACTCGGTGGACCTCGGCGCGATCCTGGTGCGCATCGCCGCGTTCTTCCGCGACGAGTCGTGCGGGCAGTGCGTGCCCTGCCGCGTGGGCACCGTCCGCCAGGAGGAGGCGCTGCTGCGGCTGTCGCGGGGCACCGGCACCCGCCGCACCGACCTCGCCCTGCTGCGCGAGGTCGGCCAGGCGATGCGCGACGCCTCGATCTGCGGCCTGGGCCAGACCGCGTGGAACGCGGTGGAATCGGCGATCGACCGGCTGGGCGTGTTCGGCCCGGACGACCACCCAACCCTGAAGGAGGCCCGGTGAGCACACCGGTAACGCTGTCCCCGCCGCGGCGGCTGGTCGACGTCACCGTCGACGGCCGCGAGGTGCGGGTCCCCGAGGGCGCCACGATCCTGGAGGCGTGCGAGGCGCTGGGCACCGAGGTCCCCACGCTGTGCTACGGCGACACCCTGACCCCCCGCAACGCCTGCCGGGTGTGCGTGGTCGAGGTCGAGGGCGCCCGCACGCTGGTGCCGGCCTGCTCGCGCAAGGTCGAGGAGTCCATGGCCGTCAAGACCGACTCCGAGCGGGTGCGCCACAGCCGCAAGATGGTGCTGGAGCTGCTGGGGTCGTCGGTGGACCTGTCCACCACCCCCAACGTGCCCGAGTGGATGGACCGCTACGAGGCCCGGCCCGAGCGGTTCGGCCCGCGCGCCGAGCCCGCGCCGCTGGGCGAGCGCGACGCCCGCCACGCGGGCGAGCACGAGCCCGGCGACGGCGCGGTGGCGGCCACCGTGGAGCAGCCCGCCAAGGTCGACAACGACCTCTACGTGCGCGACTACGGCAAGTGCATCATGTGCTACAAGTGCGTGGACGCCTGCGGCGAGCAGTGGCAGAACACGTTCGCGATCGGGATCGCCGGGCGCGGCTTCGACGCCCGCGTCTCCACCGAGCACGACCTCGCCCTGCCCGACTCCGCCTGCGTCTACTGCGGCAACTGCATCGAGGTGTGCCCCACGGGCGCGCTGTCCTTCCGCACCGAGTACGAGATGCGCGCCGAGGGCACCTGGGACGAGGACCGGCAGACCCGGACCACCACGGTGTGCACCTACTGCGGGGTGGGCTGCAACGTCACCCTGCACGTCCAGGACAACGAGATCGTCAAGGTCACCTCGCCGCACGACAACCCGGTGACGCACGGCAACCTGTGCATCAAGGGCAGGTTCGGCTTCCAGCACGTGCAGCACCGGCGGCAGGACTGACCGCAGGAGCAGGGGCGGGGTCCGGGCGCCGCGCCCGGGCCGCCGCCGCCACACTCGACCACCGCGGCCGAGGCGGCAAAGGGCCCGCCGGGCGGACGACTGAACCGCCCCCGGCGGGGGAATCCCTCCGAGGGTCCGCGCGAGGCGGACCCGCGAGCACGGCCACGGAGAAGGGGCAGCCCATGGGACGCGTAACGGTCCGCGAGAGGATCTGGCGGATCCGGGACGGCGCGGGGAGCGAGCGCGTCGACACCCTGGTCGCCGAGGAGCCGATGGAGATCCGGCTCAACGGCCGCCCGCTCACCGTCACGATGCGCACGCCGGGCCACGACTTCGACCTGGCCGCCGGGTTCCTGGTGAGCGAGGGCGTGGTGTCCTCGGCCGGCCAGATCGCGGCCATCCGCTACTGCGCGGGCGCCACCGACGACGGCTCCAACACCTACAACGTCGTGGACGTCTCGCTGGCTGCGGGCGTAGCGGTGCCCGAGGGGTCGCTGGAGCGCAACTTCTACACCACCTCCTCCTGCGGGCTGTGCGGCAAGGCCAGCCTGGAGGCGGTCACGACCGTGGCGCACTGGACGGTCGCCGAGGACACCGCGCGCTTCGGGGTGCCGCTGCTGTCGCGCATGCCCGACCGCCTGCGCGAGGCGCAGCGGGTGTTCGACCGCACCGGCGGACTGCACGCGGCCGGGCTGTTCACGCCCGAGGGCGACCTGCTGGCCGTGCGCGAGGACGTCGGGCGGCACAACGCCGTGGACAAGCTCGTGGGCTGGGCGGCCCGCCAGGGGCGGCTGCCGCTGCGCGGCACCGCGCTGATGGTCTCGGGGCGCGCCTCGTTCGAACTCGCGCAGAAGGCGCTGATGGCCGGTATCCCGGTCCTGGCGGCGGTGTCGGCCCCGTCGTCGCTGGCCGTGGACCTGGCGGCGGACTCGGGCCTGACCCTGGTCGGGTTCCTCCGCGGCGCCTCCATGAACGTCTACACCGGCCGGCAACGGGTCACTCTGGAGACGGCGCCGACGGCGCCGATGGCGGCCCCAGGGTGATACCGCCGACCGGCCCGTAGGCGCGAGACCGGTCGGCGTGCACCAGCCCCCTGCGCCGACCGGTCCCGACATCCTCCGCGCGGCCCCCACGGGCCTCCGCGACGGGCCGGCACTCCCGCGGCGCCGCGCGGCGCCCGGGCCGGGGATCCGGGTGTCCCCCCCCGGCCGCACGCCGCGCCCCCGCCCGGCCGGCGGGCCGGGCGGGGGCGCGCGGCGGCGCCCTGCGCGGGCATCAGCGCGCACCGGCGCCCGCCCCGCGCACCCGACTCAGGACTTTCCGGCCTTCTTGGCGGCTTTCTGGCTCTTCTTGAACGCGCGCACCTCGGCGAGGGTCTGCTCGTCGACCACGTCGGCGATGGAGCGGCGCGCGCCCTCCTCGCCGTAGGGGCCGGCGGCCTCGCGCCAGCCCCGGGCCGCCAGGCCGAACTGCTTGCCCAGCAGGGCCAGGAAGATGCGCGCCTTCTGGTCGCCGTAGCCGGGCAGGGCCTTGAGGCGGCGCAGGACCTCGGGGCCGTCGGGGTCTCCGCGGGTCCACAGCGCGCGGGCGTCGCCGTCGTAGTTCTCCACCAGGTAGGCGCAGACCGCCTGGATGCGGCCGGCCATGGAGCCGGGGAACCGGTGCACGGCGGGCGGCCGGGCGCACAGGGCGGTGAACTCCTCGGGGTCGGCCGAGGCGATCGCGGCGGGGTCGAGGCGGTCGGTGCCCATGCGGTCGGCGATCTTCTTGGGACCGGCGAAGGCGACCTCCATCGCCACTTGTTGATCAAGCAGCATGCCCAGGAGCAGCGCCAGGGGGTCCGCCGCCAGCAGCGCGTCGGCCTCGGGTTCTTGGACCAGGTGCAACGAGGACGTCATGGGGGCCATTGTCCCAGGCACGGCCGGTGCGGGCGCGCAGCCGCCGCGCGGCGCGCCGCGCCGGGGCGGGCTCCGCGGCGGGGCTGCCGGGCCCGTCAGGAGGGGCGCGGGACGGCGGCGGCGATGCCGTCCAGCAGGATGCCCAGGCCGGTGTCGAAGGTGCGCCGGGCCTCGGCCTCCAGGAAGGAGGCGTCCGGCGGGGCGGCGGCGCCCGCCTCCCCCGCGTCGGGCTCGGCGCCCTCCTCGGCGGTGGACACCCGCAGCAGGGCGGGGAAGCGCTCGGCGAAGTCGGGCGCGGCCTCGCCGATCGCCGCCATGCGGGCCAGCCACCACTCCCGCTCGTCGGTGCCGGTGGCGGCCGTGGCGGCGCGGGCGTCGGCGATGGCCTGCGCGGCGCCCCGCACGAAGTGCAGCAGGGTGCCCACGACGCGGCGCAGCACGGGGGCGGGCAGTCCGGAGGTCTCCAGCAGCCGCACGAGGGCCTCCATCGCGGCGTGCTCGTTGGGGCCCAGCACCGGGCGCGCCGGGGAGACCTGCAGGCTCCAGGGGTGGCGGACGTGGAAGTCGCGGGTGTCGGCCGCCCACGCGCGCAGCGCCGTCCGCCAGCCCCGGCCGGTGTCGTAGCCGGCGGGGAGCTCGGCCAGGGCGCGGTCGTACATCAGGTCCAGGAGTTCGGCCTTGCCGGGCACGTAGGTGTAGAGCGCCATGGCGGAGCGGCCGAGGCGTTCGCCGACCGCCCGCATGGACAGCGCGGCCAGGCCCTCGGAGTCGGCCAGGGCGATGGCGGTGTCCACGATCAGGTCGAGGCTCAGGCCGGGCCGGGGCCCGGGCGAGCCGCGCCGGCGCCCCGGGGGGTCCGCGGTGCGCCACAGCAGCTCGACCGACCGCCGGGGGTCGCCCTGGCCCGCGAACACGCTCACGGCCGCGCCTCCTCGGTGTGTGTCGCATTACGCCCTAAAGTGTCCGCGCGCCGCGCGGACCCCCGTAAAACTACCAGTCCGGCGGCGGGTGCGGATCGGCGCACGCGGCCGCCCTTCCCCGCAGTTCAGACCGCCTGGACGCCGCTCGGTCACAATTCATTACGCCATAAGGTATTGTCAGCGGCGCTTCACTTTACGGTCTACGGAGATGAAGGGACGGCACGCAAGGGCGCGCGCCAGGCGTTCACCTCGGGACTGGACACCCTGGCCCTGGTCGGGGCGGCGGTGCTGGTCGTGGCGGCCGCGGCCGCGTTCGCCGCGCTGCGCGGGGTGACCCCCGCGACCGATCCCGACGGCCCGCGCTGAGGGCGCCTGGACGACCGGGCCGCGGCAGGACTCCCCGACGGGGCCGCGGCGCGGGGCGATCCGCCGGAGGACGGACCGGTGGACGCCGCGCCCGCCCGCCGCCCAGCGCGGCGGGCGGGCGCGCCTTGCCGGCTAGCCGTGCTCCTCGGGGCGCAGCGTGTAGTCGGGGAAGTTGCCGGGGAGGCGCTCGCCCGCCGGCCCCCGCGTGACGGCCTGCACCAGCAGCCGCCCGCCGACGAAGGCGCCCCGCCAGGAGTCGCCCCAGCCGCCGAACAGCTCGGCGCGGTCCCCGCGGGAACGCGGCTTGTTCACGCCGACCTTGAACGCCCGCACGCCGGCGGAGATCCGCGCCGCCACGTCGGGGTCGTCGGTGGAGATGGACGACACCAGCGCGCCGTTGCTGGCGTTCATGGCGGCCAGCAGTTCGGCCTCGGTGTCCACCAGCACGATGGAGTCGACCGGCCCGAACGGCTCGGCGTGGAACAGCGGCGAGGAGCGCGGCGGCTCCAGCAGCGCCACCGGCGCCACGTAGGCGTCGGTGTTCTGGCCCGGCAGCAGCCGGGCGTCGGACACCGCGCCCCGGTACAGCGGCACGGCGCCGCCGGCCACCGCGTCGGCCACCTGGGCGGCGAGGTCCTTGGCCTTGGCGGCGTTGATGAGCGGGCCGAAGTCCAGCTCGGGCAGTTCCTCGGCGGCGTCGGACACCGCCAGGGGGTGGCCGAACCGCACCGCCGAGACCGCCGGCAGGTAGGCGCCGAGGAACCGGTCGAAGAGCGAGCGCTGCACGATGAAGCGGGGGTAGGCGGTGCAGCGCTGCTTGGCGTAGTCGAAGGTCTTGCGGACCTGGCCGGTGAAGGTCTCCCAGTCGGAGTACTCCCACACCCCCCAGCAGTTCAGGCCCTCCTGCTCCAGGATGTGCCGCTTGCCGAGGTCGGCCAGCGCGGTGGCGACCTGGCCGCCGGTGTCGCGGCCGCCGACGAAGGAGACGCAGCCGATCTCGGGCGCGCGCACCAGCACCGGCGACAGCTCCCGGCCGCCCCCGCTGAGCAGGGTGAACGGCAGCCCCTCGCGGGCGGCCAGCGCCACGGCCAGGGTCAGGCAGACCAGACCGCCGTCGGTGGGGGTCTTGGCGATCGCGGCGTTGCCCGCCAGCGCCTGCACGCACATGGCGTGGGCGAGCACGCTCATCGGGTAATTCCAGCTGGCGATGTTGCTGACCGGGCCGTCCAGCGGCGCGCGGCCGTCGAGCATCTCCTCGATCTCGTCGAGGTACCACTCCACGCCGGAGATGGCGCGGTCGACGTCCTGGCGGGCCAGCCGCCAGGGCTTGCCGATCTCCCACACCAGGGCCAGCGCCAGCAGGTCGCGGTGCTCGCCCCACGCGTCGAGCGCGGCGCGCACCCGGGCGCGGCGCTCGGCGAGCGGCTGGACGCGCCAGGCGTTGTGCTGGTCGACGGCGGCGCGCACCGCCGCCTCGGCGGTGGCGGCGTCGATCATCGGGGGGCCGGCGATCTCGGTGCCGTCGACCGGCGACACCGCCAGGCGCGGCTCGCCGTCGGCCCGCCAGCTCCCGCCCCAGTGGTTGTTGACGCGGTCGGCGCCGAACGCCTCGGGCGCGGTCTCGCGGCAGCGTCGGTAGAGGGTGGTCCATTCGGTCCCGGGTTTGAGCATGAGCGTCATTCAGGGTCCCCTGGTGTGTGTGACCTGCTCGTGGTTTCGGGAGGGCCGGCGGCCCCGGCGGGGCCGCCGGCCTTCGCCCAAAGGTCCCGCGGATGACGCGTGCGGACCAGGCCCGCGGGCGGGTTCTTCCGCCACACTTCTCGTCCTGTCGCTTTCGGCGTCTTTTCCCGCTGTCGTCCCGTTGCCGGGCCGGCGGCTACTGCCACAGGCCCCGGACGATCTCCGCCGCCTCGGTGGGGGTCTTGCCGACCTTGACGCCGGCGGCCTCCAACGCCTCCTTCTTCGCCGCGGCCGTACCCGCCGACCCCGACACGATCGCGCCCGCGTGCCCCATCGTCTTGCCCTCGGGAGCCGTGAACCCCGCCACGTAACCGACGACCGGCTTGGACACGTTGGCCCTGATGAACTCCGCGGCCCGCTCCTCGGCGTCCCCGCCGATCTCACCGATCATCACGATCGCGTCCGTACCCGGGTCGGCCTCGAACGCCGCCAGCGCGTCGATGTGGGTCGTCCCGATGATCGGGTCCCCACCGATCCCCACCGCCGTGGAGAAACCGATGTCCCGCAGCTCATACATCATCTGGTAGGTCAGCGTCCCCGACTTCGACACCAGCCCGATCCGCCCCGGCCGCGTGATGTCGGCCGGAATGATGCCCGCGTTGGACTCCCCCGGCGTGATCAGACCCGGGCAGTTGGGCCCGATGATCCGCGTCCGGTTGCCCTTGGCGCAGGCGTGCGCCCAAAACGCCGCCGTGTCGTGCACCGGAATGCCCTCGGTGATCACCACCGCCATCCCGATACCCGCGTCGATCGCCTCCACCACCGCGGCCTTGGCAAAGCGCGGCGGCACGAACACCACCGACACATCGGCCCCCGTGGCCGCCATGCCCTCGGCCACCGACGCGAACACCGGCACCTGGGTGCCGTCGAAGTCCACCGACTGGCCGGCCTTGCGCGGGTTGACCCCGCCCACGATCCGCGTGCCCGCCGCCAGCATCCGGCGGGTGTGCTTGGTGCCCTCAGAGCCCGTCATGCCCTGCACCAGCACCTTGCTGTCCTTGGTCAGGAAGATAGCCATGATGCTTCTACTCGCCTCGCGCCCTCGTTACTTCGCGGCCAGTTCAGCGGCCCGGGCGGCAGCGCCGTCCATGGTCGCCACCTGGCGCACCGCCGGATGGGCGGCATCGGTCAGGATCCGGCGGCCCAGCTCGGCGTTGTTGCCGTCCAGGCGCACCACCAGCGGCTTGGTCACATCGTCGCCCCGGCCCTCCAGCAGCCGCAGGGCCTGCACGATGCCGTTGGCCACCGCGTCGCAGGCGGTGATCCCGCCGAACACGTTGACGAACACGCTCTTGACATCGGGGTCGCCCAGGATGATCTCCAGGCCGTTGGCCATGACCTCGGCCGAGGCGCCCCCGCCGATGTCCAGGAAGTTGGCCGGCTTGACCCCGCCGAACTCCTCACCGGCATAGGCCACCACGTCCAGCGTCGACATCACCAGGCCCGCACCGTTGCCGATGATCCCGACCTGACCGTCCAGCTTGACGTAGTTGAGCCCCTTCTCCTTGGCCCGGGCCTCCCGGGAGTCGGCCAGGCCGTCGTCGTGGAAGGGGAAGCGCTCGGGATGGCGGTCCAGGGCGTTGTCGTCGAGGGTGACCTTGCCGTCCAGGGCGACGAGGCGGTTGCCGGTGGTGCGCACCAGCGGGTTGACCTCGACCAGCGTGGCGTCCTCCTCCACGGCCACGCGCCACAGCCGCTGCAGCACCACCGCGGTGGGCGGGTGGAGGTCCTCGGGCAGGCCGGCCGCGCGGCAGATGGCCAGCGCGGCCGCGCGGTCCAGGCCGGCGAGGGGGTCGACGGGCGTGCGCACCACGGCCTCGGGCCGGGTGGCGGCGACCTCCTCGATCTCCATGCCGCCCTGGGCGGAGCAGATGGAGAGGAAGGAGCGGTTGGCGCGGTCCAGCAGGAACGAGAAGTAGTACTCCTCGGCGATGTCGGTGGCCTCCTCCACCAGGACCCGGTGGACGGTGTGGCCCTTGATGTCCATGCCGAGGATCTGCTCGGCCTTGGCGCGGGCGTCCTCGGGCCCCTCGGCCACCTTCACCCCGCCGGCCTTGCCGCGCCCGCCGGTCTTCACCTGCGCCTTGACGACCACGCGGCCGCCCAGCCGCGCGGCGCTGGCGGCGGCCTGCTCGGGGGTCGATGCGAGTTGGCGTTCGGCGAGCGGCACCTCGTGCTCACCGAACAGCTGTTTGGCTTCGTACTCGTAGAGGTCCACCGGGCCTCCTCGGCGTCGCGTGCGGTTGACGGACCCTCCTGACTGTCATACGCGAGATCGTATGCAGTATGCAATACCACCAGCGACCCTCACCGGGGGCGCGAACCGGCCGCCGCGACCCCCTTCACACGCCCGACCGCAGAACGCATACTGTATACGTTCGCCACGATGTGAGGTGCACCACAGTGAACCCTCCGCCTTCCGCCCCTGCGGGCCATCTCGCCTCGCCCTACGCCCCCGCCGCGCCCGGCGAACTGGCCGACTGGACCGGCCGCCGCTACGCGGTGGGCCGCTCGGCCCGCGAACTCGCCGGCGCCGACCGGTCCGTCCTGGCCGCGCGCGCCGTAGTGGCCGTGGCGGCGGTGGGCGTGCTCCAGTTCGGCTACGGGGCGGCCGTGCCGCTGCTGGTGGCCGCCCACGGCTGGAGCCCGGCCGCCGCGCTGCTGCCCTTCGCGCTGTGGACCCTGGTGCAGGGCGCCACCGCGCTGCCGCTGGCCCGGCTGCGCGAGCGCGGCGTCCTGGACCCGGGCCGGGCGGTGGTCGCCGGCGCCCCGCTGTGCGCGGCCGCCCTGGCGGTCTGCGGGCTCAGCGGCCACCTGGGCGTCGTCGCGCTGGGCTACGGCCTGCTCGGCGGTTTGGGCGCCGGCCTGGTCTACCACTCCGCCGTGCACGTGGTCGCCGCCTGGTACCCCGAGCGCCCCGCCACCCACGCGGTGCCCGCCGGTGCGGGGTTCGCGCTGGGAGCGGTGCCGCTGGTGGCCGGGATCGCACTGGCCGAGCCCGCCCACCTGGCCGCCGCACCGTGGGTGGGGGCGGCGCTGGCGCTGGTGGTCGCCGGGGCCGGGTGGCGGCTGAGCGCGCCGCCGCCGCGCTGGTGGCCGCCCGGAAGCGACCCCCGCGCCTGGGCGCTGCGCCGCCGCCGCGAACCCCTGGCCTGCGTCGACCTCTCCCCCGCCCAGGCCTGGCGCAGCGGGGCGCTGCCGGGCCTGCACGCCGTGGTCGCCCTGGCCGGCGCCATGGCCCTGGCCGACCTGGCGGTGCTGCCGCTGCTGCTGGCGCGCGCCGACCTTCCGCCCGGGGGCGCCGCCGCGGTGCTGGCCGCGCTGGTGGCCGCCAGCGGGCTGGGCCGGGCGGCCGCGGGCCGCTGGGCCGAGCGCGTGGGCCGGCGCCGCATCCTGGTGGCCGCGCTGGCCGCCGGAGGCGCCGCGCAGTTCGCGCTGCCGGCCGCGGCCGCGCTGGGCTCGGTGCCGGCGCTGGTCGCGCTGGCCGTTCCGGCGGGGGTGGGCGGGGGGTGCTGCTACCCGCTGACGCGCACGCTGGCGCTGGACTACTTCGGCAGCCGCGACAGCGCCGAGATCTCCGGGCTGGTCTACAGCGCCAAGGCGGTGGGCGGGCTGCTGGGCGTGGGCGGCGCCGCCGCGCTGCTGGTCTGGCTGCCCGGCGCCGGAGCGGCGGCGGCGCTGCTCGCCGCGGGTGCGGCGGGGCTGGCGGCGGCGGTGACGGCCGGGCGGCTGCGGCGCCCCGTACCCATTCGCACGATTCCTCTCTAGACACCGGAGAGGGGCTCGTGTAGCAATGGAAGCCATACGGTATGCAGTATCCAATGAATGGAGATGGGTGCTCAGATGACTGACGACAAGGGTGGCGACACCACGATCTCGGGCGGTCACCTCGTCGCCAAGGCCCTCAAGGCCGAGGGGGTCGACGTGATCTTCACGCTGTGCGGCGGCCACATCATCGACATCTACGACGGCTGCGCCGACGAGGGCATCGACGTCATCGACGTCCGCCACGAGCAGGTCGCCGCCCACGCCGCCGACGGCTACGCGCGGGTCACCGGCAAGCCCGGCTGCGCGGTGGTCACCGCCGGCCCCGGCACCACCGACGCGGTCACCGGGATCGCCAACGCCTTCCGCGCCGAGAGCCCGATGCTGGTGATCGGCGGGCAGGGCGCGCTCAGCCAGCACAAGATGGGCTCGCTGCAGGACCTGCCGCACGTCGACATGATCAACCCCATCTCCAAGTTCGCCGCCACCGTGCCCCACACCGAGCGCGTCGCCGACATGGTCTCCATGGCCTTCCGCGAGGCGCTCAACGGCGCCCCCGGCCCCTCCTTCCTGGAGATCCCGCGCGACGTCCTGGACGCCTCGGTCCCGCTGTCCTCGGCCCGCATCCCCCGGCCCGGCGGCTACCGCGCCTCCACCCGCCAGGCCGGCGACCCCGACGCCGTCGAGCGCCTGGCCGAGCTGCTGGTGCGCTCCGAGCGCCCCAGCATCCTGCTCGGCAACCAGGTGTGGACCACCCGGGCCACCGACTCCGCCGTGGAGCTGGTGCGCGCGCTCAACGTCCCGGCCTACATGAACGGCGCCGGCCGGGGCACCCTGCCGCCCGGCGACCCCCACCACTTCCAGCTCTCGCGCCGGCACGCCTTCAACAACTCCGACCTGATCGTCATCGTCGGCACGCCCTTCGACTTCCGCATGGGCTACGGCAAGCGGCTCTCCCCCGACGCCAAGGTCGTGCAGATCGACCTCAGCTACGCCACGGTGGGCCGCAACCGCGACATCGACCTGGGGATCGTCGGCGACGCCGACGTGGTGCTGAGCTCGGTGCTGCAGGCGACCTCGGCCTACGGCGACAACGGCGCGCAGGGCCGCAAGGCGTGGCTTGAGGAGCTGCGCCAGGTCGAGCGCCAGGCGCTGGACAAGCGCGCGCCGCTGCTGGCCTCCGACTCCACCCCCATCCACCCCTACCGACTGGTCAGCGAGATCAACGACTTCCTCACCGAGGACTCCATCTACATCGGCGACGGCGGCGACGTCGTCACGTTCTCCGGCCAGGTGGTCCAGCCCAAGTCCCCCGGCCACTGGCTGGACCCCGGCCCCCTGGGCACCCTGGGCGTGGGCGTGCCGTTCGTGATGGCGGCCAAGTACGCCCGGCCCGACAAGGAGGTGGTCGCGCTCTTCGGCGACGGCGCCTTCAGCCTCACCGGCTGGGACTTCGAGACGCTGGTGCGCTTCAACCTGCCCTTCGTGGGGGTCGTCGGCAACAACTCCTCCATGAACCAGATCCGCTACGGCCAGATCGCCAAGTACGGCGCCGACCGCGGCGAGATCGGCAACACCCTCGGCGACGTCCGCTACTCGGAGTTCGCCCGGATGCTGGGCGGCTACGGCGAGGAGGTCCACGACCCCGCCGAGATCGGCCCCGCGCTGCGCCGCGCCCGCGAGTCCGGCAAGCCCTCGCTGATCAACGTCTGGATCGACCCCGAGGTCTACGCCCCGGGGACCATGAACCAGACCATGTACAAGTAGGCCACCCGGGGAGGACCCAATGACCAAGGCACTCGACGGTGTCCGCGTCCTGGACATGACCCACGTGCAATCGGGGCCCTCGGCCACCCAGATCCTGGCCTGGCTGGGCGCCGACGTCATCAAGCTGGAGGCCCCCAGCGGCGACATCACGCGGCGCCAACTGCGCGACCTGCCCGACGTGGACAGCCTCTACTTCACGATGCTCAACGGCAACAAGCGCAGCATCACCCTCAACACCAAGACCGACGAGGGCAAGCGCATCTTCCTCGACCTGGTCAAGCGCAGCGACGTGCTGGTGGAGAACTTCGCGCCGGGCGCGCTGGACCGCATGGGGTTCACCTGGGAGGTCCTCAAGGAGGCCAACCCGCGGCTCATCTACGCCTCGATCAAGGGGTTCGGCCCCGGCGCCTACGCCCACTTCAAGGCCTACGAGGTGATCGCCCAGGCCATGGGCGGCTCCATGAGCACCACCGGGTTCGAGAGCGGGCCCCCGCTGGCCACGGGCGCCCAGATCGGCGACTCGGGCACGGGAATGCATACAGTAGCCGGTATCCTTGCCGCCCTGTACCAGCGCACCAGCACCGGCCGCGGCCAGCGCGTCGAGGTCGCCATGCAGGACGCCGTGCTCAACCTGTGCCGGGTCAAGCTGCGCGACCAGCAGCGCCTGGCCCACGGCCCGCTCGCCGAGTACCCCAACGAGAGCTTCGGCGACGAGGTCCCCCGCTCGGGCAACGCCTCGGGCGGCGGCCAGCCCGGCTGGGCCGTGCGCACCGCGCCCGGTGGGCCCAACGACTACGTCTACGTCATCGTCCAGCCCGCCGGCTGGGAGCCGATCGCCCGCATCATCGGCCGGCCCGAACTGGCCGACGACCCCGAGTGGGCCACCCCCGAGGCCCGCCTGGACAAGCTCGACAAGATGTTCGCCCTCATCGAGGAGTGGTCGGCCACCCTGCCCAAATGGGACGTGCTGGCCGCGCTCAACGAGCACAACATCCCCTGCGGCCCGATCCTGTCGACCCGGGAGATCATCGAGGACCCCACGCTCAACGGCAACGGGATCGTCACCACCGTGGAGCACCCCCAGCGCGGCGCGTACAAGACCGTGGGCCTGCCGATCCGCATGTCGGACTCCCCCGCCGACATCGACCGCTCACCGCTGCTGGGCGAGCACAACACCGAGGTCTACCAGGGCGAACTGGGACTCTCCGCCGACGAACTGGCGGCACTCAAAGCGAACGGAGTGATCTGAACACATGGCCACGGAACCCTCCTCCGGCTACGACCGCGACGCCGTACGGGCGGTGCTGGACCGGGCGCGCGCCGAGAACCGCGGCGCGCTGACCGCGCCCGAGGGCAAGGTCCTCGCCGAGGCCTACGGAATCCCGGTCCCCGGCGAGGCGCTGGCCACCAGCGCCGACGAAGCGGTCTCGCTGGCCGTGGAGCTGGGGCTGCCGGTCGTCGCCAAGATCGTCTCCCCCGACATCCTGCACAAGACCGAGGCCGGCGGCGTTGAGGTGGGGCTGTCCTCCCCCCAGGAGGTCAAGGCCGCCTACGAGCGCATCGTCGGCAACGCCCGCGCCTACAACCCCGACGCCGCCATCCAGGGCGTGCAGATCCAGCAGATGGTCGGCGGCGGCACCGAGGTCATCATCGGCGCCACCACCGACCCCACCTTCGGCAAGGTCGTGGTGTTCGGCCTGGGCGGCGTACTGGTCGAGGTCCTCAAGGACGTCGCCTTCCGCCTGGCCCCGGTCACCCGCGAGGACGCCCTGGCCCAGGTGGGCGACACCAGGGCCGCCGAGGTGCTGGACGGGGTCCGCGGCGGCGCGGCGGTGGACCGCGAGCGGCTGGCCGACGTCCTCACCCGGCTCTCCGACCTGGTCACCGACTTCCCCGAGATCGCCGAGGCCGACCTCAACCCGGTGTTCGCCTCGGCCACCGGCGCCGTGGCGGCCGACCTGCGGTTCGTGCTGGACTTCACGCCGCCCAAGGCGCCGGCCCGGTTCACCCGCGAGGAGATCCTGGGCGCGATGGAGCGCATCTTCAAGCCGCGCGCCATCGCGATCATCGGCGCCTCCAACGAGGCCGGCAAGATCGGCAACTCCGTCATCCGCAACATCGTCGACGGCGGCTACGCCGGCCACGTCTACCCCATCAACCCCAAGGCCGACGAGGTCTACGGGCGCACGGCCTACAAGAGCATCGCCGACGCCCCCGACGGCATCGACGTCGCCGTGTTCGCCATCCCCGCCAAGTTCGTCGCCGGGGCGCTGGAGGAGGCCGGCCGCAAGGGCGTGGCCGGGGCGGTCCTCATCCCCTCGGGCTTCGCCGAGACCGGCGAGCAGGAACTGCAGGACGAGGTGCTGGCCGTGGCCCGCCGCCACGGCGTGCGGCTGCTGGGCCCCAACATCTACGGCTACTACTACACGCCCCAGAGCCTGTCGGCGACCTTCTGCACCCCCTACGACGTGCGCGGCGGCACCGCCCTGACCTCGCAGTCCGGCGGGATCGGCATGGCCATCCTGGGCTACAGCCGCAGCACCAGCACGGGTGTGTCGGCGATCGTGGGCGTGGGCAACAAGGCCGACATCGACGAGGACGACCTGCTCACCTTCTTCGGCCAGGACGACAACACCAACGCCATCGCCATGCACCTGGAGGACCTCAAGGACGGCCGCGCCTTCGTCGAGGCCGCCCGCGAGGTCGTGCCCCGCAAGCCCGTGGTGGTGCTCAAGGCCGGGCGCACCTCGGCCGGGGCGCGCGCCGCCGGCTCCCACACCGGCGCGCTGGCCGGCGACGACAAGGTCTACGACGACATCCTGCGCCAGGCCGGCGTGGTCCGCGCGCCGGGGCTCAACGAACTGCTGGAGTTCGGCCGGGCGCTGCCGATCATGCCGGCGCCCACCGGCGAGAACGTCGTCATCATCACCGGCGCGGGCGGGTCGGGCGTGCTGCTGTCGGACGCCGTGGTCGACAACGGCATGACGCTCATGGAGATCCCGCCCGACCTGGACGAGGCCTTCCGCGCGTTCATCCCGCCCTTCGGGGCCGCCGGCAACCCGGTGGACATCACCGGCGGCGAGCCGCCCGCCACCTACGAGAAGACCATCCGCCTGGGCCTGGAGGACCCCCGGGTGCACGCCCTCATCCTGGGCTACTGGCACACGATCGTCACCCCGCCCATGGTCTTCGCCGAACTGGTCGCCGACGTGGTGACCCAGGCGCGGGCCGCCGGGATCGACAAGCCGATCGTGGCCTCGCTCTCGGGCGACACCGAGGTCGAGGCCGCCAGCGCCCACCTGTTCCGCCACGGTGTGGTGGCCTACCCCTACACCACCGAGAAGCCGGTGCAGGTGCTGGGCGCGAAGTATCGCTGGGCCCGCGCGGCGGGACTACTCTGATCCCGCGCGTGTAACCCCCGCCACACAGCACGCACCAGCCGCAGCACACACGCCCGGTGGCCGCCGAGCCGCCACCCGAGACCGCCGGGCCGCCCGCGGCGGCGGCGTACGCCAGCGCCGCCGCCGCGGATCACCGCACGATCCGCCACGCACGAGCCGCGAGGGAGGCAACGCAAGGACAGGGGGCGCATGAGGGGGCAACCAGCCCGCATCCGCGATCCAGCGAGGGAGAGTCTCACGCATGGACTCCTCAGACATCAACTCCGACCGGCCGCTGGGCCGTGATGACCTCACCGGCACCGAAACCCCACCGGCGCGGGTGCCCGCCCAGCGCGGACCCGTCCCGGCCGAGTCCGGGGCCGCCGCCGGCGGTGGCCCCGGCGGCGCCGGCGAGACCCCCGCCCCTGAACAGGAGCGCTTCTGGAAGGCGGGTCGGCTGGAGCCGATGCCGATCCGCCCCCTTCCCAAGGCACCGCCCTCCATCCACCTGCTCGGCCCCACCGTGTTCCTCGTGGCGCTGGGCGTGGGCATGGGCGAGTCCTACATGTGGCCGCGGCTGGTCCTGATCTTCGGACCCGAGATCCGCTGGCTGTTCCTCATCGGCGTCACCCTGCAGGCGGTGGTGATGCTGGAGATGTCGCGGTACGCCATGGCCACCGGCGAGAGCATCTTCTTCGGTGCCGCGCGCGTGTTCAAACCGCTGATGTGGTTCTTCTTCGTCACCGCGATCCTGGTCTACATCTGGCCCGGCCACCTCTCGGCCGGCGCGTCGGCGTTCGAGCGGGTGACCGGAATACCCTGGCAGGCCACGGCGGTCACCGGCATGCTGCTGGTGGGCGTCGTGTTCACCCTGGCCAAGGTGGTCTACAACCTGCTGGAGAACGTCCTCTCCATCTGCATCGGCCTGCTGGTGGTGGGCACCTCGGTCGTGGCTGCGATGGTCGGCAGCCTCTCGGACCTCTCCACCACCCTCACCGGCATGTTCGCCTTCGGCTACCTGCCCGACGAGGCCCTGTCGCCGGCGTGGTTCCCCGTCATCGTCGGTTCGATCGCCTTCGCCGGCCCCTCGGGCATGCAGCAGATGTGGTACACCCTGCACCTGCGCGACAAGGGCGCGGGCATGGGCAGCCACATCCCCCGCATCCGCGGGCTGCGCCACGCCGAGGAGCAGGAGACCATGCCCTCGCGCGGGTTCATGTTCGACACCTCCGACCCCGCGGAGATGAGCAAGTGGAAGGGCTGGCGGCGCTGGGTCACCTTCGACGCCTTCGTGCTCTTCTGGGGCATCACCATGCTGGTCACCGTGTCGTTCACCGTGCTGGCGCAGGCGTCGGCCCGGTTCGACCCCCAGGTCGCCACGGTCATCCGCGACGGCGAGCGCGACGCCGCCCTCGACGCCATGGCCGCGTCCTTCACCGCCGCCGGCAGCCCCGTCTTCGGCACGATCTTCTTCCTGTTCATCTCCCTGATCGGCCTCAACGCCACGCTCGGGCTGTTCGACTCCTTCTCGCGCGGCCAGGCCGACATGACCTACTTCTTCGTCCCCGGCGCGCGCCGGTTCAGCATGTCCAAGCTCTACGGGTTCTTCCTGTGGGGCCTGATCGCGTTCGGGATCGTCATCCTGCTGTTCGGCCCCGCCGACGGCCCGGCCGCGATCCTGGACACACTGGCGTTCCTGTCCACCTTCGCGATGGGCGCCTACTGCGTGACACTCCTGCTGGTCAACAACCTCACCCTCCCCAAGCCGATCCGGCCCGGGATCCTCCCCAACGTCCTCATCGCCTGCGCCGCGGTGTTCTACCTCGGCATGCTGTTCTACTCGCTGTTCGCCTACGGTGTGGTGGTGAGCTGATGAGCGCGCACGCCCCCTCGGCCGGACGTGTCCCGGCTCCCGCCCAGTACGCTGAGATCGCCGTTCCGGGTGCGGCGATCGGCCTGGTCGCCGGTGTGTTCGCGGCCGGGGTGGCGGCGCTGGCCGGGCTGCCCGGCGTGCAGATCGCGACCATCGCCACCGGACTGGGCATCCCGCTCGCCCTGCTCGGAGCCGGATACTGCGTCCTGCTCGCGACCGGGCGGTTCGGGGTCGGCGCGGTCGGCCCGGTGGCGCTGTACTGGCTGGTGGGGTTCCCGCTGGCCAGGCTGATCGACGAGGTCGCGGTGGCCGGGGTGCTGGGGCACGACGACGTGCTCCGGGATCCGCTGCTGTCGTTCCTGGCGTTCCAGGCGCTGCTCAGCATAGGCTTCGCGATCGGGTTCCTGTGGCTGCACGAGCGCCTGGCTCCGCACTGGTACCACCGGATCCAGCGCCACAACACCGCCGCCGCCGATCTGATGCGGCGCTACATCGGCCAGGCCGCCGCCATGGAGGAGCGCCGCGCCGCGGCCGGGCGGGGTCGCCGACGCGGCGGTTCCTGACATGTAGTAAACCGGTTCCCGGACGTTTTCGGACGTCCGGGACCGGCACCCGTGTGCCTACGATCGTCTGGAGTACTGGCTTGGAAATCGCACCCTGGGTCTGGGGGGTCACGATCGCCGTTCTGCTCGGCGTGATCCTGATCGACTTCATCATCATCGCCCGCCGGCCGCACGAGCCCTCGATGCGCGAAGCAGCCATCTGGATCTCGGTCTACGTGTCCCTGGCGATCGTGTTCGGCATCGGCCTCGCCTTCACCACCGAGGGCCAGGCCGTCGACTTCTTCACCGGCTGGATCGTCGAGTACTCGATGAGCATGGACAACCTGTTCGTGTTCATCCTCATCCTGGGCTCCTTCGCGGTGCCCCGGGAGCACCGCCAGCGCGTCCTGCTGGTGGGCATCGCGCTCGCCCTGGTCTTCCGCGGCCTGTTCATCGCCGTGGGCGCGGCGGCGGTCAACGCCTTCGCCGGGGTGTTCTACCTCTTCGGCGCGTTCCTGCTCTACACCGCGTGGAAGCTGGTGGCCGGCGGCGGCGACGACGAGGAGGAGTACAAGGAGAACGCGGCGGTGCGCATGGTCCGCCGGGTGCTGCCCACCACCGACACCTACCACGACGCCAAGCTCGTCACCCGGATCGACGGCAAGCGCGTGGTCACGCCCATGCTGCTGGTGATGATCGCGGTGGGCCTGACCGACATCCTGTTCGCGCTCGACTCCATCCCGGCGATCTTCGGGATCACCCAGGAGCCCTACCTGGTCTTCACCGCCAACGCCTTCGCGCTGATGGGCCTGCGCCAGCTGTACTTCCTCATCGGCGGGCTGCTGGACAAGCTGGTCTACCTCAGCCACGGCCTGGCGGTCATCCTCGGGTTCATCGGCGTCAAGCTGATCCTGCACGCGGTCCACGAGACCACCGACCTGCACGTGCCCGAGATCCCCACCACCGTGTCGCTGGTGGTCATCGTGCTCACCCTGGCGGTCACCGCCGTGGCCAGCCTGGTCAAGAGCCGCCGCGACGCGGCCGCGGCCCCGGCCGCGAGCGCGGGCGCCGAGTCGGGCGAGCCCGCCCAGCCGGTGTCCGACGGCGGCGACGACGACCGCGGCGAGCGGGTGTCCGTCTGACGGGGCGGCACGCCGCCCTCCCCCTACGCGAAAGGCCCTCCGCGCCGTCGGCGCGGAGGGCCTTTCGCGCGGGCGCGCCTAGCGGCGGTTGTAGGCGTTGAACGCGAGGTCGCGGCAGACCCGGGCGAAGTCCAGCTCGGCCGCCTCGACCGCCAGCGGGAAGGTGGAGGTCTCGGTCATGCCCGGGGCGACGTTGACCTCCAGGAAGCGCACCGTGCCGTCGCCGTCGACGATGAGGTCGGTTCGGGAGTAGTCGCGCAGGCCCAGTGCCCGGTGGGCGGTCAGCGCGGCCTCGGCCGCGGCGCGCGCCGCGGCGTCCGACAGCCGCGCCGGGCAGAAGAACTCGGTGCGCCCGGGGGTGTAGCGGGCGGTGTAGTCGTAGACGCCGCCGTCGGGCACGATCTCCACGGCCGGCAGGTCGAAGGGGCCGTCGCCGAGGTCGAGCACGCCCACGGCGATCTCGGTGCCCTCGACGCGCTCCTCGATCAGCGCGCGGTCGCCGTAGGCGAAGCAGCTGACCAGCGCCGAGGACAGCGCCTCGGGGGTGTCCACGGCGCCGGCGCCGAACGCCGACCCGCCCTGGTCGGGCTTGACGAACAGCGGCAGGCCCAGGGTGGCCACGATGCGCTCCAGCAGCGCGGGGGCGCCCAGGTCGTGGAAGGCGGACTTGGGCAGGACCACGCCGCGCGGCACCGCGATCCCGCGCTCGGCCACCAGGGCCTTGGCGACGGGCTTGGCGAAGGCCGCCCGGCAGGCCGCGGGCGGGGCGCCCACGTAGGGCACCGCGCTCAGCTCCAGGATCTCGGCGGTGGCGCCGTCCTCGCCCGAGGCGCCGTGCAGGGCGGGGAACACCACCTGCGGGGGGTCGGCGGCCAGCGTGCCCAGCAGCGCGGAGTCGACGTCGGCGATCTGCACCTCGACGTCCAGGCGGCGCAGGGACTCCGCCACGCGGCGCCCCGAACGCACACTGACCTCGTGCTCGGGCGACATCCCGCCCGCCAGTACGAGCACCCGGTCGAGATCGGCCACGGTCCTGCCTTCCTGCTGCGCTGCTGTCACGAGGGACGCCCCCTGGTGGTGGGAGGTTAGGGGAGGTCGGGGAACGGGGAGTCGTCGCCCCGGGTGGCTGGGGCCGACGCACCGCCGAAGGTATCACGCAGGGCGGTCTCGCCCTCGATGACGCCGACCAGGCGCCGCACGCCCTCGCGGATCTGCTCGGGGGTGGGGTAGCAGAAGGACAGCCGCATGTTGCGGCGGCCCTCGTCGGAGGCGTAGAAGCCGGTGCCGGGGACGTAGGCCACGCGGGCGCTGACCGCGCGGGGCAGCATGGCCTTGGCGTCCAGCCCCTCGGGCAGGGTGGCCCACACGAAGAACCCCCCCTCGGGCCGGGTCCAGGAGCTGCCGGCCGGCATCATCGCGTCCAGCGCGCCCAGCATGGCGTCGCGGCGCTCCCGGTACATCTCGTTGAAGTCCTTGATGCGCTCGCGCCAGGGGTGGGTGGCCAGGTAGCGGCGCACCACCATCTGGTTGAAGGAGGAGTGGCTGAGCATGGCCGACTCCGCGGCGAGCACGAGCTTGGCGCGCACCGCCGAGGGCGCCAGCGCCCAGCCGATGCGGAAGCCCGGCGAGAGCGTCTTGGAGAACGACCCCAGGTAGATGACCTGGTCGGGGGCCTCGGCGCGCAGCGGCGCGACGGGCTCGCCGCCGTAGCGCAGCAGGCCGTAGGGGTTGTCCTCCAGCACCAGCAGGCCGTGGCGGCGGCAGATCTCCAGGACCCGGCGGCGGCGCTCGGCGGTGAGCGTGACACCGGCGGGGTTGTGGAAGTTGGGGATGGTGTAGAAGAACTTCGCCCGGCGGCCCTCGGCGGCCAGCCGGGTGAGGTGCTCCTCCAGCGCCTCGGGGAGCACGCCGTGGTCGTCCATGGCGACGTGGCGGATGTCGGCCTGGAAGGCGGCGAAGGTGTTGACGGCGGTGACGTAGGTGGGCGCCTCGCACAGCACGACGTCGCCGGGGTCGACGAACACCCGGGTGACCAGGTCCAGCGCCTGCTGGGACCCGACGGTGACGATGACGTCGTCGGCCGCGGCGTCGATGCCCTCCTCGGCCATGACCTCGCAGATCTGCTCGCGCAGCACGGGGTCGCCCTGGGCCGAGCCGTACTGCAGCGCGGTGGCGCCCTCCTCGGCGACGACGCGCTGCACGATGTCGCCGATCTCGCCCATGGGCAGGGCGCTGACGTTGGGCATGCCGCCCGCCAGCGAGACGACCTCGGGGCGCGAGGCGACGGCGAACAGGGCCCGGACCTCCGATGCCACCATGCCCTGGGCGCGGGCGGCGTAGGCGCCCACGTAGGGGTCGATGCGCGAGCCCTGCGCTGAGGGCTGCCGGTGGGACTGCCGGGGATCCTGGGACACGATCCACCTCCGCTGGCGTGGACGGTTGTGTTGTTGGCAGGTGAGACGCGAGTGGCCTGCCGCGGGTTGACGCGGGGCGGCCGATCCGGCGCTCGCCCACGCCTCGGCCGGCGCGCGTGGCGCGCGCCGCCGATCAGTCCCGGCCCAGTGTATGCCGACCGCGGCCGCGGCCCGCCGGGCGGGCCGCGGTCAGGCGGCACCGGGCCCGGCGCGGCCCGCGCGGGCGCCTGCCGGACCGACTGCCCCGGCGCGCGGCGAAGCGACCCGCCCCGGCCGGGTCTTGACCGATTCCTGGCCGCCTCCCGACCCGCGGGGGCGGCGAGGGCTCAGCGCGCGGCGGGGCGGCCGGAGGCGGGGGTGAGGGCCAGCAGCCGCCAGCGCGGCCACTGCAGGACGGCCGCCGAGGCGGCCCAGGCGGTGACCGCGACGGCCGCCGGCGCGGGCCAGGCCCACCAGGCGGCGGCCGCTGCCGCGGTGAACTGGAGGAGGTCCAGGCCCACCGCCGCGGCTCCGGGCACGGCCACCAGGGCGTGGGCCTTGTCGCCGGGCGTGGCGAACACGGTGGGCACCACGATCAGCAGGAGCACGGCGCCCGCGGCGAGCAGGAGCGAGCGGTCGCTCAGCGCCCAGAAGACCGAGATCCAGCCGAGGAGTTCGCAGCCGAAGCGCAGGACGGCGGCGGGGCGGCTGTCGGGGAAGGCGCCGCCGGGTGTGGTCGCGTCGCGGTTCACCGCCGCAGCGTCTCACATCCGCGGCGCGTTGCACCCCCGGGCCCGGGGCGCGCGGGTGTGTGCCGGTGTGGTCGGGCGCGGGTGCGCTCGGGGGGCGGGCCGGCGGTACCGCCGGCCGCACCGGGTTCCGGGGTGCGCCCGGCGGCCCGCGGGGCGGGCGGCGGCCCGGGTCAGCTCCCCCACTCTCCCTCGGGCCGCCGCCGGGGAAGGTCCGCCGGCGTAAACGGATCCCGCTACCCCCCTCAAGGCACGGGCGCGGGCGGACCGGAGTCCTCCGTCGGCGGCCGCCGCCTCGGTGCTGCGGCGATCACCGTCACCACCGAGTCCATCGCACCCGGCCCCGCACCGGCAAACGTTGCACCACGTTGCAGATTAGTGACTGTGCGTAGTGTTTTTAGTCCAATAAGCACATGTGCACTCTTACCGTGTCAGGTCACGGGGGCCTGGGCGGCGCGCGTGATGGCGGCCCGGGCGCGGTCCCGGTCAGCGCAGCAGGGACTCCGGGTCGGCCCAGGGCACCGGCTCCTGCCCCCAGTCCGCCGCCCGGCGGATCCGGCGGATCTCCGGCGCGGTGGAGCCGGGCAGGAGCTCGGCGGGGGTGGCCGGGGTGCGGACGCTCACCCGCAGCCCCTCGTGCAGCCGGTAGGGGCGCGACTCGACGACGCCCCCCAGGTGGCGGCGCAGCCGCGACATCTCGGCGCGCACGGTGACCAGCCGGTCGGTGTCGCCGAACAGGTCGCCGGCCAGCTGGGCGGCGCTGCGGCCGTTGAGGCTGCGCGCCAGCAGGAACAGCAGCTCGCTGTGGCGCAGGCTCAGCCGGTGGGACCAGGTGCCGCTGGCGCCGCTGACCGTGACCTGGGGCGCGGTGCCGTCGGAGAGGTCGAGGAGCAGGTGGCTGACCGGCGCGGTCTCGCCGCCGTCGGGCCGCACCAGCCAGCCGCCCGGCAGCGGCTCCACGTGGCACTCCCCCACCCCCGGCAGCCACGCCACGCCCGCCTCCAGCGAGCGGGGCAGCAGCACCCGGCGCACCGGCTCCATGTGGGCGGCGGCGGCCGTCCAGCCGTCGTTGTCGACCACCAGCGCCCGGCCGTTCATCCCGGCCAGCAGCGGCGCGGCCACCACGCGCAGCCGCTCCAGGTGGGCGTGGTGCCAGCCGCGCAGCAGCGACTCGGCGTGCTGGGCCACGGCGTTGACGAGCGCGAGCGTGGAGGGGTGCACGGTCTCGGCGGCGCCGGTGACGTCCACGGCCCCGATGGGCCGGCCGTTGCGCGGGTCGTGCACGGGCGCGCAGGCGCACGTGACCTGGTGCAGGCCGCGCACGTAGTGCTCGGCGGAGTAGACCTGCAGCGGGCGGCCCACGACCAGGGCGGTGCCGATCGCGTTGGTGCCGGCGACGTCCTCGCTCCAGGAGGCGCCCTCGACCAGGCCGATGCTGTCGGCCAGGCGCCGCACCCGCGCGGGGCCGTCGCGCCACAGCACGCGGCACTTCTCGTCGGTGATCACCATGACGTGGGCGGCGTCGTCGGCCACGGCGGTCAGCGCGTGGCGCAGCATGGGCAGCAGGTCCTCCAGCGGGGACTCGCGGCGGTGGCGCTGGATGTCCTCGCGGCCCAGCATGGGCAGCCGGCCCCCGTTCTCGGGGTCGACGCGGCGCAGGCGCATGCGGGCCCAGGAGTCCTCGATGACGGGCCGGGGGCGGGCGGGCGGGGTGCGGCCGGCGAGCACCGCCGCGTGCACGCGCCGCAGCAGCCGGGCGTACTCGCGCGGGTCGGTTCCCGCGGGCACCGCGGCGTCCAGATGTGGATGGACCATGGCTCCCCCCGGCTGACCTGCTCGTTCCACGCCCGTCTCATCCTTGTGGGCATGGCGGTCCGCGGCAACCGGAACCGGGAGGTAACAGCACTCGAACGGCGGGGGCGGTCATCGGCCGCCGAAAACGCTGCCGGGCGGCCGGTTGGGCCAGGGAATCGGCTTCGGGAACGGACTTTGCCCGGTATCCGACGCAGGACGGCCTTTCATCCGGTACCTGCGCCGTTGCCCTTCACCGGGCGCCCGACCGGCCGCTTTGACGGTTTCTTGGGCCGCGCGGGCCGTGGCGCTGCCGGGCGCGCGGCGCGCCCCGGGCGATAGTGGCCCCGACGTGACGGCACCGGCGCGAGCCGGGGGCGCGGATCCCACCGGGCCCCCGCGAGGGAGGCGGACCATGCTGCATCGGCCCACGCGGCGCGCGGGGCGCGCCCGGACCACCACGGCGGCGCTGGCGGCGGCCTTGATACCGCTGCTGGGCGTTGCGGCCTGCTCCGGGGCCGAGGCCGACCCCGGGGCGGACACGCTGGCCGCGGCCACCGGTGAACTGTCGGCGGTGCTGCTGCGCCCCGAGGCCGAGCAGGCGTTCGAGCGCAAGGGCCACCCCATCGAGGGCGCCCTGCAGTGCCGCAGCCCCGAGGGCGACGCCGCGGAGCTGACCGTGGTGTGCTCCGGGCGCACCGAGGACGGCGAGAAGGCGCGGTTCGAGGGCCGCGTCGACCCCGCCGCGCTGGCCGCCCAGCGCGCCGAGGACGAGGGCCTGCCCGGCGCCTACACCGGCACCGTGGCCGGCCGCGAGGTCTTCCGCATGACGTGCTTCAACTGCGAGCCCAAGAAGGCCGGCGCCCGCGACCGCCCGCGCGCCCAGGAGGAGCGCCGCGGGCCCGGCGGCGAAGGCGCGGGGTAGGCCCTCGCCGCGCTCAGACCCGGGTGGGGGGCTCCGGCGGCTCGTCGCCCTCGCGCGCGCCGTCCTGGACGGGCGGGTCGGAGGGAGAGGGCTCGCGCTCGGCGGCGATCTCGGTGTCGGGGGCCGGCTCGGCGCCCTGGCCGGCGCGGCGGTCGGCCAGGGGCCGGTCGTCGTCGGCCGGCGCGTGCCGGGTCTCCTCGTCAGGTCCGTTGCGGGGGCCGGTGCCCCTGTCGCTGGTCACGGTCGCTGCTCCTTGTGGCGGGCCGACGGCGCCGGCCGGTCGGGCGCCCGCGGGCGGCCGGGCTCCGGCGCCGGCGGGCTGTGCGCCGCTAACGGTGCGGCGAGATGAACTCCTGCAGCTTGGTGCGCAGGCCCTTGGTCATGAGGGCGAACCCGTCGGGGTCGCCCGAGGCCAGGGCCTTGGCCATGTCGGTGAGCTGGCCGCTCTCGACATAGGGCGGGATCGGCGGGATGTCGGGGTCGCAGTGGACGTCGAGCACGAAGGGGCCGTCGGCCGCGAGCGCGCGGTCCCAGGCCGGCCCCATCGCCTCGGGCGCCTGCACGGTCTCGGCGCCCAGCCCGAGCGAGGCCGCGAACCCGGCGTAGGAGACGTCGGGCAGGTCCTGGCTGTAGGGCGTGCGGGGCGAGCCGCCCATGGCGCGCAGCTCCCAGGTGACCTGGTTGAGGTCGTTGTTGTGCAGCACGCACACCACCAGGCGCGGGTCGCTCCACTCGCGGGCGTAGCGCCGGGCGGTGATCAGCTCGGCCAGCCCGTTCATCTGCATGGCGCCGTCGCCCACCAGCGCGATGGCGGGCCGGTCGGGGTGGGCGAACTTCGCGCCGATGGCGTAGGGCACGCCGCAGCCCATGGTCGCCAGGGTGCCCGAGACCGAGCCGCGCATGCCGCTGGTGAACTTCAGGTGGCGGGCGTACCAGTTGGCCGCGGATCCGGAGTCGGCGGTGACGATGGCGTTCTCCGGCAGCCGCGACGACAGCTCGTTGCAGATGAGCATGGGGTTGACCGGGTCGGCGGGCACGTGGGCCTGCTGGTCCATGGTGGTCCACCACTCGCGCACGGAGGTCTCGATGCGCTCGCGCCAGCGCTCGGGCCCGGCCTCGCCGCGGCGGTTGCGCAGGCGGTGCAGCAGCCGGCGCAGGGTCTCGGCGGCGTCGCCCACCAGGTTGACCTCGGTGGGGTAGCGCATGCCGATCATGTGCGGGTCGATGTCGATCTGGACGGCCCGCCGGCCGAACGGCGGCAGGTACTGGCTGTAGGGCAGGCTGGAGCCGACGATGACGAGGGTGTCGCAGTCGCGCATCATCTCCCAGGAGGGGCGGGTGCCCAGCAGGCCGATGGAGCCGGTGACGAACGGCTGCTCGTCGCCGATCACGTCCTTGCCCAGCAGCGCCTTGGCGATCCCCCCGCGCGTGGTCTCGGCCAGCTCGACCACCTCGTCCACGGCGCCGCGGGCGCCCTGCCCGATGAGGACGGCCACCTTCTCGCCGGCGTTGACGACCTCGGCGGCGCGCGCGACGTCCTCGTCGCGCGGGACCACCAGCGGGGCGCCCAGGCCGGGCGGGCTGGAGGGCACCTGCTTGAACGCGTGGCCGGGCGGGCTGTAGTCGGCCTCCTGGAGGTCGGCGGGGACGATCACGGCCGTGGGGCAGCGCTCTGCCAGGGCCGTGCGGATGGCGCGGTCGATGAGGTTGGGGAACTGCTCGGGCACCATGGCGGTCTGCACGAAGGCGCCGGCCACGTCCTTGAACAGGGAGTGGAGGTCGACCTCCTGCTGGTAGCTGCCGCCCATGGCCGAGCGGTGCGTCTGGCCGACGATCGCCACGACGGGAACGTGGTCGAGCTTGGCGTCGTAGAGGCCGTTGAGCAGGTGGATGGCGCCGGGACCGCTGGTGGCCAGGCAGACCCCCAGCCGGCCGCTGAACTTGGCGTAGCCCACCGCCTCGAACGCCGACATCTCCTCGTGGCGGCTCTGCACGAAGTGCGGGCCCTCGGCCTTGCCCAGCTCGGCGATGAGCCCGTTGATCCCGTCGCCCGGATAGCCGAACACGTGCTCCACGCTCCACGCGCGCAGGCGGCCCAGCAGGTGGTCGGCGACACTCTGGCTCACAAAAGATCCCCCATCCGTCTCGCGGCCGGTCGGCTTTCCCCGCCCGCTGCCCGCGAGGTGGGGGGCCAAACCCGGCCGCGGGCGCGCGGGCGGGGCGGCGGGGCGCTCCCGCGCCCGGCGGCGCGGGCGTGTTCGCCGTGGGCGAACGCGCTAGGGCGCCGTTCCGGGGGCCGGAGCCGCGATGTCGCCGGTCTGGTAGCGCTCCACGCCCACCAGGGCGAGGTTGAGGACCCGGTCGACCAGGGAGTCGGCGGTCTCGTCGGGGTTCTCCAGCAGCCAGTCGGTCAGGGCGTCGGCGGCGCCGATGGCGATGCGGGCCAGGATCTCGGCGTCGCGCTCGCCGACGATGCGCCCGCCCTCGGGCAGCGCGGTCCCGGCCACCACCAGGCGGGTGATCTCGTCGACGACCCGGCACCGGGCCGCGTGCACCTCCTGGGAGAAGGGCTCGCCCTGGGTGCGGGCCTGCTGGTAGAGCACCCGCCAGGCGTCGCGGTTGGCCGCGACGTAGCCGAAGAACTCCCGCAGCCCCGACCACAGGCCCAGTTCGGGGGGCTCGCCGCTGCGCAGGGCGGCGCGCACGGCCTCGACGGCGCGGTCGGCCTCGCGGTGGATGCAGGCGGTGAACAGCCGCTCCTTGGAGCCGAGGTAGATGTAGACCATCGGTTTGGAGACGCCCGCCGCCTCCGCGATCTCGTCGACGCTCGCCGAGTGGTAGCCGGAGCGCGAGAAGACGCGCACCGCGGCGTCGATCACCTGCTGCTCGCGGACCGCGCGCGGCAGCCGCTGCTGTTTGCTGGCCACGCCCCGACCCTACCGACCGCGCCGGGGGCCGGCGACGCCGCGATCCCCGGCCAGGCGGGCGTTGCGGGCGGGCGGGGCCGACCGCCCTCTGGTGGACCGACTGGTCGGTCTTGTAGTGTCGCACCACCTCGGAGTAACCCAGATCACTCGGGAGGGCCCATGAGTGACACCGTCAGCGCCGCCGTGTTCCCCGCGGTCGGCGAGCCGCCCCGGATCGAGCGGGTGGCCCTGCCGGACCCGGGACCGGGCCAGGTACGCGTGCGCGTGGCGGCGGCGGGCGTGTGCCACTCCGACCTCTCGCTGGCCAACGGCGTGCTGCCGCACCACTTCCCCGCCGTGCTGGGCCACGAGGGGGCCGGCACGGTCGAGGCCGTGGGCCCGGGCGTGGAGTCGGTGGCCGTGGGCACCCCGGTGGTGCTCAACTGGTCGCCGCCCTGCCGCTCCTGCTGGTACTGCGCCAACGGCGAGCCGCACCTGTGCGAGCGCGCCCAGGACGCCGCCCAGCGCCCCTACGCCGAACTCGCCGACGGCACGCCGGTCTACGCCGGCCTGGGCACGGCCGCCTTCGCCGAGGCCACGGTGGTGCCCGAGAACGGCGTGGTGCCCCTGCCCGAGGCGATCGACCCGGGGGCGGCCGCGCTGCTGGGCTGCGCGGTCCTGACCGGATGGGGCGCGGTCGCCAACACCTCGGCGGTGGCGCCGGGGCGCTCGGCCGCGGTCATCGGCCTGGGCGGGGTGGGCCTGGCCGTGCTCCAGGCGGCCCGCCACGCCGGTGCCGACCCGGTGATCGCCGTGGACTCCGCCCCCGCCAAGCGCGACCTCGCCCTGGGCCTGGGCGCCACCCACTTCCTCGCGGCCGGCGACACCCTGGCCGGGGAGGTGCGCGGGCTGACCGGCGGGCGCGGGGTGGACCACGCCTTCGAGGTGGTCGGCGCCTCGGCCACCATCCGCGCGGCCTGGGACATCACCCGCCGGGGCGGCGAGGTCACCGTGGTGGGCGCGGGCGCGCTGGAGGACACGGTGGCCCTCAGCGCGCTGGAGGTCTTCTACACCGCGCGCACGCTGCGCGGCTGCTTCTACGGCTCCAGCGACCCCCAGCGCGACATCCCCCTGCTGGCCGGCCACGTGCGCGCCGGCGACCTCGACCTGGCGTCCATGGTCACCGACGAGATCGCCCTGGCCGACCTGCCCGCGGCGTTCGCCCGCATGCGCGAGGGCCGCGGCGGGCGCTCGGTCGTCCGCTTCCCCTGAACCCGGGGGCGCGGCGCCCGGCCGCCGCGCCCCCGCCCGTCCAAGACCCGCTCCACGGCGCACCGACCGCGGCGGTGCGCGAACGACCCTGGGAGAGTGGACATGACCGAACCCGAGATCGCCCGCCCGATACGCCCGCTCACCGCTGTCACCGCGCGGCTGCTGGTCTCCGGCGGCCCCTTCGAGATGGAGGTCGTCGACGTCAACGGCGTGGCGACCCGGGTGTGGAAGCACGCCCTGCCGCACCTGCGCGCCGTGGTCGAGGACGCCCCCCGGCACGGCGACACCGCCGCCCTGGTCTACGGCGACGAGCGGCTGACCTACAGCGAGTTCCACCGGCACACCGCCACGTTGGCGCGCCGCCTGGCCGAGGACTACGGCGTGGCCAAGGGCGACCGCGTCGCCATCGCCATGCGCAACTACCCCGAGTGGGTGGTGGCGTTCTTCGCGGCGGTGAGCCTGGGCGCGATCGCGGTCCCGCTCAACTCCTGGTGGACGGGGCCGGAACTGGAGTTCGGGCTGGCCGACAGCGGGGCCCGGGTGCTGGTGGCCGACCGCGAGCGCATCGCCTCGCTGCGCGAGGCGCTGGAGCGGCTGGAGCTGTCGGTGGTGGCCGTGCGCACCGGCGGCGCCGGACTGCCGCCAGGCGCGCGCACCTGGGAGAACGTGCTGGGCGAGGTGGCGCCCGACGCCGGACTGCCCCCGGCCGACCTGGCCGCCGACGAGCCGTGCGCGCTGTTCTACACCTCGGGCACCACCGGGCGGCCCAAGGGCGCGGTCGCCTCGCACCGCAACCTCGCCTCCAACCTGGTGGCCGGCTCCTACTCCCGGTTCCGCTCCCTCATGCGGCTGGGCCTGGAGATGCACGAGGTGCAGGCGTTCGTGGACGCGCTGCCGCCCTCGGTGATCCTGTGCGCGCTGCCGCTGTTCCACGCCACGGGCGCGCAGACGGTCATGCTGCCCACGCTGGCCAACGGCGGCACCCTGCTGCTGATGTACCGGTGGGACGCCGAGGAGGCGCTGCGGCTGGTGGAGCGCGAGCGGGTCTCAGGGATCACGGCGGTGCCGGCGATGATCTCCCAGATGCTGGCCTCGCCGTCCCTGAAAGACCGCGACCTGTCCAGCCTGATGGTGCTGGGCTCGGGCGGGGCCCCGGCCGCGCCGGCGCTGGTCTCGCGCGCCCGCGCGGTGAGCGGGCTGCAGAACGCGCTGCTGGGGCAGGGCTACGGGCTGACGGAGTGCTCGGCCACGGCCACGGTCAACGGCGGCAGCGACTACCTGCTGCGGCCCGACAGCGCGGGCCTGCCGGTGGCGACCGTGGACGTCAAGATCGTGGACGCCGGCGAGGCCGAACTGCCGCCCGGCGAGGTGGGCGAGGTGTGGATCCGGGGTCCGGGCGTGGTGCACGGCTACTGGAACCGGCCCGACGCCACCGCCGCGACGTTCACCGAGGGCTGGCTGCGCACCGGCGACCTGGGCCGGCTGGACGAGGAGGGGTTCCTCTACATCGTCGACCGCGCCACCGACATGATCATCCGCGGCGGGGAGAACGTCTACTGCGCCGAGGTGGAGGCCGCCATCCACGAGCACCCGGCCGTGGGCGAGGTGGCGGTGGTGGGGGTGCCCCACGAGGTCTACGGCGAGGAGGTCGGCGCGGTGGTGCGGCTGATCCCCGGGCGGGAGCTGACCGAGGAGGAGCTGGTGGCCTACCTCAAGCCGCGCATCGCGCCGTTCAAGATCCCCACCCACATCCGGATCACGGCCGAGGACCTGCCGCGCAACGCGGCGGGCAAGCTCCTCAAGCGGCAGGTTCGGCAGGCCCACGGCTGGGACCGGGCGGAGCAGGCCTAGCCGGCGGGGCGCGCCGCGTTCGCGCGCGGGGCGCGCGAAACGCCGGACGCGGCGGGCCCGACCGCCCGCCGCGTCCGCTCAGTCCTCCTCGTCGGCCGGCGCGTCCGGCGCCTGCTCCGTCCCGGCGGCGCCCTCGCCGTCGGCGGGCCGCTTGCGCGGCCAGCCCCGGCGCGGCATGGCCCCGGTGTTGCCGGGCAGGCGGCCGGCCTGGGAGAGGGCGCGGCGCAGGAGGAACTCGATCTGGGCGTTGGTGCTGCGCAGCTCGTCGCCGGCCCAGCGCGCCAAGGCGTCGTGGACCGCCGGGTCGAGCCGCAGCAGGATCTTCTTGCGCTCGGCCACGAGTGGAGTTGCCTCCTACTGGTAGAGCGATCCGGCGTTGACGACCGGTGTCGCCGGGCGGTCGGAGCACAGCACGACGAGCAGGTTGCTGACCATGGTGGCCCGGCGCTCCTCGTCGAGGTCGACGACCTCCTGCTCGGCGAGCCGCTGGAGCGCGGACTCGACCATGCCCACGGCGCCCTCGACGATCAGCCGGCGGGCGGCGACCACGGCGCCGGCCTGCTGGCGCTGCAGCATGGCCTGGGCGATCTCCTGGGCGTAGGCCAGGTGGGTGAACCGCGACTCCACGATGCGCACACCGGCCGACTGCACGCGCTCGGCGATCTCGGTGGAGAGCTGCTCGGTGATCTGCTCGGCGTTGTCGCGCAGCGACATCGCGTCCTCGGTGGGGGCGTCGTAGGGGTAGTTGTTGGCGATGTGCCGCACGGCCGCCTCGGTCTGGGTGGAGACGAACTGCACGAAGTCGTCGACCTCGAACATGGCCCGGGCGGTGTCCTCGACCTGCCAGACGACCACGGCGGCGATCTCGATGGGGCTGCCGCCGGCGTCGTTGACCTTGAGCACCGAGGTCTCGTGGTTGCGGATGCGGGTGGAGACCACGGCGCGGGTGGTGAGCGGGTTGACCCAGCGCAGGCCGTCGGCGCGCACGGTCCCCACGTAGCGGCCGAGGAACTGCAGGACGCGGGCCTGGTTGGGCGAGACCACGGTCAGCCCGGCGGCCAGCAGCAGGGCGGCCAGGACGAGCACGGCGCCCGCCACCAGCAGCGGCACCGACAGGGGGACGAGCCCGAGGACGGCGACGGCGACCCCGGCGGCGGCGACCAGCAGGCTCAGCCCGGCCATGGGGAGGCCGGCGGCGCCGAAGGCGGCGCGCTCGCGGTAGGTGGGGGCGGGCATCTGGACCGCCGTGGGGGCGGGGGCGGGGCGGGTGTTCATATGCGGTTGTTTCCTTCCCTCTTGCAAAGATGTCATCATCATAGCATAGTGATATCACTTTTTTAATCGACGCCCGCCGGAAGGACCGACCATGACCCTGACCCACCCCGCCGTCGCGCTGCGGCCGCCCCGCAACCGGGTCGAGCGCCGCGCCGTGGGCTGGTGGACCGCGCGCGCCCTGGCGGTGGCCGTGCCCGCGGCCGCCGCGCCCGCCGCCACCGCCCTCTTCGTGCCCGCGCCCTACAGCGCCTGGCTGCTGCTGGCCGCCGCCGCGCTGGGCGCGGCCGGGGCCGCCGCCGCCGCGGTGATGCCCGTGTGGCGCTACCGGGTGCACCGCTGGGAGGTCACCGACACCGCCGTCTACACCGCCTCGGGCTGGCTGTGGCAGGAGTGGCGCGTGGCCCCGATGTCGCGCGTGCAGACCGTGGACACCCAGCGCGGCCCGCTCCAGCGGCTGTTCGGCCTGGCGCAGATCACCGTCACGACCGCCTCGGCGGCCGGGCCCGTGGTCATCGACGGCCTCGACGGCCGCCGCGCCGACGCGATCGCGGCCGAGCTGACCGAGGCCACCGGCCGCACCCCGGGGGACGCCACATGACCGGGTACACGCGCACCGCCGACGACGGGTGGCGGCGGCTGAGCCGCGTCGGCCTGTGGGCCGGATGCGCCGCGTTCGCCGCCCTGCTGCTGGGGCCGGGCTCGGTGGTCGCCGCCGTCCTGGCCGTGAGCGGTGTGTTCCTGCCGTGGGGCGCCCTGGTGCTGGGCGGCGCCGTTCTGGTGGCGGCCCTGGGCACGGGCGCCGACGCGCTGCGCGTCCACCGCACCCGCTACCGCGTCACCGAGCCGCGCCTGGAGATCCGCGGCGGGATCCTGGTGCTGGCGCACCGCGCCATCCCGCGCGAGCGCATCCGCAGCGTCGACGTCGCCGTGCCCGTCTGGCTGCGGCCCTTCGGCGTCTGCAAGGTCACCGTGGGCACCGGCCAGGGCGCCGGCGCCGAGGAGATCTCCCTGGAGTACGTCGCGCGGGCCGAGGGCGAGCGGCTGCGCCGCGAACTGCTGCTGCGCGGCGCGGCTCCCGAGGCGGCGGAGGGGGCGCCGGCGCAGGCCGCCGAGGGCGTCGAACTGGCGCGGCTGCGCCCGCGCTGGTTCGCCTTCGCGCCGCTGGGCGCGGCCGTGCCCGCCCTGGGCCTGGGCGTGATCGGCGGCGCCTACAACGTGCTGAGCTGGTTCGGCGAGCGGCGCGCCGGGCGCGTGGCCGTGGCCGTGTTCGAGTTCGCGGTGGCCAACCCCCTGGTGGTGGTCCCCGGCGCCGTGGCGGTGGTGCTGGCCACCGGCGCCGTGGCGGCCTCGGCGGCGCAGGTCGAGGCGTGGTGGGGCTACCGGCTGGTCCGCGAGCCCGACGGCACGCTGCTGGTGCGCCGCGGCCTGGTGACCAGCACGTCGCTGTCGGTGGAGGAGCGCCGCCTGCGCGGGGTGGAGCTGCGCGAACCCGCGCCGATGCGCTGGTTCGGCGGCGCCCGCGTCAAGGCGGTGGCCACCGGGCTGGGCACCGATTCCAAGCAGAAGGGCGGCGCGCAGCGCAGCGGCCTTTCGCCGGACATGCCGCGCGAGCGGGCACTGCGGCTTACCGCCGACGTGCTGCGCGCGCCGTCGACCCCGGTCGCCGCGCCGCTGCGCGCCCACCCGCGGGCGGCGCTGCGGCTGCGGCTGCGGCGGGCGGCCACGGCGGCGCTCGCCCTGGGAGCGCTGGCGGCACTGGGCGCGGCCGGTGCCGCGGCGCTGCCGTGGGCCTGGGTGCCCGAGGTGGCGTGGGCGGCGGCCGGAGCGGGCGCGGCCGCGGCGGCGGCGCCGGTGCTGGCCGTATGGGCGGTGGGCTCCTACCGGGGGCTGGGCCACACCCTCACGCCCGGCTACCTGGTGGTGCGCAGGGGCGCGGTCCTGCGGGGCACGGTGGCGCTGCGGCGCGACGGAGTGATCGGGTGGCGGATCTCGCGCTCACCGTTCCAGCGCCGGCTGGGGCTGGCCACCGTGGGCGCCACGACGGCCGCCGGGTCGGGGCTGTACGCCGTGGTCGACGCCGAGGAGTCGGCGGGGCTGCGCGTGGCGGCCGCGGCGGTGCCCGGCCTGCTCGACCAGTTCCTCGCCGAGCCGCCGAGGGCGCGCCGACCGGAGGCCGGGCCGGAAGCCGGGCCGAGGGCCGCCGGACCGGCGGGTCCGGCGCCGACCGGGGCGCGCCACCCCGGGTTCCGGTGAGCACGGGCCGCGGGCGCGGTGCGCCCGCCTCGCACGGCGGGAGCGCGGCAGGACGGGCCGCGCTCCCGCTCGCGGGGGCCGGAGGCGGCCCGGGCGGCGGCGCCGCGCCGTTCGGCGGCCGCCGGGGTGCGCCGGGTCAGTTCGGCGCGGCCGTGTGGCCCGCCAGCGGAAGCTCGCGCAGGGGCAGCACGTCGAAGGAGTCCGCCAGGCCCAGCACCTCCAGCGTGCGGACGACGGCGTGGGAGGGTTCGCCCAGCACCAGCCGCACCCCGCGCTCGGCCAGCCGGCGCCGGGCCGAGACCAGCGCCCGCACGCCGCTGGCGTCGAAGAACTCCACGCGGGAGAGGTCGGCCGCGACCGCGGCGCGGCCGGGCCCGGCCGCCAGCAGCCGGGCGTACATGTCGTCGGCGGTGGCGATGTCGATCTCGCCCAGTACCGGAACGACCGCGATCTGCTCGTCCGCGTCCCGCCCACCGTCTTGTGCTGGCACCACCGCGCCGCCTCTCGCTCGCCCAATGTCCGGCTGTTCGGACACCTCCCCCCGGATGATGATCGTATCGGGCGGAGGCGCTCCGTGACCGCCTGTCAGAGGTCCCGTCGTGGGACGGGCGCCCGCCCGGCGGCGAGGCCGACCGGAACACCGCAGGCAGGGGGCCCGGCCGCCCGGAGCGGTCAGCCCAGCACCACCGGAAGAAGGATCAGGGAGTTGACCGCCGTGTGGACGGCCGGCACACCCCACACACTGCGGTGGCGGGACCACAGGCAACCCAGCAGGATCCCCAGGCCGCCGCGCCACACCGCGATCGTGGCGAGAGCCTGCCAGGTGGGGGTCTCGACCAGGCGGGACAGGTGCATCGAGGAGGAGGTGGGCGCGGTCGAGTCCGGCGTAGGCGGAGACGTCAAAGTGCCCGGCTGACCGGCCCCGCGCGGGGAGTGCACCTGCAAGCGCCCCACCGACCCCCTCCCCCACCCCCTCTCCCCGGCGCGGCGCCCTCGGCCGTTGACACGTGTGGAGGGGCCTGCCTACATTAACTCGGCAAGCGCTTTCCAAAACGGACGGCGGAGAGGCGGCGGGCCCTCGGCCGGGACTCGTCCGGCGGTCCGCTCCCCCGCGCCGCCGCCCCGCCGGCGCGCCGTCCCGACCGGTCCCGACGTGCACAAGGCAGGCCCCCATGAGCCAGACCCCCGTTCCGGTCGTCCTCGTCGGCGCGCACGGCCACGGCCGCTCCCACCTGCGCAATCTGCGCTCCCTGGCCGGCGATGGGCTGGTCCGCCTGGCGGGCGTGTGCGACCTCGTGCCGCTGCCGGAGGCCGAACTGGCGGGCTTCGGCCGGGTCGCCCAGGACGGCGACCTGGCCGCGCTGATCGCGCGGACGGGCGCGCGGGTGGCCATCCTGTGCACGCCCATCCACACCCACCTGCCGCTCGCGCGCACCGCGCTGGCGGCCGGATCGCACCTGCTGCTGGAGAAGCCGCCCACGGCGACCGCCGCCGAGTTCGCGGCGCTGCGCGCGGCGGTGGCCGAATCGGGGCTCGCCTGCCAGGTGGGGTTCCAGAGCCTGGGCTCGGCGGCGGTCCCGGCGGTGCGGGAGCTGATCGCGGAGGGCGCCGTCGGGGCGGTCCGCGGGATCGGCGGCGCGGGCACCTGGGTGCGGACCTCGGCCTACTACGCGCGCGCCGCGTGGGCGGGGCGGCGGACGCTGGCCGGGCGCGACGTGGTCGACGGCGCGCTGACCAACCCGTTCGCCCACGCCGTGGCCACGGCCCTGGCGATAGCGGGTGCCCAGGAGGCGGTCGGCCACGGGATCGAACTGGAGCTGTTCCACGCCCACCCGATCGAGAGCGACGACACCTCGTGCGTACGGCTGCGCGCCCCCGACGGCACCCCGATCAGCGTGGCCGTCACGCTGTGCGCGCGCACCCACCGGCCGCCGCACCTGGTCGTACACGGCGACGCCGGGCGGATCACGCTGTACTACACGCTGGACGAGGTGCTCCTGGAGCGGCCCGGCGAGCCGCCGCGGACGACGGTGTACGGCCGCACCGACCTGCTGCGCAACCTGGTGGAGCACCTGGACGGCGGCGCGCCGCTGCTGGTGCCGCCGGAGGCGACCGCGGGGTTCATGGCCGTCCTGGAGGCGGTGCGCCGCGCCCCGGACCCGCTGCCGATCCCCGAGGCGCTGCAGGAGGTCACCGAGGAGGCGGACGGCACGCACCGGGTGGTGGCCGACGTGGACGACCTGGTGGCGATGAGCGCCGAACGGGTGGCCCTGTTCTCGGAACTCGGCGCGCCGTGGGCGGCGGTGGCCGAACCCGACCCCGCCTGACCGGGGCCGGACGGGGCCGGACGCCCCTGACGGCGCGGCGCGGCCGGGCGGCCGCGCAGGTGGAGCGGTGGACACGCGGCGGAGAAGGGGAGCGGCACCATGGCCGAGCAGACCGAGGCGGCGCGGAGGGCAACGACAGCGGGGACGGCGCAGCAGGGGGGCGGCGCGGCGGCAGACGGGCCGGCGGCGGTGAAGCTGCGCTGCCGGGGCGTCGCCGTGGCGGAGTGGCGGGCGGGCACCGACGTCCCGCCCGACCTGTCGCCGCGCCCCTACCTGCACCCGGTGCGGACGCTGGGCGGGACGGTGGTCACCGAGGTCTCCCCCGGCGACCACCTCCACCACCTGGGGGTCGGGGTGGCGGTGCCCGACATCGACGGCACCAGCTTCTGGGGCGGCACGACGTTCACGCGCGACCGCGGACCGGTGCTGCTGGACAACCACGGCCGCCAGGAGCACCGCGCGTGGACATCGGCCGGCGCGGCGCGGCGGGCGGAGCGCGTCGCGTGGCTGAGCCGCGCCGGGGAGGCACTGTGCGAGGAGGTCCGCGAGACCGCGGCCGTGGAACTGGACGCGCGGTCGTGGGCGCTGCACCTGCGCACGCGCCTGCGCAACACGTCGGGCCGCGACCTGGAGGTCAACAGCCCCGCGACCAAGGGCCGACCGGGAGCGGGCTACGGCGGCTACTTCTGGCGGGCGCCCAAGGAGGAGGCCCCGCCCAGGTGCCTCGGCCCGGAGGCCGAGGGCGAGGCCGCGCTGCACGGCTCCCGGTCGCCGTGGCTGGCGCTGCTCGGCGGGTCGTCCGCCGACACGCGCTGGACGCTGGTGTTCGCGGCCCTGGGCGCGGAGCAAGACCCGTGGTTCGTGCGGGCGGAGGAGTACCCCGGGGTCGGCGCGGCGCTGGCGTGGGACTCCCCATTGACCGTCCCCCCGGACGGGGAGGTCGACCGCCAGGTGGTCACCGTGGTGGCCGACGGCCACCTGCCGCGACCGGATATCGCGGAACTGGTCGCACGGGCACGCGACGCGGTCACCGCGGCGTGAGGGGCGCCGACGCCCCGGTCACCTTCCGAGGACGTCGGCGACCCTGCTGGCGTCAGCGGCCGTGGCCGCTTGTACAAGCCAGGTCTCCAACTGCTCGGGATCCTGACAGGACAGGCCCCTTTCCCGCTGCTCATCAGTGACCTGAAAGCCCCGAGCCAGCAGAACCTTGAGAACAGACTCAGCCCAGGCCTGCGCGAGGCCCTCCTTGCGACCGATTGCCACATACTTCTTGGCGAAGTCACTCTGCCACTCGTAATCAGCAGGACGCATTGCCCAATCCCCGACAATCCGGTCAGCCGGAGAAGACCTCGCTCGCGTCAGCGGCCGTGGCCGCCCGTACAATCCACTGTGCCAACTGGTCAGGATCGTCACACGCGCGCACCGCCTGCCGCTGCTCCCCGGCGAGTTCGATACGCCGGCTCTCCAGGACGTCCTCCAGCGCCGTCACCATCTTGGCGAGGGCCTCCGCGCGGCCCTCCTCACGCCCCTCCTCACGCCCCTCCTCACGGCCTTTCTCAAGGCCGATCCCGACGTACTTCTTGGCGAAGTCGCTCTGCCACTCGTATTCCATGGTCTTCATGAGGTCCTCCCAGTAGCGCCGCGCCTCCGCGTCGAGCTTGGCGACGACATAGTCATAGTAGAACGCGCGCCTGTCCTCGGGCGATGCGTCCAGCGCGGCCTGCAGGCAGTCCAGGACCTTGCGGTTGTCCTGGTGCGCGGGCGCCGCCAGGACCGCCAGTTCGGGCAGCGCACGGGCGCGCTCGACGTCGTCGATGACGGGGACGTTGTCAGGGCTCATAACCGCCGGCCGCAGGACCATGCCACCCGCCTCGACCTCGATCGGGCTGCGGGCCCACCCGGCGGTCTGCGCGGTGGGGCACACCACCAGCAGCCGCACCGGGCAGCGCAGCCTTTCGCGCACCTGGGCGACGTACAGGGGCCACGTATAGGGCTTGTCGTCGTCCTGGCGCAGCTGGATCTCGGTGATGACGGCCAACTTCTTCGCACCTTCTTCGTCGTAGAGGACCGTCACCTTGTCCGCTTTATGGGTTTTAAGAGATATTGTCGTGAGATCGGTGCACCCGAGTTCCGCGTGATGGTACTCGGGCACATCCATCCCGCATATCTCGCGAAGGATGGTCGGCACCACGTCCGGCGCCCACTGCAGGAACAGCACCTGCAATTCATGTTCTTTTCCGGGCATGGCGGGGAGATTACTCAGACGACAGCCACCGCGGGTAATCGCCGCCGAAGTCGCGGAATACGTTACCGACATTGCGGATATCCGGAAGCCCCGAGCCCGCCGCCATATCACCACCGGTTCCGGCAAAGAGGACGCTTTTTCGGAACCGACACACCTTCCCCCAGACCGGCCTTCCCTCTCCCGTTGACCCGGCTCGCAACTCCGTGCCATGCTGGCGGTAAGCGCTTTCCTTACCATGCCCGACGCCGACTCCGACTGGAATGAGGGGCCGTTGCCATGCGCATTCTCGTCACCGGTGGAGCGGGCAGGCTGGGCCGCAGCGTCGTCGCCGTGCTCGCCGCGCGCGGGCACGAGGTGGTGTCCGCCGACGTCGCGCCCGCTCCCGAAGCCCCGGCGCGCACGGACGGCGTCATCCGGCTCACCGCGGACCTGCTGGACGACACCGCGCGCGGCGACCTCTTCGCCCAGGTGCGCCCCGAGGCCGTGGTCCACCTCGCCGGGATCGCGGTGCCCTTCGCCCGCCCCGACACCGAGATCCTCGACGTCAACACCCGGCTGGCCTGGGCGGTGCTGTCCGCCGCCGCCGAGCACGGCGCCCGGTCGGCCACCGCCGCCTCCAGCCCCACCGTGTTCGGCTACGGAACCCCCGACTGGCGGCCCCGCTACCTGCCGCTGGACGAGGCGCACCCCCGCGCGCCCCGCCACTCCTACGGACTGAGCAAGCTCATCATCGAGGAGACCGCGCGCACCCTCGCCCGTGCGGGGGCCGCCGGCTGCACGCTCACCTGCGTCCGCCCCGGGTACGTCATCGCGCCCGAGGAGTGGGCGGGCGCGCCCACGCAGCAGGGGCACACGGTCGCCGAGCGGCTGCGCGACCCCGGACTGTCGGCGGTGGCGCTGTTCAACTACGTCGACGCGCGCGACGCGGCCGAACTGTTCGCGCTGCTGTGCGAGCGGCCGGAGGCTGCCGTCAGCGGCGAGGTCTTCCACGCCATCGCCGAGGACGCCCTCGCGCTCGCGCCGCTGGCCGAGCTGCTGCCGCGCTTCCACCCGGGCACGGCCCCCCACGCCGCCGCGCTCACCGGCCGGCGGGCGGCGTTCTCCGCGCGGGCGGCCGCCGAGCGGCTGGGCTGGCGGCCCGCCCGCACCTGGCGCACGGAGCTGCGCGAACCCCTCCCCGAGGCGCCCTGACCCCGCGCACCGGGGGTTGCCCCGCCCTCCCGGGCGAGCGCCCCTCCCCCACCGGGCCGCCAGGTCGGCTGGCGCCCGCCCGGGCCGCCGGTCGGGCGTCGGCCCAGCGTGCCGGGGGTGAGCGGGGTCCGCCGGAGGTCGCGGCTGGTCGCCCCCCTCGCGCGCGGCCTATGATCGAACCGCGGAAAGAGTTTTCCAACAGGCGCGAAAGGTCAGGCTGTGGGCAGCGGATACGTGACATTGGAACAGGTCGCCCGGCACGCCGGCGTCTCCCTGGCCACCGCCTCGCGCGTGCTCAACGGCAGCACCCGCCAGGTGGGCCGCACCCTGCGCGACCGGGTCACCGCCAGCGCGCACGAACTGGGCTACCTCGCCAACGCCTCGGCGCAGACCCTCGCCCGCAACACCAGCTCCCTGGTCGGCCTGATCGTGCACGACATCGCCGACCCCTACTTCTCCAGCATCGCCTCGGGCGTGACCCGCGCGGCCGAGGACGAGGGCCTGGTCGTGGTCCTGGGCACCACGGGCCGCACGCCCCAGCGCGAGCTGGAGCTGCTGGCCACCCTGCGCTCCCACCGCGCCCGCGCGGTGGTGCTGGCCGGCAGCCGCACCGTCGAGGAGGAGACCACCCGCCGCCTCGCCGACGAGATCGCCACGTTCACCGGGCGCGGCGGCCGGATCGCGTGCGTGTCCCAGGAGGGCCTGCCGGCCGACACGGTCGTGCCCGACAACCGCAACGGCGCCGCCGAACTCGCCCGCCACCTGATCGGCCTGGGCCACCGGCGCTTCGCGCTGCTGGCCGGGCCCACCAACCTGCGCACCGCCCGCGACCGGCTCGACGGCTTCCACGCGGCGCTGTCGGCCGCGGGCATCGAACTGGACCCGCGCAACGTGGTGCACGGCGCCTTCACCCGCGACGGCGGCTACGAGTCCACCCGCCGCCTGCTGGCCGCCGGGACCGACGCCACCTGCCTGTTCGCCGTCAACGACGTCATGGCCACCGGCGCCATGGCCGCGCTGCGCGACGCCGGCCTGCACGTGCCGCGCGACCTTTCGGTGGCCGGGTTCGACGACATCCCCACCCTGCGCGACCTCACCCCGGGCCTCACCACCGTGCGCCTGCCCCTGGAGTGGATGGGCGAGGAGGCCGCCCGGCTGGCCCTGCGCGAGGACGCCGACGAGGAGCCCCGCACGGTGGCGGTGTCGGGCGAGGTCGTGGTCCGCGAGAGCACCGCCGCCCCCACCGCCGGGTAGCGCGGCCCGCCTGGGGCCGGTCCCCGGCGGCTCGGGGGCGGGCGGGGTCAGGCGTCGGGGCCGAGCGCGCGGGTGGGCGGGCCGGTGTAGGCGGCCAGGACCTGGCGGGGCAGGGGGCCCTTGATGCGGGCTCCGCCGCGGCTCTCCTCCCAGGCGTGGGCCAGGATGCCGACCGAGCGCGACAGGACGAACAGGCCGCGGGCCAGTTCGGCGTCGAAGCCCAGGCAGGCGTACACGACCGCGGTGGCCCCGTCGATGTTCATCGGGACCGGGCGGGTCCGCCGCGCCGCCAGGGCCTTCTCCAGCGCCAGCGCGGACTCGAGCGGACCGGGGTCGACCACGCCGTCCTCGACCGCCTCGCGCACCATGGCCAGCAGCGGGTCGCGGCGCGGGTCGCGGGGGTGGAACCGGTGCCCGAACCCCGGGACGTAGGCGCCGCGCTCCCGGTACTCGGCGACGACCGCCTCCGCCACGGCCTCGGCGCCGCCCCCCGCCGCGCGCAGGTCGGCCATCCGGTGGAGCAGGGCCACGCACTGCTGCCCGGCGCCGCCGTGGACGTCGCCCAGGAGGTTGACCCCGGTGGCCACCGCGCTGTTGAGCCCCAGCCCGCAGGTGGCCGCCATGCGGGCGGCGGCGATGGAGGGCGCCTGGGGCCCGTGGTCGACGCTCGCCACGAGCGCGGCCTCCAGCATCCGCGCGCGGGCGGGGTCGGGCCGTTCGCCGCGCAGCAGGAGCCAGACCACCTCGACGAACCCCAGCCGGCCGATGACGTCCTGCACCGCATAGCCCCGCAGGTCGATCTCGCCGGGGGCGACGCGGGTGACGGAGGTGGCCCACCAGGCGCCGATCTCCTCGTGGGTCATGGTCGCGGCGTCGGGGTCGCTCATATCGCTCCCGCCTCTCTGAGCTGATCGATGTCGGCCGGTCCGTATCCCGCCTCGCGCAGGATCTCGTCGGTGTGCTCGCCCAGCAGCGGCGGTGGCCTCCCGGGGCCCAGGGCGGCGCCGTCGACGTGCACGCCGCTGCCCAGCACCCGCAGGCTGCGCCCCTCCTCGCCGGGGAAGGGCAGCGTGTGCAGCAGCCGCCGGTGCGCGATGTGGTCCGACTCCAGGGCCTCGCGGACGCTGAGGACGCGTGCTGCGGGGACGCCGGCCGCCGAGAGCGCGACCTCCCATTCGGCCGCGGGCCGCTGGGCGAGGTACTCCTCCAGCGCCTCGCGCAGCGGCCCGCGGTGGGCCTTGCGGTCCTCGCGGGCGGCGAAGCGCGGGTCGCGGGCGAGTTCGGGGGCGCCGACCACCGCGCACAGGGTCTCGAACTGCTCCTGCTTGTTGGCGGCGATGTTGAGGTCGCCCTCGGCGGTGCGGAAGGTGCCCGAGGGCGCGGCGGTGGCGTTCTCGTTGCCGATGCGGCGGGGCTCCACCCCGGCCGACAGGTAGTTGGACGCGCCCCACCCCATGGCGGTGATGGCGGTCTCCAGCATGGAGACGTCCAGGTAGGCCCCTTCGCCGCCGCGTTCGCGCCGCACCAGGGCGCCGGCCACGGCGAAGGCCGCCGCCAGCCCGCCCAGGATGTCGGCGATGGGGAACCCGGCGCGCAGCGGGCCGGTGCCGGCCGTGCCGGTGGCGTCCATCATGCCCGACAGCCCCTGGACGATCTGGTCGTAGGCGGGGCGGTCGCTGAGCGGGCCGTCGGCGCCGAACCCCGAGACGGCGCAGTAGACCAGGCCGGGGTTGATCCCGCGCAGCGCCTCCCAGCCGAAGCCCAGGCGCTCCATGACCCCGGGCCGGAAGTTCTCCAGCAGCACGTCGGCCCGCTCGACCAGGCGCCGCATGACCTCTTGGCCCCGCTCCGCCTTCAGGTTCAGCGACAGCGAGCGCTTCCCGCTGTTCTGCGCGAGGAAGGAGGCGCCCAGCCCCTTGGCGTTCAGCTCCGGGGAGGCCCCCAGCTGCCGGGCGAGGTCGCCTGCGCCGGGGACCTCGATCTTGACCACGTCGGCCCCCATGAGGGCGAGCTGGTAGCCGGCGTAGGGCCCGGCCAGGACGTTGGTCAGGTCCAGCACGCGCACCCCGGCCAGGGGCCGCGGGTCGGGCGCGGGCGCGCCGGCGCTCACCGGTCGCCCCTTGAGGCGGCCGCGGCGGCCGGCGCCCCGGGGTCGAAGCCGATCTCGGTGACCCGCCGGGCCGCCTCGACCACGGCGGCGGCGAACCCGCGGACCGCGGCGTCGGTGAAGCGGGCGGTGGGGCCGCCCACGGCCAGGGCGGCAACAGGCGCCGTGCCGCCCTCGGGCCGGTGCACGGGCGCGGCCACCCCGGAGACGCCGTGTTCGCGCTCGCCGTGGCTGACCGCGAAACCGCGCTCCCGGGCCTGGGCGACCTCGGCCCGCAGCCGGTCGGCGTGCCGGGGCCCCTGCGGCGAGGCGGCGGCGACGCGCTCCAGCACGGAGTCGGGCGCCCCCTGCAGCAGGACCTTGCTGGCCGCCCCGCCCCACAGGACCATCTCGTCGCCGGGGTTGACGATGTGGCGCAGGCGCAGCGGGCCCTCCTCCTGGGCCACGCACACGCGCACGGCGTCGACCCGCACGTAGAGGTTGACGGTCTCGGAGGTCTGGACGGTGAGGTCGCGCATCACGGCGCGGACGGGCTCGGGCACCTGCCACAGCGCGTGCGCCAGCCGCGCCCACCGGAGCAGGCCCGGCCCGGCGCCGACGCGGCCGTCGGAGCCGGTCCACAGCAGGCCGCGCTGCTCCAGTGTGGCGACCAGGCGCAGAACCGTGGTCTTGGCCAGGCCGGTCAGCTCCACGAGTTCGCGCGTGGAGTAGCGCTGGTCGCGCTCGTCGTACAGGTCGAGCAGGTCGAGCGCGCGCACCACGCTCCTGACGCCCCCGTCGGTATCCGCCCCCATCACCCTTCCCTCCACTGGTCCACTAGATGGACCGTTTGGACTGTCAGACGGTATGGAGTGGCCACAGTACCCAAAAGGCAGCCGGACCGCCAGAGGGCTCCGCTTCGCACGGGGCGCCCGGTGCAGCGGGAGGCGCGCTGACCAGCCGGGAGGCGCAGCGCGCCCGGTGATCGCCTTGTTAACAGCAGATGACGCCCGCCCATTGACAGGGCCGCACGTGATCTGGATCATTCTCGGAACCAATCCGCGGCCTCGTTGGTCCGCCTGGTGGACCAGCGGGTGAGAGGGAGGACGATGGACAAGCAGCGCGTCCTGCGCGCGGCGGGTGCCGTGGGCGCGGCGCTCGTCGTGGGGGCCGGGGCGGCCAACGCCGCGCTCTCGCAGACGGACGGGTCCGAGGCCCGCGCCCGCATCGACATCGTGGTGCCCGCCGACCCCGGCGGCGGGTGGGACCTGGTGGCCCGCGAGGCGCAGAACGCCATGCGCGTCAACGGCATCGTGAGCAACACCCAGGTGGTCAACCTGCCCGGCGCCGGGGGCACCATCGGCCTGGCCCAGACCGTCCGGCGCGAGGGCAGCGCCACCACCCTGATGACCACGGGGACGGTGATGATCGGCGGCATCATCGTCAACGACTCCGCCCAGACGCTGGAGGACGTGGTACCCATCGCGCGCGTCGCCGACGACTACGAGGTCTTCGTCGTGCCCGCGGACTCGCCGCTGCGCGACATGGGCGACCTCGTCGACGCCTGGCGCGAGGACCCCGGCGCCGTGGCCGTGGGCGGGGGCTCGCTCGGAGGCACCGACCACCTGCTGGCCGGGCTGGCCGCGAAGTCGGAGGGGATAGACCCCGCCGACGTCAACTACATCCCCTTCGCCGGCGGCGCGCAGGCGCTGACGTCGCTGCTGTCGGGCAGCATCGACGTCGGCGTCTCCGGCTACAACGAGTTCAGCGACCAGGTCGAGGCGGGGGAGCTGCGGGTGCTGGGCGTTTCGGCGCACGAGCGCGTCGAGGGCCTGGAGGAGCACCCCACGCTGCCCGAGCAGGGCGTGGACGCCGTGCTGCCCAACTGGCGGGGGTTCATGGCACCGCCCGGGATCACCGACGCCGAACGCGCGGAGCTGACGGCCATCGTGGAGGAGATGGTCGCCTCGCCCGAGTGGCGGGACACCCTCGAACGCAACCGGTGGGACGACACCTTCCAGACCGGCCCGGAGTTCGAGCGGTTCCTCCAGGCAGAGATCGCCCGCATCACCGACATCACCGAGGACCTGGACCTGTCATGAACCCCACGAGCGAGTCCCCGCCCACCGCGCCCCCGCGCCCCGCCGCCGCCCCCGCCGACCGCCCGTCCTGGTGGACGGGCCGCAGCGAGGTCTTCGTGGGGCTGCTGGTCATCGGCATCGCCGTCTTCATGGCCGTCCAGACCGCCGCGATGCACGTCCCCGACACCTCCACCGGCCCCGGCCCCCGGCTCTTCCCCGGGCTGGTGTCGGGCCTCATGCTGCTGCTCGGCTCGGCCCTGGTGGTGCAGGTCGTCCGCACGCCGGCCGCCCCCGCGGCGGACGGCGCCGACACCGCCGCACACCGCCGGCGCGGCCCCTACACCGACTGGCGCACGGTCGGCACGGTGCTGGGCGCGGTCGCGGCGTTCGCGCTGCTGCTGCAGCCGCTGGGGTGGCTGCTGTCGGGCGCCCTGCTGTTCTTCGGGGTGGCCTGGGCGTTCGGGGGCAGGCGGCCGCTGTACGAGGCGGCCGTGGCCCTGGTCTACTCCTCCGTCGTCCAGCTCGCCTTCGTCGGCGGGCTCGGCCTGAACCTGCCCTCCGGGATCCTGGGAGGGCTGCTCTGACATGGAGACCATCGCGCTCCTGGGCGGCGGCTTCGCCGCCGCCCTGACCCCGGAGAACCTACTGTGGGCGTTCGTCGGCGTGGTGCTGGGCACCGCGGTGGGCGTGCTGCCCGGCCTGGGCTCGGCCATGGCGGTGGCGCTGCTGCTGCCGGTGACCTTCCGGCTCGACCCCACGGGCGCCTTCATCATGTTCACCGCCGTCTACTACGGCGGGCTCTTCGGCGACTCCACCGCCTCCATCCTGATGAACACGCCGGGCAACAGCTCGGCCATCGCCACCGCCATCGAGGGCCACCGGATGGCCCTGCGCGGCAGGGCGCCCCAGGCGCTGGCCACCGCGGCGGTCGGGGCCTTCATCGGCGCGGTGGTCTCGACGGCCGTGGTGGCGTTCTTCTCCGAGACGATCATCGCCGTCGCGCTGAGCTTCGGCCCCGCCGAGTACCTGGCCCTGGCCGTCTTCGCGTTCGTGGCGACCTCCGCCGTGGTCGCCCAGTCCATGGTGCGGGGGCTGGTCGCCCTGTCCATCGGCCTGGCCGTGTCCATGGTCGGCATCGACGCCCAGAGCGGCGCCGCGCGGTTCACCCTCGGCGTGCCCTCGCTGTTCGAGGGCATCGACATCGTCACCGTGACCGTCGCCCTGCTGGCCCTGGGCGAGGTCCTCCACGTCGCGTCGCGCTTCCACCGCCGGGACGCGGGCGAGCGGCTGGTCTCCGCGCGGGGCACGCCCTGGCTCTCCCCGGGCGAACTGCGCCGCGCCGTCCCTGCCTGGCTGCGCGGGCTGGGCTTCGGCCTGCCCTTCGGCGCCATCCCGGCCGGCGGCTCGGAGATCCCCACCTTCCTGGCGTACGGCACCGAGCGCAAGCTGGCCGGGCTGCGGGCCCGGCGCGGCGGGCGGCCCGACGAGTTCGGGGCGGGCGCCATCGAGGGGGTCGCGGCGCCCGAGACGGCCGCCAGCGCCACCGCGGGGACCGCCATGGGCGCCCTGCTGGGGCTGGGGCTGCCGACCTCGGCCACCGCGGCGATCATGCTCGCGGCGTTCCAGCAGTACGGCATGCAGCCCGGCCCCCTGCTGTTCGAGCGCGACGCCGACCTGGTGTGGGCGCTGCTGGCCAGCCTGTTCGTCGGCAGCGTGCTGCTGCTGGTCCTCAACCTGCCGTTCGCTCCCCTGTGGGCCAAGCTGCTGCTCATCCCCAAGCGCTACCTGTACGCCGGCATCACCGGGTTCGCCGTGCTGGGCGTCTACGCCTCCTCCCACTCCACCACCGACCTGTGGCTGCTCATCGTGCTGGGGATGCTGGGCTTCATGATGCGCCGGTACGCGATCCCCGTGGCGCCGGTGCTCATCGCCGTGATCCTGGGGCCGCTGGCGGAGAGCGAGCTGCGCCGGGCCCTGGCGATCGGCCAGGGGGACGTCGGCGTGCTGTTCGCCGGGCCCATCACCCTGAGCGTCTACGCCGTCATCACGGCCGCCGTCGCCGCCGTCGCGGTCGCCCGCGTCCGGGCCCGGCGGCGCGGCGGCCCGGAGGCGGTGCGGGAGCCGGCGGCGGCCCCCTGACCGTCCCGGCGCGCCGGCTCGGCCCACGCCGCCGGAAGCGCCCGTCGCGGCCCCGAGTCCGCCCCGGGGCCGGGCGCGGGGCGTGCGCGCCGGGCGGCGGTGATCGGGGGCGCATGCCGGGCTCCGCCGGGCGTCATCCGACGTGGACGCGGGGCCGGCGCCGCGGGTCGGGCTCGGCCTCGCGCAGCACCTCACGGGTCAGGTAGGCGGTGTCGCCCTGGCCGAACAGCACGTAGCGCGCCAGGTTCACCAGTGGATGGCCCTCGGTCCACTGGAAGTAGCAGTGCGGGCTGTGCCCCGTAGCGTCGCGCAGGCACAGCAGGATCGCGGCCAGGGCGTTGGCCACGACGGGGCTGCGGGCGCGCAGGACCCGGTAGCCGCCCACGTCCACGCCGCGCACGCACAGCACCTCCGAGAAGTCCGAGGGGTGCTGGACGGTGATCTCCAGGAACAGCACGTGGGCGTCGGCGGGGATCGGGTTGATGGTGCGCTGCTCGCGCTCCTTGGCGCGGTATTCGGCGGTGTCGCCGGCCTGGCGGCGGTTGGCGATGATGTGCAGCGTGGGCCCGCGGGCCGCCGCCGCGCCGACCATCGCGCGGGCGGAGGAGTCGAAGCGCAGGCTCTCGGCCCGCAGCTCGGTGCTGCGGGCAACGCGCGAGACCAGGGAGACCGCCACGATCGCGGCGACGAACGCCAGGGAGATCCCGACTCCGTCGGGGTGGGTGACGGCGGTGTCGGCGAGGGCGTAGCCGAACACCAGCGTCACCCCGGCGAAGGCCGCGGTGGCCGCGCGGCGGCGCCGGCGGTGGGCGGCCAGGGTGACGGCCACGGCGGCCGCGGCCATCATGGCGAGGATGCCGGTGGCGTAGGCGCCGGACTGGGCGTTGACGTCGGCGCCGAAAGCCGCGGTGAGGGCGAGGGCCACCGCGGTGTAGACGAGGACGAGCGGGCGGACGGCCTGGGTCCAGGCGGGCGCCATCCCGTACCGGGGCAGGTAGCGGGGCACGATGTTGATGAGTCCGGCCATGGCGGAGGCGCCCGCGAACCACAGGATGGCGATGGTGGCGAGGTCGTAGGCGGTGCCGAACGCCTCGCCGAGCAGCGTGTGGGCCAGGTAGGACAGGGCGCGGTCCTCGGCCCGCCCGCCGTCGGCGAACTCCCGCGCGGGGATGAGCGCGGCGGTGGTGAAGGTGGTGGTGAGCAGGTAGGCGCTCATGATGAGCGCCGCGGTGGTGAGCATGCGCCGGGTGCCGGTGACGCGGTCGGCCAGGCGCCGCTCCTCGGTGGCGCCGCGGGCCTGGACCAGCGGCATCATGCTGACCCCGGTCTCGAACCCCGACAGCCCCAGGGCGAGCAGCGGGAAGGCCAGCGCGGCGGTGAGGGCGATGCGGGCCGGGTCGCCGCCTCCCGCCTCGACCGCCGCCTGCCACCACGCGTCCAGGGTGCGGGGGGTGGTGGCGATGCGGTGCAGGGCGGCGGCGACCACGACCGCGTTGAGGGCGAGGAACGCGGCCACCAGCGGGATGGCGACCAGGACGGCCTCGGTGAACCCGGCGCAGAAGACGGCGGCCAGCAGCACCAGCAGCAGGGCGGTGATGGCGACGCGGTGGCCGCGCAGGGGCTCGGGGGTGAGGGGGTTCTCGGCGATGTGGGCGGTGGCGTCGGCCGAGGACAGGGTGATGGTGATGATCCAGGCGGTGGCGACGAACCCGAGCAGGCACAGGACGGTGAGCTTGCCGCGCCACTCGGGCAGCAGGTGCTCCAGCATCGCCACCGATCCCTGGCCGTTGGGGCTGGCGGCGGCGACGGCCCGGTAGATCGGGAGTATGCCGCCCAGGGTGAGGGCGACCAGGAGCAGGGTCGCGAGGGGCGACAGGGCGCCCGCGGCCAGGAAGGCGATACCGGGCAGGTAGCCCAGGGTGGAGAAGTAGTCCACACCGGTCAGGCACATGATCCGCCACCAGGGGTGGCGGCGGTGCCGCGCGGGGTGCGCGGCGGGGCCGGGCACCTGGTCGACCCGGTTGCGCAGCAGCCATCGGGCGAGGGGCCCGGCGGGCGGGCGCGGGCGCACGGCGCTGGCCCACTCGCACGCCATGCCCGAACCGTCGGTGTCCTCGCCTGCGGCGCCGCGGGCGTCCATGGTCGGCCTCCCTGTTCGCGGTGCGGCGGGCGGTGCCCCGCCGCCACCGGGCGACTACCCCGCGCGGGCGCGGAGGCGACGAGAGGACGTGTGCGGTGCCGGGCCGGAGGTCCTCGCCGCGTCCGCCCGCGGCGGGACCGCCCGGCGGCCTGGCCCCGAGCGCCGGGGCACGGCCCGGCCGCGGGCGCTGCGTGTCCGGGCCGGGACCCGCAGGCGCCTCTCCTTGGGGCGGGTGCCCAGGACCGGCTCCCGGCGCGGTCGCGCGGCGGCCTACAGCACCAGGGACAGCGGCGTGACCACCGCGAGCCAGGCCAGGCAGGCCCACGCCCCGGCCCGCAGCGCGCGGTCGTAGGGCGCGGCGGCCGCGATGGCCGCACGGCGCCGGTCCAGCGTGGCGGCCGCCTCCCGGTCGACCTCCGCGATCCGGCGGTCGCGCTCGGCGTCGAGGTCGGCCAGCCGGCCGCGCAGCTCGGCCAGCATCCGTGCGCCCTCCACGGGGTCGGCGACGGCGGCGCGCCCGCCGCGGGGAGGCTCCTCGGCGTGCACCTCGGGGCCGTAGACCCGCTCCTCGCAGGCGCGGACGAGCGCCATCCGGCGGCGCAGCACGTCCTGGTGCACGGCGGCCCGGCGCGCCTCGGCCGTGTTCTCGGCGTCGAACGCCAGGAGCACGTCGGGCACCTCCCACCCCCGCTCGCGCACCGAGCGCAGCACGCGCAGCAGCACGGCCAGGGAGTAGGCGAACAGGACGAAGGACAGCACCTCGGGGACCGTCATCGCGCGCCTCCAGCCCGCGCGCCGGGGCGGACGGGCTCACGCATCGCGCCCCCTCCTCTCCTGGCCGTTCGGCCCGGAGCGCCGGGCGCGGGTCCGCTCGATCAGTTCCTGCGTCCGGTGGTACAGGCCGGTGCTCTTGAAGGGCTTAGAGTACTTGCCGCGCCCCCGGCGGAGTACCGCGCGGATCCCCATCCCCTGCGGTGTCGAGAGGTCCAGGGCGTCGTCGAACGCCGACGGCGCGAGCACGGGCGGCTCCCGGTCGGCCGGCAGCCCGTCCCGCAGCTCCTCGTCGCGCCCCTCCACAAGGACCGGTCGGACCGCGGCGAACGCGCGCAGGAACGACCGCCGCGGGCTGACCGCCAGGCCGTTGTTGTAGGCCCGGATGAAGTAGCGGACGGCGCGCCTGTCGGGGTCGGACAGGTAGGAGTCGTCGACCAGTTCCAGCTTGCGGGAACGCGGCCCGACGTAGGCGAGCCGGGGGGAGTCGCCCTCCATGTAGGGCGCGAGCTGGGGTGGGATCAGGGCCCCGTTGCGCTCCATGACCGCCGCCGACTGCCGCACCAGCTTCTCCGCCATGGTGTACTGGGCCACGCTCGCGCCGTCCTTGGCGAGCGCGGTCTCGGCGACGTAGCGCCGATAGGCCTCGCCGGTCGTGAGCGCCTTCTCGATGGCGTTGTAGTCCTCCTCTCCCTTCTTGCGCAGCGCCTTCCGCGACTCCACCAGCTCCATCTCCGCGGCGCGCTGGTCCGCGTTCACCTTGCGGATGACCAGGGCGTAGATGACCGCGAACGCCGCGACGACGATGGCGCCTACCACCGGTCCCGCCCCCCTTCCCCGTGCCGCTCGCCGGCCGGCGGCCGCGCGGGCGCGCGGCCGCCCCCGGAGCCGTCGTCCGCCGTCGGCGCCTCCCCCGCGCCGACCACCGCGTCCACGGCCTGCCCGGCCTGGGCCAGCAGCCGGTCGGTCGCGCGGACGTGCCGGGCGACGTCGGCCAGGGCGACGAGGGCCCGGCCCGCGGCGGCGTCCTCCACCGCTTCGGCGAGCTGGTCGACCCGGCTGCCGGCGGCGGCCTCCTGCCGGGCCAATGGGAGGCCCGCCTCCTCCAGGCCGCGGCGCCGCGCGGCCATGGCGTCGAGGTCCCGGGCGGGCGGGACGGCCGTCCCGGTGCGGTTCTCGCGGCGGCGCAGCGCGAGGTCGGCGACCAGGAGCAGGGTCGCGGCGGCCGCCACGGCCAGTGTCTGCCACTGAAGTGGGTCCATGCCCGTCCTTTCGTGCGGCGGCCTACCGGCGGACCGACGTCTTGGCGGCCTCGTCCCGGCCCGCGTGCGGCCGGGTGCGCCGGGTCACCTGGGGCAGGATGATCTCCGGCGTCTTCTTGGCCTCCTCGTCGCGCTTCTCGTTGGCCTTCCTGAAGATCTCGGCGATGTTGCGCGCGGCCGGCAGCAGGCCGCCGGCCCCCCGCTCGGTGTTCTGCATCTGCCGGGCCATGTACTCGGCGGCCCTGGCGCGCTGGGCGCGGGTCTCGACGCGCCCCTTGGTGAGCTCGGCCCGCCGTCGCTGGAGCTCCATCCACCGCTCGATCGCGGTCCGCTGCTTGGCCAGGGGGCCGCCCGCGGCGAGCGCCCTGTTCCGCAGCGCCTCGGCCTTCTTGCGGGCGGTGATGCGGCCCGCGATGGAGTTGATCGCCAGCAGGACGGCGGTGTTGCCGTAGATGAGCAGCCGGAGGCCGTCGCCGCTGGAGAGCGCGTTTCCCACCTGCACCAGTACGCCGGACAGAGTTTCGAGCACGCCAGACTGCCTTCCTCCCCGTGTCCCCGCCACGCCTCGGACGCGGTCGTCCACCGGCGCGGGCGCCGCGCCCGTCCGGTGTTCCGGTCGCGCGGCGCGCGGCCGCCCGCTCGGCGCTTACCTTGACCCAGGGGAGGAAGTGTATCAAGGCACCCAATGTCCGAAATGGGGAGAAATGGCGCGTACCAACCGGGTCGGTTCCGGTCACCGCTTCCCGCGCGCACGGGGTCGCGGGGGGGCGTGCCCCGGCCCGCGGCCGCGTCCCGCCGGGTGCGGCCGAGGCCGGTGCCGACCGGCCCGCCGGGGATTTTCCGCACCTCCCCGCGGTGGCGCACCGCGCCGCCGCGGGGCGTGACGGCGCGCTCGCACGGGGGCACCGGGCCCGCGCTCCGCGCCGCCCGCCCGGGAGCGGCTGGGGTGGAGCGCGCGCCGGATTTTCGCCCCGAGAAATTCACGTTTCCCCGGACCTCTTTGCCGCGCCCAGCGCGACGGGCGGTGTGCCACCACACCCGCCTCCCGTGCGCCGACCGCGCGGCAGGCGCGCGGACAGCGCGCGAAGGTCGGGCACCCAGCGGGCCCAACCGGCGCGCAACCACAGCCCAACCCCCGGCTCCTAGCGTTCTCCCACCGGTTCACACCACGTACCACACAGGGGGTATGTCATCGTGCTTGGCAGGAAGTCCCAGGTCCTTGGTGCGGCGGGGTTCATCGCGGCGGCCGTCGCGATCCCGGCGCCGAGCGCGTTCGCGTCCGCCACGGGCGCCACGCCGGCTGTCGCGGCGCCCGGCGAGGTGCGCATGTGGGAGGACCCCGACTACACGGGCTCCCTCTACGTCCACACCACGCCCGGCCAGTGCCCGGCCGAGGGATGCGACATCGACGGGTGGGACGGCGACAACGAGATCTCGTCCGTCATCAACGAGACCAACTGCACCGTCCGCCTGTGGGACCTGGACGGGTTCGCCGGCGGCTACGTGGACCTCGGCCCCGGCCGCTGGGGCAACCTCGAACTCCAGGGCTTCGACAACAAGGCCGAGAGCTACACGTTCTACTGCTGAGGCGGGCGCGACGCGGGACGGGCGGTTGGCCGCCCCTCCCGCGGTCGCCGGCCCGGCCCGGACGGCCGGGCACCCGCCGGGGCGCCGCCCCTCACCGCGCGCCGCGCAGCTGAAGCAGGTAGGCCGCGGTCACCGCGACGGCACGGTCGCCGTCCCGCGCCAACTCCTCCAGCGCGCGCCCGGCCGCGGGCCCCGGGATGTCCGCCAGCGCCTGGGTCAGCCACACGCGCGCAGGGGGCCGGGTCGCGGTGTCGGCCAGGCGGTCGACGATCCCGGCCGCGATCCGGTCGGCGGTCGCGGTGTCGCCCGCCAGCGCGCCCAGCGCGTCGGCCGCCTCGGTGTCGTTGCGCCCCTCCGCGACCATCTCCACGAGCACCGGCGCCGCGTCGGCCACCCCCCGCACCCCCAGCGCCAGCGCCGCGGGCCCGCGGACCGCGGCGTCGGGGTCGGCCAGGGCCTCCCGCAGCCGGGCGGTGGCCTCGTCCCCGGGTATCTCGGCGAGGGACCGCACGGCCCGTTCCCGCACCGCGGCCTCCGGTGAGCCCAGGCCCTCGGCCAGCGGCGCCACGCCGCTGTCGCCCGCACGAGCCAGCGCCCAGCGCAGGGCGCCGGCGACGTGCGGATCGGTCTCCCTCAGCACCGCATCGGCCAGTGCCTCCACCGGTGCCGCGGCGTCCTCGCCCGAGGAGAGGGCCGCGCGCTGGCGCACGCCGGCCCTGGCGGACCCCAGCGCCTGGAGGAAGGCGACGACCTGGAGGACGTCCGCCCAGTCGGCGGGTTCCGCGGCGTCGATCCGTTGCAGCCGCGTGAGCAGCTCGGTCTCGGCCGCGATCCGCTCGCGCGTGTGGCGGATGAGGTCGCGGACGAGCGTCGCGGGCGTGAAGCCGGGGTCGTCGAGCGCCCGCCCGATCTCCCGCAGCGGCAGCCCCAGCGACCGCAGGATCTCGATGTGCAGGATGCGGCGGATGTCCTCGCCGGAGTACTCCCGGTAGCCCGAGCCCGTCCGGGCCGAGGGGCGCACCAGGCCCAGCGCCTCGTAGTGCCGCAGCATGCGGGCGCTGACCCCGGAGCGCCGGGCCACCTCACCGATCAACACGTCCTAGTGTCCCCCCTGGCCGGACCCGCCCAGGGCCACGACGCGCTTGGCCTCCTCGATCGCGAACGCGAACGCGGCGTCGGGGTCCTCCAGCAGCCGCTCCGTGGCGAGCGCGTGGGCGCGCACGCCGGAGGCGGGCGCCGCCTTCGCGGCGCGCAGCGCCGGCACGGCGGCCTCGCCCAGCGCGACCAGCGCCCGGCTGAGGCTCAGCTGCGTCTCGCGCCCGCCGCGGCCCAGCTGCGTCGCCAGCACCTCGGCCAAGCCGGCCGCCTCGCCCTCCGGCACGAGCACCACCGCGGCCCGCCAGGCGCTCCGCGCCACCTCATCGTCGGCGTCGGTCAGCAGCTCCCGGGTGATCGCCGGCCACGCCCGCCGGTCCGCGATCTTGGACAGCGTGTGCAGGGCCTGGCTGCGGGCCTGGGCGCACTCGGCGCGCACCTCGCGCAGCAGCGGGGGCAGCGCCGCCTCCACCGGGTGGCGGGTGAGCGCCCAGCTCAGCATGTCGCGGACGAAGAACTCCGGCTCCACCGCGCAGCGCTCGACGAGCGTGTCGACGAAGCGCGGGTCCGGCGCCGTGCCGACCGCCATGGCCGCCCGCAGGCGCACGGAGGACCTGCCGTCCCGCAGAGCCCGGAGCGCGCGCCGCGCATGGGTGTCCTGGTTCGCCGTGGTCATGGGGACCACCTCCTCGGACACGCAGTAAAGCCCTTGCCACCGTGTCAAGGTCAACCGGCGCTCCCGTCCGCCCCACGCCCCTGCCCCCGCACCCCTCCTGCGCGAACCTATCCGCCCCGCACCCGGCCCCCGGCCGCCCGGTCGGCCTCGTAGCCGGCGGCGAGGTGGCGCCGCAGCGCCTCGTGCCGGAACTGGTAGTGCGCGCCGAACTGGCGGAGCACCTCCCACCTGCGCGCGTCGGCGAGGAACGTGGCCAGCCGCAGCGGAAGCCTGCCGCGGGCGGCCAGCCACAGGAGGACGGGGACATAGGGCGTCCACGCGGTGAACATCATGGCCGCCGCGACACCGCCCGGCACCAGGGCCGTCCCCGCGGCCCAGCCGCCCATGCCGAGGTCGCCGCCGAAGGCCACGGCCGTCCCGGCGCCCGAGGCGAACCCCACCGCCACGCCGAACATGGCCGTCAACGCCAGGCTCGCGGTCCGGTCCCTGGCCAGCGTGCTCGTCGGGGTGGCCGCGCGGACGGTGGCGACCCGCTTCTCCACCGCCGGGCGGCTCAGCGCCGCCCCGGCGACCAGGCCGATCACCATACCGGCCGCGACCGCGACGACGACCGCGATCAGCAGCCCCAGGACGGCGGTGTCGGCCCGCGCGGGCGGTGCGGCCGGGGCCCGCCACCCGGCCGCGGCGCTCGCCGCCAGCACTGCGGCGCCGGCGGCGAGCGCCACCGCGACCACGAAGGACCCGGTGGCCAGCCAGCGCCCGATGGTCGGCAGGTCGAGCCGGGTCCGGAAGCCGCCGACCGACCGGTCGGCGGACCGTGCCTGGCGGACGCTGGCGTAGGCCAGGTCGAACGCGGCGCCGAGCAGCAGGCCCAGGCACGGACCCGCCACCACGCCCAGGCCGCGCCACCCCAGCGGGACGAGCAGCAGCGCCGCCGCCGCCCCGGCGGCGGCACCCCACGCCGTCTCCAGCACCAGGGGCGCGGCCAGCCCGCGCAGCTCCCACCACGCCAGGGTGCCGCGCCCGGTGCGCCGCGTCCGGGAGGCGAGGAAGCCGAGCCACCGGAGCGGGCGGTCCCCGCGGTGGTGGGGCCGGTCCCGTTCGCGCCGCTCGGTGTCGACGGAGCGGAGCCGGTCGTCGTAGACCGACGCGAAGAACGCGTCCAGCAGGTAGGACTCCGCGTCGGGGGCCTCCAGCAGCGGCTCGGGGCCGCGGTCGGCCGGTCCGTGCACGGTCCGCGCCAGGGCCACCATCAGGGGGGTGCTGAGCGCGCGGGCCAGCGGGCCGTCGGGTTCGGCCCGCAGCCGGTGCCTGACACGCTCCCAGGCGCCGGCGCGGCGCGGCGGTGAGCCCGCGCTGATGTAGTCGACAACCGCGTCGTCGGCGGTGAGCGGCAGCAGCCCGACGACCGGGGTCCGGTCGAACGCCCGGCCCTGGCCCCGCAGCCACGCGGCGGCCGCGTCGAACTCGGCGGGGCGGCTGGTCAGCACGAAGGGGAGGTCCGCGTCCAGCAGCGCCTCGGCCGCGAGGTTGCGCGGCCCCATCTCGTCGAAGCCGTCCAGGACGGGCAGTAGGGCGCCGTGGTCGAACAGGAGCCCCGCGACCGTCTTGGACCTGCCGTCGGCCTCGTCCACGACCACGGTGTCGAAGCCGGCGTAGTCCTGCGCGACCCGTTCGACCAGCCAGCCGCGCAGGTCCTGGGAGGTGGGGTCCCACAGCGCGGCCGGCACGTAGACCGGCACCGGCGCGGGGCCGCCCCAGTCGGCGACCGCGTCGATCATGCCGAGCGTCAACTGCAGGGCCAGGACCGTCTTGCCCGAACCGCCGGCGCCGACCACGACCAGTCGCCGCCGCGCCGGGGGCTGCCGCGTGAACGCGGGGAGCACGTCGGCGGTCGTACCCGACCGGGGCAGGTCGCCCGCCCCCGCCTCCAGGCCGGCGGGCACACTCCACTCCACCGCCAGCGGCGGAAACCGCATGCGGGTGTGCCATTCGCGGGCCCACTCGCGCCGGGCCTGCCGGGCGAGGTCGGCCTTCAGCCCCGCCAGGTGCTGGGGGCCCAGCGTCCGGCCCGGGCGGCGCCGGGTCCACACGACCACGCCCGCGACGACGACGGCCGCCACCGCCGCCAGGACCGCCAGCACGCCCACCAGCGCGCGGACGGTGAGGGAGGAGCCCAGGTGGACCGTTGCCGTGGACGCCAGCCCGACCCCGGCCGCCACCAGGGCGGCGAGCAGCACCGCGACGGCCCGCACCGAGGGGGCGAGCGTGATGTGGAAGTGCTGGTCGCGCCCCGCGGTGTAGGCGTCCCGTCCGGCGGTGACGGACTGCCCCGTGTGCCCCGACCGCGCCGGGGGCACCGGGGTGCTCACCGCCGGGCGTCCGGTCCGGAGCCGAAGTGCTGGTCACCCCCGGCGGTGAACGCGTCGCGGCCGGCCCGCACCTGCTGCACCGCGCCGACCTCGCCCCCCGACACCGCCTGCGTGCCGCCCCCGTCTTGCGCCGGGGCCTGGACCAGCCCCGCGCGCAGTTCGGCCAGCAGCGCCTCGGCCGCCGCGCGGGTGCCCGCGTCGTCGGCGGGCAGCCGGCGCAGCAGGGTCTCCCAGGTGGCCTCCTGGCGGACCACCTCGCGCTCCCGGTCGGCTCCGGAGGCGGCCTCCAGCGCGGCGGCCGACCGGTCGAGTTCGGCCTGGGCCTCCTGCTCCGCGTCCTCGCCGCCGCCCCGGCGGAACAGCGCCGGGACCTTGCGCACGAGGTCGGCCAGGCCCTGGACAACGGCCTGCACGATCGCCCGGGCCAATTCGACTTCCACGACGTTCAGGGGATCGGACACGGCCACTCCTCCACGGCGTACGGCGCTGAATGCGGCGGACGCTCCAAAATAGCGGCCGAGGCGGCGCGTTCCGAGCCCCGTTTCACGGGGCGGTGGTCGAGGGCATGGCGAAAGATCCGGTCCGGTGCGGCCGTTTTCCGGTGTTTCCGCCGGTCGCACCGGTTTCAGCCGGTGGGGGCCACCGTTCTGCGGAGCCCGGCGAATCCGTTGAGCTGTTCGAACTGCTCGGAGGTCAACGGGTCCGGGCTGAAGTGCATGGTCTCGTTGCGAATCGCGTTCACGGCCGCGAGGAGTTCGAGGAACACCTCCTGACCCGGATTCCAGCCGAGCTTGTTCCGGTTCTCCTCGGGGGTGAGCAGGAAACGGTGATTGCCCAGCGTGAGATCGGCCGGCGGCGGGAGCCGGGCGCGCCGTCGGCGCAATCGATTTCGGCGCCTGATCGGCTCCCGCGCGCAATTCACGGTGGTTTTACGTCTCCGCCCCGAAGTCCAGGCCGTGGCCCGGGCCGGTTTCGGCCTCGGCCCAGCCGTCGGCGATTTGCACGCCGCTGGGCGCGGCCAGCGCGCCCAGCGCCGCGAGGGACGCGCGGTCGATGTCCTCCACCATGGCCGCGCGCGGCACGCACAGCGCCAGCTGGGTGGACAGCTCCGGCAGCAGGTGGGGCGCCACCGGAACGCTGTGGTCGGCGGCCAGCACGGCGATCCGCAGGAACGGGGTGATGCCCCCGACCCGCACCGCGTTGGGCTGGGCGATGTCGCACACCCCCGCCGCCAGGGCCGCCGCGAACGCGCGCGGGGTGCGCAGGTTCTCCCCGATGGCGAAGGGCACCGCCGTGCGGCGGCGCAGCTCGGCGTGGGCGGCCAGGTCCTCGGCCGGCAGCGGCTCCTCGATCCAGTGCGGGTCGAAGCGCTCCAGGGCCCGCAGCGCCCGGGCGGCCGCCGGGAGGTCCCAGCGCTGGTTGGCGTCCAGCATCAGCAGCCGCCGCGGGCCCAGCACCCGCCGCACCTCGGCCACCCGCTCCACGTCGCGGTCCAGGTCGGGCGAGCCCACCTTGACCTTGACCGCCCGGTGCCCGGCCGCCAGCCATCCGCGCACCTGCTCCAGCAGGTCGGGCAGGTCGTAGTCGAGGTTGACCCCGCTGCCGTAGGCGGCCACGCGGTCGCGCCGGGCGCCGATCAGCCCCACCAGGCTGCGGCCCGCCGCCCGCGCCGCGAGGTCCCACAGCGCGATGTCCACGGCCGCCGTCGCCATGGCGGCCAGTCCCCCGGCCCCCGCGTCGGCCAGGTGGGCGGTCAGCTCCGCCCAGCGCGGACCCGGGTCCGGCGCCCGCCCCACCAGCGCGGCCGGGCAGTCCTCCTCCAGCAGCGCGCGGACCGCGCCGACGCCCACGCGCGGGGTCCACGCGAACCCCGTGCCCACGGCGCCCGAGGCGGTGGTGACGCGGGTGACCACGAGGTGGTTGTGGGTGACCCCGCCGTCCCAGGGACGGTGCAGCCGCAGCGCCCGCGTCCGCGTGGTGATGGCGGCGATGGTGTCGGCCGTGCCGTGTCCGGCGGTGCCCACGCGGCGCTCACCCCTCCTTGACCGCCGCCAGACCGGCGTCGATGATCGCCGCCAGCCGCGCGGTCTCGTCCTCGGTGGGGTCGGTGAACGGCGGGCGCACCCCGCCCACCTCGGCGCCGCGCAGCCGGGCGCCCGCCTTGACGAGCGAGACGGCGTAGCCGGGCGCGCGGTCGCGCAGCGCCGCCAGCGGGCGGTAGAAGACGTCGAGCAGGGTCTCGGCGAGCGGGTCGCCGGCGTGGAAGGCGCGGTAGAAGGCGGTGGCGACCTCGGGCACGAACGCGAACGCGGCCGAGGAGTACAGCGGCACGCCGATGGCGGTGTAGGCGGGCACGGTCACCTCGGCGGTGGGCAGCCCGTTGAAGAAGGTGAACCTCTCGCCCTGGTCGCGCCGCACGGCGGCGACCACGCGGGCCATCCGGTCCAGGTCGCCCAGCCCGTCCTTGATGCCGACCACGCCGGGCAGGGCCGCGACCTCGGCGGCGGTCTGGGGCGTCAGCGCCAGCGAGCCCCGCTGGTAGACGATCGCGGGGATCGGTACGGCCGAGGTGACGGCGCGGACGTAGTCGGCCAGGCCGCGCTGGGTGCCGCCCACCAGGTAGGGCGGCAGCAGCAGGATCGCGTCGGCACCCAGGTCGCGGGCTGCGGCGGCCTGCTCCACGGCGGTGCCCAGGCTGCCACCGGCCCCCGCCACCACGGGCACCCGCCCGCCGGCGACGGCCACGGCCGTGCGCACCACGCGCGCGTGCTCGGCGCTGGAGAGGGCGTGGGCCTCGCCGGTGCCGCAGGCGGCGAACACCCCGCCGGGCCGGTGGTCGAGCCCGGAGGCGATGTGGCGCTCCAGGGCGGCCTCGTCCAGGCCGCCGCCCCGGTCGAACGGGGTGACCGGGAAGAAGAGGATTCCGTCGAAGTCCATAGGTGTGGGTTCCCTCCGTGTAGCGGATGGCCCGGCGCGGCCGGGCCGGGGGTGGGGGCGGGCGGCGCGCCGCGGCGTGCGGCGCCGCGTGCGGTGGGGGCCCGGGGCGCCCCACCGCACGGGTCGTGGCGTGCGTCAGCCGAGGTACTCCACGTGCCGCCGGGCCAGCGTGGCCAGCACGGCGTCGGGGTCGGCCGACCACACGTCGGCGTTGAAGATCTCCACCTCGACGTCGCCGGTGTAGCCCGCGGCCAGCACCGCGGCGTGCAGTCCGGCGACGTCGGCGCGGCCGTCGCCGACCATGCCCCGGCCCAGCAGCGCGTCGGCGGGCAGCGGCAGGATCCAGTCGCACGCCTGGAAGGAGGCGATGCGCGCGCCGGCCCGCGCGATCGCGGAGTGGACGTCGGGGTCCCACCACACGTGGTAGGCGTCGACCACCACGCCGACCTGCCCCGCGGGGAACCGCTCGGCGATGTCCACCGCCTGGCCGAGCGTGGAGAGCACGGCCCGGTCGGCGCAGAACATCGGGTGCAGCGCCTCCAGGGCCAGGCACACGCCGCGCTCGGCGGCGTAGGGGGCCAGCTCGGCGATGCCCTCGGCGACCCGCTCGCGGGCGCCGGCGAGGTCGCGGTCGCCCTCGGGCAGTCCGCCCACCACCATCACCAGGCAGGGCGCGCCCAGTTCGGCGGCCTCGTCCAGCGCGCGCCGGTTGTCGTCCAGGGCGGCGGCGCGGTCGGGGCCGGTGAGGAATCCGCCCCGGCAGTAGGAGGACACCCGCAGGCCCGCCTCGCGGACCAGGCGCGCGGCCTTGGCCGTGCCGGTCTCGGCCACGGGGCCGCGCCACAGGCCGATGGCGGGGATCCCGGCGCGCGCGCAGCCCGCGGCGGCCTCGGCCACGCTCCACCGCCGGACGGTGATCTGGTTGAGGGAGAGCCGGGCCAGGCGGGGGTCGCCGGGCCGGGGGGTGGGCACCCGGGCGGGCGCCATGGAGGGGACGTCCAGCGGGGTGCCGTCGGCGCCGGCGGGCGCCGGCCGCGGTTGCGGGGCGGAGGAGGCGCCGGGCATGGCGGGTTCGCCGGTCACGGCGCCACCCCCGCGACCTCCAGCAGGCGGCGCATGCGCCGCACGGCGGTGTCGGGGTCGGTGAGCACCCCGGCGGCGTCGGCCAGCCGCAGGGTCTCGGCCAGGTGCACGACGTCGCGGGCGCTGTGCAGGCCGCCGACCATGGTGAACCCGGGCTGGTGGCCGTTGAGCCAGGCCAGGAACGCGATCCCGGTCTTGTAGTGGTAGGTGGGGGCGGCGAAGACGTGCCGGGCCAGCGGCACGGTGGGGGCCATCAGGGCGCGGTAGCGGTCGGTGTCGCCGGAGTCCAGCGCCCGCAGGGCGGCGGCGGCTGCCGGGGCGATGGCGGCGAAGATGCCGAGCAGGGCGTCGGAGTGGCCTTCGGCGTCGCCCAGGACGAGGTCGGGGTAGTTGAAGTCGTCGCCGGTGAAGAGCCGCACCCCGGCGGGCAGCCGGCGGCGCAGCCGCACCTCCAGGTCGGCGTCCAGCAGCGACACCTTGATGCCGGCGACGCGGTCGGCGTGGGCGGCGATCAGCTCGGCGACCGCGGGCACGGCGTCGGCGGGGTCGGCGTGGCCCCAGTAGCCGGCCAGCGCGGGGTCGAAGGCGGTGCCCAGCCAGTGCAGGATGACGGGGCCGCGCACCTGCTCCAGCAGGCGGCCGTAGACCTTGGCGTAGTCCTCGGGGCCGCGTGCGACGGCGGCCAGGTGCCGGCTGGCCATCAGCACGGGCACCGCCCCGGCGGCCTCGACGGTCTCCAGCTGCTCGGCGTAGCCCGTGATAACGCTTTCCAGAGTGGCGGGCGCGCCGGCCGGCAGGTGGTCGGTGCCCGCGCCGCACGCGAGCGCGGCGCCGCGCGCGGCGGCCTCGGCGCCCGAGCGGCGGATCAGCTCGGCGGTGGCCGGCCAGTCCAGGCCCATGCCGCGCTGGGCGGTGTCCATGGCGTCGGCGACGCCCAGGCCCAGGTCCCACAGGTGGTGGCGGAAGGCCAGGGTGGCGTCCCAGTCCAGCCGGGCGGGCGCGCCGATGGCGTTGCCGGCCAGGGGGTCGGCCGCGACGTGGGCGGCGGCGTAGGCCACGCGCGAGCGCGGCGGCGCGGCGGGGGCGGCCGGCGGCGGGGGCGCGGGGCGGGGGGTGAACGCGCTGAGGCCGCCGCCGGGGGTGGGCAGGCGCAGGGGGGCCGCGCTCATCGCAGCTCCACCTCCTCCAGTTCCACGCGGTGGCCCGAGAAGGCCGAGCGCAGCCCGGCCTCGGCCAGTTGCAGGCCGCGGGCGCCCGAGAGCAGGTCGTAGGGGAACTCCTCGCCCGCGCAGACGTGGGCGAGGAACCGCTCCCACTGGGCGCGGAAGCCGTTGACGAAGGTGGTGTTGTCGGGCACCGGCTCCCAGTGGTCGCGGTAGCCGCCGGGGTCGGCGGGGGCGTCGGGGTCCCACACCGCCCGGGGGGTGGTGACCCGGTGCTGCACGCGGCACTCGCGCAGCCCGGCCACGGCGCTGCCCTCGGTGCCGTCGACCTGGAACTCCACCAGTTCGCCCCGGTCCACCCGCACGCACCAGGAGGAGTTGATCTGGGCGATCACGCCGCCCTCCAGCTCGAAGACGGCGTAGGCGGCGTCCTCGGCGGTGGCGGCGTAGGGCCGCCCCTCCTCGTCCCAGCGGCGCGGGATGTGGGTGGCGGTGCGCGCGGTGACAGCGCGGACGGGCGCGAACAGGCGCTCCAGGATGTAGTGCCAGTGCGGGAACATGTCGAGCACGATCCCGCCGCCGTCCTCGCTGCGGTAGTTCCAGCTGGGGCGCTGGGCCTCCTGCCAGCCGCCCTCGAACACCCAGTAGCCGAACTCCCCGCGCACCGACAGCACGCGGCCGAAGAACCCGCTCTCGACGAGCCGGCGCAGCTTGAGCAGGCCCGGCAGGAAGAGCTTGTCCTGGACGACGCCGTTGCACACCCCGGCGTCGCGGGCGAGCTTGGCGAGCTCCAGGGCGGCGCTCAGCGTCCCGGCGGTGGGCTTCTCGGTGTAGACGTGCTTGCCCGCGGCGATGGCGGCGCGCACGGCGTCCTCGCGGACGGAGGTGATCTGGGCGTCGAAGTAGACCTCGATCGCCGGGTCGGAGAGCACGGTGTCGAGGTCGGTGCTCCAGCGCTCCACGCCGTGGCGTTCGGCGATGGCGCGGAGCTTGTCGGGCGAGCGCCCCACGAGGACGGGCTCGGGCACCACGCGCGAGCCGTCGGGCAGCTCGACCCCTCCGGCGTTCCTGATGGCCAGCACCGACCTCGTCAAATGCTGGCGGTAGCCCATGCGGCCGGTGACGCCGTTCATGGCGACGGCCAGCACCCGGTCTTGCATACGTCGTCCTATCACTCGGCACCAGAAAGCGCTTTCCAAAGTACTTTAACGTCCTTTCCGCCGCCAGAGAGAGGTTCGCCCGGTTTCTCCGCACCGGACCGGCCGCCCGCGCGCCGGCGCACCGCGCCCCACCGTGTCGTCCCCGGTCGACACGGGGATCGGGGCGTTCGGCCGCCGCTCCCCGGGGTGGCCGCGGCCGCCGCAGGTGCCCACCCAATCCAGAAAGCGCTTACCAACCCCGGGGCGACCGGGCGTCGCCGCCCCGCCGGGTGCGGGGGCGGGCCGGCCCGCCCCCGCATGGGCTCCCGCGGGCGGCCCCTACCGGCCGCTCCGCCGCCCGCGCCGGGGGCCGCAGACGTCGGTCTCCAGGTGGGTGCACAGCCAGGCGTGCTCGGCGTAGGTGATGCGCAGCGCCAGCGCCCGGCACCGGCTGCCGCAGTCGATGACCGCGGTGACCTCGGCGACGTCGGACTCGGGCGAGGTCAGCACCGCCCGCCGCAGGCGCGGGCGCCGGGCGCAGGCGTAGGCCCCCGCCCGGCGCTGGAGCAGCTCATAGGCCCGCCGCGACAGCAGCGGGCGGACCTGGCCCGCCGGGCGGTCGCCCGCGAGGACCTCGGCCACCACCTGGGCGAAGGCGGTGAGGTGGCGGGGGCTGCGCGTGCGCGGATAGCGCGCCCCGCCGGGCCGGGCGGGCGCAGGGGCGCGGCGGGGGCGGCGGTGCGGCCCGGCGGAAAGAGCGGCGGTGAGCTGGTGACCGGCCAAGGGGGACTCCGTTCCAGAAGGCGGCGCGGAGCCGGGGCGGGCTGGCCCCGGCCCCGCAGGGGCGGACGCGGACGCCGGTGTCCGACACCCCTCCAGAGCCGCGGGCGGCCCCGCGCTGCCACCTGGAATTCCGGCTTTCCCCGTTCGTCCCGCCGCGCCTCCGCCCGGCCCCGGTGCCCCGGCCGTCCGCGAGCGGGCATACTGCTGCTGTGACTGACGGGTACCTGGACTCCCCCACGCCCATCGCCCTGGCGCACCGGGGCGGCTGGCGCACCGACCCCTCCGGCGAGGTCAGCACCGCGCTGGAGAACACCGCCGCCGCGTTCCAGCACGCCGTCGACCTGGGGTACCGCTACCTGGAGACCGACGCCCACGCCACCCGCGACGGCACGCTGCTCGCCTTCCACGACCCCACCCTGGACCGCGCCACCGACCGCCGGGGCCGCATCGCCGACCTCCCCTACGCCGAGGTCGCCCGCGCCCGCGTCGGCGGCAGCGAACCCATCCCGCTGCTGGCCGACCTGCTGGGCTCCTGGCCGCACGTCCGCTTCAACATCGACCTCAAGGCCGACGACACCGTCGAGCCGCTGGTGGAGGTCCTGCGCCGCACCAACGCCTGGGACCGCGTGTGCGTGGGCTCCTTCAGCCAGCGCCGCCTCGACCGCGCCCGCCGCGCCTTCGACCGCCCGGTGGCCACCAGCTGCGGCCCGCTCGACGTCGCCCGGCTGCGCGCGGGCTCCCTGGCCCGGCCGCTGCGCGCGCTGGTGCGGCGCGGCCCCGTGTGCGCCCAGATCCCCCTGCACCACCGCGGGTTCCCGCTGGTCACCCGCGACCTCATCACCACGGCCCACGGGCTGGGCATGCAGGTGCACGTGTGGACCATCAACGACACCGCCGTGATGGCCCGCCTGCTGGACGCCGGCGTCGACGGCATCGTCAGCGACAACATCGACGGCCTGCGCCGCGTGCTCACCGAGCGCGGCGCCTGGCCGGGCCCGGCGCCGGCCGGCGACCGGCACAATACGTCCCGCGGCACCCCCGCCGGCTCCTCCCCCAACGGCCCGGCCGCCCCCTGACCCCCGGGGCGCTCCGCCCCCCACGAGCCGGCCCGCCCCGGCCCCGGCCCGCGCAAGGATTTAGGACCACCATGTCGACCTCTCCCCCGGCGCGGCCCGCGGGCGGCGCCCCCGACACCACCGCCGAACTGCGCCGCGAACGCCGCGCCTGGTACGTCTACGACTGGGCCAACTCGGTCTTCTTCACCTCGATCATCTCGGTGTTCCTCGGCCCTTACCTGACCTCGCTGGCCGAGGCCGGCGCGGGCCCCGACGGCCGCATCAGCGTGCTGGGCTGGGCGATGGACCCCACCGCCCTCTACCCCTACGCCACCTCGCTGTCGGTGCTGCTGCAACTGGTGCTGCTGCCGGCGGTGGGCGCCCTGGCCGACTACACCGGGCGCAAGCGCGAGATGCTGGGGCTGCTGGCCTACATCGGCGCGTTCGCCACGATGGGCCTGTACTTCGTGGCGGGGTCGGGGTACCTGCTGGGCGCGGCGCTGTTCGTGGTCGCCAACCTGGCGGTGGGCGCCTCGGTCGTGGTCTACAACTCCTTCCTGCCCGACCTGGCCACCGCCGACGAGCGCGACGCGGTGTCCTCGCGCGGGTGGGCGACCGGCTACCTGGGCGGCGCGCTGCTGCTCACCGCGCAACTGGTGCTCTACCTCTTCCACGACGCCTTCGGGCTGGAGGAGGGCCACGCCGTGCGGATCTGCATGGCGTCGGCGGGCGTGTGGTGGGCGGTGTTCACCGTGGTGCCGCTGACGCGGCTGCGCAACCGGCGCGGCGGTGCGGCGTCCGCCGGCGGGGGCGCCGCGGCCGCCGGGGCGGCGCCGGGCCGGGCCACCGGCGCCCGCGCGGTCCTGGCCAGCTTCGGGCAGCTCGCCCGCACCGTGCGCGGCCTGCGCGCCTACCCGCGCACCCTGCTGTTCCTGGTCGCCTACATCCTCTTCAACGACGGCATCCAGACGGTGATCGGGTTCTCGGCGACCTTCGCCGACCAGGCCCTGGGCCTGGGTCAGGAGGTCCAGATCGGCGCGATCCTCATGGTGCAGTTCGTGGCCTTCGGGGGCGCGCTGCTGCTGGGCGCGATCGGCCGCCGCGTCGGGGCCAAGCGCACCATCCTGGGCAGCCTGGTGGTGTGGATCGCGGTGGTGGCGGTGGCGCCGGTGCTGCAGGCCGGGTCGGCGGTGCAGTTCTTCGTCCTGGCGTTCGCCATCGCCGTCGTGCTGGGCGGCACCCAGGCGCTGTCGCGGTCGCTGTTCTCCCACCTGATCCCGCCGGGCAAGGAGGCCGAGTACTTCGGGCTGTACGAGATCAGCGACAAGGGCTCTGCGTTCTTGGGCTCCCTTGCGATCGGCGTGGCGCTGGACGCCACCGGCGGCGACTACCGGCTGGCGATCCTCTCGCTGGTGGGCTTCTTCGTGGCGGGCGCGGCGCTGCTGGCGGCCGTGGACATCCCGCGCGCCATCCGCGAGGCCGGCAACCGGGCGCCCGCCCACGTGTAGGCGCCGCCGGGCGGGGTGGCCCGCCCCGCCCGGCGGCGCGGGCCGGGCTAGACGAACCCGCGTTCGGGCAGCCGGCGCTGCTCCTCGGCGTCGTCCAGGCCGGGCACCCAGCCGTCGGTCAGGGTCCGCACCTCGTCGTCCACGCCCGCCCACCGGCGCAGCGCCTCGGTGGCGGCGGCGCGGTCGGCGGCCTCCAGTGCCGCGATGTTGGCGCCGTGGTTGGCCTCGGGCGCGACGAACCGCATGGTCTCGCGCCGGGTGCTCTCGGGCACCCGGAAGGGCTCGGCGCCCCACGGGTCCCACTCGCCGTCGACGAACAGCATCTGCTCGGAGCGGGTGCGCACCCACCGGTCGATGTCGGGCATGGCCCGGCGGTCGAACCGCGCGTCGTCCAGCTCGTCGGTGAGGTAGGTGCGCGCCTGGAACAGCCCCGGGTAGCGCAGCAGGCCCCGGAGGTGGCCGGTGGGCACGCTGGGCGTGCCCAGTTGGGTGGCCGCCTGGTAGTAGTACGGGATGTAGGGGATGGTGCCCTGGTCGGTGTAGAAGGAGAACCCGGCGACCTCGTCCAGGAACGCCGCGATCTCGGTGGTGGGCGCGTCGGCCGCGGGCACCTCGGCGCACGCCTGGGGCTGGGGCTGGTACTGCCAGAACGCCCAGGCGGTGTCCAGCACCAGCATCTCGAACGCCTTGTCGGCGCTGCCGATGGTCTGGTCGAAGGTCCAGCCGTTCTCCTCGGCCAGGCCGGTGTAGTGGTCGACCAGTTCGCCGCGCCGCTCCAGGGCGGTGCGCTGCAGCGCCTCCAGGTCCTCCTGGCAGGAGGGGTCCTCGCCCACGGTCTCGAAGAACTCCAGGTAGGCGCGGTCGCGGCCGTCGTGGACGTCGTTGGGCGCCACGTAGGCGACCGTGCCGTCGAGGTCGCCGGGGTAGAAGCGGCGGTGGTAGACCGACGTCATGCCGCCCTTGGAGGCGCCCGTGGAGACCCACTCCTCGGTGTAGACGTCGTTGAGCGCCTCGATGATGCGGTGGTGGTCGGCGGCGGCCTGGCGGATGTCCAGGTCGTCCCAGTCGGCGGGCTCGGGCCGCGAGGGCTCGAAGAACCGCTGCTCGGTGGAGATCTGGTTGCCGTCGACGAGCCGCGTGGGCTCGGCCCGGAAGGGCCGGGTGTTGACCCCGTAGCCGCTGGTGTGCAGGACGGTGGGCCGGTCGAGGCCGCGGTGCAGCAGGGTCAGCCGCTGCTCGAAGGTCTGGCCGCGCGGGCGGTCGTGGTCGGCGGGCTGGGTGTAGCCCAGGACGAAGTAGCGGAAGCCGGGCTCGGTCTCGACCTCGTCGATGACGCGCAGGCCCGGGATCGCCTCCAGCCGGTCGGTGATGTCGGGCCCGGGGTCGGCGCTCACCGGCGCGCCGCTGAGGAGCAGGCTCGCGGCGGTGAGCAGCGCGACGCCGGCGGCGCGCGCCGGGGCCGCGGAACGCGGAGTGCGGGGGGTCACCCGTTCAACCTCCTTGGGGGATCGGAATGCGCCCGGCGGCGGTGGCCGCGGGTGGTCGGTTGCCGACTGAACGATGATTGAGGGCGGCCTGCCCCGAGTCAAGGACGCGGCCCCGCCCCGCCCGGGCGCCCCGGAGCCGCACAGGTTCCGCGCCCTTCGGGTGAGTCGCGCCCGCGCGGCGGGTAGACGCACGGGTGCGCCCCCGGGTAACACGTGGGTAACACCGTGTCACCGCCCGCACCCCGGGGAATCCACCTGGGGCGCTTCCGCGTTTTCCGCCCTTGGCGGCGTAAAACACCGTGACCGTCGAAAGGGGAGAACCGTGCTGTACGGCAAGGAGCACGTCGAGCGCTACGTGGCGACCGACGGGGAGGAGGGCCACGACTGGCAGGGCACCACCACACTGATCCTCACCACCGTCGGCCGCAGGTCCGGTCAGCGGCGCAGCACCCCGCTGATCTACCGCACCGACGGCGACGCGTTCGTCGTGGTGGCCTCCAAGGGCGGCGATCCCGACCACCCGCTGTGGTACAAGAACCTGCTGGCCAATCCCGAGGCGGAGATCCAGGTCAAGGCCGACCGCTACCGGGTGCGGGCGCGCACCGCCGACGAGGACGAGAAGGCCCGGCTGTGGCCGCGGATGGCGGCCACCTGGCCGCAGTACGACGAGTACCAGACCAAGACCGAACGCTCTATCCCCGTGGTGGTGCTGGACCCGGTGGAGAAGCTGGCCTGATTCCGGCGCGAGGCGGCGGCACCCGGCGGCGCCGCCGGGTGCCGCCGCGGGGGCGTCCGGGCGGCCGGGCCGAGCGGCCGGGGGCCGGATGGAGGACCCGATCCGGGCGGCCACGGAGCGGCGTGCACGCACCGCGGACCTGCATGGACTACCGTGCGGCACAACACGGTCACAAGGGACCGAACATTATCGCACGGTTGGAGAACCGGCGGGCGGGGAATCTTGACACGGACCGCCGTGTTAGACCCATGAAGACCGCAAGAGCGCCTGGAGGCACGTAAACGATGGCCGAGCGAGCACTTCGCGGTACGCGACTCGGGGCGACCAGCTACGAGAACGACCGCAACACCGACCTGGCCCCGCGCCAAGAGGTCACCTACGACTGCCCTCGGGGTCATCGCTTCTCCGTCACCTTCGCCACCGAGGCCGAGATCCCGGCCAGCTGGGAGTGCCGCTTCTGCGGCGACACCGCCCTCATGGTCGACGGCCAGCAGCCGCAGGAGAAGAAGGCGAAGCCCGCGCGGACCCACTGGGACATGCTGCTGGAGCGCCGCAGCATGGAAGACCTCGAAGAGGTCCTGGCCGAACGGCTGGAACTCCTCCGCGCCCGCCGCAAGGAGGAGCAGGAGCACCTGCGCGCCATGACCGAACAGCGCCGCAGCGCCTAGCCGGACACCAAGCACCCACCGATCACCAAGGGGCGGCGGCCTTCAGGCCTTCCGCCCCTTAGTCATGCCGGGATGCCTCTCCAAGCCAGCCCGCGACCTCCGCGCTCCTGGCCGCCGCCTCGACGTCGGCGAAGCGGGACAGCCGCCTCTGCGCGTCCTCCAGAGCCGGGCGCGCCTTTGCGTACCGGCGCGCCTGGAGGAGCAGCCTGCCGTACTCGGCCTGCGCGAACGCGGCCCGCCGTTCGGCCCCTGACCTGCGATGGATCTCCAGCACCCTTTCGTAGAGGATTGCGGCCTCATCGACGGCATGCTGGCGTTTCCGGACCTCCGCCGCTCCCTGGAGCGCTTCTGCCTCGCGAACGGTGTCGCCGGTTGTGTGGTGGGCCGCGGCCGAACGGTGGTAGGCGTCCAGGGCGCCGTCCAGATCACTTCGGTCGGCGTGAAGGCGCCCGAGTTCCATCGACGCATAGGCGATCCGCATCTCGTTGCCGAGTTCGTAGGCCAACTCCAGCGCCGTGGTGAGCCGGGCGAGCGCGCCGTCCAGGTCACCTCGGGCGCGCGCCGTCCACGCGAGGGTGACCATGGCCGAGAAGCCGCTCATCCGGTTGCCCGTCCGTTGGTGGAGCGCCGCCGCGCCACTCGCCGCCTGTTCCGCCTCCGCAACGGAGCCGGCCTCGAACAGGGCGTCCGCGAGATTCCCCAGAGCGATCCCCTGCCACGCTCGTCTCCGAGGTACCGGAAGAGTTCGAGGGCGCGTCGGAAGTTCGATCGCGCCTCCGCGAACCGGCGCTCCCTCAGGTCCACAAGGCCGAGGCAGTTGTAGGACGATCCCTGCCCGAAGAGGTCGCCGGTGGCCAGGCGGATCTCCAGGGCCCGGCGATGGTGCTCCCGCCCCGTGTCCGTCCGATGGCACTGGACGTGGGCCATGCCCAGGCTCTCGGAAAGATCGGCGACGGCGGAGTCGGGTCCGTGGTCTCGGGCCACGTCGAGGCCGATGGCCGCGGTCGCGATCCACTCGCCGACCGGTCCGTGGAACGCGTGGATGCGCCGGAGGACCAGCGGCAGCTGCCAGGCGATCTCGTGGAAACCGGCGGCGGCCGCCGTCTTCACCGCGGCGGTCAGGTTCGCGCACTCCTCCTCATACCAGCGCACGGCGTCTCCATGGCCGGCGAACGCGCGGGCCGGCCCGCCTGCGAGCGAAGGCCAGGTCGGCTCTGGAAACTGCGCGCCGATCAGCGACGCCGCCGCATGCGCGGAGCGCAGGTACCAGAGCAGGAGCCGGTGGAGGATCTGTGCGCGGTCCGCGGCCGTGTCCTGGCGCTGGGCGAGTTCGGCGGCGTAGGCGCGCAGCAGCTCGTGCTGCTCGAAGCGTTCCGCGCCCGTCTGCTCAAGAAGGTGCGCTCCGGTCAGGACGTCGAGCAGCCGCCTCGCGGTCGTGACGGGCAGGTTCGCCGCCGCGGCCGCCGCCTGCGCGCTGAAGTCGGTGCCCGGCAGCACGCCCAGCACCCGGAAGAGGCGGGCCGCCTCCTGCGGGAGTGCTTTGTAGGACCACGCGAACACCGAGCCGATCGTGTCCTGCTCGTCGTCCATGGCGAGGACCTCCCAGCGCCCTGACTCGTCCTGGAGTTCCTGGATGAGTTCGCTCAGCGGCGTGTGCGGTCGCGTCACGGCCCGCTCCGCGGCGATCTTCAATGCGAGAGGGAGTCGCGCGCACAGGCGCGCGAGAAGAGCGAGTTCAGCGGCGGGATCCTGCGCCCGCTGTCCCGTGGTCACCTTTCGCAGCAGCGCCACGGACTGGGCGGGCGACAAGGTCCGCAGTGAGACGCGGTGCGCGCCGTCTCGGGTGACCAGCCCCGACAGCCGGTTGCGGCTGGTGACCACCACCGCGCACTCCGCCGCACCGGCCAGCAGCGGGCGGACCTGGGCGGCGGAGGACGCGTTGTCGAGCACGACCAGGAACCTGCCCTCGGCAAGCAGCGACCGGTACAGGCCGGCCCGCTCGTCCGGATCGACCGGGACCACCTCCGGCGCCGTACCGAGCGCTTTCAGGAACCGGCCCAGAACCTGTTCCGCGGTGGCCGGGGAGCGGGGGTCGAAGCCCCGCAGGTTCGCGTACAACTGCCCGTCCGGAAAGCGTTTCTTGATCCGGTGCGCCCAATGGGCCGCAAGCGCGGTTTTTCCCACTCCTGCGGTGCCGACGATGACGAACGTTCCGGCTCCCCGGTGGCTCAGCAGTTCGTCAAGGCGGTGGACCTCGTCCGAGCGGTTGACGAAGTCGGGAATGTCCCCGGGAAGTTGGCGCGGGACCGGGAGGCGCGAGCCGTCGCGACCGCCATGGAAGTGAATTCCTCCCCACACCGCGCCGGCCTGCACCGCCTGGCCACTGACATCTGCCATGCGCGAATAAACGGCGCGCGGCGGTGTCCCTCGGCCGGCCTCATCCGGTGCGTCATTCGCCATGGGGCGGAGGGAGCGTTGCCACGTGGCGGGCGAAGTACTCAGGGAGCGGAACAGCCGCACTGTGCATTCGGGCGATCTCGTCGCGGCATGCGGCGATCACTGCGGCGTCCGCGTACGACTCGGCACCGCACAGAACCCCCGACTCCGTATAGCGGATCTTGTACATGACGGAGTCGCCGATGATGAGGATTTCGGGCAGTTCGTGTTCGCGTTCGAACCGGGCGACCAGTTCACCGCCCCCGACCCTGATGTCCTCGCCATGCCTGTGGCGGATACGGAGGGAGTGGAACTCCCACTGGAGATAGGGGGTGAGCGGCCGCTCGGCGACCCGCAGGCGGTGCACACGGATCCCGGATCCGGCGAGGGCGACCAGTTCGCCTCGAACGGACGGGCCGGCATCGTCCAGGATGCGCAGTGCCTCGTCCCACGCCCCTGCCGCGAACGCCGACCAACTCTCGCTCTCGGGCTGCCGGAAGCGCTGGCGCCGTTCGAGTTTCCAGATATCGCCGGATTCGGGAGCTGAAATGCGCTTCTCGAAGTCGGCGAGGTACGCCGCCAAGTCCAGGTGGCGGCCCCGGGCGAACGCCATTCGCTCAAGCATCGGGGATATCGGTTTTGGCGGCGATCAGAACATTGCGCGGGATGACGACCACGCGTTCGTCGCCGTCGACCTTGAGTTCACCCGGACGACCGTCGGCGTAGACAGCAGTGAGGTCGCGGCCGATGACGGCGATGTCCCCGTTCTCCAGTTCCCAGATATCGGGGCAGCCGCTGATTTTGTCGGTGTTCCCCAATTCGGCGGGCGACTTCCCCAGGCGCCGTTTCAACCGCGCGGATTCGTCGGCTTCCCAGGGACGGGGCATTTTCCGCCCTCCTACGACTCGGAGGGCACTTATCGTAGCATGGCGCATCTCACCGCCCCAGGGCCTTTGCGCCGGGCGCTGAACGCCATTGCACCCGGCGCAGCACGAATCACGGGATTCACGTGCACACCCATGGCCGCATTCCGACGCGGCTGCTCGACCGCCGCTTTCCCATGCCCGCCCTGGACTCGACCGCCGATGGCCGCCCGCCAACGGCGGCGGTTCTGGTAGGGCCTTCGCGCCGGAGCCGGCGGCGCCGACCGGGTGCCGCCGGGACACGCGCCCCGCACGGTGCGGGGCTACTCCGCGGCCGGGGGCTCGGCGGGGTCGGTGTCGAAGGGGTTGCGGGTGCGGCCGACCAGGTCGGCTACTGAGTCGAGGACGCGGGTGGGGCGGTAGGGGAAGAGTTCGGCGGTGTCGCGGTCGGAGATTCCGGACAGGACCAGCAGGGTCTGCAGGCCCGCCTCAAGGCCCGAGCGGACGTCGGTGTCCATGCGGTCGCCGATCATCAGCGTGCTCTCGGAGTGGGCGCCCAGGGCGTTGAGGGCCGAGCGCATCATCAGCGGGTTGGGCTTGCCGACGTAGTAGGGGGCGCGGCCGGTGGCGCGTTCGATCAGGGCGGCCACGGCGCCGGTGGCCGGCAGTGAGCCCTCGCGGCTGGGGCCCTTCTCGTCGGGGTTGGTGGCGATGAACTTGGCGCCGCTCTCGACCAGGCGGATCGCGCGGGTGATGGCCTCGAAGCTGTAGGTGCGGGTCTCGCCCAGGACCACGTAGTCGGGGTCGCGGTCGGTGAGCACGTAGCCGATGCTGTGCAGGGCGGTGGTCAGCCCGGACTCCCCCACCACGTAGGCCGACCCGCCGGGCCGCTGCTGGTCCAGGAACCGCGCGGTGGCCAGCGCGGAGGTCCAGATGGACTCCTCGGGGATGTCCAGGCCGGAGCGCTTGAGCCGGGCGCGCAGGTCGCGCGGCGTGTAGATGGAGTTGTTGGTCAGCACCATGAAACCGATGCCGTTCTCCACCAGCTCCGAGACGAACACGTCGGCGCCGGGGATGATGTGCTCCTCGCGCACCAGGACGCCGTCCATGTCCATGAGGTAGTTCCACGTGGCTGTCTTGTTCACGGGAATACCGTATCGGCACGCCCGCCCCGCGGCACGGTGTGGGCCGCGCGTGGCCGTCGGGGCGCCAGGGGCCGCCCGGTGCGCCCGGTGCGCCCGGTGCGCCCGGCGGGCTCAGGCGGTGGTGCCCGGCTGGTCGGTGCCCTCCTCGACGATGCGGCCCCGGATGACGCGGCCGCCGCTGGGGGCGCGCGGCTCGCCCCGCGGGCCGGGGACCACCCCGCCCTGGGCCACGAACTCCGCCTCGGCGGAGTCGCGCAGGCGCCGGATGCGGCGCTCGGCCCAGGCGGTGAACGCCCAGCGCAGCGCGGGCCGGGTGAAGGGCAGGGCGAGCAGGGCACCCAGCGCGCCGGTGACGAACCCGGGGATGATCAGCAGGACGCCGCCCACGAGCAGCATGAGGGTGTCGAGCAGGCTGCCCTTGGGGGGCTGGCCGGTGCGCATGGCGCGGTCGGCCTCGCGGAAGGTGGTGGTGCCGGCGCGGCGCAGCACGAGCACGCCGGCGGTGCTCAGCGCGAACAGCGCGGCGATGGTCCAGGCCACACCGATCTGCTGGCCGACCAGGATCATCAGCCAGATCTCCAGGAAGGGCAGCGCCATCAGGGCGATGACGATCAGCAGCGGCATGGGCACCATCCTCGATCGGTTCCGCTCACCTGTGGGCACAACGCCCCGCCGCCGGGGATCGTTCCCCCGGCCGGCTCAGGCGCGGGCGCGGCGGGCCCGCACGGCGGCGGCGACGACGGCGCCCAGCGCCAGCAGGCTCAGCGCGGCCTCGGGCAGCGCGCCCAGCCGGGTGGCGGGGGTCAGCCCGCTCATGGCCGGAAGCTCGGCGACGTGGCGGGCGGGTTCGGCCTCGGGCGAGCGGTAGGCGACCTCACCGCCGGCGGTCACCACCGCGCTGAGGCCGCTGGTGGCGGCGACCACGGCGGGCCGCCCGTGCTCGACGGCGCGCAGCCGGGTGATGGCGAGCTGCTGGTGGGTCTGGCCGGTGAAGTTGTAGTTGGCGTTGTTGGTCGGCACCGCGATGATCTGGCCGCCTTCGGCCACCGACTCGCGGACCGGCAGGTCGAAGGCGATGTCGAAGCAGATGGCGGTGGCCACGGTCGTGCCGCCCAGGCGCAGCGCGCCGGGCTCGTCGCCGGGCACGGCGTCGCTGCCGATCTGCTCCAGGCGCTGCACGAACCGGGTGAAGAAGTCGCGGTAGGGGATGTACTCGCCGAAGGGCACCAGGTAGCGCTTGGTGTAGTGGTCGACCGGCCCCTCACGGGGGTCCCACACCACGCTGCGGATCTCCCGCTCGGAGCCGTCGGGGCTGTAGCGGGCGGTGCCGAACAGCAGCGGAGCGCCGATGTCGCGGGCGGCCTCGTCGACCAGTTCGGCGGCGGCGGGGTCGGTGTAGAGGTCGATGTCGCTGGCGTTCTCGGGCAGCACCACCAGGTCGGGCTGCGGCGCCCGGCCGGCGTCGACGTCCTCGGCCAGCAGGTGGACCTGCTCGACGTGGTTGCGCAGGACCTGCATGCGCTCGCCCAGGACGCTCATCTGGCCCACTCCGGGCACGTTGCCCTGGATGAGGGCGACGGTGGCGGTGTGGTCGACCGCCGGGGCGGTCAGCGGTGGCCAGGCCAGGCCGGCGGCGGCCACGGCCAGCGCCGCGCCCACCGCGGCGGCGGCGCCGGGCAGCCCGGAGCGGCCGGGCCGGGCGGCGCGCAGCGCCGCCCACAGCAGCAGTCCGCCCGCCAGCGCGACGGCGAAGGTCACCAGGGCCGAGGACCCCAGCGCGGCGTAGCCGGTGAACGGGGTGTCGGGCTGGGCGTAGGCGAGCTTGCCCCAGGCGAACCCGCCCAGGGGGAAGCGGGCGCGGACGGCCTCCTGCAGCACCCACACCGCGGCGGTCCACACCGGCCAGCCGGGCAGCCGCATCACCAGTGCCAGGCCCATGGCCATGGGCGCGTAGTACACGGACAGGGCGGCGGCGATGACCAGCCAGACGTCGGCGCCGAAGACGTCCTGCCAGCGCAGGAGCGGCACCATGAGCGCGGCGCCGCTGAGCAGGCCCAGCCAGGCGGCGCGGCGCACGCGGGTGTTGCGTACGGCCAGCGCCAGCAGGGCCGCGCTCAGCGGGCCGAGCCACCACAGCCCGTAGGGCTCCAGTGCGAGCAGCTGGCACAGCCCGGCGGCGACCGCGGCGGCGGCCCGCCAGAGTGCGCCCAGGCGCCTGCGCCGTGAGGGGGTGCCGACCGCCGAGGGTGGGGCGGTGCGCGTGTCCTCGTTCGCCTGCTGGGCGTCTTCGGCAACCACGCCTGGCTCGCTTTCTGCTGATGGGGGGACGCGGAAAAGGCCCGAAAACACCCTTCGGACCGGATCCGTCTCGTCGGCGGCGAGCGCGGAGACCGTTGTCTACTGGATGTTCGGGCCTTCTCCGGGTCCAACCCCCCGCCCGGTCGCGGAACCCCGGTCCTTGCCGCGCCTCCGACCGCACCTGGTGCGTGGTGCGACGTCCGGCGAGCCAACAACCGGACCGCTCGACCGGTCCGTCCAGTGCTGGACTGGTCTGTAGATTACCCAGACTCCCGGTCGTGCGCCGCAACCCCCGGCCGACGTGTCGGCGGCGGGAAACTCCCCGCTCAGGCGGCTGCGGGCACGGCACAACGGCCGGTGCCGGATATCCGCCGCCAGGCTAACGCACCCACCCCGGCCACGCCAGTCGGCCCCCGCCCCGACGCGGCGCGCTGCACACGCGCCCGAAACCACCCCGTCTCACCATGCGGACGGTATCGGATCGAAACAGCGCGAACTATCGACAGAACGGCACCACTGGTGTTCGATATGGACAGCGGATCGATACGAAACGATCAGCCCAGCGGAAATCAGCTCGCTCCCGGGCTTCGGAGCGGGCCCCACGGACACGGGAGCTGTTGCCCCATGGCGAAGATCGTCCTGGACGGCGTCGACAAGGTGTACTCGGGCGGGGTCAAGGCCGTCGACGCGCTGAACCTGGAAATCGAAGACGGCGAGTTCATGGTGCTCGTCGGCCCCTCCGGTTGCGGCAAGTCCACCGCCCTGCGCATGATCGCCGGGCTGGAGGAGATCACCGGCGGCGAGCTGCGCATCGGCGACGAGGTCGTCAACGACCGGCCGCCCAAGGACCGCGACATCGCGATGGTCTTCCAGAACTACGCGCTCTACCCCCACATGACCGTCGAGCAGAACCTCGCCTTCGGTCTCAAGCTGCGCAAGATCGCCAAGCCCGAGATCCAGAAGCGCGTCAACGAGGCCGCCGCGATGCTGGGCCTGGAGCCCTACCTCAAGCGCAAGCCGGCGGCGCTCTCGGGCGGCCAGCGCCAGCGCGTGGCCATGGGCCGCGCCATCGTCCGCGAGCCCCAGGCGTTCCTCATGGACGAGCCGCTGTCCAACCTCGACGCCAAGCTGCGCGTGCAGATGCGCGCCTCCCTCAACCAGCTCCACGAGCGCCTGGGCGTCACCACGGTCTATGTGACCCACGACCAGATCGAGGCCATGACCCTGGGCGACCGCGTGGCGGTGCTGCGCGACGGCCGCCTCCAGCAGGTCGACACCCCCAAGAACCTGTTCGACAACCCGGCCAACCTGTTCGTCGCCGGGTTCATCGGCTCCCCCGCCATGAACTTCGTCTACGCCGAGCTGCAGCAGGACGGCACCGGCGCGGTGCTGAAGTTCGCCGAGCACTCCCTGTCGGTGCCCAGCGCGGTGGTCGACACCAAGCCGGGCCTGCGCGACTACCTGGGCAAGCAGATCATCCTGGGCATCCGCCCCTCCGACTTCGAGGACGCCTCGCTGGCCTCGCGCAACGGCGGCAGCACCATGGACGTCGTCGCCGAGGTCACCGAGGAGCTGGGCACCGAGATCAACGTCATCTTCTCGGTGAACGCCCCGCCGGTCCGCCACGAGGAGGCCGCCGCGCTGGCCGCCGACGCCGCCGGCGACGGCGAGGCGCCCGAGACCGCGCTGCCGCTGAGCGGCGACAAGTCGCTGTTCACCGCCCGCGTGAACCCGCGCAGCGGGGTGCGGCCGGGCACCTCGATCGCGCTGTCGGTCGACGTCACCCAGCTGCACTACTTCGACAAGGAGAGCGGCCTGGCCATCGGCCACCGCTGACCCGCCCCGGGGCGGCCTCCCGCGCGGCGGGCCGCCCCTCCCACACCGCGGCGGGCCCAGGGGGATCCCGGGGCCCGCCGTCGTGTGCGGGGGTCCGGGCGGGCCCGGCCCGCCCGGACCGCTACTTGACCGCGCCGGCCATGACGCCCTGGACGAAGTAGCGCTGGAAGGCGAAGAACACGATCAGCGGCACCACCATCGACAGGAACGCCCCGGCGGCGATCACGTCGATGTTCGCGCCGAACTGCCGCATCTCCGACTGCAGCGCCACGGTCATGGGCTGGCTGGACTCCCCCGCGAACACCAGGGCCACCAGCAGGTCGTTCCACACCCACAGGAACTGGAAGATGCCCAGCGAGGCGATCGCCGGCCCGCCCAGCGGCAGGATCACCCTGCGGAAGATGGTGAACTCCTTGCCGCCGTCCATGCGCGCGGCCTCCAGCAGGTCGCGGGGGATGGCGGCGAAGAAGTTGCGCAGCAGGAAGATCGCGAACGGCAGCCCGAACCCGACGTGGAACAGCACCACGGCCGGGATCGTGCCGTACAGCGGGGTGCCGCCGTACAGGCTGGAGATCGGCACCAGCGCCACCTGCAGCGGCACCACGAGCAGCCCCACCACGCCCAGGAACAGCCAGTCGCGGCCGGGGAACTCCAGCCAGGCGAACGCGTAGGCCGCCAGCGCCGCCACCACCACGATGATCACGGTGGCGGGCACGGTGATCAGCACGGTGTTGGTGAAGGACGCGACGAAGTCCTCGTTGTCCAGCAGGCCCGCGTAGTTCTCCAGGGTGATCTGGGAGGGCTCGGTGAGCACCGTCCACCAGCCCGAGGCGCTGTTGTCCTGGGGCGAGCGCAGGCTGGAGACCAGCAGCCCCAGGGTGGGCACCAGCCAGAACAGCCCGATGACGATGAGCAGCACCTGCGCGGCGCCCGAGCCCAGCCGGGCGACGACGCGCGAGGCCACCGAGCGCCGCGGGGCACCCCCGGCCAGGTCAGGGGCTGCGGCGGTGCCGGGCTCGGTCTGCGTGGTCATGACTCCTCCCGGCGGAAGCGGCGGATCTGGAAGATCATCGCGGGCACGACCAGCACGAGCAGGAACACCGCGAGCGCGCTGCCCAGCCCCTGGTCGTTGACGCCGAAGGAGACTTGCCACATCTCCAGTGCCAGCACGTTGGCGTCGGCCCGCACCGAGCCCGGCGCGATGACGAACACCAGGTCGAAGATCTTCAGGACGTAGATCATGAGCGTCACGAAGACGACCATGAGCACCGGCGAGAGCAGCGGCACGGTGACGCGGCGGAACACCTGCCACTCGGTGGCGCCGTCGACCCGCGCGGCCTCCAGCGCGTCGCGCGGGATGGCCGCCAGCCCGGCGGCGATGAGCACCATGGCGAACCCCGCCCACACCCACAGGTAGGCGGCGATGATGGAGGGCGTGATGAGGGTGGGGCCCAGCCAGTTGAGCCCGTTGTAGGGCTCGGTGAAGTTCTCCGGTGCCAACTGCACCGTGTAGTCGCCCTCGTCCAGGCCGGTGAGGGCGAAGGTGCCGTCGGGTCCGGCCATGGCGGTGGCGCGCAGTTCGCCGTCCATCCACGCCTGCACCTCCATGGCGGGCAGGCCGCTCTCGGAGGGGTCGATGGCGCCCTCCTCGCCGCCCCCGCCGCGGGTGAAGTCCACCCACACGGTGCCGGTGATGGCGTCCGGCCGGGACTCGGCCTCGGCGGCGGGCTCGGCGTCGGCGGGCACCTCGTCGGCGCCCACGCCCACCAGCGGGACCAGCACGGATTCCCCGGGCTGGGCCGAGTCCCGCAGCACGTAGGCGTCCTGGGCCGCCTCCAGGGGGCCCTCCGGGCGCGGCCGGGCGTCGGGGTAGGCCGCGCTGGGCGAGAAGGTGTCGTGGACGGTGGTGATGACGGCGTTGGCCAGGCCGCTCTCGGGGTCCTGCTCGTAGACCAGCCGGAAGATCACGCCGGAGGCCAGGAACGAGATCGCCATCGGCATGAAGATGACGATCTTGAAGGCGGTGGCCCAGCGGATGCGCTCGGTGAGCACCGCGAAGATCAGCCCGGCCACCGTCACCAGGGCCGGCGCCACGACCAGCCAGATCACGTTGTTGCGCAGCGCGATGAAGGTGTCGGGGCGGGTGAACATCCGGACGTAGTTGTCCAGCCCGACGAACTGCAGCCCGGGGGCGTCCCACAGGCTGCGGTACACCGAGAACACGATGGGATAGATGATGTAGGCGCCCAGGAACAGCAGCGCCGGCATGAGGAACACCAGCGCCAGCCAGGGGGGCGGACCCAGGCGCCCGCTCCCCCCGGCCGGGCCGGCCTGGCCCGGCGCGGAGGGCTCGTCAGTGGTCGTCATCGAACGGACCCACTTCTCGTGTCGATTCGTCCTGATCGGTGAGGGGCGCCGCCCGTGCGGGCGGCCGGGGTCACTCGGCCGACGCGGCGGCCTCTTCCAGGTCCGCGGCCGCGGCCTCGGGGTCGGAGGGGTCGCGCAGGAAGTCCTGGAGCACCGCCCACATGCCCTTGCCCTCGGTGGCGCCGAACTGGCTGGGCACCTGGTCGGAGAGGTCGTAGCGGACGTTGTCGCCGGCCTCCAGGATGGTCTGGGCCAGGGTCTGGGTGAACTCGTCGGGGTAGGCGTCGGGCTGCACCTCGGAGTTGGCCGACAGGTAGCCGCCCAGGCCCGCCCAGGTGGTCTGCGCCTCGGGCGAGGCCAGGTAGGCCATGAGCTGCTGCACGCCCTCCTTCTCGGTCATCGCCACGGCGATGTCGCCGCCGACCACGACCGGCGGCTCCTCGCCCACGGCCGGGAAGGGGAACGCCTGGGCGTCCTCGCCGACGGTGGCGCCGGCCTCCTGGGCGCTGGCCGCCACGAAGTCGGCCTCATAGACCATGGCCGCGTTCTCCTGGCCGTAGACCTCGGTGACGCAGGTGGGGAAGTCGGTCTGGACCGCGCCGTCGGTGCCGCCGGCCAGCCAGTCCTCCTCGCCCCAGACCTCGGCCAGGGTCTCCAGGGTCTCCACGACGGTGTCGTCGTCCCAGGGGATCTCGCGGGCGATGAGCTGGTCGTAGGCCTCGGGGCCATGCTGGGAGAGGTAGACGTTCTCGAACCAGTCGGTGAGGGTCCAGCCCGAGGCGCCGCACATGGAGAAGGGGGTGACGCCGGCGTCGGAGAGGGTGCTCGCGGTCTCGCCGGTCAGGTCCGCCCAGGTCTCGGGGGCGCTCACGCCGGCCTCGTCGAAGGCGTCGGGGCGGTACCAGACGATGGACTTGTGGGCGGCCTTGAGCAGCACGCCGTAGGGCTCGCCGTCGACCGACCCCAGCTCGCGCCAGTAGTCGGTGTAGTTCTCCTCCAGGGCGGTGGCGGCGTCGCCCGACAGCGGCACCAGCGCCTCCTGCTCGGCGTACTCGGCGACCAGGCCGGGCTGGGGCAGGATCGCGATGTCCGGCGGCTCCTCGGCCTCGATCTTGGGGCCGAGGTAGGCGCCGGTGTCCTCACCGGTGGACTCGTAGTTGACGGTGGCGCCGGTCTCCTCCTCGAAGGCGGCCAGGACCTCGGTGAAGTTGTCCTGCTCGACACCGGTCCACTTGGCCGCGACCAGGAGTTCGACACCGGCCAGCTCGCCGGAGCCCGCCCCGCTGGTGGACCCGGGGCTGCAGGCGGAGGCGGCGACGAGCGCTCCGGCCGCCGCGGCCGCGAGCGTCGCGCGGCCTCTCCACTGGTGCTCAGGCATGGGTTCCCTCCTTGGCTTGCGGTGCGGGAGCCGGCTCTCCCCAGATGGCCTCGCCGGTGACGGGGTCGAAGAAGTAGAGGCGCTCGGTGTCCACGCGCACTTGCACGGGCCGGCCGGGCGCGGTGGTGGAGCGGGGGCTGAACTTGGCGATGACGTCGCTGTCGGGGGCGGCGGTGTCGAGGTCGTCGGCGCCGGCGTCGCGGGCCAGCTCCTTGGTGTCCTCGGTGACCACCGGCGGGGCGGCCAGGCGGAAGTGCACCAGCAGCTCCGAGCCGAGCGCCTCCACGAGGTCGGTGGTGGAGGCCAGCACGGCGCCGCCGTCACCGCCCAGGGCGGCGTCCTCCATGTCCTCGGGGCGGATGCCCACGGCGATGTCGCGGCCGGCGTACTCGCGCAGCCGGGGCCGCTCGGCGGCCAGGGCCTCGGGCACGGCCAGGGTCTGCCCGCCCAGCTCCAGGCGCAGGCCGGCGCCCTCGGCGACCAGGCGGCCCTGGAGCAGGTTCATGGCGGGCGAGCCGATGAACCCGGCGACGAAGATGTTGGCCGGGCGCAGGTACAGCTCCTGGGGCGGGGCGACCTGCTGCAGCACGCCCTTCTTCATGACCGCGACCCGGTCGCCCAGGGTCATCGCCTCGACCTGGTCGTGGGTGACGTAGATGGTGGTGACGCCGAGGTCGCGCTGGATGCGGGAGATCTCCGCGCGCATCTGCACGCGCAGCTTGGCGTCGAGGTTGGACAGCGGCTCGTCCATGAGGAAGGCCTGGGGCTGGCGCACGATGGCGCGGCCCATGGCCACGCGCTGGCGCTGGCCGCCGGAGAGGTTGCGGGGGCGGCGGTCCAGGTGCTCGGTGAGGCCGAGCGTCGCGGCGGCGGCCTCCACGCGGGTCTTGATCTCGCTCTTGGGCAGCTTGCGCAGCTGCAGGCCGAAGCCGATGTTGTCGCGCACCGACAGGTGCGGGTAGAGGGCGTAGCTCTGGAAGACCATGGCGACGTCGCGGTCGCGCGCGGGGGTGCGGTTGACCACGCGGTCCCCGATGGTGAGCGTGCCCGCGGTGATCTCCTCCAGGCCCGCGACCATGCGCAGGGCCGTCGTCTTGCCGCATCCGGACGGGCCGACGAGGACGAGGAACTCCCCGTCGGCGATGTCGAGGTCGAGCCCCTTCACCGCGCTCGTGCCGTCCGGATAGGTCTTGCCGATACCGGCAAGTCTGACTTGCGCCACCTTCGCCTCCGTCCGATACCGCCCCACCGGTAGCGTCGCCGGGGCGGTCGTCCGCGCCACGGGCAGGCACACCGGCCCCGCCGGGCGGGCGTGTGCGCTGCCCCACATCAGCTCCTGCCCTCTTGTATCAGCCGATGTGCCGACACGACAGTGCTCGCTATGTCCCTGTTATGAACTCGTGTCCGCTGCCGCGACCTGGCCGCGCGTCAGCGTGCGGCGGCCCCGGCGGCGGTGCGCGCCTCGCGCGCCAGGGCCCGGCCGATGACCATCCGCTGGATCTGGTTGGTGCCCTCGACGATCTGCAGCACCTTGGCCTCGCGCATGAGGCGCTCGGCGGGCAGGTCGCGGGTGTAGCCGGAGCCGCCGAGCACCTGCACGGCGTCGGTGGTCACGCGCATGGCGGTGTCGGTGGCGAACAGCTTGGCCATGGCCGCCTGGGTCGCGAAGGGCCGGCCGGCGTCGCGGCGGCGCGCGGCCGACAGGTACAGCTCGCGGGCGGCGGCGGTCTGGGTGGCCATGTCGGCGAGCAGGAAGGACAGCCCCTGGAAGTCGCCGACGGGCCGGCCGAACTGGCGGCGCTCGCGCGAGTGGGCCACGGCGAGGTCGAGGGCGGCCTGGGCGACCCCGACGGCGCAGGCGGCGATGCCCAGCCGGCCGGAGTCCAGCGCGGCCATGGCGATGGCGAAGCCCTGGCCCTCGGCTCCGATACGGGCCTCGGGCGCGGCGCGGACGTCCTCGAAGCGCACCACGGCCGTGGGCGAGGCGGACATGCCCATCTTGCGCTCGGGCGGGTCGGCGGTGATGCCGGCGGTGGCGGCGGGCAGGTGGAAGCAGCTGATGCCCTCGCGCCCGGAGTCGGGGCCGCCGGTGCGGGCGAAGAGCGTGTAGAAGTCGGCGACGCCGCCGTGGGTGATCCAGGACTTGGCGCCGGCGATCCGGTAGCCGGGGGCCTCGGGCGGCGCACCGGGGCCGGTGCCGCCGCTCGCGGCGGCGCGGGGCGCGGGCACGGCGCCGGGCTCGGGCTCGGCGCGGGTGGCCAGCGATCCGGCGTCGGAGCCGGCGTGGGCCTCGGACAGGCAGTAGGCGCCCAGCTGGGAGCCGCCGAGCATGTCGGGCAGCAGGGCCGCGCGCTGGGCCTCGGTGCCGTAGGCGGCCACGGGGAAGCACGAGAGGGTGTGGACGCTGACCCCCAGCCCCACGGCCAGCCACCGGGCGGCCAGCTCCTCGACCACCTGGAGGTAGACCTCGTAGGGCTGGTCGCCGCCGCCGTAGGCGGCGGGGTAGGGCAGGCCGAGCAGCCCGGAGCGGCCCAGCAGCGCGAACACGTCGCGCGGGAAGGCGCCGGCCTCCTCGTCGGGGGCGGCGCGCGGCCCCAGCTCCTTGTCGGCGAGTCCCCGGGTGAGGTCGAGCAGGTCCTCGGCCTCGGAGGTGGGCAGCGTGCGCTCTACGGCCATGCCGACTCCCTTGTCTGTGTGCGGTCCGCGCGGTGACCGGCCGATTAGTAGGACGTCCGACTATATAGTGGCGCACACCACCCCGGAAGATCCACCGGCCCCCGCCCGTGGCCGCTCCCCGGCCGCCGCGCACCCGCCCCGGGCGCGCGCCGCCATTGCGCAGGCGCACACGCGGGCGGGGGCGGCCGCGGCCGCTCCCGCCCCGGTGCTGCTCGATGCCTCCCGGTACCGCCCGGTGCCGCCGGTCGCGGCGGCCGGGTCAGGCCGCCGCCGGCGCCCCCTCCAGGCGGGCCAGGACCCGGTCCCAGGTCCACTCCGCCAGCACCCACTGCCGGCCGCGCTCCCCCATGGCGCGCGCGGCCTCGGGGTTGGCCAGCAGGTGGGACAGGTGCTGGGCCACCGAGCGGGCGTTGCCGCCGTCGACCACGTAGCCGGTCTCGCCGTGGCGGACGAGGTCCCCGGCGCCGCCGTCGACCCCGGCCACCACCGGCAGCCCGCAGGCCGCCGCCTCCAGGAACCCGGCGCCCGGCATCATGCCCCGGCCGGGCGAGCCGGGGCGGCCCGGCAGCGCGAACACGTCGGCCACCGCGCACAGCCGCGGCAGCTCCTGGGGCCCGCAGGCGCCCGCGAACACCACCGAGCCCTCCACGCCGGCCCACGCCGCCAGCGCGCGCAGCCGCCGCCGGTCGGGCCCCTCGCCGGCGACCAGCAGCCGCACGCCGGGGAAGCGCGGGCGCAGCCAGGTCATGGCCCGGATCAGGGAGTCGACGCCGGCGCGCCGGTCCAGCCGCCCCACGCACAGCACCACCGGGCCGTCGCCCAGGTCGAAGCGCTCGCGCAGGTCGTCGCCGTCCAGGCCCGGGCGGAACGCGGTGGTGTCCACGCCGGGGGCGAGGCGGACCAGGCGGGCGCCGCTGCCGGGCGGCAGCGCCTGCTGCACCAGCGGGCGCTGGGACTCCCCGGGATAGGCGACCACGTCGGCGCCGCCCCCGATACGGCGCAGCATCGAGGTCGCCGCCGGACCCCACCGGCCCACCCCGCGCGTGGCGGCGACGACCTCGCCGACGCCCTCGGCGCGCAGCGGCGCCGCCATGAGGCCCAGCGGCGCCTCGGCGAGCAGCACGCGGTCGCAGTCGTATCCCCGCATCAGCTCCTTGATCCGCCGGACGGTCCGGCGGGTCGGCATGAGCCGGGGCCCGCCGTCGCGTTCGACGGGGAACTCCTGGAGGTCGTCGAACCCGCCGCTGCCGGAGCGGAAGGTGTGCACCACCGCCCCCTCGCCGTCGGGTCCGGCCAGATGCCGCGCCAGCGCGCAGCCGAACGTGTCGTCGCCCCCTCCACGCGAGGGGAAGTCGTTGGTGACCAGAAGAGTGCGCGACGCCATGGTGAAGTAGACCCCCCGCATCATGTGTCGTCCCAGTGCAGGTGCGCCGCCCGCGCCCGTCACTACGGGGTTCCCCGCGCGACCGCGACCATGCGCGGTGGCGGGGTCGGGGGCGCCGCACCTGCGCTCGACCTTGGCCTGCTACCCCGCGGCCCTCCCCTGCCGATGCCCCCGATCCGGCGGGCGGACCCGGGCCGAAGGTCCCGGCCGGGGCGGTACCGCTGACTACGACAACGCCGCTGGGGCGCGCGAAGTGCCGTGCTCCTCGCCACTTTCGCGGCGGGGCGGGGCGGCCCCGGCGGCACGGGGCGGGCGCGAACGGGGCGCGCGAGGCTGCCGGCGCGGTTGGGCCCGGCCGCGCGCGGGGCGCGACCGGGCCCAACCGGCCGGGCCGGAACCGCACCCGGCCGGCGCGGGGCCACGGGTGCCGGTCAGCCCACCGACGAGTAGGCCACCACGCCCCTGCGCACCAGGTCCACGGCCTTGCGGGCGGTACGGCGCACGCCGCCGGCCTCCGGGGCGGCGTCGGCCACCTGCCCGAGCATGTCGACCAACTGCTTGGTCGTGCGCACGAAGTCGCCCGCGGGCATGTCCGCCTCCATCAGGATGCGGTCGAGGCGGTCGCCCCGCGCCCAGCGGTGGGTGACCCACACGAACCCCAGGTCGGGGCGGCGCAGGAACGACACGTGGTGGTCGCGCTCCACCTCGTGCAGCTCGCCCCACAGCCGCTCCATCTCGGCGAGGACCTCCGCGGGCGCGCCGTCGGGCACGCGCGGGAAGGGGTCGTCGGAGCGGCGGGACTCATAGACCAGGGAGGCCACGCAGGTGGCGAGGTCCTGGGGGTCGAGGTCGTCCCACAGCCCGCGCCGCAGGCACTCGGCCACCAGCAGGTCCAGTTCGGAGTAGACCTTGGCCAGCCGCCGGCCCTCCTCGGTGACGGTGTCGCCGTCGAGGTACTCCAGGTCCTCCAGCACCCCGCACACCCGGTCGAAGGTGCGCGCGATGACGTGCGAGCGGCCCTCGACCCGCCGGCGCAGGGAGTCGGTCTCCTTGCGCAGCCGGAAGTAGCGCTCGGCCCAGCGGGCGTGGTCCTCGCGCTCGGGGCAGCCGTGGCAGGGGTGCCGGCGCAGCTCGCGGCGCAGGCGGGTGATCTCGGGGTCGTCGCCCGCGCCCTCACCGCCGCGCCCGCGCGCCTCCTCCTCGGCCCCGGTCTCGCGCAGCTTGTTGCGCAGGCTGGAGGCGAGGTCGGTGCGCGCCTGGGCCGAGCGCGCCGAGAAGTTCTTCGGGATGCGCAGCCGCCCCGCCGGCTCCACCGGCGCCGGGAAGTCCGCCGCGTTGACCCGCTTGACCTGCCGCTTGGCGGTCAGCACCAGGGGCGCCGGGACGTCGCCGCGCAGGCCGGGGTCGAGCACGACCGCGAACCCGCTGTGGCGCCCGGCCGGGATCCGGATGATGTCCCCGGCGCGCAGCCGCTCCAGGCTGCGCACCGCCTCCTCGCGCCGGCGCGCGCTGCGGCCCTTGGCCGCCTGGTTCTCGCGGTCGCTCAGCTCGCGGCGCATCGCCGCGTACTCCATGAAGTCGCCCAGGTGGCACGTTGCGGCGGCGCCGTAGCCCTCCAGCGCCTCCTCGTGCTTGCGGAGCTGCTTGACCAGCCCCACCACCGCGCGGTCGGCCTGGAACTGGGCGAAGGACGCCTCCAGCATGGTGCGGCTGCGCTCGCGGCCCACCTGGCCCACGAGGTTCACCGCCATGTTGTAGGAGGGCTGGAAGCTGGAGTTGAGCGGGTAGGTGCGGGTGCTGGCCAGGCCCGCCACGGCCTCGGGGTCGGTGCCCGGCTGCCACACCACCACCGCGTGGCCCTCGACGTCGATACCGCGCCGGCCGGCGCGCCCGGTGAGCTGGGTGTACTCGCCGGCGGTCAGGGCGGCGTGGGTCTCGCCGTTCCACTTGTCCAGCTTCTCGATGACCACGGTGCGCGCGGGCATGTTGATGCCCAGCGCCAGGGTCTCGGTGGCGAAGACCGCGCGGATCAGGCCGCGCGAGAACAGCGACTCCACCACCTCCTTGAACGTGGGCAGCAGCCCCGCGTGGTGGGCGGCCACGCCGCGCTCCAGGGCGCGCAGCCACTCGTCGTAGCCCAGCACCGCGAGGTCGGCCGGCGGGATGTCGGCGCACTGCCGCTCGGCGAAGGCGCGGATCTCCAGCGCCTCCTCCTCGGTGGTCAGGGTCATGCCCGCGTACATGCACTGGCGCACGGCGTCGTCGCAGCCGGCGCGGCTGAAGATGAACACGATCGCGGGCAGCAGGCCCTCGCGGTCCAGCTCGTCGATGATCTGCACGCGGCTGGGCGGCGCGTACTTGGCGCGCGGGCGCGCCGAGGAGCGGGCCCGCGCCTGGGGGTGGCGGCGGCGGTGCGCCAACTGGGTGATGCGGTCGTCCTCCAGGGCCAGGCGGGTCAGGCGGGGGTTGATCCGCATGGGCTCGCCGTTGACCAGGATCTCGCCCGAGCCGCCCGCGTCCTGGCGGTCGCGCCGGCGGGACCGCCGTCCGCCCCGGCCGCCCTTGGCGTTGCGTCCGCCGTCCTCAGCGGACTCGGAGTCCCCGGTGTCGGGGTCGTCGGCGGAGACGAACAGGTCGTGCATGCGCTTGCCGGCCATCATGTGCTGCCACAGCGGGACCGGGCGCTTCTCGTCCACGATGACCGTGGTCTCGCCGCGGACCTGCTGCATCCACTCGCCGAACTCCTCGGCGTTGCTGACGGTCGCCGACAGGGCCACCACCCGCACCGACTCCGGCAGGTGGATGATGACCTCCTCCCACACCGCGCCCCGGAAGCGGTCGGCGAGGTAGTGGACCTCGTCCATGACCACATAGGCCAGCCGCAGCAGGGTCTGCGAGCCGGCGTAGAGCATGTTGCGCAGCACCTCGGTGGTCATGACCACGATCGGCGCCTCGCCGTTGACGCTGTTGTCGCCGGTGAGCAGCCCGACCTTGTCGGCGCCGTAGCGGCGCACGAGGTCGGTGTACTTCTGGTTGGACAGCGCCTTGATGGGGGTGGTGTAGAAGCACTTGGCGCCGTCGCGCAGCGCCAGGTGCACCGCGAACTCCCCCACCACGGTCTTGCCCGAGCCGGTGGGGGCGGCGACGAGTACCCCCTGGCCCTGCTCCAGCGCCTTGCACGCCCGGACCTGGAACGGGTCGAACTCGAACCCGTAGAGCCCCTGGAACTCCTCGATGGCGGCGCTGGACTCGGCTTGGCGCCGACGGAAGGCGGCGTACCGCTCGGCGTGGGTACTCATATCGATCAAGCCTAGGGCGTTGCGGCCAGTGAGGCGCACACGCCGGGACGGCGGCCGCCGCCGTCCCGGTCGAAGGCCCCGGAGGGACGGGGCGCGGTGGTGGCGGCGCCGCTCAGGCCGCCGGGCCGCCGCCGGGCTCGGCGGGGTCCGCGGCCGAATCGGCCGCGGTGTCCTGGGCCGCCGCGCGGGAGTGGGGGGAGACCACGGCGGTGACCGGGACGTCGCCGCGCTGGATGGCGGCCTCCTCGGGGGTCAGGTACTCCTCGGGGATGTCGAACTCGCCGTCCTTGGCGCCCAGGACGAACGCCTCCCACTCGGCGGGCGTGAAGAACAGGATGCCCTTCTCGGGGTGCTTGCCGTCGCGCACCGCGCGGAACCCGTCCTCGAACTTGGCGACCTCGACGACGGCCTCGGAGTCCTCGCGCGAGAGCGAGGAGCGCTTCCACACGGCATGGGTGGTGTCGTGCCACTTCTCGTTGCCCTGCGCCTCTGGCGGCAGGTCTCGCCGGGTACCGGGGGTCTCGGCCACTGTTGGTTCTCCTCGCGCCTGCTTCGTGTTCTCCCGCTGGTCGGGACTGCCGGGACCGACCCTAGCGGCTCGGACCGGAATCGGTCAGCGACTCTTCGTCATCGAGCGGGGAGATCTCGTCGTCGGAGAGGTCGGCGAACTCGTCGCGGCGGCCCCGGCGGCGGTCGTTGATGAAGCAGAACAGCTCGGCGCCCTCGTAGAGCACCACCAGCGGGACCGCCAAGGCCAGCATCGACAGCGGCTCGGCGGGCGTGACCACCGCCGCCAGGACGAAGATGCCGAAGATGATCAGCCGCCGCGACTTGGCCAGGGTCTCGTGCCGGATGACGCCGATGAGGTTGAGCAGCGCCACCAGCAGCGGGGTGACGAAGCCCAGGCCGAACACCAGCATCATCAGGGTCATGTAGCCCAGGTAGCTGTCGATGGTGATCATCGGCAGGGAGCCCTCGGGGGCGAACTCGAACAGCACCGCCATCGCCAGGCCGGTGATGTAGTAGGCCAGCGCGGCGCCGCCCACGAACAGCGCGGCTGCCGTGGGCACGAAGGCGTAGGTGTAGCGCTTCTCGCGGCCGGTCAGCGCGGGCGCCACGAACGCCCACAGCTGGTAGAGCCAGAACGGGCTGGAGACCAGCACGCCGACGATGATCCAGACCCGGAAGGCCACGAAGAACGCGTCGAAGACGCCGGTGAAGATGAGGTCGCAGCCGGGTTCGCCGCCGCGCGCGTCGGCGGGCAGGGAGCAGTAGGGGCCCCGCAGGAGGTCCCAGACCGGGTCGTAGAGGAAGTAGCCGGCCACCGTGCCCAGCGCGACGAACAGCAGCGCCTTGACCAGGCGGTTGCGGAGTTCCCGCAGATGGTCCATCAGCGGCATGCGACCCTCGGGGTCCCTCGGCCGCCGCCGTCGCCGCACCTGCATCGCCTGCTACGCTCCTCGACCTGGTCTCGCGTCCGCCCGGCCGCGCCCCTGTCCGCGCGGCCGGATGTGCGCGGCCGCCCGCGGCGGCCGCGGCCCGTTCAGCCGTTGTAGGTGCGGCGCACGGGCTCGCCGTTCTCGTTGATGATCTGCTGCCCCGGCGGCAGTTCCGGGTAGACCGGGTGGGCCTGCTGCCGGTAGGGCTCGGCCTCGGCCGGGGCCGCCGCCTCGGGACGGGCGGCCGGCCGCGGATCGGCCGCGTGGGGGTGGCCGCCCTGGTGGCCGGGGTCGGCCGGCGCGCCGGCCCCGTGCCGCGCCCCCGCGTCGTCGCGGCGGGACTCGTGGCCGTCGTCGTCGCCCAGGCCCTTGGCCTCGGACTTGAGGATACGCGCGCTGCGCCCCAGGGAGCGGGCGAGGTCGGGCAGCCGCCGCGCGCCGAACAGCAGAAGTGCGATCAGCAGCAGGATGAAAAGCGTGCGGGCGTCAAGACCCATGACTCAACCTCTTTCCCGGCGCAGGCCGCCTGCGCCTTCGATGGTACGTCCCCGCCCGTGACGGGTTCAGGGGGCGCCCACCGAGCCGCGGTCGCTCAGCGCGCGCAGCCTGTCGTACCCCGGTTGGACCTGTGCGCGGGTCCGCGCCAGCTGGGCCCGGAGCCGGTGCAGCTCGGCCAGCATCCGCAGCGCGAGCACACCCACCAGGACCAGGCCGAGGAGGGTCAGCACCCCCAGTGCGGCGAACACGAACACCTCTCCCACCTTACTCCGTGAACCGGGCGCCGACGATGGACACGGGATGAACCGGGCGGTACCGGCCAGCCGGCCTCCGGGGCGCTTCGCCGATCATCCTAGGTTCCGCTCGGATCGGGGCCGTAGGCGGCCAGGGCCGCCCGCGCCCGCTCGCGCACCTGCTCGGCCAGCTCCACCGGCGCCACCACCCGGGCGCGCGGGCCCAGCCGCAGCGCCAGCCGGCGCACCCACTCCGGCGCCGGGGTGCGCAGCGTGGCCCGCACTCCCCCGCCCTCCAGGTCGCGGACCGAGGAGCAGTGGTACTCCTCGGCGACCCACCGGGCGGAGGGGTCGAGGTCGAGGGTCACCCGGGTGTCGTCGTCGGACAGCCGCAGGACACCGGCGCGCAGGTCGCGGCGGCGGGCCCGCGCCGGCACCCGCGCGGGCTCGGGCAGCACGGTGAGGTCGAGCACCCGGTCCAGGCGGAACAGCCGGACGTCGCCGCGCAGCCGGCACCAGCCCTCCAGGAACGCGTGGCCGCCGTAGACGACCAGGCCCATCGGGTCGACGTCGCGCTCGGTGACCTCGTCGACGTAGCCGGAGAGGTAGCGCAGGTGCACCAGCTGCCCGGCGCGCAGCGCCTCGTCGCAGCGGCGCTGGACCTCGCGGACCTCGTCGCTCAGCTCGATGCGCACGCCCACCGCGTCGGCCAGGCGGTGCACGGGGTCGGGGCCGGGCTCGACCCCGCCGGGGCGGGCCGCGCCGCCCGCGCCCACCGCGGCCAGGGCGCGCGCGGCCCCGGCCGGGGCCGCCGCGGCGGCCCGCAGCTTCTCGCCCACGCGCTTGAGGGCGTCGCTGTCGGCGACGCCGGGGAGCTCGGCCAGCAGCTCCAGGCCGATGATCAGGCTCGCGGCCTCGTCGGCGGTGAGCCGCAGCGGCTGGGCCAGGGTCTCGGCGTTGGCGATGATGATCTCGCCGGTGGACTCCGCGGCCTCGATGTCGACGTCGATGAGGTCGCCGGGGGTGTAGCCGGGCAGGCCGCACATCCACAGCAGGCTGAGGTCCTTGAGCACCTGGCGCTGGGACAGGCCGAAGTGCTCGGCGACCTCGTGCACGCGGACGTCGTGGCTGAGGGCGTAGGGCACCAGCATCAGCAGCCGGCGCAGCTGCTCGGCCGAGGCCGACCCGCGCCGCGCGTCGGCGGCGGGCTCGGGCTCGGCGGCGGGGTCGCCGGGTTCGGGGCCGGGGTCGCGGGCGGCGAGGTCGGCCAGGTGGGCGGCGATGGCGGCGCGCGCCTCGGCGGGGGCCTCGATGACCGCGCGGTCGCCGAACCGGGCGACCATGCCGACCAGGTCGTCGAGGTCGGCGTAGGGCAGGTCGATGAGGTCCCAGCGGGGGTCGTCGCCCTGGTGGGGGCCGGGCACGATGCGCTGGGCGGCGCGGCGCAGCTCGTGGCCGGAGTCGGCGCGCACCCGCACCCGCGCCACGCCCTGGGGCTCCAGGGGGTCGCGGCCGCGCACCAGGGAGCGGACGTCGACGCCGGCGGGGACCTCGACCGGCGGGCCGGCGGTGTCGACCTCGACCTCGCCGACGATGCGGCCCAGCCGGAACACCCGCCGCGCACCCCGGTCGAGGTCGTGGCCGCCGACATACCAGTGGCCCCGGTAGTTGACCACGCCCCAGGGCTCCAGGCGGCGGCGCGCCACCGGCTCGCCGGGCTTGCGGTAGGCGAAGGCGACCCGGCGGCGGTCGCGCACGGCCTGCCACATCGGCAGGAACGCGGGTTCGTCGGTGCCCAGCACGGGGGTGAGGGCGGGCGCGGCGTCGGTGTCGACGGGGACCCCGGCCGCGCGCAGCTTCATCAGCGCGTTGGCCGCGGCGTCGCCGAGCGCGGCGTGCCGCCAGGCGCGGGCGGCCAGGCCGAGCACGGCGGCCTCGTCGGGCATCAGCTCGATCTCGGGCAGCTCGTAGTCGGCGGGGAAGATGCGGTAGCCCTCGTCGTCGGTCCAGGGGTCGCTGCCGCCGGTCTCGATGGGGATCCCGCTCTCGCGGAGTTCGCGCTTGTCGCGCTCGAACATGCGCTTGAACGCGGAGTCGGAGTCGGCCTCCTCGTAGCCGGCGACCATGGTGCGGATCTCGCGCGCGGTGAGGAAGCGCCTGGTGGCCAGGAGGCAGATCACCAGGTTGAGCTGCCGTTCGGTCTTCCTCCGCGACATCGCCGATCCCTTTCCCGCCGTGGGCGCGCCGTCCCCGAAGTTGTGTCAGCCACGACGGTACCGTGCCTGGCGTGATCCGTTGGCGTTGTGCACATGTCACCGCGGTCCTGCGCTCGTGGCCCGGGGCGGTCGAGGTCGAGGCCGCGCCCGAGGCGCCGGGGGGCGTCCCCGCGCCGCCGGTCCGGGCGCTGGCCTACACCGCCCTGGTGGGCGCGCCCCAGGTCGGCGACCGGGTGCTGCTCAACGCCACGGCCCTGGAGATGGGCCTGGGCACCGGCGGCTACGCGCTGGTGGCGGCGCTGCCCGACCGGCTGCCGCCCGACCCCGGCGGCCCCGGCCACCTGGTGAAGGCGCGCTACACCCCGCTGCAGGCCACGGTGGCCGGCGCCGACGAGCAGGGCTCGCCCCACCACGACCTGCTGCGCGACGCCGACGACGTGGGCGGCATGCCGGTGGTGGTCGCCGACCTGCACTCGGCGCTGCCGGCGGTGGTGGCGGGGGTGCGCCAGGCGGCGCCGGGCGCCCGGGTCGCCTACGTGATGCTCGACGGCGGCGCGCTGCCGGCGGCGTTCTCCCGGACGCTGGCAGGGCTGCGCGCGGCCGGGCTGCTGGCGGCGGTGGTGACCACCGGGCAGTCCTTCGGCGGCGACCTGGAGGCGGTGACGGTGCACAGCGGGCTGCTGGCGGCCCGGCACGCGGCCGGCGCCGACGTCGCGGTGGTGGCGCAGGGGCCGGGCAACCTGGGCACCGGCACGCGGTGGGGGTTCTCCGGGGTGGCGGCGGGCGAGGCGGTCAACGCGGCGGCGGTGCTGGGCGGGCGCCCGGTGGCGGCGCTGCGGGTGAGCCAGGCCGATCCGCGGGAGCGGCACCGGGGGGTGTCCCACCACAGCCTCACCGCCTACGGGCGGGTGGCGCTGGCGCGCGCCGACGTGGTGGTGCCGGTGCTGGCGGGTGCGCTGGGCGAGCGGGTGCGCGCGCAGGCGGCGGAGCTGGGCGGACGCCACCGCCTGGTGGAGGTGGGGGTGACCGGGCTGGAGGCGGCGCTGCGGGCGCTGCCGGTGCGGCTGAGCACGATGGGCCGGACCTACGACCAGGACCGCGCGGCGTTCCTGGCGGCCGGGGCCGCCGGCCGGCACGCGGCGGCCCTGCTGGGCTGAGGCGCGCGGGGGCCGGCGCGGCACCGCCGCGCCGGCCCCCGCGGCCGCGCTACTCGCTCTCGGGTTCGGCGGTCTCCTCGGAGTCGCCTCCGCTGTCACCGCCGCCGTCGCCGCCGCCGTCGCCGCCGCCGTCCTCCTCGGGCGGCGGGGCGCTGTCGACGGCGTCGAGGATGTCGACCACGAAGACCAGGGTGCCCGCCGGCGACCCGGACTCCTCGGCGTTCTCGCCGTAGGCCATGTCCTCGGGGATGACCAGCAGCATGCGGCTGCCGACCTTCTGGCCGACCAGGCCCTTGTCCCAGCCCTCGATGACCTGGCCCGCGCCGATGATGAAGGTGGAGGGCACGCCCTCGGCGCCCTCGCGGTTCCAGGTGGAGTCGAAGACGGTGCTGTCGTCCCAGCGCATGCCGGTGTACTGCACGACCAGCTGCTGGCCCTCCTCGACCTCGGGGCCGTCGCCCTCGATGAGCGCCTGGGTCTCCAGGTCGGCGGGCGGGTCGGAGTCAGGGATCTCGATGTCGGGCAGCTCGTGTCCGGGCTGGTGCACGGTGGGCAGGCCGTCGCCGCCGTGCGCGGTCTGCTCGCCGGGCACGACCTGGCCCTCGCCGTAGCGCTCCTTGATGTCGAGCACCGACACCGAGGCACCGGGGGCCGGGGAGGGCTGGCCCATGGCCTGGGCCTCGGCGGGGTCCTGGGGCGGGAAGGCGTAGATGACCCGGCTGCCGACCGGCTGGTTGACCAGGCCCTCGGTCAGCTCCTCACCCAGCTGGGAGAGGTTGAGCAGGATGGGGGCGCCGGACTCGTAGGTGGACTGGGTCTTCTCGGCCTTGCCCTCGGCGGTCCACTGGTACTCCACCACCTCGGCCTGGATGATGTCGGTGGAGCGCACCAGCTCGTTCTCGCCGGCGCCCTGCTCGACCACGTCGGTGATCTGCTCGTCCTGGGGCGGCGCCTTGTCGCTGAAGTCGACCTTGGGCTCCTCGCCGACCTCGCCGCTCACCTCGGGCAGCCGGGAGTCGTAGTCGTCCTCCTCCGACTGCAGGAAGGCAGGGGTCCGCCAGTCCTCGGGGATGGAGCTACAACTCGACACCGCGAACAGCACGGCTAGGAACGGCACCGCAAGGGCGGCGGCACGCAGTCGCATAGGTCACAACCTCAAATATCCGGCTCGGGTCCCCGACACACTATCGGAGAGCCCATAATGCCCCGGCGGGGTGAGAACAGTGTAAGAACCGGAGTCGCGCGGTCACATCCCGGCGATGAGCTTCTCGACGCGCTCGTCGACCGCCTTGAACGGGTCCTTGCACAGCACGGTGCGCTGCGCCTGGTCGTTGAGCTTGAGGTGCACCCAGTCGACGGTGAAGTCGCGCCGCTTCTCCTGGGCCTTGCGGATGAACTCCCCGCGCAGCCGCGCCCGGGTGGTCTGCGGCGGCACGGACTTGGCCTCGAAGATCTGCAGGTCGTTGACGACCCGGTCCATCTGGCCTCTGCGCTGCAGCAGGTAGAACAGCCCGCGGTCGCGGAAGATGTCGTGGTAGGTGAGGTCGAGCTGGGCCACCCGCGGCGAGGACAGCGGGAGGTTGTGCTTGGCGCGGTAGCGCTCCAGCAGCTTGTACTTGGCCACCCAGTCGATCTCGCGGGCCACCAGGTCGAGGTTCTGGGTCTCGACGGCCTCCAGGGTGCGCGCCCACAGCTCCAGCACCCGCTTGCCGGTGGCGTCGGTGCCGTTGCGGTCGACGAAGTTCTGCACCTTCTCCAGGTACTCGCGCTGGATCTCCAGGGCGCTGGCCTCGCGGCCGTTGGCCAGGCGGACCTTGCGCCGCCCGGTCATGTCGTGGCTGACCTCGCGGATGGCCCGGATGGGGTTCTCCAGGGTGAAGTCGCGCATCACGACGCCGTTCTCGACCATGCGCAGGACGAGGTCGGTGGAGGCGAGCTTGAGCAGGGTGGTGACCTCGCTCATGCTGGAGTCGCCGACGATGACGTGCAGGCGGCGGAACCGCTCGGCGTCGGCGTGGGGCTCGTCGCGGGTGTTGATGATGGGCCGGGAGCGGGTGGTGGCCGAGGAGACGCCCTCCCAGATGTGCTCGGCGCGCTGGCTGACGCAGTAGAGCGCGCCCCGCGGGGTCTGCAGCACCTTGCCGGCGCCGCAGATGATCTGGCGGGTCACCAGGAAGGGGATGAGGATGTCGGCCAGGCGGCCGAACTCCCCGTGCCGGCCCACCAGGTAGTTCTCGTGGCAGCCGTAGGAGTTGCCGGCGGAGTCGGTGTTGTTCTTGAACAGGTAGATCTCGCCGGCGATGCCCTCTTCGTGGAGCCGCTGCTCGGCGTCGACCTGCAGGCCCTCCAGGATCCGCTCGCCGGCCTTGTCGTGGGCCACGAGGTCGGCCAGGGAGTCGCACTCGGGGGTGGCGTACTCGGGGTGGCTGCCGACGTCGAGGTAGAGGCGGGCGCCGTTGCGCAGGAACACGTTGCTGCTGCGGCCCCAGGAGACCACGCGGCGGAACAGGTAGCGGGCGACCTCGTCGGGCGACAGCCGGCGCTGGCCCCGGAACGTGCAGGTGACGCCGTATTCGTTCTCCAGCCCAAAGATCCGACGTTCCATTGGCCTCACCCGTTTCGGTCCGTGGTCGCCGCTACCGGCCGATGCCGGAGCGATGCAACGACTCCCAGCCTATTTATGGGCCGCCCGCGCGCCGCGGAAACCCCCGGCGGGCACCGGCCCGGCGCCCCTGCCTCCAGGTGCCCCAGGGCCCGCGCCCGCCCGGCGCGGCACGGTCAGCCCTCGTCCTCGGTGCCGGCGGACGCGGTGCCGCCGGCGGTGGTGTCGGTGTCGGCGGCGCCACCGGAGCGGTCGGCGAGCAGGGCGCTCAGCCGCTCGCCCTGGATGCGCCGGAACTTGCGGTGCTCGCGGCGGGCGCGCTCCAGCACCGCGACCTCCAGCCCGGCGGCCTCGATGTCGCGCTCCTCGCCGTTCTCGTGGCGCAGGGCGTGGACGGCGGCGCTGAGCGCCTCGCCCAGGCCGGCGTCCTTGTTGAACCGCTCCTTGAGGGCCGTGGTGACCTGCTCGGCCGAGCCGCCCATGGCCAAGAAGCCCTGCTCGTCGACGACCGAGCCGTCGAAGGTGATGCGGTAGATCTGGTCGGCGGCGGCGTCCTCGCCGACCTCGGCGACCACGATCTCCACCTCCCAGGGCTTGTTGCTCTCGCTGAAGGCGGTGCCCAGGGTCTGGGCGTAGATGTTGGCCAGCACCCGGCCGCTGACGTCGCTGCGGTCGTAGGCGTAGCCGCGCACGTCGGCCAGGCGCACGCCCATCTGGCGCAGGTTCTCGAACTCGTTGTAGCGCCCCACCGCCGCGAAGGCGATGCGGTCGTAGAGCTCGCTGATCTTGTGCAGGGTGCGGGAGATGTTGTCGGCCACGAACAGGATGCCGCCGTCGTACTGCAGGACGACGGCGCTCCGGCCGCGCGCGATGCCCTTACGCGCGTAGTCGGCCTTGTCCTTCATGCTCTGTTCGGGCGAAACGTAGAACGGCATCGACACCGCGGATCGTTCCTTTGCTAAGTCGTGGGGGCGGGACCTCAGCGCACGGGGGCGCGGGGTCCGTCGGGGCGGTCGGCGCGGTCCTCGACCACCTGGGTGGCCAGGCGGGCGACGTCCTCGGCGGGCAGGCGCCGGTGGCCGTCGGCGGTGATCACGTCGACCAGCGGGAAGATCCGGCGGTGGAGGTCGGGGCCGCCCGTGGCGGAGTCGTCGTCGGCGGCGTCGTAGAGGGCCTGGATGGCGACGGTGGCGGCGTCCTCCTCGGACAGGTCGTCGGCGAACAGCTTCTTCAGCGCGCCGCGGGCGTAGACCGAGCCCGAGCCGATGGAGTGGTAGTTGTGCTCCTCGTAGCGGCCGCCCACGGGGTCGTAGCTGAAGATGCGGCCCTCGCGGCGCGCCTCGTCGTAGCCCACCAGCAGCGGCACCACGACAAAGCCCTGCAGGGCCATGGGGAGGTTGCCGCGGATCATGGTGGCCAGGCGGTTGGCCTTGCCCTCCAGCGACAGCGAGCGGCCCTCCATCTTCTCGTAGTGCTCCAGTTCGACCTGGAACAGCTTGGCCAGCTCGATGCCGATGCCGGCGGCTCCGGCGATGGCGATCGCCGAGAACTCGTCGGTGCGGTAGAGCTTGTCCATGTCGCGGTTGGCGATGACGTTGCCGGAGGTGGCCCGGCGGTCACCGGCCAGCACCACGCCGCCCGGGAACGTCAGCGCGACGATGGTGGTGGCCTCGGGGGTGAGGTGGGTCGAGGAGACGCCCTGCGGAAGCTGCCGGTTGCCCGGCAGGAGGTCGGGGGCGACCATGCCGAGGAACTCGGAGAACGAGGAGGTTCCCGGATTCATGAACGCGGCGGGCAGGTGTGCTCCGCCGTCGAACGCTTCGGACACGCGACTCCCTTCGGCAGGCGGCCCGCCCGGCTGGGGGACGGACGGGGCGCGCGAGGTTGTTCGGTTTGCAGGTACAGAAGACCCTATTGACCCTGGCCCGGCTTGGCGCACTCGCCAGCCCGTATCCGCTGAGAGCGAACCGGCGGGGCTCACCCGGCGGGGCCGCCCCCGGTGTGGCGGCCGGCCGCGGGGGCGGATGCCCCCGCGGCCGGCCGCGGTGTCCGGGAGGGGCGTCCCGGCTCGGCGGTCACTGACCGCCCTTCTGCACGAACTGCCGCACGAAGTCCTCGCTGTTGCTCTCCAGGACCTCGTCGATCTCGTCCAGGATGTCGTCGACGTCCTCGCTGAGCTTCTCGTTGCGCTCCTGGGCCTCGGTTCCGGCCTCGACCTCTTCGACCTCTTCGTCGCGTCGGCTGCCGTGTTTCTGGCCGCCGGTGTCCTTCGTCGCCATGGATGCAACCTCCTCGATGGGCCTACGCCCTTATCTTGGCCCGCGCACGGGCGCCTCAACCTTGATCGCGGCGCCCGTTGTGTGCACGTTACCGGTGGCACGGGTGGTGAGCCCGTACACACGAACGAACGCCCCGGCGCCGGGGCGGATTCCCCGGCGGGCCGGCGGCGGCGCGGCGGACGGCCTCAGCGGCGGTCCCCGGTGAGCACCGACACCAGGTCGGCGGCGGTGGGAGAGCGGTCCAGGAGCGCCCCGACGTGCTCGCGGGTGCCCCGCAGCGGCTCCAGGGTGGGCACGCGCTGCAGGGAGTCGTAGCCGGGCAGGTCGAAGATGACGGAGTCCCACGAGGCGGCGGCCACGGAGTCGGCGTACTTGGCCAGGCACCGGCCCCGGAAGTAGGCGCGGGTGTCCTCGGGCGGCTCGGTGATGGAGCGCTCGACGTCGGCCTCGTCCAGCAGCCGCTTCATCCGGCCGCGGGCGACCAGGCGGTTGTAGAGGCCCTTGTCGGGGCGGACGTCGGAGTACTGGAGGTCGACGAGCTGCAGGCGGTGGTGGCCCCAGTCCAGGCCGTCGCGGGTGCGGTAGCTCTCCAGCAGCTTGAGCTTGGCGACCCAGTCCAGCTCCTCGGCCAGGGTCATCGGGTCCTCGGTCAGGCGGTCGAGGACGGACTCCCAGCGGTCGAGGATGTCGGCGGTGTCGGTGTCGATGTCGGCGCCGAAGCGGTCCTGGACGTACTTGCGGGCCTGCTCCAGGTACTCGCGCTGGATCTCCACGGCGGTCATCCGGCGGCCGTCGCGCAGCCGCGCGGTGTGGGTGAGGCCGGGGTCGTGGGAGAACGCCCGCAGGTCGGCGACCGGGGTCTCCAGGGAGAGGTCGACGCTGATGAAGCCGTCCTCGATCATGGCCAGCACCAGCGAGGTCGTGCCCAGCTTGAGGTAGGTGGAGATCTCGCTCATGTTGGCGTCGCCGATGATCACGTGCAGGCGCCGGTACTTGTCGGGGTCGGCGTGCGGCTCGTCGCGGGTGTTGATGATGGGCCGCTTCAGGGTGGTCTCAAGGCCGACCTCGACCTCGAAGAAGTCCGCGCGCTGGCTGATCTGGAAGCCGGTGTCGCGGCCGTCGGCGCCGATCCCGACCCGGCCGGCGCCGCAGACGACCTGGCGCGAAACGAAGAACGGGATCAGGTGGCGGACGATGTCGCCGAACGGCGTGGACCGGCGCATCAGGTAGTTCTCGTGGCAGCCGTAGGAGGCGCCCTTGTTGTCGGTGTTGTTCTTGTAGAGCTGGATGGGCTCGACACCGGGCACGGCGCCGGCCCGCCGGGCGGCGTCGGCCATGACGCGTTCGCCGGCCTTGTCCCACAGCACGGCGTCGCGCGGGTTGGTGACCTCGGGCGCGGAGTACTCGGGGTGGGCGTGGTCGACGTAGAGGCGGGCGCCGTTGGTGAGGATGACGTTGGCGAGCCCGAGGTCCTCGTCGGTGAGCTGGGTGGGATCGGCGACCTCGCGGGCGAGGTCGAATCCGCGGGCGTCCCGCAGCGGGTTCTCCTCCTCGAAGTCCCAGCGGGCCTTGCGCGCCCGCGCGGCCGAGGCCGCCAGGTAGGCGTTGACCACCTGGGTGGAGGTCACCATCGCGTTGGCACCGGGGTTTCCGGGCACGGAGATGCCGTACTCGGTCTCGATGCCCATAATCCGCTGCACACTCATGGTGGAAGGTTATCCATCGACGGGGGGTCTTGAACTCTCCATGGCGAATTGTGGCCCAACAGCCGCTCTCCCCCGGACTCGCCGCGGGCGCCGCCGCGGCCCCAAAAGCCCGGCTGGCCGGGGATTGCGTGGTTTGCGGCCGGGCGTGCCGGAGCGGGCGGTCCCGACACGCGCGGTGACCGCGGGCGGGGCGGTGCCGATGCGCCGCGACGCCGACGGCCGGCCCCCGCGTCGGCTGCGGGGACCGGCCGTGGACGAGGCCGCGGGCGGCTAGAGGTACTGGCCGGTGTTGGCCACGGTGTCGATGGAGCGGCCGGAGTCGGCGCCCTTCTTGCCCGAGACCAGGGTGCGGATGTAGACGATCCGCTCGCCCTTCTTGCCCGAGATTCGGGCCCAGTCGTCGGGGTTGGTGGTGTTGGGCAGGTCCTCGTTCTCGCTGAACTCGTCGACGCAGGCCTGCAGCAGGTGGGAGACCCGGATGCCGCGCGACTGGTTGTCGATGAAGTCCTTGATGGCCATCTTCTTGGCCCGGTCGACGATGTTCTGGATCATCGCGCCGGAGTTGAAGTCCTTGAAGTACAGGACCTCCTTGTCACCGTTGGCGTAGGTGACCTCCAGGAAGCGGTTCTCCTCGCTCTCGGCGTACATGCGCTCCACGACCCGCTGGATCATGGCGTCGACGGTGGCCTTGGCCGAACCGCCGTGCTCGGCGAGGTCGTCGTCGTGCAGCGGCAGGTCGGGGGTGATGTACTTGGAGAAGATGTCGCGGGCGGCCTCGGCGTCGGGCCGCTCGATCTTGATCTTGACGTCGAGCCGGCCGGGCCGCAGGATCGCGGGGTCGATCATGTCCTCGCGGTTGGAGGCGCCGATGACGATGACGTTCTCCAGGCCCTCGACGCCGTCGATCTCGCTGAGGAGCTGGGGGACGATGGTGTTCTCGACGTCGCTGGAGACCCCGGACCCGCGGGTGCGGAAGATGGAGTCCATCTCGTCGAAGAACACGATCACCGGGGTGCCCTCGCCGGCCTTCTCGCGCGCCCGCTGGAACACCAGGCGGATGTGGCGCTCGGTCTCGCCGACGTACTTGTTGAGCAGCTCGGGGCCCTTGATGTTGAGGAAGAAGCTCTTGCCGACGTCGCGGCCGGTCTTCTCGGCGACCTGCTTGGCCAGCGAGTTGGCCACCGCCTTGGCGATGAGCGTCTTGCCGCAGCCGGGCGGGCCGTAGAGCAGAACGCCCTTGGGCGGGCGCAGCCGGTGCTCGTAGAAGAGGTCCTTGTGCAGGTAGGGCAGCTCGACGGCGTCGCGGATCATCTCGATCTGGCCGCCCAGGCCGCCGATGTCGGTGTAGGAGATGTCGGGGACCTCTTCGAGGATCAGCTCCTCGACCTCCGACTTGGGGATGCGCTCGTAGACGTAGCCCGAGCGCGGCTCCAGCAGCAGGGAGTCGCCGGGGCGCACCGGCTGGTCGCGCAGGGGCTCGGCGAGGCGCACGATGCGCTCCTCGTCGTGGTTGGAGATCACCAGCGCGCGGTCGCCGCCCTCAAGGAACTCCTTGAGCAGCACGACCTCGCCGATGGTCTCGTAGGACTGCACCTCGACGACGTTGAACGCCTCGTTGAGCATGACCTCCTGGCCGGGGCGCAGGGAGTCGATGTCCACCGAGGGGCTGACGTTGACGCGCATCTTGCGCCCGTTGGTGAAGATCTCGACGGTGTCGTCGTCGCGCGCCTCAAGGAACACGCCGAAGCCCGACGGCGGCTGCGAGAGCCGGTCGACCTCCTCCTTGAGCGCGGTGATCTGGTCCCGGGCCTCCTTGAGGGTGGCCGCGAGGCGTTCGTTCTTGCCGTTGGTGGCGGCGAGGTTGGCCTGCGCCTCGCGCAACCGGTCCTCAAGCAGCCGCACATGGCGGGGGGAATCGGCGAGCTTGCGCCGGACTACGCTGAGCTCCTTCTCCAAGTAGGAGACCTGAGCGGTGAGTTCTGCGACTTCACGGTCGCGCTGGGTCTGACGCTCGTCGTCGCGATCGGCCACGTCCGCCACCTCCCAATAAGAAGGACGACTACTCGAAACCCTACCTACCCATGGACTATTCCTAACCTCCGGCACTCGGCGAGTGTCGAAGCACTCACTTCTCGATCTTGTGAACGCCTAGGTCACACTGGTAAAGGCGGGCCGGGCGTAATGAGAAAGTAACGTTGCGACTAGTGTTCGACCGGGTCCTCGGGGCCGGTCGTGGCCGCCTCGGCGCCCTCGGCGGAGGCCGAAGCACCCCGCCCCGCCGCCTCCCGCGCCTTCTGCTCGCGCTGCCAGTCCTCGCCGTAGGAGCCCTTGGCGGGCCGGCGGCGGCGCTCGGGCGCCTCGGTGCCCTCGGCCAGCCGCCGCGCCGTCACCAGGAACCCGGTGTGGCCGATCATGCGGTGGTCGGGGCGCACGGCCAGGCCCTCCACGTGCCAGGTGCGCACCAGGGTCTCGAAGGTGCGGGGCTCGTAGAAGGCGCCGTGCTCGCGCAGGTCCTCCACCACCCGCGAGACCTGCGTGGTGGTGGCGACGTAGACGCACACCAGGCCGCCGGGCACCAGGGCCTTGGCCACGGCCTCCAGGCACTCCCAGGGGGCCAGCATGTCCAGCACGACGCGGTCGACCTCGGTGTCGGCGAGGTCGGTGGCGAGGTCGCCCACGGTCAGCTTCCAGGCGGGGTGGGGGCGGCCGAAGAAGCGCTCGACGTTGGTGCGGGCGATCTCGGCGAAGTCGGCGCGGCGCTCGTAGGAGGAGACCAGGCCCTCCTCGCCCACGGCCCGCAGCAGCCAGCAGGTGAGCGCGCCGGAGCCGCCCCCGGCCTCCACGACGCGGGCGCCGGGGAAGATGTCGGCCTGGGCGACGATCTGGGCGGCGTCCTTGGGATAGACGATGGTGGCGCCCCGCTTCATCGACAGCGTGAAGTCGGCGAGCAGGGGGCGCAGGGCCACGTAGGCGATGTTGGAGGTGGAGCGCACCACGCTGCCCTCGGGCCGCCCGATCAGGTCGTCGTGGTCCAGTCGGCCCCGGTGGGTGTGGAACGCCGCTCCGGCGCGCAGGGTGATGGTGTGCATCCGGCCCTTGGGGTCGGTCAGCTGGACGATGTCGCCGTCGCCGAAAGGGCCGCGGCGGCCGTGGATGCCGGTCACTGGTGCTCGTCTCTACAGGTCGTGGGTGGTGCGGGCGGGGCAGTCGCCCAGGGTAGCGGCCGCCGCGGCCCTCGGTGTAATCGCGCGGCCGCCCCCGGCCGCGGCCGCGCGGAGGCGAGCGCGTGTGCGCGCGGGCACGCCACAATTGGGACGGCGGGAGCGCGGCGGCGGACGCCTGCCGGGTCCGCGGACTTGATCGGAAGGACGGGATGATGATGGCGGTCACGAAACCGCAGGTCGGTCTGGGGATCGACATCGGAGGCAGCGGGGTCAAGGGCGCGCCGGTGGACCTGGCCACCGGCACGTTCGTGGTGGACCGCGTCAAGCGGGCCACGCCCCAGCCCTCCACTCCGGCGGCCGTGGCCGAGGTCGTCGCCGAGATCGCGGCGGCCTTCCCCGGGCACGTCGACCCCTCGGCGCCGCTGGGGGTGACCTTCCCGGCCGTCATCCAGCACGGCGTGGCGCGCAGCGCGGCCAACGTCGACCGGTCCTGGATCGGCACCGACGCCGAGAAGCTGCTGGCCGAGGCCACCGGGCGGCGGGTCTACGTCGTCAACGACGCCGACGCCGCCGCGGTGGGCGAGCACCGCTTCGGCGCGGCGCGCGGGGTCAGGGGCGTGGTGCTGATGACGACGCTGGGCACCGGCATCGGCACCGCGCTGCTGGTGGACGGCCGCCTGGTGCCCAACACCGAGTTCGGGCACCTGGAGATCGACGGGCACGACGCCGAGACCCGGGCCGCCGCCAGCGCCCAGGCCCGCGACGGCCTGTCCTACGAGGTGTGGGCGCGCGAGCGGCTGCAGCGCTACTACGACGTGATCGAGAAGCTGCTCTCGCCGGACCTGATCGTGGTGGGCGGCGGCGTGAGCCGGGTCGCCGACGAGTTCCTGCCCCACCTCAAGCTCAACGCCCCGATCATTCCGGCCGAGCTGCGCAACACCGCCGGGATCGTGGGCGCGGCCTGCCTGGCCGCCGAGCGGTTCGGCGCGGAGTAGAGCGGACGGGGCGGTCCGGGGGCGGACCGCCCGCTCACAGCCCGGGGCGGCCGCCCGGGCGGGCGGCGCGGCTGTCCCGCCCGGGCGCGGTCCGGGCGGGAACCGCGTCAGGCGCCGGTGCGGGCCAGGACTCCGGCGATCCTGCGGGCGGCGTCGGCGGTGCGCGCCGCCGGGGCGAGCGGGGCGCGGTAGGGCGGGGGCACCGAGGGGTCGCCGTGCCAGTGCAGCCACCACCACAGGCGGCCGCGGTGCGGGCGCAGGACGGCCCGCTGGACTCGCGAGGCGCCGTCGTGGGCGACGGCCTCGACGGTGCCGATGACGCCGTCGACGCGCGCCTCGACACCGCACGAGCGGAGTTCGGCGCGCAGGGCGTTCAGCGCCCGGACCCACAGCAGCTCGACCGGGGCGTTGTCAAGCCGGTGGCCGTGTGCGGCCAGGCCGGGGATGCCGGACGGCGGGGTCTCGACGGTCATCGGCGCTCCTGACTGTTCGGGGGAATCCCCAGCACCGGGGGGACTTTAGTCCCTTGAATCTGCCTCACCGACCGCCCTCGCGAACCCTTCCATGCATATTACGCATAGCAGTAATCCTCTCACTCATAGCCACCAAAACCAGGTCGTCACCCTAGCCTAGGCTCATGCCTCGACGTGACAGCGCTCTGCCGCGGGATTTCTGGGCGCGCCCCCACATCGCGGCCGCACTGGCCACGTGCGACCTCCCGGCGGTGCTGGAGGGGGTCCGCTCGGCGCAGGGGTGGTCGCAGGGGGAACTGGCCGCAGCCGTCGGCTACTCCCAGAGCTGGGTCTCGCGCGTGATCAACCGGCAGCAGGCGCTCACCGTCGAGCAGGTCCGCGACCTCTCCGGACGGCTGGGGATCCCCATCCACCTCCTCCGGTTCGCGGACGCCGCAGCGCCGGAGAGGGGGGCCGGTCCGACGAAGCGACGGGAATTCGGCAAGGTGGTCACGGCGGCGCTGACGGTGCCGGTGGCACCGGCGCGCGGGGACATCGGCGACCACACCGCGCCGACCTTGCGCGCCATCACCGGGGGCCAGCGGCGGCTGGACGCGTCCTCGCCCTCGCGCGACCTGGCGGCGGGCGCGCGCGCCCACGTCGAGCTGACCACGCGCACCCTGGCGCGGGCCCGCCGCACGCCCTACGCGCCCGACATCGCCGCGGCGGCGAGCGAGGCCGCAGGGTTCGCCGCCTGGCTGCACGCCGACATGGACGACGCCGGCTCGGCGCGCGGCCACTACCGCACCGCGGTGCGCGGCGCCCGCCTGGCCGGCGAGCCGCTGCTGGGCGCCTACATGCTGGGCAGCCTGGCCGCCTTCGAGACCGACAACGGCGACGCGGCCGTCGGGCTGGAGCTGACCCGCGAGGCCGGGCGGCTGGTGGGCGCCGGCGCCCACCCCACGGCGGCGGCGTGGCTGGCCTGCGTGCGGGCGGTGGCCCACGCCGCGCTGGGCGAGGCGCGGGCCGCCGACCGCGCGATCGCGGCGGCCGAGGCGGCGGTGGCCCGCCGCGACAACGCCCAGCCGCCCTGGCCGTGGGTGTTCCCCTTCGACGCCGCCAAGGTGGCGGGCTACCGGGCGCTGGTGGCGGTGCGGCTGCGCCGGCCCGCCGACGCGCGGCGCGCCTTCGCCGAGGCGTTCGCCCAGGCCGCGCCCGCGACCAAGCAGCGCGGGGTGCTGATGGTGGAGATGGCGCGTGCCCACATCGCCGCGGGCGAGGTCGACGAGGCGTTCCGGCTGGCGGGCGACGCGCTGGGCATCGGCGTGCGCTACGGGTCGGACCGGCTGGTCTCGCGGGTGCGCCGCTTCCGCCGGAGCTACCGGGGCGCCCCGGCGCGCTGCCTGCGCGAGCTGGACGAGCGGCTGGCCGACACACTGGCGCTGTAGCCGCTCGCGGCCGGGGGTAGACCCTCCGGCACACCCGGGGCTGGGCGACGGAGGAGGAGACGACCGATGCGGCGAGTGGCGATCACGGGGCACCGCGAACTTCCGGCCGAGGTGGAGCGCGCCGTGGCGGGCGCCCTGCGCGACCGGCTGCGGCACATCGAGGGGCCGGTGACGGGCCTGTCCTGCCTGGCCGACGGCGCGGACACGCTGTTCGCCCGCGCGGTGCTGGAGCACGGCGGCGCGCTGGAGGCGGTCGTGCCCGCCGAGCGCTACCGCGACGGGCTGCCGGCCGGGCACCGGGCGGTCTACGACGAACTGCTGGCGGCCGCGGTGCTCGTGCACCACCTGCCGCACGTGGAGTCCACGCCGCAGGCGCACCTGGAGGCCGGGCGCTACCTGGTCGAGCACTGCGACGAACTGATGGCGGCGTGGGACGGGCGGCCGCCGCGCGGGCCCGGCGGCACGGCCGACATCGTCGACTACGCCCGGCGGCAGCACCGCGCGGTGACGGTGGTCTGGCCGGAAGGCGCGCGGCGCTAGGCAGTGTTTGTTGAACGGGTAAGGTCGCGCAGCCAGATTCTGATCGAGGCCACCTGGACGGTGCCCTCGAAGATCACGGCCCGCTTGTCATAGCGGGTGGCCACCGCGCGGTTCTGCTTGAGCAGGTTGATCGCGCGCTCGACGGTGTTGCGCAAGCGGTAGGCCTCCCGGTCGAAGGACGGGGGCCTGCCGCCCGCCGAACCGCGCCGCAGCCGGTTGGCCCGCTGGTCGGCGGGCTCGGCGATGGTCGCCTTGGTCTTGCGCCGGCGCAGGTAGGACCGGTTGGCGCGGCTGGAGTAGGCCTTATCGCCCAGCAACCGGTCCAGGCGGGTGCGCGCCCGCCCTTGGGAGCGCGCCAGGCGCAGCCGCTCCAGCAGAGGCCGCAGCATCACCGTGTCGGCGTGCTGGCCGGGGGTGAGGGCCAGGACCAGCGGCCGCCGGCGGGTGTCGGCGATCAGGTGGAGCTTGGTGGACCAGCCGCCCCGCGAGCGCCCGAGTGCTTGGGCCCTGTCCCCTTCGTCCCGGGCCGCCTCCCCTTTTTTGGGGCTCCGGCGGCGTGGTGGTGGGCGCGGATCACGGTGGAGTCGATACCGGCGGTGAGTTCGGCGCCGGTGAGGGCGTCGATGCGCAGCCGGTCGGCGATGCGCTGCCAGGTGCCGTCCAGGCACCAGCGGCGGTGGCGTCCGGCGGCGGTTTCCCAGGGGCCGTAGCGTTCGGGCAGGTCGCGCCAGGGGATGCCTGTCCTGGTGCGGTAGAGGATGGCGTTGATGACGCGGCGGTGGTCGGCCCACCGCTTGCCTTTGCGGGGGTGGGCGGGCATGAGCGGGGCGAGCAGGTCCCACTCGGCGTCGGTGAGTTCATGGCGTCGGACCATGGATCCCAAGGATTACCGAAGACCAGCCCGCCCCGCAGACCTTTCAAAAAACAGGACCTAGGGCTCGGCCGCGGGCGGGCGCGCCGCGCGGGCCCGGCGGGACGGGGGCGTCAGCGGCGGGTGAAGGCCGCCTCGACGTCGGAGGTGCGCAGCACGCCGACGGCGGTGCCGTCGTCCTCCACCAGCAGGTACTCCGAGGCGGGGTGGGCCCGCATCGCGTCGAGGAGGTCCTCGCCCTCCAGCCCGGCGCGCACGACGGCGCCGCGCGTGATGGCGCGCGCCACGCTGGAGACCGGCACCCAGGGGCGCCGGGCCTCGGGGACGGCCGCGGCGGCGGTGGCGTTGACGATCGAGGTGGGCGTGCCGGCGGTGTCGGTGACCACGATGGCCCCGGCACCGGCCTCGGCCATGCGGCGCTGCGCCTCGGCGACGGAGGTGTCGGCCGGCACGTGGACCGCGGCGGCGGCCATGGCGCGGGCCCGCAGGGTGGGGACCCGGGCGCGCAGCCGGGAGGCGCGCAGGGCGGAGCCCGCGCCCATCCAGATGAAGGAGGCCAGCAGGACCGCCCACAGGAGGCCGAAGAGGTTGGGCGAGGTGCCGCCGCGCAGGGCGAGGAGGATGGGCAGGGCCACGACGCACACGGCCAGCACGCGCCCGCCCCAGGCGGCGACGACCGTGCCGGCGGCGGGCCGCCGGGTCAGGCCCCACACGGCGGCGCGGACCATGCGGCCGCCGTCCAGCGGCAGGCCGGGCAGCAGGTTGAACACGCCGACCAGGAGGTTGGCCACCCACAGCTGCCAGATGAGGACGCCCACGATGGTCTGGGGCGCCACCAGCCAGGAGGCGGCGAAGCCCACGGCGGCCAGGACGAGGGACAGCAGCGGGCCGGAGAAGGCGATCAGGAACTCGCGGCCGGGGCTGCGGGCCTCGCGCTCGATCTCCGAGACGCCGCCGAGCATGTAGAGGGTGATGCGGCGGACGGGCAGGCCGAACATGCGGGCCACGACGCAGTGGGCGAGTTCGTGGATGAGCACGGACACGTACAGCAGCACCGCGAAGACGAACGCCACGAGGTAGGACAGCGGCCCCAGGGCGAGGGTGCGGTCGACCATCGGCTGGTAGAGCAGCGTGATGATGACGGCGATGACCAGCCAGGAGGGTGTCACGTAGACCGGGATGCCGAACGGGCGCGCCATGAGCCACCCCGCCCCCCGCTCAGGCGGCCGGGGGGTCGCGGGAGGCTCCGAGGAGGTGGTGTTGCCGTGGTCGGTCACGTGTTCAGATTACGTGCTGTGAGTGAGGGCGCCGAGCGAGCGGAGTGGGGGCCGTCCCCCGCGCGCAGCGCCCCCCACGGACCCCGCGCAGCAAGCGAGGCATCCGAACGAACCAGAAGCCCGCGTGAGGGCGCCGAGCGAGCGGAGTGGGGGCCGTCCCCCGCGCGCAGCGCCCCCCACGGACCCCGCGCAGCAAGCGAGGCCTCCCAACGAACCAGAAGCCCGCGTCAGCGCACCCGGCGAGCGAAGCGGGGGCCGTCCCCCGCGCGCAGCGCCCCCCACGGACCCCGCGCAGCAAGCGAGGCCTCCCAACGAACCAGAAGCCCGCGTCAGCGCACCCGGCGAGCGAAGCGGGGGCCGTCCCCCGCGCGCAGCGCCCCCCACGGACCCCGCGCAGCAAGCGAGGCCTCCCAACGAACCAGAAGCCCGCGTCAGCGCACCCGGCGAGCGAAGCGGGGGCCGTCCCCCCGCGTAGCGCCGGTTCCACCCGGTTGCCCTGGGTTCGGCCTCTCGGTGTCCCGGTCGGCCGCGTCGGCGGCCGACCGCGAGAAAACCGCGGATCATGAGGGGAAATCAATCAACCGGTCCCGGGCGCCGTGCCCGGGCGCTGTGGCCGGGCGGTTCCCGCGTCCTCCGCGGCTCGTACTGTTGGAGCATGGATTCGCCGCCCGCCACCCCCTTGGTATCGGCGCTGTCGCCCTCCCGGGCCGCCGACTTCCTGCAGTGCCCCCTGCTGTTCCGGTTCCGCGTCATCGACCGGCTGCCCGAGAAGCCGAGCGCGGCCGCGCTGCGCGGCACTCTGGTGCACGCCGTACTCGAGCGGCTCTTCGAGCTGCCCGCCGACACCCGCACGCCCCGCACCGCCCTGTCGCTGCTGGAGCCGCAGTGGGAGCGGCTGCGCGCCTCCCGGGCCGAGGCGGTGGCCGGGCTGTTCGCCTCCGACGCGGAACTCGCCGCCTGGCTGGCCGAGGCGCGCACGCTGATCGGGCGCTACTTCGAGATGGAGCAGCCCCAGCGGCTCGAACCCCACAAGCGCGAGATGCGCCTGGACGTCACCCTGGAGTCCGGCCTGCGGCTGCGCGGCTACCTGGACCGCCTCGACGTCGCGCCCACCGGCCAGATCCGCATCGTCGACTACAAGACCGGCAAGTCGCCGCAACCGCGCTTCGAGCAGAAGGCGCGGTTCCAGATCTTCTTCTACGCGGTGATGCTCTGGCGCGAGCTGGGCGAGATCCCCACCCGCCTGCAGCTGATGTACCTGGGCGACGGCGGCGTGCGCTGGTACGAGCCCACCGAGCAGGAGCTGCTGGCCGCCGAAGCCGAGATCCTGGGCATCTGGCGGCAGATCGAGGACACCGCCCGATCGGGGGTGTGGTCGCCCCGGCGCAGCCGGCTGTGCGACTGGTGCGACCACCGCGAGCGGTGCCCGGAGTTCGGCGGCACCCCTCCCCCGATGCCCGATTCACTTCCAGTGGTGTAGCCGAAACTCATCCGGGCGTAGGAGGCGGAATCGGTCGGGGGGAGGTCCGCGCGCGGCGGTCCCCCTTCTAGCGTTGTCGTGTGAGGTCCACACCAGCGCCGCCGACGTCCAGCGCCGCCGGCGCCCGCCCGGCCGCCTCCGCCGCCGGCCGCTCCTCCCCCGGCGCGTGCCGCGCCCGGTCGCGCACGGGCCTCGGGCAGTCGGCGGCGCCGGTGCCCTCGCGGTCGCGGCTGCGCTCGGCCCTGCCGGCGCTGCTGACCGACGCGTTCATCGTGGTGGCACTGGTGGTCTTGAACAGCTCGCTGGTGGAGCTGGCGCGGACCGTGCCGGCGATGGCGCAGCTGTGGGGGGAGTTCACCGCCGGTCACATCGGGGGTGCGCTGCTGGCGCTGACCATGCTGGCCCGCCGGCACCTTCCCTTCACCGTGCTGCTGGTCCTGACCCTCAGCGGGCTGGTCGGCGACCACACCCGCGTCCTGGTGTGGGGTACCGCGAGCCTGGGGATCGCGGTCGCCGCCTATTCGGTCGGACGGTACCTGCCGCTGACGCGCGCCCTGATCGCGCTGGGCACCGGCGTGGTCGTCAACGTGCTGGCGACCACGCTGAGCCCCGCCCAGGCGGGCGACCCCGGCGAGCCCTGGTGGATCAACCAGGGCTTCTACCTGGGGTGGCTCCTGGCGGCGTGGTGGGTGGGCCGCCTGGTGCGCATGCGCGCCTTCCACATGGAGGAGCTGGCCACCCGCGCCGAGCGCCTGGAGCGGGCCCGCGACGCCCACACCCGCGCCGTGCTCGCCGAGGAGCGCAGCCGCATCGCCCGTGAGCTGCACGACGTGGTGGCCCACCACGTCAGCGTCATGACCGTGCAGGCCACGGCGGGCCGCCGGGTCATCGACCGCTCGCCCGAACGGGCGCGGCAGACCCTGGTGGAGATCGAGGAGACCGGGCGGCAGGCGATGGCGGAGATGCGGCGGATCGTGGGCGTGCTGCGGATGGCCGAGGGCGGCGGCCCCGACCGGGGCCCGCAGCCGGGGTTGGCGGGGCTGGCCGAACTGGTGCAGCAGGTCCGCGACACCGGTACGCGCACGGAGCTGCGGGTGAGCGGCGAGCCGCCCGAACTGGCGCCCGGCCTGGGGCTGACGGTGTACCGGATCGTGCAGGAGTCGCTGACCAACGTGCTCAAGCACGCCGGGCGCGGCGCACGCGCGGCGGTCGAGGTGCGCTTCACATCCGAGGCGGTGGAGGTGGTGGTGACCGACGAGGGTCCACCGCCGGGCGGCGAGGGAGAGCCGGGCCCGCGGCGCGCCGCCGACGAGCCGGGGCACGGCCTGGTGGGCATGCGCGAGCGGGTCGCGCTCTACGGCGGCGACCTGCGCACGGGTCCGCGCGCGGGCGGCGGGTTCGAGGTGCGGGCCCGGCTGCCGCTGGACCGGCGCGGACCGGGCTGACCTCGGGGCCCCGGCGGCCCGGGGCCGGGGCGCGGCGGGCCGGGGCGGCCGGTTGTGGCCGGGGGCGTGAAGGGGGTCGGCGGGGGTCGCGGAGTCGGCCAGAATCTGATCATGTCCATCCGCGTCCTTCTGGTCGACGACCAGCCGCTGCTGCGCACGGGTTTCCGCCTCATCCTGGAGTCGGAGCCGCAGATCTCGGTCGTCGGCGAGGCGGCCGACGGCCACGCCGCCGTCGCCGACACCAAGCGCCTGCTGCCCGATGTGGTGCTGATGGACATCCGCATGCCGGGCAAGGACGGCATCGACGCCACGCGGGAGATCCTGGAGTGGGCGGCGGGCGCCGGCCAGCAGGTGCGGGTGCTGGTGCTGACCACCTTCGACCTGGACGAGTACGTGGTGGAGGCGCTGCGGGCCGGGGCGAGCGGGTTTCTGCTCAAGGACGTGCCGCCCGACGAGTTGGCGAGCGCGATCCGGGTGGTGTCCGACGGCGCGGCGATCGTGGCCCCCACGATCACCCGTCGGCTGCTCGACCGGTTCGCCCACCACCTGCCGACCACCCGGGAGCGGCCAGAACCGCGTTTGGAGCTGCTGACCGAGCGGGAGCGCGAGGTGCTGCGGCTGCTGGCGCGGGGGATGTCCAACGCCGAGATCGCCCGCAGGCTGGTGGTCAGCGAGACCACCGTCAAGACCCACGTGGGCAACGTGCTCACCAAGCTGGGCCTGCGCGACCGCGTCCAGGCGGTGGTGCACGCCTATGAAACGGGCATCGTGCGCCCGGGCGAGGAGTAGGGCCGGGGGCGGCGGTGCGCCCGCCACGCGCGTGGCCGCCGCCCGGGGGCCATGGCGCGGGGCCCGGCCCGCCGCACCGCGTGCCCGGGCGCGCCCGCGCAGGGAGCCGGCACGGGTTTTCCACATCCCTCCGTCGAGGGATGCGCGCGCGTGGCCGCGCCGTCTAGCTTCAAGCTGAGAACGCGGTGCGGGCACGGCGCCCCGCCGCGCCACCCGACCTCGGCCGGAGAGGACGGTCCTTCCGTGGCCCTCACCGCTCCCACCACTCCCGACCTGCTGGCGGCCGGCGACCCCGGCGACCTCGCCGCCTACGCCGAACAGGTCAGCAAGGTCTACGGCCGCGGCGACTCCCGCGTCGCGGCTCTGGACGCCATCACCCTGGGCGTGCCCAAGGGCAGGTTCACCGCGATCATGGGCCCTTCGGGATCGGGAAAGTCCACGCTCATGCACTGCCTGGCCGGGCTCGACCGCGTCACCTCGGGCCGGGTCGTGCTGGGCGGCACCGACCTCACCCGGCTCAACGAGCGCGCCCTGACCCGCCTGCGGCGCGACCGGGTGGGGTTCGTCTTCCAGGCGTTCAACCTGGTGCCCACGCTCACGGCCCTGGAGAACATCACCCTGCCCGCCGACATCGCCGGGCGGCGCCTCGACCGCGCCTGGCTGGACGAACTCATCGACTCCGTCGGCCTGCGCGACCGCCTGCGCCACCGCCCCTCGGAGCTGTCGGGCGGCCAGCAGCAGCGGGTGGCGTGCGCGCGGGCGCTGGCGGCGCGGCCCGACGTCGTCTTCGCCGACGAGCCCACCGGCAACCTCGACTCCCGCTCCGGGCGCGAGGTGCTGGGCCTGCTGCGCGACTCCGCGCGGCGCACCGGCCAGAGCGTCGTCATGGTCACCCACGACCCTGCGGCGGCGGCCTACGCCGACCTCGTCGTCTTCCTCTCCGACGGCCGGGTGGCCGGCCAGCTCGCCCACCCCGACCAGAACAGCGTGCTGGAGCGCATGAAGCACCTGGATCCGGGCGAGGACACCGCCGGCCCCGGCGGCCCGGGGGGTGGGCGGCCGTGATCATGCTGCGGCTCACGCTGCGCGGCCTGGCCGCGCACCGGCTGCGGTTCCTGCTGACCGGCTTCTCGGTCGTGCTGGGTGTGGCGTTCGTGTCGGGCACGCTGATCCTCACCGACACCATGGACCGCGCCTTCACCCGCATGTTTGAGGGCATGGACGCCGACATCGCGGCCGTGGTGCGCCCGCAGCAGGAGTTCGCGCAGGGCTTCGCCGCCGGGGGCGAGGCCGGCACCGCCACACTGCTGCCCGACGACCTCGCCGGCGACCTCGCGGAGGTCGAGGAGATCCAGGCGGTCTATCCCATGGCCGAGGGCACCGCCGCCGTGCTCGGGCCCGACGGCGAGGAGATCGGCGGCCAGGGCCCGCCGCAGATCGGCACCACCTGGCACGACCGCCCCGGCTCGGGCAGCGGGATCGTGGCCGGGCGCGGCCCCCGGGGCGGCGGCGAGTTCGTCCTGGACCAGGGCAGCGCGCGGGCGGCCGGGCTCTCCGTGGGCGACTCCGTCACGGTGCGCGCCGGCGGCGAAGACCGCGACATGATTTTGGTGGGCGTGTTCCGGTCGGGGCAGCTGGGCAGCACGGCGGGCTCCACCGTCGCCGCGTTCGACCTGCCCACCGCGCAGCGGCTGCTGCTGGGCGATCCCGACCGGGTCAACGCCTACTACCTCGACGGCGTGCCGGGCAAGTCGCAGTGGCAGATCGCCGACGCCGCGGCGCCGCTGCTGGAGCCGGGGATGGAGTCGCTGCCCATGGACATCGTCCGCGACGAGCAGCTGGGCCCCATGCGCGAGGCCCTCGACTACTTCGGGGTGTTCCTGCTCACCTTCGCCGGGATCGGGCTGTTCGTGGGCTCGTTCCTGATCTTCAACACCTTCGCCATGCTGGTGGCCCAGCGCGGGCGCGAACTCGCGCTGCTGCGGGCTATCGGCGCCGGCCAGGAGCAGGTGCGCGGCGCGATCACCGGCGAGGCGCTGGGCGTGGGGCTGGTGGGCTCGGGCCTGGGGCTGGCCGCGGGTGTCGGACTGGCCTGGTCGATGCTGGCCGCGGTCGAGGCGCTGGGCATCGACCTGCCCGACACCGGGCTGCGCGTCACCCCCCTCACCGTCGCGGCGGCGTTCCTGGTGGGCACCGGTGTCACCGTGCTGGCGGCCTACGTGCCGATCCGGCGCGGCACCCGCGTCCCGCCGGTGGCGGCCATGCGCGACGACGCCGGCAGCGCCGTGGCGCCCTCCACCGGGTGGGGGCGCGCGGCCGCCGGGCTACTGGCGCTGCCGGGCGGCGCGGCGCTGCTGTGGGCGGGGGTGCGCGCCCCCTCGGCCGAGGCCGCGCCGTGGCTGGTCGGGTTCGGCGCCGGGGTGGGCTTCCTGGCGGTGGCGCTGCTGATGCCGCACGTCAGCCGCCCCCTGATCGCGCTGATGGCGGCGCCCTTCCCGGCCGTGTTCCGCGTCGCCGGCCGCCTGGGCCGCGACAACGCCGTCCGCAGCCCCCGCCGCACGGCCGCCACGGCCACGGCGCTGATGATCGGGCTGGGCCTGGTCGCCGCGATCGCCACGCTGAGCGCGTCGGCCTCGCGGTCGGTCGACGTCGAGATCGACCGGGCGCTGGGCGCCGACTACATCGTGACGACCGACGGCCCCACCGAGACCGTCTCCGCCGACGCCCTGGACCGCCTGCGCGAGGTGGACGGGGTGGACACCGTGGTACCGATGCGCATTGGCCAGGCCCAGGTCGACGGCGAACTCGCGTTCACGGTCTCGGCCGCCCCCGCCGGGCTGGAGCGCACGGTCGGCATGGAGGTCGTGCGGGGCGCGGCGCAGTTCGACGGCGAAGGGTTCATGGTGGCCGAGAGCGTCGCCGACCGCCGGGGCTGGCGGGTGGGCCGCGAGGTCTCGTTCGTGTTCCCCGACGGCGGCGAGGCCGACCTCGAACTCCAGGGCGTCTACTCCGCCTCCCAGGCCATGCGCTCCGACTACCTGGTCTCCCCCGCCGCCTACCGAGCCCACTTCCCGCAGGACCTCACCCTCAGCGTCTACCTGACCGCCGACCACGCCTCCCCGCGGGTGCGCGGGGCCGTCGACACCGCGCTGGCGGACCACCCCGCGCTGGAGGTGATGGACCGCGGCGAACTCAAGGAGCGCAACCGCGAGAACCTGGCCCTGCTCACCAACACCATCTACGCCATGCTGCTGCTGTCGATCGTGATCGCCGGGCTGGGCATCATCAACACCCTGGCGCTGGCCACGGCCGAACGGGTGCGCGAGATCGGCCTGCTGCGGGCGGTGGGCCTGTCGCGGGTGCAGCTGCGGCGCATGATCCGGCTGGAGGCGGTGGTGATCGCGCTGCTGGGCGCGGTGGTGGGGGTGGTTCTGGGCCTGGTGTTCGCCTGGGCGCTGCAGCAGGTCCTGGCCGAACGCGGGGTGACCGTGCTGGACGTGCCCGCGGGCCAACTCGTGGGCCTGCTGGGGGTGGCGGTGGTGATCGGCGTCCTGGCGGCCCTGTGGCCCGCCTGGCGCGCGTCGCGCCTGGACATCCTGCGCGCGATCGCCGCCGAGTAGCCCGGCGGGCCCCGGTGCCGGCGGCCGCCGACCCGGCCGCGCCCTCCCGACCGTCCACGGCGGCGCGGCGGCCGGCGCGGGCGGCCGCCAGGCGAGGGGATCGCCCGGTCCGGCCTGGCGCCGACCGCTCCGCACCGCCGGTCGGGCGGCCGCACGCCTGGGCCGGGCGGCCCGGCCGCCCGCTCTCGGGCCGCCGCGTCCGCCGCGCGCCCCCTGTCCGCGCCGCCGCGCTGCGCCCGGCCCGACTACGGCCGCCGCGCGGCCCCGCGTCGGCCGCGTCCGCGACCGACCGGCTACGCTCGGCGGTCGGGGACCGGCGTCGTGGTCAGCGGTGTCGGCCAGGGCCGCCGCAGCTCCGGCCGCCGCCACCGGCGCCACTCGGGCCGCCGCGCTGCGCCGGAATCAGCGGCGGGCCTGCGACGATGACCGGTGACAGACCTCACCGGCGGAGGGGGCAAGCCACCGCCAACCGGTGCCGCGACCGGGGCGTCTCACGCGTGGCCGCGCCCCGAACCGCCGCGGCTTCGCACCCCGCCGCACCCGCCGACCGCGCACACCACGGAGGAGGTGGCCAAGCCAGGCCATGGCCCACGACCCGCGACCCGCACCGCTGAACGACGCCAACCTGCTGAGCCGACTGCGGGACTGGAGGGCGGCGCGCGAATCGGAGATGCACGCCGACCTCTTCGACGAGGCGGTGGAGCTTCCCGATCCGCGCGCCCTGGACCTCGTGCTGCGGGTCGGTGAGCTGCTGCTGGCCAGCGGCGAGAGCACCGAGGTGGTCAGCGAGTCGATGCTGAGCCTGTCGGTGGCCTTCGAACTGCCGCGCGCCGAGGTGTCGGTGACCTTCACCGCCATCACCCTGTCGACCCACCCCGGCGGCGACCAGCCCCCGATCACCGGCGAGCGGGTGGTGCGCCGCCGCACGCTGGACTACTTCCGTGTCAACGAGCTGCACACGCTGGTGCAGGACGCGGCGCTGGGCGCGGTGGAACTGGAGGGCGCCATCGCCCGGCTGCGGGCCATCAAGCGCGCCCGCCCGCCCTACCCCAACTGGCTGATCGTCACCGGTTTCGGGCTGATCGCCTCCAGTGCCAGTCTCATGGTCGGCGGCCAACTGCTGGTGGCGGCGGCGGCGTTCCTGGCCACGGTGCTGGGCGACCGCGCGTCGGCGTTTCTGGCGCGGCGCGGCGTCGCGGAGTTCTACCAGATGACGGCCGCCACCGTGGTGGCGTCGTGCATCGGGGTGGCGCTGCTGTGGGCCAGCGACCGGATGGACCTCAACCTCCAGGCGGGCGCGGTCATCACCGGCAACATCATGGCCCTGCTGCCGGGCCGTCCGCTGGTCTCCAGCCTCCAGGAGGCCATCAGCGGCAGCTACGTCTCCTCCTCGGCGCGGCTGCTGGAGGTCTTCTTCACCCTGGGCGCGATCATCTCCGGCGTGGGCGCGGTCGCCTACACCGCCGTGCGGCTGGGCGTCAACGTGAACCTGGAGGACCTGCCGGGCGCCGACGCGTCGGTGGCACTGCCGGTGCTGATCGGCGCCGCCGGGATCGCGATGGCGTTCGCGGTCTCGCTGACGGTGCCCCCGCGCATGCTGCCCTGGATCGGCGTCATGGGCGTGATGATCTGGGTGATCTACGCCGGGGTGCGCGCCTTCCTGGACGCGCCGCCGATCCTGGGCACCGTGGCGGGCGCGGTGGCGGTGGGCGTGGTCGGCCACGCCCTGGCCCGGCGCACGCACCGGCCGGTGCTGCCCTACGTCATCCCCGCGATCGCCCCGCTGCTGCCGGGCAGCGTGCTCTACCGGGGCCTGCTGGAGATCACGCTCAACCAGCCGGTGGAAGGGCTGCTGAGCCTGTCGGAGGCCGTCGCCATCGGCCTGGCCCTGGGCGCGGGGGTCAACCTGGGCGGCGAACTCGTCCGCGCCTTCCAGCGCGGCGGGCTGGCCGGAGCGGGCCGCCGGGGCCGCCCCGCCGCCCGCCGCAGCCGCGGCGCCGTCTAGGGCCGGATTCCGCGGCGCCCCTGCCACGGCCCCGCCCCGCCGAAGGGGCGCGGCCTCCGGGTCGGTCCTTGGGCCGGGGCCGCGCGGCCGTTCAGCCGGCGGTCAGCAGGCCCACCGCGGCGGCGGCGCCCACAAGCCCGGCGACCTGCGGGGGCGCGACGCGTTCGCGCAGCACGGCGACGCCCAGGAGTACGGGGATCGCGGGGTAGAACGACGCCAGCACCACCGCGACCATGAGCCGCTGGTGGGCCGCCAGCAGGTAGCAGACCAGCGCCGCCGCGGCGACCATGCCCAGGGCGCCCGCAGCGAGCGCGTCACGCGCGCCCATGCGCAGCCGCGACACGTCGGGCAGCACCAGGGGCAGCACGGTGAGCACGGCGGTCACCCGCCCGGCCGCCACCGGCCAGATCCCGGCGTCCGGCCCGGCCTGGGCGAGGGCCACGTACTGCACGGCGACCCCGACCCCGACCCCGACCCCGGCCACGAGCGCGTCCACGGCTGTGGCCGGCGCGCAGCCCGCCGCGCCGCCCCCGGCACCCGTGGGGCGCGCCACCAGCCACAGCGCGGGTACCGCGAGGGCGATCCCGATCCAGGCCGGCGCGGCGGGGCGGTCGCCCAGGAGCAGCACCCCCACCAGCACGGGCAGCGCCACGCCGCTCACGGCCGAGACCGGCACCACGACGGCCATCGCCCCGTGGGTGAGGCCCCGGAACAGGAAGACCATGCCCACGCCGGTGCCCACCCCGGACAGGGCGCCCCAGGCGAGGTCGGCCAGGCCGGGAGCGCCGCCGAGCGCCAGCGTCGCGGCGGCCGCCGCGACGAGCAGGCCGCCCACCTGCCCCAGCAGGGCGACGGCGGCGAAGTGCGCCCGGCGCGCCAGGAGTCCGCCGCCGAAGTCGACGACGCCGTAGCAGCAGGCCGAGGCCAGCGCGAGGACCGTGCCCATCAGCGCCCGCCCCCGAAGTCGGCACCCGCCCGGCCGCCGCGGGGGCGGCCCGCCCGGGCCCGGTGGCGCCCGGCGGGCCCCGGGCGGCGCGGCCCGGCACGCGGGAGGGGTGCACGCGACGGCGCGGAGGCGCGGCGGGCCGTCACGGTGCGGCCCCCGCTCCGCCGCCCGCCCCGCGCGGCGCGGCGTCGTCGCCGGCGGTGGCCGCGCGGGCCTCGCGGTCGGCCTGGCCGACCGGGCACGTGGCGTCGCGCACGCACGCGGCGCGGTCGCACAGCCGGCACAGCAGGTCGGGGTCGCCGACATCGCCGTAGAGCCGCCGCAGGAGCTTGGCGAGCAGTCCGGCCAGGACCGCCCGCTCGTCGGTGTCGAGGACCGACACCACGTCGGCCAGCGGCCGGCCGCGCGCGGCCAGAAGCCCGCGCGCCGCCTGCTCCCCGGCCGCCGTGGGCGCCACCGCCACCAGCCGCCCGACCCCCGGGCGACGCTCCACCAGCCCTCGGCGTTCCAGCGCGTCGACCATCCGCGCGGTGGCGGGCTGCGACAGCCCCACGCGCCGCCCCAGTTCGGTGACGCTGATCCCGGGTGCGGCGGAGAGCACCACCAGGGCCGCCGCGCCGCTCGCGCTCACCCCGGCCGCGCCGGTGGCCCCGGCCAGCGCCATGTCGGTGACGGCGAGCGCCGTGGCGCCGAGAAGGTTCGCGGTTCGGTCTACATCATGCATGACTCATGCATAACAGCGCTCGGTGACCGGCGCAATACCCCTGCCGGGGTGGACCGCGACCGGAAGGCCGGTGCCCGCCCCGACCGGGGCGCAATCCGGCGCTGCCCGGTAGCCTGCGCCCATGATGTGGCGGAGCCCCACCTACCGCCTGGTGGACGGGGAGCGGATCGACGGCGCGTGGTGCCACGTGTGGCGGCGGGCGGCGGGCGGCTCCTACTTCGTGGAGGACCTGGTGGTCTTCGCGGACGGCGCCGTCCGCTGCGGCAGCACCTCCACCGACCTCAACGGACTCCGCCGGCTGCTGGAGTCCGGGCACATCGCCGTGGCCGACCCCGCCGCCACCGCGCCCGCCGGCGAGCGGGGATGGCGCTCGCGCGCCCCCGAACCGCTCACCCCCGAGGGCCTCCTGCTGGACGCGGCCGACCAGGTGGCGGAGCTCGCCGGCCGTCCGACCGCCGCCGACCGCTGCTGGGCGGCGGTCCGCGGCTACCTGCGCGACCCCTCCGAGGCGAACCGGCGCGCGGTGCGCGCCGCCTACCTCGCCGTACCGCCCCACCGGCGCGTGTACGTGCTGGGCGACATGGACGCCCTGGACCGGCCCCTGCAAATCCTCGCCGCCGACCCGGGCACGGTGCTGGACGGCGACGGGCCGCTGGTGACCGAGGAGCTGCGCGCAAGCGCGCGGGCCTACTTCGCGCGGACGGAGGACGCGCTGGCACGCGAACGCCGGCGGCGGGCCGTCCTACACGCCGACGACCCGGAGCGGCCGCCGCCCCCCGCGATCGTCCTGCACGAGACGGTCTTCCCCCGCGGCCTGCCGGAGCGGCCCGGCACGTTCGCGCTGCGCAACGACTACCCCGCGCCGATCGAGGTGGAGGGCGAGGTCTACCCCTCGGTCGAGCACGCCTACTGGGCGCTGTCCGCGGCCGAGGCGGCCGACCGGACCCGGATCCGGCAGGCGCCCTCGGCGCGGGAGGCCCGGGAACGCGGCGGCCGGGCGCGGCGGCGCGCCGACTGGCCGCGCCTGCGCCTGGCCGTGATGGCGGCCCTGCTGCGCGCCAAGTTCACCCAGCACCCCGCGCTCGCCGAGGTGCTGGTGTCGACGGGTGAGGCGCCCATCAGCTACACCGGCGCCGCCGAGTCCCCGTTCTGGCGGGACGCCCCCGGCGGCGCGGGCCGCAACTGGACGGGCCGCCTGCTGGAGGTGGTCCGGGCCGAACTCCTGCTCCGGCGCAGCGGCCCGGTCCCGCCCTGAGCGCGGGCGGCGCGGTTCAGGCGGCGTCGGAGGCCAGGCGCACTCCCCCGCCGACCCCGTCTGCCTCGGCCGCCGCGAGGACGGCGGCGACCAGGCCGGGGAAGCGGGACTCCAGGTCGTCGCGGCGCAGCGTGACGAAGCAGCGCGTGCCCTCCTGGCGGGTGCGGGTGACGCCCGCGTCGCGCAGGACGCGCAGGTGGTGGCTGAGCGTGGACTTGGCCACCGGGGCCCGCAGTTCGCCCCAGCCGCGCTCGCCGCCGTCGGCCAGGACCCGCAGCAGCCCGATGCGCAGCGGATCGCTCAGCGCCGCCATCACCTCGGGCAGCGACAGGTCCCCGGTGGCCGGGTGGTGCGCGCTTCTCATGGCCCCATGCTAACTTGTTCGACGTTCGTCGAACGTCGAACAAGTCGAACGAGGAACCGGGAGTCGAGTTGACCGCACCGCACGACCGCGGCGACCTGCTGAGCGACCGCGTCGCGATCGTCACCGGGGCAGGCTCGGGCATCGGCCGCGCCACCGCGACCGCCATGGCCCGCGCCGGAGCCCGCGTCCTGGTCGTGGGCCGCCGCCGCGACGCGCTGGCCGCGACCGCCGCCCAGCACCCCGCCATCGCCGTCCACGCCGCCGACCTGCGCGCCCAGAAGGCCCCCGCCGAGGTGGTCGAGGCCGCCGTGCGGCGCTGGGGCCGCCTCGACGTCCTGGTCAACAACGCGGGCGCCACCGCGATGATGCCGCTCGCCGAAACCGACCCCGCACGCGTCGCCGACCTCTTCGCGCTCAACGTCACCGCCCCCAGCCTGCTCGCCGCCGCCGCGCTCGCGCACCTGCGCCGGCAGCGGGGCACGATCGTCAACGTCTCCAGCACCTACGGCCACCGGCCGCTGCCCGGCGCCGCCCACTACGCCGCCTCCAAGGCCGCCGTCGAGCAGTTGACCCGCTCCTGGGCGGCCGAACTCGCACCGGAGGGCGTGCGCGTCAACGCCGTGGCCCCCGGGCCCACCGAGAGCGAGGCGCTGTCGGCGGCCGGGCTGCCCGAGGACACCGTGCGGCGGATCAAGGAGGCCGAGGCCGCGCGGATTCCGCTGGGCCGCCGAGGGGAGCCCGAGGAGGTCGCCGCGTGGATCGTGCGGCTCGCCGACCCGGGCGCCACCTGGGTCACCGGGCAGGTGCTGTCGGTCGACGGGGGCCTCGACCTCACCTGAGCCCGCCGGCCGGCCCCGCACGAGCACGCGGCCGCGGGCACGGCCGCTGCGCCACCGCCACCCCCGCCGTGGTGCCGGGCCGCCCCGCCCCCGGCGGTTCGCGCGGGCGGGCGCGCGTCAGACGCCTCCCGACGGGGGTGTCGGCGGCGTTGGGGGCGCCGCGGCATGCGCTCGCAGCACTCCCCGGCCCGGCGGGCCACCGGCGGCCGGGTGCGGCGCACGGGAATCTCCCACACGTGCCGGCCGCCGCCGACTCGGCTGACCGAGGACCGCCGCGGACCGCCGCCGCGACCGGCTCAGCCGACGATGACCACGTCCAGGCGCTGGGGACCGTGCACACCGCCCACCGGGACGCCGTCGATCGCCGTGGTGGAGGTCAGGCCGGTCAGCCAGGTCGTGGGGCGCGCCGGGTCGAGTTCGGCCAGGGCGGTGGCCATCGTGTCCACGATCTGGCCCGACTCCACCACGCACAGGTGGTGGGCGGGCAGCAGGGACAGCGCGCGGCGGCCCTGTCCGATACCGCCGTCCAGGACCAGGGTGCCCGTGTCGGCCACCGCGAGCGCGCAGCGCGTGACTGCGGCGCCGGCGCTCTCGATCGCCCGCGCCGACAGCGGCGCGTGCGGCGGGTCGTCGCGCATGGCCCACACGCCGTCCAGGTCCGACAGCCAGATGGACGACAGGTCGCGCGGCACCACCACCCGGCGGACCCCGTAGCCCCACAGCGAGGAGGCGATCACCCTCGGCAGGTCGTCCAGGTCGGTCACGTGCTGCACACCGATCCCGTGCCGGGCCAGGCGGTCGGTGAACAGGGCGACGGCATCCGCGCCCTCCGTGCCCGCCGCCGACCACACCCGCCCCGCACCGCCGGGCGCCGCCTCGGCCGAACCGGTGGCGGCGGCCGCCCGGCGCACCCGGGCCAGGATCTGCGCCCGCGCGGCATCGCGCCCGTCAGCCATCACACCGCCTCGCTCTCACCCACGGCCGCCGGTCCCCCGGCCCGCCGCGCACCCGGCCCACGCCCCCCGTCCGCCCCTCCGACGTCCGAACGCCCCGGCGGCGGATGCCGATGCCGGGCCGCGCGGCGAGGCCGCCGCCCCTCACTCCGGCCCGCTTTCGGGGCGCGTGTGGGAGTCCCTGCGCCGCTCCCCCGGCCCCGGGCCGGCCGACACGCCCGGACCGGGGCCACGGGCGGCCCCGCGCGGGCGGATCGCCGCCCCCAGCAGGAGCGCACGCCGGCGGCGGGCCCACCACGCGCGGAAGGACTCGCCCGGGGGCACCGGGAAGTCGCGGGCCTCGGTCCAGCGACCCAGCAGCCCCGGCAGCCGGCGCAGCCGCCCCGAGCGCGCCAGCAGCCGCGCCCAGCGCGACCCCGCCCGCTGCGCCCGCGCGAACCGCCGCTCCTCGGCCATCACCCACTCGGCGCTCTGCGCCGCGAGCGCCTCGGGAGTGGGCACCGCGTTGGCGCGGCGCTCGTCGACCACCCGCGCGCGCAGCTCCAGCAGGATCTCGGGGATGTCCACCCCCACCGGGCACACCTCGGTGCAGGCACCGCACAGCGTCGAGGCGAACGGCAGCGACGCCTCGCGGGCCGAGGCGGTCCCCCGCAGCTGCGGGGTCAGCGCCGCCCCGATCGGCCCGGCGTGCACCGACCCGTAGGGCGCCGCACCCGTGCGCTCGAACACCGGGCAGACGTCCAGGCACGCCGTGCACTGGATGCACCGCAGCGCCTGGCGGCCCACCGGGTCGCCCAGGGTGGCGCTGCGTCCGGCGTCGACCAGCACCACGTGCACCTCGTCGGGGCCGTCGCCCTCGACCGGTCCCGTCCAGGTGGAGACCACCGGCGCCTGCGCCGCGCCCGTGGCCGAGCGCGCCCACACCCGCGCCAGGACCGCGATGTCGGCCCAGGCCGGGACCACCTTGTCGATTCCGGCCACCGTGATGAGCGTGCGCGGCACGGCCGCGCCCATGCGCACATTGCCCTCGGTCTCCATCGCGACCACGCTGCCGGTCTCGGCGACCAGGGCGTTGGCGCCGGTGATGGCGGTGCCCGCCTCCAGCAGGGTCTCGCGCAGGTACTCGCGCGCCACCGCCACCAGCGCCCCCGGGTCGGCGCGCAGGTCGGTGGGCGCGCCCGGCAGCCGCCGCGCCAGCACCGCCCGCGCGCCGGCCCGGTCGTGGCGGCGCACCGTGCGCGACTCAAAGTGGGGCGGTTCGTGGGCCAGCCCCGCGATGAGGTCGGCCACGGCGGTCTCGTGGACGGTGATCCCGGCGCGCAGCAGGTGGGCGTCCAGCCGCAGCTCGCCGGCGGTCGCCGAGGAGGACCGCACGGCCTCGCGGGTGCCGGCGCGCGCGGCGACGCCCGCCACGATCCGGCCCGCCTCGGCCGCGTCGCGCGCCCAGTGCACGCGCGCGCCCGCCGCCTCGGCGCGCTTCTCGAACTCGGTGAGGTGGCGCTCCAGGTCGGCCAGCGCCCGCTCCCGCACGGCCGTGGCCGCGCGGCGCAGACCCGCCCAGTCGGGCTCGGCGCGGCGCCCGGTGTCGCGGTCGGCCCGCAGCTCGGCCGCCGCCGTGGCACGCGAGGTGCGCGCGGCGCTGTGCCCCAGGCTCGTGCGCGCGGTGTCGGCGAACCGCGGCTCGCCCGCGGCGCGCGGGCCCTGCCCGCGGCCCAGCAGGTGCCCCCACGGGTAGGCCGGCCCGGCGCCACCCGCCCCGGGTGCCGGGCCCGCGCCGGGTGGGGGCGCGGGGCTCACCGGGGCACCTCGCCGGTGTCGGCGGCCAGGATCTCGGCCAGGTGCAGGGTGCGCACCCCGCCGCGCAGCCGCGACATGGCCCCGCTGATCTGGGTCAGGCAGGCGTCGTCCACGGCGCACACCACCTCGGCGCCGGTCTCGCCGATGTGGCGCACCTTGTCGGCGACGATGGCCACCGAGGTGTCGGCGTTCTTCCAGGCGAACGTGCCGCCGAACCCGCAGCACTCCTCGGCGGCGGGGAGTTCGGCCAACTCCAGTCCGCGCACCGCCCGCAGCAGCCGCAGCGGGCGGTCGCCGACCTTCAGGGCGCGCAGCGACTGGCAGGTGGGGTGGTAGGTGACGCGGTGCGGGAAGGTGGCGCCGACGTCGGTGACACCGGCGACGTCGACCAGGAACTCGGTCAGCTCCAGCACCCGCGGCACCTCCTCGGCGCGGCGCTCGCGCTCGGCCAGGCGCGGGTAGCCGGTGCGCACCATGGCGGCGCAGGAGGCCGAAGGGGTCACCACGAGGTCGCACCGGGCGAACACCGAGGCGAACCGCGCGGCCAGGGCCGCGGCCTCGCGCCGGTAGCCGGAGGTGTGGTGCGCCTGCCCGCAGCAGGTCTGCTCGCGCGGGAACACGACCTCGTAGCCGAGTCTCTCCAGGACGCGCACCGTGGCCCGCGCGGTGCCGGGGAAGAGGGTGTCGGTGAGGCAGGCGACGAATAGACCGATGCGCAACGCTGCTCCTTGCGCCCCCACCGGGGCACGGGGAATGCCTGTGGCACAGCCGGACCCGGGCCCACGCCCGGATCCACGCGCCTCATCCTAGACACCCGCCGCCTCCCGTTGCCGGGCTTTCCCCAAGCCCCTGCCAGCGCGTCTCCGGCATCGCCCCAGCTGGCAGCTTCGCGCACGGCGCCCCTGCGGCCGCGAACCCCGGCCGCCGCGGCCGGACGCGGCCACGGGGCGCCGGGGCGCCGCAGGCACCGGGGCCCGTGTGAAGGAAGGATCGATCCCGGAGGCGCGCACCGGCGAAACCGCGTCCGCCGCCGCCCGTCGGCCCGACGGCCGCGCCCGCACCCCCGCACCCGCACCGCCAGCGTCTGGGGACGGGCCCGGGCATCGCCCGCCGGGAGTGCGGCACCGGACCCGGCCGCGCGCACCGCGCCGCTCGCCGGAGGCGTGCACCGGCGAGCGGCGCGGTCGGCGTCCGGCGAGACCGCGCCCGCACCCGTGGCGTCAACGCCGGCGGCAGCGGACCGGCCGCCCGCCGCCACCCGCCCCCGACCGCAGGGCCGCGGCACCAGGCCGGCCACCGAGCGCGGGTTCCGCGCCGGGTCGATCCCGTGCCGGGCAGCCGGCGGTGCGTCCGCCCGCCGGGGCCGCGCGGGTGTGCGGCCGCGGCCGAGCACCACCCCGCCCTCCCGCTCGCGGCGCTCGGCCCGGTCTCGCGTGCGGCGCGGCGGGGGCCGGCTCGGCCGCTTTGGCTCCCGCCGCGCCGCACGTGCCGGTTGCCGAGATGCCGCGCAACGCTCCAGGCTCTAGGCTTTCCCGCATGCGCACGCCCGACAGCGGTGCCCCCGCCGGGGCCGACGAACGCGCCGACACGCTGTTCGGCGACCCGCCCGCCACCGCCGAGGCCGCCGAGGCGCTTCAGGAGCGCTGGGCTCCCCTGGTGCGCCAGGAGCCGCTGGACCTCGCGGGCGTCTCACTGGTGGCCGGGCTCGACGTCGCCTACAGCCCCGGCGACGACCGCCTCGCGGCCGCCGCCGTCGTCCTCGCCGCCCCCGACTGGACGGTCGTGGAGACCGCCACCGCCGTCTCCCGCCCGCGCTTCCCCTACGTGCCCGGCCTGTTCGCCTTCCGCGAGGCGCCCGCCCTGCTGGAGGCGGTCGCGGGGCTGCGGGCCGAGCCCGACGTGTGGGTGTGCGACGGCTTCGGCCTGGCCCACCCCCGCCGCTTCGGCCTGGCCTGCCACATCGGTCTCGCCCTCGACCGCCCGGTCCTGGGGGTGGGCAAGACGCCCTTCATCGGGCGGGCCGAGCCCCCCGCGGCCGCGCGGGGGTCCTGGAGCGAACTCGTCGACGGCGGCGAGGTGGTGGGCCGCTGCCTGCGCACCCGCGACGGCGTCAAGCCCGTCTACGTCTCCGTCGGGCACCGGGTGGACCTGGCCTCCGCCACCGAACTGGTGCTGCGGCTGGCCCCGCGCTACCGGCTGCCCGAGCCCGTGCGCCAGGCCGACCGGCGGTGCCGGGAGCGCCTGGCCGCGGCCTGATCCGCGGGCACCCCCGCATCCCCGGTGTGATCCCCGCGCCGCGCCGCCGGTTGGGTGCCTGGCCGCAGTCGGCCAATCCCGCTCCGTAGCGCACCGACACGCTGTGCTCCTGCGTCGAATACCAGCGAAACCGAATGTACTGTGACCCGCACCACCAGGCTGCGCGGCGATACGGGGCCGCGGGGCCGCGTGCGGCGGCGGGCCCGCGGCGTCGGGCCGCCCCCCGCACGGGTACGAGACGACCATCGGAGACGCGCCATGTGCCGACACCAGCCCACCTGCCCGTCGTTCACCGCTCTCGACCGCGAGGCGGCGCGCGTCGTCGCCAGCCACCCCGAGCAGGGATGGAGCCTCCTCTGCAACGGGGTCGTGGTCTTCGACGACACCGGCGAACTGCTCCCCAACGGCGGCGTCATCGCGCCGCGCCGCCCCACCGACGTGCGCGCGGCGGCCTGACCGCCGGGCTCCTTCGGCCGCACCCCGACCCCTCCGGTCGGCGCGGCCGCCGCCGACCCGGCGCGGCGGCCTCCTCACGGGCGCCACGGGAGCGCGCCCGGGCACCGCGCCCCGACCGCCCGCCCTCTCGGGGTGGGCGGCACGGGCCGGCGCTCGCGCCGCCGCGCGCGTCAGCCGACGTGCCTGGCCAGCCACTCCACCACCACCGCGGCCAGGGACTCCACGTCCTTGGCCAGGTCGTGGCGCTCGCCCTGGCGCACCACCAGCGTGGTGGCGTCAGCGGGATCGGGCACGCCGAAGGGGTCGCGGTCGCCGTTGACCACCAGGGTGGGCACCCCGGCCCCGCGCAGCTCCCCGGCCCGCGAGCGCTCCGGCCGGCCCGGCGGGTGCAGCGGGAACGCCAGCGCGACCACGGCCGCCGCCTCCAGTGCGGCGGCGGTGCGGCAGGCCACCCGGGCGCCGTTGCTCCGCCCCGCCAGCACCAGCGGGGCCCCGGCCAGTTCCGGCCAGGCGCGCACCTGCTCCACCACCGACCGCCACGCCTCGTCCTGGGGTCCGGTCGCCGACCCCGGCATGCGCCGCCCCGCCACCCGGTAGGGCTGGGTGATACGGGCGACGGCGGCGCCCTCGGCCGCGGCCGCCGCCGACACCGCGGCGATGTCGGGGGCGTCCACTCCTCCGCCCGCGCCGTGCGTGATGGCCAGGAGGTACCGGGGCTTCCCCGGGCCGGGCGCGTCCAGCTCCACCCGTGCCGGCCCTCGCGGCGTCTCGATCTCCACCCGTGCGCTCCTCCGCTTCCCCTCACCGCGCCGGAGCGGGCCGCCGCCGGCTCCGCCCCCGTTCGCGCGGCCGCCCGGCGGCGGCCGCCTCACCCCTGGTCGGGCCAGCCCTCCGGCAGCACGTCGGCGCCGGTGCCCGCCGCCAGCCGCAGGCGCTCGCGGAAGTCGTCGTGGAGCGCGCGGCCCCACACGTACTCGCTGGGCGTGCGCACCGCGTCCTCCAGTGCCCGGAGCAGCTCGCCCGCGCGGCTCTCGCCCTGGGCCAGCGGCAGGGCGAGGTGGGTGTACATCTGGTTCAGGGCGACGAACAGCTCGCCGGTCAGCATCGGCGCGCTGCCCTGGGCCACCGCCGCCTCGACGTAGGGCTCCCACCACGCCTCGGGCTCGTCGGCGCCCCGGCCGTCCTCGGCGTCGGCGGGGCCCGGTTCGGGCGCCAGGAACCCCCGGCGCAGCCGGGCGCGGACCTCGGCGGCGGTGGCGGGGTCGCGGTGGCGCAGGCCGCTGTCCCACACCCCTTCGGCCGACACGGTGTCGCCGCGCACCGCCAGCAGCCGGGCCAGCAGCTCCACCGCGCCGCCGGCGACCTCGGGCGCCACGCGCGCGCCGCCGCCCTCGGGGTCGGTCTCGGCCTCGGCGACCACGGCGCCGAACGCGCTGATGGCGTGCTCGACGTGGACCGCGCCCAGCAGCAGCCGCAGTCCCGGGTCCTCGCGCAACTCCAGCCCGCGCCGGATGACCTCGGCGGCCTCGTCGGCCCGCCCGCGCGCCAGCAGCCGGGCGGCGTAGTCGTGCGCGGCCTCGGCCGCGATGTCGGGCGCGGCGCCGTCCAGCGCCTGGCGCCAGTGGTCCTCGGCGGCGGCGGTGTCGCCGCGGTCCTCGGCCAGCTTGGCGAGGCCGTGGTGGGCGGCGGGCGCGTACCGGCTGTGCCCGGAGTCCAGCACCGCGCGCCAGGCCGCGGCGGCCTGCTCGGCGGCGCCCTCCTGCTCATAGGACAGGGCCAGGTGGTAGGCCGCGCGCGGCGCGTACTCGGGGTGGCCGGTGTCGATGGCCTGGCGGGCGGCGGCCCGCGCGGCGGCGACCTCGCCCATGTCGTGGCGGACCACGGCCAGGCCCATGGCGGCCATCGGCAGGTAGCGCCGCGAGCCGCCCTCCACGACCTGCTCGTAGACCTGGGCCGCCCGGGTGAGGTGGCCGTTCTCGGCGAGGTCGCGGGCCTGGTCGCACAGGCTCTTGAACTCCGGCTCGTCGCCGGCGGCGTCGAAGGTGGTGGGTCCGACCGAGGCTGTCATGAAGAGCCACTTTCCACACGGGGGGAGCATGGCGCGGCGCCTGCCGCACCGGCGGTTCCTCTGGGAGGTTAGCGGCTCGCGGCGGACACGCTGACGAGGCGGGGCCGGGGCGTCCGGAATCGGTCCCCGGCGGGCGCGGGGGCGCGGGCGCGGAAGGGGCGCGCAGGGGATGCACACCGGATCGGCGAACGCCTTTACGGCGTAGATCACCATATCGGCCACCGGGGCAGCGCACGGCCCGCCGGCGCCCGCGTGGAGCGGGGGCCGGCGGGCCCGTTCGAGGCGCGGTGCGCCTAGTCCTCGAACGCCTCCGGCGGCGGGCACGCGCACACCAGGTTGCGGTCGCCGTAGGCCTGGTCGATCCGGCCCACCGGCGCCCAGTACTTCGCCCGGCGCAGCTCGGGCACGGGGTAGCCGGCCTCGGCGCGGGTGTAGGCGTGCTTCCAGTCGTCGGCGGTCAGCGCCTCGGCCGTGTGCGGCGCGTTCTTCAGCGGGTTGTCCTCGGCGTCGTAGCCGCCGTCGGCCACCCGGTCGATCTCGCCGCGGATCGCGATCATCGCGTCGATGAAGCGGTCCAGCTCGGCCAGGTCCTCGGACTCGGTCGGCTCGACCATCAGCGTGCCGGCCACCGGGAACGACATCGTCGGGGCGTGGAACCCGTAGTCGATGAGCCGCTTGGCGACGTCCTCGTTGCTGATGCCGGTCCGCTTGGCCAGCGGGCGGATGTCCACGATGCACTCGTGGGCCACCAGTCCCCCGCTGCCGGTGTAAAGCACCGGGTAGTAGGGCTCCAGCCGCTTGGCCACGTAGTTGGCGCTGAGCACGGCCGCCTCGGTGGCCGCGCGCAGGCCCTCCTCGCCCATCATGCGGATGTAGGCCCAGGAGATCTGCAGGATGCCCGCCGAGCCGAACGGCGCCGCCGAGACCGGCCCGACCCCGGTGTAGGGCCCGGCCTCGGCCTGGCCGGGGTGGTTGGGCAGGAACCCGGCCAGGTGGGAGCGCACCGCGACCGGCCCCACGCCCGGGCCGCCGCCGCCGTGCGGGATGCAGAAAGTCTTGTGCAGGTTGAGGTGGCTGACGTCGGCCCCGAACTCGCCGGGCTTGGCCCAGCCCAGCAGGGCGTTGAGGTTGGCGCCGTCGACGTAGACCTGCCCGCCGGCCTCGTGCACCAGGCGGCACACCTCGACGATGGTGTCCTCGTAGACGCCGTGCGTGGAGGGGTAGGTCACCATGATCGCGGCGAGGTCGGCGGCGTGCTCGGCGGTCTTGGCCCGCAGGTCGGCCAGGTCGATGTTGCCGCCCTCGTCGCAGGCCACCACCTTGACCCGCATGCCGGCCATGACCGCGCTGGCGGCGTTGGTGCCGTGCGCCGAACTGGGGATCAGGCAGACGTCGCGGCCCTCGTCGCCGCGCGAGCGGTGGTAGCCGCGGATGGCCAGCAGCCCGGCCAGCTCGCCCTGGGAGCCGGCGTTGGGCTGCAGCGACACCGCGTCGTAGCCGGTGATGTCGGCCAGCCAGCGCTCCAGGTCGCGCACGACGCGCACGGTGCCCGCGGCCTGCTCCAGCGGCGCGAAGGGGTGCAGTCCGGCGAACTCCGGCCAGGTCACCGCCTCCATCTCGGCGGTGGCGTTCAGCTTCATCGTGCACGAGCCCAGCGGGATCATCGTGCGGTCCAGCGCCAGGTCCTTGTCGGAGAGGCGGCGCATGTAGCGCAGCAGCGAGGTCTCGCTGCGGTGGGCGCTGAAGACGGGGTGGGCCAGGTAGTCGACCTCGCGGCGCAGCCCGGCGGGCAGCAGGTACGGCGCCTGTGCCGGCTCGGCGCCGCGCGGCACCGGCGAGGCGGCGGGGTCGGCCTCGGTGAAGGCCGCCACCACCGTGTCGAGGTGGGCGGGGGTGGTGGTCTCGTCGCAGCTGACGCCCACGGTGTCGGAGTCGACCAGCAGCAGGTTGATCCCCCGCTGCGCCGCCGCCTCGACCACCGCGGCCGCGGCACCGCGCACCCGCACCCGCAGGGTGTCGAAAAACGCGTCGTGCACGACCTCGCACCCGGCCGCGCGCAGCCGCTCGGCCAGCAGCGCGGCGCGCGCGTGCACCCGCTCGGCGATCTCGCGCAGGCCGTGGGGGCCGTGGTAGACGGCGTACATGCTCGCCATGACCGCCAGCAGCACCTGGGCGGTGCAGATGTTGCTGGTGGCCTTCTCGCGGCGGATGTGCTGCTCGCGGGTCTGCAGCGCCAGCCGGTAGGCGGTGCGCCCGGCGCTGTCGACCGACACGCCCACCAGGCGGCCGGGCAGCTGGCGCTGGAGGCCCTCGCGCACCGACATGTAGCCGGCGTGCGGGCCGCCGAACCCCATGGGCACGCCGAAGCGCTGGGTGGAGCCCACCGCGATGTCGGCGCCCATCGCGCCGGGGCTGGTCAGCAGGGTCAGCGCGAGGATGTCGGCGGCCACCACCGCCAGCGCGCCGCGCTCGTGGGCCTCGGCGATGACGGCGCGGGGGTCGCGCACCGCGCCGCTCGCGGCCGGGTACTGCACCAGCACGCCGAAGGCGTCGGCGTCGGGCAGGCCGCCGGAGAGGTCGGCCACGACGATGTCGATGCCCAGCGGCTCGGCGCGCGTGCGCAGCACCGCCAGGGTCTGCGGGAAGACGTCGGAGTCGACGATGAAGGCGCTGCCCTTGCCGCGGGAGGCGCGGCGGGCCAGGGTCATGGCCTCGGCGGCCGCCGTGGCCTCGTCCAGCAGCGAGGCGCCCGAGACGGCCAGGCCGGTGAGGTCGGACACCACGGTCTGGAAGTTCAGCAGCGCCTCAAGGCGGCCCTGGGAGATCTCGGGCTGGTAGGGCGTGTAGGCGGTGTACCAGGCCGGGTTCTCCAGGATGTTGCGCCGGATCACCGGCGGGGTCACCGTGTCGTAGTAGCCCAGGCCGATCATGGAGGTCAGGACCTGGTTGCGGCCGGCCAGCTCGCGCAGCTCCGCCAGCGCCTCGGACTCCCCGGCGGCCTGGGGCAGGGCGCTGAGCGGCGCGGGTCTGCCGGGGCCGGTGAGGATCCCTTCGGGCAGCGCGGCGGCCATCAGCTCGGCGGTGGAGCCGAACCCGACGGTCTTGAGCATGTGGGCCAGCGCCGCGGGGTCGGGGCCGATGTGGCGGTCGGCGAAGGCGCGGGCGGGGACCGCGGGGTCGGGGGCCCGGCCGTGGTCGCGGGTTGGCTGCTCCGTCATGGAGACCTCCTGGTCGCAGTGGCCGCTCGCGCGGCTGCTCCTGTGTGGTCTCCCCCTCTGTCGCTCACGGCCGCATCGGCCGCGGCCCAGGCACGTCGCGCCTACCGCTCCAGAGTGGCCTTCTCCACGCGGTCCCTGGTGCCTGAGAGGTTACTGGGGAGTATTGCCCCGTCGGCGCCCCTGGAAGGGGTCTCTCCCGCGTGGTATCGACGGCCGTCGTTGCTGTCGGACGGTTCTGCATTATCCATGGCAGCGCGCCCCGCGTGGAGTCCGGGGTGGTCCCGGCTCCGTTCGGCGCGCGCGGCACACGTTTCGACGGTACTCGAAAACCGGGGAGCGGTGGAGTGGCGTACGCACCGGTGCGGTGTGCGCGGTGCACGGGTGCGGCGGTGCGGGCGTCCCTCGCGGACGCTCCGGCCGCGCGGCGCGGGAGGGGCGTCCGGCGCTGGAGGCGGGACGCGGCCGGGGGTGCGGGAGCAGGGGCCGGTCAGCCGGTCTTGCGCTCCCGGCGGCGGCGGGCCAGCTCGTCGGCGGGGTGGTTGTCGGCCAGCGGCTCGCTCAGGCGCTCGCCCGGGACGTCGTCGAGGGTGCCCTCAAGCTCGCGCCACACCCGGCCCAGGGCGATCCCGAACACGCCCTGCCCGCCCTGCATGAGGTCGACGACCTCGTCGGGCGAGGTGCACTCGTAGACGCTGACGCCGTCGCTCATCAGGGTGATCTGGGCGAGGTCGGCCGTGCCCCGGCAGCGCAGGTGGTCGACCGCCGTGCGGATCTGCTGCAGGGAGATGCCGGTGTCCAGCAGCCGCTTGACGACCTTGAGCAGCAGGATGTCGCGGACGCTGTACAGCGGGGGGTCGCCGCTGTCGGGCTGCACGCTGGGGCCGACCAGGCCGGTCCGCGCCCAGTAGTCGAGTTGGCGATAGGTGATTCCGGCGGCCGCACACGCGGTGGGGCCGCGATAACCGACGTCCATAGGCAGCGCCACCACGTTCTCGTCGCACAGCAGGCCCTGCTCCCCAGCCCGTCGTATGGCTGTATGCCTGAGAGCGGAGGTCTGCTGCTCACCGCTAGTAACCGCCACGCCGAACCTCCGGCTTCTCGGCCCACGGCGGTTTGACAGGGGGCATGAAGGGTGCGCCGCGGGTTCCTTCGACATTGAAGGTAAGCCGGTCGCCCGACAGCGTCAACGACACTCACCGGCGCGTCGCCGAACCTGTCCGGGTGTTGCGCCCGCCCCGCGCGCCCCGTCCGCAACGCGGGCGGCGCCCGGCCGGAGCACCCCCGCACCGCTGCTGTGGCCTGCGCTGACCAGGATACCCCCGAGGGGTCGGCCGGGCCGCCCGCCGTTGGGGGCGCCCGCGGCCTGCGGGCCTCACCCGCGCGCCTGCGGATTCCGTCGCCGCCGGGCGTGTCGCGGCGGGGCCGGACCGCGCCGCCACGGCGCCCGACCGGGTGTCGGCGCTGGTAGTGTCCCGCACGTGTCCGCCTCCGCCGACCTGCCCCCGCCGCCTTCGTCCCAGCGCGCCGCGGCCCGCACCCGGGTCCTGCTGTGGCTCCAACTGGCCGCTTCCGCGGTCGGCGCCGCAGCCGGCGCCGTCGCGCTCGACGTCGGCCGGACGCTGGGCATGGCGGCCGACGGCGGGCGCTCGCTCGCCGCCCCGGCGCTGACGGGCGGCGTGGCCGCCGCGCTCCTGCTCTACCTGGCTTTGGCCCGCCGCCCGCGCCGCGGCGTGCTGGTGTCCGCGCTGCTGCTGCCGGCCGCCGTCCAGGTCGCCGCCGCCGTCCTCGTGCCCGTGACCACCTCGTTCGGGCTCTTCACCTACGCCCCGACCACCGGCTGGTTCGGCTGGTCCACCGCCGAGGTGTTCCGGCTCTACTCCCACGCGCTGCAGACGCAGTTGTGGGCGGTGCTGGCGGCCACCCTGATCGCGGTCGCCAACGCGGTGCTGCTGCTGGCGGCCCCCGGCCGCGAGCCGGCACCCTCCGCGTCGGCGCCGGACACCTAGGCGCGCGGGCGCGCGCCCTCCCCCGCGCGGACACGCGCGCCGGGTCTGGTTAAGTTGGCATGCCGTGCATCCATCCCCCCGGCGCGAAGGGACCCCCCCCTGGTGAACCGGCGCGAGACCAACTGGGCAGGCAACGTCGGCTTCTCCGCCGAGCGTGTCCACCGCCCCTCCTCCCTGGCCGAGCTGCGCGACATCGTGGCCGGCTCCGCGCGCGTGCGCGCGCTGGGCAGCGGCCACTCCTTCAACGACATCGCCGACACCCCCGGCGACCTGGTCTCGCTGGCCGGGCTGCCGCGCACCATGGAACTGGACAGCGCCACCGGCGAGGTCCTGGTGGGCGCCGGGGTGCGCTACGCCGAACTGGCGCAGTGGCTGAGCGGGCGCGGCCGGTCCCTGCACAACCTGGGCTCGCTGCCGCACATCTCGGTCGCCGGGTCCTGCGCCACGGCCACGCACGGCTCGGGCGACGCCAACGGCAACCTGGCCACGGCGGTCACCGGGCTGGACCTGCTCACCGCCGAGGGCGACACCGTCCGGCTGGACCGCGCCACCGCCGGCGAGGAGTTCGCCGGCGCGGTCGTGGCGCTGGGCGCCCTGGGCGTGGTCACCGCGCTGACCCTGCGCACCGGCCCCGCCTTCGACGTCGCGCAGCGGGTGTATGAGGACCTGCCGCTGGAGGTGCTGGACGACCACTTCGACGACATCATGTCCTGCGCCTACAGCGTCAGCCTGTTCACCGGCTGGCGGGCGCCGCGGATCGACCAGGTCTGGGTCAAGCAGCGGGTCGGCGACCCCGCGCCCGTGCCCGAGGGCGGGCGCCTCTTCGGCGCCGCCGAGGCCGGCGGCCCGCGCCACCCGGTGCCGGGCATGGACACGGCCAACTGCACCGAGCAGGGCGGGGTGGCCGGCCCGTGGTCGGAGCGGCTGCCGCACTTCCGCCCCGGCGCGCCGCCCAGCAGCGCCGGCGACGAACTCCAGGCGGAGTACCTGCTGCCGCGCCGCCACGCCGTGGCGGCGCTGAACGCGCTCTCGGCGGTGCGCGCCCGCATCGCGCCGGTGCTGCAGGTCTGCGAGGTCCGCACGGTGGCGGCCGACGACCTGTGGCTGAGCCCCGCCTACGGCCGCGACACCGTGGGCGTGCACTTCACCCTGGTCCGCGACCTCGCGGCGGTGGAGCCGGTGCTGGGGCTGGTCGAGGAGCGGCTGGCGCCCTTCGGCGCGCTGCCGCACTGGGGCAAGCTGTTCACCGTCGCGCCGGGGACCCTGCGCGAGGGCTACCCCCGGCTGCCCGACTTTTTGGCCCTGGCCCGCCGCTACGACCCGCGCGGCAAGTTCGGCAACGCCTATCTGGAGCGCCATCTGCTGGACGGGTAGGCGAACCCGGGGCGGCACCCGGCGGCTCAGCCGACGTCGAGGCGCTCGATGGCCCGGCGCGGGGAGCGGGCCCGGCGCGCCAGATCCCGCCAGGGGTCGCGGCCGGCGCGCTCGGCGAAGGTGCGCACCGTCCAGGCGCGTGCCGACTCCACGGAGTCCAGTTCCTCCCACGCCAGCGGAGTGGCCACCGGTGCGTCGGGCAGCGGCCGGACCGAGTAGGGCGCCACGGCCAGCTGGGCGTGGCCGTTGCGCAGGTAGTCGATGAAGAGCCGGTCGCCGCGCCGCTGCTTGCGCACCAGCGTGGTCAGCTCCCGCGGGCGGCGCCGGGCCACCAGTTCGGCGATGACGTGCGCGAGGTCGCGGGCCTGGCCGGCGTCGATCTCGGGGCGGATGGGCGCCACCACGTGCAGCCCGCGCGAGCCGGTGGTCATCACGTAGCAGACGAGACCGAGGTCGGCCATGACCTCGCGGACGTCGTAGGCGGTGCGCCGCACCGCCGGGAAGTCGTCGCGGGCGGGGTCGAGGTCGAGGATGAGCCGGTCGGGGGTGGTCAGCGCGCCGCGCCGGCTCAGCCAGGGGTGCAGCGTGATCGCGGCCTGGTCGGCCAGCCACACCAGGGTGGCGGCGTCGTCGCAGGTGATCATCTCCTTGTCGGCGCTGCGGCTGCTGGGCACCTCGACCGAGCGCACCCAGTCGGGCGCGTAGGAGGGCCGGTTCTTGACGTAGAAGCCGCCCTCGGGGTCGTCGATGCCGTTGGGGAACCGCTGCAGGGCCAGCGGCCGGCCGCGCAGATGGCGCAGCATGGGCTCGGCCACCGACCGGTAGTGGTCGGCGAGTTCGCGCTTGGTGACCCCGCCCACTCCGAACAGCGACTTGCCCGGACGGCTCAGGCGCACCGCCCGTCCGCCCGCGCGCACGGTGTCCTGTGTGGCCATGGCGCTCCCCCCGTTCGCACCCGTGCTTGCTCCTTTACCCGCCATCCCGGGCGTTTTACCTGTTAGGGGGCATGATGGTGAAAGCGGCCGAACGGGGAGGAGGTGCCTGATGGCATCGCCGGTGTGGAAGGGGACGCTCAGCTTCGGGCTGGTGAGCCTGCCGGTGCGGCTGTTCAGCGCCCGGGAGCGGCACGGCACGCGCTTCCACCAGTTCCAGCGCGGGACCTCCGACCGGATCCGCTACCGCCGGGTCAACGAGCGCACCGGCAAGGAGGTCGACTCCTCCGACATCGTGCGCGGCACCCGGGTGGACGACTCCGGGGGCGACGAGGAGTACGTCGTCCTGGAGCCCGAGGACCTGGAGGACATCGCGCCGGGCCGCTCCAGCGCCCTGGAGATCACCGCTTTCGTGCCGGCCGGCGACGTCGAGGCGCTGTGGTACGACTCCGCCTACTACCTCGCCCCCGACTCCAAGGGCTCGGCCAAGCCCTACCGGCTGCTCTACGCCGCCCTGGAGCGCGCGGGCCGCCTGGGCCTGACCACGCTGGTGCTGCGCGAGCGCCAGCACCTGGCCGTGATCGGTCCGCAGAACGGGGTGCTGGCGCTGAGCACGCTGTGGTGGGCCGACGAGATCCGCGACCCCGCCGAGACGCTGCCCGCCATCCCCGAGGCCGACCTGGCCGACCGCGACCTGGACCTGGCCGAGCAGCTCATCGGCGCGATGGCCGAGGAGTGGAGGCCCGAGGAGTACACCGACGACTACCAGGAGCGCGTGGACGAACTGGTGCGCGCCAAGAGCACCGGCGAGCGGGTGCGCTACGCCGAGGAGGGCCCGCCGCGCGAGACCAACGTGGTCGAGCTGACCGAGGCGCTGCGCGCCAGCCTGGGCGGCGGCAAGAGCGGCGGCCGGGGCGGCGGCAAGGGCGGCGGCCGCGCCAAGGGCAAGGAGGGCGCGACCGCCCGGGGCTCCTCCGGGGGCGGCGCGCGCGGCGGCGCGGAGGGCGCCGGCGGCGGGCGCTCGGGCGGCGGCAAGGCCCCCGAGCCGCGCGAGGCCCCGGTCGCCGAGCTGTCCAAAAAGGAGCTGGTCCGGCTGGCCGCCGAGCTGGACGTCCCCGGCCGGTCCAAGATGAGCCGCGAGGAGCTGGAGGAGGCGGTGACCCGCGCCCGCGGCGCCGCCTCGGGCCGCACCCGCCGCAGGGCCCGCTCGGCCTGAGCCCGGGCACCGTCCGCGCGCCCCCGCACCGCCCGGCCCGCCCGTCCGCGGACGGAGAAGCCGGGCGGCCTAGGACTCGATGTCGAGGTCGGCGGGCACGTCAGCGGCGTCCAGGTCGGGGCGCGGGCGCACGTAGCGCACGACGTGCCGCCAGCGGCCGGCGCTCACGGCGGTGTCGGGGGCGACCTCCACCACCGCCTCGGGCACCACCCGGGTGTACTCCCGCGAGCGGTGGGAGCCCCACGAGGCGGGCAGCACGGCCGGCCAGGGGTGGTCGCCCTCGGCGGCGCGCAGCAGCGGGGCGACCGCCGCGCGCTCGGTCCGGCTCAGCTCGGCGGTGCGCCCCACGATCCGCAGCTCGCCGGTGGCGGAGTCGCGGCGGCCCAGGACGAGCTGCCCGGGGTGCTCGGGCGACCCGGTGACCCCGCCGACCACGGCCTCGGTGGTGACGCGGCGCTTGTACTTCTGCCATTCCCGGCGCCCGGGCCGGTAGGGCGCGCGGCCGTCCTTGACCACCAGCCCCTCCACGCCCACGGCCGGCATCTCCTCGTACCACTGGCGCGCGACCTCCAGGGAGGCCGTGTGCCAGCCCAGCATGAGCACCGGCTGGGCGGCCTCGCGGAACAGCGCGGCGAGGCGGCCGCGGCGCTCGTCCAGCGGCCGCGCGGCCACATCGGCGCCCTTTTCGCGCAGCAGGTCGAACACGACGTAGTGGCAGGGCTCGGTGCGGGCCAGCCGGCGGGCGGCGGCCGGTCCGGAGCGGCCGCGCCGCTGCACGGCGTCGAAGTCCAGCCGGCCCTCGGGCGACCAGCGCACGATCTCGCCGTCCACGGCGGTACCGGGCGGAAGCGCCTCGTGCACGGCCGCGGCGACCTCGGGGAAGGTCGCGGTGAAGGAGTTGCCGGCCCGGGAGGTCAAAAGCGTGCGCTCGGCACCCCGCTCCGCGATGGCGCGGTAGCCGTCCCACTTGGGCTCGTAGCGCCAGCGGGGGCCTTCGGGCAGGCGGGACACGGTGCGGGCGAGCATGGGTTCCACGGCGGGAGCCTGCCCGCCGCACGCCCCGCGCAGTGGCTCCCTGGCCGATCATGGGGCGAACTTGACCGGCCCTTTGGCCGGAGCGCCGCCGGCGCGTCACCGCGCCGCGCGCCCGCCCCGCGCCTCATCAGGTGGTGCGGCCGAAGTCCTCGGGGGTGATCTGGTCGAGGAACTCGCGGAACTTCTCGACCTCGTCCTCCTGCTCGTCGGGGATGGGCACGCCGGCCTCGTCCACGACGTCGTCGTGGGCGTAGATGGGCGCGCCGGTCCGCAGGGCGAGCGCGATGGAGTCGGAGGGCCGGGCACTGACCTCGACACCGTTGGAGAAGACGAGTTCGGCGTAGAAGATGCCGTCGCTCAGCGCGGTGATGTTCACCGTGCTCAGGCTGGCGTCGAGGGCGTCGAGCACGTCGCGGAAGAGGTCATGGGTGAGCGGGCGTGCGGGCATGACGCCCTGTTGGGCGAGGGCGATCGCGGTGGCCTCGACCGCGCCGATCCAGATCGGGAGGTAGCGCTCGCCGTCGGATTCTTTGAGCAGGACGATCGGCTGGTTCGAGGGCATCTCGACTCGGACGCCGACAACCTCCATGTGCTTCACTGCGGCTCCGTCCCACGACTCGTCGTGCCGGAGGGGCACCCGCGAATGGTGCGCTCCGCTCCGTCTTCTTCACGGTACACCGCCCAGGCGTTAGGCGGCCGAGGCGGTCCCGGGCGGTGGTTCGGTGCCCGGACCGGGGCTGGTCGCCCCTCCCCCGATTCCGCGTTCAGACGACATGACCGCGGTGTGTCCGATCGCGCCATCGGTGGCGGTCTTCCCTAGAAAAGCTCTCCGGTGAAGGGGTGGCGCAAACCTGATCCGGGCGCCCGGGAGCGGCCGGGCCGGCCCGTGCCTCAGCGGCGCGGCTTGGTCAGCAGCACCAGCCGGAACTTGCCGATCTGGACCTCGTCGCCGCCGCCCAGCTCGGCCTCGTCGATGCGCTCGCGGTTGACGTAGGTGCCGTTCAGGCTGCCGACGTCGCGCACGCCGAAGCCGTTGCCGCGGCGGAAGAACTCGACGTGGCGGCGGGAGACCGTGACGTCGTCGAGGAAGATGTCGCTGTTGGGGTGGCGTCCGGCGGTGGTGACGTCGCTGTCGAGGAGGAAGCGGCTGCCGGCGTTGGGGCCGCGCTTGACCACCAGCAGGGCCGTGCCCGGGGGAAGGGCGTCGACGTTGGTGGGCTCGCCGGGGAGGTCGTCGGCGGCGTCGGCCTCGGCCTCAAGCGCCTGGATGCCGGAGATGGAGATCGTGGACGTGGTCTCGCCGACGGAGTCTCGGCGCTCGCCGGATCGCGGGGCCTCCCCTCCTGCCGTACGGACGGGGGAACCGCAGTTGGAGCAGAAGCGGGCATCATCCGCAACGGCGTGACCGCACTGCGTGCAGTAAACGCTCGACATAGGTCGGCTCGGCCTCCTACCGCACGGGGGCGGTGCTTGATTCGGCTGGTAGTCGTTCGCGCCAGGGTGCAACGGACATACCGCTCACCCCTCCTGAAAACGGGGCAGACCAGTGTGATGTTCCCCCCGGTTCACCGCGAATTCTTACATGGTGTCATCCCCCGCCATCCGCTGGTCTCACCTGTCACAGCCCCGGCCCCGAAACGCCGCGAAGCCCGCCGTGCCCGGGGCTGGGGAACACTCGACTCTAAACCATATCGACGTCGGCGAGGCGCCGCTGACCGCCCGATTCAACGGCGGCCCGCGGCCGGATTTGGCCGCGGGCCGCCGGGGGGCGGGCGGGGCCGCGCCCGCCCGCCCTGGGTCAGCCTTCCGCCCGCTCCACGACCTCGGCCCACTCGTCCAGCAGCCGCTGGGCGGTGTCGGTGTCGGGGCCCTCGGCCCACAGGTGCGTGACCGCCTCGGAGGTGTCGGGCAGCACCAGCGCCCAGGCGCCGTTGGACTCGATCACCCGCACTCCGTCGGTGGTGTCGACCTCGCGGTCGCCGGCGGCCTCCACCACGGCCCGCATCACACTGCCCTTGACGGCCCACGGGGTGGGCACCGAGCGGCGCAGCAGGTGCGCCTGCGGGATGCGGCGGTCGATCTGGCTGAGCGACAGCCGGGTGCGGGCCACCAGCCCCAGCAGCCGGACGAACGCGGCGATGCCGTCGGCGGTGCGGGAGAACTCCGGCACCACGTACCCGCCGCGCCCGTCGGAGGCGAAGACGATGTCGTCGGCCTGGGCGGCCTTGGCCAGCTCGTCGACGGCGGTGGGGGTCCACTGCACCTGCACGCCGTGGTAGCCGGCGACCTGCCCGGCCACGCGCGTGGTGGTGACAGGAAGCGCCACCCGGCCGCCCTTGCGCTCGGCGGCGATGAGGTCGAGCACGACCAGCAGGGCGCGCTCGTTGTCGACCAGCTCGCCGTTCTCGTCGACCAGCGACAGCCGCTCGGCCACCGGGTCGAAGCGCACGCCGAAGTCGGCGTTGGACGAGGACACCAGCTCGCCCAGGTGCTGGAGGTCGCGCATCTGCTTGGCGAGGGTGTCGGTGGGCGACGCCTCGTCAAGGCGGTTGTTGACGGTCAGCACCTCGACCCCCAGCCGCCCCAGCAGGGAGGGCAGGATCAGCGAGCCCGTGCCCCCGGCGCAGTCGACCACGACCTTGAGCCCGGCCTCCTCGACCCCGGAGGTGTCGACCAGCCGCAGCAGCTCGTGGGCGTAGTTCTCCACCCCGCGCGAGGGGAACGACAGCTCGGCGATCTCGCCCGGGAAGGCGCGGCGGTACTCGGCCCGGCTGAACACGCGCTCCAGCTTGCGCTGCGCGGCCGGCGAGAGGTCGGCGCCCCGCTCGTCGAAGAAGATGAGGTCGACCGACTGGGGGTCGCCCGGCGAGGTGCGCAGGCTGATGCCGCCGGCGACCCCGCTCTGGGAGGTGTGGTAGCGCGCCACCGGCAGCGGCACGACCTCCAGGTCTCGCACGTCGATGGCGCTGGCGGTGAGCGCGCTGATGACCGCGCGCTTGAGCGCCCGCGCCGCCCGCGACACGTCGCGGGAGGTGGTGACGACCGACCCCTTCTTCAGGGTGGTGGCATACGCGCTGGCCAGCCGCACCGCGAGTTCTGGGGTGATCTCGACGTTGATCAGCCCCGACACCCCGCGGGGGCCGAACAGCGAGCGCTGCCCGCGCGACTCCCAGATGACGTTGGTGTTGACGACCGCGCCGGCCTCGATGGTCTTGAAGGGGTAGACCTTGACGTCGTTGGAGACGAACGCCTCGGACTCGATGACGCACTCCTCACCGACGATCGCGCCCTCCTCGATCCGGGCGCTGGGCATGACGTCGGTGTTCTTGCCGATGACGCAGCCCCGCAGGTTGGTGCTGGAGCCGATGTAGACGTTGTCGTGGACCACCGAGCGGTGCAGGAACGCCTCGGAGCGCACGACCACGTTGCTGCCCAGCACGGTGAACTCGCGCAGCTCGGCGCCGGCCTCGACCTTGGCGTAGTCGCCGATGTAGAGCGGGCCCTTGAGGACGGCCTCGGGGTCGACCTCGGCGCCCTCGGCCATCCACACGCCGGGGGAGACCTCGAAGCCGTCGATCTCGACGTCGACCTTGCCCGAGAGCACGTCGGCCTGGGCGCTGAGGTAGCTCTCGTGGGTGCCGACGTCCTCCCAGTAGCCGTCGGCGATGTAGCCGTAGAGGGGCGCGCCGTCCTTGAGCAGCTTGGGGAAGACGTCGCTGGACCAGTCGACGACCTCGCCGGCGGCGACCTCGTCGAGGACCTCGGGCTCCATGATGTAGATGCCGGTGTTGACGGTGTCGGAGAAGACCTGCCCCCAGGTCGGCTTCTCCAGGAACCGCTGGATCCGGCCCTGCTCGTCGACGATGATGATGCCGAACTCCAGCGGGTTGGCGACCCGCTTGAGCCCGATGGTGACCTTGGCGCCGTTCTCGCGGTGGAAGCGCACCATGTCGGTCAGGTCGATGTCGGTGAGCGCGTCGCCGGAGATGACGATGAACGGCTCACCCTTCAGGTGCTCCTCGGCGTTCTTCACGCTGCCGGCGGTGCCCAGGGGCACCTCCTCGGCCACGTAGTGCAGGTTCATGCCGAGTTCCTCGCCGTCGCCGAAGTAGTTGCGGATCAGCGTGGCGAGGAACTGCACGGTCACGACGGTGTCGACGAACCCGTGGCGCTTGAGCAGGCGCAGCACGTGCTCCATGATGGGGCGGTTGACGACGGGGAGCAGCGGTTTGGGCTGGTTGGCGGTCATGGGCCGAAGGCGGGTGCCTTCCCCTCCGGCCATGACGACGGCCTTCATCGGGGCCACCCCCAGACCCCGCGTGATGGACGGCCGGACGCCCTGGGGCGCGTAATCATGGTGGGGATGTCGCTCCCTTCCTCTTGCTCGTGCCGCATGGCCGCGCGGCTGTCGCCGGCACGGCCGCGGCCGGGTGCTAGTCGGCGGGCCGCTCGGAGTCGGTCGCTCTGTCGCTGGTCGTGGCCGCTACCCCGGAAACGGAATCGTCACCCGTTGCGCCGTCGGCCCGTCGCGACTCCGCGATCAGTCGTGTCGCCTGTATCGCGTAGAGCAGTCCGGCCCACCAGTAGATAGCCGTTCCCCAGATGGCGAACGCCCAACCCATAATCCGCGCCACATCACCGACGATTCCGGCATAACCGGCGACGAACAGGAGCGGGAAGGAGTAGAGAAGGCACAGCGTGGCGGCCTTGCCGGCGAAGTTCACCGGCAGGGTGCCGTAGCCGTAGTAGCGCATGACGGGCAGCGCCAGCACGATCAGCGCGTCGCGCAGCACCAGCACCGCCATCAGCCACCACGGCACGATGCCGCGCACCACCAGGCCCAACAGCGCGGCGAAGATGTAGAGGCGGTCGGCCATGGGGTCGAGCACGGTGCCCAGCCGGCTGGTCTGGTTCCAGGCGCGGGCGATCTTGCCGTCGAGCCAGTCGGAGACCCCGGCGAAGGCCAGCACCCCCAGGGCCCACCAGTCGGCCTGGGGAACCAGCACCAGCCACAGAAAGACCGGGACGCCGATGAGGCGGAGCATGCTCAGCAGGTTCGGGACCGTCCACACCCGGTCGGTCGTGATCTCAGTCACGGCGCCCTCGCGCGCGCTGGCCGCTCGGCGCCGGGTTCCCTCGGCTCGCCACCCCACCTCCCGTGTGTCCGAATAGCGAGCTTACCCGGCACGGGCGCGGCGCACGGCGGCCGCGCGGCGGGTCGGGCCCCTCGGGGCCCCGGCCGTGGTCAGCGGCGATACCCCTCCCGCCCGCCCGGACGCCCCGCCCGGCACCCGTCGCCGCCGCGCGGGGGCGGGGATTGGGGCGCCTCGCCCGGCCGCGCGGCGGCCATCCCAAATGCGCCCGGCGCGAGGCCGAGCGGGTCGGGGCGCGGCGGGGCCGCCCGCGCGGCCGCGGGCGCGCTCCCGGGCGGCCCCGCCGGGATCAGACCTTGCGCCAGGCGGGCACCCACGCGCCGTCGGTGACCTCGTAGTCGCCGAACAGCGCCGGGGCCTCGGCGCGCAGGACCTCGGCGATGCGGCCGAAGAGCAGCCGGATCTCCTCCTCGGCGCCGGGGGCGGTGCGGGCCTCGATGGTGTGGCGCAGGGTGCGCACGTTGGCGGTCCACACCAGGCCGGTGGCGACCCCCTCGGGGGCGAAGCGCCGCATGAACGAGGTGCGGTGCTTCTTCTCGGCGAAGGCCACGCCCTCCTCGTCCAGGCCGAAGTGCTCGGCCATCCACAGCTGGAACCGCTCCATCTGGTCCAGCATCTCGGTGGCGCGCTTCATCAGCTCGGGGTCGTCCTTGGCCCACTCGGGGAACCAGAACGGGATGTCGGTCAGCCGCACGAACCGCAGCGACTCCTGGGAGACGGCGGTGCCGGGGCGGTGGCGGACGAGTTCGTGGGTGAGGACCCGGCTGACGTTGTGCAGCACGAAGCTGAAGCTGACGTGCTCCAGCACCGAGCCGTGCATGCTGGCCAGGATGTTGCCGAGGTAGGCGTCCTGGTCGGTGCGGATGCGGGTGACGTTGGGGTTGAGCCCGGGCTCCCAGGAGCGGTAGCACAGCCGGCCGGCGAACTCGGCGAGGTTCTGCGGGTCGTTGAGCGGGGTGTCCAGCTCGCCGCGGTCCAGCCGCTCCAGCCAGCTCTGGCCGCCGACGTCGGCGAGGTAGCGGGCGATCTCGTCGTAGTCCAGCTGCGGCCGGGCGATCAGGTGGACCTCGGGCTCGACGCTCTTCACGTGGTTCTCTCCCCCAGGGCCGCGCCGTGGGCGGGCGCGGCGGTTGCTCATGGCGAGGCCGCCCGGGCGGTGGGCCCGCGCGCGGTGCGCGGGCCGGCGGGGAGGACGCGGCGGCGCGGTGGCGGCCGGCGGCCTCGGCGGGCGGCACAGGTCGAACGTAGCACCGCCCGCCCACAGGGCAGGTCCCCGGCCCGCCGCGGTGGCGGGCCGGGGACCTGCGGGCGAATCTGTTGTCGGCTTCTTCTTTCGGTCCTGTTCGGGGATACGGGGGATGTCCGCGTCAACCGAGGTAGAACTGCCCGGGCGCCACGATCACGCCGAGAACGATCAGCACGATGCCCCAGAGGAGCTGGCGGCGCACCAGCGCGAAAACGCCGGCGACGATGAGGATGATCCCCAGTATCAGCAAGAGAATACCCATGGCCTATGGACTGCCCCTGGGGTCCTCGGCATAACGCGGGCCGGGCCAAGATTGTCGCAGATCTCGTTATTCCCGCAGGTGAGGCAGCACGGACTCGGGTCGGGCGAACGCGCCGCCCTGCGGGCCTCCGTGCCAGAAGGGGTCGTCGTCGCCGAACCGCCCGGCGAAGCGGGCGGCGTCGTCGACCGGGCGGTAGCCCAGCTCGTTCTCGCCCGCGCTGAGGTCCCAGAAGCGGCGGGCGTTGCCCGAGACCGCGTAGGCGGCGACGAAGGCCACGTTGGGCGCGGTGAGCGCGGCCCGCGCGAACCCGACGCAGTCGCGCGGGCTCAGCCAGGTGGCGAGGTGGCGGGTCTGGGTGGGCTCCTCCGCGAAGGAGCCCACCCGCAGGGCCACCACCTCCAGGCCGAAGGTGTCGGCGTAGAGCTGGCCCAGCGCCTCGGCGGCGACCTTGCTGACCCCGTAGAGGCCGTCGGGGCGCGGCGGCTCGTCGGGGAACACGTGGTGGTGGATGGGGTAGTTGCCGGTGACGCGGTTGCTGGAGAACAGCACCACGCGGGGCACCCCGGCGCGGCGGGCGGCCTCCAGGACGTTGTGGGTGCCGCGCACGTTGACGTCGAGGAGGTCGTCCAAGGGCGCCTCGTCGGGGATCGCGGCGAGGTGGAGCACGGCGTCGGCGCCGGTGAACGCCTCGACCAGCGCCGCCCGGTCGCCGATGTCGACCCGGGCGGCGCTCTCGCGGTCGCCCTCGGGCTCGACCGGTTCGCGGTCGAGCAGTACGAGGTGCTCGGCGTCGGCGCGCAGCCCCGCGCGCAGGACGGAGCCGATCCGTCCCGCCGCTCCCGTCATCACGATCCTGCCCGGTTTCACGTCCATACCGTCGAGCGTAGGGTCGCGCCCCGGCGCCCGCGTCCGCCGAAGGCGGCGGGGCGCCGGTGCGCGCCTCACCTGGCCATGCGCAGCACCCGCTCGATGATCCGCTCCCCCACGGCGGCGGTGAGGATGGACTCGGGGTGGAACTGCACCGCCCACCGGCGCGCCTCGGGCGCCTCGACCGCCATCACCACGGGGGCCGCCGGGTCGTCGGTCACGGCGGTGACCGTGAACCCCTTGACCCGCTCGGGGGTGGTGTAGGTGGAGTGGTAGCGGGCGGCGGTGAACAGGCCGTTCTCGGCGAGGCCGGTGAGCAGGTCGCCGCCCTCCACGCGGATGCGGCCGGGCTTGCCGTGCACGGGCTCGGCCAGGGTGAGCAGCTCGCCGCCGGCGTGCTCGACCATGGCCTGCAGGCCCAGGCACACGCCGAACACCGGCAGGGCGCGCCGGTCCAGTTCGTCCAGCAGGGCGGCGGTGTTGAAGTCGGCGGGCAGGCCGGGACCGGGCGAGAGCACCACCAGGTGGGGGGCCAGCTCGTCCAGCAGCGCGGGGTCGAACCCGTGGCGCACCGTGGTGACCTCGGCGCCGTGGCGGCGGACGTAGTCGGCCAGGGTGTTGACGAAGGAGTCCTCGTAGTCGACCAGCAGCACCCGCATGCCGGCGCCGACCGGCGGGAGAGGGCGGGCCTCGGGCTCGGCGGGGGCGCCCTCGTGGCGGTCGGCGCGCGGCGCGGCGTCCAGGGCCAGGGTCTCCAGCAGCGCCCGCGCCTTGAGGAAGGTCTCGCGCTCCTCGGCGTCGGGGTCGGAGTCGTAGAGCAGGGTGGCGCCCACGCGCACCGTGGCCACGCCGTCGCGGATGTGGGCGGTGCGCAGGGTCAGGCCGGTGTTCATGGCGCCGTTGAAGTTGACCACCCCCACGGCGCCGCCGTACCAGCGCCGGGGCGTGGTCTCGTGCTGCTCGATGAACCGCATGGCCCAGGTCTTGGGGGCGCCGGTGACGGTGACGGCCCACATGTGGGTGAGGAAGGCGTCCAGCGCGTCGAACTCCGGGCGCAGCCGGCCCTCGATGTGGTCGACGGTGTGGATCAGGCGGCTGTACAGCTCGATCTGGCGGCGGCCGATCACGCGGACGCTGCCGGGCTCGCAGACCCGGGACTTGTCGTTGCGGTCGACGTCGGTGCACATGGTCAGCTCCGACTCCTCCTTGAGGGAGGACAGCAGCTCGCGGATGTTCTCGGCGTCGCCCAAGGCGTCGTCGCCGCGCGCGATCGTGCCGGAGATGGGGCAGGTCTCGACGCGCTGGCCTTGGCCGGGGGCGCCGCTGACGCGCACGAACATCTCGGGCGAGGCCCCGACCAGGTACTCGCCCTCGCCGAGGTTGAAGAAGAACTCGTAGGGGGCGGGGTTGCGCTCGCGCAGCCGCTCGTAGAAGCGGGCGGGCGACTCGCAGGCGCCGTAGGTGCGGTGGCCGGGCACGACCTCGAACAGGTCGCCGCGGACGAACCGCTCCTTGGCCTTCTCGACGATGCGGGCGTAGCTGCCGGGCTCGGGCGGGGGCGGGATCTCGGCGGGCACCACGGCGGGCGTGGGCTCGGTCGCGCGGGGCAGGCCGTGGGTGGTGGCGGGCCCGGCACCCGCCGCGGCGCCCTCGCGGGTGAACTCGTAGGTGTAGCGCAGGCAGGTCTCGCGCTTGCGGTCGCGCACGACGATGGCGTCGGGCAGGTGCAGCACGAGGTCGCGGTCCTCGGGGTGGCGCTCCAGCACCGGTTCGATCGGCTCGAACTGGAAGGCGAGGTCGTAGCCGAAAGCGCCGTAGAGGCCCAGGTGGGGGTCGTCCTCGGCGGAGAAGAGCGCGACGATGGAGCGGAGCACGGAGAACACGCTGGGCCGCCGGCTGCGCTGCTCCTCGGTGAAGAACTCGCCGGGGCCGGGCTCGGGCACGGTGACCTCAAGGCGGTCGGGGTCGCCGCTGCGGGCGGCGCCGTGCTCGGCGAAGGCCGCGGCGATCACCGGCATCAGCACCCGGCCGCGGTCGTTGAGCGCGACGGCGGTGACGCGGCGCCCGCGCGCGGCGACCTCCACGCAGGGGTCGACGTAGCCCAGGTGCCAGCGGCTGTAGCGGCCGGGGTACTCCATGCCCGAGGAGAGCACGCCGCCGCGGCGGTGCTCGACGGCCTGGACGAGCGCGGTGAGGACTTCGGGGTCGCAGGGCGCGGCGGTGCGCTCTACGGCGAGCCCACCGGCGGTGCGGTAGGCGATGCGGCTCGACTCGGACGGTGCGGAGTCAGTACCTGGGGTCACGGCCGGTCCTTTTCACACGTGGACGGTGCGGATTTGGCGCCGCCGAACCGGGGCCGTGAACACGAAAAACGACCGCCGGTGCGGGCGGTCGTGCGCTGGTTGGTGGAATCGCGAACCTGCGGGCGCCGCCTAGGGGCGGCGCCACCACTGGGGTGGGGTCGGAGCGATTCGCATGGAGGAAGCATAGCGCATCGGAGGTCGGCGGTGCGGGTGTACGCCTGGATCGCGACACGCGGTTCTGCTACGCTCGATTGGCTCAAATATAGATGAGAGCATATCTCATTAAGGAGCATACCACAGACATGGAGCAGCGTCAAACCGACTAGGTAGCCGAGCAGTCGCCCGCCCCGCAGCGGCCGTCACACCCCTCCCCCGGCCGCGGTGCCGCCCTGCGCACCGAGCAGGACCACGTCGACCGGGTCTACGCCCGCCTGGACGTGCTGCGCGAACGCGCCGCCTCCGCGCTCACCGCGGCGCTGGCGCGCGGCGGCGCCGGCGGCTACGCCGCGCTGATGGAGCGCGAGGCCACCGTCGCCGAGCAGGCGGCGCGCGCCGCGCGGCTCTCGGCGGTCGAGAACGGCCTGTGCTTCGGCCGGATCGACCACGCCCCCGACCACGGCGGCGACACGCTCTACATCGGCCGCATCGGCATCCGCGACGACGACCACGAGTCACTGCTGGTGGACTGGCGGGCGCCGGCCGCCCGGCCCTTCTACTCGGCCACCCCCGTCTCGCCCGACGGCCTGGTGCGCCGCCGCCACCTGCACATGCGCGACCGCGCGGTGACGGGGGTGGACGACAAGGTGTTCGACCTCGACGGCCTCAGCGACTCCGACCGCCGCACGCTGGTGGGCGAGGCGGCGCTGCTGGCCGGGCTGCGCCGCGGACGCACCGGCCGCATGCGCGACATCGTCGCCACCATCCAGACCGAGCAGGACCGGGTCATCCGGTCGGACCTGGCGGGGGTGCTGGTGGTGCAGGGCGGCCCCGGCACCGGCAAGACGGTCGCCGCCCTGCACCGGGCGGCCTACCTGCTCTACACCCACCGCGCCGTGCTGGAGCGCCGGGGCGTGCTGGTCGTGGGGCCCAACCCGGCCTTCCTGCGCTACATCGGCGAGGTGCTGCCGTCCCTCGGTGAGACCGACGTGGTGCTGCGCACGGTGGGCGAACTCTTCCCCGGCGTCGCGGCCACCGCCCAGGACCCTCCGGAGACCGCCGTGGTCAAGGGCTCCCTGCGCATGACGGCGCTGGTGGAGGCGGCGGTGGCCGACCGCCAGCGCGTGCCGGGCGAGCCGGGCGGGACCGGCCCGGGCTCCGCGCTGGTGGTCGCGGCCGACGGCATGCGCCTGCGGGTTCCCGCCGCGGTGTGCCGCTCGGTCCGCGACCGCGCGCGGGCGCTGCCGCTGCCCCACAACATGGCCCGCAAGCTGGTCGTCAACCGCCTGCTGGAGGCGCTGGCGCGCGACCAGGCGCGCCAACTGGACCGCCCCGCCGACGAGGCCGACCTGCGGTACACGGCCCAGGCCCTGTGGCAGGAGGAGCCGGTGCGGCGCGCGATCGACGGGCTGTGGCCGCACCTCACCCCCCAGGAGCTGGTCGGCCGGCTGCTCGCCGACCGCGCGGTCCTGGAGCGCGTCGGGGCGCGGGCCGGGCTCACCGAGTCGGAGCGCGCCGCGCTGCACCGCCCGGCCGGCGGGCCGTGGACCGTCGGCGACGTCCCGCTGCTGGACGAGGCGGCGGAGCTGCTGGGCGCCGACAACAGCGCCGACCTGGCCGCCGAGCGCGCCGACCGCCGGCGCCGCGCCGACGAGGAGCGCTACGCCCAGGGGGTGCTGGAGTACACCGGGCTGTTCGAGGACGGCCTGATGGCCGCCGACACGCTGGCCGAGCGGCAGCGGGGCGCGGCCCCGGCCGCCACCACCGCCGAGCGCGCCGCGGCCGACCGCGAATGGGCCTACGGCCACGTGATCGTGGACGAGGCCCAGGAGCTGTCGGAGATGGCCTGGCGCGTGGTCATGCGGCGGGTCCCCACCCGCTCGCTCACGGTCGTGGGCGACACCGCGCAGACGGGGAGCCCGGCGGGCGCGCGGTCCTGGAGCGGCATGCTGGGCCGCTACGCCAACAGGCGGCTGCGCGAGCAGCGGCTGCTGGTCAACTACCGCACGCCCGCGCCGATCATGGCGGTGGCCGCCGACGTCCTGGCCGAGGCGGCGCCCGGGGAGCGGGCCCCGGAGTCGGTGCGCGCCGGGGGCGACCCGCCGCGCGCCGTCCGGGTCGCTGACACCGACCTGCCCGCGCGCCTGCCAAAGCTGGTGGCCGAGGAGCTGGCCGCGATCGGCGAGGGGCGGGTGGCGGTCATCGCCCCGCCCGACCGCCACACCGAGGTGGCCGCGCTGCTGCCTGCCGCTGCGGCCGACGCAGGGCCCGGGGCGCTGGACGCGGCGGTGGCGGTACTGACCCCGGGCGCGAGCAAGGGGCTGGAGTTCGACTCCGTGGTGGTGGTCGACCCGGTAGGGGTGGCCGCGTCGTCGGCGGCGGGCGGCCGCGACCTGTACGTGGCCCTCACCCGCGCCACCCGCCGCCTGACCGTGGTCCACGAGGGGCCGCTGCCGCCGATGCTGCGCCGGCTGCGGGAGGAGCCGGCCTAGTGACGGGTCGGGGCGGGTGGAAGGGGCGGCAGAACGGTGTCCGATCCCCGCCGGACAGGTCCGACCGCGCCGTCCACCCTGGTCCCATGACAAAGACATACGACACCGACTCGACCGCCGTCCTCACCGGCATGTACGCGGCCGAGGCGCGGTACCTGGCGGCGGGCGGACCCGGTGCGGCCTCGTTCGACATCCTCGCCCCCTACTTCGCTCCCGACGTGGAGCTGCATCAGGCGGCGGCGCTGCCCTACGGCGGCACGTGGCGCGGGCACGCGGGGCTGGCGCGGTTCTTCCACGCGATGAGCCGGACGTGGGAGTCGTTCGCGATGGCCGAGCAGGCGTTCCTGGCCACCGGACCGACCGCCGTGGTGCTCACCCAGGTCCACGCCCGCGCCCGCGCCACCGGCCGCGATCTGGCCTTCCCCATCCTGCAGACGATCGCGGTCGAGGACGGGAGAATCCGCGAGGTGCGCCCGTTCTACTGGGACACGGCGGCGATCGCGGCCGCCTGCACGGCCACGGCCGCGGCCCCTGCCGGTACCGGCTGAGGCCGGCTGAGGGGGGTGGGGTGGCATGGGGTGGGATGGGTGGAGGGATTCGGGGGGGGGAATCGGCGGGAACAGGGACGCCGACTCGGGGGGGCGTCGGCTGGCGAGGGGCCGGGCGCGGCGGACACCGGACACGGGAAGGGCGGCCCTGCCCCAACGGGGCGGCAACGGGGGGCGCGTGTGCGGCGCCGCGACCATCTTGCACGGCCGGCGGAGGATGAGGCCCCGACGAGGCGCCCACGGCAGCCAGCGGCCAGGCCGGCGCCCACCGCTCCCGCCGGGCGAGGGCGAAGGCCCAGACGAGGCACCGAGGCCGACCAGGGTCAGGCGCCGCGCCCACCGGGACTGCCGGCACGTGGCTCGGCCCCGACGAGGCGCCAAGGCCAAGCGGGGGTCAGGCACGCGACCACCGGTCCCCGGGTCCGCCGGCCGAGGTGGCGACGCGGCCGAAGCCGAGCGCGGGGCCGGGCACGCGACCACCGACCGGCAGGGCGGACGGTCGAGGCGGCATCGGGCACCGAGGCCGGGCGCGGCCACAGCCCGCGATCATCGGCGGCGGAACGGGTGGCCGCGGCGGCGACGGGAGAGACGGCCGCTCGGCGGTGCGGCCGGGGCCGGGCCGGTCTGGGGCGCCACCGCGCGCGGTGGCGCGAGCTCTCATGGTCCTGTCTCTGCTCAGGTGGCATGTGAAGGGACGGTCGAGGAAACCCGAATGTCCTCGGCGCACAGCGCGGCGCTGTCATGGAAGTCGCCCCTTTGCCCCGACCGAGGAGAGCGGGGCAGCACGGGAGACACCTCACAAGGGCCACAGTGATGGCGAGCCGGAGGCGGCCACGCGCCCGGGGCGGCGTGCGCCTGCGGGGTCGGGGCCGGACCGGTCGAGCACGACCGTCCCCCGTTCCGCGCGCCCCACCAACGGACAGCACCGGGCAAACCGGACACTCACCCCCTTGCATCTCACATGGCGAGACAAAATCGGGGCCTTTCACGACGATCTAGCATCCACGGCCGCCCGAACGACCGTGAATACATACTCGCCACCCCTGAAAAGCGACATAAGCCCCGAAGCAACCCTCGCAGCACCCACACTGTCTCATTATGCGGACACCGTGAGCGCACCAGCGGCCTCCATGCCCCCAGTGAGAGTCGAATGAATGAACAAATCGGGCAATCAGCCCATAGCAATCGAGCGTAGGCCGACGAGATGACGGTCTCGGCGCCCTGAACTTCCTGCACCCGCCCCGGCCACCCGCGCCGCCCTCGCCGACCAAGTGGCCGCAGCGGCGTGGCCGGTCCACCGGGGTGCGGCGTCGGAGCGACGCAAGTGCCCTCCGGTCGAAACGGCGACCCCCAGCGGCACGTGGTCGCAAAAAGGTCTTTCCGCCTCGCCATGTGAGATTGCAGGGGCCAATGCCCCCTTGGAAGGAGTAGCGCAGCAGCCCGTTGGTGTTCGGGCACGCGACTCCCACCTCGCACAAATGACGGACAGGCGGCAAAGCGGCCCCGCACCTCCCCATAATCCCGAGGTCACCCGAGCGGCCGCCGCCCTTGCCGCTGACCGCATGCCCGGCCACCCGCCGCCGTCGCCGCTCCCGTCGCCCAGCAAAGCCACCCACCGGCAGGGGCGGTAACCGCCGACCCGAATCCCCGACGACCTTGGCGCCCTCGCCGCCACCCCGGCCAACCGCAACGGAACCGCTGGTTCGCATGCCCGGCCACCCGCCGCCGTCGCCGCTCCCGTCGCCAAGCAAAGCCACCCACGGGCGGCACCGATGACGGCCCAGCCCAACCACCAACCCCACCGCCCTCGCCGACCCCCGTCACACCCCCAACCACCCGCCGCCCCACCGACGGCCGCTCGGCCCCACCACCCGCCGCCGCTGGCGCCGTCGTGGCCTCCGCCGGCCGCAGGGGGCACCGATGCCCGCCGCCCCCATCTCCCCACCGTTCCCTGGGAGCGGTGAGCATTAGGCGGTTGCCGCTGCGGCGCCGGGTGTGCCAGGCTCGAACCATGGCAAGTACTACGTAGTACTCGGTTACCGGTACCTCCGCATCGCACCCCCCACCTCCACCCGCTCTCACCTTCACCACACCCACCCAGGCAAAGGCGGCTTCGTGCTCGGCTCCTACCTCGCGCTGCTGCGGCGGGCGCACGTTCCCTCGGCGCTGGCGATCAACATCGTGGGCCGCCTCCCCCACGGGATAGTGGCCCTCGCGCTCACCCTGCTGTTCCGCGACGAGGGCGTGCCCTTCGGCACCGTCGGAGTGCTGGTGGCCGTCTACGGCGTGGGCACGGCCGTGGGCGGGCCGGTGCTGGGGCGGCTCGTGGACTTCTACGGGCAGCCGGTCGTGCTGGTGGTCAGCGGCGCGGTGGCGGCGGGGACGCTGATGTGGCTCGCCCTCGCGCCGGACGCCCCTCTGGCGGCGGCGCTCGCGCTGACGGCGCTGGCCGGGGCCTCCACCCCGCCGCTGGAGCCGTGCCTGCGCTCCATCTGGCCCGACCTGGTGCCCGACGAGCAGGAGCGCGAGACCGCCTACTCGCTGGACGCCGCGCTCCAGGAGGTCATCTTCGTCACCGCGCCCCTGCTGGTGGTCGCCGTGGCCGCGCCGTTCGCACCGGTGGGCGCGGTCGTGGCCACCGCCGTGATCACGGTGACGGGGGCCGCCGCGTTCGCCGCGCTGCGGCCGGTGCGGCGCTGGCGGCCGGTGCCGCGCCGCACCAACTGGCTGGGGCCGCTGATGTCGGCGCGGGTGCGCCGGGTCGTCGTGTGCTTCGTGTTCGTGGGCACCGCGCTGGGCGCCCTGGCCGTGGGCGCGGTCGCCTACTCCGAGGCGGCGGGGGCGCGCGACGTCTCCGGACTGCTGCTCAGCGCCAACGGGCTGGGCGCGCTGGTCGGCGGCCTGCTCTACGGCGCGCTGCCGATGCCCTTCTCCCCCACCGTGCGGTTCCGGCTGCTGCTGGGCGGCCTGGCGCTGGGCTACCTGCCGCTGCTGCTGATGCCCGGCACCGCGCTGATGGCGGTGTTCGCCGCGCTGTCGGGCCTGTTCCTGGCGCCCGCGCTGGCGTGCACGTTCCTGCTGCTGGGACGGGCGGCCCCGGCCGGCACCGCCACCGAGGCGTTCGCGTGGCTGATCTCGATGTTCGTCTGCGGCAACGCCCTGGGCAGCGCGGCGGCGGGAGCCGCCGTCGAACTGGCCGGGCCGGTCGCCCCCTTCGTCGTGGCCGCCGCGGCGACCCTGCTGGCGGCGCTGCTGTCGCTGCGGGTGCGTGAGCCGCGCGGGACGGGGACACTCAGCCCGACGAGCGGGACGGGGGCGGCGCCGTCGACCCCCGGATGAGCAGGCGGGCCGGCAGCCGCACGACCTCGGCCGCCTGGTCGGCGCCGTCCACGGCCGCCAGCAGGCGGCGCATGCCCAGCGCGCCCAGGGTCTCGCCGGGCAGGTCGACGGTCGTCAACTCAGGGGTGAGCGCCTGGGCGAGGTCGACGTTGTCAACGCCGGTCACCGACAGGTCGCCGGGAACGGCCAGGCCCTCCGCCTGCGCGGCCTTGTAGGCGCCGACCGCGAGGATGTCGTCGTCGCAGACCACGGCGGTGACCGCGCGACCGGCGGCGCGTTCGCGCCGAAGAGCGGCGCGGGCGGTGTCGCGGGCGGCGTCGCGGTCCACCGCCGCGGCGGCGCGCGCCCGGCGCATGCCGCGCGCGGCGCAGGCGGCGTCGACTGCCGCGGCGCGCTCGCGGAAGGTGGAGGTGTCCACGTCGGCGCGCAGGTGCAGGATGTCGCGGTGGCCGAGGCGGTACAGGTGGTCGACGACCTCGGTCAGCGCGGGGGCGATGTCGAAGCGGACGGCGCCCATGCCCTGGGGCGGTTCGGCGTCGAGCACCACGGCCGGGACACTGTCGTCCAGGGGCCGTCCGCCGTCGTCCAGGGAGCAGGCCAGGACGGCGTCGACCCGCTGGCCGGCCACGTCGGCGGCGACCGAGGCGAGGTCGCGCTGGACGGAGAGCACGACCTGGAACCCGGCCTCGCGGGCGGTGCCGCGCGCGCCGGTGAAGACCCGCGCGAAGAACGGGTTCACGATGTCGGGGATGGCGATGAGGACCATGCGCGGCCCGCCCACGCGCAGCCGCCGGGCGTCGGCGTTGGGCCGGAAGCCCAGGCGGCGCGCGGCGTCGAGGACCGCCTGCTGGGTGCCCGGCGCGACGCGCCCGCGCGCGGCGCCGCGGAAGACCAGCGACACGGTGGACTGCGAGACCCCGGCCAGCCGTGCGACGTCGTGGCTGGTGGGGGGTTTGCCGGTGGTCACGGGCTCAGCATAGCCGCGCGCCCCCGACCGGCGCCGTCGCGCGCTGAGGGGCGCGGAGCGCGCGGGCACCGCGCGGCGCGCGCGGGACGGGACGGTGGCGACGCCGGGGCTTCCCCGCTCCGCCCGACTCCGCCTGGCTCCGCCTGACTCCGGTCCAATCCCGTCCACTCCCCCGGACCGGCGCCCCGGTCAAGCCGTCATCGACCGCTTGACCGGGGCGCCGGTTCCCACCGGGATCTATGCGGGCTCGTGGCCCTCGGGCGGGCCGATGGTCGCGGCCTCGGGGCCGAACTCCTTGGCGTAGTGGGCGTTGAGCCGGCGCCACTCCCCGGCCGCCTCGTGGCTCGCGCCGTCGAGGTGGGCGCCCAGGGCGTCCAGGCACACGTGCCAGCCGGTGGTGTCGCGGGCGGCGCGGCCGAGCTGGTCGAAGGTCTGGGTGAACACCAGTTCGGTGCCCTCCCCCACCGGGTGCAGCTCGAAGCGCAGCAGGTCGCCGGACCAGTCGAGTTCCAGCAGGCGGGGCGGGTCGCTCCCAGGCGAACGGGGACACCGCCGGTCGCCGGGGCGGTTCTCGGCGCCGTCCGTCCATCGGCGCCGAGGGCCACCGCCCCGGACGCCTCTCACCCGTTGACGAGGGAGCCGAGCGCGGAGGTGTACTGGTCCTCCGAGGGGATCGTGAACAGCTTGGGCGACCCCTCGAAGGTCACCATGTAGGGGCAGTCGGTGTCCTCGCCGACCATCTCCACCGGTTCACCGACCTCCTCAGCGGTCCGCGCCTCATACACCCGGACCTCCACGGTGGCGCTGCGCATCGGCGCGGACTCGCCGGTGAACTCGCACGTGGCGACCTCCTCGCCGGTGTCGGTGCGCTCCGTGCAGGCGACGAGCTGGACGTCGCCCGGTGCGGCGGGGTTGAACGGGTCGTCGGCCCGGTCCACGTTGAGCGGCACCCGGCTGAGCGAGGTGGCTTCGGCGTTGCGGACGTCCTCGAAGACCGCGACCGGGTGCGGCCCCGAGCCGGGGGTGTACTCGGCCGCGCCGGGGATCGGGCGGCCCTGGCACAGGGTGCTGTAGTCGTCCATGCTCTCGGCCGTCTGGTGGAGGGGGCGGTTGGTCCACTGGACGAAGCCGTAGACGCAGCCGGCGGGGAGCCCGACGACCACCACAAGCGCCGCCGCGCAGCCGGCCACGCGCGTGACGGGGCCCGGCTCCTCGTTCCGCTTGCTCACGGTTTCCCTCCCTGGGGTGCGGGGATCACATGGGGGTGGTGTGCCGCGCGCCCGGTCACCACGGGTCTCCGGCGGCGTCGAGGTCGGCGACGATCTCGTGCACGGCGCGCCCGGGCGGGGCCACCGCGAGCAGGCCCCGGATCTCGGCGATCAGCAGCAGGCGGGAGAACTCCCGACCGGTCACCGAGGGGAGCCGCAGGTGCGCCGGGCCCAGGCGGGCGTCGTCGAGCAGCATCCTCACCACGGCCTCGCGCTCGCGCTGGTACCCGGCCTCGTCCACGGCGTTGTCGCGCTCCTCGGCGAGCGCCGACCAGGTGACCAGGGAGGCGACCGCCGAGGCGAGCACGATCGCCGCCTCGGCGGAGTACCCGCGCCGCTCCAGCGCCGCCGTCTCGTGCAGGAGCAGCCGCATGCCCGACTCGCCGCGCGGGAACAGCACCTGGAGGTAGCCCGCCAGGCCGGGGTGGGCCAGCAGGAAGCCCCGCAACTGCCCGGCGAAGGACACCAGGTGGGGCTCGATGCCGTGGTCGGGGTCGTCGTGGAGCACGAGGTCGGCCAGCAGGCTCTCGCCGACCAGCCGCTCCAGCTCCCAGCGGCCCTCGATGTGGCGGTACAGCGCCGTCGCCGACACACCCAGCTCCGCCGCGACGGCGTTGACGCCCAGCCGGCGCATGCCCAGCGCGCGGCCGGCGCGGACGATCTCGGCGGTCGACACCACGGCCGGTCGGCCGCCGTGCCGCCGTCCGGGACCACAGGGGGTGCCGGGAGCCGGGGCGGCGCGCCCGGCCTCCCGCGGCCCCGTGCTAGGCAGTGTTTTTTGATTTAGTGAGGTCGCGAAGCCAGATGCGGATGGAGGCGAGCTGGACGGTTCCGTCATAGACCGCAGCCCTCTTGTCGTACCTGGTCGCGACCGCCCTGTTCTGCTTGAGCAGGTTGATCGCGCGCTCGACGGTGTTGCGGCCCCGGTAGGCCTGCCGGTCGAAGGCCGGCGGCCTGCCTCCCCGTGATCCGCGCCTGCGCCGGTTGGCCCGCTGGTCGGCGGGCTGGGCGATGGTCGCCTTGATGCCGCGCGCCCGCAGACGGGCGCGGATCGCGGCCGAGGAGTAGGCCTTGTCGCCCAGCAGGCGGTCGGGACGGGTGCGGGGCCGGCCCCGGGTCCGCGGCAGCCGCAGCGCACCCATCAGCGGCGCGAACATCAACGTGTCGCCGCGCTGGCCCGGGCTGGTTGCGATGGCAAGGGGGCGGCGGCGGGAGTCGGCGAGCAGGTGGATCTTGGTGGTCAGCCCGCCCCGGGACCGGCCCAGCGCTTCGGATCCGTCCCATTCCTCCCGAACCGCGTCCCCTTTTTCGCCGCTCCGGCGGCGTGGTGGTGGGCGCGCACCAGGGTGGAGTCGATTCCCACGTCCAAGGGCCGGCCGGTGGCGGCGTCGATACGCAGCCGCTCGGCGATCCTGTCCCAGGTTCCGTCCAGGCACCAGCGGCGGTGGCGTCCGGCGGCGGTCTCCCAGGGGCCGTAGCGTTCGGGCAGGTCGCGCCAGGGGATACCGGTTCTGGTCCGGAAGAGGATGGCGTTGATGACGCGGCGGTGGTCGGCCCACCGCTTGCCTTTGCGAGGGTGGGCGGGCATGAGCGGGGCGAGCAGGTCCCACTCGGCGTCGGTGAGTTCATGGCGTCGGACCATGAATCCCAAGGATTACCGAAGACCAGCCCGCCCCGCAGACCTTTCAAAAAACAGGACCTAGATCGTTGATGGGGAATTGGTGCCCTGGTCAGTGGTCGTAAGCGATCAATGACCGCTTGACCGGGGCCCCGATCAGCCAGTTGTGCCAGATCGCGGCGTTGAGCGCGCACACCCGCTGGCAGGTGCGCGCCCACAGGCCCTCGGTGGTGCGGGCGGCGTGGCGCTCCAGGCCGAGCTGGTTCTTCAGCGTCCAGATGACGGCCTCGATCCGCTGGCGCAGCCGGGAGGGGAACACCTTCACCTCGGGTTCGGGCTCGTCCTGGCGGACCGGGCGGATGAGCAGATGGCCCACCTCCTCCGCGGCGGTCTCGATGCCGGCTCCGGCGAAGCCCTTGTCACATACGATCGGCACTGGCCCTGGGCCGGGGGCGCAGTCGTGGACGTGGAGCAGGTGCAGGGCCTGCTTGCGTTCGTCCAGCTCCTTGGGGTGGGCCAGGGAGAAGGCGGTGACGGCCCCCTCAGCGGTGGTGATGAGCATGAGCTTGGCGCCCCAGTAGAAGGCGTGGTGGGACTTGTCCATCCCGTACCCGGCGATCTCACCCAGGCCGGAGCGGTTGACGGTGACGCGGGAGGCGCCGCAGCGCACCGGGGTGCCGTCCATCAGCCGCAGGCGCTCCCACCAGGTGGGCACGGCCCGGGCCAGCCACCTCGCTGCTGTGAGCAGGGCCGGTCCCAGATCGCACAGGTGGCGGTTGTACTCGGACTGGCCGGGCAAGCGGGGGAAGAGGTGGCCGATACGGGCGGGGGCAGCGCGCATCCAGTGACGTTCGGAGTCATGGCGCAGCAGGACCTGGGCCACCGCGACGCAGACGAGTTCGGCGTCGGTGAGAAGCCGGTTGGGGCCGCGTTTGACGGGTTGTTCGCGCGAAGGCAGGACGTGGTCGTCCAGGTGGACGTAGAGTGCGGTCAGAAGGGCGTCAAGGTTGGTCGTCACACACCGATCCTCGACGCCCTTCGCCATGTCCGCAGGAGATTCAGAAAACCCCCATCAACGATCTAGCGGGCCGCGTCCAGCCTCACCCGCTGGTCGGCGGTCAGCTCCAGCTCCACCGCGTCGAGCACCTCGTCCAACTGGCTGACGGAGCTGGCGCCCACCAGGGGCAGGACCTGGGGGTCGTGGCCCAGCAGCCAGGCGGTGACCACCTGGTTGCGGGTGGCACCGGTCTCCTTGGCGACCTCGTCCAGCGCGGCCAGCCGCGCCTGCGTGCCCGGGTGGTCGTAGGGCGGCGACAGCGGCTTGTCGGGCCGGGTGTAGGCGCCCGACAGCAGGGAGGAGTACACCAGGACGGGCAGCCCGTGGACCTTGGCGAAGTCCAGCAGTTCAGGGCTCGCGTGCACGTGGCCCCCCTCGGGGAAGGGCACGTCGTAGCGCGGCTGGAGGTAGCTGTAGCGGTACTGCAGCACCGAGTACCCCGGCCGGCCGCTCGCGGCGGCGACGGCGCGGGCGCGCTCCAGCCGCCAGGCCGCGTGGTTGCTCGCGCCCAGGAGGCCCACCACGCCCTCGTCGACCAGGTCGGCCAGGGCGGAGAGGGTCTCCTCCAGCGCCACCGACCGGTCCTCGATGTGGGTGTAGAGCAGGTCGACGCGCTCCACGCCCAGCCGCTCGCGGCTGGCGCGGGCGGCGGCGCGCACGGTGTCGCCGGCCAGCCCCTGGGCGGCCTCCAGGCCGGCGCCGGGCACGGTGGGCTGGGCGCCGACCTTGGTGGCCAGCACGACCTCGGGGTAGTCCCGGGCGGCCAGCCAGCGGCCGAGCAGCGCCTCGCTCTCGCCGCCGCGCCCGCCCGGCGCCCAGAACGCGTAGTTGTTGGCGGTGTCGATGAAGGTTCCGCCGGCCGCGACGAACCGGTCCAGGATGGCGAACGACTCCTCCTCGCCGACCGTGGTGCCGAACGGCATGGCGCCCAGGCAGACGGCGCTGACCTGGCGGGTGGACTCTCCGGATCCGATGGTGCGTGTGCGCATGAGGTTGCTTCCGTTTCTCACCGGCCCCCGCGGGGGCGCTGCCGACGCGCGGCGGCGGCGCCGGGCCGGGCCCGGGCCGCGCCGTCGGTGACATCCTGGGAGGTGGAGCGCGCTCCAGGTCAAGCCCGCGCCCGCACCGGCCCGCCCCCGGGAGGCGCATCCGCCCGCACCACGCAGGCGCGCACGCCCTGTGGCACGGCCCCGCGCGCGGCCGGCCTGCGGAGAAGGGCGCGGGGCGCGCCGGCGCTCGGGTGCCCGGGGCGGCCGGGCTACGGCCGGGCGGTGATGGCTCCGGCCACGGAGGCGGCGAGGTCCTCGATGATGGCGTCCTCGGCGACCTCGGGATGCTCCAGCCACCACTCCCCCGCCGCCTGCACCATGCCCACCACCGCGTGGGCCACGATCTGGGCGCGCACGGGGTCGGCCACCTCGCCGTCGGCCAGCAGCACCCCGGCCAGCTCCTCGCCCAGACGGCGCACCATCATGCCCAGGTCGCCGCGGGTACGCGGGTCCTCCGAGGTCGCGCGGTCCATCAGGAACCGGTAGAGGTTGAGGTTGCCCCGGATCATGCCCAGGTAGGCGCCCACGGTGGCGCGGGTGCGGCGCGCCAGGGAGGTGTCGGCGTGCAGTTCGGCGCGCACCCGCTCCATCAGCGGGTCGACGTGGCGCCGGGCCAGGGCGCGGTAGAGCCCGCTCTTGTCGCCGAAGTGGCGGTAGAGGATCGGTTTGCTGATCCCGGCCTCGGCGGCGATGGCCGACATCGAGGCGTCGGGGCCGTCGCGCTGGATCACCCGGTCGGCGGCGTCGAGGATGGCGCGCCGGCGCTCGGGGTTGCGGCCCCGGGCGGCGGGCGCGGTGTGCTGAGCGGGTTCGGAAGCCACCCGTCAGACGGTAGCGCCTGGCGGGCGGCGCCGCGCGGGGACGGAGCGGCCCGCCGTCAAGGCGCCGCACGGTGCGGCGGACAACCTGGCCACCAGGTCACGGGGCCGAGTTCTCCTTTTTGAACACAAAGCGAGACGATACAGCGACACAACGTCACAGGAGTAGTGATCCCATGAACCGACTCATCGCCGCGCTCGCCCTCGCCGGACTCGCCGCCCTTACCCTCGGCGCCCTTCCGGCACACGCCGAGGGGTTTTTCGACGACGTTTTCCGTCCTGGCTGTTCAGAAAGCCGGCGGATCGTCTGACATGGCAGGCGTCCGCCGGATTCCCTCCCGGAGAGACCGGTGGTTCACCGCACCGGCAGGCCGGTGACCGCTCGGCCGATGATCAGGCGCTGGATCTCGCTGGCGCCCTCGAAGATCGTGAAGATGGTGGCGTCGCGGTGCCAGCGCTCGACCGGGTACTCCTTGGTGTAGCCGTTGCCGCCCAGGATGCGGATGGCGTTCTGGGTGACCCAGGTGGCGGTCTCGCTGGCGAACAGCTTGCTCATGGAGCCCTCCGCCTGGGCGAACTCCTTGTTGTTGCGGGCCATCCAGGCGGCGCGCCAGACCAGGAGGCGGGCGGCGTCGATGCGGGTGGCCATGTCGGCCAGGGTGAAGGCGATCGCCTGGTTGTCGGCGATCGGCCTGCCGAACTGCCGCCGCTGGACCGCGTAGTCGCGGGCGTACTCATAAGCGGCGCGGGCGCAGCCCACCGCCATGGCGCCGACACTGGGGCGCGACGCCTCGAAGGTGCGCATGGCCGCCTGGCCGCGCGAGCGCTGCCCCTCGCGGGCGCGGGCCAGCCGCTCGTCCAGCTTCTCCTTGCCGCCGAGCAGGCAGCGGCCGGGCACGCGCACGTCCTCCAGCACGACCTCGGCGGTGTGGGAGGCGCGGATGCCGTGCTTGCTGAACTTCTGGCCCTGCGACAGGCCCGGCGTGCCGGGCGGCACCACGAAGCTGGCCTGGCCGCGCGAGCCGAGTTCGGGGTCGACCGAGGCCACGACCACGTGCACGTCGGCGATCCCGCCGTTGGTGGCCCAGGTCTTGGTGCCGTTGAGGACCCACTCGTCGGCGGCCTCGTCGTAGACCGCCCGGGTGCGGATGGCGCTGACGTCGCTGCCGGCGTCGGGCTCGGAGGAGCAGAACGCGCCGAGCTTGACGTCGTCGGGCGAGCCGAACATCTGCGGCACCCACTCGAACAGCTGGTCCTGGGTGCCGTTGCCGGCCACGGCCACCGCCGCCAGGGCGGTGCCGGTGATGGACAGCGCGATCCCCGGGTCGCCCCAGTACAGCTCCTCGAACGCCACGGGGATGCCCACGCCGCTGGGCTCCAGCCACTGGTTGGCGAAGAAGTCCAGCGAGTACAGGCCGATCTTGGCGGCCTCCTGGATGATCGGCCAGGGGGTCTCCTCGCGCGCGTCCCACTCGGCGGCGGCCGGGCGGATGACGTCGCGGGCGAACCCGTGCGCCCAGTCCCGGACGTCGCGGACGTCCTCGTTGAGTTCGAGGCTGAACCCGGCGGCGGCCTGCTCCTGGGGCTCGCTTGCGGTGTCGCTCATCTGCACTCGTCCTTTGCTCAGGGGGCCTCGGCGGCGCGAGGGGGCGGCGGCGCGCGGGCGGGGGGCGCGCCGCGCGCGGCCGCGCAAGTGTTACCAACGGTAACATGATGGTCCGGCGGCACGGAAGTGCGCCCGGCCCGGCTCCCCTGGCGCTCCGCCGCCCCGGCCGACGCCGCACCCTTTGTCTCCGGCCGGACTACTCGGCCTGGTGGCGCTCCAGGAAGGTGTAGACGTCGGTCTCGTCCACCCCGGGGAAGGTGCCCGAGGGCAGGGCCGAGAGCACGTGGGAGTGCGCGCGGGCCGAGGGCCACACGTTGCCCTCCCAGCGCGCCGCCAGGTCGGCGGGCGGGCGCACGCAGCACTCGCCGGTGGGGCAGTTGGACTTGGTGCGGTTGGTGGTCTCCCGGCCCCGGAACCAGCGGGACTCCTTGTAGGGCACGCCCAGGGTGATGGCGAAGTTGCGCTCGCGGCTGGGATCGACGTGGGCCACGCACCAGTGGGTGCCGTTGGGCTTGTCGGTGTACTGGTAGTAGATCGAGTAGCGGTCCGGCGACATGAACACCTGCCGCCCCGACCAGTACCGGCACATCCGCTGGCCCTCGATGGCGCCGGTGTCGTCGGTGGGGAAGATCAGGCCGTCGTTCTCATACGCCTTGTAGATGATCCCGGTCTCGTCGTTGCGGATGAAGTGGCAGACCAGGTCCAGGTGCCGGTAGGCGAGGTTGGTGAACCGGTGCGCCGCCATCTCGTAGGACACCGAGTAGACGTCGCGCAGATCCTCCACCGACAGGTCGCGCGCCTTCTTGGCCTCCTGGAGGTAGGGCACCGCCGTGCCCTCGGGGATGAGCACGGCCGCGGCGAAGTAGTTGGCCTCCACCCGCTGGCGCAGGAAGTCGGCGAAGTCGCGCGGCTGGGCGTGGCCCAGCACGAAGTGGCCCAGCGTCTGGAGCAGGATGGTGCGCGGGCTGTGCATGCCCAGCGACTCCCGCTTGAGGTAGAGGCGGCGGTTGCGGGTGTCGGTGACCGAGCGGACCGAGCGCGGGAGGTCCTGCACGTAGCGCAGGGTGAACCCGTGGTGGGTGACGATCGCCAGGATCTGGCCCTGCGACAGCGCGCCGCCGCTGTAGCCCACGGCGTCGAGGGTCTCCTGCGCGGCCTTCTCGATGGCCGCGAAGTAGTTGCCGCGCTCGCGCATCTGGCGGCGCAGTTCGGCGTTGGCGCGGCGCGCCTCCTCGGGCGAGGCGGTGGGCTTGGCGCTGCGCCGCTTCAGCTCGTCGTAGAGCCCCACGATGTGCTCCAGCACGTCGTTGGGCACCCGCTTGCCGACCTTGAGGTGGGGCAGGTCCAGGGACTGGTACAGGGGGTCGCGCTGGGCCTCCTCGACCGCGATCTCCAACTGGGCGCGGCGGCTGGGCGGCTGGCGCGACAGCAGCTCCTCCACCGAGACGCCCAGCGCCTGGGCCAGGGCGGTGAGCAGGGACAGCTTGGGTTCGCGCTTGCCGTTCTCCAGCAGGGAGAGCTGCGAGGGCGCGCGGCCCACGCGCTCGCCCAGGTCCGACAGGGTCATGCCGCGCGTGCGCCGCAGGTGCCGCAGCCGCTGGCCAAAGGTGACCAGATCGAGGTCCCCCGGCAAAGACGGTATTTCTTCAGTCCCGAAGTACGCCATGGGTTCATCATAGAGAAAGAATGAAAGATCTTCACCGCGAATCGTCTCGAAAAACCCTGGAACTTTGCGAAGAATCGTTGTTACCGGCGGGGAACAAGCCGCCGGGGAGGCCGCGGGACCACCCGGGCCGCCCCGGGGGCGGGTCTCCAGCCGGCACCACATCCAGGGGAAACACGCGAAGGCGGGTGACAGGCCATGAGCATCAGCGGTCGTCAGCAGGAAGCGGCAGCGGCGCTGCGGCAGGAGTGGGAGACCAACCCCCGGTGGGCCGGGATCCAGCGCACCTACTCCGCTGAGGACGTGGTCCGCCTGCGCGGTTCGATCACCGAGGAGCACACCCTGGCGCGGCTGGGCGCCGAGCGGCTGTGGGACCTGCTGCACACCGAGGACTACGTCAACACCCTCGGCGCGCTCACCGGCAACCAGGCGGTCCAGCAGGTCCGCGCGGGCCTGAAGGCCATCTACCTGTCGGGCTGGCAGGTCGCCGCCGACGCCAACCTCTCCGGCCACACCTACCCCGACCAGAGCCTCTACCCGGCCAACTCGGTCCCGCAGGTGGTCCGCCGCATCAACAACGCCCTCAAGCGCGCCGACGAGATCACCTGGTCCGAGGGCGACGAGTCCGCCCCCTACTGGCTGGCGCCGATCGTCGCCGACGCCGAGGCCGGGTTCGGCGGTGTCCTCAACGCCTACGAGCTGATGAAGGCCATGATCGCGGCCGGCGCGGCGGGCGTGCACTGGGAGGACCAGCTCGCCTCGGAGAAGAAGTGCGGCCACCTCGGCGGCAAGGTGCTCATCCCCACCGGCCAGCACGTCAAGACGCTCAACGCCGCCCGCCTGGCCGCCGACGTCGCCGGCGTGCCCAGCCTGGTCATCGCGCGGACCGACGCCCAGGCCGCGACCCTGATCACCAGCGACGTCGACGAGGCCGACCGCCCCTTCATCACCGGCGAGCGCACCGGCGAGGGCTTCTACCGGGTCCGCAACGGCCTGGAGGCCTGCGTGGCGCGCGGCCTGGCCTACGCGCCCTACTCCGACCTGCTGTGGATGGAGACCTCCACCCCCGACCTGGAGGTCGCGCGGCAGTTCGCCGAGCGCATCAAGGCCGAGTACCCCGACCAGATGCTCGCCTACAACTGCTCGCCGTCCTTCAACTGGAAGCGGCACCTGGACGACTCCACCATCGCCAAGTTCCAGCGCGAACTGGGCCACATGGGGTACAAGTTCCAGTTCATCACCCTGGCCGGGTTCCACTCGCTGAACTACTCGATGTTCGACCTGGCCAAGGGCTACTCCGAGAGCGGCATGAGCGCCTACGTCGAACTCCAGGAGAACGAGTTCGCCGCCGAGGAGCAGGGCTACACCGCCACCCGCCACCAGCGTGAGGTCGGCACCGGCTACTTCGACCTGGTCAGCACGGCGATCACGCCGGACGCCTCCACCACCGCCCTCACCGGATCGACCGAAGAGGACCAGTTCTCAGCGGCTCACTGACACTGGATCCTCCTTCCCTGACGGCAGCCCGCCCCGCTTTCGTGGCTGGGGCGCGGCGGGCAGGCCGTCCCGCGCCGGCCTCGCGGCAACCGTGTCACCCGCGAGGCCGGCGCCTCTGCGTGCGCGGCCGACCGCGTGCGGGACCGCCGGTCAGCACGTGCCATGATCGGGTCCATGGCCGAGCCCACCTCCGACGAGCGCGCCGAGCCGCACGCGACCCCCGGCTCCCCCGGCTCCCCCGCCTCCCCCGGCGCGTCCGAGCCCGCCGCACCCCGGCCGCGCGCTCCGCTGCCCGCCGCCGCCGCGCTCACCCCGCGCCTGCTGCGCGGCGAGGTCGCGATGGTGCTGCTGCTGTCGCTGGCCGCCGCGGCGGTGTCGGCCGTCATCTCCTTCGTGGGGTCGATCACCGCCCCGGAGTCGCTGGCCGAGCAGACCGCGAGCCTGGTGGGCTCGCGCGCCGAGGCCGAGCGCCCCTGGCTGGACCTGGCGCGCCAGCTGGCCGCCGTGCTCTTCGCCCTGGCCCCGGTGGCCCTGGTGGTCCACCTGCTGCACCGCGGCACCGAGTCGGCGGCCACCATCGGGTTCGACCTGCGCCGCCCCGGCCGGGACCTGCTGGGCGGCGCCGTTCTGGCCGCGCTCATCGGCTGCGGCGGCCTGGTGGTCTACCTGGTGTCCTGGCGGCTGGGCCTGACGGTCACCGTGGCGCCCAGCGCCCTCAACGAGCACTGGTGGACGCTGCCGGTGCTGGTGCTCCAGGCGGTCAAGAACGGCGTGCTGGAGGAGGTGATCGTGGTCGGCTACCTCATGCTGCGGCTGGACCAGCTGGGGTGGCCGCCGGTCCGCGCCGCCGTGGCCGGGTCGCTGCTGCGCGCCACCTACCACCTCTACCAGGGCGTGGGCATGTTCTTCGGCAACCTGGTGATGGGCCTGGTGTTCTGCTGGTTCTACCGCCGCCACGGCCGGGTGATGCCGCTGGTGGTGGCGCACTCGCTGATCGACATCGTGGCCTTCGTCGGGTCGGTCTACCTCATCGGCCGCGTCGACTGGCTCCCCGGAGCCTAGCCGACCCGCTCCAGGGAGTCCTCCAGGTAGCGGGGGCGGCCCAGCAGCAGGCCCACCGCCGCGTTGGCGGTGACCAGGACCAGCACCAGCAGCAGCGGGGCGTGCCAGCCGCCGGTCAGCTCGTGCAGCATGCCGAACAGGAACGGCCCCACTCCCGCCATGAGGTAGCCCAGGCTCTGGCTGCTGGCCGACATCGCGGCGGTGGCGCCGGGGGTGCGGGTGCGCACGGCGAAGAAGGTGAGCGCCAGGGTGAAGGTGGCCATGCCCACGCCGATCAGGGTGGTCCACACCCAGGTGCCCTCCAGCGGCGACAGCCACAGCCCGGCCAGGCCGGCCAGGTAGCAGGCGTAGAAGACGAGCACGAAGGCCCGGTGGTCGCGCACCCGGGCCATCAGCCCGGGCAGCGCCAGCGAGGTGGGCACCGACAGCGCCGTCAGGTAGGACAGCATCAGCCCGGCCTGCGCGGCGTCCATGCCCTGCTCGCGCAGCATCTGGGCGAACCAGCCGAAGAGGATGTAGGCCACCGTGGACTGGGTGCCGAAGAACAGCACGCTCTGCCAGCCCATGCCCGTGCGCAGCACCTGGCGCAGCCCCAGCGGCGCGGAGCCGCCGGCGCGCGGCGGGTCGTGGCGCAGCAGGCCCAGCCACGGCAGGGCCGCCACCAGGCCCACCGCCGCGTAGCCGCCCAGCGCCAGCCGCCAGCTGCCGCTCGCCTGGTACACCGGCACGGTCGCGGCGGCGGCTATGGTGGTGCCCAGGGCCAGGAAGGTGGTGTAGACCGTGGTCATGAGCCCGACCCGGCCGGGGAAGTGCTGCTTGACCAGGGTGGGCAGCAGCACGTTGCCCACCGCGCCGCCGGAGAGCGCCACCGTGCTCAGGGCCAGGAACAGCCAGGCGTTGTCGACCAGCGGCCGGGTGGCCAGGCCGAGCGCGATCGCCAGGAGCGCCGACAGCAGCAGCCGGTGCTCGCCCAGCCGCCGGATGAGCAGCGGGGTGAGCGCGCCGAACACCGCGAAGCACAGCACCGGCAGCGTGGTGAGCACACCCGCCAGCACCCCCGACATGCCCAGGCCGCCGGTGACCTCGTCCAGCAGCGGCCCGACGCTGGTGATGGCGGTGCGCAGGTTGAGCGCGGCCAGCGCGACACCGCCGACGAGCAGCCAGACGACGCGGCGCGGACGCCGGGCCGTGGCGGTCGAGGGTTCGGCGTCGGCCCGCGGGGCTGCGGAGTCGACTGAGGCGCCCGTCACGCGGTCTCCTAGAGGTGGGATCACAGGATCTACATCATGACCGTAACGCATTGCCCGCGACGGCCAATTCCCGGCCGAGACTGGTCTAAGCTCCGGCCTAACCGCCCGCACAACCGCCGGCCCCTTCGTCTCGTGGCCGCCTGCCCGTAGGAGGTTCGCGTGCCTCTCGCCTCGACCCGCCGCACCGGCCTTGTCGACCAGGTCATCAGTCAGCTCCGCGCCCAGATCGACTCCGGCGAGTGGGCGGTCGGCGACCGCATCCCCACCGAGTCCGAGCTGTCCGAGCAGCTTGAGGTGGGGCGCAACACCGTCCGCGAGGCCGTGCGCGCCCTCGCCCACGCCGGCCTGCTGGAGATCCGCCAGGGCGCGGGCACGTTCGTGCGCGCCTCCAGCGAACTGGGGGGCGCGCTGCGCCGCCGGCTGGAGCGCTCCCGGCTGCGCGAGAACCTGGAGGTCCGCCGGGCGCTGGAGATGGAGGCCGCCCGGCTGGCGGCCCTGCGCCACACCGAGGAGGACCTCGCCGAGATCGACCGCGCCATCGGGCTGCGCGAGGCGGCCTGGCGCGAGCGCGACATGAGCGCGTTCGTGGAGACCGACTTCGCGTTCCACCGCGCGGTGGTCAACGCCACGCACAACTCGCTGCTGATCGAGCTGTACGACGACATCGCCCAGGTGGTCTACGACAGCATCGCGCACACGGCCTACGGCCAGCCCTCCACCGACGAGGGCATCGACCACAACGGGCTGGCCGAGGCCATCCGCTCGGGCGACGCCGACCGGGCGCTGCGCGAGGCCGCCTGCTACCTGGACGAACTGCTGTCGCTGGCGGGCGAGTAGCGGGGCGGCGGCCCGGCCGGCGGGCGCAGCAGCAGGCTGCTGCCCACGCGCCACATGGCGTCCAGCACGGCGGCGCGCGGCGGGTCGCCCTCGCCGCTGAGCGCCTCGGCCATCAGTTCGCGGAAGGCGCCCAGGACCGCGGCCGCGGCCAGGCGGGGGTCCACCGACGCGTCCAGTTCGCCGTCGGCCTGGCCGCGGGCGATGCTGCGCGCGGCGATGTCGATCTGGCGGGCCACGCGTTCGGCGTCGACGTGGGCGGCGGCGGGTTCGCGCAGGCGGCGGCCCACGATCATCCGGCCCAGCGGAGCGTCGCACAGGAAGTCGATCTCGCGGGCGATGCGGTCGTGCTCGCGCTCGGGCCAGGACGCGCCGGTGTCCAGGCGGGTGGTGAACACCTCGGAGTCGTAGCCGTCGTAGAAGGTGTTGACCACCGCCGCCACCAGGCCGTCCTTGCTGCCGAAGTAGCGGTAGAGCAGGCCGGCGGAGACCTCGGCGCGCCGCGCGACGGCGGCGACCTCCAGGTGGCCGCCGCTCGCCAGGATCACCTCCTGGGCCTCGGCGAGTAATCGCGCCCGGGTGGCGCGCCCGCGCGGTGAGACCGCGCCGGGTGCCGCCTGCGCGCGGTCGCGGGCGCGGGTGCCGCCGGAGCCGCGCCCGTCGCGCTCGGTGCCGCTTCCGCCACTCCTCGTGTCCACGCCAGCCCCCAGTGTGCCGCCGGTGCCCGGTGGGCGCGGCCGGCCGCCGCGTCCGCGCCCAGTCTGCCGGTCCGGCCCGCCGCCCGCCCCCGGCTTAGCCGGATCCGGCCAACCGGGTGGCCCGCTCCGCCCGGGAGCCGCCGCGGAACGGAGGGATGTCGCCGGTGTGCTAGGGTTTTCGGCTCCGGCGTCCCGGACCTGAGTCACCCAGGGCCGTGCCACTTTCCGAACCCCCTTGACGAAAGGAAGGCACGGCACGGTGCGGGTGTACCTCTCGGTGTTCGGCTGCGCCCTGCGCCGGTACTCCGGCTATCGCGCCGCCACGGCGGCGGGGCTGTTCACCAACAGCGTCTTCGGTGTCATCAACGCGCTGGTGCTGCTCGCGGTCTTCGCGGCGCGCCCGCAGATCAACGGCTACACCGCGATCGACGCGGTCACCCAGGTCTACGTGGCCCAGGCCCTGCTGGGCCCGGTCGACATCATCGGCCGCCCGCTGGCGCTGGCCGAGCGGATCCGCTCCGGCGACGTCGCCGTGGACCTGCTGCGCCCGGCGCACCCGCTGCTGTGGTTCCTCGCCCAGGACCTGGGGCGGGCCGTGTTCGCCGCGGTCTTCCGCAGCGTGCCGACCTTCTGCGTGGGTCTGGTGCTGTTCCGGCTGGCGCTGCCCCAGGAGCCGGCGCGCTGGGCCGCCGCGGGCCTGGCGCTGCTGCTGGCCGTGCTCGTCTCCTTCGCCTTGCGCTACCTCTACGCGCTGGCGGGCTTTTGGATCGGCGACGCGCGCGGCGTGACCGCGCTGGCCGGCACGGTGGGGCCGCTGTGCTCGGGCCTGGTGCTGCCGCTGGTGCTGTTCCCCGACGCGGTGGCCGCGGTCCTGCGGGCGCTGCCGTGGTCGGCGCTGGTGCAGGTGCCCGCCGAGATCGTGCTGGGCAAGGCCACCCTGCCGGGCGGCACCGTGCTGGGCGGCCTGGTGTTCCAGGCGGCGTGGGCGGCGGCGCTGCTGGGCCTGGGCGCGCTGCTGACCGCGCGGGCGGCCCGCCGGGTGGCGGTGCAGGGCGGGTGAGCGCGGTGGTGACCTACGTGCGCCTGGCGTGGGCGTGGACGCGTGCGCTGGCCCAGTACCCGGCGTCGCTGGCGATGCTGACGGCGGCGCAGGCGGTGGCCACGGTCGGCGAACTGGCGGCGCTGGTGTTCCTGTTCGGCCACGCCGGGCGGCTGGGCGGGTTCGGCCTGCACGAGGCGCTGCTGGTCTACGGCCTGGCCGGGCTGGCGTTCACGCTGGCCGACCTGCTCATGGGGTCGGTGGAGCGGCTGGGCGAGCACATCCGCACCGGGGCCTTCGACGTCATGCTCGTGCGGCCGGTGCCCGCGCTGCTGCAGATGGCCGTCGAGGAGTTCTCGCCGCGCCGGCTGGGCAAGGTGGTGCCCTGCGCCGCCGCGCTCGGCTGGGCGCTGGCGGCGCTGCCGGCGGAGTGGACGCCGCTGCGCGTTGCCGCCGTGCCGGTGCTGGTCGCCTCGGGCACCGTCATCTGCTGCTCGGTCTGGGTGATCGGCGCCTGCCTGCAGTTCGTGGCCCTCGACGCCCGCGAGGCCGCCAACTCGGTGACCTACGGCGGCCAGGCCATGGCGCAGTACCCGCTGGCGGTCTACGGCCGCGAGGTGGCGCGGGCGGCCACCTACGTGGTGCCGCTGGCGTTCGTGAGCTGGCAGCCCGCGCTGTACCTGCTGGAGCGGCCCGACCCGCTGGGCATGCCGGAGTGGCTGCGCTTCGCCCCGCCGGCGGTGGCCGTGCTGCTGGCGCTGGCCGCCGCCGCGGTGTGGCGCGCGGGCCTGCGCCGGTACCGGTCGACGGGAAGCTGACGACGCGAGAGGAGGCGGCCCGTGGCGGCCGTGATCGAGGCCGAAGGGCTGGGCAAGGACTACACCGTGGCCGAGGGCCCGCTGCTGCGCCGGAGGCGGCGCCGGGTGAGCGCGGTGCGCGACGTCTCCTTCCGGGTGGCGCCCGGGGAGATCGTCGGCTACCTGGGGCCCAACGGCGCGGGCAAGTCGACCACGCTGAAGATGCTGATCGGGATCCTGGCGCCCAGCACCGGGCGGGTGCGGGTGACCGGGCTGGAGCCGGTGCGCGCCCGCACCCGGCTGGCCCGGCGGATCGGGGTCGTCTTCGGCCAGCGCACCACCCTGTGGTGGGACCTGCCGCTGCGCGACAGCCTGGCCCTGACCCGCCACCTGTACCGGGTGCCGCGCGCCGACCACGCGCGGCGGCTGGCCGAACTGACCGAGGTGCTGGAGCTGGCGCCGTTTTTGGCCACCCCGGTGCGCCAGCTCAGCCTGGGCCAGCGCATGCGCGGCGACCTGGCCGCCGCGCTGCTGCACGCGCCCCAGGTGCTGGTGCTGGACGAGCCCACGATCGGGCTGGACGTGGTCAGCAAGACCGCCATCCGGGAGTTCTTGCTGCGGCTCAACGCCGAGCGGGGCACCACCATCCTGCTCACCACCCACGATCTGGGCGACGTGCAGCGGCTGTGCCGCAGGGTCATGGTGATCGACGGCGGCCGGCTGGCCTTCGACGGCGACCTCACGGGGCTGCACGCGGTGGCGCCCTCGCCGCGGACGCTGGTGGTGGACCTGGCCGCGCCCGCCGCGCCGATCGCGGTGCCCGGCGCGCGGACCGTGCGGGTGGAGGGGCCGCGGCAGTGGCTGGAGCTGGAGGGCAATCCGGCGCGGGTGATCGCCCAGGTGGCGGCCGACTACGAGGTGGCCGACATCACGCTGCGCGAACCCGACATCGAGGAGGTGGTGCACCGGATCTACGCGGATCGGTGACGGCAACGGAGTGTCACGCAGACTTCACCACTGCGTGTCCGTAGCCTCGACAAGCGGACACAACGGGACCGGACGATCACTCGCGGACACCGCAGGACCCCGCCCATCCCCGCTGGAGGTTCGTCTTGCCCGCCATCCTACCGCCCGCGCGCAGTGCCGCGTGGCCCAAACGACGCAGGTTCCTGGGAATCGGCACCGCCTCGGCCGCCGCCGTCGCGCTGGGCACCGGCCTGTTCGCCTCGGCGCCGGCCTCCGCCGACAACCGCCGCTCCCCCGGCTACCCGTTCACCCTGGGTGTCGCCTCGGGCGACCCCGCCCACGACGGCTTCGTGCTGTGGACCCGGCTGGCGCCCGAGCCGCTGGCCGAGGACGGCTCGGGCGGCATGCCGCCCGAGCCGGTCGACGTGGAGTACGAGGTGGCGCTGGACTCCCGGTTCACCCGCGTGGTGCGGCGCGGCAGTGCCGTGGCCTCCCCCGAACTGGGCCACTCGGTGCACCCGGAGATCACCGGGCTGAGCCCGGCCCGGGAGTACCACTACCGCTTCCGCGCGCTCAACGAGATCAGCCCGGCGGGCACGGCCCGCACCGCGCCGCCGCCGACCTCGCTGACCGGCGGGCTGGCGTTCGCGTTCGTGTCGTGCCAGAAGTGGGACCAGGGCCACTACACCGCCTACGAGCACCTGGCCCAGGAGGATTTGGACCTGGTGCTGCATCTGGGCGACTACATCTACGAGTACCCCATCGAGGGCGACCTGCGCGGCACCGTGCCCGACCACCTGCTGGTGGAGACCACCCGCCTTGAGCACTACCGGGTGCGCTACGGGCTGTACAAGTCCGACCCCCACCTCCAGGCCGCCCACGCCCGGTTCTCCTGGGTGGTCACCCCCGACGACCACGAGGTCGACAACAACTGGGCCGACGAGATCTCCCAGGACGACGACCCGCCCGAGGAGTTCCTGGACCGGCGCGCCCAGGCGTTCCAGGCCTACTACGAGAACATGCCGCTGCGGCGGGCCTCCATGCCGGTGGGCCCCGACATGGGCCTGCACCGCCGCCTGCCCTACGGGCGGCTGGCCGACTTCACCATGCTCGACACCCGCCAGTACCGCGACGACCAGCCCTGCGGCGGCCGGATCGTCGACGACTGCCCCGAGCGCTTCGCCGAGGACCACTCCATCCTGGGCGAGGCCCAGCGGGAGTGGCTGATCGACGGGTTCCGCCGGTCCCAGGCGCGCTGGCACGTGCTGGGCAACCAGTCGCCGATGACCCAGACCGACCACCTGGAGGGCGAGGCCGAGCGGGTGTGGACCGACCCCTGGGACGGCTACGCCGCCGACCGCGAGCGGGTGCTGACCGCCGCCGTGGAGGAGGGGGTGCACAACCTGGTCGTGGTGACCGGCGACCGCCACCAGAACTACGCGGCCGACCTCAAGGCCGACTACCGCGACGAGGACGCGGCCACGGTGGCCGCGGAGTTCGTGGGGACCTCGGTGGCCACCGGGGGCGACGGCCAGGACATCGGCGAGCAGGGGCGGGCGTTCCTGGCGGCCAACCCGCACTTCCACTTCGTCAACGAGCAGCGCGGCTACGTGCGCTGCCGGGTGACGCCGCGCGAGTGGCGGACCGACTTCCGCGTGGTGCCCTACGTGAGCCGGCCGGGGGCGCCCGTCTCGACCCGGGCGACCTTCGTGGTCGAGGACGGGCAGCCGGGGGTGGTGCAGTCGGCCTGACGCCGCGCGCGCCGGGCGCCCGGCCGGCGGGCCCGGCCCGCCGGCCGGGCGCCCGGGGTCCTCAGCCGGCCCGCTCGGCCGAGCGGGCGGCGCTGACGGCGGCCCCCTCCCAGCCGGCCACCCGCGAGGGGTCGAGGTTGAGCAGGTCCAAGGTGGACTTGCCCGAGCACAGGGCGTCGAGCACCTCCTGGTCGTGGGAGACCGACTCCACGGCCGCCGCGACGATCTGGGTGACGCGGCCGCGCGGCAGGCACACCACGCCGTCGTCGTCGGCGACGATCCAGTCGCCGCGGCGCACGGGCGCGGGCGGGTGGTCGGCGGTGAACACGATCTCGCGGCCCACGGCGCCCCCGGCGTCGTGGCCGGGCTCGCGCACCGAGACCCCGGCGCTGACCACGGGCAGCCCCGTGCGGGCGATGGCGGCGACGTCGCGCACGCAGCCGTCGACCACGATCCCGCTGACGCCGCGCAGGCGGGCGGCCACGGCCAGGATCTCGTCCACGTAGCCGTACTCGGGCTCGCCGGAGACGTCCACGACCAGCGCCGACTCGCGCGGCGCCTGGGCGACGGCCACGTGGACGGCGAGGTTGTCGCCCGGTGCGCAGCGCACGGGCAGCGCCGCCGCGGCGAAGGCCGCGCCGGGCCAGACCGGGAACAGGTGCGAGCCCAGCGGCCGCGCGCCGGACCGAGTCAGCGCGGCCGTCCCTATCGCCGTCAAGGTGTCCGCAAGCGCCACGTCAGCCTCCCATTGCAACCGCGCCTGGCGGGCCGCCCGTCCGCGGGGCCGCGGACCCGCCCCGAGGGCGGGCCCGGGCGGCGCGCGGCGCGGGGAGGGCCACGGCACCTCCCCGGCGACCCGGCTGTTCATATACTCATGGGTAACTTAAGCGTGACGCAAGACATACCGCACGGAAATCCGCAAAAAACGCTACCGGCGGTTACACCCCGCTGTCCTGCCCGCCCTCCCCGGTGAGGTCGGCCACCGCGTCCAGGGCGGCGCGGGCGGCGGCCACGTCGTGCACCCGGAACACCGCGGCGCCCTGCCAGGCGGCCACGGCCAGCACCGCCAGCGTGCCCGCGCGCCGGTCGTGCACCGGGGCGTCCAGCGTCTCGCCGATGAAGTCCTTGTTGGACGCGGCCACCAGCACCGGCCACCCGGTGCGGACCAGTTCGCCCAGCCGGCGCGTGACCTCCAGCGAGTGGTAGGTGTTCTTGCCGAAGTCGTGGGTGGGGTCGATCAGCACCCGGTCGGGCGGCACCCCCAGCGCCACGGCGCGGCGGGCCAGGGCGGTCACCCGGTCCACCACGTCGGCCACCACGTCGCGGTAGCGCACGCGGTGGGGGTCGGTGCGCGGCCCCAGGCCGCCGGTGTGGCTGCACACCAGCCCCGCGCCCGCCGCGGCGGCCACGGCGGCCAGGGCGGGGTCGGCGCCCGACCAGGTGTCGTTGACCAGGTCGGCGCCCGCCTCGGTGCAGACCCGCGCGACCTCGGCGCGCCAGGTGTCCGCCGAGAGCACGATGGCCGGGTGGCGCTCGCGCAGCCGCGCCAGCAGCGGCGCCGTGCGGTCGATCTCCTCGGCGGGGCTGACCCGGGCGCCGCGCCCCGCCTTCACCCCGCCGACGTCGATGATGTCGGCGCCGTGCGCCACGGCCTCGTCGGCGGCGCGCAGCGCCGCGTCGAGGGCGAAGGTGGCGCCCGCGTCGTAGAAGGAGTCGGGCGTGCGGTTGACGACCGCCATGACGGCGGGGCGGCCGGGACCGAACTCCCGGCCGCGCAGCCGCAGCACTCCCCCGGGCACGCGGCCCTGGCCCATGTCCGCCCTCCCCGCGGCGCCGCGGAACCCCCTCCCGCCGGCACCTGCTCGACCACCCGGCGCCCCCTCCGGCACCCGGCACGCGCGCGCGGGCGCGGTGCCCGCGCCCGGGTCAGCGGGCCGCCCCCACCGCGGCCTCGGCCGGCGGCGCGCCCTCGCCGGCGCCGGGGGCGGCGCCGGCTCCGTGGCGCTCCTTGGCCACCACCAGGTGCTCCCAGGTCTCGACGTAGCTCGCCTCGGGACAGGACCGCACCGACTCCAGCGCCTCCACCAGCGCGGCGCGGTCGGGCGCGGTCGCGGTGCCGACGAGGTCGTAGCGCCCGAACCCGGTGGCGAGGAACGACACCCCCGCCAGCGTACCCAGCCGGGACGCCACCGCGGCGGCGTCGCCGCGGCAGCGCACGCCGAATCCGACCTGCTCGTTGGCGCCCACCACCGAGGGCTCCACGATCGCGGTGACGTGGACGACCCCGGCCTCGATCAGCCGCACCACCCGCGAGCGGGCGGCGGCCTGCGACAGCCCGACCTGGCGCGCCAGCTCGGCGTAGGAGGCGCGCCCGTCCTGCTGCAGGTGGCGCACCAGCCGCCAGTCCAGCGGGTCGATGGCGATGCCGCGTAGCGGCCGCACGCTGCTGTAGGCGTCCTTGACGATGGCGCCGCCGCGGAACGTCTCGGCGCCCTCCACGCCGGGCAGCGCGCGCAGCTCGGCCAGCTCCGCCGCCAGCGCGTCGTCGTCGCGCACCCGGACGTGGGCCACGACCGGGAAGCGCCCGGCCGTGTGCGCGGCGAACACGACCGCCTCGCGCCCCGTCAGCTCCTCCAGGACCGGCCTGACCGGACCGGAAACACGGAATGAAATGTGCGCGAACACCTCCATCCCCAGGACACCGGCGTGCAGGACCCCCACGATCCGGATCGCCCCGGCGCAGACGAGCTGCTTGACGCGCGCCCGTACCGCCGTCCGGGACAGTCCGACCCCGTCCGCCAGCGCCTGGTATGTGGCCCTTCCGTCCCCCTGCAGCGCCCTCATGAGCGCGGCATCGACCGCATCGAGCACGATGTCATGCCTTTCCCTCGCATGTCGGCGCCCATTCCCCCCGGGCGCCGCCCCTCCCTGCGGCCAGATCATGGCAGTTGTGGCGACGGTTAACTACTGATCACGAAAGAAACAAGGACGACTTTGGCCGTCCATGCTCGGAGATAGCGACATTCAACTTCATTCAGTCACGTATACCGACATCGCAGACACGTAACGAACAGGCCGTGGTTCGCCTCACGTGTGCGAACAACTCCGGCAAAGCGAGACACTGTTGTCCGGCATGTTCGGCGCCCCGCGCGGTAGGAGAAGGGGAAGTATGTCCTTCCGCGCCGTGATTCGTCCTCGAATCGGATGCGGGCGCCACCAGGGGACGGGCGGTCAGAAGGGAATCCCATGGCACAGCGAGGGGACCGGTCGGAGCCACGGGGGCCGGCGGCCGCCGCCCGGCCCGCGAGTACCTGGCGAGCGCTGCTGTGGACGGCGGGGTCGCTCCCGCTGCCCGGCCTGGCCCACCTGCGCATGCGCCGGCGCGTGCTCGGCTGGACCGTGCTGGGCTGCTACCTCGCGATGATCGCCGCCCTGGTGGTGGCCGGCGTACTGCTGATGCGCGGCGACCTGGCGCAGGGCGCGCGCCTGGCGGTGCAGGGCCGCTACCTGGCCGCGGCCTCCGCAGCCGTGTTCGCGGTGGCGGTGCTGTGGATGACCGTCGTCGTGCACTCCTGGGTGATCACCCGGCCGCCGTCCTCGGGGCGGATGGCCCGCGCCGGCGGCGTGGTCATCGTGGCGGTGCTGTGCCTGTGCATCGCCGCCCCGGCCGCCCAGGCCCTGCGCACCACCTACACCGCCTACGACACCATCAACTCGGTGTTCGGCCCCGAGGACGAGGACGCGCCGCACGACGCGGCCAACCCCTGGGGCGACCAGGACCGCGTCAACGTGCTGCTGCTGGGCGGCGACTCCGGCAGCAACCGCTACGGCATGCGCACCGACAGCATGATCGTGGCCAGCATCGACGTCACCCACGGCGACGTGGTGCTGATCGGCCTGCCGCGCAACCTGGAGAACGCGCAGTTCCCCAAGGGCACCGCCCTGGCCGAGGCGTACCCGCCGCCCTACGGCTTCGACAACCTCCTCAACGAGGTCTACCAGACGGTGGCCGAGGACCCCGAGCGCCTGGCCATCGACCCCACGGTCAAGGACCCCGCGGCCGACACCCTCAAGCACGTGATCGCCAACCTCACCGACCTGGACCTGGACTACTACGCCCTGGTCGACATGAAGGGGTTCGAGTCGCTGATCGACGCCATCGGCGGCATCGACGTGCACATCGACGAGCCCATCCCCTACGGCGAGGAGGGCGACGTCCTGGAGGCCGGCGACCAGCACCTCAACGGCAACGAGGCTTTGTGGTACGGGCGCAGCCGGGTCAACAGCGACGACTACGCGCGCATGGGTCGCCAGGGCTGCCTGCTGATGTACGTGGCCGAGCAGACCGAGCCCACCACCCTGCTCACCAGCTTCCAGGAGCTGGCGGGGGCCACCAAGCAGACGCTGCGCACCGACATCCCGCAGTCCAAGCTGCCGGCCTTCATCGACCTGGCCGAGCTGGTCACCAGCGAGGGCGAGATGGCGACCCTGCAGCTGTCGCCCCCGCAGGTCAACACCGCCCACCCCGACTGGAAGCAGATCCGCGACCTCATCGAGGACGCGATCAACGAGCAGGAGGAGGGGCAGGCCGCGCAGGGCGGCGAGGCCGCCGAGGACGACGCCGTGACGCCGCGGAGCACGCCCAGCGGCGAGGACCCCGCCGACGAGAGCGCCGCCGACGGCCAGAACGGCCGGCAGGGCACGCAGCAGCAGGGCGACCAGACCGAGTGGCAGGAGTACACCGGGCTGGCCGAGCCCTCCCCCACCACCCCGGGCCGCCAGGTCGGCGAGGACGCGACCGCGCTGGAGACCATCTGCCCCTGACCCCCGCCGGCCGCCCCTGACACCGCCCTGCGCGGGCGCCGCCCACGCGGCGCCCGCGCACCCGCGAAGGGCGCCGGGCGGCCCCGCTCAGGCGGTGAAGCGGCCGTAGCGCCCGCGGTGGTAGAGGAGGGGGCGCTCGGTGTCCTCGGAGACGTGCGCCTGGGCCACCCGGCCCACGACCAGCCAGTGGTCGCCCACCGCGAGGACGTCGTGCTTGAGGCACAGCACGTGCCCGGCTGCGCCCTGCAGCAGCGGCAGGCCGTCGGCGCCGCGCCGCCAGCGGGTGGGGTGGGCGAAGCGGTCGATCCCGCGCGTGGCGAAGCGCGCGGCGACCTCGCGCTGGTCCTCGCCGAGGATGTTGACCGCGAAGGAGGGCGCACCGCGCAGCGCGGGCCAGCTTCCCGAGCGGTCGTCGATGTAGAAGGACACCAGCGGGGGGTCGAGGCTGACGCTGGTGAAGGAGGTGGCGGTCACGCCCACCGGCCCCTGGGCGCCCTCGGCCGTCACCACGACCACCCCGGCGGCGTGGGCGCCCATGACGCGCCGGAAGGCGTCGGCCGACAGCGCGCCGTCCCGGGCCAGCCGCCGCCCGCCGTGCTCGTCCGAACCGGTTGCCGCCTCCGCCGAAGTGCGCACGCACGCCTCCATCCGCCGGCCGGGTCGGCCGGGTCGTCGTCCCTGGGGTCGGCACCGGAGCGCCGAAAGCGCGCACCGGTCCCCCTGGCACAGCCGCGCCCGCCGCGCCGGTATTCCCCGCCGCGGGGGGGGCGGTGGCGCGCCCCGGCAGGGCGCCGGAGGCGTGGCCGGTGCGCACGGCGGGCGGCGCGGGCGCGGGCGGCCACGCTCCGTGGCGCACCTCACCGCCTTGGCGGGGCCGCTGCGCCGCGTAGGGGCGGGGCGCGGGCCTGCGGCGGTCGCGCGGATGACTCAAACCATGACGGACCGTAACAATCAAAAGAGGGACTTCTGCCAACGAGACCGCTAAAGTCCGGCATATGCACTCGCAGAGGAGGCCGCGGCCCGGCCGGACCGGCCGTGCCCGCCGCGCCCTCGTGCTCGCCGTGGTCGTCGCCCTGTGCGGAACAGGGCTGGCGGCCGCCGCCCCGTGGCTGCTGGCGCGGGCGGGCATCGACCTCGACCGCACGGCGCTGCCGTGGGCCGACCCCTGCTCGGTGGACACCGGCGAGGGCACGGTCATGCTCACCCTGGCCCAGGCGCGGCGCGCCACGACGGCGGTGGCGCTGGAGGCGCGCGGCGAAGAGGGGCCCGACACCTCCGGCATCGACCCGGCGGTGCTGCGGCGGCTGCGCGAAGGCCCGCCCGACGACGCCGGCCCCAGCCTGACCTGCCGCGCCTCCACCACCGACGGCCTGGAGCGCGAGGACCTCACCGAGACCGGGCTGACCCCGCGCGCACAGGCGGTGCTCGACGCGATGGGCGAGGTCTTCGGCGAGATGAGCCTGGGCGGCTACGAACCCGGCGGGATCGGCACCGGGCACGGCGAGGACTCCGCGCACTACGACGGCCGGGCGATCGACGTCTTCTACCGACCGGTCACCGAGGAGAACCGGCGGGAGGGCTGGCTGCTCGCGCACTGGCTGGTCGCCCACGCCGAGGAGCTGCACATCGCCAACGTCATCTTCGACGACAAGATCTGGAACGCGCGGGGCTCGCGCGGCGGCTGGTGGCCCTACCGCTCGCCCGATCCGAACAACGAGATCCTGCGCCACCTCGACCACGTGCACGTGGACGTCCAGGAGGGCGGCGACTAGCGGCGGGCCGGGTGCGGCCGCGCGCCACGCGCGTGCGGCCGCACCCGGGAGCGCCGCCCCCCGGAGGCCCCCGGACGGCGCCCGGGAGCCGCGCGGCTCAGGCGTCGGCCGCCACCCGGGGAGCGGCGGTGCGGGGCACCGGCGCGGGCGCGGGCGCGGCGCCGGCGAGCCCGCCGGGGGCGGGCGCGCCCACCTGCGCGGCCGGGCCGCCGTAGGCGGCCGACGGAGCGCAACCGGCGGCGTCGAACGCGATGCCCGACCCGGTGCCGGCGTCGGCCACGGCCGCCCCGGCGGGCGCACCGCGCCGCGTGGCGCGGGCGGCCACGGCCAGGGGGACGAGCGCCGCGACGGCGATGGCCCCGCCGACCACGGCCAGCGCCCCGCTCCCCGCCGCCTCGATGACCCCGCCGCCGACGACTCCGCCCGCGCCCATGCCCAGCCACATCACGGCGGCGTTGAGCGCCACGGCCGATCCGGCGGCCGCCGGTGCGGCGCCGATCAGCTTGGCCTGCACGGCGGGCAGCACGCCCCAGCCGCCCAGGCCCCACAGCGCCAGGGCCGCGGCGGTGGGCACCGCCTCGCCGCCCGTGACGGGCAGCGCGAACAGTCCCGCCGCCAGCACCGCGAGGGCGCCGAGCATCGTCGCGTCGGCGCCGACCCGGTCGGTGGCCCAGCCGGAGACCACGTTGCCGAATGCTCCGGCCAGGCCGTAGACGACCAGCAGGGCGCTCAGCTCGCGGGGCCCGGGGCCGCCGAGGTCGGTCAGCACCGGCACGACGAAGGTGTAGACGGCGAAGTCGCTGACGGCGGCGAGCAGCGAGACCGCCAGGACGGCGGGCACCGCGGCGCCGCGCAGCACGCCCACCTGGGCGCGCAGCGGCACCCGGGGCAGGGCCCCGGTGCGCGGCAGGACGCGCAGGGCGGCCATGGCGGCCAGGCCCAGCAGCGCGATGGCGGCGTAGACGCCGGGGCGGCCCACCGGCCCGGCGAGCGCGACCCCGGCGGGCACGCCGAGCACCGTGGCCAGGGTGGAGCCGGTGACCACGAGCGCCACCGCGCTGCCGCGCCGGTGCGGCGGGGCGAGGTCGGCGGCCGTGACGACGGCCAGGGGCGTGAACATCGCGGCGCCCACGGCCGTGAGGACGCGGGCGGCCAGGAGCGCGCCGAACCCGGGCGCCAGCGCGGTGAGCAGGTTGCCCAGGGCGCACAGCGCCAGGGCGGCGGCCAGCAGCCGGCGGCGGTCACAGCGCCCGAACTGCGTGGACACCACGGGCGCGGCCACGGCGTAGGTCAGCGCGTAGACGGTGACGAGCTGCCCCGCCAGGGACACGGACACGCCGGTATGGGAGGCGATATCGGAGAGCATTCCGGCGATGACATAGGCACCGGTGGCAACGGCGAAGTTACCGAGAGCGAGGGCGAGAATCCTCACCGACATGGCGGCTCCTGCGGACAGAAATGCAGTGGGTGTGTTTTAGGGGTCGCCAAAGTTCCGATCGGCGACATAAAGTCGCGGCCGGTTGTTCGGGCAGGGTTGTCCAGTCCGCGGACGCGGTTTCCGAACCCGGCTGAATTCGGGCACGGCAAAGCGCGTTCACCGACTGAGTCGTAATGTGTTCACACTGTGAACGGTCGCCGGAGTGCCCGCCGGCCCACCGGGGCATGCCCCGCAGCCCTCCGCCCGCCGGGGCGTACCGGCAGGCAGAAGCACTGTCGTGGAGGACGGCGAGTGCGCGCCGCAATGGCGCCACTCCGATTTCCCAACCGTGTACCGAGTCCACGACTGGGGAGAAAAAGCCTCACCCGGCCCGGACCACCGACGGTGGACCGTGATGACCGTGTGACATGACCAAGCTAACAGGCGCGGAATACCGGACGCGACCCGCCGCAACCTTGAATTTCGGTGGCCCATGCCACAGTGGGAGCCGTAAACGCACCCGGGGCCTCAGGCGACTTTGTCCAACCGCTCTCGCGTGTGGCCGGGGGCACTGCTCCCGGCTCGGGCGCCGTCCGCGCGAGCATCGCCGCCGGCACCTTTACGCGGTATATCTCCCCTTCCGCTCCGAGTGTCCCGTTCATCCCGCCATCCTGGCCCCCGGTTGCGTCCCTCGTTAGGTTGGATGACTGTGCCTGACATTGATGCTGACTTCCTTGCCCTGCCGATGCGGCGACTCGCCGACGCGGCGCTGCAGGCGGCCCGCGACCTCGGGGCCGACCACGCCGACTTCCGGCTGGAGCGGATACGGGGGCGCTACGTCTCCCTGGCGGACGCCGAACTCGACAGCGAGAGCGACACCGACACCCTCGGCTTCGCCGTCCGGGTGATCCACCGGGGCGTCTGGGGGTTCGCCGCCGACACCGTCCTCACCACCGACGCCGCCGCCGCCGTGGCCCGGCGGGCCGTCGAGGTGGCGACCGTGTCCGCCGCCGTCGCCACCGAGCGCGTCGAACTCGCCCCCGAGCCCGCCCACCGCGACGTCACCTGGGTGTCCTCCTACACGGTCGACCCCTTCACCGTGACCCCGCGCGAGCAGACCGCGCTGCTGGCCGGATGGAGCCGCCGCCTGCTGGAGGACAGCCGCGTCAACCACGTAGACGCCTCCTTCGAGGCGGTCAAGGAGCAGAAGTTCTACGCCGACACCGCCGGCACCGTCACCACCCAGCAGCGCGTGCGCATCGCCCCCGAGGTCGAGGTCGTCGCCACCCGCGACGGGCGCCTGGACAGCATGCGCACCATCTCCGCCCCCGCCGGGCGCGGCTGGGAGTACACCGCGCAGGTCGAGCTTGAACTCGACGCCCTGCCCGAACTCCTCGCCGAGAAGCTGGCCGCGCCCAGTGTCGAGGCCGGCCGCTACGACCTGGTCATCCACCCCTCCAATCTGTGGCTGACCATCCACGAGTCGATCGGCCACGCCACCGAACTGGACCGCGCGCTGGGCTACGAGGCCGCCTACGCGGGCACCTCGTTCGCCACCCCCGACAAGCTCGGCACCCTGCGGTACGGCTCCCCGATCATGAACGTCACCGGCGACCGCACCGCCGAGAACGGCCTGGCCACGATCGGCTACGACGACGAGGGGGTCGCCACCTCCTCCTTCGACCTCATCCGCGAGGGCGTGCTCGTGGGCTACCAGCGCGACCGGCGCATCTCCCGGCTGCAGGGCTATGAGTCCTCCAACGGCTGCGCCCACGCCGACTCCCCCTCGACCATGCCGATCCAGCGCATGGCCAACGTGTCGCTGGCGCCCGACCCCGACGGCCCCTCCACCGACGAGCTGATCTCCCAGGTCGAGCGCGGCGTCTACATCGTCGGCGACAAGAGCTGGTCCATCGACATGCAGCGCTACAACTTCCAGTTCACCGGCCAGCGCTTCTACCGCATCGAGAACGGCCGCCTGGCCGGCATGGTCCGCGACGTCGCCTACCAGGCCACCACCACCGACTTCTGGAACGCGATGCGCGCCGTCGGCGGACCCCAGACCTACGAACTGGGCGGGTCGTTCATGTGCGGCAAGGGCCAGCCCGGGCAGGTCGCGGCCGTGAGCCACGGCTGCCCCACGGCGGTCTTCTCCGACATCCGGGTTCTCAACACAGTGCAGGAGGCAGGGCGATGAGCGGGACCGCTCCTCAGGCGGTGGTGGAGCGGGCGCTGGAGCTGGCGCGCGCCGACGAGTGCGTGGTCCTCGTGGAGGAGACCTCCTCGGCCAACCTGCGCTGGGCGGGCAACTCGCTCACCACCAACGGCGCCACGCGCGGGCGCACGGTCACGGTGGTCGCGCTCACGCGCACCTCGCGCGGCGTGGCGGTCGGCACGCGCTCGCGCACCGGTGTCCGCGACGACGAACTGGAGGACCTGGTGCGGGCCGCCGAGGCGGCGAGCGAGGAGGCGCTGCCGACCGACGACGCCTCGCCGCTGCCGGCGCCCGAGGCGGCGTGCTCCCCCGCCGCGGCGACCCCGTGGGACGCGCCGGCGGCCGCGACCGACATCTCCGCCTTCTCGGGGGTGGCCCCGGGGCTGGGCCGCGCCTTCGAGCGCGCCGGCGCGGGCGGGCGGCGCCTGTACGGGTTCGCCGAGCACACCGTGACCTCGACCTTCCTCGGCACCTCGACCGGGGTCCGGCTGCGCCACGACCAGCCGACCGGCACGATCGACGTGAACGCGAAGTCCGCCGGGGAGCCGGAGTCGGGAGCGGGCACGGGCCACTCGGCGTGGGTGGGCCAGGCGACCCGCGACTTCTCCGACGTCGACGTCGACGCGCTGGAGCACGAACTGGGCCGGCGGATCGGCTGGGCCCAGCGCCGGGTGGACCTGGAGGCCGGGCGCTACGAGACCATCCTGCCCCCCAGCGCCGTGGCGGACATGATGGTCTTCCTCTACCTCAACGCCAACGGGCGCGACGCGGCCGAGGGGCGGACGGTGTTCTCGGCGCCCGGCGGCGGCACCCGGGTCGGCGACCGGCTGGCCTCGCTGCCGCTGACGCTGTTCAGCGACCCGCACCTGCCGGGGCTGGAGTGCGCGCCGTTCGTGTCGGCCACGGCGCCGGGGCGGCGGGTCACGGCGTTCGACAACGGGCTGCCGCTGCGGCGCACGGAGTGGATATCCAACGGTGAACTGGCGGCGCTGACCCAGACCCGCCGGACGGCGGAGACCACCGGGCTGCCGCTGACGGCGTTCATCGACAACCTGGTGCTGTGGCAGGCCGACGGCACGGCCACCGTGGACGAGATGGTGGCCCAGACCGAGCGCGGGCTGCTGCTGACCTGCGTGTGGTACGTGCGGGTGGTGGATCCGCAGTCGCTGCTGCTGACCGGGCTGACCCGCGACGGCGTCTACCTGGTCGAGGACGGCCGGGTCACGGGCGCGGTGAACAACTTCCGGTTCAACGAGTCGCCGGTGGGCCTGCTGGAACGGGCCCAGCAGGCGGGGGCCACCGTTCCGGCGCTCGGCCGGGAGTTCGGCGACGGGTTTACCCGCACGGCGATGCCGCCGCTGCGCATCCCCGACTTCAACATGTCCACGGTGAGCCAGGCGTCCTAGCCGGCCGGCGCCGAGGGGCGCCGGGGAAGGCCGGGGCGCGATACGCGGGGGCCGTTCGATCGCGGGATCGGACGGCCCCCGCGCCGTGCGGCGGGCGGTTTGCTGCGGCGTCCCGGAGGTGGGGGCCCGCAGGGGTCCGGGGCGGTGCGTTGGGGGCCGAACCAGGGGTGATCCCTGAGCCGCCGGGCCCGGCGCCGGTGGCAGGGTGGCAGCCGATCACGGCGCGCGGGCGGACGGCCCGCCGGCGCGCGTCCCCCCTTCCACCACGAAAGCCACCGCATGCGGGTACTCGCCTCCGTCCTCTCCCTGGCCCTGGCCGTGTCGGCCGCGGCCGGCCCCACCGCCCCCGCGGCCGCGGCCGCCGCCCCGCCGGGCCGCGTGGACCCGGCCGAGGTGGACGCCTTCGTCACCGGCTACCTCGACCGCCACGGACTGCCGGGCGCCGCCGTCGCCGTGGTCCGCGACGGCGAGACGGTCCACGAGGCCGGCTACGGCGAGGGGCTGGGCGGCGCCCCGCTCACCGAGCACAGCCGGCTGCGCATCGGCTCGGTGGCCAAGTCGTTCACCGCCTTCGCGGTGCTGCGCCTGGCCGACGAGGGCCGGGTCGACCTCGACGCCCCGGTCACCCGCTACCTGCCGGACTTCCGACCCGACCGCGGCATCACCCTGCGCCAACTGCTGTCGCACACCTCGGGGCTGCCCAGCCCCGTGGTCGTCGCCCCGGCCACGACCCTTGAGGAGGGTGTCGCCCGGATCGCGGAGTGGGAGCTGTCGGCCGAGCCCGGCACGTCCTACGCCTACAGCAACGCCAACTACTGGGTGGCGGCGCGCGTGGTGGAGGCGGTCGCGGGCCGGCCGTTCGGCGACCACCTGGCCGAGCGCGTCTTCGCCCCGCTGGGCATGGACGACACGGTCGGCACGACCACGCCGAGCGAGCCCGTGGAGGGCCTGGTCCCGGGCCACGTGACCGCCTACGGCGGGGCGCTGCCCGCGCCCGAGCCCGAGGCGATGAACGGCGGGGCCGGCGGCGTGGTGAGCACCGCCCACGACATGGCCGCCTGGCTCGCCATGCAGCAGCGCGGCGGGATCGGCCCCGACGGGCGGCGGCTGCTGTCGGAGGCGCTGGTCGAGGAGTCCCGCAACCGGCAGCCCCACGCCGGCCGGGCCGGGCTCGGCTGGCGGCACAGCGGGGAGGGGGTGACACCCGCGCGGGTCTCCCACAGCGGGGTGACCGCCGGGTTCAACGCCCAGCAGGACCTGGTCACCGGCAGCGGATACGGCGTGGCCGTGCTGGTGAACGCCTTCTCCCCGGCGCGGGAGCACGCCTATGAGATCAGCTCGGGGATCATCGACCTGACCGAGGGGCGGACCCCCGACCCCGGCGCGCCGACCGCGACAGCGGTCGACCTGGTCCTGGGCGCGCTCACCGCCGCGGCCCTGGCGCTGGGAGTGCTGGGGCTGCGGCGCTCGGGCCGGTGGGCGGCGCGGCGCGCGGCCTGGCCCGCGTGGCGGTTCGGCCTGCGCCTGCTGCCCCAGTTGGCCGCTCCGGCCCTGGCGGTGTTCCTGTTCCTCGTCGCGCCCGCGCTGGAGGGCAACAGCTACACCACGGCGGACGCGTTCCGGCTGTTCCCGGCGTTCATGGTGCTGGTGGCGGCGCTGGCGGCCGCGGGTGCGGCGCTCACGGCCGCCCGCGTGGCGGCCCGGGTGCGCACCGCCGCGCCCGGCGCAGGGGAGGCGCGGCGGTAGCCGGAGTCGGGGCCACCGCCCCCGCCGGGCGCGGGTGCGCCGCACGCGGGCCGCGCCGTCCGTCGCCCTGGGCGGGGCGGCGGCGCGGCGCGGGCCGCGCGGGGCCGCCGGGGGGCGGCCCGGGGTCCGGCGCGGCTACTCGTCCAGCCGGAACCCGACCTTGAGGCCGACCTGGAAGTGCCCGACCCGGCCGTTCTCCAGGTGGCCGCGAATCTCGGTGACCTCGAACCAGTCGAGTTCGCGCAGCGTGGCGGCGGCGCGCTCGATGCCGTTGCGGATCGCCTGGTCCACGCTCTCGGTCGAGGTGCCCACGATCTCGGTGACGCGGTAGGTGTGGTGGGACATACGGCTCCCTTCCGTCGGTGCTCGGTGGCACACTGCCCGCCGCGCGCGGCGGCAATCGCGGAAGCGGGCCGCCGGAGGCGTCCGCGCGGGTGGCGGGGCGGATTGCGGACGGGCTTTGCGCGGGGCCCGGGTGACCGCTTCGCCGTGCTGTGGCTCCTGTGTGTAATGCGCCTTTCCTGCCTGTTCAGGACCATCGACGTATTGACCTGCTGGACTCTCCCGAGACCACGTCGTAACTAAGTCTTGACGTACACAGGGGGTTGTCGGTGTAGATTGGGCCTCAGCGCTTCGGTCCCCCGTCGAAGCGCTGGGCCGGTGTTCCGAGCCCCCGTCGGAACACCGTTGCGACGTCGGGTGGTTTGCCCCCGTAGCCACCCGACGTCGCTTTTTTGTGCGCCGATGGGCGGGCCGTGGCATGCTCGTGACCGGCATCCGACCGACGGCGCATCGCGCCCGCGACCGCGCGGTCGCACTACCACGGGGAGCGGCGTGGACACCAGCGGAGGAACCCCCGGCCGGGGCGACGACGGCGCCGGGCGCCCGGGACCCGCACCGGGGGCCGGGCCCGGCTCACCGGAGCCCGAGGTCCTGTGCTCGCGGCGCGGCTGCCGCGCGCCCGCCACGTGGGTGCTGGTGTGGAACAACCCCCGGATCCACACCGTCGACCGCCGCAAGACCTGGGTCGCCTGCGACGAGCACCGCGACTACCTCGCCGACTTCCTGGGCGTGCGCGGGTTCCTGCTGGAGACGGTGCCCTTCGCGGAGTTCGGCGGCTGAGCCGCGCGCCCGGGGCTTCCCCGCACTCCGCCGCGTGGACGCCTTCACGCGTGGGGGCCGCCCGGCCGGTCGGCGGCCGGATCGGCCGGCACCGCCCGCGCGGCGGCCAGTTCCTCGGGGGTGTCGCAGTCGAACGCGGCCCAGGAGCCCCCGCCGAGGGCCGCGGCCGGGAGCAGGGCGGGGCCGAGCGGACCGAGCAGGCCGCGCAGGGAGCCGCCGGTGTAGTCGGCCAGGGCGGCGCGGACGCGTTCGGTGCGCCAGGCGCCCAGCAGCCACTGCGGCCGTCCGCCGCCGTCCACGAGCACCGCGCCCGCGCCGTTGCGCCGGGCGGCCGCCAGCAGCGCGGCGACGTCCTCGGGGCGCACGAACGGCAGGTCGCCGGCCAGCAGGGCGAACCACGGCCGCTCGACGCGGGTGAGCCCGGCCCGCAGGGCGGGCACGGGACCGGCTCCGGGCGGGTCCTCGCGGACGTAGCGGGCGGCCGGGCGCTCGCGCGGCGGGCCAACGACCACCAGCGCGGCGGCCGCGCGCGCGGCCGCCGCGACGCGCTCCACCAGCGGCGTTCCGCCGACCGTGAGGCCGGGCTTGTCGCCGCCGCCCATGCGCCGGGCGGCTCCCCCGGCCAGGACGACGGCGTCGAACGGCTCGGCACCGGGCATCGCGCCCTCCTCGCACTCGCAGTGCCCCGCCCCCAGCATGCCACCGGGGCGCGGGCTCCGCCTCTCCTCACCCGGTCCGGCGCCGCCGCCCGCCGGGCGCCCCGGGCCGAACCGCAGACGAGGCGGGCGCCGCCCGGGGTCAGGCCGCCAGTTCCGCCCGGGCGCGCATCAGGGCGAACCCCAGCAGGTTGGCGCCGCGCCACTGGTCGGGGTCGGCGGCGCGGTCGTCGTCGGCGGCCAGGCCGATCCCCCACACCCGGTCCAGCGGGCTGGCCTCGACCAGCACCCGCCCGGAGGTCGCCTGGAGGAAGGCGCCGAGGTCGGGGTTCTGCCCGAACTTGTGCACCGATCCGCGGACGACGATGTCGAAGGCGCGGTCGGACCAGACGTCCTGGTCGAAGCCGCGCACCTGGCGGCCGACGGCCTTGGCCGCACCGGGGCTCTGCGCGGTTAGGACCCGGCGCAGGGCGTCGTCGTCGCCGAACAGCCGCGCCTTCTCCGCCATCATCCAGTGCTCGGCGGTGGGGTAGGAGACGCCGCCGACGGTGAACCCGGCCGGCCACCACTGGCTGAGGCAGCCCGGCCCCACCGATCCGTCACGGGCGGGCCGGTGGCCCCAGAAGAACAGGTACCGCGGGTGTTCCCCGCGCGCCACGCGCTCGCGCAGCGCGGCGACCGACAGCGGCTGGTCCGCCTCGGGCCGGGGCATCGCAATCCACTCCTCGCTCGTTCCATGGTCCGGGCCGACACCCGCCCGTCCGCCCGCGCGGGCGGACGGGCGGGGCTCAGCCCTTCACGCACACGACCTGGCGCAGGTGGGCGACGACCTCCACCAGGTCGGTCTGGGCCTCGACCACGGCGCTGATGTCCTTGTAGGCGGCGGGGATCTCGTCGAGGACCCCGGCGTCCTTGCGGCACTCCACGCCCTTGGTCTGCTCCACGAGGTCGGCCTCGGTGAACCGCCGCTTGGCCTTGTTGCGGCTCATCCGGCGTCCGGCGCCGTGGGAGGCGGAGTTGAACGCGGCGGGGTTGCCCAGCCCGCGCACGATGTAGGTGCCGGTGGCCATGGAGCCCGGGATGATGCCGTAGTCGCCCGCTCCGGCGCGGATGGCGCCCTTGCGGGTCACCAGCACCCGCACACCGTCGTACTCCTCCTCGGCGACGTAGTTGTGGTGGCAGGAGATCCACTGCTCGAACCGCACGCCCGGCACGGTCGCGCGCAGCACGTCGCAGGCCAGGCCCATCATGATGTCGCGGTTGCGGCGCGCGTACTCCTGCGCCCAGAACAGGTCGCGCCGGTAGTCGTCCATCTCGGGGGTGCCGGCGACGAACACCGCGAGGTCGCGGTCGGGGAGGTCCTGGTTGTGCGGCAGCCGCCGGGCGCGCTCGATGTGGTGCTCGGCCAGCTCCTTGCCGATGTTGCGCGACCCGGAGTGCAGGACCAGCCACACCTTCTGGTCGTCGTCCAGGCAGACCTCCAGGAAGTGGTTGCCCCCGCCCAGCGTGCCCAGCTGGCGGGCGGCGCGCTCGCGGCGGTCGTGCACGGGCCGCGCCAGGGAGTCGAACCGGGCCCAGAAGTCGTCCCAGCCGGAGGTGCGCAGCCCGTGCACGCGGCGCGGGTCGACGGGGCGCTCGTGGGCGTGGTAGCCGACCGGGATGGCCGCCTCCAGGCGCGAGCGCAGCCGGGCGAGGTCGTCGGGCAGGTCGGCGGCGGTCAGGGTGGAGCGTACGGCGGTCATGCCGCAGCCGATGTCCACCCCGACGGCGGCGGGCGAGACGGCGTCGCGCATGGCGATCACCGATCCCACGGTGGCGCCCTTGCCGTAGTGGACGTCGGGCATGACGGCCAGCCCGTGCACCCAGGGCAGGCGGGTGACGTTGCGCAGCTGGTCCATGGCGGCGGGCTCGACGGTGTCAGGGTCGGCCCACATGCGGATCGGAACCCGCGCTCCGGGAACCTCGGTGTAGGGCATGGGGCCACCTCCTCGATGGAAAGCCGGTGCGGTGCGCGACCACCCCATGATCGCGCCCCCCTATGACGCCAGAGACGGCGCGGGCCGGGCAACCGGTTTTCCCGCCCGGAACAGCCGGGCCGGGCGCGGACGTCGGCGCCACGCGCGTTTTCTGGGCGGCGGTGGATCCGGCGGGCCGGCGGGTCTGGCCGGCGGCCGGCCTCGGGCGCGGCCGGCGCGCTTCCGCGGCAAAGGCCGGCCGCTGAGGGGGGTCCCGTGGGGACCGGGTGCGGCGCGGGGCCGCGGTGGCGCGCGCCCCCGGGGCGCGCTCCCCCCTGCGGGGAGACCGGGGACGGACGCGGGCGGGCTCAGCCGCCGATGGCCGACATCGGGCGGGACGGTTGGAGGAAGCTGGGGTCGTTGATCCCGTGGCCGGGCAGCTTGGCGGCCACGGCGGCGCGCCAGCGGTCGGCGATCTCCTCGTCGGTGCCGCCGCCGCGCAGCAGGGGCCGCAGGTCGGACTCCTCGCGGGCGAACAGGCAGTTGCGGATCTGGCCGTCGGCCGTCAGCCGCACGCGGTCGCAGGCCCCGCAGAAGGGCCGGGTGACCGAGCCGATGATGCCGACGGTGGCCGGGCCGCCGTCGACGTGGAACAGTTCGGCCGGGGCGCTGCCGCGCGTGTCGGCGTCGGCGGGCGCCAGGTCGAAGTGGACGCCGAGCCGGTCCAGGATCTCGTCGGCGGTGACCATGGTGTCGCGGCGCCAGCCGTGCTGGGCGTCCAGCGGCATCTGCTCGATGAAGCGCAGTTCGTAGCCGTGGTCCAGGCAGAAGCGCAGCAGGTCGGGGGCGTCGTCGTCGTTGACGCCGCGCATGAGCACGCTGTTGACCTTGACCGGGGTGAGCCCGGCCGCGGCCGCGGCCGCCATGCCGTCGAGGACGTCGTGCAGTCGGCGGCGGCGGGCGAGTTTCTCGAAGACGTCGGGGCGCAGGGTGTCGAGGGAGACGTTGACCCGGTCCAGGCCGGCCTCGGCCAGCGCGGCGGCCGTGCGGGCCAGGCCGATGCCGTTGGTGGTCAGGGCGGTGTGGGGGCGGGGGCGCAGGGCGGTGGTGGCGGCGACGATGCCGACCAGGCCGCGGCGCAGGAGGGGTTCGCCGCCGGTGAAGCGGACCTCCTCGATGCCCAGCCGGGTCACGCCGATGCCGATGAGGCGGATGAGTTCGTCGTCGGTCAGGAGGTCGTCCTTGGGCAGCCACTCCAGGCCCTCGGGGGGCATGCAGTAGGTGCAGCGGAGGTTGCAGCGGTCGGTGAGCGAGACTCGTAGGTCGGTGGCGACTCTGCCGTAGGAATCGGCCAGCATGGGGCGTCACCTCTCAGATTCGTTGGCTGCCGGAGTGCGGCAGGTGCGGATGCGTCGGTGGTGACGTCACCTGACTCATGCCCGCAGCGCCCCCAGCCTAAAAGATGCCTCCTTCGCACCTTCTGGTGAACCCTGAGCGAAAGCGGACGATTGTCGCGTTCGTCGATTTCGCGTGTTCCGTCCGGCTGGTCAGACCCCCGGCTTCCCCGCCGGGGCCGGACCGAACCCGCCCGCGCTGACCGGAACCGGCCCGCCACCCAAACCCGCCCGGCGCGTCGCCGGGGCCGGCGGCCGGGCCTCCGCCCGGCGCGCGGGCGCCGCGGTGCCCGGCGGGTATCCCGCCCCGCCGCGGGGCATAGGTCAGGCCATGGAGGTCACCGAGGTCCTGCTGCCCGGCGTGGGCATCCGCTACGAGTTCACCACATCGCGCGGCGCGCGCATCGGGGTCGTGGCGCGCCGCAACGGCGACACCGAACTGCTCAGCTACAGCGGCGGCGACCCCGACACCCCCCGCCACCTGCTGCACCTCAGCCGCGAGGAGGCCGAGACCGTCGCGGAGATCCTGGGCGCGCCGCGCATCGCCGAGCGCTTCGCCGACCTCACCCGCGAGGTCCCCGGACTGGTCTCGGGCCAGATCGAGGTCGGCCCCCGCTCGCCCTACCGCGACCGGGCGCTGGGCGACACCCGCGCGCGCACCCGCACCGGGGCCTCAATCGTGGCCATCGTGCGCGGCGACCACGTGATCGCCTCGCCCACGCCCGCCCAGCTCCTGCGCGCCGGCGACGTGCTCGTGGTGGTGGGAACGGCCGAGGGCATCGCGGGCGTCGAGTCCATCATCGGCGCCTAGCCCAGCGCCATGGAGGTCTCCGTCGCCCTGTTCGTGGAACTCGGCGCCGTCCTCGTGGTCCTGAGCGTCGCCTCGGCTGCGGCCCGGCGCCTCGGGCTCTCCCCCGTCCCGCTCTACCTGCTGGCCGGCCTGGCCCTGGGCGAGGGCGGCGTGGCGCCGGTCCCGGCCGCCGGCGACTTCATCGGCACGGGCGCGGCCATCGGCATGGTGCTGCTGCTGTTGCTGCTCGGCCTGGAGTTCTCCCCTCGGGAGTTCACCCAGAGCCTGCGCCTGCACCTGCCCTCCTCGGCGCTGGACGCCGTGCTCAACGCGGCCCCCGGCGCGCTGGCCGGGTGGCTCATGGGCCTGGACTGGCGCGGCGCCCTGGCGCTTGCCGGGATCACCTGGATCTCCTCCTCGGGCATCATCGCGCGGCTGCTCACCGACCTGGGCCGGCTGGGCAACCGCGAGACCCCTCGGTGCTGTCGGTGCTGGTGATGGAGGACATCGCCATGGCGGTGTACCTGCCGCTGCTGGGGGCCGCGCTGGTCGGCAGCTCCGCGGGGCGCACCCTGGTGGCGCTGGCCACCGCCCTGGGCGCGGTCGCGCTCGCGCTGTTCGCCTCCCACCGGCTGCGCGACCCGCTGAACCGGCTGCTGGACACCGCCGACTCCGAGCAGTTCCTGCTGCGCGTCCTGGGGCTGGCCCTGCTGGTGGCCGGCGCCGCCGAGGCCGCCCACGCCTCGGCGGCGGTGGGCGCGTTCTTGGTGGGCCTGGCGCTCAGCGGCCAGCTCGCCGAGCGCGCGCGGCTGGCCGTGGAACCCCTGCGCGACCTGTTCTCGCTGGTGTTCTTCCTGGCCATCGGCCTGACGATCGACCCGCGCGACCTGCTGCCCGTGCTCCCGGCCGCCGCGGCGCGGTGGGCCGCGTAGTCTGCCCGGAACGACGTCGTCGGCGATAGGGAGGAGTCGCAGGTGGTCAGCACGCGGGAATGGGAGCTGCCCGGAGGCCCCGGAGGCGGCGGGCGGCTGGCCGCGCGGGCGTGGGCGCCCGAGCGCGGGGAGCCGGACTGGCTGGCGGTGCTGGTGCACGGCTACGGCGAGCACATCGGGCGCTACACCCACGTGGCCGAGGCGCTGTGCGCCGGCGGCGCGGCGGTCTACGGGCTGGACCACCGCGGGCACGGCCGGTCCTCGGGCGAGCGCGTGCTGATCGAGGACTTCGCCGACGTGGTCGAGGACGTGCACCGCGTGGTGACCCAGGCGCGCACCGCCTACCGCACGCTGCCGCTGGTGCTCGTCGGCCACTCCATGGGCGGGCTGATCGCCGCCCGCTACGCCCAGCTGCACGGCGCCGGCCTCGCCGGCCTGGTGCTGTCGGGCCCGGTCCTGGGCCGCTGGACCTCCGCGCAGGACCTGCTGGCCGCGGCCGAGATCCCCGACACCCCCATCGACACCGGCACCCTCTCGCGCGACCCCGAGGTGGGCCGCGCCTACGCCGCCGACGAGCTGGTCTGGCACGGCCCGTTCAAGCGCCCCACCCTCCGGGCCGTCGACACCGAACTGCGGCGCGTCACCGAGCACGGCCGCCTGGACGGCACGCCGCTGCTGTGGGTGCACGGCTCCGACGACCGGCTCGTCCCGCTCTCCGACACCCGCGTGGGCATCGAGGCGTTCGCCGGCGAGGACGTGACCGCGCGGATCTTCCCCGGCGCCCGGCACGAGGTGTTCAACGAGACCAACCGCGACGAGGTGCTGGCCGAGGTCGTGCGGTTCGCGCGGCGGTGCGCGGGCCTGGGCTGACCCGCCGACACCGTACCCGCCTCCGCGCCCCGGGCACCGGCCCGCGGCCGGGCCGGTGCCCGGGGCGCGGGCCGCCCTCAGCCCTGCTCGTAGAGGGCGGAGATCGCCTCGGCGTACTTGCGCTGGATCACCCGGCGCTTCATCTTCATCGAGGGGGTCAGCTCCTCGCCCTCCACCGTCCACTCCTCCGCAAGCAGCCGCCACCGCTTGACCTGCTGGACGCGGGCCAGGCGGGCGTTGGCGGCGACCACCGCCGTCTCCACCTCGGCCAGCACCTTGGGGTGCTCCGCCAGCTCGGCGAGCCCGGCCGCGTCGATGCCGTGGGCGGCCGCCCACGCGGGCGCCACGTCGGGGTCCAGCGTCAGCAGCGCCACCGGGTAGGGGCGGCGGTCGGCGTAGGCCAGGGCCTGCCCGATGAGCGGGTGCTCCTTGAGCCGGTTCTCGATGACCGCGGGCGGGATGTTCTCGCCCCCGGCCGTGATGATCAGCTCCTTCTTGCGGTCCACGACGTAGAGGAACCCGTCGTCGTCCAGCCGCCCGATGTCGCCGGTGTGCAGCCAGCCCTCGGCGTCGATGAGCGCGGCGGTCTCGTCGGGGCGGTTGAGGTAGCCGGCGGTGTTGACGGGGCCGCGCACCAGGATCTCGCCGTCGGGCGCCAGCGCGATCTCCATGCCGTCGGAGGGGCGGCCCACGCTGCCGAAGCGGTAGGCGGTGGGCCGGTTGACGGTGACCGCGCCGCAGTTCTCGGTCATGCCGTAGATGTCGCGCAGCAGGACACCCAGCCCGGAGAAGAAGCGCAGGGTCTCCTCGGGCATCGGCGCGGCGGCTGTGGTGAAGGCCGTGCAGCGGTCCAGCCCGACCAGCGCGCGGACGGGCCGCAGCACCCCCTCGTCGACCTCGGCGAAGCGCCGCTCCAGCTCCCGGCCGCGGGTGCGGCCGTACTGTCCGGCCTCCAGGTAGGCCCGCGCGACCTCGGCGGCCTCCTCGACGGCGGCGCGCCGCTCGGCGGGGGCCGCCGCCAGCGCGGCGGTGAGCCCCGCCTGCAGCTTCTCCCACACGCGCGGCACCCCGAACAGCCCGTGCGGGCGCACCAGCGGCAGGTAGGCGCCCAGCTGCCGGGGGTCGGGGCAGAAGTGCAGGTGCCCGGCGATGCGGATGGGCAGGTAGGCGCTGAGCACCCGCTCGGCGATGTGGGCCATGGGCAGGTAGGACACCGAGCAGCCGCCGAAGGGCAGGTCGTTGGCGCGCAGCGTGATGGTGACCTGGTACAGCACCTGGCGGTGGGACTCCGGTACGCCCTTGGGCGCGCCGGTGGTGCCGGAGGTGTAGAGCAGGGTGGCGCTGTCCTGGGGGCGCACCGCGGCCGCGCGCCCGCGCACGGGGCCGGGGTCGGCGGCGTGCGCGCCGCGCCCGGCCCGCACGAACTCCGCCCAGCTCACGAAGCGGGGGCCGGCGCCGCCGCCGGAGCTCGGCACCGCGCCGGCGTCGAGCAGCACCACGGTGCGCAGGCCGGGCAGCCGCTCCAGGGCCGCCGCCCAGCGCTCCAGTTCGGCGGCGCCCTCCAGCACGGCGACCGCCGCGCCGCAGTCGCCGGCGACGAACTCCACCTGCTCGGGCGCCAGCGTGGGGTAGACGGTGAACGGCACCCCTCCGGCGTGCACCGCGCCCAGGTCGGCGACGAGGTGCTCGGGGCGGTTGCCGAGCATGAGCGCCACCACCTCGCCCGGGGCCAGCCCGTGGACGACGAACGCGGCGGCCGCCTCCAGCACGGCGAGGCGGTACTCGGCCCAGGTCAGCGTGGCCCACTCCCCGTCGGCGGTGCCGGAGGGGCGCCAGGACAGCGCGGGCATGTCGCCGTGCCGCTCGGCGGTGTCGCGGAGCCAGTCCACGAGGGTCAGTCCGCTGATCTCGTCCTCGACGTCCCGCCGGACGCGCAGGGTCTCGCTGGGGTCCATCGCCGCTCCCGTGTGTTCCACATCACGCCGCCTGGCGCAATCGGACCACGGCCCGCCCACGCCCGCAAGCACCGCGCGGGGCACGGTTTCGACGCGGCGCGGGGCGGTGGGACGGCGGCTCCGCCAGCGGGGGCCGCCGTACTAGACGTAGAGGTCGTGGCGCGGGGCGCCGGGACGGGCCGCGGTCTCGGCCCACGCCCGCGCCAGCCGCTCCACCCCGTCGGCCAGGACCTCGGGCGGGAGGGTGTAGGACAGCCGCACGTAGTGCTCCAGCGTGCCGTCGGCGCCGAACAGCGGCCCGGGCGCGAGGTGCACGCCGTGGCGGGCGCCGGCCTCGCGCAGCGCGGTGGCCGCCGGGCGCGGCAGGCCCGCCCACAGCACCAGGCCGCCGGAGGGGCGGGAGCAGCGCCACTCGGGGATGCGCTCGCGCAGCACCGCCACCAGGGCGTCGCGGTTGCGGGCGAGCTGCCGGCTGCGTTCGGCGCGCACCCGCAGCATGTCGGCGAACAGGTGGGTGACGGTGAGCTGGTCCATCAGCGAGCTGGAGAGGTCCACGCGCTGGCGGGCCGCCGCCAGCCGCTCCACCATCGGCGGGGTGGTGCGCACCCAGCCGATGCGCAGCCCGCCCCAGAACGTCTTGGCCACCGACCCCACGGTGTAGACCCGGCCGTCGGTGTCGTGCGCGGCGGTGGGGGCGGGCTGGTCGCCGGAGTCGATGGCGAGTTCGGCGACGCTTTCGTCCACGATGAGCGCGGCGTCGGCGCGGCGGGCCTCGGCGACCACGGCCGCGCGCTCCTCGTCGTCCATGAGGGCGCCGGTGGGGTTCTGGAAGTCGGGGATCAGGTAGGCCAGGCGGGGGCGGAACCGGCGGAACGCGTCGAGGACGTGGTCCATGTCCCAGCCCGAGGGCGTGACCCCGGCGGCGCGCACCTGGAGGCCGTGGCGGCGGGCGGCGTCCAGGGCGTGGGGGTAGCTGGGCGACTCCGCGAGCAGGGTGTCGCCGGGGTCGGCGAGCAGTCCCAGCAGCAGCGCCACGGCGTGCTGGGCGCCGTTGGTCACGCAGATCTGCTCGGGTGCCGTGGGCAGGCCGCGCTCGACGTAGCGCCGGGCGATGGCGTGGCGCAGTTCGGGCAGGCCGCGCGGGTTGTAGCCGATCCCGCCGACGTGGGCGGCGAGCTGGTCCACTGCCAGGCGGGCGGCCTGCTGGAGGCCGTCGATGGCCGCGGGCGCGGCGATGCCCAAATCCACGTGCTCGGTGTGGGGCAGCAGCTGGCCGCCGCCCGGTCCGGAGTCGGGCAGCACGGTCCAGCTCCCGGCGCCCTGGCGGCTGTCGAGGTAGCCGTTCTCGCGCAGCCAGGCGTAGGCGGCGGTGACGGTGTTGCGGCTGACTCCCAGCGCCGCCGCGAGGTCGCGCTCGGCGGGCAGGCGGGTGTAGGTGGGCACCCGGCCGTCGAGCACGAGGCCGCTGATGGCGCGCGCCACTCCCAGGTAGTAGGGCCGCTCGCGCGCGGCGGCCCCGATGAGGCGGGCCAGTAGATGGCCATTGATCCGTCGTTCACCGACCACGAAAGGTGCCACTTTCCCGAATTGGCGCTGTTCTCCGCCCAAGAAGCGGTCCAACATTACCCGAGTGGCTCACAAGTTCTCACGCACTACCCGTGCTCCCGGTGCGGAGCCCTCCGCACCCGGACCCCTGTCCCGCCTGGCCGGCCGCGTCCTGCTCACCCCGGCGCTGCCGCGCCCCCGCCTGCGCCGCCTGGCGCACCTCATGGTGGGGCTGCACCTCTACGGCCTGGGCTGCGCCCTGCTGATGGCCGCCCGGCTGGGCTCGATGCCCTGGGACGTGCTCCACCAGGGGCTGGCCCGCATCACCGGGCTGTCGGTGGGCACCTGGATGATCCTGGTCGGCGGCATGGTGATGCTGCTGTGGATCCCGCTGCGCCAGCGCCCCGGCGTGGGCACGCTGTCCAACGTGCTGCTGGTGGGCGTGTGGACCGACCTGTGGCTGCGGTGGCTGCCCGAGCCCGAGGCGCTGCCCCTGCGCTGCCTCATGCTGGCGCTGGGCATCCTGGCGATCGCCGGCGCCACCGCACTCTACATCGGCGCCCGGCTGGGGCCGGGCCCGCGCGACGGCCTCATGGTCGGCCTGGCCGAGCGCACGCCCTTCTCCCTGCGCCTGGCGCGCACCGCCATCGAGGTCGCCGTGGTGGCCGTCGGCGTGCTGATGGGCGGCACCCTGGGCGTGGGCACGCTGCTGTTCGCCCTGGTGATCGGTCCGCTCACCCAGGCGCTGATGCCGCTGGGCGCGGTGCCCGACCCCGCGCCGCCGCGGACCGGCTCCCCCTCCGCCCCCGCCGCCTGACGCGCGGCCGGGTGGCCCGGCCGGGCCGCCGGGTGGCCCTTCGGCGGCCCCGCCCCGCGGCGACCGGAACCGGTCACCGCGGGGCCGTCCGCGTCCGGTCCCGCCGCCCGCCGATTACGGCGCAATAACGGATTCTCAGACACAAACCAGGGGCCCGCACCGGCAATCAGCCCCTCCACTCCCCCATGCGGGCATTACCGAGCGCGTCCGCCATTCTCCGACCCGTCCCCGACCGTACGCCCACTATCACCTGACGCACATTTGCTTCGGCTTCCACCTGCGAAGGCCCGGTAGCCGGTAACGTGACCGCAGCGGTACACAAAGGCGTTTCCGGGCCATCACCCCTTCGCGGAACCGGTCGTGGGGGCGCAGAGCCCCACTCCGGTCGCATACCGCGTCGCAGCCGCGTGTCCCCAGGGTGGCCGGGAGTTGGATACGGTACGTCCGCGTAGACGTGATCTTGATTGACGAGGTTTCAAGGGGGTGAGTCGCGTGTCCGGCCTGATCGAGGATTACGCGCTGATCGGCGACATGCAGACCGCTGCTCTCGTTGGGCGCGACGGCTCCATCGACTGGCTCTGCCTTCCCCACTTCGACTCCCCCGCGTGCTTTGCCGCGCTGCTGGGCGACGAACAGAACGGCAACTGGTGGATGCGCCCGGCCAACGGCGAGCCGCGGGCCACCCGGCGGCGCTACCGCCAGGAGACCCTGATCCTTGAGACGGAATGGGACACCCCTGAGGGCACCGTCCGGGTCATCGACTTCATGCCGCCGCGCGGCGGCGCACCCCACATCGTGCGCATCGTCGAGGGCGTGGCCGGGACCGTGCGCATGCAGACCGCGCTGCGGCTGCGGTTCGACTACGGCAACGTGGTGCCCTGGATCCACCGCAGCGGCACCGAACTGGTGGCCATCGCCGGCCCCGACGCCGTGTGGATGAGCTCGCCGGTGCCGCTGGAGGGCCACAACTTCGTCCACGACGCCACCTTCACGGTGAGCGCCGGCCAGCGCGTCCCCTTCGTCATGACCTGGCACCCCTCCCAGGTCGAGGAGTCCGACCACCTCGACGCCGAGAAAGCGCTGTCTCGCACCGAGCGCTTCTGGCGCCAGTGGGTCGACCAGTGCACCTACGAGGGCCAGTACCGCGACGCCGTGGTCCGCTCCCTGATCACCCTCAAGGCGCTGACCTACCGCCCCAGCGGCGGCATCGTGGCCGCCCCCACCACCTCGCTGCCCGAGGAGATCGGCGGCGTGCGCAACTGGGACTACCGCTACTGCTGGCTGCGCGACGCCACCATCACGCTGGAGGCGCTGATCCGCAGCGGCTACACCGACGAGGCGCAGGCCTGGCGCGAGTGGCTGGTGCGCGCGGTGGCGGGCGAGCCCCAGCACATGCAGATCATGTACGGCGTGCGCGGCGAGCGGCGCCTGGCCGAGTGGGAGGCCGACTGGCTGCCCGGCTACGAGAACTCCCGCCCGGTGCGCATCGGCAACGCCGCGGTCGGCCAGTACCAGCTCGACGTCTACGGCGAGGTCATGGACGTCCTGCACCTGGCGCGGCGCAGCGGCCTGCACGGCGGCGAGCACGTGTGGGGCCTGCAGCGCTCCCTGGTCAACTACCTGGAGTGGTGTTGGGACGAGCCCGACGAGGGCCTGTGGGAGGTCCGCGGCCCGCGCCAGCACTTCGTCCACTCCAAGGTGATGGCCTGGGTGGCGGCCGACCGCGCGGTGCGGATGATCGAGGACTTCGGCAAGGAGGGCCCGATCGAGCGGTGGCGCGCGCTGCGCGACACCATCCACGCCGAGGTCTGCGAGTACGGCTTCGACTCCAAGCGCAACACGTTTACCCAGTACTACGGCAGCAAGGAGCTGGACGCCGCCCTGCTGCTGATCCCCGAGGTCGGGTTCCTGCCCTACGACGACCCCCGCGTCATCGGCACCATCGAAGCGACTCGCGAGGACCTGATGGTCGACGGCTTCGTGATGCGCTACCGCACCGACCGCGAGGGCACCGCCGACCACCTGCCCGGCGACGAGGGCGCCTTCCTGGCGTGCAGCTTCTGGATGGCCAACGCCCTGCTGTCCATCGGGCGCGAGAAGGAGGCCGGCGAGCTGTTCGAGCGGCTGCTGGCGCTGCGCAACGACGTCGGGCTGCTCGCCGAGGAGTGGGACGTCAAGAACAACCGCCAGGTCGGCAACTTCCCCCAGGCGTTCAGCCACGTGCCGCTGGTCACCACCGCCCTGAACCTGTCCCACCACAACGGGCACCGGCGCGGCCCCGACCCCGCCGAGGGCGCCGCGGGCACCGAGGACTGACCCCGGCCGCACAACCCGCCCCGGCGCGGGTACCTCTGCTCCATGGCGGATTTCATGGGGAGTCTGGAGGGCCAGGGCTGGCCGCAACTGGCGGCCCTGGCCGTCGCGCTGGTGCTGTGCTCGCTGATCGGCCTGGAACGCGAACTGCGGCAGAAGACGGCGGGGCTGCGCACCCACACCCTCGTGGGAGTGGGCGCCGCGCTGTTCATGGTCGTGAGCAAGTACGGCTTCTCCGACGTCCTGGGCGACGACGTCATGCTCGACCCCTCGCGGGTGGCCGCGCAGATCGCCTCGGGCATCGGCTTCATCGGCGCCGGGGTGATCTTCGTGCGCCAGGACATCGTCCGCGGGCTCACGACCGCGGCCACCATCTGGGTGGCGGCGGCCGTGGGCACCGCGGCGGGCGGCGGCCTGTGGCTGGTGGCCACGGCGGTGACCGCGGCGCACTTCCTGGTGGCGCTGGGCTACCCGCCGCTGCTGCGGCTGGTCACCCGCGCCCGCCCGGCCACCGCGCCGGTGCGGGTCTCCTACCTCGACGGCATGGGGGCGCTGCGCACCATCCTCACCGAGATCACCGGGCGCGGGTTCGACGTCCGCGAGGTGTACACCGAGCGGGCCCACCCCCGGGGCGCCGTGATCGACCTGGTCGTCCAGGTGCGCGGCAACGGCAAGGTGGACCAGTTGGCGGCGGCGCTGTCGGAGAGCGAGGGGGTGCTGTCGGTGCGCACGGGCGAGCCGGGCGAGGAGGAGTGAGGGCGGGGCGGGGCCCGCGCGCCGGGCGCGCCGCGCGGCCGGCCGCTAAGCCCGGCCCACCCGGCCTTTCGGGCGGTCTGAGGCGTCACAGGCGACCGCTAGGGTGCTGCCATGTCAGGCAAACCCTTGAACGAGATCATGGACAGCGGCTGGGCCGAGGCGCTGTCACCGGTGGCCGACCGGATCAGCCAGATGGGCGACTTCCTCCGCGACGAGGTCGCCGCCGGGCGCACCTACCTCCCCGCCGGCGAGAACGTGCTGCGCGCCTTCCAGCAGCCGTTCTCCGACGTGCGGGTGCTGATCGTGGGCCAGGACCCCTACCCCACGCCCGGCCACGCAGTGGGCCTCAGCTTCTCGGTGGCCCCCGACTGCAAGCCGCCCGGCAGCCTGCGCAACATCTTCCAGGAGTACAGCGACGACCTCGGGCTGCCGATGCCCTCCAGCGGCGACCTCACCCCCTGGACCAAGCGCGGGGTGCTGCTGCTCAACCGCGTGCTCACCGTGGCGCCGGGCCGGCCCGCCTCCCACCGCGGCAAGGGCTGGGAGGAGGTCACCGACCAGGCCATCCGCGCGCTGGCCGCCCGCGACGTCCCGATGGTCGGCATCCTGTGGGGCCGCGACGCCCGCAGCCTGCGCCCGCTGATGCCCGCCGTCCCGTGCGTGGAGTCCACCCACCCCAGCCCGATGTCGGCCAAGAACGGCTTCTTCGGGTCGCGGCCGTTCAGCCGCGCCAACGCGATGCTGGAGCAGCAGGGCGCCGAGCCGGTCGACTGGCGACTGCCCTAACCGGGCCCCGCGCGCCCGGACGCACGCGGCGCCGGGGGCGTGGGTCGGGTTTGAGCGGCGGGGCGGCGCCGTACTTGAATGGGCGCGGCCCCGCCCGCCGCACCGCCCCCCGATGTGAAAGGCCCCGCCGATGGCACGCCGCCTCCGCTACGCCGACGCGCTCCGCCTCCTGGGCCGCGACGACTCCGCCGTGCTCGACGTCGGCGAGAAGCTGGCCGACGGCGGCCTGGCCGCGCTGGGCGTGCCCGACCTGTTCGGGCTGCGGGCCGAGATGGTGCGCATCGGCCGCCGGGCCCTCACCGGGCTGCGGGAGAAGATCACCGGGGTGAGCCGCATGGACCGCACCGAGCGCGTGGCGGCCGCGCTGGAGGTCCTGGTGGTGGTGTCGGCCTTCGAGGGCCTCGGCCGGGCGCTGGAGGACGCCGGGGCCCCGCTGTCGGCCGACGGCCTCCGGCTGACGACCGCCGAGCAGTGGGAGCTGGCCGACGAACTCGCCCACCCCGACACCCGCGACGGCATCTCGGCGTGGCTGGACCCCGAGAGCCGGGCGGTGGAGTGGATGACGCTGGCGGGCAACCTGTATCCCGCGCTGACCGGGAGCGGGCAGGGGCGGTCGGAGCCGCGCCCCGACGAGGAGGCGTGGGAGCGCTTCGAGTCGGCGTGCACCCGCCACGCCGAGCGCCACTTCACCGAGCTGTTCCGCCAGTTGGCCGCCGACGTCCCCGAGTTCGGGGTGTGGGCGGCCATGGCCGAGCACGCGGCCACCCGCGACCGGGTCGCCGAGGTCCAGACCGGGCTGGGCGGCCTGCGCGACACGCTCGCCGCGATGGAGCCGCGCGCGGCGGCCGACCGCCGCCGCGCCGAACTCGCCGCCGTGTACCGGGCGGCGCTGGACCGGCCGCTGCTGCGCACGGCCGACCTGCCCGACGGCCTGCGGCTGCCCACCCTGGAGTCGTCCTACCTGGCTCCGGCGGGGCGGCTGCAGGTGGTCACCACGGGGTCGGCGCCGTCCTCGGAGTCGGCGTGGGCCCGCGTTCCGCTGCGGGAGGACCTGCAGACGGTCCTGGCCGGGCTGCTCACCCAGCCGGGGGCGGTGCTGCGGCCGATCGTCATCCTGGGCCACCCGGGCGCGGGCAAGTCCGTGCTCACCGAGATGCTGGCCGCCCGGCTGTCGGCGGCCGACTTCCTGCCGCTGCGGGTCGAACTGCGGGCGGTACGGCCCAACGCCCCCATCCACGCCCAGATCGAGGAGGGCCTGGCGGCGACCCTGCACACCTCGGTGGAGTGGCGCGACCTCGCCGACGCGGCCGAGGGCGCGCTCCCGGTGGTGATCCTCGACGGGTTCGACGAACTGCTCCAGGCCACCGGGGTCAACCGGTCGGACTACCTGGAGCAGGTGCAGGAGTTCCAGGACCGCCAGCGCACCATCGGGAATCCGGTGGCGGTCATCGTCACCAGCAGGACGGTGGTGGCCGACCGGGCACGCTTCCCCGCCCTCACCCCGGTCCTGCGGCTGGAGCCGTTCGACGACCGGCGCGTGGCCCGCATGGTGGGGATCTGGAACGGCGCCAACGGCGCGGCCCTGCGGGCGCGCGGGCTGGTGCCCCTCTCCCCCGAGGCGGTCCTGCGGTTCCGGGAGCTCGCCGAGCAGCCGCTGCTGCTGCTCATGCTGCTGGTCTACGATTCGGCCGACAACGCGCTGGCGCGGTCGGAGGCGGGGCTGTCGCGCAGCGCCCTCTACGAGCAGCTGCTGACCATGTTCGCCGAGCGCGAGGTCCGCAAGCACCACGCGTACCTGGCTCCGGCCGAACTGGAGCGCGCGGTCGAGGACGAACTGCACCGCCTGGAGGTCGTGGCGCTGGCCATGTTCGCGCGGCTGCGCCAGTACGTGACAGCGGCCGAACTGGACCAGGACCTCGCGGTGCTGATGCCCGACGCCGGGGTGCGCCCGGCCGACCCCGGGCTGCACGGCGCCCTCAGCGACGCCCACCAGGTGCTGGGGCGGTTCTTCTTCGTGCACGAGTCCCAGGCCCGGACCGACGCGCACAACGCGAGCGTGTACGAGTTCCTGCACGCCACGTTCGGCGAGTACCTGGTGGCGCGGGCGGTCACCGCCGAGCTCGCCGAGCTGCTGGAGGCCCGCCGGTTCGCCGCGCGCCGCCACCGGGGCGCGCCGCCGCTGGACGACGGCCTGTTCTACGCGCTCACCTCGTTCGCGCTGCTGGCGGGCACCCGGCCGATGGTGGAGTTCACCCAGGAGATGCTCGACCGGCGGATCGCGGGCGACGACGCGGAGCGGGCGGCCTACCGGGAGCTGCTGGTGGAGCTGTTCCGCGAGGCGCCCTACCCGGCGGCCGGCCGCTCCTACACCGCCTACCAGCCGCGCCGGATGCCGGTCACCGAGCGCCAGGCGTCCTACACCGCCAACCTCGCCCTGCTCGTCACGCGGGTGTGCCCGGAGGGGATCGAGCTGAGCGAACTGCTGGGCACCGACCGGGGCTGGCTCTACGAGTGGGGCGGGCTCGCCTCGCAGTGGCGCCGGCTGCCGAACTCTCAGTGGCACGGCCAGGTCGACGCGATCCGGCTGCGCCATCTGGACTTCGACGGCCCCGCGCCGCGCAGTGTGCTGACGCGGGAGGACCACGGACCCGTGAACGTCGGCGAATGCGTCGGCTTCGAACTGGTCTCGGAATCCCGCGAGCCGATCTCGGTCCGCAATCCCTACGGCGTCGTCCTGCCCTACCAGTCGCTGACGTCGACCCTGCTGCGGTCCAGCGCGATGCGCGTCCAAGGGTCGGTGGGCCGCATGGTGATCGTGCTGCTGCCTTACCTGGCACACGTCGGCGACGAACTGGCGACCTGGCTGGCGGGTCCGCATGGCGGGCAACCGTGGTCGGAGGCGCACGACATCCTGGAGTTGCGCCTGGGCCCGCCCCGGCCCGCCACTGAGAACGAGGCGCGCCGGCGGCTGCGGTGCTATCGGCGGCTGCTGACCGGCGCGCGGCTTGACGGCTCCCATGTGCTGGTGCTGCGGCAGGCCGTGGAGGACCTCTCGCAGCTCAGCGACGGGGAGTCGGAGCAGGGCGGTTCCTACGGGGACACCCTGCGGCGAACCGTGCGCTTTGCCCTCTCCCAGTTCGAAGGGCTCTCCCCCGAGGTCGCCGCCGCGCCCGGAGCGCTGGAGCGGGTGCTCCACCGGCTCACCCGCGAGGACCCGAAGACGGAAGCGGGCCTGGGGTCGCCGCAGGAGGTACTGGACCGGCTGCGCGCCTCCGGCTCCTCTGACCCCGCCCAGGGGTGGGCCGGACGCGTCCGCCTCCGCGCCGAGGGCTCCGACCAGGTCGGTCCCTCCCCCGCCGACGCGGGCCCCGCCACCGGGGCCGGCGGGGCCGTGATGTCGTCGGCGGGGCCGGCACCGGCTCAGCAGGGCCCCCGGCCCGAGACCCATCCCTTCGACCCGCCCTACGGCCACAGCGGCTCCGGGGCGGGCGTACCCGGCTGAGGCGCCGACGCGGCCGCGCCGCCCGCCGAGGCGGCTAGCGCGCGGCTCCCAGCGCGTAGGCGGCCAGCGCGGGCACGACCTCGCCGATGGGGTCGCGCAGCACCGCCGTGGCGCGGTCGTCGTAGGGGGTCTCCTCGGCGTTGACGACGACCAGCGGGATCCCGCCGTCCAGGGCGATGTCGCACAGGCCCGCCACCGGGTGCACCGCAAGCGAGGTGCCGATGGCGACGAACACGTCGCAGGTGGCGGCGGCGTCCACGGCGCGCTCCAGCACGTCGGTCTTGAGGCGCTGGCCGAAGGAGATGGTGTCGGCCTTCTGGATGCCCCCGCAGATGACGCAGCGGGGGTCGGACTCCTCCTCCAGCCGGGCCAGCACCTCGGGCGTGGGGGTGAGGGCGCCGCAGCCCATGCACACCACCCAGTGGATGGTGCCGTGGACCTCGATGACGTAGTGGTCGTCGGTGCCGGCGGCCTGGTGGAGGCCGTCGATGTTCTGGGTGATCAGGGCGCGCAGCCGCCCGGCGCGGTCGAGGTCGGCCAGGGCCCGGTGCGCGGCGTTGGGGCGCGCGGTCCAGGCGGGGTGGTCGCGGCGCATGCGCCACACCCGGCGGCGGACGTCGGCGTCGGACATGTAGACGTCGAAGTCGAACAGGGCGGCGGAGCCGGGGTCGCGGGTCCACACGCCCTGGGGGCCGCGGAAGTCGGGGATTCCGGAGTCGGTGGAGATCCCCGCGCCGGTCAGCACGGTCAGCCGGTCGGCTCCGGCCAGGAGCGGCGCGATGTCGGCGGGACGGGCGGCTGCGGTCATTGCGGTCGGTCCTCGGGTCGGGAACGGTCGGGCGCGGCGTGGGCTCGGCCGCGGCGGACTGAGGATGCCGATCATTGTGGCAGCGCGGCCGGGCGGTGCGGAAACGGCGGGGCGGGAGCGGGCGAGCCCGGGTGCTCGGGGTGCGCGGGTGAGCCGGCTCACGGGCGGATCACACATCGACCACGTATCCAGCACTTCTCGTCGCCCACCGCACCGGACATACCTGTGCAAGTGGTGCTTCACGGTAATCTCACGTGCCAGTGGGGAGCGAGAAGGACTCGCCGGCACACGGCCGAGGGACGTTCGGCGACGCGCCGACACCCGGGGAAGACGAGGGCGCTCAGGGGCGATGGGGTTCGCTGCGACGCAACGGCGGCCGAGGCCGCGCCCGGCCGCACCGGGGCCGGAAACACCCGGAACCCGGCGAAGAGTGCAAAGATCTCCTCAGCCATGAAACAGCCGCCCTACATTCTCGTCGTGAACGGGACGAAGGTCCACCGACCGGTGTTCGTCCTGGGCGCCCCGCACTCGGGTGTTGACCTGATCGCCCACGCGCTGGACCGCGCCCCCGGGTTCCACATCGGATCGGGCCACCCCTCGGTGCTGGACTCGGTCTACGCGCTGGCCCGGCGGCCCTCGATGGCCGAGGACCGCGCCTCGGGCACGGCGAGCCTGCTGCGGGCGGCGTTCGCGGAGTCGTGGCAGCTCACCCCCCTCACCTGCCCCATGTGCCCCGGCGGCCCCGTGCCGGCGCGCGAGGCCGCGGCCCCGTGCCGGCACGCCGCCGAGACCGCGCGCTACGGCGACGCCAGCCCCGACCTGCTCTACTGCGCCACCGCGCTCAGCGCGGCGTTCGACGACGCGGCGTTCGTGCAGATCATCCGGGACGGCCGCGACGTGGTGGCGGACATGCTCGCCGACGAGCGCGCGCTGGCGTGGTTCCGGCCCGCCCTGGCCAACCTCGAACACGAACTGCCCAACCCGTTCTTCGGTATCGAGACCGAGGAGGAGCGCGCGGAGTACCCGAGGCTGTCCAACGCCGCCAAGTGCGCGCTGCGCTGGCGCGGGGCGGTGCGGCTGTCGGCGCGGCTGCGCGGCGCGCTGGGCCCCGACCGGCTGATGACCCTGCGCTATGAGGACGTGTTCGGCGGCGAGGTGGAGGCGGCCGAGCAGCTGCGGGAGTTCACCGGGGCGCGGGTGTCGGCCCTGGAGCTGGTGCGCGAGGACTCGGGCGTGGGCACGTGGCGCAAGCGGCTGGGCGTGGAGGAGCGCGAGGCGGTGCGGACGGTAGCGGGCGCCGAGCTGTCGCGGCTGGGCTACGCCAAGGGGCACTAGTAGGCGGGACTCCCGCCGGCGCGCGGCCAGAACCCGCGGTCGGGCGGGTACCTGCCGTCGGGGCGCTGCCCGGGGACGTTCGCGCGGCGCTTGGCGCGGAGGACGGCCTGGGCGGGCTCGTGGCGCCCGACGGGGCCGATGCCGGCGACGGGCACGGGACCACCTCCAACAGGGCGGACGGTCCGGACGGGTGGTGCGGGCCGCCGTACCCGTCCGGCCGCACACTCCCGAAGGCGGGGACCCCGCACCGCCGGATCCAGCGCTGCCCGCGCGCCTGTGGACAAGTCTCGCCGCGGGCACGGGACCGCCGGCCGGGCGGCGTGCGCGCGGCAGCCGGCCCCGGTCAGGCCCGCGCGCGGTCGAGCCACGCGCGGACGGGCGTCCAGGCCGGGTGGGCGGGGTCGATGACGGCGAAGTGGTCGGCCTCGGGCGGCTCGACGTAGTCCACCGCGTCGCCGGCCGCCCGCGCGGCCTCGACGTAGGCGCGGCTCTGCGCGACGGGCACCCGGCGGTCGGCGGCACCGTGCACCACCAGCTGCGGCGTGCCCAGGGGCAGCCGGTGCAGCGGCGACGCGGACTCGGGGTCGGCCGGAGCGGGGCGCTCTTCGCCGGCCGGCCCTGTGGGCTCGCCACCGGGCCCGGCGGGCTCGGGCGGGTGCGCGGGCGCCAGGAACTCGGCGACCGCGCCCTCCCCCAGACCCCGGTCCGCGGCGGCGCGCAGGTCGGTCACGGGAGCCAGGGCGACCACGCCCGTCAGCGGCGATCCGGGCGCCGCCATCAGCGCCAGGTGGCCGCCCGCGGAGTGGCCCACGGCCACCACGGTGGCGGGGTCGCCCGGCTCGGCGCCCTCGGCCAGGCGGGCGCCCAGCAGAGCGAGCGCGGCTTGGACGTCCTCCAGGGTCTGCGGCCAGCCGCCGCCGTCGCCGCCGGTGCGCCGGTACTCCACGTTCCACACCAGCCACCCGCGGTCGGCGAGGTGGGCGGCGACGGGCTCCATCAGGCGGGTGTCGTGGGCGGCGCGCCACCAGCCGCCGTGCAGCAGCACGGCCACGGGGAACGGCGCGTCGTCGTCGGCCGCGGGCTGATGGATGTGCACCACCTGGCCGGCGTGCCCGCCGTAGTCGAAGACGTGCCTGCTGTGCCGGGCCGGGCCCGTGCTCGCATTGCCCATCAGATGCTCCCGTCCGCTCCGCCGCCGGGTGGTCCGCCCATCCTGGCGGGTGCCCTCGGCGACGGGGCGGTCACCCCCCGCCCTCGGTGCGGGCGGCGGGCGCGGCGCCCCGATCAGGTGTCGGCGGCCCACGCCTCGATGTCGGGGACCACCGCCACGCCCATCAGCTCCACCTTGGCCTGGGGCACGATGAGGGCGGAGACGCCGAGCAGCGCGATGGCGGGGTAGTGGCGTCCGAAATGGCGCCGGTAGATGGTGCCCAGCGCGTTGGTGTTGGCGCGGTAGGCCCCGATGTCGGTGGTGAACACCTGCATGCTGACCAGGTGCCGGGGCCGGCCGCCCACCGCGGCGAGGGCCTTGACCACGTTCTCCAAGGCCAGGTCGAACTGCTCGACCAGGCCGGCTTCGGGGATCACGCCGTCCAGGCGCTGCGCGGTCTGGCCGCCGAGGTAGACCGTGCGGCCCGGCGCGGCCACCACGGCATGGGCGAAGCCGACAGGCTGGGCCAAGGTCAGCGGGTTGACGATCCGGTGCGCGTCCGCACCCATCCGGCGCCCCTTTCCACTCCGGCCGGCCACTCCTGGCGAACGCAGAGTCGCTGTGCGCGCCGTGCGGCGGCGCGCGACCGCGGGCCGGTCGGTTGGCGCGGCCGGGCGGCCGCTGGGGCGGCCGTCCCGCACAGGACGGGTGGTCGGGCCGCCCGGCCGATGGCGGGTCCCGGCCCCGGTGAACCCGTCGGCGGCGCCGCCGCAGCCCGTCCGCCCTCCCCCGGCAGCCGGGCTGAGCTGCGCATACCGGGACACTAGCCGGTTTGTCGGCGCGAATCCGCCTCCCGCGCCGGGCCGCCCGGCAACGGGCGCAACGGGGCGTCGGCGGCCGCCGACGCGCTCGCCGCCCGCCCGGTTGACAGGGCCGCCCGGCCGGGGCGCGTGACACATCCCGCCTGGCCGCGCCGGATGCCGTTGCCTACGATGGGGGCATGGGAGAACTCGGCATCATCAGCCTGCTGGCGCTCGTGGTCATCGTGGGGGTTCCGGTCGCCATCGTGGCGGCCGCCATCGTCTACGTCCTCCGCCTCGCGCGGCGGGGTACGCAGGCCACCCTCGCCGACGCCGCCAAGCGGCGCGAACTCGCCTGACACGTCCCCCGCACAGCGCGGCGGCCGCCCGCCCCGCCAGGGGGCGGCCGGCCGCGATCGCCGCTGAGGGCGGGTGTGCTCCCGCGCTCAGGAGTTGAGGGTGTCGGGGTCGGGCCCGAACCGCTCCCCGGTGTTGAGCCCCGAGATCGTGTCGACGTCTCCGCTGGAGAGCTGGAAGTCGAACACGTCGAAGTTGGAGCGGATGCGCTCGGGCGTGACCGACTTGGGGATGACGATGTTGCCGATCTGCAGGTGCCAGCGCAGGATCACCTGCGCCGGGGTCTTGCCGTAGGCCTCGGCGATCTTGCCGATGGTGGGGTCGCTCAGGACGTTGCCCTGGCCCAGCGGGCTCCACGCCTCGGTGGCGATGTCGTGCTGCCGGTCGAACTCCCGCAGCCGCTCCTGGGTGAGGCGCGGGTGCAGCTCGATCTGGTTGACCGTGGGCACGATCCCGCCCTCCTGGAGGACGCGGGTGAGGTGGTCGGCGTGGAAGTTGGACACCCCGATCGCCCGGACGCGGCCCTCGGCGTAGAGGCGCTCCATGGCCTTCCAGCTGTCGACGTAGGTGTCGCGGGCGGGCATCGGCCAGTGGATCAGGTAGAGGTCGAGGACCTCCAGGCCCAGGCGGCGCACGGTGGCGTCGAAGGCGCGCAGGGTGCTGTCGTAGCCCTGGTCGGTGTTCCACAGCTTGGAGGTCACGAAGATCTCCTCGCGCGGCACCCCCGAACGGCGGATGGCCTCGCCGACACCCTCCTCGTTGCCGTAGGCGGCCGCCGTGTCGATGCTGCGGTACCCGGTCTCGATGGCGGTGCGCACGACGTCGACGACGTCGCCGCTGTCGACCTGCCAGACTCCGAACCCCAACTGCGGGATGCGCACCCCGTTGTTCAGGGTGACCTCGGGAACCGTCGACATGAATTCTCCCCGTTGCTCAACTGAACGATCTTCCTACCCAGGGGCGCCAACCACACGCTCCCCCCGGCGCATTCCGGGACAGGGGGCGATGTGCACCTTGCCACGCCGCCCCGGGCGCCGGTGCGCCGGGGGCGGGCCTGGGCGCGGCCGAACGGGGCCGGGCGGCCGTTCAGCGGCGGTAGACCACGCCGACGACCACGTACTCGTCCAGCGGGCACTCGGGCACCACGTCGCAGAAGTCGTGCACGCGCCCCTGGCGCAGCATGTAGGGCTCGCCGGGGCGGCGGCGCTCGATCTCCTCGGCCACGGCCGTCCGGGCCGCCGCCACGGCGACCTCCCGCTGGGAGCCGGTGTCGTCGGCCAGGGTGCCGCAGGAGCGCACGACCAGGTCCACCGGCCGCGCCTGCTCGGGCACCAGCTCAGGGTGGTGGCGGGCCGCCTCCAGCCGGGGGCTCAGCCACCTCGCGCGCGTGTCCTCGCCCATGGCGCACCACTTCCCCGTCCGCTCGTCCGACGGTCCCTGCCCTGTTCGGTAACCCCGCGGGCGCCGCTGAAACGGGCGGGCGCCCGACGCCGGGCGCGGCGCTACAGTCGGCAGCAGCGGACCACACCGCCGCGCCCGCCGGTTGAGGGAGGAGCCCATGCGCCGCCGCACGCCCGACACCCTCGGCGCCCCGTCCGGGGGCGCCGCCCCAACGGCCCGGGTCCTGGTCAGCGCGTGCCTGCTGGGCGGCCGGGTGCGCTTCGACGGGCGCGCCAAGACCGTGTGCGACACGATCCTGGACCGCTGGCGGGCCGAGGGGCGCGTCGTCGCCCACTGCCCCGAGGTCGCGGGCGGGCTGCCGGTGCCCCGGCCGCCCGCGGAGATCGAGCCGGGCGGCAGCGCCGAGGACGTCCTGGCGGGGGCCGCGCGCATCCTCACCCCCGAGGGGGCCGACGTCACCGCGTACTTCGTGGCCGGGGCCCGGGCCGCGCTGGAGACCGCCCGCGGGCGGGGGGTGCGCACGGCCGTGCTCAAGGAGTCCAGCCCCTCGTGCGGCCTGCTCCGGGTCTACGACGGCACCTTCAGCGGGCGGACCGCCCCCGGGCCCGGGGTGACGACCCAGCTGCTGCGCGACCACGGGATCGCGGTGTTCGCCGAGACCGACCTGGCCGGGGCCGACGCCCATCTGCGCGCCCAGGACGGCTGAGCGGGCCGCCGCCCCGGCGGCCGGGGGCACCACGGCGCCGGGCGCGTCTCACGCCGGGGCGCCGGGCGCGGGCGGCGCCGCGCTGCGCGCCCGCAGCGCCTGCACGACCGCCGCCATGTCGCTGCGCCCGAACCCGAGCGCGTCGGTCTCGGTGTAGAGGGCGTGGGCGGCGTCCAGCAGCGGCGCGGCGGCGCCGCGCTCGCGGGCGGCCTCGGCGGCGAGGCGGCTGTTCTTGAGCACGTCGGCGATGGCGGCCTGGGGCGTGAAGTCGGCGGCCGTGAGCTTGCGGGCCTTGGCTCGGGAGACGGCCGATGCCATGGGTCCGGCGTCGAGGATCCGCTCCAGCAGGGCGGGGTCGATGCCGTGGCGCTCGGCGAAGTGGAAGGACTCCGCGAGGCCGGTGGCCATCGTGATGAGGAAGACGTTCACGGCGAGCTTGGTCTCCAGCGCTGAGGGCACGTCGCCGCACGTGAACACCTCCGCGCACACGGGCCCCAGCAGGGGCCGCACGCGCTCCACCTCCTGCGCGGGCCCGGCGAGCATGGCCACGAGGTGCCCCGCCTCGGCGGGGCCGCGCGAACCGGAGACGGGCGCCTCGACGTAGGCGCCGCCGGCGGCGTGGACGTCGGCGGCCAGCCGGGCGGAGTAGGCGGGCCGGAGGGTGCCCATCTGCACCAGGGTGCGCCCGCGCACGGCGCCGAACCGCTCGGTGCCCCGGCCCAGCACCGCGTCGACGGCGGGCTCGTCGGCGAGCATCAGGACAACGGTTCGGCAGGAGGCGAGGACCTCGCCCGGTCCGCCGGCGTGCCGGGCACCGGCCGCGACCACCGGCGCGCACCGCTGCGGGGTCCGGTTCCACACCACCAGCGGGGTCCCCGCCCGCGCCAGGTTGAGGGCCATGGGCTGCCCCATGATCCCCAGTCCGATGAATCCGGCCGCGCCCTCGGCCTCACCGCTGCCGGCCATGCGCACCGCCCTCCGCTCACCTCGCCGCCAAGGCAATCCCACCGGCTCGCCGCCGGCCGCACAACAGCCAATCCGAAGAAGTGGCCCCGACGGCGCCGCGCCTTCGGGCGGGAGGGGAGCGGCGGTGGTCAGCGCGTCCCCGCCGGCCTCACGCGGCCGCGCGGCGGAACCGGTACCACTTCGGGGCGGTCCGGTTCATCGGCCAGCCCAGGCCCGCGGTGTCGGCGTCCTCGACCTCCAGGAGGTCCCACGCGGGGAACGCGGCCTCGACCTCCGCCTGCGAGACGCCCTCGACCATTCTGCTGTAGCGCGACGGCCCGAAGGCGAGCATCACCAGTCCCGCGCCCGGAGCGGCCAGGGCCGTTATCCCCCGCCCTTCGGCGGCGCGCTGGCCGGCGTCGAGGCCCTGGAAGCAGCCGATGTCGACGAAGAGGTCGAAGCTGCCCAGACCGGCGGACTCCAGGTCGGTCACGTCGCCCACGACGTAGGTGACCTCCGGCGGGCCGTTGCGCCGGGCGGCCTCGACCGCGTCGGGCACGATGTCGAGGCCGACCGCCTCCCACCCGCGCTTGGCCAACTCGGGCGTGAACTGCCCGCGCCCGCACCCCACGTCCAGTGCCCGCCCCGGGCCGGTCGGCCGGTCCGCCGCCTCGCGGTCCAGCAGAGCGCCCAACTGCGCCCCGCCCGCGGCGCCGTAGCGCTCCCACGGGGTGAAGCCGAGCCGGTACATCCACGCGTATTTCGTCATGGCCAACAAGGTAAACCGCGTTTCCAGAAGGGCCCGTTCACCCCCCGCCAAGCGCCCGGCCGCCCGCGTCGCCGCACGTCAGGCGGGACGGGACTGCTCCACCAGGGCCCCTCAACAGGCTTTCCCGCCTTTCCAACGGCGTCTCTAGGCTTTGAGGCGGCGGATCGCCAGCACAGACCCGTCCGGCCGCACAGAGACCGCACCCTCCCAGGTCCGGTCCCACCGCGCGTAGGGATGACGCGTGTACTGGGCATCGACTTCGCGTCGGTACTTGTCCAGGCGTTCCTCCACAAGGGCATTGAACAAGTCTTCGGCGAGTCCGGAGAAGGCCTCGACGCGTTCACCGTTGAGGCGGAACACGTGTTCGGTTCCCACACAGGGAATATCGAGAAGCGTGTATTCCATGCTTCGGACACTGCTGATGGCGGCATGCGACTGCCGCATGTAGTATTCGCGCCCCTGACGCTTGGTGAGGTGGGGCGCGGTGGCATTACCGTCACCGGTGAAAGCCGTCAGGCCGGCGGCGTCCGTGTGGGCCAGGACCGTCCGGAACCACCCGGTGTGCTGGGGGAGCACGTGAAAGCCGGGCAGACCTTCCTCCGGGGTGGCGCCTTCGGCTGGTTTGGTGATCTGAGGGGGCATGGAGCGGTCGCGCGGCGAGGAGTTCAGCTCCTCCTCCCCTGCCGGAAGGATTCCCCCGTCGCCGTCCGCGGCAAGCACGTGTACGACGATCGGCCCCTTCATACTCAGTTCCGTGCTCAGAACCAGGGCTGGGGTCTCGTTCCACGGGCCGATGTGCACCGCCTCCACGTGCGCCGAAGCGGAGGCCAGTTGCGGATACGAATAACTCCGACGACCGTGGTGCCCCTTGCAGACAACGGGGAAGACCTTGGCCCGCTCCCCGGGCCTCCACACCTCGGCGAAGAAACGGGGACGGTACCGCAGGCCCGTCAGCGGCCATCCGGCCCGCAGAACGACTTCCGCGGGGACGATGGAGACACGGTGGTCTCGATAGCGCTCCCGGAGAATGTGTTCCGCGGCCACCACCCCGAAACCGACGCCGAGTTCGTGGGCCTGGACCGTCTTGTGCTGGCGCTGGGTGGACCGTCCCTCCTCTGACAGGGCCATGTGGTCCTGCTTCCGGCTCCCGTCCAGTGCCAGCGCGTACTTCAGGCAGCCCCAGTGCTCGGCGAGTCCCCGGACCGATCCCTGCCTGTCCAGAGAGATCGCCCTTCCCAGAGCATGGAGAACGCTCAGAGGAGCCGCACCGACGGATGTCCTCTTCACCTGAGGGAGACGGGCCAGCCGTGGTTTCCGGCGCGGCGGTTCCTGCTGCTTTTCCCTGTAGCGCTCGTCGTCCCGGGCGATCGCCGATTCGACCTTTCCAGCGAGGAGGTCTCCTGAAGTCACTGCCACGGACGAAGAATCAACAAGACGTCGCAGGATCGCTTCCAGCTCAGACAAGGAGTCTCCTGACACGCTATGCGGTTCGCCGGCTTCAGAGCGAATTATGTGATCGGCGGCAGGAATCCACAAGAGCAGGCCGGGAACATAACCCCTATAATAATCGGCCGTATTGAAAAATGGCCATCTTGAAATCACTTACGCCCCGGGAATCCCATCGGACTCATAATTCTCAAGACCCAGCCCCGAAGCCTCTACCGGCGATGCCATGAGTGGTGGATCGTGCCATGACATCTGCATGGAACGAAGCCCCAGTCGGCCCGTTGGAGACGCCTATGACAGAAATACAGGAAGAATCCACTCATGCCCTGACAAGGACGCATTGGTGCATCAACGCGAAGATCACCGCCCTCTTTGAGAACCATGATCTTCCACAGAAAGATGCCGCTGTCTCCATATTCTCTGACTCAAGAACCGTGTTGATTGGTCAGATCCCGAGACTGTGAGACCGCGACCTGTCAGATCAGGCAGCCGATGCGGGAGGTGCCGATACGTTGACGCCCGCTGGAAAGGTGTGCTTCTCCTCCAGATTTCGACGGCGGGCTCGATGATCGTGCATCTCGAAGATCGACGACCCACCGGAGAGGGCTGCGGAGTGGACGGCTGGGACAACCCCCGGACGAGGGCGGGGTGTGTCCTGCGCCTTCGGGAGCCGGTTTTCGGGATCCTGGGACCAGGTGCCACCAACTGAGGCCGGTGTGCGGCTCCGCGGTCAAGGCCATGGACGACGTCCTCAACGACGTGGGCCGACGGACCACATGCCCCGGTGCAGCCCCACTGCCACCCGACCTGGAACGCAGAAAGGGGCCCACCTGATGGTGGACCCCTCGCTGACCTGCTACTTCTCTGTCGGGACGGCGGGATTTGAACCCACGACCCCTTGACTTCCCGGTGGGATGACGGGGCCTGCGGCGTGATCACGCTTTCGCCGAACGACGTGGGAATGTGTACCGGTACACACTCGCTGATTCCGGCTGCTTCCTGACGTCATGTGCACTGAATGTGTATCGCGGGAGCGCCGTTCTCCCAGTTCGGCCGGAGTTCCCACTCCCGTCGCCCATGATGCACACGGACCGCCCCCACGCTCACGCCAGCAGCGCGGCACCGTCCTCCCACGGGTCCCCCGGCCCCCAGCAACCCGAGCCTTCGGCAACCACGGTGTCGGTCCGAGGTGCTTGGTCGCGCTGCAGTCGGCCACCCAAGACAGTGAGGGTCGCGTGACCAAGTGCCTCGGGACCGAGGACGCCAGGGACCACAGCCGGTTCGCCTGGAGAGGTTTCGGCGCTTCGCATCGGATCGTCCCGGCGACGGCGCGACCCACAGCCGACGGACGGCCTCAAGGCGACGGACGCTTCCGCGGCCCCGGCGGCCGGCCGCGCGCTCGGGACCGGGCGGCAGCCCGCAGCCCGAGCGGCGGGCGGCACGCCGGGAGCGACGGCGCGAAGCGCCGTCGCCTTGATCCCATACAGCCCAATTCGGCAATGCCTAGTGGCAGCGCACGACTCCCCATGTCATCCGTTCGGCCGGGCCGCCTTGGCTTCCCCAGCTCTCGGTGAGACGGTCGACCAAGTGCAGGCCGCGCCCCCTCTCCGTGTCGAGTGGTGGCGTGGCGATGTAAGGCACGTGGGAGGCGCTGCCCGCGTCATGGACGGTGATGAGCGCGCCCTCGGCGGTGTGCTCCAGCATGACGAGGAAGCCGGTTGTCCAGTTGCCGGACTCGGTGTGCTGGAGGGCGTTGCTGGCAAGCTCGCTCGCAACGAGGATGGCCGCGTCCGGCTCGGCGCAGTACTGGAGGCGGTTGGCGATGAACCGGCGGACATCGCCGACGGACGAAGGGTGACCGGGGAACCAGCGGAGGGCCGCCACCTGTCCTCGGTTAGGGCCGTTCGGGTGCAGAGACATAGGGCTCACCTCGGTGAGATCAACAGCTCACGAGACACTGAGCTGCATGTCTAGTACTATTAGTACGGCTACCGTACATTAGGTGCCTGGTACTTGCACTACGTTCGCAAGACAATTAGTGCGACAAGTGATGTCGAAGTGAGTTGAGGAGTCCCCATGTTCGGACTTGCCGTGCGATTCACGCTCAAGGACGAGGACAGCGCTTCGGGCTTTGATGCCCTGGTGGGGGAGACGCTGCCCCACATCCGCGAGAGTGAGCCGGGCACGCTCGTCTACGCCGTTCACCAGGTCGAAGGCAAGCCGCTGGAGCGGTACTTCTACGAGCTGTACCGCGACCGCGCCGCGTTCGACGCGCACGAGGAACAGCCCCACGTCAAGCGGTTCCTTGAGGCGCGCGGTGCGTTCCTCGACTCCGTAGAGGTCGACTTCCTTTCGCTCCAGGGAGCAAAGGGGGTCGCAGGATGAGCAATGACTACCAAAAGGCGCTAGGCCGAAAAATCGCGCAGCACAGAAAGCGGCGCGGCCTCTCACAGCGCGAATTCGCCCGCCTGGTCGAGCGCTCGGAAGCCTGGGTCTCGCAGGTGGAGCGTGGCGTCCGCCGGATTGATCGCATGTCGGTCCTGGAGACTGTCGCCGATGCGCTGGAGGTCCCGCTTTCGGAGCTGGCCGCCGAAGCGCCCGTTGTCGCCTCGGCCGCCGAGGAGGCGCCCGGCAGCAGTCGCCTTCGGTTGGTCCTGAGTCGGGCGCATGCACTGAGGGCGATGCTCAGCGCCGGGGGCGAACCGCCGGATGTCGACGCGCTGGGCCGCAAGGTCGATCACGTGTGGGAGTTGACCCATACCAGCCGCTACCTGGACCTGACGGAAGCGCTCGAACCGCTGATTCCCGAGTTGGAGGCGGCGGCGCGCTCGGTGCCCAACGGACAGCGGGTTCCGCTGTTCCGCCTGCTCAACAGCGCCTATCAGGCGTGCTCTTCGGCGTTGACCAAGCTCGGGGAGTACGAGGCCGCCTGGATCGCGGCCGATCGGTCGATCACGGCGGCCGAACGCGCCGATGATCCGCTGTTGATGGCCGCCGGTGAGTTCCGGTTGTGCCTGACGTTCCAGGGTGCGGGCTACTACGAACAGGTCGAGGCGACCGCTGGGACCTCCTGTGAGGCGCTGTCGCGTCTGGCCGACAAGGGCGACCCCGAAGCCATGTCCTTGTTTGGCGCCCTCACTCTGCAACGGGCGGTTGCCGCAGCTCGGCGCAACGACGCCACGGCCGCCTATCGCAACGTGGCCCATGCGCGCTCGGTGGCGGACCGCCTGGGCGGTGACCGCAACGACTACAACACCGAGTTCGGGCCGACCAACGTCTCCCTCCACGAGGTCGCCGTGGCCGTGGAACTGGGAGATGCCGGGGTGGCACTGCGGGCGGCCGAAGGTGTCGACGCGTCCGGCCTTTCGCCTGAGCGGCAGGGGCGCTTCCTCATCGATGTCGCGCGGGCTCACCTTCAGCGGCGCAACGCCGACAGGGCGGTCTCGACGCTGGAGAAGGCGGAGGCGATCACGCCTGAGCAGGTGCGTACTCACCCGCTGGTGCGCCAGGCGCTCGGAGACCTTCTGACCATTCAGGACCCTGCCGGACCGGCTCTCCAGGGGCTTGCGAGGAGGGCGGGCGTACTTTGAGTGCGGGATAGTACTTCAACTACTAGACAGAATTAAAAGTACGGGTTAGCGTGTGGGCTATCGCCGATGACCTTCCAACCCTGGAAGCGGCGACGGCCCACACGCTTTCGTATGTCCGGCCCGGTCACCGGGCCGTAGAGAGGTCCAACCATGGCGATTCAGGGTGCGCTGCCGATCGAGTTCGGGACGGTGTTTCCCCACGGCGCGTTCGCGCTGGGGGTGGAGCCGGTGACCGACTTCGAGACCAAGCGCCCGCAGTTGGACAAGGCGACGGGGCTGCCGCTGTGGGCGGTGGACGTGATCGACGCCGATCCGGACGCGCGTGGCAAGGCCAAGTCGGTGAAGGTCAAGGTGGCCGCCGAGCACTGCCCGGTGCTGCCTGCGGAGGTGCCGGGTCTGCCGTTCCGCCCGATCGAGTTCGAGGCGATGTCGGTCATGCCCTATGTGGATGAGTCGGGGCGGCGTCCTCGGGTGGCGTACTCGCTGCGGGCGCGGGGCGTGAAGACCCCTAGTACTTCGGCCTCGCGCAAGTCCCCGGCGGCTGCGACCGCCAAGGACGCCGCCTAACCAGCCGCTGAACCCAAGCGGGGCGGCCGTTGGTGTTGGCGCACCCGGCCGCCCCTTCAACCCCTCTGATCCGCGACTTCCCAATCACGTGATGGCAGAAGAGGTGTCTTCAGTATGTCCGACCGAACCGCGCGGGTGAGTCCGCGTGAGATCGCCGACTTCCTGGCCACGCTGCGGTCCCGCTCGACCGGTGACGGCGTGGCGCTGCTGGCCTGGAAGTCCTCCCTGCTCGACCGCATCGCCCAGTCCACGGCCGATCCGGAGACCCACGCGGTGGCTGAGGCGGCGCGCGCCGAACTGGCCGCCGCCCGCTCCACCGAGCAGCACGAGGCGGGTGGTCTCTGATGCTGGGCCGTAAGAGCGCCGGCGCCACGCAGGTGCAGCCGACCGCGCCGGTTCCGGCGCAGACGATCCGCTTCACGACTCCGGTGGTCGAGACGCCGGGGGTGTTCATTCTGACCGGGTGGCTGTGGCGGTTCCTGCGCGCCCTGGTGCTGCTGCCCGCGCAGTTCCCGGTGTCGGTGGGCGCCGTGGTCGCCTCGGTGGCCGCTTACCACGTCGGTGGCTGGGCGGGCCTGGCCGTGCTCTGGTCGGTGGTGGACCTGGTGCTGCTGGTGTGGTGGCGGCGCTGGCCGCGCTCGTTCCGTGACCGGGTGGCGCTGCGGGCGCTGGCCACTTGGCGCCGCCTGTGGGTCTACCGGCGGCACTGGCAACCCGTCCTCGTCGTGTCGGGCCTGGCCGAAAGCTACCTCGAACGCCAGTACCTCCCCCAGATCCGGGGCGTGACGTGCTCGGCGTGGGCCGACCGGGTCCGGGTGCGCCTGGTGGCCGGCACGTCCCCGGCCGACTTCGAAAAGCGCGTGGCGGAACTGGCGCACGGCTTCGGCGCCCCCTCCTGCCGCATCGAGGTGCGCGGACCCAGGGATGTGGTGCTGGAGTTCCCGCGCTATGACACCCTCGCCGACCCCATCGACGCCCTCCCGATCCCCGAGGAACCGGACCTGGCGGCCCTGCCCGTGGGGATCTGTGAGGACGGGGAACCCTGGCTGCTGCGTCTGCACGGCACCCACGTCCTCACGGTCGGGGTGACCGGTGCGGGCAAGGGGTCGGTGCTGTGGTCGGCCATCCGGGCGATGTCCTCGGCGATCGAGGCCGGTATCGCTGAGGTGTGGGCGATCGACCCCAAGCGGATGGAGCTGTCTTACGGGCTTGCTCTGTTCGCGCACTACGCGGCCGACGCCGAATCCGCGGTGGCCCTGCTCGACCAGGCGGTGGCCGCGATGCAGGAGCGTGCGGAGCGCTACGCCGGACGCCAACGCGTGCACGTGCCGACCGTCCGCGACCCGTTCACGGTGGTGGTGCTGGACGAGGTGGCGTTCCTGACCGCCTACCACCCCGACCGCGACATCCGCCGCCGCGCCGAGAACGCCATCGCCACCCTGACCAGCCAGGGCCGGTCGGTGGGGTTCTGCGTCCTGGCCGCGCTCCAGGACCCCCGCAAAGAAGTCCTCAACCTGCGCAACCTCTTCCCCGACAAGATCGCCCTCCGCCTAGACGAAGCCTCCCAGGTGGACATGGTGCTCGGGGAGGGCGCCCGGGACCGGGGCGCCAACGCCCACCTCATCGACCCCGAACTACCGGGAGTGGGGTTTGTGAAGCTGGAGGGCTCCCCGGTCCCGGTCCGGGTCCGGGCGGCGTTCGTCTCCGATGCCGATATCGACGCCATGGCCGACGCTGCGGCGGGGGTGGAGGGCTGATGCCCACCCCGACCGGCAAGAGCACCCGGGCTGAGCGCCTCGCACAGCCGCTCGCGCGTGAGGTGGCCGAGACCATGGCGGCCGAGAAGGGGGTGTGCGTCCGGCCGGTGGCGCTGCGCCGCACCGACATCGCCACCGGCCGGACCGAGATCATCGACGTGCCGTGCAACTCCACGCTGGAATCCCGCTGTCCGGCGTGTGCGCGGCGCAAGCGCTCGATCCGCCGCACCCAGTGCGAAGAGGGCTGGCACCTCGACCAGGACCCGACCGTCGTTCCCGATCCCGCGAGCGAGGTGCAACGGGCCTGGGTCGAGCGCCGGGCGATGGTCACGGCCGAGCGGGACCGCCTGGTGGCGGCCGGCCAAGCGTCTCCGGAGGAGGTGGCCGCGCTGGATGCGGCTATCGCCGATCTGGATGCCGAGATCACCGCCTCCGGCCTGCGCGGCTCGGTCTCCCGGAACACCTCGGCCTCGGGGCGGTCGCGGCGGGTGCGCTCCACCAGGCGCCGCCAGGACGCCCCCGACTTGCCTCGTCGGCAGAAGGCACCCACCACCCTCGGGCGGACCTTTGAGGACCCGGAGACGGGGCGGGTGTTCCGACCGTCGCTGTTCATCACGCTCACCTGCGACACCTACGGGCGGGTCAAGGCTGATGGGACGCCTGTCGATCCCTCGACGTATGACTACCGGCGTGCGGCGCGGGATGCGCTGCACTTCTCCAAGCTCATCGACCGCTTCGTGCAGAACCTCCGCCGCGTCGCGGGTTTTGATGTGCAGTACTTCGCCACCGTCGAACCGCAACGGCGGCTGGCCCCGCACCTGCACATGGCCACACGCGGAACCATTCCGCGCGCCGAGCTGCGCCAGATCGCGGCGGCCACCTACCACCAGGTCTGGTGGCCCCCGGCCGACACCGTGGTTTACGACGGCGCCACCCTGCCCGTCTGGGACGAAGCGGTAGGGACCTACGTTGATCCCTCCACGGGTGAGGTGCTGCCCACGTGGGATGAGGCGCTGGACGCCCTGGACGCCGACCCCGACGCCGAGCCGATGCACGTGGTCCGCTTCGGGCCGCAGGTGGACGCCAAAGGGGTCCTGGCCGGGTCGCCGGACGCTGACCGGTGCGTTCGCTATCTGGCGAAGTACTTGACCAAGGACATCGCCGAATGCCACCAAGTGGAGACCGACACCCAAGCCCACCACGTCGAACGCCTCGTTGAGGCCCTGCGGTTCGAGCCCTGCTCGCCCCGCTGCGCCAACTGGCTCCGCTACGGCATCCAACCCGACAACCCCAAGCCGGGCATGGTGCCGGGCTACTGCCGGTCCAAGGCCCACCGCCGCGAACACCTCGGCTACGCCGGACGCCGAGTCCTGGTCTCCCGCAAATGGTCGGGCAAGACCATGGCCGACCACAAAGCCGACCGCCTCACATGGGTCCTCAACGCCCTCGGCGTCCGTCCCGGCGAGAAGGGCCAGGACCACGACGCCCAACAACCCCCGGCGCTCGCGTCGGTGGCCTCGGGCGATCACGCCTGGGAGCTGGCGCGCCCCACCGACCCCGACGTCCCGCCCCGCGAACACCGCCTACTGCGCGCGGTCGGCGAAGCCCTCAAACGCCGCGCCCAACTCGACGCAGCACGCCAGACCAGTTTCTCGGCAACTCCGGAAAGGGCCGCATGACCACCGCCACCGCCGACCCCGCATCCACCGTTCCGCAGCAACTCTGGTCGGTGAAGGAAACCGCACGCTTCCTCGGGGTTCCCGCCAAAACCCTCTACGAGTGGCGCTACAAGGGAGACGGACCGCCCTCCCACCGCATCGGGCGGCACCTGCGGTACGTGCCGGCCGAGGTGCACGCCTGGGTTCGCACGCAGTAGACACGGCGATCAACAGAGACGAGGAAACCATGGCTCGGGTGTGGATCTACGACCGCACACGCGACAAGAACTATCGGGAAGCGGTGGCCGCCGCCAAGGCCGCCAAGCGCACGCCTCCGGCCCGCTGGCAGGTGCGCTACTACGATCCTTCCGGGAAACCCAAGAGCGGCGGCACCTACACCAAGAAGCCGGACGCCGAGAATCGGCAGACGGAGCTACAGGCCAGCCTGAACACGGGCACCTACCGCGATCCCGCCGCCTCCAAGGTCACCTTCGGCGCCATGGCGGAAAAGTGGCTTCCCGTCCGCACCGACATCAAGAAGTCGACGTGGTGGAAGTACCGAGGGCTCCTCGACGCGCACATTCTGCCCCGCTGGGGAGACCTGCCGCTCGACGCGATCCACACTGAGGACATCGCCGTGTGGGTCGCCGAACTTCAGAAGCCGAGGGACGAAGGCGGCAGCAACCTCGGGGCCTCCCAGACCCGCCACTGCTACACGGTGCTGTCGATGGTTCTCGGCTGGTGCGTGCCTCGCCGCCTGGCCTTCAACCCGGCAAAGGGCGTGCCTCTGCCCAAGCCCAGTGAGGTGGAACATGTCTACCTCACTTATGACCAGGTGGAGGCGCTCGCCAACGCCGCATCGGAGCTGCGCACGAAGTACAACCAGACCTCGGCGACCTCATCCGTCAATCGGCCGCTGATCCTGCTGCTCGCCTACACCGGCCTGCGCTGGAGTGAGGCGGCGGCGCTGCGCGTGGGCCGGGTGGATCTGGAACGGCGGCGTATCCGCGTGGCATCGACCTTCGCCGAGGTCAAAGGCAAGCTCATCGAGCACGCGCCCAAGACCGGTGAGCGAAGGACGGTGCCCATCCCGGCCTCGCTGGCTCCGGAGCTGAAGCCGCTGGTCCACGGCCGGGACGAGGACGCCTTCCTCTTCACCACCAAGCGGGGTATGCCGCTGCGCGCCCACAACTGGCGCGATCGGGAGTTCAACCGGGCGCGGGCGGCGGTGGGACTCGACGGTATGGGACTGACTCCGCACAAGTTGCGGCACACCGCCGCGTCGCTCGCCATCGCCGCCGGGGCCGATGTGAAGGTGGTGCAACAGATGCTCGGCCATGCCACGGCGACGATGACGCTCGATACCTACGGGCACCTGTTCCCCGATCGCCTGGACGAGATCGCCGACGCGATGGACAGGGGCCGGATGAAGGCGGCGGCGCGGGCCGCGCAATCCCAGCTCAGCGACGGGAGCCATGTGCACTGAATGTGCATCGGCGGCCCTCAGCCACCGGACCCCGGAAACGACGAACGGGCGCTCACCTGCGTGAACGCCCGTTCCTATGTCGGGACGGCGGGATTTGAACCCACGACCCCTTGACCCCCAGTCAAGTGCGCTGCCAAACTGCGCTACGTCCCGGTGTCCTGCGGGTTTCCCCTTCGGACGAGTAAGACTCTATCGCATCTTGAGGGCTGCTTGGGACGGGATTTCCGGCCGCCGCGGACCGGCCGCCGCGGACCGGCGGCCGCCTTCACAGGTCCACGCTCTGCCCGGGGCGGAGGCGGCGGATGTCGGCGCCGGACCGGGCCGCCTCCATCGCGAGGACGTCGTCCAGGACCTTGAGGCCCCAGTCGTTGAGGAGGCCGTCGTGCACCGCGTAGGCGCGGCGCGGCCGGGTCCGGCGCAGGTAGTCGACCAGCGCGGGGACGGTGAGCCAGGGCGCCTGGCCGGGGACCAGCAGGGTCGACGCGTCCGCCACCTCGGTCAGCGCGTCGCCGGGGTGCAGGACGGCCCCGTCGACCAGGAAGCCGACGTTGTCGACCGGAGGCGCGTCCGGGTGGCTGAAGTGGTGCTTGTCGCCCACCACGGCCACCTCGAAGCCGGCCGCCGTGAACTGGTCGCCGCCGCGCACCGTGTGCACGCGCCCCCCGAGCGCGCCCAGGCGGCGGGCGGTGCCGGCGCAGGTGTAGACGTCGACCGGGGCCGCGCGCAGCCGCTCGGGGTCGAGGTGGTCGAAGTGCTCGTGGGTGACGAGGACGGCCTCGACGCCGTCCAGCACGTCGGGCTCGGGGGTCAGGGCTCCGGGGTCGATGGCGATCGCCCGGCCGTCCTTTTCCAGCCGTACGCACGCGTGCCCGAACTTGGTGATTCTCGTGGTGCCGCTCACGGGCCCACCCTGCCAGGTGCCCCGGTCCGCCCGCACCGGCGTTCGCGACCGGCCGAAACGGGGGCACGTGAGCGGCGGGGAAAGCGTGAAAGGCCGGCGGCGGCCGGCCCTTCACGACGCGGAGGGTGAGGAGAGGGGCGAAGCTATGCCATTAGAAGTGGTTGAGAAGGAAGCTCCACCATGGCCTCACCGCCTCGGAGTCTAGGCCACGGGGGCCCTCAGCCTCCAACGATTTCCGGGAAGCGGTCGGGGGTGAACACCTCCCCCTCCTGCCCCAGGCCCTCGGGACGCTCCAGGCCCAGGTAGAGGTCGCCGGGCCGCAGCGGGCCGGGGGCGGTGCCGTGCTCCACCGCCGCGCCGCGCCGGCGCATCATTTCCACCAGGTCGCCGATGGTCAGGTACCGGCGTTCGAGGATGCCGCGCGCCAGCGTCCCGGCGCCGACCCGGTTGTCCTCGACGCGGTTGAACGAGATCCCTCCCGACAGGCACAGGTGCATCCAGCGCGCCCGCCAGCGGCCGGTCCCGGGGTGGCGGGCGAACACCAGCGGCAGCGCGACGCGGCCCGTTCCGGTCAGGTCGGACTTGGTGCGGACCGTGCGGGCCTCGAACGGCATGCCCTCCTGCCCGGTGTCGCGGGTCATGTAGCCGAAGAACGCCTCGGCGAGCTCGGTGAAGCCCTCCCCGTGGTAGACGTTGACCTGCGGCACGACGTAGGCGGCGGTCACCCGGGCCAGGTCGAGGTCGATCATCTCGGTGGCGCCCTCGGGCGCCTCGACGATGTCGCCGGAGTGCGCGCCGCCGTAGCCCGACAGCGACGTCCAGGACAGCTGGCCGTGGAAGCCGAAGTCGGCGTCGAGCAGCAGCACCGACAGGTCGAGGTCGGTCGTGCGCCGGGCCTCGCGCCAGTGCACGAAGAACCGCAGGCGCTCGCCGTCCACGTCGGTGGTGGATCCACGGGGCAGCACCCCCAGCCCGCCGTCGGGGGCGCGGCCGGTGGGCACGGCCACCTCCAGCACCGCGGGGTCGACCAGGACGCGTTCGGGGGCGGGCAGGCGGGCGGCGATCTCGGCGTCCAGGACCTCCACGGCCCGCGCGACCGCGCCCGCGTCGAGGGGCGCGCGGTCGTCGGGCGCCGCCCAGGCGCGGGCGGCCCGGTTGGCGAAGAACCGCGCGCCGCCGGGGGCGGTGCGGGCGGCCAGGTGCTCGCGGGCGCCGACCAGCACCCGCCCGGCGACGTGCGGCGCGGCCTCGGCCAGGGCGCCGGTGACCAGACCGGCCTGGTCGGGGCCCGCCGTGCGCAGCAGCCGGTCGAGGCCGCGCACGAGCCGGCCGGGGGACGCCGCGAGCAGCCGCACCGCCTCGGCGGTGTCGCCGGCGGCGAACGCCGCCTCGATGCGCCCGGCCAGCGAGACGGCGCGCCGGTCGCCGCGCGCGACGGCGAACACGTCCTGGGCGTGCGGGTGCCCGGGGTGCTCGTGGGGGTGCAGCCGCTCGCCGAGCCGCTTCCAGCGGCCCGCGTGGCGGTTGACGTCGCCGAGCTTGGCGGGCTGGTCGGCGACCACCCGGTCGAGGGCGGCCATGAGCGCGCGCCGGTCGGCGCGGGGCAGCGAGGTGAAGCGGGTGGGGGCGGTGAGGGTGACGTCGCCGCCGGACAGGGCGCAGGCCAGGCGCAGCACGTCGGTGACGGTGTCCACGAGCAGCGGGCGGCCGTGCGCGAACCGCACCCGGTTGACCAGCGCGCGGTTCTCGCGCACGCCGATGTCCTCGGGCTGGGGGTCGTCGAGGCAGTAGGCGGCCAGCAGGCCCAGCAGGTCGCGGTCGTCCTCGCCCAGCGGGACGGGCGAGGCGGCCAGCCGCAGGTAGAGGCGGTGCGCCTCCTGGGGCAGGGGCCCGCCCAGGTGCAGCACGGTAACGCGGTCCTTGGCGGAGGCCACGAGGTCGTCGTGGCGCCGGAGCAGGTCGGCGTAGGAGTGCTGGTAGCGGCCGTAGGCGGGCAGGTCCAGCAGGTTCACGGTGTCCAGGCGGGGCAGCGGACCGCCCTCGTCGCTCTCATCGCGCTCCTCGCCCTCGCCGTCGGCGCCGACGAGCGCCTGGGCCAGGCAGTCGGCCCAGAACTCCAGGGTGTCGGGCACGCTGGCGGGGAAGTCGGCGAAGTAGACGTTGTGTTCGACGTGGTCCCCCGCCAGGCGCCGCACGGCGGCCAGGACGCCCATCGCGGTGTCGACGGCGGCGCCGGTGCCGAGCCCGGCGACGTGCTCCAGCAGTTCGCGGGAGCCGGCGAACCCCACCGTGAGCAGGGCGGCGTCCAGCTGCCGCGCGACCCCCTCCGCCCGTCCGGAGCCCCCGGAGGAAGCCCTCTCGCGGGCGGGCACCCGCAGGGTCGCCTGGATGAGACGGGCCTCCAGCCCGCCGCGGTCGATCACGTCGTCCATGTGCGCCTCCTGATCCGCCCCCAACCATCCCGGACGAACCCGGTCGGGGTCACCCTGTTTTCGCCCCATACCGACCACAGCGCCGGGCGGGGGTGGAGCGGGGCGGCGGTCACGTGCCCGACGGAAAAGCGCGTGCGGGGCCATGCCGAGCACTCCCCCATCGGGACGCGCCTACTGCGCCGCCTTCCGGGACCATGCCTCCCAGAGGGTGGCGTAGGTGCCGCCTCGGGCGCGGAGGCCGTCGTGGGTGCCCTCTTCGATGATGCGGCCGGACTCGATGACCAGGATGCGGTCGCAGGCCTTCGCCTGGTCGAGGCGGTGGGCCACCACGAGGCCCGCTCTGCCGGACAGGGCGGCCGCGGTGGCGCTGTCGAGGGCGCCCGCGTGGGCGGAGCCCGCCTCCGCTGTGGCCTCGTCGAGGATCGCCACGGCCGGGTCGGCGAGGACCATCCTGGCCAGGGCCAGCAGCTGCGCCTCGGCCGGTGTGAGGCTGTGGCCCTCCGTGCCGACCACGGTGTCGAGGCCCTCGGGCAGGCGGGCAAGGAGGGTGTCGGCGCCGACCGTGGTGAGGGCGGCCCTGACCTGATCGTCGTCGGCCGACGGCGCCGCCAGGGTGAGGTTCTCGCGCAGGGTGGCGGCGAAGACGTGGACCTCCTGGGTGATGAGGACGAGGTCGCGGTCCCGCTGCGGCGTCGCCGGCGGGCGGCGGACCGTTCCCGCCGTCGGCTCGTGGACCCCGGCCGCAAGCGCCGCGACGGTGCTCTTGCCCGCGCCGGAGGCGCCGACGAGCGCCACCGTCTCGGTGCGGCCGATCTCCAGGCTGACCCCGCTCAGGACCGGGCGTGCGGGGTCGTAGTGGAACTCGACGTCCTTGAGGGCCAGGACGGGGCCGTTGCCTCCCGTGTCCGCAGAGGGGACGGCCGGGCCCGCCGCCGGGGCGGCCGCGAAGCCGGCTTCCCCGGCGCCCTCCCCCGCCGCGTCGGCGGGTCCGGTACGGGAGGGGTCGCAGGGGTCTCGGGGGTCGGGCAGGGCGTCGATGACCCCGACGATCCGCGCCAGTGAGGCCAGGGCCGACTGCAGGTCGTCGATGACGATGAGCAGGTTGTTGATCGGGTTGAACAGCCGGATGAAGAACATGATCGCGGTCGTCGCGCCGCCCAGGGTCCCCAGGTCGTTGGTCACCAGCAGGTAGCCGACGACGAGCAGCCCCGTCATGCCGAGGAGCTCCGCGGCGTTCAGCCGCCCGAAGAACCGGTTCTGCACGACGCGGGCGCGCAGCTCCCATCCCACGACCTCCCACGACGCGCGCGCGATGCGGCCGTTGTGGCGGTCCTGCAGCCGGTAGGCGTGCACCGTCTCGATCCCGTGGAGCGAGGTCAGCAGGTGGTGGGCGCGCTCGGCCATGGCGGCGCGCTGGGCCGCGTACACCTGGGGGGCGTTGCGCAGGTACCAGCGCACGGCGAACACGTGGACGGGCACGATCACCGCGACCGCCAGCGCGTAGCGGTAGTCCACGACGGCGATGCCCACCACGGTCACGGCGATGGTGAACAGGGAGCCGGTCAGGGCGGGCACGATGCGCGGCGCGGCCTGGGAGATCTCGGCGACGTCGTCCGTCGCGCGCGAGACCAGGTCGCCGCTGCCCGCCTCCTCGACCATGCCCTGCGGCAGCTCGAACGCGCGGGCGACCATCTGCTCGCGCAGCCGGGCGATGACCGTCTCGTACAGGCGCGAGGCCGTCACCACCCCGGCGGCCGTCAGGACCGCGCCGACGAGGGCGCCGACGACCATGGCCGCCCCCAGCCGCCACAGCCAGGCGGTCCCCGACTCCCCCGACTGCACGGCGTCGACCAGCCCGCCCAGCGCGGCCGGCGCGATGAGGTCGGCCGCCGCCCCCGCCGTGAGGATGGCGGCCACCCCGGCCAGCGCCCACCACCGGCCGCCCAGCGCCGCGCGCACCGCGCGGGCGACCTGGCGGGCGTCGGCGACCGGCAGCCGCCGCCCGGCGCGGGCCGCTTCCGGGGCCGGCGCGGTGTCCTGCTCGCGCGCGGTCATCGGGTGCCTCCCTGGGCGGTCGTCGGGGCGGTCACCGCGGAGCCGGGCGCCCCGGCGTAGGAGTCCACACCGCCGGACTCGTCGCCGCCGTCGGCGTCGGTGTGTGCGTCGACCAGGTCGAGGACCCGGTCGGCGGCGGCCAGCAGCGCGGGCGAGCGGGTGAGCAGGAGGGTCGTGCGGCCCTGACGGCAGTCCCGCAGCCGTGCGGCCACGGCCTGCTCGGTCACCGAGTCCACCGCCGTGGTGGGGTCGTGCAGCACGAGGACGGGCGCGTCCTGGGCGAGCGCGCGGGCCAGCGCCACCCGCTGCCGCTGCCCGCCCGACAGCCGGCGCCCGCTTTCGCCGACGGCGGTGTGCACGCCGTCGGGCATGGCCTGGAGGAACTCGGCGCACCCCGCGTCATCGAGCGCCGCACGGGCGCGGTCGGTGCCCGCGTCGCCGATCGCGACGTTCTCCAGGACGGTCCCGTCGAAGAGGTCGGCGGCGTGCGGGGCCACGAGGAGGGTGCCGGGCGGCGCGTCGGCGAGGGGGCGGCCCGCCAGGTGCACCCGCCCGGTGCCGGGCTCGGCGCGGCCGGACAGCACCGCCACGAGTTCGGCCGCCTGCGCCCCGTCCACGGGCACCGCCACGCACTCACCGGGCCCGACGCGGCCGTGCAGGGCCGCCGAGCCGAGGGTGAGGTCGAGGTCGAGTTCGCAGTCGAGGCCGTGCTCCGGAGGGTCGCCGGTGTCGGCGCCCTCGGCGGGCGCGGTGCCGGTGCCGCGCTCGTGGGGCCGCGGGGAGCGCAGGACGTCCAGGACGCGCTCGGCGGACGCGGTCGCGGCCGCCCAGATGGTGCCGAAGTTGGTCGCGACCATGGTCATCGGCCCGACGAGGAACTGGGCCAGGCCCACGACGGTGATCAGTGCTCCGACGCTGAGGGAGCCGGAGAGCGCCTGCCAGCCGGCCGTCAGTGTGATGGCGGCGAGGAAGACGCCGGTGGCGGCGTTCATCGAGCCGAGCAGGACGCCCTGGGCGGACTTCGCGTGCAGGGTGGCCTGAAGGGCATCGCGCGAGGACCGCCGGTAGCGCGCCGCGGCCTCGGGCCCGGCGCCCAGGCCCGTGACGATCCGGTAGCCCGCCATGAGGTCGGCGGCCTTGCCCGCCGCCGACGCGGCCAGCGCCTGCTCCCGGCCCGAGCGCCGGCGCAGGGTCCCGCCCGCCCGGTCGATGAGCAGGATCATGGCGGGGGCGCCGACGAACACGGCCAGGCCCAGGGGCCAGGACAGCGTGAAGAGGACGGCGCCGCCGAAGATGATCGCCGCGAACTCGCCGAGCGGGTAGACGGCGATCGCCACGGCCGTGGCCAGCCGCGAGACGTCGGACGAGGCGACCGAGAGCCCGACGCCGGGCAGCCGCGCGGCGCCCTGGAGGCCGCCGGGGTCGAGCAGCCGCTCGGAGACGGCCGTGCGCAGCCGGTGCTGGACGGACTGCATGCCGAGCAGCCCGATGCGGGAGCCGAGCTGGAACGACACCATGAAGACGAGGTAGTTCACGACGAGCACGCCGACCCACAGGACCAGCTCAACGGGGTCGGCGCCGCCGATGGCGCGGTCGATCGCCACGCCCATGAGGACGGGCACCAGCGCCTCGCCCAGCTGCCACAGGACGATCAGCCCGGCGGCGGGCAGGGTGTAGCGCTTCGCCGAGAGGATGACCCCGATGGTGAAGCGCCGAGGCGTCTGCTCCGGCCCGGTCGGCGGCAGCTCCACGGGGACCGGATCCTCCGGCACCCGCAGCCAGGGCCGCCTCGTCCCACGTGCCATCGCGTCCCTTTCCGTACTCGCCGCCTCCCACCGGGTACCCGGCCACGGCGCGGCACCCGCCACGCGAGATGGGCGGCGGGATTCCACCTGTCCGATACAGGAAGTTAGTGCAGGCTAATCTAACCAGCTGCACATGAGCGAGAGCGGGGCGGGAGTGCGCTAGAAGCGCCACAGTGCCCTCGTCTTGTCGGGAGCACGCCACGGCGGGGGTGGCGTCGGGGCCGCGAGAGCGGCGGGCAGTTCGGGCGGGTCGCGGCACCCGGGGGCACGTGCGCGAGGGCCGAGGGCGGAAACCGTCATGTCGCCGCATTCCACCTGATCGCCATGGGAGCGATTGCCCGGTTTGCTCTTTCATTCGACTGTCGCACGGAGACCCCCAAGTCCGCCGGAAGCACGCGGCATCCACATGATGAGACACCCGGGACCACCAGACCGTCGCTTCGTCCTGTATGTCGGCTATTGAAGGCCACGAGTCCGGCCTCTCGGCCATCGGGGCGGCCGTGCATGCTAAATCGTCGCGAAAGGCCCCGATTTCGTCTCGCCATGCGAGATACGCGGCGCTGGATGACTGGTTTGCCCGGAATTGCACCCGGAAGGGCCGACACAGAGCGGAGATGGGCGCCGTAGGCGAGCGAAGAGCCCGAACCGGCAGCCCTCACCGGCCGAGCCACCCATCGCCGCCATCCAGTCCGGTCGGCGTGCCTCGGCCCACCTCTGCCCTCGGCGCCCCGACGCCCCACCCCGACCACGGGCAACCGGGACCGATGACCGCACACCCCCATCACCCCCGACCTCGCGCACCCGGCGGCGACTGAAGGCCGAGCATCGGACGCGGCAAGCCGGGCCCGACCCAGCCGTAAGCTCGCATGCCCTCGGGGCCCATTCCCACCCACGACGACCCGACGTGCCCGCCCGTGGCTTTGTGAAGTGGTGAAGCCCATCCCCGCGTGCGCGGGGAGCACTCTTCGTGAACTGCGGTGGCGGCGCTCGGGCGTGGCGTTTTCAGCACGTGTACTGCACTTGGCGGGTTGGCGGTAGAGGTCCCCGGGCCGGGAATCGGCGTCTTGTGGACGGATGACCGAAATGCGTGACCCGGGCGTTGAGGCCTTGGGGCCGAGCGGGAGGATGGCGCTGATCGCGAACGGCGGGGGTCCTGCTCGTCGGCGGTCTCCCGGGAAAGGCCCTTCACATGTCCTCGTCGACCGCCGCCACCTCCACCCCTCACCCCGCGCAGCGGCGCGTTCTTGCCGTGCTGGTGGCCGCGCAGGTGCTCAGCGGCGCCGGGCTGGCGGCGGGCATTACCGTCGGGGCGCTGCTCGCCGAGGACATTCTCGGCGGCGCGGGGTGGGCCGGTGTGCCCATTGCCCTGCTCACCGTCGGCTCGGCCGCTGCCGCCGCCCTGGTCGGGCGCGTCTCCCAGTGGGCCGGGCGGCGGGGCGGGCTCGCGGCGGGGTACGCGGCCGGTGCGGCGGGCGCCGTGGGAGTGGTGGCCGCCGCCGCGTCCGGCAGCGTGGCGCTGCTCCTCGCGTCGCTGCTCGTCTACGGCGCGGGCAGCGCCACCAACCTCCAGGCCCGTTACGCCGGAGCCGACCTGGCCGCCCCGCACCGGCGCTCGCGCGCGGTGAGCACCGTGCTGGTCGCCACCACCCTCGGCGCCGTCGCCGGACCCAACCTGGTGGCGCCGCTGGGCCGCCTGGCCACCGCGCTGGGCATCCCGCCGCTGGCCGGGCCCTTCCTGCTGGCGGGCGCCGCCTACGCCGCAGCCGCGCTGGTGCTGGGCCTGCTGCTGCGCCCCGACCCCCTCATCACCGCGCGCGCCCTGGCCGCCGTCCGGGCGGCCGACGCCCCGGCGGGGACCGCGGTCGGCGGCACCGCGCCGCCGCGCACCCGCGCGCTGCTGGGCGGGGCGGCGGTCATGGTGTCGGCCCAGCTCGTCATGGTCGCGCTGATGACCATGACCCCCGTCCACATGGCCGCGCACGGCCACTCGGTGGGGGCGGCGGGCCTCGTCATCGCCGTGCACGTGGGCGCGATGTACCTGCCCTCACCGCTCAGCGGCCTCCTGGTCGACCGCTTCGGGCCGGGGGCGGTGGCCGCGGCCTCGGGCCTGACGCTGCCGGCCGCCGGCCTTCTCGCCGCGCTGGCCCCGCCGCACTCGGTGGGGTTGCTCGCGCTCGCGCTGGCCCTGCTCGGCCTGGGCTGGAGCCTCGGACTGGTCGCGGGGACCGCCATCGTCACCGACAGCACCCCGCTGGCCGTACGCGCCCGGACCCAGGGGCTGGTGGACGTGGCCGTCGCCGTGGCGGGCGCGGGCGGCGGCCTGGTCTCCGGCCTGGTGGTGGCGGCGGCCGACTACGCCGTGCTGGCGGCGGGCGGCGGCGTCCTGGCCCTGGCGGTGCTCCCGCTCATCGCGCTCTCGGTCCGCCGGGGCAGCGGGTCGCCCACCGGCTGACGCCGATCCCCCACCGCCCCTCCCCGGCCGCCGCCCCCTCCGGCCCGGCGCCCCGCCACGGCCCCCGGACGCGGAGCGTCCGGGGGCCGTGGGGCCTACAGCCGCCTCAAGGCCGGGATCTGGTCCGGGTCGGACAGCGCCGAGCCCACCGCCACCAGCGCCGCGCCCGCCTTCAGGAAGTCCGGGGCGTTGCGGGCGTCCACGCCGCCGGTGGCCACCACGCGCACGTCGGGGAACGGCCCGTGCAGGGCCCGGATCCACTCGGGTCCCAGGACCGACGCGGGGAACGCCTTCACCCAGCGCCCGCCCGCGCGCAGCACGGCCTGCACCTCCGACGGCGTGGCGGCCCCGGGCAGGTGCGGCATCCCGGCCGCCTCCGAGGCCGCCATGACCTCCGGGTCGAACCCGGGCGCCACCGTGAACGCCGCCCCCGCCGCCGCCACCGCGCGGACCTGCTCGGTGTCCACGACGGTGCCCGCGCCCACGGCCAGGCCCCGCTCCGCGCCCGCCCGCACGGTCGCGCGCATCGCCTCCAGCCCCTGGGGATCGCGGGCGGGCACCTCCACCACCGTGATGCCCAGGTCCCACGCCCGGGTGGCCACGGCCACCGTCTCCTGCGGGGACAGCCCCCGCAGGATGGCCATCACCCGGTGGCCCTCGAACATCCGCTCCAGGTCGTCGCCGCTCATGCCGTGCTCCCTCTCTCGCTCACTCGCCCGCCCGCCAGCACCGCCGAGGCCGCCTCGACCCAGCGCTCCCGGGGCGCCCGCAGCGCCTCGTCCCACTCCCCCGCCTCCGGCGGCGCGGCCAGGTCGCCCAGCTCGCGCAGGACCCGACCGGCGCACAGGTGCCCCAGGCGCAGCCGGCCCGCCGCGTCGAGCCCGCGCAACCCGCCCGCCAGGTACCCGGCGGCGAAGGCGTCGCCCGCGCCGACCGGCTCCACCACCTCGACGCGCGGCGAGGGCACGTGCGTGCGCCCGTGCGCGCCGAACTCGGTGGCGCCGTGCTCGGCGTCCTTCACCACCAGCCGCGGCACCGTGGGCAGCAGCGCGCGGACCTGCTCGGCTGTCGCGGTGCCCCACAGGGCCTCGGCCTCGTCCCGGCCGACCAGGACCACGTCGGCCAGCCGCGCCAGCTCCAGCAGGCGCGCCGCCGCCCCGCCCCGCGGCCACAGCCGGGGCCGGTGGTTGACGTCGAAGCTCACCGTCAGCGCGGGGTCGGCGAGCAGCCGCTCGGTGAGCGCGGCGCACTCCGGCGACAGCGCCGGGGTGATCCCCGACACGTGCACCACCGCCGCCCCGCGCACGAGCGGGTGGTCGGCGGCCTCGGGCCCCAGTGCCGAGGCCGCCGAGCCGGCCCGGTAGTAGTGCACCGTGCTGCCCGACGGCGCGGGGTCCTTGGCGAACAGCCCGGTGGGGCGGGCGGGGTCGGTCCGCACCGCCGACACGTCCACGCCGCGCCCGGCCACCGCGCGCACCACCACCCGCCCGAAGGGGTCGTCGCCCACCGCGCTCAACCAGGCCGCCCGGTGCCCGAGCCCGGCCAGGGCGCAGGCGACGTTGGACTCCGCTCCGGCCGCCGTGAGGGCCAGGCGCGGCGCCGCGTCCAGCGGCAGCGGATCGGCCGGCACCAGCAGCGCCATGGTCTCGCCGACGCACACCACCGGCGCGCTCACAACGCGTCCCCGAACTCCGCGGCGGGCCGGGCGGGCACGTCGGCGGGTACGCGAAACACCGCGCCGTCGGCGTCGGCGGCCTCCTCCAGGCCGATCCGGGCGGTGGCCGCGAACAGGTGCGGCCGGTCCGCGCCCACCACGCACACGCTCGCGGGCTGGGCGGCGGGCAGGCGCACCACGCGCTCCAGGGCGCCCTCGGGGGTGTAGCGGTGGACGCGCCCGGTGCCCCAGACCGCCGTCCACAGGTGACCGGCGTCGTCGACCTGCATGCCGTCGGGGCTGCCCTCGGTCAGGCGGGCGAACACGCGGGGCGGCCCCGGCTCGCCGTCGCCGTCGAGCGCGAACACGTCGATCCGGCCCTCGGCGCTGTCGGCCAGGTACATCAGCCGCCCGTCGGGGGAGAACGCCGGGCCGTTGGGGATGGTGTAGCCCTCCAGCACCCGGTGCACGGCGCCGCCGGGGTCGGCCCGGTACAGCGCGCCCGCCCCGGGGGTGCCGTCGTAGGCCATCGACCCGGCCCAGAAGCGCCCGGCGGGGTCGCAGCAGCCGTCGTTCATGCGCATGGCGGTGGGGGCGCCGTCCTCGGGGCGCGCCAGCCACTCCACGCCGGGGGCACGGCCCTCGCGCACGGTCAGCAGCGCCACCCCGGTGCCGGCGGCGGCGACGTAGACCTCGCCGGAACCGCGCACGGGCGCGACCGCGCCCAGGGGGACGTCCACCTCGGCCAGGAGCCGGGCGGGCCCCGGGTGCTCGGGGTCCAGGGCGAACAGCCGGCCCGCGAGGATGTCCACCCCCAGCAGGCCCGCGGCGGTCCACCGCAGCCCCTCGCCCAGTTCGAACCGGTCCGGTGCCCAGGCGCGCACCGCTGCCTCCACCGCTTCCTCCCCTACCATTCGGCGAACGATCCGTCGTCGTGGCTCCACACCGGCGGGCGCCAGCGGTGCCCCACCCGGTCGGCCGCGCGCACCGCGTCCTCGTCGACCGCCACGCCCAGGCCCGGCGCCTCGGTGCGGCGCATGTGGCCGTCGGGGAAGGCGAACACCCCGGTGTCCAGGACGTAGTCGAGCAGTTCGGCCTCCCGGTTGTAGTGGATGCCGATGCCCTGCTCCTGGATGAGGAAGTTGGGCGTGGCGAACGCGACCTGGAGGCTGGCCGCCAGCGCCACCGGCCCCAGCGGGCAGTGCGGGGCCAGCAGGGCGTCGTAGGTCTCGGCCAGCGCCGCGATCCGCCGCACCTCGGAGATGCCGCCCGCGTGGGACAGGTCGGGCTGGGCGACCGCGATCCCGGCCTGCAGCGCGGGCAGGAAGTCGCCGCGGGAGTACAGGCGCTCGCCGGTGGCGATGGGCACCGGGCTGGCACCCACGACGTCGGCGAGCCGGTGCCCGTACTCCGGCAGCACCGGCTCCTCCACGAACATGGGGCGCAGCGGCTCCAGCAGCGGCAGCACCCGGCGCGCGGCGGCGGCGTTGAACCGGCCGTGGAAGTCCACGGCCACGTCCCGGTCGTCGCCCAGCACCGCGCGGACCTGGGCCAGCCGCTCCACCACGGCGTCGATCTCGCGGACGGTGGGCGAGCGGCCCACCACCCCGGCGGCGTTCATCTTCACCGCCGTGAGCCCGGACTCCACGCGCGCGGCGACGGCCTCGCCCAGCTGCGCGGGGTCGTCGCCGCCGACCCAGCCGTAGACGCGCACCCGGTCGCGGACCGGTCCGCCCAGCAGCCGGTACACCGGAACGCCCAGCCGCTTGCCGGCGATGTCCCACAGCGCCTGGTCGAGCCCTGCCACGGCGCTGGAGAGCACCGGGCCGCCCCGGTAGAAGGCGGCCTTGGTCAGGCGCTGCCAGTGGTGCTCGATCGCCGTGGGGTCCTCGCCCAGGAGCAGGTCGGACAGCTCCTCGACGGCGGCGCGCACCGTCGCGGCGCGGCCCTCCACCACCGGTTCGCCCCACCCGACGACGCCCTCGTCGGTCTCCACGCAGCACAGCAGCCACCGCGGGGCGACCAGGAACGTCTCGATGCGGGTGATCCTCATGCGGGTCTCTCCAGTTCGTCGTCGGCGCCGTCGCCGGTGGCGCCGAACAGGTCCTCGTCGGCCTGCTCCAGCAGCGAGCGCATCGCGGTCTCGGCGGCGGCCGGGTCGCCCGCGGCGACGGCCTCGGTGACCGAGGTGTGGCTGGGCACGGGGTCCTTGTGGGCGCCCGCGTGCACCAGGCGGTCGCGTTCGACCAGGCCCGCGGCCAGGAAGATGTCGGTGCGGGTGTACAGCTCGTTGTGGGTGGCCGCCAGCAGCGCGCGGTGCCAGCGCAGGTCGCTGGCCGCGGCCTCCTCGGGCGAGGACCCGTGGCTGTCGGCCATCGCCCGCACCGCCGCGCGCAGCTCGGCCACGTCGGCGTCGGTGCGGCGCAGCGCCGCCAGCCGGGCGGCGGTGGGCTCCAGGGCGCCGCGCAGCTCGGCCAAGTCGCGGAAGAACAGGTCGCCGGCTCCGGTGGCGACCTGCCACTTGACGACGTCGGGGTCGAGCAGGTTCCAGTCGGCCCGGGGCCGCACGAACGTCCCCTTGCGCTGCCGCGACCCGACCAGCCCTTTGGCGGCCAGGACCTTGATCGCCTCCCGGATGGCCGTGAGGCTCAGGCCCAGGTCGGCGCTGAGCGCGGCCAGGTCGATGGTCTCCCCCTCGGCGATCTCGCCGGAGAGCACGCGTTCGCCCAGCAGCTGCACGATCTGCCCGTGGACCCCGCGTTCGGAGTAGGCCGCCATCATGTCCTTCCTCTCACGCGCCTCACGACGACGCCTTGTAGATACTCCATCCTCCGTCGACCGGAAGGCTCACCCCGGTGACGTAGGAGGCGTCGGCGGAGGCGAGGAACGACACCGCGGCGGCGACCTCGTCGGGCTCGCCCATGCGCCCCGCGGCGGTCTGGGCGGCGCTGTCGCGGCGGTCGTCCTCGCCGATCTCCTCCCAGGCGGCGGTGAGGATGGGTCCGGGCAGCACGCAGTTGACCCGCACCCGCGGCCCGTACTCCACGGCCAGCTGCCGGGCCAGCGCGGTGAGCCCGCCCTTGGTGGCGGCGTAGGCGGGCCGGCCCGGCAGCCCGAACCAGGCGTGCACGGAGGACACCAGCACGACGGAGCCGCCGGTGGCGGTCAGGTCCGCCAGGCAGGCCCGCACCCCCAGGAAGGCCCCGGTGAGGTTGACGGCGAGCTGGCGCTCCCAGGAGGCGGGCGAGGTCTCGTGGGCGGGCGCGACCTGGACGGTGTAGGCGTTGGAGACGAGCACGCCGACCGGGCCGAACGCGGTGCGGGCGGTGTCCACGACGCGCGCCCAGTCCGCCTCGTCGGCGGCGTCGGCGCGCACCGCCACGGCGCGGCCGCCCTCGGCGCGCACGCGCGCGGCCGCCTCCTCCACCTCCGGGGACAGGTCGGTCAGGACCACCCCGGCACCCTCGGCGGCCAGGCGGCGGGCGGCGGCCGCGCCGATCCCCCGGGCCGCGCCGGTGACCACCGCGGTGGCCCCCTCGTGTCTGCTGTGTGCCATGTCTCTCCTGCGACTGTGTCCTAGGCCCCGGCGGGCGCCAGGTCGAACGCGATGCTCAGCGAGGCCTCCTCGCCGGGGGCGAGCTCGGTGAGCGGCCCCAGCACCTCGCACTCCACCACCCGGTCTTGGGGCCGCAGCCCGCCCAAGTGCGCCAAGGGGTGCTCCAGCGGGTACTCCAGCCACACCTCGACCCGCGACCCCTGGTCGGGGTAGGCGCCCGGCGCCGGGGTGAAAGTCTGGGTCAGAGCGCCGGCGGCGCCCACGTGGCGGATCCAGCCCGCGGCGGTGGGGAACCCGACCTTGCCGACCACGTCCTGGGCGGGCACCCGCAGCACGCCGGGCGCGTGCTCGACCACGCGGGGGGTGGCGTCACCGGCGACCAGGGGCACGGTGTGCGGCCCCTCGCCGGCCACGCCGACGTAGACGCCGCCGTCGTCGGCGCGCGCGGCGCCGTCGAGCTGGGTGACGTTCCACAGCGCCCAGGTGCGCGGGGCGTCGGCGGTGTTGCGCGCGGTCAGGTCCAGCCGGTACCCGGAAGCGCCGGGCTCCAGGGTGATCCGGCGGCGCAGGCGCAGGCCGGTGCGCGGGTCGTCGCCGCTGGTCATGGTGAGCACGGCGGCGCCGCCGCCGAGGGCGCCGACCTCGGCGGCGTAGGCCCCGGAGTCCAGCACGGGGTCGGGCGGGCCGGCCCACTCTCCGGGGCCCGACCAGCCCTGCGGGGCCGGCCAGGTCTTGTCGCCGCCGACGTTGTTCCAGGCGCTCATCGGCCCCTCGACGGGGTCGAGGCGCACGCCCTCGCGGCGCCGCAGGCCGGCGTCGAGCAGGCGCGGGTTGCGGTACAGGAACTCCCGGCCGGCCAGGCGCAGCGACAGCACGCGCCCGCCCAGGCCGGGTGCGGCGGTCAGCCGCAGCACGCCGTTGTCCAGGACCACGCGCTCGTCGGGCCCGGCGCCCTCGCGCGCGGCGCGCACCGGCCCGCTCACCGCTGCCCCGCCCCGGCGGTCAGCACGACCTTGCCGCGGCTCTCCCCCGCCGCCAGCCGGTAGGCGGCGTCGGCGTCGGCGAGGTCGAAGCGGTCGGAGACCACCCGCTCGGGCGACAGCCCCCAGCGCACCAGGTTGCGGGCCAGCTCGGCCATGGCCGGCAGGGAGGTCACCCAGGACGCGTACAGCGTGAGCTGCTTGTGCAGGAGGGTGTCGGAGACCTCGGTCTCCAGGGTGCCGCCCTCCCCCACCAGCGACACCCGCCCCCACTCGGCGGCCTGCTCCAGGGCCAGCGAGCGGCCCGGCCGCGAACCCGAGCAGTCGATCACCGTGGCGGCGCCGCGCCCGGCGGTTGCGGCGGCGACCGTGTCGGCCGCCTCCTCGGGCGCGGCCACGGCGTCGAAGACGTCGAGGCCGGCCGCCCAGTCGCGGCGCCGCCGGGAGGGCTCCACGCCGATGACGCGGGCGGCGCCCATGCCCCGGCCGACCATCCCGGCCGCCAGCCCGACGGGGCCCAGGCCGACGACGAGCAGGTCGCCGTCGCCGTTGACCCCGATGCGCCGCAGGCCCTCGTAGGCGGTGCCGAACCCGCAGGCGATGAGGGCGCCGTCCACGAACGACAGCTCGTCGGGCAGCGGGACGCAGGTGGACTCCTCGGCCAGCAGGTACTGGGCGTGGCCGCCGTCGCGCTGCCAGCCGTAGGCGGCCCGCGCCGGGGCGGTGCAGCTGATCATGAACCCGCGGCGGCAGTTGTCGCACAGCCCGCACCCGGCGATGTGGTAGACGATCACCCGGTCGCCGGGGCCGAACCGGCGGCAGCCGGCCCCGGCCCGCACGACCGTGCCCGAGGGCTCGTGCCCGGCGACGACCCCGCGGTAGGCGGGGCCGTCGATGCCCCGGTGGGTCTTGTGCTCGTGGTAGATGAACCCGATGTCGCTGCCGCAGATGCCCGACGCGCCGATGCGCAGCAGCACCTGGCCGGGGCCGGGCTCGGGCACGGGCAGGGTGTCGACCACGGCGGTGGAGTCGCCCGGCAGCCGGACCCCGCGCATGGTCGCGGGCGTCGGCGCGGTGGTGGTCGTGTTCAACGCGGTTCCTTCCTCTCTCGCAGCCCGCCGCGGCCCTCAAGTGAGGCGGTTGGCGGCCGAGCGGCTGTTGACCAGGACGTTCACCAGGACGGCGGCGACGATGATGAGGCCGCGCACGACGTCCTGGAAGAAGGGGTTGACGCCCAGCAGCACCAGGCCGTTGGCGATGACGCTGATGAACACCACGCCCAGGAACGTGCCCAGCAGGGACCCGCGCCCGCCGGCCAGCGCGGTGCCGCCGATGACCACGGCCGCGATGACGTCGAACTCCAGTCCGGCGGCCGCGCCGCCGTTGCCCGATCCCAGCCGGGCGGCCAGCAGGATCCCGGTGATGGCGGCGAGCAGGCCGGTGGTGGCGAACAGCAGCACCCGCACCCGGGTGACGTTCAGCCCGGCCAGGCGGGCGGCGGCGGCGTTGCCGCCGATGGCGTAGACCGAGCGCCCGTAGGCGGTGTAGCGGGCCACGTAGGCGAACACCGCGAACAGGGCGAGCATGACCAGGGCGGAGGTGGGGACGCCCAGGACCGATCCGCCCAGGACGTCGAAGACGGCGCTCTCGGGCAGCGGCACGGGCAGCGCGTCGGTCATGTACAGCGCGAGCCCGCCCAGGACGCTCCACAGGCCCAGCGTGGTGATGAAGGAGGGGACGTTGAACCGGGCGCGCAGCCACCCGGCCAGGGCGCCCCAGGCCACACCCAGCAGCAGGGTGAGGGCGATCGCCCCGGCCACGCCGAGGTTCCACTCGGCGGCGCCCTTGGCGACCAGGACCGAGGCGAAGGCCACGGCCGGGCCGATGCTGATGTCGATCTCGCCCGCCACGATCACCAGCGTCACGCCCCAGGCGGCGATGCCGATGGTCGCGGCGTTGCGCAGCAGGCCGAGCTGGTTGTCCAGGCTCAGGAAGCCGCTGGCGGAGGCGCCGAGCACGACGTAGAGGAGCACGATGGCGGCCAGCAGGCCGATCTCGTTGAGCCTGCGGCCGTAGCGGCCGACGAGGTCGCGCCGCGCGGGGGCGGCGGCGCCGGGGACTGGGGTGGTGGTGGTCATTGCTACCTCGCCTCAGGCCGCCATCGCGGCGGTCATGATGTTGTCCAGGGTGATGTCGTCGCCGGTGAGCTCCCGCTCCAGCCGGCCCGCGCGCAGGGTGAGCACCCGGTCGCACACCAGGGGCAGCTCCTCCAGCTCGCTGGAGACGAAGAGGACCGCCGCGCCGTGGTCGGCCAGCTCGCGCACGATCCGGTAGATCTGCGCCTTGGCCTCCACGTCGACGCCGCGCGTGGGCTCGTCCAGCAGCAGGATCCGGCTCCTGGCGTGCAGCCAGCGGCCGATGACGGCCTTCTGCTGGTTGCCGCCGCTGAGGTTGACGATCGGGGTGTCGGGCCGGGCGGTCTTGATGGAGAGGCGCTCGACCAGGCCGCGGCCGATGGCCGACACCCGCGAGGGCCGCACGGTGCCGGCGGTGGAGGCGCCGCCGAACCAGGTCAGCACCATGTTCTCCGAGACCCCCAGCAGGGGGACGACGCCCTCGCCCTTGCGGTCCTCGGGGGTGATGCCCACGCCCAGGCGCTTCATGGCGCGGGGCGTGCGGCGGGCCACGGTGTCGCCCTCCACCGCGACGGTGCCCGTGGAGGGGGCGAAACCGGCCAGGGCGCGCAGGACCTCGGTGCGGCCCGAGCCCATGAGCCCGGCCAGCCCCAGCACCTCGCCGGGGTAGAGGTCGAAGGAGACCGCGTCCACCTTGGGCGGCACGGCCAGGTCGCGCACCGACAGCAGCGGGGTGCCCGAGCGGTCGACCGCCCCGGCGGGGCGGCGCACCGGCTCCTCCTCCTCGCGGCCCAGCATGAGCGACACGATGCGGGCGGTGGTGGCCCCGCGCACCGGGGTGGTCTCCACGACCGCGCCGTCGCGCATGACGGTGACGGTGTCGGCGACCCGGCGGATCTCGTCCAGGCGGTGGCTGACGTAGACGACGCCGACACCGCGCCCGGCGACGCGGGTGACCGCGGCCAGCACGATCTCGGCCTCGCCGGCGGCCAGGGCGCTGGTGGGCTCGTCGAGGATGAGCAGCCGGGGGCGCGAGCGCAGCGCCCGCGCGATCTCCACGAGCTGCTGCTGGGCCAGGGGCAGCTCGCCGACGGGGGTGTCGGGGTCGATGTCGACGCCCAGTTCCGCGAACGCCTCGCGGGCGCCGGCCCGGATGGCGGTGTGGTCGATCCGGCCGCCGGCGGTGGGCCAGGCGCCCAGGCAGAGGTTCTCGGCCGCCGAGAGCTGGGGCACCAGGCTCAGCTCCTGGTGGACGGTGCCGACGCCGAGTTCGGCGGCCCGGCGGACGCCGCCGTCGGCCAGGGGCGTGCCGCCGATCTCGACGGTGCCCTCATCCGGGGTCTCCACCCCGCACAGCAGGCGGATGAGGGTGGACTTGCCGGCGCCGTTGCGGCCCAGCAGCGCGCGGACCTCGCCGGCGCGGACCTCGAAGTCGACGCCGTCCAGAGCCCGGACTCCCGGGTAGGACTTGGCCACGGCGCGCGTGGCGGCCACGACGGCGCCGGGGGCGGAGGCGGGGGCGCCGGTGCCGGGGGCGGTGCCGGGAACACTGCCGGGGACACTGCCGGGGGCGGTGTTGGAGGCGGGGCCGTTCGGGGCGGCCCGACCGGGGCCGGGTGCCGCCGAGGACGGGGTGTCGCTGCTCATGGGTGTCTCCACTCCTGGGCGTGAGCGTGGGTGCGGGCGGGAGAAGCGGGCGCGGCCACGGGTCAGGGGATCCCGTCCGGGTGCTCCTCCAGCCACCGGGCGCCGTCCTCGGGCGTGGTGTAGAGGTCGATGGGCGCGTCCGTGATGAACTCCTCGGGCGCGTCGCCCGCGATGATCTCCTCGACCGTCTCCCCGGCCATGCGGCCCACGACCAGGCCGGAGATGTCGACGTTGGCCTTGAGCACGGTGTGGTCGGCCAGGGCGCGGGCCGCGTCGGTGGACATGTCGCTGCCGAAGACCACCACCTCGCCCGCGCGTCCGCCGGCGTTGACCGCGCGCACCGCGCCCATGGTGGCGCCGCCCGCCTCGCCGTAGAAGGCGTCGACGTCGGGGTGGGCGGTCAGCACGCGCTCGCCCACCTCGACGGCCTCGTCGATCGTGGCGCCCTGCTGGTTGGCGACGATCTCGGCATCGGGCAGGCGGGCGAACAGCGCCTCCTCGAAGCCCTCGCGCCGCTGGACGCAGACCTCGACGAACTCGCAGTTGAGGACGGCGATGTCGGGGTCGGTGACGCCCTCGCTCTCGAAGTGGTCGGCGGCGGCCTCGCCGAGAAGGCGGCCGAACTCGTGGGGGTCGCCCAGGATGTAGGAGGTGACGTACTTGCGGGCCGCCTCGTCGTTGATGCAGGTGTTGTAGCAGACGACGGGGATGCCGCTCTCGTGGGCCAGCCGCACCGCCGGGACGGAGGCGGTCGCCGAGACCGGGGAGAGCACGAGGGCGTCGACCCCGGCCGAGGCCGTGACGTCCACGAACGTGCTCTCCTCGGACGCGTCGCCCTGGGCGTTCAGCTCCAGCAGCTGGAACCCGCGCCCCTGCTCCTCGGCGTGGTCGCGCAGCCCCTCGCGCACCCCGGCGTAGTAGCCCTGCGCGTCCATGTAGACGATGCCGACGCGCCCGTTCTCACCGAGCCTGCCCCCGGCGCACCCCGCGAGGGAGACCAGGCACAGCACCGCCGCCGCGGCGGCGAAGGCACGGGTGCCGAGGCGGGCGCGGCCGCCGGCGCGGTCACGCCCGGGCGGGCGCTGCGGCCATCGAGACATGGGGGACCTCCCTGGGGTACAGGCACCCGCCTCACCTGGGAGGATGCCGTCCTGACTGGCTGAGAGCATGCCACTGTGCGCTAGGTCTCGTCAATGATAAATACTAATTAATTATTTTTTCCGGACAGGTGGTGCGAGAGCGAGGAGACGGCGCCGGGCGCCGGAGCGGACGCGGACGTGAGAGCGGACGCAGGGGGAGGGCGGACACAGGCGGGGAGGGGGACGCGAACTCGGATACCGGCACAGGAGGGCGACCACCGCTTCTCCGAGCGGATCGCCGGGCTGCGACGGGGCAGCGAGGACGGCGAGGGGCCGGGCAGGCGACCACCGGCCCCGGCTCGCGCTCTGCACCGGCGACGGTGGTTCCCAACGGCGGCCGCGCACCCGGGGCGCGGGAATCACGCCCAAGGGGTGAGGGCGGTCCACGCTCGGACACCGCGGTCGGCGGGACCGGAGCGACAAGGCACGAAGCTCTGAAGGCGGTTCAGCGCCGCCCCTTCTTCAAGGGAGAGGCTCCAGCCGCCGAGTCGCGGCCCATCCTCGGTCGCCGTCGACCCGCGTGCCGCCGAACCCGACAAGCCGGCAGCGCGCATGTCTCATGGAGCGAGACGATTGGGGCTGCTTTCACGACGGTCTACGCGCCACGGCAGCCCGTGTGAACGCGAGCGCATACCCGTCACATCAAGAAGCGGGCATAAGGGGCAAATCGACACGCCCCAGCGCATGACGTCTCACCATGTGGCCATCCAGCCACCGGAGAGTCCGCATCCTCCGTGAGCGACAGTCATCGGAAAGAGCGGGCAATACTCCCAAACCACCGGGCCTCTGCGCGACGACTTAGCGGCTCTCGCACCCGGCGCCCCTCCCGCGGGTCCTCAGACGCGCGGCCGCCCCCGGCTCCGGCACTCATCCCTCGGCAAACGCGCCCAGCCGCCGCCCCGCCTCAACCCGGCCGCCGACAGGCGAACCAATGGCCGCATGCCGAACACCCGTCACCTCGTCACGGCCCCGGCCCTCCGCCCCGTGTACCGACGGCCGCACGCGAACCGCCCGCCGCCCTCCCCGCCGCCTCTCGGGCCTTACAGCGTCGCGATGCGCTCCAACAGCACGGCGCGCTGGCGCTCGTTGCCCGCGAGGTCGGCCGCGCGCCGCAGTTCCTCGCGGGCCTCGTCGGTGCGGCCGAGGCGGGCGAGGAGCTCACCGCGCGCGCTGGGCAGCAGGTGGGAGCCGGCGAGCCGCTTGGCGTCGAGTTCCTCGTCGAGGATGCGCAGCGCCGTGGCCGGGTCGGCCGCCATCGACACCGCCACGGCGCGGTTCAGGGTCACCACCGGGTTCTTGGTGAGCTGCTCCAGCGCCGTGTAGAGGGTGACGATCTGCTCCCAGTCGGTGTCCGCGACGTCGGCCGCGCGGGCGTGGCAGGCGGCGATCGCGGCCTGCAGCCCGTAGGGCCCGCGCCCCCGCGCGAAGGCGTCGGCGCGCGCCAGGGCCGCGAGGCCGCGCGTGATCTGCCCCCGGTCCCAGCGGCTGCGGTCCTGGTCGGCCAGCAGGACCGGGCTGCCGTCGGGGCCCACCCGGGCGGCGAATCGCGACGCCTGGATCTCCATCAGCGCGACCAGCGCGTGCGCCTCGGGTTCGCGCGGGGCCAGCGCCGCCACCATGCGCCCGAGCCGCAGCGCCTCGCCGGCGAGGTCGGCCCGGATGACGCGATCGCCCGAGGTCGCCGCGTACCCCTCGGTGAAGACGAGGTAGACCACGGCGAGCACCGCCGACAGCCGCTTGCCCCACTCGTGGGGCTCGGGCACCGCGAAGGGCACCCGGGCCGCCGAGAGCGTCTTCTTGGCCCGCACGATGCGCTGCTGCATCGTCGGGACCGGTACGAGGAACATCCGCGCGATCTCCTCGGTGGTGAGACCGCTGACCACGCGCAGGGTGAGCGCCACCTGCGCCTCCCGGCTCAGCACCGGGTGGCAGGCCGCGAAGACGAGCTTGAGCACGTCGTCCTCGATCGGCTCCCACTCCTGCTCGGCCGCCGTGCCCAGGTCGTGGGCCATGGTCCGGTACCGCTCGTCGAGGCGCTCGCTGCGGCGCCACGCGTCGATCGCCCGGCGCTTGGCCACGGCGGTGAGCCAGGCGCCCGCGTTGCGCGGGACGCCCGACTCAGGCCACTGGGCGAGGGCGTCGGCGAGCGCGTCCTGGGCGAGGTCCTCGGCCAGGCCGACGTCGCCGACCATGCGCGCGACCGTGGCCACGACACGCGCTCCCTCGATGCGCCACACCGCCTCGACGGTGCGGCGGACGTCGTCGGTCACCGCGCCCCCGTCCGTTCGCCGCTCACTGCCGTCCTCGTTCCGCGTTCCGTCCGTGCCCGCCGCCGCCGTCGTCGTCACCGGGACTCCGCTCCGTGTCCGGTGGCGCCGTCACTCGGTGCCGAGGTCCTTGCGCCAGCCCTTCTCCTTCTCCAGGTACTCGTTGCCGGAGAAGTCCTCGAAGTCGCTCTCGTCGGTCACGCGGCGCACCTCAAGCTTGGACCCCGCGCCGAGGGGGGCGCGCTTGGCCCACTCCACGGCCTCCTCCTTGTTGGCGACCTGGATGATCCAGAAGCCGTTGAACAACTCGTGGATCTCGCCGTAGGGGCCGTCGGTGACGATGGGCTCCTCGGCGGCGAAGTCCACGACCGCCCCCTCCTCGGCGTCGCTCAGGCCCTCGCCCGACAGCAGGACGCCCGCCTTCATCATCGACTCGTTGTAGGCGCCCATCGCGTTGATCATCTCCTCGATGGGCATGTTCTTGGCGGCTTCGACGGCGGCGGCGTTAGCGCGCATGATGAGCATGTACTTCATGGTGGTTCTCCTCTGTTGTGCGAGCGGCGCCGTGATCCGCGCCTCTGACTAAGACGTCGAACGGCGCGGGCCCCGATCGACACAGTGGTGGATTTTTTCTCAGGAATTTCCGGCGGGGTCCGGGACAGCCCGCCGCCGGACATTCCCTACGCCTTCGCCGCGCCGGTGACCTGCGATTCCGGGAGCCGCAGAGCCCCGGGGCCGCCCGCCGCCCCACCGGTACCCGGCCCCCGTGCCGCCGCCGTCCTCCGCACCCGACCGCCCTGCCGGGCCCCGGACGTCCCCTACAGCCGCCTTTCCACCACCGGCCGCAGACCCTCAACGAAGTCGGAGTTGCGCGGGGGGACGAGCCACGTGCGCGGCCCCTCGGTGTCGTCGACGACGCTGGGCGGGCAGTACTCGGTGTCCAGGAAGGCGGTGTTGGCGCCCTCCACCTTGGCGGGGTCGCTGCGCAGCGGGAAGCCGCCGACGGTGCGGCCGGTGGCGGCCTCGCGCACCACCACCGTCATGCGGACCGCCGCGATCGCGAACGTGCCGTCCTGCATCCGGTAGGAGCAGTGCTCCAGGGGCTTTCCGACCGCGTCGTAGTACACGCACGCCACGACCTGCGCCGCAGTGCGCTCCTCGCCGCCCTCCTCGCCCTCGCCCCCATCGCCGCTATCGCCGTTCCCGGCCGGCCGCCACTCCTCGGGCAGTTCGTAGGCCCGCCCCGGCGGGTCGTCGCCGACGGCCATCTCGGCCTCCAGCGGCGCGCCGTCGCGCGTCCGCCGCGCGAAGTCCAGGGTGTCGACCACGGCGGCCGGATGCGGCGGGGCGCCCGCGTAGCCGGGGCTGTCGGGGTTGTAGGGGCGCGGGCGCGCGGCGGGCTCGCCGGGGGCGGGGGCGACCGGGCAGGCGGCGCTCGGACCGCCCGGCGGGTCGCCGCCGAGCCGGGGCGGGTTGAGGGCCAGTGCGACCGCCACACCGGCCGCGGCCGCGACGGCGGCGACCCACAGGGCCGGATGCCGCGCCGTCACCGGGTGGCCCTCGCTGCCGTGTCGGTCACCGCTGCCGTCTCCGTCCGTCGCCGTGCCCCCCGATCCTCCCGGCGGCGCACGGCGGCCCGCAAGGGGAGCCGCACGGGATCGGCGCGGATGTCGGGGCGGTGGCCGGATGCGGCCGCCGCGTGCCCGTGCCGCCGCAGGAGCGCCGCCCGTGCCGCCCTACTCCTCCTCGTGCAGGGTGCGCACCGGGCGGGCCGGGTTGCCCACGGCGACGACGTTGGCGGGCACGTCCCGGGTGACGACCGCCCCGGCGCCGATCACGCTGTTGTCGCCGATGGTGACCCCGGGCAGCACGATCGCGCCGCCGCCCAGCCACACGTTGTCGCCGATGGTGATCGGCCGGGCGGCCTCCAGCTTGTCGCGCCGGGGGCGCGGATCCAGGGGGTGGGTGGGGGTGAGCAGTTGGACGTTGGGGCCGAACTGGCAGTCCGCGCCGATGGTGATCGCGGCGACGTCCAGCGCGGTCAGGTTGTAGTTGACGAAGGTCCGGGCGCCGATGGCGATGTTGCTCCCGTAGTCGACGTGGAGCGGCGGCCGCACGTGCGCGCCCTCCCCCACCGACCCCAGCAGCTCCCGCAGCACCGCCTGGGCCGCCTCGGCGTCCTCCGCGAAGGCGGCCTGGAACCGCGCGGCCAGCCGCACGGCGCGCTGCTGGCGCCGGGCGATCTCGGGATCGTCGGCGATGTAGAGGTCTCCGGCGAGCATCCGCTCCAGGTTCGTACGGGGGTCGTCCGCGAAGTAGTCCGTCGCCATGGGATCCGACCGTACCGTCCGCGGCCGCCGCGGGGGCGGGTTACCGGCGGGCGCACCGCGCCGAGGCCGGAGGCTTCCCGCGCCGCGCTCCCCCGTCCGGGGGCCGTGTTCCCCCGCGCGGGTGAGGACCGCGGCCCGCTCCCCTTGCCACCGTTGACGCGGGCCGGACCGCCGGCCCCGACGCGGAAGAGGGGACACCCATGACAACCACGACGCCACCCCCGGCCCCCGCGGCCGCGGCCCGGATCCGGGCCGCGTGGCGGGCCGCGCACGAACCCGTGCCCGGCGTCCCCCGCTGGGCCCGCTACGCCGCCTACGCCGTTCCCCTCACCGTGCTGCCCTCCGGCCTGTGGCGGCTTCCGGTGGCCTTCCTCGAAGAGGTCGGCTTCGGCGAGCGGGTGTACATCGTGCTGCTGTCGGTGGTGTCGGAGCTGCTGGCCTTCACCGCCGTCGGTCTGGTCGCCGGGTGGGGCGAGCGGTTCCCGCGCTGGATCCCGTGGCTGCGCGGCCGCCGGGTGCCGACCCCCGCCGCGGTCGTCCCGGCCGCCGCCGGCGCCGTGCTCCTGACGGCCCTGTGGACCTGGACCTTCGCCACCCACTTCGCGGGGCTGACCGTGCGCGGCGACCCGATCCCCGCCGAGTTCCCCACCCAGGCGGGCGGCTGGCAGGCCGTCGTGCTCTACGCCTGCTACCTCCCCCTCGTCCTGTGGGGTCCGCTCCTGGCCGCCGTCACCTGGGCCTACTGGCGGCGCCGGCGGCGGTCGCCCCACGGCGGGGCCTGAGCCCCTCGCGGTGTCAGACCGCCAGCGCCCGCGACGGCGGTGTGTCCCGGTCGGGCTCCCCGCCCTCGTAGGCGCGCCAGGCCCGGGCCAGGCGCTCGGCCGCCGTGGTGAGGGTGGCGTGGTCGGCGAGGAAGTGGATGCGGACGAACTCCCGGCTGCCGCCGGAGGCGTCCAGGCCGCTGCCCGGCAGGACGGCGACACCGTGGCGCAGGGCCGTCTGGGCGAAGGAGTCGCCGTCGCCGTGCGGGAGGCGGACCCACAGGGTCTGGCCGCCGGGGACCGGCGGGGCCTGCCAGTCCGGCAGCCGCCGCGCGAGTTCGGTGCGCAGGTGGTCGTGGCGGGCGCGGCGGTCGGCCGCCCCGTCCGCGCACAGGGACTCCACGCGCGGCAGCAGCTCGGCGGCGGCGAGCTGCGCGGCGACGTTGCCGCCCAGGTCGTGGACGGCGCGCAGCCGGCCGAGGCGGTCGACGACCGGGCGCGGTGCGCGGATCCAGCCCACGCGCAGGCCGCCCCAGACGCTCTTGCTCAGGGAGCCCACCGAGATCACCGTCCGGCCGTAGGCGGCCAGCGGCGGCGGGGTGTCCCGGCCGGGGAAGGCGAGGTGGGCCAGGACCTCGTCGTCCACGAGCGGCACCCCGGCCGCCTCCGCCGCCGCCGCGAGCCGCCGGCGGACCAGCGGCGGCAGGACCGCCCCGGTGGGGTTGTGGTGGGTGGCGGCGACGTAGGCGAGGTCGGGGCGGCGGCCCCGGTCGCGCACGGCGCGCCCGAACCCGTCCAGGCCCACGGGCAGGGTCCGCACGGCGGCCGCCTGCTCGCGGAACGCCTCCAGGGCGCCGGGGTAGGTGGGCGCCTCGACCAGTGCCGTGCCGCCGGGCCCCACGAAGGCGCGGGCCAGCAGCGCCAGCGCCTGCTGGCCGCCGTTGGTGACGAGCACCTGGTCGGGCTCGGTGGGCACCCCGCGCCGCGCGTAGTGCTCGGCCACCGCGCGGCGCAGCCGGACGTGGCCCAGCGGGTGGTAGCCGATGTCGCCGGTCACCTCGCGCAGCCGCGCCAGCGCCCGCTCGTAGGCGGCCGGCAGGGCGGGCGGCGGCGCGTCGGGCGCGGCGCACGCCAGCAGGACGACGTCGTCGCGGGGCTCCAGCAGGTGGAGGAAGACCGGCGCGCCCGTGCTCTCGCGGGGGCCGGGCCGCACGGGTCCGGCCACCCGGGTGCCGCTGCCCTGCCGCCGCCGGATGCGGCCCTCACGGCGCAGCTCCTCGTAGGCGGCCACGACGGTCCCGCGCGCCACGGTGAGCGCGGCGGCCAGCGTGCGGTCGGGCGGCAGCGCGGTGCCGGGGGCAAGCTCGCCCTCGTCGATGAGGCGGCGCAGCCGCGCGGCGAGCAGGAGGTACAGCGGTCCGCGGCCGGCCGACCAGCGGCCCAGGCGGTCGGCCAGCGCGGCCGGGTCCATCGACATGAGCGCGCTCTTTCGAGGGGGTGTTCGGGGGGAGGGGTGGGGGATTGGTTCGTTCGGTGGACCAATTGTCGCGCATTGGCCCTGTGCGGCGAACGCGTCGGCGGCCAGGATCGTGCCATGACCACAGCACACGACGAACCGCGCCGCGGCGGGGCGGTCTCCATCCCCCGCGCGGCCGCGGCCCTGCCGGGCCCCTTCCAGCAGCACACCCTGGCGGCGGTCAACGACACCACGGTCGTCCGCCTGGCCCGCCTGGAGGGCGGGTTCCCCTGGCACCACCACGACGAGGACGAGCTCTTCCTCTGCTGGGACGGCGCGTTCCGCATCGAACTGGCCGACCGCGCGCCGGTCGCGCTGGGCCCCGGCGACCTCTTCGTCGTCCCCCGCGGCGTCCGCCACCGCCCGGTGGCCGACGAACCCGCCCACGTCCTCCTCATCGAGCACCCCGACACCCGGCAGTACGGCAGCTGAGGCCCCGCCCCGCGCGGCCGGGGCGCTCCCCGCCTGGCCGGTGCCCGAAAAAGCGGATGCCGGGCGCTTTGGGCGCGCGCTACCGTTACATGTCGCGCCCTGCACGTCCAGCGCCTTTCTAACGAAAGCCCGGCGGGCCGCAACGCACCCCCCACCCACGTCGTCGCACCACCGCCGAGCAAGGGAGAAACCCGTGGCCAAACGCCATAACAGCCTTCTGGGCATCGGAGGGCAGCGCAAGCACATGTCCGCCGAGCAGCCCGGCTCCGCCCCCGGCCGCGCCGGCGCCCGCTCCGGCGCCGCCGCGCAGAAGGAGGAGCTGCTGCGCAAGATGCGCGAGCGCGCCCAGGCCGACCGGGCCGCCAAGGACGACGAGGCCGAGCGCCCCGCCGAGGACGACACCCGCGCCTGAGCGATGGCGCGGTGCGGGCCGCTCCGCCGACCGCGCCGCGCCATCGGCTCCCCGTGCGCGACCGCGCACCCGCGCCTCCGCGGCCCGCACCGGCCGCGGAGGCGTTCCTTCCTCTCCCGGGTGCCCGGCGCTCGCGCCGGGCCGCGCTCAGCCCCGCCCGGACGGGGCCGCGTCCCCGACCCGCTCCCCCGCCGGATCGGCCCGCCGACGGCGGTCGCCGACCCGCTTGGCGACGAGCGCGCCCGCCACCACCAGCAGCACCGCGTAGATGCCGACGGCGATCCCGCTGTCCACCAGGATCGCCGGGTCGCCCTGGCTCGCCGCCATCGCACGGCGCAGCTCCCCCTCGGCCAGCGGCCCCAGGATGACGCCGATCAGCACGGGCGCCACGGGGATGCCGTAGCGGCGCATCAGCAGCCCCAGCGCCCCGACCACGTACAGCGGCCCGACCTCGAAGACCGAGCCCTTGCCCGCGTAGACGCCGACCGAGGCGAAGACGACCAGGCCCGCGTACAGGTGCCGCCGGGGCAGCCGCAGCAGGCGCGCCCACAGCGGCGCGAACGGCAGGTTGATCACCAGCAGCAGCACCGTGCCCACGAACATGCTGGCCGGCAGCGCCCACACCAGGTCGCCCTCGCTCTCGAACAGCAGCGGGCCGGGCTGCATCCTGTACTGCTGGAACGCCGCGAGCATGACCGCCGCGGTCGCCGAGGTGGGCAGGCCCGGGCCCAGCAGCGGGATCATGGCGGTGGCGGTGGTGGCGTTGTTGGCCGCCTCGGGCCCGGCCACCCCCTCGATCGCCCCGCGGCCGAACTCGCTGCCGCCGCGCCGGCGGGCCAGTGCCTTCTCGGCCCCGTAGGACAGGAAGGTGGGGATCTCGGCGCCTCCGGCGGGCACCACGCCGAAGGGCAGCCCCAGCGCCGTGCCGCGCAGCCACGGCAGCCAGGACCGGCGCAGGTCGGCGCGGCTGAGCCACGGCGTGCCGCTGGCCAGGACGCGGTCGGCGGCCGCGCCGCCGGGGCGGAACCCGCCTCGCCGGCGCGCACCTCCAGCACGCCGCCGCCGAGCGCGACGGCGCCGATCGTCCCGGCGAGCATCTCGCGGCGGCTTGGGGCGGTCATCCTCATCGCTCTCCCGGGGGTCGGTGCGGGCAGGTGTCGCGGTGGCGGGGAAGCGCGCCCCGGCGGGGCGCGGGCGCACCGTGGCCTGCGTCCCGGTGCGCTGTGACGGGAGCCTATTGTACGAAAACGCATGTAAGTGCAATCCCTGTTCACGGGCAACGGAAGCCGCCGACGCGACGACCCGATCCCGCACGCACCTCCTTGAGCACACCGGAATGCTTCTGCTCGCCACCCGCCCCAAGGCGGGGCGAGGGCCTTCGGCACCCCTACGATGGGGCGTGATTGTACGTACCTGCATCATTGAACAATCAGCTGCCGAACCACCCTGGGGGGACGATGACCGGTCCGAACGAGGCGCGGGCGACGACGTCGGCGCCGCCGGTGCTGCGGGTGCTGGACGTCGGCGGTACCGCCTACCGCTACGTCCCGCTGGAGTACCTGCTCACCCGGCGCGAACTCGCGGCTGTGCCCTACTCCGTGCGCGTCCTGCTGGAGAACGTCGCCCGCCGGGCGCCCGAGTCCCTGCCCGAGGTGGTGGGCCGGATCCGCTCGGGCGCGGGCGCCTGCGAGGTCCCCTTCCACCCCAACCGGATCATGCTGCACGACACCACCTGCCTGCCCACGCTGGCCGACTTCGCCGCGCTGCGCGACATGGTGGCCGAACTGGGCGGCGACCCCGCCCGGGTCAACCCGGTGATCGACGCCGACCTCACCGTGGACCACTCGGTGATCGCCGAGGCCCACGGCTCCCCCGCCGCCCTGGAGGCCAACCTCCGCGTCGACTTCGAGCGCAACGGCGAGCGCTACCGGTTCATCAAGTGGGCCGAGCGCAGCCTGCGGGGCTTTCGGGTGGTGCCCCCCGGCAAGGGCATCATCCACCAGGTCAACATGGAGACGCTGGCCCGCGTGGTCTGGCGCGACTCCGCGCAGGACCCGCCCCTGCTGCACCCCGACGCGCTCGTGGCCACCGACAGCCACACCCCCATGATCAACGCCATCGGCGTGCTGGGGTGGGGCGTGGGCGGCCTCCAGGCGCAGGCGGCCCTGCTGGGCGAGCCGGTGCTGTTCGGATTCCCCGAGGTGGTGGGCGTGCACGTCACCGGCCGGCTGCGCGAGGGGGTCACCGCCACCGACCTCGCCCTCACCCTGACCGAGGCGCTGCGGGGCCACGGGGTCGTGGAGGCGTTCGTGGAGTTCTTCGGCGCCGGGGTCGCCGCGCTGTCGCTGGCCGACCGCGCGGCCGTGGCCAACATGGCGCCCGAGTACGGCGCCACCTGCACCTTCTTCCCCTACGACGACGAGGTGGCCGACTACCTGCGGCTGACCGGGCGCGGTGCCGGGCACCGGGCCGTGGTCGACGCCTACCTGTCGGCCCAGGGCCTCAAGCGCACGCCCAGAAGCCCGGTTCCCGACTACGACCGCGTCGTCGAACTCGACCTGGGCGGGGTGGAGCCGTCCGTGGCCGGGCCGCACCGCCCCGACCAGCGCCTGCCCCTCTCCCAGGTGCCCCGCTCCTACCGCGCCGCGGCGCCGGCCCCGAGCACCGCGTCCGGCACCGGACCCGCCGGACCCGACCCCGTGCTCGGTGCGGCCGTCCCCGACGGCGCCGTGGCCATCGCCGCCATCACCAGCTGCACCAACACCGCCAACCCCGCGCTGATGATCCGGGCCGGGCTCCTCGCCCGCCGGGCGCGCGAGCGGGGCCTGGCGGCCCGGCCGTGGGTCAAGGCGTCGCTGTCGCCCGGCTCGCGGGTGGTCACGCGCTACCTGGAGGCCGCCGGCCTGCTGGAGCCCCTGGCCGAGACCGGGTTCCACACCGTGGGGTTCGGCTGCATGACCTGCATCGGCAACTCCGGGCCGCTCCAGCCGCGCATGGCCGAACTGGTCGAGGCCGGCGCGCGGCCCGTGGCGGTGCTGTCGGGCAACCGCAACTTCCCCGGCCGGGTCAACCCCGGCGTCTCCCTGGCCTACCTCGCCTCGCCGCCGCTGGTGGTGGCCTACGCGCTGGCGGGCACGGTCCTGTGCGACCTGGCTGCCGAGCCGCTGGGCCGCGACCCCCAGGGCCGGCCCGTCCACCTGCGCGACCTGTGGCCCGACGACGACGAGGTCGCGGCCCTGGCCGCCGAGGTCCTGACACCGGAGATGTTCCGCGACAACAGCGCCGCCATCCGCGAGGGCACCGACCAGTGGCGGGCGCTCGGCGCGGAGGGCGCCACGCGCTTCCCCTGGGATCCGGCGTCCACCTACGTCCGGCGCCCGCCCTACCTCACCGGTGTGGACCCGCGCCCGCCGCGCCGGCTGGACGTCGCCGACGCCCGCGTCCTGCTGTGGCTGGGCGACGACATCACCACCGACCACATCTCGCCCGCGGGCGCCATCCCGCCCGGCAGCCCGGCCGGCCGCCACCTGGCCGCCGCCGGGACGCCCCCGCGCCACCTCAACCAGTACTCCACGCGGCGCAGCAACCACGAGGTGATGCTGCGGGGCGCCTTCACCAACCCGGCCGTGGCCAACCTGCTGCTGCCGCCGGACCTGCGCGGGGGCGGAGGACGCGCCTACACCGCCGACCGCACCCGCGTGGCGCCGGTGTACGCCGCCGCCCGGACCTACCGCGACGCCGGACTGGACCTGGTGGTGGTGGCCGGACGCAACTACGGGGCCGGGTCCAGCCGCGACTGGGCGGCCAAGGCCCAGGCGCTGCTGGGGGTGCGCGCGGTCATCGCCGAGAGCTTCGAGCGCATCCACCGCGCCAACCTCATCGGCATGGGCGTGTTCCCGCTGGAGTTCACCCCGGGTCGGCGCGCCGCCGACCTGGGCCTGACCGGGGAGGAGCCGCTGTCGATCGAGGGCCTGGACGACCCGCGGCCGGGCACGGCCACCGCCGTGCTGCGGATCAGGCGCGCGGACGGCTCCACCGCCCAGGAGCCGCTGCGGCTGCGGATCGACTCCCGTCACGAAGCCGCCTACCTGCGCCACGGCGGGACCATGTCCTACGTGGTCCGCCGCTTCCTGCCCGCGGACGCCGCGCGCGGGCCGGCCGCGCACCCGGGGGCCGCGGAGCCCGCGGCGGCCGGCGGGACCGGCGGCCCCGGCGCGCCCGCCCGGAGCTGACCTCCCGGTCCGGCGGCACCCGCCGCCGGACCGCCGGGCCGGCGGCGCCCTCTAGGGTTCCAGGGCCGGGGGGCGCGGCTCGGGGCCGATCCCGGTCTTCAGCCAGCGCACCCGGTCCAGGTGCGCCCGCAGCAGCGCGGCGGCCGCCTCGCGCTCGCCGCGCTCCAGCAGCTCCAGCAGCCGCAGGTGCTCGCGGGCCTGGCCCACCAGCCGCGAGCGGTCGAACTGGTGGCGGTACTCGATCAGCCGGCGGACCCGGTTCTGCCGCCGCAGCGCGTCCAGCAGGAAGGCGTTGCGCGAGCAGGCCACCACCATTTCGTGGAACTCCGCCCCGGTACGGAACAGCTCGGTGCGCGAGGACGTGAGGATGCCCCCGCGCAGCAACGCCTCCTGGCGCGCGCGGTGCTCGGCGAAGGCGTCGGGGTCCACGGCGAACCCGGGTTCCAGCACCGCCCCCGGCTCCACGATCATCCGGAACCGGTAGCTCTGGTCGTGGCCCTCGACGGTGGTGAGCACCCGCTGGAACTCCCAGCCGCGCCCGGCGCGGCGCCGCACCAGGTCCTCGCCCTCCAGGCGGGCCAGCAGCCGCTGGGCCTGGCGGGCGGTGAGGCCGTAGCGGCGGGCGACGTCGGCTGCCGTGAACTCGGTGCCGAACCGCCCGCCGAGCTGGTCGTCGACGAAGTGGAAGTAGCCGGCCTCCTCGGCCTCGGAGGCGGCGTCGAGGTCGACCCGCCCCAGGTCGGCGGCGGGCCTGCTCAGGAAGAAACCGCGGTTGGGGATCCGCTCGACGATCCCCAGCTCGGCGAGGAACAGCAGGGCCTTGCGCGCGGGCGAGCGCGACACCCCCAGCTCGTCGGCGACCCACTGCTCGGTGACGTGGGCGCCCTCGGCGAGGTCGTGGCGCACCGCCAGGTCGACGACCCGCATGGCCAGTGCCGTCGCCCCCGAGGCGCGGGGCGCCCCGCGCCCCCCAACGGCTCCTTCGCCCACCCGCACCCGCTCCTCACGGCTGTGCACCCGCCCGGCCTTCGCGCGCCGGGGCTCCCCGCCCGGCACGGCCGCGATTCACGCGGACCAGCTTAGGGCCCAGACGGAGCGGAGAGCGGGCCCCGGCGCTCCGGCCCGGACGGGTCCTGCCGGGGCGCGACCCCGGCAGGACCCGGTATGCGCGCTCACTCCCGCGCGGACCGCGACGCCTCCTCCAGGTGGGGGCGCATGGCGTCAAGAGCGTGCTCGACGGACAGCGGCGTGGGGGTGTTGAGGCCGGCCACGGTGGCGTAGTCCAGGACGGCGACGGTGCCGGGGAGGTCGTCGAACCCGGGGATGTCGGACAGGTCGTCCTCGTCGCCGCCGTTGACCAGGAAGGCCACGAAGTCGGCGCGCAGCAGGTCCGACCGCTCGGTGCTGACCTCGATGCGGGGCAGGCCGGTCTCCTGGCCCCGCTCGCGCACGGGGCCGTACATCGTCATGCCCAACCGCTGGAAGAAGACGCTGGAGCCGTCCTCCTCGTCGGCGACGATGATCATGCCGTCCCCGACGATGTACTGGGCCAGCGCGAACGTCCCGCCCTCCAGCCCGGGCAGGTCCGCCGCCGCGTCGTCCACCCGGCCGTGGACGGAGTCGACGACCTCGTCGGCGGTCTCGGCGTCCTGGAGGATGCGCCCGGCGAGTTCGACCAGCTCCTCCCACGGCGTGACCTGGCGCTCGTCCAGGGTGGCCACGGTGGGGGCGATCTCGGAGAGCCGGTCGTAGGTGTTCTGGTCGGCGATCGAGTAGGTGCCCAGGATGAGGTCGGGTTCGAGCAGGGCGATCTGCTCGACGGGGACGCCGTCGTCCGCCCGCAGCGCCTCGGCGGAGGCCGGGAGGTCCTGCCACGGCGGTCCGCCCTCGGGCATGCCGGGGTCGACCGTGTAGCCCACGGGGTCGACGCCCATGGACTGCAGGACGTCGGTCCACTGCAGGTCGATGGTGACGATCCGCTCGGGCACGGTGTCGATCTCGGTGGTGCCGAACTGATGCTCGACGCGGACGGGCTCCGCCAGCGGGCGGGCGTCGTCCTCCGGTTGGGTCTCCGGGGGGCTGCACGCGGCGAGGGCGAGCGCGAGCACGGCGGCGGGGGCGGTCCGGCGGAGGAGGCGGCCAGGTTTCATGAGGTAAGGCTAGCCTTAGTAATTCATCAGGCGCAACGCCCGCGTCCACGGCACCGCCCGGCGCGCACGCCGCACACCACCCCCTCCCACCCCTCCTCCGCGCACCCCCGGCGCCCGCCCGACCTCCTGCCGCCTTTCGCCACGGCCCGGTGTGCCGCCCCTCTCGTCCGCATTTAGTTGAACGAACGTACTAGTTGTATTAGCGTCCAACTACATTGCCTATGCGAGGGGGACCACGTGGTCGGAACGGATACGCGAAGGCGCGCCGGCGCGCGCGAGTGGGCGGGGCTGGCGCTGCTGGCCCTGCCCACGGTGCTGCTCGGCCTGGACGTCACCGTGCTGTACCTGGTGATGCCGAGCCTGGCGGCGGACCTGGCGCCCACCGCCACCGAGACGCTGTGGATCATGGACGCCTACGGGTTCCTGATCGCCGGCCTGCTGATCACGATGGGCACCCTGGGCGACCGGATCGGCCGCCGCCGGCTGCTGATGATCGGGGCCGCGGCGTTCGCGGTGGTGTCCGTGGCGGCGGCGTTCGCGCCCACCGCGCCGGCGCTGATCGCGGCCCGCGCGCTGCTGGGCGTCGCCGGCGCCACGCTGATGCCCTCCACGCTGGCCCTGGTCAGCACGATGTTCCCCGCGCCGCGGGAGCGGGCGCTGGCCATCGGGGTGTGGGCCACCATGTTCGCCCTGGGGATGGCGGCCGGGCCGGTCCTGGGCGGCGCGCTGCTCGCGCACTTCTGGTGGGGGTCGGCGTTCCTGGCCGCCGTTCCGGTGGCCGCGGTGGTGCTGGCCGCGGGGCCGGTGCTGCTGCCGGAGTACCGGGCGCCCGCGCGGGGCCGGTTCGACCTGCCCAGCGTCGCGCTGTCGGTGGCCGCGATCGTCTCGGTCGTCTACGCGGTCAAGCACACCGCCGCCGAGGACCCCGACACCGCGGCGGCCGCGGCGGCGGCCGCCGGGCTGGGGCTGGGCGCGGTGTTCGTCCGCCGCCAGCTCCGCCTGCCCGAGCCGCTGCTGGACATGACGCTGTTCACCGGGCGCGCCTTCACCAGCGCGCTGGTCATCCTGCTGGTCGGCCTCACCGGTGTCGGCGGGGTGATGTTCCTGGTGACCCAGTACCTCCAACTGGTCGAGGGGCTGTCGGCGGCGGCCGCCGGGGTGCTGCTGGGGCTGCCCGCGCTGGCGATGCTGGCCGCCGCCATCGGCGCGCCGCTGGTCGCCCGGCGCGTGCGCCCCGGCACGGTGATGGCCGCATCGCTGGTCCTGGCCGTGGTGGGCTACGGGCTGCTGGCCACCGCCGGCTCCGGCGCGCGCGTCGCCGTGGTCGGCGGGTTCGCCCTGGTCTACCTGGGCCTGGGCGCGATCAGCGCGCTGGGCACCGACCTGGTCGTGGGCGCGGCCCCGCGCGAGAAGGCGGGGTCGGCCGCGGCGATGTCGGAGACCGTGCAGGAACTGGGGCTGGCCGTGGGGGTGGCCGTGCTGGGCAGCCTGGCCACGGCGGTCTACCGCGCGACCGTGGCCGTCCCGCCGGGCGCGCCCGCGGGCGCCGCCGCGCGCGTCGGCGACAGCCTGCCGGGGGCGCTGTCGGTCGCCGACCGCGTCCCGGCCGAGGCGGTCGTCCAGGCCCAGGCGGCCTTCACCGCCGGGTTCAACGCCGCCGCCGGTGTCGCCGGGCTGGCCACGGTCGCCGCCGCCGTACTGTGCGCGGTCGCGCTGCGCGGCATCGGGCCCATCACCGGGTCGGAGCCGTGACGACCGGCTAGCCTGGGCGGCGAGGAGGCACCATGGGTGAAGACGCGCCCGTCACCGACGGCCGCCGGCTGCGGGGGCGCCGCCGCCGCGCGGAGATCATCGAGGCCACGCTGCGGGTGGTGCGGCGCGACGGCGCGGCGGGGGTCACCCACCGCACCGTGGCGCGGGAGGCCGGCATCCCCACCAGCCTGACCACCTACTACTTCGCCACCCTCGACGACCTCCTCGTGGCCGCGCTGTCCAGTGTCGCCGACGTCTACACCGCGCGGATCCGGGCCATCGCCGACGCCGGAGGGGACACCCTGCGCGGGCTGGCGGAGCTGATCGCGGAATCGGCGGGGACGGGCCGCGAGCGCGCCCTCGCCGAGCGCGAGCTGTCCACGCTGGCGGCGCGCCGCCCGGCGCTGCGGCCGGTGGCCCGCCGCTGGCGCGACAACGTCGCCGAACTCGGCCGCGCCCACACCGCCGACCCCGAGGGGGTCGCCGCGCTCGTGGCCGCGGCCGACGGCCTGTGCGCGGGTGTGCTGCTGGACCCCGACCGGGCCGATGTCGACCACATCCACGCCGTGCTCAGCCGGGCCCTGGCCGCCGACACCGCCCCCGCGCCCTGATCCGGACGCGGCGCCGGGGCACCGGGGTCAGCCGTCCAGGGCCGACAGGTCCAGCCGGGCGAGCCGCTCGGGGTCGGCCAGCGCGTCGATGTAGGCGATCCGGCCGTCCACCACGGTGTAGGCCAGCAGGGAGTACAGCCGCCCGTCCTCGGTGCGGCTGAGCACGCCGATCCCGCCGTTGACCACCACCGTGCGCACCAGTTCGGGCGGCCGGGCGTAGAGCGCCGCCTGGCGCGCCACCTCCTCGGCGCCGCGCACCGCCGGCGCCGCGCCGGGCCGCAGCGCGCCCCAGTCGACCCGGGTGGTGGCGTCGGGGTGGAGCAGTTCCACCAGCGCCGCGAGGTCGCCGCCGCGCGCGGCCGCCAGGAACGCCTCCACCACCCGGCGCTGGCGGGCGAGGTCGGGGTCGGGTGCCGGGGCGGCCCCGCGCACCCGGCGGCGGGCGCGGCTGGCCAGCTGGCGCGCGGCGGCGGGCGAGCGCTCCACGATCGGCGCGATGTCGTCGAACGGCACGCCGAACAGGTCGTGCAGGACGAACGCCAGGCGCTCGGCGGGCGGCAGGGTGTCCAGCACCACCAGCAGCGCCAGGCCCACGGAGTCGGCCATCAGCGCCTGCTGCTCGGGGCCCTCGGCCGCCTCCAGCGGCGCGACCACCGGGTCGGGTAGGCGGGCGCCGGCCGGCTCCTCGCGGCGGGCGCGGCGCGACCGGAGCATGTCCAGGCACACGCGGCCGACAACGGTGGTCAGCCAGCCGCCGAGGTTGTCGATCTCCGCGGCGTCCGCGCGGTTCAGGCGCAGCCACGCCTCCTGCACCGCGTCCTCGGCCTCGGCCTGGGAGCCGAGCATCCGGTAGGCCACCGCCCTCAGCCGATCGCGGTGCTCCTGGAACCGGTCTCCCAGAAAAAAGTTCTCCATAACCGGTCACATCTCCTCTCCGAGGTCCGTCATGGGAGTGACGGACCGAACGAGGCTGATGTGACCGGCCCCTGCGGACACTCTGCGAGATACGGGGATTGAACGTGAACGCTGCTGTGGAGAACCTTCGCACACAGGTGCGCGGCCGCGTCCTGCTGCCCTCCGACGACGGGTTCGCCCAGGCCCGCTCGCCCTGGAACCGCGCGGTGGAGCAGCCCGTGGCCGCGGTCGTGGAGGCCGCCGACGCCGACGACGCCGCGGCCGTGGTGCGCCACGCCCGCGCCGCGGGGCTGACGGTGGCGGCCCAGCCCAACGGCCACGGCGCCTCCGGCAACACCGCCGGCGTGGTGCTGCTGCGCACCGGCGCGCTGGACGGGCTGGCGGTCGACCCGGCCGCGCGCACCGCCCGTGCGGAGGCGGGCGTGACCTGGGGGCGGGTGCAGGCCGAGGCCGGCCCGCACGGGCTCACGGGCATGGCGGGCAGCTCGCCGATCGTGAGCGTGGTGGGCTACACCCTCGGCGGGGGGCTGAGCTGGTTCGGCCGGTCCCACGGGTGGGCGGCCGACAGCGTGACCGCCTTCGAGGTGGTCGACGCCGAGGGCGAGCGCGGCCGGGTGACCGCCGCCTCCGATCCCGACCTGTTCTGGGCGCTGCGCGGGGGCGGGGGCGACTTCGCGCTGGTGACGGCGGTGGAGTTCGACCTGCACCCGGCGCCGGAGCTGTACGGCGGTCGGATGCTGTTCCCCGGCGCGCTGGCCGCCCGCGCGTTCGACGCCTTCCGCGCGATCACCGAGAAGGCCCCCGACGCGCTGTCGACGTGGTACACCCGCCTGCACCCGCCCGGCGGCGACCCGCTGGTCGCGGTGGACGTTGCCTTCCTGGGCGGCGAGGCCGAGGCCAAGGAGCTGCTGCGCCCGCTGGAGGCGGTGGGCGCGGCGATCGCCGACACCCGCCGGCCGATGTCCCCCGCCGAACTCGGCGCGATCACCGCCGACCCCACCGACCCGGGCCCCGGGTTCAGCCGGGCCCGCTCGCTCGCCGACCTCGACGGAGACGCCGGCGCGGTGCTGGCGGAGGAGGACGCGGCGCCGCTGCTCATGGTGCAGGTGCGCCACCTCGGGGGCGCGCTGGCCCGCCCGTCGGACTCCGCCACCGGCGCCCTGGCGGCGCCCTACCTGGTCTACACGCTGGGGCTGCCGCTGTCGGCGGACCTGGCGGCGGGGCTGCGGGAGCGGTGCGCGCGGCTGTGGGAGTCCCTGGGCGGGCGGGTGGGCGGGCGGCGGCCCTACAGCCTGCTGGCGCCGGGCGAGTCGGCGGCCGACGCCTTCACCCCCGAAGCGGTGGCGCGGCTGCGGGAGGTCAAGCGCGCCCGCGACCCGCACGGCGTCTTCCGCGCCAACTTCCCGGTGCTGGACTGACCGGCTCCGCGCACCGACGGGGGCGCGGGGCGGGGCGCGGCGCCGTGGTCGGCTCCGCGCGCCGCGCGCCCGCCGACCGCCCGCGGGTGCCGGGCGGTCGGCGGGCGCGGCCGGATCAGCAGCGGTGCGGGGCGGTCCGCTCGGACTCGCCGTGCCACCACGGGGCGTCGCCCCCGGTGCCCGCCGAGGGCAGGGGGTCGCCGCGCCTGGTCGCGGGGGGCGCCGAGCGGGTCTGCGGGCGGGTGGCGTCCTCGGCGAAGGGCTCCATCAGCTCCTCGACGCGGTGCACCACGCCGTTGACGATCGTCATGCGGACCGCGGCGGCGGCCGTGATGTCCTCCAGGGGGTTGCCCTCGACCACGGCGAGGTCGGCCAGCCGGCCCGGTTCGACCGCGCCGAGGTCGCGGCCCAGGCCCAGCCAGCGGGCGGTGGTGGAGGTCGTGACGGTCAGCGCCGCGCGGGGGGTGAACCCGTGGGCCACCATGGCCCGCAGGTTCAGGTGCAGGCTGACGGCCATGTTGTCCAGCGGGGCGTCGGTGCCGCCGATGATGAGCCCGCCCTTCTTGTGGACGGTGCGCAGGGTGGCGACGTTGTCGGGCAGCGCCGCGCGGGCCCGCCGGGCGTCGGGGCCGCCCGCCGCCGCGTCGTCGGCCTTGGTCTCCAGCGCCCGGTACTCCCAGGCGGGGAAGAGGCGGCGGGTGCGCTCGTCCTCGACCAGGGAGCGGTCCTCGGCGTAGAGCGCGGAGGCGTTGAACAGGGTGGGCGTGATGGCGATCCCCGACGCCGCGAACATCGCCGTGACGTCGCCGTAGGCGCGGCCGAGCTGGCTGGCGGTGTGGGAGTAGCCCAGCCGGTTGGTGGCGCCCATGTGCTCCATGCCGTCCATGCCCAGGTGGGCGGCCGGGTAGAGGTAGTGCGAGGTCAGGGGCAGGCCGGCGCGGTGGGCGCGGTGCACGGCGGTGCGCTGGAGGCGCACCGGCAGCCGCACGTAGGTCTTGACGAGGTCGTAGTCCAGTTCGAAGGCGCGCTCCAGTTCGCGCTCCAGGGCCTCCTCGTCGTGGGTGGGGCGCATGAAGTTGTAGTAGATGCGCGTTCCGTCGACGGCCTCGCCGGTGGCGAGGTAGCGGGGGCCGGTGATCTTGCCGGACTCCAGCGCCTCGCGGGTCTCCAGCATCTGGTAGACGGGGTCGCCGGGCGAGCGGGTGGCGGTGATGCCGTAGGCCAGCCACAGCGGCCCCTGCCGGGCGCCCCAGTGGCGGCCGCGCAGGTGCCAGTGGTTGTGGGCGTCCATGAGGCCGGGCAGCACGGTGAGGTCGGCGGCGTCCACCACCCGGGCGCCGCCGGCGCCTCGCGTGCGCGGGCGCACCTCGGTGATGCGGTTGCGGTCGATGACGATGTCCACGTCGTGGCGCAGCCGGTCGGAGGTGCCGTCCCAGACGGCCCCGGCCCGCACCAGGGTGCGGCCCGAGGGGCGGGCGCGGCGCCGGCGCAGCGGCATGGCCACCCCGGCGGAGCGCCCGCCGGTGCGCGCGACGGTGCGCAGCCGGCCGCTGCTGAGGTACAGCAGGGTCTGGGAGTCCCCGCTCCAACTGGGGGCGTCGGTGGGCTCGGTGGTCAACTGGCGGGGTTCGGTGCGGAAGCCGCCGTCGGCGTCGACCTCGACGGTCCACAGCACGCTGTCCATGACGAACGCCATGTGGCGGCCGTCGGGCGACCAGACCGGGCCGTCGTCGCCGCGCGTGGACAGCGACCGGTAGGGCGCGGGCTCGATATAGCGGGTGGTGCCGGTCTCCAGGTCGACGGTGAGGATCTGGCTGGTGCCCTCGCGGAACCGCCGCGAGCGCGGCCGCACCGCGGCCAGCGCCAGCACACGGCCGTCGCGCGACCAGGTGGGGCGGCCCGGCTGGAAGAGGGCGGGCAGGACCTGGCGGGTGGTGTTGGCGGCGACGTCGTAGACCCAGGTGGCGCCGTCCTGGTCCTGGTAGGCGATCCGCTCGCCGTCGGGCGACCAGCGGGGCGTGACCTGGGCGCCGTCCAGGTGGGTGAGCCGGGTGGTCTCGCCGGAGTCGAGGTCGTAGCGCCACAGGGCGGGCGCGCCCGAGCGGTCGCCGGAGTACACCAGGGAGGTGCCGTCGGGGTGCCAGTCGGGGTCGGAGTTGAAGTAGCCGTCGTCCACGATGGCGCGGGGCTTCTTGCCGATCGGCATGACCCACAGCGCGCCCAGCGCCCGGAAGGCCACGCGGGTGCCGTCGGGCGACAGGACCGGCCCGGCGATCCCGCGCACGGGGTGCTCGTCGTGGTCGTCGATGTCGCGCCGGGCGGGGCGGGATTGGCGGCGCAGGTAGGGGACGGTGGCGCGGAAGTCGACGTCGGTGGCGCCGGAGCCGAGCGTGCGGTGGCGGATGGCGCCGTCGGCGGTGTAGAGCAGCCGGTCCTCGCCGGTCCAGGTGAGGGTGCCGACGAAGACGTCCTCGTCGCCGCTGACGGCCTCGCCGTCGACCACCAGGCGGCAGGTGTCGGCGTGGAAGCGCACGTGGGCCAGCCGTCCGCCCGGGCCCGGGGCCGGGGAGAAGACGGTGGTGTGGTCGGCGGCGGGGACGAGTTCCTCGCTGTTGCCGTCGAGGTCGGTGGCGCGGACGCCGGCGCGGTCGGCGGTGTAGACGATCCGCTCGCCGTCGGGTGTCCAGGCGGGCTCGCCCGCGTCGGAGGCGTCGCCGGTGATCCGGGTCAGCTCGCCGGATGCGACGTCGTAAACCCAGATGTCGTAGCCGTCCTCGCGGTCGGAGGCGAGGGCGATGCGGGTGCCGTCGGGCGAGAACGCGGGTTCGCGGTGGTCGTGGGGCCCCTCGGTGATGCGGCGCGGCCGGCCGTCGGGCAGGTCGAGCAGGTAGACGTGGTAGTTGCCGTCGCGGTAGGCCTGGAAGACCAGTTGGGAGGAGTCGGGGCTGAAGCGCGGGCGGGTGGCGTCGACGATGTCGCCGGTGAGGCGGCGGGCGGTGCCGCCGGCGGCGGGGACCAGCCAGATGGCGGTGTAGAGGTCGAAGGCGATCCACTCGCCGTCGGGCGAGGCGGCGGCCGAGATGTTGGTGCCCTGGGTGACCGTGACCGAGCCGCCGGAGGAGTCGGCGTCGGCGGTGTCGTCGGCGGCCGCGGGCGCTCCGGGGGCCAGCAGCCAGGCGGCGCCGCCGGCGAGCGAGGCCTTGCCGCCGGTCTCGAACAGGTCGCGCCGGGTGAGGGCGCCGCCCGGCTCGGCGGGCTGCTCGGGTGCGGGGCGCGGCGGGGGTGCGGAGAGGGGGGAGCCGGCGGTGGGGGCCGCGGCCGGGGCGCCGGGAGCGGCGGGGGTGTCGGGGGCGGATGAGGCGGGGGGCTGGGACGGGCGGGGATGCGCCATACGGCCTCGCTCAATAGGCGGAGAGTGCCGGACGCACTACGCCCGGCACACCGACCGGTACGTTGTATACCGTGCGACGCGTGCGGCGCAAGGAGGGCGGACGCGCCACCTGGGCCGGACCGCGCCCCGCGCACCCCGCCGGCCCCGCACCGCGGCACGGACCGCCGCGTACCGGGACGCTCCAGCGGGCCGGGGAGGCGCCCTCGCCTCGCGCTGCGCACCCGGGCCGCGCCGCCCCCCGGCGGCGGTGCGCCCCGCCCGAGGCGGGGGCAGGCTCCGGCCCGCGCCGCGCCCGGGTTGGGCCCCCAGTGTCAGGGCCAGTGTCAGGGCTTGCGGCCCACCCCGGCGAGCGAGGGCGGGTTGGACCATCCGGCCCCGGCCTCCAGGCCGCTGGGACGCCACCGCGGGCAGGGCACCAGGCCCGGCTCGACGATCTCCAGCCCGTCGAACAGGGCGGCGATCCACTCCGGGGCCCGGTGCCGGTAGGGCAGCGGCGCGCTCTGGTTGTACTCCTCCAGCGCCGCGAGCACGTCGGCGTCGGTGTCGGTGCCGTCCCACAGCGCGAGGTGGCTGCCGCTGGGCAGGGCGTCGACGAGCGTGCGCACGATGCCGGGCACCCGGTCGGCCGCCACGTGGCCGAGCACGCCCATCAGGATGAGGGCGATCGGCCGCTCGAAGTCGAGGCGCTCGCGGGCCATGGCGATGACGGCCTCGGGCTCGCGGATGTCGGCGTGGATGTAGTCGGTCCTGCCCTCGGGCGTGCCCACGAGCAGCGCGTGGGCGTGCGCCAGCACCAGGGGGTCGTTGTCGACGTAGACGATCCGGGCGTCGGGCGCGTGGGCCTGGGCGACCTCGTGGGTGTTTTCGGCGGTGGGCATGCCGGTGCCGAGGTCGAGGAACTGGCGGATACCGGCCTCGGTGGCGAGGTAGGTGACCGCCCGCTTGAGGAAGCCGCGCCCCTGCCGGGCGAAAGTGGCCACCTGCGGCCAGGTCTCGCGGAACTGCTCGCCGGCCTCCCGGTCGGCGGCGTAGTTGTCCTTGCCGCCCAGCCAGTAGTTCCAGACCCGGGCCGAGTGCGGCACGGAGGTGTCGATCGATGCGGGGAGGCCGCCGGCGGCGGCGGTGTCGTTGTCGGTCATCGGGTCTTTCCTGGAAGGGGGCGGTGCGGCGGCAGCGGCGGGCGCGCGTTACCGCGGAAAAACCACCACGCGCCGCATGTGTCGGCAACTCATCGTAAAAGCCCGAAACGGTTGCGCGCACACTCCAGGCGACTTTCCCCCATCCGCCCCACGCTTTTCGTGGCCGACCGGCTACGACACGTGTGCCCCGTGGCGGCAGGCGATCCCGCACGCGCGGGAGCCGAAGGGCCACGATCAAAATTCACAATTATTGCAATGTCTACCAAGTCACTATCAATGGCGACTTCTACCGTTTTCGCCCCATCAGGAATATGTTGCTCTGCATCGCACCGCCCACCCCATCCAGACCGGGCGGTCCTGATGCCGAAAGCAGGTACCCCCATGGCGATCTCCCGCCGTGGCGCGCTCGCCGCGAAAGCGGCCGGCGGCGCCGGATTGCTCGTCGGCGGGCTCGGCGCCCTCCCCGCGTTAGCCGACGAGGACGCCCCCGCCCCCCGACGCCTCACCCCTGACGAGGCCCTCGACCGCCTCAAGGCCGGCAACCGCCGCTGGCGCCGCCTGGACCAGCGCCACCCCCGCGAAGGCCAGGCGACCCGCGACCGCCTCGTGGCGGGCCAGCACCCCTTCGCCCTCGTGGTCGGCTGCGCCGACTCCCGCGTCCCCCCGGAACTCGTGTTCGACCAGGGCCTGGGCGACATCTTCGACGTCCGCTCCGCCGGCCAGGTCCTCGACGAGTCGGTCCTGGGCAGCGTCGTCTACGGCGTCGAGCACGTCCACATCCCGCTGATCGTCGTCCTGGGCCACTCCTCGTGCGGCGCGGTCACCGCCGCCGTCGACGTCCACCGGGGCGCCCCCCTGCCCGAGGGCCACATCGGCTACCTCGTGGAGCACATCCTCCCCGTCGTGGAGTCCACCCCCGACACCGGCGGCGACTACGTCAAGACCTGCGTCACCGCCAACGCCCGCCACATCGCCGCCGAACTCGCCGCCGACCCTGAGCTCACCGACGCCGTCCAGTCCGGCACCGTCCACATCGTCGCGGCCCGCTACGACCTCGACACCTCCCGCGTCCACTTCTTGGACTAAATGAGCAGTAGAAAATAAGTGAACCCCAGGGGCCCTCCCCTGGGGTTCACTTATTTAAGACCGCATATATTAAGCCCAATATTAAACTAGCATTCATATCATATTTGACATCATTCCTTTGTCCAAGACTCATGGTGATAATTAATGTACTCCACTCCGATTTTATGTTCCGACTGCACCCAAAGATCCCCAATTACCTCACCTGTTAAATTGTCAACAATTTTGAAATCAGAGGTGATATAGAGGGCCCCATTGTCAAACCGAAGGTGATCATTTGGACAGAGGCACAAGACGTTGGATTCATGATCCGGACCATTGTGCGGGACACCCAGAGGGCGAATATGCGCCGCCTCACTACTGGGCCCACTCGGCAAGTCTACTGACTTCCTGCAGATCTGACACTGGTTCTTATACCAAGACTTCACATTGCGAACAACGTCAGCTCTTCGCTGGACCTTGTTGATAACATGCTTGGTGCGGCCAACGGGGCCCACTTCAGCAGTGTCGCCTTCATCACCTGCCTGCACAGGGAGCTCGATCCCCGCAGGGAGCTGGGGATCCTCGACGTCAGCGACACTCCCCCACTTGACCATTAGAAACTGGCAGACCTTGAAACCGTCAGCGCGAGTTTTGAACCAGTGCCTTACCACTCTATACAAGCCACCATACTGATAACCGCTTGCGGGCGCAAATTCGGAGTCTTCTTCCGAACCGCGAATCACTCGCACCGGCAGTTTGTCAAGTTGACTCTTGACCAAGCCAGCATTTCCATTATCATCGAGCGTTTGATCTGCAATCTGTTTTTTGTTGGCGTCCTGGCCACCATGCCCGGTGTAAACAATGATATCGCCGTAGTCTTGGTCGTCAGGATAACCACCGCTCAGCACGATCGCGTCCGCGCCTTGCTTCTTAGTTCCTGAAATACCTGCCTGGTTATGCGCATGAAGCCCATGCTTGCGCATTTCTGCCCGTGTGGCGTAGGTCGACCCTTCAGGGTGCCCAGGGATCTCGCCGAACGTTCGCTGATACGCCATGACCCTATCTTGACCGAAACGCCCCGATGAGCACCAGCCCATTCTCCCCGGCCACTTCGCGGGAGAACGAAAGTGTGGTACCGCAGTCGCGACATGGGGCCGCCCGCCCCGGGTCGGTTCGGGGCGGGCGGGGGCGTGTGCCGGGTCAGTAGGCGGCGGGGAGGACGAGGCGGCCGTCGATGCGGCGGGGGATGGACGGCTGGTCGTCGCGGAGTTCGGGAGGAAGAACGGGCTCGGGGGCGTCCTGCCAGGTGAACGGGCGGAGGAAGCGGCGGATGGCGGTGGCGCCGACCGACGTGTGGACGGTGGAGGTCGACGGCCACGGGCCGCCGTGGTTCTGGGCCCACGACACGCGCACGCCCGTGGGGAAGCCGCCGAACACCACGCGGCCCGATCCCGCGCGCAGGACGGACGTCAGCGCGGCGACCTCGGCGGCGTCCTCGCCCTCCTCGGCGGTGCCGGTGTGCAGGGCAGCCGACAGCGACGGCGGAAGGCGGCGCAGGGCCGCGCGCAGCTCCTCCTCCCCCGTGTAGCGGACCAGGACGGCCAGCGGGCCGAAGCACTCCTCGGCGGCGTCCGCCGTCAGGTCGGCGGCGGCGACGCCGAGCAGGCGCGGGGCCGCCCAGTAGCCCTCGGCGGGCGCGGCCGCGCCCTCGGCGAGCACCGCGACGCCGGGCAGGCCGGCCAGCCGCGCGCCGATCGACCCGTAGGCGGTGTGCACGCGCTCGTTGAGCAGCACCGCCGCCGGCGCGGCGGCGAACCCGGCGCGCACCTCCTCGGCCAGGGCGTCGCCCTCGGCGCCCGCCGGGACGAACACCAGGCCGGGCTTGGTGCACAGCTGGCCGCCGCTGCCGGTCACCGAGGCGAGGACCCCGGCCGCGATCCGCGCCGCGCGGTGCCGCGCCGCCGCGCGGGTGACCACGACGGGGTTGATGCCGGACAGCTCGCCGTAGAAGGGGATGGGCTCCGGGCGCGCGGCCGCGATGTCCATCAGCGCCCGCCCTCCGGCGGCCGACCCGGTGAACCCGACGGCCTTGATCCGGGGGTCGGCGACCAGCGCGCCGCCGGCCTCGCGGCCGCGGACCAGGCCCAGCACGCCCTCGGGCGCCCCGGCCTGCCGTGCGGCGTCGGCCATGACGCGGAAGACCAGCTCGCTGGTCGCCGGGTGCGACTCGTGGGCCTTGACGACGACCGGGCAGCCGGCGGCCAGGGCCGACACCGTGTCGCCGCCGGGCACGGAGAAGGCCAGCGGGAAGTTGCTCGCCCCGAACACCGCCACCGGGCCGAGCGGCACGAGCATCCGGCGCAGGTCGGGCTGTCCGGGCCCGGCGGCGTGGTCGATGGCGGCCTCCAGGTAGGAGCCCTCCTCCAGCACCTCGGCGAAGTGCTCGGCCTGGGCCACGGTCCGGGTCAGCTCGCCGTTGAGGCGGTCGGGCCCCAGGGCGGTCTCCCGGTCGGCGACGGCGGTGATGCGCTCGCGGCCGTTCTCCAGGGCGGCGCCGAGGGCGCGCAGCAGTGCCGCGCGCCCCGACCGGCCCATGGCCTCGACAGCGGGCGCGGCGCGCTCGGCCGCCAGCGCCGCGGCGGCGACCTCTTCGGGCCGCGAGGTGGCGGCCACCTCCTCGACCTGGCGTCCGGTACGCGGGTCGATGCTGGCTTCGACGGACACGGGTGGTTTCGTCCTTTCGCTTCACGTGGTGGTGTGCGGGCGCGCCGGCCCGCGGGCCCCTCAGCCCCGCGGGCCGGCGCTTCAGCGCGGTGGTGCGGGCGCGGCGGCCCGGGCGGCCCCTGCGCCGCGCCGCACGGCCGCGGCCGGCGCCGTCCCGGTCCCCCGTTCCGGGCGGCGCCGCGCGGACGCCCCGCGCCCCGCGCCGCTCCCCCGGTCGCGGCGCGGGCGCGGGAACGCCCACGGCCCCGGCCGCCCGTGCGGGAGGGCGGCCGGGGCGCGGGCGGGTCAGCGGCGCGCCGGGGCGTCGTCGCCGATCCAGTAGTCGGCGCCGGGGATGCCGGCCTTCTCGGGGTCGAACGTCGGGTCGAGCCCCGCCTTGCGCTGCGTGTCGTAGTCGCGCAGGGCGCGCAGCGCGGGCTTGGCCAAGAACAGCAGGCACAGCATGTTGACCCAGGCCAGCGACGCGTATCCCACGTCGCCGATCGCCCAGATGAGGTCCGCCGACTGCACGGACGCGTACATCGTCACCGCGATCATGACCAGGCGCAGGGCGAGCACCCAGCCGCCGCGGACGCCGGTGCGCGACAGGTAGGTCAGCGCGGTCTCGGAGATGTAGTAGAACGCCACCAGGGTGGTGAAGGCGAACAGGGTGATCGCGACGGCGACGAACACCGGGCCCACGCCCGGCGCCACCGAACTGACCGCCGCCTGGGTGTAGGCGGCCCCGGCCTCCACGCCCGGCAGGTTGTCGGCCAGCTGCTGCCCGTCCTCGGTGACGACGTTGTAGTTGCCGGTCACCACGATCATCAGGCCGGTCGCCATGCAGACGAACAGGGTGTCGATGTAGATCGAGAACGCCTGCACCAGCCCCTGCTTGACCGGGTGCGAGACGTCGGCGGCCGCCGACCCGTAGGTGCCCTCGCCCACGCCGGCGACGTTGGAGAACATGGCGCGGCGCACGCCCCACGCGACCGCCGCGCCGACGATGCCGCCGAAGACCGAGTCGACGCCGAACGCGCTGCCCAGGATCAGGGCGACGGCGCCCGGGATCTCGGTGGCGTGCACGGCGAGCACGACCACCGCGGCCAGGATGTAGCCGGCCGCCATGACCGGCACCAGGATGTCGGCCACCCCCACGACCCGCTTGCGCCCGCCGAACACGACGAAGGCGAAGACGGCGGTGAGGGCCACCCCGCTGATCCAGGGGCTCACCCCGGTCGCGGTGTCGATCGCGGCGGTGATGTTGTTGGCCTGCACGCCGGGCGCCAGCACCGCGTACAGCGCGATGGTGGTGACGGCGGCGACCACGGCCAGCCACTTCAGGCCCAGGCCGCGTTCGATGTAGTAGGGGATGCCGCCCCAGAACCGGCCGTCGATCTTGCGCTTGTAGATCTGGGCGACGGTCGACTCGACGAACGCCAGGGCGCTGCCCAGCAGCGCCATGACGCCCATCCAGAACAGGGCGCCGGGCCCGCCCGCGGCGATGGCGGTGGCGACGCCGGCGATGTTGCCCACGCCGACACGGCTGGACAGCGTCAGGGCCAGGGCCTGGAACGGGGAGATGCCCTCGGTGGCGTCCTTGCCGCCGCTCTTTCCTGCGCGGATCTGGCGGAGCATGTCGGGCAGCAGCCGGAACTGCACGCCGCGGGTGAGCACGGTCAGGGTCAGGCCCAGTCCCAGGGCCAGCACGACCAGCGGGTTCCACAGCCAGTCGTTGATGGTGACGAGGATTTCCATGGCGGACCAACTCTCGGTCGTCCGGGGGATCGGCGGCGCGCGCACGCGGAGCCGATGGGAGGGAAGGGGGGATGGGGGGATGAGCGGGGTGCGCGGGAACCCGCGGGGTGTGCGGGTTGCGCCGGCAGGCGGTGCGGGGCGGCGGGACCGCCCCGCACCGCGGTACCCGACCGGCCGCGGCCGCGGCCGCGGCCGGTCAGAGCGTGAAGCCCCGGGGGAAGGGGTCGCTCGGGTCCAGCAGGTACTGGCCCATGCCGGTGATCCAGGCGCTGCCGGTCACCGTGGGCACCGCGGCCGGCAGCCCGCCGACCTCGGTGGCCTCGACCAGGCGCCCGGTGAACCGGGTGCCCAGCAGCGACTCGTTGACGAAGTCGCTGTTCAGCGCCAGCTCGCCGCGGGCGTGCAGCTGGGCCATGCGGGCGCTGGTGCCGGTGCCGCAGGGCGACCGGTCGAACCAGCCGGGGTGGATGACCATGGCGTTGCGCGCGTGGGAACCGTCGCGGCCGGGCGCGACGATCTGCACGTGCTTGCAGCCGGAGATCAGCGGGTCGGCCGGGTGGACGGGCCGGTTCCGCTCGTTGATCGCCGCCATGATCGCCAGGCCGGTGTCCATCATCCGGTCCTTGGCGGCCTTCTCGAAGGGGATTCCGAGGTCGGCCGCCGGGACGATCGCGTAGAAGTTGCCGCCGTAGGCCATGTCGTAGGTGACCGTGCCCACGCCGGGCACCTCGACCACGGCGTCCAGGTCCAGCGAGAACGACGGGACGTTGCGGATGGTGACCGCCGCCGCCCGGCCGTCCTCGACCGCGACCTCGGCGGTGACCAGGCCGGCCGGGGTGTCCAGCCGGACCGTGGTCACCGGCTCGGTGACCTCCACCATGCCGGTCTCCACCAGGACGGTGGCCACCCCGATGGTGCCGTGCCCGCACATCGGCAGGCAGCCGGAGACCTCGATGTAGAGGACCCCCCAGTCGGCCTCGGGGTGCAGGGGCGGCTGCAGGATGGCCCCGCTCATGGCGGCGTGCCCCCGCGGCTCGTTGACCAGCAGTTCGCGGATGTGGTCGAGGTGCTCGACGAAGTACTGGCGCCGCTCGGCCATGGTGGCGCCCGGGATCGGCGCCACCCCGCCGGTGATCACCCGGGTCGGCATCCCCTCGGTGTGGGAGTCGACCGCGGAGAAGTAGCGTGCGGCGCGCATGTCAGGCCACCGGCTGCGCGGAGGCGAGGTGGTCCAGGGCGCGGCGCACGTCGGCCTCCAGCTCCGCGAGCTTCTCGCCGGTGATGGGGCCGCGCGGGGGCCGGCACGGGCCGCCGTAGCGGCCGACCTGCTCCATGGCGTACTTGATGGCCTGCACGAACTCGGTGCGGGAGTCCCAGCGGAACGCCGCGACCAGCGGCTCGTAGAGGGCGCGGGCCTCCTCCAGGCGGCCGGCGGTGGCCAGCTCGAACAGGCGGGCGGACTCGGCGGGGAACACGTTGGGGAACCCGGCGAACCAGCCGGTGGCGCCCATGAGCAGCGCCTCCAGGGCGACGTCGTCGGCGCCGGCGACCACGGTGAGGTCGGGCACCAGCTCGCGCAGCTCCAGCACGCGGCGCACGTCGCCGGTGAACTCCTTGATCGCCACGACGTTGTCGATGGCGGCGATCTCGGCCACGAGGCGGGGGGTGAGGTCGACCTTGGTGTCGAACGGGTTGTTGTAGACCATCACCGGCAGGCCGGCGGCGGCCACCTGCTCGAAGTGGTGGATGATCTCCGACTCGTTGGCGCGGTACATGGTCGGCGGCAGGCACAGCACGCCGTCGGCGCCGTCCTCGGCGGCCTTCTCGGCCCAGGCGCGGGCCTGGTGGGCGCCGACCCCGTGCACGCCCACCACCACGACGCCGTCGTCGCCCACGGCCTCGATGGCGGTGCGCGCGACCGCGCGGCGCTCGTCGTCGGTCAGGGAGGAGTACTCGCCCAGCGAGCCGTTGGGGCCCACGCCGCGGCAGCCGCTGTCGACCAGCCAGCGGCAGTGCTCGGCGTAGCGGTCGAGGTCGACGCGCAGGCCGGCGGGGGCGGCGGGGTCCTCCTGGTAGGGCAGCGCCGTGGCGACGATGACCCCGTCAAGCTTCTCTTGCGTCATGGCTCCTGTTTCCGGTTCCTCGGGATGGGGTGGTACGGGGGGCGGGGCGGCGGGCCGGGCGGCGGTTCACCGGCGGCCCGCGGGTGTGTCGGCGCCGTCGGCGGTGTCGCCGGCGGCCAGCTCGCCGAGCCGCACGGGGGCGGCGATGGGCCGGCGGGCGAACCCGTCGGCGAGTCGCGGGTCGCCGAGCAGCTCGGCGACGTTGCGGCCGCAGACGCGGCCCTGGCAGGGGCCGAGTCCGGCCCGGGTGACCAGCTTGAGGGGGCGCGCCGCCGAGGCGCCGCGCTCGCGGGCGGCCGCGCGCAGCTCCCCGGCGCGGACCTCCTCGCAGCGGCAGACCAGGGTGTCCTCGGCGAGCCAGGTGGACCAGCCGGGGCGCACGGGGTGGGCCGCGGCCAGCGCGGCGGCGAACCGGCGCCCGCGCCGGACCCGGCGCAGCGCGGCCAGCGGGGGGCGGGGGTCGCGGCCCACCAGGCGGGCGGCGGCGGCTCCGGCGACCTCGCCCTCGGCGGCCGAGAGCGCGGCACCGCCGATCCCGGTCAGCTCGCCGGCGGCGAACACCCCGGGCACCGAGGTGGCCTGGGCGGCGTCGACCCGCACGAAGCCCTCGGCCATGGCGCACCCGGCGGCGACGGCCAGCTCGGTCTGCGGGGTGAACCCGAAGCCGACGCAGACCGCGTCGGCCTCGACGCGCCGCTCGGTGCCGGGCACCGGGTTCCAGTCGCGGTCCAGCCGCACGGTGGTGGCGGCCTCGACCGCGTCGGTGCCGTGGGCGGCCACGACCGTGGTGCGCGGCCGGTAGGGCACCCGGTGGCGGGCGAGCGCGGCGAGGTGGCCGGCGAGTTCGCCGAGCTTGCCGCTGCCGGCCAGGACCCCGCCGGGGTGGCGCAGCCAGCCGGTGACGGGCTCGCCCGCCTCCAGGACGGCGGTGATGCGCGCGCCGGCGTCGAGCAGTGAGCGGGCGACGGGCAGCAGGAACGGACCGGTGCCGGCGAGCAGGACCCGCTCGCCGACGGCCAGGCGCTGGGCCTTGGCCAGCGCCTGGGCGGCTCCGGCGGTGTACACGCCGGGCAGGTCCCACCCGGGGAAGGGCAGGGCGCGGTCGTGCGCTCCGGTGGCCAGCACCAGGGCGCGGGTGTCGACGGTGGCACCGGTGCGGCCGGGGTCGTCGGCGGGGCCGGTGCGCAGGTGCAGGCGGTGGCCGCCGGGCACGGGCTCGATCGCCCACACCACGGTGTCGGGGCGGTGCTCGACACCGGGCGGCAGCGCGGTGGCGGGGTCGCGGTCATCGGCGCCGGCGAGGGCGTCGCGGCGCAGGTACTGGCCGCCGGGCGCGGGCTCGGCGTCGATCACCAGGACGGCGGCGCCCGCGGCGGCGGCGCTGCGCGCGGCGGCCAGGCCGGCGGGGCCGGCGCCGACCACGACGACGCGGTCCGTGCGGGCGGCCGGGGCGGCCGGGGTCGTCTGGGTCATCGGGGCAGCTCCGCTCCGTGCTGCACGCGGATGTCGTCGCCGTCGGCGACCCGGCGGCGGCAGGCGCGCACGTCGGGCACGCCGTTGACGACCACCAGGCAGTCGAAGCAGACGCCGATGCCGCAGAAGACGCCGCGCGGGCGGCCGGCGCCCCGGGTGGTGCGCCAGGAGCGGCGCCCCTGGCGCAGCAGCACCGCGGCCACGGTCTCTCCGGGCGTGACGGCGACCTCGCGGCCGTCGATCCGCGCGGTCAGGCGCTCGCTCACGGGCGCACCTCCTTGGGCGGGGTCGGGGCGGGGGCCGCCGGGGGCGGCGGCCGGGGGACGGTGGTCGGCGGGGGCGCTCACGCGGGGGCTCCCGCCAGGAGCGCGGGGCGGTCCACGCGGAAGGGCGCGGGGTCGAGCACGGGGTCGGCGCCGGTGAGCAGGTCGGCCAGCAGCCGGCCGGTGCCGGCGGCCAGGCCGATCCCGGCGCCCTCGTGGCCGGTGGCGTGCCACAGGCCGGGCAGGCGGGGGTCGGGCCCGATGACCGGCAGGTGGTCGGGGGCGTAGGGGCGGAACCCGCCGTAGGCCCGCATGACGGGCACCCGCTCCAGCACGGGGAACAGGGCGGCGGCCTTGCGGGCGATGGCGCGCAGCACGTGGACGCGCATGGTGTCGTCGAATCCGACGCGCTCGCGGCTGGAGCCGATGAGCACGGTCCCGGCGGCGGTGGACTCCACCACGGTGGAGGTCTGCAGGTCGGCGTCGTCGCTGCCGACGGCGCCCACGTAGTCGGCGTCGTAGACCTTGCGGCGCACGGTGCCCGGCGGCAGCGGGGCGGTGACCAGGACGACGCCGCGCCGGGGGCGGATGTCCAGCGGGGCCCCGGCGGTCTCGGCGAAGGCGCCGGCCCAGGGGCCGCAGGCGTTGACCACGGCGCCGCAGGGGATGTCGCCGCCGCTGGTGGCCAGGGCGGCGACGGCGCCGGAGCGGTCGCGGCGCACGCCCAGCGCGCTGGTGCGGCCGCGGACCTCGCCGCCGCGGGCGCGCACGGCCGCCAGGAGCGCGGTGGCGGCGAGCACCGGCTGGAGCTGGGCGTCGTCGGGGTAGAGGACGGCGCCGGAGACGCGCGGGGTGAGGTGGGGCTCCAGCTCGCGGGCGTGCTCGGGGGTGATGTCCTCGGCGCGCACGCCCTGGTCGCGCTGGGTGGCGGCGAAGGCGGCCAGGGCCTCGGCGTCGGTGTCGCCGAGGGCGGCGACCAGGCCGCCCTTGGGGTCCCACTCGGCCTCGGCGGCGCGCGGGCCCAGCTCCTCGCGCAGGCCGGCCAGCAGGTCGGGCCACAGGCGGCGGGACAGCTTGGCCAGTTCCAGTTCGGGGCCGGGCTCCTTGTCGGAGACCAGGACGTTGCCCTCGCCCGCTCCGGTGGTGCCCGACGCGGGGGCGCCGCGGTCGACCACCACGACGCGGCGGCCGGCCGCGCTCAGCGCCTCGGCGCACGCGGCGCCCACGACGCCCGCGCCGACCACGACGACGTCGGGACTCCCCGGCATGGCGCACCACCTCTCACCCGAAGGCCGTTCATTAAAGCGAACGATGAGAGGCTAATCATGCGGCGTGGCTCACGTCAATGCCCGGTTGGCGACAAGTTTTCCCTGGTGTTCAGGTTTTACTTGCCCGGAACACAACCGGAATCCGCCCCGGTCGTTCGTCGGGGTGAACGGCCGGTGGCCGCGAACGCGTCGGGCGCGGCGACCGGAGGCTCCGGTCGCCGCGCCCGGCAGGGGTTTCAGCCGCGGCGCCGGCGGCCGTGCACCGAGCACGCGCGCGCCGCGGGCGAGGGGGCGTCGTCGGAGTACTGAAGGAGCAGGGTGGAGGCCACCGGGTCGGGGCCCACCGCCTCGTAGAAGTGCGGGTGCTCGGCGGAGAAGCACACGTAGTCGCCCGGGCCCAGCTCGAAGGGGTCGTCGGGCGGGCCCAGCCGCAGGACGCCGGAGGTGACGATGTGGTGCTCGCGGCCGGGGTGGCCGTCGGAGTACTGCGGCCGCCCGGGGCGGAAGCGCTGGTCGTAGAGTTCGATCGTGCCCTCGGTGAGGTCGAGGCGGCGCAGCATGCGCAGGTCCACGGCGTCGCCGCTGAAGACCTCGACGTCCTCGGCCCGCACGAGCACCACGTCGGGGTCGCGGCGCTCGGTCAGCAGCGAGGACACCGGGACACCCAGGGCGTTCGACAGACTGAACACGGTCTCCAGGGTGGGGTTGCCCGCGCCCGATTCCAGCTGCGACAGGGTGCCCTTGGCGATCCCCGACCCGCGCGCCAGCTCCGAGAGCGAGATCCCCGCCATTTCGCGCAGGACACGCAGATTGGCCGCCAACACCTGTCCGCCGCGTGCGCGCACCGTGGACCCCTCCCCCGGCTCGGCCCCGGGCCCCGGCGCGCGGACGGCGCGGCGGGAGGGGGCGCTGGAATCGTTCACTGGAATGTACCGGCCCCGTCTCGCGGAGGCGAGCCCCGGGCCCGGTTCGGGGACGCGGGGGCCGCTCCCGGGGTCAGCCCCGCGGGCGCACCCGGGGCCGCCTCCGCAGGGCGCACTCGGCGGCGGTCAGGGCCATGGGCGCCACCGGGGCGCGCAGGCCGATCGCGAGTTCGCGCAGCGGGTGGGAGGGGCCGTCGAGGAAGTCCAGCACCGCGGGCAGCGGCGTGCGGTCGAACAGCCGGGTGAAGAACGCCGCCCCGTCGACCCGGCCGGTGTCCAGGGCGCGCAGCAGCACCGCGTCCATGGCCAGGTGGCGGCGCCGGTGCGGCGTCGGCGGCACGGGCTCGGCGCCGCGCTCCAGGGCCCGCGCCACGGCCGCCGTCTGGCGCTGGATCCCGCTGAAGGTGTAGCCGGTGGAGGGCCGCGTGGCGCCCCCGGCCGCGCCGATGCGGAAGACGCGGCGCCCGGCGCGGGTGGGAAAGCGCGCGTCGGTCATCGGGATGGCGCCCTGCTCGGCCGCCGTCACCTCGACCTCGCGCAACTTGAGCACGCGGCCGGTGTAGTCGCGCAGCGCGGCCTCGTAGGCGGGGGTGTCCAAGGCCTCGCGGGTGAACTCGGTGTACTCCACCAGCGCCTCGCGCGGCGACAGCGGCAGCACGTAGCCGAAAGAGACCCCGCGTGCGGGCTGGGGCGTGCGCAGGTCCATCAGCACGGCGCCGGAGGGGTCGAAGGCGTCGTGCGGCGTGCGCGCGAACCAGCCCCGGAAGTGCTGGAGCAGCGCGGTGCGCCCGGGCGGCGGCGCCGCCGGGCGGGAATCGAAGACCCAGGTGGCGGCGATCTCCACCGGCGCGCCCGCGCCGTCCACGGCGCGCACCACCGCGCGCTCGGCGCCGTCGGCGACCTCGGCCACGGTGGCCCGCAGCACGGTGACGCCCTCGACGGCCGTCGCGGCCACGTACTTCTCGAAGTCGCGCGAGCGCAGCATCTTGTAGCTGAAGGGCGCGGTGCGGTGGACCCGCCGCCGCCCGTCGGCGCCGACCACCGCCAGCCGCTCCCACCGCGCCGCCAGCACGGGGTCCCACCGGCCCACTCCGCGCTCCCAGTAGCACCAGGTGCGCTCGGGCGGGCGCGCCGGGCCCGGCGGCGGCTCAACGAGCGCGATCCCAAGGCGCCGGCCCGCCGCACGGTTCGACGCCGCCAGGCGGTGGGTAAGAGACAGCCCAGCCGCCCCGGCGCCCACCACGGCCACATCGAACTGGCGCATGGTGCCAGCATGGCACGCGGTCCGGCCCGGCGCACGGCGGCGATCCGCCGCGCGGCGCGGCGGCCTGGCGGCTCGGGGGGCGCGATGCGGGGTTCGGTGCACGGCATGAAGGCGGGGGCGGTCACCGCCGAGTTCGACCGCGCCGCCTCCGGCTACGACCGCCTGGTGGGGGCCAACCCCGGCTACCACCGCGACCTGCGGACCTCGGCGCGGCGCCTGGGCGCCGCCCCCGGTGCGGGGGTGCGCGTCCTCGACCTGGGGTGCGGCACCGGCGCCTCCACGGCGGCGCTGGCCGCCGTGCTGCCCGGGGCCGCCGTGATCGGGGTCGACGCCTCGGCGGGCATGCTCGCCGCCGCGCGCGCCAAGCCCTGGCCCGACCGGGTGCGGTTCGTGCGCGCGCGGGCCGAGGACCTCACCCCGCGCGACATCGGCGGCCCGGTCGACGCCGTCTTCGCGGCCTACCTGCTGCGCAACTGCCCCGATCCCGACACCGCGCTGGCCGCCATGCGGGCGCTGCTGCGGCCGGGCGGGCGCCTGGCCCTGCACGAGTACTCCGTGGCCGACTCCGCCGCCGCGCGCGCGGTGTGGACCCTGGTCAGCTGGGGGGTGATCATCCCCCTGGGCCGGCTGGTGACCGGCCGGGCCGACCTGTACCGCTACCTGTGGCGCAGCGTTGTGGAGTTCGACGGCCTGGCGCGGCTGCGGGAGCGCGTGCGCGCGGCCGGGTTCGCGGACGTGCGCGCCCATCCCCTGCCGGGCTGGCAGCGCGGCATCACCCACACGCTCACCGCGCGGGCGCCCGGCGGGCGGGGCGGGGCATGACGCGCCCGGGCCGCGACCGCCGCGCCGAGGCCGTCGCCCCCGCTCCCCCGCCCCGCGCCTCCCGCGCGCCCGCCGGCCCGCGCCCGCGCGCGGTGGTGATCGGCGGCGGCATCGCGGGCCTGGCGGCGGCGACCGCGCTGGCCGAGCGCGGCGTGGCGGTGACCGTGCTGGAGCGCGAGGCGCAGCTGGGCGGGCGGCTGCGCGGCTGGCCCACCACCCTGCGCGACGGTTCGCGGGTGACCATGTCGCGCGGGTTCCACGCGTTCTTCCGGCAGTACTACAACCTGCGGGCGCTGCTTGGGCGCGCCGACCCCGGCCTGGCCGCGCTCGCCCCGCTCGCCGACTACCCGCTGGTGCACGCCGGCGGCGCCCGCGACGGGTTCGCCGGGCTGCCGTCCGCGCCGCCGTGGAACGCGTTCGCGCTGGCCGCGCGCAGCCCCAGCTTTCCGGTGCGCGAGCTGGCGCGGGTCAACACGGCCGCCGCCGCGCAGCTGCTGGACGTGGACGTGCCCGGGGTCTACGCGCGCCTGGACCGGGTGCCGGCGCCCGACCTGCTGGCGGCGGTGCGGTTTCCGGCCAGCGCCCGGCACCTGGCCTTCGAGGTGTTCTCGCGCAGCTTCTTCGCCGACCCCCGGCACCTGTCGGCGGCGGAGCTGGCGGTGATGTTCCACATCTACTTCCTGGGGTCGGCCGAGGGGCTGCTGTTCGACGTCCCGCGCGCGCCGTTCCCCCGGGCGCTGTGGGACCCGCTGGCCGCGCGCCTGCGGCGGCTGGGCGCCGAGGTACGCACCGGCACGGAGGCCGAGGGCGTCGAGGTGGAGGGGGCCGCGTCGGCGGCCGGCCGCCGGCCGGCGGTGTGGGCGGCGGGCGAGCGGCACGCCTGCGACGGGGTGGTGCTGGCCGCCGACGTGCCGGGGCTGCGCGGCCTGGCCGAGCGCGTCGAGGGCGCCGACCCCGCGTGGCTGGGCCGGCTCAAGCGGCTGCCGGGCGCGCCGCCGTTCCTGGTGTCGCGGCTGTGGCTGGACCGGCCGGTGGCCGCCTCGCGCCCCGGCTTCCTGGGCACGGCCGGGTATCCCACGCTGGACAACGTCAGCGTCCTGGAGCGCTTCGAGGACGAGGCGGCGGCGTGGGCGGGGCGAACCGGCGGGTCGGTGGTGGAGCTGCACGCCTACGCGCTGCCCGCAGGCTGCGACGAGGCGGCCGAGCGCGCGCGGCTGCGCGCCCAGCTGCACCGGGTCTATCCGGAGACCGCCCGCGCCGGGGTGGTGGACGAGCGCCACGAACTGCGCGCCGACTGCCCGCTGTTCCCGCCGGGCGGGTTCGCCGAGCGGGCGGCGGTGCGCACCCCCCACCCCGGGATCGTGGTGGCGGGCGACCACGTGCGGGTGGACCTGCCCGTCGCCCTCATGGAGCGCGCCGCCACCAGCGGGTTCCTGGCCGCCAACGCCCTGCTGGCGGACTGGGGCCTGCCCGGCCACACGGTCTGGAGCGTCCCCCGCCGGGGCCGCCTGGCCTTGGCCCGCGCCTTCGCCCGCTGGGCGCGCTCGCGCGCGGGGTGAGGACGCCGCGCCCGGCGCCGCCGCCCGGTCCGGCCGAGCGGCGGCGCATCAGCGGTGGCCGACCGCGTGGATCACGTGGCGTACCAGCGCCAGTCCAGGCACAGGTCGGAGTCGTTCTGGCGCTCCTGGCACACCCGGAACCGGATGCGAGGCACCGCGTTGGGGTTGCGCACGTGTTCGTGCTCCCACACACTGCTCTGATCCTGGGGAATGGAGAACTGACGGCGGCCGAGGCCTGAGTGCCGATAATCGCCGCTGCCCTGCACGGCATTTCCGGGTCCTTTCCCGAGGCGTTTTACTGCGCCCCGGACACACGCCAGGAGGGCGCACGACGACGGGTCAACGCATTCCGAATCCTTGCCGTGGCCCGGATTCGGACACCGGCCCGGGAGAGACGAAACCGCAGCACACAGCCGAAATGACGCCCTTTATCCGCATGCGGCGACCGTCTTCCGTTGACACCGCCTGACGCTTTCCGCGCACATGCGGCCGGAAATAAAAACGGAAACAGGACACCAACAGCGCGGGAAAACGGAATGAACCCGCCGGATTTCCCGGAGAAAGCGGCGAGGCCGTTCGCGCGACCGCGCCGCGGAGCTACCCGGGCCACCGGCCCGTGGTGCGCAGCAGGTAGCGGCGTTCGGCGTAGGCGAGGTCGTCGCGCCACAGGCGGCGGGCCGCCAGGCGCATGAGAGGGCGGACCAGCGGCGCGGCGCGGCGGGCCAGGGCGAATCCGGCGCGCTCGGAGGCGGCGATCGCGGCCTCGATGACGGCGGTGCGCGCCACGCCCGCGCGCACGCCCAGCGGGCTGGCGTGGGTCTCGACCACGCTGCCCTCCCCCTCCCCCTCGATGATCCGCATGACCACGGTGCGCGGCTCGGGGCACTCGAACGCGGCCCGCACCGGTACGCCCCACCGGCCGGCGACCTTGAAGGCGACCTCGGCGACGAACCGGTCGGGGTCGGGGTCCGGGCCGGCGGGCGTCTCGGTCACCCGCAGCCCCACGAACGAGTAGGGGTGGAACCAGGACCCGTGCCAGGGGTCGAGCCGGTTGGCCACGACGTCCTCCGGCTCGCAGGCGCCCGCCGTGCTCTCCACCGCCGCGATCACGTTGGCCCCGGCCGGGCGGGGGCCGATCACCGGCCGGGGCAGGGGCTCCTCGCCGCCGGCCCGGTCCAGCCGGACCCAGGCGAGCACGCCGTCGTCGTAGGCCGGGAAGGGCGCCCATCCGGCGAACCCGTCGCCGCCCAGCGACAGCCCGTGCCAGCGGCACACCAGGCGGCCGCCCGCCACCTCGCCCCGGCACAGCGGGGCGCCCAGGTGCGGGCAGGCGCCGGGCGCGGCGTGCAGTTCGCCGCGGGGGCCGCGCCAGGCCACGATCTCGGTGCCCGCGATGACGCGCCCGAAAGGGCGGCCGGGGCGCACCTCGGCGCTGGCGGCGAACACGAACCAGTTGCCCGACGGGCGCGCCTGCGCCCGCTTGAGAGCGGCGTCGATCACCCCGGGCGCGGCCTCGCGCCAGGTGGAGGTGCGCGGCCGCATCAGCGAGCGCGGCAGGCGGCGCAGGGCGAAGCGGGTCGGTGCGGGGTCGAGGGTCATTCCGGAGGCTCCTTCGCGGTCGGGGTCTCCGCGCCGCCGCCCGGACGCGGCGCGGAGCCGGTGCGGCCTTCGGCGGCGCGCGGCGGCGGCACGGCCGGACCGCCGGGCGCGGGAGCGCGGTGCGCCCCGCAGCGGTCCTCCCGGGGCGCCCGCTCCCCGTCGGGGCCGGTGCGGGTTCGGGGCGCCTTCGCGCGCTCCCGCCCCCGGGCGCGCTCCTGCTCGGCAGCGGTGCGCCGGCGCGGCACCCGCGGCAGGCCCGCATCGGCCGTCCGGCGCCGCCGCGCCGCGCCCGCCCGCGCCGCGGCGGCGCGGCCCAGGGCCGGGAGCGCCACGCGCAGCCGCCGCGCGGTGGGGACGCGGTGGCGGCGGGTCCACACGTCGTAGTCGGCCGCCTCGATCTCGTCGAGGATCCCCCGGTAGAGCCGCAGCGCGGTCGCGATGCAGGGCCGCGCCACCGGGTCGAGCATCGCGCAGCCGGGTTCGGCGACGCGGTAGACGTCGCGGTTGAGGCGCGCCATCTCGGCGAGCGCCGCCCGCACGCGCGGGTCCTGGGTGCGGGTGCGGCGGCAGCGCTCCAGCAGGCCGCGGTCGGCGCCGTGGGCGGCGAGCACGTCGGCGGGCAGGTAGACCCGGCCCCGGTCGAGGTCCTCGGCGACGTCGCGCAGGAAGTTGGTGAGCTGGAAGGCCTCGCCCAGCGCGGCGGCGTGCGGCGCCGCCCGCTCGGGCGGAACCACGGTGCCCAGGACGGGCACCATCTGCAGGCCGATGACCTGCGCCGACCCGTACATGTAGCCGCGCAGGTCGGCGTAGGTGGCGTAGTGGTCGACGGTGAGGTCGGCGCGCATGGAGCCCATGAAGGCGGTGAAGTGCCCGGAGGGGATCGCGTGGCGCCGGGCGGTGTGGGCGAGCGCGGCGACGACGGGCTCGCGGGCCGCCGCGCCCGCGAGCGCGGCGCGCAGGTCGGCCTCCACGGCGTCCAGGCGCGCCAGGCGCTCGGCCGTGGTCGCGGCTACGCCGAGGTCGTCCACCACGTCGTCCACCCAGCGGGCGAACCCGTAGAGGGCGTGCACCGACGGCCGGCGGTCAGGCGGCAGGACGCGGGTGGCCAGGTAGTAGGTGCGCCCGTGGCGGGCGTGCAGCGCCCGGCACCGGGCGTAGGCCGCGCGCAGGGCGGGATCGCCGATCCCGGCGGCGTCGAGTTCGGAGGCGGTGCTCACCGGCGGCCCCCTCGTGCGCCCACGGCCGCGGCTCCCGCGATGCGGGCGGCGGCGAGCTTGCCCGAGACCACGGCGGTGGGCAGCCCCACCCCCGGGGTGGTCCCGCAGCCGGCGAGCACGGCGTTGGCGGTGCCGGCCACGAGGTTGCGCGGGCGGAACGGGCCGGTCTGGGCGAAGGTGTGCGCGGTGGCGAAGGGGGTGCCGAACGCCATGCCGCGGCGCGACCAGTCCTCGGGGGTGATGAGGTGCTCGGCCACGATCGCCGAGCCGAACCCGGTGAACCCGCGCCGCTCCAGGACCTCCACCAGGTGGTCGCGGTAGGTGGGGCCGTGCCGGCGCCAGTCGGCGGGGCCGGTGCGCAGGTTGGGGCAGGGCGCCAGGACCGACAGCAGGTGGCGGCCGGGCGGGGCCAGGCCGGGGTCGGTGGCGGTGGGCCGGGTGATCAGCAGGGAGGGGTCGGACATGGTGCGGCCCCGCCGCGTGATCTCGGTGAAGGTGCCGTGCCAGGCCGCGCCGAAGGACACGGTGTGGTGGGCCAGGTGCGGCCAGGTGCGGTCGGTCCCGGCGTGCAGGACCACGGCCGAGGGCGAGAAGCGCAGGGGCACGGGCCGCCAGGGTGTGCGGCCCAGCAGCCGGTAGGCCATCGGCAGGTCGGGGGTGAGGACGACGGCGTCGCAGGGCACCCGGACGCCGTCGGCGGTGACGGCGGCGGTGACGCGGTCGCCCCGGCGCTCCAGCCGGCGCACGGCGGTGCCGTAGCGCAGCGTGCCGCCGGCCTTGGCCACCGCCGCCGCCATCGCCTCGCCCAGGCGGCGCATGCCGCCCGCGGGGAAGTACACGCCCGCGACGGTGTCCATGTAGGCGATGACGGCGTAGGCGGCCAGGGCCCGCCGGGGCGGCACCCCGGCGTAGAGGGCCTGGAAGGTGAAGAGGCGGCGCAGCCGGTCGTCGGTGAGGAAGCGGCCCACGGCGGGCGCCAGGCGGCCGAAGCCGCCGATGGCGGCCAGCCGCGCGAGTTCGGGGCAGAGCAGGTCGAGGGGCGAGTCGAAGTTGGCGTCGATGAACCGGCGCATCTGCAGCCGGTACAGCTCGCCGAGCCAGGCGCGCAGCCGCAGGTAGCCCGCGGCCTCGGCGGGGCCGGCGACACGGCGGACCTCGGCGGCCATGGCCTCGGCGCCGGTGTGGACGTCGATGCACGAGCCGTCGGCGAACAGGCCCCGGTAGGCGGGTTCCAGGCGGGTCAGCTCCAGGCGCTCGTCGAGGGAGTCGCCCACGGCCGCCAGCGCCTCGTCGACCAGTTCGGGCATGGTCAGCACGGTGGGGCCGGTGTCCAGCCGGAAGCCGTCGACGTCCAGCCGCCCGGCGCGCCCGCCGGGGTGGGGGTCGCGCTCCAGGACGGTCACCGACCGGCCGGCGCCCAGCAGGTGCAGCGCCGCCGACAGGCCGGCCGCGCCCGCGCCCACGACGACGACGTGGTCGGTGGGGCCGGACACGGTGCGCGGGGTGCCAGACCGTGTTGCCATGGGCTCACTTTCCCTCGGGGCGCCGGAGCGGGCGGCGGCGAAGTGCGGGCACCCGACCCGCCTTGCGCGCAACCTTTACCCGCCCGTGCCGAAACCGCACTCCTTACGGGCTCCCCGGCCGGTGCGGGCGGGGACGCCCTGGCACTCCGCCTTTCCGAGCGGGCCCCGCCGAAACGGGCCTTGCGGCCCGACCGCCGTGCGCGCGGCCGGACGCGCCGCCGCCGGGCGGCCTCTGGACCGGTCAGGCGGTGCGGGCGGCCGCCTGGGCGGCGAGGGCGCGCAGGGCCGCGCGGGCGGGACCGGGCATGGGGGTGTCGGCGATGTGCGCCAGGCCGGTGCGGAGCAGGCGGGCGATCCGGGACTCCACCTCGGCGCGGGCGCCGAGGTCCTCCAGCAGCGCGCCCAGACCCCGCACCCCGGACGGGGTGAGCGCCGGGTCGCCCGAGGCCGTCCGCAGGGTGCGCTCCGCTGCGCCGCCGCGCTCGCGGGCGCGGCGCAGGCCGGCCGACCACAGCAGGGTGGGCTTGCCCTCGCGGATGTCGTCGCCGACGGGCTTGCCCGTGGCCGCGGGGTCGCCGTAGACGCCGAGGAGGTCGTCGCGCAGCTGGAACGCCGTGCCGATGGCGGTGCCGTACCCGCGCAGCGCCCGCACCAGGCCGTCGTCGGCCCCGGCCAGGGCGGCGCCCAGATGCAGCGGGCGCTCCACGCTGTAGGCGGCGGTCTTGAGCCGGTCCACGCGCAGGGCGGTGGCGGGCGCGGTGTCGCCGCTGGCCTGGGCGCGCAGGTCCAGGAACTGGCCGGCGATCAGCTCGGTGCGCACGTGCCGCCAGGGGGCGCGCGCCCGGCGGCCGGCGCCCAGCCCGGCCGCGGCCTCGGTGAACAGGTCCTCGGCCCACGCCAGGGCGAGGTCCCCGGCCAGCACGGCCACCGACTCGCCGTAGCGCCCCGCCCGGCCCGCCCACCCCCGCTCGGCGTGCTCGCGCGCGAGCGCGGCGTGCAGCGCCGGACGGCCGCGCCGCAGCGCCGACCCGTCCATGACGTCGTCCTGGACCAGGGCGCAGGCGTGCAGCAGTTCCAGGGCGGCGGCCGCGCGCAGCGCCGCCCGCGCCCGCGGGCCGCCCGCGGCTCCCCCGGCCGCGCGCCAGCCCCACCACGCGAAGGCCGGCCGCAGCCGCTTGCCCCCGGTGAGCGTGAAGTCGGCGAGGCGCCGCACGACCTCGTCGGCGAACTCCGCGGTGTCGGCGGCGCGGACGTCGGCGGACCGCTCGGCGAAGAACTCCCGCAGGCAGGCGGTCACGGCCGCGGCGACGGCGGTGTCGGCGCCCGCACCGCCGCCGTCCGGCCCCTGCGGCGCGCCGTGTGCGGCGGGCCGCCGGGCTCCGCCGGCCGCCGCGTCCTCGTGGTGGTTCGCCGCCTTTCGCCTCATACCGCACTAGTTTCAGGATTCACGCACGGTAAACCTCGCCCCGGCCGGCCGCGGCCCCGCGCCGGCGGCCGGCGGGGGCGCCCGCGCTCCGGCGCGCCTCCGCCGGATCGCGTAGGTTGCGTGGTGAAGCGCGCCTCGGACAGTCGCGGGCGCGTCGAGCGAACGGAGCGGTGCCATCCTCATCGTCACCAACAGCGAGGCCGGCAGCGCCCAGGCCGACCGCCTGCAGGAGGCCATGGCGGAACTGGGCGGCAACCCCGAACTGGCCTGGGTCTCCTCGCCCGGGGAGCTGGACGAGGCCCTCGACCGCGGCCACGACACGGTCGTCACCGCCGGCGGCGACGGCAGCCTGCACGCGCTCGCCAACGCCCTGCACCGGCGCGGTGAGCTGGGCGAGCGCACCGCCGGGCTCATCCCCATGGGCACCGGAAACGACTTCGCGCGCACCATCCGCATGCCGCTGGAGCCCCGCGAGGCCGGGGCCGCGCTGCGCGACGCCGTGGCGCGCCCGCTGGACCTGATCGAGGACGACACCGGCGGCATCACCGTGAACGCCGTGCACCTGGGCGTGGGCGCCGACAGCACCCGCGCGGCCTCGCGGTGGAAGCGGCTGCTGGGCCCGGCGAGCTTCCCCCTCGGCGGCGTGATCGCCGGGTTCGCCGCGCGCGGCTACCGGCTGCGCGTTGAGGCCGACGGCGAGATCATCATCGACACCAACCACAAGGTGCTCATGGTGGGCCTGGGCAACGGCAAGTTCATCGGCGGCGGCGCGGCCCGGTTCGCCCCCGACGCCCTGCCCGACGACGGCATGATCAGCCTGGTGGTGTCGCGCTCGCGCGGGTTCACCAAGCGCGCCGTCCACGCCGTGCGGCTGCACCGGGGCACCCACCCGCTGGAGGTCGACGTGCACTACCGCCAGGCGCGGCGGGTCAGCGTCAGCGGCGAGCCGTGCTCGGCCAGCGACGACGGCGAGCTCACCGACGACATCACCGCCCGCACCTGGCGGATCCGGCCGCGAGCCTGGCGCTTCCTGGTGCCGCGCGCCTTCGCCGACCACGCCGGAGCCCCGCCCGCGCCCTGACGGCGGGCCGCCGCCCCGCCGGGTTCGCGCGGCGTGGGGCGGTTAACCGCGCGCACCTGTGGTAGCCGCCTCCTCCAGGAGTCCCACGCAGCGTCCCGGGTTTCCCGGCGCGGGGTCCGCCCTCCGGCCCGCCGCGCCGCCGGGAACTGCCCAGACCTCCGGCCGGAGGCGACCGGAGCGAACGGAAGGAGCCCGCACCCATGGATCTGACGTTTCTGCAGAAGGCGTACCGGGTCTCCTCCCCCGTCGCGTCGGTGTACATCAACGTCTCGCGCGACAGCGCCGACGCCGAGCACGCCGTCGGCCTCCGGTGGCGGGAGGCGCGGTCGGAACTGCGCTCCCAGGGCGCCGACGAGGACACGCTGCGCGCGCTGGACGGCGTCGTGGGCCGCAGCGACGGCGGCTCCGGCGCGCAGGGCCAGGTGGCCTTCGCAGGCGGGGGCGAGGTCGGTTTCGACGCGCTGGTGGCGGCGCCGCCCCAGGACTACGCCGTCCGCGTGGGCCCGCTGCCCGACCCCCTCCCCTACCTGCGCAACCGCGGCCGGCGGGTCCCCCACGTCGCCGTGCTGGCCGACAGCATCGGCGCCGACCTCGTGTCGGTCGCCGCGTCGGGGGCGCGCCGCACCGACCGCGTCGAGGGCGGGGACCACCCCACGCACAAGGTCCCCGGAGGCGGCTGGAAGCACAAGCAGATGCAGCGCGCGGTGGAGGAGCAGGTCCTCAAGAACGCGCGCCAGGTCGCCTCGGCCGTACACGAGCGCGCCCAGCGCGACGGGGCCGAGGTGGTCGTCGTGGCGGGCGAGCCCGGCGTGGTGCGCGACCTGGTGGACCACCTTCCCGAGGGCACCCGCGCCCGCACGGTGGAGGCCGAGGCGGGCAGCCGCGCCTCGGGGTCCGACAACGCCGCCTTCGAGCGGGAGCTGGACCGCGTCCTGGAGGAGCACGCCGACGAGGGGCGGCGCCGGGTGGTCGACGGCTTCCTGGAGGGCCGCGGCACCGCCGACCGCGTCACCGAGGGCCTGGAGGCGGTCGTGGCCACGCTGCAGCGCGGCCAGGTCGACACGCTGCTGTGGTCGGCCGGCGCCGATTTGCGCGGCGAGCGGCTGTGGAGCGACCCCGAGGGCGCGCGGATCGCGCTGACCGAGCGGGAGCTGCTCGACCTCGGCGCCGAGGAGGCCCTGGAGGAGGACGCGGCGCCCGTCCTGGTCCGCGCCGCCGCCCAGACCAACGCCGAGCTGGTGTTCGTGCCCGAGGACAAGGTGCGCCTGGAGGGCGGTGTCGGGGCGCTGCTGCGGTTCTCCGACCCCAGCCTGCCGACGTGACGCCCCCGGTGATCCGCGCGGGGCGCGCCGCCCGCGGCGGAGGCGCCCCGCGCCGCGGGGGCCCGGTCCCGGCCTAGGCCTCCTCGCCCCCGAAAGGCCGCAGCCGGCGGCGGGGGTCGTCGCCGATGATGGTGCTGCGGACGTGGTACACCTCGTCGAGCAGGGCGCGGTGGACGATCTTCTTGGCGTGGCCCTCCCGGGCGCGTTCCAGGGCGAGGTCCAGTTCGGCCCTGGCCCCGCGGTAGTCCCCGGCCTGGCCCAGGATCTTGCCCAGCAGGACCTGGGTGCGCAGCAGGCCCGACAGGTTGCTCAGCCGCTCGTAGCCCGCCTTGGCGCGCTCGGCCTTGTCCCGCGCCTCGGCGGCGCGCCGGGCGTTGAACAGCTCCTGTGCGGTGTGGCGCAGCGCCCGCGCGTGCCACCACCAGTCCTCCAGGGCGGCGAACCCCTCGGCCGCCGCCTCCATGACCTCCCGGCCCCGGTCCGGGTCGGTCCGCATCAGCAGCTCGCCCAGGATGAGCCGGGTGCGGTGGCTGCCCCAGGCGTCGCCCGCCCGGCGCAGCAGGTCGTCGGCCTCCTCGACGCGGGCGACGGCGGCCTCGTGGCTCCACTCGGCCCGGTCCGCCGCGAGGCGGCGGGCGGCCGCTCCGGCGGACCACCGGGGCCGCCCGCCGACGACGCGGACGTAGACGGGCCAGTTCTCCGTGCCGAGGGCGCGCTCCGCGGCCGCGTGCAGGCCCCGGCTCCAGGCCCGCTCCAGCTCGGCCCGGCGCCGCTCGGACACCGGCTTCTCCAGCGTGCTGCCGCTGAAGTAGCGCTCCCAACCGGCCCGGCGCGCCTGCTCGGCGCCGGGGTCCAGCAGCAGGTCGCACGCGTCGTACTGGTCGCGCAGCCGGATCGGGTCCAGGCGGCCCATGGTGCGCAGGCACCGGGCGCGGTACCAGTCGGCGCCGCCGGTGGCCTCCAGGGTGTCCAGGACGTCGCGCAGGATGAGCCAGGCCCGCAGGTCCTGCCCCAGGTGCCCCAGGACCTCGCCCAGCAGCAGCCCGGCGTTGGCCGCCTGGTCGGTGTCGCCGTGGGCCGCCGCCTCCGCGCGGGCGGCGACGAGGTGCTCCTGCGCGCGCTCGAAGTCGCCGCGGAACCGGTACAGCTCGCCCAGGTTGCACAGGGTGCGGGCGTGCCAGCGGCCCTCGCGGCGCTCGCCGAACACCCGAGCGGCCCACACCAGTTCGCTCTCTCCCTCGTCGCGGTCGCCGCGCCGGTAGAGGTTGACGCCGATGGCGCGGGCGGCGCGGGCCTGCCAGCGCACGTCGCCGCCGGCGAACTCGTCGCGCGCCCGCCGCGCGAGGCCGACGGCGTCGGTGTGGCGGCCCTGGCTGCCGGCGAACTCCGCCCGGTCCAGCAGCGAGATCCCGTGGGCCAGCCGGTCGCCCAGGGCGAGGGCGTGGGCGGAGCAGCGGTCCAGGGCCTCGCCCCAGTCCTGCCAGTAGACCCGCCCGGCCCGGCACAGCGCGGCGATGGCGCGGGCCAGCCGCCAGGCCGCGGCGGTGGCGCCGCGGCTCTCGGCGAGGGTCAGGCAGGCCCGCAGGTTGTGCCGCTCGGACTCGAACCAGGTGTCGGGGCGCTCGGGCACCCGCAGGTCCAGGCCGGGGTCGGGGGGCGCCGAGGGCACGTCGGGCTCGGTGAAGCCCCACTCCTGCGGGGCGCGGGTGCGCGCCGCCTCCTGGGCCAGCCACACATAGCCCGCCAGGAGCCGGTCGACGGAGCGGGTCAGGGAGCGCGCCGACCAGCGCAGCAGCTCCGGACGCGGCACGCCCAGCGCACGCGCGTCGTTGCCCTGGAGGATGGTGCGGACGTCGGCGTCGAGGGCGTAGCGGAACCGGCCGTCGGCCTCCTCGTTCAGCCGCTTGAGGAGGTAGCGGTCGCACAGCCCGTCCAGCAGCGTCCGGGCGTCGCGGGTGCCCACCCCCAGCAGCGCGGCCGCCGACCACGGGGTGTAGCTGCCGAGTCCGACCCGGGCGAACCGGCTGAGCAGCAGCCGCTCGGCGGCCGTGCACTCGGCGAACGCCTCGGCGAAGGCCGCGGTGACCCCGGCCGGTCCCAGAAGCACGGTGTTGCGGTCGCTGCGCAGTTCGGCCAGGAGCTGCTCGGGCCGCCAGCCGCCGCGGTCGCGCAGCCGCGTGCCGCAGAAGGAGATGGACAGCGGGTGGCCCTGGCACTGCTCGGCGATCTCGCGCAGCGCCTCCGGCGCGAAGTCGGCCGCGCGCTCGCCGGCGATCCGCCGCAGCAGCTCGGCCCCCTCCTCGGGCGTGAGCGGGCCCAGCGGGTAGTGGCGGTAGTGCCGGGCGCCGTGCCGGGCCGCGTCGGCCAGGGCGTCGCTGCTGGTGATCAGCACGGCGTTGCGCGGGCCCTCCGGCAGCAGCGGCCTGATCTGCTCGAAGTCCCTGGCGTCGTCGAGCACGACGAGCAGGCCGCGCCTGCGGGTGGCGGCCTTCCACGCCGCGCTCAGCGCCTTGACGCCGAGGTCGTCGCGCTGCGGGGGCTCGTCGACCAGGCGCAGCATCTCGGCCAGCACCTTCTCGGGGTGGCGGGGCCTGCGGCGGGGCGGCGCGAAGGGCTGCTCGCGGTGGCCGGGGTGCCGGCCGGCCTCGACGGGCGGTTCGGGGCCGCCGTTGAGGACCTTGGCCAGCCAGCCGTCGGCGAAGCGGTGCTCCAGGCGCTGGACGAGGTGCAGCGCCAGTTCGCTCTTGCCCAGGCCCCGCCCTCCGGTGACGGCGATGATCAGCGGGTCGGTGGAGTTGCGGCCCGGTACGCCCGCGAAGTGCTCCTCGACGTCCCGTTCGACGGCCGCGATGACGTCGGCGCGCCCGGCGAAGTAAGGGCTGGCGTAGGACATGTCGTCGCGCTCGGCCAGGCGCTCGGGGGCCGCGGGCCCCGGCGCGGCCGGCGGCGGATCGGCCGGGGGTCCAGCATCCGCGTGCGGATCAGCTCGTTGACCGTGCCCAGGACGCCGGAGAAGGCGCCGGCGGCCGCCACCAGGAGCAGGGGCGCCTGGGGCAGGAAGTCGCCCACCACGGCCAGCGCGCCGGCGCACGCCCCCACCGCGGCAAGCACGCCCACGAGCCACCACCGGATGCGCGGTCCGGTCCGGTCGGCCGCACCGGCCCTCGTCTTCACCGGCATCGGGGGTCTCTGCGCTCCTGTTCGGCTGTGGGGGTCTCGCGCCCGGCCGTGGGGTGCGGTCCGGAGGGACCTCATGGTCGGCCCCCGCGGCGCCGGTGTCCATGCCCGCGGGTGTTCGGACCGGCGGAGTTCACCGGGTCTTCACGTCGGAGGCGCGGCCCGGCGCCCCGGGGAGCGGGCGGGGCGCGGGGGCGCTCACCCGGCCGGGTCCTCCTTGGCGACGAGCGTGAGCACATCGTAGGTCGCCACGGTCTCTCCGTCACCGTTGCGCACGACCGCGTCCCAGCGCACCTCGCCGTAGTCGGCTCCGGCGCGCGGGGTGATCTCCTTGGCGGTGAGCTCGACCGCGATGCTGTCGCCCGCCTTGACCGGGGTGCGGAAGCGGAGGTTGTCAACGCCGTAGTTGGCCAGAACCGGCCCCGGCGCGGGGTCCACGAACAGCCCGGCGGCGAGCGACACCACGAGGTAGCCGTGGGCGACGATCCCGCCGAAGAGGGGGTTGGCCGCCGCGGCCTCGGGGTCGGTGTGGGCGTAGAAGGTGTCGCCGGTGAACTCCGCGAAGTGGGCGATGTCGTCCAGGGTGACCGTGCGCGGCGCCGAGGAGACGGTGTCGCCGATCCGCAGCCGCGCCAGGCTCTTGCGGAAGGGGTGCTCGCCGGTGGCGCGGCGGTGCGCGCCCGTGGTCCAGCGGCCGGTGACGGCGGTGAGCATGTCGGGCGAGCCCTGCACAGCGGTGCGCTGCATGTGGTGCAGCACCCCGCGCACCCCGCCCAGCTCCTCGCCGCCGCCGGCGCGGCCCGGGCCGCCGTGGACCAGGACGGGCAGCGGGGAGCCGTGGCCGGTGGACTCCTCGGCGCAGTCGCGGTCCAGCACCAGGATGCGGCCGTGCCAGGGCGCGCACCCCAGCACCACCGCGCGGGCCACGGCGGGGTCGCGGGTGACGACCGACCCCACCAGGCTGCCGCGCCCGCGCGCCGCCAGGGCGACGGCGTCCTCGACGGTGCGGTAGCCGATCACCGTGCTGACGGGGCCGAACGCCTCGACGTCGTGGGGCTCGGCGGCGCCGGTGCGGGCGCGCAGCAGGACGGGTGACACGAACGCGCCGCGCTCGCGGTCGGCGCCGTGGAGCGCGCCGCGGTCGGGGTCGCCGAAGGCGGTGTCGGCGCCGGCGCGCAGGGCGGCCAGGGCCGCGCGGACCTCGGTGCGCTGGTCCTGCCCGGCCAGGGGCCCCATGTCGACGCCGGGGTCGGCGGGGTCGCCCACCACCACGGCGGCCAGCCGCTCGGCCACCGCCGCCACGACGTCCTCGACGCGGTGCTCGGGCACCAGGGCGCGGCGGATGGCGGTGCACTTCTGCCCGGCCTTGACGGTCATCTCGGTGACCAACTGGTCGACGTAGAGCGCGAACTCGGGGTCCTCGGGCGCGACGTCGGGCCCCAGCACCGAGCAGTTGAGGGAGTCGGCCTCGACCTGGAGCCGCACCCCGCCCGCCACCACGGCGCGGTGGGCGCGCAGCAGCGCGCCGGTGGCGGCCGAGCCGGTGAAGGCGACGGTGTCCTGGGGGCCGAGGTGGTCCAGCAGCCCTTCGGGACCGCCGGCCAGCAACTGCAGCGCCCCCTCGGGCAGCAGGCCCGACTCCACGACGCGCCGCACGACGCGCTCGGTGAGGTAGGCGGTGGGCGCGGCCGGCTTGACGACGGTGGGCAGCCCGGCGAGGAAGGCCGGCGCGAACTTCTCCAGCATGCCCCACACCGGGAAGTTGAAGGCGTTGATCTGCACGGCGACCCCGGGCCGTGAGGTGTAGACGTGCTGGCCGGCGAACGTGCCCCCGCGGCCGAGCCGCTCGGTGCGGCCGTCGAGGTAGACGGTGTCGTCGGGCAGTTCGCGCACGCCCCGGCTCGCGTAGCTGAACAGGGTGCCCAGCCCGCCGTCGACGTCGAAGGCGTTGTCGCGCGCGGTGGCGCCGGTGCGGTGGGACAGCGCGTGGAACTCCTCGGTGAACCCGGTGAGGTGCTTGGCCAGGCTCTTGAGGATGGCGGCGCGCTCGTGGAAGGTGAGCCCCCGCAGGGCGGGACCGCCCACGCGGCGGGCGTACTCCACCATTCCGGCCACGTCCAGGCCGGTGCCGGACAGCCGCGCCACGGTCTCGCCGGTGGCGGCGTCGGTGAGCGGCCGGCCCTCGTCGGCCGCGCGGAACCAGGTGCCCTGCGCGTAGCTCTCCAGTAGTGCGCCCACGGCCGCAGTCCTCTCGCTCAAGCCCGATGCGCCCCTGCCGGCGCCCTTCATTGCGCCCCCGGCCCCGCATCGTGCACACTATTACAGACCGATCGGTCAGTAAATGATCCGGCGCGATCCCGGGAGGGGCCATGACGGCACCGGCCGCACCCGACGAGGCGGAGCTGAACGCGGACTTCGAGGCGGTGATCGCCGCCCAGGAGCGGATCGAGCCGCGCGACTGGATGCCCGAGGGCTACCGCCGCACGCTGATCCGCCAGATCGCCCAGCACGCCCACTCCGAGATCATCGGCATGCAGCCCGAGGGCAACTGGATCTCGCGCGCGCCCTCGCTGCGGCGCAAGGCCATCCTGCTGGCCAAGGTCCAGGACGAGGCCGGGCACGGGCTGTACCTGTACTCGGCGGCCGAGACCCTGGGCGCCGACCGCGCCGACCTCACCCGGCGGCTGATCACCGGGGCGCAGAAGTACTCCTCGATCTTCAACTACCCCACGCTCAGCTACGCCGACGTCGGCACCATCGGCTGGCTGGTCGACGGCGCCGCCATCTGCAACCAGGTGCCGCTGTGCCGCAGCTCCTACGGCCCCTACAGCCGCGCCATGATCCGCATCTGCAAGGAGGAGTCCTTCCACCAGCGCCAGGGCTACGAACTGCTGATGACGATGATGCGCGGCACCGACGCCCAGCGCGCCATGGTCCAGGACTCCGTGAACCGGTTCTGGTGGCCCTCGCTGATGATGTTCGGCCCGCCCGACTCCGACTCCCCCAACACCGCCCGGTCGATGGCCTGGGGCATCAAGCGCCACACCAACGACGAGCTGCGGCAGCGCTTCGTGGACATGACCGTGCCCCAGGCCGAGGCGCTGGGGGTCACGCTGCCCGACCCCGACCTCGCCTGGAACCCCGAGCGCGGGTCCTACGACTTCGGCGAACCCGACTGGGCCGAACTGCGCGCGGTCATCGGCGGCGACGGCCCCTGCAACGCCCAGCGGCTGGCGCACCGCCGCCGCGCACACGAGGACGGCGCCTGGGTGCGCGAGGCCGCCGCGGCCTACGCCGCCCGCACCGCCGCGGAGGAGGCGCCGTGACCCCGGACCCCCGCGAGCCCCGCGAGTCCCCCACGGCCGGAGACTGGCCGCTGTACGAGGTGTTCGTGCGCGGCAAGCGCGGCCTCAACCACGTGCACGTGGGCTCGCTGCACGCCGCCGACGACACCATGGCGCTGCGCAACGCCCGCGACGTCTACACCCGGCGCAACGAGGGGGTCAGCATCTGGGTGGTGCGCTCAGCGTTGATCACCGCCTCCAGCCCCGAGGAGAAGGACCCCCTGTTCGCGCCCGCCGGCGACAAGGTCTACCGGCACCCGACCTTCTACACCATCCCCGCCGACGTCCCCCACATGTGAGCCGGGTGAGCCGCCGATGACGCCGCACGACGCCACCGGGGACCAGGAGTCGGTCTACGCCGGGCTGCTCGGCGACACCGACGCGTCCCACTGGGCCTTCGGCACCGGGTTCGACGACCCGCTGGCCGGGGTGGACACCGCCGTGCCCGAGGGCGTGGACCGCGCCGACCTGGCCGCCTACTGCCTGATGCTGGGCGACGACGCCCTCGTTCTGGCCCAGCGCCTTGCCGAGTGGTGCAGCCGCGCGCCCGAGCTTGAGGAGGACGTCGCCCTGGCCAACATCGCACTGGACCTCCTGGGCCAGGCGCGCCCGCTGCTGGCGCGCGCCGCCCAGGCCGACCCCGGCGCGGTCCCGGTGCTGCCGCCCGGGTCGCCCGCCCCGCCCGAGGACGCGCTGGCGTTCTTCCGCGACGAGCCGGGGTTTCGCAACGTCCGGCTGGTCGAGACCGCCAACGGCGACTTCGCCCGCTCCACCGTGCGGCTGCTGCTGTTCTCGGTGTGGCGGCTGGCCCTGCTGGAGCGGCTGCGCGGCTCCCGCGACCCCGTCCTGGCGGCGGTGGCCGCCAAGGGCGTCAAGGAGGTCGCCTACCACCGCGACCACGCGGCCCGCTGGACGGTGGTGCTGGCCCAGGGCACCGAGGAGTCCCGCCGCCGCGTGGGCGCCGCCCTGGAGGCGGTGTGGCCCTACCGCGACGAACTTTTCACCGCCCACCCGGTGGAGCGCCGCATGGCCCGCGCCGGCATCGGCCCGGACCCCGCGGACCTGCGCGCGCCCTGCGCGGCGGTGCTGGAGGAGGTGTGGGCGGCCGCCGGCCTGGCCCCGCCCGAGGTCCCCGGCCTGGCCCGGGTCGGCGGGCGGGCCGGCCGCGACGGCGTGCACACCGAGGAGCTGGGCCGGCTGCTGGCCGAGATGCAGTCGGTCGCCCGCGCGCACCCCCTGGGGTCGTGGTGAGCGCGGCGCGGGGCCCCGAGGCGGCGGCCACGGCCCGCGCCCGCCGCGCGGCGGCGGCCGTCACCGATCCCGAGCTGCCCATGCTGACGCTGGCCGACCTGGGCGTGCTGCGCGAGGTCGCCGCCGACGCCGAGGGCGGGGTGGACGTCGCGCTGACCCCCACCTACTCCGGCTGCCCGGCGATGGCGGCCATGCGGGCCGACGTGGTGCGGGCGCTGAAGGCCGCCGGGTTCACCGAGGTGCGGGTGCGCACCGCCCTGCACCCGCCCTGGACCTCCGACTGGATCACCGAGCGGGGCCGGCGCCGGCTGGCCGAGCACGGGATCTCCCCGCCGGGCCCGGCTCCCCGCCACGGCGGCCCGGTGCCGCTGTCGCTGGTGCCGCGCCGCCGCGCCCTGCGCTGCCCCCGGTGCGGTGCCCGGGGCGCGGAGCTGACCTCGGAGTTCGGCGCGACCGCCTGCAGGGCGCTGTACCGCTGCGCCGCCTGCGGCGAGCCGTTCGAGCACGTGAAGGAGATCTGACGTGAGCGCCGTCGTGTCCGGTGCGCGGCGCCGCGCACCCGTCTTCCACCCCCTGCGGGTGGCCGCCGTCGAGCGGCTGTGCCCCGACGCCGCCGCCGTGACCTTCGACGTCCCCGCCGAGCTGGCCGGGGAGTTCGCGTTCGCGCCGGGCCAGTCGGTCACCCTGCGCCGCCGGGTCGGCGGGGTGGAGCACCGGCGGACCTACTCCGTGTGCGCGCCGGCGGGCGGCCCGCTGCGCATCGGCGTGCGCGAGGTGCCCGGCGGCCTGTTCTCCTCGTGGCTGGTGCGCGAGGCCGCGCCCGGCGACACGGTGGAGGCCGCCCCGCCCTCGGGCGCGTTCCGCGCCGACCCCGCGGCCCCGGGCAACCACCTGCTCATCGCCGCGGGTTCGGGGATCACGCCGGTGCTGTCCATCGCGGCGTCGGTGCTGGCCGACCCCCGGTCCCGGGCCACGCTCGTCTACGCCAACCGCACCAGCGCCACGGTGATGTTCGCCGAGGAGCTGGCCGACCTCAAGGACCGCCACCGCGACCGGTTCCACCTGGTGCACGTGCTCTCCCGCGAGCCGCGCGAGGCCGAACTGCTCTCGGGGCGGCTGGACCCCGACCGCCTGCGCCGGCTGCTGGCCGCGCTGGTGCCGCTCGCGGCGACGGACCACGTGTGGCTGTGCGGGCCCCTGCCGCTCATCGAGGGCGCCCGCGCGGTCCTGGCCGAGGCCGGCGTTCCCCCCGAGCGGGTGCACTTCGAACTGTTCTACGTGGACGAGCCGCCCCCGCCTCCGCGCCGCGCGGCCGAGGACGCGCCGGGCACCGCCGGCCGCCTCACCGCGCTGCTGGACGGGCGTTCCACCACCGCGCCGCTGCCGCCCGACCGCACCCTGCTGTCGGCCGCCCAGGCGGTGCGGGCCGACCTGCCGTTCGCGTGCCGGGGCGGGGTGTGCGGCACCTGCCGGGCGCGGGTGACCGCCGGCGAGGTCGACATGCGCCGCAACTACGCGCTGGAGCCCGCCGAGGTCGAGAAGGGGTTCGTGCTCACCTGCCAGTCCTACCCGCGCAGCCAGGACGTGGCGGTCGACTACGACGCCTGACCCGGCGCCCGCGCGGCGGGCGGGGGTCGCGGGCGGGTCGGCGGGGCCGGAGGCGCGGACGGCGCGGCCGTGCGCGCCGGAGCCGCGAAGGCCCTACGATGTTCCGCACCACCCCACACCCCCCGAACGGTGAAGGACCCCCCATGTCCGACGAACGCGCCGCGGCGGCCGGAAGCGCGTGGCCGCCCCCGAGCATGGACTTCAGCAGGCCGACCATCGCCCGCGCCTACGACGCGCTCCTGGGGGGCAAGGACAACTACGCGGCCGACCGCGCCCTGGCCGAGTACGCCGCCCAGCACATCCCCGGGCTCAAGGACTCCGCGTGGGAGAACCGCAGGGTGCTGGTGCGCGGCGTGCGCCACCTGGCCGCCGAGGCCGGGATCGACCAGTTCCTCGACCTGGGCAGCGGGCTGCCCACCGTGCAGAACACCCACGAGGTCGCCCAGGGCGTCAACCCCGACGCCCGCGTGGTCTACGTGGACATCGACCCGCTGGTGACCGTGCACGGCCAGGCGATCCTGGCCGAGAACGCCAACACGGGGGTGTTCACCGCCGACGTCCGCGAGCCCGAGAAGGTGCTGGACCACCCCGAGGCGCGCCGCCTGCTGGACCTCGACCGGCCGATGGCGCTGATGCTGGTGGGCATGCTGCACTACCTCTCCCCCGACGTGGTGGACGAGGTGGTGGGCACCTACCGCGAGCGCCTGGCGCCGGGCAGCTACCTGTTCATGACCTCGCTGGTGGACACCGGCCTGCCCGCCCAGCAGGAGCTGGCCCGGATCACGCGGGAGAGCCTGGAGGAGGGCTGGGCGCGCACGCCCGAGGAGATCGCCCGCCACTTCGGTGATTTCGAACTCGTCGAGCCCGGAGTGGTCTACACCGCGCTGTGGCGGCCCGACGGCCCCGTGGACCCCGGCCGGCTCACCCCCGGAGAACAGCTCGGGATGGCCGGAATCGCGCGAAAGACGCAGTGAAACCCCAATGGAGGCGGGCCCGGGGGCCCGCCTCCATTGGGTCGGGTTCTGTCGGTCTGAGTCGCGGCGGACCCGCGCTCAGTGAGCGGCCTCATATTCCGCCACGATGTCCGCGGGAATGCGCCCGCGGTCGTTAATCCGCTTGCCGGCCTGCTTGGCCCAGGACCGGATCTCGGCGGCGCGCTGGCCGCTGTCGGCGGTTTTGCGCCGCGGCCGACCGGGGCGGCTGCCCTGGGAGGTCTTGCGGGCGCTGTCCAAATACGGCGACAGGGTCTCGCGCAGCTTTTTCGCGTTGGCGGAACTGAGATCGATCTGGTAGCTCCTGCCGTCGAGGCCGAACTCGACGGTCTCCTCGGCAGTGCCGCCGTCCAAGTCATCGACAAGCAGGACTTCAACCTTCCGAGACATGGCGGTACCTCAGATCTACTCAATCGGCGCTGCTGGATTCGCGTCGGTGGGGACCACTATAGGAAATCCAACGCAAAAATCAAACAAGGCCGTCTTTCTCTTTGTTCCGGTTTTTTCGGAGTATTCATTGACCTGAACCCGGCCGCGCCCGCCGCTTCCCCGGCCCATCCCGCCCGGTCGCGCGTATCGGCCGCGCCGTATCCTGCTGGGCGGCGGACCGCACGGCGCCGCCAAAGGCCGGATGATGGGAGAGGCATGGCGGTGACGCCGGAGGCCCGCGGGGCGGCCGAGGCCGACGCGGCCGAGAGGGCCGGAAGCACGGAGGCGGCGGTGGCGCCGCGCGCGGTCCTGTGGGACATGGACGGCACGCTGGTGGACACCGAGCCGCTGTGGGGCGTCGCGCTCGACGAGGTCGCCGCCGAACTCGGCCGCCCCCTGGACCAGGCCGTCCGCGACGCGATGACCGGTACCGACGACCGCACCACCATGCGGATGCTGGCCGAGTACACCGGTGTCGCGGTGACCGGCGCGCGACTGGACGCGCTCCACGAGCGGATCGTGGACCGTGTCACCGGCGTCCTGCGGGACTCGGTGCCCGTGCTGGAGGGCGCGGTGGAGGCGGTGCGCGGCGTGCGCGCGGCGGGGGCGGCCACGGCGCTGGTGACCTCCTCGCCCCGCAAGGTCACCGAGGTCGTGCTGGAGGCGCTCGCGGGCGCGGAGTTCGACGCCGTGGTCACCGCCGAGGACGTCGAGCGGCGCAAGCCCGACCCCCTGCCCTACCTGCTCGGCGCCGAACTGCTGGGAGTGGCGCCCGGCGACTGCTGGGCGGTGGAGGACTCCCCCAGCGGCGCGGAGGCGGCCGAGCGCGCCGGCTGCCGGGTCCTGCTGGCACCCGGGGCGCTGCCCACCGCCCACGGCCCCGGCCGTACCCGCCTGGCGGCGCTGAGCACACTGGTCGGCCTGGCCGAGGCGGCGGCGAGGCCGGTGACGTGAGGTGAGCAGCCGCGTCCGAACGGGCAACGGCGCCGGCGGGGGAACGGAGCCGGCGGAGTCAGTTGCGGAGGCATGAAGGCGGCGGCCGGGGGCTCCGGGGCCGGCAGGCGGCCACCGGTACGCCGGCGCTCACCTCGGACCGCGGGGAGAGCGGTGGCGGAGGGCCGGGCGGGGCGGACGGCGCACCCAAGGCCCCCTCTCAGCAGCGGCGAGGACAGCGGGCGCCGGGCCAGGCGCACGACGCCGCCCCCAATGCCGTAACAAGGCGCCGACGGGGCGGCGACGGTGACCGGGGCCCGGATACGCGGCCACCGGGCCTGGAGGCACTGGCATTCGGCCCCGGCGCCCCGCGCCCTCGCATCGCGGCGCGCCGGAAGGACGCGGCTACGCGCGACGGCCTCGCTCCGTTCGCCGTGTCCGGGGCGCCGATGCGGCTGGAAAGCGCACCACCGCCCACCACGTCTCACATGTTGAGACGAATACAAGCCACCGACCGGTGATCTCGCCTTCTCAGCACGCGCACCGACCGGTAATGCGAGATTGGCGGCCAAACAATCCGACATAATTCGCGAAACCAGACACGATATTTACCCACGTCTCACATACTGAGACCAGCGGCAGCGAAACGCCCCCGCCGCACCTCTGTACAGACCGGAAAATCCAGCCGGAGTAACAAACAAGCGTGCTGGATAACCGCAAAAGTGAAAAAACGCCCGCCAGGCTACTCAACCGGGCCATCTCGGCACACGCGCCGTCCCGCCTCGTTGTCGGCCCACCGCTGTCCGGCCGGCGCCACGCACTCCAAGCCCCGACACCCGCCCGCCCGGCCACCGGCCGCCCTCGGCGCCCCGTAACGACCTCATCCCCCGCCCGAGCACCGATCCCCGCCAATGCCGCTGCGGGCCGGGAGGCCGTTTCGGCCTGCTTCCGGACTCCTTCGGTCCGGCCCGCCCTGCGCTGCGGCCGGCCCACAGGACGTCAGCGGTGGCCGTGCAGCAGGCGGAAGCCGAGTTCGGTGACGCGGTGGCACACGGTGTTGCGTTCGCGGTGGCTGGCCACCAGCCCCGAACCGCGCAGCACGGTGGTGTGCTCACTGGCCGAGGCGGGCGAGATCTCCAGGCGCTGCGACAGCTCGGTGGTGGTGCAGCCCTCGGCCAGGGCCTCGAAGACCGCCGCCCGGGTGCGGCCCAGCAGCTTCTCCAGGGCGGCCCGCCGCTGCGGCTCCAGCGACGTGCGCAGGGGGACCAGCGCGGTGTGCACGGCCGGGTAGACCACCACGACCGCCTGGAGCGGGTCGCGCAGGGCGATGGGATAGCGCCGGCAGAAGTACGACGGCACCAGGTGCAGCGGGCGCCCGCCGAGCCGGAGGTCGCGGTGCAGCGGGTAGGGGATCTCCAGGATCGGGCCCCGCCACCGCGCCGAGCGGCGCAGGGGCGCGGGCAGCGGCACCGGCCCGCCCGTGTCCCCTCCGGCGGGCTGGGCCGCCCGGCCCGCCCCGAGGGCGCCGGTGCCCGTGCCCACGGCCGCCGCGGTCGTCCCGACCGCGCCGCGCACGCCCCTCTCCCCCGCCGCACCCGCCGGCGCCGCCGCCACCCGCGCCGCGGGCACGCGGCCGGGCGTGCGGACCCGCCCGGTGCGGACTCCCGCGCGCCCGCCGGCCCGCGGCGCGGACCGCGTGCCCGGCACGGCGCGGACCCCGGCGTCCGAAGGCGGCGCGGACGCGGCCGCCGGGCGGCCCGGCGCCGGACGGCGGGGTGTCGGGGCCAGGTTCTCGGCGATCAGCGCCGTGCGGGCGTCCCACTCGGCGGCCAGGGCGAGGTCGAAGTAGGCGCGCACGGCCTCGGCCAGCGGCCCCAGCGCGGCGGGCCCCTCGCGCAGCAGCCCTCGCGCGGTGGCGCCGCGCTCGGGGTCGTCCTGGCGGGCCAGCAGGTGGAGGTCGCGGCGGAAGCGGTCGGGGGGCGTGGCGCGCAGCGCGGCCAGCCCGGCGTCGAGGCCGCCGGGGCCCTCGGTTCCGGCGGGGTGGCCGGTGCCCGCGCCCAGCGGGGTGAGGAAGTCGGGCGAGTAGCCCTCGGGCGGCGCGAGGGCGGCCAGCCGGCGCATCGGCTCGGTCATGTCGCGCCGCACCCGCGCCCGCCAGCGGTCGTGTCCGGGGTCGGCGAAGGGGTCCTGCAGGGTGTGCAGGCTGAGCAGGACCTCCCACATGGCGTCCGGCCGCGCCGCGCTGTGGACGGGTTCGGGGCGCGCGGGGTCGAAGTGGATGCGCAGCATGGTTCCTCCCGTGGCACGGCCGGCGCGGCGCCGGGGTCGGCCCCCCGAGCCGACCGGCCGGACCAGGCGCCGCTACCGTCCGTGTTCGCTTACCGGCCCATGGTAGGGGCGGTCCGCTTGCAACCCGGTTGCGGATCGCTTGGGCCGGGCGCGGGGAACCTCAGCCGGTCACCCGGGCCAGCGCCTCCTCGGCCGTCAGGCACCCGGCCGTGGTCAGGTCGAGGTTGGCCAGGGACGCGGCGTGCACATCGGGGTCGGCGGCGGCGGTGCAGTCGGCGATCACGTGCACGGTGAAGCCGAGGTCGGTGCCGTTGCGCGCGGTCTGCTCGACGGTGAGGTTGGTGGCGACACCGGTCACCAGGAGTGTGTCGACCCCCATGGCCGCGAGGCGGTCGGGCAGGTCGGTGGCGGCCAGGCCGGAGAGCCGCTGGCCGTCGGCGACGACGTCGCGCTCCTCCAGAGCGGCCATCTCGGGGATCAGCAGGCTGCCGGGGGCGTCGGGGCGGAAGCTCTCCTGGGCGTCGCCCACCGCCGCCATGAAGGCGGTGTTGCGGACCAGGGCGCCCTCGCCCTCGGGGATCACGAAGCGGGTGAACACGATCGGGAGGCCGGCGGCGCGGGCGCGGGCGTGGAAGCCGACGGCGCGGCCGACCACCCCGCTGTGCCGCACGGGCTCGCTCAGCATGCCGCCGAAGAACCCCTCGGGCCGGATGACGTTCACCTGCCAGTGCAATGCGAGCACGGCGGCCCGCTCGGTTGCGATGGTCATGGCGGTGATCCTGCCACCGCCCTTCCGGGTGCCGCGCGGCACCCCCCGATTGCGCGGTGTGCGCGCTGTTCGGGGGTGCCGCCGCCGCGCGCGTCAGTCGGAGACGCGGCTGGGCCTGCCCTTGTAGACCATGTCGGCGTAGTCGGGGTGGCGCTGGATCCAGCCCTTCACGAACGGGCAGAGCGGCAGCACCGACCGGCCGCTGCCGCGGACGTGGTCGAGCGCGCCGCGCACCAGCGCGCCGCCGACGCCCTTGCCCTCGTAGGCGGGATCGACCTCGGTGTGGGTGAAGACGATCATCTCGTCGGTGAGCATGTACTCGGCGAACCCGGCGACCTCGTCGCCGGTGCGGGCCTCGTAGCGCTTGCGCTCGGGCGCGTCGCTGACCGCCACGTCCATGGTTCCTCCTGCGCTGGTGGGTGGTGTGCTCAGTGTGCCGGGTGTCCCGGGTGCCGGGCGGGCGCGGGGCCGCCGGCGGGGCGTCCGGGTGCCCGCTACCCCGATGCGGAGCCGCGATGGCGGGCGACGCCGTCCCGCACGGCGGGGGCGACCTCGGCGGCGAAGACCTCCACCTGGGCGGGGTCGTCTCCGGGGGGCGCGAACACGAAGGTGTCCATACCGTGGTCGAGGGCGAGGGCGGTCAACTCGTCGATCCAGCGCTCGGGCGGGCCGTGGAGGAACGAGCCGGGGCCGCCGCCGGAGGCGGTGATCTCCCCTATCACGTTGTAGACGCGGCGTACGGCGGCGGGATCGCGCCCGGCCTCGCGGGCCGCGGTGTCGATGCGGTCGCTCATCTCGCCCAGGCGCTCCGGGGGGACGTAGGCACTGGAGGGCACCCAGCCGTCGGCGGCGCGGCCGGTGAACTCCAGCAGGCGCGGTCCGTAGACGCCCAGCCAGACGCCGATGGGGTGGGCGGGTGCGGGGCCGGGCTTGACCCCGGCGAGCCGGTAGTGGCGGCCGTCGTAGCGCACCGACCGCTCGCCCGACCACATCAGCCGGACGACGTCGACGGCCTCGCGCAGTGCGGCGGCGGCCTCGCCGGGGGTTCGGGCGGGGCCGCCCATGGCGTCGACGGCGGTCCAGAAGCCTCCGGCGCCCAGACCGAGTTCGAACCGGCCGCCGGAGAGCAGGTCCAGGCTGGCGGCCGCCTTGGCCAGGACGGCGGGCGGGCGCAGCGGGAGGTTGGCGACGTCGGGGAAGACGCGGACGCGCTCGGTGCGCGCCAGCAGGGTGGCCATCAGCGCCCAGGTGTCGAGATGGCGGCGCTGGTAGGGGTGGTCCTGGACACCGATCAGGTCGAGGCCGGCGCGGTCGGCGAGCTGCGCCAACTCCAGGGTCTGGGTCAGGCGGTCGGCGTCGGGCGCAGGGAAGACGCCGAAGCGCAGGTCCTGTCCGTAGTCGGGCATGGCCGCTCCTCTCGCTGCGGTCGCCGCCGCGCGGCGCGGGGCGCGCCGTCGGGCGCGCCGCGGGGTGTGCCGTCCCGGCCGAGTCTGCCAAAGACCGGACGTTTCGGGCGGGCGGCGCGGCGGCGGAGCCCTCGTGCCACCGCAAGGGGCCCCACGCCCACCCCGATCGGGCGGGGGACAGAGCGGAGGACGGCCCGAGGCCGAACCCGCGGCCCCCGGCCTCCGGGGACCGCACGGGGCGCCCGACACACCGCCGTGCCGCCCACCGAACCCCACCCGCTTCGGACCAACCGGTCGCGGGGACGCGGGGCGGCGGCGCCGGGCGCCGCCGCCGGACATGGAAAAGGAGGCACCGCTCGCGCGGGCGCCTCCCGCGGCTCCTCCCCTCCAGTGGAGCCGCCCGGTCGCCGGGCACCGCCGGACACCGCTACGCGGACCGTGCGGACCGCGACTCGGCGCTCGTTCGACCGCAAAGCGGACGGACGGGCATCGAGCGGACGATCTCGGCTTCCCGGGAAGATGATACAGACGCATCGGTCTGCGCGCAGGCCCGGGACCGCCCGTATTTCGGCCGGTTTCGGCCGCGCTCCTAAGGTGTTCTCGCAAGCCCGGTAACAGGCCGCCGCCGGGCGTGTCCATCGGGCGACCGCGCACGCGCGCCCCCTCCCTCGTCCGGGCTGCGCGCCACCGCACCCCCCGTCCGCCGCGCCCGCGCAGGACGCGCCGGGCGGCCCTCACGCCCGTTTGGGACCGTGCGTGGCACCATGGGCGCACACGGGAGTGCGCGCTGGTCACCGGCTGCGGTGGGCGGTCGAGCCGCCACCACCGCGCGGCCGCGCGAGCGCGAAGGCACGACGGCGCGCGCGGGCGCGGCGGCACAGGACGGAGCGGTCGTGGGCGAATCCGACGCAGCCGGCCGGGGCGGCCACCGGCACGAGGCGCCAGAGCCGGGCGCCGAAGGGGCCGATCCCCGACGGCCGGGCGTTCCCGCGGCCCCGCACGGCTTCCCCTCCGGGACGCCCGCCGAGCAGCCGACCGCCTCCCCCGCCGACTCCGGCTCGCCCTCCGGCGCCCCTGCCGGCACCGCCCCGGGCACCCCGGCCGGCGCCACCGACCACGCGTCCGGCCGCTCCCCCTCCGGCGGCTCCGCCGTCGCCCGCCCCATCGTCGCCGACCACCGCACCACGCGCCGCGCGGTCTTCGCCGCCGCGCTGGGCAACGCCACCGAGTGGTACGACTTCGGGGTCTACAGCTACCTGGCCGTGGTGATCGGCGCGGTGTTCTACCCCGCCGCCTCACCCGCCGTGCAGCTCATCGCCACGTTCACCACCTTCGCCGCCGCCTTCCTGGTGCGCCCGCTGGGCGGCCTGTTCTTCGGCCCGCTGGGCGACCGCATCGGCCGCAAGCGGGTCCTGGCCATCACCATGATCACGATGGCGGTGGGCACCTTCGCCATCGGCCTGATCCCCTCCTACGGCGCCATCGGGATCACCGCCCCCGTGCTGCTGCTGGCGGCCCGGCTCGTGCAGGGGTTCTCCACCGGCGGCGAGTACGGCGGCGCCACCACCTTCATCGCCGAGTACGCGCCCGACCGGCGGCGCGGGTTCTTCGCCTCGTGGCTGGAGTTCGGCACCGTCAGCGGCTACATGGCGGGCGCGCTGCTGGTCACCGTGCTGACCGGGGTGCTCGACACCGCCGACCTGCACTCCTGGGGCTGGCGGATCCCGTTCCTGCTGGCGCTGCCGCTGGGCGCGGTGGGCCTGTACCTGCGGCTGCGGCTGGAGGAGACCCCGGTGTTCACCGCCGCGGAGTCCTTCGGCGAAGCCGGCGCCCACGCGGGCCCGGCCGGGGAGCGCGGCTCGCACCGGCTCCGGGAGACCGTGGTCGGCCAGTGGCGCCCGATGCTGCTGTGCGTCGGACTGGTGCTCGTCTTCAACGTCAACAACTACATGACGACGTCCTACATGCCGACCTACCTCAGCGCGGTGCTGGGCTACAGCCCCACCCACGGGCTGCTGATGGCCCTGGCCGCGATGGCGGCGATGCTGCTGACGGTGGCGCTGGTGGGCCGGCTCAGCGACCGCGTGGGCCGCCGCCCGGTGCTGATGTCGGGCAGCGTGTGCACGGTGGTGCTGGCCCTCCCGGCGTTCTGGCTGCTGCAGCGCGACACCTACGCCGGGGTGCTGGCGGGCATGCTGCTGCTGGCGCTGACCCTGGTGCACTTCTCCGGCGCGGCGCCGGCGGCGCTCCCGGCGTTCTTCCCGACCCGGGTGCGCTACGGGGCGCTGGCCATCGCGTTCAACGTCTCGGTGGCGCTGTTCGGGGGCACCACCCCGCTGGTGGCCGAGGCGCTGGTCGACGCCACCGGCAACCCCTACGCCCCGGCCGCGCAGCTGATGCTGGCCGGGGTGATCGGGATCGTCGCGGTGAGCCTCATGGCGGAGTCGGCCAACCGCCCCCTGCCGGGCGCCCGCGCCACCGTGTCGGCGCGCGACACCGACGGCGCGGGGCCCGCCGGGCGCGGGCGGCCGAGCGGCTGACCCCGGCCGCCCCCGGTGGGGCCCGCCGGGGCCGGTCCCCACCGGTCCGGGCGCGCGCCGCCCGGCGGTCGTCAGCGGTTCCAGTCGGGGCGGGTGCTGCCGCGCGACGCCTTGCCGCCGGACTTGCCCTGCTTCTCGCGGATGCGCATGGTCAGCTTGATCGGGCTGCCCTCGAAGCCGAAGTCCTCGCGCAGCCGCCGCTCGATGAAGCGGCGGTAGTTGTCCTCCAGGAACCCCGTGGTGAACAGCACGAACTGCGGGGGCCGGGCGTCGGCCTGGGTCGCGAAGAGGATCTTGGGCTGCTTGCCGCCGCGCACCGGCGGCGGCGTGGCCGCGACCAGCTCCTTCAGCCAGCCGTTGAGCCGGCCGGTGGGGATGCGGGTGTTCCAGCCCTCCAGGCTGGTGTCCAGCGCGGGCACCAGCCGCTCCATGTGCCGGCCGGTCTTGGCGGAGATGTTCACCCGCGGCGCCCACGACACCCGCGAGAGCTGGCGGTCGATCTCCTTCTCCAGGTAGTAGCGGCGGTCCTCGTCGAGGGTGTCCCACTTGTTGAAGGCCAGCACCAGCGCCCGGCCCGCCTCGACCACCTGCTCCACCACGCGGATGTCCTGCTCGGCCAGCGGCTCGCTGACGTCCATCAGCACCACGGCGACCTCGGCCCGCTCCAGGGCCGAGGACGTGCGCACGGTGGCGTAGTAGTCGGCGCCCTGCAGGGCGCGGAAGCGGCGCCGGATGCCGGCGGTGTCGATGAACGTCCACCGCCGGCCGCCCAGCTCGATGATCTCGTCCACCGCGTCGCGGGTGGTGCCGGCCACGGAGTCGACCACCACCCGGTCCTCACCGGCCAGCCGGTTGAGCAGACTGGACTTGCCCACGTTGGGCCGGCCCACCAGCGCCACGCGCGGCGGCAGGTCGTCGTCCTCCTCCTCGGGCTCGGCGGTCTCGGGCAGGGCCGCGATCACGGCGTCGAGCAGGTCGCCCGAGCCGCGCCCGTGCAGGGCGCTGACCGGGAACGGCTCGCCCACGCCCAGGTTCCACAGCTCCAGGGCGTCGGCCTCCTGCAGCCCGCCGTCGACCTTGTTGGCGGCCAGGACCACGGGCCGGTTGGTGGCGCGCAGCACCCGGGTGACCGCCTCGTCGGCGTCGGTGATGCCCACCGTGGCGTCGACCACGAACAGGATGACGTCGGCGGTCTGCGCGGCGTACTCGGCCTGGCGGGCCACCATGGCGGCCAGTCCGGCGGCGCCGGTCTCCCACCCGCCGGTGTCGACCAGGGTGAACTCCCGGCCCTGCCAGGAGGCGTCGTAGGCGACCCGGTCGCGGGTGACCCCGGGGACGTCCTCGACGACCGCCTCGCGCCGTCCGATGATGCGGTTGACCAGTGAGGACTTGCCGACGTTGGGGCGGCCCACCACGGCCACCACCGGCTTGACCCGGACCTCGCCGTCGCCGTCGCCGTTGTCGGGCCCGCCGCTGCGGGCACGGCTGCTGTCAGTCATTGCGGTACTCCCGGTTTCGCCGCCCCGCGCGCCCAGGATGCGTGCCGCGGAGCGGAAACGGCGCGGCGCCCGGTCGGGCGCCGCGAGCAGTGCTGTGTGAAGGTGGAGCCGCGCCGTGCCGGGCGCGGCCGGCTAGACCGCCGCCGAGGATCCGGTTCCGGCGACCGCCTCGTCGGTCAGCTTGACGACGATCGCGATGACCTCGTCCAGGCTCAGGCCGGTGGTCTCGAGTTCGATCGCGTCCTCGGTCCGGGTCAGCGGCGAGGCCGCCCGGCTGGAGTCGAGGCGGTCGCGGCGCAGCAGGTCGGCCTGGGTGGCCGCGGCGTCGGCGCTGACCTCGCGGCTGCGCCGGTGCGCCCGCGCCTCGGCGCTGGCGGTCAGGTAGATCTTCACAGGGGCGTCGGGGGCCACCACGGTGGTGATGTCGCGCCCCTCGACGACGATGCCTCCGGCCTGCCGCCGCGCCCGCGCGATGATGTCGCGCTGGAGGGCGACCAGGCGCTCCCGCACCTCGGGCACCGCGCTCACGGCGCTGACGTGCGTGGTGACCTCGGGGGTGCGGATCTCACGGGCGACGTCCCGGCCGTCCACCTGGACGGTGGGCGCGGCGGGGTCGGTGCCCATGGTGATGACCGGGTGCGCGGCGGAGGCCGCGACGGCGGCGGGGTCGGCGGTGTCGACCTCGTTGCGCAGCATCCACCAGGTGACGGCCCGGTACATCGCCCCGGTGTCGAGGTACCAGAGGTCGCGTGCCGAGGCGACGCCCTTGGCCGTGCTGGACTTGCCCGACCCCGAGGGACCGTCGATGGCCACGACGACTCCCCCGGCGCTGCCCTGCGCGCTCACGTGGTGCTCTCCTCCGAGGTGTACTTCCATCTCATCTCAGCCATTCAGCCTACAGGCGCCGCGGAGCGTCGGCACCGGCGGAGTACCGCGCCCGCCGGGCGGGCCGGGCGCGGCTCAGGCGTGCACCGACCAGCCCTCGGCGCTGAGGGCGCCGACCAGGCGCTCCACGGCCTCGGGCACCACGAAGAGCTGGGCCACACCCAGCGGCAGGCCGGGCGAGTGGTCGATGCGGACGTCCTCGACGTTGACGTCGGCGGCGCCGGCCGCGGCGAACAGCCGGCCCAGGGCGTTGGGCTCGTCGGGGATGACCACGGGCACCACGGCGTAGTCGGCGGTGCGCGGGGTGCCGTGCTTGCCGGGGATGCGGTCGCGCCCGCGCACGCCGCGCTCCAGCAGGCCCACCACCGAGCGGTCCCACTCCGGTGCCTCGGCCGCGGCCGCGGGGTCGTGCTCGCGGGTGCCCGAGCGCAGGGCGTGGGCGGCGGCGGCGAGGTCGGCGGCGATCTCCTCCAGCACCCCGGCGACGGGGGCGGCGTTGTGCGCCAGGATCTCCCGCCACAGCCGGGGGTCGCCCCCGGCGATCCGGGTGACGTCGCGCACGCCCTGCCCGGCCAGGGCCAGCGCGGTGTCGTCGCCGCCGGCCAGGCGGGCGGCCACGGCGGCCGATGCGACATGGGGGGCGTGGGAGACCAGGGCGACCGCGCGGTCGTGGGCGGGGGCCTCCAGCATGACGGGCTCGGCGCCGCACAGCCGCGCCAGCTCCACCACGGCGGCGACCGCGACCGGGTCGGACTTGCCGGTGGGGCACAGGGCCCAGGAGCGGCCCAGGAACAGGTCGGCGCGGGCGGCGCCGGGGCCGCTGCGCTCGCTGCCGCCCATGGGGTGGCCGGGCACGAAGGTGGCCATGTCGCAGCCGGCGCGCTCGGCGGCCGCCACGATGCCGGACTTCACGCTGGCGGCGTCGGTGTAGACGTGGGCCAGGGCGCGGTCCTGGGCGGCGCGCAGCACGTCGGGCACGGCCGAGGGCGGGGCGGCGATGACGGCGATGTCGGCGGGGCGCTCGGCGGGGCCGTCGGGCAGGGGCTCCCCGGCCCCCAGTTCGCAGGCCAGCCGCAGGGCCGCCGGGTCGGGGTCGGCGAGGGCGACCGCGACCCCGCGCTCGCGCAGCGCCAGCGCGATGGAGGTGCCGATCAGACCGGCGCCGACGACCGCGGCGCGGTGGATCCTGGCCACGTGGCTCCTTGGGTGTGGGCCGGTCCGGGTGCGGGCCGGCGCGTTCCTGGGCGCGCCGCCGCGGCCTCCGCGCGGGCGCGGCCCCGGATCGGATCGGCCGCGCGGCCGGCGGCTGAGCCCGCGGAGCGGGCGCGGCGGCGGGCGCGTCCTACCAGCGTAGAGCACACCGGCGGCCTCGGCCGCCGGTTCCGCCCAGGCCGCCCGCCGCCGGCGCCCGACCGGGTGTACCAGGTCAGCGGCGGTCCGGACGGTCCGCCGCCGGGCGTCGACCCGTTGCCGCATCCGGTCTCGAACGACCCTCGAACCCCGCCGCCCACGATGGGGGCGGTCGCGGCGGCCGCCCCTGGGGCCGGGCGCCGCGGCACCACCTGTCATCGGGCTGCGAAGGAGACGCGGGCATGCTGAGCCAGACGGGGCGCGCCGACGGGTCGGCGCCGTGAACCGCCGGGTGGTGATCACCGGGCTGGGCGCCGTTGCGCCCGGCGGTTCCGACGCGGACGCCTTCTGGCGGCTGCTGGTGGAGGGCCGCACGGCCACCCGCCCGATCACGCTGTTCGATCCCGCGGGGCTGCGCTGCCGCATCGCCGCGGAATGCGACTTCGACCCCGCGGCCCACGGGCTGACCCCGCTGGAGGTGCGGCGCATGGACCGCACCGCCCAGCTCGCCGTGGCCGCCGCAAAGGAGGCGCTGGCCGACAGCGGCCTGGCGGCCGCCCCGGCCGACCCCGACCGCACGGGGGTCTCCATCGGCAGCGCGGTCGGCAACACCATCCGCATGGAGGAGGAGTACGCCGCCGTCAGCGACGGCGGGCGGGGCTGGCTGGTGGACTGGCGCTACGCGGTGCCCTACAGCTACTCCTACATCATCCCCAGTTCGATCGTCGCCGAGGTGGCGTGGCTGGCGGGTGCGGCCGGGCCGGCCGGGGTGGTGACCGCCGGCTGCACCTCGGGCCTGGACGCGGTGGGCCACGCCGCCCAACTGGTGGAGGACGGCTCGGCCGACGTGATGATCACCGGCGCGGCCGACGCGCCGCTCTCGCCGATCACCCTGGCCTGCTTCGACGCCCTCAAGGCGACCACGCCGCGCAACGACGACCCGGCGTCGGCGTGCCGGCCCTTCGACCGCACCCGCAACGGGATCGTGCTGGGCGAGGGGGCGGCGGTGCTGGTGCTGGAGGAGCGCGAGCACGCGCTGGCGCGGGGCGCGGTGATCCACGGCGAGATCCTGGGCTACGGCAGCCGGGCCAACGCCTACCACATGACCGGCCTGCGCTCCGACGGCCGGGAGCTGGCCGAGGCGATCCGCGTGGCGCTGCACGAGGCCAAGACCGCGCCCGAGGACATCGACTACGTCAACGCCCACGGCTCGGGCACGGTGCAGAACGACATCCACGAGACCGCCGCGGTCAAGCGGACGCTGGGCCGGCGCGCCCGCGAGGTGCCGATGAGCTCGATCAAGTCGATGATCGGCCACTCGCTGGGCGCCATCGGAGCGCTGGAGATCGCCGCGTGCGTGCTTGCGCTGCGCCACCAGGCGGTGCCGCCGACGGCCAACCTGCACGAGCCCGACCCCCGGTGCGACCTGGACTACGTGCCGCTGACCGCGCGGGAGGCGCGGCTGGACCGGGTGCTGAGCGTCGGCAGCGGCTTCGGCGGCTTCCAGAGCGCCATCGTGGTCGCCCGCGAGGGGGTGCGGGCGTGAGCGCGGTGTTCACCGGGATCGGGGTGGCCGCCCCCACGGGGATCGGCACCGAGGAGCACTGGGCGGCGACGCTGGCCGGGCGCTGCGCCATCGACCGCATCACCGCCTTCGACCCGGCCTCCTACCCGGTGCGCCTGGCCGGGGAGACCCGGGGGTTCGACCCCGCCGAGCACATGGGGCGCAAGCTGCGCAACCAGACCGACCACATGACCCACCTGGCCGTGGCCGGGGCGGGGATGGCCCTGGCCGACGCCGGAGTCGACCTGGAGTCGGTCGGGGAGTTCGAGCGCGGCGTGGTGGCCGCCAACTCCTCGGGCGGTGTGGCCTTCGGCCAGCGCGAGCTGCAGAAGCTGTGGTCCCACGGCCCCGCCCACGTCAGCGCCTACATGTCGGTGGCCTGGTTCTACGCGGCCACCGCGGGCCAGCTCTCCATCCGCCACGGGCTGCGCGGGCCGTGCATGGTGACCGCCTCGGAGCAGGCCGGCGGGCTGGACGCGGTGGGCCACGCGCGGCGGCAGGTCCGCCGGGGCACCCGGCTGGTGCTCACCGGGGGCACCGACGCCTCGGTGTCGCCGGTGGGGCTGAGCTTCGAGATCGCCACCGGCCTGCTGAGCACCGAGCCGGCGCCCGACCGGGCGTTCGTGCCGTTCGACGCGCGGGCCCGCGGCTACGTCCCCGGCGACGGCGGAGCGATCCTGGTCATGGAGGACGAGGCGGCGGCGCGCGAGCGCGGGGCACCCCGCATCTACGGCCGGCTGGCCGGATACGCCGCCACCTTCGACCCGCCCGACCCGCGGGCGCCCGCGCGCCGCGCGCCGTTCGACCCGCCCTCGGCCCCGGCGGCGCCGCGCCTGCGGCGGGCCGCCGAGAAGGCGCTGGCCGACGCCGGACTGGCCCCCGACGACATCGGGGCGGTCTTCGCCGACGCCTACGGGGTGCCCGAACTGGACCTCGCGGAGTCGCGGGCCGTCGAGGCCGTGTTCGGCCCCGGCGGTGTGCCCGTCACCGCGCCCAAGACGCTGACCGGCCGGCTGTCGGCCGGCGGCAGCGCGCTGGACCTCGCCACGGCGCTGCTGGCGCTGCGCGACGGGGTCATACCGCCCACCGCCAACGTCGACCGGCTCGCGCCGGGGGTCACCGTCGACCTCGTGCGCGAGCCGCGCCCCGCCCCGCTGCGCGCCGTGCTGGTGCTGGCCCGGGGCTACGGCGGCTTCAACGCCGCCGCCGTGGTGACCCGCTGACGCGCGCGGCACCACTTCGGCCGATCGGACAACGCCCGGCGGGCGCCCCCGCGCCCCCGCGCCCCCTGCGAGAGGAGACCCGACATGAGCACGCTCGACATGCCGCGCCTGAAGGAGATCATGCGCGCCACCGCCGACGAGGACACCGACGTCGACTGGGAGGGCGACCTGCTCGACCAGCCCTTCACCGACATGGGCTTCGACTCCCTGGCCGTGCTGGAGATCGCCACCAGCATCCAGCAGCGGTTCGGCCTGGTCATGCCCGACGAGGTCGTGGCCGAGCTGACGACCCCGCGCAGCGTCATCGACTACGTCAACGCGCACCGGCCCGCCACCGCCTGACCCGCGCCGCGCGCCGGCGCGCGGCGCGGGTCCGCCCGCACGCGCGCCGGCGTCCCGAACAGAAAGGGCAGCAGCCGATGCCGACCTTCACCCCCGCACCGCCCCCGCCGCGCGGCGCGCGCATCAGCGGGCTGGGCGTGTACCGCCCCTCGCGGGTGGTGCCCAACGCCGAGATCGCCGAGCGCCTGGGGGTCTTTGAACGGCAGCTGGCCAGGCGCTCGGGCATCCGGCACCGCCGCTTCGCCGAGCCCCACGAGACGCTGACGGCCATGGCCGCCGCGACCGCGCTCAAGCGCGCCGGGGTGGACGCCGCCGACCTGGGCTGCGCCGTCGTGGCCACCACCACCCACCTGAGCCAGATGCCCTCGGCCGCCACGGCGGTGCTGCGCGAACTGGGCGGCAACGGCGTCGCGGGCTTCGACATCCTCGCCGCCTGCGCCGGGTTCCCCTACGCCGTGGGGCTGGCCCGCGACATGGTGGCCGCCGGAAGCGCCGAGCACGTCCTGGTGGTCGGCGCCGAGCGGATCTCCGACATCCTCGACCACGACGACCCCGCCACCGCGTTCCTGTTCGGCGACGGCGCCGGGGCGGTGGTGGTCAGCGCGGCCGACCGGGCGGCGATCGGCCCCGTGGTGTGGGGCAGCGACGTCGACCGGCCCGACGCGGTGGGCATGACCGGCCGCTGGGTGCCCGAACTGCGCGCGGACCCGGCGCTGCCCTGGCCGCGCCTGGGCATGGTCGGCTGGAAGGTCTACCGGTGGGCCACCACCGAACTGGCCCCGGCGGCGCGCCTGGCGGTGGCGCGCGCCGGGCTCACCCTCGACGACATCGACGCGTTCATCCCCCACCAGGCCAACATGCTCGTCACCGACGCACTGGTCCGCCAGCTGGGCCTGGGCGCGCACGTGGCGGTGGCCCGGGACATCGCCGAGTCGGGAAACACGTCCTCGGCGTCCATCCCCCTGGCCATGGAGGCGCTGAGCGCCTCGGGCGCCGTGCGTCCGGGCCAGCGCGCCCTGTGCATCGGGTTCGGCTCGGGGCTGGTCTACGCGGCCCAGGTCGTGGACATCCCCTGACACCGCACCCTCGAGGGCTCTTGCCCCCTTCGCCGATCCCCCGCAGCACGAAGGAGACGAGTACGTGAGCGAGAACCCACGGCCGCCGGTCCTGATCACCGGCGGCACCAGCGGCATAGGACTGGCCTGCGCGCGGACGCTGGGCCGCGCCGGCCACCGGGTGTACGTGTGCGCCCGCACCACCGAGGACGTCGTCCGCACCGTCAAGCGGCTGCGCGAGGAGGGGATCTCTGCTGACGGGCGCGCCTGCGACGTCCGCGACTCCGCCTCGGTGGCCGATCTGGTCGCCGCGGCCACCGACCGCTTCGGCGCGGTGGGCGTCCTGGTCAACAGCGCCGGGCGCAACGGCGGCGGCGTCACCCGCGACGTGTCCGAGGAGCTGTGGCGCGACGTCGTGGAGACCAACCTCACCGGCGTCTTCCTGACCACCCGCCAGGTGCTGGCCGAGGGCGGGATGCTGGACCTGCCCAGCGGCCGGATCGTCAACATCGCCTCCACCGGGGGCAAGCAGGGCGTGGCCTTCGCCGCGCCGTACTCGGCCAGCAAGCACGGGGTGGTGGGGTTCAGCAAGGCCCTGGGCAAGGAGCTGGCCGCCACCGGCACCACGGTCAACGCGGTGTGCCCCGGCTACGTCGAGACGCCGATGGCCGAGCGGGTGCGCGCCGACTACGCGGCGGGCTGGTCGGTCAGCGAAGAGGAGGCGGCCACCGTGGAGTTCCTGACGGGACCCGACGGCGCCCACTACTTCATGGAGGTCAACAGCCGCATCCAGGTCGAGCACCCGGTCACCGAGATGGCCTACGGCGTGGACCTGGTGCGCGAGCAGCTCCTGGCGGCGGCGGGCGAGCCGCTGTCGGCCGAACTGGCGGCGGCGCGGCCGCGCGGCGCGGTCATCGAGTGCCGGGTCAACGCCGAGGACCCCGAGCGCGGCTTCGCGCCCGCGCCGGGCACGCTGGAGGAGTTCACCCCGCCGGGCGGGCCGTTCGTGCGCGTGGACACCCACGCCCGCGCCGGATGCGGATCCCCGCCGCCTACGACTCCCTGCTGGCCAAGGTCGTGGTGTGGGCGCCCGACCGCACGCAGGCGCTGGCGCGGGCGGTGCGGGCCCTGGAGGAGTTCCGGGTGGCGGGCGCGGGCGTGCGCACCACCATCCCGTTCCTGCTGCGGGTGCTGCGCGACCCCGACTTCCGCGCCGGGCGGCACGACACCGGCCTGGTCGCCCGCCTGTAGCCCGCGCCGCCGCCCCGCCGTCGCGCCCGTGCCCCGCGCCCCCGCGCGGGGCACGGGCGTGTGCGCCCCCTCCCCGCGCGCGGAAACACAGGATTAACCGTCCGGATTCGGTCACGCGAATTACGCGGCTGGTGTGGGCGAAGTCGCCGAAGTGGACGTCGCTGCTGACCAGCACCACCCGCGCCGGGGGGACCAGGGCGTCCCGCAGCAGCCGCACCAGCAGGTAGTGGCCCAGGACGTTGACACCGAAGGTGAGCTCGAAGCCGTCCTCGGTCGTCTGGTCGGCGGTGGTGGTCTGCAGGCCGGCGTTGCCGACCAGGGCCGCCAGCCGCGGCAGGGTCCCGGCGGTCAGCCGCTCGCCCAGCTCGGCCGCCGCGGAGCGGACGCTGTCGAGCGAGGCGAAGTCGCAGTGCAGCGGGTGGACGTTGGGGTTGCCGGACTCGTCGGCGAGCCGCCGGGCCACCGTGGCGGGGGCCTCGCACACCGCGACCACGACGTGGCGGTCGGGATCGGCGCGCAGCAGCTTTAGCGCGGTGTGGTAGCCCAGGCCGCGGCTCGCGCCCGTGACGACCGCGCTATGGGCGCCGGTCTTCATCGCAGCCATGCAGAGTCTCCCTCTAAAAATCGTGAAACCGAGCGGACCGAGCGTGGAACCGTACTCATTCTAGGGAGTCCGGGCGCCCGCGGAAGTGGAGCGGAAAAAGGAAACCAAGAATTGACCCGGTGCACTCGGACGGCCGTTTCCGCGATCTTGGGAAAAGGATCTTCGCTGGTTTTTCCGGTGCTTTCGGGGTACGGCGGGGCGGCCCGGCGGACCCGTCGGGGCCGCCGGGCCCGGCCGGGCCGCATGGGCGGACGCGGCGTCAGGCCGCCTGGTCAGCGGGGGCGCCGGGCGGGAGACCGCCGAACCGGGTGCCGTCCACCACCGGTGTGACGGTGTACTCCACATAGGGGACCATCGGGCTCCCGTTGAGGTAGTCCAGGAGTTCGGCGTGGGAATCCACCTCGAAGATGTTGGTGGCGCCGAAACCGCCGACGCGCACCCAGGCGTGCACGATCACGCCTTTTTCGTGAAGGTCTTTCATGTACCGCAATGCGCGGCGGAAACGGTCCTCGAACTCCGCTCCGCTGATACCGGCCGGATTTCCTTTGGTGACGACCTCGAACAGCATGCCGCTTTCCTTCCCTTGGCTCATCGGTTGTCGGCGGTGACGATGAAGGAGCTGAACTCGCGCAGCGGGATGGAGCGGCGGCGCACCGGTTCGGCCGCCGCGCGCAGCCCCGGGAAGCGCCGGCGCAGCTCCCGCAGCAGCACCGTGATCTCCAGCCGGGCCAGCCCTGCGCCCAGGCAGTAGTGGATGCCCGCGCCGAACATCAGCGGGTTGGCGGCGGCGCGGGCGGGGTCGAATCGGTCGGAGTCGGGGAACCGGCGGGGGTCGCGGTTGGCCGAGCCGATCAGCAGCCGCACCTCGCGCCCGGCGGGCACCGCGACGCCGCCGATGCGGGTGTCCACGGCGGTGTAGCGGCGCGCGGCGGCCACCGGTCCCGGCGTCTCCCACCGCAGCAGCTCGTCCACGAACGCCCCGGCGGTCTCCTCGGCGTCCAGCCAGTGCGCGTGCTCGGGGTGGGCCAGCAGGGTCGCCACGCCGTTGTCGGCGGCGATGGCCGGGGTCTCGAACCCGGCCGCCCACAGGGTGAACACCATGGTGCGCAGCTCGTCCCCGCTGAGCCGGTCGCCGTCCTCGTCGTGCACCGACACCAGCCCCGACAGCAGGTCGGAGCGGGGCTCGCGGCGCCGCTGGGCCACCAGGACGTCGAGGTAGTCCCCGAACTCCGCGAAGGCGGCGTCGGCGTCGGTGAACTGCTCCTCGCCCGCCGCCGGGTCGACCACGTGCAGCATGCGGGGCACCAGGGCCGACACGTGCGGCAGGTCGGCCTCGGGGATCCCCAGCAGCCGGGCGAGCACGTGCATGGGCAGCGGCACCGACACCTCGCGGTGCAGGTCGACGCTGCCCTCGGCGCGCATCCGCTCCTGGGCGCGGTCCAGCAGCCGGGCGCACACGCGTTCGATCTCGGGCCGCATGCCGTTGATCCGGCGCGGGGTGAACTCGCGGGAGACCAGGCGGCGCAGCCGGGTGTGGCCGGGCGGGTTGTGCCCCACCAGCGAGGTTTGGAAGATGCGGTAGGCCTCGTGCTGGGCGGCCTGCGGGAACAGCGCGGCCAGCATCTCCTCGTCGATCGCGCGGAAGACCTCGTGGTCGCGCAGCACCTGGTCGCAGTCGGCGTAGCCGGAGACGACGTAGGCGTTGAAGCCCCCGCTCCAGGCGACGGGCGCGTTCTCCCGCAGCCACGCGTAGACGGGGTAGGGGTCGATGTCCCCGCGCATCATCAGTCCGAACAGCATCTCGTCGACCGAGGCTCCCGCGGGCTGCCGGGGCTGCTCGGTCCGCTCAGCGGTCATGGCACGTGCTCCCTGCCGGGTTCCGGCGGCGCCGGGCCGCTCGGGGGTGGATGGACGGGCCGGGGACCCAGGGCGGGCCCCGCGGGCGGACAGCGGCGGTGCGGAGCCGCCCGGCCGCTGCGGCCGCCCGGCCAGGCTGCCCCGCGGCGCTCGACGTCGCCTGGAGATCGGGTCGCGGCCGCCGGCGCCCCCGCGGCGCCTCCAGCCGCCGTCGACCCGACGACGACCGGCGGGCGCCAGGCTGGCCCCGGCAAGCCGCCCACACGCCAGCCAGGAGGTGCCATGCCGACCACGTCCCAGCAGGTCGCGCCCGAGACCGTCAGCCGGGTGCGGCAGTTCTACGCCGAGCAGATGCAGCTCATCGACGACGGCGACGTCGCGGGGTGGGCGGCGACGTTCACCGAGGACGCCGTCTTCTCCTCCAACGGGCTGCCCGCGCCCGGGCACGGGCGCGCCGCCATCGAGGCCGGCGCCCTGCGGGCCGCCGCCGAGCGGCGGGCGCGCGGTGCCCGCCACCGGCACGTGCAGTCGGCGCTGGCCGTGCGCGATGCGGGCGCCGGCACCCTGCGCTGCCGCTCCTATGTGACCGTGGTGGAGACGCTGCCCGGCGCCCCGCCGGTGCCGGTCGCCCAGACCGTACTGGAGGACGAACTGGTCCTCCACGGCGGCGAGCCGCGGGTCCGCGCGCGCACCGTCGTGCGCGACGACCTGCGCTGAGCGCCCGGGGAGGCGGGCCGCGCCGCACCCCTGCCCCGGGCGCGCCCGCCTCCCCGGGTCCGCCGCCGGGCCGCCGCGCGGCCGGGCGGCGGCCCGGCCGCGCCTCAGCGCGCGGCGGCCGGGCTCTGCTCGCGCGGGCGGGTGAACTCCGGCAGCACCCGGTCGGCGAGCACCCGCAGCGTGCGCTCGGCCCGCTCCACCGTCGTGGTGCCGGAGTTGACGTGCAGGCTGACGGTGACCTCGCCGAAGTGCTCCCGGATCCGCCGCAGCCGCTCGGCGATCTCCTCGGGCGTGCCCACCAGCAGCTTGTCCTCGCGCAGCGAGGCGTCGTAGTCGATCCGCTTGACGCCCTCCACCAGCCGCTCGTAGCCCTGGTACTGGTCGCTGCGGGTCCGGCCCCAGGCGGTCACGGCCTCGGCCAGCTTGGCGCGGTAGTTGTCGGCGTAGGCGCGCCCGGCCGCGTAGGCGGCGGAGCTGTCGTGCTCGTCCAGGTAGCACTCGTAGCTGACGTGGACGTGCTCGGCGCCGGGTGCCCCGCCCGAGGCCGCCCAGCCCTCCCGGTAGACCGCCAGCAGCCCCTGGAGGCGTTCGCGGTCCAGGATCGAGGGCACCACCATCAGCCCGTGGCCGGCCCGCCCGGCCGCCGCGCACGACTCGGGGCTGAAGGCCGCGGCCACCAGGATCGCCGGGTGCGGCCGCTGGTAGGGGCGCGGCAGCAGCGTGAGCGGACCGAAGGCGTAGTGGCGGCCCTCGAAGCGCACGTCCTCCTCGGTCCACAGCCGGCGGCACGCCTCCACGCCCTCCTGGAACCGCTCGCGGCTCTCGTCCATGGGGACCCCGAACGCGTCGAACTCGTCCGGCAGGAACGCCCGGCCGAACCCGGCCTGCAGGCGGCCCCGCGAGATGTTGTCCAGCATCGCGAGCTTGCCCGCGAGCTTGAGGGGGTGGGTGAACGCGGGGATGGCCGCGCCGGTGACCAGGCGGACGGACGCGGTGCGCGCCGCGGCGGCGGCCAGGAACGTCACCGGGTCGGGGCTGTAGCCGCCGTAGGGGTGGAAGTAGTGCTCGACGGTCTTGACGTGGTCCAGGCCGAGTTCGTCGGCGACCTCGGCCAGCCGCAGGCACTCGGCGAAGTAGCGGTCGGCCGGCTTCTCGGCGGGGCCGACGGTGGGGAAGAAGTTGATCCCGAATCGCATGGCATCTCCCGGTTCGTTCACGGACGCGGTGCGCGCGGAGGGCCGGGCCGCCAGCTCCCGTACTCGCGCTGGAGGTAGACGAGCGCGGGCCGGTCGTAGACCGCGCCCGCCTGGGGCGCGCCGATGACCAGGACGTGGTCGGCGACGTCGAGGAAGTCCACGGCGACGCACTCCACGGTGGCCACGCTGTCGGCGTAGAGCACCGGCGCTCCCGAGGCGCGGTCGGAGGGGCGGTGCCGCACGCCCCGGAACTTGTCCTCGCCGGTTCCCGCGAAGCGGCGGGACAGCTCCTCGCCGCCGGCCGCCAGCAGGTTCACGGCGAACGCCTTGCTGGCGGTGATCGCCCCCAGGGTGCGGGCCTGCCGGCCGACGCACACCAGCAGCAGCGGGGGCTCCACCGACACCGAGGCGATCGCGTTGCTGGTGAACCCCTGCGGCCGGCCGGAGCGGTCGACCGAGGTCACCACGGCCACACCGTTGGCGAACCTCCCCATGATCAGCCGCATCCGAACGGAGTCGACCACCTCGGCGGGCATCAGGACCTCCCCTGCCGCCCCGCCGGCCGCCGGGGCTCGGCGGCCGGGGGCGCGCTGTCGCACAGCACGATCGCCGACCATGTTCGAGACGGCGTCGAGCCCCGGTTGAGGGCGCGGGAGGCGGCGGGAGCGGCGGGGCGCAACGGCGCGGGGCCCGCCGCGCGGCCCTGTGCGGGCGTGCGGCGGGCCCCGGTGGCGGGCCCGGTCCGGTCCGGGCCGGGCGTTGGGCTGTGCGGCCTACTGGGCGATGTCCAGGCGCAGGGCCTGGGCACCGCGCAGGTAGACGTGCTGCAGCTCGGCGCGCGGCCGGTCGGTCTCGACATGGGCCATCAGCCGCACCACGCGCGGCAGGGCGTGCGGCACCGCGATCTCGGTGGCACACATCAGCGGGACGTCGGTGAATCCGATCTTGCGCGCCGCCAGGGCGGGGAACTCCGAGCTGAGGTCGGGCGTGGCCGTGAACAGCACGCTGATCACGTCGTCGGTGGTGAGGTCGTTGCGGCGCATGACCTCGGCCACCAGCTCGGCGGTGGCCTCCAGCACGAGGTCGCGCTCGTCGCCCTCGACCTGGACCGCACCCCGGATCGCTCGTACTGCCACTTTCGCCCGTCCTTTGCACTCTCGTTCTCGGCCGCGGCCGCCGCCGTGCGGCGCGGCCGAGCGGCGGCGCGCGGGTCGGGCCCGCGCGCCGCCGGGATGATCACATACCCGCGGCAGTGTAAAGCTCGCTGACCTCGTTGGCGGTCAGCGCCCGCATGGTGCCCGGCTTGAGGGTGTTGATCCCCACCGGGCCGATCTGCGTGCGCGCGAGGTCGGAGACCGGGTGCCCCACCGCGTCCAGCAGCCGCCGCACGATGTGCTTGCGCCCCTCGTGCAGCCGGACCTCCACGAGCGCCTGCGGCTCGCCGTTCTCCACGACGCGGAAGGAGTCGACCTCGACCGGGCCGTCCTCCAGTTCCACGCCGCCGCGGACCTCGCGCACCACCTCGCGCGGCACCGGTCCCGGCACCTTGGCGATGTAGGTCTTGACGACCCGGTAGCGCGGGTGGGTGAGCCGGTTCGCCAGCTCGCCGTCGTTGGTCAGCAGGATCAGGCCCTCGGTCTCGGTGTCGAGCCGACCGACGTGGAAGAGCCGCTCCTCGGTCTGGCCGGTGTAGTCGGCCAGGGTGGGGCGGCCCTCGGGGTCCCACATGGTGCTGACCACGCCGCGCGGCTTGTGCAGCGCGAAGTACAGCTTGTCGGGGGCGGTGACCACGCGCATGCCGTCGACCCGGATCTCGGAGGCCTCGGGGTCGACCCGGGCGCCGAAGCGGCGCACGGTGTGGCCGTCGACGGTGACCCGGCCGGCCACGATCAGCTCCTCGCTGGCGCGGCGGCTGGCCACGCCCGCCTGGGCGAGCGCCTTCTGCAGCCGGATGCCGCCGGGGACGTCGGTGTAGGTGTCGCGGTCGTCGTCGGCGCGGTCGTCGTCGCGCGGGTCGTATTCGGCGCGCAGCGTGTTCAGCCGGGCGCGCGCCGCCGGGGACAGGTCGCGCTCGGCCTGGCCGCCGCCGCGCGGCACGCGGCTGTCGCGGAAGTCGCGGGCGGCCGGGCCGCGGCCCGTGGCCCGGAACTTGTGGTCGTCGCGGCGGGTGTAGACGCGGGAGGACGAGCGCGCGGGACGCTCGGACCGCTCCGACCGGTCGGTGCGGGCGGTGCGATCGGCGCGGTCCGCGCCCCGGCGAGCGCGGCTGTCGGCGCCCCGGGCCGAGCCGGCGCGCTCGCCCGGCCGGCCGCGCCCGCCCCGGTCGGTGCGCTCGAATCGGTCGTCGCGGGAGGACCGGTCGGACCGGTCGGCGCGCTCCCGCTGGTCGCGGTACTCGCGGTGGTCCCGGCGGTCGCGGTCGCGGCCCTCGCCGCGGGCCCCGCGGTCGTCGCGGGCGGGCCGGCCGCCGCGCGCCGGGGAGTCGCCCCGGCCGGGCCGATCGTCGCGGGCGGAGCGCCCGTAGCCGCCCGGGCCGCCCGAGCGCGCGGGGCGTTCGCCCCGAGCGCCGCCGCCGGCGCGGTCGGACCGCTCCGCCCGGCCGCCCCGCGCGAAGCGGTCGCCGGAGGAGCCGCGGGCCGCCCCGCGGTTGCCGTCACGCCCCGTAGAGCCGGAGGCCCCGCGGGCGCCGCCGCGCGGGCCCCGGGCCGAGGTGTCGTGGTCGCCGCGCTCACCGCGCGGGGCGGACCGGCCGCGCTCGGCGCGGCGGTCGTCGTGGTCCCGCTCACCGCGGGATCGGGAGTTCTTACGTGGCGTGTTCACCGGTGTCGTCAAAACCTTCGATGTCGTCAGGCAGGAAGGGGGCGAGGTCGGGGAGTTCACCGAGGTCGCGAAGGCCAAGGCGCTCCAGGAAATAGGTGGTGGTGCGGTAGAGCAGGGCGCCGGACTCCGGGTCCTGTCCGGCCTCCTCGATCAGGCCCCTCAGTACGAGGGTACGCATAACCCCGTCGCAGTTCACACCGCGCACCGCCGAGACCCGTCCGCGCGACACCGGCTGGCGGTAGGCCACCACCGCCAGCGTCTCCAGCGCGGCCTGGGTCAGGCGGACCTCCTGGCCCTCCTTGAGGAAGTGCTCGACCACGGCCGCGCACTCGGGCCGGGTGTAGAACCGCCATCCCTCGGCCACCTGGCGCAGGTCGAACCCGCGCCCCTGCGCGGTGTACTCGCGCGACAGCTCGGCGAGCACCCGCGCGATCTCGTCGACCGGGCGGTCGAAGGCCCGCGCCAGGTCGTACTCGGCGACCGGCTGGTCCACCACCATCAGCACGGCCTCCAGGTCGCGGCGCAGCTCCGCCGCGCCGTCGCCGCCGGCCGCCGCGGGCCGGTCCGCCACCGCCTCCTCGTGCTCCACCGCGCTCACTCCTCGTCCTCGCCCTCGCGCTTGGCCTGGTCGAACTCGTCGGACACCGCGATCGCGCCCTGGGCGCTGCCGGTCCAGGTGATCACCAGCTCGGCCAGCGGCTCGGGCTGGTCGAACCCCACACTGGCCGCCCGGTACAGCTCCAGCAGCGCCAGGAACCGCGCGACGACCTCGAAGGTACCGGCGCAGTCGGCGGTCAGCTCGGCGAACGTCAGCCGCCCGTGCTCGCGCAGCGCCCGCACCACCAGTTCGGCCTGCTCGCGCACCGAGGTGCGGGTCTGGTGGATGTGGGTCACCGGGACGCTGGGCGGCTCGCGGGGGGTGAACACCCGCGCCGCCAGCATCGCGAACTCCTGCGGGCCGAGCTTGATGAACACGTCGGGGCGCGCCTCGGCGAACCGCGGCTCCAGGCGCACCGCGCGCGGGAAGCGCCGCCCCTGCGCGGCCAGGCGCCCGGCCAGCACGGCGGCGGCCTCCTTGTAGGCGCGGTACTGCAGGAGGCGGGCGAACAGCAGGTCGCGCGCCTCCAGCAGGGCGAGGTCGGCCTCGTCCTCCACGTCGCCGCGCGGCAGCAGCCGCGCCGCCTTGAGGTCCAGCAGCGTGGCGGCCACCAGCAGGAAGTGGCTGGCCTGGTCGAGGTCCCAGTCGTCCTCGTGGGCGCGGATGTGGGCGATGAACTCGTCGGTGACCTTCGACAGCGACACCTCGGTGATGTCGAGCTTGTGCTTGGAGATCAACCCGAGGAGCAGGTCGAAGGGCCCCTCGAAGTTGTCCAGGTGCACCTGGAATCCGCCGTCGGAGACGGCCTCGCCGCCGGGAGCGCTCATGGGCGCGCCCGCGGCGAGGCCGGGCTGGTCTGGGTCATCGTTCCAGGGTGGCACCGTTGAACCGGTGCCCTGTTCACGTCTCGCTCAGCCGCCGCACCAGCATGCTGGAGGCGCCGTGCTCCTCGAAGTCGGCCAGCAGCACCGCCACCGCCTCGCGGACGATGCGGCCGCGGTCGGCCGTGAGGCCGTGGTCGCCCCGCAGGGTCAGCCGGGTCTGCTCCAGCGCCAGCAGTTCGGGCGCCGAGATGTAGACGGTGATCTTCTCGTCGTGGCGCTGGCGGCCACTGGGCCGCGGCGGACGCGCCGGACGGGCGCGCGGCACCGGCCGCGTGGTGCCGGAGGCCCCGGCCGAGCGGGCGGCCGGCGGCTCGGGCGCCGATGGTGCGGGCTCGGGTCCGGTGGGCTCCGACGACCGGAAGAACAGCTCGTCGGCGCCCGGCAGCGTCACACGTCGTGTCCGCTGATTGGCCACCTGGCCAGCACCTCCTTCGCGAGCTCCCGGTAGGCGTTGGCACCCGCCGACGACGAGTCGAAGCGGGTGATGGGCTCCCCGGCCACGGTGGCGTCGGGGAAGCGGACGGTGCGGTTGATGACGGTGCCGTAGACCTTGTCGCCGAACCCGTCGATGATGGTGGCCAGCACCTCGCGCGCGTGCAGGGTGCGCGGGTCGTACATGGTGCCCAGGAAGCCGTCGATGACCAGGCGCTCGTTCAGCCGCTCCTGCACCTTCTGGATGGTGTCCATGAGCAGCGCGACACCGCGCAGCGCGAAGAACTCGCACTCCAGCGGTACGATCACGCCGTCGGCGGCGGTGAGCGCGTTGACGGTGAGCAGGCCCAGCGACGGCTGGCAGTCGATGAGCACGACGTCGTAGTCGTCGATGACCGGGCGCAGGGCGCGCGAGAGCATGTGCTCGCGGGCGACCTCGCCCACCAGCTGGACCTCGGCCGCCGACAGGTCGATGTTGCTCGGGATGAGGTCGAGGCCGTCGACGTCGGTCTTGATCAGGACGTCCTCGACGGTGACGTCGCGCTGCATGAGCAGGTTGTAGACGGTGAGGTCGAGCTCGCGCGGATCCAGCCGCCCCAGCCCCACCGACAGCGCGCCCTGCGGGTCGAAGTCGACCAGCAGCACCCGCCTGCCGTACTCGGCGATCGCCGCGCCGAGGTTGATCGTCGTTGTGGTCTTGCCGACCCCGCCCTTCTGATTACACAGTGCTACGATGCGTGCCGGACCGTGGCTGTCCAACGGCGCCGGTACCGGGAACTCCGGTTTCGGTCTGTTCGCTTGCAGTGCCGCCCCCGTGCTGCGCGTTTCCCCCCATGGGTTGCTCGCCGGGGAGTCCGGCATGTTTTCGTCGACGGGGCCGACCGGCTCCGCGTCGTCGTACTCCGACCAGCTCACAACCCTTGACCTCCCTACGGACCCGCCGGCGCCGGGCGGTTGGGCGCCCCGCGCGGCCGGCCGTCGGAAAAACTCAATATGTCGACAGCGACCAACCGTCGTGCGGCGACTCTAGAACGACGGCACGCAATGATTCAACGCGACACTCTACGGCCTCGCCCGCGGGTAGCGGGCCGGTTCGCGGCGGCGGCGGCGCCGGACGGCCGGCGGCGGGGTCACGTGGCGGCGTTGGCCCGGGGGTGGCTGGCCGCGTACACCTCGCGCAGGCGGTCCACGGTCACCATCGTGTAGACCTGGGTGGTGGTCACCGAGGCGTGCCCCAGCAGCTCCTGCACCACGCGGACGTCGGCGCCGCCGTCGAGCAGGTGGGTGGCGAAGGAGTGCCGCAGCGTGTGCGGCGAGATGTCGGTGAGCCCGGCGCGTTCGGCCGCGGCCCGCAGCACCGACCACGCCCCCTGGCGGGTCAGCCGCCCGCCGCGGGCGTTGAGGAAGAGCGCGGGCACGCCCCGGCCCGACGCCGCCAGCACCGGGCGGGCCCGCACCAGGTAGGACTCCACCGCGCCGCGCGCGAACCGGCCGATCGGCACCAGCCGCTCCTTGCCGCCCTTGCCGCGGAACCGCACCACGCTGACCTCGCCCGAGCCCGCCTCCCCGGCGCTGACCCGGGTGAGGTCGTCGACGTCCAGGCCCACGGCCTCGGAGATCCGCGCGCCGGTGCCGTAGAGGAGTTCGAGCAGGGCGCGGTCGCGGGCGGCGCGGGGGTCGCCCTCGGCCGGGACCGCGCCCAGCAGGGACTCGATGGTGTCCAGCGAGACCGCCTTGGGCAGCCGACGCGGCGGCGCGGGCGGGCGCACGCCCCCGGCGGGGTCGGCGGCGGTGATCCCCTCGCGCAGGGCGAACCGGTGCAGCCCGCGCACCGCCACCACGGCGCGGCCGGCGGAGTTGGTGCCCAGGGGCGGGTGGTCGGGGTCGCCTTCGCGCAGGCGGCGCAGGAACTCGGTGACGTCGGACTCGGTGACGCCGTCGAGCGCGGTGACACCGCGCGCGGCAAGGAACGCGAGGTAGCGGTTGAGGTCGCGGCGGTAGGAGGACAGGGTGTTGTCGGCCAGGCCGCGTTCGACGGCGAGGTGGTCGAGGTAGCCGCGCACCACCGAGACCAGCGCGGCACCGGGCTGCCGCGCAGGGGACTCGTGCCGCTCGGCCGCTGTCACGATCACCGTCTTCCGCCGCTGGGGAGGTCAACGCGGCCGATCATGCCACACGGCGCCGACATTCGCCGGGCGACACGGCGATATGCGCGCAAGCCTCCCCAAGCATCCCCAAGCACTCCCAGGTAGCCCGCAATGCGGACAACCCGTCCGCGCTCGCGCCCCGCGCGGCGGGGCGCGAGCGCGGGGCGCGGTCGCTCAGTCGGCGTCGGGAGCCGGCCGCAGGTCGGCGAACCCGGCGCGGGCGGCCGCGGCGGCGGCCAGCACCCCGATCACCGCGGCGCCGTTGTGCACGCGCCCGGCGAGCACGGCGGCCTCGGCCTCGGCCAGCGGGACCCAGGCGGCGGCCAGGTCGGCCTCCTCGTGCTCGCGGGTGAAGGCGACCTCCGCCTCGTCCAGCGCGTGCAGCCCGCGTCCCAGGAACACCTGGATGCGCTCGCTGGAGAACCCGGGCGAGGGGAAGAAGTCGGCCAGCTCATACCAGCGCTCGGCGCGGTAGCCGGCCTCCTCGGCCAGCTCGCGCTGGGCGGTGCGCACCGGCGGCTCGCCCTCCTCGTCGCGCACGCCGGCGGGCAGCTCCCACAGCCGGTGCCGCACGGCGTGCCGGTACTGCCGGATCATCAGCACGCGGTCGTGGTCGTCCAGGGCGAGCGCGGCGACGGCGCCGGGGTGTTCCAGCCGCTCACGCGGCACGGTCTCGTGCCCGCCGCCGGCGGCGGGCATGCGCACCCAGTCGACCACCGTGGAGGTCTTGGCGCCCCGGTAGACCTCGCTGGTCCGGTCGACCGGCCAGGACTCCGGGCTGTCGGCGAGCGCGGCGGCGCCGGGGCCGGCGGCGCTCATGCGCGGCCGACCGCGGCGGAGCGCTCCAGGGCGGCCGAGACGAGCCCGTGGAACAGCGGGTGGGCCCGGGTGGGGCGCGACCGCAGCTCGGGGTGGGCCTGGGTGGCGATGAAGAACGGATGCTGCTCGCGCGGCAGCTCCACGTACTCCACCAGGCGGCCGTCGGGCGAGAGCCCGGAGAACACCAGGCCGGCCTCTGCCAGCTGGTCGCGGTAGGCGTTGCTCACCTCGTAGCGGTGGCGGTGCCGCTCGGAGACCTGGGCGCGGCCGTACAGCTCGCGCGCCAGGGAGCCCTCGGCGAGGTCGGCGGGGTACAGGCCCAGCCGCATGGTGCCGCCCATGTCGCGCTCGCCGGCGACCACGTCGGTCTGGTCGGCCATGGTCGCGATGACGGCGTGCTTGGCCTTGTCGTCGAACTCGGCGCTGTTGGCGCCCTCCAGGCCCACGACGTTGCGCGCGTACTCGATCACCATGCACTGCAGGCCCAGGCAGATGCCCAGCAGCGGGATGCGGTTCTGGCGGGCGTAGCGGATGGCACCGAGCTTGCCCTCGATCCCGCGCACGCCGAACCCGCCGGGGATCAGCACGCCGTCGACGCCCGACAGCTCCCGCTCGGCCCCCGCCTCGGTGGCGCAGTCGTCGCTGGCCACCCAGCGCAGGTCCACGCGGGTGTTCTCGGCGAACCCGCCGGCGCGCAGCGCCTCGGTCACCGACAGGTAGGCGTCGGGCAGGTCGATGTACTTGCCCACCAGGGCGATGGTGACCTCGTGGGCGGGCTGGTGCACGCGGCGCAGCAGGTCGTCCCACTCGGTCCAGTCGACGTCGCGGAAGGCCAGGCCCAGGCGGCGCACGACGTAGGCGTCCAGGCCCTCGCGGTGCAGCACCTTGGGGATGTCGTAGATCGAGGGGGCGTCGGGCGTGGAGACCACACCGCCCTCGTCCACGTCGCACATCAGGCTGATCTTGCTCTTGAGGCTCTGCGGGATGGGCCGGTCGGCGCGGCACACGATCGCGTCGGCCTGGATGCCGATGTTGCGCAGGGCGGCCACCGAGTGCTGGGTGGGCTTGGTCTTCAGCTCGCCCGAGGGGCCGAGGAAGGGCAGCAGCGACACGTGCAGGAAGAAGCAGTTGTCGCGGCCGATCTCGTGCCGGATCTGGCGGACCGCCTCAAGGAAGGGCTGGGACTCGATGTCGCCGACCGTGCCGCCGATCTCGGTGATGACGATGTCGACGTCGGCGGACTCCATGGCGTAGATCCGCGCCTTGATCTCGTTGGTGATGTGCGGGATCACCTGCACGGTGTCGCCGAGGTAGGCGCCCTGGCGCTCCTTGGCGATCACGCTGGAGTAGACCTGGCCGGTGGTGACGTTGGCCGACGCCGACAGCTCGGTGTCGAGGAAGCGCTCGTAGTGGCCGATGTCGAGGTCGGTCTCGGCCCCGTCGTCGGTGACGAACACCTCGCCGTGCTGGAACGGGTTCATCGTTCCCGGGTCGACGTTGAGGTAGGGGTCGAGCTTCTGCATGGTGACCCGCAGGCCGCGCGACTTCAGCAGCCGCCCGAGGCTGGAGGCGGTCAGGCCCTTTCCGAGACTGGAGGCGACACCGCCAGTGACGAAGAGGTGTTTGGTGCTCGCGGCGGATGCCAAATGATGCTCCCGTGGTCGTGAGGCGACGGCCGTCCCGCTTTCGATCGGACGTCCGTGCGGTGCCCGGTGCCGCGGTCAGGCTGGTCGTCGGCGACCTCGGACTCCACGGGCCACCAGGATAACAGTGCCGGGCACCTGGGCCGATACACGCCCCGGACGCGGCCCGCCGGGCGCGACCTCAGTCGGGGAACCCGCCGGCGCGCCCCAGGAGCGCCGTGGGCGGCTTGCCCAGCAGCGACCCCAGCCAGGTGCCCGTTCGGGCGGTGGCGGCGGAGTCGACGCCCGTGGCGACCCCGCTGCGGTCCAGCAGGTACACGAGGTCCTCGGTGGCGATGTTGCCGGTCGCGCCGGGCGCGAACGGGCAGCCGCCGAACCCGCCGACACTGGCGTCGAGCACGTCCACGCCGTGCTCCAGGGCGGCGTGGGCGTTGGCGTAGCCGGTGTTGCGGGTGTTGTGGAAATGGCAGCGCAGCCGCACGCCCGGCGCCGCCGCGCGCACCCGCGCGAGCAGGTCGGCGACCTGGCGGGGCACGCCCACGCCGATGGTGTCGGCGACGGCGATCTCGACGGCCCCGGCCTCGGCGGCCGCACGGGCGACGGCGGCCACGCGCCCGGGGTCGGTCTCGCCCTCGAAGGGGCAGCCGAAGGCCGTGGAGACGGTGGCGCTGACGGGGGTGCCGGCCTCGGCGGCGGCCGCGGCGATGTCGGCGAAGGCGGCGGTCATCTCCTCGACGGTGGTGCCCTGGTTGCGCCGGCAGAACTCGTCGGTGGCGGGGATGGCGACGTTGACCTCGTCCACCCCGGCGGCCAGCGCGCGGTCCAGTCCCCTGCGGTTGAGGACCAGGCCGATGTAGGAGACGCCCGGGGTGCGCGGGACCGCCGCCATGACCTCCTCGGCCCCGGCCATCTGCGGCACCCGGCGCGGGTTGACGAAGCTCACGGCCTCGATGCGGCGCGCGCCGGCCTCGACCAGCCGCCGGATCAGCTCGACCTTGTCCGCCACCGACAGGGGCGTGTCCTCGTTCTGCAGGCCGTCGCGCGGCCCGACCTCGACGATCTCCACCCGCTCCGCCGCCGCCATGCCGTCCGCCCTTCGTCGCGCGCCCGCGGCGCCGCCCGGCACGGCGGCGCCTTTTGCGCCCAGGGTAGTGCGGCGGGGCCCGCGCGGTCAGCGCAGGGCGAGTGCGGGGCGGACCTCCCAGGTGGTCCACACCGGGCGGTAGCCCATGCGGTTCCAGAAGGGGCCCGACAGCGGGTTGAGCATGGCGTAGTTGAGCAGCGTGACCTGCACGTTGTGGGTGTCCAGCGCCTGGTGGGCGTGGCTGACCAGGGCGGTGCCGATGCCGCGGCCGCGCTCCTCCTCGGCCACGACGCCGTAGCCGATGTGGGCGGCGGGCGCGCTGCGCACCAGCGGCGCGGCCCAGCGGGCGCGGTCGGGCGGGGAGACCCAGATCAGGCCGACGGGGCGGCCGCGGCGCTCGGCCAGCCAGATCCACGACGGCGAGCGCGCCAGCGACCGGGCGGCCACGCCGCGGGTCTGCTCGGCGGTCTCGGGCTGGACGAACACGCCGCCGAAGTGCTCCTCGTAGCGGTGCTCCTCCATGAGGAGGCTGACGATCTGGGTGAGGTCCTGGGAGTCGGCCAGCCGGATGGTGACGTCGCGGGGCGGCAGCGAGGGCGGCACGCCGCGGCGCCGCTCGCGGGCGGCCAGCACGCTGTAGGGCTGCAGGCCGTGCCACTGCAGCGCGGAGACGGCGCTGACGTCGCGCGCCGGCCAGGTCAGCAGGGCGGCCGACTCCGACCCGGTGCCGGTGGGCAGCTGCTGCAGCTGGTCGCGCCAGCTCGACAGCAGGGAGTCCAGGGCCCGGCGGGGGTCGGGGCCGCCGACGACGGGAGTGAGCCAGTGCTGGTCGGGCATGCCCCAGGTGCGCCCGACCTCGCCCGGCTGGTGCCAGGTGTAGCGCATGGTGCCGGCGGCGACCGGTTCGCCGTTCTCGTCGCACACCGTCAGGAGCGGATAGGTGCTGGACCGGGGGCGCGTGGGCGCGGGCAGCAGCGGGTCGACCGCCCGCCAGCGCTGGGCCGCGGAGTTCACCAGCCGGTCGAACTCGGCACCGCTGCCGGGCAGCTCGTCATGCCGCACCCGAGCGACATAACCGCCCATCCCACCTCCCTGGCCGCGCATACCGCATACCTGCCTTCCGCCCGCCGACGCGGCGTGCCGGCGACCGATCAGCGGTCACATACCGTTGCAACACGGACACAAAGACCGTAGCGCCTTCGGCGCGCATTCGCCCGCCGACCCGGCGAGAATTCCCCGGATCGTTTTGAAATTGTCGCCGTGCAATTTCATCGGCGACAAAGCCCGGTCCGCCCTACGGTAGCCGATCGGGATCCCCTGCCACCACGGGGGTCCGGCCCCGCAGAAGGGGCGCTGAAATGCGCGGACGCGCCCGAACTCGGCGAACGCACGCGGCGTCGGCACATGCATTCGCCGGTCACCTCCAGCGCGAACGGCGCAGCGTAACCATGGCGCACCGCAATTCACTCTGCGTGTCATTCGGCGGCCGATTTCGTCATTTCCGCACTTCAGCGCGCCGGAGGGGGCGAGAGGGGAACGGAGTACTCTACCGGCCCGGGCGCGCGGCGCAAACACGCCGGCGGGGCCGGGGCCCGCCCGCCCCGGCCCCGCCGCCCGGTGACGCAGCGTCAGCCGGGGTCAGCTCACCCCGGCGGCGTCCATGCCGCGCAGCTCGCGCTTCAGCTCCTTGATCTCGTCGCGCAGCCGCGCCGCCAGCTCGAACTGGAGGTCGGCGGCGGCCTGGTGCATCTGCTCGCCGAGCTGGTCGATGAGCTGGGCCAGCTCCGCGCGCGGCATGGCGCTGACGTCCTTGGAGCGCTCCTGTCCCGCCCCGGCCAGGCCGGGCACCGGAGCCTTGGGGCTGCGGTAGCCCGAGCCGATCAGCTCCTCGGTGTCGACGTCCTCGCGCGCCAGGGAGTCGAGGATGTCGGCGATCCGCTTGCGCAGCGGCTGCGGGTCGATCCCGTGCTCCTCGTTGTAGGCCAGCTGCTTGGCGCGGCGCCGGTTGGTCTCGTCGATGGCGTTGCGCATGGAGTCGGTGATGTTGTCGGCGTACATGTGCACCTGCCCGGCGACGTTGCGGGCGGCGCGGCCGATGGTCTGGATCAGCGCGCTGGAGGAGCGCAGGAACCCCTCCTTGTCGGCGTCGAGGATGGCCACCAGGGAGACCTCGGGGAGGTCCAGGCCCTCGCGCAGGAGGTTGATGCCCACCAGGACGTCGTACTCGCCCACGCGCAGCTCGCGCAGCAGCTCCACCCGGCGCAGGGTGTCGACCTCGCTGTGCAGGTAGCGCACGCGGATGCCCAGCTCGGCGAAGTAGTCGGTGAGGTCCTCGGCCATCTTCTTGGTCAGCGTGGTGACCAGCACGCGTTCGTCGCGCTCGGCGCGCAGCCGGATCTCGTGCACGAGGTCGTCGATCTGGCCGTCGGTGGGCTTGACCACGACCTCGGGGTCGACCAGGCCGGTGGGGCGGATGACCTGCTCCACGACGTCGCCGCCGCTCTGGCGCAGCTCGTAGGGGCCGGGCGTGGCCGACAGGTACACGGTCTGCCCGATGCGCTCCACGAACTCCTCCCACTTGAGCGGGCGGTTGTCCAGCGCCGACGGCAGCCGGAACCCGTGGTCGACCAGGGTGCGCTTGCGGGAGGCGTCGCCCTCGTACATGCCGCCGATCTGGGGCACCGTGACGTGGGACTCGTCCACGACCAGCAGGAAGTCCTCGGGGAAGTAGTCCAGCAGGGTGTTGGGCGGGCTGCCGGGCGCGCGGTCGTCGAAGTGCAGGGAGTAGTTCTCGATGCCCGAGCAGGTGCCGACCTGGCGCAGCATCTCCAGGTCGTAGGTGGTGCGCATGCGCAGCCGCTGGGCCTCCAGCAGCTTGCCCTGGTTCTCCAGCTCGGTGAGGCGTTCGGCGAGTTCGGCCTCGATGCCGGCGATGGCGCGCTCCATGCGCTCGGGGCCGGCGACGTAGTGGGAGGCCGGGAAGAGGTACATGTGGTCGGCCTCGCCCAGGACCTCGCCGGTGAGGGGGTGCAGGGTGAGCAGCCGCTCGATCTCGTCGCCGAACATCTCGATGCGGATGGCGAGCTCCTCGTAGACCGGGATGATCTCGACGGTGTCGCCGCGCACGCGGAAGGTGCCCCGGGTGAACGCCATGTCGTTGCGGGTGTACTGCATCTGCACCAGCCGGCGCAGGAGGTCGTCGCGGTCGATCTCCATGCCGACCTCGAGGGCGGCCATGCGGTCGACGTACTCCTGCGGCGTGCCCAGGCCGTAGATGCACGACACCGAGGCGACCACGACGGTGTCGCGCCGGGTCAGCAGGGAGTTGGTGGCCGAGTGGCGCAGCCGCTCGACCTCGTCGTTGATCGAGGAGTCCTTCTCGATGTAGGTGTCGGTCTGGGGGACGTAGGCCTCGGGCTGGTAGTAGTCGTAGTAGGAGACGAAGTACTCCACCGCGTTGTTGGGCAGCATCTCACGCAGCTCGTTGGCGAACTGCGCGGCGAGGGTCTTGTTGGGCTGCATGACCAGGGTGGGCCGCTGCAGCTGCTCGACCATCCAGGCCACGGTGGCGGTCTTGCCGGTGCCGGTGGCGCCGAGCAGGACGGTGTCGCGGTCGCCGGCGCGGACCCGGCGGGTGAGTTCGGCGATGGCCGCGGGCTGGTCGCCCGCCGGGGTCATCTCCGAGACGACCTCGAACGGCGCCATCTTGCGCTGGATGTCGGTGACCGGCCGCACGCTGCCTCACTCCCCTCGGGACCACTGGTCCTTCCACGGTATAGCCCGGGTGCGACAACACCGGCCGCGCGCGGCGGATTCCCCGCTCCCCCGGCTCAGGCGCGGGCGCTCAGGTCGGCCCACAGCTCGGCGACCCGCCGGTCGAGGTCGGCGGGGGTGCCGGAGTTGTCGATGACGACGTCGGCGGCGGCGCGCCGCCGCTCGCGGGTGGCCTGGGCCTTGATGCGGGCGCGGACCTGGTCGGCGGGCATGCCGCGGTTGGCGACCACCCGCGCCACCTGCTCCTCCTCGGGCAGGTCGACCACCACGACCACGTCGTAGAGCGCGCCGAGGTCGTTCTCGACCAGCAGGGGGACGTCGTAGACCACGACCGCGTCGACGGGCGCGGCGGCCATCAGCTCCTCGGTGCGGGCGGCCACGCGGGGGTGCACGATGGCGTTCAGGCGGGCCAGCCGGGCGGAGTCGGAGAACACGATCTCGCCCAGGCGCGGGCGGTCGAGCCGGCCCTCGGGGGTGAGCACCTCCTCGCCGAACTCCGCGACGACCTCGGCCAGCCCGGGGGTGCCCGGCTCCACGACCTCGCGGGCGATCTGGTCGGCGTCGACCACGACCGCCCCGTGCTCGGCCAGCCGCCTGGCGACCGCGCTCTTGCCCGAGCCGATGCCCCCGGTGAGTCCCACGCGCAGCACGGCCGCCCCTAGCCGATTCCCGACGCGGCGGCGCGGCCGGGGACGGGCTTGCGGAGGTGGACCATGGTCAGGTGGTCGGCCAGGCGCTCGCGGTGGGTCTCGTGGTAGCCCAGGCCGCGGTAGAACCGCAGGTTGGCCGCGCTGTCGTGGCCGGTGGCGATGGCGAACCCGGTGACGGCGGGGAACGCCGCGGTGACGCGGTCCTCCAGCGCGGTCATCAGCGCGCGGGCGATGCCGCGGCGGCGCAGGTCGGGCGCCACGCACAGCTTGCTCACCAGGGCGACGCCCTCGGCGGCCCGGCCGCGGACCGCGCCCACGATGCGCCCCTCCAGGACCGCCTTGAGCAGCACTCCCCCGGACTCGCCGAAGCGGCGGACCTGGTCGAGGGACTCGGTGAGCGGCAGGATGAAGGGATCGCCGTAGGCCTGGGCCTCGTCGACGAAGGCCGCGCGCTGCAGGGTCCAGACCTCGCCCGCGTCCTCGGGGACGGCGTCCTCGATCGCGAGGCCGGGCGGCAGGCTCATCGCGGCTCCCCTCGTGCGGCGGCTCGGCTTCGGCGATCATAGCGAAGGGCCGCCCCCGTAGCCGGGAGCGGCCCTGGCGATTCGCGCGGTGCGCGAGCGGGCTGCGGCGGACTAGCTGTCGGAGCCGCCCGCGAGCTTCTCGCGGAGCGCCGCGAGGGCCTCGTCGGAGGCCAGCGCGCCGCCGCCGGACTCCGACTCGCCGCCGGAGCTGGGCGCGGGGGCGGGCTCGCCGTCGTAGGCGGGCTCGGCCGCGGCCTCGGCCTCAGCGGCCTGGGCCTCCTCGACCTGCTTGCGGTGCGCCTCGAAGCGGGCCTGCGCCAGGGCGTACTGGCGCTCCCACTCGTCGCGCTGGGCCTCGAAGCCTTCGAGCCACTCGCCGCTCTCGGGGTCGAAGCCCTCGGGGTACTTGTAGTTGCCGTGCTCGTCGTAGTCGGCCGCCATGCCGTAGAGCGTGGGGTCGAAGTCGACCTGGTCGGGCGACACGCTCTCGTTGGCCTGCTTCAGCGAGAGGCTGATGCGCCGGCGGTCGAGGTCGATGTCGATGATCTTGACGAAGATCTCGGTGCCGACCTGGACGACCTGCTCGGGGATCTCGACGTGGCGCTCGGCCAGCTCCGAGATGTGCACCAGGCCCTCGATGCCCTCCTCGACGCGGACGAAGGCGCCGAAGGGGACCAGCTTGGTGACCTTGCCGGGCACGACCTGGCCGATCTGGTGCGTGCGCGCGAACTGCTGCCAGGGGTCTTCCTGGGTGGCCTTGAGGGACAGGGAGACGCGCTCGCGCTCCATGTCGACGTCGAGGACCTCGACGGTGACCTCCTGGCCGACCTCGACGACCTCGCTGGGGTGGTCGATGTGCTTCCAGGACAGCTCCGAGACGTGCACGAGGCCGTCAACACCGCCGAGGTCGACGAAGGCGCCGAAGTTGACGATGGACGAGACCACGCCCTTGCGGATCTGGCCCTTCTGGAGGGTGTTGAGGAAGGTCTGGCGGACCTCGGACTGGGTCTGCTCCAGCCAGGCGCGCCGCGAGAGCACGACGTTGTTGCGGTTCTTGTCGAGCTCGATGATCTTGGCCTCAAGCTCGCGACCGACGTAGGGCTGGAGGTCGCGCACACGGCGCATCTCGACCAGGGAGGCCGGAAGGAAGCCCCGGAGTCCGATGTCGAGGATGAGGCCGCCCTTGACGACCTCGATCACGGTGCCGGTGACAACGCCGTCCTCTTCCTTGATCTTCTCGATCGTGCCCCAGGCGCGCTCGTACTGGGCGCGCTTCTTGGACAGGATGAGGCGGCCTTCCTTGTCCTCCTTCTGGAGGACGAGGGCCTCGACGTGGTCGCCGACGGACACGACCTCGCCTGGGTCGACGTCGTGCTTGATCGACAGTTCCCGGGACGGGATAACACCCTCGGTCTTGTAGCCGATATCGAGCAAGACCTCGTCTCGATCGACCTTAACGATGGTGCCTTCGACAATGTCACCGTCGTTGAAGTACTTGATGGTCTCGTCGATCGCTGCGAGGAAGGCTTCCTCGGACCCGATGTCGTTGACCGCTACCTGGGGTGTCGAGGTTACCTCGGTGCTGCTCGTCATGTGTGGGTGGACTCCGGATACGGACATTGGCAGAAAGGGTGCGCCGCGGAACCGCCCGGCCGCGCCGCCACCGCCGGGGCGACCCGCCCGGACGAAAGGCCCGGATGGGGTCGGTGACCCGGTGAGGTGCCGGCGGACCGCTGCGCCGACCCGAATCCCGGGGGTCGAGTATGCGATCTGGCTGTCACACCGGCACGATCTCCGAGGTCGAGTTGCGCACGCGAGTCCACAACGCTCTAGCCACAATATGAGACGGGGGCGGTCAGGTCAATCGGAATCCGGCCGACAAACCGGGTTTCGCGCATCCGCGTGATCTTACTCCCCTTCCGGCCGCGGGCGGGAACGGGGCGCCCGGAGCGCGGCGGGGGCCGCGCGCGAGCGGTGCCGGCCGGCCCGGCGGCGGGCGCCGGCGGGCGGGGGTCAGTCGTCGGCGCCGCGCCCGCGCATGCGCTTGACCTGGGATCGCCGCTTCTTGGCCGCCAGCCGCCGCTCGGCGGAACCGCGCGTGGGCCGGGTGGCGCGCCGGGCGCGGGGCTCGGGCGCGGCGGCGAGGGAGAGCCGCACCGCCAGGCGCTCCCGGGCGGTGTCGCGGTTGCGCGCCTGGGAGCGGAAGTCCTCGACCGTGACGGTGTAGACGGTCCCGACCAGGTGGCCCGCCAGGCGGCGCAGCGCGCGTTCGCGCTCCGGCGCGGACAGCGACCGGGTGGTCGCCAGGTCCAGGGAGAGCGAGACGCGGGTGTCGGAGGTGTTGACGTGCTGGCCGCCGGGTCCGCCGGAGCGGGAGAACCGCCAGACCAGCTCCTGCTCGACGAGCCGGACGCGGGGGGAGGTGCGGACCGGGTCGGCGGTCTGCGGCCGGCCCACCGGCTCCGGTGTCCTGCCCATGGTCCTCACCCCCAGGGTTCGCGTTCGTCGGCGGCCGGGCGGCGCCGTGCCGCCCGGTCGGTGCGGTCCGCCGCCCGTTCGGGTGCGGCGGTCCGCGCCGACCGGGAATTCCCGGTTCAGTGCGCGGCGTCGTGCCAGTCGCGGCCGACGCCGACGGAGACCGCCAGCGGCACACGAAGAGGATAGGCGCCGGCCATCTTGTCCGACACCAGTTTTCGCACGGGGTCGAGCTCGTCGGCGGTGACCTCCAGCACGAGTTCGTCGTGGACCTGCAGGAGCATGCGGGAGCGGTGGCCGGCCTCGCGCAGGGCGGTGTCGACGTCGAGCATGGCGACCTTGATGATGTCGGCGGCCGAGCCCTGGATGGGGGCGTTGAGCGCCATGCGTTCGGCCATGTCCCGGCGCTGGCGGTTGTCGCTGGTGAGGTCGGGCAGGTAGCGGCGGCGGCCCAGCATGGTCTCGGTGTAGCCGTCGCGCCGGGCGCGGTCGACGACCGCCTGGAGGTAGTCGCGCACCCCGCCGAACTGGACGAAGTAGTCGTCCATGAGGGCCTTGGCCTCCTTGGGCGTGATGCCCAGCTGCTGGGAGAGGCCGTACTCGCTCAGCCCGTAGGCCAGGCCGTAGTTCATGGCCTTGATGCGCGCCCGGGCCTCGCCGTCGACCTCGGTGACGTCGATGCCGAAGACGCGGGCGGCGATCTCGGCGTGGAAGTCGTGGCCGGTCTGGAACGCCTCGATGAGGGCGGTGTCCTCGGACAGGTGGGCCATGATGCGCAGCTCGATCTGGCTGTAGTCGGCGGTGAGGAGGTGCTGGTAGTCCTCGCCCACCACGAACGCGCGCCGGATGCGCCGCCCGGCGTCGGTGCGCACCGGGATGTTCTGCAGGTTGGGTTCGACCGAGCTGAGGCGGCCGGTGGCGGCCACGGTCTGGTTGTAGGTGGTGTGGATGCGGCCGTCGGCGGCGATGGTCTTGACCAGCCCCTCGACGGTGGTGCGCAGCCGGGTCTGGTCGCGGTGGCGCAGCAGGATGACCGGCAGCTCGTTGTCGGTGCGCGCGGCCAGCCAGGCCAGCGCGTCGGCGTCGGTGGTGTAGCCGGTCTTGATGCGCTTGGTCTTGGGGAGGTCGAGTTCGGTGAAGAGGATCTGCTGGAGCTGCTTGGGCGAGCCGAGGTTGAACTCGCGGCCGACCACGCGGTGCGCCTCGGCCACGGCCTGGCGCACGGCGGCGGCGAACTCCTCCTCAAGGGAGTCGAGGTAGGCGCGGTCGGCGGCGATGCCGGTGCGCTCCATGCCGGCCAGCACCCGCACCAGCGGGAGTTCGACGTCGCGCAGGAGCGCGGCGCCGCCGCGCTTGTCGAGGTCGGAGTCGAGCCCGGCGGCGAGGTCGAGGGTGGCCCGGGCCCGCACGGCGAGGTCGAGGCGCTCGGCGGCGCGGGAGTCGCCCTCGCCCTCGCCGAGGTCGAGGGCGAGCTGGCCGCCGTCGCCCTGCTGCTCGGTGAGTTCGCGGTTGAGGAAGCGCCGGCAGAGGTCGCCCAGCTCGAACTTGCGCCCGCCGGGCTGCACCAGGTAGGCGGCGAGCGCGGTGTCGCTGGTGAGGCCGCGCAGCTCCCAGCCGCGCGCCCACAGGGCCAGCAGCGGGCCCTTGGAGTCGTGCAGGGCCTTGGGGAAGCGGGGGTCGGCCAGCCAGGCGGCCAGGGCGGACTCGTCGTCGGCGCCCAGGGCGGCGGGGTCGGCGTGGAGGGCGGGGCCGTCGGGCGCGGCGACGGCCAGGCCGGTGAGTTCGCCGGTGCCCGCGCCCCAGGTGCCGGTGACGGCCAGGCCGCAGCGGGCGCCGGAGGAGGCGTGCCGCTGCAGCCAGGCGGCCACGGTGCCGGGTTCGGCCGCGGTGAGGTCGACGCTGAACTCCTCGGCGGCGACCGCGGGGGCGGCGGTCTGCTCGGCCTCGCCCAGCACGGAGAAGAGGCGGTCGCGCAGGGTGGAGGCGAACTCCAGGTTGTCGAAGAGGTCGTTGACGCCGGAGCGGTCGGCCTCGCCCATGGTGAGGTCGTGGACGCCCGCGTCGAGCCGGACGTCGGGGTCGAGGCGGTTGAGCTGCTGGTTGCGCAGGACCTGGTCGAGGTGGTCGCGGAAGCTCTGGCCGGCCTTGCCGGTGACCTCGTCGGCGTGGGCGACCAGCTCCTCGAGCGAGCCGTACTTGGCGATCCACTTGGCGGCGGTCTTGGGGCCCACCCCGGGGACGCCGGGGAGGTTGTCGGCCTTCTCGCCCACGAGCGCGGCGAGGTCGCGGTAGCGCTCGGGCGGCACGCCGTACTTCTCCTGGACCCGTTCGGGGGTCATGCGGGTGAGGTCGGAGATGCTCTTGCCGGGGTAGAGCACGGTGCAGGTGCGGTCGACCAGCTGGAAGGCGTCGCGGTCGCCGGAGGCGATGAGGACCTCCATGCCCTCCTCGCGGCCGCGGGCGGCGAGCGTGGCGATGACGTCGTCGGCCTCGTAGCCGGGGGCGGAGACGCTGGTGATGCCCACGAGCTTGAGCAGCTCCTGCACGAACTCCACCTGGGAGGGGAACTCCTGGGGGGTGTCGGCGCGCCCGGCCTTGTAGTCGGTGTAGATCTCGTCGCGGAAGGTGGGTCCGGAGAGGTCCCAGGCGACCGCGATGTGGGTGGGCCGCTCATCGCGGAGCAGCTTGATCAGCATCGAGGTGAAGCCGTAGATGGCGTTGGTGGACTGGCCCGTGCTGGTGGTGAACTTGTCGACCGGCAGGGCGAAGAACGCGCGGAACGCCATGGAGTGGCCGTCGAGCAGCAGCAGGCGTCCGCAATCGGACGGCGCCGCCTGCGCCGGGGACGGGCCGTTCTGACCGGGGGTCTCTTCTGTCATCGCCACAGGCAAATCCTAGGATGCCGTGCGGACATTTGCGCGCCGCTCGGCGCCCCCGGCGCCCCGCGCCGCCGGGGGCGCCCGGCGGCGCGGGGCGCCGGCGGGCCGCGGACGGCGCGGGCCGGGGCGATCGCAGAACGGGAGAGGCGATGTCGATCGACGCCGAGAAGCTGAACGCGATGATCAACGCCAACACGGCGGCCGGGGACCTCGGCCGGCGCATGGGCCTTGAGGTGCTGGAGGCGTCGGCCGACCGGGTGGTGGGCCGGATGCCGGTGGAGGGCAACACCCAGCCCTACGGGCTCCTCCACGGCGGCGCCTCGTGCGTGCTGGCGGAGTCGCTGGGCTCGATCGGCTCGATGATCCACGCCGGCGAGGGGCGGGTGGCCATGGGCGTCGAGATCAACGCGACCCACCATCGCAGCGCGACCTCCGGGCACATCACCGGTGTGGCCACGCCGGTGCACAAGGGCCGCACCCTGGCCACGTGGGACATCGCCATCACCGACGACGAGGGCCGGCGCGTGTGCACCTCGCGGCTGACCTGCCTGATGCGCGACGCCTGAGCGCCGCCCGGACGCGAAGCGGCCCCGCTCCCCACTGGGGGGCGGGGCCGCTTCGCGTCCGGGGGCCGATCGGGGGCCGGAGGGTCCCACCGGGGCGGGGCGCCTGGGGCGCCGCACACATTGCGTGGTCACCAACCGCGATTCCGCGGCGGCGGATCGTGAGAAATGCCGCTGATCAGCGCATTTCACCTCAGATGTTGACTACGGAGCGATAACGGCATGAATCCGACTCAGCAGCGACATGAGAAGCGATCTACCGGAAGGTGAACCCTTGTGATTAAGCTCCGCTAACGCCCTTGGTTAAGCGCGATCACCCTCGCCGCGGCCAGTGCGTGGAGCCCCTGCGCTATCCAGCCGGTTGAACGGAGACACCTCGATGCCAAGAAAGAAGGCCCTCAGCCTCATCGCTGCGGCCTCGGCCCTCACCCTTGGGTTGACCGCCTGCGGAGGCGGCGGAGGAGAGGACGGAGGCGGCGAGAACGAGCCGCTGCAGTACGGCTACGTCCTTCCGGAGACGGGTGACCTCTCCCACCTGGGCCCGCCCCAGATCAGCGCGGCGCAGTACGCGCGCGAGCAGATCAACAGCGCCGGCGGCGTCCTCGGCGCGGAGCTGCCCGAGATGCTCACCGGCGACGAGGCCAACGACGCGGCGCAGGCCACCGAGGCCGCCAGCCGCCTGATCGACCAGGACGCCGACGTCATCATCGGCGCCGCCGCCTCCGGCATGACCCAGGCCATCATGGACACGGTCACCAGCGCCGAGGTCGTGGAGTGCTCCGGCTCCAACACCGCCCCGGGCCTGGCCGAGGAGGACGAGAGCGGGTTCTACTGGCGGACCGCCCCCAGCGACCTCATGCAGGGCCCGGTGCTCGCGCAGAAGATCGCCGCCGACGGCCACCAGAGCGTCGCGATCACCTACCGCGCCGACGACTACGGCGAGGGCCTGGCCAACGCCACCGCCGACGCGCTGGAGCAGAACGGCATCGAGGTGACGTTCAACGAGGGCTACGACCCCAACGCCTCCAACTTCGACTCCGTGATCAACGGCATCGCCGACGCCGAGCCCGACGCGGTCGTCATCGTCGCCTTCGAGGAGGGCGTGCAGGTCGTCACCGGCCTGATCGAGGCCGGGGTCAGCGCCGACCAGATGTACGGCACCGACGGCCTGAACGACGAGACCCTCGCCGAGAAGGTCGACGCCGAGGACCCGGGCACGGTCTCCGGCTTCCAGGGCACCGCCCCCGACAACGGCGGGGACGACTTCATCGACGACCTCACGTCCTTCGACAGCGACCTGGAGGTCTTCCAGTTCTCCGGCCAGGTCTACGACTGCGTGATCGTCACGGCGCTGGCGGCCGAGCAGGCCGAGAGCACCGACCCCGCGGTCTTCGTGGAGGAGATCGCGGCGGTGTCCAAGGGGGGCACCGAGTGCACCACCTTCGAGGAGTGCCGCGACCTGATCGCCGACGGCGAGGACATCGACTACCAGGGCGTCAGCGGTCCGCTCGACTTCAACGACACCGGTGACGTCACCTCGGCGACGTTCCAGATCTACGGCTTCGACGACGAGGGCGTCCACAGCAAGCAGGACGAGATCACCGTCGACGCGGAGTCCGGCGAGTAGGAGCCGGCGCGCCTGACCGCCGCCTCCGCTCCGCCGCGCGGCGGAGCGGAGGCGGCGGGCCCACCACCCCACCCCATCCCCCATCCCCCCAGCGGACGGCCCCGGCACCCGTGCCGGGGCCGTCCGTGTTCCGGCCGCCGGGCGCGCCCGCCCTCCGAGGGGAGGGGCGGCCGCACCGCCCCTCCCCTCTTCCCCGGCCCTCCCCGCGCCCACCGCGCCGCGCGTGCGGCCCTGTGGACCGAGGGCCGCGGGACGCGGGCCGCGGCCACCGGCCGGGGCGCCCGCGGCCCGCGCACCCGGGCACCGCTCCCGTCCTCTCCCCGCCCCTCCCCCGCCCCTTCGGCGCCCCCGGCACGCCGAAGGGGCGGCGCCCGGTTCGGGCGCCGCCCCTGTGCGGCGGTCGTCCGGGCGGCGGCGCCGCCCGGACGGGGCCGGGTCAGTCGGCCTTGGCCAGCGTCCCCAGGTACAGCTCGATCACGTTGGGGTCGTCCAGCAGCTGGCGCCCCGTGCCGGTGTAGGCGTTGCGGCCCTGGTCGAGCACGTAGCCGCGGTCGCAGATCTGCAGGCAGCGGCGGGCGTTCTGCTCCACCATGATCACCGAGACGCCCGTCTCGTTGATCTGGCGGACCCGCTGGAAGACCTCGTCCTGGAACATCGGCGACAGGCCGGCCGTGGGCTCGTCCAGCAGCAGCACCGAGGGCTCCATCATCAGCGCCCGGCCCATGGCGACCATCTGCCGCTCGCCGCCCGACAGCGCCCCGGCCTTCTGCTTGCGGCGCTGGCCCAGCAGCGGGAACAGCTCGGCCACCGCCTCCAGGCGGCGCTGGAACACCTTGGGCCGCAAGAACGCGCCCATCTCCAAATTCTCCTCGACGGTCAGCGAGGGGAACACGTTCTGCGTCTGGGGCACGTACCCCACGCCGCTGGAGACCAACTGGTGGGCGCTGCGGCGCACGATGCTCTCGCCGCGCAGCGTGATGCTGCCCGAGCGCACCGGCAGCAGCCCGAAGATGGTCTTGATCAGCGTGGACTTGCCCGCCCCGTTGGGACCGATGATCCCCACGACCTCGCCCTCGGTGAGGGTAAGCGTGCAGCCGTTGAGGATGTTGACCTCGGGGATGTAGCCGGCCTTCAGCTCGTGGGCCAGCAGCAGGTAGTCGCCGGGGTCGCCGACCCGCGGTGCCGCCTCCCCCGCGTGCTCCAGGACGTCCTCGCGGTGCTCCTGCAGCACCTCGGCCTCGGCCTTGGTCTGCGGGGGGTGGTCCAGCGGCGCGGCGGCTGTTGGGCGCGCGGCGCTGCCGGGCCGCTCGGATGCCGTCCGGGTGCCGGCCGGGGCCGGCTGCTCCGCATCCCTGCCGGTGGCGGCGCCGCCGGGCTCGGGGGCCCCGGGCGCCGGCGCGCCCGCGGCCTCGGTGCCGCCCGCGGAACCGGGCGCGGTGCCGGACTCGCTCACGGCTTCACCTCCGTCTTCGCGCCGCCGCGCGGCTCGTCGTGCTGGGTGCCCAGGTAGGCGTCGATGACCTGCTGGTCGGACCGGACGTCGGAGGGCCGGCCCTCGGCGATGACCCGGCCCTGGGCGAGGACCACGATCCAGTCGCTGATGCCCATGATCACGTCCATGTCGTGCTCGACGAAGAGCACGGTGGTGCCCTCGTCGCGCAGCGCCGTGATGTGGCCCAGCAGCGACTGCACCAGGGCGGGGTTCACCCCGGCCATGGGCTCGTCGAGCATGACCATGCTCGGGTTGACCATGAGCGCCCGCGCCATCTCCAGCAGCTTGCGCTGGCCGCCGGACAGGCTGCCGGCGATGTCGTCCTTCTTGGCGTCGAGCTTGAACCGGGCGAGCAGGTCCATGGCGCGCTCGCGGTTGGCCTCCTCCTGCCTGCGCCACATCCACCAGCCGAAGGCGCCGAAGAACCCCTCACCGACCTGGCCGGGCGCGGCCAGCAGCATGTTCTCCAGCACGGTCAGGCGGGTCAGGGCCTTGGTGAGCTGGAAGGTGCGCACCATGCCCCGGCGCGCCACCCGGTGGCCGGCCACCCCGTTGAGGGGGCGGCCCTGGAACTCCCAGGTGCCCTCGTTGGGCTTGTCGAACCCGGTGAGCAGGTTGAACAGCGTCGACTTGCCCGCGCCGTTGGGACCGATCAGCGCGGTGATGGTGCCGCGCTGGACCTCCAGGCGGTCCACGTTCACCGCGGTCAGGCCGCCGAAGGAGCGGCGGATGTTCGACGCGGTCAGGATGGGGTCCGGCTTGGCGACGCCGGGCACCGGCTCCACCGCGGCCAGCGGGTCGCCGGCCGCGCCGGGCGCGGTGCGCGTCGCTTCGTTCCCGTCACTTGACATTGACCAGCATCTCCTTGCGGTTGCCGACGAGGCCCTGTGGCCGGTAGATGATCAGCAGCATCAGCGCGATGCCCACCAGGGCGTGGCGCAGCGCACCGGAGTCGGAGGTGGCCAGGAACGGCAGCGCCCCCGAGGAGGCCAGCGAGCGCAGCGACTCGTCGAACAGCGTGAGCAGGAACCACATGATCACGGGGCCGATCACCGGGCCCCAGAGCGTGCCCACGCCGCCGAGCAGCAGCATCGCCCACAGGTAGAACGTCACCTGCGGCATGAACTGGTCGGGGGTGATGTTGCCCTGGTTGAGCGCGATGAGCACACCGGCCACGCCGCCGAACACGCCGCCCAGCACCAGGCTCTGCAGCTTGTAGGTGAAGGCGTCCTTGCCGAGGCTGCGCACGGCGTCCTCGTCCTCGCGGATGCCCTTGATGACGCGGCCCCAGGGACTGCGCATCAGCATGGCGGTCATGCCCAGCGCCAGGGCGACACACCCCCACGACACCAGCATCAGCCACAGCTCGTCGGCGGAGAAGTCGACGTCGCCGATGCCGTAGCTGCCCGGCGGGATGATGCCGAGCCGGTCGTTGAACTCGTAGAACCCGTCGGCGAAGCTCTGCCGCCCGTACACGCCGCCGGTGATGGGGCGGGCGAACTCGGCGCGGTAGAGCAGGCGCAGCACCTCGGCCACGGCGATGGTCGAGATGGCGAGGTAGTCGGCGCGCAGCCGCAGGGTGGGGATGCCCAGGATGAGGGCGAGCACCACCGAGCACAGCACGCTGACGCCGAACCCGGCCCACAGCGGCAGGCCGAAGGTGGTGACGCACACGGCCACGCCGTAGGCGCCCACGAGCATGAACCCGACCTGGCCGAAGTTGAGCAGGCCGGTGTAGCCGAAGTGCATGTTCAGGCCGATGGCCGCCAGCACGTAGATGGCCGCGATGGGCCCGATCGCCGTTTCGAGGGACAGGGCCAGGGTCATCATGATGTCCATCGTCTGTCTCCCCTAGCCGACCCGCTCGCGCCGGCCGAGGATGCCCTGCGGCCGGACCAACAACACGACGATCATGATCAGCAGTGCCCACACGTTCATCAGCTGCGCCGAGAACCACAGGGTGGACAGCTGCGCGACGAGCCCGATCGCCAGGCCGCCGACCATCGCGCCGTAGGCGGTGCCCAGACCGCCCAGGATGACGGCGGCGAACATCAGCAGCAGCAGGTGGAAGCCCATCTGCCAGTACACCGACTGGTTGAGGCCCAGGAACACCCCGCCCAGCGCCGACAGGCCGCCGCCCAGCATCCACACGTAGACGGTGACGCGGTTGACGTCGATGCCCGAGGACTCGGCGAGGTCGCGGTTGTCCGAGACCGCGCGCATGGCCTTGCCGATGCGGGTGAACTGCAGCATGCTCGCCACGCCGACCAGCACCGCCACCGACAGCACCATGATTCCCAGGTCGCGGGGGGTGATCGCGATCGGCCCCAGGGTGATCATGTCCTGGATGCGGAACTGCACGTACTTCTCGCGGTTGGCGCCGAAGGCCACCAGCAGCAGGTGGCGCAGCAGCAGGGCCACGCCGATGGTCACGATGAACATCTGGATCATCGCGACGTTGCGCCGGCGCAGCGGCCGCCACAGGAACACCTCGAGCACCCCGCCCACCGCGGCGCCGCAGACCACGGCCAGTGCCGCACCCACGATCAGCGGATTGGTGACCAGCCCCAGCACGGGCACGTCGGCGAAGGGCTCGTGGACGCCGGTGAGCAGCGACGTGCCGCTGAAGATCATGGCCATCACGGCGCCGAAGGTGACCATGTCGCCGTGGGCGAAGTTGATGAGCCGGGTGGTGCCGAAGATGAGCGACAGGCCCACCGAGGAGATCGCGATGATCAGGCCGAACAGCAGGCCGGCGACGGTCAGGCCGACGACCTGGTTGACCAGGCCGGGCCCCGCGGCCACCCCGGGGGACTCGACGACGCCCTCGCCCGCCTCGGCGCCGGAGCCGGCGGAGTCCTCACCGCCGGAGCCGCCGGAGTCCTCGGAGTCGGACTCCGCGGACTCGCTGGGCGAGGCGGCGACGTCGCCCTCCCCTTGGGGCACGAGCCGGTAGACCACGGCGAAGCGCTGGTCCGCCCGCACCTCCACGTCCCGTTCGGCTCCCGCGGGAACCTGAAGCAGGTCGAACTCTTCGGGGACGGTCTCCTCGTCGAGCACCACCTGGTAGGTGCCGGGTTCGGGCACCTCTACTTCCCAATTGCCGTCGGCGTCGGTGGTGGCGGAGCCGATCTCCTCGCCCTCCTGCGACACGGCGATGTCGATGCCTTCGACACCTTCGTCGTCGCTGTCGGGGTTGCGGATCTGGCCCCACACAGACTCACCGCCCTGGGCGTCTGCTGCTGCTGTCCCCGGGATCGCCAGGAGTGCGGCGATGACGGCGAGCAGCAGCGTCACGAGGCGTGTGCGCACGTGCGCTCCCTTGCGCATCTGACCGATTCATTATCAATGTCCTAAACCGACTGTTTTCTGGTCGGTGGCGTGAGTTTAGCCGGGTTTACTCCTGCACTTCAGCAGCCCTTAAGCCCGCGTGATGGAAACGTCACTGCTTTGTGCGCAACCGTGATGCCGCGCTGGACGGCCCGCGACCGGGGCATGGCGCAGCGTCACCCTCGGTCACCGCCCGCAGGCCGCACGGGCCGACGGGCCGCGCGGAAGCGGGGGCCGCCGCCGCGCCCCTGCCCGGCGGCAGCCCCGCGGCAGCCGCCCCGCGCGCCGCCGGATGCGCCGCGCACGCGAAAGGGCCCCGGCGCGGCGCGCCGGGGCCCGACAAGGCGAAAAGGGGTGCGGGCGGGTGTCAGCCCGGGGTCACTGCTGCTGCTCGCTCAGGGTCTCGATGACGGTCTCGGCGACCTTGCGCATGGTCAGCCGGCGGTCCATGGAGTTCTTCTGGATCCAGCGGAACGCCTCGGGTTCGCTGAGCCCGTGGCGGCTCTGCAGCAGGCCCTTGGCCCGCTCGACCAGCTTGCGGGTCTCGAGCCGGTCCTGCAGGCCCGAGACCTCGGCCTCCAGCGCCGCCAGCTCGGCGTAGCGGCTGACCGCCATCTCGATGGCCGGTACGAGGTCGGCCTTGTTGAACGGCTTGACCAGGTAGGCCATGGCGCCGGCGTCGCGCGCCCGCTCGACCAGCTCGCGCTGGGAGAACGCGGTGAGGATGACGACGGGCGCGATGCGCTCGGCGGCGATGCGCTCGGCGGCGGTCAGGCCGTCCATGACCGGCATCTTGATGTCGAGGATGACGAGGTCGGGCTTGTGCTCGGTGGCCAGCCGGATGGCGGCCTCGCCGTCGCCGGCCTCGCCCACGACCGTATAGCCGTCCTCCTCAAGCATCTCCTTGAGGTCGAGCCGGATCAGGGCCTCGTCTTCCGCGATCACCACGCGGCTCTGCGTCGTCGTCACGTACATGAGGGTACCGAGATCCGCTAGGATGCAGAGCAACGGCCACGGGAACGGAGCCAAGGCGTGACCTTGGCAGCCGCGCCGCGCGCCCCCAGGTCGGGTGCGGTACCCGTCGCCTGCGGCCGCGCGGCCCTGATACGCCAATCGGTAGAGCGAGCGAGCTCAAACCTCGTACAGTGTGGGTTCGAGTCCCACTCAGGGCACCCCGGACCTCCCGGTGCACACCCGCGGCGCTCCCCCTTCGCGCGGACCTCCACCGCCCCGCCGGACCCATCGGGCCGCGGTGCGTCTCCCACCCCGACGGCGCCGACCGGCCTCAGTCCGCGTCCGCCGGTGCGAACGTTGCGAACGCCGTGTCGAGCGCGGTCAGGATGTCGGGGGTCCCGCCCTGCTCCGCCCAGAACGAGAACGCGGCGTCGAAGCAGGTGAGCGCCGTGTGGACGAGCACGGTGGCCTGGAGTTCGTTGAGCGGCGGATGCGCGTCGACGCTCTCTGAGACGACCGGGGTCAGCAGCCGGCAGAGGTGCATCTGCCGTTCCAGGTTCCTGGCCCGCAGGGTCTCGCTGGCGTTGATGATGCGGACCAGTCGCGCCCAGCGGGCGGCCGGCGGCTGGATCTGCTCCGCCGTGGCGCGCATGAGGCGGTGCAGCGCGTCCCAGGGCCGGTACCGGCCGAGGTTCTCGGCCAGCCGGTCGCGGAGGGCCTCGCCGCCGGCGGCCGGAAGGTCGCCGAAGAGCACGTCCTCCTTGGTGCCGAAGTACCGGTAGAAGGTGCGATGGGAGATTCCTGCGGCGGCCGCGATGTCCTCGACCGTCGTGTGGTCGAAGCCGCGCTCCTCGAACAGGCGCGTCGCCGTCTCCGCCAACTCCTCGCGCAGCATTTCCCGCGCGCGCTCTCTGATGCCCACGATGGTGTCTTCCACGACTCGTAGTCCGGCTGCCCCAACTGTCACATACTGCCACCAAAGGCATATACTGCCGTAGTCGTCACCGCCGCACGAGAAAACCTCCCCGCCGCAGGGTCGAGGCACGGCGCCGCGCTTCCTTGAAGGTCTGTCCACAGGAGTTCCATGGCTACCGCCGCTACGCCCACGGCCCGTCCGACCGATGGCATCGACCCGCGGGGGATGCGGGTGATCTGGCTGCTGCTGATCGCCGCGTTCGTCGCCATCTTGAACGAGACGACGATGGGGATCGCGATCCCCCACCTCAACGTCGACCTGGGGATCCCGCCCTCGCTGGGCCAGTGGCTGACCAGCGCCTTCATGCTCACCATGGCGGTGGTGATCCCGATCACGGGGTTCCTGCTGCAGCGGTTCACCACGCGCGGCGTGTTCCTGACCGCGGCCTCGCTCTTCTGCGCCGGCACGCTGGTCTGCCTGGTCGCTCCGGGGTTCGCCGTGCTGCTGGTGGGGCGCGTCGTGCAGGCGTCGGGGACGGCGATCATGATGCCGCTGCTGATGACCACCGTGATGAACGTGATCCCCACCCACTCGCGCGGCCGCATCATGGGCCGCGCCGGGATCGTGATGGCCCTGGCCCCCGCGGTGGGCCCCACGCTGTCGGGGCTGATCCTGGACTCGCTGAGCTGGCGGTGGCTGTTCGGGCTGATCCTGCCGATCGCGGTGTTCGCGCTGCTGATCGGGGCGAAGTGGATGCTGAACCTCGGCGAGCCGGAGCCCAAGCACATCGACGTGCTCTCGATCGTGCTCTCCGCGATCGGGTTCGGCGGGCTGGTCTTCGGGCTCAGCCAGCTCGGCGGCGAGCACCAGGCCGAGGCGGCGCTGTCTGTCGGGACGATCGCGGTGATCACCTGCGCCGCCGTGGTCTCGCTCGGGGTGTTCGTGTGGCGGCAGCTGCTGCTCCAGCGCAGGGACGCCGCACTGCTGGACCTGCGGGTGTTCCGCTCGGTGAACTTCACGGTGGCGGTCGCGGTCATGTCGGTGCTGGCGCTGTCCATGTTCGGCGGCCTGACCCTGCTGCCGCTGTACCTGCAGAACGTGCTCGGACTGACCGCCACGGAGGCCGGGCTCGTCGTGCTCCCCGGTTCGGTGCTCATGGGGGTCATGGGCCCGATCATCGGCCGCGTCTACGACGCGCGCGGTCCGCGGCCGCTGCTGATCCCCGGGACGGTCCTGGTCGCGGCGGCGCTGTGGTTCTACAGCACCGTCGGGCAGACGACACCGGTGTGGCTGCTCGTCGCCATCCAGACGGGGATGTCGTTCGGGCTCGCGATGTCGTTCACCCCGCTGTTCTCGTCCTCGCTCGGCTCGCTGCGGCCGCGCCTGTACTCCCACGGTTCGGCGGTGCTGAACACACTGCAGCAGGTCGCGGGGGCGGCCGGCGTGTCGCTGCTGATCACCACGATGTCCTCGGTCGCCGGCGGGCAGCCCGCCGGACTCGGCGAAGCCGCCGCGCAGGCGGCCGGTGTCCACACGGCGTTCCTCACCGCGGCGGTCATCTCGCTGGTCGCGGTAGCCGGAGCGTTCTTCGTCCGCCGCCCGCCGGCCGACGACGCCTCCGCCGCCGACGCCCCGGCGCCGGCGCACTGAGGCGGCCCCGGCCCTCCTCCCCCGCCACGCACCGGCGGCCCCGCGCGTTCGCGTGGGGCCGCCGGTGCGTCGTGGGCCCCGCGCGCCGCCGCCGGTCACATCGCGGCCACAACCTGAGCACAACCCGTGGCTGAGGGCGCCACCGGGCCCCGCGGTCGCCGATGCTTGATGGCGGGAGTGTGTCCACCGACAGCGCCTCCGCCGCCTTGGGCGCGTGCTGTCCGCCGCGAAGGGAGTGGCCGGTGCTGACCGCGGTGGCCGCGATCGCCGGGGCGCTGGCGATCGGATTCTGGGCCCTGGTGGCCTGGGGCGCCAAGCGCCGGCAGCCGCTGCTGCTGGCGCCGATGGCGGTCCTGGTCGTGGGGCTGGTCGTGGTGGGCGAGCCCGCGTGGGCGTTCCTCCCGGCGGTGCTGCTGGCCGCCGGCTCCTTCACCGAACTGGTGATCGGCTCCCGCGAGGCGCCCGCGCTGCGCGCCGCCGACCCCGATGCCCCGCTGACCACCGAGCGCTGGGCCGCCGCCGTGGCCGCACCGTTCCGCGTGGCGCTGGCCGAGCCCTGGGACGAGGTCGAGCGCCCGCAGCTGCGCCGCCGCTACCGGCGGGCCTTCGAGCGGGAGTGGGGGGTCGTCGACCGCGCCTCGCTGCTGGCGGCCGTCGACCGGGTCTGGGCCGACCTGCACAGCGGCGGCGACTGCGACCTGGTGGTGGACTTCCGCGCGGCCACGCTGCGCGGGCGGCTGCGCTCGGGAGCTCCCGAGGAGCGCGTGGTGGGGCTGACCCCCGACCAGGTGGGCCGGCTGCGCGCGGTGACCGGGGCCGACCCCGCCTCCGCCACCGTGGTCATCGGCGCCCACCAGTGGTGGCGCTCGGCGCAGATCATCCGCCTGGCCTGCGGCGGGGCGACCCTGGAGTGGCTGAGCGGCGCCGAGACCCGGGCGCTGCTGCGCCGGGCAGCGGCCGACCTGCAGCGGCGCTACCCGGGCTGGCAGCAGTACGCCGAGGCCTTCCACGCCGGCTACCTGCTGTGGTACGGCCAGCGCGGGCCCGGCTGGGAGCGCGTGTGGACCGCGCTGGGCCTGCTGGTGGCGGATCCGGCGAGCCCGTGGAACCTGCTGCCCTGGGACATGCCGCTGGAGCGGGTCGGGCACGAGGCCGGGGCGCCGAGCGCCCAGCCGAGGTAGCGGGCCAGAAAGCCGGAGGCGATGCCGGCGGGCCGGCCGCGGGCCCGGGCTCCCCGTCGGCCCTCCCCGGTGAAGCGGTGACCGCCTCCCCGGGGCAGGGGCCGTGGTGAGCGCGCCCGCCGTGTGGTGGGCCGGGCCTGCTCGGCCGGCCGCGGCGGCGCGGTGGGGCCGGCCGCTCGGGCCGGCCGCCGGCGGATGCGCCGGCTACTTGCCGTGGGCGATCGCGTCGCCGATGCGGTGGACCCGCAGGAAGTTGGTGGAACCAGGGGTTCCGGGCGGGCTGCCGGCGACGATGACGATCTTGTCGCCCTTCTGGTAGACGCCCATGTCGAGCAGTTCGCTCTCGACCTGGCGCACCATCTCGTCGGTGTGGTCGACCCAGGGCACGCAGTGGGTCTCGACGCCCCAGGTGAGCGACAGCTGCGCGCGCGTGGCACCGCTGGTGGTGAAGGCCATCAGCGGGATGGGCGAGCGGTAGCGGGCCAGGCGGCGCGCGGTCTCGCCGGACATGGTGAAGGCGACCAGGGCCTTGGCGCCGACGGTGGCTCCGACCTCGGCGGCGGCGCGGGCGATGGCCCCTCCCGTGGTCTCGGGGACCCGGTTGAGGATGTGCGAGGCGCGCAGGGACTCCTGCTCGGCCGCCGCGACGATGCGGGCCATGGTCTCGACGGTCTCGATCGGGTAGCGCCCCACGCTGGTCTCGCCGGAGAGCATGACCGCGTCGGCGCCGTCGAGGACGGCGTTGGCGACGTCGGACGCCTCGGCGCGGGTGGGCCGCGGCGCGCTGATCATGGACTCCAGCATCTGCGTGGCGACGATGACCGGCTTGGCCTTGTCGCGGCAGCGCTCGATGGCGCGCTTCTGCACCATCGGGACGTTCTCCAGGGGCAGTTCGACGCCGAGGTCGCCGCGGGCGACCATGACGCCGTCGAAGACCTCGATGATGTCCTGGAGGCGCTCGACGGCCTGCGGCTTCTCGATCTTGGCGATGAGCGGGACCCGGACCCCGACCTCGTCCATGATCTGGTGGACGTCCTCGGCGTCGGAGGGGCTGCGCACGAAGGACAGCGCGACCATGTCGACGCCCTCCTCCAGTGCCCAGCGCAGGTCGGCCTCGTCCTTCTCGGTGAGGGCCGGGACGCTGACGGCCACGCCGGGCAGGTTGAGCCCCTTGTGGTTGGAGACCTGGCCGCCGATCAGCACGCGGGTCTGGACCTCGGTGCTGGTGGTCTTGACGCACTCCAGTACGACCCGGCCGTCGTCGATGAGGACGCGGTCGCCGGGGCGGACGTCGCCGGGCAGGCCCTTGTAGGTGGTGGAGACCTGGTGCCGGTCGCCGGGGACGTCCTCGACGGTCACCGTGAACTCGTCGCCCGCGACGAGTTCGACGGGGCCGTCGGGGAAGGTGCCCAGGCGGATCTTCGGCCCCTGGAGGTCGGCGAGGATGCCCACGCTGCGTCCGGTAGCCTCGGCGGCCGCCCGGACGTTGGTATAGCTGGTGTGGTGGTCCTCGTGCGTTCCATGGCTGAGGTTGAGTCGCGCCACGTCAAGTCCCGCGTCGACGAGCGCCCGGATGGTCTCGGGGCTCGACGTCGCGGGACCGAGGGTCGCGACGATCTTTGCTCGACGTGTCACGCCTAACACTCTAAAGCGTCTCGCTGGTGCAGTGGTCTAAACCAGGTTGCGACTGGGCGTACGCCAGGTCGCTACTTGGCGAACGCGTCGAGCAAAGCCCGGTCGAAGGCCGGCAGATCGTCGGGCTTGCGGCTGGTGACGAGCGTGTTGGGGCCCATCGCGCAGGTGACGACCTCCTCGTCGACCCACTCGCCGCCGGCGTTGCGGACGTCGGTGGCGAGGCTGGGGTAGGAGGTGAGCCGGCGCCCGTCCACGGCGCGCGCCTCGATCAGCGTCCAGGGCGCGTGGCAGATGGCGGCCACCGGCTTGCCGGTGTCGAAGAACTCCTTGACGAACTCCACGGCGCGCGGCACGGTGCGCAGGAAGTCGGGGTTGGCCACGCCGCCGGGCAGCACCAGGCCGGTGAAGTCGGCCGCGCCGACCTCCTCGACGGTGGCGTCGACGGTGAAGGTGTCGGCCTTGTCGAGGTGGTTGAACGCCTGGATCTCCCCCGGCGAGGTGGACACCAGCCGCGGGGTGCCGCCGGCCTTCTCCACGGCCTCCCAGGGGTCGGTCAGCTCGATCTGCTCGGTGCCCTCGGGGGCCACGAGGAAGGCGACGGCGGCGCCGGCGAGGTCGGAAGGCATGGTGGGCGTCCTCCTTCGTACGTACGGCGGATTCGGCTGTGCGCTCGGGCGCCCGGACCCGCCGGCGGCGCACCGGTGTGCGCCCCGGGCTCCGCGCGCCCGCACCTTTGCCCCTGCCCACGCGGGCGGGCGCTTACGCGTGCGGCCGGCCACAAGGGGCCGGCCGCGGGTCGAAGGGCGGCGTGGGCCAGGAGGTCAGCCGACGCGCAGGGGCGCGGGCACCTCCTCGGCGATGCGCCCGTAGGCGCGCAGGGTGAGCAGCCGGTGGACGGTGATGATGCCGCGCCACTCGCTGCGGGCGGCCTCGGCCCAGGTGGGCCAGGGGACGTCCCAGCCGCCGTCGGGGCGCTGGTCGGCGACGAGCGCGTCGAGGTGGGCGGCGATCTCGTCGTCGCTGAACAGCCGGCGGGCGATGTGGTCGGGCCGCGGGGCGATGTCCAGCGGCTTGTGCACGTGCCCGGTGGCGGCGGGGTCGAGGGCGAGCCCCGCGCGGATGGCCGAGGCCAGCCGGGTGAACTCCGCCTCGGCGCGCGGCCGGTCGGGGACGTGCTGGAGGAAGGTGCACACGGCGATGGCCTGGTCGGGCTCGGTCCAGTGCAGGGCGCCGATGCGGGTCCAGCAGAAGGCGGTGGCGCGGTCGCGCCAGGCGTGGCAGAGGTGGTGGCGGTGCAGGAGGCCGACGATGGTCGCCGTGGGGTAGAGGGCGCCGCTGTGGTCGGCGGCCTCGCGCCACCACGGCGCGGCCTCGGTGTGTCGGGCTGAGGGCAGGACGCAGGGCACTCCGCCGTTGGCGTGGGTGACGCTGGTCAGGTAGCGGCACAGGCCCGCGCCGACGTCCCTGGGGACGGGCCCGAGTTCGTCGAGGTAGCCCAGTGCCGTCGCGGCGGCGAGCGGCTGGCTGCCGTGGCCGCGCAGATCGGGTTCGAGTCCGTTGCCGTAGCCGCCGTCGACGTTGCGGTAGGACTCCAGAGCGGAGCGGACCGGGCCTGCGGGCCCGCTTCGGAAGTGAAACGCGAACCGGTGTCGGTCGATCAGCCGGGCGTTGCGCCAGATGAAGTGCTCCGCGGAGCGGAGGGCTTCCGAGGTCACCTTGCTCATGGTCCCGAATGTACGCCTGTGCCCCCGACCAGCACCGCAGCCGCAATGACCTTAATGCCCGGTTTTGCCGTTTTATGGCGCTGTCTTACGCCCGTTACGCGGAATTTGCCGGAAAAAACATGAACGGATCCTTAACGCGGCTGTTCGGCGCCGTCCCCACGAACCCGGCGGCCGCCCTGGCGGCGCAGCACCAGCAGGCCGATCCAGGAGACCGCCACGCACACGCCCATGCCGAACTGCACGAGGCCCAGGTGCTCCTCGGGGTAGACCACCCCGGTGAGGTAGTGGTCGATGAACCCCTCGGGCGGCAGGCCCTCCTGGCCGGCGCGCCGGCGCGCCCAGTCCTCGACCACGGTGAGCGGGCAGGTCCATCCGACTTCGAGCAGGCCGACGGCGTAGGCGGCCACCACCAGGTGGGGCCAGAACGCGTGCGGCCAGCGCCAGGCGAGGAACCCGCCGAGCGCGACGTAGGCGAGGAAGCCGAAGTGCACCAGCATGGCCGCCTCGCCGATGAAGCGATAGACCATGCAAGGGAAATACCCCCGGCGCGCACGGCCGGAACGTCCGGCGCGGCCGGGGATGCGGGCCGCCGCGGCGCCTCGCGTGCCCGGCTCGACCGCGCCGCCGGGCCGCTCGGCGGGGCCGGCGGCGCGGGCGGGTCCCGCCCGCGCCGCCGGCCCACCGCCTAGACCAGGGGCCGCTCGGTGGGGGCGATCCCGGTCGGCAGGCTGGTGGACCCGCTGAGGTAGCGGTCCACCCCGGCGGCCGCGGCGCGGCCCTCGGCGATGGCCCACACGATCAGCGACTGGCCGCGGCCCATGTCGCCGGCGCAGAACACGCCCTCGACGGTGGTGGCGTAGTCGCGGTCGCGCACGACGTTGCCGCGCCCGTCCAGCTCCACCCCCAGGTCCTCGATCATCCCGGCCTTCTGCGGGCCGACGAAGCCCATGGCCAGCGTGACCAGGCCGGCCGGGATCTCGCGCTCGGTCCCGGGCACCGGCTCGAAGCCCTTGTCGGTGCGCGTGACGTCGACCAGCTTGAGCGCGCGCACCCGGCCCTGGTCGTCGCCCAGGAACTCCAGGGTGTTGACCGAGTACAGCCGCTTGCCGCCCTCCTCGTGGGCGCTGGTGACCTTGTAGACCATCGGCATGGTCGGCCAGGGCTGGTGGGCGGGCCGCTCGGCGGGCGGCTTGGGCATGATCTCCAGCTGGGTGACCGAGGCCGCGCCCTGGCGGTGGGCGGTGCCCACGCAGTCGGCGCCGGTGTCGCCGCCGCCGATGACGATGACGTGCTTGCCCTCGGCGTTGATGGCGGGGACCTCGATGTCGCCCTGCTGCACCCGGTTGGCCTGGGGCAGGTACTCCATGGCCTGGTGCACACCGTCCAGCTCGCGCCCGGGCACGGGCAGGTCGCGCCAGGCGGTGGCGCCGCCGGCCAGCAGCACGGCGTCGTGGCGGGCGCGCAGCTCGGCCACGCTGATGTCCACGCCGACGTTGACGCCGGTGCGGAACACCGTGCCCTCGGCGGCCATCTGGCCCAGGCGGCGGTCGATGTGCCGCTTCTCCATCTTGAACTCGGGGATGCCGTAGCGCAGCAGCCCTCCGATCCGGTCGGCCCGCTCGTAGACGGTGACCTCGTGCCCGGCGCGGGTGAGCTGCTGGGCGGCGGCCAGGCCGGCCGGCCCCGAGCCCACCACGGCGACCTTGCGGCCGGTGCGCACCGCGGGCGGCTGGGGCCGGACCCAGCCCTCCTCCCAGGCGCGGTCGATGATGGAGACCTCGACGTTCTTGATGGTCACGGCGGGCTGGTTGATGCCCAGCACGCACGCCGACTCGCACGGGGCCGGGCACAGCCGCCCGGTGAACTCCGGGAAGTTGTTGGTGGCGTGCAGCCGCTCGATGGCCTCGCCCCAGTCGTGCCGGTAGACGAGGTCGTTCCACTCGGGGATGAGGTTGCCCAGCGGGCAGCCGTTGTGGCAGAACGGGATGCCGCAGTCCATGCAGCGCGACGCCTGCCTGACGACGGTGCCGCGGTCGAAGTCGGCGTAGACCTCGCGCCAGTCCTGGATGCGGACGTCGACGGGGCGGTGGGCGGGCAGCTCCCGCTCGGTGATCTTGAGGAAACCCTTCGGGTCAGCCATGGTCGGTTTCTCCCTCCTTTCTGTGGCGGCCGGCTCTCAGGACTGCGCGGCGGCCATGATGGCCTCGCCGACGTCGCGGCCCGCGCGCTCCGCCTCTTCCCGTGCGGCCAGGACCCGCTTGTAGTCGCGCGGCATGACCTTGCCGAAGCGCTCGACGGCGGTGTCGAAGTCGGCCAGCAGCGCCGCGGCCACGCCGGACCCGGTGGCCTCGTGGTGGCGGGTGAGGACGTCGTGCAGGAACGCGCGGTCGGCCTCCTCCAGCGGGTCGATGTCGACCATCTCGCCGTTGACCCGGCGGGTGTCCAGGTCGAGCACGTAGGCGATGCCGCCCGACATGCCCGCCGCGAAGTTGCGCCCGGTGGGGCCCAGGACGACGGCGCGCCCGCCGGTCATGTACTCGCAGCCGTGGTCGCCCACGCCCTCGGCCACGGCCAGCGCGCCGGAGTTGCGCACGCAGAACCGCTCGCCCACCACGCCCCGCAGGAAGATCTCGCCGGAGGTGGCGCCGTAGCCGATGACGTTGCCCGCGATGATGTGGTCCTCGGGGGTGAACTGGACCCCCTCGGGCGGGCGGATGGCGATCCGGCCGCCCGAGAGGCCCTTGCCCACGTAGTCGTTGGCGTCGCCCACGAGCCGCAGGGTGATCCCGCGGGGCACGAAGGCGCCGAAGGACTGCCCGGCCGACCCGGTGAACGTGATGTCGATGGTGTCGTCGGGCAGGCCCGCCGCGCCGTGGCGCTTGGTGACCTCGTGGCCCAGCATGGTGCCCACGGTGCGGTTGACGTTGCGCACCGGCAGGTCCAGCCGCAGCGGCTCGCCGAACTCCAGCGCGCCCTCGGCCAGCTGGATCAGCGTGTTGTCCAGCGCCTTCTCCAGCCCGTGGTCCTGGGCCCGCACCTGGCGGCGGTGGTCGCCGGCCCACGGCTCCACCTCGTGCAGGATCGGGCCCAGGTCCAGGCCCGCGGCCTTCCAGTGGTCGACGGCCTCGGTGGTGTCGAGCAGGTCGACGGCGCCGATGGCCTCCTCCAGGGTGCGGAAGCCCAGCGCGGCCAGGTACTCGCGCACCTCCTGGGCCACGAACTCGAAGAAGTTCACCACGAACTCCGCCTTGCCCGTGTAGCGCTTGCGCAGCTCGGGGTTTTGCGTGGCCACGCCCACCGGGCAGGTGTCCAGGTGGCAGACCCGCATCATGACGCAGCCCGAGACCACCAGCGGCGCGGTCGCGAAGCCGAACTCCTCGGCGCCCAGCAGCGCCGCGACGATGACGTCGCGCCCGGTCTTCATCTGCCCGTCGGCCTGCACCACGATGCGGTCGCGCAGGCCGTTGCGCAGCAGGGTCTGCTGGGTCTCGGCCAGGCCCAGCTCCCAGGGGGTGCCGGCGTGCTTGAGCGAGGTCAGCGGCGAGGCGCCGGTGCCGCCGTCGTGGCCGGAGATCAGCACGACGTCGGCGTGGGCCTTGGACACGCCCGCGGCCACGGTGCCCACCCCGGCCTCCGAGACCAGCTTCACGTGCACCCGCGCCCGCGGGTTGGCGTTCTTCAGGTCGTGGATGAGCTGGGCCAGGTCCTCGATGGAGTAGATGTCGTGGTGGGGCGGCGGCGAGATCAGGCCCACCCCGGGCGTGGAGTGCCGGGTGTCGGCGATCCACGGGTAGACCTTGTGGCCCGGCAGCTGGCCGCCCTCGCCGGGCTTGGCGCCCTGGGCCATCTTGATCTGGATGTCGTCGGCGTTGGTGAGGTAGTGCGAGGTCACGCCGAAGCGGCCCGAGGCCACCTGCTTGATGGCGCTGCGCCGCAGGTCGCCGTTGTCGTCGGCGGTGAAGCGCGCCGGGTCCTCGCCGCCCTCGCCGGTGTTGGACTTGCCGCCCAGCCGGTTCATGGCGATGGCCAGGGTCTCGTGGGCCTCGGCCGAGATCGACCCGTAGGACATGGCGCCGGTGGAGAACCGCTTGACGATCTCGGAGACCGGCTCGACCTCCTCGATCGGCACCGGCTCGCGCACGCCCTCCTTGAGCCGGAACAGCCCGCGCAGGGTCATGAGGTTCTGCGCCTGGTCGTCGATCTTGGCGGTGTACTCCTTGAAGATCTCGTAGCGGCGCGTGCGCGTGGCGTGCTGCAGCTTGAAGACCGTCTCGGGGTTGAACAGGTGCGGCTCGCCCTCGCGGCGCCACTGGTACTCGCCGCCCACGGCCAGCCGGCGGTGGCCGGCCGGGTTGGCGGCGTAGGCGGCGCCGTGGCGGGCTGCGACCTCCGCGGCGAGGACGTCGAAGCCCACCCCGCCCAGCGGCGAGGGGGTGCCGGTGAAGCAGCGGTCGACGACCTCGCCGCCCAGGCCCAGGGCCTCGAAGATCTGCGCGCCGGTGTAGGAGCTGACCGTGGAGACGCCGATCTTGGACATGATCTTGAGCACGCCCTTGCCGAGCGCCTTCACGGTGTTGCGCACCGCGGTGTGGGCGTCGACGCCGCCGATCACGCCGCGGCCCACCAGGTCGCGCACGGTGGCCAGGGTGACGTATGGGCACACGGCCGAGGCGCCGTAGCCCAGCAGCAGGGCCACGTGGTGGCACTCGCGGACGTCGCCGGCCTCGACCACCAGGCCGACCTCGGTGCGGCTCTTCTCGCGCACGAGGTGGTGGTGCACCGCGCCGGTGAGCAGCAGCGAGGGGATGGGCGCCCGGCGGGCGTCGGCGCCGCGGTCGCTGAGGACGATGATGTGGGCGCCCTCGGCGATGGCGGCCGACACCTCGGCGCAGATCTCGTCCAGGCGGGCCGCCAGCGCCGCGCCGCCGCCGGCGACCTCGTAGGTGCCGTTGACGGTGAAGGCGCGGAAGGCGGGGTCGCCCTCGGGCGAGCCGGCGCCGACCACGGCGGCCAGCTCGGACTCGTCCAGCACGGGCGTGGGCAGCACGATCCGCCGGCAGTCCTCGGGGTCGGGCGACAGGACGTTCTCCTCGGCGCCCAGCGCGGTCTGCAGGCTGGTGACCAGCTCTTCGCGGATGGCGTCCAGCGGCGGGTTGGTGACCTGCGCGAAGCCCTGCGAGAAGTAGTCGAAGAGCTGGCGCGGCTTGGCGGAGAGGGCAGCGACGGGGGTGTCGGTGCCCATCGAGCCGATCGGCTCGGCGCCGGTGCGGGCCATCGGGGTGAGGATGACCCGCAGCTCCTCCTCGGTGTAGCCGAAGACCTGCTGGTGGTGCACGAGGTCGGTCAGCGGCGCGGGCTCGCCGGGGGCGAGGTCGCCCAGGCGCACGACGCCGCGCTCCAGCCACTCGGCGTAGGGGTGCTCGGCGGCGAGCTGGGCCTTGATCTCCTCGTCCTCGATGATGCGGCCCTGCTCGGTGTCGACCACGAAGATGCGGCCGGGCTGCAGGCGTCCCTTGCGCACGACCCGGGCGGGGTCGATGTCCAGCACGCCGGCCTCGCTGGCCAGCACGACCAGGCCGTCGTCGGTCACCCAGTAGCGGCCCGGGCGCAGGCCGTTGCGGTCCAGGACCGCGCCCACGAGGGTGCCGTCGGTGAAGGAGACCGAGGCGGGGCCGTCCCAGGGCTCCATGAGCATGGAGTGGAACTCGTAGAAGGCCCGCACCGCCGGGTCCATCTCGGTGTGGTTCTCCCACGGCTCGGGGATCATCATCAGCACCGCGTGCGGCAGCGAGCGCCCGCCCAGGTGCAGCAGCTCCAGGGCGGCGTCGAAGGACGCGGTGTCGGAGTCCTCGGGGTCGATGATCGGGAAGATCCGCGACAGGTCGCCGGGCAGCAGGTCGCTGGCCAGGGTGGCCTCGCGGGCCCGCATCATGTTGCGGTTGCCCTTGACCGTGTTGATCTCGCCGTTGTGGGCGATGAACCGGAAGGGGTGGGCCAGCGGCCAGGACGGGAAGGTGTTGGTCGAGAACCGCGAGTGGACCAGCGCCAGGCCGCTGGTGTAGCGGCGGTCGGACAGGTCGGGGAAGAACGGCTCCAGCTGGGGCGTGGTGAGCATGCCCTTGTAGGTGATGGTGCGCGGGGACAGGCTCGGGAAGTACACGCCCTGCTCGTGCTCGGCGCGCTTGCGCACGCAGTAGGCGTAGCGCTCCAGGTCGATGCCGGTCAGGCCCTCGGCCGGCGACCCCGGCGCGCCGGCCAGGAACACCTGGCCGAAGAACGGCATGACCTCGCGGGCCGCCGGGCCGCAGAACCGCGACTCGAACGGCAGGTCGCGCCAGCCCAGGACGGCCAGGCCCTCCTCGGCCGCGATGGCCTCGATGCCGGCCACCGCGCGGGCGCGCTCGGCGGCGTCGGTGGGCAGGAACGCGATACCGGTGGCATAGGCGCCGGCCTCGGGCAGGTCGAACCCGCAGACCTCGCGGTAGAGGGCGTCGGGGACCTGGGTGATGATCCCGGCGCCGTCGCCGTCGTCGGGGTCGTGGCCCGAGGCGCCGCGGTGGTCGAGGTTGCGCAGGACCGTCAGGGCCTGCTGGACGATGTCGTGGCTGCGACGACCGGAGAGGTCGGCGACAAAGCCGACGCCGCAGGCGTCGTGCTCGTAGGCGCTGTCGTACAGGCCCTCGTGAGTGGACTCGGCGTTCGGTCGGACGGACGAACGCTGCACCTGGCCAGCAGGCATCTACCCTCCTGTCGTCGTACGTCTGGGCTTTGATAAAGCGCATCCGGGACGACATTGGCCCTGCTGCGTGCGAAGACGGCCCTCCGCCTGGCGCCGGTACCGCGGTGTCCGGACGTGCCGGCACGCGTCACCTCGTCGTGGTGACCGGCGTTTTCCCAGGTGAGTGGCCACACTCGTGAGTAGCTACGTTATACATCGGTCCAGCCCCGGCATGGAACCCAAGGTCTAGACCAACCACCGCCACAGCGCGGTGGTCGAGGACGGCGCCTTCGGCACCCCCCGAGGGGATCGGCGTCGGTCCTCCGTCGGGGCACTAGCCGTGATCTTTCCATCCGGCCGTTCCCCGCAAACATGTCCCCATGCCTCAAACACCCCAAACCGGGGCGAATGCGGCTAGGGAACCGTACCGTGCCGTGGGTCGCGCTCCGTCACCGGGGCCGCCTCGGCACACCAGTCAGGGTAACCCGCGCGACACAGATCGGACATATACCGCCGGGCGTGAACGGCCGCCGGCCCCGCGCACGCGCGCGCCCGCCACCGCGCCGTGGCCGCTCGACGTGCGCGGGCAGTGCAACGGCGGCCGTCCCCGCACCATTCCCGATCCCCCGGCACACGCCCACGATCCGCGCCGCCGCCGGGCCGCGCGCGCCTCCCCCGAACCCGGCCCCGCGCGGCCCGCGCACCGCCCCGCGGCCGCCCCCGCGCACCGGCGACGTGATCGTTTTCACGCCCGCCACGGCCCCCCGCGGCCCGTGGGAGGATCGTCCGGTGACCGACCGCGCCGCCGAAGACCCCGCCCACCAGGGTGATCAACACCACGCGCCCGCCGCGGACCCCGCGGACGGACCCCCCGCGCCGCCGCGCTCCCCGCTCGACGCGCTGCTCGCCGAGCACGGCGTCGCCGCGCCGCGCCCGCACCGGGTCCTCGGCGCGCTCTCCTCGGGCGAGTGGTGGACGCCCCGCGACCTGGTGCGCGCCACCGCCGTGGCCCACCGGGTCGTCCAGGCCGTCCTGGAGGCTCTGGGCGAGGAGGCCGAGTGGGACTCCCGGGGCCGTGTGCGGCTGCGCTCCCCCCGCGCCTACGCCCGCTACGCCCGGCCGGCCGCGCCCGACCCCCTGGGCCCCGCCCTGGCCGGCGGTGCCGCCTCCGCGGCGGCGGCCGAGATCGCGCGCCTGGTCGAGGCGGCCCCTCCCCCGCTCACCGACCTCGACCACGTCACCGCCACCCCGCGGACCGCGCTGCGCCGCGCCGCGTTCCTGGGCGAGAACTACGCCCTGGCCGGCGCGCGGCTGCTGTGCGTGGGCGACCACGACCTCACCTCGCTGGCCGCCACCCTCGTCAACCCGGGCCTGGAGGCCGTGGTCGTCGACATCGACGAGCGGATCCTGGCCTACATCGACGACGCCGCCGCCCGCCTGGGCCTGCCCGTCCGCTGCCACTTCGCCGACCTGCGGCTGGGCCTGCCCGCCGCCGTGCGCGGCACCTGCGACCTCGCCTTCACCGACCCGCCCTACACCCCCGAGGGCGTCGAACTCTTCCTGCGCCGCGCCCTGGAAGGCCTGGCCCAGCCCCAGCGCGGCCGGGTGCTGCTCGCCTACGGCGCCAGCGAGACCACCCCCGCCCTGGCCGCCAAGGTCCAGCAGCGCCTGGCGCGGCTGGGCCTGGTCACCGAGGCGCTGTGGCCGGAGTTCCACCGCTACCTCGGCGCCGAGGCCATCGGCGCCGCCGCCGACCTCTACGTGCTGCGGCCCACCTCGCGCACCCCGGCCGCGCCGCGCGGCGGCCCGGCCCGGGCCCGGGTCTACAGCCGGGGCGCCAACGCCGCCGAGGCGGCCGGCTCCTGGGGCGAGGCGGAGGCGCGGGCGGCACTGGAGCGCGCGGCGCCCGACACCGTCGTCGGCGACTGGCCCGCCGGCCCCGCCGAGGGGCACGCGGACGCGCCCCGGCGGGTGCGCCTGGAGACCTGGCTGGAGTCGCCGGTGGCCGCCGACCGCGCCGCCCTCAACCTCACCGGCGGCTGGGCGGCGCTGCTGCCCCGCGCCGTGCTCGCCGCCACCGGCACCGAGGTCTTCGCCGCGGTGCCCTCCCACGACCCCCGCGTCCGCGACCAGGCCGGGCAGCGCGCGCTCGCCGACCTGCTGGCGCCGCGCTTTGCGGTCCGGTTCCTGCGCGGGGTCCCCGGCCCCCGCCTCACCCTGGTGCACGCCGCCGAGCGCGCCCCGGCCGGGCCCGCCGAGGAGCTGCTGGCCCACTGCCTGCGGCGGGCGCACGGCACGCTGACCGCCACCCTGCGCGAGGGGCTGCAGCGCGCCGCCGCGGCCGCGGGCGCCCCGCTCAACAAGCGCGCGGCGCGGCTGGCCGTGGCCCGGGCGGCGCCGTGGCTGCGCGGCCACACCCCGCTGGACCTGCCCGAGCACCGGTTCGCCGACCTGCGCGCGGCGGCCCAAGACCTCGCCGCCCCGTTCTCCGCGCCCACGGGCGGCTGACCGGCGGCACCGGTGCGAGCGCCGAGCGGGCGCACACGGCGGCGCCGCCGCACGGTCGAGCGCGGCGGCGCCGGAGCACGCGGGGCCTCATCAGGCCACGGGCGTGGTGGTGGTCTGGCTCTCCTGGAGGGTCTCCAACTGGACCACCCGGTTGTAGAGCGGGTCGCGGAAGGCGCTGAGCGCGATCAGCGGCGACACCAGGCTCTCGCGCTCGGCGGTGTCGGTGGAGTCGGTCGCCTGCACCCACGTGACGGTCAGGTAGTGGCCGCTGACGGTGGCCTCGGCGGCGCTGTAGCCCGCGCCGAGGTCGGCCAGCTCGCCGTCGGCGCCGGGCACGGTGATGAAGCCCGCGGGCTCGGCCTCGGGGTCCTTGGGCGGCTTGAGCGCGGTGGCCACCGCCTGGGCGGCCTCCTGGTCGCGCAGGTTGAACATCACGGCGGCGCCCAGGTAGTCGCCGGAGGTGTAGCCGGCGCGGGCGGCCTGGGTGCAGTCGGCGTCGGCCAGCGCGGCCGCGACCTCCTCGCCCCACACCGCCGACGCGCAGTCCTCGGTCAGCCCGGACTCGGCCAGCGTGAAGGTGACGTTCTGGCTGGAGCTGTCGATCTCCTCGGCGTCGCCGAAGATCTCGCCCTCGCTGAGCGGCCGGGAGTCGACCTCGCGCGTGGCCAGGATCTCGTCGCCGGTGTCGTGGGTCTCATAGGCCGTGGGCACGGGGTTCTCCGGCGCGGAGCCGCCCGAGACGAACTGCAGGACCAGCACGACCGCCAGCGCCACGACGGCCACCCCCAGCGCGCCCATCAGCAGCGGCAGCATCCGGGTCCTGCGCCTGCCGCCCGCGCGGGCGCCGCCCCTGCGCCGCCGGCGGGCTCCCTTGCGTCGGGAAGACGACACGGCCAGACCCGCGATGGCGTCGGCATCGTCGGTTTTCCTCCTCCGGCCGCGGGAACCGGGCACGGACGACTCAGAAGAAGACACCAGAACCTCTCGGACAGGTCGCGGGGGAAACGGGGAAACCCTGTGCAGGGTGGGACGGCGGGGCTGAGGGCGGCCCGCCGCGCTGTCGCACAGCCTAGCCTGAGCGCGGCGGCGCCCGTCCCCGCCCGGGTCAGGAGCCCTCGCCCTCCTCGGCGTCGCGGACCTGCCGGTAGACCCACGTGGAGGCGTCCATCGCCAGCACGTTGAGCGTGGAGAGGTGCTCGTCGTCGCCGGGCGGGGCGCCGTCGGCGCGCGCCACCCAGTAGACGGCCAGGTAGTGGCCCATCACCTGGGTAGTGGCCTGGCTGTAGCCCTCCTGGAGCCCGCGCACCTCGGTGTCCATGGGCAGCACGAACCCGGCCTCGGTGGACTCCCCCTGGGGGTCCAGGGCGGCCGAGACCGCGCCCGCGGACTCCGCGCTGTCCAGGTCGAACAGGGTGAACTGGGCGATGTAGTCCTCGTCGGGGTCGCGGAAGACCGCACCGGCGGCCGAACCGCACGCGCCGTCGACCAGCGCCTGGGCGACCGCGTCGCCCCACACCATGGCCGTGCAGGTGTCGGTGACCTCGGTCTGGCCGCGCACCAGCTCGTAGTCGTTCAGCTCCAGCTTCTTGGTGTCCTTGGCGAACACCTGGTCCTCGGCCATCGGCTTGGCGTCGCCGGAGCGCTCGGCGATGGGCGCGAAGCGCTCGCTGCCCTCGGGGTCGCCCTGGTAGAGGGTCGGCACCAGGGTCGAGTGCCCCTCGGGCGGCTCGACGATGGCGGTGGAGCCCGCGCCGCCGGCGGACTCGGGCGCCGACGTCAGCTGGTAGGCCAGCACGCCCAGCAGGGCCACCAGCGACACGCAGCACAGCGCGAGCAGGGTGGCCAGCACCACGGTGCCGCGCCGGCGCGTGCTGTGCTCGGCGAGGTTGGCCACGACCTGGTTGGGGCGGTCGCCCAGCACGCTGACGCGGCGCAGCGCCGAGGCGGAGAACCGGGAGACCGGGTCCACGGCGGCGGCCCGGCGCCGCCCGCCGGTGTCGTCGCCCTGGCCGCGCCGGGATCGGCGCGGGGCCGGCGCGGGCGGCTGCTCCTCGGGCGCGGGGGCGCCGCGGCGCCCCTTGGCCGCCGCGCGGCCGCCGCGCTTGGGCGGCTGGGCGGCGCGCCGCGCCTCGGCCGCGGCGGCCCGGCCGCCGCGGCGGGAGGCGGCGCGGGCGCGGCTCGGGCCGCGCCCCTCGGCGCCGCCCGAGCGGTCCTGCGCCATCGCGCCGCCGTCGTCATGGCCGTCGTCGTGGCGGTCGGCGGAGTCGTGGCGGTCGCGTGGCGCGCGGGCCGGCGCCGGTCCGCGCGCGCGGCGTCTGCCCGAGCGCCCGGTGGAGTCGGATCTGCTCACGTGGTCTCATCCATCCGTCGGGCCGCGCGGCGCGGTGTCGCGCCGCCGACCCGGCTGTGCGTGGCGGGTGCCTGCTTCTTAGGACCGCGCCCCGTCAGCGCCCCCGGCCTCGGGCCGGGGGGCGGTCGCGCCGTCGTCCACGGCGGTGGGATCGGCGGTCGCGGCACGGGTGCGGTCCGGGTCGTCCACCGCCGTGGTCTCGGCGGCGGGGTCGTCCGAGGACGCGGGGTCGGTGTCGAAGACCTGGGTGCCGGAGTCGTGGCCCACGGGCACGACGCGGGTGGAGAACCGGTCCATGCGGCGCCCGGCCCACCAGAAGTAGGCCAGCGCGCCGGCGAACAGCAGCACCGAGGTCCAGTTGTTCAACCGGAGGCCGAGGATCTCGTGCGCGGGGTCGACACGCAGGTACTCGATCCAGAACCGCCCCACACAGTAGCCCATGATGTACAGCGCGAAGAGCCGTCCGCCGCCGAGGCGGTCCTCGAAGCGCCGCCCCAGCCAGGCCAGCAGCGCGGCCAGGGCCAGGCACCACAGGAACTCGTAGAGGAAGGTGGGGTGGTAGGTGGTGTGGTACTCGGTGGTGCTGCCGGGCAGCGGCTGCATGCCCGGGCGGGGTTCGCCGTTGGCGTTGTAGGTGTAGTCCAGCGAGACCCGCACCGCCCACGGCAGGTCGGTGGGAGCGCCGAACAGCTCCTGGTTGAAGTAGTTGCCCCAGCGGCCGAGCGCCTGGGCCAGCGGGATGGTGGGCGCGATGGCGAAGGACAGCTTGGACATCGACAGCCCGCGGCGGCGGGCGACGTACCACACGCCCACGGCGCCCAGGGCGACCGCGCCCCAGATGCCCAGGCCGCCGCTGCGGATGTTCAGCGCCTGGATGGGGTCGCGGCCCGGGCCGAAGTAGAGCTGGTAGTCGGTGATGACGTGGTAGAGCCGCCCGCCGACGAGGCCGAGGAGCACCGCGGGCACGGCGAGGTCCATCATGGTGCCGCGCTCGCCGCCCATGGCGCTCCAGCGGCGCTCGGCCCAGAACACCGCGACCACGACCCCGGCGAGGATGCACAGCGCGTAGAAGTGGATGGTCACCGGGCCGAGCGAGATCGAACTCACGTCGGGGCTGGGGATGGCCGCGAGGGCGCGGCCGGTGTCGGCCGCGCCCTCGGGGGCGATCAGCGGGATCGTCATCGCTCGGATCTGTCCTTGGGTCAGGGTGAGGCGTCGGGCTGGGGCGACGCGTCGGCCGCGGAACCGCCCGCGGTGAGCGGTTCGGTGTCGACCTCGCCGGGCTCGGCCTGCTCCACCGCCTCCTGGATGCCGTTGCCGGAGTAAGCCTCGTTGCCGAGCAGGGTGCCGTTGACGTAGACGGCCGGCGTGCCGCCGAAAGCGTTCGCCCCGGAAGCGTACCTGTCTTCGACCGCCGATGTGGAGTCGATGGCCTCGCGGACGTAGGTGCCCTCCAGGAACGATCCGTCGACGCCGTTCTCCTGGCCCCAGTCGATGAGGCCGCTCAGGCCCATCTCCTGGATGCGCTCGGCGCTCAGCTCCTTCTCGGCGGCGGCGACGAGGTCGTCCAGGTAGCCGCCGGTGAAGGTGTCGACGACCTCGCTCTCGGCGTCGACGCGCTCGGCGAAGGCGGGGTCGTCGATCCCGGCCTCGGCGCCCCACTCCTTGAGCTGCTCGGCGGAGTAGCCCTCGGCGCCCTCGGCGGGCTGGTTCTCGAACAGCAGGTCGTTGTACTGCACGAATTTGCCGTAGTCGGCGGCGGCGCGCGCGGCGGCCGCGCCGCGCAGGGAGTTGGCGCCCAGGGGCGCGGGCTGCTGGGCGAAGACGCTCACCGGCCGGTAGTGCACGATCGCCTCGCCCTCGGCGGCCAGGCGCTGCAGGGTGGGTCCGCTGGTCAGCTCGAACTGTTTGCAGTGCGGGCACTGGTAGTCGGCGTAGACCTCGACCACGGGCGCCCGGGCGCCATCCTCGGCCACCACGACGCTGCCGTCCTGCTGCACCCGCTGCTCGGGCAGGCTCTCGTAGCGGTTGGCGAACTCCTGCTCCTCGGCGCGCTGGTGGGACAGCACCAGGTAGCCGCCGCCGACCACCACGAGCACCACGGCCAGCGCGGCGCCCACCACGGCGAGGACCTTGGTGCGCCGGGCGCGCACCTCGGCCTTCTGCCGTTCCTGCCTGAGTCGTTCGCGGGAGGCTTCCCGTGCCGCCTTGCCCATCAGCCGATCACCGTGCTTCGTCGTTGGTCCGTTGGTTGGTCAGTGGTGCGCCCGGCGCCGCGCGGGCACGGCGCGGCGCCCCGTCGCGCGGGGGGTGCGGGGCCGGGTTCAGCGGTAGAGGCCGAAGAGCCGGTCCATCGACAGCGGCGAGCGCGGCCACAGCATGGTGATGCCGGCCAGCGCCATGAAGCCGAGGTCGCGCGCGATGTCGAGGCCGTACCGGGTCTCGCCGGGGGCGACCTGGCCGCCCGTGCCGAAGCAGCCGCAGTCGATGGCCAGCCCGCGGGCCCAGGCCGAGACGATGCCGGCGATGAACACCGCCATGAGCAGGCCGGTGGCGGCGCCGACGTAGCGGGTGGCCAGCCCGATGACCAGCAGCAGGGCCAGCGCGAACTCCAACAGCGGCAGCGTGTAGCCGATGAGCTGGGCGAGTTCGGGCGAGAAGAGCTGGTAGGCCTCAACGGACTGCACCGACAGCGCCGGCGGCAGCTTGGTGTAGGCGGCGTAGCCCAGCACTCCGGCCAGGGCCAGGCGGGCCAGCAGGGTGACCCACGGCTGGACGGCGGCCCAGCGGCCGGGGGCCGGCGCCGGGGCGGATGCGGCGGGTGCCGGCTGGTGTGTGGTGTCCAATGGTCGCAGATCCCCGGGGGCGAGACGGTCATGTACGGCGGCGCCAACAGCGCACCGTGCGGATACTACTGTATGTGGCGCCACCGCTACACGAAGTCGGCCCGATTGGAATCCGCCCGCGGGCGTGGGGCCGGCTCCTGCGCAATCTAACGCCGGGAAGGGCGATGGATTCCCTCCGGCGGGCCCGCAGGAGCCGGCTCACACCCGATTCTTACCTGTCTAACCCGGTTTCCACCTGGGCGGAGGCGGATGGGGGCGTGCTCAGTCCTCGCGCCCCAGCCGGATCCCCTGGGCCAGCTCGGCGGCGAAGGCCCGCACCGCGACCGTGGCGGTGCGCAGGTCGGGGGCGTCCAGCACCCGCTCGCAGAACCCGGTGCCCACGATGACGCCGTCGGCGTAGGAGGCCACCTCGGCGGCCTGCCCGCCGTTGGAGATCCCCAGGCCCACGCACACCGGCAGGCCCTCGGGGGCGGCGGCGCGGGTGCGGGCCACCAGCTTCTCGGCCGCGCCCGAGACCTGGGCCCGGGTGCCGGTGACGCCCATCAGCGACGCCGCGTAGACGAAGCCGCGCGAGGCGCGGGCCGTCAGGTCGAGCCGGCGGTCGCTGGAGGAGGGCGCCACGAGGAAGATGCGGTCCAGCCCGGTGGCGTCTGTGGCGGCGAACCACTCGTCGGCCTCCTCGGGGATGAGGTCGGGCGTGATGACCCCCGATCCCCCGGCCGCGGCGAGGTCGGCGCAGAACCGGTCCACGCCGTAGCGCTCGACGGGGTTCCAGTAGGTCATCACCAGCGCGGCGGCGCCCGTCGCGGCGGCGGCCTCGACCACGCGCAGCACGTCGGGCGGGGTGGTGCCCGCGGCCAGCGCGGTGGCGGCGGCCCGCTGGATGGAGGGCCCGTCCATGGTGGGGTCGGAGTAGGGCAGGCCCACCTCGATCACGTCGCAGCCGCCCTCGACCATCGCCTCGATGACGGCGATGGAGGACTCCACGTCGGGGAACCCGGCCGGCAGGTAGCCGACCAGTGCGGCGCGCCCCTGCGCCTTGGCGGCGGCCAGCGCCGCCTGGAGCGCGGTCTGGTCCGCGGCCCCCTGTCCACCGCTCCGGCCGGCCGGCTCGGTGCCGATCACCCCGCTCACGCGCCCTCCTCCTCGCCGCCGACAAGTCCGAAGTACGCCGCGGCGGTGTCGACGTCCTTGTCGCCGCGGCCGGAGAGATTCACCACGATCACGGCGTCGGGTCCGAGCTCGGCGCCGATGGTCCGGGCACCGGCCAGCGCGTGCGCGCTCTCGATGGCCGGGATGATGCCTTCGGTGCGGCTGAGCAACTGGAACGCCTCCATCGCCTCGGAGTCGGTCACCGGCCGGTAGACGGCGCGGCCGGTGTCGGCCAACCAGGCGTGCTCAGGGCCCACGGCAGGATAGTCCAGGCCTGCGGAGATGGAGTGGCTGGGGAGGGTCTGCCCGAACTCGTCCTGGAGGACGTAGGTCCGCGCGCCGTGGAACACGCCGGGCGCGCCGCCGGTGATGGAGGCGGCGTGGCGGCCGGTGTCGACACCGTCGCCGCCGGCCTCGAAGCCGTAGAGGCGGACCCCGGTGTCGGGGATGAACGCGCCGAACAGGCCCAGGGCGTTGGAGCCGCCGCCCACGCAGGCGGCGACGGCGTCGGGCAGCCGGCCGGTGAGTTCGAGGACCTGGGCGCGGGCCTCGGCCCCGATGACGTGGTGCAGGTCGCGGACCAGCGCCGGGAAGGGGTGCGGCCCGGCGGCGGTGCCGAACAGGTAGTGCGTGTGCTCGACGTTGGCCACCCAGTCGCGGAACGCCTCGTTGATGGCGTCCTTGAGGGTGCGCGAGCCGATGGTCACCGGCACCACCTCGGCGCCCAGCAGCCGCATCCGGGCGACGTTGAGCGCCTGGCGGCGGGTGTCCTCCTCGCCCATGTAGATCACGCAGTCCAGGCCCATCAGGGCGCAGGCGGTGGCGGTGGCCACGCCGTGCTGGCCGGCGCCGGTCTCGGCGATGACGCGGGTCTTGCCCATGCGCTTGGTGAGCAGGGCCTGGCCCAGCACGTTGTTGATCTTGTGGGAGCCGGTGTGGTTGAGGTCCTCGCGCTTGAGCAGGATCCGGGCGCCGCCGCAGTACTCCGAGAAGCGCCTGGCGTCGGTGAGCGGGCTGGGGCGGCCGGTGTAGTCGCGCAGCAGCGCGTCCAGCTCGGCGTGGTAGGCGGGGTCGTTGCGGGCCTTGTCCCACTCGGCGGCGACCTGGTCGAGGGCGGCGATGAGCGCCTCGGGGCTGAACCGCCCGCCGTAGCGGCCGTAGTGGCCGCGGGCGTCGGGCGTGGCGGGGCCGGTGGACTCCGGTGTCACGGATGTCATGTCGTTCTCCATGGCGGCGCGCTGAGCTTGCGCGCGCCGGTCGAAGCGGATCGGCGCCGCGGCACCGGCGGCGGTGGCCGCCGGGCGGGCGCGGTGTCGGCGCGGCTGCGGGAGTCCTCGGACGCGGAGGTGTGCGCGGAAGAGGAGGACTCCCTAGCGCCATCGGCCGGCCGCGGGGCGCCGCAGCGCGGCCGCGCCGAACCGCCGGTCGGCGGTGGGCGGACCGGGGCGGCGGTGGCCTGCCGGGCGGGCGGGCATGGGCGCTAGTTCCGGTCCCGCAGCGCCGGGTGGGCGCCGGCGGTCACCAGGTCGGCGACGGCGTCGCGCGGGTGGCGGCCGCGTACCAGGCTCTCGCCCACCAGGACGGCGTCGGCGCCGTGCCCGGCGTAGGCGAGGAGGTCGTGGGGGCCGCGGACGCCGGACTCGGCGACGCGGACGCGGTCGGCGGGGATCAGGGGAGCCAGGCGGGCGAAGGTGTCGCGGTCGACCTGGAGGGTCTTGAGGTCGCGGGCGTTGACGCCGATGACGGTGGCGCCGGCGTCGAGGGCGCGGCCGACCTCCTCCTCGGTGTGCACCTCGACCAGCGGGGTCAGCCCGAGGGACTGGGCGCGCTCGACGAGGGACACGAGGGCGTCCTGGTCGAGGGCGGCGACGATGAGGAGCACGGCGTCGGCCCCGTGGACCAGGGCCTCCCACAGCTGGTAGGAGGTGACGACGAAGTCCTTGCGCAGCAGCGGGGTGGAGACCGCGGCGCGGACGGCGGCGAGGTCGTCCAGGCTGCCGTTGAAGCGCCTGCGCTCGGTGAGGACGCTGATGAGGGCGGCTCCGCCGGCGGCGTAGTCGCGGGCCAGCGCGGCGGGGTCGGCGATCTCGGCCAGGGGGCCCTTGGACGGGCTGGAGCGCTTGACCTCGGCGATGACCTGGACACCGGGGCGGCGCAGGGCCGCCACCACGTCCTGGGGGCGCGGCACCGAGCGCGCCCGCTCCTTCAGCTCCTCCAGGGGCGTGGCCGCCTGCCGATCGGCGAGATCGGCGCGCACTCCGTCGACAATCTCGTCGAGCACGCTCACGTGGGACTGCCCCCTCAAATCGCCGTGTTGCGGACGCCCCGCGGACGCGGGGCTCGGTGGTCGGCGGGTGGCGCCCGTGGCCCCGCGCGCCCCGGCGGGGGCGCGGCCGTGTCCGGACGCGAACCGGTTCCCGCGACTGCCTCGATCGTATCGATCCCGGGCGGGCGCGGGGCCACTCCCCCCGGCGTTGGGGGGACTCGGGCGGTTTATCCGGGGGCCAGGAAGGCCCCGAAGGGCAGGTTGCGGACCAACCAGAACCCGAGGATGGCGGCGAGGAGCACGTAGAGCCAGATCGGGTTGAGGGCCTTGCGGGGCACGGTGCGCGGCGGGGCGGGCCGCACGGAGCGGTAGAGCCACCGGCCGTAGCTGTAGAGGATGAACGGCAGCAGCACCACGAACAGGGGGTTCATGTCCAGGGCGCCCACGACGTCGAATTCGGTCAGCGCGTGGACGGCCCGCATGGTCCCGCAACCCGGGCACCAGGTTCCGGTGATCATGAGCCAGGGGCAGGTGGGGTAGTGGCCCGGCTCGTTGGGGTCGACGAAGTGCAGCAGGGCCGCCCCGGCCAGGCCCCCCGCGCCCACCAGCAGCGGCGCCGCCGCCGGGTGCGGGCGGCGGCGCCGGGACAGCGAGGTCTCCTCGGCCGACATCAGTAGGTCGAGACGCTGCTCATGGCGGCGGCGAACATCACGAAGTAGAGGATGAAGATGATCACGTAGGCGAGGATGCCGACGATCACACCGATCAGCGTGAAGCGCTTGGCCTTGGCGGCCTCCTCCTGGGCCCCGGCGTAGTCGCCGAGGTTCCACTGGGCGTTCACCTTGGCGGCGGCCAGGATGGCCGGGATGGCCAGCGGCCAGCAGCAGAACATGGCCAGGATGGCGGGCACGAGGAAGTTGTTCGGCGGCTCGCCGCCGCCGGCGGCGCTGGGGTACCCGCCCGAGCCCCCGGGAGGCGGACCGTAGCCGCCGCCGGGCGGCTGGGAGGGCGGCGGACCGGGCGGAGGACCGTAGCTCATGGTCGACACGTCTTTCGTTGCGGTGACTACTGGTTTGGATACTGGTTGCGATCCGGGAGGATGCGCCCTCGCGCGCGTGCTGCTTGCGCGCCAACGGGGTCCTGGCTGGCCGCACGCCGTGAACGCGTCGCGGGCAGACCCGCATCATGCCAGATAAACGGGACGGCTGCCGAAACGGAGGCCATTCGGCGGCAAGCCGTTCCCCGTAATGTAACCACGGGGTGCGACAGACGCCACGGCCCGCGGCGTCCGCCGCGGGCCGTACCGGTGAAGCGCGTTCCGCCTGGGCTAACGCGAGGATCCCGCGGTCTCGCCGGCCGAGGCGGCGGCGGACCCGGCGGGGGCGGCGGAGTCGGCGGAGTCGTCCTTGGCGCCGTCCCTGCCGTGGCCGCCATCGGCCGTCACGGCGTCCTTGACCTCCTTGACGGCCTCCTTGGCGGTCTTCTTCGCCTTGGCCTGGAGCGCCTCCCACTCCTCGCGCGTGGGCGGGACGGGACGCGGGGTCTTGCGGCCGAGGCCGGCCTTCTTCATGACTCCGGCGATCACGGCGAAGACCACACTGCCGCCCAGGCCCACGGCGGTCCACAGCATGAGGTCGCCGCCGAGGATGATCGCGACGCCGGCCACGCTCCACAGCACGATCCAGCTCAGGGTCAGGAACCACGCGGCGACGGTGTTGCCGTGGTCCTCGTGGTGTTCGTCGGCCATCAAGGCTCCTTCGGATTCTTCGGCTCGGTGTGCGCGTCGGAGCGCCCGGCGGGGGCCGGTTCGCGCGCCGGGGCCTCCGGCGCGGCGGCGTCCGGCGGGTCCAGGGTGGGATCGGCCCCGCTGTCGAGCGACTTCCACAACTCGGCGGGATCGCTGGAGCGGGCCGCGCCCGGGGCGCTGTGGCGATCGTACCTGCTGCTCATGCCCGGCCAGGCGGCACCCCGAAGTAGTATCGCCGCCCCCGCCGCCACCAGCAGCGCCGCCCCGACGGCGGCCAGAGCGGGCCACTGGGCCGCCACGCGCAGCGCCTCGACGCGCCCCTGCGCGGTGGACTGCTCGGCGGCCAGCGCGGTCAGCGCGGAGGTGCGGGTGCCCTGCCACACGGAGTACAGGGCGGCGGCACCGAAGGCCGCGACGGCCGCGCCCACCGCGCGGCGCGCCCAGCCGCGCGCGGCGACCACAGCGGCCAGGGCGGCGAGTCCGGCCAGGCCCAGGGCGAAGGCGGGCGCGGCGGCGTCCTGGCCGGTCAGCTCGACGGGGGCGGGGGCCACGCGGCCGCCCAGGGCGATCTCGGCCCGGGCCCACACGCGGCCGCCCGCGCCCAGCAGGACCCCGGCGCCGGCGGCCAGCGCCGCCAGGACGGCGCCGTACTCGGCGCGGGCGCGGCGCGCGGCCCGGGGGCCGTGCTCGGTCACGCCGGCTCCCGCGCGCCGGCGGGGGCCGTGCCGCCGCCCAGGGGCAGCTCGCCGGCGTCGAAGCACGTGTGGTCGCCGGTGTGGCAGGCGGCACCGGTCTGGTCGACACGCACCAGCAGGGTGTCGCCGTCGCAGTCCAGGGCCACGCCCACGACCCGCTGCACGTTTCCCGAGGTGGCGCCCTTGACCCAGTACTCCCCGCGGCTGCGCGACCAGTAGGTGGCGCTGCCGGTGTCCAGGGTGCGGCGCAGCGCCTCGTCGTCCATCCAGGCCAGCATCAGCACCTCCTTGGTGTCGTGCTGCTGGACGACGGCGGGCAGCAGGCCGTCGGGGTTGCGCTTGAGCCGGGCGGCGATCTCGGGGGCGAGGCGGGCGCCGGCGGTTCCGGCACCGCCTCCGGCGGGGCTGATGCTCATACCTCCACCCTATGGCGGTGCCGGGCCCGGTCGCGGCCGGGTCGCCCCGCCGCGCGCACCCGGCACACCCGGTTGTTTTGTAGAGTTCCAGCGCCACCGTGGCACCCTCCTCACCGCTTGGCCGACCTGGCAGGAGACCCGTGACCGCCGCACAGCTGACCGCCGACCTGGCGGGCAAGCCCGACGCCCTGATGGGCCTGGCCGACCGCCTGGCCCGCCACGACCCCTACGGCGCGCTGCCCACGCTGCTGGAGGACGAGCCCGCGGGCATCCTGCTGCTGGGCATGGGGTCGGCCCGCCACGTGTGCGAGACCGCGGCGGCGCGGATGCGGCTGAGCGGCCTGGGCGCCACCGCGGAGTTCGCCTCGGCCGAGAGGTCGCTGCCGCCGGGCCCCGACACCCTGGTGGTGGCGGTCGCCGCGGGCGGCGGGGCGCGCGAGCTGTGCTCCCTGCTGGACACCTACGCCGAGCGCTCGGCCATCATCGTGCTCGGCGACGACCCCGACTCCCCGGTGGCGCGCTACGCCGACATCCTGGTGCCGCTGCTGGCGGGGCCCGACCGCAGCGGACTGGCCTGCGCTGCGGTGCAGAACGCGCTGGCGCTGCTGCTCCTGCTGGGCTACCGGCTGGGCGCGCCCGCGGTCTCCCCCGGCGCCGACCTGGCCCAGACCCTGCGCCGGGCGGCCAACGCCACGGCCGGGCTGCTGGAGCGCGCCGGCACCTGGGTGCCCGAGGTCGCCGCCGCGCTGTCCTCGCCCGACGGCGTGCACCTGGTGGCCCCCGCCGAGCGGCTGTCCTCGGCCGCGCACGGGGCGCTGGCGCTGCGCAAGGGGCCGGTGGTCAAGGCGTACGCGGCCGAGACCGGCGAATGGTCCCACAGCGACCGCTACCTCGCGGCGGTCACCGACTACCGTGCGCTGCTGTTCGCGGGCTCCCACTACGACGATCGGACCGCCGAGCACCTGACCCAGCTGCGCGGCAGGCTGGTCGCGGTGGGCGGCGAGGTGCCCGGCGCTGCGGCGACCGTGCGCTACCCCGGCGACACCGTGCCCGACGTGGCGCTGCTCACCGAGCCGGTGGTGGCCGAGCGGCTGGCCGCGCACTGGTGGGCCGAGCGGGGACGCTGAGCCCCCGCCCGGCGCGGCCGCCTCATCAGGCCGAACTGCGCACCCACGAGGCGTACAGGTCGGCGTAGACGCCGGGGACGGCCGCCAGCTCCTCGTGCGTGCCGCGCTGCACCACCCGGCCCTCGTCGAAGACCAGGACCTCGTCGGCGGCCTCGGCGGTGGAGAGCCGGTGGGCGATGGCCACCGAGGTGCGGCCGCGGGTGAGCCGGTCCAGGGCCCGCTGGATGCGGACCTCGGTGTCGGGGTCGACGGCCGAGGTGGCCTCGTCCAGCACCAGCAGGTCGGGGTCGGCGACGTAGGCCCGCACCAGCGCGACCAGCTGCCGCTCCCCCGCCGACAGCGACTCCCCGCGCTGGCCCACGGGGGTGTCCAGGCCGTGGGCCAGGCCCGCCAGCCAGTCGGCCAGGCCCAGTTCGGCGACGGCGGCCTCCAGTTCGGCGTCGGTGGCCTCGGGGCGGGCGAAGCGGATGTTGGCGCCCAGTGAGGAGTCGAAGAGGAAGCCCTCCTGGGGCACCATGACGACCCGGCCGCGCAGGGAGGAGAACGCGACCTCGCGCAGGTCCACGCCGTCGATGAGGACCCTGCCCTCGACCGGGTCCATCAGCCGGGTGAGCAGCTTGACGAACGTGGTCTTGCCCGAGCCGGTCTCGCCGACGACCGCCACGCGGGTGCCGGGGGCGATCTCCTCGTCGACCCCGTCCAGCACGGTGGGGCCGTCGGGGTAGGCGTAGGAGACGCGCTCGAAGCGGACCGCCACCGGGCCGCGCGGCAGGGTGCGCCCGGCCTCGCCGGGGTCGGCGATGTCGGGCACGGTGTCGAGCACGCCCAGCACCCGCCGCCACCCGGCGATGGCGTTCTGCGCCTCGTTGAAGATCTCGGTGGCCATCATCATCGGCGCGATGAACAGGGTCATCAGGAACAGGAACGCCACCAGCTCCCCGGCGGTGATGCCGCCGCCGATGCCCAGCAGCACGCCGGCCACGACCACGGCCGCGTTGCCGACGGCGGCGACCAGCTCGGCGAAGGGCGAGACCGCCATGGACAGCCGCTGCGCCCGGACCTGGGCGGTGCGGGTGGCCAGCACCGTGGTGTCGATGCGGCGGGCGGTGCGCTCCTCGGTGGCGTGTGCGCGGATGACGGCGGCGCCCATGACGGTCTCGCCGATGGCGCCGAGCATGTCGCCGGTGCGCTCGCGGACCGTGAGGTAGGCCCGGGAGAGCCGGACCTGCAGCCAGCGGGCGCCGTAGACAAGCGGCAGGAAGCAGACCCACACCAGCAGGGTCAGCTCCCAGGAGTAGACGGCCATCAGCACGGTGGCCACGATGAGCTGGCCCACGCTGACGATGAGCTGGAGCCCGCCCCACTGCATGAACGTGCTGATCTGGTCGACGTCGGCGGTCACCCGGGCCACCAGCGCGCCCTTGCGCTCGCTGTTCTGGGTGAGCACCGACAGGTCGTGCACGTGCCGGAACGCCTTGCGGCGCAGGGTGGCCAGCGCCGACTCGGTGGCCCGGTAGAGCCGGACGTTCATCACGTAGGCGGCGGCCATGGTGGCGGCCAGCAGGACGGCGCAGACGCCCACGGTGGCGGCGGCGAACCCGAGGTCGGGGCCGCCGCCCTCGGCGCCCACGCCGCGGTCGATGATCTGCTGGATGGCGATGGGCACCACGACCTTGCCCACGGTGGCCACGACGGCCAGCAGCAGGGTCAGCCACAGGCCCTCGGTGAACTCCGGGGTCAGCCGCAGGCCGCGGCGGACGGTGTCGAGGGCGCCGCCGTTGGCGCGCCGCAGCCCGGGACCCGCGGCGGGGGCCTCGGCGCCGGGCGCGGGGCGGGTGCGGTCGGAGGCGGGGGCGCTCATCGCACGGTCTCCTGGGTCGCCTCGGTGTCGTCCGCGCCCGCCGGGGCCGCCGCGCCGCCCCGGTCCCCGGCGCCGTCGGGTGCGGCGGCTCCCGCGGCCCCGCCGGGCTCGCCGGGCAGACGGCCCGCGCGCAGCGGCCGCGGCGCGGGGTCGTCGGTGTCGGCGGGGTCGGCGGCCTCCCCGGCGCCGGCGGCCCGTTCGGCGGCGCGTTCGGCCGCGGCGCGCTCGTAGGCGGTGACCAGGCGGCGGTAGCCGGGCGAGCGCTCCAGCAGCTCGGCGTGGGTGCCCCGGTCGCGCACGGTGCCCTGTTCGAGGTAGACGACCTCGTCGGCGAGTTCGATGGTGGCTCGGCGGTAGGCCACCACGACCACGGTGGCCGCGAGGTCGGCGTCGCGCAGCCCGGCCAGGATCTGCGCCTCGACCTGGGGGTCCACCGCCGAGGTGGCGTCGTCCAGGATGAGCAGCCGGGGCCGGCGCACCACGGCGCGGGCCAGGGCCAGGCGCTGGCGCTGGCCGCCCGACAGCGTGGTGCCGCGCTCGCCCAGGCGGGTGTCCAGGCCCTCGGGCAGGGCGGCCACGAAGGAGTCGGCGCGGGCCAGGCGCAGCGCCGCCCACACGTCGGCGTCGTCGATGTCGGCGCCCAGGGTGACGTTGCCGCGCACGGTGTCCTCGAAGATGAACGTGGACTGCGGCACCAGGGCGGCGGCTGCGGCGATCTCGCCCCGGGCGAGGTCGCGGACGTCCACGCCGTCGAGTTCGACGGTGCCGGTGTCGGGGTCGACCAGGCGCATCAGCAGTGTGGTGAGCGTGGACTTGCCCGACCCGGTGGGCCCCACCAGCGCCACGGTGCGGCCGGGGGCGATCCCGAAGTCGACGCCGCGCAGGACGGTGCTGCGCCGCCCGGGCGCGGTGTCGGCGTCGGCGAGGTCGCGCGCGCCGGTGTCGTAGGAGTCCTCGTAGGAGAAGCCCACCCCGCGGGCGGCCAGGGCGACCCCGCCGGTGCCGGGGGCGATGCGGCGCTCGCCGAAGGGCATCTCGCCCTGGGCGGTGAGCACCGCCTGGACGCGGTTCCAGCCCACCACCGAGCGCGGGAGGTCGCCCAGGATCCAGCCCAGGGAGCGGATGGGCAGGGCCAGCAGGGTGAACAGGTAGGCCACCTGCACGAGGTCGCCGGGGGCGATGGCCCCGGTGGACAGCCGCCACATGCCGATCAGCAGCACCGCCAGGATGCCGAAGTTGGGCAGGTGCTCCATGACGGGGTCGAAGACCGCGCGCATGCGCCCCACCTGGATCTGGGCGTCGCGCAGGCGGTGCGCGGCGGCGGTGAACCGCTCGGTCTCGTGCTCCTCGCGGCCCAGGCTCTTGACCACCAGCGCGCCGTCGAAGGACTCGTGGGCGACCTCGCTGACCTGGGCGCGCAGCGCCTGGGCGCGGGTGGCCACCGGCGCCACGCGGCGCTGGAAGACGATGTTGGCCACCGCCAGCACCGGGAACACGACGAAGGCGACCAGGGCCAGCACGGGGTCGGTGGCGACCATGGCGACGGCGGCGATGACCAGCATCACCAGGCTGCCGATCACCATGGGCAGCGGCGCGAGCGGCTGCCAGGTGGCCTCGACGTCGGCGTTGGCGTTGGACAGCAGCTGCCCGGTGGCGTGGCGGTGGTGCCAGGACAGCGGCAGCCGCAGGTAGGTGCGCGAGACCGCGCGGCGGTAGCGGGCCTGCATGCGGAACTGCATCAGACCGGCGTAGAGCCGCCGGGCGGCCAGGCCCAGCGCCTTGGCGACCCCCACCCCCAGCAGCGCGGCGGCGGCCAGCGCGAGGGCGGCGGCGGTGGTGCGGTTGTCGGCGAGCGCGGGCAGGATGACGCGGTCGGTGATACCGCCCATGACCGATGCCGAGCCCACGCTGACGGCGGCGTGCAGCCCGGCACCGAGCACGGCGACGGAGAACACCACGGGTTCGGTGCGGATGGCCACCCACAGCACGTACATGCCGCGTCGGAAGACCGCCGACCGCCCCTCCTCCCGGCTGGTCGTGCTCTGGTCTCCGGGCATACGTCCCCCTGCGCCTCGACGCTTGCATGTGGCGGCCATGACGAGGGCGTCCCATGACAGGACGCCCGCCTTCCAACCTACTCCGCCGCGCGGGGCAGGCTGTAGCCGTTTAGTTCAGCGGTGGGCGGGTGCGCCCTATTCCGCCTCCTTCGGCGCGGAGCGCGAGGGGTGGCGGCGGACGGCGTGTCGTGCTAGGAGTGCGCGCCCGGGGGTGCCGGGGTGCCGGGCCTGCGTGCTAGCGCACCGGGTGGCCGTGGGCGCGCAGCTCGGCCTTGACGTCGGCGACCGTGAACTCCCCGAAGTGGAACACGCTGGCGGCCAGGACCGCGTCGGCCCCGGCGTCGACGGCCGGCGGGAAGTGCTCCACCCGGCCGGCGCCGCCGCTGGCGATCAGCGGGACGTCCACCACCGCGCGCACGGCGCGGATCAGCTCCAGGTCGAACCCGGCGCGGGTGCCGTCGGCGTCCATGGAGTTGAGCAGCAGCTCGCCGGCGCCCAGTTCGGCGGCGCGGGCGCACCACTCCACCGCGTCGATACCGGTCCCGGTGCGCCCGCCGTGCGTGGTGACCTCGAACCCGCTGGGGGTCGCGGTGCCCTCGGCGGTGCGGCGCACGTCGGCCGACAGCACCAGGACCTGGTTGCCGAAGCGGTGCGCGATCTCGCGGATCAGCTCGGGGCGGGCGATGGCCGCGGTGTTCACGCCGACCTTGTCGGCGCCCGCGCGCAGCAGCCGGTCGACGTCCTCGGGCGTGCGCACGCCGCCGCCCACCGTCAGCGGGATGAACACCTGCCCGGCGGTGCGGTGCACCACGTCGTAGGTGGTGGCGCGGTCGCCGCTGGAGGCGGTGACGTCGAGGAAGGTCAGCTCGTCGGCGCCCTCGGTGTCGTAGCGGGCGGCCAGCTCCACCGGGTCGCCGGCGTCGCGCAGGTTCTGGAAGTTGACGCCCTTGACGACCCGCCCGGCGTCGACGTCCAGGCAGGGGATGACACGGATGGCCAGGCTCATGCCGCGCGCACCGCCTTGAGGGCGTCCTCCAGGGTGAAGGCCCCCTCGTAGAGCGCGGTGCCCATGATGGCGCCCTCGACGCCCTCGCCGGTCAGCGCGGCGATGGCGGTGAGGTCCTCCAGGGAGGAGATGCCGCCGCTGGCCACCACGGGCTTGTCGGTGAAGCGGGCCACGGTGCGCAGCAGCTCCAGGTTGGGGCCCTGCAGGGTGCCGTCCTTGGTGACGTCGGTGACGACGTAGCGGGGGCAGCCGTCGGCCTCCAGCCGCTCCAGCGTGGTCATCAGGTCGCCGCCGTCGCGGGTCCAGCCGCGCGCGGCCAGGGTCTGGCCGCGCACGTCCAGGCCGATGGCGATCCGCTCGCCGTGCTCGGCGATGATGCGGGCGCACCACTCGGGGTTCTCCAGCGCGGCGGTGCCGATGTTGACGCGGGTGCAGCCGGTGGCCAGGGCCGCCGCCAGCGACTCGTCGTCGCGGATGCCGCCCGACAGCTCCACGCGGACGTCCAGCCGGCCCACGATCTCGGCGAGCAGGTCGCGGTTGTGGCCGCGGCCGAAGGCGGCGTCGAGGTCCACCAGGTGGATCCACTCGGCTCCGGCGCGCTGCCAGCCCAGGGCGGCCTGGAGGGGGTCGCCGTAGCGGCCGCCGGAGCCGGCCTTGCCCTGGACGAGCTGGACGGCCTGGCCGTCGGCGACGTCGACGGCCGGCAGGAGTTCAAGGGTGGAGGACATGAGCGCCTTCTGGTCGGATGCGGATCGTGGTGCTGTGCGGTGCGGTGCCCTGGGGGCGGGCCGGGCGCGGCTAGAGCGTGCCCACCCAGTTGGCCAGCAGCCGGGCTCCGGCGTCGCCGGACTTCTCGGGGTGGAACTGGACGGCGCTGAGCGGGCCGTTCTCCACGGCGGCGACGAAGGGCGCGCCGTGGGTGCTCCAGGTGACCAGCGGCGGCGCGATGTGCGCCGAGGCGGGGGTCAGCGTCCAGTCGAGCACGCCGTAGGAGTGCACGAAGTAGAACCGGGCGTCGCGGTCGAGCCCGGCGAACAGCCGGCTGCCCTGGGGCGCCTCGACGGTGTTCCAGCCCATGTGCGGCACGACGTCGGCGCGCAGCCGCTCCACGGTGCCGGGCCACTCGCCGCAGCCCTCGCTGGTGACGCCGTGCTCCACCCCGCGCTCGAACAGCACCTGCATGCCCACGCAGATGCCCAGCACCGGGCGGCCGCCGGCCAGGCGCTTGCCGATGACCCGGTCGCCGCCGACGGCGCGCAGTCCCTCGGCGCAGGCGGCGAAGGCGCCCACGCCCGGCACGACCAGGCCGTCGGCCTCCAGCGCGGCATGGGGGTCGGCGGTCACGGCGACCTCGGCGCCGGTGCGCTCGACGGCGCGCTGGGCCGAGCGCAGGTTGCCCGAGCCGTAGTCGAGGATGACCACGCGTGGTGGTGTGCGCTGCGTCATGTGCGCATCCCGCCTTTCACTGGGGTGCGGGTGGGTCGGTGGTGTGGTGGGCGCGGTGCGGCGGGGCGGCTCAGCCGAAGTAGCCCAGGCGCAGCGCGCCGGCGACGACCGCCAGCAGCGCGCACGCCCCCAGGCCCGCCGCCAGGACCTTGTTGACCCGCCACAGGGCGGCCGTGCCTCCGGCGAGCAGTCCGCCCAGGGCGACGAGCAGGACGCCCCAGAGCGCGCTCACTACAGCGCGCCCTTGGTGGAGGGCACGCCGCTGACGCGGGGGTCGCGCTCGCAGGCGAAGCGCAGCGCCCGGGCGAAGGCCTTGAACTGGCACTCCACGATGTGGTGGGCGTTGCGCCCGTAGGGCACGTGGACGTGCAGGGCCACCCGGGCCTGGGCCACGAAGGACTCGAAGACGTGGCGGGTCATGGTGGTGTCGTAGTCGCGGCCGATGACCGGGGCCATGCCCTCGGGCTCGCTGTGCACGAGGTAGGGGCGGCCCGACACGTCGACGGTGACCTCGGCCAGCGCCTCGTCCAGGGGGACCTTGGCGTCGGCGAACCGGCGGATGCCGGCCTTGTCGCCCAGGGCCTCGCGGAAGGCCGCGCCCAGCGCCAGGGCGGTGTCCTCGATCGTGTGGTGGGAGTCGATGTGGAGGTCGCCCTCCGTGCGGACGGTGAGGTCGAACAGTCCGTGCTTGGCGAGCTGGTCGAGCATGTGGTCGTAGAAGCCGACTCCGGTGGAGATGTCGGCGACCCCGCTGCCGTCGAGGTTCAGCTCCACGACGACCTTGGTCTCCTTGGTGGCGCGTTCGACGCGGCCGGTGCGGCTCATGGCGGTGCGGTTCTCCCGGGAGGATGGCGGTGGGCGGTGGGCGGCTGCTCTACCGGTGTTCGGCGCGTACCTGGAGCAACGCCGTGCGGAAGGCCGACATTTCCTCCGGCGTGCCGACGGTGACGCGCAGCTTGCCGGGGGGTCCGACCTCGCGGACGAGCACCCCGTGCTCCAGCAGGCCGCGCCAGGCGGCCGAGCGGTCGGGGAAGTCGCCGAAGAGGACGAAGTTGGCGTCGGAGTCGGCGACGGTGTAGCCCTGGCCGCGCAGCCAGGCGACGAGGGCGTCGCGCTCCTCGCGCAGCTGCTTGACCTGGCCCAGCAGTTCGTCGCCGAACTCCAAGGCGGTGCCGGCCACCACCTGCGTGACCGACGACAGGTGGTAGGGCAGCCGGACGAGTTGGAGGGCGTCGACCACGGCGGGGTGCGCGGCCAGGTAGCCCACGCGCGCGCCGGCCAGCGCGAACGCCTTGGACATGGTGCGGGTGACGACGAGCCGCGGGTGGTCGGCCAGCAGGCTCAGCGCGCTGGGGGTGTCCTCGCGGCGGAACTCGGCGTAGGCCTCGTCGACCACGACCATGCCGGGGGCGGTCTCGGCGACGGCGGCGATGACCTCCAGCGGCAGCGCGGTGCCGGTGGGGTTGTTCGGCGAGGTGAGGAAGACGATGTCGGGGCGGTGGCGCTCGACGGCGGCCGCGGCGGCCTCGGGGGTGAGCCCGAAGTCGGGGCCGCGCTCGGCGCCGACCCACTCGGTGGCGGTCACCCGGCTGATCACCGGGTACATCGAGTAGGACGGCTCGAACCCCAGCGCGCGGCGGCCGGGGCCGCCGAACGCCTGCAGGAGCTGCTGGAGCACCTCGTTGGAGCCGTTGGCCGCCCACACCGACGCGGTGTCGAGCCCGTGGCCCAGGTAGCGGGCGAGGTCGGCGCGCAGCCGGGTGGCGTCGCGGTCGGGGTAGCGGTTGAGCCCGGCGGCCACGTCGGCGACGTTGCGGCCCAGGGCCTCGGCCAGGCGCGGCGAGGGCGGGTAGGGGTTCTCGTTGGTGTTGAGCGCCACCGCCACCGGCAGCTGCGGCGCGCCGTAGGGCTCGGTGCCGCGCAGGTCCGCGCGCAGGGGGAGGTCGGCCAGGGTGAGGGCGGCGGGGTCGGGCCGGGCGGATTCGTCCATGGGGGCGGGTGCGTCCCTTGGGTCGGTGGGGTCGGTCGGGGTCACCGGGCGCCTCCGGCGGGTCCGGCGCCCACGCGCGCGATGACGGCCTCGCCGTGGGCGGGGAGGTCCTCGGCCTGGGACAGGGCGACCACGTGGGGGGCGACCTCGGCCAGGGCGGCGCGGTCGTAGGACACGACGTGCATCCCGCGCAGGAAGGTCTGCACGCTGAGCCCGGCGGTGTGGGCGGCGCTGCCGCCCGTGGGCAGCACGTGGTTGGAGCCGGCGCAGTAGTCGCCCAGGGACACCGGGGAGTGGTCGCCGACGAAGACGGCGCCGGCGTTGCGGACCCGCGCGGCGTGGGCGTGGGGGTCGGCGGTCATGATCTCCAGGTGCTCGGCGGCATAGGCGTCGACCACCGCCAGGCCGTGGTCGATGTCGTCCACCAGGACGATCCCCGACTGGCGGCCGGCCAGCGCCTCGGCCACGCGGTCGCGGTGGCGGGTGGCGGGCACGCGGGCGGCCAGTTCGGCCTCGACCTTTCCGGCGAGGTCGGTGGAGGGCGTGACCAGCACGGAGGCGGCGACGACGTCGTGCTCGGCCTGGCTGATGAGGTCGGCGGCGACGTAGCCGGGGTCGGCGGTGTCGTCGGCGAGGATGGCGATCTCGGTGGGGCCGGCCTCGGCGTCGATGCCGATCACGCCCTTGAGCAGGCGCTTGGCCGCGGCCACCCAGATGTTGCCGGGGCCGGTGACCATGTCGGCGCGCGCGCAGGGGCCGGCGCCGTAGGCGAACATCGCGACGGCCTGGGCGCCGCCCACGGCGTAGACCTCGTCGACGCCCAGCAGCGCGCAGGCGGCGAGCACGGTGGGGTGGGGCAGGCCGCCGAACTCGGCCTGGGGCGGGGAGGCCACGGCGAGCGAGGCGACCCCGGCCTCCTGGGCGGGCACGACGTTCATGACGACGCTGGAGGGGTAGACGGCGCGGCCGCCGGGGACGTAGAGCCCCACGCGGGCCACGGGCACCCACCGCTCGGTGACCGTGCCGCCGGGCACGACGGTGGTGGTGGTGTCCTCGCGCCGCTGGTCGGCGTGGACCAGGCGGGCGCGGCGGATGGACTCCTCCAGGGCGGCGCGGACCTCGGGATCGAGCGCGGCGAGGGCGGAGTCGACCGCCTCGCGCGGCACGCGGATGTCGGTGAGCGCGACGCCGTCGAACCGCTCGGTCAGCTCGATCAGCGCCTCGGTGCCGCGGCGGCGGACGTCCTCGCAGATGGGGCGGACCCGGTCGAGGGCGGTCTCGATGTCCAGCTCGGCGCGCGGCAGCAGGTCGCGCGGGTCGCCGACGGCGCCCCGGAGGTCGATACGGGAGATCACGCGTTCATTCTAGGGGCCGCGCGCGGGGCCGGTCGGCACCCGGCCGCGCTGGTGGCGGGCCCGCGGGGCGGCCGGGGGGCGCCTTCGGGGCGTCCGCGCGGCCCGCGGCGCGGGCGGGCGCCCGAAACGGCCCGGAAAGGGCTGAGGGAAGGCTTACCGAAACAGCGGTGAATGGGGTCGAATTAGACTCGCCTGAGTTTGGATCACCTAGCCTAAATCAACGTAGCCAAGGTTTTCCTGCGTGTCGCGCATTACTCGGACATTAATCGACACCGCATTTCGGCCGCGTTATTATTCAGGCATGAACGCGCTGAGAAGAACCGCTGACCACGGCCCCGCCGGCCTCACCAAGTTCCACCGGCTGCTGCTGGAGCAGGTGGGCCACGAATTCACCGCGTCGCACCAGTACTTCGCGCTCGCGGCCTGGTTCGACGACCGCGACCTCCCGGCCCTGGCCCGGGTGTTCTACCGCCAGTCGCTGGAGGAGCGCGACCACGCCGCCATGATCGTGCGCTACCTGATCGACAATCACGTCGCGCCCGACATTCCCGGCATCGGGGAAATCCAGACCTCCTTCACCGAGCCGCGCGAACTCGTCGCCCTCGCGCTGCGCCAGGAGCAGCAGGTCACCGAGCAGATCAAGGCGCTGGCCAAGGCCGCCCGCGACGAACTCGACTACACCGGCGAGCAGTTCCTCAACTGGTTCCTCCAGGAGCAGGTCGAGGAGGTCGCCACCATGTCGACCCTGCTCAACGTGGTGGAGCGCGGCAGCGGCAACATGTTCGACGTCGAGACCTGGGTCACCCGCGAACTGTCCTCCCCCGCCGAGGGCGACTCCAACGCGCCCGAGACCGCCGGCCCCGCCGTCAGCTGACCGCCGCGCAGGCCCCTGGTCCCGCCCGCCGCGGCGGGCGGGCGCGGTCGCACCCACTCGGGCCCCGGCGGTTGGGCATACTTGAGCAATGCCTCACCGGTTGCCGCTCTTCCCCCTCGGCACGGTCCTGTTCCCCGGGGCCGCTCTGCCGCTCCACGTGTTCGAGGAGCGCTACCGCCGCCTGGTCGCCGACGTCCTCCAGACCCCCGAGGGCGAGCCCCGGGTCTTCGGCGTGGTGGGGATCGAACTCGGCCACGAGGTCGGCCCCGGGTCCGCCCACCGGATCGCCGCGGTCGGCTGCACCGCCGAGGTCCGCACCGCCCGGCGCCGCGCCGACGGCCGCTACGACCTGGTGGTCGAGGGCGGCACCCGGTTCCGGGTCGACCGCCGCGACGACCCCGACGCCGACACCCCCTTCATCCGCGCCGACACCACGCCCCTGCCCGACGAGGTGGGCCCCGGCGCCGAGGACTACGCTGAGCGTGTCAGGCGCCGCTTCGGCGTCTACCGCGAGCGCCTGCGCCGCGTCGGCGTGCCCGCCGAGCCGCCCGAGGAGCTCCCGGCGGACCCCCTGCCGCTGTCCTACGCGGTGTCGGCCGCCATGGTCGTCGACCAGGCCGATCAGCAGGACCTGCTGGAGGCCGACCACGCCGCGGCCCGGCTGGAGCTGGCCGCCGGCCTGCTGCGCCGCGAGAACCGCGTGCTGGCGTCGCTGCCCGTGCTTCCGGCCGGGCGGTTCCTGCGGCACGAGGTCAACCTGAACTGACGGGCGTGCCCCGCGCGGGGCACGCGGGCACGAGGCGAGGAGGCACGACAGCGGTGAGCGGCAAGGGCACCCCGGCCACGGTGGCGGCGACGCGGGCGGGCATCGCGTTCACCCTGCACCCCTACACGGCGGCGGGCGGCGGCGGGTCCTACGGCGAGGAGGCCGCCGACGCGCTGGGCGTGGCGCGCGACCGGGTCTTCAAGACCCTGGTGGCCGAGGTCGACGGCGCGCTGACGGTGGGCGTGGTGCCGGTGAGCGCCACCCTGGACCTCAAGGCGCTGGCCGCCGCGGCCGGCGGGAAGAAGGCCGCCATGGCCGACCCCGCTGCCGCCGAGCGCGCCACCGGCTACGTGCGCGGCGGCATCAGCCCGCTGGGCCAGCGCCGGCGGCTGCGCACGGTCGTGGACTCCTCGGCGGCCGCCCACCCCACCGTCTTCGTGTCGGCGGGGCGGCGCGGCCTGCAGATGGAGTTGGCGCCGGCCGACCTCGTGCGCCTCACGGGCGCCGCCACGGGCCCCATCGCCGCCGGCGGCTGACCCGCGGGTTCGCCCGATCCGCGTGGCGAAGGTCACGATGCCCCTTTCCTCCGTGCCTCTTCGGATTTACCGTTGTGTCACCGAGGTGCATGGCGCGGGGTCCGTGGAGGAGGCGCGATGGTCACGGCAATCGTGCTCGCAACAGCACTGGGCTACCTGGTCATCGCCGCCTGCTACCTCGCCACGCGGTGGCGCTACGCGCGCATCCGCCGGGCCGGGCCGCGGCGCCCCGCGGTCGGCCCCGAGGACCTCTCCCCCTTCGAGCTGGGCATGCTGGCCGGCGGCCGGCAGCGCGTGGGCGAGGTCGCGCTGGCCGAGCTCTACCTGAGCGGCCGCGCGGTGGCGCGCGGCCACGGCATGGTGGCCCGCACGCCGCAGGGCGGTTCGCCGCCGGCGCCGCTCTCGCCCGCGCCCTTCGCGCGGATGCTCGACGCCCGCCTCACCGCCGGCCGACCCGTCCCGGCCGAGCAGCTGGTGCGGGTGGCCGCCAAGGGCGACCCCGCCGTGGCCGCCCTGTGGCGGCTGCGCCGGCTGGGCCTGTTCTTCGCGCCCGAGCGGCTGCGCCGGGTGGGCGGGCTGCGCGGCGCGGCCTGGGGCCTGCACATGCTGATCGGGGTGGCCGGGGTCGCCTCGGGCGGCGCGGCCGTGCTGTGGGCGATGGTCCCCAAGGGCGAGCGCATCGACGCGGTGCCGCTGGTGTTCGCGGTGGTGCTGATCACCTACCCGTTCCTGCTCTACCTGGCCGACCGGCTGATCGGCGGCATGCAGGGCGCGGTGGTGGCGGCGGCGCTGGTCACCGGCGCGGCGATCCCGGTGGTGCCGGCGCCGCGCGGGCTCGCGGCCGGACTGGTGCTGCTGGCCGGGTGGTCGGTGCTCAACGGGGTGTACCGGTGGACCGGGGGCAAGCTGGGGCCGCGCACGGTGGCCGGCGACGCCCTGCTGGCCGAGGCGCGCGCCGACCTGCCCGGCCCCGAACCGGTCGACACCGCGCTGCGCGCCACGGCGCTGCTGGGCTTCCAGGCGCTGCGCCGCAGGCCGCGCGCAGGGCGCGTCCCCCAGGGGCCCGCGTGCGCGGAGTTCGCGGCGGTGCGGTCGTTCGCCGCGGCCTGCGGCAGCGGGGTGGGCCGGCCCAACACCGGCCTGGGCGGCAACTTCGCCGGCGACGGCGGCAGCGGGGAGTGGGGCGGCGACGGCGCCGCTCCCCCGGCGGCCCGCCGGCGCCCCCAGCCCGACTGACCGCCGGGCGCGGCGCGCCGCTCAGGCCCGGCCGCCGCCGGGGCCGGGGGTGTCCGCGCCGCCGGGGCGTCCGGGGTGCCCGGGCGGCTCAAAGGGGCCGGGGCTCCCGGTACCCTCGGGCCGGCCGCCGCCGTCGGCGGGCCCGGCCCCCTGATGCGGGCCGGCGGGCCCGGGCGGGTCGCCGCCGCCCTCGCCGGGGTCCTCGGGCGGGCGCGCGCCGGGCACGTCGCCCCGCCACAGGCTGACGGCGTCGAACAGCCCGTACTGCAGCACGGCGACGAACGGCCAGGCCACCAGCGCGCTCAGCGCCTGGAGCCGCAGCCCCGACTCGACGACGTCGCCGGGCTCGGCCGCGGCCACCGCGTCGGCGAACTGGGCCGCGTCCAGCAGGGTGCCGGTCTGCCAGGCGGCCGCCGAACCCGCGGCCGAGCCCAGAGCCAGGCCCAGCAGGCAGGCCAGGCGCAGGTCAGCGCGCACGCGCGCGGCCAGGCGGTACTGCACCATGTAGGCGGCGTAGCCGCAGACGAGCCCGGCGGCCATCGCCATCAGCGCGAACCAGCCGTCCACGGCGAACGTCGTCTCGGTCACCGGGTAGGGCAGCACCTCGCCGCCGGTGCCCACCGTGACGTCGGGGCGCGGCGCGACCAGCCACCACAGCCCGCCCAGCGGCGGGCCCAGCGCGGTGACGGCCCCGGCGACCGCGGCCGCCGTTCTCAGCTGCCGGGGGCGCGCCGCCGCGGCGGGCGCCCCGTCCTCCTTGCCGATCTCGGCGCTCCTCTCGCCTTGTCCGCCTGCCCGGGCGCGGGCGCGCCGGGGGGAAAACCAGTGGTCCGGGCGCGGGAGCCGACCGACAATGACCGGATGGAACACACGATCGAGTCCGTGGGGACCTCCGGTCCGGCCCGGCGCGTCGAGCCGCCGCACTCGGCCGACGAGCGCACCATGCTCACCGCGTGGCTGGACTGGCACCGATCAACCGTACGGGAGAAATGCGCGGGTCTGGACTCGGGGGCGGCCCGGCGGGCGCCGCTGCCGACCTCGCCGCTGATGTCGATCGGGGGGATCGTCTCGCACCTGCGGTGGGTGGAGCACGCCTGGTTCGAGAGTGTGCTGCTCGGACTGCCCGATCAGGGACCCTATACCAGGGACGACCCCGACGCCGAGTGGCGGCTGGGGGCGCGGGTGCCGCTGGCCGAACTCCTGGACGCCTACGACGCCCAGTGCGCCCGCTCCCGCGAGATCACCGCCAGGCTGGAGCTGGGCAGCACCTCGCGCGGGCGGGCCTCCGACGGCCCGCGCACGCTGCGCTGGGTGCTGGTGCACATGATCGAGGAGACCGCGCGGCACAACGGCCACCTGGACCTGCTGCGCGAGGCCGCCGACGGCGCCCGGGGGCGCTAGCGCGCGGCGGTGCCGCGCCCCGGGGCGGCCGCGGGGCGCGGCGCGGCGGGGCCGCACCGCGCCCGGTGGGAGGGTGCCCGCCGGCCAGGCGCGGGCGTCAGCCGGCCGTGCCGCGGGGGGCGGTGCCGTCCGGCCCGTCCGATCCGTCCGCGCCGCCGGGTGCCGGCTCCTCTGCGGGGTCCTCCTCGGCGAGGATGCGGTAGAGCCCGCGCTTGGTCTCGCCCAGCAGCCGCTTGGCGCGCTCGACCTGCTCCTCGGTGCCGGCCTGGGCCACCTGGGCGGCGGCGGCCGACAGCTGGGCGGCCAGCGCGCTGATCTCGGCGTAGCGCGAGAGCGCGTCCTCGTACTCCTCGGGCACGGCGTCCCAGGGCGGGGTCAGCTCGGCCGCGTGCCGCTCGACGTAGGCGTGGCCCTCGTCGGTCAGCTCGAAGGGCCGCCGGCGCCCGCCCTCGGCGTTCTCGGCCAGGCGCACCAGGCCCTCGTCCTCCAGTTGCTGCAGCATCGGGTACACCGACCCGGGGCTGGGCCGCCACGCCCCGCCGCTGCGCTCGCGCCCCTCGCGGATGACCTCGTACCCGCTGCGCGGCTCCTCGGCCAGCAGCAGCAGGATCCCGGTGCGCACGTCGCCCCGGCGCGCCCGGGGGCCGCCGCGGCGGCGCCGCCCGCCGCCGAACATCTCGAAGGGGTTGGGCGGGAACGGCCCGCCACCCCAGGGGCCGTGCGGCGCGCCCGGCGGAACGGGCGGCATGTGCGGCGGGTGGGGCGGCGGGAAGCCGGGGTGGTGGCCGCGCCCGCCGGGCCCCCCGTGGCCGCCGGCGGCCGCCCGCAGGACGGCGCGCGGGCCGTGCCATCCTCCCCAGCCGCCCCACCGGCCCGGGCGCCCCCGCGGCCCGGTGCGGGGGTCGGCGGCGTCCTCGGTTTCGTCGTGGTCGCGCACGGCGTCGTGCGCGGCACGGGCCGCGTGCGCGAAGCGGGCGGCGGCCGCGAAGCCGGGACCGCCCGGTCCGCGCCAGGTCCACGGCATCGGAATCGCTGTCATGGCGACCTCCCCTGGATCGACCAGTCCTCCGTAACGAGCTCCGACACACTACCGACCGTCGGAACAATTACACGATATATCGGCAATAGGTCGCGGTCAACGCCCGGCGGTGGGCGGAGCCGGCCGCGGGCGGCACCCTGTTCACCCGCCGATCGTCGGGGGGACGTTTGGAGGTGGCACCCTGGGACGCCGTCCGCCCCGCCCGGCACCGGACCCGACCGTCGAAGGGACCCCGCATGACCGGCCCCCGCACCCTGCTCGCCCTCTCGGCCGCCGCCGCGCTGCTGTGGTCGGCGGCGGCCGTGCCCGCCTCGGCGGACCACGGCGGCCACCGCCCCGGCGGCGAGGTCCGCTTCGCCACCTTCAACGCCTCGCTGAACCGGCCCCAGGAGGGCGGCCTGGTCGCCGACCTGTCCACCCCCCACGACGCGCAGGCCCAGGACGCGGCCGAGGTCATCCAGCGCACCCGGCCCGACGTGCTGCTGGTCAACGAGTTCGACTACGACTCCGAGGGGCGGGCCGCCCGCCTGTTCCAGCGCAACTACCTCTCCCACGGCCAGAACGGCGCCGAGCCGATCCACTACCCCTACCGCTACACCGCTCCCAGCAACACCGGCGTGGCCAGCGGCCTGGACCTCGACAACGACGGGCGCACCGTGACCGAGCCCGGGCAGGGCGGCTACGGCGACGACGCCTACGGGTTCGGCGCCTTCCCCGGCCAGTACGGGATGGTGGTGTACTCCCGCTACCCCATCGACACCGGCGCGGTGCGCACCTTCCAGACCTTCCGCTGGGCCGACATGCCCGGCGCGCTGCTGCCCACCGACCCCCAGACCGGCGAGCCCTTCTACTCCGACGAGGAACTGGAGCGGTTGCGGCTGTCGTCCAAGAGCCACTGGGACATCCCCGTGCGCACCGGCCGCGGCAAGCCCGTCCACCTGCTCGCCGCCCACCCCACGCCGCCCTCCTTCGACGGCCCCGAGCGCCGCAACGTGGCCCGCAACCACGACGAGAACCGCTTCTTCGCCGACTACGTCTCGCCCGGCCGCGGCGGCTACATCTACGACGACGACGGCCGCCGCGGCGGCCTGCGCCCCGGCGCGCGGTTCGTGATCGCCGGCGACCTCAACGCCGACCCCAACGACGGCGACGGCCACCCCGACGCCACCCGCCAACTGCTGGAGCACCGCCGCGTCAACGGCGGCCTGCTGCCCGCGAGCGAGGGCGGGCCCCAGGCCGCCGCGGCCCAGGGCGGCGCCAACACCGGGCACACCGGCGATCCGGCCCACGACACCGCCGACTTCGGCGACGTCCCCGGCCCCGGCAACCTGCGCGTGGACTACGTCCTGCCCTCGCGCGGGCTGCCGGTGCGCGGCACCGGGGTGTTCTGGCCCGCCGCCGGCGAGCCCGGCGCCGAGGCGGCCGCCGCCTCCGACCACCACCTGGTCTGGCTGGACGTGCGCTGAGGCCGAGCGCGTGCGGGGCCGCCGCCCCGCACGGGCTCCGCGCCCGCCGGGTGTAACCGCCCCGCACCCGGGTACCGCGCACCTACACAGGCCCCGCCCGGCCGAGCCGCCGGGCGGGGGCGGCCTGCGGACGAGCGGGGGCGAGCATGGAACGGGGCGGCAGACGGGCCGAGGGCGCCGGTCTCGCGGAGTACCGGCGCAAGCGCGACTTCGACCGCACCCGCGAGCCCGAGGGCGCCCCGCGCCGCAAGCGCCGGGGCCGCGGCGAACCCGTGTTCGTCGTCCAGCACCACGTCGCCCGGCGCGAGCACTACGACTTCCGGCTGGAGGTCGACGGCGTGCTGAAGTCCTGGGCGGTGCCCCGCGGACCCTCCACCGACCCGCGCGCCAAGCGGCTGGCCGTGCCCACCGAGGACCATCCGCTCGACTACGCCGAGTTCGAGGGCACCATCCCCGCCGGCGAGTACGGCGGCGGCACCGTGCTGGTCTGGGACACCGGCACCTACACCAACACCACCAGCAAGAAGGGCCGTGAGCTGACCATGGCCGAGGGCCTGGAGCACGGCCACGTGTCGTTCCGGCTGCACGGCGAGAAGCTCAGCGGCGGCTACGCCCTCAACCGGTTCCGCGGCGACGACGGCGAGGAGGCATGGCTGCTGGTCAAGGAGAAGGACGCCGCCGCCGACCCCCGCACCGACCCCGTCTCCACCCGGCCGGAGTCGGTGCGCACCGGCCGCGTCCTGGCCGAGGTCGCCGACGACGACGGCCGCACCCTGCAGGGGCGGCCCCGCGACCCGGGCGCCGACCGGTGAGCGCGGAACCGGCCCGGCTGCGCGCGGGGGCGCGCACGGTCGCGGTGGGCCGCCCCGGCAAGGAGCTGTTCGGCGCCGAGGGGGTCACCAAGCGGGAGCTGGCCGAGCACTACCGCGCCGTGGCCCCGGTGATGCTGCCCCACCTGCGCGGGCGCCCGCTGGCCCTGCACCGCTTCCCCGACGGGATCTCGCCCGACGCCGGCACCGAGGGGTTCTACCAGAAGCAGCTGCCCGCCCACGCCCCCGACTGGGTGAAGGGCGTGGAGGTGCGCCGCGAGCACGGCGGCAGCATCACCATGGTGGTCTGCGACGACACCGCCACCCTCGTGTGGCTGGCCGACCAGGCGGTGATCACCCCGCACCCGTGGCTGAGCCGCGCCGGGCACCTGGACCGCCCCGACCGCGTCATCGTCGACCTCGACCCCTCCGGCGCGGACTTCGCGCTGGTGCGCGCCGCCGCCCGCGACGTCCGCACGGCCCTGGAGGAGATCGGGCTGGCCGCCTTCACCATGACCACCGGCTCGCGCGGGCTCCACGTGGTGGCCCCCGTCCGGCCCGAACTCGACTTCGCCGGCGCCCGGGAGTTCACCCGCGGCCTGGCCGAGCTGGTGGCGCGGCGCCGGCCCGACGCCTACACCACCGAGTTCCGCAAGGCCAAGCGCGCCGGGCGGCTGTTTTTGGACGTGCTGCGCAACGCCTACGCCCAGCACGCCGTGGCCCCCTACGCGGTGCGCGCGCTGCCCGGAGCACCGGTGGCGGTGCCGCTGGACTGGGCGGAGCTGGACGGCGTGGAGTCGGCGGGGGCCTGGACGGTGCGCACCCTGGGGCGGCGGCTGGCCGAGAACCGCGAGGCGGGCGGCGACCCCTGGCACGGGATGGCGCGGCACGCGCGCTCCCCGCGGCGGGCCGCCGAGCGGCTGGAGCGGCTGCTGCGCGACACCGGCGGCTGAGGGGCGCAGCGCCACTCCCCCGCCGCGCCGCGCGGGCCAGGGCGCGCGACTCAGCGTGCGGCGCGCTCCTCCTCGGCGGCCTCCAGGCCGGCCTCGATCACGCCGGCCATGATGCGGGCCAGCCGCGCGGCGCCCAGCCGGGGCGCGCGCTCGGCCATCGCCGCCACCAGCGCCCGCTCGCGCTCGGGGTCGCGCCCGGCGAACCCGCCCACCGGCTTGAGCCGCTGCACGTCGGCGGCGAGCAGGGCGCGGCGCTCCAGGAGGTCGGCGAGCTGGGCGTCGATGCGGTCGATGCGCTCGCGCAGTTCGCCGACGCCGGCGGAGGGCGCGGGGACGCGGTGCGGCGCGGCGGCCGGGAGGTCAGCGGGGTCGGCGGTGGGGGCGGCGCCGGCCGGGTCGAGGGTACGGGTGGTCTCAGCCATCTCAGCCATGGTCTCTCCGTGTTGGTGGCGCGGCCGCTCCACTCCGGTCGCGGAGCCGCCGCTGGAAGCAAAAAGGAGCGCAAGGCCGATGCCTTGGCGCTCCTGAGCCGGCGTGCGGACCGCGACCGCTGGGTCAACCAGCGGGCGACCGGCGCGCAGCCGGCTGCCTAAAGTCGCGATAGCCGAAGATCATGGCGTTGAGTGTAGCGCGGCCCGCCGCCCCTCCGGGTCGGTGCGGCCGGTTCGGCGGCGGGCCGGCGCGCTAGCGCTTGGCGTACATCTCCTCGATGGCGGCGGCGTAGCGGTCGGCGATCCGGGCGCGGCGCAGCTTGAGCGTGGGCGTCATGGTCTCGGTCTCGACGCTGAAGGGCTCGGGCAGGATGCGGAAGGCCCGGATGGACTCCGCACGCGAGACCGCCCGGTTGGCGGCGTCGACCGCCTTCTGCACCTCGGCGCGCACGGCGGGGTCGGAGTCGGGGTCCCCGGCGGCCGGGCGGCCCTCGCGTTCGCGCCAGGCGGCGAGTTCGTCGGCGTCCAGGGTGATCAGCGCGCCGACGAAGGAGCGGCCGTCGCCCACCAGCATGCACTGGTCGACCAGCGGGTGGGCGCAGACGCGCTCCTCGGCGGGCACCGGCGAGACGTTCTTGCCGCCGGCGGTGACCAGGATCTCCTTCTTGCGGCCCACGACGCGGACGTAGCCGTCGTCGTCGACCGCGCCGAGGTCGCCGGTGGCGAACCAGCCGTCGACGAACGCCGCCTTGGTCTCCTCGGGGCGGTTCCAGTAGCGGGTGAACACCGGCCCGCCCCGGACCAGGAGCTCCCCGTCGTCGGCGAGGCGGACCTCGACCCCGGGCAGCGGGCCGCCGATGGTGCCCGGCCGCACCCGGCCCGGCGTGTTGGCCAGCACCGCGGCGGTGGTCTCGGTCAGCCCGTAGCCCTCGTAGACCTCCAGGCCGATACCCCGGTAGAAGTGCAGCAGGCGCGGCTCCAGCGCACCGCCGCCGGAGATCACGCGACGGCAGCGCCCGCCCAGCGCGCCCGTAAGCCGGCGGTAGACCAGCGCGTTGAAAAGGCGGCGGCGCAGCCGCAGCAGCGGACCGGGGCCGCCCTCGTCCAGGGCGGTGCTGTAGGCCACCGCGGTGGCGGTGGCGGCGTCGAAGATCCGGCGGCTCAGGCCGCTGGTGCGCTTGCGCGCCGTGGCGTGGATCTTCTCGAAGACGTAGGGCACCGCCAGCAGGAACGTGGGCCGGAACGTGCCGAGGTCGGCGATGAGGGAGCGGACGCTGGCGGTGTGGCCCAGGCAGGCGCCCGCGTGGATGACGCCGACCTGCACCATGCGGCCGAAGACGTGGGCCAGCGGCAGGAACAGCAGGGTGGAGGGCGGGGTGCCGTCGGGCTCGGGCTCGAAGACCACGCCCAGTTCCTGCACCACCGCCGCGATCTCGGCGCGGAAGTTGGCGTGGGTGAGGACGCAGCCCTTGGGCGAGCCGGTGGTGCCCGAGGTGTAGACGATGGTGGCGGGGTCCTCCACCGCCACGCCCGCGCGGCGCTCCTCCACCGCGGAGTCGGGCACCCCCGCGCCCGCCTCGCGCAGCCGGTCCAGCGCGCCGGAGTCGAAGGTCCACACCCGGGCCAGGCCGGGCAGCCGGTCGCGCAGGCCCTCGACCAGGGCCGTGTGCTCGGCGTCGTCGACCGCGCAGGCCACCGCGCCGGAGTCGTCGAGGATCATCGCGACCTGCTCGGCCGACGACGACGGGTAGACGGGCACGGACACGGCGCCGGCCGTCCAGACGGCGTAGTCCAGCAGGGTCCACTCGGGGCGGTTGGCCGACAGCAGGCCCACCCGGTCGCCGGGGCCCACCCCGGCGGCGATCAGCCCCTTGGCCAGGGCCACGACGTCGTCGCGCACCTGGGCCGCGGTGCGGACGCGCCACCCGTCGGCCTCGCGCACGCTGATCATGGGCGCGTCGGGATGGCGCCGGGCGCGGTCGAAGAGGGTCTCTGCCAGGCCGCCGTCGACGCCCAGCGGCCGCGGGGGCGGGGAGGAGAAGCTGGTCACCCTTCCGGTGTATAGGACCGCCCGCACCCGTTCCCACCGGGGGCGGCATGATCTATTTCATAGCCGCGCGCGGACCCGCGCCGCGCCGGTCCCCCCGGCGGCCACGCACCCGGCCGCCTCACAGGGCGTGGCCGCCCGCCACCTGCACCACCTGCCCGGTGATCCAGCGGGCCTGGCGCGAGGCCAAGAACACCACGGCGTCGGCGATGTCCTCGGGCGTGCCCACCCGCCCCAGGGGGATGGCCCGGCTCACCTCGGCGACGAGGGCGTCGTCCATCCAGCCGGTCTGCACGGGGCCCGGCGCCACGGCGTTGACGCGCACGCCCGCCCCGCCCAGGTCCAGCGCGGCGGCGCGGGTCAGCGCCTCGACCGCGGCCTTGGAGGTGCCGTAGCCGATCTGGCCGGGGAACGCGCGGGCGGCGTCGGTGGAGATGTTGACGGCGCAGGACGCCGCTCCGGTCGGGGTGCGGCGGGCGAGTTCGGCGATGAGCAGGGCGGGCGCGGCGGCGTTGACCCGGTAGGCGCGGGCGAGGCCCTCGGCGGTGAGCGCGTCGAAGGAGTCGGGGTTCTCGCAGTGGGCGGCGTTGTTGACCAGCACCTCCACCCGGCCCAGGCGGCGTTCGACCGCGTCCAGGAGCCGCGGGGCGGCGTCGGGGGCGGCGAGGTCGACGCCCACGGCGACCGCGCCGGGGAGTTCGGCGGCCAGCCGCTCGGCGGCCTCGGCGCCGGGGGCGGTGTGCTCCCAGGCCACACCGTCGGGCGGGGGCTGCGGGGTGTCGAGGTAGTGCACGGCCACCCGGGCGCCCTGGTCGGCGAAGGCCCGCGCGATGGCGGCCCCGATCCCGCCGGCGGCTCCGGTCACGAGCACGGCACATCCGCTCAGTCCGGTGTCGATCATGGGGCGCAGTGTGCCCGGTTCGGCGCGGCGCGGTCCATCGATTTTCCGGGCCGCGGGCCGCCGGGCGGGCGGGGCTGCGCGGCGCAGCCCGCCCGCTGTGACCTGCGCATGCGCCTGATCGCGGGCGGACGCGGCGGGCACGGGCGGTGCCGCGCCGCGGGCGGCCCGGCACCCGCGGCGCAATATCGCGGCCCGCCCGGGGTAGTACCGCAGTCAGCAGGGACCCGGCGATTGCCGACCCTGAGCCTGACAGCCGAAGAACGCGCACGAAGCAAGGAGCCATCCCCCCGAGGAGGCAATCTCATGGGGACCCGTAGAACCTGGATCGAACGCAAGGCCCGCCAGTTCCTCAACGGCCGGGGCGGCGCGCCCACCGCGCGCTCCCCGCGGCCCCACCGGACGGGCGGAGTGGCGCCGACCCGCGGGTTCGGCGGTATGTCCCGTCGTCGGCGGCCGACCTACGGCGCGGGGCCGCGTCCGGCCCGCCGGGTCGGGGGCCGTCCGGGCGGCGGCCTGCCGCCGGAGATGTCCCGCGGCATCCGCCAGATCGAGTCGCGGCTGCGCCGTATGCTGCGCCGCCACTGACCGGCCACGGCGAGCGGCCGCCCGGGGCGCCTTGGGGTGCTCCCGGGCGGCCGCCGCATGCCGGGGTCAGTGCGGGGAGAGGGTGACCCGGCGGCCGTGCAGCCGCTGCACCCGGCGGGCGTTGCCGGCGGGAAACAGCCCCTCGAACGCGGCGAGGGTGTCGGCGGAGGCGGTCATGGGCGTGCTGAGCAGCACCCACCGCACGCCCTCGGTGTAGGCGCCGGTGGTGAGCGAGCCGATGTAGCCGTAGGACTCGGTGGCCTCGGGCACCAGGCGGTCGAGCCGCACCGCGCCCACCCGGGTGACGGCGGTGGCGTCGCGCCCGCGCGGCAGCGCCCCGAACACCCGGTCGAGGTCGGGGTTGGCCGGACCGGCCGCCCAGAACACCGCCACCACCAGCGCCGCGCCGCGGTCGTCGACGGGGTGGTGCTTGAGGTGCTGCTCCAGCCAGTAGGAGCGGCCGTCGACCAGGTGCTCCGACGGGGTGTGCCAGTGGATCTCGGTGAGGACGTACTCGCGGCCCTGGCAGCGCAGCCGGCTGCCCTCGCCGACGACGGTGCCGGGCACGTTCTCCTCGACCGCGCGGTACTCCAGGCCGGGCGGCTGGTCGGCGGCGTAGCGCGTGTAGCGGAACTCCACGTCCTCGGCCGCGTAGTCGAACCGCAGGTCCAGCGGCGCGGTCGGCACCAGCCGGTCGGTGCGCACGTTGACCGGGCTCTGCTCCTGGCCCCAGGGCCGGGGGTGCGCGGGCGGGAAGGGGCCGGGGGCCGCGGCACCCGGCCCGGGCACGGTCGCGTCGGACACGGTGCCTCCTGTGTCGGTCATCGGGTCTGTGCGGTGGGGACCCGGCGGCGCCCGGCGCGCCGCGGCGGGGCGCCGGCCGGCGGAACGGAGGTCCCATCGCGTTATGCCCCGCCATTACGCGGCGCACACGGCCCGCTTCAGTGCGTGCCGCCCGCCCCGGGGCCGGGCAGTCGGCCGTGGGCCGTCAGCAGCGCGACCGCCCGCACGGTGGCGTGGCCGCGCCACTCCAGCGCGCCCGCCGGCGAGCGCGGCGCCCAGTCGACCGTCCAGCCGCCGTCCTCGCACTGGCCCGCCGCGAGGCGGTCGAGGTCGGCGGCCAGGGCCCGGGGGTCGACGAAGGAGCGCAGCGGGCGTCCGGGGCGCGGCGCGACGTCCAGGGGGCGCATGGCCTCGCCGGGCGCGCCGCCCTCCACCGCCATGGCGCCGTCGCCGCCGCGCGGCAGGAACGCGGCCAGCCTCGCCAGTTCGGCGGGCGCCCAGGGGTGGGTGTCGTGCACGGTGTCCAGCAGGTCGAGCACGAACCGGAACTCGATGGCGGGCGGCGCGCCCTCCAGCGCGGCGATGCGGCGGCGGCAGAACTCCGTGGCGCGGGCGAGCCAGGGGTGGTCGCGCACGCCGGGGTCGTGGCGGGCGACCCGGTGGGCGGCGCCGGCGAGTTCGGCGGTCATGTGCAGCGAGGACGCCGACGGGTCGGCCTCCACCCAGAACGGCGCGGACCCGGCAGCGTCGGGGCCGTCGAAGGGCAGGGCGAACGGCAGACCGCCGTCGGGCAGCGTGGCCGCCTCCAGCCAGTCGCACAGCTCGCGCGCCCGCGCGGTGGGCACCGCGCACTCCTCGAAGACCTCGAAGGCGTGCAGGGCGGCCACCGGCTGGCTGCGCTCGCACCGCAGGTCGGGCTCCAGGGCCCAGCCGTAGCCGCCGTCGGCGTTGCGGTAGCCCTCCAGAGCGGCGAGGACGCCTTCCGCGTCCGTGCGGCCCTGGTGCAGGGCGAAGCGGCGGCGGTCCAGCACGCGGGCGTGCGCGGTCATGAAGGCGGTGGCCGCCGCGATGTCGATCGTGGTGCTCATGGGGCCAGTCTGGGGTGGAGGCCGCCCGGCCCGTCTTGATCGAATCGGACACCGCCCCTGCGTCGGCCCGGCCCGCGCCCCGGCGCGGGGGCGGCCCGGGCCGGCGGGGGCCGGGGGATCAGGAGCCGCTGTCGCCCGGCAGGCCGATGCGGACCATGATGGCGGTGCCCTCGGCGGTGACCTCGCCGTTGTGGCGGATCTCGGCCGCGACGAAGACCTTGCGCCGCTCGGTGCCGGTGACGCGGGCGCTGACCTCCACCGGGGTGTTCAGCGGGGTCGGGCGGCGGTAGTTGACGTCGAGGTTGGCGGTCAGGCCCGGCATTCCGGCGGCGTTCGCGGCCGAGCCGAGGGCCTGGTCGAGCACGGCGGCCAGCCAGCCGCCGTGCACCAGCCCGGGCGGGCCCTGGTAGACGCCGTTGAGCACGGTGGTGCCGCGCAGGTCGCCGTCCTCGGCGCGCTCCAGCCGCAGCGGCATGGCCAGCGGGTTGGTCGGCCCGGCGACGGCGTTGGTGAGGGTGCCCCACTCCACGCGGCCGTCGGGGAAGGAGTGGCGGACCATGGTGCCGACGTCGTGGCGCGGGCCGTCGAGGCGGGCGCGCGCCTCGGCCACGGCCGCGCGGGCCGCGGCCAGGTCGTCCGCGCCGGCGCGGGTGTGGGCGACCGTGTCGACCAGCGCGCGGACCTCCTGGACCAGGGCGAGCGCCTCGTCGGAGAGGTCCTCCTCGGCGACCACGGCGAGGCCGAAGTCGCGGGGGTCGGGGATCTCGGTGTCCGGATGGGCGTCGACCGTCATGGCGTCCTTCGCTGTGCTGCGCGTCGGGAGAACGGGGAGCGGCGGGCGCGCGGGTGCAGGCCGCGCGGCACCGCCGGAGCAGATATTACCGGCTGGTAGCTTTCAAGATCGACCGCGCCCCCGCCCCAGACGGCGCGACAACCATCACAAACGCGCGCGAGCGGCGCGCGGGAAGCCGCCGCGCCGCGCCCGGGCGCCGTCCCGGGGGCCGCTACAGGTCCTTGCTCATGTGCAGGTGCCAGATCCCGGCGTCGAGGAACTCCTCGCCGTGGGCGGCATAGCCCAGGCGCTCGTAGAAGCCGAGGGCGTGGGTCTGGGCGTGCAACTCGATCTCGGTGACACCGCGCTTGCGGGCCTGCTCCTCCACGGCGCGCACCAGCGCCGCGCCGGCGCCCGTGCCGCGCGCGCCCGGCAGCACCGCGAGTCGGCCGAGCACCCCGCGCCGCCCCGCCGCGACCAGCCGCGCCGTCCCGGCCGGGACTCCGTCGATCCGGGCCAGGAGGTGGTCGGCGTCGAGGTCGTGGGCGTCCCACTCCTCCTCGATCGGCACCTGCTGCTCGGCGATGAAGACGGCGCCCCGGATGGCGAAGACGGCCGCCCGGTCCTGGGCGCTCACCGCGAGGTCGATACTCAGCACCCGCGCAGTCTAGAGCAGCGGCGCGCCCAGGTCCCGCATCCCACCGGACCGCACCGGCCCGGGCGCGGGAGCCCCCATGACGGGGACACGCGAAAGCCGGAACAGCCACCTTTACACCATAGATTCCACATCGGGCACCGGGCGGGGCGCCCCGCGTGCTCTCGGGAACCTCCCCGCACCCGCGGCGAGCGGGCGCGTGCGTCCCGGCGACGGTGGCCGCCGGGCCCAAGCCCTCCCCCGCGCGCCGCGGGCGGGCGCCTCCCTCCAGACGCGCCGCGCCCACGAACGGCGAACCTCCGGGCGAACGTGCGTGATACCGGACGCATCCCGGCAACCACCGTGAAAGCGGACCAACCGCCTAAGCTGGCGGAATGACCGACGAGTCCGGAGAACGCGCGCGGTTCTGGCGTCATCCCGGCCTGCCGGGGGTGGAACTCCTCAAGGCCCGCTACGTGCGGCACACCTTCAACCGGCACACGCACGACACCTACACCTTCGCCCTCATCGAGTCGGGGGTCGAGGTCTTCAGCTACCGGGGCGCGCTGCGCACCGCGCCCGCCGGCACCCTGGCCGTCGTGGAGCCGCACGAGGTCCACACCGGCCACGCCGGGGTGCCCGAGGGCTGGCGCTACCGCGTGCTCTACCCCGAGATCGACGTGGTCGCCGCGGCCGCGCACGACCTGGGCATGGCGCAGGTGCCGCGCTTCGGCGACGACGTGATCGACGACCCGGCCTCGGCCGCCCTGGTGCGCGCCGCGCACCGCGCCACCGAGCGGGGCGACCGGCTCAGCGCCTCCACGCTCACCCGCCAGGCGCTGCACCGCCTGCTGGCCCGCCACACCCGCGCCCGCTCGGCCGCGCCCGGCCCGGCCGGGCCCATGCGCGCCGTCGCCGAGGCCGGCGAACTGCTGCGCGCCCGCCTGGCCGATCCCCCGAGCCTGGAGGAGCTGGCCGCCGCCGTGGGGACCTCGCCGTTCGCCCTGCTGAGGGCCTTCCGCAAGGCCCACGGGCTGCCGCCGCACGCCTACGTCAACAACGTCCGCGTCCAGCGCGCCCGCCGCCTGCTGGCCCAGGGCACGCCGCCCGGCGAGGTCGCCGCCGTGCTGGGGTTCGCCGACCAGTCGCACCTGACCCGGCACTTCAAGCGCAGCACCGGGGTGCCGCCCGGCGCCTTCCAGCGCGGGATGCTGGAGCGCCCGCGCCGGGACTGACCGGCGCCCCGCCTGCTGCCGACACCGCCCCTTCGCGCCCCGCCCCGCCGGATCCCCCCGCTTCGCGCAAGAACGTTCAAGACGCGGCGGCGACGACGCCGTTAGCGTCGCCGGACGTGAACACCTCGACCACTCTCCTGTCACCACCGGTCCGCGACGGACTGGGGATGGGCATCGCGGTGGGGCTGTCCGGGCTGGCCTTCGGCGCGGCGGCCGTCACCGCGGGCCTGTCGGTCGCCCAGGCGTGCGTCCTCAGCCTGCTCGCCTTCACCGGCGCCTCGCAGTTCGCGCTGGTGGGCGTGATCGCCGGCGGCGGCAGCCTGACGGCCGGCGCGGCGGGCGCGCTGCTGCTGGGCGCCCGCAACACCCTCTACGGCCTGCGCCTGGCCGACATGCTCCCCTGGCGCGGCCCGCGCCGCCTCGTCGCCGCCCACGGCGTGATCGACGAGACCTTCGCCGGCGCCATCGCCCAGCGCACCCCCGCCGACGCACGGGCGTCCTTCGTGACCGTGTTCGCCGCGATCTACCTCACCTGGAACCTCACCACCCTCATCGGAGGGCTGGCCACCGAGCGCATCGGCGACACCGACGCCTTCGGCCTGGACGCGATGGGCGCGGCGGTCTTCCTCGCCCTGCTCGCCCCGCGCCTGCGCGAGGGCCGCCGCGAGGTGGGCGTGGCGCTGCTGGCCGCCGTGATCGCGCTGGCCGCGGTGCCGTTCCTGCCGCCCGGCGTGCCGATCCTGCTGGCCTCGGCGGCGGCGCTGGTCATCCCCGGCGGCCGGGCCGCCGCCTCCCCCGCCGCCGACGACGGCGGCCCGTCCGAACAGGAGGTCCGGCCGTGACCCTGTGGCTGGTCATCATCGGCACCTGCGCGGGGTGCTACCTGCTCAAGCTCGCCGGGCTCTCGGCGCCGCGGCGGCTGCTGGACCACCCGGCGGTGCGGCGCTTCGCCATGGCGGTCCCCGTGGCCCTGCTGGCGGCGCTCATCGCCGTCCAGACGGCCACCGACGGCGGCCGGGAGCTGGCCCTGGACCCCGCGCGGCTGGGCGGCATGGGCGCCGCGGCGATCGCCCTGCTGCTGCGCGCGCCGTTCCTGGTCGTGCTGGTGGCGGCGGCGGGCGTGGCCGCGGGCCTGCGGCTGCTCGGCCTGTAAGCGCGGCGAAAGCCGGGTGAGGTGACGAATCCGCCGCGGGCGGGCAGAAGCTCAGGGTGACCCCCGCCGGCCAAGGACGGAAGGCAGCCCCATGACCCACACCGGACCGCACGCTCTCCCGCGGACCTCCCCCGCCGCCGCGCCGCGGCCGTCGGAGGACCCGGAGTGGCGCACCGCCGCCGAGGAGGCGGTGGCGGTGCTCGCCGCCGCCGGTGTCCGCCGCTGCTACACCGTGCCCGGCGAAAGCTTCCTGGAGCTCGCCGACGCCCTGGAGCGCCACGCCGACATCCAGCTCGTCTCCACCCGGCACGAGGGCGGGGCGGCGTTCATGGCCGAGGCCGAGGCCAAGCTCACCGGGGTGCCGGCGGTGGCCGCCGCCACGCGCGGCCCCGGCGCGGGCAACCTCGCCGTGGGCGTGCACACCGCGCGCCAGGACTCCACCCCCATGGTGGTGTTCCTCGGCCAGGTCACCACCGACCACCTCGGCCGCGAGGCGTTCCAGGAGGTCGACCTCGCCGCCTTCTACACCCCCATCACCAAGTGGACCACCACCGTCACGCGCGCCGACCGCCTGGCCGAGACCACCGCGCAGGCGCTGCGCACCGCCACCACCGGCCGGCCCGGTCCGGTGGCGGTGGTGGTGCCGGGCGACCTGTTCGGCCGGCGCGTGCCGCCCCCCGCCGCCCTGCCCGGGGCCGCCCCGCCCGCGCCCCCACTGGGCGAGGACGAGCGCGACCGCCTGGCCGCGTGGCTGGTCGGCGCCGAGCGGCCGGTCATCGTCGCCGGCGGCGGGGCCCGGTCGGCGCGCGACGAACTCGTGGCGGTCGCCGAACGCTTCAACACCGGCGTCTACACCTCCTGGCGGCGCCAGGACGTGTTCCCCAACCACCACCCGCTCTACCTGGGCCACCTGGGTTTGGGCTGCCCCGCGCCGGTGCTGGCCGCCCTGGAGTCGGCCGACGCCGTCCTCGTGGTCGGCTCGCGCCTGAGCGAGATCACCAGCCAGTCCTACCGGCTGCCGGCGGCCGGGCCGGGCGCGGCCGCCACCGTCGCCCAGATCGACATCGACCCCCACCAGATCGGCGCGGCCACCGGGGTGTGGCTGGGCGCGGTGGCCGACGCCCGCCGGGCGCTCGCGGCACTGGTCGAGGTCCCCGCCGTGCCGCCCGACCGCGACTACACCGCCGCCCACGACGCCTGGGTGCGCGCCTCCACCCCGCCGCCCGAGGCCGCCGCGCACGCCGGGGCGGGCCTGCACCCCTGGGCGGTCGTCGAGGCCATGCGCGCGGCCCTGCCCGAGGACACCGTGGTCACCAACGACGCGGGCAACTTCGCGGCGTTCCTGCACCGGGGCTGGTGGTACCGCCACCCGCGCACCCAACTGGCGCCCACCAGCGGCGCCATGGGCTACGCCGTGCCCGCGGCGGTGGCCGCCAAGCTCGCGGCGCCGCACCGCACGGTGGTCGCGGTGGCCGGCGACGGCGGCGTGCTGATGACCGGCCAGGAACTGGAGACCGCGGCGCGGCTGGGCCTGGCCGTGACCGTGGTGGTGTTCCAGAACGGCCTGTACGGCACCATCGCCATGCACCAGGCCCGCGAACTCGGCCGCACGGCGGCCGTCGACATCGGCGGGCCGCTGGACCTCGCCTCCTACGCGCGGGGCCTGGGCGCCGCCGGGCGCACCGCCACCACCCCCGGCGAACTCGCCGACGCCCTGGCCGAGGCGGTGGCCGCCGAAGGCCCCACCCTCATCGACGTCCGCACCGACCCCGACATCATCAGTCCCGAGGCGTCCCTGTCCGGTCTCCTCGGCGGGGCCTAGCCGCCGGCGCCCGCCGCGCGGGGGCGCGGCGGCGTCACTCGGCGCGCAACCGCTCCAGCGCGCCGGCCAGGTCGTCGGGATAGGTGCTCTCGAACTCCACGTAGCGGCCCTCGGTGGGGTGCTCGAACCCCAGCCGGACCGCGTGCAGCCACTGGCGGCGCACCCCCAGCCGCTCGGCGAGCGTGGGGTCGGCGCCGTAGAGGTGGTCGCCCACGCAGGGGTGGCGCAGCGCGGACATGTGCACGCGGATCTGGTGGGTGCGGCCGGTCTCCAGCTTGATCTCCAGCAGGCTGGCCGACCGGAACGCCTCCACGGTGTCGTAGTGGGTGACCGACGGCCGCCCGCCCGCCACCACCGCGAACCTGCCGTCGCCCGCGGGGTGCCGGTCGATCGGCGCGTCCACGGTGCCGCGCAGCGGGTCGGGGTGGCCCTGCACGAGCGCGTGGTACACCTTGTCGACCGTGCGCTCCTTGAAGGCGCGCTTGAGGACGCTGTAGGCGGTCTCGCTCTTGGCCAGCACCATCAGCCCGGTGGTGTTGGCGTCGAGCCGGTGCACCACCCCCTGCCGCTCGGCGGCGCCGCTGGTGCTCAGCGCGACCCCCGAGGCCAGCAGTCCCTGGATCACGGTGGGGCCGGTCCAGCCCACCGTGGGGTGGGCCACCACGCCCACGGGCTTGTCGACCACGACGATGTCGGCGTCCTCGTGGACCACGGCCATGCCCGGCACGGGCTCGGGGCGCGCGGTGGGCACGCCCGGCGGCGGGGGCAGGGTGACGTCCAGCCACGAGCCCGCCTCCAGCCGGTCGGACTTCGCGCCCACCCCGCCGTCGACCAGCACGTTGCCCTCGGCGATGAGTTCGGCGGCGCGGGTGCGCGACAGGCCGAACATCCGGGCGATGGCGGAGTCGAGGCGGTCGCCTTCGAGGCCGTCGGGGACCGGCATGGCGCGGTGGTCGCCGGCCGCGGTGGAACCGGTCACGGGCGCTGTCCTCCGTCCTCGCCCCGGGGGGCGGGCCCGGCCTCGCCGGGACCGTCGTCGGCACCGGCGGCGGGGGCGCCGCCCGCCTCCGCCGGGCGGTCCTGGGCGGCCGGCTCCGCCGCCTCGGCGTCCTCCGACTTCGCGGCCTTCTCGGCGGTCCCGGCCGCCTCGGTGCCGCGCGCCTGGTCGGACTCGCGGGTGCCGTCGATGTTGATCCCGCGGAACGCCAGCAGCACCGCCAGGGCGCCGCCCACGCAGATGCAGGAGTCGGCGAGGTTGAACACCGGGAAGTTCGGCACCGCGATCCAGTCCACGACCTCGCCGTGGAAGGGCGCCGGCGGGCGCGTGACGCGGTCGACCAGGTTGCCGCTCGCCCCGCCCAGGATCAGCCCCAGCGCGACGGTCCACCCCAGGCTGCCCAGCCGGCGGGCCATGAAGAGGATGTAGACCACCACGCCCGAGGCGATCAGGAAGAACACCCACGGCACGCCCGAGCCGATGGAGAACGCGGCCCCGGAGTTGGTGATCAGCGTGAACCACAGGAGGCCGTCGACCACCGGCATGGACTCGCCCGGCGCGAAGCCGGCCAGCGCGATCTCCTTGGTCGCGAAATCGGCCCCCAGAGCGGCCGCCGCCACGATCAAAAGAAGGGGGAGGTACCGCCGCGGCCGGGGCGCGGCGGTCTCGTGAACGGTCTGCTTCGGCTGCCCGGAGGGCTCTACGTGACTCAGCGACGCTCCTCGCGCTGTTTGCACTGCACACACAATGTGGCGCGGGGGAACGCCTGGAGCCGGGCCTTGCCGATGGCACTGCCGCAGCGTTCGCAGACCCCGTAGGTCCCCGCGTCCATCCGCTGGATCGCCCGCTCGCTCTGCGCGAGCAGGTCACGAGTATTGTAGGCCAGCGCCAGGTCGTGCTCGCGCTGGTAGGCCTTGGCCCCGGTGTCGGTGGGGTCGTCGCCGGCGCCCTCCACGGAGTCCGACAGCCGCTCGGCCAGTTCGGTCTGGGCCTCGGCGATGTCGCGGCGCAGCCGCTCCACCTGGGCCTCCAGCCCCTCGCGGACCTCAGCCAACTCGGCCTCGCTCCAGGGGTCCTCGCCTTGGCGCACCGGAAGGCCGGCGGCGCCGGCGGCCCCGTCCGCGCTCGGTGCGGCCTTCGTCCGGGCCGCGGTCCCGCCCGCGGCGTCGGGCGCCGCCGTGCGCGCCTGCTGGTGGACCTTGCCAGTGGTCGTGGACACCATGCGGTACTCCCCCCTCGGCCGCACGGGCACGGCGGCCGTCAACCCCCGTCCTGACGTGCGAGGACACCGCTACTCCCCGTGTCCGCCGCACGCGATTCCGGGTAGCTTAAACGCCCGCCGGCGGCGAATCAACCAACCACGGCGCAGCCCGGAACACACCCCGCACCGCTACCCAATCGGGCCGTGTCCGGCCATCGGCGCCCATTTGCCGGCGGCGCGGCGCACAGCGGTCAGGGCCGGTGGGCCGCCGCGAACCCGCCGTAGTCCTCGGCCAGCAGGTGCAGGTGCGGCTCGTCCAGCGCGGCCGGGCCGCCGTGCGGGCCGGTGCGCACCTCGATCACCCAGTCGACGTCCTCGGCGTCGTCCTCGCCGGCCAGCATGTCGCGGTGCACCGTGCACGGCGCGTACCCCTGGTCCAGCAGCTGCTCGGCCAACTCCTCGGCGTCCTCGCGGTCGGCCAGGGTCACCAGCACGGCGCCCGCCAGGCCGTCCGGCCCGCCCGCGCCGCCCGTCGCGCTCCCCACGGCGTGTCCTCCCTCGCTGCGCCCCGGCGCACCACCGCCCCCCGGGGCCGGCGCGCGCCCTACGGCAGGCCAGTATGCCCGCGCCCCGGCCAGGCGCGGAAAACGGCGGGAGGGCACGCCGCCGGGTGGGCTATCCTCAAGGCACAGCACGGCGCTGATGGGACGAGTAACGGCGGCCCCAGCCCCAAGCGACCCGGGGACGGTGCGAGCCCGGGGGCATGCCCGCCGCGAAGATCACCCCGGAGCCGCCGGAAGAACGGCAGCGGCGCACCCGCGCCCGCCCAGTAGACCCGGCCGCTGCAGCAACGAAGTGGGGCGCGTGCGGCGCGTTCGCCGCCACGCCCAAGGAGGGTGGTACCGCGGGGCGCCCGGCCTCGTCCCTCCATCAGGACACCACACGCCCTGTTGGAAAGGCGACGCCGCATGGCCGACGATCCCACCGCCTCCCGCGCACTGCCCGTGCTGCCCGCGCAGATCGACCTGCCGGCCACCGAGCACCAGGTGCTGCGCCGCTGGAGCGAGCAGAAGGTCTTCGAGCGCTCCCTGGAGCAGTCCCGCGCCAAGCCCAACTGGGTGTTCTACGAGGGCCCGCCCACCGCCAACGGCCAGCCCGGCGTGCACCACGTCGAGGCCCGCGTGTTCAAGGACCTCTTCCCCCGCTTCAAGACCATGCGCGGCTACCACGTCGACCGCAAGGCCGGCTGGGACTGCCACGGCCTGCCCGTCGAGGTCGCCGTCGAGAAGGAGCTGGGCCTCAGCGGCAAGAAGGACATCGAGGAGTTCGGCGTCGCCGAGTTCAACGCCCGCTGCCGCGAGGCCGTGCTGCGCAACGTCGACGCCTTCACCGCCATGACCCAGCGCATGGGCTACTGGGTGAACATGGACGAGGCGTACCGCACCATGGACCCCGAGTACGTGGAGTCGGTGTGGTGGGCGCTCAAGACCATCTGGGACAAGGGCCTGCTGGTGCGCGACTTCCGCATCAGCCCCTACTGCCCGCGCTGCGGCACCACGCTGTCCGACCACGAGCTGGCGCAGGGCTATGAGACCGTGGTCGACCCCTCGGTCTACGTGCGGTTCCCGGTGACCTCCGGGCCGCTGGCCGACCCCGAGCGGCCCACCTCGCTGCTGGTGTGGACCACCACGCCCTGGACCCTGGTGTCCAACACGGCGGTGGCGGTGCACCCCGACGTCACCTACGTGGTGGCCACCGACGGCACCGAGCGCGTGCTGGTCGCCGAGCCGCTGCTGGGCAAGGCGCTGGGCGAGGGCTGGGAGCCCACCGGCGAGCGGTTCGAGGGCGGCGAGATGGAGCGCTGGACCTACCAGCGGCCCTTCGAGCTGGTGGCGTTCGACGCCCCCGCGCACTTCGTCGTGCTGGCCGACTACGTCACCGTCGAGGACGGCACCGGCCTGGTGCACCAGGCCCCGGCGTTCGGCGCCGACGACATGGCCGTCTGCCGCGCCTATGGCCTGCCGCTGGTCAACCCGGTGCGCGGCGACGGCACGTTCGAGGCCGACCTCGACCTGGTGGGCGGCCGGTTCTTCAAGACCGCCGACGCCGCGCTGGTGGCCGACCTCGACAGCCGCGGGCTGCTCATGCGCAACCAGCCCTACGAGCACAGCTACCCGCACTGCTGGCGCTGCCACACGCCGCTGCTCTACTACGCGGTGCCGTCCTGGTACATCAGGACCACCGCGATCAAGGACGAACTCCTGGCGCAGAACGCCCGCACCAACTGGTTCCCGGGCAACGTCAAGGAGGGCCGCTACGGCGAGTGGCTGCGCAACAACATCGACTGGGCGCTGTCGCGCAGCCGCTACTGGGGCACCCCGCTGCCGGTGTGGACCTGCGCCGAGGAGCACCACACCGTGGTGGGGTCGCTGGCCGAGCTGGGCGGGCTGGCCGGGCGCGACCTCAGCGCGCTGGACCCGCACCGCCCCTACGTTGACGACGTCGCCTTCCCCTGCCCCCAGTGCGGCGCCGAGGCGCGCCGCGTGCCCGAGGTCATCGACGTCTGGTTCGACTCCGGCGCCATGCCGTTCGCCCAGTGGGGCGCGCCGCACCGCAACAAGGAGGCGTTCGAGGCCAACTTCCCCGGCCAGTACATCTGCGAGGCGATCGACCAGACCCGCGGCTGGTTCTACTCGATGATGGCCGTGAGCACGCTCGTGTTCGGCCACTCCTCCTACGAGAACGTGGTCTGCCTGGGCCACATCCTCGCCGAGGACGGCCGCAAGATGAGCAAGCACCTGGGCAACATCCTGGAGCCCATGGAGGTCATGGAGCGCCACGGCGCCGACGCGCTGCGCTGGTTCATGGCGGCCAGCGGGTCGCCGTGGACGCCGCGCCGGGTGGGCCACGAGGCGCTGGAGGAGATCGTCCGCAAGGTCCTGCTGACCTACTACAACACGGTCTCCTTCTTCACCCTCTACGCCGGGACGAACGGAACCTGGGACCACTCCATGCTCGCGGACGCGCCCGCGCCCGAGGACCGGCCGCTGCTGGACCGCTGGCTGCTGTCGGAGCTGAACCGGGTGGTCAAGGGCGTGGGCGAGGCGCTGGACCGGTTCGACACCGCCGGTGCGGGCCGTCTGCTCACCGCGTTCGTGGACGACCTGTCCAACTGGTACGTGCGGCGCTCCCGGCGGCGGTTCTGGTCGGGCGCGCGCACGGCCGAGGGCGCGTCGGCGTTCGCGACCCTGTTCGAGGCGCTGGAGTCGCTCACCCTGGTGATGGCGCCGCTGGTGCCGTTCATCACCGACCACGTGTGGGCGGCGCTGCGCCGCCCCGAGGCGCCGGAGTCGGTGCACCTGGCCTCCTGGCCGCAGGTGCGCGAGGACCTGATCGACACCGAGCTGTCGGAGCAGATGGCGCTGACCCGCCGCCTGGTCGACCTTGGCCGCGCCGCCCGCGTGGACTCGGGCGTGCGCACCCGCCAGCCGCTGTCGCGCGTGCTGGTGGGAGCCGCCGGATTCGACCGGCTGCCCGAGCAGCTGCGGGCGCAGATCGCCGAGGAGCTGAACGTGCAGCAACTCGACCCGCTGTCGGCGGTCGGCGGCGACCTGGTCGACTACACGGTCAAGCCGAACTTCCGGGCCCTGGGCAAGCGGTTCGCCAAGCGCACCCCGCTGGTGGCGCGGGCGATCGGCGCGGCGCCGGCGCGGGCGCTTGTGGAGCAGGTCCGCGCGACCGGCTGGGCGCACGTCGAGGTGGAGGGCGAGCAGGTCGAGGTCAGCGCGGAGGAGCTGCTGGTCACCGAGCAGCCGCGCGAGGGCTGGACGGTGGCCGCGGAGGCCGGTGAGACCGTGGCCCTGGACCTGGAGATCACCCCTGAACTCCAGCGCGCCGGCCTGGCCCGCGAGCTGATCCGCCTGGTCCAGGACGCCCGCAAGTCCAGCGGTCTGGAGATCTCCGACCGCATCGACCTGTGGTGGTCGGCGGAGGACCCGCTGACCGCCCAGGCCCTCACCGAGCACGCGGAGGCCATCGCCGGCGAGGTCCTGGCCCGGACCTTCACCGAGGGCGCACCGGAGGGCGAGGCCCACACCGTGCGGTCGGCGGAGTTCGGGGTGACCATCCGCCTGCGCAGGAGCGGCGCCCAGGAGGACTGACCGCGCTCCGGCCACCCAGCGGCCCGGCTCCGTCTCGTTGACGGAGCCGGGCTGCTTTCTTTTTCCAGGAAGACTTTTCCTTTCCCAGAAAGACATTTTCACGCGTTTTTCGGCCGAGATATCGGCTCGGCTCTTCCGTTTCCTCGGCGCGGGTGTGGAGGCGCACCCCGCCGCCGCCTGCACGGCGCGCTCCGCCATCGCCCCAGCTCACCGAGGGCAAGGAAACGAACACCGAAAGTTCCGAAACGACGGCCCGCGGTATTCGGACACCAATGGCCATCGGCCGCGGGTCAAGCGCCTGCCGACTTTCCCGGAATCACCTCCGAAGCCCTGACCAGTGCCGATAGCGTCCCGCCATGCCAACAAACGAGCACGAGGCGCCGATCGAGTTCGTGCGCAACCGCCCCGACCTCGCGGTGCGGCTGCTGCAGGACGCGCTCGGCGTCTCCATCCCCGAACACGACGCCGCCGAACTGGCGTCGGAGAACTGCACCGACCTCCAGCCCAAGGAGTACCGCGCCGACGCCGTGGTCTCCCTCAAGCGCAACGAGACACCGGTCCTCGCGGTCGTGGTCGAGGTGCAGTTGAAGAAGGACGCGAACAAGCGCTTCTCCTGGCCGGTGTACCTGACCACCGTCCGCGCCCGGCTCCGCTGCCCGGCGGTGCTCCTGGTGCTGTGCCCCACAGACCCGCAAACGGCCTCGTGGGCGGCGCAGCCCTTCAGCCTGGGTCACCCGGGGCTGACCCTCGCCCCGCTGGTGCTACGGCCCGACCAGACCCCGGTCGTCGTGGATCAGGAGACGGCGGTGGCCGTCCCCGAACTGGCCGTCCTGTCAGCCGCCGCACACGGAAACGAGAACGAAAAAGCCCTACTGGCCTGCGCGTACGCGCTACGCGCGCTCAAAGACACGACCGTGTTCACTCTCTACTATGAGTTCGTAGACAACGCGTTGTCCGCCGACGCGAGCCGCACCTGGGAGGCACTGGTGACCAGCAGGACCTACACGTTCAAGAGCGAATTCGCCAACAAGTTCCTGGCCGAAGGGGAAGCCAAGGGCAAAGCCGAAGGCAAAGCCGAAGGCAAAGCCGAAGGCAAGGCCGAGAGCATCCTCGCCGTCCTGGAGGCGCGGGGACTCGACGCGAGCGACGCCGTCCGCCGGCGCATCACCGCCTGCGGCGACCCCGACCAACTGGACACCTGGATCCGCCGCGCGGCGACCGTCACCGCCGCCGAGGACCTGTTCCAGTAGGCCACACGCGCTTCACGCCGCATCCGGAAAGGCGGTCATGACCAGCAGGACCTACACGTTCAAGAGCGAATTCGCCAACAAGTTCCTGGCCGAAGGGGAAGCCAAGGGCAAAGCCGAAGGCAAGGCCGAGAGCATCCTCGCCGTCCTGGAGGCGCGGGGACTCGACGCGAGCGACTCCGTCCGCCGGCGCATCACCGCCTGCGGCGACCCCGACCAACTGGACACCTGGATCCGCCGCGCGGCGACCGTCACCAGTGTGGCGGACCTGTTCGAGAAGGGTTTTACCTCCTAGGACGTCTCCAGGCACTCCTAGGCGCGGTCCTCGTCGTCCGTCCTGCGGCGGATGACGACCGTCTGGTCGGGGTCCTGGTCCTCGTCGGCGGCGGACTCGTCCTCGGCGGACGCGGTGTCCGCCGAAGGCTCCCGCTGCTCCTCGGGCCGCTGGATCGACGGCGACGAGGCGGTCAACTCGGGGTCGTCCGTCTCCGCGGACTCGGCCTCGGGCTTGAAGTACGGTGCGGCGGACTCCTCCGGCGCGGCGTCGCGTTCGGGCTCCGACGGAGCCAGGGCGCTCAGGTCGATGGGCTGGGTGGCCGGGTCCTCCGGCACCTCCTCCCGCACGGGCCGGGCATCGGCGTCGGGAGCGGCCGCGGTGTCCCCTGTGTCCGCTGTCTCCGCCGCGTCCTCGGCGGCCCCGGTCGCCGCCGCGGGCTCGTCGGCGGTGTCCGCCGCCTCGGGCGGCGCGTCCGGAGCGGGCTCCCCGGCCTCGGCACCCCGACCGGACTCCGACTCGGGGCGGTCGGGGCCCCCGGCTTCGACCGCGCCGGCGGCCGAAGCGGGTTCCTCCCCGTCCCCGGCCGCCTGCCGGGGCTCGGGCTCGGCGTCCGCCGCCTCGGCCACGCCCTCCGGCGCCTCCGGCCCGGTGCGCACCTCGTAGGCGGCGTCGTCGGTGTCCTCGTCGGTGTCGTCCGTGCGCAGGCCCTGCACGAAGGCGCTGAAGGACAGGTCGCGGTCGGACTCGTCGATCGCCTCGACGCCGTCGACCGGTTCGCGTGAGCCGAGGGGCTCGGACGCCGGGGCGGCTTCGGGCGTGGTTTCGTCGGCCGGACCCTCAGTGGGTGCGGCCGGTGATTCGGAAGCCCGCTCCGACGAATCGACGGCGGGGGTGGTGGAGCCCACCACGGCCGACTCCGCGAAGTCGGGGACGCCGCGCTCTTCGGGCGTCTCGGCCGCCGACGGCTCCGGCACGTCGGCCTCCGGCTCCGCGGCGCCGTGCGGGGTGTCCTCGCGCGGAGCCTCGGACTCGGTGCGCGGCTCGGCATCCGCCGTGGGGGCGGCGCTCGCCGCCGCGGCCGGCTGCTCCACTCGCTCCTCGCCGGTCGGCTCGCTCACGCGGCCTGCGGTGGTGTCGGCCTGCTCCGGCCGGTCCGCTCCGCCCGGTCCTCCGGGTCCGCCCGTGGGGGCGGGCGCCGCCGGTGCGGTGTGGCCGGATCCGGCCGCGGCCGGGTAGCGGTAGGGCCCGTGGCCGCCGGAGGCCGCGGCGCCCGTGGGGCGGCCCGGCGCCCCGCTCGGGGGCTGCCGGTACGCCGCGGCCCGCACCGACTCCTCCGTCAGCGCGGGCGCGAACAACCCGTCTCCCCTGGTGCTTCCGGTCCGCGTGGGCGCGGGGGGCGCGCCCGGCGCGGCCGCCGGGGCGGGGACGGACGACTTCCCCAAACCGTCCGTCCGTGCCCGACCGGCCGCGTACGACCCGCTTCCCGCCGCGGCGGCCGGTGCCGCCGGCTCAGCCCCGCCCGGGAGACCCAGGTAGGCGCGTGACCGGACCACCTCGACCGCCAGCAGGACGGCACCGAGGCCGCCCAGGCCGAGGGCGATGTAGACCAACGTGGTCTCGGCGAGCATCACCCCGAAGGCGATGACCGCCAGAGCCGCCACCAGGGTGACGAGGCTGAGGATGAACACGGAACAGGAAAGCCTTCACTCAAGGGTTGTGTTGTGCGGTACTGCGCGGCGGAGCGGCCCGGGGCCGCCCGCCGTGCCGCGCGCCTGCTACCGCTGGTACGCCGGAGGCCGCGGATGGGCGGCGCACCGGAGTTGCGGCAGCGGTGGGGCTCAGCGGCGGTCGTGCGGTCCGTCGCCCGGGTGGTAGCCGCCGTGCTGGGCGGGCTCGGGCTGGGCGAACGGGTTGCCGGGGACGCCGCCACCGGGACCGGTGTGCTGCATGCCGGGCTGACCGCCGGTGGGGGCCATGGTCTGGAAGCCGCCGGTGGTGTTGGGGTTGGGGCCGGGCTCGTTGTCGGTGGCGCCCTCGGCCAGCTCCCGGAGCTGCCGCTCGAAGTAGTCCTTCAGCCGGCTGCGGTACTCGCGCTCGAAGTCCTTGAGCCCGGCGACCTTGTGCTCCAGCTCCTCGCGCTGCTGCACGAGCGAGCCCATGACCTGGCGGTGGCGCTCCTGCGCGTCGCGGTCGAGGTTCTCGGAGCGGGCGCGGGCCTCGTTGACGATCTGCTCGGCCTGGCGGCGGGCCTTGCCGAGGATGTCGTCGGCCTCGTGGCGGGCGCGGCCCAGGGTCTCGTCGGCCTCGCGGCGGGCGTCGGAGATCGCCTGGTCGGCGGTCTGCTGCGCGAGGGCGAGCACGCGCGCCGCGGTGTCCATGTTCTCCTCGGAGCCGGGCAGGCCCATGCCGGCCATGGCCGGGATCTGCTGCTCCACCTGCGGCTGCGGCGGCTCGGGCCGGATCGGCTCGGGCTGCGGCGGCTCGGGCGGGAGCTGGTCCTGGGGCTGCTGGAAGTCCTGCATGCCCGCGTTGGGCACCTTGCCCCGCAGGCACTCGGCGAGCTTGCCACGCAGCTCCTCGTTCTCCTGGATGAGCCGGTCCAGCTCGGACTCGACCTCGTCGAGGAACGCGTCGACCTCTTCCTCGTCATACCCCGGCCGGAGCCGGGTCGTACTGAACTGCTTATTCCGCACATCCGCGGGTGTAAGCGGCATGTTCGTCTCCTTGGCGCGCTTGGACTGTGTCCGTAGGGACGCTACCTGATCGTGACCTTACGGCAATCCAGATCATGACCAAGGCCACATATCGAAACCAGGGCTTACCTTTCCGACATCTGTGACCTTCTAGATGAACGAGATCGAACTTACGATCTGGATAAGGATCACCACGAAGAGGAAGAGGACGGTGAAGCTCAGGTCAAGCGCCACACTCCCCAAACGTACGGGGGGGATAAACCGACGCAGGAACCTCAGGGGCGGGTCGGTGATGGTGTATGTGGTCTCCGCGAGTACCAGTACGAACCCGCTCGGTCGCCACGAGCGTGCGAACGACTGTACGAGTTCGAAGACGAGCCGCGCGATCAGCACCAGCATGAACAGGTTCAGCAGGATGATGACGACGGACTGCACGATACTCACGGTCGTTCCCCGACCCAATCTCTGGACATCTGTGATGATCTAACTCTGGTTGAAGAACCCTCGCTCGGCGATGCGTGCTTTGTCTTCAGCGGTCACCTCAACATTAGCCGGGGACAACAAGAACACCTTGTTGGTCACGCGCTCGATACTGCCATGCAGACCGAAGATCAGCCCCGCCGCGAAGTCGACCAGACGCTTGGCGTCACTGTCGACCATCTCGGTCAGGTTCATGATCACCGGTATACCTTCCCGGAAATGCTCTCCGATAGTACGCGCTTCGTTGTACGTCCGGGGATGCAGCGTAGTGATACGCGCGAGGTCCGCGGTGGCGGGGGTGGTGTGAGTCGGGATGCGCCGCTCTGAAGGGGACATGGTGTAGTCATCCGCATCCGTCATGGAGTCGACACGGGGATCGCCGCCGTGATCGATGTCGCGGTCGCGGCGGCCCTCGACGCCTTCCTCGAAGTCGTCGAAGTCATCGTATTCGTCCGCATAGCGGTGATCGTAGCGGTCGTCCTCCACGAGGCCGAGGTAGACCGCCATCTTGCGCATCGCGCCGGCCATCTCTTGTCCTCCGTCGTCCCTGTGGTGCTGCACCGCAGATGACTGTGTCCGTGTCGGCCCAGGTCCGCCCGGGTCCGCCAGACGGGCGAACTCGACACTTGGGCGCCAAGGTCCATGTGGGGACATTACCCCACGTTCGGGTTGCGATCATCGAGCAACGCCGTTCCGACCCGCAGATGTGTCGCACCTTGACGGACGGCGGCCTCCAGGTCACCGCTCATCCCGGCCGAGATCGTCCTGGCCTGAGCGTAGCGATCCCTGACCCGCTCGGCGACCGCATATAGCCGGGCGAACGCCGCATCGGGGTCGCCTTCGCGCGGAGCGACCGCCATAACCCCCTCCAGCAGCAGCCCCTCCTCCCCCGCGATGGCGTCGGCCACGGCCAGGACGTCGCCGGGGTCGGCGCCGCCCCGGGGCCCCAGCACCCCTGCCGCGGAGTCGGGGTCCAGGTTGACCTGCACCAGGCAGCCCACCTCGCGCCCCTCCGCGCGGGCCCGGGCGCCCAGGGCGCGGACCAGGCGCTCCCGGTCCACCGAGTGCACCAGGTGGGCGTAGCGGGCCACCGACCTGGCCTTGTTGGTCTGCAACTGGCCCACGAAGTGCCAGCGCAGCGGCAGGTCGGCGCAGGCGGCCGCCTTGGCCGCGGCCTCCTGGTCGCGGTTCTCGCCCACGTCGGTGACCCCCAGTTCGGCCAGGGCGCGCACGTCGGAGGCCGGGAAGGTCTTGGTGACCGCGATGACGCTCACCTCCTCGGGCGGGCGGCCCGCCGCGGCGCAGGCGGCCGCGACGCGCTCGCGCAGGGCCGCCAGGTTGGCCCGGAGCCGTTCGCGCCGGGCGGGCCCCGCCGGCGCGTCCGCACCGGCGCCCCCGGCGCCCGTGATGTCATCCCTGGTCATCGCCATGCCACCAGACATACCCCGCGAACCGGCCCGTGGGCGCGCCGCGCCGGTGGGAGAACATCTCCGGGGTCTCCAGGGTGCACCGCCCGTCCACCGCGATGTGGCCGACACCGGCCGCGCGCAGCTGGGCGGCCGCCGCGGCCCGCATGTCGATCGCGGGGGTCCCGGCCCGGGTGCGGCCGGCCGCCTCTGGCACGGTCCGGGCGATCTCGTCCCGCATCCCGGCCGGGACCTCGTAGCACTCCCCGCAGATGGCCGGGCCCAGGAGCACGCGCAGGCGCTCGGGCCGGGCGCCCAGCCGCACCATGGCGGCCACCAGCTCCCCGGCGATCCCGGCGGCGGTGCCCAGGCGGCCGGAGTGGGCCGCGCCGATGACGCCCGCCTCGTGGTCGGCGGCCAGGATGGGCAGACAGTCGGCGGCCAGCGCCGCCAGGACCAGGTCGCGCCGCGCGGTCACCACGCCGTCCACCCGGCCCACCACGCCGGGCTCCTCGGCCACCGCGACCTCTGCGCTGTGCACCTGGTCCATCCAGACCACCCGGTCAGGGTCGAAGCCCAGGCCGGCGGCCGCCCGGCGCCGGTTCTCCAGGACCGCGGCGCGGTCGTCGCCGACACCCAGGCCGAGGTTGAGGGAGTCGTAGGGGGCGGCGCTGACCCCGCCGTCGTGGCGCCGGGTGAACCCGGCGCGCACTCCGGGGGCCAGCCCGATCGCGGCATCCGTAGCCTGGTCCATTGCCTGCGCTGCACCTTTCGTCGCCGGTTCGCGGACGCGAAAAAGCGTACCGGCGGCGGGGTGCGCCGCCGCCGGTACGCCCGGGTCGGGCGCCGTCCGCGGGGGCCGGCGCCCGGGTGCCTACTTCAGGAAGTCGGGAACGTCGAGGTCGTCGGGGTCGTCGAAGATCACCCGGCGGCGCGGCGTGGGGACGTCGCCCGAACGCGTGAACGAGCCGTCGGTGCCGGTGCCGCGCACCTGGGTGTAGCCGGCGTCGTTGACGGCGCGGATGCCGCGCGCGCGGTGGTCGTCCTCGGGGTCGGGATCGGGATCGCGGGCCTCGGGGGCCTCGGGGGCCTCGGGGGCCTCCGGCTCGGGCTCGGGGGCGGGCTCGGGCTCCGGCTCGGCCGCCGCCTCGGGGCGCCGCGGCTCCTCGCGCACCGGCTCGGGCTCGGGTTCGGGCTCCGGCGCGGGCTCGGGGCGGCACGGCTCGGCGGCCACCGGCCGCACCTCGGCGCGCGGGGGCGCCGGCGGGGCGGCGGCCTCGCGCGGGCGCTCGGGCGCCGGCGCGGCGTCGCGCTGGGGCCCCAGCGCCTCGTTGCGCGGCTCGTCGAACCCGGCCGCGATGACGGTGACGCGGACCTCGTCGCCCAGGGCGTCGTCGATGACCGCGCCGAAGATGATGTTGGCCTCGGGCGCCGCGGAGTTCGCCACGAGCTGAGCGGCCTCGTTGATCTCGAAGAGACCGAGGTCGGAGCCGCCCTGGATGGACAGCAGCACCCCGTGGGCGCCGTCGATGCTGGCCTCCAGCAGCGGCGAGGAGATCGCCATCTCGGCGGCGGCCACGGCGCGGTCGTCGCCGCGCGCCGAGCCGATGCCCATCAGGGCCGACCCCGCGCCCTGCATGACCGACTTCACGTCGGCGAAGTCCAGGTTGATCAGGCCGGGCGTGGTGATCAGGTCGGTGATGCCCTGCACACCGGACAGCAGCACCTGGTCGGCGGCCTTGAACGCGTCGAGCACGCTGACCTGGCGGTCGGAGATCGACAGCAGCCGGTCGTTGGGGATCACGATGAGGGTGTCGACCTCCTCGCGCAGCATCGCGATCCCGGCCTCGGCCTGGGTGGCGCGGCGCTTGCCCTCGAAGCCGAACGGGCGGGTGACCACGCCGATGGTGAGGGCCCCCAGCGAGCGGGCGATGTCGGCGACCACGGGCGCACCGCCGGTGCCGGTGCCACCGCCCTCGCCGGCCGTGACGAAGACCATGTCGGCGCCCTTGAGGACCTCCTCGATCTCCTCGCGGTGGTCCTCGGCGGCCTTGCGGCCGACCTCGGGGTTGGCCCCCGCGCCCAGTCCGCGGGTCAGTTCGCGGCCCACGTCGAGCTTGACGTCGGCATCACTCATGAGCAGCGCCTGAGCGTCGGTGTTGATGGCGATGAACTCGACGCCCTTGAGTCCCTCTTCGATCATCCGGTTGACGGCGTTGACGCCGCCGCCGCCGATGCCGACGACCTTGATGACCGCGAGGTAATTCTGCGGTGCTGCCACGACGAGGGGCCTTTCCGCTCGCATCGGCCAACCGCCGTCCCACCGCAGCGGGACGCTGTGTCCCCCGGTGGCGGCCCGGACGGTTGGCTGTCCGGTTCTACAGTCTTCCTCTTGCGGGTGCCCGTGGTGCCGGCGAGTGCCGACCGGGTTCCCGGTGCGGGCGCCGGGCGGCGCCCTGCCGGGCGCCCGCCGCAATCGCCCTAAAGTCTCAGATCCATACTTATGTCAACCAACGGTAGTGCTTCCCGACAGTAGGCCGCGGCCTGCCAAGGGGCAACTAACCACGGAGTTCAGCCTAACGGCGTGTCGCACGGTGAGGCGATGTCCGATCCCGGCGCGTCGCGTCGGGAATGTCGGCCTCCTGCGTCCGGAAGCCGTCCGGGCCACCCGGTCCGGGCAGGCGTGGCGCACCTACTTCACGACGGCCATGTCCGGCGCGCTCACGTCGTAGCTGCGGTCGGGCCCCGAAGGGTGCTCGTGCAGCAGGATGGTGAGGATCTCGCTCTTCTCGGCCGTGCGCTCGGTGCCGCCCCACTGGACCACGGCGCCGTCGTCCAGGGTGAGCGTGATCGCCGCCCGCTCCTGGGCGTCGATCTCCTCCACCCGCCCGGCCACGGCCGCCGGCATCTGGGCCACGACCTCGGCGGCCGCCGCGACGGCCGGGTCCCCCTCGGGTTCGCCGTCGACCGTGATCAGCGGGTAGTCCTCGGGGCGGGTGTCGGTGTCGGCCACCCGCACGCCGTCGCCGTCGACCAGGCGGAAGCCGTCGCCGGCGCGCATGGCCAGTCGGGGGGTGCGCTCCACGACCTCCACCCGCAGCGTGGCCGGCCAGCCCCGCGAGACCTCGACCGACTCCACCAGGCGCAGCTCGCGCGCCCGCCGCTCGGCCGCGGCGGTGTCGACGCGGGCCAGCGGCGTGCCGGTGGCGACGTCCACGGCCGCGGCGACCTGCGCGGGGTCGAGCCGGTCGGTGCCGGTGACCTCGACCTCGCGCACCACCAGCAGCCGCGAGCCCAGCAGCAGCCAGGTGACCACGGTCAGCGCCGTGACGATGAGCAGGACCACGAAGGCGACCTTCCAGGGGTCCGACCGGCGCCGGCCGGGCCGCCGCGCGCCGCCGTCGGCGCCGCGCGGCGCGGACTCCTCGGTGGTCGCGCTCACCCCTGCCCTCACCGTCCTTCGCTGCCCCGCGCACTCCCCCGGCCGTCCGCCCGGGCGGGCGGCGCGCCGGTGCCGGCGCGGGCCGCCGCCCGGACCGGCGGTCAGTCCTTGGCCCCCGGCAGCGCCGCGACGATGCGCGGCCCCAGCTCGGTGACGTCGCCCGCGCCCATGGTCAGCACGATGTCGCCGGGCCGCGCCAGCGCGGCGGCGCGGGCCACCGCATCGTCGCGGTCGGCGATGAGGTGGACGTGCGCGCCGTCGCCGGGGATCCGGTCGGTGATCAGCTCGGCGCCGACCCCGGGCTCGGGGTCCTCGCGCGCGGCGTAGACGGGCAGCACCACGGCCTCGTCGGCCAGGGCCAGCGCCTCGGCGAACTCCGCGGCGAAGATCCGGGTGCGACTGTACAGATGGGGCTGGAACACCGCCACGACCCGGCCCGGCGCGGCGCCGTCGGGCTCGCGGGTGTCCAGGGCCGCACGCGCGGCGCGCAGGTCGGCCGCGATCTCGGTGGGGTGGTGGGCGTAGCTGTCGTAGACCGCCACCCCCCCGGAGGTGCCCTTCAGCTCGAAGCGGCGGCCCACCCCGGTGAAGGCGGCGAGCCCGGCCAGCGCGACCTGGGGGTCGTGGCCCAGCACGTCGGCCGCCGCCACGGCGGCCGCGGCGTTGAGCACGTTGTGCCGGCCCGGCACGGCCAGCTCCCCGCGCAGCGGCTCGCCGCCGGGCGGGGTGAGCGTGAAGGCGGTGCGGAACCCCTCGGCCGCGACGTCGGAGACCCGGTAGTCGGCGTCTGCGGCCTCACCGAAGGTGACGACCCGCTTACCCAGGCGGGCGGCGGTCTCGGCCACGCGCCGCGCGCCGGGGTCGTCGGCGCCCGCGACGAGGGTGGCGCCCACGCGCCCGGCGAACGCCGCGAAGTTGGCGTGGATCTGCTCCAGGCCGCCGCTGTAGTTGTCCAGGTGGTCGGCCTCGACGTTGGTCACGACCGCGACCTCGGGCGAGAGCATCAGAAAGGAGCCGTCGCTCTCGTCGGCCTCGGCCACGATGACCTCGCCGGCCCCGGCGTCGGCGCCCAGCCCGGTGGTGGCCAGCGATCCGCCGATGACGTAGCCGGGTTCGGCGCCGGCCTGCTGGAGGACGACGGTCAGCATCGAGGTGGTGGTGGTCTTGCCGTGGGTGCCGGCCACGGCCACGCCCCGGCGCTCCAGCAGCAGCGCGCCCAGCGCGGCGGCGCGGGGCAGCACGCGCAGCCCGCGCCGGCGGGCCTCGACCAGTTCGGGGTTGTCGGGGCGCACCGCCGAGGACACCACCACGGTGTCGGCGGTGCCCACGTGGGCGGCGTCGTGGCCGACGTGGGCGTCGGCGCCGAGTTCGGCGAGGTCGCGCAGCAGCCGGCCGTCCTTGGCGTCGCTGCCGCTGACCTCCACGCCCAGCTGGAGCAGCACGCGGGCGATCCCGGACATGCCGACCCCGCCCATGCCGACGAAGTGCACCCGGCCCAGCTTGCCGACCGGCACCGGCTCGGTGTGTTCGACCAGGCTCACCGCAGGTCCTTCCCGTCGTCGACGTAGGCGTCGTCGTCGGGGTCGTCGTAGATCGGCGGCTCGGGGGCGGGGCGCTCGCCGCGCGCGATCGCCATGACCTCGCGGGCCAGCTCCATGTCGGCGTCGCGGCGGCCCATGCGCGAGGCGGCCTCCGACATGGCGACCACCCGGTCGGTGTCGGTGAGCAGCGGGATGAGGTACTGCGCGATCCACTGCGGGGTGAGGTCGGCGTTGTTGACCAGCAGGCCGCCGCCGGCCTCGACGATCGGCTCGGCGTTGAGGCGCTGCTCGCCGTTGCCGATGGGCAGCGGCACGAACGCGCCGGGCAGGCCCACGGCCGTCAGCTCGGCGCAGGTCATGGCGCCGGAGCGGCACATGGCGACGTCGGCCGCGGCGTAGGCGAGGTCCATGCGGTCCACGTAGGGCACCACAACGTAGGGCACGCCGTCGCGGGTGCGGTCCTCGGGCTCGGTGGCGTTGTTGGGGCCGACCACGTGCAGCACCTGCACCCCGGCCAGCCGGAAGTGGTCGGCGGAGTCGAACGCGGCCTGGTTGAGCGCCTGGGCGCCCTGGGAGCCGCCGAAGATCAGCAGGGTGGGCAGCTCGGGCCGCAGCCCGAAGTGCGCCCGCGCCTTGTCGCCGGTGGCCAGCCGGTCCAGCTGGGAGATCTGCTCGCGCAGCGGGATGCCGATGAAGCGGCCGTGGCGGATGTCGCAGTGGGGGTGCCCGGTGAACACGTGCGGGGTCAGCCGCGCGCCGAGCCGGTTGGCCAGGCCCGGCAGCGGGTTGGCCTCGTGGATCACCAGGGGGATCCTGCGGCGGCGCGCCGCGAGGTAGCCGGGGGTGGCGACGTAGCCGCCGAACCCGACCAGGATGTCGGCGCCGAGGCGGTCCAGGTGGGCCCCCGCCGCGCTGATGGCGCTGGCGAGCTTGCCGGGCACCTGCAGCAGCTGCGGGGTGAGCCGGCGGGGCAGCGGCACCGCCGGGATGGTCCCCAGTTCGTAGCCCCGCATGGGAACGAGGCGGGTCTCCAGTCCTCGTTCGGTGCCCAGACACAGGATCTGGGTCTGCGGGTCGATGCGCCGAAGCGCATCGGCCAGGGAGAGCGCGGGCTCGATATGCCCGGCCGTGCCGCCTCCGGCGAGGGCTACCCTCATCGTCGCCGATTCCTCCTCGCTTGAACCTGCGTCGCGCGCGATCCGTTGTGGGCCTGCGCCGCGGCTCCGGTCCGCCTGGACGGGGCGCCGGATGCCGAGTACTCCAGGCCCAGCCAGCTTAGAGCCCTTTGCACCCGGCTCGGACCGCGGGCGGCCAGGGCCGCGCGGGCATCGGGCTCGGCCTTGGCCAGGGCCAGCAGGATGCCCAGCGCCAGCATCGTGGGGATCAGCGAGGAGCCCCCGGCCGAGACCAGCGGCAGCGGGATGCCGGTGATGGGCATGACGCCGATGACCGTGCCGATGTTGACCATCGCCTGGATGACGATCCAGCAGGTGATGGCCGCGGCGGCGAGGCGGCCGAAGGGGTCGCCGACCCGCGACGCGACGCGCAGCCCAGCGTAGCCGAGGACGCCGAAGAGGCCCACGACGACCAGGGTGCCGATGAGGCCGAACTCCTCGCCGATGATGGCGAAGATGAAGTCGCTCTCGGGGTGGGGCAGGAAGCCCCACTTCTCGCGGCTGCCGCCGATGCCCACGCCGACCACGCCGCCGGTGCCCAGCGCGTAGAGGCCGTGCAGCGCCTGGAAGCCGGAGTCGGTGGGGTCGGCCTGGGGGTTGAGGAAGGAGGTCACGCGGGCCAGGCGGAACGGCTCGACCGCGATCATGATGCCGGCCAGCGAGATGACCAGGCCGATCATCGCCAGAAACAGCCGCCCGGGCGCGCCCACCACCCACAGCAGCGCCAGGAAGATCGCCAGCAGCACGAACGTGGTGCCCAGGTCGGTGCCGATCAGCACCAGCACCACGAGCACGCCGCAGCCCGGCAGCAGCGGGATGAGCAACTGGCGCCACTCCACCAGCTGGCGCAGCTCCTCGCGGCGCGCCAGCACGTTGGCGCCCCACAGGGCGAAGGAGAGCTTGGCCGGCTCCGACGCCTGGACGGTCACCCCGGCGATCTCGATCCAGCGCACGGCGCCGCTGCCGTAGGCGTCGCCGTGGAAGACGGTGAGCACCAGCAGCACCACCGAGGCGAGCATGGCCGGGTAGCCCAGCATCCGGAAGACCCGGATGGGCAGGTGGGAGGCGACCACCAGCAGCGGCAGGCCCACCGAGGCGGCGAACACCTGCTTCTCGAACAGGGAGAACGCCGAGCCGGTCTCGGTGTAGGAGTCCACCATGGAGGAGGACAGCACCATGGTCAGGCCCAGCGTGGTCAGCAGCGCGGTGCCGCCGGCCAGGAGGTAGTAGGAGGTCAGCGGCCGGTTGAGGATCCCGGGCAGTTCGCGCAGCGGCGACCGTCCCCGCTCCTCGACCTTCCGGGGGGTCGTGCTCGCCCGCTCGGCCGTGGGGATCGTTGTCGGCACCGCCATTGGCCACCTCCGCCCGTGCCGTCGTTGTCCAGCGACGAACAAGTCTGGCGGGTGCGGACCGCGAAGCCTCGGACATATTCCGCGTGTTGGGCTTCTTTCTACGCGCGCGGCCGGATCCGGCCGCGACCGCGCCGCAGGTGGGCGGCTGAGGGGCGGCCACGGGGCGGCGGGCCGCCCGCCGCCGGGCGCCCGCGGGGCGCTGCGGCGGGCGGCCGCGCGTCACAGCGCGCGCACGGCCTCCGCGAACCGGTCGCCGCGCGCGTTGTAGTCGCGGAACATGTCCATCGACGCGGCGGCGGGGGCCAGCAGCACGGTGTCGCCGGGGCGCGCCCGGCGCGCGGCGGCGGCGACGGCCTCGGCCATGGCGTCCTCGCCGGTGCCGGCGACCTCGACCACGGGGACCTCGGGCGCGTGGACGGCCAGCGCGCGGGCCAGCCGGTCGCGGTCGCGGCCCAGCAGCACGGCCGCGCGCAGCCGGGGCGCGGCGGTGCGCACCAGGTCGTCGACCTCGGCGCCCTTGAGCAGGCCGCCGGCCACCCACACGACGGAGGGGTAGGCGGCCAGGGAGGCGGCGGCGGCGTGCGGGTTGGTGGCCTTGGAGTCGTCGACGTAGTCGACCTCGGCCACCCGCGCGACGTGGGCGATGCGGTGGGGTTCGGGGGCGAAGGCCCGCAGCCCGGCGCGCACCGACTCCGGCGCGGCGCCCACCGAGCGGGCCAGGGCCGCCGCCGCCAGCGCGTTGGCGACGTTGTGCGGCGCGGCCGGCACGGCGTCGCCCACCGCGGCCAGCTCCTCGGCGCTGGTGCGCGGGTCGGCCACGAACGCGCGGTCCACCAGCAGGTCCTCGACCACGCCGAGCTGGCCGGGGCGCGGCACGCCCAGGGTGAACCCGTGCAGGGGGGCGTGCGGGTCGCCCTGCTGGGCCAGGCGCGCCGACCAGTCGTCGTCGGCGTTGGCGATCCGGACGGTGCCGCGGGCGTAGACGCGGCCCTTGGCCTGGGCGTAGGGCTCCAGGCCGCCGTGCCAGTCGAGGTGGTCGGCGGCCAGGTTGAGCACGACGCCGGCGTGCGGGGCCAGGGTGGCCGACCAGTGCAGCTGGAAGCTCGACAGCTCCACCACGAGCAGGTCGGGCGCGGTGCCGCGGTCGTCGGGCAGGGCCGCCTGGAGCAGGGGGGTGCCCACGTTGCCGGCCGCGGCGACGTCGCGGCCGTCGGCGCGCAGCATCGCCTCCAGCATCCGCACCGTGGTGGTCTTGCCGTTGGTGCCGGTGATGGCCAGCCAGCGCTGGGTGGCCGGGCGCAGCCGCCAGGCGAGTTCGACGTCGCCGATGACCTCCACCCCGGCGGCGGCCGCCGCGAGCGCCAGCGGGGAGTCGGGGCGCCAGCCGGGCGAGATGACGACCAGCTCGGTGCCCTCGGGCAGCGCGGAGTCGCCCAGTACGGCGCGGGCGCCCTCGGCGCGCAGCTCCTCGGCCGCGGCCCGCGCGGCGTCGTCGTCGCGGTTGTCGACCACGGTGACGCGGGCGCCGCGGCGCAGCAGCGCCCGGACGGTGGGCGGCCCGGTGACGCCCAGGCCGGCGACGCAGACCGCGCGGTCCTTGAGCCCGGTCGCGAAGTCGGGGGTCTCCGGGGTCACCGCGGCATCCACTCCAGGTAGAACAGGCCGATGCCCACGCCGACCATCAGGCCCTGGATGATCCAGAACCGGATGACGATGGTGGTCTCGGCCCAGCCCTTCAGCTCGAAGTGGTGCTGCAGGGGCGCCATGCGGAAGACCCGTTTGCCGGTGAGCCGGAACGAGCTGATCTGGATCATCACCGACAGGGTGATGAGCACGAACAGGCCGCCGATGATCAGCAGCAGCAGCTGGGTGCGGGTGGTGATGGCCAGGCCCACGATGAGGCCGCCCAGGGCCAGGGAGCCGGTGTCGCCCATGAAGATCTTGGCGGGCGGCGCGTTGTACCAGAGGAAGCCGATGCAGCCGCCCAGGCAGGCGGCGGCCACCACCGCGAGGTCCAGCGGGTCGCGCACCGGGTAGCAGCTGGGCGAGAGGTAGGCCACGCAGCTCTGGCGCAGCTGCCAGTTGCCGATGATGACGTAGGCGACCAGCGAGAGGATCATCGCGCCGGTGGCCAGGCCGTCCAGGCCGTCGGTGAGGTTGACCGCGTTGGAGAACCCGACGATGAGGAACAGCGCCCACAGCACGAACACGCCGATCATCAGCGGCGGGCCGAAGTCGCGCAGGAAGGACAGCTGCGGCGAGGCGGGGGTGTAGCCGTAGCCGTTGGGGAACTGGGTGACCCCGACCGCGAACCCGGCGCCGACGATGGTCTGGCCCAGCATCTTGGCGCCGCTGCGCAGGCCCAGGCTGCGCCGCTTGTAGATCTTGATGAAGTCGTCGAGGAAGCCCACGGCGCCCATGCCGACGAACAGGAAGATCACCAGCAGGCCCGAGACCGTGGGCCGGGTCATCAGCACCAGGTGGGAGCCGAAGTAGCCGATGATGGCGCCCAGGATGATGACGATGCCGCCCATGGTGGGCGTGCCCTGCTTGGTCTTGTGGCCCTCGGGGCCGTCGTCGCGGACCTCCTGGCCGAACTTGAACCGGTACAGGATCCGGATCACCAGCGGCATGATGAGCAGCGAGACCAGCAGGGACAGGCCCGCCGCGACGAGAATGCCGGTCACTTGGCGTCCTCCCCGGACATCAGCAGCTCGGCGACTTTCTCCAGCCCGGCCACGCGTGATCCCTTCACCATGACGACGTCTCCTGCCCGCAGCCGCGCGCGCAGCGCGGCGGCGGCTTGGGCGGCGTCGGGGACACGCACGACCTCCCCGCGCCATTCGGGCACCTCGCGTGCCCCTTCGGCGATGGGCGCGGCGTCGTCGCCGACGACCACGAGGGCGGCGGCGCCCGCCCGCGCCGCCAGCCGGCCGGCCGCGCGGTGCTCCTCGTCGTGGGCCGCGCCCAGTTCGGCCATGACGCCCAGGACGGCCAGCGGCCGGCGCCCGTCCGCGGAGATGGCCTCCAGCGTGCGCAGCGCCGCCGCCACCGACTCGGGGTTGGCGTTGTAGGCGTCGTTGACGAGGGTCACGCCGTCGGGCAGCTCGCTGACCTCCATGCGCCAGCGGCTCACCGGGCCGGCCTTGCCCAGCGCCTCGGCGACCGCCTCGGCCCCCATGCCGAACTCGGCGGCCACGGCCGCCACGGCGAGGGCGTTGTGCACCTGGTGGGCGCCCACGAGCGCCAGGCGCACCGGCGCGCTGCCGCCGCCCAGGCGCAGGGTGAACGCGGCGCGGCCGGCGGCGTCGAGCCGGACGTCCTCGGCGCGGACGTCGGCCTCGGGCGCGAGCCCGTAGGAGACGACGCGGGCCGAGGTGCGGGCGGCCATCGCGATGACGGCGTCGTCGTCGGCGTTGAGCACCGCGACCCCGCCGTCGGCGGCGGCGGGCAGCGCCTCCACCAGTTCGCCCTTGGCCTGGGCGATCGCGGCGCGGCTGCCGAACTCGCCGACGTGGGCGCTGCCGACGTTGAGCACCACCCCGATGCGCGGCGGGGCGATGGTGCACAGGTGGGCGATGTGGCCGCGCCCGCGGGCGGCGACCTCCAGGACGATGAACCGGGTGCTCTCGTCGGCGCGCAGCACGGTGAGCGGGTGGCCGATCTCGTTGTTGAGCGAGCCGGCGGGGGCGATGGTGCTGCCCAGACCGCTGAGGACCTGGGCGAGCAGGTCCTTGGTCGTGGTCTTGCCCGAGGAGCCGGTGACGCCGACGATGTCGGCGTCGGTCAGCTCGCCGGCCACGGCCCGGGCCAGGCGGCCCAGCGCGGCCACCACTCCTTCGTCGCCTCCTTCGGCGAGCAACTGCGGCGCCGCGACCGGCCGGGATCCCAGAACCGCCGCGGCGCCCGCGGCGACAGCGGATTCGGCGAAGTCGTGCCCGTCGGCCCGTTCGCCGCTCAGGGCGACGAAGAGCGACCCGGGCTCGGCCAGTCGTGAGTCGATGACGACCGGACCCGACACGACATCCGTTGGACGCGCCGACCCGCTTAGTCGGGATTGGGTGATCTCAGCGATCCGATCGAGCGTCAGCGCGATCAAATCCACTCCTCATGTCTGGCCCGGCCCATTGCGCGAGAATGCGCCTCAACCAAGGTGACGGCGCGGTTGTCAGGGGATGGCGCGCTCCGTCGACCCTGAGGCGGTGTCGAACACACCGGGGCCGGGCTGCGATTGCCGGACCTACCTTAGAACATTTGGTCACCCGTGTTGCGCCCCGACCGCGATCCCCCGCGCCCGGTGCGGGCCGCCGGAGCGGCCGCCGCGGCAGACACGGCGCGGGCGGTGCGGGGCGCGCGGCGGCGCCGCGACGGGGCGCCGCGGGGCGCGGGACGCGCGGTGTGCGCGGTCTCCCCCGCCCTGACCTGGGTGTGCGCGCGTGCGCTGTGTCGTCGGTGCGTGGTTGACGGCCCCCTGTTCAGTCGGCGAGGCGGCGGGCCAGCGCGGCGCGCAGGACGTCGCGGTCGTCGAACGGAAGAACCGAACCGGCGACATATTGGCCGGTTTCGTGACCTTTCCCGGCCACCACGACGACGTCGCCGGGGCGGGCGCGCGCCACGGCCAGCTCGATGGCGGCGGCGCGGTCGGGCTCGACGGTGACGCGGGCCCGCTGGTCCTGGGGGACCTTGGCCACGCCGTCGAGCATGGCGGTGACGATGGTGACGGGGTCCTCGGTGCGCGGGTTGTCGTCGGTGAGGATGACGGCGTCGGCGAGCCGGGCGGCGGCCTCGCCCATCAGCGGGCGCTTGGCGCGGTCGCGGTCGCCGCCGCAGCCCACCACGATGGTCAGCTCGCCCTCGGTGATCCCGCGCAGCGCGGTCAGGACCGCCTCGATCGCGCCGGGCTTGTGGGAGTAGTCCACGACGGCGGTGAAGTCCTGGCCGGCCTCCACGCGCTCCATGCGCCCGGGCACGCCCGGGGCCGCGGCGACGCCCTCGATGGCGGTGTGCAGCGGGATCCCGGCCTCGACCAGGCCGACGATCGCGGCTATGGCGTTGGACACGTTGAAGGCGCCGGGCAGCGCCACGGAGGCGTCGGCCTCCATGCCGCCGGGGCCGGCGATGCGGAAGGTGCTGCCCTCGGCGCCCAGGCGGACGTCGACGGCGCGCCAGTCGGCGTCGGGGTCGCCCTCGGCGGAGAAGGTGGTGACGGGGACGTCGCCGCGCGCCCGCACCTGGTCGATCAGCACCCGCCCGAACCGGTCGTCGCTGTTGACCACGGCGATCTCGCAGAACTCCGGGGTGAACAGGCGGGCCTTGGTGTCGAAGTAGTCGCGCAGGTCGCTGTGGAAGTCCAGGTGGTCCTGGGAGAGGTTGGTGAAGACGGCGGCGTTGTAGCGGGCGCCGCCCACCCGGCCCAGGGCCAGGGCGTGGCTGGAGACCTCCATGGCGGCGGCGGTGGCGCCCTGCTCGCGCATCTGCGCGAACAGCCCGTGGAGGTCGGTGGCCTCCGGCGTGGTCAGCGAGGCGGCCACGCGGTCGTCGCCCACGCGGATCTCGACGGTGCCCACGAGCCCGGTGCGCAGCCCGGCGGCCCGCAGGCCCGACTCCACCAGGTAGGTGACGGTGGTCTTGCCGCTGGTGCCGGTGGTGCCGATCAGCAGCAGGTCGGCGGCGGGCGCGCCGTAGACCCACGAGGCGACCTCGCCGAGGCGGGCGCGGGGGTCGGCGATGGTGACCACGGGCAGCCGGGTGGCGGCGGCGCGGTCGTAGCCGGTGGGGTCGGTGAGGATGGCCACGGCTCCGGCGGCGGCGGCCTGGGCGGCGAAGTCGGCGCCGTGGGCTCGGCTGCCCGGCAGGGCGGCGTAGAGGTCGCCGGGGCGCACCGCCCGGGAGTCGTGGGTGATGCCGCTGATGCGGACGGCGGCGGGGTCGGCGGAGTCGGGGCCGGCCTGCGCGGCGCCGCCGGGTTCCGGCCCGGTCTCGGCGTTCTCGACGCACGTGATGAACGCGTCCGGGCCCAGCAGGCGGGCGAGCTCGGACAGCGGACGGGGCTGGGTGTGTTCAGGTCGCATTACCGGTGGCACGTCGAGAGGTTATCGGCTGCGGCGGCGCGGGCCGAAATCCGCGCCGCCGCCGGTGGGGCGCGCCCGGCGCGGGTGCGCCGGGCGCGGTGGGCTCACTCATCGCCGAACAGCCGGATGTTGGGCGGCTCGGTGCCGGTGGGCTGCACCTTCTCGGTCTTCAGCGCGAAGGACATGATGTCGGTGAAGACCGGCGCGGCGGCCTCGCCGCCGTAGTAGTCGCGCTGGGGGTTGTGCAGCACGACCTGGACGATCAGCTCGGGGTCGTCGGCGGGGGCGAACCCCACGAAGGTCGAGGTGTGCCCGCCGCCGCTGTAGGAGCCGGTGTCGGGGTCGACCCGGTTGGCGGTGCCGGTCTTGCCGGCCACCCGGTAGCCGGGGATCTGCGCGGCCTGGGCGGTGCCCTCCTCGCCGGTGACGGCCTCCAGCATCAGCGCCAGTTCGTCGGCGGTCTCCTCGCTGATGACGCGCTCGCTGGGCGGCTCCTCGGCCGGGGTGAAGGCGCCGTCGCCGTCGACGGTGCCGGCCACCAGGGTGGGCTCGACCCGCACCCCGCCGTTGGCGACGGTGGCGTAGACGCTGGCCATCTGCATGGCGTTGACCGACAGCCCCTGGCCGAAGGAGACGGACGGCAGCTGGGTGCCCCACCAGTCCTCGGGCTTGGACAGGATGCCGACGTTCTCGCCGGGCAGGTCCAGGCCGGTGGGCTCGCCGAAGCCGAAGTCGCGCAGGTAGGCGTAGAGCCGCTCCCGCCCCAGCTGCTGGCCGACCTGGATGGTGCCCACGTTGCTGGACTGGGCCAGGATCCCGTTGAGGGTGAGCCGCTGGGTGGGGTGGAAGTGGTCGTCCTTGAAGGTGCGGTCGTGGATCTGCGTGGAGTAGGGCACCGTGTAGACGGTCTCGGGGGTGGTGAGCCCTTCCTCCAGGGCGCCGGCCAGCGTGATGACCTTGTTGGTGCTGCCGGGCTCGAACGCCTCGGCCACGGCGCCGTTGGCGCGGTCCTCGGCGGAGTACTCGCCGTAGTCGGCGGGGTCGTAGGTGGGGTAGTCGGTCATGGCCAGGATCTCGCCGGTGGGGCGCATGACGATGGCGCTGCCGCCCTGGGCGCCCAGCTCCTCGGCGCGCTCGGCCAGCGCCTGCTGGGCGTGCCACTGGATGTCCTGGTCCAGGGTGAGGCGGACGTCGCGGCCGGGCACGGGCTCCTGGGCCAGGCCGTCGGCCATGGGGATCTGCACCCCGCCGGCGCCCGTCTCGACCTGCTGCTTGCCGGGCTCCCCGGCCAGGGTGTCGTCCATGACGCCCTCCAGGCCCTCCAGGCCCTGGCCGTCGGCGCCGGTGAACCCGATGAGGTCGGCGGCACCGGTCTCCTCGGGGTAGACGCGCTTGTAGTCGACGAGCGCGCCCACGCCCTGCAGGCCCAGCTCCGCCATCTCGTCCCACTTGCGGGGCGGGACGTCCTGGGCGACGACCTCGTAGCGGCTGGGGCGGGCGTCGACGTGCTCGGCGACCTCGGCGGGGTCGAGGCCGAAGCGCTCGGAGAGCTCGTCGATGACCCGCTGGCGGTCGTCGTCGCGGATCTCGACGGGGTCGACGAACACGGTGCGGGTCTCGACCGACATGGCCAGGGGGTTGCCGTTGACGTCGGTGATGTCGCCGCGGGTGGTGGGGATGTCGATGGTGGTCAGCCGGAGGTCCTCGGCGGCGGCGGCGTAGGTGGGGGCGTCGATGGCCTGGATCTGCACCAGGCGCCCGGCGAACACCATCAGCACCACGACCATGAGGGTGACGGCGATGTTGAGGCGGCGCCGCGGGTTGCCGCGGCGGAAGGGGCGGCGCAGCAGCGAGGCGGGCGGGCGCGGGCCGGCGGGGCCGCCGGGCCGGCGGGCGCCCCCGCCGACCTGGGGGCGGCGCGGCGGCGGGACCTCGCGCGGGGCGCGGCGCTGGGCGCCGGCCCCGCCCTGGCGCGAGCGCGCCTGGCTGCCGCCGCGCGGCGGGGTGCCGCGGGCGGGGCGGGCGGAGGGGCCGGGGCGGCGGGGGTCGCGGGAGCGTCCGTCGCGGGAGGTCAACGGCGCCCCCCGCTCTGCGGTCTGGGACGCGGGTGGGCGGGGGCGGCGGCCGATGTCACTGGGCGCCCGCCTCGGGCTGGGCCTCGGTGCCGGGCAGGCCGGAGTCCGCGCCGCCGGGGTCGCCGGTGACGGTGCGCTCGTCGAGGTCCATGAACAGCGGGGCCTCGCCGGGGCGCATGCCCAGCTCCTCGGCCTCCTCGGCGATGCGCTCGGAGGACTCCAGGCGCAGGACCTCCTCGCGCAGGCCCTCCTCCTGGTGGGCCAGCTCCTCGTTGGTCTGCTGCAGCTCGGAGATGGCGAAGGAGTCGGCGACCAGGACGGTGCGCAGCGCCAGCAGGCTGATGAGGGCGCCGCTGAGCAGGCCCAGGACCAGGAGCACGAAGGGCATGCGCGGGGCGCGGGCGGCCGCGGCCGGCCCCGGGCGCGCGGCCGTGGAGCCCGCGGCGCCCCTGCGGGCGGGCGCGGGCCGGGTGCGCGCGGGCGTGCGCGCCGGCGGGGCCTTGGCGGCGGCCCTGGCGCGCCGGGTGCCGGGCTCTTCGGTACCGGTGCTCATCTGGGTCCTCCCCGCTCGTGCGGTGCGCTGGGCGGTGTGGGTGTCCGGGCGGCGGTCATGGTCGGCGGATGCGCTCGGCGGCCCGCAGCCGGGCCGAGGCCGCGCGCGGGTTGCGCTGGGTCTCGTCGTCGGAGGGGGGTTCGGCGCCCCGGGTGAGCAGCCGGAACTCGGGGCTGGCCTCGGGCAGGGGCACCGGCAGGCCGGGGGGCGTGGTGTCGGTGCTCAGGCCGGCGAGGTGGCGCTTGGTCATGCGGTCCTCCAGGGAGTGGTAGGACAGCACGGCGATGCGCCCGCCCACGGCCAGGCGGCCGGTGGCGGCGGGCAGGGCGCGGCGCAGGATGTCGAGTTCGGCGTTGACCTCGATGCGCAGCGCCTGGAAGGTGCGCTTGGCGGGGTTGCCGCCGGTGCGGCGGGTGGCCGCGGGGATGGCCTCGCGCACGAGGTCGGCGAGCTCGCGGGTGGAGGACAGCGGCGCCTGGGCGCGGCGGCGCACGACGGCCTGGGCGATGCGGCCGGCGAAGCGCTCCTCGCCGTAGTCGCGCAGCACGCGGGTGAGGTCGGCCGCGGAGTAGGTGTTGAGGACTTCGGCGGCGGTGCGCGGCTGGGAGCGGTCCATGCGCATGTCGAGCGGGGCGTCGTGGGAGTAGGCGAAGCCGCGCTCGGTTTCGTCGAGCTGGGGGGAGGACACGCCGAGGTCGAGCAGGACGGCGTCGGCCTCGGCGCGGCCGAGGCGGTCGAGGGCGCCGGGGATGTCGTCGTACTCGGCGTGCACGAGGTCGAGCCGGTCGGCGAAGGGCGCGAGCCGGCGGCGGCTGCGGTCCAGGGCGGTGGTGTCGCGGTCGACGCCGACGGCGTGCAGGTGGGGGTGTGCGGCCAGCAGGGCCGCGGTGTGCCCGCCCAGGCCCAGGGTGCCGTCGACGAACACGGCTCCGGGCCGGGAGAGCGCGGGGGACAGCAGCTCGACCACGCGGTCGAGCATGACCGGGATGTGGGCCGCCCCGGCCTGGCTTTCGGTGTCCCCCATGAGCACTGATGCCCCCTGCTTCCTGCTGTCGGCGGCGTGCGGGCGCCTCCGGTGCCGCGCGGGCCCCGGGTGCGCCCGGCCGTGTTCGGGCGTGGCCGCCGGATGGTCGGCCCGCCGGCGGCGGCACCCCCTCGCGCCGCCGCGCTCCGCGCCGTGCGCGGCCGTCTGCTGTGTCCCCCTGGCCCCTGCGCCGGCCCGCGCACCGGGCGGACCGGGACGGGGCTCGGGCCCTGCTGTCCGGACTGGCCTCCAGACGCGGCGGCCACCTGGCGCCGGGGAAGATGCGTCAGCTGACCGCGCATTCGCGTCTGAAGGCCGACGTCCGAACAGGGCTTTGACGGCGGTGGCTTGGCGTGACCGGTGTGCGCGGATGTCGGGTCCGGCACGCGGGTCGCGCGAAGTCACAGCACCCCCGGCAACACCTCCTCCGACAGATCCGCGAATGCCTGCTCCTGTTGGGCTTCGTAGTCGGCCCAGGCCGCGGCGGCCCAGATCTCCAGCCGGGTGTTGGCCCCGATCACGACGCAGTCCCGGTCGAGGCCCGCGTACCTGCGCAGGCCCGGCGGAATGGTGATGCGGCCCTGCTTGTCGGGGACCTCATCGGACGCGCTCGCGAAGAAGACGCGGCTGTAGTCGCGGACCGCCTTGGCGGTGACCGGTGCCGAGCGGAGGGCGTCGGTGATGCGCTGGAACTCGTCCATGGGAAAGACGTAGAGGCAGCGCTCCTGTCCCTTCGTGATCACCAGCCCCCCCGACAGTTCGTCGCGGTACTTCGCCGGAAGGAACAGGCGTCCCTTCTCGTCGAGGCGTGGCTCGTGGGTGCCGAGAAACATCGGCCCCACCTCCCCAGCCCCCAAGTGGAGCGGTCTCCCGCTCCACGTTGCTCCACTCTACTCCACTCTTCCCCACGGTCAACAGTTTGAATCGCTGCTCGCGGGCCATATCGGCCGGAAAACCGCAGGTCAGCGAGGGTGGTGCGGAGTGGAGCGGGCGGGGGCGGCCGGGGCGGCCCGCGCGGCGCGCGAGAGCACAGCCGCGCCCACGCTGTCAAGGCCGGGCGGTGGGAACCGGCGCCCGCGCACCCGCCGGGGGCGGCGGGGCGCGCCGCCGAGCACGTGCCGCACTTTCCCGGTTTTGATTTGCAATCGCCTGCTTTGGGCCTAGCCTCAATTCCGTCAGGTCCGGCTCCGGGAGAGGAAACTCGTGTCACTGGGCACGCGGCACAACACACAGGGAGAAGGACTCCCCGAGGACGGCGGTGTCATCGCCGTGGCGGACCGGATCCGCCGGGCCGTCGAGACCGTCATCGAGGGCAAGCCGGAGGTCGTGCGGATCGCCCTGACCGTCCTGCTGGCCGAAGGCCACCTGCTCATCGAGGACATCCCGGGTGTGGGCAAGACCATGCTGGCCAAGTCGCTGGGCCGGGCGGTCGACTGCTCGGTGCAGCGGATCCAGTTCACCCCCGACCTGCTCCCCGCCGACATCACCGGGGTCAGCGTCTACCACCAGGACCGCGGGGAGTTCGAGTTCAACCCCGGCCCCGTCTTCGCCAACATCGTGCTGGGCGACGAGATCAACCGCGCCTCGCCCAAGACCCAGTCGGCGCTGCTGGAGTGCATGGAGGAGATGCAGGTCAGCGTCGACGGCGAGACCCGGCCGCTGGAGCGCCCCTTCATGGTGGTGGCCACGCAGAACCCCTCCGACATGGAGGGCACCTACCCGCTGCCCGAGGCCCAGCGCGACCGCTTCATGGCGCGCATCTCGGTGGGCTACCCCACCGCCCAGGCCGAACTCGACATGATCGACACCCACAGCGCCCGCTCGCCGCTGGCCGACCTCGCCCCGGTGGCCACCGCCGCCGACGTGCGCGCCATGGTGGAGCACGTGCACACCGTGCACGTGGCGCCGGGGGTGCGCCGCTACGCGGTGGACCTGGTGGGCGCCACCCGCACCTCCCCCGCGCTGCGGCTGGGCGCCTCGCCGCGCGCCACCCTGCACCTGGTGCGCGCCGCCCGCGCCTACGCCGCCCTGGAGGGCCGCTCCTACGTGGTGCCCGACGACCTCCAGGCGCTGGCCGTGCCGGTACTGGCGCACCGGCTGCTGCCCAGCCCCGAGGCCCGCATGGAGCGCCGCACCCCGGAGCAGGTCGTCTCCGAGGTCGTCGCCCGGCTGCCGATCCCCAGCCCCCGCTGAGAACCGGGGGCACAAGGGTGAGTCTGCTGCCGGCCTTCACCACCCGGGGCTGGGGCCTGCTCAGCGGCGGCGCCAGCCTGGTGGCCAGCGGGATCATCATCGGCGAGCGCGACCTGGTGGGCCTGGGGGTCCTCGTCTTCGCGCTGCCGCTGCTGGCCGCGGCCACCCTGATCGGCGCGCCCGGCCGCGTCGTGCACAGCCGCGCGCTGGAGCCCGCCCGCGCACCCGCCGGCAGCGACGCGCGGGTGCTGGTGCGCGTGGCCAACGCCGCCACCGCGCTGCCCATCGGCGGGCTGCGCGTGGCCGACGAACTCCCCGACACGCTGGGAATCGCCCCCACGTTCAACGTGGGCTTCCTGGCGCCGCGCGCCGTGCGTGACGTCACCTACCGGGTGCGCCCCCACGTGCGCGGCGCCTACGCCATCGGCCCGCTGACCGCGTCCTTCGCCGACCCGCTGAACTGCGTGCGGGTGAGCCGGCGGGTGGGCGCGCCGATGACGCTGCTGGTCACGCCGCCGGTGGTGGCGCTGCCGGCGGGGCCGCTGCCGGGCGCCGCCGCCGAGGGCGGCGACACCGCCGTGCGCACGGTCTCCGGCGGCACCGACGACGACCCGGTACCGCGCGCCTACCGGCACGGCGACGACCTGCGCCGCGTGCACTGGCGCAGCACCGCCCGCCACGGCGAGCTGATGGTGCGCCGCGAGGAGCACCACCGCAGCGACCGCAGCGCCGTCCTGGTGGACATGCGCGCCGCCGCCCACGCCGGCGAGGGGCCGGAGTCCTCCCAGGAGGTCGCGGTGTCCGCCGCCGCCTCGATCGCGCTGCACCTGATCGGCCGGGGCCACGAGACACGGCTGCACACCGAGAGCGGCGAGGTCGCCGCCTCGCGCCGCGACGCCCTGCTCGACGCCCTGGCCGTGGCCCGCTCCTCGGAGACGGCGGGACTGGCCGGCGCGGCGGAGTCGGCGCGCGCCGCCGCCGTCAGCGGCCGCGGCCTGCTCGTCGCGGTTTTGGGGGCGCTCTCGGCCGAGGACCTGGGCGCGCTCACCGCCCTGAGCGGCGCCCGCGACCACGCCTGCGTGGCCGTGCTGTGCGGGGGCGCCGCCTGGCCGGCCGCGGCGCCCCCGGCCGGCGCCGCCGCGGTGCTGCGCGAGGCCGGCTGGTCGGTGCTGGGGATCGGCACGCCCGGCGACCTGCCGGCGGGCTGGCAGGGCCTGGGCGCCGCCCGCCTCCACCCCGGCGCGCACCGGTGAGCCCGGCACCGCCCCGGCGGCCCCTCGGCGCCGCCGCACCCCTGTCCGCGGCGTCCCCCGCGGCCGCCCGCCGCCCGCTACCCCGGTAAGGAGGCAGGCCCGCGCACCCCGCACGGGGGCGGGCCGACACCCGATGATCGCAAAGGCCGCCCTCACACTGGCGTCGGCGGCGGCGCTGCTGCTGTCGATGCCGGCCCTGGGATCGGTGATCGCCGGCGGCGCCTGGTGGGGCCCCGCCGCCTTCGCCGTCGTCGCGGTCGCCCTGACCGGTCTGGGCCTGCGCGCCCTGCGGCTGACCGTCGTGGTGCTGCCGCTGGTCCAGGCCGTGGTGCTGGTGTGCGTGCTGACGGGCGCCTTCGCCTCCTTCGCCGCGCCGCTGGGGTTCGTGCCGACGCCCGCCGCCCTGGGCGAGCTGCTGCGGGTCTTCGAGGAGGGGCGCGGCCAGATCGGCCAGGAGACCACCCCGATCCCCGCCACTCCGGCGCTGGCGCTGATCGTGGCGGCGGCCATGGGCGCGCTGGCGATCGTCGGCGACTTCCTCGCCGTCACGGCGCGCACGGCGGCGCTGATGGCGCTGCCGGTGGCCGGCCTGCTGGTGGTGCCGCTGCTGGTCGACGACCAGGGGCTGGACGCCTTCGCCTTCGCCTCGGCCGCGGTGGGCTACGTCGTGCTGCTGGCGGTGGACGGCGCGGTGCGCGGCGCCGGGTGGGGGGCGCGCGTGGCGCACCAGAGCGGCTCCGCGGCCCCGGTGCTGGGCGGGTTCCAGCAGGCGCTCACCACGGCGGGGGTGGCGGCGGTCGCCGTGGTGCTGGCGCTGCTGGTGCCGCTGGCGATCCCCGGACTGTCCTCCAGCGCGCTGTACGCGCTGGCCGACGGCGGCCGGCTGGGCGGCGACACCATCACCACCACCCACCCGCTGGTGAGCCTGCGCCGCAACCTCAACTCCCCCTCCGACCGCCCCGTGCTCACCTACACCGCCGACACGCCCACCCCCGGATACCTGCGGATGTACTCGCTGGACGTGTTCGACGGGCAGAACTGGACCATGTCGCGGCTGCGCGCCGACGGCGACGGCGACCTGGGCGGCGAACTGCTGCCCTCGCCGCCGGGGCAGACCGACATCGGCAGCGACCGGGTCGTCACCGAGGTCTCGCTGGCCGACGGGTTCGCCGCCGACTTCCTGCCCGCGCCCTACCCCCCGCGCGAGGTCGACGTGTCGGGCCGGTGGTTCGCCGACGCCGACTCGCTGATGGTGTTCACCACCGGGTCCCCGGCCTCGGGCACCGGTTACGCGGTGACCAGCCTGGTGCCCCGCGCCGACCCCGACCTGCTCACCGCCGACCTGCCGCCCGGCTCCGACCTGGACCCGCGCTACCTGGACGTGCCCGAGGGGGTGGACCCGCGCACGGCCGACCTGGCCGCGGAGATCACCGCCGACGCCGACTCCGCCTACGAGCGGGCCCTGGCGCTGCAGGACTGGTTCACCGCCGAAGGGCGGTTCACCTACGACCTCACCCCGCCGCAGGTGCCCGAGGGCACCGACCCGCTGGCGTTCTTCCTCTTCGAGAACCGCGTGGGCTACTGCGAGCAGTTCGCGGCGGCCATGGCGCTGCTGGCCCGCCAGGCGGGCGTCCCCGCGCGGGTGGCCACGGGCTTCACCTCCGGCACCCGGCTGCCCGACGGCGGCTGGGAGGTCACCGAGTCCGACGCCCACGCCTGGCCGGAGCTGTACTTCGAGGGGCTGGGCTGGCTGCGGTTCGAGCCGACGCCCGCCGCCGAGGGCGGCCAGGGCACGGCCACCGTCCCCGACTACGCCCAGTCGCCCGTGGAGGCGGCGGAGCGGCCCTCGGTCGACCGGCCCTCCCCCGAGCAGGACGGCGCGCGGCCCAGCGGCGGGGCCCCGGAGCCGCAGCGGCCCAGCGGCGGCCCCGAGAGCGCCGAGCCCGGACCGGAGCAGCCGGAGGACGGCGCGGCGGCGGGCGGCGGGGGCGGCCTGCCCTGGCGGGGGCTGCTGGTGGGGGCCGCCGTGGTGGCCGGCGCCGTGCTGCTGGTGGGCGGGCTGCCGGCGCTGGCCCGGTGGCTGGTGCGGCGCGGCCGGTGGCTGCGGGCGGCGACGGCGGCCGAGCGGGCGCACGCGGCCTGGCGGGAGCTGCACGACGACTGCCGCGACCTTGGGCTGGCCTGGAACGCGGCGGAGTCGCCGCGTGCGGTGGCCGAGCGGTTGTCGGCGGAGTCGGGGCTGGCCGAGGACGCGCGGGCGGCGCTGTGGCGGCTGGCGATGGCCGAGGAGAGCGCCCGGTACGCGCCCCGGCCGAGCGAGGCGGGAGCGCTGCCCGAGGACGGCCGCCGGGTGCGCGCGGCGCTGCGCGCGGCCCGCGGCCGCACGGCGGCGCTGACGGCCGTGCTGCTGCCGAGGTCGCTGCTGCGCGCGCCCGCCGCCGCGGCCCGGCGCGCCTACCGCCCCGACCCGGCGGCCGGGTAGAGCGGACACCGCGCACACACGAGAACGCGCCCATCGGGAGGGATCCGGTGGGCGCGTTCTCGTGTGTGCCGTCGGGCCGCGTTCGCGGGGAGGCGGGCCGCCCCGGCCGTCGGGCCGGGCGCGGTGCTCAGCTGTTCTCGCCCTCCTGGCGACGGCGCCACCGCTCCTCGAAGCGGTGCATCATTCCGGGGCGCTGCTGCCGGCGCTGCCTGGGCCGCGCGGCCTGCTGGGCGGGCGCGGGCTCGCCGCCGCTGCCGCCGGCGACCCGCCGCCACGCCGACAGCCCCCACAGCAGGCAGGCCAGCATGACGATGAAGCCGATGACGCCGACCACGACCTGCTGGAAGATCGCGCCGCCCATGAGGAGTGAGATCCCGATGACGAAGCCGATGGACGCCTTGACGATCCAGCGCTTGTAGTGGACGGCCGGGTTCGTCTGGCGCACGGTGTTGGCGAACTTCGGATCCTCGGCATACAGCGCCTGCTCGATCTGGTCGAGCATTCGCTGCTCGTGTTCAGAGAGCGGCACGGCGCCTCCCAATGACAGTCCCCGAGTGGGGTGACGGGTACTGAACAACAATCTGATGCCCAGTGATATGCCCAGAATAAGGTGCCTTAGCGCCTACTGAAAAGAAAAGATGCAAGTGCAGCTGGCCCACATGGGCCACATTACCCTCACCGTCTGACCGCAACACCGCTCGCTCGCCTTCTCCTGTCCCCTGCTCCGCCGGGGCCCTCGATCCGCGCGGGAGCACGCCGCCCCGCGGGGCCGGGCGGGCGCGGATCCCTGTGTGCGCAACGGACCGGGCGTCCGGAAAGTTGCCGTACTATACGTCATTCTCCTCACGCTTGGCCAAGGCCGCCGGGCGGATGGCGTCGGGCCCGAACCGGCGCGTGACCGCGTCCATGGCGCGCTCGGCCTCGCGCCAGCCCGTCTCGGGCTCGCCGATGCTGAGCTGGCGGTGCGCCTCGGCGGCCGGCATCAGCCCCTCCACCCGCACGCCCACCAGCCGCAGCCGCACGCGCTCCAGGCCGGCCGCGGCGTACAGCTCGCGCGCGGCGGCGTTGATCTCGCGGGCGACGTCGGTGGGCTCGGGCAGGGTGCGCGAGCGGGTGATGGTGGTGAAGTCGGCCCGCCGCAGCTTCACCACGACCGTGCGGCCCACCTGCCCCGAGGCGCGCACCCGCCGCGCCACCTTCTCCGACAGCCGCAGCAGCTCGCGGTGGATGAGGCCGGTGTCGTCGACGTCGCGCGGGAAGGTCTCCTCGGCGCCGATGCTCTTGTCGGGCGTGGAGGGCACCACCGGGCGGTCGTCGCGGCCGTGCGAGAGCGCGGCCAGGCGGTCGCCCAGCGCGGCGCCGAACTCGTGGCGCAGGGTCTGCGGCGAGATCCGGGCGACGTCGCCGACCGTGCGCAGGCCCAGCCGGGTCAGCGCCTGCTCGGTCTTGTCGCCGACCCCCCACAGCGCGCCCACGGGCAGCGGGTGCAGGAACGCGGTCACCTGGGCGGTGGGCACCAGCAGCAGGCCGTCGGGCTTGCACTGGGTGGAGGCGAGCTTGGCGACGAACTTGGTCGCGGCCACGCCCACCGAGCAGGTCAGCCGCTGCTCCTCGCGCACCCGGCGGCGGATCAGCTCGGCGATGCGCACCGGGCTGCCCAGGCGCCGCCGGGCGCCGGAGACGTCCAGGAACGCCTCGTCCAGCGACACCGGCTCCACCTCGGGCGTGACCGAGCACAGGATGTCCATGACGGCCTCGGAGACCCGGCGGTAGGCCGGGCCGTCGGGCGGGAACACCACGGCGTCGGGGCACAGCCGCAGTGCCCGCACCATGGGCATGGCCGAGTGCACGCCGTAGGAGCGGGCGATGTAGTCGGCCGAGGAGACCACCCCGCGCGGGCCGGTGCCGCCGACGATGATGGGCCGGCCGCGGGTCTCGGGGTGCTCCAGGCGCTCGACACCGGCGAAGAACGCGTCCATGTCGATGTGCAGGACGGCGCAGTCGCGGTCGGCGTCGGAGTCGGGGCCGGGCAGCGGCTCGACCCCCTCCGGTCCGATCATCCCGCGCAGCGCCGCACCGCGCTCAAGCTGGCGTCGGCTCATACCACCAGTCTGCCGTCCCTCGTCCCACCTGCGCCAACCGCCCCCGGCCCGTGTGCGTCCCTAGGCGGGGCGGCGGGCCAGCAGGTGGATCTGGGTGGCGATGCCCGACAGCGCCGGGTGCTCGGCGGCGGCCCGCTCCAGCTCCACCAGGTCCGCGCCGATCTGGGTGTCGCCGTCGATGACGCGGCCCGGCAGCAGGTCGGCGAACACCCGGACGCCGCGGATGGCGGTGTCGGCCAGACCGGCGTGCTCGGCCAGCGCCACGAGCTGGTCGGCGGTGAAGCGGCGCGGCATGGGGTCGTTGGCCCCCCACCGGCCCTCGGGGTCGCCCAGGAGGCGGCGGGCCTCGGCGAGGTGGCCGCCCAGGGCGCGGTGCAGCACGCCGGCGACGGCGTTGGTGGCCAGCACGCTCACGGCGCCGCCGGGGCGGGTGAGCGCGGCGACCTCGGCGAGGGCCACCGCCGGGTCCTCGACGTACTCCAGCACGTTGTGCACCAGCACCAGGTGGGCGTGCTCGGGCGGCAGCAGGCCGGCGAGGTCGCCGGTCTCGCCCTGGAGGGCGCGCACCCGCACCCCGGCCTCGGCGGCGCGCCGCTCCAGCGCGGCCAGGGAGTCGGGACTGGGGTCGACCACGGTGACGCGGTGGCCCAGCGCCGCGAGCGGCACGGCCGCGCCGCCGGTGCCCCCGCCGGCGTCGACGATGTCCAGCGCGGTGCCGGCGCCGTCGGCGTTCTGGCCGCCGTCGGGCGCCAGCCGCGCCAGCGCGCCGCGCAGGACGTCCCAGACGACCTCGGTGCGCGCGGCGGTGGCCGCGCGGTGCGGGACGCCCGTGCCGCCGGGCGCGGGCCGCGGCGGGGTGGCGGGGTCGGAGGTGTCGCTCACACCGTTCCCTTCGTGCTCGGCCCGGTGCCGGCGCCGCCCGGCGCGGGCGCGCGCGGCGCCCGCCGGGCGCTACAGCGCCAGCTCGGCCTTGTTCTCCATCAGCCGCGACAGCAGGCCGTTGATGAAGGCCGGCGACTCGTCGGTGGACAGCTCCTTGGCGACCGCGACGGCCTCGGAGATCGCGACACCGTCGGGGATGTCGTCGGCCCACAGCAGCTCGTAGGCGCCCATCCGCAGGATGTTGCGGTCGACGACCGGCATCCGCTCCAGGGTCCACCCGATGGCGTAGCGGTCGAGCAGTTCGTCGATGCGCTCGCGGCGCTCGTTGACGGCGAAGGCCAGGTGCTCGGTGAACTCGTTGATAGGCGGCTCGGGCTGGGCGCGGCGGCGCTCGACGACCTGTTCGACGGTGACCCCGCGGAGCTCGGCCTCGTACAGGACCTCGACGGCGCGTCTGCGCGCCTTGCGCCGCGCGCCGCCGCTCACCGGGACCTCCGCCGGGCGCGGACCCGCCGGGACTGCTGGAGCGCGGTGTCCGCCATCAGTTGACGCGGCCGAGGTAGTCGCCGGTGCGGGTGTCGACCTTGACGCGCTCGCCGGTGGTGATGAACAGCGGGACCTGGATGGTGGCGCCGGTCTCGATGGTGGCGGGCTTGGTGCCGCCGGTGGAGCGGTCGCCCTGGACACCGGGGTCGGTCTGGGAGATCTCGACCTCGACGGCGGCGGGCAGCTCGATGTAGAGCGGGTTGCCGTCGTTCACCGCGACCGTGACCATGGCCGACTCCAGCAGGTAGTCGGCGTTCTTGCCGACGACCTGGCTGGGCACGGAGAGCTGGTCGTAGGTCTGGGTGTCCATGAAGATGTAGGAGTCGCCGTCGGAGTAGAGGTACTGCATCTCGCGGCGGTCGACGTTGGCGAACTCGACCTTGGCGCCGGCGTTGAAGGTCTTGTCGACGACCTTGCCCGAGGTGACGTTCTTCAGCTTGGTGCGGACGAACGCGCCGCCCTTGCCGGGCTTGACGTGCTGGAACTCCACGACGTTCCAGAGTTCACCGCCGTCGAGCTTCAGGGTCGTGCCGTTTTTGAGGTCGTTCGTCGTGGCCACTTCGGTCGTCTCTCCCAGAGGTTCCGGCTCGGTCGGTGACGGTCGCGGCGCGGCCGGCGGGCCGCCGGGGTGCCGCGGGCCGCCGGCGGGTGCGGCGCCGCCGTCGTATCCGCAGTCTAGTGGGTCTGGCCGGTGCGGGCGTTCAGGTGCTGATGGCGGCGTAGGCGGCGCCGAGCAGGTCGGCGGAGGGGCCGGTGAGCACCGCCGGCGCGGCCAGGGAGTCGAGCACGATGAACCGCAGCGTGGCGCCGCGGGCCTTCTTGTCGACGCGCATGGCCTCGTGCAGGCCGGGCCAGGCCGCGGCGGCGTAGCCGGTGGGCAGCCCGACCGCGGCCAGGATGTCGCGGTGGCGCCGGACGAGGGCGGAGTCGATGCGGCCGTCCAGGCGGGCGAGTTCGGCGGCGAAGACCATGCCGATGGCCACCGCGTAGCCGTGCCGGAAGGTGTAGTTCTCGGCGCGCTCGATGGCGTGGCCCAGGGTGTGCCCGTAGTTGAGGATCTCGCGGCGCCCGCTTTCGCGCAGGTCGGAGGAGACCACCTCGGCCTTGACGGCGATGGCGCGCTCGATCAGTTCGCGGGTGTGGCGGCCCTCGGGCCGGGTGGCGCCCTCGGGGTCGGCCTCGACGAGGTCGAGGATGGCGGGGTCGGCGATGAACCCGGCCTTGATGATCTCGGCCAGGCCGCCGATGTAGTCGGCGGTGGGCAGGCTGGGCAGGGTGGCGAGGTCGCACAGCACGCCGGCGGGCGGGTGGAAGGCGCCGACCAGGTTCTTGCCCTCGGCGGTGTTGATGCCGGTCTTGCCGCCCACCGCGGCGTCGACCATGCCCAGCAGGGTGGTGGGCACCAGCACGGCGCGCACGCCGCGCAGCCAGGTGGCGGCGACGAACCCGGCGAGGTCGGTGACGGCGCCGCCGCCCACGCCCACCACGGCGTCGGTGCGGGTGAACCCGGCCTGGCCCAGGCGCGCCCACAGCGACGCGGCGACCTCGGCGGTCTTGGCGGCCTCGCCGTCGGGCACGGGCAGGGCGTGCGCGGTGTAGCCGGCGGCCTCCAGCGCGCCCAGCGCGGGCCGGGCGAGTTCGCCCAGGTGCTCGGGGTGGATCACGGCCACCTGCTCGGCGCGCCCGCCGACGAGGTCGGGCAGTTCGGCGAACACGCCGGTGCCCACCACAACGTCGTAGGGGGCGGAGGTGCCGCCCACACCGATGCGGGTGGCGGTCACAGCGCGCGCTCGCGGCGCTCGGGAAGTCCGGCGACGATCACGTCCACGATCTCCTCGGGGTGGTAGCCGCTGGTGGGCACGGTGACGCTGGCCAGCCCCTCGTAGACGGGCAGGCGCTCCTCCAGCAGGCGCTTGAGCTTGGCGCGGGGGTTGCCGGCCAGCAGCGGGCGGGGGGTGTCCAGGCCGACGCGCTTGGCGGCGTCGGCGAACTCCACCTGCAGGTAGACCACGTGGTGGTCCCGGAGCGCGGCGGCGGTGCCGGGGTCGAGAACGGCGCCGCCGCCCACCGAGACCACGCCGGGCCAGCCGGACAGGGCCTCGGCCACGACCGCGCGCTCCAGGGCGCGGAAGGCGGGTTCGCCGTCCTCGATGAAGATGTCGGCGACGGGCTTGCCGGCGCGCGCCTCGATCTCCAGGTCGGTGTCGAGCAGGTCGACGCCGATCCGGTCGGCCAGGGCGCGGCCCACGGTGGTCTTGCCGGCACCGGGCGAGCCGATCAGGACCGCGACCGGTGTGCTCATCGGTGTCTCCGTCGTGTCGGGTGCGGGGGCGCGGGCGCCGGGCGGCGGCCCGGCGCGGCCGCGCGGCTAGCGGATCTCCAGCGTATCGAGGTAGGCGCGGGCGTTGCGGGCGGTCTCGGCCAGGGAGTCGCCGCCGAACTTCTCGACCACGGCCTCGGCCAGGACGAGGGCGACCATGGCCTCGGCGACCACGCCGGCGGCGGGCACCGCGGTGACGTCGCTGCGCTGGTGGTGGGCCTGGGCGGGTTCGCCGGTGGCGACGTCGACGGTGTCCAGCGCGCGCGGCACGGTGGCGATGGGCTTCATGGCCGCGCGCACCCGCAGGGGCTCGCCGGTGGTCATGCCGCCCTCGACGCCGCCGGCGCGGTTGCTGCGGCGGCGCACGCCGTCGGCGCCGGGCTCGATCTCGTCGTGGGCGGCGGAGCCGCGGCGGGCGGCGGTGCGGAAGCCGTCGCCGACCTCGACGCCCTTGATGGCCTGGATGCCCATGAGGGCGCCGGCCAGGCGGGAGTCGAGCCGGCGGTCCCAGTGGACGTGGCTGCCCAGGCCGGGCGGCAGGCCGTAGGCCAGCACCTCGACGACGCCGCCGAGGGTGTCGCCGGCCTTCTTGGTGTCGTCGACCTCGGCGACCATGCGCGCGCTGGTCTCGGGGTCGAAGCAGCGGACGGGGTCGGCGTCGACGGCGGGGAGGTCGCCGGGGCCGGGCAGGACGGTGTCGGGCACGCTGATCTCGCCCATGGACACCACGTGGCTGAGGATCTCGATGCCCAGGGCCTGGCGGCAGAACAGCCGGGCGACCTCGCCGATGGCCACGCGGGCGGCGGTCTCGCGGGCGCTGGCGCGCTCCAGCACCGGCCGGGCCTCGGCGAAGCCGTACTTCTGCATGCCGACGAGGTCGGCGTGGCCGGGGCGGGGGCGGGTGAGCGGGGCGTTGCGGGCGGCGTCGGCCAGTTCCTCGGGCGGGACGGGGTCGGCCGCCATGACCTTCTCCCACTTGGGCCACTCGGAGTTGGCGACCTCGACGGCCACCGGGCCGCCCAGGGTGCGGCCGTGGCGGATGCCCCCGACCAGGGTCACCCTGTCCTGCTCGAACTTCATCCGGGCGCCCCGGCCGTAGCCCGCGCGCCTGCGGACCAGCGCGGCGGCGATGTCGTCCGAGGTGACGGCGACGCCGGCCGGAAGGCCCTCCAGGATCGCGACGAGTGCCGGGCCGTGGGACTCCCCTGCGGTCAGCCAGCGCATCATGTCCTGATCATCCCACGGTCGGCGGGGTGCGGGCACATCGCGCCCCCGCGCCGCGTCAGGTCGGGCGCGGGAGCCGGCGCGCGGGGTCGGACGGGGTTTGGGGCCGGGCCGCGGGCTCCGGGCGCACGGCCGATACGGTGCGGCGGCCGCACCGCGCGCCCGGGTGGGGCACAATCCGGTGATGGCCTTTTCCTCCGAGGGTGCGATCGACGCGCTGACCGGGCTGCCCGCACCCGCCGTCGCGCTGGCGGTGCTGGTGTTCATGGCCCTGGAGACCACCGCGCTGATCGGCCTCTTCGCTCCCGGCGACCCGGTCGTGCTGTTCGCCGGGGCCACGGTCACCGACGCGGGCGGCTTCGCGCTGATGTGCGCGGCGACCCTGGGGGGCGCCCTGATCGGCGAGACGGCGGGCTATGCCATCGGCCGGCTGGGCGGCGAGCGGTTCCGCCGCAGCCGCATGGGCCGGTGGATCGGCGAGGACCGGTGGCTGCACGCCGAGGAGGTGCTGGCCCGCCCGCGCGGCGGCCTGGCGATCATCGGGTCCCGGTTCGTGGCGGTGGTGCACGCGATCGTCCCGGTGCTGGCGGGCACGGTCGGCATGCCCTACCGGCGGTTCATCGGCTGGGCGATGGCGGGCAGCACGCTGTGGGCGCTGGTGCACATCGGGATCGGCGCGGTGTTCCGCGCCGCCGTGGGGGCCGACGGCGGCGGGCTGGGCGCGGTGACGGCGGTGGTGCTGGTGTGCGGCGCGGTGCTGATGCTGCTGAGCGGGCGGCGCCCGCGCCGGGCGCGCGACGCGGCGGCCGGGGCGGCGGGCGGCGCGGTGCCGCCCGCGGGCTCAGAACAGCAGGCCGGAGGGGTCGCCGACGAGCAGGACGGCCAGCGCGCCGCCGATCATGAACGGCCCGAAGGGGATCTGGGTGCGGCGCGTGGCGCGGCCGAGCAGGATGAGCGCCAACCCGTAGGCGGCCGACCCCAGGAACGCGACGAAGGTGCCGGAGAACACGGCGCCGAACCCCAGCCAGCCCAGGTGCAGGCCGACCAGCCCGGCGAGCTTGACGTCGCCCCAGCCCATGCCGGCCGGGTGGACGAACCACAGCAGCCAGTAGAAGGCGCTTAGCGCGGCCATGCCGCCCAGCGGCCCCACCAGCCCGGCGGGGTCGAGCGGCCCGGGCCCGGCGGCGGGGTCGGTGAGGGGCGCCAGCAGGGCCGCCCCGGCCACCAGGGCCACGGCCGCGGGGTAGGCGGCCAGGACCAGGGCGTTGGGCAGCCGGTGGACGCGGATGTCCACGGCGCTGAGCAGCGCGCCCAGGGCGGCGAAGAGCAGCAGGGCGGCGAGCCAGAGGGGCGCGCGGGCGGCCCCCTCGACCCCCAGGCTCAGGCCCGCCGCCGCGAACAGCACGGCGGTGGCGGCGCTCAGGCCGGGCGGCGCCGCGAGGCGGGCCGCGCAGGAGGGGCAGCGCCCGCGCAGCGCGACCGCGCCGCCCCGGGGCACGGGCAGCAGCCGGTGGAAGGGCACGGGGCGGGCGCAGTGCGGGCAGGTGGGCGGCGGCGGGGGCGTGTCGTCGGCGGGTCCGGGGTCGTGGCGGGCGAACAGCGGCACCACGCGCGCGCCGGCGGCGCCCGCCACCGCGCCCAGGGCCGCCAGGGCGGCGGCCAGGAGCAGGTCGGCGGGGCCGAGACCGGTCAGGGGCACGGCGGGGGCGGCACCCGGCAGGGCGGCGGCGCCGGGGAGGAGGGCGGGCAAGGCGGGCATGGCCGGAACCTAGCCGACCGCGCCGGGGGTGCGCGCGGCGGTGTCCACAGGCGGGGTCAGTCGCCGCGGCTGGCGCGCACGACGGCGCTCAACTCGACGCCCCCGGGCAGCATCGGGGCGAGCTGGGCGGACAGGCGCTCGGCGACGCGGCGCAGCGACTCGTCGTCGCGCCGGTCCAGCTCCAGGCGGATGCCGATGTCGGCGCGCTCGGAGTCGTGGACGCGCACCCGGCCGATGCCGAACTCGTTGTGGGTGACGCGGTAGATGACGGCGAGGACCTGGGGGTCCTCCTTGGGCGCGGGCACGGTGCCGTGCTCGGCCAGGGTGGTGAGGAACCGGCCCTGGACGGCGTAGGTGACGGGCCCGGCGACGTCGACCACGACGGCGTCGGCGTCCTCCTCCAGGGCGGCCTGGCACGCCTCGACGGCGGTGACCGGCACCGGGCGGGCGTCCTCGCGCCAGGCGCGGGCGGCGGCGACGCTGGTGAAGGCGAGCACGCCCCGGCGGCCGTCCTTGCCGATCATCAGCGGCAGCGCGATGTCGCTGGTCTTCTCGCGGGTGCGCCCGGCGGCGTCGCGCTCGACCTCGCCGGCGACGGCCACGACGGGGACCAGCAGGCGGGAGGCGCCGAGGGCGGCCAGCACCTGGCGGTCGCCGGCCTCGCCCTGGGAGTAGGCGGCGAGGCGGGAGGCGAGTTCGGGGTCGGCGGATCCGTCGTCGTCGCGAAAGCGCTGCGCGCCGAAGATGCTGGGGCGGGTCACGACGGGATCGGCTCCTGGGTTTCGGGGCGTGTCCGCCCCTGTCGGGATGTCCGCGGACCAGCTTAGCCAACGGTGCGGGCCGTCCGGGCGGGCGTCGGCGCGGCGGTACGGGGCCGTGCCCCGGGCCGGAACGAGTCGGGGCGGTTCGTCCACAGCCGACCATGTCGATCGCCACAATTCGGAGTCATGTGATTACGATGGGTCATGTCGGTTGTCGCGGGACAGGCCCGCCCAACACAGGGGGAGACATGGCCGAACAGCACCTCAAGCCCGGTACCTGGCGGATCGACACCGCCCACTCCGTGATCGGGTTCTCGGTGCGGCACATGATGGTCAGCCGCGTCCGGGGGCGCTTCGAGTCCTTCGACGCCGTGCTCACCGTGCCCGAGAACCCCATGGAGTCCTCGGTGCGCGCCACGATCGACGCCGCCTCACTCAACACCGACAACGCCGACCGCGACAACCACGTGCGCTCCGCCGACTTCTTCGACGTCGCCAACCACCCGCAGTGGACCTTCACCTCCACCGGGATCGGCACCCAGGGCGAGGACTTCCTGCTGCGCGGCGACCTCACCGTCAAGGGCACCACCCGCCCCGTCGAACTCCGCCTGGAGTACAACGGCGTCACCCTGGACACCTACGGCCTCACCCGCGCCGGGTTCCACGCCGAGACCGAGATCAGTCGCAGGGAGTTCGGCGTCGACATCGAGATGCCCATGGACGGCGGCGGGGTGGTGGTGGCCGACCGCATCAAGATCGACATCGACGCGGAGTTCACCCACCAGGGCGAGTGAGCGCCCGCGCGCGGCCCGGCGCGCCCGGGCTGGGTATCCTCGCCGCGAGCCCGCCGGACCCGCCGCCCCAGGAGCGCCCATGGAGCCCGATCCCGTCCCGCCCGCCACGCCGTTCACGGCCGAGGTCGTCCGCGCGGTCACCGCCCACATGAACGGCGACCACCCCCGCGAGACCCTGCTCATCTGCCGGGCGCTCGGCGGGCTGCCGCGCGCGGAGTCGGCGCGCATGGTCGGGCTCGACGCCGAGGGCGGCGACTACCGCGCGGTGGTCGACGGCGCCGAGGTCGCGGTGCGCATCCCCTGGTCGCAGCCGCTGCGCGAACGCGCCCAGGTCCGCGCCGAGGTGGTGCGCATGTACCGGGAGGCGTGCGGCCTCCTGGGTGTCTCCCCCGGTGCCGGCCCCGGCCGGCACTGACCCCGGCCCCCATATCAGGGACGAATCCGGGTCGCCGGCAGCGGCGGCGGCCCGCCCCCCTCGCCTAGGCTGGAGGGGCCGCCCTCCCCCGGGCGGTGCCAGCGCAACCGCCGACCGCCGAAAGGCCACGAGGGACACCGCCGCCACGATGGTCCACCCCGAGTCCTCGGATTCCGACGCTCCCACCCGCAAAGTCGAGCCGGTCGCCGCAACCACCCGGCTCGACCCCCGGCGCGCCCGCACCCGCTGGGTCACCCGCATCCTCAACCCCGGAGGCGCCCGCCCCGGGCCGGCCTCCGACGAAGCCGCCGCGCCCGACGATCCCACGCGCCACGGCCCCCCCGGCGGAGCCGGGGGCGCCACCCGGGTGCTGCGCGCCGCCACCCGCACGTTGCGCCGCCCCGCGCGGCCCGGCGCGGCGGGGCCCTCCGGCGCGGCCGGCCCCTCCTCCGCCGGCCCGGCGCCGTGGTGGCGGCGGCTCCTCGCGCCGCTGGTGTCGTGGTTCCCCCGGCTGATCGCGCGCGTGGTGGTGGGGCCGGCCGGCGAGATCGACTACGCGGTGCCCGCCCAGCTCCGCCGCGACTACCGCGTGCTGGGCCACATCGGCGCCGGCGGCGAGGCAGTGGTCTACCTGGCCGAACCGGCCGGCGCCGAACCCGGGGGCGCGGCGCCCGCCCGCGTGGCGCTGAAGGTCTACCGGCCCGGGCACGACGTCAACCGCGAACTGCTGGACCGGCTGCGCGCCCGCGGGGCCGCCGACCCCCACACCCCCGCCATCCACGGCTACGGGCGGGCGCGCAGCGCCTGGGGCGAGGACGTCGCCTGGGAGGCCCAGGAGTACTTCGCCGAGGGGTCGCTGCGCACGGTCCTGGAGAAGGGGCCGGTCGAGGACGCCCGCGCCCGCGCGATCGTGCGGGCGGTGGCCGAGTGCCTGCACCACTGGCAGGAGACCCTCCAGCACAACCACACCGACGTCAAGCCCGAGAACCTGCTGATCCGCTCGCTGGACCCGCCGGTCTTCGCGCTCACCGACTTCGGCGGCGCCGTGCGCGCCACCATGAGCCGCGTCTACGGCGGCCTGGCCATCACCGAGGCCTACGCCGCGCCCGAGGTGATCGAGGGCCGGCGCGAGGCGCCCGCCGCCTGGTGGTCGCTGGGCATCATGGTGCACGAACTGGTGACCGGGCGCCGTCCCGAGCGCGGCGAGAGCTGGCTGACCGCGCGCACCACCGAGATCGACGTGTCGGCCATCGCCGACGAGTCCTGGCGGCTGCTGGCCCGGGGCCTGCTCACCCCGGCGCCCTCGGCGCGCTGGGGCTACGCCGAGGTCACCCAGTGGCTGGCCGGCGAGCGCCCGCAGATCGTCACGCCGCACAGCCACGCGCCCATCCGCTTCGCCGACGTCTCCCACGACGACCCGCCGAGCCTGGCGTTCGACCTGCTGGACCGCTGGGACCGCGGCGAGGTCTGGCTGCGCACCCACTGGCCCACCCTGCGCACCTGGCTGGACCGCGAGGTCAACGACTACACGTTCGACCGGAGCTACCTCACCGACCTGGACGCCCACCCCGAGCGGGTGCACCTGGCCATCAGCGCGCTGGCCGCGCGCTACGTGCCGGGCATGCCGCCCCGGTACCGGGGGCTGGAGGTCAGTGCCGAGGGCGTGCTCGCCCTCGCCCAGGGCGACCGCAGCCGGCACGGCGTGCTGCGCGAGGCGCTGGAGCTGGGCGCGCTGAACCTGGCCGCGCGGCACTGGTGCGGGCACCCGGGCTGCCGGGCCGAGGGGTCGGGGCGGTGCGCGCTGCTGGAGCACGTCCAGCACGAGGCCCCGCTCATCGTGCGCCAGGTCGAGGCCACGGTGGCCCACCTGGCGGCCGGCCCGGCGGGCGCCGCCGGGGCCGCCGACCTGCCCGAGCACGCCTGGGACGGCGCCTGGGCGCAGGCCGTCGAACTCGTCTTGGACCCCGAGGCACGCGGGCGGGCGCGGCGCCTGCTGCGCGCCCAGTCCTGGCACCCGCGCCACCGCAGCCCCGCGCCGCTGGTGGACTGGTGGCGCGAGCAGCGCGACACCGGGCTGGGCCGCCGCTCCACCGAGACCGCCACCCACGCGGCGCTGGTGACGGCCAACCTGCTGCTCCCGGTCGCGGTGCGGATGGGCGAGGTCCAGCGCGAGCGCGACCGGCAGGACAGCCGCTCGCGGCGCCGCGACCGCTGGGCCGCGGTGTCGGGCGCGGCGGCCGACCGCTGGGAGCGGGTGCGCGAGCGGCTCAACGCCGGGGTGCCCGGACCGCACGATGCCACCAGGCCCGGCGCACCGCCCGGCCCGTGGGGGGCCGGGCCCTACGGGGCGCCGCTGAGCGAGGCCGACCGCGCCCGCGCCCGCCGCCGCGAGGAGACCGAGCGGCGCCGGGTGGACCGGGGCATGCAGCAGATCGAGCGCGCCATGGGCGCGGGGCGCGCCCGCCGCTTCGCCTACCCGGCCGCCGCGGCGGGGCTGGTCGACGGGCTGGGCCGGGCGCTGCGCGCCGACGGCTTCTACCCCGACCCCGGCGGCCCGTTCGCGGGCGCCTACGAGGGCATGGTGGAGTTCACCGGGCTGCCGCTGGTCTCGGCGGTGGCCGACGCCGCCGGCGCCGTGGTGGGCCTGCTGCCCGGGGCCGTGGCGGAGCAGTGGTGGCCGCCGGTGGTGCTGGCCGCGGTGCTGCTGGTCCTGGGCCGCACGGCGGCGGGCAAGGCGCGCGCCCGGACCCGGCTGATGGCCTACCGCCTGGCGGCGGCAGGGTCGGTGCTGATGCTCATCGTGGCGCTGTCCACGGGCCTGCTGACCCTGGCGGCCGGCGTGCTCATCCCGCTCTACAACGTCTTCGGCTGACCCCGCCCCCGCGCCGGGCCGGGCGCGCCGCGCGGGCGCGGCGCCGGGTGCCAGCGTCGGCGGGGGGACTATGATCGCCCGGGATCGACAACGGAGCGGAGAGGCGGTCTGCGGTGGGCGATGCGATCGAGTTGGCGGCGGGCGGCTACCGGGCCGTCGTCAGCCGCCGCGGAGCGGCGCTGTGCGGCCTGACGCACGAGGGCCGGGACCTGGTGTGGGGGTACCCGCCGGAGCAGGCCCCCGCCTCCTACCAGGGGCAACTGCTGGCGCCCTGGCCCAACCGGATCGCCGACGGCCGCTACCGCTTCGGCGGGCTGGAGCACCGGCTGGAGGTCACCGAGCCCGAGCGCGGCACGGCGCTGCACGGACTGGTGCACGCGGTGCCGTGGCTGCCGGTGGAGATCGCCGGCGACCGCACGACGCTGACCCACCTGATCGACGGCGCCCCGGGCTACCCGTTCCGGCTGGAGCTGAGTGTCACCTACGCGCTGGACGCCGCGGGCGGGCTGGAGGTCGCGGTCGAGGCGCGCAACACCGGCGACGGCGCGGCCCCCTACGGCGTGGGCGCCCACCCCTACCTGCGGGTGCCGCTGCCGCTGGACGACGCGGTGCTGCGCCTGCCGGCAGGTAAGCGCTTGCCGGTCGACGGCCGCCTGCTGCCCGACGGCCCGCCCGAACCGGTCGCCGGCACCGAGCACGACTTCCGCACGCCCCGGCGCATCGGCACGACCGCCTTCGACACCGCGTTCACCGATCTGGAGCGCGATGCCGAAGGGCGGGCGTGGACGGTCCTGGCCGCGGGCGGCCGCGCCGTGGGGGTCTGGGCCGACCGCTCCTACGGCTGGCTCCAGGTGTTCAGCGCCGAGGGGCTGCCCGGCGGCCTGGCGCGCAGCGCGTTCGCGGTGGAGCCCATGACCTGCCCGCCGGACGCGTTCAACTCGGGGACGGACCTGCTGGTGCTGGAGCCGGGGGCCGCGGCCGTGCGGTCGCGGTTCGGCATCTGCGCGGTGGACCCGGGCGAGGTGTAGGTCCCGGCCTCGCGGACCGGGACCGCCCCGCCCGGGGCGGCCGGGATGGGCGGCGGTCGATGGCGGAGTCGCGGGCGCGGCGGGATTTGGGCACGCCCGAAACACGGGGACGAGGGGTCAGCCCGGCTGCGGCGGTGCCGCGTGCGGCGCGTCGAGGGAGTGGCTCAGCCGGGCGAGGTCTTCGGGGGTGTCGATGTCGTCGGGGCTCGCGACGTCGTCGCAGGGGACCGTGGTCACCAGGTGGGAGTAGGCCCGCAGGAACGGCCGGGCGCCGACATCGCCCTCGGCGAGGGCGTGCACGCTCGGCCAGTGCTCGCGGCCCAGCAGGACCGGGTTGCGCAGGTTGCCCGAGTAGGTGGCGACGGCCGCACGGGCGCCGTCGCCGTAGGCGTCGAGCAGCCGGCGCACCGCCGCCGAGGTCACCAGCGGCTGGTCGGCCAGTGCCACGACGACGGCGTCGACCTCCTCGGGCATGGCGTCCAGTCCGGTGCGCAGCGAGGACCCCATGCCCGAGTCCCAGTCCGGGTTGTGCACCGGGGTGGCGTGCTCGACCTCCACCTCGGCGGCACCCGTCACGACGTAGACCGGTGCGCATCCCGCTTCGCGCAGGAGCCGCACCCCACGGTCGACCAACCGCTCCCCGGCCACCTCGATCAGCGCCTTGGGCCGGCCCAGCCGACTCCCCTCCCCCGCGGCCAGCAACAGCCCGGCGATCGACGTGTCGTCGGTGCCGTTCATGCTCTGCTCGCGTGTGGTCATGACGTGATGATGCCACGCCCGCTGCCGCCGGGGACGCGGTCTTCGGGCTCGCTTGCCCAGGCTGCGGGCCGAAATCCGGTGACTCCGGGAGGTTCTGGGCGAACGATCGACGCCGTTACCGGGACAGGCTGACCGGTTCCGGCCGCGTGCGCCCCCGCGGCCGGGGGTGTCGCCGCCGGGGGCGGCGCCGCGCACGGGCCCTGACCCGTGCGCGGCGCCGACGCGACGCCCCTCAGCGGGTGCCCGCGGGTCGGCGCGCGGGCGCGGCCGCGGGGCCGCCGCCGGGCGCGGCCGCGAGCGGGTCGATGTGGATGCGCCCCTCGGTGGCCGACAGGGGGCGGCCGCTGCCGCCCCAGCGGGTCTGGATGAGTTCGGCGGCGATGGAGACCGCGGTCTCCTCGGGAGTGCGGGCGCCGAGGTCCAGCCCGATCGGCGAGCGCAGGCGGGCCAGCCGGTCCTCGGGGATTCCGGCCTCGCGCAGCCGGGCGAGGCGGTCGTCGTGGGTGCGGCGGCTGCCCATGGCGCCGATGTAGCCGGCCGGGGTGCGCAGGGCGACCTCCAGCACCGGGACGTCGAACTTGGGGTCGTGGGTGAGGACGCAGATGGCGGTGCGCTCGTCGATCTGCGCCTCGATCTCGGCGAGGAAGACGTGCGGCCACTTCACGACGACCTCGTCGGCCTTGGGGAACCGCTTGGCGGTGGCGAAGACCGGGCGGGCGTCGCACACGGTCACGCGGTAGCCCAGGTAGGCGCCGATCTCGGTGACGGCCGCCGCGAAGTCGATGGCGCCGAAGACGAGCATGCGGGGCGCGGGCGCGAAGGACTGGACGAACACCTCCAGGTCGTCGCCGCGCCGCTCGCCCTGGGCGCCGTAGCGCAGGATCCCGGTGCTGCCCTGGGCGAGCATGCCGCGGGCGTCGTCGTCGACGGCGGCCTCCAGGCGGCTGCCGCCGAGGTCGCCCTCGGCGCGGTCGGGCCAGATGACGCGGCGGGCGCCCAGGCGCCCGGGGCCGCCCGCGACCGTGGCCACGGCCACCGGGCGGTGCGCCTCGATGTCGGCGATGACCCCGCCCAGGTGCGGGTGGCGGGCGGGGTCGACGGGCTCGACCAGGACGTGCAGGGTTCCGCCGCAGGTCAGGCCGACCGCGAAGGCGTCGTCGTCGCTGACGCCGTAGGTGGCTCTTTGGGCGCGGCCCTCGGCCATGACCTCCTGGGCGAGTTCGTAGACGGCCCCCTCGACGCAGCCGCCGGACACGCTGCCGGCGACCTCGCCGGTGGCGCTGACGGCCATGGCCGCGCCGGGTTCGCGCGGGGAGCTGCGGTAGGTGTCGATGACGGTCGCCAGGGCGAAGGTGTCGCCCGAGGCGTACAGTTCGGCGACGGCCGTGCGGATGTCACGCACGGGCACTCCTTTCCAGGACCCGCCCGCCGGAGGCGGCGGTGGCGGGTGGTTCCGGCGTCTCCGGGACGGGCCCGGACACGAAGCCGTGGGCGGCGCGCGGGCGCGGTCGGCGCGGGCGCTCCCGGTGGGCCGGGGCGGGTTCGGCGCCCTCGCGGCGCTGGACCGGACGGAGCGGGGCAGCGGGGCGGTCGGCGGCGGCCGCGTGCGCGGCACCGCCGGCGGCAATCGTGCGCGCCATGGGCCCGGCCTCCCCCCTCGTTCCTTGGTGGCCAGGCTAGTTGGTTGAAGGCGCGCGCACAGCGGTGTCCACAGGCGCTTTTCCGACCCGCCTGCTCCCTCCCGCCCGGCGCGGCGGCCGCCGCGGTGCGGCCGCCGCGCGGAAGGCGGGGGTCAGGCGGACAGCAGCCCGATGAGGTCGACGATGACGAGGCCCAGGACGGCCGCCCAGATCAGGGCGGCGACAACGGTGATGCGGGGGCGCCGACGGCGGGACGACCCCTGTCGCGTGCGCTCGGTGCGCCGGATCTCGGTGTCCATACCTTTATGACGCAGCGGTGGCGCTCCGTGTTCAACTGATTTTCCCGCGTCTCGGGCGGCCGTGTCGGCGCGGTCCCCGGAGCCCGGCCCACAGCACCGGCCCCGCCCCCGGCGTGAGGAACAGCACCACGGCGGCGACCGCCCGGGGCGCCGTCGGCGAACCGGCCGATGGCGAACCGGGGGCACGTGGTCGTCGCCGCGGGCGGGCGGGCGGCCGGGGAGGGCGCGCGCCGCACGGCCGCGCCTCACGCCGGGCGCGGCGGCTCCTGGGCCTCGCCCCGGTTGCGCAGCAGCGCCTGGAACCGGGCGAGGTTGGTCCGCGCCAGGTCGCCGTCGTTGCTCTGGATGCCCATCACGGCGAGGGTGGAGCCGTCGGCGAGGTCGATGGTGGGCCAGGGCTCGCCCACCGGCATGCGGGCGTCCACGATCTCGGGCCACTCCAGCACGTGGGTGCGGATGCTGTTGACCACGGTGACCCGGGTCTCGGTGGCGGTGAGGCGGGGCCGGGCGAGCAGGTGCATCACCCCGACGCCGACCAGGCCCAGCGCGACCAGGCCCAGCCGGTCGGCCAGCCGCCAGTCCGGCGGCAGCACGACCGCCAGCAGCACCATGGTCACCATGATCACCGCCGCGAGTCCGTAGCCGACGATCCGCATGTTGCGGGGCCGCCAGGTCACCGGCAGGGCCGGAGCGGGCACCTCGGCGGCGGCGTCGTCCACCATGTCGTCTTCTTTCGCGTCTCCAGGCCGCACGCGGCGCCCTTCTCCTCGGTGTGCAACGGGGTGGCGGCGCGCCGACTAGCCCGCCGCGGGTGCGGCCGCGCCCTCGCGCAGGCCGCGCAGCACCACGGCGGTGTCCACGGCCGCGATCGCGGCCTCCCAGCCCTTGTCCTCGTGGCTGCCGGGCAGGCCGGCGCGGTCGCGCGCCTGCTCCTGGGTATCACAGGTGAGCACTCCGTTGCCGATGGGGGTGGACTCCCGCAGCGCGGCCTCGGTCAGGCCGTGGGTGACCGACTGGCAGACGTAGTCGAAGTGCGGGGTGCCGCCGCGGATGACCGCGCCCAGAGCCACGACGGCGTCGTGGGTGCGGGCGAGCTGCTGGGCGACGACCGGGATCTCCACGGCGCCGGCCACCCGCACGACAACGGGTTCGTGCGCGCCGGTGCGGGCGAGCGCCGCGCGTGCGCGCTCGACCATGGGTTCCACCACCTCGGCGTTCCACCGGGTGGCGACGATGGCCACGCGCAGCCCGGAGGCGTCGACGGTGTGCTCGGCGGGGCGTCCTGTTCCGCTCATGGGTGCGTGCTTCCTTGCTGGGGCGCCGCGTGCGCGGCGGTGACGGCGGGGACCGGGCCGGTGCGGGCGCGGCGCGACCGGGTGGCCGGGTGGCCGGGCGGGTCGCGCCGGCGCCGCGCACGGGCGGGGTCAGGTGGCGGCGGCGATCCCGGGCAGGTCGTGGCCCATCCGGTCGCGCTTGGTCTGCAGGTAGCGCAGGTTGTCGGGGGTGACGGCGGTGGGCATGGGGATCCGCTCGGCGACCGCGATCCCGTGTGCGGTCAGCCCCTCGGTCTTGGCGGGGTTGTTGCTGAGCAGCCGCACCGATCTGACGCCCAGGTCGGCCAGGATGTGGGCGCCGGGTGTGAAGTCGCGGGCGTCGGCGGGCAGGCCCAGCTCCAGGTTGGCGTCGACGGTGTCGGCGCCGCCGTCCTGCAGCCGGTAGGCGCGCAGCTTGTGCAGCAGGCCGATCCCGCGCCCCTCGTGGCCGCGCAGGTAGACCAGCACGCCCCGGCCCTCGGCGGCGATGGCCGCCATGGCGGCCTCCAGCTGGGGGCCGCAGTCGCAGCGGTGGGAGCCGAACGCGTCCCCGGTCAGGCACTCCGAGTGCAGCCGCGCCAGGACCTCCGAACCGTCGCCGAGGTCGCCGAACACCAGGGCGACGTACTCGGTGCCGTCGGCGGTGCCCCGGTAGCCCACCGCGCGCCACTCGCCGTGGGCGTTGGGCAGCCGGGTCTCGACCACGCGCTCCACCACGGGGCCGGTGGCGGGGTCGGCGGCGATCCGGGGGGCGTGGGCCTCCAGGCGCTGGAGGTGGGCCACCAGCTGCTCGATGGAGACCACGCGCAGGCCGTGCTCGTCGGCGAAGGCGCGCAGCTGCGGCAGGCGCGCCATGGTGCCGTCGTCGTTGACGACCTCGGCGATGACCGCCGCCGGGCGCATACCGGCCAGGCGGGCGAGGTCGACCGAGGCCTCGGTGTGGCCGCGCCGGGCCAGCACGCCGCCGGGGCGGTAGCGCAGCGGCAGCACGTGGCCGGGCCGCACGAGGTCGGCGGGGCCGGTGGCGGCGTCGGCGAGCAGCGCGACGGTGCGGGCGCGGTCGGCGGCGGAGATTCCGGTGGTGATACCGGAGGCGGCGTCGACGGTGACCGTGTAGGCCGTGCGCATGCCCTCGCGGTTGTCGGTGGTCATCAGCGGCAGCTGGAGGCGGTCCAGGTCCTCGCCCAGCATGGGCGCGCAGACCAGCCCGGAGGTGTGGCGCACCATGAAGGCCATCAGCTCGGGGGTGGCGGCCTCGGCGGCGAAGACGAGGTCGCCCTCGTTCTCGCGGTCCTCGTCGTCCACCACGACCACCGGGCGCCCGGCGGCGATGTCGGCGATCGCGTCGGTGATGTCGTCGAGGACGCCGACACGGGAGGGGGCGGGCTGCTCGGTGGTGGTGCTGGTCATGGCGTGTGCTGCTCCTTGGCCTGCGGTGCGGTGGGTCACGGGGGGCGGGGCGGGGGCGGGCCGGCGGGGACGGCCGGGGGCGCGGGGTCCGCGCCCGGCGCCGGCGGGGCCGGCCATCAGGCGCCCGCCCCGCGGCCGGCGGCGACCAGGCGCTCGACGTACTTGGCGATGACGTCGACCTCCAGGTTCACCGGCGCGCCGATGCCCTTGCGGCCCAGCGTGGTGAGGTCGAGCGTGGTGGGGATGAGGCTGACGGTGAAGTTGTCGGCGCCCACGGAGGCCACGGTGAGGCTGACCCCGTCGACGGCGATGGAGCCCTTCTCGACGACGTAGCGGGCGAGCTCGGCGGGCAGTGAGAAGCGCAGGGTCTCCGAGCGTGACCCGGTGACGCGCTCCAGGACCTCGGCCGTGCCGTCGACGTGGCCCTGCACGATGTGGCCGCCCAGCCGGTCGGAGACCTTGGCGGCGCGCTCAAGGTTGACCGGCGAGCCCGGCACGAGCGCGCCGAGGCTGGAGCGGTCCAGGGTCTCCTTCATCACATCGGCGCGGAACGCGCCGTCGGCGGAGTCGACCACGGTCAGGCACACGCCGTTGACCGCGATGGAGTCGCCGTGCGCGGCGTCGGAGGTCACAACGGGCCCGCGGACGGTGATCCGCGCGGCCTCGCCTGGGGAGTCGCCCGCCTGCTCGATCGCGGCGACCTCGCCCAGTTCTTCGACAATCCCGGTGAACACCTGCCACCCCACCCCTTCGCCTGCTCGAAGGCTCCGGGGATGCGGACGGGCGGACCGGTCCGAGTCGAGGGCGGCGGCCGGGGCCGGGGCGCGTCAGCGGCGCGCCGGGCTCGGCCGAGCCCACGCGCACTGCCTCCCATCCGGACTTTCACCGTCGGTACCGGATTTCCACCGGTTCAACCGGCCGATGGATTCGGCCGGGTCGCGGACTGTCACCGCCGGTTCGGACTTGCACCGACCCCGGAGCACGCGTTTGCTCAACGTCTCTGGCAACAGTGTGCCATGCGGGGTCATTCCCGGCGCGCGGCGGGTCCCTCGGCGGCGCGCTCGGGGGCGGGCCGGCGGGCCAGTCCCGTGAGCACGAACAGTTCGGGCGCGCCCAGCGCGCTCCACAGGGCCACGACCGCGAAGGACGCGAAGTCCACGGCCGCGCCGGCCGCGCCGCCCGCCTCGGGCAGCGCGACGCGCATCACCACCAGCAGCAGCACGATTCCCGAGAGGCCGATCACATAGCGCGCCACCCGCGAGACCAGCGGCCCCGCGGCGCTGTACCAGCCGCGCGCGGCGAGCACGGAGAACCCGGCCAGGCCGCCGAACAGGCCGCCGGCGACGCGGGCCACGTGCTCCACCGAGCCGTCGCCCAGGCCGCGCGGCACGGCACCGGTCCAGTCCTCGGGCGCGCTCCACCCGGCGTGCACCAGGGTCTCCCAGCCCTGGGCGAGCAGCACCGGCCCGGCCGACACCGCCAGCGCCAGCACGACCTGCGCGGCCAGGCCCAGGCGCAGCCACCAGGCGCGCAGGGCGTCCTCGTTGCGGGCGACCGCCCACAGCATGGCGGCGCCCACCAGCCACCCCAGCAGGATGTCGGTGAGGAAGTGCGCGCCCAGGTAGAGGCGGGTGAGGGCGACGGCCAGGACGATCGCGGCGGCGGCGTACCAGGCCCACCGGCGCGCCAGCCGCAGCGCGAGGTAGCCCCACAGCATCAGGGAGTTCTGGGCGTGGCCGGAGGGCGCGCCGAAGGTGTGGGAGGGCGCCAGCGAGCGCACGCCGTGGTGGTACCAGTCGGGGCGGGCGCCGTGCAGGGCGAACTTCAGCAGGCCGTTGACGACGCCGCCGGCGGCCGCCACGAGGTAGGTGCGGGCGCCCAGGCCGGCGCTGACGCTCCAGAACAGCAGCGGGACGAACACCACGAGCAGCGCCTGGGAGCCCAGCAGGCTGACCGCCTCCATGGGCGCCAGCAGCCAGGTGCCCCAGCCCTGGATCCACGCCACGAGGGCGATCTCCGTGTCCCACACCGCGTCCATGGCCACCTCGCGAAGGTCGAGGGCCTGGAGCGTGCCCGCCGGCGCGGCTCCCAAACGACCCCGCCGCCGTCCAGACCCGGTGTCAGGGGCCGATGGTAGACGGCGCGGGGCGGATCACCCAAACGTCGCGCGCGAACACCCGCGGGCGACCGGCCCGCGTGCGGGAGGGCGGCTACCCGGCCTGCGCGGCGGCCTTCTCGGCCTGGGCGCGCAGCGCGTCGACGGCCGCGGCGGGGTCGTCGGCGCCGTAGACGGCGGATCCGGCGACGAACACGTCGGCCCCGGCGGCGGCCGCGCGCTCCACGGTCTCGGGGCTGACCCCGCCGTCGACCTGGAGCCACACCGAGCCGCCGGTGCGCGAGATGAGCTGCCGGGCGGCGCGGATCTTGGGCAGCACGAGGTCGAGGAACCGCTGCCCGCCGAACCCGGGCTCGACGGTCATCAGCAGCAGCATGTCGACCTCGCCGATCAGGTCGGCGTAGGGGTCCAGGGCGGTGGCCGGGTTCAGCGCCAGCCCGGCGCGGGCGCCCTGGGCGCGGATCTCGCGCAGGGTGCGCACGGGCGCGCCGGCGGCCTCGGCGTGGATGGTGACGCTCTGCGCGCCGGCCTCGGCGTAGGCGGGGGCCCAGCGGTCGGGGTCCTCGATCATCAGGTGGCAGTCCAGGGGGACGCTGACGGCCTTCAGCAGCGACTCCACGACCGGCAGGCCCAACGTGAGGTTGGGGACGAAATGGTTGTCCATGACGTCGACGTGCAGCCAGTCGGCGGAACCGGCGACCGCCTCGGCCTGCTCGGCGAGGCGGGCGAAGTCGGCGGAGAGGATGCTGGGTGAGATCTGGATTGCCACGCCGCCGAGTCTAGTCGCGGGCGCGCGGGCGCGGCCCGCGCCGGCCGCCCGCCCGCCTCAGCGCTTGCGCAGCAGCGCCAGGAACATGGCGTCGGTGCCGTGGCGGTGCGGCCAGAACTGCGCGTAGGCGCCGTCGGGCCCGGCCGCGGCGCCGGAGACCTCGGGCAGGTGGTCGGCGGCGCGCAGCGGCTCGGCGTCGGCGCGGTCGGCGAGCACCGCCGCGACGGTCCCGGTGGTCTCGGGCAGGTGCGGCGAGCAGGTCACGTAGGCCACCACCCCGCCGGGGCGGGCGGCGTCCAGGGCGCGGTCCAGCAGGGCGCGCTGCAGGGGCGCGAGCCCGGCGGCGGTCTCGGGGGTGCGCCGCCAGCGCGACTCGGGGCGGCGGCGCAGCGCGCCCAGGCCGGTGCAGGGGGCGTCGACCAGGACCCTGTCGAACGCGCCGTCGCGCCAGGCCGGGCTGGTGGAGTCGGCCACGACGACGCGCCCGGCGTCGCGCACCGAGCGCTCGACCGCCTGGGCGACGAGCCCGGCGCGGGCGGGCTGGATCTCGGCGGCCAGCAGCCGGGCCTCGCGCTGGCCCGCGAGCCCGGCCAGCAGGCCGGCCTTGCCGCCGGGGCCGGCGCAGGCGTCCAGCCACAGGGAGTCGGGGCCCTCCACGGGCACCCGGGACAGCGCCAGCGCCACGAGCTGGCTGGCCTCGTCCTGCACGGCCGCGCGGCGCTGGCGGACCTCGCGCAGGCCGGCGGGGTCGCCTTCGGCCAGGTAGGCGGCGTGGGGCGAGTAGCGGGCCGCGGTGGCGCCGCCCGCCACGAGGTCGGCGACCGAGGCGCGGCCGGGTTTGGCGACGAGCGTGACCTGGGGGCGCTCGTTGTGGGCGGCGAGCAGCCGCTCGGTCTCGGCGAGCGCGGCGGGTCCGGCCGCGGGGTCCTCGCCCAGGGCGGCGGCCAGTGCCTCGACGATCCAGCGGGGGTGGCTGTGCACGACGGAGAGGTGTCCGACGGGGTCGGCGGCGCGGTCGGGGGCCACCACCTCCAGCCAGGCGGCGAGGTCGCGGGCGGCGACCTTGCGCAGCACCGCGTTGGCGAAGCGGCTGCGGTGGTGGCCGATGACGCGGCGGGCGAGGTCGACGGTGGCGCTGACGGCGGCGTGCGGCGGGATGTTGGTGGACAGCAGTTGGTGGGCGCCCAGCCGCAGCACGGGCAGCACCTCGGCGTCCACGGACTTCAGCGAGCGGTCGACGCAGGCGTCGAGCACGGCGTCGTAGGTGCCCTGGCGGCGCAGCGCGCCGTAGGTGAGCTCGGTGGCCAGCGCGGCGTCGCGCCCGCTGATTCCGCGTTCGCGCAGCGTGGCGGGCAGGAGCAGGTTGGCGTAGGCGTCCCGGTCGTGCACCGCCCGCAGGACGTCGTAGGCGGCCCGGCGGGCGGGGTCCTTGGGCTGCGGGGGCGCGTTCCGGGCACCGCCGCCGCCGGTGCCGCGGCGCGTCGAACGGTAGGGCGAACGGGAACGGTCACTCACGTTGGAATCAGCCTTCAGCCTCGCGCCGGGGATGGTGTGCCAAGGACCCGACCACCGCCGCGTCCGCGCCCGATGCGGAGCGTGGCGACCGGGCGGGCCGGTTACCGAGGATACTCACCGCCGCCGCCGCGCGGGCCGCCGCGCGCGCCGCACCGGGGCGGCCTCGCCCCGCCCGGTGGTCCTGCTAGGCGCCCAGGACGTCGGCCTCGGCCGGGCGCACGCCGCGCGCCCAGTCGGCGGCGGGCATGGCGCGCTTGCCCTGCGGCTGGACCTCGCCCAGTTCCACCGGGTGGGTGGCGGTCCCGGCGAACACGCCCGCGCGGGTGACGGCGAGGGCGCCGGGCGGCAGCGCGTCGGCGTCGGTGCGGGGGCGCACGGGGCCGAGCTTGAGGCGCTCGCCGCGGAAGGTGGTCCAGGCGCCGGGAGCCGGGGTGCAGGCGCGGATCAGCCGGTCCACGCGCATGGCGGGCGCGGTGAAGTCGACCTCGGCGTCGGCGCTGGTGAGCTTGGGCGCGAAGGACACGCCGTCGGCGCTTTGGGGCTGGGGCCGCAGCGTGCCCGCCTCGATGCCGTCCAGGGTGCGCAGCAGCAGCCCGGCGCCGGTCTCGGCGAGGCGGGCCAGCAGGTCGCCGCTGGTGTCGTGGGGGCCGATGGGCTCGACCACGGTGCCGAACACGGGGCCGGAGTCCAGGTCGGGCTCGATGAGGAAGGTGGCGGCGCCGGTGAGGTCGTCGCCGTGCAGCAGGGCGTGCTGGACGGGCGCGGCGCCGCGCCACTGCGGCAGCAGCGAGAAGTGCAGGTTGACCCAGCCGTGGGCGGGGATGTCGAGGGCCTCCTGGCGCAGCAGCGCGCCGTAGGCGACGACCGGGCAGCAGTCGGGCGCGATGGCGCGCAGCCGGGCCAGGAACTCGGGGTCGGCGGCCTTGTGGGGCTTGAGCACCTCCACACCCGCCTCGGCGGCGACCTGGGCCACCGGGCTGGGCACGACCTTGCGCCCGCGCCCGGCGCGGGCGTCGGGGCGGGTGACCACGGCCGCGACTTCGTGGCGCGAGGCCAGCAGGGTCTTGAGCGACGGCACGGCCGCCTCGGGGGTTCCTGCGAAGACGAGCTTCATCTGCTGGGCACTTCCTCACTGACCGCTTGCTACCGCGTCCTGTCTACCAGGACGGCGGCGCCGACACGCGGCGGCCGGGCGCGCGGCGCGCGCGGCACGGGGGTGTCGGCGGCCTCTGGTAAACCTGTTCTGATGACCGCCCAGCCCGATCCCGACGAGGGGCTCCTGTTCGACCTGCCGCGTCCGGCCGCCGCCGGGCCGCCGGCGGGGCCGGGCCAGGCCGCCGGCGGGCGGGCGGCGGCCAAGGCCCCCAAGGGCGCGGCCGGGCCCCGGCCGCGCCGCCCGGCCGAGCGCGATCCCGTGGCGCGGGTGGTGGTCGACACCCCGCTGCCGCACCTGGACCGCCTGTTCGACTACCGGGTCCCCGAGTCCATGGACGAGGCGGCGGTGCCGGGGTGCCGGGTGCGGGTGCCGTTCAACGGCCAACTCCTGTCGGGGTTCCTGCTGGAGCGCCGCGCCACCTCGGAGTTCCCCGGGCGGCTGGCCTACCTGCACCAGGTGGTGTCGCCCGAACCCGTGCTGACGCCTGAGATCGCCGCGCTGGCCCGGGCCGTGGCCGACCGCTACGCGGGCACGCTCAGCGACGTCCTGCGGCTGGCCGTGCCCCCGCGCCACGCCCGCGTCGAGAAGGAGGACCCCGAGGCCGCCTCACCGCGCCCCGGGGGCGGGGAGAGCGCGGCGGCGGACGGGGCCGCGCCCGCGGCCGCCGTCCCGGGCCCGGAGGCGGGCGCCGAAGGCGCGGGGGCCCCGCCGCGCCGGGCGGCCGAGGTACTGGAGGCCGTCGAGACCGCGGGGGACTCCCCCGCCCGCGACCACAGCGCCCCCGGCCGGGGCGGCGCGAGCGCACCGGGGCACGGTTCCCCGGCCCGGCGGGCCGGCGATGCCGCAGCCGAGGTCGCGGCACCCGACGCCGAAGGCGCGCCGGCCGCACCGCACCCGCCGGGCGAGGCGGTGGAGGCCGTCGAGACCGCGGGCGACGACCGCCCTGCCCGTGCGCACGGCACCGCGGACCGGGACGGCGCGGCCGCGCCGGAAGGCGACCGGGGCGCCCCGAGGACGGCGCCGGACAGCGAGGACGCGGCCGCCGCCGAAGGCGCTCCCCCCAGTGCCGCCTCCGCGGCGGCCCCCTCCGGTGCGGTGGCGTCGGCGTCCGCACCGCAGGGCGGCCCCGCGCCCGCCGCACCGGGCTCACCGGACTCCGCGTCGGCCGCCGCTCCCCCGCCGCCGGAGCCCGGACCGTGGGCCGACTACCCGGCCGGGCCGTCGTTCGTGGCGGCGCTGGCCTCGGGCGGGGCGCCGCGCGCGGTGTGGAGCGCGCTTCCCGGCCCGCAGTGGGCCGACGCCATCGCCGTCGCCGTGGCCGCCGCGCTGTCGGCGGGCCGGGGCGCGGTCGTGGTGGTCCCCGACGGCCGCGACGTGGCGGCGGTCGACGCCGCCATGGCGCGCCGCCTCGGCGAGGGCCGCCACGTCGCGCTGACGGCCGGGCTGGGCCCGGCCGAGCGCTACCGCCGCTGGCTGCGCGTGCTGCGCGGCCACGTGCGCGCGGTGGTGGGCACGCGGGCGGCGGCGTTCGCGCCCGTGCGCGACCTCGGCCTGGTGGCCATCTGGGACGACGGCGACGACGTCCACTCCGAGCCGCACGCGCCCTACCCCCACGCCCGCACCGTGTTGTCGATGCGGGCGCACCGCGCGGGGGCCGGCGCGCTCATCGGCGGGTTCACCCGCACCACCGAGGCCACCCAGCTCGTCGAGTCGGGGTGGGCCCACCCTCTGGCCGCCGACCGCGCCCTGCTGCGCGAGCGGGCACCCCGCGTGCGCGCCACCGGCGACGACAGCGAACTGGCGCGCGACGAGGCCGCCCGCACCGCCCGCATCCCCCACCTGGCGCTGCGCGTGGCCCGCGAGGCCGCCCGCACGGGACCGGTGCTCGTCCAGGTGCCCCGGCGCGGCTACCTGTCCTCCCTGGCCTGCGCCTCCTGCCGCGCGCCCGCCCGGTGCGGCGCCTGCCAGGGGCCGCTGGCGCTGCGCGGCGCCCACGCCATGCCCTACTGCCGCTGGTGCGGCCGCATCGCGGGCGAGTGGCGGTGCGCCGACTGCGGCGGCACCCGGCTGCGCGCCGGGGTGGTGGGCGCGCGGCGCACCGCCGAGGAGCTGGGCCGGGCGTTCCCGTCGCTGACCGTGCGCACCTCGGGCCGCGACGACGTGCTGACCGAGGTCTCCGAGCGCCCCGCGCTGGTGGTGGCCACCCCGGGGGCCGAGCCCGCCGCGCGCGGCGGCTACGCGGCGGCGGTGCTGCTGGACGGCTGGGCACTGCTGGGCCGCGCCGACCTGCGCGCGGCCGAGGAGGCGCTGCGCCGGTGGTGCAACGCCGCCGCGCTGGTGCGCCCGGCGGGCGAGGGCGGCCAGGTCGTGGTGGTGGCCGAGGCCGGCCTGCCCGCCGTGCAGGCCCTGGTGCGCTGGGATCCCGGCGGGTTCGCGGAGCGGGAGCTGACCGAGCGCCGCGAGCTGGGGTTCCCCCCGGCGGTGGCGATGGCGTCGGTGACGGGTGAGGCCGCGCACGTGCGCGAACTGCTGGAGGGTGTGCGGCTGCCGGAGTCGGCGCAGGTCCTGGGGCCGGTGCCGGTGAACGCGGGCGGCTCCGGCTCCGAGGCCGCCTCGGAGCGGGCGCTGCTGCGCGTGCCGCGCGCCGACATCGGCCGGCTCGCCGCCGCCCTGAAGGCGGCCGCGTCGGCCCGCAGCGCCCGCAAGGAGGAGCACGCCGCCCAGGTCCGCGTGGACCCGCTGGAGGTCGTGTAGGAGGCGCGGGACGCGGGCGGCGCCGCGCCGGGGCCGGCGCGGGTTTCGCCGTTTCCGCACACGGCGGGCCGCGCGTTCGGATACTGGTCCCCATGCGAGTAAGGAGGCATGATGACGGCTATGAGCATGCGGAAGTCAGCACCGCAGTCGCGGCCGTTGACCGTCGACGACCTGGAACAGATGCCAGACGACGGCAGGCGGTACGAACTGGTCGACGGGCGGCTTGAAGTGACCCCCGCGCCCCTCTACCCTCACACCGTCATCGCCGACCGGCTTCTTCTGGTACTGCACCCGCAGACGCCGCGAGGGCACAACGTCTCCGCAGCCGCCGGGATCAATTTCAACGCTGATCGGACGCATCACCGGATCCCCGACCTGTGCGTCATTCCGCGCGCCGACCGTTCGGCCGCCCACCTCACCCGGCCGCCGCTGCTGGCCGTGGAGATCGTCTCAAGGTCGACCGTGTTCACCGACCATCACACCAAGCGCGCGGAGTACGCCAAGTTCGGCATCGAGTCCTACTGGATCATCGATCCCAACCTCGAAGAGATCGGGATCATGGAACTGCGGCTGGACGGAGACCAGTACCGCACCGCGAATCAGGCGTTCGGCCGGGAACTGTTCCAGACCGACGCGCCCTTCCCCTACCGGCTGGTGCCGCACTGGCTGCTCGCCGACTGCGACGACTGGGAGGACCACGTCCTCGGCGGCGAGCCCGGCCGCTGAGCCCGCGCGCCTTACAGCGCGTCGCAGTGGGCGCCCGGGCGGGCGCGGTAGAGGTCGCGGAGCAGGGCGATCTCGGCGTGGTGGTGGATGACCTCGCGGTTGACGTGCAGGGCCAGCGTGACGAACGGGAACTCCGCCCACTGCTCGGGCTCGGCGGCCCCCACCGGCGCGGCGAAGTCGGCGTCGGTGAGGCCGCGCAGCCCGGTGATCCAGCGCCCGTAGGCGGTGCGCAGCCGGTCCAGGGCCTCGGCGGCGCCGCCCGGCCAGCGGGCGTCGGCGAGGGTGCGGCGGCGCTCGCCGAAGTGGTGGTCCAGGCGCAACTCCAGCACCGTCACCACGACGTGGCTGAGCCGCCAGGCGATGGTGGTGACCGGCGGCGGGTCGGGCGCGGGGTAGGCGTGGTCGGGGACGAACGTGCCGTCGGGGCGGGGCCGCACCGACCAGCAGCCCTCCACCGGCTCCCAGAAGTACTCGTCGTCGTCCAGTCCGCGCAGCCGCGGCCACATGGTGGTGTCCCAGTGGAACTCCAACTGGTCGGCGATCTCCGCGCCCCAGCGGGGCCCGGCGGTTGCGGCCATGGCGTCCTCCCGCCCGTGGTCGTGGGCGGCCCGCCCGCCGCCCGGTTGCCGTGGGCGCCGCGCGCGGCGGCGCCGGATCAGTCGCGGCGGCCCACTCCGGCGAGGACGCCGGTGGGCTCGGCGCTGACCTCCTCGTCGGGGTAGGGCCACCACGCCATGTCGGCCAGTCCCGGCTCGATCAGCGTGAAGGGCTCGAACACCGCCGCCGCGACCTCGCGGCAGTGCGGGTCGCGGGCGTCGGAGGCGGGCTGAGCGATGGCGATGTGCGCCCCCGGGGCCAGCGCGGCGTGCAGCGCGCGGACCAGGTCGTGGGCCAGGACGCCGTGGCGGCTCGGCGCGGTGGCGTCGGTCAGCAGCACCCCCACCGGCTCGGCGAGGTCGATGAGGCCGCGCCCGCTGAGGGCGGACAGCAGGCGGTCGGGGTCGATGCGCTCCACGGCCAGGACGGCCGCGCCGTTCTCGCCCGGTCCCGAACCGCCGGGCAGCGCGGCGGTGGGCTCGGCGTGGACGTAGACGACGCGGGAGCCGGGCGCGTACTCGGCGGCGGCGCGGCCGATGCCCTCGCCCGCCGGCAGCCGCGAGCCGAGGTCCACGAACTGGCGCACCCCGGCGTCGGCGGCGAGGTAGCCCACGGCGCGCCGCAGGAAGCCGCGCCGGGCCGTGCGGAGGCGGTCGGCGCCAAGGGCGTGGCCGCGGGGCGGCGGCGCCGGGCGGGCCGGCGCGGCGGGGCCCGGGCCGCGCGCCAGGCGCTCGCTGATGTGCACGACGCGCGGATCGGGGATCGCGGCCACGGCCTGGTCGTCGTCGATGTGGACTGCACGCCCGTCGTCGGTCACGATCGCGCCCCCCGAGCCGTCGGCCGGTGCCGAGGGCCGCCCGCGCGCCGGAGGGTTGCTCCGGGGCGGTGACCCACCGCACTTCGTTAGCGCCCGATGGTACCTGGTGTGAGGTACGTCATTCACCCGGGGAGAAACTCACGCGTTCTTCCGCCGGTCGGCCCCGGTCGGCGCGGCCGCCGCGGGGCCGGTCAGCGCGGCCCGGGGACCTCGGGGACGAGGTGGCCGATGGACTCGTCCGGGCGGTAGCGCAGGCGCGGCCCGCGCCGGGCGAGCTCGCCCACGGCCCGCACCAGCCGGTCGACGTGCTCGGCGGTGGTGCCCAGGCCGATGCTGGCGCGCACCGCGCTGCCGTGGCCCTCGGGCAGCAGGTGGCGGGTCAGCGGGTGGGCGCAGAAGAGGCCGTCGCGCACGCCGATGCCGTACTCGGCCGACAGCGCGGCGGCCACGACGTCGGCGGGCAGGGAGTCCACCACGAACGAGGAGATGCCCACGCGCGGATGGTCGGCGGCCCACAGGCGCAGCTCCGTGACGCCGGGGACGGCGGCCAGGCCGGTGCGCAGCCGGCGCAGCAGCTCCTGCTCGCGCGCGTGCAGCCGGTCCTGCCCGGCGGCGGCCAGGGTGTCGCAGGCGGCCGCCAGCGCCACCGCGCCCAGCACGTTGGGGCTGCCCGCCTCGTGCCGCGCGGGCAGGTCGTTCCAGCGCACGTCGGTGTCGGTGACGGCGGCCGTGGCGCCGCCCCCGGCGAGGTAGGGCGCGGCGGCGCGCAGCCAGTCGGTGCGCCCGGCGAGCACGCCGGCGCCGAAGGGCGCGTAGAGCTTGTGCGCGGAGAAGGCGACGTAGTCGGCGCCGGAGCGGCTGAGGCTGAACGCCTGGTGCGGCACCAGCTGCGCGGCGTCCACGCAGAGGCGGGCGCCCTCCTCGTGTGCGACCTCGGCGAGTTCGGCCACGGGCCACACCTCGCCGGTGACGTTGGAGGCGGCCGTCACGCACAGCAGGCGCGGGCCCTCGGGCGCCGCGCGCAGCGCGGCGCGGGCGGCCGCGGCAGCGGCCTGGGGAGTGGGCGGCAGCGGCAGCCGGGCGACCGACCCGGCGCGGCTGCCCCGGTGCTGCCAGGGCAGCAGGGAGGCGTGGTGCTCGGCGGCGAAGACCACCACCGCGCAGCCTTCGGGCAGGGCGCGGGCGAGCAGGTTGAGCGCGTCGGTGGTGCCGCGCACGAACACGACGGCGTCGCTGCCGCGCGCGCCGACGAAGCGGGCGACCGAGGCGCGCGCGGCCTCGTAGGCGCGGGTGGTGACCTGGGAGTGCAGTCCGGCGCCCCGGTGCACGCTGGCGTAGGTGGGCAGCGCGGCGGCGACGGCGTCGCTCACCGCGGCCAGGCACGGCGCGCTGGCGGCGTGGTCGAGGTTGGCGTACTCGGCGTGCCCTCCGGTGGCCAGTTCGACGCGGGCGCCGGCGCCGACCACGGCGGGCACCGCACAGGAGCCGGCGGGCGCGGCGGGCGGTTCGTGGGCCGCCGGAGCAAACGGCGCGGGCTGCGCGGCGCCGGGGCGGGCGGGAGCGGCGGCAGTGGTAGTCACAGTGGCACCTCCAGGGGCCGTCAGGGACCCCTGGAGTACGCGCCGCCCCGCTGCCGTCGCGGTGGCCGCGCGCGTGGAACCTCGGGGGTCCGCGCTTGCCTGACACGGTCGAGATGGTCGTGTCCTGACCTGGTCCTCACCCGGGGCACCCCACCGCGGAAGGAGGGTTGCCGGCCAGCTAGCCGGGGCTTGACGCTGGCACTCATGACCTGCCCCCGACTATAGCCCACGGCCCCGCGGCGGCCGCAACCCGGTTCCCGGGCCGCCGCGGCGCCGACAGGGCCGTCGCCGGTTGTTGACAGGCGGCGGCGGGGTTCGGCGATACTGAGTGCCGTCTGCCCTCCCGCTGAGGGCGCCCGGCGTCCCCCGGTCGCCCCGCCAGGCGTGAGACTCCAGCACCCCCGGAGTTTCCGCGTGCCCAACGGAGGGAGCACCGTGCCCGCACCCGAGCGGATCCGCCCGCTGCTGGAGGACCCCGACGTCGTCCTCGTCTCGGGCTACGCCCGCCTGCCCGACGCCGTGGCGAGCCACTCGCAGTACGAGCGCCTGGGCGTGGTCCTCGCCGTGAACCTGGCCGACGGCCGGATCGTCGCCGCCGACACCACGCTGCTCACCGACCTCGCCAAGGAGTTCTTCCGCGCGCTCGTCGAGGGCCTGTCGGTCACCGAGGACATCACCGAGATCGCCGAGCGCGTCCAGCGCCGCTACGCGGGCCAGTCCGGGGGCGCGCTCACCACGGCGCTGCGCCGCTGCCTGGAGACGTTCCACCAGGTGCGGGCGGCACGCGCGGCCGAGGCCGCCGAACCCGCCGCACCGCGCCGCACGGGCCCGGCGCGCGGGTGAGCACGGCGCCGGCGCGGGAGGCGGGCGGCCCGCCACGCGGCCGCCCGAGGGCAGCGGCGAAGGGAGCGCGGAGGACATGACGGACGAGACGGCGGGCACCGGGGCGGGCGCGGCCCCCGCCCCCTCCCCCGGCGGCGCGGACGGCGCCGCACCGCCCGGCCGGCCGCTGGCCGGAGTGCGGGTGGCCGACCTCTCGCGGGTCCTGGCCGGCCCCTACGCCACCATGCTGCTGGCCGACCTGGGCGCCGACGTGGTCAAGATCGAGCACCCCGGGCGCGGCGACGACACCCGCGCGTGGGGGCCGCCCTGGGCGGGCGGCGAGGCGAGCTACTTCCTGGCGGTCAACCGCAACAAGCGCAGCCTGGCGGTCGACCTCAAGGACCCCGACGGCCTGGCCGCCGTCCAGGACATCTGCGCCGCCGCCGACGTCGTGGTGCAGAACTTCCGCCCCGGCGTGGCCGACCGCCTCGGGCTGGGCTACGCCTCGGTGCGGGCGCGCAACCCCGCCGTGGTCTACTGCTCCATCAGCGGGTTCGGCCCCGAGCACGACCCGCCCGGCCGCCCGGGGTTCGACCTCATCGTGCAGGCCGAGAGCGGGTTCATGGCCGCCACCGGCTCCCCCGACGGACCGCCGACCAAGGCGGGCGTGGCCATCACCGACGTGCTCACCGGCCTGAACGCGGCCGTGGCTGTCCTGGGCGCGCTGGTGCGGGCGCGCGCCGACGGGCGGGGCGAGCACGTGTCCGTCTCGCTGGTCAACTCCGCCCTCTCCGGGCTGGCCAACGTCACCCAGCAGGCGCTGGTCACCGGTGCCGAGCCCGAGCGGGTGGGCAACACCCACGGCTCGATCGTGCCCTACCAGGCGTTCCCCACGGCCGACTCCGAGATCGTCGTGGCGGCCGGCAACGACTCCCTGTTCCAGCGGCTGTGCGCGGTGCTCAGGCGCCCCGACCTCGCCGACGACCCCCGCTACGCCACCAACCCGCTGCGCGTGGCCCACCGCGCCGAACTGGTCGCCGAGATCTCCGCCGCGCTGCGCGCCCGTCCGGCGGCGGAGTGGGTGCGCGACCTGCTGGACGCCGGTGTGCCGGTCGGCCGGGTGCGCGGCGTGCTCGACGCCGTGCGCACCGCCCAGGCCGCCGGCGACGACGTGCTGCTCGCGGCCCACCACCCCGCCGCCGGACCGCTGGAGCTGGTCCGCGCCGGGTTCCGGCTGGACTCCGCGCCGGCGGCGGGCCGGCGCGCCCCCGCCGCCCCGCCGCCGCTGCTGGGCGAGCACTCCGCGCGGGTGCTGGCCGAGGCCGGGCTGGCGCCCGAGCGCGTCGCCGCCCTCATCGCGCGCGGAGCGGTCCACCAGGCCGCCCCGCCCCCACGGCCCGGCCCGGCGCCCCGGCCGGGCCCGCCCGCCGGCTGACCCCCGGCCCGGCGCCCAGCGCCCGCCCGCACCACCCCGCGCCACCCGCACCCGACACCGCCGCAGCAGAAGGGACCGCGCCATGACCGCCCCGCACCGCCCCGCAGCGCCCGACCCGCACGACTTCCTCGCCCTGGACTCCACGCTCGCCGAGGAGGAGCGCGACATCCGCGACACCGTGCGCGACTACGCCACCCGCGAACTGCTGCCGCACGTCGCCGAGTGGTTCGAGGCCGGCACCCTGCCCGACCCGCGCGGCCTGGCCAAGGCGTTCGGCGACCTCGGCGTGTTCGGCATGCACCTGGAGGGCTACGGCTGCGCGGGCGCGAGCGCGGTGGCCTACGGCCTGGCCTGCCGCGAACTGGAGGCGGTGGACTCCGGGCTGCGCAGCTTCGTCTCGGTGCAGGGGTCGCTGGCCATGGCCGCGATCCACAAGTTCGGCTCCGAGGAGCAGAAGACGGCCTGGCTGCCGCGCATGGCCGCCGGCGAGGCCATCGGCTGCTTCGGGCTGACCGAGCCCGACTCCGGCAGCGACCCCGGCTCGATGCGCACCCGGGCCCGCCGCGACGGCGCCGACTGGGTCCTGGACGGCACCAAGATGTGGATCACCAACGGCTCGGTCGCCGACGTGGCCGTGGTGTGGGCGGCCACCGACGACGGCATCCGCGGGTTCCTGGTGCCCACCGACACCCCCGGGTTCCAGGCCAACACGATCCACCGCAAGCTGTCGCTGCGCGCCTCGATCACCTCCGAACTGGTGCTGGAGGGCGTGCGGCTGCCCGGCGACGCGCTGCTGCCGGGGTCGGCGGGCCTGGGCTCGCCGCTGTCCTGCCTCAACGAGGCCCGCTACGGGATCGTGTGGGGCGTGGTGGGCGCCGCGCGCGCCTGCTACGCCGCCGCGCTGGAGTACGCGGCCACCCGCGAGCAGTTCGGCGGCCCCATCGCCGGGTTCCAGCTCACCCAGCGCAAGCTCGCCGAGATGGTGCTCGACGTCAACCAGGCCGGTCTCACCGCGCTGCGGATCGGCCGGCTCAAGGACGCGGGCGCCTGCCACCACAACCACGTCAGCCTCGGCAAGTTCGGCAACGTGGCCGCCGCCCAGCGGGTGGCGCGGGCCGCGCGGTCGCTGCACGGCGCCAACGGCATCACCCTGGAGTACCCGGTCATGCGGCACATGGTGAATCTGGAGACGGTCGCCACCTACGAGGGCACCGAGGAGATCCACGCGCTGAGCATCGGGCAGGCCGTGACGGGCGTATCCGCGTTCCGCTAGCGCTGCGAGGTGCGGGCAACGGGCGAAAACCCGCACAATGGGGGGAGCCGAGTAAGGGAGAGGTCGATGGGCAACGACGCCGGGCGATTCCGCCGTACCCGGGTGAGGCGCACAGCCAACGCCGTGATCGGGGGGTTCATCAGTTTCGGGCTCGCCCCCTCCGACCTTCGGCTGCTGACCACCCGCGGCGCCAAGTCCGGGTTCCTGCGCACCACGCCCGTCAGCCTGGTCGAGAACACCCAGGGCCGGTTCCTCGTCGGCGCCTACGGCGAGACCGGCTGGGTGCGCAACCTGCGCAAGGACGGCTTCGGCACCCTGCGCCACGGCGGCTGGATCGAACTGGTCAGCGTGGTCGAGGTCGGACCCGAGCGCGCCGCGCCCGTCCTGCGGGAGTACCTCGACCACGCCCGCGCGGTGATGGTGTCCGGGCAGTTCACCGCGGCCCCCGACTCCCCCGACGACGACTTCGCGCGCGAGGCCGCCACCCACCCGGTCTTCGAGATCGTGCGCAGCACCACCGTGCGCCTGTAGCGGGGCGGGGTCGTACTCACCTCGTACAACTTAAGCAGCACCCCAATTCGGCAGCGCGCAGGACGCGCGGTACCCGGCGGTCGGGGGAGCCTGGTCCCAGGACCGGGGGCGCACCGTGCGTGCCCGGTCGGTGACCGTCTGAACGGGGGCTCAACGATCATGGAAACGACCGCCGACCGAGCCGGAGCCGCACCCGCGGGTTCCCGCGGCGGAGGGCGGCTGCCGCTGCTGGACGTCCTGCGCGGGGTGGCGATCCTCGGCACCCTGGCCACCAACATCTGGATCTTCGCCTCGCCCGGCGGCGAGTGGGCGGTGCTGTCGAGCACCAGCGGCGGCGCGCCCGAGAGCGCGGTGGAGGACACCGGCGCCACGGTGGGCGCCGCGTTGGAGGCGGCGATGCGGTTCGCCGCCAACGGCAAGTTCCTCGCCCTGCTCACCCTGCTCTTCGGCGCGGGCCTGGCGATCCAGTTCCGCTCGGCCGCCAGGCGGGGCAACCGCTGGCCGGGCCGCTACAAGTGGCGGGCGCTGCTGCTGTTCGCCGAGGGCACGCTGCACTTCGTGCTGGTCTTCGCCTGGGACGTGCTGATGGGCTACGCCGTCACCGCGCTGCTGGTGGCCTGGCTGCTGACGCGCTCGCGGCGCGCCCAGCGGGTGGCGCTGTGGGTGAGCGCGGGGGCGCACGTGCTGCTGATGGCGCTGCTCACCGCCGCGCTGGTGGCCCTGGAGCGGCTGGTGCCGCCCGAGCAGCAGGTCGACACCGGCGCGGGCGCCGAGGTCGTCCGCCTCTACGCCGAGGGCGGCTACCTGGAGCAGGTCGCGTTCCGGCTGGAGAACGCCGGCATGCTGCGCATCGAGCCGGTGCTGTCGTTCGCCCTGCTGGTCTTCCTGTTCCTGCTGGGGGTGCGGCTGTTCCGCGCCGGGGCGTTCTCCCCCGACGCCGCGGGCCGGGCGATCCGCACCCGGCTGCTGCTGTGGGGCCTGGGCGCGGGCGTGCCGCTGAACCTGGCCACCACGGTCGCCGGAGGCAGCCTCTTCCTCGTCGACCGCTACATCGCCGCGCCCATCGTGGCGCTGGGGATCATCGGGCTGGTCGGGAGGATCATGGACGCGGTGTCGGCGCGGCGGCGGGCCCCGGGCGTGCTGGTCACGGCGTTCTCCTCGCTGGGCCGCACCGCGCTGTCGGGCTACGTGCTGCAGAACGTGCTGGCGATGCTGGCCTGCTACGGGATCGGCCTGGGCCTGGCGGCCCGGCTGGAGCACACCGGCCCCTGGTGGGTGATGGGCCTGTGGGCGGCCATCTGCCTGGTGCTGCTGACCGCCGCCACCCTGTGGCTGCGCCGGTTCGGCAACGGGCCCCTGGAGGCCGCGCAGAAGTGGGTGCTGGCCCGGATCCCGGAGAAGCCGGCGCGCGCCGCCGCGCGGGCGGAGACCGGCCCTCGGCCCGGCGCCGGCCCCGACGCCTCCCCGGCGGCCGACGCGGTGCCCGGCCACCGCTGACCGCGCCCGCCTACCCGGTGAACAGCTGGGCGGCCGTCGCGGTGACGCGGACGACGGCGTAGCCCAGCAGCACGGCCACCACCGCCCAGGAGACCACCAGCCACGCGCCGCCGCCCCGGGGCACCGACGGGGCGGCGGCGTCCGGCGCGCGGGCGCCCTCGGCGGGCCCGCCGGGGGCGGGTCGCGCGGCGGGCTCAGCCGCGGCGGGCTCCTGGAAGCGCTCGGCCACCGGCCGGATCAGCAGGTTGGCGGCGAACCCCACGACCAGCAGGCCGACCATGGTGAGCAGCGGCGCCTGGTAGGCCGACTGGGTGAGCGTGCCGGGTTCGCCCTGGGCGTCGAGGAAGGCGTTGATGATCAGCGGCCCGGCGATCCCGGCGGCCGACCACGCGGTGAGCAGCCGCCCGTGGATCGCGCCGACCTGGTAGGTGCCGAACAGGTCGCGCAGGTAGGCGGGCACGGTGGCGAATCCACCGCCGTAGAAGGAGATGATGATCCCCGCCGTGGCGGCGAACACCACCGTGGAGGTGCCGCCGACCGTGGCCATGAGCAGGTAGAGCACGGCGCCCGCGCCCAGGTAGAACATGTAGATCGGTTTGCGGCCCACCAGGTCGGAGGTCGAGGACCAGACGAACCGGCCGCCCATGTTGAACAGCGACAGCATCCCGACGAACCCGCCCGCCGCGGCGGCGGTGACGGCGCTGGCGCCGCCGCCGTCGCGGAAGAAGTCCTGGATGAGCGGGCTGGCGTGCTCCAGGATGCCGATCCCGGCGGTGACGTTGGTGAACAGCACCACCCACAGCAGCCAGAACTGGGGCGTGCGCACCGCGTTGGCGGCCGAGACGCCGCGCGCGGTCATCATGCGGGCGCCGGCGTGGGCGGTGCCGGGGTCGTACCCGGCGGGCCGCCACCCCTCGGGCGGGACCCGGATCAGCAGGACGCCCATCGTCATCAGCACCAGGTAGGCCAGGCCCAGGGTGGCGAACAGCCCCACGACCGCCCCACCGGAGGCCACCGACCCGGCGGCCGAGGCGTCGTAGGAGGGGTCGTAGAAGGCCATGAGCTGGTTGGAGACCGGGGTCGCCACCAGCGCGCCGCCGCCGAAGCCCATGATCGCCATGCCGGTGGCAAGCCCGGGGCGGTCGGGGAACCACTTCATCAGCGTCGAGACGGGCGAGATGTAGCCGATGCCCAGGCCGATCCCGCCGAGCACGCCGTAGCCGGCGTAGAGCAGCCACAGCCAGCCCAGGGCGATGCCCAGCGCGCCCACGAGGAACCCGCCGCTCCAGAACAGCGCGGACACCAGCATCGCCTTGCGCGGCCCGGCCCGCTCGACCCAGGTGCCGCCCACCGCCGCCGAGAGCCCCAGCATCACGATGGCGATGGAGAAGATGATCCCGATCTGGGTCTGCCCGGTGTCGAAGTGCTCGACCAGGGAGTTCTTGTACACGCTGGTGGCATAGGCCTGCCCGATGGACAGGTGCACCGCCAGCGCGGCGGGCGGGATCAGCCACCGGTTGTAGGTCCAGGAGGCCACCGACCTCTCCCGGTCCAGCACGCTCAACGCGGACATCCGGCCCCCTCACCGCACACAGGTTCGCATACCGCATACAGCCGACCGGCGACATGATGCCACGCGAGCGCTACGGAGGGAACCCGCCCGCACACACGCGTCCGGCCGCGCCCCGGGGCGGGGCGCGGCCGGACGGCGGTCGCTGCGGGGACGGGGTGGGGTGGCGGGTCAGGCGCCCACGGCGGACTTCAGGGCGGCGGCGCGGTCGGTCTGCTCCCAGGTGAAGTCGGCGTGCTCGCGGCCGAAGTGGCCGTAGGCGGCCGTGTTGGAGTAGATCGGGCGCAGCAGGTCCAGGTCGCGGACGATCGCCGCGGGGCGGAGGTCGAATACCTCCTTCACGGCCTTCTCGATGACGTCGGGGGCCACCTGCTCGGTGCCGAAGGTCTCGATGAAGATGCCCACCGGGTGCGCCTTGCCGATCGCGTAGGCCACCTGGACCTCGGCGCGGTCGGCCAGGCCGGCGGCGACGATGTTCTTGGCGACCCAGCGCGTGGCGTAGGCGGCCGAGCGGTCGACCTTGGACGGGTCCTTGCCCGAGAAGGCGCCGCCGCCGTGGCGGGCGTAGCCGCCGTAGGTGTCGACGATGATCTTGCGGCCGGTGAGCCCGGCGTCGCCCATCGGGCCGCCGATCTCGAAGCGGCCGGTGGGGTTGACCAGCAGCCGGTAGTTGTCGGCCTCAAGCCCGTAGCTCGCCACCACCGGGGCGATCACGTGCTCCTTGATGTCGGGGGTCAGCAGCTCCTCCATGTCGATGTCGGGAGCGTGCTGGCTGGAGACCACCACGGTGTCCAGGCGCACCGGCTGGAGGCCCTCGTACTCGACGGTGACCTGGGTCTTGCCGTCGGGGCGCAGGTAGGGCACGGTGCCGTCGTGGCGGACCGCGGCGAGCCGCTGCGACAGCGCGTGGGCCAGCTTGATCGGCAGCGGCATCAGCTCGGGGGTCTCGCGGTTGGCGTAGCCGAACATCAGGCCCTGGTCGCCCGCGCCCTGCAGGTCGAGGGCGTCGGCGCCCTTCTCGACCCGGGCCTCGTAGGCGGTGTCGACGCCCTGGGCGATGTCGGGGGACTGCGCGTCGATCGAGACCGAGACCCCGCAGGACTGGCCGTCGAAGCCCTTGGCGGAGGAGTCGTAGCCGATTTCCAGGATCTTCTGCCGCACGATGGCGGGGATGTCGACGTAGGTCTTGGTGGTGACCTCACCGGCCACGTGTACCTGTCCGGTGGTGATCAGGGTCTCTACGGCGACCCGGCTGGCGGGGTCGTCCTGGAGCATCGCGTCGAGGATCGCGTCACTGATCTGGTCGGCCATCTTGTCGGGGTGGCCTTCGGTGACCGACTCGGAGGTGAAAAGGCGACGGGACACGTTGAGTGACTCCTTGCAGCGGCTGCTGGCTGACAGTTGTCGGCTCGGCTCGGCTCCCGCCGCGGAACAAGGGGGCCACGACGAAACCGACCGACGCGGTTGGTTTTCTTTCGTCCACTGTAGTGGGACGTTGTCCGGAACGCTCGGGCGACCGGCCCGGATAGGTCAGGTACGCCGCCTTCCCGCGGGTGGGGCGCCTCCGCGCGCGGCCGCGGAAGCCCTTTTCAGACGGTTCCCCAGCCGGTGTGACGCACGGCACAGTCGAATTTCCGGATGCGCGGTGATCATGCCGTTGTGCTGGGGTTTCCCGTAGCGTACAGCGAAACCGGACGCTGCACGCGCAACAGGGCGCACCGCCCGAAGCGCCCGGAGTGCCCGCGCGCCGGGCGCCTCGGCGGGGCCCGGCGGCCCCGCCGCCCGGTCCCCGCCTCGCGGCGCCGTCAGGACGGCTCTCCGCCGGGCGCCAGCCGGGCGGCCACCAGGTCCCACACCCGGTCGGCCAGGTTCTCCTTGGGCCCGTGCGGGATCTCGGTGGCCGAGCCGTCCGCGCCCAGCACGACCGCCTGGTTGTCCTCGGTGCCGAACGCCCGCCCGGCGCCGACCTGGTTGACCACGAGCAGGTCGCAGCCCTTGCGCTCCAGTTTGGCCCGGCCGTGCTCCAGCACGTGGTCGGTCTCGGCGGCGAAGCCCACGACCACCTGCCCGGGGCGCGGGCGCTCCCGCGACAGCTCCAGCAGGATGTCGGGGTTCTCGACCAGTTCGAGGACGGGCGGGCCGCCCTCGCCCTTCTTGATCTTGCCCTCGGCGACCTCGGCCGGCCGGAAGTCGGCCACGGCGGCGGTCATCACCACCGCGTCGGCCCGCTCCCGGTGCGCCAGCACCGCCTCGCGCAGTTCGCGCGCGGTGCCCACGCGGGTGATGTCGGCGCCGGCCGGGTCGGGCAGGTCGACGTTGGCCGCGATGAGGCTCACCCGCGCACCGCGCGCCAGAGCGGTGGCGGCCAGCGCGTAGCCCTGCCGCCCCGAGGAACGGTTGCCCAGGTAGCGGACGGGGTCCAGCGGCTCGCGGGTGCCCCCGGCGGTGACCAGCACCCGCCGCCCGGCCAGGTCGACCGGCAGCGCGCCGCGCGCCAGGACCCGCCGGGCGGCGGCGAACAGGTCGGCGGGCTCGGGCAGCCGGCCCTTGCCGGTGTCGGCGCCGGTGAGGCGGCCCACGGCGGGCTCCAGCACCACCGCGCCGCGGGCCCGCAGCGCGGCCACGTTGGCGCGGGTGGCCGGGTGCTCCCACATCTCGGTGTGCATGGCGGGGGCGAACACGACCGGGCAGCGCGCCGTCAGCAGGGTGTTCGTGAGCAGGTCGTCGGCGATGCCGTGCGCGGCCTTGGCCAGCAGGTCGGCGGTCGCGGGGGCCACGAACACGAGGTCGGCCGCGCGTCCGATGCGCACGTGCGGGACCTCGTGGACGGACTCCCACACCCCGGTGGCCACGGGCCGGCCCGAGAGCGCGGCCCAGGTGGGCTCACCCACGAACCGCAGCGCGTCGGCGGTGGGGACGACGGTGACGCTGTGCCCGGACTCGGTGAGGCGGCGGAGCAGCTCGCACACCTTGTAGGCGGCGATGCCGGCTCCCACCCCCAGGACGATCTCGGGACGGTGCTCGGTGTTCACGACACGATCTCAGCAGACGCCACCGCGCGGGCGCGGACCGGCCCCCGGGTGCGGCGGCGTGCGGATCAGGCGCCCTCGTAGGGCTCGGCGGTCAGCAGGCCGCCATTGATCTCGCGCAGGGCGATGGACAGCGCCTTCTCCTGGACCTGGGTCTCGACCAGCGGGCCGACGTACTCCAGCAGGCCCTCGCCCAGCTGGGCGTAGTAGGCGTTGATCTGGCGGGCCCGCTTGGAGGCCATGGTGACCAGGCTGTACTTGCTGTCGACGGTCTCCAGGAGATCGTCGATGGGCGGGTTGGTGATGCCTTCGGCGACGGGCTCGGTGCCTGCCACGTGCGTCCCCCTGGATTGGTGTCAAAGGCCCCGTAGGGGACCTGCGGAAACGGACTCACGCCAGGATAGTCGGTGGACTCGGCGGATCCGCCGGTGCTGTGCCGCGGTTATCACACCTGCGGCTCAAGGATCAACGCTAGCAGCTCGTCGCGGACCTCGCTCACCGACGTGTTGACGAGGGTGACGTCGAACTCCTTCTCGGCGGCGAGTTCGACCCGGGCGGCGTCCAGGCGGCGCTGGATCACCTCGGGCGGCTCGGTGCCGCGCCCGGTGAGCCGGCGCACCAGCTCCTCCCACGTCGGGGGCGCCAGGAAGACCTGCAGCGCCTCGGGCATGGTGGCGCGCACCTGGCGGGCGCCCTGCAGGTCGATCTCCAGCAGCACCGGCTCCCCCCGGCGCAGCCGCTCCTCGACGGGGCGGCGCGGGGTGCCGTAGCGGTTGCCGGCGAACTCCGCCCACTCCAGCAGTTCGCCCTCGGCGACCATGCGGTCGAACCCGGCGTCGTCGGTGAAGTGGTACTCCACGCCGTCGGTCTCGCCGGGGCGGGGCGCGCGGGTGGTGGCCGACACCGACAGCCACACCTCGGGGTGGTGGGCGCGGATCTCGCGCACGACGGTGCTCTTGCCGACCCCCGAGGGCCCGGAGAGCACGGTCAGGCGGCGGGCCGGGCCGGTGCGCGGTGTGCCGGGTGCGGGCGGTGCCGACTCGGCGAAGTCGTTGGGCACGGGCGAATCAAACTCTCGAAGGGGCCGAGGGCGGGTGTGGAAGGCGCGGCGCGGTGGCCGGCGGGTGCCGCACGCGGGCGGGCGGCACCGGGTCGCGCGGCCGCGGCCGGGCGGGGCCGGCGGCGGCGCCGGTTGGTCTGTTATACCACTGCGCCGCGGCGCGCCCCGTGCGCACGCCCCCGAAGGGGCGCGGCAGGGGCACGGCCGCGGCGCAGGTCGTGCCTTGGCGTGCGGTGCCGAATGGCGGTCCGGGGTGTCGGGGAGCGGCTGAGGGGCCGTCCTACCGAACGCGGCGGGCGTTCGCCCGGGGGTGGCGCGGAGCCCACCCGCCGACCGGTCCGGAGTCTCCGAGAGCGCTCCCGCGGCGCCGCATGGCCACGCGGCCTGCCGCGTCAGCGCAGGTGGGGGCTGTCCGAGTCCGGTACCGCCCGGTGTTCGACACACCGCCGACACCGCCACCGCGGGGCTGCGGCGACACGGCATCGGCGGTCGCACTCACCCGGCCGCCCGGGGGACGGCCGGAAGTCGCCGTGAAAAACGGCACATCCGCCTTTGAACGCTACTCGGCTCCGCCGAATTCACGCTCCAGAGCCGCGCGCTGGTTGGCGCCCAGCCCGCGGACACGGCGCGACTCGGCAATGTTCAGCCGCTCCATGATCTGCTTGGCGCGGACTTTGCCGACACCGGGCAGGGATTCCAGGAGAGCCGAGACCTTCATCTTGCCGATGACGTCGTCGGTCTGGCCGTCGGCCAGAACCTCCGACAGCGAGACGCCGCCGTGCTTCAGACGGTTCTTGACTTCCGCGCGCTCTTTTCTGGCCTTCGCGGCTTTCTCCAGAGCCGCGGCGCGCTGTTCGGGTGTGAGGGGAGGAAGGGCCACGCCGGGTCACCTCGGTTTTCTCTCGTTTGTAGAGGGCGGACGCCTGCGCAAGTTAGTAGGTTCCGACCCCGTTCGGCAACGCAAAGTGGCCTTTCAAGCGCCATTTCATCAAAGTAATTACTCTAGGTAATGGAACGATTGCTCAGCGCCGCCGAATTCGGGACTTTTGGCCCGGTTGGATCGACCGCCCAGCGTACTCGTCCGGCGACGCTCCGGCGGCCCCCGCAGGTCAGGGCCGGGTGCCCGAACCGGGTTTCGGCCGTGCCCAATCGCACACGGTCAGTTGGCCGCAATCGGTCACACGCAGGCGGCCCCCGGCGTGTCCCCGCCGCCGGGGGCGCGGCCGGCGCCCGGCCACCCGGTCGGCCGCCGGCCGCGCCGACCGGGCCGCCCCGGACGTCCGCGCGGGGCGGCCGGTGCGCGCCGCCCGCTCAGGCCGAGGGCGCCTCGACGCGCCGCAGGGCGGCCGCGATCTTGGCCGCCGCCGCGCCGGGGTCGGCGGCGCGGGTGATCGGGCGCCCGATCACGAGCAGGTCGGCGCCGGCCGCGATCGCCTCCTCGGGCGTGGCCACCCGCGCCTGGTCACCGCGGTCGGCCCCGGCCGGGCGCACCCCCGGGGTGATGAGCATGACGTCGGGCCCGACCTCGGCGCGCAGCGAGGCGACCTCGTGCGGCGAGCACACCAGCGCCCGGGCGCCGGCCTCGACCGCCAGCACCGCCAGCCGCCGGGCGGCGTCGCCGGCGGGGCCGGCCAGGCCGATCTCGGCCAGCGCGGAGTCGTCCAGCGAGGTCAGCACGGTCACGGCCGCGATGGTGGTCTGCGGCGCGGCCTCCACCGCCGCGGCGATCATGTCGCGCCCGCCGGCGGCGTGCACGGTCAGGATGGAGGGCTTGAACCGGGCCACGTTGCGCGCGGCTCCGGCGACCGTGGCGGGGATGTCGTGCAGCTTCAGGTCGAGGAAGACCGAGGTCTTGGTCCCGCCGCGCAGCGTGCCCACCACCTCCGGTCCGTAGCGCAGGTAGAGCTCCAGCCCCACCTTCACCGTGCTCACGTGGGGGGCGACCTCGGACGCCCAGCGTGCGGCGGTCTCGATGTCGGGTGCGTCGATGGCGACGGCGATGGGCGCGGCCACGGTTGGTCTCCTTTGGGGTCACTCGGCACGGGCTGGGCGGGCGGACGCCCGCTCGGGGGCGGCGGCGCGGCCCGCGGACGGGCCGGCCCGCACGGCCGGCCGCCGCACGGGCTCGGGCACTGTCCGGAGCGGTTCCCCCCGAACGCCCGCTTCATGCGTATAAGCCGATGAGACGTGCGCCGGTGCGGCTCAAACGGCCGTAGCGGCGCGTTCCGCCCCCGGGGGTAGGCGGTACATCCCCCGGCACCGCTGGCAGCCTACAGGCCGACTCAGTGCATTTCGCGTCATCGGCCCAGCACAGCTCCGATCGGCGCGCCGACGGGTCGGTGGGCGGCGCCCACGACGTCGGCCACCCGGTCGGCGCCGCGCTCCTCCAGCAGCTCCTCCAGCTCCCGGAGGATGCGCACGCACGCCGAGGGGTCGGAGAAGGTCACCGTGCCCACCCCCACCGCCGAGGCGCCCGCCGCCAGCAGCTCCAGGGCGTCGACGCCGGTGCGCACCCCGCCCATGCCGATCAGCGGGACCTCGGGCAGGGCGGCGTGCACCCGGTAGACGCTGGCGACCGCGATCGGGCGGATGGCCGGGCCCGAGAGCCCGCCCACGCCCCCGGCCACCGCCGGGCGCAGCGTGCGGGGGTCCACCGCCATGGCGCGCACGCTGTTGATCAGCGACAGGCCGTCGGCGCGGGCGTCCACGCAGGCCCGCGCCAGGGCGACCAGGTCGGGCACGTCGGCGGCCAGCTTGGCGAAGACGGGGATGTCGGAGCGGGTGTGGGAACGCACGGCGTGCACCACGCGCGCCGCCTCGGCGGGGTCGTCGGCGAAGTCCAGGCCCCCGCCCGCCGGGTTGGGGCAGGACAGGTTGACCTCGATCATCTCCACGCCCTCGGCCGCCGACAGCCGCCGGGCCAGCTCGGCGTACTCCCCCGCGCCCGCGCCGGCCACCGACGCCACGGCGCGCCCGCCGCGCGACAGCAGCCAGGGCAGGTCGCGCTGGAGGAACACCTCGATGCCGGGCCCCTGCAGCCCGATCGCGCTGAGCATGCCGCTGGGGGCCTCGGCCACGCGGGGCGCGGGCCGGCCCGCGCGCGGCTCCAGCATGACCGACTTGGTCACCACGGCGCCGATGCGCGCGATGTCGAAAAACTGGGCCAGCTCCCGGCCGGTGCCGGCGCACCCGGCCGCCGCCATCACGGGGTTGGGCAGCTCCAGCCCGGCCAGCCGGGTGCGCATGTCGGTGGTCATCAGCCCGCCTCCCGGTCGGCGACCCCGCCCGCGGAGTCGGCGGAGTCCTCGCCGCGCGCCTTCCAGCCGGGCGCGCCCAGGGCGTCGAAGGGGATCGTGCCGACGTCGTCGAAGCGGACCCGCTCGCCGCGGAAGACCGGCCCGTCCACGCACGCGCGCACCATGCGGGTGATCCCGTCCTCCCCCACCACCGGGATCACGCAGCTCATGCAGATCCCGGTGCCGCAGGCCATGGTCTCCTCCACCGCCACCTGCACCGGCACGCCCTGGCGGGCCGCCACCGCGGCCACGGTGCGCAGCATCGGCATGGGGCCGCAGGCGTAGACCACGTCGGAGCGGGCGTCGTCCATGGCGCGCTCCAGCGCGTCGGTGACCCGGCCGCGCACCCCGAAGGAGCCGTCGTCGGTGGTGAACGTGGTGGTCTCGGCGATGCGCCGGGCGCTGATGGCGCTGAAGACCCGGTCGGCCGAGGCGGCGCCGAGCACGAAGTCCACCCGGCAGCCGCGCCGGCGCAGCGCGTGGGCCAGCGGGAACAGCGGCGCCGCCCCCGAGCCCCCGCCCGCCAGCATGCAGTTGACGGGGTCGCGCGGCAGCGGGAAGGGCCGCCCCAGCGGCCCCACCACGTCCAGCAGGTCGCGCTGGCGCCGCTCGGCCAGCCAGGCGGTGCCCGGCCCGCGCACCGCGAAGAGGAACTCCACGGTGCCGCCGTAGTCGGGCTTGACGTCGTGGATGGCGAAGGGGCGGCGCAGCAGCATGCTCGACTGCTCGCCGCCCACCGCCACCGACAGGAACTGCCCGGAGCGGAACCGCTCGGCGATCTGGGGGGCCACCACGGTGATGGCGTAGTAGGCGTCGACCCGGCGCACGGTCAGTACGGGGCTCCGCGTCTGCACCGGCCCGTTGTCGCTCACTCGTGCTGCCCTGCCTCGCTTCGCTGCGGCGCGCCGCCGCCTGGCCGGCCCCCGCCCGGTCTCCCTCCCCGCCTAGGGGCGGCTCACGCCCGCGCCCCCTGCAGGGCCGCGGCGTGCTCCTGGAGGGAGCGCACGCCGATGTCGCCCCGGGCCAGCGCCTCGATGCCCTGCACCGCCGCGGCGAGGCCCTGCACCGTGGTGACGCTGGGGACGCCGCGCACGACCGCCGCGGTGCGGATCTCGTAGCCGTCCAGCCGGGGCCCGGCCTGGCCGGCGCTGCCGAACGGGGTGTTGACGATGAGGTCCACGTCGCCGCGGTGGATGAGTTGCACGATAGTGGGTTCGCCGTCGGGCCCGGGACCCTCGCTGTGCTTGCGCACCACGCGGGCGGTCACGCCGTTGCGCCGCAGCACCGCCGCGGTGCCCTCGGTGGCCAGGATCTCGAAGCCGAGGTCGGCCAGCCGCTTGACCGGGAACACCATGGTGCGCTTGTCGCGGTTGGCCACCGACACGAACACCGTGCCGCTGGTGGGCAGCGACCCGTAGGCGGCCAGCTGGGACTTGGCGTAGGCGGCGCCGAAGTCGACGTCCAGGCCCATGACCTCGCCGGTGGAGCGCATCTCGGGGCCCAGCACGGTGTCGACGCCCTCGCCGTGGCGGTCGATGAACCGGTTGAACGGCAGCACCGCCTCCTTGACCGCCACGGGGGCGTCCAGCGGCAGAGGGCCGCCGTCGCCCTCGGCGGGCAGCACGCCCTCGGCGCGCAGCTCGCGCACGGTGGCGCCCATCATGACCCGCGCGGCGGCCTTGGCCAGCGGCACGGCGGTGGCCTTGGACACGAACGGCACGGTGCGCGAGGCGCGCGGGTTGGCCTCCAGCACGTAGAGCACGCCCGAGGCCAGGGCGTACTGGACGTTGAGCAGGCCGCGCACCCCGGTGCCGCGGGCGATGGCCTCGGTGGAGTAGCGGATGCGCTCGAAGTCCTCGTGGCCCAGCGTGATGGCGGGCAGGGCGCACGCGGAGTCGCCGGAGTGGATCCCGGCCTCCTCGATGTGCTCCATGATGCCGCCCAGGTACAGCTCGGTGCCGTCGTAGATGGCGTCGACGTCGATCTCGATGGCGTCGTCGAGGAAGCGGTCGATCAGCACCGGGTACTCCGGGCTGACCTCGGCGTTGCGCTCGATGTAGTCGGCGAGCATGGCCTCGTCGTAGACGATCTCCATGCCGCGCCCGCCCAGCACGTAGGAGGGCCGCACCATGACCGGGTAGCCGATCTCGTCGGCGACCTCCTTGGCCTCGGCGAAGGAGTGCGCGGTGCCGTGCTTGGGCGCGGGCAGGCCGGCGTCGGTGAGGACCTTGCCGAACTCGCCGCGGTCCTCGGCCAGGTCGATGGCCTCGGGGCTGGTGCCGACGATGGGCACCCCGGCCTCCTTGAGCCGGCGGGCCAGGCCCAGCGGGGTCTGCCCGCCGAGCTGGACGATGACCCCGGCCACCGGGCCGGCGGCGCGCTCGGCGAGCACGACCTCCAGCACGTCCTCCAGGGTCAGCGGCTCGAAGTAGAGCCGGTCGCTGGTGTCGTAGTCGGTGGAGACGGTCTCGGGGTTGCAGTTGACCATCACGGTCTCGTAGCCGGCCTCGGCCAGCGCGAAGGACGCGTGCACGCAGCTGTAGTCGAACTCCACGCCCTGGCCGATGCGGTTGGGGCCCGAGCCCAGGATGATCACCTTGGGCCGGGTGCCCGGGGGCACCTCGGTCTCCTCGTCGTAGGAGCTGTACAGGTAGGGCGTCTTGGCGGCGAACTCCGCGGCGCAGGTGTCGACCGTGAGGTAGACGGGGTGGATCCCCAGCGCGTGCCGCAGCTCGCGCACCACCTCCTCGGACTTGCCGGTGATCTCGCCGATCTGGAGGTCGGAGAAGCCCAGCCGCTTGGCCGCGCGCAGCGAGGCGGCGTCGAGCTTGGGCGCCGCGGCCAGCTCGCGCGCGGTCTCCTCCAGCAGCAGCATCTGGTCCAGGAACCAGGGGTCGATGTTGGTGGCCTCGTGCAGCTCCTCGACGGTGGCGCCGGCGCGCAGGGCCTGCTGGACCAGGCGCAGCCGGTGCTCGCCGGGGGTGGCGGCGGCGCGCAGCAGCTCGTCGCGGTCGCCGGGCTCGCCCGCCCAGGTCAGGCCGATGCCGCTCTTCTCGACCGAGCGCATGGCCTTCTGCAGGGCCTCGGCGAAGGAGCGGCCGATGGCCATGGCCTCGCCCACCGACTTCATGGTGGTGGTCAGGGCGGGGTCGGCGCCGGGGAACTTCTCGAAGGCGAAGCGCGGGACCTTCACCACCACGTAGTCCAGGCTCGGCTCGAAGCTGGCCGGGGTCTCGGCGGTGATGTCGTTGGGGATCTCGTCGAGGGTGTAGCCCACGGCGAGCTTGGCGGCGATCTTGGCGATGGGGAACCCGGTGGCCTTGGAGGCCAGCGCCGAGGACCGCGAGACGCGCGGGTTCATCTCGATGACGATGATGCGCCCGGTGTCGGGGTGCACGGCGAACTGGATGTTGCAGCCGCCGGTGTCCACGCCCACGGCGCGGATGATGGCGATGCCCAGGTCGCGCATGCGCTGGTACTCGCGGTCGGTCAGGGTCATGGCCGGGGCCACGGTGACCGAGTCGCCGGTGTGCACGCCCATGGGGTCGAAGTTCTCGATGGAGCAGACGACGACCACGTTGTCGTGGCCGTCGCGCATCAGCTCCAGCTCGTACTCCTTCCAGCCGAGGATGGACTCCTCCAGCAGGACCTCGGTGGTGGGCGAGAGCGCGAGCCCCTGCCCGGCGATGCGGCGCAGCTCGGTCTCGTTGTGGGCGAAGCCCGAGCCCGAGCCGCCCATGGTGAAGGAGGGCCGCACCACCACGGGGTAGCTCAGTTCCTCGGCGGCGGCCAGGCACTCCTCGATGGTGTGGCAGATGCGCGAGCGGGCGGACTCGCCGCCGACGCGCTCCACGATCCCCTTGAAGGTCTCGCGGTCCTCGCCGGACTGGATGGCCTCGACGTTGGCGCCGATCAGCTCGACGTTGTACTTGGCCAGCACGCCGGAGTCGTGCAGGGCCACGGCGGTGTTGAGCGCGGTCTGCCCGCCCAGGGTGGGCAGCAGGGCGTCGGGGCGCTCCTTGGCGATGATCTTCTCGACCATCTCCGGTGTGATCGGCTCGACGTAGGTGGCGTCGGCGATCTCGGGGTCGGTCATGATCGTGGCGGGGTTGGAGTTGACCAGGACGACGCGCAGGCCCTCGGCCTTGAGCACCCGGCACGCCTGGGTGCCGGAGTAGTCGAACTCCGCCGCCTGCCCGATCACGATCGGCCCGGACCCGACCACGAGGACGGACTTCAGGTCTTTACGGCGCGGCATGGTGTGTGGTCCCCCGGCTCTACGACTGCGCGGGCTGGGCCGGGCGGCCCGTGCTCGCGGACGGATCGGACGAGGCGGCCATCAGGTCGCAGAACGCGTCGAACAGCTCGGCGGCGTCGTGCGGGCCTGCGGCGGCCTCGGGGTGGTACTGGACGCTGAAGGCGGGCCGGTCGAGCAGCCGCAGGCCCTCCACGACGTTGTCGTTGAGGTCGACGTGGCTGACCTCGGCGCGGCCGTAGGGGGTGTCGAACGGGCCGTCGAGGGGGGCGTCGACCGCGAACCCGTGGTTGTGGCTGGTGATGTGGACCCGGCGGGTGTGCACGTCGCGCACCGGCTGGTTGACGCCCCGGTGGCCGAAGCGCAGCTTGAAGGTGCCCAGGCCCAGCGCGCGGCCCAGGATCTGGTTGCCGAAGCAGATCCCGAAGAGCGGCTTGCGGGCCTCCAGCACGCCGCGCATGGCCGCCACGGCGCCGTCGGCGGTGGCGGGGTCGCCGGGGCCGTTGCTGAAGAACACGCCGTCGGGGTCCAGGGCCAGGATCTCCTCGGCGGTGGTGGCCGCGGGCAGCACGGTGACCTCGCAGCCGCGCTCGGCCAAGCGCTGGGGGGTCATGGCCTTGATGCCGAGGTCCACCGCCGCCACGCGGAAGCGGGTGGCCACGCCCTCGGGCGGGCGCACCGTGTAGGGCTCGGTGGTGGTGACCTCGCCGGCGAGGTCGGCGCCGGCCATGCGCGGGCTGGCCAGGACCCGCTCGCGCAGCCGCTCGGGGTCGGTCTCGGTGGTGCTGATGGCGGCGCGCATGGCCCCGCGGTCGCGCAGGTGGCGGGTGAGCGCGCGGGTGCCGTCGAGCGCGATGCCCACCACGCCCTGGCGGCGCAGCTCCTCGTCGAGGGTGCGCTTGGCGCGCCAGTTGGAGGAGACGCGGGCGGGCTCGCGGACCACGTAGCCGGCCACCCAGATGCGGCCCGACTCCGGGTCGTCGTCGTTGACGCCGGTGTTGCCGATGTGCGGCGCGGTCATCACGACGATCTGGCGGTGGTAGGACGGGTCGGTCAGGGTCTCCTGGTAGCCGGTCATGCCGGTGTTGAAGACGATCTCGCCCAGGGTCTCGCCGGGCGCGCCGAAGGAGCGGCCCCTGAAGTGCCGGCCGTCCTCCAGGACGAGGATCGCCTCGGCGTGCTCAGGTCCGCCTGCTGCTGTTGAACTCACTGGATCTTCCCATCGAGGACCGTTGGGGTGCCGCGCAGGAACGTGGCGGTGACGCGGCCGGGCAGCCGCATGCCCCGGTAGGGGGTGTTGGCGCTCTTGGAGGCCAGGGCCGCCGGGTCGACCTCCCAGGCGGTGTCCGCCTGGTACAGGGTAACGTTCGCGGGTTCACCTGCGGCGATCGGGCGGCCGTGGCCGCTGAGGCGGCCGATGCGGGCCGGTGCCGCCGACATCCGCTCGGCGACGCCGTCCCAGTCGAGCAGGCCGGTGTCGACCATGGTGTGCTGCACGATCGACAGCGCGGTCTCCAGGCCGAGCATGCCCATGGCGGCGGTGGCCCACTCGGTCTCCTTGGCCTCGGCCGGGTGGGGGGCGTGGTCGGTGGCGACGCAGTCGATGGTGCCGTCGGCCAGGGCCTCGCGCAGGGCCTGGACGTCCTCGGCGGTGCGCAGCGGCGGGTTGACCTTGTAGACGGGGTCGTAGCCCTCGGCCAGGTCGTCGGTCAGCAGCAGGTGGTGGGGGGTGACCTCGGCGGTGACGTCGCAGCCCCGGCTCTTGGCCCAGCGCAGGATCTGCACCGAGCCCTTGGTCGAGACGTGGCAGACGTGCAGCCGCGAGCCGACGTGCTCGGTGAGCAGGCAGTCGCGGGCGATGATCGCCTCCTCGGCGACGGCCGGCCACCCGGCCAGGCCGAGCCGGTCGGAGACCACGCCCTCGTTCATCTGCGCGCCCTCGGTGAGCCGGGGCTCCTGGGCGTGCTGGGCCACGACGCCGTCGAACGCCTTGACGTACTCCAGGGCGCGGCGCATGAGCAGGGGGTCGGAGACGCACATGCCGTCGTCGGAGAACACCCGCACGGCGGCGGCGGACTCGGCCATGGCGCCCAGTTCGGCCAGGCGCTCGCCGGCCAGGCCGCGGGTGACGGCGCCCACCGGCTGGACGTCGCAGTGGCCGGACTCCCGGCCCAGGCGCCAGACCTGCTCGACCACGCCGGCGGTGTCGGCGACGGGGTCGGTGTTGGCCATGGCGTGCACGGCGGTGTAGCCGCCGGCGGCGGCGGCGCGGGCGCCGCTGGCCACGGTCTCGGCGTCCTCGCGGCCGGGTTCGCGCAGGTGGGTGTGCAGGTCGACCAGGCCGGGCAGGGCGATGAGCCCGTGGGCCTCCACGACGCGGGCGTCGGGGGCGCTGAGGCCGGGGCCGACCTCGGCCACGACTCCGTCGCGGATGAGGATGTCGGCGGGGTCGCGCCCGTTGACGCGGGCGCCGCGGATCAGGTAGGCGGCGCTGCTCTGGGTCATCTCGTACTTCACTTCTGTGTCAGTGGCGGCTATCGGTGCGGCGGGCCCGGACCGGCGGCGGGCGCGCGGGCGGGGCCGGCGGCGCGGCGGCGCGCGGGCGGGGCCCGCGGAGGCTAGGACCCGCCCAGCAGCAGGTAGAGCACTGCCATGCGGACGCTGACGCCGTTGGCCACCTGCTCGTTGACGGTGCTGCGCGGGGAGTCGGCGACCTCGGCGGAGATCTCCATGCCGCGGACCATGGGGCCCGGGTGCATGACGATCGCGTCGTCGGGCAGGCGGGCGAGGCGGTCGCGGTCCAGGCCGTAGCGGCGGCTGTACTCGCGCGCGGTCGGGAAGAACGCGTGCCGCATCCGCTCGGCCTGGACCCGCAGCAGCATCACGACGTCGCTCTTGGGCAGGACCGCGTCGAGGTCGTAGGAGACCGCGCAGGGCCAGGTGTGCACCGAGACCGGCATCAGGGTGGGCGGCGCCACCAGGGTGACCTCGGCACCCAGGGTGTGCAGGAGGAGCACGTTGGAGCGGGCCACGCGGCTGTGCAGGACGTCGCCGACGACGGCCACGCGCAGGCCCTCGACGCGGCCCATGCGCGCGCGCATGGTGTAGGCGTCCAGGAGCGCCTGGGTGGGATGCTCGTGGGTGCCGTCGCCGGCGTTGAGCACGGCGCCGTCGACCCAGCCGGCCAGCCGGTGGGCCGCGCCGGAGGCGGCGTGGCGCACGACCACGCCGTCGGCGCCCATGGCCTGCAGCGTGAGAGCGGTGTCCTTGAGGCTCTCGCCCTTGGAGACGCTGGAGCCCTTGGCCGAGAAGTTGACGACGTCGGCGCTGAGCCGCTTGGCGGCCAACTCGAAGGACGTGCGGGTGCGGGTGGAGTCCTCGTAGAAGAGGTTGACCACGGTGCGTCCGCGCAGGGTGGGCAGCTTCTTCACGGACCGGCCGCTGACCTGGGCGAGTTCGGCGGCGGTGTCGAGCACCAGCGTGGCCTCCTCGCGTGAGAGGTCGCCGGTGGACAGCAGGTGGCGCATCAGCGGTCGTCCTCCTCGCCGGGGCGCGGCCGGGCCGGGCCCAGCAGCACGGCGTCGCGGCCGTCGGTTTCGGTGAGCCGGACGTCGACGGTCTCGCGCAGCGACGTGGGCAGGTTCTTGCCGACGTAGTCGGCGCGGATGGGCAGCTCGCGGTGGCCGCGGTCGACCAGGATGGCCAGCTGCACCGCGCGGGGGCGGCCGATGTCGCTGAGGGCGTCCAGCGCGGCGCGCACGGTGCGGCCGGAGAACAGCACGTCGTCGACGAGGACGACCACGCGGCCGTCGATTCCCTGGGGCGGGATGTCGGTGCGGCCCAGGGCGCGCGCGGGCGCCAGGCGGAGGTCGTCGCGGTACATGGTGATGTCGAGGGAGCCCCAGGGGACGGCGCGGCCCTCGACGCGCTCGATGCGCTCGGCCAGGCGGCGGGCCAGCGGGACGCCGCGGGAGGGGATGCCCAGCAGGGTGACGTCGTGGGCGCCCTTGGTGCGCTCCAGGACCTCGTGGGCGATGCGGGTCAGGGCCCGCTGGATCTCGGGACCGTCGAGGACGGTTCGCGCGGTGCCGGTGCCGGGAGCCGTCGGATCGGCTGCCCCGGACGCCTCGGCGTCACTTTCCGCGCGTTTTCGCGCACACACAGTAGTGACCCCCTTTCCTGCCTCACTGGACAGGTCGTTAAAGGATGTCGATCGCGCACACGCTATCAGCGGCCGGGGACAGCGGTGATCACCGCCCGCAGTGAAACCGGGCAAAAATATGACACTTGTCACACCACCGCGCGTTGACATATCCGCCGATGTGGTGGCGTTCGGGACACCTCGGACGCCGCGTGTCTGGGGCGAACGCGTGGAATCCCAGCGTTCTCGGGCTTTCCGCGCCACCTACGGGGGCGCGATGTCCGCTCAGTCACGTTTTGAGAGGGACCTCACTTACACACGGTTTGGCCACTGATTCATCGCGTTTCCGCCCAACGGCTTGACCTGGCAACCGAACGGCCTTACCGTCACTGTCCGTAACCAATCTTGGGCGGCGCAGCTTGGTGCCACCCCTGGGGCGGCTCCCCCACCGGGAGCCCGCCGCGGGGTGCGGCCACCGCCGAGCGAACTCGGGGCACACCGCCCACGCCAAGCACCTTCACGGCCGGGGAGCGACGAAGAAGATGCCATCCGAATACGCCAAGTCACTCGGCGCGCGGCTGCGCGCCATCCGCACCCAGCAGGGCCTGTCCCTGCACGGGGTCGAGGAGAAGTCCCACGGCCGCTGGAAGGCCGTCGTCGTGGGCTCCTACGAGCGCGGTGACCGCGCCGTCACCGTCCAGAAGCTGGCCGAGCTGGCCGACTTCTACGGCGTGCCCATGTCGGAGCTGCTGCCGGGCGGCGCCGCGCCGACCCCGCTGGGCCCCACACCCAAGCTCGTCATCGACCTGGAGCGCATGCAGCAGCTGCCGCAGGAGAAGGCCGGGCCGCTGGCACGCTACGTCGCCACCATCCAGAGCCAGCGCGGCGACTACAACGGCCGCGTGCTGTCCATCCGCCAGGAGGACCTCCGGTCGCTCGCGGTGATCTACGACCGCTCGCCGGGCGACCTCACCGAGGAGCTGATCAACTGGGGCGTCCTCGACCCCGAGGCGCGCCGCGCCGTCGACGCGTTCTAGCCGAACGCGCCGCGCGCACGGCGCCTTCCGGTCCTCTTCGTCGACGCCCCCGTGCCCCAGGGGCCGCAGTACGCGCACCGGACACCACGTAAACGGCCACGCCCCCTCATCAGGACGTGGCCGTTTTCGCGTTCCTGCGGGATTCGCGGAAGCCGCGGGGGCGCCGCCGCGGCTGCGCCGGCGCGGGCGGCTCGCGGCGTCCGACCTGGAATCCCAGGAGCTCATCTCACACCCCCGACCGCCGGGGCGGGCGCATCCCGCGGCGGCCCGACCGGCCGGGGCGAAGGCGCACCCGCCGCAGCGCGAGCGAAGCGCCGCGGAAGGACAGCAGCCCCGGACCCGGCACCGAGCGGCAGGGATCGCGCGCACACGAAGGCGGCCGGGCAAGAGGCTTCCCCTCCCCCCGCCCGGCCGCTTCCCCGCGTCCGCGTGGCGCCAGTGGTCGGGCGCCGGCGAACGCGAGCCGGAGCGTACTCCCGTGCTTCGCCGGCCGTCCGCCGACCAGCCGACTTCGAACAGAAGTACGAACAGGTCCAAGTTAAGCGCACCCCACCGCCCTCGTCAACAGCGGCTCCCGCGTGCGCGGCCGACGCGGGTTAGGGTGGCGGCGTGTCCGCTGACATCGAGCTGTGGGAGCTGGCAGCCCCCGCCTTCCTCCACACCCTTCCCGCCCTGCTGGAGGTCTACGCGGCCGCCATGAAACCTCCGCACGACCAGCTCCCCGGACGCCAGGCCATCATGCGCGAGCACGCGCGCCACCCGCGCTTCCGCGGCGTGGTGGCGCTGGGGCCCCAAGGCGCGGGGGCGGCCGGGTTCGCCTACGGATTCCACGGCGGGCGCGGGCAGTGGTGGCACGACATCGTCTCGGGCGAGGTGCGGGCCCGCGACCCCGAGGCCGAGCGGCACTGGCTGGGCGACTCCTTCGAGGTCGCCGAGGTGCACGTGCTGCCCGAGGAGCAGGGCCGGGGCGTGGGCCGCTCGATGCTGGAGGCGCTGACGGCGGCGCGCCGGGAGCGCACCGCCGTCCTGTCCACGCCGGCCGGGCCCACCGTGGCCCGGAGCCTGTACCTGTCGTGCGGGTTCGTGGACCTGCTGCCGGAGTTCCGCTTCCCCGGCAACCCGCATCAGCCCTTCGCGATCATGGCCGCCCCGCTGCCGCTGCGGGCAGGCGGTCGGCGGCGACCTGCTGGTAGATCTCGCGCGTGGCAGTGGACTGGTTGAACGTGATGAAGTGGATGCCGGGCGCGCCCTCGTCCAGCAGCCGCTCGCACATGCGCCGGGCCTGCTCGATGCCCAGCGCCCGCACGGCCTCGGGGTCGTGCGCGACCTTCTCGAACTCCGCCGCCAGGTGGCGCGGGAAGGGCGCGCCGGAGAGCTGCTCGGAGCGCTCGATGGTGGCCGGCTTCACCACCGGCATGATCTCGGGGATGATCGGGACGTCGCAGCCCTTGGCCGCGACCCGGTCGCGCAGCCGCAGGTAGTCGTCGGCGTCGAAGAACATCTGGGTGATGGCGTAGTCGGCGCCGGCGCGGCACTTGCGCACGAAGTACTCGACGTCGGACTCCACGTCGCGCGAGCGCGGGTGCTTGTAGGGGAAGGCCGCCACACCCACGCAGAAGTCGCCGGACTCCTTGAGCAGCCGCACCAGCTGCTCGGCGTACTCCAGGCCCTCGGGGTGCTTGACCCACTCCCCCAGGGGGTCGCCGGGCGGGTCGCCGCGCAGGGCGAGGATGTTGCCCACCCCCACGGCGGCGAACCGGCCGATGAGGTGGCGCAGCTCGCGCACGGAGTGGTTGACCGCCGTCATGTGCGCCACCGGCAGGAGCGTGGTGTCGGTGGCCATGCGCTCGGTGATCTCGACGGTGAGGTCGCGCGTGCCGCCCCCCGCACCGTAGGTGACCGAGACGAAGGACGGCTGCAGCGCCTCGATCTCGCGGATGACGCGCCAGAGCTTGCGCAGGCCCTCGGGGGTCTTGGGCGGGAAGAACTCGAAGGAGAAGGTGGGTTCGCCGGCCTTGAGCAGTTCGCGGATCCGGCGCGGCCGGGCGGATGCGGTCGGCGCGCTTCCGGGGCGTGTCGATGAGGCGAGCATGCCCTCTACATTAGGCGAACCCCTCCCGCCGGTGGAGTCGACCTGACACGCGCGCGGGGAGGAATCGGTCGGTGCGCCAACCCCGGTGCGCACACCCGATAACCTCTGCCCATGACCTCCTCCGACTCCTCGCCCGTCGCTTTCGTGCGCGCGGCCGTCGACGCCGAACTGGCCCGGTTCGTCGCGGAACGCCGCGCCCAACTGCTGGAGATCGGGGGCGAGCTCGCCCCCGTCGTGGACGCGCTGGAGGCCATGCTCGCCGGGGGCAAGCGGCTGCGTCCGGCGTTCTGCTACTGGGGCTGGCGCGGCGCGGGGGGCGCCGACACCCCCGACATCCACGCGGCGGCGGCGTCGCTGGAGTTCCTCCAGGCGTGCGCCCTCGTCCACGACGACGTCATAGACAACAGCGACACCCGGCGCGGGATGCCCGCCACCCACAAGCGCATGGAGGAGCTGCACGCCCGCTCGGGGTGGAGCGGCGCGGCCGACGGCTTCGGGCGCGGCGCCGCCATTTTGATCGGCGACCTGTGCCTGGCCTGGAGCGAGGACATGTACCAGGCCAGCGGCCTGGGCCTGGAGGCGCTGCGCGCGGGGCGGCGGCCCTTCGACGCCATGCGCACCGAGGTCATGGCCGGGCAGTACCTCGACATGCTGGAGCAGGTGCGCGAGGACGGCGGCGTGGAGGCGGCGCTGCGGGTGATGCACTACAAGGCCGCCAAGTACACCGTCGAGCGCCCGCTGCACCTGGGCGCCGCCCTGGCCGGGCGCTACGACGACCTGGGGCCGGTCTACAGCGCCTACGGCCTGCCGCTGGGGCTGGCCTTCCAGCTCCGCGACGACATCCTCGGCGTCTTCGGCGACCCCGGCCAGACCGGCAAGCCGGCGGGCGACGACCTGCGCGAGGGCAAGCGCACCCTGCTCGTCGCCGAGACCCTCGACCGCGCCGCCCCGGCCGACGCCGCCGAGTTCCGCCGCCACCTGGGCGACCCCGCCCTCACCCCCGAGCGGGTGGAGTGGATGCGCGCCCTGGTGGAGGACTGCGGCGCCCTGGCGGCGTGCGAACGCCGCATCGACGACCTGGTCGGCCAGGCGACCGCAGCCCTGAACACCGACCTCATCGACGACACCGCCCGCGCCCCCCTCGCCGACCTGATCGTCGCCGCGACCGCCCGCAAGCACTGAGCCTTCCGGCGCCGGGGACCGCCACACCGCCGCAACCGCCACAAACACCACAACCGCCCTAACCGCCCCGACCGCGAGGACTCGCCGCACCTCCCCGGTCACAACAACGCCGAGAGCAGTGACGGCGCCGAGGGCAGCAACGACGACGCCAACGTCGGCGGGCAGTGGTGGCGGTTGTGGCGCGGCGGTGGCGGGTGGCAGGGGTAAGCGGTTACCGGGGCGCATGGCAGCGGACTAAGGCAGCGACGAGGCACCGAGGGCGGCGGGGGGTTGGGGTGTGCGGGCACCGGTTCGGGGTGCGGGTGGCTAAGGCAGCGACGGGGCGCCGAGGGCGGCGGGGGGTGGGGTGTGCGGCCACCGGTCCCGGCGGTGGGTGGCTGAGGTGGCATCGGGCCGCCGAGGGCGGCGGCGGGTTGGGGTGTGCGGCCACCGGTCCCGGCGGTGGGTGGCTGAGGTGGCATCGGGCCGCCGAGGGCGGCGGCGGGTTGGGGTGTGCGGCCACCGGTCCCGGCGGTGGGTGGCTGAGGTGGCATCGGGCCGCCGAGGGCGGCGGCGGGTTGGGGTGTGCGGCCACCGGTCCCGGCGGTGGGTGGCTGAGGTGGCATCGGGCCGCCGAGGGCGGCGGCGGGTTGGGGTGTGCGGCCACCGGTCCCGGCGGTGGGTGGCTGAGGTGGCATCGGGCCGCCGAGGGCGGCGGCGGGCAGGGGCGGGCGGTCACCGGTTCGGGGTGCGGTTGGTCCGGGTGGCGTCGGGGCTGCGGGGTTGGGTGTTTCCTGGCGGGGGCGGGGGGTTGGTTGGGTGTCCGGGGCGGTGTGCGCCTGCCGGGTTGGGGGCGGGGCCGGTCGCGTGCGGTCGTTTCCCGCTTTGCGTCGGCCCCGAGTCCGTTCGTCCGGAGTGCAGAACCGGGCAAACCGGTCGTCGAAGCCCTTGGATCTCGCATGGTGAGACGGAATCGGGGTCTTTCACGACGATCTAGCATCCCCGGTCACCCGAACGGCCGTCAGCCCACACTCGTCGCCGTTGAAAAGCGGCATAGAGGGCAAAGTACCCCCTGTAGCCCCGAGATTGTCTCACCATGTGGACGCCTTGGGTGCCCGGCGGCCTCCAGGATCTGGGCGTGGCAGTCGAATGAAAGCGCAAATGGGGCAATGCATCCCAAAGCGAGCGGGCGTGGGCCGACGATATAGCGGTTTGCGACCCCCTGCCTCGCCACCAGGCCCGATAAGCGCGACCGGCCAGGCCGCCCCCGGGCCTGTCTCGCCTTCCCGCCCGGCCGCAGCCACCGGAACGGGGGGCCGCCGAGCCCCACCCCACGGCCTTCGCCGCCCCGACGCCACCTCGACCACCCCGGGCCGGGAGCCGATGACAGGGCGACCAACCCCCGCACGCCCTCGCTGCCATCGCAACCCCCCACCGCCAGAACCGATGATCGCCCGGCCGGACCCCCGCGCCCCTCGCCGCCCCGTCGCAACCGCAACCCTCGACCGCCCGGACCGGTGACCGCCCAGCCGGACCCCTGCCGCCTTTGCCGCTCCCTCGCCACCTCGATCACCCGAGGCCAGGCCGATGACGGAGTGGCCAGCCCCTGCCACCCTCGCCGCCCCGTCGCCCACCCCGCCACCACCTCCGGCCCCGATGAACGCCCGGCCGACCCACCCGCCCCCCTCGCCGCCCCGACGCAACCGCAACCGCCGACCGCCCGGACCGGTGACCGCCCAGCCGGACCCCCGCCGCCCCCGCCACCCACCCAGCCACAATCCGCCGGAACCGGAGACCGCCCGACCCGGGCTTCGTCGCCGTCGTGGCCTCTCGCCTGGCGCCCATGCGGCCGCGAGCACTCTCCGCGCCCCCGGTGCATCCCGCACTCCCCACTCCCCACTCCCCGTGCGCCGTTGCCGTGCGCGCTCCGGGGCCGTCCGGCCGCCGGCCGCGCCTGAGCGTCCGGATCAGGTCGCGGCCACATCGGGACACGAGCGCGCATCCCTGCCTGCCCTTGCGTCCCATCCGCCTGTTCGCGACCGTTCGCGCCTGTTCGCCCCTCTTCGCCTGACGTGAGCCGCCTCTCCCGCGAACCGCACCGTCGTCCTGTCAGCGCTGGTCAGCGGGTTCTCCACCGCCGAACACCCCACGGCGGCAGTACGGGCCCCGGCGAAAATGAGGACAATTCCCCACCTGCTGGCTGATAAGTAGATATCCGACGATCTGCGGCAGTGTAGGACGCAGACCGTCGACACAGAGTGCGCCGCGCCCCCGCACGTGAGGAATCTGGAGTGACCACCGTGAACGCCACAGCATCCCCCGTGCGAGGGCCCGTCCGCCCGGACGAGCGTGCCCTCGCGCCCGACCTCGCACGCGGCTTCATGCTCCTGCTCATCGCCTTGGCCAACACCCCGTGGTACCTGTGGGCCGTCGACGAGCGGTCCATCGCCGGAGCCCACCCGATCGGCGGCTCGGTCGCCGACCGCATCGTGCAGTTCGTCATGATCGTCGCCGTGGACGGGCGCATCTACCCGATGTTCGCCCTGCTGTTCGGCTACGGCCTCATCCGCGTCTACGACCGCCAACGGGAGGCGGGCGCCACCGAGAAGGCCGCGGCCGCCGTGCTGCGCCGCCGCCATCTCTGGCTGCTGGTGTTCGGCTTCGTCCACTGCCTTCTCCTGTTCATAGGCGACATCCTGGCCCCCTACGGCCTCGTCGGCCTCCTCATGGGCTGGCTGCTGCTGCGGCGCAGCGACCGCGCCATGCGCATCACCGCCTGGGTGCTCGTGGGCCTGTCCGGCGCGCTGATGCTGCTGTCCGCGCTGGGTTCGGCCCTGGCCGCGCTCGCCCCGCCCGAAGTCGGCGGCGAGTCGCCCGGCGGCGTGCCCAGTGCCCTGCACGACTCCTTCGCCGAGCCGAACTTCTTCGCCGCCATGGTCGACCGCGTCAGCGTGTGGCCGGGCATGGTGATCCTCCAGGCGCTGGGCGTGGTGGTCCCGGCCATGGTCGTCGTCGGTATGGTGATCGGCCGCCTCCGCATGCTGGAGCGGGCCGACCACTACCGCCGGACACTGGTGTGGACGGCCGTGGTCGGCATCGGCGTCGCCTGGGTCGCCGGGCTGCCCGAGGCGATGGGCCACGTCCGGCTGATCGAGATGTCCCCCCTGGTGGAGGGTTCGCTGTCGGGCGTGCGCCAGTTCAGCGGCGTCTTCGGCGGCGCGGGGTACGCCGCGCTGTTCGGCCTGATCGGCTACGCGATGTCCCGCCGCCCGCGCCGGGGCGTGGTCACGACGGCCATCGCCGCCGTGGGCAAGCGCTCCCTCTCCTGCTACCTGGCCCAGTCGGTGATCTGCGCTCCGCTGCTGGCGGCCTGGGGCCTGGGCCTGGGCGGCGTGTTCGGCAGCGCGCAGATGGCGGCCTTCGCGGTGGGCGTGTGGCTGGTGACCGCCGTGGGCGCCTACGCGCTGGAGCGGGCCGACCGGCGCGGGCCGGCCGAGGTGCTGCTGCGCGGCCTCACCTACCGGGGCCGACCCCGCTCGGACTCCGCCGCCCCCGCGACCGCCGGTGCCCAGCCGACCGCGTTCGGCGCCCCCGGCGACCCCACCGCCCCCGGCGACCCCACCGCGCCCGCTCAGCCGCCCACGCCTCCCGCCGATGGGCCGACCGCGCCGCCCACCCGCTGAGCGGACGCCTGTCGCGGCGGGCGCTCCCCGCCGCAACCGCTCCGGTCGCCGGCCGTCCGCGGACGCCGGCGGTCGGAGCGCTGCAAAGACACGGCACCCCTCCCCCGGCGTCAGCCCACGGGCGCCCGCACGCGCCCCGCTCTCTCACTCCCCCACCTCGGCACAACACGCTGGCCCCTCGCCCGACCCCCGCGCCCGCGCGGGTTGCGCAGCACGGCAGCCACGGTCGGTGACCATCACGCACGGTTGCCCGATAATGACCGCCATGGGCGACGATCAGGCAATAACGCACACCATCGGCATCACGGGCGCCACCGGCGCCCTCGGCAGGCGCGTGGCCGAGCGGCTGGCCCGGCGTGGGGTGGCGCAGCGGCTCATCGTCCGCGACCTCAACCGCGCGCCGGAGCTCCCCGGAGCCAGCGCCGTCATGGCCTCCTACGAGGACTCCGCCGCCTTCGAGCGCGCCGCCCGGGGCGTCGAAACCCTCTTCCTGGTGTCGCTCCCCGAGGCGCCCGACCGGGTTCCGGTGCACGCCCGGGCGGTCGACGCCGCGCTGGCCGCGGGGGTGAGCCGGATCGTCTACACGTCGTTCCTGGGCGCCGGCCCGGCGTCGGTGTTCACCTTCGCCCGCGACCACTTCCACACCGAGGAGCACATCCGGGCCTCGGGCGCCGCCCACACCTTCCTGCGGCCCAGCCTCTACCTGGACCTGCTGCCCTCCTGGGCCGACGACACCGGCATCATCCGGGGCCCGGCCGGCCTCGGCCGGGTGGCGTGGGTCTCGCGCGACGACATCGCCGACGCGGCGGTGGCCGTCCTCACCGGCGGCCCGGCCCACCACGGCCGCACCTACAACCTCACCGGCCCCGAGGCCATGACGCTGGGCGAGACCGCGCAGCGGCTCTCCGCGCTGACCGGGCGGGTGATCGCCTACGTGCCCGAGACCTGGGAGGAGGCGATGGCCTCCCGCCGGCTGACCGGCGCCCCGGACTGGCAGATCGAGGGGTGGGCCGGCTCCTACGCCGCGATCGCGGCGGGGGAACTTGACGTGCTCTCCCCGGCCGTGCCGTCGCTCACCGGCCATCCCGCCCAGTCGCTTGAGGGCTTCCTGCGCACCCACCCCACCGCCCTGCGGCACGTGCTCGTCTAGCGGCCGGCCGAGCGCACCGCCGTCCCGCCCCCGCCCGGCGGACCACGCCCGGCCGGCGCACGGCCGATGCGTGGTCGATGCACGGCCGGTGCGCGGTCGCTCCACGGACCCCGTGCGGACGCGGCGCGGCCCGTAGGCACCTGGGCCCCGGCTTCTCCGCCGCCCGCGGCCGTCGTGGCCGACACGGGCGTGCGCCGGCCACGACGGCCGCGGGCGGCTGAGGGCGGGCGCCCCGCGGCTACCCCCGCACCTCGGCCACCTTGAGGCCGCCCTCGGCGTGCCGGGTGCGCAGCACCTTCTTGTCGAACTTGCCGACGCTGGTCTTGGGCACCTCGTCGACGAAGGTCCAGTACTCGGGCAGCTGCCAGCGCGGCACCCGGCCGGCGAGGAAGGCCCGCAGCTCGGCGGCCTCGGCCACCGCGCCGTCCTTGAGGATGACCGCCACCAGCGGCCGCTCGTCCCACGTGGGATCGGGCACCGCCACCACGGCCGCCTCGGCCACGGCCGGGTGCGACATCACCTGGTTCTCCAGCTCCACCGAGGAGATCCACTCCCCGCCCGACTTGATGACGTCCTTGGCGCGGTCGGTGAGCCGCAGGAACCCGTCGGGTGTGAGCGTGCCGACGTCGCCGGTGCGCAGCCAGCCGTCGTGGAACCTCTCCGGGGCGTCGTCGCGGTGGTAGGCCCCGGTGATCCACGGCCCGCGCACCTCCAGCTCGCCCACGCCGCTGCCGTCGTGGGGCACGGGACGCCCGTCGGCGCCGATCAGCCGCCCGTGCACCGAGGCGGGCAGCCGCCCCTGGCTCAGCCGGTAGGCCCAGCGCTCCTCGCCCTCGGAGTCCGCCGGGGGCCGGGCGATGCTGCCCAGCGGCGAGGTCTCGGTCATGCCCCAGGCGTGCAGCACCGGGATCCCGTACAGCTCCTCGAACCGGCGCATCAGCGAGGGCGGGCAGGCCATGCCGCCCACGACCACGCGGTGCAGCGAGGAGACGTCGCGCGGAGCGGCCTCCAGCTCCTGCAGCACGCCCTGCCAGATGGTGGGCACGGCGGCGGCGATGGTGGGCCGCTCCGCCTGGATCATGTCGGCCAGCGGCCCGGGCTGGAGGAACCGGTCGGGCAGCAGCAGCGAGGCGCCGACCATCAGCGCGGCGTAGGGCAGGCCCCACGACATGGCGTGGAACATCGGCACCACGGCCAGCGCGGTGTCGCCCTGGCTGAGGGCCTTGCCGTCGGTCATGCAGACCTGCATCGAGTGCAGGTAGATCGAGCGGTGGCTGTAGGCGACGCCCTTGGGGGCGCCGGTCGTGCCCGAGGTGTAGCACATGGCGGCGGCGTCGCGCTCGTCCCCGGCCGGCCAGTCGAAGGTGTCGGGGCGCCCCGCGAGCAGCTCTTCGTAGGAGTGCACCGCCACCCCCTCGGCCGCGAGCGCGCCGAGGTCAGCGGGACCGCCTCCGGAGACGACGACGTGCCGCACCGTGCGCAGGCGCGGCAGGATCGGCGCGAAGAGCGGGAGCAGCGAGGCGTCCACGATGACGACGTGGTCCTCGGCGTGGTCGGCGATGTAGACGACCTGGTCGGGGTGCAGTCGGATGTTGAGGGTGTGCAGGACGGCGCCCATCGCCGGGACGGCGAAGTACGCCTCCAGGTGCTCCTGGTTGTTCCACTGGAAAGTGGCCACGCGCTGGTCGCCGGTGACCCCGAGGCCGCGCAGCGCGTGAGCCAGCCGGGCGGCCCGGGCGCCGACCTCGGCGAGTGTGGAGCGGCGCGGGTTGGCGGCGTCTCCGGTCCAGGTGACGACCCGCGCGCGGCCGTGGACGGTGGTTCCGTAGCGGACGAGGTCGGCGATGGAGAGGGGTACGTCCTGCATGGTGCTGCGCATCAGCCCACACCCTTCGCAAATCCGTTGTTACGGGTATCACGGGTGCGACCGACGCTAGGAGCCGGGCGCGGCAGGGAAAAGGACGTAACAGAGATCGTTACCTACCGGTGTTAGGGATTTCGGGGCGGCACGGTGTCCCGGCTCCGCTCCCCGCGCCGTCCGCCGCCGCCTGAACACGGGGCCGGCGACCGCCCGAGCGCGGGGGCGGCCCCAGGGCGAGGGCACGCGGACCGCCGTCCGAGGGCCCGCCCCGGCCGGCCGCCCAGCCCCCGCTACCGGGAGGCGTCCGCGTTCTCGTCCGCGTGCGCCGCGGCCTCCAGCCGGCGCCGGAACTCCGCCGCCGCCGCGCGGGGGTCGTCGGCCTCGGTGATGGCCCGGACCACCACCACGCGGCGCGCGCCCGCCGCCAGGACCTGGTCGAGGTTGCCCAGGTCGATCCCGCCGATGGCGAACCAGGGGCGCCCGGTGCCCAGCGCGGCCGTGCGCTCGACCAGCTCCAGCCCGGCCGCGGCGCGCCCCGGCTTGGTGGGCGTGGCCCAGGTCGGGCCCACGCAGAAGTAGTCGACGCCCTCCTGCCCGGCCGAGGCCGCCGCCATGGCGGCGTCGCTGTTGGAGCGGCCGATCAGGGGTTCGGGGCCGATGATGTCGCGGGCCGCGGGCACGGGCAGGTCCTCCTGCCCCAGGTGCAGCACGTCGGCGCCGGCGGTGCGGGCGATGTCGGCGCGGTCGTTGACCGACATCAGCGCGCCGTGGCGCTCGCAGGCGGCGCGCACGATTTCCAGGGCCGCCAACTCCTGGCGGGCCTCCAGCGACTTGTCGCGCAACTGGACGATGTCGACGCCGCCCGACAGCGCCGCGTCGAGGAACTCGGCGAGGTCGCCGCGCTCGGCGCGGGAGTCGGTGCACAGGTACAGGCGCGCCTGGGCCAGGCGCTCGCGCAGGCGGGTGCTGGTGCTCACGCGCGCCAGCCTAGCCCGCGCCGGGCGGGCGGCCCCGGCCCGGGGTGGGCGCACGCCCCGGCCCCTGCGTGGCCGGGTGCTCCCCCATCCGGTCGCGCACCCGGCGGCGCGCCCGGTCGAGCGCACGGAGCGGGGCACCGGGCAGGACGGGGCGGCGCGGCGGGCGGCGGCCGGGCGCGCGGGCGGGACCGGCGGTCCCCGCCCGGCGGGCGGCCTCCGCCCCGGCGCCTACAGGGCCATGGCCTGGGCCCGGCGGCGGACCTCGGTGCCGCGGTTCTCGGTCAGCGCCTGGATGGGCGCGCCCGGAAGCGTGTCGTCAGGGGTGAACATCCACTGCAGCGCCTCGTCGGTGCTGAACCCGGCGTCGGCCAGGACGGTCAGCGTGCCCGGCAGGCCCTTGACGATGTCGTCGCCCGCGATGAACGCGGCGGGGACGCACAGCTCACCCTTGCGGCGGACGCCGAGCAGCTTGTGGTCGGCGATGTACTGCTTGACGCGGTTGGGGCTGGTGTTCAGCGCCCGCGCGACGTCCTTGATGGTCATCCATTCACCGACGAGGGTGTCGGTGTCGTGGTCGTTCTCGGTCACGCTGCCAATGTCCCACACCCCGGCCCCTCGCAAACGCGGCCAACGTCCCCGCGGCGCCCCCGTTCGCTCACGGCGTGACCGGCGCTCGGACCGACGCCGACCGGCGCGGCGGGGGGCGGCCCCGCGCGGTCGAGCCCTCGACCGCCTCAGCCGCCCCCTCCCCCGCGCCCGGCGCCGCCGCCGGTCCGCCGCCACCCGCCCCAACCGCCCGCCGCGCAAGGTCATAGGATGGGTCCGGACAAGGACACCCGCGGGAGCCGGGTCGGGACCCGGCTGAGAGGGAGGCTGTCAGCCTCCGACCGCATGAACCTGATCCGGGTCATTCCGGCGAAGGAAGTGGCGGCCAACCGTGTGCGCAGCGATATCCGCATCCCGCTCCCCCGACGTCGTCGTGGTCGGCGCCGGCCTGATCGGCCTGGTCACCGCCTGGCGGGCCGCCCGGCGCGGCCTGGCCGTCACCGTCGTGGCCGAGACCGCCGAGGGCGCCGCCTCCCCCGTCGCGGCGGGCATGCTGACCCCCGCCACCGAGGCCGCCTTCGGCGAGGAGGCGCTGATGCGCTTCGGCGTCCTCTCCCGCGACCGCTACCCCGCCTTCGTCGCCGAACTGGAGGACGACAGCGGCCTGCCCGCCGGCTACCGCCCCCACGGCACCCTCCAGGTCGCCTTCGACGCCGACGACCTCGCCCGGCTGGCCCACCTCAGCGAGCTGCGCGCCCGTCTGGGCCTGCGCACCGAGCGGCTCACCGGGCGCGAGTGCCGCCGCCTGGAGCCGATGCTGGCCCCCGCCGTGCGCGGCGGCTACCTCGCCCCCGACGACCACTCCGTCGACCCCCGGCGGCTCCTGTCCGCCCTCTACGCCGCCGCCGAGCGGCGCGGCGCCGTGGGCGTGCGCGACCGGGTGCGCGAGGTCGTCCTCGACGGCGACCGCGTGCGCGGCGTGCGCCTGGCCTCCGGCGGCGAGCTGGCCGCGGGCCAGGTGGTGCTGGCCGCCGGTGTGGGCACCCCCGCCATCGGCGGGCTGCCGCCCGGCGTGGTCCCGCCGCTGCGCCCGGTCAAGGGCCAGCTGCTGCGCCTGCGCACCACGCCCGGCGAACCCCCGCTGGTCGAGCGCACGGTGCGCGGCCTGGTGCGCGGCTCGCCGGTGTACCTGGTGCCGCGCGACGACGGCGAGATCGTGCTGGGCGCCACCCAGGAGGAGCAGGGCCACGACACCCGGCTCACCGCCGGCGGCCTGTGGGAGGTCCTGCGCGACGCCCACGAGCTGGTACCCGGCGTCAGCGAACTGGAGGTCGCCGAGACCTGCGTGGGCCTGCGCCCGGGCTCACCCGACAACGAGCCGCTGCTGGGCCCCACCGCGGTGCCCGGCCTGCACCTGGCCGCCGGGCACTTCCGCCACGGCGTGCTGTTCACCCCGGCCACCGGCGACGCCATGGCCGAGGCCCTGACCACGGGCGCCCTGCCCGGGTACGCGCGCCGGTTCGCCGCCACCCGCGCGCTGGAGGCGGTCGGCGGCACCGGCACGGGAGGCGATCCAGACCAGTGGACGTGATCATCAACGGCGAACCGCGCCAGGTCGCCCCGCGCACCACGGTGGCCGAGGTCGTGCGCACCCTGACGCGGTCCCCGGGCGGCGTGGCCGTCGCCCTCAACGACGAGGTGGTGCGCAGGGCCGACTGGGCGGCCACCGTGGTCGCCGAGAACGACCGCATCGACGTGCTCACCGCGGTGCAAGGAGGCTGAACCCCATGACCTACGCCCCTGAGACCCCCGCAGCCCCCGCGTCCCCCGCGGCCGCGCCGGCCCTCCCCGACCCCGCGGCCGACCCGCTCGTCATCGCCGGGCGGACCTTCACCTCCCGGCTGATCACCGGCACCGGCGGCGCGCCCTCGCTGCGGGTGCTGGAGGACGCGCTGGTGACCTCCGGGACCGAGCTGACCACCGTGGCGCTGCGCCGCGTGGCGCCCGACACCGAGGGCTCGGTGTGGGAGGTGCTGCGCCGCAACGGCATCAGCCCCCTGCCCAACACCGCCGGCTGCTTCACCGCCGGCGACGCGCTGCGCACCGCCCGGCTGGCCCGCGAGGCGCTGGAGACCGACTGGATCAAGCTGGAGGTCGTCGCCGACGACCGCACCCTGCTGCCCGATCCCGTGGAGCTGCTGGACGCCGCCGAGCGCCTGGTGGACGAGGGCTTCACCGTGCTGCCCTACACCAACGACGACCCGGTGCTGGCCCGCCGCCTGGAGCAGGTGGGCTGCGCCGCCGTCATGCCCCTGGGCGCGCCGATCGGTTCGGGGCTGGGCATCCGCAACCCGCACAACATCGAGCTGATCGTGGAGCAGGCGGGGGTGCCGGTGATCATCGACGCCGGTATCGGCACCGCCAGCGAGGCCGCGCTGGCCATGGAGCTGGGCTGCGACGCGGTCATGCTGGCCACCGCCGTCACCCGGGCCAAGGACCCCGTGCTGATGGCGGCGGCCATGCGCGACGCCGTGGCCGCCGGACGGGCCGCCCACCGGGCCGGGCGCATCCCGGTGCGGCGCTACGCCCAGGCGTCCTCCCCGGCGGTGGACTGACCCCCGCCCTCGCGGCGGGCCGCCCTCCCCTCGCGGCCGGCCGACCGCGCCGGCGTCCCGGTGGCCGCACCCGGCCGCCGGGACGCCGGGGGCCGGCCTTCCGGGTAAAGGATCGGGCGGCGGCCGCACCGGGACCCCGCTCCCGCGAACGCGGCCGTGGCGGGCGATCGGGGCGCCGGCGGCGGCGGCCATCGCGGCGGCGGGGCTGTGGATCGGCTACGACCGGCTGTCCCATACGCCCTAAACTCCCCTGTGTGGACATGACGACTGCGGACCCCCTTGTCGGCACGACCCTCGACCAGCGCTACCGCGTCGAGGCGCGCGTCGCCAGCGGCGGCATGGCCACGGTCTATGTGGCCCACGACCTGCGCCTGGACCGCCGCCTGGCGTGCAAGGTCATGCACCCCTCCCTGGCCGAGGACCCCACGTTCGTGCGCCGCTTCATCAACGAGGCGCACTCGGTGGCCAAGCTGTCCCACCCCAACGTGGTGCAGGTCTTCGACCAGGGCACCGACCAGGGCCACGTCTACCTGTGCATGGAGTACGTGCCGGGCCGCACCCTGCGCGACATGCTGCACGCGCGCGGCCGCCTGGCGGCGCGCGACGCCCTCGACATCATCGCCCCCGTGCTGGCGGCGCTGGGCGCCGCCCACCAGGCGGGCATGATCCACCGCGACGTCAAGCCCGAGAACGTCCTGCTGACCGAGGACGGCCTGGTCAAGGTCGCCGACTTCGGCCTGGCCCGGGCCGTGGAGTCCCAGCAGGGCATGACCAAGACCGGCACGCTCATGGGCACCGCCGCCTACCTGGCGCCCGAGCAGATCGAGCGCGGCACCTCCGACGCCCGCACCGACGTCTACGCCGCCGGGATCATGCTGTACGAACTTCTCACCGGCCGCCAGCCGCACACCGGCGACACCCCGATCTCCATCGCCTACCAGCACGTCAACGAGGACGTCCCGCGCCCCTCGCGGATGGTGCCCGGTATCCCGCCCGAGGTCGACACCCTGGTCACCCGCGCCACCGAGCGCGACCCCCGCTACCGCCCCGCCAACGCCGGGCAGTACCTCGCCCTGGTCCTGGAGGCCCGCAACGCCCTGCCCGCGGCCGCGGGCGCCGACCCGGCGCGCGACGCCGCCACCGCCGTCGTGCCCGCCGCGGTCGGCCCCGCTCCCGGCCCCAACGACACCCTGGTCGTCGAGGCCGGCGGCCTGGCCGACCTCCGCGACCCCGACGACGACCTCGACGACGACCTCCCTCCCGCGCGGCGGGGCAGCCTGGACCGCCGGCACTACCCCATGCTGCTGGTCTCGGCCGTGCTCGCGGTGGTGCTGGTCGTGCTGGGCTGGTGGTTCTTCATCGGCCGCTACGAACCCGTGCCCGACGTGGTGGGCATGGGCGAGGAGGAGGCCGCCAACGTCCTGCGCGACGCCGGCCTGCGCATGGAGGTCGCCGACTCCGAGGTCTACAGCGACAGCGTCGAGCCCGGCCTGATCGCCGAGGTCGACCCCGCCGTCGACGACCGCGTGCTGCCCAACGACACCGTCACCGTGTCGCTGTCCAAGGGCCCCCAGACCGTCGAGATGCCCGACGTGGTCGGCCAGTCCGCCTCCGACGCCCGCGCGGCGCTGGAGGACCAGGGCTTCACCGAGATCACCGAGGAGCAGACCACCTCGCACGAGGAGCCCGCCGGCACCGTGCTGAGCACCGACCCCGAACCCGGCGCCGAGGCCGACCGCGAGGGCGAGATCGTCCTCACGGTCGCCCAGGGCTTCGACCTGCCCGACGTGGTGGGCCAGAACCAGGACCAGGCGCGGACCACCCTGGAGGACCTCGGCCTGCGGGTGTCGGTCACCGAGCAGCCCAGCGACGACGTTCCCGCCGGGCAGGTGATCTCCCAGGAGCCGGGGGCCGGCTCCACCGCCAGCGCCGGCGACGACATCGCGCTCACGGTCTCCACCGGACCCGAGAAGATCGAGATCCCCGACGTCACCGGCTGGAAGGTCGAGGACGCCGAGAAGGAGCTGCGCGAACTCGGCTTCGAGGTCACCGTCACCGAGATCCTGGGCGGCGACCGGGTTGTGCGCTACAGCCCCACCGGCGAGGCCGAGAAGGGCACCGAGATCCAGCTCTGGGTCAGCCCGTTCGGCCCCGGCGGCAACGGCGACGAGGGCGACGACGGCCACGGGAACGGCAACGGCAACGGGCGCGGCGGCGACGACTGAGCCCGGCCGCCGGCCGCCCCGGCCGGCGGCACCCGTTCGCTAAGCTCGCGGCATGGACAGCCGGCCCCGCTCCGACCGCCCCGCCGACCCCCGCCCCCTCCGCGTCATGGTGGTCGACGACCACCCGATGTGGCGCGACGCGGTGGCACGCGACCTCGCCGAGGCCGGGCTGGAGGTCGTCGCCACGGCCGGCGACGGCGCCAAGGCGGTGCGGGTGGCCCCGGCCGCCCGGCCCACCGTGGCCGTGCTCGACCTCCAGCTGCCCGACATGTCCGGTGTCGAGGTCACCCGCCGCCTGCTGGCCGCCGCCGAGCCGCCGCGCATCCTGATCCTGTCGGCCAGCGGCGAGCGCGCCGACGTGCTGGAGGCCGTGAAGGCGGGCGCCACCGGCTACCTGGTGAAGTCCGCCGGGCGCGAGGAGCTGCTGGACGCCGTGCGGCGGGTGCACTCCGGCGAGGCCGTCTACACCGCCGGGCTGGCCGGGCTGGTGCTGGGCGAGTACCGGCGCATGGCCGCCGAGCCCGGCACCCGCGCCGACTCCGCCGCCGCGCCCTCCCTCACGCCCCGCGAGACCGAGGTGCTGCGCCAGGTGGCCAAGGGGCTGGGCTACAAGCAGATCGCCGAGCGGCTGTCAATCTCGCACCGCACGGTGCAGAACCACGTGCAGAACACCCTGAACAAGCTGCACCTGCACAACCGGGTGGAGCTGGCGCGCTACGCGATCGACCGGGGCCTGGACGCCGACGGCTGAGCCGGCGGCGCCGTGGGGCACCGGGCGCGCGCCATCGAGGCGCGTCGGCCGCGGCGGGGTGGCAGGGCCGAGGGCGGCGGGGACCGGGCCGCCCCTGACCGGCCGGGCGGTCAGCCGATGTCGGCCCAGCCCTTGGTCCGCTCCACCGCCGCGCGCCAGCGGCGGTGGGCGCCCTCGTCGCGCTCGCCCGGCTCGAACCGGCGGTCGAGGTTCCAGGTCTGGGTCAGCTCGTCGGTGGAGGACCACACGCCGGTACCCAGCCCGGCGAGGAACGCCGCGCCCAGCGCGGTGGTCTCCTGCACCTCGGGCCGGGCGACGCTGACCTGGAGCTGGTCGGCCTGGATCTGGCAGAGCAGGTTGTTGGCCGAGGCGCCGCCGTCGACCCGCAGCTCGGGCAGTTCGGTGCCCGAGGCGCGCGCCATGGCCTCGGCGACGTCGCGCACCTCGAAGGCGATGGCCTCCAGGGTCGCCCGGGCGATGTGGGCGCGCCCGGTGCCGCGGGTGATGCCGAAGATCGCGCCGCGCGCGTGGGGGTCCCAGTCGGGGGCGCCCAGGCCGGTGAGCGCGGGCACGAACACCACGCCGCCGGAGTCGCGCACGCTGGCCGCCAGCCCCTCGGTCTGGGCCGCGGTGTCGATGAGCCCCAGTCCGTCGCGCAGCCACTGCACGGCGGCGCCGGTGACGAAGATGGAGCCCTCCAGGGCGTACTCCAGGCGGCCGTCGGGGTGCTGCCACAGCACGGTGCTCAGCAGGCCGTGCTCGGGCGCCACGGGCGACTCCCCGGTGTTGACGAGCACGAAGGACCCGGTGCCGTAGGTGCACTTGGAGGAGCCGGGGGTGTAGCAGTTCTGGCCGAACATGGCCGCCTGCTGGTCGCCGGCGATTCCGGCGACGGGCAGCCGCAGGCCGAGGAACTCCTCGGGGTCGGTCTCGCCGACCGTGCCGTAGGAGGGCACGACCTCCGGAAGCGCCGACACCGGCACCCCGAACAGCTCGCACATCTCCTCCGACCAGCGGCCCTCGTTGATGTCGTAGAGCAGGGTGCGCGAGGCGTTGGAGGCGTCGGTGACGTGGCGCGCCCCGGCGGTCATGCGGCTGATGATGTAGGAGTCGACGGTGCCGGCCACGGTGTCGCCGGACTCCACCCCGCTCCAGGCGCGCTTGTCGTTGCGGCTCATCCAGGTGAGCTTGGTGGCGGTGAAGTAGGGGTCCAGCCGCAGGCCGGTGACCTGGGTCACGCGCTCCTCGTGGCCGGCGTCGCGCAGTTCGGCGCAGATCCCGGCGGTGCGGCGGTCCTGCCACACGATGGCTCTGCGCGGTGCCCCGCCCCGCTTGCGGCTCCACAGCACGGCGGTCTCGCGCTGGTTGGTGATACCGATGCAGGTGGGCTGGGCCTCGGTGCCGTCCAGCGCGGTCTGGCACGCGGAGAGGGTGGCCTGCCAGATCTCCTCGGGTACGTGCTCGACCCACCCCGACTCGGGATAATGCTGAGCGAACTCCTGGTAACCCCGGGCGAGAACGGCGCCGTTCTCATCCACGATGAGGGCGGTGACACCGGTGGTTCCGGCGTCGATCGCGAGGACGGTCATGGGTTGGCCTCCAGCACGTTGGACGACTATGGTCTAGACCATGCGGACGGTGTGAACGGAGGCACCGGCCCCCGCTCCCAGACATCACCCGAGGGGTCTACCCGGGGGTGCGGGGCTTGCAACGCGCACCGGACGTCTTCCGTGACACCGGTCACATTCTCGCTGCCGGGCCGGCAGCGGGCGACCCCGGGGTCCGCAACGCCTGGAGGCGCCCCGCGCCGGCCATGGCAGTCAGGGTTTTGTCATTGAATTCGAGGAGTACGCGCATGCGAGTCGGGGTGCTGACCGGCGGCGGTGACTGCCCGGGGCTGAACGCGGTGATCCGCGCGGTGGTCCGCAAGGGAATCAAGGACTACGGCTACGAGTTCGTGGGGTTCCGCGACGGCTGGCGCGGCCCGCTTGAGGGCGACACCATGCCCCTGGACCGGGCGGCGGTCAGCGGGATCCTCCCGCGCGGCGGCACGATCCTGGGCTCCTCCCGCACCAACCTCATGAAGATCGAGGGCGGGGTCGAGCGGGTCAAGGCCAACATGGCCGAACTGGGCATCGACGCCCTGGTCGCCATCGGCGGCGAGGACACCCTGGGCGTGGCCACCCAGCTCACCGACCGCGACGTCAAGGTCGTGGGCGTGCCCAAGACCATCGACAACGACCTCAACGCCACCGACTTCACCTTCGGCTTCGACACCGCCGTCAACATCGCCACCGAGGCGATCGACCGGCTGCACACCACCGCGGAGTCCCACCACCGCGCGCTGGTCGTGGAGGTCATGGGCCGCCACGCCGGGTGGATCGCCCTGCACTCGGGCATGGCCGCCGGCGCCAACGTCATCCTCATCCCCGAGCGGCCCTTCGACATCGACCAGGTCGTGGCGCACGTCGAGAGCCGCTTCAAGACCAACTACGCCCCCATCATCGTCGTCGCCGAGGGCGCCCACCCCAAGGACGGCCAGATGGAGCTGTCCACCGGCGAGAAGGACGCCTTCGGCCACGTCCGGCTGGGCGGTATCGGCCAGCGCCTGGCCGACGAGATCGAGTCGCGCACCGGCAAGGAGGCGCGCTCGGTCGTGCTGGGCCACGTGCAGCGCGGCGGCACCCCCTCGGCGTTCGACCGCGTGCTGGCCACCCGCCTGGGCGTCAACGCCATCGACGCCGTCCACGACGGCGACTTCGGCAAGATGGTCGCCCTGCAGGGCACCGACATCGTGCGCGTGGACCTGTCGGCGGCCACCGAGAAGCTGAAGACCGTCCCCACCGAGCGCTACGAGGAGGCCGAGGTCTTCTTCGGCTGACCGCGGGGGCGCGGCCCGGCCGCGCACCACGGGGGCGACCGGCGGCGGCGCGCGAGGCCACTTCGCGCGCCGCCGTCGGCGTGCGGCCGGTGCGGCGCCCGCCTCTGCCGATCGGGAATCGGCTTGTCCCGACCGGTCGTTGGGATGTTCGATACTGGGATATCACCCGCCGACGCGGGCGCGGCCGTCTCCACGGCCGCCCGCGCGCCCCGGGTTCCCCGCACGCGATCGATCTCAGGAGCCGCCGCCATGGCCGTCATGTCCGAGCCCGAGGCCGTCGACGGGCGCGAGGCCGCCGAAGCCGCCGTCCCGGTGCGGTCCGCCTCCGGACCGCACGAGCTGTGCGTGCTGATGAAACTCGGCGAGATCGTGCTCAAGGGCAGCAACCGCCGCCTGTTCGAGCGCCGCCTGCACAACAACATCCGCGCCGCCGCGCGCGGCCTGGGCGAGATCAAGCTGACCCAGCGCGGCGCGGGCGTCATCATCGTCCGCATGCCCGGCGGCTCCGACCTGGAGGTCGCCGAACTCGCCGAGCGCATGCGCAACGTCATGGGCGTGGTGTGGGTGCACCTGGTGCGCCGCGTGCCCAAGGACCTCGACACCGTCACCGCCACCGCCGTCGCCGCGCTGGCCGACCGCACCGGCACCTTCGCGGTCAAGGCGCGCCGCCGCGACAAGCGGTTCCCGCTGACCTCCTCCGAGATCGCCCGGCACGTGGGTTCGGCCGTGGTCGCCGCGCACGGCCTGCCCGTCGACCTCAAGCGGCCGGCCAACACGGTGGCCATCGAGGTCGACAAGGACGAGGTGTTCGTCTTCACCGACGGCATCCCCGGCCAGGGCGGCCTGCCGGTGGGCATGAGCGGGCGCGCGCTGGTGCTGCTGTCGGGCGGCATCGACTCCCCCGTCGCCGCGCACCGGATGATGCGCCGCGGCCTCAAGGTCGACTACCTGCACTTCTCCGGCATGCCGTTCACCGGCCCGGAGTCCATCTACAAGGCCTACAGCCTGGTACGCCAGCTCGACCGCTTCCAGGTGGGCTCGCGGCTGTTCGTGGTGCCCTTCGGCAAGGCCCAGCAGCAGCTGAAGAGCTCGGGTGTGGAGCGGCTGCAGATCGTGGCGCAGCGGCGGCTGATGCTCAAGACCGCCGAGGCGCTGGCCGACGACCTCGGCGCCGAGGCGCTGATCACCGGCGACGCGCTGGGCCAGGTCTCCAGCCAGACCATGACCAACCTGACGGCGCTGGACGACGCGGTCGACCTGCCGATCCTGCGGCCGCTGATCGGCATGGACAAGACCGAGATCATGGACCAGGCGCGGCGCATCGGCACGTTGACCATCTCGGAGCTGCCCGACGAGGACTGCTGCACGCTGCTGACCCCCCGCCAGGTCGAGACCGCGGCCAAGATCCCCGACCTCCGCCAGATCGAGAAGCGGCTGGACGCCGAGGAGCTGGCCGAGCACCTGGTCACCACGGCGCAGCTGCACCGGCCCAGCTTCCTGGGCGACTCCGCCCCCGCCACGGTCTGAGCCCCTCCGCCGTCCCGCGGCGGCCCCGGTTCCGGTCGGAACCGGGGCCGCCGCCGTTGCGACGCGTGCGGGTCGGCGCACAAGGCCGGGCGGAGCGGAGCCGAAGGGGCGGGCCGGGTGGGCCTGGCGGGCCGGCAGAGGCGGGCCGTCAGACCCCGACCGGTTCGCGCCGCGGCTCGGGCGCGGGGGTGAGGGTGCGGCCCAGCAGCGCGGGCAGCGTGGCGGCGATGTCGGCCAGCTCGGCGATGTCGGAGTCCACCAGCGCCTGCGGGCCGTCGCACAGCGCGGTCTCGGGGTGGGGGTGGACGTCGACGATGATGCCGTCGGCCCCGACCGCGATGGCCGCCCGCGACAGCGGCAGCACCAGTTCGCGCTTGCCGCCCGAGTGCGAGGGGTCGACGATCACCGGCAGGTGGGACAGCCGCTGGGCGACCGGCACCGCGCTGATGTCCAGGGTGTTGCGGGTGGCCTTCTCGAAGGTGCGGATGCCGCGCTCGCACAGCACGATGTCGAGGTTGCCGCGCTGGGCGATGTACTCGGCGGCCATCAGCCACTCCTCGATGGTGGCGTTCATGCCGCGCTTGAGCATGACCGGGCGGCCCGCCTCGCCGGCCGCCTGGAGCAGCGCGAAGTTCTGCATGTTGCGGGTGCCGATCTGCAGCATGTCGGCGTAGCCGGCGACCAGCTCGACGTCGGCGGCGTCGACCACCTCGGTGACGATCGGCAGGCCGGTCTCGGCGCGCACGTCGGCCAGGATCTTCAGGCCGGCCTCGCCCAGGCCCTGGAAGGCGTAGGGGGAGGTGCGGGGCTTGTAGGCGCCGCCGCGCAGCAGCGCCGCACCGGCCGCCTTGGCCATCTGGGCGGCCCGCAGGGTCTGGTCGGGGGTCTCGACCGCGCACGGCCCGGCGATGACGGTGAGGTGGTCGCCGCCGATGGGCACCCCGGCCACCCGGACGGTGGAGCGGGTGGGGTGGTTCTCGCTGCTCACGAGCTTGTAGGGGACGCTGATGCGCAGGACGTCGCTGACGCCGGGCATGGCGCGCAGGTCCAGGGTCTCGAACTGCCGCACGTCGCCCACCAGACCGATGATGGTGCGGCTGACACCGCGCGTGACGTAGGCCTCGCCTCCCGCGCTCGCGACGAGGTCGACGAGGTTGTCGATATGTTCGGGTGTTGCTCCTGGCCCCATGACGATGACCATGGTGGTTGTCCCTTCGGCGTCGTGTGCGTCCGTGGCCGGACGTGGCTGGCGTGCTCGGGCGCACCGGGCGGGTCCGGGACCGGACCGGCCCAGCGACACGAAAGAGCCCCGGGCCGGTTACCGGCCCGGGGCTCTTCGATGTCGTCCGTGTCAGCGCAGCGCTTGGCGGGCGACCGTCCTAGCCGTGGGCCGGTAGCCATAAAAGCGCCAAAAGCTGTGCTGCATGGAAGCGACTATAGCGCACCCCTGCGGCGGCCCGGGCGGCTGAGGGGCGGAGTGGCTCGGCGGTACGGCCCTGGCAGGATGTGAGGGAGAGCGCACCGAGGAGAACCGATTGTCGGAACAGCCGTTGCCGCCGGGGCAGTACGTACCGCGCGACTGGCCCGCCCTGCACTACGGGCCCGTGCCGCGCTTCCGGCCCGAGCGGTGGGACCTGCGGGTCTACGGGTTCACCGAGAGCCTGGGCGAGTACCGGTGGACGTGGCCGGAGTTCGACGCGCTGCCGCGCGTGCGGACCGTCTCCGACTTCCACTGCGTGACCAGGTTCACCATGCCCGAGGTCGCCTGGAGCGGGGTCTCCACCCGCACGCTGGTGGAGCTGGCGCCCCCGGCGCCCTCGGTCACCCACGTGCTGGTGTGGGCGGAGTACGGCTACAGCGCCAACATGCGCATCGGCGACTTCCTGGCCGACGACGTGCTGCTGGCCACCCACCGGGAGGGCGCCCCGCTGGCCCCCGAGCACGGCCACCCGGTACGGCTGGTGGTGCCCCACCTGTACGGGTGGAAGAGCGTGAAGTGGGTGCGGGCGGTGGAGTACCTGACCGCCGACCGGCGCGGGTTCTGGGAGGAGCGCGGCTACCACAACCGGGCGGACCCCTGGAAGGAGCAGCGCTACTCCTACCAGGAGGAACCGGGTGACGGGCCGCCGCTGGTGTGAAGGGGCGGGTCCGGTCCCGGGTTCGCCGCCGGGTGGCTGCGTCTGGCGGCGTGGAGTCGGATCGGGACCGGGAGGGGGACCGGGATCGGGCTTCGAGTGCCAGGGCTGCCCGGGACCTGGTGACCGGGGACGACCGGGTGGCCAGGTCTGCGCCGGCCGGACGCGGCCGTCGGGGGGACCTGTCAGGTGCCGCCTGCGGGGGTGCGGGCGGACCCGACAGGCCGCACCCGCGCGGACGGGCGGGTGGAGGCGCGCCGGTGCGGAGGACGGCCGGCGCGACGGGCAGCCGGTGCGGCGTGTGCGGAGGGCCGGTGCGCAGGACAGCCGGCGCAAGGACAGCCGGTGCGGAGGACGGTTCCGGCCGGTACCCACCGGTGCGTCAGTGGGCGGGCCCGAACCAGCGTTCCAGCGCGGCGCGCAGGTCGCCGAGGTCGCGGTCGGTGGGCTGCTCCGCCGCCGTCGCCCACGCCGTGTGGCAGTCCGGGCGCAGCAGCAGCGCGCGGGCGGGAGCCGGTGTCGCGCCCGAAGGGCGCGCGGTGACGGCGCGCACCCGGTCGCCCCAGCTCTCGGCCGCCGCCGCGTACTCCCCCTTTCCGGTGAGGTCCAGCAGCAGCGGACGGGCGTCACGGGTGAGGGCGTCCAGGGCCTGGGCCGGGCCGCCGTCGGCGGGCTCCAGCACCAGGTCGGGCGCCCAGCGTCCGACGAGCGGGTGGGGGTCGGCCAGGCCCATGTCGTACCGGACGTCGGCGCCGGCCATGGTGTCGGCGACGTGCTGGACGACGTCGGGAAGGCGCAGCAGCTCGGTGAACAGCTCCCGCAGGGCGGTGACGTCGGCGCCGGGCGCGATCAGCGCGGACTGCGCCTGGGTCTGCATGTTCACGCGCTCGGCGACCGGGCGGCGCTCGGCCTCGTAGGTGTCCAGCAGGCCGGGCGCGGAGCGGCCGCGCACCACGGCGGCCAGCTTCCAGCCGAGGTTGACGGCGTCCTGCAGGCCCAGGTTGAGGCCGGGTCCGCCCATGGCGGAGTGCACATGGGCGGCGTCGCCGACCAGCAGGACGCGGCCCGCGCGGAACCGGTCGGCCAGGCGGGTGTTGCCGCCCAGCACCCGGCGGAGCACGTGCGGCCCCGGGCCGGCCGGGGGTGCGAGCGGCACGTCGGCGCCCAGCACGCGGCGCACGCTGTCGCGGAGCTCGGCCAGGGTGGGCGGGGTGTCGGGGTCTCCGCCGACGGCGGCGCCGGGGTCGGTCCACTCGGTGACGCTGAGCAGTGGAGCCTCGGGCGTGAACGGGGCGAAGGCGATGAGCCCGTGGTCGGTGCGGTGGTGGGCGAAGGGCGGGACGGGGCCGTAGCCGGGGACGTCCAGGCCGCCGGTGGCGGGGTCGACGAGCGCGGCCGGGACGCTGACGTGGGCGGTCCGGGTGACGGTGTTGTCCTTGGTGACTCCGGGGAAGCCGATGCCGCTGAGCTTGCGGACGGCGCTGTGCCCGCCGTCGGCGCCGACCAGGTAGCGGGCGCGCAACCGGTAGGCGCCGGCGGGCCCGGCGACCTCGACGGTGACGGCGGCGGGGTCAGGTGCGGCGGTCGGGTCGGGGTCGGGGTCGGGGGTGGGGCCGGGGGTGGGGCCGGTGTTGGGGTGGGCCTCGGCGTCCTGCACCAGGCCCGTGACGGCGTGTCCCCGGCGGACCTCCACGCCGAGTTCGGCGGCGCGCTCGGCCAGCATCGCCTCGATACGCCGCTGCGGCACCGGCAGGCCGTGGAGGGGGTTGTCGGCGGCCAGGCGGAGGTCCAGCAGGAGCGCGCCGAACACGAAGACGTCATTGGGGACGGGCGGCTCGGTGTCCCCGGTCAGGCGCCGGCGCAGACCGCGCCGGTGCATCAGCGGCACCACGCGGCCGACGAGGCCGTTGGCCCGGTTGTCGGTGGCGGGTTCGGTGCGCTGCTCCAGCACGATGGGCCGCACCCCGGCGAGGGCGAGTTCGCAGGCGAGCATCAGCCCGTTGGGGCCGGCTCCGGCGATGACGACATCGGTGGCGGCGGTGGCGGCGGTAGGTGCGGTGGGGGCGGGGACAGGTGCGGGGATGGGTGCGTTGGCGGGCATGGGTTCCTCCGTGGGTCGGGGATCGCGGGCATGGCGGACGCCGCCCCGGCGCGGCCGGGGTGGCCGGGGCGTGGAGTGGTGACGGGTTCGGTGGTGCCGGTCTTGGCCGGTCGGAGCGGGACTGAGGTCAGGGCCGGGACTGGGGCGGGGGTCTGAACGGCGCCGGTGGGCTTGCGGAAGGCCGGGGCCCGGATGGGCACGAGAAGCGGGCCCGCGTCGGTCGGGCTCTGAAGGGATGGGAAGCCCGGGAAGTTGAAGGCGGGCGGGGACGGGCAGGGGCGGTCGGGGTGCGGGACGGTCAGGGCGGGGGCAGGCCGGCGGGCAACCTGCCGATGGCGTCGTCCAGCAGCGGTGCGAACGGGCCGGGCGGGTCGGCGCGCAGCCACCGCCGCATGGCCGCCTGCATGGCGGCCCCCACCGAACCGGCAACGAGCTGGGGGTACAGGTCCTCGGGGTCGACGCCGACGCGGTCGGCGACGGCGGCGGCCAGCGCGTCGTGGGCTGCGGCGCTGATGCGGAACATCTCGGCCTGCAGGGCGGGTTCGGTGAGCATCAGCCGGACACCGGCGATCCACTGGTCGTCGGGCGTTGCCTGGCCGTCGGTGGGGCGGTCGAGGGCGATCCGCGCCCGCGCGGCGTTGCGGATGGCGGTCCAGAGGGGCTCCGAGGCAGGCCGGGCGCGCAGCTCGTCGGCGATGAGCCGCGCCCGGTCCAGCTGGCGAGCGGCGATGGCCTCGCCCTTGCTGGCGAAGTAGTTGCTGAAGGTGCGTGCCGAGACCCCGACCTCGTCGGCGATGTCCTCGACCCGCACGTTGGCGTACCCCCGTTCGACGGACAGCCGGATGGCGGCCCAGCTGAGCGCCAGGCGGGTCCGCTGCTTCTTCCGCTCGCGAAGCCCGGGAGGGGCGGGGTCCTCGGCGTCCATGCGGCCACCCTACCCAAAAACTTCCGAATGGGAAATTTTTCTGATTCGGAATTTTTTAGAGCCGGCCGCACCCCGTAGAGGAGCAGGGCACCCCGCCCCGACGGCGGTAGCGGCGCCGCCCTTGACCCCCGGGGACGCCGACCACTGCGGGCGACGGGCCACCGACGGGACAGGCCGCCGGGGGGCGGGGGGACGATCACACCACGCGACACCGAGGGGGCGGGGGTCCGGATAGGCGGTCGTCGGTTCTGGCGGTGGGGGGTTGCGGTTGCGACGGGGCGGCGAGGGCGGCGGGGGTCCGGCCGGGCGATCATCGGTTCTGGCGGTCGAGGGTTACGGTGGCAGCGAGGCAGCGAGGGTGGCAGGGGCTGGCCACCCCGTCATCGGCCTGGCCTCGGGTGATCGAGGTGGCGACGGAGCGGCGAGGGCGGCGGAGGTCCGGCCGGGCGGCCACCGGGGCCGGAGGCGGGGGCGGGGTGGCATCGGGGCGGCGGGGGTTGGTCGCCCTGTCATCGGCTCCCGGCCCGGGGTGGTCGAGGTGGCGTCGGGGCGGCGAAGGCCGTGGGGTGGGGCTCGGCGGCCCCCCGTTCCGGTGGCTGCGGCCGGGCGGGAGGGCGAGACAGGCCCGGGGGCGGCCTGGCCGGTCGCGCTTATCGGGCCTGGTGGCGAGGCAGGGGGTCGCAAACCGCTATATCGTCGACCCACGCCCGCTCGCTTTGGGGTGCATTGCCCCATTTGCGCTTTCATTCGACTGCCACGCCCAGATCCTGGAGGCCGCCGGGCACCCAAGGCGTCCACATGGTGAGACAATCTCGGGGCTACAGGGGGTACTTTGCCCTCTATGCCGCTTTTCAACGGCGACGAGTGTGGGCTGACGGCCGTTCGGGTGACCGGGGATGCTAGATCGTCGTGAAAGACCCCGATTCCGTCTCACCATGCGAGATCCAAGGGCTTCGACGACCGGTTTGCCCGGTTCTGCACTCCGGACGAACGGACTCGGGGCCGACGCAAAGCGGGAAACGACCGCACGCGACCGGCCCCGCCCCCAACCCGGCAGGCGCACACCGCCCCGGACACCCAACCAACCCCCCGCCCCCGCCAGGAAACACCCAACCCCGCAGCCCCGACGCCACCCGGACCAACCGCACCCCGAACCGGTGACCGCCCGCCCCTGCCCCCCGCCACCCTCGGCGGCCCGATGCCACCCCAGCCACCCACACCCCGAACCGATGACCGCACACCCCAACCCGCCGCCACCCTCGGCGCCCCGATGCCACCTCAGCCACCCGCACCCCGAACCGGTGACCGCCCGGCCGAACCCCCGCCACTGCCGCCGCCCCGTCGCTGCCCTGGCCCTCTGCTAGGCGTGCCGGTAATCGCTTGCCGCCGCCACCCGCCGCCCTCTGTGCCCCGGCTCCGCCTCAGCACCCGCAAGCGGGACCGGTGACCGCACACCCACAGTCAATCCCGTCGACCCCGCTCCCCTTCTCCTCAGCGGCTGCGGCTAGCGCGGGACGCGCAGTTCGATTTCCGTGCCCTGGCCGGGGGCGGTGGTGACCATCGTGGTGCCGCCGAGGTCGGTGATCCGGCCGCGGATGGAATGGGCCACGCCCATACGGCCCTCGGCGCATGCCTGGGCAAGGCGGTCCTCGGCCATGCCGGGGCCGTCGTCGCGGACGGTCACGGCCACGGTGTCGCCCTCGTCCTCCACCAGCAGCCACACCCGGGTGTCGTCGGGGCAGTGGCGATCGACGTTGGCCAGGGCCTCGCCGACGGCGGAGTCGATCTCGGCGGCGGTGTGCTGGGGCAGGCGGACCTCGGTCGCCGGGGCCGAGACGCTGACGCGGGCCGAGGCGCGGGCGCGCAGCCGTGCGGCCAGGTCCTCGGTGGCGGGCGTGCCGATGCCGCCCGCCGCGCCGTCGGATCCCGGCCCGCCGATCCCGGTTCCCGCACCGTCGCGCAGGTCGATGAGCGCGCGCAGCTTGGCCTCCTGCTCCCCGGCCAGCCGTCCCAGTTCGGCCGCCTCTCCCCCGGCCTCGGCGCCGCGCCGCTGCACCAGGGCCAGCACCTGGAGCACCGAGTCGTGGATGGAGCGGGCCAGCCGCTCCCGCTCGCGGGTGCGGGCGGCGAGTTCCACGGCCTCGGTGAAGCGGCGCTCGGCCAGGTGGGCGTAGTTGGCCATGTAGCCCACCGCGTAGCCCGCGAGCATCAGCAGCGCCACACCGCGCGGCACGGCGGCGGTGATGGTCAGGCCCAGCGAGAGGCGCACGCAGATGTCGGCCACCCCGTGGGCGAGGGCCACGCCCAGCGCCCACCGGCGGCCGCCGATCACGGCGGCGGCCAGGGCGGCGCCGGCGAACCAGGTGGTGGTCAGCGGCGGCCCCATGCGCAGGTAGCCCGGCTCCACCACCAGCGCGGTGCCCGCCAGGCAGCCGAAGGCCAGCGCGAGGTCGGCGGCGAGCAGCGCCCACGTGCGGCGCGGCGGGTTGGGGCGGGCATAAAGGTAGGCCGAACCGGCGGTCCAGGCGGCCATCACCGCCAGCACGCCGAAGGCACCTAAGGGGTGCGCCAGCAGGTCGCGGTGCTGCACCACCAGCACGACGGCGTAGACCAGCGACGCCACCCGGAAGACGGCGATGGCGCGCCACAGGGGCGCGGTGAAGCCGGGGCGCGCGGCGGCCCCCGCCGCAGCCGGGCCGGCGGAGGCGGTGGGCACGGCGGAGGCGGTGGGCACGGCGGAGGCGGCGGGCGCGGTCGGCGCGGCGCCGGGCCGGAGTGTGTGTGCCGTGTCTGCTGTGTCGGCCGTGTCTGCCATGGGAGGGCTGCCGGGAGGGTGCTGCGGCGCCGGGCTCAGACCACGGCGCCGTCGTCGGGCCCCTGGTCGCCGGGCGGGCGGTCGCCCATGCGCACCACCAGCACGACGAAGCCCGCGATGAACGCCGCCACGGCGAGGAACGCCACCCAGCCGGGCAGGGAGACGCCCAGCAGCATCGAGCCCAGCAGGACCAGCGGCCCGCCGAACAGGCCGCCCCAGGACAGCCGGCTGACAAGGTCGCCTCGGGGCAGGGGCGGCGGCGGGGGCGGGACGTAGTGGTCCTGGGGGTCGGTGGTCTCGGCCGGGCGGATGAGCCGGGCGCGCGGTTCGTCGTCGGGCTCGGGATCGGGTTCGGGCTCGCGGGTGTCGAGCAGGTCGCCCGGGTCGGGGACGCGCCCGCGGCCGCCGTCGGCGCCGGAGCGCTCCCCCGCCGAGAGGTTCTCGGCGTCGGGCCAGTGCGGGGCGTCGCCGGCGCGGCCGTCGTCGTAGAAGCGGGCGACGAGGTCGGCCCACACGTCGTCATCGTCGGCGGTGTCGCGGGCGGGGTCGGCGGCCGCGGGCCCGGGCCCGGCCTCGGCCGGCTCGCCGCCGCCGGCCGCTCCGCCGGAGTCGGCGGCGGCCGCGCCCCGCTCGGAGCGGTGCTGCTCCAGGTCGGGCAGCTCGGCGCGCAGGATCTCGGCCGCGGCGGCGCGCTGGCGGGCATCGACGTGCAGGTGGTCGGTGGGCGGATCGTCGAGGGCGTCGGCGGACTCCAGCACGTTGTCCAGCGGCACGGCGTATGCGGCGATGCCGGAGCGGCGCAGCGCGTCGAGCATGAGGTCGGCGAGGGCGGGCGGGAGCACGATGAGCGGCACATAGGTGTCCGCGAGCAGGCCGTTGCCGCGGCGGTGCGTCATCGCTTCGTCCCTTCCCCGCTCCTGCTGTGCTCGCGGACGAACGCGAGGCTTCCCTCGAAGATGGTTGAGGCGTCGTAGTCGAGGGTGGCCACGTGGTAGCTGTTGTCCAGGGAGTGGACGCGCAGCTCGGCGTTGACCGCCCTACTGGTGAGGATACGCAGACTCCGCGGCCCGACGACATGGTCCTGGGGACTTCGGTAGGCCAGGATGGGGGCCGTAATGGCCGCCATGTCGCGTTTGGTGTCGCGCCACAGCTTCGGGAGTGTCGCGGCGGCCGCCGTGGGCACCTTGTCGTAGGAGCCCTCTCCCACGCCGGGCTTCTTGATGTCCTCGCCGATGCTCTCGGTGGTGGGCACGATCCGCGCCAGGGCGGGGGCCACGAGCAGCAGCCAGTTCTCCAGCGCGAGCGAGGGGTTGACCACCACGATCCCGCGCACCTTGTCGGGGTGCAGTTCGGCCAGGCGCAGGGCGAGCGCGCCGCCCATGGACAGCCCCATGACGAAGACGGTGTGGCAGGACTCGTGCAGCCGCAGCAGCGCGGACTCCACCGTGGCCAGCCACTCCGTGCTGGTGGTGGTGGCCATCTCCTGCCAGGTGGTGCCGTGGCCGGGCAGCAGCGGCAGGTCGACGGTGAGGCCCTCTTTGCCCAGGTACTCGGCCCAGGGACGCAGGGAGGCCGGGCTTCCGGTGAAGCCGTGGCAGAGCAGAACGCCCACCCCGGCGCCGTCGCCGTCGCAGCGGTAGGGTTCGGCGCCCGGGACAGGCGGCATGAGGACTCCTCGACTCACGGATGCGCGTATGACCCGACTTTACGAAATTAGTACGCGCCGCGCGCCGCCGGTACCCCCGGCCTCCGCGTGGCCCCGCGCCCGTGGTGGCGGGGCCTGCGGACCGCGCGGAGGGCGCCGTCCGGGACCGCCCACCCGGCCCTACCTGCGGGTAACTTTTCCCGATATTGGTAGTCGGTCGCCGACGATGGGAAGATGACCACGATTGTTCGTGGAAGCGTTCATGGAAGCGGGAAGACCGACGCGGCGGGAACGCCACGGCGCGGCCCGCGTGTCCGAGGGTGAGTGCCGGTGTTCTATTGGGTGGTCAAGGCGATTCTGGGGCCCGTGCTCGCGGTGCTGTGGCAGCCGCGCGCCGAGGGCGTCGAGAACGTGCCCCGGCAGGGTCCGGCGATCATGGTGAGCAACCACCTGTCGTTCTCCGACCACTTCTTCGGCCCGCTGCCGCTGCCGCGCAAGATCACCTTCCTGGCCAAGGCGGAGTACTTCACCGGCACCGGGCCCAAGGGCCTCATCAGCCGGCTGTTCTTCACCGGGGTCGGCCAGATCCCCATCGACCGCTCGGGCGGCAAGGCCAGCGAGGCGGCGCTGCGCACCGGGCTGAAGGTCCTCAAGCAGGGCAAGCTGCTGGGCATCTACCCCGAGGGCACGCGCTCCCCTGACGGCCGCCTCTACCGGGGCCGCACGGGCGTGGCCCGGCTGGTGCTGGAGTCCAAGGCGCCGGTCGTGCCGATGGCCATGATCAACGTCGACAAGATCATGCCGCCCGGCCGTACGATCCCCCGGCTGGGGATCCGCCCCAAGGTCGTGTTCGGCAAGCCGCTGGACTTCTCGCGCTACTACGGCATGGAGAAGGACCCCCGCGTGCTGCGGGCCATCACCGACGAGATCATGTACGCGCTGATGGAGCTGTCCGGCCAGGAGTACGTGGACCGCTACGCGCAGTCGGTCAAGGCCGAGCTCGCGGCGGCGGCCAAGGAGGAGCGCAAGGAGCAGCACGCCGACAAGAAGGAGCGCCGGCGGGCGGAGCGGGCCGAGCGCAAGGCGCGCCGCAAGGCCGAGCGCGCCCGCAAGAGGGAGGAGCGCAAGGCGCGGGGCGCGGACGGCGAGGCCGACACCGACCCCGAGGGCGCACCCGACCGGGCGGCCGACGAGCCGCCGGGGACCGCCGCCTAGCGCCTCCCGCCCCTCCTCGCGCGGCCCGGCCGGGCGCGCGCACGCGGGCGACGCCCACAACAGCGAGAGCGGGCAGGGAAGAGCGGGGGGCGGCGCCGACGCCGCCCCGGGCCGACGCGCCCGCTTCCGCCATCGGCGGGGCCTGTCAGGGCGCCCGCCCGCGCGCCGTCCGCCGCCCTGACCCGCACGCCACCGCCGCGGCGGCCCTCACCGCCTGGCCCGCCGCCGCCACCGCCACGACGACGGCCGCCGCCGACCCCGCCGCCGACCCCGCTCCCCCGCGCCCGGCGGCCTCCGGCGGCGGGGCCGCCGCCCCGGCCAACGGCGACGTCATCGTCCACCTCTTCCAGTGGCGGTGGGAGTCCGTCGCCCAGGAGTGCGAGGACGTGCTCGGCCCCAACGGCTACGGCGCGGTCCAGGTCTCGCCGCCCCAGGAGCACGTCGTCCTGCCCGGCGAGGGCCACCCCTGGTGGCAGGACTACCAGCCGGTCTCCTACTCCATCGACAACACCCGGCGCGGCTCCCGCGCCGAGTTCGCCGACATGGTGGCGCGCTGCCGCGACGCCGGCGTGCGGATCTACGTGGACGCGGTCGTCAACCACATGACCGGCTCGGGTTCCGTCGGCAGCGGGCCCGGCAGCGCGGGCAGCACCTACGCCAAGTACGAGTACCCCGCCGTGCCCTACGGCGACGGCGACTTCGGCGACTGCCGCCGCGACATCGCCGACGGGACCGACCCGGCGGAGGTGCAGGGCTGCGAACTCGTCGCGCTCTCGGACCTGGACACCGGCTCTGCGCACGTGCGCGGCGCCGTGGCCGACTACCTCAACGACCTCATCGGGCTCGGCGTCGCCGGGTTCCGCGTCGACGCCGTCAAGCACGTCCCCGCCGCGGACCTGGCGGCGATCTACGCGCGGCTGGACGAGGTGCCCGGCTACGGCGGCCGGCCCTACATCTTCCAGGAGGTGCTCGACGGCGGCGGGCCGGAGTCCATCCGGCCGCCCGGCTACACCCACCTGGGCGACGTCATCGACGAGCGCTACCACGACCAGGTCGGCGCGCAGATCCGCGACGGCCGGCTGGACAGCGTGCTGGAGACGGTCCGCACGGGCATGGCGGTGGAGTCCGACCAGGCCGTGGTCTTCGTGGACAACCACGACTCCCAGCGCTCCGACCCCTCCATCAGCTACCAGGCCATGGGCCAACGGCATGTGCTGGCCCAGGCGCTCACCCTGGCCCAGCCCTACGGCACGCCCAAGGTGATGTCGAGCTACCGGTTCGAGTCCACCGCCCAGGGGCCGCCCTCCACCGGGACCGAGGCGGGCAACCCGGCCGGGGCGATCACCGCGCCCACCGACTGCTCGGGGGAGCGCTGGTTCTGCGAGCACCGGGACCTCAACGCCATGCCCACCTTCACCAACGCCGTGGGCGAGGCTCCGGCGGTGGAGCGGGCCGAGGACGGCGCGGCGCGCATCGCCTTCGACCGGGGCGAGCGCGGGTTCGCCGCGTTCAACGCGAGCGGTTCGGGCTGGACGGTGACCTCGGCCACCGGCCTGCCCGACGGCCGCTACTGCGACGTGGCCAACGGGACGATCGGCGCCGACGGGGCGTGCGACTCGGCCGGGTACGCGGTGTCGGGCGGCGAGGTCACGGTGACCGTGCCGCCCAACGGGGCCGTCGCGCTGCACGTGGACGCGCTGTGCGCCGAGGGCGCGCCGTGCGCCGACGAAGGCGGGTCGCCGGACGAGGAGTGCGCGACCGTCACGGCCGCCTTCAGCGCCCGGGCCGAGACCTGGTACGGGCAGGAGGTGCGTGTCGTCGGCTCGGTCCCCGCGCTGGGGTCGTGGGACCCGCGCGACGGGGTGCGGCTGGCCACGGACGAAGGCGCCTACCCGACGTGGCGCGGCGAGGTCGACCTGCCCGAGGGCACCGCGTTCGAGTACAAGCTGGTCAAGGTCGCCCCGGACGGCTCCGTGCAGTGGGAGGCGGGGGCCAACCGGTCGGCCGCCGTCGACTCCCCGGACGCGCGGTGCGCCCAGGCGTTCACGGCCGAGTGGCGCTAGCCGCCGCGTGAGCGGTCCCGGCCGGGACCGCTCCCCTCACCCGTGTGGAGGGCGCGCACGGGGCCGCGCGGGCGAGGCGCTCCGGGGCGCCCCCGCGCCGGGACCGGCGGGGGCGGGCGCACGCCTCCGCGCGCGGCTCACAGGGTGATGTCGGCGAGCACCGGCCGGTGGTCGCTGGCGGCGGCGAGATCGGCCGGGTCCACCAGGTCGACGGGCACCCCCGCGCGCCGGACCCGCACGTCGCCGGAGGTGAACACCCCGTCGATGCGCGTACGCGGACGGCGCGCCGGAAAGGTGTCGGCCTCGCCCCAGGGGTGCTCCCCGGCCGCGTCGTGCATCACCGCGGTGATCAGCCGCCAGGCCGACCCCTCGGGCGGGCAGTTGACGTCGGCCGCCAGCACGTAGGGGCCGGGGTTCTCGGCGGCGAACGCGCCGAGGTGGTCCAGCGCCTCGCCGGCGTGGTGCAGTCGCGCGCCGGGGTGGAGGTCCAGGTGCGTGCAGCCGACGAGCAGCGGGCTGCCGTCGACCTTGAGCGCCGCCATCGACAGGGTGCGGGTGTGCATGGCCGGGTACTGGCGCAGGACGCGGTGGCCGATGCGGCGGACCTCGACGCCCGGCCGGCACAGGATGGCCAGGCCGCCGGTGCGCCAGCTGATGGCGGGGACCATGCCGGTGGCGCGGTCGAGTTCGCGCCGCTTGGCCCGCCAGCCGAGCAGGCGCGGTGCCTCCTGCAGGCACACGATGTCGGGGTCGCAGGCGCTGATCACCCGCGCCACGGCGTCCGGGTCGTCGCGCAGGGCGCGCACGTTGTAGCTGAGCACGCGAAGGTCCGAGTTCGACACACCGTGTCCCTACCCTTCTGCGCCGGGTCAATCGCCGCCGTGGGCCCCGGGGTCCGGCGGCGCCGGGCGCGGCGCAGCGCCGCGGACCGGCCGGGCGGCCCGGCGGGCTGCGGGGCCGGCGGCGGACGCTAGCGCAGGGCGAGGTCGGCGGCGCCCACGATCCCCGCGGCCGAGCCCATGCTCGCCACGCGGATGCCGGCGAGGCGGCGGGTGGCGCGGCCGCTGACGTTGCGCTGGAAGGAGTCGCGGACGGGGCCGAGCAGGATGTCGCCGGCGTCGGAGACCCCGCCGCCGATGACGAAGAGTTCGGGGTCGAGGATCGCGGCGAGGTCGGCCAGGCCCAGCCCCACCCACTCCCCCACGGCGCGGAAGCAGGCCAGCGCGCCGGGATCGCCCTCGACGGCGGCCCGGGTGATGTCGCCGCCCTGGACCGCCGCGATGTCGCCGCCGGCCAGCTCGACCAGCCGGGCCGCGCGCTCGGGGTCGGTCCGGGCGAGGTCGTGGGCCTCGCCGACGAGCGCGCGGCCGCTGGCGTACTGCTCCCAGCAGCCGTGGTTGCCGCAGCCGCAGCGGCGGCCGTAGGGCACGACCCGGTAGTGGCCGAACTCGGCGGCGGCGCCGAACCCGCCGCGCTGGATCTCGCCGTTCATGACCACGCCGCCGCCGACCCCGGTGCCCAGCGTGACGCAGACGACGTGGCCGCTGCCCCGGCCCGCGCCGAACCGGGCCTCGGCCCAGGCGGCGGCGTTGGCGTCGTTCTCCACGACCACGGGCAGGTCGACGCGGCGCTGGAGGCGCTCCTTGAAGGGGTCGTCGGCGAGTCCGAGGTTGGCGGCGAGCACGATGGTGGCGCGGTCGGCGTCGACGAACCCGGCGGTGCCGATCCCCACGGCCGCGATGTCGGCCCCGGCGTTGCGCTCGCGCAGTTCGCGGACGGCCGCGCCCACGACGTCAGCGAGCGCCTCGGCGTCGGCGAAGGGCGTGGGGTGCTTCACCACGTCGTGGACCCGCCCCTGGGGGTCGACCACTCCGGCGGCCACCTTGGTGCCGCCGATGTCCACGCCGATCGTCGTCCGCATGGCCGGCTCCTTCGTCTGCATCGCCGCACGCACCGGCGCCGCGGGGGTGCGGGCGCCGCCATTGGATTAAACCAGTGGCATAGACCAGTGCCCCACCCCGGCCCCGGCCGCGGGCGCGCCACCCGGCCGGCGTCACCCGCCCCGCGAGATCTGGCGCGGCCCGGGGTCGGCGGGGTCCGCACCGGAGCCGGAGTCGGCGCGGGTGTCGCCGCGGCGGGCGGCGGCCTCGCGGGAGCGGCGCTCCAACGTGCTCTCGACCACCTTGAAGGTCTCGCCGAGGGCGCCGGCGAGCGCCATCCCGGCGCGGCCGAGGTGGCCGACGACCTCGGGGCCCTTCTCGCGGGCGATGCCGAGCAACTGCTCCACGGGGGTGGGCTCGGGCTCGGGGTACTGCTCGCGGACGGCCTCCTCCCACACGTCGCCCTTGCGCGGCGGCGCCGAGGAGGGGGCCGCCGCGCCGCGGCGCACGCCGGCCACGATGAGTCGGCGCTGCAAGGCGTCGACCAGCCGCAGGGCGTCGTCGATGATGTCCTGGGATCCGGTGGAGTCGCGGTTCGGCTCTGCCATGGTGGTGGTGCCCCTGTTTCGCATGTCCCGGTGGTCCCGGTGGTCCGGGCGGCCCGGTCGGCGGGCCGTTGGTGGCTCTGCCCGTCACGTTAGCCGCACCCGGGCGGGTGCGGTCGGGACACCCGGGGGAAACCGGGGGTATCCCGGGCGAATCCCCGGGTTCGGCGGGCACACCGCGTAGCGGCCTCCGGGAGGGGGCACCGGTTCCGCGTTCGGCACCCGTGGCGGCAGGCCTCCCACGTTGAGGCCGGGTCACTTTCGGGTACCAGACGAGAACTCGTTCTACCCAGCGGTAACGAAAGTTGTTACCTTCTGTTTCGTCCCCTCTCGCAGAACTACGTCCGTCCGGGAGAGAACAGGTGCGCGAATACAGCACTCCGCTGAAGGTCACGGTCGCCGACGAGTCGCGGCTGCCCGACACGCTCTTCACCCGGGCCGAGAAGGAGCCCGGAGCCGTCGCCCTGCGCCGCCAGGAGGCCGGCCAGTGGCGCGACGTCACCTGCGCGCGGTTCCGCGACGACGTCGTGGCCATCGCCAAGGCGCTCATCGCCGCCGGCGTCCAGCACGGCGACCGGGTCGGGCTGATGTCGCGGACCCGTTACGAGTGGACGACCATCGACTACGCGATCTGGTCCGTGGGCGGGGTGACGGTCCCCATCTACGAGTCCTCCTCCGAGGAGCAGATCGCCTGGATCCTGGGCGACTCCCAGAGCAGGGCCGTCTTCGTGGAGCTGCCCGAGCACGCCGAACGCGTCGAGGCGGTGCGCGGCGGACTGGACGGCCTCGCCGAGGTCTGGCAGATCGAGGGGCCCGGGTTCGCCGCGTTCCTGGAGACCGGCGCCGACGTGGCCGACACGGTCGTCCACGAGCGCCGCCGCGCGGGCGGCGCCGACGAACTGGCGACGCTGATCTACACCTCGGGGACCACCGGTCGGCCCAAGGGGTGCGAACTGACGCACCGCAACCTGCTGTTCACCATCCTGAACACGATCAACGGCCCGCTGGAGGAGGTCTTCACTATCGAGGGCCGCTCCACGCTGCTGTTCCTGCCGCTGGCGCACTCCTTCGCCCGGATCATCCAGGTGGGCTGCATCGAGTCCCACACGGTGATGGGCCACTTCCCCACCACCGGGCCCGAGGTGATCGACGCGCTGGGGTCCTTCCGGCCGACCTTCCTGCTGGCGATGCCGCGGGTGTTCGAGAAGGTCTACAACAAGGCCGAGCAGCGGGCCACATCCGAGGGGCGGGGGCGGATCTTCAGGGCGGCGGCCGACACCGCGATCGCCTACAGCCGCGCGCTGGACACCGGGCGGGTGCCGCTGGGGCTGCGGCTGCGGCACGCCCTGTTCGAGCGGCTGGTCTACGGCAAGATCCTGGCGGCGGTCGGCGGGCAGGCGCGCTACGCGGTGTCGGGCGGCTCGGCGCTGGGCGACCGCCTGGGCCACTTCTTCCGCGGGGTGGGGCTCACCGTGCTGGAGGGCTACGGCCTGACCGAGACCTCAGCGCCCACCTGCGTCAACAGCCCGCGCAGGAACAAGATCGGCACGGTCGGCCCGCCGCTGCCCGGGGTCTCCCACCGGATCGCCGAGGACGGCGAGATCCTGGTCAAGGGCGACCACGTGATGCGCGGCTACTGGGGCAACGAGAAGGCCACCGCCGAGGCGTTCGACAAGGAGGGCTGGTACCTCACCGGCGACCTCGGCGCCCTGGACGAGGACGGCTACCTCACCATCACCGGCCGCAAGAAGGAGATCATCGTGACGGCGGGCGGCAAGAACGTCGCCCCGGCCGTGATCGAGGACCGCCTGCGCGGCCACGCCATCATCAGCCAGTGCATGGTGGTCGGCGACAACCGCAACTTCGTCTCGGCGCTGATCACCATCGACGAGGAGGCGTTCGAGTTCTGGAAGGGGCAGCACGACAAGACCGGTTCGATCGCCGACCTGGTCGACGACCCCGACCTCGTCGCCACCGTCCAGGAGGCGGTGGACGACGCCAACAAGGCGGTCTCCCGCGCCGAGTCCATCCGCAAGTTCGCCATCCTCCCGGTCGACTTCACCCAGGAGGGCGGCCACATGACCCCGTCCCTCAAGGTCAAGCGGCACGTGGTGGCCAAGCAGTTCAGCGCGGAGATCGAGAAGATCTACGCCGGCTGACCCGGCCGCGGCCGAGCACGCGACCGCACTCCGGCGGCGGGCGCGCCCTTCCTCGGGGCGCGCCCGCCGCCGTGTGCGGGGCGGGCGCGGCGCCCTCCCACCGGCCCCCGGGGCGTCCTCCCAGCTCAGCCGTTGTGAACACGTGATCAAGAAGATGCGTCGCACTGTGGCACAAACCGGTCAATCTGGCTACATTCACGCTGCCGACATGCTTCCGGCTCGCGGAGCTGCGGTGGTGGGAGCCGTTCCAGGGAGAGGCAGGTGCGCCGCGGTGCGTCGAATCGTGGTGGGGATCAGCGGGGCGTCGGGGGCGGTGTACGGCATCCGGCTGCTGGAGGCGCTGCGGGCGGCCGACGTCGAGACGCACCTGGTCATCTCGCAGAGCGGCAAGCGCGCCATCGTCGAGGAGACCGACCACACGGTCAAGGACGTCCGCGCGCTCGCCGACGTCACCCACGCCAGCGACGACGTGGGCGCGCCCATCTCCTCGGGCTCCTTCCCCACCATGGGCATGGTGGTGGCGCCCTGCTCGGTGCGCTCGCTCGCCGAGATCGCCCACGGCACCACCACCGGCCTGCTCACCCGCGCCGCCGACGTCGCGCTGAAGGAGCGGCGCCGGGTGGTGCTGCTGGTGCGCGAGACGCCGCTGCGCGTCACCCACCTGCGGGCCATGGCCGCGGCGGCCGAGGACGGTGCGGTCATCATGCCGCCGCTGCCCGCCTTCTACACCCGGCCCACGAGCCTGGACGAGGTGGTCGACCACACCGTGGGCCGCGTGCTCGACCAGTTCGGGATCGAGAGCGGCCTGGTGCGGCGCTGGGCGGGGAGCCGGGCATGACCGCCGCCGCGCCCCGCGTGCACGACCTCGCGCTCATCATCGACGACCTCGACGCGGCCGGCCGCCTGGTGCGGGTCCGCGGCGAGGTCGCCCCCCGCCTGGAGCTGGCGGGGATCGCCGCCGCCTTCGAGGGCACCGACCAGGCCGTCCTGTTCGAGCGGGTCAAGGGCCACACCGCGCCCGTACTGGTCCCGGACCCTGCTCGCCGGGCTGCTGGGCCGGCCCGAGCCCACCCTGGCCCACTACGTCACCGGCCGGATCGCCGAGTGGAAGGCGCGGCCGGTGCCGCCGGTCGTCGTGGCGGACGGGCCCGTCCTGGAGGTCACCGAGAAGGACCTGGCCGCCCTGCCGATCCCCGTCCACGCCGAGGGCGACGGCGGCCCCTACATCGACGCCGGCGTGGTGATCGCCCGCGACCCCGAGACCGGCGTGCGCAACGCCTCCATCCAGCGCTTCATGGCCGCCGGCCCCGACACCCTGCACATCAACATCGACGCGGGCCGGCACCTGGGGCTCTACCTCGACAAGGCCGCGCGGCTGGGGCGGTCCCTGCCGATCACCGTCAACATCGGCGTGGGCCCCGGACTGCACTTCGCCGCCGCCGCGCCCGCCGAGGCCGCCGGCGCCGACGAGGACGAACTGGGCATCGCCTCGGCCTTCCACGGCGCCCCGCTGCGCCTGGTCCCGGGCACGTTCTCCGACGTCGAACTCGTCGCCGAGGCGATGTACGCCCTGGAGTGCGAGATCGTCCCCGGGGTCCTCGCCGAGGAGGGGCCGTTCGCCGAGGTCACCGGGTACTACGCCAAGCGGGTCCCCCGGCCGGTGGTGACCGTCAGGGCGGTGCACCGCCGCGCCGCCCCGGTCTTCCACACCATCCTGTCGGGGGCCGAGGTGTGGAACTCGGTCGGGCTGCTCGGCGAGGCCAACATCCTCGACCTGGTCGGCCGGCAGGTGCCCGGCGTGCGCGACGTCTACCTCCCCCACGGCGGCTGCGGCTTCTACCACGCGGTGGTGCAGATGGAGCAGAAGCGGGCCGGGTGGGCCAAGCAGGCCATCATGGCGGCCTTCGCCGCGTTCCCGCCGCTGAAGATGGTCACCGTGGTCGACGAGGACGTGGACCCGCGCGACCCCTCCGACATCGAGTGGGCCATGGCCACGCGGCTGGACCCCGACCACGGCATCGTGCGGATCCCCCGCGCGTTCGGCCACGGGCTGAACCCGGGATTCCCCGACTACCTCGGCACCAAGGTCGGCTTCGACGCGACCCGCCCGGCGCCCCGCACCCCCGAGTACGACCGGGTGCGCTACCGCGCGGTGGACCTGGACCGGTTCGACATCCTGCGGCCCTGATCGGGGCGGGCCGCGCCCGGATCAGGCGGCCAGCAGCGCCGCCAGGCGCTGGGCCGCCGCGTCCCAGGTCCACTCCCGCTCCACCCAGGCCCGCCCGCGCTCGCCCATGGCGCGGGCCGCCGCCGGGTCGCCCAGCAGGCGGATGAGGGCGCGGGCCGCGGGGCCGGGCCGCTCGCCGTCGACCGCCGTGCCGGTGCGCCCCTCCACGACGGCGTCGGGCGCTCCCCCGGAGCGGCCGGCCACCACGGGCAGGCCCGTGGCCGACGCCTCCAGGTAGACGATCCCCAGGCCCTCCACGTCCAGGCCGCCGTTGCGGGTGCGGCACGGCATCGCGAAGACGTCGCCGGCCGCGTAGTGGGCGGGCAGCTCGGCGGCCGGCACGTCGCCGGCGAAGACCACGGAGTCGGCGACGCGCCGCTCGGCCGCCAGCGCCTCCAGCCGCCGCCGGTAGGGCCCGCCGCCGACCAGCAGCAGGGCGGCGTCGGGGATGTCGGCCAGCACCCGCGGCCAGGCCCGGACCAGCGTGTCCTGCCCCTTGCGCGCGACCAGCCGCGACACGCACACCACCACCGGGCGCCCGGTCAGCCCGTGGCGTTGGCGCACAACGGTGCCGTCGACGCCGGGGTGGAAGCGCCCGGTGTCCACGCCGGGAGCCAGGCGGCGCATGCGGGCCGCCGCGCCGGGCGACAGCGCGCGGGCCAGGCGGGTGCGGGTGTAGTCGCCGAGGTAGGTGAGGGTGTCGACCCCCTCGCCGATGCGGTGCAGCGCCTGGCGGGCGCCGGGCAGCACCGCCCAGCCGGTCTCGTGGCCGTGGGTCAGCGCCACGATGCGGCGCGCCCCCGCCCGGCGCAGGTCGGGCGCCATCAGGGCCAGCGGGGCGGCGGCGCCGAACAGGACGGAGTCGCAGCCCTCCAGCTCCAGGATGCGGGCCGCGCGGCGCCGCACCCCGGGCGTGGGCAGCAGCACCGGCGTGCGCTCGCGGACCACGGGGAACGGCTGGGCGAGGTCGAACTCCTCGGGGTCGCCCCACACGACCGCGCCGCGCGCGCCGGGGGTCGAGCAGTAGACGACCACGGAGTCGGCCGGGCGCCGCAGCGCCAGCTCGTGCACGAACGCCTGGATGCCTCCGGGGCGCGGCGGGAAGTCGTTGGTGACGATGAGGGTACGCGGCACGGGACCTGAGTCTAGGGTTTCGCGGGCGGCGCGGCGCGCCGGCGCGCGCCGGCGGGCGGGCGCGCGGGGCCGGGGTTCCGGCGCCGCGCGGTCCCGCCCGCGGGCGGGACTCCTAGGGGCGGACCGCCGAGTGGAAGTTGCTCTGGTAGTAGCCGCTCAGCTCGACCTCCATCACCGGCTTGGACGACGTGGAGGCGTGCACCATGCGGCCGTTGCCGACGTACATGCCCACGTGGTCGGGACCGCCGTAGAAGAAGATCAGGTCGCCGGGCTGCATGGCGTCCCAGGACACGGGGGTGCCCGCGTTGACCTGATCGTAGGTGGTGCGGGGCAGGCTCACGCCGGCCTCGGCCCAGGCGGCCTGCACGAGGCTGGAGCAGTCCCAGACGTCGGGGCCGTTGGCGCCGAGGCTGTAGGAGTCGCCGATCTGGGCGTAGATGAAGTCGAGGGCCACCGCGGCGTCGCCCGAGGCGTTGCCGGTGTAGCTGGTGCCGCCGGTGCCGTTGTTGACGCCCGAGGTCGCCGCGGCGGCCTCGTCGGCGGTGAGGTCGCTGAGGATGTCCTCCTGCTCCTGGATCTTCTCCTCGGCCTCGGTCTTGGCCTCTTCGGCCTCGTCGAGCTTGTCCTGGGCCTTCTCCTCGACGTCGGCCGCCTCGGCGGTCAGGTCCGCCAGCTCGTCCTGCTCGTCGAGGTACTCGTCCAGGGTCTCCTGCTGGCGCTCGGAGAGGTAGCCGAGGTCGGCGGCCTGGCGCAGGGCGTCCTCGGGGCCGCCGGTGCTGAGCAGGTAGGCCGGGGAGGAGTAGTCGGCGTTGGTGTAGGCGGCGTTGGCCAACTCGACGATGTCGTCGCGCATCGAGTCGATGCGCTCCTCGGTCTCGGCCTTGTCCTCGCGGAGGTCCTCCAGCTTCTCCTTGGCGGCCTCGTGGTCCTCCTGGGCCTGGTTGTACTTCTCGGCGAGCTTCGCGTGCTCTTCCTCAAGCTTCTCGATCTTGTCGCGCACCTCGTCGGCGGTCGGCTCGGCGACCGCGGTGCCGGTGGACAGGATCAGAGCACCTGCGGCGACGAAACCGACGGTGGCGAGATGCCGCCGGAACGAGCCACGTTCATGGCGTTCGCCCACGATAGTGGCACACCTTTCTCCCAGGACCGCCTCAACCGGAGCGCGCGGGGGTGGGCCCGGCGCGGCCGGCGAACGGCGCGCACCGCGGCCGCTGACGGCCGCCGCGCCGCTCGCGTCCACGCGGGTGCTGTGCGGGCGTCGCGCACGTGCGGCGCGACCGCGGGGGTTCTCCGGTCTCCGCAGCGGGGGGTCGGGGGTGCGCGGCGGAGTTCGGCGGGAGCGGGCCGCTGCCATCCTGGTGACGGCAAGAACGTCGACCACGCTCGGCGTCGAACACTAATGCATACGCGGCACCACACTCAACCGATTCGTTACCAATTTCGCCGGTTTGTGGTATGTCCGAATCGGGACCAGAGGCCGTCCCCAACCGCCGTGGCCACCGCCGCCGCGCGCGCGGCCCGCCGACCGGAAAGCGGCCGGGCTGGGCCGCGGCGGGGTGCGCCGTGTGACATTCGCCCGTACGCGGCTCCGCCGCCGCACCCGGCCGCGGGGCGGCGGGTGCGGCGGCGGAGCGCCAAGCGGCGGGCGGCCCGGTGTCAGGGGCGGACGCCGAACTGGAACTGGCTGTCCCAGTACCCGGCCATCGCGACGACCTCGACGTTCTTGCCGGTGCGCGGGGCGTGGATCATCTGGCCGTTGCCGACGTAGAGGCCGGCGTGGCCCAGGTCGCCGAAGAAGAAGACGATGTCGCCGGGCTGCAGCGCGTCGCGGCTGACCCGGGCGCCGGCCTCGGCCTGGCCGTAGGTGGTGCGGGGCAGGCTCACGCCGGCCGCGCCCCAGGCGCGCATGATCAGGCCGGAGCAGTCGTAGCTGTCGGGGCCGGCGGCGCCGTAGACGTAGGGCTTGCCCAGCTGGGCGTAGGCGAAGTCGAGGGCGGTGCGGGCGTCGCCCGAGGCCGCGCCGGTGTAGCTGCCGCCGGTGTCGGAGCCCTCGGTGGCGGGGTCGGCGTCGGGGAACTGCGCGAGAAGCTCCTCCTGCTCCTCGATCTTCTCCTCGACCTCGTCCTTCTTCTCCTCGATCTCGTCCTTCTTGTCCTTGGCCTCGGCCAGGGCCTCGTCGGCCTCGTCCTTCAGCCGGAACAGGCGCTCGGCGGACTCGCCGAACTCGTCCAGCTTGTCGCGCTGGCTCTCGGAGAGGTAGCCGACGTCGGCCGACTGGGCGAGGAGGTCCTCGGGGTCCTCGACGCTGATGACGTTGGCAGGGCTGTCGAGGTCCGTGCCCTGGTAGGCGGCGCTGGCGAACTCGGCGACCTCGTCGCGCAGCTCGTCGTAGCGCTCCTGCTCCTCGCCGACCTGCTCCTCGAGCTCGTCGGCCTTCTTCTTGGCGGCCTCGTAGTCCTCCTGGGCCTCGTTGTAGTCCTGGACGATGCTGTCGGCCTCTTGGTTCAGCTCGTCGAGCTTGCTCTCGACCTCTTCCTGGGTCGGCTCGGCGTAGGCCACACCGGGGGGCACGATCAGACTTCCGGCGGCCACGACCCCGATACCGGTCGCGATCCGGCGGGCCGTGCGCCGACCACCTGGGTTCGTCATGGCGGTCCACGCTCCTAACGGGTCAAGGTCCTCATGCGGGGATGGGGATACAGGCGATGGCTGGAAGGCGGCACGCGGTGCGGGGAGCGGGGACCACGGACACCGCACGCCGGACCATCCATACGGCACCGCGGCGAGATCCCTCGGCCCCTCGGCGCCGCAAGGGGCTCCCAGCGGACGTGAAGACCACCGGCGCGCGGTGGCCGCACGCCGACGCGAACCTCGTCCTATTCGGGAAACCCGTCAAGCTACCGGGAAGAACCTAGCGGACGGGACTGCGCAGCTCAACCACGGGACCCCCGGCGACACAGGGAAACCGGCCGCCACGGCCGCCCCAGGGGGCTCCCGGCGCGCCTCCCCGCGCAGCTCGCGGCGAGCGGCCGCGCGGCGGTTCGCGGCGGCTCACGTGCCACAACGATTGCGTCACACCGCGTCGCCGCCCCCGCGCCGGGGGCCGCGGCGGCCGGCCCGGGCGGCGCTAGCCGCCCAGGCGGCGCAGCAGCAGCGGCGAGGACAGGGTGCGGGCGCCCTCCCGGCGGACCGCGGTGACGATCTCCTTGTCGGAGGTGGCCACCGCCAGCGGCCTGCCGTGGGGTTCGGCGCGGACCAGGCGGACGATCAGCTCGTCGGCGGTCTCCCCCGGGTCGCTGAAGAGCACGCGCACCCGCCGGGTCGCCGACAGCGCGGGCGGGGTGCCGACGTCGGCGCCGTCGAACACGCAGGTGATCTCCGCCTTCGTGCGGCTGGCCAGCCCCTCCAGAGCCGTCAGCAGCCGCCCGCGCTGGTCGGCCAGCGGCAGGGTGCCGTACCCGGTCTTGGTGACGTTGTAGCCGTCGACCAGCAGGTGCGCCCGGGGCAGGCTCAGCACCTCGTCGACCAGGCCGGGGTCGTCGTCGGGCAGCCCCTGGCCGGGCGGCGCGGCGGCCCCGGCCCGCGAAAGGTCGGACACCAGGTCGGCCGGACTCTCGATGGAGGTGGGCAGGGCCAGCTCCCGGCGCAGGCCGTGGGCGGCCTCCAGCAGCACGTCCAGCAGCACCCGCAGCCGGGCCTCGTCGGCGCTGCGCCCGGCGCGCGCCGCGCGCCGGGCGTTCTCGACCTGCGCCTCGGCCGCCGCCAGGCGGTTGCGCAACCGGCGGTTCTCCGCTTCCACGGCGTTGACCTGGATGGTCGTCGTGGCGGTGCGGTCCGCCGCCTCCGCGATCGCCTGCTCGGCCTTCCCCACGGCCGCCTTGGCCCGCTGCCGCTCCCCGTGCAGCCGCCGGCGCAGGTCGGCGACGGTGCTGCGGTACTCGCGCAGCTCGCCGCGCAGCCGCTCGATCTCCGCACGCTGCTCGTTGCGCGCCTCCTCCACCTGCCGGCGCAGCGCGGCGATGGTGTCGGCGGCCTCGTCGGCCTCGCGCACGGAGTCCCGGCGGTCCAGCTCCTCGCGGATACGCGCCACGATGTCCGACCAGCCCTCGGGCCGCAGCAGGTAGGCCGCCGCGGCGACGGCCACCGGGTCGGCCGCCGGCGGCACCACGCCCTTGCGCAGCCCTTCGGCCAGTTCGGGCCACACCTGCTCGACCCGCTCGGCCACGCGCGCCCGAAAGCCGGCGTCGGCCTCCAGTTGCGCGGCGATCTGGGGGCCGGCCAGGCGGGCGCGGCGGCGCGGCTCGAAGCGGGCGACACGGCGCAGCACCGGCGGGAGGTCGGCCTCGCGCAGGCCGCCCAGCACGTCGGAGCCGTACTCGATGACGCGGGCGCGCACGGCCTCGGGCAGCGGCCGGTCGGCGCCGCCGCCGGCGTCCTCGGCGGAGGACGCCGGCACGCCGTTCTCCGAACTCATGCCGATTCCGCGGCGCCGGCGTCGGGGCGGTCGACGGTCTCCACAGCGTCCACCGCGTTGCACCAGCGGCAGCGGACCTCCTCGATCGTCTCGGCCAGGGTCTGGCTCTCCTCCACCCGGCTGCCGCCGGAGAGGTCGAAGTGCAGGTAGTCGCGCGAGCGCACGGAGCGCGTGACGTCGAACCGGGTGAGGTTGCCGCACTGGGTGCACCGCCAGCGCTGGGTATCGGACGGCACCGAAATGCTCACAGCCATGTCCTCCTTCTTAACAAACGCACCCGGTCCGAGCACGTGAACGTGCACGTGCGCGGCGCGCGGGCGCGGCGCGCACGCCGGTCGCCACCGCCGCCGGGCACGGCACGCGGGTCTGGGCCATCCTTCCACGTGCGGGGCCGGCAAAACCGGTCGGACCCGCCCCCGACCTGCGGCGCCGGAGGCGGCCGATGACCGGAACCCCCCGCGGAAGCGTCGGTGCCCGGGGCTACCCTGGCCGGGTGGCAGAGCAGTTGACCGGGGTCCAGGGCACCCTCGACGACCTCGGCACCCCGCTGTCGCAGTGCACGTTCGTCATCGTCGACCTGGAGACCACCGGCACCCGCTCCGACGGCGCCGGCATCACCGAGATCGGCGCCGTCAAGGTGCGCGGCGGCGAGGTGCTGGGCGAGTTCGCCACCCTGGTCAACCCCGGATCGCCCATCCCGCCGTTCATCACCCTGCTCACCGGGATCACCCAGGCGATGGTCGCCCCCGCGCCCACCATCGCCGCCGCGCTGCCGGCGTTCCTGGAGTTCGCCGCGCTGGACTCCGGCACGGTCCTGGTGGCCCACAACGCCCCCTTCGACGTCGGGTTCCTCAAGGCCGCCTGCGCCGAACACGGCTACCGCTGGCCCGCGCCCCAGGTGGTCGACACCGTCGCGCTGGCCCGGCGCCTGGTCACCCGCGACGAGGTCCCCAACCACAAGCTCGCCACCCTGGCCGGGTTCTTCGGCGTGCCCGACCAGCCCACCCACCGCGCCCTGGACGACGCCCGCGCCACCGTGGGGGTGCTGCACGGGCTGCTGGAGCGGCTGGGCTCCTTCGGCGTCGACACCGCCGAGGAACTGCGGTCCTTCCGCTCGGCGCCCACCGCCGCCCAGCGCCGCAAGCGCGCAATCGCCGACGGCGTGCCCGAGGCGCCCGGGGTGTATGTGTTCACCGACGCCAAGGGCGACACCCTCTACGTCGGCAAGAGCACCAACCTGCGGCGCCGGGTGCGCTCCTACTTCACCGGCTCGGAGAAGCGCGCCCGCATCCGCGAGATGGCGGCCCTGGTCGAAGGGGTCACCCCCATCGTGTGCGGCACCGGCCTGGAGGCCGAGGTCCGCGAACTCCGGCTGATCGCCGAGCGCAAGCCGCCCTACAACCGGCGCTCGCGCAACCCCGAACGCGCGCCCTGGCTGAAGCTGACCCGCGAGGTGTTCCCCCGCCTGTCGGTGGTGCGCACCGTCCGCGACGACGGCGCACCCTACCTGGGCCCCTTCCGCTCCTCCCGCGAGGCCGAACTGGCGCGCGAGGCGCTGCACCAGGTGTTCCGGCTGCGCCAGTGCACCCGCCGCATCGTCCCGGGGCGGCCCACCGCGCCGTGCGTGCTGGCCCAGCTGGGCCGCTGCGGGGCACCGTGCGCGGGCGGGGAGTCCCCCGAGGAGTACGCCGCCCACGCCGACACCGCCCTGGCCGCCATGACCGCCGACCCCGCGCCCGTGGTCGAGCGCCTGAGCGCCCAGATCGCCGAACTCGCGGCCGAACTGCGCTACGAGGAGGCCGCCGGCGTCCGCGACCGCCTCGCCGCCTTCGTGTCGGCCGCCGCCCGTGCCCAGCGCCTGGGCGCCCTGGCGGCCGTGCCCGAACTGGTGGCCGCCGCACCCGCTCCCGCCACCGACCCCGCGCGGCCCGGCTGGGAGGTCCACGTGATCCGCCACGGCCGCCTGGCCGCCGGCGGCCTCATGCGGCCCGGCGCCGACCCCGCCGAGTTCGTCTCGGCGCTCGTGCGCACCGCCGAGTCGGTGTTCCCCGGCCCCGGCCCGGCGCCCAGCGCCACCCCCGGCGAGATGGAGTGCGTGCTGCGCTGGCTGGAGCGGCCGGGCGTGCGGCTGGCCGAGGCCACCGGAACCTGGACATGCCCCGTCAATGGGGCCGGGAAGTACCGGCACCTGACAGACTTGGACCGCGGCGCGCAGGCGCCCGCGCCGCACCGCTGAGCCCCGCCCGGCCGCGGGGCGGGCACCGCCCGGCGGGCACCGGCGCCGCCGACCAGCCGGAGTCCTCGCGCTAGGAGTGCAGATGGCGGGCGTCCCGCTCAGTGACGACTACCCGGTGCGGCGCGTGCCCACGGTCACCTACCTGCTCATCGCCGCCAACGTCGCCGTCTACCTGCTCTCGCCGCTGTCGATGGTCGCCTTCTGGTACGGCGGGATCGACCGCATCTGCGACGCCCAGCGCTACCACTTCCAGTGGGGCGCGGTGCCGGCGGAGCTGCTCACCGGGCGCCGGATCGCCATGCCCGGGCCCTGCCCCGGCGGCGACTACACCAAGGTCCCGTGGGTCTCGGCGCTCACCTCGATGTTCCTGCACGGCGGCGCGGCCCACCTGATCGGCAACATGGTCTACCTGTTCGTGTTCGGCCCGGTCGTGGAGGACCGCCTGGGCCGGCTGCGCTACCTGGGCCTGTACCTGGTCAGCGGGCTGGTGGCCACCTACGGGTTCGCGCTGACCGAGGCGGGCTCGGAGATCCCGCTGGTGGGCGCCTCGGGCGCGATCTCGGGGGTGCTGGGCGCCTACCTGCTCGTGCAGCACCGCAGCCGGGTGATCACCCTGGTCTTCCTGGTGATCCCGGTTCGCCTGCCCGGCTGGGCGCTCGTCGGCACCTACTTCGTGCTCCAGTATTTTCTCTACATCAGCCTGTCGCTGTACCCGGGCGAGGACTCCAGCGTGGCCTACGCCGCGCACGTCTACGGCTTCATCGCCGGCGCCGTGGGGGCCCTGCTGATGCACCGCGTCCGCTGGCGCTCGGGCACCCGCCCGTCCGACGTCTACTGATGTCCCGCACGCACCACCATGGAGGAACCCTCGTGATCACCGCGATCGTCATGATCAAGGCCGACGTCGGCCGCATCCCGGAGGTAGCCGAGGCCATCGCCGAGATCGAGGGCGTCAGCGAGGTCTACTCGGTCACCGGCGGCGTCGACCTGATCGCGATGGTGCGCGTCCGCCGCCACGAGGACCTCGCCGAGGTGATCCCCGGGCGCGTCAACAAGATCCCCGGCGTGCTGTCGTCGGACACCCACATCGCCTTCCACGCCTACTCCAGCCACGACCTGGAGGCCGCGTTCTCCCTGGGCATGGAGTAGCGCCGGGGCGCGCCGCGCGGGGGCCCGCGCGCCGGGCCCCGGTCCGGCCGGAGCCCGGCGCGCGGGCCGGCCGACCGGGGGGGCGGCGGCCTACTCCGAGGGCTCGGGAAGGCCGGGGCACTCCACGGTCGGGTTGACGCCGATGTAGTTGAGCGGGCCCACGCCGATGGTGACCAGAGTGCTGCCGATGTCGGCGCAGTTCTGGTCGCTGTCGCTGAAGTAGCCGCGCTGGACGGCGGCGAGGAGCCCGATCAGTAGCCAGATCACCAGGATCGTCGGAAGGACGACTCTGCCGCGCACTGCTGCCTCCGGGGGGAGAAGGGTCGCTGGGGTCGCTGGGTCGGTGTGCCCATGGCCTACCCCCCACCGGCGCGATGTCACGCGCCGCCGCCCGCCGCCGAGCGTGCGCGCGCCCTGCGACCTGCGGGTTCGCCACCGGCGAGGGGGCCGCGAACAGCGGACCGCGCCGGGCGCGTGCCGCCCGGCGCGGTCGCGGCCGCGTGCCCCGGCCCCTCGCTGTGCTCCGGTCCTCGCTAGCCCTCGCCGTGCTGCTTGGCGTAGGACTGGCTGACCTCGACCCAGCGGTCCAGCAGGGCCGCCGCGCGGCCGTCGGCCAGGGCGGCCTCGGCCCGCTCCAGGCCCGCGCGCAGGGACTCCACGGCCGGGCGGCGGCCGAAGTCGGGCAGGGTGGTCGCCAGCGCCGCCGCCGCGTTGAGCAGCACGGCCCCGCGCACCGCGCCCTCGGTCGAGGGGGCGCCGGCGAGCAGGTCGCGCACCACGCGGGCGTTGTACTCGACGTCACCGCCGCGCAGCGCCTCCGGCGTGGAGCGCTCGATCCCCAGGTCCGCGGGGTCGACGACCTCATGGCGGACCCCGCCGCCCGACACCACCCACACCCGCGAGGTGGTCGTGGTGGTCAGCTCGTCCAGGCCGTCGTCGCCCCGGAAGACCAGGGCGGAGGTGCCGCGCCGGGCGAACACCCCGGCGATGGCCTCGCACATCCCGGCGTCGAAGACCCCCACCGCCGCGGCCTGGGTGCGCGCCGGGTTGGTCAGCGGTCCCAGGAAGTTGAACACCGTGGGCACCGCGAGTTCGCGCCGCGTCTTGGCGGTGTGCCGCAGCGCCGGGTGGAACAGCGGGGCGAAGCAGAAGGTGATGCCGGCCTCGTCGGCAACGCGGGCGGTGTACTCCGGCGGCAGGTCGATGACCACGCCCAGGCGCTCCAGCACGTCGGCGGTGCCGCACGAGGACGACGCCGCGCGGTTGCCGTGCTTGACGACCTTCAGCCCGGCCGCCGCCGCCACAACGGCCGCCATCGTGGAGATGTTGACGGTGTGCGCGCGGTCGCCGCCGGTGCCGACGATGTCGGCCGTCTGTCCCGGCACGGTGATCCGCACGGCGTTGTCGAGCATGCCCTCGGCCAGGCCGGCGACCTCCTCCGCGGAGGCGCCCTTGGCGCGCAGCGCGACGGCGAAGCCGGCGATCTGCACGTCGGTGGCCGAACCGGACATGATCTCGTTCATGGCCCAGTTGGTGTCCTCGGCCGAGAGGGCCCGGCCCTCCAGCAGGACGGTGATCAGTTCTGACCAGGTGCGTTCGGTGGCGCTCACGGCGGTGCTACTCCTCGTTCGGGGGATCGGCGGCGGACGGATCGGGCGACGGCGGACGCGGGTCAGCGCCATCGCGCGATGTCGGCCCCGTGGTGGGCCGCACCGCCGAAGTACCGGGGCGTACGGCCACCGCGCGCCGCGGCGGCCGGCTGCTGCACCATCGAAAGGTCTCCCGCTCGACGCGTCGGAGTTCTCGGGCCCCGGACACCGGCCCCGGCGCCGCCGGGCGGCACGAGGGGTGGGAGGAGAAGCGGTGTCCGTTAGCGGGAGACTACCCGAGCGCGCGGCCCGGCGGGCTGCCGACCGCCGCGTCGCCGGGCGCCCGCGCCGCTCGGGCGGCCCGCCGCGCGCGCCCGGGCAGGGCTGCCGTCCGGGCCGCCGTCCGCGCAGGTCGGTCCGTCACCATGCGGAGTTTCGGGCCACCCGGTGCCCCGGCCTGCCGGGGCGGGGCGGGCCGCCGCGCGGGCCCGCCCGGCGCCGGTGGCCGCCGCGCCCGGCGGGCGCCGGCCTCAGCCGAGGGCGGGGGTCTCGGCCAGGCGGTCGCGCATGAGTTCGGCCAGGGACTCCGCCAGGGCGACCGGGTCGATGGGGTGGCTCACCACCTTGTCGGCGCGCGACCACGTGGCCAGCCAGCCGTCGTCACGGCGGCCGATCAGCAGCAGCACGGGCGGGCAGCGGTAGATCTCGTCCTTCACCTGGCGGCACAGGCCCATGCCGCCCACGGGCGCGGACTCGCCGTCGAAGATCGCGACGTCGATGCCGCCCTCCTCCAGCCGCGCCAGCACGCCCGGACCGGTGGCGCACTCCACGAACTCCACCTTGGGGACGTCGGCGGCGGGGCGGCGGCCCACGGCCAGTCGGACCTTCTCGCGGGTGCCGGGCTTGTCGCTGTAGAGGAGGACGCGCATGCGGGGGGCGCGCTCCGCGGAGTCGGAGGCGTTGGGCGCCATGGTCAACCGTCACCATCCCTGTACGTCTCGGCCGCGCCGGAGCGGGGCGGGCGCGGGCCGCCCGTCCAGGCGAGCCTATGCCCTGCGGCCGTCGAGTTGAGACCTTCGCCACCCCAGCATGCCACCGGCGCCACACCCGGGGCCATCCGCGGTGCCCGAGCCGCGCGCCGCGGGGGCGCGCGGCGCCCCCGCGCCCCGCCCCGGCCGCCCCGGGTGCGCGGCCACCCGGGCTCCGGCGCCCGCCCGAACCCCGGTTACGCCGCGCACTCAGACGATCGCGCAGCGGTCACTGACTCCCGGCGGCGGAGGCGCTATCCTCGGTGCAGCGGACGCGCCGCGGTCGACGACCCCCGCGCAGCCGGTCGGCGGACCGGGCCCCGGCAGTTACGGGCCCATACCGTTGTCACGGCAGATCGGGCGCCTTTCGGGGGGTCGTGCACCAACCCCCGCAGGATGCCGTAATAATGCTCCCGTGGCGACAGCAACCGCGAATCAACCGACAGGACCGACACCAGTGCATGGTGCGGCCAAGCGACCTGACCTGGTGAGCGTTGGCACCATTGTGTGGTTGGCCAACGAGCTCATGTTCTTCGCAGCGCTGTTCGCGATGTACTACACCATCCGATCGGTGACCAAGGGCAACCCCGAGCTTGGCGAGTGGCCGGACACTCACCTCAACGTGCCGTGGGCCCTCGGTATCACCATCATCCTGGTGGCCTCCAGCTTCACCGCTCAGGCAGGCGTTTGGGCCGCCGAGCGCGGTGATGTCCGGAAGCTCCGTATGTGGTTCTTCATCTCGTTCCTCATGGGCCTGGTCTTCGTACTCGGCCAGGCATACGAGTACTACGAACTCATCGTCCACGAGGGCCTGACCCTGCAGTCCAGCGCCTACGGCTCGATGTTCTACCTCACCACGGGTTTCCACGGTCTCCACGTCATCGGTGGTCTGATCGCGTTCCTGATCATGCTGGGACGCACGTACGCCGCGAAGCGCTTCACCCACCAGCAGGCGACCAGCGCGATCGTTGTGTCCTATTACTGGCACTTCGTCGACGTGGTCTGGATCGCTTTGTTCGCAACCATCTACTTCCTTCAGTGACCCGAAACGGGGAAACCGTGAAATGGATTACCGCGCGGCGACGGCATCCCCTTGCGGGGTACGCCGTCGTCATACTCGCGCTCACGCTCTTCGGTGCGGGCTACGCGTTCATCGCTCCCAGCGCTGACCGCGCTGAGGCGCAGACTCTGGCCGCCGACGCCGCGGCGGGCGCCGAGCAGCCCGACGCGACCGACGTGGCCGAGGGCCGCGAGATCTACGTCAAGAGCTGCGCGAGCTGCCACGGCATGGACGGCCGCGGCGGCGAGGGCTACACCGGCCCCGACATCACCGGGGAGGGCGGCGCCGCCGTCGACTTCCAGGTCAGCACCGGGCGCATGCCCTCGATGAACCCCAACGCGCAGATGCCCCGCAAGCCGCCGGCGTTCTCCCAGGAGGAGATCGACGACCTCGTGGCCTACTACGAGGCCGAGATCGGCGACGCGGACGCTCCGCGGGTTCCCGCGGCCGACGTGCCCGCCAGCGCCCCGCAGCGCTCGGACTTCGAGGACGAGGCCGCCTACGAGGAGGCCCGCGCCGACTGGGAGGCCGACTACGAGGAGTACCTGGCCGGGGCCAGCGACACCGAGGTCGGCATGCGGCTCTACCTCGCCAACTGCGCGCACTGCCACAGTTGGTCGGGCGAGGGCGGCGCGCTGACCGACGGCCGGTGGGCGCCCGAGATCCACGAGTCGTCCCCCCGCCAGATCTACGAGGCCATGCTGACCGGCCCGGGCCAGATGCCCGTCTTCAACGACGCCTCCATCACGCCCGACGAGAAGCAGGAACTCATCGCCTATGTGAAGAACCTGCAGGCCGAGCCGAACGCCGGCGGGATCTTCGACCTCAACCGAGTGGGCCAGGTGGCCGAGGGCCTCATCGGCTGGACCGTGGGGCTCAGCCTGATCGTGGCCTGCGCCGTCTGGATCACCGCGAAGCAGCGAGCCCATGACTGACAACAACCGCAACCACGACAGCGAGACGGGCGCCGAGGGACCCGACCGGGTTCTGGGCACCCCCACCTCCGCCGAGGGCGGGCGCGTGGTCACCCGCACGGCCGACCCGCACGAGGACCACGAGGGGCCCTACCCCGCCGAGGAGACCCACGTCCGCCCCGAGGCGATGCAGCGCAGGGGCGAGCGCGTCGCCGCCCTGTGGTTCACCGTCGCCTTCCTCGCGGGCGTGGGCTTCATCGTGGCGTACTTCCTGTTCCCGAACCCCCCAGAGGGCGAGCCCGCCATCGGCGACCCGCAGGTCGGCCAGTGGGCCAACATGGCGCTGGGCGGCACGCTCGCGCTGGCCCTCTTCGGGATCGGCGCGGGGATGACCGTCTGGGCGCGCCAGGTGATGCCGCACTACGAGGTGTCCTCGCCCTACGACGAACTGCCCTCCTCCCCCAAGGAGAAGAGCAGCTTCAGCGACTTCTTCATGCGCAGCGCCGACGAAAGCGGGTTCACCAAGCGCCCGCTGATGCGGCGCACCCTGCTCCTGGCCATGGCCCCGCTGGGCCTGGCGCCGATCGTGCTGCTGCGCGACACCGGCCCGCTGCCCGGCGACACCCTCAAGCACACGCTGTGGGAACCGGGCATGCACATGGTCGTCGAGGGCGCGCACCGCACGGGCGACAACCACTGGATCCACCAGGACGACCTGGAGCCCGGCAGCATGATCAGCGCGCTGCCCTACGTCGAGCCCACCGAGGAGCACCCGCACGGGCTGAGCCTGAACGACCAGGCCAAGACCGTCATCCTGCTCATCCGGATGCCCGACGGCGAGTTCGGCCCCGACATGACCCGTGAGCAGCTCAACTGGACGCACAACGGGATCGTGGCCTACTCCAAGATCTGCACCCACGTCGGGTGCCCGGCCGCGCTGTACGAGAAGGGGTCCCACCGGATCCTGTGCCCGTGCCACCAGTCGACGTTCGACGCCGCCAACGGCGCCAAGGTCGTGTTCGGGCCGGCCAACCGGCCGCTTCCGCAGCTGCCGATTACAGTGGACGACGAAGGCTACCTGGTAGCGGACGGCGACTTCTCCGAGGCGGTCGGGCCGACCTTCTGGGACGCGCAGAGGGGGAACTAGCCCATGAGCAGGACAACCAAGGCGCCCAAGCTGCTGCGCGGCGCCGGAAACTACATCGACGACCGGTTCCACCTGGCCAAGAGCGGCGAGAAGCAGCTCCGCAAGGTCTTCCCGAACCACTGGTCGTTCATGCTGGGCGAGATCGCCCTGTACTCGTTCATCATCCTGCTCGTCACGGGCGTGTTCCTCACCCTGTGGTTCAAGCCGAGCATGGCGGAGATCGTCTACGACGGCTCCTATGAGCGGATGCACGGCGTCGTGATGAGCGAGGCCTACGCCTCCACGCTCTACATCGACTTCGACGTCCGCGGCGGGTTCCTGGTCCGCCAGATCCACCACTGGGCCGCGCTGATCTTCCTCGGCTCGATGCTGATCCACATGCTGCGGGTGTTCTTCACCGGCGCGTTCCGCAAGCCGCGCGAGATCAACTGGCTGATCGGCATCGCGATCTTCGGTCTGGCCATGCTGGAGGGCCTGTTCGGGTACTCGCTGCCCGACGACCTGCCCTCGGGCATGGGCGTGCGCATCCTCCAGGGCGTCATGCTGGCGTTCCCGATCGTGGGCACGTACCTGTCGATGTTCCTGTTCGGCGGGGAGTTCCCCGGCCAGGACATCATCCCGCGCCTGTACGTCTTCCACGTGCTGCTGATCCCGGCCATCCTGCTGGCGCTGATCGGTGCCCACTTCATGATCCTGTGGCACCAGAAGCACACGCAGTACCCGGGCAAGGGCCACACCGAGAAGAAGGTCGTCGGCGTCCCCATGCTGCCGGGCTTCGCGGTGAAGGCGGGCGGGTTCTTCTTCTTCGTCTTCGCCGTCACGGTGGGCCTGAGCGCCTTCGTCCAGATCAACCCGATCCACCTGTTCGGCCCGTTCACCCCGACCTCCATCACCTCCGGGCTCCAGCCCGACTGGTACATGGGCTTCATGGAGGGGTCGCTGCGGATCTTCCCGAACTGGTTCGACATCGACTTCGCCGGCTACTCCATCCCGACCGGTGTGCTCGTGCCGGGCCTGGTGATCCCGGGGATCCTCTTCGGCGGCATGGCCCTGTGGCCGTTCGTCGAGGCGTGGATCAGCGGCGACCGCCGCCACCACAACGTGGCCGACCGTCCGCGCAACGCCCCGGTGCGCACCGGTGTGGGCGTGGCCGGCATCGTGTTCTACGGGCTGCTGTGGCTGGCCGGGTCCAACGACATCATCTCCGAGACGTTCCAGGTGTCGCTGTACGGCACCACCTGGTTCTTCCGGATCGGGGTGATCGTCGGGCCGATCATCGGGTTCATGGTCGCCAAGCGGATCTGCCTGGGCCTCCAGCGCCGCGACCGCGAGCAGCTGGAGCACGGCTACGAGAGCGGCACCATCCAGCAGCTGCCCAGCGGCGAGTTCATCGAGGTCCACAAGGAGTCCACGGACGAGACCGTGCACGTGCTGCAGAGCAAGACCCCGGTCTCGCGGATCGACGTGGAGTCCCACGACGACAACGGCGTCGAGGCGCCGGCGTCGCGCGGCATGATGGGCCGCCTGCGCACGCGGCTGGCGGACTGGTACACGCGCGACAACGTCCCGTTCGAGGACGTCCAGCCGCACACCGGCCACCACCTGCACCACGGCGCCCACTACGACGAGTCGGCCGACGCGGACACCAAGCAGGAGGCCACCAGCGGCGCCTAGCCGTCCCGGTGACCTGAGCGGCGAAGGGCCCGGCACCCCGGAAGCGGGGGCCGGGCCCTTCGGCGTGTCCGGGGTAGGGACGCGGGCGGGGCGCGCGGCGGCCCGCGACCCGGGGGCGCCGGGGCGGAGGCGGCGCTCAGCCGCACGAGGACGGCCCCGCCCTCGCGGGGCGAGCCCGAACCCGCCCCAAGATCGCCGGCGGCCGCAGCGGCGACTGGAGCGCCCGGCGGCGGTGTCCCCGGCCACCGCCGAGCCCTCCGGTGAGCGTGCGCCCCTCCCCCTCCCCCGGCCGCCCGCGCCGCTTGCGCCCGGCGGGCGCGGCACCGCCGGAACGCGGGAGCGCCGGCCGGGGCCATGCCCGCCGCCGGCCCCCGGACACCCGTGCCGCCCGCCGCCCGGCGCCCCGCCCCCGGCCCACCGGGCGGCGGTGGCTTTAGGCCGCCGCCCGGCGCCTGCGGGCGCCTCGGGCCCGCGAACGCGGACGGGGCCGCGGAGCACGTGCTCCGCGGCCCCGTGGCCGGTGTGGCGCCTTCCGGCCGGCCCTGACCGGGCGGCCCCTGGCGGAGAAGCCCTAGTCGGCCTGCTCCTGCTCGCCGTGGACGTCGCCCGGCGTGCCCTTGCCGTCGGTGGTGTCGGGCTCGCCGGTGGCGCTGTTGGCCAGCCAGTCCTCCCAGGAGCGCTGCCAGTAGCCCCAGCCGTTGTCGACCTCGAGCTGGCGGTCGGTGCCCGTCACGATGAACGGGTCGCCCATCAGCGACTCCTCGTAGAACCACTTGGCGTCGGCCGTGCTCATGTTGGTGCAGCCGTGGCTGGCGTTGGCCTCGCCGAGCTGGCCGTTCCACGGGGCGGCGTGGGTGAACTCTCCGCTGTTGGAGAAGCGGACCGCGTAGTTCACGTCCAGCTTGTAGCCCTCGGGGCTGTCGACCGGGATGCCCATGGTCGAGGAGTCCATGACCAGGTGCTCGTACTTCTCCATGGTCAGGTGGATGCCGCTGGTGGTGGTGTACTGCCGGGTGTCGCCGCGGCCGTTGCTGATCGGGAACGTCTTCACGGTCTCGCCGTCGCGCTCCACGGTCATGGTGTGGGCGTCGTCGTCGACCGTGGTGATCTGCTCGCGGCCCACCTCGAAGTTGATCTGGTGGTTCTCGATGCCGTAGACGCCCTCGGCGGCCTCGACGCCCGCCAGGTGCAGGTCGACCGTGACCGACTGGTTGGGCTCCCAGTACTCCTCGGGCCGGAAGACCGCCATCTGGTCGCCGAACCAGTTCCAGGCGCCCTGCACCGGCTGCTCGGAGGTGACCTCCATGGAGTTCTCGACCTGCTCCTTGTTCTCCACCGGCAGGTCGAAGTTGATGATGACGGGCATGCCCACGCCGACCGTCTGGCCGCTGGTGGGGAAGTTCGACTGCAGCTCCAGCCGCTTGCCCTCGACCGCCTCCAGCGTGCTGAACTGGCTGACGACCTCGGCCTCCTCGCCGTCGCTGTTCTCGGCGGTGGCGGTGACGGTGACCTCGGCGCCCGGGGTGAGGTTCCAGTCGCTGACCCAGGTGGTCTTGTCCTCGTTGAAGGTGCCGGTCATGGCGCCGAGGGCGGCCCCGCCCGAAGGGCCGGCCGAGGGGGACTCGGCCGGGGCGTTCTGGGCGTCGGCGGCGCCGCCGGTCTGCTCCACCCGGACGTCGGTGATGGTGGCGTCGGCGGCCTCGACGGTGATGGGGGAGTTCGGGGCGACCTCGGTGGCGCCGTCCTCGGGGCTGATGGTGACCTCGACCGCCGGTCCGCCGCCCTCTCCCCCGGTGGACTCCGCGCCGCTGTCGGCTCCCGTGCAGCCGGCGGCCAGGACGAGCAGCAGCCCGGCCAAGCCGGCGCCCGCGCCTCGAACCGCCGTTGGGAATGCGCTGCCCTTCACCGTGCGACCTCCAGTGTCCGGATTGCCCGCGATTTACCGCGTCTCTACCCAGTATGGACGCACCGCGAGGCGGAGAAGTTTGAGACCTGTGGGATGAATTGGGGCGGCCGGGGCCCCAGGCCCGGAATGCCGTACCCCGAACGGGTATCGGCCGCCCAAAAGAGAATACCCCGGCGGATGGTCGATCTCGTCGGAAATCGCCGTCCGCCGGGGTGCTCGGGGCCACTGCGGACCCCCGGGGCGGCGCGGGCCCGGGCCCGCGCCGCCCTGTGCGGCTCGCGCTGTCGGGCTAGTGCTGGAACTCGCCGCGGTAGTACTCGAAGACCCAGCCGATGGCGGTCAGGATCACCGCGAACGCGCCGATGAAGACCATCCACCAGCCGATCGTGACGCCCACGGCCATGAACGCCACCGACAGGGCCACGAACAGCGGCCACCAGCTGTGCGGGCTGAAGAACCCGTACTCGCCGGAGTTCTCGGCGATCTCGCCGTCCAGCCGCTCCTCGGGCGGCAGCCCGTGGTAGCGCTCGCTGCGCCGGGCCGACTGCCACAGCCAGAACCCGACCATCCAGCCGAAGCCGATGGAGACCACCAGGGCGACGGTCCCGGTCCACTCCACGTAGCCCTCGGCCATCCACGACCAGTAGGCGTAGACGGCCGCGACCAGCCCGAAGAAGGTCGAGACGCCCATGAACAGGTATGCCTGCATCTTCATGTCAGTACTCGCTTTGCTACTTCAGGCCCGCGGAGGCCGGCGCGGCCGATCCGGGTGCGGCGGCGTGCGGGTGGTGCAGGTCGAACGCCGGACGCTCGGAGCGGATGCGCGGCAGCGACGTGAAGTTGTGCCGCGGCGGCGGGCAGGAGGTCGCCCACTCCAGCGAGCAGCCGTACTCCCACGGGTCGTCCACGGTCACCTTGGGCGCGTTGCGGGCGGTGACCCACATGTTCCAGAAGAAGATCAGCGTGGAGGCGCCCAGCACGAACGAGGCGATGGAGGACACCATGTTGAGCTCGGTGAACCCGTCGCTGGGCAGGTAGTCGGCGTAGCGGCGCGGGAAGCCCTCGGCGCCCAGCCAGTGCTGGACCAGGAAGGTCCCGTGGAACCCGAAGAACAGGAACCAGAAGTGCCACTTGCCCAGGGCCTCGTTGAGCATCTTGCCGGTGAACTTGGGCCACCAGTAGTAGAAGCCCGCGAACATCGCGAACACCACGGTGCCGAACACCACGTAGTGGAAGTGGGCCACCACGAAGTAGGAGTCGGTCACGTGGAAGTCCAGCGGCGGGGAGGCCAGGATGACACCGGTCAGGCCGCCGAACAGGAACGTCACCAGGAACCCGATGGTGAACAGCATCGGCGTGGCGAACACGAGCTGGCCGCGCCACATGGTGCCGATCCAGTTGAAGAACTTCACCCCGGTGGGCACCGCGATGAGGAACGTCATGAACGAGAAGAACGGCAGCAGCACCGCGCCGGTGGGGAACATGTGGTGCGCCCACACCGTCACCGACAGGCCGGCGATGGCGATGGTCGCGCCCACCAGGCTCTTGTAGCCGAAGATCGGCTTGCGGCTGAACACCGGAAGGATCTCGGTCGCGATGCCGAAGAACGGCAGCGCGATGATGTAGACCTCCGGGTGGCCGAAGAACCAGAACAGGTGCTGCCACAGGATGGCGCCGCCGTGCTCGGCGTCGTAGACGTGCGTACCGATCATCCGGTCGGCGCCCAGCGCGATCAGGGCCGCGGTCAGGACCGGGAAGGCGATGAGCACCAGCACGCTGGTCAGCATCGCGTTCCAGGTGAAGATCGGCATGCGGAACATCGTCATGCCCGGCGCGCGCATGCACAGGCCGGTGGTGATGAAGTTGACCGCACCCAGGATCGTGCCCAGACCGCTGACGGCCAGGCCCATGATCCACAGGTCGCCGCCCAGGCCGGGCGAGCGCACGGCGTCCGACAGCGGGGTGTAGGCGAACCAGCCGAAGCTGGCCGCGCCGCCGGGGGTGAGGAACCCGCCCACGGCGATGAGGCTGCCGAACAGGTACAGGTAGTAGCCGAACAGGTTGATGCGGGGGAACGCCACGTCGGGCGCGCCGATCTGCAGCGGCATGATGATGTTGGCGAACCCGACGAACAGCGGGGTCGCGAACATCAGCAGCATGATCGTGCCGTGCATCGTGAACAGCTGGTTGAACTGCTCGTTGGTCACGACCTGCAGGCCGGGCCACAGCAGCTCGGCGCGCATGACCAGCGCGAGGATGCCGCCGAAGATGAAGAAGAGGAACGAGGTGATCAGGTACATGTACCCGATGACCTTGTGGTCGGTCGACGTCAGCCAGCTGACGATGATGGAGCCCTTGCGGGTGGGGGCGGGGGCCGCCTCCGCGCGTGGCTGTGTTGCGGTCGCCATTACTGGCCTGCCTCCTCCTCGGCCGACGCCGAAGGCTCGGGCGTCTCGGTGGACTCGTCGCGGGCCACGTCGTCGCCCGACCCCTCCTGGTCCCCGGTGCCGGGGCCCTCGATGGCGGTGCCGGTGTCCTCGCCGCGCGGCTCCAGCTCCTCGCCGGACTCCAGCTGCTGCTGCTCGTCGGCGGCGGCCTGGCGCTGCTCCTCGACCCAGCGGTCGTAGTCGTCGGGCTCCATGACCTCGACGGTGAACAGCATGCGGGAGTGGTCGACACCGCACAGCTCGGCGCAGCGGCCGGCGTAGGTGCCCGCGGTGCCCTCCTGGACCTTGACCTGGAACTCGTTGTCCTGGCCGGGGATGATGTCCATCTTGAAGGCGAAGGCCGGGATCCAGAAGGAGTGGATCACGTCGGGCGAGGTGAGGTCGAAGTGCACGACGTCGCCCTCGCGCAGCACCAGCGTGGGCTGGTGCTGGGGGGTGCCCGCGACCGAGAACTCGGTCTGGGGCTCGGTGCCCTGCTCCTCGGCGTCGACACGCGACTGGTCGAGGTAGTTGAACTGCCAGCTCCACTGGAAGCCGACGACCTCGATGTTGGTGTCGGCCGGCTCCTCGGTGTCGAGCAGGACCGTCTGGTCGCGCGCGGTGAAGTAGAACAGGACCGCGATGATGACGATCGGCAGGACGGTGTACAGGGCCTCGATGGGCATGTTGTAGCGCACCTGCGGCGGAAGCTGCTCGGAGCGCTTGCGGTGGAAGATGACCGTCCAGACGATCAGTCCCCACACCAGGATGCCGACCGCGAACGCCGCCACCCACGAGCCCTGCCAGAGCGTGAGGACACGCTGGCCCTGTTCGGTGATCGGCTCCGGCACGCCCAAACGAGTGAACTCGTTCGACGCGCAGCCGGTCGCGGCCAGGCCCAGCGCGGCGAGCGCGGCGCCGCGTGGTGCCCATCGGCGCAGCGCGGGGCGCCGATTCCTATGGCGGGTCGGACTCACGGATTGCCTTCCCAGCGGTGATGCCCGCGGTCGTCGCGCGGGCGGTGGTATTCCAAAGCTTTTCGGGGGAAACACTAGCGCGATCAGCCCGCAGGGCAGTCCAGGGGCATGCCTGACCAGCGTGTTGACCGGGGTGCCCGGCGGGCTTCCGGCCGGACACGCGCTGGGGCCTCCGTACCGCGCCCGGGGCGCGGTGCGGACGCCTGCGGCGATCCGGGGCGGATCGGCGTGTTCGCCCGGCCCGCCGGCGGGGTCGCCTCCGGCTGCCTCGGGTGCCGGCGCGGCCCTCGCAAGCGGGCTAAGGCGAGAGTACCGCTGGTTTCACGCGTCCCTTAACCGGGTGCCACTTAGCCGGCGACTTGGGTAAAGAATGGGATACGAGCAGGCGTCGAGGGGAGAGCGCAGGTGTCGGACCAGCCGTTGGTGACCGTGGAGGCGATCGGCCGCAAGTGCCCGATCCCCATCATCATGCTGGCCGGGCGGATCCGGGAGGTGCCCATCGGCTCGGTCATCGCCGTCACGGCCGACGACCCCGCCGCGCGGACGGACATCCCCTCGTGGTGCCGGATGAAGATGCAGGAGTTCGTGGCCGAGGTCCCGCTGAGCCGGGGCAGCGCGTTCCACATCCGCCGCATGTACTAGCCCGCCCGGGCCGCGCGCGGGCGGGCCCGCGGAGCACAGCGGGCCGTGCGCCCCCGAGGGGTCGCACGGCCCGCGCGCGTGTCAGCGGGGACTAGCGCGCGTAGTACTCCACGACGAGCTGCTCGTCGAAGGGCACCGGCACCTGCTCGCGCTTGGGGCGGTCGACGACCGCGACGCGCAGGTCCTTGTGGCTGACGGCGAGGTAGCCGGCGATCTTGTCGTCGGCGTGCACGCCCTCGGCGGCCTCCACGAACGGCACCATCTGCCGGGACTTCTCCCGGACGGCGATGACCTGACCCGGCTTCACCAGGTAGGAGGGGATGTCGACCTTCTTGCCGTCCACGGTGATGTGGCCGTGGTTGATGTACTGGCGGGCCGCGTAGATCGACGGCGCCAGGCCGGCGCGCAGCACGACCGAGACGAGCCGCAGCTCCAGCTCGGCGATCAGCTCCTCACCGGTACGGCCGGGCCGCTTCTTGGCGTTCTCGTAGGCGCGGGCCAGCTGCTTCTCGGAAAGGTCGTAGTACCAGCGCAGGCGCTGCTTCTCGGCCTGGCGCACCGCGTAGTCGCTGCTGGAGCGCCGAACTCGGCGGCCGTGCTCACCCGGGGGGTAGGGCCGCTTCTCGAAGTAGCTGACCGCCTTACGGGTCAGCGGGATACCCGCGCGCCGGGACAACCGCACCTTAGGTCCGGTGTAGCGCATTAACGTCCTCCGTCTATGTGTCTCTTGCGAAAACGGGAATCCTAGGTAAGGCTTGCCTAAGTCTAGGAGGTGTCATGCGACAGCCCTGCCCGTCCGCGATCGAACGGGTCCGTTCCCTTGCCGCCACGGCGACCCCCACCATGGCGACGTTGGCTGACTATCCCGACACGCGTTTCAGCGTGCGCGGGGCGGTCGATCACGCCGGCCGCGTGCTCCTGTGGGTCGCGGCCGACCACCCGTTGCGCGAGGCGCTGCGGGAGGGGCGGCAGGGTGACACCGGACCGATGGTCGGGGTCGAACTGTCCGCGCTGCGGCGTGTGGGTCGCACCCCTACTGTACGCGCTCGGCTGTGGTGCCAGGGCAGGGCGGGTGCGGTGCCGGCCCGCGAGCGGCGCGGGGCGGCCCTGGCGGTGTGGGAGCGCGACCCCGACGAGGAGCTGCTGGCGGCGCTGGGCCCCTCCCCCGCCGGTCCCGCTCCGCTGCTGGTCAGGGTGGCTCCGGCGACCGTGCTCTACCACACCTACGACGCCATGGGCGTGGTCGAGGGGCCGGCCTACCTGGCCGCGCGGGCCGATCCGCTGGTCGGCCCGGCCGAGGACATCCTGGCCCGGGTCAACGACCGCTACCGCGACGAACTGGCCGCCGCCGCGGCCGCCCTGCCGGGTGCGCCGCGCGGCGCGGCGTGGCTGTGGGAGCTGGACTCCCGCGGTGCCACCGTGTGGGTGAACCCGGTCTCGGGCGCCGACCCGGTGCTGGTGCGGGTGCCCTGGAGCGCGCCGGCGAGCGCGCCCTGCCAGCTGGAGCGGGCGGTGTTCGACTTCCTGGCCGGCGGCGGCGAGCGCGCGGCGGCGGCCCCGGCCGAGGCGGCCGCGCCCGCGGAGCCTCCTGCGGCGCGGCGCGGCTGCCGCCGGCGCCCGCGCGGCTGAGCGGGGGCAGGCGGGTTCGGGAGAACGCGGGCGGACGGCGGCGCGGGGGTCGGGGGCGTTCGGGGCCGGGAGTCCCGCCCGCCGAGGCCGGAGCGCGCACGCCGAAGGGCCCCCGCGTCGGCGGAGGCCCCGGGTCGGGCCGGTGCGGCTAGGCCAGGTGCGGCTTGATCGCCCGCGCGCTGTCCTCGCCGTAGGAGGCGGTGATCTTGTCGAGCAGGCTCGCGGGGGTCAGCTCGTACTCCTGGGGGCCGTTGACCTCCAGGCAGTGCACGGCGACGGCGTTGCCGACCTGGGCGGCGTGCTCCAGGGACAGGCCCCACGAGACCCCCGCCAGGAAGCCCGCGCGGAAGGCGTCGCCGACACCGGTGGGGTCGACCTTCTCGGTGACCACGGCGGCGGGCACGGCGATCGAGGGCTCACCGCGCCGGTCGATCCGCACGCCCTTGGCGCCCAGCGTGGTGACGCGGATCCGCACCCGGGAGAGGATGTCGTCGTCGCTCCAGCCGGTCTTCTGCTCGCAGAGCGCCTTCTCGTACTCGTTGGTGAAGAGGTAGTCGGCGCCCTCGATCAGCCGGCGGACGTCGGGGCCCTCCATGAACGCCAGCTGCTGGGAGGGGTCGGCTGCGAACGCGATGTCGCGGTCGCGGCACTCGTCGCTGTGCCGGATCATGGCGCCGGGGTCGTTGGCGCTGACCAGCACGAGGTCGAACCCGCCGGCGCGCTCGGCCAGGGGCTGCAGCTCGATGTTGCGCGCCTCGGCCATGGCCCCGGCGTAGAACGACGCGATCTGGTTGTGGTCGCGGTCGGTGGTGCAGACGAACCGCGCCGTGTGCCGCAGTTCGGAGATGTGCACGCCGGAGGTGTCGACCCCGTGGCGGTCCAGCCAGGCGCGGTACTCGTCGAAGTCGGTGCCGGCGGCCCCGACCAGGTGGGGGCGCAGGCCCAGCGCGCCCATGGCGAAGCAGATGTTGGGGCCGCACCCGCCGCGGCGGATCTCCAGCTCGTCCACCAGGAACGACAGCGACACCTGTTCGAGCTGATCGGCGATGAGTTGTTCGGAGAAGCGTCCCTCGAAGGTCATCAGATGGTCGGAGGCAATCGATCCGGTAACCGCGATGCGCACTGCGGAGGGCTCCTTGGGTCGGGAGACGGGACGGGGCTTAAGCCTACAGAGCCGCCCCCGCGGCGTCTGCGGGCCCCGCGCGCGGCGGGGCGCGCACGCGAAAGGGTCCGCGCGCCCCGCGGGCGCGCGGACCCGTGCCGCATCGAGGGCGCCGGCCCGTGCGGGCGCGGCGCTCGACCCCCCTTAGTTGAAGGAGTCGCCGCAGGCGCAGGAGCCGGTGGCGTTGGGGTTGTCGATGGTGAAGCCCTGCTTCTCGATGGTGTCGACGAAGTCGATGGTGGCGCCCATGAGGTAGGGGGCGCTCATGCGGTCGGTGACGACCTCGACGCCGGAGAAGTCGGCGACGACGTCGCCGTCCAGCTCACGCTCGTCGAAGAAAAGCTGGTAGCGGAGCCCGGAGCAGCCCCCCGGCTGCACAGCGACACGCAGCCGAAGGTCGTCGCGGCCTTCCTGCTCCAGGAGGCCCTTGACCTTGCTCGCCGCCTCGTCCGTCAGGATGATGCCCTGCGCGGGGGCCTCGCTCTGAACCGTCATCTGCTAGCTCCTCCGTAGTTTCGACCCGTGTCGAGCCACACGTGTTCAACGCGCGGTTCGCTTCGCGCATTCCTGGGCGCGGGGTCGTGGCGCGCTCTCCTGTTTTCCCCCAGCTTAGGCGCTCATGCGCACTGTGGCCATCATGAGTCGCGGCCGTCACGCGCCGTGCGGGGGGTGGCCGCCGGGCGTACGCGGGCGGGCCCCGCCCCAGCGCCGGGCGACCGCGGCGGCCAGCCGGGTCAGCTCCTCGGCGGGGCGGCTCAGCGCCGCCTCGGCGGAGCCCGCGGACTCCACCAGGGCGTAGGTCTCGGTGATTCCGGCCGCCGCGGCCTCCTTGCGGCCCACCGCCACCACGCCGGCCGTGACCACGCAGGGCACCCCCTGGTCGGCGGCGGCCCGCGCCACTCCGTGGGGCAGCTTGCCGCGCAGCGACTGGCCGTCGAAGGAGCCCTCGCCGGTGATCACGAGGTCGGCGGTCGCGACGTCGGCGGCCAGGCCGACCGCCTCCAGCACCCGGGCCACGCCCGACTCCACGGTGCCGCCCAGCAGCAGCAGGCCGTAGCCCAGGCCGCCGGCGGCGCCGGCGCCGGGGGCCTCGCGCAGGCCGCCGGGGTCGGTGGCGTCGGCGAAGGCGGTGAGGGCGGCGTCGAGGCGCTGCACCGCGTCGGGGTCGGCGCCCTTCTGCGGGCCGAACACGGCGCTGGCGCCGTTGACGCCCAGCAGCGGGTTGTCCACGTCGGTGGCGGCCACCAGGCGGACGCCGGCCACGGCGGCGCGGGCGGCGGCGAGGTCGATCGGCCCCTCCAGAGCGGCCAGCGCCCCTCCCCCCGAGCCCAGCGCGCCGGCGGGCGAGGCGCCCAGGGCGGCGAGCATGCCCGCGCCGCCGTCGTTGGTGGAGCTGCCGCCCAGGCCCACGACGACGGTGTCGGCTCCGGCGGCCACCGCGGCGGCGATCAGCTCGCCCACGCCGCGGGTGGTGGTGCGCGCCGGGTCGCGCGACTCCGCGGGCACCAGGTGCAGGCCGCAGGCGTGCGCGCTCTCGATGTAGGCGGTGGTGCCGGCGATCAGGTAGCGGGCGGGCACGGGCGCGCCGAGGGGGCCGGTGACCTCCAGGTCGGCAACCGTGCCGCCCAGGGCGGTGTGCAGCACCTCGACGAACCCGGGGCCGCCGTCGGAGAGCGGCAGCAGCCGGGTGTCGGCGTCGGGGGCGACGGTGTGCCAGCCGTCGGCGATGGCCTGGGCGGCCTCGACGGCGGTGAGGGTGCCGGCGAACTTGTCCGGGGCGATGACGATACGCACGGGTTCAGTGTGCCTTGTCGCGTGACGGGGCCCGTCGGCGGGGAGGCCGCACGGGGTCGGGCGGGGGCGCGGCCAGGGGCGCGGGGGCCGCCGAGGTCACAGGCCGGGGGCGCCGTAGACGGGGAACCAGCGGGACTTGTCCTTCTCCACCGGCAGGTCGGCGCCGAGGGCGGCCTCGATCTGGAGTTCCAGGGCGTTGTCGCGGCGCCGGCCGGGCAGCGGCGCGAACGGGTAGAAGGTGCCGCGCTTGTAGAGGTAGACGAGAGCGACGCGGCGCCCGGCGCTGTCGGCGAAGGCCACCAGCGAGCAGAGCAGGGAGGGGCCGAACCCGGCCGACTCCAGCGAGGTGTTGACGGCGTGGACGTCGGTGACCAGGCCGCTGATGTCGGCGGATGCGGCGGCCTCGGGCGCGGCGCGCAGGACCAGCCAGGTGTAGCCGTACTCGTCGGCGGCGGGTTCGACGGCCGGGCCGTCGTCGGCGTTGAGCAGGTCGGTGATGTCGCGCTGGAGGTCGGCGAAGGCGCGGCCCTCGGCGGCGCGGAAGGCGACCGATCCGGTGCCGGTGGGCGCGAACCCGGCGCCGGCGCGCAGCGTGACAGCGGCCGAGGGCAGGGCGAACAGCGCGTCGAGGTCGGGCTTGGCCGGCTTGGACCGGCCCAGCAGGGCGCGCAGGAAGCTCATGTGGGCGGTTCCTCCCGAGGTCGGCCGGTGCGGCGGGCGGGTTCGCGGGTTCGCGGGCGGCGGGCGGACGGGTGTGAGTGGACCGGGCGCGGGCGGCTCAGGCTCCCGTGCCCAGCTGCCGGGAGATGTCGGCGAGCTGGGCGAGGCGGCGCTCGACGGGCGGATGGGTGGCGAACATCTGGCTGAGGCTGAAGCCCTTCTGGGACACCGCGGGGGTGAAGAAGAACGCGTTGAACGGCTCGGCGCGGCGCAGGTCGGTCGTGGGGATGCGGGCCATGTCGCCGTTGATCTTGGTGAGGGCGCTGCCCAGCGCCGAGGGGCGGCCGGTGAGGTAGGCGGCCGCGCGGTCGGCCGACAGCTCGCGGTAGCGCGAGAGCACCCGGGTCAGCAGGAAGCTCAGCGCCCACACCACGGCGCTGACCAGCACCACCAGCAGCGCCACCACGGCGGGCGCGGGGCCGTTGTTGTTGCTCCGGGCGCCGCCGGTGACCATGGCGAAGCGCAGGCCTATCTGGGTGAGGAACCCGGCGACGATCCCGAGGAACCCGGCGATGGTCATGACCATGACGTCGCGGTGGGCCACGTGGGACAGCTCGTGGGCGAGGACCGCCTCCAGTTCGGCGGTGTCCAGCCGGCGCAGGAGGCCGGTGGTGACGCACACGACCGCGTTGCCCCGGTTGTGGCCGGTGGCGAAGGCGTTGGGCACGTCGGTGCGGGCGATGGCGACCTTGGGCTTGGGCATGTCGGCCATGGCGCACAGGCGGTCGACGACCGCGTGGAGCTCGGGCGCCTCGGCGGGCGCGACCTCGCGGGCGCCCATGGAGAACATGGCGATCCTGTCGGAGGTGAAGTACTGCACCACGGCGAAGCCGACCACGACCAGCACGAGCAGGACGACGGGCATGCCCACCAGGTACAGGGCGATGACGAACGCCACGTAGAGGATTCCCAGCAGCGCCATCGTGGCGACCATGCGGGTGGTCAGCCCGCGGTCGGGGATGAATCTGGAACCAGCCACAGCGGGACCCCTCCGTCCGCGGATCGACGGCTTCGTCGCGGATTCCTTGGCAGTGTAGTCGCCGCAGCTGAACGGGGCCGTGGGGGCGCACCGGCGGCCTTCGGGGGCGGGCGGTGCGGGGGCCGCGGAGCGGGCCCGGCGGGCGCGGCCGAGCGGGCGGGTGCCGGCGCGGGGAGGGGGCCGGGGGTGCTCCGGGGAGGCGGCCGCGGGGGCGCGGCGGCCGGGGCCGGCCCCGGGCGGCACCGAGGCCGCCGCGCGGTGCGCGGCGGCCTTCGGAGAGCGGCCGGTAGGCGGCGCCGGGTCAGGGCGCGGCCGGTGCGATCAGGTGAGGTCGGGGATGAGCCCTTCGTCGCCGAGCATGTCCCGGACCTCGTCCATGCTGGCGTCGGCGGGCGGGAGGATGAACTCCGACGGCTCCAGCGACTCGGGGGGAAGCGGCTTGCCGTCCTGGCGGACGCGCTCCAGGAGGTCGTGCAGCGCCTTGCGGAAGGTCTCCTCGCTGCCGGACTCGATCGCCTCCTCAAGGGTGCGGTCGAACTGGTTGAGGAGGTCGAGGTCGGCGTCGCTGAGGTCCAGCTGGCCCTCGCCCATGATGCGGACGATCACGAGCCCTCCCCCTGGCGGTAGGGCTGGACCTGGCTGCCGTTGCCGGCCGGGCCCCCGGCGCGGGAGTCGCCCTCCTCGATCTGGGGGGCGGTGCCGGAGCCGCTGCCCTGGCCGAGTTCGCGCTTCATGCGCTCCAGCTCCAGCTCCACGCCGCTGGTGCTGGCCATGCGGTCCAGCTCGGCCTGGATGTCGTCCTTGGAGGAGCCGCTGACGTCGTCGAGGGCGCCGGAGGCGAGGAGTTCGTCGACCGCGCCGGCGCGGGCCTGCATCTGGGCGGTTTTGTCCTCGGCGCGCTGGATGGCCAGGCCGACGTCGCCCATCTCCTCGGAGATACCGGAGAACGCCTCGCTGATCTGGGTCTGGGCCTGGGCGGCGGTGTAGGTGGCCTTGATGGTCTCCTTGCGGGTGCGGAAGGAGTCGACCTTGGCCTGGAGGCGCTGGGCGGCGAGGGTGAGCTTCTGCTCCTCGCCCTGCAGCTGCTCGTGCTGCTGCTTGAGGCTGTCGATCTGGGACTGCAGGCCCGAGCGGCGGGTCAGGGCCTCGCGCGCGAGGTCCTCGCGGCCGGCCTGCAGCGCCGCGCGGCTCTGGTTCTCCAGCTTGCCGGACTGCTGCTCGAGCTGCTGGACCTGCAGCTCGACGCGCTTGCGGGAGGTGGCGACGTCGGCGACGCCGCGGCGGACCTTCTGCAGCAGTTCCAGCTGCTTCTGGTAGGAGTAGTCGAGGGTTTCGCGCGGGTCCTCGACGGAGTCCAGTGCCCGGTTGGCCTTGGACTTGAAGATCATGGAAAGTCGCTGAAACACGCTCATCGGCGTGGCCGTCCCCTTCTCGGTCCGTAAATCGGCTGTTCCCGGCGGGCGCTGCATCCAACCCTACGCGCTCGCGCGTGGGGTCGCCATGAAGCTCGGACCGGCTACTCTGGAAGACGTGTTCCGACGTCGCTCCGTTCCCGCATCCGAAGATACGGCCGCGCCCGGCTCTGCCACCGCTGAGGCCACCCAACCTAAGGGATATACCCCGAAGAAGGGTGCGCCCACTCCCAAGCGCCGCGAGGCCGAGAAAGCGCTGCGCCGGCCGCTGAACGCGCCGCAGAGCCGGCGCGAGGCCTACCGGCAGTACCGCGAGCGCCAGCAGCGCGAGGCCCAGCGCGTCGCCCAGCGCGGCGGCGCCGCCAAGGGCGAGGAGCGCCACTTCCGGCCCCAGGACCTCGGCCCGGTCCGGGCCTACGCGCGCGACGTCGTGGACTCCCGGCGCAGCGTCAGCGAGTTCTTCCTGTACTTCTCCCTGGCCATCATCGCGCTGCTCTTCCTGCCGTTCCCGCAGATCAACCTCGCGGTCACCTATGTGGTGTGGCCGGCCATGATGGTCACGATCCTGGCCGAGGGCGTCTTCGTGGGCAACCGCGTGAAGCGCCGGGCGCGCGAGCTGTTCCCCGACGACCCCACCGTGCGGGGCGCGGGCATGTACGCGGCCATGCGTCAGCTCCAGGTGCGCCGGCTGCGGCTGCCCAAGCCCAGGGTCAAGCCGGGCCAGCCGGTTCCCGAGCCCACGCGCTGACACCTCCGAGCCTTCCCGCGGCCTGTGGCGGCGGGGCCGCGGTGCGGCCCCGCCGCCACAGGCCGCTTCCCCGTGCCCGCCCGGCGGGCGCGGGCGCTCCGCGCGGCGGGGCCGGGGCGCCCCGCGTCCCGTCAGCCGGACGGCGGCGGGCTAGGGTGCTGCCATGGAATTCCGGCATCTGGGCAGCAGTGGCCTCGTCGTCAGTGAGATCTCCTACGGCAACTGGATCACCCACGGTTCGCAGGTCGAGGAGGACGCCGCCATCGCGTGCGTGCACGCCGCGCTGGACGAGGGCATCACGACTTTCGACACCGCCGACGTCTACGCGCAGGGCCGCGCCGAGGAGGTCCTCGGGCGGGCGCTGAAGGGCCGGCGTCGCGACGGCGTCGAGATCCTCTCCAAAGTCTACTGGCCGGTCGGCGAGGGGAGGAACGACCGCGGGCTTTCGCGCAAGCACATCGTCCGCGGCGTCGAGGAGTCCCTGCGCCGTCTGGGCACCGACTACCTCGACCTCTACCAGGCGCACCGGTTCGACTACGAGACCCCGCTGGAGGAGACCCTGCGGGCGTTCGACGACCTCGTGCGCCAGGGCAAGGTGCTCTACGTCGGCGTCTCGGAGTGGCGCGCCGACCAGATCGAGCGCGCGCTGAAGATCGCCGACGAACTGGGCCTGGACCGGATCGTGTCCAACCAGCCGCAGTACAACATGCTGTGGCGGGTGATCGAGTCGGAGGTCGTGCCGGTCTGCGAGCGCGCGGGGCTGGGGCAGATCGTGTTCTCCCCCATCGCCCAGGGCGTGCTCACCGGCAAGTACCGGCCCGGCCAGGCGCCGCCGGAGGGCTCGCGCGCCACCGACGCCGCCGGCGGGCGGTTCCTCAACAACCGGGGCCTGCTCGACGACGCGCTGCTGGAGCGCGTGCAGCGGCTGGTGCCGCTCGCCGAGGAGGCGGGGCTGTCACTGGCCCAGCTCGCGGTGGCCTGGGTGCTGCAGAACGACAACGTGTCGTCGGCCATCATCGGCGCCTCCCGCCCCGAGCAGGTGCGCGACAACGTCGGCGCCGCGGGCAGGCGCCTCGACGCCGACCTGCTGCGCCGCATCGACGAGGTGCTGGGCGACAGCGTGCAGCGCGACCCCGAACTGACGGTCAGCCCCCCGAAGCGGCCGTAAGGCCCCCGGCCTTGCGCAGGGCCTTCGCCGGTCAGCGGGGGCGGCGCGGGGCGCCGCCCCCGCGGGCGTGTGCGCCGGGTTGCGGGGGAGCGTCCCGCGCGCGTCAGGCGGGCTCGTCCAGGCTCATCGAGTACACGGCGCGGTCGTCCTCGACGAGGGTGACACGGGCCGCACCGCCCTCGACCAGGCTCCGCCAGTTCTCCCCGAGCCAGCTCTCGGCGTCGCCCCGCGAGGAGAACAGCTCGCCGGGCAGCGACCCGCCGTCCAGCGCCTCGCCGTGCTCCGTCTCATACCGCCAGCTCCAGGCCATGGGCCACCCTTTCGTCGGTGTGCGCGGCCGGCGCCGCCCCCTGCGGGGCTCGGGCCGGACCCCCTGTGGGAATTCCGAGGATAGGCCGCCCCGCCCGCGCCGGCCCGGTGGCGGGTGCGGTGCCGCCGCGCACCGCGGACGGCGGCCGCGCCGCTCCGCCGCGCACCGCGCACACCGCGCAACCTGCGCGAAGGGGGTGCTCGGCGGCCCGGAAGCACCCCGCCATGCTGTTAACTGGCCAGCGTGCGAATCCGTCTCTCGGGCACCTCCGGCCCCGCCGGATGGCCCGCGCCCCAGTGCCGCTGCGCCTCCTGCAACCGGGCGGCGGAGAACCGGCGCGCCCCCGTCCGGATCGCGGTGGACAACGCGCTCGTCCTGCGCGACCCCGCCGCCGGACCCGTCTCCCCCGCCCCGCCCGGCTACACCGTCGCCCGCACGCCCTACGGCACCCTGGTCGAGGGGCCGGGGGGCGGCCGGCTGCTGTACGCGCGCCCCGACGCCCCCGCCGACCCGCCGCCAAAACCGGCGCCCGGTTCCGGCGGCGCCGGCGCTGAGGGGGTCGACGGCGAGAACACCGTCCCCTTACCGGCCGCAGGCGTACCCGCCCACCAGGTGGACGTCGCGATCGTGGACGCCGGGGAGTCCCCCGCCACCATCGGCGCGCTGCGCCGGGCAGGGGTGGTGGGCGCCACCACCGCGGTGGTCGCCGTCGGCGGAGACCACCGGGTCCACTCCCCCGCCGAGTTCGAGCGCCGCGCGCGGCTGTGGGGCGCGCTCTGTCCCTCCGACGGCCAGGAGCTGTGGTGCCCGCCGTCGACCTGGCCCCCGGAACGGGTGCGCGGCCCCCACCGCGTGCTGGTCACCGGCGGCGCGCGCTCGGGCAAGTCCGCCGAGGCCGAGCGCCGCCTGCTGGGCGAGCCCGAGGTCCTCTACCTGGCCACGGGCCCCTCACCGGAGGCGGAGGACGCGGCGTGGGCGCGCCGCGTCGCCGAGCACCGCGCCCGCCGCCCGTCGTGGTGGAAGACCGAGGAGACCCCCGACGCGGCGGCCGTGCTGCGCGGCGCCGAGGGGGCGGTGCTGTTCGACTGCGTGGGCACGTGGCTGGCCGCGGCCATGGACGCCTGCGGGATGTGGCAGGAGCCCGCGCCCGCCGGCGCCGAGGACGCGCTGGCCGCGCGCGTGGACGACCTGGTGTTGGCCTGGCGCGGCTGCCGGGCGCTCGTGGTGGCGGTCACCAACGAGGTCGGCTCGGGCGTGGTGCCGCCCACGGCCGCCGGGAACGTCTTCCGCGACTGGCTGGGGCGCCTCAACCAGCTTCTGGCGGCGGAGTCGGAGCAGGTGGTGCTGGCCACGGCCGGTCGCGTGCTGGAGCTTCCGTGACCGCTGCCGGAGGCGGCGGTGCCGCAGGCGGAACCCGGAGCGGGAACGGTGCCGAAGGCGGCGGTGGCGGTACCGGTACCCCAGGCGGGGGCGCCGAGGGCGGTGAGCCGGGCGGCCGTCCGGGCACGGGCGGATCCGGCGACCGGCGCGGCCGCCGCCTGCCGCGCGGCTGCCTCGACGGGCTGCGCATGTCGGCGGGCACGCTGACGGCGGTGCCGGTGGGTGCGGGACGCGTCGACCGCACCGTGGCGGGGCGGGCCATGTCCCTGGCCCCCCTGGTGGGCGCCGGGCTGGGCCTTGGGGCGGCCCTGGTGCTGCTGGCCGCCCGCGCCCTGGACCTGCCGGGCCTGCTCGCGGCGGCGCTGGCGATCGGCGTGCTGGCGCTGCTCACCCGGGGGTTGCACCTGGACGGACTGGCCGACCTCGCCGACGGCCTCGGCAGCGGCCGCCCGGCCGAGGGGGCGTTGGAGGTGATGCGCCGCTCCGACATCGGGCCGTTCGGGGTGGTGGCCCTCGTGCTCGTGCTGCTCGTGCAGGTGGCGGCACTCGGCGGCATCGCCGAGGCGTCGCCGGCGGCGGGGGCCGGTGCCGTCGTGGCCGCCGTGGTGGCGGGCCGGCTGGCGATCACCCTGGCCTGTGTGCCGGGCGTGCCGCCGGCGCGCCCGGAGGGCCTGGGCGCGTTCGTCGCGGGCACGGTGCCTTGGGGCGCGGCGGCGGGCGCGAGCGCGGGGGCACTGGCCGCCGCCGCCCTCGCGGGGCTGGCGGCGGGACCCGCCTTCGCCGCCGGATGCGCCGCGGCGGTCGCCGTCGGCGCGGGCGCGGCGGCGGCGCTGCTCCACCGCGCCCGGCGCCGCCTGGGCGGAATCACCGGCGACGTCCTGGGCGCCCTCGCGGAGACCGCCACGACAGCGGCCCTCGTGACAACCGCCATCGCCGCCCAGGCGGGCTGACCTGGGAGGCCGGGTACGCGGGCGGCGGGCGGGCCGGGGCCGATCACGGTGCGGAACCGGTGGTGATCGTCCGATGCGGCCCGCTCGCGAACGCCCCTCGGCCGCCACCCCAGCGCCCTCGACCGGGCACCGGGCCGCCACGCACCCCGCCCTTTCCGGCACACCGGCGGGCGCCCTCAGCGGGGCCAATCCCGCGCCGGGGACATGAGGCCGGAACCGGCCGCTTTCGCGTCCTGGCCGCTCAGCGGGGGTGGCGGCGCGTGATCGGGGTGTCCGGCACGCCAGCGGGGAGATCTGTCGGCATCGTCACAATTTTTCACACGGCCCCGCGTCGACCGGCCGCTGAGCTGGGCTCTCGGCGGCCTTCGGCGCGCGGCCGCCGCCCGGAACGCCGGGCGGCCGCCGCCGCTCCGGCGGCGACCAGGCCGGATCCCGGCGGCGCCCGGAGTGGCAAAGACCGCCGTGTTCGTGACCGGTGCGGATGTCGGACCCCGCTGCGCGGAGAAGTTCGGCCGCTTTTCGCCGCGCACGCAACTTGTGGGGATCTTCGCGGTGTATGCGCACACGCCGTGGGCAGCGTGCCGGGCGGGACGTCACAAGGGCTAGCATCAGGGGCGTGAGCACGTCGTTGTCAGTAATCACGGAATCCCCCAGTTCGCTCGACGTCGACGCGGTGGTGGTCGGCTACCATGCGGCGGCGTCCGACGCTCCCCAGCCCGCGTCGGGCGCTCACGACGTCGACGCCGCCTTCTCCGGCGGCCTCTCCCGGGCGCTGGCGCAACTGGGCGCCCGCGGTGCCGCCGAGGAGGTGCACACCGTGCCCACGCTCGGCGCCCTCAAGGCGCCCGTGGTGATCGCTGTGGGCCTGGGCGACGCCCCCGCCGAGGGCGAGGGGGTGGACCCCGACACCCTCGCGCGCGCCGCCGGCGCGGCGCTGCGCGCCCGCGGGCGCGACCACGCCCGGGTGGCCGTCGCGCTGCCCGCCGACACCGCCGAACGCGCCCACGCCGCGGCGCTGGGGGCGCTGCTGGGCGACTACTCCTACACCCGCTACCGCACCGGCGACGACACCCGCTCCCCCGCCGCCGAGATCCGCGTGGTCTCGGCCGCCGCGGGCGCCCAGGCCGCCGTCGAGCGCGCCGACACCCTCGCCGGTGCCGTGAACCTCGCCCGCGACCTCGTCAACACCGCGCCCGTGGACCTCGTGCCCGAGGACCTGGCCGGGATCGCCGAGCAGGTCGCCCGCGAGAACGGCCTGGCCGTCGAGGTCCTCGACGAGGCCGCGCTGCACGAGGGCGGCTACGGCGGCCTCATCGGCGTGGGCCAGGGCTCGGACAACCCGCCGCGCCTGGTGCGGCTGGCCTACACCCACCCCGAGGCCACCCGCACGGTGGCGTTCGTGGGCAAGGGCATCACCTTCGACTCCGGCGGCCTGTCGCTCAAGCCGGCCGGGTCCATGGACTGGATGAAGTCCGACATGGGCGGGGCCGCCGCGGTGCTGGGGGCCATGAGCGCCATCGCCCGGCTGGCCCCGGCCGTCAACGCCGTGGGCTACCTCGCCATCGCCGAGAACATGCCCGGCGGCGGCGCGCAGCGCCCCTCCGACGTGATCACGATCTACGGCGGCACCACGGTCGAGGTCCTCAACACCGACGCCGAGGGCCGCCTGGTGATGGCCGACGCGCTGGTGCGCGCCCACGAGGACGACCCCGACCTGATCGTCGACGTGGCCACCCTCACCGGCGCCCAGCTCGTGGCCCTGGGCACCCGGGTCTTCGCCGTGATGTCCAACGACGACTCCGTCCGCGACGACGTGGTCGCCGCGGCCGCGGCCGCCGGGGAGTCCGGCTGGCCGATGCCGCTGCCCGCCGAACTCCGCTCGGGCCTGGACTCCGCCGTGGCCGACATCGCCAACGTCTCCGGCGAGCGCTGGGGCGGCATGCTCAGCGCCGGGGTGTTCCTCAAGGAGTTCATCGCCGAGGGCGTCCGCTGGGCGCACCTGGACATCGCGGGCCCGGCGTTCAACCAGGGCGGGCCCTACGGCTACACCCCCAAGGGCGGAACGGGGGCCGCCACCCGCACCCTGGTGCGGATCACCGAGAACCTGGCGGCCGACCGGGACTGACCCGCGGCCGGGCGGGAGCGCCCGACCGACCGCGCACATTGAAAGACCGACTGCGGCCGGGCGGGACACGCGCCGGGTCGCGCGGACACGTCAGACCAGACGAACACGAACATCCACATCAAGGAGTGTCCTTCCCGTGAGTGACAACGGCGGCACCTTCGACCTGCTGATCCTGGGCGCCGGCAGCGGCGGCTACGCCGCCGCCATCCGCGCCTCCGAGCTGGGCATGAAGGTCGGCCTGATCGAGAAAGACAAGCTCGGGGGCACCTGCCTGCACGTCGGCTGCATCCCCACGAAGGCGCTGCTGCACTCGGCCGAGGTCGCCGACGCCGCGCGGGACAGCGAGACCTTCGGCGTCAAGGCCGGCTTCGAGGGCATCGACATGGCCGGCGTGAACGCCTACAAGGACAAGGTCGTCAGCCGCATGTTCCGCGGCCTGACCGGCCTGATCAAGGCCCACGGCATCACCGTGATCGAGGGCGAGGGCAAGCTCACCGGCCCCGACGAGGTCACCGTCGACGGCACCGCCTACAAGGGCACCAACATCCTGCTCGCCACCGGCTCCAAGCCCAAGACCCTGGGCCTGGACATCGACGGCGAGAAGATCATCACCAGCGAGCACGCGCTCAAGCTCGACCGCGTCCCCAAGTCGGTCGTGGTCCTGGGCGGCGGTGTCATCGGCGTGGAGTTCGCCAGCGTGTGGCGCTCCTACGGCGCCGAGGTCACCATCGTCGAGGCGCTGCCGCACCTGGTGCCGGTCGAGGAGGAGTCCTCCTCCAAGCTGCTGGAGCGCGCCTTCCGCAAGCGCGGCATCAAGTACGAGCTGGGCACCCCGTTCGAGAGCGTCAAGACCACCGACTCCGGCGTCAGCGTCACCCTCCAGGGCGGCAAGAGCCTGGAGGCCGAGATGATGCTCGTGGCCATCGGCCGCGCGCCCGTCTCCGAGGGCCTGGGCTATGAGGAACAGGGCATCCAGCTGGAGCGCGGGTTCGTCAAGGTGGACGAGAACCTGCACACCGGTGTCGGCAACATCTACGCCGTGGGCGACCTGATCCCGACCCTGCAGCTGGCCCACGTCGGGTTCGCCGAGGGCATCTACGTCGCCGAGCAGCTGGCCGGCCTCAACCCGCCGGCCATCGACTACGCCGGCGTCCCGCGCATCACCTACAGCGAGCCCGAGGTCGCCTCGGTGGGCCTGACCTCCAAGGCCGCCAAGGAGCGCGGCTACGAGATCGTCGAGCAGGACTACAACCTCGGCGGCAACGGCAAGAGCCAGATCCTGCAGACCCAGGGCTCGGTCAAGGTCATCGCCCAGAAGGACGGCCCCGTGCTGGGCGTGCACATGGTGGGCAGCCGCGTGGGCGAGCTGACCGCCGAGGCCCAGCTGATCTACAACTGGGAGGCGCTGCCCTCGGAGGTCGCGCAGCTCATCCACCCGCACCCGACCCAGTCCGAGGCGCTGGGCGAGGCGCACCTCGCACTGGCCGGAAAGCCGCTGCACGTCCACGAGTGACGCGTCCGCGGGGCGGGGCGGCCGTCCCCGCCCCGCTTTCGCATCCCCGCGTTTCGCACGTCCATCTAAGAGGAACCCATGCCGACTTCCGTTTCAATGCCCGCCCTGGGCGAAAGCGTCACCGAGGGCACCGTCACCCAGTGGCTGAAGAAGGAGGGTGACACCGTCGCGGTCGACGAGCCCCTCCTGGAGGTCTCGACCGACAAGGTCGACACCGAGATCCCGTCGCCTGTCGCGGGCGTGCTGAGCAAGATCCTCGTCGCCGAGGACGAGACCGTGGAGATCGGCGCGGAGATCGCGATCATCAGCGGTGAGGGCGAGGACGCCGGGGCCGGCGCCGAGGACACCGCCGAGCCCGCCGAGGCGCCCGCCGCCGAGCAGTCCCAGGAGGCCGCCGCGGCCGAGGAGCCGCAGGCCCAGGAGCCGGAGTCCGACCCGGCCGAGAGCGCCGCTCCGCAGCAGGCCGCCACCGAGCCCGCGCCGGCGCCCGAGCCCGCCGCCCCGGCCCCCTCCCCCCGCCCCAGCCGCGAGGACATCACCCCGCCGGTCGACGTCGAGACCCTGAGCGGCACCGGCCGGGCGTCGGGCACCGACGCGGTCACCGAGGCCTACGTGACCCCGCTGGTGCGCAAGCTCGCCGCCCAGGAGGGCGTGGACCTCAGCCAGGTGCAGGGCACCGGCGTGGGCGGGCGCATCCGCAAGCAGGACGTCCAGGAGGCCGCGCGCCGCCGCCGCGAGGCCCCCGCGGCCCCGGCCGCCGCCCAGCAGCAGCCCGCCCGCACCCCGGCGCGGCGCCCGGTGGCCGACACCACGCTGCGCGGCCGCACCGAGACCATGTCGCGGCTGCGCCAGACCATCGCCGACCAGATGGCGGAGTCGCAGAAGATCTCGGCCGAGGTCACCCAGGTGATCGAGGTCGACGTCACCAACATCGCCCGGCTGCGCGAGCGCGCCGCCGAGCAGTTCGAGGCCCGCGAGGGCGTCGAACTGGGCTTCTTCCCGTTCTTCGCGCTGGCCACGGTCGAGGCGCTCAAGGCCCACCCCAAGCTCAACGCGGTGATCGACAGCGCCAAGTACGAGGTCACCTACCACAGCATCGAGAACCTGGGGATCTCGGTCGACACCGAGCCGGGCCTGCTGGTGCCGGTCATCAAGGACGCCGGCGACCTCAACCTCGGCGGTCTGGCCCGCAAGATCGCCGACCTGACCGAGCGCGCGCACACCGGCGACCTCAACCCCGACGAGCTGAGCGGCGGCACGTTCACCCTGGCCGACACCGGTGAGGTGGGCGCGCTGTTCAACACGCCGGTCATCAACCAGCCGCAGGTGGGCATCCTCAGCACCGGCGCGGTCGTCAAGCGGCCCGTCGTGGTGGAGGACCCCGAGCTCGGCGAGGTGATCGCGGTGCGCTCGATGATGTACCTGGCGCTCACCCACGACCACCGGCTCATCGACAGCGCCGACGCCGCCCGGTTCCTGGCCGACGTGCGCGAGCGCCTGGAAGAGGGCGACTTCGAGTCGGAGCTGGGCCTGGCCTAGCGCCCGGCGCGGGGGCGGCCGCGGCCTTGGGGCCGGGGCCGCCCCGCGGGGGTGCGCCGCGCGCCGCGCGGCGGAAAGGCAGCGGGGCGGTATCCGGTGACCCGGGTACCGCCCCGCTTTTTACCCCACCATTCACCATCCCCCTGGTGATCCCCATCACCAAAGGTCTGTGTTCGGCGGAGGCCCCGCGAAGGGGGCACCGCCGGAAACCCCAGAACTCCCAGGCCGTTACGAGGAGTCCCGTGTTCCTGACTCAAAGGTATGGCCCCGCGGGACCGCGCGCAGCCGTTTGGCGGAAATCGGCGCCTGATTCCGCGGAAAAACCTGTCCGGCCCGGCCGGGTGCGGCCAGGGGCCCGCGCCGGGGCCGCCGCGCGGGCGTCCGCGGGGTCCTTCGCGCCGCCCTCCCGAGGCGCGGGCGGGACCGGCTCGGCGCGCGGCGCGGGCGGGCGGGGGCCGGTGCGGGAGCGCGCCGAAACGCCCGGCCACCGCGCGTTATTCCCGCCCCGCGGCGGCGCCGGGCGGTGCGCTAGGCGACATCGCCCGGCCCGGTGGCGGGGCATAAGGTGGGATGTATGAGTCAGCTCGTCTTCGCCCGCCTCGGCGAGGCCCCCGTCCCCTACCACGAGGGCTGGGATCTGCAGAAGCGGGTGCACGCCGACCGGGTCGCCGACCTCATCCCCGACACCGTGCTCGTGCTGGAGCACGAACCCGTCTACACCGCGGGCAAGCGCACGGGCCCCTGGGACCGCCCGGCGACCGACCCCGGCGCCCCCATCGTCGACATCGACCGCGGCGGCAGGCTCACCTGGCACGGCCCCGGGCAGGTCACGGTCTACCCCATCGTCCGGCTGCCCGACCCCATCGACGTCGTGGCCTACGTCCGCATGCTGGAGGAGGCGATCATCCGCACCATCGCGGAGTTCGGCCTGGCCGGCAAGCGGGTCGAGGGCCGCACCGGCGTCTGGCTCGACGCCGACCCCGACCGCGGCCTCACCGAGCGCAAGATCGCCGCGATCGGCTGCCGTATCGCCCGCGGCGTCGGCATGCACGGCTTCGCGCTGAACTGCGCCAACGACCTCAGCTGGTTCGACCGCATCATCCCGTGCGGCATCACCGACGCCGGCACCACCTCGCTCAGCCGCGAGCTGGGCCGCGAGGTGCCCGTGGCCGAGGTCGTGCCGCTTGTCGAGCGCCACCTGGCGGCGGTGCTGGGCGCCGACCGCGTCCGCCACCACCAGGGCGCGCCCGAGCCCGCCGCTCCGGCCGCGCTCGCCGAGGCCTGAGCCCGCGCCCGCCCGCCACCACCGCCCCACGAGGGTCGCAGGAAAGGAACCGCGTTGACCATCGCGCCAGAGGGCCGCAAGCTGCTGCGGATTGAGGCCCGCAACAGCCAGACGCCCATCGAGAGGAAGCCGCCCTGGATCAAGATCAAGGCGAAGATGGGCCCGGAGTACTCCGAGCTGCACTCCCTGGTCAAGCGCGAAGGGCTGCACACCGTCTGCCAGGAGGCCGGCTGCCCCAACATCTACGAGTGCTGGGAGGACCGCGAGGCCACGTTCCTCATCGGCGGCGACCAGTGCACGCGCCGGTGCGACTTCTGCCAGATCGCCACGGGCAAGCCCAGCCCGATGGACCGCCTCGAACCCACCAAGGTCGCCAACTCGGTGCGCACCATGGGGCTGCGCTACGCCACGGTCACCGGCGTGGCGCGTGACGACCTCGACGACGGCGGCGCCTGGCTGTACGCCGAGACCGTGCGCAAGATCCACGAGCTCAACCCCGGCACCGGCGTGGAGCTGCTGATCCCCGACTTCAACGCCGACCCCGACCAGCTGGCCGAGGTGTTCGGGTCGCGGCCGGAGGTCCTGGCGCACAACGTCGAGACCGTCCCGCGGATCTTCAAGCGCATCCGCCCCGGGTTCCGCTACGAGCGGTCGCTGGAGGTCATCACCAAGGCCCGCGCCGACGGACTGGTCACCAAGTCCAACCTGATCCTGGGCATGGGCGAGGAGCGCCACGAGATCAGCCAGGCCATGCGCGACCTCCACGAGGCCGGCTGCGACCTGCTGACCATCACCCAGTACCTGCGGCCCTCCAAGCTGCACCACCCCATCGACCGGTGGGTCAAGCCCGAGGAGTTCGTGGAGCTGGCGGCCGAGGCCGAGGAGATCGGCTTCGCCGGCGTGATGTCGGGGCCGCTGGTGCGGTCCTCCTACCGCGCCGGGCGCCTCTACCAGCAGGCGGTCGACAAGCGCGCCGAGGCCGCGCGCTAGCGGCCCGCCGCGCACATCCGTGACCAACCTGAGACGGCGGCCGGGCGGCCGCCGTTTCACGTTGGCCGGGGCACTGGCCATATGCTGAAGACGGACGGTCAGGCGGTCCGGCTCCGGCCGCCGCCGGGGCCGTCCGAAAAGCGCGGCCCGCGCGTCAGCGGGCGATCCCGTGCCGACCCGCGCGGTCGCACCGCCCCATCCGTTCGACCGAGGAGGAGGACAGGCAGAGCAGGAGGTTGCCCCCTTCGGTGCAGCGCCGGCGCACCCTGCCTGGAAAGACGATGGCGAAGAAGCCCAAGGACACCACGGCCACCGCGAGCGGCTCGGGCGGCGCCCGCGGCAGCGGCGGCGGCGCCGAGAAGCCCCCCGGCCGCCTCAAGCAGATCGGCATGGTCGCCCGGGTGGTGCACCAGCAGAGCCCCCGCAGCATCCCGCTCGCGGTCGGCATCTTCGTGGTGCTGGTGGCGCTGTCGGTCCTGGGCGGATTCCTCTTCGGCGGCTGGCTGTACTGGCTGACGCTGGGCATCCCGGTGGCCTTCCTCGCCGGGTTCATCTACTTCACCCGGTCGGCGCAGCGCGTGCAGTACCAGATGCTCGACGGCCGGCTGGGCGCCGCCATGGCGGTGCTGGACAACATGCGCGGCGACTGGACCACCGAGCCGGGTGTGGGCGCCACCCGCCAGATGGACGTCGTCCACCGCGCGGTGGGCCGCCCGGGCGTGGTGCTGGTCGGCGAGGGCGACCCCGCGCGGGTGCGCGGGCTGATCGCCGCCGAGAAGAAGCGGGTGTCGCGGGTGGCCTACAACACCCCCATCTACGACCTCCACGTGGGCAACGGCGACAAGCAGGTGCGCATCGCCGACCTCCAGCGCCACCTCCTCAAGCTGCCGCGCAACCTCGACAAGGCCGAGGTCGCCGAACTCCGCTACCGGCTCAAGGCGCTGCCGCCGGCCGTGCAGATGCCCAAGGGGCCGATCCCCAAGGGCGTGCGGATGCCCAAGGGCCCCAAGGCCCAGGGCGGGCGCTGAGGCGCCGCCCCGCCCACGCCCAACGGCCGGGAACGGCTGGAGACCACAGCGGGCCGCGCCCCCTCGGGGGCGCGGCCCGTCGCGTTTGACGCGGGGCCTCGTGGAGCGCGCATCCGCGCCCGCGCCGCCGCTACAGGCGGCGGGTGATGGTGCCGGCCACGCGGTCGTGCAGGCCGCGGTGGTCGCGGTCGTAGACCACGGCCGGGATGACCAGGCACAGCAGCAGCGTGCGCACGGCCATGGCCACGGGCCAGGGCAGCGGCCGGTCGCCGGTGGCGGCGACCTCGATCCCCACGATGCGCTTGCCCAGGGTGGTGCCGAAGAGGGTGAGCAGCACGATGCTGTAGCCGGCGAAGACCAGCAGCGCCGGCCACGAGGACGCGGCGGCGCCGGCGGGGTCGCCGGGGCCGCCGCCCGCCAGGGCCGAGGCCACCAGCAGGCACAGCAGCCAGTCCAGCAGCAGGGCCAGGAGCCGGCGGCCGATGCCGGGCACCGACCCGGGGCCGTGCTCGGGCATGCCCAGCCGGTTGCCGCGGTAGCGGAACGGCGTCTCCTCGGATGCGCCTGTCGTGTCACCCATGGTCACAACCGTATCGGTGCGGTAGGCGGGTTACGGTCGGGGTAGCGCTCTCGCACATGGCGTCCGCACCGCCGCCCGTGTGTCCGGTTTCACCGCCAAGCGTGCGCGCATGCGCTGTAGGCAGGGAAAACACCGGTCTCCGTAACGCCCAAGAAACATATGAGACATGGTCCGGAAATCGCCCGCTCCTAGCGTCGTTGCCGTAGCCGGGAGGTTGCGATGTTTAGGTAGGGTTCCGCGACGATGCGGGCAACCGGCCGCGCCTCTTTCACCTGCACGGAGGTAAGTCTTGTTCAGCAGTGCCGAAGAGCTTTTGGCCTTCGCCCGCAACGAGGGCATCAAGTTTCTCGATGTCCGATTCACCGACCTGTTCGGGGCCACGCACCACTTCACGCTCCCCATCGAGCACGTCGACGAGGGGACCTTCGACGAGGGCCTGATGTTCGACGGCTCGTCGATCCGCGGGTTCCAGGCCATCCACGAGTCCGACATGCTCCTGCTGCCGGACGTCACCTCGGCCGTCGTGGACCGGTTCCGCGAGCACCCCACGCTGAACGTCACGTTCTTCGTGCACGACCCCTTCACCCGGGAGTCCTACAGCCGCGACCCGCGCAACGTCGCCCGCAAGGCCGAGGCGTACCTGACCTCGACCGGGATCGCCGACACCGTGTTCTTCGGCCCCGAGGCCGAGTTCTACATCTTCGACGACGTCCGGTTCCAGACCTCGGAGAACGCGAGCTTCTACTACATCGACTCCGTCGAGGGCGCCTGGAACACCGGCACCCGCAACGGCGAGTCGAACCTGGGCTACCGGCCGCGCTACAAGGGCGGCTACTTCCCGGTGGAGCCGGTCGACCACTACAGCGACCTGCGCTCGACCATGGTGCGCAACCTGATCGAGGCCGGCATCGAGGTCGAGATCCAGCACCACGAGGTCGGCACCGCCGGCCAGGCCGAGATCGACTTCAAGTTCGGCACCCTGCTGAAGTCCGCCGACAACGTGCAGCTCTACAAGTACATCGTGAAGAACACGGCGTACCAGGCGGGCAAGTCGGTCACCTTCATGCCCAAGCCGGTCTTCGGCGACAACGGCTCGGGCATGCACTGCCACCAGAGCCTGTGGAAGGACGGCGCACCGCTGTTCTTCGACGAGTCGGGCTACGCCCAGCTCTCCGACACCGCGCGCTACTACATCGGCGGCCTGCTCAAGCACGCCCCGGCGCTGCTGGCGTTCACCAACCCGACCATCAACTCCTACCACCGCCTGGTGCCCGGCTTCGAGGCCCCCGTCAACCTCGTGTACTCCCAGCGCAACCGCTCGGCGTGCATCCGCATCCCGCTGACCGGGTCCAACCCCAAGGCCAAGCGCCTGGAGTTCCGCGTGCCCGACCCCTCGGCCAACCCCTACCTCGCGTTCTCCGCGATGCTGATGGCCGGGATCGACGGCATCAAGAACAAGATCGAGCCGCCGGAGCCGGTCGACAAGGACCTCTACGAGCTGCCCCCGGCCGAGGCCGAGGCCATCGAGAAGGTCCCCGCGTCGCTGGACGCCACGCTGGACGCCCTGGAGGCCGACCACGAGTTCCTGCTCGAGGGCGGTGTCTTCACCCAGGACCTCATCGAGACCTACGTCGACTACAAGCGCACCGAGGAGATCGACTCCCTGCGGCTGCGCCCGCACCCGCGCGAGTTCGAGCTGTACTACGACATCTAGGACAGCTGAGCGCCGCGAGCGCTCGGGCCGGCGCGCTCCCCCGCCTGGGGGCGGGGCGCGCGCCGGCGCGGTGGGAGGCCGCCGCCCGCGTGGACGCGGGCGGCGGCCTCTCGCGGTCGGCACGGGCGGCCGGCCGGTGCGGCCGGGCCGGCCGAAGGGGAGGAACACCGGACCGCGCCGCGCTGACGTTGGAGGACGGCCGCCGCGACACGTGCGCGCGGCCCCGCCGATGCCGTGCGGGCCGCCGGGCTCCACCGCGGCGGTGCCGCATAGGTGAACCGGCGGTACCGGCATTTCGCCCTATCCGGGCCTCCGCGCGGGCGGTTACGGTGATCGGCGTGAGGACTCGGGAGACATCCACCATGACGGCAGGGGGACTCGCGCGGCGCGGATTCGGCGACGCCTCGCGGGCGGTGCGGCTGATGGGCGAGTGCGGTCTGGACGCCGCGCGCCACGCCGCGGTCGTCGACGCGCTGGGCGCCGCACCCGACCCCGACCAGGCCCTGCTGGGTCTGGTCCGGCTGCTGGAGACCGGGTCCGAGGCGGCCGAGCTGCTGGAGGCGCTCACCGCCGACCCCGACCTGCGCGCCCGCCTGGCGGGCGTGCTGGGCGCCAGCGTCGCCCTCACCGACCACCTGGTGCGCCACCCCGGCGACTGGCGGGAGCTGCGCGGTGCCGACGCCGCGCGCACCCCCACCGCCGAGGAGCTGCGCGCCGGGCTGCTGCACATCGTCGGCGCCGACCCGCACGCCGCCGCCCCCGTGGCCGCGCCGGAGTGCGACGACCCCGAGGGGCCCGAGCACGCCCTGCGGGTGGCCTACCACCGGCGGGTGCTGCGCCTGGCCGGGCGCGACCTCACCGGCGCCGCCGACCTGGAGACCGTCGGGGCCGAGCTGGCCGACCTCGCCGCGGCCGTGCTGGAGGCCGCGCTGGCGATCGCGCGCTCCCGCGCGCCCGCCGAGGCCGCGCTGTGCCGCCTGGCGGTCATCGGCATGGGCAAGTGCGGCGGCCGGGAGCTCAACTACGTCAGCGACGTCGACGTGGTGTTCGTCGCCGAGCCCGCCGAGGGCGTCGAGGACGACCAGGCGGCGCAGCGGGCGGCGGCCAGGCTGGCGGCGGAGATGATGCGCATCCCCGCCGAGACCGACAGCGAGGGCACGCTGTGGCAGGTCGACGCCGCGCTGCGCCCCGAGGGCCGCAACGGCCCGCTGGTGCGCCCGCTGTCGGGCCACGTCGCCTACTACCAGCGCTGGGCCAAGACCTGGGAGTTCCAGGCGCTGCTCAAGGCCCGGCCCGTGGCCGGCGACCCCGAGCTGGGCGCCGCCTACCTGGCCGAGATCGAGCCGCTGGTGTGGAAGGCGGCCAGCCGGCCCAACTTCGTCGACGACGTGCAGGCGATGCGCCGGCGCGTGGTCGCCCACATCCCCGCCGCGGAGGCCGAGCGCGAGATCAAGCTGGGCCGCGGCGGGCTGCGCGACATCGAGTTCTCCGTGCAGCTGCTCCAGCTCGTCCACGGGCGCAGCGATCCCGCGCTGCGCTCGGGCAACACCCTGGAGGCGCTGGCGGCGCTCTCGGGCGGCGGCTACGTCGGCCGCGAGGACGCCGGCGGGCTGGCCGACGCCTACCGGTTCCTGCGGCGGGTGGAGCACCTGCTCCAGCTCAGCCGGCTGCGCCGCACCCACCTGCTGCCCGACCCCGCCGGCGCCGACGGGCCCGACCAGCTGCGCCGCCTGGGCCGGGCGCTGGGGTTCACCGCCAACCCGGTGACCGACCTGATGGCGGCGTGGCGGCGGGTGGCCGGCGAGGTCCGCCGGCTGCACGAGAAGCTGTTCTACCGGCCGCTGCTGCACGCGGTGGCGCGGCTGCCCGACAGCGAGGCCCGGCTGACCCTGGAGCAGGCGGGCGAGCGGCTCAGCGCGCTGGGGTTCGCCGACTCCGCCGGCGCCCTGCGCCACCTGGAGGCGCTGACCTCGGGGCTGTCGCGGCGGGCCGCCATCCAGCGGACGCTGCTGCCGGTGATGCTGGAGTGGTTCGCCGACGCCCCCGACCCCGACGCCGGCCTGCTGGGGTTCCGCCAGGTCAGCGAGGCGCTGGGCGGCACGCCGTGGTACCTGCGGCTGCTGCGCGACGACGTGCGGGTGGCCGAGCGCATGGCGTGGCTGCTGGGTACCAGCCGCTACGTCACCGAGCTGCTGCTGCGCGCGCCGGAGTCGGTGGCGGTGCTGGCCGACGACGCCGACCTCGCCGCGCGCCCGGTGGCGGCGCTGATGGCCGAGGCCGACGCCGCGCTTCGCCGGCACGACTCCGCCGAGAACGCGGTGGCGGCGGTGCGGGCGCTGCGCCGCCGCGAACTGCTGCGCACGGCGGTCGCCGACCTGCTGGACGTCGCGCCGGTGGACGCGGTGGGCGAGGCGCTGACCGACATCTCGGCGGTGACCATCGAGGCGGCGCTGCGCGCGGCATCGGACGTGGTGGCGGCCCAGCGCGGCGAGGAGCTGTGCACGCGGCTGTGCGTGGTGGCGATGGGCCGGTTCGGCGGCCGGGAGCTGTCCTACGCCAGCGACGCCGACGTGCTGTTCGTGCACGAGCCGCTGCCGGGCGCCGACCCGGTGGCCGCCACCGAGACCGCCGGCGCGCTGGTGCGCGAGCTGCGGCGGCTGCTGGAGATGCCGGCGGTGGACCCGCCGCTGCGGCTGGACGCCGACCTGCGGCCCGAGGGCAAGAGCGGGGCCATGGTGCGCACCCTGGACTCCTACGCGGCCTACTACCGGCGCTGGTCCTCGCCGTGGGAGAGCCAGGCGCTGCTGCGGGCCTTCCCGATCGCCGGGGACCCCGGGGTGGGGGCGCGCTTCACCGCGCTGGTCGACCCGCTGCGCTACCCCGAGGGCGGTGTGGACGAGCGCGCGGTGCGCGAGATCCGCACGCTGAAGGCGCGGATGGAGGCCGAGCGGCTGCCGCGCGGCGCCGACCCCGCCCTGCACACCAAGCTGGGCCGGGGCGGACTGTCGGACGTGGAGTGGGTGGCCCAGCTGCTCCAGCTGCGCCACGCGGCGCGGGTGCCCGCGCTGCGCACCACGGGCACGCTGAAGGCGCTGGACGCGGCGGTGGACCACGGGCTGCTCGACCCCGACGACGGGGCGGTGCTGGAGACGGCGTGGCGGCTGGCGGCCCGGGTGCGGGGCGCCGTCATGCTGGTGCGCGGCCGCCCCTCGGACTCGGTGCCGACCTCGCTGCGCGACCAGACGACGCTGGCCGGGGCGCTGGGCTACCGCGAGGAGGACGACGAGGGCCCGGCCGGGCAGCTCCTCCAGGACTACCGCCAGGCCACCCGCCGCGCCCGCGCGGTGATGGAGCGGGTGTTCTACGACGACTGAGTCGGCGGAGGGTGCCGGAGTATTGGGCCCGCCGGCCGCGGTGCGGCGGGCGGGCCGGTCGGGGGACGAAGGGGTGGGCCGGGGGCGCCGGCCGGGGCGCGCCGGGGTGGAGGGGGTCAGACGAAGACGGCCACGGCGACGTTGACGACCGCCAGCGCCCCCGCGGCGATGGCCAGCCGGGTGCTGGGCCTGCGGACGTTCAGCACGGCGACGACCACGACCGCCACGGCCACCACGAGCTTGACGGCGATCTTGACGTGGTTGACCGCGTCGTCGCCCATCTCGGCCACGCCCACCAGCAGCAGGCCGGTCACCAACTGCAGCAGCGAGCTGTGCAGGATCGCCTTGGGCGAGGCCTTGTGCCCCGTGATGAGCTGCATCAGGAAGCCGGCGATGATTCCGGCCATCCCGAGCAGGTGCAGGAAGACGAGCACCGAGTTGATGATTTCCATGGCCCCCGAGCCTACTACAGGCTGTAGTAATCCATTTCCCGGGTGACGCGGAGGCGGTCCGGGCGTATTCCGGTGAGCCGGGTCCCCACGGGTCGTCTCGCTACGTAGTGGGCCAGGAGTTGGAGAAGTGATGGGTGAGCCGCTCTGCGGATACGCCGAAGCCCCGCTGATCCCCCGTGCGCGCCCACGCCGGCCGGGCTGAGAGCCGCCGTCGCCAAGCTCGCCCCCTCCCGGCTCTGAAGGAGATCGGCAGGATCATCCGCAAGGTCGAAGCGGAGCTGCGTGGTTGACCGGGTGGACATGGGTCTACGACCCGGCTGACATCGCCCGCGGACTTCCCCCGGCGCTCTTGCCGAGGTCGAGCGCATAGCGGCCGAACTCGCGTTCCCGGGCGCGGACGCCGACCATGTCGGCGCCCCGGAGCACCGCAGCGGCGGCCTGCGGGAGTCCCCCCTGATCGGCGGGCGGAGACATGTCTACTTCACCCTCGCCCATCACCGCGATGAGACCGTGATCGCCAACATCGTCTTCCTGGACTGACCCCCTTGGTCTCCCACGACCGACGGCATGGTCCTTCGTGGCCGCAAGCCGGCGCACCGCCTTATCCGCGGACCGCCCCGTCGGAGGCGGTCTTAGCCCCGCGTCCGAAGCCTCGGGGCCTTGGATAAGGCGTTCGCCCGATGCCGGCGGCCCGGTCTTACGGCGAGTCTGGGACCACTGAGGCCGCGGCGGTCCACGACCGCGGCCGGACGTGGAGGGACACACCATGTACGGCATCCACCCGGACTTCCAGCGGGCCGTGGTCGAGGACCGGGCGGCGCGCCTCCAGCGCGAGGCGCACCTGAGCGCGCTGGTCCGCACCACCCGGGCCGCCGCCAAGGCGGCGCGGGCCCTGCGGCGCGGCGAGGACGGGCCCGAGGGCGGCCAGGCCCGCCGGCGCCCGGCCACCCCGCCCGCGGCGCCCGAGGCGGTGCCCGCCCGGCCCGCCGCCGCCCGCGAGGCCGGCACCGTCCCCGCCGGCGGCGCGGCCAAGGTCCCCGCCGGGTGCTGAGCCGCGGCCCGCGCCCGGCCGGGGCCGTCCGGTCCCGGCCGCCCGCACCGGCCGCCGCTCCCGACCCGGTCCACCTCACCACCTGCGCCCGGCCCCGTGCGGCGAGGCGGCCGAGCGCCGGTGCGCTCCGCAGAATGAAATAGCAAAAAGTCCGCACCGGACTGCATACTGGACAGCATGATCCCCACTCCCGTCGGCTCGCGGTCCGTGTTCGTGGGACGCCGGCAGGAACTCCGCCTCCTCCTCGACCACGCGCACGCCGCGCGCTCGGGCCCGGCGGCGACCCTGCTGTTCGGCGGAGAGGCCGGAGTGGGCAAATCCCGGCTGCTGGCGGAGTTCGCCGACCACCTGCCCGACGGCCGGGTCCTCACCGGCGGGTGCCTGGAGCTGGGCGTGGACGGCCTGCCCTTCGCCCCCTTCGTCACCGTGCTGCGGCAGGTGCTGCGCGACCACGGCCGCGGCGTCTTCGACGCCCTGGCCCCCGGCGGCAGCCAGGAACTCGCCCGCCTGCTGCCCGAGCTGGGCACCCCGCCCGACGACCGGCGCGAGGCCCGGGGGCTGCTGTTCGAGCAGGTGCTGCGGCTGCTGACCGCCGTGGCCGGCGCCGAGGGCGTCACCGTCATCATCGAGGACCTGCACTGGGCCGACTCCGCCACGCGCGACCTGCTCGTGTTCCTGCTGCGCAACCTCGACACCGCCCCCGTGCAGATCGTGGCCACCTACCGCAGCGACGACCTCCACCGCGGCCACCCGCTGCGCCGGCTGCTGCTGGAGCTGGAACGCCTGCCCACCGTCCTGCGCCACGAACTGGCCCCCCTCACGTGCCAGGAGACCGCGCAGGTGGCCGCCGCCGTGCGGGGCAGCGAACTGTCGCCCGACGAGGCCGCCGCCCTCTTCGAGCGCACCGGCGGCAACCCGCTGTTCGTGGAGTCCCTGGCCGCCCAGGGCCAGTTCGTCGGCGGCGACATCCCCGACCGCCCGCGCGAGCTGCTGCTGGCCTCGCTGGAGGGCCTCGACGACACCGCCCGCCACGTGCTGCGCGTGGCGTCCGTGGGCGCCGTCAGCGCCGCCCAGATCGAGCACGACCTGCTCGCCCACGTGGCCGAGGTCCCCGAGGACACCCTGAACACCGCGCTGCGCGCCCTCATCGACGCCAACGTGCTGCGGGTCGACGGCACCGGCTACACCTTCCGGCACGCCCTGCTGCGCGAGGCCGTCCACGACGAACTCCTGCCCGGCCAGCACACCCGGCTCCACCTGCACTTCGCCGAGGCCCTGGACGCGCTGCCCGGCGTGGTGCCCTTCCACCGGCTCGCGGCCGAGCAGGCCCACCACTACTTCTACGGCCACGACCTGCCGCGCGCGCTCAGCGCCGCCTGGTGGGCGGCCGTGCGCGCCGCCGACACCCTCGCCTTCGCCGAGGAGCTCCAGATGCTGGAGCGCGTCCTGGAGTACTGGGACCGCGTGCCCGACGCGGTGGAGCGGGTGCAGGGCAACTCCCACGTGCGCGTGGTGGCCCGCGCCGCCGCGGCGGCCCTGGAGAGCGGCGACTTCTTCCGCGCGCGGGCGCTGTGCGACTCCGGCCTGGCCGAGATCCCCGCCGACGCCGCCGACGAGGCCAGCCTGACCGACCGCGCGGTGCTGCTGCGCCGCCGCGGCCAGGCGCGCACCCAGATCCGCGACGGCGACGGCATCGGCGACCTGATCACCGCCATGGCCACCCACCCGCCGCACGTGCCCGGCTACGGCTTCGTGCTGTCGCTGCTGGCCCGCGAGGCCATGCTGCACCAGCAGGACCTCACCCTCAGCCGCGAAGGCGCCGAGCGGCTGCGCGCCATGGGCCACGAGACCCTGTCGGCCACCGCGCTGGCGACCGAGGCCATCCGCTGCTCCAACGAGGGCGACGACCGCTGCGCCGAGGCCGACGCGCTCATCACGCTGGGCACCAGCCTGCTCAACGAGGGCGACTTCGGCGAGGGGCGGACCGTCCTGGAGCGGGGGCTGGCCCTCGCCCGCGAGCTGGGCGACCCCTCCCTGGAGACCCGCGGCATGGCCAACCTCGCCCACTACCTGCGCGAGCACGGCGACCACGAGGAGGCCCTGGCCCTGCTGGACACCGCCATGGCCCGGCTGCGCGACATCGGCCTGATGAGCGCCAGCGGCCCGTTCGTGGCCCTCAACATCGCCGAGGCGCGGCTGGACATGGGCGACCTCGCCGGCTGCCGGGAGCAGGTGCGCCGCAGCCTTTCGTGGTCGCCCTCCCCCGCGCACCGGGTCTACCTGGCAACGGCCGACGTGCGGGCGGCGGTGGCCCAGGGAGACATCGAGGGCGCCCGGCGCAGCGCGGCGCTCATCGACCCCCGCACCTGCACCTCGGGCAGCACCCGGATCCACACCGTGCAGCTCAGCGTGGCCGCGATGCTCGACCTGCGCCTGGGCGAGCAGGACCTCGCCGGGGCCCTGGAGCTGTCCCGCGAGGTGCTGGAGCGCGTGGTGCTGACCAAGTCGCCCGGCTACGGCTGGGTGGTGCTCGACCGCATCGCCGAGGGCGTGCGCCGCGCGGCGCTCGCGGGCGCCCAGGCCTCCGCCGGGGCCGCCGGGATCGCGGCGATGGTGGCGTCGGCGGCGGCCGAACTGCGGCGCGTGGGCCCGGTGCAGGAGGCGTTCGCCGCCACGGTCGCCGCGCGGCTGACCGCCGCCGAGGGCTCCGCCTCGGGCGAGGACACCGAGGCCGCGTGGGAGTCGGCGGTGCGCGGCTGGGAGCGGCTGCTCATGCCGCTGCACCGCGCCGAGGCGATGGCGCTGGGCGCCGAGGCCGCGCTGGCCGCCGACCGGGGCGCGGCCGTGGGCGACCGCCTGCGCGAGGCCGCCAAGGTCGCCGCCGAATGCGGCGCGGCGCCGCTTGCGGCCCGGGCGCGGGAGCTGGCGCGGCGCGCGGGCGTGGCGCTGGAGGCCGACGCCGACGGCGAGCCGGTGCCGGCGGGCCCGCCCGCCGGGCTCACCCCGCGCGAGGCCGAGGTGCTGCGGCTGCTGGGCCGGGGCTACACCAACGCCCAGATCGCCGAGGAGCTGTTCATCTCGGCCAAGACCGCCAGCGTGCACGTGTCGCACATCCTGGCCAAGCTGGAGCTGCCCAACCGGGCGGCGGCCGGCGCCCGCGCCGCGGCCATGGGCCTGGTCTAGACACCGTGCCGGGCGCGGACGGGCGCACAGCGCCAACCGGGACCGACGGCTGAAGGCGGGGCGCGCCGCGCGCCCCGCCCTCGGCTCGTGCCCGGCTCGCTAGCCCTGCGGGGTCCAGCGGTTGGTGATGGGCAGCCGGCGGTCGCGGCTGAGGTTGCGGGAGCTGATCTTGGGGCCGGGCGGGTACTGGCGGCGCTTGTACTCGGCGCGGTCGACCATGCGGATCACCCGCTGCACCAGCTCGGGCTCGTACCCGGCGATGGTGAGCTCGCGCAGGCCCTTGTCGGTGCCGATGTAGGCGTCCAGGAGGGCGTCCAGCACCGTGTAGTCGGGCAGGGAGTCGGTGTCGAGCTGGCCGGGCCGCAGCTCGGCGCTGGGCGGCTTGCTGATGGAGTTCTCGGGGATCGGCGGTACCTCCCCGGCCCGCTCGGCCTCGGCGTTGCGCCAGCGCGCCAGCTCCCACACCAGGGTCTTCCAGCAGTCCTTGATGGGGGCGTAGCCGCCGACCGAGTCGCCGTAGAGGGTGGAGTAGCCCGCCGCCAGCTCGCTCTTGTTGCCGGTGGCCAGCACCAGGTGGCCCTCCTGGTTGGACAGGCCCATCAGCAGGGTGCCGCGCACCCGCGCCTGGAGGTTCTCGGCGGCCAGGCCGTCCAGGTGCACCGCCGCCTCGAACGCCGCCACCACGGGGGCGATCTCGACGGTGCGCGCGCGGATGCCCTGGCGCTTGGCCAGTTCCTCGGCGTCGGCGACGGAGTGGTCGCTGGAGTACTTGCTGGGCAGCAGCAGGCCGTAGACCCGGTCGCCGCCCAGGGCGTCCACGGCGATGGTGGCGGTGAGCGCGGAGTCGATCCCGCCCGACAGCGCGATGATGGCCGAGGCGAACCCGTTCTTGACGGCGTAGTCGCGCACGCCCACCACGAGCGCGCGGTAGACCTCGCCGACGTCGGAGGCGGGGTCGGGGCGCGGGGTGAGGACCGGCGGCTGCGGCGCGTAGGCCGGGACGGGGTCGGTCGACAGGGTGTGGCGGACCACGGTGACGCCGTCGACCGGGCCCTCGGGGCCCTCGACCGCGCCGGCCTCGGGCAGGGCGAGGTCGGTGACGAACAGGTTCTCCTCGAACTTGGGCGCGCGGGCCACCAGTTCGCCCTCGGCGTCCACGATGAGGGAGTCGCCGTCGAAGATCAGCTCGTCCTGGCCGCCGCACATGTTGACGTAGCCCACGGTGGCGCCGATCTCGCGGGCGCGGCGCTGGCACAGCTCCAGCCGGACGTTGTCCTTGTCGCGCTCATACGGCGAGGCGTTGATGGTGATCAGCGCGCCGACGCGGGCCGCGCGGGCGGCCGCCACGGGGCCGCCGCCCTGCCACAGGTCCTCGCACACCGCGAAGGCGAGGTCGACGCCGTGCAGCCGCACCACCGGCAGGGTCTCGCCGGGCACGAAGTTGCGGAACTCGTCGAAGACGCCGTAGTTGGGCAGGTGGTGCTTTGCCGAGGTGACCTCGACGCGGCCGCGGTACAGCAGCGCGAACGCGTTCTGCGGGGAGCCCGCCGGCTGGCCGAACCGCTCCCCCACGCCGGTGCGGCGGCTGAGGAAGCCCACCGCCACCGGCAGCTCGCCCAGGCCCTCCTCGGCCAGGGCGGCGGCCAGCGCGTGGGTGGCCTTGATGGAGGCGGAGACGAAGGAGTTGCGCAGCGCGAGGTCCTCGACCGGGTAGCCGGTGACGACGAGTTCGGGGAACACCGCCAGGTGCGCGCCCGCCTCGGCCGCGCGCCGGGCGTGGTCGAGGACGATCCGGCCGTTGCCGTCGAGGTCGCCGACGGTCGGGTTCACTTGCGCCATCGCGATTCTGAGCTGGGCCACGTGCCGAGCCTAGTCGGCGCGGGTGCGCGGGCCGTGCGCGCCCCGGGTGTTGGGCGGCGGTGGGCGGCTGTGAGAATGCGTACACTGGCGGCGCGGCCGGTCGCCGCACGCTGCGTTAATGCGCCGGAAACCTGCGGCGGGCACACTGGGAGCCGCGGCCGTCCAGGACACTCGACCCCGGGGAGGGGCGCGGTGCCGGCGCCCGCTCCAGGCGCCGCACGCACGACACGAGGAAGGTGAACCGTGAACCGACAGCAGGAGTTCGTGCTCCGCACTCTGGAGGAGCGCGACATCCGGTTCGTCCGACTGTGGTTCACCGATGTACTCGGGTACCTCAAGTCGGTGGCCGTGGCCCCCGCCGAACTGGAGGCCGCGTTCGCCGAGGGCATCGGGTTCGACGGCTCGGCGATCGAGGGGTTCGCCCGGGTCTACGAGGCCGACATGCTGGCCCAGCCCGACCCCGCCACCTTCCAGGTGCTGCCGTGGCGCAACGAGCCGCACGGCACCGCCCGGATGTACTGCGACATCCTGATGCCCGACGGCAGCCCCAGCTACGCCGACCCCCGCCACGTGCTCAAGCGCCAGCTCGGCAAGGCGTCCGACCTCGGGTTCACCTTCTACACCCACCCCGAGATCGAGTTCTACCTGCTGAAGAAGAAGCCCGAGCACGGCGAACTGCCCGAGCCCAACGACTCCGGCGGGTACTTCGACCACACTCCGCACAACAGCGCCCACGACTTCCGCCGCAACGCGATCAACATGCTGGAGGCCATGGGCATCTCGGTGGAGTTCAGCCACCACGAGGGCGGCCCCGGCCAGCAGGAGATCGACCTGCGCTACGCCGACGCGCTCACCACCGCCGACAACATCATGACGTTCCGCCTGGTCATGAAGGAGGTGGCGCTGGAGCAGGGCGTCTACGCCACCTTCATGCCCAAGCCGTTCACCGAGTACCCCGGCTCGGGCATGCACACCCACATGTCGCTGTTCGAGGGCGAGCGCAACGCGTTCTACGAGCCCGGCGCCGAGTACCAGATGTCCAAGGTGGGCCGGCAGTTCATCGCCGGGCTGCTGCGCCACGCCGCCGAGATCACGGCGGTCTGCAACCAGTGGGTGAACTCCTACAAGCGGCTGTGGGACAACGCCGCGGCCTCGGCCGGCGCCGGCGGCGAGGCCCCCGCCTACGTCTGCTGGGGGCACAACAACCGCTCGGCCCTGGTCCGGGTGCCGATGTACAAGCCCACCAAGAGCAACTCCAGCCGGATCGAGTTCCGCTCGGTCGACACCGCCTGCAACCCCTACCTCGCCTACGCGGTGATCCTGGCCGCCGGGCTGAAGGGGATCGAGGAGGGCTACGAGCTGCCGCCGGGCGCCGAGGACGACGTGTGGGCGCTCACCGACGCCGAGCGCCGCGCGCTGGGCATCGCGCCGCTGCCGCAGAGCCTGGACGAGGCCATCCGCGCCATGGAGGGCAGCGAACTGGTCGCCGAGACCCTCGGCGAGCACGTGTTCGACTTCTTCCTGCGCAACAAGAAGGGCGAGTGGGAGTCCTACCGCCGCCAGGTGACCCCCTACGAGCTGCAGCGCTACCTGCCCACGCTCTGAAGACCCGGGGCTGCCGCCCGCCGGCCGGTCCCCTCGCGGGGGACCGGCCGCGCGCGTCCGCGGGCCCGCCGCGGGTCGGTCAGGCGCCGTCGTCAGGCGTCGTCGAGGAACTTCTCGCGCACGGCGTAGACCGCCGCCTCGGTGCGCGAGTGCAGCTGGAGCTTCTCCAGGATGTTGCGGACGTGGTTCTTCACCGTGTGCTCGGAGATGAACAGCTCGTCGGCGATCTCCTTGTTGTTCAGGCAGCGCGCCACGCGCACCAGGACCTCGGTCTCGCGCTCGGTGAGGTGGGGCACGGGGGCGCGGCGGCTGCGCGCGCCGTCCTTCTTGGCCAGCGCGGTGAACTCGCTGATGAGCTTGGTGGCCATGGAGGGCGTGATGAACGACTGGCCGCTGGCGATGGCGCGCACCGCGCCGGGCAGCTCGTCGACGGAGATCTCCTTGAGCAGGTAGCCGGTGGCACCCGCCTTGAGCGCCTCGAAGAGGTCGTCCTCCTCGTCGCTCATGGTGAGCATGACGATCTTGGCGCTGGGGACGGTGTCCTTGATGGCGGTGCAGGCCTCGATGCCGCTGCGGCCGGGCATCCAGACGTCCATCAGCACGACGTCGGGCACGAGGTCGGCGGCGGTGCGCACGGCGTGGTCGGCGTCGCCGGACTCCCCGACGACGTCGATGTCGGGCTCCTCCTCGAGCACCGAGACCAGGCCGCGCCGGAAGAACGCGTGGTCGTCGACGACGAGGACCTTGATGGGCGGGGCCTGGGTGCCGCTGCGGGCGGGTGACGCTGCTTCCGGGGCGGGGGGCTGCCCTCTCACAACGGAATTCCTTCCTGGCGCGAGGTGGCTTGGTATCGGATTTATCGGGTTCGGCGCTAGGGGAACCCGCAGAGTGCACCGCCGCACGACCGAGAGGCGGGATGCGCGCTTCGGGAGGCCGTTGCTCCGGACAGTTTATTCCATTGATGCGCGCGTCGACAGTGGCGCGGCGCGGCGGCCGGCAGGGCGCGCGCGCCCCCTCCAGGCCCTGCAGTTCGGGCTCTGCCGACAATATATCCAGCCCCGGGCGCACATCAGTCCAATTCGCCGGATTTCACCGCTGTTTTCCGCGGGTTCCGGCAATTCTTTCCCACCGCGCATACCCGTCTCCGGCGCGCGGCCATTGCGCTTTCTTACGTTGATCTCCGCGGGGGTGACGGAAAAGTGCGCCGCGGGTTCCGGTTCCGCGCCGCGCGGCCGGGCGCGCGGCGCTCACCCGCGCGGTGCGCAACCCGCGCTCCCCGGCCGCACGGGATGATCCGGGGCCGCCGGGGGGTTGGCAGGCAGAGGAAGTCCGTGAATCCTGCTATGCGATGATGAGTCCACCCGCGGCGGCGCGCCGCGGGGACCGACCGACACCGTCCGGAGACGCCGTCCGCGCGCTTCGAGACAACGGAGGAAGGCAGCCATGAGCAGTACCCCATCCGCCCCCGCCCTCTACGGGGGAACGGCCAACCGAAGGGTCACCGTCCGCGACATCCTCTCCGCCAAGGAGCGCGGCGAGCGCTGGCCCATGCTGACCGCCTACGACGCCCTCACCGCGCGCGTCTTCGACGAGGCAGGCATCCCCGTCCTGCTGGTCGGCGACTCCGCGGCGATGGTGGTCTACGGCTACGACTCCACCCTGCCCGTCACCGTCGAGGACCTGCTCCCGCTGACCGCCGCCGTCGCGCGCGCCACCCGCCGCGCCATGGTGGTGGCCGACCTGCCGTTCGGCTCCTACCAGGGCTCGCCCGAGCAGGCGCTGGCGGCGGCCGCCCGGTTCATGAAGGAGGGCCACGCCCAGGCCGTCAAGCTCGAGGGCGGGCACCGGGTGGCCGCCCACGTCGAGGCCCTGGTCGCGGCGGGCGTCCCGGTCATGGGCCACGTCGGCCTCACCCCGCAGTCGGTCAACACCCTGGGCGGCTACCGGGTGCAGGGCCGGGGCGAGGAGGCCGGCGCGGCACTGCTGGCCGACGCCAAGGAGCTGGAGCGGGCGGGCGCCTTCGCCGTCGTGCTGGAGTGCGTGCCGGCCGACCTTGCCGCGCACGTCACCGCGCAGCTCAGCATCCCCACCATCGGGATCGGCGCCGGGCCGGGCACCGACGCCCAGGTGCTGGTCTGGCAGGACATGGCCGGGCTCAGCCCGCGGACCGCCAAGTTCGTCAAGACCTACGCCGACCTCAACGACACCCTGACCGGTGCGGCCAAGTCCTTCGCCGACGAGGTCGTCAACGGCGCCTTCCCCGACGCCGCGCACTCCTACTCCTGACCCTCCCCGCGCGGGGCGCTCCCTGACCTCCCGGGCGCTCCGCTTGAGGCTCCCCGGCCCTCGCGCGGCGCGACGGGCGCGGCGCGCCCAGCGACCGGCTGACGCCGACCCGCCCCCGCGGCCAGCGGCGTCCGCCCCGGTCGCGGCGCCGGGGGCGCGCCCGCGACCGAACGTTACTCGGTAGTAGAGTTTGCCGCATCCGGGCGCGGCCCGCCGCGCGAGACAAGGGAGGCACGATGCGCATCTCCATGCCGCTGCAGTACGCCGGCGAGCCCAAACCGGTCGTCGACCAGGTCGCCGAACTGGAGAAGGTGGGCCTGGACACCGTGTGGGTGGCCGAGGCCTACGGCTACGACAGCCCCACCCTGATGGGCTACATCGCCGCCCGCACCGAGCGCGTCAACATCGGCTCGGCCATCCTGCCGCTGTACACCCGCACCCCCGCCCTCATCGCCCAGACCGCCGCCGGCCTGGACTACCTCTCCGACGGCCGCGCCGTGCTGGGGCTGGGCGCCAGCGGCCCGCAGGTCATCGAGGGCTGGCACGGCGTGCCCTACACCAAGCCGCTGGCCCGCACCCGCGAGATCATCGAGATCTGCCGCAAGATCTGGGCGCGCGAGGAGCGCGTGGTGCACGAGGGCAGCGTCTACACCCTGCCGCTGCCGCCCGAGCAGGGCACCGGGCTGGGCAAGCCGCTCAAGATCATCAACCACCCCGTGCGCAGCGCCGTCCCGGTGTTCGTGGCCGCCCTGGGCGAGAAGAACGTCGAACTGACCGCCGAGGTCGCCGACGGCTGGCTGCCGCACCTGTTCATCCCCGAGAAGGCCGACGCCGTGTGGGGCCCGGCCCTGGCCCGGGGCAGGGCCAAGCGCGACCCCGCCCTGGGCGAGCTGGCGATCTCGGCCGGCGGGCTGCTGGCCATCGGCGAGGGCGAGGAGACCCGCAAGCTCGCCGACCTCACCCGCCCGATGATCGCCCTCTACGTCGGCGGCATGGGCGCCAAGGGCAGGAACTTCTACAACGACGTCGCCCGCCGCTACGGATTCGAGGACGCCGCCGAGCGGATCCAGGACCTCTACCTGGCCGGCCGCAAGGACGAGGCCGCCGCCGCGGTGCCCGACGAGTTCGTGGAGCTGACCAACCTCGTGGGCCCGGAGTCCTACGTGCGCGAGCGCGTCGCGGCCTTCCGCGCCGCCGGGGTCACCCACCTCAACGTCACCCCCGTGGGCGACGACCCGGTCAGGCTCGTGGAGAAGCTGCACTCCTGGCTGTAGCCGCCCGGGCCCCGGCACCGCCCGCGACGGGCGCCGCCGGGGCCCGGCGCTCACACGTCGGTGATGCGCAGTCCGGCGTGCGCCTTGTAGCGGCGGTTGACCGCGATCAGGTTGGCGGTGAACGCCTCGACCTGGTGGGCGTTGCGCAGCCGGCCCCCGTAGACGCCGCGCACGCCTCCGATCCGGGCGGCCAGCGCCCGCACGATGTCGGTTGCCTCGCGGTCGTCGCCCAGCACCAGCACGTCCAGGTCGACCTCGTCGACCTCGGGGTCCAGCAGGACCACCGCCGAGACGTGGTGGAAGGCCGCCACCACCCGGCTGTCGGGCAGCACGGCCTCGGCCTGCTGCGCGGCGCTGCCCTCCTCGACCGGCAGGGCGTAGGGGCCCTTGGCGTCGAACCCGAGCGGGTTGACGCAGTCCACGACGATCTTGCCGGCGAGTTCGGCGCGCAGGCTCTCCAGCAGCGCGCGGTGGCCGTCCCAGGGCACCGCGACGATCACGATGTCGCCGCGGCGGGCGGCCTCGGCGTTGTCGGCGCCGGCCACGCCGAGGTCGGCGCCCAGCTCCGCCGCCGCCGCGGCGGCGCGCTCGGCGCTGCGCGAGCCGATGACCACGGAGTGGCCCGCGAGCGCGAACCGGCGGGCCAGGCCGCGCCCCTGGTCGCCGGTGCCGCCCAGCACCGCGACGGTGAGCCCCGAGACGTCGGGAAGGTCGTGTGGAGTCCTCTGCTCTGCCATGCAGCGATCATGCCAGGCGGGGCCGGGGTGGCGCAGCGCGCGGGGGTGTCCGACCGGTCACCCCCCACGGCCCGCGGCGCGCGGGCGCGGCGCGGGCGTGTCGGGCAGGCCCAGCGCCCGCAGCTCGCGGCGGCGCCGCCAGGCGCGGGACAGCGCCGAGACGGTGCGGCCGTCGGCCACGCCGTCGGCGGGCAGGCCGTGGGCGCGCTGGAACGCCGCCAGGGCCGCGCGGCGGGCCTGGGGCGGGGCGGCGGGGTCGAGCCGGCCGACCTCGACGAGCATGGCCCGCACGCGCGCGGGGTCGGGTTCGCAGACCAGGCCCCGGGCGTCGAGCAGGGCGCGCGCGGCGGGCAGCAGCGCCGCCAGGAGGCGGCGCGGCGCCGACCGGCCCGCGCCGAAGGCGCCGGGCGCGCCGGACACGTCGGGCGCCGCCTCGGCGGGGCGGGCGCGGCGGCGCGCGGTGATCGAGACCATGCCGACCTCCTTGCCCCGGGGGTTCCCGGGTGCGTGGGTGCTTCCCGTCCCGAGTATCGGCCGCCGCGCCTAAAAGCGCCTCCGGCGCGAGGTTGGAGTTCGGTTGGTCCTTCGGGGGCACCCGGGCCGCCTGCCCTCCCTCCTTCGTCGGGGGCCCGCCCCCGACGAAGGAGGGAGGGCAGGGGCGGCAGGGCCGACCCGGGTGCGCGGCCCTCAGACGAGCGCGGGGACCTGGAGGGTGAGCGTGGCGGTGTCGGCGTCGAGGACGGCGGGCACGCCCAGCGGAACCGTGAGCTGGCCGGGCCGGTGGCCGAACCCGAACTCCGCCACCACCGGGACCCCCAGCGGGGCCAGCCGCTCCTCCAGCATGGCGTGCACGGTGGCGAGGTCGGGGCCGCAGTCGGACCACGAGCCCAGCAGCACCCCGGCCACCCCCTCCAGCCACCCGCCGCGCAGCAGGTGGGTGAGCATCCGGTCCAGGCGCGTGACGTGCTCGTTGACGTCCTCCAGCAGCAGCAGGCCGCCGCGCGCCGAGGGGCGGCTGTGCGGGGTGGCCAGGCCGTCGCTGAGCACGCTGAGGGTGCCGCCGATGGTGACGCCCCGCGCCCGGCCGCCCACGAGGGGGCGGGCGCCCGGCGGGCGCAGCACCGTCCGCGTCTCCGGCTCGAACAGGGTGGCCCGCAGGTGCCCGGCGGCCTCGGCGTCGCCCACGAAGGAGTCCAGCGCCACCACGGGCCCGTGCACGGTGGCCACGCCCAACTCCACGGCGAAAGCCTCGTGGAGCGCGGTGATGTCGCTGAAGCCGACGAACGCCTTCGCGGGGGCCCGGCGCAGCTCCGCGAAGTCGAGGTGGTCCAGCAGCCGGTGCGCGCCGTCGCCGCCGCGCGCGCACAGCACGGCGGCGGTACCGGGGTCCAGCCACGCCGCGCGCAGGTCGGCGGCGCGCTGGGTGTCGGTGCCGGCGAGGTAGGACAGCGAGGGGTGGCGGGCGAGCACGTGCTCGCCGGGCACCGCCTCCAGTCCCCACTCCCCCAGCAGGGCGATCGCGGCCCGCAGGTCCTCCTCGCGCACCGGGCTGCACGGGGCCACCACCGACACCCGGTCGCCGGGGCGCAGCCGGCGCGGGCGCGCTCCGGGCGCCGCCGCCCTCACCGGTGCAGCTCCAGCTTGGGCGCGTCGGAGGCGAACCCGAACACCTGGGCGTACAGCGACAGCTCGGCGTGCAGGGCCGCGGTGATGGTCTCGGCGCGGCGGAACCCGTGCTGCTCGCCCTCGAAGGCGAGGTAGGCGTGGGGCACGTCGCGCACCTGGGCCAGCAGCCGCTCGCACTGCACCGGCGGGCAGATCTCGTCCTCCAGGCCCTGCATCAGCACGAAGGGGGCGCTGATGCGGTCGGCGGCGTTGACCGGGGAGCGCTCGGTGTAGCGCCGCCGCTCCCGCGGCCAGGGGCCCACCAGGCTCTCCAGGTACTGGGACTCGAAATCGTGGGTCTCGCCGGTGCGCCAGCCCACCAGGTCCACGATGGGGAACAGGATGGCGGCGCAGCGGAAGGTGTCGGTGAACGCGAGCGCGGCCACGCTGGTCCAGCCGCCGGCGCTGCCGCCCCGGATCGCCAGCCGGCGGGGGTCGGCCAGGCCGCGGGCGACGAGCCCCTCGGCGGCGGCCACGCAGTCGGCCACGTCCACCACGCCCCAGTTGCCGCGCAGCCGCTCGCGGTAGGCCCGGCCGAACCCGGTGGAGCCGCCGTAGTTGACCTCCACGACCCCGATCCCCCGGCTGGTGAAGTAGGCGATCTCGGTGTCGAGCACCATGGGCGCGCGGCTGGTGGGCCCGCCGTGGGCCCACACGACGTAGGGCGGCAGCTCGCCGGGCAGCGGCTCGGCGGCAGGGTTGTGCGGCGGGTAGAGCACGGCGTGCACCTCGCGGCCGTCCGGACCGCTGAACTCCACGGTGCGGGGCCGGGGCAGGTAGGCGGCGCGCCCGTCGGCGGCGGGCGCGCCGGCGGGGCGCGGCCGGCTCAGTGAGCGCCAACTGCCGTCGGGGGCCACCGCCACGACCTCGGGGGCCAGGTCCGCCGCGGCGGCCACGCCCAGGACGGTGCGGCCGTCGCGCCCGGCGGCGGCCAGCCGGCCCAGCCACTCGGTGTGGGGGGTGGCGGCGTCCTCAAGGGCGCCGGTGGCGGTGTCGAGGACGCCCAGGGAGGTCAGCGCCCGCCCGTGCACGGCGGCGAGCCGCCCTCCGGGCAGCGGCAGCAGCCAGGTGTAGCCCAGCTGCCACAGGGGGCCGCCGAACTCCTCCTCGCACCGGACCAGGGCCTCGGGCCGGCCCCACCCGCCGCCGGGGGCGGCGCTGACGCGGTAGGGGTTCCACCAGCCCTCGGGGTCGGCGACGCAGTACAGGGTGGTGTCGTCGGCCCACTCGGCCTGCACGACCGACACGCCGGGGCCCCCGGCCACCTCCTCGGGTCGCGCGGCGCGCCCGTCGGGGCCGATGCCGGCCACCAGCAGCCGGGTGCTGTCCCAGGGCATGTCGGGGTGGTCCCAGCCGATCCAGGACAGGTGCGCGCCGTCGGGCGAGACGCGGGGGCAGGCCAGGAAGCGGTGCCCGGCGGCGACCTCGCGCACGTCGTCGGGGCCGGAGCACCCGGCCAGCGGCACGGCCACGATCGAGCGGCGCACGTCGGTGGGCAGGGGGCCGGTGCGGCGCTCGCACACGCACCACACCTCGGTGCCGCCCGGCGCCAGGACGGGCTCGACGTAGCGCACGGCGGCGGGCTCGGCCGGCTCGGGGGTGAGGGGCCGGGGCTCGCCGCCGGGCTCGAAGAGGTAGAGCCGCTGGTCGGTGAACTCGGTGAAGACCACGGCGGCACCCGCAGCGCCCGGCACCAGCACGAAGGGCCGGCCGCCGTACTCGTGCACCCGGCTGCGGGCGTTCCACGGGGCCGGCAGCACGGTCTGCGGGGCGGCGGCGGGGTCGTCCAGGCGGGTGCGGCACAGCGCCACCCGGCCGCCCTCGCGCGGGCGCGGCTCGGTCCACCACACCTCCTCACCCAGGGCCGCCGGCCAATTGGGGGCGCCGTCGTGGCGGGCGGCGTCGGCGGCACTGATCGGCGAGGGCCAGGAACCGCAGGGCAGGGCGCTCATCGGGGGCAACCGCCTTCCATGGGGTGGTGGGGGTGGGACGCGGCCTCGGGCGGCGGGCGGGGGCGGCGCTGTCAGGCGGCGCGCAGGAACCGGTCCAGGACGCGCGCGCCGAAGTGCAGGCCGGCCACGGGCACGCGCTCGTCCACGCCGTGGAACAGCGCGTCGTAGTCCAGACCGGGGGGCATGTGCAGCGGGGCGAACCCGTAGCCGGTGATCCCCAGATCGGCGAACTGCTTGGCGTCGGTGCCGCCCGACAGGCACACCGGCACCACGTGGGCGCCGGGGTCGAACTCCAGCAGGGCGGCGCGCATCTCGGCGAAGACGGGGGTGTCCACGGCCGCCAGCAGCGGGCGCGAGCGGTGCCGGTAGTCCCAGGAGACCCGCGGGCCGGTCAGCGCGTCGAGGGCGGCGCGGAACTCCTCCTCGGCGCCGGGCAGCACGCGGCCGTCGATCCCGGCGGTGGCGGTGCCGGGCACCACGTTGACCTTGTAGCCGGCGGCGAGCATGGTCGGCACGGAGCTGTTGCGCACGGTGGGCCGCACCAGTTCGGCGGCGGCGCCCAGGCGCGCCACGAGGGCGTCGACGTCGCGCTCGGGGTCGAAGCCGGGGCCGTCGAGGTCGGCGGGCACGCCCACGGCCGCGGCCAGGCCCGACAGCGCGGCCCGGGTGACCGGGGTGAGGCGCACCGGCCAGCGGTGGGCGTGGATCCGGGCGACGGCCTCGGCGAGCGCGGCCACGGCGTTGTCGGGGTTGGTCTTGGAGCCGTGCCCGGCGGTGCCGGCGGCCGTCAACTCCAGCCAGGCGGTGCCGCGCTCGCCGGCGCCCACGGGGTAGATCCGCACGGGTTCGCCCTCGGCCGTGCGGGCGTGCACGGTGTAGGCGCCCGACTCCCCCACGGCCTCGGTGCAGCCCTCGAACAGCTCGGGGCGGGTGTCGACCAGCCACTGGGCGCCGTAGGCGGCGCTGTCCTCCTCGTCGGCGGTGAAGGCGAGCACGATGTCGCGGCGGGGGCGCAGGCCGGTGCGGGCCCAGTGCCGCACCACCGCCAGCACCATGGCGTCGGTGCCCTTCATGTCGACCGCGCCGCGGCCCCACACCATGCCCTCGGCGACCTCGCCGGAGAACGGCGGCAGCCGCCACTGGGCGGGGTCGGCGGGGACCACGTCGAGGTGGCCGTGCACGAGCAGGCCGGGGGCGGCGGGGTCGGTTCCGGGCACCCGCGCCACCACGTTGGCGCGGCCCGGCGCCGACTCCAGCAGCAGCGGGCGCAGGCCGGCGGCAGAGAGGCGCTCGGCCACGTACTCGGCCGCGGGGCGCTCGGCGCCCTCGCCGCCGCCCCGGTTGGTGGTGTCGATGCGGATCAGCTCGGAGGTGAACCGCACGGCCTCCTCGTCCAGCCGGGCGAGCGCGCCCGCCGCGTCGGCCGCCGCCGCGGCCCGAATCCCCTGGTCAGCGTGTGCCACGCGCTCCTCCGCCCTCTCGTCGCCGCGTCGTGCGGCCGTGCCGGCCCGGCTCAGCCGTACAGCGCCTCCACCGCGTTGGCGATGAGCGTGGTCACGACCTTGAAGCAGCGGATCATCTCAAAGGCCGTGGGCGAGGTGTAGCGGACACGCCGTTCGCTCACGAGGTCGACACCGGGGACCAGGGCGGCGGCGCCCGCCAGGTGGGCGGCGTCGACCTCCACCTCGACCGTGAACGGTCCGCGGCGCGCGGGCTCGGTGCGCGCCGCGCCCGCGGCGGCGGCCTCGGCGGCCTCGGCGATCGCGGCGGCGGTGACGGCGGGCGGGCGGCACACGGCGGCGTAGCGCGACACGTAGGTCTTGACGGCGACCGTGCGGGCGGCCGGGGCGTAGCCGGCGGCGTCCAGGCAGGTGCGGTCGTCGCCGGTGACCAGCACGACGGGGCTGCCGTACTCGGCGACGACGGCGGCGTTGAGGCGGCCCTCGCTCGCGGGCTCGCCGTCCAGCCACACCCCGGTGACGGAGTTGGGCAGGTAGGTGTGGGCCAGCACGCCCTCGGTCCCGGCGCCGGTGTGGTAGCCGAGGAAGGCCACGCCGTCGACGTCGCCGCGCTGCACGCCCTCGACCATCGAGAGCTCCTTGTGCCGGCCGGTGAGCATGGCCGCGCGCGGGTCCAGCCGCTCCAGCAGCAGGTTGCGCATGGTGGAGTGGGCCTCGTTGACCAGCACCTCGGTGGCGCCGCCGGCGAAGAACCCGGACACGGCGGCGTTGACGTCGGAGGTGAACATGGCCCGGCAGCGCTGCCACTGCTCGGTGCCGGGCTCGACGTCGGCCGGCCAGGTCACGCCGGTGGCGCCCTCCATATCGGCGGAGATCAGGATCCGCACCGCTCCTCCTCGTCTGGGTCGCCGGGCGCGGCGGGCCGCCCCGTGCCCGGGCGGCCCGCCGTGGGAAGGTCAGGGGAGGGTGAGGATCTCGGCGCCGTCCTCGGTGATGACGAGGGTGTGCTCGAACTGGGCGGTGCGGCGGCGGTCGGCGGTCACGGCGGTCCAGCCGTCGTCCCAGACCTCGTAGTCGACGGTGCCCAGGGTGATCATCGGCTCGATGGTGAAGGTCATGCCGGGTTCCATGACCGTGGTGGCGCGCGGGTCGTCGTAGTGCGGCACGGCCAGGCCGGAGTGGAACTCCGGTCCGACGCCGTGGCCGGTGAAGTCGCGCACCACGCCGTAGCCGAACCGCTTGGCGTAGGACTCGATGACGCGCCCGATGACGTTGAGCCGGCGGCCGGGGCGGCACGCCTTGATGCCGCGCATGGTGGCCTCGTGGGTGCGCTCGACCAGCAGCCGGGACTCCTCGTCGACGTCGCCTGCCAGGAAGGTGGCGTTGGTGTCGCCGTGGACGCCGTGGATGTAGGCGGTGATGTCGATGTTGACGATGTCGCCGTCGGCGATCACGGTGTCGTCGGGGATGCCGTGGCAGATGACCTCGTTGAGCGAGGAGCACAGCGACTTGGGGTAGCCCTTGTAGCCCAGGGTGCTGGGGTAGGCGCCGTGGTCGCAGAGGAACTCGTGGCCGATGCGGTCGAGTTCGTCGGTGGTGACGCCGGGCCGCACGTGCTTGCCGACCTCCTGCAGCGCCTGCGCGGCGATCCGGCCCGCGATCCGCATGGCCTCGATGGTCTCGGGGGTCTGGATGTCGCCGAGCACGCCCTCGACCGGGCGCTTCTTGCCGACGTACTCCGGACGCTCGATACCGGCGGGGACCGAACGGGGCGGCGAGATGCGCCCGGGAACAAGCGGCGTAGTCATGTCTGCGGATTCTAGTTCCCAGCCGTGACCGGCCGATCCGCGTCGATACGCCGACACGCGGGTAAGAGCCCGGAAGTAGGCAGGCGAAGCCGGACGAACCCGCAGGAGCCGACCATGAGCGACCGGGACCACGCCGCCACGCCGGACGAGGACCGGCAATGGTGGTATTGCCTTCGACACAGCAGGCCCGAGCAGGGCCCGGGATGCCCCGGCAAGTACCGGCTGGGCCCCTATCCCGACGAGGCCACCGCGGCGTCGGCGCTGAACATCGTCTCCGAGCGCAACGAGGCGTGGGACGAGCAGGAGGACCGCGACTGACCCCCGCGCCCGCGGCGCCCGCGGCGCTCCCCCGGCCGCGGCGCCGCGCGGCGCGGTGGCCGGAGGTCCTCAGTCGGCGATCCGCGGGCCGCTCACCACGTCCAGGAACCGCGACAGCCGCTCCCTGAACCCGGGCTTGCGGTCGGGGTCGGCCTGGCCGGCGGCCGTGCTCACCAGGTGCTGCAGCCCCTCGAAGGTCAGCGGGGCCGCCTGCGGGCGCAGGCTGATGGAGTCGTGCGCCAGCGAGGTCAGCTCGGGGTCGCCCTGGTCCAGCGACAGGATGGTGGCGCCGGTGCGGCGGGCGTCGTCGACCCGCTCCAGCAGCGGCACGGGGGCCTCCTCGGCGGCGTTGACCACGAACAGGGTCTCGCCCCGGCGCGCCTCGGCCAGGCGGTCCAGGCCCACCCGCAGGTGGGCGGGGGCGTCGGGCGGCGGCTGCCAGCGCACCAGCGTGGGCGAGAGCACCGGCAGGCCGCTGTAGCGCGCCTCGTCGTCGAGGTGGGCGGCCAGGTGCCAGGGCTCGTCGTCGGGCGTGCCGAGCAGCATCAGCCCGCCGGGGCTGCGGGTGCGGCGCAGCGCACGGGCGAAGTCCTCGCTGCGCTCCACCCACGGGGTCGAGGCCAGCAGTTCACGCAGCAGCATCACGTGTTGGGCGTCCACGTCCTCATGGTGCCTCATCTCGGCCCCGCCCCGCAGCGGTTCGGCCCGGACGGCCCGGAGTTACCCCGCTTCGGGCGGGGGTAGGGGCGGCCGGTGGGCGCCCCGGGGCAGTCGGCGCCCACCAGGCGCGACGGAAGGCTCACGACGATGGAACCCACACCCGGCGGGACGGCGCTGGACCGCACCCTGGCCGCGCTGCGCGACCCCTACCGGTTCATCGGGCGCGCCGTGCGGCGCCACGGCTCCCCGGTGGTCGCCACCCGGCTGCTGCTGGCCCCGGCGGTGTGCGTGACCGGCCCCGCCGCGGCGGCGGAGTTCCAGGACGACACCCACTTCACCCGGCACCGGGCGGTGCCGCCGCGGGTGGTGCGGACGCTGTTCGGCAAGGGCGGGGTGCAGGGGCTCGACGGCGCCGAGCACCGGCACCGCAAGGCGCTGTTCGTGGACCTCATGGGCGCCGACCGGGTCGCCGAACTTGCCGCGCTGGTGGACCGCGAACTGGTGCGCGCGGCCCGCTCCTGGCCTGTGGGCGAGCCGGTGGTGCTCTACGACGCCTTCCGCGCGGTGCTGACCCGCGCGGTGTGCGCGTGGGCGGGCGTGCCGCTGCCCACCGTGGACGCCGAGCGGCGCACCCGCGAGCTGACCGCCCTGTTCGACGGCGCGGGCGCCGTGGGGCCGCGCCACTGGCGGGCCCGGCTGGCGCGGCGCGCGGCCGACCGCTGGGCCGCCGACGTCGTCCGCCGCGTCCGCGCCGGGCGCATCACCCCGCCCGAGGACACCGCCGCGCACGCCGCCGCCTGGCACCGCGCACCCGACGGCGCGCTGCTGCCGCCCCACACCGCCGGGGTGGAGCTGCTCAACGTGCTGCGGCCCACCGTGGCGGTGGCGGTCTACCTCGCCTTCGCCGCCCACGCCCTGCACCACCACCCGCGCTGCGCCCGCGCCGTGGGCGACGAGGCGGCCGCCGATGGCGGGAACGGGACCGGCGGCTACACCGAACTGTTCGCCCAGGAGGTGCGGCGCCACTACCCGTTCTTCCCCGCGGTGGCCGCGCGCGCCCGCTTCGACCTGCTGTTCCAGGGCCACCCCGTCAAGCGCGGCAGGCGGGTGCTGCTGGACCTCTACGGCATCAACCACGACCCCCGGCGCTGGGGCGACCCCGAGGAGTTCCGCCCGGAGCGGTTCGCCGAGGCCGGCTGGGACCTTTACGGGTTCGTGCCCCAGGGCGCCGGCGATCCCAGCACCGGCCACCGCTGCCCGGGCGAGCCCATCACCGTGGCGCTCATCGCCGCCGTGGCGCGCCGCCTGGTGCGGATGCGCTACGAGGTGCCCGAGCAGGACGACACGGTGGACATGGCGCGGCTGCCCGCGCTGCCGCGCAGCGGCTGCGTCATTCGCCCGCTCGGCCCGCCGCCGGAGTAGCCCGCCGCGGCGGGCCGGGGACCTCGGCGGCCGGCTCGCGCGGCTCGGTCGACGCCCTGACCGGCGTGCCCGGGGACCGTCCTCCCCAGGAGAACGCGGCCGGTAACCCGGTCGACGGCAGGATGCCGGTGTTCTTCGTCCCGGATGGCATCACGTTCCCCGACTTCGCGGTCGGCGCGTGGCGGCCTGTCAGCGGGGCTCAGCCGCCCCGCGTGGCACGCGCCCAGTGGCAGGCGGCGCGGGCCGCGCCGTCGGCGGGCAGCGGGCCCGGGTCCTCGGTGCGGCAGCGCTCGGCCACCCCGGCCGCCTCGGCCTCGCCCGAGGCCAGCACCGGGCAGCGCGCGTGGAACCGGCAGCCGCCGGGCACGCGCGTGGGGTCGGGCGGCTCCCCGGCGAGCACCTGCGGCTCGTGCCCGGCCTCGGGCAGCACCGACAGCAGCGCCCGGGTGTAGGGGTGGCGGGGCGCCGACAGCACCTCCTCGACCGTGCCGGTCTCCACCACCCGGCCCAGGTACATCACGGCGATGCGGTCGGCGATGTTCCAGGCCAGGCCGAGGTCGTGGGTGACCACCAGCGCCGCCAGGCCGAAGTCGTCGCGCAGCCGCATCAGCAGCCCCAGGATCTCGCCGCGCACCGAGGCGTCCAGGGAGGCCACCGGCTCGTCGGCGACGATCACCTCGGGGTCGAGGATCAGCGCGCCCGCGATGACGACCCGCTGGCGCTGCCCGCCCGACAGCTCGTGGGGGTAGCGCAGGAAGAACCGCTCGGGCGGGCGCAGCCCCGCGCGGGCCAGCGCCTCGGCCACGCGCTCCTGCTCGTCGGCAGTGGCCCCGCTGTGGATGCGCCGCCCCTCGGCCACGGCGTCGTAGACGGTGTGGCGGGGGTTGAGCGAGCCGCTGGGGTCCTGCAGCACCAGCTGGGCGCGCTCGCGGAACCGCTTGAGCGCCCGGGGGCGGTAGTCCAGCGGGCGGCCGTGGTAGGCCACCTGGCCGGAGGTGGGCCGCACCAGGCCCAGCAGGGCGCGCGCCAGGGTGGACTTGCCGCAGCCCGACTCCCCCACCAGTGCGACGATCTCGCCGGGGCGGACCTCCAGGTCCACGCCGTCGACCGCGCGGGCGGCCCGGCCGCCGCGCCCGGTGAAGGTGACGTGCAGGCCGGCGGCGCGCAGCACCGGATCGGCCGGGGCGGGCGCCGGCTGGTCGGGGGCCGCGGGCGCGGCGGGCACCGTCATCGGGTCTCCTCGGGCTCGGGGGCGCGGTCGCCGCCGGGGTCGTCGGCGCCGCCGGTCCGCTCGGCGGGCGCGGCGGCCTGGGCGGCGGCGGGGGCCGCCCCGCCCTCCCCGGACTCGCCGGGCGGCGGCACCCCGCGGGCGCGGGCGTCCTCGGCCGAGAGCACCCGCACGCAGGCGGCCGTGCGGTCGGGTCCGGCCGGCCACAGCACGGGGGCGACCTCGGCGCAGCGGTCCTGGGCCTGCGGGCACCGCGGCCGGAACGCGCAGCCGGCGGGCAGGTCGGCGGGGTCGGGCGGATCGCCGGGCAGGCCGCGCGGCGCCCGCCGCGATGCGGGGTCGCCCACGCGGGGGAACGCGGCGCTCAGCGCGGCGCCGTAGGGGTGGCGGGCGCCGGCGAACACGGCGCGGGCCGGTCCCTCCTCGACGACGCGTCCGGCGTACATCACCGCCAGCCGGTCGCAGGTGTCGGCCAGCACCGACAGGTCGTGGCTGATCATCAGCATGCTGATCCCGCTGCCGGTGACCAGGTCGTCGATCAGCCGCAGGATCTGCGCCTGGATCATGACGTCGAGCGCGGTGGTGGGCTCGTCGGCGATGACCAGCCGCGGCCGGCAGGCCAGCGCCATCGCGATCATGGCGCGCTGGCGCTGCCCGCCCGACAGTTCGTGGGGGTAGGAGCGCGCCCGCCACGCGGGCAGCCCCACCTGCTCCAGCAGCTCGCCCACGCGCCGCCGCGCCTGGGCGGGGGTGGCCTGGCCGTGCACGAGGACGGGTTCGGCGATCTGGTCGCCGACGCGGTGCACGGCGTTGAGCGAGTGCATGGCGCCCTGGAACACGATGGAGGCCCCGGCCCAGCGCACCGCGCGCAGCCGGCCCCAGCGCATGCCCAGCACGTCCTCGCCGTCGAGCAGCACCTGGCCGCTGACGCGCGCGGTGGCCGGCAGCAGCCGCAGCAGGGCCAGCGCCACGGTGGACTTCCCGCAGCCCGACTCCCCGGCCACGCCGAGCTTGCTTCCGGGGGCGATGCCGAAGGAGACCCCGCGCACGGCGGGGACCTCGCCCGCGGCGGTGCGGTAGGCCACGTGCAGGTCGCGGACGTCGAGGTGGTTCACTGGCGCTCCCGCAGCCGGGGGTTGAGCACGCTCTCCAGCGTGCGCCCGCACATGGTGAAGGCAAGGGACACCGCGGCGATGGCCACGCCGGGCGGCACCATGTACCACCAGATGCCGGAGCTGATGGCGCCGGCGGTGCGGGCGTCCTGGATGATCCCGCCCCAGGAGACGGTGGCGGGGTCGCCCAGGCCGAGGAAGGCCAGGGTGGCCTCCATCATGATGGCCTCGGCGACCAGCAGGGTGGTCTGGGCGAGCACCACGGGCATGACGTTGGGCAGCACGTGGCGCAGCATGACGTGGGCGTGGCCACCGCCCAGCGCCCGCGCCCGCTCGATGAACGGCCGGGCCTCCACCGCCAGGGTCTGGGCCCGCACCACGCGCGCGGTGGCCGGCCAGGCGGTGACCCCGATGGCGATGACGATGGTGAGCGTGCTGCGGGTCATGACCGCCGCCAGCGCCACCGCCATCACCAGGGCCGGCAGCACGGCGAACCAGTCGGTGACGCGCATCAGCACGTTGCCGGCCCATCCGCCGTAGTGGCCGGCGATGACGCCGACCAGCGTGCCCAGCGCCACCGACACGAACGCGGCGAGGAACCCCACCGTCAGCGAGATGCGGGCGCCCCACACCACCAGGTCCAGCACCGAGCGGCCGTAGGGGTCGGTGCCCAGGGGCGCGCCGGCGCCGGGCGGGTCGAAGCGGCCGCCCGCGGCGTCGGTGAGGGAGAGGTCGGCGGGGCTGACGAACAGCGGGGCGGCCAGGGCCGCCGCCGCGATCAGCAGCAGCGCGGCCAGGCCGGCCATGCCGCCCCGGTTGGCGGCGTAGGCGCGGGCGTAGCCGGCCAGGGCGCGGCGCCGGCGCGCCCAGGCCAGGCGGCGCCGGCTCGCCGGCGTGCCCGCGGGCGGGGCCGCGGCCGGGGCGGCGCTCATGTGCGCACCCGCGGGTCCAGCAGGGGGTACACCAGGTCGGCCAGGAGGTTCATCAGGATCACCGAGCCCGCGAAGACGACGAAGAGGGCCTGGACGATGGGCAGGTCGGGCACGCGCAGCCCCGAGTAGAACAGCGAGCCCAGGCCGGGCCAGGCGAACACCGTCTCGATGAGGATGACGCCCGAGACCACCCGGCCCAGGTTGAGGAAGATGAGCGTGACCGTGGGCAGCAGCGCGTTGGGCACGGCGTGGCGGCGCAGCACGAGCGCGTCGCGCAGGCCCTTGGCGCGGGCGGTGGTGAGGTAGTCCGAGCCCGCCTCGTCCACCAGCGAGGACCGCATGATCATCATGTACTGGGCGTAGACCACGGCGACCATGGTGGCCACCGGAAGCACCATGTGGTGGGCGACGTCCAGGGCGACGTTGAGCGTGCCGGTGACCCCGGGCGTGGACATCCCGCTGGTGGGGAACAGCCCGGCGCCCGAGGCCAGCAGCACGATCAGCAGCAGGCCCAGCCAGAAGGACGGCACCGACCACAGGGTGAGCGCCACGCCGGTGTCGACCCGGTCCATGACCGAGCCGCGCCGCCACCCGGCGCGGGTGCCCAGCGCCAGGCCGAGCGCGGCGGCGATCACCGTGCCGGTGCCGGCCAGCAGCAGGGTGGGCCCCAGCCGCTCCACGATGAGGTCGGCCACCGGCACCCGGTACTGGTAGGAGGTGCCGAAGTCCAGGGTGAGCATGCCCAGGCAGTAGTCGAGGAACTGCTGGGGCAGCGGCTGGTCCAGGCCGAACTCCCGCCGCATGGCCTCCAGCTGCTCCACCGTGACGGCCCGGCCCTGGGTGAGCGCGGTGACCGGGTCGCCGGGCAGCACGCGGAACAGGAAGAAGCTGGTGACCATCACGGCGAGCAGCGACACCAGGGCGGTGAGGATGCGCCCGCCCAGGTAGCGCACGGTGGGCGGCAGGCCGCCCCGCCGCCCGCCCCGGCGCGGGGCGGGGGCGGGGGCGGCGCCGGTGGCGGGCGCTCCGGCGGCGGGTGGCGCGGTCATGGGGCTACTCCCGGTCCTCGGCGGTGGCGGAGCGGCGGCGCAGCAGGACGACCCCGCCGACCACCGCGACCAGGACGAGCACGCCCACGCCGGCCAGCGCCCAGGTGGGCACGCCGGGGCCGGCGGCGGCGGCCGGCTCGGCGGGGGTGGCCGAGGTCCAGGCCCAGTGCCCGTCCTGGCCCCAGATGTTGCCGCCGGGGTCGGGCTGGACCTGGATGTCGGAGATCTGGTCGGTGCGGTAGGCCTCCAGGACGTCGGCGTAGGTCAGGACGTTGACCACGGCCTCCTCGTAGAGGATCTCCTGCATCTGGCGGATCTGCTCGGCGCGGCCCTCGGGGTCGTCGTAGTTGGCCAACTGCTGCTCGTAGAGGCGGTCGTACTCCTCGTCGCAGAAGTAGGCGTCGGTGCGCATGGTGCCGCGCTCCACCGGCAGCGCGTCGCAGGTGTGGATGCCCAGGACGTAGTCGGGGTCGGGGTTGACCGACCACCCGGTGAAGATGAGGTCGTAGGTGCCGTTGTAGAGGGCGTCGCTGAGCACACCGGGGTCGACGGTCTGGTTGTCGATCTCGATGCCGATGTCGGCCAGGCGCTCGTCGATGAGGCGGCCCATGGCGACGTAGTCGGGGCGGTCGTTGTGGACGTGCAGGCGCAGTTCCAGGCGGTCGCCGTCGGGCGAGACGCGCACGCCGTCGTCGCCCCTCTCGTAGCCGGCCTCGTCCAGCATCTCGTTGGCGGCCTCGACGTCGAAGCCGAGCGGGTCGTCGTCGCCGGGCTCCCAGTGGTAGTCCTCGTAGCGCGCCGGGATGTAGCCGCCGGCGGGTTCGGCGTAGCCGCCGTAGACCGACTCCACGATCTCGTTCTTGTCGATCGCGCGCATGATGGCCTGGCGCAGCACGCGGTCGGTGAGGGCGGGGTGGCCGTCGCCGAACTCCTCGCCGTCCTGGGTGCGGGCGCCGGGGTTGACGGTGAACGCCTGGAACCGCTTGCCGGTGGCCTCGTTGACGGCGATGTTCTCGGTCTCGCCCAGGGCGTCGGCCTGGGCGGGCGTCAGGTCGGCGATGAAGGAGACCTCGCCGGCGCGCAGCGCCTCGACCTGGGCGTCCTTCTCCGGCATGTAGCGGAACACCAGCCGGTCGAACTTGGGCGGGTCGCGCCAGTAGTCCTCGTTGGCCTCCAGCGTGATCGACTGGTTGGGCCGGTGGTCGGTGATGACGAAGGGACCGCTGCCGACGATCGGGAAGTCCTCGTCGTTGTTGAACGCGCCGAAGTCCTCGACGTCCTCCCAGACGTGCTTGGGCACGATGGGGATGTCCAGGGCGAGCATGGTGGCCTGCGGCTCCGCCAGCTCGATGCGCAGGGTGGTGTCGTCGACCGCGGTGGCGCTCTCGAAGTTGGCGACGAAGTTGCCGTTGGCGGTGGCGGCGCCCTCGTCCTCCATCATCGTGGTGTAGGTCCAGGCGATGTCCTCGGCGGTGAGGGGTTCGCCGTCGCTCCACTCGACGTCGTCGCGGATGGTGAAGGTCCAGGTGCGGCCCTCGTCGGTGGTCTCCCAGGACTCCGCGAGCGCGGGGATGGGCTCGTTGGTCTCGGGGTCGTAGTTGGTGAGGTAGTCGTAGGCCAGCCGGTGGATGTTCGTGCTGATCAGCCTCTGGGCGAGGAACGGGCTCAGCGAGTCGACCGGTTGGGAGACCGCGATGGTGAGGGTGTCGCCCTCGCCGCCGCCGGCGCCGGGCGAGGCCGCGGCGGGGGCGGCGGGCAGGGCCGCGAGCGCGGCGGCCAGGACGGCGGCGGAGGAGGTCTTGAGCGCCGAGAGAGCGGCGGCGGCGCGCCGCCCGGGACGGTCCTGCGATCTGGCCATGGGCTGGGCTACCCCTCTGTGGCGATGACGGGGGGACGGGGTGGTATTGCGGTGATCGCGACACGAACAGTTGGTTGTTTACCAGCGTGGACAGAATTGCGTCAACGATTTACACCGCGCGCGTCACGCGTTGTTCACAATCGGGGCGCGGTGCCCGCGCCGCCCGAATCGGACGTGGGGCGCGCCGTGCCCACCCGGCGCGGTTGGATGCGCGCCGGCCTCCTTGTTCGCGCCCGCCGAAAACCCGTCCGGATTCGCCAGGAAACCCGACAACCGCTACGGTTCCCGCCATGATGGGGCACTCTCACGCGCTCAGCGGCGTGGTCGGCTGGATGGCGATCGTTCCCTTCGTCCAGGGCCGGGAGTTCCTGGGCATCCAGTTCGACATCGGGCCCGGCGAGATCGTGGCCGGCTCGCTGGTGTGCGCGGGGGCCGCCCTCATCCCCGACCTCGACTCCAAGAGCAGCACCATCAGCCAGACCTACGGCGCGGTCACCCGGTGGCTGAGCCTGGTCTTCGCCTGGATGTTCGGCGGGCACCGCAACGGCACCCACTCGCTGCTGTTCGCCGTGCTGCTGGGGGTGGTCACCCAGGTGCTGGCGCTGTGGTCCGACCTCGCCGTGCAGGTCTTCGTGTTCCTGCTCGTGGGCATCGCGTTCAACGGGCTGGGGTTCGGCTCGGAGAAGAACCGGGTGGCCTCGGAGGTCATCACCGCGATGGTCGTCGGCGGCATCACGCTGGCCCTCTACACCTCGGGCGTGGACTACACCTGGATCGGCCTGGCCGTGGCGTTCGGCTGCCTCCTGCACTTCATCGGCGACATGGCCACCGAGATGGGCGTCCCGCTGCTGTGGCCGTTCTGGAAGTACCGGTTCGGGCAGAACATCGGGTTCACCACCGACGGCAAGGTCGAGCGGCTGATCGTCACCCCGGCCCTGACGGTCGCCATCGTCCTGCTCACCTTCTACCTCTTCCCCTGGCCCGAACTGCTGCCGGAGGCGTGATCCGCCGGGGCGCGCGGGTCTAGAGTGTCCGGTGTGACTCGCCACACCGAACCGCTCACCCCGGAACTCCTGGAGTACCTGGTCGCGCACGGCGCGCCGGTCGACGACGTGCTCGGCGACCTCGCCGAGGAGACCGCCCGGCGCTACCCCGACCTCACCACCATGCAGATCGGCCCCGAGCAGGGCACGTTCATGACGCTGCTGGCCCAGATCGCCGGGGCGCGCGACGTGGTGGAGGTCGGTACGTTCACCGGCTACTCCTCCATCTGCCTGGCGCGCGGCATCCCCGACGACGGCACCCTGCTGGCCCTGGACCTCAGCGAGGAGTGGACCTCGGTGGCGCGCCGCTACTGGGAGCGCGCCGGCGTGGCGCACAAGGTCGACCTGCGGCTGGGCCCGGCCCTGGAGACCCTGCGCGCCCTGCCGCCCGGCCCCGCCTTCGACCTCGCCTTCATCGACGCCGACAAGACCGGCTACATCGGCTACTGGGACGAACTCGTGCCGCGCATGCGCCCGGGCGGGGTGCTGCTGGTCGACAACACGCTCTCCCACGGCCGCGTGGTCGACCCCGCCCAGGACTCCCCCGAGGTCCAGGCCATCCGCGACTTCAACGACCACGCCCTGGCCGACGACCGCACCCGCCTGGTGCTGCTGCCCATCGGCGACGGCCTCACCATGGCGCGCCGGCTGCCCTAGCACCCCCGCCCGGCGGTCCGGGGCCGCGCCCTCACCTGCGCCGCTGCGGTCCCGGCCCGCCCTGCACTACGCTGCCGGAACATGCGCCTCTTGCACACCTCCGACTGGCATCTGGGCCGCTCGTTCCACCGCGAGAACCTGATCGACGCGCAGGCGGCGTTCGTCGACCACCTGGTCGATACGGTCCGCGCCGAGGCGGTGGACGTGGTGGTGGTCTCCGGCGACCTCTACGACCGCGCCCTGCCGCCGGTGGAGGCGGTCCGGCTGTTCGGCGAGGCGCTGCGCCGCATCCGCGCCACGGGCGCCCGTGCGGTGCTGATCGCGGGCAACCACGACTCCATGGCGCGGCTGGCCTACGCCGCCGACCTCATCGACGCCTCCGGCGTGCACGTGCGCGCGGCGCTGGAGCAGGTCGGCACGCCGGTGGTGGTCGAGGACCGCCACGGGCCGGTCGCCTTCTACGGGATCCCCTACCTGGAGCCCGAGATCGCCCGGCCGCACTGGGGGCTGGCCGGACGCGGGCACCCCGCCGTGCTGGGCCACGCCATGGACCTGGTCCGCGCCGACCTCGCCGCGCGCCCGGCGGGCACCCGCTCGGTGGTGCTCTCCCACGCCTTCGTCACCGGCGGGGCGCCCTCCGACAGCGAGCGCGACATCGCCGTGGGCGGCGCCGCCCATGTGCCCGTCTCGCTCTACGCGGGCGTGGACTATGTGGCGCTGGGCCACCTGCACGGCCGCCAGACCATGGCCGGGTCGGTGCGCTACTCCGGCTCCCCGCTGGCCTACTCCTTCTCCGAGGAGCACCACGTCAAGGGCTCGTGGCTGGTGGAACTGGACGCATCGGGGTTCGTCGGCGCGCACTTCGTCGAGGCGCCGGTGCCCCGGCCGCTGGCCCGCCTCCGCGGCCGGCTCGAGGACCTACTCTCCGGCCCGGAGTGGGAGCGCTACACCGGCCACTGGCTGCAGGTCACCCTGACCGACCCGCTGCGCCCGGCCCTGCCCATGGACCGGCTGCGCGAGCGCTTCCCGCACACGCTGGTGCTGGACTTCGCGCCCGAGGGCGGGCGGGCCGAGGAGGACCGCGCGTGGGCGCGGCGCACCGCCGACCGCAGCGAGCCCGAACTGGTGCTGGACTTCGTGGACTGGGCGCGCGGCGCGCCCGCCACCGACGAGGAGCGGCGCCTGGTGCGCGCCGCGTTCGAGGACATCCGGCACCGGGAGGCCGCGCGCTGATGCGACTGCACACCCTGACCGTCCAGGCGTTCGGGCCGTTCGCCGGGACCGAGACCGTGGACTTCGACCGGCTGGGCGACGGCGGGCTGTTCCTCATCCACGGCCCCACGGGCGCCGGCAAGACCTCGGTGCTGGACGCCGTGTGCTTCGCGCTCTACGGGCGGGTGCCTGGCGTGCGCGAGGCCGCGAAGTCCCCGCGCAGCAACCACGCCGCCCCCGGGGTGGCGCCCCGGGTGGAGCTGGAGCTGACCGTGCGCGGGCGGCGGCTGTCCATCAGCCGCTCCCCCGCCTGGCGGCGGCCCAAGAAGCGAGGCACGGGCACCACCGAGGAGAAGGCCAAGGTGGTGGTCAGCGAACTGGTCGAGGGGCGCTGGCGCGGGCTGACCAACCGCCCCGACGAGGCCGGGCAGATCGTCGACGACCTGCTGGGGCTGTCCCTGGCGCAGTTCTGCCAGATCGTGCTGCTGCCCCAGGGGGAGTTCGCCCGGTTCCTGCGCGCCGACGCCAAGGAGCGGCGGGCCAGCCTGGAGCGGATCTTCGCCACCGGCGTGTTCGCGCGCGTGGAGGACTGGCTGGCCGACCGCGCCCGCTCCCTGGGCCAGGCCGCCGCCCGCGCCGAGGAGGCGGTTTTGCGCAAGGCCGACGCGATCGCCGAGGTCGGCCGGGCGCCGCGCCCCGAGGCCGGCGACCTGGACGCGCTGGCGCCCTGGGCCGCCGAGCTGGCCTCGGTCACCGCCGCCACCGCCCGCGACACCCGGCCGGTGGTCGATGCGGCGCTGGCCGAGCGCGATAGCGCCCGCCTGGCCGTGGAGGAGGCCCGCGCCCTGGCGGACCGGCGCCGCCGCCACGCCGAGGCGCTGGTCCGCCGGGCGGCCCTGGCCGAGCGGGAGCCCGCCTGCGCCGCTGCCCGCGCCGAACTGGCCGCGGCCGAACGCGCCGCCGCGGCCGTCCTCCTGCTGCGCACCGAGGAGCACCGCAGGACCCAGCTGGACAAGGCCGACCTGGACGCCGCCGAGCGCCTGGCCCTGGTGCGCGAGCTCGCCGGCGGGCCGCCGCCCGGCGCCGGCTCCGATACCGAGGACCCCCAGGAGGCGGCGCGCCGGCGGGCGGCGCTGGCCGAGGCCGAGCGCGAGCGGCGGGCCGAGGTGGCGCGGCTGGAGCAGCTGCGCGGCGAGGCCGACCGGCTCGGCGCGGTGGACGCCGACATCGCCGGCATCGACGCGCGCGCCCGCGCGGCCGAGCGCGAACTGGAGGAGTGCCGGGCCGGCGCCGCCGACCTGCCCGGGCAGCGCGAGCACACCGCCGCCGAACTGGAGGAGGCCCGCCGGCGCACCGGTTCGCGCGAGGCCGCCGAAGCCGCGCTGCTGCTGGCCCGGCGCCGGCGCGAGGCGGCCGAGGCGGTGGTGCGCCTGGGCGCCGACCTCGCGCGCGCCGAGGCCGAGCGCGTCGCGGCGGTGGACGCGGCGCAGGCGGCGGCCGACCGCCTGCTCGACATCCGGCGGCGGCGGATCGAGGGCATGGCCGCCGAACTCGCCGACGCGCTCGCCCCGGGGCGGCCGTGCCCGGTGTGCGGTTCGGCCGAGCACCCCGCGCCCGCGCGGGGTGCGGCCGACCGCCCCTCCCCCGAGGACGAGGAGCGGGCCCAGGCCCGGGCCGACACCGCGGCGGCCGGACGCAGCCGCGCCGAGAGCGCGGCGGCCTCGCTGAAGGACCGGCTGGAGGCCGCCCGGGCCGATGCGGGCGGGGCGGACGAGGCCGAGGCCCGCGGCCTGGAGGAGCGGCGGCGCGCCGAACTGGCGCGGCTGGACGCCGCGGCCGCCGAGGTGGAGCGCCTGACCGGGCGCCTGGCCCGGATCGACTCCGCCGTGGAGGCGGCGCGGACGCGCGAGTCCGCGCTCCGCGCCGACCTCGCGGCCCTGGCCGAGCGGCGCGCCGGGCGCGCCGAGGAGCGCGAGCGGCTGGCGGCGCTGCTCGACGCGGCGCGGGGCGCCGACCCCGACCTGGCCGCGCGGATCGGGCGGCTGACCGGCGAGGCCGACCTGCTCGCCGACGCCGTTGCGGCACTGGATAGGCGCGCGGCGGCGGCCGAGGAGCTGGCCGGTGCCGCGCGCGAGGCGCGGCGGGCCGTGGCCGAGGCCGGGTTCGCCGACGCCGAGGCGGTGTGGGCGGCCGAGCGCGGCGAGGAGGAGCGCGCCCGGCTGCGCGCCGACATCCGCGCGCACGAGGACCGGGTCGCGGCCGTCGAGGCCGTGCTGGCCGACCCCGAGGTCGCCGAGGCCGCCGCGCGCCCCGAGCCCGACCTCGCCGCGCTGGCAGACCTCGCCCGGCGGGCGGAGGCCGCGGCCGAGGCCGCGCTGACCTGGCGCGACCGCTTCGAGCAGCGGGCGCGCCGGCTCGCCGACCTGCGGGCCGACCTCGACCGCCTGCTCGCTGACTCCCGGCCGGCCCGGCGCCGCCACACCGTCGCCGACGGCCTGGCCCGCCTGGTCGCCGGGACCTCCGCCGACAACCGGGAGAGCGTGCGGCTGTCGGCCTACGTGCTGGCGGCGCGCCTGGAGCAGGTGGTGGCCGCGGCCAACGACCGGCTGCGGACCATGCACAACGGCCGCTACGAACTGCGGCACACCGTGGACAGGGCCGCGGGCGACCGGTCGCGCTCGGGCGGCGGGCTGGGCCTGCGCGTGCTGGACGCCTGGACCGGCCAGGAGCGCGACCCCGCCACCCTGTCGGGCGGTGAGACCTTCGTGGGCTCGCTGGCGCTGGCGCTGGGGCTGGGCGACGTGGCGGCCCAAGAGGCGGGCGGCGGCGACATCGGCACCCTGTTCGTGGACGAGGGGTTCGGCACCCTGGACGAGGAAACCCTGGAGGAGGTGATGGGGGTGCTGGACGGCCTGCGGGACGGCGGGCGCGCCGTCGGCGTGGTCAGCCACGTGGCCGACCTGCGCACCCGGATCACCACGCGGCTGCAGGTGGTCAAGACGCCGACGGGGTCGCGGCTGCGCCAGACGTGAGCGCGGCGGGCGCGCGTGCCGGGAACGGGCCCTTTGGGTGCGTGCCGGAACGGCCGATATTCCCGCGAACCAATGAAAAACGCGTTTCCCTGAATCATCAACCGCCTGCGGCGACGCATAAGCGTCTCATAAAGTGGGCACACAATTATCGGTCACCGAAAACCGAGGAGCACCACCATGGCCGTTCGTGGAGTCGTCTGGGCATAAGGCGGAGAACCGACCGTCCGCGCATCTCAGCGGAGGTCTTAACACCCCCGCCGCCGTCTCCGCCCCAATACGGACACGGCGGCGGGAATCAGCCGCAAAACCGCCACCGGCCCCTATCCGCCCGCGGCGATTCCACACGGGAATTGCGCACGCCCGCAAGGCGGGCGCCGCCGATCCCCTCAATCAGGACATCTCCAGGGGGCGGCTGCTTCGCGGCGGCGGGAACGCGGTGTCGAGGGCGGCGAGTTCGTCGGCGGTCAGGTCGAGGGTGAGCGCCTCGGCGTTCTGCCGGACGTGGTCGGGGTCGACCGCCTTGGGGATCGCCAGCACGTCGCCCTCGCGGACGGTCCAGGCAAGCGCCACCTGCGCGGGCGCCACCCCGCGCCCCGCCGCAACCTCGCGCACCGCCGGATTGGCGAGGATCTGCTCGCGCGCCCGGCCGCCCTGGGCCAGCGGCGAGTACGCCATGGTCGGCAGGGCGGGGGCGGTGTCGCGGCACCACGGCAGCAGGTCGTACTCGATCCCCCGGGCGGCGAGGTTGTAGAGCACCTGGTTGGTCACGCACGCCTGGCCGGAGGGCACCCGCCACAGCCGCTCCATGGTCTCCCGGTCGTAGTTGGAGACCCCCCAGTGCCGGATCTTGCCCTCGTCGCGCAGCTCCTCCATGACGGCCACGGTCTCCGACAGCGGCACCGGGCCCGGCCCGTGCACCAGGTAGACGTCGATCACGTCGGTGCCCAGCCGCGTGAGGCTCCTCTCACAGGCGGTCCGGGCACCGCGTCGTCCGGCGTTGCTCGGGTACACCTTCGACACGAGGACGACCTCCTCGCGCCGGCCCGCCACGGCCTCGCCGACCACCCGCTCCGCACCGCCGTCGCCGTACATCTCCGCCGTGTCGATCAGGGTCAGCCCCAGGTCGACGCCCTGACGCAGCGCCCGCACCTCCTCGGCGCGCCGGTCCTCGCGGACGCCCATCCGCCAGGTCCCCTGGCCGATGGCCGGCGCCCGCAGCTCCGGCCCGAGCGGGATCCCGCGGTCGCTACGTGCCATGTCACCGAACTCCCTGCACTCGTCGTCAACTCGGCCCGCCGGCCGGCACGCGGACGGCTCGGGCGGCGGGCACCCCGCGGGGCGCCGGAGCGTTCCGCAGACGGCACGGCCCGCACTCCACGCGCATACCCCGCGTACCGAACATATGCCCATCCCATCCTCTTTAGCCGCCCATGAACGCACCCGCCCTTAGCCGCCGCTTATCCGAAAGGCGCATAACCACCTCATGTCCCCATCGACGCTTCCCGCCCCGGCACCCGGCGCGGCGTCGGGGTGCTCTCCGCAGACCCGGCGGATCTCCCCCGTGCCCCCCGTCCTGCGCTATCCCGCCAACTCGCTGGTCCTGGTCGCCGGAATCCCCGGCGCGGGAAAGAGCACCATGCTCAACCGCCTCTTCGGCATGACCGGCCGCGAGCCCGCCACCGTGCGCACTCCGGCGGGCGTGCGGGTGGTCGACTCCCAGCAGTCGCGCAACCGGCTGCACCCCCTGCTGAGCGCCGTGCACTACCCCCTCTGGCGCCCCCTGATGCACCTGCTGCACTACCTGCGCATCCTCGCCGCGCTGCGGGGCGGCGGCCCCGTGGTGGTCCACGAGAGCGGCACCCGCCGCGCCGTGCGCCGCCTGCTGGGCTGGTACTGCCGCCGGCGCGGGATCGAGGTGCACCTGCTGCTCATCGACAGCGACCCCGGCGACGCGCTGCGCGGCCAGATCCTGCGCGGCCGCCAGGTGGCGCCGCGCAGCCACCGCACCCACGTGCGCCGGTGGCGGCGGCTGCTCGCCGACTGCCCCGCCGGCCCCGGCGCGGTGGTGCCGGGCGCGCGCTCGCTGCTGCTGCTCGACCGCCGCCGGGCCGACGACCTCGCCGAGATCCGGTTCACACCCGGGCCCGCGCTGCCCGCTCCCGGCGGGGCCGTCGCGGGGGCGGTGCCATAATGACGGGGTGGATTCCCTGGTCAACATCGCTGTGTTCGGAGTCGTCGGCGCCGTCATGATGGCGGCCCTGGTGGGCCTGCTGCTGGTGGTGCGCCGACGCGGCACCGCGCCGGTGGCCTCCGCCCTGCTGGGTGCGGCGTGCGTGGCGCTGCTGCTGGCCGTGCCCGCCCTGGCGGCGGCCGGGCTGTGGGGCGCGCGCCCGGGCGCGGGGATCGGCCAGGCGTTCCTGGTGGCGTCGGCGGCCGTGGTGGTGGTCTACGCCGCCGGGGTGGCGCTGCTGCCGCTGGTGGCCCGCCAGGCGGCGGCCGCGCGCGGCCAGGCCGCGCCGCGCCTGGCCGGCCTGGGGCTGCGGCTTTCGGCGGGGGTGGCCCTGGGCGGACTGGCCGTGTGCGCCGCCCTGGGCGCCGCGGGCACCGGGATCGCCGCCGCCCTGTCCTAACCCCGCCCCGCTCTCGGCGCGGCCCCCGGCTCAGACCCCGCCGGGAGGCGCCGGCTCCGCCGGAGCCGCGGCGGGCGGTGCCTCCAGCGCCTCCTCCCGGCGGCGCACCCGCGGGATGGCCTCGGCCAGGGCGTCGCGGTAGGCGCCGTGCGTGGTGACGTAGCTGAACCCGAACCGCCGCCGGTTGGCCACGAGTTCGTCGGCGATCTCCTCGGCCGTGCCCACGAGCACGTAGGGGCTCGCCAGCACGGCCTCGGCGGTGTCCAGCCCGGGGGTGGAGTAGGCGGCCGCGAGTTCGGCGGCGGTCTTCTCGGCGTCGTCGGTGACCACCACCGCCTGCACCAGCACGTTGAACTCCAGCGCCTCGGCGCGCGAGCCCGCGCGGGCGCGGACGAACTCGACCCGGCGCAGGGTCTCCGCGGAGTCGGCCACCCGGAAGGTGCCCATGCGGGCGCCCCGGACCTGGGTGAGCCCGGCGAACCCCACGATGTCGGCGTGCCGGGCGGCGAGGTCCAGGCCCCGCTCGCCGTGCGCGCCGATCAGCAGCGGCGGGCGCGGCACCTGCGTGGGCAGGGGCTGCTGGCCGTCCTCGGCGAAGAGCCGGTCCAGTTCGCCGATGCTGCGCTCCAGGTTGGCCACGCGTTCGGCGTGGGGGCGCCAGGGGATCTCGGCGGCCTCGAACTCCGACTTCATGTGGCCGGCGCCCAGCCCCAGCTCCAGCCGCCCGCCGGAGAGCCGGTCGACCGTGGCGGCCTCGCGGGCCAGCAGCGCGGGGTTCCAGAACTCGTTGTTGAGGACGAGGGTGCCCAGGCGGATCCGGGAGGTCACCGCCGCGGCGGCGGCCAGCATCGCGAACGGGGACGCCGAGCCCAGGTGGTCCGGCGCCTGGATGACGTCGTAGCCGAGCCGCTCGCTGCTCCGGCACGTCTGCGTCCAGTGGTCGATCTCCTGGTGGCGGCAGTTGATCCCGAACCGAAATCTCTTCATGGGCACCGACCCAACCGGATCCGCCGGTGGCGCGCCACCCCATTCCGCTATCGGCGCAGCAGCCTGGACACCGCCCCCGGCCGGGCCCTACGGTGGCCCCGGCCGGGGTGGCGCCGCTGTCAGGAGGGGGTCTCCTGGTCGGCGGCCGGCGCCTCGGGTGCCGGGCGCTCGGCCCGCGCCGGGCCCTCCTGCGCGCGGGCCCGCCGGTCCAGCTCCTGCAGGTAGGCGTTGTAGGCGTCCATGTCCGCGTCGTCGGAGCCGCCCCGGCGGCTGTGCCGCTCGCGGCGGCGCTCCCGGCGCTCCTCGTCGCCCGCCCACTGCCGCAGCAGGGCGAGCATGACCAGCAGGGTGGGGATCTCGCCGATCGCCCAGGCGACCCCGCCGCCGGCGTACTGGTCCTCGCCCACGCTGTCGGCCCACGGGACGTCGAACTGCCCGTAGTAGGACATGGCCAGCGGCTCGGTCTGCATCATGATCGTGATGCCGAAGAACGCGTGCACGCCCATGGCCAGCAGCAGGAGCAGGATCCGCAGCAGGTGGTGCAGGCGGCGCGGACCGGGGTCGACGCCGACGATGGTCCAGTAGTAGAGGTAGCCGCTGAGCAGGAAGTGCACGTTCATGAAGACGTGCCCGCTGTGGTCGCTCATCAGCATGCCGAACAGCGGCGTGAAGTACAGCACGTAGGGGCTGAACACGAACAGCGGGGTGGCCACGCCCGGGTGGGTGACCACCTTGGAGAAGCGGCTGTTGAGGAAGGCGTTGAGCCACTCGCGCGGACCGCGGTCGCCGCGGCGGCGGGCCGGGCGCAGCGCGCGCAGCGCCAGGGTCACGGGGGCGCCCAGCACCAGCAGGACCGGCGCCATCATCGACAGCAGCATGTGCTGCACCATGTGCGTGCTGAACAGCACCATCGAGTAGGTGGCCACGCCGCTGAGCAGCACAGCGGTCATCAGCAGCAGCCCCGCCAGCCACGCCACCAGGCGGCCCGCGGGCCAGCTGTCGCCGCGGCGGCGCAGCCGCACCACCCCGGCGATGTAGAGGCCGCCCATGACGGCCACCAGCACGGCGAAGAACAGGTCGGGGCGCCACAGGGTGAGCAGGGTCTGGGCGCTGATGGGCGGCGGCATGGGGAAGCCCAGCACCGACTCCGCCGGGGTGGGCACCCCGCCGTCGTCGGGCGGCGGCGGGGTGCGGCTGAGCGCGGCGCCCAGCGCCATGGCGGCCGCCATCACCACGATCTCGACCCCGGCCAGGCGGGCGAACAGCCGCCGCCCGGCGGTCTCGGTGATGCGCGGGACCGTGGCGCGCCGGTGCACGTAGCCCACGGCGCCCAGGACGGCGAACAGCGCGATCTTGACCAGGATCAGCAGGCCGTAGGAGGTGGTGAACAGCTGCGCGGGCTCGTACAGGCGGCTGACGGCGCTGGCCACCCCGCCCACGGCCACGCCGGCGTAGGCCCACAGCGCCATCCGGCTGAAGCGCTCGGCGGCCACGGGGGCGTCCTGGGCCCCGGCGCGCAGCCCGTGGAAGGTGACGGCGGCCAGCCCGCCCACCCACACGGCGATGGCCAGGACGTGCAGGGCCAGTCCGGCGACGGCGAGTTCGTGGGCGCCGGCCGAGGCGGAGTGGCCGGTGAGGACCGGCGGAACCATGCCGGCGGCGGCCAGGACCACCAGGACGGCGGCGGAGGAGGCCGACTCCGCGGTACGGCAGAACAGCGCCAGCGCGGTGGCCGCCAGGATCATCAGCAGCAGGCTGATGCCCTGGGAGACCGACACGGCGTAGCTGGTGAGCTGGTTGCCCATGACCTCCTGGGGCGGCAGCCCGGAGATGTCGGAGAGCTGGAAGACCAGGGTGGCGGCGGCCGCGGCGGCCCAGCACAGCGCCGCCCAGGAGGCGGCGCGCACGTAGCCCAGGGCCTGGGCGCCCAGGGGGCGCGCCCCGCTCTTGTCCTCGGGCGCGGGCAGCGGCAGCAGGAAGACGGCGAGCACCAGCAGGCCCAGGGTGAGGGCGGAGGCGAGGTCGCGCGCCATGGTCGAGACCGGCAGGCCCCATCGGGTGAGGGGGCCGGAGTCGGGCAGGCCGGGGATCACCTCGGCCGTGACCGCTCCCCCGGTGACCAGGGCGATGATCAGCGAGATGGCGCCACCGGCGATCGCGGCGACGCCGATGGTGACCGCGGTGTCGGCACCCGGGGCGGTGCCGCCGGGGGGCGCCGGGGTGGTGTCGCGGACTCCGGAGGAACTCACGCGTGCCGCTCCGTGGGGTAGGGGTCGCTACTGGCGGTAGCGGTGACGGATCACCGCCGCGGCGATGGCCGCACCCACGAGCACCCCCAGACCGCTCCAGAACCAGGCGGCCGTCTGCGCGGACACCTCCACCAGGACCGGCAGCACGAGGCCGGGCGGCGGGGGGCCGGGGACGGCGGGACCGACAAGCAGAGCTGCGACGTTCAAGCGCGAACACCACCACGAAACAGGATAAATCTACTACAGCGTGTCGGAGACGGGCGGCGGGGCGGCGCACCCGCCCCCGCCGGGGGGCGACCGCGCCCTGACCGGCCCGGCCGCGCCGCCGCGGGCGGCCCCGGGCCGTTCCGGCGCCCGGTGCGGCCCACCTCTGGTCCCAGGAGCACTCGTGCGTCCCTTCCGTCGCTGCGGCGCGCTCGGCGGCCGCGCCGCGCTCACCGTCGGGCCGCCGCGCGCGGCTCCCGCACCACTCCACCCCATGGCCGCCCCGGGCACAAGCGCGACCCGCCCGGCGGTGCGGCCGGCCGCCCCCGCCCGGGCCGGAGGCCGCCGTGCAAACGGCCGCCGAGGCGCCCGGCCGCCTCCGGAACATCGGTCCCGCCCCCGCCCTTCGGCAAAAATACGGCGCGGAATCCCCTGTCCGCAATTGCAATTTCTTCGGTGCATGCCGATAACGGTTTTTGGACTCGGTGGAAAACTCCGACATTCCATGGGAAAAAACACCGATTGCCGACAACCGCGCACGCCACCCGGCGCGTTACTGGACAACGGGCACGATAGCCCTCCGCGAGCGCGATACGGTCGAACAATCGCCGCACGTGTTAGGAGTGCGACAACCACCCCCGGCACAGGCGGCACCATACGCCCCACCGCGCACGAATTTCGCCACAGAACAACGAAGGGGATTCAGATGCCCCATATCGACACCGTGATCCGCTCGCGCCGCGTGGTCACGCCCGAAGGGGTGGCTCCTGCGGCGGTCGCCGTGCGCGCGGGCCGCATCACCACCGTCACGGCCTACGACCGCCCCCTGCCGGCCCGCACCCAGGTCGACCTCGGTGAGGTCGCGCTGCTGCCGGGCGCGATCGACCTGGACGCCGCCGTGCAGGCACCCGGCCGCACGCTGCGCGAGGGCTACACCGAGACCTCAGCCGCCGCCGCGCGGGCCGGTGTCACCACTGTCGTCGCCGCCGCCGCCCCCGCGTCCCCCCCGGTCACCGACGTCGCCGCGCTCACCGTCCACCTGGCCGCCGCCGCCGAGTCCGCCGTCAACGTCGCCTTCCTCGGCGGCATCACCGCCTCCAGCACGCCCGCCGACCTCGCCGACCTGCGCGCCGCCGGAGTGGTGGCCTTCCACTGCTCCCTGTCCGACGGCGCCGGAGCCGGCACCCGCCCGCTCGACGACCACCGGCTGCGCAAGGCCATGGTGGAACTGGCCGCCATGGAGGTCCCGCTGCTGGTGCACGCCGAGGACGCCGCCGAACTGGCCCCGCCCGCCGGGCCGGGCAACGTCGCCCTGCTGGCGGCCCGCCCGCCGCGCGCCGAGCGGCGCGGCCTGGAGCGGGTGATCTCCGCGGCCCGCATGGCCGGCACCCGCGCCCACATCTCCCCCTTCACCGCCGCCGAGTGCGCGGCGGTGCTGGCCGGCGCGCGCGCGATCGGGGTCGCGGTCAGCGCCCAGACCTGCCCGCACTACCTGTGCCTGCCCGCCGAGCAGGTGCCCGACGACTCCGCGTCCCACGCCTGCCACCCGCCGCTGCGGGCCGGCACCAACCGCGAGGCCCTGTGGCGGGTGCTGCTGGAGCGCGGCGACTGCGCCATCACCAGCGTGGGCTCGGGCCACCGGCCCGGCACCGGGGTCTCGGGCATCTCCTGGACCCTTCCGGCGCTGTGGACCGCGGCCCGCCGCCGGGGCTGCGACCTCGCCGACATCGCCCGCTGGACCGCCACGGCGGCGGCCGACCTGGTGGGGATGCGGCACCGGGGCCGCCTGGCGCCCGACTGCGACGCCGACCTCGTCGCCTTCGACCCCGACGCCCGGCAGGCGGTGCCGCCGGACGACCCCGGCCCCTACGCGGGCCGCACCCTCACCGGGCGGGTGGAGCGCACCTGGGTCGCCGGGCGCCCGGTGTACGTCCGCGCCGGCGCGGCCGGCGGCCGGCGCCCCGCCGCCGAGGACTCCCCCGTCGCCGCGCCGTGACCGCGGGCCCCTGCCCCGGCCCGCCCGGATTACACCATGTCAACAAGACGTGAAATCGGCAGTCATGTTGGAGATGGCCGCCCCGGGGCGGGCACGTCACAGTGAAGAGGTGTCAATGACGATACGAGGAGGAGCCCCGTGCGCGTCGGCGTGCCCCGAGAAGTGAAGAACCACGAATACCGGGTTGCCATCACCCCCGCCGGAGTCCACGAAATGGTCACCCGCGGCCATTCGGTCGCCGTGGAGCGCGGCGCGGGCCTGGGCTCCTCGATCACCGACGAGGAGTTCGCCGCCGCCGGCGCCCGCATCCTCGACACCGCCGACGACGTCTGGGCCGAGGGCGACCTCGTCCTGAAGGTCAAGGAGCCGGTGGCCGAGGAGTACCACCGCATGCGCCGCGGCCAGACGCTGTTCACCTACCTGCACCTGGCCGCCTCCGAGGAGTGCACGCGGGCGCTGCTGGACCGCGGCGTCACCGGGATCGCCTACGAGACCGTGCAGCTGCCCGACGGCTCGCTGCCGCTGCTGGCCCCGATGTCGGAGGTCGCCGGCCGGCTCGCCCCCCAGGTGGGCGCGGCCACCCTCCAGCGGCCCAACGGCGGCCGCGGCGTGCTGATGGGCGGCGTGCCCGGGGTCAGCCCGGCGCGCGTGACCGTGATCGGCGCGGGGGTCTCGGGCCTCAACGCCACCCGGATCGCGGTGGGCATGGGCGCCGACGTCACCCTGCTGGACCTCAACGTCGCCAAGCTGCGCCACGCCGACGACCTCTACCAGGGGCGCGTGCGGACCGTGGTGTCCAACGCGCTGGAGCTGGAGCGCGCCGTCCTGGACGCCGATCTGGTGATCGGCGCGGTGCTGGTGCCCGGCGCCAAGGCGCCCAAGCTGGTGTCCAACGAACTGGTCTCGCGCATGCGGCCGGGCGCGGTGCTGGTGGACATCGCCATCGACCAGGGCGGCTGCTTCGCCGACTCCCGCCCCACCACCCACGCCGACCCCGTGTTCTCGGTGCACGACACCGTCTTTTACTGCGTGGCCAACATGCCGGGCGCCGTGCCCAACACCTCCACCCGCGCCCTCACCAAGGACACCCTGCGCTACGTGGTGGAACTGGCCGGCAAGGGCTGGCGGCGGGCCCTGGCCGACGACCCGGCGCTGGCGCTGGGCCTCAACACCTTCGACGGCGTGCTGACCAACGAGGCCGTCGCCCAGGCGCACGGCCTGAAGTCCACGGCGCTCGCCGAGGTCCTGGCGGGCTGAGCCCGCGACGCGGACGGCGCGGCCCGGCGCGGAGGGGTTGGGCCGCGCCGTCTGCGGTAGCGTCTCCCCACGACCGGTGGTGTCCGACCGTTTGGACACCGGGCGGCGAGGAGGCGGCCATGGCGGATCGCGAGTTGTGGACGGGCCGGCCGCCCGGGTCCAACCCCTTCGCCCTGCCCCGGGGGCCGCTGGGCCGTGCCGCGGGCTGGGTGCTGGCCTTCACCAACCGCGCGCAGAACGCCGAGGTGCTGCGCGCCTGCCGCGTGGCCGGGTGCCGGCGGGTCCTGGAGGTCGGCCACGGTCCCGGTGTCCTGGTGCGCATGCTCGCCGAGGTCCCCGGCGTGAACGTGACCGGTGTCGACCCCTCCCCCGAGATGGTCGCCATGGCGCGGCGGCGCAACGCCGCCGGGGTGCGGGCGGGCCGGGTGCGGCTGCACCGGGGCACCGCCGCCGACACCGGCGAGCCCGACGCGGCGTTCGACCTGGTGCTGTCGGTGAACACCGTGGCCATGTGGCCCTACCTCGACCCCGGGATGGCGGAGTTCCACCGGGTCCTGCGCCCCGGCGGCCGGGCGGTGGTCACCTGGCACCGGTTCCCCGAGAGCTTCCGGCTGTCAGCCGCGCAGTTCGCGCTGGTCGAGGAGGCCATGGCCAAGCGGTTCGGAGCGGCCGAGCGGCGGCTGCTGCCGGGGTCGGTGGTCTTCGAGGCGGTCAAGGAGCCGGAGCCGGGCGGCGGCGCGCGGGCGGCTCAGGGGGCGTAGACGGCGGCGCCCCGCACCGCGGGGTCGGCCTCGCCCGGCAGCAGCACCGCGGTGACCTCGCCGGTGCAGTCGGGTTCGGCCAGCACGAACACGGTCTGGTCGGTGCGGTTGTCCACGGCGGCCGGTGCGGCCTCCAGCGGCAGGCAGCCGCGGGGGTCGGTGTGCTCGGCGCCGTTGACGGCCAGGACGCCCGTGGCGGCGTGGGCCGGGGCGGCGCCGGCGGCCAGGACCGCGGCCGCCGCGAGGCAGCCGAGGGCCCGGGCCGCGCGGGCGGGACGAGGGCGCATGGGACGCTCCTTGCGTATTGGCGGATGCACACTGCGTAGTCGCAGGTGAAACACTATCCAGACGCGCGCCGGCCCGCCACCGCTTCGGTCCGCGCGAACCGCGACGCCCGGCCGCACGACCCGCGCGGCGCGCACCGGCGTGGCGCGGAGCGCGGGAGACGTTCGCCGCACCCCGCGTGGCGGCACCGGTGGACTATTCGCGCGGTGCGGATAGTTTCGAGAGGGCGGGGCGCCCGCGGGCGCCGCGGGGCCGCCCCGCCCATCCACTCCCGCGCATCGAGACGGAGCACGCGTGTCACGCACCGAACCGGCCATCCTCACCCGCGTCGCGGGAGTCGACGCCACCCTGGTCCGGCTGCCGCTGGCCCACCGCTCGCGCGGCGCGGTCCAGACCCGCCAGGAGTTCTCCCGGCACGCGCTGGTACGCGTCGTCGACGAGCGGGGCCGCACCGGCTGGGGCGAGGTCCCCCAGGCCGACCCCGAGCGGTGGCGGGCCCTGGTCGAGGACTACGCGCCCGCGCTGCTGGGCCACTCCTGGCACCGCCCCACCGAGACCGAGGCCGCCTGGGCCGGGCTGGCCTGGCAGCCGGCGGTGGCCGCCGCGCTCGACACCGCCTGCTGGGACCTGTGGAGCCGGCGGCGCGGCACGCCCCTGTCCCACGCGCTGGGCGGCGACCGCACGGCCTTCACCGCCGGCACGACCGTCCGCCGCCAGCCCTCCGAGGAGTCCCTGGTGCGCGAGGTCAACCGCCAGGTGGGCGCCGGGTTCCGCCGGGTGCGCCTGGAGATCGGCCCCGGCTGGGACATCGACGTGGTGCGCACCGTGCAGGAGAGCTTCCCGTTCCTGGTGCTGCAGGCCGACGCCGGGGGCCGCTACACCGAGGACCCCGCCCACCTGCGGGCGCTGCGGGCGCTGGACGACTACGGGCTGGCCGCCATCGAGGAGCCGTTCGGCGGCGGCGACCTCGCGGCCCACGCGCGGCTGCGCCGCGACCTGCGCACGCCGGTCGCGCTGAGCACGACGGTGGACTCGCTGGAGACCCTGGACCGCGCCATCGCGATGGAGGCGGCCGGCGCGCTGAGCCTGCGCCCGGCGCGCCTGGGCGGCCTCACCCCGGCGCGGCGCGCCCACGACCGCGCCGTCGACGCCGGCTGGGCGGTGTGGTGCGGCGCCGACGCGGAGTCGGGCCTGGGCAGCGCCGCGATCGCGGCGCTGGCGTCGCTGCCGGGGGTGACCCTCCCCAGCGAGATGCCGGGCGCGGGCGGCCGGTTCGCCCGCGACACCGTCCGCCCGTCGGTCCGCGCCCACGAGGGCATCACCCCCATCCCGCTCACCCGCCCCGGGCTGGGCTACGAGATCGACTGGAAGCAGCTGCGCGGCCTGACCGTGGAGTCGGTCGTGCTCGGCCCGGCCGGCTGACCGGCGACCGCGGGCCGCGGGCCGCGAGGGCGGTGCCCCGGCGGACCGGCCGGCTCAGCCCTCGCGCGGGTCCCGGCCGCCGCGGGCTCCGGTGATCAGCCGCTGCCACCGGCCGCCGAGCTTGACCGCCATGTGGCGGGCCACGGTGACCGGCTCGTAGTAGTCGGGCCGGTCAGGGCCGACGCAGGTGGGCAGGGTGGTGACCAGCGCGTCGAAGTCGGCGCCGTGCGACAGGGCCGCCGCCCGCCAGCGCTGCCCGGTCCGCCCGGCCGGCGCCGGCGGGCGGACCGCGCGGAAGGGCGGCGCGAGCCAGCGGTCGTTGGTCCAGCGGGCCAGCAGGTCGCCCACGTGCACCACCAGGGCGTCGGGCCAGGGGGCGACCTCGCGCCACCGGCCGAGGTCGTCGGCGAACTGCAGCGGTGCGCCCTCCGCCCACACCACCCGCAGCAGCCCCGGCTCGGTGTACCCGGCGGCCTCCTCGCCGGAGGCCGCCGCCGGCGCGGTGCCGGCCGGCGCGGGCGGGCGGTGCTCCAGGCGGAGCACGTCGATGGAGTGGCCGGTGTAGGGCTCGAAGAACCCCTCGGGCACGTCCAGCGCCACGGCGAAGACGCGGGTGAGCCGCCGGGCCAGCCGCTGGGCGGCGTCGAACCAGGCCATCACCTGCGGCTGGAACTTCGGCAGGCCCACGGGCCAGATGTTGGCGGGGTAGATGTCCACCGGCAGCGCGCGGTCGGGGAAGTCCCGCGCCTGAGTGCCGATGCGGAAGGTCTCGGCCGCGCCCGGGGCCGCCGGGGCGCGGTACCCGCGCTCGGAGTCGGGCTCGGGCGGCGCGTAGCGCAGCTTGCCCGCCGCCGGGCGGTCGAAGAACAGGTCGATCGCCTCGCGCACGCCGTCGTGGATCTGTCCGGGGATCCCATGTCCGACGACGCGCATGAACCCGGGGTCGGCTGCGGCCGCGCCCACGCGCGCGGCGATGCGCGCCTGGGCGTGCGGCCCGGAGTCCCAGCCCGAAATGTCGATGAGGGGCACCTCAACAGCGGTGGTCGACTCGCCCATGCGTCCTCCGTAGGTGGTCGGGCGGCCCGGACGGGGCCGGAGCGGCTCGTGCGCGCGCACCATCGGCGATGCGGCGGCGCTGCGGACGGGGCACGTCCCGGCCGCGCGCCGCGTCCGGTCAAGGGCGGCGGGCGCGGGGGTGCCGGCGGGTCCGGGCGGCCCGGTGCCCGCGGGGTGCCGCGACGCCGCCCGGGCGGCTTGGGGCCGATCGGAGGCGCGGCGGAGGCCCGGGAGGGGGCCGGCGGGGTCGAGGACGGCGCCAGGGCCGCGCCCCCGGTGCGGCGGGGGCGGAGGCGGTGCGGCGCAGGGAGTGGGGTGCCGGGGAGAGCGGCGGTCCCGCCTGGGGGGTTCGCGGCGTGGCGTGCGCATCACAGACTCCCGTCGGATGGCCGGGTCAGTGGGAGCCGGTCGCCGGTTCCGCAGGGGGTGACGGCGGGGCGATCAGCCGTGACTCTAGGCAGACCGTGTTGCCACGGGATCAACCCGCGATACACGGCCGTTAATCGGCGGTAGTTGGGCCACTACGGTGCGCGGCGCGCCCGGGCGAGCGTTGGCCGATACTCTACGCCGCCGTTGGATTACTTTGGGTTGCCATCCCGTTTCCGGTCTGTTTCGGCTGCGCGCTCTCGGAGGTATCCCGCCGTGTCCCGCCGTGCCGCCGCAGCGGCGCTCGCCCTCACCGTGTTCGTCCTGCTCACCGGCGCCGCCCCGGCCGCCCGCGCGGCCGAGCGGGCCGAGCCCGTCGCCCCCGGGGTGCACCTCTCCACCGCGTCCGTCCCCGCCGGCGACGGCACGCAGTACTTCACCACGCTGCGCGTCGACCTCACCGCGGGCGCCGAGGTGGACTACGTCGACCCCGGCAGCGTCGCCGCCCGGGCGCTCCTGCGCGAGATGGCCTCCGGGCCGGACGCCGTCGCCGCCGTCAACGGCGACTTCTTCGACTCGGGCGCCTCCTACGCGCCGCTGGGCGCGGCGGTGCGCGACGGCACCGTGCTGAAGTCGCCCTCGGGGGACGACCGCGCCGTCGCCGTCGTCGACTCCGCGGGGCGCGGCCGCGTGGCCACCGCCGCCTTCACCGGCGCCGTCGGCCTCCCCGGCGGCGACCTCGCCGTCGACCGCCTCAACAGCCACGAGGTCCCCGCCGACGGCACCGGCGTGTTCACCGCCGACTGGGGCGACCACCCGCGCGAGCGGGCCGCGCCCAGCGGGCCGGTCACCGAGGTCGCGGTGGCCGGGGGGCGCGTGGCCGGCGTCACCTCGGGCGCCGGAGCGGGCGCGGTCGCCCCCGGCACCCGGGTGCTGCTGGGCCGCGGCGCGGCCGCCGACCGCCTCGCCTCGCTGCGGCGCGGCGACCCGGTCGCGCTGGACTACCGGCTCGCCGCCGGCGGCGGCCGGCCCCGCCTGGCGATCGGCGGGCGGCACGTGCTGCTGCGCGACGGCGCCTTCACCGGCGCCACCGACAACGCCCGCCACCCGCGCACCGCCATCGGGTTCTCCGCCGACGGTTCGCGGATGGTCGTCGTGACCGCCGACGGCCGCGTGCCGGGCGCCACCGGCGCCTCACTGGGCGACATGGCCGAGCGGATGCTGCTGGCCGGCGCCCACGACGCGCTGGAGCTGGACGGCGGCGGATCGGCCACCCTGCTCACGCGCGACCCGGCGACCGGCGAGCTGGTGCGGCACAACCGCACCGGCGAAGACGAGCGCGCCATCCCCAACGGCCTGGTGGTGCGCGCCGCGTCCGGCGGCTGACCGGAGCAGGGGCGGCGCCGCAGGTACCCGCGGCGTCCCCACCGGCCGCGCCGCACCTGACCGCCCGCGCCGACGGCCTCCGCCGCCGGGGTCTCGGCGGCCCGCTCCCCCATCGCCATACCGAATGGTCGGTTCGCTAGAGTCGGGGGCGTCCTCCGTTCGGGTCTAAGGAGCGCAGACGATCATGCGGATTTTCACCGACCTCGCCGAGCTGGTCGCCGCCAAGGGCGAGCACCTGGGCTACAGCGACTGGCTGACCGTCACCCAGGACCGGATCGACCGGTTCGCCGACGCCACCGACGACCACCAGTGGATCCACGTCGACCGGGAGCGCGCCGCCAACGGCCCCTTCGGCGGCACCATCGCGCACGGCTTCCTCACGCTGTCGCTGCTGTCCGCGTTCAGCCCGCAGGTGTGGACGCTGCGGCAGCGGCCCTCCATGGCCATCAACTACGGCCTCAACCGCGTGCGGTTCCTCCAGCCCGTGCGCACCGGTTCCCGGGTGCGCGACGGCATCGAACTGATCGACACCCGCGAGACCAAGAACGGCCTGCTTTTGACCTTCGGGCACACCGTGGAGATCGAGGGCGAGGAGCGCGCCGCGCTCGTCGCCGAGGGCCTCAGCCTGATGGTGCCCTAGCGGCCGCGCCGCCGGGCCGGGCCGTCGCGGCCGCGGCCCGGCGGCTCCCTCAGCGGGCCAGGCGGCGCGCCAGGCGCGCGGGCAGCCCGCGGCTGAGCCAGACCAGCCGCCGCTCCAGGCGGTCGGCGCGCTCCCGCTGGGCGCGCGCCTCCTCCTCGGCCTGGCGCAGCCGGACCCGCCAGTCCTCCGGCGGCTCCTCGGCGGCGCCCTCGGCCAGGACACCGGGGCCGCGCACCCAGTGCAGGCCGAACAGCCGCTCCACCGCGCCGTCCAGGTCGTCCTCGGGCGTGCCCAGGTGGCGCGCCCGCGCGTAGGCCGCGGTGCGCTCCAGCCGGATGGATCCGGGGCCCGAGGCGGGCACGCCCGCCGCGGCCACCCGCACCAGACCGGCGTGCTCGCGCTCGGCCGCCTCGGTCAGCCGGGCCAGGCCGCGCGGCGCCGGGCGGCAGCCCGCCGGCAGGGTGAGCCGGAAGGGCACCAGCGGGTCGGCGGCGGGTGCGGTGTCGGCGAAGCGGACGCGCGCGTCGCCGCGGAAGGTCTCCCGGATCAGCCGCAGGTCCAGGCGGGGGTCCTCCAGCGGCGAGCGCCGGTCGTCGGTCAGCTCCGGCCACGGCCCCACCAGCCACACCCGGATGTCGGCGGTCTCGCCCGTCAGCAGCGCCGCCACCGTGGTGTCGGCGTCCTCCAGGGCGGCCTCGGCGACGTCGACGACCACGTCGACGTAGGGCACGGCCCACTGCCGCGGGCCCTGCTTGCGCCGGTTGGCGAAGTTGGGCACCCGCGTGGCGACGTAGGGGTGGCGGAACCGGGTGCCGGCGTCGCGCTTGGCCTGCATCTGGCTGCGGCCCAGGTGCCAGCTGCTGGTGTCGGTGTCGGGCACGAACACCGCGCCGGTCTGGGCCACCCGGTAGGCGAACTCGGAGTCGCCGCCCAGGACCATGTCGCCGGCCATGCCCCCGGCCGCCTCGAACACCGCGCGGTGCAGCGATCCGGTGGCGCCGATGAACACCCGGTAGGCCAGCGGGTCGGGCGCGGTCAGCCGGTCGGTGCGGGCGATGACGCTCTCGATCCAGTGCGGTTCGGCGGAGGCGGCGTCGAACAGCCGGTCGGCCTCGCCGGCCGCCACCGCGCGCCGCACCTCGGCCGGCCGCACGGCGCCCGGCGTGAACGGCACGAACATCTTGTGGCCCAGCACCGCGAGGTAGTCGGCCTGGTGGTGCCAGCGCAGCTGCGACTCCACGTGCTCGCGGAAGACGAGCATGTCGGCGTCCAGCCGCAGCACCACGGCGCCCTCGGACGCGGCCACCCCGCAGTTGAGGGCGTGGCCCGACCCCCACGCGCCGGGCGCGGCGGTGATGAGGCGGGTGTGCTCGGGTCGGATCTCGGGCAGCCGCAGCGGCGGCGCGGACCCGTCGTCGACCACCACCACCTCCATGAGGTGGGCGGGGTAGCTCTGCGCCGCCAGGGCCGCCAGCACGAGGTCGAGCTTCTCCTGGTGGCCGTGGGCGGGGATCACGACGCTGACCGCCAGGCTCGGGGTCCACTCGCCCAGCGCGGGGACGTCGAGCACCGTGTAGTCGTTCCGGGGGATCGGCGGGCGGGGTACCGCCTGTCCCGCCTGGTCCGTGGCCGCGCTGCGACCGCCGAGGATCGTCACACCGACTCGCTTTCCTGTTGGCGGGGGTGGCCGGCCCGGCCGGCCGGGTCGTCGTCGAGGAGCAGCCCGCCGGCCCGCCGCCCCGGCCACTGGCGTGCGGCGTCGCGCAGGAAGTAGCCGGGGTCCTCGCTCCAGGTGTGGCCCGAGGCGCGGCGGCGGACCAGGTAGTTGTGGCCGTGCGTGCGGTAGATGCGGCCGCCGCCGCCCGCAACGCCCAGCAGCAGCTGGGTGTCGATGGCGCGGGGCAGCGGCCGGAAGCCCCCGCACTCCTCCAGGACGGTGCGGTCCAGCAGGAGCGTGCCGCCGGCGACGAAGGGGTCGGTGCGCTCGGTCGCGGCCGGCCGCCACACGGTGCGGTCGATCTCCTCCAGGTAGATGAACTCCTGGGCGCAGCCCACGAGGTCGGCGGAGGCGTAGGTGCGGGCCAGCAGGAGGTCGCCCAGGTGGTGGGGGCCGTACCAGTCGTCGTCGTCCCACTTGGCGATCACGGTGCCCGACGCGCGCCCGGCGGCGTTGTTGAGCACGGTGCCGAAGACCTCGCCGGCCGGGGCCTCGTAGACGACGGTCCCGCGGCCGGTGCGGGCGAAGGCGTCCAGCGCCCGGCGCACGCGCGGGTCCTCGGCGGTGAACCCGTGGAGGGCGAGCACGACCTCCAGTTCCACGTCGCGCTGGGCGGCCACCTGGGCGAGCGCGAAGTCCACCATGTCGGGCCGCCGGGTGCACAGCAGCACCGAGACGCGGGTCTCGGGCACCGGGCGCACGCCGGCCTGGCGGGCGAGCTCGCGCCAGCGGGCGGCGGTGCCGTGGGTGCGCAGCGCGGTGCGGCGCAGGCGGATGCTGTGCCGCTCGCGGGCCAGCCGGTCGTCGAGGTCGGCGGCGGTGACCGAGGTCAGCAGCGCGGTCAGCTCCGGTCCCAGCGGCTCGGCCCAGCCGGGGACCTCCTCGCAGAAGAGGGGGACCCCGCCCGCGGCCAGTCCGGCCACCGCGCGCGCGGCGGCCAGCGGGCCGGCGTGGCCGCGCCAGCCGACCTTCACGCCGCGCAGGTCGCGCAGGCGGGCGATGTCGGAGTCGGTGACGGCGCCGGTGGGCGGCAGCTCCAGGTAGACCCGGCGGCCGTAGGCGATGACCGCGCGGCCGTCGCGCACGCCGAACTCGGCGACGCGCGGGAGCGACTCCCCGGTGAACCCGATGGGGTTGACCACGCGCTCGTCCACGGGCGGCAGCCGGCTGGGGTCGAACCCGCCGGCGGTGCCCTCGCGCACCCGGTCCACGCCGTCGGCGGCGCCGATGCGCTCCCAGGTCAGGGAGCCGGCCGGGTAGCGGTCGAGGGCGGGCACGGCGTCGTCGCGCCAGTCGGGCAGCCGGCCCTCGCCCGTGCGCAGCGCGATGTCGGCCACGGGTGTGGAGCGGTGCCGCGCCACGGGCCCGCGCGGGGGCACTCCCCGGGCGCGCGGGACGGCCGGGCGCCAGGCGGGCGCCTCGGTCCCGCTGAGCGCGGTGGGGGGTGCGGTGGCGGGGCCGCGGCGGCGGCCGACGGCGCCGAAGGCGATCGCGTCGAGCGCGGGCGCGGTCTCGACGGGTTCCAGGAAGAACAGCTCGCAGGCCCAGCCGCCGCCGTCGAGGCGCGCCACCCGGGCCTCCTGCAGGTCGCGCCACTGGCCCAGGCCGGGCACGGCCGGCAGCGGGGGGTCGAGGTGGGCGGCGGGGCTGGTGATGACCGCGACGACCTGGTGGGTGCGGGGCAGGCGCGCGCCCAGGCTGACGGCGCGGCGCAGGTCGGCGACGGTGGTGGCGACCACCGCGACCAGTCCGACGTGGTCGACGGGCTCCGGCGCGGGCCCGGCGCCCTCGCCCTGGGAGTCGGCACCGGTCTCGGCGGGCGCCAGCAGGGGGTCGCCGTTGGGCGGGGTGCGGTCGAGGTTGACCACGAGGTCGGCGGGCAGCAGCGGCAGGCCGCGCAGCGGGCCGTGGGAGCCCGTTCCGGTGTGGCCGAGCAGCGCGGGGCGCTCGCCGCGCAGCCGCAGCGCCCGCAGCAGGACCTGGTCGGTCACAGCGCCGTCCGGGTGAAGACGCGGGCGCCCTTCTCGGCGGCCTCGTCGCGGGCGCTGAGCTCGGGGAAGTCGGCGACCCAGCGCTCACTGATGCTGCGCTCGTCGGGGCGGGCAGCGTCGTCGAGGACGAGCACGGCGTCGGGGGCGCAGCGCGGCATGAGCACCGGCACGGCCGGGTAGCGCGCCTCGGCGGCGGTGGCCTCGGGCGGGCCGTCGATGAACACCAGGCCGATGTCGTGCAGGTCCTCCACGGCGGTGGTGTCGTACCAGGGCTGGGTGCGGGCGGGTTCGTCGCCGCCGGCCGGGTGGGTCCACTCGGTCAGCGGCGCGTGGCGGACCTCGACGATGTCGTCCAGGCCGTGGTCGCGCACGAGTTGGCGGGACAGCTCGGCGTAGCGCTCGTCGTGCTCCAGGGCGATCAGCCGGCCGCCGCCGGAGCGGCGCAGCGCGTAGCCCAGCCAGACGCTGGAGGCGCCGCTGCCGCACTCGACCACGAGCTTGGGGCGGCGCTCGTCGATGAGGCGGACCAGCAGGCGCATGACGTCGGGCGAGGCGGCCCAGCCGCGCAGGGAGGGCATGAAGGGCGCGGGGCGCAGGAAGTCGCGCAGCTCGTTCCAGGCGACCTGCTGCTCGTAGTCGTTGCGGCCCTGGAGGTTGACGGCCTTGGCCATCTCGGCGGAGACCTTGGGGAGCGTCTGGGCGCGCACGCGCTTGAGCTCGTTGCGGGCGCCGTCCAGGGACTTGACGATCTCCATGCGGTCGGTGCCGATGGCCTCGGACACCGTGCGGGCGCTCGCGTCGATGCGGCGGTCCAGGGTGGAGACCCGGCGCGTCAGCCGCACGGTCAGCCAGGCGTTGCCGGCCACCGCGGCGCCCACGGCCCCCAGCCCGGCCAGCAGCACCGCGCCCTCCCAGCTCAGCACGCCGGTCGCCGCCAGCGCGGCCAGGACCGCGACGCCCGCGGCCGCGGCGGCGAGGACGGCTGCCACCTGCTTGAGCCGGGACCGTAGGAACCGCATGGTGAGACCTCCAGGTTGGTCGGGCTGCGCCGCTGCGAGGGCGGAGCCGGGGGATTCCCGCGCCGGTGAACGGCGGATCGTATCAGCGGGCTGTCGCGGGTGTCAGGGGCGGCCGGAGCCGGGGTTCTGTGCGGAGACCCGCGCGAAAACCGCCGTAATGGCGGAATTCACCTGCGATACGGATGAAATCGACAGTAACGCAAGGAAGGGATCCCGGCAGGGGAACGCCGCGACTTCGGAACACTTCGCCGACGTTGTTCTTCCAAAGTTCATGATCGAATAACCAGGGTGCCTTCGGCGGCGGGAACCGCCGCGCGCGGCCGGGCCGGCGGTCACCACCCGGTGGCCGACTTCAGGCGCGCCTCAAGCATAGGGGCCAGCGTGGCGCTGTAGGTGGCGGTCAGGTGGGAGTGGTCCCAGTAGACCAGCACATTGCCGATCACCGCGGGGCACCTGCCGGACGGGCACACGTATTCCGTGAGGTCGATGAGGTGCACATTGTCGGGAATTCCGCTGACCTGCGGCGCGGGGTCGCTCGGGGCGTGGCTGAAGGACTCCGGCGACACGCATTCGGCCGGCCCGTTCTCCTCGACGCACTCGGCGCCGGAGTAATCCAGCCGGGGCAGGTCGCGGATGCCGACGACCTCGATACCCAGCGCGTCGAGCTGGCGCCAGCGCTCCACGAAACCCGGGTGCACCCGCTCCCCCGCGCTGGTGGCGCGCGTGGAGGAGGTGAGCACGGCGTCGGGGCGCAGCCGCTCAAGGTGGTCCATGGCGCCCTCGCGCCAGCGCTCGCACTCGGGGAAGGGCCGCCCGTCGCGCGTGGGCGGGTCGGTGCTGAACTGGCAGCCGCTCTTGGTGAGCGAGACGACCTTCCAGTCGTTGTTCTCGGCGGCGCCCATCAGAGCGGGGAACCAGTGGGCGGTGCGCGAGGCGCCCACCAGGGCGATGGTGCGGGCCGGCGAGGCGGAGCCGTACTCGCACACGATCGCCTCGACGTCGTCGAGCCCGGCGTGGCAGCCGTCCTGGAACGCCTGGTTCTGGTCGTCCTTGGCGTCGGCGGGCGCGGGCAGCACCGGCACATCGGGTTTGGCGGCGTCGATCCGGGGGTCCACCAGCGCCCGCGCGCCCGGGTAGGCGATCTGGTCGGTGGCCAGGTCCTGGCGGCGCTGGCGCTGCTCCTCCAGTCCGGCCGACCACATCGAGGCGGCCGCGAGCACCGGCACCAGGGCGGCCGCGGCGACGGCCAGGGGCCAGGCCCGCCCGCCGCGCACCCGCCCCAGCGCGGTGGTGCCGTCCTGGACCAGCGCCTTGGTGAGGGCGGCCAGCGCCGCCGACACCGCCAGCACCAGCAGGCCGCCGAGCACGCCGGGCAGTTCGCTCCCGGAGATCTCGCGGTAGCAGACCAGCACCGGCCAGTGCCACAGGTACAGGGCGTAGGCGTGGTCGCCGACCCAGGTCAGCACGCGGCCGCCCAGCAGGGCGTCGGCGCCCCAGGCGCGGCCCGAGCCGCCGCCCAGCACCACCAGCACGGCCGCCCCGGTGGGCCACAGCGCGATGTAGCCGGGGAACAGCGTCGAGACGTCGACCAGCGCGCCGCACAGCACGAGCCCGGCCAGGCCCGCCCAGCCCAGCGCCGCGCGCGGGCCGGCGGGCAGCCGCAGCAGCGGCAGGGCCAGCGCCAGCAGCCCGCCCAGCGCGAACTCCCACAGCCGCGCGCCGGTGTCGAAGTAGGCCCACGCCTGATCGGCGGCCGTGGCGTGGACGGAGTAGGCCAGGGATGCGGCGAACACCGCCGCCAGCGCCGCCGCGGCCGCGGCGCGCACCGGCGCGCCCAGCAGGCGGGCCGCCGCCGCGGCCAGGGCGATGAGCACCGCCCACACCAGGTAGAACTGGCCCTGGATCGACAGCGACCAGAAGTGCTGCAGCGGCGACACCGCGCCGTCGCGCTCCATGTAGTCGACCGCGTTCAGCGCCAGGTGCCAGTTCTCGTGGTACAGCGCCGCGGCGACCGTCTGGTCGGCGACCTCCTGCCACTGGGAGGCGGGCAGCCACACCGCGGAGGCGGCCAGCACGGCCCCCAGCACCACGGCCGCGGGCGGCACCAGCCGGCGCACCAGCCGGGTCAGGAACGGCACGAACCGCACCGCGCCGTCGCGCTCGGCGCCGCGCACCAGCGATCCGGTGATCAGGAAGCCGGTGAGCAGCAGGAACACGTCCACGCCGCCGGAGACCCGGCCGAACCAGATGTGGTAGGCCGCCACGAGCAGCACGGCGACGGCGCGCAGGCCCTGGATCTCGGGGCGGTAGCCCGCGGGCCGGGCGCCGGGTGCACCGGGCGCGGCGGGGGTGCCGTCGGCGGGCGGGGCGGCCGGAGCGGCGGAGGCAGGTGCGGACATGGAGGCAGCGGACCGCCTATCTGGGCAAGGGTCGTGGGGCGGGTCCGCGCCCGGGCCCCCGCGCGGGCGGGAGCGGGCACGGGCCGGGACGGGCCGCCGCTCCCTGAGCCTGTAAAGCTTCCGGCGGACGGTGTCCGGCGGGCGACGAGCGGCCCACGCGCCGCTGAACAGACTGGCACATGTCGGCGACGGGCGCGGGCGGACCGCCGTAACCGCCCGCACATCTGGGGACGATAGTCTCACCGCGGCACGATGGCCCCACAACTCCGCGAGGGGCACATCCGCGCGCGCCGCGGGATTCTTCGCCACCATGCCGACACGGCGTCCGCGTTCGGCACCGCCAGTACCGCCACGGGGGGACCGTATGCGCGTCTTCGTCCTGAACACCGGCCGCTGCGGCTCGGTGACGCTCGCGCGCGCCTGCGAGCGGCTGACCAACTACACCGCCGGGCACGAGTCGCGGGCGCGGCGCATCGGCGACGACCGGCTGGACTACCCCGACCAGCACGTCGAGGTCGACAACCGGCTGTCGTGGTTCCTGGGCGCTTTGGACGAGCGCTACGGCGACGAGCCCCTCTACGTCCACCTGCGGCGCGACCCCGTGCAGGTGGCCCAGAGCTTCGCCAAGCGCTGGGAGAACGGCAACCCCGCCGGGGTCATCACCGCCTTCGCCAAGGCGCTGGTCATCCGCCCCACCCCCTGGCCCGACTCCCAGCGCATGGAGGTGTGCCGGTTCTACGTGCAGACCGTCACCGCCAACATCGAGGCGTTCCTGGCCGACAAGCCCCGCCAGATGACCGTGTGGCTCGACGACGCCGCGACGTGGTTCCCCCAGCTGTGGGAGCGCATCGGCGGGGAGGGCGACTACGAGGCGGCGCTGGCGGAGTTCGCCAGCCGGCACAACGCGAGCTGACACCCGCCCGCGCCGCGCTCCTACGCAGGTCACGCGCTGGGGTGGCCGCGCCCGTCACCGCCACGCACTAAGTTGGTGCGGGTCATGCCTAACCACGCCGACGACCACCCGCCGGGCGCCGCCGAGCAGCCGGCCGACCCCACCGGCGCCGCCGACCGGCTGCGGCTCTACAGCTACCTCACCGCGCCCGAGCGGCGCACCTACCTGGCCGTCATGCGGCTGTTCACGTCCACGCTCATGGCCGACCTCGGCGCCGGCGAGGTCGCCGCGGCGCTGGCCGGCGCCGAGCGGCGCGGCGAGATCGACCCCGGCGAGTCCCGCCTTGAGGTCGTGGTGGACCGGCTGGAGCAGCTGGCCCGCTGGGGCAACCTCGTGCCCGGCCGCCGCGAACCCGCCGCCACCATCGCCGAGTTCACCCGCAGCCGGGTGCGCTACCAGGTCGCCAAGCTCGCCGTGCGGGTCCAGCGCGACGCCGAGGACGTCCTGGAGGTCGCCGAGGGCGCCCGCGAGGTCTCGCGCGAACTGCTGCCCGCCATCGAGCAGGGGCTGGCCGACGTCGAGCGCACCCTCGACCACCTCGCCGCGAGCGCCGCCGGGCGCGGCCCCCAGGCGGCGTCGGCGCGCGGCCTGCGCGAGCGGCTGGCCCAGCAGGTCACCACGCTGTTCCTGCAGCACGAGGAGTTCGCCGCCGCCGTGCGCGACTTCTACGCCTACCTCGGCTCGGTGATCGCCCGCTACGACCTCGCCCCCGCCGAGATGACCGGCTTCAAGCACATGCTGCTGGAGTACGTGGAGCTGATCGCCAAGGACGTGCTGCGCCACTCCGAGCCGATCGTGGTGCGCCTGGGCGCCCTCAACCGCCGCCGCGCCGAACTGCTGGGCCACCTGGGCGCCGGACCCGGCGACGACCTGGCGCCGCGGCCGGCCCGCCTGGGCCAGATGGAGCTGATGGAGCGCGCCCCGGGCCGCCGCGACGCCGACTGGGACGGCCTGACCGGCTGGTTCATCGGGCTGCCCGGCCGGCCCTCCGAGGTCGACGCGCTGCGCGAGGCCACCAGCCGCGCCATCACCGCCCTGTTCGCCAACGTCAAACGGGTCACCGGCGCGGGCGGGGTCGACCCCGGGCGGCGCCGCGACCTGCTGCGGCTGGCCGCCTGGTTCGACTCCGCCGAGCCCGAGGCCGCCCACGACCTCTACGCGGCGGCGTTCGGCCTGTTCTCGGCGCGGCACCTGGCGCTGGCGCCCGAGGACGACTCCCCCGACCCCGCCCGCACGTGGGCGCGGGGCCGGCGCGTGGACGTCGAGGTCAACGTGCGCAGCCGCGGCGAGCGCGCGCCCGGCGGGCAGGTGCCGCGGGTGAGCGACGACCCGCTGGGCCGCGCCGCGCTGCTGGAGGAGGAGGACCGCCGCCACCGCCGCCGCGCGGCGGCGGTGGGCGAGCTGTCGGCGGCCGGGACCGACCTGGCGGGCGCGCGGCTGTCCGGCGACGCCCTGGAGGTGCTGTGCGAGCTGCTGACCCTGGCGGGGGCCACCCGCGACGGCCCCGCCGACCGGGGCACGGCCGCCGACGCGGTCACCGGCCTGACCGTGGAACTGGAGCCGCGGCCCGCCGGCCGGGTCACCCGCATCGGCTCGGTGCTGGGCGACCTGGAGCTGCACGGGGTGGAGGTCCGGCTGCGGGTCGATGACCCGCTGCTGCCGCCGGCGGGGGGCGCGCCGTGAGCGGCACCGGGATCACCCGGCGCGACCCGCTGGCGGGCGGCGAGCCGGCGGCGTTCGAGGGCCTGGACGCGATCGAGGCGGCGCAGGTGCGGCGCTGCGTGCGGGTGCTGCTGCGGCGGCCGCTGCTGCGCGCCGAGGGGCCCGACGGCGAGACCCTGCCGGCGGTGCGGCGCTACGCCGACCGGCTGCAGACCCTGTTCGCGGCCTACCTGGGCTACCGGCTGGTCGTGGAGCCGGGGTTCGCGCGGCTGTACAAGACCGGCCGCACCCCCGACGGCGTGCGCGGGGCCCACAAGCCCAACGGCGCGGCGTTCACCCCGCGCGCCTACGCCTACCTGGCGCTGGTGCTGGCGGTACTCACCGGGGGCGGCGGGCAGCTGCTGCTGTCGTCGCTGGTGGCCGAGGTGCGCGCGGCAGGGGCCGAGGCCGGGCTGGAGCTGGGCACGGGCATCGTCGACCGGCGGGCGCTGGCCGCGGCGCTGCGCCACCTGGTCGATCTGGGCGTGCTGGCCGAGACCGACGGCAGCGTGTCGCCGTGGGCCGAGGACGCCGACCGCGAGGCGCTGCTGACCGTCAACGCCGAACTGCTGGGGCACCTGGTGGCGGCGCCGCTGAGGCGCCACGCCTCGCCGCAGGCGCTCGCGGGCGCGGCCGAGGCCCCCGCCGCGGACGGCGCGCCGGGTGCGGCCGCCGACGAGCGGCACGCGGTGCGCCGCCGCCTGGTGGAGGACCCGGTGGTGCTGCTGGCCGCGCTGCCCAAGGCGCAGCGCGAGTGGCTGCGCGCGCACCTCCGCTCCGAGGCCCACCTGCTGGAGGAGCTGACGGGCCTGCGGATGGAGGTCCGCGCCGAGGGCGTGCTGGCGGTCGACCCGGAGGGCTACCTGACCGACCGCGTGTTCCCGGGGACGGGCACGGTGGCGCGCATCGCCCTGCTGGCGGCGGCCGAACTGCTGGCGGACCCGGCGGCGGACCCGGCCGAACCGGGGACCGCGTCCGCGCCCCGGCCGGACTCCTCGGGCGGCGGCGCGGCCGAGCGCGCCGAGGCGGCCGCGGGCGGGCCGGCCGGCGGCGAGGACGGGTGGATCGCGGTCGAGCCGGGCCGGCTGCGCGCGGTCGTGGCCGACATCGCCGAGCGCTACCCCCGCGCCTGGTCGCGCGAGGCGGTGCGCGACCCCGGCCGCCTCGCCGAGTCGGTCGCCCAGGCGCTGGCGCAGGCGGGGCTGGCCCGGGTGCGCCCGGGGGGCCTGGCGGAGCTGAACCCGGCGGCGGCGCGGTACCGCCCGGTCCCCGACGCACCGGCGGGTGAGGGGGCCGACGTCGGCGACACGGCCGGTGACGACCGCACCGGTGCCGCCGACCGCGCGGCGCCCCGCCCCGGCGCGGGCCAGGACGCCCTGTTCGGCCTCTAGGGCGCGGTCAGTGGATGCTCGCCTTACCGCGCGGCGCCCCGCCGCCGTTCCCGCCGTGGCCTCCGATCCCCCGGCGGGCACACTCGGCGGAGCCCCGCCCGCCGGGAACGGCCGGGGCGGGGACCGCCCTGGCCGGCTGCTCGGCCGCACGAGAGCGGAACCGGCCCCTCCCCGGCGCCCGGAGGGCGCCACGCGCATCACGGGAGGCGCCCGCGCGTGCGCCGCTCGCCACGGGCGGGCGGCGACACTCCATGGACCGCGCCCCCGCGCCGCTCCCCTTCTGCCGCCGGCGGTCGCGGCCGCGACGGCGACCGACGTGGGCGCCAGGACGTGGACGGCGCACGCGAGCCCGCAGGGTGCGGGCCGGCGGTCCCCGTCGGCCCCGCAGGTCCGTCCCCGCGGACCGGTCGGCCTGGGGCGGTGCCGGGGCACGGCGGGGACCGTCCGCGCCGGCGTAGGCACCGGGCGGTGCCCGCGGGGGCAGCACGCCGTCCACAGCCCCGCGGAACCGCTCGCGCGGCGGGGCAGCCGCACCGAGACTGGGACGTCGGAGGGGCTCGCGGCATGGGTTCCTCCGCCCTACCGTCCCGCCGAATCGCCACCGGCGGCCGTCCGCGGCCCCGCCCGGCCGGACCGAACGCTCACGGCCGCACACCCGCCCGGCGGTGCGCGCCCGGGTTTTCCACAGCCGCCGCAACCGGGTCGCGGGGGCGGGCGGGCACCGCGAAACTGGAAAAAGGCAGGCGGTGAGCACCGCTGATCCGCACCCGGCCCGGTCGGTACCGGGCCGGGTGCCGCGCACGGCCGCCGCACCCGGACGCCACACGCCGCGGGGCCAATCCGCGCGGCACCCGGGCGCCGCACCGTCCCGCCCGCCGTCCCCTGTCACGACCACGATCGATCGGAGTGAACCGCAGCCATGTCTCTCCCCGAGGTACCGACCCCGGAACTTGCCGGCGGCGAGCGCGCGGCGCGCGCCCCCGGGGCACCGCGCGAGCGGTGGCGGCTGCACCGGGGCGGTGTGGTCAACATCTGGCAGTACCGCGACGAGGAGTTCGACCTCTCCGGCGGCCGGGTCATCTTCAAGGGCACCAACGGCTCCGGGAAGTCCCGCACCCTCGAACTCCTGCTGCCCCTCTGCCTCGACGGCGACCTCCGCAACATGGGCTCCAAGGGCTTCGACACCGTCAGCATGAGCCGGCTGATGCTCGACGACTACACCGAAGGCACCGTCCGCGTCGGCTACGGCTGGATCGAGCTGCGCCGCGTGCTGGCCGACGGCACCGAGTCGTTCCTCACCTGCGGTGTCGGCGTCAAGGCCAGCGCCGCGGGCCGCCAGGTCAGCGACTCCTGGCGGTTCATCACCCCGCTGCGGGTCAACAAGGACTTCGCGCTGATGGAGCAGGAGCGCCCCATCGGCCAGGCCCGGCTGCGCGAACGCGTCGGCGACGACGCCGTGGTCAGCGGCCAGGAGGCGTTCCAGCAGCGGGTGGCCGCCGCCGTCTACGGCATCAGCGGCGGCAGCCGCTACACCGACCTCCTCCACCTCCAGCGCACCCTGCGCAACCCCGACATCGGCCTCAAGGTCCTCCAGGGCCAGCTGGAGCAGCTGCTCTCCGACGCCCTGCCGCCGGTCGACCCCGACGTCATCTCCCGCACCGCCACCGGCCTGGACAACCTTGAGGGCGTGCGCCGCAACGTCGCCCGGCTGCGCCAGGCCGACTCCGCCTTGGGCGGCTTCCTCACCGGCTACCGCGGCTACGCTCTGGGCGTGCTCGCCGACCGCGCCGCCGCGCTCGGCAAGGCCGAGGCCGAGGTCGACCGCGCGGCCGCCCGCCGGGCCAGGCGCGACAAGGAGCGCGCGGCGGCCGAGGACGCGCTGCGCGCGGCCGAGGCCGAGCGCGACGCCGTGACCGAGCGCGCCGAGGCCGTCCAGACCGAACTCGACGCCCTCAAGGCGTCCCCCGCCTACAGCGCCCTGGGCGACCTTGAGGACAAGGCGGCCACCGTCGCCTCCCAGCGCCGCCACGTGGTGGCGGCGCTGGACAACGCCGAGGGGCTGCGCGCGGCCGAGGACCAGTCCATCGGCGCCGTCGAGCGGGCGGCCGCGCTGGCGGTGCGGCTCGGCGACGCCGCCGCCTCCCGCGCGGCCGAGGCGCGCGAGGCGCTGGCCGGGATCGGGCTGCGCTCGGCGCTGGGCCCGCTGCCCGACCTCCGCCCCGCCCTGGAGCGCACCCGCGCCACCGCGCGCGTCCTGCGCTCCCCCGAACCCGGCGCCCGCCCCGAGGACGTCGAGCGCGAGTCCGCGCCCGCCATCGACACCGCGGCGCTGGAACAGGCCGCCGCCCAGGCGCGCGACCGCGTGGCGGCGGCCGCGGCGGCCGCCGCGCAGCGGGCGCCGGAGCTGGCCGCCCTGCGCGGCGAGGCCGAGCGCCTCGCCGAGGAGGACGCCCGCATCGAGCGGCTGGGCGAACGCGCCGCCCAGGCCGCCGAGGACGCGGCCGAGGCCGGCCGGCGCGCGCGGGAGAGCGAGGAGCGGCTGCACGAACTGGCCCGGGAGTGGGCCGACTCCGTGCGCCGCTGGCACGACCAGGCGCTGCCCGCCGACGACCGCCCCGGCGCCGACGAGCTTTTGCCCGTGCCCGAGGCCGACGCGGTGGCCACCGACCCCGAGGGCTTCCGCGGCACCCACCGCGACATCCGCGCCGCCCTGCAGCCGCGCGTGCGCGCCGCCCAGCACGCGGTGCTCCAGGCCGAGCAGCGACTGGCGCAGGCCGAGGCCGAACGGGTGCGGTTGGCGGCCGAACGCGACCGGCTCGGCGCGACCGCCGAGGTCGAGCCCCCGGCGCCGCCGCTCACCACCGCCAAGCGCGCCCCCTCCGACGGCGCCCCCTTCCACCGGCTGGTCGACTTCCGCCCCGGCACCCCCGCCGACGCCCAGGCCGCCCTGGAGGCCGCGCTGGAGGCCGCCGGACTGCTCAACGCCTGGGTACGGGCCGACGGCGCCTTCGGCGAGGCCGCCGACACCGGCGACGACACCTGGGCCGTCCCCGGCCCGCCGTGCGCGGGCCCGTCGCTGGCCGACGTGCTGCGTCCCGCCGCCGCCGACACCCCCGTCTCCGACGACGCGGTCGCGGCGATCCTGCGCTCCGTCCCCCTGCTGGCCGCCGAACCCGCCGCGTCCGGCGCCCCCGGTGCGGCCCAGGCCGCGGCCGACCGCGCACACCCCTCCGCCGCGGATTCCGGCGGCACACCCGCCGCCCCGGGCGCGACCGCAGCGCCGGGCGCGACCGCGCCCCAGGACCGCGCGGCCACCCCGGTCGCCGCCCCGCGTTCCGCCTCCCCCGCCGCCGGCGGCGGTGCCCCCGCGCCCGGCGGCCGCTCCGGGGCCGACCTCGCGTTCTCGCTCGACGGGTGGTGGCGGGCCGGGGTGCTGCGCGGACGCCACCGCAAGGCCGCGGCCGAGCTGATCGGCGCGGGCGCCCGCGAGCAGGCCCGGCGCCGCCGGCTCGCGGAGGTCGACCACGACCTCGCCCGGGTCGACTCCGAGCGCGCCGACCTCCGCGCCGCGCTGGCCCAGGCCCAGCGGCAGGAGGCCGCCTGGAACACCTGCCTGGAGTCCTTCCCCGACATCGGCGAGGTCCTGCGCGGCCGGATCGAGACCCAGACCCGCCGCTCCGCCGCCCGCCGGGCCGCCTCCGACGCCGAGCGCGCCGAGGCCGAGCACGCGCGGGCCCGCGCCCGCGCCGGGGCCGAGCGCGCCGAGCACCAGCGCGCCTGCGCCGACCTCGGCGTGGCCTCGGGCCTGGGCGAGCTGCGCGACCTGTCCGACCACGCCCGCCGCGCCGCCGACCTGCTGGCCTCCACCGGCGCCCTGCTGGAGCGCGACTACCCCGAGGCCCTGCGTTCGGTGGCCGCGGCCCAGGCCGACCACGCCCGCACCGCCGAGTCCCGCGCCAAGGCCGAGTCCGACGCCGCCGAGACCCACCGCGCCTACGCCGAGGCGCACGCCGTCCTGGCCACCCTGCGTGCCAGCCTGGGCCGCGACGCCGAACAGGTCAGCGCCGAGATCAGCGCGTTACAGGAGGAGCGGCAGCGCCTGCGCGCCCAGGCGCCCAAGGCCCAGGGCGAGGTCGAGGCCGCCATCAAGGCGCTGGCCGACGCCGAGGCCCGGGTGGCGGCCGTGGACCTTCAGGTGGCCGACGCCCGCGCCAAGGTCGCCGACGCCGAGGACGCCCTGACCGACGCCGCCGGCGTGAGCGGCGTGTGGGAGGCCGCCACCGGCCAGGTCGAGCCGCCGTTCGAGCGCGCCGACCTGCGCGCCGCCCTGGCCCGCGCCCTCGCCGACGACACCGGCTCCGGCGATCCGGCAGCGGGCGCGGAGCCGGGCGGGCGGTCGGCGGCCGCCCGGCGCGCCGCCGGCGACCCCGCGGCGCTGGAGCGCGACCTCATCGGCCGCATCCAGACCCTCCAGGCCGCGCTCGCCGGAACCCACGACGTGCAGGCCGACCGCGACCACGGCATCCTCACCGTGACCGTCAGCGACGAGGCCGGAACCGCCCCGGTGGCGGCCACCGCGCGCGCCACGGCCGCCCGGCTCGCCCAGGCCGAGGACAACCTCACCGAACGCGAGGAGGGCATCTTCGAGGAGTACCTGCTGGGCGACATCGCCGAGGAGCTGCACCGCCAGATCGGCGCGGCCGAGGCGCTGACCCGGCGTATGAACACCGTCCTCGAAGGCGCCCACTCCAGCCAGGGCGTGCGGGTGGAGCTGTCGTGGGAGCCCGCACCGCACCTGGACCCGGCCGAGCGGTCGGCGTTCGCGCTGGCCAAGAAGTCGGTGGCGCAGCGCACCCCCGAGGAGAACGACCGGCTGCGCCGCGCGCTCATGGACCGCATCCGCGCCACCCGCGAGCAGGGCAGCAGCACCGGCTACGCCGAGGTGCTGGCCGGCGCCCTGGACTACCGCCAGTGGTACGCCTACCGGGTCCGCATCCACGACACCGGCCCCGACGGCCGGCCGCGCGACCGCCGCGTCCGCCAGCTGTCCTCGGGCGAGACCCGCCTGGTGTCCTATGTGACCCTGTTCGCGGCCAGCGCGGCCTTCTACGACGCGCTGCAGACCGAGGCCGACGGCCCGCTGCGCATGGTGCTGCTGGACGAGGCGTTCGAGCGGCTGGACGACCCCACCATCGCGCGGCTGCTTGAGCTGCTGGTGGACCTGGACATGGACTGGGCCATCACCTGGCCCTCGGGGTACGGCGTCTCGCCCCGGATCGACCGCATGCACATCTACGACATCCTCAAGCGCAAGGGGGCCTGGGGCGTGGCCTGCGCCCGCACGACCTGGAACGGCTCCGGCTTCGAGCGCGCCGGCTAGCCCGGGCGGCCGGGCCCCCGCACGCCGCCGCGCGGGGGTTCGGCCCCCGCGCGCCTGGGCAGTGGGCCCCCGTCCGAGCAGACAGGAGGGGGCACACCGATGTCCGAGAACCGGCCGGTCGAAGGCGAGCACCGCTACCAGCAGCAGATCGACTCCCCGGACCAGCACGAGGAGCGTCCGGGCAAGAGCCTGGTCACCACCAACCACGACGTCATCCGCCAGTGGGCCGAGGAGCGCGACGCCCGGCCGGCGACCGTCCCCGGAAGCGAGTACGACGGCCGCCCCGGACGGCTGCTGTTCGACTTCCCCGGCTACTCCGGTGAGAAGCTCCGGCACATCGACTGGGACGAGTGGTTCGAGGCGTTCGACGAGCGCGGGCTGAACTTCATCTACCAGGAGCACAAAAAGGACGGGCAGCCCAGCAACTTCTTCCAGCTGGAGAACCCCACCGAGAACTCCTGACGGCAGGGGGCGCCCCGCCGCGGCGGCACGGGCGGCACATGGGCACGCCGCCCGGATTATTCCCGACCCCGCCTGTCAGAAGGGCTATACGGCCGGGCCCGCACGGCTGCTGATAGCTTCTGTACCAGCGATCAAGGGTCGCCCGATAAACACTGGAATCGCGTCAGGAAGGTGCCTAAGAACATGCCTGCGCCGTACTCGCTGCCGGAGCTTCCCTACGACTACGCAGCGCTGGAGCCGTGGATCTCCGGTCAGATCATGGAGCTGCACCACGACAAGCACCACGCCACGTACGTCTCGGGCGCCAACACCGCTCTGGAGAAGCTGGCCGAGGCTCGCGAGAAGAACGACCTGAGCACGGTCAACCTGCACCAGAAGAACCTGGCGTTCAACCTGGCGGGGCACGTCAACCACTCCGTCTTCTGGCCGAACCTGTCGCCGGACGGCGGCGACAAGCCCGAGGGTGAGCTGGGCGCGGCGATCGACGACCAGTTCGGCTCCTTCGACGCCTTCCGCGCGCACTTCAGCGCCGTGGCCACCGGCGTCCAGGGGTCCGGCTGGGCCATCCTCGCCTGGGACATCCTGGGTCAGCGCCTCATCATCGAGCAGCTCTACGACCACCAGGGCAACCTCGCCGCGGGCTCCTACCCGCTGCTGATGCTCGACATGTGGGAGCACGCCTTCTACCTGCAGTACAAGAACGTCAAGGCGGACTACGTCAAGGCGTTCTGGAACGTCGTCAACTGGGCCGACGTCCAGCAGCGCTTCGAGGACGCGCGCAAGGTCCAGCTCGGCTGACCTTCGCGCTCCGGCCGAGCGGGAACCAATGAGGGGTGGCGCCTTCGGGCACCGCCCCTCATTCGCGTGCGGGGCCGGGCGGGGGCGCGCCGGCGGCGTTCGCACGCGGTCAGCGGCGCAGCAGTTCCATGGCGGCCCGGGGGCTGTCGACCACGGGGTGGCCGGTGGCCGCCAGGCGTTCGCGGCTCATCATGCCGCTGGCCACCAGCAGCGCGTTGGCGCCGACCGCGGCGGCCGCGCGGCCGTCGTCGTCGATGTCGCCGATGAGGACCACCGTGGCGGGGTCGTCCACCCCGAGCGCCTCCAGGTGGGCGGCCAGGTGCTCGGCCTTGGAGTCCTCGGCCGTGTCGTAGCGGCGGCCGTCCACGCGCAGGAAGTGGCCGGTGAGGCCGCGCTCCTCGATGAGGGGCACCAGCGCGTCGTGCCCTGCCATGGACAGCAGCGACTGCGAGCCCCCGGCGCGCGTCCAGTCCACCAGCATCTCCGGCGCGCCGTCGGCCAGGCGGCAGGCCGGCAGGGCGGTGCGGTAGTGGCTGTCGTAGATCTCGTTGATGCGCGCCCACTCCGCGCCGGTGAGCGGCCGGCCGAGCAGGTCCTCGTAGCAGGCGATCAGGGGCCGCCGGAAGCACGACCGCCAGTAGTCGAGTTCGACGGGATCGCGGCCGAAGGCCGCGCACACCCCGTTCAGCCCGGCGAGGTTGGCGTGGTTGTCGTTGAGGAGGGTGCCGTTCCAGTCCCAGACGATGTGCGTGATGCCGCTGAGGTGGGGAAGCTCGTTTTCTACCACTCTGTGCACTGTAGGGGACGGAGCCGCGGGCGCCCAGCCCGCGCCCGCCCCTGCGGCGTACCGCCGGCTAGGGGCAGCCCGGCACGGCGGTGCCGCGGTGCTCGGCCTTGCGGCGGCGCCGGCGGCGCCAGGCCCACACCCCGATGAGCGCCAGCAGCGGCACGGCCACCAGGATGAGCAGGGGCACGACCACGGCGAGCACGGAGGTCGCCACGCTGGCGATGTCCTCGAAGGTGCTGACCACGGGGCCGCCCGCGCCGAAGGTCACGGCGTTGAGGACGGGGCGGGCGGCGGACTTGAGCACGTGGAAGACGAGCGCGATCAGCACTCCGGCGAGGATCGGCCACCACGACCCTCCCCCCTCGCCGGCGGCGGCGTCGCTGGTCCAGGCCGCGAGGTCGCCGGTGGTGACGGCCGAGGCCCCGGCGCCGAAGGTGATGCCGCCCGAGGTGGGGCGCACGAAGGTCTGGACGACGTCGTTGACGCTGTCGACGGCCGGGATCTTGTCGGCGGTGACCTCAAGGGCCAGCAGCACGCCCAGGATCACCAGGACGGCCGGGTGCTCCAGCCACTGCCATCCGGGCCCCAGCGGCAGCAGGTCGGTGTAGCGGGCGATCAGGCCCACGGTCAGCAGCGGCACGTAGGCGTTCAGCCCGGCCGCCGAAGCGAGTCCGGTACCGGTGAGTACTTCCAGCATCGAGGGGCGACCCGATCGTCTCGTGTGCTCCGGGCGCCGCCGCCCCGGACGGGCACTGCCCGCCCGGGGCGGCGGCATGCGTTTGGGGAGTGAGACGCGCCGAACGGCGCGGAGGTTCCGGGATTGCACCTCGGCGATTGCCACCGACGCGGTGGCCCGCGGTGCGCCGCCCGCTCCCGGCCGCACCCTGCCCGCACCGAGGTCCCGCCTCGGCGCGGGCGGCCCCGGCGCCCAGACCACGCCCGGTGCGGGCGCCTACTGCCGGTAGCCCTCGACCTCGCTCTTGGGGCGGACGCCGGCTTCGTCGGGGTTCTCGCCGAACTCCTCACGGGCGCGGCGCTGGCGCAGGAGGTCCCAGCACTGGTCCAACTCCTGCTCCAGGGCGCGCATGCGCTGCCGCTCCTCGGGCGTGAGGCGGTGCTCGCTCTGCTCGCGGAGGTCGCGTTCCTCGGTGACCAGATCCTTGATCCGGCTGAGGATGGTGTTCTCCTGGCTCTTGGAGTCGCTCATGTGATCAATCGTGGGCGGGCGCCGCCGCGATCGCAAGCACTGTCCGCAGGGCGCACGCCGCAACGCCGCCGCTCGTGGGCCCCCGTGGTAGGAATTCCCGGCGGCGAGGTCTAAGCGCCGCCGTGCCGGGGACTGCATGGTCGGGGAGACCGCCGGACTCCCCCGGTTCGCCCCGAATGCTCCGGACGCCCCCTATTACCGGCTGGAGACGCCATGACTATCTACGCCGACCGCCCGCTGCGCTTCCTCCTCCAACTGTGCGCCGACACGGCGACCGCGGCCTGGATCGCCGCGTGGGTGTGGGCGGGCCTGGCCCTGCACGACACGCTGAGCGCCCTGGCCGTGCCGGGCGAGCTGATGGAGTCGGCGGGCGAGGGGTTCGCGGAGAACATGGCCGACGCCGCCGAGCGGGTGCGCGAGGTCCCGCTCGCCGGCGACAGCCTGGCCGCGCCGTTCACCAGCGTGGGCGAGGCGGGAGGCGCGCTGAGCGAGGCGGGCCGGGGCTTCCAGGAGACCATGGGCCTGGTGGCACTGGTGCTGCCGCTGCTCACGGCCGCCATGCCGGTCCTGTTCGCCCTGCTGCTGTGGGCGATGACGCGGGCCCGCTGGATCCGCCGCGCAAGCGGGGCGGCGGCGCTGCGCTCGCTGCCCGACGAGGCCGGCGCCTCGCTGCTGGCGCTGCGGGCGATGGCCTCGGCGCGGCCGCGGCTGCTGACCGCCGTCCACCCCGACCCCGTGGGGGCCTGGCGGGCGGGGGACCGCGCCGCCATCGCCAAGCTGGCCGACCTGGAGCTGAAGCGGGTGGGGCTGCGCGCCCGGCGCCGGTGAGGCCGGCCGAGCCGGCGGGGGCCGACACCGCCGGGGGGTGTCCCCGCCCTCGGGCCGGGCACGCCGCCCGGCCCGGCTTGTCCCAAGATCACCGGTTGGTCCACCCGGGCGGCCATACTGGTAGGCAGCGCTTCCCGGTGCCTTGGCCGGACGGTGCGCCGTTCCTCGGGAATGCCGCAGGGGCATACGACGCTTCTATACCCGAAGGGGGTATATTCTCATGGCTGGAGAGCGGGAAACCCAGGGGAGCACCCAGATGGCCACCTACGGCTACCACGACAACAAGCAGAGCCACCTCAACCGGCTCCGCCGGATCGAGGGCCAGGTGCGCGGGCTCCAGAGGATGGTCGAGGACGACGCCTACTGCATCGACATCCTGACCCAGACGGCCGCGGTCAACAAGGCGCTGCGGTCGTTCGCGCTGTCGATGCTGGACGAGCACCTCAAGCACTGCGTGGGCCACGCCGTCGCCCACGGCGGCGAGGAGGCCGACGAGAAGGTGCGCGAGGCGTCCGAGGCGATCGCCCGGCTGGTGCGCTCCTGACCCCGCCCCACTCCCACCACGTCCGCGTAGGAAGGGGCCGATCATGGCCGGCACCACTGTCACCGTCAAGGGCATGACCTGCGAGCACTGCGTCAAGGCGGTCACCGAGGAGGTCTCGGCGCTGCCCGGTGTGACCACCGTCGACGTCGACCTGGCCAGCGGCCGGGTCCACGTCGAGAGCGAGACCCCGCTGAGCGACGAGCAGCTCGACGCCGCCGTCGACGAGGCCGGCTACGAGATCGTCCGCTGAACAGCCGCCCGCGAAGCGCGGGAGGGGGCGGGGGCGCACCGCGCGGTGCGCCCCCGCCCCCTTCGTTGTCCGCTGCTCCCCGGCTCCTGCCCCGGCCCTAGGAGCCGGCGCGGGCCGCGGCGTTGTCCAGCAGCCGGGCGCTCTCCTTGCGGGAGTCCTCGGGGTTGAGGTAGTGGGCCGCCTCAAGGTCCACGAACGTCGAGGGCTTGCCCTGGTGGAAGCCCAGCCGCGAGACCTCGCCGCCGGTCAGCGCCCGGATCATCCAGTTGGCAGCCACGCGGGCGCGCGCGGGGTTGGAGGGCAGCGAGTACAGGTGGTAGCCGCGGGTCACGGCGAAGGCGGGCAGGCCGGAGAGGTCGTAGCCCAGAGGGCGCGCCACCGCGTCGTTGCCGCCGAGGTCGACCACCAGGCCCAGGTCCTTGTGCTCGAAGGGGCGCAGGGCCCGCCGCGTCAGCGAGGCCACCACGTTGTCGGCGGCCACCACGCCCTGCCGCTCGGCGTACTGCGCGGTGGGCGGGCAGATGGCCGAGGAGTCCTCCTTGCTGAGGTCGGGCACGGCCGCGGCGTCGCCGATCGCGAAGATCTCGGGCCGGTCGGGCACCGCGAGGTCGGAGCCGACCACGAGCTTGCCGCGGTTGGTCTCGGTGCCCACCGACTCCATGAGAGGGCTCGGCGAGGTCCCCGCCGTCCAGATCAGCGTGCGGCAGGGCAGCACCCGGCCGTCGGTGAGGGCGACCTTGTGCTCGGTGACCTCCTTGACCGACACCTCCAGCTTGACCTCCACGCCCATGCGGCGCAGCAGGTCCAGGGCGTTCTCGCCGAGCTTGGGGCCCAGTTCGGGCAGCAGGCGGGGGGCGATGTCCACGAGGTGCCAGGAGATCGCGGCGCCCAGCGAGGGGTAGAGCCGCGCGGCCTCGTCGGTGAGGCGGCGCAGCGACGCGGCGGTCTCGACGCCGGTGTAGCCGCCGCCCACCACGATGAAGCGGCAGCGCTCCTCGCGCTCGACCGGGTCGGAGGTGGCGTTGGCCAGCTCCAACTGGGCCAGCACGTGGTCGCGCAGCACGGTCGCCTCGGCGAGGTTCTTGTTGCCGTAGGCGTACTCGGTCAGGCCGGGGATGTCGAAGACCCGGGTGAGGCTGCCGGGGGCCAGGATGAGCCGGTCGTAGCGCTCCACGGTCAGCTCGTCGGAGATCTTGCGGACCAGCACGGCCTCGGCGTCGGCGTCGATGCCGATCGCCGAGCCGGGCACCATGCGGGTGCGGCGCAGGCTGCGGTGCAGGGAGACCGCGACCGACTGGGGGGTGAGCAGGCCGGAGGCCACCTGGGGCAGCAGGGGGCTGTAGAGCATGTAGTCGTTGGGCGCGATGAGCACGATGTCGGCCGCCTGCTTGGGGACGCGCTTCTCCAGTCGGCGCAGCGCGTGCAGGCCCGCGAAGCCCGCGCCGATCACCACAATGCGAGGCCGTGCCATCGTCGCTTCACTCCTTATCGACGTCTACGACGGCCCGCCCGTCCCGCGGGTGCGGGGCGCCGGCGGGCGCAACTGTCCGTCTGGTGCAGGGCTGCCCGAGGCGGGTGCGGTCAAACGTCGGCGCGGCGCGGCGGGGCCTGCGCCGACACGCCGCTCCCGGCGCCGGGAGCGGTGCGCGGCGGGGCGCCGCGGCGGGGCGCCCTCAGCCCTCGGCGAGCAGCGCGGCGCCGGCCATCTCCAGCAGCAGCGCACCCATGCGCTCGGGCGGGAGTTCGCCCGCGCTGTGCGGGGTGGAGTTGAGCAGGCCGAACACGGCGTGCACGGCCGCGCGCAGGACGGGGGCGCCGGCGCCGGGGCGCAGGCGGGACAGGACCTCGACCCACTGCTCGACGTAGCCGCGCTGGAGGCGGCGGATGCGGCGGCGCTCGGGCTCGGGGACGTTGCCCAGTTCGCGGTCGTGCACGGTGATCAGCGCGGGTTCGGTGAGGGCGAAGTCGATGTGGCCGCGCAGCATGGCGCGCAGCGCCTCGCGGGGACCGGGCGCTGCGTCGGCGCGGGCGCGGGCGTCGGCGGCCAGGCGCTCGCTGACGTCGATCAGCATGGCCGCCAGCAGCGCCTCCTTGCCGGGGAAGTGCCGGTAGAGGGCGGGGCCGGTGGTGCCCACGGCCCGGCCCAGGTCGTCGATGGTGACCCCGTGGAACCCGCGCTCGGCGAAGAGGACGGCGGCGGCGCGCAGGATCTCGCCGCGGCGCGCGCCCGCGGGGCGCTGGGCCATGGCGGACACCTCCCTCCTCGGCCCCCGGACGGGGCGGCCGACCGCGAACGGGGCCCCGCCCGGGATCGGCGCGGTGTGACACTGGACACCTACGTTAACGGTCACTAACATCGCCGATGTTAACGGTCATTAACAGCGGAGGCGAACCATGCGCGCGGCACCGGTGCTCACCTCGGCCGTCGACACCGACGGCCCCGCCTTCGCCCGCAATGCCGAGGCCAACCGGGCGCTGGCCGCCGAGCTGCGCCTCCGGCTGGAGACCGCGGCGCTGGGCGGGCCCGAGAAGACCCGCATCCGCCACACCGAACGCGGCAAGCTGCTGCCGCGCGACCGGGTGGACGCGCTGCTGGACCCCGGGTCCCCGTTCCTGGAGCTCTCGCCCCTGGCCGCCTACGGGCTCTACGGCGACGACGGCCAGGACGCCCCGGCCGCCGGGATCATCACCGGCATCGGGCGGGTGGCCGGACGCGAGGTCGTGGTGGTCGCCAACGACGCCACGGTCAAGGGCGGCAGCTACTACCCGATGACGGTGAAGAAGCATCTGCGCGCCCAGGAGGTCGCGCTGCACAACCGGCTGCCGTGCGTCTACCTGGCCGACTCCGGCGGCGCGTTCCTGCCGATGCAGGACGAGGTGTTCCCCGACCGCGAGCACTTCGGGCGGATCTTCTACAACCAGGCGACGATGTCGCGGCTGGGCATCCCGCAGGTGGCGGCCGTGCTGGGCTCCTGCACCGCCGGCGGCGCCTATGTCCCGGCCATGAGCGACGAGGCGGTGATCGTGCGCGAGCAGGGCACGATCTTCCTGGGCGGACCGCCGCTGGTGAAGGCCGCCACCGGCGAGGTCGTCACGGCCGAGGAGCTGGGCGGCGGCGACGTGCACGCGCGGGTGTCGGGGGTGGCCGACCACCTGGCCGACGACGACGCGCACGCCCTGGCGATCGTGCGCCAGATCGCGGGGACCTTCGGCCCGCGCGGCGAGCCCGCGTGGGAGCGCGCCGAGCCCCGGCCCCCGGCGCTGGACCCGGCCGAGCTGTACGGGGTGGTGCCCACCGACACCCGCACCCCCTACGACGTGCGCGAGGTCATCGGCCGCGTCGTCGACGCCAGCGAGTTCGCCGAGTTCAAGGCGGAGTACGGCACCACCCTGGTCACCGGGTTCGCCCGCGTCCACGGGCACCCGGTGGGGATCGTGGCCAACAACGGGATCCTCTTCGGGGAGTCGGCGCTGAAAGGCGCCCACTTCATCGAACTGTGCGACCGGCGCGGCATCCCGCTGGTGTTCCTGCAGAACATCTCGGGGTTCATGGTGGGCCGCGACTACGAGGCCGGCGGGATCGCCAAGCACGGCGCGAAGATGGTCACGGCGGTGGCGTGCGCGCGGGTGCCCAAGTTCACCGTGGTGATCGGCGGGTCCTTCGGCGCCGGCAACTACAGCATGTGCGGCCGGGCCTATTCGCCGCGGTTCCTGTGGATGTGGCCCAACGCGCGGATCTCGGTGATGGGCGGCGAGCAGGCGGCGTCGGTGCTGGCCACGGTGCGGCGCGACCAGAAGGCCGCGCGCGGCGAGGACTGGCCCGCCGAGGCCGAGGAGGAGTTCAAGGCCCCCATCCGCGACCAGTACGAACGCCAGGGCGCCCCCTACTACTCCACGGCCCGGCTCTGGGACGACGGCGTGATCGACCCCGCCGACACCCGGACCGTGCTGGCCCTGGGCCTGGAGGCCGCCCGATACGCCCCGCTGGAGCCCGTGGGCTACGGCGTCTTCCGGATGTGAGGTGCGACGATGACCACCGCTGAATCCGCCACCACCGCGCCCCCGGCGCCCTCGGGCACGGCCGCCGCGGGCCCCGGCGCGCCCGGCGCCACCGCCACGACCGTGCTCGTGGCCAACCGCGGCGAGATCGCGGTGCGGATCATCCGCACGCTGCGCCGCATGGGCCTGCGCACGGTCGCCGTGCACAGCACCGCCGACGCCGGCGCCCGGCACGTGCGCGCCGCCGACACGGCCGTGTGCGTGGGGGGCGCCGCGCTGTCCGACAGCTACCTCAACGCCCCGGCGATCGTCGCCGCCGCCCAGGCGGCCGGCGCCCGCATGGTCCACCCCGGCTACGGGTTCCTCGCCGAGAACGCCGCGTTCGCCCGGCTCTGCGCCGAGGCGGGGCTGGTGTTCATCGGTCCGCCGCCCGAGGCGATCGAGGCCATGGGCGACAAGATCCGCGCCAAGCGGGAGGTCGCCGCGGCCGGGGTGCCGCTGCTGCCCGGGTTCGCCGAGGAGCCCGGCCGACCGATGGACGACACCGCGCTGGAGCGGGCCGCCGCCGACGTGGGCTACCCGCTGCTGATCAAGCCCTCGGCGGGCGGCGGCGGCAAGGGGATGCGGGTCGTGGAGGGCCCCGGCGAACTCGCGGCCGCGGCAGCGGCGGCGCGGCGCGAGGCCCGGGCCGCGTTCGGCGACGACACCCTGCTGGTGGAGCGCCTGGTGCGGCGGCCCCGGCACATCGAGGTGCAGGTGCTGGCCGACGCGCACGGCAACGTGGTGCACCTGGGCGAGCGGGAGTGCAGCCTGCAGCGGCGCCACCAGAAGATCGTGGAGGAGGCGCCGTCGCCGCTGCTCACGCCCGAGCAGCGCGCGGCCATGGGCCGCGCCGCGGTGGCCGCCGCCCGGGCCTGCGGGTACGTGGGCGCGGGCACGGTGGAGTTCATCGTGCAGCCGCCGCGGGAGGAGCCGGGCGGCGGGGCCGGAGGCGGCGGGGCGGGTGCCGGGCACGCCGATACGGGAGCCCCGGGGGAACCCCTTGCTTCAAGTCAACCCCACGCCGCGCCGCACACGCCACCCGGATCCGCCGGGCTGTGGACGGCAACCCCGGCCGAGGCCGCCGGCGGCCCGCCCCCGGCCGGTGCCGGGCACGGCGAGACCGGGGCTTTGGGGGAACCCCTTTCTTCAAGTCAACCCGAGGCCGGCTCCCCCGCACCACACCACCTCCGCCCCCTGGGGACAACCGCGGCCACCGCCGATGGCCCCGCACCCGGGGCGCCCTCCCCCACCGCCGCCCCCGGCCTCTCCTACGCCTTCCTGGAGATGAACACCCGCCTCCAGGTCGAGCACCCGGTCACCGAGGCCGTCGTGGCGGTCAACGGCCGCCGCGGCATCGACCTGGTCGAACTCCAGGTCCGCGTCGCGCGCGGCGAACCCCTCCCCTTCACCCAGGAGGACCTCGCGCTCGACGGCCACGCCGTGGAATCCCGGGTCTACGCCGAGGACCCCGCCCAGGGCTTCCTGCCCACCGGCGGCCGCGTCCTGCTCCTGGCGGAGCCCGAGGGCCCCGGCGTCCGCGTCGACTCCGGCCTGGACGAGGGAACCGAGGTCACCTCGGCCTACGACCCCATGCTCGCCAAGGTCGTCACCTGGGCCCCCGACCGCGCCGCCGCCCTGGACCGCATGGACGCCGCCCTCGCCGGCTACACCCTGCTGGGCTGCGACACCAACGTCGCGTTCCTGCGCCGCCTCCTGCGCACCCCCCGCGTCCGCGCCGGCGACCTCAGCACCGACCTCACCCCCCAACTCGCCCCCGCCCTGGTGCCCGCCGACGGCGCCGACGTCGACGACGGACTGCTCGCCGCCGCTGCCGCCGACCACCAACTCGGCCTGGAGCCCGACCCCCGCACCGCCGACCGGTTCGCCGTCCCCGACGGCTGGCGCCTGGGCGCGCGGGCCTGGACCACCTGGCGGCTGCGCGCGCCCCGGCGCGGCCCCGCGGCGGTCCGGCTGCGCCGCCGCGCCGAGGGCACCACCGCCGGCACCGCCGGCGGGCCGGAGGCGCCCGTGGCCTACGAGGCCAGCGTCGACGGCGGACCGCCCTTTGCCATCGACGCCGCCCGCACGCCCGACGGCCGCACCCTGGTCGTCACCGTCCACGGCCGCACCCTGCGCTACGCCCGCGCCACCGACCCGGCCGGCCTGTGGCTGGGCCGCGACGGCGCCGCCTGGCGGTTCACCGACGACCCCCGCCTGGCGCCGGTGCGCGGGGGCGGCGCCGCCGCCGACGGCGCCGTGCGCAGCCCCATGCCCGGCACCGTGCTGTCGGTGGCCGTGGCCCCGGGCGACCGCGTCGTGGCCGGAAGCCCCGTGGCCGTGGTCGAGGCCATGAAGATGGAGCACACCGTCACCGCTCCCCTCGACGGCACCGTCACCGAACTGCACGCCCGCCCGGGCCGGCCCGTGGCCATGGACGAGGTCCTGGCCGCCATCACCCCCGAGGCCGCACCGGCCCCGCGCGATCCCGGAGCCGCACCGGCCTCCGCGTCCACCACCGTCAAGGAGCAGGAGCCATGACCCACGGGCTGTCCGACGAGTACGAGGAACTGCGCCGCACCGTCGAGGAGTTCGCGCGAACCGAGGTGGCGCCGGCCATCGGCGACTACTACGAGCGCGGCGCGTTCCCCTACCCCATCGTCGCCGCGATGGGCCGCATGGGCCTGTTCGGCCTGCCCTTCCCCGAGGAGTACGGCGGCATGGGCGGCGACTACTTCGCGCTGTGCCTGGCCCTGGAGGAACTGGCCCGCGCCGACTCCTCGGTGGCCATCACCCTGGAGGCGGCGGTCTCGCTGGGCGCCATGCCGATCCACCGGTTCGGCACCGAGGAGCAGAAGCGCGCCTGGCTGCCGCGGCTGTGCTCGGGGGAGGCGCTGGGGGCGTTCGGGCTGACCGAGCCCGGCGGCGGCTCCGACGCCGGGGCCACCCGCACCACCGCCCGTCTGGCCGACGGCCAGTGGACCGTCAACGGCACCAAGTGCTTCATCACCAACTCCGGCACCGACATCACCGCGCTGGTCACCGTCACCGCCGCCACCGGAACCCTGCCCGACGGCCGCCCCGAGATCTCGGCGATCCTGGTCCCCTCGGGCACCCCGGGCATGGCCGTGGGGCAGCACTACTCCAAGGTCGGCTGGAACGCCTCCGACACCAACGAACTCGTCTTCACCGACTGCCGGGTGCCCGCCGACAACCTCGTCGGCGAGCGCGGGCGCGGCTACGCCCAGTTCCTGCGCATCCTGGACGAGGGCCGCATCGCCATCGCCGCGCTCGCGGTGGGCCTGGCCCAGGGGTGCGTGGACGAGAGCGTCCGCTACGCCGGGCAGCGCGAGGCGTTCGGCCACAGCATCGGCCACTACCAGGCGATCCAGTTCGCCATCGCCGACATGGAGGCCCGCGCCCACACCGCCCGGCTAGCCTACTACGACGCCGCCGCCCGCATGCTCGCCGGCGAGCCGTTCAAGAAGCAGGCCGCCATCGCCAAGCTGGTCGCCTCCAACGCCGCCATGGACAACGCCCGCGCCGCCACCCAGGTCTTCGGCGGCTACGGCTTCATGAACGAGACCCCCGTCGGCCGCTTCTACCGCGACGCCAAGATCCTGGAGATCGGCGAGGGCACCTCGGAGATCCAGCGGATGCTCATCGCCCGCGAACTGGGGCTGCCGGCGTGACCTGACCGGTGTGCGGGCGGTGGCCGGGCCGGGCCGGGGTGGTGAGTGAGCGGCTCAGGGACCGCTCCGCCGAGGAGCCGGGCACCAGCGCGGACCGGCCGGCCGCCGCCCGCACCGCCTGGGCCACCCCGGGCACGCGCCCCCCGGCCCTGCCCGCCGGCCGCCGCGCCGCCGCCCTGGCGGCGGCGTCGTGCGGGGCACCGCCCGCCATGCCCCGCACGACCCCGTGGCGCGCCAGCACCTGGCGGATGTACTCCCCGGGCGCCAGGTACTGCATCGGCTTCGCACGGCGCATCGGCACGTCGCGCATCACGTCCTCCACCAGCTCCCGCAGCGCCGACCGCACCTCGGGGCGGTCGAGCGCTTCCTCGGTCGAGGCCACGACCGCCGGCATGTCCACCCCGCGCTCCTCCACCAGCCGTTGGAGGAAGGCGTTGTCGAACGCGCTTCCCGGGGCCATGTCGCGGAACAGGGCGCGGCGCGTGGCGATGTCGGTGGCACCGCGAAGGCGCGCCCACACGTCCTGGGCCAGGGTTCCGGCCACCAGAGCCATCGCCAGCCCGTGGTGGCCGACACCGTTGTAGCGCCAGGGGGCCAGCCCCGAGGCGTGGGCGACCGAGGCGCCGTTGCGGGCGAACTCCAGCTTGAAGCCCAGGGACTCCATCCCCACCGCCTCGCCGACCACCGCGTGGCCCAGTTCGTGGGCCACGACCAGTTCGTCCATCATGCGCTGGAGGAACTCGGCCCCGTGGGGCACCCATTCCCCGACGTCGCCCGAACGGGCTGAGGGTGATTCGGGCATGACGGGCTCCCCTGCGTGGCTCGTGGGCGGCGCCAGGATGCTAGCAAGCCCCTGGCGCACCCGCGCACGTCCGCCACGGGTACACCGCTTTCTCACACCGCCCTGCCGAAAACCCGCACGTTCAGTCACGGTGTGTAGTTGAATGGCCTCGTTCCGGCAGAGGCTCCCGCTCCGCCTCCCCCGTGGTCCACGCTGAAACGGAGTCGTCCCGCATGCCCCCCATCCCGTTCGCACCGGCCCTGGCCGCCGCCGGCGCGGTCGTTCTCGCGCTCTCCGCCGCCCCTGCCTCCGCCGCCGCGCAGGGGCCCGGGTGCACGGTGCCGGTGCCCCCGCCCAGCGCCGAGGAACGCGACCGCTACCTGTGCGGCGACCCCCGCCTGGGCCCGGCCGAACTCCCGCGCGCGGGCGTGGTGGGCGAACTCCTCACCGACTACGACCGCCTGGGCGGCCTGTCCCCCATCGCGTTCGTCAGCCGGCACCGCCAGACCGGCGTCGACAGCGCCACCGGCGAGGTCTCCGAGAGCTGGCGCTACCCCGCCCACGACGGGTTCGCCGTGGTGGACGGCGAGGTCCGGCGCGAGGTCGAGACCCTGCGCGAGGGCACGCTCCTGGACCGGTTCGGCTCGGCCCACGGCTCCTTCCTCGCCCCCGCCGACACCCCCTTCCCCGAGCGCTCCCTGCCGCCGGACTCCCTCAACACCTGGGAGGGCGGGCCCCGGCACAACTACCGCTGCTACGCGGTCACCGAGGCCTTCTCCGCCGAGGTCGGCCCGATCGCCCCGGCCTTCGAGCAGCCCGGCGGCGGCGAGCAGGTCCTGCTCGACCCCGACCTCGTGCCCGAGGCCGGCGGCCTGGACCGCCTGGGCGCCGACTCCATGGTCGAGTGGGGCTACCTCGACGTCCGACCCGCCCGCGAGTGCGACGTGGACGACGCGGCGCCCGCCCGCTAGCCGGGTGCCACAGGCGGCACCGCACCCTGCCGCCGCGTCAGCTCCCCCGGTCCACGACGGGCCCATCGGCGCGCCGGCCGCCCCCGCGGCGGTCGGCGCGCCTTCGGCCGCCCGCTTCCCGCCCCGCCTCCGGCACCCCGCGCCGCGGCCGGGACCGGCCGCCCGTCGGCCGCGGGAAGCCCGTGCCCGATGCCCGCATCGCATGCGGTGAGCCCTTGTCCGCAGCCCTGTGCGGAGCCCCGTGGACACCCGGCAGGTCCTCGCCGTCGCCGCCGTGGTCGCTGTCGCCGCCTTCGGCGCCCTCCAGGCCTGGCCGCACCGGCGCAGGTGCGCGCGCTGACCGGCCGGGCGATCCGCCGGGGCCGGCGGCACCGCCACACGCGCCACCTGCGCCGCCGCCCGGGCGGCGGCGAGGTAGCACCCGCCTGAATCGGGTACACCTGGTGTTCATGGACACGCCGCGCATCGTCTACGACCGCCGGGGCAACGGCTCCCCCGTCCTGCTGCTGCACGGCCTGGGCCACCACCGCCGCGCCTGGCAGCGCGTGGTGCCCGTCCTCGCCCGCCACCACGACGTCGTGGTGCCCGACCTGCCCGGGTTCGGCGACTCCGCGGCGCCCGACCCCGACTGCGCCTACGACATCGGCTGGCTGGCCGACACCGTGGCCGCCTTCTGCGACCGCATCGGGGTCCGGCGCCCGCACGTGGCGGGCAACTCCCTGGGCGGGGCCATGGCGCTGGAGCTGGGCGCCGGGGCCGCGCCGCCTCGGTGACCGCGCTCTCGCCCATCGGGTTCGGCACCGCCCCGCGCATCGCGGGCGCCCGGTGCCTGTCGCGCGGCGCGCGGTGGGCGGCGCGCATCCCCGCGCCGGTGCTGCGGGCGGCGGTCGAGACACCGGCCGCACGCGCGCTCGCCCGGCGGTTCCTGCGCGGCGACCCCGCCTCCGAGGCCGCCCGCGCGGTCACCTTCGACGTCTCGGTGCTCTCGCCCGGCTCGCCGTTCCTCCGGCTGACCCCGCACGTGGCGGGGTACGTCTTCCAGGAGAGCGTGGCGGCCGGGGTCCCCGTCACCGTCGCCTGGGGCGACCGCGACCGCCTGCTGCCGCCCGCCGGGGCGCGCCGGGCGCTGCGCCGCATCCCGCACGCCCGCCAGGTGGCCCTGCTGGGGTGCGGGCACATCCCCATGGCCGACAACCCGCGCGCGGTGGCCGCCGAGATCCTGCAGACCTGCCGCCGTGCCGGTGCGGGGCGGCCGGCGCGGACGCCGGCGGGGGCGGCCGCCGCGCGCTGAGGCCGGTTCCGGTCGCCCGTCGGGGGTTCCGGTCACCCGGGGGTTATGGCCGCCGAAACGCGCCGCGCCCCTGCGCCTCGGGGGCGCAGGGGCGCGGGCACCGGGTGGCCGGGCGCTACCGGCGCTCGCGCACCGCGGTGACGATCTCGGCGACGGCGTCGTCCAGCGGCACCCCGTTGTTCTGGGAGCCGTCGCGGTAGCGGAACGACACCGCGCCCTTGCTGATGTCGTCGTCGCCGGCCAGCAGCATGAAGGGGACCTTCTGCTTCTGGGCGTTGCGGATCTTCTTCTGCATCCGGTCGTCGCTGGCATCGACCTCGACCCGGATGCCCTCCGCGCGCAGCCGCGCCGCCAGCTCCTCCAGGTAGGGGACGTGCTCGTCGGCGATGGGGATGCCCACGGCCTGCACCGGGGCCAGCCACGCCGGGAACGCGCCCGCGTAGTGCTCCAGCAGCACGCCGAAGAACCGCTCGATGGAGCCGAACAGCGCCCGGTGGATCATGACGGGCCGCTGCCGGGAGCCGTCGGCGGCGGTGTACTCCAGCTCGAAGCGCTTGGGCTGCTGGAGGTCGACCTGGAGGGTGGACATCTGCCAGGTGCGCCCGATGGCGTCCTTGGCCTGCACCGAGATCTTGGGTCCGTAGTAGGCGGCGCCGCCGGGGTCCATGACCAGCTCCAGGCCCTGCTTCTGCGCGGCCTGGCGCAGCAGCTCGGTGGCCTCCTCCCACTCCTCGGGCTCGCCGATGAACTTCGCGGACTCGCCCCGGGTGGACAGCTCCAGGTAGAAGTCGCCGAGCCCGTAGTCGCGCAGCAGGTCGAGCACGAAGGTGAGCAGGCTGTCGAGCTCCTCGGGCGCCTGCTCGCGGGTGCAGTAGATGTGGGAGTCGTCCTGGGTGAACCCGCGGGCCCGGGTGAGGCCGTGCACGACGCCCGACTTCTCGTAGCGGTAGACGGTGCCGAACTCGAACAGCCGCAGCGGCAGCTCGCGGTAGGAGCGCCCGCGCGAGCGGTAGATCAGGTTGTGCATGGGGCAGTTCATGGCCTTGAGGTAGTAGTCCTGGCCGTCGAACCGCATGGGGGGGAACATGCCCTCGTCGTAGTTGGGCAGGTGCCCCGAGGTCTCGAACAGGTTCGCCTTGGTGATGTGGGGGGTGTAGACGAACTCGTAGCCGGCCTCCTCGTGGCGGCGGCGGGAGTACTGCTCCATCTCCTTGCGGACCACCCCGCCCTTGGGGTGGAACACCGCCAGGCCCGAGCCGAGCTCGTCGGGGAAGGAGAACAGGTCGAGCTCGGCGCCCAGCCGGCGGTGGTCGCGCTTCTCGGCCTCCTCAAGGAAGGCGAGGTAGTCCTTGAGCGCGTCGCGGGACTCCCAGGCGGTGCCGTAGATGCGCTGGAGCTGGGGGTTCTTCTCGCTGCCGCGCCAGTAGGCGGCGGCCGAGCGCATCAGTTTGAAGGCGGGGATCGCCTTGGTGGTGGGCAGGTGCGGTCCCCGGCACAGGTCCTTCCAGCACAGCTCGCCGGTGCGCGGGTGGACGTTGTCGTAGATGGTGAGCGCGCCGGCGCCGACCTCGACCGAGGCGCCCTCGGCGGCGTCCTGGGCCGAGCCCTTGAGGCCGATGAGCTCCAGCTTGTAGGGCTCGTCGGCGAGTTCGGCGCGGGCGTCGTCGTCGCTGACGGGGCGGCGGACGAACCGCTGGCCCTGCTTGACGATCTCCTGCATGCGCTTCTCGATGCGCTTGAGGTCGTCGGGGGTGAAGGGCTCGGCGACGTCGAAGTCGTAGTAGAAGCCGTTGTCGATGGGCGGGCCGATCCCGAGCTTGGCCTCGGGGAACAGCTCCTGCACCGCCTGGGCCATGACGTGGGCGGCGGAGTGGCGCAGGATGGCGCGGCCGTCGGCGGAGTCGACCGCGACGGGTTCGACCGCGTCGCCGTCGGCGAGTTCGTGGGCGAGGTCGCGCAGCTCGCCGTTGACGCGGGCGGCGACAACGGTCCTGCCGTCGGCGTCGAGCGCCTGGCCGGCGGTCGTCCCGGCCGCCACCGCACGCTCGGTTCCGGCGAGGGTGATGCGCAGCTCAGGGACGACGGACACGGTTGCTCTCCTCACGGGCGGGACTGGGCGGTAGGGCGCGGGGCCGTGCGGAGTGCGGCGGCCCCGGCGCGGTGCGGCGCGACCGGGTGCGGCCGCGCCCCGCGCTTCGATGCTATCGGCTCCGCCCCACCCGCTCACCCTGGTTATCCGGGGCGTACCCGTCGCGCCGGCCGGCGGGCGGACAAGGGAGCGTGTCGGGCGAAGGCGGACAGATTAGGATCCGTTGGCGAGGCGGCACCCGCCGCCCGGGTATGCCACCGGTGGAGGAGCGCGGCGGGCCGCGGCAGGGCCGCGGCCGCCGAGTCGAGGCGCGGGGGTGCGCGTGCGCGTTGTGGTGGTAGGTGCCGGGATCGCCGGAACGGCGCTGGCGGCGGCACTGGCCGGCTCCCGCCACGAGGTCGTGGTGCTGGAGCAGGCGCCCGGCCCCTCCCCCGTGGGCGCGGGCCTGGTCCTGACCCCCAACGCGGTGCGTCCGCTGCGCCGGCTGGGGCTGGGTCCGGCACTGGACCGGGTGGCGGTGCCGATCGCCGGCCGCGACGTCCTGCGCTACGACGACGACCTGCTGCTGGGCGCCACCCCCAGGACGGCGCCCACGCCGAGCGCTACGGCGCCCCCAACCTCGCCCTGCTGCGGGCCGACCTGCACGCGGCGCTGCTGGCGGCCGCGGGCGAGGGCGCGGTGCGCGGCGGGCGCTACGTCACCGACCTGCTGGAGAGCAGCGACGGCGTGACGGTGCGCTGCGCCGACGGGCGGTCTGCGCACGGCGACGTCGCCATCGGCGCCGACGGCGCCAACTCCCTGATCCGCAGCCTGGTGAACACCGAGCGCTACCGGCCGGCCCGGCGCGTGCTCTACCGCGGCCTGGCCCCGGCCGAGCGCGCGCCGGCGCTGCTGCGGGAGCCGCGCGTGCGGGTGTGGTCGGGCAGGGACCGCTACATCGCCGCCTACCCGGTGTCGGCCGGGCGGCGGGTGGCGTTCACGGCGACGGTGCCGGCGGGGGCGCGCGACCCCGACTCCTGGGCGGTGCGCGGCCGGGTGGCCGACCTGCTGTCGGCGTTCGCCGGCTGGAGCCCCACGGCCCGGGCGCTCTTCTCGGCCGCCGAGTGGGTCGGCATGTGGGGCGTGCACGACCACGGGCCGGTTCCGGTGTGGAGCCGGGGCCGAGTGGCGCTGCTGGGCGACGCGGCCCACCCCACGCTGCCGTTCTTCGCCCAGCCCGCCAACCAGGCGGTGGAGGACGCGGTGGCGCTGGCCGCGCACCTGCGGGAGGCCACGTCCCTGGAGGCGGGGGCGGCGCTGAAGCGCTACGCGCGGCGGCGCCGGCAGCGCACCGACCGGCTGCGGGAGGTCAACGAGGAGATCCTGGCCGCGGTGCGGGCGGGCGGCGACGACTCCCCCGAGGCGTGGACGCGCACGGCGGCCAAGGCCGAGGACGCCCACGGCGACTGGATCTACGGCCACGAGGCCGAGGACGAGGGGCCCGGCGGGGTTCCGGGCGACGCGGGCCGCTGAAGGCGCACCGCGCGAGCGCCTGCCGCGGCGGCGGGGCGCGCCGCTGGGAGGGCTGTGGAGGCGCCGGGAGGCGCCGAGGCGGCCGTCGGGCCCGGCGCGGGCCCCCGGGGGCGCAGCGGCCGCCTCAGCGGCCGGACGGGGAGTCGAGAAAACGATCGGTATTTTCACGGCTTGGCCCGTTACCTCGTCTTGATCCGGCCGATATTGTGACTGCATGTCTCCGAGCCCCATGACCGACCGTCCGGCCCCGGCGGCATCCCCCACCACGAGCACACGCGCACACCGGCCCTCGCGGCGGTGGCGCCGGTTCCGCACCCGGCTGCGGGTGTGGCGGCTGCGCATGCACGCCCACCCGGTCCTGAGTTGGACCTGGCGCGGCGTCGTGGCCACCGTCGGCCTCTTCTTCGTGCTGGCCGGCGTGGTCATGTGCGTGACCCCCGGCCCGGGTGCCGCCGCGATCGTGCTGGGCCTGGCCGTCCTCGCCACGGAGTTCGCCTGGGCCAAGCACCTGCTGCGCCGCGCGCGGCACTGGGCGCACGCGGCCAAGGAGAAGGCCAAGGACCGCGCGGTGCGCTCCCACCCCGACTCCCGCCTGGCGCGGCTGCTGGGCGCGCGCCCGTCCGCCGGGACCGGCGAGCGCCCCCGCCGCCGGTTCTCGCTGCGCCGCTGCGCCCGCTCGCTGGGCTGATCCCCGCGCCCGCGTCCGCGCCCCTGCGGATGCGGCGTATCGGACAGCAGATTTCCGCCGAAGCGGACCTGCCGCTCGACCATGGCGTCGGCCACACGCCGCGGCTGGTTCCGCCGACCGGATCCCGCCCGTCGGCAGGCGCTGACCTGCGGGAAAACCGCGCCCGGCGGCCGGTGCCGCGCGGGGCGCCACGTGTTCCCCGTTGCGCCGGGATGAAACAAACAAGGCCGACTCCTGATGATCGGAGCCGACCTTGATCGGGGTGGGCGATACTGGACTCGAACCAGTGACCTCGTCGGTGTGAACGACGCGCTCTAGCCAACTGAGCTAATCGCCCGGGTGTCCGGCGCCTCTCGGCGGGGCGAACACTGAAGACTCTAGCGCATCCGACGGGGTGGATTGTGCCGTCGTCCCCACCAGGCGGGCGGTACTGTGACCGACGTCTCACCAAACGGGTCCACTGCGGTGTTCAACAGCGCGCAAAACGCGAAACGCCCTCATAGGCGGACAATCGGGCGCCCACGAACATCCGGGACGCACGCACCTCCGCCTCGCGGGTGACGTGGGCCACAGATCATCCGGAAATTACTGGTTTCCGCAGCTCATTACAGTGACCGGAGGACCAGGAGGCGGCATAGGAAAACCCAGCCGCACTCCAAGAGGCATCCAACTGGCAAAGTTTTCCGGTTGCGGCGTCATAGACCGCACCCGGCCGCGTTGGAGCGGGCGAGACGGTTAACCCACCCGCGCTTTACGCGGGGCCGGACGAGAAAAGGTTTGGCGAACATGAACAGTAGCGGCACCACTGCCACCGCCGAGCTGGGCCTTCGGCTCGTGGTCCCCGACCGCACGGCGGTCCCCCTGGTCGCACGGCTCGACTACACCGCCGACGACCCCTACGCCATCAAGGTGGCGTTCCACACCGGCGAGGACGAGCCCGTCGAGTGGATCTTCGCCCGCGAACTGCTGACGGTGGGCATCGTGCGCGCCGCCGGCGAGGGCGACGTCCGCGTGTGGCCCGAGTCGGGCAACGGCGAGCGCACCGTGAACATCGCGCTGTCGTCGCCGTTCGGCCAGGCGCAGTTCGACGCCCCGGTCTCGCCGCTGGCGGAGTTCCTGCACCGCACCTACGAGATCGTGCCGGCCGGGCGCGAGGGCGAGTTCGTCAACCTCGACGCCGAGATCGAGCAGCACCTCCTGGCCTGACCGCCTGACCAGCTCGCGCCGCCCAACGGGCCGGTCCCGTCACAGCACGCCGTGGCCGACGCGCCGCGGCCGCGCAAGCCCGGCCTCTGGTTTACCCAGCGGCCAACCCCGCAAACCGGACCGGCCCGCGGACCTATTCGGCCGCGACCGTTTCTCCCGGTGGCCACCGGTTTCCGTCTCACCGCCGCAGCCGATCACGGCGCGTAGCGGCCCCGCCACCGCGCAGTCCGGCTCGGACCCGCGCTTTCGGCCGCACCGCACGGCCCGCCCCGGGCGGCAGCATCCGCCGCACCGCACGGCGCGCCCGGCGCCATCACCCACGGCGAACGGCCCGTCCGCTCCGCGCGCCCCCGCCGCACCGGAACGCCGCGCCGCGGCCTGCCCCGCGCCCCGTGCCGGAACAGGGCCGGGACCGCTGAGCGCACTCCCCGGCGGCGAGGGCACCCGCCCGCGCGGCGGGCGCCCTCGCCGCCGGCACTGCTTCCGCAGCGCTGGTCAGGGGTCCATGTCGGCGGCGCCGCGCTCGGCGAAGACCTCCATCGCCCGGCGCGTGACCGGCCCCGGGGCGGCCGGCAGCACGCGGCCGTCGATCGCCCGGATGGGCTGGACGTCGCGGCCCGACGACGTCAGGAACGCCTCGGAGACGTCGTCCAGGGCCGCCATGGGGATGTCGGCCTCCTGCCCGCCGGCCCACTCCAGGACCAGTTCGCGGGTGATCCCGGCCAGCGGCCCGGCCGACAGCGGCGGGGTGAGCAGGGCGCCGTCCAGAACCACGAACACGTTGCTGCCGGTGCCCTCGCACAGGTTGCCCGCCGTGTTGGCGAAGACGGCCTCGCCCGCGCCGCGCTGCTTGGCGTAGTCCAGGGCGACCACGTTCTCGGCGTAGGAGGTGGTCTTCATGCCCGTCAGGGCGCCGTTCTCGTTGCGCGTCCAGGGCACCACCGCGACGTCGACCACGGGCGCGATCGGCCCCAGCGGCCCCACCGCCACCACGCACGTCAGCTCACCCCCGACGCGGTCGGAGCCCAGCGGGCCCAGTCCGCCGGTGACCGTGATGCGCACCCGCGAGACGGGGATGTCGGGGTTGGCGTCCAGGGCCTGGCGCACGCCGTCGGCGATGAGGGCGGTGTCGGGCTCGGGCAGCCCGATGCCCACCGCCGAGCGGGCCAGGCGGCGCAGGTGCCGGGTGAGCGCGAACGGCTCGCCGGCGACCCCCTTCACGGTCTCGAAGACGCCGTCGCCCACCGTGATGCCGTGGTCCAGGACCGGGATCCGGGCCTCGTCCGCATCCAGGACCTTCCCCCGACCGAAACCCGCGCCGGCGATCCACACCCGCATACTCGCGTCCTCCCTTGGTTCTCCAGGCTCGCCGGCGCGCCGTGCCCGCGCGCCGGCGGGCGCCCCGCACGGGGCCGACCCCGCGGAGGCGCCACCGCCCCGGGCGCACCACCGGCCACCTGCGTCACCGCGCGGGGTGCTCGGGGGCGTCGCGGCGGCGTGCCGCCGCCTGGTGCGATCCTGCCACCTCACGGGTCCCCGCGGCAGCCCGCGGCCCGGCGCGCCGGGCCGTTCGCGGGCGCCCGCCACCGCCGAAAACCCTTACGGCGCAAGCCTTCTGTCCAATCCCGGCCGATGCCGTATATGCGACGTAGGCCACGGGTACCGTAGCGAAGCACACCTGTATCCGCCTCATCACCCCGATCCACGTACTACTCCGACACGCTGGTGCATATCGGACGCGTGGATTACGAATGGCTATCATCTGGGCAACGCTATGAGGACCCCTGCCCCGGGGCCCCGCGGACCCGCCCGCGACCCTGCCCCGGGGCCGCGCGGTCCGGCCGAGACGACGACGGATCAAGAGAGCTATGACCTCACAGAGCACCGCCCCAGGCGAGTTGAGCTGGCTGCTCGACGACCTCCTCACGCGCGCGCAGGGCACCCGCCACGCGATCGTCCTGTCCACCGACGGCCTGCTGATGGCCTCGTCCAGCCGCCTGGACCGCCCCCAGGCCGAACACCTGGCGGCGATCGCCTCCGGGCTGCACAGCCTGGCCTCGGGCGCCAGCAAGCAGTTCGGCGCCGGCGGCATCCGCCAGAGCATCATCGAGATGGACGACGCCTTCCTGTTCGTCGCCGCGGCCGGCGAGGGCGCGTGCATGGCGCTCCTCTCCGACACCGAGTGCGACGTCGGCCTGGTGGCCTATGAGATGAACAAGGTGATCCAGCGGGTCGGCCAGTACCTGTCCGCACCGCCCCGGCCGGACATGCCCACAACACCCGCCCACGTCGAGCGCTGAGCCGTCCCCGCCGCTGCTCCGCGCCCCCGTCCGGACGCCTCGACGGCGCCGCCGCGCTCCGCACCCTGCCCCGCGCACGGCGCCGCCCTGGGATTTCGATTTCGCCCAGGCGCCACGATCCGCTAAAGTTCAGAGGCAGCGAGAGGGACACCGGGCCACGCGAGACCGGCCGGGTCAACCCCACTCCGCGCGGACGTGGCTCAGCTGGTAGAGCATCACCTTGCCAAGGTGAGGGTCGCGGGTTCGAATCCCGTCGTCCGCTCGACGAACAAGCTCCCATGGGGCAACCCATGGCACTGCGGACGTGGCTCAGCTGGTAGAGCATCACCTTGCCAAGGTGAGGGTCGCGGGTTCGAATCCCGTCGTCCGCTCGGAGAAGCCGTAAGGGACACCCACGCCCTTGAGCACGGCTCGCGGCGGAGTGGCCGAGTGGCTTAGGCAAGGGACTGCAAATCCCTGTACACGGGTTCGATTCCCGTCTCCGCCTCCCCCGTTCGCACCCCGGTGCGACCCTTGGGGCGGTTAGCTCAGTTGGTTAGAGCGCTACCTTGACACGGTAGAGGTCACAGGTTCGAATCCTGTATCGCCCACCAGAATCACCGCAGGTCAGAATGGGTCTCTCAGAGACTTCCCTCCTCGGCTCACGCCGACGGGGGAGATATCTGGGAGATCCCTTCTGTTTTCGGAGACGGAGTCGGCCCTCCGGCCGCGCTGTCCCGGTAGCCGCCGGTACAGCACGTCCAGAAAATCCGGCAACTGCACCCACCGCTTGCCCGCCGGCGTCTTCGCCCGCGAAGCCTTGGCCAGGCGCCCACCGCTTTCACGCAAGGGGCGGCGCACAACAATGGCACGATTGACCTCGTCGTACTCCTCGACTTGCAGCCCGACCAATTCAGACCAGCGGGCACCGGTGGAGGCGTCCATGAGGGCCAAGACGAACCCGGCACGGCCGAAGGTGTGGTGCAGGCGCAACGCCGCGCGCAGCGCCTGCGTGGGAGTGGCGACGCGGCGGTCGCTCTGGTAGCCGCCGGATGATGTTCTCGATGTCGGGGTCTTCCAGCAGTTCTTGCAGCGGGCCAAGTCCGCAGACCTGCGCCAGCGCGCGCTGGGCCACCACACGCTCGGTCGATGCGTTCAGCACCGGACGGCCCTGGTTCAAGGCGCGCTGGGCGGCTTCGTCCAGTACCTGGCGGATGGTGCGCTCGGCTCGGCGGCGGTAGTCCTCGCCGCCCAGCGGCCCCTCGTCGTCAGCCGCGGCCGCGCTGAGGCGGCGCATCGCCTCCCCGGCGGTGAACCGCGCCCACTGGGCCAGCAGGTCGTCGCGGTCGAGAGTGGGGACGGGAGCGGTGTGCTCGGTGGTCATGCCGCGCCCGCTCGAAGCGGTGCCGAGGGCGGGGCGGGCACGTGGTCGGGGTGGAGCGCGTCTGCCAGTGCCGCGGCGAGGGAGCGCGCGGCGCGCAGCAGCGGGCGGCGGCCGGCGTGCGCGGCCGGTGTTCCGCTGCGAACGAAGGCGTCCGCCTTGGGGTCGGTGGGAAGGTGCTCGAGGACGGAGAGGCCGAGGGCTTGGCCGATCTGGCCGCCGTCGGGGCGGTGCCCGGTGACGACCAGTCCTAGGCGCCGCACTCCCCCGCGCAGGGCCGGCAGCGCCTCCTTGGCGCGCTTGAGCTGCGCCAGGTCGTCAGCCACCACCAGCAGTGCCGCGTCGGATGCCGCCACCAGGCGCGCGGCCGGCGACCGGGGCGTTAGGCGCCCCGCGTCCACCATCCACACCGCTTAGGTTGATGCCAGTGCCTGGGGATGCGGGGGGAGTATGGCCACGGCGCCGACGGCGCGGTCGGCGGTGGCCGGCGCCGGGCACACGAGCTGGCCGCCGGGCAGCGTCTGCGTGCAGTCCCGCAGCAGTCGGCCGCTCTGGTCGGGGCCGGGGAGGTCGTCGGCGCGGATGGCGGCCGCCAACTCGACCACCCCGGGTGATGTGGGCATGTGCCGCCAGGCGGCCACAGCGCCGCCGGAGGCGTCGGCTTCCACCATCACCGCGGGCATCTCCTGAGGCCAGGAGGCGGCCAGCGCCAGAGCCAGGGTGGTGACCCCCGGCGCGCCGCCCAGCGAGAACAGCGTGACCACCGGCATCAGCCCGCTCCCCCGTCGACCTCGACCACTGTCAGCGCGTCAGCCGAGGCCGCCCGCGCCACCGCCTCGGCGTCATCCGCCGCCAGCACCAGCTCCACCCGCATCGCGCCGTCCTCAGTGGCCTCCACTGACTGGACCCGCGCGGGGAACGCCTGCTGCTCCTGCGGAACACCGGGTTCGCCCGGAGTCGGCGCCTCCTCCACGGACGGCGGCTCTCCCTGGGTGGTGGCGGTGATGACCACGGCCACGTCGGCCCCCTGCCCCAGTGACGCCGGGGCCTGGTTGTCGGCCAGCCGCGCGCCGACCACCGCTTCATCAGGCTCGGGGTAGTCGTCCGGGCTCCCCAGCGCGTGCGGAGCGATCAGCGTGTCAGCGTGGAGCGGGCTCAGGAGCCGCTGCCCCACCAGGTCGTCCACCTGCCCGGCGGGGACGGCCGCCAGGTTCTCGGCCCCGGCGATCTCAACGACGTGGAGGTCCTCGGCCGTCAGCACGTGCCCGGCCGGCAGGTCGCGGGCGGCGGCCACCATGCCGCTGCGCTGGTCGACCTGCCCGAGCGCGGCGGCCACCGCCACCGCTCCCACCACCATCAACGCCGCGCCCAGGGCCAGCCAGCGCCAGCGGCGCGGCCCCGCGCTCAGCAACCGCTCGGGTGCCGGTGGTGTACTACTGCGCTTGCTTGTCCGTTCGGCTACTCCTGCCATCAGCTCGCTCCGGTTCAGGGTTCAGGGAACTCCTCGTTCAGGGGACGCGGTCCACCAGGCCGTGGGACTCCACCACGTCGACCTCGGCGGCCGCGGTGGTCACCAGGGGCTCCAACGCACCGCCGCCCTCGGCGGAGGACCACTCCACCTCCCACACCACCGCGACCTCCAGGTCGTAGACCCCCTCGGGCTCGGGCGTGGAGGGACGGGTGAAGGTGTGGCCGCACTCCGGGGAGGCCGCCGCCGGGTCATGCCGCCCCGTCACGAAGGGCGTGCCGGGGCCGTCGCAGGACACCGTGGTCCCGTCGCCCATGGACCAGTGCGCCGTGGTCGGCGTCGCGGTGACCTCCACCGAGCCGCCGGGCACCTCGGCCCGCGCCGACTCCGGCCGCCAGGTGTCCTCCTCCACCCACAACCAGACCGGTACGTGCACCAGCACCGGCTGACCGGTCGAGGGGGACGTGGTGATCTGCGGGGTCGGCGGCCACAGTGCGTCACGGGCCGCATCGATGGCCGAGGCCGCCGTGATGACCGCCGTGTCGCCGAGATCCTCCTGGCCGACGAGCGTCTCGCATTCCTGCGTGCCCAGGCCGGTCTCCTCGCATGTGGGGGCGGCCTGCACGGCCCCGGTGCCCGGAGCGCTGGTCGCGCCCCCGTCCGCATCGGGGCGGGCGTTGGAGGGATGGGCGCCGGACTCGGCTTGGGCCTCGCACCCCAGCGCGTCGCACTGCGCGTTGCCGTCGAAGTAGTCGGGGTCGGCCCAGGCGAGGGACCCGCCGCCGGCCACGAAGCCGAGCGCGAGCCCGCCGACGACCACGGTGCGGTCGCGGGTCAGCATGACCCCGCCTGGCCCAGCAGCAACTCCGAGACCTTCCAGGTCTGGCCGTCGCGGCTGACGGTGGCCTCGGCCTGGCGCCGGATGGGCTCCCGCGGGCTCTCCTCCACGAGTTCGCCGCTTTCGGCGTCCTCCTGCAACCAGGCGGTGGTGTCGACGCAGTCGCGGATGACGACCGCGGCCGCCTCGGCATCGACATTGTCGGCCTCCGGAGAGTGCACGGGGGCGCCCCGCGCCACCACACCGTCCTGGGCCCGCGCCTTCAGGCTCTCGCTCGCGAAGTCCAGCGCCTGCCCGGTGGCGTAGGGCTCAAGCGCCGCGTAATCGGGGTCGGTGGTCCGCGACTGCTCGGCGATCACCGCCCACATGCCCTCGTAGACGGCCAGTGCCTCCTCCTCGGGCGCAGCGGCACTGGCCGAGGGCGACGGCGAGGCGCTTGTCTCGGTAGGAGGGTCGGCAGACGCGCCCGAACACGACACCAACACCGTGGTCAACAGCACCGATACGGCCGCCACCGCCGCACCCCGCCCACGAGTCATCGGCAACCCCGCTGCGCTCTCGTGCATCACTCTCTTCGGATTACCGAAAGTAATACGACAGTCACACAAATCCAAGGGGTTGGCATCGCCGAATTCGCGCGGGGGTCAAATGCGCCGTATTGGGAGCATCGCCACTCCGCGGCCAGGCCATCTCCTGCCCGCATCACCGGCGAACTTCTCTATCGAGATGCAAATGGACTGTATCCAGGAATACTATGGGTAACAGCACAGAAGATATTGCAATGCACGCATTTACCCTATTTTTCCTGTGCCATCCTTAATGCACCGACATATGCCTGGCAGCGCGGTTCGAGCGGCGACTTAGGCGCCTGGGGCATGGGCGCTCGGTCGTGGTGCCCCCTCACGGTGAGGGGAGACATGGGGCCCGCAGGTGGCAGCCCGGCCAACGGGCCTGGTGTTCCAGTCCGTCATTCTCCTTCCGCCCAGTGCCGAATCATTCTCTGACGTGCCGTTTTACCCGCGAGGGCGCACCCACCAATACCGTTCGACCCCGCCGTGCACCGCGTAGGCCCGAAACCACCGAGCACCTACGGAGCACCATGACCGCGACGGCGTCCGTCCTAGACTTCGCCAGCATCCTCGAATAGCCACGTGAATGTGAACATATGGGTACGCCTCGTAGGTTCAGTGGGTGCCCTCTGCACCACCACGTACCCGAGCGATCTTGAAGATGGCCACAGGACCCAAGAACGGTGATGGACCACTAGTAAGGGGATAGTCCTGACCCATACCGGCGTAGAGGACGAGCCCGTCCCCTGACAGCTCTTTCAAGATTTCAGTGATGCTCCGCTGCGCGTCCCGTACCTCAGAACGAGAGTACTCGATATCTGACGATATATCACTCCAGTCACGGAAGGCTTGCACCGCACTATCAATGACATCCTGTTCCTCGTCTGAGCAGTCGTCTGGCTCGATGTGTTCTAACCACCCCAGGCAGCCAGAGAGGATAGGCCAAAGATCCCGCCCCGTCTTCACATGGTTGAGCGCCACGACATGAGGCTCTGGGTCGTCCACCGTAATGACATCGATAATTCGATCGACCTGATCCCTTTTCAGCTTGCTGATCACATCGGCAAGCGTCTTGATCCCCCACACTTCAATAATGACGCCCCTGTACAAGGGGCGAAGTTCGTTGTCGATGAATTGGTCAACTTCGCCTGGTGCCGTATCGTTTGTGAGGAAACGCCATACCCTCACGTCACGGTGCTCCTGGAGGCAGCCCTCCAAATCTCTGCGGATCTTTGCCTTGGTTCTATCAATCCGCTCGCCGCGCGTGGCGTGTGCCGCGAAGAACACCCGAGCTTTAGGGCAGTATCCGTCATTCTTGGTGTCCCCCTTCGGACCGGCGGCCCGCACGGGTTCATAGTCACCCGGGTACAACTCCATGCCGAGACGGTCCATGCAATCCTGGAAGGCGTTGCCCTCAAGCCGAAGCAACTGGCCTTCAACGAGTTTCCGCAGCGAGTTCTGATCCATAGGAGTCATTATTCCGATCATCCGCCCCACATCCGCTGGGGGCGGACTTACAGTGACGTGCTCGGCTGTGGAGCCGGGCCGGCGAGTGGCGAGGCAGCCGAGGACCCCGCGCAGCGTGTCGGCGTCCTCGGTGTCCTGCGCGGTCTCGGGGGCGGCAAACTGGTGCAGAAGCGCGTATGAGGCGGGGTGCGGCTGAACTGGGACGGTTGTGGATGCTGGTGCCGTGGCGGCGCCGGTCAATCAGTCACGCCTCGGTCAGGATGTTGAGGTCGTGGCTGACGCTGTGCGCGCTCGGGGTAACGCGGCGGCGAGGTCTCCGGCGCGCACGCCCTCGGAGGGGCGGCGCCACGTTCAAGGCGCGCGCCTTTGCGCGTTCCTCCATAACGAAAGCAATGGAAAGTGCCTTAAAAAACCGGTCCAGTTATACGAGAATTGGACTCCACAACATTCTAAGTACGTGCGGATATTTCTCACGGCACATATTGACTGGTCCTGAAAAGGTGGGTGTAGATGTCGGTGCCCTACCCGGCGTGCCCTGCAACCAGCACAGGGAGGGAATCCGCATGCAGCCCCACCGGCCCACACCCGCCAATCCGCCTCCGAACACCCTCTGCCGCATCCTCGCCACGTCCGATCCCTCCCAGGTCGGCGCCGTGCGCGCGTGGATCGCCGAGGCCACCGTCGAGGAGGCACGCAGCCACGACATCCAGCTCGTGGCCGGTGAACTCGTCGCCAATGCTCTAACCCACTCGAGTTTCCCGGCACCGCCCGGCCCGATCGGGATGATCGCTCTGCGTCAGAGCGCCCACCACGTCGAAGTTCGGGTCACCAACCACGCCCCACGGCCCGGGTCGGTACCGCTGCCCCGTCCAGCCGACCCCGACGCGGAGTCCGGGCGAGGACTGCTCCTCGTGGCGGCCCTCGCCGACATATGGGGCTGGCACCGTGAAGACACCCGGATCACCGTGTGGGCACGCTTCCACCGCTGCGGCGGTGCCCAGTGGTGGGCCTGCGCGGTCGGGGCCGCACGTCCGTGCGCACTCCGCGCCACGCCCGCGTCTCCCCCGCCGTCAAACCCCGCACATCGGCCGCTGCCCAACCGGTGTTCGACGCCGCCGCCAGCGCCCGCGCCTTGGCGCAAGCCCTTCGAGCGCGCGGCCGACAGCGGGTCTACGGTGTGGCCGATCCCTGCGTCTCGGTGGTCTCCATCCCGCAGGCCACCGTGTGGTGTCGCGGCGGCATGCTGGTCTGGCGCGACGCCTTGGGCAGGCGTGTGCAGATCTTCGCCGAGGAGATCGACCACGCCGTAGCGCTCCTGCTCGCCGCCCCCTGAGACCTTCACCCGCCAGGCGCGGCAGTCTGTCGAGAACGCCGCAGGGCCCGCAGCCAGCCCGGGCTCTATCGATGGCTGCCCGCCACGCCGCCGGGGAATGAACCACCGTCCCGAGCAGCGTCCGCCTCCGCCCGGGACACCCACAGAGACCTCTGAACTGGCCTGTCAGCAATGTGTCGGCGGCCGGTCACCGTTTTGATGAGACCGCCCGGCGCGGTGAGGGGCGCCGCTTCGCACGGCCCAGTCCAGCCTTCGCACCCGGGCGGTAATGACCGCCTCACCTGGCCTGTCAGCGACAGGTCCTCGGTAAGTCACCAACCCCGTCGGCTGCGGCGTTCTATGAGCGCCGCAGCCGCTCGCCTCCAAACCAGCGTTTCGGAAAGGATCCGGCCGTGCCCTGCCATCCCCCCTCCGACGACACCGCGCACAATCACCACGCCCGGGAGCCGGACACCTTCGCCGACGTCCTGCAGCGGCTTCCTGAACTCGGCCGCGTCCTTTACACCGGCTCCGCCAAGCACACGCGCCGCCTGGATGAGACCACCGGCGCCAACCGGGGAGTGTGGGCGCGCAAGACATGGCGGGCGCTGCGCTGCATGAACGCCTACGCATCCGCCAAAGCCGGGACGCCTCCCTATGCGGGCGCCCTCATCGACTTCTGCGGCGATCCGGACGTCTCGGCGGACCTGGCCATGCCCGTACGGCAGATCGCGCCGAGAGAATCCGCTCACGTCAACGCAAAATGGGAAAACGAGCGTGTTTTCCCCGTCCCAACACGGGTGCGCCGCCGCGGCGCGGCTCGGATGCAGGCCCACATCAAGATCGCTTCCCGCGGCGTGAGCCCCCGCATCCACTACCTGGACGACACCGCCAACACCGGATTGATCGTCGTGGGCTGGATCGGCCGCCACCTCACCAACACCAAGACCTGACGCTCGGGAAGCCTGCTGGTAGCCCGTCCCCATGTTCGATCGGTTTGAGCAGGCCACCACAACCGCGAGTTTTTTTCAGAAGCTGTCTGGAACTTGGGGGAATGACGCCGACGCATCAGTGTCAGCGCAGGTCACGGCCCAGAAAGTCCGGCGCGCCCGGTGAAAGGGCTGGGCAGGCCGTCCGCAGCCGGTGAACGACAGACCATCGCAGCGTGAGCGGCCTGTCGGCGGTGTGTCCACGCGGCCCTTTGGGGTGGGTCCGGTCAGCACCGGCCGACCGGAAGGGCCCCGCTCATGGACGCCACCCACGCAACGATGATGCCGCCTTCGGTGGCGCCGCTGCGCGCCGCCGAACGTACCTTCGACGCCTTGGCCGACCGGCTGTGGCTGGAACCCCGCGCCCCCAAGCGGCCTGAGAAGTCCGAGCTGGTTCCGCCCGTGGCCATGGACCTGCGCCAGGCGCGGGCGTGGCTGCTGCAACCCGAGGTCGACCACCGCAAGGCCGACCGGTTGTGGCGGCTGGTCATCGCCCGTGCCCGCGCCGAGGAGGCGTGGATGACGGTGGCGGTCGGACCGGCACTGCCCGGCGTGCGCGGGGCGGCCCGGCGCACCTGCCGCGGCCTCAACGCCGAGCAGGCCGCCGATGTGGAGGCCGAGATGCTGGCGGCCTTCGTGGTGGCGGTGGGCACGGTCAACACCGGCTGGACGCGGTTGGCCTGGCGGCTGCGCTGCCGCGCCCAGCGCGCCGGCATGCGCGCCCGCCACCGCGAACTGTTGGCGCCCGTTGTCCAGGACCGGTTGGAGGAGACGGAGGAGCCGGCCCGCCCGGGCGGCCACCCCGACCTGGTGCTGGCCCGCGCAGTGGCCGCCGGCGTCCTGCCACCTGCGGAGTCCGAGCTGATCGGGCGCACCCGCCTGGAGGACACCACGCTGCGCACCGTGGCTGCCGAACTCGGGGTGGAGTACAAGACCCTGCACAAGCGCCGCTCGCGCGCCGAGGCCCGTCTGGCCAGGGCCTTGACCGCCCAGGGCGCCCTTTCGGCCGCCGGTGGAGGCCGGCGGTGAGCGCGCCCGGCGTAAGCGGGCCGCGCCGGGGTGTCGATTCTGTGGGGCGTGGTGACGGGTTTTCCCGGGTGAGTCCGGCACCGCCCGCAGGCTGCTGCCCGGTGTGCCCTGACACTCACCTGTGCCGCCCCGCCCCAGTCCGTGGAAGGAGGACGCCCGCGCGGGCGGTGCCGGACCCCGACGTGGCCGACCGGGTGCGGAGGTATGACGTGAAGGACCCGCGACGTGAGGGGCTTTGGTTCCGGGCGCTGCTGGCGGTGGCGGCCGTGGTCGCCGCGGTGGCGGCGATGCTGCTGATGCCGGGCGCGGCGTGGGCCGACAGTGGCCCCGCCGGCACCCAGGAACTCGTCGAGGTCGTGGAGCGGATCCGGACGGTCATCGTCTCGCTCCTGGCGGCGCTGGCCACGCTGCTGCTGACCGTGGGCGGCCTGCGGTGGCTGCTAGCGGGAGGCGACTCCGGCGAGGTCGACCGCGCGCGCCGCTCGCTGATGGGCGCCGCCATCGGGTACGGCATCGCGATCCTGGCCACGGTACTGCTGGACATCCTGCAGTACATCGTGGGCGACGCGGGCGGCGGGTGACCGCCATGACGGTCCCGCTCCTGCTGCCCCCGCCGAACCGCCCGTGCCCGACCCCCAACCCGGGCCCCCGCCCAGCCCGCCGCCCGACCCCCAACCGCCGACCGGGGAATCCTCGCCCGAGCCCGACCCCTCACCGGGGCCGCCTCCGCCCGAGGAGGGACCCGAACCCGCAGACTTTGGCGGGCAGGACGAGGACGGCGCCGCAGACGGCGGCGAGGGCGGCCTGCCTGAGGAGATCGCCGACTGCGGCGCGATCGAGGTGAGCTGCCACGTCTCCCGCTGGTTCTACGACCTGGTCGACCAGTCGTTGAACCCGCTGTTCGGGTGGCTGGGCGCCCGCGCCTTCCACACCCCGCTGCCCGACACCTCGGTGGAAGGGCTGTGGGAGGGGGTACTGGCGGTGACCAACATCCTCTACCTGCTGGCCGTGGTGGCGGGCGGGCTCGTGGTGATGGGCCACGAGACGGTGCAGACCCGCTACTCGGCGCGGGAGGTCCTGCCGCGCCTGGTGGTGGGGTTTGTGGCGGCCAACGCCTCGCTGTGGATCTCCACCGAGATGATCCGCGGGGCCAACGGCATCGCCGCCGGGGTCTCGGCACTGGGAATCGATCCGCAGCGAGCGGCCACCAATCTTCAGGAGCGCCTGGGCTCCATCCTCATCGAGGGCACCATCTTCGTGCTGCTGCTCCTGGTGGCGGTCGTGGTGCTGCTGGTGGTGTGGTGCGCGATGGAAGCCGTCCGGATCGTCATGACCATCACCCTGGTGGTGGCCGCGCCGCTCCTGCTGGCCTTCCACGCCCTGCCCTACTCCCAGCGCCTGGCCGCCCTGTGGTGGCGGTGCATGGCCGGGGTGCTGGCCACCCCCATCGCCCAGAGCCTCGCCTTCACAGCGTTCATGCGGCTGGTCTTCCAAGGCGAGATGCAACTGTATGGCAATGAGGACGGCGAGGACTGGCTCCTCAACATCATGCTGTTCTTGACGCTGCTCTACATCCAGGTCCGCGTCCCGATGTGGATCTTCAAGCTGGTCTGGCAGCACAACACCGGGCGCTCGCCGCTCGCAGCAGCTCTGCGCACCACCCTAATGGCGCTGGTCTTCCGCAAGGTGCTGCCGGCGCGGCTGGGTCGGGCCGCAGCCGGGCGCCGGGGCCTGGCTCCGGCCCCCGGCGTCGGCGCCGCGGCCAGCCGACGCGTGAACCCGCGCGCCGGCGTAGGCGGCCGGGGCCGGCCCGCTCCGGAGGCCGGCGCGCGAAGAACACGTGCAGCCGGCTGCCGTTCCCCGCGCTGTGCATCACGTTGTCCGGTTCGAGGTCGGCTGCTTCGACGGTGATGCCCAGCTCCTCACGGAACTCGCGCACCGCTGCGTCAATGATTGCGCTTTTATCCTCGGCTTCCAAGTCGCTGGAAACACCTCACTGCGTTCGCAGGGATGGATCAATGACTGGCAGGATGCGCTGATCTGGGCGGAGTCAGAGCTGTCGAGCGCGGGAGTACTGTCTTGCCATGGCAGACCGACCTCCCATCCCCACCGAGATGCGCCGGCAAGTTCTCGTCGAATCTGGCCACCGCTGCGCTATCCCGACGTGCCGGCAGCACCCTGTTGACATCGACCACATAGACGACTGGGCGAAGGTGCGCGAGCACAGGTTCGAGAACCTGATCGCCCTCTGCCCGACCTGCCACCGCCGGAAGTCGGCGGGAGAGATCGACCGGAAGTCGGTCCGCCAGTACAAGGAGAACCTCGGTGTCCTGAACAGTCGTTATACGGCAATGGAGATGCAGCTTCTGCGCTGGTTCGTGAAATACCGAGCCCAGAGAGGATATCCGATGCTCCCTTATGGGATGGTATGGCTGATCGGGAATCTCGTTGAAGACAACCTGGTGTCCCTTTCGAATGACCGGGGCGGATTACGGCTAATGAGAGAACAAGCGGAGATCCGTCGTGCTCATTATGTCGTCCTTACTGAAGACGGCAAGGACTTCATCGCCCGTTGGATCGATGCTCGTCCCCTCAGTCCTACGCTTTAGCAAAGCGCGTCGCTCAACGACGTCGAACGGCCCCCAGGCCCGGTCGTTCTCGGCTTCGGTGGTGCGCTGGCGACGGTAGTTGATGACCAGCAGGGCCACCGCGTCCAGGTCGCGCGGGCGCAGCACCTCGGGCGGCTCCCAGGCGGGCGTGTCCAGCAGCAGCCATGCCCCGGCGGTCAGCAGCGCCACCACCCCGGCGGCCACCACCCAGGCCAGGGCGATCAGCCACGCCAGCGGAAGCGGCGCGGTGTGCCGCCGCGCCAGCCCTGCCGTCCCTGCGGCCGCCAGCGACGAGGACGAGGGGTGAGCGGCCGCCCGGTGGTCGTGTGCGCCCAAGTCGAGGACCGCAGCGCTGATGCGGTGATCACCGAACTGAACCGGCGCGGCGTGCCGATGGCCCGGTTCGACCCGTCACCGACTTTCCCGGGCGAGGTGACCCTCGCTGCGGAAGCGGGCGGCGGGAAGCGCTTGCACGGCCGCACCACCACCCCTCGCGGGTCGTTGACCTCGCCTTGGTGCGCGCCGTCTACCACCGCCGCACCTCCGGGTACGGGGCCGCCTTCGCCCACCTGGCCGAGCCAGACGCGCGGTTCGCCGCCGCCCAGGCCCGCCGTTGCCCGAATCCGGGGCGTCGGCGCCCCGTTGAGACGGGGGTATCGCCGGGCCGCTCTGACCCGGCGCGCGCCCCTCCTGGCGTTCGCCTCCTGCGGCCACGGTCGACGCAAAGGAACCGCTCTGCGGCTGCCACGGCATCTACCCAGTCGCCTCGGGGCCTCACCGCCATCTCACGCGCTGGGCCGATCACGGCCGCACGATCCAGCTCGACCGCGACGCCCCGCCGACGAGACTCCCGCCCGTGCGGCCGGGACAATGGACACACTCCCGTGCCGTCGGCCGGCGCATCTTCATCCACGAGGGGATCACATGGATTTCCGCCCGATCGAGCGCACGACGCAGGCGTTTCAGCAGCCGGTGACCGCCGAGGAGGTCCAGAGGGTTTACCGCCGCGTCTTCGGCTCCGATTCCCGAGTGGTGTCCGCGGTGGAGCTGGGCTCGGGCATGTACAACAACGTCTATCGCGTGGCTCTGGCCGAGCGGGACCGCCCGGTGGTTCTTCGGGTGGCGCCGGCGAAGGCGCGGCAGTTCCGCAGCGAGCGGCACCTGATGAGGAACGAGCACGCCGGCTTTCCGTGGCTTGCTCCGATCGCGCACCTGATGCCGCAGGTGATCGCCGCGGACTGGACGGGGCAGGTGATCGGCCGGGACTGGATGATCCAAACCTACCTGGAAGGTGTCCCGGCTCCAGAGCATCTGGGGTCGTACCCGCGGAGCACATGGCCTGCGTTCTTCCGGCAGATGGGTGCGATCACCCGTGCCGTGCACGATGTGCGGGGACCACATTTCGGGCCTGTGGCCGGGCCGGGATACGCCACGTGGAGCGAGGCTGTGATCGCGTCCCTGGAGGACATCGCCGCGGACCTGGACGGTGCGGGGCTGGAGGCGACGGACGTGCGCAGGGTCGCCGCGGCGGCCCGCCACGACCGGGCGGTGCTGGACGAGGTCACCGAACCCCGCCTTCTGACCGGTGACCTGTGGACTGTGAATACTCTGCTCGACCGGGACGCCGACGTGCCGACCATCAGCGGCGTGCTGGACTTCGACCGCTGCCACTTCGGGGACCCGGACGCCGATTGGACGATCCGTATGGCGACGGCCAAGGCCGATGAGCGCGAAGCCTTCTGGGAGTCCTACGGTCCGCTGGACCGGTCGGAGGCCGCGGTGTGGAGGGCGCGGGTCTATGAGGCGCGGCATCTGGGTGCGGTACGCCTGGAGCGGTACCGGCTGGGCAAGGCGGAGGCGGTGAGCGAGAGCTATGGGGCGATGGCCGCCGTGCTCGCCCAACTGGCCTGACCCGCGTCGCCGGGCGGGACCACGCGGAGTTGGACCTGTCGCGCGAGCAGGTCGGCACGCTGTTCCACCTCGGCCGCGTCCGTGCCGGTGGCGACGAAGGCGCCCAACCGCTGGGCATTGGCCGAAGGGGTGTGGACCATGCCGCCGATCGGCGCCCGCCAGCGCACGAACGGCACCCCCGGCGCGGGCCTCCGAAACCCGGTCACGGAGACGAGCCATCCGGCGTGCGGGACGGCGATGAAGCGGACGGTGGCATAGCCGTGGGCGGTGGGGGTGAGCACTGCCGGGCGGCCTAAGGCGACCTCGAGCAGGGCCGCGAAGACCTCGATGCCCAGGGCGTGCTGGAGCAGGAGGCCGATGTGCCCGGCACCGATCCGGGCGGCGATCTCGATGATCGTGCACTGGCAGGCCACATCAACGATGACTTCGGTGTGCGAGGCGCCATGAGGGATGCCGACCGCGCGGATCACCGCGTCCACCTCCCGGTGCACAGCCGCTTCCGTCGCCGGGGGCAGGCGGACAGGAATGCCGACATCGCCACCTCGGCGAAGAGCGAGTGGACGCGAAGGCGTGGGCGGCGCTTCGCCACTCGTCAAGAGGAAGTCCCGTGAACCGGCTCGCGCTCGCCGCCTCAGGCGAGGAGGAGGCAGCGGTCCCAGCGAGACTGTAGACCCGAGTTCAAGGCCAGGTGTGTGCCTGCGGTGCCTTCCAGGAAGCCCGCCCCTTCGTGGTGCGGCGCGGGCGTCTCAGCGGACTTCTGCGCGGTCGGCAGGTGGCGGTGGAGTCGGGGCACCCCGGGCGCCTGGTCCTCGGCCATCCGTGTGAGGGCGCGTAGAACCCCCGCAGGGCCGTGGCACAGACCTCCGGCGGTGAGGCCATCGACGCCGGTCCCGGCCACCAGACATGCGTCCATGGCCCGCTCGGCCGTGTGCCGGCGCGCGATGTCGCCCAATGCCAGCGCCGCGACCTGCTGGGCACGGGCAAGGCCCGAGGTCCCGTAGCACCATGTGGGCGGCCCGGGTCGGGTCGGCCCGGTGGCATTGTGGGCGACCGTCCAGGGCGGCCACCATGGTCCCGCCCGACCTTCGTACTGGAGAGAGTCCAGATAGGCGCAGAGGAGTTCGAGCGTGGCACGCTGCTCCCGCACCGTGCGGCCGGCGCGGTAGGTCAATCCCAGGAGGCTCACCACGCCGGCGATACCGTGGGCCATGCCGAGGTTGGCGTGGCCGTCGGGAAAGTCCGGGTCATGTCCTCCCCGGGGCGAGTGGTGGACCCACCAGCCGGGGTGGCAGCGACCCTCGCGGCGCACCGGACGGCACAGGCGCACCAGGTAGGCCAGCACGTCCTCGAGCAGTTCGCCGTCAGGGTCGGCCTCCCACACCGCCACGGCGATTCCGGTGAGGCCGCTGACCAGGTCGTACTCCCCGAAGGAGGCCGGTTCCGCGCGGTCGATGCGGGCGTGGGCTGCTTCCAGGCGGTGGCGGACGAGCCTCCGCAGTTGTTCCCGGACCGTCGCGCGGGCACGGCGGTAGTGGTCGGGCGGGGCAAGGGCGAGCGTGAAGGCGACTGCGGGAAGGCCGTGGAACAGGCCGGGACGGACCGTGGGATCGAGGGCGCCCCCTGCCAGGGCGGTGCGCAGCCATGCGTGAGCCGTCTCGGCAGGGCTTCCCGAAGCCAGGTGGACCAAGGCGATCCCCAGGGCACCGCGCGCCAGGGACAGCGGCGGTCCCGCTTCCGCCTCAACGGAAGCCGGGTCCTGGGGAAGCGCATCAGCGGGGGGCATGGGCCGCTCCGGGCAGGTGGCGCAGGGACAGGGTGAGGCTGCGCGCCAGCGCGAGCAGGCGGTGCTCGTCGTCGCGGTCGGGCCCGTGCACACGGTTGTGGTGCATATGCCACAGCGAGGGCAGCACCGTCAGGGGGTCCTGGCAGTGGCGCCGGTAGGCGGCCAGTGCTTCGTCCCGGGCCTGCCACGCCCGGTCGACGTGCGGCGGCGCCATTTCGGCCTGGGTGAACAGTGCGCGAGCGCGGGCCAAGGCGGGGCGGTCGACCGGCTCGGAGGAGCGGGGCAGACGGGTCAGCAGCCAGTCAGAAGCAGCTCCCATGGCCGCGGAGACGCGGAGCAGGGACAGCGCCGCCAGCGCCCGAAGACGGTCCGCGTCCTGCCCGCACGCCTGGATCTGCGCCAGTGCGGCGCGGCTGTCCGCGACGAAGACGTCCTCGGCGGCCCTCATGGCGGTCCCGCGGCCGTACCTGTCCCGCTCCGGGCGGTAGGGCTCGAGTCGCCAAGTGTGGATCAGTTCCGCCTCGCCGAGGGTTCGGGCCCACTCCCCCACGGCCGCCTGGACGGCGTCCGGCTCGGCCGGTGCCCGTAGGCGCAACCGCAGGTGCGGACCGGAGTCGTCGCGGTAGCGCACGAACCAGGTCCGCGCCGGCACTCCGCCGAGGAGGGCGTCAAGGCCGCTGAGTCCGGCCAGGACCCCGGTGAACAGGCAGGGGTCGGTGTAGAGGTGGGCGGAGACCCACGCGGACCTGTCGACGGCCGCGGCACTGCGCGCCCGTGAGGCGATCGGGGGATTTGGGCACGGCGTCGGCGGCCGCGTGGTGCCCAGGGGAAACACGAGTTCGTGGGCGTGGCCGCCGCACCAGGAGAAGCCGTCGGGGTCGGGGGCCTCGGTGATGACGGCGCTGCCGTGCCGGTGCAGGTGGTCGGTGACCAGCACGCGCTGTGCGGGCTCCGCGAGGTCCAGCGGCAGCCCGCGTTCCCCCTCCAGCAGCAGCACGCGGCGGGGCAGGGGCAGGTGGGGCCGGCTGCGGGCCTGGGGCCATGTGTGCGGAGTGAGGCGCCACTGGGCGGGGGTGAGGATGCTGCGGCCGGTGCGCAGCCGCGGCAGGTAGGCGAAGCTCGCGGTGGTCGGCGGCCACGGTCGGTTGGTCGGGTAGAGGCCGGTGCGGCCCTGCGGCAGTTCGGCGGTGAAGCGGGCCAAGGGGTGGGTGTAGCGGCGCGTGTCCAAGGCACTGGTGCAGAAGGGCTCCAGCACGGCTCCGGTGGGCGTGTGGACCAGGCGCAGGTGGTCGGGGTCGATGCGCACCGCCACCTCCCGGATGTCCATGACCTCGACGCCTGGCTGGTCGGGCGGGTAGGTGTCGATCACCAGTACGCGCGAGGCGACGATGGGCGAGCGGGCGACGTGGGACGCGTCAGCGGCCATGGGCGGGGCCAGGACCTGCACGGGCACGGCGCCTGCGGTGAGGGTCGGCAGGTGGGTGTCCAGGCGTGGATCCACCATGCCCGGCAGATGGGCGAAGCGCCCGGTGAGGGCTCCCGCCCCGCGCGAGAGCCCGGTGATGAACAACTGGAACCGGCCCGCGTCGACATCGGCTGCGGAGGCGCTCAGCAGGTGGGCTCGCACTTCGGTGTGCGCGGGCACCCGATCGGGCTCCGCGCCGACGAGGTGGCGCCACGCCGGTGCCTCCAGGTCGAGGTCGACTTCGCCCTGCGCGGCGGCCTCGGCGGCGGCCGCCGCCAGGGCTCGCTCCCGGTCCCGGTCGGGATGCGCGGCGGGGGCGGTCAGGCGCGAGCCGGGGAAGGACGCGGGCAGCCCCAGCCCGGCCGGTCCGGTCAGGCTGAGGAGGCCCACGAGCGCGTGCTGGCCGTAGGTGTCCAGGCAGCGCCGGTGGTAGTCGGCCCATGCTGTCTGGTCGGCGGTCTTTGGGGCAATGCGCGCCGCCACACCGGCGGCGCGGGCCGCCTCCTCGGCCACCTGGCGGTGGAGTTCGACCCGCACCGCCAGCCGGGTGTCGACCGCCACCGCCTGCCCGTCGCCGGCGCCCAACTCCCGGTTGACCCGGTGGCGGATGCGGATCCGCTCCTCGTGGCCGGTGCCGGATCGGTTGTGGTGCCGCAGCGCTTTCGCCGCCGGCTCCAGAGCGGGGGCGTGCTCGGCGAGGTGGGACAGCGGCCACGGGTGCCAGACGGGCGGCGGTGCCGCGCTGATGAGGATCCGGTGCGCGAGCAGGGTCGTGAGCAAGTCGGAGACGGCGGCCGCCCCGGCTCCGGGGAAGGCGCAGGTGAGCGCGGTGCGCAGTTCACCGATGGTCGTGGGTACCCGGGCGAGGCCCAGGGCAAGGAGACCGCCGGGGTGTGGCGCAGCGACACCGTGCCCGCCTTGCGCGGGTCATCGCGGTGCGGGGTGTGGGCCAGGACCAGCCGGTCGCCGTGGACGCGCACCGTCTGCGCGGCCACCACCCCGGTGGCGTGGCCGGCTTCGGCGCTCGCAGCGCCGGCGTGGGCGGCCAGCCAGCCGGGAGCGGGCTGAGCGAACTCCTGGTGATGGTCCTGCCAGGAGACCTGCGTCAAGGAACCGATCGTGACGGGCGCGACTCCCGCGAACAGTCCGAACGGTGTCGGGCGGCCGGTGGCGCGAAGCAGGTAGCGGGTGAGCGCTGCGGCGGTGCGGCGCGCCTTGGCCTTCGTTGGAGGATCGGCACGGAGCAGCGTGCGTGCCAGCGAGGGGCTGGCGACCTCGATCGCCCTCACCAAAAGGTGATCCCGTTCGCAGACCCCGGCGGTCCACGCGCGCAGCTCCGCCTCGGAAGCCCGTCCCACGTCGAGCCAGCGCCGCCCGGGGGCGTGGGCGCGGGTGGCGGCACGCAGCGACGCGCCCAGTCCGGTCAAGGGGATGTACACCAGGGCTCCGTTCAGTCCGGTCGGGGGGGCACGTGTGAGCGGGCACCGTGCTCGGCGCCCGCTCACACGGCTCAGGTCATCCGCCGCCGCCGCTGTTGGTGCAGCTCTGCGTGCAGGCGCTCTGGCAGGTGGAGCCGCATCCGTCGTTGGTCATCGACCACAGCGGCTCATCGACAACGGGGACCTCGACCCGCAGGTCCAGATCGAAGGCGTCGTCGCCGAGCGTGCGGTCGCGGCTGAGGGCCACGAGGCCGTCGGCGGTGGGTGCCGCGGTGAGGGTGCTCAATGTCGCTCCTTTTCTCCGAGGGTGTCGGTCCAGTTCAGGACCGTGTGGGTGTGCCGCTTGGTCAGGACCCGCCCGCTCGGCAGTGCCTCGCGCGGCGTGGAGGCGGGCAGGATGTCGATCTTTGGCCGACGGCCCCGGTGGTGGCGGCCCCAGTCGCTGATCAGCTCAACCATGGCGTGAGCGACGTGGCGGGCCCGCGGACCGTGGCCCACCGCGCCGAACTCGTAGGCGTCCTCCGTGCCGTCGCTGCCGCGGATGCAGCGGTAGGCGAAGCTGGTCCCGTCGTCGCTGATCACCGCAGGGGTTCCGGACAGTACGACCGGGCGCAGGATCCCCGCCTCGACCGCGCCGCGCTGGGCGGTCAGCAGTGCCCATCCGTCGGCCGCGCACGCCATGTACAGGTCCTGGCTGTCGGTGGGTTCCATGCCGCCGACGCACGTTGAGGACCAGAGGACCACCGGATCCTGGGCCAGTGCCGCGCGCAGCGCCCCGACGTCCACCGACGGGCCGTCTTCCAGTCGCAGCCCGACCTGCCTGCCCTCGGCCTCGTGCAGCAGCGGCATGGGTTCCCAGTGCTCTCCGGCGCCTTGCATGCGCACGAAGCCGCAGACATCGACCGCGACGCACCGCCACCGCCCCGCGCCGGCACCGCGCTCCAAGGTCAGGCAGCGGGTGAGGCCGCGCACCCGCATCGGCACCACCACGCGGCCGCCCGGCGCCACCTGCGCGTCCCAGGCCGGAGGGAAGTCCCAGGCCCCCGCGGTGGCGATGACCCGGTCGTAGGGCGCCCGGTCGGGGTAGCCGTGCTCGCCGTCGGCCACAGCCAGGTGAATCCCTTCCAGACCGGCCTCCTTCAGGCACCGCGTGGCACGGTCGATGACCTCGGGGTCGATGTCGATCGAGGTGACTTGCCCCCGCTCTCCCACCAGGTGCCGGATCAGGGCCGCGTTGTAGCCGCCGGAACCGATCTCGAGAACGCGGTGGCCCGGCCGCAGGTCGGCGCGTTGCAGCATGGTGGCGATGATGCTCGGCGCCGAAACGGAGCTGAGCGCCACGTCGGTCTCGGGATCGCACTTGGTAACCACGGCCTGGTGCTGGTCGTAGACCTCGGTCAGCGGGAGACCGGGCAGGAACGCGTCGCGGGGCACGGAGCGGAGCGCGCTTTCGACGCGCGGTGACGGCAGCTCCATGCCCAGGCCCACCCGTTCGCGGATCAGGTCCTCGACCATGCTCTGGCGCGCCTGTTCGGGGGTGATCGGGGTGTGAGAGGGCACGGAGGCTCCAAGCTCTGCTAGGCAGTGTTTGTTGAACGGGTAAGGTCGCGCAGCCAGATTCTGATCGAGGCCACCTGGACGGTGCCCTCGAAGATCACGGCCCGCTTGTCATAGCGGGTGGCCACCGCGCGGTTCTGCTTGAGCAGGTTGATCGCGCGCTCGACGGTGTTGCGCAAGCGGTAGGCCTCCCGGTCGAAGGACGGGGGCCTGCCGCCCGCCGAACCGCGCCGCAGCCGGTTGGCCCGCTGGTCGGCGGGCTCGGCGATGGTCGCCTTGGTCTTGCGCCGGCGCAGGTAGGACCGGTTGGCGCGGCTGGAGTAGGCCTTATCGCCCAGCAACCGGTCCAGGCGGGTGCGCGCCCGCCCCCCGGAGCGCGCCAGGCGCAGCCGCTCCAGCAGAGGCCGCAGCATCACCGTGTCGGCGTGCTGGCCGGGGGTGAGGGCCAGGACCAGCGGCCGCCGGCGGGTGTCGGCGATCAGGTGGATCTTGGTGGACCAGCCGCCCCGCGAGCGCCCGAGTGCTTGGGCCCTGTCCCCTTCGTCCCGGGCCGCCTCCCCTTTTTTGGGGCTCCGGCGGCGTGGTGGTGGGCGCGGATCACGGTGGAGTCGATACCGGCGGTGAGTTCGGCGCCGGTGAGGGCGTCGATGCGCAGCCGGTCGGCGATGCGCTGCCAGGTGCCGTCCAGGCACCAGCGGCGGTGGCGTCCGGCGGCGGTTTCCCAGGGGCCGTAGCGTTCGGGCAGGTCGCGCCAGGGGATGCCTGTCCTGGTGCGGTAGAGGATGGCGTTGATGACGCGGCGGTGGTCGGCCCACCGCTTGCCTTTGCGGGGGTGGGCGGGCATGAGCGGGGCGAGCAGGTCCCACTCGGCGTCGGTGAGTTCATGGCGTCGGACCATGGATCCCAAGGATTACCGAAGACCAGCCCGCCCCGCAGACCTTTCAAAAAACAGGACCTAGTCGCTGTCGTCGGACATGCCGAGCGTGCGGCGGGTGCGGGGCGGCCGACGGCGGCGTCAACTCCCCCGGCGAACGGCTGCGCGGATCGGCTGCGAAGGGCTCGCGCCGACCGCGCGCCGACGGTTCCTCGGCCCTTCCACCGTGCCGCCGCCTCTGCCGTCACGGTAGTGAGAATTCGCTGCACCCTCCCGCCCATCAGGAGCGTGCGAACGGCGTGAACCGCTCGCGCCGGCACCGCACCGGTGTTAGCGTCACCCCACACTCCGGGTAGCGAGAGAGGCCGTTCGCATGGGAAGCGCCCACCCCGTGGAATGCGCACGTCGAATCGGCGCCGAAGAACTGGGCGACGCTCACCCGCAGGTGAGCGAACTGCACCGCATTGCCGAGGTGATCGCTGACCATTGCGGACACACCAAGGTCAAATCCCATCGGCTCGCCTGGAAATGGACGGTCCAGCAGGCTGCCGAAGCAGCCCGCCGGCTTGCCGAGCAACACCCCGATCGCTACCGCGGCGCCGCCGTCGCGGAACGCTCATGGAAGAGCTGGGAAGCCGGCGAACGTCCGAATGCGACATATCAGGACCTGCTCTGCCGCCTCTTCCATACCGGCCCGGTGGCCCTCGGCTTCGCCGTCGACTATGCGCCCAGGCCATGGCGTGGAGAAGAACTGCTCCCCCTCGTAGCCGCACCTCGGCACCGGTCCGCCGGGTCGATGGTTTTCCCGGAGCGCGCGTGCGGCGACTTTGTGGCATCTCCGCCCCCGGCAACGGCCACCGGCGAAGTCCGGGATACGGTTCGCGTGGGGAAGGAGAACCGTATGGGTACGTCTGCCCGATCCGCGCTACGTCGGCGCCGGGAAGAACTCGGCCTGTCCCAAGAGGCCGCCGCCCACGCGGCGAGAGTGGATAGGTCGACGTGGCATCGGTGGGAGACAGGAAAGGCGACTCCCATACCCCAACAGCGCAAACGCATGGCAGCGGTGCTTGACGTCTCCCTCTCTGAGCTGACGGCGCTTTTGAGGCTCGACGCCGCGAGCGGAGACGACAGGCAGGTCACCATATCGGCGGTGGAGCATTCGGGCAGATCGCCCTCGCCTGCGGTCTCGCTGAAGGAAGAGGTGGAACGGGCAGTGCAGGATCGACGACGGTTCCTCGCCCTCACGGGAACGGTGTTGGCCGCATCGATCACCGGTGCCGGCTCCTACAGCTTCACGTCCCAGACCTTCTCCCCCGCCGCGGCCCCAGGAGTCGGCGTGCTCGCCTGGCTGGAAGAAGAAGTGCCTCGCCTCCGCCGGATGGACGACCAGGTCGCCGGAGAGGCCCTGCGCCAAGTGGTACTGGGCGAATTGAGGATCGCCGTCGACCTTCTGGGGGAGTCGCGGGGCGAGGAGTACGAGCGCCGCACTCTCACCGTGGTCTCCCACCTGGCTCAACTCGGCGGCTGGATCAGCTTTGACGAGGGGTGGAACGCTGCAGCGCAAAGCCTCTTCACCACAAGCCTGAAGGCGGCGCACTGGGCGAACGACACCGGACTGGTGTGCAACGCGTTGGCTGCCATGGCCTTCCAGTCGGCCTTGACCGGGCATCCGGCCGATGGAGCCCAGCTCGCGGAGGCCGGAGCGCAGCAGGCGGCTCACCAGCCGCCGCGCATTCGCGCGCTGCTCGCCTCTCGCAAGGCGCGGGCGTACGCGTTGAGCGGTGACAGGGCGGACTGCGAACGGTCGTTGAACGAAGCCGAGGATCACTTTCAGCGGAGTGACAGCGACGACTCAACTCCGGAGTGGATCTACTACCTGGACGAAAGCGAACTCCACGCTCAGGCCGGAGCGTGCTGGCTCGATCTGGGCCGGCCGCGCCGCGCGCTCGACGCGTTGGAGAGCGCCCTGCACCACCAGGATCCCGCCTACGTGCGGGACGGGGCCATCTACCGCATACGCACTGCCAGGGCACACATCGGGCTCGGCGACCTCGACCACGGGTCCGCAGCACTGGCCGAGGCCGCCGCTCTGGCCCGGCGGGCGCGGGCCACGCGGCCGCTCGCGGACCTCGAGGACGTCCGGGTGGGCTTGAACACCAAGGATCCCGGCGTGCGGGCACTGAACGAGCAAATCCGGGCGCTTACGGACAGTGAGCAGTAGATGAGTGAACACCGCGTTGCCCTGGTCACGGGAGCCAACCGAGGAATAGGGCTGGAGATAGTCCGCCAGCTCGCCGAGAAGGGGATCGCCACCGTCCTTGGATCGCGCTCCGAGGACGCCGGGATGGAACAGGCACGAAAGCTCAGCGAGAAAGGGCTGCCCACATCCGGGGTGCAACTCGACGTCACAGACACTTCATCGGTCGAGTCCGCGGTAGACCGCGTGCTCGCCCAGCACGGCCGGATCGATGTCCTCGTGAACAACGCGGGAATAACGGACGGCGACACCCACCCGAGCGATCTCGACTTGGCAACGGCCCAGGAAGTGATCGACACAAATTTAATGGGCGCCTGGCGGTGCACTCAAAAGGTGCTCCCGACCATGAGATCCACCCATTACGGCCGCATCGTGAACGTCACCAGCAGTCTTGGCTCGCTCGCAGAAATGGACAGCGACTCTGAGCCTGCATACCGAATCTCAAAGGCGGCGCTGCACGCACTTACCCGCGTCCTTGCAGCGGAACTCGCGGGCACAGGGATCCTGGTGAACGCCGCCTCTCCGGGCTGGACAAGAACAGCGATGGGCGGACCGCGCGCCCCGCGGGACGTTCGCACCGCTGCCGAAACTCCGGTGTGGCTTGCCACACTACCGGACGGCGGCCCGACCGGCGGCTTCTACTACGATCGAGAACCGCATCCCTGGTAGAGCTAAACCGCGTTTCAGAATTCCCCCTTCTCCGGGGCATCGAAACCGCTGATATTCGCCCATCCGGGCCCCACTCGGACTCCGAGGGGGCCCTTTTTTGTGCCCCAACACAGTTGCATCATCCATGCCACTTCTTTGCAGCTATCATGCTCTGGCCTCCCGGAAATGCGATCACCTTAAACGGATAGAGAAGCAGTTGGCCGATTGAGGAAACATCGATCCGGCTGCTGCGCGAGCGTACCGCCCAGTGCAGGGGACCATCATGCCGTCGCCCCCGACCGCGTCGAAGTGCGAGCGCAGAACCAAAAAAGCACCAGCGAATTGTTCTTGGCTCCTGCGGCGGTTCGCCAAAGACGCCCCGGGCATCGACCGCGCCCACACCCTGACCCGAGGTGAAGGTCGACCCGGTGGTGCGGGAATTCACCCCGGGGCGCTCGCCGGGCCTGCTGGAGGTGGGCGGGGCCTGCACGGGCATGATCGGCACCCGCCTGGCCCGCCACCTGGACGCCCGCGGCCCGCTCCTGAGCATCGACACCGCCTGCTCGGCCTCGCTGACCGCCCTGCACTACGTCTGCCGCGACCTCCAGGACCAGCGCGTCGACACCGCGCTGGTGGCCGGGCTCAACTCCGTGGACAACGCTGCGGTGAGCTCGGCGTTCGCCGCCGGCGGCGTCCTGGCCCGGGTGTGTCGGCCCTTCGACGCCCGCGCCGCCGGGTTCGTGCGCGCAGAAGGCGTGGTCGTGCTGGTGCTCCAGCGCGCCTCCCGGGCCCGCGCGGCCGGGAACCCGGGCTACTGCCTGGTGGCGGGTTCGGTGGTGGGCGGCGACGGCGCGGCGCCGACGGCGGTGGGCGCCCCCCACGCCGGCGCCCAGGCCGACCTGGTGCGCTCCGCCTACACCCAGACCGGCCTCGACCCCGACTCGGTCGGGGTCGTCCAGGCCCACGGCACCGGGACCCGGGCCGGGGACCGCGCCGAAGCCCGCGCCCTGGCCAAGGTCTTCAAGCGCACACGCCAGGACCCGCTGCTGGTGTGCAGCATCAAGGGCGCGGTCGGGCACCTGGAAGGAGCGGCCGGGCTCGCCGGGGTGGCCGCCACCGCCCTGACCCTGCACCACGGCCAGGCGTGGCCGCCGCAGCCTACGCCCGCGTGGGAGGGTACAGCCTGCAGGACTACACCGACTTCGTCGACGCCTACGGCTTCGACGTCTGAAACTGGCGGGATGTGCGACGCGGCTGCAGATGCGGCTGGTGCGGATGACCGCGCGACCGTGCGCGCACCGGGCGGGAACTGCGGCTGCGCACTGAGGCCGCTCACCGGATCGCCTCCCTGCGCCCCCGCGAACCGCGAACCTGAGTCAGGCCAGTGCGGGGGGGACGGGGGCAGGGCGCGGAACCGCCACACGGCCGCGGAGTCGGCGTAGGGGTCCAAGCGCACGTTAGAGCGGCTACGCGCCCCACGTCCTGATTGCGTCCTTCACTGCAGGCCAGGTATTGGACGAAAATTTTCCTTCCATTCTTTTTCTTTCACATCCCAAGTGTAAGTGTCGCCTGAGAGATCGGTTTCTGTTCCGTCACGGCCCACCCATCGGATCGGCATCTCCTGGCTACCAAACGCTGCAATGTCTTCTACACCGTTCACCTCGGCCGTTACACTGAGAGTTCCTTCATATAGCATTCCAGAGTGCGAAATGAACGATATTGCAGCATTTTGCGATTGCCCTTCCTGGAGAGTTATTGACGCCGGAGGCATCGCCATCCCGGAGAATTCTCCATCCTGGTCACTGACGGTTACCTCATTATTTCGAGTGTCTGCCGATATCCAGTATCCTGGATTGAGCCCAGCACCGAACTGGCATTCAATATCTGTCCATTCTTCCGGGGCCTCATATCGCCTAATGGGAGTCAATTCAATATCGTCGACTTTCAGTACATCGATTATTCCTGTATCCATCTCCATGAGGACAGTCGGCCAGATCACATACATGTCCGTGCGACGAACGACCCAATCGTGCCAGTCGTCGCAATGCCCCAACTCCTGCCCGGGAGGTATTTCGGGTGGGGTTGGCAATTTTTCAGGAGGGCCGGCAAACAAAAATCTTGCGAACGTGAATTCCATTTCAACGCCAGCCATAATCGGATAATCGGGAGGTCCGGTGATGGTGCACTCGATGTCATTGTGGTGTCCGTCAGCCCAGCAACCGTCGATAGTCATCGGGCTGTCTGCGGAAGTCGAGGATGTGGGAGATGAGGTAGCCGGTGACGTTTCGATATCCGCCTCATCATCTACTTCCCCAGCGGATTGACAAGCGGTCACGGAAAGCAAGAAGCCACTCGTCAACACCGCAGCGTTGAATCTGTGGCTTATTGGCATCTGAAGGAACCCCCGGCGCTCACCCGATCTGGCAGCGAACATCATTGCTCTCTCCGCTGGCGTTGCATCCGTTGATTCGTTGCTGCTCGGCAGGGGGCTGGGCGGGAGGAATCGATCCTTGCTGGCATGCGACGACACCGAATACAACTGCCGCGAGGACGCCGACGACACCCGCTATCGCCCCAACGCCGGACCACCATCTGTGCCCAAGGTTGACAATCCACCTGCTTATTGCGCGACGTTGATCCACTAGCGCGCGAGATCTGGCTACCGGTGGACCACTTTCATGATCACCAGTGGAAGAATATGACAACTTCGCTACCACCCATCACGAGGTGAGACGAAAGCATCATATCGAACTTCCTGCGGAGTTACTCCCATACGGGGCGGGCATGCAATTGCATAGACGTCTGATATGCCAGACCTTGCCATGTCTTCGCAGTTCAAATCCTAGATCATGGATCAGCTTCTGCTCGCCTAGGTTTTTCACTTATCTTGCTGTGGATGCTTTGCGAACTGTCGCGTCATGCGCGCCACGACGCCTTGCCCATCTTCACGATGTATCCGTTATGTGACTCTGAGCAAGGCGGGCACCGTCAGTCCTCCTTGACCAAAAAATTCTCAACGCAGAAACCATGCTGGCCCCCTGTATTGGAATCCGTATCAATCCCTTGCTCATCTTGCACCCCGGTGACCTGATGGCGTCCACCCGCGTTCGCGCCCGGGCGCTGCGCCTGGATGGCCAGGAGGTCGAGTTCACGATCGACGGCCGTGCCAGGCCGTGCGCACGCTGATGATCACCGATGCCACCGCCCTGGCCCGCACCGGCCGCCCGCTCCACGGCCACCTGGCGTGGGTGGCGGAGTTCGAACGCGCCGGCGCGGCACTGGGCGACCTCGCCGCCGGCGGCCGGCTCACCCGCGGTCTGCGCGCCGTCATCGCCCACCACATCCTGTTCCACGCCAACCGCGCCGGCCTGTCCACACAGGACCAGCACACCCTTTCCCACCTAGCAGAAGAGGCAGTCATGGGTACCGACGACCGCACCGCGCCAGCCGCCGAGGCCGTTCCGGCTGACACCACCAGCACGGTCTCGCCCGCGCCGGGATCCGCCCGCGCCGACCGTGCCGAAGCGCTGCGCCATGCCTGGGTCGAGCGGATCCGGGCCGACGGGCACGCCCGGGCGCCCGGCGTGGAAGGCGCTCTGCGCACCGTGCCGCGCCACCTCTTCGTGCCCGAGGCGCCGCTGGCCGACGCCTACGCCGACAGCCCCGTCCACATCAAGTACGCCCCCGACGGCACGTCGATCTCCTGCGCCTCCCAACCCGGAGTGGTCGCCCTCATGCTCGACCAGCTCGATGCCCGGCCGGGCGACCGCGTCCTGGAGTTGGGCGCGGGCACCGGCTACAACGCCGCCCTGATCGGCCACCTGGTGGGCGCTACCGGGCATGTGACCACCATGGACGTCGACGCCGACCTGGTCGAGGGCGCCCGCGCGCACCTGGTCGCGGCCGGCGTGGACAACGTCGAGGTCGTGCTGGGCGACGGCGCCCTGGGCCACGCCCCCAACGCGCCCTACGACCGCGTCATCGCCACCGTCGGCGCCCACGCCATCCCCCGCGCGTGGCTGGAGCAGCTCGCACCCGCCGGGCGCCTCGTGGCACCCCAGCGGCTCAAGGGCAGCGTCTCCCGCTCCATTGTCTGGGAGCACCGCGAAGGCCGATGGGTCTCGATGGGATCGGCGATGAACACCTTCATGCCCCTGCGCCGGGGCATCGCCGACGACGAGCGCCAACTGATCCCCCTCAGCGCCGACGGGACGGTGCGGTTGCAGGCGCCCGCCGGAATCGGCGCCGACGCCGAAGAACTGGCCGGGGTGCTGGAGCAGCCGCGCACGGAGGTCTGGACCGAGATGACGGTCGGTGCGGCGGAGTCGCCCGAGTGGATGGAGTTGTTCGTGAGCTGCGCCCTGCCCAGCGGACTGATCCGCATGCTGTTTCCTCCGGAGGCCAAGGGCGGGCTGCTCACCGCGGACCCCTACCCCTCCTCGACCGCGGCCCTGGACAAGGGCACCCTCGCCTACCTCACCCGCCGCCCCTCCCCCAGGACCAGCCCCCAGGGCGCCCGGCTGTGGGAGTTCGGCGTCGCCGCGCACGGACCCGGCGCCCAGGACCTGGCGCAACGCGTCGCCGAGGCCGTGCGGACCTGGGACCGCGACTACCGCGGCCGCGCTGCCCACTTCGAGCTTCACGACCGCACAACGCCGCTGGAGCAAGCGCATCCCGGACGCTTCGTCCTCGACACCCCTCTCAACCGGGTGGTCGTCGACTTCACCTGAGGGTGCGCGCGCTGCCTGACCCGGTGTCCGCCGGCATCAGCCCCGGCGGACACCGCCTCGCCCCACCGCCCCACCCCGAGGGAGTACCCATGGACGCCCAGAATCCGGCCGCGCGGCGCTTCCCGCTCGTCGCGCGGTGGCGTCCGCCGTGCCTGCCCCTGCCCCGGCGGGTGGGCGCACTTGCCGAACTGGCCGAGACCGCCGTGGCGCAGGAGGACCCGGCGCTGGCCTCCGCCGTCTACAACCAGGCCGCTCTCCTGGCATCCGACCTCGGCCTGCCCGCCCTCGCACGCCGACTGTGCCGGCGGCACGCCGCCGCCTACCTGCACGCCTGCCCCCTGGCCGGTGCGGTCGCCGTCCGCGCCCTGGAACCGGTCGTCAACCTCGCCCGCCTGCGGGTGCGCGCCGGCCATGGAGACGACGCCCGGCGCCGCCTCACCGCGCTGCACGACGCCGTCACAACCGGCACCAGCGCCGCCTTCGACGGCGTCACAATCCCCGCCGGGCTCGCCCGAAGCCGACAGGACCGCCACCACGTCGGGTCCTGGCTGTGGCGGGTCCTGCTCGCCGACGGCACGCGCACCCTCACCACGGCCTGCCGCTGGGCCGAGGCCCGCGCCTACATCGAGACCCACCGCGGCATCGGCGAGCGCATGCTGGATGGCCGCCAGGTGGCCGTCATCGCCGCCCTCGCTGCCCACGACACCGCCACGGCGACCGAACTACTCGCCACCACCCGCGCCGGAGAGCCCTGGGAGCAGACCGTGACCGCGTGCCTGTCCGCCCTGTGCCGACGCGCTCGCGGCGACAACGTCCACCGACTCCTCACCGGCCTCCTCGACGCCTGCGAGGCCGAGCACGTCCCTCCAGGGCTGACCGTCTTCGCGATCCGAATCCGTCTCACCGTCCTTGACATCGCAAGAGAGACGGACCATTCCGCCCGACGCCGAATCGTCGACGAACTGTACAAGCGAACCGAGGCCGCAACGGACGGGTACGCCGCCCGCGAATGCCTCCAGCACACCGCTTTCATGGACCTCGCCACAGACCACCAGAAGACGCGCTGCGCCGACCTGGTCTCGGCGTGCGCCCTAGGGTCCCGGCGAATACGAAAGGAATGGTCCAACGCACTCGCAGACGCCGTTTCCGCCAGCGACAAGGTCATACAAAACGACATGAGAGGAACACCGAAAAGGAAGAGCAAAGCGTGACACCTCCCGTCCTCCCAAATCTGCGACGCCCCCGGCTCACCTCCACATGCGCAGAGAACAGTCAACTGCTACCAAAAAAGCGAGCCGGGTCATTCACTGGTCCAGAGCAGGCAGCCGCGTAACCGTTCACCCCATGCGGCCGGAACAAGCCACGGCTTCTGGAGTGACAAGCCCTTACTAGGGCGGCCAACCAACTGCCGGACTCACCCCCGCGCAGGCAGGGAAGACCAACTCCGCCGGGGTTGCGTACTCGGTGATCAGGACTCACTCCCGCGCAGGCGGGGAAAACCCCGCCTCGGGACGGCGCCTTTACGACAGCGCGGACTCACCCCCGCGCAGGCGGGGAAGACCCGGTCGCGGGCCGCCCGGGCGGTTTCCACGAGGACTCACCCCCGCGCAGGCGGGGAGGACCCTTCACGAACTGCACAAACGCGGGCCGTTATCAAAAATACACCTACAGGCTTCGATCACATCAACCATACGCCGCACATCCCTCACCAAAACCTGCGCCCGCAACCCGCCTACGACAGCCCCTCCTCTATCGCCCCAGACTGAGGGGCGCGAAACTCGGACAGGCATGGATCACCCGCGACCACAACGTCGGGTCGGCCACCGCCACGTTCGCGGCCAGCGACGCCGCGCTGCCCACCACCAGCAGCGCCCAGGGCAGCACTCCCCCGCGCCGCCCCTGACGGGCGTCGGCCAGCAGCGCCATCGACGCCGCGACGATCATGCCGTCCACCGACAGCGGGAACAACCCCGCACGCCAAGCCGGCTCACCATGACGCAGGGCCAACTCGAACATGTGGGCGTAGGACACCACGGCCGCGATCACGGTCAGCAGGCACACGGCCGCCACGGAGGTCCACCGCGGCCAAGAGGACAGAAGCATGGCGGGTCACTCACCCTTTCCCTGGCGAGAGGAACGGCGAGGGAGCCGAAACGCGGCCGCGTCGCTGTGCGTGATGGCGGCACAAGCGCTGGAAACCGACTGGGAGACGGCACCCAGCGCCCGCCACCGTGGGAGACGGGTGGGAGATCCCAACCTCTCGGGTCAGTACACCGATAGCTTCTCCCCCAGCGCGCCGCTCGTCCAGCGGCCGCCGGGTGAGGTCGGCCTCCTCAACGCCCATCAGGTCGAACACGAAGTAGTGGCAAGGCTCGGTGCGGGGCCACAGGCGTCGGGTAGTGGCGCCCCGGCGCGGCCGCGCCGCTGCACGCCTGCGAACCAGTCGCCTCCGCCGGCGACCAGCACACGATGTCGTCGTCTACCACGGTGCCAGGCGGCGTGGCGCGCAGCCCAAAGGCGACACCCAGTGCCGGTGGTGCAGCCGAGCGCTGACGCGCGCAGATCAGCTCCGGGGGGAGAGGAGGCCATCCACCAGATTGACCCCCTCGACCCCCTCAAGCGACTCCAGGACGATGGATGCTCCGGCTGCGGCGAGGTCCCCTGCGGATCCGATCCCTGAGGCCACGGCGACCGCGCGGACACCGGCGGCATGGGCCGCGTGCACGTCGCGCGGAGTGTCCCCGATCACCACGGTGTCGTCGCGGCGGAACTGGGTCTGGTACTTGTGCTCGGCTCTGCGGCGGGCGATGTCGACGAGCAGCGGCCGGTGGGCGTCGTCATCGCCGTAGGCACCGATGCGCAGGTCAAGGTACTGATCGAGCCCGAAGGTGCCCAGTTTGATGGCGGCCGCAGCACGGGTGTTGCCGGTCAGCACGGTCTGGACGATCCGGGGATCGGCGTCGAGATCGCGCAGCAGCCTCGACACCCCGGGCAGGATCCGGCCCTGCTCGCGCAGCTCCACGATGCGGGAGGTGTAGCTGGCGGCCTGGGCCTGTGCGAACCGCCGGAACAGGCCCTCGTCGTCGGGGAGACCGTGCATGGCGAGGGTCTCGGCGAACAGCACCGGCTCAGTGTGGCCCTGGGCCTTTGCCATGCCGGCGCTCATGGGACGGCCCGTGGCACGCTCGAAAGCCTCCGCGAACACTATTGCGCCGACCCCGGCGGTCTCGATCAGGGTGTGGTCGACATCCCAGAGCAGCAGCAGGCGTGCAGGCATCACGTCTCCGGTTGGTATGGGCTCGCAGTTGAGGCCGGCCAGCCTTGCGAGCACAGGCTGAATTTGCCGTGCCGCCGGCGATGGCACCGTATCCGGCGCGCGACGGTCACCTCCAGCGTCATTTTCCCGTGCGAGGTCGACGCCGCGAGTTCCGCGTGCGTTTGGACCGCGCGAGGGAGCTCTGGCTGGGTCAGCCCAGCCACTACAGCCGCATGGCCCCGTTCATCTGCGACTTGGTCGGCGACTTGGTGGAGCTGAGCAGTGCACAACGTCGGCCCGGGACCTCGCCAACCGGCCTTTGGAGCCGGGACGCAGTGAACTAGGCGCCTACGGCCACGGTCCCGCCGCTGAGGAACTGTGCGCACGCCTGGTCGCCACGGTGCAGGCCTGGAGCTCCGACCGCGGTGAAGACCTCCATATCACCGCCGCCCCGCGCGAAGCCGCCGACAGCGGCCAAACGGAAGCCTTAGGCCGCACGGTGACCAAGCGCCACATCACCATGGTCCTCACCTGAAGCGCCTGAGCCGAGCGTGATCAACGAAGGGCGGCGCCCCGGGCGGGGTCGCTGGAGCAAGCGCACAAACTTGACTCACTTGACCGACGAAGACCGGCCGGAAAGCAGGGCCCCCGGCTCTAGCTCGAAAGGACGAAGCGACCGCTACGGGTCCCTCCACGAGTACGTCTGGATCCTCCCCATAAGGCCTTGCACCCCGGGACCGGCATGGCAGAGGCAACCGCTACCTCCGCATGGGCTGGTGGCGGAAGGAGACCGACATCACTGACATAGCCTGCAGCGGAGCCGATCAACTTTCAGCGGCACCCGAGGATTGCGGACACCAGATCACGGTATGTGGTGTCGGGGACGTCGAGGTTCGTTCAACAATGCGCGGCTCCCAAGCACCGCAGCCCGGCGTCACAGGTTTTCCCCTCACCTTCGAACTCCCGCCGAGCAGCGAGCGTCACGGCGACTCGCGGGGAGCCTGAACGACCTGGTCAATCCATTCCCGGGGAATAAGTTTCTCGCCGTGGCGCCAGTTGTGGACCACAGAGTCCTGGAACCAGTCCTCGGCTGCCAGGGAGGACAAAAATCAGCACACCGGGGATTATGTACTTAATGACCTATTTGGCACGGTTCCAGACTCACATCCTCCGGATCGGAGCATGTTCATTGCATCTAGGCCGCTTTATGCTGTCGACACGCCTGGAGGGATCGCAAGGATGTCCGTGCACGCATATCGGCACACTTATCAGCCCTATGAGGGATAGACCGGACATCCGGTTCGATATTTGACGCCTGCCATGCGCGCCCAGAACCGCCACGGCAGTCCCGGGGGCGGCGACACCTCCAGACGCACATGGACACCGCAAAGCGCTCGCGGCCGGACTGCGCCCGGCCGCGAGCCTCATCATGGACTGGCCGCCATCCTCTACGACCTCTCCCAAGCTGAGGGAGATATGGTATTTCTCAGCCAAAAATAGGAGCACATGCAGAAATCATGATTCCTGCGCCAAAAAAGCCACCAAAGGCACATTTCCCCAAAAACCATCACCGGGCTTTCAGTATGTCGAACTTGTCGTGCAGATACCTGACGCGGCGTCACTCCAGCAAACCCGGAACCTCTCTCATGTTAAGCGGCTTCAGCGTCGTCAGCGGGTCATGACCACCTTGAGCGCTCCCGTTTCAGCGGAGCGTTCGAAGGCGTCGTAGGCTGCAACCACCTCTTCAAGCGCGAACCTGTGGGTCACGAATTCCTCCGGCGTAAGACGCCCGGCCGCGATCAGCCGTAGGAGGGTCGGAGTAGAGTACGTGTCGACCAGCCCCGTCGTAATCGTGACGTCCTTGATCCAGAGGTCCTCCAGGTGGAGGTCCGCAGGGCGCCCGTGCACCCCCACGTTGGCCACGTGGCCGCCCGGCCGCACCAATCGGGTGCACAGTTCGAAGGTCTCGGGAACGCCGACCGCCTCGATCACGACCTCGGCCCCCAACCCCTCCGTCGCCTCCAGAACGGATGAGACGGCCGCGTCGGCGCGGCCTCCGACCGTGACGTCGGCGCCGAATCTCTGGGCGGCTTCCCGACGGCTTGACACCGGTTCCACGGCGATCACCTGGCTGGGCGACAGCAGCGTGGCGGTCAGTATCGCGGCCAGGCCGATCGGGCCCGCGCCGACGACGGCCACCGTGTCGCCTGGGCGCACAACACCGTTGAGGACCCCCACCTCGTACCCGGTGGGTAGGATGTCAGCGAGCATGAGCACCGCTTCGTCGGCCGCGCCTGCCGGCACCAGGTGGGTGGAGTGGTCGACGAACGGAACCCGTGTGTACTCCGCCTGGGTTCCGTCGATGAGGTGCCCGAGGATCCAGCCGCCCCCTCCCCTGCACTGCCCGTACCGCCCCGCACGGCAATAGCCGCACCGGCCGCAGGCACTGATGCAGGAGACCAGGACCCGGTCGCCCGGACGGCGGTTCTTCACCCCGCCGCCGACCGCGGTAACGGTGCCCACCGCTTCATGACCGAGTACGCACCCCGGCTCGGTCTCGGGGACGTCACCGCCAAGGATGTGCAGGTCGGTGCCGCAGATGGTGGTGGCGTCGATGCGCACCACGGCGTCGGTGTCCTGCACGATTCCGGGATCGGGTACCTCGTCCCAGCCCTTCGTCTTCGGCCCGTGGTAGACCAGTGCTCGCATTGGTCTCTCCTCCCGCTTGTCCTCGTCGTTGACGGAGCACGCCTTCCCGGCCGCTTCCCCTCGCCCGCCCGCGTCCGCGGGACCGAGGGCGCGAGGTGAGGTACGAAAGTCCCGCATAGCGCGGCACGGCTTCGAGCTCACGCCCCCGCGGGCCGTCCACCGTAGAGCCCCGGCCGGTACGCCTCCGTTCGTGGCGCCGTCTCCTCAGGCGGGCTGCTGCGGCTCCGGAGGGACGGCGGCCCCGCGTCGGACGACTGTGAGCGGGCACAGGGCGTGGTGCAGCAGGCCGTGGGTGACCGATCCCAGTGCCAGGTAAGGCAGGCCGCGACGCCCCCTGGCGCCGACAACCACGAGCTGGGCGTCTCTCGACGCGGTGGCGAGCGCGTGGACGGGGTCGTCCCATTCGACGTTCCGGGAGACCGCTACGTCGGGATAGGCACGCTTCCATGGGGCCAAGATCCCGTCCACCGTGCGCTCGGTCTCGGCGCCCCACGGACCCAGGTAAGCGGGCTCCGATGGGAGATAACCCACCATCGGATCGGTGAACAGGCGCTCCGCGTGGATCGCGTGAAGGCGCGCGTTCCGCATCGCGCAGACCTCGAACGCCTCGGCCAGTGCGGCGCTCCCGCCGGGCGACCCGTCGACTCCGACGACCACAGCCCCTCCCCGGGGCGGGGTGGGACGTTCGGGCCCCACCACGGTCACCGGAACGTCGGCGTGTGACGCCACCTTGTAGGCGACCGACCCGATCTTCAGTCCGGGAAAACCGCCCCTGCCGCGGAGGCCGACAACGATTCGGGCTACCTCCGGGCGCGGCGCGACCAGCGCGTGTTCAGGCGGGTCGTACACGACCTCCGAGGTGACCGGTATCGAGGCTTCGCACGCCTTGGCGTGCTCTTCGGCGGTGCGCAGCAAGCGGTCGTAGTACTCCTCGTATCCTCGTTGCCGCTCCAAGGGCTGCCGGGCCGCGGGCAGTGGACTGCCGTAGAGCAGCAACAGGCGCAGTCCGCGGGCGGCCGCGTCGCAGGCGGCCCATTCGACGGCGAGGAGACTGGCCGCGGAGCCGTCGACTCCGACGAGCATGGTGTTCGCCATGGGATGCTTCCTCCGGTGTGGCTGAACGGCAGAGCGGCGGCACGGGAGCCCGTGCCCGCTCGGGGAACGTGACGGCATTCCGGAGGGCACGGCCGCGCTGTGTCGCTCGCAGGGTCGACCGGCACGCCGGCCCTCACCCTGAGCCTGACCGAACGCCGTCACCCCGGACACATGCGGACGTCCTGCTCTCCGGGGACGTCTGCCCCGATCGCGGCCTGCGATTTAGGACCGTAAGCGCCGAGGGCGCGGCGGCGTCGCGGCCGCGTCGACCCTCTGACGTGGCGGCCTCGCCGGATCCGCCTGTGGACACCCCCCGGAGGGACCAACGTCCTCCCAGGCCGCGCCGTGCGGTCCTTCCCCCAAGGCGCCATGACGCCTGCAATGGGAGGGGAGAGAGCGCGGGCACGCCCCGCAGGCGCGGACCGCGTAGCCGAGAGGGAAGGGAGACGCTATGAGGACGCGCGACCTGATGACCACGCCCGTGGACACCATCCCGCCGGTGGCCTCTGTCGCCGAGGCCGCGCAGGAGATGCAGCGCACCGGCGTCGGTTGCCTTGTCGTCGCCGACCCGCAGGTCAGGGGCATCCTCACCGACCGCGACACGGTGCTGCGCTGCGTCGCCGCGAACTGCTCACCGGAATCGACCCTGGTGCGCGACGTGATGACGGACGAGGTGGTGACGCTCGGACCCGATGACGAGGTGGACGCCGTCTTCGCGTGCTTTTCCGACCATGCGTTTCGCCGCATTCCCATCGTCGACGAGCGCGGCGTCGCCGTGGGCATCGTGGCGCTCGACGACGTGATGCTGCGCGGCCAGTCACTGCTCGCCGACATGCTCCGCCCTGTGTCACGCGAGGCCACCATTCCGCGGACCCGGACGTCCTACGCCGGTTAGCGCGGGCTCCGGTGGCGCGATCGCCGCGGCGGTCCGCAGGGAATGGCGCCATCCACGGCCCGGGCCCGGTGGCAACCGCTGGCCGCCAGGGCGCCCGCGAGGAAGGGCCGCGGCGACGCCGCGGCCGGAAGGCCGACTCATGCACATGCACGGAAGCACTCCACAGACAACGCCCTACGCGGACGTGCGGGAGACCCACGCGGGCGTGGTCTTGCTTCTCGGAGACCACGCCTACAAGCTCAAGAAGCCCGAGGACCTGGGGTTTCTGGACTACAGCACGCCTGAACTCCGGCTGGCCGCGTGCCAACGGGAGGTGGACCTGAACCGGCGGCTGTCGCCGGACGTCTACCTCGGGGTCCTCGACGTTGTCGACGCTGAATGCGACGCATGCCGGATTCGCGGCGGCTGGCCACCCTGGTCCGCAGCGGTTCCTCCGTACACGGCGAACTCCACCGCCTCGCGCGCCTGCTCGCCGCGTTCCACGCGCGGGCTCTGCGCGGACCCGAGGTGTCGGCGCAGGGGTCGGCCGCCGCCCTACTGGGGCGCTGGGCCGACAACCTCGCGCAGGTCTACCGATTCCGTTCGCGCGTCCTGACCGAGGCGACGGCGGAGACGGAGCGACTGGCGCTGCGGTTCGTCGAGGGGCGCGGCGAACTGTTCGACTCGCGTGTCGGCCAGGGGCGTGTCGTCGACGGACACGGAGACCTCCTCGCGGAGGACGTCTTCTGCCTTGACGACGGCCCGCGCGTACTGGACTGCCTGGAGTTCGACGACGACCTGCGCCGGGTCGACGGTCTGGACGACGCCTCCTTCCTGGCCATGGATTTGGAGCGGCTGGGCGTCCCCCTACTGGGCGACGCGTTCCTGCGGTCCTACGCCGCCTTCGCCAACGATCCCGCCCCGGAGGCGCTGCACCACCACTATGTGGCCTACCGCGCGTTCGTCCGCGCCAAAGTGGCCTGCCACCGCTACGCCCAGGGAGACGGAGACGCGGCGTTCGAGGCCCGGCTGCTCGAACGGATCGCGCTGGACCATCTGCGCAGCGGAGCGGTACGCCTCGTGATCGTCGGCGGACCGCCCGGTACGGGGAAGACCACGGTCGCCGGTCTCCTGGCGGATCGGTTGGGCATGGCCCTCATCGCGGATGGCGGCCTCTACGGACCCGCCGACGGAGGCTCCGTGGATCCGCTCGACCATGCGGGCCGACTGCTGCGCATGGGCGAATCGGTGGTGATGGACGCCCCTTGGGCCCGCGAGGCACACCGGCGGGCCGCTCGGCGGACGGCGGACGCCTCCCGCGCCGACATCATCGAACTCAGGTGCGCCGCACCCGACGACCTTGTCATGCGCCGATTGGGCCTGCGACCGACCGATGACGGGCCCGCGGTCACGCAGGGGGCGGCTTTCCAGCCCTGGCCCGAGGCCACGACCATCGACACCTCGCGGACGCGGGAGGACGCCCTGGCGCGCGCCGCGGCCGCTGCGGATCCCCGCCCGCCGCTCCCGGAGTGGATCCCGCACCATCCGCTGATGCCACCGGACTGACGAGCACGGCCGCGGGTGCGTGCCGCGCGGGCCACAAGGCCGGTGTCCGTACAGGTCCGATGCCGCGCTCCCGGCCTCCGCGCCGGGACCAAGGTCCCTCCTGTCCGGGAAGCACGGCGCTTACGCACCGCATCCGCCGGGACAAGACTGGAACGGCAGCCGGCCACCTAGGCCGCCGAAACCGCGAGCCGACACGGGCGCACCCTCGGTGCGCGCGACCGCGGCGGACACGACGCCCGCCGAGTGCGGGCCCGCCGCTCCCGTACACCGGTGCTGCCGCGGTGCGCCGCAGCGACAGGCCACCGGGTCTGAAGAAGGGACACGCCATGACCACACACCACAACACGCCCTCGACCGAGAACACCGACCGCTTCACCGGGGTTGTCGTGGGAGTGGACGGCTCGGCGGCGAGCCGCGCGGCGCTCGACTGGGCGGCCCGCGCGGCCGAGGACGCCGGTCTCGAACTCCTGGTCGTGCACGCCCTCAGCATGCCGCTGATATCCGTGCCCTTCTCGGCCCCGATGCGCATGACCCCGCCTCCGGAATACGCCCAGCGGGCCTCGATCCTGCTCTCCGAGGCCGCCGACCACGTCGCCCGTACGCGGCCGCGCCTCGACGTGCGGTCCCGCGTGTCCGCCGCCGAAGGGGCTCCGGCCCTGCTCAAAGCCGCCAAGGACGCCTCCTTGCTCGTTGTCGGCTCGCGCGGGCTCGGCGACGTCGGAGCCGTCTTCCTCGGCTCGGTCAGCACGCGGGTCAGCGCCCACGCGTCCTGCCCCGTGGTCGTCGTGCCGGCACCCGACCAGGAGGCGGTTCACCGCCCGAGGCGCCGTGTGGTGGTCGGCGTCGACGGTTCGGCCGCGGCCGAGGCGGCACTCGACCGCGCGCTCACCGAGACGGTCCGGTTGGAGGCCGAACTGGTCGTGGTTCACGCCTGGTCGGTGCCCGTACCCATCGACGCGCTGGCGTTGGAGGCCCGCTCCTACCAGGCCGATCGAGAGTACTTCGGCATCCGCGCCGACAAGTACGTGCAGGGAATCGTGGAGGACGCTCGCTCCGGCCTCGCCTCGGACCTCACCGTGCGGGTGGCGGTGCGCGAGGATCACGCGGCCCATGCCCTCCTGGTGGAAGGCGAGGGCGCGGATCTGATCGTCGTCGGCTCGCGCGGCCGCGGCGGTTTCACCGGCCTGCTGCTGGGCTCGGTGAGCCAGACGGTCCTCCACCACGCCAAGGTCCCCGTCATGGTGGTGCGCTCCCTGCCCGAGGGCGGGCGGGGATAGGCACGGGTCGGTGCCGGACAGTGCGCCGGACGGGGCGCCGGCGTATTCGTCGGTGACCGCCGAACTCGCCTGCGGAGTGGGGGGAGATACGCCGTGGAACGGAGGATGAGCGCGCCGCGACCGCGCACGGTCCTGACCGGAGCGTCGGCGGCCGGGTTGGCGGCGGGTGCCCTGCTGCATGTGGCGGGCGCATCGGCGGAGGGCGACGCCGTGTGGGTCGCTGTCGCGGCGGCCGGCGCGGTGGCGGCCGCGTGGTGGGTCGTCGAGGGGCTTCGCCGCGGGCGGTTCGGTACGGATGTCATCGCACTCTTCGCCTTGGCGGGCACGATCGCGGTGGGCGAGGCGCTCGCCGGTGCGGTTATCGCCGTGATGCTCACCGGCGGCCGCCTCCTGGAGGACCGCGCCTCGCGCCGGGCCCACGCCGACCTGGGGGCCCTGCTCGAACGCGCGCCCACGACCGCCCGTGTGGAACGCGGCGGCTCCCTTGTCACCGTCGCGGCTGAGGAGGTCCGGGTGGGCGACCTCGTGGTGGTCGCCAACGGTGAGACCGTGCCCGTCGACGGCCGCCTGGAGGACGGTTCCGCGGTGCTGGACGAAGCGGCCGTCACCGGCGAGCCGCTTCCGGTGGAGCGGCATACCGACGACGCCCTTGCCAGCGGCGTGGTCAACGCCGGCCCCGCCTTCCGCCTGCGGGCCACGACCGAGGCGCGGGACAGCACGTACGCGGCGATCATCGCGCTGGTCCGGGAGGCCGAAGCGGGCAGTGCGCCGTTCGTCCGGATGGCCGACCGCTACGCGGCGGTGTTCCTTCCGATCACCGTGGTTCTGGCCGCGGCGTCCTGGCTTCTGTCGGGCGACCCCGTCCGGGCGGTCGCCGTCCTGGTGGTGGCCACGCCCTGCCCCCTCATTCTGGCCGCGCCGATCGCGTTCACCTCGGGCATGTCGCGCAGCGCGCGCCGCGGAGTCATCGTCAAGGGCGGGGACGCTCTGGAACGCCTGGCGCGCGCCCGTACGCTGCTGTTCGACAAGACCGGCACGGTGACCGCGGGCAGCCCCCGCCTGACCGGTATCGCCACCGTTGAAGGGGTCGGGGTCGAAGAAGCCCTGACCGCCGCGGCGTCGCTGGACCAGTTCTCTCCGCACACGCTCGCCGCGGCGATCGTCCGCGCGGCCCGGGAACGGGGGTTGTCGCCCGCCATGCCCGCGGACGTGGTCGAGGTCCCCGGCTCGGGGATCGCGGGACGGGTCGGCGAGGTCCGGGTACGGGTGGGCAAGGCCGCGTGGGCGGCCCCCGATCCCCCGAGGGAGTGGGTGGCGCACGTCCGAGCGCGAGCTCAACACGAGGACGCCGTCACCGTGTTCGTCGGCCTGGGCGGGCGTATGGCGGGGGCTCTGCTGCTGCACGACCCGCTGCGCCCTGACGCCCCGCGCACCTTCCGCCTGCTCCGCCAGGCCGGCATCGATCGCATGGTGATGGCGACCGGTGACCGGGCACCGGCCGCGGCGGTGATCGGCGACTACGTCGGCGCCGACCAGGTGCACGCCGAGCAGTCACCCCAGGCCAAGGCGGAGTTGGCGCGCGCGGAGAACAGCCGGGCACCGACCGTGATGGTGGGCGACGGGGTCAACGACGCCCCCGCCCTTGCGTGCGCGGGTGTCGGCGTGGCCCTCGGCGCGCGCGGCGCCACCGCCTCCTCCCAGGCGGCCGACATCGTGATCGCCGTCGACCGGCTGGCGCGGCTGGCCGATGTGCTGGCCATCGCCCGGCGCACGCGCTTGATCGCCCGCCAGAGCGCCTTCGCCGGCATGGGACTGTCGTTGGCAGCCATGGTCGCGGCGGCGCTGGGGTACCTGCCTCCGGTCGCCGGGGCCGTCTTCCAGGAGGTGGTCGACGTCGCGGTGATCCTCAACGCCCTGCGTGCCCTCGCTTCCGGCGGGTGGCGCCGACCGCCGGCCCTGCGCCGCGAGGAGGCTGACCTGGTGCGCCGTCTCGACGCGGAGCACCGTGCGCTGTGGCCCCGGATCGAGCGGCTGCCCCAGGCGGCCGACTCCGTTGTCCGGCTCCCGCCTGGGCGCCTGGGACCGGTGGCGGAGGAACTCGCCGACTTCCTCGACGACCTCGTGCGCCATGAGCGCACCGACGAGCGCAAGCTGTATCCAGCGGTGGACCGGGCACTGCGCACGTCTGAGGCGACGGCGACGATGAGCCGAGCGCACGCGGAGATCAACGCCGCGGCGCGCCGTGTCCAGGAACTGCTGCCGCGCCTCGCCGACACCGGCACCGACGAGGAGCGGCACCGGGCCGCCGAACTCCTACTGGGCCTTCACGCGCTCCTGCGCCTGCACTTCGCCCAGGAGGAGGAGAACTACCACGCCCTGGCCACCGCCCTGGAGAGCGGAGGGGACGCAGGTGAGGACGGTACCGGCCCCCCGGAAGGCCCTGGTGGCGGCGTTCCACGGCCCCGGCGGGGTCCGGGCGGGCCAAGCCGCTTGCGTCATCGCCGTCGGATGGAGGCCGGCGGCGGGTAGCGGTGCGTCACGGACCCATCGAAAGCGCCGGCGGCGGACGCACGGCGGAACGCTACGGCAGTGGCGGGAAAGGCGGTCCTCCGATGGCAGCGACCCGTGCCGCCATCGCCCTCGACGAGGTGGGGGGCGTGGCCTTCGACATGGACGGTGTGGTGACCGACACCGCTCCAGTGCACGCCGCCGCGTGGAAAGAGGCGCTCGACCCGTTCCTGCGCGACTACGCCAGATCGGCCGGGGAGCGTATCCCCCCGTTCGACGTCCACGGCGATTACCTGCGCTACCTGGACGGCCGCACCCGGGCCGAGGGTGCCCGCGCCTTCCTCGCCTCACGGGGCATGGCGTCGGCCGAGGGCACGGACCGGCAGGCGCCGGACGCGGCGGCCGTGGCACTGGTCTGCGAGCGCAAGGACGCCGCCTTCCTCGACCGCGTACGCCGCTTCGGCGTCGCGGGGTTCGCCTCCACCGTGGCGCTGGTGGGCGAGCTTCGGCGGGCGGGAGCGGCGACGGCGCTCGTCTCGGCGAGCCGCAACTGCACCGCCGTAATGGAGGCGGCGGGACTCGCCGACCTGTTCGGCGTCCGGGTCGACGGGGGTGACGCCGCTCGGCTGCACCTGCCGGGCAAACCCGACCCCGCGTTGTTCGTGGAGGCCGCGCGGCGCATGCGCGTCCCCGTCGCCCGGACGGCGGTGGTCGAGGACGCGGTGGCGGGAGTCGAGGCGGGCGCCCGCGGTGGCTTCGCCCTGGTGATCGGTGTGGACCGCACCGGCCAGGAGCGCGAACTCTACCGGCACGGGGCCCACGTCGTGGTGTCGGACCTGTCTCAGGTGACCGTGGTCGGGAGGTCGGCGTGAACCCGTGGCGGCTCGTCTACCGGTCTCCCCGCCCCGAGGACGAAGGGCTTCGCGAGGCGCTGTGCACCCTTGGAAACGGCTACTTCGCGACCCGCGGGGCCGCCGCGGAGGCGGTCGCCGACGGCGTGCGCTACCCGGGCAGCTACATCTCCGGCTGCTACGACCGGGCGGCCTCGTCGGTCGGGGGGCACCCGGTCGACAACGAGGACCTGGTCAACGTACCGAACTGGCTCCCGCTGACCTTCCGGGCCGGGCGGGAGGACTGGCTCGCCGGCGGCGACCCCCGGCTGACCGAGGAGCGCGTCGAACTCGACATGCTCCGCGGCGTCCTCGAACGCGTGTTCCGGGTCCGCCACCACGGCGGCGCCACCACTCTGGTCCGCCAGCGCCGCCTGGTCTCGATGAGCGATCCGCACCTCGCGGCCCTGGAGGTCAGCCTTCTGCCCGAGAACTGGGACGGCGAACTGACGGTGCTCTCGGCCCTGGACGGTGGGGTGGCCAACTCCGGGGTCGCACGCTACCGGACCTTGCCGGGCCGTCACCTGCGGTCGTTGGGCTCGGGGGGCCGTACGCCCGAGGAGCTGTGGCTGCGGACCGCGACCCGCGCCTCAGACGTCGGCATAGCGCTCGCCGCCCGCACCCGGGTGTCGCGGGGTGCCGCACCCGGCTCGGCGGCGGTGCGGGCGCGCGGGGACTGGATCGGGTGCGAGTTGAGGCTCCCCGCCGTCCTGGGGCAGGCGGTGACACTGGAGAAGACCGTCGCTCTCCACACCTCCCGCGACCACGCCGCGGGCTCCCCACTTTCCGCAGCGCGGACGAGCCTGGCGCGGGCGGACTCCTTCGACACGCTGCTGCGGTGCCACGCCGCCGCGTGGCGCCGCCTGTGGCAGCGCTGCTCCGTCGACATCGACGACCAGGAGGACCAGCGGATCCTGCGCCTCCACCTGTTCCACATCCTCCAGACCCTGTCGCCGCACACCGCCGACCTCGACGTGGGAGTACCCGCCCGCGGCCTGCACGGTGAGGCGTACAGGGGCCATGTGTTCTGGGACGAACTGTTCGTCCTCCCCTTCCTCAACCTCCGTTTCCCGGAGACGGCCCGCGGCCTGCTGCGCTACCGCTGGCGCCGGCTGCCGGAGGCGCGGGCCGCCGCGCGGGCCCAAGGGCTGCGCGGTGCCGCGTTCCCGTGGCAGAGCGCGACCACCGGACGCGAGGAGACGCAGCGATGGCACCTCAACCCGCGATCGGGGCGCTGGCTCGTCGACAACTCCCGGCTGCAACGCCACGTCAACATCGCGGTGGCCTACAACGTGTGGCAGCACTACCAGGCGACCGGGGACACGCGGTTCCTCACCGACTTCGGCGCCGAACTCCTCCTGGAGGCCGCCCGGACGCTGGCCGACCTCGCCGTGTACGACCACCGCCTGCGCCGCTACGTCATCCGCGGTGTCATGGGCCCCGACGAGTACCACGACGCCTACCCCGGCCGGGACCTTCCCGGCGTGGACGACAACGCCTACACCAACGTCATGACGGTGTGGGTGCTGCGCCGGGTCCCGGAGGTCCTGGACGCCCTGCCGGGGCCGGCCCGCCGCGACCTGCGCGAGCGCCTGGATCTGAGCCGGGCCGAAACCGACCGGTTCGCCCGGATGACCCGTCGGATGCGCGTCCCCTTCCACGACGGCGTGATCAGCCAGTTCGCGGGGTACGAGAACCTGGCCGAACTCGACTGGGCCGGCTACCGCGCCGCCTACGGCGACATCCGCCGCCTCGACCGCATCCTTGAGGCCGAAGGGGACACGTGCAACCGCTACCGCGCGGGCAAGCAGGCCGATGTGCTGATGCTGATGTACCTGCTCTCCGAGGAAGAGTTGACGGCGACCCTGCACGGCCTCGGCTACGAGTCGGACTCCGCTCTCCTCGCCCGAACCGTCGACTACTACCTCGCACGTACCGCTCACGGTTCGACCCTCAGCTCCGTCGTCCACGCCTGGGTCCTCGCGCGTGCCGACCGCAGGGCCTCGTGGCGGTTCCTGCGCGACGCCCTGCGGTCCGACATCGACGATGTCCAGAGGGGTACCACGGCCGAGGGGATCCACCTCGGGGCCATGGCCGGCACCGTCGACCTTGTGACCCGCTGCTACACGGGGCTGACCATACGGGACGGGCGCCTCTGCCTGGATCCCGTGCTCCCCGAGGAGTTCGGCTTCCTGGCGTTTCCGCTGCGGTTCCGCGGCCACTGGAACGTCCGGCTCCGCTTCCGCGCCGGGGGAACCGAGATCGGGGTTCCGCCTTCGCGGCTTCCGCCCGTCCCTGTGCGTGTCCGCGGACAAACCGTCGAGGCGGTTCCGGGGATGCCCGTCCGGCTGGCCGCCCGATGACAACGGGCCGGAGCCGCTCAGCGGGCCGCTGCTCGCCCCGTGCCGTTGGGCCCGGAGCATCCCCGCTAACGGCCGTGGTCCCGAGGCCGGGCGCGAACGGAAGATGGAGAGAGGCGACCGCGTGCAGGAGCGCGGAGAGACAACGCAGGGGGACACATGGGTCAGACGCACGGATTCGACGGCGGCGATCTGGGACGCCGTTCGGCACGGCGCCGACGGGAACTGGGACTGACCCGCGAGGAGGTCGCCGAGCGCGCCGGGATGGCGCCCGGCTACGTGGCCTACATGGAGGAGAACCCCGCCCAGGTCACGCGTGGATCGCTGTACCGACTCGCCGAAGCGCTGCAAACCACTCCGGACCACCTCCTGGGCACCGACACCGGCATTCCGCCAGGAAGCACCGCCACGGCGGTACCCGCCCCCCTCCTGACCGCGCTGGACTCCCAGGAGTGCATGGAACTGATCGCGCGCGGGGGGATAGGGCGCATCGCCTTCACCTCCGCGGGCACCGCCGTTCCCACCGTTCTTCCGGTCAACTTCGCGCTGGCCGGTGGTTCGGTGGTGCTGAGAACGCGGGAGGGCGGCGTCATCGCCGAGCACGCACCCGGCCCGGTGGCGTTCGAGGTCGACCGCATCGACGACGCCATGAGCCAGGGCTGGAGCGTCCTGGTAAGAGGTGTCGCCCACCGTGTGCGCGACGCCGCCGAACGCGCCGCGCTGGAGGCCGACACCGACGTCCGCCCGTGGGCGGGCGGGGAACGGGAGGTCTGGATCCGCGTCGTCCCCGAGGCCGTGAGCGGCCGGCGGGTGGCCGACGCCCGCCGGCCCTGACACCCGCGGCTGCGGGGCCGGGAAGAGCCGCCGACCGCCGACGCTCAGCCGCGCACCTCTGCCCGTCCGCGCCCCCGGCGGCACCGGTCCGGTTCCCTTCCGATCCCCCTGGCACGCGGCTTCGAGTCCGCGCCGGCTGAACACGCGGCGGGGCGGGTACTCGACAATGGGACCGGGCCGCGCGAGCACCGGGTGCGGCCGGCGTCCCGTACCGAGATGAGGAGTCCCCATGCCCGACACCTCCGGCCCCATCCAGGTGTTCCTCGTCGACGACCACGACGTCGTGCGCCGCGGTGTCGGCGCACTGCTCGGCGACGAGGACGACATCGAGGTGGTGGGCGAGGCCGGCACCGCGGCCGAGGCCATCGCACGCATCCCTGCGGTGCGCCCGGACGTGGCGCTGCTGGACGTGCGCCTGCCCGACGGCACCGGGGTGGAGGTCTGCCGAGAGGTCCGCTCCCACCTGCCGAGCCTGGCCTGCCTGATGCTGACCTCCTACGCCGACGACGACGCACTCTACGAGGCGGTCATGGCCGGCGCCTCCGGGTACGTGCTCAAGCAGATCCACGGCTCAGACCTGGTGGGCGCCATCCGCACCGTCGCCGCCGGGGAGTCCCTGTTGGACCCTCGCAGCACGGCCCGGATGCTGCGCCGAATCCGCGAGGACGCCCAGCGCGAGGATCCCCTGGCGGCCCTGTCGGAGCAGGAGCGGCGCGTCTTCGAACTGATCGGCGAGGGCCTGACCAACCGGCAGATCGGCGAGCGCGTCTTCCTGGCCGAGAAGACCGTGAAGAACTACGTCTCAAGCGTGCTGGCCAAACTGGAGATGCAGCGCCGCACGCAGGCCGCGGCCTACGCGGCCCGCCTGAAGTCCCGGCCCCCGCGCGGCGCGTCCGAGTAGGGACGTTCGACCCGCGCGCGGACGCGCAACGTCCCGCCATCGGCCGCGCAACGGCCCGGCCGCCGAGGACGTTCGCGAACGCCGCAGGGGGGTCACGCCGTCTAGCGTCGTAGACGTCAGCGACGGCGAACCCCTGGAGGACACGATGGCCGCCACGAACACCGCTCCGGTCCTGGCCGCGGTCGACGAGACGGACGCCAGTCTGCGCGCGCTGGACTGGGCCGCCGACGAGGCGGTGCGGCGGCGCCGGCCGCTGCGCATCCACCACGTCTTCGACTGGCCGATGCGCCACTCCGATCCCCGCGGACTCCCGGGTTTCAACCAGGACGAGTACGCGCTGCGCGTCATCGACCCCGCCGAGCGCCGTGCCCGCGAGCGCGCGCCCGGCCTCGCGGTAACGGCCAACTTCCACGTGGGCGATGTCGCGCCGCGGCTCCTGCTGGAAGCCGCCAGAGCCGATCTGGTCGTGGTGGGGTCGCGCGGCCTTTCCTCGGTCGGCGCCGCCGCGCTCGGCTCGGTCGGCCAGGAACTCGCGGCCTCTGCCCGCTGCCCCGTGGTAGTGGTGCCCGACCGCGATCCCAAGCCCCCGACGGGCCGGATCGTGGTCGGAGTGGACGGCTCCGCCCCCGCGCGGGCGGCGGCCGCATGGGCGTTCGCCGCCGCTGAGGAGCGCGGGGCGGCGGTGCGCGCCGTGGCCGTCCACGGGCGTGTCTCCCACGGGCCGTGGAGCCCTCTGGACCTGCCGGCGGCCCTTCGCCTGGGGCCGGCCGACGAAGCCGCCGCCCGCGAAGAGGCGGGTCGGCTGCTGTCGGAGTCGGTCGCCGGGGAGCGGGAGCGCCACCCCGGCGTGGCGGTGGAGGAGGTGGTCGCCGCCGGGCACGCCGCCCAACTCCTCGTCGACGAGGCCGAGAACGCCGACCTGCTCGTCGTCGGCTCCCGGGGGCGCGGCGGGTTCGCGGGGATGCTGCTCGGCTCGGTCAGCCGCACCGTGCTCTCCCACGCGGCGAGCCCGGTGGCGGTCCTGCACGCCGCGGACGTCTGACCGCCGCCACCGGCCCCTGCCGCACGCTCGGACGAAGGGCGCCACGGGCAACCTTCCGCTGAACCATGTGAACGGAGAAACCATGCTGGTACGCGAGATGATGTCGCCGCCCGAAGTGGTCCTGACGGAGGACACCACCGTGCGGGAGGCGGCGCGCCTGCTGTTCGAGTACCGCTGCGAAGGGGCGCCCGTGGCCTCGGCTGAGGGCGCGCTTGTCGGCATCGTGACCGAGAACGACCTGCTCGGCAGCCACCTCGCCGCCGCGCCGGACGTTTTCGCCCGCAACGTGGACTGTCAGCCCGGACGCCGGGCGCACTTGGTCGGCGAGGTCATGACAAGAGCTGTGGTGACCGCCGCCGAGGACGATGACGCCTGCGCACTGAGCCGGCGCATGTTCGAAAACCGGATCCGTGCCGTGCCGGTGCTGCGCGGGGACCACGTCGTGGGGCTGGTACGGCGGCGCGACATCCTGCGCCTGCACCTGCGCCCCGACGCCGAGGTGCGCCGCGATGTGCGGGCGGCGATCGCCGAGGTCATCCCGGGCCACCAGGACGTTGCGGTGTCGGTCGTGGACGGCGCGGTGGAGGTCGCCGGAGCCGACGACCACACGACCCGGCGCGCGGTGTCGGACCTGGCGCTCACCGTTCCCGGCATTCGTTCCATCGAGTTCGCCGCCCCCTCGGGCACGGGACGGTCCGGCGGCTGCCGATGAGGCCGTGAGCCGGGGCTGCCGCCCCGGCCGTCCACAATAACCAGGAGGAAGCATGAGAAGCACGGTCGCCGACGTCATGACCACCGAGGTCGCCTCCGTTGGCGAGGACGCCGGCTACAAGGAGATCGTCAGCACGCTGCTGGAACGAGGGGTGAGCGCCCTGCCCGTGCTCGACGGCGAGAACCGCGTTGTGGGGGTCGTGTCCGAGGAGGACCTGCTGCACAAGGTGGAGTTCGAGAACGACACCTCCGCCCGCGCCTACTGGCCGCCCATGCGCGCCCGCCTGCGCGCCCGCCTCAGCGGGGCCGGCGCACTGGCCGAGCGCGCCGACGAGAAGGCGGCCGGGCGCACCGCCGCACACCTGATGAGCACGCCCGCGGTGACCGTCGCCCCGGCGGCCCTGGTGATCGAGGCGGCGCGCTTGATGGAGCGCCGGGGGGTCAAACGCCTCCCGGTGGTCGACGGCACCGGAGCGCTGGTCGGAGTGGTGTCCCGCCGCGACCTGCTGCGGGTGTTCTCCCGCAGCGACAGCGACATCGCGGCGGCCGTGGAGGACCAGGTGGCGGAGGTGTCCCGATGGGACCGGGGCGAAATCAACGCCGTGGTCGAGGACGGCGTCGTGACGCTGTCCGGGCCGGTCCGCCGCCGCAGCGTCGCCCACGCCCTGGCGGGCGCCGTCTGCGGTGTCGAGGGGGTGGTGGCGGTGACCAACAACCTCGACTGGGAGATCGACGACGTCGCGCCCTACCCCCAGATGGGCGTCTGATACCGGGAAGGTCCTGACCACTCGGTTCGAACCTCCCCGGGCACGATCGGAGGGCGGTGAGCACGGTGGGCGACGCCGGTGCGGCGCGGGGTGCGCTCCGGCTCGCCGCGGCCGTCCTCCGATTGGACGGAGTGGTGGCCGACACCGCCGGCGTTCACGCGGCCGCCTGGAAACTCACCATGGACGACCTCCTGCGCCGGCGGGCCCGGCGCCGCGGCGACCGGTTCCGCCCCTTCGATCTGCGCGACGACTACCTGGAGTTCTTCGACGGCCGCGGTTGGCGCGACGGCGTCCAGGCGTTCCTCGCCTCGCGCGCGGTCCGCCTGTCCCCGGAGGACGCCGGTGCGGGACACGGCCCCGATCTCACCGCCCTCGGGGAGCGTGCGGAGTACTACGTCCGCGACCACGTGGGCGTCTTCGGGATCACCGCCGCGCGCTCCTCGGTGCGGCTGCTGCGCGACCTGCACGAGGCCGGACTGCGCGTCGCCGCCGTCTCGGCCCAGTGCGGGGCCCGTTCGGTGGTGGCCGCCGCGGGAGTGGCGCGCTGGGTGGACCTGGTGGTGGACGGGCGCGACTCCGACCGCCTGGCGTGGGAAAAGGGCGATTCCGGCCGAGTGCTCCGCGCCGAGGCGGTGCGCCGTTCGGGTGTGCCCCCGCAGCGGGCCGCAGCGGTCGAATGCGCTCTGGAGGACGTTGCGGCCGCCTCGGCCGATGGTTTCGGACGCGTAATCGGAGTGGATTGGACCCGGCGTTCCGCTGCGGCTTTTCACACCTGCGGGGCCGACGTGGTGGTGTCGGACCTGGCCGAGTTGGGTGCCGGGGACTTCGTCTGACGCGGGCGCTTTGGGGCCCGCCCCGGCCGCAGGCACCGTACCGAGCTCCGGCTCCCTGTCTCACGCGCCGCCGGGAGGGTCCCGGATCCACGGGACCTTCGCCCCCGCCCGGCCCGACCAACGACGCCTGTACCACATGCCCAAGCGGCGATGGACTGGTACCGAGGCGGGGGCGGCACCGGCGAGGCCGCGCGCGGTCTTCCCGGCCTCACACATCAGCCGACCGAAGCGAGGACGCCGACCATGCCGACACAGCACAGTCCCACCACCCCCTACGCCGCCGTTCACGAGACCCACGCCGGTGTGGTCTTCCTGGTGGGCGAGCGCGCCTACAAGCTGAAGAAACCGGAGGACTTCGGGTTCCTCGACTACAGCACACGGGAGCTGCGGCGGGCGGCGTGCCTGCGCGAGACGGAGCTGAACAGGCGGCTGGCCCCCGACGTGTACGACGGTGTGCTCGACGTGGTCGACGCCGGCGGCCGACCCGTGGAGCATCTGGTCGCCATGCGCCGCATGCCCGAGGACCGCCGGCTGTCCACCCTGGTGCGCCGCGGCGCCGACATCGGCGGCTGCCTGCGCCAGATCGCCCACCTGCTCGCCGCCTTCCACAGCCGCGCCGCGCGGGATTCCCGCGTCGCGGCCGAGGGTGCCGCCGAGGCGCTGCGCGGGCGCTGGACGTCGGGCTTCGCCCAGGTCCGCTCGCTTCCGGGCGACATCACCGGAGGTCGCGTCGACGAAATCGAACGCCTGGTCCTGCGCTTCATCGACGGCCGGCGGGCGCTGTTCTCCGCGCGCATCGCCGAGGGCCGCGTCGTGGACGGCCACGGCGATCTACTGGCCGACGACGTGTTCTGCCTGGACGATGGTCCGCGCGTCCTGGACTGCCTGGAGTTCGACGACCGGCTGCGCTTTGTCGACGGCCTGGACGACGCCGCGTTCCTGGCCATGGACCTGGAGCGCCTCGGCGCCCCCGAAGCGGCGCGCGACTTCCTGCGCCGCTACGCCGACCTGGCAGGTGATCCCGCTCCGAGCGCGCTGCACCACCACTACGTCGCCTACCGGGCGTTCGTCCGCGCCAAGGTGGCCGGGCTGCGCCACGGGCAAGGGGACCCCGGCTCCGGGGAGCAGGCGCGCGCCCTCTCCGCTCTCGCCCTGAAGCACCTGCGCGCCGGCGCGGTGCGACTCATCCTTGTCGGCGGAACCCCCGCGACCGGCAAGTCCACCCTCGCCGGTGAACTGGCCGACCACACCGGCGCGGTGCGGCTCAGCAGCGACCGCCTGCGCAAGGAGACGGCCGGCATCGCACCCACGGCCTCCGCAGCGGCCGCCTACCGGTCGGGGCTCTACGCCCCCGAGGCCACCGACCGCGTCTACGCCGACCTGCTGGGACGTGCCCGGCGCCTGCTCGGCCTGGGCGAGTCGGTGGTGCTGGACGCCTCATGGTCCAGCGCCGCCCACCGCGCCGCCGCGCGGGCCCTCGCCGCGGAGACGGCCGCCGACCTCGTCGAACTGCGCTGCACCGCCGACGACGACGTCGTGACCAGCCGCATCGCCGAACGGGCCCGCACGGGAAGCGAGTCCGACGCCGACGTGGCCGTGGCCCGGGCCATGGCCGCGGCCTTCGACCCCTGGCCCCAGGCCCACCGCGTGGACACCTCCCGCACCTCAAGCCGCCGTTCGGCCCGGGAGGCGGCGGCGGTGGTCGACCGTCGCACTTCTGAGCCGGCGTCCGAACCCGACCGCGGTGTTCCCGCGGGCGCGGATCCGGCGCGCGCTTCCGCCGGGACCACTGCGGTACCCCGCCGGACACTCTGAGAAAGGCCAGTGGCAATGGACACCCGCGACACCGGAACCACCCGCGACGAGGCGTTCTCGGCCGCGGCCCGCGCCGCCGAGCACGCGCCGTCGGTCTGCAACACCCGTCCCTGGGCCATCAGCGTGGAGGCGGGGCGGATCGTGCTCGGCGCCGATCCCGAGCGCGGCCTGGACGTGGCCGACCCGCTATCCCGCGAGCTCGTCCTGAGCTGCGGCGCGGCCCTGTACACGATCCGGGTCGCCCTCCGCGCCCACGGCGTCGCACCGGCGCTCACCGTGCTGCCCGACCCGGACCTTCCCGGCCGCCTGGCCGAGGTCACAGCCGAGGGCCGCCTGGAGCCCGACGGCGCCGCCCAAGCGCAGTGGGCGGCCGTCACCCGGCGCCGCACCCACCGCGGCCTCTTCGCCTCCGACGTGGACGACGTGCGGCTCGTCCGCGCGCTGCTGCGGGCGGCCGCCGACGAGGGCGCGGAACTGCGCCCGCTGACCGACGAACCCCTGATCCGGTCGCTGGCCGGCCTGGTGAGCGCCGCCGAGCACCTCCAGCGGCACGACAGGGAGCGGTCGCTGGAGCTGGCCCGCTGGGTACGTCCTCCCGGCGACCGCGCCCCCGAGGGCGTGCACGCCGAGGACTTCCCCGACACTTCCGACGCGGACTCCCTGTTCCCCGGACGGGACTACGGGCAGGGACGCGTCCGGGGAATGCTGGCCGTCCGGGGCATGGCCACCGGAACGGTCGCGCTGCTCACCACCGCCACCGACACCCGCGCTGCCTGGCTGGCCGCCGGGCAGGCGCTCCAGCGTGTCCTGCTGACCGCGGCGGCAGCGGGTGTCGCCGCGGCCTTCCACACTCAGCCGCTGGAGGAGCCCCCGCTGCGCGCGTTCCTCGCCGAGCGGTTCTGCGAGGGAGCCCACCCGCAGATGGTCATGCGGTTGGGCCGCACCGCGGCAGGCGCCGCCTGAAGCCGCTTCGGAACAGCCGACCTGGCAGAGGCGTTCCGGTCGCAAGCCGATCCGTCGCCGCCCCCGCCTCCTAGACTCGTGGCAGGAGCACGATCACCGGGCGTAAGGGGGTGGCACGTGACGGACGACCGTACGCACGAGGCCGAGCGCACCAGCATGCTGCTCCCGGACATGGGCCTCGACCAACTGCTCGCCGAACTCCAGGGGCGCCTGGGCGCGGTGATGGTGGCCCGCGACCGCGTGCACTCCCTGCTCAACGCGGTCGTGATGATCGGCACGGGGCTGGACCTCGAAACCCTGCTGCGGCGGATCGTCGAGGCCGCCATGGACCTGGTGGAGGCCCGCTACGGCGCCCTGGGCGTCATCGGCGACGACGGCGAACTCGAACGGTTCATTCCCGTGGGGCTCTCGGCGGAGGAGATCGCGGGCATCGAGCACTGGCCCGAAGGCCGGGGGATCCTCGGACTGCTCATCAAGGACCCGCGTCCGCTGCGGCTGCGCGAGTTGGGCGACCACCCGGAGTCCCGGGGCTTTCCCTCCGGGCACCCGCCGATGCGCGGTTTCCTCGGCGTGCCCGTGCGGGTGCGCGACCGCGTCTTCGGCAACCTCTACCTCACGGAAAAAACCCGCGGCGGCGACTTCGACGAGGACGACGAGGCCATTGTCATCGCCCTGGCCACCGCCGCCGGCGTGGCCATCGAAAACGCCCGCCTCTACGACGAGACCCGACGCCGCGAGACGTGGCTGGCGGCCTCCGACGAGATCACCACCCGGCTGCTGTCCGGCGCCGACCCCGACGACGTGCTGCACCTGATCGCCCAGCGCGCACGGCAGATGTCGGGCGCCGACCTGGTGGCCATCGCCACCCCCGAGGCCGGCGCCGACCACCTGACCGTCCGGGCGGCCGACGGCCCCGGAGCCGACGGCGTCGCGGGCCGCAGCTCCGCGGTGGCGGATACCCTGGCCGGGGCCGTTCTGAGCAGCGGCGAACCGCTCATCACCGACATCACCCGCCCCGGCACCGCTCCCACCCCGCTGCTCGAAGGGCTGGGACTCGGGCCCGCCCTGATGGTCCCGCTGGGTTCGGGAACCGACTCCCGCGGGGTCCTCGTCCTGGGCCGGGGGGTCGGCGCGCCGCCCTTCACCCCCGCGGTCCAGCGCCTGCTGCACACGTTCGTCGGCCACGCGGCCGTGGCCCTGCGCCTGGCCGAGGCACGCAGCGACGCCGAGCGGCTGAGCGTCCTGGAAGACCGCGACCGCATCGCCAAGGACCTCCACGATGTCATCATCCAGCGGATGTTCGCCATCGCCATGTCGCTGATGGGCTGCGTCAAGCGGATCGACAACCCCGGTCCCGCCCAGCGGGTCCAGCAGGCGGTCGACGACCTCGACGACACCATCCGCCAGACCCGCTCCACCATCTTCGCGCTCCAGAACACCGACGACCGGCCGTGGCTGCGCAACCAGATCCTCGACGTGGTCAACGCCGCCACCGGGCCGCTCGGCTTCTCCGCCAACCTCCGCCTGGAGGGCCCCATCGACAGCCGGGTACCCGACCACGTCTCCGACCACGTCCTGGCCGTACTGCGGGAGGCGCTGTCCAACATCGCCCGCCACGCCCGCGCGTCGCGGGCCGACATCCGCATCGAGGTCCACGACGAGGTGGCGGTGGTGGTCGAGGACGACGGCGTCGGCCTTCCCGAGGGCGGACGCCGGAGCGGGCTGCGCAACCTCCGGGAGCGCGCCGAATCCCTGGGCGGGACCTTCGACGCGCGGCAGCGCCCGGGGGGCGGGGGGACCGTCCTGGAGTGGCGGGTGCCGGTCGACGACGATCCGGACTGAGGCGCCTCACCGCCACAGCACGGCCCGGGCGCCACAGCGGAGCCGCCAGTACGCCGAGGCGGTGCCCTCGCCACGACCCCCGCGATTGCGGCGGACCGGAGGTCCCGGCGACGGGGGGACGTCGGTCACCCCGAGGCGGTCCGGACGCCCCTGCCGCGGCTCGACCCATCGCGGTTGTCTGGGAGAGGCGCCGGGAACCGGTGCCCATGCCCCCGGAAGGACACCGCCATGACGCACGACGACCTGCACGTCTCCGCCACCCCCGGCCACGCGGTCGGCGGCCGACCCGCGACCGGCACAGCCCAGGACACCACCCACCCCTCGGCGGCGGACAAGGTCTTCGCGGCCGCACGCCTGGCGATCGGCTGTACGTTCCTGTGGGCCTTCACCGACAAACTCCTGGGACTGGGCTACGCCACCCCGGCGGAGGGCGCCTGGCTCAACGGCGGCAGCCCCACTCAGGGCTTCCTCGCCCACGCCACCACCGGGCCGCTGGCCGGGTTCTACAGGTCCATCGCCGGTGCCGCGTGGGCCGACACCCTGTTCATGGTCGGGCTGCTCGGTATCGGGCTGGCCTTCACTCTGGGGATCGGCATGCGCGTCGGTGCCGCTTCGGGTGCTCTGCTGCTCGTCCTGATGTGGTCGGCCGCCCTCCCGCCGGAGAACAACCCGATCCTGGACGACCACCTCGTCATGGCCGTGACGATGGTCGGTCTCGCGCTCATCGACTCCGGTACCACCTGGGGCCTCGGCCGCCCATGGGCCGCTCTGCCCCTCATCCGCCGCTTCCCCGCCCTCCGCTAACCCGGGGTCCACGGCTGGGCCGCCGCGCCGCCCAGCCGTGGACCCGGTACGCATGATCCGACGGGGCGGCAGGAGGGCGCCTGGCGAGGTCTTGCTAGTGAAGGGCCGGCAGGACGGGCCGCTGCCCGGGGATCCTCAAGTCACATGGTCCGCCGCCTGAACTCACCCGGCGCCGAGTGGGACCTGCTCGCCCGCCAGCGTAGGGGGCTTTACCAGCCCATGGAGCACTCGAATGCTTCCCGGCTTGATATGCGCGCATGGGTCAACGCAGTGGTCACAACACCGGGCAAGAAGTAGCCAAGCCCGCAGCCTGCGGCTTCCCGGCCACCAGCACAAATCCGCAGGCCAGGGGCAACGACCGGCGAGGTTCTGCGCTCCCCCATGCTGGGCGTACCGATCGACGGCCGCATTCGCAGTCTTTCAACGGGTGTCACGCTGCTGACGGCTCCAGCAGCCCCTGCCGGCCCCGCTGCTTGACCAGCCTCCCCCACCGCGGCTTGCGACCAAAGGCCGCGGCGATCTCCTCCCCACTCGGCAACGACCCATCAGGCCTGCGATGCTCCAGCGCCCACCGCCACGCTTCGACCTGGACCCGAGGAAGCGTTGATGCTGCGTGGCAAGAGGTGCCGTCCGAACCAACGACATGGAGAGAAGCGGTTGCCTCGCCGCCGCGCTGCCGCGTACCAGGAAAAACCAGGTGCTCGCTCTCGTCCCCTCCGCTGTGCTCACCGGGTGCGTTCGCCGCTTCTTCGCGGCCGGCGGCGACGCGGAAATGGCGCATCAGCAACTCATAGGCACCCATCAACGCGAAACTCGGCCAGGCATGGATCACCCGCGACCACAGCGTCGGGTCGGCCACCGCCACGTTCGCGGCCAGCGACGCCGCGCTGCCCACCACCAGCAGCGCCCACGGCAGCACTCCCCCGCGCCGACCCTGACGGGCGTCGGCCGGCAGCGCCATCGACGCCGCGACGATCATGCCGTCCACCGACAGCGGGAACAACCCCGCACGCCAGGCCGGCTCGCCATGACGCAGGGCCAACTCGAACATGTGGGCGTAGGACACCACGGCCGCGATCGCGGCCAGAAGCAGGACGGTGGTCGTGGTGATCCAGCGGGACCACGCCGGACTCGACATGGGGACTCGCACTCCCTCGCAGGTCATCAGCCATACACGGGAGCCGTTCGCCGGTGAGCACTACCCAGGACGCATGCCGCGGCCGGTCGTGGAGACGGCCTTCCTCCGCCGGGGGCATGGAGACGAAATGGAGACGCCAACTCGTCCCAAGGGTGCTGAACGGCGTCGAACGGCTCCCAATGGCGGCCTCTGACCTGCGCTTTCACACGGAGGGCCAGGTCAGCGGATGACCCGAACTACCTTGACACGGTAGAGGTCACAGGTTCGAATCCTGTATCGCCCACCAGCATCACCCCAGGTCAAAGGCTGCTTCGGCGGCCTTTTTCCATGTCCGGCACCGGGTCGTGGAGCCGGCATGGAGCCGGTCTTGTCTCCACCCGCCTGCGCAGCCCTTCCTTTCAGCGCACGCGGTAGTGCTCACAAAGCCGCCAAACCACCTCCCTGGGCCGTTCCCGCCCGCTCCTGCGCATGCAGCGCGCCCAGGCACCGCAGCCGGCGCGCGGGAACTCTGCCTCAGTGCCGGAGGGAGCGGGGCCGCGGGGGAGCCGCGCGCTACGGTCCGTCCGCGTGGGCCGCACCGCTCGACCGCGGTCTGGAGGCGCCTTGCAGGACCAGTTCGGTGGTGCACTCCAGGAAGTCGTCGGTCAGTTCGCGGCCGAAGAAGAGCCAGCGGAAGTACAGCGGCCCGGCAGCGGCTTCGACAAGGAAGTCCGGGTCGGCGGATCGGGGCAGGTCGCCACGCTCGACAGCTCTCGTGAAGATCGCGCGGGACAGGGCGAAGCGCGCGGGCCAGATCTGGTCCAGGACCTCGTGGATCTCGTCGTTCCTCACCGAGCGAGGGCCGGTCTCCCGGATGAGGGCCGCGATCCACGGGCTTTCGAAGGCTCGCCGCACCTCGCGCAGGAAGGACAGGAGGTCGGTGCGGAGGTCGCCGGTGTCCACAGGAGGCGACACCTCACCTTGGCGCTCGATGAAAGCGGCGGCGACCAGACCCGCCTTGCTCCCCCAACGCCGGTAGATCGTGGTCTTGTTGACGCCGGCGCGCTCGGCGACGGACTCGATGCGCAGGGCGGCGTAGCCCACCTCACTGAGCTCGGCGATGGTCGCGTCCATCACCGCCTTTCCGGTGCGGGCGGTACGCCCCCCGGGGCGGGCGCACGCGGAGTCGTAACGCAGACCCTCGACCTGGCCGGACGTTTCATGCGGCATGCCGCAACCCTAACAAACGCACCGGACCGTTGCAGTTGGCGGTGGGCGGTGTTACTATCGCAAACGCACCTAGTAGTTGCATAAGACCGGCCGGGCGACGCCCACTGCGATTCCGTTTTTGGAGAACCCGACCACGCCCGCTGGCAACGAACCACCCGACGAAACCGACGTTCTCATCATCGGCGGCGGTCCCGTAGGACTGACCGGCTCCCTGCTGCTCAGCGACCTCGGCGTCGACCACATCGTCGCGGAGCGCCGCGACGGCACCTCACGACTGCCCAAGGCGCACTACCTCAACTCGCGCAGCATGGAGATCTTCGACTCGGTCCACATGGCCGATGAGATCTACGGGTTCGGAGCCCACCGCCCCGGCGGCGTCGCCTGGTACACGAGCCTGGCCCCCGACGGTGAGCTGGTGATGAGCCTGGACGCGTTCGGCAGCGGCACCCTCGCTCCCGCGTACGCCGACGTCAGCGCCTGCAGGAGCGGCAACCTGCCGCAAAAGCACCTGGAACCGCGGCTGCGCAGGGCCGCCGAAAGGAAGAACCCGGGGAAGGTGCGGTTCGAGCAGGAGGTCGTCTCGCTCACGGCGACGGGAGCGGCGTCACCGCCACGCTCCGCTCGGCCGACGGTGTGGCGAGCGTGGTCCGCGCACGGTATGTGATCGCCGCCGACGGGGGGCGCACCGCGGGTGAAGCCGTGGGGACGCCGCCCACCGCTTTCCCCCGACCGGCGGGCTGGGGCTCAATACCGGTATCGGCGACGCCCACAACCTCGCGTGGAAACTCGCCGCGGTCCTCAAGGGACACGCCGCCGAGGCCCTTTTGGACAGCTACGAGCAGGAACGCCGCCCCGTTGCCGTCCGCAACACCGAATGGGCGATGCTGAGCGCGCTCAACCACCTCACCACCGCGCAGGCCGCCTGGGGCGTCATCGGCGGAGCCCCGCCCGCCCCGAACCTCGCCGCGTTCCAGGCGGTGCTGGCCGCGGGTGCGGACGGCGCGTCCCGCCGCGCCCGGCTACGGGAACTGCTGCACACGATGCGCACCGAGTGGCAGCACCACGACATCGAGCTCGGCTACGGCTACGAGGAGGGTGCGCTCGTCGCGGACGGGACGCCGGCGCGGGAACGCGACCCGCTCGGATGCGTCCACCTGCCCAGTGCCCGCCCGGGTGCGCGCGCCCCCCACACGTGGTTCACCCTCCGCGGCGCACGGACCAGCACCCACCGGTTGATCCGACCAGGCCGGTTCCTGCTCTTGGCAGGTGAGCACGGTACGGCCTGGCAAGCGGCGGCGGACCGCCACGCCATGGCGGAGATCGACGCCTTCACGGTGGGCCGCGACATGGCCTGCGACCGCGACTGGCTCGCCCTGTGCGACGTCGGCAGCACGGGCGCGATCCTCGTCCGGCCCGACGGACACGTCGCCCTGCGCGCCGTCGACGACACCGACGCCGACGCCCGCCTCGAAGCCGCGGTCCGCGCGGCCTACGGCGCTCGCCTCTGAGCGCTGCCCACCGCACCGGTCAACCCCCGTGGCGGCCGCGATCGCCGCCCCGGCCGACCCGCGCCGCAGGAGGAGTACGCCGGCGGTCCCGGCGCGGGCCTCCTCGTCCGCTTCGCGTACTCAGCCGGCTCACCACCGGGATCCTCCTCGGGCCGTCCCTCTTCCCCACTCCTCCAGCCCTCGTCCAGGCCGCTGGACTCGCCGACGCCTTCACCCGGACCGGACCGCGACGGCGGCCGGCGCCGCGTTCACCGCACTCGCCCCTGCCGAGTGCCGCCCGCAGGGCGTCGATCGCACCGTCGGACGAGGAACCGGCGCGGCCCCTCTGCGGCACCCGCACCCCGCACCACGATGGAAGCCCGCCCCCGAAAGGAAGCGCTCCGATGATCCACCACTGCGTCCGTCTGACCGTCAAGCCCGGTGTCGATGCCGCGAGGCTCGACGAGGCCCTGGAGAGCCTGCGCCGCCAAGGCGAGGTCATCCCGTCCGTACTGTCTTACCTCGTCGGCCGCGACTTCGGCGGTGAGTACGAGTGGGGCGGCACCTATGTGATCGAGGACCTCAAGGGCTACTGGGAGTACCTCGTCCACCCCGCCCACCGCCGCACCGACGAACTCGGGCTGCCTCTGGTCGACAAGTTCGTGTCATACGACATCACCGACGACCCGGACCCCGACATGGGCGAGAAGATCGCCGCGCTGCACCGGCGCCGCTACGCGCAGGACCCCGAGTTGGCCAGGCTCGTCGGCGGCCTCGGCGGCTATGAGGGCAGCGCCGCACCAGGCCCGCACGGCGGCTGACCGCCGACCGCGGCCCACGCCTCGGGCGGGAAGGCACCGTCGTCGGCCTGGTCCGCCTCAGCGAAGGGGCCGCGCGCCGCGATTTCGTCCACTCCAGCCCCGGTGCCCGGCTCACGCCGGTCTCCGCTGCCGCGCTCTTCGTCGGCGGTCTCGGACCCTCCGTCACCGGTGGCGGCGGATACGCGGTCGCCACCGCCCCCGCGTACGCCGCCGCCTGCCGCCCTTCGGCCATCGGCGTGGGCACCATTCGCCCACGCGGTCGGCGCTCCCCGCAGCGCCGCCACTCCGTTCACCGCCCTGCGGACCACTCGACACCTCGTGGAGAAGCCATGACCACACCGACGAACGACCTGATCGACCGCGCCGCCGGCGCGCTTCGCGCCGCCCTCTCCCCGGACCACGTGGTGACCTCGGGCCCCGCCTTCGATGCCGCACGCGCCCTGTGGAACGGTGCGGTGGCCCACCGGCCCGGGGTGGTCGTGCGCGCCCAGAAGCGCGCCGACGTCGCCATTGCGGTGCGTACCGCCGTCGACCTCGGCGTTCCGCTGACCGTGCGCGGCGGCGGCCACGACTGGGCCGGACGGGCCTTGGCGGACCGGGGCATCACCGTCGACCTCACCGGGATGCGGCGGGTGAGCGTGGATCCCGTGGCCCAGGTGGCACGGGTGGAAGGCGGGGCCACCTCGGCGGACCTCGTCTGCGCCGCGGAGCGGAACGGGTTGACCGCGGTCACCGGTACCTCGGGCGCTGTCGGGCTGGCCGGGCTGTCCCTGGGAGGTGGTTACGGTCCGCTTAGCGGCAGGTTCGGCCTGGCCGCGGACAACATCCTGTCCGCCACCCTCGTGCTGGCCGACGGCTCCACCGTGACCGCAAGCGACACCGACGAGCCCGAACTGTTCTGGGCGGTACGCGGCGGAGGCGGCAACTTCGGTGTAGTCACCAGTATGGACGTCCGGTTGCATCGCGTGCCCGGACTCCTCTCCGGAATGAGCGTGTACCCGTGGCGGCAGGCGCCGTCGGTGCTCCACACACTGAAGGACGTCCTCCTCGGCGGACCGGACGAACTGACCGTGCAGGTCGGCGTTGTCGCCGGCCCTGACGGCAACCCGGCCCTGTTCCTCGCACCGACCTGGAGCGGCGGCGGCGACAAGAGCCGCGCGGAAGGTGAGAAGGTACTGGCCCGCCTCGGCGCTCTGGGGCAACCGCTCCTCGCGCAGGCCGGACCGGCCCGGATGTCCGACGTTCTCGCGGGCACCGACGCCCTCTTCCCTTCCGGGCGCCACGTCGGCATTCGCACACGCACCCTGCCGGGCCTCACCTCTGGGGTGCGCTCCGCCCTGCTCGCCCAGGGCGAGGCACTGCCCACCCGGGCGTCCGCCATCGCCCTGCACGCCTTGCACGGTGCCGCCGCCCGGGTTCCAGCCGCCGACACCGCGTTCGGCAACCGAAAGCCGCATCTGATGGCCGAGATCATCGCGGTCTGGGAACCCGGCGACGAGGCCGCTCCCGGGCACCGCGCCTGGGCCGACGCCCTCCACTCCGCGCTCGCTCCGGAGGCGGTCCCGGGTGGCTATCCCAACCTGCTGGGCCCCGACGACTCCGCCGAGATCGCCCACGCCTACGGTCCGAACACCCGCCGCCTGCTCGACGCCAAGCAGCGCTATGACCCCGGCCGTGTATTCACCGCGACCTCTCTCCCGCCCGCGGACCGGTGATGGGGGGAGCCAGTCGGGAGGCCGGGGCGGGCGGCCCGCCGCGCGTGCCGCTCATCCGCGGGATCGGCGCGGGGCCTGACGGTCGGTGCGGTAGAGCTCGACGGCGAGGGCGACGGCGGCGCGGGTCGCGGGGTGGGGGTCCTGGCGGCGCCAGATGAGGTGGACGGGGACGGGCTCGGCGTCACGCAGGGGGCGGTAGGTGATGCCGGAGGGGCGGTACTGGGCCGCGGTGGCTTGGGGCGTGACGCCGACGCAGCGGCCGGAGGCGATGGCTGCGAGCCAGTCGTCGATGTCGTGGACGTGTTCGGCGGCGGGCCGCTCCGTCTCGGGCCACAGGTTCAAGGCGGTGGTCCCGGTTCGGCGATCGAGGGCGAGGGTGCGGGTGGCGACCTCGGCCAGGCGGATACCGCGGCGGCGGGCCCAGGGGTCGTCGGAGGCGAGGGCCAGGTAGCGGTCCTCGTGTCCGACGAAGGCGTGCGACCAGGGTTTGAGGTCGAGGGCGCTGCGGACGACCGCGAGGTCGCACAGTCCTTCGGCGAGCCCTCCGGTGGAGGAGTTGTGGCGGACCAGCCGCAGCTCGACGTCGGGGTGGTCGCGGCGCCAGCGGCGCTGGAACTCGGTGGTGTGGGTCCGAAGGCCGACCAGGCGTGCCCGATGTTCAGGCGGCTGCGGCCCGAGGCGGCCTCGGCGACGAGTTCGTCCGCGCCGGCCAGCAGCGGTCGGGCGCGGGTGAGGACCCGCGCACCCGCCGCGGTGGGCTCCACCGTGCGGCTGGTGCGGTGCAGCAGCCGCACCCCCAAGGTCTTCTCCAGGGCGCGCAGGGTGCGGGAGACCGCGGCCTGGGAGACGCCCAGCTCCAGGGCCGCGTCCGTGAAGCCGCCGGTGTCGACGATGGCGACCAGGCAGCGCAGGTGCTTCAGCTCAAGCCCCGGCCCGCCTTTCCCGCGTGCGTCCATGCGTTCAGCGTATCGATGGGTGGCCGGATGCATTTTGCGTATGGCGCTCGGGGGCCCACGGTGAGGAGATGACGACCTCGCGGAAACACGCCGTCGGCGCGGAGGCGCCGGGCCGGGGCAGGAGCCGGCCGCTGCCCGCCTTGCCCCCGGTACGGCGCGGGTTCGCCTTCCTCGCCTTCGCCGGGATCGCCTGGGGCACCACCGGCGCGGCGGTGGCGGTCGTCTACCGGAGCAGCGACCTGGGGCCCATGGCCGTCTCGTTCTGGCGCTTCCTGGCCGGAGCGGTGCTGCTGCTGCCGGTCTGGGCCCTGAGTCCGGCCCGCACGGCCCCCCGAGCGCCGCAGCCCGCCGGGCGGCGCGTGCTGCTGCCGGTGGGCACGGGAATCGGGCTGGCCGTCTTCCAGACCGCCTACTTCGCCGCTGTGCGGGACACCGGCCTGGCGGTGGGCACCATCGTCGCGCTCGGCGCCGCACCGGTGTTCACGGCCGCCGGCGGGCGCCTGTTTCTGGGCGAGCGCCTCGGCCGCGCCGGAGTGCCGGCCGTCGCCGGCGCGCTGGCCGGACTGGCCGTGCTCGTACTGGGCAACGAGCCCGGCGCCGTCCACCCCGCGGGCGTGGCCATGGCACTGCTGTCCGCCGCCGGGTACGCCGTCTCCAACCTGCTGGGCCGGTGGACCGGACGGCACGGAACCGGCGCGGACCCGTTGACGCTCACCCTGTGGTCCTTCCTCGTCGGCGCGGCCGTGCTGCTGGTGCCGGCCTGCCACGAGGGCCTCCTCCCGCAGGGCGGGGACCCCACTGAGGCGGCGCTGCTGATGCTCTACATCGCCGCCGTCACCACGGCGCTCGCCTATCCGCTGTACTTCGCCGGCGTCGCCGTGCTCAGGGCCGCCACCGCGTCGGTGATGATGCTGCTCGAACCGGTCAGCGCCGCCGCCCTGGCCGTGCTGCTCCTTGGCGAACGCCTCACGGGGGCCACCGTCGCGGGGACGGTGGTCCTGCTCGGGGCCATCGCCGCCCTCGCCCTCGCCGAGTCCCGGCCGCGGGCCGAACCCGAGAATCCGTGAGGTGCCGCAACGCCCGTTCCCGCGGGGCGGATCCGGTGGAAGCCGGTGACCGGGGAGCCGGTATCGCCGCGCCCCGGCGACCGCCTTCACTCCGCGCGGTCTCCTGGACCGGGGTGCGGCCGCCCACGCCCGCACCCCGCCGATCCGTGGGGGGTCAGACCGGGTCGAGCAGGGACGCGACGGCCGCGGTGATCCCCTTCTTGTCGTAGAGCCGTCTGCGGCCGTTCCGCTTCGAACGGCGTCAGTGGACGTGGGCTTCCGGGGCGCGGCCGGCGGGTGCGGCGATGTCGATGACGCGTCCGCAGCGTGCGAGGGTCTCGGCGCGGTGCGAGGCGATGAGGACCGTGCCGTCGAAGTCGGCGATGACGGTGGAGATCGCCCGTTCGGTGTCCGGGTCGAGGCTGGCGGTGACCTCGTCGACGAGCAGCACGCGGGGGCGCCGGACCAGGGCGCGGGCCAGGCAGAGGCGGGCCCGCTGTCCGCCGGAGAGCCGTACCCCGTCCTCGCCGAGGTCGTCGTCGAGGCCGATCCAGCCGGCGGCGCCCACGCGCTGGAGCACGGCGGCCAGTTCGCCGTCGGAGCGCGGTCCGGTTCCGCGGAGCAGGTTGTCGCGCACGGTGCCGTGGAACAGCGTCGCGTCCTGGTCGACCAGGGCGACCGCGCCGCGCAGCGCCGCGTCGTCGAGTTCGGTGAGGGGGACGCCCGCACCCTCCGCGGTGACGAGTTCGACGGTGCCCGCCGAGGGGTCCCAGAGGCGGGCGGCGAGCGCGATGACGGTGCTCTTGCCGGCCCCGGAGGGTCCGGCCAGTCCGACGTGCTCGCCGGGTGCCACCTCGGTGGACCAGGACGTGAGGGTCGGCGGCCGGGCGTCGTAGGCGAAGGACACGTCGCGGAACCGGAGCCCGAGCGGCCCCTCGGGCAGCCGACGCGGCGCGCGCGGGGCGGCCACGACCGGGGGGCGGTTGATGCCGGCGGCGACCCGGTCGGCGCCGGCGACGAGGGGGTGGAGCTGGGTGAGCGTCGTGGTGGCGTCCGTGATCGCCCCGACCCCGGCCACGGCCAGCGCCACGAGGGCGGGCAGGAGCGCCGGGGACAGCCGCGCGTCGGTGCCCCCGGTCAGCACCCCCGCGGCGGCGGCGCTGACGGCGATGACGCCGATGACCACGGCGGTGACGATGAGTTCCCGCACGGCCGTGACGAGCTGCGCCAAAAGTTCCCGGCGGCGCGTGATCGCGGTGGCGCGCCTGGTGGCGGTGTCGGTGTCGGCGATCACGCGGGGGGCGAGCCGGTAGGCGAGCACCTCGCGGAGGGCGCCGAGCGCGTCGACGGTCCGCGCGGACAGGGCCGACCGCTCGTGCTGCTCCCGCTCCCCCAGCCGCCGCGCCGTCCGCGCCCAGTACAGGGCGGTCGTCGCCACGGCCGCGCCGCCGGCGAGCATGACGGCCCCGGCCTCCGGCAGCAGGACGGCCGCGGTGGCCAGGGCGGCGAGGAACACGGTGATCGAGGCGCCGAGCTGGGCGACGGTGTGGGCGTAGAAGAACTCGAGCTTCTCGATGTCGCCCATGGCGACGGTGGCCGCGCGTCCGGAGTGCTCGCGCCGGCGTCCGGGGACGCTGCGCGCGTAGGCGTCGAACAGCGCCATCCGCAGCCGGGCCAGGACGCGGTAGGCCAGGGCGTGGGAGACGTCCATCTCCTGCCAGGTCAGGACGGTGCGCAGCAGCACGAGCCCGATGACCGGGACCCACCAGGCCGGTCCGGGCGGTGTCCGGTCGACGACGGCGTGGCCCACCGCCCACGCCGTGAGCACGGTGAGGGCGGCCAGGGCGAGCGCGCTCACCGTGCCGACCAGGTAGCTCCACAGCATCCCGCGCCACTCGGGGCGCAGGGCGGGCAGCAGGCGGCGGAGGGTCCGGAGCGCGGAGGCGGTGTTCACCGGGTACTCATCTCCAGGTGTCCGGCGTCCAGGCGCAGCACGGTGGCGACGCCGGCGAGTGCCTCGGGACGGTGGCTGATCATGATGACGATGCGGTCGCGGGCGACGCGGTGGAGTGTCTCGACGACCTCTGCGGCGCGGTCGGCGTCCAGCGCGCTGGTGGGCTCGTCGACGAGGAGGACCGGGCGGCGCGCGAGGAGGGCCCGGGCGAGGGCGAGGCGCTGGCGCTGCCCGCCCGACAGGTTCGCGCCCGCTTCGGCGACCTCGGTGTCGAACCCGCGGGGAAGGCCGCGGATCTCGTCGAGGACTCCGGCCGCCCGGCACGCGGCGGCGAGGTCGGACTCCTCCGGCGTGCCGGTGACGGCGAGGTTGTCCCGGACGGTTCCGGCGAAGAGCACCGGGCGCTGGGAGACCACCGCGATGTCGTCGGGGCGCACGGGCCGGCCGTCGAGGGTGATGCGGCCGGAGTCGGGGGTGAGGAAGCCGAGGAGCAGGTCGAACAGGGTGGACTTCCCCGCTCCGGACTCTCCGACGATCGCGGTGAGCGATCCGCGCCGGGCGGTCAGACTGAGGTGGCGCAGGACGTCGTCGCGGGCGCCGGGATAGCGGAAGCTCAGGTCTGCGACGTGCAGCACCTCCGCACGGCCGTCCGCGGCCGCCGTGCCGGGCACGGCGCCTCCGGAGGGGTGGGACGCCGGCCCGCCCTGGGCGGCGCGCCGCGCCGTGTCGTGGTCCGGGGTGAAGGCGCCGAGCTCGGCCAGGCCGGGGACGGCGGTGAGCCCGAGGAATCCGGCGTGCCAGTGCCGTGAGAGGTCGCGGATCGGGCGGAACGCCTCGGAGGCGAGCAGGAGGACCAGGTAGGTCTCGACGGCGGGGGCCTGCCCGGTGGCGGCGTGGCCGAGGGCCGCGGCCGCCGCGGCGACGACGCCCGCCTGCACCGCGAAGTCGATCACGGCGGTCTCGGCCAGCGAGACCCGCATGACGCGTTCGGTGGCGCGGCGCAGCGCCTCGGAGCGGGCGTCCAGCCGCTGCCGGGTGCCGGGCACGTCGCCGAGTGCGCGCAGGGTCGCCATGCCGCGCAGGGATTCGAGCAGGTCGGCGCTGAGGGCCTCGTAGCTGTCCCAGTGGTCGAGCCCCCGCCGGGCCATCATCCGCTTCCACGCCATGGGCCCCAGCAGCGCCAGCACGATCCCCGCCGCCACGCACAGCCCCGCCGCCGGCGAGATCAGGAGCAGCGCGGCCACCACGAGGGGGCAGGCGAGGAGCACCTGCGCGACGGCGGGGATGTACTTCGAGACGTAGGCGTCGGTGCCGTCGACGCCGTCGCCCAGGCCGGCCCGCACCGCCCCGGCCCGGGCGGCGGTGTCGTGCAGCCGTTCGGGCACCAGCGCGGCCCGCATCGCGCGGCGGCGCAGGCGCTGCCGGACGCGGCCGCCCAGCCCGGCGGCGGCGGAGGTCTGGCCGAGGGAGAGCAGCGTGCGCGCCAGCGCGATCCCGACGATCAGCGCCAGCGCGGCGGACACGTCCCCGGGGTTTCCGCTTAGCACCGCGGACATCGCCCAGGCGACGGCAACGGCCTGGGCGAGGTGGGTGAGGAGGACGAGCACCAGCAGCGCGGTACTGCGCGTCAGCGCCGCGGGGAACCGGGCCGCCTCCCGCCAGAGTTCGGCGACGATCATCATGGCGCGGCCTCCCCGTCCGCGCCCGGGCCGCCGGGAAGCATCGCCAGGGCGTGCACGGTCCAGCGGCCGCGGGTGGCGGTGAAGCCGGACACCGGACGGCAGCGCCACCGCCCCGACGCGGCGCCCGCGTAGCACAGGGCGGCCGCGGCCCGGTGGGCCCGCCACAGGACGCCGGCGACGGCGGCGGCCGGGGCGGCGGTCGCGACCGACCACGTTTCGAGGCGGTGGGCGCCCAGGATCCACGCCTGCCCGCACGCCGCCGCGGCGCGTTCGGCTCCGGCCGCGCGCGGCCGGTGCCGCGCCGCGCGGGTGAACTCGCTGATCGCCGGCGACCGGCGGCCGGCCAGGGCGGCACGGCGCCCGGGGTCCGGAGCCCAGGCGGCCGGCAGCTCCACGGCCGCGAGGGGGATCTCCGGGGCGAGTCCCTGGGCGAGCCACCGCTCGTGCTCGGCGGCGCGGGGCACGCCGAGCAGCCCGCGCAGCGCCGCGCTCGGGCCGAGCAGCACCCGGGCGGGCTCCGCGCGGACGAGGAACTCCACGGCGGCGAGCGCGTAGGCGGTGTCGGCGATCCACAGCGGCCAGGCGCGATGGCGGTAGCGGCCGAAGCTGCGGCCCGGCTGGACGGTCAGGACCACGTGCGTCCCCGCCGGCGGGTGGCCGGCGGGGTCGGTGCGGCGGCCGACCGCGCGCTCGGCGCGGTCGTCACGTCGCAGCAGCGTGTCGTGCTCGTGGTCGTAGACGTACCGGCCCGCCTCCAGGGTGCCGCCGGCGGTGCCGACGACCAGGTGGGTCTGCACCGGGTAGGCCCCTCCGGCCGAGGGCACCGGGCGCCTGCGGACCCCGGTGAGGGTGCCGTCGGGCAGCCGGTGGAACCCCTCACCGGACCACAGCCCGGTGAGCAGGTCCCGTTCGCGGCCGCAGACCGCCACCGGGACGGCGCCGACCCGGTGCCAGGGGTTGACGCGCGGCCCGGGCGGGGCCGCCGGGCCCGGGGGGTCGGCGGCGAACGCGCGCGCGAGGACGGCGGGAAGGCGGGGCGGTTTCGTCGGGCGGGGCGCGCGGCGTGCCCGGCCGGGCGGATGGTCGGTGGAGAACACGGGGGCCTTACATGTGCGGGGGCGGGACGAGGGTGAAGTCCTTTGGGCCGCCGCTCCACGTCGTGCGCCACCGGCGTTCCGCGGCCGCGTCCGCGAAGCGGGGCATGCCGAGATAGGCGAAGGCGGCGGGGGCGTTGGGGACGAGCCCGGTGATGAAGGTCCGCACCACGCGCAGCGGCGTCCGGCGGATGTCGGTCGTGGTCAGGTCGCGCGTGAGGATCCGGTGGCCGCGGCGGGCCAGCCGCCGGTAGACCTCGTCCATCGTGACCGGCTCCAGGGCGGTGATCGGGCGGGTGCCCAGGACCGGCGCGGTGAAGCGCCGGGCCTCCTCGTGGACGCGCGGGTCGAGCCAGAGCTGGACGTGGGCGCCGAGGTCGATGATGTTCTCGCACTGCTCGCCGGCGGCGTCGCGGTAGGCGGCGTCGTCGCGGAAGTCCAGGTAGAGGCCGCGGGCGAGCAGGCCGTGCTCGACGGCGCGGAACACCCAGCCGTCGGCGGTGGTGCACCCCTGGGTGTAGACCCAGGTGTGGATGGCTTCGAGGACCGCCTTGCGGGCGGCCCGGACCGGGTCGCAGGAGGCGGAGAAGCCCGCCGCGTACAGGCCGCGCTCCTCGTCGTGCACGAGTGCCGCCACAGCGGGGGCGAACTCCGAGGGCATGGCCACCAGGAAGACGCGCAGGGAGCCGCCGCCGAGGTCCGCCTGGAGGCCGGGGACGCTGGCGGGGTCGATGCCGAAGGCGGGGCCGTCGAGGTGCCACCACAGTTCGAGGGCGTCGCGTTCGACGATCTCCAGGACCCCGCGGTCGCGGGCGTCGTCGGCGCCCTGGCCGGTGGCGATACCGGCGTAGTTGAGGTGGTGGGTGCGGGGCAGGCTCCGGAAGCGCGCCTGCCGCCAGTTGAGGTGGATCAGCGAGGCGGGCACCCACACCGGGGCGCCGTCAAGGCCGGCGCACCGCGCCCACAGGGTCGGCGTGGCCTCGGTGAGCGGCCGGTAGGGGAACCCCTCGCGGGCGTACTGCCACGGGGCGAACACCGGCAGGTCCGCCAACGCGATCGGGTCGGCGCCCGCGGCCACCAGGTCCGCGCGGGAGGCGACGCGCAGGTCGTCGTCGGGGAGTTCGGCGGGGAGCCAGTTGCCGCAGTAGCGTTCGACCCCTTCGGCGATCGCGGCGATCCGGGCCTGGGCGGGGTCGCCGAAGGAGGTGCCCAGCGAGACGCGGTCGGCGGGCCACTCGCCGAGCCGCCGCGCGTCGGAGACGGCAGCGGTCATCGCCACGTAGGACGCCGGTGCCCCGGCGGGGTGCGGCACCGCCCGGACGGACCGGATGATCCCGCACTCGGGGTCGACCAGTGCCTCGACGGGCAGGGGGCGCTCGTCGGCGTGCGGGGTGGGGGCGGTCCCGCCGGCCTCCCGCGGTGCGTGGCCGGCGGCTGCGGTCAGGGTCACGGTGGGGTCCTTTCGTGGCGCCAGGTCCCTGACGCGGGGTCGAGGAGCGACCGCGTGCGCGGCGCGGCCGTGGGCGCGAGGACGCCGGTCCACGCCGCCGCGGTACCGGGCAGCCCGTGCGCCGACAGCCACGGGTCGATGATGTGGGCCAGTCCGCCCGCCGCGGTGATGCGGGCCCGCTGGGCGGTGTCGGCGACTCCCCCGACGAGGCCGTGCCCCCAGGGGCCGCTGGCGAAGTGGCTCGCGGCGTTCCAGGAGCGTGCGAGGCGCTGGGCGTCAGCGTGGAAGAAGTCGTCGTCGCCGCTGATCACCAGGAGCGGCGCGGCGACGCGGCCGTAGCGCGACGGCAGGTCGAGCCGCTGGGCGGTCCACAGCCGCCTCCAGCCCGCGCGCGCCCGCGGCGACCAGCCCCAGTCGGCGGCGGCCTCGATGACGCCGCGCTCGCGCGCGTGCGCGACGCGCCGGTCCAGCTCGGCGGGCGGCAGCGGGGGTTCGGAGCGGGGGGTCCGCCCGTGCTCGTGCCACCAGCCGATCCGGTGCCGGATCTGCGGGGTGCCGTCGGGGCCCCACGCGGTCTCGGCCGGCCCGAGCGCGGGGACGAGCACGATGACCGCCGCGACGGGGCCCAAAGGGCCGCCGCCGGCCGCCTCGGCGGCGGCGCGTGCGGCCTCCAGAGCGGTGTGGGCGGCGTAGGAGGCTCCGAAGAGGACCACCGGGAGCCCGGGGCGCTCCGCCGCCAGCCGCGCCAGGACCGCGCCGCCGTCGTCGTGCTCGTGCGTGTAGGGGGACCAGTGCCCCTCGGACCGGTACCGTCCGCGCACGTCCTGCACGAGGCAGTGGTAGCCGCGCTCGTTCCACGAGCGCGCGATCGGCGCGTGCCGGTCCGCGTCGTAGGGGGTGCGGATCAGCACGATGCCTTCGGCGTGCGCGCACTCCCACCACCGTCCGCGCAGGACGGTGCCGTCGTGGGACGGGCAGTGGTGGTCGCGCGCGGCGGCGGCGGTCATGACGGCCGGGCCGCCGCGCCGTCGAGGGCCGGCGGCGGGTCGTAGGCCAGGACCGGGTGCTCGCTGAGCGTGCCGGTGGACGCGACGAGTCTCCACAGCGTGTTGCGGTAGCCCTCCAGCGTGTCCGCCTGCTGCGCCCAGGCGAGGGCGACGGTGAGGATCCGGCCGGCCAGCAGCGTGCGCGCGGCGGGCGGGAGTTCGTCGCGGGGGCCGGCGGCGGCGCGCTGCCAGGCGTCGAGTTGGCGGGGCACGGGGCTCGCCGCCAGGCGGCGGCGCCGGACCTGATCGGCGGTGGGGTCGCCGGGGGTGAGGCTGATCGGGTCGACGAAGCAGACCCCGCCCTCACGGTAGGCGCGCAGCCACGCGACGCCCTCGCCGGGCAGCGTGTCGAGCAGGTCCCACCGGGCGCGTTCGGCGGGTGAGTCGGCGTAGGCGATCACGAGGTCCCAGGGCCGGCCGGGCCGTCCGCGGCCACTCGCCGCCGCGTCGGCGGACAGGCGGGCGGGGGACACGCCCCATCCGGTGAGGGCGTCGGCCAGCGCCTCGACCGGCGCGCCGTGTCCGACCAGCCCGACGCCGCGCCGCGCGCTCGGCCAGCGGCGCTCGGCGTCGGCGTCCTCGCGGGCGGCCATCTGCGCGGCCAGCTTCTCGGCGTAGGCGCCGGCCTCCGGGTCGTCGGCGGGCGCGCCGGACAAGGCGCCGACGAGGCCGGCCGGCGGGTGCCGCAGGCGGAGGAAGGTCCCCGAGGACGTGCGCACGACGCCGGTGCCGTCGTGGTCGACGAGCACGTCGGCACCGCTCCCCGGTACGCGGGCGACAACGGGTTCTGGGGTCATCTGCGCCTCTCGAACGGCCCGGCCGGGCGGCGCAGGCCGCCCGACCGGGTTTCATATCCGCCTGACAGCGTCGCGGACGATGACTAGTCGAAGGGGTTCTCGACGAGGGCGTTGGAGTGCGAGGCGGACAGGTGCGCCAGCTGCTCGGGCTCCTCGATCTCGGCGACGATCTGCTGGTCCGTCTGCTGGTCCATGGCGATGTCCTCTCTGTGCGACTGACGTACCGGCGCGTGTGCGTCGGCACGTGCTCTCGGGGAGCACAGCGCACTCTACTTGATAACGGTTTTCATTACCAATATTGTCTTTTTTCATGACCGTGGACCAGCTCTTCGTGGCCGACTACCGCGCGGGCCGCACCTACGCCGTCGACGGCGGTGGCGCCCGCGTGCTCGGCCGCGGGGTGCTCGCCGAGCACGCCGGGGTCCTGGCGCTGCCGCGCGGCGGTGCGACCGACGCGCAGTGGGCGTTCGTCGACGACCGGTCCGGCGCGCTCGTGGCGCTCGGCCCCGGCGGTGAGCGGCGCGTTCCCGTGGCCATCCCCGGTGAGCACCTCGCCTGCGACCCCTCGGGGCGCTACGTGGTGGTGACCACCGGTCTCGGCGCCAACGCGTCGGCGTGGAGCGACGTCGTCACCGTTGTCGACCTGCCGGCCGGCGAGTCCGTGCGGTTCCGCTCGCGGACGGGCGAGCCCGGGGCGCTGGTGGTCCCCGACCAGGCCGGCGGCGAGCCGGTGGCCGTGCTGCGCCACCGCGAGCCCGGAGCCGTCGAGGCGCTCCCCCTCACCCGGTGCCTCGACGCCGGCGCCCATGTGCCCGCGCTCGCCGGCGCCGTCCTCGACGGGATCGCCGACGACGGCCACGGCGATGTCGTGGACCAGCGCACCGGCGTCGCGGCGACCGCGACGAGCAGGGGCCTGGAGCGGTTCGTCGTCGACGACGGCGTGCCGCGGACGATCGGCGTCGTCCCCTGGCCGGTGCCCGGACGCGCCTTCTACCTGCGCTTCGACCCGGCCACCGGCCGCGCCGTGGGCGTGGTGCGCGGCGGGCCGGCCGCACCGGCCGCGTGGACCCGCTGGACCAACCACCTGGTCGACATCGACCTGTCCACCGGCGACACGCGCTGCCTGGAACTTCCACCGGGACTGGCGTTCCGGTTCGCGCTCGGCGGCGGGCGGGCCGCGGTGGCCACGATCCACCCCGAGCAGGACGAACTGACCCTCGTCGAGCGCGCCGGGCCGGAACTGCGCGTCCTGTACCGCAGGCCGCTTCCCGCGATGTCGCGTCCGCCGGCCGCCGGGCGCCTGCCGTGGGACCCGGTGGGCGACGCTCCCGCGCAGCGCCGCGCCGTCGCCCTCGACCCCTCCGGCACGACCGCCGCGGTGACCCGCGGCGGCGACGCCGAACTCCACCTGGTCCGCGAGGACCGCCTCGACACCGTCGGCATGCCGAGCCCGCTGGACGAGGGCGGGCACCTGCACTGGTCCGGCGGCGGCTTCGACCCCGTTGGCCGGTAATGCCGAACACCTCTCGCACCCCCTCGCCGATGACCGTGCCCGCCCTCGACGCCGCGTTGGCCTCGTGGGAGCGCCACGGGCGCCCCGGCCTTCCCGACCGCGGATTCGCTCTCAGCAGGCTTCCGGGCCGCCGGCGGCGGGGGATCTACCGGGTCGGCGGCACCGCACCGGTCTTCGAGCCTGACGGGCACATCCTGCGCATGGCGCCCTCGCCCGACGGGCGCTCCATCGCCGTTCAGCTGGCCGACCGCGCCGACGAGGACGCCGCCTTGGCGGTGGTCGACACCGCGACGGGCGCCCTGCGCACCTACCCGGAGGTCCGCTGCCGCTACGACCCCATGCTCTGGAGCGCGGACTCCGCCCTGGTCGAACTCGCCGCGGGCGGGTCGCGCCGGTTCGTCGGCCTCGACGCGGCCACCGGCCGGCTCCGGACCTGGGCGGTGCCGCCGGACGTACGGCTCCGGCTGTTTCCCGGCGGGGCCCGCGGGGTGCTCGCCGAAAGCCGCCCCGGCCGGCCCACCGTCCTCACCGACCGCGCCACCGGCACCCGGCTCGGCGCGTTCAGCGCCGTCATGCGGGTGCTGGCCGCCGGAGACGACGTCCTGGTCCACGACGGAGCACGCCTCCACGCCGTCGACCCGCGCAGCGGCACCCCGCGATGGTCCTGGGCGGACCCGTCCCTGCGGATCACCTCGATCGCCGCCCGCGGCACCGACGTGCTCGTGGCCGGCGTGCGCGCGGGCCGCAGTGTGCTACTGCGGGTCGCCCAGGGGGCGGTCACCGCCGACCGGGCGGTGGCCTACCGGGGCGGTCCGGCCGTCGCGACCGAGGTGGGCGCCGACGCCGACGGGTTCCACGTCCTCGTCGAGGGCCCGGTCCTTCCCCCGCGGGTCGTCGCGGCCGACCGGCTCCTGGCCCAACGGCCCGCCGCGACCGCGCCGCCCGCCTTCGCGCGCACCGACCGGCACGCGGTCACCGCCGACGACGGCGCCCGCGTGCCGGTCGTGGTCACCTCGCCCGCGGGCGCGACCGGCCCCACCCCGCTGATCCTGACCTGCTACGGCGGCTTCGGGGTCCCGAGCCTGCCCACGTTCGAACCGACGGTGCCGGCGTGGATCGCGCACGGCGGACGGTACGCGATCGCGCAGATCCGGGGCGGCGGCGAGCACGGGGCGGCGTGGCGCGAGGCCGGGCGGGGCAGTGCCAAGGCCCGCGGCATCGGCGATCTGGCCGCCGCGGCACGCGGGCTCGTCAGCGCCGGACTCACCCGCCCCGACCTGCTCGTCCTGGCCGGCGCGTCCCACGGCGGCGTCGTCGCGGCCGGCTGCGCGTTCGAGTCCCCCGGCCTGTGCGCCGGGGTCGTCAGCACCGCCGCGCCGCTCGACCTGCTCAACCTCGGCGCCCATCCGCTCGGGAGGCACTGGATCGGCGAGTTCGGCGGTCCGGACGACGGCGGGCGGGCCGAGCGCCTCCGCCGGATCTCGCCCCTGCACCGCGCCAGAGAGCTCCCCGCCGGCACCGCCCTGCCCCGCTTCCTCGGCATCGTCTTGGACGAGGACTCCCGCGTGGTCGCCGACGACACCCAGGCGGTCGTCGACACGCTGCGCCGGGCCGGCGGCGACGCGGCCCTGTGGCGCGCGCCTGGAACCGGCCACGGCGGCAACCACCTCGACAGCCTCCACCGCCTGGGCGCCACCGTCCTCAGCTTCGCCGCGATCGCGACGCGATCGACGCCGACCACCCCGTCAACGGCCGGAAAGGGCTTCTGACTCCATGCCCGAAACAACGAGCGGACACCCCGGGGCGACGACGCCGGACCGCTCCCCCACCGCCTCGCGCGCAGCGCACGACACCCCCCGCGGCGTCCCGCCCGCCCCCGCCGCGGCCGCGCCCCGCCGGCGCGGCGCGCTCGCGGTGCGCGTCCTCGTCCCCGCCCTGACGCTCGCGCTGGCGGCGCTGCTGCTGCTGTCAACGAGCATCGGCACCATCGGGGTGTCGCCGGCCGACGCCTTCCGGATCATCCTCGGGCACCTCGTGCCCGGGATGCCGTGGATGTCGGACGGGTCGCTGACCACGGTGCAGGACAACGCCGTCTGGCAGTTCCGGCTGCCCCGCGTCCTGCTGGCCGCCCTCACCGGTGCCTCGCTCGCCCTGGCGGGCGCGCTGATCCAGGCGGTGGTCCACAACTCGCTCGCCGAGCCCTACATCCTCGGCGTCTCGGCCGGGGCGGGCGTGGGCGCGGTGTCGTTCATCGTCCTGGGGATCGGGATCAGCTCGCTGGGGATCGGCGCCTCCGCCTTCGTCGGCGCGCTGCTGGCGACCGGCGCGGTGTACTTCCTCGCCCGCAAGAACGGGCGCATCGCGCCGCAGCGGCTCATCCTGGCGGGCGTCGCGCTGGGCTCCCTGTTCAGCGCGGTGACCAGCTACCTCACCATCACCACCGACGCGCAGAACGTGTTCAGCATCATGTTCTTCCTGCTCGGCTCGGTCTCGGCCGCCACCATGGGGCACCTCGCCCTCCCGGCCTCGGCGCTGCTCGCCGTCGGCGTGCTCACGGCCTTCCGCGCACGCGCCCTCAACGCCCTCCTCGTCGGCGACGACGCGGCGGCGTCCCTCGGCGTGAACGTGAACCGCCTGCGGACGGCGGTCCTCGTGGCCGCGGCGCTGCTGACCGGTTCGGTCGTCGCCGTCTCGGGCGGGATCGGGTTCGTCGGGCTGGTCATCCCGCACATCGCGCGGATCGTGGTGGGGTCCGACCACCGGAAGATGCTGCCGGTCGCCGTGCTCGCCGGAGCGGTGTTCCTCGCCGGTTCGGACCTTCTGGCGCGGACGCTCGCGGCGCCGTCGGAGATCCCGCTGGGCGTGCTGACCGCCCTGGTCGGTGCGCCGTTCTTCCTGTGGCTGCTGCGGCGCGACCGCGCGGAGAGCGTGGGGATGAGCCGATGAGAGTCGACATCGAGAACCTCTCCGCGCACCGGGGCGGCCGGCCGGTCGTGGCCGACGTGACCGTCTCCGTGCCCTCGGGCACGGTCCTCGGGCTGCTGGGGCCCAACGGCAGCGGCAAGTCCACGCTGCTGCGCGCCGTGTCGGGCATCGCGGCCCCGTCGTCGGGGCGGGTGCGCCTCGACGGCGCCGACGTCGCGTCGCTGAGCCGCAAGGAGGTCGCCCTGCGGGTGGCGGTCATGGCGCAGGAGCACAGCGAGGAGTTCGAGATCCCCGTCCTGGACATGGTCCTGCTCGGGCGCATCCCGCACGGGCACGGCTTCGGCCGCGACTCCGACCGCGACATCGCCGTCGCCCTGGACGCCCTGGACCGTGTCGGCGCCGCGCACCTGCACCACCGCTCGTTCTCGGCGCTCTCGGGCGGCGAGCGGCAGCGGGTGCTGTTCGCCCGCGCGCTCGCCCAGGACACCCCCGTGCTCGTCCTCGACGAGCCCACCAACCACCTCGACATCGCCCACCAGCTTGAGCTGCTCGACCTCGTCCAGGCCGCCGGCAGGACCGTTGTCGTGGCCCTCCACGACCTCAACCTCGCCGCGCGCTTCTGCGACACCGTCGGCGTCCTCGTCGGCGGGCGGCTGACCGCGCTGGGAGCCCCGGAGGAGGTCCTGGACACCGACCTGATCCGTTCGGCGTTCGACGTCGACTCCACCGCGGTCGTCCACCCGCGTTCGGGCCGGCGGCACTTCATCTTCGACGCCCGCAGCACCCCGCGGCGCGCCGAAGGCCCGGCCCACGACCCGTCCGTTTCAGCCCCGGAAGGAATCACCCTCCCATGATCCGCTCTGCGTCCCCCGCCGCCGCGGCGAGCCGTGCCCGCCGCCGCACCCCCCTGCCCGCGCTCGCCGCCGCCGCGGCCCTGCCGCTGGTGCTGTCCGCCTGCGGGACAGGGGTCACCAGCGGCTCCGATGCGGCCGACGGCTCGGGCGAGGCGGTGACGATCACCAACTGCGGCCGCGAGCTCTCCTTTGACTCAACCCCCACCAGCGTCGTCGGCATGATGCCCTCGCAGACCGAACTGCTGATCCGCCTCGGCGCCCTGGACTCCCTCGTCGGCCAGGCCCAGACCGACGTCTCACCGCTGCCGGACGACATCGCCGACCAGGCCGCCGACATCCCGGTGCTCAGCACCGACGTACCCCCGGCGCGCGAGGACCTCCTCGCCGCCGCCCCCGACCTGGTGGTCTCCCCCACGGAGTACGAGTTCACCGCCGAGCAGGGCTTCGCCAGCATCGAACAGCTGAAGCAGAACGGCGCCCAGGCCTACGTCGCGACCGGCGGCTGCCTCGACCGCCGCAACACCGCGGAGGTCACCGACGTGCTGACCGACATCGAGAACCTCGGTGCGATCCTGCGCGTGCCCGATGTCGCCGAGGAGCTCTCCCAGGACGCCGAGGCGCGGCTGTCCGACGTCGAGGCCGCGATCGGCGACGTGCCCCGCCGCACGGTCGCCCAGGTCTACGTCGAGGGCAACTCGCTCCAGGCGATCGGCGCCGGAATCGAGGCGGACATCATCGCCACCGCCGGCGGGGAGAACGTCTTCGACCCCGACGCACCCGAGTTCGCCGACTTCTTCGCCGCCGAGATCACCCCCGAGGAGATCATCAGCCGCGACCCCGACGCCATCGTCTTCAGCGTGTCGAGCCCCGAGTCCGAGGAGAACACCCGCGACTACCTTGAGCGGACCTTCCCCGACGTGGCCGCCGTGAAGAACGACCGCCTCATCGCCGTCCCCAAGAGCGACCTGTTCCCCGGCACCCTCGGAAACATCGACGCCGTCGAACTCATCGCCCAGGAGCTGTACCCGGACGCGTTCTAGGCCCGCGGGCGCGGGAGACGCCCCGGCGGCGGGCCGCCCCCGCCGCCGGGGCCCGGAGCGGCCTCGCGGCGGCGGCCGGGCCGCGGGGGCCGTTCGGTGTCACTGCGTGCCGAGCGTCTGGTCGAAGGGGTCCTCCTGGAACGCCGGCCAGGTCTCGCCGGGGGCCAGCAGGCAGGAGTCGAGGAGCGCGGTCAGGCGTTCGGTGTCCAGGTCCAGACCGGTGAAGGCCAGGTGCTGGCGGCGGTCGCCCACGGCCGGGTCCCAGTCCAGCCGGGCCGAGAGGCGGCGGGCCGGCGGTACCAGCTCCGCGGCCGCCTCGGGCAGCGAGGCCAGCCACGGCCCCGCGCTCTCGATGGCGAGCAGGTCGCTGTGGGAGTCCCACACCAGGAGCGTGTCGGGCCGGCTGGCCAGCCAGATGCGGCCGCGGCCGCGCAGGCAGCCGGCGACGATCTCGGCCAGGGCGTCGTGCAGCCGCTCGGGATGCAGCGGCCGCGTGCGCGTCCAGGTGAAGGTGGCCACCCGCCCACCGGAGCACGGCGTGTACTGCGCCCAGGCCGGGTTCGCCCGCGCGGCCGCGGCGTCCGGGTCGAACGCGCCGCGGGCGATGTCGGCGATTCCCGGTCCGAGCGGTATCACGGCGGCGGCCGGGTTGAGCTGCTCCAGGAGAGGGACCGCGTCCTCGGGACGCCGGTCGCCGGCGACCACGAGCGCGCTCGGGTACTCGATCTGGCGGGTGAGCACCTCGGCCACGGTGCGGTCGTCGTCCTGGGCGATGTCCAGCCCGCGGTCCACCAGGTCGTCGTGGCCGCTCAGGTCCGCGACCAGGCGCCCGGTGTCCACGGCCGTGACGACGGCGGCCAGGGCCAGCGACTCCTCGGCCGCCACGGCCGTGGACACGGCGCGGGGGTCGACCGACTCCCAGCCCTCGACCACGCACAGCTCGTAGGCGTTCTGGCCGGCCAGCCGCCGCAGGAGCGGGACGAGGTCCTCGCGCAGCGCGCAGGACGCGCACGCGTGCACCAGCTCGATGGGGCGCTCGTCGTGTGTTCCCCACCGGTCCCGGATGGAGCGCCGCACGACGCCCTCGCCGACCTCCTCGAAGCCGTGGTGCACCGCGACGGACCTCGGCACGGCGGCGAGCAGCGCCTCGACCGCCTGCCGCCGAGCCGCGCGGTGCAGGCCCGTGGCGACCACCACACGCAAGGGGGCGCGTTCCTCCATAAGCACTCCAATGAAAATGAAAATCATTATCAAACTGACCGCATGCTACCCCAGTGCCCGCGCACGCGCGGTGCGGCCCCACCGACCTGCTGCGGCGCCGGTCCCTGCCCGGACCGGCCGAGGCCCTGCTGCGGCGGCTCGTCTACGGCCGCCGGGCGTGAGTGGAAGGCCCTGCCCCCTCACCGGCAGGGAGCGGGGCCGCAGCACCGTACGGGGCCCCGGCGGCCCGGCCGCGGGGCCGGGCCGCCGGGGCGGGTCAGGCGGGGGTGATCGCGGAGACCGTGGAGGCGCCGAGGTCGGGGTTGGCGCAGACGCGGTCGAGGCCGCCGGTGGGGACGTACTCGGCGCCCTCGTCGTTCTGGAAGAACAGGGCGGCCCCGTCGACCTGGGTGGGCCGGCACTCGGCGGGGTCGTAGTCGTCCGGGTTGGGCCGGGCCACGGTCACGGTGGCGGTGTCGCCGGGGAACAGCGCGAAGACGCTGCCGCCCTGGCCTTCGCGGATCGCGTGCGCGCCGATGGGGTTGCCCTCGGAGTCGCCCCAGTACATGTCGGCGACGGAGGGGTACATGGTGCACGCCTCGTCGTCCCAGGGGCTGAGCGGGTCCCGCTTGGTCAGCTCGAACTCGATGTAGACGGTGCCGGCCGCGGCCTCGCGCCCGGTCTCGGCGACCTCCAGGTCCACCGCCGTGCAGTCGCGGACGCTCAGGGCGCCCGCGCCGGCGGTGTCGTCGGCGGCGGCCGCGGGCGCGCCGAGCACGAGGGCGGGCAGGGCCAGCGCTCCCAGGGCCGCTGCTCGGACCGAACCGGCTCCACGTGCGCGTGTCATTGCGAACATGCTCCTCAATTCCGGGGGGGTGCCGATCCGTCGAACACGGTCGGCTACTGCGCATGTGACGCCGGGAGCGACACGATGGTTTGCACCGGTAACCGGTGGATCACCCGGATTCCGAGGTACCGCCGGAAACGGGACCGCCGCCCCGGCGGGCGCCCCCTCCCCAGCGCGGCCCGCCCGGAGCCCCCGGCCGCCCGGCGGGCTCAGCCCACCGCCCGCTTCACCAGCGCGGCGATCCGCTCCTCCACCTCCGGGGTCATCTCGCTCAGGGCGAACCCGGTCGCCCACATCGGCCCCTCGTCTAGCCGCGCGTGGTCGCTGAACCCGAGGGTGGCGTAGCGCGTGTTGAACTTGGCCCGGGCCTGGAAGTGGCAGACCAGTTTGCCGTTCAGCGCGTAGGCGGGCATGCCGTACCAGAGCCTGGGCTCCAGCCCGGGCGCGCCGGCGGTGACGACGGCGTGGACGCGCTCGGCCATGCTCCGGTCCGGCTCGTCCATCGCCGCGATCTTGTCGAGCACGTCGCGCAGGGCCTCCGCCGCCTTCTCGGCCTTGGTGGCGCGGCGCGCCGCCTTCTTCCGCTCCGTGGCGCGGTCCTTCATCGCGGCCCGCTCCTCGGCCGTGAACCCCTGGTCGGTGCTGTGGTCGGTGCTGCTCATGGTGGACTCCCGATTCAGGGTGTCGGCGCCCCGGAACGGCCGGCGGCGCCGCGTCATGCGTAACGGAACGTTTCGTAACGCGTCGGAAGCTACTGTGATCTGCGGTTTCCTGTCAAGGTAGAACGCGGCGTAACGTTGGGATAGGTTGGTCGCCGTGGCTGCCACCTCCGACTCCGCGCGCCCGGCCCGGCGCAGCGAGCGCTCCCGCCGCGCGACCCTGGACGCCGTCTTCGACCTGACCGTGCGGCGGGGATACGCCGCGGTCACCGTCGAGGCCATCGCCGCCGCCGCCGGCGTGGGCAAACCCACCATCTACCGGTGGTGGCCCTCCAAGGGCGCGCTCGCCCTGGAGGCCATCAGCGACAGGGTCGGCGGCGTGCTCGACTTCCCCGACACCGGCGACATCGCCGCCGACCTCACCAGCCAGATCACCGCCCTGGTCACCCTGCTCAACAGCGGCTTCGGCACCGTCTACCGGGGCGTGATCGCCGAGGCGCAGGGCGACCCCGACCTCGCCGCCGCCCTGCGCGACACCGTCGTCGAGCCCCGTTCCCGCGTGTGCCAGGACCGGCTGGCCAAGGCCGTCGCCGAAGGACAGCTGCGCGGCGACGTCCCGGTCCGGGTGATGGTCGAACTGCTCTACGCGCCGGTCTACTACCGGTTCCTGCTGGGTACCGACCCCCTGAGCCCGCGCCAGGTCCCCGGCCAGGTCGAGGCCGTCCTGGCCGGACTCCGACCGCCGGCCTAGGTCAGCGCCCGGCCGCGAAGTCCTCGTGGCCGAGGACCGCGAGCAGGCGGATCTTGTCCTCGGCCTCGCTGCCGGGGGCGGGGGTGAGGACCAGCAGGGCCTGCGACTGGTCCTCGGTGAACAGCGCCTGGCAGTCCACCTCGATCCGGCCGACCCGCGGGTGGACGAGGGTCTTGTGGTCCTCGAAGCGGCGCGCGACCTCGTGCCGGTCCCACACGCGGCGGAACTCCTCCGACTCCGCGTGGAGCACCCGGACCAGCTCGGCCGCGCGCGAGCGCTCCCCCGCCGCGCCGTAGGCCGCGCGCAGGGCGGCGACCATGCTGCGCCCCTGCCGGTCGTGGTCCTCGGCCGGGTACACCGCGCGGGAGGCGGGATCGGTGAACCACCGGTAGGTGTCGCTGCGCTCCCAGCCGCGCAGCCGGGACCGGTCGCCGAAGACGGCGGTGGCCAGCCGGTTGGCCACCAGCACCTCGCTCAGCGACGACAGGATCAGCGCCGGGCTGTCCTCCAGGCGGTCCAGGACCCGCAGCAGGGCCGGCGCCACGTGCGTGTCGTCCAGGGTGCGCCGGGGCACGTTGTGCCCGGCCAGCCGGTAGACGTAGTCGCGCTCGTCCGCCGTCAGCCGCAGGGCCCTGGCCAGCGCGGACAGCATCTGCTCGGAGGGCTGGGGGCCGCGCTGCTGCTCCAGGCGCACGTAGTAGTCGGTGGACATCCCGGTCAGCCCGGCGACCTCCTCGCGCCGCAGGCCGGGGGTGCGGCGGCGCGGCCCGGGCACCAGGCCCACGTCGGAGGGCCGCAGCGCCTGGCGGCGGCGGCGCAGGAAGTCGGCGAGAGCGGCGCGGTTCACGTCCTCCATGGTGGCCCATCGGGCCCCGCCCAGCCAGGGACCGCCGCTCCTACGATCGCCGGGTCTCTCCCGCCGCCGGCGCGCGGCGCCCAGGGTGGAGGCATGGACATCACCGGAAACACCGTCTTCATCCCCGGCGCCACCTCGGGGATCGGCCTCGCCCTGGCCCTGCGCCTGCGGGACCGGGGCAACACGGTCGTCATCGGCGGGCGCCGCGCCGAGGCCCTCAAGCTGCTGGCCGCCGAGCACGGTTTCGACACCGTCCTCGTCGACACCGCCGACCCGGCGTCGATCGCCTCGGCCGCGCGCGAGGTCGTGGACCGACACCCCGACCTCAACGTGCTGGTCGCCATGGCCGGGATCATGCGCGTCGAGGACTGGCGCACGGCCGGCTTCCTGGCCGACGCCGAGGAGGTCGTCACGACCAACCTGCTCGGCCCGATCCGGCTGATCGCCGCCCTGGTGGAGCACCTGCGCACCCGGCCCGGCGCCGCGATCGTCACGGTCTCCTCGGGCCTGGCGCACGCCCCGCTGCGCGTGACCCCCACCTACAACGCGACCAAGGCCGCGATCCACATGCTCAGCGAGTCGCTGCGCCTGCAGCTGGCCGGCGCCGGCGTACAGGTGGTCGAACTGGTCCCGCCCTCGGTCCGCACCAAGCTCCTGCCCGGCCAGGAGACCTCCGACTTCGCCATGCCGCTCGACGCGTTCGCCGACGAGGCCATGGCCCTGCTGGAGGCCGACCCCGACGCCCGCGAGGTGCTCGTGGAGCGGGTGCGGTTCCTCCGCTACGGCGAGGCGCGCGGCGACTACGACCAGGTCGTCGCCGCGCTCAACGCCGCCGACCCGCACTCCCGCTGACCACCCGCCGACTCACCGCAGACCCAGCAAAGGACTCCCATGCCGTTCGCCAATCTCAAGGTGCCCGCCGACACGCTGACCCCCGAGTCGAGGAAGAGGCTCCAGGACGCCGTCACCCAGGCGTTCGTGGACGTGTACGGGGAACGCGCCCGGCCCACCACGCTCGTCGTCCTGGAGGAGGTGGCCGACGGCGGGTGGTCCCTGGGCGGGACCGTCCTGAACGCGGACGTGCTCGGCCGCAGCTGAAGCAGGCGCGGCAATGCCCCGCCCCGCGGCGCCCTTTCAGGCGCGGCCGGCACCGGGGGCGCCGCCGTCCAGGCCGCTCAGCTCGTGCATGGCGGCGCGCTCCGTGCGCGCGAGGCGGGCGAGGAGGCTGCCCGCCCGGTCGAGGTGGCAGGCCTCTCCCGTCTCGCCCGCCCGGGCGATGAGCGCCGCGGCCTCCGTCCACCCGGCGGCGGCCTCGGCGTACAGCTCGTGGCCCGCGCGCAGGCGGGGGCTGTCCAGCAGGCGGGCGCACTCGCCGAGGAAGTCGCGGTAGAGGTTGCGGAACAGGGCCCCGCCGGTGCCCGCCGACTCCATCAGCAGCGCGGCCCGCGGCAGGTCCTGCCGCGGGTCTCCGCCGCGCTCGAGCCAGGTGCGCACCAGCCGGCCCGCCTTGTCGATGCCGCGGTGGCCGAGGTTGGCGATAGGCGGGTCGAGGAAGGCGCGGGCGCAGGCGGTGATCGCGGGGACGATCCGGTCTGCCGGCGCGGGGGCGTCCGGCGGGACGGTGAGGGTGAAGGACCGGTGCCGGGCGGTCATCGGGCCGCGCGCGGCCCGGGCCCGGGCCAGCCCGGCCAGGCCGGTGGTGACCGCGCCGCCCTGCTGCCGGGTGTCGACGAGGTAGGCGCGGTGGTCGTCGTAGCCGTACATGGCGACGATGTGGCCGCCGAAGCGCGTCTGAGGGGTGAAGTAGTCCAGGTGGCGGCTGTCGAGCTGGAGCCCGACGGGGCGGCCGGCGTCGATCGCGGCGGCCGCGTTCTCCCAGCCCCGGCGCGGGGAGGCCGTCTCCTGGACCCGGAGGTCCAGGCCGAGCCGCGCGGCCAGGTTCCGGGTCAGCTCGAAGGGCCGCACCCGTCCCCCGAGGAAGGGGAACCCCATGTTCCGCGCGTCCCAGTACACGAACGACAGCCCCGAGCCCAGGCCGAAGAGCATGGGCTCGGACAGGTCGACGCCCTGGTGCCGCAGCAGCACGCCCAGGGCGGTCGTCTCGCAGTGCTGCCCGCCGCGGGCCTCCACGCCGACCACCGTGCTCACGCCGCGCCCTCCTCGACGGGGACGGCCACTCGGGTGACCAGCTCGTCGGGCGCCGCCTCCCGGGGCCCGACGAGGTAGGTCTCGCGGACCGGCGCCAGCGGGCGCAGCCCGCGCTCGTGGACGGCGGCGAAGAGGGCGTTGTAGGCCAGGGGCAGCTGGGCGTAGGGCCCGGTGTGGGTGGTCCGGACGACGGGCCCGCCGGGCAGCGCCACCGTCTCCAGGCCGGGCGGGGCCTCCCCCGGCCGCGCGGCCGCGCCCGCGGCGACCTCCATCGGATCGGCCGGGTCCAGCGGGTACAGCCCCCACAGCGGCGGATCGCAGGCCGCGCCCGCGCCGCCGAGCGCGGCCAGCAGCCGGCCGGCGCACGCGCCGAACACCTCGCCGATCCGCTCGGGCGCGCCCTCCGCCCGCACCACAGCCAGCCGCCGCTCGGGCTCGGCGGCCGTCTCCACCTCGTAGCCGGGCAGCCCGCCCTCGGCCAGCCGCTCCAGCAGCGCCAGCCGCGCCTGGTCGCGGCGGATCCGCTCGGCCAGGCGGTCGCGCTCGGCGCGCAGGATCCGCGCCCTGGGCTCCGGTGCGGCGGCCAGCGCCCGGGCGATCACGGGCAGGGGCAGGTCCATCTCGCGCAGCAGGGCGATGGTCAGCGCGTCGCGGGCCTGTCCGGGCGCGTAGTAGCGGTAGCCGGAGGCGGCGTCCACGCGGACCGGGGACAGCAGCCCCAGCTCGTCGTAGTGGCGCAGCCGCTTGACGCTGAGCCGGCACAGGCGCGCGAAGCGCCCGATGGTGAGGAGGTCGTCGTGCATCCCCTCATGGTGGACCCTCCCACGGTGGGAGGGTCCAGCGCCGCCCGCGCCAGGCGCCTGAAACGGGGCGGGCGGCCCGGGGCGCCGAGGCCCCGGGCCGCCCGCACGCGCGCGGTCGGCGCGCTACCGCTCCGCGCCGACGTCGGTCGGCGGCGGCGCGGTGTTCAGGTTGGACCTGCGGTAGGAGTAGGCGAAGTAGATCACCAGGCCGATGAGCAGCCACACCAGGAACCGCAGCCAGGTCTGCACGTCGAGGAAGGAGATCAGCCAGATGGAGAACACCACCCCGACGAGCGGCACCACGGGCATGCCCGGCGTCTTGAACGTGCGGGGCAGGTCCGGGCGGCGGTAGCGGAGAACGATCACCGCGATGCAGACCACGACGAACGCCGAGAGGATGCCGATGTTGGTGAGCGCGGCCGCCTCGCCGATCGGCAGGAGGCCCGCCAGGACCGCCGAGACCACGCCGGCGATCCAGGTCACGCGCACCGGAACGTGGTGCTTGGGGTCGGTCTTGGCGAACCACCGGGGCAGCAGGCCGTCGCGGCTCATCGCCCACCACACGCGGGTGGCGCCGAGCATGAACGTGAACATCACGGTCAGGATCGAGATGACCGCGCCGATGGCGATGAGGTTGGCCAGCCAGCCCAGGCCGTTGGCCTCGAACGCCACCGCGAAGCCGGCCGTGGGGTCGATGTCGGTGTAGGACTGCATGCCGGTCAGCACCAGGCAGGCCAGCACGTAGAGCACCATCGAGATGACCAGCGACAGGATGATCGCCTTGGGCATGTGGCGCTGGGCGTCCTTGGACTCCTCGGCGGCGGTGCTCATCGCGTCGTAGCCGAACACCGCGAAGAACACCACGGCGGCCCCCGCCATCACCCCGCCGGCGCCGTAGGGCAGGAACGGCGAGTAGTTGGCGGTGTCGACGTAGAAGACGCCGACGAAGATGATCACCAGGACGATCGCGACCTTGAGGCCGACGAAGAACGTCTCGAAGCGCGCCGCGTTCTTCACGCCGCGGGTCAGCAGGAACGCGATGAACAGGCACAGCAGCACCGCGAACAGGTTGATGCGGTAGGAGCCGTCGGGGACCCCCTCGGGCTCGGTGCCGGGCGCGCCCATCATCCACAGCGGGAGTTCCATGCCCAGTGAGGACAGGAAGAAGTTGAAGTAGCCCGAGATGCCGATCGCGACCACCGCCACGATCGCGATGTACTCCAGCAGCAGGTCCCAGCCGATGAACCAGCCGACGATCTCGCCGAGCACGGCGTAGCCGTAGGTGTAGGCCGACCCCGCGCGCGGGATCAGGCCGGCGAACTCCGCGTAGGAGAACGCGGCCGCCGCGCTGGCGATGCCCGCGACGAGGAACGAGAAGAGGACACCGGGCCCGGCCGTGCCGTTGGCGACCTCTCCGGCCAGGGAGAACACGCCGGCGCCGATGATGGCGCCGACGCCGATCGCGGTCAGCTGCCACAGGCCCAGGGACCGCTGCAGCCCTCCGCTGCCCGTTTCCTCGATTTGGTCGATCGGTTTGCGGCGGAACACCCCTCGTGCGGGGCCCGCCTTCCCGGTGGATGCCATGGTCGCGTCCAGTTCTGCTCGTGACAGTGAAACGCCCCGCCCGCCCCCGTGTCGTCGGGCACAAGGCTGGACGAACCGTATTACGCGCCCCCAGGCCGGCGGGACAGGGGTTACGACACTGGATACGCCCCGTTGTTTGATCGAGAGGAAAGATCGGCACCGCGCGGGCTCGCGGGCGCGTCAGGACGGCCGGGACGCCTCCGCCGGGCCGGCGCCGAGCGCGCGGACGGTCTCGCGCACGGCCTCCTCCCACGGGGTCGGCTCGATCCCGAACTCCTCGGTGGTGGCGGCGCCGTCAAGGACGTAGGGGCGGTCCCACTGGTAGAGCAGGTCCCCCACCTCGCGCAGCAGGGGCGAGACCGGGAAGGCCAGCCGCAGCAGCGGCCGCGGGACGCGGACCACCCGGGGCGGCCGCGCCCCCGCCTCGCGCGCCAGGTCGGCCACCATCGCGCGCACCGTGCGCGCGGGCGGCGAGGGTACGTGCCAGGCCCGCCCCCAGCCCCGCTCGCTCGCGGCGGCGGCGGCCAGCGTGCGCGCGACGTCGGGGACGTAGCTGACGCTGTGCGGCAGGTCGGGGTCGCCGAAGACGAAGGCCGGGCGGCCCCGCAGCGCCGGGGCGGCGTAGAGGAGCGGGACGCTGTTCGCCGGCCGCACCGCGCCGATGTAGTCGGCGGCGCGCACCTCGGTCACCCGCACCGCGCCCGCCTCGTGGCGCGCCAGGGCTTCGCGCCACATGCGCGCCCGCAGCCGGCCCTTGTGGTCGGTGGCCGCCAGGGGGAGGTCGCGGGTGATCGGGCCCTCGACCGGGCCGTAGCCGTAGAGGTTGCCGGTGATGGCCAGCACCGCGCCGGTGTCCTCGGCGGCCCGCAGGAGGGCCGCCGCCAGCGGGGGCCAGTGCTCGGCCCACTGGGTGTAGGGGCCGGGGTTGGCGCAGTTGTAGAGGACGGCGGCGCCGCGCGCGTGCCGGGTGAGCTCCGCCGCGTCGGAGGCGTCGGCCCGCACCCGGGTGACCCCGGCCCGCTCGGGGCCGCCGCCGGAGCGGGTGAGGACCCGCACCTCCTCACCGGAGTCGGCGAGCAGGTGCGCGAGCGCGGTGCCGACCGGGCCGGCACCGACGATGACGTGGAGGGGCATGGCCGCCCTTTCGGGTGAACGCGGACTGGCGGTGGCGGGTGCGTGGGCGACCAGTCTTCCAGCTTCGGACGAGCGCCCGGACGCGAGCCGCCGTGGGGGCCTGCCCGGGTGCCGACCGGCGCCGCGGCGGGCCGCACGCGTGGGCGGCGCGCGTGGTCCGGCGCCCCCGAGGTCGCCGTCGGCGATCGGTCGGGGGCCCGCGGTCGCGGTCAGAGCAGGCCCAGCAGCACGGGGACGGCGTTCACCGCGCCGTGCACGGCCAGGAGCGGCCACATCATCCGGTACCGGCTCCACAGGTAGCCCAGGAACAATCCCTGCACCCCCTGGTTGGCGAAAGCCGAGGCCAGATCGGTGGGCAGGTGTCCCGTGCCCTGGATGGCGACGTGCCAGGACGCCCAGAGCAGCGAGGACAGCACGATGGCGGGCCAGGGTCCCAGGAGGCGCTCCCACCGGGACTGCAGCCAGCGCCGGTAGAAGACCTCTTCGAGCAGGCTGTTGACCGCGAACACGACGACCACGGTGACCAGCAGGGTGCCCACATCGACCTGGGCGGCGTAGTCGCTGGGCGGCACCGCCGACGGCCCGGTGTAGGTGAGGGCGAACCAGGCGGCCACCGGCACCAGCGGTCCGTAGCGGCGCCACGCCCCGGCCCGTTCGCGCGCCGGCCGGGGCACCCGGGGAGCCGGGCGCGTCAGCCGGAACAGCACCAGCGGCACGGCCAGCAGCAAAACGAGCTTGAGGACCGTGTGCGCCGGCTCCCCGCCGCCCAGCAGACCCAGCGCCACCGCGAACAGCAGGGCCGAGGCCGCCAGCACGGCCGCCTGGAGACGCGGCGCCCGATCCCCCGCGGACCCGATCGCCGGCGGCACCGCCCCGAGTCGAGGCGGCACCAGCCGCACCAGGAGCAGGCCGACCAGGGCGGGCACCCAGCGGTGCCACACGGGGACCGTGCCGCTGTGGTCGGCCGTGTAGCGGATCTCGGTGGCCCCGCTCAGGACCAGCCACGCGACGGAGGCGCCCAGCAGGAGCAGCCCGGCGACCAGCACGGCGGGGGAGGCCGCCCGGCGGCCCGGAGGACGGTGGTCTGTCGTCTTCGGCACGCCCGCACCCTAGTGGGTTGGCCACACCCGGTGCCCGGGCGGCCTGCGGCCGCCCGGGCACCGGCGTGAAAGCGGGCGCGAGTGCGCTAGTGCCGCTCGGAGGGCACCCGGTCCTGTGCGGGGCGGTCGGCCTCGGCGGTGGGCGCGGCCCGGGGCGGCTTTGGGCGCTGGTGGCGGCGCTCCAGGGCGGCGCCCTCCACGTCGATGTCGGGCAGGAGCCGGTCCAGCCGGCGGGGCAGCCACCACGCCGCGTCCCCGGCCAGGTGCATCAGGGCCGGCACCAGCACCATGCGCACCACGAACGCGTCGATGAGCACGCCGAAGGCGAGCGCGAACCCGATGGAGCTGATCATGACGGTCTCGGAGAAGACGAACCCGCCGAACACCGAGATCATGATGACCGCCGCGGCGGTGACCACCGCGCGGCCCGCCCGGAAGCCCTGCACCACCGCGGTCCGGGCCGGGGCGCCGTGCACGTAGGCCTCGCGCATGCCGGTGCCGATGAACAGCATGTAGTCCATCGCCAGGCCGAACAGGATCCCGACCAGGAGCGTGGGCAGGAAGTTCAGCACCGGTCCGGTGTTCTCGACGCCGATGAGGCCGCCGAGCCAGCCCCACTGGTAGACGGCCACCACGCCGCCCAGCGCGGCGAAGAAGGACAGGATGAACCCGAGCGTGGCCACCACCGGCACGAACACCGACCGGAACACCAGCAGCAGGATGACCAGGGACAGGCCCACCACCACGGCGAGGTAGGTGGGCAGCGCCCCGCTCAGGGTCTCGGAGATGTCGATGTTGCCGCTGGCCACGCCCGCGACCCCCAGCGGGCCGGTGCCCTCGATCGGCTCCAGGTCGCGCAGGGAGTGCACCAGGTCCTCGGTGGACGCGCTGGCCGGGCCGTCGACGGGCACGACCTGGAAGATGGCCGTGGTGTGGTCGTCGGAGACCCCGATGGGGGCCACCGCCGCCACGTCGTCGAAGGAGTAGATCTCCTCGGCGATCTCGGCCTGCTCGCGCTGGGCGTTGCGCTCGGCGGCCTCCTCGGTGGGGCCGCCGGTGAGGCGCGCCGCCACCAGCAGGGTGCCGTTCTGCCCGGCGCCGAAGTTCTCCTCAACGGCGGTGTGGGCCTGGTACTGGGTGGAGTGGGTGGGCTCGGAGGAGCCGTCGGGCATGCCCAGCCGCAGGTCGAGGGCCGGCAGGGCGATCACGACCAGGGCCGCCACGGCCGCGCCGGCCTGGGCCAGGGCCCGGCCGGTCGGCATCGGGCGCGGCTGCCGCGCGGCCGCCTCCTCCTCCGCAGCGGCGGGGGTGCGCTCGGCGAGGCGGGCGCGCTCGCGGCGCGCCAGGACGCGGTGGCCAAGCAGCGCCAGCAGCGCGGGCACCAGCGTGACCGCGACGAGCACGGCGACGGCCAGGGCGAGCGCGCCGATGCTGCCCATGAGGCCCAGGAAGCCGATCCCGATGAGGTTGAGGCCCAGCAGCGCGATGAGGACGGTCGTGCCCGCGAACACCACGGCGTTGCCCGCGGTGCCGGCGGCCAGGCCGATGGACTCGGCGACCTCCACCCCCTCCTTGAGCTGGCGGCGGTGCCGGTTGACGATGAACAGCGCGTAGTCGATGCCGATGGCCAGCCCGAGCATGAGGCCCAGGATCGGCGTCACCGACGCCATCTCCACCACGCCCGACAGCGACATCGCGGTCAGGGTCGCGACGCCGACCCCCACCAGCGCGGTGACGATCGGCAGCGCGGCGCCCAGGAGGGTGCCCAGCATGACCACCAGCACCACGCCGGCCACGATCACGCCGATGACCTCGGCGGGGCTGACCAGGGTGGGCATGGTGCGGGCCAGGTCGCTGTTGAAGTCGACCTCGGTGCCCGGCACCGGGTTGCCGGAGAAGACCTCCATGACGGCGGCGCGGGTCTCCTGGGAGACCTCCATCTGGTCCTCGGTGAAGGAGACGTTGACCAGCGCGGTGTCGCCGTCCTCGGAGACCGTGCGGATGCCCTCGGCCATCTCCATCATGGCCTCGCCCTGCTCCAGCCGGCCGTACTCGGCCTCCAGGGTCTCGCGGCCCTCGTCGATCTCGGCCTGCTCGGCGTCGAACTGGGCCTGGGCCTGGGCGAGCAGCCCGGCGGCCTCGGCCTGCTCGCGGGCCTGGTCCAGCTCCTCCTGGCCGGACTCCAGCTCCGCCATGGCCGCGTCGAGCTCCTCGCGGCCGTCGGCCAGCTCCTGGCGCTGGTCGGCGCGCTCGCTCTCGGCGGCGAACGGGTCGACCGCGTCCGCCACGCCGGAGACCTCGGCGGCCCGCTCGGCGCGCTCGGCGATCGCCTCGCGCTGGTCGTGGGTGAAGGCCGAGCCGTCCTCGGTCTGGTAGACGACGATGCCCGCGCCGCCGCCCATGTCGGAGAACTTCTCCGACAGCAGCCGGTTCACCTCGTCGGTGGGGGTGCCGGGGATGGAGAAGCTGTCCTCCAGTTCGCCCGCGTAGAGGACGTAGGCGGCGCCGGCCGCCGCGAGCAGAGCCAGCCAGACCGCGATGACGGTGCGGGCGCGGCGCGCGCACGCGCGCCCGAGTCGGTAGAGAAGTTCAGCCATGAGTGGGGTGCCCAACGGAAGGTAGTGGGGGGAGCGCGCAGCGCTCAGGAAGAGGCGGGTCCGGGCGGGCCGTACCCGTTGCGGATGATCAGGATCATGCGGTCCAGCAGTTCCAGCCAGACCCGGCGGGAGTCCGCGTCGTCGACGCCGCCGGTGATCCGCTCCCAGTGCTGGACGGTGACCGCGCCGCCGCTGATGAGCGCGCCGCACATGAGGTCGACCTGGAGCGGGTCGGCGCCGGGGTGGCGGCGCAGCACGATCGCGGCCAGGCGGGCGCCCACGTCGTTGAGCGCCCGCTCGAACAGCGCCGCGCGGCTGGGTGAGGCGGGTTCGCGCCCCTCCGGCCCGAGCAGGTGCTTGAGCCGGGTGATGGGGGTGAGCAGGTCGGTGCGGCGGATCGCCGCGGCGAAGCCGTCGAACATGTCGTGCGGGCCCTCTCCGGCGGCCGCGGGGAGGTTGGCCTCGATGCTGTCGACGATCGCCGCCAGCATCGTGCCGAACGCCTCCAGGACGATGTCGTCCAGGGACCGGAAGTGGTTGAACACGGTGCGGCGGGAGACGTCGGCCCGCTCGGCGAGCTGGTCGACGGTGAAGCCGGTGTCCCCGCGCTCGGTCATGAGCGCGGCGGCGGCCTCGACGAGGGCGCGGCGGTGCCGCGACTTCAGCGCCTCGCGCCGGTCGGGCGCGGGCGGCCGCGCGGACGGTGGTGAGGAGTGCACGTCATCACATTAGGGACGAGGTTGCACTCAGTGCAACGACGCACCGAGTGCAGCCGGTCACATCCGCGGCGCGGCCGCCTCGGCCCGCGGGCGGCCGGGCGCGCCCGGGGCGGGGGCCACTCCGGCTCCGGCCGCGCGCCCGCCCACGCGCGGGCGGTGATGGCGGTCGTCCCTCAGCAGCGCCACGGCGTCCTCCCGGCCCCCGTTGCCGAGCGGGCGCGGTCACCGTGCAGGTCGTCCATCAGCGGTCCTCAACGGCAAAGGCGGTGCGGCGGCGCGGGCGGCAGCGGCCCGGCGGACGCGCGGGCTACTCGACCGGGGACAGCCAGAACTCCTCGCCGCCGCCCTGCCCGGCGTGGGGGGTGGAGACCTCGATGCGGACGGTGCCCTCGCGGCCCTCGGTGCGCCAGCTGTCGCGGTCGCGCCCCCACGCGCAGGTGACCGGCTCACCCTCGCCCGCTTCGGTGGGGATGACGTGGACCTCGTCCATGTCGCAGCGCACGGTCTCGGTGTCCATCTCGAAGCGCACCAGGTCCTCGGCGACGTCGCGCACCACCTGGCGGCCGAGGGGCCGCATCTGCGAGGAGGCGAAGTAGTCGCCGCCGTTGACGGTGACCTCCCATTCGGCCTCCGTGCCCCGGAAGACGACCGTGCACACCAGTTCGGAGTCGGCGCCGGTGTCGAACTCCGGGCACTCGGCCGCGGCGTCGGGGTCGGCGACGCGGGCGAAGCGGCTGGCCGCCGCCACCAGGTCCCACTCGATCCTGTCGGCGAACGGCGCGTCCTCCCCCGGCTCGGGGGGCAGGTCGGCGTCGGCGAGCCGGGGCGCCTCGTCGGGAATGGGGGCCGAGCGCAGCGAACCCAGGTCGGGGCCGCAGGCCGTGAGCGCGAGGGGCAGCGCGGCCGCGAGGGCGGCGGGGCGCAGCAGGCGGGCGGGCGCGGCGGGGGCGGAAGGGGGCATTCGCGGTCTCCGGGATTCAGGGCGGGCGCACGCGGACCAGGAGAGGTCGGGCGCTTCGTGGCAGACCAGACGCATTGTCGCGCACCCCGGACCAGCTCCTTGACCCCGCGCGAGCCGCCCGGGGCGCACCGGCCGCCGACCCGCCCGCCGGTGCGCGGCAACGGCCCTGGTCAGGGAATGGACCGCCGCCGCGCGCCGCCGCGCGCCCCTGGACGCGGCCGGAACCGGCCGCGCGGGCGGGAACCCGGCTACCGGCCGGTTGGAAACGGGGGCGGCACGGACGGTGGCCGGGTGCGGTCAGCCGGAACCGGCGCGTACGGGAGTCTGGGATCATCGGGCCGTTCGCCTGCCCCCGTGTCGGACCCTGTGGAAGCGGTGCCATGGCCAGCCCCCTCCTCGACGGCGATCCCGCCGCGATCGGCCCCTACCGGCTGCACGGGCGGCTGGGCGGCGGCGGGATGGGGCAGGTGTACCTGGGGCTCTCCCCCGGTGGGCGGCCGGTGGCGGTCAAGGTGGTGCGGGCCGCCCTGGCCGGCGACGCGGAGTTTCGCATCCGCTTCGCCCAGGAGGTGCGGGCGGCGCGCAGGGTCGGCGGGTTCTACACCGCCCAGGTGGTGGACGCCGACACCGAGGCCGGCCCGCCGTGGATGGCCACCGCCTACATCCCCGGCCCCTCCCTGCACCGGGCCGTCGGCGACCACGGGCCGCTGCCCCTGGAGTCGGTCGCCGTGCTCGGGGCCGGCCTCGCCGAGGGCCTTGGCGCGGTGCACGCCGCCCGCCCAATCCACCGCGAGGCCTACCTGGAGCAGGCGCGGTGACGCCGTGATCCGCCGTTTCGCGTGGGGAAAGGCCCGCACCCGCCCTCCGCCGTTCGACGGCCGTTGCGGCGCGCGCGGCCATTGCGTGAACGGCACGTGAGGAATGGCGAAAGCGCCGGAGGCCGGGCCTTTTCCGGGTGAGGGCGAGTGGTAGGCTCACCGCTCCGTCGACCGCGGTTTCGGTGCCGCACCGGAATTCGCGGCGGCCCCCGGGCCAGAGGGGAACGGCCATCAAGAAACTACTGCACTACCGTGCGGGCATCCGCACCGGAATTCTGGGCATGGCGGCGATGCTCGGCCTCTCCGGCGACTTCATCGGCACCCTCGACGGGTCGGCCTGGTACCAGCGCGGCTGGATGATCGCCGTCGCCCTGGTGCTCTTCGGCGCCCACATCGGCGTGGAGATGCTGAACACGCGCGAGGACCGCCTGAAGGACATCCGCCTGGAAGAGGCCCTCGACAGGCTGAAGGAGACCGAGGAACGGGTCGACGGGCTCAACCGGGAGCGGGCCGAACTGGGCGAGGCCGTCACGACGCTCCGCGCCCAGGAGCACCTGCTGAAACAGCAGGTGAGCGAGCGGGCCCGGGAGCAGAGCGGCCTCGACTGGCTGGCCGGCGAGCAGGGCCGGGCGGTCCTGGAGGGGCTGCGCGACTTCGCGGAGCGGCTGCACCTCGCCCACCGGGCGGCCGACTCGGCGGGGGCGGCGCCGCCCCCGCGCGCCGCCGAGGACCGCCCCCGCGCCGCCGAGGACCGGGTGCCCCTGCGCGGCGTCGTCCCGCGCGTGGCCCTCCAGTTGGCCGCCGGACTCATCGCGGCACTGGCCTTCGGGTTCGCCGTGTACGTCATCGAGGTCTACTTCGACTGACGAAACACCAGAACAGCGAACACGCGGCCATTCCCGAACAGCGGTTTCCCCGGTTTCGCGCCTACCGGCACGGCCGCCGTGGGAATATGTGCTCCGGGCGCGGCGGGGAACGCCTTACCGATATTTCGCGTCGAACACCGCGACCGGCACGAAAGGCGGGAGACATGCGCGCTGCGACCGGGCCCGCGCGTTTGCGGTCCGGGTTTCCTCTTGTCCTCGCGGCGGTGGCGGTGGCGGCCTCCGGGTGCACCCTCTACTCGACCTCGACGGTGGACATCGTCAGTTCCGCCAACCCCCGCGGTGCCGCCTGCACCGCGCTGGTCGTCACCCGGGCCGGTGCCGAGATCGAGGGCAGCGCCGACTGCGAGGTCCCGCCGGCCGACCACGAGCCCGTCCACGAGGACCGGCGGGCCGTGCCCGTGGCCGTCCCCGACCTGTCGACGGACCAGCGGCGGGCCGAACTGGTGACCACCACCGACGCCCACGGGCGCGCCTGCACCCTGGTGGCCACCGTACTGGTCGGCGGGGTCGACGAGACGAGCATCGACTGCGACTACCCGCCCCCGGGCGTGCGCCCCGGCTCCCCCACGCAGCAGCAGCCGCCGGACCCCGACACCCGTTCGGACTGGGAGCGCGTCGCGGTCGCGACCTTCGCCGACACGCACGGCCGCACCTGCGTGACCTCCACGGCCGCCGGCGGGGCCTCCACCGAGATCGACATCACCTGCGAGTACACCGAGCGGGAGCCGCCCGAGCGGCCGACCGAGGCACCCCTGCCCGGATGACCCCGACACGAAGGCGGGAGACATGCGCGATCGCGTGCGGCCGGTGCGGCTGCCGCTCCTCCTCGGCGCAGTGGCGCTCACGGCCGCCGGGTGCGGCCACGTGCCGACCGAGACGGTCGACATCGTGAGCTTCACCGGCGCCGGCGGCACGGCGTGCACCGTACTGGTGGCCGTGTCGCCCGCCAGCCCCGACACCTACACCAACGCGGGCGACGAGACGGACGCCAGCATCGACTGCGAGGCCCCGCCTCGGGGCCGCGAGCCGGTCCGCCAGGACCGGCGGCCGCTGCCCGAGCCCGAGCCCGAACGCGACTGGGAGTGGGAGGAGCTGATCACCACCACCGACGCCCACGGGCGCGCGTGCACGCTGGTCGCCTCCACCCTGGGCTCAGGCGTGGTCGACGAGACGCGGATCGACTGCGACTACCCGCCCGAGGGCGTGGAGCCCGGCGAGCAGACCCGGCGGCAACCGCCCGACCCCGACCCGGAGTCCGACGACGACCGCGCCTCGGTCGTGGCGTTCACCGACGCGCACGGGCGCGCCTGCACGACCATGACGTCGCGCGGGGCCGCGCGGGCCGAGGTCGACATCGACTGCGCCTACACCGCCGGCGAACCGCCCGGCGACGCGGAGGAGGCCGCCGTCCCCCGGTGATGGCGCCTGCGGCGCCGCGGCGCCGCAGGCGCGGGCGCGGGGACGCGGCGGGGCGGGCTACAGCGCCGCCCCCTCCGCCAGGTGCGCGAGCGCGTCGTCCAGGTCGGCCATGGGGTCGCCGCCGGGCTCCTGCGACCAGCGCAGGAACGCCGCGAGGGCCACACCCAGCACGGCGCCGGTCAGCGCCCGGATCGCGGGGTCCTCGGGGGTGCGGCCGGTGCGCTCGGCGACGAGTTCGCCCAGGACCTCCAGGCCCTTGGCCAGGAGCCCGGCGTTGGCCGCCCACAGCTCGGGCACGAGGACCAGCCCGGCGTCGCGGTCGCGGCGCGCCGCCCGCTCCTCCGGGGACAGCTCGGCGAACACGGCGCGCAGGGTCTCGCGGAGGGCCTGCAGGGCGCTGAGGTGGGCGGGCTGCTCGGTGAAGACGCGCACGATCAGCGGGCGCAGCGCGTAGTGGTCGTCCAGCGCCGCCAGCTCCTCCTTGGTCGCGAAGTAGCGGAACACCGTGCTGGGCGCGACCTCGGCGGCCTCGGCGATCTGCTCGACGGTGGTGGCGTGGAACCCCTGCTCGCGGAACAGCCGCAGCGCCTGCCGTTGGATCTCGGTCCGCGTCTTCGCCTTCTTGCGCTCACGCAGCCCGGTGGCGGGTGGGCGGTGCTCAGGGCTGGGTGTCATGTGTGGTTCCGCGTGGTCGGGTGGGGCGTTGCCGCCGACGGGACGGCGCGCGGACGGGCCGCGGCTCGGGCGGCTCCCAGCCTAACGTCCCGCCCACGGCGGGGAACGAAAACGAGAGTCGACTCCCAAAAGGCAGTAGTATCCCAGTTGATATCGGGTATCACACGCATCGGACCCTAGGAGCCGCCATGGCCGCCCCCTCCTCGCCCTCCGCCCGGGCCTCCGCCGGGTCGCGCGCCGCTCCGGTGATCACGGGGCTGCACCACGTGGGCCACGTGGTGCGCGACATCGCCGCGGCCACCGCCGTGTACCGGCGCCTGGGGTTCGCCCTGCCGCCCGCCGCGTTCCCGGCGCTGCCCGCCGACGACGGCGGCCCGCCCCGCGCCCTGGGCGCGGGCAACACCCGCGCGGTGTTCGCGCGCGGCTTCGTGGAACTGGCGACGGTCCTCGGTCCCGGGGACACGGCGGGCGAGGGCGTCCATCTGCACCCGCTGGCCGTCCCGCCCGAGGCCCGCGCGCGCCTGACCGAAAGCGCCGGGCGGACCACCGAGCGGCTGCGTGCCGCCCTCGGCCGCTTCGAGGGGCTGCACATCCTCGCCTTCCACACCCCCGACGCCGACGCCGCGGCGGCGCGGCTGACGGCCGAGGGGATCGGCCACAGCGGGGTGCACCGCCTGCGGCGGCCGGCGGCCTCGGGGGAGGGCGGGCGCCCGGTCGAGGTCGGCTACCTGGAACTGGACGACGCGCCGGGGCGCACCCCCGAGGGGCGCCTCGCGGTCGCCGAGGCCGCGCCGACGGGCACGGCCGAGGGCGCGGAGAGGGGCGAGGGGGCGGCCGGGCCCGCGCACCCGAACGGCGCCGTGGCGCTGGTGGAGTCGGTCCTGTGCGTCCCCGACGGCGAACTCCACCGCTACGCCGACCGGTACGCGGCCTACCTCGGCCGGACGGCACGGGGCGAGGGCGGTGTGCGCGCGTTCGACCTCGGCGCATCCCGCCTCGTCCTGGCCACCCCCGCGGGCCTGGACTCCATCGTGCCCGGCCACCGGCGCGGCGGCGCGCCGCCGTTCTTCGCCGCCTACGGCGTGGAGGTGGGCGACCTCGGCGCGGCAACGGCCCACCTGCGGCGCAACGCCGTGCCGTTCCGCGAGGCGCGCGGCGGCGCCGAGGTCCACGTGCCGGCCGCGTTCGCCCTGGGGGCCGCGGTGGTCCTGCGGCAGGAAGCGGCTTCGGCCGGGGGCGGGCCGGTGTAGGAGTGCGGGCGCGCCGTGGCGGGGCCGCCGGGCGGGCGCCCACACAGGGGCGTTGCGCCCGACGGCCCTCGCGGGCGGCCCGCCCGCCGGCCGGGGCGCCCGGTGCCGCCGGGCTACGGCTTCACGGCGACCCCCGCGTGCTCCCAGATCGGCTTGTCGCCCGGGCGCTCCACCGGGGCCACCCCGGCGCGCCGCCAGGTGTCGCAGTCGACCAGCACCGCGGGGTAGGAGTCGTCCTCGGTGGGCGACACCACCCGCAGCCCCTCGACCGCCTGCGCGCACTCCTCGGGTGAGCGCACCCGCCCCCAGGGCGTCCCCGAGGCCAGCACACCGGCCGTGAAGTCCTGGGCCCGCTCGGGGCGGTCGGAGCACAGGTGGGAGTACACCAGCGCCGACCCCGACGGGAACGGCTCCAGGTATCGGCGCACGAGATCGAAGGGGTTGTCGTGGTCGGGGATGCAGTGCAGCAGCGAGACCAGCATCAGGCACACCGGTTCGTCGGTGCGGACCAGGCGGCGGGTGTCGTCGGCGGACATCACCGTCTCCACGTCGCGCAGGTCGGCGGTGATCACGGCGGTGTGGTCGTTCTCGGCCAGCAGCGCGCGGGCGTGGGCGAGCACCATGGGGTCGATGTCGACGTAGAGCACGCGGGCGTCGGGCGCGGCCCGCTGGGCGACCTGGTGGGTGTTCTCCACGGTGGGCAGGCCCGACCCCAGGTCCAGGAACTGGCGCAGGCCCAGGGTGGTGGCCGCGTAGGTGACCGCGCGCGACAGGAAGGCGCGGTTCTCGTGCGCCAGCACCGTGGTGCCGGGGTTGATCTCCTCGACCCGGGTGGCGAGGTCGCGGTCGAGCTGGAAGTTGTCCTTGCCGCCCAGCAGCGCGTCATAGGCGCGGGCGATGGTGGGCCGGCTGGTGTCGATCTGCTGCGGAGCCGATGCGTCGGTCATCAGGCGGGGGGCCTCTCGTGTCACGCGTCCTTTTGGCACCCGACTCTACGGTCGCGGCGGACTCCTGATGACCCGTTTCGGCGGTGCTGCAAGGTTTCCGGAGCATCGTCCGAGATGGGGGCGGTGGGGACCGCTGCGACCCGGCGTGCCGGTTCCGCCCCGCCTGCCCCGGCCGCCCGCCGCCGTGGTCTCGGCGCGCGGCCAAGAGCGGTGCACGCCCCCTTCTCCCCCGCCCGGCCCGCGGCGTCCGAGGGCCCGGGCGGGCGCCGTGCCCCGGGTCAGAAGACGATCAGCGGCTTGCCCCCGCCGGCCGGTGGGCGCCGCAGCGCCGCCCGCAGGTCGCCGAAGGGGTGCTCCGCGCCGACACGCGTGGCCAGCCGCCCCGCCCGCAGGTGGGCGAAGGCGCGGTCGAACAGGCCGAGCAGCTGCGGACGGGGCGCGCCGTGGACCAGCCGCCGCAGGTGGAAGGGCACGATCCGGGGGTCGGCGGCACCCCCGGCCGCGGCCGGGATCGGCCGCCCCGACAGCAGCCCGTACTGCACCAGCCGCCCGTGGGGGGCCAGCCGGTCGAGCAGCGCCGCCCCCAGCGGTCCGCCGACGCAGTCGAACACCACGTCGGCGCCGTCCGCCGGCAGCAGCGCCGCCAGCTCGCGCGGCCACCCGGGCGCGCCCAGCCGGACCACGCCAGCCCACAGGCCGGGATCGGCCACGCTCCGCCCGGGTGTGCCGCGCGTCAGCCCGACGGCGGGCACGCCGCGCAGGGCGAGCAGTTCGGCCAGCTGCCCGGCGATCGCCGAGGAGGCCGCCGTGACCACCGCCGCGCGCGTCCGGGGCGGGACGAACAGGTCCACCATCGCCAGCGCCGTCAGCGGGTTGACGTAGGCGAAGCACGCGGCGCGGTCGGCGATGTCGTCGGGCACCGGCACGCACCAGCCCGCCTCGACGCGCTTGTGCTCCTGCCAGGCCCCGGCCGAGCCGATGGGCAGCACGCGCCGGCCGGCCAGGTTCTCGGGCACGCCGACACCGGTGGCGGCGACCACGCCGACGCCCTCGAAGCCCGGGACGAACGGGAACACCGTCCGCGACGGGTAGACGCCCGCGATGGTGAGCAGGTCGGAGGGGTTCACCGTGGCCGCGGTCATGCGCACCACGACCTCGCCGGGCCCGGGCCGGGGGCGTTCGCGCCGCTCCAGCTCCACCACCTCGGCCGCCGCGCCCGCGCGCACCGCCACCGCCGCGGTCATCGGCATCGCGGGCCTCCCCTCCGGCCGCCGCGCGCGGGCGGCCTTGGGGCATTCTCCCGCCGTCCGCCGCCCGCGCGGCCCCCGGGCCGGCCTCCGGCGGGGTGCCCGGTTCCCCGCCGCCGCCCGGCCCTCCCCCTGCTCGGGCACCGCCTCCCAACGGTGCCCGGCCCTCGGGCCGGGCGGCGGTCCCTCGTCAGCCCCGGGCCGCGTCGGCGGCGCCCTCGGCGCGGTAGGGCGTCGCGCGGAGCAGGGTGACGGTCACGGTGCGCCCGTTGGGCGCGCGGTAGGAGCGCCGCTCGCCCTGGCGGGCTCCGAGCAGGGCCGCGCCCAGCGGCGACTCCGGCGAGTAGACCGTCATGTCCTCCTCGCCCGCGCGGTCGCGCACGCCCAGCAGGAACGTCTCGGGCTCGCCGCCGTCGCCGTAGTCGACGGTCAGCACCATGCCGGGTTCGGCCACGCCGTCGTCGGGCGGCGCCTGGCCGACCACGGCGTCCTTGAGCAGTTCCTGGATGCGCGCGACGCGCGCCTTGCGGGCCGCCTCGTCGGGGTAGGCGCCGAACTCCGCCGCTCCGGCGGCGTCGCCGGCCGGTCCGGAGAGGAAGTCCAGTTCGCGGCGGAGCCGGTCGTAGGTCGCCGGGGTCAGCCAGTGCGTGGTACGGGCCATGCGGTTCTCTCGTTTCACGAAGAAGACCGGGACCGCGGACGGGCGGACGCGAGAAGCGGTCCGCACGTCCGCGGCGCGGCACTGCGGGAGTACTCGGATGTCGGATATGCGGCCGCCGGCCCCGGCACGGTGCGGTGCGGGGCCGGCGGCCGCGGGGCGGCGCGGCGGGTCAGCGCAGGGGGTCGAGCGGTCTCAGGGCGTCGGGGGTCTTCCCGGTGCTGATGGCCTCGGCCAGCAGCCGCCCGGTCACCGGGCCCTGGGTCAGCCCCCACATGCCGTGCCCGCCGGCCACGTAGAGCCCGGGGACGCGGGTGCGCCCCACGAGCGGCAGGCCGTCGTCGGTGACCGGCCGCGGACCCACCCACTCGTCGCTGCGCTCCTCCAGGCGCAGGCCCCGCAGGAACCCGCGCGCGGAGTCGGCGATGGCCCGGGGCCGGGCGGGGTTGACCGGGGCGTCGGGCGAGTGGAACTCCATCGTCCCGGCCAGGCGCAGGCCGCCGCTGTGCGGCGTGCAGGCCACCCGCACCTCGGGCAGGTACACCGGCCCGGCGAACGGCTGCGCGGTGGGCACCAGGAAGCTGTAGCCGCGCCCGGCGCCCATGGCCACCCGGATGCCCCACTCGCCGCCCTGGCGGCCCAGCCACGCTCCGGTCGCCACGACCACCGCACCCGCCGATTCGGTCTCGCCCTGGGTGGAGCGCACGGTCAGGCCGGTGCCGCTGTCGTACTCCAGGCCGGCGACCTCGAAGTCCTCGACCACGGTGCCGCCCCGCCGGCGTACGGACGCCGCCAGGGCCTCGGTGAACACGCCGGGGTTGAGGTAGCGCTGGCCCTCGATGCGCACGCCGGCGCGGACCCGCTCGGCGGCCTGGGGCAGCGCCGCGTGCGCCTGCGCGCCGGTCAGCGCGTCGAACCGCAGCGGCAGTCCCGCGGCGGCGGCTCCCCGCAGCTCGGCGAGCAGGTGGGCGGCGGCGCGCTCGGAGGAGAACAGCGCCGTGATGGGCGAGGTGGTGTCGCCGACGGCGACCCCGGCGTCGGCCAGGACGTCGTAGGCCTCAAGGCAGGCGCGGTTGAGCGGAAGGGTCCCCTCCAGGGCGCGCCGCCACGCCGAGGCGCGGCTGTTGAGGGCGAACCGGGTGAGGAACCGGACCAGCCCCGGCTCGGTGAGGGAGGCGATGGACAGCGGCGCGCGCGGGTCCACCAGCGCCCGCGCGCCGTAGCGCACCACGCCCGGCTCGTTGAGCGGCAGGGCCAGGCCCGGCGACAGCCAGCCGGCGTTGCCCCAGGACGCGCCCGAGGCCACCCGGCCGCGGTCGACGACCGTCACCCCGATGCCGTTCTCCTGCAGGAACCACGCGGTGGACAGCCCGACGACTCCGGCGCCGACAACGACGACGGTGTCCGGAATCCCGGCGCTCCGGGTCCCCTCCATATGCGGTCTTCTCCTCAGCCAACCAGTAGCCAACCAGTGGTAGTCGCACGTTCAGCGTCGCCCACCCCGGCCGCCCGCGCATTGTCCCAGCCTGCCGAAATGCGGCTAGCCTCTTGTCGGGAGCGGACAACGGCGTCAGGAGGCGCGGCATGATTCGCCTGGAGCGGCTGCTGGCCATCCTCGGCGGGTACGGGGCCCGGTCGGTCGGCGCGCGGCCCCGGCCGGGCGCGCTGGTGCGCGGGGTCGCCGTGCACGACGCCACCCGCCCCGAACCCGACCAGGGCGACATCTTCCTGGCGGTGGGCGTGCCGGACGCGGCCGAGGCCCTGGACCTGGCGCTGCGCGCGGGCGCCGAGACCGCCGTGGTGCGGGGCGCGGCCGATGAGCGCTGCCCCGCGGCGCACCGCGCCCGGAAGCGCGGGACCGTGCTGCTGGCGGTCGACCCGGCGGTGTCGTGGAGCCAGGTGGCGGGCATCGTTTTCGGGCTGGTCCTGGAGGGCGGCGAGACGGAGTCGGGGCGCGGCCCCGCCGACCTCCCCTCGCTGGCCGACACCATCGCCGCGCGGGTGGGCGCGCCCGTGACCATCGAGGACCGCCGCTTCCGGGTGCTGGCGCACTCCGACGGCCAGGAGTCGGCCGACCGGGCGCGCCTGGAGACGATCCTGGGCCGGCGCGTGCCCCCGGACGTGCAGCGCCACCTTGAGGACGCGGGGGTGGTCGCGCGGCTGGCCGCCTCGGTGGAGCCGGTGTTCGTGCCGCCCTCCGCCGAACACGGGCTGCGCGGCCGCACCGCCATCGCGGTCCGGGCGGGCCGGGAGACGTTGGGGTCGCTGTGGGCGATGGCCGAGCGTCCGCTGGACGCCGAGCGGTCGGCGCTGCTGAAGGAGGGCGCGCACACGGTCGCCCTGCACCTGCTGCGCACGCGGGTGAGCGCCGACCTGGAGCGCCAGGTGGAGTCCGACTTGGTCACCCGGCTGCTGGAGGGGGGAATCGACCCCACGGAGTCGGCGAGCCGGCTGGGGCTGATCTCCGAGAGCCACCGCGTCATCGCGCTGCAGGCGCACACCCCCGGGGAGCGGCACGCGGCGGCGCTGATGGCGTTCGAGCGCGCCACCACGGGCTTCGGGTGGTCGCGGGCCGCGCGCAGCACGATCTTCGGCAGCACCGTCTACACGCTGCTGCCGTGCGGCGGCGACCCCGCCCCGGCCCGCGAGTGGCTGCGGGCCACCTGCGCGGGCCTGCCCGACCACGTGCTGGTGCACGCGGGTATCGGCGGCCCGGCCGACCTCCCCCGGCTGCCCGACAGCCGGCGCGAGGCCGACGAGAGCCTGAACCTGCACTCCACGCTGGGCGCCGGCGCCCCGGCCGTCGCCTACGACGAGTCCTGGGACGCGGTCCTGCTGCACCGCCTGCGCCTGGCCTCCACCTCGGGGCGCCGCCCGGCCGAGGGGCCCGCGGCCGAACTGGCCCGGCACGACGCCGAGCGCGGCACCCGCTACGTGCCCACGCTGCGGGCCTGGCTGCGCGCCCAGGGCGACCCCAACGAGGCCGCCCGCGCGCTGGGGGTGCACCCCAACACGGTGCGGCACCGCATGCGCCGGATGGCCGAACTCGCCGACCTGCGCCTGGCCGACCACGGCGCCCGCTTCGCCCTGGCGATCGCCCTGGAGACCCTGCCGGAGGCGGATGCGCAGGGGTGAGCCGCAAGGGCGGCGGGCCGCTCAGGCGGAGCCGGCGCGCGGCCGCCGGGGGTAGGCCAGCCAGCGGAGCAGCACCTCGGCGGGGCCGCGGCGGCCCGCCCGGCGCATGAGGTCGGCGGCGACGACCGCGGCGACCCAGCTCGCGGCGGCCACCGCCGTGGCGCCCGCGAGGCCGAGGTCGTCCTGCAGCCCCAGGCCGAAGGGGAAGAACACGAAGGTGAACACCACCGACTGCGCCAGGTACACGGTCATCGACCGCTGCCCCAGCGCCTGAAGGGCGGTGGTGAGGGGGCCCCGGCTGCGGGCGGCGGCGATGGCGGCCAGGGCGACGGCGCCCGCCATGGCGATGCCGCCGAAGTAGCCGGTGAGCGGCTGGACCAGCGACGCCGCGCCCACCGCCGCCGCCGGCGGGTCGGCCCACACACCCGCCTGCATGGCGGCGGCGGGCAGCGCGCCGAGGACGGACACCCCGGTCGCCGCCGCCGTGAAGCGGACGAGGAGGCCGCGGTGGCGCTCCGGCTCCTCCAGGTAGCGGCGGCGCGCCGCCCACATGCCGAACACGACCGCCGGAGCCACCGAGACGACCGCGACCGCCAGGCCGAAGGGCCAGGCCGCCAGCCGGTCGGCGAGCATCTCTACCGCGCCCCGGTCGCCGGCGGCGATGCTGCCGACGGTGTAGCTGGAGACGCCTTGCGTCAGGGGCAGCCACACGCTCATGGCCGTCAGCAGGGTGGCGGGGACCAGGAGGACGCCGCCCGTCCACAGCAGGGTGGCGTCCCGGGCCCGCAGCAGCCCGACGAGCAGGACCCCCGCGATCCCGTAGGCGGCGAGGATGTCGATCGGCACCAGCAGCACGACGTGGGCGAAACCGATGGCCGCCAGCCACCACCCCCGGCGGCGCAGCAGGCGCCGCGTCCGCGGCCAGTCGGCGCCGCGCCGGGTCTGGCGGTCGTAGAGCTGGACCAGGGCGTAGCCGTAGAGGAACGCGAACATCGGGCGCGCGTGGTTGTGAACGAACAGCAGGTGGAAGACGCCGGCGATGTCGTTGGCCAGGGCCGGGCCGCGCTCGACGGCGGTGACGAAGAGCGGCGCGTGCGCCACCGCGATGGCGAGCAGCATGACACCGCGGGCGAGGTCGGGGGCCAGTGCGCGGTCGACGGCGCCGGTCGCGCCGCGGGCGGGTGCCGGTGCCGGTGTCGGCGTACTCACGGGTGACTCCTCAGAGGTGGGTGGGGGCGCCGCGCTGCAGGGCGCGGCGGCGTGTCACTGAGAGCGCGAGGGGGGGTCAAGCGTGCTGGGCGGGCGCCGGGGGCGGTCGGCGGTTACCGGCCGTGCGCACCGCCCTCCCCGTCACCGCTGCCGCCGCCTTCCTCGGCGCCCTCCGCGGGCCCGGGGGCGCCGGCGGGCCCCGCGGCGTCCGATGCCCCGGCGACCTGCTGGATCTGCTGGAGCAGGGCGGAGGAGCCCTGGAGGTTGCGCATGAGGTGGTCGAGCTTCATCGGCGCGAGCCCCTGTTCGGGGTCGCCCAGCACGAGCAGCTTGTCCCTCGGGCCGATCTCCAGGTCCCGCCGGGCCCGGGCCGGGATGACGATCTGCCCGCGCTCGCTCACCGTGACGGCCCCGTAGAAGCCGCGTCCGTAGAACGGCGCCTGCTCAGCCGGAGCCATCGCCCCACCTCTCTCACATCAAAAAGCATGTTTGCAAATCAGATCAGGTAAATCATACCAATAGCGGCCGCAGTGGCGCCCAAGGGGGCCGGGCGGCCGCGAGGGATGCGCCGGCGCAGGAGGCGCGCAGCCGGGCCTGGCGCCAGGCGCCGGCGACGGGAGGCCGCCCCGCCGCGGGAACGCCGCGCCGCCGCCCCTGCCCGGGGCGGCTGCGCGGCCGGGGCGCGGCGCGGGTCAGCCCGCGGGGAGCAGGTCCGCGGTGACGGGCACGTGCGGGGCCGTGGGGTTGGCGACGACGTGCAGTTCGTGGCCGTCGGCGGTTTGGGATGCCACTGACCGCCGGCGAGGGGCACGCGGGCGACGTTCGGGCTGTCCCCGGCGGTCCAGTCCAGCGGGCCCACCACGGTCTCCAGCCGGGTGCGGGAGAGGGCCGCCGCGACGGACGCGCGGTCGGTGGGGTCGTCGGCGCGGGACAGCGCGTGGTGGGCGACGTCGACCAGCGCGTGCGCGAGGCCGAGGGGCTGCAGCCACATCCGGCCGGTTGCCTGCTGGTAGGCGTCGGCCAGCTCGGCGCTGGTGGTGCCGTCGACCGACGACCGGTGCGGGTGCCGCGGGGTCCAGTAGACCAGGGTCGCGACCCGGGCGCGGACCAGGCCCTCGAAGGCCGCGCGGTCGCGCGGGGCCGGGGCGGATTCGGCGTGGGGGTAGGTCAGCCAGCGCGAGCAGGTGAGCAGCCGCAGGTCCAGCCCTGCTTCGCGCGCCCGCTGGTGGAACCGCGCGAGGTCGGCGCCGGTGGCCGCGCTGGTGACCGCGTTGACGTCGTGGCGGCGCAGGTGCTCGACGCAGGCGCCGAAGTCGGCGGTGCCCTCGCGGTAGGCGCCGGGGTCGACCAGGGGGCGGCCCCGCTCCGCCGCCACGGGCGCGAACCAGCGGCGCAGGAGGTCGCCCTGGAGTTCGTCGTTCCACAGGCAGGCGACCCGGCGGACGCCGCCCACGCGCTCCCACATGTCGGCGAAGACCGCGGCGATGTCCTCCAGCCCCCAGGCGAAGTGGTAGGTCCACCGGTCGCGTTCGGCTGCGGTGCGGCAGTGCTCGTAGGCCTGCCGGGGGAACGTGGTGGACAGGCACGGGGTGCGCAGGTCGGCGCAGGCGTCGGCCACGGCGGGCAGCACCTGGGTGCCGGCCATGGTGATGACGATGTGGGCGCCCTCGTCGGTCACCAGCTCCTTGACCGCCTGCCGGGCGTGGTCGGGGTCGGACCGGCTGTCGCGGACGGCGATGTGGACGGGCAGCCGGTGCGCGCCGGCGCGCACCGGGGGCAGCAGCGGTGCCAGGCGGCGCAGGACGAAGGACAGGGGGTCGCCGAGCCGGGCCAGCCGGCCGGTCAGGGGGACAACGGCGGCGATGCACAGCCGCGGGTCGGTCCGCATGGTCACCTCGGTCACGGTCGTGGGGCGAAGAGGGGGTGGGGGCCCGGCCGCACCGGGCCCCCGGCGGCACGCACGTCCTAGCGGTGGTCGACGGTGACGCAGGTGGTGCGGCTCAGCACCGAGACGGTCTCGTTGCCGCAGTTGTTGCTGTGGCCGGAGGCGTTCCGGGCGAACAGCAGGTTGGAGAGGGTGCCCCCGCTGGGTCCGGCCACGTCGCCGCCGCCCGGACCGCGCCCGGTGTCCTCGGTGAAGCAGTTGCGCTCCTTGAGGACCGCGACCTTGCCGGTGCCGCACAGGTTGGCGTGTCCGGAGGAGTTGCGGCCGGAGAGGTTGGACAGCAGACCGCCGGCCCCGGCGTCCGTGTCGCCCGTACTCGCATGGGCGACGGCGAGCCCGACAGGGGCGAGGAGGATACCGAAAACGGTCGCCGCGACCACGGTGGCCCTTTGGATTGTCCGCATAGTTCCTGCCTTGATATGCAATGGGGAATAGACCGGAAACGCACTCTCGCGCCCCAGGACATCGCAGAGCCTCACAGCGAAATCAGCTCGGAGACCGGGTTTTGTTCCGGCATTCGGGCGATGAATTCACGGTCGTAACCCGTGGCCGCGCGGGCGGCACAGGTGACACAACCGCCTGAATCAGTCCTTTCCTGACCGCAATCCCCGGCCTCCGGAACCGACCGTGTTACGGAGGACACACTCGGCGGCAAATCGACGGGCCAAAGCGGAGCGCCCCCCCCAAACAAAGGGAACCCGACGCACCGAAACCGCAATGGGGGACAAAAAGGGGATTCACTAAAATGAATTCACCTGAATTCGCGGGCAGCGGCATCACCGAGAGGAGGGAAAGGGGCGCGCGGTCAACGCCGGTCTCAGCCCGCACGTCCACACGGAACAGACCTCCGCCTGCCGGCATCTCCCACTGCGAGACAAAGCCAGCCGCTTACACGGCGATCCAGCATCCACGGTCACCCCGGCGGACGAAAAGCATGGATCGCCGTTCTCCAAAACCGGCATCGAGGACGCAACACCCGCCCGCGGAGTCCATTCGCCTCACCGTGGCCACCAAGGCGCGGGACAGCCTCCAGCACCCTCGTCACACAGGGTGGCGCCGGCCCTGATCATCGGCGGCATCGCCCTCGCGCGGGTGGCGTCGAGCGAGTAGCGGGCGGGCCCCGAATCCGGCCGGGGCCCTGGGCGGGCCGGGGCGACCCCCGGCCCGTCCGGGGCGACCACGCGGGGCACGCACGGACCGCCCATCCGCGCGCCCCCGGCCGTCCCGCCGCGCCGGCACCCGCCGGGCGGCGCCGTCCCCTCGCCACCGTCTCCCTCCTCTGTGCCGCACATTGTTATAGTGCGCAATGCACTATAGAACTACGCAATAGGAGTCCCCATGGCCCTGAGCCCCCCAAGGCGGCGCCTGCTGGCCGAGGCGTCCGCCACCGTGCCCGCTCCCCGCGACTCCGTGGCCGACCTGCTGCTGTCCGTGCGGTCCGGCCCGGCCGGACCCGACAACGGATGGCTCCTGATCGCCCGAGGCGGGCCCGAGAACCTCACGCTGACCGGCGGTCCCAACACCTTCACCGCGCACGCCCCCGACCACCGCTTCACCGTCGAGGTCGACCGCGCGCACCGCACCATCGCCCTCCAGGGCGGATGGTGGTACCGGGGCGAGTTCGCCGTGCAGCCCTGCCCCTCCGGCGCGCGGATCGTGCATCGCGTCTACGACGTCGCGCGGCGCGGCCGGTGGCTGGTCCCCCTGGCCAACCGGGGGTTCGTCGGCTTCCGCGCCGCCACCCAACGAGGGCTGGCGGACATCGCCGAGCGTGCCGCGGCCGAACTGTCCGGCCGCGCGCGGGGCCGTGCGGCGGGAGGGGCGTAATGCGGATCCTTGTCATCGGGGCCGCCGGGCGCACCGGCCGCCACGTGCTCGACCAGGGTGTGGCGCGCGGCCACGCCATCACCGCCTTCGCGCGCGACGGCGCGGCGCCGACCGGGGTCGCGGGGCTGCGCGCCGTCGTCAAGGGGGACGCGGCCCGCGCCGAGGACCTGCGCGCGGCCGTGCGGGAGCAGGACGCGGTGCTGTGCGCGGTGGGCGGCAGCGCCATCGCCCGCGCCCTCATCGAGGTCATGCCCGAGGCCGGGGTGCGCCGACTGGTCATGACCAGCAGCCGCTCGGTCACGGCCACCCGGCCCCGGCTCGCCGTGGGACTGGCGTGGCTGCGGTTCCGCGCCGTCTACGCCGACCTCGCCCGGGCCGAGGGCATGCTCCAGGCCAGCGGGCTGGACTGGCGCATCGTGCGGGCGGTGATGCTGGTCGACGGCCCCGCGGCGGGCGCCGTGCACATCGACCGCGCGGCCGACGCCACCGGCGGCGACTGGCGGCTCACCCGGGCCGACTACGCCCGCACCCTGCTCGACGTGGCCGAGGACGACACTGCGCGGCAGTCGGAGCTGGGCGTGGGCGGTCCGGCGCGCGGCCGGGGACCGGCACGGCGGGCACGGTAGTCGGGGCGGGGTCGTCGGAGTGCCGGGATCCGCGGGTCCACCCGGCCGGCGCTAGGCTGATCGGCGGCGGAGCTGACCGGGGTGGACGCGGTCACGGTGGATACGGAGGCGCGATGGCGGCGACTCGCCGAGGGGTCCGGGACCTCACCGGCCTGACCGTGCTGGCGCTGCTGCTCACCGGCCCGCGCCACCCCTACGAGCTGCACCGCGTCATCACCCAGACCCACAAGGACTTCGTCACCGGACTGCCGCGCAGCCTGTACCACGCGGTGGGCCGCCTGGAGCGGGACGAGTTCATCGAGGCGGTCGAGACCGAGCGCGAGGGGCACCGCCCCGAGCGCACGGTCTACCGCATCACCGACGAGGGGCGGCGGGAGTTGCGGTCGCGGCTGCGCTACCTGCTGGAGCGGCCCGACCCCGACACCACGCTGCTGGCCGCCGCCGTCTCCTTCATGGGCTGCCTGCCGACCGGGGAGGTGCGGTACTGCCTGCGCAGCCGCGCGGCGGCCCTGGAGGGCGCCATCGCGGGAGCCGACGCGCAGGCGGCCGACCTCCGGCGGGAGCTGCCCCGGCTGCTCCTGCTGGAGAACGAGTACACGCGGGCGGTGTGGGCGGCGGAGCTGGCCTGGGTGCGCGGGATTCTCGCCGACCTGGAGTCGGGCGCCCTGACCTGGCCCGATGACGCCGCGGAGCTGGCGGGGAGCGTGCCGGTGGAGGCCCGCGAGTAGCGGCCCCCAACCGGACCGGCCGGTCCCGGCCCGCGGGGCCGGCCGCCCTGGTTTCCCCCGCCCGAGGGAGCCCCCACCCCCCTGCCAGGGGATCCGTGCGCCCGGGGCCGCTGCCACGCTTGCCGCCATGCACCCCGCCGCTGTCACCACGCTTCCCCCCGCCCTTCTCGCGCCGGTGGTCTGGATCGCCGGCCTGGCCACCGCCATGGCCGTCGCCTGGGTCGCCGGCCTGGTCCTCGGTATCCGCGTGTCCGTGCCCCGCGCGCTGGCGGCGGGCTTCGCCGGCTTCGCCGTCGGCGGCGTCACCACCGAACTGGTCTCCCGCGCGCCCGGTGAGGCCGTGCCGATCGGCGTCGTGTCCTCCGGCGGGGTGGTCATCGCGGCCATGGCCGTCCTGGTGGTCGGCGAGGTGCTGTTCCCGACGGGTTCGCGGCTGCGTCCGCTGGCCCGGGCGAAGGGCGTGCGGGACGCCGCCGGCCGCGCCCTGCGCTACGCCGCCATCCTCCGCATCGCCGCACGGCACGGTCTGGGCCCCTACCTGGCGGGGCGGCGCGCCCCGTCGGCCGGGGACCGGCCCCGGCAGCGGCTGGCGGCCGCCCTGGCCGCCGCGCTGGAGGACGGCGGGGCGGCGTTCGTCAAGCTCGGCCAGGTCCTGGCCACCCGCCGCGACCTGCTTCCGCCGGTGTTCGTGGCGGAGCTGTCGCGGCTGCACAACCGCGTGGCGACCGTGCCGGCCGAGCAGGTGCGGGCCGTGCTGCGCGAGGAGCTGGGCGCTCCGGTGGAGGAGGTGTTCGCCGAGTTCGGTGCCGCTCCCCTGGCCTCGGCCTCCATCGCCCAGGCGCACACGGCGCGGCTGCGCGACGGCACGGCGGTGGTGGTGAAGGTGCAGCGGCCCGGGATCGCCCGCGCTGTGCGGCGTGACCTCGACATCCTCGGCAGGCTCGCGCGCTTCCTGCACGCCCGCGCGGCCTGGGCGCGGTCCATGGGGGTGCGCGACCTCGCCGACGGCTTCGCCGAGGCGCTGACCGAGGAGCTGGACTTTCGCGTGGAGGCCGCCAACATCGCCGCCGTGGCCGCCACCACCGACACCGCGCGCGTGGTGGTCCCCCGCGTGTTCGACGCCTACACCACGCGCCGCGTCCTGGTCATGGAGCGGCTGCCGGGCGTCGCGTTGAGCGCCGCCGGGACGGTACCGGAGGCAACCCAGGAGGACCGCGACGCCCTGGCCCGCACCCTGCTGGAGACCCTGCTGACGCAGGTCACCGAGCACGGCGTCTTCCACGCCGACCCGCACCCGGGCAACGTGCTGCTGCTGCCCGACGGCCGCCTGGGGCTGCTCGACTTCGGGGCGGTCGGGCGGTTGGACGCGGGCACCCGGGAGTGCCTGCGGTTCATGATGGCGGCGATCGACCGGGGCGACCCGGCGGGGCTGACCGACTCCCTGCTGGCGCTGGTGCCGCCCGAGGACGCCCGGGAGGTCGACGCGGACCGGCTGCGCCGCGCGCTGGGGCGGTTCATGGTCCAGCACCTGCACGAGGGCGCGGTGCCCGACGTCCGGATGTTCACCGACCTGGTCCTGCTGCCGGCCCGGCACCGGCTGCGGCTGCCGCCCGAGGTGGCGGCGGTCTTCCGCGCTCTGGGCACCCTGGAAGGGGTGCTGCGCGCCCTGTCTCCGACGTTCGACCTGGTCGGGCAGGCGCGCCGGTACGCGGCCGAGCGCGTCGGCGAGCGGCTGCGCCCGGATTCGCTGCGCGCGACGCTGACCGACGAGGTGGTCGCGCTGCTACCCACCCTGCGGCGGCTGCCGCGCCGCCTGGACCGGATCGCGGCCACGCTGGAGGAGGGCCGGCTGCGGGTCGAGGTGGGTCTGCTGGGCGGCGGCGCCGAACGCGCCTTCGTGGCCGGGCTGGCGCACCAGGCGATGCTCACCCTGCTGGCGATCGCGTCGGGCGCGTTGGGGGTGGCCCTGCTCGCGGTGCCCGGCGGGCCGGGCCTGACCCCGCGGACGTCGTTCTTCGACCTGCTGGGCTACCTGCTCATGGTGGTCGGCGGCGCTCTGGTCCTGCGGGTGCTGCTCGCCGTCTACCGCCGCCCGGCGACGGGGGCGTGAGGGGCCGCGGGTGCCGGTCCCCGTCCGGCGCCACGGCGGCCGGCCGGGTCCGGTGCTTCGGCCGCCGGTACCTCCATGCGCGTCCCGGTCCTCCGCGCCTTCAGGGGCACCGAACACGGCGGAACGGGCGCCGAGCCCGCTCCGCTCCCCCGCCCACGGTCGCCGGACACGGCGACGAACCGCGGATCGCCCGCCCACAGAAGCGGGACGGCCGGTGCGGGAGCGCTCGCGTCGTCATCGTCGATCCTTTGCGGGCGCTAAAGGCTGTCCCGTAACCGCTGGTCATGCGTCGCCAAGCCCCGCGCCGGCTTGCGAGCGTCAGGGTCGTCACCGGGTATCGATGCACAGATCCCGCATGTACCAGTCGAGCCGTGTCCCGTCCGCGCCGCGTGTGTGCTTGTCGGGGGTAAAGCCCGCCCGGGGGGCGACCGCGGAAGACGCGGCGTTCTCCGGCTCCACCCGGATCACAGCCTGCTTCGCTCCCTCACTCGCCGCATATCGGGAGACCAGGATGACCGCGCGGGTGGCCAGGCCGCGCCCTCTCCAGGACGGGTAGAGGCCGTAGGCGACATTCACCTGGCCGGGAGACAAGCCCTCTGCTGTGAAGCGCAGGTCGATCGTCCCCGCGAGCGCCTCGTCGATGCCTACCCGGATGCCGAAAGCGCGGAGTGGGCCGGCTGTGTCCCACTGTTCCCGGCAGTGCCGGATGTAGGCCTCGACGCCCTCGCGTGTGCCGGGACCGCCGCTGAGCCAGCGCACCAGCCGCTCATCCTCCCCCGCGAGGTGCGCCTCCGTGTCGTCCAGGCGTAGCGGGGACAGAGTGATGATCCCGTCGGACAGCTTCACCTCATGCATCCGGCGATTCTTGACGCCTGAGCTGCGTTGCGCCATTGGATTCTGCGGGACATCGCGCAGAGCCCCACCACAAGAGATGATCTTGGGGTGGCCGGTGTGATCACGGCGTCGGAGCCTTCCCGGACGGTCCCGTTCACTGGGCTGGGCCCACGTCAGTTCAGCAAGCCGATGACCGCGCTGCGCCGCGAAGGCGCGGATGCGGTCCGCAGAGGACGGCCCTGGAGCTTGCCGTTGGAGGATCGGGTTCTGCTGGTCGCCGCGTACCGGCGCACGAACCTGACGCCGCGGCAGCTTGCGCCGCTGTTCGGCATCTCGAAGTCGGCCGCCGACCGCAGCATCGCCCACCTCGGGCTCTTGCTCGCGCTCCAGCCGCGCGGGCGGTCCCAAGGACACCGTGCCGATGGTGGACGGATGGTGCCCACCCGTGACCACACCGTCGCCGACCAGTCGAAGAATTACCGGTACTCAACCAACCACCAGGTCGTCATCGATGCCGACACCCGGCTCGTGGTCGCCGTCGGCCGGCCGGTGCCCGGCAACCGCAACGACTGCAAGGCGTGGGAACTGTCCGGCGCGAAGGGGGCTGTCGGCAGGACCACGGTCATCGCGGACGGCGGCTACCGGGGCACCGGCTTGGTCGTCCCGCACCGCCGCGAGCGCGGCCAGGCCGAACTCCCGGCCTGGAAAGAGGAGCACAACGCCTCTCACCGCAAGGTCCGCGCCCGCGTCGAGCACGTCTTCGCCCGGATGAAGGGCTGGAAGCTCCTCCGCGACTGCCGCCTGAAAGGTGACGGTGTTCACCACGCCATGCTCGGCATCGCCCGCCTGCACGACCTCGCCCTGGCCGGGTAACGAAGAACGGACCGGTCAACCGGCACTTCCATAGATCGTTTACGGGACAGCCCTTATGCTGCGGCCGTGTCCGAATCCCGTGCCCTGCTCCCCGGTGACGGGTGGGAACCCGTCACCGGTGGTGAGTCCGGGGCGCTCGTCTTTCGGTCCGCTGACGGCACGCGGTACGCCAAGTGCGTCTTCGGCGACGCGGCGGCCGGGCTTGCCGCCGAACGGGACCGCGTGGAGTGGCTCGGCGCCCAGGGCGTGCCCGCTCCCCGGGTCCTGGACTGGACCGCCACCACCACCGGGGCCTGCCTGGTGACCGGCACCGTGCCGGGGGTGCCCGCCGACCGCGTCCCGGCGGCGGCGCTGCGCGCGGCCTGGGAGCCGATCGCCGACGCGGTCCGCCGGCTGCACGCGCTGCCGGTGGCCGCCTGCCCCTTCTCGCGCGACCTCGCCGCCATGGCCGCCACCGCGCGCGACGTCGTCGCCCGGGGCGCGGTCAACCCCGACTTCCTGCCGGTCGAGCAGCAGGACACCCCGGCCGCCGACCTGCTCGCCCGTCTGGAGCCCCAGGTCGAGCGGCGCCTCGCCCAGGAGGCGGCCGACGCGGTGGTCTGCCACGGCGACCTGTGCCTGCCCAACATCGTCCTCGACCCCGAGACCCTGCGCGTGGCCGGGTTCATCGACCTCGGCCGCCTGGGCCGGGCCGACCCCTATGCCGACCTCGCCCTGCTGTTCGCGACCGCGCGCGAGAGGTGGGCGGAGGAGGACGGCGGCGACCGGAACGGCGCCCGCCGGGCCGCCGAGGCCGAGGAGGCGTTCGCCGCCCGCTACGGGATCGCCCTCGACCGCGACCGGGAGCGCTTCTACCTCCACCTCGACCCGCTTACCTGGGGCTGAGCCCCCGCGCAGTCGGCGCCCGCAGCGCCCGGTCGGCGCCCTGCCGGGGCGGTGGCGGTGCGGTCGCGGCGGGGTGGCGGCGGACACGGCCCGTGTGACCGCCGCTGGACCGGGTAACCGCTGGTCATGGGCGCATCGAAGCGGCTGCACCGCGTCGACCGCAGGCTCGTCCGGCACGCGGCCTCCTGGCGGCCGCCGTGGGACCGGCGGCTCCGCGCGGCGCTGGAGACCGCCAGCGAGCACACGCGCGTGTGGTGGGCGGCCGCCGCGCTGATGGCGGCGGCCGGAGGGCCGCGCGGGCGCCGCGCCGCCGCGTTCGGGCTGGTCGGCATGGGGCTGGCCGAGTTCCTGTCCAACGGCGTGTGCAAGCGGGTCTACCACCGCCACCGCCCGCCCGAGGACCTGGCGCCCGACGAGGAGGCGTGCGACCGGCCCAACGGATCGTCCTTCCCGTCCGGGCACACCGCCGCCGCGGTCGGGTTCGCCGCGGCCGTGGCCGGGGTGTCGCCCGCGTGGGGCGCGGCCTGCGCGGTCCCGGCCGGGCTGGTCGCCCTGGAGCGGGTGCACGCGGCCAGCCACTACCCCAGCGACGTCGCCGCCGGGGCCGCCATCGGCGCGGCCAGCGCCTGGCTGGCCCACCGCGCCCCCCGGCCGCCCCGCGCCCTGGTGGCGCGGTGGGCGGGGCGGGCGCGGCGCGCCGTCGCGGCGTGGCGCTGAGGCAGAGGCGGTACCGGTCCCCCGAGGTCAGGTCCCCGACGGACCGGCGAAGCGGCGATGTCGGCCGGTCGCCGGACGGAACCGACCACGGCCCATGCCCCGCGCTCGCTCGTGCGCCGCTCCCCCGCACGCGCCGGGCCCGCCGCCCGGCGCGTGGAGCGCGGGGCGGCGGGCCCGTGACCGCACCGGTCGCCGGCCGGCCGTTCCCGGTCCGGCCCGGGCCGATCGGGGCCCGGGCCGGCGGTTCAGCGGTCGCGTTGGTGGGAGGCCACCGTCTGGCCGGACTCCTTGGCCGCGGCCGAGACGTGCTGCGCGTTCTCCTGGGCCTGCTGCCCCGTGGTCTGGGCGGCTCCCTGCGCCGTACCCTTGACCTCCTGGGCGGCCTGGCGGGCCGACTCCTTGGCGCCGCCCTTCAGCCGCTCGGCCGACTCGGTGACCGACTGCTCGACCGGGGTGACCACGTCGCCCGCCTGCTCCCGGAGCCGCCGCGCCGCCTGCCGCTCCGCCCGACTCTCGGAGAGCACCGACGCCGCCAGCAGGCCCGCGCCGAAGGCGATCAGCCCGGCGGCCACCGGATTGCCCTCCGTCTGGTGGGCGACCCTGTCGGGCACGGAGCGCACCGCCTCCATCGCCTGCCCACCGCCCTCCTTCATCGAACCGGAGGTCTGGGAGGCGCTGCCCATCATGCGTTCGCGCATGTGCCGGGCGCGGTGGCGCATCCCCTCGGTCCGCCGGCGCGCGATGGCCCGCGGGCTGGTGCGGTCGGTGAGCCGGTTGACGTCGCGGGTCAACTCGGCCCGCGTCTGCTCGATGTCGCCTCTTATCTGGTCGGGTGCCGTGCCCATTGCGCGTCCTCCTTCAGCGTCTCGACGGTCCGCTCGGGCTTGGGCGATACCTGGCGCATCCTGCTCCGCCCCACGACGAACAGGACCGCGCCGATCACGGCCCACACGGCGGCGACGATGAGCGCCGCCCAGCCCGCGGGCATGACCGCGGCCAGGCCGAAGACGGCCGCCAGGCTCACCAGCACGAGCACCATGTAGCCGGCGAACGCGGCACCGCTCAGCATGCCGGCGGCCTTGCCGGCCTTGGTCGCCTCCTCGCGCACCTCCGCCTTGGCCAGCTCGACCTCCTGGCGGAGGAGCTTCTGCACGTCCGCGACGAGCTCGCCCACGAGGTCGCCGAGCGACCGGTCGTGGTCGGCGCGCTGCGCGGGCACCTCCTGGGCGGCCCGCTGCTCCGGGGGTGTGGCGTACGGGACGGTCATCTCACCTCACCTCGCGGTACTGCGGCGGGACCCCGGTCTGCTGCTCGGGGATGCCGCGGGGTTCGTGGGCGGTCTCGGCCTGGGGTCGGGACTCCGCTTCGGGGCCGCCCGCCGCGTCGCCGGAGTCGGCCGCGCGGGCGGACTTCACCAGCCGGCCCACCGCGAAGCCCGCCGCGGCGGCACCGGCCAGGAAGAGCGCGGGGCGCCGGCGGGCGAAGGACTGCACGTCGTCGAGCACGCCCTGGGCGCCGTTGCGCTCCAGGTAGTCGGCCGCGGCGTCGCCGCGCTCGGCGAGCCGGTGCACCGCGCCGCGCGCCGGTGAGCCCGTGTCCGCGTTGTCGGCCATCGACCCGAGGTCGCGCGACCACTGCCGCAGGCCCTGGCACAGGCGCTGGGTCTGCTCCTCGGCCTCGTCGGCGATCCGGCCGCGCATGTCCTCGGCGACGGCGCGGGCCTGCGAGCGGGACTCCGCGGCGACGTGGCGCACCTGGTCGCGCGCCGTCGACGCGACGTCGGCGGTGGCCGACCGCGCCTCCCCGGCGGTCCGCGACGCCTGCTCCTTGGCCACCTGACCGGTCTGCTGCTCCGGCCCGGCGCTGGTCTCAGATCTCATCACCGGTGCCTCCTCAAGACGGTCCGTTGGGTGCGGTCCCCGTTCGGCTACCCACCACGCCGGGGTCAATTCACCCTCGTCTCACCCGCGTCCGGGGGTTCCGGGCGCCGCCGCACCGGCCGGTGGCGCCCGGCTGCGGGAGGCGCGGGCGCCCGAGGCCGGGGAGTGGCCGCCGCGGAGGTCCGGTTCACCGCGGCCGGGGCCGTCCGGGTGCCGCGCGGGCGGTGCCCCGGACGGCCCACCGGGGTCAGCAGCCGGTGCCGGGCGGCGGGAGTTCGCGGGTGCGCAGGTAGGTGTCGGCGTGGGCGACGACGCAGGCGTTGCCGTTCCAGTACAGGCCGTGCCCGGGGCCGTCGTGGACGATGGAGACGCTGCCCGGCACGCTTGCGACCGCGCGCGAGGTGGAGCCGAAGTCGCTCCACGTGCCGGCGCCCAGCAGCGGCGGCACGCCCTCGGGCAGCGGGCCGGGCGGGTTGGTGACCGGGGTGGGCCAGCCGGCGCAGGTGAGGATGCTGCCGTACATGTGGAGGCGGCCGCCGGTGTTGGGCGCGACCTCGCTCAGCCGCGCCACGGTCGCCGCCATCTGGGCGTGGTCGGCGGGGCGGTTCCAGTCCAGGCACTCGACCACGCCGGGCTGGGGGAACCCGGGGAAGGGGCGGTCGGGGTCGCGCACGAACCCCGACGCGTCGCCGTCCTCGGCGGCCAGGACCGCCTCGGCCAGCTCCCGCCACGTCGCGCCGGGCCGGTTGGCGGTGAGCACGGCGAACGCGGTGGCCTCCAGGTCGCGGCCGGTGTAGTGGACCCCGGCGACCGGGGCGGGGATCGGGTCGGCGTCGGCCCTCGCGGTCAGCGCCCGCCAGCGCTCCGCCACGTCGCTTCCGTGGAGCGCGCAGGACTCCTCGGCGGCGCACCAGTCGGCGAAGCGATCGAACGCCGTGTCGCCGTCGCGGGCGAAGCCCTCGTAGACGGCGTCGCCCTCGCGGGTGTGGTCGGCGGTCCCGTCGAGGTAGAGGGTCCGCACCCGGTCCGGGTACTGCCGGGCGTAGCTCTGGCCGATCACGCCGCCGTAGGAGGTCATGTGCAGGTTCAGCCGCCGCTCGCCCAGGGCGGCGCGAATGGCCTCCAGGTCGTCGGCGTGGTCGGCGGAGCTCATGTGGTCGAACAGCGCGGGGCCGGCCGCGCGGCACTCCTGCGCCACGGCCCGGTTGGCGGCGGCCAGTTCGGCGAACGCGGCCTGGTCGGCCGGCACGGCCGGGGTGGCGGCGTAGCGCCAGTCGCAGTCCAGGGGCGTGCTGAAGCCGCCCTGGCCGTTGGGGGCGCCGCGCAGGTCCCAGGTGACAATGTCCATGTGCTCGCGCAGGCCGGCGAAGGAGTCGCCGTAGGCGCCGAGGTAGGCGATGCTGAACCCGATGGGCCCGCCGGGGTTGACCACCACGCTGCCCTCGGCGCCGCCGCGGCCGGTCTCGGGCAGCCGGCCCACGGTCAGCGTGATGTGCCGCCCGCGGGGTCGGTCGTGGTCGACCGGCACGCGCAGGGTGGCGCACTCCATGCCGGTCCCGTAGTCGCCTTCGGGGCAGGCGCCCCAGTCCAGGCGCTGCCCGCTCCCGGCGGCGGGGGCCTCCGCCGCGTCGGCCTCCTGCGCCCACGCGGGGCCCGGCGGGAAGGTGAGGGCGGCGGCGAGGGCGAGGGGCAGCACGGCCGCGGTCGCGGCGGGTCTGCGGTGCATGGCGGCTCCCTGGGAGGCGAGGCGGTCTGGGGTGCGGTCTGCGGCGCACACACTCTCCCGCGCGCGGACCTTCCCCCGCATCGGGCCGCGAGCCGGTTTTGCGCCTCCGACCGGGGGCCGAGGCGCGCGCGGCCCCGGCGGGCGCCTCCGCCCCCGGTATGACGGCCCGGAGTGGGAGGGGCGCCGGGTGTCGGCGGCGGCCGCCGGCGTCGGCGCATGGCGAGATCCGCTGGGCCTGCGACACCTGGCTCGCCCGCTCCGACGGCGGGCTCAGCGGCGGTCCCGTGCTCACCGCCTACGCGGCCGGCACCGAGGTGGGCTCCGTCAGCCTGGGGCCCTTCATCAGCGCCGAGGGCGCCGGCCCCGCCTGGACCGGTCGGCCGTTGCCGTCCCCGAACCGGCGGGCACGCGGCTGCCCCCCGGGCTGCCCGCGCCCGGCCGGGGGCGGTACCACGGCTTCTCCGCCGAGGTTTGGTAGCCGCACGGGAGCGCGTCCGCCCGGTCCCCCGCGGCCGCGGGGCCGGAGGGGGCCGGGCGCAGGGGCCGCGCCGACCGCGTCAGGCCACGACCAGGCTGAGCAGCAGCGCCGAGGCGAACCCGGTGAGGCCGACGATCGTCTTCATCACCGTCCAGGACTTCAGGGTGTCGGAGACCGACATGCCGAAGTACCGGTTGGCCATCCCGAGTCGTTCACGTGCGAGAACGCGGTCCCGCCCGAGGCGATCGCGATGCAGGTGAGGGCCAGTACGGGGTCGCTGACGTCCATCTGGGCGGCGAGCGGCTGGGTGAGCGTGGCGCCGGTGATCATGGCGACGGTGCCCGACCCCTGCGAGATCCGGATGACCGCCGAGGAGATGAACCCGAACGCCACGATCGGGATGCCCCAGCCGGTCATCGCGTCGGCCAGGATCTCGCCCACGCCCGAGTCCACCAGCAGCCCGCCGAACACGCCTCCCGCGCCGGTGATCAGGATGATCACGCCGGCCGGGGCGAGCGCGGCCGTCGCGGTCTCCTGCAGCTCGGCGAGGGTGGCGCCGCGCCGCACGCCGAAGAACCACAGCGTGTACAGGCAGGTGAGCAGCAGGGCGATCACCGGGTGGCCGACGAACGCCAGCGCGGTGTGGGCGGCGCCGCCCTCGGGCAGCAGCGCGCCGCCCGTGGTGCCGGCCAGGATCAGCACCAGCGGCAGCAGCAGCGCCCCGATGACCGAGCCAAATCCGGGCAGCGACGCGGCCGGGGAGGTGCCGCCGTCGGCCCGCGCCTGCGGGCCGCCCGCTCCCTCGCCGGATCCGCCGGCGCCGGTGCCCTCAGCCGCCTCAGCGCCTTCAGCGCCTTCGGCGCCCGCCGCTCCCGTGCCGGCCGGGCGCCCGCCCACCTCCGCGCCCGCGGGCTCGATCGGCGCCGGCACGTAGATGCGCTCGGAGATGAAGCGGCCGAAGACCGGACCGGCGACGACCACGGCCGCGCCGCCGCAGACGACCCCGAACAGGATGACCAGCCCCATGTCGGCGCCCATGATCCCGGCGGTGGCGATCGGGCCGGGGGTGGGCGGGATGAAGGTGTGGGTGACGCTCAGCCCCGCGCACAGCGGGATCCCGTAGAAGAGCAGGGACCGCTTGGTGCGCCGGGCGATCTGGTAGAGCATCGGCACCAGGACCACGATTGCGACGTCGATGAACACCGCGATCGAGACGAGGAACCCGGCGCAGCCCAGCCCCCAGGCGACGTGCCGGTCGGGGAAGCGGTCGATCAGGGTGGCGGCCAGCCGCTCGGCCGCGCCCGCCCTGCGCAGCACCTCGCCGAACACCGACCCCAGCCCGATGACCAGCGCGACCTCGCCCAGTCCGCCGCCCATCTTCTCGACGACGAGGTCCACCAGCTCCACCGGCGGGGTGCCGGTGGCCAGGCCGAACGTGATGCTGACCAGCAGCAGCGCGATGAACGCCTGGAACTTGAGCCGGATGACCAGGAACAGCAGCAGGACCACGGCGAGCACGGCCGCGGTCACCAGCCACGCGGTGGACTCCATGTCACTCCCGTCCGGGCCCGGTCGCCGGGCCGGTGGGGACCGCGCCGCGGTCGGTGGCGGACCGGAGGAAGCGGAAGTCGCAGCCCTCCTCGGCCTGCGTCACCTGCTCGACGTAGAGCCTGCGGTAGCCGCGCTCGGGAGCGGGGGGCGCGGCGGGGGCCTCCTCGGCGCGCCGGCGCAGCTCCTCCTCGGAGACCTCCACCTCGATGACGCGGTCGCGCACGCTGAGGCGGACGGTGTCGCCGGTGCGCACGTAGCGCAGCGGGCCGCCGACCGCCGCCTCGGGCGAGACGTGCAGGACGATGGTGCCGGCGGCGGTGCCCGACATCCGGCCGTCGGAGACGCGCACCATGTCGCGGACCCCCTTGAGGGCGAGCCTGCGCGGGATGGGGATGTACCCGGCCTCGGGCATGCCCGGGGCGCCGACGGGGCCGATGTTGCGCAGCACGAGCACGTCGTCGGGCTCGACGTCGAGGTCGGGGTCGTCGATGCGCGCGGCCATGTCCGCGGAGTCCTCGAAGACGACGGCGCGGCCGCGGTGCTCCATCAGGTCCTGGTCGGCGGCGGCCTGCTTGATGATGGCGCCGTTGGGGGCGAGGTTGCCGCGCAGCACGGCGATACCGCCGGCGGGGTAGACGGGTTCGCTCCGGGGCCGGATGACCTCCTGGGCGAAGGGCTCGGGCGAGCGGTCCAGCTCCTCGCCCAGGGTGCGGCCGGTGACGGTGAGGGCGTCCAGGTGCAGCAGGTCGCGGATCTCCCGCAGCAGCCGCGGCACGCCGCCGGCCTTGTGCAGGTCCTCCATGTAGTGGCTGCCGGCCGGCTTGAGGTCGACCAGGACGGGGGTCTCGCGGCTCATCGCGTCGAACCGGTCCAGGTCGAGCGTGTAGCCCAGGCGCCCGGCGATGGCGGCCAGGTGCACGATGGCGTTGGTGGAGCCGCCCACGGCCAGGAGCACGCGCAGCGCGTTCTCGATGGCCTCGGGGGTGAGGACGCGGTCGACGGTGAGCCCTTCGGCCGCGAGTTCGGCGGCGCGCCGCCCGGTCAGCTCGGCGACGCGCATCCGGTCGGCGGTGACCGCGGGCGGTGTGGCGCTGCCGGGCAGGGCGATGCCCATGGCCTCGGCCACGCAGGCCATGGTGCTGGCGGTGCCGGCGACCGAGCAGGTGCCGACGCTGCCGACCAGGCTGCCGTTGACCTCGGCCATCTGGGCCTCGTCGAGTTCGCCGCCGCGGTGGCGGCCCCAGAACGCCCGGCAGTCGGTGCACGCGCCCACGCGGGCGCCCCGGTAGGCGCCGGTGAGCATGGACCCGGTGACCAGCTGGATGGCCGGCTTGTTGGCGGATGCGGCGCCCATGAGCTGGGCGGGGACGGTCTTGTCGCAGCCGCCGATGAGCACCACGGCGTCCACCGGCAGCGCGTTGATCATCTCCTCGGTGTCCATGGACATGAGGTTGCGCAGCAGCATGCTGGTGGGCTGGGAGAAGCTCTCGTGCAGCGAGATGGTGGGGAACTCGACCGGCAGCGCGCCCGAGAGCAGCACGCCGCGCCGCACGGCCTCGATGAGCTGCGGCGCGTTGCCGTGGCAGGGGTTGAACCCGCTGCCGGTGTTGACGATGCCCACGACGGTCCGGTCCAGGGCGTCGTCGGTGTAGCCCGCGCCCTTGATGAACGCCTTGCGCAGGAAGAGCGCGAACCCGGCGTCCCCGTAGTCGGTGAGGTTGCCGCGCATGCCGCGCGGCGCCGCCGGGTGCCCGGCCCGATCATCGGTCATTATCGACTCCATTATTGATAATCTTGGCAATGAAGCTCGGCCATGGAACCACGGCCGTGTGGTCCGCGCAACTACGATGGGAGCCGCGCATCACGCGCGGCCCCGCCACGGAAGGGATGGACGTGCCCGGCACACGCGCCACGAGTTCGGTCGACCTCGCCGAGCAGTTGGAGGAGGAGATCGTGCTCGGCCTGCGCTATCCGCGCGAGCGGCTGGTCGAGGACGACCTGATGGCGCGCTTCGACGCCAAGCGGCACGCGGTGCGCAGCGCGCTGCGCGAACTGGAGACCCGCGGGCTGGCCGAGCGCCGCCCCAACGCGGGCGCGTTCGTGCGCTCCTACACCGCCAAGGAGGTCCGCGACCTCTACGCGGTGCGCGAGATCCTGGAGGTCAGCGCCGCGCGGATGATCGACCTGCCGGCGGCCGAGGGCTGCGTCGAGGAGCTGACCGAACTCCAGCACCGGCACGACTCCGCGATCGAGGCCGGCGACCTGCGCGCCGTCGTGCGGGCGAACATGGCCTTCCACGACGCCCTCTTCGCGCTGACGGACAACACCGTCCTCACCCAGACGATCCGCCGCCACGCCCGCATGGCGCACGCGATGCGCTCGGTGACCGTGACCTCGCCGGACTTTTTGGACCGCAGCCGGCGGGAGCACTGGACCATGATCGAGGCCCTGCGCGGCGGCGACCCCGACCTGCTGGCCGACACCTGCCGCGCCCACCTGCTCCCCTCGCGCGACGCCTACCTGAGCCGGGTCGCGGGCGCGCTGGACTGAGCGGGCGGGGCTACCGCGCCGCCCCGCCCCACAGCTCGGCCGCGACCCGGATGAAGGCGCGGATCGCCGAGTTGGCGTCGCCCCTGTTCCAGGCCACGACCAGGCGGCTGGGCGGCATGTCCGCCAGCGGCACCGCCGCCAGTCCCTCGGGCGGGGTGCGGGTGAGCGGCGCCATGCCGACCGTGCCGTTCCACAGCACCGCCTGGAGGCACTCCTGTGCGGTGCGGACCACGGGCCCCGCTCCCCCAGCGCCGCCCGGCCCGGCCGGTGTCCAGTAGGCGCTCCACACCGGGTCCGCGCCCTCGGGCAGCCGGAACCACGGGCGGTCGGCGAGGTCGGCCACGCGCAGGCGGGGGCGGGCGGCGAGGGGGTCGTCGGCCCGCAGGATCGCGCCGACCGGGTCGGCCCGCAGGACGCGGACGCTGATCCCGGCGGTGTCGAAGGGCGCCCGGGTCAGTGCCACGTCCACCAGCCCGGCGCGCAGCCCCCCGGTGGGGTCGGCGAAGTCGGCCTCGCGCACCCGCACCCGGACCCGGGGATGGCGCTCGCGGTAGGCGGCCGCCAGGAGCGGCCCGGCCTGCTCGGCGCTGTCGGCGAGGGTGCCCACGGTGATGGCGGCGGCGCCCGCCTCGGCGGCGACGTCGGCGCGCGCCCGCTCGGCCTGGTCCAGCAGGGCGCGCGCCCGCTCGTAGAGCACGGCCCCGGCCGGGGTGAGCGCGACACCGGTCGCCGAGCGGCGCAGCAGCTGCGCGGACACCTCGGCCTCCAGCTGCTTGATGGCGCGGCTGAGCGGCGGCTGGGTCATGTGCAGGCGCTCGGCGGCGCGGCCGAAATGGCGCTCCTCGGCGACCGCCACGAAATAGCGCAGCAGGCGCAGTTCCATGAGCAGACACGATATCCGCGCGGTATCGGGCCGACCGGACCGGTGTTGGACGCCCGCACCCGTCCGGCGCTGGACTTGGGGTGCAAGGACGTCGGCGGGCGTCGCTGGTTTCGGCCGCCCGCAACCCGCATGTGTGAGGAGCCCCGACCATGGCGCAGCGCCAGACCACCGACCCCCGGGTGCGGACCGAGGGGGCGCGCGAGATCGCCCCCGACCTGGTGGTCATCCCCGACCAGGGGGTGCGGTTGGTCCCCAACATCGGCGTCATCGGCGGCACCCGCGCCGTGCTGGTGGTGGACACCGGCCTCGGCCCGGACAGCGCGGAGGAGGTCCTGGCCTACGCCGCCGCCCGCGCCGGAGACCGCCGCCTGTACCTGACGACCACCCACTTCCACCCCGAGCACGCCTTCGGCGCCCGGGCCTTCGCGGGCCGGGCCGTCTACCTGGCCAACCGGGCGCAGGCCGCCGACCTGGCGGCCAAGGGGCCGGGGTACCTGGACATGTTCCGCGGGCTGGGCGACCACGTGGCCCGGCGCCTGAGCGGCGTGGACCTGCCCGCGCCGGACGTCGTCTACGAGGAGTCGGCCGAACTGGACCTGGGCGGGCGCGTGGTGCGCCTGCGGGCCGTGGGACGGGCACACAGCCGGGGCGACCAGGTGGTCGAGGTGCCCGACGCCGGGGTGGTGTTCACCGGGGACCTGGTGGAGGCCGGGCAGTTCCCGATCCTCCCGTGGTTCCCGCCCCACGACACCGACGTGTCGGGCACCGGCTGGATCGCGGCACTGCGGCGGCTGGCGGCCGAGGAGCCGCGCACGGTCGTCCCCGGCCACGGCGCGGTCGGCGGGCCGGACCTGCTGGCCGACGCCGAGGGCTGCCTCCGCCTGCTGCGCGACGAGACGTGGGCACGCCGGGACGCGGGCATGCCCGAGGAGCGGACGGCGGCCGAGGTGGCGGCGGTGCTGACGGCCCGCTACCCCGACTGGTCCGAGCCGGAGTGGATCGAGAAGGGCGTCGGCTGCCTGTACACGGAGCACACGGAGCACACGGCGACGGCGGAGGACAAGGAGAAGGAGGGCTGAGGCGGGACGGGGCTGAGGGGAAAGGGGGGCGCGGCCCGATCCGGCCGCGCCGGGCGGTGCCGCCGGGCTTGCCCGTCGATCCGCCCGCCCCCTTGAATGGTCGGCGTACCCCTCCCCGCGCCCCGCCGGGGCGCCCCCGCAGGAAGCAGGACCCATCACCGTGCCCACCGAGACCCCCCGGCCCGCGGTCGACACCTCCGTGCCGCACAACGCCCGCATCTGGAACTACTGGCTGGGCGGCAAGGACAACTACGCCGTCGACCGCGAGATGGGCGAGCGGATCCGCTCGTTCTTCCCCGAGATCGTCGACAACGCCCTGGCCGACCGCGCGTTCCTCGTCCGCACCGTCACCCATCTGGTCCGGGACCGGGGCGTGCGGCAGTTCCTCGACATCGGCACCGGGCTGCCGACCCACAACAACACCCACGAGGTCGCCCAGTCCCTGGCGCCGGAGGCGCGCGTGGTCTACGTGGACAACGACCCCCTCGTGCTCGCCCACGCCCGCGCCCTGCTCACGGGCACCCCGCAGGGCGCCACCGCCTACGTCGACGCCGACCTGCGCGACCCCGAGGCGATCCTGGCCGCCGCAGGCGCCACCCTGGACCTCACCCGGCCGGTGGCGCTGATGCTGCTGGGCGTGGTCAACTTCGTGGCCGACGACGCCGAGGTCCGCGCGGTCCTGGACCGGCTGCTGGGCGCGCTGGCGCCCGGCAGCTACCTGGTGGTCTCCCACCCCACCGACGACCTCGACCACGAGCGGGCCCACCAGGTCGCCCGCGCGTGGAACGAGCAGGGCACGCCCAAGCTGACGATCCGCTCGGCGGAGGCGATCTCGGCCCTCTTCGACGGCCTGGAGCTCCTGGAGCCCGGCGTGGTGTCGTGCTCCCTGTGGCGGCCCGGCCCTTCCGACGTCGGCGGCCTCCGCCCGGTCGCCGAGTACGGCGGCGTCGCCCGCAAGCCCTAGGAGCGCCGCGGCGCCGGCGCCTCGGTCCGCCTCGGCGCGCGATGCGGTGAATCGGCGGGCCGTGCCTGGGTAGCCGGAGGGCAGCAGAGGACCGAGAACCCGGTCCCCGCGCCCGCCGGCCGCCGCCTCCACGACGGCGCAGGCCCGGGCGCGGGGGCCGCGCCGCCGTCCCGCGCCCGCCGCGCGGGCGGCGGCCCGCACTTCGGAGGTGAGGCGGGTGGCACGGCATGGGGAGCAGCACGCGCAGGCGCGGCCCGAAGCCGGCCCGGGGCGGATCCCGCCCCAGCAGGCTCCGCCCGAGCAGCCGACCGACATGCCCAAGCGGTCGTGGACGGGAGTGCTCAAGCGCACGGCCGCGGAGTTCAAAGACGACAACCTCAGCGACTGGGCCGCGGCGCTCACCTACTACGCGGTGCTGTCGATCTTCCCGGCGCTGCTGGCACTGGTGTCGCTGCTGGGGCTGTTCGGCAGCGGGGCGATCCAGCCGCTGATCGACAGCCTGGGCCGGGTGGCCCCGGCCAACGTCCGCGACATCCTGACCGGGGTGCTGACCAGCCTGCAGAACAACCGGGGCGCCTCGGGGATCGCGTTCATCGTGGGTCTGGCGGTGGCCCTGTGGTCGGCCTCGGGCTACGTGGCGGCGTTCATGCGCGCCGCCAACGCGGTGTACGACATGCCCGAGGGGCGGCCCTGGTGGATGCTGCTGCCGCTGCGCGTGGGCATCACCCTCGTGGTGGTGGTGCTGCTGGCCGTCAGCGCGGTCGCGGTGGTCTTCACCGGCGGGCTGGCGCAGCAGGCGGCGAGCCTGCTGGGGATCGGCCCGACGGCGGTGACCGTGTGGAACATCGCGAAGTGGCCGGTCATCCTGCTCTTCGTGATCTTCATCCTGGCGCTGCTGTACTGGGCCGCGCCCAACGTCAAGCCGCCGGGGTTCCGCTGGATCACCCCGGGCAGCGCCATCGCGGTGGTGCTGTGGCTCGCCGCCTCGGCGGCGTTCGCGTTCTACGTGGCCAACTTCAGCTCCTACAACCGGACCTACGGCACGCTGGCCGGCGTGATCGTGTTCCTGGTGTGGCTGTGGATCTCCAACATCGCGGTGCTGCTGGGGGTGGAGTTCGACGCGGAGATGCAGCGGGGACGCGCGATCCGCGCCGGGCAGCCGCCCGAGGCCGAGCCCTACGCCCGGCCGCGCAGCACCCGCAAGCTCGACGAGCGGGAGCGGCAGCGGGTGCGCCACCCGGTCTGACACCGCGCCGCGCGCCCGCCGGGCGGGGCCGGTTGCCCCGCCCGCGCCCGGGTAGCGGACCTTTCGGCCGGGGCCCGGACACCGCCCGGCCGCCGCGACACTCAGGAGGAGCACGATGAGCCGCTCATCGCAGCCCGCGGTCCCCGACGCCACCCGCGGTCCCGCGCGCATCGCGGCGGGGGTCGTGGGCGCCGTCTTCCTCGTGGTGGGGATCCTCGGCTTCATCCCCGGGGTGACCACCGGGTACGACGACCTGGGCTGGGCGGGGCACCACTCGACCGCCATGCTCTTCGGCCTGTTCCAGGTGTCGATCCTGCACAACATCGTGCACCTGCTGTTCGGCGCGGCCGGACTGGCGGCGGCCGCGGTGCCCGCGGCGGCGCGCGGGTACCTCATCGGCGGCGGGGCGGTCTACCTGCTGCTGTGGCTGTACGGCCTCCTCGTCGATCCGCACTCGGGCGCCAACTTCGTGCCGCTGAACACGGCCGACAACTGGCTGCACCTCGTCCTGGGGGTCGGCATGATCGGTCTGGGCCTGGTGGTGCGCCGGGGCCGCGGCAGGCGCTGACGCGGGCGGCCGGCTAGCCGGCCAGGAAGTCGGCGATCAGGGCGTTGACCCGCTCGGGCGACTGGCGGTTGGGCCAGTGGCCGTGGCCTTCGAGGACCTCCAGCCGGGCGCCGGGGACCAGGCGGGCCGCCTCGGCGGTGCGCGCGAGGGGGACGGCCGCGTCCCGGTCGCCCTGGACGAACAGGGCGGGGCAGGAGATCTCCGGCAGCCGGGGGCGCAGGTCGACCCGCATGCGCCAGAACCCGATCGAGTCGTTCTGCCAGTCGGAGGACCCCGCGCCGGCGGCGCGGACCTCGGCGTGGACCTCGTCCACGATCTCGTCGAGGTCGGCGGCCGGACCGGGGATCAGGGCGCGCCGGGTGAAGCGCTCGACCGCCGAGCGGCTGCGGAACGCCAGCGTCGGGAGCGTGCGGTTGAGCAGCGGCGCCTTCGCCGTGAGCCACAGGAGCTGGTGGAGGACCGGCGGGAACGACAGGACGCCGGCCGGGGCGAGCGCCACCAGGCGGTCCACCCGGTCGGGGTGGTCGATGGCGTAGGCGAGCGCGAGCGCGCCGCCCTGGGACAGCCCGACTAGGGCGGCCCGCTCCAGGCCGAAGTGGTCGAACACGCCGCTGAGGACGTCGAGCATGGCGGCGTGGGTGGCCCGGCCGCGCCAGGGGCGGCTGCGGCCCTGCTTGGGCCAGTCGAGCGCGAGGACGCGGTGGCTCGGGGCGAGCGCGGGGATCAGCCGCCGCCAGCTCAGCAGGGCGCTGTCGATGCCGGCGCCGCTGAGCAGCACCACGGGGGTGCCCTCGGCGCCGGCCTCGACGACGTGCAGGGCGCCTTCGGGCCGGCGGATCCAGTGGTCGCGCGTGCCGGGCGCGGGGGCGGTCACGTCCGGTCCCCGGCGCCGGAAGCCGCGGCATCGAAACCCTTGGCACCGGTGCCCTCGGGGGTGTCGGCGGCTTGCTCCCACCGCCGCCACAGCGCGGGCAGCTCGTCCTCCAGGAACAGGTAGAGGCGGTGCACGTTGGCCAGCCGCTCCCGCCGCTCGGGCGGGGAGTCGGGCAGCGCCGCCAGTCCGCGCTCGGCGACACGGCGGAAGGCGGCGGTCTTGGCGTAGCGGGCGGCCAGCATCCGGCTCCAGCCGTCGGGCGGGATGCTGAGGTACTGGTCGCGCCGCCCGGGCCTGCGGGTGCGCCGGACCAGGCCGCTGGGGGTGAGCAGCCGGACGGCGCTGCTGATGGAGCTGCGGCTGACCTGCAGGGCCTCGGCCAGCTGGGCGGGGGTCTGCTCCGGCGGGTCGCAGACCAGCAGCCAGCCGATGACGCGGCCGGCGATCAGCGGCATGCCCTCCTGCTCGAAGAAGGCCGCGACCTCGTCGGCGAACTCCAGCTCTGTCGGTGCGGGGTCTCCCATACCGCCACCCTACGCTCATTGCAGTCATGACTGCAACAACGGCAACGGTCGGCACGGGCGGCCGTCGGGCCGACGACGGGGGCGCGCCCGCGGCCGGGCCCCCGCCCCGGCGGCCGGGCGTGGCCGGGGCGGGGGCTCGTTCCGGGGTGTGTCAGGGACTGCTGCAGCCGATGCCGGTGGGCGCGGCGGCCGAGCCGGTGGCGGTGAAGCCGAACGTCGCGGTGCCGTCGGCCGCGAGGGCGCCGTTCCAGGGCGTGTTGGTCACCGTGACGGTGCCGCCGCCGGTGGTGTGCCGGCCGTTCCACAGGCTGGCGATGGACTGCCCGGAGGCCAGGTCCATGGTGACGGTCCAGCCGTTGAGGGCGCCGCCGGAGGTGTTGCGGACCTCGACCTCGCCCTGGTAGCCGCCGGACCAGGTGTTGACCGCCGTGAAGTCGGCGGCGCAGGCGCCGACCGGATCGCCGCCGCCGTTGTCGCCGCCCCCGTTGTCGCCGCCGCCGGTGCCGTCGTCGGTCAGCGTCGGCGTCTGCCAGGTGCGCCACGCGGACAGGTCGCCGGACTCCCGGGGCGAGACCCGGAACACGCCGGGCGCGCTGCCGCTGCCGAGCAGGAAGCGCTGGATGTGCTGGCGCAGGGGACCGCTCCACTCCGATCGCGACGCGCAGTGGGTGCCGTCCTGGACGTCGGACCAGTAGGAGATGTTCTGGCCGGCGCCCAGCGCCCGGTACACCTCGGCGCCGCCCCGGGCCGCCACGCTGCCCGATGTCGCGCCCAGCCAGTCGACGTGCGGGTTCTCCATGATGAACAGCCCGCGCGGGGCGACCATGGCGACGATCTGGTGGGTGTCCACCGGCAGCGCGGCCGGGTTGCCCGTGTAGGAGCCGAACGCGTCGCCCAGCCACGGCTGCTCGGAGTAGGCGCTGCTCAGCGGCTGGGCGCCGCTCTCCCGGGCCGCCGAGCGGAACGCGGGCACGCCGCCGGTGCCCGACTCGATGGGCATGGTGAGGTCGACGCACTCGTCGAACGCCCCGGCCACGAACGCGCCCTTGCCGAACCGGGAGCACCCCGTGACACCGGTGGCGTCGGCGCGCAGCACGCCGCCGCCCGACTGCTCGATGACGTCGATGACCCGGCTCACGCCCCACGACCAGGCCATGAGCAGCCCGGTGCTGCTGGAGGAGCCGTAGAGGGTGTAGAACGCGCCCTGCTTGTTGCTGCGCGGGGTGCCCTCCCGCCCGATCGCGTAGGGGTCGAGGTTGATGACGGCCGCGCCGGAGGACTTGATGGTGGCGGTGTCGGCGCCCGTGCCGCCCAGGACCACGACGGCCGGGAAGGGGCCGGTGCCGCCGGGCAGGTCGACGCTCGCGGTGAAGCTCGCGCTGCGGCCCTGGTGGGAGACGTTCACGGTGATGCCGGTCCGCGAGACCGTCCCGGTGACGCTGCCGGGCTTGGGCGGCTTCTGCCCGTAGACGGCGGTCTCGGCGAGTTCGCGGATCTCCGCCCGGCGGCAGCGCCACTCCGAGGTGCGGGTGATGCGCGTGCCGTCGAGGCGGGTGAAGGGGTCGGGCAGCAGGGCGGTGGACGCGGGCCGGCCGGGGGCGACGGCGCAGTCGGCGCCGCCGTCCTCGGGGTCGGCCTGCGCGGCGGCGCCGGTCTGCGAACTCAGGACGGCGGCCAGGCTCAGCACGGCGGCGGCCGCGGCCGCCGCCCACCGGGGGCGGGGTCGATGGAACCGCAAGGGGGACCTCCAGGGGGGCGCGCGGCCGGCGGGAAGCGCCCCGCCGCCGCGCACCGGTTGGGGGATGTGCGCCGGAGCCGCCGCGCGGGATCCCCGGCGCGGCCGCCGCCCGGACGCGTACGGACGTCCTGCGGGCTGCCGTCGCGCGGGCGCCGAGGCGGAACCGGCGTGGAAGGGTTTCCATCGCAAGGACGACTTTCGGCAACATTCCAGTCTCGGAGCGCAATTTTCCGGAATGTTTTGGCGGGCCACCGGACGCTCCGCACGGGGCCGCGGAAGTCCGCGGCGGCCCGGCCCGCCGGCGGGCCGGGCCGCCCTGCGGCGCGCACCGCCGACGCCGCGTCCGGCGGACGCGGGGCGGCGGAGCGCGGAGGCGGAGGGGGCGCGCTGAGCAGCGGTTCGGCGCAGTGGGGCGGCACGCCGGAACGATGTTATTGCGCGGGCGGGACGAAAGTCGCAGAATCGGCGGCAAACCACCCTTAATTCGTCACAGCACGCACAATCGGACAAGTAGCGGGATAAATTCAACGGTCCCGCATGTCCGGTGATCCAGCCTTACCGGATCATGGATTTAGGGTGGCCCGTTTCCCGGGTTCCCGCACCCTGAAGCGTCGACGACACCCGGGATCGCGCACCCGCGGAGCAGAGCCCGATTCGCCGTTCGCGCCCCGCGGGAAACGCTGGTGACCACGGAGAACACCCGCCAGGCGAGGCACGCCTCCCTCGTCCGGCACGCCAATACCGCCACGGCCGCTGGCAGCGGCACGCACAAAATACGAATTTGTGATCAAGGTCATGTTCGCTGCGGAAGTGGCGGTGGGAAAGATCGAATTCGTGCTGCTTGACCACCTTCCTCCTCTCACGTCTCACTCCTCCGGATTTGCTGGTCGCACCGGTGTCCTGCCGGCATCCGCGGCCGCCCGGTGGAGTGCGCGCGAGGGCAGCACCCCGCGCGGAGCCGGCGCGCCCCCCTGGCCCGCATCCCCTGCGGGACAGGCGATCGCGCCCGTTCCGCAGGCCGTCCCCAGGATTACGAAGCGATACTGTCTTTAGGTCATTAGTGGGCAAACCGGCCATTGTTCGCATAGCGCCCACAGCCGGAAAAGACAGGAGGAATATGCGCACGATCCCGCTCGCGGACGGCGGCCGGGCCGCGCCCCGCCCCGACCGCCGCACGCACCGCCCGACCGATGGCGCCGCCGGCGCCCGGTCCTTCCCGCCCCCGCCCGCCCGCGTCCCGCCGGCCCCGGCCGCGTTCCGCTGACAGCCTCCAGCCACCGCCCCGCCCCCGACTGTGCCATCGGAACCGCACCAGCACCGCCCGCCGCGCGTTTCCACTCGCAGCACCCCCGCGCCCCGCGGTCCCCGCGTTCTCGCGCACCCGGTGCCCGACCGCGCCATCCGATGATCCCCTGAAGTCACCACGCGCACACGCGCTGCTACGAGGAGTGGTTCATGTCCTTCCCCGTCCCCTGCAGCACTCCGTCCGCCCTCGGCGGCCACGCCGCCCCGGCGCCGCCCGGCTTCCTATCCGGCCGGCGCACCGCTTCCGCCCCCGCCACTCTCCCCCGTACCGCGCGCACCGCGGCCGGCCGGCGCGAGCGGAGGTCCTCATGACGGCGCCGAGCGACACCGGCCCCGCCGGCCCCCGGAGACTCCCCGACGCGGGCGGCGCCCCTGAGCGGGCCGCGGTCGTGGGCATCGGGTGCCGCCTGCCCGGCGGCGTGGACGGCCCCGACGCGCTCTGGGCGCTGCTGCGGAGCGGCGGCACCGCCCTGGGGCCCCTCCCCCAGGACCGGTGGGCGGGCATGGTGGACCTGCTGCACGAGGAGGACCGGCCCAGCGCCCCGTGGACGGCGGGCGCCCTCACCGCCGAGGAGGTCGCCGCCTTCGACCACCGGTTCTTCGGGATCGACCCCGCCACGGCCGAGCGGACGGAGCCGCTGCACCGCCTGCTGGCCGAGACGGGCGTGGAGGCCCTGCAGGACGCCGGCGTCACCGTGGCCGAGGCGGGCGGGCGCACCGGCGTCTACACCGGTTCGGCCAGCGTCGACTCCGCCGCCGCCGTGTTCGGGGCCGGGCAGCGCCCCGGCCTGCTGGAGGTGGGCGGCGGCGGCACCGGCATGCTGGGCACCCAACTGGCCCGCTTCCTGGACGCCCGCGGGCCGCTGACCACCATCGACACCGCCTGCTCCTCCAGCCTTACCGCCCTCCACTACGCGCGGCGCGACCTGGAGTCGGGGGACGTCGACCTCGCGATCATCGCCGGGGTCAACTCGGTGTCCTCACCGGTGGTGACCCGCGCCTTCAACGACGGCGGGGTGCTCTCCGACGTCTGCCGCCCCTTCGACGCCAAGGCCGACGGCTACGTGCGCGGCGAGGGCGTGGTGGTGGTCGTGCTGCGGCGGCTGTCCGACGCCCGCGCGCGCGGCGACCGGGTCTACGCCGTCATCGCGGGCAGCGCCGTCAACAGCGACGGCCGCTCCCCCCAGGGCCTGGGCGCGCCCAGCGCCGAGGCCCAGGCCGAACTTCTGGCCGACTGCTACACCCGCGCCGGGATCGACCCCGCGCGGGTGGGCTACGTGCACGCCCACGGCACCGGAACCCGCGCCGGAGACCGCATCGAGGCCCAGGCCCTGCACCGGGTCTTCGCCCGCACGGCCGAGGACCCGCTGTGGGTGGGATCCAGCAAGGGCGCCATCGGCCACCAGGAGGGGGGCGCGGGGGTCGCGGGGCTGGCCGCGGCGGCGCTGGCGGTCCACCACGGCGAGATCCCGCCGACCGCCGGGCACACGAACCTGCGCCCGGCGCTGCGCCGACTGGCGATCCGGGTGCCCACCGAGGTCGTGGCGTGGCCCGACCGGGGGCCCGAACGCGTGGCGGGGGTGTCGTCCTTCGGGTTCGGCGGGAGCAACGCCCACGCCGTCCTCACCAGCCCGCCGGCACCCGACCGCGCCGAGGCGCGGGGAGGCGGGCCGGAGCGGGCCCACGTCCTGCCCGTCTCGGCGCACACCCCCGAGGCGCTGGCCGCCACCGCCGGCGCCTGGGCCCAGGCCCTGCAGCGCGCCGCCGCGCGAGAGGAGGAGGCGGGCGCGCCGGCCGGCGCCGGGCTGCGCGGGTTCGCCGCCACCGCCGGCCACCGCCGCGACCACCACGCGCACCGCGCCGCGGTCGTCGCCGCCACCACCGCCGAGGCCGCCCGGGCGCTGCGCGCGCTGGCCGCCGGGGAGGGGCACGCGTGCCTGGTGGGGCCCCGACGGGCCGCCGAGACCGCCCCCCGGCGCCTGGTGTGGGCCTTCGGCGGGCACGGCGCCCAGCGTCCGGCCATGGGGCGGGTGCTGGCGGAGCGCTCCCCGGTGTTCGCCGCCGCGCTGGCCGAGGTCGGCGAGCACCTCGACGCGTGGGGCGCCCACCCCTCGTGGAACCCGCTGCGCGGCGAGCCGGCCGGCTACGCCGCCACCCAGCAGGCCGTCTTCGCCTTCCAGGTCGCCACCGCCCGCACGCTCGCCGCCTGGGGGCTCACCCCCGACGCGGTCATCGGCCACAGCCTGGGCGAGGTCGCCGCCGCCCACGTCGCCGGGGCGCTGAGCCTGGACCAGGCCGCCCGCGTCATCGTCGCCCGCTCGCGGGCGCTCCAGGAGGTGGTCGCGGAGGGGGCGATGCTGGCCACCGGGCTGACCGAGGCCCAGGCCCGCGAGCGCCTGGCGGACTACCCCGAACTGGACGTGGCGGTGCTCAACGGGCCGCGGGCCACCGTCGTCTCCGGGCCCCACGGCCCCCTCAAGCGCCTGGCCTTCGACCTCGCGTCCGACGGCGTGTGGCACCGCCTGCTGGAGGACGCCCCGCCCGCCCACTCCCGGATCGTGCGGCCCGGCGCCGAGCGGCTGGCCGCCGAACTGGCCGGGCTGGAGGCGGCGGCGCCCTCGGTGCCGATGGCCTCCACCGCCCGGCACGGCGCGCCCGCGCCGGTGACCGACGCCGCCTACTGGAGCGCCCAACTCCGCGACCCCGTGGACCTGCACGCGGCGGTGGCCCGCACCGCCCACGCCGGGCCCGCGCTGTTCGTTGAGGTGTCGCCGAACGCGACGCTGGCCACCCCGATCACCCAGATCCTCACCCACCACGCGCTGCCCGCCGCGCTCAGCGCACCCGGGGCGCTGGACGCCGACGAGCACACCGCGCTGCTGCACGCGGTGGCCGCCTGCTACACCCACGGCCGCATCCCGGCCTGGCCCGACCGCGGGCTGCCGCACGCGCCGCTGCCGCCGCTGCGCTGGCACCGCGCCACCGCCGAGGCGGCTCCCCCGCTGCAGGAGCAACTGTCGGGGCTGGGCGCGGCCGAGCGGCGGGCCCGGCTGGAGCACCTGGCCCGCACGCTGGTGGCCGAACTGGCGCCGGTGCCGGTCGGCCCCGACGACCGCGACACCAGCCTGGAGGAGCTGGGCCTGACCTCCCACGCCCGGCTGGCCCTGCGCGCCCGCCTGGCCGGCCTGGACCCCGCGCTCTCCCGGCCGGGGGCGCTGGACGTGGAGCACACCCCGACCATCGCCGGGCTCGGCGCCTCACTGGCGACGGTGCTGGAGGACGGGGGCGGGCCCGCGCCGGCCAAGGCGGCGGGGCACGGGTCGCGGCGTTCGGGGTGATCCGCTGACCCGGCCCGAGAGGGCCGGGGAGGAGGGAACGGGGGCCGCCGAGGCGCTTCGGCGGCCCCTTCTTTGTGGCGACGGCGGGTGCGGGCGCGGCCGGGGCGCCCGCGCCGCGCTGCGCCGGGGGGATGAGGGGCCGCCGGGATTGCCGGTGCCCTGCCGGGGTGTGTTCGTCCGGGGAGCGGTGCGGCCTGGTTGGGGCGCCCGAACGCGCCCAGAGTGGGTTTTCGGCACCACCGATCCACCCGGACCCCCCGCCCGTTGCACGCGATCCACCCGTTCCACCAGCCCGAAAGGCAGGCCCGGCCATGGCCCCTCCCGCGTTCGACACCGCCCTCCTGGAGCCCTACCGCTCCCCCGCCTCCCCTGCCGCAGCCGGGCGGCCGCTGCTGTTCGCGCACGCCCGCGTCCACACCTTCGACCCGGCGGTCGGCGACCTCGCCGACGCCGACGTGCTGACGGCGGGCGCGGAGGTCGCCGGGGTGGGCCCCGGGCTCCGCGCCGCCGCCGAGGCCCGCGGCGCGGTCGTGCTCGACTGCGCGGGCCTGGCGGTCGTGCCCGCCGTGGCCGGTCCGGCCGACGGCGCCGGCGCGCGGGAGCGCCCGGCCGGCCGTATCGGCGGGCTCGCCCCCGGCGGCCCGGCCACTTTCGCCGTGGTCCCCGCGCCCGCGTCCGGCCCGCCGGTACTGGAGTCGCTCATCTGGCGGCCCGAGAACGCGGTCGCGGTCCTCGCGGCGGGCCGGGTGGTGCTGCTGGACGGCCGCCCGGCGGCCGGCGCGGCGCCATGGTCGGGCCCGCGCCCGAGCGCCGTGGACGGCCCGCACCTGGGCCGGTGGGTGGACGACACCGGGTTCATCGTGCAGGACCTGGCGCCCGGCGGCCGCTACGACGAGGCGCGCGGCGGGCGTCCGCACGCCTACCAGGGCGCGTTCTGGATCGCCGGCGACCGGATCGTCTACCGTGACGACCTCGGGTTCTGGGCCTACGGCCGGTTCTGCGGCGGCGTCCTGCACCACGCCGGGTACACCTTCCGCCGCCGCGGCCGCCGCTGAGGCCGGGCCCGCCCGCCGCGCGCATCGGGACACCAGGTCGCCGCGCACCGGCGGGCGGCGGTCCGCCGGGCGTCCGCCCTGGTCCGGCGGCCGGCGCCCCTTCCCGCGGCCGCCGGAGCAGGCCCCGGCCCCGGGCCGCTGTCCGAGAGATCCTCGTGGGATCCGGGCGCGTTATGCGCAACACGGCGGCACCGGGAACCGCCGGGTCCGGCGGCGCGGGGCGCGCGATCGGTAGCGGGCTGTTACTTCGTAGGTCGGACGGTGGACGATGGTCGAGGCGGGGCGGGTGCTGTCAGGGCGGTACCGGCTGGTGGAGCCGCTGGGCGCCGGAGGCTTCGGCGAGGTCTGGCGGGGCGTGGACCACCGCCTGGAGCGCGACGTCGCGGTGAAGGTCCTGCTGGGCTCCCGCGACGGCGGCGGCCAGGCCGCGCGCCTGTTCGAGCGCGAGGCCAAGCTCGCGGCGCGGCTGTCGCACCCGGGCATCACCGTGGTGCACGACGTCGGCGTCGACTCCGCCTGCCGGTTCGTGGTCATGGAACTCCTCGCCGGCCGCGACCTCGCCGCCGTGCTCGACTCCAGCCCCGGCGGGGTGGCGGTGACCGACGCCGCCGACTGGGGCGCGCAGGCGGCCGACGCCCTGGCCGTGGCGCACCGCGCGGGCGTGGTGCACCGCGACATCAAGCCCGCCAACCTGATGCTGGTGGACGAAGGCCGCATCAAGGTCTGCGACTTCGGGATCGCCCGCGCCGTGGGCGCCACCGCCGGCGTGACCGCGCGCGGTTACGCGTCGCCGGCCTACGCCGCGCCGGAGCAGATCTCCGACACCGCCGTTGACGGCCGCGCCGACCTCTACTCCCTGGGCTGCACCCTCTACCACCTGCTCACCGGCAGCCCGCCGTTCACCGGCGACACCCACGTGGCGGTCCTGGCCGGGCACCTCTCCCGCACCCCCGACCTCCCCTCCGCGCTGCGCGCCGAGGTCCCGCCCGCCCTCGACGACCTCCTGATGGCGCTGCTGGCCAAGGACCCCGCCCAGCGCCCCGGCGACCCCACCGCGCTGGCCGCGCGGCTGCGCCACCTCTCCGCGCCCCCGCGGCCCACCCGCCGCGAGGAGCCGCGCACGGCGGCGTCCCCGCTGTCGTGCGCGCCCCGCCGCGGCGCCGTGTACCTCGGCGCGCTGGACTGGAGCACCACGGCCGCCACCTTCCGGGGCCGCGACTACGAGACCTTCACGGCCGTGTACCCGCCCGGCGGCACCCGCCACGCCGGGCACGTGTGGGGCGACGGCGTCTACACCGACGACTCCTCGGTGGGCCTGGCCGCCGTCCACTCCGGCCTGGTGTCCCTGGCCGAAGGCGGCGCCGTCACCTTCGAGATCCGCCCCGGCCAGCGCGCCTACGGCGCCGCCAGCCGCAACGGCGTCAAAAGCTCCCGCTGGGGGCGCTGGTCGGGCAGCTTCGTGTTCCCCGAGCAGACCGAGCGCGGGGTCCTCGGCCGGCCCAAGCCCCAGCCCGTGTTCGTCGGCCCGATGGACTGGAGCTCGACGGCCACCGCGTTCCGGGGCCGCGACCACGAGTCCTTCACCTTCCTGCTGCCGCCCGGCGGCGCCCACCACGCCGGGCACGTGTGGGGCGACGGCGTCTACACCGACGACTCCTCGGTGGGCCTGGCCGCCGTCCACTCCGGCCTGGTGTCCCTGGCCGAAGGCGGCGCCGTCACCTTCGAGATCCGCCCCGGCCAGCGCGCCTACGGCGCCGCCAGCCGCAACGGCGTCAAAAGCTCCCGCTGGGGGCGCTGGTCGGGCAGCTTCGTGTTCCGCTGACACGCGCCGCGCCCTCCGGCACCGCTTGCGCGGCGGCGCACCGCGGGGCCATGCTTCCCCGGTACCGAAGTCGGGCCCGGGCGCCCGACCGGGTGCGGGCCGGTGCCGCGTGCGCGTGGATATGGCGTGGTTTCGGCCGAGTGGACAGGTATGCACCCGGTCGGACACCATAGGCAGATTGTCCGGTGGCGGCTGGTCGCCATCTGTGCTGCCCACCCCCCATGACCAGGGGTGACGGCACAGGGGCCGTCCGGTCAGCCATCGGCGTCGGGCGCTCCCCCAGCGCCCGTTCCGACAGCCACTGACGGCCCGGGGCACGCGCGTGCCCCGGGCCGTTGCCGGACGACAAGTGAGAGCGCATGAGCGATAGCACCAAGGCCACCCCGACACCGGAGTCGGGGGAGTCCGCGGGCCCGCTGAAGCGGGTCCTGGGGACGAAACTGCTGCTTCTCCTCGTGGTGGGCGACATCCTCGGCACCACCATCTACTCGCTGACCGGTGCGGTCTCCGCTCAGGTCGGCGGCGCCCTCTGGGTGCCCTTCGTGGTCGCGTTCGTCGTGGCCTTCCTGACCGCGTTCAGCTACCTGGAACTCGTCACGAAGTACCCGCGCGCGGCCGGGGCGGCGCTTTATGTGCACCGCGCGTTCGGGGTGCACTTCCTGACGTTCATGGTGGCCTTCGCCGTCATGTGCTCGGGTATCACGTCGGCCTCCTCGGCGGCGCAGGCGTTCAGCGGCGACTACCTGCAGCAGGTGCTGGGCACCGGGTACCCGCCGGTGCTGCTCGCCATCGGCTTCATCCTGGTGATCGCGGCGGTGAACCTGCGGGGCATCGGGGAGTCGGCCGGGCTCAACGCCGTGCTGACCGTGATCGAGCTGTCCGGCCTGGTCATCGTCATCTGCACCGGCCTCTACGCGATCTTCCTCGGCACCGCCGACCCCACCGTGGCGCCCGACCCGGGCCGGCTGCTGGAGTTCAACACCGAGACCTCGCCGTTCATCGCGGTGACATCGGCGACCGCGCTGGCGTTCTTCGCCATGGTGGGCTTCGAGGACTCGGTGAACATGGTCGAGGAGGTCAAGAACCCGGTCAAGACCTTCCCGCGCGCCCTGCTGCTGGGCATGTGCGTGGCCGCCGCGGTCTACCTCGTGATCGCCGTGGTGACCTCCACGCTGGTGCCCAGTGAGGAGCTGGCCGACTCCACGGCGCCGCTGCTGCTGGTCGTGCAGGCCGCCGCCCCGTGGTTCCCGCCGGTGCTGTTCGCGGTGATCGCGCTGTTCGCGGTGACCAACACGGCGCTGGTCAACATGCTGATGTCCAGCCGCCTGCTCTTCGGCATGGCCAACGAGCGGGTGATCCCCCGCCAGCTCGGGTCGGTCCTGCCGAGCCGCCGCACCCCCTGGGTGGCGATCCTGTTCACCAGCGGGCTCGCGATCATCATGGTGAGCTTCCTGGACATCGCCTCCCTGGGCGGCACCACCTCGCTGCTGCTGCTGATGGTGTTCAGCGTCGTCAACGTGTCGGTACTGGTCCTGCGCCGCGAGAAGGTCGAGCACGAGCACTTCAAGGCGCCGACCATCGCGCCGGTGCTGGCCGTGGTGCTGTCGGTGTTCTTCGCCAGCCCGCTCACCGGGCGGCCGCTGCGCGAGTACGCGATCGCCGGCATCCTGCTCGCCATCGGCGTGGTGTTCTGGTTCGCCAACTACGCCATCACCCGCAACAAGCGGTTCTCCCCCGAGAAGCTGAACGGCTAGCCGCCGCGCCCGCCACCGCCGCCCCCACCGCCGACCGCGCGGTGGGGGCGGCGGTGTTCCGGGGGCCGGGGCCGCCCGGGTCCACCGCTTCGTGGATCCGCGGCGCCTTGGATCCACCGTTCCCTGGATTCAGGAATCTCTGTATGGTGGTGCCGTGCTCACCATCGCCTCCGACATCGACGCCCTCGCCCGCTTCGGCCGCGCCCTGGCCGACCCCCTCCGCTGCCGCGTGCTGCTGGCGCTGCGCGAGGCCCCCGCCCACCCCGCCGACCTCGCCGAGTCCCTGGGCGTGAGCCGCACCCGGCTGTCCAACCACCTGGCCTGCCTGCGCGACTGCGGGCTGGTGGTCGCCGTGCCGGTGGGCCGCCGGGTGCGCTACGAACTCGCCGACGCACGGCTCGGCCACGCGCTGGACGACCTGCGCTCGGCCGTGCCGGCCGTGCGGACCGACGCCTCGTGCCCCGACGCCGCCGAAGAGGGCTGCTGCTGATGGCCGCGCTCCCCCCACCCGCCGCCCCCGCCGGGGCGCGCCGCGCGGTCCTGGTGCGCCGCGTCCGGCTGCTGGTGGCCGCCACCATCGCCTACAACACCGTCGAGGCGGGGGTGGCGCTGGCCGCCGGCGCCGCCGCCTCCTCCACCGCGCTCATCGGGTTCGGGCTGGACTCCCTGATCGAGGTGTCCTCGGCCGCCGCCGTGGCCTGGCAGTTCTCCGCCCGCACCGCCGAGGCGCGCCGGGCCCGCGAGCGGCGGGCGCTGCGCGTCATCGCGGTGTCGTTCTTCGCGCTGGCCGCCTACGTGACCGTGGAGGCGGTGCGCGCGCCGGCCGGGGCGGGCGGGGCCGACACCTCGGTGCCCGGCATCGTGCTGGCCGCCGCCTCGGTGGCCGTCATGCCGTTCCTGAGCCTCGCCCAGCGCCGCGCGGGCCGCGAACTCGGGTCGGCCACGGCGGTGGCCGACTCCAGGCAGACGCTGCTGTGCACCTACCTCTCGGCCGCGCTGCTGGTGGGGCTGCTGGCCAACGCGCTGCTCGGGTGGTCCTGGGCCGACCCCGCGGCGGCGCTGGTGATCGCCGCGCTGGCCGTCAAGGAGGGCCGCGAGGCCTGGCGCGGCGACTCCTGCTGCGCGCCCGCCGGGATCGCGCTCGCGGCCCGCCCCGCCGCCGAGGACTCCTGCGGCTGCGGCCCCGACCGCGCCTGCCGCTGAGCGGCCCCGCCCGGCGCGGGCCGGGCCGGGCGGGTGCCCCTCGGGCGCCGGCTAGGAGGCGGCGGCGCCGTCGGCATAGGCGTCGGCGTACTCGGCGGCGGGCGGGATCGGCTGGATGACGTCGAGCAGCACGCCGTCGGGGGCGGCCACGATGAAGTGGCGCTGACCGAAGGGCTCGTCGCGCAGCGGCAGCACCGGCACGCACCCGTGCTCGCCGGTCAGCCGCGCGTGGACCGCGTCAACGTCGTCGACCTCCAGGTTGAGGAGGAGCCCCCGGGCGGGGGTGCCGTACCCCTCGGGGACGGTCTGGTGCCCCGGATCGAGCACGGCGAGTTCGGCGTCCCCCAGCCGCAGGCTGACGTACCAGTCGCTCGCGAAGGTCGTCTCGAAGCCCAGCACGTCCCGGTAGAAGTCCGCCGCCGCCGCGACGTCGCCGGACATGACGACCGGGTAGAAGCTCGTGACCGCCATGGGTCCCCCTTTTACGTACAATGCGTATGTATCAGTGCTGCGGCCAGCTTACATACACAACGCACGTAAAGGAACCCGCCCGTGCCCCGCGCCTCCGCCTCCGCCGCCGCCCAGACCGCGCGCCAGGTCCTGGCCTCGGCGACCGACCTGTTCGCCGCCCAGGGGTTCGCCGCCGTCTCCCTCGACGACGTGGCCCGCGCCGCCGGAGTGACCCGCGGCGCCGTCTACCACCACTACGCCAACAAGACCGGGCTGTTCCGCGCGGTGGCCGCGCACCTGCAGGCCGACGTGGCCGCGGCCGTGGTGGGGGCCGCCGAGCGCGCCGAGCCCGACCCCCGGGCGCGGCTGCGGGCGGGCAGCCACGCGTTCCTCGACGCCATCACCGCCGCGCCGGCGGTGCGGGTGCTGCTGGTGGACGCCCCCGCGGTCATCGGCTGGGCCCAGTGGCGCGCTCTGGACGCCGAGCACTCCGCCGCCCACCTCCGCGACGCACTGGCCGAGGCCGGGGTGGACGGCGGCCTCCTCGACGCGCTGACGGCGCAGTTGTCGGGCGCCATGAACGAGGCCGCGCTGTGGCTGGCCGAGCGCGCGGACGACGCCGCCGCACGGGAGTCCGCGCACCGGGCCCTCGACCGACTCCTTGAGGCAGTGGCACCCCGGCCCGCCTAGGTCCTGTTTTTTGAAAGGTCTGCGGGGCGGGCTGGTCTTCGGTAATCCTTGGGATCCATGGTCCGACGCCATGAACTCACCGACGCCGAGTGGGACCTGCTCGCCCCGCTCATGCCCGCCCACCCCCGCAAAGGCAAGCGGTGGGCCGACCACCGCCGCGTCATCAACGCCATCCTCTTCCGGACCAGAACCGGTATCCCCTGGCGCGACCTGCCCGAACGCTACGGCCCCTGGGAAACCGCCGCCGGACGCCACCGCCGCTGGTGCCTGGACGGAACCTGGGACAGGATCGCCGAGCGGCTGCGTATCAACGCCGCCACCGGCCGGCCCCTGGACGTGGGAATCGACTCCACCCTGGTGCGCGCCCACCACCACGCCGCCGGAGCGGCGAAAAAGGGGACGCGGTTCGGGAGGAATGGGACGGATCCGAAGCGCTGGGCCGGTCCCGGGGCGGGCTGACCACCAAGATCCACCTGCTCGCCGACTCCCGCCGCCGCCCCCTTGCCATCGCCACCAGCCCGGGCCAGCGCGGCGACACGCTGATGTTCGCGCCGCTGATGGGTGCGCTGCGGCTGCCGCGGACCCGGGGCCGGCCCCGCACCCGTCCCGACCGCCTGCTGGGCGACAAGGCCTACTCCTCGGCCGCGATACGCGCCCGTCTGCGGGCGCGCGGCATCAAGGCGACCATCGCCCAGCCCGCCGACCAGCGGGCCAACCGGCGCAGGCGCGGATCACGGGGAGGCAGGCCGCCGGCCTTCGACCGGCAGGCCTACCGGGGCCGCAACACCGTCGAGCGCGCGATCAACCTGCTCAAGCAGAACAGGGCGGTCGCGACCAGGTACGACAAGAGGGCTGCGGTCTATGACGGAACCGTCCAGCTCGCCTCCATCCGCATCTGGCTTCGCGACCTCACCAAATCAAAAAACACTGCCTAGCACGCCCCACCTGCCCCGGTGGGCCTTTCCGGCATTTCTGACCCAATATGGACAAATGCCATCACGGCGGTCGCGACCTGCGAAGAATGAGAGGCCCCGCGGACATCCCACTCCAAGGAGCCTTTTCATGCCCGGACCCCTCCTGCGCGCGGCCGCCGTCGCCGCCGCCGCGGCCGCCGTCCTCAGCCTGCTGTCGGCGCCGGCCCAGGCCGCCTCCACCACCGGCGCGCTCATGCTGACCCAGGTGCGCCCCAACGCCGACGGCGCCGACGTCAAGAACGGCCGCCAGGTCAACCTCAACGGCGAGTTCTTCGTGATCAAGAACGTGACCAGCCGCCCCGTCAACGTCCGCGGCTACGTCCCCGACATCACGAGCAACGGCTACGGCCGGGCGCTGCCCTCCTACACCCTGCCGGCCGGGGCATCGGCCCAGGTGCACACCGGCAGCGGGACCAACCGCCGCGACTCCAACGGCGTCCACCACATCTACCGGGGCTACGCCCGCCACGTCCTCAACAACGACGGCCCCAAGAACCCCGACCTGCGCCTGAAGAAGCCGGGCAGCTCCGACAACAACACCTCCAGCGGCAGTATCACCTCGTGCAACTGGGGCCGGGCCGCCGACGGCCGGACCTACCGCTGCTAGGACCCGCCGCCCGTGCACCGCGCCGCCCGCCGCATCCCGCGCCGGGCGGCGCGGTGCGCGGGGCGTGAAGCGGGCGAAGGGCGCGCGGCGTCAGCGGCCGCCGGGCTCCGGCGGCCGCGCCGTTCCGTCGGGGCCCACCGCCACGACCTCGGCCCCGGCCGCCGCGAAGGGCGCCAGCGCCTCCTCCGGGGCCGTGTGGTCGGTGACCAGGGTCCAGTGGTCGGGGAGCTTGGCCCAGGCGTGGAAGGGGCGGCGGCCGAGTTTGGCGGCGTGGACCAGGACGTAGACGCGGTCGGAGCGCTGGGCCATCAGCTCCTTGAGGTGGGTCTGCTCCAGGGTGGCCTCGCAGATGCCCTCCTCGGCGGTGACCGCGTCGGCGCCCAGGAAGACGCGGTCGAACGTCATCCGGCTGAGCGCGGACTCCGTCTGCGGGCCGAAGAAGCCCTGGCTGAGGTGGCGCAGGGTGCCGCCCAGGCACTCCACGCGCAGGTGCGGGGCGCCGACCAGCTCCTCCAGGGCGGTCAGGCCGGTGGTGGCCACGGTGAGGTCGCGCCGCTCGCGCAGCTCGTGGGCCAGCGCACCGGTGGTGGAGCCGGAGTCCAGCAGCACGGTCTCGCCCGGCCCCACCTGGGCCGCCGCCCACCGGGCGATCGCCCGCTTGGCCTCGAACGCCTCGCCCAGGCGCTGGCGCAGGGACGCCTCGGGGTGGGCCACCAGCGACACCACGCCGCCGTAGGTGCGCGCCAGGCGGCCGTCGGACTCCAGGCGGGCGAGGTCGCGCCGGATGGTCGAGGCGGTCACCCCGAACGTCGCCGACAGCTCCTCGACGCTGGCCAGACCGGAGGTCGTGGCGAGCTGGACGATCGCGTCGCGACGCGCCTTGGTACCGCGGGACATGGACGTCCTCTCGTGTCCGGAGCGGGCGGGGGCCACGGGCGAGCCTGAGAATACAGCAGCATCCCGGAATTGCGCGTTGTACGCAGAAACAGCCGGACACGCCGCGCGCGGCCGCCGCCCCGGCCACCCCCGCCCGCCTTCCCGCGCCGCACGCTCCCACCTGCCTCTCCGCTCTCCCCCAGGCGGCGCTCTCCCCCGGGCGGGCCGCGCCCGCACCGAAACGCCACCCGAATTCGCGTGAAACGAGCCGGAGATATTGCGCAGAACACGCAATCGTGTCAGAGTGACGCGGGCAACAGCAGCGCGGCGCCGGCCGCCGCCCCGCGCGCCGACCCAGGAGGCACGATGACCGCGAGCGCGACCCGCCCCGACCCGGTGGAACTCCCCGGCCTGCCGGTGCCGATGTCCCGCCTGGTGCTGGGCACCATGACCTTCGGCGACACGGTGGACGAGGCGGGCGCCGGGCGCATCCTCGACCTCGCCCTGGAGGCGGGCGTCAACGCCGTGGACACCGCCAACGGCTACGCCGGCGGCAACAGCGAGGAGATCGTCGGCCGCCTGCTGGCCGCCCGGCGCCCGGAGGTCGTACTCGCCACCAAGGCCGGGATCCCCCACCCCGACGCCGAAGGCCACGCCCCGCTGTCGGCGGCCGGGCTGCGGGCGAGCCTGGAGGGCAGCCTGCGCCGCCTCGGCGTCGAGCGGGTCGACCTCTTCTACCTGCACCAGCCCGACCGCGCCACGCCCCTGGCCGAGACCCTGGGCACGGTGGCCGAACTGGTGGCCGAGGGGAAGGTCGGGGCGCTCGCGGTGTCCAACTACGCGGCCTGGCAGATCGCCGAACTCAACCACGCGGCCGACGCGGCGGGCGCGCCGCGTCCCGTCGTCGCCCAGCAGCTCTACAACCTCCTCGCCCGCCGCATCGAGGAGGAGTACACCGAGTTCGCCGCGGCCACGGGCCTGCTCACCATGGTCTACAACCCGCTGGCCGGCGGCCTGCTCACCGGCCGCCACCACTTCGGCCGGGCGCCCTCCTCGGGCCGCTTCGGCGACTCCCGGATCGCCGCCATGTACCGCGAGCGCTACTGGGACGCCGCCCTGTTCGACGCCACCGCCCAACTGGCGCGCGTCGCCGACGAGGCGGGGCTGTCCCTGACCGACCTGTCGCTGCGCTGGCTGCTCGGCCGGCCCGCCACCGGCGCCCTGCTGCTGGGCGGCTCGCGCCCCGAGCACCTGAGCGCCAACCTGGCCGCCGCCGCGGCCGGCCCCCTGCCGCCCGACGTCGCCCAGGCGTGCGACGCCGTCGGCGCCTCCCTGCGCGGCCCCATGCCCGCCTACAACCGCTGAGCCGGCCCCCGTCCGGCTGCCGAGAGAGGGACAAGAGGTGTTGCCAATGAGCGCGGCCGAGTTCGCCCGCCGCATCCGCGCCCGCGAGAGGGCCGTGGGCTACTGGATGGTGCTCGACGCCCCCGCCGCCGCCGAGCGCATCGCGCGGCTGGGCTACGACTACGTCGCCTTCGACGCCCAGCACGGGCTCTTCGGCTACTCCGGGCTGCTCAACGGCCTGATGGCCGTGGACGCCGGGGGCCGCTCCACGGGCCTGGTCCGCGTGGAGGCCAACGACGCCGCCGCCATCGGCCGCGCGCTGGACTCCGGCGCGGGCGGCGTGATCGTCCCGATGGTCGACAGCCCCGCGGACGCCGCCGCGGCCGTTGCGGCCACCCGCTACCCGCCGCACGGCACCCGCTCCTACGGCCCGATGCGGTCGGGCCTGCGGATCGGCCCCACCCCGGCCGAGGCCGACGCCGCCACCCTGGTCCTGGCGATGATCGAGACCCCGCAGGGTTTGGCCAACGTGGAGGAGATCTGCGCGGTGCCGGGCCTCGACGGGGTCTACGTCGGCCCCTCCGACCTGTGCCTGGCCGTGGGCGGTGCCCGCCCGGGCGACCCCGCCGTCACCGACGTGTTCGAGGCCGCCGTGACCCGGGTGCGCGAGGCCGCCGCCGCGGCCGGGATCGCCGCCGGCATCCACACCCCCGACGGCGCCACCGCCGCGCGCCGGCTGGCCGAGGGCTACACCTTCGCGACGGTGGCCTCCGACCTGGTCCACCTGGAGCAGGCCGCCAGGGGGCACCTGGACGCGGCCGGTGAAGGCGGCGGCGCGTGAGCCGCGCGCGGCGCGCGGCGCCGGGAGTCGGGAAGGAGGCGGCCCCGTGCCCACGACGCTGATCACCACGCCCACCTTCGGGCGGTTCTCCGACGAGCCCTGGCGCGTCCTGCGGGAGGCCGGCGAGGCCGTCCTGGCCTGCGAGTCGGGCGTCCTGCCCGCCGACGAGCTGAGGGACCGCGTGGCCGGGGCCGACGCCCTGGTCGTGGGCCTGGACGCCATCACCGCCGAGGTGCTGGACGCCGCGCCCCGGCTGAAGGTCGTCGCCAAGCACGGCGTGGGCGTGGACAACATCGACCTGGCGGCCGCCCGCGAGCGCGGCGTCCGCGTCACGTTCGCGCCGGGCAGCAACAGCCGGGCCGTGGCCGAGCTGGCGTTCGGCCTGCTGCTGGACGCCGCGCGGCGCATCACCCGCACCCACACCGAGGTGCTGGCGGGCGCCTGGCCCAAGCACTTCGGCCCCGAACTGGCCGGGCGCACCCTGGCCGTGATCGGGTTCGGCCGCATCGGGCGGCTGGTCGCCGGGTTCGCCCAGGCCTTCGGCATGACCGTGGTGGCCTACGACCCGTTCCTGCCCGAGGCGGAGTTCGCCGAGCGCGGCGTGCGCCCCCTCGACCTCGCCGCCTGCCTGGCCGGTGCCGACTTCGTCAGCCTGCACATGCCGGGCGGGTCGGGCCCCCCGCTGCTGGACCGCGCGGCGCTGTCGGCGATGAAGCCAGGCGCCTGCCTGGTCAACACCGCGCGCGGCGACCTGGTCGACGAGCACGCGCTGGCCGAGCTGCTGCACAGCGGCCACGTCGGCGCCGCCGCCCTGGACGCCTTCGACCCCGAGCCGCTGCGGGCCGACAGCCCGCTGCGCTCGGCGCCCAACACCGTGCTGACCTCCCATATCGGGGCGTGCAGCCACGAGGCCAACCGCGACATGGGGCTCACGGTGGCCCGGGACGTCGTGCGCGTCCTGCGCGGCGAGGAGCCGCTGCACCCCGTGGGCTGACCGCCGGCCCGCACCGCCCGCCGCGCCCCCAGCGCCGCGGCCGCCGCCGCATCCCTCCGTCCCGGCGGCGGCCGCGGCGCCCCTCGCCGAACCCTCCCGCTCCGCCCCCTGCCCATCGCCTTCGCCGTTCCCCCGTTCCCTGATCCCCGCGCGGCGGCGCCGCGCCAAGAGGAAGTCGTGCCATGAACCAATCCGCATCCGCGGCGGCGGCACCCGCCCAGGGCCCCGCCGACCCCTACGCGCTGCGCCCCCAGGACGCCCAGGACCCGCCCACGACGTTCACCGGCCGGCTGCGCCACCTGGGGCCGGGCCTGGTGCTCTCGGCCGCGGTGGTGGGCTCGGGCGAGCTGATCGTCACCACCTCGCTGGGCGCCGAGGCCGGGTTCGTGCTGCTGTGGCTGGTCGTCATCTCCACCGCCGTGAAGGTGTGGGTGCAGATGGAACTGGCCCGCTGGACCATCCTGACCGGCAAGCCCGCGCTGGAGGGCTACAGCCAGGTCGGCCCGCGCATCGGCCGGGTCGGCTGGATCAACTGGCTGTGGATCGGCATGGACTTCGCCAAGATGCTCCAGCGCGGCGGCATCATCGGCGGCACCGCCTCGGCGCTGTCCATCATCTGGCCCATCCACGGCGAGCCGCTGAGCTTCGGATCGCTGGCGATCTGGACCGTGATCGTCATGGCCACCACGGTGCTGCTGCTGCAGAGCGGGCGCTACAGCGCCGTCGAGCGGGTCACCGTGGCCACGGTGGTGCTGTTCACCGCCTCGATCGTGGCGCTCGCGCTGGGCCTGCCGCTGACCGAGTTCGCCTACGGCCTGGACGACCTGGGCACCGGCCTGAGCTTCATGATCCCCGCCGGGACCGTGGGGATCGCGGTGGCGATGTTCGGCCTGACCGGCGTGGGCGCCGACGAGATGACCACCTACACCTACTGGTGCATGGAGAAGGGCTACGCCCGCTGGACCGGCCCCGACGACGGCAGCGAGGCGCGCGCCCGCCGCGCCGAGGGCTGGCTGCGGGTCATGCGGCTGGACGTGGGCGTGTCGTGGCTGGTCTGCACGGTGTGCACGCTGTCGTTCTACGTCATCGGCGCCTCGGTGCTGCACCCCCAGGGCCTGGTGCCCGAGGGCAACGCGATGATCTCGACCCTGGCGCGGATCTACACCGACACCATGGGCGAGTGGGGGCTGACCCTGTTCGTCGTCGGCGCGGTGGCGGTGCTGTTCTCCACCAACGTCGGCTCCACGGCGAGCGTGCCCCGGCTGTGGACCAACACCCTGGGCCTGCTCGGGGTGATCGACTGGACCGACATGAAGGTGCGCACCCGCACCATCCGCATCCTCACCTGCTGCCTGCCGCCGCTGTGGGCGTCGTTCTTCCTGTTCCTCCAGTCGCCGGTGATCATGGTGCAGATCGGCGGCATCGCCGGCGGGATCTTCCTGCTGGCGGTGGTGGTCGCGGTGTGGTACTTGCGCACCACCGAGGTCGACAGGCGCTTCCGCGCCAACCGCTGGCTCACCGGGGCGCTGGTGGTCAGCAGCGCGCTGATCGCGGTGCTGGGCGTCTACTCGGTGCTGGAGGTGTTCGGCGTCAGCGTCGGCGGCTGACCGCGCCGCGCCCGTGCGCCGCCCGTCCGCCGTGCCCGGTACCGGGGCGAGAGCTCCGGTGCCGGGCACGGCCGCGTCCGCGCCCGGCACCGGTCGGCCCCCGCAGGGCCCACGAGGCCCGCGTACCGGGCGAACTGGACAGACCGCCCCGCGGTCAGGGAGTATGGGCGGCGGTGCGCACCACGCGCGCCTGGTGTGCCGGGAAGTCTGGTCGGCGTCGTCCGCAGCCGTGCCGACCCGACGGAGCCGCCCCGTGTCCTTCACCGTGCCCGCGCCCCTGACCCGCCTTGCCGACTCCCTGCGCGGCGACACCGTGGGCGGGCTGGTCCTGCTCGCCGCCGCCGTGCTGGCTCTCGTGCTGGCCAACTCCCCGGCCGCCGCCCTGTATGAGGGCCTGCGCCACTTCGAGTTCGGCCCCGAGGCGCTGCACCTCCACCTGTCGGTCGAGGCGTGGGCCGCCGACGGCCTGCTCGCGGTCTTCTTCTTCATCGTGGGCAACGAACTCAAACAGGAGTTCGTGCACGGCGAACTGCGCAACCCGCGCCGCGCCGCGCTGCCCATCGTGGCGGCCGTGTGCGGCATGGTCGTCCCGGCCGCCGCCTACGTGGCCGTCAACATGGCCAGCCCGCAGACCCTGGGCGGCTGGGGCATCCCGATGGCCACCGACATCGCGTTCGCGCTGGCGGTGCTGGCGGTGGTGGGGCGCGGCCTGCCCCCGGCGCTGCGCACGTTCCTGCTCACGCTGGCCGTGGTGGACGACCTCGGCGCGGTGCTGGTCATCGCGGTGTTCTACACCGACACCATCGCCTTCGGCCCGCTCGCCGGTGCGGCCGCCGGCCTGGCCCTCTTCGCCTGGCTGCAGCGGGGCACGGGCCCGGCCGCCGCGCTGCGCCGCCGCCCCGCCCTGGCCTGGGCGGTCTACACGCCCCTGGCCTTCGCGGTGTGGGCGCTGGTCCACGCCGGCGGCGTGCACGCCACCATCGCCGGGGTCGCCATGGGCCTGCTCATGCGCACGAGCACGCACGCCGACGAGGAGCACTCGCCCAGCCACCGCATGGAGCACCGGATGCGCCCGCTCTCCGCCGGGTTCGCGCTGCCCGTCTTCGCCTTCCTGTCGGCCGGGGTGCCGATGGGCGGTCTCGACGCGGTGCTGGCCGACCCCGCCGCCACCGGGATCGTGGTGGGGCTGGTCGCCGGGAAGTTCGTCGGCGTCCTCGGCGGCTCGTGGGCGACCACCCGGCTCACCGGCGCCGAACTCCACCCCGACCTGGGGTGGCCCGACATCGCCGGGCTGGCGCTGCTGACCGGCGTGGGGTTCACCGTCTCGCTGCTGATCGCCGACCTGTCCTTCGCCGACGCCCCCGCCACCCTGGAGCACGCCAAGGCCGGGGTGCTGATCGCCTCGCTGGCGGCGGCGGCGCTGGCCGCGGCGGTGCTGGGGTCGCGCTCGGCCCGCGCCCGGCGGGCGGCTCAGGCCGCCGCCGGGCCCCCGGCGGCCTGACCGCGGCCGGTCCGTCGGCCCTTGGGCCCCACCGGGCCCGTGCGGCCCGCCGGCCCCCGGGGGGCGGCGGGCCGCACGGGCGCCGCCAATGCCGCGCGGGCCCCGCGAGGGCCCGGCGCTGTTTAACCGGCGCGGCAAAGTACCGCACTTTGTGCTTTTACCGCGGACCACTCCGATATCGCGATTCAGCATCGTTTCGGACTCCGTATCGGTGTCACCATAATCCGCGCATACACATTTGTGAGGACACCGATCTCCGCTTCAAGGACGATCCGCGGGCGGGGTCGCGTCGCTAGCATCAAAAGCGTGGAAACCGACGACATTCGGGCTTCGGACACCGAACGAGACGACGCCGTTGAGCGCCTGCGCGAGGCGTGCGCCGAAGGGCGCCTCACCCTTGAGGAGTTGAGCGAGCGCACCGAGGCGGTGTTCACCGCCCGCACCCGCGCCCAACTCGCACGCGTCGTGCGGGACCTGCCCGAGCGCCCCTCGGCCGAAGTGGTGGACGCCTCCGGCGGCACCGCCGAGGCGCCGCGGCTGTTCGCCCTGGGCGACGACCTGGAGCGCGGCGGGCGGTGGGTCGTGGACGACGGCCTCACCGCCACTGCGGTCCTGGGCCACATCAAATTGGACCTGCGGGAATCCTTTTTCGTTTCCCCGACCGTCACGCTGCATCTGCGCACCGTGCTGGGCAGCATCATGGTCTGGGTTCCGCCGGGTATCGGCGTGGAACTCCACGGAACCGCCTACCTCGGTGACCGGTCGGTCGAAACCGTCCCCGCGCGTCCCGGCTCCCCGGTCGTCAAAATCCACGCCACCGCGATGCCGGGAAGTATCCGGATTTCCAACAATCGGCGCCGCGGCCGCATAATGCGCGCGCTCCTGGGCGAGTGAGGGCGCCAACCACGAGAGAGGGTGAACGAGGGTGAACACGGTGGGACACACGCAGGCGATGACGCTCGTCTACGACACCACGATCGGTATCGGCCCCTGGGAGCTGAACATCGGACTGGTGGGCGGGCTGGTCGTCCTCGGCCTGATCGTCGTCCTGGTCATCGCCAACCTGAAGTAGGCCGGCCCCGGTCGCGAGCAGGCGCGCTTTCCGTCCGGCGCGCCGAGATCGCCTCCGGGGCCCTTTTCTCGCCGCATTGCCGCCGAAATCCGACGGGCGGGCGCCCCGGGCGGCGCCCCAGAGCCCGTGCGGGGGTCGTCCGCCCCGCGCGAGGACCGGCCGGGTGGAGCACCGGGCGATTGTCCGCTCCCCGGCCGACGTACACCTTTTTATGTACCCGCGGCATCCCGGGCGTAGTAGCGCAACGTCGCTCCCGCGGACGATGCCCCTTTCACGGCGCGCTGCCTATTGTCATTTCCGCGATGACAACAACGGAAATCGCGCACCGCGGCGCCGGAGCGCCCCCCCACGTACCGGCCCCTTCCGGGCGCGGCCGCCGACCCCCACCCCCACCCCGGCGGCGCCCCCCGCAGCCTCGTCCCCGCCGCCCCCGGCCGCCGCCGCGGCCGCCCGCGGCGCACGCGGACGCCCAGCCGCTCCGGCTCGCCGAGAGCCGGTGCCCCCTCGACCCCCGCGAAGGAGGTGAACCAGCATGCAGAGCTTTGACGAGTTCGAGGAGATCGTCGTGGAGTCGCAGGAGACCCCCGAGGTGTCCGACATCGACTTCGGTTGCTGACATCCCGCGTGAACGGTCCGTTCACCGAAAGACCCGGGGACGCGGACCGCGACCCAGCCGCCGCGGCGTGGCCACACACCTCGCCGCGGCGGCACGCGTCCCCGCCGGCGCGCCGCGCCGGGCCCCCACCCGTACGGAGGGACCCCGATGAGCAGCAACCGCGTCTACAGGCCCTCGCGGTTCACGGTGCTGGCACCACACGACGCCGGTGGTGCGGTGCTCTACAACTCCCTGCGCGGCAGTGTCTTCTACGTGCGCGACCCCCTCGCCCGGCGCGTCCACGACCTGCTGCACAACCGCAGCGCCCGCTTCAGCGCCGACGAGGCCGAGGCCGGCCCCGAGCGCGCCCGGCTGATCGCCGCGCTGGCCGAGCGCGGCTACGATGCGCACGGCGTCGCGGAAGGTCATGTGGCCGCTGAGGTGGCCGGCCACGATCGAGCCGAGGCTGAGCCCGGCGATGTAGTCGGGGCGGTCGCGGCCGGCGCCGGTCAGCTCGTGGATGGCGGCGGCGATGGCCAGTGACGCGGGGCGCACCACGCGCCCGCTGTTGACGGCGGCGGGGTCGTCGCCGAAGAAGGCGGCGGCCAGGTCGGTGTCCAGGACGTCGGACGCCTCGGCGAACCTGCGGCGCACCAGCGGCTGGGCGTCGTAGAGGTCGCGGTAGTCGCCGGGCTGCACCACGACCTGGGGGTTGAGCAGGACCGCGCTCTTGCCGGGGCCGCCGCCGGCGGCGGTGCGGGGGCCGGCGGTGTCGGCGGGGGCGGCGGCGGTGCGGGCGTCGGGGCCGGTGGAGGCGTGGGCGGAGGTCGGCACGGGCGGGTCTCCCATCGAAGCGGTGCGCGGGTCAGGCGGTGAGCCCGCCGTCCACGACGAGGGTGTGCCCGGTGATGTAGGCGGCCTCGTCGGAGGCGAGGAAGGCGACGGCGGCGGCGATCTCCTCGGGGCGGGCCAGGCGCTCCAGGGCCACCCGGCCCACGATCTCCTTCAGGGAGACGTCGTCGATGCGGGCCACCATGCCGGTGTCGGCGGTGTAGCCGGGGGCCACGGCGTTGACGCGGACGCGGTGCCGGGCGTACTCGCGGCTGAGTGCGCGGGTCATGCCGAGGATCCCGGCCTTGCTGGCGGCGTAGCCGCTGAGGCCGGCGATCCCGGTGATCCCGGCGATGCAGGCGACGTTGACGATCGCCCCGCGGCCGCTCATCAGCAGGTAGGCCGAGGCGGCCTTGATGCAGTTGGTGCGCACGGGCGCGGCCCACTCCTCGACCGGGCCGGTGGGCAGCACGGCGGCGGCGTCGCCGACCCCGGCGTTGTTGACCAGGATGTCGACGCGGCGGTGGGCGCGCGCCACCGCCGTGACGGCGGCGGTCACCGACGCGTAGTCGGCGACGTCGAATCGGCGGGGGACGGCGGCGCCGCCCAGGGCCGCGCAGTGCGCCGCGGTCTCCTCGGCGCCCTCGGCGTCGGAGCGGTAGCCCACCACCACGCGGGCGCCCCGGCGGGCCAGGGCCGCGCAGACGGCGCGCCCGATCCCGCGCGAGCCGCCGGTGACCACCGCGACGCGCCCGTCCAGGCCGGAGCCCGGGACGGGTGCCTGGGGTGCGGCGGGCGCGCCGGCGGCGCGGGCGCCGGGCGGGGGGCCGGACCGCTCGGGTCCGGCCGCGGCGTCAGCGGGCATCGGCCGCCACCTCCTTCAGGGCGCCGGCGAACGCGGCCACGTCCTCGCCGGTGGTGTAGCAGGCCACGCCCGCGCGCAGCGCCGCCGGCAGGCCGGGGGCCACCGCGCCCAGGGGGCCGGGGGCGTAGAAGCGGCCGTGGGTGAGGCTGACCCCGCGCTCGGCGAACGCCTCGGCCGCCTCGGCGGCCGGCATCCCGGGCAGGAAGAAGACCTCGACGGGCACGCGGTCGCCGCCGGGGGTCAGCCTGCGCACGCCCGGGGCCGCCTCCAGGACCTGCGCCAGGTCGCGCGCCAGCGCGGCCTCGCGCTCGGCGACGGCGGCCCGGTCCCAGCCCAGCAGCACCTCGGCGGCCACGGCCGTGCCCAGCAGTTGCTCGAAGGCCAGCGTGCCCGGCTCCAGGCGGCCGGGCAGGTCGTCGCCCGCCGAGGACGGCTGCTCGGCCAGGCGCAGCGGCTCGGCCGCCTCGTCGGCGATCCACAGCACGCCGGCGTGCGGCCCGTAGAACTTGTAGGCCGAGGCGACGACGGCGTCGGCCCCCCACGCGGCGGCGTCGACCGCGCGGTGCGGCACCGCCTGCACGGCGTCGACGAAGACGCGGGCGCCCACCCGGTGGGCGGCGGCGCAGACGGCGGCGAGGTCGGGGGTTGCGCCGAGCGCGTTGGACGCCGCGCTCACGGCCACCCAGCGGGTGCGCGCGGAGAGCACGTCGGCGACCGCGGAGGCGGGCAGCGCGCCCTCCTCCAGCCGGGCGGTGCGCACCACGGCCCCGCGGCGCCGCGCCATGGCGCGCCAGGGCGCCACGTTGGCCTCGTGGTCCAGTTCGGTGCACACGATCTCGTCGCCCGGGCGCACGTGCTCGGCGGCGGCGCGTACGAACAGGGCCGTCAGCGTGGTCATGTTGGGGCCGAAGACGACGTGCCCGCCGGGCGCGCCCAGCAGCCGCCGCACGGCCGCGCGCGCCCACGCGGCCAGGGCGTCGGAGTGGCGGCCGGCGGGGTAGGCGCCGCCGTCGTTGGAGACCGCGGGGCCGGCCAGGTAGCCGGCCACCGCGTCGGCCACGGCCGCGTGCACCAGGGTGCCGGCGGGCCCGTCGAAGCGGGCCTGGCCGGGGCGGCGCCCGGGGAACTGGGCGGTGAGCGGCCGGGCGAGGTAGTCGGCCAGCGGGCGCGGCAGGACGTCGTCGGCCCTCATCGCGGCGCCCGGGGTCCGGTGGCGCGCTGGCCGAACCCGCTCTCCCGCGCCTCGGCCTCGGGCCGGGGCCGGTCCAGCCGGACGATGGCGCGTTTGAGCCAGCGGTCGGTGCCGTCGTAGCGGGGGCGGAAGGGCCGGCGGCCGTGCACCGCCACGTCGTTGTCGATGAGGATGATGTCGCCCGCCTGGAGCGGGACCTCCTCCTCGTGGATCTCCAGGCCCTTTTCCAGCGCGGCGTAGGCGTCGGCGAACCCGGGGTCGTCGGGCAGCCGGCTGTAGGCGGGGTCGAAGCGCAGGCACGGGCCGTCGGGGGCGGCCCACACGGTGGCGATGCCGGGGGCGGCGACCGCCGTCCAGGACCCCGCGTCCTCGGGCGGGCGGTAGGAGTCGTCGGGGGTGATGACCACGCGCGGCCGCTCCAGCTGGGCGCGCTGGGCGTCGGTGAGGCCGACCCGGCGCACGCTGGAGACCAGGCTGCCCACGCCGTCGGGGTTGCGCAGCGCCGCCAGGAGCAGGATGTGGGGGCGCAGGGGGTGGAAGGCGTCCTCGGTGTGGCGGGTGAGGGTGGTGGTGCTGCTGGCGCCCACCTGGGCCCGCTCCTGGCCGGGGATGGGCAAGATGTTGTGCACCAGCCGCCCGCCCTGCTGGTTGGCCCAGCCGTAGAGGTCGCCCAGGGCGGCGGCCACGAGCGCCAGGCCGGTGTCGAGCGCGTTGGCCTCCTCCCCTGAGGGCCGCTCCAGTGCGGCGGGGTGGGGCCCACGGGGCCGAAGCCGTCGAGCAGGCCGGTGACGACCCGGTAGCCGCGCTCGCGGTCGGGCCGGGGCAGGGCCGCGGCCAGGGCGGCGGTGACGGGATGGGGCGGCCCGCCGGCGACGTCCTCGGGGGAGTGCCCCGCGGCCGCCAGGTCGCGGGCGGCGCGGGCCAGGGCGGCCGCCAGGGCGGGGTCGGCGGTGAACGGGGTGAGCGGCGCGGCGGTGTCGGCGCCCGGGGCCGCGCCGGTGCGGTCGGCCATCAGTCGCCCTCGCCGACCGGCTCGCGCACGGCCTGGCGCGCCGCGCTGTCGGCGTCGAGCGTCTCGACGATGCGGGCGAGGGTGCGGAAGGAGTCGGTGTTGGTCGAGGCGATGTCCAAGCCGTAGCGCTCGTGCAGCTCGGAGATGAAACGCAGAGTGTCCATGGAATCCAGTCCGAAGCGTGAACTGAGACCGAACAAGGGCTCGTCCGCGGCGACCTCTTCGGGGCGCACGTCGAGCTGGTAGACCTGGACAAATAGCTTTCGAATATCGTTGATCACGGTTCACCTATTCCGCCGCGGCGGCGGCCAAAGAAGTCACGCATTGCTACCATGCATTGCCGGGATGCGGAAAGCATGCCCAACGTAGGAGCGCGTTATCGAGCGGGTCAACGCGCGTGTCCTGAACCGGACATGGCCCGCCCGCGCCATATTTCCCCTGCTAGCCTGCATGGCATGCCACCGATGAGAATGCCTTTACCTGCCCGGAAATGGCTCGCCCCGCAGTCGCGTAAACTCCGGCGTACATAGAAGTATGTACGCCGTCTCCTTTTAAAGAAGGATGTCCGCGGCATCGGAGGGTGATGCAATGGTGCGCATGGTGTGGCAGGTACTGGGAAAGCGCGACGCAAAAGCCGTGGTAATAGCCGTCGCGGTCTTCTCCGCAGGGTTCGTGCTGCTCCATTCCGGCGCCTACGCCTCGCGCGACGCCTCGACGGCGTGGGCCACCACCGAGTACGGCTACCCCGCGCCGCTGCTGATCGGCACGCTGGCGCTGGTGTGCGTGGGGGTGGCCCTGCGCTACCGCGCGCCGCTGCTGGGCCTGGCCATCGGCACGGTCGGGTTCGTCAGCGACATCGTCATCGGCGCGTCGCTGGCGACCATCCTCATCTACACCGACAACATCTACGCCGCCTGCACCTACGGCCCGCGCTCGACCTGGCAAGCTGATGCTGATGGTCACCACGACCATGAGCATCGTCATGGGCGGCGTGGTCTTCGCCATGCAGCGCCACCTGGCCGGCAGCATCATCCTCATGGCGGTCATCGCGGCCGTGCTGGTCAGCCCGGTGGTGACCGCGGCGGTGGTGCGCCAGAACCGCGACCGCGCCGAGGACGCCCGGGTGCGCGCCGAGCAGACCGCGCGGCTGGCCGAACTGGACCGGCGCAACGCCGTGGCCACCGAGCGCACCCGCATGGCGCGCGAGCTGCACGACTCCGTGGCGACCCGGCTGAGCATCATCGTGCTGCAGTCCACCGCCCTGCTGGCGCGACGACCTCGACGCCGAGACCCGGCGCCGCCTGCTCACCACCATCCGCGAGGACAGCACCCAGGGCCTGGCCGAGCTGCGCGGCATGATCGACGTGCTGCGCGACGAGCGCGACGAGGAACCGGTGGCCGTGCCCCGGCGCATGGGCGACATCCACGACCTGGCCGAGAGCCTGGGCGAGGAGGCCACCCTGCACGTCGAGGGCGAGCCCCGGCCGCTGCCCGCGGCCGTGGAGCTGGCCGCCTTCCGGATCGTGCAGGAGTCGGTGACCAACGCGCTCAAGCACAGCGGCGGCCCCGCCCACGTGCGCGTCACCTACCGGGAGGACGAGATCGAGCTGACGATCGAGAACCCGATGACCGGCAGCGCGGTGTCGCGGCTGCCCAGCGGCAGCCTGGGCCTGACGGGCATGCGCGAGCGCGCCGAGGTGCTGGGCGGCAGCTTCGGCGCCGGCCCGGTCCCCGGCACCGGCGACTGGCGGGTGCACGCCGTGCTCCCGGCCAAGGCGGCCACGGAGGCGGTGCTGTGATCCGCGTGGTGATCGCCGACGACCAGGTCGCCGTGCGGACGGGGCTGTCCCTGATCCTCGACGGCGCGCCCGACATCGACGTGGTGGCCGAGGCCGGCGACGGCAACGAGGCCGTGGCGCTGGCCCGCGACCTGCGGCCCGACGTGCTGGTGATGGACATCCGCATGCCGCGCAAGGACGGCATCACCGCCACCCGCGAACTGGCCGGGGTCACCGACGTGCTGATCATGACGACGTTCGACCTCGACGAGTACGTGTTCGGCGCCCTGCACGCCGGGGCCGCGGGGTTCCTGCTCAAGAGCGCCGACAGCGACGCGCTGCTGCAGGCGGTGCGCACGGTCGCCCGGGGCGAGGGCATGATCTCGCCCTCGGTCACCCGGCGGCTCATCCGCTCCTTCGCCGAGCGGGCGCCGCCCGCCAGGAGGCGCACCGCCTGGACTCCCTGACCCGGCGCGAGCGCGAGGTGCTCCGGTGCATCGGCGAGGGGCTGTCCAACTACGAGATCTCCGAGCGGCTGGAGATGGCCGACGCCACGGCCAAGACCCACGTCAGCCGCATCCTGTCCAAGCTCGGGCTGCGCAGCCGCGTGCAGGCGGCCATCCTCGCCCAGGAACACGAGCACGAGCTGTGACCACCGCCGACACCGCGGCCGCTGCGCCGGCCGCACTCCCCCGCTCACCCGAGGGCGCCGTGCGGGCGCCCGGCCCCCGCGCCCGCACCGCCACCGCCCGCCGCGCACGCGTGAACCGCACCGCGCGGAGGGCCGCCGGGCGGACCCGGCGACCCCGGTCCGCCACCCCCACCACCGCCTGCTCATCGGCGGCACGGCCTGGAACACGGTGCCGCACCACCCCTAGAGCACACGAGGTACCCCCATGCGCAGAACCGCGTCTACGCACCCGACCTGGCGGGCCACCACCCCCTCCCAGCCCGCCTACGGCGAACTGCTGAGGTTCGCCGCGTCCTTCACCAAGGACTTCTCCGCGATCGTCCCCTGGCAGTGGGTCCCCGGGCTGGTGATGACCGCCGCGCGCGGCGACCGCCGGGCCGCCCCGGGCGGCCCCGCCTCCTGCCGCGTCGCCTGCGTGGGCGGCGGCACCGGCGCCTCGGCGCCCGCGTGGCCGCCCTCCACCGAGGTCCGCCAACTGGCGGCCTCCCCCATCTGGCTGGCCATCGGCGACCGCCGCGCCGCCTTCATCGCACCGGCGTCCGGACATCACCGCGGTCGGGCGTGGATCACGACCGACTCCGACGACGTGCGGACCGCCAAGGGCTTCTTCGAACTCGCCTGGTGCGGCGCCCGGCGCGGCTCTCCCGCGCGGGCCACCGAGCGCAGGTCGGCGGTGCTGCTGTGCCTGGCCCGCGGGCTCACCGACGCCGCCATCGCCAAGCGGCTCAACGTCACCGACCGCACGGTGCGCCGCGAGATCAGCTCGCTCATGCGCGACACCGGCTCCACCACGCGCTTCCAACTGGGCCTGCGCACCGCGCTGGGCGGCGTGGGGCTGCCCTCGCTGGCCCTGCCGCCGGGGCCGGCCGACGCCGAGGAGTACGACGGCCAGGAGGTGTCGGCGTGACCCGCACCGTCGACCCGCTGGACCGCCTGCCGGCGCTGGAGCTGCACCGGCTGTTCGAGCACCGGGCCGCCGCCGCGCCCGGGGCCGCCGCCCTGGTGCACGGCGGGACCGCGACGACCTACCGCGAGCTGGACCGGCACGCCGATGCCGTGGCCGCGCGGCTGCGCGCGGCCGGCGCCGGCCCCGGGCACCTGGTGGGCGTCCGCACCGCGCGCGGCCCGGCGATGATCGCCGCGATGATCGCCGTGCTCAAGACCGGCGCGGCCTACGTGCCCGTCGATCCCGGCGACCCCGAGGAGCGCTTCCGCCACATCGCCGCCCAGGCCCGCATGGCGGTGCTGGTCACCGACGCCCCCGAGGCGGCCGCGCCCCTGGGCCTGCGGCCGGTGCGGCCCGGCGCCGGGCCCGAGGACGCCGCCGCCCCCGCGCCGGCGGCGCCCGCCGACCCCGACGCCCCCGCCTACGTGCTGTTCACCTCGGGCTCCACGGGGGCGCCCAAGGGGGCGGCCATGACCCACCGGGCCCTGGCCAACCTGCTGAACTGGCACGACCGCACCCGGCCGGGCTCCTGCGCGCTGCGGACGCTCCAGTTCTGCGCGGTGAGCTTCGACTTCTCCGTGCACGAGATCTTCTCGACGCTGTGCTTCGGCGGCACGCTGGTGATCTGCGACGACGCGGTGCGGCGCGACCCGTTCGCCCTGGCCCGCTTCGTCGCCGACCACCGCGTCGAGCGGCTGTTCCTGCCGGTCACCCCGCTCACCCGGTTCGCCGAGGCGGTGGGCGAGCAGCCGGTGGAGCTGGCCGTGCGCGAGGTCGTCACCACCGGGGAGCGGCTGCGCGTCACCCCGGCGCTGCGCGAGCTGTTCACCCGCACCGGGGCGCGGCTGCACAACCACTACGGCGCCACCGAGTTCCAGGACGCCGCCGCCCACACCCTGGAGCCGCCCGCGGCGGCCTGGCCGGCCGACGTGCCCGCCGGGCGGCCGGTCGACAACGTCGCGGTGCACGTCCTGGACGACGCCCTGCGCCCGCTGCCCGAAGGGCGCGAGGGCGAGCTGTACATCGGCGGCGCGCAGGTGTCGCCGGGCTACGTCAACCGCCCCGACCTCACTCGGGAGCGGTTCGTCACCGGCCCCGGCGGCACCGGGCGGCTCTACCGCACCGGGGACCTCGCGCGGATCGGTCCGGGCGGCGTGCTGGAGATCCTGGGCCGCGCCGACGACCAGATCAAGGTCAACGGGGTCCGGGTGGAGCCCGGCGAGGTCGAGGCCGCGCTGCTGGAGCACCCCGACGTGGCCGAGGCCGCGGTCGCCGCGCGCGGCGCCGCCGGCCGCGAGCGGCTGGTCGCCTACGTGGTGCCGCGCGACGGGTCCGGGGCGGACCTGCCCCGGCGGCTGCACCGGCACGCCGCCGAGCGGCTGCCGCGCGCGCTGCGGCCCACGGGCTATGAGACCCTGGCGGCGCTGCCGCTGACCTCCAGCGGCAAGAAGGACCGGCGCCGGCTGCCCGAGCCGACCGCGCGGGCGCGGCTGCTGGACACCGCCGCGCTGCCGCCCGCCTCCGAGGCCGAGCGGGTGCTGGCCGAGCTGTGGCGCGACATCCTTGACCTCGGCGAGGTCGGCGTGGAGGACAACCTCTTCGACGCCGGGGGGACCTCGGCGCACGTGGTGGAGCTGCGCCGGGGGATCGCCGAACGGCTCGGGGTCGAGCTGTCGGTGGTCGACGTCTTCCGCACCCCCACCATCCGCGCGCTGGCCCGCCGGATCAGCGGCGAAAGGGCGGCCCCGGCCGCCGGGCCGCGGCCTTCGGCCGGGGCGGATTCCGGCGGGCACGGCGACGCCGTGGCGGTCGTGGGCATGGCGCTGCGGTTCCCCGGCGCCTCCGACGCCGAGGAGTTCTGGGCCAACCTGGTCGCGGGCACCGAGTCGGTCAGCCGGTTCACCGGCGCCGAGCTCGACCAGCCCGACCCCGACCTCGCCGGCCACCCCGACTACGTGCCCGCCGCGCCCGTGATCCCCGGGGTGGAGCTGTTCGACGCCGCGTTCTTCGGGATCGGCGCGCGCGAGGCCGCCACCATGGACCCCCAGCAGCGCCTCTTCCTCCAGTGCGCGTGGGAGGCGTGCGAGAACGCCGGGTACGTGCCCGGCGCGGGCGACTCGGCGGCCGTGGGGGTGTTCGCGGGCTCGGGCATGAGCACCTACCTGCTCAACAACGTCGCCCCGGCCGAGGGGTTCCCCGCGCGCGGCCCGCTCACCGAGGCCGACCTGCGCCAGTTCCAGTTGAAGCTGGGCAACGACCGCAACTACCTGGCCGCGCGGGTCTCCTACAAGCTCGGCCTGACCGGGCCGAGCGTGAACGTGCAGACCGCGTGCTCGACCTCGCTGGTGGCCGTGCACCAGGCGTGCCGCAGCCTGGCCGGCGGCGAGTGCGACGCCGCGCTGGCCGGCGGGGTGTCCGTCCCGGTCCCCCAGGCCACCGGCTACCTGTACGAGGACGGCATGATCCGCTCCCGCGACGGGCGCTGCCGGCCCTTCGACGCCAGCGCCCAGGGCACCCTGTTCGGCAGCGGCTGCGGCGTGGTGCTGCTCAAGCGGCTGGCCGACGCGCTCGCCGACGGCGACCGCGTCCACGCGGTCATCCGGGGCTCGGCGGTCAACAACGACGGCGCCGACAAGGTCGGGTTCACCGCCCCCAGCGTCGAGCGCCAGGCCGAGGTCGTCGAACGCGCGCTGCGCGCCGCGCGCGTGGACCCCGCCACGGTCGGCTACGTCGAGGCCCACGGCACCGGCACCCAGCTGGGCGACCCCATCGAGATCGCCGCGCTGACCGAGGCGTTCGCGCGCGCGGGCGCCCGGCCCGAGGGGGCCGGGCGGTGCGCCGTGGGCTCGGTGAAGTCCAATATCGGGCACCTGGACGAGGCCGCCGGAGTCGCCGGTCTGATCAAGGCCGTCCTGGCGCTGCGCCACGGCGCGATCCCGCCCACCCTCCACCTGGAGCGCCCCAACCCGGCGATCGACTTCGCCTCGGGGCCGTTCCACGTCAACACCGCCACCCTGGACTGGCCCGCCGGCCAGACGCCGCGCCGGGCCGGGGTCAGCTCGTTCGGCATGGGCGGCACCAACTGCCACGTGGTGCTGGAGGAGGCGCCGCCCGCGGCGCGGCGGGCGCCGGAGGCCGGCGCGGGTCCGCACGTGCTGCCGGTCAGCGCCCGCACACCGGAGGCGCTGGCCGACCTGGCCCGGCGCCACGCCGACCACCTCGCCGCGCGGCCCGGCCTGGACCTCGCCGACGCGGCGGCCACCGCCGCCACCGGGCGGCGCCACTTCGAGCACCGGCTGGCCGTGGTCGCCGGCTCGCCCGCCGAGGCCGCCGAGCGGCTGCGCCGCGCGGCCGACGCCGCCGGCGCCCCGCCCGCCCCGGCCGGCGCCACCGCGTTCCTCTTCGGCGGGCAGGGCTCGCACTACGCGGGGATGGGCCGGGAGCTGCACCGCCGCCTGCCCGCGTTCCGCGCGGCCCTGGAGGAGTGCGCCGCGCTGCTGGACCCGCACCTGCCCGAGCCGCTGCTGGACGTCCTCTTCACCGCCGAGGGCGACCGCCTCGACGGCACCGGCTGGGCCCAGCCCGCGGTGTTCGCCGTGGAGTACGCCCTGGCCCGCGCCTGGGCGGCGCTGGGGGTGGAGCCCGACGCGGTGCTGGGCCACAGCCTCGGCGAGTACACCGCCGCCTGCGTGGCCGGGGTGTTCTCCCCGGCCGACGCCGCACGGCTGGTCACCACCCGCGCCCGGTTGATGGCGGCGCTGCCGCGCGGGCGCATGGCGGCGGTGATGGCCGGCGAGGACGCGGTGGCGCCGCTGGCGGCGGCCGAGGGCGGCGCGGTGGCCGTGGCCGCCGTCAACGGGGCGCGCTCCACCGTGGTCTCCGGGCCGGGCCCGGCCGTGGAGCGCGTGTGCGCGGCCCTGCGCGAGCGAGGGGTCCGGACCTCGCCGCTGGCGGTCTCCCACGCCTTCCACTCCCCCATGATGGAACCGATGCTGGCGGAGTTCGCCGAGGCCGCCGCCGGGGTCGCGTTCTCCGCCCCCGCCTGCCGGTGGTCTCCAACGTCACCGGCGAGCGCGTGGGCGCCGAGGTCGCCACCCCGGAGTACTGGGTGCGCCACACCCGCGAGCCCGTGCGCTTCGCCGCCGGGCTGGCGGCGCTGCGGCGGCTGGGCTGCGGCACCTACGTCGAGCTGTCGGGGCGGCCCAGCCTGCTCCCGCTGCTGGCCGCCGAGTCCGGCACCGCCGGAACCGGGGACGCCGGCGCGGGGCCGCGCGTGGCCTGCATGCACCCCCGGGGCGAGTGGGAGCGGTTCTGCGGCGCGGTCGCCGAGCTCTACGGCGCCGGCCGCGACATCGACTGGTCGGCGCTGCACCCGCCCGGCACCCGCCGCCGCGTCGGCCTGCCCACCTACCCCTGGCGGGCGGTCCGGCACTGGATCGACCCCCCGCCGCGCGGCGCGCGGCCCGCGCCCGACCGGGGCGCCCACCCCCTGCTGGGCGCCCGGATCGACCTCGCCGCCAGCGACGAGGCGCGGTTCGAGGCGGTGGTGGGGCCGGACACTTTGCCCTGGCTGGCCGACCACCGGGTGTTCGACACGGTGGTGCTGCCGGGGGTGGCGTTCCTGGAGATCGCCCTGGCCGCGGCCGGCGCGGTGCTCGGCGGCCCCGGAGGCGAACTCGCCGACACCGTCATCCACCGCGCCATGGACTTCGCCGACGGCGCCCCGCGCACCGTGCAGACCCTGGTCGCCGCCGAGGAGGCGGGCGCGCGGGCGCTGCGCGTGTACTCCCGCCCGGCCGGCGCCGCGCCGGGCGCCCCCTGGACGCACCACTTCTCCACGCGCCTGCGCGCCCTTGGCGCCGACCCCGCCCCCGAGCCGGTGTGGGCGGGCCTGCCCGAGGCGGAGCCGGGCACCGCGGCCGACCCGGAGGTGATCTACGCGGGCGAGCGGGCGCGCTCCATCGACCTGGGGCCGAGCTTCCACGCCACCCGGCGGCTGTGGCGCGCCGACCTGGGCGCCCGCTCCGAGATCGCCGCGCCCCAGGCCCTCCGCGGCCGCACGGGCCGCTACCGCGCCCACCCGGTGCTGCTGGAGGCGCTGTTCCTGGCCCTCACGGTGGCCTACCCCGCCGAGCACGGGCACCGCACCTACGTCCCGGCCGGGGTGGAGCGGCTGCGGGCGTGGGCGCCGCTGGGCGAGGAGGTCCGGTGCGCGGCGCGGATCCGCCCGGTTCCGGCGGGCACGGAGGCCCCGGAGACCCTGGTGGGCGACGCCCGGCTGACGGCGCCCGACGGCCGCGTCCTGGTGGAGCTGACCGGGATCGTGCTCAAGCGGGCCGAGCGGCACACCATGATCGGCCGCGCCGCGGAGCCCTGGCGGGCGTGGCTGCACCGCACGGTGTGGCGCCCCCTGCCGCTCACCCCCGACAGCGGGGCCGCCGGCACGCGCTGGGTGGTGCTGGCCGACGCCGGCCTGGGCGAGGCCCTGCGCGCGGCGGCCCGCGAGCGCGGCGCCCGCTGCACCGTGGTGGCCGGCGCCGACCCCGACCCGGCCGCGCTGGCGGGCGCCGAACTCGCCACGGCGGCCCGCGCGGGCGGCCCCGCCGAGCCGTGGACGGCGCTGCGCGGGGGCGTGCGGCACGCGGCCCGCCTGGTGGCCGCTCCGCCGGAGGGGCCCGCGGCGGCCGTGCGGGTGCGCCCCGAAGGCACCTACCTGGTGACCGGCGGCCTGGGCGGGCTGGGCCTGCGCCTGGCCCGGTTCCTGGTCGAGCGCGGCGCCCGCCACCTGGTGCTGGCCGGGCGCGGGGCGCCCGGCGCGCAGGCCCGCGCGGTCCTGGCGGAGCTGGAGGCGGCCGGTGCGCGCGTGGTGGCCCACCAGGCCGACGTCGCCGACCCCGGCCAGGCGGCCGCGCTGGTGGCCGCCCTCGACGCCGACCCCGCGCTGCCGCCGGTGGCGGGCGCGGCGCACCTGGCCGGCGTGCTCGACGACGGCGCCCTGACCGAGCTGACCCCCGAAAGGTTCGCCCGCGCCATGGCGCCCAAGACCGCGGGCGCCTGGCACCTGACCCGCCTCCTCGGCGGCCGCGGCCTGGACTTCCTGGTGCTGTACTCGTCGGTGTCGGCCGTGCTGGGCACCCCCGGCCAGGCCAACTACGCCGCCGCCAACGCCTACCTGGACGCGCTGGCCTCGCTGCTGCGCGCCGAGGGCGTGCCCGCGCTGGCGGTGCAGTGGGGCTCCTGGGCGGAGGCCGGCATGAGCGCCCGCGCCGAGGACGCCGCCAAGGCGGCCCGCCACGGCGAGTACCGGCTGCCGCCCGCAGACGCGCTGGCGGCGCTGGCGCACCTGCTCGCCGCCCCGCCCGAGGACGCCGCCGCCGCGGTCCTGCGGGTGGACTGGGCCGTGCGCGCCCGGGCGGAGGGCGCCCTGCCCCGGCTGCTCAGCGAGCTGGCGCGCCCGCCGCGCGAGGAGCCGGGGCAGGGCGGCGCCCCGGCGTGGGACGTCGCCGCCGCGCCACCCGAGGAGCGCCGCCGGCTGCTGGCCGACCACCTGCGCCGCGAGCTGTCGCTGGTGCTGGGCGTGGACGAGGACATCGACCCCGGCCAGGGGTTCGCGTCGCTGGGCCTGGACTCCGTCGCCTCGATCGAGCTGCGCAACCGGGTCCAGCGCAAGCTGGGCCTGCGGCTGGACCTGACGCTGGCCTACGACCACCCCACGCTGGCGGACCTGGCCGACCACCTCGCCGAGGTCGTCGGGGCGGCCGGCGGCCCGGCACCCGGGAGCGCACCGGCGGGCGGCGGGGCCAACGGCGGCGCGGGCGGCGCCGCCCGGCGGCTCGCGGCCAAGCTGGGGGTTGGGCTGAGCAGCGATGGGTGAGCCGATGGACTCCTACGACGCCCTGTTCGAGCGGTCGCTGGCCCGGATCGAGGAACTGGAGGCCGAGGTGGCGGCCCTGCGCCGGGGGCGCGAGCCCGTGGCCGTGGTCGGGATGGGCTGCCGCTTCCCCGGCGCCGAGGACCCCCGCGCGTTCTGGCGGCTGCTGGAGCGCGGCGGGGACGCCACCCGCGAGGTGCCCGCCGACCGGTGGGACCCCCGCGCCCTGGCCGAGCGCGGGGTCCGCGCCCCGGCGCGCGGCGGGTTCGTCGGCGGCCTCGCCGACTTCGACGCCGAGTTCTTCCAGATCGCCCCGCGCGAGGCGGCGCGCATGGACCCCCAGCACCGGCTGCTGCTGGAGGTCGCCTGGGAGGCGGTGGAGGACTCCGGGCGGGCGCCCGCCGACCTGCCCGCCCGCACCGGCGTCTACGTCGGCATCGGCAACAGCGACTACCGCGAGGCCGCCGCCGCGCAGGGGCCGGGCGCGGTCGACGAGTACTTCGCCAGCGGCGCCACCGCCAGCACCGCCAGCGGCCGGCTGTCCTACCTCTTCGGCCTGTCCGGGCCGAGCCTGTCGGTGGACACCGCCTGCTCCTCCTCGGCGGTGGCCGTGCACCTGGCGGTGGGCGCGCTGCGCTCCGGCGAGTGCGACCTCGCCCTGGCGGACGGGGTGAACCGCATCGTCACCCCGCACGAGCACGTCGGCCTCACCGCCGCCGGCATGCTCGCCCCCGACGGGCGGTGCAAGCCCTTCGACGCCGCCGCCGACGGCTACGGCCGCGCCGAGGGCTGCGGGGTGCTGGTGCTCAAGCGGCTCGCCGACGCCCGCCGCGACGGCGACCCCGTGCTCGGGGTCGTGCTGGGCTCGGCCGTCTCCCAGGACGGCCGCCGGGCCGGGCTGACGGTGCCGCACGGCGCCGGGCAGCGGGCGGCCGTCCGCGCCGCGCTGGCCGACGCCGGGCTGGCGCCCGGAGACGTCGGCTACCTGGAGGCGCAGGCCACCGGCACCGCGCTGGGCGACCGGATCGAGGCCGCGACGCTGTCGGAGGTCTTCGCCGGGCGCGCCGACCCGCTGCCGGTCGGCTCGGCCAAGGCCAACGTCGGGCACATGGAGGCCGCCGCCGGGGTCGGCGGGCTGATCAAGGTGCTGCTGGCGATGCGCGCGGGCACGCTGCCGGGCACGCCCACCTTCCGCACGCCCGACCCCCACATCGCCTGGGACGCGGCGCCCTGGCGGGTGTGCGCCCAGGCGCGCCCCTGGCCCCCGGGGCCGCGCGTGGCCGGGGTCAACTCCTTCGGGTTCGGCGGCACCAACTGCCACATCGTGCTGGGCGAGGCGCCGCCGGCGCCCGAGCCGGAGCCGGCGGGCCCCGACCGGCCGTGCCACGCGCTGGCGCTGTCGGCCAAGAGCGCGGCGGCACTGCGCGACCTCGCGCGGCGCCACCTGCGCGAACTGCGGACCGCCGAGGACCCGCCGCCGCTGGGGGACCTCTGCCACACCGCCGCCACCGGCCGCGCCCACTTCGCCCACCGGCTGTGCCTGCCGGCCGCCGACCACGCCGAACTGGCCGGCCGGCTGGCCGACTGGCTGGACGGCCGCCCCGGCGCCGCGCACGGGTTCGTCCGGCGGGCGGCGGCGCCGCGCGTCGCCGCCCGCTTCACCGGCGCCACCGCCTACCCGGGCATGGGCGGCGAACTCCTCGCCACCAGCCCCGCGTTCGCCGGGTCCGTGGAGCGGTGCGCCCGCGCGTGGACCCGCGCGGCGGGGGCGCCGGTGGCGGCGGCCGACCTGGCCGGGGGCGCGCCCGGCGCGGCCGCCCCGCCGCTCGCCGAGTTCGCGCTGTTCGCGGTGGGCTACGCCCTGTGGGAGCTGTGGCGCTCCTGGGGCGTGGCGCTGGAGCCCGGCACGGGCGGCGGCGCGGGGCGCTGGGCGGCGGCCTGCGCGGCGGGCGCCCTGGACCCCGAGGGGGTGGCCGCCGCCCTCCTGGCCGGAGCCGCCCCGCCCTCGACGGCCGCCGCTCCGGCCGAGGGCGCCGTCGTGGTGGAGGTCGGCCCGGCCGAGGCCCCGGCCGGCGCGGCCGAGCCCGGCACGGCCGAGCCCGGCGCGGCCGCCGTTCTGGCGGGGATCGGGCCCGGCGGCGAGTGGCGCGCCCTGCTGGAGGCGCTGGCCGCGCTGTACGTGCGCGGGGCCGCGCTCGACTGGCGGGCGGTGGAGCGCGACCACCGGGCGCACCGCCGGCCCGCCGCGCTGCCGACCTACCCCTTCCAGCGCACCCGCCACTGGTTCGCGCCCCGGCGCCCGGCGCCGGAGGCCGGGGGCGGCGCCCGGCCCGGCGCGCCGCCCGCGCCCCGGCCGCCCGCGGCCGCGGCGGGCACCGCGCGGGCCGCGTCGCTGGCCGAGACCGCCGAGGCCCTGGCGCGCGAGACCCTGCGCGCCGCCCGGCCGATCGGTCCGCACGACGACCTGCTGGAGCTGGGCATGGACTCCCTCATGGCGGCGGAGTTCCGGGAGCGCCTGCAGGAGGCGTCCGGGCGCCGCCTGCCCCTCACCCTCGTCCAGGACCATCCGACCCTCGCCGGGCTGCTGGCGGCGGTCGAGGAGCAGGGCACCACCGGGGACCCGTAAGGCCGCGGCGGCCGCCGGCCGCCGCCGGGCCGCGCGGCGCCCCTACCCCCGGCGTCCGCGCGGCCGCCCGCCCTGGGGGCGCGGCCTTCGCCGCGTCCCGGCCCTGCCCGCTCACGCACACCTGCCGGATGGAGAACACCCATGACGATCCGAGTGGTCCTGACCGATGACGAAGCGGCCGTCAGAACCGGGTTCGCGCTCATACTCGACCACTACGCCGAGGACATCGAGGTCGTCGGGAGCGCCGTCGACGGCGCGGAGGCCGTGGCGATGGCGCGGGAGCTGCGGCCCGACGTGGTGCTGATGGACGTGCGGATGCCCCGCATGGACGGCATCTCCGCGACGCGCCGCATCTGCGACCTGACCAAGGTGCTCATGCTGACCAACTTCGCCCACGACGAGTACGTGTTCGGCGCGCTGCGCGCCGGCTGCCACGGGTTCCTGCTCAAGGACGTCGAGCCCGAGCGGCTGGTGGAGTCGGTGCGCTCGGTGCACCGGGGCGAGGGCGTGCTCGCCCCGGTGGTGGCGACCAAGCTGATCCGGACGTTCTCGGCCCGGTCGATCTCGGTGGGCTGGGAGGCCGACGCGCTCACCCCGCGCGAGCAGCAGGTGCTGGCCTACCTGGGGCGGGGGATGTCCAACACCCAGATCGCCGCGCGGATGCGCGTGGCCCACACCACCGCCAAGACCCACGTCGCCCGGATCCTGAGCAAGCTCAACCTGCGCAGCCGGGTGCAGGCCGCGATCGTGGCCCAGGAACTGGGGCTGACCGACACGGTGTCGTGACGGCGGGGGCCGCGCCCGGGGCGCGGCCCCGCTCGGCCGTCCCCTCAGCGCGCGGCCGCGCCGGGCCGCGCGGCCGCCGGCGGGCGCCACCGCAGCAGCGCCACCGCCAGCACCACCGCCCACAGATGGCCCGGCCACAGCGCCAGGCGCTCGAACAGGCCGCTGAAGTGCTCGACGTCCACCCGGGCGGCGAACACGGCGGTGCCCGCCACGCACACCACGCCCACGGCGATGGTGGACCAGCCCAGCAGCCGCCGGTGGCGGCGCAGCGCCACGCCGGTGGTGATGAGCGCGCACGGCTGGGCGACGAACACCGGCAGGGAGGCGAGGGTGTGCGCGGCCGGCGCGCGGTCCAGGGGGAACACCCCGCTGCCGACGGCGCTCAGCCCGGCGGCCACCCACAGCGCCACCGCCGCCCGCGCGGCGCGGTCGCGGGGCAGCCGGGCGGCCAGGAGGACCGCGCCGGCGGCCAGCGCCAGGCCCAGCACGACGAACGCCGTGTTCATCACCGGGCTCCACGGCGAGCACACCGGCACCGGGCCGTGGGCGTACTCCACCCGCGTGCACGAGGTGGCCCCGAGGTCGCTGATGGCGTTGTCGAGGAAGGAGTAGGGCGCGGTGAAGCGGCTTGCGGTGACGGCCTCGGCCGCCAGGTAGAGCGGCTGGGCCAGCCACAGCAGCGCGCCCGCCGCCACGGCCGCCCCGCCGGGGCGGGGCAGGCGGCGGGCGCGGAGGGCGGTGCCGGTGCGGGCGGCTTTGGCGGGGTGCTCCCGGGGCGGGGGTGGGGCCATGCGCTGCTCCTGGGGGGCCGGCGGCCCGGGAGGCCGGTGCGGGGCCGGCCGGCCGGGCGCGTGCGGGCCGCGTCGGGGGCGCGGCGGAGAGCGTCCCGTTCGCGATGGGTCGCGGCCGGACTACCCGCGGCCGCGACCGCGAAACGCGGTGGTCCGGTCGCAGTGGGTGACCGCGCAGGTCCGCGCACGGGCCGGCGGCGGCGCGCGGAGGTTCGGCGGAGGCCCCCGGCGGAGCGACGCGCCCCGCCGGGACCCCGCCCGGCCCGGTCTCGGCCGGCCCGGCGTTAGGCCGTCCGCTCCGCGCCGCGCGGGGTGTAGACCACCGACCGCGCCCGGCGCGGGGTGACCACCTCGCGCAGGGCGGGGTCGACCAGCAGCACCACGGGGGCGATCCGGTTCTCCTCGACCGGGTACCAGGCGGGCAGCGCCGCCTCGATCGCGGCCCAGGCGGCGTCGGTGTCGCCCTCGGCCGCCAGGGCGCGGGCGGCGGCCAGGGCCGCCTCGAACTCGGGCGGCTCGGGGAGTTCCCGCCCGGCCAGCCAGTCCGCCACGGCGGGGTCGTCCAGGGCGTCGCCCTGGGGCACCGGCACGCCGGGCAGCATCTCGGCGAGCTGGGCGGCCCAGTGCCGCCGGGCGTCGGCCGGGGTGGCGGCGTTGAGGTCGGACCGGCTGCGGTTGAGGTAGAGCGGCACGGCCTCGGCGCGCAGCCGCTCGGGGCCCACGGCGGCGGCCACGTGCTCCCGGTGCAGCACGTGGCGCAGGTCGTGGTGGCTGAAGCGGGGCTCGGTGAACGCCTCCAGCAGGACGCGCAGGTAGGAGGCGGCGCCGGAGCCCTTGTCCTCGGCCTTCTCGTAGGCGTCCAGCGCGCCCTGGACGTCGCCGCGCAGCGCGGCGCGGTTGCCCTCGCGCAGGAGGTCGTCGGCGCCCTCGGGGTGCACCGGGTTGCCCGAGGAGCCCTCAAGGGACTCCCAGCCGCGGCGCTCCTCGACCACGAGGTCGGCGAAGGAGCGGAAGCGGTCGCTCAGGCCGGGGAACCAGCTCGCCCAGATGTAGGCGGCCCACTCGCCGTCGGGCGAGACGTCGCCGGCGTCCAGCAGCCAGAACTGGGCGTCGCTCTCGCCGGAGATGAAGAGCGCCGGCCCCTTCAGTCCGTCTTCGTCGAACACGTAGTCGGGCTCCAGAGGCTGGTCCGGGTGCTCGTGCAGCCAGTGGACGTCGGCGGCGCCCAGCAGCTCGTAGGTGAACCCGCTGATGTTGGTCCAGCCGTTGGAGGCGGCGAGGAACGCGCGGTAACTGGGCGGCAGCGCGGTGCCCAACCGCTCCTCCAGCGCCGCCAGCTCGGCCTCGGTGGCACCCTCGAACCCCAGCCAGGAGGCGGCGCGCTGGTCGTCGGTGACGTCGATCAGGTCGTCGGCGCTCACCCGCAGCATGTCGGCGCTGTAGGAGGACAGGAAGGCGCGCCAGTCCTCGGGGGTGGTCAGCCGGGACGGGTCGGAGAGGACGGCGGGCGGTCGGCGGCCCTGCTCCACGTAGCCGCGGAAGGGGCCGGAGGCGGGCACGATCGGCTCGGTGGAGGGGCGGGCGGCGACCCCGCCGTAGGGCTCGGGTTCCCGTCCCGGCGCGTGGCGGTGGCCGGCGAAGGACTCGTGGAGGGGGCCGGAGGAGAAGAACCGCACCCGCTCGAGCTGGGTGCAGTCGGCGCCGCCGTTGCGCAGGACGCGCAGCCGGAAGTGGCGGTAGGGGGTCTCGCGCGCGGGGCCGGTGATGTCGAAGCCGCGGAGGTGGTGGCGGTCGGGGAACACCTCGTCGGTGCGGGTGTCCAGCTCGGTCCAGGTCTCGCCGTCGACCGAGCCGCTGAGCACCCACTCGCGGGGGTCGCGCTCGGCGAAGTCGTTGGCGGAGGTCAGCGTGTAGTAGCGGACCACCACGGGTTCGACCATGGTGAAGCGCAGCCAGCAGGGGCCGGGCTCCGGCGCCAGCCACTTGTCGGAGCGCACGTGCAGGACGGACTCGGCGACCTCGCCGGCCTCGGTGAACTCGGCGCTGGCGGCGACCTCGCGCACGCTGCCGGTGACCTCGCCGCCGGCGGGCAGCCCGCCGGTCCGCAGCGCGACGGCGCCCCCGCCGCCGGCGCGGTCCGTCCAGGACAGGCGGGTCAGGGTGGCGCCGCCGTCGGCCACGAGCAGCGCCAGCTCCTCGCCGTCGGATCCCCCGGTGGTGACGGCGAACCGCTGCGGCTCGGGGTCGACGGCCGGCTCCACGGCGTGGCCGCGCCACTCCTCGGGCGTGCCGCCGGCGGCGGTGCGCACGCCGAGGAAGGCGGACATGTCGGGCGCGAAGGAGACCACCGCGTCGGCGCCGCCGATGTCGCGCCAGGAGAGCTGGGCGAGCGCCACGGGCTCGCCCGGCTCGAAGCGGAGGGTCAGCGTCCGGTAGGCGTGCCACTCCCCGCCGCCGAAGGGGCGGCGCTCCGTGCGGAAGGCGAGGGCGCGCGGTGCGGCGGCGGGCGCGTCGGGGGACTCGGGGGTGTCGGCGGCGCCGGGGGTGTCGGCGGTGTCGGGCATGGGGTTCCTCGGGGGGACGGGCACCCGGGAGAGGGGGCGGGGTTCTGGCGGTTCGGCTTGAAAGCGCGAGCAGACTACCGCCCGGCTACGACAACGCCCGCCGGCCCGCCGGCGCCCGTCCACTGTGGCGGTGGTCACAACGTTTCGCGCGTCCGGCTCCCGCCGGGGACCGGCCCCCGGCACCCCCGGCGGCCCCGCTCCACGGGCGCGCGGCACCGCCCGCCCGCCGCCACCTGCGCCGCGCCCGCCCCCGTCGCGGGCCGGCGGGGGTGGGGGGGCGTGCCCCCGCGCGACGCGGCGCATCCGGGCCGCGCCGGTTAGGGGCGGGTCGGACCGCAGCCCGCCGCCGGCCGAAACATCGGGTGCGGAACCGCGCGGGCCGGCGTGCCGTTGGCGCGGATGACGACGGACGCGCCGCCGCCCCGGCTGGAGCGGGGCGGCACGCGGGCGCGTCCTCCCCTTGGAAAGGTCAGGATGGGCTTCAAACGTTTTCTCGCGGCCTTCGGCGTGGGCGGCCCCAGTGTCGACACGGTGCTCACCGGATACGGCACCCGCCCCGGCGCGCTGCTGGAGGGCCACGTCGAGCTGACCGGCGGTGAGGTCGAGGCCCGCATCGACGAGATCGCCGTGGCGCTGGCCGCCCGCGTGGAACTGGAGTCGGACGAGGGCGAGCAGGCCGCGGGCGCGGAGTTCGCCCGGGTCCCGGTGATCGGCCCCCTCACCCTGGCGCCGGGCGAGCGGCGCTCGCTGCCGTTCCGCTACCCGGTGCCCTGGCAGGCGCCCATCACCGACACCGCGCACGGCCCGCTGCCGGGCGCGGTGCTGGGCCTGCGCACCGAGGTGGTGATCGAGCGCGCCCCCGACAAGGGCGACCTCGACCCGGTGCGGATCCACCCCCTGGCGGCGCAGGAGCGGGTGCTGGACGCGTTCGCCCGGCTCGGGTTCACCCTCAAGCGCACCGACATCGAGACCGGGCACCTGGCCGGCACCCGCCAGGAGTTCCCCCTGTTCCAGGAGATCGAGTTCCACCCGGCGCCGCACTACGCCCACGAGATCGGCGAGGTCGAGCTGACCTTCGTCGCCGACCCCCACGGCATGGACGTGGTGGTGGAGTTCGACCGGCGCGGCGGCATGTTCACCCCGGGCGGCGACCTCTACGGGCTGTTCCGCGTGGAGCACCGCGACGCCGACCGGCTGGACTGGACCGAGGTGGCGGCCTCCTGGATCGACCACGCGCTGGACCGCCACCGCGCGCTGTTCGGCGGCTACTCGGGCCACGGGCACGGCGGCTACCACCCCGGCCACGACGACGACCACGGCGGCGGGCTCGGCGGGGTGGCCGGGCTGGCGCTGGGCGCGGCGGGCGGCTTGGCGGCCGGCTACGCCGCCGCCGAGATCGTCGACGAGGTCGGCGACCTCTTCGAGGGCGAGGAGGAGGACGCCGAGGAGTAGCCCGCGCGGCGGGCCGGGGCGGCGCGCGGGGCGGGCGCGCCCGGCGCCCGCCCCCCGCCCCTCACAGCAGGTCGCGCGGTCGGGTCTCGGACCACTCTCGGGAGAACACCCGGCGGTCGCCCTCGTAGGCGTCCAGGGTGGCGTGCACCAGGAACTCCTCGGCGGTGCACGACAGCACCGTGCGGGTCACGGTGGTGGTCTGCCAGTCGCCGCGCCCGAACCGCATCGTCCAGGTGGACTCCCCGCTCACCGAGGTGAAGTCGTCGGCGAAGGACTCGTACTCCTCGTAGGCGCGCCGGCCCACCTCCATGCCGACGTCGTCGAACCGCACCGTGCCGTTGTCCTTGACGATCTCCAGCGCGGAGCGGTAGTCCACCAGGTCGCGGCGGACCTCCCAGCGGTGCTCGTCGGGCTCCAGCCGGGTCGTGGCCGCGCGCGGCGCGCCCTCCGGTTCGCCGAACGGCTCCGGCTCGGTGCCCTCGGGGGCGTCGAGCGGGCGCACCGGCAGCAGCAGCGCGCTGTCCCGGGGGTAGACGGTCAGCAGCGCGGGCTCGGGCGGCGGCCAGGCCAGGGGCCAGTAGGAGCTGGACAGCGACAGCCGGATCCGGTGGCCGGCCGGGAACGCCTGCGCCACCCCGTTGAGCTGCACCCGCACCCGGTAGCGGCGGCCGGGCTCCAGCGGCTCGGGGTGGTCGTGGCTGTCGCGGTGGGTGAGGTTGAGCAGGCCGTAGGTCACCCGCGTGGCGCGGCCGTCGGGGGCCACGTCGGAGAGCCGCGCGGCGACCATGGCCACCGGCCGGTCGGCCGACACCGACAGCTCCACCACCGGGGCGCCCAGGATCTCGGTGCGCTCGCGCAGCACGGGGGTGTTGAACACCAGCGAGCCGCCGTCCTCCTCGCGCTGGTCGTAGGGCAGGTCGGGCGGGGCGTTGTAGGAGGCCCACTTGCCGGCGAACTGGCCCACCGACAGCGGCGAGCGCACGGTGAGCCCCCCGCCGGAGTCGGCGCCGGCGTCGGCCGGGCGGCTGCCCGGCGGCTCGATGCGGTTCTCGCTGAGGGGGTAGGCGCGCACGTCCACGTTGGGCGAGGGCAGCTCCGGCTCGCCGACCCAGCGGCCCGGCCGCTCCTCGTAGGAGGTTGAGGGGGGCACGCTGTCCTGCATCCAGGCGCGCAGCACGGGGCCGTCCATCACCCCGTTGTCCACGCCCTTGAGCCAGTGGTCCCACCAGCGCACCACCTCCTGGAGGTAGCCGATGGCCGGGCCGGGCTCGCCCAGGTGCGGGAACTTGTGCGACCAGGGCCCGATGAGCCCCTTGCGCGGGACGTCCAGGCGGGCCAGCAGCCGGGTGACCGCGTTGGAGTAGCCGTCGGCCCAGCCGCTGGAGGCCAGCACCGGGCAGGCCACCGCCGAGTAGTCCTGGCAGACCGAGGCGTGCCGCCAGTAGTCGTCGCGCCGCTGGTGGTCCAGCCAGCGCAGCACCCAGGGCCGGGTGCCCTCCAGCCGCTCGGTCCACATCTCGCGCCAGCGCTCCCCCACGACCTCGGGGTCGGGCGGGCAGGTGCCGTGGGCGAACATGGTGCCGGCCTCGGCGAGGTTGTCCGACAGCAGGCAGCCGCCCATGTAGTGCATGTCGTCGGCGAACCGGTCGTCGGTGAAGGACGCGATGACGATCGCCTTGAGGTGCTCGGGCCGCCGGGCGGCGACCTGGAGGGCGCTGAACGCGCCCCAGGAGATCCCCATCATGCCCACGCCGCCGTCGCACCAGGGCTGGGCGGCGACCCAGTCGATGACCGCCTCGGCGTCGGCCTGCTCCTGCTCGACGTACTCGTCGACGAGCACGCCCTCGGAGTCGCCGGTGCCGCGCAGGTCCACGCGCACGCACGCGTAGCCGTGCCCGGCGATGTAGGGGTGGTGGATGGAGTCGCGCACGGAGGTGAGGTCGCGTTTGCGGTAGGGGATGTACTCCAGGACCCCGGGCACCGGCTCCTCCTCGGCCGTGGCGGGCCGCCAGATGCGGGCCGACAGCCGGACGCCGTCGGGCATCGGGATCCAGACGTGCTCCTCTTCCTTGATGGCGTGCGGCAGCGCGGTGACCTCGCGCATAAGGCCGTGGTCCTCCCTCTCGGCTCGGGGGTCGGGTCGGCTCGGGGGATCGGTGCGGGGCCGCTCAGCTCTCGGGCGCCTCGATGTCGTCGAACTCGTAGGTCAGGCCCTCCACGCACCGCTCGTACTTGGCGCGCAGCGCGGTCTCGTCCTCGGCCCCGATGAAGATGTGCGCCAGCTCGAAGCTGTAGCTGTCCTGGTCGATCATGTCCGACAGGCGCTGGCCGGGCCGGGGCACGACCTTGATCTTCAGGCCGGGGATCTCGGAGGTGAGCCGGTCGATCTCCTCCCGGCCGGGCACCGACACCACGCGGGCGTCGGTGAACCGCCGGTAGTACCACTTGGCGGCCAGGGGGTAGCGGCCCCGGTTCTCCGGCATCCGGGGCTCGCGGCCCAGGCCCAGGCTGACCATGAAGTCGTGGTTGGGCAGGCCGTCGACGTACTCGAACAGCTCGGCGTGGGACTGGGAGTGCCGGGTGTTGATCTCCAGCAGGTTGATGTCGCCGGTCAGCGGGTCGTAGAAGTACTCGATGCTGTAGGTGGCGGAGTCCAGGCCCACCTGGGCGATGACGCGGCGGGAGATGTCGTCCAGCCGGGCCACCACGTCCTGGCCCAGCACCGAGGGGTACTGGTGGCGCAGGAACACGGGGCTGCCGGGGTAGTCGACGGAGTCCAGCGCCCCGTAGACGACCACCTCGCCGTTGTGCACGTAGCCCTCGACCGCCACCTGGACGCCCTGCAGCGCCTCCTCGGCCAGGCACGCCTGCCCGCCGGCCTCGGCCACCTCGGGCGGCAGGTCCAACCGGGCCAGGATCCGCTCGAAGGGCCGGCCGATACGGCCGATGCCCTCGCGGATCCGGTCCACCGCCTCGGTGAACTCCTTCTCGTCCTCGACGCGGAAGGCCAGGTCGGAGGAGAACGACTTCACCGGCTTGAGCCACATGGGGAACTCCAGCCCCTCGGGCGGGCGGGCGTCGCCCTCCAGGTCCACCAGCGCGAAGCGCGGCAGCTCGGAGTCACCTTGCTCTGCTCCAGGCGGCTCCAGTACTTGTGCTCGCACTGGTGCCGGGCAGGCCGTACTCGGAGGTGAGGATCGGCACGATCATGCTGACCGGGAAGTCCCAGTAGCCCACGATCGCGTCGATGTCGCCGTCGAAGCCGTCCAGCTGCGCCCGCGCCTTGTCCAGCAGCGCCTCGATGTCCACCTCGCCCTCCTGCAGCTCCTCGGGCTCCAGCAGCCCGTGGAACCGCAGCCGCGCCGCGTCGGGCACGTGCTCCAGGGTCTCGCGGTTCTTGGCGTCCAGTCCCACGACGAAGACGTTCTTCGGCTCGCCGGTGTCCATCAAACCTCCACTGTTCCCGTCGTCCGTGGGTCGCGCGGCTACCCCGACCGGCGCGGAACTACCGTCCGCCCGCTTGGCTGGCCCCGGAGAGCCCGGCCACACCGGGGTCCGCGCCCCTCAGCGGCGGCGGGCGCGGGCGCGGGGAAGCGCGACGCCGGCGTCCGCGTCGGCACCGGCTGTCCGCTTCCGGTCGTTCACGCCCACACCGCCTTAAGCCACGCAATCGTGTCTATATTGGTCGCTCCCACATTAGATACGCTTCCGTAGCTTATTGAGGTGGTCCCCGCATGTCCGACGACGCCCCGCCCCACTCCGCGCCCGCAATGCGGCAGCCTCCCGGCGACCCGGTGTCCGGCGCCGGCCGCGTGCCGAGCACCGCCGCCGGCACCCCGCCCACCGCACCGCCCGCCCCGCTCCCGCCGGCGCGGCGCGACCTCGCCCCCGACCTCGCGCGCGGCTTCATGCTGCTGGTCATCGCCACCGTGCACGCGCACCTGTTCCGCGTGGCCACCGGCGCGGGCGGCTTCACCCTCGACGGCACGCTCGACGTCGTCGCGACCGCCGTGATGGCCCTGTTCGCCGAGAACCGCGGCTACCCGATGTTCGCGGCCCTCTTCGGCTACGGCCTCGCCCAGATCCACCGCCGCCGCACCGACGAGGGGCGGCCCTGGCCATGGGTCCGCCGCCTGCTGCGGCGCCGCGGCCGCTGGCTGGTGGTCATCGGCGTCGCCCACACGGCGCTGCTGTTCTACGGCGACATCATCTCGGTCTACGGCCTCATCGCGCTCGCCTTCGTCGCGATGCTGCGCTTCACCGACCGCCGCCTGCTCACCCACGCCTTCGCCTGGATGGCGGCGGGCACCCTGGCCTATTCCGCCGCGCAGAACCTGGTGTTCGGCGCCGCCCAGGAGCCGACGGGCGGGCAGAACCCCGGGCCCCTGCTGGACGTCCTGTTCCGGCTGATGACCCTGCCCGTGTTCTGGCCGCTGATGATCGCCATCTCGGTGTTCCCGTTCCTCATGGGCGTCTGGGCGGAGCGCCGCCGGCTGCTGGAGGCGCCCGGCCGCCACCGCGCCCTGCTGGTGCGGATCGCCGCCGGCGGAATCGGCCTGGCGGTGCTCGGCGGGATCCCGCAGGCCCTCGTCAACGTCGAGGTGTGGAGCGTGGGCCCGGTGGCCGCCACGGCGGTCTTCTGGGTGCACCTGCTCACCGGCTACGCCGGCGGGTTCGGCTACGCCGCCGCGATCGCCCTGGTGGCGCCGCGCCTCGGCCGGCGGCGCGGACCGGTCACGGCCGCGCTCGCCGCCACCGGCCGGCGCTCCATGACCGCCTACCTCCTCCAGTCGGTGGTGTGGGCGGCCCTCATCCCGCCCTACGCGCTGAACGTCGCCCCCGGCCTCGGCGACGCCCAGGCCGTGGCACTGGGCGTGGGGGTGTGGCTGGCCACGGTCGTGATCTGCGACATGCTGCGCCGCGCCGGCTTCCGCCAGGGCCCGGCCGAGTGGTTCCTGCGCCGCATGACCTACGGCCGCCCCGCCCGCGGCTGACGCCCCGTCCCGCCCGCGCGGGCGGGAGCGGACGCCCCGTGGACCGCGCCCTAGGCCTGCCTGGGCGGCTTGTTCACCGGCCGTCCGCGCAGGCCGGCGGAGCGCGGGTGCCGCACGGCGGAGTGGCCGCGGCGGACGGCGTCGGCCACCGAGCCCGGGAAGTCCGGTCCCGCGGCCCGTTCGGGCACCGCGCCGGCGCCGTCCGCCGCGCGGCCCGCCAGCAGGGTGCCGTGGGGCCCCTGGACGGTGTGGCGGCGCGCCTCGCCGGGCGCCGTGCTCCAGCGCGGCGGCGCCGCCATGGCCGCCGCCACGAACGCCTGTCCCATGTGCTCCCACGTGAACGCCGCGAGCCGGTGCTGGGTGCGGCCCGCCGCCTCGCGGAACTCCGGCAGCCGGCGGAACAGCCGCAGAACGCCCTGCGCCCAGGCCTGGGGGCGCTCCTCTCCCAGGCCGAGGTCGGGCACGACGAACAGGTCTCCGACGCCCTCGGGCATCCGCCGGGTGTCGCGCAGCAGCCGCGCGATCCCGCTGTCCTCGTTGACCAGGACCGGCGTCGCGACCCCCAGACCGTCCAGGGGCGCCATGCCGAACGCCTCGTGCTCGGAGGGCATCACGACCGCGTCGGCCGCCAGGAGTTCGTTTCGGAGGACGTTGTCGTCGGTGCTGAAGGGCAGCACGGTGATGGCGGGCGGGCCGCCCCCGACGGCCTCCAGTTCGCGCTGGAGTTCGTCCACCTCGCCGGCCGGCGCGCCGAGCAGGCGCAGCCGCACGTCCAGCCCGTCGTCGCGCAGCATCCGAACCGCCGCCGCGACCACCCGGGCGCCCTTGAGGGTGTCGCCCGCGCGCCCCGACAGCAGCAGGCCCAGCGTCATGCCCGGCGTGGGCCGCCGCCCCGGCGCCGCGAGGTCGGCGCCCGGCACCGCCTCGTGCAGGTGCGGCCGCTGGGCGGCGGGGTGGGCCGCCATCAGCCGGGCCGCCTCCTCGGTCAAGATCTCGCCGATGCCCACGGCGATGTGGGCGGCGCGCAGGACCCCCCGCTCCATCTGCGCGTGGCGCTGCCCCTGCCGGGGCACGCCCTTGATCTCGGCGTAGCGCTCGGGCGTGGTGTGCAGGAAGTGCGCCAGGCGGGCGCGTCCGCCGTACCACCGCCGCACGGCCTCCAGCGCCGAGAACCCGGAGAACCGCGAGTGGCCCACGACGATGTCCATCGGACCCTCCAGTCCGAAGTCCTCGGGACGGTGCGTCCGGATGCCGTTGAAGAGGCTTGCGCGCGCCGGGATCCCCGGCAACGCGGGCAGCTCCACCACGCGGGCCCGTCCGTGGGGGTCGGCCGGGCCGACGGTGAGCAGCGTGACGTCGTGGTGCAGGGCGAGGGCCTCGGTGAGGCGCTGGTTGAGGACGGTCATGCCGCCGCCGCCCGGTCGGCGGCCGCTCATGTCCGACACCACAAGGATCCGGCGCCGGACGGGTTCCGCGGATTCGGCCGTCATGGCGCCAGCGGGTAGAGCGCGCGCAGGGCGGCGCCGAACTCGTGGACGAGGAACCGCCCCGCGTGCAGGCCGTCGACGTGGACGGTGCCCACGACGCGGCCCGGCCGCAGCCGCGCGGCCAGTTCGTCGAGCGCGGCCGCGAGCACGGCGGCGCGGGCCGGGGTCAGCACCGCGATGCGCTCGCCGGGCTCGGGGCCGAAGTCGGGGTCCCCCGCCCATGGGCGCGGTCCCGCTTCGCCGTCGGACGCGGCGCGCAGTTCGGCGGCGCGCTCGGCGAACCCGACCGGCCGGGCCTCGGTGCCCTCCCACCGCGGGGCGGCGACCAGGTGCCGGGCCGGGTCGAGGGTGTCGTGGGCCTCCCGCCAGGCGGGGCGGCGCGGATCGGCGAGGACCGCGAGAAGGTCCTGGGCGGCGTCGGCGACGGGGCGCGGTACGGAGAAGTCGCCGGCGGCGCGCAGCTCCGCGCGGGTGGGCACGGTCTCGGCGGCGGCGCGGGCCGCGGCCCGCAGCCGGGGGTGGTGCTCGGCGAGGTCGGCCCGCTCGCCCACCGGTCCGGGACCGTCGGCGATCTGCGCGACCTCGCGGACCGCGGGCACGGGCGCGGGGATGCCGGTGCCGCGTGCGGCGGCCCGCAGCGCGTCGGCGTTCTCGTGCAGCGCGGCGGCCAGTACGGCCCCCTCGGGGGCGACGGTGTGGGCGGGGCGGCCGGGCGCGAGGCGGTGGGCCAGCTCGTCCAGCAGGGAGACCGCGACCAGCAGCCACCCCGCGGAGACGGCGGCCGCCGCACCGTGCGGCTCCCCCGGGGGCCGGGCGGCCTCGGCGCGCAGGAGGGCCCGCCACGACTCCACGGCCGCGCCGAAGGTCACGGGGGCGGTGCCGGGGCGGTGGCCGTTGACCGCGGCGATCATGTGGCGCGCCGGGGCGGCGGGCGCGCCGGGGGCGGCGGGGTGGGGGTCCTGGCCGAGGAGGTCGGCCAGCCGCGACCACGCGGCGCGGCGGTCGGCCGGCCACGGGCCGGGCTCGCGCCACGCCGGGGTGCCCTGCAGCCACAGCATGCGCGCGGCGGCGGAGTAGACGCGGCGGTAGTCGCCGGCGGTGTCACCGCCGGGGGCGGGGGGTGTCGGGTGGTTGTCGTGGCCGCCGGTCATCGGAGCCCCTTCCGTCCGTCGTCGGGTCCGTGCCCCGGCTCCCTGCGCCGGGGTGCGGTGCCGGGCAGGCCCGGGCCGCCGGGGCGCAGCCCCGGCGGGTGCGGCAGGTCCAGGCCCGCCGGGCGCTCACCGAAGAACGGCTGGGCGGCCACGGCGGGATGGAGCGCGGGGCGGGCGAGCTCGTAGACCTCCATCAGCGCGTCCCGGCCGGCCGAGCCCAGCTCGTGCGCCGTCCACAGGAACTGGTTGCGGAAGGCGGTGCTCTCGTTCAGGCTCAGCCGCTCCTCGCGCCGGGCCACGGCCTCGACCGCCGCCGCGCGGCCGAGCCACCGGCCGTCGGGGCCCAGGCTGTTGCTGTAGAGGACTTCGCCGTCGCGGCGCACGGCGTAGACCTGATGGGCGATACGCCGCTCGTCGATCGCCGCGGCACCGCGCAGCACCCCCGCGTAGCTCCGGGCGTGGTAGTCGCTGCCGACCAGCAGGCCGGGCTGGCCGTCGGCCCTTTGGACGGCCAGGCGGGTGAGCAGGCCGAGCCGGCTGACGGCGGGGTGCACCACAAGGAGCGGGGCTATCACCAGGAAGGGCTTCTTGCCGGCGGCGCGCCGCTCGTCGTCGGTGGAGCGGAAGACGTCGATGACGCCCTCGAAGTCCCTTTCCTTGGCCATGGCGCTCTCGAAGAGGGCGTTGTAGCCCTCCGCCGCGGCGTCGCGCAGCAGCCGCTCCATCCAGATGCGGCCGTCGTTGCCGGTGTAGGCCCCCGCGGTCTCGGGGTCCTCGGCCAGCAGCCGCTCGTAGAGGGGGTGGAAGGTCTTGCAGAAGTCGAGGTCGATGCGGGCGATCCCGCCCCTGTCGCGGAACGCCTCGACCACGCGCGCCATCAGGGTGGTCTTGCCCGCGCCGACCTGCGCGCCGGCGGTGACCTCATAGGGCTGGTCCTGGGGTTCGAGGTGCCCGAAGTGCGCGCGCTTGACCACGGCGTAGAGCTGGTCGCTCTCCTTCTCGTCCAACTGGTACCGGGTGCGGTCGACGCTGCGGTAGCGGTCCTGGTTGGGGTCGATCACGGTCGGCCGGCCTCACCGCGCAGCAGGGCCAGCGCGGCGGCGCGGACGCGCTCCACCGCCGCACCGTCCTGGGGGCCGAGGCCGGCGCGGACCGCGGCCCATTCGTCCAGCGCCGCGCCGGCGCGCCGGGCCTCGGCCGATTCGGGCGGCGCGGAGTTCGACCGGGTGGCCAGCGCGCCGACCACCCGGTCGACCAACTCCATGGTGGCCGCGTAGCGGGCCGCCGCGCGCCCGTCGACCCCGTGCTGCGGCGGCCACGGCTCCGTACCGAACAGGTCCCCTGTCATCGCACACCCCGCTGTGCTCCCCCGACCCGGGTGTCCGCGGACACCCGGCCCTCCCGATGCGGCGTGGCGACGCCGCGCCTCAACGATAGGGACGGGCGGGGACAGGATCGGACGCTGTGGCCTAAAGCGGCCAGGGGGGGATCGGCGCGGACGCGCGCAGGGGCGGGCCGCGGTCCCCGCCGGGGCCGCTGTTGGGAGCGGCGCCCGGTCCGATACGCGGGGACCGCGGCGTCCGGTTCCGGCCGGGTGCCGTGCGGGCGGGGCGTCCGGTCGGAGGCCGTGCCGCGGGCGGGGCGTCCCGGCCGGTGCGGCGGGCCGCTACCTGCCCCGGTCGGGGCGGAACAGGGACGCGGGCACCGCCTCGGCCATCGCCGCCATGCCCGCGTCGTTGGGGTGCAGGTGGTCGCCGCTGTCGTAGGCGGGGCGCAGCCGCAGGGGGTCGGCGGGGTCGCGCATGACGCGGTCGAAGTCGATGACCGCGTCGTATTCGCCGCTCCCGCGGATCCAGTCGTTGACCCGCTGGCGCTTGGCCTCGTTCTCCGCCGAGTGGAACCCGAGGGTGTCGCCCTTGAACGGCAGGATGGTGCCGCCGTAGACGCGCAGGCCGGCGGCGTGCGCACGGGCGATGATCTGGCGGTGGGCGCCGATGATCTGCTCGGCGCTCACCGTCTCCGACTCCGGCGCGGTGGTGCCGGGGTGGCCGAGGTCGTTGACCCCCAGCAGCACGATGACGTGCTCGGCGCCGGGCTGGGCCAGCACGTCGCGGTCGAAGCGGCGCAGCGCGCTCTCGCCGAAGAACGCCGCGTAGTTCTCGGCGTCGCCGCCCTCGGGCGGATTGGGGTCGTGCAGCAGCCGGTTGCCGGCCACGCCGAGGTTGAGCACGCCCGTGTGGCGCAGCCGCTCGGCGAGCAGGTCGGGCCAGCGGTTGTTGGCGTTGACCCGCGTCTCGGCGCCGTCGGTGATGGAGTCGCCGAGGGCCACGACGGCGCCCGCCCCGTGCCCGCGGGTGCGCACGCTGATCCCGGAGAGCAGGTGCCACTGCGTCATGGTCTCGGTGGCCTCGACCGAGGCGGCGCGGGTGGCGTTGCCCTGGGCGACCTCGTTCTCCTGGTAGGAGAAGGCGTGCAGGGTCGTGACGGGGGTCTCCTCGGGCAGGTAGACGCTGACGACCAGGTCGGCGCGGGGCGGGAGGTCGAACTTCACCGGATCGCTGACCAGGGGCGCCCCGGCGGGCACGGTCACGGCGGTCTGCCCGCTGAAGGTCACCGCGCGGTCGGTCGCCGGGACGATGTCGGTCCCGGCGTCGCCGGCGCGGCGGGCCACGCGTACCTCGCCGATGCGCAGCGGGGCGTCGCCGAACTCGTTGGTCAGCCGCAGGCGCAGGCGGTCGCCGCCGACGCTGGTGTGGACGACCTGGCGGACGGTCTCGTCGTGGAGCACGGGGGTGGCGGTGGGCGGGGTGGCGGTGGGCACGGTCGCCCAGGTGCCGACCCAGGCGCCGCCGCGGCCGCCGTCGTCGGCTGCCGCGGGGCCGGCTCCGGGTCCGGTGGCGGCCGCGCCGCCGAGCACGAGCAGGGCGCTCAGCAGGACGGCGGCGACGCCCCACCGCGCACGGGTGAGGGCGCGGGTGCCGGTGCGGCCGGGGGCGGGGGTGGGTGCGGCGGCGGGGGTCGGTGTGGGGGGCACGGTGTCTCCTCGGCCGGGGCTCAGCCGCGCCGGGCGGGCCGGGTGAAGTGCCAGCCTTGGGCCTGGAGCCGGGGGATGACCTGGTCCACGGCGTCGACCGTCTGCGACCGGTCGCCGCCGCCGTCGTGCAGGAGGACCACCGCGCCGGGTGCGGCCCCCTCTTCCAGGCGCCGGACGAGTTCGCCGGTGCCGGGCGGTTCCCAGTCCTCGACGGCCAGGCGCCAGCCGAGCGGCTGCATGCCCATGTCGGCGGCGACCTGCGGGGTCTGGCCCCACGCGCCGTAGGGGGCGCGGAAGTAGGGGATGCGGGCGCGGGGGACGGCGTCGCGGATGGCCGCGTTGGTGGCGCGCAGGTCGGCGCGGATGTCGGCGGCCGACCAGGTGCTCATGTCGTCGTGGCGCATGGTGTGGTTGCACAGCGTGTGCCCGTCACGGGCGATGCGCCGCACCAGGTCGGGGTGTTGGCGGACGTGTTCTCCCCAGAGGCAGAAGACGGCCTTGACGCGGTGCTCGCGCAGGACCTCCAGCAGCCGGGGGGTGTTGCGCGGGTCGGGGCCGTCGTCGAAGGTGAGGGCGAGGGCCTGGCCGCCGCCCGGGGTGGAGTCCACGATGTCGGGGGTGGCGGGCCCGGTGCGGCCGGGCTTCGCGGCGGCGGTGGCGCCGGCGGCCTGCGCGGGCGGTGCGGCGCAGAGGGTGAGGGCGACGGTGGAGGTGAGCAGGAGGGCGAGCAGTCGGCCCGGTCTGCGGCGGCGGACGGTCGTCACACGGGTCTCCTTGACCGCTATGGGGGATTTTCCGAAAGTTTCCGGAATGTAAAGGCAACATAAGCAGGCGGCGGCGCCCTGTCAACGGTCCCTCACGGTTTCTCCCGGCCCTGGTGCGGGGGCGCGGGCGTGGTGCCCGCAAGGGCGGGCGGGTGAGCGGCGACCGGACCGGTAGGCGGGCGGGCGGGTGAGCGGCCGAGCATCGGTCCGCGCCTCGGGGGTCGGGCGCGCGGCGGACCGCCATGGGCCGCATAGGTCCAGGCAGGCGCCACCGCCCTCCCGAGGGGCCCGGCCGCGGTGAGGCCGTAGGCCGGTCTCAGACCGAGGCGGGCGGCGGGGCGGTGCTGTCGCGGACGACGAGTTCGGTGGCCAGTTCGATGCGCGGACTCTCGATCGACTCGCCGCGCATGAGGCGGTGGACGGTGCGGACCGCCAGGCGGCCCATCTCCGCCAGCGGCTGGCGCACGGTGGTCAGCGGCGGCGAGGACCATCGGGCCTCGGGGAGGTCGTCGAACCCGACCACGCTGACGTCGGCGGGCACCCGCAGGCCCCGGCGGCGCAGGGCCTCGTACACGCCCAGGGTCATCTGGTCGCTCGCACCGAAGACCGCCGTGGGCGGATCGGGCAGGGCGAACAGCCGCTCCCCGGCGCGGAAGCCCGACTCGTAGTCGAACTCCCCCTGCACCACCAGCGCGTCGTCGACGCTGAGCCCGGCGGTCTCCAGCCCGGCGCGGTACCCGTCGAGGCGGGCGCGGCTGGACCACAGCTCGGGGCGGCCGGCCACGAAGCCGATGCGCCGGTGGCCCAGGCCGGTCAGGTGGTTGGTAGCGCTGAGCCCGCCCGCCCAGTTGGTGCAGCCGATGGTGGGCACGGCCAGGTCGGGCACCCCCACGGGGTCGATGACCACCGCCGGGACGTGCAACTCCTCCAACTCGGCGCGCAGCGCGGAGTCCAGGTCGGTGGTGACGAGGATGGCGCCGTCGCTGGCGCGCGAGCGCACGTTGTCGAGCCACTGGCGGGTGGAGCTGGCCCGGCGGTGGATCGCCGAGACGACGATTCCGCCGCCCGTGCCGTGGGCGGCGTCCTCCACGCCGCGGATGATCTCAACGGCCCACGGGCTGTCGAGGTCGTTGAAGACGAGGTCGAGCAGCCCGACCTGCGCACCGGCACGCGCGCCGACCGCCTCGCCCGCCTTGCTGCCGCGCCGCCGGTAGCCGCGGGCGCGCAGCAGGGACTCGATGCGTTCGCGGGTGGCGGGAGCGACGTCGCCCCGCCCGTTGAGGACGCGCGAGACCGTCGGCGCGGACACGCCCGCTTCCGCGGCGATGGCGGAGATGGTCACGGCAGGGGTCGGGGTCTCGGGCACTGCTCCTCCTTCGTACCTGCCCAGCCTACGAGCGCCCGGCCGCCGCGACATCGATCGGGATCCCCGTCGGGACCGGTGTCGGCGGCCGGAGCGGGACCGGGCCCGGATTTCGGCACCGCCCATGCCAACGCGCCGTACCGCCCCAGGGCTCCCGACCAGCCGAATCCGGTGCCGTGGACCGCGGAGCACGCCTCGGGCGCGCCGCCGACCGCACCGGCGGCCCGCCGCCCCGCCCCGGATCGCCGCCGGCCCCGGCTCCCACGCCGTTCAGCCCCCACTTTCCGCCGGGATCGGACGCGTGGACCCGCGGCCGCGCCCGCTTCCCGTCCCGGCCCCCGCCCGACTCGCCGCACGGCTCCGCCGTCCGCGCCCCTCCCGCAGGCAGGGGTATTGACGGTCGCGCCGGGCACCGCCTAGTGTCCAACGTCGCCGTACACCGGAATTTTCCGGAACTTTCGACGGCCGACCCGAATGGGAGTCCCCCATGCAACCCATCCGCTTCGTCACCGCCACCCTCGCGACGGCCGCCACCGCCGCCCTGCTCCTGCCGCTGGGGGCCGCGCCGGCCGCCGCCGACCGGCACCACGGACCCGACGGCCGGCACACCCCGCCCCACTCCAACGCGAAGTTCGACCGGCTGCGCTGGGCGGCCCCCGAGGACTTCGTCATCGGCACCGCCGTGGCCGGCGGCGGCCACCACCTGGAGCAGGACTACCCCGACCCCTTCACCTCCGACGGGCGCTACCGCCGGGTGCTCGCCCAGCAGTTCAGCTCGGTCTCCCCCGAGAACCAGATGAAGTGGGAGTACCTGCACCCCGAGCGCGACCGCTACGACTTCGCCATGGCCGACCGGATCGTGGACTTCGCCGAGCGCAACGGGCAAGTCGTGCGCGGGCACACACTGCTGTGGCACAGCCAGAACCCCGCCTGGCTGGAGGAGGGCGACTTCACCGACGCCGAACTGCGCGAGATCCTGCGCGACCACATCACCACCGTGGTGGGCCGCTACTCCGGGCGGATCCACCAGTGGGACGTCACCAACGAGATCTTCGACGAGGCGGGCAACCTGCGCACCGAGGACAACATCTGGCTGCGCGAACTGGGCCCGGGGGTCATCGCCGACGCCTTCCGCTGGGCGCACGAGGCGGACCCGCACGCCGAACTGTTCCTCAACGACTACGGCGTCGAGGAGGTCAACGCCAAGAGCGACGCCTATTACGAACTGTCGCAGCAGCTCCTGGCCGACGGCGTGCCGCTGCACGGGTTCTCCACCCAGGCCCACCTCAGCCTGAACTACCCGTTCCCCGCCGGCCTGGAGGAGAACCTGCGCCGCTTCGACGACCTCGGCCTGGCCACCGCCGTCACCGAGATGGACGTCCGCATGAACGTCCCCGAGAACGGCCGCCCCACCGCCGCCCAACTCCGCGAGCAGGCGGACTACTACCGCCAGGGTCTGGCGGCCTGCCTCGCCGTGGAAGGCTGCGACTCCTTCACCATCTGGGGCTTCACCGACAAGTACTCCTGGGTCCCCGTCTTCTTCGAGGGCGAGGGCTCGGCCACGGTGATGACGGACGACTACACCCGCAAGCCCGCCTACCACGCCCTCTGGTCCACCCTCAAGCGCGCCGAGTACGACCGCGGGTAGGCGCTCCCGTACCCGCCTCTCGGGGCCCGGCCGCCGTGCGGCCGGGCCCCGGGCCGTCCCGCCCCCCGCGACTCCGCGGCGGCGCGCGAAGGCGGGGGATGGGGTGGTGGGACGGTGGGGTGGTTGTGGGAATACCACTATCAACCCTGTGGCGGACGGGCTCTGTCGGCGGCTTTAATGAAGCGGCGGGGCTGCGCCCGCATCCGCACCCCCTGTGGACCTGAGGAGTACGGTGTCGATCCTGCAGCCGGATATGAAGCGCATCAAGCTCGAGGTGCCCGACGCTCCGGAGTTCGCGGACATTCGCGACCTTGACGGTACGTGGACCGAGGTGGCCGATCCCAAGAGCGGCTACCGGTTCAAGCGGGGCAATGCCACTTTCCGTTTCTCCTCGACGGGCCACACCGTTGACGAGAACGGGGTCAAGGCGGAGGTGTTCACCGCGACCAGCGTGCGGTGACAGGTCTCCCGGGGAGGGCGGGGGCGCCGGTGGCGGCGCGCCCGGCCTCCCCTCGGGGGGCGGCGGTGCCCCCACCACCGCCGCCCCCCGACCGCGTTCGGCCCCGCGCGGTGCGCCCGCGCCTACCCCCGCCGCCTCGGGCCCGTTAGCGCCCGGCCCGCCGACCCCGGCTCCCTCCGGCCGCCCCGGTCGGCCCGCTCTCCTCCCGCGCTCCCGCGTCCCGCTCCCCGCCCCGGCGCCTCGCCGACCCGCACGTCCGCGGCCCCCTCACGGCCCCCCTTCCGCGACGTCCTCCGCGCCCCGCGCCCGCCCCGTGCCGCCCCGCGCTCCGGTCCACGGGCGCCTTGGGCCGTCCGTGCCCACCTCCCGGCCCGGCACCCCTTTTGCGCTACAGCGGGTGGATGCCCGCTTACTTAGTTCGATTTCCGTCAAAAGCGGTATTGACTCCCGACACAAGGGGGCGTAGCTTCGTGGCCTGGCTCACAACGGCGGCCCCTCCGCCGCCGGGAGCGCCGCCAGCCCCACCGCACCCGTCCCCCTGCCGTCTCCACCCGCCCCCGCCGCGTCCGCGCGCCGACCTCCGCAGGAGCAGCCGTGTCCTCTCCGGGCGACATCCTCGACCTCATCAGTCGGGGTGATGCCGCGACCCGCGCCGACCTGGCCCGGGTCACCGGTATGGCGCGCTCCACGGTCGCCCAGCGCGTCGACACCCTCATCGCCTACGGCCTGGTCGAGGAGCGCGAGACCGGCGCCTCCACCGGCGGCCGGCCGCCCCGCGTGCTGCGCCTGGCCACCGAGCGCAACTGCGTGGTGGGCGTCGACCTCGGCGCCACCCACTGCCGCGTGGCGCTGATGGACATCGGCGGCACCCTCCTCGCCGACCGCGAGGACCCCCTGCGCATCACCGAGGGCCCCGAGGCCGTGCTGCGCCACATCGACGAGCGCATGCACGAACTCCTCGCCCAGGCCGGGCGCCCCCTGGCCGCCGTCAAGGCCATCGGGATCGGGGTCCCCGGCCCCGTCGAGTTCGCCACCGGGCGGCCGGTCAACCCGCCGATCATGCCGGGCTGGCACGAGTTCCCCATCCCCGACTACTTCACGAGCCGCTACGACCTGGAGGTCCTGGTCGACAACGACGTCAACGCCCTGGCCCTCGGCGAGGTCCGCCACGGCAGCACCGCCGCCGACAACCTGCTGTTCGTCAAGGTCGGCACCGGAATCGGCTGCGGCATCATCGCCGGCGGCCGCCTGCACCGGGGCGCCCAGGGCGCGGCCGGCGACATCGGGCACATCCGGGTGCCCGGCGCCGACACCGCCGCCTGCCGCTGCGGCAACACCGGCTGCCTGGAGGCGGTGGCCGGCGGCGCCGCCCTGGCGGCGCGGCTGGCCGAGGCGGGCGTGCCCGCCGCCGACGGCCGGGCCGTGGTGGACCTGGTCAGCAGCGGCGACCCGCTGGCCGTGCGCCTGGTGCGCGAGGCCGGCCGCGACATCGGCGACGTCCTCGCCGGACTCGTCAACTTCTTCAACCCCGAGGCGATCGTGGTGGGCGGGGTCATGGCCGCCGCCCACGAGCACCTGCTGGCGGGGGTGCGCGAGGTCATCTACCAGCGCTCCCTGCCGCTGGCCACCCACCGGCTCACCGTCGTGCCCACCGAGGCGGGCGAGGCCGGGGGCGCGCTGGGCGCCGGCCGCCTGGCCATCGACCACATCCTGGACCCCCGCAACATCGACCGGGCGCTGGCCGCGCACGCGGCGGGCGCCGCACCGGCGGCGCGGTAGCGGCCGGGCCCGCCCGGCCGCCGCACCCCTCCGCCCCCACCCCACCGTCCCCCTGATCCCGCGACCCCCTATCCCCCATCCCGTCGAAGTACATGGAGGCCCCACGATGGGTTCGATTCCGCATTGGCGCACCCGCAGGCACGCGTTCGGCGCGCTGGCGGCGGCCGGCGTCGTGCTCGCCGCGACCGCGTGCAGCACCCCCGAGGCCGGCGGCGGCGACGGCGGTGAGGGGGCGTCCGACGGCCCCTTCACCATCGGCGTCAGCAACGGCTTCATCGGCAGCGAGTGGCGCGAGCAGATGCTCTCCGTCCTGGAGGACGCCTTCGCCGAGTACCAGGACGAGGGCGTCGTCGACGAACTCGTGGTGGAGAGCGCCGACGTCGACGTCAACGGCCAGATCCAGCAGATCCGCAACCTGATCCGCTCCGACGTGGACGCCATCATCGTCAACCCCAACTCCCCCACCGCGCTGGACGAGGTGTTCGCCGAGGCGGCCGACCAGGGGATCCAGATCGTCGCCATCGACCAGGCCGTGGAGTCCGAGCACGTCACCAACGTGGTCATCGACCAGTCGGAGTGGGCGTCGATCTCGGCGGAGTGGCTGGCCGAGGAGGTCGGCGAGGGCGGCGAGATCATCGCCGTCAACGGCATCGACGGCCACCCCGCCAACGAGGACCGCTGGTCCGGCGCCCAGCAGGTGTTCGAGGAGGCCGGCGTGGAGGTCGTGGCCAACGACTTCGCCGAGTGGGACCAGAGCCAGGGCCAGACCGTCACCCGCGACCTGCTCTCCAGCAACCCCGGCGTGGACGGGATCTTCGTGCAGGACGGCATGGCGCTGGGCGCCATGCAGGCGCTCCAGGCCGAGGGCCTGGAGGACGAGGTCGCCATCACCGGCGAGGCGCGGGTGGGCTACATGAAGGAATGGGACCGGCTCCGCCAGGACAACGAGGACTTCTCCAGCATCGGCGTGCCCAACCCGCCGTCGGTGTCGGTCTCGGCGCTGCACGTCGTGGTCCGGATGCTCCAGGGCCAGGAGTTCCGCTCCGACGCCCTCGACGGCAACACCCTCTACCTGCCGATGCCCGAGACGGTCACCGACGACACCTTCGACGAGCGCTTCGCCGAGGTCCAGGACGAGCCCGACGCCTACGCGCTCGACCACAGCATCACCCCCGAGGAAGCCGACTCCTACTTCGAGTAGGCCGCCGCCCGCCGCCGGTGCGGGGGGCGGGCCGGGGCGCACCGCGCCCCGCGCCCGGCCCCCGCGCCGGCGACCAGGACAGGGAGACATCGTGGACACACCGCCGTTTCTGCACATGAGCGGCGTGCGCAAGCGCTACGGCGGCGTCACCGCCCTGGCCGGCGCCGACTTCCAGGCCGACGCCGGCACGGTGCACGCCGTCCTGGGGCCCAACGGCTCGGGCAAGTCGACGCTGCTGAAGGTGCTCACCGGTGTGGTGGCGCCCGACGCCGGCGAGGTCCTGCTGGAGGGCCGCCGGCTGCGCCCGCGCGGCCCCCGCGACACGCTGGCCGCCGGCGTCAGCGCCGTGTACCAGGAGCTGTCGCTGATCGAGGAGTTCAGCGTCCTGGACAACCTGGTCCTGGGCGTGGAGCCGACCCGGTTCGGGCTGCGCGACACCCGCGCGGCCCGCGCCCGCGCGCTGCCGTGGCTGGAGCGGTTCGCCCCTGCCTTCGGCGGCCGGGTGCCCGCCGACGAGCGCGCCGCCGACCTCGATCCCGGCGAGCGCCAGATCGTGGAGATCTGCAAGGCGCTGGTGCGCGACCCCCGGGTGCTGGTCCTGGACGAGGCAACGGCCTCGCTGCGCCGCGCCCAGGTCGACGTGCTGTTCGAGGTGGTCGGGGAGCTGCGCGAGCGGGGCGTGCTGATCCTGTTCATCACCCACCGCCTGGCCGAGATCCTGGCGCTGTGCGACCGCGCCACCGTCATGCGCAACGGCGCGGCCGTGGCCACCGTGACCGTCGGCGAGACCCCCGAGCGGGAGCTGGTCGAGCTGATGTCGGGCGGCACGGCCCTCACCGGCGCGGCGCCGGAGGGCTCCGCGGGCTCCGCCGAGGACTCCCTTGAGGGCGCCGGGTCCGCCGCACCCGAGGGCGCGGGGACGGACGCGTCCCGGGTGCGGCCCCGCGCCGCGGCGGCGCGGACCGCCACGGCCGAGCCGCTGCTGGAGGTGCGCGACCTCTCCGGCGACCGGATCGACGGCGTCTCCTTCCAGGTGCGCCCCGGCGAGGTGCTGGGACTGGGCGGCCTCCAGGGCCAGGGCCAGTCGGAGCTGATGGCGACCCTCTTCGGCGCGCGCCGCCGCACCGGCGGCACCGTCCTGCTCAAGGGCCGCCCGGTCCACCCGCGCTCGCCCAAGCAGGCGGTGCGCGCCGGATTCGCCTACATCCCGGGCAACAGGGGCGCCCAGGGCCTGGCGCTGGGCCGGCCGATCCTGGAGAACTTCGCGCTGCCCTCGGTGGGCCGGCGCGCCGCGCTGGGCGTGGCGCTGTCGCGGCGCCGCGAGGTCGCCGCGGCGCGCGCGGTGGCCGAGCGCATCGGCACCCGCTACGGCTCGCTGGACGACCCCGTCTCCACGCTGTCGGGCGGCAACCAGCAGAAGATCGTCGTCGGCAAGTGGTTCCCCACCGAGCCGATGGTGGTGCTGATGGACGACCCCGCCAAGGGCATCGACCTGCGGGCCAAGGCCGAGATGTTCGCCGTGGTGGCCGAACTGGCCGCGGCGGGCGCGGCGGTGGTGCTGGGGGCCAGCGACGACCGCGAACTGGTCGAGGTCTGCGACCGGGTGCTGGTGCTGTTCGAGGGCCGGGTGGTCGACGAGGTCTCCGGCGACCGGCTCACCGAGGACACCCTGATCGCCAGCTCCATGCACATCGCCGGGCGCGACACCGGCGCCGGCCACCCCGAGGCGACGTCGGCCCTGCCCGAACCCCACCAGGCGCCTTCGCCGGCCGCCGGCACCGGCGGCCTGGCGCCCGAGCCCGCGCCCTTGGACCCGGGAGGCCGCGCGTGAGCACCGCCTCCGGCGCCTGCCCCGGCGGCGCCCGCACCCGTTCCCCGCACCCCGCGCACCCCGCGCCCCCGGCCGCCCTGTGGCCGGCCCGAGACCGAGGAAGGCCATGACACCCCCCAGTCGAACCGAGGCACCGGGCACCGCCCCGGGCCCCGCCGCGGGCGCGCCGCCGATCCTGCTGCGGGCGGGCCGGTCGGTGCTGTCCGCGCGGATGCCGGCCCTGGCGGTCGCCGCGCTGCTGGTGGTGACCGTCGCGGCCTCCGCCGTGCTGCAGCCCAACTTCTTCTCGGCCTACTCCATGACGGCCGGCTTCGCGACGTTCCTGCCGCTGGCCACCATCGCCGCCGCGCAGACCATCGTGGTCCTGGCCGGCGGGATCGACCTGTCGCTGGGCACCATCGTCACGCTCTCCGCCGCGGTCTCGGTGGTGCTGATGGACGGCGACGACTCCCGCCTGCCGCTCGCGCTGGCCGCCGGGCTGGCCACCGGCGCGGCGTGCGGTCTGGTCAACGGCCTGGTCGTGGCGGGGCTGCGCCTCCAGCCGATCGTGGCGACCTTCGCCACCAGCTCAATCTTCGGCGGGGCCGCGCTGCTGGTGCTGCCCAAGCCCGGCGGCGAGGCGTCCCCCGCCCTCACCGAGACCTTCCGCATGGTCGTGGCGCTCTACGTGCCCGTCCCGGCGGTGCTGCTGGTGCTGCTGTGGGTCGCCTGGCGCGTGCTGCGCCGACACCGCTTCGGCCAGTACCTCTACGCCGTGGGCGGCGGCGCCGACGCGGCCTACACCTCGGCGGTGCCGGTGTCGGCGGTGCGGGTGTTCTCCTACACCGCCGGCGGCCTGGTGGCGGCCCTGGCCGGGGTCGCGCTGCTGGCCGACTCCGGCGCGGGCGACCCCACGCTGGGCACCGAGCTGACGCTGGGCTCGATCGCGGCGCTGGTCATCGGCGGCACCCGGCTGCGCGGCGGGGTCGGCGGCGTGGGCGGCGCGCTGGTGGGCGCGATCGTGCTGTCGCTGATCCAGGGCCTGGTGTTCTTCGCCGGGGTGCCCACCGACGCCCGGGAGTTCGTCTACGGCTGCATCATCATCGCCGCCATCGCGCTGGCCGGGCTGCTGACCGCCCGCGGCGCGCGGCGGCCCGCCCTCGCGGGAGGCCCCCGATGACCGTGTCCACCGCGCCCGAGCGGGCGCCCGAACGTCCCGGCGCGCCGGCGCGCACCCCCCTGGCCCGCCGCCTGCTGCGCGACCCCGTGGTGGTCTCGGGGGCGGTGGCGGTGCTGCTGTGGGTGGTGGCCGCCCTGTACTCCCCCGAGTTCGCCGGCTGGGGGCAGATCGTCACCCTGCTGACCGTCGCCTCGTTCCTGGGCGTGATCGCCATCGGCCAGACGCTGGTGATCATCGCCGGCGGGGAGGGCATCGACCTGTCGGTGGGCGCCACCGCCACCCTGTCGGCCATCGTCGCCTCGCGGTACATGGACGGCTCCAACGAGGGAATCGTCGTCGCCGTGCTGCTGGCGCTGGGCGCCAGCTGCGTGGTGGGGGTCGTCAACGCCGTGGGCGTGCTGGTGTTCCGGGTGCCGCCGCTGGTGATGACCCTGGGCATGATCGCGGTGGTCACCGGGTTCATCCGCCTCTACACCGGCGGCCGGCCCGAGGGCTCGGCGGCGCCGCTGCTGCGCACGCTGGTCACCGGCGACACGGTCGCGGGGATCCCCGGGGTGCTGTGGCTGTGGCTGGGCCTGGCCGTGCTGGTGGTGTGGCTGCTGCGGCGCACGTCCTTCGGATGGCGGCTCTACGCCGTCGGCGGCAACCCCACCACCGCCTACCTGTCGGGGGTCAGCCCCACCGCCGTGCGGTTCTCCGCCTACGTGCTGTCGTCGCTGTTCGCCGGGGTCGGCGGCATGCTGCTGCTGGGCTACGCGCAGAACGTGTACACCAGCCTGGGCACCGACTACATGCTCAACAGCGTGGCGGCGGCCGTGATCGGCGGCACCGCGCTGGTGGGCGGGGTGGGCGGCTACCTCGGCACGGTCATCGGCGCCATCCTGCTCACCGTCCTCGACTCCCTGCTGCGGATCATGCAGATCGGCGGCGGCGAGTGGGGCGACGCGCCCCGCCAGATCATCTACGGCGTGGTGCTGATCATCGTCCTGACCGCCTACGGCAGGCAGAAGCGGCTGCGGCAGTGATCGGCGACCCCGATCACGCCGCGGCACCCGTCCACGGATATGGAGTGACCAACGTGACAGCACAGGCGAGCGGCCGGCTCGGAGTCGGCATCGTCGGCAGCGGGTTCATCGCCGACTTCCACACCCGCGCCTTCCGCGGCGTGCGCGACGCCGACGTGACCGCGGTCTGCGGGCGCACCGAGGAGCGGGTGCGGCGCATCTGCGACCTGGCGCGCGAGCTGCGGGTGGGCGACCCCACCGCCTACGCCGACGTCCGCGACATGGTGCGCGACCCGGCCGTGGACGCCGTGTGGGTGACCACGCCCAACCACGTGCGGGTGGAGACCGTGCGGGCGATCGTGGAGGAGGTGGCCGCGGGGCGGGCCTCGCTGCGCGGGATCGCCATCGAGAAGCCGCTGGGCCGCACGGTCGCCGAGGCCGAGGAGGTGCTGCGGCTGGTGGAGAGCGTGGGGCTGCTGCACGGCTACCTGGAGAACCAGGTGTTCGCGCCGGGGGTGACCCGCGCGCACGAGCTGGCGTGGAAGCGCGGCGCGGCGGCGTCGGGCACCCCCTACCTGGCGCGCTGCGCCGAGGAGCACAGCGGCCCGCACAACGGGTGGTTCTGGCAGGGCGACAAGCAGGGCGGCGGCGTCCTCAGCGACATGATGTGCCACAGCGTCGAGGCGGGGCGGTTCCTGCTGACCCCGCCCGGGGTCTCCGCCGACGACTGGCTGACCCCGGTCAGCGTGGACGCCACGATCGCCAGCCTGAAGTGGTCGCGCCCCTCCTACGCCGACGAGCTGGCGCGCCGCTACGGCGCCGAGGTCGACTACCGGTCCCGGCCCTCGGAGGACTACGCGCGGGCCACCATCGTCTACCGCAACGGCGACGGCGACGAGGTGGTGGCCGAGGGCACGACGTCCTGGAGCTACGTGGGCGCGGGCCTGCGGCTGACCTTCGAGCTGCTGGGCCCCGAGTACGCCATGTCGGTGAACAGCCTGGACACCGAGGCCAAGGTGTTCCTCAGCCGCGAGATCGCCGGCCGTCCGGGCGAGGACCTGGTCGAGAAGCAGAACGCCGAGGGGGGCCTGATGCCGGTCCTGCCCGACGAGGCCGGGGCCTACGGCTACACCGAGGAGAACCGGCACATGGTGACGCGGTTCCTCGACGGCGCCGCCCCCGCCGAGAGCCTGGCCGACGGCCTGCAGGTGACGCGGCTGCTGATGGCCGCCTACCTGTCGGCGCAGGAGGGCCGCCGGGTCGACCTGGCCGACCCGGCGACCGCCGAGAAGCTGGCCGGGTTCGTCCCCGACGTCGCCCAGGGCACCTGGCGCTCGGGGCGCTGATCCGCCGCGCCCGGTTCCCCGCCGCCCGGTCTTCCGGGCGGTCCGGGCGCGTGGGAAGCGCCGAGGGGGCGCCACTCCGCCCCCTCGGCGCCCTGTCCCCGGCGCGGGTCAGGTCCGGGTGAACAGGTCCAGGAACGCGCAGGTGAACGCGGCGGCGCTGCGGGCCGCGACCGGTTGCCAGCGCGCGTCGGAGGCGGCGTCCTTGCCGGTGAGCAGGTCGGAGATGCCGCGCACCACCAGGACGTCGGCGTGGTCGGCGAGGGACGCCCCGTGCAGCACGCCGTAGCCCTCCATCTCCACGGCGACCGCGTCGCCGGCGAAGGCGCGGACGCGCCGGGCGGTGGGAGAGTCGGCGTGGGCCAGGAGCTTGCCCCCGGCCGCGATGGGCTTGACGAACGCGCGGGGCGCCACGCCCGGCTCGGGGTCGATGATGTAGTCGGTCCACTCCTGGCGGAACACGACGTCCATGGCGCGCTGCACCACCGCGTGCGAGGGCACCGCGGTCCGGGCGCGCGGCCAAACGTCCTCGCCGGCGCCCTCCTTGGCGCTCTCGTAGTCGTAGACGGCGTCGGCGGCCACCACGTCGCCCAGCCGCACGTCCTTGAGGCCGCCAGCCACGCCCGCGAACACGATCAGCTCGGGCGCGAACGCGGTGCGGGCGCGCTCGACGTGCAGGGCGGCGCCGGTGTTGCCCGGTCCGATCTGGGCCAGGGCGACCCGGCGCGCCCGCTCCCGGCCGCGGAAGGTGCCCAGGCGGTAGAGGGTGCCGCTGACCGTGCGCTCCTCGAACGGCCCGCCCAGGTGGGCGGCGACGGCGCGGTACTCGCAGTCGACGGCGGTGATCACCACCGCACCGCCGGACAGTCCGGGACCGTCGGCCCAGCCGGGCGCGGCGCGCTCCGCGGGGCCGGCGGGCGTGTCCGGGCCGGGCTCCGGCGGGGCGTACTGGTGGGCGGAGGAGCCGCGGCCCACGCTGACCGGGCCGGTGAAGGTCATGCGGCCGCCGTGGTTGGCGATGCCCTCGTTGGGGGTGGGGGTGCTCATCGGGTGGTCCGTCCTTCGGCGGGGGCGGTGCGGGCGGTGGCGCGGGCCGGGGTCACGGCCGCTTCGGGCTGTCGGCGAGGCTCTGGGTGGCCGTGGAGCGGGGGCCCACCGACACCGGTCCGGAGAAGGTGGCGGTGCCGCCGAACTGCTGCAGGCCGAGGTTGATGTTCTGCACGATGCCGTCGAGGTCGCTGGTGTCGTAGCCCTCGCGCTTGAGCGCGCGGCTGAGCGAGGTCAGGCAGCGCTTGGTGATGGCGCCCGAGACCCGCCGCACGTCGTGGAGCTGGAAGAGCTGACGGTAGTCGGTGCCGGCGGCGGCCTCGCGGATGCTGAGCCGCGGGGCGAAGTCGATGTAGGTGCGCCCCTCGCGCAGGTGGCGCCGGTAGTCGGCGGCGAAGCGCTCCGCCCGCCAGCGGGTGAGGTTGTGGCTGACGAGTTCGGTGACGAACCCACCGAGGTCGGGCAGCAGCCGGCGCAGCGCCGTGAGCGCGCGGCGGCCCCCGGACTCGGTGCCGGCGTCGACGGCGGCCATGTGGCGCGGGTCGATGGGCGGCATCACGAACGTCTCGCCCTCCACCCGCAGCGAGCCGCCGTGGACGCTGAGGCGGACGAAGGCGGTCACCACGATCTGGCCGTCCCACATGCTGACGCCCGCCTCCAGGAAGTGCCGGGCGCGCTCGTGGGAGCCGCGGATGAACTCGGCCACCCATTCGGGGCGCAGCGCCCCGGTGGCCGGGTCGACGAGTGCGTCCCGCACGGTCTCGGGGGTGTGGGTGCGCCGGCCGGTGAGGAACACGCAGTCGGCCACGTCGACGGGGCGGGGGGTGGCGCGGCCGCCGTCCTCGGCGCCGAGTCGGCGCAGGTCGGTGCGCAGCCCCTCGTACAGGGCCTCGACCAGCGCGGGACCGGAGCGCGAGGGGGTGCCGTGGGCGCCGCCGGCCTCGCCGCCGTGGGTGTCGCCGGGTTCGCCGGTGTCGCCGGGCGCCCGGGCGGGGCGCAGGTCCAGTGTCAGCGGCCACTCCTGGTAGCGCACGCCGGTGCCGATGAACGGGTTGAACCGGCTGAAGAAGCCGACGGGCACGGTGCCGACGCCGCTGGCCGAGGCGCGCTCGCCTCCGTCCTGGCGCAGGATGTCCTCGACGGCGGCGCCGCGCCGCTGGTGGTACCACAGCGCGATCACGAAGGCTCCGACGGCGTAGCAGGCCAGCGCCGCCGGCCACGGCATGATCCGGAACACGGCGGGGGCGTCGGGATCGGCGGCGCCGGGCGCGTAGGGGTCGGACTCGGGCGTGGTCCACGGGTCGGGTTCGGGCGGCGCGGCGGCCATGTAGGCCACGTAGCCGGCGACCACCACGCACATCAGCAGGACCGCACCGGCCGCCACGGACATCGCCTTGCCCTGGAGCGCGGTGCCCCGGAATCCCGGCTGGCCGGTGCCCTGCTGGAAGGCGGTGAGCGTGACCAGGGCGAAGGCGGCGAGCACGAGGAGCGCGACCACCAGGTGCACGAACAGCAGCGGAACCCACAGGCTCGCCAGCGCGGCGCCGGCGACGCTCGCGGCGCGTCGCGCTCGGGCGCATTCGGCGACCACGGCCCGGGGGTCCAGGCCGGGTTCGCGGGAGAGGGCGCGGTAGGCGTGGTCCTGGCGTTCGGCCAAAACCCGCCGCCGGAAGTCGACGTCCTGCCAGGCGGCGCAGCGCAGCACCGTGGTGGGGTCGAACTCGCTGACCCCGGCGATGTCGTCGACGCCGCGCGGGGGCGGCGGCTGCGGGGACGGCGGGGGCTGCTGCGGGGGCGGGGGCTGCGGGGACGACTGGGGGCCGCCCGGCGGCGGCGCGGGGCGCTGGGACTCGGTCACGGTCGGCTCCTTGGGCTGAGGGCTGCCGGGGGCGGGGGCGCGGGCGCCGCCGGCGCGCGGTCGGGGGGATCGTCGTGGCGTGTGGAAAGGAACTGGCCGCGCGGCGGAAGAGGCCGCGCGTACGAGAAGGACTCGGCGGACGGCAAGGGCCGGTCGGCGGCGGGAGCGCCTCGGCGCCGGTTCACGGTCGGCGCACCGGTTCGCGCGGGGCCGGCCGCCCCGCCTCCCACGCGGACGCGAAGACGCGCGCCGCGAAGTCGTAGAGGTGTCCGGGTCTTCGGGCGACGATACAGGGGGAGTTCCGGCCGTGTGCGGTACTCAGGTAAAGGGTCAGGTAGGCGACCTTGTCGGTCATGACCACCCGGAACAGGTTGGGCAGGTTGTAGAAGCGGATCTCGCAGTGGTCCCTGCCCTTGGCCGCCTCGGCGAGGTAGGCGGCGTTCAGCCGCACCTGCTCACCCAGGAGGCCGGGGCGGAAACCGGGGTCGCGGGCGCGCAGCTCGTCCTCGCGCGCCGCCAGCCAGGTGTCGCGGCCCGGCTCGGGGTCGGGCAGCAGGATCTCGACCGCGCGCAGCGGCCACTCGGTCCCCGTCCACAGCGGCTGGAAGGTCTCGCGGGTGAGTTCGCCGCCGCGCCCCGCCAGGACGCGCAGCCACTCGCCCCGGGGGATGTCGGCGGCGATGTCGGTGCTCGCCGAGCGCTGGGTGCGGTAGACGCGCTCCACGCCCAAACCGGTGGCGCGGCCCAGCAGGCGCAGCACCAGCCGCCGGGCGCGGCGGGACAGCAGCCAGCCCACCGCCGCGACGAGCGCGGTGGTCGCCAGCGAGCTGGCCAGCCCGAGGAGGAACTCCGCCATCACGCCCCCTTCCGGCCGGGCGGCGAGCGACGGCGGCCCGCCCGTCCGGGCGGGCTGCCGCACCGCCGCGCCCACGGGCCGCCGCGCCGGCCGGAGGGTCCGGCCGCCATTTCTGGTCAGTTCGACCATAAGGGGGCGACCGGGATCAGGTCAAGGTGACTTTTAGGTGGTGGCGCGTTGTACGTTGGCGGGGTGACCACCGAGAGGCCGAGCCGCCCGAGCGGCCCGTTCCCCGCCGCCGTGACCGTGGACCTGGTGATCCTGACCGTGCGCGAGGGGGCGCTGCACGTCCTGCTCATCGAGCGCGGCAACGAGCCGTTCCGGGGCAGCCCGGCGCTGCCGGGCGGCTACGTCCGCCCGTGGGAGGGGCTGGACGAGACGGCGCTGCGCGAACTGCGCGAGGAGACCGGCCTGGACGGCCGCCGCCTGCACCTGGAGCAGCTGCGCAGCTACGGCGCCCCCGACCGCGACCCGCGCGGCCGCACGGTCACGGTCGCCTACCTGGCCCTGGGCCCCGACCTTCCGGTGCCGGTGGCGGGCACCGACGCCCACGCGGCCCGGTGGGTCCCGGTGGCGCGGGCGCTGGGCGAGGGGTTCGGCCTGGCCTTCGACCACGCCGCGATCCTGGCCGACGGCGTGGAGCGGGCCCGCTCCCAACTGGAGTACACGACGGCGGCGACGGCCTTCTGCACCGAGCCGTTCACCATGAGCGAACTGCGCGGCGTCTACGAGGTGGTGTGGGGGATCTCCCTGGACCCCAGCAACTTCCGCCGCAAGGTCACCCGCACGGCGGGCTTCGTGGTGCCCACGGGCGAGCGCCGCGCCATGGAGTCGGGCCGCCCCGCCGCCCTGTACCGCAGGGGCCCCGCCCGCGACCTGTACCCGCCGCTGCTGAGATCGAGCGAGATGACGGCCTCCGGATAGCCCGCCCGGCACGCGTTCCCGGCGGCGCGGACGACTCCCGCGCGCCGCGCCCGGCGGGCGGAACGCCCCCATGCGACCGCCGCGGGTGAGCGGTTCGGCCGCCGGGGCGTGCGGCCTCCTGGCGGTGGCGCTCTCCCTTACCGACCTGGAGACACCGTCCTGGCCGGCCGGCGCCGGGCGGTTCGTCGCCGCGGTCCCGTCCCTGGTACCGGCCCTGGCCTCGGCCCCTGCTGGCCGAGGGGACGGCCACGGTGCTGGGGTTCTGGCCCGTCCCGGCCGCCGCCGCGGCGGGCGCCGCAGTCGCGGCGGCGTGGGACGCCCACTGGGGCGGCCGTCTCCGGCGCTGACCGCCGGTCAGGGCTCCTCGGGGGTCCAGGCGGCGACGAGGTCGAGCAGGCCGGGGAAGCGGGCGGCCCCCTCCCTGCTGGCGGACGTCGTCGGCGTCCGCGGCGGCACCGCCGCGGGGGCCATGGTGTTCGCGATGTTCCTGGCCGCCATCGGCGCGCAGACCGCCCTCCAACGGCTCCCCCGCCGCGCCGTCCTCCTCCTGGGCGCGGCCGGCACCGCCGCGAGCATGCTCGCCCTGGTGGCCGCCGTGCACACGTCCTCGGCCGCGCTCCTGGCCGCCTCGGCACTGCTGGCCGGAGCGGGCCAGGGCCTGGGCCAACTCGGCGGGCTCTCACTGCTCAACTCCGCGCTGCCCCCGCGGCGGCTGGCCGAGGCCAACGCCGCCTTCAACGTCGGCGGCTACGTCCCCGCCGGACTGCTGCCGGTCCTGACCGGCTACCTGAGCGACCACGCGGGCCTCACCGCCGCGACCACCGCCTTCGGCGCCGTCCTGCTCACCCTCGCCGCCACCGGAGCCACCGTGGTAGCCACCGGCCGCCGCCGCGTCCACGGACCGGCGTGACGCCGTCCTCCTCAGCGGCCCTCCAGCGCCCCCTCCAAGCGGGTCTCCAAAGCCGCCAGCTCGCTCTCGGGCGGGGGGCCGTCGGACTGGCGGAGGAGGCGGTTGAGGTCGGTGTAGAGGACCTGGGTGTAGCGGGGGTAGTAGGGGCTGGTGGGGCGGTGGCGGGCGTTGGCGACCTCGTCGAGGAGCAGGCGGGTGTACTCCTCGCCCCGGCGGTCCGCCACCGAGGCGCCGGAGTCCCCGGTGCCGCCCGGGCACGGGCCCGCCACCGCGCCCGAGTAGGCGTCCTCGCGGGCGGGCGAGTAGCCGCCGCAGTAGAGGAGGCGGCGCTGCTGCTCGGGGGCGGTCAGGTACTCCACCAGGTCCCACGCCGCCTCCGCCTGGTCGGAGTCGCGGCTGACCGTGAGGCTCTGGCCGCCCAGGACGCTCTCGCCGGGCAGCGGCACGACGTCGAACTCGATCGGCTCGGCGCCCGCCGCCGCCCCGCCGCCGCCCGAGCCGTCCTCGGCCTCGGCCGGCGGACCGCCCGCCTGCTCGCCGCGCGCCGGCTCGGCGGCCGGGTCGCGGGCCAGCACGTCGTACCAGCCGGGCCAGTTGCGCATGGCCACGACCTCGCCGTCCACGAAGTGCCGGAAGCTGTCGTACTCGGTGGCACCGTCGCCGAGCACACCGGGGTGCACGGTTCCGTCGCCCAGCCCCCGCGCCACCAGGTCCACCGCCGAGCGGCCCGGGCCGGAGGCGAACGCCACCGGCCGGTCCTCGTCGGCCTGGCCGCCGCGCATGCCGTACATCAGCTCCAGCATGTTGACGGTCAGCCCCTCGTAGGGCGCGAACTGGCCGCTGTAGCCGTAGGCGACGCCCTCGGCCTCGGCGGTGGCACGCAGCAGGTCCAGCGTGCCGGCCCAGTTGCGCCCTTCGAGGTCGGCGGCGTCCAGCAGGTCCGAGCGGTAGTAGAGCAGCCCCACGTCGGCGATGAACGGCACCGCCCACACCTTCTCGTCGTAGGTGACCGAGGCGATGGAGGGGCCCAGGACCGCGTCGACCGCGACGTCGCCGGGCACCGGCTCCACCCAGCCGTTGCGCGCGAACTCCGCCGTCCACTGGTTGTCGATGTTGAGGACGTCGTAGGTGAACCCCTCGGTCTGGGTCCAGCGCACGAACTCGGCGTGGACCAGGTCGGCGGCGCTGGAGATCTCGACCAGCTCCGCGCGCGGCTCGCCGGGCGCCCGCCGGGCGTTCCACTCCTCCACGAACAGCCGGTAGAGGCCGGTGCCCGAGACGTCCTGCCGGGTGACCACGGTGATGGTGGCCGGGGCGCCCGCGCCCATCGGCCCCGATGCCAGCAGCCCGCCGACCAGGGCCAGGACGGACAGCACGGCGGTGACGGCCGTCGCCAGCACCGCGCGCGGCCGGCGGTGGTCCATGAGCAGCCAGCCGAGTGCCCGGGAGGACCCGCGCCGGCCGCGGAGGCCGGGGACGGCGCCCGCGCGGCCATCCGGGGGCGGCGGGAGCGGAGGCGGTGGTGCGGTCATCGGCAACCTCCCTCTTCCCGCGCCCGGGGGTGCGGCCGCCGGGACGTCCGCGGGGTAGGCGGGGTCGGGGCGGCGGACACGGTCGGCGGGGTGGGCGCGGTGGGCGGGGTCGGCAAGGCGGGCGCGGCGGGAACCGTCCACTCGGCGGGCGGGGCCGACACGGGGAGGGTGATCGGCGCGGCGGCGGCGCGGGCGCCGGCGGCTTCCGGTTCGGACGTGGTCACTGGGCCCGCGCCTCCCCCAGGACGCGCAGGGCGGCCTCGCCGGGGCTGTCGGCGTCGGCGGGGACGCAGTCGACCAGCGGGTGCTCGGCCAGCTCCGGCAGGCCCGCCACGTCGCAGGGGTCCACGCGCCCCCAGCGGCGGGTCTCGTCGCCGACCGCGACCAGCCGCACGCGCACCCCGGCGGCGTCGAGGCGATCGGCCGTCGCATCGGCGCTGAGGCCGCCCCCGGCGGGTTCGCCCACGCCGTCGGTGAAGACGACGAGCACGGGCTCGGCGGCGGCCGCGCCCTGCTCGCCGCCCGCGTCGGCGCCCTCGGGCGGATCCTCCTCGGGCCGGGCGTCGGCCCAGGCCGCCAGGGCCTCCGCGCCCTCGGCGACCACCTCGCGCAGCGGCGTCGCCTCCCGGTCGGGCGCGAGCGCGGCCAGCTCGCGCACGATGAGTCCGCCGGTCCGCACCTGCGGGTCGACCAGGGCGGTCGCGTCGGCCGCCGAGGGGCCGCGCCCCTGCGGGAACGCCCACAGCCCCAGCGCGTCGCGCGGCCCGGCCGACTGCGCCAGCACGGCGGCCTCCTCCAGCGCCGTGGCGAACTTGCGGTTGGGCGTGCCCATGGACGAGGACCTGTCGACCGCCAGCAGCAGCGCCGCGCTCCCCTGCGAGGAGTCGTAGAGGTCGAGTACCGCGCCCGCGGCGTCGCGCCACGCCTCCGGGTCGCCCTCGGGGTTGGGCAGCTGCGCGGGCGCCGAGCCGACCCCCATCGTCACGCGCCCGGCCCCCGCCTCGTTGCGGTAGCCCGCGTAGGCGCCCGCCGCCGACGGGCTCGCCCCCGCCTCGCGGTAGGGCCGGTCGAAGGCGGCGGGCGGGTACTCGGTCATGAAGCCGTCCAGGTAGCGCTCGAAGCGCCGCAGCTCGGCGGCCACCTCGGGGGCCTCCACCACGGGCCGCGCCGCGTCCGCGTCGGCGCCCGCGCGCACGCCCGTGACGCGGACGAAGGGGTGGTCCAGGACGGGGAGTTCAGAGGAGTAGAGCGCGGTCAGCTCCGCGCCGGAGTCGGTCGGCCCCGGGCAGGCCGCCCGCCAGGCGGGTCCCTCGGCCGCCTCGTAGACCGCCGCCTCGGTGGTCAGCGCGGCGACGGGCACGGTGTCGTGAGCGTGCTGGGCGACCTGGCAGACCAGGTCGCGCTCGGTGTGGGCGGTGAGGCCCAGGGACAGTTCGTGCTCGATCTCGGCGGCCCGGTCGGCGTCGAGCAGGTCGCCGCCGGGGGCGATGGCGCCGTTGGCGGCGTAGAGGAAGGCCGTGTGCAGCATCGCGGCGGCGGAGTCGCCGGGATCGGCGCGGGCGACGCGCACCCCGGCCGGGCCGACCGCCTCGCGCAGGGCCGCGTAGGGGTCGTCCAGCACCACGGCGTCGGGGTCGTCGCCGGTGACCTCGGCCGCCAGGTCGCGCGGCACGGCCAGGACGAGCGGGGTGAGGCGGGTGGCCTCGCCGACGTCGATCGCGGTGACCTGGGTGAGGGGCGCGCCGCCGTCGGGCGGCGCGGTGGCGGCGGGACTGCCGGCGGAACCGGCCGCGCCCGCGGCGCTGCCGCCGCCCAGGTCGTCGGCGGCGGTGGGGGCGCCGTCGGCGGCGCGCGCGGCGAGGGCGTCGCGCACCATCAGCGCCTCGACGGTGGAGTCGGGGATCCAGACGTGCGGCAGCGGTCCGAGCCGGGAGTCCCAGGTGCCCAGGAGCGCGTTGCGCATGCGCTGGCCGTCGTCCACGGCGTAGACGGTGACGCGGACACTGCGGCAGCGCTCGCCCGAGCCGCCGTCGGCGGCGCGCTCCTCGGCGAAGGCGGCGGCGACGGCCTCGACGGCGGGCTCGCTGTCGGGGGTGGTGGCGACCACGATCTCGGTCGGCGGCGCGCAGGAGTCGTCGAAGGGGGAGGACAGCAGGGCGCCCAGGAGGACGAAGACGGCGGCCGGGGCGAGGACGTAGCGGGCGAGGGTCAGGGCGACCCGGGGCTTGCCGTCGCGCTGGGGGAACAGCGCGGCGAGGCGCCGCCGCAGGCGGGCGGCGCGGCCGAGGGGAAGGGCGCCCCCGGGTGGTGCAGGGTCAGAGGAGGCGCCGGGGGGCGGTCCGGGCGGCGCCAGCAGCGCCCACCACCAGACTCCGGCGACCAGCCAGACGAACACCGATCCGGCGAGCACGTACCAGAGGGCCTGGACCCCCCACTCGGGCGCGGAGTCCGGAACCCCGGCACCGAGGACGCCGGAACTCAGGGTCGCGATGCCGAAACTCAGCCACGTCAGCTCACGCAGCAGCCCGGTCAACGGCGCCTCGCCGCCCTGCCTTCCCTCCTCCTCCACGTCGCCGACCTCCTATGCGACCCGCCCGCCCACACGGGGGACGGCGGTCGCCGCCACGGCGGTGTGTGGTCGAAACATACGGCGTTCCCCGTAAACGGAACGACCACCGCAAACCGAGTGGCCGGATGCGGACTGAGTTGATCTTGGACTGACCGTTTCGAACGCCGGGCGTCAGTCCCAGTAATGGATTTTCACTCCCTCGGCATTCACCACATACTGCCGAATGGTACGCACGTGGGCGAATCACCTAATGAAGGCCGCGATTCCAATGCTCGATACGGCCGTTTTCGGCCGTGAGGGGTGGCAGAAGCGGCGGGACGGTTCTCGGCGGCCGCCCCGCCGCCTCTTTCTCGGCGGGCGGCCTCAGCGCCGGTGGCGGCCCTTATGGCGTGAAAGGGCGCGGCCGGACCGGCGGGCCGAAACCGCGGCCACGGCGGCGCCCACCGCCACGGCCAGGATCGCGGTGATCAGCAGCCGCCGACTTTCCGGCGGAATCACCGGTGGACGGGTACGCTGGGATTTCATGGTTCTCCCTCTTCGGGTGGATCGCCAAGGGGGTCGCGTTCGTCGCCGGCAAGCTGGGACGCGGCCCTCTTTTTCGACTTCGTTCCTCGCGTTTCCGAGCGTCATATGCACGTGCATATGCACGGCGATTCTATGCCGTCGCCCTTCCTCCGGGAGGGAGTTCCCCGATTTCCACCGACCGGGAGAATCACCACAGAACGGACACACGGCCCCCGGCGTCGAACCGCGCCCGGCCCCTCACGCCTCCCGCGGCGCCAGCCCGTCGAACGCCAGCGTGGTGACCGCCTCCGCGATGGCCGCCGCGTCGTAGCGCCCCTCCGGCCGGTACCACTCCACCAGCGAGTTGACCATCCCGAACAGCAGCCGCGTGGCGAGGTCCGGCGGGATGTCGGTGCGCAGCGCGCCCTCCTCCGCCGCCGCGCGGACCAGTCCGGCCAGGGCCGCGTCGATCCGCCTGCGCCGCCGCAGCGCCTCCTGCTCCACCTCGCTGTTGCCGCGCACCCGCAGCAGCAGGGTCACCGCCGGCAGGTGCTCCACCAGCACCACCACGCTGCCGCGCACGGCCTCCTCCAGCCGCGCGTAGGCGGTGCCGCCGCCCCGCTCCGCGCGCGCGGCGGCGTCGATCACCGCCGTCAGCGCGTCCAGCGCCTCGTCCAGCGCCGCCTGGAGCAGGTGGGACTTGCTCGGGAAGTGGTGGTAGATGGCCGACTTGGTCAGCCCCAGCTCCCGCGCGAGGTCGCCCACGCTCGTGCCGTCGTAGCCGCGCCGGTTGAACAGGTCGATGGCGCGGCGGAGCACGGCCTCCTGGTCGTATCCCGGCCGGCCGCGCCGCGCCGCCGTACTGGTGGGCGATGGCCGTGACATGGGAACAGGCTCTCATATCGGACGTCCCACCACCGGGCGGCCCGGCTGCGCCGACCGGCCCGGCCCCCATGGCGGAGAATGCCGGTCATGAGTGACCACTACGAAGTCGTCTTCTCCTGCTTCCTCCGTGACGACACCCCCCGCTCGGTCCTCGCGGAGCTGCGCTGGCACCTGGGCGTGGACGACGAGCCGCCCGAGACCGTCGACCTGGACCGCTGCCCCGCCCCCCTGCTGGACCCCGACCCCGACAGCCCGCTTCCGGGCGGCGACGTCGGGCACCTGCGCCGCCAGTCGCGCACGGACTCCCACGGGCCCGACGCCGATCCGGGCCTGCGGGAGCGCCTGCTCGACGGCGGCGAGCGCCACGCGTGGGGCCTGTACAGCCGCAGCCACTGGCTGGACGACGACCTCGGCCGCGTCTGCGACGTCCTGGAACTGGTGGCGCCGCACCTGGACCACTCCGGCTACGGCGGGCACTACCGCGACGTCTACGGCAGCGAGGTCACCGTGTTCGTGTTCGACGGGGACGGCGGCTACGAAGTGCGCAAGCCCGGCGGCGGGGCCTGACCCCGGCGGTGCGCCCGCCCCCGCCCGCCGCGCTCCCCCGCGCCGTCCGGCCGTCCCCCGCTGCCCGCCGTCTCAGGACCGCGACCGGACCGGTCCCGAGATCGGGTCCGGCCGGGGCCGCCCTGGGGCGCGCGGCCGCTAGAACGTGAGGACCAGCCGCCCGCGCACGCCCCCGGCCTCCAGGAGGCGGTGGGCCTCCGGCGCCTCCTCGGCGGGCAGGGTGCGCGCCACGCGCAGGGTCACCACGCCGTCCTCGGCCTGCTGCCGCAGCCGGTCGAGCCTGGCCCGCTCGCGGGCGTAGCGCACCACCAGCACGGGGTGGTAGGAGACCCCGCGCTCGGCGGCCGCGGAGTCGCCCGCGCCGTCGTACCCGCGCACCGTGGCGATCCCTCCGCCGTCGCGCACCGCGCCGGACACCGCCGCGTCGAGCACGGCGCCGTCGGCGAGGGCGTCGACCCCCTCGGGGACCGCCTCGCGGATGCGCCGGGCGACGTCCGCGCCGCGCGGCACCACCACGTCGGCGCCCAGGTCGGCGACCAGCCTCTCGTCCCTGGGCGCGGCGTCGGCCACCACGCGCAGGCCGTCGGCCTTGGCCAGCTGCACGACGTAGCCGCCGAAGGCGCCCGCCGCGCCGGCGACCGCGATGGTCTGGCCGGGCCGCAGGTCCAGCACGTCCAGCGCCAGGCGGGCGGTCAGCCCGTTCATGGGCAGGGTGGCCGCCGCCGCGTGGTCGGCGCCGGAGGGTGCGCGCACCACCGACTCCGCCGGCAGGACCAGGCTCTCGCTGTAGGCGCCGTGGGCGCCGTCGGGCACCACCACGGCCATGACCCGGTCGCCCACGGCGAGGTCGGTGTCGGTGCCCGCGCCGACCTCGTCGACGACCCCGGCCGCGTCCATTCCCGGGACGTAGGGCGGCGGGTCCTTGCGCTGGTGCCTGGCCCGCGCGCCGTTGCGGACGAAGGTGTCGGTGGGGTTGACCGCGGCCGCGTGGACGCGCACCCGCACCTGGCCGGGCCCCGCGTGGCGCTCGGGGACGTCGAAGGGGCGGAGTGCTTCCGGTCCGCCGTACTCGGCTACTCCGATGACTCGCATACCTCCGGCAACACGGCGCGCAAGCCGCGGGATTCCCGGCCCGCGCGGGGGTGGGCGGGCGGAGCGGTGGCCGTGCGGAGGGCTCCCCGGGGGCGGGGGCTCCGCCGCAGCGGGGCCGGCCGCCCGGAGGCACGAGAGGCGGCGCGGGCACCCGCTGCGGCGTGCGGCGCTACGGGGTAGCGCCTCCCCATCCCGCCGGACCCGCCGCCCCGAGGAGCGGCGGCCGGCGCCTGCGGGCCGCGGGGGGCCGCGGCCGGGCGAACGCACGGGAACCGCTTTCCACACCCGCGCGGCGGCACGTCGCCCTCAACGAGGGTACGGCGTCCGACTCTTTTCTGTAAACACGTGACTACGAGGAGTGTTGACAGCCGCGGCGGGTCTCGCGCAGACTTTCCAGCGGGGTGTGCGCGGCAGCCGGACTCCCGGCCCCGGCGCCGCGCGCCACCGCCCACAGCGAGGCCGGGCGGTGGCACCCACGAAACACCACCGCCCGGCCCGCTCCCACGCCTCCGTCAGGAGGACATGAACTCCTCGTAGGCGGCCAGCACCTCGTCGGTCTCGCCGTCCATCACCAGGTTGCCGCTCTCCAGCCACAGCACCCGGTTGCAGGTGTCCTTGATCGACTTGTTGCTGTGGCTGACCAGGAACACCGTGCCGGCCTCCTCGCGCAGCTTGCGGATCCGCGCCTCCGACCGCTTGCGGAACTTGCGGTCGCCGGTGGCCAGCGCCTCGTCGATCATCAGCACGTCGTGCTTCTTGGCCGAGGCGATCGAGAACCGCAGCCGCGCCGCCATGCCCGAGGAGTAGGCGCGCATCGGCAGCGAGCTGAAGTCGCCCTTCTCGTTGATCCCGGAGAACTTGATGATCTCGTCGCGCTTGGCGTGCGCCTCCTCCGGGGTCATGCCCATGGCCAAACAGCCCAGGATCACGTTGCGCTCGCCGCTGAGGTCGTTCATCAGCGCGGCGTTGACGCCCAGCAGCGAGGGCTGGCCGTTGGTGTAGACGCGCCCGCTCTCGGGCGGCATGAGTCCGGCGATGGCCCGCAGCATGGTGGACTTGCCCGAGCCGTTGGAGCCGATCAGCCCGATCGCCTCGCCCCGGTAGGCGGTGAAGCTGACGCCCTTGACGGCGTGCACCTCGCGCCCGCGCTTGGGCTGGCGGCCGGTGACGAACCGCTTGAGCCGGGCCCGGGCGCTCTCCTTGGCGGCGGGGACGGCGCGGCCCTTGGCGCCGGCGCCGCGCAGCCGGTAGACCACGTGCAGGTTGTCGACGATGACCGTGGGCTGCCGCTCCTCGGTGGCCGCGGCCGCCTCGGCGGCGGGGCCCGCCTGCGTCACCGGTGCGGTGCCGTTCTCGGTGCGCTGCTCAGTCACGGCCGTACTCCTCCTCAGCCCGCCAGAAGTAGATGAATCCGCCGATGAAGGCGAGCAGGGCCCAGCCCAGCGCCAGCGCCCAGACGTGCGGGGGGAGCTGGGCGGAGGTGAAGCTGTCGATGAGCGCGAAGCGCATGAGGTCGATGTAGACGGCGGCGGGGTTGACGTCGAGGACGACCTGCACCCAGCGCGGCGCGTCGGCGGCCATGATGTCGATGCTGTACATGACGCCGGAGGCGTACATCCAGGTCCGCAGCACGAACGGCAGCAGCTGCGAGGCGTCGCTCACCTTGCTGCCGATGCGCGCCGCCCACATGGCCAGGCCGGTGTTGAACAGCAGCTGCACCACCAGGATCGGCACGATCAGCAGCCAGTGCACCCGGGGGAGCTGCCCCATGGCCAGCACGATGACCAGCAGGACCGCCATCGAGACCAGCATCTCGCGGAGCTGGATGAGGACGGCCGAGACCGGCATGGCCGCGCGGGGGAAGTGCAGCGCCCGGATCAGGCCGCGGTCGCCGGAGATCGCCTTGACCCCCGCCATCACCGACTTGCGGGTGAAGTCGAAGATGAAGACGCCGGTGACCAGGAAGGGGATGAAGTCGGGGACCCCGCGGCTGGTGCCCAGCAGCAGGCCGAAGATGAGGTAGTAGACCGCCGCGTTCAGCAGCGGGGTGAAGACGTGCCAGAGCTGGCCGAGGCGGGCGCGGGTGTACTTCGTCGTGGAGCGCGCCTTGGCGAACTCCGTGATGAAGTGGCGGTGCCGCCATAACCTGCGAATGTACTCGACCAGGTGGGGCCGGGCGCCGCTGACGGACAGCCCGTACCTGGCGGCCCGCTCCGCGGCGTCGGACTCCGGCCGCTCGTGTGCGGCGACTCCGTCTAGTGCCACGCGTCTGCTCACTTCGGATCTTTCAGCGGTTAAGGGTGGCGCCGTGCTCCCGGCCGGCCCGGCGCCCAAGCGCATACGACAGAACGCAACCGTTTCGTCGCCTCGTAGCGTAGGGCGGAGTAGGACAGAACGCAACCGTTTCGTCCCTACGCTAGTATGGCCGCGTGACCGCCGCTGAGAAACCCTCGTCGCGCCGCGCCCCGGCCGGGGCGGCGGTGCTGCAACGGGATGTCACACTGGCGATCCAGGCCGCGGTGTTCGCCGAACTGGCCGAGCACGGCTACGGGCGGATGTCCATCGAGGCGGTCGCCCGCCGCGCGGGTGTCGGCAAGACCGCAATCTATCGCCGCTGGAACTCCAAGCTGCAAATGGTGATCGACGTGGTCTCGACGGCCGCCGTGAAGGTCATGCCGGTGCCCGACACCGGCAGCCTGCGCGGCGACATCCGCGAACTGCTCGACGCCGGCGCCCAGGCGATGCGGCACCCGCTGGCCTCGCAGATCGTACCCGACCTCCTGGCCGAGGCCGCCCGCAACCCGGACATCGCCGACACGTTGGAGAAGGCGCTGCGCGAGACCCAGCAGGGGGTCAGCGCCGTCATGATCGGCAACGCCGTGGAGCGCGGCGAACTTCCCGCCGACACCGACGTCGAACTCGCCCTGGACATGGTCTTCGGCCCGCTGTACTGGCGGGTGGCCGTCACGCGCAGCCCGGTCTCCCCCGACTACCTGGACCGCCTCGCCCAGGGGGCCGCCGCCGCCCTCGTCGGCGCGCACGACCCCGCGGCCTAGGCCCGACCGCTCCGACCGGCCCCGCCGCGCCTGTCAGTGGGATGGCGCACACTGGCCGCATGGGTGTTCTCCTCCACTACTCCGCCACGCGCGGCCGGGCCCTCACCGCCGGCGAACGCGCGCGCCTGGCCGCGCTGGCCGAGCGCACGTGGCAGGCACTGCGCGACGACCTGCGCGGCCGCCTGCCCGACTGGCACGCCCGCGCCCAGGTCCCGCCGTCCCTCGACCGCCCCGAGCTCATCGCCGAGGGCCCCCGCCTCTACCCCGAGGACTCCCTCGAACCCGGTGAGATCCTCGCGGGGGCGAGCAAGGTCTCCCACTCCGGGTGCGGCGAGGAGCCGGTGATCGTGCAGGTGGAGCACCTGGTGGCGATGCTGACCCTGATGCGCCGCGCGCTCCCCGACGCCGTGTGGCGCGTGCGCGTCGACGACCACGACCTGCCGTGGAACGCCCGCGCGCAGTGCTACGAACTGGACTGACAAACCTGGCCGGCCGCGCCGCCGCGCCCCTCCCCCGGCCCCGTCCGCGCCGCCGCGCGCACCGGCCGCCGCCGCGCGGCCCAACGGGTGCGGGTTACCGCCGTGCCGCACTTGAGACCGGTTTGTTACGGAGCATCCGCCTCGGGGACGGAAGCCGAGCTGGGAAACGGCGCCCCGCTAGCAGGTGAACCGATTCGACGGCCGGCGGCGCGCCGGTGCTCACTGTGTGTGCATTGACACATCCGCAATGCCGCTGTCACGATTCGGCTACGCATGGGAGCGCTCCCAATCCGCTCCCGCACGCTCGGAGACCCGCGAAGGAACCCCGTCCATCCCCCTCATCCCCCATCCCTTTCAACGCGAGGACTCTCAATGAGCCCAGTTTCCCCCCGCGTCCGACACGCGGCGGGGGCGGTCACGGCCGCCTCCGCCCTGGCCCTCTCCCTGCTCGCCGGCGCGCCCGCCGCCGCCGACGAGGCCGAGCAGGTCGTCAACGGCGGCTTCGACAACGGCACCACCGGCTGGTGGCACACCGAGAACACCCCGGCCCAGGTGGTCGACGGCCGCCTGTGCGCCGAGGTCGAGGGCGGCACCGTCAACGCCTGGGACGCCATCGTCGGCCAGGACGACATCGACCTTGCCGAGGGCGAGTCCTACGAGCTGACCTTCACCGCCTCGGCAACCACCGACGTGGCCGTCCGCGCCCTGGTGCAGGAGCCGGTCGCGCCCTACACCACCTACCTCGCCGAGCGCCCCGTGCTGAGCGGTGAGGCGCAGACCTTCAGCTACGTCTTCACCTCCACCACCACCCGCGACGACGCCCAGCTCGCCTTCCAGCTCGGCGGCGCCGACGAGGCGTGGACCTTCTGCCTGGACGACGTGTCGCTCACCGGCGGCGCCGAGCCGCCCGAGTACGACCCCGACACCGGCCCGCCGGTGCGGGTGAACCAGGTCGGCTACCTGCCCGACGGCCCCAAGAACGCCACGCTGGTGACCGAGGCCACCACGGCGCTGCCCTGGGAGCTGGCCGACGCCTCCGGCGAGGTGGTGGCCGAGGGCGAGACCGTGCCCGAGGGCGTGGACCCCAGCTCCGGCGAGAACGTGCACTCCATCGACTTCGGCGACTACACCGGCGAGGGCACCGGGTACACGCTCACCGCCGACGGCGCCACCAGCCACCCTTTCGACATCTCCGGCGCCTTCTACGAGGACCTGCGGGTGGACGCGCTGTCGCTGTACTACCCCCAGCGCAGCGGCATCGAGATCAGCGACGAGATCATGCCCGGCTACGGCCGCGAGGCCGGCCACGTGGGCGTGCCGCCCAACCAGGGCGACACCAGCGTGCCGTGCGCGCCGGGGTCGGGCTGCGACTACGAGCTGGACGTCTCCGGCGGCTGGTACGACGCCGGCGACCACGGCAAGTACGTCGTCAACGGCGGCATCTCGGCCTCCCAGGTCATGAGCGTGTGGGAGCGCACCACCTACGCCGACACCGCCAGCCCCGACCGCCTGGGCGACAACACCCTGCCGCTGCCCGAGCACGACAACGGCGTGCCCGACGTGCTGGACGAGGCGCGCTGGGAGATGGAGTTCCTGCTGAGCATGCAGGTGCCCGAGGGCGAGGACCTGGCGGGCATGGCCCACCACAAGATCCACGACGCGGAGTGGACCGGCCTGCCGTTGATGCCGGCCGACGACCCCCAGCCGCGCTACCTCCAGCCGCCCTCCACGGCGGCCACGCTGAACCTGGCGGCCACCGGCGCCCAGTGCGCCCGGGTGTTCGAGCCCTACGACGCCGACTTCGCCGCGCGCTGCCTGGCGGCGGCCGAGACCGCGTGGCAGGCGGCGCTGGACAACCCCGAGGTCTACGCCCCGGCGACCGGTGTCGGCGGCGGCCCCTACAACGACGACAACGTCGAGGACGAGTTCTACTGGGCGGCGGCCGAGCTGTTCATCACCACCGGTGAGCAGGTCTACGAGGACGCCGTCATGGACTCCCCCCAGCACACCGAGGACGTGTTCACCGCCGCCGGCTTCAGCTGGGGCGCGGTGGCCCCGCTGGGCCGGATGAACCTGGCGGCGGTGCCCAACGACCTGCCCGACCGCGACCGCGTGGTCGACTCGGTCGTGGCCGGCGCCGACCGGTACCTGGAGACCGTGGCCGAGCACCCCTACGGCCTGCCCTACGCCCCCGAGGACGGCGAGTTCGTCTGGGGCTCCAACAGCCAGGTGCTGAACAACATGGTGGTCATGGCCGCGGCCTTCGACCTCACCGGCGACACCGCCTACCGCGACGGCGTCGTGGAGGGCATGGACTACATCCTGGGCCGCAACGCCCTCAACCAGTCCTACGTGACCGGCTACGGCGAGAACGCGGCGGAGAACCAGCACAGCCGCTGGTACGCCCACCAGCTCGACCCGGACCTGCCCAACCCGCCGCCGGGCACGCTCTCGGGCGGGCCCAACTCGGTGGAGAGCACGTGGGACCCGGTCGCCCAGGAGAACCTGGAGGGCTGCGCCCCGCAGTTCTGCTACATCGACGACATCGAGTCCTGGGCCACCAACGAGCTGACCATCAACTGGAACGCGCCGCTGGCGATCGTGGCCTCCTTCGTCGCCGACCAGACCGGCGGCGGGGGCGACCCCGAGGACCGCACGCCGCCCAGCGCTCCGGGCGCGCCCAAGGCCTCCGACGTCACCGCCGACGGCGCCACCCTGGCCTGGGAGCCGGCGACCGACGAGGGCGGCAGCGGCCTGGCCGGCTACGACGTCTACCGGGTCACCGGCGACGGCGCCGAGCGGGTCGGCACCACCCGGGAGCCGGAGTTCGCGGTCACCGGTCTGGAGCCCGAGACCGAGTACACCTACCGCGTCGTCGCCCGCGACGGCGCGGGCAACGAGTCCGAGCCCAGCGCGAGCGTCACGTTCACCACCTCCCCCGAGGGCGGCGGGGGCGAGACGTGCGCGGTGGACTACCGCACCCACGACTGGAGCGGCGGCTTCACCGGGTCGGTGACGGTCACCAACACCGGTGACGCGCCCATCCGCGCCTGGGAGCTGGCGTTCGACTTCACCGCGGGCCAGACGCTCACCCACGGCTGGAGCGCCGAGTGGGCGCAGCGCGGCGCCACCGTCACGGCCAAGGGGATGTCGTGGAACCGCGACATCGCCCCGGGCGCCTCGGTGACCGCCGGCTTCAACGGCCGGTGGAGCGGGAGCAACCCCGCGCCCGAGGAGTTCACCGTCAACGGCGAGACCTGCGCCTGACGGCGGGCCGGCCGGAGCCCCGGCGCGGCCTCGCCGCGCCGGGCACACCGACCCCCACCGGCCGGCCCGCGGCGGCCGGGGCGCCCCCACCCCCGCCCCGGCCGCCGTTCCCGCCGCCCTTCCCCGCGCCCGGAGCGCGGTGGAGGCGGCGGGGACGCGCGCATGGGCGGGCGGCGGGTGGGCAGCGTCCCCCCATGGACACCACCGCAACGCTCGCCGCCCTGGCCTCGGCCGCGGGGCGGGGCATGCTCGCCGGGGTCGCGGGCACGGCCGCCATGACGGTCTCCAGCACGCTGGAGGCCCGGCTGCGCGGCCGGGGCGGCAGCAGCACCCCCGAGCAGGCGGCGGGCGCCGTACTGGGCGTGCGGCCCCGCGACGAGAGCGGCGAGCGGCGCTTCAACACGCTGGTCCACTGGGGCTACGGCACGATGTGGGGCGCCGTGCGCGGCGTCATCGGCGCGGCCACCGGCGCCGCCGGGGTGCCCGCGGCCCTGGCGCACCTGCTCGTGGTCTGGGGCGCCGAGCAGGCCGTGCTGCCCGCCACCGGCTCCGCTCCCCCGGCGTGGCGCTGGGGCGCCGCCGAGGTGGGCGTCGACCTGCTGCACCACGCCGTCTACGCCGCCGCGGCCGGCGCCGCCTACGACCTGCTGACCGCGGCCGGCCGGCCCTAGACTCGGCCGCGTCCGCGCCGCCCGCCCCGCGGCGCGGCCGGCGGGTAGCGGCGGGCGGGGCGGGTACCTGATCCCGCGGCGCCCGCCGGACGTGCGCGCGGGCGCGGTGCCGGGGACGACCGTGCGGACCCCACCGCCGGCTCCGGTTCCACCACCCCTCGCCGCCGCCGCGCGGCCCGGACCAGGAGCACGCCCATGCCCCACCACGATTCCCGACCGCCCGTCGTCCTGCTGCCCGGCTTCTGGCACGGCACCTGGTGCTGGGCACCGGTGGCCGCCGAACTCACCGCGCGCGGGCGGCGCGCCGTCGCGGTGGACCCGCCCGGGCACGGCCTGGACACGCGCCCGCCGGTCTCGGCGCGGGCGCGGCCCTTCGACCCCGACGCCTTCGCCACCGAGCCGTCGCTGACGGCGGGGATCACCCTGGAGTCGGCGGCCGCCGACGTGGTGGCGCGCGTGGCGCACGTGGGCGGCGGCGGGCCGTGCGTGCTGGTGGCCCACAGCGCGGCCGGGCCGGTGGCCGTCCAGGCGGTCGAGCAGGCGCCGCACCTGTTCGCCCGCGTCGTGTACGTGTGCGCGTTCATGCCCACCGCCGGGCTGCCCGCCATGGCCTACATCGGGGCGCCGGAGAACGCGGGCGAGAAGGCCACGCCCGCGCTGCGCGCCGACCCCTCCACCGTGGGCACGATGCGGCTGGACCCGGGCTCGCCCGACCCCGACTACCGCGTGCACCTGCGCGACCTGTTCTACAACGACGTCGACGCCGCCGTGGCGGACGCGGCGATCGCCCTGCTGTCGCCCGACGGCCCCATCGGGGTGATGGCGGGCACCCCCGAGGCAACCGAGCAGGGGTGGGGCTCGGTGCCGCGCACCTACGTGGTGGGCACCCGCGACAACGCCCTCCGCCCCGGCCTCCAGCGCCGCTTCATCGCCGAGGCCGACGCCCGCTTCCCCCGCACCGCCACCGACATCGTGGAACTGGACTGCTCGCACTCGCCGTTCCTGTCGATGCCCGAGCGCCTGGCCGAGATCGTCGACACGGCCGAGGAGCGCGACGCGCGCGGCTGAGCGCGGCCCGGCAGCGGGCGCCGGGACGCGGCACCGCCCGGCGGGCGGCGCGCCGGACGCGCCGGGGGCGCCGCCCCGGCCCCCGGCGCGCGCGGGCGGGCTCACCGGTAGCGGTCGAACCCCTCGTCGTCGGCGAACCCGCGCAGGGCGCGCCGGGTGCGCGGGCGGGCGGCGCCGGAGCGGCGCTCGGCCACGGCCAGCATCAGCAGGATCGCGAACACCGCGACCCCGACCCCCACCATCCACAGGACCGTGGGGGCGTCCACGCCCCGGCCCGCGGGCACCGGGGCCGCGCCCGGGGGCAGGGTCGCGCCCAGCAGCAGGCCCTCCCCCGCCCGGAGGGGGCCGGCGCTGAACCGCGCGCGTGTGCCGCCGGGGCGCGCGGCGCAGGGCCGCTGGGCGCCGGGGGCGCCGGCGCGGCAGTCGGCCGCCGCCACGCCCCCGGCCGCGCGGACCTCGGCGCGCACGCGCTCCACCGGCAGCGCCCCGCCGGCCGGCCACAGGGCGTGCTCCAGGCGCGGGCGGCCGTCGGGGAGCGGGAACAGCAGGCGGTCGTAGCGGTAGTGCAGCACGACCGTGCGCGGCCCTTGGCCCTCGGCGCCCGCGCCGCCCAGGCGGACCGTGACGGCCGCGGCCGTGGCGGTGACGGCGACCGGGCCCAGGCCGGCGTCGTCGGCGACGCGCACGCCGGCCAGGCCCAGCGGCCGGGTCTGCCCGTCCACGCGGCCGCGCGCCGGGATCTCGCGGCGCACCGGGCGGTGCGGCGGCGCGCCGAGGCGGAAGGTGACCTCCTCGCGCACCCGCACCGCGCCCTCGCCGGTGACGGTGATGTCCACGTCCAGCCGCGTGACGGCGTGCCCCTCGGCCGCCGCCCCGCCCCGTGCGGCCGCGGCCGCGGTGCCCGGCCCGGCCAGCGCCAGCACCGCCGCCGCGCATCCGGCGGCGGCCGCCCGCAGCGCGGCCCGCGCCCCGTGGCGGCCCGCCGCGCGCCCCGCGGCCGCCCCCGCCCCCATCGCCCGCCTCATACCCTCTGGGATCGATCCGGGGGCGCCGGGGTTCCCCGGCGGGCGGCGCGCGCGGCGACCGCATGCGGACACCGCGCGGGAACTGCAGTGACGCTCCGCGTCGTGACGCACCCCACTCAACGCGCCGGCCGCTCGACGGTCGAGGGCGATATATCGGGTACGGGACCCTGCGGACCGCACCGCCTCAAGAAAGGGGACCACGTGCACGCAGGGGTGGCCGTTGTGGGCCAGCGCCCTGGTGATGGCGGCCGCCGCCGCGGCGCTGCTCATCGGCGGCGGGCCGTTCACCCGCCTGGTGGACCGCCTCGCCGACCGCACCGGGCTCGGCGGGACGATGGCCGGGATCATCCTGGTCGGCGCGGTGACGGCGCTGCCCGGCCTGATCACCAGCGTCCTGGGCGCGGCCCGGGGCGACGCCGAGTTCGCCATGAACAACGCGCTGGGCGGTATCGCCCTGCAGACGGTGTTCATCGCCCTGGCCGACGTGTTCTACCGGCGGGCCAACCTGGAGCACGCCGCGGCCTCGCTGCCCAACCTCCTCGCGCCCATCGGGCTGTCGATCCTGCTGTCCACCGTGCTGCTGGCCGGCGCCGGACCGCAGGTCACCGTGCTGGGCGTGCACCCGGTGTCGGTGCTGCTGGTGTTCCTGTACTGGTACTGGCTGCGGCTGTCGCGCAAGGTCGGCGACGACCCCATGTGGCGGGTCACGCCCACGCGCAACACCCAGCACGACGAGCCCGACCCCGCGTCGCGGCGGCCCGGGGAGTCGCTGCGGTCGATGTGGCTGAAGTTCGCCGGCCTCGCCGCGCTGGTGGCCCTCACCGGATACGCCACCGGTGAGGCCGGCCTGGCGCTGACCGAGCAGACGGGGCTGTCCAGCGGCGTGGTGGGCGCGGTGGTCACCGGGTTCGTCACGTCGCTGCCCGAGCTGGTGACCGTGCTCTACGCGGTGCGCATCCGCGCCCTGCACCTGGCCATCGGCGACATCATCGGCGGGAACGGGTTCGACGTGCTGTTCCTGTCGGCCAGCGACGTCGCCTACCGCGAGGGCTCCCTCTACGGCGCCATGACCCAGGGCGTGGTGCTGCTGGTGTCCCTGGGCATCGTGCTCAACCTGCTCGTGGCCGCCGGGCTGATCCGCCGCCAGGAGCACGGCATCGGGTTCGAGGGCGTGGCGATGTTCGCCTTCTACGCCCTGGGCATCGGCTTCCTGATGGGGATGGGCTAGGGCGTGCGCGGTACCGGCCCCTGCTGCGCGGCGCCCCCGGCGCGCAGCAGGTCGGGCTCGATGTAGACGAGCCCGGCGATGGGCACCGCCGCGCGGATCCGCTCCTCGGCGGCGTTGATGGCCCGCACCACGTCGACCGCGTCGTCCTCGGTGTCCACGGCGATCTTGGCGGCCACCAGCAGCTCCTCGGGGCCCAGGTGCATGGTGCGCATGTGGATCACGGTGTCCACGTCCTCGCCCGCCAGCAGCGCCCGCCGGATGCGCCCCACGTGCTCCGGGCTGGCCGACTCCCCGATGAGCAGGCTCTTGACCTCCACCGCCAGCACCACGGCGATGGCCACCAGCAGCAGGCCGATGGCGCCGGTGCCCAGGCCGTCCCACACGCCGTTGCCGGTGGCCAGGGTCAGGCCCACCCCCAGCAGCGCGAACACCAGGCCCAGCAGGGCGCCGGTGTCCTCCAGCAGGATCACGGGCAGCTCGGGCGCCTTGGCGCGGCGGATGAACGCGAACCATCCGGCGTCGCCGCGCACCGCGTTGGACTCCCGCACGGCCGTGCGCAGCGCGGTGCCCTCCATCGCCATCGACACCAGCAGCACCGCCACGGGGACCCAGTGCCAGGCGGTGATGGGGTGCGGGTCGGCGATCTTGTGCCACGCCTCGTAGAGGGCGAAGCACCCGCCCAGCGAGAACAGCACGATGGCCACGAGGAAGGCGTAGACGTAACGCTCGCGGCCGTAGCCGAAGGGGTGCTCGGCGTCGGCCCGGCGGCGCGCCCGGCGCCCGCCCACCAGCAGCAGCGCCTGGTTGCCGGAGTCGGCGACGGAGTGGATGGACTCCGCCAGCATCGCCGACGACCCCGTCAGCACATAGGCCACGAACTTGGTGGCGGCGATCCCCAGGTTGGCGCCCAGCGCCGTGACCACCGCGCGTGTGCTTCCCTCAGCGCTCATGACTTCCCCCCGTCGCGTCGCGCTGCTGAGGCGCCCGCTACCCCGCGGGCGCGCGAACCCGCGCATCCTACGCTCGCGGCCGCCGGGGCAGGGAGGGCGCCCCCGCCGGTCCGCGGCGCGCGGACCGGCGGGGGCGCGCCTTAGCCCTCCGTGGGCGCCAGCGCCATGACCGGTCTGGTGCCGAGGTGGTGGGAGAAGCCCGTGGCGCCGGGGTCCTCCACCGGTTCGGCGGTGGTGCAGTTGCCCAGCATCCGGCCGCCGTGGCCGCCCTCCGGCAGGGAGGGCGTGATCTGCTCGCAGGCGTACTCGCCGATCAGCAGGGTCTGCACGCCGGTGCCGGAGTAGTCCATCAGCATCTCGCCCTCGCCCGCGGCGAAGGACTCCGCCAGGTCCATGGCCTCGGGGCAGGACATGTCCCAGACCTGGGGCCGCACCTCGTAGGACGCGCCCTCGGCCTCGACCCGGCCGCACACCGGCGACACGATGACGGCGTTCACCTGGGGCAGCGCGTCCTGGCTCGCCATCGTGGTGTCGGCGGGCTGGGGGTCGCTGACCTCGACCGCCTCGTCGACGGCGGTGAAGTCGATCCGCACCTCCCACTCCTCGTGGGTGTGCTCCAGCCGCAGCGGCTGCCCGGTCTCGGGGTCCACCCACAGCCGCCCGGTGGTCTGCGAGCGCTCCACCCGCCCCTCGGAGAGCACCTGGGCGGTCATGGGGCCGGAGTAGACCCGGGCGGCCGAGGCGCCGACCTGCTCGGGCTCCTCCTGCTCGGCCAGTTCGCCCGACTCCGCCAGCGAGGCGAGGGAGTCGCCGATCAGCTGCGGGCCGTAGGCGGCGGCCGGGTAGTCGGCGGGGTCGGCGAGGTCGGCCGGGTCGGTGGGCTCGGCCAGGGGGTCCTCCGCGACCGTGCCGTAGACGTAGACGGCGCCGTCGACGTTGGCCACGGCCACCACCGACTCCTGGGGCACGCCGCGGCCCCGGGTGGACTCGTCGCCCGGCAGGAAGTAGCCGCTGGCGAGGAACACCGGCCGCTCCCCGCCGGCGTAGGAGTACACCATCTCCGAGCGGCTCTGCTCCACCAGCTCCTCGGGGGCGACCCCCTGGGCGGCGGCCTCCTGCTCGGCGTACTCGGCGGTGTACTGGCGCACGACCTCGGCGGAGAACCCCCGGCCCTGCTCCAGGTGCTGGGCCGCCGTCTGCACGGCCTCCTCCGGGCTCGGCCCGGCCCAGGCGGTGTAGCCGGCGATCCCGCCGGCCACCACGCCCCCGCCCACGACGATGGTGGCGGTGGCGGCGGCGATCTTGCCCAGCGCGATGCCGGTGGCCCCCTGGGTGGCCGCCCCGCCCGCGCCGGTGCCGCCCAGGCCGCCCAGCCCGCCGAGCGCCCCCGCGCCTCCGGCGGTGCCGCCCGCGCCCGTACCGGAGGCGCCGGCCCCGCCCGCCGCGCCGGCCAGGGCGGCGGCCCCGGCGACCGTCGCGCCGGCCGCCGCGGCGCCGGCCCCCAGCGTGATCCCGGCCGCGGCCGCCCACAGCGCGGGCTCGTGCCATCCGGCGTCCACGCCGTGCCAGTACCGGGCCAGCGCCGAGCGCAGCCGGTCGGCCAGCGGCCGGGTGCGCTCGGCGAGCCCGCCGGCGGCGGCGTCCGCGCCCTCCGCGTCGGACACCAGGTCCAGCAGCGCGGTGAACGCCTCCAGCGCGGCGGGGCGGTCCTCGGGCCGCTTGGCCAGGGCCCGCTCCACCAGCGGCAGCAGGTCCTCGGGCACCCCGTCGAGGTCGGGCTCGCCGGTGAGGACGCGCTCCTTCAGCTCGGCCGGCGTGCCCGTGCCGAAGGGGGCGCGCCCGGTGGCGGCGAGCACGACCAGGCCGCCCCAGGCGAACACGTCCACCGGCGGGGCGGCGGGCGCCCCCCGGTAGCGCTCGGGGGCCACCCAGCCGGGCGTGCCGTAGGAGGCGGCGGCATCGGGACCCTGCGCGTCGTCGGGCGCGGTGGCGATCCCGAAGTCGACGATCTTGGGGCCGTCGGGCGCCAGGATGACGTTGCCGGGCTTGATGTCGCGGTGCACGATCCCGGCGGCGTGGACGGCGGCCAGCGCCTCGGCGGTGCCGGCGGCGAACGCCCGCAGCATCGCGCCGTCGAGGGTGCCGACCTGGCGGACGTGCTGGTGGAGGTTGCGGCCGGGGATGTAGTCGGTGGCCACCCACGGGCTGGGCGCGTCGGGGTCGGCGGCGTGCACGGCGGCCGTGCACACGCCGTTGGCGCGGCGCAGCAGCGCGACCTCGCGGGCGAAGGCGGCGCGGAACCCGGGGTCGGCGGCGTGCTCGGCGTGGACGGTCTTGACGGCCAGGCACCGGCCGTGCTCGTCCAGGCCGCCGTAGACGGCGCCCATGCCCCCGGCTCCGATGCGGCCGATGACGCGGTAGGGGCCGACGGTGCGCGGGTCCTCGGGCCGCAGGGGGCTCAGCTCCACGGGGAGCGGGGCGGCGGGCGGGGCCGGGGCGGGTGCGCCGGTGTGGGGGGCCGTGGGCTCGCCGGGAGTGGCGGAGGCGCCGCTCATGGGGTCGGGGGCCTTTCTGGGTGGTTCGGGCCGCCGGCGCGCGGTGGCGCGCCGGGGGTCGGGATGGCCCGGCCGCACCGGCGCGGCACCGGCGGACCGGGTGTGTGCCGCCGCGGCCGTCGCGCCGCGGAACGGACGGGATTCAGCGGACCGCGCCGCCGCGCGCGTCCACACACCGGTCGTGAGGGTGGCCTTGCAGCGAAACGGTAGATTACGGCACTGACCGGCGTCGCGCCGCTGGCCGGAGGCGGCCACGCCGCCCCGCCGGGGGCGCGGCGCGGCTACCCGCCGGTGTCGGCGCCCGCGGCGGCCGCGCGGTACTCGGCGGTCTCCAGGTGGGCGAACTCGGTGCGGCGGTAGGCGGTGTAGCCGGCCAGGGCGCGCTCCCAGGACTCCGGGGTGGCGCGCTCCAGCTCGCGCACGCGGGCGTTGGACACGGCCAGCAGCGGCGCGAACGGGCCGATGTCCTCGGCCGCCAGGCCGAGCGCGTCGGCGGCGGTGTCGCCCTGCAGCAGCCGGGTGAGGGCGTGCAGCATGCGGCGGGCGGCGGGGGCCTCCAGACCCAGGACCGAGCCCAGCCGGCCGCCGGCCAGCGCCTCGATGAGGGCGTGCACCAGGGCGCGGGCGCTGTCGTCGGGGGCGTCGTTGGCCGATTCCACGAGGTCGAGCAGGGCGCCGGCCGAGGCGTGGTCGGCGGCCTCGGCGTATAAGCGGGGGTCGAGTCCCATCAGCGCTGCGACGGTGTGCCAGTAGCGGTAGAGGCCGCGCTCCTCGTCGGGGGTGAGCACGATCCCCACGCGCTCCAGGGCGCGGAAGGGCACGACGGTGAAGTCCAGCCAGGTGCGCGCCAGGTCGACCTGGTTGACGGGCACGCCCCAGCGCGCGGTGTCCCAACCGCGCCGGCGGGCGGACGCGCGCACGCGGGCGTGCATGAGGCGCACGTGCACGCTGTCGGTGTAGCCGGGGGCGCCCCGGCGCAGGCCGCCGGGCACGATGGCGTTGGCCCGCCACAGGCCGGTCTCGGCCAGCCGCCGCGCGGCGTCGCCGGTCAGCCGGCCCGTGCCGGTGAGGACCCGGGCGATGGCGGGAGAGCTGTAGGTGTGCACCAGCGAGCCCAGCGCGAAGCCCATGCGGCTCCAGAACGGGTCGACGGTCATGGAGGCGAGGTCGCCGCGGTCCAGGAGCGCGGGGTCGGCCGCCGCGACGGCGGCCTCGGAGTCGGCGAGCAGCGCGGCCACGGCGGGCGGCGGGTCGGTGAGGGCGGCCAGGCCGTCGCGCAGGCCGGCGGCGAGCGCGGCGCGGGCGGGCCCGGCCCAACCGCGGTCGGCGAGTTCGGCGGCGGCGGCGTCGGCGAGGGGGTCGCCCGTCTGGAGGCCCGCGCCCACCAGCCGCAGGCCGGCCGCGCCGTGGCGCCGCGCCAGGGCTTCGGGGTCGCGCACGCGCGGCGGTGCCGCGGTGGAGGGGTCGTCGGTCATGGCTGCCTTCCCACAGTCCGCCCACGCCGCGGGCGTGATCACCGAGGGCAGACTACCGAGCCGCGCGGTCGGCGGGGCCGGCGCGGCCGGCGCGCGGCGGTCGGATATTCACCACGTCCCGGAAATCGCGAAATTCCTTCACATTCCCGGTGTGAAGTGCGGGAAACCGGGGTACCCGGCGGGCCCGAGACCACTGGAAAGGGACCGACCGAATTTACCGGAGAGGAGGTGTACATACCGTTCGGCGGCGGTGCGCCCCCGCAATTCACGCGGCGCCTCCGCCCTGAGAATAGCGCGGACCGGCGCCGTTCACCGAGGGTCACGCCGGAGGCGGCGAGCCGCGCCCGCGCGCCGCATCGCCCAATGCGCGGGCAACCGCGCTGTTTCCTGCTGGTTCGCCCGGGATCGCCCATGCGGCGGCAAACGCGGCGGGGGAATTGCCGGGAGTTGATCTTCGTCTGCGGGGTCGGCATTCCGGTCGCGGACGCGGGGCAACGGCAATGAGTTCGGCCGCTGGCCGACATCGGCCGGTGAGCGGCGGCCACCTTGCGTGCATGCCAGGATACAAAGGGAGAGGTCACCGGCCCCCGGCAGGTCAGACCATGATCGAATTCCGGGGCGGCGCGCGGAAATGCCCGACCGGCAGGCGAACGCGCCGTGTTATCACCGGCATATCGCCGGGGCCGACCAGGCCGTGGCCTATGCTGATCGCGTGCGGGCGGTTCGCAATGACCGCACCGGCCGGGGAAAGCAACGGCGCGGCCCCACTCGTTCCACCACGGCATATGCTCCGCACGGCCCGACCCCTCCGGGCCCCGAAACTTCAACTTCCCGAAACAATAGCAGCAGGACAGGGAAATCAGGCCGTGATAGAAAATCCGAAAGCATGAATGAGTCTTCAATTCCTGTTCACCCGGCCATCGCCGCCGCTATGGTGGAGTCGCAGCGGGGTACCTGTCGAGCCCGGTATCCCAGCGCCCCCGGCACGTGAACTCCGGCTACCGCGGCCACCCGCCCGGTTCACTGCCAAAACACGCAGAGGAATGGCTCACGGTCATGATGGTAAAGTCCGGAACGCAGCCGAGTCCCCCTCTCCCCCGTCCCGCACCGGCGCCGATCGCACAGTGCATTCCGTTCATGGCCCACCGCAACTTCCGGCAAAGCGCTCCGTGAGGTTCCGTTGACTATTCGGATTGTCTTGGCAGACGACCACACACTTTTGCGTGAAGCGCTCCGTGAGGTTTTGTTGACGGAAGGCGACTTCCGGATCGTCGGCGAGGCCGGCGACGGCGAGTCCGTCGTGGAGTGCGTCTCGCGGGTGCGGCCCGACGTGGTCCTGCTCGACGTCGACATGCCGCGCAGCTCCCCCGTCCAGACGGCCACCCGGCTGCAGGCGGTGTCGCCGGGCACGGCCGTGATCGTGCTGACCATGTACGACGAGCCGCAACTGGTCAAGGACATGCTCCAGGTGGGCATCAGCGGCTACCTGCACAAGGGGATCAGCCGCCGCGACCTGATCGCGGCCATCCACAGCGCGGCCAACGGCCAGCAGCAGGTCACGATGTCGGTCTCGCGCGACACCATGGTGTCGGTGGGGTCGAACTCCTCGGGCCTGCTCTCCGAGCGCGAGCAGGAGGTCCTGTCGCTGGTGGCCGTGGCCATGAGCAACCGGCAGATCGCCATGCGGCTGTCCATCACCGAGGGCACCGTCAAGCGGCACCTGCGCAACATCTTCGGCAAGCTCGGCGCCGAGTCGCGCATGGACGCGGTCAACAAGAACAAGGCCGTGGTGGCCGACCGCTACCACCGCCGGGCCTGAGCGCCCGCCCCCGCCCGCTCCCCTCCTTCTCCCCGCACCCCGCCGCCCGGCTCCGCGGGGCCGGCTCCGGCGGGGGCCGCCCCTGGCGACCACGCGGTGCGCCGCACCGGCCACCAGGCGAAGTGGGCTACCATACACGCCGGTACGCCCGAAACGCGCAGCGGGCAACGGGACGGCCGCCTAGGGATCCGCGGCACGGAGAGTGTAACCTTATGGATAGCGATACTGTCCGCTATCACAGTGGACCGTGCGCGTGGCCACCGAAGGCGGCGACAACGTAGGGAGGCCGGTCCATGCGGATCGCGGAGCTGAGTCGGAGTACAGGCGTGCCCGCGCCGACGATCAAGTACTACCTGCGCGAAGGACTCCTGCCCCCGGGCGAGCGCACCAGCCGCAACCAGGCGCAGTACGACGAGCGCCACGTGCGCCGCATCAAGCTGGTGCGCGCCCTGGTCGAGGTCGGCGGCCTGTCCATCGCCACCGCGCGCGACGTGCTGGCCCGCATGGACGCCCCCGAGCACGGCCTGCTCACCTCCCTGGGCAAGGTGCAGTTCGCCATGTCCACCCCGCCCTCGGCCACCGTCGAGGACGAGGTGTGGGACGAGGCGGTGCGCCGCGTGGACGAGCTGATCGAGCGCCGGGGCTGGCGCTCGGTGCCCTCCAACCCCGCCCGCAAGACCCTCGCCTCGGTCCTGGCCACCCTCCAGCGCCTGGGCCAGACCGACAAGCTCGACCTCCTCGACAGCTACGCCGACGCCGCCGAGCGGATCGTCGACGACGAGATCGAGGTGCTGCTGCGCCGACCCGACCTCGACAGCCTGGCCGAGGGCCTGGTCGTGTGGATCGCCCTGGGCGACGTCATGTTCAGCGCGCTGCGCCGCATCGCCCAGGAGAGCGCCGCCACGCCCCGGCTGCCCGACTCCGGCGAGGCCCCTGGCGGCACCTCCGCGGACGCCGACGACTCCGGCACCGGACCCGAGGGCCCGGCACCGGAGTCCTGACGGGTGGCGCGGTGCCCCCGCGCGGGCGGGCACCGCGCCGGTCATCCGGCGGCCGGCGCCGGCGCCATCAGCCGGCGCAGCTCCGCCACCGCCGCGCCGGTGCCGGCGAACCGGATCGCCTGCCAGCCCGCCGCCACGGCCCCCTCGCAGTTCTTGGCCAGGTCGTCGACCAGCAGGCACTCCTCGGGCCGCACCCCGGCGCGCTCGGCGGCGAGGTCGAACATGTCCTTGCCGGGCTTGCGCCGGCCCACCTCGAACGACATCACCACGTCGTCGAAGACCGACTCCGGCGGCACCATGCGCCGCCAGTGCGCGTCCCAGGCCGGGGGCATGTTGGAGAGCATGCCGACGAACACGCCCCGCGCGCGCAGCGCGTGCAACTCCTCCAGCCAGACCTCGTTGGTCTCGCGGTCGTCGAACCAGGTGTCGGCGAGGGACACCAGCGAGGCGTCGATGCCGTCGGAGTCCCGCAGCACCTGGGCCACCTCGCCCAGCCACTCCTGCTCGGTCACCAGCGGGGTGTCCAGCGGCAGCATCATGTCGTCGGTGCCGTAGCGGGCGGTCACCGCGAACACGGCCCGCATCAGCGGTTCGGGCGGCAGCCCGGTCTTGGCGCAGAACGCGGCGAAGGTGTGCTCGACCGGCGGGGTGAGGACACCGCCGAAGTCGGTCCAGACGGCCTTGATGGTGGTCGGTTCGATCGTCACTGGGGTGTCCCCGTTCAACTGTGCGTGCGCGTGGGCGCGGGTTCGGGCGTGGATGGTCGGCGTGGGCCTGTCAGCGGGGGTCCGCCGGGCGGGGCGCGGCTGCCGGGGCGGGCGGCGGGCCGCCCGCCCCGGCAGCCGGGTCGCGAGAGTCAGCGGGCGGGGGGTCAGGCCGCCGGCGCCGAGGAGGGGGCGCGGTCGGCCGCGGCCCGCCCCGCGGCGGGCGCGCCGTACTCGGCCGGGCGCGTGGCCAGGCCGCCCAGCAGGGCGCCCAGGCAGGCGGTGAACACCACGGTGCCGGTCCACATCTCGGCCGGCCAGCGGATGCCCTCGGCCAGGTGCAGGCCCAGCATCTGGAAGGACCACACCAGGGCGGGGAAGAGCGCGCCGGCCAGCGGCAGGCGCAGCAGGGCGGTGGTGCCCCGGCGCCGGTCCAGCAGCACCAGCAGGCCGTCGGCCGCGGCGGCGCCGGCGATGGCCAGCACGGCCGCCAGGGTGTGCACGTCGGGCAGCTGGTTGATGGCCAGGAAGTAGACGATCACGCCGGTGGTCACGGCGGTGCCCATGCCCGGCAGGGCGGCGCGGCGGCGCAGCATGAGGATGAGCGGGATGGTCAGCAGCAGCGTGGTGATGAAGTAGGCGGTCACGCCCTGCACCGCGACGTACTCGTCGGGGGTGTCCACGATGCCGCCGTAGTCGCCGAGCTGGGGCGCGTAGGCCACGGTGGGCGCGCCGGTCATGAAGGCCGAGACGTAGGTGAGCAGCACGGTGGCGGCGATGGCGGACATGGCCGCCGACACGATCCCGGTCACCGCCCGCCAGCCGTTCTCGCCCGAGGCCCACCACGAGCGCAGCGGGCTGGTGACCAGCAGGAGGCCGCCGATGCTGACCAGGGTGTGGCTGGGGCTGAAGGAGGGCAGCAGGCCGATCTCGATGCCCAGGATCTCGTGCCAGAGCATGTCGCCCACGCCGCCGGCGCCGAAGACCAGCACGCCCAGCGCGCCGACCCGGTAGCCGTTGGGCCAGCCGTCCCACCACCAGCGGGGATGGCGGTCGCGCCGCCGGTAGGCGAGCAGGAACGTCCAGGCGACCGTGGCCAGGAACCCGGTGTAGAGCACGGCGTGCCACCAGGTGAAGAAGCCCTCCAGGGTCTCGATGACGTTCTTGTGCGCCCAGCCGTCGAGGGTGACGCCGATGGTCATGACGCCGCCCAGCAGGACGGTCACCCAGTCGTCGCGCTGCGACGCCATTCCGCTGCCGGCGCTGAGCGGGCCGGAATCCCGGCCGAGAACGGTGCTGCGGTCCATGTGGCCTGCCTCCTCGGATTCCCTCCGGGTCGCCGCTCGGTGTGCGCCGTTGTTTTGCCTGGCCCCGGCTGTTTTGCGCACGTCCGGTGGCCGAGAGTAGCGGCAAACCCGCCGGAAACCAGCTGTGAATTACTTTGCCAATGGATTCTCGCACTGCGCACTCAAGTAGCGGTGAATTGCGGATCAAAGCGCGGTGCAGTTGCCATACAGGTCCCCCTACACCGCAATGACGCCGCTTGCGCAGGCCATCGCCGCAGCTAGATTATGGCTTCGATGGCGAATCCAGCAAGAGCCGGCACCGTTGACGCGGCCCCCTCCGCGGATTTCCCCGTCGATTTCCCAGCTTTCCCGTTGTCTTTGGATTTCTGTCACCGGCCAGCTAAGGGTAGGCGTAGATGAAGGTTGTCCCGAAGGCGTCGACTCTCGCCGAATCGCTTTCCGCACAGGCGCGGGAGCGCGGTTCGGCGACCGTCTACCGGTTCCTGCCGGACGGCGAGAACGAAAAACGCGCGCTGACCTTCGCCGAGCTCGACCTGGAGGTGCGGGCGATCGCCGCCCACATCCAGCGGGCGGTGGCCCCCGGCGAGCGCGCGCTGGTGCTGACCTCCGAGTCGGCCGACTTCATCCGCGCGTTCCTGGCCTGCCAGTACGCCGGGGTGATCGCGGTGCCGGTCTACCCGCCGCTGCCGCTGAACTCCCTTCGCAAGACCGAGACACTGCGCGCCATCGCGCGCGACGCCGGGGTCGCGGCGGTGCTGTCCAGCTCCACCGTCGGCTACCGGGCGCACTTCGCCACGGCCGCCCCCGAGTTGGCCGCCGCCGCGTGGATCGCGGTGGACGCCGTCCCCGACCACGACGCCGCCGACTACCGGCCGCACCGCGCCCGGCCCGCCGACGTGGCGTTCCTCCAGTACACCTCGGGATCCACCGCCCTGCCCAAGGGCGTGGTGGTGACCAACGAGGCGCTCATGCACAACCAGGAGTACATCCGCCGCGCCGGGGACTACACCCCCGAGACGGTGATCGTGAGCTGGCTGCCGCTGTTCCACGACATGGGCCTGATCGGGACCGTGCTGCCGGCGGTCTACGTGGGCCTGGAGGCGGTGCTGATGCCGCCGCTGGCGTTCGTGCAGCGGCCGGTGCGCTGGCTGCGCGCCATCAGCCGCTACAGGGCGACGGTGGCCGGCGGCCCCAACTCCGGCTACGACCTGTGCGTGCGGCGCGTGCGCCCCGAGGACCGCGAGGGGCTGGACCTCAGCGGCTGGCGCATCGCGTTCAACGGCGCCGAGCCCGTGCGGGCCGCCACCCTGGAGTCCTTCACCGCGGAGTTCGCCCCCCAGGGCTTCGACGGGCGCGCGTTCTACCCCTGCTACGGGCTGGCGGAGAACACCCTGATGGTCACCGGTTCGCGGATCGCCGACCCCCCGGTCACCCTGGCGGTTGACCTCGCGGTGCTCCAGAGCGAGCGCCGCCTGGCCCTGGGCGGCGGGCACCGGCTCGTGGGCTCGGGCCGCCCCCTGGAGGGCCGGCGGCTGGCGATCGTGGACCCCGAGACCCACCTGGAGGCGGCCCCCGGCACGGTCGGCGAGATCTGGTCGGCCGGCCCCGACGTGGCCGCCGGCTACTGGAACAACCCCGAGGAGACCGAGCGCGCCTTCCGGGCGCACCTGGCCGACACCGGCGAGGGCCCGTTCCTGCGCACCGGCGACCTGGGCGTGCTGCACGAGGGCGAACTGTTCGTCTGCGGCCGGTTGAAGGACGTGGTGATCGTCGAGGGCCGCAACCACTACCCGCAGGACATCGAGGCCACCGTCGAGGCCGCGCACCCGGCCGTGCGGGTCAACTGCGTCGCCGCGTTCGCCGTGGAGCGCGACGACGCCGAGCACCTGGTGGTGGTCGCCGAGATCGACCCCGCCCACCGGACCGTGGACCTCGCCGAGGTGGACCGCGCGGTGCGCGCCGCGGTCGCCGGCGCGCACAGCGTCCCCGTCGGGGAGGTCGCCTTCGTGGCGCCCGGCGCCGTACCCAAGACCACCAGCGGCAAGGTGCAGCGCCGCGCCTGCCGCGCCGCGTTCGAGCAGGGCGCGCTGACCCCGGCCCGCGGGACGTCCGCCCAGGGGTCGCGGCAATTCGAGGGAGCCAAGTGATGTTTGACCGCGATGCCGTCGCCGACTGGCTGATCCGGCGGATCTCGGAGGTGCTGGAGGTGCCCGCCGAGACGGTGGCGCCCGACACCCCGTTCATGCAGATCGGCCTGTCCTCGGTGCAGGCGGTGGAGCTGACCGACGACCTCCAGCGCTGGACCGGGCTGACCATCCCCCCGACCTTCGCCTACGACTACCCCACCATCGCCGAGGCCGCCGCGTTCGTCGCCGCCGAGGCCGCGGGCGCCGCGCCCGAGGCCGCGCCGGCCGCGGAGCGGCCCGCGGTGTCGGCCGGCGAGCCGGTCGCGATCGTGGGCATGGGCTGCCGCATGCCGGGCGGCGGCGGCCTGGAGGGCTACTGGAAGACCCTGCTGGAGGGCGTCGACGCCATCAGCGAGGTCCCCGCCGACCGCTGGGACGCCGCGGCGCTCTACGACCCCGACCCCGCGGTACCGGGCAAGATGAACACCCGCTGGGGCGGGTTCGTCGACGGGGTCACCGACTTCGACAACGAGTTCTTCGGGCTGACCGCGCGCGAGGCCGGGCGGATGGACCCCCAGCAGCGCATGGTCCTGGAGGTCGCCTGGGAGGCGCTGGAGGACGCCGGGATCGCCCCGGCCGGGCTGGCGGAGTCGGCCACCGGCGTGTTCATGGGGGCCTCCACCTACGACCACGGGGCGGCGCTGCTGTCCTCGGGCGCGGAGTCCGAGCCCTACGACGGCACGGGCGGCGCGCTGAGCGTGGTGGCCAACCGGCTGTCCTACTGCCTCAACCTGCGCGGCCCCAGCATGGCGGTGGACACCGCCTGCTCGTCCTCCCTGGTGGCCGTGCACCTGGCCTGCCAGGCGCTGCGCAACGGCGAGGCCGACCTCGCCATCGCCGGCGGCGTCAACGTGATCACCAGCCCCAAGATCGCGCTGAGCTTCAGCAAGGGCGGCCTGATGGCGCCCGACGGCCGGTGCAAGACTTTCGACCACCGCGCCGACGGCTACGTGCGCAGCGAGGGCGTGGGCGCGGTCGTGCTCAAGCCGCTCTCGCGCGCCCTGGCCGACGGCGACCGGATCTACGCGCTGGTGCGCGGCGGCGCCGTCAACCAGGACGGGCGCACCAACGGGCTGGCCGCGCCCAACCGCCTGGCCCAGGAGGCGGTGCTGCGCGCCGCCTACGCGGCCGCCGGGGTGGACCCCGCCGAGGTCGACTACGTCGAGGCGCACGGCACCGGCACCGCCGTGGGCGACCCCATCGAGGTGGGCGCCTTGGGCACGGTGCTGGGCGCCGGGCGGCCCGCCGACCGGCCGCTGCGGGTGGGCTCGGCCAAGTCCAACGTGGGCCACCTGGAGGCGGCCGCGGGCGTGGCCGGGCTGATCAAGACCGCTCTGGCGCTGTACCACCGCACGCTGCCGCCGAGCCTGCACTTCCAGAGGCCCAACCCCATGCTGGGCCTGGACCGGCTGCCCGTCGCCGTGCAGACCGAGGCGGCCGCCTGGCCCGGGCGCGCGGGCGGGGCCCCGCTGGCGGGGGTCAGCTCCTTCGGTTTCGGCGGCACCAACTCCCACGTGGTGCTGGCCGCCGGGCCCGAGCCGGCCGCCGGCGCGGCGGTCTCGGCGGCCGCCGAGACCGCGGCCGGCGCGCGCGGCGCCGAACCCGAGGCGCCGGTGCGCAGCCACCTGGTGCCGGTGTCGGCGCGCACGGAGGCCGCGCTGGCCCGCCGCGCCGCGGCGTGGGCCCGCCTGGCCCGCGCCAACGCCGACGACCCGTCCTGGCTGCCCCGCGCCGCCGCCGCTGCCGCGCTGCGCGGCGACCACGACCGGCACCGCGCCGCCGTGGTGGCCGCCGACGCCGCCGAACTGGCGGCCGGCATGGACGCGCTCGCCGCCGGCGAGCGGGCCGCCGACGTCTGCGGCCCCAACACGGTGTCGCGCCGGGCCCGCCGCCCGGTGCTGGTGTTCCCCGGCCAGGGCTCGCAGTGGGAGGGCATGGGCCGGCTGCTGGCCGCGTCGGTGCCGGCGTTCCGCGCGGCGATCCGCCGCTGCGACGCCGAGATCGCGCGCTGGCTGGGCCGCTCGCTGTGGAGCGACGACACCGGGCTGGTCGCCAAGGGCACCGCCGAGGTGCAGCCGGCGCTGTTCGCCATCGAGGTCGCCCTGGCCCGCACCTGGCTGGCGTGGGGGCTGGCCCCGGCCGCCGTGGTGGGCCACAGCATGGGCGAGATCGCGGCGGCGCACGTGTCGGGGGCGCTGTCGCTGACCGACGCCGCGCGGATCGTGGTCGAGCGCAGCGGCCTGCTCACCGAGCTCTCGGGCAAGGGCGGGCTGGCGCTGGTCGAGCTGGACCTGGACGAGGCCGAGGCGATGGTGCGCGGCCGGGAGCACGAGCTGGCGGTCGCCGCGCTCAACGGCCCCCGGGCGACCGTGCTCTCGGGCGACCCCCAGGCGCTGGACGGGGTCATCGCCGACCTGGAGGGACGCGGGGTGTTCGCCCGCCGCATCACGGTGGAGTTCGCCGCGCACAGCCCCCAGGTGGAGCCGCTGCAGCCGCGCCTGCGGGCGGCGCTGCGCGGGATCGCGCCGGGCCCGGCCGAGACCGAGCTCTACTCCACGGTCACCGGCGAGCCCGTCGACGGCCGCGAGCTGGGGCCGGAGTACTGGGAGCGCAACGTGCGCGCCACGGTGCGGTTCGCCCCGGCGCTGGAGCGGGTGCTGGCCGACGGCCACGACACGTTCATCGAGGTCGCCCCGCACCCGGTGCTGATCCGCTCGGTCACCGAGACCGCCGGCGCCTCCGGCGGCGCCGACGTGGCGGTGGTGTCCTCGGTGCGCCGCGACGAGGACGAGGCGCGCGGCATGCTGCGCGCCCTGGGCGAGCTGTACACCGTGGGCGTGGCGGTGGACTGGACCGCCCTCTACGGCGGGACCGCCGAACACGTGGACCTGCCCCCGCACGGCTGGGACCACCGGCGCTTCCCGCTGCTGCGGCCCACCGGCACCCCGGCCGGGCTGCCGGGCGCAGGCGGCGCCGGCGCGGCGGCCGACGGGCTGCTGGGCCCGCGCATCCCCGTGGGGGCCGACCCCGCCCTGCGGCTGTGGGGCCTGCCGCTGGACCTGGCCTCGGCACCCGAGCTGGCCGACCACGTGGTCGACGACATCCCGGTCGTGCCCGGCGCCTACTGGCTCTCGGCCGCCGCCCAGGCGGCCGCGGCCGCCGCGCCGGGCGGGCCGGTGCTGCTGGAGGAGGTGGCCTTCGTGCAGCCCTGCCCCCTGGTGGGCGAGCGCGACCCCGGCCTGCAGCTGGCCCTGCGCCCCTCCGACGAGGGAGGCGACACCCTGCTGATCACCTCGTTCCGCGCGGGCGCCCCGGTGGTCCACGCGCGGGGCGTGCTGGGCGCCGCCGGTGGCGCGCCCGAGCACCCGCCGCTGGCGGAGCTGCGGGCGGCCTGCTCCGCACCGGAGTCCGTGGACGCCCTCTACGAGCGGCTGGGCGGCACCGGCCTGCACTACGGCCCGCGCTTCCGGGGGCTGGCCGAGCTGTGGGCGGGCTCCGGGCAGGCGCTGGGCCGGATCGCGCTGCCCGACGGCCTGGGCGCCGGCGCGCCGCCGCTGCACCCGGCGCTGCTGGACGCCTGCTTCCACACCGTCGCGGCGGCCGTGGGCGAGCGCCAAGGCGAGCTGCCGCTGCCCTCGGGCGCCGAGCACGTGTGGTCGCGCCAGGACGCCGCCCCGCTGCGCGCGGGCTGGGTGCACGCGCGGGTGGTGGCGGCCCGGGGCCGCGACGTGGACACCGAGGTCGCCGTGTTCGACGACGCCGGAACGCCGGTGTGGTCGGCGCGGCGGCTGCGGGTGACCATGGCCGCGCGCCGCCGCGCGGCCGAGGAGGGCCGCCTCTACCAGGTGCGCTGGCAGCCGGTGGAGCCACCGCGCCCGGCGGCCGGCGCGGGGGCCTGGCTGCTGCTGGCCGACCGCGGCGGCGCCGCGCGCGCCCTGGCCGACCTGCTGGCCCGGGCCGGCGACCGCAGCCTGGTCGCCGTCCCCGGCGCCCCCGCCGCGCCCGACGAGCGCTCGCTGGAGGAGGCCGGCTACGCCGGCCTGCTCGCCGAGGCCGCCGCGCTGGGCGCGCCGCTGCGCGGCGCGGTGGACCTGCGGGCGCTGCCGGCCAGCGGCGCCGAGCCGGCGGGCGAGGCGGCGCTGGACGAGGCGGCGCTGCGCCGCCACGCCGCCGAGGCGCTGGAGCTGACCCGGGCCCTGGCCGAGGCCGCGCGCGCCGGCCGGGCGCCGCGCCTGTGGCTGGCGACCTCCGGCGCCCAGACCGCCTTCGGCGGCTCCGGCGGCGCCGGGCTGCCCGGCGCCGCGCTATGGGGCCTGGGCCGCGTGGTCGCCAACGAGCACCCCGAGACCGGCTGCACCGTGGTCGACCTGGACCGCCCGGTGCGGCGCGGCGACCTGGAGGCGTTCGCGGCGCTGCTGCGCGCCGAGGACCCCCCCGCCCAGGTGGTGCTGCGCGACGGCGCGTTCGCGCCCCGGTTGGCGCCGCTGCCCTCGGCCGCCGCCGCGGCCGAGGCCCCCGTGCGCGCGGACCGCACCTACCTGCTCACCGGCGGCCTGGGCGCTCTTGGCCTGCAGACCGCCCGCTGGCTGGTGGAGCGCGGCGCCCGGCACCTGCTCCTACTGGGCCGCTCCGCGCCCTCGGAGCAGGCGCGGGCCGCCGTCGCCGAACTGGCCGCCGACGGCGCCCGGGTGCGCGTGGAGCAGGCCGACATCGCCGACGCCGCCGCCCTGGGCGCGGTCCTGTCCGGGCTGGGCACCGACTCCCCCGACCTGGGCGGGGTGTTCCACCTGGCGGGGGTCCTGGAGGACACCCTGGTCGCCGACCTGGGCGGCGACGGCCTGCGCCGCGCCATGGCGGGCAAGGCGCTGGGCGCCTGGAACCTGCACACCCTCACCCGCGGCCGGCCGGTGGAGCACTTCGTGCTCTTCTCGTCCATGGCCGCGGTGCTGGGCTCACCGGGGCAGGGCGCCTACGCCGCCGCCAACGCGTTCCTGGCGGCGCTGGCCGGCGAGCGCGCCGCGCTGGGCCTGCCCGCGCTGTGCGTGGACTGGGGGCCCTGGGGCGGCTCGGGCCTGGCGGTGAGCGCGGGCGGCGTGGACCGGCTGGCGGCGCGCGGTGTGCCGCCGCTGACCGGCGAGGTCGCCTTCGAACTGCTGGACGAGGCCATGCGCGGCGGCGCGCCCAACGTGGTCGCGGCGGCGTTTAACTGGGCCGACATCAGCCGCACCGGTGCGCTGCCGAGCGTGCGGCTGCTGCTGGGCGACCTGCTGCCCGCCGACGGCGCGGCCGCGGCCCTGCGCGGCAGCGCCCGCGCGGCGGTCCTGGCGCTGGAGACCCACGAGCGGCGCGCCGAGGCGCTGCGCGGCTTCCTGCTGGAGCAGGTCGCCTCGGTGCTGGGTGCCCCGGCCGCCCGCCTGGACAGCGGGGTGCCCTTCCAGGAGCTGGGCTTCGACTCCCTGATGGCGGTGGAGCTGCGCAACCGGCTGGAGTCGGCGCTGGAGGTCCGCCTCTCGGCCACGATGGTCTTCGCCCATCCCACCGTGGACGATCTGACCGCCGGCCTGCTGGACCGGCTGGCCCCCGACATCACCGCCGCCGCGGCCCAGGGCCCCGGCGCGGCGGCCGAGGACGGCCCGGGCGACGACGCCGACGGCCTCGCCGAACTGGACGACGACCAGCTCTCCGCGCTCCTGGCCGAGGAGCTGGGCGTGCTCGACACGATGGAGGAGCAATGAGCCAGCGAGCCCCCCAGGACCAGCGCCGGCTGCTTGAGCAGGCGGTGCGCCAACTGCGCGAGACCCGGTCCCGCCTGGAGGCGGCCGAGCGGGTGCGCGGCGAGCCCGTCGCCGTGCTGGGCGCCGGCCTGCGGATGCCCGGCGGCGCCGAGGACCTCGACGCCTTCTGGGAGCTGCTGAGCACCGGCGCCGACACCGTCGCGCCGCTGACCGACAGCCCCGACGGGGTGCGCCCGCCGGTCGCCGAGCGCCCGGCCGTCCGCCACCAGGCGGGCCAGCTGGACCGGGTGGACGCCTTCGACGCCGGGTTCTTCGGGATCTCCCCCGAGGAGGCCGACCGGATGGACCCCCAGCAGCGCCTGGTGCTGGAGGCCGCGTGGGAGGCCGCCGAGGACGCCGGCCTGCCGATCGAGCGGCTGCGGGAGTCCACCACCGGGGTGTTCCTCGGCGTGTACGGCACCGACTACCTGACGATGCAGCTCACCCGCACCGGCATCAACGCCTACACCGCGCCCGGCGGCGCGCACAGCATCGCCGCCAACCGGCTGTCCTACCTGCTGGACCTGCACGGCCCCAGCGTCGCGGTGGACACCGCCTGCTCCTCCTCGCTGATGGCGGTGCACCTGGCGGTGCGGGCGCTGCGCCAGGGCGACTGCGACCTGGCCCTGGTGGGCGGGGTGAACCTGGTGCTCTCCCCGCTGTCGACCGAGGTCACCGGCCGGGTGCTGCCGCTGGCGCCGGGCGGGCGCTGCCGCGCCTTCGACGCCGCCGCCGACGGCATCGTGCGCGGCGAGGGCTGCGGCATGCTGGTGCTGTCCCGGCTGTCGGACGCCCGCGAGCGGGGCGGGCGCGTGCGCGGCGTCATCCGCGGCACGGCCGCCAACCACGACGGCCGCACCAACGGCCTGACCGCGCCCAACCCGCGCGCCCAGGCCGACCTGCTGCGGCGGGCGCTGGCCGACGCCTCGGCCGCGCCCGAGGACGTCGTCTACATCGAGGCGCACGGCACCGGCACCCCGCTGGGCGACCCCATCGAGGTGGAGGGCCTGCGCGAGGTCTACGGCAAGGGCGACCGCCCCTGCGCCGTCGGCTCGGTCAAGACCAACTTCGGCCACCAGGAGGCCGCGGCGGGGATCACCGGGCTGATCAAGTCGCTGCTGGTGCTGGAGCGCGGCGTCGTGCCGCCGCTGCTGCACCTGACCCGGCTCAACCCCGAGATCGACCTGGCCGGCAGCCGCATGACGCTGCCCACCGCGCCCGCGCCGCTGCCCGACGACGGCCGGCCGCGCCTTGCCGCGGTGAGCAGCTTCGGGTTCGGCGGCGCCAACGTGCACGCCGTGCTGGAGGCGGCCCCGCCGGCCGAGCCGGTGGCCGTGCACGAGCCGCGCAAGCTGCTGCTGGCGCTGTCGGCGCGCGGCGGCGCGGCGCTGCGGGCGCTGGCCGACCGCTACGCCGAGCGCCTGGCCGGCGCCGACGACGCCGAGGCCGCCCGGGTCTGCGCCGCCGCCGCGACCGGCCGCAGCCACCACGGCCACCGGGTCGCGCTGAGCGCCGCCGACGCCGAGGGGCTGCGCGCGCAACTGGCGTCGGTGGCCGCGCCGGCGGTGCCGGTGCGCGCGGGCACCCGGCCGCGCGTGGCGTTCGTGTTCAGCGGCCAGGGATCGCAGTGGGCGGGCATGGGCCGCGCGGTCCTGGACCGCGAGCCGGTCGTGCGCGCCGAGGTGGCGGCCTGGGACGCCGCCGTCCTGGACCGCGCCGGGTGGTCGGTGCTGGAGCAGCTCACCGCCGGCGAGGACGCCAGCCGGGTCAACGAGACCGAGGTCGCCCAGGTGACCATCGCCGCGCTCCAGGCCGGGCTGGCCGCCCTGTGGCGCTCCTGGGGGGTGCGCCCCCACGCGGTCGTGGGGCACAGCATGGGCGAGATCGCCGCCGCCGCGGCGGCCGGCCTGCTCGACCGCGACCAGGCGGTGGAGCTGCTGCTCAAGCGGGCGCGGCTGACCGAGACCGGCGCGCGCGGCGGCGCCATGGCCAGCGTCGCGCTGCCGCTGGAGGAGGTCGAGCCGCTGGTCGCCGGGGTGCCCGGCGTGGGGATCGGCGCCGTCAACGGCCCGCGCTCCACGGTCGTCTCCGGCGCGCCCGAGGGCGTCGAGGCGGTGCTGGCGCGTGTCGCCGAGCGCGGCGCGGCCAGCCGGCGGCTGCGCGTGGAGTACGGGTTCCACAGCCCGCTGCTGGAGGCCCAGGGCCGGGAGCTGGCCGGGGCCGTGGGCCACATCGCGGCCCGGACCGGGGCCGAAAGGATCCACTTCTACTCCACGGTCACCGGAACCCGGCTGGAGGCCGCCGCGCTCACCGGCGCCCACTGGGCGCGCAACCTGCGCGACGCGGTGCTCTTCGCCCCGGCGGTCACCGCTCTGGCCGAGGCCGGGGTGACCGTGTTCGTCGAGATCGGCCCGCACCCGGTGCTGGTCCGCGATATCGCCGCCACCGCCGAGCGCGCCGGTGCCGCGCCGGTGGCGGTGGGCAGCCTGCGGCGCGGCCACGCCCCGGCCACCTCGCTGGACGCGTCGCTGGGCCGGCTCTACGCCGCCGGGCTGGACCCCGACTGGGAGGCGGTGCTGGGCGTGCCGCCGGCCCCGGTCGCGCTGCCGTTCTACCCCTGGCAGCGGGAGCGGCACTGGCTGCCCGCCGAGGTCGTCGACGCCGCGGCCGCCGAGGCGGCCGAGGAGGCCGCCGCACCCGCCGCCGACCCCGCGCTCGCCCCGGGCGCCGCCGGGGCCGAGGTCCCGCTGGAGGAGCGGGTGGCGGCGCTGTCGCTGTTCGTCCGGGAGCGCATCGCCAAGGCGCTGGGCCGGCCCGGCGCCGAGGACGTGCCCGGCGACGCCGTCCTGGAGACGCTGGCCCTGGACTCGCTGGTGATCGTCGAACTCAAGAACCAGGTCGAGACGCAACTGGGCGCGCTGGTGCGCCTGCAGACGCTGCTGGAGGTGCTGGAGGGCGGCACGGTCGACGACCTGGCCCGCGCCATCGCCGCCGACGAGGCCGACACGCGCGCCGCCGTGGCCGCGCCGGCCGCCGCCGGGGAGGCCCGATGACCGCCGCCGGCGCCCCCGACGGCGCCTCCGCCACCCCCGACCGAGCCGAGTCCGGCGCCGGGTCCGCCCCGGCCGCCGGGAGGGAGTCCAGATGACCATCGCCTCCGCACCGCGAAAGACCGCCGCCCTGCTGCGCACCCGCCCGGCGGTGCTGCGGGCCGCCGCGCCGCAGCCGGCCGCGACCGTGCGGTTGGTGTGCTTCCCGCACTCCGGCGGCGGCCCCGCCGCCTACCACCGCTGGGCAGCCGCGCTGGCGCCCGACATCGAGGTGTGGCCGGTCACCCTGCCCGGCCGCGCCGGGCGCGCCCGCGAGCCGCTGGCCGGCGCGTGGGGGCCGCTGGTCGAGGAGGCCACGGCCGCCGTCCTGGAGGAGGTGCCCGGCCCGGTCGCGCTGTTCGGCCACAGCCTGGGCGCCGCCCTGGCCTTCGAGGTGGCGCGGGCCATGACCCGCGCCGGCGAGCCGCCGGTGCACCTGCTGGTGTCGGCGCGCACCGCGCCGCAGCAGCCCCGCTTCCGGATCGACCTGCCGGCGGGCAACGCCGAACTGCTCGACGCGGTCGACCGGGCCTACGCGGGCGTGCCCGCGGCGGTGCGCGACTCCGCCGAGCTGCGCGACCACTTCACCCCGATCCTGCGGGCCGACCTGGAGTTGTCCAACTCCTACACCTACCGGCCCGGCCCGGCGCTGCCCTGCCCGATCACCGCCCTGGGCGGCGAGACCGACGCCACGGTGTCGGCCGCCGACCTGGCGGGATGGGGCGACCACACCCGCGCGGGCTTCGAGGCCCACCTGTTCCCCGGCGGCCACTTCTACCTGGAGAACGCCCCGGCCCGGGTGCTGGACACCGTCTGGCGCAGCGTCGTCCGCCCGGCCTGACCGGCGGGCGCGTTCGCGCCCTTCGCCCCGGCGCGCGGCGCGGCGGCCGCGCCGCGCGCCGGGGCGGACGGCGCCGGGCCGCCCGCGCGGCCCGGCGCTCCCGGCGGGCACCCCGACCCCGTATTCGATCCGCAGTCCGCGCCGAGCAGGAGATCACGCCCTATGACCGAATCGACCCAGGCCCTCGCGCCGCCCCTCGACGCCCTCAGCTTCGAGCAGACCGTGCCGTGCTCGGTGGCCCACCGCCGGGCGCTGGGCGAGGTGTTCGTCGCCGACTCGGCGGCGGGCCCCGACGGCGACGTCTTCCTCGCCCTCCAGCTGCCCCGGGCGCACACGCTGTGGTTCGACCGGACGACGCCCTTCCACGACACCTTCTCGGTGGCCGAGGCCGCCCGCCAGGGCTCGTTCGTGGCCCTGCACCGGCACCTGGGCGTGCCGGTGGGGCTGCCCTTCACCCTGCAGCGCTTCGAGTTCGCCGTGGCGGACCTGGAGTGCTACCGCGACAGCGGGACCGCCCCACTGGAGGGGATTCTGCGCTACACGGTGGCCGACCGCGCCGACCGGGGCGCCGACTTCAGCCAGATGCGGCTGCGCGGCGAGGTCGCCGTCGGCGGGCGGCAGGCCATGACGATCGACGCCGACGTCGTGTTCCTGGCCCGCGACGACTACGCCGCGCTGCGCCGCTTCCAGCTCTCGCGCAAGCCCGCCGGGGAGCCCTACACCCCGCCGCCGGCCTTCGCCCCGGAGCTGGTGGGCCGGCTGGACCGGCGCAACGTGGTCGTCGGCGACTCCCCCGCCGCGAGCGGGGCCGGCGAGGCGCGGTTCGCGTTCGTCGTGGACCGCACCCACCCCTCGTTCTTCGACCACGACTACGACCACGTGCCGGGGCCCTTCATCGTGGAGGGGTTCCGCCAGGCCGCGCTGGTCACCGCCACCCGCACCGGGGCCGCGGACTCGCCGCTGATGGCCGTCACCGGCTGCTCCACCCGCTTCACCAGCTTCGGGGAGTTCGACTCCCTGCTGGAGTGCACGGCGGCCGTGGCCGAGGTGTCGGCCGAGGGGGCCGTGACCGTCGAGGTGGGGCTGCACCAGTTCGGCAAGCGCCTGGCCGAGGGGCGGGTCGAGCTGACCCCCCTTCCGGGGAGGTGAGCGTGCCCGCGGTCGCGGAGGTCCCCGGTACCGGCGACGCCGAGGACGCCACCGAGGTCGTCCTGGTCGGCGGGCCCGCGGACATCCCCGCGGAACTGCGCGTCCACCGGCTCCGGGCCGGGGAGTCCACGATCAAGCTCCTGCACAACGGCGGCTACGAGCACTTCGAGTGCGTGGTCTCCACACTGGGGCGCGGCCGGCCCCCCGTCTTCCAGTGGACCGGGCGCACCCGCATCGCCGAGTGAGGCCCCTGCCGTCCGCCGCCCTCGCCCCTCCTCCGACCGACCACCGCCCCGCGGGGCCCGCACGCAGACCCCTGAGCGCCCCCGTCCGGCGCCGAGAAGAACCGGGCCGACCCGCCCGGTTCTTTTCGGTTGGCCGCGGCGGGGGCGCGCGGTGGCGGGCGGCGCCCCCGGTTCGCCGGAGCGCCGGCCGGCGCCGGGACGCCCCGCCCGGACGCCCCCGCCCCGTTCGTCCCCGCGGGTACCCCCCGCCCCGTCCCCGAGGCGGGCACCCACCCGTACCCGCACGCCATGACCGAAGGTCAGGAACAGGAGACAACGTGAAATCGACAGGTGGACCCGCACCTGGCCCGGTGGACGTCCGGACGCGCTCGCTCGCGCCGGATCTGACCCGGGGCTACATGCTGCTGCTCATCGCGCTGGCCCACGCTCCGCTGTTCATCGCCACCGGTGAGGCCACCGGCGCCGACCGGATGGTGGAGACGGTGCGCACGCTGCTCGTGGACCAGCGGGCCCGCCCGCTGTTCGCCTTCCTGTTCGGCTACGGCCTGGTGCAGATCATGCTGCGCCAGCAGGCGCGCGGCGCCGAGGAGTGGGGGCCGATCCGCCGGATCATCAGCCGCCGCGGCCTGTGGATGGTGGTCATCGGGCTGGCCCACACCCTGCTGTTCGTGGACATCATCGCCGTCTACGGGCTGGTGTCGATCCTGTTCGTGGGCCTGCTGCGGGTCTCCGACCGGGCGCTGCTGTGGGGGGCCGGCCTGGCCATGCTGCCCACGCCGGCCATCGGCTGGATCGTGGCGGGCGGCGCCCTGGCCGGGGAGCCGGGGATCATCACCACCTCCATGACCATGCAGGACCCCTGGGTGTCGGCCGCCCACCGGTTCCAGTCACTGCCGGTGGAGTTCGCCGGACGCATCCTGGGGGTCACCCCCGCGCTGCTGATGGGCTTCTGGGCGGCGCGGCGGCGGATCCTGGACGAGCCGGCGCGCTACCGCCGCCCCCTGGTCGTCACCGCCGTGGCCGGGCTGGGCACCGCCGTGGTCGGCGGGCTGCCGGCCGCGCTGATGTACTCGGGCGCGTGGACGCCGCCGCCCGCGCCCCTGGACCAACTGCTGGCGACCCTGCACTACCCTGCCGGGTTCGCCGGCGGGCTGGGCTGGGCGGCGCTGATGGGCCTGCTGGCGCTGCGGCTGGACGCGGCCCGGGGGCGCCTGGCCACCGCCGTGGAGGCGCTGGGCCAGCGGTCGATGAGCTTCTACCTGCTGCAGTCGGTGGTGTTCGTGCTGCTGTTCACCCCTTACGCGCTGAACCTGGGCGCCGAACTGAGCGTGACCGAGGCGTCCCTGGTGGCGGTGGGCGTGTGGACGGCCTCCCTGGTGCTGGCCGACCTGATGCGCCGCGCGGCGCACCGGGGCCCGGCCGAGATCCTGCTGCGCCGGTTGACCTACGGACGGCCCGCGCCCGCGGGGGCCGCTGGGGGTCCGGGGGGTGCGGGGGCCGCGTCGGCGCCCGGCGCCGGACCGGCGGCCCGGGGCCCGGCACCGGGGGCCGGGCCCCGGGCCTGACCGACGAAGGAGGGCCGCCCGGCGCCCGGCGCCGGGCGGCCCTTCGGCGCGACAGGGCAGGCCAGGACAGGACATGGTGGCCGGCGGACTTCCGGTCTGGGACGGCGACCACCGGACCTCGCGGCGGGGGCCGAGGCGGCGACGAGGGCGGCGAGGGTGAGCAGGGCCCGGGGCGGCGAGCAACGGTCCTCACAGCGGGGGTCAGGGCGCCAACGGGGCGGCGACGGCAGGCAGGGGCCGAGGACACCGATAAGCGGCGCTGTTCGTGGTCGGCTGCGGTCGCGTCGGGGGCGGCGAGGGCGTGCGGGGAGGGGCCGCGCCGTGAAGACGTAAGGTCGGCGGCGTGGAGGCTTGGCGGATGATGCGGCCGGGACGGTGACCGAAACCCGGATGTCGCCGGTATACAGGACGGCGCTTTGTCGCCCTCTGCCCCTTTCGCGCCCTCGCAGGGTCATCCCGAAGGCACCCACCAGGCCACACGGAAGTCCGAGTGACCACATGGTGAGACACCCAGGGCTCCCACCACCCCCTCGCCGCCACGCCGCGTACACCAGCCACCCACCCCCGGACCGGCGTGCGCCCGCCCCCGGGGCGCGCAACGGCGGAGCCCGCCGTCCCGGCTGGGCCGGGGCGGCGGGCTCCTGGTCTCGGCGGTGGACGGAGCCGCCGGCCGCGCGGGGTCAGGTCGCGGCGGTCTGGCCCTTGGGGGCCACGGCCGAGTCTCGGGCGGGCGACGGCGGGGTCCCCGGCGCGGCCGGGTCGTCATCGTCGTCGCCGCTCTCCTCGGGGATGCCCCAGCGCTGCCACCAGCGGGCCATGGGCGCCGGCGCCCACCAGGCCCACCGGCCCAGCAGCCGCATGGTGGCGGGCACGAGGAGTCCGCGCACGATGGTGACGTCGACGGCCAGTGCGATCACCAGGCCGACGCCGATCATCATCAGCACGCTGATGCGGGTGAGCATGAACGAGGCGACCACCACGCCCAGCAGGATCGCCGCGGCCGTCACGATGCGCGCGGTGTGCTGGACGCCGTAGGCCACCGACTCCACGGTGTCGCCCGTCTTGAGGTAGTTCTCGCGGATGCGGGCCAGCATGAACACCTCGTAGTCCATGGCCAGGCCGAAGGCCACGGCCGCAACGAGGAGCGGCATGTTGGCGTCGATGTAACCGGGCGACTCGAACCTCAGCAGGCCTGAGAGGTATCCCTCCTGGAATATCAGCACCATGCCGCCGTAGGCCGCCGACAGCGACAGCGCGTTGAGGACGAGCGTCTTGATCGGCAGGATCACCGACCCGAAGGCCATGAACAGCACCACGAACGACACGACCGCGATGATGAGGCCCATCCAGATCAGCCGCTCCCAGAGCATGTCGAGCATGTCGACGACACCGAAGGGGCGGTTGGTGAACAGGGCCTCGGCGCCCTCCGGCGGGTCGAGCGCGCGCAGCTCCTCGGTCATGGGCCCGGCCTCGGGGCCCATGGGGTCCATCAGGTAGTACAGGGTGATCCGGGCGAGGTCGCCGTCGGTGCCGGTGACCGAGCCGCGGGTGATGCCCTCGGTGGCCACCATCTCGTCGGTGAACTCCTCCAGCTGCGCCTGCGCCTGGGGCGTCTCGGCGGAGCCGGGCATGCGCACGACCACGGTGACGATCTTGCTGGGGTCGAACCCGAAGTCCTCCGCCAGCTCCTCGGTGACCACCAGGCTGTCGGTGCCCGGCGGCAGCGCCCACTCGGCGGGCCGCGCCCAGTTGGCGCTGAGCAGCGGCAGGCCCAGGGTGATCAGCACCAGCACCAGCGACACGGTGGTGAGCACCGGCCGGCGCATGACGGCGTGGGCGGTGCGGTACCAGCCCTGGCCGCCGCCTTCGGCGCCGTGCCGCGCGTCGCGGCGGCGGCCGAACCGCGGCAGCGGCACCCGCAGGGAGTTGACCCGGGGGCCGACGATGTAGAGCAGGGCGGGCAGCACGGTGACGGCCGCGATGACCGCGAAGATCACCACGCTGACACCGGCCCAGGCCAGCGACATCAGGAACCGCGACGGGAACACCAGCAGGCCGCCCAGCGTGGCGGCGACGGTCAGACCCGACACCACCACGGTGCGCCCGGCGGTGGCCATGGTGCGGGTGACCGCCTCGGCCACCGGCTGGCCCTTGGCCAGCTGCTCGCGGAACCGGTTGACGATCAGCAGCGCGTAGTCGGTGGCCAGGCCCAGGCCCAGCACGATGACGACGTTGATCGCGATGGTGGACAGGTCGACGAACCCGCCGACCAGGCGCAGCACGGCCAGCGATCCGACGGCCACCACGATGGCGATGGACAGCGGCAGGAGCGCGGCGATCACGCTGCGGAAGACGAACAGCAGCAGGACGAGCAGCAGCGGCGTGGCGACCAGCTCGATGACACCCAGGTCCTCGGCGCTGATGCCGTTGAACTGGTCGTTGACCGCGATCAGCCCGCCGAAGCGCTCCTCCAGCTCCTCGACCTCCAGCAGCGCCTCGAAGTCGGTGTTCTGGTAGTGCTCGACCCGCTCCTCCTCGCTGCTCCCGGGCAGCTGGAAGGTGATGTAGGTCTTGTGGCGGTCCTCCGACACGTAGTCGTCGGCCTCGATGGGCCCGGGTCCGGGCTCCCAGTGGCTGCGCTGCCAGTCGTAGGCGTCGGCGGGGACGCGGGCCACCGCCTCCTCGACCAGGCGGCGGAACTCGGGGTCGTCCACCGTCATGTCGTCGCTCTCGTAGACGACGATGACATCGGCGGTGTTGCGGCCGAGGTCGCCCTCCTGGAGGATCTCGTCGGCCTGCGTGGACTCGGCGTGGGGGTCGTCGAGCCCGCCTCCGCCGCCGAGCGTGCCCCCCGCCCCGGCCCCCCAGACCCCGCCGAGGACGATGAACAGGACGGCGACGGCTAACACCCATCGACGGTGCCGGATGCAGAACTGGCCTAGTGCGGAAAACATGGTCGTCCTTGCCTCTCCCTCGGTGATCGCCCGCCGTCGGACTGGAGCGAAGATCGAATGACGGTACTCAAATAGCGACGCTACCCACTATCGGTACCGACCCTATCCATTTTCCCGGCAAGGCAGGGAGTCCGCAAGAGGGAAAACGGATAGCGGTACTGCTCACTATCGTAGCGATGGGCGTCCGTCAGAGGAAGGCCATGGCCCGCACGGGTGCGCCGAATCCGCCGCGCAGCTTGGGCACGCCGACGATGAGGGTGGCCCCGCGCTCGGGCACCTGGTCCAGCGCGGCCAGGTTCTCCAGCCCGTAGCGGCCCGTGGTCAGCAGCGTGCGGTGGGTCAGCGGCTCCACCCGGGTGCCCACGTCCAGGCTGGTGGTGTCGGTGCCGAACCCGACGATGTCGCGCTCGGCGATCAGGAACTCCGCCGCCTCCACGCTGACGCCGGGAAAGCGCATGACCTCGGCCGCCCGGTCGAACTGGAGGAACGCCTCGGCGTCGTCCACCCGCCGGTACCAGCCGCTGTCCATGGCCACGAACGCGCCCTCGGGGATGCGGCCGTGCTCGCGCTCCCAGCCGCGCAGGTCGTCCACGGTCAACTCGGTGGTGTTCTCCCGCTCGGCGCGGTCGGCGATGCGCACCACCACCAGGGGGGCGACCAGGTCCTCCAGCCGGATCTCGTCGGCGGTGGCCAGGCCCGCCTCGGAGTGCGCCGGCACGTCCATGTGGGTGCCGGCGTGCTCGTTGAAGGTCCACTCCGCGGAGTTGAACCCCATCACGTCCTCGAACATGACCTGCCGCTGCTCGGGCTTGCGCACGTAGAACTGGAACACCGGGAAGTCCGCGCTGAGCGGGTGGGTGAGGTCCACGATCCGCCGGCCGCCCCGGCGCAGCATGTCGGGGACCGACTCCGGATAGTCGGAGGGGGCCGGGGGGTCGGCCGGCGCGGCCGCGGCCGCCGCCGGCGAGGCGGCGAGCACGGCGGTGCCGGCCAGGCCCAGCGCACCGGCCACGGCGGCCCGCAGCGCGGTGCGCCGGGAGGTGGCGGCGCGGCCGGGCGCCGCTGAGGCGTCCGCCTCGGCCGCGCGGGCCTGCGGCCCGGCCGGGCGGGGGCGGCGGTCCACGGTGCTTCCGGCGTGGCCGGGGTGTCCGTCGGTGCGGGCGCCGGCCTCCGGCGCGTCCGCGCCCGCCTGGTGGCACCGGCACACGTGCTGGTCCTGCGCGCCGATCGCGGCCAGGATCACTTGGGGCGAGCACATGGTGCGACTCCTCGTCGTGGGGGTGGTCAGGTCCGGCCGGTGGGCCCGGAGGGCTCCATGGACGGCTCGGCGGGCGGTTCGCCGCCGGGTCGGGCGGCCGCGGGCGCGGGAGCGGCCGCGGGGACCGGGCGGTGCGGGGCGGGGCCGGCGGGATCGGCGGGCGGCGCGTCCGGCTCCGGTTCGTCGCGCAGGCCGAAGCGCCGCTGGAAGCGCTGGAGCGGCGCGGGCGCCCACCAGGTGGCGCGCCCGGTCAGCGCCATCAGGGCCGGCAGCAGGAACCCGCGCACCACGGTGGCGTCCATGAGGATCGCCAGGGCCACGCCGATGCCCAGCATCTGCATGTTGGTGATCTGGGAGGAGCCGATGCCGAACAGCACCACGGCCAGGATCAGCGCGGCGGCGGTGACCAGGCCGCCGGTGCGCTGGAGGCCCAGGGCGATCGCGGCGCGGTGGTCGCCGCCGCGGTCGTACTCCTCCTTGATGCGCGACAGGACGATGATGTTGTAGTCCATCGACAGCCCGAAGGTCAGGCAGAACATCAGCACCGGCAGCGTGGTCTCGATCTGGCCGATGGGGTCGAACCCCAGCAGCGCCGCGCCGTTGCCGTCCTGCCAGATCCACACGGCCGCGCCGAACATCACCGTCAGGCTCAGCCCGTTGAGGACCAGGGTCTGCACCGACACCAGGACGCTGCCGGTGAACAGGAACATCAGGACCAGGGCGGCGACGACGATGATCGCCAGCGCCACCGGCAGCCGCTCGGCCAGCGCGTCCTGGGCGTCGAAGAAGGTCGCCGCCTGCCCGGTCACCAGCGCGCCGGGGATCTCGCGCAGCTCCTCGACCAGGGCCCGGCTCTCGGGCGAGACCGCGGCGATGTCCTCCTCGGGCACCACCGAGAACGCCATGCGGTCCCCGGCGATGCGCTCGGTGTCCACCGGGGTGGGCGCGTAGGCCAGGGCGCCCTCCTGGAAGGTGCCCAGCGGGGTGACGACCGCGAACACCCCGTCCATCTCCGACAGCTCGGCGGCGCGGGTGGGCACCAGCAGCGGGTCCTCGGCGGGGTCCTCGGCGGTGACGGGCAGCAGCACGTCGATGCCGCCGTCGGCGCGGCCGGGGAACTCCTCCTCGGCGGCCTCGGCGACCTGGCGCGACTCGGAGTGGCCGGGCAGCTGGCGGTGGTCGGCCGGCCCCAGCTCCACCCGCAGGAACGGCACCGCCAGCAGCAGGAGCAGCGCGGTGGTGCCCACGGCGAACAGCGGCGCGCGGCGCATGACCGCCACCGCCAGGCGGTACCAGGTGCGCCCGCTCTGCCGCTCGTCGGACTCGGTGGCCGCGGCGCGGCGGCGCAGCCGCAGCATCCGGTAGACGTCGAGCGCGTCGATGCGGTCGCCCAGCAGCACCAGCGCGGCCGGCACCAGCACCAGCACGGCCGCCGCGCAGAACAGCACCACGGGGATCCCGGCGTAGGCGAAGGACCGCAGGAAGTACTGCGGGAACACGAGCATGGACGACAGCGCCACCGCGACCGTCAGGGCCGAGAACACCACGGTGCGCCCGGCCGTGGCGATGGTGGCGCCCACGGCGCGGCGGACCTCGGGGCGCCGTTCGCGCTCCTCGCGGTAGCGGCGCAGGAACAGCAGCGCGTAGTCGATGGCCAGCCCCAGCCCCAGGCCGGTGGCGAGGTTCTGGGCGAAGATCGACACGTCGGCGAACTCGGTGATCACCCGCAGCACGCCGTTGGTGGTGGCGATGGTGACCACGCCGACGATGAGGGGCACCAGCGCGGCGACCACGCTGCGGAAGACGAACAGCAGGATCACCAGCGTGATCGGCAGCGCGAACAGCTCGCCGCGCACGGTGTCGGCCTCGACGGTGGACTCGGTCTCGGTGCGCACCGCCGCCTCGCCGCCCAGCTCCACGGCGACGTCGCCCTGCTCGCCGCGGAACTCCGGCGCCAGGCGGGTGAAGGTCTCGGAGACGGTGTTCTCGTCGCCGGTGATGCGGGCGGTGATCATCGCGGCCTGGCCGTCGGTGGAGCGCAGCGGCAGCGCGCCGCTTGTCCAGTAGGAGGTGACCCCGGTGACCCCCTCCTCGGCCTCCAGCCGCTCGACCAGGTCCTCCCCGGCCGCGACCACGTCGGGGTGCTCCACGGGGGTGTCCTCGGCGGTGGGGCGCACCAGCAGCACGAGGTTGGGCCGGCTGCCGGGGAAGCGCTCGTCGATGACCTCGGTGGCCCGCGCCGACTCCGAGGACAGGTCCTCGGTGCCGCCGCTGAGCAGCCGGGACGCGGCGCCGGAGCCCAGCACCATCATGGCCGCCACGAAGGCGAGCGAGACGACCAGCACGAGCACGGGCCGCGCTGTCAGCTTGTCGAGTCTTGCGAACATCAGGTTTCTCTCCGGCTCGAACAGGCAGGTGGGTGCGCTCGGGTCGTGCGGTGGGGGCGCGGGACGGCGGCGGGCCGGACTCCGACCCGCCGCCGGGTGCCGCCGCGGGCGCGGCGGCCGGGTGGTCAGGCGCCGGGCGCCTGCGCCAGGCGCGGCGCGGCGGGGGCCACCGGCCGCAGCAGCTCGGCGGCCGCCAGCTCCCGGGAGGTGCCGGCGACGTAGCCGTCGGGGCGCACGAGGACCACCCGGGCGCCGGCGAGGTCGCCGGAGGGGCCGGGGTAGTCGGCGGGCAGCAGGTAGGTGTGCTCGGGCGGCAGGCCGCCGCCCTCGGCGCGGGCGTGGTCGGCGGGGGTCAGCAGTACGTGGGCGCTGACGCGGTCGGCCAGGGGCGCGGCCTCGGCGAGCACGGCGGCGGCGCCGGCGGTGTCGGCGCCGGGCAGGACGAGCAGGGTGTGCCGGGGCGACTGGAGGAGCGTGGAGACGCGGGTGCGCCCGCCTCCGGAGGCGGGCACCAGCTCGGCGTCGGCCAGGCCGCGGCGCAGCGCGCGGCGTCCGCCGCCGGGGCCCACCGCCGGGCTCTTGCGGTAGTCCAGGTCGATCTGGGCCATGGCGGGGACCAGGCGGCGCTCCAGCAGGCCGCTGCGGGCGGCGCGGCCCATGAGGGTGTCGCGCGCCCAGCGGGCGATCGGCGAGCGGACGGTCCACAGCCGGGTCTGGGTGTGGGAGGAGCGCATGACGTCGGCGGCGACGGGTTCGCGCTCGGCCTCGTAGCTGTCCAGCAGCGTGTCGGCGGCGCCGCAGCCCTGGATCACCAGGGCGAGCTTGAAGGCGAGGTTGGCGGCGTCCTGGATGCCGGTGTTGAGGCCCTGCCCGCCGGCGGGGCTGTGCACGTGGGCGGCGTCGCCGGCGACCAGGCAGCGCCCGGCGCGGTAGCTGGTGGCCTGGCGCAGGTGCACCAGGAAGCGGGTGCTCCACTGGAGGTCGTGGACCTTGAGCGGGAAGGGGGCGCGCTCGTCGGCGAGCCGCTGCAGCTCCTCGGCGGTGGGCGCGGTCTCCAGGTCGCCCACGGTGGTGGCGTCGGCGAAGATGCGCAGCTTGCCGTCGGGCAGCGGCACCAGCACCAGGACGCCGGCCGGGTCCAGGATGTAGTGGGCCTCGCCGGGGACGACGGGGTTGTCGATGTCGCCGTCGCCCAGGATGAAGCTGCGCCCGTAGGTGCTGCCGCCGAAGGCGATGCCCGACAGCCGCCGGACGGTGCTGTGGTTGCCGTCGCAGCCCACCACCCAGGCCGCGGTCAGCTCCTCCTCGTCGCCGTCGGGCCCCTCCAGGCGGACCTCGACGTGGTCGCCGCGGTCGGTGAGGGCGGTCAGGGCGGTGTTCCACTCCACGGCGCCGCCCAGCTCGGCCAGGCGGGCGACCATGACCTCCTCGACCTGGGGCTGGGTGATGATGAGGGGGTTGGCGGCGCCCTCGGCGACGGACCCGGCGCCGAAGCGCACGGTGGCGAAGTTGCGGCCGCGCGACCAGTAGCGGGCGGCGGTCATGGGGATCCCGCGGGCGATGACCTCGTCGGCGATCCCGTGGCGGGCGAGGACGTCGAGCGCGCCGTCCCACATGGTGAGCGCCCGGGCCTGGTGGGTGGGCCGGTTGGCGGCGCGGTCGACGACGCGGCAGTCCACGCCCTGCCGCAGCAGCTCGCTCGCCAGCGCGAGTCCGGTGGGGCCGGCGCCGACGACGAGCACCGGAACGGTTGGCTTCACGGGATCGGCTCCTTCGTGTGACAAACGGCGGGCTGCGCAGGTGTACTCCTACGTGCTCAAGGATTGAGCAGGTGCAGCGCGCCGTTCATCGCCACGCGGACGCATTCGCTGTGCCACTTCGGGTCCGCGCAATACCACTAAAGAAACATTTTCTTCCCACCTTGGATGCTTCTACCTGTTGGCCTGCGGAACCCGGCTGCTAGAAATGTCGTTGAAGCCCGTTTTCCCGGGAAGCCCCGAAAGCCCAGCCAGCATACACGTGGTCTGCGTCACAGAGAACCCGTCCTGAAAAAGCTCTGTGCGAACAGTAACCGATCGCTCACGCATTCGACAATCGCTTACTTCCGAATTGATGAAGATACGAGGGCTTAGATGATTTACTTCAGCGTTCTCGGCTCGTTGGAGCTGAGGACGGATTTCGGAGTCCGGTTACCGAACGGCGTCAAGGTGCGCAAGGTTCTCGCACTGCTGCTGCTCCGCGCCAACCAGGTGGTCGACGTCGACACCCTGGCCGAGGAGCTGTGGGACGACCGCCCGCCGCAGAACGGCACGGGCACCATCCGCACGCACGTCTACCACCTGCGCCGGGCGCTCGCCCAGGACCCGGCCACCCGCGAGCTGGCCGAGATGCTCACCACCGAGCGCACCGGCTACCTGCTGCGGCTGCAGCCCGAGCAGCTGGACGCCACGCTCTTCACCGAGTACGTCGAGCAGGGCCGCGCCCTGCTGCGGCAGGACCGGGTGGAGGACGCCGCGCGCCGGCTGCGCGAGGCGCTGGGGCTGTGGCGGGGGCGGGCCCTGGCCAACACGTCGGTGGGCCCGGTGCTCTCGCGCCACGTCACCTACCTGGACGAGGTGCACCACCACGCCCTGGAGCTGCGCATCGAGGCCGACATGCTGCTGGGCCGGCACCGCGAGCTGGTGCCCGAGCTGCGCTCCCTCATCGCCGCCAACCCGCTCAACGAGTGGTACCACGACCAGCTCATCACCGCGCTGCACCGATCGGGGCGCCGCGGCGAGGCACTGGCCGCCTTCCACGACCTGCGCCGCGTGCTCAACGAGGAGCTCGGCCTGGAGCCGTCCGAGGAGGCGCAGCGCCTCCAGCACGAGATCCTGATGGCCGACGGCCGCCGGGGCGCCCGCGCCGTCGCGGTCCCGGCGCGCTTCCGCGCGGTCTCGTGAGCTCCCGTCCCGTCCCGGCCGCGCCGCTCGGCCCGACCCCGTCGGCCACGGGAGGCGCGGCCCGCCGCGCCTCACCCCGCACGACCCTGAGGAGTGCAGTGCACAGCGAGATCCAGATCGAGATCCTTGGCAACGTGTCCATCGTGGCGCGCGGCCAGCGCCATCCGGTCCGTGCCAACAAGGTGCGGACGATGCTGGCCACCCTGGCCCTCAGCCCCGGCGTGGCCATCTCCCACGACGAGCTGTGCGACGAGCTGTGGTCGACCAACACGCTCGGCAACTCCCGCAACGCGCTGCAGGCCCACGCCACCCGGCTGCGCCGGCTGCTGCAGGGCCCGGCGGCCACCCGCGGGGCGGGCGCCGACCTGCTGCGCAGCGTGCGCAACGGCTACGTCCTGGACGTGGCGCCCGAGGCGGTCGACGGCAACCGGTTCCTCGACCTCGCCGCGCAGGGGGGCGCGGCGGTGGCCGCCCACCCCGAGCGGGCCGTGGAGCTGCTGCAGCGCGGCCTGGAGCTGTGGCGCGGCCCGGCCCTGCTGGACGCCGGCGACGGCCTGCGCTGCCGCGCCGCGGCCGCCCTGTTCGACGAACGCCGGCTCACCGCCTGGGAGGACCTGGTGGCCGCCCGGCTGGCCGTGGGCGACGAGCGCCGCGCCGTTCCGGAGCTGCGCCTGCTGGTGGGCCAGCATCCGCTGCACGAGCGCTTCTGCGAGCAGCTCATGCTCGCGCTGTACCGCTGCGGCCGCCAGGGCGAGGCGCTGGAGCTGTTCCACCGCACCCGCCGCCTGCTCAACGCCGAGCTGGGCCTGGAGCCTGGGCTGCCGCTCCAGCGCCGCTACTCCGAGATCCTCAACCACGACCCGGCGCTGGCGCCCGCCGGCTGAGGCCGGCCCGGCGCCCCGCCGCACCACCACGGGCCCGCACCCCGCGCGCAGCCGCGCTCCGGGGGCGGGCCCGCGCCTGTTCGCCTGCCGCGGCGGCCGCCCTGGGGGCCGCCGCGGCACGGTTCCATCGGGGGCGGGCGCCCGGCGCACGCCCCGGGGGCGCCGGGCTTCCCGCCCGCGCGGGGCCGGCGGGCGCCGGCCCGGGGCGCGGGGCCGCCCGGCGGGCGGTGCGCCGGCCATCGTCGCCGCCGCCCCTGACACGGCGCTGACCGCCGCCTGACCCTCTCTAGGCTGCGGCGATGCGCCCGCGGAGGCGTCAGCCCGGCGTCAGCGGCGTGTCAACCGGCGATCAGCGCGCTCGGAGAGACTCAAAGCGCGACTCGCCGGACCGCCGACCGGCCGCGGGCCCGCGATCCCAGCCGCCGTGCCGCCGTAAGGAGCGCGCGACCATGACCGCACACCGCAGTTCCCCCCACTCCGCCGGCCGCCGGCGGCCCCCCGGCCGGGCGGGCGCGCGATGACCCGCGCCGCCGTGCTCGCCGGGGTGGGCTCCTACCTGCCCCCGCGCCGTGTGACCAACGACGACCTGGCCGCCGCCATGGACACCAGCGACTCCTGGATCCGCACGCGCACCGGGATCCGGCAGCGGTTCTTCGCCTCCGAGGGCATGGCCACCTCCGACCTCGCCGTCGAGGCCGGCGCCCAGGCGCTGAAGTCGGCCGGCGAGACCACCGCCGACGCCGTGGTGGTGGCCACCATGACCCCCGACCGCCCCTGCCCGGGCACCGCGCCGACGGTGGCCACCCGGCTGGGGCTGGGCGGCGCCATGGCCTTCGACATCAACGCCGTGTGCACGGGGTTCGTCTACGGGCTGGCCACCGCGCAGGGCCTGATCACCGCGGGCACGGCCGAACGCGTGCTGCTGATCGGCGCCGAGACCCACTCCAGCGTCCTCAACCCCGACGACCGCTCCACCTCGGTCATCTTCGGCGACGGCGCGGGCGGGGTGCTGCTGCGCGCGGGCGAAGCCGACGAGCTGGGCGCGCTGGGCCCCACGGTGCTGGGCAGCGACGGCGAGGGCGCCGACCTGATCACGGTGCGCGCCGGCGGCTCGCGCCAGCGGCTGTCGGGCAGCCCGCCCGGCCCCGCCGACCACTACTTCGCCATGCAGGGCAGGGCGGTGTTCTGGCACGCCGTGACCCGCATGGCCGAGTCCTGCCGGGCGGTGCTGGAGCGCGCCGGCCGGCGGCTGGACGAGGTGGACCGGCTGGTCAGCCACCAGGCCAACCTGCGGATCATCAACCACCTCGCCGACGAGCTGGGCGTCCCCCGCGACCGGGCGCTCGTCAACATCGACCGCGTCGGCAACACCGGCGCGGCCTCCATCCCGATCGCGCTCGCCGAGGCCGACGCCGAGGGAGTGCTGCGCGCGGGCGAGCACGTCCTGCTCACCGCCTTCGGCGGCGGGCTGACCTGGGGCTCGACCGTGCTGACCTGGCCGGGGCTGCAGCGGACCTGACCCGGCCCGCCCCGGCCGCGCCGCGCCACGCGGCCGGCCTCGACCACGCAACACCCAACCAACGAGGAGCCTGGACCATGAGCACGACCACGACCTACGACCAGCTTGTCGACATCCTGGTCACCCGCTTCGAGGTGAGCCGCGAGGACATCTCCCCCGACGTCACGTTCGAGGACCTGGAGATGGACTCCCTGTTCCTGGTGGAGCTGCTGCTGGTCATCCAGTCCGAGATGGGCGTGACCATCAGCGAGGACTCCGCGTCGCCCAGCGACACCGTGGGCCAGGCCGCCAAGCTCATCGAGGCCGCGACCGCGGCGGCGGGATCGTGAGGCGCCCCGACGTCGCGGTGACCGGGCTGGGCCTGGTCACCGCGGCGGGGATCGGCACCGCCGCCAGCTGGGCGGGGGTGTGCTCGGGGGCCTCCGCGGCCGCCCGGAACCCCGAGCTGGCCGGGCTGCCGGTCGACATCTCGTGCACAGTCCCCGACTTCAGCCCCAACAAGCTGGTGGGCAAGCGGGCCTCGCTGATCTACGACCGGTTCGTGCAGATGGCGATCGTCGCCGCGCGCGAGGCGGTCGCCGACTCCGGCCTCGACCCCGCCACCTGGGACGGCGCCCGGGTGGGCGTGGTGCTGGGCTGCGGCATGGGTGGGCTGCGCAGCTACGACCAACAGCACAAGCGGATGCACGAGGTCGGCCCGCAGGCGGTGTCGGCCCTGCTCATCCCCATGATGATCCCCAACATGGCCGCCGGGCACCTGGCGCTGCAGTTCGGCGCCACCGGGCCCAACTTCGTGACCGCCACCGCGTGCGCCTCGGGCGCCACCGCGATCGGGTGCGCGCTGGGGCTGCTGCGCGACGGCACCTGCGACGTGGTGATCACCGGCGGGACCGAGGCCGGGGTCCTGCCGGTGGTGACCACCGGGTTCGCCCAGATGGGGGCACTGTCCACCAAGCGGCTCGACGCACCGCAGACGGCGTCGCGCCCCTTCGACGCCGACCGCGACGGGTTCGTGATCGGCGAGGGCAGCGGCATCCTGGTGCTGGAGCGCGCCGAGCACGCGCGGGCGCGGGGCGCGCGCGTGCACGCCCGGCTGGCGGGCTACGGCGCCTCCGACGACGCCCACCACATCACCGCCCCCGACCCCGAGGGCGTGGGCGTGACCCGCGCGCTCACGGCGGCCCTGGCCGACGCGGGGGTCTCCCCCGCCGACGTCGACCACGTCAACGCCCACGGCACCTCCACTCCGCTCAACGACGCCGCGGAGGCGCGGGTGCTGCGCCGGCTCATCGGCGACCGGGCGGCGGTGACCTCCACCAAGGGGGTAGTGGGGCACACGCTGGGCGCGGCCGGCGCGATCGAGGCGGTGTTCTCGGTCCTGGCCGTCGAGCACAGCACGGTGCCGCCCACCGCCAACCTGGAACACCAGGATCCCGAGATCGACCTCGACGTGGTTTCGGGGGCGGCGCGCGAGCACAAGTCGAATGTCGCGGTGAGCAACTCCTTCGGCTTCGGCGGACAGAACGCGGTTCTGGTTTTCACGTCGGCGGCCTAGCCGCCGACCGGCCGGAAGACGCGTGGACGCGGCGGGTGTGTAACACGACCGAAACACCCCGCCGCGTTCCCGTGCCGCACCGATGGAAAGGGAATCAAACTTTCCACTTGGCATCCGCATCCGGCCATTCCGGGAAAGCGAATTTGGCGACGAATATGCCGATTTCTCCGGTAACCGCGTATCGTATGATTCCGACACCGCGGCCGAATGGAGGAGGTCCCCACGTCCGCCTCGCGCTTTCCGCCGCACGCGGCCGCGGCCGGTTCGCACAGCCACCGTCGCGGACCGTTCGGGGGCACGGACAGCCGGTCCGGCGCCGCGCGCCGGGCGCACCGCGGCGGGGGGACGAGCGGGGACGAAGGGGCAGCAAGCGGCCACCCGGGCGATCGCGCCCAGCGGTTCGCTTGGGCACGACGAGCAGGCGGGGGCGGGCGCCGGGGCGCGGTACGCGGCCGGCGGTCCACGGACCGGGCGCGCGATGGGCGCCACCCTGATAAGGGGCGGCCGCCCGCGCGACCGAGCGCGCACCCCCCGAGGTCGGAGGGGCATGCCAGGCAACAGTAGGGCGAAGAGCGTACGCCGGGGGCTCCTGCGCAAGGCGCGCGGGCACTCCCACCGCGACCGCAAGGAGAGGGTGCTGGAGGCGTTCCGGTCCCGGCTGCTGACACTGGGCGGCGCCGTCCCCGACCCCAAGTCGATGGAGGAGGTCCTGCGCCAGGCCGACGCCGCGCTGGAGGACTGCTTCGCCAGTGTGCGCAGCGGCACCGTCATCATCGACCACGGCAGCATCCCCCGCCGGTCGATGTCGCAGGACCGCGCCGACTGCGCCGAGCTCGACACCGCCGAGGTGCTGCGGGTCACCGACATCCTGTTCCAGGTCGCCTCCGAGGCCGCCACCGAACTGTTCCGCGACGAGCCCGACGGCGTGCACGCCGTGGCGCTGTGGCTGCGCGCGCTGCACGAGAGCATCTCGGTGCGGGTGATCGGCCTCATCCAGGGCCACGACGGCGGCGTGCGCCGTCCCAGCCAGGAGATGCTGGCGGCCGACCGCCGCCGGCTGGCGCGCGACGTCCACGACTGGATCGGCAGCGGCATCAGCCTCGTGCACCGCAACCTCGACCTCTACGAGGTCTACAGCGAGCGCGGTTCGCCCGAGGCCCAGACCCGTTTCACGATGGCCCGCAAGGCGCTCAACGACCTCATGGACGACGCCCGCCGGCTCGTGGCCGAACTGCGGACCTACCGCGCCAACGGCGACATCGCCGAGAAGCTGCGGATGTTCGCCCGCTGCGCGCTGCCCGAGACCAAGTTCGACGTGCGCATCAACGGCGACGAGGCGCTGGTGCCCCGCCACCAGCGCGAAGAGCTGTTCGTGATCATCCGCGAGTGCATCCGCAACGTCGACAAGCACGCCGACGCCTCGCGCGCCTCGGTGGTCGTGGAGATCATGCCCGAGACGGTCAGCGTGGTGGTGGAGGACAACGGCGTCGGGTTCGCGGTCGAGGACCCGCCCGGTCCCGCCGACCCCACCGGCGGCCACGGGCTGATCTCCATGCGCGAGCGGGTCGAGCAGCTCGGCGGCGACATCAAGATCGGCAGCGGCCCCATGGAGGGCACCCGCGTCGAACTGACCGTCCCCCTCCCCTGGGCCCAACGCACCGCCTCGTGACCGGCCCGCCCGGTCGCGGGTCCACCCGGATCCGCCAACCAGGCACGCCGGGCCAGCCCGGAATGACCGGTATGCCCGGCTCACCGGGTGCGCCCGGCACCCGACGCCGGGGGAAGGGCGGGGGCGGACGGCGCCCGAGGCACCGAGGCACCGAGGCACCGAGGCACCGAGGCACCGAGGCACCGAGGCACCGAGGCACCGAGGCACCGAGGCACCGAGGCACCGAGGGCAGCATGCCCGCAGGGTGGCGACCATCGGCACCGCCCCGAGTGGCCGGGGCGGCAACGGGGCACCAAGGGCAGCGCGCGAGCCCGGCCAGCGGCAATCGCCCGGGCGCCGAATGGCCAAGGCCCCGACGAGGCGCCAAAAGGCAGCGGGCCGCCGCGCGCGGGCATCGCGCGCCATCCCGGGACGGCCAAGGCGGCACCGGACCGGCGGCTGAGGAGGCGCGACGAGTCAGCACCGATGGACGGCGCGCGCCGCCGAAGGCGCCGGGAAAGCGACTACCCAGGCCATTCATCTCACCTAGTGAGACAGATGAGCTCCGAGCGCGACGATCTAGCATCCCCGGCCGCACAAAGCACCGAAAACGCTAGATCGTCGCACTTCAATTCCGACATAGCACCACAAAACAAACTGACACCGGCCCCTTGCCTCTCACATCGTGGACAACTGCACCCTTGTGCCGCCCCCAAAGGCCTCCCCCGGCTCTCAGAATCCGGCATAAGCCCCATAAAGGAACGGCACGTGCCCGCGATCCAGCGGTTTTCGCCTCCCGCACGCCACAGAGCCGGTGGGCGACCACGACCGAAGGAGCCCGCCGCCCTCGGCGCCCCGTCACCACACCAGCCGCCCGCCCCCGGGAGGATGCCCGCTCCCCCAGCCACCCGCCGTCCTCGCCGCCCCCGTCACCACCCCCACCACTGAGACGAGCACCGACCACCGCCCACCCAAGCCACCCCTCCCCAGTGCCGTCCGCGCACTCAGCGCCCTTGGTGCCCCACGCCACGCGCCACCGCTCGCACACTCCTGAACAGGGGCGACACCCCTGCCGTCGCCAAGGTTGCCCCCGCGCGGCACGCCCGCCGGGCCGGTTCTCATCTCTTTCTCATCCGACTCCGATTCCCTGGACGCCCGATGACCACCCGACCCAGAGTCCTCGTCGTGGACCACGAACCCAACATCGTCGACATGGTGACCACCGTGCTGGACTTCCACGGCTTCGCCGCGTCCTCGGCCGCCACCGCCGCCGAGGCGGTCCAGGCCGCGCGCCTGCGCCGGCCCGACCTCGTCGTCCTCGACGTCATGCTGCCCGACGGCGACGGCTTCGAGGTCTGCCGCGTCCTGCGCCGGGAGCTGCCCCGGCTGGGCATCGTCTTCCTCACCGCCAAGGACGCCCACACCGAGCGCGTCGCCGGGCTCACCTACAGCGGCGACGACTACGTCACCAAGCCCCTCAACATCGACGAACTCCTGGCGAGTCGCCGCGGTGATCATGGTGGCGGTGTTCTCGGCGTTCGTGTTCGGCCACAACGAGATGGTCCGGCCGATCGCGTTCGCGCTGGCCGTGGGCGTGCTGCTGGACGCCTTCCTGGTGCGGATGACCCTGGTCCCGGCGGTGATGGCGCTGTTCGGCCGGGCGGCGTGGTGGCTGCCGCGCTGGCTGGACGCGCTGCTGCCCAACGTCGACGTCGAGGGCGAGCGGCTGGCCCCGGTGCCGGCCGGTGGGGCGGCCGGCGCGGACGAGGAGCGCGCCGCCGAGGACGAGCGCGGCGCCGCCCGCCGCTGAGAGCGCCGCGGCGCGGGCCCGGCTCCCCTGCGGGGGCCGGGCCCGCGCCCGTGGGCGCCCGGCCCCGTCCGCCGGGCGGCGGACGGGGCGCGCGCCGTGGACTCCTCGGCCCGCCGCTACACCCCCTTCCGCATGGCGCGGGTGCCCAGCACTAGGCCCACGACCGCGATGGCCACCGCCGCCAGCGCGCCGTAGGCCACCGACGGGTCGGTGAAGTCGCCCGCGAACAGGGCGCGCTCGGCGTCGGCGATGTAGGCGACCGGGTTGGCCGCCGCCGCGGCCCGCAGCCAGGCCGGGCCGAAGTCCAGCGGCAGCAGCACGCCCGAGAGCAGCAGCAGCGGGAACAGCAGCATCTGGGTGACCATGTAGAACAGTTCGCCGTTGGGCTGGGCGGCCATGGCCAGGCAGAAGGACAGCGCGCCCAGCCCCACCCCGAAGACCGTGAGCAGGACCAGCCCGGCCGCGATGCCGGGCGCGTGCACGGTGAAGCCCATCGGCACGGCCAGCGCCATGATCAGCACCGCCTGGGCCACCAGCAGCACCGACTCCTTGAGGGTGCGGCCGATCAGCATCGCCGTGCGGTTGAGCGGGCTGACCATCATCCGCTCCAGCGAGCCGCCCAGCAGTTCGGTGAGCAGGTTGTAGCCCGCCATCATCGGCCCGAACAGGCACTGCAGGACGAGGATGCCCGGCACGAACCACTGCCACGGCGCCTCACCGCCGCCGAACCCGCCGGTGCCGCCCAGCAGCGGGCCGAACAGGAACAGGAACAGCAGCGGCTGGGCCATCGTGAACGCCAGGCCCAGCGGCTCGCGCAGGGTCGGGGTGATCTCCCGGGAGAACACGGTCCACACGTCGCGGACGAACGAGGTGCGCCGCACCGGGACGACGTCGCCGGAGTCGGTGCCGGGGGCGGCGGCGGTGGTCGCGGTCATGCGCGGTCCCCTTCCGGTGCGGCGGCCGGTGCGGCCGTGGGCTGGGCTGCGGTTCCGGGAGTGCCGGCGGTGCCGGCGGCGTCGGCCGTACCGTCGGCGAGGGCGGTGTCGGCGGTGCCGCCGCCCTCGGCCTCGCGCAGGGTGCGCCCGGTGAGGGCGAGGAAGACGTCGTCGAGGGTGGGTCGGGCGGTCTCGGCGGTGGCGACCCGCACGCCCTCGCCCTCCAGCGCGCGCAGGAGTTCGGGCAGCGCCGCCTCGGCGCGGGGCACCCGCACCCGCACGGCGCCTCCCTCGGTCTCGACCCGGTCCGCGCCGAAGATCCGGCCGGCGGTGGCGGCGGCGCGCGCGGTGTCGCCGGGCTCCTGGGCGGTGAGGGTCACCCGGTCGCCGGCCAGGTCGGCCTTGAGGCGGGCGGCGGTGCCGTCGGCGATGACGCGGCCGTGGTCGATCACGACCACGCGCTCGGCCATGGTGTCGGCCTCCTCCAGGTAGTGGGTGGTCAGGAACAGGGTCATGCCGTACTGCTCGCGCAGCCGCAGGATGTGCCGCCACACGTCGGCGCGGGTGTGGGGGTCCAGGCCGGTGGTGGGCTCGTCCAGGAACAGCAGCGGCGGGCGGTGGATGAGGCCCAGTGCGATGTCCAGGCGGCGGCGCTGGCCGCCCGACATCGTGGAGGGCCGGCGGGCGGCCAGCGGCGTGAGGTCGAGCATGTCCATGACCTCGGCGGCCCGGCGCCGCGCCTCGCGCCGGGTCAGGCCGTAGGCGTAACCCTGGGCCACGAGTTCGTCGCCGGCGCGGAACTGCTCGCCGGCCCCGCTGTTCTGGCCGACGTAGCCGATGCGGGCGCGGACGCCGTCGGGGTCGGCGGCGATGTCGCGGCCGGCGACGGTGGCCGTGCCCGAGGTGGGCGGCAGCAGCGTGGTGAGCATCCGCAGGCTGGTGGACTTTCCGGCCCCGTTGGGGCCGAGGAACGCGACGAGTTGGCCCTGCTCGACGTCGAGGTCCAGGCCGCGCACGGCCTCGACGACCTTGCGCTTGACCGTGAAGCGCCGGGTCAGGCCCCGGGCGTGGATCATGTCGCCTCCGTGGATCGGTGTGGGAGTGGGCAGAGGGGGCAGACCGGGAAAGGGAATCGGGCCCGTTCGGGCACGCTGAATACACCCCTTGGGCATGAGTGGTCGAGGAACCCTCAATTTTTAGCCGGGATTCCACACCCAAGCAAATGCGAACGCCACATTCACGTTTTCCTGACCTGCGAAAACACCACTCACGGCCACTCGGGGAAATGGCCGCGGCAGGGCGGATCCGCACGCCGAGCGCCCTTTTTCACAAAACGCGGCGGCGGGCATGAAAAATCGCCGCCGCCCGCGGTGGGGCGGCGGCGACCGGGGTCGGGCCGAACCGGCGGAGCCGGGGTCAGCCGAGTTCGGGGACGCGCGGCAGGTAGCGCTCCAGCAGCCGGGCGTTGGAGTCGTCGCCGCCGTCCATGTTGGAGGACCGCCACAGCGGCAGCCGCAGCCCCGCCGCCGCGGCGCGGTCGTGCAGCTCGGCCAGCAGCAGGTTCCACAGGTAGGCGTTGGCCAGGCTGGAGAACGCGCCGGTGACCGGGATCGAGGGCGGATAGGCCACGTCGCCGGGGCGCACCCCGGTGTCGAGCACGTGGTCGGCCTCCTCGCTGAGCGTGGTGCCCGCCCGCCGGGGCGCGGCGGCGTTGCACGCGCGCGAGGTCACCGCCACCACCGGGATCCGGCGGTCGGCGGCCTCGCGGGCCAGCTCCACGGGGTAGGGGTTGACGCCCGATGTGGAGAACACGAACAGCACGTCGGAGCCGCCGGGCTCGGCCTTGGCCATGACCTCGGCCGCCAGGCCGGGGCGGCGCTCGGCGGCGGTACTCGCCGAGGCGCCGTGCACCGGCAGCAGTGCGGGCGCGTACAGCGGCTTGACGATCGCCAGGCCGCCGGCCCGGTAGAACGCCTCGGTCACGGCGTTGAGGGAGTGGCCGGCGCCGCCGACCAGGATGACGCCGTCGCCGCGCACCACGCGCTCCATCAGCACGTCGGCGACCTCGGCCAGGGCCGCCTCGTTCAGGTGCTGGACACGGGCCAGCTCCTCGCGCATCAGCGCGCCGAAGTCGGCGTCCTCCACCGCGTTGGCCTGTGGCTCCACCGTGCGGGTCCTCTCCGGGGAAGTGGGGGCGGGTCGGGGGTGCGGGTGCGGCGGGCGGCTCACAGCCAGCCCTGGCCGGACAGCTCGCCGCGGAGCTGCTCGGCCAGGCCGCTCTTGTCCAGGAAGTTGTCGACGCTGACCACGACCGGGGCGATCCCGGCCAGCTCGCCGGTGTGCATGCCCTGGCCGATGATCACGTCCGCGTTCATGCTGCGGGCGCTGGAGATGTCGGTGTTCTGCACGGACGCCTCGACGCCCAGGTCGCGCAGCGCGTCCTCGGCGGTCATCTTCAGGATGAGGCTGGATCCCATGCCGACTCCGCAGACGGTCAGGACGGACAGCGGGCGGGACGCGGACATGTGCGGTCTCCTTGGCGGTGGTGTTCGGTCGTGGTCGCGGGGGGCGGTGCGGGCGGCGGGTCAGCCGCGCGGCGGCTCCTCCGAGCCGGCCGGGGCGGCGGTGTCGGTGGCGGCCGCGCCGGGGGCCGTGGCGGCGTCGGCGGTACCGCCGGCCTCGGCGGGCTCGGCGCTCTCGGCTTCGCGCTCGGCCCGCTCGCGCTCCTCGCGCTCGCGGCGGCCCTCGCGCACCGACAGCCAGGTCAGGAGGCCCACGGTCACCGCCGCCACGGCGATGGGGATCGGCCAGACGCCGGGCACGACCGCGCCGACGCCGATCAGCAGCCAGGCGATGAAGTACCAGTCGGGGTCGGCCAGCGTGGCGAGTTCGGGCGCGGTGGTGCCGAGCATGCCCCAGGTGACGGCCTGGCCGACGGCCAGCAGCACGCCGTTGAGGACGCCGCCGATCAGGGCGCCGCGCCATCCGGCGACCGCGTTGCCGAACACGCCGCCGGCCCCGCCGCCGAAGAACAGCATGATCATCGGGGGCACGAGGGTGAACCAGCCGAGCCCGGCGAAGACGCCCAGCAGCACCAGGAAAGTGCCGGTGCTGGCGACGAACCCGAGCATGACGGCGGTGGGCGCGAAGGGGAACAGGGTGGGGATGTCGAGGGCCGGCTTGGTGCCGGGCACCGCCTTGTCGCCGATGCCCTTGAACGCGGGCACGATCTCGGCGAGGAACATCCGCACGCCGTAGAGCAGGATCGCGATGCCGCCGGCGAAGCGCAGCGCGGCGATCACGCCCCAGGCCCAGGGGTCGATGTCGGGGTCGTAGGCCGCGGCGGCCTCGGCCACCACCCGGTCGTCGGCGAAGGCCATGGCCACCAGCAGGATCACGCCGATCACCAGGGCGGTGCTGACGTTGACGTCCTTGAAGAAGGAGAGCTGGCGCGGCAGCTTCAGGTTCTCGGTGCTGTGCCGCTCGGGGTCGCCGAAGGGGCGGGCCACCAGCGCGGTGAGCAGGCCCAGGGAGGAGGTGGTGTGGCCGAAGCCGAAGTCGTCGCGCCCGGTGACCCGCCGCATGAACGGGCGCATCCACAGCGGCTGGAGCGTCCAGTAGCAGGCGATGAGCACGGCGCCCACCACCACCAGGACCGGCTGGGAGAGGTCGCCGAACGCCTCCACCAGGCAGGCGGTGATCACCACGCTGATCCAGAACATCAGGTGGCCGGTGAGGTAGACGTAGCGGGCGGCGCGGAAGACGCGCACCAGCACGACGTGCAGCGCGAAGCCGAGCGTGATGATGAGCGCGACCGTGCCGCCGTGGCTGGCCAGGAAGTCGTCGAGGGTGTTGTCGGAGGATGGCGGCTCCAGGCCGACCGCGCTGGAGACGATCGTCTGGAAGCTGCTCAGGCCGCCGGTGAACAGGTCGACGCCCACGAACAGGATGATGATCCCGAGGGTGGCGCGCAGCGCGCCGCCGACGATGTCCTCGATGCGCTTGCCCTGCAGCACCAGGCCCAGCAGCGTGATCAGCCCGATGAGGACGGCCACCTGTCCGAAGACGTTGTTGGCGATCCAGATCAGGACGTCGCGTACGGTATCCATTCACTCCTCCAGGGGCGCGGACACGGTGCGGGACCAGGGAACGCACACTGGTCCGGTCCGGTCTATACCAGCCTGGCGCTTATCTGATCATTACGTCAATGCACGCCAAAGACTTTTCGGTAAAACCGGCACCTCTGAGGCACCCGCCGTGCCTCCGCCCCGCACGCCCCCGTCCGCGCCCCCGGTGCCGACGCCCGCCTCGGCGCCGGCACCGGGCCGGGTTCACCGCACCCGCTGCTACCAGGCCACGGCGAGGTGGACCCGCCGGTGGCGGGGCTCCTCCACCTCGTCCAGCACGGCCACGGCGAAGTCGGGGTAGGAGATCCGCGCCTCGGCGTCGCCCCGCGGGACCACCCGGTACCGCCCGCGCCGCGGACCGTCGTGGTCGAAGTCGCCGGCCGGGCTCACGTAGAGCCAGTCCACGCCGTCCCCGCCCGCGCGCAGCTCCGCCAGGCCCGCCGCGTGGGCGTCGCAGAACGGCCGGAACTCCTCGGGCACGCCCAGCACGTCGATCAGCGGGCGGCCCGAGGCGTCCGGCAGCAGGCCGCCCAGGCCCACCACGACCAGCCGCCCCGTCCGCGTCGTCCGCGCCGCCGCCAGCAGCGCCCGCGCCGACATGGTGAAGAACGCGTGCGGGTCGGTCCCCTGCCCGTAGGCGGCCGCCGTGCTGACCACCGCGTCGTGCCCCTTGGCGGCGGCCGCCACCGCCGCCTCGTCGGCGGCGTCGGCGGCCACCAGCCGCACGCCCTCCCCCGCGAGGCCGCCGTGCGCGGCGGGGTCGCGCACGGCGGCCGTCACCTCGTGGCCGCGCCCGCGGGCCTCGGCCACCACCCGGCGCCCCGCCCGGCCGCCCGCGCCGAACACCGCGATCCGCAGCGCTGCCCCCGTACCCCCGCCGTGCCCGCCCGTGGTCTCCATCGCCGGCCACCGTCCCTTCGCCTCTGGTCTCGACCCGCCGGGCCGTGGAACCCGGCGGTGGCGGCACCGTAGCCCGGGAGGTGGTTACCGCTCGGGTACCGCGGCGCGGGGTAGCCTCGCCGCATGCGCAGGGAACTCACCGCCGACATGGTCGACGAGGTCTGCCCCTCGGGGCTGAGCCCCTTCCGCGTCGGCGACAAGTGGGCCGGGCTGGTGCTGAAGCTGCTGGAGGACGGCCCGCGCCGCTTCGGCGAGCTGCGGGTGCCGCTGCACCGGGTCAGCCTCAAGGTGCTGACCGCGTCGCTGCGGGCGCTGGAGCGCGACGGCCTGGTCTCGCGCACCGAGCACACCGGCCAGGGGCGCCGGGTCGAGTACGACCTGACGCCCCTGGGGCGCAGCCTCCTCGGGCCCCTGGCCGTGGTGTGCGCCTGGGCCGAGGAGCACTGGGAGGAGCTGCTGGACGCCCGGGAGTCCTACGACCGCGCGGCGGCGCGCGGCGGCGAGGCCAGCACCGCCGCGACCCCGGCGGCCACGGCGGCGGCCAGCGCCCCGGCGGCCAGCAGGGTCGCCGCGTCGGGGGCCAGCGGCGCCTGACCGCGCAGCGCCTGCCACAGCAGCAGGCCGCCCAGCCCCGCGTAGCCCAGGCCGGCCACCACCACGAGCCGGGCGCGCACCCCGGCCAAGCGCAGCCGGGGGAACCGGTCGGCGGCCGCGAGCAGGCCCGCCGCGACCAGCGGCAGCACCTGGAGGGCGTGGATGCCGACGAAGTGCGCGACGCGCAGGTCGCCCTGGCGGGTCTCCCAGCCGGTCACCGGCATTGACCCCGCGCCGGTGCCGCCGACCCCGTGCGATCCCACCATCGCGACCTCGGCGCCGCTCTCCATGGCCTGGATCTGCTCGGGGGTGGGCGCGGTCATCAGGTAGCCGGTGGACATCCCGGCGAGCGAGACGAGGACGCCCAGGCCGATGGCCCAGGTCATGGCGGTGTCGGCGCGGCGCTGGAGCACCAGCAGCACGCCCAGCGCCAGCGTGAGCAGCCACCCGGCGTAGGCGGCGCCGCCCATGATGCCGTAGAGGGTGCCGTCCAGGGCGCCGGAGACGTTGAAGTGGCTGGGCACCCCGCGCGCGGCCTGGACGGTGATCACGGCGATCTCGGGCACGAGGAAGAGGGCGACCAGCGCGGTGCCCAGCCACCACAGCGTCCGGCGGAACCGGCCGACGTGGGCGAGCATCGCGGCGACGGTCCCGGCGTAGAGGCCGAAGGACACCGCGAACTTGAAGGGCTTGGCCCAGGTGGGCTCGCCCTCCACCACCCGGCCGTCCAGGAGCGCCCCCGCGGCGCACCACAGCGCCAGGACCGCCATGGCGAGGGCGAACCAGGCGAGCGGCCGGTGGCCCTGGAGCAGGGTGCGCCACAGCGCCCCGCCGCGCGGCGGGCGCCGCCGCTCGGCGGAGGCGGGGGTCGGCGCCGAGGGCGCCGCTGCGCCGTGCGGTCGCGGGGTGGGGGAGGGGGTCCTCGTCGGGGTGTTCACGGCTGCCGGTCCCTTCGCGCGGACGGGTGTTCAGGGCTGTGACCGGCAGTCTCGTGCCCGGCGGGGTGCGGTGTCGGTAGTGCGCGCAGGCGTGGGCGCCTCGCCGGCACCCGAAACCGGGGTGGTGCGGGCACCACCGCCTTCGGGCGCCCCCGGGCCGGCCGCAGGCCCCGCGCCGCTCGCGGTCGGGCGCGGGCTCCGGTTGCGGGCGGTCCGATTCAACGGTCCGCGCCCGGCGGGCGCGGTGCGGACACGGCGCGGGGGCGGGGCGCCCCGCACACCTCCGCCGCGAGCGGCGCGGGCCGCGAGCAGCGCGAAGGCGCCCCCGGCGCCCCGGCCCCGGGGGGCCGGGCGCCGCGTCCGCTGCGGCGGGCCGGCCGCTTGTGCCCGCGCGCCGACGCTGACCCGCGGGGTTCGCGCCCGCGCGGGCGGGCCGCGCCGGTAGCCTCGCCGCACGTGCCGCCCCCGCCCGCGCGGGCGCCGCCCTCCTGGCCGTCCCCGGACCGGGCGGCGGCCCACCGCACGCCCGCACGGTTTCCGCACACCCGCGCAGTCCCCCGCACACGTCGCACCAAGGAACCTCTCCCCCGATGTCACACGAGAACCCGCTGCCCCGTCCTCATGGCGTGGACAGTGAAACCGATCTCGCGGCCGAGTTCCACGCGATCCGGCCCCGCCTCCTCGGCGTCGCCTACTCCCTGCTGGGCAGCGTCGAGGAGGCCGAGGACGTGGTCCAGGAGGCGTGGCTGCGGCTGGACCGGTCCGAGGCCGGGCAGATCGCCGACGTCACGGGCTGGCTGGTGACAACGGTCTCCCGCCTGGCCCTGGACACCCTGCGGTCGGCGCGCCGCCGCCGGGAGACCTACGTCGGCCCGTGGCTGCCCGAGCCCGTGGTGGACGCGGGCGACCCGGCCGACCGCATCAGCCTGGACGAGTCGCTGAGCATGGCCATGCTGGTGGTGCTGGAGTCGCTCAGCCCCGCCGAGCGCACCGCGTTCGTGCTGCACGACGTGTTCGGGCTGGCCTTCACCGAGGTCGCCCAGGCCGTGGGCCGCTCGCCGGCGGCCTGCCGCCAGCTCGCCGCGCGGGCGCGGCGGCACGTCACAGCGCGGGCGCCGCGCTTCGCCGTCGACGCCGGCGAGCACCGCCGAGTGGTGGAGGCGTTCCAGCGCGCGGTCGAGGGCGGCGACCTCGGCGCGCTCCTGGGCCTGCTCGACCCCGCGGCGGTGCTGCGCAGCGACGGCGGGGGCCGGGTGCGCAGCGCGCTGCGGCCGATCGAGGGCGCCGACAAGGTCGCGCGCTTCCTCATGGGCGTGCAGGCGCGATCGGCGGGCCAGGACCTGTCCACCCGCGTGCGCCCCGTGAACGGCCGGCCCGGGCTGGTCCAGTACCACGGCGGCCGGCCCGTCCGCGTGGCGGCGCTGAGCGTCGCCGAGGGGCGGATCACCGAGATCGACATCGTGTTGAACCCCGAGAAGCTGAGGAGTGCCCGATGAGCCAGCGCATGAACGTCATCAAACTCGCGCCGGACGCCTACAAGGCCGTGTCCGGGCTGGAGGCGTGGCTGCGCGCCAGCACGCTGCCCACCGGCACGCTGGAACTGGTCAAGATCCGGGTCAGCCAGATCAACGGCTGCGCGTTCTGCGTGGACATGCACACCCACGACGCCCGCAAGGAGGGCGAGTCCGAGGAGCGGCTGCTGGCGCTGCCGGTCTGGTGGGAGTCGCCGCTGTTCACCGATGCCGAGCGCGCCGCGCTCGCCCTCGCCGAGGAGGCCACGCGGCTGAGCGACCGCCGCGACGCGGTGTCCGACCCGGTGTGGGAGGAGGCGGCGCGGCACTACGACGAGGAGACGCTGGCGGCGCTGGTGCTGGCGGTCGCCGCGATCAACTTCTGGAACCGCGTCGCCGTGACGACCCGGATGGTCCCGGGCTCCCACCGGCCGTCGGCGTCGTGACGCGCGTCCTGGTCACCGGCGCCACCGGCCGCCTGGGCGGGGCCGTGCTGCCGGTCCTGGTGGGGGCCGGCCTGGAGGTCCGCGCGGCGAGCCGGCGCCCGCACCCCGGCGGTGCGGACGCCGGGGCCGCCCGGCCGGGCGCCCGTGCGGGCAACGGCGCGGCGGCGGGCGAGGGACGTCCGGCGGTGGCGGCCGAGGAGCGGCTCCCGGCGGCTCAGGGGCGCGGACCGGAGTGGGTGGTGGCCGACCTCGCCACCGGCGCGGGTCTGGCCGCCGCCGTGGCGGGCGCCGACACCGTGGTGCACCTGGCCTCGGCGCCCTACAAGGGCCGCTACACCGAGCGGGTGGACGTGGACGGCACCCGCCTGCTGCTGGAGGCCGCGCGCGGGGCCGGGGTGGGCCACGTGCTGCACCTGTCGATCATCGGGGTCGACCGGGTGCCGTGGGGCTACTTCCGCGCCAAGCTGCGCGCCGAGCGGGAGGTCCGCACGGCGGGCCTGCCCTGGACGATCCTGCGCGCCGCCCAGTTCCACGGCCTGGTGGACGACGCGCTGAGCGCCATGGCGCGGCTGCCGGTGATGGCCGCCGACCGGGGGGTCACGACCCAGCCGGTGGACGTCGCCGACGTGGCCGAGCGGGTGCTGGCACTGCTGCGCGCCGGGCCGTCGCGGGCGGTGGAGGAGTTCGCCGGGCCGGAGGTGCTGGCGATGGACGAGGCGGTCCGCCAATGGCAGCGCGCCCGGGGCGCGCGCCGCCCGGTGCTGCCGGTGCGCCTGCCCGGCGCGCTCGGCCGGGCGTTCCGCGCGGGCCACCTGACGACCGCCGCGCGGCCCGCCGGCACGGTCACCTTCGCGGACTACCTGGCCCGCACGCCGCGCCGCTGAGGCGGCCGGGTGGACCGGCCCGCGCGGTGCCTGCGCGGACGGTCCGCCGGGAGCCGCCGGTGCGCGCGGCCGCCGCCCCGGGCGGGAAGGCGGGGGCGGGTCGGCGGGCGGCGCGCGGGACGCGCACCTGCGGCCGGACGGCCCGCCCCCGGATGCCCGGCCGGCCGGGGTCAGCCCTTCTTCTCGACCAGTTCGGCCAGCTTCTCCATGTCGGCGCGGGCGCCGTGCTCCATGCCGGCGGCGACCATGCCGTCGCGGTCCTCGACCGACTGGAACACCGACACCGACGTGTACCTCGTCCCGCCCTCGACCTCCTCCAGGGTGGCGGTCTCCAGCAGCACGTGGCCGGGCATGCCGAGGAACTCCATGGTCTGCACGATGCGCTCGTCGGGCACGACGTCGTGGAACACGCCCTGGAAGGCGTACTCGTTGCCGTCCTTGTCGCGGTTGACGAAGCGCCACGTGCCGCCGGGGCGGGGGTCGTGCCGCTCGACGTTGGTGCCGCCGTCGAGGGCGCCCCACCACTGGCTCAGCGCCTCGGCGTCGGTGAGGGCGGCGAAGACGGTCGCGCGGTCGGCGTTGAAGACCCGCGACATCACGATGTCCTGGCGGCCCGGCTCCACGATCAGTTCAGTCTCGCTCATTGTCCTGCCCTTTCTCCTGCCGCCGTGATCCGGCGATGTTCTGGATGACCTGGTCCAGGCGGTCCATGCGGGCGCGCTGGACGTGGCGGTAGCGCTCGATCCACTCCGAGGCGGTCTGCAGCGGCGCCCGTTCGAGCCGGCAGGGCCGCCACTGGGCGTCGCGCCCCCGGCTGATCAGCCCCGCCCGTTCGAGCACCTTCAGGTGCTTGGAGACCGCCTGGACACTGATGGCGAACGGCTCCGCCAGCTCGTTGACGGTCGCCTCGCCCTGGGCCAGGCGGGCGAGGATCGCCCGCCGTGTGGGGTCGGCCAGGGCGGCGAACGTCAGGCTGAGTTCGTCGTCTGCCATCTTCCTGTTCCGCGTTCAACCTCTCGGTTTATCAACCGACAGGTTGAGTATCTTCCATGCCGTTCCCCCTGTCAACCTTTGGGTTGAAAGCAGAGGTCAGCGACTTGAAGGCGTGGCCACCTCAGCGCAGCCAGCGCCAGCCCAGCTCCTCCTGGGTGGCGGGCGGCCCGGGCAGGTCGGCGGCCTCGTCGGCCTCGGCGTCGAGCCCCTGCACCAGCAGGGCCAGGTAGCGCCGGCGCAGGAGGCGGGTGCGGCCGGGATCGGGGAACCGGATGGCGGCGCAGCCCTCCAGGACCAGGGTGACGTCCTCCACGGCGAACCCGGCGCGCAGGCGCCCGGACTCGCGCGCCCGCGCGACCAGCTCGGCGGTCAGCTCGCCGCTGCGGGCGGCGTCGGCCCCCATCTCCGCGGTGGGCGCGAAGGACCCCGCCAGGTGCACGGTGAGCGAATGCAGGTCGGCGTCCACCACGGCCCGCAGGAACCCGGTGAAGGCGGCCCAGCCCTCGGACTCCTCCAGTGCCGCCTCGGCCTCGGCGATGTAGCGGCGCAGACCGTCGTGGCAGACCTGGCGCAGCAGGTCCTCCTTGCCGCCGTAGCGGCGGTAGAGGGCGCTGATGCCTACGCCCGCGCGCGCGGCGACGGCCGACACCGGCGCCTTGGGATCGGCGAGGAAGACCTCGCGGGCCGCGGTGACGATGGCCTCGTCGTTGCGCGCGGCCTGGCCGCGCCGCCCCGGCAGGCCCGGTCCGGCGGAGGAAGCGGTGTGGTTCGGCATGCCCCCAACCTAGCACTGGAACGGATCATTCCGTTCTGCTAAGGTTGCACCCATCGGAACAAATCATTCCGTTCCAAACAGAGGAGAGCCATGAGCGCCGCCACCATCCGCCCCTTCCGCGTCGACATCCCCCAGGCCGCCCTGGACGACGTGGCCGACCGCCTGCGCCGGGCGCTGTGGCCCAACGAGGTCCCCGGCTCCGGCGACCGCTACGGGATGCCCGCGGGCCGGGTCCGCGACCTGGCCGCCCACTGGCTCGACGCCTTCGACTGGCGCGCACTGGAGGACCGGCTCAACGCCTACCCGCAGTTCACGACCGAGATCGAGGGCCAGACCATCCACTTCCTGCACGTCCGCTCCGAGCGGCCCGACGCCGTGCCGCTGATCCTGACCCACGGCTGGCCCGGCTCGGTCCTGGAGTACCTGGACGTCATCGCCCCGCTGACCGCGCCCGAGTCCCCCGACGACCCGGCGTTCCACCTGGTCATCCCCTCGCTGCCCGGCTTCGGGTTCTCCGGCCCCACCAGCGAGCCCGGGTGGGGCACCCACCGCACCGCCCGCGCCTGGGTGGAGCTGATGCGCCGCCTGGGCTACGAGACCTACGGCGCCGTGGGCAACGACGGCGGTTCCATGGTCTCGCCCGAGGTCGGCCGGCTGGCGCCCGGCAACGTGGCGGGGGTCCACGTCACCCAGCTCTACGCGTTCCCCTCGGGCGACCCGGCCGAGATGGCCGACCTCAGCGAGGCCGACCAGGCCGCGCTCAAGGTGCTCCAGTGGTTCTACGAGAACAAGTTCGCGTTCAACGTGCTGCACAGCCAGCAGCCGCAGACGCTCGCGTTCGCGCTGGCCGACTCCCCCGTGGGGCTGCTCGCCTGGCAGGCCCAGCTCTTCGACGACACCCTCGACCCCGACTTCGTCGTGGCCAACGTGGCGCTGTACTGGCTGACCGGGACTTCGGGCTCGGCCATGCGGTTCTACTTCGAGGACGCCCACAGCGAGGACAAGCCGACCGGGCCCACCACCGTCCCCACGGCCCTGGCGATGTTCGAGGGCGACTTCGTCTCGATCCGCCGGTTCGCCGAGCGCGACCACGCCAACATCGTGCGGTGGAACTCCTACCCCGGGGGCGGCCACTACGCCGCCCACGCGGTACCCGACGTGCTCGCCGGCGACATCCGCGCGTTCTTCGCGGCGCTTGCGCGCGGCTGACACGCGGAAGGGCCGGGCGCCACGCGCCCGGCCCTGCCCCCGATACGGGCGGCGCCGACCCCGGGGGCCGGCGCCGCCCGCGCCTCTAGGCGGCGGCCTCGGCCGCGCGGCGCCGGCGGCGCTCCCCCAGGAGGGTGGCGCCGAGCGCGGCGAGGGCCACCGCCGAACCCCCGGTCATGGCCACGGCCATGGCGGGTCCGTCGTTGCCCAGCACCCCCACCACCGGGGCGATGAACGCGCCGAGCCCGAACTGCGCGGCGCCCAGCAGGGCCGCCGCCGTGCCCGCCGCCTCGCCGTGGCGCGACAGCGCCAGCGCGGGCGCGTTGGGCAGCACGAACCCCACCGCGGCCAGCACGAACCACAGCGGGACGATGAACCCGGCCATGCCGCCGACCCCGCTGTAGGCGAACGCGGTCAGCACCGCGCCGAACGCCGTGGCCGCGACCAGCGCGTAGAGCACGATCTGGCGGGCGGTGAAGCGGTTGAGCAGCACGACGTTGAACTGCGAGGCGCCGATGATGGCGACCGCGCCGACGCCGAAGGCGATGCCGAACTCCTGCTGGTTGAGCCCGTACTGCTCCTGCAGCACGAACGCCGAACCCGAGACGTAGGCGAACAGCGCCGACATCCCCAGCGCGGCCACCAGCGCCATCACCAGGAACTCGCGGTCGGTGAGCAGCGCGCCGTAGGTGCGCAGCACCGGCCGGATCTCGCCGGCGCGCCGCCGCTCGGGCGGCAGGGTCTCGCGCAGGGCCAGGACCGCCACGGCGAGCAGCAGCACCCCCAGCACGGCCAGCGCCGCGAAGACGGCGCGCCAGGACCCCGCGAGCAGGACCGCGCTGCCCAGGGACGGCGCCAGGATCGGGGCGGCGCCCATGACCAGCATCAGCCGCGAGAGCACGGTGGCGGCCGAGCGGCCGGAGAACAGGTCGCGGACCACGGCCATGGCCACGACCATCGCCGCGGCGGCACCCGCGCCCTGCACGACGCGCAGCGCGCCCAGCACCGCGACGTTGGGGGCGAGCATGATCAGCAGGGACGACGCGATGTGCAGCACGGTCCCGGCGATCAGCGGGAGGCGGCGCCCCACGCTGTCCGACAGCGGGCCGACGACCAGCTGGCCCAGCCCGAGCCCGAGCAGGGTGCCGGTGAGGGTGAGCTGCACGGCCGAGGAGGAGGCACCGAGGTCCTCGCCGATGGCCGGCAGCGCCGGAAGGTAGAGGTCGATGGTGAGCGGCCCGAGGGCCACCAGGGCGCCGAGAACGAGGATGACGCGCAGCTTCTGCCAGCCGCTCGGCTCCACGGACGCACTCGCGCGCGCCGACGCGGGGCCGGAGGAGGATGTCGGTGGTGTGGGTGGGGAACCGGTGGTGGACGCGTTGGTAACCGCCACTTCGCGAAACCGGCCTTTCCGTGTCTTCAGCAAGGGCGTGGGGGGAGTAGAGACAAGAACCTCCGGCTCCGTCCGGCGCAGGGGACGGGCGGGGACGACGGCGTGTTCAGCACGGCCGCGCGTCGATGTGTTCCCCATTCGACGGTGTGACGCCGCCAACAGCACCCCAGCGCGATGTGACCACCCCGTGGCGCCACCGCCCGCCCCCCGGAGGCGCTGCGTCTCACGTGGTGAACACGCTCCCCTCGGCGACTCACCGCGGGCCGCGTGCTCTCCAGGGCTCAGACCCCGCTGGGGTAGGTCTCCGGCTCGCGGGGCGCGGGCGGCTCGGTGCCGTGCAGGGGATGGAGCGCGGTGGTGCGGTCGACGTGGACGAACGCGTCGTAGCGCTGCCCGGCCACCGTGGGGACGTAGTTGCCCCGCGCCTCGCGCTCGGGGTGGTAGACGACGCCGATCGCCCGGTGGTCCAGCGTCTCGCCGAGCCAACCGGAGCCCCAGGCCGCCGCCTCCCCGGGCGCCGCCCCAGCCGCCTTCCCGGCTCCCTGCCCGGCCGCGTCCCCGCGGCCCTCCGCAGCCGCATCCCCCGCCACCTCGCCGCGGGACTCCCCCACCGCCTTCTCGGGGAAGACCGCGAGCGACGCCCCGCTGGGCAGCGCGCGGTGGAGCCGGTCCTCCAGGCTGCCCGCGCGGGCGGGCGGCACCTCCATCACCTCGGGGTCGCCGCCCCAGCGGCGCCCGGCCACCACGGTTCCGCTGTGGGTGCCGAACCCCACCGCCACCACGCCGTCGGCCGCGTGGCGCTCGCGCACGAGCTGGCCCAGGTTGACCATGCCCGCCGCCGCCATGTCGGTGGCGCGCGCGTCGCCGATGTGGGTGTTGTGCGCCCACACCACGACCTTGGCGCCGGGCCCGCCGTGCTCGATCAGCCGGTCCAGCGTGGCGGCCATGTGGCGGTCGCGGATGTTCCACGCCTGCGGCCCGCCGCCCACCATCGCCCGGTAGTAGCCCTCCGCGTTGGCCACCACCTCGGCGTTCTGCACGGCGGCCAGGCGGGTGAGACCGCCGCCGCCGGAGATACCCGCGCCGGTGTCGTCGGCGGCGGCCCGCCGCTTAGTGCCGGCCAGCAGCGAGGCGACCTCCTCGGCGCAGCCCGGCGGCACCAGCGCGGTGGAGCGGGCATAGGCGCGCTCGTCGCCGGTGTAGGGCTCGAAGCAGCGGTAGGCCTCCAGTGCGGCGTCGACCTGGTCGGGGTGGTGGGCGCGCAGGTAGTCCAGGATCGCGCGCAGGGACTCCCACAGCGAGTACACGTCCAGGCCGAAGAACCCGACGCGGTCGGCCGGCGGGCGACCGGCGTTGTGCCCGCGCAGGACCGCGAGCAGGTCGGCGACCTCCCGGTTGGCCCACATCCATCGCGGCCAGCGGGCGAACCCGGCCAGCGCGTCGGCGGGGTCCTCGGGGGTGCGGGGGTCGTCGGTGAGGTGGCGGTGGACGTCCAGGCAGTCGGGCCAGTCGCCCTCGACCGCGATCAGGGAGAACCCCTTCTCCCGCACCAGCCGCGCGGTGATGGCGGCGCGCCACCGGTAGAACTCCGAGGTGCCGTGGGAGGACTCCCCCAGCAGCACGAACCGGGCGCCGCCCACCCGCTCCAGGAGCGGGTCCAGCGAGCGGGTGTCCTCCAGCGGCGTGAAGGCGTCGCGGATCGCGGTGTCACCGCCCATGGCATCCTCGTCGCCGTCCATGGCTTCCTCCGAACGCGCTCGTCGGTTCTCCCCGGGCCACTAACACCCGCGCCGCCCGCCCATGCGTACCGCCGCTCCGTCTTCGTCCCCGCGCCAAGCGCCCGCGTCCGCGCCCACCCCCACCCGGCACCCCGGACTCCGCGCCGACTCCGCGCCCGCACCACGGACCGCGCCGGCTCACCCTCGCCGCACGCGCACCACGCCGTCGCGCACCTCGGTCTCCAGCACCGGCTGCGCCGCCGTCGCCGGACCTCCCACGACCGCGCCGTCGGTCAGGCGGAACGTGCTGCCGTGCCAGGGGCAGGTGAGGCACGTGCCGTCGGTCTCCCCCTCCGACAGGGGGCCGCCCAGGTGCGTGCAGGTGTCGGCCAGGACATGCACCCGCTCACCGCTGCGCACCACGACCAGGCCGACGTCGCCGAGGCGGGCGTGCACGGGCGTGTTCTCCTCGAAGTCGGCCGCCTGCCCGATCTCCTGCCAGTCCTCGGGCAGCCGGTCCACCGCGTAGTCGGCGTGGTTGGCGCCGCCCGCCAGGTGGTAGGCGATGTGGCCGCCCAGCATGCCGCCCGCGCCCACCGCGCCCATCCCGGCCACGGCCAGGGCCTTGCCCAGCCCGGTGCGCCCGCGCGCCCGGGCCAGCGCCGAGGCGGCGAACAGGACCGCACCGGCCCCGTTGGCCATGGCGTGCACGACGCCGGTCCGCTGGTGCCGCTCGTGCTGCTCCGACCAGTCCACGGCGCCGGCCACCGACGCCGGGACCGCCGCCGCCAGGCCCACCCCCACCAGCAGCCGCGCGGCGCGCTCGGTACCGGGGAACAGGTCCAGCACGACCGCCGAGGTCCAGGCGCCGATGGGTACCTGGACCAGGATCGGGTGGGCCGGGTGCCCCAGCGGCACGCCGTGCAGCAGGTCGCGCAGCCGTCCGGGCGGGATGCGGTCGACGAGGGGCTTGAGTCGCCCGACCACGGGGTCCAGTTCCTCGGCGGCCTCGATGCGGTGCATGGTCTTGACGATTCCCATGCGGCGGTGGCTACCCCCCATGCGGACGGCGAACCACCGCCCGCGCCCCGCCCGCAGGTCCGCCCCCGCTCCCAGGCCCACCCGCCCACACCGCCGGATCGCCCACCCGTCGCGCCCGCCCGCACCCCGCCCACCCCCATCCGCGCCCTGCCCCGCCCCGCCCTCAGCGGGCATGGACGCCGCCTTCGCGGGTAGCCCGGCCGGGTGTCCGGCCAGTCGACGCGAAGAGGAGGCCCGACATGGCACAGCCGACGTTCATCGAGGTGCAGAAGGCGCTGTCCGGCGTGGGGTACCCGTCCTCGCGCGACGACCTCGTCCAGCACGCGCGGCAGAACAAGGCCGGTGACGAGGTCGTGGACGCGCTGCGCAACCTGCCCCGGCAGAACTACGGCGGCCCGGACGAGGTCAGCCGCGACATCGCCGACGTCAGCGGGGAGTCCACCGGCTGACCCGCCCGCCGGCCCGTCCGCGCGCCACCGCCCGCCCGGCGGTGGCGCACCCCGCGGGCGGAACGGCGGACGAACCCGCGGGGCGCCCGCGTCCGCCCCGCAGCAGTCGACAGCGTGAAGCCCGAAGAGCTTGGAGGGAGCCGGCCGTGACCAACCCGCCCGCCCAACAGCAGCCCTACCCCGGTGAGACCGGGCCCATGGACCCCCAGCCCCGCGACGAGATGGCCAGCTACGTCGGCCGCGGCCTGCTGGAGGGCAAGACCGCGCTCATCACCGGCGGCGACTCCGGTATCGGGCGCGCGGTGTCGGTGGCCTTCGCCAAGGAGGGCGCCGACGTCGCCGTCGGCTATCTCAGCGAGGACGCCGACGCCGAGCACACCGCCGACCTGGTGCGGCGCGAGGGCCGCCGCTGCGAGCTCATCCGCGGCGACGTGGCCGACGAGGCGCACTGCACCGCGATGGTCGAGCGCACCGTGCGCGAACTCGGGACGATCGACGTCCTGGTGGCCCACGCCGCCACGCAGGCGCCGGTGGACGACTTCGCCGAGCTGACCACCGAGCAGCTCCGCCGCACTTACGAGGTGAACGTCTTCGGCGTCTTCTGGACGCTGCGCGCGGCGGCGCCGCACCTGGCCTCCGACGCGTCGGTCATCGTCACCGGCTCGGTCAACGGCCTGCGCGGCAACAAGTCCCTCATCGACTACGCCACCAGCAAGGCGGCGGTCATGAACCTCGTGCACTCGCTGGCGCAGCACTACATGGACGACGGCATCCGGGTGAACTGCGTGGCGCCGGGGCCGGTGTGGACGCCGCTGATCCCGGCCACGCTGGAGAAGGACTCCGTCGAGGGCTTCGGCGGCCAGGCGCCCATGGGGCGCGCGGCCCAGCCCGACGAGATCGCGCCCTCCTACGTCTTCTTCGCCAGCAACAAGCTGTCGTCCTACTACACCGGGGAGGTGCTGGCGCCCACCGGCGGGGAGATCCAGGCCGGCTAGCTAGCGGGCCGCGCGCCCCGCGCAAGACGGGAGCGCGGAGGAGCAGGAGACCCTCAGACAGGCGAGAGCGGGAGACAGGCAGAAGAGGGGAGCGACATGGCAGGCACCGACGCCCGGGGCACCGACCTCATCGACGTCATCATCTCCGACCACCGCGCGGTCGAGGCGGTGTTCACCGAGCTGGAGCAAGGCGCGCCCGACCCCGAGCACCGCCGGCGGCTGGCGGACCACGTCATCACCGAACTGGTGCGGCACTCGGTCGCCGAGGAGCAGCACATGTACCCGGCGGCCCGCCGTGTGCTCGACGACGGCGACGAGATCGTCGACCACGAACTGGAGGAGCACGCCGAGGCCGAGCAGGTGATGAAGGACCTGGAGGGGTGCGCGGCGACCGACCCCCGTTTCGAGGAGCTGCTCTCCACGCTGATGTCCGACATCCGGCACCACATCAGCGACGAGGAGGAGGACCTGCTGCCCCGGCTGCGTGCGGCCTGCTCGCCCGAGGAGCTGGCGGAGCTGGGCGCCAAGGTCCTCAAGGCCAAGGAGTCGGCTCCCACGAGGCCGCACCCGCACGCGCCCGACAAGCCTCCCGCCAACCGGATCCTGGACCCGGGCGCGGGGATGATCGACCGCATGCGCGACGCGCTGGCGGGCCGCAGCTCCTAGCGCGCCGCCCCGCACCGCCGGGCCGGTCCGGCGCACGCCGACGCGAGGGGCACACGGGCTGGAGGAGGCCCGCACACCGGCGCGGCACGGACGCGAGGCCCGCACACCGGCGGCGGCCGTCCCCGAGACCGCGGGTACGGCCGCCGCCGGTGTGCGGGCCCGCTCCTCTGCGCGGGCCCGCTCCTCATGCGGTGCGGGAGGCGCGGGCGCCCCCTGAAGGCTCTCAGCGCGCCTCGGGGCGCGGCATCTCCGCCTCCGGGCGCGGGCGCGGCACCTGGTTGAACCGCCGGCTCGCGGTGTCGTTGAGCCGGGTCAGCAGCCGCAGCACCGGCCCGGTGCGCTCGCGCGCCTGCTCGCCGGTCTCCAGCCGCCCCTCCGGGCCGCCCGGCAGCACCGCCCCGGTGGCGCGCAGCGCCGTCTGGACGAGTCCGGGGGCGACCCCCTTCGCCGCCATCGCCACCCGCGCGGCCGGGGTCAGCACGATGTAGCGCCGCCCCTGCCGCATCCCGCGCACGATGGCGCGGGCCGCGCGCTCGGCGTCCATGGACAGCACCGGCAGCCCCGACAGCAGTGCGAACCAGGCGTACTCCGCGCCGGGGCGGCCCGTGAACTCCGCGCCCATGTGCGACCCGGTGCGCATGAGGCCGGGGACCACGGTCGTGAAGCGCACGTCACCGGCGGTCTCGGCGTCCATGCCCTCGGCGAACGCCGCCTCGGCGAACTTGCCGACGGAGTAGGGCAGCAGGTGCGGCACGCTGACCTTGGCGCCGATCGAGGTGACGGTGACGACGCGGCCGGAGCGCTCGCGCAGCTCGGGCAGGAACGCGCGGGTCAGCCGGTAGGGCGCCCAGAACATCAGGTCCAGGGCCTCGGCGACGTCCTCGTCGCTCATGGTCGCGGCCGGCCCCACGCGGATGATCCCGGCGTTGTTGACCAGGATGTCCAGCGGCCCGAACTCGCCGCTGACGCGGGCGGTGAGCGCCGCGATCTCCCGTTCCACGCGCAGGTCGCAGGCCAGCCCGTGGGCGTCGATCCCGCGCCCGCGCAGGTCGTCGACCGCGGTGTCCAGTTCGTCGCCGCTGCGGGCGCACACCAGCACCCGGCAGCCGGCGGTGCCCAGCTCGCGCGCGATGAGCAGGCCCAGTCCGCGCGATCCGCCGGTGACGAGGGCGGTGTGCCCGGTGAGGTCGGCGGGCCGGGGCAGGGCCCGCCACGCGGTCGCGGCCACCGCCGCGGTTCCGGCCGCCGCGGCGGCCATGGTCCAGCGCATGTGCCCTCCACTGTGTTCGCGCTCTGGTCGCACTACTCGGACTGTTCGCACTACTCGGCTCGGGCGGCGCACACCACACGGAGCCCGCGCCCGCCCGGCCGCGTCCGCCGCGCCGCCCGCCCGCGCTATGCCGCCGCCTGCGGCCGGAGCACCACCTTGACCGCGCCGTCGCGCTTGTGCTGGAACATGTCGTAGGCCTCGGCGGCGCGGTCCAGCGGCATCACGTGGGTGGTGAAGTCGTCCACCCCCAGGGGGTCGGATTCGGGGTCGACCAGCAGCGGCAGGATGTCGTCGGTCCAGCGCCGCACGTGCGCCTGGCCCATCCGGATCGTCACGCCCTTGTCGAAGAGGTCCATCATCGGCAGCGGATCGGTCTGCCCGCCGTAGACGCCGCTGATGGACACCGTGCCGCAGCGGCGCACCACGTCGAAGGCCAGGTGCAGCGCCGAGAGCCGGTCCACCCCGGCGCGCTGCATGAGCCGCTCGGACACCGCGTCGGGCAGCAGCCGCGCCGCCGTCTGGGCGGCCTTGCCCGCCGGCGCGCCGTGGGCCTCCATGCCGACAGCGTCGATCACCGAGTGCGGTCCGCGCCCCTCGGTGCGGTCGCGGATGACCGCCGCCGGGTCGTCCTCGGCGCCGCCGTCGACCACGCTGACCCCGTAGCGCTCGGCCATGGCCAGCCGCTCGGGCACCTCGTCGACGCCGAACACCTCTCCCGCGCCCTGGTGCAGGGCGATGCGCGCGCACATCTGGCCGATGGGGCCGAGCCCGATCACCGCCACCGAGCCGCCGGGCGGGATGTCGGCGTAGGCCACGGCCTGCCAGGCGGTGGGCAGCACGTCGGAGAGGAACAGGAAGCGGGTGTCGGGCGGCCCCTCGGGCACCCGGATCGGGCCGAAGTGGGCCTGGGGCACGCGCAGGTACTCCGCCTGCCCGCCGGGCACGTGCCCGTAGAGCTTGGTGTAGCCGAACAGCGCGGCGCCCTTGCCGAACTCCCGGACCTGCGTGGTCTCGCACTGGGCGTAGTAGCGGTCCCGGCACATGGCGCAGTGGCCGCAGGAGATGTTGAACGGCATCACCACGCGGTCGCCGGGGGCGATGCCGGTGACCTCGGGCCCCACCTCGCGCACCACGCCCATCGCCTCGTGGCCGAGGATGTCGCCGGGCTCCATGAACGTGCCCAGGGGCGAGTACAGGTGCAGGTCCGAACCGCAGATGGCGGTCGAGGTCACCTCGACGACCGCGTCGGTCGGCTCGCGGATCCCGGGGTCGGGGACCTCGCTGGTCCGGACGTCCTCGACGCCCTGCCACGTCACCGCTCGCATGGGTCCTCCCCTCGTCGTCGGTCGGTGTTCGGGTCGATGTGCACCGGGTCGGTGGGTGTCCACTGGCCCGGTGCGCGGGGCTGAAACCCGGCGGCGCGCCCGGCGCCGCGCCCGCGCACGGAACAAACCGGATGAACAGCGCTGTTGCCCCAAGGTGGGCGCGCGGCCGATCCGGTCCGCCCCGCCCGCACTCCCCGGCGCGGCGCCCGGCGGCGCCGCGCGTTCCCGTCCCGCCGTCGAAAGGCCGCACGCCGTGTCCGTCCCCGTCTCCCTGCTCGACCTGGCGCCCATCAACGAGGGCATGACCGCACGCGACAGCTTCGAAGCCAGCGCGGCCGTGGCCCGCAGCGCCGACGAACTGGGCTACCGGCGGATCTGGTACGCCGAGCACCACAACATGGCCACCATCGCGTCCTCGGCCACCAGCGTGCTGATCGCCCACATCGCCACCCTCACCCGCCGCATCCGCCTGGGCGCGGGCGGGGTGATGCTGCCCAACCACGCGCCGCTGACCATCGCCGAGCAGTTCGGCACCCTGGCCACGCTGCACCCCGACCGCATCGACCTGGGGCTGGGCCGCGCGCCCGGCAGCGACCAGAACACGATGCGGGCGCTGCGCCGCGACCCCGCCTCGGCCGACACCTTCCCCCAGGACGTGCTGGAGCTGCAGGGCTACCTCACCGGCAACTCCCGGATCCCCGGCGTGGACGCCATTCCCGGCAAGGGCACCAACGTGCCGCTGTACATCCTGGGGTCCTCCCTGTTCGGCGCCCGGCTCGCGGCGGCGCTGGGGCTGCCCTACTCCTTCGCCTCGCACTTCGCCCCGGCCGCGTTGCAGGAGGCCGTGGCGCTCTACCGGCGCGAGTTCAGCCCCTCCGACCAGCTCGCCGAGCCCTACGTGATCGCCGGCGTCAACGCCACCGCCGCCGACACCACCGAGCAGGCCAAGGAGCAGGCGCACCTGGCGCGGCGGCGCATGGCCGCCCAACTGCTGGCGCGCGGGCGGACGCTCACCCCCGAGGAGGCCGACGCCGCCCTCGACTCCCCGGCGGGCCGGCAGGTCATGCAGATGGCGACGTACTCGGCCGTGGGCACGCCCGGCGAGGTGCGCGAGTACCTCGCCTGGTTCGCCGGGCACGCCGAGGCCGACGAGCTGATCGTCGCGCCGCAGGCCGGGACCCTGGAGGGCCGGCTGCGGACCGTGGAACTCGTGGCCCAGGCCATGGAGGCCACGGCCGGCTGACATCGCGCGGTGCCGCGCGGCACCGCGCCGCGCCGCCCGGGACCTACGGCGTTTTCGCAGGTCAGACAAATGTGAACACACGACTCGCGTTTGCCTTTGCGGGTCGGACGGGTCAGAGTTGAGGCACTCCCGACCCGATCCGACCCCTGGCCTGTAGGGGTCTGCCGCCGCATGCCCGCGCGGCGGCGCCACCCCCTGAGAGGACCCACATGACCCGGTCAGCCCCCTCCCCCGACACCGAGGGCTCCCCGTCCGGCGGCGCGTCCACCGATGCGCCCGCCGCCGCGCCGCCGATCGTCATCCGCGGCGCGCGGGTGCACAACCTCAAGGACGTCTCCGTCGAGATCCCCAAGAACCGGATCGTCGTGTTCACCGGCGTCTCCGGCTCGGGCAAGTCCTCGCTGGTGTTCGGCACCGTGGCCCAGGAGGCCCAGCGCCAGCTCAACGACACCTACCCGGCGTTCGTGCGCGGGTTCCTGCCCAAGTACGAGAAGCCCGAGGCCGACCACGTCGACAACCTCTCGGCGGCGATCGTGGTGGACCAGAAGCCGGTGGGCGGCAACTCCCGCTCCACGGTGGGCACCGCCACCGACATCCACCCCCAACTGCGGGTGCTGTTCTCGCGCATGGGCGAGCCCTCGGCCGGGATGTCCTCGGCCTACTCCTTCAACACCCCCGCCGGGGCCTGCCCCGAGTGCCAGGGCCTGGGCCGCAAGGTGGAGCTGGACCCCGACACGTTCTTCGACCTGTCCCGCTCCCTCAACGACGGCGGGGTGCGGTTCCGGCCGTTCGAGGGCGGCATTGCGGGCAGCATGTGGACGGCGGTGCTCGACGGCGACAAGCCCCTGGGGGAGTTCACCGAGGAGGAGTGGCACACGCTGCTCCACGGCGGGCGCGACAAGACACTGAAGGTCCCGGTCGAGACCGGCAGCGGCACCTACAACATGACCTACGAGGGGATCGCCGACCGCTTCGAGCGCCTCTACCTCAAGCGCGACATCTCCGGTATGAGCAAGCGCAGCCGCGAGGCGGTGCAGGCGGTGATCCGCGAGGGGCGGTGCCCGGCGTGCGACGGTGCCCGGCTGGCACCGGCGGCGCTGGCCTCGCGCATCGACGGCCGCAACATCGCCAACTGGACCGCGATGGAGCTGGACGACCTCATCGGGGTGCTGGAGGGGATCGACCACCCCCAGGGCACTCCCATCGCGCGCTCGGCCGCCGCCGCGCTGCGCCGGCTCAGCGACATCGGCCTGGGCTACCTCAGCCTGGACCGCGAGACCACCACGCTGTCGGGGGGCGAGGCCCAGCGGCTGAAGATGGTGCGCTACCTGGGGTCGTCGCTGGTGGGCATGACCTATGTGTTCGACGAGCCCAGCACCGGACTGCACCCCCACGACGTGGGGCGGCTCAACCGCCTGCTGAAGGCGCTGCGCGACCGGGGCAACACGGTGCTGGTGGTCGAGCACGACCGCGACGTGATCGCGATCGCCGACCACGTCATCGACATGGGGCCGCTGGCGGGCGCCAACGGCGGCCAGGTGGTGTACGCGGGGCCGCCCGAGGGGCTGCGCGCCGGCGACACCCTCACCGGGCGGTGCCTGCGGCGGACCACCGGGCTGAAGGAGGCTGTGCGCGAGCCGCGCGGCTGGCTGCGCGTGGACAACGCCCGGCGGCACAACCTCAAGGACGTGTCGGTGGCGGTGCCCACCGGCGTGCTGACCGTGTTCACGGGGGTGGCGGGCTCGGGCAAGAGCACGCTGGTCACCGACGTGTTCGCCGCCGCCCACCCCGATGCGGTGCTGATCGGGCAGCAGGCCATCACCGCCTCCAGCCGCTCCACCCCCGCGTCGTTCCTGGGCATCATGGACCCGCTGCGCAAGAGCTTCGCCGACGCCAACCGGGTGGACCCGGGCATGTTCAGCTTCAACTCCAAGGGCGCCTGCTCCGCCTGCGGGGGGCGGGGCGAGATCACCGCCGAGATGTCGTTCATGGACCCGGTGACCATGGTGTGCGAGGCGTGCGAGGGGCGGCGCTACGACACCTCGGTGCTGGCCTACCGGCTGCGCGGCCGCACCATCGCCGAGGTCATGGCGATGACCGCGGAGGAGGCCGCGGGGTTCCTCACCGAGCCGAGGATCGCGGCGCAGCTGCGGCAGCTGATCGAGGTGGGGCTGGGCTACCTCACGCTGGGCCAGGAGCTGAGCTCGCTGTCGGGCGGCGAGCGGCGGCGGCTGAAGCTGGCCACCCACCTCACCAAGCGCGGCGGGCTCTACATCATCGACGAGCCCACCAACGGGCTGCACATGGCCGACGTCGACACCCTGCTGGCGCTGCTGGACCGGCTGGTGGACGCGCGCAACACCGTGGTCGTGATCGAGCACGACCTCGACGTGGTCAAGCACGCGGACTGGGTGATCGACCTCGGTCCGCACGGCGGCAAGGACGGCGGCCGGATCATGTTCGAGGGCACTCCGCACGACCTGGTCAAGGACGAGCACTCGCTGACGGCCCGCCACCTGCGGGCGGACCTGGCGGCCGCCGGGTAGGCCCCGGCGGCGCGGTGGAGGCGCGCCGGGCGGGCCCGCGGGCGGGGCGGTCGGCCGCCCGGCGGGCCCGCCCCGCTCCGGCCCGGCCGCCACGGAGGGGTGCGCGGGCCGGAGGGAGAGGGCGCCGACCGGTCTGGGACCCCGTGGCGGGAGGCGGTGGCGGGCCGCCGTGCACAGACCCTTGCCGCAACCCGCGGATCGAATGTATGTTCGAACAAGTCGTCCGGTCCGAGGTGAGGGGGAACCATGCCGCCGTCCCGCTCCGCCGCCCGCAGCGCCCTCCGCGCCGCCGCGGGCTCCACCGCCTCAGCGCGCCCGGTGCTGGTCACCGGCGCCGCCGGCGGCTCCCCCGGTGCCACCGGCGGCCTGGTCACCCGGTTGCTGCTGGAGCGCGGGGTGCCCGTGCGCGCCCTCGTGCGCGCCGACGACCACCGCGCCGCCGCGCTGCGCCGCGCGGGCGCCGAGGTGGCCGTGGCCGACCTCCGCGAGGTCGGCGACCTCCTCCCCGCTCTGCGCGGTGTTCGGCGGGCGTTCTTCACCTACCCGGTCGCCGCCGGTCTGCTCGACGCCGCCGCCGCGTTCGCCGAGGCCGCGGCCGCCGGCGGCCTCGACCGCGTGGTCGCCGTGTCCCAGCTCGCCGCCTCGCCGCAGGCCCCCGCTCCGCACGCGCGCCGCCACTGGCTGGCCGAGCGGGTCCTGGACCGCGCGGGGCTGAACCCCGTGCACCTGCGCGCGGGCGTGCTCTTCGAGGACCTCGCCGTGGTGCTGGCCGCCGGCGACGAACGCCGGCTGGCCCTGCCGCTGGGCTCGCCCTGCACCGTGCTCCCGCTCGTGGCGGCCGCCGACGTCGCCCGGGTGGCGGCCGCGCTGCTCGCCGACCCCACCGCCGATCCCGGCTCCATCCCCGACCCCGACCCCGTGTGCCTGCTCACCGGCCAGGTCAGCAGCGTCGCCGAGATCGTCACCGCCTTCGACTCCGCCGCCGCCCACGGGGTCTCCTACACCGACCTCCCCGAGGACCGCTGGGAGCGCCAGGCCCACCTGCTCTACCGCGACCCGGTGGCCGTCGAGCACCTGCGCCACCTGTGGGAGTCCTTCCGGCGGGTGGGCTCACGCCGCGAGCCCTACCCGGTCACCGACGACATCCAGCGCTACGGCGGCGCACCGCCCACCACCCTGGCGGAGTTCGCCCGGGCCCGCGCCCGGGCGGCCGAGTTCGCAACCGCCGTGTGAACGCGCGGTCGCCGGGGCCCGCTCACGGCACGCCGGCCCCCCGGTGCGCACCCGGCGACCGCGCCCCCAGCACAATGGGCGCCATGGCCACCACCCGACACCCCCGGCTGGAGATCGAGTACTGCACCCAGTGCCGCTGGCTGCTGCGCGCGGCCTGGACGGCGCAGGAGCTGCTGACGACCTTCCGCACCGAACTCGGCGAGGTCGCCCTGATCCCGGGCACGGGCGGGGTCTTCGAGGTCCGCCTGGACCAGGAGCGGCTGTGGTCGCGCGCCGACGACGGCGGGTTCCCCGACCTCGCCGCCCTCAAGCGCGCGGTCCGCGACCGCGTCGCTCCGCACCGGTCGCTGGGCCACTCCGAGCAGCGGCGCGAGTAGGCCCGGGAACGGGGACGGCGGTCCGGCCGCCGCGCGGGCCCCGTGTCCGCTCGCGGCCGGGCGTCCGCCCTGCGCAGCGGGGCCGGTGTGTGCTTGAATCACCACAGCGCACGCCTTGCACCGCGCCGCCGCGGCCGGCGGGCCGCCACGCGTCTTCGCCCGCTTGTGCCGCCCACCGCCAGTCACCTCGTAAAGCCCACGGCCGGAGCCGCGATCAGCCGGCGGCCGGCGCACGGCCCGCTCTCGCGTACAGGGGCGCCATGGTCAGGAACACGGTCCGGCGGCTGTTCGCCGCGTTCGTCCTCATCGCGATCGGCTGGGCGGCGGGCATGCTCGTGATCGGCTCCGACGGCCTGCTCAGCGACCTGGCCCTGCGGGTGCTGCCGCTGGGCTGCGTGCGGGCGTTCGCCAGCTACCCGGCCCAGTACGACTGCGAGGACATCGGCTTCGTCGGCGTCTTCGCGTTCTGGGGGCTGGCGGCCTCGGCCCTCACCCTGCTCGTGTGCGCCGTGGCCACCTGGAACGGTCGGGCCGCGGGCCCCCGGCGCGAGGCGGCCCGGCCCGACCCCGACGACTGAGCCGCGCGCCGGCGCTCCCCGCCCCGGCGTGAGTGCGGTTCCCGCCCGCGCGGGCCGGAGCGCCGACCCCGTGACCGGGGGGTGTGGCGCGCCCCACTAGAGTCTCCCCATGGCCGGGACTAGAACACGTTTCAAACGGTGGGCCGTGGGCGCGCTCTGCGTCGTGACCGGCCTGGCGCTGCTGGCCGCCGCGGCCGGGTTCTGGTCCGTGCGGCGCGCCTTCCCCCAGACCCAGGGCGAGCTGGCGCTGCCCGCCCTTGAGGGCGAGGCCACCGTCTACCGCGACGGCCGCGGGGTGCCGCACGTCTACGCCGCCACCGCCGAGGACCTGTTCCGGGCGCAGGGGTTCGTGCACGCCCAGGACCGGTTCTGGCAGATGCACTTCAACCGCATGACCACCGCCGGGCGGCTGGCCGAGCTGTTCGGGCCCGACCAGGTGGGCACCGACGTCTACCTGCGCACCATGGGCTGGCGGCGCGTGGCCGAGCGGGAGTACGACCTGCTGGAGCCCGACACCCGCGCCTACCTCGACGCCTACGCCGAGGGGGTCAACGCCTACCTGGACCAGCGGGGCGGCGGGGAGCTGGGCCTGGAGTTCACCGTGCTGGGCGTGCTCAGCCCCGACCACGAGGTGGAGCCCTGGACCGCCGTGGACAGCCTGGCCTGGCTCAAGGCCATGGCCTGGGACCTGCGCGGCAACATGGCCGAGGAGATCGAGCGGGCGGGGCTGGTGGCCGACGGGCTCACCCGCGAGCAGGTGGAGGAGCTGTACCCGGCCTACCCCGAGGAGGAGCACGCGCCGATCGTCTCCGGCGGGCGGGTCCGCGACGGCGCGTTCGAGCCGGACCCCGGCCCGGGCGCCGGTGACGGCGGCGACACCGCCCTCCCCCCGGCCGACGCCGCACCCGCGCTGGCCGAGGTCGGCGCGGGCCTGGCCGCCGTCCCGCCGCTGGTGGGCCCGCACTCCTCGGGGCTGGGCTCCAACTCCTGGGTGGTCTCGGGCGAGCACACCGCCTCGGGCCTGCCGCTGCTGGCCAACGACCCCCACCTGGGGGCGCAGATGCCCTCGGTGTGGCACCAGACCGGTCTGCACTGCACCGAGGTCACCGACGCGTGCCCTTTCGACGTCACCGGGTTCGGCTTCGCCGGGCTGCCGGGCGTGGTCATCGGCCACAACGCCGACATCGCGTGGGGGTTCACCAACCTGGGGCCCGACGTCGCCGACCTCTACCTGGAGCGGATCGAGGGCGACGCCGCCGTGGTCGACGGCGAGCACGAGCCGCTGCGGACCCGCGAGGAGACGGTGCGGGTGGCCGGGGGCGCCGACGTCACCTTCACCGTCCGCTCCACCCGCCACGGCCCGCTGCTCTCGGACGCGGCCAGCGCCCTGGACCTGCGCGACATCGGCGAGGCCCCGCCCGTGGACGCCGAGGGCCGCCCCGCCGAGCAGGCCGCCGCCGCACCCGAGGGCGGCTACGGGGTGGCGCTGAGCTGGACCGCGCTGGAGCCGGGCACCACGGCCGACGCGATCTTCGCGATGAACGCCGCCGAGGACTTCGCGTCCTTCCGCGAGGCGGCCCGCTCCTTCGCCGTGCCCGCGCAGAACCTCGTCTACGCCGACACCGAGGGCACCATCGGCTACCAGGCTCCGGGCACGATCCCGGTGCGCGGCGCCGGGGACGGCCGCTGGCCGGCGCCCGGCTGGGACTCCGACTACGACTGGAGGGGCTACCTCGACTTCGACGAACTGCCCACCGTGACCGACCCGGAGTCGGGGTTCATCGTCACCGCCAACCAGGCCGCCGTCGGGTCGGACTACCCCCACCTGCTCACCGCCGACTGGGACTACGGCTACCGCTCCGAGCGGATCCGCACCCTGCTCGCCGACGCCGTGGGGCGCGGCGGGCTGACAACGGCCGACATGGGCGAGATCCAACTGGACAACGAGAACAGCGGCGCCCGCGCGATCGTCCCCTACCTGCTCGACGCCCCGGCCGAGGGCACCGCCGCCGAGGGGCGCCGGCTACTGGCCGAGTGGGACTTCCAGCAGGACGCCGACTTCGCGGCGGCGGCCTTCTACAACGCGGTCTGGCACCACCTGCTCGACCTCACGTTCGACGAACTGGGCAGCGGCTACCCCATGGACGGCGGCTCGCGCGGCTGGCTGGTGGTCAGCCGGCTGCTGGAGGACCCCGGCTCGCCGTGGTGGCGGGGCACGGTGGCCGACGGCCGCGACGCGGTCCTGGCCGAGGCGATGGAGCGCGCCGCCGAGGAGCTGGCCCAGACCCTGGGCGAGGACCCGCGGTCGTGGCGCTGGGGTGACCTGCACACCCTCACCGCGGGCCACCCGTCGCTGGGGTCGTCGGGGATCGCCCCGCTGGAGTGGGTGTTCAACGGCTCCACGGTGGAGTCGGGGGGCGGCACCAGCGTCGTCAACGCCACGGGCTGGGACCTGGCGGAGGGCTACGCGGTGACGACGGTGCCGTCGATGCGCATGACGGTCGATTTGGCCGACTTCGACCGGTCCCGCTGGATCGACCTCACCGGCCCCTCGGGCCACGCATTCCACCCCCACCGCGAGGACCAGACCCCGCTGTGGGCCGCGGGCGAGACCATCCCCATGCGCTTCACCCGCCCGGCCGTTGAGGAGGCGGCCGTGGACGTCCTCACCCTGCGCCCCTGACCGCCCCGGCGCCGCGCACGCCGCAATCCCCTGACACGCGGAAGGCCCCCGCCCTAGGCTGTTGATGCGAGTCGACCGACCTGGAGCGTGGCAATGGACGATTCCCCCCGAACCCCCTCCATCGGTGAGCGCGTGCGTGCGGCCCGGCGTGCCAAGGGCATGAACCTCGACGTCCTGGCGGGACTCGTCGGGAAGTCCAAAGGCTGGATGTCGATGGTCGAGAACGGGCGGATACCGCTCGACAAGCGCGCGGACATCGCCGCCATCGCCGAGGTGCTGGAGGTCTCGGCGGACACCATCCTCGGCGGGCCCGCCGACGACGTCCACGCCCGTCTCCCCGGCATCAACCTCGTCCGGCTGCGCGAGGTCCTGCACGAGTACTCCCTGGACGACCCGCCGGACGTGCCCGTGCGCCCGCTCGACCAGACCGCGGCCGACCTCCGCACACTCGACACCCGGTTGCGCCGCACCGACTACGACGCCATGATGCGGACCCTGCCGGGGGTGCTGTCCGAACTGCACGCCGGAGCGCACCTGGCCGAGCCCGACCGCTCCGAGGCCCTGCGCCAGCTCATCACCGCCTGCGGCCTCGCCGTCATCGTCATGCGGCACTTCGGACACAGCGACCTCGCGTGGATCAGCGCCGACCGGGCCCGGCAGGCGGCGGTGTGGCTGGCGGACCCCGTGTGGAGCGCGGCGGCGGCCTACCACAGCGCGCACGCCCGCCCCTCGGCGAACCGGTCGCGGGCGCTGCTGGCCACCCCCCGGATCGCCGACGAACTGGAGCCGCACATCGGCGACGACCCGATGGCCCACCAGGTCTACGGCATGCTGCGGTTGAGCGCGGCGCTGGCGCACCAGGTGTCCGGTGAGCACGACGCGGCGCGCCGCCAGGCGGATGAGGCGGCGCGGCTGGCGGAGCGATTCGACACCGGCGACGACCCCCAGGCGTGGGAGCTGTTCGGGGTCTCGAACGTGGGCGTGTGGCGGACCATGCTCGCGGTCGAGGCCGAGGACCCCGGCGAGGCCATGCGCATCAGCGACCGTGTCGACACCGGCGCCTTGGCGTCGAGGAACCGCAGGGCGGCCCTCCACATGGACCGGTTTCGGGCCCTGCACATGCTCGGCCGGGACAAGGCGGCGGCCCGCGAACTCCAGAAGGCCGAACGCCTCTCCCCGGCCCAGGTGCGGCACTCGCCCCTGATCCGCGAGACGGTCCGCGACATGGCCCGGGTCAAGGACCCGGTGTTGCGGGGCCTCGCCTGGCGGATGGGCGTCATCTGACCAGCGAAACCGGGTTCAATTCACTGAACCTCTGATGCGTACCGCACACCTACGGTCACGGTATGCACAGGCCACATCCTGGCGAGGGCGCCCCCGGGCAGTGGGGCGCGGGGCACGCCCGCCCGCAGCGGGCGCGGCACGCGACCGGCGAACACGGGCGCCCTCCCGAACCCGAGAAGACGGCGGCCGCGCGGCGGCCGCGCCCGCTCATGCGCGGTGACGGGCTCGACGACGTCCCGCGCCGCCCTCCAGCCGCTCGTACGCCGGTGGATCGAGTGCCGCCGGGCGTCCGGGGAGGGGCCGCGATGACCCCCCTCCCCTCCCGCGAGTACACACCGCGCCCGCTGGACCGCGACACCTACGAGCGGTTCGTCGCCGTCACCCTGGCGCACCGGGGCTGGTGCGCGCGGTACTCCGCCGACGAGTCCGGTGACGTCTACTACCAGGCGGTGCACCACGGCTCCGGCGACACCGTCGGGTCCTACGACCTGGACAGGTTCGCCCTCCTGCTGGCCGCCGCCGACGCGGCGGCCGCCCGGTGAACCTCGACCCGGGCGTGCGCGACCTCCTCTCGGCGGTGGTGGAGTCGCTGAGCGTCGAGCCGCCGCACCGCGTCGAGGACATCGCCGCCTACCGGAGGGAACTGGCCGCCCGCGCGATCCGCACCCGCGCGGTCCTGCTGGTCCTGCCGGCCCTGGGCCCCGAACCGCCGGGGATCGTGGCCGCCACGACGGAGGCGCTGCGCGGCACCGCCCGGCAGCGCCGGTGACCGCGGCCGCCCCCGACACGCCGCCCCCGCCCCCTGCTCCCGGGCGGGGGCGGCCTCCCCGGCCCGCCCCTACCGGCCTCGACCGGACTCGACCGGACTCGACCGTCTCCGGACCGCCTAGCCCGGACGGACCGCCGGGCACGCTGGGTCACCGGGGAGCGTCCCGGCGGCCCAAAGCGCCGCGGCAGCCGAATTCTCGTGACCTGGGACTCTCGCGCGCATGATCGTCTGGGGCTACCATGTCCGCCGATCTTCGGCCCGGCCCCCGTGCTCCCGCCCGGGCACCCCTCTACCCCCACCCCGCCACTCTCCGCGACTACCGGATTACTGGAAACGCGCCTATGAGCCCCAGCCACAGTCAGGACGGGCCGCCCGCCGGCTGCCCCCTCCACGACAACGCCGTCCCCCTCCCCGACTTCACCGCCGACGGCGTCGACCCCGCCGACTACCTGGAAGGGCTCCGCGCCACCTACGGCGCCCTGGCGCCCGTGGACTTCGAGGCGGGCGTGGCGGCCTGGCTCGTGCTCGACTACTCCGCGCTGGCCGAGGTCCTCAAGGACCCGCACCGCTTCCCCCGAGCCTCCGGGCACTGGCGCGAGCAGGTCGAGGGCCGCTTCCACCCCGGCATGGCGATCCACACCCTGTTCAGCGACCGCGGCGGCCTCAACGCCCTCTGCCTTGACGGCGAGCGCCACCGCCGCCGCCGGGCCGCCATCAAGTGGGCGCTGGACACCCTCGGCGGCGCCCGGGTGCGCATCGACGCCGCGCAGCTCGCCGACATCGCCGTCGACGGCTTCTGCGCCGAGGGCCGGGCCGACATCGTCACCGACTTCGCCGCCGTGGTGCCCGCGCTGATGCTCAACCGGTGGTTCGGCATGACCCAGGAGGAGTTCGGCGACCTGGTGGAGTGCATGGCCCGCCAGTGGGAGGTCGACGCCGACTCCATCCAGGCCCAGCAGCGGCTCGTCAAGCACGGCACCCGCGTCGCCGAGGCCAAGCGCGCCGCGCTGAAGGCGGGTGAGATCGGGCCCGGCCACGACCTGGTGGCGGCGCTGGTGTCGGCGCCGCAGAACCTCACCGACATCGAGATCGCCTTCGACCTCGAACTGCTCATCGCCGCCTCGGTCGACCCGGTGAAGAACCTCATCGCCAGCACCGTGCGCCTCCTGCTCACCGACCGCGCCATCGCCAGCGAGGTCGCCGGCGCGCGGGTCAGCGTGTCCGACGCGGTGGACCGGGTGCTGTGGACCGATCCGCCCATCGCCACCCTGCCGGGCCGCTTCCCCACCGCCGACGTCGTGATCGAGGGCCGCACCGTCCGCGCGGGCGAGGGGCTGGTGCCCTGCTACCTGGCCGCCAACCGCGACCCCAAGCTGGGCGCCCAGACCCTGGGCTCGGGCAACCAGTCCTACCTGTCCTTCGGCGCGGGGGCGCACGCCTGCCCCGCGCGCGGCATGGGCATCGGCGCGGTCGCCACCGCCGTCGAGACGCTGCGCCGCCGGCTGCCCGACATGCGGTTGGCCGTGGCCGCCGACGACATCCGCCCCCTGCCCACCGTCTACCGGCGCGGCCCGCAGAGCCTGCCGGTCACCTTCACCCCCGCACCCGTCCAGGCCACCGCGAACGGAGGCGCCCCGTGGAACCCGTCGAACTCCCCGTCCGGCTCGACCCCCGAGCCGCCGACGTCCACGGACAGGCCCGGCTCCTCCGTGGGATCGGCCCCCTTGTCCAGGTTCGTCTCCCGGGTGATGTCGTTGTTTGGGCGGTGACGCGGCACGCCGAACTCCAGGAGATCTTGACCTCGCGCGACTTCTCGCGCTCGGGGCACAACTGGCGGGCGCTGCGCGACGGCGAGGTCCCCGACGACTGGCCCATGATGAGCAACGTCCTGCTGCGGAACATGCTCACCGCCGACGGCGCCGACCACCGGCGCATGCGGTCGCTGGTGTCGCGCGCCTTCACCCCGCGCCGCGTCGCCGGGCTGCGCCCGCGGGTGGAGGCGATCGTGGCCGACCTGCTGGCGGGTCTCGACGCCACCGGCGGGCGCGCCGACCTGCGCGAGGCGTTCGCCTTCCCGCTGCCCATGCGGGTGCTCGCCGAGCTGTTCGGGATCGCCGAGGAGGACCGCCCGCGCCTGGTCGACCTGGTGCGCCGCGGGTTCGGCTCCAGCGTCATGACCCCGGAGGAGGGCGCCGCCTTCTACCAGGAGATCCACGAGGTGCTGGGCACCCTCATCGAGGAGCGCCGCGCCGCCCCCGCCGACGACCTCGCCAGCGCGCTCATCGCCGCGCGCGACGGCGGCGACCGCCTCAGCGACACCGAACTGGTCGACATGCTCTACCTGTTCCTCGCCGCCGGGTTCGAGACCACCGAGGGCGTGCTGGTCAACGCCGTGCGCGCGCTGCTGGCCCACCCCGTGCACCTGGAGTTCCTGGCGCACGGCGCGGCCACGTGGGAGGGCGTCGTCGAGGAGGTCCTGCGCTGGGACACCTCCCTGTTCGCGCTGCCGTTCGCCTACGCGCTGCGCGACGTCGAGGTCGGCGGCACCGCGCTGCGCGCGGGCGACGCTGTCCTGCTGTGCTACGGCGCGGCCGGGCGCGACGCGACCTGGCACGGGTCCACCGCCGAGCGCTTCGACCCCACCCGCGAGCAGCGCGGGCACCTGGCCTTCGGCTGGGGCCCGCACCACTGCATGGGCGCGCCGCTGGCGCGGATGGAGGCGGCCATCGCCCTGCGGGAGCTGTTCACCGCGTTCCCCGACCTGCGCCTGGACGCCGACCCCGCCGCCCTGGAGCCGGTGCCCTCGCTCATGGCCAACACCGTCGAGCGCCTGCCGGTGGCGTTCACCCCGCGCGCGGAGCGGGCCCGCCGCACCCGCGAGGCCCTGGGCGAGGGCTGAGGGCGCTTGCGCCATAATCGGTGCCGCCCCCCGAACCGCGGCGAGAGGACGGCGGCATGGCGGCACCCCTGGAGGACCTCCGCCGGGAGCTGGCGGAGCTGGCCCCGCTCGCCGACGACCTCACGCCCGCCAACCTCGCGCGGCTGCGGGAGCGCCTGCCCGCCCTGGTCGAGGACCTGGAAGCGCACCTGGTCGAGCGGCGCCGGGGCCCGGCGCGGATGCACGCGCTGCGCGCCAACCGCCTGCTGGGCGACGCCCTGTACCGCGAGGGCGTCCAGGCGCTGCGCGCCCGCGACCACGGCCGGGCCGAGCGCCTGCTGCTCGCCGCGGGCGAGGAGCGCGTGGCCGCCGCCCTGCGCCTGATCGGGTGGAGCGCCCGGGTCGCGGTGCCGTCCCTGGACAACGAGGCCGGGGAGGCGGTGCGCGAGGGCTGGCAGGCGTGCTGGGAGCTGACCAAGGCCCAGCGCGGCAACGGCCGCTGGCGGGCGGCCGAGCAGGCGCTGAAGGCGGTGGCCGCGCGGGTCGCGGCCGACGGGCCCTACGAGGCCGTCGCCCAGGACCTGAAAGCGGTCCAGGCGAAGCTGGAGCAGGTGGACCTCAAGGACAGCGGCCACCCGGTGCGCGCCGCGCTGCGGGGCCTGCGGCCCGACGTCCGCCGGGCCGCCCGGCCCGCTCCCACGGTCTCGGGCCACACCGCCGCCACGGGCGGACCGCCCGGTCCGCCGCAAGCGCCGTTCTTCTCCAGCGGCAACTACGAGCGGCGCACCCGGGGGCGCTGAGGCGCCGGGCGGCCGGACCGGGGTCAGCCCCGGCGGGCGCCCCGGGGGGCCGGCAGGGCCGGGGTGGTGTGCGCCCGGCGGCCCGGGGACACGCCTTGCGCGGCCTTGACGACGGCCCTGCGCACGCCGCCGGGCGGACCGCTGATCCCGCGCTCGCCGCCCAGGTAGCCCGATTCGTTCGGGTCGGTCGGCGCCGAGACCACGCGCGCCCGCTGGACCCGCTGCTCCAGCGCGGCGAGCGGGGCGCCGACGCGCTCGCGGTACTGGGCGCGGGTCTCGTCGGCGCGGCGCAGGAGGTCCCGGCCCGTGTTCCGGCCGGCCTTCCTGATCCGGTCGAGGGCGTCCCGGCCGAAGCGGTACGCGTCCAGGTGCTTCCCCATGTCGTGCAGGACCTCGACCAGGCGCCGCGCGGCCGACACGGCACGGGCGTGCAGCGGGCCGTACTCCGCGGTGGTGCGCTCGTACAGCTCCCGGCGCGCCGCCGTCAGCTCGGACTCCCATCCGCCGCTGCCTGGGGTGATCCGCATCCGGCGGCCGACGGCGCTGTTGAAGGCCACGGGGTCGTCGGCGGACGCGGACGCGGCGCGGACGTCGTCCTGCCTGGCCTCCAGGTGGCGGACAAGGCGGTCGAGCACCCGAAGCCGGGTGCGGCCCGCCGCGCGGGCCTCGGTGTGCTCGCCCGCGGCCGCGAGGAAGTCCTGGGCCGCGCGGTACTTGAGGGCCGCGCCGCCGAGGTGGCCGGCCCGCACCAGCAGGGATCCGATCCGCTCGGAGATCCGGCCGCGCTCGGCCAGGTGGTCGCGGCTCTGGGGGTCGTAGCGGCGCAGCCGCTCCTCCTCGACCGCCGCGGCGGCCAGCGGGCTGGTCTTGGCGACCTCGGCCGCGAGCGCGGCGAGGTCGCGGGGCACGAGGATGCTGTGGGTGCGGATGCCCTTCTTGGAGTCGGTGTTGTAGGCGAGCGAGGCGGTGGTGCCGGTCCAGCGGCGGTGGGCCTCGGCGAGGACCGCGCGGGTGTCGAGGTCGGCGAAGGCGAAGTCCTGGGGCGCGTGGTCGGCGAACTCCCGCAGGTAGATCTCGGCGAACACCGCGAGGGAGCGGGCGTCGTGTGCCGCCTTGTCCGTGCTGTCGGCCATGGTGTGAGCCCTTCCGCTCGACCGGCCGCGCCCGGGCGCCGGCGCCGGTGCCGGTGCCGGTGCCGGTGGTGACCGGTGATCTTACCGGCCCGCTGCGACAGGCGCCACGCGCGGCCGCGCGGCCGGCGGCGTCAGTACGCCGCGCCGGGGCGCCCCGGCGGCGGGGCCGCGCCCGCGCCGCGCACGGTGATCACCCGGGTGCCGACCGCCTTGTCGTGCACGGCCTGCTGGTAGGGCTGGTCCCACAGCGGCCACAGCACGTCGATCAGCCAGCCGACGCAGGTGACCGAGGCCATGCCGATGTGCACCAGCTGGCGCCCGGCCGACAGCCCCAGCGACGGGGGCTCGCCCGTCTTCATCGAGACGACCTTGATGCCGAACAGCCGCTTGCCGAGGGTCCGCCCGCTGCGGGCGTGGGGGAACCAGAAGTAGCTGAACGACAGGAACGCCCCCAGGGCGCCGAAGAGGAGCGTGGTGGGGATCCCGATCGCCGCCTCCTGGTCCTCGGGCAGGTTCTGGCCTTCGAGGATGAAGATGATCAGGCCCAGGCCGCCGTAGAAGCAGACCAGGAAGATCGGCAGCGCGATCAGCGTGTCGACGATGTAGGCGCCGACCCGCGCGCCCCAGCCCGCCGGCGGCGGCCACACCTGGTCGGCGTGCTCCGGCGGGGGCGGCGGCAGGCCCGGGCCCGGCGCGCCGTAGCCGCCGGCGTGGGGCACGGCGTAGCCCCCGGGCGCCGGGGCGGCGTATCCCGGCGGCGCCGGGTGCCCCCCGTGCGGCGCGTAGTCGGGGCCGGTGGGCGGGGCGCCGTACGGCGGGCCGTAGGGCTGGGGGCTGTAGGGGTCGCTCATGGGGGGCCGGTCCTCGGTGACGGGGGCGGGCGGCGGCCGGGGCGGGCGCGCGCGGGCCGCATGGCGGCGGCTCTCATTCTGGCACAGCGCGCCGACGGCGCCGCGGGGCGCGAAAAGGCGCGCGGGGGTGTTTCGGACCCGTACGGGTCCGAAACACCCCCGTGTTCCGCCTCGGTGCGCCCTCAGCCCGTCACGCGTCGGGGCCGGGGTCGGGGTCGGGGTGGCGGGCGAGGTGGATGATCGCCGCGATCAGACCGCCCCAGACGATCACGATGGCGAGGACCATCATCACGATGGCTCCGACGGACATCAGCGCCCCCTCTCGGCGTCGTCGGCCGCGGCGGCGGTCCCGGGTTCGGGGTCGTCGGGGTCGGCCGTCGCACTCGGCAGGTTCTTCCACGGGAGAAGCGAGATCAGGATGCCGAGCACCAGGGCGGCCCCGGCCACACCCCATCCCGCCGTGAGCAGGAACCACGTCGGGTAGTCCTCGTAGTTGGACGCCAGCTCCGCGCGCAGGCTGTCGTACATCATGAAGCCGAGGACGATCGGCGTGACCACGCTCAGGGTGATGCGCCACCACCAGGTGAGGGCGACCACGGAGGTCTTGGCGGCGTGCGCCTCCAGCATGGGCAGGCGCCGCACGATCCAGGCCACCACGACGACCGACACCAGGCCCGCCAGCACGATGCCGTACTGGTTGATGAAGTGGTCGGCGGCGTCGAGGATGTAGAGGCCCTGGTTGGTGGGGAAGAGCAGGATCGACACCGCGGCGGTCACACCGCCCACCAGCAGGGCGGCGGGCACACGGCGCATGCCCAGGCGGTCCTGCACCGCCGACACCACGACCTGCACGATGCTGATCAGCGAGGTCAGGCCGGCGATCACCAGCGACACGAAGAACAGCACGCCGAACAGCGCGGCGCCGAACGGCAGGTTGGAGATGATCTGCGGGAAGGCGACGAACGCCAGGCCGATGCCGCTGGTGGCGACCTCGTCCACCGGCACCCCGCTGGCCACGGCCATGAAGCCCAGGGTGGCGAACACACCGATGCCGGCGAGGATCTCGAACGAGCTGTTGGCGAACCCGGCCACCATGGCCGACCCGGTGAGGTCGGATCGGCGGCGCAGGTAGGACGAGTAGGTGATCATGATGCCGAACCCGACCGACAGCGAGAAGAAGATCTGGCCGTAGGCGGCCACCCACACGCTGCCGTCGGTGATGGCCGACCAGTCGGGCGCGAACAGCGCGTCGAGGCCCACCTCAGCGCCGTCCAGGAACAGGGCCTGCACCACCAGGATCGCGAACAGCACGCCCAGCAGCGGGATGAAGATGCGGTTGGCCCATTCGATGCCGCGCCGCACACCCAGCACCAGGATGACCAGGACGACGATCCACACCCCCACCAGCGGCCACAGCACGCCGGGGACGTAGCCGGTGATGGCGCCGGGGGCCTCCGAGACCTGGAGGAAGTCCTGGAACAGGAACGCGTCGGGGTCCTCGCCCCACGCCTGGGTCAGGGAGAACCAGGCGTAGCAGGCGCCCCACGCGACGATGACGGCGTAGTACACCGCGATCACGAAGGAGATGGCGACCTGCCACCAGCCCAGCGCCTCGGTGGGCCGCGACATCCGGCGGAACGACGCCGGCGCCGAGCCGCGGAAGCGGTGCCCGATCGCGTATTCCATGATGAGCAGCGGGATGCCGGCGGTCAGCAGTGCCACGAGGTAGGGCACCAGGAAGGCGCCGCCGCCGTTCTCGTAGGCGATGTAGGGGAACCGCCAGATGTTGCCCAGTCCCACAGCGGATCCGATCGCCGCGAGCAGGAAGCCCGTGCGGGACCCCCACTGCTCGCGGTGCTCTTGTGCCATCTGAAGCTCCTGCCTTTCTGGCCCGGGGGCGGTCGGGCGGGCCAAACCGGCCCATTAACCGCGCCGCAACACGGATGCGGCGCGATCGGACACGTTAGCGGACACACCGTGCTCGGCGCGCCCCCACCTGCGGGCTTGCGATCGTGCCCCGCCCCCTACCCCGGTCCAGGCGTTTGGCACCGACCGCAACGGGCGGCCGCGACCGCGCCGAAACCACCGAGGGAACGGAGGCGGACGCGGTGCCGCGGGCGTTTGGCTCGATTCGCGGCGCCGTCCGGAGGGCGGCTGAGGAGGCCGGGGAGCGCGCGGGTGGACGACGCGCACCAGGCGTTCGCCCCGGCGCGCGGGCGCCGCCGCGGCCTGGCAGAAACCCGGCGGCATCTGGCCGTCCGGCCACTCCCCCGGTCGCGGGCCGCGCTTCTACGGTCGTGACCCACGGGGGCGCGAGCGCGTCCCGCGACCGTTCGAAGGAGGCCGGACTCCACCATGTTGACCGTCGTCGCCCCGATCGTGATCGGGCTGGTCTACGCCGCCCTGAACTCCCTCATCGCCGAGCCGCACCGCAGGCGCTTCAACGCGGTGTTCGTCGCCGGCGCCGGGGCCGCCTACCTGAGCGGCGGCGGGTTCGGCCCGCTGGAGCTGGCGTTCACGGCGGTGGCGACCTACTGCGCCTACCGGGGCCTGGACTCCTGGGCGTGGATCGGGGTCGCCTGGCTGCTGCACACGGTGTGGGACGCCCTGCACCACCTCTACGGCAACCCGATCCTGCCGTTCGCCGAGCACTCCTCGCTGGGCTGCGCGATCTGCGATCCGGTCATCGCCCTGTGGTGCTTCGCCGGAGGTCCCTCAGTGGCCGACCTCGCGCGCTCGGCCGCGGCGCGGCTGCGTCCGCGCGCCCGCCGGGGCGGCTCGCCCGGCGGCGCCGGCGCCTCCGGCGCGCCCGGTGCGGCCGCGCCGGAGGCCGGCGGCGCCCCCGGCGCCGAGCACCCGGCCGGCGCCGCCGGGTAGCGCCGCTCCGCGCGGCCGGCCGCCTCAGCCCTCGGCCAGCGCCTCGACCACCGCCCGCTCCACCGGGGTGGGCTCGGCCGCCTCCAGGTCGAGTTCGCCCACGGGCAGCAGCGGCGGCTGGGCCAGGAACCGGGGCGTGGTGCCCCGGTGCGGCTGGGCCGCGTGCACCAGGAACGGGTGGCACAGGAAGACGTCGCCGGCCTCGCCCGTGGCCAGCGCCTCGGGACGGCCCTCGCCGGCCGCGACCGCCGCCCCGCACAGCTCGAACCACTCGCGGCCCTCGTCGCCGGCCTCGGCCAGCAGCGGCGGGACGTCGCGGTGGGAGCCCACCCGGATCCGGGTGGGCGCGTCGTCGGGGCCGACATCGGAGAACAGGAAGAGCATCAGCAGCGCCCGCCCGCGCGAGCGCAGGTTGACGCGGCCCTCCCCCCGGGCGCCGCCGAACGAGGCGTCCAGGTGCCAGCCGTCGTCGCCGGGCGGCTCGTCGCTGGGGAAGCGCACCGGGAAGGTGCCCAGTCCCAGGGGCGCGCGCCAGCGGCCCGCTCCCACCAGCCGGTCGTAGGCGGCGTGCAGCGCGGGGGTGTTGGCGGCCTCCACGAACGGGGCGCTGTGGTAGCCGCCCAGCCGCACCACGGGGCGGGTCCAGGTGGCGGGGTCGTCGGGGTCGCAGCCGGTGTCGGCCCACAGTTCGGCCCGGCCGCGGTCGGCGAGGGCGCGGGGGAACGCACCCCGCACCGCGACGAACCCGTCCGCCACGAACGACGCGATCTCGCGCTCGGTCAGCACATGCCCTCCTCCTCGGGCGCCTGGGCGCGCCCGCTCCACGGCCGTGGGACGCCGCCCACCCTCGCCAACGCGCGCGGCGGCCCGCAACGGGTTTTCGCGCCCGGCCCGGCGGCGGGCGCGGCGGCCGGGTGCCCGTCCGCGCGGTGGTGAAAGGCGCGGAACCGGTGCGCTGCGGCGCGTCCAGGTGGGCTAACGTGGTTCGGCCCGATCTGTGCCTGGTTCGTACCGCCCGCCCGGCGGTCCCGGCCGCGGGCGGAAGCGGTGCGGAGGAGTCCATGGGAGCGGACAGGGAGCCCGGAGCCGAGTACGAGCGGATCTACTCGGCCGCGGCCCGCATGCTGTGGGCGCAGCCCACCATGCGCTGGCACGGCGCGGACTGGCCCGCCGAGCGCCGCGCGGCCTGGCGCGACCTGGAGGCCGAACTCCGCGCCCTGCCGCCCGCCCCCGAGGAGCCCGGCGCGCCCTCCGACCCGGCCCGCCACCTGCTGGTCCGGCGGACCGCCGACGACCGGCCGCTGCCGCTCGCCGCCGCCGCGCGGGAGTGGCGGGAGCGGCTGCGCGCCGGAGGCCACGTCCGCCACCCCCAGGACCTCCTGCTCGACGTGCCCGAACTGCGGGACACCCCGGTGTTCCCGCCGGGGGTCGGCCTGCTGTGCGCGTCGGGCTGGGTCACCGGGCCGGCCTCCCTCCTGGCGGAGCTGGACCACCGGCTGGCCCCGGGCACCCCGGCCTGCGTGGTCGGCCCCGAGGCGCGGGAGCTGTCGTCGGCCCTGCACGCGGCGGCCGACCGCCTGCGGGCGCCCTTCGGCGCCCCGGCCGTCACCCCCCACCCCGCCGACGCGCCCTGGATCGGCGGCGCGCCCGCCGCCGCGGAACCCCCGGCCCCCCACCGGCTCGACCGCCTGCGCCGGGCCGCCCGGCGCGCCGCCGAGGAGGTCCCCACCCGCGAGCGCTGGCGCGCCGAGCGGGAGGTCGCCGTGGACCCCGACGTGGTCGACGCGGCGGAGGCGCTGGTGCGCGTCCTCGACGGCGACCCCGCGGCGGCGCGCGACCCGCGCCCCGACCCGGGGCGGTCGCTGCTGTGCCGGGGGGAGCCGGCGCCCTTCGGCGAGGAGGCGCGCGCCTGGCGCGCCCTCCTGGAGGCCGAGCCCGCGCCGCGCGCCCCCGAGCCGGGCGAGGTGTTCCAGCCGCCCACGGCCGAGCGGCGCTGGAAGGCGATGTCGCGCGCGGTGGCCGAGGTCGCGGCCGAGATGCTGGACGAGCTGGCCGCCCGCCTGGCCCCGGGCCGGGCCGCGGACGCCGTGCGCTTCGACGCCTACCCCTTCGCGCTGACGGTCCGGGAGTTCACCGTCCTCCTCCGGCGCCTGTGACCGCAGGCGTGCTCCCCACCCACCCCATCGGCACCGAACGGACGACACCACAGTGGCGAGGTTCCTCTTCCTCCTGCATGTCGGAGGGCCCTACGACGGAGGGGTCATCACCAACATCCGTCTGACCGAGAGCCTGGCGGCCCAGGGCCACGAGGTCACGGTGCTGTGCCCCGAACCGACCGTGGAGCACAAGGGGGTGCGGGTCGTCGAGCTCACCCCCGACCGGCTTCCCGCGGAGGTCGCGGCGGGCATCGCCGCCCTCGAACCCCCGGTCAACCGGTTCTCGCCCGCCATCGTGGAGCACTTCCGGGACCGCTCGCCGGCGGACCTCGGGCTGCCCGAGGGCGAGGACGCCTTCGACGCCATCGTCGGCTACGCCGACATGACCGGTCCGGCGGCCGCCGAGCTGCGCGACCGCTTCTACCGCTCGGCGAAGGTCGTCAACCACATCACATTCGATCCGCTGCCGGTCCTGCGCGCGGCCGGGAACGAGGAACTCGGCCTCCACCGGGCGCAGCGCCACGCGGTGTCCTTCGCCGCCGCCGACCTGGTCCTCGGCCAGGGGCCGAAGGCCGCCGCCGACGCGCGGCGCCTCATGACCGGAGCCCGCGGCGCGGCGATGCTGCCGCCCACCCACCAGTACATCCCCGGAATGGCGGTCAGCCGAGCGGCGCACACGCCGCCGCGCGCCGGCGAACCGCTCCGCCTGCTGATGCTGGGGCGCACGGCCGACCCCAACAAGGGCGCCGCCGAGGTGGCCGCGGCCCTGCGCCTCATGCACGCGATGGGCTACCGCGAGGTCCACCTCACCCTTATGGGGGTCCAGGAGGGCGAGCGCGCGGAGGTCGAGGAGGCGATGCGCCTCCACTACGGGCCGTCCTGGGAGGCGGCCATCGAGGTGAAGGACTTCACCACGGACCGGCGCGAGGTGGAGCGCGCGATCGCCGAGTCCCACGTCCTGGTGGTGGCCACCCGCAACGAGTCGCTGGGGCTGGTGAGCGCGGAGTACGCCGCTGTGGGCAAGCCCCTGGTCATCGCCCCGGGCGACGGCAACGGGTTCGCCGCGTTCCTCCAGGACACCGCGCGCGTCCCGCGCGCGCTCGGCGCCTACGCGGTCGTCGACGACTCCGGGAGCATCGACCTGAGCGGTGCGGTCATGGGCGCGGCGCCGCCCACGGGAGCCATGCGCCACGAGGTGATCGCCGAGCGCCTGATGGCCGTCGCCGACAACTACCCGGCCTACCTGGGGGCCTCCCTCCGCGTGCGCGACGTCCTGGCGCACTACACCTCCGAGCACGCCGCGCTCAGTGTGGCGGACGCGGTGGAGCGCCTCCGCGCCGGCGACCTGCGGCACACCAAGCAGGGCGCCGACGCGGCGGTGCTGGCCGTGTCCGAGGCCGAGATCCTGACGGGGGTCCCCGTGGACCGCAGGGGCAGGGCGCTGCTGCTCTCCCCGGGGCGGCCCGCCGCCGACGCGCCGGATGCGGCCGATCCGGCCCTGGGCGCCGCGCGGGGCGTGCGCGCCGGGCTCGGGCGAAGGCCCAAGGTGTCGCTGGTGAAGCCCGAACGCCGCGCCCCGTCGAACCGCCCGCCGGGGCGGCGGCCGGGCCAGGGTGCGGGGTAGGGGCGCCGGGCGGGCTCGCACGGGGCGAGGGGGACGCGCGCCCCGCGCGGAAAACAGGAAACACCCCTTGCGGATCTTCCGGACAAATAAGTAAGGTTGCTTCCCATTACCAAGGGTGACGAAGCATGGCCAGATCCGTCATCGTGCACGCCGGGTCCGCGTCCTCCGCCCTCCGCCTCCGCGCGGACGGCCGCGGCGGCTCGGGCCGGGTCCGCACCCGTCCAGCAGGGCACCGGCTGTCCCGTGTCACCCCCGCTGCGGTCCCACCGCATGCGGGGCAACCGGCGCCCGGAACGGTCCCCCATGAGTACAATGCCCCCCGGCTCCCTCCCCCGGCACCGCCGACGCGGACTCCGCGCCGCGGCCCTGGCCTGCGCGGCGGCGACCGCCGCCGCCGGACTGGCGGCCTCCGGCACACCCGCCGCACCCGCAGCGGCCCAGCCCGTCTCCGCCTTCGACGCCGACTCCGCCGCGCTCGTGTGGTCCGACGAGTTCAACGCGCCCGCCGGCACCGCGCCCGACCCCGGCAAGTGGACCGTCGAGGTCAACGGCGACGGCGGCGGCAACCAGGAACTCCAGTACTACGCCGACTCCCGCGACAACCTCGCCCACGACGGCGCGGGCAACATGGTGATCACCGCCCGCCAGGGCAACCCCGCCGGGTACCGGTGCCACTACGGCCCCTGCCAGTACACCTCGGGCCGGATGAACACCTCCGGGAAGTTCACCCACGCCTACGGCCGGTTCGAGGCCCGCATCAAGATCCCCACCGGGCAGGGCGTCTGGCCGGCGTTCTGGATGCTGGGCGACGACCTCGGCCAGGTCGGCTGGCCCAACAGCGGCGAGATCGACATCATGGAGAACGTCGGCCACGAGCCCGCCACGGTCCACGGGTCCCTGCACGGCCCCGGCTACTCCGGCGGCAGCGCGGTGACCGGCTCCTACCACCACCCCCAGGGCTGGGCGTTCACCGACACCTTCCACACCTTCGCCGTGGAGTGGCGCCCCGACAGCATCACCTGGTTCGTCGACGGGGTGGCCTACCAGACGTTCACCCCGGCCGACACCCGCGGCAACCCGTGGGTGTACGACCACCCGTTCTTCCTGATCCTCAACGTCGCCGTGGGCGGGCAGTGGCCCGGCCCGCCCGACGCGAGCACGCGGTTCCCGCAGGAGATGAAGATCGACTACGTGCGCGTCTACGACCTCGCCTGACGCCGCGCGCGGCCCGCCCCTCTCCCTGCCGGGAGGGGCGGGTCCGAAGGACGGCGTCGGCGGGGGTGTGGCCGGGCCCCGCGCGGGTAGCGGGCCGCCCGACACCGCCGCCGAGACCCGCGAGGCCGCCATGACCGCTTCCCTCACCCGCCGACCCCCGTCGCGAGGCCGCGCGCTCGCCGGGCTCGCCGTCTTCCTGCTGGCCGTCGCGGCCGCCGCGCTGGTCGGCGTGCTCTCCGCGGCCGGCACCGCGCAGGAGTACGCGGCGCTGCGCCGGCCGGCCTGGGCACCGCCGTCGTGGGTCTTCGGCCCGGTCTGGACGGTGCTGTACGTGCTGATCGCGCTGGCCGGGTGGGACGTGTGGCGCCGGCGCGGCCTGCGCGGCGCGCCGCTGGCGCTGGGCCTGTTCGCGGCGCAACTGGTGCTCAACGCGGCCTGGACGCCGCTGTTCTTCGCCGCCGACCGGCGCGGCGCCGCGTTCGCGGTCATCGCGGCGCTGCTGGTGGTGCTGACCGCCACCGTCGCGGCCTTCTACCGCCGCAGCCGAATCGCGGCGCTGCTGCTGGTGCCCTACTGGGCGTGGACGGCGTTCGCCGCCGCGCTCAACCTGGCGGTGTGGCGGCTCAACGCCTGAGACGGGCCCCGCTCGGGCCCGTCCCCGCGCGGCGGGCCTGCGGGCGCCCTCATGTTCACCATCCGGTTAGGGTGTATGGTCGGCCGGGTGAGCACGCAGCCCCGCCGCACCAGCAAGGCCGAGCAGTCGGCGGCCACCCGGCGGCGGCTGCTCGACGCCGCCTTCGAGGAGTTCCACCGCCATGGCCTGGCGGGCGGCCGTGTCGACCGGATCGCCGAACGGGCCGGTGCCAACAAGCGGCTCATCTACATCTACTTCGGCGACAAGGACGGCCTCTTCGACGCCGTGGTGGCGCGCGACCTGGCGGGCCTGCTCGACGCCGTGCCGTTCACCCCCCGCGACCTGCCCGGCTACGCCGCCGCGCTGTTCGACCACCTGCACGAGCGGCCCGCGGTGCTGCGGCTGCTGGCCTGGCGCAACCTGGAGCGCGGCGCGGCCGCCCCCGCCGAGGAGGAGTCCTACGGGCGCGCGGCGGCCGGAATCGCCGGGGCCGCCGAGGCCGGGGACGTCGGCGGCGCCTTCGCGCCGGCCGACGTGCTCGCCTTCGTCCTCGCCCTGCTCCAGTCCTGGACGTGGGCGTCGCCGGCCCTGCGCCGCCTGGCCGGCCCCGACGACGACCCCGCGGTGCGCGACCGGCGCCGCCGCGCCCTGCGCGCGGCCGTGGCCCGGCTCACCGCCCCCGGCTGACCCGCGGCCCGGCGGACCGGGGGTCCGGGGGGCCGCCGCAGTCCGGCTCAGGCGCGGGTGGCGGGCGGCGGGCCCCCCTCCTCCTGCTCCGGCCGCTCCGGGTCGGCCTCGGCGGCGCGGCCGACGTCGCGGCGCACCGCCTTGGCCACCAGCGGCAGCGCCAGGGCCAGGGCCATCAGCACCCACAGCACGACGGTCAGCGGGCTGGAGACCAGGATCATCGGGTCCCCCTGCGACAGCGCCAGCGCCCGCCGCAGCTCCTGCTCCAGCAGCGGGCCCAGGATCAGGCCCACCACCGCCGGGGCGATCGGCACGTCCGCGGCGTGCATGAGCAGCGCCAGCAGGCCGAGCGCGTAGAGGATCAGCAGGTCGGCGGTGGTGCCGCCCGAGGCGAACGTGCCCAGGGTGGCGAACACCAGCACCGCGGCGTAGATGGCGTAGGCGGGGATGGTCAGCAGCCGCGCCCACATCCGCACCAGCGGCAGGTTGAGGACGAGCAGCATCACGTTGCCGATGTAGAGGCTGGCGATCAGCGTCCACAGCAGCGGACCCGACTCGCTGAAGAGCTGCGGCCCCGGCTGCAGCCCGTAGGACTGGAACGCCGTGAGGATGACGGCCGCCGTGGCCGAGGTGGGCAGGCCGATGGTCAGCAGCGGCACCAGCACCCCGGCAGCCGCCGCGTTGTTGGCGGCCTCGGGTCCGGCCACGCCCTCGATCGCGCCGTGGCCGAACTCCTCGCGGCGCTTGGACAGCCGCTTCTCCACGCTGTAGCTGAGGAACGTGGGGACCTCGGCGCCGCCCGCGGGCAGGCTGCCGATCGGGAAGCCCAGGGCCGAGCCGCGCAGCCACGCCGGCCAGGAGCGCCGCCAGTCCGAGCGCGACAGCACGGCGCGGTCGCGCACGGGCTCCACGGTCTCGCCGCCGGTGCCGTGCATGAGGCGGCTGAAGGTCTCCCCCAGCGCGAACAGCGCCACGACCACCACCACGACGTCGATCCCGTCCAGCAGCGAGGGCAGGCCGAAGGCCAGGCGGGCGTCGCCGCTCTGCTGGTCGATCCCGACCAGGCCGATGGTCACGCCGATCAGCAGGCTGGCGGCGCCGCGCAGGATGCTGCGGCCCAGCAGCGCGCTGACGGTGACGAACGCCAGCGCCATCAGCGCGACGTACTCGGGCGGGCCGAACCCGACCGCGAAGTCGGCGACGACGGGCGCCAGGAAGGTCAGCCCGACCGTGCCGATGGTGCCGGCCACGAAGCTGCCGATGGCCGCCGCCGCCAGCGCCGCCGCCCCGCGCCCGGCGCGGGCCATCTTGTTGCCCTCCAGCGCCGAGACCATCGACGCGCTCTCGCCGGGGGTGTTGAGCAGGATGGAGGTGGTGGAGCCGCCGTACATGCCGCCGTAGTAGATGCCGGCGAACATGATCAGCGACGCGGCGGGGTCCAGCCGGAAGGTCAGCGGCAGCAGCAGGGCCACCGTCAGCGCCGGGCCGATGCCCGGCAGGACGCCCACGGCGGTGCCGATGGTGACGCCCAGCAGCGCCCACAGCAGGTTGACCGGCGACAGCGCCGCGCCGAACCCGTCGATCAGGGCGGAGATCTCGGTCATTCAGAACCCCCAGGGGCCGCCGGGCAGGGACAGCCCGATCAGCACGTCGAAGAGCAGGAACAGCACGCCGGCCAGGGTCCAGCCGTAGGCGGCCGTGCGCCAGGGGTGGGGCGCGCCCAGCAGGAGCGCGGCGGCGGTGAACAGCAGTGCCGAGGACAGGGTGAACCCGGCGTAGGGCAGGACCACCGCGAAGACGACGAGCGCGCCCACCAGCGCGGCCAGCCGCAGGAACCGGCCCTTGAGTTCGGCGGCGGGTGCGGCGGCGGGCGCGGTGCGCAGCGCCAGGAGCGCACGGACGGCCAGGGCGGCGCCCACGGCGACGAGCAGCACGCCCACGACCGTGGGGAACCCGCCGGGGCCCACGAGCGCGGCGCCGACGCCGTCGCCCAGGCTCGCGGCGTCGACGAGGACGACGACACCGAAGACGGCCATGAGCGCGCCGAGGGCGGCGGCGGCCTGGTGGCCTTGCCGGTCGGAACCGGCCTCGGGGGCGGGCGCGGGTGCGGCGGGCGGGCGCCCCGGGGTGCCGGGTGATGCGGCGGGGCGGGGGGTGCCGGGTTCGGCGGCGGAGCCGGCCGCCTCGGCGTCGGGGGTGCGGGGCCCGGGGGTGTCGGCGGTGGCGCTCATGTCAACCCGATCTGCTCAAGCACCTCGGCGGTGCGGTCGCGCTCGGAGGCGATGAAGCTCTCGAACTCGGGGCCGGCCAGGGCGGCGTCCTCCCAGCCGCGCCGCTGGAGCGCCTCCTGCCAGCCGGGGGATTCGGCCATCGTCATCAGCAGCTCCTCCAGGCGGCGCTCCTCCTCGTCGGTGATCCCCGCGGGGGCGACCACGCCGCGCCAGTTGGACAGCTCCACGTCCACGCCCTCCTCCATGAGGGTGGGGACGTCGGGCAGGGCGGGCAGCCGCTCGGTGCTGGAGACCGCGATGGGGCGCAGCCGGCCGGCCTCGATCTGCGGCAGGATCTCCGAGACCCCGGAGATGGCGGCCGTGGCGCGGCCGGAGAGCACGGTGGCCAGTGCCTCGCCGCCTCCGGCGTGGGCGATGTAGTTGACCTCGGCGGGGTCGGCGCCGATGTCCTGGGCCACGAGCCCGGCCAGGATCTGCTCCACGCCGCCGGCCGAGCCGCCCGCGATGGAGACCGCGCCGACGTCCTCGCGCATGAGGTCCACGAGGTCGCCGGTGTCCTGAACGGGCGAGTCGTTGGGGACGACGATGATCTCGTAGTCCGTGGTGAGGCGGACCAGCGGCGTGACGTCGTCCATGGTGACCGCCGAGCCGCTGGTCTCGATCGCGCCGACCATGATCAGGCCGGTGACCATCAGCTCGGTGGGGTCGGCGGGCAGCTGCGCGTACTGGTTGAGGCCGATGGTGCCGCCCGCGCCGCCGACGTTGTAGACCTCCACGCGGCCCACCTGGTCGCGCAGCGCCGACTGCATCTCGCGGGCGGTCTGGTCCCAGCCGCCGCCGGGATCGGCGGGGGCCAGCAGGCGGAACTGCTCGCCCTGGGCGAAGCCGTGGGCCTCCTCGTCGTCGGCGCCGGCCACGGCCGCTCCGGCCAGGAGCACGGTGACCACCGCGGCGGCCACGAAGGGGCCGGTGCGCAGGGCGGCCCTGCGCCAGGGCGGCCCCTCGGCGTCGGCGGAGGGGGGCTTGGGGTCTGTCATCGCGCGCCTCCTCGTCCACCCGTACCCGCTGGTGGACTTGTCGTGCTGTGGTGTGTTTGTCTGTATACAGTGAAATACATCGGTGTTCAACACCACAGCGGGGGGTGTCCATGGTCACCGAGCCGGTCGCCGATCGACAACCCCCGGCCGGAGGCGGGGCGCGGGGGCGGGACCGGGCGGGCCGCGGCGCACGCGGGCGGGGACCCGCCCGTGGGCGGGCCCCCGCTGTTTTCTCGTGTTCCGCGCGGGCCGCGCGCGGCGGCCGCGCGGTCAGATGTTGCCGGGCCCGGCGCCGGCGGAGACGATCTGCGGCACCCGCGCGCAGTCGTCCAGCACGTAGGGGTAGGGCGGGTCGTCGACCGACCCGGCGGTCTCCAGCGGGCCGGAGTCGACCAGCACGTTGCCTCGGGCCTCGATGCGGCCGGGGTCGGAGTCGGCGTAGCCCACGTGCGTGGGGTTCTCGACGTTCTCGAAGTAGTTGCACTCCACCAGCACGCCGGCGTCCATGGTGGAGGCCACGCCGTAGGCCGAGACGTCGCGGTAGTAGTTGTTGTAGACGTGCACCGGGTCGCCGTAGCGCACGCGCGGGTGCCGCTGGTCGGAGCCGTCGAAGAAGTTGTGGTGGTAGCTCACCCGCAGGTGGCCGCGGTCGGCGGTGTGGTCGTCGTCGTGGCCGAGCAGCATCGACTTGCTGTGGTCGTAGATGTGGTTCCACGACACGGTGACGAAGTCGGACTCCCGCTTGACGTCGATGGCGCCGTCGTAGCCGTTGGTGAAGCTGTTGTGGTCGATCCAGACGTTGGTCGAGCCGCGCTGGACGTTGACGGCGTCGTCGCCCCAGTCGGAGAACGCGATGTTCTGCACGATGACGTTGTGGGCCTCGGAGATGTTGAGCCCGCCGCCGGTGATCTCGGCGGTGGAGCCCAGGCCCACCACGGTCTTGTCGGAGGTCACGTCGTTCATGCCCGACAGTTCGATGCTGCCGGAGACCTGGATGGTCAGCGGGCCGTCGCTCTCCATGGCATCGACCAGGGCGTCGGCGCCGCTCACGGTGACCGTGGGGCCGGCGGCGCCGCCGGTCGTGCCGCCGTTCATGCTCGCCCAGCCCTCGGGCGAGCCGCCGGCGTGGGCGGCGGTGGGGAAGGCCAGGGCTCCGGCGGCGGCCAGGGTGGCCGCGCCCAGCGCGAGCGCCGCGCAGGCCGCGAACCCGCGGCGGGCGCCCGGCGCCGCGACCGCGCGCACAATGGAATTCGACATGGGGGAATTACCTCCTCGGATATTCCGCCGCCGCGGTGCGGGCCGCCCAACCGGCCCGCCGGGGGACCGCGGCGGCGGATATCGGGCCTGCGTGACGGCACCTTCACGCAGGCCCGGGGCAGCGGAGAGGAAACCGCCCCAGGAGCCGGGAGCGGTCGGAGCGGGAAAGTGATCTCCTTTCTTCCCGCCACCCAGGAAAGCGCTTTCAATTGTTTGGAGATTATGTGAGAACAAACACTCTGTCAATACGTGGACACGCGGAATTCCGGCGGCGGCGGGCGGCGCGCGGGGCCGCGGCGCGGGGGTCCGGCCGGGCCGCGCCGACCCGCCCGAACCCCGTGCCGCCATCCGCGCCGGTCCGCGCGCCCGGTCAGCCCGCCTGGCGGCGCGGACCCGCCGTCGGCGCCGACGCCGCCCGCGGGAACCAGCGGTCGAGGTGGCCGCGCAGCGCGGCGGTGTCGCCGAGCGCGCCCACCACCGCGATGTAGCCGTCCGGCCGCACCAGGGCGTAGCCCCCGGCGGTCAGGCCGAAGCGGCGGTGCGCCTCCAGCGAGGCGTCGTGGCGCACACCGGGCAGCCCGTCGTCGCCCTCGGGGGCCGCCACCTCCACCGCCACGCCCGGGCGGGCCTGGGCCAGCGCCGTCAGCTCGCCCACCCCCGCGCGCACCTCGGGGTCGGCGGCGCCCCGGTAGCCGGTGAACACCAGCAGCGTGCAGCCCGGGCCGGCGGCCGGGCCGAACAGGCCGGTGTAGGGCGCGCGCTCACCGGGCGCGGGACCGCCCGAGGGCGCGGCCCCGGCGTTGAGCGCGGAGTCGGGGTAGGCCACGTCCAACTGCGAGATCGCCCGCGTGAGCCGCTGCTGCACCGGCCCCCGGCCCAGCACGCGCGGCGCCACGGCCCGCCGCACCATCGTGGTGACGGTGCCGTGCAGCAGGGTCAGCCGGGTGAAGCGGGTGGTGCCGGCGACCAGGCGGCGGGCGACGGCCCCGCGCTCCTGGTGGTAGGTGTCGAGCAGGTCGCGGGGGGCGCCGCCGGTGATGTGGGCGGCCAGCTTCCAGGCGAGGTTGACGGCGTCCTGGATGCCGGTGTTCATGCCCTGGGCGCCCACCGGCGAGTGGATGTGGGCGGCGTCGCCGGTGAGGAAGACCCGGCCCGCGGAGTGCCGGGCGCTCAGCCGCTGGTTGACGCGGAAGCGGGCCGACCAGCCGAAGTCGGTGACGCGCGCGCCGGGCACGCCCAGCCGGTCCAACTGGGCCTGCATCTCGGCGCGGGTGACCTCGCCGCCGGGGTCGGCGCCGGGCGGGTAGGCGATCACCATGCGGTAGCGGCCCTCGGGCAGCGGGAAGAAGGCGGCCGGCCGGCCCCGGTCGAGGAAGGCGAAGCCGTCGCCGAAGCCGAGCGGCCAGTCCAGGCCGATGTCGGCGGTGGCGAAGTTCTCCTCCAGCGCGGTGCCCTCGAAGGGGATGCCGAGCAGGTGGCGCACGGTGCTGTGGGCGCCGTCGGCGCCCGCGAGCCAGCCCGCGCGCACCGTCTCCGTCCGGCCGTCGGCGTGGCGCAGCACGGCCGCCACGTGCGCGCCGGTGTCGGTGAACCCGGTCAGCTCCACGCCGTGCTCGACCGCCACGCCGTCCTCGGCCAGGCGGTCGGCCAGGATCCGCTCGACGGCGCTCTGCGGCAGCATCAGCAGGTAGGGGTAGCCGCTGTCGATGAGGGAGAGGTCGACGTCGGCCACGGGGCGGCGCTCGCTGCGGATGTGCATGGCGGTCATGGGCAGGCCCTCGGCGACCATGCGCGGCACCACCCCGAGGTCCTCCAGGACCTCCAGGGTGCGTGCCTGCACGCCCAGGGCCTTGGGCACCGGCGAGAGGGCCGGCGCCTTCTCCACGACGCGCACCCGCACGCCGCGCCGGGCGAGTCCGGCGGCCAGGGCCAGGCCCGTGCCGCCCGCGCCGACGACGAGGACGTCGGTGCCGGTTTCGGTGCTGCTGTGCTCGCTCATGGGGGGTCCTTTCGGTCAGGCGGACGGGCGCACGGCGGCGAGGAAGAGGTCGACGTGGGTCGGGATGTCCAGGCGGCCCAGGGGACGGTTCTCGTCGGGGTCTGTCAGCAGGTGGTTCATGAGCAGGTGGATGAGCAGCGGCCCCATGAAGAGACGAGCCGCGGCGGCGGGGTCGGCGTCGGGCAGCGCGATGACGCCGGCGCCCTCGGCGGCGCGGAGCATGTCGGAGACGCGGGTGAGCGCGCGCACGGGCACGGCGGCGCGGAACCGCTCGCCGACCTCGGGCACGCGGTGGCGCTCGGCGATGACCATGCGCGCGAGGGCGAGGTAGTCGGGCCGGGTGAGCTGGGCCAGCAGGCGCTCGGCGAAGGTCGTCAGCAGCCCGCGCAACTCCTCCTCGGTCGCCGGCGCCGCGAGCTCGCCCGCCGGGGCGGCGGCCGCGAGGGACCGCGCGATGTAGGACTCAAGCACGTCGCCGAGCAGTTCGTCCTTGCCCCGGTAGCGCGAGTACAGCGTCTCCTTGGACACCCCCGCCTTTTTGGCCACCTCGGCGGTGGAGGTCCCCGCGTACCCGCGCTCCAGGAACAGCTCGCCGGCCGCGGCCCGGATCTGCTCCCGCTTGGGATCGGTACCGGCCTCGCTCATGGCTCCCCTTCCCCAACCGTACCGAACGGTTCGGTACGGTACTGGCGAGTGTAGCCCTCACGCGGGGCGGCGGCAAGGACGGCGCGGCGACCGGGGCGGACGCGAGAGGAGGCGGGGCGGGGCCGGGGGATCAGAAGGCGGCAAAGGCCGCCGGAGGCGCGGCGGTGGGCGGTGCGGGCGGGCCCGGGCGGCTCACCGGACCTCGGCCACCTCGGCATCCACGGGCAGCGGGTCCACCTGGACGAGGCTCGCCAGCGCCCGCGCCTCGTCGCCGGTGAACCGCCCCGACAGGACGGTGGCCGCGTCGGTGAGGCCGACGTCGCAGGCGGTCTCGGGCCCCACCTCCGGCGCGGAGACGACCTCCTCGTCCACCACGATGGCGACGCGGCGCCGGGCGTCGCCCGCCGGCCGGCACGCGGCCTCACCGGTCAGCCGGGCCCACGCCTCGCGGCCGCCGTCGGTGAAGGTGACGTTCACCGTCCACTGGCCGCTGCGCTCGTCCAGCGCGGCCTCGGCGGCGGAGACCTCGGCGTTGCCGAGCCGGGCCGGACCGAGGTGCAGGTCCTGGCCGGTGTCCGGATCGGGCAGGGACAGCTCCGCGTCGGCGGGGTCGCCGGCCTGCGCCCCGGTCCCCACCACCGGCCGGAACGCCAGCACCCCGCGCCGCCCGAGCAGGTCCGCGGCGGCCTCGGAGTCGGCACCGCGGGGCAGCTCCACGGCGACCACGCCCGGGTCGGCGGTCACGACCGGATCGCCCTCCCCCATCTCGCGCACGCGCTCCGCCAGGATCTCGGCCACCTCGGCGACCTCGTCCCGCGAGGCCCCCGAGTCCACCCGCACGACCACGGTCTCCCCGCCCCCGGCCCGCCCGGGCCACAGCAGCCACACGGCCGCCCCGGCGGCGACCAGCACGAGCACCAGGGCCGGGACCGCGATCAGCAGCACCAGCCCCACACGGCTTTGCCTCGGGGATGGAGCGGGAGCGGGAGGAGAAAAGGAGGAGGGCGCGGATGTCGGATCGAAAGGCTGCACGGGGGGCTCCCTTTCGGCGGCGGCCGGGCAGACCAAGTATCGCAGCGGGGTCCGGCCGCGCACCATTGCGTTCCGGCCCCACCAGCCGACGATCGCCGCAGACGCGAGACGAGAGTCCGCACCGCCGCCCCGATACGGCTACCGCCCCGCCGGCCCCATGGAGTTGTCACCTCTCGGACAATTGCCCGTCGGCCCGGGCTGCCTGACGATTGCCTCAACCGCCGGTTCCAGCCGCGGAGGAGCCATGGCCTGGGTTCACGAAGGCGAACAAGCGGTCCGCCGCCTCCACGACCTCTCCCTCACCCTGGACGACCTCGCCCACGCCCTGGCGGCCGGGGACCGCGAGTCCCGCCGCTACCTGACCAAGCACGACCCGCCGAACATGCCGGGGCTCGCCCGATGGGCCGGAACGGTGCGGGGGTTGCGCGACCGCCTGGCACCTGCGGGATGGGGGATCGACAACCCCGGGAACCTGCCCGTGACCCTTTCTCCGGACCGCACCGTCGGCATTGTGGCGGTGACCGGCGACGAGCACACCGGTTTTCGGAGTTTCTCCTCTCCCAGCACCCGCCGACCACGAGGGATCGTGACTCTCAAGGCCATCGAACGGAACCGTGACCGCTACGAATCCCAACTTCCGCTCTTTTTCGCGGATGAGTTGATCGAAGAACCCGTCGCGGACGTGGCACACGGGGTCGGGGCCGGGACCCTGTGGATCCTCCTGTACAGGGAGGACGGGTACAAGGTCTGGTCGGAACTGTCCCTGCCCTTGACAGTGCGCAAGGACGGCACGGTAAACCGCTGGCACGAGCGGATCCTGCTCCCCGCCTACAGTCCGCCCGCACCTGGCGGGTAGAGCGGCAACCCGGCCGCAACCGGCGTGCGGGCCGTTGGCCGGCGGATTGGCCGGCGCCGGACGCGCTCAGCGGCCACTGGCGCGGGTGTCCGCGCAGGTGGGGGTGGGTAGGGCGGGCGGGGCTCGAACCCGCGACCCAAGGATTATGAGTCCTCTGCTCTGACCAGCTGAGCTACCGCCCCGCCATCACGCCCCCTCACCAGGGGCGCAGGTACGGGGGACCACTCTACCGAATTCGCACATCGTTCGTTCACCGCAGGATCGACGAACACGGACCCCGGCCTTGTCCAGGGCGGTCGGGGCGGGGCGGAGGGTGCGGGACCGTGCGCGGGGGTCAGGTGCGGGCGGCGCGGGCGAGGAGGGCGACGACCTCGGGGGCGGCGGTGGCGAGCGCGAAGCCGCGGTCCTCCATCGACTCGGCGACCACCGCGTCGATCGCGCCGTTGACCACGAGGGCGAGGGTGCGCGCGTCGATCTCCGCGCGGTACTCCCCCGCCTCCTGGGCGCGGACCACGAGGTCGGCGAGCGGGCGCCAGCGCGCCTCCGACGACGGGGAGTCGGCCACGCCGATCCGCTCCCCCTGCCGCAGCGCCTCGGTGATGACGCGGCCGTGGCCGGGGTGCTCGGCCAGGTAGCCGATCATCGCCGTCACGTACGCCTCGACCGCCGCGCCGGGGCCCGGGGCGGCGTCCACCGCCGCGCCCACGTGGCCGACCAGGGCGTCCAGGACGGCGCGGTAGGCGGCCTCCACGACCGCGTTCTTGGAGGTGAAGTGGTAGAGCACGGCCGCCTTGGAGATCTCGGCCGCCTCGGCGATGCGGGCCAGGGAGGTGGCGGCGTAGCCGTGCTCGGCGATCAGCGCGATGGTCACCTCGACCAGCTGCTCGCGGCGGGCGCGCTCGGTGATGGTGGGCCGCCGGGACTCGGCGGCGGGGCGGCGGGGCAGCTCGGCTCCTCTCGCACGGACCCCGGCCCGGTTCGCGGGCCGGGGTCCGAATCGGCTCTGAACGGGCGTTCGGCCGGATCCCGTCCGGACGCACGCTCCCCTGGGCTGCGGCCCGGGGGTCGGCCGCGGACTACTCCACGGCGTCGAGGAACGCGCCGACGTCGGCCGCGACCTCCTCGGGGTACTCGCCGTTGATGGCGTGGGAGGCATCAGGGTAGACCTTCACGCGGTCGTCCGGCAGCGCCCGGCGGGCGGCGGCCTCGGCGGTGGCGGGGTCGTGCATCACCGACTCCCCCGCCAGGACCGCCAGCACCGGCGGGCGCAGCCCGGCCAGCCGCTCCTCGGGGATTTGGCCGGGCTGGGGCAGCCGCAGCGCGTAGGTGCGCATGCCCGCCTCGATCAGCGCGCCCTGCGGGGAGTCGTCCGCCGGCGCGCCCCCGGCCGTGTAGGAGTTGAAGCTCTCGCGCCAACTCCGGGGCAGCCAGGGGACCGACGCGGGCACCGACCGCACCACCGTCTCCAGCGGCATGCCGTCGAACACGTACACCGGGTCGACCAGGGCCACGCCGGCGATCCCGGCGGGTTCGCGCATCGCGAGGTTGACCGCCGTCCACCCGCCGATGGACAGCCCCAGCAGGTGCACGCGCTCCTCCGGCAGCGCGCGCACCGCCTGGTGCAGCCAGCGCGCCTGGTCGGCGTCGGAGGTGATGGGCCGGTCCTGCACGCTCATGCCGGGCTCGCCCAGCAGGTCCACGGTGTAGACGTCGCGGTGGCGCAGGAGCGACGGCAGGTTGTCGGCCCACACCGGCGACGCGGCGGCCCGGCCCGGCAGGAGCACCAGCGGGACGCCGTCGGCGGGGCCGTCGAAGTGGTAGGCGCGCACGACACCGAAGTCGGTGCGCAGGTCGTGCACGGCGTCGGGCTCGGGCAGCTCGGCCATGGCGGTGCGGTAGGCCGCCGCGAACTCGGTCTTGGCCGGCCCCGAGGTGAAGTGGCCGACCGGAGCGGGCTGGCGCACGACGAGCGCGGCGGCGAGCAGGGCGATCACCGCGACAGCGGCGATGGCGAGCGTGCGGGTGCGCGGGCGCCTCCTCCACCGCCGCTCGCGGCGGCCGTCCTGGCCGCTCCGGGCGACCGGGTCGCGCTGACGGCGCGGCGTAGGGCGCGGGTTCTCGGCCATGGTTCCTCCCCCGGATGCAGCGGGCCGCCGCACGGCGGCCGACTGACCGCTTGGTTAACAAACTAACCGCGCGGTAAGTCGAGGTCAAGCGGCGGCCCGGGACCGGCCCGGGCCGGTCCCGGTCGGACGCCCGCGCGAACAGCGGGGGGACAGCCGTCTCTGGACCGGGCCCGGGCGGCGGCGGGCGGCCTGCGCCCCGCCGCCCCGGGCGGCGGGCATTCTGGCGGGTCCGCCGCGCCCGGCCGGGACGGCGCGGCTAGGGTTGGGGGTCGCGGCGCCGGTCACCTGCGCCTGCGGGGGCGCGCCATCCTCGGGGTGGTCCGGGATGGGCGCGGGGCGGGGCGATAGCATCGCGGGTCGCACAAACGTCACCAGGAGAAGAAGGTCATGGCCCAAGTACCTGTCAACGTCACCGTCACCGGCGCGGCCGGGCAGATCGGCTACGCGCTGCTGTTCCGCATCGCCTCGGGTCAGCTGCTTGGCCCCGACACGCCCGTCAAGCTGCGGCTGCTGGAGATCCCGCAGGCCGTGAAGGCCGCCGAGGGCACCGCGATGGAGCTGGACGACTGCGCGTTCCCGCTGCTCAAGGGGATCGACATCTTCGACGACGCGCGCCAGGCGTTCGACGGGGTCAACATCGCGCTGCTGGTGGGCGCCCGCCCCCGCACCAAGGGCATGGAGCGCGGCGACCTGCTGGAGGCCAACGGCGGCATCTTCAAGCCGCAGGGCGAGGCCATCAACGCCGGTGCCGCCGACGACGTGCGGGTGCTCGTGGTGGGCAACCCGGCCAACACCAACGCCCTCATCGCCCAGGCGCACGCGCCCGACGTTCCCGCCGAGCGCTTCACGGCCATGACGCGCCTGGACCACAACCGCGCCCTCACCCAGCTCGCCAAGAAGCTCGGCGTGGACGTCACCGAGATCAAGAAGATGACCATCTGGGGCAACCACTCGGCCACCCAGTACCCCGACATCTTCCACGCCGAGGTCAACGGCACCACCGGCGCCAAGGCCGTCAACGACGAGGCGTGGGTGCGCGACGAGTTCATCCCGACCGTCGCCAAGCGCGGCGCCGCGATCATCGAGGCGCGCGGCGCGTCCTCGGCCGCCTCGGCCGCCAACGCCGCGATCGACCACGTTTACGACTGGGTCAACGGCACCCCCGAGGGCGACTGGACCTCGGCGGCCATCCCCTCCGACGGCTCCTACGGCGTGCCCGAGGGCCTCATCTCCTCCTTCCCGGTCGTCTCGCGCGGCGGGCGCTGGGAGATCGTGCCGGACCTGGAGATCGACGCCTTCTCGCGCGAGCGCATCGACGCCTCGGTCCAGGAGCTCAGCGAGGAGCGCGAGGCGGTCCGCAAGCTCGGCCTGCTCTAGCGGCTCCCGCCTCCGACGAGGTCCGCCCCCGCGGGTCCCGCTCCGGCGGGACCCGGCTGGGCGGAACCCGGTCCTGCCCGGCCGTCTCCCCGTCCCTTCGGCGGCGCGCCGCCTGGACGAGGTGACGCCGCCCTCCACCTGCCAGGCGGTCTACAACGCCTACGCCGTCGACGAGGCAGGGCGGTCATGAGGAGGGGTGGGGGCAGGGTCCTGGGGGCGGAACCGCGGCCGGAGCGGGCGCCGCCGCGTCCCGGGCGGAGGGGCCTGTGGACGAATGGACCGGGGAGTCGCCGGGAGCAGGCAGTATGGAATGCGTGAGTCTCATTGATCGTCTTCCCGCCCACCCCGAACCCGATTCCCTGTACGAGGCGTTCGCCTCGTGGGCCGAGGACCGCGGGCTCACGCTCTACCCCCACCAGGAGGAAGCCCTCATCGAGGTCGTCTCGGGGTCCAACGTCATCCTGAGCACCCCCACCGGCTCGGGCAAGAGCCTGGTGGCCGCCGGCGCCCTGTTCGCCGCCCTGGGCCGCGATGAGTGCGCGTTCTACACCGCGCCGATCAAGGCCCTGGTCTCGGAGAAGTTCTTCGAGCTGTGCGCCGTCTTCGGCCACGACAACGTCGGCATGATGACCGGCGACGCCAGCGTCAACGCCGACGCCCCCATCGTCTGCTGCACCGCCGAGGTCCTGGCCAACATCGCGCTGCGCGACGGCGCCGACGCCGACATCGGCACCGTGGTCATGGACGAGTTCCACTTCTACGGCGACCCCGACCGCGGCTGGGCCTGGCAGGTGCCGCTGCTCGAACTCCCCCACGTGCAGTTCCTGTTGATGTCGGCCACCCTCGGCGACGTCACCCGGTTCGAGGACGACCTCACCCGCCGCACCGGCCGCGCCACCAGCGTCGTCTCCTCGGCCGAACGCCCGGTCCCGCTGTACTACTCCTACCGCACCACCCCGCTGCACGAGACCCTTGAGGAGCTGCTGGAGACCCGCGAGGCCCCGGTCTACATCGTGCACTTCACCCAGGCGCAGGCGGTCGAGCGCGCGCAGTCGCTCACCAGCATCAACATGTGCTCCCGGGCCGAGAAGGACGCCATCGCCGCCGAGATCGGCCGGTTCCGGTTCACCACCCGCTTCGGCCGCAACCTGTCGCGCTACGTCCGCCACGGCATCGGTGTCCACCACGCGGGCATGCTGCCCAAATACCGCCGCCTGGTCGAACGCCTGGCCCAGCGCGGCCTGCTCAAGGTCATCTGCGGCACCGACACCCTGGGCGTGGGCGTCAACGTCCCCATCCGCACGGTGCTGTTCACCGCGCTGAGCAAGTACGACGGCTCGCGGGTGCGGCGCCTGGGCGCGCGCGAGTTCCACCAGATCGCCGGCCGCGCCGGGCGTGCCGGGTTCGACACCGTCGGCAACGTGGTGGCCCAGGCGCCCGAGCACGTCATCGAGAACGAGAAGGCGCTGGCCAAGGCCGGCGACGACCCCAAGAAGCGGCGCAAGGTCGTGCGCAAGAAGGCGCCCGAGGGCTTCGTCAGCTGGGACCAGAGCACCTTCGAGAAGCTGATCGCCGCCGAACCCGAACCCCTGAAGTCGCGGTTCCGGGTCAGCAACGCCATGCTGCTGAGCGTCATCGCCCGCCCCGGCGACTGCTTCGCGGGCATGCGCCACCTGCTCACCGACAACCACGACGACCGCGCCACCCAGCGCCGGCACATCCGCGAGGCGATCGCCATCTACCGGTCGCTGATCGACGGCGGAATCGTGGAGCGGCTGCCCGAACCCGACTCCAACGGCCGCATCGCCCGCCTCACCGTCGACCTCCAGCCCGACTTCGCGCTGAACCAGCCGCTGTCCACCTTCGCGCTGGCGGCCCTGGAACTCCTCGACCCCGCCTCGCCCACCTACGCGCTGGACGTCCTCACGGTGGTCGAGTCCACCCTGGACGACCCCCGCCAGATCCTGGCCGCGCAGCTCAACAAGGCCCGTGGCGAGGCCGTGGCGCAGATGAAGGCCGACGGCATCGAGTACGACGAGCGCATGGAGCGGCTGGAGGAGATCGACTACCCCAAGCCGCTGGAGGACCTGCTCGACCACGCCTACGAGGTCTACCGGCGCGGCCACCCGTGGGTCGGCGACCACCCGCTGCGGCCCAAGTCGGTGGCGCGCGACCTCTACGAGCGGGCCATGACCTTCTCCGACTACGTCGGCTTCTACGAGCTCGCGCGGTCCGAGGGCCTGGTGCTGCGCTACCTGGCCGGCGCCTACAAGGCGGTCAGCCAGACCGTGCCCGAGGACGCCAAGACCGAGGAGCTGCGCGACCTCATCGAGTGGCTGGGCGAACTCGTCCGCCAGGTCGACTCCAGCCTGCTCGACGAGTGGGAGGAGCTGACCAACCCCAGCGCCGCCCGCACGGGAGAGGGCGACACCGCCGAGGCCGAGGAGCGCGTCAAGCCGGTCACCGCCAACCAGCGGGCCTTCCGGGTGCTGGTGCGCAACGCCCTGTTCCGCCGGGTCGAACTCGCGGCGCTGGGCCGCTACGCCGAACTGGGCGCGCTGGACGCCGAGGACGGCTGGGACGCCGAGGCGTGGGAGGAGGCCATGGACGCCTACTTCGCCGAGCACGACGACCTCGGTATCGGCCCCGACGCCCGCGGCCCGGCCATGCTGCAGATCACCGAGAACCCCGGTGTGTGGGAGGTCCGCCAGGTCTTCGACGACCCTGCCGGGCACCGCGACTGGGGCATCACCGCCGAGGTCGACCTCGCGGCCTCCGACGAGGCGGGGTACGCGGTGGTGCGCGTGGTCGACGTCAACCGGATGTAGGGCGCGCGGGCCGCGCGGAGGCGCCGCCGCCGCAGGTGGGGCGGACCGACCGCGGCAGCCGCGGGCGGCGGAGCGCGGGCGCTCCGCTCCCTCGGCCCGGCTCAGCGCAGCAGGTGCTCGTTCACCTCGCGCACGCGGTGGGCGAGGTCCGGGACCTCCACCACGGTGCGGCCCGCCAGGCGGAGCTCCTCCGCGCCCTCGCCGTTCACGAAGATCTCGGGCTCGCGCCAGGCGAACACCACGCGGCTGATGCGCGTGTCCAGGATGAGCCGGGTGCAGGAGCGCACCCGCGAGGCGCGCCGGGTGCAGGGCTCCAGCGAACTGTAGACGGTGGCGCCCACCAGCCGGGGGTCGCCGGGGTCCACGGCGCGCAGCGCAGCCTCCTCGGCGTGGTCGTGGGGGTCGTCGCGGCGGGAGTACCCGTCGGTCACGACCGCGCCTCGGACGTCCACGACGATCGCGCCGACCGAGAACGCCGTCTGCGAGGGAGGGCACTTCCACGACAGCGCGATGGCGCGCTCCAGCCACTCGCGGTCGGCGGCGGTGGCCTCGGCGCCGGTGCCCGGGACCGGCGCCGGTGCGGGGCCGGGAGGCGGGCTTGGGGGCGCGGCCGGGGACGGAGGCGGGGAGGGGGACGGCTCCGACCGGTGTGGGGGTCTGGGCCGGTTCACCGGTCTCTCCCGGTGGGGGTGGTGAAGGCGGGCGCCGCGGCATCGGGGGCGGGCGCGGAGTCGGAGGCGGACGCGGAAGCGGCGGGCGCGGAGTCGGACGCGGAAGCGGCGTTCGGCGCGGAACCGGGCTCAGCGGGGGACGCGGTTCGCGGGACGTAGCGCAGCACGACCATGTCGCCGAGGGCGCGGGCCTCGGCGAGCCGCATGGGGTGGCGGGGGTCGTTGGCGAAGTCGCCCGCGCCGACGAAGCGCGGGGCGCCGGGGTCGCCCACGAAGAACGGCGCGATGGCCACGCGGATCTCGTCGGCCAGCCCGGCGGTGAGGAACCGCGTGTGCACCCCGGTGCCGCCCTCCACCAGGAGGCGCCTGACACCGCGTTCGGCGAGGTCGGCCAGGATTCCGGCGAGGTCGCAGTCCGGCCCCGCGTCCACCACGACCACGTCCGCGTCCGCGGCACCGGGCCGGTCCGCCGGGGGCGGCAGAGGGGCCGGGTGCACTGAGGACGCCGGGTGGTCCGGCCGCGCCGGATCGGCCCCGCCGGGGGCGCGGGGGGTGTCGCCGGGAGCCCGCGCGGCGGCGAACCGGCGGGCGGTGTCGGCGTGCGCTGCGCTGCCCACGTAGACCAGCTTGGCCGCGTCGCCGGTGGTGAAGACCCGCGCCGCGGGGTCCAGACCGCCCCGCTCGCTGAGGACCACCTTGACGATGTCGCCGGTCTTGCCCTGCGCCAACCGCTCCTCACGCCGCCGCGCCGACCGGACCAGCAGCCGGGGGTTGTCGCTGCGGACGGTCCCCGCACCCACCAGGATCGCGTCGCACTCCGCGCGAAGCGCGTCGATCTCGTCGAAGTCGGCCTCCGAGGACAGCCGCAGCCGTTCCGGGCTGGTGTCATCGATGTAGCCGTCGAGCGACATCGCACAGCTCAGAATGGTGTGGGGCAGCGATCGGTCGGGCATGCCGCCAGCCTAGCGGCCGGCGCCGGGAGCGACCGGACCCGCTCGTCCGCGCTCCCCGCCGAACGGCCGGCGCCGCGGAAGGGCGAGAAGCCGCCGGGGACGGGAACACGGTCAACGCCAAGCCCGGCGGAGGGCCACCGTGGCGACGAGGCACCGAGGCGGCCGGGGTCCAGGAGCGCAGTCGGGGCTAGATCGTTGATGGGGGTTTTCTGAATCTCCTGCGGACATGGCGAAGGGCGTCGAGGATCGGTGTGTGACGACCAACCTTGACGCCCTTCTGACCGCACTCTACGTCCACCTGGACGACCACGTCCTGCCTTCGCGCGAACAACCCGTCAAACGCGGCCCCAACCGGCTTCTCACCGACGCCGAACTCGTCTGCGTCGCGGTGGCCCAGGTCCTGCTGCGCCATGACTCCGAACGTCACTGGATGCGCGCTGCCCCCGCCCGTATCGGCCACCTCTTCCCCCGCTTGCCCGGCCAGTCCGAGTACAACCGCCACCTGCGCGATCTGGGACCGGCCCTGCTCACAGCAGCGAGGTGGCTGGCCCGGGCCGTGCCCACCTGGTGGGAGCGCCTGCGGCTGATGGACGGCACCCCGGTGCGCTGCGGCGCCTCCCGCGTCACCGTCAACCGCTCCGGCCTGGGTGAGATCGCCGGGTACGGGATGGACAAGTCCCACCACGCCTTCTACTGGGGCGCCAAGCTCATGCTCATCACCACCGCTGAGGGGGCCGTCACCGCCTTCTCCCTGGCCCACCCCAAGGAGCTGGACGAACGCAAGCAGGCCCTGCACCTGCTCCACGTCCACGACTGCGCCCCCGGCCCAGGGCCAGTGCCGATCGTATGTGACAAGGGCTTCGCCGGAGCCGGCATCGAGACCGCCGCGGAGGAGGTGGGCCATCTGCTCATCCGCCCGGTCCGCCAGGACGAGCCCGAACCCGAGGTGAAGGTGTTCCCCTCCCGGCTGCGCCAGCGGATCGAGGCCGTCATCTGGACGCTGAAGAACCAGCTCGGCCTGGAGCGCCACGCCGCCCGCACCACCGAGGGCCTGTGGGCGCGCACCTGCCAGCGGGTGTGCGCGCTCAACGCCGCGATCTGGCACAACTGGCTGATCGGGGCCCCGGTCAAGCGGTCATTGATCGCTTACGACCACTGACCAGGGCACCAATTCCCCATCAACGATCTAGGCGGGGCCGACGCCTTGGGCCCGGACGGAGCACCGACGCCGGCCAGGGTGCTTCCGTCTCACCAGGTGCGAGATGCGGGGCCGCGCGCCCCATTCGCCCGTTTCGCGCACCGGCGAGCCTCGCGCGTCGCGTGGGCGGCCAACGCCGGGCGGCCCCGGCGACCGCGCGCCCCGAGTCCTCGCCGCCCCGTCGCCACCTCACCCACCCGCCCGGCGGCCCGGAAGGCGCTTGCCCCTACCCCGGACCGCCTCGGCGCCCCCGTCGCCCACCCCACCCACCACTCCCGAACCGATCACCGCGCACCTCCACCCTCCGCCGCCGTCGCCGCCCCGGCCCTCACCCACCGCCTTGCCGCCGCCCCATCCCCGACTGACGGCGGTCACGGCGCCCGGCACCCGAGCAAGGGAACAAACGGCAAGGCGGCCCACCGGAGTGGACCGCCGCCTTTCCGTCGGCGATTCGCCGTACCCGGCCGCGCGCCGCTAGAACGGGTACCGCTTGATCTCGCTCTGCATTGTCACCCACTGCGTCTCGGTGAACGCCTCCAGGTTGGCGCGGGTGCCGCCGAAGCGGGCGCCGGTGCCCGACGCGCCCACGCCGCCGAAGGGGGCCACGGCCTCGTCGTCGACCGTCTGGTCGTTGATGTGCACGATCCCGCTGGGGATCCGGTCCGCCAGCTCCATCCCCCGCATGGGGTTGCCGGTGAGGATGCCCAGGGACAGCCCGTAGTCGCTGGCGGCCGCGATCTCCGCCGCCTCGTCCAGGGTCGAGAACCGGATGACCGGCGCAACCGGCCCGAAGACCTCCTCCGAGTAGGCCGGGGTCTCGGGCGTCACCCGGTCCAGCACCGTGGGCCGGTAGAACTGCGCGTCGTAGGTGCCCCCGGCGCGCAGCTCCGCCCCCGCCTCCACGCTGCGGGTGACGAGGTCGTGGATGCGGTCGCGCTGGCCGATGTCGATGATCGGACCCAGCGCCGTGCCCTCCTGCTCGGGGTCGCCCACGGTGAGGGCCTCGGCCTTGGCCGCCAGGCGCTCCACGTAGGCGTCGGCCAGCGACTCGTGCACGATGTGCCGACCGGTGGTCATGCAGATCTGCCCCTGGTGCAGGAACGACCCCCACGCGCCCACCGACGCCGCGCGCTCGACGTCGGCGTCCTCCAGCACGATGAGCGGGGAGTTGCCGCCCAGCTCCAGATGCGCCCGCTTGAGGTGGCGGCCGGCGGCCTCGCCGACCTTGCGGCCCGCCGCCGTGGAGCCGGTGAAGGAGACGACCCGCACGTGCCGGTCGGCCACCAGCGCCTCCCCCGCCTCGGCGCCGCCGGGGAGCATCTGCAGCAGCCCCTCGGGCAGGCCGGCCTCGCGGAAGACCTCCGCGATCACCGCGCCGCCCGAGACCGCCGTGCGGGGGTCGGGCTTGAGCAGCACCGCGTTGCCCAGGGCCAGCGCGGGCGCCACCGAGCGCATGCCCAGGATCAGCGGGAAGTTGAACGGCGCGATGACCCCGACCACGCCCGCCGGCACCCGCCGGGCCAGGCTGAGCCGGGGCTGGGCGCTGCGCAGCACCTCGCCGGTGGGCTGGGAGGCGAGGGCGGCGCACTCGTAGGACTCGGTCACGGCGAGGTGGACCTCGAACCCGGCCTTGCCGCGCGCCGAGCCGGCCTCGCGCATCAGCCATTCGGCGATCTCGTCGGCCTCCTCCTCGAACTTCGCGCCCGCCCGGCGCAGCACGGCGGCCCGCTCCTCGAACGACGCCGCCGCCCAGTGCCGCTGGGCCTCGGCCGCGTTCTCGGCGGCCTCGGCGACGTCGGCGGCGTTGGCCACGCCGATCCGGCCCAGTTCCGAGCCGGTGGTGGGCGAGACGACCGGCGCGTCGCCGCCCTTGGCGGGGCGCCAGGCGCCGGTGAAGACGTTGCCGCGCCACTCGCGGTCGTTGAGAAGGGTCATGTGCTGCTCCCGGGCGGTTGGGCGGGGCGCGCGGCGCGCCCCGAGTCAGTCGGCGGTGGCCGCGGCCTGCGGGCGAGCGGCGTTGCGGATCTCGGCGTAGATGTGCGAGCGCAGCTCGGCGAACCGGTGCTCAGCGCGGGTGCCGATCTGGTCGCGCTCGTCGGGCAGGTCCACGGCGACGTCGTCCTGGATCACCGTGGGCGAGGACGACATCACCAGCACCCGCTGGCCCAGGTACACCGCCTCGTCGATGTCGTGGGTGACGAACAGGACGGTCATGTTGAACCGCTTCCACAGCGCCCGGATCAGGTCCTCCAGGTCGGCGCGGGTCTGGGCGTCCACGGCGGCGAACGGCTCGTCCATGAGCAGCACGCGCGGCTCGTAGGCGATGGCGCGCGCGATGGCCACGCGCTGCTGCATGCCGCCGGAGAGCTGCCAGGGGTAGGCGCCGGCGAACTTGGTGAGCCCCACCGCCTCCAGCGCCTCGTCGGACAGCTCGCGGCGGCGCGCCGGCGCGAGCCGCTTCTCCTTCAGCGGCAGCTCGACGTTGTCGCGCACGCTCAGCCACGGGAACAGGCTGCGGCCGTACTCCTGGAACACCACGGCCATGTCCGGCGGCGGCCCGGCCACCGGCGTGCCGGCCAGCGTCACGGTGCCGGAGGTGGGCTGCATGAGCCCGGCCACGCACTTGAGCAGGGTGGTCTTGCCGCAGCCGGAGGGCCCGACCAGGCAGGCCAGCTCGCCGTCGCCGAGTTTGAAGGTGAGGTCGCGCAGGGCCTCGACGGAGCCGTGCTGGCCTGGGTAGATCTTCTTCAGTCCGGAGACGTCGAGCATGGGTGCCTTCTCGTGCGGGGCGGTGGATCGGGTCGGGGAAGGCGCCGGGGACGCGGCCATGGCGCTCACTCCCCCTTGGCCGCGGCGCGCACGCCGTGGTACCAGTTCAGGACGCGCCGCTCGACCAGGCCGAACAGCAGCGCCAGCAGGAACCCGAGGAGGCCGAGCAGCACGATGCCGCTCCACATCTCGGGGATGGCGAAGCCGCGCTGGAACTGGATGATGCTGTAGCCCAGGCCGCTGGAGCTGGCGAACATCTCGCTGATGACCATGAGGATGATCGCGATGGACAGCCCCTGGCGCAGCCCGGCCATGATCTGCGGGCTGGCCGAGCGCAGCACCAGCGTGGTCAGCCAGCGCCGGCCGCGGACGCCGTAGCAGCGGCAGGTGTCGACGAGCACGGGGTCGACGGCGCGCACGCCCTCGATGGTGTTGAGCAGGATGGGCCAGACCGCGCCGGAGACGATGACGGCGAGCTTCATCGAGGTGTTGACACCGACGAGCAGCATCAGCAGCGGCACCAGCACGGGCGGCGGGATGGCCCGGAAGAACTCCAGGACCGGCTCGACCACCGCCCGCAGGCGCGGCGAGAGCCCGAGGACGATCCCCAGCCCGACCCCGAGCACGCCGGCCAGGGCGAACCCGCCCAGCAGCCGCGCCACGCTGGGCAGCACGTCCTCGAAGAAGCGCTCGGAGAACCACAGCTCGGCGAACGTGGCCGCGATCTCGCCGGGTGTGGGCAGGTAGTACAGCCCCGAGGTGACGCTGGCGACCCACCACACCGCGATGAGCACGGCGGGCAGCAGGACGACCTCAAGGACGCGCAGGCCGGCGCGCAGGAGGCCGCCGCCCGCCGTGGCCCCCGCGGGGCGGGTGGTTGGGGCGCTCACGCGTTCTCCTCTCCGCGGACCGAGACGTGCCAGCGCAGCGCGCGCCGCTCCAGGGCGCGCAGGCCGACGTTGACGGCGACACCCAGGGCGCCGGTGGCGATGATCAGCGCGTAGACCAGGGCGGTGGCGCCGCTGGCCTGGGCGACGGCGATCTGCTCGCCGAGCCCGGGGGTGCCGATGATGAGCTGGCCGGTGACGGCGAGGATCAGCGCGACGGAGGCGCCCAGCCGCAGCCCGGTCATCAGGTAGGGCAGCGCCGAGGGCCAGGCCACGTAGCGCAGCCGCGCGAACCGGCCCAGCCCGTAGGAGCGCGCGGTCTGCTCGGCCACGGGGTCGATGTCGCCGACCCCGTAGAGCACCTGGATGTAGATCTGCCAGAAGGCGGCGTAGATGACCAGCATCAGTGTGGACGCCAGGTCGGTGCCGTAGAGCAGGATGGCCAGCGGGATCAGCGCCACCGAGGGGATGGGCCGCAAGAACTCCACCGTGGAGGAGGTGAACCGGCGCAGCGCCGGCACCGCGCCCACGACGAACCCGAGGACGACCGCGGCGGCGAACGCGATGGCCAGGCCCAGGCCCCAGGCGATGAGGGTGTCCAGCACCGCGATCCAGAACTCGGGCAGCAGGACCCGCTCGCCCAGGGTGGCCAGGACCTCGGTGGCGGGCGGCAGGAACCGGCCGGGGATGATGCCCAGGCGGGGCACGGCCTCCCACAGCAGCAGGAAGGCCGCGACGCCCGCGGCGCCCAGCAGGAGGCGGTTGGGGGCCCGCTTGGGGGCGGGGGGCCCGCCCTCCGCCGCGGCGGCGGCGGAAGGACGGGCCGGATCGGCGATGTCGGTGCTCATCGGTACAGTTCGTCCAGGTCGGGCTTGTCCTCAAGGACACCGTCGTGCACCATCAGGTCGGCCACGGCCTGGGTCGACTCCCGGTTGAGGTCGGTCGGCCAGGTCGGCAGCACGATCTCCTGCGCCACCGACTCCTCGATCTCGGTGTACTCGCCGAGGATCCGGCGCACCTCGTCGGGGTTGTCGTTGGCGTAGGCCAGCGACTCCTCCATGGCGGCGGTGAAGTTGTCCACCAGTTCGGGGTCCTCCTGGATGACCTGCTCGGTGGTGAAGTAGTAGGCCACCGACAGCGACTCGTGGGCGTCCACGAAGTTCGAGGCGATCTCGGTGGCGCCGCCGGCCTTGGCCGACGTCAGGAACGGCTCGACCACCCAGGCGGCGTCGACGTCGCCCCGCTCGAGCGCGGCGGGCATCTCCGGGAACGGCAGCTCGACGAACTCGATGGTGTCGGAGTCGCCGCCGGCCTGGCGCACCGTGTTGCGCACGGTGGTGTCGCCGATGTTCTCCAGGTTGTTCACCGCGATGGTGGCGTCCTCCAGGTCCCGCGGCTCGGCGATGTCGCTGCCCTCGGGGACCACGACGCCGCCGAAGTCGTTGCCCTCCTCGCCGGTGCTGGTGACGCCGTTGGCGACGATCCGCACGGGCAGGTCCTGCTCCTGGGCGACCAGCAGGGAGGTGGTGTTGCCGAAGGCGAAGTCGAACTCGCCGCTGACGACGCTGGGCACGGCCTGGGCGCCGCCCGTGGTGTTCTCGATCGTCAACTCGATGCCGTGCTTTTCGAAGATGCCCTGGTCCACACCGAGGTGCAGGGGCGCGACGTCGACGATCGGGATGGCGCCGACGGTGATGCTTTGCGGCCCGTCGCCGTCGCCACCGCCTTCACCGCCCCCGCCGCAGGCGGCGGTGGCGAGCAGTGTGACCGTGGCGGCCACGGGGAGGATCATCCGGCGCATGGTGGTTCTCCAGTGGTGAGTGGGGGTGAGGGGGTAGGTGGGAATAGCGGGTCGGGGATGCCCCGCGGGGTGAGCGGGGATGCGGGTCAACCCCACACCTCGGCCGCGGTCTCGACGATCAGCCGCAGCTTCGCGAACTGCTCGTCGTGGCTGAGCCGGTTGCCCTCCAGCGTGCTGGAGAAACCGCACTGCGGCGCGAGGCAGAGCTGCTCCAGCGGGACGTACCTGCTCGCCTCGTCGATGCGGCGCTTGAGGTCGTCCTTGCTTTCCAGGTCGCCACGCTTGGTGGTGACCAGGCCCAAAACGACCTGCTTGCCGGGCGGGACGAAGCGCAGTGGTGCGAACCCGCCGGACCGGGCGTCGTCGAACTCCAGGAAGAACCCGTCGACGCCGAGGGTGCCGAAGAGTTCCTCGGCGACGAAATCGTAGCCGCCTTCGGCCACCCAGGACGAGCGGAAGTTCCCGCGGCACAGGTGGGTGGTGACCCGCATGCCCTCGGGCCGTCCGGCCAGTGCCGCGTTGATCTGCGCGATGTAGCGTTTGTGCAGGTCGGTGCCGTTGTCACCGCGCTCCTGGATCATCGCGCGCTGGCGCGGGTCGTTGAGGTAGGCCAGGCTGGTGTCGTCCAGTTGCAGGTAGGTGCAGCCCAGGTCGCCCAGGCGGCGGATCTGCTCGGCGTAGGCCGCCGACAGGTCGCTCCAGAACTCCTCAAGGTCGGGGTAGACCGAGCGGTCGATCGCGGCCTGTCCGCCCCGGTAGTGGACCATGCTGGGCGAGGGGATGGTCAGCTTGGGCGTGGCCGTGGTGACCGTGTCCCGCAGGAAGGAGAACGCGTCGGCGAAGATCGTGTGCTCCAGCCCGATCCGGCCGGTCACCTGGAGGGCGGCGGGGGTGAAGCTGATGTCGCCCTGCTCGTTGTGGAACGTGACCTGAATCTCGTCCTGGGCGCGGGAGATTCCGCCAAGCTGGTAGATGAAGTCCATGTGCCAGGAGGCGCGGCGGAACTCCCCGTCGGTGGCCGAGGCCAGGCCGATCTCCTCCTGGGCGCGGACCGCCTCGCGTACGGCGGAGTCCTCGGCGGCGCGCAGCTCGTCGTCGCCGATCAGGCCCTGGGCGTGGCGGTCGCGGGCCTCCCGCAGGGCGGCGGGGCGCAGAAGGCTGCCGACGTGGTCGGCGCGGAACGGCGGGGTCTGCCGCCGGAGCGCGGGCTGGGTCATGGTCTCCCCGGGTCTTCTCTTCGTCCTGGTCCCGCCGCGCGCACCGGCTTCGGCGCGTCCGGCCGCCGCGGGTCGGATGGCGGGCGGCCGGCGCGGACCCCGGCCGCGGCCGTGCGGCCCGGCACCGCCGAGGCGCGCCAGGCGGCGGCCGCCCGGCCCGGCGGCGCGGTGCCGCGGGCGGTCGGGCGGGCGCACACGCGGGCGGCGCGCCTACCGCGAACCCGTGTACGAAGTACGAACGAGCGTTCTTTGAGCGAACTTAGGTGACCGCGATCACCGGCGTCAACCCCCCGCGCCCGGCAATGTCCGCCGGTCCTGGTACGGATTGACACCACCGCAGCCCTGTGCGGTATGAGAACATCGCCCCGAGGACCGGCGGCGGAGGGCGCACCCCCGCCGCCCGCGCGGCGCCCCCGCCGCGCCGGCGCGCGCACCGCGCCGCGTCCGCCACCCGCGCACCGCATGTGGGGAGACCATGAGCACGGACCCGACCGCCGTCCAGCCCAAGCCCGAGCACTTCGTGCAGTCGCTGGAGCGCGGCCTCGCCGTCATCCGGGCGTTCACCGCCCAGCAGCCGTCCATGACCCTCAGCGACGTCGCCCGGGTGACGGGCCTGACCCGGGCCGCCGCCCGGAGGTTCCTGCTCACCCTGACCGACATGGGCTACGTGCGCACCGACGGCCGGATGTTCGCGCTGACCCCCAGGGTGCTGGAACTGGGTTACGCCTACCTGTCCTCGGCCGGACTTCCCGAGGTCGCCCAGCCGCACCTGGAGCGGCTGGCCGCCGAACTGCGGGAGTCGTCGTCGGTCTCGGTGCTCGACGGCGACGACGTCGTCTACGTGGCGCGCGTGCCCACCTCGCGCATCATGCACGTGGCCATCAGCGTGGGCACCCGCTTCCCCGCCTACGCCACCTCGATGGGCCGGGTGCTGCTGGCCGGCCTGCCCGAGAACGAGATCGACGCCTACCTGCGGCGGGTGGAGATGCGCCGGCTCACCGCCTTCACGCTGACCACGCCGGCGCGGCTGCGCGCCGAACTGGAGCGGGTGGCCGCCCAGGGCTGGGCGCTGGTGGACCAGGAGTTGGAGGAGGGCCTGCGCTCGGTGGCGGCGCCCATCCGCGACCGCGACGGGCGGGTCGTGGCCTCGGTGAACGTCTCGGCGCACGCCAGCCGGTCCTCGGTGGAGGACATCCGGCGCGACCTGCTGCCGCCGCTGCTGGCCACGGCCTCGCGCATCGAGGCCGACCTCGACATCGCGCGGCGGGCCTCCGGGCTGGGCTGAGGCGCGGCACCGCCCCCGCGCCGGGTTCGGGACTCTTGACCCTCGGGTCGGGCGTCGGCAATGATGTGCGAATTGAGAACACGCATTCGCCATCCGAACAGTTTGGACCGCTCATGATCGTGCCGTTGGACGAGGGGGTCCGCGAACTCGTCCACGACGGGGACACGGTCGCGCTGGAGGGATTCACCCACCTGATCCCCGTGGCCGCCGGCCACGAGATCATCCGGCAGGGCCGGCGCGACCTCACCCTGGTCCGGATGACCCCCGACGTGGTCTACGACCAGCTCATCGGCGCCGGCTGCGCCGCCCGGCTGGTGTTCTCCTGGGGCGGCAACCCCGGCGTCGGCTCGCTGCACCGCTTCCGCGACGCCATCCAGAACGGCTGGCCGCGCCCGCTGGAGATCGAGGAGCACAGCCACGCCGGCATGGCCAACCGCTACGTCGCGGGGGCCTCGGGCGTGCCGTTCGCGGTGCTGCGCGGCTACGCCGGCACCGACCTGGTCGAACAGACCCCCACTATCAAGACCGTCGAGTGCCCCTTCACCGGCGAGCGGCTGGCCGCCGTGCCCGCGCTCAACCCCGACGTCACCGTCATCCACGCCCAGCGCGCCGACCGCGCCGGGAACGTGCAGCTGTGGGGCATCACCGGCATCCAGAAGGAGGCCGTGCTGGCCGCGCGCCGCTCCCTTGTCACCGTCGAGGAGGTCGTGGACCGGCTGGATCCGGTGCCCGGCGAGGTGGTCCTGCCCTCCCGGGTGGTCACCGCGGTCGCGGTGGTGCCCGGCGGCGCCCGCCCCTCCTACGCCCACGGCTACTACGCCCGCGACAACGGCGCCTACCAGGCGTGGGACGCCGTCAGCCGGGACCGCGACGCGTTCGCCCGGTGGCTGACCGACGAGATCGGCGCGCAGGCACCGCTGCCCGGAAAGGCAGGATGACATGACGACCGGGTACACCTCCGACGAGATCATGACGGTCGCCGCCGCCCGCGCCCTCACCTCCGAGACCGCCTGCTTCGTGGGGATCGGCCTGCCCAGCACCGCCGCCAACCTGGCCGTGCGCACCCACGCGCCCGGCCTGTGGATGATCTACGAGTCCGGCACCCTGGGCACCCGGCCCGACACGCTGCCGCTGTCCATCGGCGACGGCGTGCTCGCCGAGACCGCCGACACCGTGGTGTCGGTCCCCGAGGTCTTCAACTACTGGCTGCAGCCCGGCCGGATCGACGTCGGGTTTCTCGGCGCCGCCCAGATCGACCGCTACGCCAACATCAACACCACCGTCATCGGCGACTACGCCGACCCCGCGGTGCGGCTGCCCGGCGCCGGCGGCGCCCCCGAGATCGCCGCCTCCTGCCGCGAGGTCGTCGTGATCGTCCGGCAGAGCCGGCGGACCTTCGTCGAGAAGATCGACTTCGTGACCTCGGTGGGCCACGGCTCGGGCCCCGGCGACCGCGAGCGGCTGGGCCTGCGCGGCGCCGGCCCCACCCGCGTCATCACCGACCTGGGGGTGCTGCAGCCCGACCCCGCCACCCGCGAGCTGACCCTGGTCCAGGTCCACCCCGGGGTCACCGCTGAGGACGCCCGCGCCGCCACCGGCTGGGACCTGGCCGTGGCCCCCGACCTCGCCACCACCCCCGAGCCCACCTCCGAGGAGCTGGCGGTGCTGCGCTCGCTCACCGGCCGGGGCGGGGTGTAGAAGTGGCAGCGGCGCCGGCCGCGCCCGCCCGCACCGGCCGCCACCCACGGGGCCGCCCGCGCGAGCGCGCCGGGCGGCGCCCCACCACCGCACAGAGAAGGCAGTGGACATGACCGACGTATACGTCCTGGACGCGGTGCGCACGCCCTTCGGCAAGTACGGGGGCGCGCTGTCCGGAGTCCGCCCCGACGACCTCGCCGCCCACGCCGTGCGCGGGCTGGTGGACCGCTCCCCCGACCTCGACCCCGCCGCGATCGACGACGTGTACTTCGGCGACGCCAACGGCGCCGGCGAGGACAACCGCGACGTCGCCCGCATGGCCGCGCTGCTGGCCGGGCTGCCGACCTCGGTGCCCGGCGCCACCCTCAACCGGCTGTGCGGTTCGGGCCTGGAGGCGGTCATCGCCGCCAACCGCGCCGTGGCCGTGGGCGACGCCTCCCTGGTGGTGGCCGGCGGTGTGGAGTCGATGAGCCGCGCCCCCTGGGTGCTGCAGAAGCCGGCCAAGGGCTTCCCCTCCGGCCACGAGACCCTGCACTCCACCACGCTGGGCTGGCGCATGGTCAACCCGGCCATGCCCGCCGAGTGGACGGTGTCGCTGGGCGAGGCCACCGAGCAGCTGGCCGAGCTGCACGGCGTGGGGCGCGCCGAGCAGGACGCCTTCGCGCTGCGCTCGCACACCAACGCCGCCGCCGCCTGGGAGAAGGGCGTCTTCGACGCCGAGATCGTGCCCGTGGCGGGCGTGGAGCTGGACCGCGACGAGAGCATCCGCGCGACCTCGCTCGACAAGCTCGCCGGCCTCAAGCCGGCCTTCCGGCCCGACGGCACGGTCACCGCGGGCAACGCCTCGCCCCTCAACGACGGCGCGGCGGCGCTGCTGATCGGCGACGAGGCCGCGGCCCAGGCCACCGGCCGCGCCCCGCTGGCGCGCATCGTCAGCCGCGGGGTGGCCGCCGTGGAGCCGCACCGCTTCGGCATCGGGCCGGTCCAGGCCGCCGAGACCGCGCTGCGCCGCGCCGGGATCGGCTGGTCGGACCTGTCGGTGGTCGAGCTGAACGAGGCGTTCGCCGCCCAGGCGCTGGCCTGCCTGCGGCTGTGGCCCGAACTCGACCCCGAGATCGTCAACCCCAACGGCGGCGCGATCGCCATCGGGCACCCGCTGGGCGCCTCCGGCGCGCGCATCCTCGGCTCCCTGGCCCACGAGCTGCGCCGGCGCGGCGGCGGCTGGGGGCTGGCCGCGATCTGCATCGGTGTCGGCCAGGGCCTGGCCGTCGTCCTGCACGCCTGACCCCCACACCCACCCCTCAGACGGGAGGAGGCATCAACGCCATGAGCACCGCCCCCGACACCGGCCCGGCGCCGCTCGCCTACGCGCGCGACACCGGGGTGCACCCGCCGCTGGACTACCCCGGCTACCGCAGCACCGCGCTGCGCCACCCCAAGCGCGCCCTGCGCCTGCTGCCGCACCTGCTGACCGAGGTCACCGGCCCGCTGCTGGGCGAGGACCGCATCAGCGAGACCGACAACGACCTCACCCGCCAGCACGAGGGCGAGCCGCAGGGCCAGCGCATCATCGTGCACGGCCAGGTGCGCGACGGCGACGGCCGCCCCGTGCCCCACACCCTGGTGGAGATCTGGCAGGCCAACGCCGGCGGGCGCTACCGCCACACCGGCGACAACTGGCCCTGCCCGCTGGACCCCAACTTCACCGGCGTGGGCCGCACGCTCACCGACGACCAGGGCCGCTACCGGTTCACCACGATCCGGCCCGGCGCCTACCCCTGGCGCAACCACGACAACGCCTGGCGGCCCGCCCACATCCACTTCTCGCTGTTCGGGCGGGCCTTCACCCAGCGGCTGGTCACCCAGATGTACTTCCCGGGCGACCCGCTGTTCTTCCAGGACCCCATGTGGAACTCCATCCCCGACGAGAAGGCGCGCGAGCGGCTGGTGGCGCGGTTCGACTACGCCAACACCGCGCCGGAGTGGGCCCTGGCCTATGAGTGGGACATCGTGCTGCGCGGGCGCGAGGCCACCGTGTTCGAGGACGAGGTGGACGAGGACTGATGGCGCGCCACAAGACCACCCCCTCCCAGACCGTGGGCCCCTACCTGCACATCGGACTGCCCTGGCCCGACGGTCCGTTCGCCGTCGCCGAGGGCACGCCCGAGGGGGTCTGGATCCGCGGCGTCCTCTACGACGGCGCGGGCGCCCCGGTGCCCGACGGCCTGATCGAGACCTGGCAGGCCGACCCCGAGGGCCGGTTCAACCACCCCGACGACCCGCGCGGCGCGGTGGAGCGGCCCGGGTTCCGCGCGTTCGGACGCTGCCCGACCGACGCCAACGGCGAGTACGGGATCTTCACCCTCAAGCCCGGCCCCGTACCCGGTCCCGGGGGCCGCCTCCAGGCGCCGCACATCGACGTCTCGGTGTTCGCGCGGGGCATGCTCCACCGCACCGTGACCCGCGTCTACTTCCCCGAGGAGGCCGCGGCCAACGCCGCCGACCCGGTGCTGTCGAGCGTGCCCGAGCCCGAGCGCGCCACCCTGGTGGCGCGACCCGCCGAGGACGGCTACCGCTTCGACATCCGCCTCCAGGGAGAGGATGAGACGGTCTTCTTCGATGTGTGAGGCCACGGAAGCGGGGGTGGCGCGGTGACCGGCGCGGACGCGGCGGCGGGCGGCCTGTTCGGCGGGGTCTTCGCCGCCGGGCCGATCGCCCGGGAGACCGGCGACCGGGCGTGGCTGCGCGCCCTGCTGGACGCCGAGGCGGCGCTGGCGCGCGCCCACGCCCGCATCGGGCTGGTGGCGCCCGAGCACGCCGAGGCGATCACGGCCGCCTGCGACCCCGACCGGTTCGACACCGCCGCGCTGGGGGCCGCCGCCCCCGGCGCGGGCAACCCGGTGGTACCGCTGGTGGCCGAGCTGACCCGCATGGTCGGGGGCGAGGCCGCCCGGCACATCCACCAGGGCGCCACCAGCCAGGACATCATGGACACCGCCGCGATGCTGGTGGCCCGCCGCGCGGGCGCGGTCATCGCCGCCGACGCCGCCGCGGCCGCCGCGGCGCTGGCCGCCCTGGCCGAGGAGCACCGCGCCACGGTGATGGCCGGGCGCACCCTGCTCCAGCAGGCGCTGCCCACCACCTTCGGGCTGGTGGCGGCCACGTGGCTGGCGGGACTGGAGGAGGCGGCGGCGGCCCTGGAGCACGTCCTGGAGCACCGCGCCGCCGCCCAGCTCGGCGGCGCGGCCGGCACGCTGGCGTCGCTGGGCCGCGACGGCCTGGCCGCGGTGTCGGCGTTCGCCGCCGAGACCGGGCTGGCAGAACCCGGCCTGCCCTGGCACACCGAGCGCGGCCGGATCGCCGAACTCGCCGGCGCCCTGGCGCGGGTGTGCGGCGCGGTGGCCAAGCCGGCCGGCGACATCGCGCTGCTGGCCCAGACCGAGGTCGGCGAGGTGGTCGAGGCCGGCGGCCCCGGCACGGGCGGCTCCTCCACCCTGCCGCACAAGCGCAACCCCATCGCGGCCGTGCAGGCGGCGGCGTGCGCCCAGCGCGCCCCCGGTCTGGCCGCGACCCTGCTGGGCGCCCAGGCCCAGCAGCACCAGCGGGCCGCCGGGCCCTGGCACGCCGAGTGGCCGGCGCTCACCGACCTGCTGCGCACCACCGGCTCGGCGGTGGCGTGGCTGCGCACGTCGCTGGAGCGGCTGGAGGTCCGTTCCGAGGCGATGCGCGCCAACCTCGACGCCGCGGGCGGGTTCCCGCTGGCCGAGCGGGTCACCACCGACCTCGCCGGGGAGCTGGGCCGCGCCCAGGCCCACCGATTCGTCCAGGACGCCTGCGCCGAGGCGGTGGCCGCCGGCCGCGCGCTGGAGGAGGTGCTCACCGAGCGCCTGGCGGGCCGCCGCGGCCCGGAGCGCATCGCCGAACTGCTGGACCCGGCCGGCTACCTGGGGTCCGCCCGGCCGCTGGTCGACCGCGCGCTGGCGGCCCACCGCCGGCGCGCCGCCGCGCGGGCCCGGCGCACCGGCCACGATTCGCCGAGGAGGGATGGGAGAGCGTGAACACCGAGACCGTCGAGGTGCACCACGTGGCCGAGGGCCCGCCCGACGCACCGCTGGTGGTGCTGTCGGGTTCGCTGGGCAGCACGCTGGCGATGTGGGAGCCGCAGGCCGCGGCGCTGGCCGCGCGCTACCGGGTGGTGCGCTACGACACCCGGGGCCACGGCGGCTCGCCGGTGCCGCCCGGCCCCTACCGGCTGGCCGACCTCGGCGGCGACGTCCTGCGGCTGCTGGACCGCCTGGGCGCCGAGCGCGCCCACTTCGCCGGGGTGTCGCTGGGCGGCATGACCGGCATGTGGCTGGCCGCCCACGCCCCCGAGCGGATCGACCGGCTGGCGCTGGTGTGCACGTCGGCGCGGATGCGGCCGCAGGACTGGGCCGCGCGGGCGGCGACCGTTCGGGAGTCGGGCGTGGGCGCGATCGCCGATGCGGTCGTGGACCGCTGGATCACCCCCGGCTACGCCGAGCGCGAGCCCGGGACCGCGCGGTGGATGCGGGAGATGGTCGCGGCCACCCCCGCCGAGGGCTACGCCGGCTGCTGCGCCGCGATCGAGCACATGGACCTGCGCGGCGACCTGCCGCACATCACCGCGCCGACCCTGGTGGTGGGCGGCTCCGCCGACCCCGCCATGCCGCCCGAGCACGCGCGGGCGATCGCCGAGCGGATCCCCGGCGCGCACCTGCGCGCGCTGCCCGGCGCCCACCTGGCGAGCTGGGAGTGCGCGGCACAGCTCAACGACCTGCTGCTCGCCCACTTCGGCGGCGCCGCCCTGCCCGGCGCCGCCGGCGCGGGCGCCGAGACCGAGGAGGCACGATGACCGTGGGCGACGACACCGCCCGCCGGGCCGAGGGCATGGCCGTGCGCCGCGAGGTGCTGGGCGACGCCCACGTCGACCGCGCCGAGGCCGCAACGACCCCCTTCACCGAACCGTTCCAGGACCTGATCACCCGCTACGCCTGGGGCGAGATCTGGACCCGGCCGGGCCTGGACCGGCGCACCCGCAGCTGCATGGTGCTGACCGCGCTGACGGCCAAGGGCCACTGGGACGAGTTGGCCATGCACGTGCGCGCGGCCGTGCGCAACGGCCTGACCGCCGAGGAGATCGCCGAGGTGTTCCTCCAGGCGGCGGTCTACTGCGGCGTGCCCGCCGCCAACAAGGCGTTCGGGATCGCCCAGCGCGTCCTGTCCGAGGGCGCCCCCGCGCCGGCGGAGGGCACCGCCCGCTGAGCCTCCGGGGCCGCGCCGCGCGGCCCCGGCGTCGACCCCCACCCACTTCACCTCTGCAAGGGAGGCAAGCGGCGCCCGGCGCCGCGGACCCGGTTATGCGTACCCCCGTCGGCATTGTCGGAGCCGGCCCCGCCGGCCTGTTCCTCTCGCACCTGCTGCACCTGCACGGGATCGAGTCGGTCGTCCTGGAGCGGCGCGACCGCGCCTACTGCGAGCGCCGCCAGCGCGCCGGCGTCGTCGAGCACGGCGTGGCCGAGGCGCTGCGCGCCACCGGGCTGGGCGAGCGAATGGACCGCGAGGGGTTCGTGCACGAGGGCATCGAGCTGCGCTTCGACGGGCGCGGCCACCGCGTCGACTTCCCCGCGCTGACCGGCGGACGCAATGTGCTGATCTGGGCGCAGACCGAGATCGTCAAGGACCTCATCGCGCGCCGCCTGGCCGACGGCGGGCAGGTCCTGTTCGAGGCCGAGGCCACGGCGATCGAGGGCGCGGAGACCGAGCGGCCCCGGATCCGGTTCACCCACGGCGGCGCCGAGGAGGTACTGGAGTGCGACTACGTGGTGGCCTGCGACGGCTTCCACGGCATCGGCCGGGCCAGCCTGCCCGCCGCCGTGGTGCGGACCTTCGAGAAGGTCTACCCCTTCGCCTGGCTGGGGATCCTCGCCGATGTCGCGCCCTCCTGCGACGAACTGATCTACGCCCACAGCGACCGCGGGTTCGCGCTGCACAGCATGCGCTCGGAGACGGTCAGCCGGCTCTACCTCCAGGTCCCGGCCGGCACCGACCCCGCGGAGTGGTCCGACGACCGCATCTGGTCGGAGCTGGCCGCCCGGTTCGCGCTACGCGACGGCGGGTGGACGCTGGGCCAGGGGCCCATCACCGACAAGGGCATCACGCCGATGCGCAGCTTCGTGACCGAGCCGATGCGCCACGGGCGGCTGTTCCTGGCCGGCGACGCCGCGCACATCGTGCCGCCCACCGGCGCCAAGGGGCTCAACCTGGCGATGCGCGACGTGCTGCTGCTGGCCGAAGGGCTGCGCGCGTGGTTCGCCAAGGGCGACGCCGCCGGGCTGGACGCCTACTCGGCGACCGCGCTGCGGCGGGTGTGGCGGGCCGAGCACTTCTCCTACTGGATGACCACGCTGCTGCACCTGGACCCGGAGGGCTCGGAGTTCGACCGCCGGCTGCAGATCTCCCACCTGGAGCACATCGCCGCCTGCGAGCCGGCGGCCGCGGCGCTCGCGGAGAACTACACGGGTCTGCCCGCGGTCTGAGGCGGGCCAGGCGGGGCGGGGCGGCGCGGCCGCGCGGGCAGGGGGACCGGGGCCCGCGCGACCGCGCCGTCTGCTGTGCGCGCTGTCCGGGGCGCAGGCGGGCGCGGCGGGCGGCGGGGCGGCGCGTCGCGACAGGCCACCGCGTTGCGAGGTACCGCCGACGACTGATCATCGAGTCAGGCTCGTTGCGATAAGCCGTGTCAGAGCGCATGCGTCGTTGCGATTTTCGCCAGCGCCCTGGTACGGTCGCCAACCGTGAGCGCGACGAGCGGGGCGGGCGCCGCCCCCGACCCCCTTGCGGGCCTGCGGCAGCGGGTCCGCGAGCTGATCGTGCGCTCGGGGCGCTCCCAGCGGGAGTTCGCCGACCTCCTCGGCCTGGAGCCCTCCAAACTGTCGAAGTCGCTGAAGGGCACGCGGCGCCTGGCGGCCGATGAGCTGATCCGTATCGCCGAGGTCGCCGGGGTCACCGTCAACTGGCTGCTGCACGGCAGCGACGACGCGGCCACCGTCGTGGCCGTCCCGCCCAGGGACCGCTCCCCCGTGCCGGCCGCCGAGCGGGGTACCGAACGGGCCGCAGGGGCCGAGCGCCGCCGCCAGATCATCGAGGCCGCCCACCGCCTCATCGCGGTGCACGGCTACCACAGCGTGCGCACGGTCGACATCGCGCGCGCCTGCGGCACCTCCAGCGCCACCATCCACTACCACTTCCCCGCCCTGCGCGACCTGCTCGACGAGGCCCTGCGCTCGGCCGCCAAGCAGGCGTTCGACCGCCAGGTGGCGGTGCTGCACACGGTGCCCTGCGCGCGGACGCGGCTGTACCGGCTGATCGAGCTGCAGCTGCCCTACCCCGGGCTGCTGCGCCGGGAGTGGTCGATCTGGCTCCAGGTCTGGACGGAGTCCGCCCTCAACCCGCAGCTGCGCGACCTGCACGCGGCCCACTACCAGCGCTGGCACGACACCATCGCGCGCACCCTGCGCGAGGGGATCGAGGCGGGCCAGTTCCGCGAGTTCGACGTCGAGGCCATGACGATGCGGCTGACCGCGCTCATCGACGGCCTGGGCATCCAGGTCATGACCGGGCGGCCCGGCCGCACGGTCGAGGCCATGCGCGAGACCCTGCGCGAGTTCGTCGCCACCGCCATCGAAGGAGGCACCCAGCCGTGAACGAGACCATGAACACCGACGTCATCCTGACCGCGGCGCTGACCGGCGCGGGCGACACCGTCCGCAAGAGCGAGCACGTGCCGGTGACCCCCAAGCAGATCGCGGAGTCGGCGGTGGCCGCCGCCGAGGCCGGCGCCAGCGCGGTGCACATCCACGTCCGCGACCCCGAGACCGGCGCGCCCTCCCGCGACAACGCCCTCTACCGCGAGGTGGTGGAGCGCATCAAGGAGACCGGGGTGGACATCGTCATCAACCTGACGGCGGGCATGGGCGGGGACCTGGTCATCGGCCAGGACGACCCGCTGGCGTTCGGCGAGGGCACCGACCTGGTCAACGGCCTGGACCGGCTGCCGCACGTTGAGGAGCTGCTGCCCGACATCTGCACGCTGGACTGCGGCAGCCTCAACTTCGGCGACGGCAGCCTGGTCTACGTCTCCACCCCCGACATGCTGCGCGCGGGCGCAAAGCGCATCCAGGAGCTGGGGGTGCGCCCGGAGCTGGAGATCTTCGACACCGGGCAGCTGTGGTTCGCCAAGCAGATGTACGCCGAGGGGCTGATCGACGACCCGGCGCTGTTCCAGCTGTGCACCGGAATCCCCTACGGCGCCCCGGCCGACCCCGGCGTGCTGCAGTCGATGGTGCGGCTGCTGCCCGAGGGCGCGCAGTGGGCGAGCTTCGCGATCGGGCGCATGCAGATGCCGTGGGTGGCGCAGTCGATCCTGCTCGGCGGGCACGCCCGGGTCGGCCTGGAGGACAACCTGTACCTGAGCCGCGGGGTGAAGGCCACCAACGCCCAGCTCGTGGAGAAGGCGGTCGGGATCATCGAGTCCCTCGGCGCCCGCGTGGCCACGCCCGAGGAGACCCGCGCCAAGCTCAAGCTGCGCAGCGCCCGCTGACCCGCGCCGCGCAACCGCACGCCGCCGACACCCGGAGGGGGACCACCGTGACAACACCCGACCAGCAGCCCGCCCGTCCCGGACCCGGCGGCGCGCCCGCCACCGCGTCCGCCCGCCCGGCCGGCGCCGTTTCGCCGGAGGCCGTGCGCACCGTCGCCTGCGTGGGGGCGGGCGTGATCGGCGGCGGCTGGGTGGCGCACTTCCTGGCGCGCGGCTACCGGGTCACCGCCTGGGACCCGGCGCCTGACGCCGAGCGCCGGCTGCGCGACCTGGTGGACTCCGCCTGGCCGGCGCTGACGCGCCTGGGCCTGGCCGAGGGCGCCTCGGTGGCCAACCTGACCGTGGCGCCCACGCTGGCCGAGGCGGTGGCCGGAGCGGACTTCGTGCAGGAGAGCGCGCCGGAGCGGCTGGAGCTGAAGGTGGAGCTGCTCGCCGAGATCGACGCGGCGGCGCCCGAGCACGTCGTCATCGGGTCCTCGACCTCGGGCTACTCCATGACCGAGATGCAGGTGCGGGCGGCGCGGCCGGGGCGGCTCGTGGTGGGCCATCCGTTCAACCCGCCCTACCTGGTACCGCTGGTGGAGGTGGTCGGCGGCACGGCCACGGACGCGTGGGCGGTGGAGTGGGCGTCGGAGTTCTACCGTGCGGCGGGAAAGTCGGTCATCACCATGGACCGGGAGCTGCCGGGGTTCATCGGCAACCGCATCCAGGAGGCCGCCTGGCGGGAGGCGCTGCACATGGTGGCCAACGGCGAGGCCACGGTGGAGCAGATCGATCTGGCCATGACGGCGGGGCCGGGGCTGCGGTGGGCGTTCTTCGGCCCGTGCCTAACCTTCCACCTGGCCGGGGGCGAGGGCGGGATGGCGCACATGCTCGACCACTTCGGCCCGTCGCTGAAGTCGCCGTGGACCCGCCTGGAGTCGCCGGAGCTGACGCCCGCGCTGCGCGACGCGATGGTCCGCGAGACCGACGAGGTGGCGGCCGGGCGCAGCAACGCCGAACTGATCGCCCAGCGCGACCGCCGGCTGATCGCGGTCATGCGCGCCCTGGCGGAGGTGGAGGCCGAGGAGGCGCGAGAGGCGCAGGAGGCGCGGGCGTGACGGCGGAACCGGGGACCGGGGCCGGGGCCGTGCTGTTCCGCCAGCCCGTCCGCCCCGAGTGGATCGACTACAACGGCCACCTCAGCGAGGCGTACTACGTCCTGGTGTTCGGCTTCGCCACCGACGCGCTGATGGAGCGGGTGGGGCTGGGCCCCGCCTACCGCGAGGCCACCGGCCGGTCGCTCTACACGGTCGAGGCGCACGTCCGCTACCTGCGGGAGGTCGGCGCCGGCACCGAGGTCGAGGTCCGCACCCGCGTCCTCTCGGTGGGCGCGAAGAAGGTCCGGTTCTGCCACGAGATGCTCCTGGAGGGCGACCTGCGCGCCACCGAGGAGCTGATGGCCCTCCACGTCGACCAGGCCGCGGGTTCGGCCGTGCCGTTCCCGCCCGAGGTCGCCGATCGCCTGTCCGCACTGGTCGAGCCCGCTCCCGACTACGCGGGCCGGTCGATCGGCTAGCCCGCCGTGCGCCGACACGGCCCCGCGCCGGAGTGCCGCAACCGTGGCCGCCGCGCCCCCGTGTCGGCGCACCGGGCCCGAGCAGGGCCCCAGGGCGGCGGAAGCCGCGCGGGGCGACCAGCGTCGCCCCTCGTCGGGCTGAGGCCGCGACGGGGCGCCAAAGGCAGCGGGAGCCCGGGGCAAGCGGAGACCGGGACCGTAGCGGATGGTCGCGGTTGCGACGAGGCACCGAGGACAGCGCATGGCGGGGCAGAGCGGCCACCGCACCCTGCCCTCAGCCCAAGGCCGCAACGAGGGCGCCAAAGGCAGCGCGAGCCTGCGCCGGGCGATCACCGGCTCGGCCTTCGTCCGGCTACGGCCCCCGAAGGGAGCACCGAAGGCAGCAGGGGGTGCGGGCAGGCGGAAATCGGTGTCGGCGGCGAGGGCCGCCGTTGCGACACTCGGGCCGGGCACCACTGCTGCGGGCTGGGTGGCCGCGTGTTAGCCGATCCGCGCGCCGCGCGCTGCCGACTGGCGAGAATCCGCAGATCGTCTGCCTAACCGGCAGCCGTTTGCCCCTTATGTCCGCTTCGGGGTTGCACATGGGCCGACCAACAGCACCCACAACGCCTCGTTGTCCACCATGTGAGACGCCAGTCCGACTCGCAAGGCCATTCTGAGGCAAACGCCCGTTTTCAAGAACGACGATCTGCGGGTTTCGACCGGACGGGCGGCCGTGGATGCGGGATCGTCGCCTCCGCAGCTCATCCATCTCATATGGCGAGACAACCAAGGCGCGCGCGGCCGTTGTTGCCGCAGCTCACGGGTCGCGCCATCTGCCGGCCAGGACGGCCGCGGACCGAATCCGAGCGCCGGTCAGCGCGCCCCCCGTTCCCCACCAGCACCGGGCGGCCGGATGCGGACATCTTCGGCCCCGGGCGCTGACGTGGGGGTGCGCGCCAAAACGATCACGGAGCGGGGCGAATCCGTAACCCTCGCGAGGCGACAGGCATAGACTCCGAGGTTATCGACGACCTGCCTGCTTCAACCCCCCGAAGAGGACAGCGACGCCATGCCTGCTTCCGACCCCTACGCTCAGCGTGCCGGCGCGTTCATGAAGAACGCCAGTCGGCAGTACAGCCCCCGCCAGCCCACCATCGACACCACCAAGCCGAGCATCGCGCGGGTGTACTCCTACTACCTGGGCGGCAAGGACCACTTCCCGGTCGACCGCGAGATGGCCAACTACGCCGAGGACGTCGTTCCCGGCGTCACCGAACTCGCCCTGGGCAACCGCGCCTTCGTCCAGCGCGCCACACGCTACCTGGCGGCCGAGCGCGGCATGCGCCAGTTCCTGGACATCGGCTCGGGCCTGCCCACCGACGGCAACGTCCACGAGATCGCCCACGAGTCCATCCGCGACGCCCGCGTGGTCTACATCGACAAGGACCCGATCGTGCAGGCCCACGCGCGGGCGCTGCTCACCGACAACGCCACCACCACCGTCCTCGCCGAGGACCTCACCGAGCCCGAGAAGATCCTCAAGGAGGCCGAGCGCACCGGCCTGATCGACCTCGGCAAGCCGGTCGCCCTCATGCTCGGCGGGATCCTGCACCACATCGAGGACCACCAGGACCCCGGCGGGCTCACCCGGCGCCTGTGCGCGGCGCTGTGTCCGGGCTCGTGTCTTGTCATCAGCCACTTCTGCCGCCCCGACGACGCGGAGTTCCCCGAGGACGCCGACCACGCCCGCCGCCTGGAGGTGGCGTTCATGGCCAAGCTGAAGGCGGGCCGCTGGCGCGGAACCGAGGTGATCCGCGCCTACTTCGGCGACTGGCCGCTGGTGGAGCCCGGGCTGGTCCCGCTCAACAACTGGCGCCCGCTGCCGCCCAGCGCCAAGGTTCCCGGCTCCTACCTCATGCCGGCCCGTAACATGCGGCTCATCATCGGCGGAGTCGCCGTCAAGCCCCTGTAGGCACGGGGGAGGCGGAGTCCCGGTCACCCCGCGGCCGGTACCGCCCCCCGGAACCATCCCCGAATGCGGCCGGCCCCCGACCCCCTCTCCCGGATGCCGATCCGGGTCCCGGCCTCTCACCGCCCCTGCTCGTGCACCCGCTCCCCACCCCGCCTCCGGCTCCTCCCCCTGTTCGCGGCCCCTCTCCCGGCTCAGCCGCGCACCGCCTCCACCAGCCGGTCGAGGAACGGCACCTGCCCCTTCACCAGCTTCACCCGCGCCGCCTCCAGCCCGAACCACTCCGCCCGGTCGACCTCGGGGAACTCCGCCGTCCGCCCCGAGCGGGGCGGCCACTCCAGGGTGAAGGTGTTGCTGGAGATGTCGGCGGCGTCGAAGTCGGCCGCCAGGGCGAAGCAGGTGACGACCTTGCCCGACTGCCGCACGTGCCCGAGGTCGACCACCTCGCCCTCGGGCGCGGGCCGGCCCATCTCCTCGGCGAACTCCCGGTAGGCCGCCGTCAGGGGTGCCTCGCCCTCGGCGTACTCCCCCTTGGGCACCGACCACGCCCGCTCGTCCTTCTTCGCCCAGAAGGGCCCGCCCATGTGGGCGAGCAGGACCTCCAGCCCGTCCTCGCCCCCGCCCCGGTGGAGCAGCAGCCCCGCGCTCAGCCTCGTCATGGCGCCAGCATGCCATCCCGCACCGGCGGAGCGCCGACGGTCGGGCCGACCGACCAGCGCTGATACCCGACCCGGCGGTTAGCGGCCACTTCCGTATTGGACAGGCATGAACCGCTCTGGTGTGCTGAGCGGCGTCGACGTTCACCCGAGGGCGCCATCGGGCCTTTCCCGTCCTGTCCGCGCACCTGAAAGCAGGTAACGCCCATGTCCGCCGACCCCTCCGGCCGCCCCTTCCGCTCCCACTCCCGCGCCTCCGCCTCCGATCCTTCCGCCGCGACCTCCCGCCGCTCGCTGCTGGTCGCCGCCGCCCTGCTGCCCGTGGCGGTGGGCGCCGTGGGGGCCGCGACCGGCGGCCGCGCCGCCGCGACCACCACGCAGGCCACCGCGTCCGGCGACGCCCAGCGCCACTACGACCGCGCGGCCCGCCTGGCCGGCGACGACCCGGTCTCGCTGGCCCTCATCAAGGCGCTGTCGCCCGACGCCGTGTTCCCGCCGGGGCAGGCGCCCGCGCCGATCCGGGTGTTCGACAACGTCGCGATGGTCAACACCAAGATGGTCTCGGCCGCGGCTATCACCACGTCGGCGGGGGTCGTGCTCCTCGACGCGCTCAGCTCGCCGGAGGAGGCCGAGCAGGTCCTCCTGCCGGGCCTGCGCGCGGTGGGCGTGGACCCGGAGAGGATCACGCACGTGGTCGTCACCCAGGCCCACTACGACCACTTCGGCGGCGCCCAGTACCTGGCCGACCGGTACGGCGCGCGGGTCATGATGTCCCCGGCCGACTGGGACTTCATCGCCGCCGACGCCCCGCCCAACGCCCCGGTCCGCGACCTGGAGATCCACGACGGCCAGCGGCTGACGGTGGGAGACACCACGATCACCCTCCACCACACCCCCGGGCACACGCCGGGAACGGTCTCCCCGGTCTTCCCGGCGCTGTGGAGGGGCACCCGCCACACCACGATGCTGTGGGGCGGCACCAACCCGCCGTCCGCGACCGCGGACAAGCGGATCTACCTGTCGTCGGTGCGCTCCTTCGCCGCGCGGATGCGCGCGGCGGGCGTGGTCGCCGAACTGAACAACCACCCCGGCGCGGACTACGGCGTGGCCCGCATGGAGCAGCTCCGCGCCGACGCGTCGGAGAACCCGTTCATCATCGGCGGCACCCGGACCCGCCGCTTCATGGAGGTCATGGAGTCCATGATCCGCGGCCGGATCGCCACCGACGAGGAATCCCCCACGACCGCCGCCCCGGCCGCCCACACCACCCGGACGTGCTGCTGACCCGCGCCGGTCACCGCCAAAGCCCCGCCCCGAAGGGGCGGGGCCGCCGGAGTCGTTCCGGTGGGAGGGTCACTCCGCCGCTTCCCCGGTGAGCTGTTCGGCGGAGACCTGGCCTCGCAGCGTCTCCACCGCTCGGGCAGGGGTGATCGCACGTGCCCCCAGTGCCGCCACCACGGCGGAGGAGTAGCGGGGCGGGACCAGCACCGACGACAGGTCCGGCTGCGGCTTCCATCCGACCGCGTCCCGGAACTCCGCGTCGGTGGGCGTGCGGGCGCGGAGCCGGCGCACCTCGTCGCCCGGAGCGGACACCGCCCGCAGCCACTCCGACAGGCGGACCTCGGTCGCGTAGGCGCTGCGCGCGGCCCCGCTGTCGCCGACCTCCTCGCTGCCGGCGATGGCCGCCCGACGGGAGACCACCTCGGGAAGCGGATTGGGGAAGTGCGACACCGGCACCCCCACGGCACGCGCGATGCGGGTCAGCTCCACCGCGTCGATGCGGCGGTCACCGCTCTCCAGCTTGGAGACCATGCTGCGCTCCAGGCCCACGGCGTCCGCCAGAGCCTGCTGGGACAGCCCCGCGGCGGCTCTGCTCGCACGCACGCGCTCCCCGATGCGCTCCCAACTCAGGTCCTCCATATGTGCGATGACCGCACAATCGCCGACGGAATACCGGGAAGCCGGGAACCCGCACATGGGCGCGCACATGCGGACCGGGGTAAACCGCTGAGAAACCTGCGAAAAACAAAAGAAGTCCGCCGATAAGGCGGACTTCCGCTTGTGCTCCCGCGACTGGACTCGAACCAGTAACCTGCCGGTTAACAGCCGGCTGCTCTGCCAATTGAGCTACGCGGGATGGTTGCTCGGCGCCTCGGGGATCGGGGGTCCGTTGCCCCCGTGGCGACAGGAAATAGACTAGCGCATGCCCGGACGTGCTCGTGACAGGTTTTTCCGCTGGCACGGGGTAACGTCGCTGACGGCAGCACCGTCGACCGGAGAGGCAGCTATGCGTTACCGGATCACGTTCGTCGCCGGACTCGCCGTGGGGTACGTCCTCGGGGCCAAGGCCGGCAAGGCCCGTTACGAGCAGATCGTGCGCCTCGCGCGCAGTGTGGTCGACAGTCCCGCGGTGCAGGAGACCGCCGGAGTGGTGGGCGCCCAGGTCGCGGGGGCCGGAAAGGCCGCCTACCACCGCATCAGCGAACGGCTGCCGGTCACGTCGCTGAAGGACTTCCTGGCCCGGCCCACCGAGGACGAGGCCGACGAACTCGACCCCACCGTGGTCGAGGGCATGCCCACCAGCGGGTCGAGCGACAGCAAGCTCAACGGCGCCGGGCCCGACGTCCCCGGGAAGGGCCGCTGACACCCATGCGCCTCCCCGGCCGCGCCGCGCTGCCCGCCGAGGTCCGCGCCCGGGTGCGGCTGGCACGCGGCGAACGCGTGCTCGCCCACACCGGCGCGGCCGAGGGCACCCTGGTGGCCACCGACCGCGCGCTGCACCTGCCCGACGGCCGCGCCGTGCCCTGGGAGCACGTCGACCGCGCCCGGTGGACCGAGGACGCGTTCGCGTTCGTCGAGGAGGGCCGGGGCGAGCACCGGTTCGCGGTCGCCGACCCCGGACGGCTCGCGGAGGTCGTCTACGAGCGGGTGACCGCGACCATCCTCGTCAGCCGCCACGTGCCGCTGGGCGCCGCCGCCGACGACACCGGCACGGGTGCCGACCCCGACCCCGGCGCCGGCTCCGCGCCGGCCACCGCCGGGCGCGGCTTCCGGCTGGTGGCGCGGCGGCCGCCGGGCGGCTCGGACGTCACCTGGCAGGTGCACATGGACGAGGGCGTGGACCCCCAGGACCCGCGCGTCGCGGCCCGGGTCGCCCCCGCGCTGGCGGCGCTGCGGGATCAGATGGGCGTGTAGCCCTCCGCCGCCGCGCCGCGGTCGCACGGTCGGGCGGTCGGGCGGCCGCCTCCGGAACGCGCGGCCACGGACTGCAGCGGCGCGCGGGAGGGCGCCCCGGCGGCGCCCTCACCGCGTACGCCGAACGCACCGTTCCCGTGCGCCCTCCCTCACCGCGCCACGCCGCGCTGCCGACCTCTCCTTCAGCCCTCCCCTCGGCCCCCCTTCCGGCCCTTCCGGCCCTTCCGGCCCTCGCGGTCGCGCCGGGCGATCCCCTCCGCCAGGGCCTCGGCCAGGTGGACGGCCGGGCGGTCGGTCTCCTGGTCGATCTGCGTGCGGCAGCTGAACCCGTCGGCCAGGATCATCGTCTCCGGCGCCGCCTCGCGGACGGCCGGGAGCAGCACCCGCTCCCCCACCGCCTTGGAGACCTCGTAGTGGTCGGCCTCGAACCCGAAGTTCCCGGCCAGGCCGCAGCAGCCCGAGTCCAGCACCTCGGTGTCGATCCCGGCGCGCTCCATCAGCGCGCGGTCGGCGTCGAAGCCGATCACGGCGTGCTGGTGGCAGTGCACCTGGCTGATGGCGCCGGCGTCCAGGCGCGGCGGCTCCCAGTCAGGGGCGAACGCGTTGAGGAACTCCGCCAGTGTGTACACCGACTTCGCCACGCGCTCACTCGGCGCGCCCGGCAGCAGTTCCACCAGGTCCGAGCGCAGTGCCGCCGTGCAGCTGGGCTCCAGGCCCACCACCGGCGTCCCCGCCGCCACGTGCGGGGCCAGCGCGCGCAGCGAGCGGCGCATGACCGCCTTGGCGACGTCGAGCTGCCCGGTCGACACCCACGTCAGTCCGCAACACACCTGGCCCCGCGGCAGGACGACGCGGAACCCGGCGTCCTCCAGCACCCGCACCGCCGCCGCCGGGACGCGCGGGTTGAGGTAGTTGCCGAAGGTGTCGGGCCACAGGACCACCGAGCCCCGCTCGGCGCCCGCTCCGCGCCCCCGCGCGCGCCCGGCCGGCGTCCGCGCCGCCGCGCCGCCCGCCGCCTTCCCCCGCTCCCGGCGGCGGAACCAGCGGGTGAAGGTGGTCTTGGCGAACTCCGGGATGGAGCGCTGCGGCGCGATCCCCCCGATCCGCTTGACGAGGTCGCCCAGCCCGCGCGCCGCGCCAGCCCGGTTGACCTCGGCCGGGGCCAGCGCCGCCAGCCGCGCCCACAGCGGCAGCCACCCCATCGAGTAGTGCGAGGCCGGGCGCACCCGCCGCCGGTAGTGGTGGTGCAGGAACTCCGCCTTGTAGGCCGCCATGTCGACGTTGACCGGGCAGTCGCTGCGGCACCCCTTGCAGGACAGGCACAGGTCGAGGCTGTCGCGCACCTCCTCCGAGTCCCACCCGTCGGTGATGACCTCGCCGTTGACCATCTCGAACAGCATGCGGGCGCGCCCGCGCGTGGAGTGGCGCTCCTCCTTGGTGACCATGTAGCTCGGGCACATCACCCCCGGCCCCTCGTGGCGGCGGCACTTGCCCACGCCCACGCACCGGCGCATCGCCCGCGCGAAGTCGCCCTGGTCGTCGGGGTAGGCCAGGACGGTCAGTGGCCCCCGCGTCACCGTGGCCACGCGCAGGTCGGCGTCCAGGGGGCGGGGGTCGACGATGTTGCCCGGGTTCATCAGGTTGCGCGGGTCCCAGATCGCCTTGAACTCGCCGAACGCGCGCATCAGCCGCTCGCCGTACATCCGGGGCAGCAGCTCCGAGCGCGCCTGGCCGTCGCCGTGCTCCCCCGACACCGACCCGCCGTGCGCGGCGACCAGGTCGGCGGCCTCCTCCATGAACGCGCGGAAGCGGCGCCTCCCCTGCTCGCCCGCCAGGTCGAAGTCGACGCGCACGTGCAGGCAGCCCTCGCCGAAGTGCCCGTAGACGACGCCCCGATACCCGTGGTCGGCCATGAGCCGGTCGTAGGCCCGCAGGTAGGAGCCCAGGTTCTCCGGGGGCACGGCCGCGTCCTCCCAGCCCGGCCACGCCTCGGTGCCGTCGGGCGCCCGGGTGGCCAGGCCCGACCCCTCCTCGCGGATGCGCCACAGCGCCCGCATGTGGGCGGGGTCGGTGACCACCGCGGAGTCCACCGGGCGGGCCGCGCCGGTGAGGCCGCGCAGCATGGCCCGGCCCTTTTCGGCGGCCTCGTCGGCGGAGGCGCCGCCGACCTCCACCATCAGCCAGGCGCCGCCCTCGGGCAGCGGGGTGCGCGCGCCCGGGCGCCGCACGCTGGCCAGCAGGTGCTCGTTGAGGCCCTCGACGGTGAGCGGCTCGTGCCCCAGCAGTTCGGGCACGGCGTCGGCGGCGGCCGGGGCGTCGGGGTAGCCCAGCACCACGAGGATCCGGGCCGCCGGCGCCTCCACCAGTTTGACCGTGGCGCCCAGCACGGTCACGCACGTGCCCTCGGTGCCGGTGAGCGCGCGGGCGAGGTGGCCGCCGTTCTCCGGCAGCAGGCGGTCCAGGGAGTAGCCGGAGACGCGGCGCCGGAGGCGGGGCATCCCGGTCCGCAGGTCGCCCATGTAGGTGTCGACCAGATCGCGCAGGGCCGCGTAGACCTGGCCCTCGCGCGTGGGCTGCGCCGCCAGCCGGAGCAGGTCGTCGCGGCCGGTCGCGCCGACCGTCATGCGCGTGCCGTCGTGCAGCAGCACGTCCAGCGACTCCACGTTGTCGGCCGTGGTGCCCCACGCCACCGAGTGGGAGCCGCAGGAGTTGTTGCCGATCATCCCGCCCAGCGTGCACCTGCTGTGGGTGGAGGGGTCGGGGCCGAACGTCAGCCCGTGGGGCGCCGCGGCCGCGCGGAGGTGGTCCAGGACGACGCCGGGCTGGACGCGGGCGGTGCGGGTGCGCGGGTCGACCTCCTCGATCGCCGTCAGGTAGCGGGAGGTGTCCACGACCAGGCCGGGGCCGATGGAGTTGCCGGCGATGCTCGTGCCGCCGCCGCGCGTGGTCAGCGGCACGCCGTAGGCCGAGCAGGCCGCGACGGCGGCGACGACGTCGTCCACGGTCCGCGGCCGGACGACCCCCAGGGGGACGTGCCGGTAGTTGGAGGCGTCGGCGGTGTAGAGGGCCCGCGTACCCGCGTCGAAGGCCACCGTCCCCGATACGTCGCGGCGCAGCGCGCGCTCGAAGCCGTCGAGGTCGATGTCGTCGTGCGGAGTCGCTGGGGAGATCATTTCGGGCATGTCCCCAGCGTGGCGCTCCGTGCCGTGAGTGACAACACATGCGTGCCGACGATTCGCGACGGAACGGGGATGGGGGCGGGGGCGGGGACGCAGCCGCGGCGGCATGACGGCGGCGCCGGGGGTGGCGGTAAGGCACGCGTCCTTGGGCGCGGGCATGGCCGATGGGAGCCTCGCGGGGCGGTGGTACGGCAACGGCCGGGCGGAGGCCGAGGCGGAGGGCGGAGGCCGGGGCGGAGGTGGAAGGCGGAGGCGTCACCGGCCGGGGCGCGCCGCCGTTTTCCACCTGACAGCAGATGGCAGGTACCGGCCGCAGACTGGTGGCATGGCGACCACTTCCGACCCCAACGCGTCCACCGGCGTGCCCGCCCAGGCGGCGTCCCCGACCGGCCCCACCGCCCGCGCCACCGGTACCACCGACGACCTCCGCCCGGGGCCCGACAGCGCGGCCACCTGGGGCGAGTTCGTCGGGGCGGACCCGGACTTCTCGGGCGTGGTGGGCGCGGCGTTCCGCGCCCACCGGCACCACGTGCTCGCGACGATCCGCAAGGACGGAGCGCCGCGGGTCAGCGGCACCGAGGTCGACTTCCGCGGCGACGAAATGCTGTTCGGCTCCATGCCAGGCGCCCGCAAGGCGCGCGACCTGCAGCGGGATCCGCGCTTCGCCCTGCACGCCATGCCCGGCGACACCTCGATGCAGCCGGGCGACGTGAAGATCTCGGGGCTGGCCTTGGAGGTGCGCGACAAGGCGGAACTGTCCCGCCTCCTCGGTCCGGAGGAAGAGGTCGGGGAGGGTGTGCACGTGTTCCGGGTCCTGCTCACCGACGCCGTGCTGACGACCGTGGAGGGCGACGAACTGGTGGTCCGCACCTGGCGCCCGGCGACGGGCGTACGGGAAATCCGCCGCCAGGGGTGAGCCCTCCCGGGGTAATTCCGCAGGCCAGGAGAGGACCTCGCCCTCATCCCGCATTCCGGCGCAGCCGGGATGCGGTGATCCGGCCGCAGCGGTTGAGCGCGGGACCCGGAGCCAACCGGTTCACCGTCGCCACGACGACGATCCCGCGCTCATCTGCGGCCAAGCCACAGGCGTGAAGCGGAAACCGCTTACCCCCTCTTTGGTCTCACCATATGAGTACACAACCGCCGTGGGAGCGACGATCTCGCATCCTCGGCCGTCCGGGCGACCGAGAACCGAAGATCGTCACCCTGGAAAACGGGCATTCCCTTAAAAAACCACCCTTCATGGCCCGCCCCAAAGGGGACATAAGCAGCAAACGGGCGCTCGACCGCCGACGATCTGCCGATTCTCGCTTCTAGGCCGCGCTGGTCCCTTTACCGGCGGCGACCCGTTCACGCAGGCGGTGCGCCACTCGTCCCGCCCCCACCCCCGCCGCCGACACCGGTCACTGATCGGCGCCTACCCCAACCCCCCGCTGCCTTCGGCGCCCCCGACGGAGCCGCCGCTCCATGGCGGCCGGACCGCTCACCGCCCCGCCCCACCACCCACCGCCTTGAGCGGCTCCGGATGGTCCGGCTGTGGCTCAGGGGGTCGACGGCTCCTGCTGGGGTTGTGCGGGCGGCGGCGGGGCCGTGGGGGCGAGGAGCAGGCGGGCGCCGGCGTAGGTGGTCCATACCAGCACCGCGAACACCCACAGGCGTTCCATTCCGCCCAGGCCCAGGCCGAGATCGGCCTCCACGGAGTACAGCAGGCTCGCCGTCAGTCCCACGGCGCCCGCCACCAGGGCCGACAGCCGCAGGGCGCGCAGCGGGCCGCCCGAGGCTCCGGCCGCGAGCGCGATCAGTCCGCCGTTGCCGACCGCCAGCAGCAGCGCGCCCACCCCGTGAACGGCGGACCGGGTGTCTGACGGCGCCAGCCCGATGACGATCCAGCCGAGGCCCTGCACCAGCAGCAGCGCACCCCCCAGCCAGGCGGTGACGCGCCCCCGGCGCGGCCACAGCGACGTGAGCAGGGCCGCGCCCGCCGTCAGCAGCACCCCCTCCAGCGCGAACGACACGTTCATGAGGTCGTGCAGCGGCGAGCAGACGTAGCGGACCTGGGGCGCGTCGCCGCCCATCCCGCAGGAGACGGCGCCCAGGTCGCTGACGTTGTTGCGGGCCCAGCTGTAGGGCTCGGGCCACGCCGCCTGCACCGCCAGGTGCGCGGTGAGCAGCTGCACGGCGCCGAGGATCCACAGCGCCGCCCCGAGGCGGGTGCGGCGCGGGGCGCGCTCGATGCGTGTCGGCTTCGCGGACGGATCCGGCGACGGCGGCGGGCCGCCCGGCGCCTCCGCTCCTGCCGCTGTCTCTGTCGCCGCCGCTGCGGCCGCTGCGTTGGTGGCTGCCTGTGCCGGTCGCTCTGTCATGGGTGGGAAAGCGCTCCTCGAACCGTTGGCGTCGCTGTCCGGCGCCGAGCCGCTGGGGGCGACCGGCGCCGGCCTGCTGCACTACCCGCCCAGACGCCGCCGAAAAGCGCGCCCGGTCCGCCGGCCGCGTGCGGAACAGCACAGAGCGCCGCCGCCCGCCGCGCCGCCGCTCACCGCACCCCCGCCCATTGGGCCACCGCCCCGGACGTCCGCACGCCCGCCCGGCCCCACCCGCTTCCCCGAGAAGTCCCGGCGGCCTCTGGCGACCTCACCACCCCAGGTGGTCGTCCATCGCGCGGACCAGCTCGCCATCCGGGTCCATGTCGAGGTTCCAGAGCATCAGCCCGCCCAGGTCGTGCTGCCGCACGTACTCCGCCTTCTGGGCGACGACCTCCGGGGTGTCGTAGGACCACCACTCGTCCCCGCTCACCAGCCACTGGCTGCCGCTGGACTCGTCGTGGAAGCGCCGCCCCGAGCGCCGCTCCAGGTCGGCGTAGGAGGCCGCGCCCTCGCCGTAGTCGCCCTCCGCCGGCTCCGGCGCCGGGGCGAACCGGCCGAACGACGCGTCCGCGCCCGTCTCGACCCCCTGCCACCCCCGCCCGAACCCGGGGAACCCCACCACCAGCTTCTCGGCCGGCAGGCCGTGGTCGAGGTAGGCGCGCACCACGCTGTCGACGCTCTCCTCCTCGGGCGCGCCCCGGGGGGTGTAGAGCTGGGAGTGGTGCCCGGTGGTCTGGCTCCACGGCCCGGTGAGGTCGTAGCCCTGCACCGTCGCGAAGTCCACCGGCCCGAACGCCTCGGGCTCGTAGCTCTCCCGCATCCGCTCCTCGTCGCCCGCCAGGGACACCGACAGCGTGTACTCGCGCCCCGTCTCCTCCGCGAGCGCGTCCAACTGCCGCCGGAACTCCGCCACCAGCAGGGTGAAGTTGCGCCGGTCGGCGGGGTGCTCGGTGTTGTCCGGGTGCCCGTCGCCGCCGGGCCACTCCCAGTCCAGGTCCACGCCGTCGAACACCCCGGCCGCCGCCCCCGCACCGCCCTGCGGCTCGCCGTCGGCCACCGGGAGGTCGCCCCGCAGCCACAGGTCGACGCACGAGCGCACGAACTCCCGCCGCGACTCCTCGGTGCGCGCCGCCGTGGAGAAGTGGGTGGAGGTGTTCCAGCCGCCCAGCGAGATGCTGGCGCCCAGCGACGGGTGGCTCTCCCGCAGCTTGCGCAGCTGGTTGAGGCCGCCGGCCAGCGGCTGCTCGTAGGTGTCGGCCCGCCCGTCGACGCTGTCCTCGGCGGAGTAGCGGCGCTGGTAGACCTCCCACGCCCGGCTGCCGGCCACGGGGATGTGGCAGCGGCCCTCGGGCGAGATCTCGCCGAAGGCCCACATCAGCCGGGTCAGGCGGTCGGCCGCGCCGCTGTCGGCGACGTCCTTGATCCGGTAGCCCCGGTTGGCGGTGTTCCAGTCGGCGAAGTAGGCGATGCGCTGCACGGACGGCTCCCTCACCGCGTCGACGACCGCGACGACACCCGCCACCAGTGCGAGCGCCCCCGCCCCGGCCGCGCAGCCCAGCAGCAGCCGACGCCATCGGCCCGGAGGCCGAGGGGGCCGCGCGTGGTGCCGCCGCGAAGGAGTCACACGGGCCAACGTAATCCGCGCGCGGCGCGCGGGTGCCCGCCGCGACCACATCAGGCCGACCCCGCCCCCGCCGGAACTCCGCGCCCGCGGCGGGCGTTGTCCTCCGGATGCGCCGCGCACCGCCGGCTCACGGCTCCCGGCCGGTGCCCGCGCCGCCCGCTCCCGCTATTCGAGGTAGTCGCGCAGGGTCTGCGCGCGCGAGGGGTGGCGCAGCTTGGCCAGGGTCTTGGACTCGATCTGCCGGATCCGCTCGCGGGTGACCCCGAACTCCCGCCCGACCTCCTCCAGCGTGTGGGGGTGGCCGTCGCGCAGCCCGAACCGCAGCTGGATGATCCGCTTCTCGCGGTCGCTGAGCGCGCCCAGCAGCGCCACCAGCTGGTCCTGGAGCATGGTGAACGCGGCCGCCTCGACCGGCGCCACGGCGTCGGAGTCCTCGATGAAGTCGCCGAAGTCGGAGTCCTCGTCGCCGATGGGCGCCTGCAGCGACACCGGCTCCTGGGCGATGCGCTGGATCTCCTGCACGCGGTCGCCGGCGAACCCCAGTTCGCGCGAGATCTCCGCAGGGGTGGGCTCGCGGCCGAGTTCCTGGTGGAGCTGGCGCTGCACCCGCATCAGCCGGTTGATGGTCTCGACCATGTGCACCGGGATGCGGATGGTGCGCGCCTGGTCGGCGATGGCGCGGGTGATGGCCTGGCGGATCCACCACGTGGCATACGTGGAGAACTTGAAGCCCTTGGTGTAGTCGAACTTCTCGACGGCGCGGATGAGGCCGAGGTTGCCCTCCTGCACGAGGTCGAGCAGCAGCAGGCCCCGGCCCAGGTAGCGCTTGGCGATCGAGACCACCAGGCGCAGGTTGGCCTCGATCAGCCGGTGCTTGGCGCGCTCGCCCTCGGCCACCAGGAGTTCGAGGTCGGCGGCGCTGGGGCCGCCGCGCGGCGCGGGCGCGCCGGACGCGGAGCGCCGCAGCTTCTCGGCCGCGAACAGCCCGACCTCGATGGACTTGGCGAGGTCGACCTCCTCCTCGGCCGTGAGCAGGGGCACGCGGCCGATCTCGCGCAGGTAGATGCGCACGAGGTCGCCGGCGGGTGAGGCCCGGCGCTCCACGTCGGCGGCCGGGACGGGGTCGTCGTCGGCGGGGTCGAGGACCTCGACCCCCTGCTGGGCCAGGCCCCGCACCACCTGGTCCAGGAACTCGGGCGGGGCGTCGAGGCGGTCCAGGGCGGCGGCGACGTCGGCGACGGTCACCATCTCGCCGGAGCCCGTGTCCGCGACCAATCGCGCCACCTGTGTGATCGGTGGCATTTCACCGGGCAGCACCGAAAGAGCCACCCTTACAGTGTGCCTGATCCTCTCGCGGAATAGTGAGAACTATTTTTGTCACCAGGGTGCTACGTGGCACCTGCGGCGCGCTCGCGCATCAGCCGTCTCTGCTGCTCAACAGCCATGAGTTCGGCGAAGACGCGCTGGTAATCGTCGGGCTGGGCGGCGGGGTCGAGCCTGCCGAGCCGGGATTTCAGGTTTGCGACCTGGCGATTGATGGAATGAATCTTGATCGTGCCCAGAATTTCCCGGGCGTAATGTTCGTCGAGTTCTCCGTAGACCTCGATCGGCTCCACCGCCAACCGGGTCACAAACGCCCGCTGGGGTTCGTTGGGCGCGGCGTCGCGCAGCCGGGTGGCCCACTGCTGGGGCTCGGTGGCCGCCCGCACCCCGCCCAGGCCCGTGATCAACTCGTGGACCGCGCGGTGCTGGGGCACGGTGAACGACTCGGTGTCGAGGTCGTCGAACTCCGCTGCCAGCCCTGGGTACTGCACCGCGATCTTCAGCGCCTGGCGCTCGCGCTGCAGCGAGGGGTCGCGCAGGTCGTAGGGGGCGGAGTCGGCCGCGCCGGGCGGCGCCGGGGGCGCGGGCCGGCGCGCGGGGCCGCCCGCGCGGTGGCGGGCCACGTGCTGGGCCACGCGGCGCTGCACGAACGCCTCGTCCATGATGCCCAGCCAGTGGTCGAGGTTGACCCCGTAGAGCTTGCGCACCCCCTCGTTGCGGATGCTGGCGACGATCTCGGCGGCGGCGTCGAGGCCGGCCATGCGGCCCTCGGCGGTGTCGAGGTCGTACTGCTGGATGACCGTGCGGATCATGAACTCATACAGCGGCTTGCGGTTGGCCACGAGGTCGCGCACGGCGGCGTTGCCGCCGCGCTGGCGGAGGTCGCAGGGGTCAAGGCCGTCGGGCTGCACCGCGACGAAGGTCTCGGAGGCGAACCCGTGCTCCTCGGCGAAGGCGCGCACGGCGGCCTTCTGCCCGGCGGCGTCGCCGTCGAAGGTGAACACGACCTCGCCGCCCTGGTTGGAGCGGCCCAGCAGCATGCGGCGCAGGATCTTGAGGTGCTCCTCGCCGAAGGAGGTGCCGCAGGTGGCCACCGCCGTGGTGACGCCCGCCAGGTGGCAGGCCATCACATCGGTGTAGCCCTCGACGATGACGGCGCGGCGCTCGCGCGAGATGTCGCGCTTGGCGAGGTCGAGGCCGTAGAGCAGGTGGCCTTTTTTGAAGATCGGGGTCTCGGGGGTGTTGAGGTACTTGGGGCCGTCGTCGGTGGCGGGGTCGAGCTTGCGGGCGCCGAAGCCCACGACGTCGCCGGTGACCTCGCGCACCGGCCACACCAGGCGGTTGCGGAAGCGGTCGTAGGCGCCGCGGCGGCCCTGGCTGGCCAGCCCGGCGGTGATCAGCTCGTGGTCGGTGAAGCCCTTGCCGCGCAGGTGGGTGGTCAGGGCCTCCCAGCCGCCGGGGGCGTAGCCCACGCCGAAGTGCTCGGCGTCGGCCCGGCCGAACCCGCGTTCGCGGAGGAAGCGGCGGCCCTCCTGGGCGGCGGGGGTGAGCAGCTGCTCGGCGTAGAAGCGCTGGGCCTCGCGGTGGGCCTCGATGAGCCGCTGGCGCTGGCTCTGGTCGTGGCGCGCCGAGGAGCGGCCGCCCTGTTCGTAGCGGAGCTGGATGCCGGCCTGCTGGGCGAGGGACTCCACCGCCTCGACGAAGCTGAGGTGCTCGATCTCCTGGATGAAGCGGATGACGTCGCCGCCCTCGCCGCAGCCGAAGCAGTAGTACAGGCCCCGGGCGGGGGTGACGTTGAAGGACGGCGACTTCTCGTCGTGGAAGGGGCACAGGCCCTTGAGGGAGCCGCCGCCGGCGCTGCGCAGCTGAAGGTACTCCCCCACCACGTCGGCGATGGGAGAGCGTTCGCGCACGAGCGCGACGTCTTCGTCTCTGATCCTTCCGGCCACGGTTCCTCAGCCTAGTTCTCCGCCCGAGCGCTCGGCCACGGAGGTCACTCGCCTGGGGAAAAGGGGCGGGCGGCTCCTCCTGCACAGGAGCCGCCCGCCCCGGCCTCACCGGCCGCCCCCGGACGCGGCCGCCGGTTCGTCGGGTTGCTCGGCCGCCGCGGCGCCGGGGCCGTCGGGGCGGTCGGGGCGGCTCCGCGAGGAGCGCAGGAACGCCGGCACCCCGCCGCCCCGCCCGAAGCCCACCCTCCTCTTGTTGTAGATGTCGAAGGCCACGGCCGCCAACAGCACCAGGCCCTTGATCGCCTGCTGCCAGTCCACGCCCAGCCCGATGATGGACATGCCGTTGTTCATCACGCCCATGACCAGCGCACCCACGATGGCGCCCATGACCGTGCCCACCCCGCCCGAGGCCGAGGCGCCGCCGATGAACGCCGCGGCGATGGCGTCCAGCTCGAACATCTCCCCGGCGCCGGGCGTGGCGGCGTTGAGCCGCCCGGTGAACACCAGCCCGGCCAGCGCCGAGAGCACGCCCATGTTCACGAACACCCAGAACGTGGTGCGCTGGGTCTTGACCCCCGACAGCCGGGCGGCCTTCTCGCTGCCGCCCACCGCGTAGACCCGCCGCCCGATGGTGGTGGACTTCATCAGGAACGAGTAGCCCACGATCAGCACAAGCAGCAGCAGGCCCACCACCGGGATCCCGTTGTAGTCGGCCAGGGCGTAGGCGAACAGCATGACCACCACCACGGTGGCCGCCGACTGCGCGGCGGTCAGCCCGGCCGCGGGCGCGGGCAGCCCGTGGCGCAGGCTGCGGGCGCGCACCCGCCACTGGATCCACACCAGCGCCGCCGCGCCGGCCGCGCCCAGCGCCAGGGTCAGCAGGTGCGGGCCGTCGGGCACGACGTCGGGCACGAACCCGCTGGCCCACATCCGCAGGGAGTCCGGCAGCGGTCCCACCGAGCGGCCGCCCAGCACGATCAGGGTGGCGCCGCGGAAGATCAGCATGCCGGCCAGGGTGACGATGAACGCCGGGATGTGCACGTAGGCGATCCAGAACCCCTGCCAGGCGCCGATGAGCCCGCCCATGGCCAGGGCCAGCGGTATCACCACGTAGACGGGCAGCCCCACGTCGGTGAGCAGCACCGCCGCCACCGCGCCGGTGAAGGCCACCACCGACCCCACCGACAGGTCGATGTTGCCCGTGACGATCACCAGCATCATGCCGATCGCCAGGATCAGCACGTAGGAGTTCTGCATGATGACGTTGGTGATGTTCAGCGGGCGCAGCAGCAGCCCGCCGGTGAGGATCTGGAACAGCACCACGATGACCGCCAGGGCGATCACCATGCCGTACTGCCGTGCGTTGCTGCGCAGCAGCTCGCGTATTGCTTCCATGGCTCGTCACGCCCTCGTCTGGGTCATCAGCTTCATCAGGGACTCCTGGTCGGCCTCGGGGCCGGGCAGCTGGCCGGTGATGCGCCCGGCGCACATGGCGTAGATCCGGTCGCACATGCCCAGCAGCTCGGGCAGCTCCGAGGAGATGAGCAGCACGCACGCGCCCTCGGCCGCCAGGCGCCGCACGATCAGGTAGATCTCGTACTTGGCGCCGACGTCGATGCCGCGCGTGGGCTCGTCCAGGATGAGCAGGTCGGGCTCGGCGAACATCCACTTGCCCAGCACGACCTTCTGCTGGTTGCCGCCGCTCAGCTCGCCCGTGGTCTGGAGCACGCCGCTGCTCTTGACCCGCATGCTCCGGCTCATCTCGGCGGCGGCCACGGCCTCGCGGGCCGGGTCGATGACGGTCCCCCGGCTGATCCGGCCCAGCGCGGCCAGGGTCAGGTTGCGGCGGATGTCGTCGTCCAGGATGAGCCCCAGCTCCTTGCGGTCCTCGGGCACGTAGGCGATGCCGCCGGCGATGGCGTCGCCGACGTCGCGCACCCGCAGGGGGCGCCCGTCCTTGTGGACGGTGCCCGACACGTAGCGGCCGTAGGAGCGCCCGAACACGCTCATCGCCAGCTCGGTGCGCCCGGCTCCCATCAGCCCGGCCAGGCCCACGATCTCGCCCCGGCGGATCTCCAGGGAGGCGCCGTCGACCACCCGCCGGCCCACCTGGGTGGGGTGGTCCACGGTCCAGCCGGTCACGGTGAACCGGACGGGGCCGATCTCGGCGGTGCGCGGCGGGTAGCGGTGGTCGAGGTCGCGGCCGACCATCGCGCGGATGACGCGGTCCTCGTCCACGCCGCCCCCGGCCATCGGCAGGGTCTCGACCGTGCGCCCGTCGCGCAGCACCGTGATGGTGTCGGCGACCCGGGTGACCTCGCCGAGCTTGTGCGAGATCAGGATGGAGGTGATGCCCTGCGCCTTCAGCTCCAGCAGCAGGGCGAGCAGGTTGTCGCTCTCGGTCTCGTTGAGCGCCGAGGTCGGCTCGTCCAGGATCAGCAGCCGCACCCGTTTGGACAGCGCCTTGGCGATCTCCACCAGCTGGCGCCGGCCGACGCTGAGCGCGGCGACCGGCGCGGTGGGGTCCTCCTCCAGGCCGACCCGGCGCAGCAGGTCCCGGGCCGCCGCGGCGGTCCGGCCCCAGTCGATGAGGCCGAACCCCCGCGTGCGCTCGTTGCCCAGGAAGATGTTCTCGGCGACCGACAGCTCCGGCACCAGCGCCAGCTCCTGGTGGATGATCGCGATCCCGGCGCGCTCGCTGTCGCGGATGCCGGAGAACGCCCGCACCTCGCCGTCGACGAGGATGTCGCCGGTGTAGGAGCCGCGCGGGTAGACCCCGCTGAGCACCTTCATCAGCGTCGACTTGCCGGCGCCGTTCTCGCCCATCAGGGCGTGGATCTCGCCGCGCCGCACCCGCAGGTCCACGCCGTCCAGCGCCTTGACGCCGGGGAACTCCTTAAAGATGCCGCGCATGTGCAGGATCAGGTCGTCCATGGCAGTCTCCCTCGGCACAGCCACCACCGCCTCCGCGTCACTCCAGCTCCGACGCCTCGTAGTAGCCGCTGCCGACGAGTTCCTCCTCGTAGTTGTCGGCGTCCACCGACACCGGCTCGATGAGGTAGGCGGGCACGACCTTGACGCCGTTGTCGTAGCTTTCGGTGTCGTTGACCTCGGGCTCCTCGCCCCGGACCACGGCGTCGGTCATGGCCACCGCGACCTCGGCCAGTTCGCGGGTGTCCTTGAAGACGGTCTGGGTCTGCTCGCCGGCGATGATCGACTTGACCGAGGCCACCTCGGCGTCCTGGCCGGTGATCACGGGCAGCGGCCGCTCCTCGGTGCCGTAGCCGACCGCCTTCAGCGAGGAGATGACGCCGATGCTGATGCCGTCGTAGGGCGAGAGGACGGCGTCGACCTCCTCGTCGGAGTAGTGGGAGCTGAGCAGGTTGTCCATGCGCGCCTGGGCGGCGGACCCGCTCCAGCGCATCGTGGCGATCTGGTCCATCTCGGTCTGGCCGCTGCGGACCTCCAGCACGCCCTCGTCGATGTAGGGCTGGAGCACCGACATCGCGCCGTCGTAGAAGAAGTAGGCGTTGTTGTCGTCGGGTGAGCCGCCGAACAGCTCGATGCTGAACGGGCCCTCCTCGTTCTCCAGGTCCAGGGCCTGCTCGATGTACTCGCCCTGGAGCACGCCGACCTGGAAGTTGTCGAACGTGGCGTAGTAGTCGACGTGCTCGCTGCCGTTGATGAGGCGGTCGTAGGCGATGACGGGGATGTCGCTGTCGGCGGCCATCTGCAGGGTGTCGGTCAGCGCCTCGCCGTCGATGGCGGCGATCACCAGGGCGTCCACCCCGCGCGTGATCATGTTCTCGATCTGGGAGACCTGGTCCTCGACCACGTCCTCGGCGTACTGCAGGTCGGTGGCGTAGCCGGCCTCCTCGAACAGCCGGACCATGTTCTGGCCGTCGGCGACCCAGCGGTCGGAGGACTTGGTGGGCATGGCGATGCCGATGGTGCCGTTCTCGCCTTCGGGCCGGGCGGCGTCGCCGACGCCGCCGCAGGCGCTCAGCAGCAGCGCCATGACCAGGGACAGTGCCGCCGCGAGGGCGGCGGGGGTGCGCTTCATCGTGGTCACCTTCGTTTCCGGATGGGGGGTGGGTGAAGGGGTGACGGCGGGGGCCGGCGTCCGCGGGGCGGGCCGGGGTCAGGCGCGCGGGACCTCCAGGGTGAGGACCGTCCAGGAGACGGGGGGCAGCACCACGCTCAGCCGGCCGCCGTCCAGGGCCGTGTCCTTGTTCTCCGCGGGCGTCACGCGGTCGGGGTGCTCGGCGGTGTTGGCGGCGTAGACGTCGTCGTCGTGCAGGGTGCGGCAGGAGACGACGCGCTCGGCCGCCAGCCCGCGCAGGTCGACGTGCAGGGTCACGGGCTCGTCCACGGCGCGGTTGACGACGAAGACGGCGGCGCGGCCGTGCTCGGGGTCGTGGGTGGCCACGGCGTCGACGACGGGCACCGCGCCGTAGCGGGCGGTCTCGCGCACCGGGCTCTCGGGCTCCACGCGCAGCACGGTGCCGGCGGCGGTGGCGGCGGTCAGGGCGAAGGGGTGGAAGGTGGTCTGGCGCCAGGCGGGGCCGCCGGGCTCGGTCATGATGGGCGCGATGACGTTGACGAGCTGGGCGAGGCTGGCGGCGGTCACCCGGTCGCTGTGCCGCAGCAGCGAGATCAGCAGGCCGCCCACCACCACCGCGTCGGCGAGGTGGTAGCGGTCCTCGATGACGCGCGGCGCCACCGGCCAGTCGGTGCGGGGCTCGGCGGCCTGGTGGCGGCTGAGGTACCACACGTTCCACTCGTCGAAGGAGAGGTTGACGCGCTTGGTGGCGCCCAGCCGCGCGCGCACCGCGTCGGCGGTGGCCACGACCGACTCGATGAAGTGGTCCATGTCGGTCGCCGAGGCCAGGAAGCTGGCGAGGTCGCCGTCGTGCTCCTCGTAGTAGGCGTGCAGGGAGATGTAGTCGACCAGGTCGTAGGTCTCCTCCAGTACCTCGGCCTCCCAGGCGCCGAAGGTGGGCATGGACGACCCGGAGCTGCCGCAGGCCACGAGCTCCAGGCCGGGGTCGCTCATGCGCATGGCGCGGGCGACCTCGGCGGCCAGCCGCCCGTACTCGCGGGCGGTCTTGTGGCCGATCTGCCAGGGGCCGTCCATCTCGTTGCCCAGGCACCACATGCGGACGGCGTGCGGCTGGGGGTGGCCGTTGGCGGCGCGCCGGTCCGACAGCGCGGTGCCGCCGGGGTGGTTGGCGTACTCCAGCAGGTCCAGGGCCTCCTGGAGGCCGCGGGTGCCCAGGTTGACCGCCATCATCGGCTCGATGCCCAGCGTGCGGGTCCAGGTGATGAACTCGTCCAGGCCGAACTGGTTGGTCTCGGTGCTGTGCCAGGCCAGGTCGCGGCGCACGGGCCGCTCGGCCTTGGGGCCCACCCCGTCCTCCCAGCGGTAGCCGGAGACGAAGTTGCCGCCGGGGTAGCGCACGGTGGTCACGCCCAGTTCGCGGACGAGGGCGGCCACGTCGGTGCGGAACCCGTCGGCGTCGGCGGCGGGGTGGCCGGGCTCGTAGATGCCGGTGTAGACGCAGCGGCCCATGTGCTCGACGAACGAGCCGAAGGTGCGGCGGTGGACGGGCGCGACGCGGAAGGCGGGGTCGAGGGTCATCGACGCGGTCAGCATGGGCTCTGCTCCCCCTGGGTGCGGTGGCGGTGCGGTCGGTGCCGGGCGGTCGTGGGTGGCGGTGCGGTCGGTGCGGCGCCCGGCGCGGGTGCGCCGGGCGCCCCGGTGGCGGGCGGTCAGCCCATGGGCGCGGGCCAGCCGCCGGACCAGCCGATCTGGTCGATCTCCAGGCGGAAGTCGCCGGGCGTGCCGTAGGGGCCGTAGGAGTGGTAGGCCATCCGGCTCAGCGACAGCGACTGGCCGCCCGCGGCCACGGAGTCGCCGCGCGCGGCGCGGATGACGGTGCCGCCGCCCTGGAGCATGGGCGTGCCGGCGCGGTCGACGTAGGGGCCGGTGACGCTGGTGGAGCGCCCCACGGCGATGCGGTAGGTGCTGTCCAGGCCGGCGCAGCACCGGCCCAGCGAGACGAACAGGTAGTAGTAGCCGGCGCGGTGGACGATGTAGGGCGCCTCGATGGCGTTGCCGTTGGGCTGCCCGGCGGCCAGCCGCAGCGGCGCGCCCTGCCCGGCGGCGGGCTTGCCGCTGGGCCACTCCAGGCGCACCATGCGGATGCCGCTCCAGAACGACCCGAACGCCATCCACGGGGTGCCCGAGGCGTCCTCGACGATCCCGGGGTCGATGGCGTTGAAGTCGCTGGAGGTGGTGCTCTCGTAGACCTTGCCGCGGTCGACCCACCGGTAGTCGGGGTCGGAGGGGTCCAGCGTGGTGTTGGTGGCCAGCCCGATCACCGAGCGGTTGGACCCGAAGGTGGAGGCGGAGTAGTAGAGGTAGTAGGTGCCGTCGTTCTCGTAGACCTCGGGCGCCCACAGGTTGGTCACCCCGGGCACCTCGCGGGCCAGCCAGGCGGGCTTGGTGGTCCACACGTGCCCGGCCGGGCGCCAGTCGGTGCCGTTGGACGAGCGGTGGACGGTGATGTTGCCGTCGGCCACGGCGGCGTCGCCGGTGCCGAAGACGTACCAGTCGCGGCCGCCGCCGGTCACCAGGGCGGGGTCGTGCACGGCGACGTTGGTGGGGGCCATGGCGGGCGCGGCGGGCGCGGCGGTCTCGGCTGCGGCCGGCGCGGCCGTCAGCACCATCAGGGCCGCGGCGCCCAGGGCCGCCGCCCGGGCGAGGAGGCCGCCGCGCGGGCGGGGCGGCGGTGGGGTGGAGGGCGCGGCGGCGCGCCCGGTGGCCGGCACGGTGGTGGACATGTGGGGGACTCCTCTTGTCGTGAACGGGGGCACGGTCGAGGTCGGGGGCGCCTCACTTGAGCCCGGCGTCGGTGACGCCGCGCACCACGTGGCGCTGGAAGAGCAGGAACACGGCGATCAGCGGCAGCGCGCCGAGCACGGCGGCGGCCATCTCCTGGGCGTACTGGATGCCGTAGGAGCCCTGGACGGTGCCCAGGCCCACGGGCACGGTCATCAGGGCGGGGTCGGCCGTGGCCACGAAGGGCCACAGGAAGTTGTTCCAGGCCTGGACGAAGGTGAAGATCCCCACGGCGGCGAGGACCGGGCCCGACATCGGCACCACGACGCTCCACAGCACCCGCAGGTGCCCGGCGCCGTCGAGGCGGGCCGCCTCCTCGTAGTCGCGCGGGATGGCGTCGAAGAACCGCTTGAGGATGAACACCATCACCGGCGCCACCACCTGCGGCAGGGCCACGCCCCAGTAGGTGTCGACCATGCCCAGCACGCTCATCTGGTCGAACAGCGGGACGATCAGCGCCTGGGGCGGCACCAGGATGCCCGCGACGAACAGCGCGAACAGCCAGGAGCGGCCGGGGAACTCCGTCTTGGAGCAGGCGTAGGCGGCCAGCACGCACACCACCAGCGTCAGCGCGGTGACCAGCACGGACACCACCACGCTGTTGAGCAGCCAGCGCTGGAGGTCGCCGCGCTCGATCACCGCCTGGTAGGCGGCGAAGGTGGGCTCCAGCGGCAGCCAGCGCAGCGGCACGGCGGTGGTCTCGGCCTCGGGCTTGAGCGAGGTCAGCACCGCCCACACCAGCGGCATCAGCCACACCACCGCCAGGAAGACCCCCAGCACGGCGGCGAGCACCCCGCCGGGGGTGGGCCGGGGCAGGCGCCGGGGCCGCGCGGCGGCGGGTGCGGGGCGCCCCGGCGCGGCCGGCGGGCGGGGGGTGCGGATCGCGGCGCTCATGCCGTCTCCCCCTTTCGCGAGAACAGGCGGAACTGGACGAGGGAGACCACGGCGATCACCGCGAACAGCAGGTAGGAGATGGCGGAGGCGTAGCCGATCCGCAGGCCGGTGAACCCGGCCTCGAAGATGTAGCCGATGGCGGGCCGGGCGGCGTAGCCGGGCCCGCCCGAGCCGTTGGTCATGATGTAGGCCTGGTCGAACAGCTTGAGCGAGGCCACGATCTGCAGCAGCACGATCAGCCCGGTGGTGCGGCGCAGGAGCGGCAGGGTGATCCGCAAGAACCGCTGCCAGGCGCCGGCGCCGTCGAGCGCGGCCGCCTCGTAGACGTAGGCGGGGATCCCCTGGAGCGCGGCCAGGTAGAGCAGGAAGTTGAACCCGACCGTCCACCACACCGTGGTGACGGCGATGGCCGCCAGCACGGTGTTCTCGTCGGTCAGCCAGGCGACCTCGGCCAGTCCTGCGGCGGTGAGCAGGCCGTTGACCATGCCGAACCCGGGCTGGTACATCCACTCCCAGATGAGCGCGACCACGGCCACCGGAAGCAGGAACGGCGCGAAGTAGGACAGCCGCAGGAACCAGCCCAGGCCGGCGGCGGCGCGGTTGGTCAGCAGCGCCATGGCCAGGGCGATCGCCACCAGCGGCGGGGTGCTGATGGCGGTGAACACCAGGGTGGTCCACAGCGACTGCCACACCGCGGAGTCGCCCAGCATCTCCCGCCAGTTGGCGAGGCCGACGAACTCCGCGCCGGGACTCGCCAGGCTCCGGTCGGTGAAGCTCGCCCACAGCCCGGCCAGCACGGGCCACACCAGGAAGACGGCGAACAGGGCGGCGAAGGGCAGGACGAACCAGAGCCCGGCCAGGGAGGAGCGGCGCCGCCCGGGGCGGGCGGCGCGCGCGGAGGGGCCGGACCGGCGCGCGGGCGCGGCGGCCGGCGCGCCGGCGGCGCGGGCGGTCGCGGTGGGCGAGGACATCTCAGGCTCCGAGGGGGTCGGTGGGGCGGTCACGGTCACACCGGTTCAGGGGTGTCGATGAGCTTGCGCGCGGCGGCCTTGAACCGCTCCAGGGCGGCCTCGGGGGTCACCGAGCCGTTGTGCACGCCGCTCAGGACCGCGCTGGCCTCGTTCTGCAGGGGCGCGGCCGAGCCGCTGAACCACGCCTCGGGGTCGAACTGCACGTCCGCCGCGGCGTGCCGGTACTCCGACTGCGGCTCCAGGGCGGCGTAGTCGTCGCCGCGGGTGACCGGCAGGTAGGCGGGGGTGTGGCCGCCGCCGGCCCAGGTGATGCTGTGCTTGAGCATCCAGGCGGCATAGCCCACGGCGGCGGCCACGGCCGCGTCGTCGGGCACGCGGCGGTGCGGGAGCACGAAGCAGTGGGAGTCGCCCTGGCCCAGTTCCGCGCCGTAGATGTCGGGGAAGGGCCGCATGCCGAAGTCCATGCCGGCGTCGGCGAACGTGGCGATCTCCCAGTTGCCCGCCCACATCAGGCCGCAGATGCCGTTCTGGAAGTTGGCGGGGGTGCCCGGGGCGTCGGACGCCTGGGGCGCCAGGCCCTCCTCCGAGACCCGGCGCAGGAAGTCCAGGCTGCGCAGCGCCTTGTCGTCGTCGAGGCGCAGGTCGCCGTCGAAGGACATCTCGCCGCCCAGTTGGCGGTACAGCGACCAGAACTGCCGCCAGGGCTGGGTGGTGTCCATGGCGATCCCGTACTGGCCGGTGGCCTCCTTGACCGCCGCCAGGACGTCGAGGAACTCCTCCTCGCCGCTGGTGGTCACGAGCGTGCCGTCGGGCTCCAGCACCCCGGCCCGCTCGCAGACCTCGCGGTTGTAGTAGGTGACGACCAGGTGGGTGTCCAGCGGGATCGCGTACAGCTCGCCGTCGACCACGCACTTGTCCCACACGTTGGCCAGCACGGTGTCGCGGGTGATGCCGTGCTCGGCGAGCAGGTCGGTGGGCACGGGGTCGATGAGGGTGCCCGCGCCCATGCCGCGGATGCGCGAGACGTGCAGGGTCGCGATGTCGAAGGCGCGCCCGCCGGCGGCGCCCATGGCGAACTTGGTGTAGAAGGGGTTGCCCCACAGGAAGGTGGCGGGCTCGAAGTCGATGTCGGGGTGCTCGCGCCGGTAGGCGTCGTGCATCTGCACCATGCGGGCGCCGTCGCCGCCGGTGAACAGGTTCCACTGGCGCAGGCGCCGCCGGCCGCTGAGGACCGTGTCGGCCGGGCCGCAGCCGGCCAGGCCCAGGCCGAGGGCGGCCAGCCCGCCGGCGAGGAAGGCCCGGCGGCCCGGTGCGGGGGGCGGGGTGGGGTGGGTGGTGCGCATGGCGGCTCCTCTGCGTTGCCCGCGCCGCGGCCTCCCCCGAGGGCCGCGGGCGGTGCGCCGGGCGCCGGCGGCGCGGGGCGCGCGGCCGGGCTGACGGGGTGCCCGGCCGGTGGTCGGTGGGCGCGGCCGGTGCGGCGCGCGGTGCGGTCGAGGCGGTCGCGGTGACGGGGTGGTGGCGGCGTGGGTGGGGGCGGTGGAGGCGGGCGGCCGGGCCGGGGGCCGGGGCCGGGCCGCCCGCGTCAGGGGCCCTCAGACCCGCACGTACTCGATTCCGGCCAGCTCGCAGAAGACCGCCCAGTCGGCGGCGGTGCGGCCCAGGTTCATGACCATGTGGTGGGTGCCGCCGGCCCGCAGCCAGGCGTCCATGCACCCGCGGATCCCGGAGTCGGGGCGGAACTGCCCGTAGGGCATCTCCAGGGCGGGCAGCTCCTGGGCGTCCAGGACCTCGCCCTCGGCCACGACCAGCCGGAACCGCTCGCCGCCCAGCGCCACCAGCGAGGCGAGGGTGGCGGGGCCGGGCTGGATGCGGAACAGCAGCGTGGGCGGGTCGTCCAGGCCGCCGATGCCCAGGGGGCGCTTGATCAGCCGGACGGGCTCGTCGCGGCGGGCGACCTTCCAGTTGCCCTCCCCCATGTGGCTCATGAGGATGGAGTCGGTCGGGAAGTCCATGGCGTACATCTCGGTGAAGTGGCCGTCGCCGGCGAGCCGGTGCCCGGCGTAGACGATGGAGGCGGCCAGCGCGTCTCCCTCGCCGGCGAACCCGTAGCCCTTGGCCATGAGGCTGGAGGCCGCGGCCATCGGCAGCCGGGCGAACCGGCCGTCCTCGCCGATGGCGTCGAAGTGGGTGGAGTAGGCGCCGCAGCCGCGCTCGGTCAGCAGCTGCTCGATGGCCAGCTGCATGCGGGCGTGGTCCTCGCGCTCCTCCTTGGACAGCCGCTCGTCCACGGCGAACCGCTCGTCCTCCTCGGCCATGAGCTCGGCCACGGCCGCCTCGGGCAGGGCGCCCATCGCCCGGTGCAGCGCGCCCGGCGCGATGACCTCGACCTCGGGGCCGAGCTTGCGCGCCCAGGCGGTCTCGTCGAAGCGGGCGTCGCCCATGCCGTTCATGGCGTAGCCGAAGATCCCCACCCGCAGCCGCTTCCAGGCGGTGACGGCGCGGGCGGCGCGCGCCCAGCGGCCCACGCGCTCGCGGAAGGCCTCCCCCGGCCACTCCTCGGTGACCACGGTGAAGGCCCGGCCGGCGCGGACCATGGCGTTGGCGGTGTCCTGGGCGCCGTGGATGCCCTGGTTGTAGGTCATGTCGGCCATGTCCCACTCGGGGGTGACCACGGGGTCGGGCTGGATGTTGGCCAGGCACAGCGGCAGCCGCGCCTCGTGCAGCACCCGGGTGACGCGCAGGGACGGGCCGTAGGTGAGCATCACGACCAGGACGCCGTCGAGGTCGTCGTTCTCGAAGGCGCGCATGGCCCGCTCGGCGTCGGCGCGGCCCCGCACCGGCTCGCCGACCACGCAGTCCGCGACGTCGGCGAGGCTCTCGGCGATGGCGCGCGCGTACCCGGCCTGGCGCTCGGTGATGCCCGGGATCATGTCGTCGTAGAGGGGCTGCATGATGCCGAGGATCCCGATGCTGGGGAGGCGTTCGCTCACGAGTCGGCTCCTTCTTCCTGGCGCGGGCCGCGCTGGCCGTAGACGTTCTGGTAGCGGTCGTAGAGGGCGTCGATGTGGTGCTGGGGCAGGCGCTCGACGGGACCGTGCTCGCGCGCCAGGTGTACGGTGCGCGCGACGTCCTCGCACATCACCGCGGCCTTGACGGCGGCCTTGGCGTCCCTGCCGACGGTGAACACGCCGTGGCCGCGCATGAGCACCGCCGGGGAGCGGTGGCCGGCCAGGGTCGCGGCGATGCCCTTGCCGATGTCGTCGCCGCCGATGAGGGCGAAGGGGCCCACCGGGATGTCGGCGCCGAACTCGTCGGCCATCGCGGTGATGGCGCAGGGGATCGGCTCGCCCCGGGCGGCCCAGGCGGTGGCGTAGGTGCTGTGGGTGTGCACCACCGCGCCGACCTCGGGCATGGCCCGGTAGACGTAGGCGTGGGCGCCGGTGTCGCTGGAGGGGGCGTGCGCGCCCTCCACCACGGTGCCGTGCAGGTCGCACACCACCATGGACTCCGGGGTGAGGTCGTCGTAGGTGACACCGCTGGGCTTGATCACCATGAGGTCGGCCCCGGGCACCCGGGCGGAGATGTTGCCGCTGGTCCAGGTGACCAGGTTCCAGCGGACGAGTTCGGCGTGCAGCGCGCAGACCTCGCGGCGCAGGCGGGCGGCCGCGTCGGCGTGGCGGGCGGGGAGTGCGGTCATGGCGTCCTTCACCGGGTCAGGCTCTGGTTGCGGATGGCGCGCAGGCGGTGCAGCGCGTCGCTGCCGCCGCGCCCGAAGTGGTCGTGCAGCTCGGTGTAGACGGCGTAGAGGCCGTCGTAGGCGGCGGCGCGCCCGGGGTCGGGCAGCACCGCGTCGCGGGTGGCGCCGCCCATGGCGGCCGAGGCGGCGCGGATGTCGGGGTAGGCGCCGGCGGCCACGGCGGCGTGGATGGCCGACCCCAGGGCGGGCGCCTGGTCGGAGTCGGTCACGTGCAGGGGGCGGTTGAGCACGTCGGCGTAGATCTGGAGCACGAAGGCGTTGCGCTTGAGCCCGCCGGCCACGGTGAACTCCGTGACGGGCACGCCCGAGGCGGCGAAGGCGTCGAGGATGGTGCGGGTGCCGAAGGCGGTGGACTCCACCAGCGCGCGGTACACCTCCTCGGGCCGGGTGGCAAGGGTGAGCCCGGCGATCACCCCGGAGAGGTGGTGGTCGACCAGGACGGAGCGGTTGCCGCTGTGCCAGTCCAGGGCGACGAGCCCGTGGCCGCCTACGGGCTGGTCGGCGGACTTGCGGGAGAGCAGGTCGTGCACGGAGACACCGAGGTCGTCGGCCTCGCGCTGGTAGGAGGCGGGCACGAACCCCTCGGCCAGCCAGCCGAAGATGTCGCCGACACCGCTCTGGCCGGCCTCGTAGCCCCACAGGCCGGGCACGATGCCGTCGAGGACCGCGCCGCACATGCCGGGGACCTCGGCGAAGGTCGCGGCGTTCATGACGTGGCAGGTGCTGGTGCCCATCACGGCCAGCATCCGGCCGGGTTCCACGGTCTGCGCGGCGGCGGCGGTGACGTGGGCGTCGACGTTGCCCACGGCCACGGTGATGCCCTCGGGAAGGCCGGTGCGTGCGGCGGCGCGGGCCGAGAGCCGGCCGGCGGGCGCGCCCAGCTGCGACAGCGGGTGGGCGATCTTGTCCTCGGCGAACCCGGCGAAGCGGGGGTCGAGCGCGGCGAGGTAGTCGCGGCTGGGCCAGGCGCCGTCCTGGTGGATGCCCTTGTAGCCGGCGGTGCAGACGTTGCGGGTCTCGCGGCCGCACAGCTCCCACACGATCCAGTCGGCGGCCTCGATCCAGCGGTCGGCGCGGGCGTAGACCTCGGGGTCCTCGCGCAGGACCTGCAGTCCCTTGGCGAACTCCCATTCGGCGGAGATGCGGCCGCCGTAGCGGGCCAGCCAGGTCTCGCCGCGCTCGCGGGCGAGGGCGTTGATGTCGTCGGCCTCGCGCTGGGCGGCGTGGTGCTTCCACAGCTTGGGGTAGGCGTGCGGGCGGTCGGCGAACTCGGGCAGCTCGCACAGCGGGGTGCCGTCGGCGGTGGTGGGCAGGACCGTGCAGGCGGTGAAGTCGGTGCCGATCCCGATGACGCGCTCGGGGGCCACACCGGCGGCGGCCAGCGCCTTGGGCACGGCGTTGCCGAGCACGGCGCGGTAGTCCTCGGGGATCTGGAGCGCGGTGTCGGGGGGCAGGACCACGCTGGAGGCGCCGGGCAGGGCGGTGGAGACCACGCCGTGCTCGAAGGTGTGCACCGCGCTGGCGAGTTCGGCGCCGTCGCTGACCCGCACGACGACGGCGCGGCCCGAAAGGGTGCCGAAGTCGACGCCGATGACGACGTCCGAGGAATTGTTAGCGCTCACATTCTGAGTCACGGGGGCTCCAGGGGGCGAGAGGGCGGGCTGTGTCGCGCGGGTGGACGGGGGCGGACGAGCGCGGAGGCGGACCGGGTGAGGGGTCGGACGGGGCCGGGGGCGGACGGGCCGGGGTCGCGGTCGGACAGGCGGGTCGCGGCGGGCGGGCGTCGGAGGCGGTCGGCGTGCTCGGTCGGCGGGACGGGGTCCGGAGCGGGCGCTGGGGCGGCGGTCGGCGTTCTCGGTGGCGGGCGGTCGGCTCGGCGGGGCTCGGGCTCGGTGCGTGGGCGGCGCGGTCAGGGGCGGGCGGGAGCGGTGCTGGTGCGGATGACCAGCCGGGCGGGCACGACGCGGCGCGCCGGGGGCTCGGCGGTGGCGCCGCCGGGCTCCTTGAGCAGGTCGATCAGCAGTCCTATGCCGCGCCGGCCCACCTCGGTGAAGTCCTGCGCCACGGTCGTCAGGGGCGGGGTGAAGAACTCGGACTCGGGGATGTCGTCGAAGCCGACGACGCTGACGTCCTCGGGCACGCGCACGCCCGCCTCGGCCAGCGCGCGCAGGGTGCCCAGGGCCATCTGGTCGTTGGCCACGAAGACGGCGGTGATACCGGGGTCGCGGGCCAGGCGCACGCCGATGTCGTAGCCCGACCGGGGGCGCCAGTCGCCGAAGTGGGGCTCGGGGACCTCGGCCCCGGCCTCCTCCAGCGCGCGCCGCCACCCCTCGATGCGGCCCTCGGCCTCCAGCCAGTCGCGCGGGCCGCCGACGTGGTGGACCGTGCGGTGGCCGAGGTCGAGCAGGTGCCGGGTGGCCAGGTAGCCGCCGCCGACCTGGTCGACGCAGACCATCGGCAGGTCGGGCGCCTCGCCGCCCTCCACGGCCACGACCGGCCGGCCGGCGGGCTGGTCGGCCAGGCCCTCGACCACGGCCCGCTTGGGCGCGATGACGACGTAGCCCTCGACCGACTGCTGGGCGAGGTAGTCCATCGCCTCGCGCACGGCCGCGGGGGTGACCGTCTGCAGGGTGACGACGCTGAGGAAGTACCCGTCGGCGCGGGCGGCGTGCTCGATGCCGGCGAGGGTCTGGGCGGGGCCGTAGTGGATGGTGTCGAAGGCGACGACGCCGATGACGCCGGTGCGCCGGGTGACCAGCGCCCGCGCCGAGGAGTTGCGGCGGTAGCCCAGCTCCTCGATGGCGGCCTGGACCCGCGCCTGGGTCTCGGCGCGCACGTTGGGGTGCCCGTTGAGCACCCGGGACACGGTCTGGTGCGAGACCCCGGCCAGCCGCGCGACGTCCGCCATCACCGGACTGCGCCCAGCGGGTACCGACATGTTCCGCACCGTCCTTGAGGGGTCGCGGGCACCCGGAGGAAGCCCGATGAGTGTGACACCGGAGAGGCGTCCACGTGACGTGAGCAACATTGTTAGCGCTCACATTCACATCGGTCAAGGGGTGGAGCGGCGCGCATCCGCCGGAGAGCCGCGAGCCCGGGCCCTGCGCCGCCGGGCGCCGGAGGGGCCGGGAGGCGCGGCGGCCGGCGCGGGCTCGAAGGCGTTGTCCCAGGTCGGGAGCGCGGAGAAGGGCATGGGCGCGCCGTGCGGGCCGCCGCCCGCCCCCTGGACCGACGCCCGCGCGCCCGGACCCGCGTCCCGCCCCGGTGCCCGCGGCTCCCTCAGCCCGTCAACCGGGCGGCCGGGCCGCCCGCACGGCCGCCCAGCCGCCGGACGTCCAGGGCGGTGGCGGCCCAGGGCGGCGGCGGCCACCGCGGGCGGACCGGCACGCGCGGGGCCGTTGCGCCCGGAACCGGAAGCGGGAGCCAAGGCCGCCCCAGACCGCCTTCACGGCCACCGGCACAGGGCCCGCCCGGCGAACGGCGGCGCGCCGGCGTGTCCCCCGCGCCGGTGGCCCCCGTCAGCCCCGTTCGGTGGCGCACGTCCTCGTCGGTCTAGCGGTTCGCACGCGACGCGACGACGACCGTGGCGGCGTACTCCTTTGACGTCTCCGCCTCGGCCGCCATGCCGTCGCCGCGCAGTATCGCCAGCGCCGACGGCACCTGGCGGTCGCTCGTCTCCACGAACATCCGCCCGCCCGGCGCCAGCCAGTCCGGCGCCTGCGCCGACACCCGCCGCAGCACGGCCAGGCCGTCGGCGCCGCCGTCCAGGGCGGCGCGCGCCTCGTGCTCGCGGGCCTCCGCCGGGAGCACGCGGATGTCGCCGGTCGGCACGTAGGGGACGTTGGCCAGCAGGACGTCCACGCGGCCGCGCAGGCCGGCGGGCAGGGCCGCGAAGAGGTCGCCGGAGTGGACGCTGCCGCCGACGGATTCGACGTTGCGGCGGGCGCACCGCACGGCGGCGGGGTCGATGTCGGCGGCGTGCAGTTCGGCTCCGGGCCGCGCGGCGGCCAGTGCCGCGCCCAGCGCGCCCGAGCCGCAGCACAGGTCCACCACGACGGGGCGCTCGCCCGCGGCGGCGATGGCCCGCTCGACCAGGAACTCGGTCCGGCGGCGGGGCACGAACACCCCGGGGTCCATCAGGATCCGCAGGCCGTGGAACTCCGCCCACCCCACCACGTGCTCCAGGGGGAGTCCGGCGGCCCGCCGCTCGACCATGGCGCGCAGGTCGGCGGCGGTGCGGGCGGCGTCGGCGATCAGCCGCGCCTCGTCCTCGGCGAACACGCAGCCGGCGGCGCGCAGCCGGTCGGCGGCGGCCGCGACGTCAGCGGGCCCGGGCGCGGAGGATGCGGCGGGGGATGCAGCGGCGGCGGAAGGGGTGGAACGGGGCGGGAAAGGGGTCGGCATGACGCGGATGGAGCCTTCCAGAAGAGACCGGAGGCACTCCCCCGGCGGCCCCTGGCGTCAGTTCCGCCTGCCGGACCGCACGGCGTCGGGGCGGGAGCGCCCTGTCCGTACAGCGGGAATCGGGCTCACCTCCTCGTACCGGCACGCCGAGCGTGCTGCCGTGATCGTGGCGGCCAGCCTAGCAGGCCGCCCCCGGGCCGCCGGGGAGGGGCCGCCGCCCGCCCGGCCCTTTCCCCGGCGCCGCTGATCCCGCTCCTTCGACGGGGAACTATCGTGAACGTCGAATGAAAGGACGGTGTCCCCCGTGCTGACCGCCGACGACAGCCTCGTGCTGCGGCCCCCGCGCTCGACCCTGCGGACGATGCTCGTCAGCGCCGTGGTGATCACCGCGGTCGGCACCGCGGGCCTGTGGCTCAAGGGGGGCTGGCAGGTGGCGCTGGGTGGCGCCGTGCTGCTGCTCGGCGTGGTCGCGGTGGGGGCCGTCCACATGGCCAGGTCCAGCGTTGTGCTGACCCCGCACGAGATCGTGGTGACGGGGCTGGGCCGCCCGCGGCGCCGGGCGCGCGCACGCGCCGCGGTGGTGGTGCGCGCCACTCTCATCGCGCCCCGGGGAGGGCCGCACCACAACCTGTTCGTGCTCGACGCCTTCGGCCGCGTGCTCATCCGGGTGTACGGCATGCACTACGCCCCCCGCGACCTCGACCGGCTGGTGCACGCGCTGGGCCTGCCGGTGAGCGGCCCCGACCGCCCTGTCACCGCCAAGGAGCTGGCCCGGCGCTACCCGGGCATCCTGTCGTGGGCCGAGCAGCACCCCTACGTGCTCGGCGGCGCCCTCGCCGGCGCCGTGGTCCTGCTCCTGCTGCTGGGCGTCATCCTGGTGACGGTGGCGACGCAGCCGTACTAGCCGCGCCGCGGGGTCCGGCGGCTCAGCCCGCCAGCCGCTCGTGCCAGGCCCGCGCCGAGGTGTCGGTCAGCGAGGCCACCTGGTCGATGACCACCCGCAGCGCCGCCGCGTCGTCGGAGGCGTGCTCGTAGGCGGCGCGGAACGCGGGCTCCAGTGTGGCCGGGGCGCCCACCCGCACGGCGGCCACGAGTTCGGCGATCAGTTCGCGCTCGCGGGCCTGGTAGGCCACCGCCTCGGAGCGCGCCATCACGTAGTGCGCGGTGAGCGCCTTGAGCAGCGCGCACTCCAGCAGGGTTCGGCGCGGCACGACCAGGTCGGCGGCGTAGCGGGTGATGGGTTCGGCACCGTGGTCGGCGCGGGTGGCCCGCTCCGCCGACCGGCAGAAGCGGCCGATCAGCTCGCTGGTGAGGTTCTTCAGGGCGGCGAGGGAGGTGATGTCGCCGCTGAAGTCGGCCGGCCAGAAGGGCTCGGCCAGGAGGTCGGTGAAGACCTCTTCCAGCTCGGCCGCTCCGGCGTCGCAGTACAGCTCGGCGGCGATCGCGCAGACCTGGGCGCGCTCGGTGCGGCTGCGCAGCGCGGGCAGGCGGATCATGCCCGCGTAGAGGGCGTCCTCCAGGTCGTGCACGGAGTAGGCGACGTCGTCGGACCAGTCCATGACCTGCGCCTCGAAGCAGACCGGCGGCTCGGGGCCGTCGGTGGCGGGCGCCTCGGCGCGGATCCACTCGAAGACCGGGAGGTCGTCGGGGTAGCAGTTGAACTTGTGCGTGGTCCGGCCCCCTCCCCCGCGCGGCCAGGGGTACTTGAGGGTGGCGTCGAGGGTGGCCCGGGTGAGGTTGAGCCCGGCGCTGCGGCCGAGCGGCGGGCCGCCGCCGGTGACGACCTTGCCCTCCAGCCGGGTCAGCAGCCGCAGGCTCTGGGCGTTGCCCTCGAAGCCGCCGCAGGCGGCGGCCGCGGCGTCCAGCGCCCGCTCCCCGTTGTGCCCGAACGGCGGGTGGCCGAGGTCGTGCGCCAGGCAGGCGGCCTCGACCAGGTCGGGGTCGCACCCCAGGGCCGCGCCGAGTTCCCGCCCGATCTGCGCGCACTCCAGGGAGTGCGTCAGCCGGGTCCGCGGGAAGTCGCTCGCCCCGGGCTGCACGACCTGGGTCTTGGCCGCCAGCCGCCGCAGCGCGAAACTGTGCAGGACGCGGGCGCGGTCCCGCTCGAAGGGCCCCCGGGCCCGGTTCTTGGGCGGCTCGGCCGCCCACCGCCGCCGGTCGGGCTCGCCGTATCCGGGCGGCGGGGTCTCCTCGGCGGCGCGCACTGGTATGTCCATCGCCATCGACTCTAGGCAACCCCGCGGCCCGGGGCCGGGCTTTTCCGCGTGACGTCGCCGACCCCGCTCGGCCGGGGCGTCAGGCGGCGTCGACCTCGATGTCGCTGCTGTCGCCGAAGATCCAGTAGTACCAGAGCGACGCCGTCTCGCGGGTGATGTACCAGAGCTGGGTCTTGCGCTCCAGCACGGCCGGGCCCGAGCGGGACGGCGACGTCGCGGCCTCGATGCCGAAGTCCTCGGCCATGAGGCGGGAGCGCAGGCTGTGCCAGGGGTCGCTGACGATCACGGCGCTGGACCACCCCTGCTCGGCGTAGACGCGGGCCACCGCGCGCATGCTCTGCAGGGTGTCGTTGCCCTCGCCGACCGCCACGACGTTCTCGGCGGGGACCCCCTGGGCCACGAGCCAGTCGCGGCCCGAACCCGCCTCGGTGAAGTTGTCGCCGGGCTGGTTGCCGCCGACCGTGACGATCATCGGCGCCACGCCCTCGCGGTAGAGGGTCTCGGCGTGGGCGAGGCGGGCCTCGAAGATCGGTGAGGGGCGCCCGTTGTACTGGCTGGCGCCCAGCACCACGATCGCGTCGGAGGCCGGCCGCTCGTCTGCGCGGGCGGTCAGCCAGACCCAGCCCCAGGTGGCCGGGGGGATCGCGACGGCCACGAGCAGTACCAGGGCGATGATCCGGCCGATGCGGAGCCGGCGGCGCCGGGGCGGGGGGTCGTCGGTGCCGCGGCCGCGCCGCCGGGAGCGCGGCGGCTCCGCCGGCGGGCGGGGGGCCGTGCGCGGGCGCTCCAGGGTGCGGGTGGTGTCGGCGCCGAGGCCGCCGGCGGCCGGGCGGTCGGCGCGGGTGTCGTCGGCGGCGGCCGCGCCGTAGGCGCCGCCCCCGCGCTCGGCGGCTGCGCCGTCGCCCGTGCCGTCCGCGCCGTGGGCGTCGTAGCCGCCGTAGCTCTCGGGCCGGGGAAAGGCGCGCCCGGCACGCGTGGCCGGGTCGTCGGCGCCCACGACGCTGCCCGGCACCGTGCCCGCGCCTTGGGCGACCGCACCGCCCGGCGCGCCCGCTCCGCCCTCGGCCGAAGGGCCCAGGGCGCCGGCACCCGCCGGCTCGGGGATCTCGCGGTCCGCCCGGGTCAGCGGCTGGGTGCGCGTCTCAGCGCCGCCCACGGGTGTGGCCCCCACCGCCCGGGTGTCGATGACGGGCTCGGCGTGGTCGCCGCGGACGAAGACGCGGGTCCCCTCGGCGTCGACGTCGAGCGCCCGGTCTGGCCGCGATCCACCCCCGTGGTCGCCCCCCGATGTCCGCACCTTCACCCCCCGATATCGATGAGTGGACTCGCCCGACGATAGCCGACATCCGTGCCGGTGACGGCTGTGTTCGCGGCCTTTACCGGCCGCGCGCCGGCGGCGCGGGCGCGGCGCCGCAGGCACGGGCTCCGCGGCGGTTGTTCCGCGCCCTGGTCCCGCACATATTACGGAAAGGTCACGGTCCCGGTGTGCGGACACGGGCGTGCGGAGCGTCACCCGCCGCCGCGGAACCGGCCGAGCGCACCGACGTGCCGGCGCCCTGACGCCCCCGGCGGGCAACCGTCCCGACCGCCCGCCTGGGCCCCGCCGCCGCTCCCGGCGGCACCGCACACGCCGCCGCCCGTCGGCCGCCGGTCGGGGCGGGTCCGCCGGGCGGCGGGGCCGGGGCCGATGCGGCCCCGGCCGGGGGACTCAGCCGCGGGCGGCCGCGCGACCCGCCTCCAGGCGGGCGACGGGTACCCGGAACGGGGAGCAGGACACGTAGTCCAGCCCCACCCGGTGGAAGAAGTGCACCGAGGCCGGGTCGCCGCCGTGCTCGCCGCAGACGCCCAGCTTGATCCCGGGCCGGGCCGCGCGCCCCTCGGCCGTCGCGATCTCCACCAGGCGGCCCACGCCCTCCACGTCCAGCGACTCGAACGGCGACACCCCGAACACGCCCTTCTCCAGATAGGCGGAGAAGAACGACGCCTCAACGTCGTCGCGCGAGAACCCCCACACGGTCTGGGTGAGGTCGTTGGTGCCGAAGGAGAAGAACTCCGCGTTCTCCGCGATCTGCCCGGCCGTCAGCGCAGCGCGCGGCAGCTCGATCATCGTGCCGACCGGGAAGTCCAGCTCGACCCCGTACTCCGCGCCGACCTCGCGCAGCACCCGCAGCGACTCCTCGCGGATGATCTCCAGCTCCTGCACCGTGCCCACCAGCGGGATCATGATCTCCGGGCGCGGCCGGCCGCCTTCACGCAGCCGCTCCGCCGCCGCCTGGGCGATGGCGCGCACCTGCATGGTGAACAGGCCGGGCACCACCAGCCCCAGCCGCACGCCGCGCAGGCCCAGCATCGGGTTCTGCTCGTGCAGCTTGTGCACGGCCTGCAGCAGCCGCAGGTCGTTCTCGTGGCGCTCGCCGCGCGCCTCGGCCACCGCCACCCGCACCGAGAGCTCGGTGATGTCGGGCAGGAACTCGTGCAGCGGCGGGTCGAGCAGCCGCACGGTCACCGGCAGGCCGTCCATGGCCGCCAGGATCTCGGTGAAGTCGGCGCGCTGCATGGGCAGCAGCGCGTCCAGCGCCTCCTGCTGCTCGTCCTCGGTGTCGGCGAGGATCAGCCGCTCCACGAGCTGGCGGCGGTCGCCCAGGAACATGTGCTCGGTGCGGCACAGGCCCACGCCCTCGGCGCCCATGCGGCGGGCGCGCGCGGCGTCCTCGGCGTTGTCGGCGTTGGCGCGCACCCGCAGCCGCCGGGCCGCGTCGGCGTAGTGCATGATGCGGTCGACGGCGCGGACCAGCTCGTCGGCCTGGTCGGAGGCGGGGTCGATCTCGCCCTCGAAGTAGCGCACGACGGGCGAGGCCACCACCGGCACCTCACCGAGGTAGACCCGGCCGCTGGTGCCGTCGATGGAGATGACGTCGCCCTCCTCGACCACCTCGCCGCCCGGCGCGACCAGCCGGCGGTTCTTGGTGTCGATGTCCAGCTCCTCGGCGCCGCACACGCACGTCTTGCCCATGCCGCGCGCCACCACGGCGGCGTGGGAGGTCTTGCCGCCCCGGCTGGTGAGGATGCCCTCGGCGGCGATCATCCCCTCCAGGTCGTCGGGGTTGGTCTCGCGCCGGCACAGGATGACCTTTTCGCCGCTGCGCGACCACTTGATGGCGGTGTAGGAGTCGAACACGGCCTTGCCCACGGCGGCGCCGGGCGAGGCGTTCATGCCCGAGCCCAGCACGTGGCCCTCGGCGTCGTCGGCGAAGCGGGGGAACATCAGCTGGGCGAGCTGGTCGCCGGTGACCCGGCCGATGGCCTCTTCCAGGGTGATCATGCCCTGGTCGATGAGCTGGTCGGCGATCCGGAACGCGGCCGCGGCGGTGCGCTTGCCCACGCGGGTCTGCAGCATCCACAGCTTGCCGCGCTCGATGGTGAACTCGATGTCGCAGAGGTCGCGGTAGTGGTTCTCCAGCTTCTCCATGATGGCCAGGAGCTGGTCGTAGCTCGCCTTGTCGATGCGCTCCAGGTCGGCCAGCGGCACGGTGTTGCGGATGCCGGCGACCACGTCCTCGCCCTGGGCGTTCTGCAGGTAGTCGCCGTAGACGCCCTGGCGGCCGGAGGCGGGGTCGCGGGTGAAGGCCACGCCGGTGCCGGAGTCCATGCCCAGGTTGCCGAACACCATGGCGCAGACGTTGACCGCCGTGCCGAGGTCGACGGGGATGCGCTCCTGGCGGCGGTAGAGGACGGCGCGGGGGGCGTTCCAGGAGCGGAAGACGGCCTTGATCGCCAGGTCCATCTGCTCGCGGGGGTCGGCGGGGAACTCGCGGCCGGTGTGCTCGGCGACGATCCCCTTGAAGACCTCCACGAGCTTGCGGTGGTCGGCGGCGTCGAGGTCGAGGTCGCTCGTGACGCCCTTCTGCCGCTTGACCTCGTCGAAGGCGTCCTCGAACAGCTCGCCGTCGATGTCCTGCACGGTCTTGCCGAACATCTGGATGAGGCGGCGGTAGGAGTCCCACGCGAAGCGCTCGTCGCCGGACTGCGCGGCCAGCCCGAGCACCGACTCGTCGTTGAGGCCGATGTTGAGGACGGTCTCCATCATGCCGGGCATGGAGAACCTCGCCCCGGAGCGCACGCTCACCAGCAGCGGGTCGTCGGGCTGGCCCAGGCGCTTGCCCATGGTCTCCTCAAGGGCGCGCAGCTTGGCGTCGATCTCGGCGTCAAGGCCCTCGGGCACGGTGCCGCTGGCGAGGAAGTGCCGGCACGCCTCGGTGGTGATGGTGAAGCCGGGCGGCACGGGCAGCCCGAGGTTGGTCATCTCGGCGAGGTTGGCCCCCTTACCGCCGAGCAGATCCTTGAGGTCCTTGTTGCCCTCGGAGAACTCGTAAACGTACTTGGGCACGGTGGCTCCCTGCTGTCGAAGGACCTGGACGGCCGCTCCTCCTCGAATGCGCGCGACTTTATCCTTCGGACGCCGTAAAACCTCTCACCCCACCCTACTATTGACATTTTCGCAGGTAGAAGCATTGCAAAAGGTCTAAACCAATGGTCCACCAGTGAACCACCGGCCACCCGGTCGCCGAGGGCACCTCCACGGCACCCGATCGCACGCCAAAGCAGGTGGAGACGGGTGTGACGGGTGAGGCGGATGCGCCGGGGCGGCGGTGCGGCTCGGTGGCCCAATCCCCCGCCCAGCCGCGCGGTCGGCGGCGCGCGCGGGCGATGGCCGGGGCCGCGGCCACCCACAACCGAACCGGTGATCACGGCCCCGAACCCCGTCGCCCCCACCGCGTTCTTCACCCCCTCGCCGCCTGAGCGACGCGCGCACCCGGGTCTCCCTCGTGCGGCGCGCTGGCATGATCGGGCTATGCCCGACTTTCGCGCGATGGTGAACGACTCCTCGCCCCAGTCCCGCCAGGAGCGGATCGTCACGACCCTGGTCGAGGCGTTCTCCGAACTCATGGAGGCCGACCCCGACGCCTTCCGCACCAAGTTCCGCAAGATGGCGGCCGACCCCTTCGCGTTCTACCGGGGCGGCGCCTGCCTGTTCTACGCCGACGTGGCCGGGTTCGAGGACCCCTGGGCCGACGAGCGCACCTCGCGGGTGTGGATCCAGGGCGACCTGCACGCCGAGAACTTCGGCACCTACATGGACGCGCAGGGCGTCCTCATCTTCGACGTCAACGACTTCGACGAGGCCTATCTGGGCCACTTCACCTGGGACGTCAGCCGGTTCGTGGCCAGCGTCGCCCTGCTGGGCCGCCGCAAGGCGCTGTCTGACGACGACATCGACGGCCTGGTGGCGGTCTACGTCCGGGCCTACATCGACCAGGTGCGCCGGTTCGCCGAGCACAGCGGCGACGAGGCGTTCTCGCTGCGCCTGGACACCACCGAGGGCGCCATCCACCAGGTCCTGCTGCGCAGCCGGATGCACAGCCGGGTGGCGCTGCTGGACTCCATGACCCGCGTGGAGCACTACGAGCGCCGCTTCCGCGACGAGGCGGGTGTGCGGCGGCTGGGCGAGGAGGAGCACGCGGCGGTGTGCGCGGCGTTCGACGCCTACCGCTCCACCATCCCCGACGACAAGCGCTTCCGCTCGATCGCCTACCGAGTGAAGGACGTGGTGGGCAAGGCGGGGTTCGGCATCGGCAGCGCCGGCCTGCCCGCCTACAACGTGCTGATCGAGGGCTACAGCGAGGCCCTGGACAACGACGTGGTCCTGTCCATGAAGCAGGGCAACGTCGCCGCGCCCTCCCGCGTGGTGCGCGATCCCCGGATCAAGGACTACTTCCTGCACCACGGGCACCGCACGGCCGTGTCCCAGCGCGCGCTCCAGGCGCACTCCGACCCCCTGCTCGGCCACACCGAGCTCAACGGGACCGGGTTCGTCGTCTCCGAGCTCTCTCCCTACTCCGCCGACCTGGACTGGAGCAACCTGACCGAGCCCGAGGAGATCGCCCCGGTCCTGGCCTACCTCGGCCGCGCCACCGCCAAGGCGCACTGCGTCTCCGACCGCGACTCCGACCAGACCCTGGTCACCGTGCAGACCGAGGAGGCGATCATCAACGTCCTCGACGGCCGCGAGGAGGAGTTCGTCGCCTGGAACACCGCCTTCGCCCGCGACTACGCCGAGCAGGCGCGCGTGGACCAGTCCCTGTTCGTGGACGCGTTCCGCAACAACGCCATCCCCGGGGTCCGCTCCACCGCCCGCGCCACGCGAACCTGAATCCCTCGCCCCGGCCGTGCGGGGGCTCGTGCCCGCACGGCGCCCGGGTCTCCCCGCCCTCCCGACCTCCCGCCCCTCCCCGACCGCTTCGGCCACCCCGGGCACCCGGCCATCCCGCTCCCAACGGCGGTCCTGTGCCCAGAGCCACAGGAATACGCGCGAGTAACCTACGGTTGCGTAGGTTAGTGTGGCTGTGGGCGCACCGCCCGCCGCATCGACCGCCCGAGCCGTCCGCGCCGGGGTGCGCCGCACGGCCGGCGGGCGCACGGGCGCCCGCGCCGAGCCGACAAGCGCTGAAGGAAGAAGGTGCACGGCAGGTGTGCGCACAGCAGTCCGATCCCGGCCCCCGGCAGCCGGAGCGCACGGGCGCCGTCCCGCCGGTCCGCGACCAGCAGGGCGCGCGCGGAATCGCCGCCGACCTCATGGAGGTCGTCAAGCCCCGGCTGCGCGGCTGGCTGCACCTGGGCACCGCCCCGCTCGCGCTGGCGGCGGGGATCGTCCTGGTCAGCCTCTCGCCGACCACCCCCGCCCTGGCCGCCAGCGCCGTCTACGCCGTCACCGCCGTCCTGCTGTTCACCACCTCGGCGGTCTACCACGTGGGCCGCTGGTCGGCGGCGGGCATGGCGGTGCTGCGGCGCATGGACCACGCCAACATCTACCTGATCATCGCGGGCACCTACACCCCGTTCGTGCTGCTGGTCCTGGAGGGCACGCTGCGCACGGCGATGCTCACCCTCATCTGGACCGGGGCCGGAGCCGGGGTGCTGTTCAAGATCTTCTGGGTGAACGCCCCGCGCTGGCTGTCGACCGCGCTGTACCTGGCCATCGGCTGGGTGGCGGTGCTGTTCATCCCCCAGCTCGTCGGCGGCACCCACCCCGCCGCCTGGATCCTGGTGCTCATCGGCGGCGTGCTCTACAGCCTGGGCGCGGTGGTCTACGGCGCCAAGTGGCCCGACCCCGCGCCGCGCTGGTTCGGGTTCCACGAGGTGTTCCACTCGCTGACCATCGCGGCCTACATCTGCCACTACATCGCGGTGTCGTTCGTCGTCTACGCGGCGACCTGACGGCGGACACTCCGCACGGCGCGGCCTGGAACGGGTTCCGTACCCGGGTGGAGGCGGGCCGCTCGGCGCCGGATCCGGCTGTCCTCAGAGTCACGATTGGCTTACGCGGTCGGACGTTTCGGAGGGAAACCCTCCCCCGGCCCGCCGCCCCCGACTACGGTGAGAACCGGTTCAACCGGAAGTGTGCGTCCGGTTGAACCAGTGAGGCGGCCGGAGACCAATCCCCCCGGGTCCGGTCGCCTCTCCGCGTTCCCGGGGCCCTCCGCGCCCGCCCCGGCCACCGGTCCCGCCTCCCGGCCCGCCGCACCCGCCGCGCCCGGCGCCGCCGCCCAACGCGAAGGCCGGGGCGGGAGCACCTCCCGCCCCGGCCGGGGCATCGCCTGCGGGCCGCCCCGGCGGGCGGCGCGCCTCAGCAGCCGGGCAGCCGCTCCACCAGGTACATCTCGACCTGGTCCAGCGACACCCGCTCCTGGGACATCGAGTCGCGCTCCCGCACGGTCACCGCGTGGTCCTCAAGGGTGTCGAAGTCGACGGTGACGCAGAACGGCGTGCCGATCTCGTCCTGGCGGCGGTAGCGGCGGCCGATCGCGCCGGCGTCGTCGAACTCCACGTTCCACCGCTTGCGCAGCCGCGCGGCGAGGTCGCGGGCCTTGGGCGAGAGGTCGGCGTTGCGCGACAGCGGCAGCACGGCGGCCTTGACCGGCGCGAGCCGGGGGTCCAGCCGCATCACGGCGCGCTTCTCCAGTTTGCCCTTGGCGTTGGGCGCCTCGTCGACGTTGTAGGCGTCGAGCATGAAGGTCAGCATCGCGCGGTCGACACCGGCCGCCGGCTCGATGACGTAGGGCACGTAGCGCTCGTTGTTCTCCTGGTCGAAGAACGACAGGTCGGTGCCCGACGCCTGGGAGTGGGTGGTGAGGTCGTAGTCGGTGCGGTTGGCGATGCCCTCGAGCTCGCCCCACTCCGAGCCCACGAAGTTGAACCGGTACTCGATGTCGACGGTGCGCTTGGAGTAGTGCGACAGCTTCTCCTGCGGGTGCTCGTAGAGCCGCAGGTTGTCCTTTGAGATGCCCAGGTCGACGTACCACTGCATGCGGGTGTCGATCCAGTACTGGTGCCATTCCTCGTCGTCGCCGGGGCGGACGAAGAACTCCATCTCCATCTGCTCGAACTCGCGGGTGCGGAAGATGAAGTTGCCCGGGGTGATCTCGTTGCGGAAGGACTTGCCGACCTGGCCGATGCCGAACGGGATCTTCTTGCGCGCGCTCTGCTGCACGTTCAGGTAGTTGATGAAGATGCCCTGGGCGGTCTCGGGGCGCAGGAACGCCAGGCCGGACTCGTCGTCCTGGACGGCGCCGAGGTAGGTCCGCAGCATGGCGTTGAACATGCGCGGCTCGGTGAACGACTTCTTCGCGCCGCAGTTGGGGCAGGCGAGGTCGTCCAGGCCGTTCTCGGGCGCGCCGCCGTGCTTCTCCTCGTAGGCTTCGAGCAGGTGGTCGGGGCGGAAGCGCTTGTGGCAGGACTGGCACTCGGTCAGCGGGTCGACGAACGCCTTGACGTGGCCCGAGGCCTCCCAGACCTCGCGGGCCAGGATGACGCTGGAGTCGAGGCCGACGATGTCCTCGCGCTCCTGCACCATCGCGCGCCACCACTGGCGCTTGACGTTGCTCTTCAGCTCCACACCCAAGGGGCCGTAGTCCCAAGAGGCGCGCAGACCCCCGTAGATCTCGCTGGAGGGGTAGACCAGGCCCCGCCGCTTGGCGAGGTTGACCAGGGCGTCCATTGCCTCAGACTTGGCGGCCATAAGCTCTCTCGATTCTCCATCCGGCTGGCGGTCGGTGGATCGCGCAACGTTGTTGATCCGGTGAGTGCCCAGCTTAAGGGACCGCCGGAAGGGCGCGTGCACCATTGGCGATACCGGCGGCGACCGGCCGCGACGGACCGCCGCGCCGGTGCCCCGCGCGCCGGGCGGGGGCGCGGGCCGGCGCCGGATCAGCCCTCGGCCGGGGCCCCGGCGGCGCGGTGCGCGACCACCTCGAAGGCGCTGGGCTCGTTGCGGGCCTGCGCGAGCAGGGGCACGGCGGCCACCCGCACGTCGAAGTTCGACAGCGCCCGGCGGTAGGCGCCGGCGCCGTCCCACTCGGTCACGACGGTCCACAGCCGCGGGTCGTCGGCGGCGCGCCCCACCCAGGAGCGGCGGAACCCCGGGCGCGCGGCCATGGCGGCCACCGCGGCCTCGGCGCGCGCGGTGAAGTCCTCGACCTCGTCGGGGGCGACGGTGAACCGGGTGATCACGACCACCCGGCCATCCTCTCACCCTCGGCGGGGCCCCGGGACACCCGGGCCGCCCCGGGCGGCCGGGCCGGCGCGCCCCGCTAGTCGGCGCCGAAGACCCGGTCCACCACCCGCTTGGCGGCCCGGCCGTCGTCCAGCGGGCAGAACTGGTCGGTGAACGCCTTGTACTTGGCGCCGTAGGCGGCGGCGACCTCGTCGACGTCCAGCAGCGCGCCGATGACGTCGTCGGACTCCTTGAGTAGCGGCCCCGGTGCGGTCTCCTCGAAGTCGAAGTAGAAGCCGCGCAGGTTGTCGCGGTAGCTCTCGATGTCGTAGGTGAAGAACAGCATCGGGCGGCCGGTGTTGGCGAAGTCGAACATCATCGACGAGTAGTCGGTGACGAGCACGTCGGTGATCAGGAACAGCTCCATGATCTCCGGGTACAGCGACACGTCGTAGACGAAGTCGCGGCCCACGATCGGCACGCTGTCGACCACCCGGGGGTGGCGGCGGACCAGCAGCACGTGGTCCTCGCCGAGCTTGTCGTACATCCGCCGCAGGTCCAGGTGCAGGTCGAGCTTGTGCTTGCCGCGCGTGTAGTACTTGTCGTCGCGCCAGGTGGGCGCGTACAGCACGACCTTCTTGCCCTCGGGCAGGCCCAGCCGCTCGCGGGTGCGCCGGGCGATCGCCTCGCGCTCGGGCGAGAAGAAGATGTCGTTGCGCGGGTACCCGGTCTCCAGGATCTCGCCGTCGAAGCGGAACGCGCGGCGCAGGATCGGCGTGGCCCAGGGGCTGGGCGACACCAGGTAGTCCCACTGCTGGGTCTCCCACGCCAGCTTCTCGTGGTAGTCGCGGGACTTGCCGCGGATGTTCTCGATGTCGAAGCCGATCCGCTTGAGCATCGAGCCGTGCCAGGTCTGCACCACGACCTGGCCGGGCCGGCGGGTGAACCACGCGGGCTGGCGGGAGTTGGTGACCAAAAAGGAGCTGCGGGCCAGCGACTCGTAGAAGTCGTGGCCGTTGTGCCGCACCCGGCGCAGGTCCTCGGGCAGGTTCACCTGGCCGTCCTTGACCAGCCACGACATCGGGTAGTCGGCCCAGCGCCCGCCGCGCGAGCGCAGCTCGGCGTAGATGCTGTGCGGGCTGTCGGAGAACTGGCGCCCGGTGTAGCTGTCGAACAGGATCTCCTCGCGGCCGCCCTCCTCGCGCAGCGCGGGGTAGACGGTCTCGCGCAGCCGCTTCTGCGCGAAGGACCCCTGCTCCTCGGGGCGCAGGTCGCTGCCCACGCGCAGCACCGGGACCTCGCTGCCGGAGTCCTCGAAGGTGTAGGCGCGCTCGGCGGTCTCCATGCGCAGCGGCAGCCGGCGCAGCAGGTCGGCGGAGATCTCGGCGCCGATGTCGGTGAGCCCGCCGTCCTCGCGGCGGACCCGGGCCCACAGCTGGTAGCCGCCGGCCGACAGCGGCAGGGTGCCCGACAGGGTGGGGATGTCGGCGGGGGTGAAGACGGCGCGGAAGTCCGAGCCGTCGCGCTCCAGGGAGACCGGGTGCTCCTCGTCGCGGCCGCGCGCCTTGAACACCAGCTCGGCCTGGGCCTCGGCGGAGTAGCGCCCGCTGATGAGCAGGCGGCGGCCCGACCACTCCACGTCGCGCACGACCGGGTGCGCCCAGCCGCCGCGCAGCCGCAGCAGCCCCGTGGCGGTGCGCTGCACGACGACCTCGTGGTAGCCGTCGCCGGTGCCGTAGGCGGCCGAGGCGACCTCGTCGGGCAGCACGACCTCGACGGCCTCGTCGTCGGGGGTGATGAGGTGGGCGCGCCAGTGCTCCTGGCGCAGCCCGCGCGCGCCCTCGTCCACGGCGTTGTCGATGAGGTCGGCCACGGGCACCCGCACGGTGAAGCGCGCGCCCACGACCTCCAGCGGGTAGGTCAGCCGCGCGGTGCCCGGCGAGCGGGTCAGCCGCAGGGTGCGCGCCTCGGCCGCGGGCGGAGCGACGAACTCGCCGCTCAGCACCAGTTCGGGGCGGGCGCCGCCGAGGCTGACGCGGTGCTCGGCGACACGGGCGCGCACCGGCGCCACGGAGATGGTGAGCTGGCTGTCGCGGTTCCAGTAGGGCCGCACCCACACGTTGTCGGCGACCTGGTGGTAGGGCGGGCGCTCGGGCGGGCCGCTGACCGGGTTGCCGATGACGCGGCGGCGCACCAGGCCGCGGTTGACCACGATCAGCTCCAGCCGCCAGTCGGTGGCCCGCCACTGGCCCGACAGCCGCAGCCGGGCGGGGTCGACGCTGATCTCGAAGCCGCCGTAGTCGTGGCGGGCGGCGGTGAGCACGTCGGGCAGCCGGTACTCGGCGGCGCGGCGCACCTTCACCGGCACGGGGATGCGCCGGCCGGTCTCGGTGTTGACGGCGAAGGCCAGCAGCTGCTGGTGCCAGCGCTTGGCGGCGCGCAGGTTGAGGATGCCCACGCGCCCGGCCACCACCAGCCGGCCGTCGCGCCACTCCACGCGCTCGGTCTTCTGGCGCACCTTCAGCTCGGCGTCCAGGCGGTAGACCTCGCGCGGCACGCCGACCTGGGGGTCCTCGAAGAACGGGTAGCGGATGAAGTAGTGCAGGCCGCGGCGGACCACGGGCGCCTTCTTCAGCTCCACGCTCTTCTGGAAGGTGATGGCCTCCAGCAGGCGCTCGTCCTGGCGCTTGCGCACCAGGTAGTAGTTGAGCCGGTGCAGCGGCGAGAGGCGGTCCAGGACCGGGCGGGCCACGGTGTCGAGGTAGGCGTTGGCCAGGTCGAGGAAGCGCGCCCGCGCGTCGTCGTCGGCGTCGTCCATGCGCAGCAGGATCACCCGCAGGTCGCCGCGCAGCACGCGGGAGTCCCACAGGTCGCGGTCGGCGCCGCTGAGGGCCGAGGCGAGCGCGGTGAGCGCGGTGATGCGGCGGGTGAGGGCGCCGATGCGGCTGCGGTCGTCGGCGGTGGTGCGGTCGCGGCGCAGGTAGACCGGCGCGGACAGCACGTCGACGGCCTTGGCGGCGAACAGCGCGCGCACGACGTCGAGGTCGCCGTCGAGGTCGGGGTCGGGCGCGGCGCGGCCGGCGGCGCGGTCGGGCAGGTCGGCCACGTGGTGGTGGGGCAGCTGCGTCCAGAAGGAGCGCCGCCACAGCTTGTTTCCGTGCAGGCGGTCCGACAGCAGGGCGGGGGCCGCGTGCACGTCCACGCCCGTGCGGGTCTTGGCGAAGCACTTGCGGTGCGCCGAGGAGGGCCGGGTGCCCAGCTCGTTGAACCGGTAGACGTTGCCGGTGGCCAGGTCGGAGCCGGAGCGCTCCAGGCTGTCGGCGAGGTAGGCCAGCGCGTAGCCGGTGAGGGTGTCGCCGCCCTCGACGAACATCAGGTACTCGCCGGCGGAGGCGGCGGCGCCGGCGTGCCGGGCGGCGCTGTGGGTGGGTCGGGTGTCCTCGACCAGCGCGGCGGCCAGGCCGGGCGGCGGGGCGGCGGCGAACTCGCGGGCGATGGCCAGGCCCTCGGCCCGGGCGGTGTCGACCGACTCGTCGCCTTCGTCGGTGTCGGGGTCGCGCTCCTCGGCGGTGCCGGGGTCGGCGGAGTCCTCGCCGTCGTCGGAGTCGTCGGTGTCGGAGGCGCTCTCGGCGGCCTCGGCGTCGGCGGCCTGGTCCGAGGCGGGGTCGCCGCCCGCGGCCGCCTCGCGCGCCTCGGCCTCCGCCTCGGCCGCGGCGCCCGAGGGCTCGGGGTGGGGCGCCACGGGCACCAGGACGACCTCGATGTCGCCGGGCGCGTGGTCCTTCTGGCGGCCCAGGGAGTCCAGGCTGTCCCGCAGGTGCGGCTCGGTGACGTCGAAGGTGACGATGACGCTGAACTTCGGCACGGAAAAACTACTCTCCCCGACGTGTCTGCATGCGGAGCGCGGGATCCGGACCGGCGGGGCCCGGCGCGACGGGGGGCCAACCTAGGTCACCGCGAGTAAGCGACCGGTAAACCCGAATCCGGGAATCGCGGCGCGACCGGCGGCCGTCCGCCCCTACAAAAATAACGGCATCGGCGAGTGCGCACCGCAAATGCCGCCAAACGCACCGCGAGCCGCGCCCGGTCGGCAAGGGCCTAAGCTTCCGCCAAGGGCACCGCAAGCCGCGCTGCGGCGGGATGAGGCCGGAGGAGACGCGTGTCAGCCAAGCCGAGGAAATCGCGCCCGAACCGATCCGCCGCCTCGGGGGGTGCGCCGCGCTCGCGCCCGCTTCCCCAGGGCGACTCCTTCTACACGCCGGGGGCCGGCCGGTTGCGCCGCGAGGTGGAGCGCCGCAGCGCGGTGCCGCTGGTGTGGCTGCACAACGCCCCGCGGCTGCTGCTGCCGGCGACGATGGCGATCGTGCTCATCGCCGGGCTGGCGCTGCCGGGTGCGGCGGGCGCGCTGCTGCTGGCGCTGCTCGCGGCGTTCTTCGGCTGGCTGGCGTTCCTGGCCTGGCCGCGGCTGAAGAGCGGCGAGCGGGCCATGCGGGTGGTGGTCGTGGCGGTGCTGCTGGTGCTGGCGGTGCTGCAGAGCGGCGTGCTCTAGCCGCGCCGGCCCGACCGCGCGGGCGCGGGTGCGGGGCGAGCCCGGTCACAGCGGGAATCCAGCCGCTGTCCTGGGTGTTTACGGGTTTTGACAACCGTTTTCGTTATCCGCACACTTAAGAGGTGTCCACCTCCATGCTCGGCTCCCTCAGCGCCCGCGCCGCCGCCCCCGGCGCCGCGGCGGGCGCGGCCCCCGCCGTCCGGGTCGCGGGCCTCACGGTGGCCTACGACCGCGTGCCCGTGCTGCGGGGTGTCGACCTCGACGTCCCGGCCGGCCAGACCCTCGCCGTCATGGGTCCCAACGGCTCGGGCAAGTCCACCCTGGTGCGCGCCATGCTCGGCCTGGTGGCCCCCACCGGCGGCCGTATCGACCTCCACGGCGTTCCGCTGCGCCGCTTCCGCGACTGGGGCCGCATCGGCTACGTCCCCCAGCGGCTGTCGGCGGGCGGCGGGGTGCCCGCCACCGTCCGCGAGGTCGTGGCCTCCGGCCAGGTCGCCCGGCGCCGCCGGCTGCGCCTGCCCACCGCGGCCGACCGCGCCGCCGTCGCCGAGGCGCTGGAGGCCGTGGGCCTCACCGGCCGCGCGCGCGACTCCGTGCACGAACTCTCCGGCGGCCAGCAGCAGCGGGTGCTCATCGCCCGCGCGCTGGCGGCCCGCCCCGACACCGTCTTCATGGACGAACCCATGGCCGGCGTCGACTCCGCCAACCAGCAGGCCCTCGCCGAGGCCATCACCCGGCTCACCGCGCGCGGCGCCACCGTCGTGCTCGTCCTGCACGAGACCGGCCCGCTGGAGCCGCTGATCCAGCGCAGCGTGGTGCTGTCGGAGGGCACCGTGGTGCACGACGGCGCGCCGTTGGCGCCCGAGGGCGACTGCGCCCGCCCCGGCCACGACCACGTCCACCCGCACGCCGACCCCGCCCCGCCCTCGGCGGTGCCCGATCTCGAGGTTCCCCGCCGTGGCTGAGATGCTCCAGCTCGACTTCATGCGGCGCGCGCTGCTCGCCGCCGTGCTGGTGGGCATGGTCGCCCCGGTCATCGGCACGTTCCTGGTGCAGCGCCGCCTGGCGCTGCTGGGCGACGGCATCGGCCACGTCGCGCTGACCGGTGTGGCCATGGGCTTCCTCACCAGCACCTCGCCCATCATCACCGCCGCGATCGCCGCGGCCGCGGGCGCCGGGCTCATCGAGCTGATCCGGGCGCGCGCCCGCGCCAGCGGCGACATCGCCCTGGCGCTGCTGTTCTACGGCGGCATCGCCGGCGGCGTTGTGCTGATCGGCCTGGCGCCCGGCGGGGGCGTCGCCACCCTGAACTCCTACCTGTTCGGGTCGGTCACCACCGTCAGCTCCGAGGACATCGTGCTGGTGGCGCTGCTGGCCGTGCTGGTGCTGGGCGTCGTGGGCTACTTCGGCCGCGAACTGTTCGTGCTCTGCCAGGACGAGGAGGTCGCCCGCGCGCACGGCCTGCCGGTGCGGCTCCTCAGCCTGGTCATCGCGGTCACGGCGGCGCTGACCGTGGTGCTGGCCATGCGCGTGGTGGGCGTACTGCTGGTCAGCGCGCTGATGGTGGTGCCGGTGGCCGCCGCCCAGCAGCTCACCCGCAGCTTCCGGGTCACGGTGGCGCTGGCCGCGGTGGTGGGCACGGCCTCGGCCGTGGGCGGGCTGTCCACCGCCTACTACGTCGACGTCGCGCCCGGCGCGGCCATCGTGCTGCTGACCCTGGCGGTGTTCGTCGCGGCGGTGGCGGGCGGCTACCTGCTGCGCGGCGCGCGGGGCGCCGCGCGCGCCGGCCGGGGAGGCGCGGAGGATCCCGGTCCGGGTACGATTCCCCAGACCGAGCAGGGGGGTGCAGTCACATGAGTACACGACGCGAGACCGTCCGCCAGGCCCTCACCGAGAGCAGCGGGTTCCGCAGTGCCCAGGACCTCTACGCCGACCTTCGCTCCGAGGGCTCCAAGATCGGCCTGACCACCGTCTACCGCGCGCTGCAGGCGCTGAGCGACTCCGGCGAGGTCGACGTCCTGCGCACCGACGACGGCGAGGCCGTCTACCGCGCGTGCATCACCGACTCCCACCACCACCACCTGGTCTGCCGCGGCTGCGGCAAGGCCGTCGAGATCGAGGGTCCCGCGGTGGAGCGCTGGGCCGACTCCGTGGGCGCCCAGCACGGGTTCACCGACATCACGCACACGGTCGAGGTGTTCGGCACCTGCGGCGACTGCGCCGCCGCCAAGCGCTGACCCCGCCGCCACCCGCGCTCCCTCCCGCCGGTCAACCGGTCCTTCGGCCTCACACCCCGCGCTCGGTGTCGGCCGCCACGCGCCGCGCCGCGTCCTGCATGCGCTCCAGCGCCTCCAGCCGCTCCAGGCGGGGGCGCTTGGGCGCGAGGCCGTCGCCCGACGACCGCCCGGTGAGCCGGCGGCCGATCCAGGGCACCAGGTACTCCCGCGCCCACGACAGGTCCTCCTGGCGGGCGGCCCGCCAGTCGCGGGGGCCGTCGGCCGGCCAGGGCTCGCGCCAGTCACCGGCGGCCGCAACGCCGAGGACCTCGCAGACCTTCAGCGCCACGCGGCGGTGTCCCTCGGGCGACAGGTGCAGCCGGTCCACGCTCCAGGCGCGGCGGTCCTGGAGCACCTTCATGCTCCACAGGTCCACGACGTCGCAGCCGTGGTCGTCGGCGATGCCCCGCAGGTGCATGTTGTAGGTGGCGACCTTGCCGCGCAGGTGGCGCATGACCGGCTGGAACCCGGTGTCCATGCCGGTGAAGATCACGATGTGGGCACCGGTGGCGCGCAGCCGCCGGACGGCCGCCTCGAAGACCCGGGCCACCAGGTCGGGGTCGCCGCCGGGGCGGATGATGTCGTTGCCGCCGGCGCAGATGGTGACCAGGTCGGGCCGCCACTCCACCGCGAGCGGCACCTGCTCCTCCACGATCTGGCGGATGAGCTTGCCGCGCACGGCGAGGTTGGCGTAGCGCACCTCGGTGCCGTCGGCGCCGAGGTGCTCGGCGAGCCGGTCGGCCCAGCCGCGGTAGCGGCCGTGCGGCGTGCTCGCGGAGTCGGGATAGGGGTCGTCCATGCCCTCGGTGAAGCTGTCGCCGAGGGCGACGTAGGAGAGGATCTCGCGCCCGGTCTCAAAGCCGCTCATGGACACCGATCATGCAACTCGGCCCCCTGGTTACGCGACAGTAGGTTGCGGGATCGGTCAAATGTGTAAGCGGACTCACCCCGCGCCCCGACCGGGCGCGGAGCGGGTTCAGCCCTCGGGGTCGGGCGCCCCGGCCGGGGCCTCCGGCCGCGGGGCGGCCAGGGGTTCCAGGCGCGGGCGCTTGGCCACGACGTTGTCGCCCGAGGAGCGGCCGGTGAGCCGCCGGCCGATCCAGGGCACCAGGAACTCGCGCGCCCAGCGGGCGTTCTCGCGGCGCCGGGCGCGGGGGTCGGCGGGCGGCAGCGGCGGCCAGTCGCCGGGGCGGTCTTCGACGGGCACGCCCAGCACCTCGCACACGCGCACGGCGAGCCGGCGGTGGCCCTCGGGCGACATGTGCAGGCGGTCGGAGTCCCAGGCGCGGGGGTCGAGGAGTTCGCGCATGGCCCACTGGTCGACCAGGTAGCAGCCGTTGCGGTCGGCGACGGCCCGGATGTTCAGGTAGAAGCGGGCGAACAGCCCGATGCGCACCCGCATGTAGCCGGTGCTCCAGTTGACGCCGGTGAACAGCACGACCTCGGATCCGGCGCCGCGCAGCCGGCGCACCGCCTGCTCCAGGGCGTCGGCGAGCCGGTCGGGGTCGGCGCCGGGGCGCAGGACGTCGTTGCCGCCCGCGGAGAAGGTGACGAGGTCGGGCGCCATGTCGAGGGCCGCGGGCAACTGCTCGGCCACCACCTGGCGCAGCAGCTTGCCGCGCACCGCCAGGTTGGCGTAGTCGAGGCGGGGCACCTGGGCGGCCAGGTGCTCGGCGAAGCGGTCGGCCCAGCCGCGGTAGTGCCCGTGGGCGCCGGCGGCGGAGTCGGGGTAGGGGTCGCCGACGCCCTCGGTGAAGCTGTCGCCGAGGGCGGCGTAGGACAGGCGGTCGCGGTGGAGGTCGAGTGTCACCGGGACTCCCCCGTGTGGGGTTCGGGCTCGACGGGGTTGGGCACGGCGCCGCCGTAGCGGCGGTCGCGGCTGGCGTAGATCTGGCAGGCGTGCCAGAGGTGGCGGCGGTCGAAGTCGGGCCAGAGCGTGTCGAGGAAGACCATCTCGGCGTAGGCCGACTGCCACAGCAGGAAGTTGGAGAACCGCTGCTCGCCCGAGGACCGCAGGAAGAGGTCGACGTCGGGGATGTCGGGTTCGTCGAGGTACTTGGCGAGCGTGGCCTCGGTGATGCGGTCGGGGTTGAGGCGGCCCTCGGCGGCGGCGCGGGCGATCGCCGCGGCGGCGTCGGTGATCTCGGCGCGCCCGCCGTAGTTGACGCAGAACTGGAGGGTGAGCGCGGTGTTGTGCTTGGTCATCTCCTCGGCGTCCTCAAGCTCGGAGATGACGCTCTTCCACAGCCGCCCGCGCCGACCCGCCCAGCGCACCCGCACGCCCATGGCGTGCAGTTCGTCGCGGCGGCGGCGGATGACCTCGCGGTTGAAGCCCATGAGGAAGCGGACCTCCTCGGGCGAGCGCTTCCAGTTCTCGGTGGAGAACGCGTAGGCCGACAGGTAGCCCACGCCCAGCTCCAGCGCGCCCTCGACCACGTCGAACAGGGAGCTCTCGCCGGCCTTGTGGCCCTCGGTGCGCGCGAGGCCCCGCTGCTTGGCCCAGCGGCCGTTGCCGTCCATGACGACCGCCACGTGCCGCGGCACCAGTTCCTTGGGGAGTTCGGGCGGCCGGGCGCCGCTGGGGTGCGGGTTGGGCGGGCGGTAGCCCTGGATCGGGGCTTCGGGCGGGTTGTTGAACAGGCTCAAGAGCGCTCCACAAGACGCAGGGATCGGATTCCGTTTTCGAGGTGCCACTGCAGGTAGGCGGCGACCAGCCCGCTGCACTCGGTGCGGTGGCGGTCGGCGCTGGAGTCGGCCTCGGGCCAGTCTCCGCCGAGCAGGGCGACCATCAGCCGCAGGGTTTCGGGAGCGGGGTGGGTACAGCCGTGGGGGCGGCACACCGAGCACACCGATCCGCCGGCGTGGACCGCGAAGGAGCGGTGCTCGCCGCGCGAGCCGCACTTGGCGCACTCCTGCAGCGCCGGCGCGTAGCCGGCCACGGCGAGCGAGCGCAGCAGGTAGGCGTCGAGGACCAGCCGGGGGTCGTGGGTGCCCTCACCCAGGGTACGCAGCGCGCCGATCAGCAGCAGGAACTGGCGCAGGGCGGGGTCCTTCTCGACCACGACGATCTTCTCGGCGGTTTCGAGCATGGCCGTGGCGGCGGTGTAGCGGGGGTAGTCGGTGACGATGGTCTCGCCGTAGGCGCGCAGGGTCTCGGCCTGGGTGATGACGTCGAGGGTGCGGCCGGTGTAGAGCTGCAGGTCGACGTGGGTGAAGGGCTCCAGGCGGGCGCCGAAGCGGGACTTGGTGCGCCGCACGCCCTTGCCCACCGCCCGCACCAGGCCGGTGCGCCGGGTCAGGAGCGTGACGATGCGGTCGGCCTCGCCCAGTTTCTGGGTGCGGAGGACGACTCCTTCGTCGCGGTACAGGCTCACTCCCCCATTGTCGCGGATCGGCCGGCCGGCCGGTGCCGCCGTCCACAGCCCGTCTGCCCTGGGCGATGTGTCCAGCACGCCCGCTGATAGATGACTTTCTCCCCATGCGCCCCGATTTGCTCTACGATCGCCTGCACCGAGACTCCCGACGGAACAGGGGTTTGGAGATGGCTCGCGGACAACGCAGGCGCGGCCGGAGACGCGGCGGCACCCGCGCGCGGCGCCGCGCGGAGGCGCACCGCGGCGGGACCTGGCGGCGCACCCTGGTGGGCTCCCTGACGGCGGTTCCGGTCGGCCTGGGCCTGGCCGCCGCGCTGATCGTGGCCGCGGGCGGCCCGGGGGCGGCGCCCTTCGCCGAGGAGAGCGGCACCGGTGCGGCCGGAGTGCCCGACGACGCCCTGCCGCCCGCCGCCGACGACTTCTTCGACGACGTCGGCGGCTCCGGCGGTGCGCCCGAGGAGGCCGGCTCCGCCGCCGGAGCCGGAGCGGGCGCCGGAGGCACCGGGGGCGGCGCGGCGGCCAACGGCGGCGTGGCCAGCGGCGGCACGGTCATCGAGGTCTCCCCCCAGCCCTCGGAGCCCGCCCCGCCCGAGGCCGGCCCCGGGCCCGAGGACCCCGGGCAGGACGGCCCGGACGCCCCCGGAGCGCCCCCGTCCCTGGCCGCGGCGGTCGTGGAGATCGCCAACGACGAGCGCGCCGACGCCGGCTGCGCCCCGCTGCGGGTGGACCCCCGGCTCACCGCCGCCTCCCAGAACCACGCCGACGACATGGCCGAGCGCGACTACATGGCGCACGAGACGCCCGAGGGCGTGGGACCCCAGGAGCGCGCCGAGGAGGCCGGGTACTCGGCGTGGTCGGGCGAGAACGTCGCCGCCGGCTACTCCTCGGCCGAGGCGGTCATGGACGGGTGGATGAACAGCCCCGGCCACCGCGCCAACATCCTCGACTGCGGCAACACCGAGATCGGCGTGGGCGTCACCGACGGAATGTGGGCGCAGAACTTCGGCGCCGAGTAGCGCCGGGAGAGGCCCGGACCGGGACGCGGGGGCCGCCCGGGGCCGCCGAGGGTCCGCAGGGGCCGCGGGGCGGTGCGCCCCGCGGCCGGCGCTTAGCTAGCCCTCCTCGGCGGCCTCGGCCTGGGCGCGGCCGACGGCGCTGCACACCGCCTTCAGCGACGCCGTGGTGATGCTGTGGTGGATGCCCACGCCCCACACGGTGCGGCCGTCGATCTCGGCCTCGACGTAGGCGGCGGCGCGGGCGTCGGAGCCGACGTCCAGGGAGTGCTCGACGTAGTCCAGCACCCGCACCTTCACGTCGACGGCGGTCAGCGCGTCGCAGAACGCCGAGATCGGGCCCTGCCCGGAGCCGGTGATCTCGCGGATCTCTCCGTGGACGCGCACGTCGGCGCTGATGCGGTAGGTGCCGTCGGCCCCGGAGTCGGAGCGGTGCGCCAGCACCGCCACCGGCCCGTTGTCGCGCAGGTAGGTGTCGGTGAAGATCTCCCAGATGCGCTCGCCGGTGAACTCCCCGCCCTCGGCGTCGGTGTGGGCCTGCACCTTGTGGGAGAACTCGATCTGCAGGCGGCGCGGCGGGTCCAGCGCGTGGTCGCGCTGCAGGATGTAGGACACCCCGCCCTTGCCCGACTGGCTGTTGACCCGGATGACGGCCTCGTAGTTGCGGCCGACGTCCTTGGGGTCGATGGGCAGGTAGGGCACCTGCCAGCGGTACTCCGACACCGGCACGCCCGCCTCGGCGGCGTCGCGCTCCAGCGCGGCGAAGCCCTTCTTGATGGCGTCCTGGTGGGACCCGGAGAAGGCGGTGTAGACCAGGTCGCCGCCGTAGGGGTGGCGCGGCGCGACCGGCAGCTGGGTGCAGTGCTCGACCACGCGGCGGATCTCGTCGAGGTCGGAGAAGTCGATCTGGGGGTCCACGCCCTGGCTGAACAGGTTCATGCCCAGGGTGACCAGGTCGACGTTGCCGGTGCGCTCGCCGTGGCCGAACAGGCAGCCCTCGACGCGGTCGGCGCCGGCCATGACGCCGAACTCGGCCGAGGCGATCCCGGTGCCGCGGTCGTTGTGCGGGTGCACCGACAGGCAGACGTACTCCCGCCGGCTCAGGTTGCGGCTCATCCACTCGATCTGGTCGGCGTAGACGTTGGGCGTGGCGCGCTCGACGGTGGCCGGCAGGTTGAGGATGATCTCGCGGCCGGGGCCGGGCCGCCACTCGTCCATGACGGCCTCGCAGACCTCCAGCGCGAAGTCCAGCTCGGTGTCGATGAAGATCTCGGGCGAGTACTCGTAGCCGACGTACTCGGCGTCGCCCAGGTAGCGCTCGATGCAGGCCATGACCTCGCGGGTGCCGTTGACGGCGATGGCCTTGCACGCGTCGCGGTCGACGTTGAACACCACCCGGCGGAACTCCGGCGCGGTGGCGTTGTACAGGTGCACGGTGGCGCGCTTGGCGCCGACCAGGCTCTGCACGGTGCGGTCGATCAGCTCGGCGCGGGCCTGGGTCAGGACCGAGATCTGGACGTCGTCGGGGATCTTGCCGCCCTCGATCAGGCTGCGCACGAAGTCGAAGTCGGTCTGGCTGGCGGCGGGGAACCCGACCTCGATCTCCTTGTAGCCCATGCGCACCAGCAGGTCGAACATCTCGTGCTTGCGCTGGGGGTCCATCGGCTCGATCAGGGCCTGGTTGCCGTCGCGCAGGTCGGTGGACAGCCAGCGCGGGGCGGTGGTGATGGTCTTGCCGGGCCAGGTGCGGTCGGGCAGGTCCACGACCGGGAACGGGCGGTAGCGGTGTACGGGCATACCACTGGGTTGCTGCTGCGGCACCATGGAAAAGGCTCCTTGGAGAGAAAGCTCGCGATCACGGCCGACCAAGAACACGCCGAAGCCCCGCGGCGAGGGAGCCGACCTGGTTAACGACCCCCGCCGCGGCCGCTAAGGAGGAGCAGCTCGCGCAGCATAGTGGTTGCCACGTTAGCAGGTCCGCTCACCCGCTCGTGACACGAGGCCCCGCCCGGCCCGCGTCCGGGCGCCGCTGTTCACCCCCTCGCAACCCGCCGCCCGCGCCGGTACGCCGGATGCGGCGGCGCGGGCGGCGGCGGGTGAACAGCGGGCGAACCGGGGGGGAGGGGGCGCTGGGCGCGCGCCCAGCGCCCCCTCCCCCGCGGGCGGGCGCCGCCCGGACTAGGCTGCGGCGCCGGGCAGCGGCTCGAACTCCGCCACCGCGTCGATGGCGGGGCCGTGGGGGGTGTTGGCCTCACGCTCGATCATGATCTCCACCAGCACCGGGCGGCTGGTGCGCTGGGCCTCCTTGCGCGCCCAGTCGATCGCCGGGCGGATGTCGGCGGGCTCGGTCACCCGGCGGCCGGAGCAGCCGTAGGCCGCCATGATCTGGACGTTGTCGGTGCCGTGGTCGTCGTAGTGGATGTCGACCTGGTAGTTCATGCCGTAGGGGATCTCGGCCTGGCGGATGAGCCCCAGGTACTCGTTGTTGATCATGATGAGCACGAAGGGGACGTCGTACTGCGCGGCGACCGCCAGTTCCTCGACGGTGTACTGGAAGCTGTAGTCGCCCACGATCCCCACCACCTCGGCGTCGGGGTCGGTGCGCTCCAGCGCCTTGCGCACGCCGATGGCCGCCGGGATCTCCCAGCCCAGCGGCCCCGCCTGGCCGCACACCTGGTAGTGGCGCGGCAGGTGGGCCTTCTGGTGCTGGCCGCCCCAGATCTGGTAGAGCCCGATGGCGGTGACGAAGTAGGTCTCGGGGCCGAACGCGGCGTTGATCTCCTTGTAGACGCGCGGCGCCTTGATGGGCACGGTGTCGAAGTCCTCGCGCCGGCCCAGCTCGGCCTTGAGCCGGTTGACGCGCGCCACCCACGGGCCGGGGGCGCGGGCGGGGCCGCGCCGGGCGGCGAGGCCGGCCAGTTCGCGCAGGAACAGGCGGGCGTCGGAGACCACGCCGAGGTCGGGCTCGAAGACCTTGCCGATCTGCGTGGGCTCGATGTCGACGTGGATGAACGCGCGGTCGCCCCGGTAGACGTCCAGCCGCCCGGTGTGGCGGTCGCCGAAGCGCGCGCCCACCGCCAGCACGAGGTCGGCCTCAAGGAAGGAGGCGTTGCCGTAGCGCTGGGAGGTCTGGATGCCGGTCATCCCGGCGAACAGCGGGCTGTCCTCGTCGAAGGCGCCCTTGCCCATGAGCGTGGTCTGCACCGGCACCTGCAGGTACTCGGCGACCGCGCGCAGCTCGGCGGCGGCGTCGGCGGTGACGACCCCGCCCCCGGCCAGCAGCAGGGGCCGCTCGGCGGCCAGCAGCATGTCCAGGGCGCGCTCGACCCGCGGGGGGTGCGGGCGCACCGGGTGCACGGGCAGGGGGGCGTCGATGGCGGGGTCGTAGGTGACGGTGCGCTGGGCGATGTCGAGCGGGATGTCGACCAGCACCGGCCCGGGGCGGCCCTCGCGGGCGATCCGGAACGCCTCGCGGAAGATCCACGGGGCCTGGCCGGCCTCCTTGAGCTGCACCGCCCACTTGGTGACGGGCGTGGCCACGGCGACGATGTCGACCGCCTGGAACGCCTCCTGGTGCAGCTTGGTCGAGACGTTCTGGCCGGTGATGCAGACCATGGGGACGGAGTCGGCGAGCGCGGTGTAGAGGCCGGTGATCATGTTGGTGCCGGCCGGCCCCGAGGTGCCGATGGCCACGCCGACCCGCCCGTTGGTGCGGGCCCAGGCGTCGGCCATGTGGGTGGCGCCCTCCTCGTGGCGGACGGTCAGGTGCTCGATGCCGCCCACCTCCTCCAGCGCCTTGTAGAGGGGGAGGATGGCGGCGCCGGGGCAGCCGAAGGCGACGTCGACGCCTTCGGACTTCAGCACCTCCACCACGGCGTTCATCGCGGGCATCTGTACCATGTGAGGGAACCCTTCAGTGCTAGGGGGTTTGCCGGGTCCGCCGGCGGGACGCCGGGTGCGGCCAACACCCAGGCCCCGGTCGTCGCGCGGACTCACCTTCGAATCGCGACGGCCGCGGCCCGTCCCGCCGGCGGGCCTTCTCGCTGCGCGGCCGCCTGTCCCACCGCCCTGGGGCGCGGGCGCGCCCGGGCCCTTTGGTGCGGTCCCCTGCGGCCGCGCGCCTACCGCCGGTCGCCGGCGAGCCGCTCGACCAGCTTGAGCAGCGCGGAGTGGTCGAGCCCGCCGTGGCCCTGCGCGTTGAGCGCGGCCACGAACTGGGCCACCAGCGCGCCCACGGGGATGGGCACCCCGGCCTCGCGGGCGGCGGCGGTGACGATCCCCATGTCCTTGTGGTGCAGCTCGATCCGGAAGCCCGGCTCGAAGCTGCGGGTGCGCATGGCCTCGCCCTTGCGGGTCAGCACGGCGCTGCCGGCCAGGCCGCCGTTGAGGACGCGCAGCGCGGCGCCGGTGTCCACGCCGTGCGCCTCCAGGAACACCAGCGCCTCGGCGACGAGCTGGATGTTGCCCGCGACGATGAGCTGGTTGGCGGCCTTGACGGTCTGCCCGGCGCCCGAGGGGCCGACGTGCACGGGGGTGCCCAGCGGGCCGAAGACGGGCGCCGCCGCGGCGGCGTCCTCGGCCGCGCCGCCGACCATGATGGACAGCGCGCCCTCCACGGCACCGGCCTCGCCGCCGCTGACGGGCGCGTCGAGCACGCGCAGGCCCCGCTCGGCGCCGGCGGCGGCGACCGCGCGGGCGGTGTCGGGGCGGATGGTGCTCATGTCGGCGACCAGCGTGCCGGGGGCGGCGGCGGCGAAGACGCCGTCGTCGCCGAGGAGCACCGCCTCCACGTCCGGGGAGTCGGGCAGCATGGTGATGACGGTGTCGGCGCCCTCGGCGGCCTCGGCGCACGAGTGGACGGCGGTGCCGCCGTTCTCGACGAAGCGGGCGGTCTTGTCGGGGCTGCGGTCGAGGCCGCGCACGGTGTACCCGGCCTTGACCAGGTTGGTGGCCATGGGCAGGCCCATAATGCCGAGGCCGATGAATCCGATGGTGTGCGGTTGGGGCATCGCGGTCGTGTCTCCCTTTCACATGCGGTGGCGCGCGCGGGGCGCGGGGGCGGGGCCGGCGGTGCCGGTCGGCGGCGGGCGCCGGCCGGGCCGGGGCCGCGGACGCGGGGACGGAGGGCCGGCGGGGCCGCCCGCCGGGCCGGCCGCCGCGGCGCCGGAGGGCGGTGCGAGGTGGCTGAAGGGCGGCGCGGGTGCGCCGCAGGGCGTCCGGCGGCCGCGCCGGGTGCCGGGCGGGTCCGCGTCCGCCGGGGGCGCGGAGCGGTTCGGGGATCGGTTCGGGAGGGCGGGGCGGGGGGCTCAGCGCCCGAGCCAGCCGAAGCTGTCGGCGCTGGCCCCGCTGGGCTGGTACTCCAGGCCGACGTGGCCGGTGTAGCCGCCGGCCTGGGCGGTGGCGAGCAGGTCCAGGAGCGGCAGGTCTCCGGTGCCGGGTTCGCCGCGCCCGGGGGCGTCGGCGATCTGGATGTGGCCGAGTTCGGCGGCGCGGTCGCGCACCACGGCCGCGACGTCGTCGCCGTTGACGGCCAGGTGGTAGAGGTCGGCCAGCAGCGCCACGTTGGGCGCGCCCGCGGCGCGGGCGCGGTCGACGAACGCCGCGCCGTCGGCGGCGGTGAGCAGCGGGTAGTCCTCGGCGCCGCTGAGGGGTTCGATGAGCACGGTGCCGCCGACCCGGCCGAGCGCCTTGGCGGCGGTGACGGTGTTCAGCAGGGCGGTCTCGTCCTGCTCGGCGGGGTCCACGCCCGCCAGGCGCAGGCCGTAGAGGGCGTTGAACATGGTGGTGCCGGTGCGCTCGGCGATCGCGGCGACCACCTCCAGGTTGTCGCGCACCTCCTGGACGCGGTCGGGATGGGACAGCACGCCCCGGTCGGGGCCGGGCAGCCGCCCGGCGAAGAGGTTGAGGCCGGTGAGGCGGACCCCGGCGTCGGTGACGGCGGCGACGAAGGCGTCGACCTCGGAGTCGGCGGGGACCGCCCGCTCGAAGGGCCACCAGAACTCCACCGCCTCGAACCCGGCGGCCCGGGCGGCGGCCGGGCGCTGGAGCAGCGGAAGCTCGGTGAACACCAGGGAGCAGTTCACGGTGTAGGGCAGGGTCGGCACGGTGCGGCTCACGGCTCGCCTCCTCGGGCGCGAAGCGTCGTCTGCGGCTGGGTGGCGGGAGAGGAGCGCGGCGCCGAAAGGGCGGCCGCGGGGGCGAACTCCGCTACGGAAGGCTCATTTCCACTTCGCGGAATTTGCTTTTCACTTGAAGGAATGGCATGAGTCTGTGCCAGCCCTGGGGGCTTGTCAACCACCCCAATGGGAGGACGGCCGCCTTTATCCGGCTTCTGTATGGCGGAGCTCGGCTTCTACAATCCGAAACAGCACCCGCAGGCGCTCCCGCCGGAACCCCCGGCGCCGAGCGGCGGCACTGGGAAGGGAGCACCGGACGTGGCAACGCCATCGGCGGCGGCCGACGCCGCCGACACCCCGGCCAAGGCGCGCGGCGGGGGCGTGCAGTCGCTCGACCGCGCCTTCGCCCTGCTGGAGATCATGGCCGACGCGGGCGGCGAGATCTCCCTCAGCCAGCTCGCGGAGTCCTCCGGGCTGCCCCTGCCGACCATCCACCGCATCATCCGCACCCTGGTGGGCAAGGGCTACGTGCGCCAGCTCCCCTCACGGCGCTACGCGCTCGGCCCCCGGCTCATCGGGCTGGGCGACAGCGCCTCGCGGATGCTGGGCACCTGGGCGCGCCCGCACCTGACCCACCTGGTCGAGGAACTCGGCGAGACCGCCAACCTGGCCATGCTCGACGGCGACAAGGTGGTCTACGTCGCCCAGGTCCCCTCCCAGCACGCCATGCGGATGTTCACCGAGGTCGGCCGGCGGGTCCCCGCGCACTCGGCGGGGGTGGGCAAGGCACTGCTCGCCCAGCTCCCCGACCGGGAGGCCATGGCGGTGCTGCACCGCGCGGGCATGCCCGCGGCGACGGACCGCACCATCACCACCCCCGACGCCTTCGCCGCCGAGATCACCCGCATCCGCGAGCGCGGCTACGCCATCGACGACGGCGAGCAGGAGGTCGGCGTCCGCTGCCTGGCGGTCCCGGTCCGGGGCGGACCCGCCATGATGGCGGTCTCGATCTCGGGCCCGGAGGCCCGTGTCAGCTGGGAGTTCGTCACCAGGGCCGCCCCCATCGTCCAGCGCGCCGCAGCCGAACTGGCCGCCGACCTCGACCACCGCGAGTAGCGCCGGGCGCGGGCCGCGCCGCGTCCGCGGCGCGGCCCCCTCACGTCTGCTGGTCGAACCCCAGCCGGCGCAACTGCTTGGGGTCGCGCTGCCAGTCCTTGGCCACCTTCACCCGCAGGTCGAGGTAGACGCGGGTGCCCAGCAGCGCCTCGATCTGCCGGCGGGCCGCCGAGCCGACCTCCCGCAGGCGGGCGCCCTTGGCGCCGATCACGATGGCCTTCTGGCTGGAGCGCTCCACATACAGCGAGGCGTAGATGTCGATCAGCTCGCGCCCGGGGCGGGAGTTCTCGCGCGGCGCCATCTCGTCGACCACCACGGCGATGGAGTGCGGCAGCTCGTCGCGCACGCCCTCCAGGGACGCCTCGCGGATCAGCTCGGCCACCAGCATCTCGTCGGGCTCGTCGGTGAGGTCGCCGTCGGGGTACAGCGGCGGCCCCTCCGGCAGGTGGCCGCACAGCACGTCGGCCACGGTGTCGACCTGGAAGCCGCTCTGCGCCGACACCGGCACGATGTCGGCCCACTCCCCCAGCTGCTCCACCGCCATGAGCTGCCTGGTGACACCCGCGCGGTCGGTGCGGTCGGTCTTGGTGACCAGCGCGACCACCGGGGTGTCGCGCTGGGCGGCCAGCTCGCGGGCGATGTAGGTGTCCCCCCGGCCGATGGGCTCGTCGGCGGGCAGGCAGAAGGCGATCACGTCGACCTCGACCAGCGTGGAGCGCACCAGGCTGTCCAGGCGCTCGCCCAGCAGCGTGCGCGGCTTGTGCAGCCCGGGGGTGTCCACGATGATGAGCTGGGCGTCCTCGCGGTGCACGATGCCGCGCACGGTGCGCCGCGTGGTCTGCGGGCGGTCGCTGGTGATGGCCACCTTCTGGCCCACCAGCGCGTTCATCAGGGTCGACTTGCCCACGTTGGGGCGGCCGACGAAGCAGGCGAACCCGCTGCGGAAGCCCTCCGGGTAGGAGGGCATGGGCAGCGGCGCGCGCAGCTTCTCAAGGTCGAGGTCGTCCATCTCTCCAGTCTCATCCGCTCCCTGCGCGGTGCTCCACCGCGCCGGGGATCGAGCGTTGCTCCGCGCCGGGGTCAGGACCGCACGGCGCGGACCGGGGTGCCGTCGACGTCGGCGAACACCACCAGCGGGGTCTTCATGTCGGCGGCCGCGGCGGTGTCGGCCTCCGCCGGGGTGGTGGAGGGGGTCACCACCGCCGCGGCCTCCAGGGATTCGGCGCCGCTGGAGACGGCCGCCGCGACGGCGGCCTGCAGCGCCGACAGCCGCAGCGACGGCAGGTCCACGGTGGCCGCCGTGTAGGTGCGGCCGGTCTCGTCGCGCACCGCGGCGCCCTCGGCGGCACCGGTGCGGGCGCGCGTGGCGCGGGCCAGTGTTATCAGCTTGTCGTCCTCGGGGCCGAGGTCGACCGCGGCCAACTCACTCACTGCTGTGCACTCTCCTCGTCGGGCGGGTGGGACACGCGGCCGGGCGGGGTCACCGCCCCTCGTCCGGCTGGGGGGCGACGGCCTCCACGAGCACCGTGGCCGTCTGGTTGCGGCGGCCCACCGTGTCCTCGGCGGTCAGCCGCAACCCAGCGTAGACGGCCTGGGAACCGGTGATGGGCACCCGGCCCAGCGCGTAGGCGAGCAGGCCCCCGACCGTCTCGACCTCGGGCACGTCCAGCTCGGCGCCGAACAGCTCGGCCAGCTCACCCAGCGGCAGCCGCGCCGTGACACGCGCCCGGCCCTCGCCCAGCCGCTCGATCGGCGGGATCTCGTCGTCGTACTCGTCGGTGATCTCGCCGACGATCTCCTCCACGATGTCCTCGATGGTGACCAGTCCGGCGGTGCCGCCGTACTCGTCGATGACCACGGCCACGTGGATGCGCCGCTGCTGCATGTCGCGCAGCAGCTCGTCGATCGGCTTGGAGTCGGGCACGAAGGTGGGCGCGCGCATGACCGTCTCGACGGTCGCCGCGGGGTCGCCGCCGGCCGCCGCGCCCCGCGCCGCGCCGCCGTCCTCCTCGCGCGCCCAGTCGCGGCGGATGCGGGCCACCAGGTCCTTGAGGTAGACCACGCCCACCACGTCGTCCTCGTCGGCGCCCAGCACCGGTATCCGGGAGAACCCGCTGCGCAGCGCCAGGGTCAGCCCGTCGTCCAGCGAGGCGTCGCGCTCCACGAACACGATGTCGGTGCGCGGCACCATCACCTCGCGCACGGAGGTGTCGTCCAGCTTGAACACCGAGTGGATCATCTGCCGCTCGTCGGCGTCGATCACGTGCCCGCGCTCGGCGAGGTCCACCAGCCGGCGCAGCTCGCTCTCGCTGGTGAACGGCCCCTCGCGGTCGCCGATGGTGCGCGGGGTCAGCGCCCGGCCCAGCCGGACCAGCGTGTGGGTGAGGGGCCGCAGCAGCGGCGCCACGGGCGCCAGGACGGTGACGCTGGCGCCGGCCAGCGCGGGCGCGAACTGCCGGCCCAGGATGCGCGGGGTGACCCCCACGAGCACGAAGTCCACCACCGACATCACCAGCACCGCGCTCACCACCGCGGGCCAGCCCGCGCCCAGCCACCCGGCGAACCCGACGGTCAGCGCCACCGCCGCCACGACCTCGCAGAAGACGCGCAGCAGCAGCACCATGTTCAGGTGCCCGGCGGGCTCGGCCAGCACCGCGCGCAGCCGCCGGGTGCCGGGGCGGTCGTCGTCGGCGAGGTCGCCGGTCATGCCGGCGGCCCGGGCGACGGCGACCTCGGCGCTGACGAAGAACGCCGCCGCGAGCGCGAACACGGCGGCGGCCGGAAAGACGTAGAGCGGCGCCAGGGCGGCCTGGTCGAAGGCCGCCGCGAGCGGATGCGGCCCCGGCGACGCGGCGGGGACGAGCGGGACCGCCGTGCCCGGGGTCATCTGGGGGTGTTCTCCCGCGTCTCAGCGCGGTCGTCGGTCTCGGCGGCCCGCCAGCCCGCCAGCAGTTCGCCCTGGAGCCCGAACATCTCCTTGTGCTCGTCGGGTTCGGCGTGGTCGTAGCCGAGCAGGTGCAGGATGCCGTGCGTGCACAGCAGGTCGATCTCCTCCTGCGCGCTGTGCCCGGCCTTCTCGGCCTGGCGCGCGGCGACCTGGGGGCAGATGATCACGTCGCCCAGGACGCCGGGCTCGGAGGGGCGGTCCTGGCCGCCGGGCCGCAGCTCGTCCATGGGGAAAGAGAGGACGTCGGTGGGGCCGGGTTCGTCCATCCAGCGGACGTGCAGTTCGGCCATCGGCTCCTCGTCCACCAGGACGACGGACAGCTCCGCCAGCGGGTGGACCCGCATGGCGTCGAGGACGAAGCGGGCCAGCCGCGACAGCCGCTCCTCGTCCACCGGGACGCCGGACTCGTTCGCGACGTCAATGCTCATGGGTCAGCGCGCCTTCATGTCGTATGGGTGTCGGAAGCCGCGGCGGCCGCCCCGGGTGGCGGGCGCCGCGACGGGCGGCGCGCCGGCCGGGGCGCGCCGCCCGCGGAACGCTAGCGGACGGTCATCCGGCGGAGCCGGAGGCGCCGTTCGCGCGGGCCGAGCCCGCCCGCCCGCGCACGCTGTGCGAACCGTTCTGCCGGTTGTCATACCGACCATAGGCGTCGACGATGGCGCTGACCAGCTTGTGCCGCACCACGTCGTTGCTGTTCAGACGGCAGAAGCCGATGTCGTCGATGCCGTCGAGGATCTGCTCGATGGTGCGCAGGCCGCTGGAGGACCCGCTGGGCAGGTCGACCTGCGTGACGTCGCCCGTGACCACGATCTTGGAGTTGAACCCCAGCCGCGTCAGGAACATCTTCATCTGCTCGGGCGAGGTGTTCTGCGCCTCGTCCAGGATGATGAAGGAGTCGTTGAGCGTGCGGCCCCGCATGTAGGCCAGCGGCGCGACCTCGATCGTGCCCGCCGCCATCAGCTTGGGGATGGAGTCGGGCGCGAGCATGTCGTGCAGCGCGTCGTAGAGCGGCCGCAGGTAGGGGTCGATCTTCTCGTAGAGGGTGCCGGGCAGGAAGCCCAGCCGCTCGCCGGCCTCGACCGCCGGACGGGTCAGGATGATCCGGTTGACCTGCTTGTTCTGCAGCGCCTTGACCGCCTTGGCCATGGCCAGGTAGGTCTTGCCGGTGCCGGCCGGGCCGATGCCGAAGACGATGGTGTGCTTGTCGATGGCGTCGACGTAGCGCTTCTGGTTGAGGGTCTTGGGCCGGATCGTGCGCCCGCGCGCCGAGAGGATGTTCATCGTCAGCACGTCGGCGGGCCGTTCGGCGCCGTCGCCCGGAGAGCGGAGCATCCCCAGGGTGCGGTCGATGACGTCGGGGGTGACGGTGGCGCCGTTCTTCACCAGCTCCACCAGTTCCTCGATCAGCCGCACGACCAGCGCGGTCTCCTCGGGACTGCCGCTGATCGTGATCTCGTTGCCGCGGACGTGGATGTCGCTGTCGAACGCGCGCTCCACCGTGCGGAGCAGTTCGTCGCCCGAGCCCAGCAGGTGGACCATCATGTGCTCCTCAGGCACGACGATCTTCACCTGGGTGCTCTGCTGTGTTGACTCGACCATGATGTGGCCTTGCGGCCGTCTCGCCCCTACCTCTCGAATGTCCGGGTCACGGGTGTGGATCGCTGGTGCGGCGGTCCGCGCCGGGGGATGGGAGCACCGTGGCGACAGTGGACTGCAGCGAACGGTGTCGTCTGCCCAAAGTCTACCAACGGCGCAGATGCCGACCCCAGGGGTTTATCCGGGGGGCCACTCCAGGCCGCGGCCGCCCAGCAGGTGGCCGTGCAGGTGGAACACGGTCTGGCCGGCGCCCGAACCGGTGTTGAAGACCAGGCGGTAGCCGGTCTCGGCGATGCCCTCGGATTCGGCGATGGCGTGCGCCTCGCGCGCGATCTCGTCGAGCAGGCCGGTGCCGGCCCGGGCGGCGCCCGCGGCGTCGGGGTAGTGGTCGCGCGGGACGAGCAGCACGTGCGTGGGCGCCTGCGGGTTGATGTCGCGGAAGGCCACGACGCGCTCGCCCTGGCGGACGATGTCGGCGGGGGCCTCGCCCGCGGCGATCTTGCAGAACAGGCAGTCGGGGTCGTAGGTGCTCACCTGTGGGTCGTCCTCCCTGGCCGGTGGCGCTGGTGCGGGGCGGCGGGCCGCCCGCCGCCGACTCCCCATGATGCCCGAGTGGCGGGTGGTGCGCCGCGCGCGCCGCCCGCCTGTGGAGGACCGGGCGGCCCGGCGGGCGGCCCCCTTCGGGCGCCCGGCCGCAAGCGGTCGGCGGGTGAGGTCTTGCCCTCCGCGGGGTCCGCCCGCCCTCACCCGCGGGGGGCGTCCCGGGCCCGGCCGCGCGGGCTATTCTGTTGCTTCGCGTAACTACCCCCGCGCCGTCCTGTACTGTCGGCAACCCCGCTGCCCGTGGCCGCGGGGCTTGTGCGGCCGTGCCTTCGCTCCGGCGGGGTCGGTTTCGCGCTCAGCGTCCGATCGCAGCACCAACGAGGCGGAACGAGAAGTACAGGTATGCCCTTTCGTAAACCCGGCGACAAGGGCGCGCGTCCTACGGACGTGACTGAGACTATGGTCGCGGGGGCCACGGCGGCGTCGATGACCGCCGAATGGGACGCCGACAAGGCCGTCACCCAGCTCTACAGCGAGCAGTACCGCCCGCTGGTCCGGCTGGCCACCCTCCTCGTTCGCGACTTCGCCACCGCCGAAGAGGTCGTGCAGGACGCCTTCGTCGCGATGCACGGCGCCTGGCGGCGCCTGCGCGACCCCAACAAGGCCCTGTCCTACCTGCGCCAATCCGTGGTCAACCGGGCCCGTTCGGTTCTGCGGCACCGCGCCGTGGTAGAAAAGCACGCGCCGAAGGCACTGCCCGACGCTCCCAGCGCCGAACACGGAGCATTGGGCGAACTGGAGCGCGCGGCGGTCATCGAGGCACTGCGGGCGCTGCCCACCCGGCAGCGGGAGGCGATCGTCCTGCGGTACTACGGTGACCTGTCCGAGGCGCAGATCGCCGACGCCATGGGGATCAGCCGCGGTGCCGTCAAGAGCCACACGGCACGGGGCATCGCCGCGCTCCGCTCTGTTCTGGAGCAGACGACATGACCGAACGACCAGACGACGCCTTCGAGGACCGTCTCCGCGCGATCCTGCGCGCCGAGGCCGACTCCGTCGCCCCCTCCCCCGAGGCGCTGACCGCCATCCGGGCCCGCACCCAGCGCAACTCCCGGTTCTGGGCGCTGTTCACGCCGTCGTGGCTGCGGCCGTCGCTGGCGGTGGGCGCCGCCGCGCTGATCGCCGGCTCGGTGCTGCTGGGCACGCCGCAGGTCCGCGACCAGATCCTGCCGCAGTCGCTGACCTCCCCGGCCGGGGAGGGCGGTGGCGGCGCCGAGCGCCCCGGCGGCGACCCCGGCGACGACGACCTGGTGGAGTCCGAGCCCACCGACCGCCCCTCCGCGGGCGATCCCCCCAGCGAGGGCTCCGAGCCGTCCACCGACGCCCTGGCGCCCGAGGCGTCCGCGGACCCCGCCACGCCCTACGGCCCCGCCCAGGCGTGCCCGCCCGACGGTTCCTCCACCGCACCGCCGGTCACCCCCAGCGGCTCGCCGGAGGAGCCGGACTCCGCGGCGCCGGCCCCCGCCGAGTGCGACGAGCCCGCCGACCCCGCGCCCGAGCCCGGCGGTCCCGGCGGCGACCCCGGCTCGCCCGACGACTCCACCACCCCGCCCGCGCCGCCCGGCGGCGGCGACGCCGGCGGGGACGGCGAGCAGCCCTCCACCACGCCGCCCAGCTCCTCGGGCGAGGCCGGCACCGACCCGGTCCTGGAGACCCACTGACCTCTGGGTCCCGCCCGGCCGGCGGCCCCTCCGCTCTGCCCGGCGCCTCGGGTCCTGCGGTGGCCGTCCCGCGTTGGCGTTCGGAGCGGGCCCTACCAGCGCCCGCAGCGCGCCTGCAGTACCGCCAGCGCCGCCACGCCCGCTGTCGAGGTCCGCAGCACGGTGGGGCCCAGCAGCGCCCGCACGGCGCCGGCGTCGGCCAGGGCGGCGAGTTCGGCGTCGCTGAACCCGCCCTCGGGGCCCACCACGACCACGATCCCGCCGGAGGGCTCGCTCGCCGCCACGGCGGCGGGCAGGGGCAGCACGGCCAGCCGCTCCTGTGCGGACTCGTGCAGCACGATCGCCAGGTCCGCCCCCCGCGCCAGCGCGGCCACGTCGGCGGTGCGCGCGAGGCCGGTGACCTCGGGGATCCGGCTGCGCCGCGCCTGCTTGGCGGCCTCGCGCGCCGCCGAGCGCCACTTGGCCAGCGCCTTGGCCGCCCGCTCGGGCTTCCAGCGGGTCACGCACCGCTCGGCGGCCCACGGCACCACGCGGTCCACCCCGGCCTCGGTCATGACCTCCACGGCCAGCTCGCCGCGGTCGCCCTTGGGCAGCGCCTGCACCACGGTCAGCTCCGGGCGCGGCAGGGGGTCGGTGCCGCGCTCCTCGACCGCGCACACGACCGTGTCCCGGCCGACCTCGGTCACCCGGCAGCGGGCGCGCGTGCCGGCGCCGTCGACCAGGTGGACGGTCTCGCCGGGCTCCAGCCGCCGCACCGCCGCCGCGTGCCGGCCCTCGGGCCCCGACAGCACGACGGTGTCGGCGGCGAGGTCGCCCGCCTCGGCGAGGAACACCGGTGGGGTCACGTGCGCGCCCTTCTCAACGGGCGCCGGCCCGGGGGGCTCGGCGCGGGAACCAATAAACGGCCCGCCCGCGGTGCGGGCGGGCCGGTGGCCGGGGGCCGTCAGCGGGTGAAGGTGTCGCGCAGCCGCGAGAACAGGCCGCCGCGGCCGGGGCTGAACTTGCCCGGGGGCTGGTCCTCGCCGCGCAGCTCGGCGAACTTGCGCAGCAGGTTCTCCTGCTCCTCGTCGAGCTTGGCGGGGGTCTCGACGTCGACCTGGATCATGAGGTCGCCGCGCCCGTGGTGGTCGAGGTGGCGGGTGCCCCGGCCCGGCAGCGTGATGACGTGCCCGGAGTTGGTGCCGGGGCGGAGGTCGATCTCCTCGGTGCCGTCAAGGGTCTCGAAGGTGAACGACGCCCCCAGCGCGGCGGCGGTCATCGGCACGGTGATGGTGCAGTGCAGGTCGTCGCCGCGCCGCTCGAAGATCGGGTGCGGGCGCTGCACGATCTCCAGGAAGATGTCGCCGCGCGGGCCGCCGTTGGGTCCGACCTCGCCCTCGCCGGCCAGCTGGATCTGGGTGCCGTCCTCGACCCCCGCCGGGATCTGCACCTTGCGGGTGACCTTCTCGCGCACGCGGCCCTCGCCGGCGCAGTCGGGGCAGGGGTCGGTGATGACGGTGCCCTGGCCCGAGCACTGCGGACAGGGCCGGGTGGTCATGACCTGGCCGAGGAACGACCGGGTGACCTGGGAGACCTCGCCGCGGCCCTGGCACATGTCGCAAATCTTGCGGTGGGTGCCCTTGGCCGTGCCCTCGCCCTGGCAGGTGGTGCACAGCACCGCCGTGGGGAAGGTGACGTCCTTGGTCACGCCGAACGCGGTCTCGGCGAGGTCGAGTTCGATGCGGACCTTGATGCTGCGCCCGCGCCGCACGCGGTCGCGCGCGCCCCGCCCGCCGCCGGCCTGGCCGCCGAAGAACGCGCTCATCAGGTCGTCGAAGGGGAAGCCCGCCGCGCCGAAGCCGCCCGGGCCGCCCGCACCGCCGCCGCCGGGGGCGAACGGGTCGGCGCCCATGTCGAACATGCGGCGCTTGTTCTCGTCGGAGAGGACCTCGTAGGCCTGGGTCACTTCCTTGAAGCGCTCCTGGGTGGCGGGGTCCGGGTTGACGTCGGGGTGCAGTTCGCGGGCGAGCCGCCGGTACGCCTTCTTGATCTCGTCCTTGGAGGCGTCGCGCCGCACGCCAAGGATCGCGTAGTAGTCTCTCGCCACTTACCGCCCCGCAAGTATCTGTCCGAGGTACCGAGCCACAGCGCGTACCGCTCCCATCGTTCCTGGGTAATCCATCCGGGTCGGACCCACCACACCGAGCTTGGCGAGCGGCTGGTCGCCGATGCCGTAGCCCGCCGACACGATCGATGTGGACTTGAAGCCCTCGTGCGAGTTCTCAGCGCCGATGCGCACCGTCAGCATGGGGGCGTCGCCCATCTCCCCCAGCAAACGGAGCAGGACGACGTTTTCTTCCAGGGCCTCCAGCACGTCGCGCAGGCTGGCCGAGAAGTCCATCGCGGCGAGGTTGGCCGTGCCCCCGAGGACGATCTTCTCGTCGTGGCGTTCGACCAGGCTCTCCAGCAGCACCGACAGCACGGCCGCCGCCAGCGGGCGGTCGTCGGGCGGGAGCTGGGCGGGGAGGTCCTCGACGGCCACGGGGACGTCGGTGAGCCACTTGCCGACCAGCGCCCGGTTGAGCATCTGGCGCAGGGTCTCGACCGCGTCGCCGCCGACGCGGTCGAGGCCGTCGATCACCCGCTGCTCCACCCGGCCGGTGTCGGTGATCAGCACCATCATCACACGCTGGGCCGCCAGCGGCACGAGTTCGACGTGCTGCACGGCGGAACGGGTGAGGGAGGGGTACTGGACCACGGCGACCTGCCGGGTGAGCTGCGCCAGCAGCCGCACCGTGCGGGCCACGATCTCGTCGAGGTCGACGGCGCCGCCGAGGAAGGTCTCGATGGCGCGGCGCTCGGCGCTCGACAGCGGCTTGACGGTGGACAGCCGGTCGACGAAGAGGCGGTAGCCCTTGTCGGTGGGCACCCGCCCGGCGCTGGTGTGCGGCTGGGTGATGTAGCCCTCCTCCTCCAGCGCCACCATGTCGTTGCGGATGGTCGCGGGAGAGACGCCAAGGGTATGGCGGTCGGCGAGGGCCTTGGAGCCCACGGGCTCCTTGGTCGCCACGTAGTCCTCGACGATGGCACGAAGCACCGCGAGCTTGCGGTCGTCAAGCACGCGCTCACCTCCTGGCACTCCATGGTCCTAAGTGCTAATTCTATGCCGTTGCGCAAGGTCGGCGCGGAACGGGCACCGCGAGGGCGGGCGCCCGGGCGCACCGCGCGACGCGCCCGGGCGCGGGAGCCGGGCCAGCGCAGCCCCTCTTTCCCCGCACACGGGGTCCTGACCAGGCCGGGGACCGGCGCGCGGCCCCGCCGCGTGCCGCGCGGCCGCGGCGCGGACCCGGGTGGGAACGCACCGCGCCGCTACAATCCCCGCCGTGCATACCGACTCGGGCAAGAGGTACGGCCGCGACGTCCTGGCCGGTGACTGGCGCCGGCCCCGCAAGGGCGCCGTGCGCGAGGTCCCCCTGGAGCACGGCCTGGTGCTGGAGTCCGCCGACGAGGGGTTCTGCGGCGCGGTGGTGGGCTGGGACAAGCGCACCGTCACGCTGGAGGACCGCAACGGCCGGCACCGGGTGTTCGACCTGGAGCCGGCGGCGTTCCTGGTCGACGGTACCCCCGTCACGGCGGTGCGGCCCGCGGCGGCGCCCGCGGGGCCGCTGCGCAGCGCCTCGGGTTCGGTGGCGGTGCGCGGCGCGCGCTCCAAGGTGGCCCGGGAGAGCCGGATCTACGTGGAGGGCGTGCACGACGCCGAACTGGTCGAGAGGATCTGGGGCCACGACCTGCGGGTCGAGGGCGTGGTGGTGGAGTACCTGGAGGGCGTGGACCACCTGCCCGACATCGTCGCGGAGTTCGGCCCGGGGCCGGAGCGGCGGCTGGGCGTGCTGGTCGACCACCTGGTGCCGGGATCCAAGGAGAGCCGCATCGCCGAGCGGGTGCGCTCGCCGCACGTGCTGGTCACCGGGCACCCGTTCGTCGACATCTGGCAGGCCGTCAAGCCCTCGGTGCTGGGGTTCGCCGCCTGGCCGGAGGTCCCCAGGGGCGTGCCGTGGAAGGAGGGGGTGCTCCGGGCGCTGGGCAGCTCGGAGGAGCCCGGCGAGGCCTGGCGGCGCATCCTCGCCTCGGTGCGCTCCTACGCCGACCTGGAGCCGGAGCTGCTGGGACGCGTCGAGGAGATCATCGACTTCGTCACCGCGCCGCAGGGGGTGCAAGACTAGGCTCGTCCGGAAGGACAGGGTGCCCGCCGCGGCGACGCGCGGCGACCCGCCGGATGCCGGACGGCAATCGGCCCAACGCAATCGGCACAGCCAAGGGACATGATGAGCGAGACCCCGCCCAACCGACCCCAGCCCCAGGACCAGGAGGGGCCCTCCGCTGACCAGCCGGCCTCGGGCCGCGCGCCCTCTGACGGCCGGCCCGGCGGCGGTGAGCCGGGGTACGCCCAGCCCGGATACGGCCAGCCCTCGGGCGGGCAGCCGGCCTACGGCCAGCCGAGCGGCGGGCAGCCCGGATACGGCCGGCCGTCGGGCGGCCGGCCCGGATACGGCCAGGACCCCTACCAGCAGCAACCGCAGCAGCAGCCCTACCAGCAGCCCCAGCCCGGATACGGACAGCCCACCGGGGGCCGGCCCGCCTACGGCGGGCAGCCCTACCAGCAGCCCCAGCCGGGGTACGGCCAGCCCGGATACGGACAGCCCACCGGGGAGCAGCCGGGCTACGGCCGGCCGTCGGGCGGGCAGCCCGGATACGGCCAGGACCCCTACCAGCAGCCGCCGCAGCAGGGCTACGGGCAGCAGCCCCAGCCCGGATACGGACAGCCCACCGGGGAGCAGCCGGGCTACGGCCAGCCGAGCGGCGGCCAGCCCGCCTACGGCCAGCCGAGCGGCGGGCAGCCGGGCTACGGCCAGCCCACCGGGGGCCAGCCCGCCTACGGGCAGCAGCCGGGCGCGCAGCAGCCCCAGCAGGGCTACGCCGCCGCGCCGCAGGACGCCCAGCAGGCGCAGCAGCCGTTCCCCGGTCCGCCCGGCCACCCGGTGCAGCAGCCGGGGCAGCCCTACCCCCAGCAGGGCTACGGCCAGCCCGGCGGGCCCGCGGCCGCCGACGACCCCACCTGGGCGATGATCGCCCACCTGTCGGGCGTGATCCTGTCGTGCTTCGGCTGGGTGCCCGCCCTCGTGGTGTACGCGGTGAAGCGCACCCACTCCTCCTTCGTCCGCCACCACGCCGGCGAGGCGCTGAACTTCCAGCTCAGCCTGCTCATCCCCTACTTCGTGGCATGGGCGGTGTTCCTCGGGCTGGGGATCTTCAGCCCCGACCTCTCCTGGATCGGCTCGGTGCTGATCGCCCTGATCTGGGTCGCCTCCATCGTCCTGGGGGCCCTGGCGGCGCTGGCCGCCAACCGCGGCACCTGGTACCGCTACCCGGTGTCCATCCGCATGGTGAAGTGACACAGTGAGTACGGGGGCGTGACCGGCCCCGGCGGGTCGGACCGCGATCCGCCCCGCCGCCGGCCGGAACCCCGGGGGCCGGGGCGCCGTCTCACCCGCAGGGGCCTGTCGGCGGCCGGCGCTCCCCCGCCGACGCAGGGCCCCTGCCGCGCGGGCGCGGTCCCCGGCGCCCGCGGCAGGGCGCTCCCCCGGGCCCAGCCCCGGGGGCCGATCCGACAGAGGAGATCATGAGCTACCCACCTCAGCCGAACCCCCCGTACGACGGGCAGGGCGGCGGACACCAGAACTACCCCGGCGGCTACGGGCCCCCTCCCGGCGTCGACCCCAACTACGGCTACCAGTCGGGGCCCCAGCAGGGCTACGGCGCCGGTCACCAGCAGGGCTACGGCCCGGGCGCGCAGGGCGGCTACGGGGCCGGCCAGCAGGGCGGCTACGGCCGGCACCTCCCGGCGCCGATGGGCCAGTACGGGCCCGTCTCGTCGGAGGACCGCACGATGGCCCTGGTGGCCCACCTCGGCGGCGTCTTCACCGGATTCCTGCTGCCGCTGGTGCTCTACTTCGTGAAGAAGGACGAGTCGGCGTTCGTGCGGCACCACTCCGCGCAGGCGTTCAACTTCCAGATGACCATGTTCATCGGCGTCGTCGTCTCATGCGTGCTGATGTTCGTCATCATCGGGTTCGTGACCATCTTCATCATCCCGATCCTGGTCATCGTCTTCGGCATCATCGCCGCCATGAAGGCCAACCAGGGCGAGTGGTACAAGTACCCGATGACCATCCCGATGCTGAAGTAGCCGGCCGCCTCGCCGAACGGGAGGGAGCCGGGGCCGGGGGCGCGCCGCTCAGGTGAGGTCGCGCACCACGGCATCGGCCAGCAGGCGGCCGCGCCGGGTGAGAACGGCGCGGCCGTCGGCGTGTGCGGCGGGTTCGAGCAGGCCGTCGGCGACCGCGCGGGCCGCGGCCGCGCGGCCGTCGGCGTCGAGCAGGTCCAGCGGGCACCCCTCGGCGATGCGCAGTTCCAGCAGTATCCGCTCGAACCGCCGGTCGGCGTCGTCCAGCACCTCGCGGGCCTGGCCGGGCGAGGCGCCCTCGGCCAGCCGGGCGGCGTAGGCGGCGGGGTGCTTGACGTTCCACCACCGGGTGCCGCCGACGTGGCTGTGGGCGCCCGGCCCAACGCCCCACCAGTCGCCGCCGGTCCAGTAGAGCCGGTTGTGTCGGCTGCGCGCCGCCGCGCCGCGCGCCCAGTTGGACACCTCGTAGGCACTGAGCCCGGCGGCGGTGAGGATGTCGTCGGCCATGAGGTAGCGGTCGGCGAGCACGTCGTCGTCGGGCGCGGGAAGCTCGCCGCGGCGCACGCGCGCGGCCAGCCGGGTGCCCTCCTCCACGATCAGGGAGTAGGCCGAGACGTGGTCGACCCCGGCGTCGACGGCGGCGTGCAGGGACTCCTTCCAGTCGGCGTCGGACTCCCCCGGCGTGCCGTAGATGAGGTCCAGGTTGACGTGCTCGAACCCGGCCGCGCGCGCCCATGCGGCGCACTGCTGGGGGCGGCCGGGGGTGTGGGCGCGGTCCAGCACCGCCAGGACGTGCCGGCGGGCGCTCTGCATGCCGAAGGAGACGCGGGTGAGGCCCTGCTCGCGCAGCCGGGCCAGGACGCCGGGGTCGACGGTCTCGGGGTTGGCCTCGGTGGTGACCTCGGCGCCGGGGCGCAGCCCGAACTCGGCGTCGATGGCGGCCAGGACGCGGCCCAGGTCCTCGGGCGGCAGGAGGGTGGGGGTGCCGCCGCCGAAGAAGACGGTGTCGACGGGGATGTCGGCGGTGCCCAGGACGCGGCGGGCCAGGCGGACCTCGGCCACGGCGAGGTCGGCGTAGCCCTCGCGGGTGACGGCGGCCGCGCCGTCGCGGGAGCGCAGCTCGGCAGCGGTGTAGGTGTTGAAGTCGCAGTAGCCGCAGCGGGTGGCGCAGAAGGGCACGTGCACGTAGAAGCCGAACGGGCGGGTGCCGACGCCCTCGGTGGCGGTGCGCGGCAGGGCGCCGTCGGCGGGGACGGGCTCGCCGTCGAGAGGCACGGAAGGCATGTACCCAGTGTCGGTGATGGCGCCGGGTGGACGCGCCTATGGCCTCGGCGGGCCGGCGCCTCAGCGGGCCAGGGCGCGCTCCAGGTGGGCGGCGATGTTGCCCCATTCGGCGGCCCGGCCGGGCAGGGCGGCGATGCGGCGGACCGTGCCGAGGTCGCGGTCGCGCTTGGCGGCGAACCCGGCGGCGATGGTGATGCCGTGGTCGGGGCGGTGCAGCACCCGGACCTCGTCGCCGGCGGCCAGGGTGCCCTCGACGGTCACGCGCAGGTAGACGCCGGTGCGGCCCTCCTGGGTGAAGGTGCGCACCCAGCCGGACTCCGCCATCCAGGCCTGGAACACGCCGCAGGGGGTGCGGGGCAGGACGGCCTCGAACTCGGCGGTGCCCACGGCCCAGCGCTCGCCGATGAGGACGGAGTGCAGGTCGACGCCCTCGGTGGTGAGGTTCTCGCCGAAGACGCCGTCGCGCAGCGGGCGGCCCAGCCGCTCCTGCCAGCGGTCGAGGTCCTCGCGGGAGTAGGCGTAGACGGCCTGGTCGGCGCCGCCGTGGTGCTCGGTGTCGGCCTGCTGGTCGCCGGCCAGGCCCAGCCGGCCGGCCGCGACGGGGCCCTCGGCGGGGCGCTTGTCGATGGCGGTGCGCTTGAGGCGTCCGGCCCAGTCGGCGGAGACGGCGCGGCCGGTGTTGACGGATCGCACGACGCTGGTGGGCATGGGCGAAGGATAGCCCAGCGGAGCCGGCCCGCCCGGGGCCGCGCCCCGGGCGGGGCGCGGGGACGCGGGGTCAGGACGCGGTGGCGTGGCCGAGGGGTGCCTTGCGCGGGGCCGCGGCCGTGGAGCCACGCACCACCAGTTCGGGGTCGAACAGGTACTCGGTGCGGGCCACCGGGTGGCCGGCGATCTCGTCGCACAGGCTGCGCACGGCGGCGACGGCCATGGCGTGCACGGGCTGGCGCACGGTGGTCAGCGGGGGGTCGGTGAAGGCGATGAGCTGGGAGTCGTCGTAGCCCACCACCGAGAAGTCGCCGGGCACCGACAGCCCCTGCTGGCGCGCGGCGCGCACCGCGCCCAGCGCCATGAGGTCGGAGCCGCAGACGATCGCGGTGACCCCGCGCCGCAGCAGGAGCTGGGCCGCGGCGTGCCCGCCCTCGACACCGAACTGCGACAGCTCCACCAGTGCCTCGCCGTCGAGCCCGTGCGCGGCCATGGCCTCGCGGTAGCCGGCCAGCTTGCGCTGCACCGGGACGTAGCGCTCGGGGCCGCTGGCGAACCCGATGCGGGTGTGGCCGAGTTCGGCGAGGTGGTTGACCGCCAGGCGGCCGGCCTCGCGGTCGTCGCAGGAGACGAACGCGGCGGGGACCTCCTCGGCGTAGCCGTTGACCAGCACGATGGGCAGCTTCTGGGAGATCAGCCGGTGGTAGCGGCCGTGGTCGGCGGTGGTGTCGGCGTGCAGGCCCGAGACGAAGATGATGCCCGAGACGTTGCGCTCCAGCAGGAGTTCGACGTACTCGTCCTCGACGATGCCGCCGAGGGGCCGGGTGCACAGCACCGGGGTGTAGCCCTGCCGGGCCAGGGCGCCCTCGGCCGCCTGGGCGAACATGGGGAACACCGGGTTCTCCAACTCGGGCACGACCATGCCCACCAGGCCGGCGGAGCGCCGGCGCAGGCGTTCGGGGCGCTCGTAGCCCAGGACGTCGAGCGCCGTGAGCACGGCGGAGCGCGTCTCGGCGCCGACCCCGGGTTTGTTGTTGAGGACCCGGGAGACGGTCGCCTCGCTCACCTCCGCATGGCGGGCTACATCGGACAAGCGTGGACCCATGCGTGCACTCTAATGGAGCCGCGCGCCGTCTTTTGCGCAATGCACCGGTAACCTTGCGCAAGAACTTTCAGCGAGTACCCGTGCGCGCGGCACGGCCGGAGGCGGCCGTGCGGCGGTCCGAGGCAGCGCCGGCACCGCACCGGCCTGCGCATCCCACAACGGCGGTTGGAGGACCGAGTACCCATGCCGAACCCCCCGGAGCCCGGGACCCCGCAGCCCCACGCCCAGCGCGGGGAGTGGTGGCGCCACGCGGTGATCTACCAGGTGTACGTGCGCAGCTTCGCCGACTCCGACGGCGACGGCGAGGGCGACCTGCGCGGCATCCGCGCCCGGCTGCCCGAACTGGCCGAGCTGGGCGTCGACGCCGTGTGGCTGACCCCGTTCTACGTCTCGCCGCTGGCCGACGGCGGCTACGACGTGGCCGACTACCGGCGGGTCGACCCGCGGTTCGGCACCCTGGCCGACTTCGACGACCTCGTCGCCGCGGCGCACGCGCTGGGCCTGCGGCTGATCATCGACATCGTGCCCAACCACACCTCCTCGGCGCACGCGTGGTTCCGCGCGGCGGTGGCCGCCGAGCCGGGCGACGCGGCCCGCTCCCGCTACGTGTTCCGGCCCGGCCGGGGCCCGGGCGGCGACCAGCCGCCGACCAACTGGCGGTCGATCTTCGGCGGGCCGGCCTGGACCCGGCTGAAGCGGCCCGACGGCACGCCCGAGGAGTGGTACCTGCACCTGTTCGACCCCGAGCAGCCCGACCTGGACTGGACGTCCAAGGAGGTGCGCGACGAGTTCGCCGACGTGCTGCGGTTCTGGCTGGACCGGGGGGTCGACGGCTTCCGCATCGACGTCGCCCACGGCATGGTCAAGGACCCGGCGTTCCCCGACGTCGACGACGGCCAGAGCCCCGAACTGCTCGACGGCGGCAGCCGGCTGCCCTACTTCGACCAGGACGGCGTGCACGAGATCTACCGGCAGTGGCGCAGCATCGTGGACTCCTACCCCGGCGACCGCGCGCTGGTGGCCGAGGCGTGGGTGCACGACGCCGACCGGGTGTCGCGCTACCTGCGGCCCGACGAGCTGCACCAGGCGTTCAACTTCGAGTACCTCTCGGCGGGCTGGGACCCGGCGGTGCTGCGGCGGGTGATCGAGGGCTCGCTGGCGGCCAACGACGCGGTGGGGGCGCCGACCACCTGGGTGCTGTCCAACCACGACGTCACCCGGCACGTCACCCGCTTCGGCGGGGGCGAGCAGGGGCGGCGCCGGGCGCGGGCGGCGGCGCTGCTCACCCTGGCGCTGCCGGGCTCGGCCTACCTGTACCAGGGCGAGGAGCTGGGCCTGCCCGAGGTCACCGACCTGCCCGAGGAGGCGCTGCAGGACCCCACCTGGGAGCGGTCGGGGCGCACCGAGCGCGGGCGCGACGGCTGCCGGGTGCCGCTGCCGTGGTCGGGCGGCGAGCCGCCCTACGGGTTCGGGCCGCCCGGGTCGACCCCCTGGCTGCCGATGCCCGCGTGGTGGGGCCGCTACACGCGCGAGGCCCAGCGCGCCGACGCCGGGTCGATGCTGGCGCTGTACGCGGCGGCGCTGCGGCACCGCCGCACCGCCGTCGACCCGACTGCGGGGCTGGCGTGGGTCCCGGGGCCCGAGCAGGTGCTGGCGTTCCGCCGGGGCGCGGGGTTCGCCTGCGCGGTCAACCTCGGCCCCGAGCCGGCGGAGGTGGACACCGGGCTGGCCGGCGCGCGGGTGCTGCTGTCCAGCGGGCCGGTGGAGGAGGCCGCCGGCGGGCGGGTGCGGCTGCCCGCCGACACCGCCGCGTGGGTGGTGGCCGGGTAGCGGCCGGTCCTCGCGGGTGAGGGCGGTCCGGCGGGTGCGCCGGGCCGCCCTTGGCGTGTTGGGCGGGCCCCGGGTTTCCGCCGTGTTTCCACATCGTGACGGCGAATTTCTGCAAGGCCTTTCAGTTCCTGCAAACTCTTGCTAACGTCGCTGCACCTTCACCTTCCGACAGCCGGGACTACAACGGGGGCGTCCTGCGGCTCGGTCCAACAAGGGAGTGACATGAGAATCCGCAGAGCCGGCGCCCTCGCCGGCACGGCCGCCCTCGCCCTCGCCGCCACGGCCTGCGGCGGCGGCGCGGACGGCGCCGGCCAGGACGAGGCGACGATGGTCATCTGGGCCGACCCCGAGCGCACGGAGGTCCTGCAGCCCTTCGCCGAGGAGTTCGGGTCGGCCAACGGCATCCGGGTCGAGGTGCGCGAGGTCGCCGTCGACACCATCCAGGCCGACTTCGTCACCGCGCACGAGTCGGGCACCGGCCCCGACGTGCTCGTGGGGGCCCACGACTGGATCGGCAACCTCGTGCGGAACGGCGCCATCGACCCCGTTGAGCTGCCCGAGGACCGGATCGCGGCCTTCGACGAGGCGGCGGTGGAGGCCGTCACCTACGACGGCCGGCTCTACGGCGTGCCCTACGCCATGGAGAACCTGGCGCTGATCCGCAACACCGACCTCGCCCCCGAGGCGCCGGAGTCCATCGAGGACATGGTCGAGACCGGCACCCGGCTCAAGGCCGACGGCGAGGTCGAGGAGGCGCTGGGCCTGCAGGTCGGGCAGGTCGGCGACCCCTACCACATGCAGCCCTTCTACACCTCCGGCGGCGGCTACCTGTTCGGCGCCGACGACGAGGGCGGCTACGACCCCTCCGACCTCGGCGTGGGCACGCCGGAGTCGGTGGAGGCGTTCGAGCGGCTGGCCGAACTGGGCGAGGAGGGCCAGGGCGTCCTCAAGCGCTCCATCGACTCCGAGAACGTCGCCGGGCTGTTCGAGCGCGGCGAGACCCCCTACTTCATCACCGGGCCGTGGTCGCTGGGCGCCGTCCAGGAGGCGGGGGTGCCCTACGACATCTCGCCGGTGCCCGGGTTCGAGGACGGCGAGGAGGCCAGCCCCTTCATCACCGTGCAGGCGTTCTTCGTGGCCTCGGGCAGCTCCAACAAGGTCCTGGCCGAGGAGTTCGTCGCCAACTACGTCGCCGACCCCGAACTGGCCACCGCGCTGTATGAGGCCGACCCCCGCCCGCCCGCGCTCACCGAGGTCCTGGAGCAGGTCAGCGAGGACGACCCCGATGTCGGCAAGTTCATCGACGCCGGCGAGAACGGCCAACCCATGCCCGCCATCCCCGAGATGAACGCGATCTGGGACCCCTTCGGCAAGGCCCAGGCCGCGGTGATCGGCGGCGAGGACCCCGAGCAGGCCGTCGAGACCGCGGCCGAGGCCATCCGAGACGAGATCGGCTGATCCGTGGTACAGGCACCCTCCGGCGCGGGCGGCCCCTCGCGGGCGCCCGCGCGCCCTCCGCTGCCCGGCGGCGCCCTGGCCCCGTCGGGGTCCATGGCCGGGCCGGCCGCCAAGATCGGCCTGCTCGGACTGGCCGCCGCCCTGGCACTGTGGGCGGTGTTCCCCCTCTACGCCGCCGGACAGTGGCTGGGCGTGGGCGTGGTCGCGGCCGCGACGGCGCTGATCTTCTACGTCTACCTGTCCCGGCGCACCGTCCCCGCCAAGTACCTGCTGCCCGGCACCCTGCTGCTGATCGCGTTCCAGATCGTGCCGGTCGTCTACACGCTGAGCACCTCGGTGACCAACTACAGCGACGGCCACCGGGGCACCAAGGAGCAGGCGATCGACCAGATCGAGGCGTCCTCGGTGGTGCGCACCGAGGACGCCGAGGAGTACACCCTGACGGTGGCCGCACGCGGGTCCGCGGCAACGGGTGAGCTGGTGTTCCTGCTGACGGCCCCCGACGGCACCGCCTACGCCGGCGACGCCGAGGGGCTGACCCCCCTGGAGGGCGCCGAGGTGGGGCCCACGGGACGCGTCACCGCCGCGCCGGGCTACACGGTGATACCGGCGGGCGAGGCCAACGCCCGCAGCGCGGAGATCACCGAGTTCGCGGTGCCCACCGGCGCGGGCACCGGAATCCGCTCCAGCGGGTTCACCTCGGCCTACGAGGGGCGCTCCACCCGCGTCTACGACTCCGGCTGCGACTGCGTGACCGACACCGAGACCGGCCGGGTCTACGCCGCCGACGACGAGCGCGGCGCGTTCGTGGCCGGCAACGGCGACCGGCTGGCGCAGGGCTGGCAGGTCAACGTGGGCGCCGCCAACTTCGCGCGCTTCCTCACCGACCCGGTCACCGGGGCCTCGTTCTTCGGGATCCTGGCGTGGAACATCGCCTTCGCGGCGGTGAGCACCGCCGGGGTGTTCGCGGTGGGGCTGGGCGTGGCGCTGACCCTGCACACCCCGCGCCGGCTCGCCGGGCGCACCGCCTACCGGCTGCTGGTGGTGCTGCCCTACGCCATGCCGGCGTTCGCGATGTTCCTGCTGTGGCGGTCCATGTTCAACACCGACTTCGGGCTGGTCAACCGGCTGCTGGGCACCGACGTCGACTGGTTCGGCGAGCCGTGGGCGGCCCGGGCGGCGGTGCTGCTGATCAACGTCTGGATCGGCTTCCCCTACATGTTCCTGGTGGCCACCGGCGCGCTGCAGTCGATCCCGCGCGAACTGGTGCAGGCCGCCCGGATCGACGGCGCGGGCGCCTGGCAGGCGTTCCGCGCGATCACGCTGCCGCTGCTCATGGTGGCCATGGCGCCGATCCTGGTGGCGACCTTCGCCTACAACTTCAACAACTTCAACGCGGTGTGGCTGACGACCGCGGGCGGGCCGTTCCCGCCGGACAACCCGATGGCGGGGGCCACCGACCTGCTCATCACCTACACCTACCGGCTGGCGTTCGGGGTGGGCGGCGCGCAGTACGGGTACGCGGCGGCGCTGTCGGTGTTCATCTTCCTGATCGTCACGCTCATCTCCCTGGTCAGCCTGCGCAGGAGCGCCGCCCTGGAAGAGGTGCACCGCTGATGGCCCGCACAACCCCCCGCCCCTCCCCCGCCCGGCGCGCCGCGGCGTGGGTGGGCCGCGACGGCTGGCGCCACCTGGTCATGGCGGTGGTGCTGGTCTTCGCGCTGTTCCCGATCCTGTTCGTGGTCTCGGCGGCGCTCAACCCGTTGGGAACGCTGAGCAGCTCGCACCTGGTGCCGCGGTCGGTGAGCGCGGACAACCTGGTCGAACTGCTCACCCAAACACGGTTCGGCGCCTGGTACGCCAACTCGCTGCTGATCGCGCTGGCCAACGCCGCGGCCACGGTGCTGCTGTCGGCGATGGCGGCCTACGTGTTCAGCCGGTTCCGCTTCGCCGGGCGGCGGCCAGGCCTGTACGGGCTGCTCCTGGTGCAGATGTTCCCGCAGTTCCTGGCGATCGTGGCGATCTACCTGATGTTCAGCTTCGTCGGCGACCACTGGCCGCAGGTCGGGTTCAACACCCGCACCGGGCTCCTGCTGGTCTACCTGGGCGGGGCGCTCAGCGTGAACACCTGGCTGATGAAGGGGTTCTTCGACACGGTGCCCCGGGAGCTGGACGAGTCGGCGCAGGTGGACGGCGCCTCGCACGCCCAGACGTTCTTCCGGGTCCTGCTGCCGCTGGTCACGCCGGTGCTGGCGGTGGTGGGCCTGCTGGTGTTCATCTCCACGGTCAACGAGTTCCTGATCGCCAGCGTGTTCCTGCGCGACCCGGGCGCCAAGACGGTGGCGGTGGGGCTGTACGGGATGGTGGCCGACCAGCGCGACGCCAACTTCGGGATGTTCTCGGCGGGCACCCTGCTGCTCGCGGTGCCCGTGCTGGCGGTGTTCTGGTACCTCCAGCGCTACATCGTGTCGGGCCTGACCACGGGCGCGGTCAAGGGCTGAGCCGGCGCCGGGCGCGGCCGGGGACGCTCCGGCGGCCCGGCCGCCCTCAATCGGCCAGGGGCGTGAGCAGGCGCCGCGGGACGGTGAGGCGGCGGCTGACCCGGTTGTCGCTGGCGGGTGCGGCGGGGCCGTTGTCCATCTCGACGTCGGGCGCCGCGACAGGCGTGCCGCACTGCGGGCACAGGCCGTGGGGGTCCAGGCCGGTGCCGCAGGCGGCGTGCCGGAAGACCCGGCGCGGCCCGCCCTCCGACAGGTGCGCCTCGCCCCACTGCGACATCGCGTACAGCATCGGCCACAGGGTCACGCCCAGGTCGGTGAGGACGTACTCGTCGCGGGGGGGCTGCTCGCTGTAGCGGCGGCGCCGGAGGATGCCGCGCTCCACCAGGGTGCGCAGCCGGTCGGTGAGGACGGCGCGCGGGACCCCCAGGTGCTCGGCGAAGTCGGCGAACCGGCGGACGCCGAAGAAGGCGTCGCGCAGGATCAGCACCGTCCAGCGCTCGCCGATCAGCTCCAGCACGCGGGCGATGGAGCAGTTCTGGTCGGCGTAGTCCTTGGGCAGCACGGCCCCACCCTACCCAGAGTTCAGTGAATGAACCAATCCTGCTAGGCTTCGCGGCGATCAATCGGTTCAATCAATGAACCCAACGGGAGACGTGGTGTCCGAGACCGCTCCACCGACCGCCGCCGCGGCCGCCCCGCCGGCGCCCGCGCGGGCCGAGGCCGTGCGCGCCCTGGCCGTGGCCTGCCTGGGCACGCTGCTGATCATGATGTGCTACCCCATGCCGATGCTGAACCTGGCCGAACTGGCGGGCGACCTGGGGGCCGGTCCCAGCGCCACCACCTGGCTGATCAGCGCGATCAGCCTCGGCCTGGGCGTGGCGCTGCTCCCGGCCGGCTCGCTGGCCGACAACCGCGGGCGCAAGGCCGTGTTCACCGGCGGCATGGCCCTCGTCGCCGCGGGGACCCTGGCCGCCGGCCTGGCCGCGGGCGCGGGCGTCTTCATCGCCGGGCGGGTGGTGCAGGGCGTGGGCGGGGCCGCGGTGCTGGCCACGGCCCTGGCCATCGTCGCCCACGCCAGTCCCACCCCGCGCGAGCGCGTGCGCGGTGCCGCCGCGTGGGGCGCGGCCATGAGCTGCGGACTCGCGCTGGGCCCCCTGGTCGTGGGCGTCAACGACCTCCTGGGCCCCTGGCGGGCCGCCTACGTGGTCATCGCCCTCGCCGCGGCCGTCGTGGCCGTGCTCGGCGCCGTGTGGCTGACCGAGTCGCGGGCCGCCCGCCCCCGCCCGCTGGACGTGCCCGGCGCGGTGCTGGCCATGGTCGCCACCGGCGCGCTGATGGCGCTGCTGTCGCTGCGCGGCGCCTCGTGGTCCTCGGCGCTGCCCGTGGTGCTGGGGGTGGCGTCGGTGGCGGGCGCGGTGCTGTTCGTGGTCGCCGAGCGGCGCTCCCCGGACCCGCTGCTGCCGCTGGAGGCCTTCCGCCGCCCGCCGTTCCTCGCCTCGGTGTCGGCCGCCGGGATCACCGGGTTCGCCTCCGTGGGCCTGCTCAGCTACACTCCCGCCGTCTTGCAGGGCGTGCTGGGCATGGGCGTGCTGGAGACCGCGCTGTACTTCCTGGCGTGGTCGGGGACCTCGGCCGTCGTCGCGGTGGCCACGCCGCGGCTGCTGGGCGGTGTGGCGCCCGCGCGCCAGGTCGCCGTGAGCCTGGTGATGAGCGCCGTGGGCCAGGGCCTGCTGGTGCTGCTGGCCCCGGGCGCCTCGCCCCTGTGGGTGCTGCCGGGCCTGGTGGTGGCGGGGATCGGCACCGGGCTGGGCGGGCCCAACCTGGGCCGGCTGGCCGTGGAGACCGCTCCGGAGGGCCGCAGCGCGCTGGGGTCGGGGGTCTCCAACACCGCCCGCTACCTGGGCAGCACCGCCGGCCTGCCGCTGACGATCGTGGTGGTGGGGCTGGGCGGCGCCGGACCGGTCGGCATGGCGGCCGGGCTGCACTACGCGGTCCTGGGCAGCGCGGTGCTGGCGGTGGCCGGCGCCGCGCTGGTGGCGGGGCTGGCCGGGCGGCGCGCGGCGGCGGTCTGACCAGCGGGGTTCTGACCGCCGCGGCCGCGCCGGGCGGGGGCCGCCCGCCCGGCGCGGCGCCTCAGCGCTTCTTGGCGTCCTTGTCGGAGTCGTCGGTGGACAGCGCCGAGATGAACGCCTCCTGCGGGACCTCGACCCGGCCCACCATCTTCATCCGCTTCTTGCCCTCCTTCTGCTTCTCCAGCAGCTTGCGCTTGCGGCTGATGTCGCCGCCGTAGCACTTGGAGAGCACGTCCTTGCGGATGGCGCGGATGTTCTCGCGGGCGATCACCCGCGAGCCGATGGCGGCCTGCACCGGGACCTCGAACTGCTGGCGCGGGATCAGCTCGCGCAGCTTCTTGGTCATCTCGACACCGTAGGAGTAGGCCTTGTCGCGGTGCACGATCGCCGAGAACGCGTCGACGGTCTCGCCCTGGAGCAGGATGTCGACCTTGACGAGGTCGGCGGCCTGCTCGCCGGAGGGCTCGTAGTCCAGGGAGGCGTAGCCCTTGGTGCGCGACTTGAGCTGGTCGAAGAAGTCGAAGACGATCTCGGCCAGCGGCAGGGTGTAGCGCATCTCGACGCGGTCCTCGGACAGGTAGTCCATGCCCTGCAGCGAGCCGCGCCGCGCCTGGCACAGCTCCATGATCTGGCCGACGTAGTCGGCGGGGGCCAGCAGCGTGCCCTTGACGACCGGCTCGTGCACCTCGGCGATCTTGCCCTCGGGGAACTCGCTGGGGTTGGTGACCCGGTGCTCGGTGCCGTCCTCCATGACCACGCGGTAGACCACGTTGGGCGCGGTGGAGATCAGATCGAGGTCGAACTCGCGCTCCAGGCGGGCGCGGGTGATCTCCAGGTGCAGCAGGCCCAGGAACCCGCAGCGGAAGCCGAACCCCAGGGCGGCGGAGGTCTCGGGCTCGAACACCAGGGCGGCGTCGTTGAGCTGCAGCTTCTCCAGGGCGTCGCGCAGCACCGGGTAGTCGGTGCCCTCGATCGGGTACAGCCCCGAGAACACCATCGGCTTGGGGTCCTGGTAGCCCGGCAGCATGTCGCTGGCCGTGCGCCCGGCCGAGGTGATGGTGTCGCCGACCTTGGACTGGCGGACGTCCTTGACGCCGGTGATGATGTAGCCGACCTCGCCCACGCCCAGCCCCTCGACCTTGGTGGGCTCGGGCGAGATGACCCCGACCTCCAGCATCTCGTGGGTGGCGCGGGTGGACATCATCTGGATGCGCTCGCGGGTGTCGAGCCGGCCGTCGACCACCCGGACGTAGGTGACCACGCCCCGGTAGGTGTCGTAGACGGAGTCGAAGATCAGCGCGCGGGCGGGGGCGTCGGCGTCGCCCTGGGGCGGGGGCACCTGCCGCACGATCTCGTTGAGCAGCTCCTCGACCCCCACGCCGGTCTTGGCGCTGACCTTGAGCACGTCGGAGGGCTCGCAGCCGATGATCCCGGCCAGTTCGGCGGCGTACTTCTCGGGCTGGGCGGCCGGCAGGTCGATCTTGTTGAGCACCGGGATGATGGCGAGGTCGTGCTCCAGCGCCATGTACAGGTTGGCCAGGGTCTGGGCCTCGATGCCCTGGGCGGCGTCGACGAGCAGGATGGCGCCCTCGCAGGCGGCCAGGGAGCGCGACACCTCGTAGCTGAAGTCGACGTGGCCGGGGGTGTCGATGAGGTTGAGGACGTAGGTGACGTCGTCCAGGGCGGTGTAGGGCAGCCGCACCGCCTGGGACTTGATGGTGATGCCGCGTTCGCGCTCGATGTCCATGCGGTCGAGGTACTGGGCGCGCATCTGGCGGTCCTCGACCACCCCGGTCAGCTGGAGCATCCGGTCGGCCAGCGTCGACTTGCCATGGTCGATGTGCGCGATGATGCAGAAGTTGCGGATCAGCGCGGGATCGGTCCGGTTCGGCTGTGGCACCGTGCTCCTTGCTCGCGGAAAAAGGCCGGCGGGGCGTGGACGCCGGCCGCGGCGGCGCGGCCGAGCGTGGGGGTGCCGCCATGATCCCACTTGTCGTGGGGAGCCGGATCGCGCCGGTGCGCGGGCGCGGTCGGCGGGCCACAATGGGTCCGGCGGCAGTATCAGGTTATGTGAGATCGGGAGACGCTCGTGAAGTGGTTTCTGCAGCGGGTGCTCGCGGCGGTGGCGGCCGTGGCGGTGGTGGCGGCCGGCGGCGCGGTGGTGCTCCGCATGCAGTACTCCGGCGAACCCGAGGAGTGGGCGGTCTCCGACGGCACCAACGCGCTGTGGATGGGCCACGCCTGGGTCGACGGCCGCAAGGGCGCCGACGAGCTGGCCGAGCTGGCGCCGCGCATCACCCGGGGCGGGATCCGCGACGTCTACGTCCACGTCGGCCCGCTCGACTACGACGGCCGGCTCGACCCCGCCAAGCACCCCGAACTGGACTCCTTCCTGGACCTGATGGCCGAGCGCCTGCCCGACGTCCGGGTGTCGGCGTGGGTGGGCCAGCGCGTCGAGGAGGGGCAGCTGGACCTGCTCGACGACGCCACGCGGGCGCGGGTGGTCGAGGCGGCCGACGCGATGGTGGCGGCCGGGTTCGACGGCGTGCACTACAACTTCGAGCCGGTGCCCAACAACGACCCCGGGTTCGTCTCGCTGCTGGAGGAGACCCGCGCGGCGCTGCCCGAGGACGTGCTGCTGTCGAGCTCGGTGCCCAAGATCGAGCCGCTGGGCGGGCTGGCCTTCACGCTGGGGCTGTTCCTGAGCAAGGACCCGTTCTGGTCGAGCGGGTACCTGGAGCGGGTGGCCGAGCACCTGGACCAGGTGGCGGTGATGGCCTACGACACGGGCATGCCCACCGAGGGCCTCTACGGCGGGATGGTCGCGCGCCAGACCCGCCTGGCGGTGGACGCGGTGCCCGAGGACGTCCACCTGCTGATGGGGGTGCCCGCCTACCCCGACGACCACTCCACGCGCAACCCCGAGGCCGAGACCACGCAGACCTCGGTGCGGGCGATCCGCGTGGGGCTGTCGGACGCGGCGCAGCGGCGCGAGCGGTTCGGCACGGCGCTCTACGTCGACTTCACGGCGACCGACGACCAGTGGCGGGCCTACCTGGAGGGCTGGGCGCGGCCGCAGGAGGCCGAGGCGGGGTAGCGGCCCGAGCACTCGGGGCGGCGGGGCATAATGGTAGTCCCGTGTCTCGGACGTTCCACGTTCGGTTTTGAGCCCTTCGGACTCACACACCTGGCGTCGGCGGGCGAGGACCGGCCCCATTCGCGGAACGGCTGCCCGCAGACGGGGCCCCTGCCGCCGACGCGCCCAAGTAGTTACTGGAGCACGTTTTCGCATGGCGAACATCAAGTCGCAGAAGAAGCGCATCAAGCAGAACGAGCGTCGGCGCCTGCGCAACCAGTCGGTGCGCTCGTCGCTGAAGACGGCCGTCCGCAAGTTCCGCGAGGCTGCCGAGGCCGGGGACGTCGAGCAGGCCACCACCCTGCAGCGCGCCGCCGCGCGTCAGCTGGACGTCGCCGCGAGCAAGGGCGTCATCCACAAGAACCAGGCCGCCAACCGCAAGAGCGCCATCGCCAAGCGGCTGGACAAGCTGCAGAAGGCCTGACACCCAGGCCAGGCAACGGTTTTCCGGGACCAGGTCCCGGGCGGAGCCGCTCCCGCGCCGCGGGGGCGGCTCCGCCGTTTCCCGGCGCGGGCGCCCGCAGCGGCGGCCGCCACCGGCCGGTCCCGCACCGCGTCGGTCCGCGCGGACACACGACCGGGCAACCCGATCATGGGGCCGCCGCGGCGGCCGATCCGAACGGCGGCCCGCGCGGGCGCCCGGCCGATATCCGCTCCCCCTGTGCCGCGCGGGAACACTAGCGTGGGTCGGGTGGACTTCACCGATGTGCGCCTTCGGCTGTGGGAGGACCCCGCCCTCCGCGAGGAACTGCTGTCCTGGGTGCGCGACCGCCTCGCCGAGCGCGGCGCGCGCCTGCTGGCCGACCCCCCGCGGGTGCGCATGCGCCCGTGGTCGGCCACCGCGCGGTTCACCTCGACCCTGGGCCCGGTGTGGTTCAAGGCCAACGCGCCCGGCGGCGAGTTCGAGGCCGCCCTCCACGGCGCGCTGCACGCCTGGGTGCCGGGGCGGGTCGTGCCGCCGCTGGCCGTGGACGTCACCCGCGGCTGGACCCTGATGCCCGAGGCCGGGACCATGCTGCGGGAGCAGACTGCGGTGGACGACTTCACCGTCTGGGAGGCCATGCTCGGCGCCTACGCCGAACTCCAGCGCGCCCTGGTGCCGCGGGTGCGCGACCTGCTGGCGCTGGACGTGCCCGACATGCGCCCCACGGCGCTGGGCCGCCACCTGGACAACCTTTTGGCCGACGCCGACGTGGCGCAGGCGCTGGGCGAGGGCCTGGACCTGCTGCTGCGCAACCGGTCGGTCTTCGACGCCGACTGCAAGGCGCTGGACGACACCGGTATCCCCGCCTCGCTCGACCACGTCGACCTCCACCTGGGCAACGTGTTCGTGCTGGAGGGCCGCTACCGCTTCGCCGACTGGGGTGACTCGGTCGTGGCGCACCCGATGGCCAGCCTCATGGTGCCGCTGGCCATCGCGCGCGACCAGTTGAACGCCGACGCGCGCACGCGGCGGCGGCTGCGCGACGCGTTCCTGGAGCCGTGGACGGCCGTGTGGCCGGCGGCCGAACTCCGCGCGGCGGTCCCCCGGGCCACCCGGCTGGCCGCGCTCAGCCGCTGCCTGGCCTGGAGCCGGTCGTTCCCCGAGGTCCGCGCCCCGCTGGCGCAGGCGCGCGCCGCCCAGACCGCCCACCTGCTGCGCGGCCTGCTGGAGGACGAGCCGGGGCCCCGCGACGGGGGCGGCTAGGGGCCGCGCCAGGCGGCCCGGCCGTGGCGGACGCGCGGGGCCGGGCCCGGCGCGGAAGGCCGCTCAGCCGCCGCCGGGGGTGTCGGCCTCGGCCCGCAGGTAGCGGCGCAGGATCAGGCGCAGCGTGGGCAGCTGCTCGGCCGGGGCGAACGCCGGGTCGGTGGCGGCGCTGGTGTAGAGGGCGCCGATGAGGGTCTGGATCCAGGTGGCGGTGTTGCGCGGGTCCAGCTCGGGATCGATCCGGCCGGCCTCGGCGGCCCGGGTCAGCAGCTCGGTGAGGACGGCGTGCTCCCGGTCGTTGTCGGCGCTGAGCCGCTCCTCCAGCTCCGCGTCGCGGTAGGCCTGGACCATCGCCTCCATGACCAGCGGCGGGGTCAGCGGGTCCAGCGCGGCCTCGGCCAGCAGGTCGACGGTGCCGAACAGGGCCGCCACGGGGTCGGCGGCGGCGCGCAGCGCCTCCAGGCGCTCGGTCCTGTCGCCGTCGTCGCCGGTGAGGATGGCGGCGAAGATGGCGCGCTTGCTCGGGAAGTAGTGGAAGAGGTTGCCCGCGCTCATCCCGGCCGCCTTGCAGATCTCGGCGGTGGTGGTGCGCTCGAAGCCCTTGGCCGCGAACAGCCGGGCGGCCGCGCCCAGGATCTGGCGGCGGCGCGCCTCGTGCCTGGCCGGGTCGACGGTTCTCACACGGATTCCTTTCCGGCTCGGGGCCGCGTCCGCATCCGGTCATTAGTAGACCGAGTACTCGGTTTATGATTATGCCACGGACGGGCCGCCGCGACCACGCCGGACCGCCCGCCGACCGCGCCCGCGCACCGGGGGCGGTGCCGCCGACCCGCTGGGAGGTCCCATGACGCCCGATCCCGCCCCGCCCCGGACCAGGCCGCGCGGCCTGGTCCGCCTGGTGCCCGTCATCGGGCTCCTGCTGCTGTCGCCGGTCTGCGCGGAGTACCTGATCGGCTACGACTCCTCGATCGGCAGCCCGCCGGCCCTGCTGGCGGGGCTGCTCGTCCTCGCGCCGCTGTACGGGGCGGCGGCCGTCCTCATCCGCGAGGCGGTGCGGCGCACGGGCCGGGGATGGCCGGCGATCCTGCTGCTGAGCACGGCGTTCGGGCTGGCCCAGGCGGGGCTGATCGACCAGAGCCTGTTCACGCTGGAGTTCGACCAGGACGATCCGGACTGGGCGAGCGAGCAGCCGCCCACGGTCGTCCCGGGCCTGGGGATCGACGCCCGCCACCTGCTGAACTGGGTGGGCGGGCACGTGATCTGGAGCTTCGCCGCACCCATCGCCGTGGTCGAGGCGTGCGCGCCGCGCATCGCCGACCGCCACTGGCTGGGACGGATCGGGACGGTGGTGATGGCGGTGCTGTACCTGGGGGCGGCCGCCCTGATCGCGGGGGACGCGGCCGCCGGAGGCCGCGCCGCCGCCCCGGTGGAGTTGGTGGCAACGGCGGCGGCCGTGCTGGCCCTGGCCGCCGCGGCCTTCCTGCTCCCCCGCAGGCGTCCGGCGGCCGCCGCGGGTCCGGCGCCGGGGCGCGGAGGCGCGGCGGGGCGGGCCGGCACGGTGGGCCGCGCCCCCTCCCCGTGGGTGTTCGGCGTCGCGGCGTGGCTGCTCCTGCTGGCCGAGCAGAGCCTGCCGACGTCCTGGAGTTGGCGGGCGGTCGCCGCCGACATCGCGCTGCTGGCCCTGCTCGGCGCCCTGGTCCTGTGGGGCGCGCGCCGCCAGGGCTGGTCCCGAGCCCACACCCTGGCCGTGGCCGGCGGCGCGCTCCTGGTCCGCGCGGGCCTGTCCTTCCTGGTCGAACCGCTGGGCGAACCCGACTACACCCTGAAGTACATCTCCAACGCGGCGATCACCCTGGGCGTGGTCCTCGTCCTCACCTGGGCCGCACACCGCCTCCGCCGCTCCGCCGCACCCACCCCCGCGCCCCCCGCCGGACCGCGCCCCAGCCCCTGACGACCGATGACGGCACGGACCGGCCCGCGTCCGAGGCGACCAGCCGACGGCGGTGGGCACCCTCGCGGCGCCCTCTGTCCCGCTGCGGCGGGCGTGCCCGGTCGGCGGTGCGGTCCGGGCCGCGCCGCGGGGCGGGTGGGGGTGGTTGTCCACAGGCGGCGAATTGGGGCGGCGGCGGTGGGGGTGCGGTTCCTAGCGTCTTTGGCATGACGCCTGCACCCCGCTCCCGCCGCCCGCCCGCCTCCTCCGACCCCGAATCCACGGCAGCGGCCCTCCGGCTCCTGCGCGCGCTCTCCACCGGTCCCGCACCGGCGCCGAACCGGTCCGTCTCCGCTGCCGCCCCCGCCCCAGCCGAACCGGCACCCCGTCGTTCCGCGCCGGCCGGCGACCTGTTCCATCCGGCGGCGGGGGCGGGCGGCGCCGCACGCGGAGCCGGATCCGTCCCTCCCCCGCCGTACGCGGGGCCGCCCGGCACCGCGCGGCGGGCCCGGCGGCTGCGGGCGGCCGCCGGGCTGCGGGGCGGGCGGCGGTCGCGGGCCGCCGGATCCGCCGCTCGGCCCCCGAGGACCGACCCGGTCGTTCCCGCCTCCCCCGGCACGCCCGACCGCGCCGCCCTCCGTGAGCCTCGGCGGGCGCCCGCCACCGTCACGGAACACCCGGAGCGCTCCGCCCTCGACCTGGTGCCCAGCCCGCCCTACGCCGCCACCGCGAGCGGGCGCGCCGATCCCCGGCCGCTCCTTGGCGGCATCGCGGCCGAGCGCCCCCGTTCCGCGCCGCCCTCCGCCGGGTCCCCGGCCGCTGCGGCACCCGCCGATCCGCGTCCTGCGCCCGACCCGGCCGTGAACGCCGGTGCCGGTGCGCGGGTCGCACGGCACCGGCGGGCGGCCGCCCCGCGGCCCGCCGCCTCCGATCGGCACGGCACCGGCGCGGCGGCGCCCGGTTCGGATTCCCCGCCCGCCGGGCGCGGCCCGGTGGCCCCGCCCGATCCGGGACCCTCCGCACCCCCTCACCCCGGTGCCACGGCCCCGGCCGCCGTTCCGCGACCCGGTGACACCCCCGTCCCCACCTCGGTCGAGATCCTCTCCCCCGCGCCCACCGCTCTTGACACCCCCGGCCCTCGCGCGGGCCGCGCCGCCGACCAAGAGCCCGGCCACGGCACCGCCCCCCGCCCTTCGGCCGCGCCCGCCCCGGCGGACGCGTTCACCCTCGCCGAGCGCCGCCGCCGCGCCGCCACGGCCACACCCCTCCCCACGGCCACCGCGGGCACCGCGCCCGGCACCGGCCTCCACCCGCCGCCCGGCGCGGCCGGGGCCCCCGGCGTCCCGCCGACCGCCTCCGCGCCCCGCTCCGGTGCGCCCACCCTCGCGCAGCGGCGGCGGGCCTTCCGCAGCCGGCGGGACGCCGCCACCGCGCGCTCGGCCGCCGCCGGGGAGCCGGCCGCGCGGTATGCCCCGGCGCGGCCCCACCGCGGGGAAAGCTCCGGTCCCCCCGTGCCGGATGCCGGCCTCGCCCCCGAGCGGCGCCACCGCTCCGGCGGCGCCCGATCGCCCGACATCCCGCCCGACACCGCCGATCCGACCACCGAGGCGCGCGGCACGCCGTGGCGCACCCCTCCCCCGGGCCGCGAAGCCGAGGACCGCCCACCCGCCGCGTGGGGTGCGCGGATCCCCGACCGCTACCACGCCACGCCGGGGCCGGGCGGCGGCGCGGACCGGACCGACACGCGCTCCCGTGCCCCGGGGCCGCGTCCGCGCACCGCGCCGCCCCGGGGGTACGTCGAGGTCGGACCCGACCTGGTGCGCGGGTCCCGGTGGGCGGCGCTGGTCGAGCGGTTCGCCCCCGGGCTGGCCGACCAGCCCGCGCTGGGGGCCGCCGGGCTGCGGGTGCTGGTCTGCGTGTGCGTCGTCGCCGTGGGGGTCACGGGCTGGTTCCTGCTCCAGGCCCGGCCCACCCCCCAGCCCGATGCGGAGCCCCAACTCCAGGCGGGGGCCTCCCCGGCCGGGGCGTCCGCCGACGGCGGACCCGCACCGGCGCCCTCGCAGGCCGCCCCGTCGGCCCCCTCCGGAACGGTCACCGTCCACGTCGGCGGCGACGTGGCCGAGCCCGGCGTCTACCGCCTGCCCGCGGGGTCGCGGGTGGCCGACGCCATCGACAAGGCCGGCGGCACCGCCGACGGCGCCGACACCGGCACGCTGAACCTCGCGCGGGTCCTGGTCGACGGCGAGCAGCTGCTCGTCGGCGAGACCCCGGCACCCGTGCCCCCGGCGGCCGGAGCCTCGGGTGCGCCGCCGGGGGCGGGCGGCGCACCCGCACCGGGGGCCGGAGCGGCGGCGGGCCCGATCGACCTCAACACCGCCACAGCCGACCACCTCCAGCAGCTTCCCGGCGTCGGTCCGGTCCTGGCCGAGCGCATCATCGCCTTCCGCACCCGGAACGGCGGCTTCACCGCCGTCGAGCAGCTCCAGGACGTCAGCGGCATCGGCGAGAAGCGCTACGCCGAACTCCGCCCGCTGGTGCGGGTCGCAGGGGCGGGGGCGGGCTGATGGCCGTGTCGGCGCCGTCCTCGCCGGCTCCGCCCGCCCGGCCGACGGCTTTGCCGGGCACGTGCCGCCGCCACGCGCCCGGCAGTGGGCCGTGATGTACCTGGGCACCGACTCCCCCGGCGGTGCCGAACTTCCCGACCTGCGGCTGGTGCTCCCGGCGCTGGCGACCTGGGCGTGCACGGCCGTCCTGCTCGGCGGTACGGCACGCGCGGCCTGCGCGGCGGCCGCCGCACTGGCGGTGGTCGCCGTGGGCGTGTGGGCGCTGGGCCGCCGGGAGCGGTTTCCGCGACTTCCGCTCGCCGCCGTCGCGGTGTGCATGGCGGCGGGCGCTCTCGCCACCGCCGGGCGGTTGGCGGCGGTGGAGTCCAGTCCGATCACCCACCTGGCCAACGAGGAGGCGTCGGTGACCCTCGACCTCGCCATCACGGACGACCCCCGCCCCCGCGCCGACCCACCGGCCCCCGGACGCCCCCGCCTCATCATCGAGGCCCGTGCCGAAGCCGTCCTCGCGGACGCCGCCATGCCCGCCGCCGACCCGGCGAACGTCCCCACCCCGGCCAGCGCGGAAGGCGCTGCGGGCACTGCGGGCACGGCGGTCTTCGGCACGTCCGATGTCTCACCGGCCGCCGAGGCGGGAGCGGTTCGTACTCGGGTTCCCGTTGTCGTACTCGCGTCCGGCGAGGCATGGCGGGACCTGCTGCCCAGTCAGCGGGTCCGTGCCGAAGGCACCGTCCTGCCCGCCGAGGGCGACCCCCTCGTCGGCGGCGTGTTCGTGGTGCGCGGACCCCCCGAGCGCCTCGACCCGCCCTCTCCCGCCCAGGCGTGGGCCGGGCACACGCGGGCACGGCTGCGCGCGGCCGCGTCGGGGCTGCCCGAACCGGCGGACGGCCTGCTGCCCGCCCTGGTCGTCGGCGACACCAGCCGGGTACCGCCCGAGACCGCCGCCGCCTTCCGCGACAGCGGCATGACCCACCTGCTGACCGTCAGCGGCTCCAACCTCGCCATCATGACCGGGGCGGCCCTGGGCGCCATGCGGTGGCTGGGCCGCACCGGGGTGCCCGCCGCCGTGGTCGGGGCCGCGACCGTCGCGGTGTTCGTGCTGGTCGCCCGGCCCGAGCCGAGCGTGCTGCGGGCGGCGTTCATGGCGTCGATCGCGCTGCTGGCGGTGGCGCTGGGCCGGCGGCGCACGGGCGTGGCCGCGCTCGCCGCCGCCACGCTGGGCCTGCTGCTGTTCGATCCGGGGCTGGCCCGCTCCTTCGGCTTCGCGCTGTCGGTGCTGGCCACCGCCGGGATCCTGGTGCTGGCGCCGCGCTGGCGCGACCGCTGGTCGGCGCGCCTGCCCACCTGGTTGGCCGAGGCGGTGGCGGTGGCCCTCGCCGCGCACGTGGCGTGCCTGCCGCTGCTGGCCGTGCTCTCGGCCGAGGTGAGCTGGGTGGCCGTGCCCGCCAACGTCCTGGCGGCCCCGGCGGTGCCGCTCGCCTCGGTCGGCGGGTTCGCGGTGGCGGGCCTGGCGCTGGTCTGGCCGTGGGCCGCGCAGACCGTGGTGTGGCTGCCGGGCGCGGCCGTGCTGTGGATCGACGCGGTGGCCTCGACCGCCGCCCGGCTGCCCGGGCGTGCGGTGCCCTGGCCCGCGACCGCCCTGGGCGCGGTGCTGCTGGCCCTGCTGGTCGCCGCCGCGCTGGCCCTGCGCGGCCGGACCGCCCGCGCCGTCGGGGCGGCCGGGCTCGCCGCGGCCCTCACCGCCCTCGCCCTGACCTGGGTCGCGCCGGGGTGGCCGCCGCCCGGCTGGGCGCTGGTGGCCTGCCGGATCGGCCAGGGCGACGCCCTGGTCCTCACCGCCGAGGGGGGCGGCCGCGCGGTCGTCGTGGACACCGGCCCCGACCCCGCCGCAATCGACTCCTGCCTCGCCGACCTCCGCGTCAGCGAGGTCGCGCTGCTGGTGCTGACCCACGGCGACCTCGACCACGTCGGCGGGACGCGCGGCGCGATCGGGGGCCGCAGCGTGCGCGCCGCCCTGGTGCCGCCCGCGTTCGACCACCCCCAGACCCTGCGCACCCTGCGGTCGGAGCGCATTCCGGTGCACGTGGGCACCGCCGGGCAGCGCTGGCGCGTCGCGCCGTGGACGCTGGACGTGCTGTGGCCGCGCGCGGGCGGCGCGGCCCCCGTCGGCAACGACGGCAGCGTGGTCCTGCTCGCCCGGTGGCCGCTGGCGTCGGGCGGGGCGATGACCGCGCTGCTCACCGGCGACATCGAGGAGCCCGCGCAGCGGGCGCTGCTGGGGTCGCACGCGGTGCGCGGCGTCGACGTGCTCAAGGTGCCCCACCACGGGGCGGGATCCCAGGAGCCCACCTTCATCGCGGCCACCCGCCCCGACATCACCCTCACCTCGGTGGGGGCCGGCAACCCCTACGGCCACCCCGATCCGGCCACGTGGGCGCAGCTGCGGCGGCTGCCCTCGGCCGACTACCGCACCGACCGCCACGGCGACATCGCCGTGGTGCCCGAGCCGCGCGGCGCGGGCGGGCGCCCGGCCGAGCGGCCCGCCGCCGTGTGCCGCGACCCCGGCCCCCGGCGGGGGGCGGGGAGGACGGCCGCGCGCACGGCCCGGCGGAGGGCCCGGCGCACGGCGCGGCGCCTCTCGGGCGCTCGGCACCGAACGGTCGCCGGGGCGTGGCATGCTGCAGGTATGGCCTCCACATCCGCCCCGCCCCCGCTCTCCGTCGTGGTCGGCGACGAGGAGCTCCTGGTCGACCGCGCCGTGGCCGAACTGGTCGCGGCGGCCCGCGCCGAGGAGCCGGGCGTGGACGTCCACGACCTCATGCCCGGGCAGGTCACGGCGGGCAAGCTGGTCGAGGTCACCTCGCCCTCGCTGTTCGGCGAGCGCCGGGTGGTGGTGCTGCGGGCCGTCCAGGACCTCGGCAAGGACCTCGCCGCCGAGGTCACCCGCTACCTCACCGCCCCGGCCGAGGACGTCATGCTGGTGCTGGTGCACGCGGGCGGCGCCAAGGGCAAGGCGCTGCTGGACGCCGCCGTCAAGGCGGGCGCCACCCGGATCACCTGCGCCAAGCCCACCAAGGCGAGCGAACGCCTCCAGTTCGTCAAGGGCGAGTTCGCGCGCGCGGGCCGCCAGATCACGGCCGACGCCGCCCAGGCCCTGCTCGACGCCGTCGGCACCGACCTGCGCGAACTCGCCGCCGCGTGCACCCAGCTCGCCGCCGACACCGAGGGCCGCGTCGACGCCGCCGCCGTGGCGCGCTACCACACCGGAAAGGCGGAGGTCAGCGGGTTCACCGTCGCCGACCGCGCGGTCGAGGGCCGGATCCCCGAGGCGCTGGAGCAGCTGCGCTGGTGCCTGGCCGTGGGCACGGCCCCGGTGCTGATCAACAGCGCCCTGGCGGGCGCGGTGCGCGGCTTGGCCGTGGTGGCGCAACCCCAGCGCGGCGTGCCCGACACCGAACTCGCCAAGGCGGCCAAGGTCCCGCCGTGGAAGCTGAAGACCCTCCGCCAGCAGGCGCGCGGCTGGTCGCCCACGGGCGTCGCCCGCGCCCTGGCCGTCGTCGCCGAGACCGACGCCCTGATCAAGGGCGCCGGCCGCGACCCCGCCTACGCCCTCGAACGCGCCGTCATCGAGATCGCCGGAGCCCGCAACCAGCGCTGACACGGGTGCCCCGGTGGTCGAGGACGGCGCGGCCCTCCCGACCCGGTGGCCGAGCGCATCGGAAGGCACGCCGCCACCGCCGCCCGCGCGCGAGGGGCGCTTCGCCCCCCGGCCGCCCCGGTACTCCCCGCCCGAACCGGGACGAGTCGGGGGACCGGGACCCGCCCGGCCGGGGCGGCCCGGACCTCCACACCCGGGTCCCGGCCACGGTCGGCCCCCCGCTCACCGCTGCGGCACATCCGCTGATCGGCGCCCGGTCACGCGGCCGTTGGCCGCTGACGGCCGCTGACCGGGGCACCTGCTCTCCCCTCAACGATCTGGGAGAGCCCCACGGATCGGCGGGCGGCCGTGGGGTTCTTGCCGACGGGGCCACGCTGAGAGCGAGCGACCGTCAGGTGCCGGGCCGCTCGGCGGCCTCGCGCCGTACGGGGTGGAACCGCCGGTACACGTGGAGGGCCCGGGCGCCCGGACGGGGAGGAGCCCTGGTGCTGCTCCAGCCGGTTCCGCCGAAGCGGGCGCAGCCGGGTTGACAAACCTAGGGTTGTGAGTGTGTACTCACATACATGGAACGCATCGAACCCGCCCGCTCGACCGCCGAGGCCCGGCGGGCCGCCGTCATCGAGCGCGCCGTGGCCGTCTTCGCCCGGAACGGGTACCACGCCACGCCGGTCGCCGACGTCGCGGCCGCCGCCGGAATCTCCCAGGCATACGTCTTCCGCCTGTTCGACGGCAAGCTCGGTTTGTTCACCGCGGCGCTGGAGCACTGCTACGCGCGGATCGCGGACGCGCTGCGCAAGGGCGCCGACAAGGCGGGCGGCGGTTCGCCGGCCGAGGTGCTGGAGGCCATGGGCGACGCCTACGCCGACCTCATCGCCGATCGCGACCTGCTGATGATGCAGGTCCACGCCCAGAGCGTGGCCGACATCCCCGAAGTCCTGGCGGCGATGCGGCGCGGCTACGCGGCGGTGGTGTCGCTGACCTACACCCTTTCGGGCGCCAACCGCGACCAGGTCCAGCACTTCATGGCCATGGGGCAGCTGTGCCACCTGATCGCGGCACTGGACCTCGACTCGGTGGACGCGACCTGGGCGCGCACCCTCACCAAGGGCATGCGCCACGTTCCCGCCCCGCCGAGGAGTACGCGGGCCTCGGGCCAGGGCGACACCTGAGCCACCGCGCACCGCCGGCACCGGGCGCGGGCACGGCCGCCCGGGGCTGACGTCCGTCCGCCCCTCCGCCGCAACGGCGGACTTTTTTCGCCCCAACAAGTGACTGACCAATCACTTACTTTCGTACCGACACACCACACCCCACGGGAGCACGCCATGGAGCGCACCGACCGCACCCGCCCCACCGCCGGAGCCGACGCCGGCACCCGCGCCGCCCACGCCCACTCCGCCGACGACCGCACCCCCGGCACCCGCGCCGTTGAGATCGTCCTGCCCGGCGCCGTCGGACCCGCCGGGCTCCAGGTCCGCCGCCGGGAACTCCCCCCGCCCGGCGCCGGCGAGGTGCTGGTGCGCGTGGAGGCCACCGGCGTCTCCTTCGCCGAGCAGCAGATGCGCCGCGGCAAGTACTTCGACCAGCCGCCGTTCCCCTTCGTGCCGGGCTACGACCTCATCGGCACGGTCACCGGGGTCGGTGCCGGTGTGGACCCCGCCATGGCCGGGCGCCGCTACGCCGCCCTCACCAAGACCGGCGGCTGGGCCAGCCACGCCGTCCTCGCCGCCGCCGACCTGGTGCCGGTGCCCGAGGGCCTCGACGCCGCCGAGGCCGAGACCCTGGTCGTCAGCGGCGTCACCGCCTGGCGCATGCTGCACCACGTCGCCCGGTCCGCCGCGGCCAGACCGTGCTGGTGCACGGCGCCAACGGCGGTGTGGGCACCGTCCTCGTCCAACTCGCCCGCCACGCCGGGGCCCGGGTGATCGGCACCGCCTCGCCGCGCCACCATGACACCGTCCGGGCCCTGGGCGCCGAGCCGGTGGACTACACCGCCCCCGGCCTGCCCGCCCGCGTCCGCGCGCTCGCCCCCGAGGGGGTCGACGCCGTCTTCGACCACGTCGGCGGGCCGGGGATCGTGGACTCCTTCCGCCTGCTGAACCGGGGCGGGACACTCGTCGCCTACGGCACCGCCGCCACCCGGGACGTCGCCGGGTCCTCGTACCTGCCCGTGCTCAAACTGCTGGCGCGGCTGGCCGTCTGGAACGCGCTGCCCAACGGGCGCCGAACGCACTTCTTCAACGTCTGGGCGGGCCGCCGCGACCGCGCCCGGTTCCGCGCGCGGCTGCGCGAGGACCTCGGCGCCGTGTTCGCCCTGCTGGCCGACGGCACGCTCAGCGCGCGGGTCGCCGCCCGGTTCCCGCTGACCGAGGCCGCGGCGGCGATGGAACTGGCGGAGTCCAAGACGGTCGTGGGCAAGGTGGTGCTGCTGGGCGCCGACGCCTGATACGCCCGCGCGCCTCCGCTTCCGCCCGGTCCGACCGCGCGCGGTCGGCCGGTCGGCCCCGTCCGGCCGGCCGCCGCAGGCCGACCGGACGGCCTCAGCGGATGGTCTCGCCGCCGCGCCACACGCGCAGCGTGTTGAGCCCGTAGGACCAGGCGAACGCGCCCTCGTGGTCGGCGTCCCACTGCACGATGTCGGCGTAGTGGCCGGGCGCCAGCAGGCCGCGGTCGGTCAGCCCCAGCGCGAACGCGCCGCCGACCGTGGCGGCCCGCAGCGCCTCAAGGACGCTCATGTTGAACATGGACACCGCCATGGAGATCGCCAGCGGCAGGGACATGGTGCCCGACTGCCCCGGGTTGTGGTCGGTGCCCAGGCCGACCGGCACGCCGTGGTCCAGCAGCGCGCGCACCGGCGGGGTGCGGCGCTCGTGCAGCGAGGTGGTGGGGCACACCACCACCGGCGTGGAGGTCTTGGCCAGCGCCAGGACGTCGTCCTCGTCGGTGTCGTGGAGCAGGTCCACCGAGGAGCACTGCATGTCGGCGGCCATGCGCACCGCGCCGTGCCGGGGCTTCGCGCAGGCGTGCATGTGGGTGCGCAGCCCGGCCGCCCGCGCCGCCGACAGCAGCCGGGCGGCGTCGTCGGTGGTGAACTGCTGGTTGTCGCAGTAGACGTCCACCCCGTGGGCGCCCGCCTGCGCGGCGTCGCTGAGCCAGGAGCACACCGCGTCGACGTAGTCGTGCGGGCGGCCGAAGTACTCCGGCGGCACCGCGTGCGCGGCGAAGAAGGTGACCTGCAGCCGCGGCATGCCGGGCTCCTCCTCCAGGGCGCGCAGCAGCCGGACGTCGGCGAGTTCGCCGTCGCGGGTGAGGTGGTAGCCGGTCTTGGCCTCGACCGTGGTGCAGCCCGACAGCACCCAGTGCCGCAGGCGCTCGCGCACCGCGTTGCACAGGGTCCAGGGATCGGTGCCGCGGGTCACGGTGACGGTGGAGGCCACGCCGCCGCCCGCCCCGGTGATCTCGGACTTGGAGGCGCCGCCGGCGCGCATGGCGATCTCGGCGTAGCGGTTGCCCGCGTAGACCGGGTGGCAGTGGGCGTCGATCAGCCCGGGGGTGACCAGGCCGCCGCCGATGTTGTCGACCTCGTCCACGTCCACGATGTCGTTGATGACACCGGGCAGGCTCTGGGGGAGGTCGGCCGCCGGCCCGACCCACGCGATGCGGTCGTGGTGCACCAGCATGGCGGCGTTACTGAGGAGATCGGTGCCGGTCCACAGCCGCCCGATGTTCGTCAGCAGTCGTACGGTCATCGTCTCACCGGCCCGCTCCGGTAGTCATGGCCGCCGGATCGCGGATGCGGGGCGGAACACGCGAGTAGACATAGGCGACCTCGATCTCGACTGGGTCTGGCTGGGGGGAGGGTGGTGCGGCCGGGGAGGCGAGCGACTCACGGGTCTCGAACCAGTGGTTCAAAACCGTAGTTCATCCTCCGACGCCGTGTACACCTCTCCCCTCCGCAATCCCTCTCCAATTCAGGCTCTGCACACGACAACGGCGGAACCCCGTTCGGGGTTCCGCCGTAGCATATCCGGCGGGTGACCGGTTCGTTACCGCCCGGCCGCCGCAACGCTAGCCGACGACCGCGTACTCCTCCAGCTTTCCGGCCAGGAGTTCGGGCACCCAGGCGTGCAGCCGCGTGCCGTCGCCGGTGTGGTCCTGGTCGATGATCCGGCCCTCGGCGTGCACCCGGGACACCAGGTCGCCGCGATCGTAGGGCAGCACCACGCGGACCTCGCGGTCCAGGGTGGGCAGCGCCCCGGCCACCGCCGCGACGAGGTCGTCGATGCCCTCGCCGGTGCGGGCCGAGACCTCGACCGCCTGCGGCTCCTTGGCCTTGAGCTGCTTGAGCACCAGCGGGTCGGCGGCGTCGGTCTTGTTCAGCACGACGAGTTCGGGCACGTCCTGCGCGCCGATCTCGGCGAAGACCTCGCGCACCGCGCTGAGCTGCTGCTCGGGGTCGGGGTGCGAGGCGTCGACCACGTGCAGGATGAGGTCGGAGTCGGCGACCTCCTCAAGGGTGGACCGGAACGCCTCGACGAGCTGGTGCGGCAGGTGCCGCACGAACCCGACCGTGTCGCTGAGCGTGAACGACCGGCCGTCGGGCGTGCGCGCCTGGCGGATCGTGGGGTCCAGGGTGGCGAACAGCGCGTTCTCCACGAGCACCCCGGCGTTGGTCAGCCGGTTGAGCAGGCTGGACTTGCCGGCGTTGGTGTAGCCGGCGATCGACACCGCAGGCACCTGGCGGACCTGGCGCTGGTCGCGCTGGACCTCGCGCGTGGTGGCCATGTGCGCGAGCTGGCGGCGGAGCTTGGCCATGCGGGCGTTGATGCGTCGCCGGTCGGTCTCGATCTTGGTCTCACCGGGGCCGCGCAGACCCACACCGCCGTTGCCGCCGCCGGCGCGGCCGCCGGCCTGCCGGGACAGCGCCGAACCCCACCCGCGCAGGCGCGGCAGCAGGTAGCTGAGCTGGGCGAGCTCGACCTGGGCCTTGCCCTCGCGGCTGCGCGCGTGCTGGGCGAAGATGTCGAGGATCAGCGCGGTGCGGTCGATGACCTTGACCTTGACGACGTCCTCGAGCTGGCGGAGCTGGCTGGGCGCGAGCTCGCCGTCGCAGATGACGGTGTCGGCGCCGGTGCTCTCGACGATCTCGCGCAGCTCGTCGGCCTTGCCGCGGCCGATGTAGGTGGCGGGGTCGGGCTTGCGGCGCCGCTGGGTCACGCCCTCCAGGACCAGCGCTCCGGCGGTCTCGGCGAGCTGCTTCAGCTCGTACAGGGAGTTGTCGGCGTCGAGCTGGGTGCCGCTGGTCCACACGCCCATGAGGACGACGCGCTCCAGCCGCAGCGAGCGGTACTCGACCTCGGTGACGTCGGTGAGTTCGGTGGACAGGCCCTCGACGCGGCGCAGCGCGTGGCGCTCGGCGAGGTCGAGTTCGCCCTGCTCGGGGACGTCGGCCAGAGTCTGGGCGCGGTCCTCGGCGGTGTGCTCACGGTCGTCGGCCCAGGCGCCGCGGGCGGCGGGGTCGATGGGACCGTGGTCAAAGAAAGTATTCATATCCCTCCGGTTGGGAGAACGCCGGGACCGCGGTGACTTGTTCCCGCCCCGTCCGTCCCCTTGATGGTCGCATGCGGGGGTTGACCGGGGCACGCGTTTTTCCCGGTGGCGTGCCGCGGAAAAAGCCGGCGACCTTTCCACCTGGGCAAAGAGTGCGGCGCTGCGGCGGGGGGCCGCCGTTGACCCTGCCGCGACCGGCGAGTAGCGTCAATTCCACATACCAGAAGTAAATTTCGCTTCGTGGAAGGTACTCCTATGGGCGCCACCCCTGGGGTCGAGATCACCGGCCCCATGCACGACCGGTTCGACCAGATCCTCACCGACGACGCGCTGGCCCTGATCGCCGACCTGCACCGCCGGTTCGAGGGCCGGCGCCAGGAGCTGCTGGCGGCCCGCGCCCGCCGGCAGCGGGAGATCGCGGCGGGCGCCGACCTCGACTTCCTGCCCGAGACCCGCCACATCCGCGAGGACCCCTCCTGGCGCGTCGCCCCGCCCGCGCCCGGCATCACCGACCGCCGCGTCGAGATCACCGGGCCCACCGACCGCAAGATGACGGTCAACGCGCTCAACTCCGGCGCAAAGGTGTGGCTGGCCGACTTCGAGGACGCCAACACCCCGCTGTGGGAGAACATGATCGGCGGCCAGCTCAACCTGCGCGACGCGCTGGACCGCACCATCGACTTCACCACGCCCGAGGGCAAGACCTACGCGCTCAAGGACGACTCCGAACTGGCCACCGTCGTCGTGCGCCCGCGCGGCTGGCACCTGGACGAGAAGCACATCCTGGTCGACGGGCAGCGGACCTCCGGCGCCGTCGTGGACTTCGCGCTCTACCTGTTCCACTGCGCCCAGCGCCAGCTCGACAAGGGCAAGGGCCCCTACTACTACCTGCCCAAGATGGAGAGCCACCTTGAGGCGCGGCTGTGGAACGACATCTTCGTCGCCGCCCAGGAGCGCCTGGGCATCCCGCGCGGCACCATCCGCGCCACCGTGCTGATCGAGACGATCCCGGCCGCCTTCGAGATGGAGGAGATCCTCTACGAGCTGCGCGAGCACTCCGCGGGCCTCAACGCCGGGCGCTGGGACTACCTCTTCAGCATCATCAAGGTGCACCGCACCCGCGGCCGGCGGTTCCTGCTGCCCGAGCGCAACGCCGTCACCATGACCGCGCCGTTCATGCGCGCCTACACCGAACTGCTGGTGAGCACCTGCCACCGGCGCGGCGCCTTCGCCATCGGCGGCATGGCCGCGTTCATCCCCAGCCGCCGCGACCCCGAGGTCAACGAGCGCGCCCTGGCCAAGGTCCGCGACGACAAGGCGCGGGAGTCCGGCGACGGCTTCGACGGCTCCTGGGTGGCCCACCCCGACCTCGTCCCGGTGTGCCGCGAGGTCTTCGACGGCGTCCTGGGCGACCGCCCCAACCAGCTCGACCGGCAGCGCGACGACGTCGCCGTCAAGGCCGGCGACCTGCTGGCCGTGGACTCCGCCGAGGGCGGTGTCACCGAGGCCGGGCTGCGCGGCAACATCAACGTCGCCCTGCAGTACCTCGCCGCCTGGCTGGGCGGCAACGGCGCGGTGGCCATCCACAACCTGATGGAGGACGCCGCCACCGCCGAGATCTCCCGCTCCCAGATCTGGCAGTGGCTGCACAACGGCGTCACCCTCGACGACGGCCCCCAGGTCACCCGCGACCTCGTGACCCGCCTCATCGACGAGGAGCTGGCCGCCATCCGCGAACAGAGCGGCGCCGCCTTCGACGCCGGGCTCTACGAGCGCGCCATGGAGCTGTTCACCGAGGTCGCGCTCGCCGACGACTACGTCGAGTTCCTCACCCTGCCGGCCTACGAGCGGATGCCCTGACCCGCCTCCGCCCGGCCCGCGCCGCCGGGGCGCCCCCGCGCGCCCCGGCGGCGCGCGGGAGCCCCGGCGCTCCCCCTTGCCCGCGGCGGACGGGTGCGGGAAAGTACGGCTACGACGAGCTGGGGAGGCGATCTCCGTGCCCGAACCGCTCCACACGCTGCTGCCGCGCCTGCGCGCCATCTGCGGCGAGGACGGCGTCATCACCGACACCGCCCGCCGCCGCACCTATGAGAGCGACGGCATCACCTACCACGCGGCCCTGCCCGGCGTGGTCGTCCTGCCCACCAGCACCGCCCAGGTCGCCGCCGTGCTGGGCCTGTGCGCCGAGCACGGCGTGCCGTTCGTGCCGCGCGGCGCGGGCACCGGGCTGTCGGCGGGCGCGCTGCCCCACACCGAGGGGGTCCTGGTCGTCACCTCCCGGATGCGCTCCATCCTGGAGATCGACATCGCCAACGAGCGGGCCGTGGTCCAGCCCGGCGTGGCCAACCTCGACATCACCCGCGCCGCGGCGCCGCACGGCTACTACTACGCGCCCGACCCCTCCAGCCAGCAGGTGTGCTCGGTGGGCGGCAACATCGCCGAGAACTCCGGCGGCGCGCACTGCCTGAAGTACGGGTTCACCGTCAACCACGTGCTAGGCCTGGAGGTCGTCACCCCCGCCGGCGAGGTGGTGCGGCTGGGCGGCAAGGCCGCCGACGCGCCCGGCTACGACCTGCTCGGCGCCTTCATCGGCTCCGAGGGCACCCTGGGCGTCGCCACCGAGATCACCGTGCGGCTGATGCGGGCACCGCAGAAGGTCCGCACCCTGCTCGCCGCCTTCGAGACCATGGACGCGGGCGGGGCGGCGGTGTCGGCGATCATCGCGGCCGGGGTGCTGCCCGCCGCCGTGGAGATGATGGACGCGCTGTCCATCGAGGCCGCCGAGGCGGCCGTGGCCTGCGGCTACCCCTCCGGCGCCGGGGCCGTGCTCATCGTGGAGCTGGACGGCCCGGCCGCCGACGTCGACGCCCAGTTCGAGGAGGTCGCGGCGCTGTGCCGGGCCGAGGGCGCGTTCGAGATCCGCACCGCCTCCGACGCCGCCGAGCGCGCCCGCATCTGGAAGGGCCGCAAATCGGCGTTCGCCGCCGTGGGCCGCATCAGCCCCGCCTACATCGTGCAGGACGGCGTGGTGCCGCGCACCGCGCTGCCCGAGGTGCTGCGGCGCATCGCCGAACTCTCGGCGGAGTCGGGCATCCGGGTGGCCAACGTCTTCCACGCCGGCGACGGCAACCTGCACCCGCTGGTGCTGTTCGACGACGCCGAGCCCGGCGCCCCCGAGCGCGCCGCCGAGGTCTCCGGGGCGATCCTGGACCTGTGCATCGAGCACGGCGGCTCCATCACCGGCGAGCACGGCGTGGGGGTGGACAAGGCGTGCCACATGCCCGAGATGTTCACCCCCGCCGACCTGGAGACCATGGACCTCTTCCGCGGCGCGTTCGACCCCGCGGGCATCGCCAACCCCGAGAAGCTGCTGCCCACCCCGCGGCTGTGCGGCGAGCGCCCCGGCGTGCGCAAGGGCGTCCACCCGCTGGTGGAGCGGGGCGCGGCGGAGCAGTTCTGAGGCGGGCGCCCCAGCAGCGAGGCATCCGGGCGTGCACGGCCGCCGGCCCGGCGCCTTCGACCCCATCGGCGGCGGCCGAGGAGGCGGGCGCGTGATGCGTGAGGCGACCACGACCACCCTGTCCGAGCGGCTCGGCGCGGGCGGCGCGGCGGTGCGCGAGGGCACCGCCGCCGACTCCGTCCACGGCCGCGTGCCGCGCCTGGTCGCGGCCCCGCCCGACACCGCCGCCGCCGCGGCGCTGCTGGCCGCCGCCCACCACCACCGCCTGGCCTCGGTCGCGCGGGGCAACGGCACCGCCATCGGGTGGGGCGCCCCGCCCCTGCGCTGCGACCTGGTGGTCGACACCACCGCCCTCACCGGGATCGAGCACGCGGCCGGCGACCTGGTGGTGCGGGCCGGCGCGGGCACCCCGCTGGCCGAGCTGCGCGAGCACCTGGCACGGGCCGGGCAGCGGCTCACCCTGGACCCCCTGGTGCCCGGCGGCACCGTGGGCGGCGCCGTGGCCACCGGGCTGTCGGGACCGCGCCGCATGGCGCACGGCCCGCTGCGCGACCTCGTCATCGGCATGACCGTGGTGCGCGCCGACGGGGTCGCCGCGTCCTCCGGCGGGCGGGTGGTGAAGAACGTCGCAGGGTATGACCTGGGCAAACTGCACACCGGCGCGCTGGGCACCCTGGGGCTGATCACCTCGGTCACCTTCCGGCTGCACCCGGTCCCCCCGGCGCTGCGGCTCGTCAGCGCCGAGGCGCCCGACGCGGCCGTCCTCCAGGAGTGGACGGCGCGGGTGCTGCGCTCGGCGGCGGTGCCCGCGGCCGTCGAACTGCGCTGGCCCGCCGGCGGCCCGCCCCGGCTGGAGGTGCTCCTGGAGGGCTCCGAGGGCGGGATCGACGCCCGCGCCGCCGAGGTCGCCGCGCTGCTGACCGCACCGGAGACCGCCGACACCCCGCCGCCGGGCTGGGGCGCCCTGCCCGGCGCCGACCGGGACACCCTGCTCAAGATCACCGCACCGGTCGCCAACGCCGCCCAGGCGGCCCGCGACGTGCGCGCGGCCGCCCGCGCCGAGCACACCGAGGCCGCCGTCGGCGGCTCGGCCGGAGCGGGGGTCCTCTACGCCGCCGTGCCGGCGGCCGCCGACCCGGCGGCGGTCGCGGGCGTGGTCGCCCGCGCCCGCGACGCCCTCGCCGGGGCCGGGGGCTCGGTCACCGTCGCCCGCACCGCGCCCGGCCTGGCCGGGGCCGACCTCGACCGCTGGGGCCCGGTCGGCGGCCTGGGCCTGATGCGCGCGGTCAAGGACCGGTTCGACCCGCACCGCCTCCTGTCCCCCGGGCGCGGCCCCGGCGGGATCTAGGACGCCGCCCGCCACCACCGGCACATCCGCATCACAAGGAGGACGCCGTGACCGACAGCGACACCGCGGCCGGGGCCGCCCGGCCCGACCGCTCCTTCGACGACCTGCTCGGCGACTGCGTGCACTGCGGGTTCTGCCTGCCCACCTGCCCCACCTACGTGCTGTGGGGCCAGGAGATGGACTCCCCCCGCGGCCGCATCCACCTCATGGGCCAGGCGCGCGAGGACGACGTCCTCACCTCCGCCGCCGTGGAGCACTTCGACAACTGCCTGGGCTGCCTGTCCTGCGTCAGCGCCTGCCCCTCCGGGGTTGCCTACGACGCGCTCATCGAGTCCACCCGCGCCCGGGTGGAGTCCGAGCACGAGCGCGCGCCCGGCGACCGGCTGCTGCGGGCGGCGGTCTTCGCGCTGTTCCCCCACCGGCGGCGGCTGGAACCGCTGCGCGCGCCCCTGCGGGCCTACCAGGCCAGCGGGCTGTCCCGGCTGGTGCGCCGCACGCGCATCCTGGAGCGCCTGGCGCCGCCCCTGGCGGCCATGGAGCGCATCGCCCCGCCCGTCAGGGGCGGGGTGCCGCGCCTGCCCGCGCTGGTGCCGGCGCGCGGACGCCGCCGCGCCGTGGTGGGCATGCTCACCGGGTGCGTGCAGGGCGCGTTCTTCCCCCAGGTCAACACCGCCACCGCGCGCGTGCTGGCCGCCGAGGGCTGCGACGTGGTGGTCCCGCCCGAGCAGGGCTGCTGCGGCGCGCTGTCGGCCCACACCGGCCGGGCCGAGGAGGCCGCCGCCTTCGCCCGCGCCACGGTGGCGGCGTTCACCCGGGCGGGGGTGGAGGCCGTGGTGGTCAACTCCGCCGGGTGCGGCGGCACCATGAAGCACTACGGGCGGGTGCTCGCGGAGGCCGGCGCCGGCGACGCCGAGGTGCGCGGCGCCCAGGCGCTGTCGGAGCGCGTGGTGGACCTCACCGAGTTCCTGGCCGACCTGGGCCCCCGCGCCCGCCGCCACCCGCTGCCCGTGCGCGCCGCCTACCACGACGCCTGCCACCTCTCCCACGGCCAGGGCGTCACCGCCCAGCCGCGCGCGCTGCTGGCCCAGATCCCCGAACTGGAGGTGGCCGACCTGCCCAACCCGGAGATCTGCTGCGGGTCGGCGGGGGTCTACAACCTGCTGCGGCCCGAGGCGGCCACCGAACTGGGCGACCGCAAGGCCGCCGACGTGGCGTCCACCGGGGCCGAACTCCTGGTGGCGGGCAACCCGGGGTGCTCGCTGCAGATCGCCGCGGCCCTGGAGCGGGCCGGGACCCCGATGGCGCTCGCCCACACCGCGCAGGTGCTCGACGCGTCGCTGCGGGGGCTGTCGCCCTCGGCCCTGCTTAGCCGCTGAGGCGCGGTCCGCGCGCGGGGCGCCGGGGCGGGAGGGCTCAGGCGGGTGCGGCGGCGGAGTCGAGCAGGGTGGTCTCGCCCTCGGCGACGATGACGGCCGGGCCGCGCAGGCGGGCGCCGTCGGCGTCGAGGAACACGACGCACTCGCCGCCGGGCACGCGCACCCGCCAGGTGGCGCCCTCGCCGGGCGGCGTGGCGGCGGCGGCCACCGCGACGATGCCGGTGCCGCAGGAGCGGGTCTCGCCCGCGCCGCGCTCGTAGACGCGCATGCGCAGGGTGCCCGGCGCGGCCACGGCGAAGACCTCGACGTTGGCGCCCTCGGGGAAGTCGGCCTCGTTGAGCCGGGGGGCGGCGGTGAGGTCGACGTCGTCGGGGTCGCGGTCGACCCGGCAGGCCAGGTGGGGGTTGCCCACGAACACCCGCCGCCCGCGCACGGTGCCGTCGGCGAGGTCGGCGGCGGACTCGCCGCGCAGTTCGGGGCGGCCCATGTCGACGGTGAGGTCGCCGTCGTCCTCAACGGTGACGCGCCGAGCGCCCGCCCGCGTGCCCACCGAAATCTCGGGGCCCTCGGCCAGGCCGCGGTCGAGCAGGTAGCGCGCGAAGACCCGCACGCCGTTGCCGCACATCTCGGCGACGCTGCCGTCGGCGTTGCGGTAGTCCATGAACCACTCGCAGGCCTGGGAGGACGCGGCCGGGCCGGTCAGCGCCTCGCCCAGGGCGGCGGTGCGCACCACGCGCAGCACGCCGTCGCCGCCGATGCCGGCGCGGCGGTCGCACAGCGCGGCCACCTGGGCGGGCCGCAGGTCGAGGGCGCCCTCGGGATCGGGGATGATCACGAAGTCGTTCTCGGTGCCATGGCCCTTGGCGAATCGCATGGAGATCATCTTAGGAGCAGCCGGGCCCGATCACGGCCACCGCCGGACCGCTGCCACACTGGAGGGGCGGGCGAGGACGACGCGTGAGGAGGTCCGCGACATGGCAGCGCGATCCGCGAGCGCGGCGGGCGGCCCCCCGGTGGTCGCCGTCGTGGGGCCCACCGCGGCCGGGAAGTCCGACCTCGCCGTCGAACTGGCACTGCGGCTGGGCGCCCGCGAGGGCGCCGCCGAGATCATCAACGCCGACTCCATGCAGCTCTACCGGGGCATGGACATCGGCACCGCCAAGCTCACCCTCCGGGAGCGGCGGGGCGTGCCCCACCACCTCCTCGACATCTGGGACGTCACCCGCGCCGCCAACGTCGCCGAGTACCAGGAGCTGGCGCGCGCCCTCATCGACGACCTGCGCGGGCGCGGCGCCGTGCCCGTCCTGGTCGGCGGGTCGGGGCTGTACGTGCGCGCCGCGCTGGACGAGCTGGACTTCCCCGGCACCGACCCCGCCGTGCGGGCGCGGCTGGAGGAGGAGCTGGCGCGCGGCGGGCCCGCGCCCCTGCACGCCCGGCTGGCCGAGCGCGACCCCGAGGCCGCCCGCGCGATCCTGCCCGGCAACGGGCGGCGCATCGTGCGCGCGCTGGAGGTGATCGAGCTGACCGGGCGGCCGTTCACGGCCACCCTGCCCGAGCACACCTCGCACTACCCCTGCGTGCAGATCGGCCTGCGCGTGCCGCGCCCGCTGCTGGACGAGCGCATCGAGGAGCGCGTGGCGCGGATGTGGCGGGCCGGGCTGGTGGAGGAGGTCCGCGCGCTGCGCGGCGGCGGCCTCGCCGAGGGGCGCACCGCCTCGCGCGCGCTGGGCTACGCCCAGGTGCTGCGGTTCCTGGCCGGGGAGTGCACCGAGGACGAGGCCCGCGAGGACACCGTCCGGGCCACCCGCCGCTTCGCCCGCCGCCAGGAGTCCTGGTTCCGCCGCGACCCCCGTGTCCACTGGCTCGACCACGACGGCCCCGGCCTCATCGAGCACTCGATGGACCTGGTGCGCGCGGCCTGGTCCGACCGCGCAGGGGCGGGCGGCGCACGCGGCTAGGCCGCCAGACCAGGGCGCAACCGCGCCCGCCCGCAGCAGGCGGCGCACGCGTGGGCACCCCGCTCGGGGCGCGGCCACCGCCGCGCTCGCGCCGCGCGCGTTCCAGCGGGAGTGGAACCGCCCGGCTGGCCGGGCCGCGTTCGGCCGTGCGCGTCTCCGCTGAGCGCCCTGGGCGCCGGTCCGGTCCTCGGGCGGCGGCCGGCCGGCCGTGCCGGGCAGGCGCCGCCGTCGCGGCACGGCACGGCCGGTGCCAGGTGAGCGGCCGGGTGCAAAGGCCCGTCGGCGGCGCCGTCCGCGCTCGCCCCACCGACGGCTGCCACGTGTTTCGGCCTGTTTGCATCCACTTTGCCGACGTGCCGAATGCGCCGAGTAGAACACGGGTACGACGCCGCCATGACGACTGCGGAGGAGTACCCGGCCGGCGCCCCGTGCTGGATGGACCTGTCCGTGCCCGACCTGGACCGCGCCCGGCGGTTCTACGGCGGGGTCCTCGGCTGGGAGTTCGACGACCTCCCCTACTCCGTGGCCGCCCTGGACGGCCGCCGCGTCGCGGGGCTCTCCCAGCGCTGGGGCCCCGACCCCGAGACCGCGCGCTCCGCAGCGTGGACCGTCTACCTGGCCACCCACGGCCTGGAGGGCACGCTCCGCGCCATCACCGAGGCCGGCGGCAGGGCGCTGGGAGTGCCGCAGGACATCGGCGACCTCGGCGCCATGGCCCTCGCCCGCGACCCCACGGGCACCGCGTTCGGGTTATGGGAGCCCGGCACCCTGCGCGGGGCCGAGGCGTTCGGCGAGCCCGGGGCACCGGTGTGGTCGGAGGTCACCAGCGACGACCTGGACGCCGCCAGCGCCTTCCTGGTGCGCGTGTTCGGCTACGAGCCCGAGCGGCTGCCCGGCTACGACTTCGTGACCCTCTACAGCGGCGGCACTCCGGTGTGCGGGGTCTACGGCGGGGGCGACCGCCGCCCCAGCCAGGGCCTTGCCGCGTGGCTCACCTACTTCGCGGTGCGCAGCGCCGACGACGCCGCCGCGCTGGCCCACGGCTCCGGCGGCACGGTGGTGGCCCCGCCCGCCGACTCCCCCTACGGCCGCTGGTGCCTGCTGGCCGACCCCTTCGGCGCCCGCTTCGCGGCCGTCGAGCCCGTTGAGCGGTCCGGGCCGGGCCAAGCCCGCTGACCGCGCCCGGCGCGGGCGGTCTCCGGGGCTGCCGACCGGCCCGCCGCCGTGGGGCCGCCCCGCCGAGCGTCCGGCCGGGCGTCCCGGCACGGACCGCGGCGGGCATCCTGGCGCCCGGGCCGCCTCCGGGCGGGAGCGCGGCCCTGCCGAGGGCGCGTTCGGCCGATACGCGCCCTCGTGGGCGGACCCGGCCGGGGAGTCCCCCTTCCGCCGCGTTCCACGCGCCCACAGCGGGCGGACCTCGCGAGGCCGGGTCGCCGGGACCGGCCGTGGGGAGCCGCCCCAGCCCGCTCCTGGGCCGTGCGGGAGCGGCACCGGGCTCTCGCTGCCCTGTGGTCGACGGGAGGGCGTCCTCGGTTCACACGCGTGTGTTGTCCGCACGGACATGCGGAGGCTCCCCGGAGGACGGGGAACCCCCTACGGCCGGTCCCCGCCCACCGCGCCGTCGGCGGCCGGGGGCGCCGCGCGCCCGGCCACGGTCCACACCGCCACGAAGTAGCCCACCCCATAAGGCGCCTCGTGCGCCAGCAGTTCGCCGCGCGCGCCGTACCCCGCGGGCAGGGCGCGGGCGGCGCCCGCCAGCACCTGCCAGGCGGGCCGCCCCTGGGCCAGCAGCCGCTCGGCCGTGCGCGGCTCCAGCCGCGCCAGCGCGTCGGCGTCGGCCGCCGCCAGCGCCGCGGCGACCGCGCCGTCGAAGGCGGGCGCCTCGGGGTCGGCGGGCGCCGGGGCCGCATCGCCGTTGCGCGCGCTGCCGTCCCCCATCACCAGTAGCGCCACCCGCCGCCCGGCCTCGGCCAGTGCGGCGCCGCGGGCCAGGCAGCGCCCGGGGCCGGCGGCGGCGTCCACCTCCGCGTACCGGTCGGGGCGCACGCCCGCGCGCTCGGCCAGCCACCGCCCCACCGTCAGCGACAGCGGCAGCACCGGCTCCCCCTCCCCCACCCGCAGGTCCACCCCGTAGTCGGCGAACCCGCCGCCGGCCGCGGCCGGGTGGTCGCGGTCGCGCCCGCCCGCGCCCACGACCGCGAGCACGTCGGGGCCGGACGCGGCCAGGGCGGCCACGGCGCGGTCGCAGGCGGCCCGCAGCACGGCGAGTTCGCCGGCGGCACCGGCCGCGACCTGGGGCACGAGCAGCGGCGGGTGGGGGCACACGGCGGCGGCGATCAGCACACCGGCAGGCTACCCGCCGGCCCTTGACGGCTTCCTAACACCGGGTGCCCTGCCGCCGCCCGCGCTGCGGATCTACCGTGACTTCATGACCGGATTTGAAATCCGGTCAAACAGTCACCGCGTCCGGTCGCACCGGACCCCGTCAGCATCCGAACCCGAGACAGGAGCCATCCGCCCGTGACATGGCACGCCCAGGACAGCCCGGACCGCCCCGCCCCCGAGGCGGCCGTCGACGAACGCGAGGCCCGCGCCGAGCGCATCCTCGCCGCCGCCGGGGAACTCCTCGTCTCCCTGGGCTACCGCCGCGTCACGGTCGAGGACGTCGCCCGCCGCGCCGACATCGGCAAAGGCACCGTCTACCTGCACTTCCGCACCAAGGAACTGCTGTTCCTCTCGGTGGTCATGCGGGCGCAGGCGGACATGGTCCGGCGCATCGTCGACGGCGTCCGCGCCGACCCGCTGCAGGTGCGGCCCTCCCACCTGGCCCGCACCTCCTACCTGCTGGTCCACGAGGACCCCGTGCTGCGCGCCGTGCTGCTGGGCGACCCCGACACCCTGGGCTCCCTGGCCCGCGGCGGCGCCAGGCACCTGCGAGGGCTGATGGACCTGCGCCGCGACACCATGCGGGACTACTTCGCGGTGCTGAGCGACCACGGCGTCCTGCGCGGCGACCTGCCGCTGGACTCCCAACTCATGCTCTACCTGCACGTCTTCACCGGATACTTCCTGGCCGAGCCGCTCACCACGGTGTTCTTCCCCGACCCCGGGCCCGTAGCCGAGCGGGCCGACCTCCTCGCCCACGCCCTGCGCACCTCGCTGGAGGCCGCCCCGGACGACCCCGGCCCCGCCCGCGCGGCCGCGCCCCACGTCGTCGCCGTGTTCGACCGGGTGCTGGCCGCGCTGCGCACCGAACTCGCCAACCAGAAGCTCACCTGACACCGCCCGAGGAGGGCCCCATGACCGCACCGGCCCAGCACAACCCCGCCGACACCCCCGCGGACTCCCCCGCCGTGAGCCTGCTCGACCCCGAACTCCTCACCGACCCCTACACCGGGTTCGGCCGGCTTCGCGAGGAGGCCCCCGTCGAGCGCGTGCGCCACCTCGACGGCAGCACGATGTGGCTGGTGACCCGGCAGGACGACGTCCGCACGGTGCTGGACGACCCCCGGTTCGTCAACGACCCCGCCCGCATCGAGAACGGCCCCGGCGACATGCGCGCCACCATGCTCGCCTCGGTCGGGATCCCCGAGGACTACATCCCCTACATCGCCGACACGATCCTGGACTCCGACCCGCCCGACCACACCCGGCTGCGCAAGCTGGTCTCACGCGCCTTCACCGTGCGCCGCGTCAACGAACTGCGCCCCCGCGTCGAGGAGATCACCGCCGACCTGCTCGACCGGCTGCCCGGGGCCGCCGGCGACGACGGCGCCGTGGACCTGATCGAGCACTTCGCCTACCCGCTGCCCATCACCGTCATCTGCGAGATGGTCGGCGTGCCCGAGGCCGACCGCCCGCTGTGGCGCGACTGGGGCACCCGGATGATGGGCCTGGACCCCGCGAGAATGGCCTCGGCCTTCCGCGAGATGATCGACCACATCCACGCCATGGTGGCCGAGCGCCGCGCCCGGCCGGCCGACGCCCTGCTCGACGCGCTCATCGCCGTGCGCGACGACGACGGCGACCGGCTCACCGAGACCGAGCTGGTCACCATGGTGCTCACCCTGGTCATCGCCGGGCACGAGACCACCGCCCACCTCATCGGCAACGGCACGCACGCGCTGCTGACCCACCCCGAGCAGGCCCGCCTGCTGCGCGAGGACCCCGGCCTGGCGCCGCGCGCCGTGCACGAGCTGATGCGCTGGTGCGGCCCGGTGCTGTTCACCCGGCCCCGCTGGGCCGCCGAGGACGTCGACCTCGGCGGCACCCTGATCCGCAAGGGCCAGGGGGTCGAGGCGGTGCTGGTCTCGGCCAACCACGACCCCCGCCACTACACCGAGCCCGAGCGGCTGGACATCACCCGCACCTACGACACGCGCGGCGAGCACCACCTGGGGTTCGGCCACGGCCTGCACTACTGCCTGGGCGCGGCACTGGCCCGCCAGGAGGGCGAGGTGGCGTTCACCCAGCTGCTGGGCCGCTTCCCCGGGCTGGCGCTGGCCGTGCCCGAGGACCAGGCGCGCTGGATGCCGCGCCCGGGGCTGCGCCGCCTGGTGGAGCTGCCGGTGCGCCTGGGCTGACACCGGCCGGGCCGCCGGAACCGCCCACCGGACGCGGGCACGCCCGGCGCGGCGGGGCCGGCGGCCCTTCCCCGATCACCGGTGCGCGCGGCGCCCCCGGCCCGCACCCGCGGCCCGGAGCGGGCGCCCCGGACCGCTCGCGCGGAGTAAGGTCGAAGGCATGGAGTCCTGCCCAGCGCCGCTCTCCGTTCCCCGGACCCGTGTGGGCCGCCGCTGCCGATGGGAGACACCCCACCCGCAGGTCGGGGCCCCGCCGCCGGCCACCCGGACCGGTGCGCGCTGCCGGCTGCGGCCGGGCGGCACGCACCGCAGGCGCCGGTGAGCGCCCGCCGCTAGTCGATCGCGCAGCCGTCGGCCGCCGCGGGCAGCGGCTCGGGCACACCTACCTTGGGCATGCCCAGCAGCACCCCCGGCGCCTGCGGCGCGCGGCCGTTGCGCGCGGCCCAGGCGTCGCCGGCCCGGGTGGGCCGAACCGCGCGCACCCCGGAGTCGGCCACCAGGTGGTGCGGGGCGGCGTAGGTGACCTCGACCGTGGCGAGGTCGCCGGGCCGCAGCCGCTGTGCCGCGGAGTCGTCGACGGCGAAGTGCACCAGCCGGTTGTCGGGGGCGCGCCCCGACAGCCGCCGGCGCTCGCCGTCCTTGCGGCCCTCGCCCTCGGCCACCAGCAGCTCGACCTCGCGGCCCACCAGCTTCTGGTTCTCCTCCCAGGAAATGCGCTCCTGGAGTTCCAGCAGCCGCTCGTAGCGCTCCTGCACGACCTCCTTGGGCAGCTGGTCGGGCATGTCGGCGGCGGGGGTGCCCGGCCGCTTGGAGTACTGGAAGGTGAACGCCGCCGCGAAGCGGGCCTCGCGCACGACCTCCAGGGTCTCGGTGAAGTCGGCCTCGGTCTCGCCGGGGAACCCGACGATGATGTCGGTGGTGATGGCGGCCTCGGGCATGGCCTCGCGGACCTTGGCCAGGATGCCGAGGTAGCGTTCGCGCCGGTAGGAGCGGCGCATGGCCTTGAGCACCCGGCTGGAGCCCGACTGGAGCGGCATGTGCAGCTGCGGCATGACGTTGGGGGTCTCGGCCATGGCCTCGATGACGTCGTCGGTGAAGTCGCGCGGGTGGGGCGAGGTGAACCGCACGCGCTCCAGCCCCTCGACCTCGCCGCAGGCGCGCAGCAGCTTGGAGAACGCCTGCCGGTCGCCGAACTCGCTGCCGTAGGCGTTGACGTTCTGGCCCAGCAGCGTGACCTCGGCGACGCCCTCGGCCACCAGCGCCCGCACCTCGGCCAGGATGTCGCCGGGGCGGCGGTCCTTCTCCTTGCCGCGCAGCGAGGGCACGATGCAGAACGTGCAGGTGTTGTTGCAGCCCACCGAGATGGCCACCCACGCGGCGTAGGCGGACTCGCGGCGGCTGGGCAGGGTGGAGGGGAACGCCGAGAGCGACTCCTCGATCTCGACCTGGGCCTCGCGCTGGACGCGGGCGCGCTCCAGCAGCACCGGCAGCGAGCCGATGTTGTGGGTGCCGAACACGACGTCGACCCAGGGGGCGCGGCGCACGATCTCGCCGCGGTCCTTCTGCGCCAGGCAGCCGCCCACGGCGATCTGCATGCCCGGATGGGAGTCCTTGACCGGGCGCAGGTGCCCGAGGTTGCCATACAGGCGGTTGTCGGCGTTCTCGCGCACCGCGCAGGTGTTGAACACGACGACGTCGGCGGTGGTGCCCTCGGCTGCGCGCGCGTAGCCCGCGTCCTCCAGCAGGCCGGACAGCCGCTCGGAGTCGTGGACGTTCATCTGGCAGCCGTAGGTGCGGACTTCGTAGGTACGGCTCTGGCTCACCGTTCCAGGCTAGTGGCTGCCACCGACCGCCCGGGGCGCGCGGTGCGGCCCGCGCCGCGCCGCACGCCCCGGGGCCGGATCAGTTCGCCGCGGGGGCCGCCGGGGCCGCCGCGGGCGCGGCCTGCGCGCGGCCGCCGCGGCCGGCCCAGTACTGCCAGGCGAACAGCGCGGCGCCGATCACGAACCCGGCGAGGTCGCCCTGCCAGCTGGCGTGCAGCAGCGCCAGGCCGCCCAGGGCCGCCACGATCCGCAGCACCCAGTTGATGTCGGTGTTCAGGTGGCCCACGACCGCGACACCGACCAGGACGATGCCCAGCACCGCCGTGAGGAAGACCCACGTGCCCTCGACCCAGCCGGTCTCCTGCAGCAGCAGCTGCGGGGAGAACACGAACATGTAGGGCACCACGAAGCCCGACACCGCGATCCGCACCGAGTACACGCCCGTCATGATCGGGTTGCCGCCGGAGATGCCCGCGGCGGCGTAGGCCGCCAGGCACACCGGCGGGGTGATGTCGGCCATCACCCCGAAGTAGTAGACGAACATGTGCGCCATCAGCAGCATCGCCACGGTCGGCTCGGCCAGGTCGGCCTGCAGGATCGCGATGATCGCCGGCGCCGCCAGGGTGGCGGTGATGACGTAGTTGGCGGTGGTCGGCACGCCGATGCCCAGGATCAGGCAGGCCAGCATCGACAGCAGCAGCGTGCAGAACAGCAGGCTCTGGGTGGGGTCGAGCAGCCCGAAGGTGATGAGCTGGAGTCCCGGCGAGAGCACGTTTTCGGCCAGGTTCACCAGGCCGCCGCTCAGCCGCAGGCCCAGCCCGGTCAGGGTGATGACGCCCGCGATGATGCCGGCCGCCGCGCACGCGATGATGATCGGCAGGGCCACGCGCGTGGCGTCGACCAGGCCGTCCAGCAGCGTCCACAGCGTCAGCCTGTCGTCCATGCCGCGCCAGCGGCGCAGGGCCAGGGCGACCAGCTGGGCCAGCAGGTTCACGCCGACGGTCAGCGCGATGGCGCCCATCGCCGAGCGGATCGGCGAGAAGCCCAGCGAGAGCAGGACGAACAGGCCGATGATCGGCACCAGCAGGTAGCCCTTGGTGGCCATCAGCATCCGCACGTTGGGCAGCAGCTCGCGTGGGACGCCCCGAATGCCCAGTTTCTTGGCGTCGTAGTGCACCACCACGAACTGGGCGATGAAGAACAGCGCCGCCGGAACGATCGCCGCCTGCATGATCTGCAGGTAGGGCACGCCGGTGAACTCGATCATGATGAACGCCGCCGCGCCCATCACCGGAGGCGCGATCTGCCCGCCGGTGGAGGAGGCCGCCTCCACCGCGCCCGCGTAGTTGGCGTGGTAGCCCGAGCGCTTCATCATCGGGATGGTGAACGCGCCGTTGCTGACGGTGTTGGCCACCGAGCTTCCGGTGATGGTGCCCGAGAACGCGCTCGTCACCACCGCGACCTTGGCCGTGCCGCCCGTGGTGCCGCCGGTCAGGCCCAGCGCGAGGTCGGTGAAGAACCGCTCCATGCCGGTGCGGGCCAGCATCGCCGAGAAGATCAGGAACAGGAAGATGAACGTCGAGGAGATCGCCAGGGGGGTGCCGAACACGCCCTCGGTGCCCAGGAACAGCGTGGAGACGATCCGGTCGATGCTGTAGCCGCTGTGGTGCAGGAACCCGGGCAGGAACGGGCCGAAGAACGCGTAGGCCAGCATCAGCCCGGCCAGGATCACCAGCGCCGCGCCCAGGGTGCGCTGGGCCGCCACCAGCACCAGCAGCAGGCCCACCGTGCCCACCGCCACGTACACGGGGTTGATCACGCCCACCGAGCTGACGATGTCCTCGTAGGCGAAGAACAGGAACAGGCCCGAGCCGGCCCCCAGCAGGGCCAGCAGCACGTCGGCGGCGGGCATGCCCATCGGCTGCCAGGGCACGTACCGCGCGGCCTGCACCAGGGCCAGGATCCCCGCGCCGGGCGCCCACACGTACCAGTCGGCGATGCCTTCGACCTGCACGTAGACGATCAGCCCGATCCCCGCGGCGATCAGCCCCCAGCCGTACCAGCGCTGCCGCCGCGTGTCCTGGGGGGACGAGGGGTAGAGCAGGAACACCAGGCCCAGGCCCAGCGCCAGGTGGAAGGAGCGCTGCTGGAGGCCGGGCAGGGTGCCGAAGTAGCCGGTGTAGAGGTGGAACAGGGAGAGCACCAGGCCCACGGCGAAGATCGTCCAGCGCCACACGGCGCGGATGTCGCGGCGGGTGCCGGCGGTCTCCTCGGCCAGGTTGTGGCCCTCGAGTTCGGCGACCTCCTTCTGCAGCTCGATGTCGCTGAAGTCGTCGGCGCCCTTCTCCGGCGGCGCCGTCGACGGCGGATCCGTCGTCATCGCCCATCCCTTTCTTGTCGCCGCGGACCGCGTCGCGGCCCGCGCCCGCTGTTCACGGCCAGGAACCCGGGGCGCCCTGGACGCTCCACTCCACCCGCGTGCCGCGCTCCACCACGTCCAGCAGCCGCAGCCGCCGCCCGTCGGGGAAGGTGAGGACGTGGTCGACCCGGGGGCCGCCCACCATCTGCTGCACCCGGTCCAGCGGCCGGTTGTGGTGCAGCACCCGGTAGCCCTCGTCGGTGCGCAGGAAGGTCGTGGTGACCGAGCCGATGCGCTCGGGGCCGGCGGGCAGGTTCGCGCCGAAGGTGTCGAAGCGCATCTCGGCCATGGCCAGGCGGCCCGGCGGCGCGACGGCGAACACCTCCTCCACCGGCCGCTTGCTCACCGAGTGGGTGTGGCGCAGCACCACGTGCTCGCCCACCGCCACGGGGTGGGCGTGGACCACCCGGCCCGCGTCCATGTCGGTCACCACGAAGCGCAGCCGGCGGCCGGGCGCGGCGGCGCCGGGGGCCGCCGCCACCGCGGCGGCGACAGCGGCCCCCGCGAGCGCGCGCAGGACGCGGCGGCGCCCGGGACCCCGCCCGCGCGCCGCCGCCTGGGCGCCGGCCGCGCCGTACGCCTTACTCGCCGAGGACGCCCTCTTCCTCGTAGTAGCGCTCCGCGCCGGGGTGGAGCTGGACCGGGCCCTGGCTCTCCACGGCGGTGTCGAGCTGGATCTGGTTGCCGACGTCGTGCCCGATGTCGCCGGCACCCTCGTACAGCTCCTTGACCAGGTTGTAGGCCGTCTCCTCGTCGAGGTCGGCGGTGGTGTAGAGCGCGGCCCAGTTGGTGACGGTCTCGGCGGCCTCGGTCTGGCCGTTGTAGGTGTCGGCCTCGATCGTCATGGCGCTGTAGCTGGGGTTGTCCTCCATGAGCTGGTCCAGGCCGTCGCCGGTGATGTCGACCAGCCGGATGTCGGTCTGGGTGGCAACCTGCTCGATGGAGCCGGCCGGCAGCGCCAGGATGGCGAAGGCGGCGTCGGTCTGGCCGTCGCCGAGCTTGGTGGCGGCCTCCTCGAAGGTGCTGTCGAACGCCTCGATGTCGTCCAGGCTCATGCCGTAGGCGTCGAGGATCTGCTCGGCGGCGACGGCGGTGCCGCTGCCGGGCGGGCCGATGTCGACGCGCTTGCCCTCCAGGTCCTCGATGGTCTCGATTCCGGAGTCGGCGGTGGTGACGATCTGCAGCACCTCGGGGTAGACATTGCCGAGGAAACGCACGTTGTCGGGGTTGGACAGCGGGTCGTCGGCGAATTCCGCGCCGCCTTCGACGGCGCTGGCGGCGACGCCGTTGATGGCCATCACCAATTCGTTCTCGCCCTGGTCCAGAAGCCGCATGTTCTCCACCGAGGCGCCGCTGGCCTGGGTGCTGACGTTGACGCCCTCGATGTTCTGCGACCAGATCTCGGCGATTTCGCCGCCCAGCGGGTAGTAGGTGCCCCCGGTGCTGCCCGTGGCCATGCTCAGCTCGCCTCCGGCGCCCGCGTCGCCGACACCGCAGCCGCCGAGCGCGATCACACCCGCCGCCGCTGCCGCCGAAACGGCGGTAAGTCGCCTGCTCGTGGGTCTGGTCCTCATTGCGCGTCCTTTCCGCAAGGGCGCCGCGCCGGGGGTTGCCCGGCGAGGCCCACTGAAGTGCCTAAGGCGGATTCCGGCCCGGAACATTGGCTGGACTATAGACAGCGTGTCGGTACTGCGGCGCTCCGCGCGCATTACAAGTAGGGAACGAATAAGCCGTGGTCGCGATGTGCCACACAACGCCTACTTTCGGCGCTATTGCGGTCGTGGGGGGCCGGAAGAGCGCTCCGGCGCTACTGCGCGCAGCCGCACATACCACTAAGGTCGACATGTCGTTCCATAAGCCCACAGAGTGCAAAGTTTCCTCATGACCGACCGCGTGACGGCCCCCTACGGCGCCTGGCCATCGCCGATCGCTGCCAGCGACGTCTCCCGAGGTGAGCGGCTGCTGGGCTCCCCCAGCGTCATCGGCGCGCACACCTGGTGGGAGGAGTCCCGACCCGAGGAGGGCGGGCGCACCACCGTCATGCACCGGGGCGCCGACGGCACCGTCGCCGAACTCCTCGCCGCCCCCTGGGACGCCCACACCCGCGTCCACGAGTACGGCGGGCGGTCCTACCTGCCCGTGCCCCGGCGCGACGACAAGGCCATCACCCGCTACGGGGTCGTCTTCAGCAACCTCGACGACCAGCGGCTCTACCTCCTGGAGCCCGGGGCGGCCGCCCCCCGGCCCATCAGCCCCGAGCCGCACGCCCCCGCCGCGCTGCGCTACGCCGACTTCGCGCTCAGCCCCGACGGCAAGCGGGTGATCTGCGTGCGCGAAAGCCACCCCGAGCCCGCCGCCGGAGGCGCGGCGGCCCGGCCCCGGCGCGCCATCGTGTCGCTGCCGCTGTCGGGGCGCGCCGCCGAGGACCCCGGCGCCGTCACCGAACTCGTCTCCGGCGCCGACTTCTACGCCTGGCCCACGCCCTCCCCCGACGGGCGGCACCTGGTGTGGGTGTCGTGGAACCACCCGCGCATGCCCTGGGACGGCACCGAACTGCGGGTCGGCACGCTCGCCGACGGCGCCGTCAGCAACGTCTACACGCTCAAGGGCGGCATCAACGAGTCGGTGCTGGCGCCCGTCTGGCGCGACGACAGCACCGTCTCGTTCGTGTCGGACTGGCCGGGCTGGTGGAACCTCTACGAGATCGGGCTCACCGGGCCGGCCATCGCGCTCTACCCGGCCGAGGAGGAGTTCGCCCACGGGTTCACCCGCCTGGGCGACCGGCCCTACACCCGCCTCGCCGACGGCCGCCTGGTCGCCCTGTCGGGCCACGCCGACCTCACCCCCGGCGTCTACGACCCCGCCACCGCCGAACTCACCCCGCTGGACACCGGCCGCGAGGGCCTGACCAGCTGGCTGACGCTGGAGAGCGACGGCGACACCGTGGTGGGACTGGCCGGCGGGCCGCGCACGCCGCTGAGCCTGGTGCGGCTCGACCCCCGCACCGGGCGCACCGAGGTGCTGCGCCGAGCCGCCGAAAACCTGCCCGACCCCGGCTACCTGCCCGAGCCGCGCGCCATCACCGTCAGCGGGCGCTACGGCGCGGCCGTGCACGCCACCGTGTACCCGCCCACCCACCCCGGCGTCGAGGGCGAGGGCCCCGCGCCGTACGTGGTGTGGGCGCACGGCGGCCCGGTCGGCAAGGCCCTGGGGCTGCTCGACCTCGCCAAGGCGTTCTACACCAGCCGCGGGATCGGGATCCTCGACGTCAACTACGGCGGGTCGGTCGGATTCGGCCGCACCTACCGCGAACGGCTGCACGGCCAGTGGGGCGTGGTGGACGTCGAGGACGTCACCGCGGCCGCGCGGGCCCTGGTGGAGCAGGGCGCCGCCGACCCCGAGCGGCTGGCCGTGCGCGGCAACAGCGCCGGCGGCCTGACCACCCTGCTGGCGCTCACCGGCGACACCTTCGCCTGCGGCACCTCGGCCTGGGGCGTGACCGACCTGCTGCGGCTGGCGGGGGAGACCCACGACTTCGAGTCGCGCTACCTCGACGGCCTGGTCGGGCCGCTGCCGGGGTACGCGGCCACCTACCGCGAGCGCTCGCCCATCGACCGCGCCGACGAACTGGTCCGGCCGGTGCTGCTCCTGCAGGGATCGGCCGACCCGGTGGTGCCCGCCAACCAGGCCCACGCGCTGGCGGCGAGCCTGTCCGAGCGGGGCATCCGGCACGCGCTCATCGAGTTCGAGGGCGAGGGCCACGGCCTGCGCGCCGCCGACAACCGGCGCAGGGCACTGGAGGCGGAACTGGCCTTCTACGGGGAGGTCTTCGGCTTCACCCCCGAGGGGGCGGCGCCGATCGCGCTGAGCACCGACTACGCCCCGGTGCGGGTGGGCGCGGCGAGCTCGGCCGGCGGCGCGGCCGGCGCGGAGGCCGCCCACGCCCCCGAGGGGGAAACCGACCTGGACCTGGTGGCCGAGCCGCTGCCGCCGCTCGACGCGCACGAGCCCCGTGCGGACGCGCAGAGGGCGGAGACACCGGGGCGGGGGCTGCCGGCGGGGCAGGAGCACGGCGAGGGGTGACCGGCGCGCGAGAGCGCAGGGCCCGCCGGCGGCGGGCGGACACGGAGGCGGTGGTTCATCCCGGTGCGTGGGGATATGGACCTCGCGATCTTGGCGGGCTATCGTGAGCCGGTCTCCCCCACCCCCGCCCTCCCCCCGCAGTGGAAAGCGGTGCCATGACGGAAAAACGCGACCCGGAAGCCGCCAGGCGGAGAAGCGAGAACATCCGCCACGGCGCCCAGCGAGGGGCTCTGGCCGCGGGTGCGGCCGCGGTCGCCCTCGGCGCGGGCGTCGCCCTCAACGACGGATCGGACCTTCCGCCGCCCAAGTCCGAACTTCGCGTCGCCTACGCTTAGGCGGCGCAATCGGCCCGGGACGTCAGCGGCTCGCTCCGGGAGTTCATCGACACGCTCCCCGCCGACCGGCAGACCTCGTTCTGGGTGCGGAGGAACGCGGCACAGGCCCCCGGCCGCCACGAAGGCCAGGACCCCGGCCTCAACAACAGCAGGATCAACAGCACCGGGTAACTCCGCCACCGAACTCTTCTACATCAGGTCGGGACGCCTCGGCGAACGCGCGGTCGAGATCAACCGCGCGCTCACCACCGCGGAACTGGACGTGCAGGCCTACACCAAGGGCGCGTACAAGGCGAAGGGCGGCGACCACGTCACCCCAAGAACCCGGACGACGCCACCCTGGAACGGTTCGGCGCCTTCCTCCACGACTCCGCCGACCGCGTGAAGGCGCCCATGGGCGCGGCCAAGGACTTCCCCGCGACGGACGCCGCCCGCCCGGCCGGCCGGGCCGCGCTGGAGAGGTTGCAGGCCGCGGCGAACCTGTTCCCCACCAGGGAGCACATCGACGCCGGCGTCGTCTGGGACACCCGGAACAACCTGCCGGCCGTCAAGACCGCGGACACCAACCGCGCCCTGGGCCCGCGGCTGTCCCCCACCCTGGCCGCCGCGAAGTCCGCGCAGCGGACACCGCACTCGGCCGACACCCGAGCGGCCACGGCACCCCGGACCGCGACCACCAGGGCCGTCGGCGGCGCGGCCGCGCTCTAGTCCCCCGCCCCGGGGCGCCGCGCGGCGCCCCGGGGATACGGCTCCCGCTCGCACCGCGCCCTTCCGCCGCCGGCGAGCACACCGGCGAACCCGCGCCCGCCGGACCCGCGCCCGTCCCCTGACGTGCCCGGCGGTGTCAGTGCAGGCCGCGGCGCCTCCCGCGCCGCTCCGGGAGGCGGGCGGCGGCCGGCGCACCGCGCCCGCTCGCCCGAGCCCGCCGGCCCCGCCGCACCTCGTCCAGGCCGACGCCGCGGTCCCGGCCGGCCTCGGCGGCCGCGGCGCCGTCTCCCCCGCCCAGGGCGGTAGTGATCGCGTGGCGCAGCCGGCTCATCTCCGCCACGTCCGCACGGATCCGGCTGGTGCCCCGGGACATCGCCATGTGGGTGTCGTGCTCGCGCCGGAACGCCGCCTGCCTGCCACCCATCACCACCGCTTCGCGGCCTCGCTCAGCGGCGGGAACTCGATGTCGAACGCCATTGCGGCCCCCTTCTCGTCGCAGCCGGGCCGCGCGGCGGTGCCGGGGGACCGCGCCGCCACCCGAGGAGGATCATGGCGCCTGCGCGCCGAGGAGGCAAGGGCGGCGGCGCCCCGCGCTGCCCCGGACGGCGGCGTCAGGACCCCCGAACCGCGCACCTGCGAGCAGGCGGGGGCCGGGCGCGGTGAGAGCGGGAGGGCCTTCCGCGCCGCCGCGCGGCAGGGCGCGTGTCGCCAGAGCGGCCCTAGAGCGCCCGGCCGTTCGCCGGGCCGGGGCGCGGCGCCGGGGTGCGCCGAGCCGGGGCGGTGCGGCCCTGGCGCGCGGCGGTGAGGCGGCCCGGAGTCAGCGGCGCGCCGGCCGCCTTGGTGGCGGCCTGCTGCTCCGCCTCGCGCTGGGCCGCGCCGATCTCCGCCGTGGACGGAAACGCACGCGCGGCCCGCCGCAGCTCGTCCGCCGACGCGTCGGCCGCCGCCTCGCGAGGCGTGCCCCGGTGGGCGGCCGACAGCCGGCCGGCCGACCGGTCCATCCGGTCGACCCCCTCCCGGGCGGCGCGCAGGAAGTCGCCCACGTCCTTGGGGGTCAGCCGGTTGACGTCGTCGGGCAGGGTCTGCCCGCGCTCGGCCGCCGTGAAGCCCGCGCCGGCTCCCGCGAGCGCCGCCTCCGTCTTCCGCAGGCCCTTGTCGATGTCGGCGAGGCTCTCCCCGAGCCGCCCGTAGCGCCGGTAGGCGGCATCCACCAGAGGAGTCGTTCAGGTGGGTGGCACCCGGGGTGGTGCGCCCGCTGAGACCCGTGAGCCGATGGGCGGCGGCGACGTCCAGGTTCCGCACGGCGGTCTGCGCGCGAAACGCGGTGTCGGCGAGCGCGCCCTGGGACCACTTCGCGGGTTCGGGGGCCGATTCGAGTTTGACGGCACCGGTCACGACCGATCCCACCGCCACCGCGCCGATGCCGACCTTCTCCCAGGTCTTCAGACCGCTCGGCTTCTTCGCCGCCATGCACCGCTCCTTTGCGGACAACAGTCGTCACCCACCTGCCCGTGGGCGGCCCCCACCGTAGCGGGGACCGGCGCGCCGGCACCAGGGGACCGCCGCGGGGCGGGTGGGGCGGCGCCGCCGGACCCGCCCACCGCGCGGTGCCGCCGCCGCGCGGCCCAGGACCAGAGCCGGGGCGAAGGCCGCGGAGCCGAGCGTGCGCGTGTCCGCGCGCTCGCCGAAGGCCCCGGCGCACCGAGGGCCGTTCAGGCGGCGGGGCCGCGCGAAGCAGCGCGGGTGCGCCGGGCGCGGACCCGACCGCGCGGGCGCGGTGGCCTATCCGGCCTCGGGGTCGGGCAGGTCGAGTTCGTCGCCCTCGGCTTCCATCTCCTCGCGGACCACGCGGTAGGCCAGGCCCGACGAGTAGCCCTTGCGCGCCAGCATGCCCAGGGTGCGCCGCGCGCGAGCGGCGGGATCGTGGCCCCGCGTGGAGGCGAGCTTGCGGCGCACCAGTCGGCGGGCGGTCTCCTCCTCCTGGTCGGGGCTGAGGTCGTCCACGGCCTCGCGGACGGTCTCCTCGGCCACGCCGCGCTGCCGCAGCTCGGCCGCGAGCGCGCGGCGGCCCAGCCCGCGCCCGGCGTGGCGGGAGTCGACCCAGGCGTCGGCGAAGGCGGCGTCGTCGATGATGCCGACTTCGCTGAAGCGGCTGAGCACGGACTCCGCGACGTCGTCGTCGATCCCCCGGCGCCGCAGCGCCTGGGCGAGCTGGGCCCGCGTGCGGGGAGCCGAGGTCAGCAGGCGCAGGCAGATGCCGCGCGCCTTGGCCTCGGGGTCCTCCTCCGCCGCGGGCCCCCCGCCCGCCCAGGTGCCGGAGCCGGCCGCGAGGGGGTCGTCGCCTCCGCGCGGATCAGGCATCCGTGCTCGGAGCGGCCTTGGTGCGCGCGGTCCGCTTGGCGGGCGCGGCGGCGGAGTCGGCCGCCGACGCCGCGGTGTCCTTGGCACCCGTGTCCTTGGCCGCCTCGGCCTTGGAGTCGGCAGGCGGCGCCCCGGCGGAGTCGTCGCCGGAGGCCCCGGGCACGCCCAGCTTCTCCTTGATCTTCTTCTCGATCTCGTTGGCCATGTCGACGTTCTCGCGCAGGAAGTTCCGCGCGTTCTCCTTGCCCTGGCCCAACTGGGTGCCCTCGTAGGTGTACCAGGCACCGGACTTGCGCACGACGCCCTGCTCCACCCCGAGGTCGATCAGCCCGCCCTCGCGCGAGACGCCGACCCCGTAGAGGATGTCGAACTCCGCCTGCTTGAACGGCGGCGCGACCTTGTTCTTCACGACCTTGACCCGGGTCCGGTTGCCGACCGCGTCGGTACCGTCCTTCAACGTCTCGATCCGCCGGACGTCCAGCCGCACCGAGGCGTAGAACTTCAGCGCCCGGCCACCTGTGGTGGTTTCGGGGCTGTTGTGGACCATGACACCGTCCACGAAGTAGTTGTGGCTGCCTTCGACCTCGATGTCGAACCGGCGCATGCTGCGGGTGACCGGCTTGTCGTGGATGTCGAGGATGGGCGCCGCGACGAGCTTCTCCTGCGGCTCGGCGAACTCGGGCTCGACGGCGCACCGACCGCGGAAGCGAGGCAGCAACTTGTAGTCCATCGACTCGTGGACGTAGGGCGCGACGATCTCCTGGAAGCGCGCCGAGGCCGCCGTGGTGAAGCGGATGAACGCCTTGCGGGCGGATCCGCGCAGGGCCAGGCTGACGTCGAGGCCGTGGGTGTCGCGCAGGTACTCGACCAGCCGCTGGCGGGAGCCGGGGCTCATCGCCTCGACGCAGATCTCGATGCGGCCGCTGCCGCCCTCGGTCCGGGCCTGCACTCCCTTGGAGCGCAGGGTGAAGGAGCCGTCGTCCATGTACCAGACGGCCAGGGCCAGCGGGGTCAGCGACTTCAGGAACTCCCAGGTGAAGTGCTTCTTGCCGTCGCCGAAGTAGACGACCTCGCGGAGTTCGCTCAACTCCGGGAGCGGCGTGAAGTCGGCGAAGACGGCGCCCTTGGCGTTGGTGGTGCGGGAGTGCCCGATGTTGGCCAGGAGGGAGGTCTTCCACTCGAGGTAGGGCTCCTGCGCGGCGCCGTGCCCCATACGGAAGCGCACTCCGGTGCGTCCCCGGCGGTTGGGCGAGAGGTTGCCGTCGCCCATGATGGATCCGAAGACGATCTGGCGCTGCTGCTCGCTCAGGCGGTGGGTCTCGGTGGTCAGCACGCGGTCGCCCACCATGAGCTCGCCCGCCTCGCGCCATCCGCCGGGCGTGCGCACCAGGTGGTTGGGTGTGGCGGCGAACTGCGCCCGGCCGTTCTTTCCGGACTTGGCGACGGTGAACTGCAGGAAGAGGTCGGCGTTGCCGTTGTCGAACCAGTTGACGATCCTGCGCGGCACGATCTTGTCGAGGTCGGGGTCGTAGGACATGACCTCGACGTCCATGCGCTGGTTGACGATCTTTCCGATTTTCTCCTGCGTTCCGTCGGCCAGGGTGACCCGGGTGCCGTAGGACATGCACCCGAACATGACGCCGACCTTTTCCCGCAACTGGTTGATGAAAATCGCGGTGGTACCGGTCTGGTGCAGCGCACCGGCGATCTTGCGGAGGGCCTGGGACATCAGGCGGGCCTGGAGGCCGACGTGGCTGTCGCCCATCTCGCCCTCGATCTCGGCGCGCGGCACGAGGGCTGCCACGGAGTCGACCACCAGGATGGAGACCGCGCCGGAGCGGATCAGCATGTCGGCGATCTCCAGCGCCTGCTCGCCGGTGTCGGGCTGGGAAAGCAGGAGTTCGTCGGTGTCGACGCCGATTTTCTTCGCGTATTCCGGGTCGAGCGCGTGCTCGGCGTCAATGAACGCGGCGATTCCGCCAAGGCGCTGGGCATTGGCCACCGCGTGCAATGCCACGGTGGTTTTACCGCTCGATTCCGGTCCGTAAATCTCTACAATTCGCCCACGCGGAATTCCGCCGATTCCCAATGCGATATCCAGGGAAATCGCCCCGGTGGGGATGGACTCGATCGGGGGGCGGTTGTCATCGCCTAGGCGCATGACGGAGCCCTTGCCGAACTGGCGCTCGATCTGCGCGAGCGCGGTTTCGAGAGCCTTCTCTCGGTCAGCAGCAGCCACGGGGAACCCCTGTTGGGTCGACGTCTTCTTCTTCATGTTGAGAGCGACGCTACGCGGTCGTGAGGACAATCCTCGACCGGGTCCGCGCTCCTGTGGACAACCGCCGCGGCCGGTGCGCGGCTGCGGAGGTCGTGGTCGCTCGCGGACGCCCGACCAGCGGGGCGTCGTGGTCCGCCGGAGGCCGATGAGACACATCACCGGCCCCGGATTCACCACCAGCCTACCCGAACCTCTGTTCGATCGCGTGTTTTCCCCACCTTCGCGGGCGGGTCGGGGGCGGGGCGGACGGTGGCCGGGGAGCGGATGTCGCCGCAGATCAGGCCGGTGGTACGGCGGAACCGGCGGATACCCGGCGGAACGGCGCGATCGGGTGCGGCGGGTGCGGGCGGCGGCCCGCCCGCGCGGGGCGGCGCGGGTCCGCCCGCCCTTCTCGGACGCACCGGCGGCGGGCGGCGGCGCGCTGGGGCGGGTGTCAGCGCGCGGCCGCCGGAAGGTCGAAGGTGTCGCACACGGCGCGCCAGACCTCCTTGGCGCTGACGCCGTCGGCCAGCGCCTGCTGGACCGTCCGCGACCCCAGGCCCTCGATGACGTGGTCGCGCGCGAGGCTGTCGGCGTAGGGCTCGCCGAACTGCTCGTACATGCGCTGCCAGAATTGCGAGATTCTCATCCCCACCAGTATCGACGCCCGCGCAAGCGCTCGCGCCGTACCCGCCGCGCCGCCCCGCGCGGCCCCGCCGCGCCGCCTTCCCGGCCCCTCCCCCGCCTCCCGGCCTCCCCGTGCCGGCGGCCCCTCCCCGGCCTCCCGGCTCCGCGCCCGCCCTCTCCCGCCCGCCCCATCCCGGCCTCCGCCGCGCGCGGCACCGGTTCACCGGTTTCGTCGGTGCCGCGTTGCAGACTGGGCCCATGGTGTCGACTCCCCAACCCCGCGGCCGCGGCGGCGCGGCCGGCGGCGACCCGCCGGCCCGGTTCTCCCCCGCCACGCGCGCCTGGTTCCGCGCCGCGTTCCCCGCCGGGGCCACGCCGGCGCAGGCCGGGGCCTGGGAGGCCATCGCCAAGGGCGACAACACCCTGGTGGTGGCGCCCACGGGTTCGGGCAAGACCCTGTCGGCGTTCCTGTGGGCGCTGGACCGCCTGGCGGCCGAGCCGGTGCCCGACGACCGCGCGCTGCGCTGCCGGGTGCTCTACGTCTCGCCGCTCAAGGCGCTGGCCGCCGACATCGAGCGCAACCTGCGGGCGCCGCTCTCGGGCATCCGCCGCGCCGCCGAGCAGGCCGGCGCCCCCGTTCCCGCGCTGACGGTGGGCGTGCGCACCGGCGACACCCCCGCGAACGAGCGCCGCGCCCTGGCCACGGCGCCGCCGGACATCCTCATCACCACCCCCGAGTCCCTGTTCCTGGTCCTCACCTCCCAGGCCCGCGCCGGGCTGCGCGGGGTGCGCACCGTCATCGTCGACGAGGTCCACGCGCTGGCGGGCACCAAGCGCGGCGCGCACCTGGCGCTCAGCCTGGAGCGGCTGGACGCCCTGCTGGAGCGCCCCGCGCAGCGCATCGGCCTGTCGGCCACGGTGCGCCCGCACGACGAGGTCGCGCGGTTCCTCGGCGGCCCCCGGCCGGCCACGGTGGTGGCGCCGCCGAGCGCCCCGTCGATCGACGTCCGCATCGCCGTCCCGGTCGAGGACATGACCGAACTGGAGGCGTCGGTGGCGCCCGCGCGCGCCGACGACCGCGCCGCCAAGGCCCGCACCTCCATCTGGCCGCACGTCGAGGAGAAGGTCCTCGACCTGGTCGAGGCGCACCGCTCCTCCATCGTGTTCTGCAACTCCCGGCGGGTGGCCGAGCGGCTGTGCGCCCGGCTGAACGAGCTGGCGGCGGAGCGGCGCGCCCTCGACCGCGGGGACCGCCCCGACACCGGCGGCGCGGCCGGCGGCCCGCCCGGCGCGCCTTCCCTCGCGCCGGGCGGGCCGCCGGTGCCGCGCCTGTCCCCGGCCGAGGTGATGGCCGAGGCCGGGCAGACCTACGGGGTCGAGGCGGGTGTGGTGGCGCGGGCCCACCACGGCTCGGTGTCCAAGAGCGAGCGCGCGCGCATCGAGGACGACCTCAAGTCCGGCCGGCTGCCGTGCGTGGTGGCCACCTCCAGCCTGGAGTTGGGCATCGACATGGGCGCGGTCGACCTGGTGGTGCAGGTGGAGTCGCCGCCGTCGGTGGCCAGCGGCCTGCAGCGGGTGGGCCGCGCCGGGCACCAGGTGGGCGAGGTCTCGCGCGGGGTGCTGTTCCCGAAGTTCCGCGGCGACCTGCTGACCTCGGCGGTGGTGGTGGAGCGCATGCGTGCGGGCGCCATCGAGGCGCTGCGGATGCCGCTGAACCCGCTGGACGTCCTGGCCCAGCAGGTGGTGGCCATGGCCGCGATGGACGAGTGGCGGGTGGCCGACCTCGCCGCCCTGGTGCGGCGGGCCGCGCCGTTCGCCACCCTGCCCGACTCCGCGCTGTCGGGCGTGCTGGACATGCTGTCGGGCCGCTACCCCTCCGACGAGTTCGCGGAGCTGCGGCCGCGCCTGGTGTGGGACCGCGACGCCGGCGGCGCGGGCTCGGGCGGCACGGTGTCGGGCCGCCCGGGGGCGCAGCGGCTGGCGGTGACCAGCGGCGGCACCATCCCCGACCGCGGCACCTACGCGGTGCACCTGGCGGGCGGCGGGGCGGGCGCCCCCACGCGGGTGGGCGAACTCGACGAGGAGATGGTCTACGGGTCCCGGGTGGGCGACGTCTTCGTGCTGGGCGCCAGCGCCTGGCGCATCGAGAACATCACGGCCGACCGCGTGCTGGTGTCCCCCGCGCCGGGGCGTCCGGGCCGGCTGCCGTTCTGGAAGGCCGACGCGCTGGGCCGCCCGGCGGAGCTGGGCCGGGCCATCGGGGCGCTGGCCCGCGAGCTGGGCGGCATGGACACTCCCGACGCGCTGAGGCGCGCCGCCGCGGCCGGCCTGGACGACTGGGCGGCGGCCAACCTGGTGGGGTACCTGGCCGAGCAGGAGGAGTCCACCGGCCGGGTGCCCGACGAACGCACCATCGTGGTGGAGCGGTTCCGCGACGAGCTGGGCGACTGGCGGGCGGTGGTGCACTCCCCGCTGGGCGCGCGGGTGCACGCGCCGTGGGCGCTGGTGATCGGCGCGCGGCTGCGGGAGCGCTACGGCCTGGACGCCCAGGTGGTGCACGGCGACGACGGCATCGTCGTGCGGCTGCCCGATGTCGAGGACTCCCCTGATGCTGGCGGCGACACCGGGGCGGCGGGTGGCGGGCGCCGGCCGCGCGCGGCGGGGGCCGGGGGCCTGGCGGAGTCGCTGGTCGTGGCGCCTGATGATGTCGAGGACGCGGTCACCGCCGAGCTGGGCGGTTCGGCGCTGTTCGCGGCGCGGTTCCGGGAGTGCGCCGCGCGGGCGCTGCTGCTGCCGCGCCGCCGCCCGGGGCGGCGGATGCCGCTGTGGCAGCAGCGGCAGCGCTCGGCGCAGCTGCTGTCGGTGGCGGGGCGCTTCGGGTCGTTCCCGATCGTGCTGGAGGCGGTGCGCGAGTGCCTGCGCGACGTGTTCGACGTGGGCGGGCTGGCCGAGCTGATGGCCGACATCCGGGCGCGGCGGGTGCGGGTGGTCGAGGTCGAGACCCCGCGCGCCTCGCCGTTCGCCCAGTCGCTGCTGATGGGCTACACGGCGGCGTTCCTGTACGAGGGCGACGCCCCGCTGGCGGAGCTGCGCGCCCAGGCGCTGACCCTGGACTCCGGCCTGCTGGCGGAGCTGCTGGGCCAGGCCGACCTGCGCGAACTGCTCGACTCCGCGGTGGTGGCCGAGTACGACTCCTGGCTGCAGCGGCTGGCGCCCGAGCGCCGGGTGGACCCCGCATCGGGCCGCGAGGGCGCCGCCGACCTGCTGCGGGAGCTGGGGCCGCTGTCCACGCGCGAGGCCGGTGAGCGCGGGGTGGCGCCCGAGGCGCTGGCGGAGCTGGCGGCGGCGCGGCGCGCGATCGAGGTCCGTGTGGCGGGCGAGGTCCGGTGGGCGGCGGTCGAGGACGCCGCGCGGCTGCGCGACGGCGCGGGCGTGGAGCTGCCGGACTGGCTGGCGGCGGCCGGGCGCGGTGGCGCGGGTGCGGGTTGGGAGGGCGGCGGCGACCCGGGTGTGCCCGGCGGCGCGGCTTTCGCGGGCGCGGCCGAGGTGTTCGCGGCGCCGGTGGCCGACCCGCTGGGCGACCTGGTGTCGCGCTACGCGCGCACGCACGGGCCGTTCCGCGCCGACGACGCGGCCGCCCGGCTGGGGGTGGAGCGCGGGCGCGTGGTCGAGGCGCTGCGCCGGCTGGCCGGCACCGGGCGGGTCGTGGAGGGCGAGTTCCGTCCCGGCGGGCGGGGCACCGAGTGGTGCGACGCCGACGTCCTGCGGGCGCTCCGGCGGCGCTCGGTGGCGCGGCTGCGCCGTGAGGTCGAACCGGTGCCGCAGCGGGCCCTGGGGCGGTTCGTGCCGGCGTGGCAGCACGTGGCTGCGCTGGGGGCGGGCCCCGCGCCGCGGGGCGGCGGGCGGCGGCTGCGCGGCCCCGACGCGGTGTACTCGGCGGTGGAGTCGCTGCGGGGCGCGCCGGTGCCCGCCTCGGCGCTGGAGTCGCTGGTGCTGCCGGCGCGGGTCGAGGGCTACTCCCCGCCGCTGCTGGACGAGCTGACCCACGCCGGCGAGGTCCTGTGGGCGGGGGCGGGCCCGATGTCCGGCAACGACGGCTGGGTGTGCCTGGTCACCGCCGACGAGGCGGCGGCCCTGCTGCCCGAGCCCGCCGACGACGATGCCGCCGGCTCCTCCGCCGCTCCGGCGCGCGCGGCGGTGCTGGCGGCGCTGCGCGAGGGCGGCGCGCTGTTCTTCCGCGACATCGCCGACCGGGTGGCGCGGGCCGAGGGCGCGGCGGCGGTCTCCGATGCCGCGATCGTGGCGGCGCTGTGGGACCTGGTGTGGTCGGGCCGGGTGGGCAACGACTCGGTGGCACCGCTGCGGGCACTGCTGGGCGCGGGCGGCACCGCGCACCGCAGCCGGTCGCGGCGCCCGGTCATGCCCACGCGCACGGGGCCGCCCACGGCGGCGGGCCGGTGGTGGCTGCTGCCGGAGCGCGAACCCGACCCCACCCGCCGCCTGGCTGCGGGCACGGCGGCACTGCTGGACCGCTACGGGGTGGTCACGCGGGGGGCGGTGGTGGCCGAGCAGGTGCGGCGGGGCGACCGCCGCCGCGCGGGCGGCGCGGGCGGGTTCAGCGCGGTCTACCCGGTGCTGCGCGGGTTCGAGGAGGCGGGCCGGGCGCGGCGCGGCTACTTCGTGGACGGCCTGGGCGCGGCGCAGTTCGCGCTGCCCGGGGCGGTCGACCGGCTGCGGGGCATGGCCGAGGGCGCGGGTGAGCCGCCGCTGGTGCTGGCGGCCGCCGACCCGGCGAACGTCTACGGCGCGGCGCTGCCGTGGCCGCCGGCGTCCGACACGTCGGGCCGCCCGGGCCGCAAGGCGGGCGCCCTGGTGGTGCTGGACGACGGCGCGCTGACCCTGTACCTGGAGCGCGGCGGCCGCTCGGCGCTGACCTTCGGGTCGCCGCAGCACGCCCTGAACCGCGCGGCACGGGCCCTGGCCGACACGGTCCAGGCGGGCGGCGTCGAATCCCTGACCGTCGAACGCGCCGACGGCGCCCCGGTGTTCGGCACCCCCCTCGACACCGCCCTGTCCGAGGCGGGCTTCCACGCCACCCCCAAGGGCCTCCGCCTACGCCGTTGAACTAGGGAGGCGGGTGGCCGCGACCACAGGTCCAACCTCCCTCGGGCACACCTTCAGAGGCCCGAGGATGCCGAAGAGGGCGGAGCCGCTACCGCCCTCCCGCCGAATGGAGTACACGGAGTCGAAAACGCCGCTCCCGCACGGCAACACCCCAGGTGAAGAAGGGTGCTCCCCGCGCACGCGGGGATGGGGGTGAGTGGCGCAGGCTGTCGGCGGCGAAAGCAACCGGGTGGCGTCTACTCGACTGCGCCCTGCCCTTATGCGTGGGCGCGCTCGCTTCTCGATCGGCTCGCCCCTTAGCCCGCGTCCGGCCCGCAGTGCCCTCGGACCGCCTCCCGGAGCCCGCCTACGGCGGGGCCGGGCGGGATGCCGGGGGTTTGGGAGTGGGGTCGTCGCCTTCGGGGGCGGTCTTTTCTGACGGCGCTTCTGGCGGTGCTTCAGGCGGCGTTTCGGGGAGCTGCGGGTAGGCGGCGCGGCGGCAGGTGGGGCAGGTGCGGGTGGCGATGGGTGTGGCGGTGCCGCAGTAGACGCAGTGGCACGTCTCGGCGGACCCCTCGTCTGATGTGGCCTCCTCCACCGGAACCCACTCCACGCGGATCTCCGACCGGGAGTTGAACTTGCGCGGCAGGGGCTTGGCGCAGCGCCAGCAGTCGGCGAGGAAGCCCCGGTCGGCGTTGACCATCGCCTGGCAGTTGGGGCAGTAGGCGAACCACAGCAGCGCGTGGCCGTCGTCGCCGGCGGGTACGGCGACGCGGGGCCCGTGCACCGCTCTGCCCCGCTCGACGTTGTCCATGGCGCCGAAGCGTACCGAAGATCCGGTCCGCGCCGCAGATGAACCCCGTTGTGTCCCCCTGGGAAATCCGATCGCGTCCACCGCCTGGGCGACGGCATCATGGCGGGTGTCCGTCCGCCGCGCCGACTCTCTGGGACCGCCGATGCCCGACCTCCCCGCCGTGCCGATCCGCCCGCTGCTGCCCGGGGACGTCGACGACGTGGTGGCGGTGAGCCTGGCCGCCGACACCCTGTTCGCCGAGGCCGGGCTGGTGCTGCCGCCCGACGACCCCCGCGCGATGCTGCGGGAGGCGCGCTGGGTGCTGGTGGCGCACTCCCCCGTCCGGGGCCTGGCGGCGCTGACCGTGCTGGACGGCGCGGCGCACCTGGAGCAGCTCGCCGTCCACCCCGCGCACGGGCGGCGCGGGGTGGGGTCGGCGCTGCTGGAGGCCGCGTGCGCGTTCGCGCGCGACCGGGGGTTCGCCGCGATGACGCTGACGACCTTCCGCGACCTGGCGTGGAACGCGCCCTGGTACGCGCGGCGCGGATTCGCGGAGTGGCCGCGCGAGCGGTGGGGGCCGCAGCTGCGGGCGCAGTGGCGGGCCGAGGAGGAGGCGGGGATCGTAGTGGCGCCGCGCATCGCGATGCGGCGCGAGCTGGGCGGCGCCCCGGCCTGACCCCGCCCGCACCGCAGCCGCGCCGCCCCGCACGCGGCCCGGCCCGACCCCCCGCGCTCAGCGCAGGCGCCGCCAGCACGGCGGTCCGGCCTGGCCCCGCCCTCGCCGCAACCGCCGCACCCACGCGGCGCCCGCCCGTCCCGTCCGGCCCCGGGGCCTGACCCGCCGCGCCCTGCGCCGTCGAGCCCCGCCCAGGCGCGCGGGCACCACCGCCCGCCGCCCGGGGTCCCCTCCCCGACCGGCGGGCCGCCGGCTACCCCACCGTCGAGTCGAACACGTCCTCGCGCGCGTGCTGGAGGGCGCGCAGCAGGGCGCCGCGCAGGACGGGCGACTCCACGCGGCCCACTCCGACCTGGGGGGCGTTGGGCCCTATGCGGGCCGTGGCCCGGGCGACCCGGCCGGCGAGGTTGTCGCCGCCGCCCTGGGCGACCTCCCCGCCCAGCACCACCAGCCCCGGGTCCAGCACCACGCACACCGCCGCCACGCCCCGGGCGATGCGCTCGGCCAGCTCGTCCAGGAACGCGTCGCCCTCGGCGCCGGCCGCGCACGCCGCCGCCAGCAGTTCGCCCACGTCCTTGCCGGTGAACCCGTGGCCCTCCCCCAGCGCGCGGATCTCCTGGGCGCCCACCAGCGCCTGGAACCCGTGGGCGATGGTGGGCTGGTCGCGGGTGCGGCGCAGCGAGTGGTAGTCGCCGGGCAGTCCGACGTCGCCGGGCAGGGGCGCGCCCGGCACCGGCAGGTAGCCGATCTCGCCGGCCCCGCCGGTGACACCGGTGTGGATGCGGTCGTCCAGCATGATCGCCATGCCGACCCCGCCGCCCTTGCCCAGCCAGATGAGGACGAAGTCGGAGACGTCCTCGGCGGCCCCCTCGGCGTGCTCGGCCAGGGCGGCGAGGTTCACGTCGTTCTCGATGCGCACGAACGGCCCGAGGTCGGCGCGCAGCGCCTGGAAGGCGCCTTCCAGCCAGGTGTGCAGGTCGAACGAGAACCGCACCCCGCCGGTGCGCGGGTCGACGACACCGGGGGTGCCGATCGTGGCGCCGCTGAGCCGGTCCAGCGGCACCTCGCAGCGCCGCAGCAGGTCCATGACGGCGGCGTGCACGCGCTCGCCGGGGTCGCCGGTCTCGGCGGGGTCGACGGTGAAGTCGCCGATGACCTGCCCGGTGATGTCGGCGACGGCGCCGGTGACCTCGTCGGCGCGCACGTCCAGGGCCAGGGCGTAGGCGCTGGAGGGCACCACGGCGTAGAGCGCGGCGTTGGGCCCGCGCCCGCCGGCCTGGCTGCCGACGACGTGCACCAGCTGGCGCTCCTCCAGTCGGGCCAGCAGCTGCGACGCCGTCACCTTGGACAGGCCGGTCTCCTGGCCCAACTGGGTGCGCGTCAGCGGTCCCGACGCCAGCAGAAGCTCCAGGGCGGCCCGGTCGTTGAGTTGGCGCAGCAGGCGTGGAGTCCCCGGACGTCGAGACATAACCGTGACACCCCGTTCTCTATTCATTAGGAAAGTTTCTTGTTAGTTTAACGGCCGATCCGGACCGGCGCCGCACCGGCGCCCTCTCAAGGCCCTTCCGGCGGCGCGCCGGGCGGGGCGGACCGACCACAGGTGCCATCCCAGCACACCCCTGCACACCCCTCGAACCGACGACGAAGCCCGCACCGCGCTTGCAGCCGACCCGGAGATGTACGGGGGCGTCTTCTCGACGCAACGTCGCGCGTGGCGACGCGTGAAGGGAGTTACCAGCATGAGATCCCTGAAGACCGCAACCGTGACGACGGCGGTGCTGCTGGCCGCAGCCGCCTGCGGCCAGGGCGGCTCGGGAGGCGGCACCGACCCCTCCGAGGCGCCCGAGAGCCTGACCGTGTGGGTCATGGGCACCGCCAACGACCCGCTCAAGGAGTACTTCGACACCGTCGAGCAGCGCTACCAGGAGACCTACCCCGACACCGCCGTCGAGGTCGAGTTCATCTCCTGGCCCGACGCCCAGCAGTCCATCAACAACGCGCTGGCCGGCGGCGACGCCCCCGACGTCCTGGAGGTCGGCAACGACCAGGTCGCCAACTGGGCCGCCCAGGGCGCCCTCATGGACATCACCTCCCACACCGAGGAGTGGGCGGCGGTCGGCGAGATGGACCAGGCCGCCGTGGAGTACGGCACCTACGAGGGCGCCCAGTACGGCATCCCGTGGTTCTCGGGCGTGCGCACGCTCTACTACCGCGCCGACTGGCTGGAGGACATCGGCATGGAGCCGCCCACCACCTGGGACGAACTGGTGGAGGTCGCCAAGGCCATCGAGGACGAGAAGGGCGTCCCCGGCTTCGCCGCCCCCACCGACTTCACCAACGGCATCGCCAGCTTCATCTGGAGCAACGGCGGCGAGATCGCCACGATGGAGGGCGACTCCTGGGAGGGGCGGCTCACCTCCCCCGAGACCCAGGAGGCCATCGAGTTCTACGCCGGCCTGACCACCGAGGAGGAGGTCTCCCCCCAGTCCTACGTCGGTGAGAACGAGCTCGTCCCGTTGGCCGACATGGCCAACGGCGAGGTCGGCATGTACATCGACGGCGGCTGGGCGCTGACCTCCATGGAGGAGCAGGCCGAGGACCCGGCCGTGCTGGAGGAGATCGGCGCCGCGCCCATCCCCGGCGCCGAGGGCATCGCCCCGGCGTTCGCCGGCGGCTCCGCGCTCACCGTCTTCGCCACCACCGAGCACCCCGACTTCGCGTTCGAACTGCTCAAGGTGATGGGCGACCAGGAGGGCGGCAAGGGCTACGCCGACGCCGCCGGCTACTTCCCGGCCTACCCCGAGATGCTCGACGACGAGTCCTACCAGTCCGACCCGGTCACCGCGGCCGCCGCCGAGCAGATGCGCAACACCAAGTTCTTCCCGACCACGCCGAACTGGAACGCCGCCGACCAGGACGGCAAGATCCTGCCCGGCGCGGTGCTGGACATCGTCCGCGGCGAGGACCCCGACGAGGTCCTGCGGGCCGCCAACGAGGAGCTGACCGAGGTCCTCAACGAGCCCGTCGAGTAGCCCGACCCTCCGACCGGCCGGGGCGGCGCCCCCACCCCTCACGCCGCCCCGGCCCCACGAACCGGTCCTCGACCCGATTGCGAAGTCCCGCCATGGCACAGACCGCCGAAGCCGTACGAGGCCAGAGCCCGCCGGCGCCGCCGCCCCCCGGGCCGCCCACCCCGCCCCGGCCGCGCCGCCGCAAGATCCCCACCCCCTACCTGCTGATCGCCCCCGCCCTGGTGCTGCTGGTCCTGGTCCAGCTCGGACCGATCCTGCAGATGGTGTGGAACTCGCTGCACAGCTACACCGTCCGCCACCTGCTGCCCACCGCTCCGGCGCCCGAGTGGAACAGCTTCGCCCACTACGCCACGCTGCTCTCCGACGCCGAGTTCTGGATGATCCTGCGCAACACCGTGGTGGTGTGCGCGCTCATGGTCGGCGTCACCATGGTCCTGGGCACCGCCGTGGGCAACCTGCTGCACCGGCTGCCGCGCTGGTTCTCGGTGACCGTCTCGATCGGGATGATGCTGGCCTGGGCCACCCCCGCCATCAGCGCCTCGCTGGTGTTCCGGTGGCTTTTCCTGCCCGAGCGCGGCCTGGCCAACGTGGCGCTGGACCGGCTGCCCGACTGGCTGGTGGGCGGCGGCTGGCTCGACTACAACTGGTTCCTGGAGCCGGTGCCGCTGTTCACCGTGCTGATCCTGGTGATCGTGTGGCAGTCGTTCCCGTTCGTCGCGGTGTCGGTGCTGGCCGGCCTCAAGAGCATCCCCGACGAGCTGTACGAGGCCGCGCGGGTGGACGGCGCGGGCGGCTGGCGGTCGTTCTGGAGCATCACGTTCCCGATGCTGCGCCCGCTGTTCGCGCTGCTGCTGGTGCTGCAGATCATCTGGGACCTGCGGGTGTTCACCCAGCTCTACATCCTGGCCAACAGCTTCCAGAACAAGTCGGTGTACCTGCTGTCCTACTACATCTACCAGCAGGGGTTCTCGGCCAGCCCGGCCAACTACGGCATGGGCTCGGCCATCGCGGTGGTCATGACGGTCATGATCCTCGCCGTCACCGCCTACTACCTGCGCATCATGATCCGCCAGGGGGAGACCCGATGACCGCGACGACGACCGCCCGCGCCTCCGGAGCCGCCCGCGCGCCGCGCCGGCGCCGCACCCCGCCGCCGGTGCTGGCGCGCCGCGCCGGCGCCTACGCCGCCGGCGCCGCCGTGCTGGTGTTCTCGGTGTTCCCCGTCTACTGGATGGTGGCCACCGCGTTCAAGCCGGTCGGCGAGATCTTCTCCAAGGACGTGCGGCTGTTCCCGGGCAGCCTGACGCTGGAGCACTTCGACCGGGTGATCAACGGCGAACTGATCCCCGGCGTCAACTTCTGGGAGTTCCTGGGCAACAGCCTGCTGGTGACCCTGGGCTCGGTGGCGGCCGGCGCGCTGCTGTCGCTGCTGGCGGCCGTGGCGGTGGCCCGCTTCCGGTTCAAGATGCGCACCGCCTTCATCATGGTGCTGATGGTGATCCAGATGGTGCCCTGCGAGGCGCTGATCATCTCCATCTTCATCAACTTCCGCCGCCTGCAGGACGCCTCGGGCGTGCAGATGCTGGGCAACCTCACCGGCATCCTCATCGTCTACACCGCGTTCTCCCTGCCCATCACGATCATGATGCTGCGCGGGTTCGTCGCCGCGGTGCCCCGCGAGCTGGAGGAGGCCGCCGCCATCGACGGCGCCGGCCCCTGGACGGTGTTCTGGCGGATCCTGATGCCGCTGGTGGCGCCGGGCCTGGTGGCCGCCAGCATCTTCGCCTTCATCACCGCCTGGAACGAGTTCATCGTCGCGCTGACGTTCCTGGGACGCAGCACCGAGGAGTACACGCTGCCGCTGACACTGTCCTACTACTTCGGCCGCTTCGGCACCGAGTGGGGCGCGATCATGGCCGCCTCCACCCTGCTCACCCTCCCGGTGATGGCGTTCTTCCTGTTCGTCCAGCGCCGTATGGTCTCGGGTCTGACCATGGGCGCGGTCAAGGGCTGAGCCGCTCCGGCCCCCGCCGCAGCCCGCCCCGCGTGCCGCGCCCCGCCCCGGGCGCGGCGCGCCCGCGCCCGCCCACCCTGCGCGGTCGTCCCCTCACCCCATTGAACGGAGTCCCCATGCCCGCAGATCCGCAGCTCGATCGCCTCGCCAACGCGACGCTGCTGGTGCCCTTCGAGTCCTACGACGCGCCGCGCTGGGTGCTCGACGGGCTCGCCGAGGGCGTGGCCGGCGTCTGCCTGTTCCACAACAACATCGCCGACGCCGAGCAGGTGACCGCGCTGAACCGGCGCCTGGCCGAGGCCGCCGACTCCCCGCTGGTGTCGCTGGACGAGGAGGGCGGCGACGTCACCCGCATCGGCCAGCGCGAGGGCAGCGGCTACCCGGGCAACGCGGCGCTGGGCGCCGTGGACGACCCCGAGCTGACGCGGGCCGTGCACCGCTCGCTGGGCGCCGAGCTGAGCGAACTGGGCTTCACCCTGGACCTCGCGCCCTCGGCCGACGTCAACACCGTGGCCGAGAACCCGGGGATCGGCACCCGGTCCTTCGGCGCCGACCCCGAACTGGTGGCCCGCCACACCGCCGCCGCGGTCGCGGGGCTCCAGGAGGGCGGGGTGGCCGCCTGCGCCAAGCACTTCCCCGGCCACGGCGCCACCCACCAGGACTCCCACACCGAGCTGCCGGTGGTCGACGCCGACCGCGACCTGCTGTTCGCGCGGGAGCTGCTGCCCTTCCGGGCGGCGGTCCAGGAGGGGGTGCAGGCGGTCCTGACCGCCCACATCCGGCTGCCCCTGCTGGGCCTGACCGGCGCGGCGACGCTGGCGCCCAGCGTCGTCAACGGGCTGCTGCGCACCGAACTGGGCTTCACCGGTACGGTCATCACCGACGCCCTGGACATGGCCGGGGTCAGCGCCCGCATCGGGATCCCCGAGGCGGCGGTGCGGGCGCTGAGCGCCGGGTGCGACCTGCTGTGCCTGGGCCGGTTCGTCTACGCCGACCAGGTGGCGGCCATCCGGTCGGCGATCACCGCCGCCGTGGCCGAAGGCCGCCTCAGCGGAGAGCGGCTGGAGGAGGCCGCCGAGCGGACGGCGCGGCTGCGCGCCTGGACCGCCCGCCGCCCGCGCGGCGCCCGGGTGGCCGACATCGGGCTGGAGTCCGCGCGGCGGGCCGTGCGGGTGCAGGGCGCGGTGCCGGCGCTGCGCGACCCGGTGGTGGTGGAGATCGACGCCCCGCCGGGTATCGCCGTGGGCGAGGTGCCGTGGGGCCTGGCGCCGTGGTTCCCGGGCACCGAGCGGCTGGACGCCGAGGCGGCGGCCCCCGAGCGGGTGCTGGCCTCGGCCCAGGGCCGGAGCCTGGTGGTGGTGGTGCGCGACGCCCACCGCTACCCCGCCACGCGGGCGCTGGTGGCCGAGCTGTGCCGGGCGCGCCCCGACGCCGTGGTGGTCGAGATGGGCCTGCCGGCCTGGCGGCCCGAGTGCGCCGCCTACATCAGCACCTACGGCGCGGCCCGGGTCAACGGGCAGAGCGCGGCGGAGGTGCTGGGAGCGTCCGCCGGGGCGTCGGTAGTCTGAAGGGGTCCCCGCGCGGGCGCACCCCCGGGGGCGCCCGCGGCCCGGCCCCGTCCCCGCACCCGTTCCCGGCCGCACCGGTAGGAGAAGTACAGATGCAGGTCACCGCCCCGCGTGTGCCACACGTTCGCCCCGCTGACGCGGCCGTCCCAGCCGTCACGGCATAATCGCAGCATGCGCCTTTCTGCCCGGGTCGACTACGCGTTGCGTGCCGCGGCCGAACTCGCCGCCGCCAGTGGCGGTCCGGTTACGGCCGAACAGCTGGCGCGCGCCCAGGCCATCCCCGGAAAGTTCCTGGAGAACATCCTCACCCAGCTGCGCCGCGCGGGCCTGGTGCGCAGCCAGCGCGGCCCGGTGGGGGGCTACTGGCTGGCCCGCTCCCCCTCCGACATCTCCCTGGCCGACGTCATCCGCGCCGTCGACGGCCCGCTGGCCAACGTCCGCGGCGAGCGCCCCGAGCACGTCGACTACGACGGCGCGGCCCGCAGCCTGCAGCAGGTGTGGATCGCGCTGCGCGCCAGCGAGCGCTCGATCCTGGAGAGCGTGACCCTGGAGGACGTCTCGACCGGGCGGCTGCCGGCCACGGTGCGCACCCTGGCCGAGGACCCCGACGCCTGGGCGAGCTGACCCCCACCAGCAGCGCATCTGCGCCCATCCCCGCACACCGCGACGCCGGCGGCGCGCGGCCGCCGGCGTCGGCGAGGTCGTTCGGGCCCGGCGCGGGCGCCCGCCCGCGACCCGCCTTCGGGCGGTGCCTCAGCGCATGGCCTCGAACATCCAGTGCTGCTGCTCCAGGTCCTCGGCCGCGGCGATGAGCTGGTCCTGGGTGACGGGGTCGGGCTCCTCGGTGGCGGCGATGCGCTCGCGGAACCTGCGCACCACCCCGGCCAGGGCGTCGGTGACCACCGCGATCACCTTGTCGTCCTGGAGGTAGCCGGGGTCCGGCTGGGAGATCTGGGTGTCGGCGGCGACCTTCGTGGAGCGCCCGTCGGGGTTGACGCCGATGGCGACCGCGCGCTCGGCGAGCACGTCGGTGTGGTTGCGCGCCACCTCGACCAGTTCGTCGAGCTGAAGGTGCACCGACCGGAACGAGCGCCCGATGACGTTCCAGTGCGCCTGCTTGGCCAGCAGGGACAGGTCGATCAGGTCGACCACGGCGCCCTGCAGCGCCTCACCGGTGGTCTTCCGGGCGTTGTCGTCAAGCGGTCCGTGGATCTTCTGCATAACGTTCATCCCCCGATGTGCCGTTTGCGTTTCCAGGGGTCACCTGCCCGACATAACGGGCGGGAAACACGGGCGGCGGGGGCCGGGCGGCCGCACCGGGGGCGCGGCGCCGGGCCGGCCGCCGCGCCGGAAAAGCGCGGCGCCGGCCGCTCGGGGTAGTTGAGCGGCCGGCGTCGTCGCCGTGTGTATGCGGCCCGCGGGGCGGCGGGCCGGTGTTGGAGCAGGGTGTGCCGGGCGGCGGGCGGTGCTACACGCCCACCATGTCCACGACGTCGGGAACGCGGTCGGGCACCGAGTCGATACCCAGGCGGTCGGGGGAGGGCACGGAGTCGGCCGGAACCGATCCGCTGAGCAGCGCGGCCTCCTGCAGTTCGGCGAGAGCGAGCTGGTCGGCGACCTCACGCAGCACCTGAGAGAGCGGAACGCCCAGGGCGCCGCAGATCGAGGAGAGCAGCTCGGAGGACGCCTCCTTCTGCCCGCGCTCGACCTCGGACAAGTACCCCAACGAAACCCGAGCATCGGCCGACACCTCGCGGAGGGTGCGGCCCTGTCGCTGCCGAAGCCGCCGTAGCACGTCACCAAGTAGGTGACGAAGCAGGACCATCATTCGCGCTCCCTCCCACCGGTAGCGACCTTCATAAAAAACACCGTACCTGTCCTAGGCCCGATCGTCGCACCTCACGCCGTGCTGTTCGCTGGAGGGGTAACACGATCTTGGTGTCGGTTTGTTCCCCGGAAACCCCGGTTGGAACGGCGGTGGGGCCGTTATTTGCCCGTGATGACCGCCACCTCGGCGGCCAGGAGGGAAAGGGCCTGTTCAGTGGTGGAGTAGCGGATGGCCGCCCGGTCGCCGGTGAGACGCAGTTCGCACACCCGTCCGCTGCCGCCGGGACCGGCGACCGCCGCGAACACGGTGCCCACGGCCCGCCCGTCCTGCGGCTCGGGCCCGGCCACCCCGGTGACGGCGAGGCCGAATGTGGCCGCGAGGTTTAGCCGGGCTCCCTCGGCCATGGCCGCCGCGACCTCGGGGTGCACGGCGCCGTGCGCCTCCAGCAGGTCGCGCGGCACCCCCAGCAGGGCGGCCTTGAGGTCGGTGGCGTAGGCCACCACCCCGCCCCGGTAGGTGGCCGAGGCGCCGGGCACCGCGGTGAGGGTGGCGCCGATCAGTCCGCCGGTGAGCGACTCGGCGGTGGCCGCGGTGGCGCCGAGCGCGGCGAGCGCGGCGAGCGCGCGGTGCGCCGCCGCTGCGGCCGCGACACCGGGACCGGTGGGCCGGGGAGCGTCCACCTAGGCCGCCGGTCCGGGGGTGTGGTCGCGGCGGCGCAGCCGCAGCGCCTGCACCACGTAGTCGCCGCCGGTCCACAGGGTGACCACCAGCGCGGCGGCCATGACCACGTGGGCCACGACGGTCAGCGGCTCGGGCAGCGGGAACAGGTAGACAGAGATCGCCACGACCTGCAGCACGGTCTTGAGCTTGCCGCCGCGGCTGGCCGGGATCACGCCGTGGCGGATCACCGCGAACCGCAGCGCGGTCACGCCCCACTCGCGCACCAGGATCGCGATGGTCACCCACCACCACAGCTCACCCAGCAGGGAGAGCACGACCAGCGCGGCGCCGGTGAGGGCCTTGTCGGCGATGGGGTCGGCGATCTTGCCGAAGTCGGTGACGAGGTTGCGCCGCCGGGCGATCTCGCCGTCGACGCGGTCGGTGATGGCGGCCACCACGAACACCGCGAAGGCCGCGAACCGCCAGGCGGGGTGCTCCAGGAACATGAACACCACGAACAGCGGCACCATCACCAGCCGGGTGATGGTCAGGATGTTGGCGATGTTCCACAGCGGGACGGGCGGGGGCGCCGGCGCGGGCTCGCCGGTGCTCATCGCGCCTCCGCACGGTCGGCGGCGGCCTCGGCGACCAGGTCGGCGCCCAGCGCCTCGGTGACCGTGGCCGGCACGATGTCGCCCACGCGCAGGCCGCTGCCGTGCACCACGGTGCTGCCGTCGACCTCGGGGGCCTGGTGGGCGGCGCGGCCCTCGTAGGCGCCGCCGCCCAGGTCGGTCTCGATGAGGACGTCGACCGTGGAGCCGACGCGCTCCTCGGATCGTTGCGCCATGAGTTCCTCCGCTAGCCGGTTGAGCCGGTCGACCCGCTCGCCGACGGTGTCCTCGGGGAGCTTGCCGGAGTAGGTGGCCGCCTCGGTGCCCTCCTCGTCGGAGTAGCCGAAGACGCCGATGGCGTCGAGCCGGGCCTCCTCCAGGAACGCCACCAGTTCGGCGTAGTCCTGCTCGGTCTCTCCGGGGAAACCGACGATGAAGTTGGAGCGAACACCCGCCTCGGGAGCCGCCGCGCGCACGGTCGCCAGCAGCTCCAGGAACCGCTCGCGGTCGCCGAAGCGGCGCATCCGGCGCAGCAGCGGGCCGCTGGCGTGCTGGAACGACAGGTCGAAGTAGGGCACCACGCCGGGGGTGCCGGTGAGGACCTCCACCAGGCCGGGCCGGGTCTCGGCGGGCTGGAGGTAGCTGACGCGCACCCGCTCGATGCCCTCGACCCCGGCCAGGCGCGGCAGCAGCTTCTCCAGGGCGCGCAGGTCGCCCAGGTCCTTGCCGTAGGAGGTGGAGTTCTCACTGACGAGGAACAGTTCGCGCACGCCCTGTCCGGCCAGCCACTCGGCCTCGCGCACGACGTCGTCGGGGTGGCGCGAGATGTAGGCGCCGCGGAAGGCGGGGATGGCGCAGAAGGTGCAGCGGCGGTCGCAGCCCGAGGCGATCTTCAGGTTGGCCACGGGGCCGCCGGTGAGGCGGCGGCGCGGCACGCGCGGGCTCGAGGCGGGCGCCACGCCCTCGGGCAGCGGCTCGATGGCGGCGTGGCCGGGCACGTGGGTGCCGTGGCCGCCGCGGCGCTCCACCGGCGAGATCGGCAGCAGGGTGCGGCGGTCGCGCGGGTCGTGGGGGGTGAGCGGGCGGCCGTTGAGGACGTCGTCCAGCCGCTCGGAGATGTGGGTGTAGTCGTCGAACCCGATGACCTGGGCCTCGGGCAGGGCCTTGGCCAGCTCCGAGCCGTAGCGCTCGGCCATGCACCCGGCGGCCACGACCTTGGTGCCGTCCTCGGCGGAGCTGAGCAGGGCCTCGATGGAGTCCTGCTTGGCGGCGTCGATGAACCCGCAGGTGTTGACCACCACGACGTCGGCCTTCTCACCGCCCTCGCCGTCGACGAGGTCCCAGCCGCCGGCGGCGAGCCGGCCGGCCAGCTCTTCGGAGTCGACTTCGTTGCGGGCGCAGCCGAGGGTGACGAGTGAGACTTTACGGCGCGATGACATGGCTTCCAAGGGGCTTGAGGAGATCGGGGCGCGTGGTACGGCGGGGTGCCGCGCCCTTACCAGGGTAGAACCTCGGCCCGAGGGCTTGGGCCCGGCCGGCGCCTCCGCCGGGCCCGCGGGGGCCGGCGGCGGGGGCGGCCGGCGCCCCCGCCGCCGTCAGACCAGGTCGACGGCCGCGTAGCGGACGTCGGCCACCCGGCCGGTGTCGCCCAGCGGGCCCCGGTCCTCGCCGTTCACCCGGACGTGCAGCGCCGAGGCCCGGCCCGCGTGCAGCCGCAGCTCGTCGGGGTGGGCGAAGGTCCGCACGTGGCCCCGCTCCATGATCCCGGTGAAGTGGTCGCGGCCGTCGGGGCCGGTGACGCGCACCCACACGCGGTCGGTGGCGGCGAGGGTGAGGCGGACCTCCTCGGCCTTGCGCTCGGCGGCCACGACCGCGCTGAGGCCGCCGGCGCGGCCCTGCGCCGCCGCGGCCTGGCCGCCGGGGCGGGCGACGACGGCCCCGGCCGCGCGCTCGCGGGAGTCCTCGTCGGGCCAGGCGCGCACGGCCGCGAAGATCGCGGCCCCGGCCAGGGCGGCCACCACCAGCAGCGGCCAGGAGCGGCGTGCGGCGGCGGCGACGGCGGCGGGCAGCGCGAGGATCCGGCCGCCCCGGCGGCGGCGCGGGGCGTCCTCGGCGGCCGGCGCGCCGGCCTCGGCGGGGCCGGCGGAGTCGGGCCGCGGTGCGGCGGAGCCGGCGGCTCGGGCGGGGGCGGGGTGCGGCGCCGCGCCCGGCTCCGCCGCGCCGCCGTCGCCGCCCGCGGCGCCCCGGCGGGCCCGCCCGGCGCCGGAGGCCGCGACGGCGGCCTCGGTGTCCCGAGGGCCGCGCGGGGCGGGCACCGCGGCCTGGGGCGCGGCCGTCGGCGCCTCGGCGGCGGGTGCGGCGCGCTCCTCGGCGCGCTCGCGGGCGCCCTCCTTGGCGCGCTCCTCGGCGGCGTCTCCGGCCGCCGAGGACCGCCCGGTGGGGTGCACCGTGCCGGTCGTCACGGGCGCGCCGGTGAACGCGGGGGCCATGGAGCCGCGGGCGTGCTCGCGGTCGAACTCCTCGATCAGCGGGCCGGGGTCGAGCCCGAGTTCGCGGCACACCGACCGGATGTGCCCGCGCGCGTAGAAGTCGCCGCCGCAGACGCGGAAGTCGTCGCCCTCCATCCCCGCGAGCACCGGCTGCCGGATGCAGGTCCGCGCGCTCAGATCGGCGAGGGAGTACCCGAGGTCTTCGCGGGCAGCGGCGAGGGTCTGGCCGATCGTCGTCATATCCGCCCCTTCCCAGGGTGGGGGTAGGCCGCGGGGCCGGACGCCGCAGGCACGGCCGGGCGAACCCCGGCGCGCGGACCTCCGCCGCTGGCACCGCAGAGTAGGTCTTCAACCACTGTGGGTGCCTCTGCCGAAAAGGGCACCGCGCCACACCCCATGAACCGGTGAAAACTCGGTCAACGCCATTAACACCGGCAACGCGGCCGAGCACACGGCAAACCGGGCGAAATCGCGGAGCCCCCGGCGCGGCGCCGGAGGGTCCGCCCGCGCCACCGGCCTCAGCCCTGGGCCCCGCGCACCTCGGCGAGCACGCCGGGCAGGTCCTCGGGCTTGACCAGCACGTCGCGCGCCTTGGAGCCCTCGCTGGGGCCGACCACGTCGCGGCTCTCCATGAGGTCCATCAGCCGCCCGGCCTTGGCGAAGCCCACGCGCAGCTTGCGCTGCAGCATCGACGTGGAGCCGAACTGGGTGGTGACCACCAGCTCGATGGCCTGCAGCAGCAGGTCCAGGTCCTCGCCGACCTCCTCGTCGATCTCCTTCTTCTTGGCCTCGGCGGTGCCGACGTCCTCGCGGTAGGTGGGCTCGGCCTGCTTCTTGCAGTGCTCGACGATGGCCCGGATCTCCTTCTCGGTGACCCAGGCGTTCTGCAGCCGGATGGGCTTGCCCGCGCCCATCGGCAGGAACAGCGCGTCGCCCTTGCCGACCAGCTTCTCGGCGCCGGGCTGGTCGAGGATGACGCGGCTGTCGGAGAGGCTGGAGGTGGCGAACGCCAGCCGCGAGGGCACGTTGGCCTTGATCAGGCCGGTGACCACGTCGACGCTGGGCCGCTGGGTGGCCAGCACCAGGTGGATGCCCGCGGCGCGGGCCAGCTGGGTGATGCGCACGATCGCGTCCTCGACGTCGCGCGGCGCCACCATCATCAGGTCGGCCAGCTCGTCGACGATCACCAGCAGGTAGGGGTAGGGCTCGTAGACCCGCTCGCTGCCGGGCGGGGCCTTCAGCTCGCCGGCGCGCACGGCGGCGTTGAAGTCGTCGATGTGCCGGAAGCCCGAGGCGGCGAGGTCGTCGTAGCGGCGGTCCATCTCGCCCACGACCCACTGGAGCGCGTCGGCGGCCTTCTTGGGGCTGGTGATGATCGGCGTGATGAGGTGGGGGATGCCCTCGTACATCGTCAGCTCGACCCGCTTGGGGTCGACCAGGATGAGGCGGACCTCGTCGGGGGTGGCCCGCATCATGATCGAGGTGATGAGCCCGTTGATGCAGGTCGACTTGCCCGCGCCGGTGGCGCCGGCCACCAGCACGTGGGGCATCTTGGCGAGGTTGGCCACCACGGTGGAGCCCTCGATGTCCTTGCCCAGGCCCACGAGCATGGGGTGGTCGTCGGAGGTGGCCGGGGCCGAGCGCAGCACGTCGCCGAGGCTGACGATGTCCTTGTCGGCGTTGGGGATCTCCACGCCGATGGCGGACTTGCCGGGAATGGGCGACTGGATGCGCACGTCGGCGCTCTTGACCGCCAGCGAGATGTTCTTGGTGAGCGCGGTGACCTTCTCGACCTTCACGGCCGGTCCCAGCTCGATCTCGTAGCGGGTGACCGTGGGGCCGCGGGTGAACCCGGTGACCTCGGCGTCGATGTTGAACTGCTCCAGCACCCCGGTGAGCGCCTCGACGACGGTGTCGTTGGCCTTGGTGCGCGGCTTGGGCGGCGTGCCGGGCTTGAGCATGGTGGAGGCGGGCAGCTCGTAGTCGCCGTCGACCACGCGCGGCGGGATCGAGAGCTGCTCGGCGGACTCCGGCGGCGGGGTGGGGTCAGGCGGGGGCGGCGCGGGGGCGGCCTCGGCGGCGGCCACCACGGGGGTGTCGTAGGGGCGCTCGTGGTCGCCGGCGACCCCGGTGTCGGCCTCGGCGTCCGCGGGCGCCGGGCGCGGTTTGCGGCGCCGCCGGGGCTTGGGCGTGTCGTCCTCGGCGGGCGGGTTGAGGATGTCCACACCGGCGTGCGGGCCGGAGTCGGGCTCCATGAGGCCGCCGAAGAGCTGCCGCAGCCGCTCGGGGATGCGGTAGACGGGGGTGGCGGTGACCACCAGCAGCCCGAAGATCAGCAGCATGGCCAGCAGCACGCCGGTGACCCAGGGGGTGACCAGCAGGCTCAGCGGCCCGGAGGCGGCGAACCCGATGATCCCGCCGGCCTCGCGCACCGCCTGGGGGTCCTCGGCCGGCCAGGGGATGCCGTGGCCGATGTGGATGAGCCCGAGCAGGCCCACCAGCAGCGAGGCGGCGCCGATGAACAGCCGGCCCACGTCGGTCTGGCCGGTGCCGGGGGTGCGCATCAGCCGCCAGGCGAACGGCAGGAACAGCAGCGGCAGCACGGGCGAGAAGGTGCCGAACGCGCCGACCACGACCAGGCGGGTGAGGCGCGGCAGCGGGCCCTCGGTGTCCCACCACACGGCGGCGGCGATCAGCAGGCCCAGCGCGAGCAGCACCAGGCCGAAGCCGTCGCGGCGGAGGTCGGGGTCGAGGTCGCGGGCGCTGCGGCCGGCGGCGCGCGCCAAGCCCCCCACGGTGTGCGCGAGCAGCCGCCACACCAGCAGCAGCACCCGGCCGATCCACACGAACAGCAGGGCGATGGGGCCCTCGGAGGCGGCGCCGGCCCGGGAGGGGGCGGGGCGCTTGGCCGCGGGGGCACGGCCGCGCTGGGCGGAGGAGCCGGAGGGACGGCGGGCCGGCGCCTTCTTCCGGCCGGAGCCGCCGCCCCGGGACGCGCCGCCGCCGGATCCTTGAGGGGTCTTGGGCGCACGGGTGGCCATGGTGGGCACCCTACTAGGGTGCGGCACGGCCGCCGAGCAGGCCCGCCCCGGCGTGTCGGGCACGGCGGCGCCCCGGCGCGCCGCCGGCCCGGGGCGCGGGCTAGATCTCGACGATCACCGGGACGATCATCGGCCGGCGCCGGTAGGTCTCGTTGACCCAGCGGCCCACCCCGCGCCGCACCAGCTGGCGCAGCTGGGTGGGGTCGGTGATGCCGTCGGAGGCGGCCCGCTCCAGGGACTCCTGGATCTTGGGGATGACCTCGTCGTAGGCGTCGGCGTCGATGCCCGCGCCCCGCGTGTGGATCTCGGGCTCGCCGACGATCTTGCCGGAGGTGGAGTCCACGGCCACGATGACCGAGATGAACCCCTCCTCGCCGAGGATGCGGCGGTCCTTGAGCGCGGACTCGGTGACGTCGCCCACCGAGGCGCCGTCGACGTAGACGTAGCCGGCCTGGACCTTGCCGGTGATGCGGGCGCGGCCCTTGTGCAGGTCGACCACCACGCCGTCCTCGGCCAGCACGATGCGGTCGCGCTCCAGGCCGGTGAGGGCGGCGATGTTGGCGTGGGCGCGCATGTGCCGCCACTCGCCGTGGACCGGCATGAAGTTGCGCGGGCGCACCATGTTGTGGACGTAGAGCAGCTCGCCGGCCGAGGCGTGGCCCGAGACGTGCACCAGCGCGTTGCCCTTGTGCACGACCTTGGCGCCCCACCGGGTCAGCCCGTTGATGACCCGGTTGACCGAGGTCTCGTTGCCGGGGATGAGCGAGGACGCCAGCAGGACGGTGTCGCCCTCCTCGATGCGGATCTGGTGGTCGCGGTTGGCCATGCGGGTCAGCGCCGACATCGGCTCGCCCTGGGAGCCCGTGGAGACCAGCACGGCCTCGTCGGGGCGCAGGTCGTCGAGGTTCTTGACGTCGACCAGCAGGTCGCCGGGCACGGTGAGGTAGCCCAGGTCGCGCGCGATGTTCATGTTGCGCACCATGGAGCGGCCCACGAAGGCGACCTTGCGGCCGTGGGCCTTGGCGGCGTCCAGGACCTGCTGGACGCGGTGCACGTGGGAGGCGAAGCAGGCCACGATGATGCGCTGGCCGGCGTCGTCGAAGACCTTGTCGATGACCGGCGAGATGTCGCGCTCGCTGGTGACGAACCCGGGGACCTCGGCGTTGGTGGAGTCGGCCAGCAGCAGGTCGACGCCCTCGGCGCCCAGGCGGGCGAACCCGGCGAGGTCGGTGAGGCGGCCGTCCAGCGGCAACTGGTCCATTTTGAAGTCGCCGGTGTGCAGCAGGGTGCCCGCACCTGTGCGCACCGCCACGGCCAGCGCGTCGGGTATGGAGTGGTTGACCGCCAGGAACTCCAGGTCGAAGGGGCCGAACGAGCGCCGGTCGCCCTCCTCGACCTGGACGGTCTCGGGCTTGATGCGGTGCTCGCCGAGCTTGGCCGACAGCAGCGCCAGGGTCAGGCGCGAGCCCACCAGCGGGATGTCGGCGCGCTCGCGCAGCAGGAACGGCACAGCCCCGATGTGGTCCTCGTGCCCGTGGGTGAGCACGAGGGCCGCAACGTCGTCGAGCCGGTCCCGGATGTAGTCGAAGTCGGGCAGGATGAGATCGACCCCGGGCTGCTCCTCCTCGGGGAAGAGCACCCCGCAGTCGATGATCAGCAGCTTGCCCGCGTACTCGAAGACGGTCATGTTGCGGCCGATCTCGCCGAGGCCGCCCAGCGGCACCACGCGCAGGGTGTCGGCGGTCAGCGGCGGCGGCGGGCCGAGTTCGGGGTGCGGATGGCTCATGCGGATCCCTCCGTCAGGCGTTCCACGCCCACCACGCTGGCGGGCACGGCCTGGTGGGGGGCGAGGCCGATGGGTCCCTTGACTCCGGCGGCCGCGAGGTCCTCGCGCAGCAGCGCCTGGAGTTCGATGGAGGCGTCGGCCAGCGGCGTGCGCACGGGGCCGCCGGGCAGGCCGAACATGTTCAGCACCGCCTTGGTCGTGATGACCCCCTGGGTGCGGAAGATGCCCGTGTAGACGGGGGTGAGGCGGCGGTGGATGGCGAGCGCGCGGTGGACGTCGCCGGACTCGTAGGCGTCGATCATGTCGTGCAGGTCGGCCCCGACGATGTGGCCCACGACGCTGACGAATCCCGAGGCGCCCACCGACAGCAGCGGCAGGTTGAGGATGTCGGTGCCGCAGTAGTAGGCGAGGTCGGTGCGCTCCATCACCCAGGAGCTGGCGCCGAGGTCGTCCTTGGCGTCCTTGTTGGCGACGATGCGCGGGTGCTCGGCCAGGCGGACGAGGGTCTCCGACGCGATCGGGGTGCCGGTGCGGCCGGGGATGTCGTACAGCATCACCGGCAGGTCGGTGGAGTCGGCGATCGCCGTGAAGTGGCGGATCAGCCCCTCCTGGGGCGGCTTGTTGTAGTACGGGGTCACCAGGAGCAGCCCGTGCGCGCCCGCGCGCGCGGCCGACTCGGCGAGGTGGATGCTGTGCCGGGTGTCGTTGGTGCCCACACCGGCGACGACGACGGCGCGGTCGCCGACCGCCTCCAGCACGGCGCGCAGCAACCGGTCCTTCTCGTCGTCGCTGGTGGTCGGCGACTCGCCCGTGGTGCCGCTGATGATGAGGCCGTCATTGCGCTGCTCGTCGACCAGATAGGTGGCGAGTCGGGCGGCTCCGTCGTAGTCGACGTCGCCGTTCTCGCGCATCGGCGTGACCATTGCGGTCAGCATCCGGCCGAAAGGAGCGCTCGGTGTAGTGCTGCCTGACATAGGGAAAACGTACCGCGCCAGGACCCCACCTGCGCCCATGCGGCCCCGTCGAAGCGGATTTTCCGGGCTTTGCGCCACCTTCCGGCCGTTCCGGCGTGTCCTGCGGGGCACCGGTCGGCGTTGTTGTGATCTTGACTCCCGAGTGAGGCGCATACCACACTTCCAGCGCGCACCGGGGTGACCTCGGCGTTTTCGCGCCGCGGCGCACCCGCGGCCGCCCCGGCGCGCGCTCCCCCGCTCCCCCGCACCCCTGGAGGGCCCGATGCGCCGGATCGGCAACGCCCTGGCCGGGTTCAGCACCCGCTGGATCCCCGACGCCTTCGTCTTCGCCATCGCCCTGACGGTGGCGGTCTACCTGCTCGCCCTCGGCCTGACCGACCACGGCCCCGTCGCGCTCGTCGACGACTGGTACGCCGGGTTCTGGGGGCTGCTGGAGTTCGCCATGCAGATGTCGCTGGTCCTGGTGACCGGCTACGCGCTGGCGTCCTCTCCCCCGGCGCGGCGCGGCATCCGCGCCCTGGCCCGCCTGCCGCGCGGACCGCGCTCGGCCTACGCCCTCACCACGCTCGGCGCCACCCTGCTGGGGATCGTCCACTGGGGCCTGGGGCTCATCGCGGGCGCGCTGCTGGCCGTGGAGGTCGCGCGCTCCTGCCGCGAACGCGGGATCAAGGTGCACTTCCCGCTGCTGGCCGCGGGCGGCTACACCGGCCTGATGGTCTGGCACAGCGGGCTGTCGGGGTCGGCCCCGCTGCTGGTCAACACCCCCGGCCACTTCCTGGAGGACCAGATCGGGGTGGTGCCCCTGACCGAGACCCTGTTCCAGCCGTTCAACCTGGTGTTCCTCGCGGTGATGATCGTCGGCGCGCCGCTGCTGGTGCTGGGCATGCACCCGCGCGCCGAGGAGGCCGAGGAGATCGCCGAGGAGGACGGGGACGACGGGGACGACGGGGACGCCAGGGACACAGCCGCCCGCGAGGGCGCCGGGCAGGGCGGCCCGCGCCCGGCGGAGCCCGTGCGGCGGGCCCCGGCCGAGCGCCTCATGCACAGCCGGATCCCGGTGTACACGGTGGTTCTGGCGGGCCTGGTCTACCTCGTGCCCGAACTGGTGCGCAGCGGGATCGTGGGCATGGACCTCAACCTGCTCAACTTCACGTTCCTGATGCTGGGCCTGGCCCTGCACGGCACGCTGGCCGGCTACGCCGCCGCCGCGGCCGAGGGCGCCCGCAACGCGTCCTCGGTCATCGTCCAGTTCCCCTTCTACGCCGGGATCATGGGGATCATGGAGCACTCGGGGCTGCTGGCCGCGGTCGCCGAGTGGTTCGTGTCGTTCTCGACGCCGTTCACCTACCCCTTCTGGGCGCTGATGAGCGCCTGCCTGGTGAACCTGGCGGTGCCCTCGGGCGGCGGGCAGTGGGCGGTGCAGGGCCCGATCGTGCTCAGCGCGACCCAGCAGCTGGGGCTGGACACGGGCGTGGGCGTGATGGCCGTGGCCATGGGCGACCAGCTCACCAACGGCGTGCAGCCGTTCTGGGCGCTGCCGCTGCTGGCGCTGACGCGGCTGCGCGCGGGCGCGGTGCTGGGCTACAGCGCCGTGGTGATGGCCTTCGCGATCACCGTCGCGGCGCTGTGCATCACGTTCCTGTCCTAGGGGCCCCGCGCGCCCGGACCGGGCGCGGCGGCGGAGCGGCCGCGGCCGCTCCGCCGCACGGGCGGGCTCCGGCGGCGCTAGTCGTCGCTGTCGCCCGGCAGCAGGAGGCTGAGCAGCCAGCTCACGACGGCGACCACGATGGCGCCCAGCAGCGCCGGCCAGAAGCCGTCGATCGTGAACGGCAGGTCCAGCGCACCGGCGATCCACGCGGTGAGCAGGAGCAGCAGCGCGTTGACGACCAGGGCGATCAGGCCGAGGGTGAGGACGTAGAACGCGCAGCCGACCGTTTTGACGATGGGCTTGATGACCGCGTTGACCAGGCCGAAGATCGCGCCGAGGGCGACGTAGACGAGGATCGTCTGGGTGGGCGACTCGGTCTGGACGTCGAGCCCCTCGATCAGGAAGACGGCCGCCCAGATGGCGACGGCGTTGATGAAGATTCTCAGGATGATGCTCACGCCCTCGATGCTGCCACGACCCGGGTACCGCGCGCATGCCGCGCCGGCGCATTGCGGGTATTTCCCGGGTCCTCACCGATACCGCTTCAGGGGCGCGGGCGCGGCATGCGGGGCGCCTGCCGCCCGGCGCGCGCGGCGCGGCGTTTGGCGCCGCGGGCCGCACCTGGGAGCATGCAGGGCACACCGCGCCCCGGCGGGCGCGGCCAGGAGCAGGTGACCAGCGGATCGAGCGGATAGGGCCGCCCCGTGTCGACAGAGCGCTTTGTCAGGTCCGCCCGCGAGGCGGACATCCCCACCGTCGTGGACGTCCAGGTTGCGGCCTGGCGGTCGATGTACGGCCCGCTGCTGCCCGAGGCCGTCCTGGCCGAGATCGGCGGGCAGGAGGCCGCGGCCCGGTTCCGCGAGCAGTGGCTGGCGGCCGTGCGGACCCCGCCGACCTCGCGGCACCGGCTGCTGGTGGCCACCGACCACCGCGCGGTGGTGGGGTTCGCCGCGGTCGGCCCGGCCGAGGACCCCGACCGCTGGCCGGGGACCGACGCCGAGGTCTACGCGCTGCACGTGCACCCCGACCACGTCGGCGCCGGGCACGGCAGCCGGCTGCTCAACGCGGCGGTGGACCACCTGGTGGACGACGGCTTCGGGCTGGCGGTGCTGTGGGTGCTGGAGCCGCCCAACCCGCTGCGCTCCTTCGCCGAGGCGGCGGGCTGGCGCCCCGACGGCGCCACGCGCGAACTCGACCTGGGCGCGCCGCTGCCGATGGTGCGCCTGCACGCCGCGATCGGCGGGTGACCCGGCCGCCCGATGGGCGGCGCCGCGCGGCCGGTCCCGGCCCCGCCCCCGGGCGGCGCTACCGTTGAGGGCGTCCCGGGCAGCGAGGCCCGGGGCAGCGGCGTCGGAGGAAAGAGGACCAGCGCGTGGCCACGGTCAGCGAATGGGTCGCGGGGGCGCGTCCGCGCACCCTGCCCAATTCGATCGTCCCGGTTGCGGTGGGCACCGGGGTCGCCCTCGGCGCGGGCTCCGCCGTGTGGTGGAAGGCCCTGCTGGCGATGGGTGTCGCCCTGGCCCTGCAGGTGGGTGTCAACTACGCCAACGACTACAGCGACGGCGTCCGGGGCACCGACAACGAGCGGCGTGTGGGCCCCACCCGCCTGACGGCGGCCCGCCTGGCGGCCCCGCGGCGGGTGTTCACGGCGGCGTGGGTGTGCTTCGCGGTGGCGGCCGTGCTGGGCCTGGTGCTGGCGGTCACCACGGCGCTGTGGCTGGTCCTGGTGGGCGCGGTGGCGATCGTGGCCGCCTGGTTCTACACCGGCGGCAGCCGCCCCTACGGCTACCACGGCCTGGGCGAGGTGTCGGTGTTCGTGTTCTTCGGCCTGGTCGCCGTGGTGGGCACGGTGTTCGTGCAGATGGAGGCCGTCCCGTGGCAGGGGTGGGTGGCCGCCGTCCCGGTGGGCCTGCTGTCGTGCTCGGTGCTGGTCATCAACAACCTGCGCGACATCCACACCGACGCCGCCACCGGCAAGAACACCCTGGCGGTGCGCCTGGGCGAGCGGAACACCCGCCGCCTCTACGTCGGGTGCGTCGTGGCCGCCTTCGTGTCCGCGCTGGCCACGGCGGCGGCCGGGTGGTGGGCCGCCCTGGTGCTGCTGGCCGCGCCGCTGGCGGTGCCGCCGGTGCGCCGGGTGGTCACCGGGCAGGTCGGCCGCGACCTCGTCCTGGGGCTGGGCGAGACCGGGAAGCTGCAACTGGCCTTCGGTGTGCTGTTCACGGCGGGCCTGGCGCTGGGCGCGCTGGGGTAGCCGCCCGGCGGCGGCCGGGGGCCGGGGCGTGCGCCCCGGCCCCCGTTGCGTCGGGGGGCCTACGGGCGCGGCACCGCGAGCGCCCTTCGGGCGGCGGATCTCGGGGTCCGCGGAGGCGGCGCGCGCGAAGTCGCCGGTTTGGCCGTCTCTGTCTTCGGAAATGTGCACTGCGTCGGATTGACCCAAGCATCGTCACCTTCGCGGTTGACAGCGATCAGAGAGCTGGATCACACTTCCTGCACATCGCATATCGCCGTACACCGTCCGCAATCCCCCCGTTCCGGCGCCGCGCGCCGGGGCACCCCCGAGGCCGTGCGGGCCCCGGGAAGCACTCGTCACGGTGGAGGTCCGCATGGTTTACCTGGCCGAGTTCGTCGGAACGGCGATTTTGACGCTGCTGGGCTGCGGCGTCGTCGCCGGCGTCACCCTGGCGCGGTCCAAGGCCGAGGGCAGCGGCTGGATCGTCATCACGTTCGGCTGGGGCCTCGCCGTGACGGTCGCCGTCTACGTGGTCGGCCAGTACAGCGGCGCGCACATCAACCCGGCGGTCACCTTCGCCATGGCCTCCATCGGCGAACTGGGCTGGGCGCAGGTGCCCGGCTACATCGCGGCCCAACTGCTGGGCGCGTTCTTCGGCGCGGTGCTGGCCTGGGTGGTCTACCTGCCGCACTGGCGGGTCACCGAGGACCCGGTGGTCAAGCTGGGGGTGTTCAGCACCATCCCCGCCGTGCGCAGCATCGCCGCCAACTTCGCCACCGAGGTGATCGGCACCTTCCTGCTGATCTTCGGCATCCTGGGCATCAACGCCAACATGAACCCGATCGGCGCCGGCGGCGGCGGGCTGCAGGACCTGTTCGGCACCGGGTTCGCGCCGCTGCTGGTGGGCTTCCTCGTCCTGGCGATCGGCCTGTCCCTGGGCGGGCCCACCGGCTACGCCATCAACCCGGCGCGCGACCTGGGCCCGCGCATCGCCCACGCGGTGCTGCCCATCCCCGGCAAGGGGTCCTCGGACTGGTCCTACTCCTGGGTGCCGATCGTGGCGCCGATCGTCGGCGCGGTCCTGGCGGCGCAGGTCTACGTGCTGCTGGGGTTCGAGGTCTGAGGCGGCGCCCGCCGGGGCCCGCGCGCGGCGTGCGGGCCCCGGCGGGCGGCCCAGGCCGCTCAGTCCAGGCCGAGCAGCGGCTCCAGGCCCAGCGTGAGGCGGTCGGGCAGGCCCGCCACCCGGCGCACTCCCAGCAGCACGCCGGGCATGAAGGACTCCCGGTTCATGGAGTCGTGCCGGATGCGCAGGGTCTCGCCGTGCGTGCCGAACACGACCTCCTGGTGGGCGATCATCCCGGTGATGCGCAGGGCGTGCACCCGCACGCCCGCCACGTCGGCGCCGCGCGCCCCGGGGACCTCGGCGGTGGTGGCGTCGGGCATCGGCGCCGATCCCGCGCGCTCGCGGGCGGCGGCCACGAGTTCGGCAGTGCGGGAGGCGGTGCCGCTGGGGGCGTCGGCCTTGTTGGGGTGGTGCAGTTCGATGATCTCGGTGGACTCGAAGTAGGGCGCGGCCTTGGCGGCGAAGGACATCATCAGCACGGCGGCGATGCCGAAGTTGGGCGCGATGAGGACGTTGGCGCCGGGGTTGGCGGCCAGCAGCTCGCGCACCCGGTCCAGACGGGCGTCGTCGAAGCCGGTGGTGCCCACCACGGCGTGCACCCGGTTCTCGATGAGCCAGCGCAGGTTGTCCATGACCGCGTCGGGGTGGGTGAAGTCCACGACGACGTCGGCGCCGCGCACGGCGTCGCGCTCCTCGGCGGTGTCGACGCCGGCCACCAGCTCGGTGTCGCCGGCCCCCTGGACCGCCTTGACGACTTCGGACCCCATGCGCCCCTGGGCGCCGAACACTCCTACCTTGATCACGGGGATTACCGTACCGGAGCCGCGCCGGCGGCGGTGCCGGGTGGCCGGGCGGGCGCGCCGCGCCCCGAAGCGGCGCGCCCGCCGCCGCTCAGGGGCGCGCCAGCAGCAGCGCGAAGTCCCCGGCGGGGTCGGTCCACCAGTGCTCCAGGCCGAACCCGGCCCGGCGAAGTTCCGCCGCGATCCCCTCGCGGCGGAACTTCGCCGAGATCTCGGTGCGGACCTCCTCGCCCGCCGCGAAGTCGACCTCCAGGCCGATGGCGCGCACGCGCGCACGCTGCGCCGAGCGGGCGCGCAGCCGCATCTCGATCCACTCCGCGCGGGGGTCCCACACCGCCACGTGGTCGAACCCCTCCGGGCGCAGGTCGGCGTCGAGTTCGCGGTTGAGGACGCGCAGCACGTTGCGGTTGAACTCGGCGGTGACCCCGCGCGCGTCGTCGTAGGCGGCCACCAGCCGGGCGGGGTCCTTCACCAGGTCCAGCCCCAGCAGCAGGGTGTCGCCCTCGGCGAACCCCTCGCGCAGGTCGGCGAGGAAGGCCGCGCGGCGGTCCGGCGGCTGGTTGCCCAAGGTGGAGCCCAGGACCGCGACGGCGCGGCGGCCGCCGGAGGGCAGCAGGTGCAGGTGGCGCTCGAAGTCGGCGACCACGGCGTGGACCTCCAGGCCGGGGTAGCCCGCGCCGATCGCGGCGGCCGACTCCCGCAGGAACGCGCCGCTGACGTCGACGGGCACGAACCGGCGCAGTGTCCCGGCGGCGCGCAGCGCGTCCAGCAGCAGCCGGGTCTTCTCGCCCGAGCCCGCGCCCAGCTCCACCAGGGTGTCGGCGCCCGAGGCGCGGGCGATCTCGGGGGCGTGGCCCAGCAGGATGGCCCGCTCGGCGCGCGTGGGGTAGTACTCCGCCAGCCGGGTGATCTCCTCGAACAGCGCGCTGCCGCGCTCGTCGTAGAACCACTTGGGCGGCAGCGACCGCGGCCGCGAGCCCAGGCCCTCGGCGACGTCGCGGCGCAGGGCCTTGGCCAAGTCGTCGGTTGTCAGGTACTGGTCGATGCGCAGCATCGGCTCCCCCGTTGCTCAGTCGACCGCGCTGATGCCGGTCAGGCGGTATCCGTCCCGGTCGGCGGTGACCAGGGTCCGGTCGGGCACCCGCCGCCAGGCGGGGTCGTCGTCGAGGGGTTCGGAGGCCAGCCACACGCCGCCGCAGCCGTGGCGGACGTAGAGGGTGTCGCCTGCGGCGGTGGCGGCCAGGCGGCGGCCGTCGGCGGCCAGCAGGTTGTAGCGCCCGGCGGAGCAGGCGCGGGCCTCGCGCGCCACGCGGGCCAGCGCCGCGCCCAGCTCCTCCCCCGCCCGCCACAGCCGCACGGCGGCGGCGAACAGCGGCGCGGAGTCCACGGGGGTGCGGGCGTCGAGCACGCCGCGCGGCAGCGGGTGGCCCAGCCGCGCGGCCAGCTCCTCGTGGTCGGCCGCCGCGCCGTTGTGGGAGAACAGCCGGCTGTCGGCGCGGAACGGCTGGGCGCATGACTCGTCGGTGCCGAAGCCGGGCGTCGCGTCGCGCACGGCGGCGACCAGGCACGTGGTGGTGAGCGCCTGGGCTGCGTCGGCGAAGGAGGCGTCGGCCCAGATCGGCATGGCCCGCCGGTAGCGCAGCGGGCCGGTGCGGCCCGGGACGTACCAGCCCACGCCGAACCCGTCGGCGTTGACGGTGCCGTGGCGCTGCTCGCGCGGCGCGTAGGACTGGGTGAGCAGCGAGGCGGGCGATGCGTAGACCAGGTCGTGCAGCGTGCGGGGGGCGCCGAGGTAGGCGAGGTGGCGGCACATCAGGCGGCCGCCTCCCGTACCCGCCGGCGCGCCCCGTCGCGGGTGCGGCGGACGGCCCTCACCGGCCGCCTCCGCGGCGCCCGCCCTCGTCGGGGTCGGCGTCGCGCGCGCACCGGAACCCGCTGAAGATCTGCCGGCGGATGGGGTGGTCCCAGTTGCGGAACGTGGCGCGGACGGCGGTGGGGTGGGTGGCCCAGGAGCCGCCGCGCAGCACCTTGTAGTCGCCGCCGAAGAACACCTCGGAGTACTCCCGGTAGGGGAACGCGGCAAAGCCCGGGTAGCCGGTGAAGTCGGTGGCGGTCCACTCCCACACGTCGCCGAGCATCTGCAGCGCGCCGCAGGGCGCCGCGCCGTCGGGGAAGGCCCCGGCCGGGGCGGGGCGCAGCAGGCGCTGGCCCAGGTTGGCGTGGCGCGGGGCGGGATCGGCGTCGCCCCATGGGTGGCGGCGGGAGGCGCCGGTGGCGGGGTCGTGGCGCGCCGCCTTCTCCCACTCGGCCTCGGTGGGCAGCCGCTTGCCCGCCCAGCGGGCGTGCGCCTCGGCCTCGTAGTAGCACACGTGCTGCACCGGCTCCTCGGGCGGCAGCGGCTCCACGCGGCCCATGCGTCGGCGCAGCCAGCCGCCGCCGGTGTCGCGGATCCAGAAGGCGGGGGCGCGCTTGCCCGAGCGGGTGCGCCACTCCCAGCCCCGCGGGCTCCACCAGCGGGGGTCGTCGTAGCCGCCGTCGGCGATGAAGTCCAGGTGGGCGGCGTTGGTCACGGCGGCGGTGTCGATGCGGAAGGCGGGCAGGTCGACGGTGTGGGCGGGCCGCTCGTTGTCATAGGCCCAGGGGTCGTCGTCGGTGCCCATGGTGAAGGGCCCGGCCTCGACCAGCACCTCGGCCGGGCGGCGGGTGTCGGGGGCGGGCCGGGGCGGCGGCGCGGTGAGGCCGGGCAGCACGGGGCGGCCGCGCCGCAGCTGGTGGGTGGCCAGCATGGTCTCGTCGTGCTGGTGCTCGTGCTGGATCACCATGTGGTAGACGAACCCGCCGTCGAGCAGCGGGGCGCCGGAGTCGAACCGGGCGCGCTCCAGGGCGTCGAGCACCCGGGCGCGCACCCGCGCGTTGTAGTCGCGGGCCTCGCGCGGGGTGAGCAGCGGGAGGCTGACGCGCTCGGCGCGCGGGTTCTCGAAGGCGTCGTAGAGGACGTCGATGTCGGGCCGCAGCGCCTCGCCTCCGGCGGCGGCGCGCACCAGCCACTGCTCCTCGTAGTTGCCGACGTGGGCGAGGTCCCACACCAGCGGCGACATCAGCGGCGAGTGCTGGGCCAGCAGCTCGTCCTCGTCCAGGGCCTCCAGGGTGAGGGCGACGCTGCGGCGGCGCCCGTGGTCGAGTTCGGCGGCGATGCGGGTGCGCAGCCGCTCGCCGGCGGCGCCGTCGGCGACGGCCGGCGGGCGGGCGGGTTCGGGCGTGGGCCGGGTCATGTGGTCTCCTCCTCTTCCGCCGCGGCGCGCTGCGGGCGCGGCGGTGCCGGGTCTCGGGGTGCGGGCGGGGCGCCGCGGGAGCGGCGGGTCCGGGCCCGCGGGCCTCGCGCGGCCGGCGCTCCGGCGGTCAGGCCGCCGGCGCCAGGTGGTGCAGGTCGGCGGGGCAGCGGCCGCGCTCCACGAAGCGCTCCCGGTAGTCCTCCACCGCGCCCGCCAGGCCGGCCTCGTCCATGCGCTCCAGCGCCGCGCTCGCGGCGGCGAAGCAGGTGCGGGCGCAGGCGGCCAGCTCGGGGTCTGCCAGGGCCAGGGCGGCGGCGCGCCGCCACAGCCCGGCGCCGCCGCCCAGCCGCTCGGTGGCCTCGGCGGCGGTGTCGGCCGCCGCGGGGTCGTCGAGCAGCGCGGCGGCCACGGCGATGGGCACCGCCAGCCAGCGCGCGGGCAGGGCGTCGATCATCCGCAGCTCCAGCCAGCCGCGCGGGCGCACCGGCGGGAACAGCGTGCTGAGGTGGTAGGCGAGGTCCTCGCGGGTGGGCCGGCGGCGGTGGCGGCACGCCAGCCAGTCGCCGAACGCCAGCCCGGGGTCGACCTCCCAGGGCCCGTGGTCGGCCCGGATGGTCATCAGCCGCGCCCGCAGCGCGTAGGCGGTCCAGGCGGCGACCGGGTCGCCGCGGCCCGGCGCGCGGGTGCGGGAGGGGTCGATGCCCTCCCACACCGCCCACCGGCTGGAGCGCCAGCCGGTGGCGCGGCCCCGGTGGACCGGGGAGTTGGCGAAGGCCGCCACCAGGAGCGGCCCCAGCCGGTGGGCCAGCCGCCAGCGCCGTGCGGCGTCGGCGGCGTCGGCGCCGATGTCCAGGCACACCTGAAGTGACGCGGTGCTGCACATCATCAGGCGGCCGGTGGCGCACCCGGCGGAGTCGAAGTAGCGCTCCATGGCGGCGTAGCGCGGCTGGGCGAGCTGGCGCACGGGCGGGCGCCGGGGGTCCAGGCCGACCCCCACCAGGCGCAGGCCGGCGGCGCTCAGGTGGCGGGCGATGTGGTCGGTGTCGGCGGCGAGGGCGGCGTAGGCGGCCCCGGGGCCGGGGAGGGGCGGCGAGCTCAGCTCAAGCTGCCCTCCGGGTTCGAAGGTGACGGCGCTCCCGCCGGGCGGCGGCCCGGCCTGGGCGACGGCGGTCGAGACGGTGCGGATGGGAACGGGTGCGCCTGGGCGGGCGGGGTCGGTGACCAGCCATTCGGCTTCGGCGCCGACGCGGCCGGGCGGCCCGGTCTTGAAGCAGACGCCGTTGATGTAGTCGTGCACGTCGGACTCGGTGAGGTAGCTCAAGGCCGTCTCCTCGCTCGGCGGAGCTGACGTAGCTCTACCCCTGCCCGGTACCGGCCGCCGCCGAACCCCCCGGGCGGCACGGCGGCGCGAACGCGGCGGGAAATTCACCCGGCGCCGACGCGAACACGGGGCGGCCGTGGGCCGCGCCTTACCCGGGCCCCGCCCGCGCTCGGGCTCAGGCCAGGGGCGCCTGGTACCACTCCGAGGCCAGGGACAGGCCCGAGCGCCACAGGAACGCCCGCTTGTGCGTGTCGTGGCCGCCGCTCTCCACCACCATGCGCACCGCGCCCCGCGCGGCCAGGCGCGGCCGGGCCGCCTCGACCAGCGCGGTGCCGCTGACCCACCAGTCGCGGGGGTCGGCCACCCAGAAGTCCTCGACGTAGGCCAGGGGCCCGCCGGGCGCGTAGACCTCGGCGGAGGGCCCCGGGACGGCCAGCAGGCAGCCGCTGAGGCGGGGGCCGCGCCGGGCCGCCAGGACCAGCGCCCGCGGGTCGGCCACCAGGCGGGCCACCCGCGCGCGGTGGCGGTCGCGCGCGTCGGGCGCGGGGTCCCAGAACCCCGGCGCGTGCGGCCGGTAGGCGGCGCGCCGCTCCTCGGCCAGCGCCACGATCGCCTCGATGTCGCCGGGGTGCGCCTCACGCACCTCGGGCCGCTCCTGGGATGCCATGTCGTCCTCTTTCCCACCCCGGGCGCGCGGCGGCGCCCGGCGCCGCGCGGTAGACCGGCCTTCGCCCGGGCAGCGGTCGGGCGCGGGCTTCGGGCGCCCGCTCCCCCGGCGGGGTCCGCGTGCCCCGGTGCGCCCGGACCCGATGCAAGTGATACGACGGTGCAGGAAACCACACAAGGGGGTACCCGGCATGACGTCACCCGACCTGCCGTCCGCGGATCCGGCCGACCTGCGCCGGCTGCTGGACGGCCGCTGGGCGCACATCCGCGACCTGGCCCGCCGCCACCTGCGGGGCGAGCGGTTCCGCCCGGTGTTCGGCCTGGGCGTGGAGGAGCACCGCGAGCGCGTGCTCGGCCAGCTCAAGGAGATCGCGGCCACCGAGATGTCGTCCTACGGCTTCTCCGGCGACCACGGCGGCGCCGACGACGTCGGCGGCTCGGTGGTGGCCTTCGAGATGCTGGTGTGCGACCTGTCGCTCATGGTGAAGGTGGGCGTGCAGTGGGGGCTGTTCGGCGGCGCCGTGCAGGCCCTGGGCACCGAGCGCCACCACGCCGAGTTCCTGCCGGGGATCATGTCGCTGGAGATCCCCGGCTGCTTCGCCATGACCGAGACCGGGCACGGCTCCGACGTCCAGCGGCTGCGCACCACCGCCGAGTACGACCCCGCCACCGGCGAGTTCGTGGTCACCACCCCTGACGACGCCGCGCGCAAGGACTACATCGGCAACGCCGCCCGCGACGGCCGCTACGCGGTGGTGTTCGCCCAGCTGCGCACCCGGGGCGAGGGCCACGGCGTGCACGCCCTGCTGGTGCCGATCCGCGACGCCGGGGGCCGCCCCCTGCCCGGGGTCCGCATCGAGGACTGCGGCCCCAAGGCCGGCCTCAACGGGGTGGACAACGGGCGGCTGTGGTTCGACCGGGTGCGCGTGCCGCGCGAGGCCCTGCTCAACCGCTACGGCGACGTCGCCCCCGACGGCACCTACTCCAGCCCCATCGAGAGCCCCAACCGGCGGTTCTTCACCATGCTGGGCACCCTGGTGCGCGGGCGCATCAGCGTGGCCGGCGGCGCCGGAAGCGCCACCAAGGCCGCGCTGGCCATCGCCGTGAAGTACGCCGAGGCGCGCCGCCAGTTCGACCGCCCCGGCTCCGGCGAGGAGGTGCGGCTGCTGGACTACCGCGCCCACCAGCGCCGGCTGCTGCCCGCCCTGGCGCGCACCTACGCCCTGCACTTCGCCCAGGAGGAGCTGGTCTCCACCCTGCACGACCGGCACAGCGGCGAGGGCCTGCACGACGAGCACGGGCAGCGGGAGCTGGAGGCGCGCGCGGCCGGGCTCAAGGCCGTGGCCACCTGGCACGCCACCCGCACGATCCAGACCTGCCGGGAGGCGTGCGGCGGCGCGGGCTACCTGGCCGAGAACCGGCTGCCCCAGCTCAAGGCCGACACCGACGTGTTCACCACCTTCGAGGGCGACAACACGGTGCTGCTGCAGCTGGTGGCCAAGGGCCTGCTGACCAACTACCGCCAGGAGTTCGGCGACCTGGACCCCATGGGCATGGCGCGGTTCGCGGCCGGGCAGTTCCTCGGCGCGGTCATCGAGCGCACGGCCGCGCGGTCGCTGATCGAGCGGCTGGTCAGCGCGGCGCCGGGGCGCGGCGACGCCTCCGACCTGCGCGACCGGGGCTGGCAGCTGAAGGTGCTGGAGGACCGCGAGCGCCACGTCCTGGACGGCCTGGCCAGGCGGCTGCGCAGGGCGTCGGCCGGCGGCGACGCGTTCGCGGTGTTCAACGACGCCCAGGACCACGTGCTGGCCGCCGGGCGGGCCCACATCGACCGGATCGTGCTGGAGGCGTTCGTCGCCGGGATCGACCGCTGCCCCGAGGGCGGCACGAAGGCGCTGCTGGACAAGGTGTGCGACCTGTACGTGCTGTCGGTGATCGAGGAGGACCGCGCCTGGTTCCTGGAGCACGAGCGGCTGACCGCCACGCGCGCCAAGACGGTCACCCAGGAGGTCAACCGGCTGTGCCGGGAGCTGCGGCCGCACGCCGAGACGCTGGTGGACGCGTTCGGGCTGGCCGACGAGTGGCTGGCGGCGCCGATCGCGCTGGGCGCCGAGGCCGCCCGCCAGGAGGCCCAGCGCGCCCACGCGGCCGGGCGCGCGGACGAGGCGGCCCCAACCGGCTGATGCGCGGCGGCTCCGGGCCGTCCCGTCCGGCGGGGCGGCCCGGAGCCGGGTGTCAGGGCGTCCAGCGCCATTCGCGGATGTCGGGCGCGTCGTCGCCGTGCTCGCGGGTGTAGGCGCGGCAGCGCAGCCGCTCGTTCTGCATGCGCTGGCGCAGGTGCGCGGCCCGCACGTCCAGCCCGGGGACGTGGTCGATGACGTCCATGACCAGGTGGAAGCGGTCGAGGTCGTTGAGCATCACCATGTCGAAGGGGGTCGTGGTGGTGCCCTCCTCCTTGTAGCCGCGCACGTGCAGGTTGGCGTGGCCGTTGCGGCGGTAGGTCAGCCGGTGGATCAGCCACGGGTAGCCGTGGAAGGCGAAGATCACCGGCTTGTCGACGGTGAACAGCGCGTCGAAGGCGCTGTGCGGCAGCCCGTGCGGGTGCTCCTCGGCGGGCTGCAGGCGCATGAGGTCCACGACGTTGACCACCCGCACCCGCAGCTCGGGCAGGTGCTCGCGCAGCAGCTTGGCCGCGGCCAGGGTCTCGGCCGTGGGCACGTCCCCGGCGCAGGCCAGGACCACGTCGGGCTCCACGCCGGCGTCGGTGCTGGCCCACTCCCAGATGCCCAGGCCGCGGGTGTTGTGCGCGATGGCCTCGTCCATGGTCAGGTAGTCGAGGTTGGGCTGCTTGCCGGCGATCACCACGTTGACGTAGTCGCGGGAGCGCAGGCAGTGGTCGGCCACCGACAGCAGGGTGTTGGTGTCCGGCGGCAGGTAGACGCGGATGATCTCCGGCTTCTTGTTGACCACGTGGTCGATGAAGCCGGGGTCCTGGTGGCTGAACCCGTTGTGGTCCTGGCGCCACACGTGCGAGCTGAGCAGGTAGTTCAGCGAGGCGACGGGGCGGCGCCAGGGCAGCGCGCGCGAGACCTTGAGCCACTTGGCGTGCTGGTTGAACATCGAGTCCACGATGTGGATGAACGCCTCGTAGCTGTTGAACAGGCCGTGGCGGCCGGTGAGCAGGTAGCCCTCCAGCCAGCCCTGGCACAGGTGCTCGCTGAGGGCCTCCATCACCCGGCCGTCGGGGGCCACGCCGTCGTCGGTGGGCAGCCGGGCCATGTCCCAGGCGCGGCCGGTGGCCTCGAAGACGGCGCCCAGCCGGTTGGAGGCGGTCTCGTCGGGGCCCATGATGCGGAACGTGCGGGGGTTGCGCCGCATGACGTCGCGCAGGTAGCCGCCGAGCACGCGCGTGGCCTCGGTGGCGGCCGAGCCCGGGCGCTCCACGTCGACGGCGTAGTCGCGGAAGTCGGGCAGGGTGAGGTCCTTGAGCAGCAGGCCGCCGTTGGCGTGCGGGCTGGCGCTGATGCGGCGGTCGCCGGCGGGTACGACGGCCGTGGTCTCGGCCATGGGCGCGCCGCGCTCGTCGAACAGCTCCTCGGGGCGGTAGGAGCGCAGCCACTCCTCCAGTTGGCGCCGGTGGGCGGGGTTGGCGCGCACCTCGGAGAGCGGTACCTGGTGGGCGCGCCAGGTGTTCTCCACAGGGATGCCGTCGACCTCGCCGGGTCCGGTCCAGCCCTTGGGGCTGCGCAGCACGATCATCGGCCAGCGCGCCTCGATGTGCCGGCGGTCGCCGTCGGGGCCGCCCCCGGAGCGGGCGCGCCGCCGGATGGCGGCGATGTCGTCCAGGCAGCGGTCCAGGGCGTGGGCCATGTGCTGGTGCATGGTGGCGGGGTCGTCGCCGGAGACGATGTAGGGCCGGTGGCCGAAGCCCTCAAGCATCGCCACGAGGTCGCCTTCGGGCATGCGGGCGAGCACGGTGGGGCCGGCGATCTTGTAGCCGTTGAGGTGCAGGATCGGCAGCACGGCGCCGTCGCGGCGGGGGTCGGCGAAGCGGTGGGCCATCCAGCTTCCGGCCAGCGGGCCGGTCTCGGCCTCCCCGTCGCCCACGACCGCCGCCACGACCAGGTCGGGGTTGTCGAAGGCGGCCCCGTAGGCGTGGGAGAGGGCGTAGCCGAGTTCGCCGCCCTCGTGGATGGAGCCGGGGGTCTCGGGCGCGACGTGGCTGGGCACGCCGCCGGGGAAGGAGAACTGCCGGAACAGCCGCCGCATGCCTTCGGCGTCCCGGGTGATCTCGGGGTAGACCTCGGAGTAGGTGCCGTCCAGCCACGCGGTGGCCACGGCGGCGGGCCCGCCGTGCCCGGGGCCCACGATCCACATCATCTCCGTGCCGCGCCGCCGCACCTGCCGGGAGAGGTGGGCGTAGACGAAGTTCAGTCCCGGGGTGGTGCCCCAGTGGCCGAGCAGCCGGGGCTTGATGTGCTCGGGCCGGAGGGGTTCGCGCAGCAGCGGGTTGGCCAGCAGGTAGATCTGCCCGACGGAGAGGTAGTTGGCGGCCCGCCAGTACCGGTCCACCCGCCGCAGTTCGAGGTCGCTGAGCGCCGGCACGGTCGCGAGGCCGGTCGTGGTGGTGGTGTGCGTCATGAGCTTCCCCCTCGCAAAGCGCGACGACCCGGCGTCCCGCACCGGCCGGGCCGCTGCTCCCCTACCCGGGAGGCGGTGGGTTATGGGGGCGGCGGCGGGGAGACTCAGGCGAATCCGCGCCGGACGCCGCGAAGCGTGTGCGCGCCCCAGACCACGGGGCCGAGGTGCCGATGAAGACCTGAACGCCGCGGGAGCGGGGGACGGTACGGAATCGAGAACGCGGGCCGCCCCCGCCCACGCGGGTGGAACTCCGGTCCGTTGGACGAAATTCCGCAATTCCGCAGGTGCGCGCATTGGCCTCCGAAAAAGGCGCAGGTCGTGAATGCGGCCGCGGAACAGCACGGCGTCATTGGATCATGACACCCCGTTGACACCGGCGTAACGGTCACGTAAGTTTCGGACCATTGGAAAGCGCTTCCCAAGACCTCACCCCAGGAGGTCTCGCACCGCCGGCCGCGGCGTTTCCCCACTTCGGCGGGTGCCTTCGGGCAACCGCCGGTACCCGCGGCCCTCCCACGGCGGGGCGCCCCTCGGGCCCCCGCCCTCCAGCAGCCCGCCGCGCGGGCACGACTCCTTGACTCGCCGGCCCGGTGGGCCGGTCCCCCACTAGGAGATCTGATGCGTACGAACAGCGAGAAAACCCTTACCCGCCGGTCCCTCGGCGCCTTCGTCGCCCTCGGCGCGGGCGCCGTGCTCATCGCGGGCACGCTGGCCACCCCCGCCTCCGCGCAGGCCGTGGGCTCGCCCGAGGGCTGGGCGAGCATGAACGGCGGCACGACCGGCGGCGCCGGCGGCGCCACCGTGACCGTCAGCAGCGCCGGCGCCCTGGTCGACGCCATGGCCAGCGACGGCCCCCTGACGATCCAGGTGCAGGGCACCATCGAACTCGACGGCATGAACGACGTCACCAGCGACAAGACCGTGATCGGCCTCGACGGCGCCGAGATCACCGGCGGCGGCCTGGACATCGACGACGCCCACAACGTCATCGTGCAGAACATCGCGTTCTCCGACTGGGGCGACGACGCCATCAACGTCCAGGACGGGTCCACCAACGTCTGGATCGACCACAACAGCTTCACCAACGGCAACGACGGCGCCGTGGACGTCAAGCGGGAGTCCGACTACGTGACGATCTCGTGGAACCACGTCTTCGACCACGAGAAGTCCATGCTGCTGGGCCACTCCGACGGCCACACCGCCGACCGGGGCAACCTGCGGGTGACCTACCACCACAACTACTTCGACGGCTCGGACAGCCGCCACCCGCGCGTGCGGTTCGGCGACGGCGTGCACGTCTACAACAACTACTACCGCGACAACGCCGAGTACGGCGTGGCCTCCACCATGGACGCCGGCGTGCTGGTCGAGAACAACTACTTCGAGAACGTCGACAACCCCACCCACGTGGGCTACGCCGACTCCGACCCCGGCCGCATCGAGGCCCGAGGCAACGTCCTGGACGGCTCCGGCGCGCTGGAGACCGCCGGCTCCGTCCCCGAGCCGCCCTACTCCTACGACCTGGACAACGCCGCGAACGTCCCCGGCATCGTCTCGGGCGGGGCGGGCCCGACCCTGTAGCCCTCCCCCTCGCCTCCCGAGGGGCGCGGCGCGCCCGCGCCCCTCGGGTAAGCGCTTACCGTCTACCCCGGCTCCCCCAGCTCCTTGGCCACCATTCGCGCCCACTGCCGCACGATGCGCCCGCGCCGGGCGCTGTCGTCGGTGAGCAGGTCGGCCAGGCCCAGTCCGCGCGCGAGGTCCAAAGTGGCCTGCACGGTCTCGCGCACGCCGGGCCGCGACTCGTCGGCGCCCAGCAGCTCCACCGCCACCCGGTGCGCCTCGCGGCCGACGTGCTCCTCCAGCGGCAGCACGTGCTCGCGCAGCGCGGGGTCGCCCGCCGCCGCGGCCCACAGCTGCACGGCGGCGTCGAACTCGGTGCCGTTGTAGGTGGCGACCAGCATCTCCACGGCGGCCTCGATCCGGCCCGGCCCCTCGGGCAGGCGGGCCCCGCACCGGCGCAGCTCCGCCAGCCGCGCGCCGCTCATGTAGCGCAGCGCCTCGGTGAGCAGGTGCTCGCGGGTGCCGAAGTGGTGCTGGGCCGCGCCGCGCGAGACCCCGGCGCGCTCGGCCACCGCGCCCAGCGTGCTGGCGCTCACGCCGGTCTCGGCCAGGCACTCCACGGCCGCCTCCAGCAGCCGCTGTCGGGTGGCGCGGCTGCGCCGCTGCTGCGGCTCTCTGGCCGGTGCCCTGGTCTCCATGTCGGCACCGCCCCCGGTCCGCCCGCGACTCCTGGCCGGGTCGTGCGGGAGAGGTCCCCGGACCCGGCGTCAGGGGCATGCTAGAGCACGTCCGGGCACTGCGTCACCGCCCGGACGCGGCGCGGCGTCAGTTGGCGGGGCGCACGACGGGGCGGTGCACGACCTCGTCGATGACGGTCAGCGTCTGGGTGGCGGTGACGCCCGGCAGCGCCTGGAGCCGGGTGAGGATGAGGTCGCGCAGCTGGTTGGTGTCGGCCACGCGGACCAGCAGCACGATGTCGGCCGAGCCCACCACGTACCAGCAGTACTCGATCTCGGGGTAGGACGACAGGATCTCGCGGTTGGCCCGCCAGTCGGGCTGGCTGCCCGAGATCAGCACCAGCGCGGTGACCCCCAGCCCCATGCGCGCGTGGTCGGTGACCACCGAGTAGCCGCGGATGACGCCCTCGTCGGTCAGGCGCTTGATGCGGTTGTAGGCGGTGGCGCGCGAGACGTTGGCCATGGCCGCGATCTCGGTGATGCCGGTGCGGGCGTCCTCGGCCAGTGCGCCGATGATGATCTCGTCCACGGCGTCGGGCAGCCGCGCGCCGCGGGCGCGCGGGCGGTCGGGGTCGTCGCCGCCTGCCGCAAAGCGCGGCGGCCTCCGGCGCTCGGCCTCGGCCGCGCCCTCTCTGCGGTCGGTGTCCTGCCACTGCCCGTCGGCCATACCCGTTGCTCCCCGGGGGTCTCGGTCGAAGGACGGTCGGGCGGGGTCGACCATCGGCTTCGCCTGCTTTGTCATTGATTATCGAGATAAGGGCGGCGGCAGCGCCACCCGATCCGCGAACGCGCCCCTCGGCCCGGCGCCGCCGTGCGATCTAGCATGGGTCTCAGGCGCGCGGCGCACCCGCGCGGCTACCGCTAGGAGGCCCGATGCCCGTCCCCCCGTCGGTCCGCGAACGAGCCCGCGGCTTCCTGCCGGCCGGGGCCGAGATCCGCTACATCTTCCCGGCGTCGTGGAACGAGTCGATGTTCTTCGTCTTCGTGGTGACCGATTCGGCCATCACGGTGCTGCTGAACAGGTTCTGGAGCCGCACCCGCCCCAAGCGGATCTGGCACGTGTTCCCGCGCGGCGTGCGCCTGGGTCCGGTCGACACCCACCTGATCCCCACCTTCCACCTGGGCGGCCACACCTTCGAGGTCGACGACGAGTACGTGTCGGTGGTCAACGCCTGCGACGCCGAACTGCTCGGCACGGCGTCGCTGCCGCCGGACCCGCTGCCCGACCTCTAGCCGCGGTTCGTCCCACCCCTCGGCGGCGCCCGCGCCCCCACCGCGCGCGGCGCCGTTCCGGCGTGTCCACGAAGGCCCCCACCGGACACCGCCGATTTTAGACGATCGCGGATGTTTATCCGCCGCCTGTACTCCGGTGTATCGACTTTTCCGGAAGATCTGGCACATGTGTCGACCCCGAGCGCACAATCGAAGCAGTCCGGCGGTCCGCCCGCGCGCCGCCGTCCGGTCCGCTGACCGAGGGAGCCCACCATGCCGACCCGCGAGCCGCCCGCCCCCCGCCTCCACCGCGCCGGGCCCCTGCCCGCCGACCTGGCGCGCCGCCTGTACCGGCTGATGCTGACCGCCCGCATGCTCGACACCGAGGCCATCGCCCTCCAGCGCCAGGGCGTCTTCCCCGCCTACGTGTCGCTGCGCGGCCAGGAGGCCGCCCAGGTCGGCAGCGCCGCCGCCATGGACCCCGAGCGCGACTTCGCGTTCCCCACCTACCGCGAGATGGCGGTGGCCCTCACCCTGGGCGTGGACATGGTCGGCTACCTGGCCAGCCACCGGGCGCTGTGGCACGGCGGCCTCTACAACCCCCTGACCTCGCGGTTCGCGCCGATCAACGCCGTGGTGGGCGGTCCGGTGCCGCACGCCGTGGGGTGGGCGCTGGGCGAGCGGCTGGCCGGGCGCACCGGGGTGGCGGTGTCCTACTTCGGCGACGGCGCCAGCTCCGAGGGCGACGTCCACGAGGCCATGAACCTGGCCGGCGTGCTGAACGCGCCGGTGGTGTTCGTCTGCCAGAACAACCGGTGGGCGCTGTCGGTGCCCAACGAGCGCCAGATCGCGGGCGGCTCGGTGGCCGCGCGCGCCGCCGGCTACGGCATGCCCGGGGTCACGGTCGACGGCGACGACCTCGCCGCCGTCCACGAGGCCACGCGCACCGCCCTGGAGCGCGCCCGCGCGGGCGGCGGGCCCACCCTCATCGAGGCGCTGACCTACCGCGCCAACCCGCACTCCACGTCCGACGACACCTCCCGCTACCGCGACCCCGCCGAGGAGCGGGCGTGGGCCGACCGCGACCCGCTGCTGCGCGCCCGCGCGGCGATGGAGGCCTCCGGCGCCGCCGACGCCGCGTTCTTCGCCGCGGCCGAGGCCGAGTGCCGCGCCGCCGCCGAGCGGATCCGCGACGGTGTCAGCGCCGCGCCCGAGCCTCCGGGCACCGACCTGTTCGACCACGTCTTCCGCGAGCCCGCGCCGCACCTGGCCGCCCAGCGGCGGGTGTGGGAGGAGGAGGTCCGATGAGCCCGACCGCCACCGCCGCCGCCGAGCACGGCCGCACGGCCGCGCCGCCCGCCGGACCGTCCATGCGCGACGCGCTGAACCGCGCGCTGGACACCGCGCTGGCCGAGGACCCCGCGACCCTGGTGTTCGGCGAGGACGTCGGCCGCCTGGGCGGGGTCTTCCGCGTCACCGACGGCCTCCAGCGCCGCCACGGCGCCGACCGGGTGTTCGACACCCCCATCGCCGAGTCGGGGATCGTGGGCCTGGCGGTGGGCCTGGCCATGAACGGGTGGCGGCCCGTGCCCGAGATCCAGTTCGACGGGTTCGCCTATCCGGCGGTCGACCAGATCGTCAACCAGATGGCGCGCATGCACTACCGCTCGCGCGGCGCCGCCCCGATGCCCATCACGCTGCGGGTGCCCAGCTTCGGCGGCATCCAGGCGCCCGAGCACCACGGCGAGAGCCTGGAGGCGCTGTTCGCCCACGTGCCCGGGCTGCGGGTGGCCGCGCCCGCCGACCCGCTGGACGCCTACCACCTGCTGCTGCAGTCGATCCGCTGCGAGGACCCGGTGGTGTTCCTGGAGCCCAAGGCCCGCTACTGGGACCGCGCGCCCCTGCCCGAGGACGGATGGGCGGCGGCGCCGGCGCCGCCGATGGGCGCCGGCCGCGTGGTGCGTGCGGGCCGCCACGCCACGCTGGTGGCCTGGGGCGCGATGGTGCGCCGTTGCCTGCGGGCGGCCGAACTGGCGGCCGAGGACGGCGTGGACCTGGAGGTGGTGGACCTGCGCTGGCTCAAGCCGCTGGACGCCGACACGGTCGCGGCCTCGGCGGCCCGCACCCGCCGCGCCGTGGTGGTGCACGAGGCCCCGCTGACCGCCGGCCTCGGCGGCGAGGTCGCCGCGCTGATCACCGAGCGCGCCTTCCGCGACCTCGCCGCGCCGGTGCAGCGGGTCACAGGCTTCGACGTCCCCTACCCGGCCGGCCCGCTGGAGCCCCAGTACCTGCCCACCGTCGACCGCATCCTGTTCGCGGTCCAGCGCACCCTGGAGTACTGACCCATGAGCGAGAACGCCCCCGCGCGGGAGTCCACGTTCCACCTGCCCGACCTGGGCGAGGGCCTGGTCGAGGCCACGGTGCTGGAGTGGCTGGTGGCGCCGGGCGACCGGATCGCCCGCAACGACCCCCTGGTGGAGGTCGAGACCACCAAGTCGGCGGCGGAGATCCCCTCGCCGGCCACCGGCGTGGTGGCGCGGCTGCACGCCGAGGCGGGCGCGGTGGTGGCGGTCGGTGCCCCGCTGGTGACCTTCGAGGTGGACCCCGAACCCGGCGGCGGCGCGCCCGGGATCGTGGGCACCGTCCCGGCCGAGGAGCCGACACGGCGGCGGGTGCGGCTGCGCCCGCCGCGGGAGTGAGCGTGCCGGCCGCCGCGCGGCCGGCGACACCGAAAGGGGCGACCGCGATGACCCCAAGCGTCCTGCCCGGCGAGGTTCCGCTGGCCTACACCGCCGTACCCGGCGCGGGGACCCCCGTGCTGCTGGTGCACGGGTTCGGCTCTGACTTCGAACTGAACTGGGAGCGCACGGGGTGGGTGCGCGCGCTGGCGGGCCGCCCCCTGATCGGCTGCGACCTGCGCGGGCACGGCCGCAGCGGCAAACCGCACGACCCGGCCGCCTACACCCCCGAGGCGATGGCGGGGGACCTGGTGCGGCTGCTGGACGCGGTCGGCGCCGAGCGGGCCGACGTCGTGGGCTACTCCATGGGCGCCCGCCTGGCCTGGGAGCTGGCGCTGGCGCACCCCGGCCGGGTGCGGCGGGCGGTGCTGGGCGGGTTCGGTCCGGCCGACGCGTTCGCCGGCGCCGACCTGGACCGCCTGGGCGCCGACGCCAACTCCCCCTTCGGCCGGGTGTTCCGCGCGGGCGCGGCCCTGCCGGGCGCCGACACCGCGGCGCTGGAGGCGTGCGCGCGGGGGCAGGCCGCGCACCCGTTCCGGCCCGACCCCGCCCCGCGCGGGGTGCCGCTGCTGTTCGCGGCCGGCGACCGCGACGACCTCGCGGCCGGCGCGCCGGTCCTGGCCGCGCGCACCGGGGGCACGCTGGCGCGGGTGCCCGGCCGCGACCACCGCACGGCGGTGGCGGCCCAGGCCATGAAGAGGGCGGCCGCGCAGTTCCTGGCGGCCGGGCCGGAGCCGGCCGACGAGGGGACCGGCGGCGCCTCGGGCGCCGGCGAGGGGGCCGCCCGCACGGCCTGACCCCGGCAGGCGGCGCGCCGGCGCCCGCCGAACGCGCGCGTGCCCGCGTCGCGGCCCCGGTCCGCCGCGGGCCCGGGCGTTGCGGCGCCGACGGGTATTCAGGACCGCTCGGGGATCAATAGCGCGCTTTCCGAAACCGGCGCCGCGCCGTCACTGCGCCGTTACTCGGCGGGCGCGGCCGGGCGGCGGAGAATTACCGCGTGAGGGACGACCGGGCAGGTCACCGGGGTGGTGTGGGACACAGTGAAAGGCGCGGCGCCGACCTCCGTTTCGCTCCGCTCTCGCCTTCATAACAACTTTTCCCTGGTCATTGGTGACATTTCCCGGAACGGATATCGTCCTTCCGCGAAACCTGGTGAGTCCGTTACCGACGCGGCCTGGTGTCCAGGTGCGAAGAGGAGTGCAGAGTGAAGCGCAAGCATGCCGTCAAGCTCGCCGCCGCCACCGCGGTCGGCGTGCTGACCCTGGCCATGACGGCCTGTGACAGTCCCGAAGGCGAAAACGCCGGCGGCGACGGGGGCGAGGGCGGCGGGAGCGACGAGATCCGCGTCGGACTCGCCTACGACGTCGGCGGCCGGGGCGACCGGTCGTTCAACGACTCCGCCTACCGCGGCCTGCAGCGCGTCCAGGAGGAACTGGGCATCAGCGCTGACGACGTGCAGGACTTCGAGCCCAGCGAGGACGAGTCCGACGTCGACAAGGAGGAGCGGCTGAAGAACATGGCCGACCAGGGCTTCAACGTCATCATCGGGGTGGGCTACGCCTACACCGAGCCGATGCGCAACGTCGCGTCCGACGAGGCCTACTCCGACGTCCACTTCGCCATCGTCGACTCCGAGATCGAGGACCTGGACAACGTCACCAGCCTGGTCTTCACCGAGGAGCAGGCCTCCTTCCTGGCCGGCGCCGCCGCCGCGCTGAAGTCGGAGGAGGACCACATCGGCTTCGTCGGCGGTGTCGAGAACCCGCTGATCAAGAAGTTCGAGGCCGGCTATGTGGCCGGGGCCCGGGAGATCAACCCCGACATCGAGATCGAGATCTCCTACATCAGCCAGCCGCCGGACATGAGCGGGTTCTCCGACCCCGCCACCGGCCGCTCCACCGCCGAGGGCCAGTTCGACAGCGGCGCCGACGTGGTCTACCACGCGGCCGGCGCCTCGGGCAACGGCGTGCTGGAGGCCGCCGCCGAGGCCGAGCGGCTGTTCATCGGCGTCGACAGCGACCAGTACCAGACCGCCCCCGAGGACCAGCGGGAGTTCGTGCTGACCTCCGCCATCAAGCAGGTCGACACCGCGGTGTTCGAGTTCGTGCAGTCGGTGCAGGAGGGCGAGGAGCAGTCGGGCATCCAGCGCTTCGACCTGGAGAGCGGCGGCGTGGACTACTCCACCTCCAACGAGGAGGAGATCAGCGACATCCAGGACCGGCTGGACGAACTGAAGCAGCAGATCATCGACGGCGAGATCGAGGTCCCCACCGAGCCCTAGGCGGACGCCTCGTAAACACGGCACCGGGACCCAGGGAGCGTGCCCTGGGCCCGGTGCCGTGTTCCGCCCGCGCCTTCGCAGCCCGCCGCCCACCGGCGGCGCGGACCAACGCTGGACCAACGCCCAACCAAGGAGTCGGATGAGCGGCGCACCACCGGACGGCGGGGAGGCACCTCCCGCCGTCCGCTTGCGTGGGATCACCAAGAGGTTTCCGGGGGTCGTGGCCAACCACGACATCGACATCACGGTGGCGCCGGGCACCGTCCACGCCATCGTGGGCGAGAACGGCGCCGGCAAGTCGACCCTGATGAAGACCCTCTACGGCATGCACCGGCCGGACGAGGGCACCATCGCCGTCAACGGCGAGACGGTGCGGCTGAACTCGCCCTCCGACGCGATCGCCCACGGGATCGGCATGGTGCACCAGCACTTCATGCTCGCCGACAACCTCACGGTGCTGGAGAACGTCGTACTGGGCGCCGAGAAGCAGGCCGGGATCGGCCGCGCCGCGCGCGCCCGGATCACCGCGCTGTCGGAGCAGTACGGCCTGGGCGTGGAGCCCGACCGCCTCATGGAGGAACTGGGGGTGGGCCAGCGCCAGCGCGTGGAGATCCTCAAGGTGCTCTACCGGGGCGCGCGGATCGTCATCCTGGACGAGCCCACCGCCGTGCTGGTGCCCCAGGAGGTCGACGAACTGTTCGACAACCTGCGCGAACTCAAGCGCGAGGGGCTGACGGTCATCTTCATCTCCCACAAGCTGGACGAGGTGCTGTCGGTCGCCGACACCATCACGGTGATCCGGCGCGGCACCACGGTGGCCACGGTCGACCCGGCCGCCACCAGCGCCCGCGAGCTGGCCACCCTGATGGTCGGCGGCGAGCTGCCCGTGCCCGAGCTGCGGGAGTCCACCGTCACCGACCGGCCGATGCTGGCGGTGCGCGGCCTGTCGGTGCGCGAGCCCGGCGGGCGCCGGGTGGTCGACGACGTGTCGCTGACGATCCGCCAGGGCGAGATCGTGGGCATCGCCGGTGTCGAGGGCAACGGCCAGTCGGAGCTGATCGAGGCCGTCATGGGCATGCGCCCGGTGGAGGCCGGAACGGTGGAGCTGGACGGCACCGACATCACGGGCTGGGGCACCCTGGCCATCCGCGAGGCCGGCGTGGGCTACGTCCCCGAGGACCGGCACCGCCACGGCGTGCTGCTGGAGTCGCCGCTGTGGGAGAACCGGATCCTGGGCCACCAGGGGCGGCCGCCCAACGCGCGCGGCCCCTGGATCGACCGCAGGGGCGCCCGCGCCGACACCGAGCGCATCGTCGCCGAGTACGACGTGCGCACCCCCGGCATCGACGTCATCGCCGAGGCGCTGAGCGGCGGCAACCAGCAGAAGCTGATCGTGGGCCGCGAGATGAGCGGCCGGCCCAAGGTGCTGGTGGCCGCGCACCCCACGCGCGGCGTGGACGTCGGCGCGCAGGCGGCCATCTGGGGGCACCTGCGGCGGGCCCGCGGCGAGGGGCTGGCGGTGCTGCTGGTCTCGGCCGACCTGGACGAGCTGATCGGGATGTCGGACACCCTGCACGTGATCCTGCGCGGCCGGCTGGTCGCCCAGGCCGACCCGATGACGGTGACCCCCGAGCAGCTGGGCTCGGCGATGACCGGCGCCGGGCTGGAGGGCGCCTCCGGCGCCGCCGAAGGCGAGGACGGCGCATGACGAGCAAACTCCCCACCCTCCCCACCTGGGCCGCGGTGGCGGCGGCGGTCGTGCCGGCGGCGGTGGTGACCCTGCTGGGCGACATGGGCCTGCTGGCGCCCGCGGCGGCGGCGCTGGGCACGGCCCTGGCGTTCGCGGTGACCGCGCTGTTCAGCCGCCCGGCCACCGAGGACGCCGACACCCGGATGCACCGGTTCGTGGTCATCCCGGCCGCGCTGGTGCTGTCGGTCCTGGCCGGCGTGATCGTCGGCGGTGTCCTGGACTGGTGGTTCATCGAGCCGGCCGCGTACACGATGGGCGCCGCGGCCGGGGCCGCCGCCGGGTTCTGGCTGCACCGCGGCCTGGGCACGCAGCTGGCGCTGGCCTTCGGCGCGGTGGCCGCGGCGGGTGTGCTGGCGCTGGCCGCCACCAGCGTGGTGCTGGCCCTCAGCGGTGTCGCGCCGCTGCACGCCTTCGGGCAGATGCTGGAGTTCGGGCTGCAGCCCAACAGCCTGGTCATCGTCGTCAACTCCGCCACGACGCTGTACCTGTCGGCGGTGGCGGTGGCGATCGGCTTCAAGATGAAGCTGTTCAACATCGGCGTGGACGGGCAGTACCGGCTGGCTGCGCTGCTGGCGGCGGCCGTGGGCGGCGCGTGGGTGCTGCCGCCGGTGGTCCACCAGGTGGTGGTGATCCTGGTGGCGGTGGCGGTCGGCGGTTTCTGGGCCGGTATCGCGGGCTACCTCAAGGTCACCCGGGGGGTCTCCGAGGTGATCTCCACGATCATGCTCAACGCGGTGGCCACCGGGATCACCGCCTACCTGCTCAACACCGACCGGCTGGCGGTGCAGATCAGCACCAACAACATCGGCACCTCGCCCATCCCCGAGTCGGGATGGGTGCCGGGGATCCCCGCCGGCTTCATGGGCTCCGACCGCGACATCTACGGCCTGGTGCTGCTGGCCGCGGCGGTGGGCGTGGGCTACTGGACGATGCTCAACCGCACCCGGTTCGGGTTCGACCTGCGCGCCACCGGGCAGTCGCCCACGGCGGCGCTGGCCAGCGGCGTGAACATCCGCCGGATGGTGCTGCTGTCGATGGTGATCTCGGGCATGGTGGCGGGCCTGGTCGGGATCCCGCAGCTGCTGGGCCAGTCGCACTACTACGCGCTGGACTTCCCCGCCGGACTCGGGTTCACCGGGATCGCGATCGCCCTGCTGGGCCGCAACCACCCCGCGGGCATCGCGTTCGCCGCCCTGTTCTGGGCCTTCCTCGACCAGTCCGCCCAAATCCTCGACTTCGAGGGCATCCCCAAGGAGATCGCCGTGGTCACCCAGGCCACCATCGTGCTGACCGTGGTCGTGGTGTACGAGGTCGTGCACCGCTGGGGTCTGCGCTACCAGCAGCAGCAGGTCGGCCGGGAGCTGGCGCGCGAGGGGGCGGAGGCCCGATGAGCCAGGAGATGACGGTCGCCGCGCCGGCGGCGGGCCGGCCCGCCGCCGAGGGGCGTCCGCGCGCGTGGAACCGGCTGCGGATCGTGAGCATCGTTGTGGCGGCGTTCGTGGCGCTGGCCGGGGTGCGCGCCATCACCGGCCAGCCCATGCTCACCAGTTCGGGCACGTTCCAGGCGGCGCTGGCGTTCGCCGTGCCCATCGGCCTGGCCGGGCTGGGCGGGCTGTGGGCCGAGCGGGCCGGGATCATCAACATCGGCCTTGAGGGCATGATGGTCCTGGGCACCTGGTTCGGCGCCTACTTCGCCTACAGCACGGGCAGTCCGTGGGCGGGCCTGGTCGCCGGGGTGCTGGGCGGCATGGCCGGGGGCCTGGTGCACGCGCTGGCCACCGTGACCTTCGGGGTCGACCACATCATCTCGGGCGTGGCGATCAACATCCTGGCGGTGGGCGCCATGCGCTACCTGTCGCTGCTGTTCTTCGTGGACACCCCCGGCGGCGGGGCCTCGCAGTCGCCGCCGCTGCCGGAGTTCCCGCAGGTGGGCCTGCCGTTCGTGGCCGACCTGCTGGCGCCCGCGCAGGAGTCGCAGGTGTTCCTGGTCGCCGACCTGGCCGGGCTCGTGGTGGGCCTGACCACGCAGGTCTCGGTGCTGACGCTGCTGGCGCTGCTGATGGCGCCGGCCACGTTCGTGGTGCTGTGGCGCACTCCCTTCGGGCTGCGGCTGCGCTCGTGCGGCGAGAACCCCGACGCCGCGGAGTCGCTGGGCGTGCCCGTCTACACCTACAAGTTCACCGCGGTGCTGCTGTCGGGCGGGTTCGCCGGCATGGGCGGGGTGTTCCTGGCGATGGTGGCGTCGTCGGTCTACCAGGAGGGCCAGACCGGCGGGCGCGGCTACATCGGCCTGGCGGCGATGATCTTCGGCAACTGGCGGCCGGGCGGCCTGGCCATGGGAGCGGGGCTGTTCGGGTTCACCGACGCGCTGCAGGTGCGCGGGGGCGGCGGCGCGGTGCACGCGCTGCTGCTGCTCATCGCGGTGGCGCTGATCGCGGCCGGGCTGGCGCTGCTGGGGCGCGCGCTGTGGCGCACGCGGCGGCTGCCGCTGGTGGTGTTCGCCGCCGGCGCCCTGGTGGCGGTGGTGGCCGGCGTGGCGGCGCTGACGCTGGGCGCGCCCTGGTGGTGGGCGCTGGCCGGGGTCGGCCTGGCGGTCGCCGTGGGAGTGGGGGCGTGGACGGCGCGCGGTCCGGTGTCGGCCGTGGTCGCGGTGGTCGCCGGGGTGCTGGTGCTGGTGTGGTTCCTGGGCACCGACTCCCTGCCGGGCCAACTGGTCACCTACAGCCCGCAGATGGCGACGCTGCTGGTGCTGGCGCTGGCCTCGCAGCGGCTGCGGGCGCCCGCGGGCGTGGGCCGGCAGTGGCGCCGGGGCCGCTCGTGAGCGCGGCGGCGGACGCGGCGGCGGAGGTGGACTGGCCGGCGCTGCGCGCGGCGGCCGCGGCCGCCATGCGCCGCGCCTACGCCCCCTACTCGGGGTTCGCGGTGGGCGCGGCGGCGCTGGTGGACGACGGCCGCACGGTGTCGGGCTGCAACGTGGAGAACGCCTCCTACGGGTTGTCGCTGTGCGCGGAGTGCGGGCTGGTGTCGGCGCTGCACGCCTCGGGCGGCGGCCGGCTGCGGGCGTTCGCGTGCGTGGACGCCGAAGGGCGGGCGCTGATGCCCTGCGGGCGGTGCCGCCAACTGCTGTTCGAGCACGGCGGCCCGGAGCTGCTGGTGGACACCCCCGAGGGGGTGCTGCCGCTGAGCGCGGTGCTGCCCCAGGCGTTCGGCCCCGACGACCTCGCCCGGGGCCCGTTGTAGCGGGGGACCCCCTTTTTCCATCGTCCCACCCGGGCGCGGCGCCCACCACGGCTCCGCGTCCGGCTGTGGACACCGCGGGGGGACGCGCACGCGCCCCGCCCTGGGCCGCCCCGCGGCCCCCACCGTCTAGTCTCGTGTTCTCTCAGCCGGGACCGGCCGCGCCGTCCGGTCCGCGCCGCCGATCGGAGGGTGTACATGGACGCCGTCGAGGTCATCGCCGCCAAGCGCGACGGCCGGGAGCTGACCGGCGCGCAGATCGCCTGGACGGTGGACGCCTACACCCGGGGCGAGGTCGCCGAGGAGCAGATGTCCGCGCTGTGCATGGCGGTGGTCTGGCGCGGCATGACCCGCGCCGAGGTCGGCGCCTGGACCGAGGCCATGCTGCGCTCCGGGGAGCGGCTGGACTTCTCCGATCTGGCGCGGCCTACCACCGACAAGCACTCCACCGGCGGGGTCGGCGACAAGATCACGCTGGTGCTCACCCCGCTGGTGGCGGCGTGCGGTGCGGCCGTGCCGCAGCTGTCCGGGCGCGGCCTGGGCCACACCGGGGGCACGCTGGACAAGCTGGAGGCGATACCGGGCTGGCGGGGCGACCTCGCGCCCGCGGACATGCGGCGCGTCCTGGCCGACGTGGGGGCGGTGGTGTGCGCGGCCGGCCCCGGCCTGGCACCGGCCGACCGCCGCCTCTACGCGCTGCGCGACGTCACCGGCACCGTGGAGTCCATTCCGCTCATCGCCGCCTCGATCATGTCCAAGAAGCTGGCCGAGGGCACGGCCTCGCTCGTACTGGACGTCAAGGTCGGTTCGGGCGCGTTCATGAAGGACCCCGCCTCGGCCCGGGAGCTGGCCGAGACGATGGTGGCCATCGGCACCGACCACGGTGTGCGCACCCGTGCCCTGCTCACCGCCATGGACGCCCCGCTGGGCCGCGCGGTGGGCAACGCCGTCGAGGTCGCCGAGGCGGTGGAGGTGCTGGCGGGCGGCGGCCCGTCCGACGTGGTGGAGCTGACCCTGGCGCTGGCCCGCGAGATGCTGGAGGCCGCCGGGATCGCCGCCGACCCCGCCGCCGCGCTGCGCGGCGGCGCGGCCATGGACGTGTGGCGGCGCATGGTCGCCGCCCAGGGCGGCGACCCCGACGCCCCCCTGCCCGCCGCCGCCGAGCGCCGCGACATCCTGGCGCCCGCCACCGGCACGCTCACCCGGCTGGACGCCCGCGCCGTCGGCGTGGCCGCCTGGCGGCTGGGCGCGGGGCGGGCGCGCAAGGAGGACCCGGTCTCCCCCGGCGCGGGGGTGCTGCTGCACGCCAAGCCCGGCGAGCCGGTGCGGGCGGGCCGGCCGCTGCTCACCCTGCTGACCGACGAGCCGGCCCGGTTCGACCGCGCGGCCGAGGCACTGGCCGACGCCTTCGAGGTCGACGGCCCCGGCGGCCGCCTCCCGCTGGTCCTGGACCGCGTGGGCTGAGCCGCCCGCGCGGGCGCGCGGGCGGGGTGAGCGCGGCGCCGCGCCCGCCGCCGGGGGCGGGCCCCGGCGCGCGGGTCAGGCGGGGAACAGTTCGCGCACCGCCGCGCGCAGGTTCGCCAGGTGCTCGCCGGCGCGCGCCCGGGCGGCCGCGGGGCCCGCGGACTCCACCGGGAGCACGACCTCCAGGTAGGCCTTGAGCTTGGGTTCGGTGCCCGAGGGCCGCAGGGTGACCCGGCCCCGCGCCGGTCCGCCCAGGCGGTAGCGCAGGGCGTCGGTGGCGGGCAGGCCGCCGCGCCCCTCGGCGAAGTCCTCGACGCCCTCCACCTCCAGGTCGCCGAACGCGCGGGGCGGCCACGCGCGCAGCCGGCGCAGGGTGCCGCCGATGACCGCGCGGTCGGCCACCCGCAGCGACTCCTGCGCGGTGGCGTGCAGGCCGTAGCGGCGCGCCTGGTCGTCCAGCAGGTCCAGCAGGGTGCGGCCGGCGCGCTTGGCCTCGGCCGCCATCGCGGCCACCGCCAGCGCCGCGCCGATCCCGTCCTTGTCGGCGACCGGGCGGCCCGCGTCGCCCGCCAGGCAGTAGCCCAGCGCCTCCTCGTAGGCGAACACGCACCGCTCCCCCGGACCGGCGGCCCGCGCCAGCCACTTGAAGCCGGTCAGGGTCTCGGCGCAGCGCACCCCGTGGGCGGCGGCGATCTTGGGCAGCAGCCCCGCCGAGACGATGGTGGTGGCCACCATCCGGTCGGCGCCGCTGGTGCGCTCCAGGACGTACTCGGCGAGCAGCCCGCCCACCTGGTCGCCGGTGAGCAGCCCGTGACCGGGCACGCCCACGGCCAGGCGGTCGGCGTCGGGGTCGTTGGCCAGCACGATGTCGGTGCCCGCGTCGCGGCCCAGCGCCAGCGCGAGGTCCATCGCGCCGGGCTCCTCGGGGTTGGGGAACTCCACCGTGGGGAAGTCGGGGTCGGGCTCGGCCTGCTCCAGCACCGTGACCGGCGCGGGGAACCCGGCGCGGGCGAACGCGGTGGCCAGCGTGGCCCCGCCGACCCCGTGCAGCGGCGTGTAGGCGGTGGTGACGTCGCGCTCGCCGCCCAAGGGCAGCCGGCCGACGGCGCTGAGGTAGCGGTCGACCACCTCCTCGCCCAGCACCTGCCAGCCGGTGCCCATCGGCAGCCGGTCGGCGAACTCCACCGCGTCGATGGCGGCGGAGATCGCGGTGTCGGCGGGCGGCACGATCTGGGCGCCCGCGTCGGGCCCGGCCCCGCCGGCGTAGACCTTGTAGCCGTTGTCGCGGGGCGGGTTGTGGCTGGCGGTCACCATGATCCCGGCGTCGGCGGCCAGGTCGCGCACGGTGTGCGCCAGCACGGGCGTGGGCAGCGGCCGGGGCAGCAGCAGCGCGGTGCACCCCGCGCCGGTGAGCACGGCGGCGGAGTCGCGGGCGAAGTCGGCGGAGCGGTGGCGGGCGTCGTAGCCGATGACCACGGTGGCGCCGGCCCCGGCCCACCGCGCCACCCCGGCGGCGGCGCGCATGACGGTCACCCGGTTCATCCGGTTGGGCCCGGCGCCCAGTTCGCCGCGCAGGCCGGCGGTGCCGAACTCCAGCCGGGCGCCGAACCGGTCGGCCAGCGCGGCGTCGTCGCCGGCCTCCAGCAGCGCGGTCACCTCCGCCCGGGTCTGGGGATCGGGGTCGTGCTCGCGCCAGGCCAGCGCCTGGGCTCGGTAGGAGTCGCCCATGGTCCGCGTCGTCCCTTCGTTGTCGCCGCCGGGGCCGGTTCCCCGGCGGTCCCGCGCCGCCGCCCCGTTCTAGTCGCCCTGGGGGCCGGCGGCGGGGGTGTCCAGCCGGGCCACGATCTCGGCGAGCAGCGCGCCGACGTCGGCGGCGGCGTCGCGGCCGGTGGCCAGGACCTCCTCGTGGTCCAGCGGCTGGCCGGTCAGCCCGGCCGCGACGTTGGTGACCAGGGAGATCCCCAGCACGACGGCACCGGCCTCGCGCGCGGCGATCGCCTCCAGCGCCGTGGACATGCCCACCAGGTCGGCGCCGATCGCCCGCAGCATGCGGATCTCGGCGGGGGTCTCGAAGTGCGGCCCGGGCATGGCGGCGTAGACGCCCTCGGGCAGCGCGGGGTCGGCCTCCTTGGCCAGCGCCCGCAGCACCGGGGAGTAGGTGTCGGTGAGGTCCACGAACGCCGCGCCCCGCAGCGGGGAGCGCGCGGTGAGGTTGATGTGGTCGGCGATGAGCACCGGCGAGCCCACGGGCATGTCCGGGCGCAGGGACCCCGCGGCGTTGGTGAGGATGACCGTGGAGGCGCCGGCGGCCACGGCGGTGCGCACGCCGTGCACGACGGGGTCGGTGCCGTGGCCCTCGTAGAGGTGGGTGCGGCCCAGGAAGACCAGCAGGTCGCGCCCATCGGCGCTGACGCTGCGCACCGTGCCCCGGTGGCCTTCCACACCGGGCGGGACGAACCCCGGCAGCTCGCTGGCGGCGAACTCGCCGCCGGAGCCGCCGAGGGCGTCGGCGGCGGGCACCCACCCCGAGCCCATCACCAGGGCGACGTCGTAGGACTCCACGCCGGTACGCGAGCGCAGTTCGTCGGCCGCCTTGCGGGCGGTGGTCACGGGGTCGGTGGTCACGGGTGCTCTCTCCTTCTGACGGGGACGCGGTCGGCGCGGACGGGTCCGCTCGGTGATCTTGTCCCGCCGCGGCGGGTCCGGGCAACGACGACGGGCCCCGCGTGGCGTCCGCGCCGGGGCCGGCGAGCGGCGGGCGGGCGCGCTGCGCGCCGGGCGCCGGGGGCGCGGCGGCTCACCGCAGCGGCCTGCGCAGCACGGCCTGGGGGCCGGCGGTCGCGCTGAGGAGGACCCGGTGTCCGGTGGCGGCGAACCCGCCGGCGAGGTAGGCGCGCACCGCCGGGCGGTTGGCCTCGGAGACGGCCACCAGCACCGCGCGGGCGCCCGGGTGGACGCCGCGCACCAGGTCGTCGAGGCGGGCGCAGGCGGTGCGGCCGATCCGCCGGTTCTGCCACTCCGGCACCAGGTAGAAGGCGCGCAGCAGCACGGCCGCGCGGGGGTCGCCCACGACACCGCCGGACGCCGCGCCGAGCAGCAGGGCCAGCCGGCTGACCGCGCCGCCCCGTTCGATGATCCCGAACCCCACCGGCTCGTGGGCGCGCAGGACGGCGAAGGGGAAGCGGTCGGGGTCGGCGTCGGCGCGCGGCAGGGTCTCGACGGCCTCGGTGACCAGCCGCCGCTGGCCCGGCGCGACGCGCAGGCGCGGCACCGCGGCGCGCACCCGCTCGACCTCGGGGTCGCCGCGGGCATCCAGCCGCAGCAGCCGGACGTCCCCGACGAGGCCGCCGGGGTCGGCCGGGCGCGGCGCGGCGGGCGCGGGGCCGGCCGCGCCGGGTTCGTCGCCCACCTCGCGCCACCTCCCTGCCGGCCGGCCGGCGGCCGGCGGACGGGGGCGCGCGGTGCCGGCACCGCGCGCCCGGTGCCCCAATATCGCACAGGGCGCTGCGGGCGCCCGGGTGCGGCCGTCACCTGCCGACGGGGTGCCAGACGGTCTTGGTCTCCAGGAACGCGGTCATCCGGGTAAGGCCGGGGTCGGCGGTCCAGTCCTCGCCGGGGCGGGGGCGCAGCACCCGCTTGAGGGTGGTGGCGGCGGCGCGCTCCAGTTCGACGGCGTCCTCGGGCACGGCGCCGGTGAGGTCGATGCCGTTGACGTCGGCGTGCGCGGCCAGGTGCGGCGCGATCTCGGCGGTGCGGCCGGTGAGGATGTTGACGACACCGCCGGGCAGGTCGGAGGTCGCCAGCGCCTCGGCGAGGGTGAGCGCGGGCAGCGGCGCGCGTTCGGCGGCCACCACCACGCAGGTGTTGCCGGTGGCGATGACCGGGGCGATGACCGACACCAGCCCCAGCAGCGGGGCGCGCTGGGGCGCCAGGACGGCGACCACGCCGGTGGGTTCGGGCGTGGAGAGGTTGAAGTAGGGACCCGAGACCGGGTTGGCGCCGCCCATGACCTGGGCGATCTTGTCGGGCCAGCCCGCGTAGTGCACCCAGCGGTCCACGGCGGCGCAGACGAGCCGGTCGGCGTGGTCGGCGGCGATGCCGTCGGCCTCGGCGATCTCGGCGGCGTACTGGGCCCGCCGGCCCTCCATCATCTCGGCGACGCGGTAGAGGATCTGGCCGCGGTTGTAGGCCGTGCGGCCCGCCCACCCGGCGAACGCCTTGCGCGCGGCCACGACCGCGTCGCGGGCGTCCTTGCGCGAGGCGAGCGCGGCGTTGGCGAGGTGGCCGCCGTGTGCACCGGTCACGGGGTAGCACCTGCCTGACTCCGAGCGGGGGAAGGCCCCGCCGACGTAGAGCTTGTAGGTCTTGCGGACGGCGAGGCGGCCCGGACCGGAGCCCACGGGCAGGCGGTCGGGCGCGGAGCCGGGGCCGCCGGGCTCGGGCGCGGCCGCCAGGTGGGGGTGCTCGGCCGCGGTGCCGGTGTCGGCGGCGCGGGGCTGCTCAGGCGGCGTGGACAAGGTAAGCCTCCAGTCCGTGGCGGCCGCCTTCGCGGCCGTAGCCGGATTCCTTGTACCCGCCGAACGGGCTGGCCGGGTCGAACTTGTTGAACGTGTTGGACCACACCACCCCGGCGCGCAGGCGCTCGGCGGTCCACAGCATGCGCGAGCCCTTCTCGGTCCAGACCCCCGCCGACAGGCCGTAGGGGGTGTTGTTGGCCTTGGCCACCGCCTCCTCGGGGGTGCGGAAGGTCAGGACCGACAGCACCGGGCCGAAGATCTCCTCGCGCGCGACCCGGTGGGCCTGGGTGACCCCGGTGAGCACGGTGGGCGGGAACCAGTAGCCGCGCTCGGGCAGCCGGCAGGCGGGCGACCAGGACTCGGCGCCCTCGTCGGCGCCGGCGCGGGCGAGTTCGCGGATGCGGTCGAGCTGGGCGGCGGAGTTGATGGCGCCGATGTCGGTGTTCTTGTCGAGCGGGTCGCCCAGGCGCAGCCGCTCGATGCGGGCGCGCAGGCGCGGCAGCAGTTCGTCGGCGACGGACTCCTGGACCAGCAGCCGCGAGCCCGCGCAGCAGACGTGGCCCTGGTTGAAGAAGATGCCCGAGACGATGCCCTCGACGGCCTGGTCCAGCGCGGCGTCGTCGTAGACGATGTTGGCGCCCTTGCCGCCGAGTTCGAGGGTGAGGCGCTTGCCGGTGCCGGCGACCGCGCGGGCGATCTCGCGGCCGACCTCGGTGGAGCCGGTGAAGGCGACCTTGTCGGTGCCGGGGTGGGCCACCAGCGCGCGGCCGGTGTCGCCGGCGCCGGTGACGATGTTGACGACCCCGGGCGGGAGGTCGGCCTCCTGGCAGATCCCGGCGAAGGCCAGCGCGGTCAGCGGGGTGGTCTCGGCGGGCTTGAGCACCACGGTGTTGCCGGTGGCCAGGGCGGGCGCGATCTTCCAGGCCAGCATGAGCAGCGGGAAGTTCCACGGGATGACCTGGGCGGCGACCCCCAGGGGGCGCGGCGCGGGCCCCAGGCCGGCGTGGGAGAGCTTGTCGGCCCAGCCGGCGTGGTAGAAGAAGTGCGCGGCGACCAGGGGGAGGTCGACGTCGCGGGTCTCCTTGATGGGCTTGCCGTTGTCCAGGGACTCCAGCACTGCGAGTTCGCGCGAGCGCTCCTGGATGATCCGGGCGATCCGGAACAGGTACTTGCCGCGCTCGGCGCCGGACATGCGGCCCCAGGCGCCCTCGTAGGCGCGGCGGGCGGCGGCGACGGCGCGGTCGATGTCGGCGGCCCCGGCCACGGCCACCCGGGCCAGAGGCTCCTCGTCGGCGGGGTTGACCGTGGTCAGCTCCTCGCCGCTCTTGGCGGGGGTGAACTCGCCGTCGATGAACAGCTCGTAGGAGGTGCGCAGCGACACCACCGCGCGCGACTCCGGCGCGGGGGCGTACTCCAGCCCGGTCGGGGCGGGGTCGGGGCGGCCGGTGCCGTGCGGGCGGCCGCGGTCGGCGGCGCCGGGATCGGCCCGGTCGGGCTGTTCTGCCACGGGTCGGCCTTTCAGTCCAGGGTGTAGTAGTCGGGGCCGGGGTAGCTGCCGGTGGACAGCCGGGTGCGTTGCATCAGCAGGTCGTTGAGCAGGCTGGAGGCCCCGAGCCGGAAGTGGGCGGGGTCGAGCCAGCCGGGGCCGGCGACCTCGTTGACCAGCACCAGGTTGCGCAGGGCGTCCTTGGTGGTGCGGATGCCCCCGGCGGGCTTGACGCCCACGCGGCGCCCCGTGGCGGCGTGGTGGTCGCGCACGGCCTCCAGCATGATGAGCGTGACGGGAAGGGTGGCGGCGGGCGAGACCTTGCCGGTGGAGGTCTTGATGAAGTCGGCGCCGGCGTGGATGGCCAGCCACGAGGCGCGGCGGACGTTGTCGTAGGTGGCGAGCTCGCCGGTTTCGAGGATGACCTTCAGGTGGGCCGGCCCGCACGCCTCCTTGACCGCGGTGATCTGGTCGTGGACGGCGCGGTAGTCGCCGGCCAGGAAGGCTCCCCGGTCGATGACCATGTCGATCTCGGCGGCGCCGTCGGCCACGGCGCGGCGGGTGTCGGCGAGCTTGGCCTCCAGCGGCGCCCGGCCCGAGGGGAACGCGGTGGCGACCGAGGCCACGGCGACGCCGCTGCCCGCCAGGGCGTCGGCGGCGGTGCGGGCGAGGTCGGGGTAGACGCAGACGGCGGCGACCGAGGGGACGGAGCGGTCGGCGGGGTCGGGGCGCACGGCCTTGGCGCACAGGGCGCGGACCTTGCCGGGGGTGTCGGCGCCCTCAAGGGTGGTGAGGTCGACCATGCGGATGGCGAGGTCGATGGCGCGGGCCTTGGCGGTGGTCTTGATGCTGCGGGTGGCCAGGTCGGCCGCGCGCGCCTGGACGCCGACCTCGTCGACCCCGGGCAGGCCGTGCAGGAACGCGCGCAGCGCCGCGTTGGAGGCCGCCGCGTCGGGCGGGCTCGGTGCCGCCGTTCCGGGCGGCGGGGCGGTATCGGTCACGTGGCACCTCACGGATGTCGCTGGCGGCGCCCGCTCAGGCTGCGGCACCGGTGATCACCGCCACCATAGTGCCACGATCGGACAAATCACCGCCTGCGGCCCGCCGGGCGCCGGCCCCGGTACGGAGGGTGTCGCCGCTGCTCAGGGCGGGTGGAGGCGGGTTGCGGGCGGGCGCGGCGCCGACCGCGCGGGCGGCCGGGCCGGAAGGGGGCGGCCGGGTCGGGGCATCGGGCATCATGGGGAGCCGGAGGCCCGCGGGGACCGGCGCCGCCGCGGGCGGGCCCCGGCGGGCGGACCGGAAGAGGAGGGGCAATGGCGGAGTTCCGGATCACCTCCGAGGACGGCGTGCTGGACCTGAAGCGGCTGGCCGCCGACCTCGTGGAGTCCCAGGGCTGGCCGCGCGACCAGGTCGGCATCTGGGAGAACCGGGGCGGCGGCGACGTGGTGGTCACGGTCGACGACGCGCTGCTCGCGCGCCCCGCCGGGCCCGACCCGATGAACGTGCCCGTGCACACCCGCAGCGACGTGCACCGGGCCTGCGAGACCCTGCGCCGCCGCGACCCGTCGCTGCGCGGGGTGGACTTCGCCGACCTGCGGGACGAGGCCGCCCGGTTCTTCTCGGCCGGGTGGACCGTCAACGACCTGCTGCACGCGCTGGCCCACCGCTACGACGGCGCCCCGTGGCCGCGCGGCGAGGGCTACGAAGGCGTCGAGTGGCTCCAGCACCGGCTGCGCGGGTGGAAGTCGCCGCGCGGTGACATCCGGCCGTCGGTGTCGCAGGAGGGCGCCCAGTTGCGCGTCGTGGGCCGGGTGGGCCTGCCCGAGGGGCTGGGCCTGCCCGCCGAGGAGCCCGCCGACCACCGCCGCGCCGCCTCGTGCGAGGCCGCCCGGGCGGCGGCCGACGACGCCCGGCGGCTGATGCGCGCGCAGGCCCCCACCACCAGCGACGCCCTGGCGCACCGCGACCGCACGGCAGCCCACATCACCCGGCCGCCCCACCACCCGCGGTAGCCGGGCCGGGGCGCCCGTGCGGGCCCGGTGAAGGCTGATAATTTCTGTCCATGCGGCCAGAAGACAGTCAGGGCGGTCAGAGGAAGCGCTCCTTCATCGAGGAGGCCCGCCGGGCTCAGATCATCGAGGCCGCCATCCAGACCATCGCCGACGTCGGCTTCACCAACGCCTCGCTGGCGCGCATCGCCGAGCGGGCGGGAATCAGCAAAGGCGTGATCTCCTACCACTTCTCCAGCAAGGACGAACTGATGGAGCAGGTGGTCATCCAGGTGTACACGTCGATCGCCGAGCACGTGGGCCCCCGCATCACGGCGGCGCCCGACGCGCGCGCGGGACTGCGGGCGCACATCCGCACCGTGGCGGAGTACATGCGCGGCCACCGCGAGCAACTGTTGGCCCTCGGTGCGATCTTCACGCACTCGCTCACCCCCGAGGGCAGGGCCAAGTACGGGGTGGCCGGTTCCGAGCCCGTCTACGAGGCCATCGAGTCCCTCTTCCGCAACGGCCAGGAAGCGGGTCTCTTCCGCCCGTTCGACCCCCGCGTGATGGCGGTGACCGTCCAGGCCGGCATCGACGGCATGTTCGGCTACTGGGCCGCCTACCCCGACCACGACCTGGAGCGGCACGCCGAGGAACTGGCCGAGGCCATGGACCGCGCCACCCGCGCCGAACCCGCTCCGGCGCCCTAGGTCCTGTTTTTTGAAAGGTCTGCGGGGCGGGCTGGTCTTCGGTAATCCTTGGGATCCATGGTCCGACGCCATGAACTCACCGACGCCGAGTGGGACCTGCTCGCCCCGCTCATGCCCGCCCACCCCCGCAAAGGCAAGCGGTGGGCCGACCACCGCCGCGTCATCAACGCCATCCTCTTCCGGACCAGAACCGGTATCCCCTGGCGCGACCTGCCCGAACGCTACGGCCCCTGGGAAACCGCCGCCGGACGCCACCGCCGCTGGTGCCTGGACGGCACCTGGGACAGGATCGCCGAGCGGCTGCGTATCGACGCCGCCACCGGCCGGCCCCTGGACGTGGGAATCGACTCCACCCTGGTGCGCGCCCACCACCACGCCGCCGGAGCGGCGAAAAAGGGGACGCGGTTCGGGAGGAATGGGACGGATCCGAAGCGCTGGGCCGGTCCCGGGGCGGGCTGACCACCAAGATCCACCTGCTCGCCGACTCCCGCCGCCGCCCCCTTGCCATCGCCACCAGCCCGGGCCAGCGCGGCGACACGCTGATGTTCGCGCCGCTGATGGGTGCGCTGCGGCTGCCGCGGACCCGGGGCCGGCCCCGCACCCGTCCCGACCGCCTGCTGGGCGACAAGGCCTACTCCTCGGCCGCGATACGCGCCCGTCTGCGGGCGCGCGGCATCAAGGCGACCATCGCCCAGCCCGCCGACCAGCGGGCCAACCGGCGCAGGCGCGGATCACGGGGAGGCAGGCCGCCGGCTTTCGACCGGCAGGCCTACCGGGGCCGCAACACCGTCGAGCGCGCGATCAACCTGCTCAAGCAGAACAGGGCGGTCGCGACCAGGTACGACAAGAGGGCTGCGGTCTATGACGGAACCGTCCAGCTCGCCTCCATCCGCATCTGGCTTCGCGACCTCACCAAATCAAAAAACACTGCCTAGGTGTACTGACCCCGGGAGGCCGGAGCCGGTGGCCGGCCGGCGGCCGGCCGCCGGCTCCGGCGGGGAGTGGTCGCCGCCGTGCCGGTCCAGCCGCTCGGGGGTCGCCGCCTGCCGCCCGGCGGCTGACGTGCCGGGCCGGGGGCGGGGCCGTTTCCCGGCCGGAGCGGCGGGACCGCTCCCCCTGGGGCCTGCTGGTCCGGGGGTCCGGGTGCGTTCGTGCCCGGCCCTCGACCGGACCGACACACCGCGCCGTGATCCGCGGATACGCGGCGGCGCCGTGGCCGGTCGGCACCCGTGCCGCCGCGGTACCCGCCACGGCGAAGCGGGCGCGCGCCGCGCGAGCGCGGTGGCGGTCTCCCCCGCGTTTTTCGCCCGGGCCGTGGTGTAGGCCGGGCGGAACCCCGCGGCCACGGTGGGGGCCGGGCGGGAGCGGCCGTCGACCGCGCCCGAGCGCGGTGCGCCGCCGTTGCCTCCTCGTCCGGATGGGCGCGGCACCGGCCCCTCCCGGCGTCTCGCGCGAGGCGCCGATCGCCGCGCGCCGCTCCACCGCCGTCGGCGTCCCGCCGGTCGTCGGCGGGGCACGTCCCGGCCCCGTGCGGCCGCGCGGGGCCGGTGTCCGGCCCGGGTGGGGCGTGTCACTGGCCCGGTCCGGCCAGGGCGCGGCGCCCCGCCCCCTTCCCCGGCGCCCCGCGGCCGCGCGACCCTCCCGACCTGTGCCTTCGGAGGCCGCCCCGGGCATCCCCCGGCGGGCCGCTCGGGGACGGATCAGTGGTCTCTCAGGGTTGGCCCGGGTTGCCTTCTGTCCATGCGTACTGAAAACTGACCAAGCGGCCAGAAATTCGGCCAGCCGTATGGCATCCCCTTCTCGTGCTCGGAGTTCCTGATGTCCCTGGAGTCGCCCCCGTCCGGCCCGGTTCCCCCCGGCGCGGCGCCCACCCCCGTACCGCCACCCCACGCGGCACCGCCCGGCACCGCACCGGACCCCGCCTCCGCGCCGGCGGAGGGCGGCGGCGCGGCCCGCCCCCGGCTGCACTACCTCGACAACCTGCGCGTGGCGCTCACCGTGCTGGTGGTGCTGCACCACGTGGCGGTCACCTACGGCAACATCCCGGTCTGGTACTACATCGAGACCGCCCAGGACCCCACCGGCGGCCTGCTCGACCTCCTGGCCGTGCTCAACCAGGCGTTCTTCATGGGGTTCTTCTTCCTCGTGTCCGGGTTCTTCGTCCCCGGCTCCCACGACCGCAAGGGCGGGCGCGGCTTCCTGCGCGGCCGACTGGTGCGCCTGGGCGTCCCGCTGCTGGCGTTCGTGCTGCTGGTGCGGCCCGTCGTCACACTGGGGGTGTTCCAGGAGTACGCCGACGAACTGCCCTACTGGCTCTTCTACCTGGTGTCCTGGAACCCCGGGCCGCTGTGGTTCGTGGAGACCCTGCTGGTGTTCTGCCTGGTCTACGTGCTCCTCCGCCGCGTGGGCGCCCGCCGCACCGCTCCCGCCGCCGCGACCGCGCGGGGCGCCGGCCGGATGCCCGGTCCGCTCGCGGTGGCCGGGTTCACCGCCGCGCTCATCGTGCTGACCGCCCTGTGGCGCCTGCTCGTGCCGGTCGGCTCCTACTGGCCGATCATCGGCGTGGCCACGCCCGCCTACCTGCCCCAGTACGTGCTGCTGTTCGCGGTCGGGGCCATGGCCTTCCGGCGCGGCTGGTTCGACCGCGTTCCCCCCGCCGCGGGGTGGGCCGCCCTGCCGATCGCCGTCGCCGGTGCCGTCACGGTCGCCATCACGGCCATCACCGGCGCGACCGAGGCCGCCCCGCTGTCCTGGCCGTCGCTGCTGTACACGGCGGCCGAGAGCGTGTTCGCCGTGTCGGTCATCATCGCCCTGCTGTGCCTGTTCCAGCACCGTTTCAACCGCCAGCGCGCCTTCGGCCGGTTCCTCTCCGCCAACGCCTACGCCGTCTACTTCCTGCACGCGGTGGTGCTGGTGGGCCTCGGTTACGCGTTCGCCTGGTGGGACGCGCCGGCGATCGCCAAGTTCACCGTGGTGGGGGCGCTGTCCCTCCCGCTGTGCTGGGGCGCCGCCGCCCTGCTGCGCGCCCTCCCCGGCGCCAAGCGCGTCTTCTGACCCCCTCGCCGCCGCTCCCGGGCCGGGCCAGACTCGACCCGGGAACCCCCCGACACGAATCGAGGAACCTCATGGGTGTGTTCGACGGCAAGCGCGTACTGCTGGCGCCCGAGGAGGTGGCCGCGGCGGTCGAGCACATCCTGGAACTCGGCCGCACCGGCGAGGTGTGGACGGTGGCCGCCGGCCACCCGCCCGCGCCGTTCCCCTTCCCCGAGGTGCCCGGCCTGCCGGCCCCGGGCAGGGGCGCCGCCGACTAGAAGATCTCGACAAGCCGCCCGATCGGGTCCACCTCGCGGAAGCGGGCGTGCCCGGCGGGCGGCTCGGCGTGCTCCAGGACCCAGGTGGCGGGGTGGGGCACCAGCACCGCGCCCATGCCCGCCTCCAGGGCGGGCAGGATGTCCGAGCGCACCGAGTTGCCGATCATCCAGGTGGCGCCGGGGTCGAGGCCGTGATCGCGGCCGAAGGACTCGTAGGCGGCCGGGTCCTTCTCGCGCACGATCCCCACCCCGGCGAACAGCGGCTCCATACCCGAGGCGGCGATCTTGGCCCGCTGGTGCTCGGGGTCGCCCTTGGTCAGCAGGTACAGCCGGTGCCGCCGGCGGAGGGTGTGCAGGGTCTCCAGCGCGCCCTCCAGCAGAACGAGTTCGCCCTCCACCAGCGCCGCGCACAGGCGGCCGAGGAACGCGCGGTCGGCCGCGTCCACCGGCCGGCCGGGGCGCAGCCGGGCCAGGCAGTCGCCCAGGCTGCGCTCGAAGACGCGGGCGCCGTACCCGTGGGCCGCGGTGTTCTCGCGTTCGACCTCGGTCAGCGCGGCCCGGACCTCGGCGCGCGACAGCGTGGGGTGGTCCACGTAGTCGACAAAGGTCTCGATGGCGCGCTCGAACAGCACCGTGCATTCCCACAGCGTGTCGTCGGCGTCGAAGATCAGGTTCTGCGGACCCCGCGGCACCGCGCCTCCCCCGTGTACGTCGTGCCTGTGCCGGTGGCCGTGCCGGCCAAGCCACCCCCGCTCTGGCGCTCGCGGGCGGCGCATGCGACCCTACCGGGCACGACACCCAACCGGACCTTACGTTACATTCGTGCGATCACGCCCTAGCGTGATAACGCGGCTCCAGCCACGTGCGCGAACACCGTGAGCCGGGTGCACCATCGGGAGGCAATGCATGCGCGAACCGTCCCTGTCGCAGCTCCTGCCGGTCGACGCGATCGTCACCGGCATCCAGGTCGACAGCTGGCGCTCGGCCATCAGGGCCGCCGGTGAACTCCTGGTGGCCACGGGCACCACCACCAACGACTACATCGGGCAGATGCAGAGCGCCGTCGACGAGTACGGCCCCTACATCGTGATCGCCCCCGGTCTGGCCCTGGCCCACGCGCGGCCCTCGCCCGCCGTGCTGCGCACCGGCCTGTCGTGGGCGGGGCTGGCGGAGCCCGTGGAGTTCGGCCACAGCACCAACGACCCCGTGCGGCTGGTGGTCGGGCTCGCCGCGGTGGACCACGACGGCCACTCCTCGGCGCTGTCGCGGCTCGCCCGCCTGCTGGCCGACCCCGCCCGCCTCGACCGGCTCGTGCGCGCCACCAGCGCCCAGGAGATCCACACCACCATCACCGAGTACGAATCGAGCGCCGACGAATGAAGATCCTCGCGGTTTGCGGAATGGGCATCGGTACCAGCGTCCTGCTCAAGAGCAACGCCGAGCGCGCCGCCCGGGAACTGGGGCTGGACGCCGACGTGGAGGTCGCCGACATCGGCACGGCGCGCGGCGCCGCCGCGACGGCCGACGTCGTGCTGACCTCCGGTGAACTGGCCGCCGAACTGGGCGACCTGGGGGTTCCCGTCGTAGTCATCGACAACTTCGTCGACGGCACCGAGGTGCGCGACAAGCTCGCCTCGGCCGTGAACGGCTGACCCCGCGCCGCCGGGCCCTCCCCCGGCGCCGCCACCCCCGGCTCTGGTCGTTGTTGGTCCCACGGGTAGTGCAGGAGCGGCCCTATGCAGTGGCTTGTCGCCGTCGCGCAGTTCATCGTCAACGAGATCCTGAGCATCCCCGCCTACATGGTCGGGCTGATCACCGCGGTCGGCCTGATCGCGCTGCGCCGCTCGGTCGGGCAGGTGGTGGGCGGCGGGATCAAGGCCGTGCTGGGCTTCCTGCTGATCGGCGCGGGCGCCGACCTGGTGGTGGCCGCGCTCGACCCCCTGGGCGTGATGATCCAGGGCGCCGCCGGCGCCCAGGGCGTGGTGCCCACCAACGAGGCGATCGTCGCCATCGCCCAGGACCGGTTCGGCGCCCAGGTGGCCTGGATCATGATCGCCGGGTTCGCGCTGAGCCTGGTCCTGGCGCGGTTCACCCCCCTGCACTACGTGTTCCTCACCGGCCACCACACCCTGTTCATGGCCACCCTGCTGACCATGGTGCTGGCCACCACCGACCTGCCCACCGTGGTGACCGTGGCGCTGGGCGCGGTGCTGCTGGCCGTGGTCATGGTGTCGCTGCCGGCGCTGGCCCAGCCCTGGACCCGGCGGGTGGGCGGTGACGGCAAGATCGCCATCGGCCACTTCGGGACGCTGGGCTATGTGGCCGCCGGCGCCACCGGGCAGCTGGTGGGGCGCACCAGCCGCAGCACCGAGGAGATGAAGCTGCCCGAGGGGCTGCGCTTCCTGCGCGACTCCATGGTGGCCACGGCGCTGTCGATGGTGCTGATCTACCTGGTCGTGGCGCTGGTGTACTGGGCGCGCCAGGGCACCGCCGCCGCGCTGGACATGTTCGAGCCCGCCCAGGGGCTCGACCCCACCATCGGCCACTTCCTCATGCAGTCGGTGATGCAGGGCCTCCAGTTCGGGATCGGCGTGGCGGTGATCCTCTACGGTGTCCGCACTATCCTGGGCGAACTGGTGCCGGCGTTCCAGGGCATCGCCGAGCGGATCGTGCCCGGCGCGGTGCCCGCGCTGGACGCCCCCATCGTGTTCCCTTTCGCGCAGAACGCGGTGCTGATCGGGTTCATCTCCAGCTTCGTGGGCGGCCTGGCGACCCTGGCGGTGATGGCGCTGGCGATCAACCCCGCCTTCGGGCTGGCGCTGATCCTGCCCGGCCTGGTCCCCCACTTCTTCACCGGCGGCGCCGCCGGGGTCTACGGCAACGCCACCGGCGGCCGCCGGGGCGCGGTGGCGGGCGCGTTCGTCAACGGCGTGCTGATCACCCTGCTGCCCGCGCTGCTGCTGGGCGTCCTGGGCGACTTCGGCAGCGCCAACACCACCTTCGGCGACGCCGACTTCGGGTGGTTCGGGATGGCGATCGGCTACGCGTTCCGCGCCGGCGACGGGATCGGCGTGGTGCTGGCCCTGGTGCTGGCGGTGGTCCTGCTGGCGGCCGCGATCGTGGTGCAGAAGCGGGTGGTGGAGCGCGGCTGGGACCCCGGCGCCCGCCACGAGGCGGCCCTGGCCGAACGCGCCGAGCGCGAGGAGAAGTAGGGCCCGCGGCCGCGGCGCGGGCATCAGATCACGCGGGCGAAGCGGCGCGCCGTCCAGGTCAGGGCGGCCGCGGTGCACGCGGCGACCAGCAGGACCTCAAGCGCCACCGGCGGCTGCCACCCGCCCCATTCGACGGTGGACAGAAACGCGGTGCTTTGCGCGGGACCGCCGCCGATCACCGCTTCGATGGTGCGGCGCTGGGCGTCGACCGCGTAGGTCAGCGGGTTGGCCAGGGCGATAGCGGCCATCCACCCCGGCATGGCGCTGAGCGGGAACATCATGCCCGACAGGAACAGCAGCGGGGTCATCAGCACGCCCAGCACGGTGTGGAAGGTCTGCATGCGGCGGATGGACACCGCCACGGCCGAGCCCAGCGCGGTCATGGCCAGCGCGGTCAGACTCAACTGGGCCAGCAGCGCGGCCAGCAGCCCGGGGTGGTAGGGGATCTGGACCAGTCCCGCGCACGCCAGGACCACCACCGCGTTGCAGGTGGCCACGGTGGCGCCGCCCAGGCACTTGCCCAGGACCAGGGTGGAGCGGTGCACCGGCGCCACGAGCATCTCACGCAGGAAACCGCTCTCGCGGTCCCACACGATCGACGCGCCCGCCGAGATGGCCGGCGCCTGCGCCGCCATGACGAGCACGCCCGGGAACACGAACCGCAGGTAGGCGTCGCCGGCCGAGCCGCCGGCGCTGGACTCGTCGAGCAGGCGGGCCAGGCCCACGCCCAGGATGAACAGGAACAGCATGGGCTGGAACAGCGAAACGGCGGCGCGGGCGGGGTCGCGGACGAAGTGCAGCATCTCGCGGCGCCACACCATGGCGCCCGCCCGCAACTCCAGGGCCGCCCCCGTGGTGGGCGCCGGCAGGGATTCGTGAGCGGCGGGCGCGGCGCCGGCTCCGGGGGTCACGTGGCGGCTCCCGGTGCGGGCTCGGCGCTGCCGGACGCGGCGACGCGGTGTCCGGTGTGGTGCATGAAGACGTCGTCAAGGCTGGGGCGGGTGACCGACACCGCGTGCACGGGCACGCCGAGGTCGGCGCACAGGCGCGGCACCAGGCTGGCGGCGTCCTCGGCGCGCAGGGTCAGGGAGTCGCCGGCGGCTGCGGCGGTCAGGCCGAAGCGCTCGCGCAGGGCGCGGGCCGCGGCGGGGTTGTCGGCCGTGCGGAGTTCGACGCGGTCGGCGCCCAGGACCGCCTTCAGCTCGGCGGGCGGGCCCTCGGTGACGACGCGGCCGGAGTCCACGATGGCGACGCGGTCGCAGTGGTCGGCCTCGTCCAGGTAGTGGGTGGTGAGGAACAGGGTGGTGCCCTCGTGCCGGCTGACGGCGCCCAGGTGGGCCCAGACGCGCGCGCGGGCGTGGGGGTCGAGCCCGATGGCGGGTTCGTCCAGGAAGAGCACGCGCGGCCGGTGCAGGATGCCCCGGGCGATCTCCAGGCGGCGGCGCATGCCGCCCGACAGCGTGCGCACGGCGGAGGCACGGCGGTCGGCCAGCCCCACGAGGTCGAGGACCTCGCAGACGCGGTGCGGCAGGCCGGCGCGCGGCAGGCCGTAGAGGTCGCCGTGGAAGCGGAGGTTCTCCTCGACGGTCAGCTCGGGGTCGAGGGTGGACTCCTGGAGGACCAGGCCGATGCTGCGGCGCACCGCGCCGGGCGCGGTGCGGGTGTCGTGGCCGCAGACCTCGGCCCGGCCCGCGGTGGGCAGCACCAGCGTGCACAGCATGGCGATGGTGGTGGTCTTGCCGCAGCCGTTGGGGCCCAGGAAGCCGAACGTCTCGCCCTGGGCGACGGTGAGGTCGATCCCGCGGACGGCCTCGACCCCCGGATAGGTCTTGCGCAGGCCGACGGCCCGGATGGCGGGGACGGAGGCCGACCCCGGGGTGGGGAGCCCGGGGTCGGTGCGCGTCCGCGGGCGGCGCCGCAGTGGGAACAACCGGCGTCCTTTCCGGTGGGGGCCGCTGGTGGGAGCGGGGCGCGGCTCAGCCGGTGAGGCCGAGGCGCTCCCGCCAGGTGTCGGGCACGACGAACCCGAAGCTCCAGCGGTCGGAGGCGGTGGGGTTGACGATGCAGTGCCAGAACAGGCGGTCGGGGTCCTGCTCGACCTTGAAGAACCGCACGATCCGGTGCCGCTCGGTGAGGGTGACGAGTTCGCCGGTGTCGGGGTGCAGGTAGCGGAAGAACGAGGTCTTCTCGCCGGAGGAGAACGGCGGGTCGATCTCGATGACGTACATGCGCCAGCCCGGCTGGCTCCGGTTGGTGTGCCAGAGCCGGTAGCTGTCCGGCGGGTACCACATGCTGCCGGAGAAGCGGATCTCGCAGCCGAAGAGGTCCTCAAGGGCGGCGACGGTGCGGCCCTTGGCCGCGAGGTAGTCGAGGTAGCCGGGGTGGTCGACGTGCTCGTCGAGGTTGACCACGTGGAACTCGCGCTCGTTGCTGTCGGTGGGTGCCCGGTGGGTGCCGCCTTCGGCGGGGTCCTGGACGCCGGCCTCCCAGGCGCGGTACTCCGGACTGCCCGGTGCGAGGTCGGTGCTGCGGAGGTCGTCGGGGCGGTGGCGCCGGGCGAAGTCCGCGAGGTCGACGGTGGGCGGCTTGATGGCCAGCCGCGGGAGTTCGTCGAGCAGGGGCGCGAGCCCGGGGATGTCGGTGAGCTCGTATTCGTGGTGGTAGAAGGACGTGCGCCCGGGGCCGGGGTCGGGCGCCTCGGGCGGGGGCGGCGGAGGGGCCGGTGCGTCCTCGGGCGGCACGAAGCTCGAGGAGGCCGCGGCGAGGTCGGTGAGCTGGAAGTCGAAACCGTGTCGTCGGCCCAGCGCGACCATCTCGCGGGCGGCGGTCATGGCGCGCAGTTGGGCGCTCAGCTCCCGCGACGAGTAGACCGTGCGCAGGAACTGCGTGCAGGACTCGATGGACATTGTTACCCCTTCGCGGAGTCGGTGGCGGGCGGGTCGAGGAGGAGCACCGAGGGCACGCGGTCGGGTGCGGCCAGCCGCAGGAAGTGCATGCCCATGCCGGAGATGCCGAGCATCAGCCCGGGGAAGAAGTCGGTGCTGTCGCCGGTGATGCCGTGGCGGGCCTCGTCGAAGGTGCGCCACTGGTTCTGCACCTGCACGTTGGCCTCCAGCTGGAAGGCGGGGTCGTCGTGCAGGCGGCCGTAGCGCAGCAGGAGTTCGGCGTTGCCGGACCGGCCGTGGCAGAGGGTGTCGTTCATCAGGCGCGGGAAGTTGCGGAGGGTGGCCGCCAGCGCCACACCGGCCTCGCGCAGCAGGAGGTCGTCGTCGCGCCCGAGGAGGTCCCAGGCGCTGATGCGGCTGAGCCCGATCCCCGCGGCGCCGTTGCACCAGGCGTTGGCGTAGTGGCGGTTCTCGCGGACGACTCCTCCGCCGAAGGTGCGGAGGTCGTACCAGTCCTGGGCGGTGGTGTCGAAGTGGTGGGCCTCGTAGGCGAACGCCCGGCGGCCGGCGGCGATGAGGTCGGGGCGGTCGATGCGGACCCCGAGCTGGATGAGGGCCCACCCCATGCCGGCGGCGCCGTGGGTGAACCCGGTGAGGTCGAGCTGGGTGGGGTCGGCGCCCTGCTGCGGCCAGCTCAGGGTGTCGCCGTTGTCGCGGGCGCGGCGCAGCAGGTGGTCGGCGCAGCGGACGGCCTCGGCCAGCCCGGCGCCGTCGGCCGCGGCGGCCAGTCCCAGCAGGACGGGGATGAGGCCGGCGGCGCCGCCGAGGATGTCGAGGTGGGGGTCGGCCTCGATCCGGTCGCCCAGGCCGGCGGCGAGCCGCACCGCGCGGTCGAGCAGCGCGGGGTCGCCCCACAGGTGGTGCAGGTGGGTGAGCAGGTAGATGAGACCGCCGGTGCCGGTGAAGGCGCCGATGCGGCGGTGGTCGTCGGCGTGGGCGAGGGCGTGGTCGAGCGCGCGCTCGACCGCGGCCCGCAGCCGGGGGTCGGGGGCCAGGTGGTCGAGGTAGGCGAGGAACAGCGCGATGCCCGCGGAGCCGAGGTAGAGGTCGGCCTCGATGTCGGCCTCGACGGGGGTGCCGTTGTCGAGCCGGTAGGAGGTCCAGGGCGCGGGGGCCGAGGACGCGCGGAGCTGGTCGCACAGCCGCAGGCCGATGCGCCGGGCCTGCTCGCGCGCCGCGGTGACGAAGGAGGGGCTGGAGATCTCGCCGGTGGAGAGCCCGGCGGCGATGTAGTGCCGCTGCTGGGCGCGGTTCTCGGGCGAGAGCCGGCGGATGCGTTCGGCCGCGCTGCGCACGGGTGACTCGGCGAGGTAGGACGCGATGGCCGTGGCGTGGTCGTGGACGAGCCGGCGGTCGTGCGCCCCCACGGTGAACAGCGGGATGTCCATGCGCCACAGGGACTGCAGCTCGCACTCGGCCAGGACCCCGCGGTCGTCCCAGACGCGGGGCGCTGCGCGCACGACCCGGGCGAGGAGGTCGACCTCAAGGGGGTCGGCCAGCGCCTTGGGGTGGCGGGCGGACAGCAGCGCCTGGGCGTAGACCTGGGTGGCCCGGTTGATGAACCGCAGGGTGGCGCCGGCGAAGGCGTCGGCGACGTGCTGGGCCGTGCGGTCGGGCCACTGGCGGAACCAGTCGTAGACCCGGGTGAACCCGGTGGTGATGGCGTCGGCGTGGTCGCCGGGGTCGACCAGGCGGTCGCCGAGGAAGACGCGGTTGGCGGCGGCGGGGTCGACCCGGACGCCCTCCTCGTGGGTGACGGAGGCGGCGAAGGTCATGCGGGGGCCGCTGACGCGCGGGACGGCGATGGGCATCTCGTAGGAGACGCCGCCGGCGTAGCCGCTGATGTTCATGGCGGCGGCGCCGTCGGCCGCGGCCGCGGGGCGCGGCCACTCGAGCAGGCCGGTGTTGAAGACGGAGTCCAGGAGGGTGCCCGAACCCTCGATCTGGCCCTCGGGGCGGGCGCCGAGCACGGTCTCGCAGTCGCAGACGTAGGCGTTGCCGTCGGCCACCAGGATGTTCTCGAAGTGGAGGTCGCCGCCGCCCAGGACGTAGAACAGGGCGAGGTAGCCGCCGAGCTGGCGGTAGACGCGGTCGGCGTCGGCGGCGGATCCGACGCGGTTGCGGCCGGCGGGGATGGCGGCCTCGTAGCCGTAGGGGCCGCGGTCGAGGACGGCGCGGGTGGCGAAGTCGACGGCGCCGGCCTCGCGGATGCGGGTGAGCAGGTCCTGGACGGCGGATTCGGCGGCGATGCTGCGCGGCTTGTAGACGAGGCTGCCGGTGCGGCCGCCGGCGAGGTCGACGTGGACGAACGCCACCTGCTGCGCGCCGGCGTGGGGGTCGGAGTGCCCCAGGCTGAGCCCTCGGAACCGGGTGATCGGGCTCTCGAAGAAGGCCGCGGAGAGGTCGGCGGCGTCGGCGCAGAGGCGGTCGACGAGCTGGGCGCCGTAGTCGGCGAGCAGGCGCGTGACGTGGGCCAGCCACCGGCCCAGGACCGGGTAGCGCAGGTAGAAGCGGTGGTAGGCGGCGCCGTCGGCGAAGGCGGTGTCGAGGAAGGCGAGGTAGTCGGCCTCGGTGGCGGTGGACTTGTCGAGGCCGGTCCGGGCGCAGTGGACGTTGCCCTCGGCCTCGACCGCCCAGGCGAGGTGGAGTTCGAACCGGTCGAGCAGGTGGCCCTGGAGGTCGGCGATGAGGGCGCGGTCGATGAGCCCGGAGCGCGCCACGGGGTTGCGGTCGCGGGCGGATTCCAGGCGGCGGCCGAGTTCGAGGAGGAAGGGTTCGCAGGCGGTGGCCAGGCGGCCGTAGTAGGTGCCGGGGGCGCGCCAGGGGGCTCCGGGGTCGGCGGCGGGCGCGTGGTCGTAGGTGTCGAGGGCGGCCTGGTAGGTGGGCAGCCAGTCGCTGTGGAGGTCGGTGAAGACCTTCCGGACGGAGTCGTCGGCGTCGGGCAGGAGGAGTTCGTGCAGGCGGTAGGCGGTGAGGATGCGGGCGTAGTCGTGCTGGTCGCGGCCGTCGGCGGGGGTGGCCGGGGAGCCGGGCTGCGGCTGGCGCCGCAGCCGGTCGGCGAGCTTGGCCGAGGTGCGCTCGATCTTCCAGGTGTCGAAAGGGTCGAGCCCGGCCGCCGCGCCCGGACGGGGGTCGCCCAGCGCGTCGACGATCCGGATGCGCTCCGCGAGGTTGCACGCACGGGCCGCGATGTCGGCGGGGTAGGGGTGTCCCATGGTCCAGTCGGCTCCTGCCGTCGAAGGAGGCGGCGCGAGCGCCGCGGTGGCCGGGCGGGTCGGCGGCGCCGACCCGCCACGGGCCCGGGCGGGGACCCGCCCCGCCCGGACCCCGCTCACGGGCTACTGCTTGGAGGAGCCGTCGCACACGACGGTGAAGGGCCCCCAGCTGCAACTGGTGCTGCACGCGAAGATCTCGCTGCTGACGATGCCGTCGGTCCAGGAGTCGATGGCCGCCTGGTCGGCCTGCTCCACGGTGGCGGGAAGCGCGTCGGCGGTGAGGCCGAAGGCGGTGGGGTCGGCGAGGACCGCTGCGCGGAACTCGGCGTCGACGGCGGCCTGGTGCATCAGCGTGGTGGTGGACATGTGTTCTCCTTCGGTGCGTTGGCGATGTGCCGATTGCGTGAGGTGGTGGCGGACCGGGCGGCCCTGGCGGGCGGCCCGGTGGTTCACTCGGACTTCTCGGCGATGAGACGCATGCCGGTCTGCTGCTCGACGTTGCTGAGTTCTCGCATGGCGGCGCCCATGTTGTCGCTGTCGCTCTGCCAGTCGACCACCTGCCTCTCCTCAGGCGTGATGTCGTCACGGAGCCAGAAGGACTCCAGCCACCCCTTCACGGCGTGGGGGTGGAGGTCGGGGACGGGTCCGACGTGGGCCAGCAAGGGCTCCTCGTGGACGGCGAGGGCGGTTTCGAGGAGTTCGCGGAGTTTGCCGTCGGGCGGCAGCAGGGAGCACAGGACCACCAACTGCTGGATGCGGCGGATGGTGTCGACGCCTTCGTAAATGGTCGGTCCCTTTGCGCTCATCGGCGAACCTTCCTGAAGTGGTCCATGGGGAGGCGTGGCCGCGCAGACGCGGCGGATGCGAAACGCGGTTTCCACCGGTCCGCCGTCGCCGTGTTCACGCACATGGCGATCGGCCGGTTTTCCCGCGGATCCGTGCCAGTCATATAGGAGCATAGACGAAAGGCGTCGGCGCGTCCTTTCACTCGACTTACTTACTGCTTTCATTTGCCGCACCGCAGCAGCGTCCACACCGCCGGTAAATGGACTTTTCTCGGTAATTCACGGCTCGATGCCGCTCTTCTCGGGCAACGTCCCGGTTTGCCCCGTTCGCGCGGCGGGCACCGGGACCGCGCCGGCGGCCGCGAGGGCGGGATCGCCGCGCAGCACGGCGAGGTGGAGTTCGCGCGACTCCGGACAGGGGTCCATGCCGGTTTCGTCGCGCAGGCGCGCGCTGAGTTCGGCGTAGGTCTCCAGCGCCTCGACGCGCCGGCCGGACCGGTAGAGGGCGAGCACGAGCTGGCGCCAGAACCCCTCGTGGAAGGGGAACTGCCGCACGAGGTCGCGCAGTTCGGCGATCAGGGGGTCGTGCCGGCCCCGGGCCAGGGCGAGCGCGTGCGCGCGTTCGCGCACCAGCAGCCATTCCTCGGTGACGCGCGCGACGAGGTCGCGCCGCAGCGCCTCGGAGCGGACCTCGGGCAGGATGGGCACGCTCCACAGCGCCAGGGCCTGGCGCAGGGCCGCGGACTCGGAGTCGGGGTCGCGGCGCGCGGCGGCCTGGCGGGCGTGCGCGGCGAGCCGCCGGAAGCGCAGGAGGTCGAGCTGGTCGGGGCCGGCCTCGATGAGGTAGCCGGCCGAGCAGGTGCGCACCACCGCCGACAGACCCGCCGCGTGCTGGTCGAGGGTGTGCCGCAGCCGGGTCAGGCACGTGTGCAGCGCGGCCCGGGGGCTGTGCGGGCGGGCGCGGTCCCAGACCCAGCCGACGAGCTGGTCCTGGGGCACGGGCTCGTTGGCGCTGAGCAGCAGGGCCGCCAGCAGCGCCCGCTGCTTGCCCGCGGACAGCCGGACCGGATTGCCGTGCACGGCCACCCGGAGCGGCCCCAGGACGGAGAAAACCACCCCTTGCGCCATAAGCGTTCCCCGCTTTCCGGCACGGGAGGTGGCCCCCGCCGCGCCCAGCCCGGCACGCTGTGGACCATAACCGAATTTCGGCGTTGCCATTAATGCGTGCAGTGACGATCACGGCGCAATTTTATCCGTTTCATCGCCACCGTCGGCGAGGTTGTCCACAGATGCCGCGCGGAGCCGGATCGCAGAACGCGATCCGGAATACGGGGGCGGGAACCGCGGACACCAAACCGGCCCGACCGGAAATCCGGTGAAAAATACGGAATGTCAGAATGCCGTAATTCCCTGATATCGGATTCCCCGAAAGGAGCCGGTGCGCAGCGGAGGGGGGGCACGGCTCCCCGCGCACCGCGGCCGGCCCGGGGCGTGGGGCGCCCCGGCCGGCCGCGGTGGGACGGCGGATCAGCGGATCAGATGTGCACGACCGGAACCTCGGACCCGGTGTCGTGGCGCTGCGGCTTCATGAACATCGCCAGGACGGCCGCGGCCACCATGACGGCGGCGGAGATCCCGAACGCCAGGTGCATGCCGTCCAGGAACGCCAGGTTGCTGGCGCGGGTGATGGCCTCGGCCGTGGCGCCCTGGGCCGAGCCGAGGACCTCGCCGCCCTGCGACACCGCGCTCTGCATCTCCCGCGCCTCGGCGGCGGAGAGTTCGCCCAGCCCGGCGTCGGCGAAGTGGCCCGGCAGGGTGGTGACGATGACCAGCGACAGCACCGCGCCCAGGACGGCGGTTCCCAGCGACCCGCCCAGCTGCATGGCGGTCTGCTGCAGGCCCGAGGCGACCCCGGCCAGCGACACCGGCGCCGCCGTGATCATGGCGGCGGTGGCGCCGGTCATGACCAGGCTGAGCCCGATGCCCAGCAGCAGGAAGCCCGCCGAGGTGGCCACGACCCCGGTGTCGAGGCTCAGCCGCGACAGCAGGAACAGGCCCGCGGCGGCGGTGAGCAGCCCCGCGACGGTGGGCACCCGGGTGCCGAAGCGGTCCATGACGCGCCCGGCGGGGGTGCCGCACACGCCCATCATCAGGGTGAGCGGGAGGAGTTGCAGGCCGGTCTGCATGGGACTGAGGTCGCGCACGCCCTGCAGGTAGAAGGTCACGAAGAACAGCGACCCCATGAGGCCGAGCGCGGTCAGCACCATCAGCACCACGCCGATGGACAGCGCGGGCAGCCGGAAGATGCCCAGCGGCATCAGGGGGTCGGCGGCGCGGGCCTGCCACAGGGCGAACCCGGCCCCGAAGGCCAGCGAGACGGCGAGCACGGCCAGGGTCTCGGGGTGGGCCCAGCCCACCACCGGGGCCTCGACCAGCGCCCAGACCAGGGCGAAGATGGCCACGCTCAGCAGCAGGATGCCGGGGATGTCCAGGCGCGAGGCGGGGTCGGTGGCGCGGTTGGGGCCGATGAGCCACAGCGCCGCGGCGACGGTGACCGCGCCGAGGGGCAGGTTGATGAGGAACGCGGCCTCCCAGCCGAAGGCGGAGACCAGCATGCCGCCGACGATGGGGCCGGCCGCCATGGCGCCGCCCAGGATGCTGCCGAACACGCCGAAGGCGCGGCCGAGCATGTGCGGGGGGAAGTTGGAGCGCAGCAGGCCCATGGCCGCCGGGGCGATGGTGGCGCCGAAGACGCCCTGCAGGATGCGGAAGCCCACGAGCACGGGCACCGCGCCGGAGAGCGCGATGCCGATCGAGGTGAGGGTGAACCCGACGACGCCGACCAGGTAGACGCGGCGGTGGCCGTAGCGGTCGCCGAGCTTGCCCGAGGTGATGAGGAAGACGGCCAGGCCGAGCAGGTAGCCGTGGGTGACCCACTGCAGCTCGGCCAGGGAGGCGCTGAGGTCGCGGGCGATGTCGGGGTTGGCCACGGCGACGATCGTGCCGTCGAGGGCCACCATGACCACGCCGAAGGCGATGGCCACCAGGGTGCCCCACGGGCCGCCGCGGAACCCGCGCGGCGGCGGGGGCGGCGGTGGCGCCGCGGAGTCGGCTGCGGGTCTGGCGGCGGTGTCGGTCATGGTCTCCCCCTGTGGGCCGTGGTGCCGCGGGCGGCGGCACCGGCCAAGATTATGGCAGCGGCTGACAAGTGGCAATCGCTGACTGTTTTATGCGCCGCCGGGTATCATCCGGGCAGACACGCCCTGAACGATGAGGTGGATGCGGTGAAGGTAACGTCGCGTGCTGACATTTCGGGCGGCCGCCGCCGGGGCGGGCGGGCGTGAGATGACGCACACCTGCGAGCAGCCCGGGCTCCGCGAGCGCAAGAAGGCCCGCACCCGCCAGGCCCTCGTCGCCGCGGCGCTGCGGCTGTTCGCCGAGCGGGGCTTCGACGCGGTCACCACCGAGGAGATCGCGGCCGCCGCCGACGTCTCCCAGCGCACGCTCTTCCGCTACTTCCCGAGCAAGGAGGAGATCGTCCTGTCGGTGCACGACCAGATCGAGGAGGGGTTCCGCCTCAAGCTGGCCGCGCGGCCGGCCGAGGAGCACCCCTTCACCGCCATGGTCAACGCCTTCGGCGACGCGTGGTCCGAACTGGAGCCCGCCGACGTCGCGGCCCAGCTCCAGGTGCTGCGCCTGACCAACGACTCCCCCCGCCTGCACGGCGCGCGCCAGGAGCGGGTGTGCGCACACCAGAGCCGGCTGGCCCTCCTCATCGCCCGCCGCGCCGGCGTGGACCCCGGCCTCGACCCCCGCCCCGACCTCCTGGCGGCGGCGTTCTCCTCGGCCCTGCAGGTGGCGTTGGGCCGCTCGTGCCGCCGAGGCGGCGAGGACGCCCTGCTCACGGCCGTCGACGAGTGCCTGGCGCTGCTGCCCGCCGCGCTGGCCGACGACTGGGGCGCTCCGGCCCGCCCCCGCACGCGGCAGGGCGCGCGGGGCTAGGCGCGCGGCGCCGCGCGGCCGCGGTCCTCGGGCGGCACCACCTCGGCGGCCGTTTCGGCGAGGTGGCCCACCAGCCGCTCCAGCGGGCCCCGGCCCAGCGTCAGGCGCCACACCGTGGCGAGCACCAGGGCGCCCAGGACGAACGCCTCCAGCCGGAACGGCTGGGCGTCCCAGGCGGAGTAGCCCAGGGCGGCGATCACCAGGACGTGGCCGGTGTAGATGGTCAGGGGCATCGAGCCCGCCGCCGCCAGGGGGTACAGCAGCCGGCCGGCCGCGTCGGCCGCCGCCAGGCAGGCGGCCAGGACGACGAGCGCGGTGCCGACCGCGCCGGCGATCTCGAAGCCGGTGCCGCTGTGCGGCGAGGCCACGGCGAGGTACCAGGCGGTGTCGGTGGGGACCTGCCCGTGCATGTCGCCGACCTTGTCGCCGATGGTCTGGTACAGCAGTTGCTTGTCCGGGGAGGCCAGCCACGCCCGCTCCAGGTGGTCCAGGCCGCCCAGGGGGTGCAGCAGCAGCCAGGAGCCGCCGTAGCCCAGCAGCGCCAGCCCCGCCCCGCCGGCCGCCATGCCCAGCCGCACCCGCGCGGAGGTGAGGTCGAGCCGGCCCACCGCCATTCCGGCCACCACGAACGCCATGAAGCTGAAGGCCGGATAGTAGCCGGTGAGCAGGAAGTCGACCGGCCCGCCGATGGAGGCCACACGCGGCCCGGTGTCGCCCATGGCCCCGCGGATCGCGAAGGAGGCCACCGGTCCGGCCGCGGCGGTCACCGCGGCGAGGGCGGCCAGCGCCGGGGCGCGCAGCCGCAGCAGGAGCAGGGGGATCGCCAGCAGGAAGAAGCCGGCGTAGTAGGTGAGGATGATCGCGATGGGCGCGCCGGCGAGGTCCAGCAGCACCCCCAGCACGCCCAGCACGAGCGCGCGCATGAGGATCCGCAGGCACCGCCGCCGGAGCTCGGCCCCCGCCAGGGGTTCGGCGCGCCCGGTCATCAGGGCCAGGGAGACCCCGGCCAGGAACGCGAAGAGGGCGGAGGAGCGGCCCCGGGTCAGCTCGTGGACGGACTCGGTGAGGGCGGTGCCCACGGCGTCGGAGCCGAACACGCCGATGGCCCCGACCCCGAGGTGGACGGAGAACATGCCGAACACCGCGAGGGCGCGGGCGACGTCGATGCCGGCGATCCGCTCCGCCGGGGAGCGCTGCGCGGTTGCGGCCCGCGTCTGGGGTATGTGCTGCGACACGCCGCCCAGACTAGGCGGATTCGGGAGTGTTTGTCCCCTGTGGCCGCTCCCCGCCCCCGCCGGTCCGGGCCCGGCCGGAGCCCGGCCCGGACCGGCGGCGGGCCTCACCGCTCGGCGGCCAGGCGGGTGAAGTAGTCCAGCGCCTCGGGGTTGGCGAGGGAGTCGCGGCTGGCCACCCGCTCGGGGCGCTCGCCCATGAGGATGCGCTTGACCGGGACCTCCAGCACCTTGCCCGACAGCGTGCGCGGCACCTCGGCGATGGCGCGCACCGCGTCGGGCACGTGGCGGGGCGAGCAGTCCTCGCGGATGCGGCGGGCCAGCCGGGCCGTGAGGTCGTCGTCGAGCGCGGCGCCCTCGCGCACCACCACGAACAGCTCGATGCGGGAGCCGCCGTCGGGCTGGGGGACGTCGACCACGAGGGCGTCGACCACCTCCTCCAGGGCCAGCACCGCCCGGTAGATCTCGCTGGTGCCCATGCGGACCCCGCCCCGGTTGATGGTGGAGTCGGAGCGCCCGTAGATGATCGCGGTGCCGCGCTCGGTGATCTCGATCCAGTCGCCGTGCCGCCACACCCCGGGGTACATGGCGAAGTAGCTGTCGCGCAGCCGCTCGCCGCCGGGGTCGTTCCAGAAGTAGACCGGCATGGAGGGCGCCGGCCGGGTGACCACCAGTTCGCCCACCTCGCCGACCAACTCCTTGCCGTCGGGGTCCCAGGCGGCCACCGCCATGCCCAAAGACCGCGCCTGGATCTCGCCCTCGTAGACCGGCAGCGTGGGCACGCCGCCCACCAGGCAGCTGCAGATGTCGGTCCCGCCGCTGGTGGAGAACAGCCACAGCCGGTCGCCCAGTTCGCGGTAGCACCAGGCGAACCCCTCGGGGCTCAGCGGCGAGCCGGTGGAGCCCAGCGCGTGCAGCCGGGACAGGTCGCGGCCCTCGGCCGGGTGGACGCCGGCCTTCATGCACGAGGCCAGGTACCCGGCGCTGGTGCCGAACACGGTGATCCCGGCGCGCTCGGCCAGGTCCCACAGGGCGCCGAGGTCGGGGTGGCCGGGGCTGCCGTCGTAGAGCACGATCGACGCCTTGGTCAGCAGCACGCTGACCAGGAAGTTCCACATCATCCAGCCGGTGGTGGTGAACCAGAAGACGCGGTCGTCGGGCTGGGCGTCCAGGTGCAGGGTGAGGTTCTTCAGCTGCTCGACGACGATCCCGCCGTGGCTGTGCACGATCGCCTTGGGCAGGCCGGTCGTGCCCGAGGAGTACAGCACCCACAACGGGTGGTCGAAGGGCAGCGGGGTGAACTCCAGTTCGGCACCGGCGCCGGCGGCCTCCAGCTCCGCCCAGTCCAGCGCGCCCTCGACCGGTCCGGTGCCCAGGTAGTCGAGCACGACGGTGTGGCGCAGGGTGGGCAGGCTGCGGCGCAGCTCGGCCAGCACCCCGGTGCGGTCGAAGTCCTTGCCGCCGTAGCGGTAGCCGTCGACGGCCAGCAGCACGGCGGGCTCGATCTGGGCGAAGCGGTCCACGACGCTGCGCACCCCGAAGTCGGGCGAGCAGGAGGACCACACGGCGCCGATGGCGGCGCAGGCGTAGAACGCGGCCGCCGCCTCGGCGATGTTGGGCAGGTAGGCCACGACCCGGTCGCCCGGCCCCACGCCCAGTTGGCGCAGGCCCTGGGCGATGGCTGCGGTGCGGGCCTTCAGCTCGCCCCAGGTCCACTCCCCCAGCACGCGCAGCTCCGAGGCGTGCCGGATGGCCACGGCGTCGTCGTCGCGGTCGCGGAAGACGTGGCGGGCGTAGTTGAGCCGCGCGCCGGTGAACCACCGCGCGCCGGGCATCTCGGCCGAGGCGAGCACCTCCTCGTAGGGGGTGTCGGCCTGGACGCCGCAGTACTCCCAGACCGCCGACCAGAAGCCGTCGAGGTCGGTGACCGACCACCGCCACAGCGACTCGTAGTCGGGGGCCTCGACTCCGCGGTGCTCGCGCACCCACCGGGCGAAGTCGGTGATGTTGGCGCGTTCGCGCCGCTCGCTGTCGGGTGTCCAGAGCACAGGCGGCGGTGTCCGCATCTTCGGCAGTCCTCCTTGGTGCTGCGCGCCGGCGGGGGCGGCACGGGTGCTGCGGTGTGACGCCCATCATCCACCACGGCAGGTCGGGGCGCGGGCGGGTGGTCGCCCTTGGCGGGCGCGCGCCGCGGCAGTGGCCTTCCGCCAAGGATCGGCCGCCGTTCTTTGTCGGCTTCGGCCATGACGCCGCCGGGCGCCTCGTGTGACAGTTGCGGGGTCCCCCTGGCACGCGGCCCGCGCCCTCGCGGCGCGGAGCCGTTCGACGGGCCGGGCGCGCCTCCTCACCGGTGGACCGGTGCCGCAGCGGCCCGCCGCAGCGCCAACGGCGTCGCGGCGGCGGGCCGGCGCAGGGATGGCCACCGCGTCGCGGCTGCGGCCACCGCGCGGGAGGCGCGCCCCGCAGGCCCGCTCCGGTCCCGGCCGCCCGGCTCGGGCCGCCGGAGCGGGTGCCCGCCGCCCTCTCCGGCACACCGGTCCCGCCCCCGGCGTGCGCCGCCGCCTCCGGAACCGGCATTGCGCGCCCCTCCCCCGCCCGGGCGCGCGGGTAGCCTGCGGCATAGGCCCGCCGCACCCGGACCGGGCCGCCCCCGTCCGCGCGAGGTGAGAGGAGGCGAACCCGCCCAGTGCGCCTTCCCGAGATGAGCCGGCGCCGCCTGGTCATCACCGCCACGGCGGCCGCGCTGGCGCTGGTGTGCGTCGTCGTGCTGCTGGTCCCCGCCACCCGGCACGGCCTGGTGACCGCCTGGTGCGACATCACCCAGTCCGCCTGCCCGCCCACGGCCGACGACCCGCGCCGCGACTACGCCGACGGCGCCGGCTGGCGGCGCCGCCTGGACCCCGTTGCCGCCGCCACCTGGGGCAACTACGTGGCGCTGGGCGACTCCTACTCCTCCGGCGACGGCGCCGGCGACTACGCCGAGGGCACGGCGGCGGTGGGCGACTGCCGCCGCTCCGCGAACGCCTACCCCCGGCACGTGGTCTCGGCGCACGACTTCGCGGGCGACCTGGGGTTCTTCGCGTGCAGCAGCCAGCGCGGCTGGGCGATGCTGGACTCCCTGGGCGAGCCGCGGTCGCAGATCGACCGGGTGGGCCCGCACACGTCCCTGGTCACCATCGGGATCGGCGGCAACGACGTCGGGTTCACCAAGATCCTGCGCGCGTGCATGGTGCGGGTGCCGCTGGTGGAGACCCAGGCGTGCACCGAGCAGGAGGAGGAGATCGAGAAGCGGATGCGCACGTTCGGCCCCACCCTGGAGGAGATCGTGCTGGAGATCCGCGAGCGCGCGCCCGACGCCCGGGTGCTGGTGGTGGGCTACCCCCGGCTGTTCCCCGGCGACCCCGACAGCATGTACTACACCATGGCCCCGCACGACCAGGAGTGGCTGAACGCCATCACCAAGCGGTTCAACGAGCAGGTGGCCGAGGACGTCGCCGCGCTGGACTCCGAGATCGTGGAGGCGGGCCAGACCGGAAGCGTGGAGTACGTCCGGATGTACAACGCGCTGAAGGGCCACGAGGTGGGCACCGAGGACCCCTGGCTCAACGGGGTGCTGCTGTCGGACTTCGCCAACGGGCTGGAGATCGACCGCAGCACGTTCCACCCCAACGCGCGGGGCCAGCAGGAGTTCGCCGAGCGGGTCTTGGACCAGGTGGAGCAGGGGCCCGAGCGCCCGCTCTACGCGGCGCTGGAGACCCTGGACGGCGCCGACCCCGAGGTGCTGGCCGCCGAACTCGACTAGCCGGTCCGGCGGTGCCGCGCCCCGGCGAAGGCCGGGGCGCGGCGACGGGCCCTTAGGACCGGGCGGCGCCCAGGCCGCGCAGGACGGCGCCGAGCTGGTCCAGCGCCCAGTTCAGCTCGTCCTCGGTGATCACCAGCGGCGGCGACAGCCGGATCGTGGACCCGTGGGTGTCCTTGACCAGGACGCCGCGTTCGGCCAGCAGTTCGCACATCTGGCGGCCGGTGGCCAGGGAGGGCTCGACGTCGATGCCCGCCCACAGCCCGATGGAGCGCGCGGCCACCACGCCGCTGCCGACGAACTCCTTGAGCCGGGTGCGCAGGACCTCGCCCAGCCGCCGGGCGTTGTCGAGGTAGGGGCCCTCGCGCAGCATGCGGACCACGGTGCGGCCCATGGCCCCGGCGAGCGGGTTGCCGCCGAAGGTGCTGCCGTGCTGGCCGGGCTTGATGACGCCGAGCACCTCCGCGTCGGCCACCATGGCCGACACCGGCAGGATGCCGCCGCCCAGCGCCTTGCCGAACAGGTAGGCGTCGGGCACGACCCCGGAGTGCTCGCAGGCGCGCACGGTGCCGGTGCGGCCCAGGCCCGACTGCACCTCGTCGGCGATGAGCAGGGTGCGCGTGCGGTCGCAGATCTCGCGCAGCCGGGGGAGGTAGTCGTTGGGAGGGACGATCACGCCGGCCTCGCCCTGGACGGGCTCGACCAGCACGGCGGCGGTGGTGGAGTCGACCGCCGCGGCGGCCGCCGCGGCGTCGCCGTAGGGGACGATGCGGAATCCGGGGGTGTAGGGACCGTAGCCGCCGTAGGCGTCGGGGTCCTCGGAGAAGGAGACGATGGTGGTGGTGCGGCCGTGGAAGTTGCCGCCGGCCACGACGATGGTGGCGGCGTTGGCGGGCACGCCCTTGACGTCGTAGGCCCAGCGGCGGGCGACCTTCACGGCGGTCTCGACGGCCTCGGCCCCGGAGTTCATCGGCAGGACCTGCTCCTTGCCGGCGAGCTGGGCCAGGGCGGTGACAAACGGCGCGAACTGGTCGTTGTAGAACGCGCGGCTGGTCAGGGTGACGCGGTCGAGCTGGTGGTGGGCGGCGGCCACGAGTTCGGGGTTGCGGTGGCCGAAGTTGACGGCCGAGTAGCCGGCCAGGCAGTCGAGGTAGCGGCGTCCCTCGACGTCGGTGACCCAGGCGCCCTCGCCTTCGGCGATGACGACGGGCAGGGGATTGTAATTGTGCGCCGAATGGGTTTCGGCCAGCCGAATGTGTTCGGTGGTCGACATGACCGGCCCGGCGGGGTCTCCGCCGACAGGCTGGTCCCCCAGACCGCGGGTGTCGCTCATCCAGGTTCCTCCGATCGCCCTTGATCGATGTTCGATCATGGGATACCCGCTCGGTAACCGAACAAAGCGCACAGCGCCCGGCAGAACTGGGCCACACGGCCGCCGCGGGCCGCCGCCGGGGTTGCCCACCCCCGCCCCGCTGTGACGCGCCCCATAGCGGCATGATCGGTCGGCACAGACTTTCACGGGTACACCGGCGATCTGGGGGACCCATGACTGAGACAGCCCGCAGCGCGCCCCGGGGCGCCGCAGGAGGCGCCGAGCCCGCCCCGGCCCACGCGGCCGGGCGCCGCCCGGCCGCGGGCGAGGGCGCCGAGCGCCTGACCCTCGCCGCCCTGCTCGGCGCGGTCGCCGCGGCCGTGCCCGAGCGCACCGCCGTGGTCGCCGGCGACCGCCGCGCCACCTACGCCGGCCTGCTCGCCCGCGCCGACCGCCTGGCCGCGCACCTGGCCGGCGCGGGGGTGGCGCCCGGCGAACCCGTGGCCGTCCTCGCGCACAACCGGCTCGAATGGCTTGAGGCGTTCTTCGGTGCGCTGCGCGCCGGTGCCGTGCCGGTCAACGTCAACCACCGCTACATCGAGTCCGAACTCGTGCACGTCCTGGCCGACAGCGGCTCGGTGGCGCTGGTGGCCGAGCGCGCCCTGGCCGCGCGGCTGAGGCGCGCCGCCCCGGCGCTGCCGCGGCTGCGCCGCCTTCTGCTGCTGGCCGACCCTGCGGGCGCCGCGCCGCCCGGAGGGCCCGCCGGCCCCGCCGGGGTCGAGCAGACCGGCTACGAGGACGCGCTGGCGGCCGCCGCCGACCACCTGGTGCCCGCCCTTCCGGCCCCGGGCCGCGAGGCGCGCTACCTGCTCTACACCGGCGGCACCACCGGCCGGCCCAAGGGCGTGGTGTGGCGCCAGTGCGACCTGTTCCGCGCGGCCCTGGAGCTGCGCCCGCCGGGCGCCCCGCGCGCCGCCTCCCCCGAGGAGGTGGCCGAGCGCGCCCGGGCCCGCAGCCCGCGCCGGCTGCTGGTGCTCGGGCCGCTGATGCACGCCGCCGGGCAGTGGAACGCGCTGGGCACGCTGTTCACCGGCGGCACCGTGGTGCTGAGCACCGCGCCCGCATTCGACGCCGAGGCCGCGGTGCGCCTGGCCGACCGCGAGCGCGTGCACGCCGTGCAGGTCGTGGGCGACGCCATGGCGCGGCCGCTCGCCCAGCGGCTGACCGCCGTGCCCGACCGCTGCACCGACCTGACCACGGTGACCTCCGGCGGCACGCCGCTGACCCCGGCGGTGCGCGACCTGTGGCTGGCGTGGCGGCCCGGGATCGCCGTGCACGACAGCTACGGGGGCTCGGAGACCGGGGTGTGCGGCGTGGCCGGCGGCGGGGCGCCGCGCTTCTCCGTGGGCGCCAGCGTGGCCGTGCTCGACGAGCGCCTGCGCCCCCTGCCGCCCGGCTCGGCCCGCGTGGGCCGCATCGCCCGCACCGGCCGCATCCCCCTGGGCTACCACAACGACCCCGCGGGGACCGCGCGCACCTTCCCCGTCGACGCCGAGGGGCGGCGCTGGGTGCTGTCGGGCGACTACGGCACGGTCGAGGCCGACGGCACGGTCACCCTGCTGGGCCGCGGATCGGCGGTGATCAACACCGCCGGAGAGAAGGTGTTCGCCGAGGAGGTGGAGTCGGTCGTCAAGGCGCACCCCGGCGTGGAGGACGCGATCGTTGTGGCCGCGCCCGACGACCTGCTGGGCCAGCGGGTGACCGCGATCGTGGCGCCGGCGCCCGGCGGCGGGCCCGACGCCGACGCCCTGCGCGACCACTGCCGGTCGCGGCTGGCCGGGTTCAAGGTGCCCCGCTCGATCCACTTCGTGGACCGGGTGCGGCGCACCGCCGTGGGCAAGCAGGACTACCGCTGGGCCGCGGGCGTCGCCCGGTCCGGGAGGGGCTCCGCCCGGGGGTGAGGGCGCCGAGGCGCGGGCGGCGGCGCTCCGGCGCAGGTCAGCCCCTGTCCTGTTGACCCGGCGCAACGTGTCCAACCGGTAATACCCGTGCGATCTCCGCGATCCCCATGAACGTCCCCCCTCGCGCTAAGGTCTGTGGGCATGGCCTCCCACGTACTCGCCGACCGCTATCGGCTCCTTGAGCCGATCGGCCATGGCGGCATGGGCACCGTGTGGCGCGCCGAGGACGAACTCCTGCACCGCCACGTCGCGATCAAGGAGGTGCGGGTCGCCCCCGACCTCGACCCCGACAAGCGCGACGAACTCATCGCCCGGACCATGCGCGAGGCGCGCATCTGCGCGGGCCTGAGCACCCACCCCGGGATCGTCACCATCCACGACGTGGTCCGCGAGGGCGGGCGCCCCTGGATCGTCATGGAACTGGTCAGCGGCCGCGGCCTGGACCAGGTCGTGGCCGAGGAGGGGCCGCTGTCGCCGCGCCGCACCGCCGAGATCGGCCGCCAGATCTTCGCCGCGCTGGACAGCGCGCACAGGGCCGGTGTGGTGCACCGCGACGTCAAGCCGGCCAACGTCATGCTGCTGCCCGACGGCCGCGCCATGCTCTCCGACTTCGGTATTGCGGTGTCGGACTCCGAGGACAAGCTCACCCTCACGGGCAGGCTGCCCGGATCCCCCGGCTACGTCGCGCCCGAGCGGCTGCGCCACAACATGATGTCGCCCGCCGCCGACGTGTGGTCGCTGGGCGCCACCCTGTACTTCGCGGTGGAGGGCCGCTCGGCCTTCGAACGCCCCACCAACGCCGGCCGCCTCACCGCCGCGCTGGAGTCCCCGCCCGACCCGCCCCGGCGCGCCGGCCCGCTGCGCCCCGTCCTCAACGGCATGCTTCAGCCCGACCCCGAGCACCGGCTGGGCGGCGACGCCCTGGACTCCGCACTGGCCGGCGTGGTCAGCGGCGCCGGACCCGAGGACGCCACCCCCACCCAGCTCGACGTCTCCGGCGCGCTGCCGCAGGCCCCCGCCCCCGACCGCGCTCCCCGGCCGCTGGGCTCCGCCCCGCTGGGGCACTCCACCCCGATGAGCGTCGCCGGCCTGGCTCCGGCGCGGCTGGACCGGCGCGGGTGGACGCGGGTGCTGGCCTCGCTGCTGCTCGGCCTGATCACGCTGATCGCCGCCCCGCTGCTGGTGGAGTACCTCTCCAGCGTGCTCATCGACGACGACCCCGCGCCCAGCCCCTCGGCCGAGAGCACCGCCGCCGACCACGCCAACGCCCTCAAGGAGGCCCCGCCGCTGCCCGAGGGGTTCGTCGAGCACACCGGCGGCGGGTTCCGGGTGGCCGCCCCCGGCGACTGGTCGGCCGCCCAGGAGGCCGACGGCCTGCGGATCTCCGCGCCCGACTCCTCCCAGGACCTCCTGCTGAGCAGGGTCGACCTGGCGGGCGCCACACCGGTGGAGCACCTGCGCTCCCTTGAGGCCGAGTACGCCGCCAAGCCCGGGTTCCGCAGCATCACCCTGGAGGAGGTCGACCACCCGGCGGGCGAGGCCGCGCGGTGGACCTTCGAGTCCGCCGAGTCCGGTGTGCCGCGCATGTGCAGCGGCCTGCTGGTGGCCGACGGCCAGGGCGGCGCCGCCATGGTCGTCTACAGCGCCGACCCCGACCGCTGGGAGCAGGAGGCGCAGACCCGCCAGGCCGCGCTGGACTCCCTGCGCCGGGCGGCCTGACCGGCGCCCGCGGCCCCGGCCGTGGGATCATGGCGCCGACCGGGGCGCCGGACGCCCCCGCACCCGCGCACGCCCGGCTCCCCCGCCGCTCGCGCGCGCGGCGCCCGGCGGGCGCGGTCGGGGGCCCACCACCCAGCATCCGAAGGGACGCGCGTGAGCAGCTGCAACATCCTGTCCATCGCCGGCAGCGACCCCAGCGGCGGCGCCGGGATCCAGGCGGACCTCAAGACGTTCTCGGCCCTGGGCGGCTACGGCATGGCCGTGATCACCGCGCTCACCGCGCAGTCCACCACGGGCGTCACCGCCGTGCACGAGGTGCCCGGGCACTTCGTCGCCGCGCAACTGGAGACCCTGCTGGGCGACGTCCGCGTGGACGCGGTCAAGATCGGCATGCTCGCCAACGCCGAGGTCGTCGAGGCGGTCGCCGACGCGCTGGACCGCCACGCCCCGCCGCACGTGGTGCTGGACCCGGTGATGGTGGCCAAGAGCGGCGACCGGCTGCTGGCCCCCGAGGCGATCGAGGCGGTGCGCACCCGCCTGGTCCCGCGCGTCGACCTCATCACCCCCAACCTGCCCGAGGCCGCCGAACTGCTCGGCGAGGAGGAGCGCCACGACCTCTCCTCGATGCGGGAGCAGGCCGAGCGCCTGCTGGCGCTGGGCGCCCGCCGGGTCCTGCTCAAGGGCGGCCACCTGCAGGGGGAGAGCAGCACCGACCTGCTGGTGGCCCCCGACGGCCGGGTCGCGACGTTCACGGCCGAACGCGTCGCCACCCGCAACACCCACGGCACCGGCTGCACCCTGTCCTCGGCGATCGCCGCGCTGCTGCCCCGCCGCCGCGACTACGACGACGCGGTGCGCGACGCCAAGGACTACCTCACCGAGGCCCTGCGCCGCGCCGACGACCTCGACGTCGGCCGCGGCAAGGGCCCCACGCACCACTTCCACGCCTGGTGGGACGCCCCGCGGCGCCGGGGCTGAGGCGGCGCCGGCGGCCCTGGGCGGCGCTGCGGACGCCCGCGACGAACGGCGGGGGCGCCCCGCGGTGCGGGGCGCCCCCGTGGGGGTGCGCGGCGCCGGCCCCGGCGAGGGCCGGCGGCCGGGCCGGCCGGCTAGGACCGGACGTCCACGATCGTGGAGTCCGGGTTCTTCCAGTCGGGGTTGGCGAAGTACTTCTTGGTCTCGGCGACCACCACGCCCGACAGCAGCAGCAGGCCGACGAGGTTGGGCAGCGCCATCAGGCCGTTGGCGATGTCGCTGAAGGACCAGATCACGTCCAGCGGCACGGTCGCGCCGATGTAGACGACCGCCACGAACACCAGGCGGAAGGGGAACACGCCCTTGCGCCCGACGAGGAAGTCGATGCACCGCTCGCCGTAGTAGGACCAGCCCACGATGGTGGTGAAGGCGAAGAACATCACCGAGATGGCCACGCCGTAGGTGCCCAGCGGGGCCAGCGCCGGCGAGATCGCGCCGAGGCCGTCGGACATCGCCTGGGCGGTCAGCAGCGAGCCGTCGTCGGTGGAGGTCTCCCAGGCGCCGGTGACGATGATGACCAGGCAGGTCATCGACACCACGATGATGGTGTCGATGAAGGTCTGGGTCATGGACACCATGGCCTGGCGCACGGGCTGGTCGGTCTTCGCCGAGGCGGCGGCGATACCGCCGGTGCCCAGGCCCGACTCGTTGGAGAAGATGCCGCGGGCCACGCCCTGCTGGATCGCGAACAGCAGCGCCGAGCCCAGCAGGCCGCCGGTGGCGGACCGCCCGGTGAACGCCTCGGTGAACACCAGCGCGATGGCGGCGGGCAGGTCGCCGATGTGGGCGATGAGCACCAGCAGCGAGATGACGATGTAGAAGACGATCATCAGCGGCACGACCGCCGAGGCGAACCGGCCGATGCTCTTGATGCCGCCGATCACGACCAGGGCGGTCACCACAACGAGCACGATGCCCGAGATCCACGGCGGGATGGAGAACACGTCCTCCATCTGCAGGGCCACGGTGTTGGCCTGGGTGCCGTTGCCGATACCGAAGGACGCGATCGCGCCGAACACCGCGAAGGCGCCGCCCAGCACCAGGCCCAGCCCGCCGGGCAGGCCGTAGCGCAGGTAGAACATCGGGCCGCCGCTCTGCTCGCCGCGGGCGTCGGGGCGGCGGTACTTCACGCCGAGCAGGGCCTCGCTGTACTTGGTGGCCATGCCCAGCGCGGCCACCACCCACATCCAGAACAGCGCGCCGGGGCCGCCCGCGGTGATCGCCAGCGCGGCGCCGGCGATGTTGCCGACACCGACCGTGGCCGCCAGGGCCGTGCTCAGCGCCTGGTAGTGGGAGATGTCGCCCTGGGCGTCGCCGCCCTCGGTGCGGCGGAAGAGGGCCAGCCACAGCGCGTGGAAGAGGACCCGGAACTGCAGCAGGCGCAGCCGGATCGTCAGGTAGAGGCCGGTGAGCAGCAGCAGCGGTATGAGGACGAAGGGTCCCCACACCACTGAGGAGATTTCACCCAGGATTTCCTGGAGTTGCGCCATGGACGACTCCCTGTCGGTCGGATCGGGGGCGCTGGCCACCGCCTCGCCGTGCCGTGTGCGGGGCGCGGGGCGAGGCCGGGCCCGGGCCTCGCGGTGTGGGGCGGGCCCGGGTCAGCGCAGAGAAAGGGTCACACCCCCGCGTCACGCGGGCATCACGATTGACCCACACCACGGTTGCGCCGAACGCGGTGTTACGCGCGGGTGACGTGGGCGTTTCAGGCGGTGTCGGACTCCGCCGCCTGGGCGCGGGCCAGCGCCGCGACGGCCGCCGCGGCCTCCTGCGGGTCGGCGCCGCGGCCCACCGCGATGCCCACGAGGTAGGTGGTGACCGGGGCGGCGGGGCGCGCGATCGAGTGGGCGGCGTCCTTGGCGAGGTCCAGCACGCGGTCCACGTCGGCCTTGCCGAGCTCCTCGGGCAGGTCCAGTTCGGCGCAGACCTGCTGCGCCCACTCGACGAGGGTCATGGCGACTCCTGGGGCTGGTGGGGGCGAATGCACGACAGGTGGCGATCCTACGACGGCACGGCCGCGAAGGGCCGCCGAAGATGTCGCATTCCCGGCGGCGGGCCGTTGACCGCGCGTATGCCTGCGGTACGAACCGGTTCATTCTGGCTGCTTAGGGTGCCGCCCAGGAGCCGTCCCGTGAACGGGAGAGCCGCATGCGCCCGCCTTACCCATCCCTCAGCCCCGACCCCGCCGACCCGCTGCGCGTGGCGATCGTGACGGAGTCGTTCCTTCCCCAGGTGAACGGTGTCACCAACTCGGTGTGCCGGGTCGCCGACCACCTCCGCTCGCGCGGCCACCACGCCCTCATCCTCGCCCCCGGCGCCGGTCCCGCCACCTACGCGGGTTATCCGGTGCTGCGCCTGCCCAGCGTCCCGCTGCCGGGCTACCGGTCGTTCTCGCTGGGCCTGCCCGCGCGGCGGCTGGTCACCGCGGCGCTGCGCGCCTTCGCCCCCGACGTGCTGCACCTGGCCTCGCCGGTGCTGCTGGGCGGCGCCGCCGTCGAGGTGGCCCGACCGCTGGCCCTGCCCACCGTCGCCGTGTACCAGACCGACCTGCCCGGGTTCGCCGCGCGCCACGGCGTGCCCGGCGCGGACGCGCTGTGGCCCCTGCTGCGCCAGGTCCACGCGGCGGTGGACCGCACCCTGGTGCCCTCCACCGCCACGCTGCGCGCCCTGGCCGAGCGCGGGTTCCCCCGGCTGAGCCTGTGGCAGCGGGGCGTGGACACCGACCGCTTCCACCCCCGCCACCGCGACGAGGAGCTGCGCCGGCGGCTGGCACCCGGCGGCGAGGTGCTGGTCGGCTACATCGGCCGCCTCTCCCGCGACAAGCGGGTGGACCTGCTGGCGCACGTGGCGCGGCTGCGCGGGGCGCGCCTGGTGGTGGTGGGCGACGGCCCCGACCGGGCACGGCTGCGCCGCCGGATACCGGGCGCGGTGTTCGTGGGCCAGCGCACCGGGGAGGAGCTGTCGCGGCTGCACGCCTCGATGGACGTGTTCGTGCACACCGGCGCCGACGAGACGTTCTGCCAGGCCATCCAGGAGGCCCTGGCCTCGGGCGTGCCCGTGGTGGCGCCGGCGGCCGGCGGCCCGCTGGACCTGGTCGAGCCCGAGCGCACGGGCCTGCTCTACGCCCCGGAATCGGTGCGCGAGCTGCGCGTGGCGGTGGGCCGGCTGATCCACAACGGAGCGCTGCGCCGGCGTATGGCCGCCGCCGCGCGGCCCGCCGTGGAGGGCCGCACCTGGGAGGTCGTCGGCGACCAGCTGATCGGCCACTACCGCTCGGTGATCGCCCCGGGGCAGGTGGACCTGCCCCGGATGCGGCTGCACGCCTGAACGGGCGCTACGCTGTCCGCGGCGCGGGAGCGCGCCCGGCCCTTCCGCGATGACCGGGTGTCGCTCCCGCTGACCGCGCTCCCCGCGGTCCTCCCCGCCGCCCCCGCTGTCTCCCACATGCCGTGGGTCCGGCCGGCCATCCGCGCCAGGCCGGCCGGACGGCTCATCCCGCCTTGGGCACCGCCCGCACCGCCGGGGCGGGCACCCGCGCCGCCGCGCGCCGCGCGCCCGGGCCGACCCGCTCCAGCACCTCGCTGAGGCGGTCGAGGTGGGCGCGGATCCAGGGCAGCGCCAGCGGGTCGTCGGCGGCCAGCGCCGCGTGCCGGCGGGCCTCGGTGTCGCCGTAGAGCAGGCTTGAGGCCACCCGTAGGCGCAGGGCGCGTTCGTTCTCGCCGAACTCCGCGGCGGCCAGCACCCCCATGCCGTAGTCCTCCAGCAGCAGCGCCGCGAGTTCGCGGCCGGTGCGCACGCCGTGTTCGGCGGCGAGGTGGCCGCGCCACGCCTCGAGGTCGGGGTAGGTGTAGAAGGCCGCCTGGGGCGCGGGCACCAGCGCGCCGGCGGCGGCGAACCGGTCGGCCACCTCGCGGATGACGATGCCGTGCAGGCGGCGGCTGCGGCCGATGTGGTCGGCGATCTCGGGCGGCTCGCCGAAGGCGTAGGCGGCGGCCTGCTGGACCGGCGCGGCCGGGCTGGACCAGATCTCGCTTGCCACCCCGAGCAGGTCGGCGCGCAGCAGGCGGCCGAAGGGGCTGTCGGGCAGCCGGGCCACCCCCAGCCGCCACCCGCCCAGGGCGAGGTTCTTGCTCAGGCCGGTGGTGACGACGGTGCGCTCGGGCGCGTACTCGGCCAGGCTGTGGAAGTCGGCGCCGGGGTCGTGCACGAGATCGCGGTAGATCTCGTCGGAGATGATCACCAGGTCGAGTTCGCGCGCGGTGTGGGCGAGGCGGCGCACGGTGGCGTCGTCGGCGAGGGTGCCGGTGGGGTTGTCGGGCAGGGTGGCGACCACCGCGCGGATGTCGCGGCCCCGCGCGCGCTCGTCCTCGACGGCGGCGGCGAGCAGGTCGGGCTGGGGCAGCCCGCCCTGGGCGGGGTCGGTGGGCACCTGGACGCAGCCGTGGCCGGAGAGGTGGGCCTGGGCGGCGTAGCTGACCCAACTGGGCGCGGCCACCGCGACCGCGCCGCCGATGCTCAGCAGCAGGCCGTAGAGCAGCGGCTTGCTGCCGGGGCCGGCCACCACCAGGTCGGGGTCGGTGGGCAGGCCGCGGCGGCGCCAGTAGCCGGCGGCGGCCTCGCGGAGTTCGGCCGTGCCGGCGACCGGGCCGTAGGCGTTCCTGTCACATCCAGCCGACAGCGCGTCGCGCATGGAGGGGTGGACCGGCAGCCCGGCCTCTCCGAAGCCCAGCGGTAGGACGGGCAGGCCGCGGCGGCGGCGCTCGGCCAGGGCTTCGTTGACGGCGAGGGTGGCGGACACGGTGACAGACATGAAGCGATCAACTCCGCATCGTCCAGGCGGCTCGAAACGGCTCCGAGCCCGTGGTCTGCCGCCGGACGCCGCAGGCGTCCGGCTGTCACACGCCACACTGCCCAATCCGGTGCATCAGTACCAGCGAATCTTTTGCATGCAGAGGATAAGCTCGGCTTATGCTCGACCTGCGTCGGCTGCGGATCCTCAAGGAGTTCTCCGAGCGCCGCACCATCGCCGCTACCGCCGAGGCGCTGGGTTACACCCCCTCGGCGGTCTCCCAGCAGCTGTCGGCGCTGGAGCGCGAGGCCGGGGCCGCCCTGCTCGACCGCACCGCCCGCAGCGCCGAGCTGACCGAGAGCGGACGGCTGCTGGTCGAGCACGCCGAGCAGATCCTGGCCATGGTCGAGGCCGCGGAGTCGGTGCTGGCCGAGCACCGGGGGGTCGCCGCCGGCCAGGTCACCGTCACGGCCTTCCCCACCGGCGCGGTGGCCTTCGCGCCGCTGCTGGCGCGGGGCCTGCGGGTGCACGAGAACATGCAGCTGGTGCTGCGGCAGAGCATGGGGGCCGCCGGGATCCGGCAGGTGGCCTCGGCCGAGGTCGACATCGCGCTGGTCGACGACTGGTCGGGCGACCGGCCCGACAGCGGCGCGGGGCGGCTGCGGCACGTGCACCTGCTGCACGACCCCATGGTGCTGGCGGTTCCCCGGGGGCACCGCCTGGCCGACCCGGCCGTTCCCGTCGACCTGCGGGAGCTGCGCGAGGAGCCGTGGATCGCGGCGCCGCGCAGCGAGCCCTCGCGCTCGGGCATCGACCGCCTGTTCGCCGACGTGGGGGGCGCCCCGACCACGGCCTGGGAGTTCGAGGGGCAGAGCACGATCCTCAGCCTGGTGGCGCGGGGCATCGGGATCGCCGCGGTGCCCGCGCTGGCGCTGGCGGCCGGCACCGGGGGGCTGGCCTTCCGCAGGCTGCCCGGTGTGGGCCCCACCCGCGAGGTCTACGCGGTGGTGCGCGCCACGAGCATGCGCCGCCCGGCCATCGAGGCCACCCTGCGGGCGCTGCGCCGCACGGCGGCCGAGGTGCGGCGCGACCTGGACGCCGAACTGGGCGCGGCACCCGGCTGAGGCGGGCGGCGGCCCGCGCCCTCAGCCGCCGAAGGGCCGCGGCCGGTGGTGGAGGCGCTCCAGGCGGCGGCGCAGCCGGCGGGCCACGTGGCGGGCGCGGTCGCGCTCCTCGCGCACCGCCCACCAGCGCGAGTACGCCTCGATCCGGCGGCGGCGCAGCTCGGCCAGCTCCTCCTCGGCGCGCTGGACCTGGCGCTGGATGTCGGTGTGGACGCGCTCCAGGCCGATGAGCGCGGCCTCGCGCTCATCGGCCTCCCGCTGGACCTTCCGCAGCCGGGCCGCGATCCCGTGGATCTGCGCGGCCCTGCCGCCCCGGCCCGTCCCGACGAACCACACAGGGGGTGTCTAACCGCGCGGCGCGAGGCCATCACCGGAGAGTCGCGCAAAGAATACGGAAAGTGAGTGAGTTGTCGGTATACCGGGCCGTTTCGGCGCTTTCTCCCGTTCGCCCGGATCGTCGGCCGGTCAGGCGGCCATCCCCTGGCGGCGGACGCGCGCCCCGGCGGCCGCGGGCGTGCGCAGCCGCGACATCGGGCGCGGCCGGACCTCGGTGTAGATCTCGACGAACCGGTCCAGGGAGCGCGCGTGGTCGTGGCGCCGGGCGATCTCGCGGCTGGCGGCGCCCATGGCGGCGCGGGTGCCGGGGTCGGCCAGCACCTCGGCCAGCCGCTTGGCCAGCGCGGGGACGTCGCCGGGCGAGTAGAGGTAGCCGTTGCGGCCCTCCTCCACCAGGTGCGGCAGGGCGAGCGCGTCGGCCGCCACCACGGGCAGGCCGGTGGACATCGCCTCCAGTGTGGCGATGCTCTGCAGTTCGGCCACGCTGCCGATGGCGAACACGTCCCCGGCCACGTAGACCAGCGGGAGGTCGGCGTCGGGCACGAACCCGAGGAAGTGCACGCGGTCGGCCACACCCAGCTCGGCCGCCAGGCGGCGCAGGCGCTCCTCGCGCTGGCCGGTGCCGGCCAGGGCCAACTGGAGGTCGCGCTCCCCGTGGACGCGGGGCAGCGCCCGGATCAGGTCCTCGATGCGCTTCTCCTCGTCCAGCCGGCCGACGAACACCATGGTGTCGCGGTCGGGCAGGCCGAAGCGGGCGCGCGCCGCGGCGCGCTCGGCCGGGCGCGGGTGGAAGCGCTCCAGGTCGATGCCGCAGGACACCGCCTCGACGTGGCGGTCCAGCCCCTTGCCGGTGAGCAGGTCGGCGGCGCGCCGGGTGGGCGTGGTGACGTAGTCGGCGGTGCGCGCCACCGCGATCATGTCGCGCCAGGCGAGGTCGCCGACCAGCTCCTGCAGCCGGCCGGGCACGTGCGCGTGGGCGAACAGGTTGTCGGGCATGAAGTGGTTGGTCAGGACCACGGGCACCCCGGCCCGGCGGGCGCGGCCGATGGCGGCGCGGCAGGTCGTGAAGTGGCTCTGGGCGTGCAGCACGTGCGGGCGCAGCCGGGAGATCAGCCGGTCCAGGTGGCCGTTGATCCCCAGCGGCAGGGTGGTGCGCATGGACTCGTGGACCAGCACCGACACCGAGCGCAGCTCGTGCACGGTGACCCCGTCCCGGCGGCGGACCCCGGGCTCGCCGGTGGGCGAGGCGCACACCACGTGCACGTCGTGGCCGCGGGCGGCCAGCCCGGTGGCCAGCCGGTGGGTGAAGTAGGCGCAGCCGTTGACGTCGGGCGGATAGGTGTCGGCCGCGATCAGGACGCGCAGGCGGGCCGGGTTCGCAGCGGCGGCTCGGACGCCGGCGCGCAGCTGTGTGCGCTGGCTCAACGGGGTCATCGGGAGTCTCCTGGAGTCGTCGTCGAGTGGACGGAGGTCGTGGAAAGCGCGGTGCCGGCCGGTGCGGGATCCCCTGTCCGGTGCCGGGCCGCCTCGGGGTTGCGGTTGCGGGCCACGGCCAGCGCGACCGTGCCGGCGATGGCCAGCAGCGCGGATCCGGCGGCCAGGGCCTGGTCCAGTGGCGTGGCGGGCAGCCCCTCGCCCAGCAGCAGCGCGCCGATACCGGCCCCCGTGATGGGGTCGACGACGAGCAGCGTGGCGTAGGCGGCGGCGAAGTGGCCGGTGCGGTAGGCGTTCTGCTGGAACAGCCCGCCGAACACGGCCACCGCCACGCACAGCACGGTCAGCCAGCTCAGTACGGCGGTGGCGTCGACCACGGCGTTGGCCGCCACCACGCGCGCCAGGGCCGAGGTGGTGCCCAGCGCCACGCCGCCGACCGCGGCCAGCAGCAGCACGCGCAGGGCGGGGGGCAGCCAGTGGGCGGCGGCGTAGGCCGCGCAGCCCACGGCCGCGACCGAGCCGGCCAGCGCCAGGGCGGTGCCGGTGGCCATGTGCGGGGTCTGGGCGGTGTGCGGGAAGAGCAGGAGCAGCCCGGCCAGGCCCACCATGACGGCCCCGCCGGCGACGATCTGCCCGGGCCGGACCCGGCGCCGGTTGAACACCGCCGAGAGCACGATGGCGAAGATCAGGCCGGTGACGCCGATCGGCTGGATGATGGTGAGGGGGGCGCCGCTGAGGGCGACCAGGTGCAGGACCACGCCGGCCCCGGCGCCCAGGGTGCCCAGCAGCCAGCGCGGGCGCTGGGCGAGGTGGAGCAGGAACCCGAACCGGGCGACGCTGTGCCCGGGGGCGCGCACGGCGTCGCGCTCCTGGAGGGCCGACCCCAGCGCCATGCAGAAGGCCCCCGCCAGGGCGATGAGGATGGACCAGATCAGCATTCCGGCCTCCTCTCTCGCGGGCCGGCGGGATCCGGCGGCCGATCCGGCATCGTCTCCCCCTCGTCGGTACTGGGCGGCGCCGAGGTGAGCGCTCCGCCTGTCCGAAACGCTACGCGGCGGCTCCTGGAGCGGGCGATAACGTCACCACCCGGATCGGGGTGGTGCCAGCCCTACCGTGCCGGTGCGCCCTCCTCCCCCCCGGCGGTCGCGGCGCGCGGCGCCCTCGGCCGCCGCCGCGCGGCGGTTCCGGCGTCCGCCGCGCACCGCGTGTGTCCTGGATAGCGGCCGTGTCTGACCTCTCGCTCGCCTTCCGGGGAATCACCGGAAACATCAGGGCAAGAGTCGGTGACGCGAGCGGGTCCCGCCCGGCCTCCTTCCCGGTGGGCGCCGTGTCAACCCCCCGCGCGGCGCCCCGCGCCGCGGGGCCGGGCGGGCGGGCGCGGGTTCGGCAGAATTGGGACACCCCCGAACCAGGTAGGTGAGTGCCGTGAGCGCGCTGGAACCGGACGGCGTCGACGCCGCCATCGTGCGGGAGCTGCGGGCCGACGGCCGCCTGCCGTTCGAGACGCTGGCCGGGCGCGTGGGGCTGTCGGCGGGCGCGGTGCGCGCGCGGGTGATGCGGCTGGTCCGGGGCGGCGCGGTGCCGTGACCGCGCTGCTGGACCCCGAGGCGGTGGGGATGGGGCGGCACGGCGGGTTCACGGCGCGGCCGGCGGCGAAGGGGGCCGCCGCGGTCGCCGGGATCGCCGGGTGGGAGCACACCCGGTTCCTGGCCCGCTGCCTGGGCGGCGCCGACCTGGTGGGGACCGTCGCGGCGGGTTCGGTCGCCGGCCTGGGCACGGTGTTCGAGCGGCTGCGCGCGCTGCCGGGCGTGCGCGTCACCGACACCTGGATCCGGCTGGACCTGGTCACACCGGCGCTCTAGGGGCCCGTCCACGGAGGCGCGCCCTCCCGGGGAGGCCGCCGAGCGCGCCCGCCGCCGCCCGCGCGCCGGCGGGCGTGCTCGGTGCCGCCGGCCCGCCGGGGTGTCCGGGACCGGCCGGTGGCCGCCTCCGGCCCCACGGGGCCGCGCGCCGCCGGCAAGCCCTTACCAGGTGAACAGCCGCCGACATCTGCGTGAACCGGCCCGTGCCGGGCCACCGCCGGGGTAGCCGGGGCGTCAACTGGGAGCAGCCTCATCCGCGACGGGTGCGGCCGCACCGCCGCCTGCCGCAGCGACCACCCAACGGAGACGCACATGCGCTTCTACCTGGCACTCTGCTCCGCCGAGCCCGACCACCGCGCGCCCGTCGCCGACCACGTGGTCGCCGCGGCGCGGACCCTGGCCCACCGCGTGCTGCCCGTCCCGGCCGAGACACTGCGGCACTCCTCCTGGGAGGCCCCGCGGCACAACATCGTGCTGATGGCGTGGACCAACGAACCCGAGCACCCCTGGCTGCCCCGGCCGCTCACGCCCGTGCGCGTCGACGGCGAGGACGGCGTCTTCGGCTACACCGGCTACCTGGCCGACCCCGCCGACGCCGAGCGCCTGCGCGCCGAGCCCGGCGACCCCGGTCCGCTCGCCGACCGCACCGCGGGCGCGTTCGGGATCTTCCGCGCGCTGCCCCGGGGTGTGGACGCGGTCACCTCGCTCACCCGCAACGACCCGGTCTACCACTGCGAGCGGGCCGCCCTGCACGTGATCGGCAACCGGGCCGCCCTGGTGCACCTGGTGGCCCGCGCCGCCGAGGAGGGCCCCGACTCCCCCATGCCGCCCGCCCCCGACTACGACGTCGCGCCCATGCAGGCGCTGGTGCGGCACGGGTTCTACATCAGCGACCACACGCCCTTCCGGGGAATTTCCACCCTCACCGAGCTGAGCACGCTGCGGGTGCGCGACGGCGTGGCGCGCGTGGTGTCGCGCCCGCTGCCCCGGCCCGAGCCGGCCCCGCGCCGCCCCCTGGCCCGCCGCGCCCGCCTGGCGGCGCTGACCGAGGCGCTGGTGGACTCGGTGGCGCCGGTGCGCCGGCACGACGAGGCGATCTCGCTGTCGCTCACGGGCGGGCGCGACAGCCGGCTGGTGGCGGCGCTGCTGCACGCCGCGCGCATCCCGTTCCGCGCCACCACGCGCGGGTTCGCCGACCACCCCGACGTCGTCCTGGCCCGCCGGATCTGCGCGCGCCTGGGTGTCACCGACCACCGCGTCACCGAACCCGAGGTCGAGGACGACGCGGTGCTGGCCGAGCACCCGCTGCCGCGCACCGCCCGGCTGGTGCGCATGACCGAGGGCATGAACTCCGCGTTCGAGAACGTCATCGCGCCCACGTCGTTCCTGCTGGAGGCCCGGCTGTCGGGGTCGGGCGGCGAGGCGCTGCGGGGCGGGTGGCTCAACGACCAGCCCTGCCTGGAGCGCTCGGCGCTGCTGAAGAAGGTCGAGACCATCACCCGCGCCCAGGCGGCGCTGATGACCCCGCAGGCCAACGCCGAGGCCGACCGCTATTTCCGGCGCTACACCGCCGAGACCGACGACCTCGCCGTGGTGCTGGACCGGATGTTCCTGCGGTTCCGCAGCGGCCGGTGGCTGCCCGGGTCGCGCACGGCCACCCTGATCGGGTTCTGCATGTACCACCCGTTCCTGGACCACCGGGTGCGCTGGGAGGCCATGACGCTGTCGCCGCGGTGGCGCTGGTCGGAGGAGGTGGTGTACCGGCTCATCGCGCGGCTGGCGCCGCCGCTGGCCGCGCTGCCCGTCGAGGGGCGGCCCTGGCGCTTCGACGCCCGCCGGTCGCGCCGCTGGACGGGGCGGGCGCGGCCCGCCCTGACGGCCACCACCGCAAGGGGCGGGTTCGACTGGCGCCGCCGCCTGGGCGGGGAGTACCTCGCGCCCATGCGCGAGCGCATCCTCGACACCCCGCAACTGTTCGAACTGGTGGACAAAGAGCGCACCGAGCGCCTGCTCAACGAGGACCCCGTCCGCCGCCCGGGGCAGGTGTGGCACCTCTACACCCTCGCGGTGCTGCTCTCCAACGAGTGGCTGTCCCCCACCGCGCCGCTGGGGCCCGGCAGCGAGCGGATCCGGGTGCCCGTGCGGTAGCCGCGGGCCGCCCATGTCCTTTTCGGACGGGTCGTGGCACCATGGTCTGGCCATTGGTCTAGACCGGATGGGAGCCCCCCGTGCCCGCTTTCTCGCTGCTGCCCCGGCCCGCCGAGCTGGCGACCGGAGCCTATGACGGCCTGGTCCTGACGCCGTCCACCCGGATCGACGCCGACAGCGCGGCCCGGGGTACCGAGGCGTGGCTGCGGGCCGAACTGGGTGCGGCCACCGGGCTGCCGTTCCCGCGCGGCGACGGCGAGAGCGCGCAGATCCGGCTCAGCGTCGACGCCGCCGCCGGGCTGGGCACCGAGGGCTACCGGCTCATCGTCGACGGCGAGGGCGCGCTGATCGTGGGCAACGACCCCGCCGGGGTGTTCTACGGCGCCCAGACCCTGCGTCAACTCCTGCCCCCCGACGCGTTCCGGCGGGCGCCCCTGGCCGGCGCCGCGCACTGGACGCTGCCCAGCGTGCGCGTCACCGACCGGCCGCGGTTCGCCTGGCGGGGCTGCATGCTCGACGTCGCCCGGCACTTCATGCCCAAGCACGGCCTGCTGCGCTTCATCGACCTGCTGGCCATGCACAAGCTCAACGTGCTGCACCTGCACCTGACCGACGACCAGGGCTGGCGCGTCGAGATCAAGCGCTACCCGCGCCTGACCGAGGTCGGCGCCTGGCGCGCGGAGAGCCAGGTGGGCGCGGGCCAGCCGCCCGTCTACGACGGCCGCCCGCACGGGGGCTTCTACACCCAGGACGACATCCGCGAGATCGTCGCCTACGCCGCCGCCCGGCACATCACGGTGGTGCCGGAGATCGACATCCCCGGCCACTCCCAGGCGGCCATCGCCGCCTACCCCGAACTGGGCGAGGGCGACCCCGTGGACGTGGGCCGCGACTGGGGGGTCATCGAGACCGTCCTCAACGTCAGCGACACCACGCTGGACTTCTACCGCGGCGTCTTCGACGAGGTGCTGGAGCTGTTCCCCAGCCGGTACGTGTGCGTGGGCGGCGACGAGTGCCCCAAGAAGCAGTGGCGGACCAGCGAGACCGCCCAGCGGCGCATCCGCGAGGAGGGGCTGGCCGACGAGGACGAGCTGCAGAGCTGGTTCATCCGGCAGTTCGACGCCTACCTCGCCGAGCGCGGGCGGCGGCTGCTGGGCTGGGACGAGATCCTGGAGGGCGGCCTGGCCGAGGGCGCCACGGTGCTGTCCTGGCGCGGCACCGAGGGCGGGATCGCGGCGGCGCGGGCCGGCCACGACGTGGTGATGTGCCCCACCGCGACCTCCTACCTGGACTACCGCCAGTCGGCCGACCCCGACGAGCCCGTGCCGGTGGGCACCGTGCTCACCACCGCCGACGTCTACACCGCCGACCCCGTGCCGCCGGAACTGGCGGCCTCGGGCGCCGACCGGGTGCTGGGGGCGCAGGTCAACGTGTGGACCGAGCACATGGACACCCCCCGTTCGGTCGACTTCATGGTGTTCCCCCGGCTGTCGGCCTTCGCCGAGACGGTGTGGACCCGCGACACCCGCGAGTACGCGGAGTTCTGGCCCCGCCTGCGGGACCACCTGCGCCGGCTGGACGCGCTGGGGGTGGAGTACCGGCCCCCGGCCGGACCGCTGCCCTGGCAGCGCCGGCCGGGGGTGGCGGGCTGGTCGCCCCGCAGCTAGGGCCGCACCGCCGCGGTCTCCTCGGCGATCACCCGCCGGGCGACGTCGGGCCGGTCGGAGATGATGCCGTCGACACCGGCGTCGATGGCGGCGCGCATGTCGTCGGGCTCGTTGACGGTGTAGGTGTGCACCTCCAGGCCGGCCTCGTGCACCAGTTCGACGTAGTCGGCGTCGATCACGGTGTGGCTGGGGTTGATCTGGTCGGCCCAGGCGTAGTCGTCGACGTCCTCGGCGGGCACCAGGCCGAGCAGGCCGTGGGGCACGTCGGGCAGCAGCTCGTGGGAACGCGCCACCGACTCCCAGTCGAAGCTCTGGATGGTCAGCCGGGGCCACTTCCACGCCGGCCGGGGCTTCAGCCACGAGGAGTGCTCGGCCAGGGTGTCGGCGATGTCGGCCTCGATGCCGGGGTAGAGGTCGGGCGACTTCACCTCCAGCAGCAGGTTGAGCCGGTGGCGCGCGAGCCGGGCCAGGGCCTCCTCGAAGGTGGGCACCCGCTCCCCGGCGAACTCGGCGCCGAACCAGGAGCCGGCGTCGAGCCGGCGCAGCTCGGCGAGGGTGAAGTCGGCGACCGCGTAGGAGCCGCGGCCGGGGAAGACCTCCTCGGCGTCGGTGGTGCGCGTCAGCGTGGTGTCGTGGATGACCACCAGCTCTCCGTCCCGGGTGCGCTGCACGTCGATCTCGACCGTGGTGGCGCGCAGGTCGCGGGCGGTGTCGATGGCGGCCAAGGTGTTCTCGGGGGCGTAGGCCGAGGCGCCGCGGTGGGCGACGTCCAACACGGCCGGAACCCGGGTGTCGCGGCCGGGATCGGCGGAACCGGTGGAAGGGCGGGCGGGCGCCGAGGGGGCGGTGGGCTGGGCGACCACCGCCACCGCCGCGCCCCCGCTTCCGACGAGCGCCAGCGCCATCGCGGCCACCGCGAGGCCGAACCGTCGAAACATGTCACTCCTCTGCTGAAGCGCATCACGGACCGTTCCAGGGTCGGCTCGGACGGTTACCGCGGAGTGTCAGCCAGGCGATCCCGCGGTGCAGTGCCCAGAAACTCCCCCCAGGGCCGGGTGCGCACTGAAGAACGTTCACACGACACGAACCACACGCTGTGAGCAAATGGTTACGGGATGTGCGATTTTTGATGAGTGGTGACATGCACGCCGCGTAGTCACCGTTCACGCTTGGTAGTCAACTGAGGAGTCCAAGCATGCGCAAGCACCACAAGAGGTGGATCGCGCTCGCCGGTGCCGCCGCCGTGTCCGCCGCCGGCCTCACGGCCGGCGGGGGCGCCGCGAGCGCGGACGAACGGCCCCTGCCGTGGCCCATGGTCCGGCAGAGCGTCTCCACCTACTCACTCGACGGGTTCGAGATCGGGTACCTGCCGCCCGGCCTCGAAAACCACGGAATCCACGCCAAGTCCACGGTCGGCCTCAACGGCGACCGCCGCTCCGAGATCGCTTGGGTGCAGGGCCTCGACGCGATCTACGGCCGGGTCAGCGTGCTGCGCGGCGACGACCTCGCCGACCTGGACGAGGTGCGCGCCACGCGCTACGACCACCTGGAGGACTCCGCGCTGCAGCGCGCCGAGGTCAACGGCACCGACGCCTACGCCTCCCCGAAGACCGGAGACGTGTTCTGGGTGCCCGAACCCGGTGTCGCGGTGGCCGCCTACCTCCAGCCGGACCGCTGGGACGAGGACGAACTGTTCGACTTCGCCGAGGGCGTGCGGCCCCGCCCCAACCCCTGGGAATCCCCGCGGCCGGACCAGCCGGCCCAGGAGGACTCCCCGGAGCAGGACGGCGCTGCCGAGAACGGGACCGCCGAGCAGGACGACGCGGCCGAGCAGGAGCCCGCGGCCCTGCCCGGGGAGCCGCAGGAGCCCGCCAAACCGGCCGAACCCACCCCGCCCGCCGAGCCCGCCGGGCCCGCCGGACCGGACCGGCCCGGCAAGGACGAGCAGCCCGGCCAGGACGCCCCGGAGGCGCAGGCGGACGGCCGGCAGGACGCCCCGCGGCCCGACGCGGAGCAGCGGCCCGACCGGCCCGAGCCCGCCGCCGCGTCGGCCTCCGACGGCGGCGAACAGGCGGCGCAGGACCCGCAGGAGCCGGCCCAGGCCGACACCCCGGCCGATGCTCCGACCGGCACCGCGGCCGACGGCGGGTCCCCGGCGGCCGAGCCGCAGGACGTGCCCTCGGTCTCCGTCCTGGACGTGCGCACCTGCCTGACCGAGGAGCTGCTGCCGCAGGGCTCCCCGGTGCGGCCCGCCGACGCCGCCGTCGACGACGGCGCGGTGCTGCGGCTGTGGCAGGCGGCCGACGCCCAGACCCGCACCGAGAAGTCCGAGGAGTGCGCCACGCGCTTCCAGATCGAGACCTGGCAGATCAGCCAGGTCATCTCCGAGGTCGAGGAGCGGCTGGCCGAGGCCGGCGTCGAGGTCTCGGCCGCGCCCGAGCCCGCCGCCGACCAGACCGGGGCACCCGCTGAGGAGTCCGGCCGCGACACCGGCCTCGTGGCGTCGCTGGTGGACACGCTCGGCCTGGCGCTGCCGGGCACGTCGGCACGGGAGTGACCGCGGGTGCCGGGCGGTGCGGCCGCCGCCCGGCACCGCGGCCTCAGCCTTCGGCCGGGCGCAGCGTGCCCGACACCTCGCCCAGCCGGATCGTGCCGCCGTTCATGCCGCGGGCCGTGGCGGTGAGGGTGACGGTGTCGCCGTCCTCCAGGAAGGTCCGCTCGCCCCCGCCGGGCAGCCGCACCGGCCGGGTGCCGCCCCAGCTCAGCTCCAGCAGGCAGCCCTGCCGTCCGGGCTCCGCGCCCGAGACCGTGCCCGATGCGTAGAGGTCGCCGGTGCGCAGGGACGCGCCGTTGCTGGTGAGGTGGGCCAGCATCTGGTCGGGCGTCCAGTACATCGCGGCATAGGGCGGCCGCGACACCACGTGCCCGTTGACCGCCAGGGCCATCTCGATGTCCAGCCCCCAGTCGGCCACCCGCGCCAGGTGGGGCAGCGGCTCGGGCCACTGCTCGCGCCCGGCGAACCGGGCCGCGCCCAGCGCGTCCAGGGGCACCACCCACGGCGAGATCGACGTGGCGAAGGACTTCCCCAGGAACGGGCCCAGCGGCACGTACTCCCACGCCTGGATGTCGCGGGCGCTCCAGTCGTTGACCAGCACCACGCCGAAGACGTGCTCGGCGAGGTCGCCCACGGGCACCGCGCGCCCCAGCGAGGTGGAGGTGCCCACCACGAAGCCCAGCTCGGCCTCGGCGTCCACCCGGGTGCTGGGGCCGTACTGCGGCCCGCCGCCGTCGGCCGGCTGCCGCTGGCCCCGGGGCCGCACCACGCCCGTGCCCGACACCACCACCGTGCCCGCGCGCCCGTGGTAGCCCACGGGCAGGTGCCGCCAGTTGGGGTGAACCGGCTCCTCACCGGGCCGCAGGATCTGCCCGACGTTGGCGGCGTGCTCCAGGGAGGCGTAGAAGTCGACGTAGTCGGCGACCTCGAAGGGCCGCCGCAGCTCGACCTCGGCCAGCGGCACCAGGTGCGGCTCGACCGCCGGGCGGGAGTCCGCCGAGGTCAGCATCCCGCTGATCTTGGCGCGGGTGGCGCGCCAGGCCGACGACCCGCGCGCCAGGAAGGGATTGAGCGAGGGCGCCGCGAACTCGGCGCCGCCCAGCGCGCCGGCGAGGTCGAGCACGTGGTCGCCGACGCGCACGCCCACGCGCGGCGGCGAGCCGGGCCGGGCGAACACGCCGTAGGGGAGGTTGTCGGCCCCGTAACCGGAGTCGTCGGCGCCGGGCACCCATGTCGTCGTCACGTTCCTCCTCGAAGGGTTCGCTGCGGGGTCGTGCACTCACACTTCCCAGGAGCCCAGCAGGCCAAGCGCGGCGGCGTCGCGCACCGGGTCGCCGGTGCTGCACGAGGCGTAGCCCACCAGCAGCTCGCGGGTGCGGGCGGCGGTGGCGGGGTCCAGTCCGGCCGCCGCGCACGCCAGCCCGCGGGCGTCGGTGCTGGTGAGGGCGGGGACCACGGCGTCGTGGCGGCCCTGGACCACCGCGGCGGTGGCCAGCAGCAGGTTGAGGTAGCCGTAGTGCGCGGCGCCGGTGGCGGGGTCGGCGCGGCCCACCCCGCGGTGCAGCCCGGCCGTCGCGATGAAGGGGACGTCGCGCTCCACGCAGGCCGTGATGAACGCCCCGGCCTCCCGCGCGCTGGGGAAGTGGTCGGGGCGGGTGCCGCCGCAGCGCAGTTTGGCGCCCAGCGGCCGGGCGCCGCTGAGGATGTCGACGGCGTCCAGCCAGCCGGGGTCGCGGTCGAGCTCGAAGTAGACCACGCGGCCCGCACCGCCGATGTCGCCGCTGCGGAACAGGTCGGCCACCAGGCGCAGGTCGTCGGGTCGGGCGCGGGTCTCGTAGCGGGCCACGCGCACGCGGGGGTCGGAGTCGGGCAGGGTGCCCGCCGCCCCGGCGTCGGTGTCCAGCACCAGGCCGACGTCGACGCGCTGGTCGCCGTCGAGGCGGGCCACCAGCTCGCCCCACCGGCTGGCCGGGCACACCAGGCGGTGGGAGAGCATGGGGTGGGAGACGATGCGGTCGGATCGGTGCCGCTCGACGGCCTGCACCATGGGCAGGGCGGTGGGCGGGAACAGGCCCGCGTCGTCGATGAGCCCGCGCAGCAGGACCTGCGCCCCGGTGTCCGCCACCGCGCACCACCCCCGTCTCCGCCGTGGCCGGGTGCGCCGCGGCGCCCGGCGCACCCAGTCTGCACAACCGGTGTGCCCGTTCCGCCCGCCGCCTCCCCTTTTCGGGCGCGCCGCGCGGCGGCTCAGCGCGCCCAGGTCCAGGCGTAGCCGGGGTCCTCGCAGGCGCGCGCGGCCGGGCCGAGGTCCAGGGGGCGGAAGGTGTCGACCATGACGGCGGTCTCACTGGTGCGCTTGGCGCCCAGGGCGGCCTCGACCGCGCCGGGCTGGGGGCCGTGGGTGAACCCCGCCGGGTGCAGCGACACCGAGCCGATGCCGATCCCCGACCCCTTGCGCGCCGCGTAGTCCCCGCCGACGTAGTACATGAACTCGTCGCTGTCCACGTTGTGGTGGTTGTAGGGGATCGGCACGGCCTCGGGGTGGAAGTCCAGCGGGCGCGGGCAGAAGGAGCACACCACGAACCCCGGCCCCTCGAAGGTCTGGTGCACCGGCGGGGGCGCGTGCGTCTTCTTCACGATGGGCTCGAAGTCGGCGATGTTGAGGGCGTAGGGGTAGAGGCAGCCGTCCCAGCCGACCACGTCGAAGGGGTGGTGGGCGAACGTCATGCGGGTCAGTCCGCCCCGGGTGCGCACGACGACCGGTGTGGGGGCGTCGGCCTCGCCGCCCTCGGCCAGCAGCGGCTCGGCGGGGGCCCGCAGGTCGCGCTCGCAGTAGGGGGCGTGCTCCAGGAACTGCCCGTACTGGGAGAGGTAGCGGCGCGGCGGGCGGATGTGCCCGGACGCCTCGATGACCAGGGCGGTGACCGGTCCCCGGGGCACCCAGCGGTGGATGGTGCCGGTGGGCACGCACACGTAGTCGCCCGCGCCGGCGTCGATGGCGCCGTAGCTGGACTCCAGCCGGATGGACCCCGATTGCACGTAGACGGTCTCGTCGCCGACGGAGTTGCGGTACAGCTCGCTGGGCCGGTCCACGGCGGCGAAGCTCAGCCGCACGTCGCCGTTTCCGGCGAGCAGCCGGCGGCCGGCGACCAGGTCGCCGCCGGCGGGCAGGTCGCCGGTGCGGAAGTGGCGCGGGGCCAGCGGCAGGTTGGGCTCGGCCGGCTCCGCGGCGCGGGGGTCGGGCAGCGGCTCGGACTTCACGATCGCGGTGGGCAGGTTGCGGTGGTAGAGCAGGGAGGAGTCCGAGGAGAACCCCTCCTCGCCCATCAGCTCCTCGGCGTAGATGCCGCCGTCGGGGCGGCGGAAGACGATGTGCCGCTTGCGGGGCAGCTCCCCGACCGCGCGGTAGTGGGGCATGCCGGCTCCTTCCTCGGCGGGTGCGGGCCCGGCCCGCGCCCGCCTGTGCGTGTTGGTGCCGGGCGGCGGTGGCCGTCCGCCCGTCGTGGGTGGGTTCCGGCCTCCGGCCGGAGGCTGTCAGCGTTCGGGGCCGGCCGGGCGGTGCGCCCGCTCCGCGCCCGGGGTGCCCGCGGCCGCCTCGGGCCCGGCGCCGCAGGCGCGGCGGATCGCGGCACGCACGGCCGCGCCGTCGCCGGCCGGCACCACGGCGCACAGGTGGGCGTCGGGCCGCACGACGTGGGCGGTGCCCGCGCAGCGCAGCGCCGCGGCCACGGCGCCGTCGGGGGTGTCGAGGTCGCTGAGGGCCAGCACGGCCACCGGCGCGGGCAGCCCGGCGGTGGCGGCGGTGACCGGGCCGACCGCCGCGGTGTCGGGCACCAGCACGGTGAACCCCGGGCCCAGCAGCCGCCGCAGCCGGGTGGGCTCGCCGGTGCCGGGCGCGCGGCAGCCCGCGTCGGGGCAGATGACGCCGGGCACGGGCGGGCGCGCCCGCCCCGGCTCGCCGGGTACGGGCTCGGCGCCGGGCCGGGGGGTGGTCAGCGGCGACCCGGTGTACCAGAACGGTTCGGCCAGCTTGCCGGAGTCGATTCGCTCGCGTGCCCGGGGATCGGTCAGCGCGCGCTCCAGGGTCTCGCGGCGCAGCCGCCGCTCGGCCTCGCCGTGGGGCACCAGGAAGCGCATGGTGGCGCCGGTGACGCGCAGGTTCTCCTGGGCCGCGGCCCAGCGCTCGGCGTGGTAGCTCTCCAGCAGCACCTCGGCGGCCCCGCGGTCGGCCGCCTCGACGCGGCGGGCCGCCGCCACCTTCCAGGCCAGGTTCTCGGCGTCGTGCACGCCGCTGTTGAGGCCGCGCGCGCCGAAGGGGGCGTAGAGGTGGGCGGCGTCGCCGGCCAGCAGCACCCGGCCGGCGCGCAGCCGGTCGGCGCAGCGCTGGTGGAAGCGGTACACCGAGGACCACACGACGGTGTAGGGGCGGTCGCCCACGACCTTGCGGATGCGCCGGTCCAGCTCGCCCGAGGCGCGTTCGGCCTCGGCGTCGTAGTCCTCGGGCACCTGCCAGTCGATGCGCCAGGTGGAGTCGGGGCACTGGTGCACCAGCACCTGGCGGCCGGGGTTCCAGTCGGGGTCGAAGTAGAACCGGCGCTCGTTGGGGAAGGGCAGGTCGGCGCGGATGTCGCAGATGAGGAACCGGTCGGCGAAGGAGTGCCCGGGGAACCCGATCCCCAGCAGGTGGCGCACGGTGCTGCGCGGGCCGTCGGCGGCCACCAGGTGGCTGCCGCGCCACTCGGCCGGGCCGTCGGCGCTCTCGGTGGCGGCGACGACGCCGCCGGCGTCCTGGCGCAGCCCGGCCACCCGGTGGCCGTGGACCAGCCGGACGAGCGGGCTGCGCAGGGCGGCGCGCAGCAGCTCCCGCTCCACGCGGGCCTGGGAGATGTTGATCCAGGGCGGCAGCCGGCCCGGGGTGCCGGGGGTGTCGGGGAAGGTGACGGTGCGGACCTCGCGGCCCCGGTAGTAGGTGCGGGCGGTGGTCCAGGTGGTGCCCTCGGCCAGCAGCGGCCCGGCCGCGCCGAGCCGGTCGAACACGTCCAGGACGTCGCGCTGGAAGCAGATGGCCTTGGACCCGGCCGCGCGGGCGGGGTCGGTGCGGGGGTCGGGGCCGGCCTCCAGCACCACCGAGGGCACCCCGGACCGGGCCAGCGCGAGCGCGGCGCACAGGCCGACGGGGCCGCCGCCGGCGACGAGCACGGGGTCGGTGCGCGCGCCGCGGTCGTCGGCGGCGGGCGCGGGGGGCGGCACGGCTCGCATGGTTCCTCCCGGATGGACGGCCGGCGGCGGTCGGGGGGTCAGTCCTGGAGTTCGGCCCACACCCGCCGGTCGCGCTCGGCGGTCCAGACGGTGGGGCGCTCCACGCCCTCGTACTCCTCCCACAGCCGCGCGACGTCGAAGGGCAGGCAGTGCTCGAAGATCGGCCAGTGGCCGTAGTCGGGGGCCAGTGCCGCGCGGGCGGCGGCGAAGGCCTTCTTGCGGGTGCCGCCGCGCCGGTGGACGGCGCCGACCTCGGCGCGCAGGGTGTCGAGGAACCCCCGGGTCTGGGCGACTGCGGCGTCGCAGGCGGCGCGGCCCCGGGCCACCGCGCCCCGGCCGCCCACCAGGGCCTCGGCGCCGAAGGCGGCGACGCGGTCCAGGGTGGTGGTGGCCCAGTCGTGGTGGAAGGCGTCGCCGGTGTAGAGGGCGGCCTCGGCCTCGACGAGGTCGCCGGCGAACAGCACGCGCCGCTGGGGCAGCCAGGCGACGATGTCGCCCTCGGTGTGGCCGCGCCCGCAGTACTGCAGGACGAGGTCGCCGCGGTCGCCGCCGAGGTCGATGGTGAGGCGGTCGGTGAAGGTGAGCGTGGGCCAGGTCAGCCCGGGGATGGAGGCGGGGTCGGCGAAGAGGCGGGGCATGCGGGCGTACTCGCTGTCCCAGTCGGCCTGGCCGCGCTCGGCGACCAGCGCCCGGGTGTTCTCGTGGGCCACCACGACGTCGGCGCCGAAGGCGCTGGCGCCCAGGACGCGCACGGCGTGGTAGTGGGACAGCACCAGGTAGCGCACGGGCTTGTCGGTGTGCTCGCGCAGCAGGGCCAGCCAGGAGCGGGCGGCGGCGGGGGTGGCGAGCGCCTCGAAGCAGACGAGGAAGTCCTCGCCCTCGATCGCGCCGACGTTGGGGTCGCCCTCGGCGGTGAGGGCGTACACGCCGTCGGCGAGCACCTCCAGGGTCTGCGGCTTGGCGTCGAGGTCGGCGGAGCTGGCGAACGGCTTGCCCATGGGGAGCACTCCCGGCGTCGATTATCGAATCGGGCGATCGCTTATAGAGTGATCCTAGATGTGATCCACAGCACTTTCCAGAGGGCGGCGGCGGATGCCGCCGCGGACCGCGCGGGAGCATGCCGGCGCGGGCGCTGTGCGACCATTGGGCACAGATCACCTGCTTCGCCCGCGGCCCGCCCGCGGGGCGGTTGTCCGGTCGGCGCGGCGGCGCGGTCGGCGAGCGGCGAGGAGGACGGCGATGACCGAGGACACCACCGCCCCGGCCGGCGGCCCCCCGGCCCGGTCCGGCGCGGCGGCGGGCACCCGCTCCCAGACCCTGGACCGCGGCATCCGCGCGCTGGAGCTGCTGCACCGCGCGGGCCGGCCGATGAGCATCGCCGAACTCGCGCGGGGCCTGGCGGTCCACCGCTCGATCATCTACCGGATCCTGCGCACCCTGGAGGACCACCGGCTGGTGGCCCGCACCCCCGATGGCGCCTACGAACTGGGCCTGGGGCTTCCGGTGCTGGCGCGCGGGGTGTCCCACGACCTCCAGTCGGCGGCGCTGCCGGTGCTGTCGGCGCTGGCCGACGACGCCGCCATGACCGCCTTCCTGGTGGTGCCCAGCGGCGCCGAGGCGATCACGCTCACCAGCGTCGAGCCGCGGCTGGCGCCCGCCCACGTGGCCTACGCGCCGGGGGTGCGCCACCCGCTGGACCGGGGGGCGCCGGGGATCGCGCTGCTGGCCGCCGGGCCGCCGCGCCCCGGCGAGCGCCCGGAGGTCGCCGAGGCCCGCGCGCGGGGGTGGGCCTACTCCCGCGACGAGGTGCTGGCGGGGATGTCGTCGGTGGCGGCCCCGGTCGCGGCGCCGTCCTCGCGGCAGGGGGTGGCGGCGGTGGCGGTCATCTACGTGGAGGGCGCGCACGGCGACGACGACACCGACCGGGCCGCGCTGGCCGAGCGGGTCCGCGCGGCGGCAAAGGAAATCGCGGCTGATTTGCCATAAAGAATGGCGGAGTGCCGGTTTTCATCATGTTTGCGAGCCGGACAGGAGCCGCCACGGGCCTTGCCAAATCGGGTAAGCGCTGCTTACCTTGATCCAGAAGTCAACGGACGCCGCCGTGTGCGGCGCCCGACATATGCCACAAGCAGGGCTGGTTTCGCTGGCTCCCCCTCCCTCAGTGACTTGCCCTGCTTCCCCTCCTGTGGAGTGCAGCCTCCCCCTCCCGGCTGGACTCGTTCGACAGGAGCCGAAGGGGCGGTGCCGGCGCGGCGCCGCCCCTTCGTCGTCCTCCGGTGCCTGACGCCCTGAACCGCTGCCCCGCGCCGGCACGCCGCGCGCCGCCCGCGCCGGACGGCGGGGCGGTGCGCGGGGGGCAGGGCCGGGGTGTGCTAGGCGTGCACCCGCACGACACCGGCCATGTTGGCCGTGCGCACCTCGGTGACGCGGACGTCCAGCCCGGTGCGCGGAGCCTCCAGCATGCGGCCCTCGCCCAGGTAGATGGCCACGTGGGAGATGTACTCCGGTGCGGTGGGGTCGGTGCGCCAGAAGATGAGGTCGCCCCGGCGGGCGTCGGCGTAGTCGATCTGCTCGCCGGCGAACCACTGGTCGTGGGTGACCCGCGGCAGGGCCACGCCGGCCTGCGCGAACGCCCACTGCACCAGTCCGGAGCAGTCATAGCCGCCCTCGGCCATGGACTCCCCGCCCCACACGTAGGGCACGCCGATCCGGGTTTGGGCCGCGGCGATCGCGGTCTCCAGGGTGTCGGAGGGCAGCGGTTCGCCGGGGGCGCCGGCCGGGCGGGGCTCGGGGTCCTCGGCCAGCAGCTGCAGCGACGCGTCGTCGCCCAGGACCTCGCCGAGCCGGTCCTCCAGCTCCCACAGGTCGGCGCCGGGCGCCGAGACGATGAGGGCGTTGCCGCGCGGCATGCCCAGTTCGCGGGCCAGGCCGCGCGAGACCAGGGCGTCGATCCCGGCGACGCCGGAGGTGGCGTGGGTCCACACCTCGCGGGTGATCTCGCCGTTGGCGCCCGACAGGGTGACCTCGCTGCCGACGTCGAGGCGGCGCTGCTTGCCGGCCTCGTCGGAGAGCGCCACGCGGCCCTCGGCGATGCCCTGCCAGATGTCGTCGGAGACGGCGGAGGGCTCGGGCGCGTAGTTGCGGAAGCGGGACGGGTTCACGCCGAGCACGGCGGTGCTCTCGCCGTCGAGGTCGACGCGCGCGGCGTCGACCACCTCGACCGCCTCGACGCCCGGAAGCCGCTCGACCTCCTCGACGCGGCGCTGGGGCACGGTGTCGGGCAGCACCGCGAAGTACTCGCGCGAACGCGGCTTGGCGAGGTCGGCGACCTCGACGTCGCGCCGCAGGTCACCGGTGTCGCCCACCGGCGGGGAGGGGTCGGCGCCGGTGGCGGGCGCCGCGAACGCCGCGGAGTCGGCGGGGGCGTCCACAGGGGGCCGCTCCTGGACGTTGGGCCGGGGGTCGGCCCAGGCGGGCGCCGCACCGAAGGCGGTGAAGGCCACCGCGAACGCCGCCGTCGTACCCGCGCACGATCTCCACCGACGACCCACCGTCGACCCCGCTCTCCTGCCGTCCCGCCGGCGCTGTGCGCGCCGGGCCGCCAAACCAGCACAAGCATGATGGGGGTGTGCCGGTGATTTCAAGCGACCGAAACGTGAACGCGCGTCCCGGTGCCGTTCCGGCCGAGGTCAGCGCGGCACAAATCGGGAAACGAACGCGAAACGCCGCGGGGCCGGGGGATCATGCGTCGGCGTAGCAGTCGACCACGGCGACGTCGAGGGGGAACCGCACCGGGGTGTGGCCGAACATCCGGGCGCCGGCCTCGTCGGCGGCGCCGCGCACGATGGTCACGGCGTCGTCGGCCAGCGCGCGCGGCACGTGCAGGACGAGTTCGTCGTGCTGGAAGAAGACGATCTGCGGGGTGCCGCGGGCGGTGTCGAGGCCGGCGAGGTCGCGCCGCACCGCCGCCATCAGGACCAGGGCCCACTCGGCGGCGGTGGCCTGGATGACGAAGTTGCGGGTGAAGCGGCCGCGGTCGCGGGCGGCGCGGTCGGGGCGGTCGCGGCCCTGGGCGCCGTCGCCGTCGCCGGGGTCGTCGTCGGTTCCGGTGCGCAGCGGCGGCGGACAGGTGCGGCCCAGCCACGAGCGGACCAGGCGGCCCTGTTCGCCCGCAGCGGCGGCGGAGTCGACGTAGTCGAGCGCGCGGGGGTAGGCGCGGCGCATCACCGGGAGCAGCTGCGCGGCGTCGCCGCTGGTCTGGCCGTACATGGCGGCCAGCAGGGCGATCTTGGCGCGCTGGCGGTCGCCGCCGAAGGAGCCCGCCAGGCGGGCGTAGAGGTCGTGGCTGCCGGCCGCGGCGGCCAGCCCGGTGTCGCCCGAGACCGCCGCCAGGATGCGGGGTTCGAGCTGCCCGGCGTCGGCGCACACCAGCGTCCAGTCGGGGTCGGCCACCACCGCGCGCCGGACGACCTTGGGGATCTGCAGGGCGCCGCCGCCCCGGGTGGCCCAGCGGCCCGAGACGACGCCGCCCACCACGTAGTCGGTGCGGAACCGCCCGCCGGAGACCCAGGTGTCCAGCCACTGCCAGCCGTGGGCCGAGTGCAGCCGCGCCAGCTCCTTGTAGCGCAGCAGCAGTGGGACCACGGGGTGGTCGACCCGGCGCAGCACCCAGGAGCGGGTGGAGGGCACCGGGTGGCCCGCGGCCGCGAAGGCGCGGGTGACCTGGCCCGGGGAGTCGGGGTTGACGGTGCGGCCGAACGCGGCGGAGATCCGCTCGGCGAGGTCGGCCAGGACGGGCGGGCGGGCCCCCGCCGGCGGGCGCGGGCCCAGCTGCTCGGTGAGGACGGCGTCGTGGATGTCGGCGCGCCAGGGCACTCCGGCGTGCGCCATCTCGGCGGCGGCCAGGGCCCCGGCAGACTCCACCGCCGCCAGCAGCGCGAAGCGGTCGGGGTGCTCGACCTCGGCGATGCGGCGCTGCTGGTCGGCGTGGACCTCGATGAGCGCGTCGAGCCGGTCGGTGCCCGGCGGCAGGGTGGAGCGGTCGGGCTCGAAGAGGGCGGGCTGGGGTGCGGGGCCCGCGGCGTGGCCGGGGGCGAGGTCGGGCGGCACGGTGCGGCCGTGCAGCCGCGCCCAGGCGGCGCCCAGCGAGCGGGCCTCGCCGAAGCGGCCGTGGTAGCCCAGCAGCAGGGACTCCACCAGGGCGGTGTCGTGGCAGCGGGCGACCCGCACGCCGCGCTTGACCAGCGCCGGGTAGATCTGCTCGGTGTCGGCCCAGATCCAGCGCACGGGATCGGCGCCGGGCTCGTGTTCGCCCCGGTACTCCAGGTCGGCCACGGCTCCGGCGAGGTCGTCGACCCGCCACAGCGCGCCCCGGCCGCCGGCGGTGTCCAGCTCGCGCAGACGGCCGCCGCCCTCGGCCCCTGGCACCGCCGCAATACGCATACCGGCAAGTCTGAAGCACGGAGACGACATTTCCGCACACTACCCGTACCGTGTCGGGCGGGCACCGGGCCGGCCCGCGCGCCATACCTCGCCCGAACCCGGCCGCATGGAGACGGCGGCGACGGCGGACGGCCTGGGTGGGCGATCATACGGCCCCTTCCGCCACGAGATACGGTCACGGTTCCTCGTTATTACCCCAGAGCCACATATCGTCGCCCGAAGAGTCGGGCGCCCGTCGCGCCCGCAACCACCAGCCCGCGGACCCGTGATCGCGGGCCGGAGCCCGCTCCTCGCCTCGGCGCCCCGGCGCCACCCGGCCATCCGCCTCGGGGACCGCTGGCCGCACGCATCGGCTCACGCTCCACCTCGGCGCCCCGTGGCCACCCCACGCATCCACTCCGGGGACCGATGACCGCACGCCCAACCCCGCGCCCCGCCACGCCTCCCCCGCCACACTTACCCCCGCACCACCTGCCCTTCGGCGCACCTACCCCCGCCCCGCGGCCCCCGGCCGCACCACGTTGGCCAGCGGCTCCCCGGCGGCCCAGCGGCGCAGCTGCTCGTCGACGAAGCGGCGGGCGCGCGGGTAGAACGCGGCGGCGCCGCCGCCCACGTGCGGGGTGATGTAGACGTTGGGCGCCTCCCACAGCGGGTGGTCGGCGGGCAGCGGCTCGGGGTCGGTGACGTCCAGGGCGGCGCGCACCCGGCCCTTCTCGGCCAGCAGGGCGGCGGTGTCCAGCAGCGGGCCGCGCCCGACGTTGACGACGAGGGCGTCGTCGGCCATCAGGGCCAGCTCGGCCGCGCCGATGAGCCCCTCGGTCTGGGGGGTGTGCGGCGCGGTCAGCACCACGACGTCGGCCTCGGGCAGCAGCGCGTGCAGGTCCTCGATGCCGTGCACGCCCTCGTCGGGGCGGGCGCGGCGGGCCAGGCGCACGACCTCGCACTCGTTGGGCACCAGCCGCCGCTCCAGCGCGGCGCCGATGCTGCCGTAGCCCACGATGAGCACCCGGCAGTCGGCCAGCGAGCGGGTGTAGTGCGGCTCCCAGCGGTGCGCGGTCTGGTCCAGCGACCAGCGGGGGAGCTCACGCTGGGCGGCCAGGATGAGCGCGAGCGCGTGCTCGGCGGTGCTGGCGTCGTGCAGGCCGCGCCCGTTGGCCAGTTCGACGCCGTCGGGCAGCACGGCCAGGGCGGTCTCGTAACCGGCGGTCAGCAGCTGCACGGCCCGCAGGTTGGGCATGCGCGCGATCAGGTCGAGGCGGGGGCCGCGGCCGTAGGGCACCACGTAGAAGGCCACCTCGGCGAGGTCGACGCCGGGCTCCCCGGTGCCGTCGTAGACGTCGCACACCACGCCCTCCGGCGCGTTCTCCCGGTTCTCCACCCACGGCACCAGCACGCGGTCGGCCATGCCCGCTCCCCCGATCCCAGTCGTCCTCTGCTGCTGGGCACCCTAGCGAAGCCGCCCGGAGGGGGCGGCGGGCGGGGACGCGGTGGTCAGGCGGCCGGGCGGGTCAGCTCGTAGCAGGCGATGGCGGCGGCCGCGGTGACGTTGAGGGAGTCCACGTCGCGGCCGGCCATGGGGATGCGCACGGGCGTGTCGGCCTGGGCCAGCCAGCGCGAGGACAGGCCGTCGCCCTCGCTGCCCAGCAGCAGTGCCGCGGGGCGGCCGGCCGCGGCGGCCAGGGCGGCGGGCAGCGGCACCGCGTCGGCTGCGGGCGTGAGGGCCATGAGGTGGAAGCCCCGCTCGCGCAGCAGGCCCAGGCCGCCGTACCAGTCGGTCAGGCGGCTGTAGGGCAGGGTGAACACGGCGCCCATGGAGACCTTGATGGCGCGCCGGTAGAGGGGGTCGGCGCAGCGGGGCGCCAGCAGGGCGGCGTCCACGCCCAGTCCGGCGGCGCTGCGGAAGATGGCGCCGACGTTGGTGTGGTCGAGCACGTCCTCCAGGACGACGACGCGGCGGGCGCGCTCCAGCACGGCGCCGGGCTCGGGCAGGGGGCGGCGGTGGAAGGCCGCGAGGGCTCCGCGGTGCACGTCGAACCCGGTGAGGGATTCGGCGACCGCCTGGTCGACCACGTAGACGGGGGCGTCCACGGCCGCCGCGAGGTCGGCCAGGGCGTCGAGGCGGCGCCGGGTCAGCAGCAGCGAGCGGGGCGCGAACCCGGCGGTCAGGGCCCGGCGGATGACCTTGTCGCCCTCGGCCATGAACAGGCCGTGCTCGGCCTCGATGCTGCGGCGCAGGTTGGTGTCGCGCAGCCGCACGTAGTCGGCCAGCCGGGGGTCGGCGGGGTCGGGCACCTCGATGACGTCCATGGCCACCGATTATCGGCCGGTGGCGGCGCCGCCCGGGACGCCGGGCGGCGGGGCGGGGCCCCGGGGGTCAGTCCAGCGGGGCGGTGACGGCGCGCAGCCGCTGCCAGCGCGCCTCCTCGCAGGAGTTGGCGCGGTTCAACTCGGTGCTGACCTCCTCGCCCTGCCAGGTGCCGGTGATGACGGCCTCCTGGGGGCCGTACTCGCGCTCGGTGCAGACCGAGCCGCGGGCGACCTCGGCGAAGGGGTTGTCGGCCGAGGCCTGGTCGTCGTCCTCGGCCCACTCGGCGGCCACGCGCGCGATCTCGGCGCAGGCGCCGGGGTCGGTGTCGGGGTCGCCGGTGCACTCCAGGTTCTGCACGTAGGCGTGGCCCTCGTCGACCACCTGGATGCGCAGGTCGCCCACCGGCGCCTCGGACAGCGTGCTGAGGTCGCTGACGCGGTCGGCCTCGGAGTCGGCCGCCGCCGGGGGTTCGGGAGCCGTCATCGACCCGCCCACGGCGACGCCGTAGGCGAGCGCTCCACCGAGGCAGAGCGAACCGAGGACCGCGGTTCCAATCGAACCGAGCAGTCCGCGGCGGGGGTTTCGCTGGGACATGGCCGCCACTCTAGGAAGTCGTTCGGTTGCGCATCGGAGCAACGGGGAAAGCTCCCGCATCGCTCCTGATTCCCGTGATTGCGCCCATCGCACCTGGCTCGCCGGGGAGTCGGCGTCCCGGCGCCGCGGCGCACCGGGAGGGTCCGGCCGCGCGAATGCGCGTATCGCAAGATACCGGTCGAAGCCGAGTACGCATACTAGCCATGTCCGGTGTGAGTGGTCACCATCGGTCCGCGGTTCGCTGCGCGGCGGGATGTGGCCCTTCTCTCTTTCGTTACCAGCGAGTAAGGTCGTCGCCCGACCCCCCGTCGCGCACCTGCCCTCGGAGAGAACGTGCCCAACGGCCGACACCGCCAGCCCTCGCGCGCCCGCGCCGCGCTGGCCTCCCCGCTCGGATTCACCGCGGTCGCGGTCGCGCTGATCGCCGTGCTCAGCGTGGCGATCCCCTATGCCGTGCGGCTGGCCGGCTGCGGCGAGACCCGCTACCTGCGGGTGGCGGGCGCGCTGGGCATCGCGCCGGTGCTCCAGTCGGCGGCCGACGAGTTCAACGACGCCGGCCACGAGTACTCCGGCACGTGCGTGTTCGCCCAGGCGGCGGAGGTCCCGCCGCACCGCGTCATGACCGAGCTGTCGGGCGGCGGCGCGGGCGGCTCCGGCGTCGTGCCCGACGTGTGGGTGCCGGAGTCCTCGGCGTGGGTGGAGCTGGCCCGGGTCTCGGAGTCGGGGGCGCGCACGATCGAGACCGAGCCGCGCTCGCTGGCCTCCTCGCCGGTGGTGGTGGCGGTGCCGCGGGGCACGGACGGCGTGGCCGCGAGCTGGGAGGCACTGCTGCCGGGGGAGCGGCCCGAGGGCAGCCCCCTGGTGATGGTGGACCCCAACCGGGGTGTGCCGGGCATGGCGGCCATGCACGCCGTGCGCGGCATCCTGGGCACCGGCGACGCGGCCGACACCGCCATGACCGACTTCGTGCGCGACGCCCAGCCCGACACCGCCTTCGGCGAGATCGACCTCGCCGGGGTGTACCCGGCGCCGTCCGGCGCCGCGCCGGTGGCGGTGGTGCCCGAACAGGCCGTGGCCGCCTACAACGCCGACGGCCCCAAGACCCCGCTGGAGGCGCTGTACCCCCGGGAGGGCACGGTCAGCCTCGACTACCCCTTCGTCACGGCCGGGGACGACCCGGTCGTGCGCGAGGCGGCCGACGACCTGTTCGACGTGCTCAGCGGCGAGGGCTACCGGGAGCGGCTGCGCGACATGGGCTTCCGCGACCCCGACGGCGCGGCGCCGGACCGGCTGGCCGGCCTGGCCGGGCTGGACCCCGCGCGGCCGCGCACCCACGACGACCTGACCGGCGACGCGCTGCTGTCGGCGGTGGAGGACTGGAACCGGCTGTCGATGCCCTCGCGGGCGCTGGTGCTGGCCGACGTCTCGGCGCACATGCGGGCCGACATCGCCCCCGGCGGCCCCAGCCGGCTGGAGGTCACCCGCCAGGCCGCGCTGCTGGGCCTGACGCTGTTCCCCGACGACACCGACATGGGGCTGTGGCTGCTCTCCGACGAGTTCGGCGAGACGGGCCGGGAGGAGGCCGAGGGGCTGGCGGAGCTGGGCAGCTCCGACGCCGGCAGCGGCACCACCCGGCGCGAGGAGCTGCAGGCGATCGCCGAGGACATCGGCGTGGAGGGCGGCGGTTCGCGGCTCTACGACAACATCCTGGCGGCCTACGAGACCGTGGACGGCTCCTATGAGGAGGACCACATCAACAGCGTCATCGTGCTCACCGCCGGGCGGGACGACGGCTCCAGCGAGATCTCCCACGGCGAACTGGTGGCCGAACTGCAGGACCGGTTCGACCCCGAGCGCCCGGTGACGCTCTTCATCATCGCCTTCGGCGACCAGCCCGAGCGGGCCGAACTGGCGGAGATCGCGGCGGCCACCAGCGGCACGCTCTCAGTCGCCGACGACCCCGGCGAGATCGGCGACATCTTCCTCAGCTCGATCTCGCGCCGGCTGTGCGTCCCCGACTGCGAGTAGGGCCCGCCGCGGCACCCGCGGCCGGTCACGATCGGATAACAGTGTCACGCGCCGTGGCGGGCGCGGCGGGCGGCCGGGGCCGGGCGTGCGGTTTCGCGAAAGCCCTGGCGGCCCGCCCGTCGCGCACCGTGAGCAAGATCATCCGCCGGCCTCGGCGGCGACCCCCGACTTTTAACCCGTCTTTAACCCGATTCCGGACTTAAGTACCTTTCTCCACACATCCCCCTCCCCTGCTCCAGACCCCGTGAGGAACGATCTTGGGACGCCATCGCGGAACCCCCGAAGACGAACCGGCCCGGCCGGCCCCCCGCGGCCGGGGCGACCGCCGCTCGTCCCGGCGGCGCCGGCGGCGCGGCCGGGCCGTCACGGCGCTGGCCGCCGCCCTCGCCGTCGTGGTCGGCCTGGGCGTCACCGGCTGGTACGTCCTGCAGGGCCGCGGCTCCTGCGGCGGCGAGGACGTGGCCCTCGACGTCGCGGCCAGCCCCGAGATCGCGCCCGCGCTGCGCGAGATCGCCGCCGGCTTCAACGCCGACAACCCCGGCGTCGACGGCCGCTGCGTGGCGGTGGAGGTGCGCGGCGCGGAGTCGGCCAACATGACCTACGGCATCACCGGGTCGGGCCCGGCCATGGGCGACACCGGCTCCGACGTCTGGATCCCCGACTCCTCGCTGTGGTCCAACCTGGTCAAGGAGGACGGCGGCGACGCGGTGTTCACCGACACCGGCACGTCCGTGGCCTCCTCGCCGCTGGTCCTGGCCCGGCCCGCCGAGGACGGCGAGGACGGGGAGGAGGAGGCGCCCTCCTGGGACTCCCTGGTGCCCACCTCGGCGCCCACCGCCGGCGACACCGGCACCGACGTCCGCCTCGTCGACCCGGTGCGCAGCTCGGCCGGGCTGGCCACGCTCGCGCTCGTGGCCGGCGCCGTCGGCCAGGAGGAGCAGGAGGAGAACGGCCCGCGACTGGTGGCCGCCCTCCAGGCGCTGCAGCGGGGGGTGGCCCCCGACGAGGAGTCGGCCTTCGGCGTCCTCACCGAGGAGGGAGAGTCCGGCCGCCTCCTGGTGATCTCCGAGCAGGCGGCCTGGCGCTACAACTCCGAGCACGAGCGCTCGCCCGCCCGCGTGGGCTACCCCGCCGGCGGCACCTACGCCCTCGACTACCCCTACATCGACCGCAGCACCGACCCGGTCGTCTCGCGCGCGGCCGACCTGTTCCGCGAACGGCTCACCCGCGACGCCGCCCAGGAGGTCATCACCGCGCACGGGTTCCGCACCCCCGGGGGCACCGCCGACCCCGAGGTCCTGGACCCGGCCGAGGGCTTCCAGCGGCAGATGCCCGAGGACCTGCCGGTGCCCTCCACGCAGAACGTGCAGCGCCTCACCCAGGCGTGGAACCGGCTCAAGCTCGACTCGCGGCTGCTGACGGTCGTGGACGTGTCGGGCTCGATGCTGGAGGAGGTCCCCGGCACCGGGATGAACCGCATGCAGGTCACCACGACGGCGGCCGTGGAGGGGCTCAACCTGTTCCCCGAGGACGCCGAGCACGGGCTGTGGCGGTTCTCCGTGGGCATCAACAACGACCTGGACTACGAGGAGCTGCTGCCGGTGCGCGAGCTGACCGCCGAGGTCGACGGCGGCACGCAGAAGGACGCGCTGGAGACCACGCTGGCCGGGCTCCAGCCGGTGCCCGACGGCGACACCGGGCTCTACGACACCTACCTCGCCGCCTACCGGCAGATGTCGCGCACCTACAAGCCCGACCGGGTCAACTCCATCCTCATGCTGACCGACGGCAACAACGACGACCCCGACAGCATCAGCCTGGAGGAGCTGCTGACCACGCTGGAGGAGGAGTCGTCGACGGTGCGGCCCATCCCCGTCTTCACGATCGCCTTCGGGCCCGACATCGACCCCGAGCCGCTGGAGCGCATCGCCGAGGTCACCGGCGGGGCGGCCTACACCACCGAGGACCCCACCGAGATCGGCGACATCTTCCTCCAGGCGTTCTCCCAGCGCCTGGAGCCCACCCCCGGGGAGGACGCCGCCGGAGACGGCGGGTAGCTCCGCGTGGCGGAGCTGTTCCGCACCGTCCTCCGGCGGGGTTAGTTCATCCTGTCCTCCGGGTGCCCAGATCCGCCCAAGCCTGGACTTAGCGGACGACTTCACGTACTCAAAGGGGGTTGGTACGCGAGGGAGCGGTGAGAGGTGGCTGCTGTGGTCGACGCGTGGATGCCGGGGGCCAAACGGGTCTGCTGCTCGAACGCGAGAGGAGGACAGCTCCAGGGCGGCGCGCCCCGCGCCGTGTGGACGACGACCGAGTCCGACCCCGCCGCGCTCTCGGCGCGGGCGGTGGCCCAGCGCCTCGTCGCCGACGGACGCAGCGCCCACCTGGTGTGGAACCCCCTCACCGGGGAGACCGCGCAGTTGCTGCCCGCGACCGCGGCGGCCGCGGGCCAGCTCAACCCCGACGGCACCGACCGCGCCTGCGAGGGGCGGGTGTGCCTGGTCATCCAGGTCATCGGCCACACGCTGGCGCCTTTCACCGACAGCCCGCTGCGCGGCCTGGAGCCCATCCTGCGCTGGCTGGACTCCTGGCGGGTGCCCAGACGCTGGCCGGCGGGCACCCCGCCGGCACGCCCCGGACTGCCCGAGGACTGCCAGAGCGAGCGGCTGTGGGCGCGCGGCGGCCACTTCGGGCACTCCCAGGTGCCCGGCGCCACCGCCGCCGGCCCCGGCGCGATCGCGCCGCAGCGGCTGCTGGACCCGGACCGCCGCCCGCCGGCGCCCGGCCCGGCGGTACCTCCGCCGCGTCCCGTCCCGGCGCCCGCCGATCGGCCCGGCGCGGGCGCCCGGCCCTACGTGGGGGCGGCCCGCGGCTGAGGGGCGGTGAGGGCCCGGGAGGGCGGTCTGCGCCGGTCCGCGCACCCCTTAGTCTGTCGGCCATGGGTGGATCGATCGAGCCAGGCTGGTACGCGGACCCGCAGGGCGGCGAGGACCGGCTGCGATGGTGGAACGGTGAGGAGTGGACGCAGCACGTGCGTTCGCTCTCCGAAGTCCAGGGCGGCGCGCCGGCGGCCGACGCCGAGGACCCGACCGCCGACCTGGGCGGGGCGGCCGCGCAGGGTCCCGACGCCGAGCGCACCGCGCCCGACCTCGGCGGATCCGCGGCCATCGGCGACGAGCCCAGCACCATGCGCATCGACCCCGGACAGTGGCCCCCGGCCGCGCCGCCCCGGTCCGAGCCGCCGCCGGCCGACGACGAGCCCAGCACCATGCGCATCGACCCGGGCCAGTGGGCCCCGTCGGCGCCGCCCGCCCCGGCCCCCGCCGAGGAGGAGCCCACGGCCGACCTGGGCGGCGCCGACGCCACCATGCGTGTTTCCCCCCAGGCCGGTTCCGGCCACATCCGGCCCGCGCCGGACGACGAGGAGCCCACCGCCGACATCGCCGGACCGGCCGACGGCGCCACCATGCGCTTCGACCCCCGCAGCCCCGCCGCGCCCTCCCCCGCCGACGACGAACCCACCGCCGACATCGGCGGCGGGGCCGGTTCGACCATGCGCTTCGACCCCGGCACGCCCGCGAGCGCCGGGTACTCCCCCGCCGACGAGGAGCCCACCGCCGACGTGCAGGCGGCCTCCACCATGCGCATCGACCCCTTCAAGGCCAACGACGACCCCACCGCCGACCTCAAGGGCGGCGGGTCCTCCTCCGGCGACGACGCCGCTCCCCGCACGGCGGTGTTCAACCCCGACGACCCCATGCTGACGGCGGGCGCCGACAGCGGCGCGGCCGAGGCCAAGCCCCGCAAGCGGTTCAGCTTCAACAAGCTGCTCGGAGACCTCAAGGAGGGCCTGTCGGAGATCTCCGAGGAGCGCAGGCAGCGTCAGGAGGAGGAGCGCAAGAAGGCCGAGGCCGAGGCCAAGCGGCGCGCGGAGGAGCAGGCCAGGTACGCCGAGGAGCAGGCCAAGCGGGCGGAGGAGGAGGCCAGGCGCCGCGCCGCCGAGGACGAGGAGCGGCGCGAGCGGGAGGCGCGCGAGGCCGCCGAGCGCCCGGCCGGGGCGGCGCCCGCGGCGCCCCCGGAGCCGCCCGCCGACGCCAAGTCCCCGTCGGGTTACCCCGCGCCGCCCTCGGGGCCGCAGCCCTCGCACGGGTCCGGCGCCGCGCCGTCGTCCCCGCCCGGCTACCCGCCGGTTTCCTACCCCGCGCCGCCCGCGCCGGGCCCCTCGGGGCCGCAGCGCGGCTTCGGCGACCGGCCCGCCGCCTATCCGCCGCCGTCGGGCCCCCAGCCGGGGTTCCACCCGGGATCGGGCTACCCCCCGCCGCCCGGCCCCGGATACGCCCCCTCCCCCTACGGCCCCCAGCCGCCCGCGCCGCCGGCGCCCCCCAAGGGGCGCGGCCGCCGCAACCGCTCCCAGCCGCCCGTTCCCCAGGGCTACCCGGGCGGCCCGCCGCCCATGGGCTATCCGCCGCACGCCGCCCAGCCGCCGCAGGGCCCGGCCGCCGGGGGCTACGGCCCGCCCGGCGCGCAGGGCTGGGGCGGGGCGCCCGGCGGCGGCCCGGCGCAGTGGAACCGCCCGCAGCCGCCCCCTCAGCAGCGGCCCAAGGAGCGCAAGCGCGGAGGCTGCGGCGGGTGCATGGGCTGCTTCATGTTCGTGCTGATCCTGCTCCTGGTGCTGCTGGTCGGCGGCGCCTACCTGCAGCTTTCCGGCACCGTCGACTTCCTCGGCACGTAGGCCCGGGGCCCGGCCGGCGGGGTGCGGGGGCGGGCCGCCGGTGCCGCCTCCGCACCCCCGCCCGCGCCCGGGCCCCGCGCTGGTGAAACGGCTTAAGCTAGCCGGTATGAACGACTGCTTGGTGTGGATCGACTGCGAGATGACGGGGCTCGACCTCGAACACGACGCGCTGATCGAGGTGGCCTGTCTGATCACCGACGGCGATCTCAACCAGCTCGACGAAGGCGTCGACGTCGTGATCAAGCCCCCGCGGGCGGCCCTGGACCAGATGGGCGACTTCGTCACGCAGATGCACACCACCTCCGGGCTGCTCGACGCCCTGGACAACGGGGTGCCGCTGCAGGAGGCCGAGGAGCTGGTGCTGGAGCACATCAAGCGGTACGTGCCCGAGCCGAAGAAGGCGCCGCTGTGCGGCAACTCCATCGCCACCGACCGCCTCTTCCTGGCGCGCGACATGCCCCGGATCGACGAGCACCTGCACTACCGCATGGTGGACGTCTCCAGCATCAAGGAGCTGCTGCGCCGCTGGTACCCGCGCATCTACTTCGCCAGCCCGGAGAAGCACGGCGGCCACCGCGCGCTCGCCGACATCACCGAGAGCATCCGCGAGCTGCGCTACTACCGCGCGGCCGCCTTCGTGCCCCCGCCCGGCCCCGACAGCGCCAGCGCCCGGGCGATCGCCGCCGAGATCGTGGCGGGCGGCACGGGCCTGCCCGCCGCGGCGGACGCCAAGGACGCCGGGCCGGAAAACTGATCGGAGCACTCCCGCCGGTCCGCTAGAATCATTCCCGGACGCAGGGCCGGGCACTTGCCCGGTCGGCGACCATGGTGGGTGTAGCTCAGTTGGCAGAGCACTTGGTTGTGGTCCAAGATGTCGGGGGTTCAAGTCCCCTCACTCACCCCAGCTCCGAAGCCCCGCGCACGAATCCGTGCCGCGGGGCTTCCGCGTTCCCGGCCCCTCCGCTGCGCGAAGCGCGTCCAGGACCCGGGCCACCGTCCGATGGCGCAGGTCGTCGGACCACGCGCCGGCCACGGCGCCGTGGACGGTGGCGGTGAGCAGCGCCATGACCTCGTCGAGGCGGACGCCGGGCCGCACGGTGCCGGCGTCGCGCGCCGCCTCCAGGAACGCCCCGAACCTGTCGGTGAGCGCCCTCACCTGTTCCCCCGGCTCCACGGACGTCCCCTCCTCGGCGAGGAGGCTCACCACGGTGCCGATGCGGGCCGAGCTTTCCACGAGGAAGCCGAAGTAGTCGAAGAGCGCGGTCGCGGGGTCGCCCTCGGCGGCGAGGGACTGCGCCCGGTCGACGAGCCGTGCCCTCAAATCCTTCATGATCGCCGCGAGGAGGTCGCGCTTGGTGGGGAAGTGGCGGAAGACCGTGCCGATGGCGACGCCCGCGCGGGCGGCGACCTCCTCGGTCGACGCGGCGTCCCCGTGCTCGGCGAACACCTCCTCGGCGGCGGCGAGGATGCGGGCGCGGTTGCGCCGGGCGTCGGCGCGCAGGGGCTTGTCGGGTGTCATGGGTCCACTCGTTGACAAAATGAGTCGCGGCTCATAATTTCAAAATGAGCCTCGGCTCATCTTATCTCCTTTGAAGGGACGCCCCCATGTCCGAGCAGAGCCCGCGCGACCTTTTCGCCCGCTTCCAGCGCAACGCACTCGCCGGACGCCCCGGCTTCGACGCGGAGATGCTGGCCCCCGACGTCGTCGTGGAGCAGCCGTTCGCTCCCCCCGCCAACCGCCGGACCGAGGGCCGCGACAACGTTGTGGCCATGACGCGGGCCGGCCGCGAGGCCCTGCCCGTGGTGTTCGAGGGGTTCAGTGAGGTGGAAATCCACGAGACCGCCGACCCCGAGGTGATCATCGCCGAGTACCGGTTGACGGCCACGGTCCCACGGACCGGCACCCGGGCGCGAGGCGCGTTCGTGGTGGTGCTGCGGGCCGCCAACGGGCGCATCGCGCACTGGCGCGAGTACCAGGACACGGCCGCTTTCGCCGCGGCCCTGGCCTGAGCCGCCCCTGACCGCCCGCGCTTGCCGCGCTGCCGCACCTGCCGCAGGCGCCCATAATCCGCGCGGCGGATGTGTAGCGGCGGCTCAGCGCGGGGATTTCCCCCCTACCACCGGGCGGAGCGCGCGGACGGGGGGACCCGGCAACCGCAACAGAGGCTTTTCCACAGCGTGTTCTTTCCGCCACCGGGCGCTGATCGGAATTGGCTACTATACAAATCCCTGGTGATTTTCCGCCGAACCGCGCCCGCCCCGGCGCCCCACGCGTCGCCTGAGCCCTGCCCTGACCCGCACGTCCGTCCGGCCAACCGCCGAGGGGAGCCCGCATGGCCGCCACTCGCACCGCCTCGGCCAGCACGGTGGCACTGCTGGCCGACATTCCCGGTACCGGCCACCTCGGCCCGGTGCGCGCGCCGCGCTTTCCCGTCGTCGGCGATCCCCGCGAGGGCTGCCTGCCGCTGCTCGACTTCGCCGCCGCCGAGATCTCCCAGGGCCGCAAGATCGTGGCCGTGTACCCGAGCTGGCGCGCGGAGCCCGCCGAACGCGCCATCGGATTCGTGCGCGCGGCGCTGCTCACCGACCACATCGCCGGCGTTCCCGTCGAACTCGCGCCGCTGCCCCTCTCCCTTGTCACCGATCAGCTCGCCTACCTCGCGCCCCACCTCCCGGCAGGGCTGGTGGCGGCGCTGGCCCGCGAACTCCCGCGCCGCGTGCTGGCGGGCGCCTGGCTGCGCACCCTCGGCTCCTTCGCCGACCTCCCCACCTCGCTGGGCCGCCACCTCGCCTCCTACGCGCCGGGCACGTCCTTCCTGGCCTACTGCTCGCCCTGGCCGCAGGTCGACCGCTTCCACCGGGGCGAACCCGAACCCCCGCCGATGGTCCCCGACTCCCCGGTGGGCATCCTGTCCGCACCCTCGGGCCACGCCGCCGCCGACATCGTCGCCGACCACCTCGCCCCGCTGCTGCGGCCCAGCCAGACCGCCTCCGCGCCCGCCCAGCCCCTGGCCACCCGCTACTGGAAGTCCCACCACCTGGTGGAGTTCGCCGTCTTCAGCGTGCACCCGCAGGCACTGAGCCGGGCCGTCGAGGCCGTGGCCACCACCCCCTGCACCTGGTGCGGCGAACCCGTGGCCGTGCGGCGCTGCCCCTTCTGCGCGGCCGCCAACACCCCGCCGCCGCGCGTGCGCCCGCGCCGCTCGGCCGCGCGTTCCGGCACCCCCACCGACCCCGCCTTCGCCTCCCCCGCGCCGCCGTTCCCCGAGCGGCCGCACCCCGCCGAGCCCGCGCCCCCGGCTCCGGTCATGACCGTCCCCCGGCCGCGCCAGGAGCCCGCCGCGCCCGTCACGGCCGCCGCGCTCGCGTCGCAACCGGCGCCGGCGCCGGACACATCACCGGATCCGGATGCGGGTTGGCGTGCCACGCCGGGTCGGCGTGCGGGTTCGGGGCCGGAGCGGAACCCGGTACCGGCGCCCGTACCGGCGTCCGACGGCGAGCCCGACGGCCCCGCCGCTCCCGACGCGGACACACCCGCGCCCGCCGCAGCCGCGCCGCCCCCGCCGACCGCGTCTCGGCCCGGTCCGGCGCCCACCGCACCCCCGGCCCGGGCACCGCGGCCCGTCGCGGTCTTCCACGAACCCCCCGCATCGCTGCCTGTCGCGCCGAACGGCCGCCGTCCCGGCCACCCGCTGCGCGCGCCCACGAACAACTGAAAACAGAGCCCATCGACCGAATCTCCGCGGTGCCAATCCCGCCCTTCGGACACACCGACTTCGAAAGCGCCACCATCGGAAGCGCCGACTTCGGACACCGCGGAGAACCCGACGCGAAACGACGACGGATAGATGAATACAGAACAAAGAACGGTGCGCCGACCGGGAATTCAGCGGCCGTCCACAATCGGTGTGCGAATCGGCCCGCGAATCTGCGCGCCGCCGCACCCCGCCGCTCCGGCGCGGTGCCTCCCACCGAGGCCGTGACCGGTATCGGCGGCGCCGCAGGGGTTTCCGCTCGTCGGCGCCTTCGGCCGGCGGCCCCGCTCGTTCCCGTGAGCCCCGGCACACGCACCGCCGCACAGGAGACCCGACTCTAACCCCACTGATCAGCGGCGCCCCGTTACCATATGCCGGGACAGTGCCAACCCGCCCCTATCACCGCGCCTGTCGACAAGCCGTTGACACGCCTGCCGACAAAAGTCGAAAACGGCCAGATCAAGCCCGCGACCCCGGGAGCTTGCCCCGTGACCTCCGACCACCCCAGGCCCTCAAGCGTCGTCGCGCTGCTCGCCGACATCCCCACCACGGGGCACCTCGGCGGGGTCCAGGCGCAGCGCTTCGCCCTGGACGGTCACGACCTGGCCGGTCAGGCGGGGGCGTTCGTGGAGTTCGCCCGCTACCACACGGCCCAGGGGGCCAAGGTGGTGGCGCTCTATCCGCGCTGGCGCGGCGAGCCCGCGCGGCGCGCGGTCGCCTTCGCGCGCGGCGCGCTGCTGTCCGACTCCGTCGCGGCGGTGGGCATGGACCTCTCGCCGCTGGCGCTCTCGCTGATCGCCGACCAGCTCGCCTACCTGTCGCCCTACCTGCCGCCGGGCATGATCGCCGGCCTGGCCGACGAACTCCCGCGGCACACCCTGGCGGGAGGCTGGCTGCGCAACGTCGCCAACCTCGCCACCATCCCGATCTCGGTGCGCCAGCACCTGGGCTCGTTCGCGCCGGGGGTCACCTACCTCGCGGTGTGCTCGCCGGCGCCCCAGGTCAGCCGTGTGAACAAGGCCGATCCCGCCTCCGTCGTGCCGTTCCGCCCGCAGGAGCCGGTGCAGGTCCTGCACTCCTGCGGCGACAACGTCGACCCCTCCCCCTTCGAGGAGCAGTTCCTGCCCGCCATGCGGGCGGTCGCGGTGCGGCGGCTGCCGCCGCAGCCTCTGGGGTCGCTGTACTGGGGCTCGGCCAAGTACGTGGAGTTCGTGGCGTTCAGCGCCCACCCGCGCGCCCTCACCGATCCCGCCCGCTCGGTGCGGCCCACCACCTGCTCCTGGTGCGGCGAACCCGCCGTCGGACCCGCGTGCCGGTTCTGCGGTGCCGCGGCGGGCACCGCGTCCTCCGGGCGCACCCGGCCGCCGCAGGCGCCCGCGCAGCCCTCCCCGGGCGCGCCCGCGCCCGTCGCCGCGCCGCACACCGCGCCCACCCGCCCGCCCCACCCGGCCGCCCCGCACCGGCCCCAGGGCCCGGCACCGGCACCGGCACCGGCACCGGCACCGGCACACCATCCCGTGCCCGGGCACCACCCGGCGCCCTACCCCGTGCCCGGTCCGCCGCCCGCCACCGGCCCGGACCGGCCCCACCGCCCGCCGACATCGCCCCACCACCAGCCGGCGCCCCCGCACACGCCCTCCGCCCCTCCCGCAGGGCCCCACCACCCGCCGGCGGCGCCCTACCCGGGCGGCGGCGCGCCCCCGCCCGGCGGTCCCGCCGCGCCGCAGCGGCCGCGTCCGCGCTACGCGGAGCCGATCGAGGACGAGGACCTGCCTGTCCCGCAGGAACTGCCGCCGCTGAACGAGGATTCCGCGGACCCCGCCCGACCGCACGGTCCCTCGGCCTTCGCGCCGCCCGCCCCCGCCGTTCCCGGTGCGGGTCCCACCGGCACCGCGCCCACCGGCCCCGCCCCCACAGCGCCGCCCGCATCCGGCCCCGCCGGCGGGGAGTCCGGCGACGCCGGGCCCATCGATCCCCGGTCCGCCGCGCCCGGGCCCGCGGACACCGGCCCCTCACCCACGGCGCCCTCCGACTCCGCGCCGCCCGGCTACCGGCTGCAGTCGGCGCCGCACGCGGCGTCGCTCCCGGTCTCGGCGCTGCCGCACGTACGCCGCCGCGGCGGTGCCGTCACCGGCGCCGACACCGGCCCCCGCGCCGCGGCCCTCGGGGCGCCCGCGGCGGCGCGGTCCTCGGCCGCCGCGTCCTCCTCGGTGTCCGGCCATTCGCCCGCGGGTCCGTCCACGGGCCCGTCAACGGGTTCGTCCGCCCATCCGGCCTCGGTCCCGTCTGAGGCCCTGTCCGCGGACGCCTTCGGCGACGACCACGACCGGGCACACGACCTCTCCATCCCCCGCGCCCCCCAATGAGCGCCGCCCGGCAGCCCCGCCCCGGCGCCGTCCACCCCAGCGGCCCAGTGGCCCCCCGTCCGTCTAGAAATGGAGCGCCATGAACCCTCGTCAACGGCGCGGCGTTCTGCTCATGATCATCGCCACCATCGGCGGTGTGGCCGTGTTCCTCACGGTGGTGTCGTATGTGGGCACGCTCAACAACGAACTGGGCAGCTACCGCACGGCGCTGCGGCTGACCCAGGACGTCCAGCCCTACGAGCAGATCACCCCGGACATGCTGGAGGAGTACGAGGTCCCGGCGCGGTTCTTCGACGCCGACACCTTCATCGGCGACTTCAGCGAGATCAGCGAGGAGGTCGGACGGCTCCCGGTGGCCTCCAGCGCGCTGCAGGAGGGTGAGCTGCTGCAGCGCAGCATGGTGATCCCGGCCCCCGACCTTGAGGAGGGCGAGCGCGAGATCGCGATCATGGTCGACGCCGAGACCGGTGTGGCCGGCAAGGTGGTGCGCCAGTCGCGGGTGGACGTCTACGCCGCGTTCAACCCGGGCGAGGGGCAGGCGCAGGCGTGCGCGTACCGGGTGCTGACCAACATCGAGATCCTCGACATCGGCGACATCGGGTCCTCCATCGACGAGACCACGGGCGACACCAACAGCGTCGTGCCCGTCACCTTCCGCCTCACCCCCGAGCAGGCGCTCAACCTCACCTATGCCGAGGCGTTCGCCACCAGCCTGCGGCTGGCGGCGGTCAGCCCGCAGGGGTCGGGCGACCCCGGCAACCTGGAGTTCTGCACCGAGGACCAACTGGAGCTGATCGAGGAGCAGGCCGACGACGCCGAGGCCGGCGGCTCGGTCGCGCCCGGCGCCACCGAGCCCTCCGCCGGAGCCGAGGAGTCCCCCGCGGCCGAGCAGCCCGAGGGCGAGTGATGAGCACCTACCAGGTCATGCTCGGGGTGCCCTCGGCCGACGTCGAGGCGGCGCTGACCGCGCGCTTCGACGAACTGCTCGACTGCGAGGTGGTGGGCGTGCACCGCTCCTCGCAGGAGATCAGCGACAGCGTGGGGCAGGTGCCCACGCTCGACGTCGTCCTGGTGCACGAGCGCATGGGGCCGCTGCCGGTCCTCGACCTCATCCGCGACCTGTCGCGCAGCCGCCCCCAGCTCGCGGTCATCCTCGTGGTCGACGAGGTCGACGCCGACATCTTCACCAACGCGATGGAGGCGGGCGCGCGCAGCGTGCTGCCCACCCACGCCACGGTCGACCAGATCGGGGCCCGGGTCACCACGGCCGCCGACTGGTCGCGCACGCTGCGCCGCCACCTGGAGGCGGCCTCACTGGACGTCCCCATGGACGGCCGCAAGGGGTCGATCATCACGCTGTCGGGCGCCAAGGGCGGCGTGGGCACCACCACCAGCGCCATCCACCTCGCCCGGATCGCGGCCCGCTCGGGCCGGGTGGTGTGCCTGGTCGACCTCGACCTGCAGTCCGGCGACATCCCCGGCTACTTCGACCTCAAGCACCGGCGCAGCATCGTGGACCTGGTCGAGGCGTCCGACGACATCAGCGCCTCGATGCTGGCCGACACCCTGTACGTGCACTCCGAGGGGCTGCACATCCTGCTGGCGCCCAACGACGGCGAGCGCGGCGAGGACGTCACCGGCCGCGCCACCCGCCAGATCCTGGGCGCGCTGCGCTCCCGCTACGACCTGGTGGTCGTCGACTGCGGCGCCGCCACCACCGAGGCCACGGCCATGGCCGTGGAGCTCGCCGACACCGCGGTGCTGCTGGTCAACCCCGACCTTCCGGCGCTGCGGGCGGCCCAGCGGGTGGTGGCGATGTGGGGGCGGCTGCAGATCCGCGACTCCCGCAACACCACCGTGCTGCTGATGCGGCACAGCCGCAAGAACGAGATCCAGCCCGACTTCGCGCGCAAACTGCTGGCCACGCCCACCCTGCGCACCACGGTTCCGGCGGCGTTCCGCGCGGTCGAGGAGGCCGCCAACACCGGCAACCCGGCGCGGCTGACCGACGAGAACCTGCTGCGGGCCTACGCCCAGATCGCGGGCGAGCTGGGCATGCTGAACCGGCCGGAGTCGCCCTACGACCAGACCGGCCCCGGGGAGTCCGCGGTGTTCTCCCCCTCGGGCCCGCTGGACGTCGACCCCGACCTCACCTCGCCGCGCGGACGCCGCGTCCGCGCCTGGCGGCGGCGGGGCGACTCCGGCGCGCTGTTCGTGGAGTTCGCCTCGACTCTGCCCTTCGTCGGGCTGGCGCTGCTGATCACCTGGCAGATCCTGCTCGTCGGTCTGACCGGGATGTTCGCCTCGCACGCCGCCAACGAGGGCGCGCGCCAGGCGGCCATCGACTCCTCCGACCTGGAGGCCATCGAGGAGGAGGCGGCCAAGCGGGTCAGCCCGCCGTGGAACGAGGAGGGGACCTTCTCGGTCGAGATCATCGACACCGAGGGCGGTGAGGCCGTGCAGGTCAGCATCGCCACGCCGGTGTTCCTGCCCGGCGTCGACGGCCCGTGGCGGATCAGCAGCCAGGCGCTGATCCTGCCCGAGGGCTGATTCCGCGACGATCGGACGACGAAAGGTGAGTCATGCGACCGCACAGGCGCGCACGGCGGCGCGGCGACCGGGGGTCCCAGATCCTGGAGTTCGCCGCGTACTTCCCGCTGTTCGTGCTCGTGGCGACCATCGCCCTGGAGACCTTCTTCGCGTTCATCGCCGCCGAGCGCATGGAGCACGCGGCGCGGGCGGGCGCGCGGATCGCCGGCATCCAGGGGCTGGACGCGGCGGGTGCCACGGCCCGCTCGGCGCTTCCGACATGGCTGGATCAGGCCGAGGTGACGGTGGGAGAGAACGGTGAGGGCGGGTACTACACCGAGATCACGGTGGACTTCCCGCTCATGTTCCCCACCCCCGGCTTCGAACTCGACCTGACCCGGCGCGTGGACATGCCGCTATGACCCCCGCCGCCCGCTTAGTCCGCCCGTTTCGCCCGACCGATTCCCAGGTACGCCCATGGCACTGAAAGACCGCCTCACCGAGGACCACGGCAACGACCACCCCATCGACCAGATCGCCCACTGGCGGCAGCGGCTGCTGCACGAGGTGAACCTGGACGACATGGCCACGCTCACGCTGGAGCAGCGGCGCACGCGCCTGGAGAAGGTCGTGGGCCACATCATCTCCCGCGAGGGGCCGGTGCTCAGCGACCGCGAGCGCGGCTCGCTGGTCCGGCGCGTCGTCGACGAGGCGCTGGGGCTGGGGGTGCTGGAGCCGCTGCTGGCCGACGAGAGCATCACCGAGATCATGGTGAACGGCCCCGACAACATCTACATCGAGCAGCGGGGCCGGGTGCACCGCATCGACACCGCGTTCACCAGCGAAGAGCAGCTGATGCAGACGATCGACCGGATCGTGTCGCAGGTCAACCGGCGCATCGACGAGTCCAGCCCGATGGTCGACGCGCGGCTGCCCACGGGAGAGCGCGTCAACGTGATCATCCCGCCGCTGTCGCTGAGCGGGCCGGTCATCACGATCCGGCGGTTCCCCAAGCCGTTCACCGTCGAGGAGCTGGTGGCCAAGGGCAGCGTCGACGGCGCGACCGCGGTGCTGCTAGCGTCGCTGGTGCGGGCGCGGTTCAACGTGATCATCTCCGGGGGTACCGGCACCGGTAAGACCACGTTCCTCAACGCGCTGTCGAGCTTCGTGCCGGCGCACGAGCGCGTGGTGACCATCGAGGACAGCGCCGAACTGCAGCTCCAGCAGGAGCACGTGATCCGGCTGGAGGCGCGGCCGCCCAACATCGAGGGCGCCGGGCAGATCACCATCCGCGATCTGGTCCGCAACTCCCTGCGGATGCGGCCTGACCGGATCATCGTCGGCGAGGTCCGGGGGGCCGAGACCCTGGACATGATGCAGGCGATGAACACCGGCCACGACGGCTCCCTGGCCACGGTGCACGCCAACTCCGCCGAGGACGCGGTGCACCGGCTGCTCACGCTGGCCTCGATGTCGGAGGTCAAGATCCCGTTCGAGGCGCTGCGCGACCAGATCAACGCCGCGGTGGACGTGCTCGTGCACCTGAGCCGCTACCCCGACGGCTCGCGCCGGGTGGCCGAGGTCGCCGTGGTGGCCTCCACCCGGCAGGAGGAGTTCCGGCTGGAGCCCCTGCTGAAGTTCGAGGCCTACCCCCAGGACGGCAGCGGCACGGTGCGCGGCGAGTTCCGCCGGTTCCCGCTGCCGCGCCACATCGCGGCGCGCATTCACGCGGCCGGCGAGAGCGTGCCCGCGGCGTTCGGCGTCCAGCCGGCCCCGCAGGCCCGCCGCGCGGCGCGCACGGACTTCACGCTCCCGGAGGTCCCGCTGTGACCCCCGCCGCCACCGCCAACCGCCGCACGGCACACGAGTCGTCTCCGGAGGTCGGGCCGTGACCTACACCGTGATCATCCTGGGCCTGTCGCTGGTCACGATCAGCGTCTTCATCTGGGGCCTGGTGGTCTACATCGACGGCACCGTGCAGCGGCGCCAACTGGCCTCGCGCAGCGCGCTGCACGAGGTCGAGCGGCGCGCCAACACGCCCCTGGCGCGGCTGGACGTCGTACTGCGGCGCACCGAGCCGGGCCGGCGCATCGAGTACCGGCTGGCGCGGGCCGGGGTCAAGGTGAAGGTGTCGACCTTCGTCCTGCTGCTGGTGGGGGCGGCGGCGCTGGCCATCGTGTTCGTGTGGCAGGCGCTGGCGCCGGTGTTCGGGCTGGCGGCGGCGGTGGGGGTGGGCTTCATCTTCTTCGCCTACCTCAAGCGCCAGGAGGAGCGGCGCAAGGAGGAGTTCACCGCGCAGCTGCCGGAGCTGGCCCGCGTGCTGTCCAACGCCACGCAGGCGGGGCTGGCACTGCCCACGGCCATCGACATGGCCGCCGAGGAGCTGGACGACCCGGCGGGCTCGGAGCTGCGCCGGGCGGCGGAGTCGATGAAACTGGGCCAGCCCTTCGACGAGGCGATGCGGGAGCTGCGCGAGCGCATGCCCTCACGCGAGATCGGCGTGCTGATCTCGACCCTGCTGGTGTCGGCGCGCTCGGGCGGCGCCCTGGTCTCGGCGCTGCGGTCGATCGCCGAGACCCTGGAGGAGCGCAAGGAGTCGCGCCGCGAGGTGCACACGATCCTCACCGAGACGACGTCGACGGCGTGGGCGCTGCTGGCCATGGGCGTGGGCGCGCTGTTCCTCGTCAACATGCTGCAGCCCGACGCCATCCGCACCATGACGGAGTCGCCGGCGGGAACCGTCGTGCTCGCCCTGTCCTGCGGCCTGTTCCTGACCGGCTTCCTGCTGGTGCGCCGGATCACCACCAAGATCGACTTCTAGCCGCCACGCCCCCGGAGCCCTCATGTCCTTCGTGCTGATCGTCGCGCTCGGCCTGGCCGCCGCCGCGGTCGTGGCCGTCTTCTGCTGGGGTGTCTACCTGTTCACCAAGCAGAGCGAGGTGGCGGGCGACATCTCCCTTGCCCCGCCCAAGCCCAAGCGGCCGTCCACGTTCATCCTCAACCGGATCACCGAGCTGATCGGCCGCCCGTTCGTCGGCGCGGTCAAGGAACTGGTGGGCCCTGAGCGCGAGGAGAGCATCCGCCTCCGCATCGAGGCCGCCGGCTGCCCCGAGGGCCTTACCGTCGAGCGCTACCTGCAGCGCAAGGTCGGCGAGATCCTGCTCTACAGCACCGCGGCGATCCTGCTGCTCACCCGCGGCCAGACCATGCTCGCCATGCTGGCCCTGTGCTTCGTCGTGCTGACCGACGCCGACCTGCTCCTCAAGACCCGCCAGCGCCAGGACGACATCCAGCGCCAACTCCCCGACTTCCTCGACGTCCTGGCGGTCAGCGTCGGCGCCGGCCTCGCCTTCCGCCAGGCCCTGGCCCGCGTGGCCGACTCCATGCCCGGCACCCTGGCCGACGAGTTCCGCATCGTCCTGCGCCAGATGGACCTCGGCACCAGCCGCAGGGAGGCGTTCCAGGCCCTGCGCCAGCGCAACAGCAACGAGGCCCTGGGCAAGTTCGTCACAGCCATCCAGCAGTCGGAGGAACTGGGCGCCCCGCTCTCCCACACCCTCCTCAACATCGGCCAGGACATGCGCCGCCAGGACGCCCAGTACATGCGCCGCAAGGCGCAGCGCCTCAACCCCCGGGTAACGGGCATCACGGCGGCCACCATGCTCCCCGGCCTGCTCCTCCTGGTGGGCGGCGCCATGATCCTCGGCTCCGGCATCGACTTCACCGGAGTCCTCGGTGGCTGACCCACTATCCACACCCGGCCCCAACCCCTACACAACAGGTCGCGGCCCCCGTAACTTAATAACTGTCGCCAGGGCCCCCAAGCCCTTCGCACACCCCCGGGAGGGCTGAATGCAATACCGTCTGCTGTCCCTACAAGCCCGAACACGAGCAATGATCACAAAACACCTCACCCAGCCCAACCAAGACAAGGGCGCCAGCATCCTGGAGTACGCCGCGGTGATCGTTCTGGTCGCCGGAGTCGCCGTGGCGCTCCTGCAATTGCAGGTATTCGACAATCTTGTGAACACCCTTGAGCAGCGTGTGGACGAGTTGCTCGCCGAAATGGGATAGTGGCGGTCGACCAAGGATTGTGATGTCAGCCCGCCTGAGATCGTCGGACAGCGGCCAGGCCAACCTGTATCTACTGGTGGGCCTGACCTTGTCTCTCATAGCGATCATGCTGCTCTTCGTGCGGCTTGGGAATGCCAACGACCTGCGGACACAGTCGCAGACTGCGGCTGACGCGGCTGCCCTGGCCGCAGCCGGTGTTGCCCGTGAACAGGCCGCGCAGGAGCTGGCCGAAGGCAACATGCCTTACAGCCGCCTCTACGATCCGGCCGAAGGAAGAAGCAGGGCTGAACAGTATGCCCAAGTGAACGGAGCGATACTCGACGACATACGAGCCAGCGACGACAGCCAAGGAAATCTGGGAAATATCGTACGCGTCGAGGTGCGAAGTGCCGAATGCCAGGCCGAACTGGAACAGGACCGCACCCGGCACTGGGCGAACATCGACTGCGGAACCCCCGATCACGACGCGAATCATACGGGAAACGCGGCAGCAATTGCCGAGGTCGTGATCCCTGAATGCGAGTACGGAATAACCGGCACAGAAATCGGTGGACTAATATGCGATGGCGTCCGGATAACCGAAATTAATCAGGCACGGCGGGCCATCGATGTGCGGCTCACCAACAGCGAAGGCCAGTACATCTACAAGCCGATCGGGACAGTCGTCTAGACAGGAAACTGCTATCCCGATTGAACCTCTGCACGGAAAAGGGATGATCGTGGGAACTTGGAGAATACCTTCACGCCTCCGCCGCGGTGGTCGATCTCTTTTCCTGCTCTTTCTGGCCTGCTCACTTTCGTCATCGTGTGTCAGTTCGGGCTCCTCTGGTGACGGCAACGGCGACGACACCGTGAACACCGAACCATCGGGAGGCCCGTCCGCGGGCGGAAACCTCACAGAGGGCGACGTCGTAGCCGGAAGCACGACCTCATCGACAGAAATCGGGTCCGAGTTCCGCATCGACATCCACTCGCTGAACCGCCAGAACGCCGACGTTGTCACACTGGACCTCACCATTTCGAATACCAGCCCGACCGAATCCGTTTCGATCTATGCTCCACCCCAGCAAGGCGAAGAACCTGGCGACCTTCAGTCCCTGACTCTAATCGACGGAGCTAATAGCAAAAAGCATCTTCCCCTTCTGTATGAAGACGGCACCTGCTACTGCGAAGCGTGGCACGACACTTCGCTCGCACCTGGAGAATCTGTGCGAGCGTGGGTGGCTTTCCCTGCCCCGCCTGCAGACGTCGAGCACATGACCTTCCTCTCCTATGCGACTCCGCCCATCTTGGACATACCCGTGACCGACTCGCCTGGCGAGAGAGTCGAGGAGCCGGCACAGGAACTGTCCACGCCCCAGATCTGGGACGTGCAAAGCCTTGAGGAAGGCTTGGAGGACAATTCCACTCGAGAGGAGACCTCCGAAGAGGTCGCCATATCACTGTCTTCGGATGTCCTGTTCGACACCAACGAGTCCTCCCTCGATGAATCCGCCAACGAGGTTATCCAGCAGGTGGCCAGGGAGATTGACGACTCTTCAGCACGGACGGTCAGCGTAGACGGCCACACCGACAACACTGGAAACGACAGTGTCAACATTCCTCTCTCCGAGGACCGAGCACGTGCTGTACGCGACGCCCTGGCCGATCTTGTGGAGAAAGAGGAGATCTCTTACGAGGTCGCAGGGCACGGGGCCGGTCAGCCGATCGCAAACAACGACAGCGAGGAGGGGAGATCGAAAAACCGCCGGGTCACTATTACCTTCGCGAAATAAGGAAGCACATGGAAAAGAAACGCTATCTTGTGCACTGCCTGACCTGGACGGTGGCCGCGACATCCCTGCTCGTTGTCCCCTTTTCAAGCGCGTCTGCAGCCGCTACTTCGCCATCACCGTCGCCAGGGTCCGAATCGACTCCGGGAACGTCCGCTTCTCCAGCGCTTGGCAGCACTGAAAGCAGTGGAGAACTCGAAAACGTCTCTGATGCAATGGCCGAGGTCCTGGACCTCAAGCACTCAACGAGCAGTGGGCTCACCGTTCTTACTGTAAGAATCACCAACACAGGCACCGAAAACATTCACGCCAACAACTTCGCCAATCCAATCTACGATTACCGACACACCCATCTCAGCGGAGTCACTCTGCTTGACGAATCATCGCAGATCCGCCATCACCCACTGATCGACGCCGAAACCAACTGCCTTTGTTCGGGATATGTCTCCCTATCTCCCTATGACCCGCTCATCGAACCAAATCAAAGCGTCGATTACTGGACTACCTACCGAACCCCGTCCGATACCGCGTCGTTTACCGTCGAGATCCCTGGTTTCGATCCGATTGAGAACGTCCCGGTCGGCTGAGGCGGAGAAGGAGTGATCCGGTGGGCAAGTCCGTGACTCCGCTTGCTCGGGTTTCTGGGCGAGGGGGTGATCGTGGGGCCTCGATTATGGAGACGGCGGCTTTGATCTCCATTGCCGCGGTGGTTGTGATCGGGCTTTCCTCCTCGTCGATCGCCGATGTGCTGCACGATGCCACGCGCGACTATGTGTGTCGGGTCGAAGGGCCCGAATGCGGGGGCGAGAGCTGGGTCGAGCATGAGCGGCCCGAAGAGCCCGAGGAGTATGTGTGGACCTTTTCCAGCACGTGGGACGGTGAGGTACGCGGCGAGGGGGACGCCCGGGTGGCGGTGGCGTTCGCGTTGGCGCAGCAGGGGAAGCCGTACATCTGGGGGGCCACGGGGCGCAACGGGTACGACTGCTCCTCGCTGATGATGGAGGCCTGGCGCGAGGCGGGGGTGAGTCTTCCGCGGACCACCTGGGACCAGATCGCGGCGCTGCCGAACATCTCCAAGGGCGAACTGCAGCCCGGCGACCTGATCTTCTTCCACACGATGCCCGAGATGGAGCCGCCCACGCATGTCGGCATGTACATCGGCAACGGGCAGATGGTGCACGCCGGCAATCCGGTCAACGTCACGCAGGTGATCGGCAACCCGCACTGGGAGTCGATCTGGGTCGGGCAGGCGCGGGTGCCGCAGGGGTGACCGTGATCGGGGTGGACGACAGCGGGGTGAACGGCGTGAACGGGGCGGGCGCGGGCGGGTCCCTCGGGGGCGCGGGTGCGCGCGCGGCCCGACGGGCGCGTGTGGGGTGTGCGGCGCACGCGATGCCCGCTGGCGGCGTGACACGCGCGACACGCCGGATGGCCGCCGGTATGGCCGCCGCGCTGTGTGTCGCGGTGCTGTCCTCCTGCGTCGGGGCCTCCGGCGGGCCCGAGCCGCAGGGCACGGCCGTGCCCACTCCGGGCGACGCCTCCGACCGGACCGAACTGGCCGAGGCCGTCACCGCCGCGCTCGACGCCGAGGACTCCGCGGCGTGGCGGCTGCAGAGCTTCGACAGCAGCGGCATGGCCACCCTCAACAGCGGGCGGCTGAGCTGCTCGGGCGACGGCTCGGGGGTCTACCGCGTCGATGGCGACGCCACACGCTACGTGCTGGAGCCCGACTTCGTGCCCGGCCGCGACTACGAGGGCGACGAGACCTCCGCCGCCGACGTCCAGGCCAGTGGCTCGGTGGCCACCGACGACGGCCTGCACAGTGCCTCCGGCGGCGACTTCTGGCCCCTGGGCGACGACTACCGCGCCGCCGACATCCCCTCCGACTACCTGCCCGACCTCACCGCCGCGCGCGGCGCCAACTGCTCGCACATCACCGCCGCGCTGGCCGTCAGCACCGACCTCCGCCTCGTGGACGCGGTCGAGGTCGACGGCACCCCCACGGCCCACTGGAGCGGGACCGCCTACATCGACGACCTCCGGGAGCACGCGGTCGGCTTCGCCCGGAGCGAGTACACCGCCCTGGTCGACATGGGCCTCGGCGAGGCCGCCGTCGACGTCGAACTGTGGGTGGACGACGCCAACCGGCCGCTCGTGTACTACCAGCACCTTCCGCCCGACCGCACGGGCCTGCAGAACCGCTGGTTCGCCCTGACCCTGACGGACTGGAGCACCGACGAGACGGTGACCGCGCCCTAGACCGATGCCCGCCCCGCCCGCCGTTTCGGCGCGCGGCGGCATCCGCCTCCCCGCGCGGCAGTGCGGCGATCGCGCCGCCGGCCCTGTGCCTGGCTCCTCCGGCTTCTTCTCGTTGTCGCTGTTGAGCGCTGCTTGCGAGGCTTGCCATGGCGCTGTGCCGCCGGACCGGCCGCGGTGATCGCGGTGGAACCCTATTGGAGTACGCGGGTGTGCTCGCCCTGGTCGCGGGCGTGGCCACCGGCATGGCCGGGCTGACGGAGCCCGGCCGGCGCGCCCTCGCGGAGGTCGAGCGCGCCGTCTGCGCCGTGCTGCGGCTGGAAGGGTGCGGCACGGGCACGGCCGGGGCGGGTGCCGCCGCCAACCCCGACTCCGCGTTCCGCCCCCAGGGCTGCACCACCGGTACGTCGTCCCTGACCGCCGCCACCGGTGTCTCGGTGGCCGTCTCCCCCGGCGGCAAGGTCCGGATCGCCGAGCGGGTCAACTCCGACGGCACCGTGGAGGTCAGCCTGGCGCGCGGCTTCGAGGCCGCCGCGGAATTGCCGAGCCCGTTCCGCTGGGGAGCCGGTGTCGGCCATCTCGCCGAGGCCGAGGCCGGCGTCGCCGCAGGCGTGCGCGGCGGGGTCACGGCGGTCGATACCTGGGTGCTCGACGACCGCCGCGCGGCCACCGCCTTCCGCGAGCGGGTCGCGCGCCAAGTACATCTGGACGAGTTGACCGAGGACAGCGGCGCCTTCGACGCCGTGGGGGCGCAGATCGTCGGCCTGCTGGAGCGGTCGTTGGGCACCGGCGGCCCCGAGGCCGGCGGCGGTTCGGGTGGGCTGCCTCCGCCCGACCGCCGCGAGGTGGTGGCCGACGGCGGGGTACGGCTGACCGGGGAGCTGGGTGCCACGCTGGGCGGGCGCGGTCGCCGCGCCGCCGGCCCCGAGCGCTCCGGCTCCGACGGCGGCCCGGCGGCGCCCGACGCCCCGGGCGCCCCCTCCGGCCCCCGTACCGGACGGCAGGGTGTCGCCAGCGGCGTGGACCTGCTGCACCTGGTATCGGCGAGTGCCGAGGGCAGCGCGCACTTCTCGCGCGAGACCGATGAACGCCGGGACACGGTCGCCGAGACCGTCGGCTTCGCCTTCGAGGAGGCGGGAGAGGTCGGTCGCCTCATGCCGAGGTCCGTCGTCACCCCCGAGGACGCCCGCGACCGCGTGGTCAGCGCCGCCCTCACCACCACCCGCGACCGCCGGACGGGCCGGTTGACCGAGGTCGCCATCCGCGTCGTCAACGCCGCCGACGAGCACGGCCAGACGGAGGGCACAGCCCGCCTCGCGGTGACCGACGCCAACCGCGCCACCGTCCGCGCCTGGCTCAACGGCGGGGAGCCGCTGCTGGCGCTGTCCTTCCTCTCCACCACCGGCCGCCCCAAGGACGCCACCGATCCGCGCGCCGAACATCCGCCCGGCGGAGCGGATGATGCCCCGGGCCGCCCCGCGTCCGGCGACAGCGGCGACAGCGGCGGCGGGGACGTCGAAGAGGGCGGGGAGGACAGGGAGCACGCGGGCGAGGGGCGCCGCGTGCGCCTCAGCGACTTCGACCGGCTCCTCCACGCCGAGGGCGTCTACAGCACGGTCCGCTACGCCGTTGAGACCGGCGGCCGGGAGTTCAGCGCCGACGCCACCCTCGCCGGATGGGCGTTCGGCGGCTCCACCGGATGGGAGTCGGTATCCCGCACCGCCACCGGCGCCCGGTACCTCGGCGCCCCCGACGGCGACGGACGGCGCGACCTCGTTCCCTTCGCGGCATGCACGAACTGAGGCAGGCGAGAGGGAGGGGCGATGCGGCCGGGCGCTCCTCCGCCGATGGGCACTGCCCCCCGCACCCACTCCGCACCCCTTCCCCTCGGCATCCCTGCGCGCGACGGCGCCCTCGCCACGGCCGCACTCGCAGGGCCGGCCGCGCTCCGGCGAGGCGCGCTCGCTCCGGGCACCGGCGAACGCGGTGCTGAGGACGCCCATGGCGGCCCGGCGGCGGAGTCCGCACGGGCCTGAGAAAGGAGGACGGTTTGCTAGATCTGCTGCGGGCCTGGACGGTGGGGCTGACGGTGTGGACGGGCTGGGCGGTGGCCAGTGCCCAGGCGCACTTGTCGTGGCTGCCGCCCGGCGCCCTGGCGGACACCTCCGCCAGGCTCAACTGGATCGCGTGCACCACGCTGACGGGGTACACGCTCGTCGCCTTCGCGGGCGGGCTCGCCCATCCCCGACCCCATCGCGACCGCCGTGGCCGCCGCCTCGCGGCGGCCCTCGCGGTCCCGGGACTGGGCGCGGCGGCCGAGGTCGCCGCGCATGCCTTTGCTCCTGGCGGCCCGGATCCGACCGACGCCGCCGCAGCGGCCGTGGCGCTCAGCATGCTCACCCTCGGCAGCGCCGCAGGGCTCCGGCTGGCCGCGGTACTCCGCCCACCGCGTTCCCGGTCCACCCGATGACCCCTCGGCCGACACCGGCAGCCGTGCGCCTCGCGGAAGGACGGCCGCCCGAAGGCGCACGCGCCTTCCACGCGCGGGCCGCAATCGCCGGCGGGGCCGGTCCCCCTTGGCCGACGTCCTCACGGCGAGGCCCACGGCCACCACAACCGCACGCTCCGCCACCGTGGCCTGACGCCGCCCGCGCCCGACCGGGCCACACCCGTCGCCTCCCCGCCCGAGCGACCCCTACCCGAACCGCCTGCCCGCTCGCCGCCACCGTGGTCCGATGCTTCCCGCACCGGCAACCGGGCCAGGGCTTTCGCTTTGCCGCCCCGGCCCCGATCCGCTCTGCCGTAAGGGGATGCGGCGAGGCCGAATGCCTCCGGCACCGCCCACACCGCTCCGCGGCCTTGGGTCCGCGGGCCTGGTCCCCGCGACCGCGGACGCCGCCGCCCTAGGGCCTGTTGGGAAAGTGGGTAGTGAGACTTTCCTGGCTACAGAGCTGGGTGAGCTTTCGTTGCTGGGTGCGCTCCTGCGGCCCTGAGGACCTCGGCAGTCTCGGGGTGGGGGCCATTGTCCGCCCAGTCCAGCGGAGACCAGCCTGCGCCGTGGTCTTCGCGGAGGGTGGGATCGGCCCCATGCGCCAACAGTTCCCGGACCGTTGCGGTGTGTCCCCAGCTAGCAGCTGCGCACAGCGGTGTGCCCTCCGAGCCGGGACCGCTGCTTTCAGTGTCAGGGGAAGCGCCGGACTCCATGAGCAAGCGGGCCACCGCGGCCTCTCCCTGCACCGATGCAAGGTACAGAGGAGTGGTGCCGTCAGTGTTCCTTCTCTCCGGATTTGCTCCACGGCGCAGCAGGGTCTTCACGCTCCTGGCGTCACCTGACAGGATTGCCTCGAAAAGGCGGTGGGAGAGCTTCTTCTGCTGCCGCTGCTTCATAGCCGGTAAGGCTAGCGATCGGGCGTACGTCAGAACCACTCATATCCATTCGTTGATCATTGCGACCAGCACAGTGGCCTCGTAGCGGACGGCGAGCTTGCCGTATCGCGTGGCCACGGCCCGATGGCGCTTGAGGCGATCGATGCCGCACTCGACGGCATGCCGCTCGCGGTCGTCGCTCTTGTCGAACTTCGGAGGCCGACCGCCCCGGGAGCCGAGCTTGTGGCGGTTGCGGACCCGCTCCGCCGGGACCGGGATGGTCGCCTTGATCCCGCGTCTGCGCAGGTAGGCCCGGTTGCGGCGGGAGTCGTACGCCTTGTCGGCCCGCACCCGGTCGGGTCGCCTGCGAGGCCGCCCAGGGCCGAGTCGGGGCACCCAGATCGCCTCCAGGACCGGCTCGAACTGCGGGGAATCACCCCGCTGACCGGCCGTGATCACGATAGAGAGCGGCTTCTGTCCCTGCTCGACCGCGAGGTGGACCTTTGTGGTCAGCCCGCCCCGGGAGCGTCCGAGACCGTGGTCCGCCGGCTCGACGACGATGCCGCCGGGTGGCTCCTTTTGCAGGTCCCCGTTTTTGACGCCCCGGCGGCGTGCTGGTGGGCCCGGCAGACGGTGGAGTCGACGTTAACGTCCCAGGTGATCAGGCCCTTTGCGCCGACCTCGGCCTGGAGCCGGGTGACGATCCTGGCCCAGGTCCCATCGCGCTGCCAGCGTCGGAAGAGGTCGTAGACCCGATCCCAGGGCCCGTAGCGTTCCGGCACATCGCGCCAGGGGGCACCGGTCCTGGTCCGCCACCGCATGCCGTCTATCAACTGCCGCCGCGTCCACACCAGAGGACGGCCCGGCTTGATGCCCTGCGGCAACAGCGGCTCCAACCGGGCCCACTGGCCATTCGTCAGATCACTACGCCCAACAAGGCGCGATCATTCACGACCAAGATCCACTTTCACAACAGGCCCTAGTCCGGTGCCGACGCCGAGTCGGGGGTCTGCTCGGTCTGCCTCTGCGCCGAATCCGCGTCCTGCTCCTTCTCGGTGCCGGAGGGGGCCTCGGACTCGGGGGCGGGCGCGTGCTCCTCAGCCGAGCCGGCGTCGGTGCGGTCCCAGTAGGTTTTGGGGACGCGGTCGCCCGTCTCCGCCTCGACGACGGCCGGGCGCTGGAGCCGGCGCATCAGCAGGAAGGCCAGCACCGCGCCCACCAGGGCGATGGCCGTCCAACTTCCGTACAGCGGCCAGTTCACGCCCGTGCCGGCCAGCAGGCGGCCCGTGTCGATCGCGGTCCCCACCAGCGGGGCCAGGAGCACCGCCAGGGCGTTGCGGCCGAGATCGTGGCGGTCCGGGGCCCGGTGGACCAGGGCGGTCGCGACCACGGTCAGGAAGTAGGCGGCGAACCCGATCCCGCCCAGCCACAGCAGCGCCCAGCCGAAGCTCCCCGCGTGCTCGGGCGGAGCCAGGAGACGGAACGCCAGCGCGCCGATGTTGGTGAGCATGAACCATGACACCGCGCCGATGATCCAGGCCCGGACGAACTCGACCATTGTCCCTCCGCCGACTCGTGTTCGGATGCGTCCATCCCCCGCGAGTTGCGCCGTCCCCGCCGCGATCCGCGTCCGTGCTCCGGTCCCGCCGCCGGTGAGCGGCGTTCCCGGTGCCGACGGGGTCCCACCGGCCGGCTCTGCCCCGGCTCGCCCTTGGCTCCCACCGCACCGCCACCCATCCGCCGCCGGACGGCCGCGGCCGTCATGGCTCGTGGCCGTCCCGGCCGCCTGTCCTCCCCGGCCGCCGCCACCGCTCTGACGTGCGGATCCCGACTGTGCGCCGGGCGGCGCGCGGCCGCGGCCGGTGCGGGCGGTTCAGCGGTGAGTCTAGACGGAACGGGCGTCCCACCGCACCCGTCCGAAGCGTCCCGCCCTTTCCCGCTCCCCCTCCCTCTCCCCGCCTCCCCCGCCTCCCCCGCCTCCCCCGCCTCCGTCCGCGCACCCCGCACACGGCGGTGCCCCCGCCCGGGGCAGGGCGGGGGCACCGAACGGTTACCGCGAGGATGGCGGTCGGGCGGGGCTGCTCGACCGGTGGAGCGGATGAGGGGCTGCTCCGATGGTCCGGGGACCGGAATCACCCGACCGCCGGGTTACTCCACGAAACCGATGTCGGTGTACTCGATGGAGGCGAGCCCGTTGGCACCCCAGTTGGCGACGTTGGGGTTCACCGCGTAAATACCGGGCCGCTGGAACAGCGGCACCGCCATGCTCTCCTCCCACAGCATCCGGTCGATCTCGTTGGCCTGCTCGGCGTACGCCTCGGGGTCGGTCTCCTTGGACAGCTCGTCGAACGCCTCGTTGATCTCGTCGGTGGAGGAGAAGTGCAGGTTGTTGCCCCACGTGGGGTTGCCGTCCTCGTCCTCGCCCACCGGGCCGGTGAAGTTCTCCGCGAAGTACCCCGCGTAGGGGTTGGTGCTGGAGTACACGAACGTCGTGGCGTCGAACTCGCCCGGCACGACGTACTCCGGGAAGTAGGCGTTGCTCGGCACCGTCTCGACGTTGACCGCCACACCCACCTCGGCCAGCTGCGCCTTGGCGATCTCCGCCTCGTCCGCGGTGTTCTGCAGGTCGGAGGGGATCACCCAGTCCAGCTCAAGGCGCTCGCCGTCCTTGGTCCGGACTTCGCCCTCGCCCTCCAGGGTCCACCCGGCGTCCTCCAGCATCTGCGCCGCCAGCTCGGGGTCGTACTCGCCGAACCCCTCGCTGTTGTCGCGGAAGCCGGTCTGGCTGGAGCGGATGAGCCGGTTCACCGTGGGATCGGTGGTCCAGTTCACGCCGCTGAGCGTGGCCTGGGCCATCTGCGACCGGTCGATGGCGTGCACGAGCGCGTTGCGGACCTCGCGGTCGGCGAGCAGGCGGCCCTCGCCGGCGTTGAAGGTGATGTGCCGGTAGGCGTTGTCGATGGCCTTGGTCAGGCGCACGCCGTCGGCGTCGCTCAGCAGCTCGTAGGCGGCGGCGTCGTAGCCCAGGTAGAACCCGTCGATCTCGCCGTTGTTCATCACCCCGGGCAGCGCGTCGTTGCCGTAGGTGTGGAACACGATCGAGTCCAGGATGGCGGGCTCGCCCCACCAGTTGTCGTCGCGGTTGACCGTGATGGTCTGCGCGGTCTCGTCGAACTCCACGTCGCCGAACGGCCCCGCCGTCACGGGGAAGGCCAGCTCGTAGTCCTCGTTGAACTTGTCCGGGTCCTCCATGTACTCCTTGGGGTACAGGGCGTCGAACAGGCGCGGCCACTCGGCGAAGGGCTCGTCGAAGTGGAAGACCACCTCGTACTCGTCCTCGCCCTGCTCCACGTCGCCGATGCGCTCGTAGCCGGTCTTGTCGCCGATGTCGAAGTCGCTGTCGTTGTCGCGGTGCCCGCCGACCGTCTCGACCTGGGCGGCGTAGTCCTCCCAGGTGATGGGCTCGCCGTTGGACCACTCGGCGTCGGGGTTCAGCTCGAAGGTGAGCGTGCGCCCGTCGTCGCTGATCTCGCTGGAGAGCACGTAGTCCTCGTCGGGGTGCGGCTCGCCGTTCTGGTCGAAGTAGTGCGCCTGCGGCATCACCGCGGAGACGATCCGCTCGGCGTTGGCAAGGTTGCCCTGCGTGTGGTGCACCTGGTACTGCGGCGGGAACTCGTTGATCCCCCAGTGGAAGGTGCCGCCCTCCTGGAGGTCGGCCCGGTCCGTCTGGTTGATGTCGATGGCGGGGATGTCCGCCAGGGTCTCCTGGTTCTCGTTCCCCTCGTCTCCGCCGCCACCGCCGCAGGCACTGGCCGCAAGGGCCAGGACCACGAGGGGGGCGCCGAGTTTGGCGGCGCGTCTCATCCGCACGGGAGTCTCCTCACTGATCACTTTCCTGGGGGATCGGCCGGGCGCGATCGGCCCTCCGATGGTCACAGGGGCTCGTGCCGCTCGGCGTAGTGGCAGGCGGCGGCCTGGTCGGCCGCGCCCTCCACGCGGCGCCGCAGTTCCGGTTCCCGCTCCCGGCACGCGGCGCGCTCCTCCTCGCCGAGGACGGCGAACTTCTGGCACCGGGTGCGGAAGCGGCACCCCGAGGGCGGGTCAGCGGGGTTGGGCAGGTCGCCCTCCAGGACGATGTGGGACCGCTGCCGCTCCTTCTCGGGGTCGGGCAGCGGGATCGCCGACAGCAGCGCCTGGGTGTAGGGATGGGTGGGTTGCCGGTACAGGGTGTCGACGTCCCCGATCTCCACGATCTTGCCGAGGTACATCACCGCGACGCGGTCGGCGATGTGGCGGACCACCGAGAGGTCGTGCGCGACGAACAGGTAGGCCAGGCCCAGCCGGGCCTTCAGGTCGTCCAGCAGGTTGATCACCCCGGCCTGGATCGACACGTCCAGCGCCGACACGGGTTCGTCCAGCACGATCAGCCGGGGCTCCAGGGCCAGCGCCCGGGCGATCCCGATCCGCTGGCGCTGGCCGCCGGAGAACTCGGCCGGGTAGCGGGCGGCGTGCTCGGGCTCCAGGCCGACCAGCCGCAGCAGCTCCATGACCCGCGATTGCAGCCGGTCCTTGGGGTGGCCGTGGGTGCGCAGCGGCTCGGCGACGATCTCGAAGACCCGCATGCGGGGGTCCAGCGAGCTCATGGGGTCCTGGAAGACCACCTGCATGTCGCGCCGCACCCGCATGCGCTCGCGCGCGCCGATCCGGCCGGACTCCGTGCCCAGCACCCGCACCGCGCCGCTCTGCGGCTTGTCCAGGCTGAGGATCTCCAGCAGGGTGGTGGTCTTGCCGCAGCCGGACTCCCCCACCAGGCCCAGGGTCTCGCCCTCGCGGATGTCGAAGCTGACGCCGTCGACGGCGTAGACGGTGCCCACCCGCCGCTTGAACAGCGCGCCGCGCATCAGCGGGTGGTGCTTGACGAGGTTGTCGACCTCCAGCACGGTGGTGCGCTCCTCGCGCGGGACCGCCGCCTGGGGTGGCTCGCCGATCTCGGGCACGGGGTAGACGTCGCGCGCGCCCCAGCCGTTGGCCTCGATCTCGCCGGCGCGCACGCAGGCCGCCCGGTGGCCGGGGGCGCCCACCTGCTCCAGGGCGGGCTCGGCCGCGGTGCACGCCTCGACGGCCAGCGGGCAGCGCGGAGCGAACGGGCAGCCGGGCGGCATGTCGGTGAGCGAGGGCGGGCTTCCGGCGATGGGGATGAGCGGGGCCTTGCCGTCCTGGTCCAGGCGCGGCACCGACCCCAGCAGGCCCATGGTGTAGGGCATGCGGGTGCGGTAGTAGACGTCGTCGACGGGGCCGGTCTCGACCAGCCGCCCGGCGTACATGACCTGCACGCGGTCCACCAGGCCGGCCACCACACCCAGGTCGTGGGTGATCATCATGATGGCCGCGCCGGTCTCGCGCTGGGCGGTCTTGAGGACCTCCAGGATCTGGGCCTGGATGGTGACGTCGAGGGCGGTGGTGGGTTCGTCGCAGATGATGACGTCGGGGTCGTTGGCGATCGCGATGGCGATCATGACCCGCTGGCGCATGCCGCCGGAGAACTCGTGGGGGAAGGAGCGGTGCCGCCGCGCGGCGTCGGGGATGCCGACGAGGGTGAGCAGTTCGACGGCGCGGGCCAGCGCCCGCTCCTTGCCGATCCCGGGGTTGTGCGCGCGGACGGCCTCGGCGACCTGGTCGCCCACGGTGTAGACCGGGGTCAGCCCCGACAGGGGGTCCTGGAACACCATGGAGATGGCGCGCCCCCGCTTGGCGGCCATGGCGCGGTCGTCCAGCCCCAGCAGCTCCTCGCCGTGCAGCCGGATGGAGCCGCTGACGCGGGCGTAGTCGGGCAGCAGGCCCATGGCGGCCAGCGAGGACACCGACTTGCCCGACCCGGACTCCCCCACGATCCCCAGGATCTCGCCGCGGCGCAGCTCGTAGCTGACACCGCGCACGGCGGTGACGTCGGGGTTGTTGCGGGTGCCCGGGAAGGTGACCTCCAGGTCGGTGACCTGGAGGACCGGGGTGTCGGTGCCGTCGGGCCGCGCGGCGCTGCCGTGGGTGTGGGCGGTGGTGGAGGTCATGGTTCCCCTCTAGCTCCTGCGCCTGGAGTGCGGGTCAAGGGCGTCGCGCAGGCCGTCGCCGACCAGGTTGACCGCCAGCACCAGCAGGATGAGCAGCCCGGTGCAGAACCAGAAGGTCCACGGGAAGGCCAGGGCCTGGCGCGAGCCCTCGGCGATGAGGGAGCCGAGGGTGACGTCGGGGGGCTGCACGCCGAATCCGAAGTAGGACAGCGCCGTCTCCAGGATGATGGCGCTGCTGACGTTGATGGTGATGTCGACGATCAGCAGCGACGACATGTTGGGCAGGATGTGGCGCAGGATGATGCGCCCGCTGCTGACCCCCATGTAGCGGGCGGCCAGCACGTACTCGCGCTCCTTGAGCGAGATGGTCATGCCGCGCACCATCTTGGCGGTGACCATCCACATCAGCGCCGCGAGCAGGATGACGAAGACGGGCCACTCCGAGCCGCGCAGCACCGGGTAGAGGATCGCCAGGATCAAAAACTGCGGAAGCACCAGGAAGAGGTCGGTGATCCACATCAGCACGCGGTCGGTGGGGCCGAGGTAGTAGCCGGCGAAGGCGCCCACGATCGCGGCGACCACGGTGGTGGCCACGGCCGCGCACAGCCCGATCACGATGGAGCGCTGCAGGCCGACCATGGTCATGTGGAAGACGTCGCGCCCGGTGGTGTTGGTGCCGAACCAGTGCTCGGCCGAGGGCGGGCTGCGGAACGCGAAGAAGTCCCGCTCGTCGAACTCCCAGGGGCTGAACAGCGGCCCGACCCAGGCCATGACCACCAGGGCTCCGATGATCACCAGGCCGACGACCACCCGGGGGGTGCCCAGGACCTCCTTGGCCAGCGACGACCAGCGGCCGGTGATGGCCGGCGGGGTGTCGTCGGGCGCCTGCGCCTCGCGCTCGGTTGCGATGCTCACGGGGACTCCTCCAACGCCGGGCGGTGGGATGCGGGGGCGGTGCGCACGGTCAGCTCACCCGGACCCGGGGGTCGAGCCAGGCGTAGAGCACGTCGGACAGGAACGACGCGGCCATCACGCACACGGCCATGAAGCAGGTGACGGCCGCGACCGCGTTGACGTCGTTGGTCACGATGGAGTCCACGACCCACGCGCCCATGCCGTGCCAGCCGAACACCTTCTCGGTGAAGGTGGCGTTGGCGATGAGGATGCCGAAGGTGAAGGTGAAGTAGGTGATCGTGGGGATCATGGCGGTGCGCAGCGCGTGCTTGAACAGGGCGGCGCGCCGCGTGAGGCCCTTGGCCATGGCGGTGCGCACGAAGTCCGACGCCAGCACGTCGAGCATCATGTTGCGCTGGTAGCGGCTGAAGGCGCCGAACAGCGCCAGCACCAGCGTGAGCGTGGGCAGGATGGCGTGCTGGACGCGGTCGGCCAGGGTGCCCCAGAACCCGGCGTCGAGGTTGGCGGTGTACTCGCCGCCGTACTCCAGGAGCTGCTGCCCGGTGACGTCGTTGATCCACACGGCGGTGACCTGGAGGACCACGGCGATCACGATGGTGGGCACGGCCAAAAGGAAGAACGCGACGACGGTGGCCACCCGGTCGAAGGCGCGGTACTGGCGGACGGCGGCATAGGCGCCGACCGCCACGCCAAGGGTGGCGCCGATGACCGCGCCGACGACGATCAGCCGCAAGGTGACCCCGGCTTTTCTGGCAATGTGCTCGTTGACGCTCTGGTCGGTAATGGTCTGGCCGAAATCACCCACCACTACCCCGGAAAGCCACGTCGCGTAGCGCTCCGCCAGCGGTGTGCGGTCGTTGAGATTGAGGTGGTCGAGTTCGCGCTCGATCGCCTCGGCGCTGAGCGGCGGCTGCTGCTGCTCGAAGTTGGTACGCGGGCTGAGCGTGGTGGCGGCCAGCAGATAGGCCAGGCTCGACGCCAGGAAGACCAGTATGAGTGAGCTGAGCAGTCTCCTGATCAGGAACTTCGCCAACGGATGCCCCTACGTCTCGCCCGGGTGGACCGGTTCGGACCCGCTGTCGACGATCGGCGCAAGTCCTCATGGCCCACAGAGTGCGTTCTGTGCCTACCTACATTCAGACGGGCGCGAGGAATGGAGTCCAGTCCCGCGGGAGAGGATCGGCTCCCCGGCGTGACCGCAATCCACTTACATCCGATTCACGGTCAGTGATCCGAATTGACACGAGTTTGGGCTGTTCTCGGACACCGGAAGGTTACCGGGCTATCAAGAAAGCACAACGAGCGTAGTTTTTCTTCACATCCCCGCACTTCACAGCAGAATATAAACCACCCCCGGACGCTTCCGCTCAGATCATCCACAGGTCGCCCGGCGGCCCCGCGCGCACCCGCCGCGGGCGGGGGCCGGGGCGCCGGCCGGGCCCCTCAGGCGTCGCTGGAGCGCCGCCAGATGTTGACCCCGAGGTCCACCGCGTGCCGGTCGATCTCGGCCAACTCCTCCTCGCTCAGGGCCGGGCCGCGCACCGCGGCCACGTTCTCCTCCAGCTGCGCCACGCTGCTGGCGCCGATCAGCGCCGAGGTCACCCGCCGGTCGCGCAGCGCCCAGGTCAGCGCCAGCTGGGCCAGGGTCTGCCCGCGTCCGCGCGCCAGCGCGTCCAGCGCCCGCACCCGCTCCAGCACCTCGGGGCCCAGCCAGTCCCGGGAGAACGCCTTGCCGCGCTCGGCCCGGGAGTCGGCGGGCACCCCGCCCAGGTAGCGGCCTGTCAGCAGGCCCTGGGCCAGCGGCGAGAACACGATACAGCCCGCGCCCTCGCGCTCCAGCACGGTGAGCAGGTCCTGCTCCTCGATCCACCGGTTGACCATCGAGTACGACGGCTGGTGGATGAGCAGCGGCACGCCCATCTCGCGCAGCAGCGCCGCCGCCTCGGCGGTGCGCCGGGCGGAGTAGGAGGAGATCCCCGCGTACAGCGCCCGCCCCGACCGCACCGCGTGCGCCAGCGCGCCCATGGTCTCCTCCAGCGGCGTGGAGGGGTCGTAGCGGTGGCTGTAGAAGATGTCGACGTGGTCCAGGCCCATGCGGGCCAGCGACTGGTCCAGGCTGGCCAGCAGGTACTTGCGCGAGCCGCCGCTGCCGTAGGGGCCGGGCCACATGTCGTAGCCGGCCTTGGTGGAGATCACGATCTCGTCGCGGTAGGGCCGGAAGTCCTCGCGCAGCATCCGGCCGAAGTTGACCTCGGCCGCGCCGGCCGGCGGGCCGTAGTTGTTGGCCAGGTCGAAGTGGGTGATCCCCAGGTCGAAGGCCCGGCGCAGGATGGCGCGCCGGGTCTCCAGCGGCCGGTCGTCGCCGAAGTTCTGCCACAGGCCCAGCGACACGGCGGGCAGGTCCAGCCCGCTGCGCCCGCTGCGCCGGTAGGGCATGCGCCCGTCGTAGCGCCCGGGGTCGGCGGTGTGCACCCCGGCCGGTGGCGCGTCGAGCCGGGGGACGTCGTGTTCTCGCACCATGGGCCCCATCATTCCACCCGGTGCGCGCCCGCCCCGAACCGAGCACCGCGGGCGGGCGCCGGCGCGGGCCCGCCCGCCGCCCGAAAACCGGCGGCGAGCGGGCCCTGGGGGCACTGGGGGCGCGGGGCTAGCGGCCGATGTCGTGGCCCTTGCTGTTCCAGATGGACACCACCGAGGGGCGCGGGAAGTCCCCGTCGGGCCAGGTGCTCTGCGGCTCGTCGAACGTGCCGTCCTCACCGGGGTGCTGCGGGGCGATGAAGACCGTCTTCTGGTCCTCGGTGATGAAGGGGCCGCAGCACTCGGCGCCCACCGGCACCGACGCGAACGCCTTCAGCTCGCCCTTGTAGCGGCCCTCGACCGGCACGGCGAACAGCGCGTCGTTGACGCCGATGGTGCCGGGCTGGCCGTCGGTGGAGATCCACAGGTTGCCCTGCTCGTCGAACGTGAGGTTGTCCGGCGAGGAGATCGCCACGACCTTGGACTTGTCGTAGCCGGCGAAGTAGGTGCTGGGGTCCTCCGGGTCGCCGCAGACGATCGGCACGTCCCAGCGGAACCGGGTGGCGCCGGCGTCGTTGCCCTGCTCGGAGAGCTCCAGGATGTGGCCGAAGCGGTTGGGGCCGCGCGGGTTGGGCTCGTCGGCCTGGCCGGGCTCGCGGGCGGAGTTGTTGGTCAGCGCGCAGTAGACCTTGCCGGTGGCCGGGCTGGCCTCGATGTCCTCGGGGCGGTCCATCTTGGTGGCGCCGGCGGCGTCGGCGGCCAGGCGGGTGTGCACCAGCACCTCGGCCACGGTGAAGCCCTCGACGAAGCTCTTCTTGTCGGTGCACAGCGCCACCCACTCGCCGCGGCCGTCGAACGCGCCGTCGGCGGGCAGGGCGCCGGAGCCGTCGAGCTCCTCGGCGGGGCTGTCGCCGCTGAGGCGGGCCACGTACAGGGTGCCGGTGTCCAGCAGGCTGCTGTTGGCGCGCCGGGAGCCCTTGCGGTAGCGGCCCGCGCTGACGAACTTGTAGATGTAGTCGAAGCGCTCGTCGTCGCCCATGTAGACCGCCACGCGGCCGTCGCGGGTCAGCCGGGTGGTGGCGCCCTCGTGCTTGAAGCGGCCGAGCATGGTGCGCTTGCGCGGCGTGGAGTCGGGGTCGAACGGGTCGATCTCCACCACGTAGCCGAACCGGTTGGCCTCGTTGGGGTGGCGGGAGAGGTCGAAGCGCTCGTCCACCCGGTCGAAGCGGCGGTTGCCCGCGCGGGTGTCGCCGGAGGTGGCGATGCCGTAGCGCCGCAGCGCCGCCTTCTTCTCCTCGGGGGCGCCCTCGCCGCCGACGAAGTACTGGTTGAAGTTCTCCTCGCAGGTGAGGATGGTGCCCCACGGGGTCATGCCGCCGGCGCAGTTGTTGAGCATGCCCAGTACCCGGGTGCCCTCGGGGTCGGCCTCGGTGCGCAGCAGTTCGCTGCCGGCGGCCGGGCCGGTGAGCTTCATCGGGGTGGTGGCGGTGATGCGCCGGTTGAAGTGGCGGCCGCCGTCGGCCAGGCGCCAGCCGCCGGTCCTGCCCACGCGGCGGATCTCCACGACCGAGCCGCCGTGGGCCGCCATGGCGATGCGGATGTGCTCCAGGTCGGCCTCGGCGCCGTCGGTGTAGCCCCGGAACATCAGGTTCTCGTTGGTGTACTCGTGGTTGACCCACAGCAGCCCGCGGTCGCGGCCCAGCGGCTGGAAGGCGACGTAGTCGCAGTTGTAGCCGAACTGCTTCTCCTGCGCCTCGGCGGTCTGGCGGTTGATGTCGAACTTCGGCGCGCCCGGCACGACCGGGTCGCCCCAGCGCACGACGACGCGCTGCTCGTAGCCGCGCGGGATCTCCACGCGGTCGGAGGTGCCCACCTCGATGCCGTCGAACTTCAGGCGGGGGTTGCGCGGCCCGGGGGAGGCCAGCGCGGGGCCGAACCCGGCCAGGCCGACGGCTGCCGTCGCACCCGCGCCGACCGCTCCGGCCCGCAGCACGTTTCGGCGGGACAGCGCGGCGGCGGCGATGTCGCCGAAATAGGCGTTGTCGCTCGTGTTGGGCGCCTCGTGGAAGCAGGCGTCGCCGCAGCGGAAGCGGCAGGTGGTCCGGGAACGGCCGCCGCCGACCTGGCCGAGCAGCGGCAGCAGGCGACGGTGAGGCGCGGTTTGCGGCACTGGGTCCTCCTATGGCTCACGGGGATGACCGCCGAACGGGGGCCGCACGACGCTGTCGCGGGGGTCGCGCGGGCCGCCGGAGGTCCGTGTCCGGGGTGGCGGGGGGTACCCGAACGTCCTTGACCTTTGCGGACAAGGGACTCGTCCGAGTGAATCCGCCGTTAATGCACTGACAACTTCGCCACACGCGTTGCGGATCCACCTCCTCGCGACGGCGGTGGAGCACCGCGTGAGCAGCGCCACCGCCGATCGGGCCGCCCGGTGGCGCCGCGGGCCCGCGGCGCCGCCTGTCCGCCTCCGGACACCTATTCGTAACCTGTGACTACCCGTGACCGCGCGTGATGTACGCGGTTTCCGCCGCCCAGGCTCGGGCCGCCGCGGAATCGGCGCCGACGGCGGCCGCTCATCACCCCCACCTGGTTCACCAGAAGTCCACCCGCGTATTCTGGGCTCGGGCGTGCCCGTTCGGCTTGTGAGGCGCCCCTACCAGAACCGACTCCACGCACGACACCGATCCGAAGAGCGATCCCCTACGCCCGCGGCCACGCGCCGTGACCCGGATCCGGGCATCGGACGCACCCCGCGGGAACCGCTCGACGTCACCGCGGCTCGTCCGGGTGTGACGGTCCGCCACTGCCACAGGGGAGTGAGATCACGTGCCCGACATCCCGACGGCGAGGCCGCGAGGCCTGACCCGCCCGCGTACCGCGCCGCCCGTCGCCCCGGGCAGCACCCACCCGTCCACCGAACGTCCGGCGAACACCATGGAAGAGCCCCACGCCACCGCAGGAGCCTCCCGACCGCCCGCGCGCCGCCGGTTCCCGGCCCTCGCGAGCCAGATCCAGTACGCGCGCCGCTTCGTCGAGCGGACGATCGCCCCATCACCCGAGATCACCACGGCCACGCTGCTCACCAGCGAGCTGGCCACCAACGCCATCACGCACAGCTCCTCGGGCCTGCCCGGGGGCAAGTTCGAGGTGGCCGTGCACCTGGCGCCCGGCTGGGCGCGGGTGGAGGTGCGCGACCTCGGCAGTCCCGAGCAGCCGCGCGCCCAGCACCGCGACCCCTACGACACCAGCGAGCACGGCCGGGGCCTGGACCTGGTCGAGGCGCTGGCCGCCAAGTGGGGCACCGAGCCCCGCCCCGACGGCCTGGGCCGGCTCGTGTGGTTCGAGCTGGTGTGGGACCCCGGCGAGAGCGGGGCGGACCGGGACTGACCCGCCCGCTCCGCGGGCCGCGGCGGCCCGCGGAGCGGCATCGTCGGTGAAGGGCCTCCCACCGCGGGGAGGCCCCACGTCGACGGTGCCGCCGATGCCGCCGGTCGCGCCCCCGGGCCGCGGCCGGCTGTCCGCCGTTGTGCGGATTGCGCGGCTTGTGCGCTGCTCGGGCTAGCTGTCCTCCTTGGGTGGGGCGGGGGTGCTGGGCAGGCGGTACTTCTCATACAGCTCGCGCGCGTAGTCCTTGGCCTCCTGCGAGGGCTCGCCGCCCAGCTCCTCGCGGACCAGGTCGTCCAGGTCTGCTTCCTTGGGATCCATGCCTGCAGCTTGCCTTCCGTAGAGGGCCGATCACAAATCGGCGCCTCGGCGTTGCGCGAAACGCAACACCGGCGGCGGGCGGGCGGCGCCCGCGGAAAACGCGGACGGCCGCCGCGGGAGGATCCCGCGGCGGCCGTCGCACTGCCGGCGGCCGGACGCCGTGCGGCTAGCCGCGCGGCTTCCCGGCGACGTCGGCCTCGGCCGACTCGGAGTCGTCGGCGGCGGAGCCGGACTCCGTGCCGGCGCGCCGGCGCCGCTCCTCCTCGACGGCCGCGTCGCGCTTGGCCTGGCGCCGCTGGGCGCGGCGCTCCTTGCGGCCCTCGGCCATGGTGTAGAGCACCGGCACCAGGACCAGGGTCAGCAGCGTCGAGGTGACCAGGCCGCCGATGACCACGATCGCCAGCGGCTGGGAGATGAACGCGCCGCCGCCGGTGATCCCCAGCGCCATCGGGGTGAGGGCGAAGATGGTGGCCAGCGCGGTCATCAGGATGGGCCGCAGCCGGTGCCGGGACCCCTCCACGACCGCCTCGCGCAGCTCCATGCCCTCCGACCGGTACTGGTTGACCAGGTCGATCAGCACGATGGCGTTGGTGACGACCACGCCGATCAGCATCAGCATGCCGATCATCGCGGCCAGGCCCATGGGCTGGCCGGTGGCCAGCAGCAGGCCGATCGAGCCGGTGGCCGCGAACGGGATCGAGACCAGCAGGATGAGCGGCTGCATCAGGCTCTTGAAGGTCGCCACCATGATCAGGTAGACGATCGCGACCGCGGCGATCATGGCGATCCCCAGCTGGGCGAACGCCTCGGTCTGGTCGCTGCTGACGCCGCCGATCTCGGCGGTGGCGCCCTCGGGCAGGTCCAGCTCGTCCAGCGCCTGGGTCAGCTCGGTCGTGACGGCGCCGAGGTCCTCGGCCGTCGGCGTGGCCGAGACGGTGGCGCTGCGCACGCCGTCGGAGCGGTTGAGCTGGGGCGCCTGCATGACCTCCTCGACGTCGGCCACGGCGCCGAGCCGGACCTCGTCGCCGGTGGGCGTGGCGATGCGCAGGTCCTCGAGGTCGCCGACCGTGGCGGGCCGCTCGGTGTCGCGCACCACCAGGTCGCGCTGGGCGCCGTCGATGACGGCGGTGCCCACCTCGGCGCCCTGGAACGCCTGGGAGACCGCCTGGCCGATCGCGGCCTCGGTCAGGCCCTCGTCGGCGGCGTCCTCGGCGTTGACGTTGACCTCCAGCGCGGGCTGGGCGGCGGCGATGCTGTTCTCGACGTCGGCGGCGCCGGGGATGTCGCGGACGGCGTCCTCGACCATGCCGGCGGCGTCGACCAGGGTGTCCTGGTCCTCGGCGCGGACCTCGACCTGCAGCGTGGAGCCGCCCATGCCGGCGGAGGCCAGCCGCAGCTCGGAGTCGGTGTCGACGTCCTCAAGGGCGTCGCGCAGCCGCTCCTCGATCGCGGCCTGGTCCTCCTCGGGGTCGGAGGTGACGGTGTAGGTCACCGTGTCGGCTCCGCCGCCGCCCATCAGCATGGCCTCGGGGCCGCCCCCGCCCACGGAGGTCTGGTAGGACTCCACCCAGGACAGGCCCTCAAGGGTGTCCTCGACCTTCGCGGCCTCCTGGTCGGCCTCCTCAAGGGAGGTGCCGACGGGAAGCTCCTGGGTCACCTGGTAGGTGTTCTGCCCCTGGTTGCCCAGGAAGTTGGTCTGCAGGTTGGCCGCCGCGGCGAAGGTGCCGATGAGCAGGACCACCGAGGCCGCCAGCGTGATGATGCGGTGGCGGGTGGTCCACCGGATCACCGGCAGGTACATGCGCTGCAGCGGGGTGCGCAGCTCGCGCTGGTACTCCTCGGCCTTGACCCGCTCCAGCTCCTCGGGCGGGACCACGCGCGGGCGCATGAACCAGTAGGCCAGCACCGGGATGATGGTCAGCGCCACCAGCAGGGACGCGGCCAGCGCCAGGCTCACGGTCACGGCGAAGGGCCGGAACAGCTCGCCCACCTGGCCGCCGACGAACCCGATCGGCAGGAACACCGCCATGGTGGTCAGGGTGGCCGCGGTGATGGCCACGCCGACCTCGCGCACACCGGTGAGCACGGCGTGGAACTTGTCCTCGCCGTAGGACATGTGCCGCTTGATGTTCTCCAGCACCACGATCGAGTCGTCGACCACGCGGCCCACCGCGATGGTCAGCGCGCCCAGGGTGAGGAGGTTGAGGGAGTAGCCGAACGCCTGCACGCCGATCATCGCCACGAGCAGCGAGACCGGGATGGACACCGCGGTGACCAGGGTCGAGCGGATCGAGACCAGGAACACCAGGATGATGACGATCGCGAAGGCCAGGCCCAGCGCGCCCTCCTCGGCCATGGCCACGATGGAGTCGTTGATGAACGGCGCCTGGTCGAACACCACGGTGATCTCGGCGTCGTCGCCGAGCATGGGCTCCAGGTCGTCCAGGGCCGCCTGGACCTGCTCGGAGATCTCGACGGTGTTGCCGTCGGGGGTCTTGGTGACCATGACGCCGAGGCTGGGGTCGCCGTCGGTGCGGGTGATGCTGGACTGCTCGTCCATGCGCAGCTCGACGTCGGCGATCTCGCTGAGGCGCACGGGTTCGGGGGCCGCGGCCGCCGCGCCCGGCATGGCCGCGCCCGCGGCGCCGGCTCCCGCCGCGGCGCCGGCACCGCCCGCGCCGGCCTGCCCGCCGGGCGTGACGAGGATGTCGCGGACGTCCTCGACCGACTCGAACTGGTCGCCGGTGGTGACGGTCAGGGTGCGGCCGTCCTCGGTGATGTCGCCGCCGGGGGTGAGCGCCCCGCTGGCCTGGACGGCGCCGGTGATGTCGTTGGCGGTGAGCCCGCGGTCCTCCAGCTCGTCGTCGTCGGGCGTGATGACGACGGAGGACTCCCGCACACCGGTGACCGTGGCGGCGCGCACGCCGTCGATGGACTCCAGTTCGGGGACGACCTGTTCTTCCAGCGGCTCGGCCAGGGCCTGCTCGTCGCCGTCGCCGGCGCCGGCGGCCAGCATGACGACGGGGATGTCGTCGGTGCCGAAGGCCGTCACGGAGGGGTCGACGTCCTCGGGCAGCAGGCCCTCGGCCTGGTCGACGGCCTGCTGGACGTCGCGCACGACGTCGTCGCTGCTGTCGCCGTAGTCGAACTCCGCGGTCACCTGCACCGATCCGGTGCTGGAGGTGGAGGTGTAGCTGACGACGCCGGGGACGCTCTGGACGGCCTGCTCCAGCGGCTCGGCCAGTTCGGTCTCGACGACCTCGGGAGAGGCGCCCTGGTACTGGGCGCTGACCATGACCATCGGGACGTCGAGCGTGGGCATCAGCTCGCGCTCGGTGTTGACGGTGGCCAGTGTGCCGAAGACCGCCGCGGCCAGGGTGATGAGCAGGATCAGGGCGCGGTTGCCCAGGGAGAGCTGTGCGAGCCGGTTCACCGCGCCCCCCTACGCCGCGTGCCCGCTGGGAAGGGGCCGAAGGGGACGCCAAGAACGGACTTGGCAGTGTGGGACATGAGAGTCGTTACTCCTCGGAAGGGATTCTCGCGCTGCGAACGGCACCGCTGCGACGAGCGGTAGAACGATGGACACCCACACGGCTGTCTCGAAACGGGGATCCGAGTGGGGTACTGCCGGGCACGCGTCAACAACGATACTTCGCGATATGCCGGGAATTCACCGTGATCGGGCCGACATCAGGCAGGTGTCAGGGGCCTGTCAGGGGGATATCAGGGGTACCCCCGGCCGCTGAGCGGCGCCGACGGCGGGCGCGGGCGCCGGGGCGGCCGCGGCTCGCGCCGGGCGGCCCGCGGCGGACCGCATTCGGCCGGCCGCGGCGGGAACTTCCGGCCCGGCGGCACAGGGCGCGTCAGGCCCGCGGGGAGGCCCGCCCCCGGCCCCAAAGGAGGCCCCGCGGGAGAGCCGGCACCGGTCGCGCGGCGCCGGGCGCGCCGCGCGGGCCCGGCTCAGCCGGCGGCCACCGGGGTGGTCTCGCCGGGCGGCAGGTGCTCCTGGGCCACGCCCCACACCACGCGCAGCAGGTCCTCCAAAGCGTGCACCAGCGCGGCGTCGACGAGTTGGTAGCTGACCTGCCGGCCGCGCGCGGTGGTGGCGACCAGGCCGCACTCCCGCAGGCACGCCAGGTGGTTGGAGACGTTCTGCCGGGTAAGACCCAACTGCTCGGCCAGGTGCGCCGGGTAGTCGGGGCCCTCCAGCAGGGCCAGCAGGAGCCGGCAGCGGGTGGGGTCGGCCAGTGCCCGGCCCAGGCGCTGGATCGCGGCGAGGCGCTGCTCGGAAGTCAACATGAAAACCATTTTACAGCGTTTGCTGTATAGACAGTCCAGGCTGTATAAACAGTGGCGACTGAACAGTAGGCACTCGGGCGCCGCCCGCGCGAGGAGGATCCGCATGGGCCACGGACACGGCCACGGCCACGCCACGGCCGCCGCCGCCAACCGCTGGCGGCTGGCCGCCGCACTGGCGCTGATGCTGGGGGTGGCGGTGGTGCAGGTCGCCGGCGCCGCCACCTCGGGCAGCCTGGCGCTGCTGGCCGACGCCGGGCACACCGTCGCCGACTCCTTCGGCGTGGTGCTGGCCCTGGTGGCGGTGTGGGTCGCCGCACGGCCGCCCAGCGCCGACCGCACGTTCGGCCTCCAGCGCGCCGAGGTGCTGGCCGCCGCCCTCAACGCCCTCACCCTCTTCGCCCTGTGCGGGTTCGTCGCCGTCGAGGCCGTGCGGCGGCTGCTGGACCCCCAGCCGGTCGCCGGCCCCTGGGTGGCGGCCGTGGCCGCGGTGGGACTGGCCGCCAACGTGGTCGCGCTGCTGGTGCTGCGCGGCGGCCAGCGCGACAGCCTCAACGTCCGCGGCGCCTACCTGGAGGTCATGGGCGACGCCCTGGCCTCGGTGGGCGTGCTGGTGGGCGGCGGGCTGATCTGGCTCACCGGCTGGGAGCGGGTCGACTCCCTGGTCTCCCTGGCCGTCTCCGCCTTCATCGTGCCGCGCGCCTGGAGCCTGCTGCGCGAGGCCGTGCACGTCCTGCTGGAGGCCACGCCGCGCAACGTCGACCTCGACGAGGTCCGCGCCCACCTGATGCGCCAGCCCGGCGTGCTGGACGTCCACGACCTGCACGCCTGGACCATCACCTCGGGCACCCCGGTGATGTCGGCGCACGTGGTGGTCGAGGACGGCCGCCTGGCCGACGCCGGGCGCGTGCTGGACGACCTGCACGCGTGTCTGTCCGGGCACTTCGACGTCGAGCACTCCACACTGCAACTGGAGCCCGCCGGCCACGTCGAGCACGAGGGCCCCTGCCACGCCTGAGCCGCCCCCGCCGGGCGCGCCGCACCGCCCGGCGGGGTATCGTCATCGGACCCCAACGGTGCGGACAGGTCGTGACCTGGACAAAGCACCGAAGGGGTCGGCAACGTCGCCGCCCGGCCGGGGCGGGCGCCTGCGCGCCCCCGCCGGCCGCCCGGCACGCCCTCGGGCGCGCCGGGCGCGGGCCGCGGCGGAGCCGGTGCGTCACGACGTCGACCAGCTTGTGGGGAGCGCGATACATGACCGAGGGACGGAGCCCGGGCGCGATCGGCGGGGCCGGCAGGCCCAGCGGCCTCAACAGGCTCACCGACGCCCTCCGCGAGGACGTCGTCAGCGGTTTCCTGCTGATCGCGGGCGCCGTGGTCGCACTGGTCTGGGCCAACTCCCCCTGGGCCGGGGCCTATGAGTCCATCCGGACCTTCTCCTTCGGCCCGGAGCCGCTGCACCTGCACCTGAGCGTCGAGGCGTGGGCCGCCGACGGCCTGCTGGCGATCTTCTTCTTCGTCGTCGGCAACGAGCTCAAGCAGGAGTTCGTGCACGGCGAGCTGCGCAACCCGCGCCGCGCCATGCTGCCCATCATCGCGGCGCTGTGCGGCATGGTCGTGCCCGCCACCATCTACGCGCTGATCAACCTGGGCAACCCCGACGCCCTGGGCGGCTGGGGCATCCCCATGGCCACCGACATCGCCTTCGCGGTCGCCATCCTCGCCGTCGTCGGCCGCTACCTGCCCCCCGCGCTGCGCACCTTCCTGCTCACCCTGGCCATCGTGGACGACCTCGGCGCGATCGTCGTCATCGCCGTCTTCTACACCGACCACCTGGCGTTCCTGCCGCTGCTGGGCGCGATCGCCCTCCTCGCCGTCTTCGGCTACCTCCAGCGCGGCCGGGGCCTGGCCGCCGCGCTGGACCGCTCCCCCGTGCCCAACTGGGTCGTCTACATCCCCCTCGCCGTCACGGCCTGGGCGCTGATGCACGCCAGCGGCGTGCACGCCACCATCGCCGGCGTGGCCATGGGCATGCTCATGCGCACCGTCGCCCTGCCCGGCGAGGAGACCGACCCCAGCCACCGCGCCGAGCACGTCATCCGCCCCTGGTCCTCCGGCGTGGTGCTGCCCTTCTTCGCGATGATGTCGGCGGGCGTGGCCTTCACCGGCCTGGACGCGATCTTCTCCGACACCGCCGCGCTCGGCGTGATCGTCGGCCTGGTCTGCGGCAAGCTCCTGGGCATCTTCGGCGGCTCCTGGATCACCACCAAGGTCACCAGCGCCGAACTCAACCCCTCGCTGCGCTGGGTCGACATCTTCGGCATGTCGCTGCTGGCCGGGATCGGCTTCACGGTGTCGCTGCTGGTGACCGAGCTGTCCTTCCCCGAGCACCCGGAGATGATGGAGGACGCCAAGGCCGGCGTGCTGGTGGCCTCGCTGGTTGCCACGGTGCTGGCCGCCCTGGTGCTGGGCGTGCGCAGCGCCCACTACCGGCGCCACGGCTACGACACCGCCGAGGCGGGCGCCGGAGCCGCCGGGTCCTGAACCGGCCCCGCCTTCGGTGGCATCATGAGCCGACGGGCCCGACACGCGGCGTTGGCCCCGCGGCCGGGCGCGGAACGCGGTTGGATGGTGGTGCGTTCCCCGTCCAGGTGCGCCGGGACCCGCGGCCGGCCGCGGCCCCACCGAAGGCCACCCCAGCACCCCGATCAGGACCCCGATGCGAACACCCCAGCCTGACCGCGCCCAGACCGTGCGCAGCGCCGTCTACCGCAGGCTGGCGCGGCTCTGGCGGCGCCCCACGCTGCCGCGCGACATCCCCCGCGCCCTGTGGGGCCGCCCGGCGCGCGTGTTCGTGCTGCTGTTCGTGGTCGCCGACCTGCTGGGCGCGCTGGTCCTGCTGCTGCCCGCCGCCCACGCCGAGGGCGAGAGCCTCACCGTGGTCGAGGCGCTGTTCACCGCCACCAGCGCGCTGGCGGTGTGCGGGCTGGCGGTCATCGGGCTGGGCAGCGAGCTGTCGGTGTTCGGCGAACTGGTGGTGGCCGCGCTGGTCCAGGTCGGCGGCATCGGGATCATGACCCTGGCCTCGGTGCTGGGCGTGGTGGTCATCCACCGCTTCGGGCTGCGCATGCAGCTCACGGTGCAGGCCGAGACCCGCAGCCTCAGTGTCGGCGACGTCAGCGGGATCGTGGGCCGCGTGGTGCGCACCAGCCTGCTGTGCGAGGCGGTGCTGGCGGCGGTGATCGTGCCGCGCCTGTGGCTGTCCCACGGCATGTCCCCGCTGGAGGTGCTCTACAGCGGGGCCTTCCACTCGATCATGGCCTTCAACAACGCCGGGCTGTCCCTCTACGACGACAGCCTCACCCGGTTCTCCGGCGACCCCGTCATCCTGCTGCCCATCGCCGCGGCCACCATCGTGGGCGGGCTGGGCTTCCCGGTGCTGCTGGAGCTGCGCCGCCACCTGCGCAGCCCCCGGCGCTGGAGCCTGCACACCAAGCTGACCATGACCACCACGGGGCTGCTGTTCGCGGCCGGGATCGTGCTGGTCCCCCTCCTGGAGTGGACCAACCCCGCCACCCTGGGCGGCCTCAGCACCGAGGCGCGGCTGGTCAACGGGATCTTCCACGGGATCATGCCGCGCAGCGGCGGGTTCAACACGGTGGACGTGGGCGCCATGGAGGAGTCCACGCTGCTGGTCACGATCATGCTGATGTTCGTGGGCAACGGCAGCGGCAGCACGGCCGGCGGCATCAAGGTGGCCACGCTGGCGGTGCTGTTCCTGGTGGTGTGGGCGGAGATCCGCGGCCACCCCCACGTCCACGTCTTCGGCCGCCGCCTCCCGCCCTCGGTGATCCGCGAGGCACTGAGCCTGACGTTCCTGTCGATGACGGTGGTCGTGGCCTCCACGGTGGCGCTGCTGGTGGCCACGACCTACCCGCTGGAGGTCGTGCTCTTCGAGGTGGTGTCGGCCTCGGGCGTGGTGGGGCTGTCCACCGGGATCACCGGCGACCTGCCCGAGGGGGCGCAGCTGCTGCTGGTCGTGCTCATGCTGGCCGGCCGGATCGGCCCCATCACGTTCGCCTCGGCGCTGGCCCTGCGCGAGCACACCCGGCGCTACGATCTGGCCGAGTCGCGTCCGATTATTGGTTAGAGGACCCGGCGCAGGGCCGGGCCGCAACGGGACGGAGAACACAGTGCAGCGGAGCAGGCCAAACGACAAGCGCGTGCTCGTCATCGGGCTGGGGCGCTTCGGCAGCTCCCTGGCCCTGGAGCTGGTGGCGCACGGCTGGGAGGTGCTGGGCATGGACTCCAACCCGCGCCTGGTGCAGGCCTACGCCGAGTCGCTGACCCACACCGTGGTGGCCGACGCCACCGACGACGAGGCGCTGCGCCAGGTCGGCGCGCACGAGTTCACCCGGGCGGTCGTGGCGATCGGCACCCACCTGGAGGAGAGCATCCTGGCCGCCTCGCTCCTGGTGGACATGGGCGTGCCGCACATCTGGGCCAAGGCCACCAGCCGCCGGCACGGCCGCATCCTGCAGCAGATCGGCGCCCACCACGTCGTCCTGCCCGAGCACGACATGGGCGAGCGCGTGGCGCACCTGGTCTCGGGGCGGATGCTCGACTACGTCGAGATCGAGGAGGACTTCGCGCTGGGCAAGACCAAGGCGCCGCGCGAGATGATCGGCCGCAAGCTGGGCGAGACCAAGGTGCGCACCAAGCACGGCATCACGGTGGTGTGCATCAAGCGCCACGGCGAGCAGTTCACCTACGCCACGGCCGACACCGTTCCGCAGAAGGGCGACATCATCGTGGTCGCCGGCAAGACCGACGCCGTGGAGCGGTTCGCCGAGATCAACTGAGGCCGGCACGCGTCCGCCCGTCCACACCCGCCGGTCCGGACATCACGGGACAACAGCCACATACGCCCCATATTGCTCACATTGCCGCAAATTGACAACCATTTTCATTTTCGCGATGATGGAGCCCATGCGAGGACGGACGTATGTCAAGGTGGCCGCCGTGTGCGCGGCCGGGATGCTCACCGTGGCGGGCTGCGGCACCGGCGGGGGCGGCGAGGGCGGGTCCGGCGAACGGCTCAGCGTCGTCACCGGCGTCTACCCGCTGGAGTGGCTGGCCGGGCAGGTGGGCGGCGACCACGTCGAGGTCGCCAACCTCACGGAGCCCGGGGCCGAGCCCCACGACCTCGAACTCACCCCGCGCCAGGTCGGCCAGGTGGCCGACGCCGACCTCGCCTTCTACGTCAGCGGCCTGCAGCCGGCGGTCGACGACGCCGTGGCCCAGCAGGGCGACGGCAACGCCCTCGACGTCGCCGACGTGGTCGAACTCCGCACGGCCGAGGAGAACGCCGCCGAGGAGTCCCACGACCACGGCGGCGAGGAGTCCCACGACGACGAGGGCGGCCACGACCACGCCGAGGAGGACCACGCGGCCGAGGAGTCCCACGACCACGCCGAGGACGCCCACGCCGAGGACGAGGGCGCCGAGGCGTCCCACGACGACGAGGGCGGCCACGACGGCCACGACCATGGCGAGTTCGACCCGCACATGTGGCTCGACACCGACCGCATGGCCGAGGCCGCCTCGGGCCTGGCCGACCGGCTCGCCGAGATCGACCCCGACCACGCCGACGCCTACGCCGCCAACGCCGAGGAGGTCACCACCCTCCTCGACGGCATCCACGAGGACTACACCGCCGGCCTGGCCGACTGCCGCAGCCGCGACATCGTGGTCAGCCACACCGCGTTCGGCTACCTCGCCGCGCGCTACGACCTCCACCAGATCCCCGTGGCCGGGCTGGACTCCCACTCCGAGCCCTCGCCGGCGCGCATGGCCGAGGTCGCCGAGGTCGTCCGCGAGCACGACGTCCAGACCGTCTTCACCGAGCCGCTGACCAGCCCGGAGTCGGCCGAGACCATCGCCGAGGAGACCGGAGCCGACACCGCCGTGCTCGACCCGCTGGAGGGGGTCACCGACGCCTCGCCCGGCGACGACTACCCCTCCATCATGCGCGGCAACCTGGAGGCGCTGAGCACCGCGCTCGACTGCGGCTGACGCCGCGGGCGCACCGCCCGGGCCCGTTCCCCGCCGCGCGGGGGGAACGGGCCCTTTCCACGTCACAAATCAGTGGCGAGGGGCGGACAGAGAGTATGCACGTGAGTTATCCTGATCAAAGTACGGTGCTGATGCACGTGCATTGGACGGTGCAGTTAGCTGTGCTCCCCCGCTCTGTGAAACTGCGCCACCGACCCAGAGGAGTTTTCCCATGGACGCCTACAACGGCATCGCGGCCTCCGAACTCCACGACGTCGCCTGGCAGAAGAGCCGGCGCAGCAACCACCAGGGCACCTGCGTCGAGATGGCGCGCCTGTCCGACGGGTCCATCGCCATGCGCAACTCCCGCTTTCCCGACGGCCCCGCGCTGGTCTACACCCAGGCCGAGATCGACGCCCTGATCCTCGGCGCCAAGGACGGCGACTTCGACAACCTGCTGGGGTAGCCCCCGGCCGACCCGCCCATGCGCCGCCCCCCCGGCGCGTGGTCAGGGCTCCGCGAACGGCCTGCGGGCCGGTCGCGGGGCCCTTCTTGCGCTGCGCGTCCGAGGCGTCGCGCCTCACGGGGCGGAGCAAGGCCGGACCGCCTCGGCGCCGCGCGGAACGGCTCCGGGCCGCTCCGCAGGGGCTCAGAGGTCGTTCATCATGTCCTTGAGCCGCAGCGTGGTCTGGGCCGGGGTGTCGGCGATGACGCTGAGGTTCTCCATGGCCATGGTGTAGACGTCGATCTCACTGCGCCGGTCCAGGCACATCGACCCGGTGAGCTGCTCCAGGTAGACGATGTCGGAGAGCCCGAAGTCGGGGTAGCGCAGGATCGTGAAGGACCCCACCGCCGCGGCGTGCGCGCCCACGCTGAACGGGATGATCTGCACCGTGATGTTGGGGCGCTCGCTCAGCTCGATCAGCCGCTCAAGCTGCCCGCGCATGATGTCGGGGCCGCCCACCGGGCGGCGCACCGCGGCCTCGTCGATGATGGCCCACAGCCGGCAGGCGCCGCTGAGCACGTGGCGCTGCCGGCGCATCCGCACCGCCACGCGGTCCTCGGTCTCGACCGGCTTGACGCGGTTGCCCAGGGCGATCACCGAGCGGGCGTACTCCTCGGTCTGCAGCATGCCCGGCACGAACTGCGCCTCGTAGACCCGGATGCGGGTTGCGGCCTCCTCAAGGCCGACATAGACCTGGAACCAGTTGGGCAGGCTCTCGCCGTAGGCCTGCCACCAGCCCGGCTTCTTGGAGTCGCGGGCCAGCTGCACCATGGTGCGGATCTGTTCTCTGTCGGTGACCCCGTATAACTTCAGCAGGTCCTCGACGTCGCGCACCTTGAAGCCGACCCGGCCCAGCTCCATACGGCTGATCTTGGACTCCGAGCCGCGGATGTAGTGGCCGGCCTCGGCCCGGGTGAGGCCCTTGGCCTCCCGGCACTTGCGCAGTTCCGATCCCAGCAGCATCCGGCGCACTGTGGGACCGCTCCCCTTCTTCAGACGAGCAATGTCCACTGCCGGTGCCTCCCTGCTCCACTCCGGCGGAACCCGCCGGGGACCGCCGCGCCGCATGGCATACCCACGCAAGCCCACGATATCGCCGATTGGACCGACAACTCGATCAGCGGCACCCCGAACGGGCGCCGAAGCGCGCGTCCGGCGCCGGCGCGGAGGGTGGTCCGGGGCCGCCCGGGGGTGTGCGGGCGGACGGTGGTCAGTGGAAACTCGCCCAGACGTACTTCCCCTGGGGCAGGACGGGAAGGACACCCCAGGCGCGGCAGAAACACGCCACAAGGTGCAGTCCGCGGCCGTTCTCCAGCCGGAGGTCGGGTTCGCGGGGGATCGGCATGCGCTCACCGCGGTCCCAGACGGCGCAGACGAACTCGCCGCCGCGCCGCAGCAGGCCCATGCGGATGGGGTCGTCGAGGGCGGCCGGGCGCGCGGAGGGGCGGCCGTGGCGCAGGGCGTTGGTCACGAGTTCGGAGACCACGAGTTCGACGTCGGCCACCAGCGCGCCCATGCGCCACTCGCGCAGGACGCCGACGGCGATCTCGCGGGCGGCCGCCGGTGCGGCGGGCTCGGCCTCCAGGCGGAAGAAGAGGTGGTCGGCGTGCGGTGCCCGCGCACGGCCGTTGTGGTCGGGGGCGCCGTTCAGCAGGACGGACGACCACCACGCCCGTGGAGAGGGTGCCGCGAACGGCCCCGAACAGTCGCCGTCGTCCAGTCTTCCCATCGATTCGCGGGCTGGTTGTCCGGTCACCGCGATCCCCTCGCAGTCGTCTTCATCGGGCCCCAGAGCCGGTCCGGCCGGCTGCCGCAGCATCGGGAGCGGATGTCGCGCAGGAACCAAATGCACGTGCATTCACCGCATGCAGGCATCCTAGGGCACCCGTGCCCGGGACTTCAGTGAAAGCGTTGAGTTGCCCGCAGAGTTTCTGCCGCAGATCATGAAAGACCGGTCGGACCTGCAGAAACGTTGGGCAATCGGGTACGTGGTCGGCGGCGGGCGCGGGGCCGTCCGCGCGGGTGGGCGGCCCGGTGGCGCGGCGAAGGCGCCTCGGTCAGGCGGCGAGCAGCGTACGGTGGACGCGGTCGGGGTAGTCGGTGATGATCCCGTCCACCCCGTCGCGGATGAGGCGGCGGATGGCCTGGTCGTTGTTGGCGGTCCAGCCGAACATCGCCAGCCCCTGGGCGTGGGCGTGGCGCACATAGGGCGCTGACACCCGCAGGTGGTGCGGGTTGATCAAGCGCGCGTACTGGGCGATCCGGCGCAGGCCGAGCCGCCCGTAGGTCTTGCCCAGCGCGGCGGTGTGCAGCGCGGGGGCGGCGGCGGCGATCTCGCGCAGCATGACCCAGTCGAAGCTCTGCAGGATGAGCCGCCCCTCGGCCCCGGCCTCGCGCCAGTGCGGGTCGGTGCTCAGCTCCTCGGCCAGGCGGCGGGCCATGGCCCGGTCGCGGTCGCGGCGGTGCACCTTCAGCTCCACCAGCGCGCCCAGGCCCTCCTCGCGCAGGACCTCCAGGCTCTCGTGCAGGGTGGGGACGCGCTCACCGGCGAAGCCGGGGCCGAACCAGGCGCCGGCGTCGAGGCGGCGGATCTCGGCGAGGGTGAAGTCGGCGACGTTGAAGGTGCGGCGCTCGGGGAAGACGTCGGCGACGTCGGTGGTGCGGCGCAGGGTGGAGTCGTGCATGACGACGAACGCGCCGTCGGCCGTCGGGCGGACGTCGATCTCGGCCATGTCGGCGCCGCGCTCGCGGGCGGCGCGCAGGGCCGCCAGGGTGTTCTCGGGCGCGTACGCCGAGGCGCCGCGGTGGGCGACGACGATCACCGCCGGTCACCCCGGATGTGCGCCCGGGCGGGCTGCGCCGGGGCGCGGACAGGGCCGCGGCGCCGCGCGGCCGGATCGGGCGCCCGGTGTGCCGCGGTGCCGACGAGCGACATGGCCACCGCCTCTTTCCACTCGGTCCTCGTGGGGCCTGTCTTCAAGCCTCACCGCTCCCGGCCAACACGCGGTGGCCGAGGAGTGATCGCCCGGTGGAGCGCGCCGGGCCGTTGCCCGGTCGCGGTCGCCGCGCCGTGCCGCCGGGGCTTCGTCACTGCGTCACCCTATCGCCGCGCAACGCGCTTTCCCCGGCGCCGCGTGGATTGACCGGCCCGCTCTACCGGGGATGTGGTGGACGCACCACCCCGGGCGCGGGGGGCCGCCCCCTGCCGCCGCCTGCCGGCTCCCGACACCGCGCGGCGGCCGCGCGCACGGGGCCCGCGCCGGACCTACCGCTCGCCGGTCTCGGCGATCCCGTAGAAGTCGAGCGCGTTGGCGGTGAACACCCGATCGGCGGCGGCGCCGAGGGTGTCGGCGATGAGCCGCAGGTCGGCGGGGTCGAAGGGCCGGGGCGCCCGGGTGGAGGGCAGGTCGGTGCCGGCCATCAGGGCGCCGGGGTTGACCTCGGCGATGGCGCGCAGGGCCTCGGGCACGTCGAGGTCGCCGCGGCCGAAACCGGTCGCCTTGACGCGGGCGCCGGTGCCCACCAGCGCCAGCAGGGCGGGCAGGCCCTCCTGGCTGAGGCCGAGGTGGTCCACGCTCACGCGGGGCAGCGGCGCGATGCGGGGGGCCAGGCGGCGCAGGTCGCGGGCGTCGACGTAGAGCTCGGTGGGCCAGTTGAGCAGTTCGGCGGCGCGCATGCCGAGCTGGACCAGGGCGTCCAGGTCGCCGGCCGGGCCGCGGACCAGGTTGATGCGCAGCGCGCGGACCCCGGCGGCGTGCAGGTCGCGCAGGTGGGAGTCGGAGGTCTCGGGCGGCAGCTGGGCGACGCCCACGAAGGCGGGCCCCAGCTCGCGCAGCGCGGCGATCAGGTAGTCCTGCTCGGTGCCGTTGAACGACCCGGCGACCACGGCGCCGCCGGTGACCCCCAGCGCCTCGGCGTGGGCGCGGTAGTCGTCGACGGTGAACGGGTCGGGTCGGTACCCGTCGTTGCCGGGCAGCGCGAAGCGCGGGTCGATGATGTGGAGGTGGGCGTCGAACAACGCAGCGCCTCGTTTCGGCCGGGGTCGGGGAGGACCGCACGAGCGGACGGGGAACCGGGGCCCGAGGGGTGCCCGCTGCGGGGTGGGGCCCGGTCGACCACGCTAGTACGTCCAGCGCACCGCCGTGGGCCGGGCGGGGACTCGTTTCGGACTCGGTCCGCGCCGGGGCGGGGGCGGCGCGGAGGCGCAGGGGCGCGCGGCCGCCGCGCCGCGCCCGGGACCACCCCACATACCACCTGGTCGGTATGAGTGGATAGGATCGGCTCGATGTGTCCTGGACCACCCCCTCGGAGGTAGCCAATGTCAGAAACCCGTCGCGTCGCGATCGTCACCGGGGCCGCCCGCGGCATCGGCGCGGCCACGGCGCGCAGGCTGGCCGCCGACGGCCGCGCCGTGGCCGTCGTCGACCTGAAGGAGAGCGACGCCCAGGCCACCGTCGACCGGATCACCGCCGACGGCGGCACGGCCCTGGCGGTGGGCGCCGACGTCAGCGACCCCGGGCAGGTGGCGGCGGCCGTGGCGCTGGTCGCCGAGCGCCTGGGCCCGCCGACCATCCTCGTCAACAACGCCGGGGTCATCCGCGACAACCTGCTGTTCAAGATGTCGGAGGACGACTGGGACACCGTCATGCAGGTGCACCTGCGCGGCTCGTTCCTGATGACCCGCGCCGTCCAGGAGCACATGACCGCCCAGGGCTGGGGCCGCGTCGTCTCCCTGTCGAGCACCTCGGCGCTGGGCAACCGCGGGCAGGCCAACTACGCCACCGCCAAGGCCGGCCTCCAGGGCTTCACCAAGACCATCGCCATCGAACTGGGCAAGTTCGGCGTGACCGCCAACGCCGTGGCGCCCGGGTTCATCGAGACCGACATGACCCGCGCCACGGCCGAGCGCGTGGGCATGGACTTCGAGGAGTTCAAGGCCGCCGCCGCGGCCCAGATCCCCGTCCGGCGCACCGGCCGGCCCGAGGACATCGCCGCCACCGTCTCCTTCCTCACCAGCGAGGAGGCCGGGTTCGTCTCCGGCCAGGTCATCTACGTCGCCGGCGGCCCGCGCGACTGACCCGGCCGCCGCGGCCGCACCCCACCCCCCGCCTGACCCTCAGTTCGGAGGTTCCATGACAACGGCCCCCGCGGGCGCGTCGCTCGACGCGCCCGCACTGCGGCGGCGGGTCGCCGCCCTCGTCGAGACACACGACCCCGCGACCACCGACCAGCGCGAGTTCCTGGCCGCCCGCTTCGACGCCGGGCTGGCCTGGGTGCACTTCCCCGAGGGCGAGGGCGGCCTGGGCGCGCCCCGCTCCCTGCAGGCCGTCGTCGACCAGGAGTTCGAGCGCCTCGGGTTCGTCCCCACCGGCCGCGAGGGGCTCGTCATCGGCCTGGGCATGGCGGCGCCGACCATCCTGGCCTTCGGCACGCCCGAGCAGCGCGCCCGCTACCTCAAGCCGCTCTACACCGGCGAGGAGGTCTGGTGCCAGCTCTTCAGCGAGCCCGGCGCCGGCTCCGACCTCGCGGCCCTGGGCACCCGGGCGGTGCGCGACGGTGACACCTGGGTCGTCAACGGGCAGAAGGTGTGGACCTCCCTGGCGCACCGGGCGCACTTCGCGATCCTGGTCACCCGCACCGACCCCGACGTGCCCAAGCACAAGGGCATGACCTACTTCATCTGCGACATGTCCGCCGATGGGGTGGAGGTCCGGCCGCTGCGCCAGCTCACCGGCGAGGCGGAGTTCAACGAGGTTTACCTGACCGACGTCCGCATCCCCGACTCCCAGCGGCTCGGCGCCGAGGGCGAGGGCTGGCGGGTGGCCCAGACCACGCTGATGAACGAGCGGGTCGCCATCGGCGGCCACCCCGAGCCGCGCGAGGGCGGGCTCATCGCCGTCGCCGCGCACATCTGGCGCACGCGGCCCGAGCTGCGCACCCCCGGCCTGCACGACGCCCTGCTGCGGCTGTGGGTGGAGGCCGAGGCGGCGCGGCTGACCAAGGAGCGGCTGCGCCAGCAGCTGGCGGTGGGCCAGCCGGGGCCGGAGGGATCGGCGGCCAAGTTCGCCTTCTCGCGGCTCAACCAGGAGATCTCCGGGCTGGAGCTGGAGCTGCTGGGCGAGGAGGGCATGCTCTACGACGACTGGACCTTCCGCCGCCCCGAGGGGGTGTCGCTGGCCGCGCGCTCGCCGGGGTTCCACTACCTGCGCAGCAAGGGCAACTCCATCGAGGGCGGGACCTCCGAGATCCTGCGCAACATCATCGCCGAGCGGGTCCTGGGCCTGCCCGGGGAGATCCGGGTGGACAAGGACGTCGCGTGGAAGGACCTGCCCAAGTGAGCGAGAAGCGTCTGGACCTGCTCTACACCGAGGTCGAACAGGAGCTGCGGGCCAGCGTGCGCTCGCTGCTGGAGGACAAGAGCCCGCCCGAGGCGGTGCTGGCGCGCGTGGAGGGCGACCAGGTCACCGACACCGCGCTGTGGAAGGAGCTGGCCGGCATCGGCGTGGCGGGGCTGCCGGTGGCCGAGGAGCTGGGCGGCGCGGGCGCCGGCCTGCGGGAGTCGGCCGTGGTCGCCGAGGAGCTGGGCCGGTGCGTGGCGCCCGTGCCGTTCCTGGGCAGCGCCGTGCTGGCCACCACCGCGCTGCTGGAGGCCGGCGCCGAGGCCGAGGGCGACATCGCCGCGCTGGCCTCGGGCGAGGCCGTGGCGGCGCTGGCGGTGCCGCTGGCCACTCCCCCGGGCGCGGCCTTCCCCGAGGCGGTGCGCGCCGAGGACGGCGCGCTGAGCGGCACGGTCACCGGCGTGGTCGACGCCGTGACCGCCGACGTGCTGGTGGTCCCGGCGGTCGGCCCCGACGGTCCGGGGCTCTACGTGGTGGAGGCCGCGGCCGCGCGGGTGTCGCCCGTGGTGAGCCTGGACCTCACCCGGCCGCTGGCCGAGGTCGCGTTCACCGCGTCGGCGGCGCGGCGGGTGGCCTCCGGCGAGGCCGCCGGCCGGGCGCTGCGGCGCGCGCTGACGGCCGGGGCGGCCCTGCTGTCGGCCGAGCAGCTGGGTGTGGCCGAGTGGGCGCTGGAGACCACGGTGGCCTACGCCAAGACCCGCCACCAGTTCGGCCGGCCCATCGGGTCCTTCCAGGCGGTCAAGCACCGGCTGGCCGACCTGTGGGTGGCCGTGTCCCAGGCGCGGGCGGTGGTGCGCGGCGCGGCCAGCGCGGCGGCTGCCGCGCGGCAGGACCCCGGCGACGCCGAGGCCGCCCGCGAGGCGGAGCTGAACGCGGCGCTGGCCCAGGCGTTCGTGTCGGGGGTGGCGGTCAAGGCCGCCGAGGAGGCGGTGCAGCTGCACGGCGGTATCGGGTTCACCTGGGAGCATCCGGCGCACCTGTACCTCAAGCGGGCCAAGAGCGACGCCATCGCGCTGGGCACCGCCGACCGGCACCGCCTGGCCCTGGCGCGGCTGGTGGACCTGCCGGCGGCCGAGGTCGGCTGAGCGGCCGGCCGCGCGGCGCGGCGGCCGGGGCGGCGTGCGCCCCGGCGGCCGCCCGCGGGGCCGCCCCGCGCCCTCAGAGCGCGGCGGCGGCCTTGGCGATCCCGGCGACGGCGTCGTCGATGTCGGCGTCGGTGATGTCCAGGTGCACCACCAGCCGCAGCCGGTCGGCGCCGAGCACGACCGAGCCGACCCCCTCGTCGGCGAGCAGGCCGGCGAGCCGGTGCGCCCGGCCGCGCGGCGCGGTGAGCACCACCATGTTGGTGCGGGCCTCGGCGCGCAGGCCGGGGACCTCGGCGGCGCCCGCGGCCAGCCGCTCGGCGCGGGCGTGGTCCTCGGCGAGCCGGTCGACGTGGTGGCGCAGGGCGTAGAGCGCTCCGGCGGCGATGATCCCGGCCTGGCGCATGCCGCCGCCCAGCAGCTTGCGGGCGCGCCGCGCGGCGGCGACGGTTTCGGCGTCGCCGGCCAGGGCCGAGCCCACGGGGGCGCCCAGGCCCTTGGAGAAGCACACCGACACCGTGTCGGCGCCCTCGGCGACCGCCTCGGGCGCCAGCCCCTGGGCGACGGCGGCGTTCCACAGCCGGGCGCCGTCCAGGTGCAGGCGCATCCCGTGCTCGCGGGTGAAGCGGGCAACGCGCAACTGCCGCTCGCGCGGCACGACGCGGCCGGTGAAGGTGTTCTCCAGGCAGACCAGGCGGGGGCGGGCGCGGTGGATGTCGTCGGCGCCGCGGATCCACGCCTCCAGCAGCGCGTCGTCGGGGTAGGCGTCGGGGGAGTCGTACACGCGCGGCTGCACCCGCGCCAGGACGGCCAGCGCGCCCTGCTCGTTGGCCACCACGTGGGCGTCGCGGTGGGCCCAGACCTCGTCGCCGCTCTCGGTGGAGGCGTAGACGGCCAGCTGGTTGGACATGTGCCCGGAGGGCACGTACAGGGCGGCCTCCTTGCCCAGCAGCGCGGCGGTCTCCTCCTCCAGCCGCCGGACGGTGGGGTCCTCACCGAACACGTCGTCGCCGACCTCGGCCTCGGCCATGGCCCGGCGCATGCCGGGGGTGGGGCGGGTGACGGTGTCCGAACGCAGATCGATCATGGTGGTGTGCGCTCTCCCTCCTGCCGCGGCCCCGGTGGCGGGGCGCTTCCACCCTAGCCAGGGCGTGTCCGGCCGGTTCCGCCCGGCCCGTACGCGGGCGGCGGGCGGGGCGCGCGTCAGTCGATGCCGCGCGCGGTCAGCGCCTCGCCCATGGCCTCGGCCGAGCGCAGCAGCCCCACCACCACCGGCACCACGAGCACGTGCGGGCGGCCGCGCAGGCCCCGGGCGATGTACGCCTCGCGCGAGGCGCGCCAGGACTCCGCCACCATGGGGATGCACCGGATGGTCAGCGCCAGCACCAGGCCCACCCGCCGGGGGTCGGCGCCGAACACCGTCAGGGGCCGGGCCAGCCGCTCGAAGAGGGCGAGCATCGCGCTGACCCGCGTGGTCGCGGTGACCAGCCCCGACAGCAGCACGGCGCCGGCGAGCTGGGCGCACAGCCGCGCGGCGGCCCAGGCGTCGCCGGCCAGGAGCTGGAACAGCGCGATGAGGACGAGGAAGGGCGCCAGCGCCCGCAGGGTGCGCCAGATCGGACGCACCCCCAGGCCGCACAGCGGGTACAGCGCGGCCCCGGCCCCGGCCGCGGCGAGGGCGGCGGGGAGGTTCGCGGCGGCCACGACCGCGCTCACCGCCGCCACCAGCGCCGCCAGCTTGGCGCCGGCCGGGGCGCGGTGCAGCCAGGAGTCGCCGGGCGCGTACAGCCCGGCCGCCGCCGGCGCGGCGGTCACGGCCGCGCCTCCGGGCGGCCCTCCTCCGGCGCGGCGGCGGCCGCGCCGGCGCGCATGAGGGCGGTGTAGTGCGCCGCGGCGTCGGCGGGCGCGCCGTCGAAGACGACCCGCCCCTCGTCCATGACCAGAACCCGGTCGAAGTCGGCCAGGCTGTCCAGGTGGTGGGTGAGCAGCACGACCTGCTGGGGCAGCGCGCGCAGGGTGTCCTCGATGACCGCGGTGTTGCGCAGGTCCAGCAGGGTGGTGGGTTCGTCGCACACCAGCACCTCGGGCTCGGTGACCAGCACCGAGGCCAGGGCGAGCATCTGCCGCTGGCCGCCGGAGAGCAGGTGGGCGGGGTGGTCGCGGTGCCCGGCCAGGCCGTGCCGCTCCAGGACCGCCGCGACCCGCGCGTCGATCTCGGCGCCGCTGAGCCCGCTGCGGCGCAGGCCGATGGCGACGTCCTCGGCGACCGTGGGCATGACGATCTGCGCGGCGGGGTCGGAGAAGACGAACCCGACGCGCCGCCGGATCTCGCGCGCGTGCCGGCGGGTGTCCAGCCCGTCGAGGAGCACCCGGCCGGAGTCGGGCACCACGAGTCCGTTGAGGGTGCGGGCCAGGGTGGACTTGCCCGACCCGTTGGCGCCGATGATCCCGATGCGGTGCTCGGCCAGCTCCAGCGTGATGTCGCGCAGCACCGGCCGGCCCGCGTAGGCGTGGCCCACGCCCTCCAGCCGCAGGGTCATCCGGCGTCGTCCTCGGCGCCCACCGCCACCGGGCGGCCGGCGGGGGGCACGGGGTAGGCGCGGTGCACGGCCGCGGCGACGGCGGCGGCGGCCACGGCCTTGGCGAGGTCGCCGGGCAGGAAGACGCCCACGCCGAGCAGGGCGGCGAGCATCTCGTCGCCCAGGGCGACGGCGCTCCAGGGCACCCCGACGAGGTAGACGACGCCGATGCCGCCGGCGATGTTGGCGCCCACGCCGGCCCAGAAGCGGTAGCGCGGCAGCATCAGCTGCACGAGCAGCCCGATGACCAGGGCGCCGACGACCCAGCCGAGCAGGTAGCCGCCGGTGGGGCCGAGGAAGGGCGCCACGCCGCCGCGCCCGCCGGGCAGCAGCGGCAGCCCGGCGAGGGTGAGCGCCAGGAAGGTGAGCACCGCCAGGGTGCCGCGCTTGGCGCCGAGCAGGCTGGGCGCCAGCATCACGCCGAGGGTCTGCAGGGTGATGGGCACCGGGCCGACCGGGATGGCGAAGGGCATGCTGAGCACGGCCAGCAGGGCGGCGAAGATCCCGATGAGCGCGATGTCGCGGGCCGTCAGGCCCCGGTAGCGGACCCGCCGCTGGGGGATGTCGGGCATGGGTGTCTGGTCCTCTCCACGCTCTCACGGCGCCCTGTTCGCACGGGCGCCCCCCTCCATTGTCGGTGATGGCCCCGCGCGGCCCCGTGGCCGGGCCGGGTGGCGGCGGTCACGGGCCCGGTGTCAGGCGGGCAGCACGCAGGCGGGGTCGGGCACGCTCAGCCGGTGCGGCGTGGGCTGGGGCACGCCGGAGCCGTCCAGGCGCAGCACCGTCAGTTCGGCCGACTGCTGGTTGGCCACGATCAGCCACTCCCCCGCCAGGGCGAAGTGCCGGGGCCAGGTGCCGCCGCAGGGGACCTCGGCGAGACGCCGCAGCCCGGCGCCGCCGTCGGTGACCTCGAAGGCGGTGACGGTGTCGGGGCCGCGGTTGGCCACGTACAGGCGCGACGCGTCGGCGCTGAGGGCGATCTCGGACGGCAGGCCGGCGGGGTCGGCGCCCGCGGGCAGCACGGCGGTCTCGCGGGCGGTGGCCGAGGCGGGGTCCCAGACCAGCACGTGCACCCGGGCGTCCAGCTCGCCCACGACGTAGATGTGGCCGCTGGGGTGCACCGCCATGTGGCGGGGGCCGGTGCCCGGTTCGAGGTGGATCGCGGTGCCCGGGTCGGAGACGGGGTCGGCCGCGTCGGCGTCGAAGCGGTAGCGGCGCAGGACGTCGGCGCCCAGGTCGGCCACGAGCAGGTACTCGCCGCCGGGGGCCAGGGCCGAGGAGTGGGCGTGCGGACCGTCCTGGCGGCCCCGGACGGGGCCGCTGCCGCTGCCGCGCAGCACGGCCAGCGGCTCCTCGGGCGCGCCGCAGGGCAGCAGGCGGTGCACGCTGACGCGGCCGTCGGCGTAGTCGCAGGCCACGATGTGGCGGCCGGCGGGGTGGACGAGGACGTGGCAGGGCAGGCCGCCGCAGGTGCCGGCCGACCCCAGCGAGCGCAGGACCGCGGCCTCGGAGCCGAACCCGGAGACCGTGCCCTCGGCGCGCTCGTTGACCGCGTAGAACCGCTCGGGGTGGTGCGGGTGGACGGCCAGGAAGGACGGGCTGGACGCGGCGGCGGCGGGCTCGCCGCCGCTCAGCGCGCCGGTGGCGGGGTCGAGCCACGCGCGGTACACCCCGACCCCGGCCGCGCGGGGGTCGGTGGCGGCGGTGTAGGTGCCGATCCACAGCAGGCGCGGGTCGCTCATGGTGGTTCTTCCGTCCGTTCGTCGCGGCAGGTCAGCCGGGGTCATTCCCCGCCGAGCGCGGACGCACTCCTGCGGCGGAGGAGGCCGCGCGGACGGCCCGCCGGCGGCGCCCCATTATGCCCGGCGCGGCGCCGTGCCCCGGGGTCAGCCCTTGGCGGCCTCGATCGCGCGCAGGATGCGCTTCTCGGAGACGGGGTGGGCGGTGCCGAGTTCCTGGGCGAACAGGCTGACGCGGAACTCCTCCAGCATCCAGCGGATCTCGCGGACGTCGGGGTCGTGCTCGCGGCCGGGCGGCAGCGCGGCCAGCAGGTGCTCGCGGGCCTGGCGCATCTGCTCGACCTTGGCCATGTTGACCTGGTCGCGGCGGGGGTTGTCGGGCAGCTTGGTCAGCCGGAGGTCGACCGCCCGCAGGTAGCGGTGCAGGTGCGCGAGCCGGGCCAGCCCGGCGTCGGTGACGAACCCGGGCCGGATCAGGCCGGCGAGCTGGCCCTGGATGTCGTTGAGCGAGGGCAGCACGGCCAGGCTGGTGGTGCCCCGGAGCCTGCGGCCCAGCTCGTGCGACGCGGCCAGCACCCGGGCGGTGCGGTCGACGGCCTCGGCGAGGGTGTCGGCGAGTTCGGCCCGCACGTGCTCGCGCAGTGCGGCGAAGGCGTCGGGGTCCCAGGCCGCGCCGTCGGCGGAGGTGAGCGCCGCCAGCCCGCCGCGGTCGGCCATGAGGGAGTCGGCGGCGCACTCCAGGCAGTCCTGGAACAGCGCCGGCACCCCGCCGTGGGGGTTGTGGCTGAGCGCGAGCTTGGTGCGGTTGTCCAGGCCGCGCTGCACCACGGCCACCGGCGAGGGCACCTGGAGCAGCAGCAGCCGCCGCACACCCGCCCACATGGCGTGGCGCTGCTCGGCCTCGGTGTCGAACAGCCGGACGTCCACGGCGGCGCCGCGGTCGACGAAGGCGGGGTAGCCCTTGACGGCGAAGCCGGCGGAGCGGCGTTCGAAGACCCGCTCCAGCGGGCCGAAGTCCCAGGCGGTCAGGCCGGTGCGCTCCAGGTCGCGGGCCTCGGCCGAGATCGCCTTCTGCAGGGTGGGCTTGAGGCGGGCGCGCAGCGCGGCGAGGTCCTTCTCCTCGGCGAGGGTGCGGCCGCGGGTGTCGACGGCGCGGAAGGTCATGCGCAGGTGGTCGGGCACCCGGGAGGGGTCGAAGTCGGCCGGGGAGATCCGCTCGCCGCTCATCCGGCCCAGTTCGCGGGCGAGGGCGTCGACCAGGGGCTCGGTGTAGGGGGTGAGGGTCTTCAGCACCGCGCGGGCGTGGTCGGGCACGGGCACGAAGTTGCGCCGCAGGGGTTTGGGCAGGGACCGGATCAGCGCGGTGACCAGGTCCTGGCGCAGGCCGGGGATCTGCCAGTCGAAGCCGTCCTCGCCGACCTGGTTGAGCACGGTCAGCGGGACGGTGACGGTGACGCCGTCGGCCTGGGCGCCGGGCTCGAACTGGTAGCTCAGCGCGAAGGAGTGGTCGCCCTGGCGCCAGACGTCGGGGTAGTCCTCCTCGCTGACCTCGTCGGAGCCCTCGTTGATCAGCATCGACTTCTCGAAGCTGAGCAGGTCGGGGTCGGCGCGGCGGGCGCGCTTCCACCAGGTGTCGAAGTGCGCGGCCGACACCGCCTCGGCGCCCACGCGTTCGTCGTAGAAGCGGAACAGGGTTTCGTCGTCGACGAGGATGTCGCGCCGGCGGGCGCGGTGTTCGAGGTCCTCGACCTCCTCCAGCAGCCGCCGGTTGTCGTGGAAGAACCGGTGGCCGGTGGTCCAGTCGCCCTCGACCAGGGCGTGCCGGATGAACAGCTCGCGCGAGACCTCGGGGTCGATGGAGCCGTAGTTGACCTTGCGCTGGGCCACGATCGGCACGCCGTAGAGGGTGACCCGCTCATAGGCCATGACGGCGCCGCGGTTCTTCTCCCAGTGGGGCTCGCTGTAGCTGCGCTTGACGATGTGGCCGGCCAGCCGCTCGGCCCACTCGGGCTCGATGCGGGCGACCATGCGGGCCCACAGCCGGGAGGTCTCGACCAGCTCGGCGGCCATGACGTAGCGCGGCTGCCGCTTGAACAGCGCCGAGCCGGGGAAGACGGCGAACCGGGCACCCCGGCCGCCCAGGTACTCGTGCTTCTCGGGGTCCTTGAGCCCGACGTGGGACAGCAGGCCCGACAGCAGCGACACGTGGACCTCGCGCGGGTTGGGCGCGGTGCTGTTGAGCGTGACGCCCATGGCCTTGACGGTCTGCTTGAGCTGGCCGTAGATGTCCTGCCACTCGCGGACCCGCAGGTAGTTGAGGTACTCGTCGCGGCACAGCCGGCGGAACCGGCTGCCCGACAGCTCCCGCTGGCGCTCCTGCAGGTAGTTCCACAGGTTGAGGTAGGCCAGGAAGTCGGAGTCCTTGTCGGCGAAGCGGGCGTGGAACTCGTCGGCGGCCTGCTGCTTGTCGGCGGGGCGCTCGCGGGGGTCCTGGATGGACAGCGCCGCCGCGATGATCATGACCTCGCGCACGCAGCCGTTGTCCTGGGCCTCCAGCACCATGCGGCCCAGCCGGGGGTCGATGGGCAGCTGCGCCAGGCGCCGGCCCAGCGGGGTCAGGCCCTTGCCGGGGTCGGGTTCGCCGGGGTCCAGCGCGCCCAGCTCCTGCAGCAGGTTGACGCCGTCCTTGATCTGGCGGCGGTCGGGGCCCTCCACAAAGGGGAAGGCGGCGATGTCGCCCAGGCCCAGCGAGGCCATCTGCAGGATGACCGAGGCGAGGTTGGTGCGCAGGATCTCGGGGTCGGTGAACTCCGGGCGGGAGAGGAAGTCCTCCTCGGAGTACAGCCGGATGCAGATGCCCTCGGCGACGCGGCCGCAGCGCCCCTTGCGCTGGTTGGCCGACGCCTGGGAGACGGGCTCGATGGGCAGCCGCTGCACCTTGGTGCGGTGGCTGTAGCGGGAGATGCGCGCGGTGCCGGGGTCGACCACGTAGCGGATGCCGGGCACGGTCAGCGAGGTCTCGGCGACGTTGGTGGCCAGGACCACGCGGCGGCCGCGGTGCGGCGCGAACACGCGGTGCTGCTCGGCCGCCGACAGCCGGGCGAACAGCGGCAGGATCTCGGTGTCGCGCAGCCGCTGCTTGGCCAGGGCGTCGGCGGTGTCGCGGATCTCGCGCTCGCCGCTGAGGAAGACGAGGATGTCGCCGGGGCCCTCGCCCTGAAGTTCGGCCACGGCCGCGCAGATGGCCTGGACCTGGTCCTCGTCGGCGTCCTCGTCGATGGGGCGGTAGCGGACCTCGACCGGGTAGGTGCGGCCGGAGACCTCGACGATGGGGGCGTTGTCGAAGTGCCGGGAGAACCGCTCGGGGTCGATGGTGGCCGAGGTGATGACGACCTTCAGTTCGGGGCGGCGCGGCAGCAGCTGCTTGACGTAGCCCAGCAGGAAGTCGATGTTGAGGCTGCGCTCGTGGGCCTCGTCGATGATCAGGGTGTCGTACTGGCGCAGCATGCGGTCCTGCTGGATCTCGGCCAGCAGGATGCCGTCGGTCATCAGCTTGACGAGGGTGTCGTCGCCGGAGCGGTCGGTGAAGCGGACCTTGTAGCCCACGGCCTCGCCGAGCGGGGAGTCCAGCTCCTCGGCGATGCGCTCGGCGACGGTGCGCGCGGCCAGCCGGCGGGGCTGGGTGTGGCCGATGGCGCCGCGCACGCCCCGGCCCAGCTCCAGGCAGATCTTGGGCAGCTGGGTGGTCTTGCCCGAGCCGGTCTCGCCGGCGACGATCACGACCTGGTGGTCGCGGATGGCGGCGGCGATGTCGTCCTTGCGCCGGCTGACCGGCAGGTCCTCGGGGTAGGTGATGCGGGGTACGGCGGCGGCGCGGCGGTCGACGCGCGCCTGGGCGGTGTCGATCTCGGCCGCGATGCGGGCGCTGATGTCGGCGCGTTTGCGGTCGTCGCGGACCTTCTGGAGGCCGTCGATACGCCGGCGCAGCCGGTGCCGGTCGGCCAGCATCAGCGGGGAGAGGCGTTCGCGGAGGTCACGGAGGTGGGCGCCGGGGACGGCCGCGGGCGGTGTTTTCATACCAACCCCCAGGATATGGGCCCGCACAAGGGGTTTTCGCGGCTGTCCACAGGCGCCGCCCCGGGCGCGCCGACGCTGCGACCACGCTTCGGGGTTCGGGGTTCGGGGTTCGCGGTTTCGGGGTTCGGGGGCTCCGAGGTTTTGGGACTCCGAGACTTCGGGACTCCGACCGCGCTCCCGGGCTCCGACCACGCGCCGGGCTTCGCCGGGACCCGCGGCGGCCTCAGTCGGGGATCTTGGCCGCCTGGCGGGCCTCGCGCGCGGCGCTGACGACGGCGGCGAGGTCGGCCCCGGTGCCGGCCGTGACCGCGGCGGCCACCGCGCCCTCCACGAACGGGGCGTCGACCAGCACCACGTCGTCGCGCGGGTCGTCCTCCAGCACCATGCGCGCCGTGAGCACGGCGCTGCCGATGTCGGGCAGCACCACCACGCCCGCGCCGGAGTCCGCCTCGGCGACGGCGGCCGCGATGCGCTCGTAGGAGGTGCCGATCCCGCCGTCGTCGGTGCCCCCGGCGCAGAAGACGCGCCCGCCCGCCGATCCGAGCTGGTCGATCAGCTCGCTCAGTCCTTGGGCGAGTCTGGCGCTGTGCGACACGAGAACGACCCCCACGGCCGTGTCCTTGGTCTCCATGGCCCCTAGGCTACTGATCGGCGCGCACGCCGTGACGCGCGTCACCGCCTTCGCAGACCGCGGGAGCCCGACATGAAGAAGTTCCTCAACTCCGCCGACACCTACCTCACCGACGCGCTGGCCGGGTTCGCCGCCGCCCATCCGGACCTGGCGGTGGACCTGGAGAACCGTGTGGTGACCCGCGCCCGGGGTGCGGTCCCCGGCAAGGTGGGGCTGGTCTCGGGCGGCGGGTCGGGCCACGAGCCGCTGCACACCGGGTTCGTGGGCGAGGGCATGCTGGACGCCGCCTGCCCCGGCGAGGTCTTCACCTCCCCGGTGCCCGACCAGGTGGTGGCGGCGGTGCGCGCGGCCGACTCCGGCGCGGGCGTGGTGCTGGTGGTCAAGAACTACACCGGTGACGTCATGAACTTCGACCTCGCCGCCGAACTGGCCGGCGACGAGGGCGTGCGGGTCGAGACCGTGCTGGTGGACGACGACGTCGCGGTCCAGGACTCCACGTTCACCGCGGGCCGCCGGGGCACCGGCGCCACGCTGCTGGTCGAGAAGATCGCGGGCGCCGCGGCGGTGCGCGGCGACTCCCTGGAGGCGGTCGCCGAGGTCGGCCGCCGGGTCAACGCCGCGTCGCGGTCCTTCGCGGTGGCGCTGACCGCCGGCACCACGCCCGCGTCCGGGCGCCCCGGGTTCGACCTTCCCGCCGACGAGATCGAGGTGGGCGTGGGCATCCACGGCGAGCCCGGCCGCCGCCGCGAGCGGCTGCGCCCGGCCCGCGAGATCGTCGCCGACATGGTCGAGGCGATCCTCCAGGACCGCGCCCCGGCGGCCGGTGAAGAGGTGATCGCCCTGGTCAACGGTCTGGGTGGCACGCCGCTGAGCGAGCTGTACCTGGTCTACGGCGAGGTCGCCCGGCTGCTGGGCGAGCGCGGCGTGCGGATCTCCCGCAGCCTGGTGGGCGACTACGTCACCAGCCTGGACATGGCGGGCTGCTCGATCACGCTGTGCGGCGCCGACCCGGAGATGCTGGCGCTGTGGGACGCCCCGGTGAGCACGCCCGGGCTGCGCTGGGGCATGTGAGCGGGTGCCCCGGCCGGTGCGGGCGGGGCGCGATGGGGCAGGGTGGCGGTGCGGGGCGCGCCCGAGGCGGGCGGCGCCCCGGTGCCGGCAGCACCGAGGCCGGACTCGAAGGTCCGAAGGGAAGTCCGAAGGGATCCGAAGGGAAGGGAGCCACCGGTGGACATCGAACTCGCCCGCGCGTGGGTGCGGGCCGTGGCCGTGGCCGTCGAGAAGAACCGCGAGCACCTGAGCGACCTGGACGCCGCGATCGGCGACGGCGACCACGGGGCCAACCTGAACCGGGGCTTCGCGGCCGCGGCCGAGGCGGTGGAGGCCCTCCAGCCGGAAACGGTGGGCGCGGTGCTGGTCAAGGCCGGTACCACCCTGGTCTCGAAGGTGGGCGGGGCGTCGGGCCCGCTGTACGGCAGCGCGCTGCGCGCGGCCGGCAAGCGGCTCACCGGGGCGAGCGCCGACCCGGCCGAGGTCGCCGCCGCGCTTGCCGCGGGCCTGGAGGAGGTCCGCAGGCTGGGCGGAGCCCAGCCCGGCGACAAGACCATGGTCGACGCCTACACCCCCGCCGTCGAGGCGTTCACCGCCGCGGCCGAGCGCGGCGCGGCACTGGCCGAGGCGGCGCAGGCCGCGGCCACCGCCGCCGAGGACGGCGCGCGGGCCACGGAGCCGCTGCAGGCGCGCAAGGGCCGGGCGTCCTACCTGGGCGAGCGCAGCAAGGGCCACGAGGACCCGGGCGCGGCGTCCACGGCCCTGGTGTTCCGGGCGCTGGCCGACACCGCCGCAGCGGCAGGCTGAGACCCGGGGCGCACTGGGTCGGGCGACGGGCGCGGGCGGGGTTGTGCGGACAGGAGCGGGCTGGGTTGGGCGGACGGGGGCGCCCGGCCGTCGGTCAGCGGTCAGCGGTCAGCGGTCAGCGGGGCGGATGGTCGGGTTGCGACGAGGGCGCCGAAGCCAAGCGGAGCCTCGGGCGTGCGGTCATCGGTACCCCAAGCGGGTGGTTGGGGCGGCATCGGGGCGCCGACGCGAGGCGCGTGCGGGCGCGCGGTCATCGGCCAGGTGGGCGGATGATCAGCGTGGCGACGGGCGGGGGCGGTCAATCGGTCGGGGTGCGGCTGGTGGGGCCGAGTGTAGGCGGACACCCCTCCCGTACGGCGGGGGCCATGGCCCCCCGTTTCCGCGCGGGAGGGCCCAACTTGAATGGAGCGGGTGACGCAAATCCGCAGATCGTCTGGGCCGGGCGCGGCGCTTTATCGCGAGTCGCCCCTTTTGTCGCTGCCATAAGAGGCCGTCACGACGCCAAAGCGGTCCCATGAGGCCACAGTGTCCGCATGATGAGACACCCGAGGCGCACGCCACACCCTTTTGTCGTCAATGCCCGTTTCCGTGGCCGACGAAAATGCTCTGCCCTTCAAAAAGGCGCACCACAGCCGTATTTCGTGATGAAAGAGACCGTTTTCGTCTCACCATGTGAGATTTCAACGACTCCGTGATTGACTTGTCCCGTTTTCTGAATGAGGGGTCTCTCCCGACCGTATGTCAACGGTCGGAACAGCGGCGCCAGAGCCCGCGTCCCGCCCTCTGACTCCGCGCCCGCTTGAGCGGCCGCCGACAGGCCCGCCCACCCCAGGCCACCCGCCCCCGTCACAACCCCGACCACCGCCGACCGACCAGACCACCACCCGCCCGAACACCCGCCGCCGTCGCCGTCCCGTCGCCGAGCCCGACCACCGCCGAGCACCGCGATCACCACCGACCCGAACCCCCGCCGCCGCCCCCGTCACAACCCCAGCCACCGCCAACCGACCCGACCACCACCCACCCCAGGCACCCATCACCACCGCCGCCACCACCGCCACAGACCACGCCGTCTCAGGCCGCGCGTCCGCCCGCCTCGGAGGGAGCGGCGGGTACGGCGGGCGCAACCGGTACGCCGGGTGCCTCGTTGGCGCCGGGGGCCGCGCGCGGGCGGGACGTCTCCGGTCGGCGCCGTGCGGGTGGCAGCGGCGGCGACTCCGCGTCCTCGGTGCCGAACCAGTCGCGCAGCGACCGCCGCCAGGGGTTGGCGCGCAACCCCGGGTGGAGCACGGCCGCCGCCAGGCAGTACTTGCTGATGCGCCGGGGCCGCTCCCCCAGGTCGGCCAGCACCGCGTCGGCGGCGGTGGGCGGCCCCGCCGACTTGCACTCCACCACCACCCAGCCGGGGTCGGCCACCACGGCGGCGGCCTCCGAGCGGCACACCAGCCCGGTGTCGCAGGTGATCCGTGCGGTGCCCGAGCGCTGCACCAGGGTGCGCCGCCAGTAGGCGGTGACGGCGGTGCGGATCAGCTCGCCCGGCGGGTCCACGCCGTAGCCCGCGCGCAGCACCTCGGCCAGGAACGCGCGCGCGTCGTCGGTCAACTCGTCGCGCAGGGCGAAGGGGTGCTCCCTGCGCTGCTTGACGGTGGCGTCGCGGGCGCCCTCCAGCTTGACCTCGAAGGTGCAGGCGCCGGTGTCGAGGTAGCTGCGGGTGCGGACCTTGAATCTTCGGCGCCGGCCCTGGCGGTGCTGGCGGAATGTCAGCAGGTCGGGTGTGTCGAAGTAGGTCGAGGAGTAGCGGAACCGGCGCATCCCCCCGATCTGCAGGATGGACCAGTCCCCCTGGTCGGCCAGCCGGTCCAGGAAGGCGAGGAACACGTCGCGGCGGACGAGGTACTTGCGGTCGCGGCGGGTCTGCAGCTCGGCCCGCGCACGCACCTCGGCCAGCTCCATGCCGGGGAAGGCCGCCGCGGCGGCGGTCTCGGCGTGGCGGGCGCTCACCGCCGCTCCCCCGCGGCGGCGGAGCCGGCGCCGTTGGCGCGGCTCAGCCGGGTGGCCAGCCGCGCCGGGACGGCCGGCCAGGCGTCCTCGGGCCGGCGGTCGGCCAGGAAGCGGACGTCGACCACCATGGCGTCGCGGACGTAGTCGACCTCGTTGACCACGACCTTGGTGACCGGGGCGCGCAGCCGCCGCTCCAGGTCGGCGCGCAGGCCGGCGTCGTCGTGGTGCACCACGTCCAGGACCACCACGCGGCGGCGCGAGCGGCCGGTCAGCGCCGGGTGGTCGGCGACGTACATCGTGGCCAGCAGCAGCAGGTCGAGCCCGATCAGCACGCCGAAGGAGCCCTGGGCCAGCGCGTTGACCAGTCCCAGCGCCAGTGCGACGAAGTAGTAGCCGACCTCGCGCTGGCTGATCTCGTCGGAGCGCAGCCGGATGATCGAGAGCACGCCGAAGAGGCCGAACCCGATCGCCAACTCCACCCGCTGCGACATCAGCAGCGTGCACACCGTGAAGATCCCGGTGTTGAGGGCGATGTAGGCGAACATCAGGTCGGCGCGGCGGTGCCGCCGGTAGTAGATGAGGCAGGCCAGCACGGCGATGGCGATCACGTCGGCGGCGAGCGCGGGCAGAACCGTCACGTTCACTCGTTTCCTCACTTCCCGCACGGGTGGCGGTGCCCGGTCCAGACCAAGGGGCACCACCCAAGACTCTGCGGACAGGCGATGAAAAGTCAGTGAGCGACCCGTGAGGAAACCTTCATCAACCGCTAAAACACCGCTCGGACGGGCCCGCGCCCGGTGTCAGGGCGCCAGTCCCGCGTGGGCCAGGGCCTGGCGCAGCAGAACGTCCTGACCGCCGCTCATCTCCTGGGCCACGCCGGGGCCCGCGGCCTCCTCCGGCGAGAACCAGACGAGGTCCAGGGCGTCCTGGCGGGGGCGGCAGTCGCCGGTGACCGGAACGATGTAGGCCAGCGACACGGCGTGCTGGCGGGGGTCGTGGAAGGGCGTGACCCCCGGGGTCGGGAAGTACTCGGCGACGGTGAAGGGCTGCGGTGAGGCGGGCACCTGGGGCAGCGCCACGGGTCCGAGGTCCTTCTCCAGGTGGCGCAGCAGGGCGTCGCGGATCCGCTCGTGGTAGAGCACCCGGCCCGACACCAGGGAGCGGCTGATGCTGCCGTCGGGCGAGACCCCCAGCAGCAGGCCGACGCTGGTCACCGAGCCGGACTCGTCGACCCGCACCGGAACGGCGTTGACATAGACGATGGGCAGCCGGCCGCGCACCTCGTCGAGGTCGGTGCGGGTGAGCCAGCCGGGCGAGGTGTCCGTCGTTTCGGTCATGACGCCGTTCTACCGCATGGGGGCCGGGCCGGAGGGCACCCGCCCCGGCCCCGGGGACGCGGCGGGCGGGCACCGGAGCGGCCGAAGCCCTGCCCCGGCGGGCCTTCGGCTTCTATCCTGCGAGTCATGGAGCTACGGCACCTGGAGCACTTCGTCGCGGTCGCCGAGGAGCAGCACTTCACCCGGGCGGCCGAGGTGCTCGGGATCGCCCAGTCCGGCCTGTCGGCCTCAGTGCGCGCCCTGGAGCGCGAACTGGGCGCCGACCTGTTCGTGCGCACCACGCGCCGGGTGCGGCTCACCGAGGCCGGGCGGGCCCTGCTGACCGAGGCCCGGCGCACCCTGGCCTGCGCCACCGCGGCGCGCGAGGCGGTGAAGGCGGTGGGCGGGCTGCTGACCGGCACGCTGCGCGTGGGCACCGAGCAGTGCATGGCCGCGATCGAGCCGGTGGCCCTGCTCGCCGACTTCCGCACCCGCCACCCCGGGGTCGAGGTCCACCTGGTGCAGGCCGGCTCGGCGCGGCTGCTGGAGAGCGTGCGCTCGGGCGAACTGGACCTCGCGTTCGTGGCGGGTGTGGCGCCCCCGCAGGGCGTGCGGCTGGAGCCGCTGACCGAGGAGCCGATGCTGCTGCTGTGCCGCCCCGACCACCCGCTGGCCGGCGCGGGCGGGGCCGTGGCGCTGGAGCGGCTGGCCGGCGAGGTGTTCGTGGACCTGCACCCCGACTGGGGGTCGCGGCGGGCCGCCGACGCCGCGTTCAGCGCGGCCGGCGTGCGCCGCCAGGTCGCCATGCAGGTCAGTGACGTGTTCACGCTGCTGGACCTGGTCACCCGCGGGCTGGGGGTGGCCGTGGTGCCCCGGCCCGTCACGGCCAAGCCGCAGGCCGCCACACTGCGGGCGGTGCCGCTGGCGGCCGCCGCGGCGTGGCGGGTGGGCGTGGCGACCTCGGCCGCGCGGCGGCCCGGTGCGGCGGCGCAGGCGCTCGCCGCGATGATTCAGCACCCGCCGTGCTGAATTCGATCCGAAACAGGTGTTGGACGCGGGCGGCGCCGCTGGCGACGATGGCCGGGTGAGGGGTGCGGGCGGGCGCGGGCGCGCACCGCCCCAGGCCGCGCGGCAACGAAGGAGGCAGGCCCCATGGCGCAGGAAGTCCGCGGAGTCGTATCGCGTGAGAAGGACGCCCCGGTGGCGGTCGAGACGATCGTCGTTCCCGACCCGGGCCCCGGCGAGGCGGTGGTGCGGGTGCAGGCGTGCGGGGTCTGCCACACCGACCTGCACTACAAGCAGGGCGGTATCAGCGACACCTACCCCTTCCTGCTGGGCCACGAGGCGGCCGGCGTGGTGGAGTCGGTGGGCGCCGGGGTCACCGAGGTCGAGCCCGGCGACTTCGTCGTGCTGAACTGGCGGGCGGTGTGCGGCCAGTGCCGCGCCTGCCGGCGGGGCCGGCCCTGGTACTGCTTCGACACCCACAACGCCGCCCAGCCGATGACCCTGGCCGACGGCACGCCGCTCAGCCCGGCCCTGGGGATCGGCGCCTTCGCCGACAAGACCCTGGTGGCGGCCGGGCAGTGCACGAAGGTCGACCGCCGCGCCGCGCCCGCCGCCGCCGGGCTGCTGGGCTGCGGCGTGATGGCCGGTCTGGGCGCCGCGCTGAACACCGGCGGCGTGGGCCGGGGCGACAGCGTCGCGGTCATCGGGTGCGGCGGGGTGGGCACCGCCGCCGTCATGGGGGCGCGGCTGGCGGGGGCGGCGCGGATCATCGCCGTCGACATCGACCGGCGCAAGCTCGACACCGCCGCGCGGCTGGGCGCCACCCATACGGTGGACTCCCGCGCGACCGATCCGGTCGAGGCCGTCCGGGAGCTGACCGGCGGGTTCGGCGCCGACGTCGTCATCGAGGCGGTGGGCCGCCCCGAGACCTACCGGCAGGCGTTCTACGCCCGCGACCTCGCCGGCACGGTGGTGCTGGTGGGGGTGCCCACGCCCGAGATGACCCTGGAACTGCCGCTGCTGGACGTGTTCGGGCGCGGCGGCGCGCTGAAGTCGTCGTGGTACGGCGACTGCCTGCCCAGCCGCGACTTCCCCATGCTCGTCGACCTCTACCTGCAGGACCGGCTCGACCTCGACGCGTTCGTGTCCGAGACCATCGCCCTGGACGATGTGGAGGGCGCGTTCGAGCGCATGCACCGCGGCGACGTGCTGCGCTCGGTGGTGCTGCTGTAGGACGCGGGCGGCCCGCGGCGGCACCGCCCGCGGCACGGCCGCGGCTCAGGCGGGGCCGCCGCGGGCCGCCTCGGCGATCCCGGCGACGATCCGCCGCAGGATCGGGCGGGGCGTGGCGAAGTTGAGGCGCGCGTGCCCGAGCCCGGGCGCGCCGCAGTCGGGGCCGTCGACCAGCACGATCCCGGCGCGCTCGCGCAGCACGCGGGCGGGGTGGTCGCCCAGGCCCAGCGGGCGCAGGTCCAGCCAGGCCAGGTAGGTGCCCTCGGGCGCGGTCCAGTCGAGGGCGGGCAGGTGCTCGGCCAGCAGGCCGGCCAGGGCTTCGCGGTTGCCGTCGAGGTAGGCCAGCACGTCGGCCAGCCAGGGCCCGCCCGCGGTGTAGGCGGCGGTGTTGGCGGCCGCGCCCAGGGTGCTGGCGCCGTTGAAGGTGTAGGGGCCCAGCCGCTCGACGGCCGCGGCGTCGGCGTCGTTGCTGATGATCAGCTGCGCGCACTTGAGGCCCGGCAGGTTCCACGCCTTGGACGCCGAGGTGGCGGTCACGGTGTGCGCGGCGGTGGCCGGCGACAGCGACGCGTAGGGGATGTGCCGGTGGCCGGGGTAGGTCAGCGGCGCGTGGATCTCGTCGGCGAAGACCCGGCCGCCGTGGCGCTCCACCACGGCGCTGAGCTCGGTCAGCTCCGCGGCGGTGTGCACCCGCCCCAGCGGGTTGTGCGGGTTGCACAGCACGAGCAGGTGGCCTCCGGCGCGGAAGGCGGCGTCGAGCGCGTCGAGGTCGAGCACGTGCCGGCCGCCGTCGCGCACCATGGGGACCTCGATGACGGCGCGGTCCAGAGTGGCGGGCAGGCTCAGGAACGGCATGTAGGCCGGGGTCGGCAGGATGACGGGACTGCCGGGACGCGAGAAGTGCCGCACGGCGAGTTCGAAGCCGTTGAGGACGTCGGCCAGCGGGTGGACGCGGGCGGGGTCGACCGCCCAGCCGTAGCGCTCCCGCTGCCACCGGGCGCAGGCGGCGGCCAGCTCGGCGGCGGCGCGGGGCGGCAGGTAGCCGAAGGCCATGGAGTCCACGGCCGCGCGCAGCGCGTCCAGGACGGCGGGCGCGGTGCCGAAGTCCATCTCGGCGACGAACGCGCCGAGGCTGCGGTCGCCGTGGAGGGTCCACTTCAGGCTGCCGCGCGCCCGCAGGGTGTCGATGGTCACGGCGTCGAACGTGCTCACCCGGCTCACAGGCGCCCCTTCCGGTCGGCTGGCGGCGGTGCCGGGCGCGGCGCGCACGCGCGGGGCGGCGCGGTGGCGGGGGCGGCGCCCGGAGTACGCGGGCAGACGCCGCCCGGCGCCTGGCAGGCCAACTCTAGGACGCGGGCTGCCTGGTGCCGCCGCGGGCCGCCGTGAGTTCGCCGTACAGCTCCTCCCACATGGGGTGCACGACCGAGGGCGCGTACCCGCGGGAGGTCTCCAGCGCGGCGGCGCCCATGTCGGCGCGCAGCGTGCGGTCGGCCATGAGCGTGCAGATCGCCTCGGCCAGCGCGTCGGTGTCCTTGGGCGGCACCAGGATGCCGTCCTTGCCGTCGGTGATGACGTCGGCGGGGCCGGTGGGGCAGTCGAAGCTGACCACCGGCAGCGCGTGGGTCATCGCCTCGATGACGACCATGGGCAGGCCCTCGAAGCGCGAGCTGAGGATGTAGAAGGACGCCTTGGCGAGCTCGTCGTCCATTTGGTCGGTGTGGCCCATGAGGAACACGTGGTTGTAGAGGTGGTGCTCCTCGATGAGGGCCCGGAGTTCGGCCTTCTTCTTGCCGGTGCCGAAGATGCGCAGCTGCCAGTCGGGGTGCCGCTCGGCCACCTGCTTGTAGGCGGGGATCAGCATGTCGAAGCCCTTTTGCGGGATGAGCCGGCCCGCGGCCAGGGCGATCTTGTTGCTGTGGTCGGAGGGCACCTGGTCCAGGGAGTGCACGGCGTTGGGGATGCGCACGACCCGGGTGCGGGGCAGCAGCTTCTCGTAGTCGGCGCGGTCGCGGTGGGTGAGCACGGCGACGGCGTCGAAGCGGGGGTAGTAGCGTGCGATGGCCTGCTGGACGTCCTTGCGGTGCGTGCCCAGGTTCATGTGCTCCTGGGCGACCCGGACCAGGCCGGGGTCGGCGTAGCGCGCGACCAGGATGTTCAGCGCGGGCCGGGTGGACACCAGGATGCCGTCGTGGACGCCCTTGAGGTAGCGGATGACCTCGCGTTCGACGTAGCGCGTGAAGTACTCGGCGCCGAACTCCCCGGCGGGCACCACGGCGCCGGGCTTGGCCTTGAGGCGGGTGGTGTCCCAGGAGCGGTAGCGCGACACCAGGCCGGACGCGGGCTCCGCCTGCGTGGCCCCGGTGTCGGTGCCGCGCTCGTCGATGATGGTGGTCAGCCGCACCCGGTCGTCGAGGGGGAAGACGGGGGTGTCGCGGTGGCGCACCACGCTGACGATCTCGATGTCGTTGCCCCGCTCGACCAGCGTGTTGGCCTGGTTGAACACCGTGCGGATGGTGCCGCCGGTGCCGAACGCGTTGAGCAGCAGGTAGCGGATCCTCATGGTGTTGCCTGCCCGGGGGACTCGGATGGGTGGGGGGCGCACTCGACGGACAGGTTGTCCTTGATGGTGTAGAACGGCTGGATCGCCAGCGCGGTTCCGTCGTCGCTCCGGACGTACTGCACCGGGAAGACCATGATCTTCTTCTTGCCGCGGATGTCGTCGAGCCGGCGGCCGACGCGCAGCCAGTGGTCGGTGCCCAGGTCGGCGGCGTCCTCGGGCGCGAGGTAGAGGTCCCACTTGACCGCCGCCGCGCGGGTGCCGGGGTCGGCCGGCACGAGGTCGGCCAGCGGCACGGCGGCGTCGAAGCGGGCGCCCGCCCCGGGGAGGTCGTAGGTCAGGCGGGTGTCGTGGTCGCGGAGCTGCAGGACGAGGAGCCACCGGGTGGACGCGGGGTCGGGGTGTCCGTGGATGTCGCCGACGACGCGGATGCGGCCGTCGCGCGGCCACACCTCGGCGATCTCGGCGAGCGGGGTGTCCGCGCGGCTCTGGACGCTCACGAGACCACTGCCCCTTCGCGCGCGCCGGACTCCACGTAGCCCCAGGTCTGGCTGATGGGCCGCAGGATCTCGGGGATCTCGTCGGGGTCGGGCAGCTTGCGGCCGGGCTGCACGCTGCCGGACCGGATCTTGTCCTTCCAGTCGCCCAGGCCCTTGGTGTAGTTGCCCTCGGTGCTCTGGCCGTAGTCGAGCATCTGCGGCTCGAAGTCGATGTCGAGGTGGTCGCAGATGCGCTTCAGCTCGGCGGCGGGGTCGGCGGTGAGGTCCTCGTAGCGGACGGTCAGGGAGGACTCCAGGCCCTCGCGGGCGCGCTGGACGGCGTTCATGTAGCGCAGGGCGTCCTCGTTGGCCTCGTCGACGGTGCGCTTCTGGGGGTCGGCCTCGTGCCAGGAGCGGGCGATGGACACGGGGTGGCGCAGCAGGCAGATGAAGCGGGCGTCGGGCCAGCAGGCCGCCAGGCGCTTGTAGACGAAGGAGTTGCTGGGGGTCTTCTCGACGATGAAGTCCTTGCCCGACTTCACCAGCTCGCGGTGCAGCACGCGGTCCCACAGCAGGTGCTCCAGGTCGCCGCGCTGGAGGTCCAGCTCCTCCATGGCGCGCTGGGACAGCTTGGTGCGGAAGTGCACCTCCAGGCGCCGGATGTGCAGCTCGTGGGGGGCGTGCAGGCGGGAGTGGCCGTTGAGCAGCAGGCGCAGCAGGGTGGAACCCGAGCGCACCGGCGAGATGACGAACACGGGGCGGTCGAGCAGGCGGTCCAGCGCGGGGTCCTGCGGCGGGCGGTAGGACACCGAGGGGGCCTTGGCCTTCTTTGCGGGTTCGGCCGCGGTCTTCGGGGCGGCGCCGGCCGGGGCGGTGTCCGGCTTCTTGCGCACTCTGCGCAGCTCAACGCCCATGCTGGCGCCGAGCGCCGAGTTCATCTTGCGTAGAAGATCCATGCTCATGGAACTTATGGCTCTTTTCGACTGAGAGCAAAAGGGAACGTACGTGCGGTGTTTACGCCGATGCCGGGCGGCGGCCACCCCCGCGCCACCGGGGCGGGCGATCCTGGCGCGGGCACGTGTGTCCGACCGGGGACGGCCGCCGACGCGCGACGGATTCGGGGCCGACGCGCCGGTTCCACGGCCGCGAAACGCATACGCTCCGCGGCCCTCCGCGTGAAACCGACCGCGGCGCCCTGAGCCCGGGAACCGCGACGGGGCCGGTGCCCGCCGGCCGACGGCGCGGCCCCTGCCACGATAACCGCCGCCCCGAGTGCCCGGCGCGCCCGCGTGTTCCGCCCGTTGGCCCGGTGGCCGGCTCCTCTCCTGACGCTCTTCCACCGCCGGCCCACGATCACATATAGCACAGGAGTGATCACCCTCCGATACCTTTTCCCCAGCCGGGAGCCGCGCGGCCCGCAGATTGACAGCATGCTGCCTTTTTGACAGAATACTGTCATGACAACGAAGACCGTGCACCTCGCCGTTTACAACGACCTCGCCGACTGGGAGACCGGGCACGCCGTGGCCCACATCCGCAACGGGGAGTTCCAGGAGGGGCCCGACCGCTACGAGGTCGTCACGGTGGGCGCCACCGCCGACCCGGTCACCACCATGGGCGGCCTGCGGGTGGCCCCCGACCTCGCGCTGGCCGACCTCGACCCCGCGGACAGCGCCCTGCTGATCCTCCCGGGCTCCAACTGCTGGTACACCGACCCCGACGCGCTGGCCCCCTTCACCCGCGCGGCCCGCGCGTTCCTGGCGGCCGGCGCCCCGGTGGCCGCCATCTGCGGCGCCACGGTGGGCCTCGCCCGCGAGGGCCTGCTGGACGACCGCGCCCACACCTCCGGCAGCGCCGAGGACCTCGCGGCCACCGGCTACCGGGGCACCGCACACTACCGCGACGAACTCGCGGTGACCGACGGCGGCCTCATCACCGCCGGCCCCACGGCGCCGGTGGAGTTCGCCCGCGAGGTGTTCGCCGTGCTCGGGCTGTACCGGCCCGAGGTGCTGGCCGCCTGGTACAAGCTGTTCTCCGCCCACGACCCCTCGGCCTTCGGCGCCCTGATGGCGGCCGAGGGCGGAGCGGCGTGAGCGCCGCCGCGGACGGCGGGGCCCCGGCAGGCCCCGCCCCCGCCGGCGAGGACGCCGCCCAGCGACTGCTGTCGGAGGCCGCCCTCACCGCCTTCCGGCTCAACGGCCGGTTCCTGGCGGTGGCCGAGGACCTGGCTCGCCCGGCGGGGCTGACGGCGGCGTGGTGGCAGGTGCTGGGCGCGGTCCTGCGCGCGCCGCTGCCGGTGGCCGAGGTCGCCCGGGCCATGGGCATCACGCGGCAGAGCGTGCAGCGCGTCGCCGACCTCCTGGTGGCCAAGGGCCTCGCCGAGTACCGGCCCAACCCGGCGCACCGCCGCGCCAAACTGCTGGCCCCCACCGCCGAGGGCCGCGCCGCCGTCCAGCGGATCGACCCCGCCCACCACGCCCTGGCCCACCGCCTGGCCGCCGAACTGGGCCCGGCGGACCTGGCGGCGGCCGTGGCGGCCATGCGCCGGCTCGGCGACGCCCTGGAGGAGGCCGCCGCCGCGCCCCCTCCGGCGGAGCCGGCCGGCGCCTGACCCTCGGCCCCGCTCCCGGCGGCGGCCCGCGCCCCACGGCGCGGGCCGCCGCCGCTTCTCCTGCCGCCCGCTCCTCCCCCTCCCCTTCCCGCCCGCGCGTCCGCGCCAGTGGCGCCGCGCGCGCTCCGATGTTACTGTCACTCACATAGTTAGAGGCACTTATATAGGAGCGACCGTGCCCACTGCCACCGCCCCCCGCTGGACCCCCGCCGACATCCCCCGCCTCCACGGCCGCACCGTCGTGGTCACCGGCGCCAACAGCGGCATCGGATTCGAGGCCGCGCTGGCCTTCGCGCGCGCCGGCGCCCACGTCGTGCCGGCCTGCCGCGGCGGCAAGGCCGAGGAGGCCGCCGACCGGCTGCGCGCCGAGGTCCCCGCCGCCTCCCTGGACCCCATGTAACTCGACCTCGCCCGGCTCGCCTCGGTGCGGGCCTTCTCCGCCGCCCTGCTTCAGCGCCGCCCGGTCATCGACGCGCTGTGCAACAACGCCGGCATCATGGCCGTCCCGCGCCGGCAGACCACCGAGGACGGGTTCGAGCTTCAGTTCGGCACCAACCATTTGGGCCACTTCGCCCTGACCGGCCTGCTGATCGGCGCCGTCACGGCCGCGCCGCAGGGCAGGGTGGTGACCGTCAGCAGCGGGGGCCACCGCGGCCGGACCCTGGACTTCGCCGACCTGCACGCCGAGCGCTCCTACGGCAAGTGGGCCGCCTACGGCCGCTCCAAGCTGGCCAACCTGCTCTTCGCCTACGAGCTCGACCGCCGCCTCAAGGCCGCCGGGCACACCGCCCTCTCCCTTGCCTGCCACCCCGGCGCGGCGCGGTCGCGCCTGATCTCCACCGGCCACCGCACCGGTGGCGGCCGCCCCGACTGGTGGCTGCGGCTGGCCTACACCGGTGCCCAGTCCGCGCGCGCGGGGGCGCTGCCCACGGTGCGCGCGGCCGTGGACCCGGGCCTGCGCGGCGGCGAGTACGTCGGCCCGGCCGGCCTGGGGCAGTCGCGGGGGCTGCCGGCCGTGGTGGCGTCCGGCCCGGCCTCCCACGACCGCGCGGCGGCCGAGCGGCTGTGGGCGGCCTCGGAGGAGCTGACCGGGGTGCGGTTCGCGCTCTAGCGCCGGGCGCCGCGCGCCGTGGCCTACGCTGATGCCCGTGCCCCAACCGCGCAAGCGCCCCTACCACCACGGCGACCTGCGGGAGTCGCTGATCGACACCGCGATCGCCATCATCGGCGAACGGGGCGTGGGCGGGTTCTCGATCGCCGAGGCGAGCCGGCGGCTGGGGGTCACCTCGGCCGCGCCCTACCGGCACTTCGCCGACCGCGACCGGCTGCTGGCCGCCGCGGCGGCCCGGGCCGCCGACCGGCTCGCCGCCGACCTCGCCGCGGCCACCGCCGAGGAGGCGGGCCCCGCCGACCGGCTGGCCGCCGCCGCCCGCGCCTACGTGCGCTTCACCGCCGAGCGGCCCGCGCTGTTCCACGTGCTCTACCACTCGGGCCTGGACAAGTCCGCCCACCCCGAACTGCTCAGCGCGGGCCGGGGGGTGTCCGAGCAGTTCACCGGCCCCGCCCGCGACCTGCTCGGCGCCACCGGCGACGCCGACGCGCTCGCGCTCGCCGCCGCGGCCAGCGCGCACGGGCACGCGATGCTGCTGGCCGACGAGCCGCCCGGAGGCGCCGACGCGCGGACCGCGGCCGACCGCGCCGCCGTCGCGGTGCGGGCGCTGGTGGCCGGCTGGCCGCGCACCGCCTAGCGCGGCGGCCGGGTCGCGGGTGCCCCGGGCCGTGATGAACAACCGGCCAATCCGGTAAAGGCGGCGCGGACGGCGATGAGTCCGCGCCCTCCGGACGGTCTGCCCTGTGCGCTACCGGTGCGGGCGGGCCCGCCCGCACCGGAGCGCGCCCGACCGACAGCGGCCGACCATCGAAAAGGACCGCCCATGACCAGCACCGACCACACCGCCGACACCCCCACCGCCTCCGGCGCGCACCGCCTCGCGGTTCCCGGCGCCCGCCTGCGCTACACCGTCCGCGGCCGGGGGCCGCTGCTCATGCTCATCGGCGCGCCGATGAGCGCCGACCACTTCGCCGGGCTCGCCGACGCCCTGGCCGCCGACCACACCGTCGTGACCCACGACCCGCGCGGCACCGCCGGCAGCCGCATCGAGGGCCCCGAGCACGACAGCACGCCGCAGCTGCGCGCCGACGACGCCGTCGCCGTCCTCGACGCCCTCGGCGCGGAGTCCGCCGACGTCTTCGGCAGCAGCGGCGGCGCCGTCACCGGCCTGGCGATGGCCGAGCGCCACCCCGGCCGCGTCCGCACCCTGGTCGCCCACGAGCCGCCGCTGACCGAGCTGCTGCCCGACGCCGCCGAGCACCGCGCCGCGACCGACGACATCGTGGCCACCTTCCACCGCGAGGGCCCGGGTGCCGCCTGGATGAAGTTCATGGCCAACGCCGGGTTCGACACGGGGCCGGGCGATCCCGAGGCGGCCGAGGCGGCCGACGCGGCGCCGCAGGCGGCGCCGCAGGCGGCGCCCGAGGAGCCCTCCGAGCAGGACCTGGCCGACACCCGCCACTTCTTCGTCCACCAGCTCCAGGCCACCACCCGCTATGTGCCCGACGCCGCGAAGGTGGCGGCCGGGGCGGCCCGCGTGGTGGTGGGGATCGGCGCCGACTCCGGCCACCTGCTCACCCACCGGACCACCACGGCGCTGGCCGACCTGCTCGGCGTCGAGCCGACCGTGTTCCCCGGCGACCACGGGGGCTTCCTCGGGGCGCCCGCGGAGTTCGCCGCGGCCCTGCGCGCCGTGCTGGACCGCGCCTAGCCCGCGGCCCCCGTGCCGCCCGCCGACGTGCGCCGGTCAGCCGGCCCAGCGCACGTCGGCGGGCAGCGGATGGCCCTCCTCCCGCAGGCCCCGCAGGCACTCCAGGAAGCCGCGCGCGGGCGGCGTGAGGCGGCGCCCGCGCGGCACCACCACGCTCAGCCGCCGGTCCAGCACCGGGGCCGCCAGCGGCAGCCGCACGTAGGACGCGAAGCTCATCAGCACCTCCACCAGCGCCGGCATGGCCGACACCCCCAGCCCGGCCGCCAGCAGCCCGCCCACGGTCGACACGTTGCCCGCCTCGATGACCCCGGCCGGCCGGACCCCCGCCTCGGCGAAGGCGCGGTCGGTGCCGGCGCGCACGCTGGAGTCGGCGCCCACGGCGATGAACTCCTCGCCGGCGAAGTCGGCCCACGCCAGCGCGGCGGCGCCGGCGCGCGGGTGGCCGGGCGGCAGCACCGCGAAGAACCGGTCCTCCACCAGCGGCTCGGCGCGCAGGTCGGCGGGCAGCCGGTCGGCCACGGTGATGGCGAGGTCGGCGGCGCCCGCGGCCAGCCGCTCCAGGGCGGTGTCGGACATCCCGTCGAGGATGCGCACCGCGATCCCCGGGCGCTGGGCCCGGAACCGGGCGATGACCGGGGGCAGCAGCGCCGCCGCGACCGAGGGCAGGGTCGCGATGGTGACCGCGCCGCGCTCCCCCGCCAGGTAGCGCTCCAGCCCCGCCATCTCGACGCGGTGGGCGGCCAGCACGCGTTCGGCGGCCTCCAGCACCTGCTGGCCCTCGGGCGTGCGCCGGATGCGCCGCGTGGTGCGGTCGAGCAGCCGCACGCCCAGCACCCGCTCGATCTCCAGGACGGTGCGGCTCAGCGAGGACTGCGCCACCCGCAGCTCGCGCGCCGCCGCCGTGAAACTCTCGGCGCGGGCCACGGCGGCGTAGACGGCGAGCTGGCGCAGCGTCAGATCCATGCCTGGGAAGCATAGGTTCTTCGGATATTGATGTTGGACACGCAACGGAAACGATTGGCAGCATCGGGCGGGTGAGGCGCATCACACCCCCTGCCGCTCACCCGCAGCCGTAAAGGACCCCGCCATGCTGACCGCCATGGGCTTCGCGACCATCGCCGCCGTCCTGGGCCTGCTGCTGTCCAACCGCGTCTCGGCGGTGGTCGCCCTCACGGCCGCGCCCGTGGCGGCGGCCCTGGCCGCCGGGTTCGGCCCGGCCGAGATCGGGGAGTTCGCCGCGACCGGGATCGCGGGCGTGGCCGGCACCGCGGCGATGTTCGTGTTCGCCATCCTCTACTTCGGCGTCATGCGCGACGCCGGGCTGTTCGACCCCGTGGTGCGCCGGGTGCTGCGCTTCGCCGGGCACAACCCGGTGACCGTCGCGGTGGCCACGGTGGTGCTGGCGATGCTCGCCCACCTCGACGGCGCCGGCGCCACGACCTTCCTCATCACCATCCCGGCGATGCTGCCGCTCTACGAGGCCCTGGGCATGCGCCGCCTGGTGCTGGCGGCGCTCACCGGCCTGGGTGCGGGCATCATGAACCTGGTCCCGTGGGGCGGCCCGACCGCCCGCGCGGCCACCGCCATCGGCGCCGACGCCAACGCGCTGTGGGTGCCGCTGATCCCGGCGCAACTGGCGGGGATCGCGGCCTGCCTGGCCATCGCCTACCTGCTGGGCCGCAGGGAGCGGACCCGCCTGGCCGCCGAGGCGCCCGTGCCCGCGCCCGCCGGTGCGGGCGCGCCGGGCGGCGCGGCCGCGTCCGCCGCACCCGCCCCCAGCGGGGAGGGCACCGCCGAGGACCGCGGCGCGGCGCTGGGCCGCCCCCGCCTCTTCTGGTTCAACGCCGCCCTGACCGCCGCCACCGTGGCCGCGCTGGTCTCAGCCGTGCTGCCGCCCGAACTCGTCTTCATGCTCGCCCTGGTCGTGGCCCTGGTGGTCAACTACCCCGGGCTCAAGGCCCAGACCGACCGCGTCAACGCCCACGCCGAGGGCGCGATCCTCATGGCCAGCACCCTCCTGGCCGCCGGGGTGTTCCTCGGGGTCATGGAGGAGAGCGGCATGATCGAGGGCATGGCCCGCGCGCTCACCGGCGCCATGCCCGAGGCGGTCGGGCCCGGCCTGCCGCTGCTGGTGGGCGTGCTCGCCGTGCCGCTGAGCCTGCTGTTCGGCCCCGACGCCTACTACTTCGCGGTGCTGCCGGTGCTCACCGCCGTGGGCGAGACGTTCGGCGTGCCGGCCACCACCCTGGCCCAGGCGTCGATCGTGGGCGAGGAGACGGTCGGGTTCCCCATCAGCCCTCTCACCGGTTCCTTCTACCTGCTCACCGGCCTGTCGGGGGTCTCCATCGGCGCCCACATCCGCTACCTGCTGCCCTGGGCGTGGCTGGTGAGCCTGGTCGTGCTGGCCGCCGCCGTCGCCACCGGGGTCGTCCCGCTGTGGGCCGGCTGAGACCGGGCTTCGGCCCCGGCCGCCGCTCCCCGCATCCCCGTCCCGTACGTCCCACGGAAGCGAGGCACGTGACTACCGCACAGGCCCGGATCGCCTGCGGCGCCGGATTCGCCGCCGACCGCACCGCACCGGCGGTCGACCTCGTCGAACGAGGCGACCTCGACGTCATCGCCCTGGAGTGCCTGGGCGAGCGCACCGTCGCGCTGGCCGCCCTGCGCCGGCTCGCCGACCCCGCCGGCGGGTTCGACCCCATGCTGGCCAAGCGCATGCGGCTGCTGCTGGAGCCCCTGCACCGCACCGGCACCCGGCTGGTGACCAACGCCGGCGCCGCCGACCCCGTGGGGGCCGCCCGCATGGTGCGGGCGCTCGGCGCGGAGCTGGGCGTGCCCACGACCGTGGCCGCCGTCACCGGCGACGACGTCCTGGACCGCCTCGACCGCACCGCTCCGGCCTGGGAGGACGGCCTGCCGCTGGAGGCCCACGGCGAACTCGTCTCGGCCAACGCCTACATCGGCGCCGACGCCCTGCTGCCCGCCCTGGACACCCCCGCGGCGGTGGTGGTGGCCGGGCGCGCCGCCGACCCCTCTCTGTTCCTGGCGCCCCTGGCGCACACCCTGGGCTGGGACACCGCCGACTGGGCGCGCATGGCGGCGGGGACCCTGGTGGGCCACCTGCTGGAGTGCGCCGGCCAGGTCACCGGCGGCTACTTCGCCGACCCCGGGCGCAAGCCGGTGCCCGGCCTGGCCGACCTGGGCTACCCGCTGGCCGAGGTGGACTCCGACGGCGCCGCCGTGGTCACCAAGCTGCCCGGCACCGGCGGCCGGGTGGACCGCATGACCGTGGTCGAGCAGCTCACCTACGAGGTCACCGACCCGCGCGGGTATCTGACCCCCGACGTCACGCTGGACATGAGCGCGGTGGCGGTCACCGACACCGGCGGCGACCGGGTGGCGGTGCGCGGCGCGCGCGGCCGGCCCCGGCCCGCCGAGCTCAAGGTCAGCGTCGGCTACCGCGCCGGGTTCCGCGGCGAGGGCGAGATCGGCTACGCGGGCACCGGCGCCCTGGCCCGAGCCCGGCTGGCCGCCGAGGTGGTGCGCGAGCGGCTCGCCGGGGTGCCGGCCCGGCTGCGCGTGGACATCGTGGGCCACAGCGCGCTGCACGGCGCCGCGCTGGCCGGCGCGGCCGAGCCCTATGAGTGCCGCCTGCGCGTGGCGGGCCTGGCCGCGGACCGGGCCGCGGCCGAGGCGGTCGGCGAGGAGGTCAGCGCGCTCTACACCTCCGGCCCCGCCGGGGGCGGGGGCCTGCGCGTGGGTACCGAGGAGGTCATCGGCGTGCTGTCGACAACGATCCCGCGCGAGCGGGTGGAGACCGGGGTCGTCGTGCTGGAGGGGGGCGCGGGGCGATGAGGGTGCGGCTGCACGAGGTGGCCCACGCCCGCGCGGGCGACAAGGGCAACCTGAACACGATCTCGCTGATCCCCTACGACCCGGCGTGGTACCCGGCGCTGTGCGCGGCGGTGACACCGGAGGCGGTGGCCGCGCACCTGGCCGACCGGGTGGCCGGACCGGTGGTGCGCCACCGGCTGGACAACCTGGCCGCGCTGATCTTCGTCTGCCCGCGCGCGCCCGAGGACACCGTCACCACCTCGCTGCACCTGGACGCCCACGGCAAGAGCCTCAGTTCGGCCCTGCTGGAGCTGGAGGTGGAGGTGCCCGGCGCCCCCGGGTGAGGCCGGGCGGGCCTTCGCGCGGCGGCCGGGCGGCCGTGCGAGGCCCGCGACCTGCGGCGCCCTCGGCGGGTTGGGGCCGGACGACTCCCCCGGCGCGGCTAGCATGACCGCGTGCACACCCCTTCCGACCTCGCGCTCCCCGCTGCCCATCGGGTCTTCGGCGAGGCGGTGCTCCTGGGCGGAGCCGGCACGGCCGTGCTGCTGCAGATCGCCCACCCCTCGGTCGCCCAGGGGGTGGCCGACCACAGCGACTTCGCCCACCGCCCGCTGGACCGCCTGCGCGGCACGCTCGTGTTCGTCTACACCCAGATGTTCGGTACCCCCGAGGAGGCCGACCGGGTGGCCCGGATCGTGCGCGCCATCCACACGCGGGTCACCGGCCCCGGCTACGACGCCCGCGACCCCGACCTCCAGGTGTGGGTAGCCGCCACCCTCTACCACTGCAACCTGCGGCTGTATGAGATGGTCTTCGGCCCGCTGCCCGAGGCGGACCGCGACGACGTCTACCGGCGCTCGGCCGTCTTCGCCACCAGCCTGGGCTGCCCCGCCGACCGCTGGCCGGCCACCCGAGCCGACTTCGACGCCTACTGGGCCGGCGCGGTCGCCCGCCTCGCGGTGAGCGACGCCGCCCGCGGCACCGCGCGCACCCTGTTCGCGCCGCCCAACCGGGCGCTGCGCCCGCTGACCGCGGCCCAGCGCTTCCTCACCGCCGGGCTGCTGCCCGAGGACGTGCGCCGCCAGTACGGCCTGGAGTGGGACCCCGCCCGGCAGCGCCGGTTCGACCGGCTGGTACGCCTGGTCCGCGCCTGGTACCCCCGGCTGCCGCGCGCGGTGCGGACCCTGCCGCGCGACGCCTACCTGTGGGACATGCGCCGCCGGGGCGGCTGGAAGCGGCGTCCGCCCAACCGCGGCGCCGCCCGCGCCGCGGCCCGCCGCCGACGCGCGGCCGAGCAGGGGCGCGCGGCCTAGTCCGCGCCCGGGGCGCGGGTCAGGCGGACTCGCGCGCGACGAGTTCCGTCGGCAGCACCACGTGGGTGCGGCCCTGCTGCTCGGCGGGGGTCAGCAGGAGGCGCACCATTTCCGTCGCCTGTTCGACCACGGGGTGGCGGACGGTGGTCAGCGGGGGGTCGGTGAAGCGCGCGGCCTCGATGTCGTCGAACCCCACCACCGCCACGTCGTCGGGTACCCGGCGGCCCGCCCTGCGCAGGGTGTGCAGGGCGCCGATGGCCATCAGGTCGTTGGCCGCGAACACGGCGTCGAGGGCGGGGTCGTCCTCCAGCAGGCGGCGCATGGCCTCGGCGCCGGAGTCGCGGGTGAAGTCGCCGACCGCCACGGCCGGCCGGTGCCGCACCGATCCCAGGGCGTCGCGGTAGCCGGTGAGCCGGTCCTGCCCGGCGGTCATGTCCTGCGGGCCGGCGATGGCGGCGATGCGCCGGCGCCCGGCCGCCAGGAGGTGGCGCACGGCCTGGCGGGCGCCGCCCGCGTTGTCGTTGTCGGCGTAGGGCAGGTCCACCTCGACGGCGGGCCGCCCGTAGGAGACCACCGGCACGCCCAGCCGGGCGATGGCGGCCGGCAGCGGGTCGGCGCCGTGCATCGACACGAACATGACGCCGTCCACGTGCCCCCCGGCCACGTAGCCCTCGACCCGGGCCTGCGCCGGGGGCGACCCGGCCAGCATCAGCACGACCTGCTTGCCCGCCGCCTCCAGCTCGTTGCTCGCGGTGCGCACCACCAGCGAGAACAGGGGGTCGTCGGAGAACACGCGGGTGGGGGGTTCGGAGACGACCAGCGCGATGGAGTCGGTCTGCCGGGTGACCAGGCTGCGCGCGGCGGAGTTGGGCACGTAGCCCAGTTCGTCGACGGCGCGCAGCACGGCCTCGCGCATGCGCGGGTCGACGGTGGTGCGCCCGTTGACGACGCGGGAGACGGTCGCCCGGGACACCCGCGCGCGGGCGGCGACCGCCTCAAGGGTGGGACGCCTGCCGACCACTGGTCCTCCCGTGTTGTGCGTCTCCGCCGCCCGGTGCGGCCGGGCCGGCCGGCGGCCGCCCCGCGGGTGCGGCGGCGCGGGCCGCGGGCCCGGCGGGCAGCGGGCCCCGGCGGATTACCGTCCACTCGTACCCGGGGCGCAAACCCGGAAAACCCGGGCGCGGGGGCCGGACCGCCGGGCGGCCGCGCCTGGCCAGGGCCGTCGCCCGCGCGGCGGGGGACTCCGCGCCGCGCGGGCGCCGCGCGGCGGCAAGTCCGCACGCCTGCCCGCCTTGTCGGGACCGGGTTTGTGTGTCACTTTCGAAGGTGAGAGAGCGCTCTCTCGGCAACGACGCCGCACCTCCTCCACGCCGGATCCCCCACCATCCCCCACCCGCGAACGCAGGGAAGAGGCCCACGTGCACAACGCTGAGACCCCTCGACCGCCCCGGAGCAGACACCTCCGCCGACTGCTCGCCGTCCTCGGCGCGCTGGTCTTGCCCCTCGCCGTGCTCACCACGGCGACCACCCCCGCCCACGCCGACGTGCCGCCCACCCCCCAGGGCTGGAACCTCGTGTGGAGCGACGACTTCACCGGCGCCGCCGGCAGCCTCCCCGACTCGGGGAGGTGGATCGTGGACACCGGTACCTCCTACCCCGGCGGCCCGGCCAACTGGGGCACCGGCGAGGTCCAGACCTACACCTCCAACCCGCAGAACATCGGCCTCGACGGGCAGGGCAACCTGCGCATCACCCCCCGGCGCGACTCCTCGGGCCAGTGGACCTCCGCGCGCATCGAGACCCGCAAGGCCGACTTCAAACCCGCCGACGGCGAGACCCTGCGCATCGAGGGCCGCATCCAGGTGCCCAACGTCACGGGCCAGGCCGCCCTCGGCTACTGGCCGGCGTTCTGGGCGCTCGGCTCGCCCTACCGGGGCAACTACTGGAACTGGCCGGCCATCGGCGAGTTCGACATCATGGAGAACGTCAACGGGATCAACTCCGTCTGGGGCGTCCTGCACTGCGGGGTCAACCCGGGCGGCCCCTGCAACGAGACCAACGGACTCGGCGCCAGCCGGCCCTGCCCCGGGTCCACCTGCCAGTCCGGCTTCCACACCTACCGGTTCGAGTGGGACCGCGAGGGCTCCTCGGGCCAGCTGCGCTGGTACGTCGACGGCCAGCTCTACCACACCGTCACCCAGAGCCAGGTCGGCGCGACCGCCTGGAACGACATGACCAGCCACGCCGGCTACTTCATCCTGCTCAACGTCGCGATGGGCGGCGGGTTCCCCGACGGCGTGCAGGGCAGCCCCACGCCCACGGCCGCCACCCAGCCCGGCCACCCCATGGTGGTCGACTACGTCGCCGTGTGGGAGAGCACCTCGGGCGGGCCCACCGATCCCCCGGGCGACGGCGTGGACGCCCGCTCCACCATCCAGGGCGAGGACTACCAGGCGCAGTCGGGCACCTCGCTGGAGACGACCACCGACACCGGCGGCGGGCGCAACGTCGCCCAGATCGCCAACGGCGACTGGCTGCGCTTCGACGGCGTGGAGTTCGGATCGACCGCCGCCCACCAGTTCCGGGCCCGGGTCGCCTCGGGCGCGGCGCCGGGGGTGAGCGGCCTGGTCGAGGTGCGGCTGGGCAGCCCCACGGCCGCGCCGGTCGCCAGCTTCGCGGTGGCCAACACCGGCGGATGGCAGAACTGGCGCACGGTCCCGGCGAACATGAGCGCGGTGACCGGGACCCACACGGTCTACCTGACGTTCACCAGCGGCCAGCCGGCCGACTTCGTCAACCTGAACTGGTTCACGTTCTCGACCTCCTGACCGCCGCCGGCCGGCCGGGGCTCCCCGGCCGGCCGGCGCCTTCGAACGGCGGCCGTCGGGCCGCGGCGCGCCGCGGTCCGACGGCCGCGGTGTCACAGGCGCTGGAGGGCGTGCAGCACCTGCTCCAGGGTCTCGCGCGGGGGCGATCGGAAGCACCCGCCCGGAGAGGGGCGGCGGGCGGTGACCCGGCCGGTGGCGAGCAGGTCGCCCAGCAGGGCCGTGACCACGCTCACCGGCAGGCCCAGCCGTGCCGCCAACTCCCCCACCGGCGTGGGGACGCGGCACAGGCGCAGGATGCGGACGTGCTCGGAGGGGGTACCGGGGGCGGCGTCCCCGGTGCTGACGATCAGGGTGGCGCCGTCGAGGGAGCGCTCCGCCGTGCCGACACGGCCGGCGGTGAGCGTGAACAGGCGCTCGGGGGACTCCTGTCCGGTGCGGCTCAGCGTCATGGCGCGGGTTCCCCGCCCAGCGCCGGGCCGGCGGCCGGGGCCGGGGCGTCTCCGGCCGGAACGCGGGCGCGCCGGGGTCGGGGCGCCCTGGCCGGAAGGCCGTCCGGCGGCCGGCACCCGCTGCGGTCTGCGGTGGTCATCGCGGTGTTCCACTCCTTTGTCGCGTGGTGCCCGCCGGGGCGGGCGGGCGGGGCTGGGTGCGCCGGACCGGCACCCGGGCCGGCGCGGGTCGTTAGTCGGCGGCCGGGCCGGGGCCGCCGAGGCCGCGGCCGAACGCCTGGCGGAAGGCGGCGAACCGGGCGGCCGGGTCGCCGCCGGGCCGACCGGGTTCACCCGGTTCACCGTCGTCCGGCGCGGCCGGAGGCTCGGGCCAGACGGGTCCGGCGGCGGGCAGGGCCGCCCCGCGGCGGCGCCGGGGCAGCGGCGCGCGGGCGGCGGGCTCCAGGACGGGGCGGTGGTCGCCTACGCGGGCGCGCGGGGGCGCGGGCACGGCGCCGACGGGGCCGTCGTGCGGCGATGGGGCGGGCAGGGGGTAGCGGGGGGCGGTGGTGACCAGGTGGGGCGGAATCAGCAGGACGGCGCCGGTGCCGCCGAGGGCCGAGGGGCGGAAGGAGATCCGCAGCCCGTGCTCGGCGGCGGCCGCGCCCGCCACGGCCAGGCCCAGGCGGGCGCCGGTGAGGGCGGTGAAGTCGTGCGGGGTCGCGACCATCTGCTCGGCGCGGCGGCGCTCGCGGCCGCGCATGCCGCGGCCGGCGTCCTCGACGGTGACCGTGACGCCGGTGTCGCGCTCCGCGACGTGGACGTGGACCTCGGTGTCGGCGGGCGAGAAGGCGGCGGCGTTGTCCATCAGCTCGGCCAGGGCCTGCATCACGCCCTCGGCGGCGGCGCCCACGACGGCGGCGGAGCCGGTGGAGCGGATGCGCACGCGCCGGTAGTCGCGGATGCGGCCCATGGCGCCGCGCAGGATGCTCTCCATGGTGATGGGCGCGGCCCAGCGCCGCCCGGTCCGGCCGCGCGCCAGGAGCGCGATTCCGTCGGCGACCCGGCCGGCCTGGCAGACGCGGTGGTCGAGTTCGAAGAGGTCGGCCATGACGTGGTCCTGGTCGCCGTAGCGGTCCTGGAGCACGCGCAGCAGCGCGAGCAGGCCGGTGCACCCCGTCTGCAGGCGGGCCGCGGCGGCGGCCGTGGCGGCCAGGGCGCACCGGCCGCGCCGGTCGCCCTCGCCCAGGGCCGCACCGACCCGGCGCACGAGCGTGCGCAGGGTGTCGTCGGCGGTGCCGATCCGCTCCAGGGCGGCGGCCACGGCCTCGTCGGCGCGGACGCCCTCCCGCTGGATGTCGCACCAGAGCAGGTCGACGCCCTCGTGGGCGAACGCGAGCAGGGTCCGCTCCAGTTCGGCGGCGCGCCGCCGCGCGCGGGCGGCCTCGGCCCACAGCAGGGCGGTGGCGGAGAGGGCGGCGCACAGCAGGGCGCCCAGCACGGCCGCCGCGGCGGCGGTGGGCGGGCTCCCGGCCACGGGAAGGGCGGCTCCGGCCCACCACGCGGCGGCGAGTGCGGCCGCCGCGGCGCAGAGGGCGGGGGCGGCGCGCGGGTGCGGGAAGGCGGGGTCCGCGGAGCGCTGCGACGGTGAGCGGTCGGACACGCGTGCTGACATTGATCATGTCCTCGTCGGCGATGGGGGCAGGCCGGTCCAGCCCGGTGGCGGACCCCGTGCCGCCGCTCGAAAGGGGGCGCTCGGATAAAGGCGGTGCCTGTGCTTGATTTAAAATTCAACGGACGGTGCGGAGGTCCGTGACTCACGGTAGCCCGTGCGGCCGCCCACGGAGCGGTAAATGGCGCAATCAACGGCCTTCCGCGAACCGGGAATGCGCAATTGCGCGAGGGCGCGATTGCGGAGGCCATGGTCCTGCATCGCGGCGAATTGCGCTCTCGACGCGCCTTTTCGGATTCGCACCATTCGCCCGCGGGATTGCACGGGCGGGCGGCGTCCGGCCCCCTCCCGCCACCGCCCGTGACCGGCCCATTCGCGGCCCCGCCCGGCACGGCGGTCCGAAAGGGGGTTGCGGACGCCCCCGTTCGAGGGCCGGGAGCCGTCGGGCGCGCGGCCGGGCCGGCGGGAGCGCGCCCGTCGGCGGAAGCGCGCCGCGCGCCCCGGGAGGCGGCGCGCGACGCGCGGCGCCGCGCCCCCGGCGGCCGTTCGCGCCGGGGGCGGCGGCGCGGTGTCAGCCCTCGCGCCCGGGGCGGGGGCCGCGCGGGACGTCCATGTTCAGGACCTCCCACAGGTGGCCGTCGGGGTCGTGGAAGCTCCAGCCGTACACCCCGGAGATCTCCTCGGGGTCGTTGGCGGGGCTGCCGCCCGAGGCCAGCGCCGCGTTCACGATGCGGTCGACCTCGGCGCGGCTGTCGACCGTCACCGCGAGGATCGCCTCGGCGGTGGTGGCGCTGTCGGCGATGCCCTTCTTGGTGAACGCCGAGAAGTAGGCGGGCCGCAGCAGCATGACGTAGGCGTTGTCACCGATGACCAGGCAGGCGCCGTTGTCGTCGGTGAGGGCGGGGTTGAAGCCGAACCCCAGCTCGGTGAAGAACGCCACCGAGCGGTCGAGGTCGGCGACGGCCAGGTTCACGATCAGCGACGCGGTCATGGCGGGACGCTAGCAGCGGGCCCGGCGGCCGGTCCCCCGCCGCTGGGCCGCCGTGTCACCTCGGCTGCGGGGCGCGGGCGCGGTCGGCCGCCCAGGAGCGGAAGTCGCGCGCCTTGCGCCCGACGACCTGCTCGAACACCGGGGTGGGGGTGTCGGGGTTGGTGAGCATGGCCGCCTGCCCCGCCAGGATCGACTCGCTCAGTTCGCGCGGGTAGCCGGCCGCCACCATGCGCTCCACCGCCTCCTCCTCGGTGAGGATGCGGATGCGGACCGGCACGCCCAGCGTCTCGGCGATGGCGCGGGCCTGCTCCTCCTGCGTCAGCGCCTCGGGACCGGTGATCTCGTAGGCGGCGCCGCTGTGCCCGTCCTCCACGAGCGCGCGCACCGCCACCTCGGCGATGTCGGCCTCGTGGATGAGCGCGCGGGTCAGCCCGGGATGGGCCATCGCCACCTCGCCGGTGTCGCGCAGCTCCTCGAACCAGGGGGCCACGTTGGCGGCGAACCCGCCGGGCCGCACGAAGGTCCAGTCGGCGCCGGACTCCCGCAGCAGGCGCTCGATCATCTGGTGCGAGGCCATGACTCCCTCGGCCTCCTCCCCGGAGCCGGTGTCGGGCACGCCCCGCGCCGACAGGTAGACCACCCGCCGGCCGCCCTCCGCCAGCAGCGGCACGGTCCGGTCGGCCGCGTGGTCGGCCCTCAGGGTGGGCCACAGCAGGAACACCGCGCCCGCGCCGGCCAGGGCCGGGCGCACGCTCTCGGGGTCGGCCAGGTCGCCGGTGACGACCTCCACCCCCTCGGGGAACACGGCGCGCGCGGGGTCGCGCGTCAGCACCCGCACCGGCCGGCCCTCCTCCAGCAGCCGGCGCACCACGTGCCGTCCGACGTTGCCGGTCGCGCCGGTCACCAGGATCCGCTCGGTCTTGGCCATCGCCGTTCCCACTCCATCGTCCTCGGTTCATCAGGGGGCGGCGCGCCGGGACCGGGGCCCCTCCGCGCGCCGCCCTCCGATCATGCGACCTCAAGCGGACTTGAGGTCAACCCGCGGCGCGGGACCGCCGCGTCCTGGCCGCCCGCAGGCCGCGCGCGGCCAGGACGGCCAGGCAGGCCAGGGCGCTGACCATCAGCCACGTCCACGCCACCGGGGCGAGGTAGAACAGGTGGGTCCAGGCCAGGTCCCGGCCCGCCGCCAGCGGCGCGATCAGCCGGTTGACCCCCGCGGCCACGCCCACCACCGCCGCGTAGGGCAGCAGCCGCAGGACCGTGGCCCACGCCGGGCGGCCGCGCCGGGCCTCCACCCACGCGCCCGCACGGCGCACGCCGCGCACGCCCAGGGCCGCCGCGGCCACCGCCAGCGCCCCGGTCACCAGGTCCACGGCCAGCAGGGCGGTCGAGGAGGGGCCCGGCGGCTCTTCGCCCTCGGCCAGGGCGATCAGCCCGGCCGTGATGGCCTGGGCGTCGTTGCGCCCCAGACCGGTGTTGGCCATGACCGCGATCCCGTAGCCGCTTTCGGGCAGCAGCGCCTGGTAGGCGGTGTAGGTGAACTGGATGCCGCCGTGCTCCACCAGCGGGTTGCCGGCGCCGGTCTCGGCCACCTCCCAGCCCAGGCCGTGGGTGTCGTCGGGGACGCCGGCGGCGGGGGTGTGGGTGGCCGCGATCCCCTCGGCCGACAGCACGCTCTCGCCCTCGGGCCCGCGGCCCCCGTTGTTCTGCGCGATGAGCCAGGCGGCCATGTCGTCGGCGGTGCTGACCATGCCGCCGGCGCCGTTGTAGAAGCTCGTGGGCTCGGTGACGGCGAAGGGGACCCCGAAGGCCGCGATGTGGCCGGTGGGCGTACCCGCCTCGAACACCTCGGCCGCGGTGTCGACGGTGACGGTGTCGTCCATCCCCAGCGGCGTGTAGACGTGCTCGTCCAGGTAGTCGGCGAACGGCTGCCCGGACACCTCCTCCACCAGGCGCGCGGCGACGTGGAAGTTGGGGTTGTGGTAGGAGAACCGGGCGCCGGGTTCGGCGGTCATCTCGGCGGCGCGCAGCCGCTCCACGGCGCCGCGCAGGGAGTTGGGCGCGGGCTCGCTCTTCTCGTGGAAGCCGCGGTCGGACATGCCGGAGGTGTGGGTGAGCAGCTGCCGGACGGTGATGTCGGAGCCGCGCGGGTCGGCGGTGGCGAACTCCGGCAGGTAGTCGGTGACCCGCCGGTCCAGCTCCACCCGGCCCTCCTCCACCAGCCGCATGACGGCCAGCGCGGTGAACGCCTTGCTCACCGAGGCCAGCCCCATGGGGGTGCGGGCGGTCATCGGCGCGCCGGTGGAGTCGGTGCCGTAGCCGGCGGTGACCACCACCTCGTCGCCGCGGGTCACCGCGACCGATGCGCCCGGCAGCGCGGCCGAGTCGAGGTAGTCGGCCATGTAGGCGTCCACGGCCTCGGCGGTCAGGCCGCCTGCCGGGCCCCCGGATCCGCCGGGGGCGTCCGCGGCGAGGGCGGGCGCGACGGGCGCGGCGGTGAGGGCCGCGGCGGTGAGCAGGGTGATCAGGGCGGGGGCACGGCGGCGCGGCGCGCGGCCACAACCCGTAGTCAGGGAAGCGAACACGCGGGACATCCTGCGCCTTCGCACCCCCGCGCGCCCATCGGGCCCACCGCACACCCGGCTGTGGATTTCCCCAGGTCGCGGGCTGGGGCCTCTTGCTCCCCACCCGGGCGGCCCGGTCGGCCCGACCGAGCGCCCGAGGCGCCGCGCCGCTGTCGAACCGTTTTTCCCTCGGCTTTTGGCAAATGCACGGATACATCGGCGCCCACCCCGCGCAAGGAAAATGGAGAACCGCGAATTCCAGGCGGGCAACCAGCGCAAACCCCTAGGATGACGAGCACCGGATCAGCAATTCGGCATCCCCTGAGAATCGGTCGCGCGTACCCCTTTTCCAACCGCGGCCGAACACTATTGCGGCCGCCCGGATACAGCGATCACCGGCCGGGGAACCCCTCTCCCGCGCGCGCCCGCTCCCCGGGTCGGCCGCCGCCTGCCCGAAAGGACGTCCATGCACCTCTGGCCCGCACAGGGCCGGCCCGCCCGGCCCGCTCAGCCCGGTCGGCTCCGCCGACCCGCGTCCCCGTCCGCCGCCCGCACCCCTCGCGCGCGCCACCGGCGGTGGACATGCGCACGGTAGCCGTGGTGGGGGCCGGGATCCTCGGCGCGTCGGCCGCCTGGAACCTGGCCCGGCTGGGCGCCCGCGTGATCGTGCTGGAGCGGGCCTCCGCACCGGCCATGGGCACCAGCGCCACCTCGTTCTGCCGCGTCTCGCCGTTCGGCCACCCCCCGGGCTCCTACTTCGAACTGAACCGCGCCGGGCTGACCGAGCACCACCGGCTGCGCGCCGAGGGCGTGCCCGGGTTCCACCCGTGCGCCACGCTGGTGTGGCGGGCCGACCCCGACCGGCTGCGCGCCGAGATCACGGCCGCGCGCGGGCACGGCTACGCGGTGTCCTGCCCGCCCACGGCGCAGATCGCCGCCTTCTCCGTCACCCCGTCGCGGCGCCCGGCGCTGGTGGCCTACCTCCCGGAGGAGGGCTGGGCCGACCTCCCGGTGATGGCGCAGTGGATGCTGGAGCGGGCGCGCCGCCACGGCGCCGACGTCCGCTTCCACGCCGTGGTCTCGGGCGTGCGCCTCGGCGGCGACGGCGCCGTGCGCGGGGTGGACCTGGAATCGGGCGCGCGGGTGGCGGCCGATGTCGTGCTCAACGCCGCCGGCGCCCAGGGCGACCGCGTGGCCCGGATGGCGGGGGGCCCGCTGCCGCTGGCGCCCACCTCCGGGCTGCTGGTGGAACTGCCGCTGCGCGGGTCGATCCCGCTGATGCTGGTGACACCGCGGGTGAGCGTGCGGCCCACCGGCCCCGACTCCGTGCAGGCCCACTCCGACGCGGTCGACGCGCGGCTGGAGACCGCGCCGCTGACCCGCCTGGTGGCCGACCTCACCGCGCGGGCGGCGGCCCTGGTGCCGGGACTGGCCGGCGCCCGGCCGCTGGCGGTGCGGGTGGGCGTGCGCGCCCGCCCGGCCGACCGCTACTCCAGCGTGGGGTTCCTGGCCACCGTGCCCGGCTACTACGAGGCCGTCACCCACAGCGGCGCCACGCTGGGGCCGCTGCTGGGCCGGCTCGCCGCCGAGGAGATCACCCGGGGAGTGCGCTCGCCGCTGCTGGCGCCCTACTCCCCCGACCGCTTCCTGGCCGCCTCGCCGGCCTCGCGCTGAGCCGCGCCGCCCGCGCCCGTCTCCGGGCCGGGCGCGGGCGGCCCGCTCAGAAGTCCTCGGTGGTGAAGTCGGCCAGCGGCCGGGGATGCGGGCCCTCGGCGGTGCCGGGGTAGAGCGCGAAGCGGGCGTGGCCGCCGTCGCCGGCGTAGCGGATCTCCAGGAGGAGGTCGGCGGCGCCGTCGCCGGTGTAGTCGCGCAGGGCCGCCACCTCCCAGGAGTCCGGGGAGTCCGGGCCGTCGGCGGGCAGCCGCAGGTCGACTCCGACACCCCGGGCGACGCCCTCGGGGCCGCCGGGCAGGACGGCGGTGCGCCTGGTGCCGCCGCGGGTGTCCATGGGGACCACGGCATCGTCGTAGCCGTCGCCGGTGGCGTCGGCGACCAGCAGGGTGCCGCCGAACCCGTCGGCGTCCCTTGCCGCGCCGGGCACGCCCGGGGTGGCGCGGGTGATCCGCACGGGCTCGCCGCGGGCGAAACCCTCGGCGCCGGAGTAGACGTCCACGTAGCCGGGGTGCAGCTCGGGGTCGGCCTCCCCCAACTCGTTCTCGTTGTTGGGCACGCCGTGGGCGCCGATCAGCAGGTCGGCGGCGCCGTCGCCGTCGACGTCGCCGGTGGCCACCTCGTGGCCCGTCGGCGTTGTGCCCGCCTCCTCGGCCGAGGGGCCGGCGCCCTCGGTTGAGAGCAGCACGGTGTGGGCGACGGGGGATTCGTCGGCGGAGGTCTCCAGCAGCAGGTCGGCGGCCGCGTCGCCGTTGGCGTCGATAGCCGCGACGCGGTCGGACAGCCCCTGCTCCAGCGCGTCGGCCGGCAGCGGCAGGTCGTCGACGGCGGCCGGCGCGCCCGAGCGGTCGAAGGGGCCGCGCAGGAGGGCGCTGTCGAGGCGGTCGGGGTCGGTGTCGACGCGGAGTTCGACCATGGCGACGTCGACCGCGCCGTCGCCGTCGAAGTCGGCGACCGCCGCGACGGGGCCGTCGGCGTCGGAGGGGGAGTCGGCGAGCGCGCCCTCAAGGGGCGCGGCCGGGCCCTCGGGCCCCTCGGGGCCGCCCCACAGGACGGGGCCGTCGCCGCCCAGGAGCATGTCGGTGAACCCGTCGGCGTCGAGGTCGCCGGTCGCGGCGACCCCGAGGGGCGCGGGGTGGCCGTTGTCCTGCCGCTCCGCGGGCAGGCCCAGGTCGGCGCGGGTGAAGACGGCGCGGCGGGCGGGGTCCAGGCCGGTCTCGCCGCCGAAGACGACGGCCACGTAGGGCTCGCCGACGAAGGGCTCTCCGCGCTGGCCCGCCAGGACGAGGTCGGAGTAGCCGTCGCCGTTGACGTCGACCGGTGTCTCGGCACCGAGCCCCGGGGTGTCGCCGGGGGCGGGCGTGGCGGAGACGGGGCCGGGCGTGCCGTCGCCCGAGGGCGGCGCGGCGGGGCCGGACCCGGTGTCGGAGGCCGTGCCGCCGCCCGCACCGCCGCAGGCGGTGAGCGCCAGCAGCACGCCGGCGGCGGCTGCTGCGAGGGCACGAGTAGGGCCTCGGGGGCGCGGGGGGTGGATGGCGGCCTCCAGGATCGGGGGACGCTGATGGGATGCCCGCCGTTCGCCTCCGGTTTACCGATACGGGTCTCGGTCCGGACACGACCGGGCGCGGCCGGAGTCCGCGGTGCGCTGCCCGCCCGGCCCCGGGGCCGGGGACCGGCGCCGATAGGCTGGACCTATGGGCGCGCGGCCCGGGCGCGGACGACCCCGGGGTCGCGGCCGGACCGCGAAGCGGGGGGCGAAGGCGGATGGACGCGCGCCAACTGGAGTACTTCCTGGCGATCGTGGACCACGGGGGGTTCAACCGGGCCGCCGAGCGGCTGCACGTCGCCCAGCCCTCGCTGTCGCAGGCCATCCAGCGGCTGGAGCGGGAGCTGGGCGTCCCGCTGTTCCACCGCACGGGCCGCCGGGTGCGGCCCACCGCCGCCGGGCGGGCGATGGTGGAGCCGGCGCGGCAGGTGCTGCGCGGGCTCGACGCCACGCGCGCCAGCGTGGAGTCGGTCAAGGGCCTGCTGTCGGGGCGGGTCGACATCGCGGTGATGCCCTCGCAGGCGGTGGAGCCGCTGACCACCATCGTCACCCGGTTCACCGACCGCTTCCCCGGCGTGACCGTGGACGTCACGCCGGTGTTCACCCCGCCCGAGGCCGTGGAGCTGCTGCGCGAGGGCGCCTGCGAGCTGGCCCTGGTGGGCACCGGCGAGCAGGTGCGCGCCGCCGGCGTGCGGGAGCACCCCGTCGACACCCAGCGGTTCATCCTGGTGGCGCCGCCCGGCCAGGACTTCGGCGGCGCGCGGGCCGTGGGCTGGCACGACCTCGACGGCCTGCGGGTGATCGCCGCGCCGCACGGCAGCCGCATGCGCCACCTGGTCGACCGCATGCTCGCCGCGGGCGTGGACCTGCGCGTCGCCGTGGTGGCCGGGCACCGCGAGGCGATGCTGCCGCTGGTGCTCAACGGCGCGGGGGTGGCCGTGATGACGGAGTCCTGGACCCGCACGGCCCGCAGCGGCGGCGCCCACGTGCTCGACCTGGAGCCGCCCACCTGGATCCGGATCTCCCTGCTCCACCGCGACGCCCCGCTCACCCCGGCGGCGGCGGCGTTTCGCGCCACGGCCCTGGCCTCGGCCCGCAGCGCCCACCGGGCCTGAGCGCCGCCGGCGGGCGCGGCCCGCCATAGGCGGCGCCTATCCACAGGATCGCCAAAGCCAGTTGGACACCCCGCGCGCCGGTCGCGTTGGATGATTTCCAGGCGCCGCCGCGGCCCGCACCGCCTCCCGCCCGCCCACCGCCCTGTCCGCACCCCGCCACCACGGGAGACCCGCATGCGCATTACCCGGATCACCTACGGTGAGGCGCCGATCGCCTCGCGTATCGCCAACGCCGTCATCGACTTCTCCCGCATGACGGTCTCGATCGTCGCCGTGCACACCGACCTCGTCGTCGACGGCGAACCCGTCGTCGGCTACGGCTTCCACTCCAACGGCCGCTACGCCCAGTCGGGCATCCTGTCCACCCGCGTCCTGCCGCGCGTGCGCGAGGCCGCGCCCGACCGCCTCCTCGACCCCGACACCGGCGTGATCGACCCCGTGGCGGTGCGCGCGGTGGCCATGGAGAACGAGAAGCCCGGCGGCCACGGCGACCGCGCCGTCGCGGTGGGCACCCTCGACATGGCCATGTGGGACCTCGCCGCCAAGGCCGAGGGCGTGCCCCTGTACCGGCTGCTGCACCGCCGCTTCGGCACCGGGCCCGAGCCCGACCCGTCGGTGTGGGTGTACGCGGCGGGCGGCTACTACCACCCCGAAAAGCCGATCGAGGGGCTGCGCGACGAGATCCGCGGCTACCTCGACCTCGGCTACCGCGACGTCAAGATCAAGATCGGCGGCGCGCCCCTGGCCGAGGACCTGCGCCGGATCGAGGCCGTCCTCGACCTCCTCCCGCCGGACTCCCGGCTGGCGGTGGACGCCAACGGCCGCTTCGACCTCCCCACCGCCCTGGAGTACGGCCGCGCCCTCGGCGCCTACGACCTGATGTGGTACGAGGAGCCGGTGGACCCCCTCGACTACCTCGGCCACGCCGTCCTCGCCGAGGAGTACCCCGGCGCCCTGGCCACCGGCGAGAACCTGTTCTCCGCCGCCGACGTCCGCAACCTCCGCCGCCACGCCGGCCTGCGCCCGGGCACCGACATCCTGCAGATGGACCCCTCGCTCAGCTACGGCGTGGCCGAGTACGACTCCATGCTCCGCGACCTCGCCCAGGCCGGCTGGTCCCCGCGGCAGGTCTGCCCGCACGGCGGCAACCAGATCAACCTCGCCATGGCCGCCGCCTTCGGGTTCGGCGGCTGCGAGTCCTACCCGGAGGTCTTCCAGCCCTTCGGCGGCTTCGCCGACACCACCCCCGTCCGCGACGGCCGCGTCCCCCTCCCCGACGCCCCGGGCCTGGGCGTCGAACTCAAACCCGCCCTCCACACCCTCCTGCGCGAGCACCTCCACTAGACGGGCACGGCTACACCGCCGCCCTCGGGCGCTCGGGCGAGGAAGGGGGGGCGGCTGCGCGATGGTGCGGGGTGGTGGCCGCGGGGTGGCGGGGGCGGCGGTGCTGGGCGCCCCGCACCATCAGGCGGTTGCGCCATTCTTCCGGGGTTGTGGGGGTGTCGCGCAGCCGGGTGGGCAGGCGGCCGGCGGCGGGCGGGCCGCCCAGGTGCAGGCCGCGGCGGCGGGGGACCTCCGCGAGCCGGTCGCCCCGGGGGGTCCAGGGCGCCCGGTGCACCACGCCGGCGGCCTCCGCCCGCAGGGGCGTCGGCTCCCCGGTCTCCACGTTCCACAGCCGCAGGGCGCCGTCCTGGGAGGCCACGATCAGGCGGGCCGGGTCGGGGGTCCACAGCACCCTGCTCGCGGCGCCCCCCTCCTCGCCCAGGGCGCGCTTGAGCGCGCCCGTCTCCGCGTCCCAGACCCGGGCCGCGCCGTCGCGGGTGGCGGTGGCGATCAGCCGCCCGTCGGGCGACCACGCCAGGCTGCGCACCGCCTCCCCTCGGCGGCCCAGCGCGAAGCGCGCGTGGTGCAGCGCCAACACCGTCACCAGCGCCCGCCGCTCGGCAGGGCGCAGCGGGAACCCGCTCAGTGCCGCGAGCGGCAGCAGCACCGGCGAGTCCGCCCGCGACTCGGCGGCGCGCTCGGCGAACCGCCTGATCCCCTCGGCCATCCGCCGGCGGATCTCCTCGTCGCGCCGCTGCGAGGCTCCCACGAACGCCGCGAGCTCAGGGGTGGCCTCCCCGGCCTCCCGCAGCCGGGGCAGCCACTCCTGGGCCAGGCGCAGCCGCTCGCCGGTGAGCAGGCGGTCGAGGCCGCGGCCGCCGCGCTCCCACTCCGCGCGCCGGTGCTCCAGTTCGGCGCGTACGCGCCGGCGCTCCCGGTGCGCCGCGATCTCCTGCCGCAGCGGTGCCCACGCGTGCACCAGGGCGTCGTGGGCCACGCGCACCGTCGCCTCGCCGCCGCCGGAGTCGGAGACGAGCAGGCGGGCCGACACGAACGCGTCGACCACCCGGCGCTGCCGCCGGTCGAGCGACCGCGCGGCCACGGTGCGCGCGTCGGCGCCGTCGGCCGCGCCGGCCCCGCCTGCTGTGTCGCCCGCGAACAGCAGCAGGGTCCGCAGCACGTCCCGGGTGCCGACCGCCTCCCGCAGGCGCGCGGCGGCCAGGTCGGCCTGGCGGACGGCGGCGCCGCCGACTCCGCCCAGGGCCGCGTAGTCCCGCAGGTCGGCATAATCGCGCTCGCGCGCGCGGGAATGGAGTTCGCGCAGCAGGTGGACCAGCAGCGGAACGGCGTCGCCCCTTCGGGTGTCGGCGACAATCCGGTCGACCAGGCCCGGCGCGAACCGAAAACCCGCAGCGTCGGCCGGGCGCTTCACCACATCGAACAGGCGTGCCCGTTGCAGTTCCGTGAGCAAAACAGGCTGGGCGAACAGCCCGGTGCGGTCGGCCCTGCGCATATCGCTGAGGAACTCCGCCCGCAGCGCCGCCAGGACGTGCAATTTCCGGTCGCGGCGCAGCGCCTCGGCCACGCATTCGAGAAAGTATTCGCGGTCGCGTTCGCGGCCGCGCGTGACGGTTTCCTCCAGTTGGTCGACCACCAGCAGGACGCGCCCGGCCCACGGCCCCGACGCGCGCCGGTACCTCGCCAGCGTGGCCGCGAACTCCTCCGCGCCGCCGCGCAGCCTCCGGGCCACGGGGTCGGGCGCCTCGCCCAGCGCGGGCGCCAGCGAAGAGGCCAGCGCGGCGAACGGGTCGTCGCCCGGGACGACAGGAGGCGGCACCGTCCACCGGCCGGCGCGGACGCGCGGGAGCACGCCGGCCCTGATCAGGGAGGACTTGCCGCTCCCGGAGGCACCCACCACGGCGACGAAGCGCTCGGCGGGCTCGGCCGCGGGCCGCAGCAGGCGGTGCACCACCTGCGCGGTCTCCTCCTCGCGGCCGAAGTACACTGCGGCCTCGTTCTCCTGGAACGCGTCCAGCCCGGGGTACGGGCGGTCGCCGGCGGTGTCCTCGCGCGCTCCGCGCCGGGCGCGCCGCCTCCCGCCGTGAGCGACGAAATGCATCAGCACCAGCACGAAGAGGAGTACGACCAGCGTGTTAAAGGCGATCTGCTCCAGCACGTTGAGCGGGAATGGCGCCGCATTGCCGTCCAACGTGCCGGGCGTGATCAGCCCCAGCAGAGCCACCACGGCCACCAGGGAAAACTGAAGCGGCGTCGGGAGCCCCTGCCGATTTCGCACGCGGCCTCCGCTCATTCGGTATCGGTGAATCCGAATCCTGCCCCAAGGCGAGCGATTTTAGGCGGCGGCGGAACGGCGATGCGGCGGCTTGCCACATTCGGCCAGGCCACCGCGGGCGGTTTCATATTTCCGGCGAAGTTGATCAACGTGTCAATACACCGAATTGATGAGATGTCTGTGAGAGGAAGGATGCAGATGCGCGCAGTGTGGCGGGCGGTGTTGGGAGCCGGGTTCGTGGCCGCGGCGGTCGCCGGGTGCGGCGGCGGAGCCGACGGGGGCGACAGCGGCGGCGGAGGCGGGGCTTCCTCGCCCGCTGAAGCGCCCGCGGAGTCCGCCCCGGCGGCCGAGGCCCCGATGGACGGGGTGTGGGAGTCGATCGTCGACGACGGCGAGATCGCCACGCTGCACGTGGTCGGCGAGGAGGTCGCCACCACCGGGCCGCTCACGTGCCCGGGCACCCTCACCCCGGGGGCGGACGGCACCACCGCCACGATCGAACTCGACTGCGACCCGCCCAGCGAGGGCCGGGAGCGCGGCGAGGTCGAACTGGACGGCGACCACCTCGTCATCAGCTGGGAGGGGCCGGAGTGGGGCGGCTACATCGACAGCTTCACCCTGACCGGTGAGGAGCCCGACCTCGGCGTCGCCGAGGGCTGAGCCCCGCCTCCGCGCTCGTCGCCGGACCCCCCGAAGCCCCGGGCGGCACCGCCGCCCGGGGCTCTTCCGTGCCCTTCCCCGGTCCCGCGCGCCGCCCGCCCGGGCCCCGCACCGCGCCGCGCCGCCCAGCCCCGGCGCGGCGCGGTGACGCGAAAGTCCCGATCCTCGGGAACTCCCGTGGCCTTCGGTGCGACCTGTGGCGTGGACAAGGACCGGACCAGGGAGGAAGCATGCGAAGGCTCACGAGTGCCGCGGCCGCGGCGGCGGTGCTGGTGGCGGTGGCCGCCGGGCCCGCCCACGCGCACGAGACCCTGATTTCGTCGTCTCCCGACGACGGCGGGCGCCCGGCCGAGTCGCCCGAGGAGATCACGCTGACCTTCAGCGGCGACATCATGGACCTCGGCGCCGCGGTCGTCGTGCTGGCGCCCGACGGCGAGCCGGTCCCCACCGGGGCGGTCTCCGTCGACGGCCCCGAGGCGGTCGTCCCCCTCTCCGCCGAACTGGAGGCGGGCGGCCACGCCGTGCGCTGGAAGGTGGTCTCCGGCGACGGCCACCCCATCAGCGGGTCCTTCACCTTCACCGTCGGCCGGGGCGGTCCGCCCCCGCCCGACCCGCAGACCGGCGCGTCCGCCGACGCGCCCTCCCCGGGCCCCGGCGCGGCCGCCCCCGAGCAGGCGGGGGCACCCGCCCCCGCCCTGCGCGCCGCGGGCATCGCCGCGGTCGGCGCGGCCGCGGGTCTTGCCGCCTACGCGCTGCTGGTGCGGTCGCGCCGCCGGCGGCGGCGGTGACCGGCCCGGCCGCGCCGCCCCCGCTCCCCCATCACCACCTCTCACCACCGAAAGGGCACCACCATGGCCAGTCCCATGCGCACCCTCCTGTTCGCCGCCGCCTGCCTGGCGGCCGGCGCGGCCCTTACCGGCTGCGGCGGCACCGGCGCGGCGGCCGCCCCCGAGGCGAGCCCGCCGGCGCAGGCCCAGGCCGTCACCGTCGAGGACGCCTGGGTCAAGGCCGTCCCCGCCGAGGACGGCATGACCGCCCTGTTCGGGGTCCTGGTCAACGACGCCGGCCAGGAGGCCCACCTGGTCGCCGCCTCCACCTCCGTGGCCGGCACGGTGGAGCTGCACGAGGTCGTCACCGGCGAGGACGGCACCCCGGTGATGCGCCCGAAGGAGGGCGGGTTCGTGATCGGCGCCGACGGCCGGCACCCCCTGGAGCCGGGCGCCGACCACATCATGCTCATGGAGCTGGGCGAGGACCTCGAACCGGGCGAGGAGGTCGAGGTGGAACTGGAGTTCGCCGACGGCTCCACCACCGAGGTCTCCGCGCCGGTCAAGGACTTCGCGGGCGGCGAGGAGAACTACGAGGGCGGCGGCTCCGGCGGCGGCGCGCACGGCCACGGCGAGACGGACGGCTCGGAGGACCACGGCTGATGTCCGACCGCGCTGACGCCGCCGGCCCCTCGCGCCGGCACCTCCTGCTCGGCGGGGCCGCCGCCGGCGCGGGGGCGGCCGCCCTGATCGGAGCGGACGCGCTCCTGCGCGCCGCGGGCGGCGGCGAGCCCGCCGCCGCCCCGGCACCGCCCTTCGGCACGCGCACCGTCGCGTTCCACGGCCGCCACCAGGCCGGGATCGCCACGCCGCCGCAGGCCCACGCCCGGTTCATCGCCTTCGACCTCGACGGAGGGGCCGACCGCGACGCCGTCCGCCGCCTGCTGCGGCTGCTGTCGGACGACGCGGCCCGCCTCACCGCCGGCGAGGCGGCGCTGGCCGACACCGAACCCGAACTGGCGCACGACCCCGCCGGTCTGACCGTCACCTTCGGCTTCGGCCCGGGCCTGGTCGAGCGCGTGGACCCCGCGGCGGTGCCGGAGTGGCTGGGGCCGCTGCCCGAGTTCGGCCACGACCGGCTGCGCGAGCGGTGGTGCGGCGGCGACCTGCTGCTCCAGATCTGCGCCGACGACCCGGTCAGCGTCTCCCACGCCGCGCGCATGCTGACCAAGGACACCCGCGCCTTCGCCCGGGTCCGCTGGGTCCAGGAGGGGTTCCGCCGGGCGCGCGGCGCCCAGCCCGAGGGCACCACGATGCGCAACCTCATGGGGCAGGTCGACGGCACCACCAATCCGGAGCCCGGCACGGAGGACTTCGCCGGCCTCGTGTGGAACCGGGGCGAGGGCGGCGCGGCGTGGCTGCGGCACGGCAGCGCGCTGGTCGTCCGCCGCATCGCCATGGACCTGGAGGGGTGGGACCGCCTCGATCGGCCGGGCCGCGAGGAGGCGGTCGGCCGGCGGCTGTCCGACGGCGCACCGCTGACCGGCGGGGCCGAGCACGACGAGCCCGACTTCGCGGCGGTGGGCGCACTGGGGTTCCCGGTCATTCCGGAGTACGCCCACATCCGCCGGGCGCGGTCGGCCGACCCGGCCGAGCGGATCTTCCGCCGCGCCTACAACTACGAGGACGCCGAGGGCGCGGGCCTGGTGTTCGCCGCGTTCCAGGCCGACGTCGACCGGCAGTTCACGCCCATCCAGCGCCGGCTCGACGAACTCGACCTGCTCAACGAGTGGGTCACCGCGATCGGCTCCGCGGTGTTCGCCGTGCCGCCGGGCTGCGGCCCGGACGGCTTCATCGGCGAGACGCTGTTCGGCTGAGCACCGCGCGCCGGAGGGGTCCCGCCCGGCCGCCGCGTGCGGCGGCCGGGCGGCCCGCGCGGGCGGCGCCGAGACGGGAGGGCGGCGCGGACTCAGTCGGCGGGCCCGCGCGCGCCGCGCGCCCCGCGGCCTTGGGCGGCGACCTCGCGGAGCACGGCCACGGCCGTGCGCGCCGCCGGGGTGTGCTCGACCGCGTCGTGCACCACCGCGTAGATCGACCGGACGGGGGTGGGGCGGACCAGGCGGACGCACGTGACACCGCCGGGCGGGTGCGCCGCGCCGATCGAGGGCAGCACGGTGAGGCCGATCCCGGCCTGGACGAACGCCAGCGCGGTGGGGTAGTCGTGCGCCTCGACGTGGAAGCTCGGGCTGAAGCCCGCCGCCGTGCACGACTCCATGAGGTTGGCCCGGCACCAGCCGCGGGCGAAGTCGTTGTCGATCCACCGGTCCTCGGCCAGTTCGGCGAGTTCGACCTCGTCCCGGCCCGCGAGCCGGTGGCCGCGCGGCAGCGCCGCCACATAGGGGTCGTCGAGGAGGTGGTGGGCGGTGAACCCGGTGCCCGGGTCGAACCCGGTCCGGGCCACGACCACCTGCACGTCGGCGCGCTCCTCGGGGGAGTCGGGGATGTGCTCGCTCAGGGAGAGGTTGAGCCGCACGCCCGGCAGGTCGGTGTCCAGCCGCCGGACCACGTGCGGCATCCACGCCGAGCCGACCGACGCGAAGTAGGCGATGGACAGCGAGCCCGTGCGGCCCGAGCGGAGGTCGGCCACCAGCGACTCCGCCTCGCCCAGGCGGGCGAGCACCCGGTCGGCCTCGGCCGCCAGCGCGTGGGCGGCGGCGGTGGGGCGCAGCCCGCGTCCGGCGCGCGCGAAGAGGGTGAGGCCCGTCTCGCGCTGGAGGGCGGTGAGGTGCTGGCTGACGGCGGAGGGCGTGTAGCCGAGGTTGGCGGCGGCCGACTGGACCGATCCGGACGCCACGACGGAGCGGAACACCTGGAGGCGGTGGACGTCGAGCATGTCGCGACCATACAGCAGGACTGAACGGTCGTGAAGAAAGAGTCGCTGGTACTGAATCCGCGCGGGCGCCACAATCGCAGTCATGACACGTCCGCAGAGCCTTGAGATCCCCGAGTCCGGCGGCCTGGAGAGCGCCGCCGCCCCGCCCGCCGCCCCCGCCGCCTCGCGCCCGGCCGCCGGGGGCGGGGCCGCGCGCCCGCCGGCCTGGACGCTCGTCCTGGCCGCCGGGACCACCGTGCTGCTGTGGGCCTCGGCGTTCGTCGGGATCCGCTCCGCCGGGCACGACTTCTCCCCCGGCGCCATGGCGCTGGGCCGTATGGCGGCGGCCTCCCTGGCGCTGAGCCTGTTCGTCGCGGTCGCCGCGGCCGCGCGGCGGCGGGCCGCCGCGCGGCCGGCCGAGGCGGCGCCCCCGGCGCCCGCCCGCGGCCTGCCCCGGGGCGGGCTGCTGGGCCTCGTGGCGTTCTGGGGCGTCGTGTGGTTCGGCGGGTACAACGTGGCGCTCAACGCCGCCGAGCGGCTGGTGGACGCCGGGACGGCGGCGCTGCTGGTGTCGACCGCGCCCATCCTCGTCGCGGTGGCCGCCGTGCTGGTGCTGGGCGAGCGCTTGAGCGCCCGGCTCGGCGCCGGGGTCGCCATCGCGTTCGCCGGTGTCGCGCTGATCGCCGCCACCGGGTTCACCGGGCACGTCGACGCCGCCGGCGTGGGGCTGGCGGTGCTGGCCGCCGTGCTCTACGCCTCGGCCGTGCTCCTCCAGAAGCGCCTGCTGGCCCGCGTCGAGGCGGCGACGATGACGTGGATCGGCGCCCTGGCCGGCACCGCGGCCCTGCTGCCGTTCCTGCCCGTCCTGCTGGACGAACTCGCCGCGGCGCCGGCGGGGTCCGTGGCGGCAGTGCTCTACCTGGGCGTCTTCCCGACGGCGGTCGGCTTCCTCAGCTGGGGCTACGTGCTGTCCCACTGGACCGCGGGCCGCACCACCGCCGCGACTTACCTGTCGCCGCCGGTCACCGTTGGCCTGTCCTGGCTCCTGCTGGGCGAGGTGCCCACCGCGCTCGCGCTGGCGGGCGGCGTGCTCTGCCTGGCCGGTGTCATCCTGGCCACGCGCCGCTGACGCGGACCGGCCCGGCCGTCCGCCGGGCCGGTCCCGCGCGGGGGCCCGGCGTCGGCGGCGTCGTCGGCCGGGCGCCTCCGGCGCGGCCAGCCCGCCGCAGGGGCCCGCCTCCCCGCCCGCGCTCGCGCGCGGCGGCTCAGGCGCCCTGGGCGCGGGTGTGGGCGACGAGCGCGGTGGCGTGTCCGTGGCCCAGCCCGTGCTCGGCCTTGAGCCAGGCGACCAGTTCGCCGTGCCTGGTCAGGGGCGCGGCGCGGATGAGGTCGGTCCACTCCTGGACAGGACGGCCGTACTTCTTCTCGATCGCCGGGAAGTAGCTGGTGGGGCCCTTCTCGTGTGCGGGCATGCCGGTCTCCTCATCAGGTGGGGGCATCGCGGTGGGGGCGGGTGGGGGCGGTGGACGGCGGTCAGCGTCCGGAGGCGGGCAGCAGGCGGGCGGCGACCGCGGTGAGCCAGAGCAGCCCCAGGCCGGCGCCGGCCGTGAAGGCGGGCACGGCGACCGCCGAGGCGGCGAACCCCGCCACCACCGCCGCGGGCACCAGCCGCGTGGCCCGTGCCCAGCCGCGCAGGCCCCGGGCCGCGAAGTGCCGGGCCAGCACCACGAACGCCGCGCACAGGGCGAGGTAGCCGACCATGCCGCCGAGCATGTGGACGGCCCCGGGAAGGCTCATCGCGGCCGCCGGTCCGGTGGGGGTCCCCGGCGGGAACCCGGCACCCGGGTCGGCCGGGAACACCCCCGCGACCAGGAACGACACCCCGAACACCCCGACCAGCCGGGGCGCCCAGCGCCCGCCGGGGCCCGCCCCCAGCGCCCGGCGGATCCCCACCGCGCCCGCGATGACCAGCAGGCCGGTGGCCAGGAACGCCGTGACCTGGATCCAGCCGAGGTCGCCGAGGCTGAGCTGGCTGAGCGCGTTGCGGGAGAGGTCGAAGCCGTCGCGGGTGAGGGCCTGGGCCAGGCCCGCGCCCAGGAACAGCGGGCCGGCCGCGATACCGGCGGCCAGGAGGGCGCGTGTCGCGGGCCGCGCGGGCGCGGCGGCGGCCGGGGACGCGGCGGGGGCCGCGGGCGCGGCGGTGGTCGTCGCAGTCATGGTCTGCTTCCTCGATCGTGGCGGGCCGCGCGGCGGCGCGGGCGGTGGCCGGAGTGGTGGCGGAGGGCGGGAGGCGGCGGCGGTGCCGTGCGGGGCCGCCGTCTCCGTTCCTGTTGCGAAGCAAGCTTGTCTTTTGCAAGTAAGCTTTGTCAAACGAAGCTTGGGATAGGATCTGGACCATGGCGGCTCGTGAGTACGGACAGTTCTGCGGCCTGGCCCGCGCGTTGGAGACGGTCGGTGAGCGGTGGACCCTGCTGATCGTGCGCAACCTGCTCAGCGGCGCGCAGCGCTACACCGACCTGCGCACGGGCCTGCCCGCCATCCCCACCAACATCCTGTCGGCGCGCCTCAAGCAACTGGAGGAGTCCGGTCTGGTCCTCCGCCGCGCCCTGCCCCGCCCCGAGCGCGCCGTCGTCTACGAACTCACCGACCACGGCCGCGACCTGGAGCCGGCGCTGATCGCCCTGGGCCGCTGGGGCGCGCGGACCATGTCCGAGCCCCGCCCCGGCGAGGTCGTCACCCCGGAGTCGGTCGCCATGGCGTTCCGCACCTCCTTCCGCCCCGAGGCGGCCCGCGGCGTGACCGCCGGCTACGAGGTCCGCATGGGCTTCACCCTCCGGGTGGACGTCACCGAGGGGGCGCTGGCGGTGGGGATCGGCCCCCATCCCGCTCCCGACCTCGTCATCGAGCGGGGCCCCGAGGACGGGCTGCGCCGGCTGCTGACCGGCGCCGCCTCCCCCGACCAGGCCCTCGCCCAGGGCGACGTGCGGGTACAGGGGGACCCCGCTCTGCTGCGGCGGTTCACCGAACTGTTCCGCCTGTAAACGGCGGGGCGCCTCCCTGCGGCGGTCGCGACCGCCGGGGCCCGCCGCCGGCGGCGCGCGGAGCCGGTTCGCCTTCGCGGTGGAGGCCGTGCCCACCGGGTTCGAGGCGGCCCCGCGCCTGTTCCCCACCTCGCGGCGCCCCGCCCATCGACGACGCCGGCAATTCAGATGTCGCCAACATCTGGATTATGTGCGTATCCTGATTGCGCCACCGAGGGAAGGAGCGTGATGGTCCGACTGACACGCGCCCAGCAGCAGGCGCGCACCCGGGCCGCCGTGCTGGCGGCGGCGCGCGAGGAGTTCGTGGAGTACGGCTACGCGTCGGCCAAGGTCGACCGGATCGCCGAACGGGCGGAGTTGACCCGCGGCGCGGTGTACTCCAACTTCCCCGGCAAGCGGGCGCTGTACCTGGCGGTGCTGGCGGACCTGGTCGAGAAGGCGGCCCCCGCCGCGTCCCGGGGGGCGCCCGGCGTCCCGGACGCCCCCCCGGCCGACGCCGCGGAGGCGCTCGGCGCGTTCGCCCGCGCCTGGCTGGAGCGGCTGCCGCTGGTCGACGACACCGCCGCGGGGGGCCGCCTGCACCTGCGCTCCCTGGTGGGTGTGGTGGACGACGAACCCGGGCGCACCGTGCTCGCGCAGGTCGCGCGGCTGGAGGCGCTGCTGCTCGGGCTGGGGCTGGAGGCGTGCGGGCCGCCCGGCGGCGAATCGGCCGGCCCCCCGGCGCGCCGCGTGCGGCTGGCCGAACTCGCCCTGACCCTGCTGGGCGGCGCGGGTTTCCTGGCCGAGACGGCGCCGGGCTTCGGGGACCCCTTCGACCGCGCCCGCGCCTGCGCGCACCTGGCCGGCCTCGACCTCGCCGACACCTGGGCCCCCTCCCACCTGCCCTATGTCACGCCCGCGGCTCCGTGCCGGGACCCCTGGTCCCCACCGGAGGGCGCGGTGGACCACCTCACCGGCGACCCGGTCGACCTCGGCGCCGACGGCCTGGTGGCGGTGCTGGGCGCCCGGCGCCTGGGCGCGGCCGAGGAGGCCGTCCGCGCGGCGCGGCGGGGCGACCAGGCGACCGTCGTCGTGGTCACCGGCGATCCGGCCGAGACCGGCGCCCTCGTCCGGCTCCGGGTGGCCGACCTCGCCGCGTGCCTGCGGCGGGTGTTCCCGCCGCGGACATGGCGGCCGCTGCGGCTGGTGGTGGACGACACCGCCGGGGTGGCCGCGGCCCTCGGCCTGCCCGGCGCCGACGACGACACCGAGGCGGCCGTGCGCGTCCACGCCGGCGTACTCGCCGCACGGGCCCAGGGGCGGGGCGCCGCCTACGCGGCCGCCACCGCCGCCACCGACCACTCCCCACGCTGACGGGAAACCACGATGAACCTGCCTTCCCCTCCCCCTCCCACCGCCGACGACCTGCTGGTCCTCCACGCCCTGCGCTGCGTCGGCCACTCCGCCGTCGCCCGCCTGGCCGCGGCCACCGGGCTGGACGAGGCCGCGGTGGAGTCCGCGCTGATCGACCTCGGGGTCGACGGCCTCGTCACGCGTTCGGCCGGGCCGTGGCCGGCGTGGGGGCTCACGGAGGCCGGGCGCGCCGCCGACGCCCGGCGCATCACCGGCGAACTGGAGGCGGCCGGGGCCCGCCCGGCCGTCCACGCGGCCTACGAGCGCTTCATGGTGCTCAATCCCGAACTCCTGGACCTGTGCACGGCCTGGCAACTGCGGACCGTCGACGGCGCGGCGGCCGTCAACGACCACGCCGACCCCGACTACGACGCCCGCGTCCTGGACCGGTTCGCCGGGCTGCACGGGCGCGCGGAGGCCGTCCTGGCCGACCTGGCCGCGGCGCTGCCCCGGTTCGGCCGCTACCGGACGCGGCTGTCCTTCGCCCTGGACCGGGCGCGGGCCGGCGACCCGGGGTACGTCGCCGACGACCTCGCGTCCTACCACACCGTGTGGGCCGAACTGCACGAGGACTTCCTGGCCACCCTGGGGATCCCCCGGTGAGGTGGGTGCGCCCGCTGTCGGCGCGCCTGGCCGAGCCGGCCGAGACCGTGGGCGCCAAGGCGCGCGGCCTGGTGGCCCTGCACCGCCTGGGGCTTCCGGTGCCCCCGGGGTTCGTGGTGACCACCGACGCCTGCCGGGCGTTCCTGCGCGAGGGGCGCCTGCCCGAGGGGCTCCGCGCCGAACTGGCGGCCGCCGCCGACGGCCTGGCCGCCGCGACGGGGCGGCGGTTCGGCGCGGCGGAGCGGCCGCTGGCCGTGTCGGTGCGCTCGGGGGCGAGCGTGTCGATGCCCGGCATGATGGACACCGTCCTCAACCTGGGCCTCACGGCCGAGGCCGCCGCGGGGCTGGCCGCCGAGACCGGCGACACGCGCTTCGCCCTGGAGTCGCGGCTGCGGTTCCTCATGTCCCTGTCCGCGGCGCTGACCTGCGCGGCACCGGCGATCGACGCGGCCGACGCACCTCACGCCGGGGCCGCCGGTGGCCCCGGCGCCGAATGCGACCGGCCGGCGCGCGCGATCGCCGCCGCCGAGGCGGAGCTGGAGCGGCGGTGCGGCCGCGCGGTCCTCCACGACGCCGCAATGCAGCTCGAACTCGCGGTCCAGGCCGTCTTCTCCTCGTGGGAGTCCGCCCGCGCGCGCACCTACCGCGAGCTGCACGGCATCCCCCACGACCTGGGCACCGCCGTGGTCGTCCAGGCGATGGTGTTCGGCAACCGCGACGGCCGCAGCGGCACCGGGGTGGCGTTCAGCCGCGACCCCACCACCGGCGAGGACACCCCCTACGGCGACGTCCTGTTCGGCCGCCAGGGCGAGGACGTGGTCTCCGGCCGCGTGCCGACCCCGCCGCTGCGCGCGCTGCGCGCGCGGGAGCCCGCGGTGTGGGCGGCGCTGACCGGCGCCCTGGCCCGGGTCGAGGGGCACTACCGCGACGCCTGCTACCTGGAGTTCACCTTCGAGTCCGGACGGCTGTGGCTGCTGCAGGCGCGGCCCGGCCGCCTCACCGGCGCCGCCGCCGTGCGCGTGGCGGCCGAGCTCGCCGATGCGGGGGTGATCACCCGCGAGGAGGCGCTGCTGCGGGTGGCGCCCGGGCAGCTGCGGCACGCCCGCACCCCGCGCATCGCCGCCCCCGCGCGGGCCGACGCCTTCGTGCGGGGGGTGGGCGCCTGCCCGGGGGTGGCCGCCGGCCGCGTCGCCACCACGGCGGAGGCGGCGGTGCGCATGGCCGCCGAGGGGCCGGTCATCCTGGTGCGCCCCGAGACCTCACCGCACGACATGCGCGGCCTGGCCGCGGCGGCCGGGATCGTGACCGCGCGCGGCGGGACGGCCTCCCACGCGGCGGTGGTGGCGCGGTCCCTGGGCAGACCCGCCGTCGTGGGCGCCGCGGGCCTTGCCGTCGACCCCGCCGGGGCCGCGGTCCGCGCCGGCGGGCGCGCCCTCGCCGAGGGCGCCCTGGTGACGATCGACGGCACCGGCGGCGAGGTCGTGGCCGGCAGCCCGCCGGTCACCGCCGGCACCGCCGACGCGCACCTGGACCGCCTTCTCTCTTGGGCCGACGAGGTGTCGGGCGACCACTCGGCGCGCGCGGAGGCCCGCCGCCTGGCCGACGCGCACGCCGTCCTGCGCGGGGGCGGCGCGGGCTGAGAAGGCTGCCGGGCCGCGGCCCGGGGGCGGCGCCCGTCAGGGCCGCACCCCCGGGCCGAACCCCGTCCAGCGCAGGTCGGCGGGCAGATGGCCCATGTCGTTGTAGAGCAGAAGAGCGGGCGCCGCGCCGTCGCGGTACTCGATCGCGGTCAGGGCGGTGTTGCCGCAGCCCAGTTCCAGCCAGCGCTCCACCGGCGCCCCGAGCGCGTGGCGCACCAGCCACGCCACCTGGTAGGCGTGCGTGACCAGGACCTCGAAGGCCTCGGCGGGGGCGGGGCAGGCGAACCGCTCGACCAGGGCGTCGGCGCGGCGCCGGCCGTCGTCGGCCTCGGCGCGGTCGTAGCCGTCGAAGAACCCGGCCCAGGCGGGCGGCGGGTCCTCGGGCACGTGCGGCACGTGGTCGAGGAGTTCGTCGGCCGCGCGCACGGGAACGCCCGGCAGGCGCGCGCCGATGATGTGCGCGCAGCGCTCCGCCCGGGGCAGGGGCGAGTGCCACACCGCGTCCACCGGCAGCCGCGCGAGGCGGTCCGCCAGCAGCTCCGACTGCCGCGCCCCCGCCTCGGTCAGCTCGCCGAAGGGGTCCGCCGCGCCGTGCCTCACCACGTACAGGTGCCGCGTGGCCATCGCCGCCCACTTTCCAATGCCGAGAGAATCCGAATGATCTCATCATCCTAAACCGGGAGCGCCGCGCGGGTCGAGGCCGGGCCGCCGCCCGCACGCCGGGTGGCGCGCGTCACTCGGGCGCCCCTGTCACAGGGCGCGGGAGCCCGGTGTCTGGTGGCCGGAAGCCGACAACGAGAGAACGGATGCGGCAATGAGCAAGGTCTGGTTCGTCACCGGTTCGTCCCGCGGCCTGGGCCGCGCCTTCGTGGAGGCCGCGCTGTCCCGCGGCGACAGGGTGGCCGCGGCCGCCCGCGACACCGCCTCATTGGACGCGCTCGTCGCCGCCTACGGCGACGCGGTGCTCCCCGTCGAACTGGACGTCACCGACAGGACCGCCGCCTTCACGGGCGTGCGGCGGGCCGCCGAGCACTTCGGCCGGCTCGACGTCGTGGTCAACAACGCCGGATACGCCCAGATCGGCGCGGTCGAGGAGCTGTCCGAGCGCGAACTGCGCGACCAGTTCGAGACCAACCTGTTCGGGGCCGTCTGGGTGGTCCAGGCCGCACTCCCCCACCTGCGCGAGCAGGGCTCGGGCCACATCGTCCAGCTGTCCTCCATCGCCGGGCTCATCGCGATGCCGCTCGGCGGGGCCTACCAGGCCTCCAAGTGGGCCCTGGAGGCCCTCAACGAGACCCTGGCCCGCGAGGTCGCCGGATTCGGCGTCAAGGTGACCGTGATCGAGCCCGCCGGATTCGCCACCCGCGGCGGCAAGAACCCCGACCCGCTCGACAACGGCCACATGGCGCAACTCCACCCCGCCTACGACGACCTGCGCAAGAGCCTGGCCGGCGCCATGTCCGGCGCGCCCGCCGGCGACCCGGCCGCCGCGGCCCGCACGCTGCTCACGATCGTCGACTCCCCCGAGCCGCCGCTGCGGGTGCTCTTCGGCAAGGGCTTCTACCCGATGATCCGGCAGGTCTACGCGGACCGGCTGAAGACCTGGGACGACACCCAGCACCTGTCGCTGGCCGCCCACGGCGACACCGACGGTGGGAACGGCGGGAACTGAGCCGCCCCGCCCCCGGCCGGGCGCCGGTACCGGGGCCGGCCCCGCCGCGCGGGCCGGGCCCCCGGTACGGTAGGCCACGCGCGCCCCGGCCGGTACGGGGGCACGGGGCGGCGCGGCGCCGCGCGGACGCGCCGAGGAGGTCCAGTCGTGGGGCGGTCGCTGAGCATCGCCGTGGCGCAGCCCGGGTGCACGCCCTACGACGTGCGGGCCAACGCGGCCGCCCACGCCGAGGCGGTACTGGCCGCCGGGGCGCGGGTGGTGGTGTTCCCCGAGATGTCGCTGACGGGGTACCACCTGGACGCGCCCGTGGTCCCGCCCGACGACCCGCGGCTGGACCCCGTGGTCGCCGCCTGCGCCCGCACCCAATCCCTCGCACTGGTGGGCGCGCCCGTGCCCGGGCCGCACATCGGGGTCCTGGCGGTCGACGGAACCGGCGCGCGGACGGCCTACGCGAAGGTCCACCCGCACGGCGCCGAGACCGAGCGCTTCCTGCCCGGCGAGCCGGCCGTGGTCGAGGTGGACGGTTGGCGCCTGGGGCTCGCCGTCTGCCGCGACACCGGGGTCCCCGAGCACGCGGCGCGCACCGCGGCGCTGGGCATGGACGGCTACGTGGCCGGGGTCGTCCACACCGACCGCGAGGCCGGGCTGCACGCCGAGCGCGCCCGCCGGGTCGCCGCCGCCCACGGCGTGTGGGTGGCCACCGCCGCCTTCGCGGGGCCGACCGGCGGCGGCTTCGACCGCACCTCGGGCCGCTCGGGGGTCTGGTCCCCCGATGGCGGCCTCCTCGCCGAGGCGGGGGCCCGGCCCGGCGAGATCGCCCGGGCGGTCCTCACCGCGTGACCGCGTGCTCCGGCGCGCTGGGGCGCGGCGGAGACCGTGCGGGCCGGACACCGCGCACCCGCGCCCGCATCCGCGTCCGCATCGGGTGGACGGGGTCCCCGCGGAGGCGGCCGGGGTGAGTTGGTGGCGTTCGGGGGATGCGGATACCGTGCCGCCATGGCGAGCGACGGTCTCACAGACCTTGAACAGGCGGCCTGGGCGGGGTTCCTGGTGACCCACGACCGGCTGTGGCGGGCGCTGGCCGAGAGGCTCGCCTCGCTGAACGTCAGCATGGCCGAGTACAGCGTGCTGAGCCTGCTGCACGAGGCCGGACCCGCGGGCCTGCGCATGTCCATCCTGGCCCAGCGCCACCTGATGTCCAGCGGCGGGTTCACCCGGCTCGCCGACCGCCTCCAGCGCCGCGGGCTGATCGAACGCCGGCGGTCGACCATCGACGGCCGCGGCTTCGACGTCACCCTGACCCCGAGCGGGCGGGCCCTGATCCGCCGGGCGCGCCGCCGCCACCACAGCGACCTGCGCGAGCTCTTCTTCAGCCGGCTCGACGACGACCACCTGCGCAACCTCGCCGAGGTCTGGGAGCGGCTGGACCCCGAGGCCGGCGCCGAGGACGGACCCGGCGACGACGCCGAACCCGCGCCCGCGGGCAAGGCGGCGTCCTCCCGGGCCTAGGTCCTGTTTTTTGAAAGGTCTGCGGGGCGGGCTGGTCTTCGGTAATCCTTGGGATCCATGGTCCGACGCCATGAACTCACCGACGCCGAGTGGGACCTGCTCGCCCCGCTCATGCCCGCCCACCCCCGCAAAGGCAAGCGGTGGGCCGACCACCGCCGCGTCATCAACGCCATCCTCTACCGCACCAGGACAGGCATCCCCTGGCGCGACCTGCCCGAACGCTACGGCCCCTGGGAAACCGCCGCCGGACGCCACCGCCGCTGGTGCCTGGACGGCACCTGGCAGCGCATCGCCGACCGGCTGCGCATCGACGCCCTCACCGGCGCCGAACTCACCGCCGGTATCGACTCCACCGTGATCCGCGCCCACCACCACGCCGCCGGAGCCCCAAAAAAGGGGAGGCGGCCCGGGACGAAGGGGACAGGGCCCAAGCACTCGGGCGCTCGCGGGGCGGCTGGTCCACCAAGCTCCACCTGATCGCCGACACCCGCCGGCGGCCGCTGGTCCTGGCCCTCACCCCCGGCCAGCACGCCGACACGGTGATGCTGCGGCCTCTGCTGGAGCGGCTGCGCCTGGCGCGCTCCCAAGGGCGGGCGCGCACCCGCCTGGACCGGTTGCTGGGCGATAAGGCCTACTCCAGCCGCGCCAACCGGTCCTACCTGCGCCGGCGCAAGACCAAGGCGACCATCGCCGAGCCCGCCGACCAGCGGGCCAACCGGCTGCGGCGCGGTTCGGCGGGCGGCAGGCCCCCGTCCTTCGACCGGGAGGCCTACCGCTTGCGCAACACCGTCGAGCGCGCGATCAACCTGCTCAAGCAGAACCGCGCGGTGGCCACCCGCTATGACAAGCGGGCCGTGATCTTCGAGGGCACCGTCCAGGTGGCCTCGATCAGAATCTGGCTACGCGACCTTACCCGTTCAACAAACACTGCCTAGCCCGGCCCCCACGTGCGCGCCGCCCGCCCCGGGCCGGGGCGGGCGGCGCGGGGCGTCACGCGCCGTCGACCGGGGCCCGGTCCAGCACGCGCACGCCGATGGCCTCCAGGCGGTCGAGGTGCTCGAAGTCCTCGCGCTCCTCGGCCTCGCCCACGCTCAGGAAGTAGCTCTGGCTGTCGGCGGGGCCCCACAGGATGGTGACGTCGCCGGCGCCGTCCAGGGGCTGGAAGCTGTGGGCCACGTCGCGCGGCCCGTAGACCACCGCCCCCGGCCCCACGTCGTAGGTGGTCGCCGTGGCCAGGGACTCCCCGCCGATCCAGAAGCGGAACCGCCCGCTGTTGACCAGCCAGATCTCGTCCTCGCGGGTGTGCAGGTGGAAGGGCGGCGCGTCCTCGGGCCGCATGGCGCGCTGGCGGATCATGAAGAACCGCCCCCCTGTCTGCTCCCCTCTGAGGATCACCTCCAACTCGGTGTTGTAGTAGCCCTGGGACTCCACCTCGTCGGGCAGCGCCACCACGGGGACTCCGTACGGGTTCTCCACCGCGTCCTCGGTCTTCATCCCGCTCACTCCTCGCCTGAGATATTTGCTTGCACAGGCAGACATTATGCGCGAAAACCCCTTACGGCAAGGGACTTCGGGAGTGACGGGACGCGCGCGCCTCCCACGCGACGGTGCGCGGGACGGCCCGTACCGCCCCACCAGCACGGCCGCCGCGCCGCCGCGCCGCCCGCGGCCGCGTGTGGCCTTCGGCACCCTTTGGACGGCGTCCGCGCCGGGGCGGGCCGGTCCCTCCGGTCGGGCGTGGGGCAGGACGAAGGTACCCCCGCGCGCAGCACGGGCCCGATCCGCAGGACCAGCGCCTGCACGTCCGCGGGATCGCGGGCGGCGCGCTCCCACACCTCGCGCAGGAGCGGGCCGGCCGGCGGCGCGGCCCCGGCGGCGCGCACCGTGCGGCCGCGCGCCGTGGTGGGCGGGTCGATGTCGACCCGCCCACCACCCGCCACCTCCACCAGCGCCGCGCCCGCCAGGGTGTGCGGGAGCGCGCCGCCCTCCCCGGCGAACGCGCCCGACCGCGGACGACCAGCAGCGGCATCGGGTCCTCGACGATCAGCGGCGCGCCGCACACGGGCCTCCTCGGTTCTCGCGCCCCCTGCCGTGGCCGGGCCCGCGCCGTGGTGGCGCCGCCCCCGCCGTTCCAGCCGCCGCGGCGGCCGTCGCACAGTGCGCCGGCGTCATGACTCCGCCATGACATTCGTCTGGTGGAAGTCATGAGCGGTGTCACTGGCGGGCGCCGCGGGGCGGCCGCAGGCTGAGGGCGCACCCCCTGGCGGCGGTCCGGAGCGCGCCCCGCGGAGCCGGAGCGGCAGGGGACCGCAGGAATCCACACCCCCAGGAGGACGAACATGCGACGAAGGCGGAGCGCGGCCCGGCACCTGGCCCCCGTGGTGGTGATCGGCCTCGCCGGGTCGCTGGTCGCGGCACCGGCCGCGGCCGACGACACGGGCGGGGTGCCGGCGGCGCCGGTGGAGTGGGGCGCCTGCCGCGAGGACGTCGCGGCCCAGGCTCCGGAGCTGCGGTGCGCCACCGTGCCGGTGCCCCTGGACTACACCGACCCCCAGGGCGCCGCGATCGACATCATGGTCTCCCGGCTGGCCGCCCCCGGCCCGAGGAGCGGCGCGGCATCCTGCTGCTCAACCCCGGCGGCCCCGGCGGGTCCGGGCTGACCCTGCCGGCCGACCTGGCGGCCCTCGGCCTGCCCGCCGGTGTCTCCGACCGCTACGACCTGATCGGCATGGACCCCCGCGGTGTCGGGCACTCCGCTCCGGTGAGCTGCGGGTTCACCGCCGACCAGGAGTACTACGGCAACATCCCGCCCTACGCGGCCGACGACGCGGCGGTCGCCGAGCAGGCCGCGCTCGCCGAGGCGGTCGCCGACCAGTGCGCGGCCAACGACCCCCACGGGCGGCTGCGCCACATCACCACCGCGAACACCGCGCGCGACCTCGACCGGATCCGCGCCGCGCTGGGCGAGGACAGGGCGTCCTACTTCGGGCTGTCCTACGGGTCGGCCCTGGGCGCCGCCTACGCCTCGATGTTCCCCGACCGCACCGACCGGGTCGTGCTCGACAGCAACCTCGGCGGCGCCCACCTGAGCCGCGACGCCATGCGCCGGTTCGGCCTGGGCGCCGAGGAGGCCTTCCCCGACTTCGCGCGGTGGGCGGCGGCGCGGCACGCGAGCTACGGCCTGGGCCGCACCCCGGAGGCGGTCCGCGCGACCTACACCGAACTCGCCGAGCGGCTGGACCACACCCCCGTGGCCGGCGTGGACGGCCGCGTCTTCCGGTTGGCGACCTCCGTGGGCCTCTACGGCGAGGCGCAGTACGCGCCCACCGCCCGGCTGTGGGAGTCGGTGCGCGACTCCGACGAGGCGGCGGTCCGGCGGCACCTGGCCGACAGCGGGGTGCCCGTCGGCCCGCCCGCCGCCGGCGCGGGCGCCGCGGACCCGGCACCGGGCGCGCAACTCTCTCTCCCTACGACAACACCTGGTCGGCGTTCCTCGCGGTGACCTGCAACGACACCGACTGGGCCGAGGACGTCGACACCTACCGGCGCGCCGTCGCCCAGGACCGCGAGCGGTACCCGCTCTACGGCGCCGCCGCGGCCAACATCACGCCCTGCGCCTTCTGGCCGCACGAGCCGGCCGAGCCGCCGGTGGAGGTCTCCGCGGAGGGCCCGCGCAACGTCCTGCTCCTGCAGAACCGGCGCGACCCGGCAACGCCCCACGTGGGCGGGCGGCTGCTCCGGGAGGGGTTCGGCCACCGGGCCCGGCTGGTGAGCGTGGACGCGGGCGGGCACGGCGTCTACGTCTTCGGCGACAACGCCTGCGCCTGGAACACCGCCACGGAGTTCCTGGTCGAGGGCGCGCTCCCGAAGCGGGACACCTCCTGCGGGGCGTCGGCCGGCCTGGACCGGCAACTCGACGACGAGGCCCGGCACCTGCGGGCCGAGACGCTCGACCGCCTGCGGAGCACCCCCTGACCGCGGGCGGCACCGCCCGCCGCCCGTGACCCCCGGCGGGGCGGGTCCGCCCGCCCCGCCCCGGCGCTCTTGCCGCCCGTCAGCGGCTCGCCTCGGCGGGCCGCCGGTCGGGGGCGCGCGGCTCCTCCTCGGGCGCGGCCCGCAGCAGCCGCAGGAGCGGACCGGTCATCATCGTGGTGCACAGGGCGACCAGGGTAAGGACGGCGGCCATCGGGGCGTCGATGATGCCGGCGTCGTAGCCGATCTGGATGACGATCAGCTCGGTGAGGCCGCGCGCGTTGAGCAGGGCGCCCAGGATGAGCGCCGACCGCGGGGCCATGCCCAGCAGCCAGGCGCACACGCCCGGCCCCACGACCTTGCCGGCCACCGCGAGCGCCAGCAGTACCAGGAACGCCGGCAGCGCCGGCCCGGTCCAGTCCAGGGCGCCCAGGTCCGCGGTGAGGCCGAAGCCGAAGAAGAAGAACGGCAGCAGCACGTTGCGCGCGGTCGCGGTCAGCTGGTCGGCGACCCGGATGAACCGGCCGACCGGGCCCGTGTCCGCGCCCGGGGCGGTTCCGGGCCAGGCCAGCCCGACCAGCATCGCGCCGATCAGCTGGTGCACGCCCAGCGCGGCGGTCAGCGCCGCGGCCGCCGCCACGCCGACGGCCAGCACCAGCGACTCGCTCGCGCCGCCGCCGGCGCGCTGCGCCCAGCGGCCCAGCAGCCGCTTCACCGGGCCCAGGAACAGCGCCACCACCAGCACGGTGGCCACGCCGTTGACCATGACCACCATCGGCGCGGAGCCGGCCGCGGCGGCCAGGACCGCCGCCAATACCAGCCAGCTGGCGCCGTCGCCGACCGCGGCGGCGAACAGGCTCAGCCCGCCGACCTCGGTGCGCAAGAGGCGCAGGTCGGTGAGCATCCGCGCCAGCACCGGGAACGCGGTGATGCTCAGCGCGCAGCCCATGAAGAGCACGAACGCGGCGCCGCTGCCGTTGGGACCGGCGAAGGCGGCGGCCAGCGGCACCGCCGCCAGGGCGCCGAGCGCGAACGGCACCGCCATCGACGCCTGGCTGACCAGCAGCGCCCGGCCCGTCGCCCCGCGCAGCCGCATCCCCGCGAGTTCGCGGCCCACACCGAACATGAACAGCACCAGGCCGAACTGCGCCAGCCCGTCGATGGGCGCCAGGACGGCGGACGGGAAGAGCCAGTCCATCACCCCCGGCGCCAGGCGGCCCAGCAGCGAGGGTCCCAGGGCGAGCCCGGCGCAGATCTCGCCGACCACCCGGGGCTGGCCGACCCGCTGGGCCAGCGCGCCCCCGGCGCGGGCGGCCGCCAGCACCGCCGCCGCGGCGAGGAAGAAGTGCCCGGTGGCGCCCAACTGCAGGAAGCCGCCGGTCTCGACGGGCCCCTGCCCGCCGCCGGAGGCCAGGCTTCCGGCCGCCACCGCGGCCGCGACGATCGCGACCAGCGGCACGGTGCCGGTCAGCGCGGCGGCCAGCAGCCAGCGCCGGCCCCGCCGGCCGGGGGCGGGCCGCTCCGCGGCCCCCTCCCCCGGCGGGTCCGGCACCGCCGGCGCCGGTCGCGCCGCCTCCGTCGCACAGGGCGGCGGCGGCACGCGGGGCGGCGGCGAGGAGTCCGGGGACTCGGGGGGTGGCGGCGCGGTCATGCCGCGCCCGCCTCGGCGATGAGGTCGCGGAGCAGTTCACTGGCCCCCGCCGCGACCGTTCCGGCGAGCGCGTCGCGGTGCACCCGCGCCACGGCGGAGGACTCCAGACAGCCCTGGGCGCCGTGCAGCCGCGCGCAGGTCTGCGCCGCCGCCACGGCCAGTTCGGTGGCGCGCAGCTTGACCACCGACGCGGTCCGGGTGTCCAGCCGGCCCTGGGCGTGCAGCCACGCCGCGTGGTGGGCGTAGCGGCGCACCGTGTCGTACTCCGCCAGCAGGTCGGCGACCTGGTGGCGGACCGCCTGCCGCTCCCCCAGGCGGCCGCCGTTCAGCTGCCGGGCGGCCAGGTGGGCGGCGAGCAGCTCCAGGGTGTGGCGGACCCCGCCGACCGCCAGCAGGCCGGCCACCAGCCGCTCGAAGTCCAGGGCGCGCATGAGCTGCAGCAGCGCCCGCCCGGGGCGGCCCAGGAGCGCGCTTGCCGGCAGCTCCACGCCGTCGAAGTCGATCTCGGCGATGTCGGCGGACCGGTACCCCGACATGGGCTGCGGACGGCGCACCACCCCCGGGGCGCGGGCGTCCACCAGCAGCAGGCCCGCGCCCGCCAGGCCGTGGCCGGTGCCCCCCGGGCGCGGTTGGCCCGTCCGGGCCAGCACGACCAGCAGGCCGGCCCGCGTGCCGTTGGCGATGTAGCACTTGCTCCCGTCCAGCCGGAACCCGCCCTCGGGGCGCGGTTCGGCCACCGTCCGCAGGTCGCTCAGGTCCGATCCCGCCTGGTGCTCGGTGATGGCCAGCGCCGTCACCCGCTCGCCGCGCTGGGCGGCGGGCAGCCAGGCCGCCCGCTGGGCCTGCGAGCCGAACAGCAGCAGGTAGGACGCCGCCATGTAGGCGTGGACGCCAACCGACGACCGGATCCCGGCGTAGCCGGTGGCGCCCAGCTCCTCCAGCAGCACGGCGCTGCGCAAAAAGCCCGCGCCGCTGTGGGCCTCGCGCAGCAGCCCGGCGGCGCCCAGGGCCGCCCAGCCGGAGTCGCCGACGAAGCCCTGCCGCTCCCAGTCGTCGGCGAACGGCAGCACGGCCTCGCCCAGCCGGGCGCGTACGAAGGCGCGGAACTCGTCGTGGCCGGTGTCGTAGAAGGGGAACTCCCAGGAGGGCTGGTGGTCGGCCGGGACCGCGGCCGCGCCGGCGGGGCTCACGTGGCCGCCCCCGAGGCCGACCGCGCCGAGGCGGAGCCGCCCGGCGCGGGCGAATCCGGCCCGGAGGGCTCCTCCAGCGAGGCCAGCAGCGCCGCCCGGTCGACCTTGCCGGTGATGGTCAGCGGCAGGTCGTCGCGGACCCGGATCACCGCCGGGACCATGTAGGCCGGCAGCACCGCGCGCAGCCGCGCCCGCACCGCCGCAATATCGCAGCCCTCGGCGGCCGGGACCACGAACCCCACCAGCTCCAGGCCGCCCTGGCCGCTGGGCCGGGTGGTGACGTAGCAGCGCCGCACCTCGGGCTGGGTCTGCAGGTGGTGGGCGATCTCGCCCAGCTCGATGCGGAAGCCGTTGACCTTCACCTGGTCGTCGGTGCGCCCCTGGAACACCAGGTGCCCGCGCGGCGACAGCAGGGCCCGGTCGCCGGTGCGGTACACCCGCTCCCGCTGCCCGCCGATCACCAGGTCGGCGAACTGCCGGGCGTTGACGTCGGGCAGCCCCAGGTAGCCGGGCGACAGCCCGGGCCCGGCCAGCAGCACCTCGCCGGACTCCCCGGGCTCGCACAGCCGCCCGTCCTCGACCAGGTAGGCGCGGGTGTGCTGGATGGGGCGGCCGATCGGCAGGCTGGGCTCCTCGGGATGCAGCTCGCGCACCGGGTGGTAGGTGGCGAAGGTGGTGCACTCGGTGGGCCCGTAGACGCTGACGATCCGGTCGGTGCCGTAGTGCCGCAGCGCCTGGGCCATGTGCGGCAGCGAGTGCGCCTCGCCGCCGGTGAGGACGGTGCGCAGGACGGCCAGCGTGTCGGGGGCCTCGTCGACCACGGCGTTGAACAGCGCGGTGGTCAGGAACAGCACCGTCACGCCGTGCTCGGCCAGGACCTGGCGCAGTTCGCCCAGCCGGATGAACGGCGACGGGTACAGCACCAGGGTGCCGCCGTTGAGCAGCGCGCCCCAGATCTCGAAGGTCGCGGCGTCGAAGGTCACCGGCGCCATCTGCAGCAGCACCGCGTGCTCGTCCAGGCGGGCGTAGCGCGCCCCGTGCACCAGCCGCACGATGCCGCGGTGGCGGACCGGCACGCCCTTGGGCAGGCCCGTCGAGCCGGAGGTGAAGTTGATGTAGGCGAGGTCGTCGGGGCCGGCGCGGTACACCGGGGCCGGGGCCGCGCCGTCGTCGGGCCGCGCCGACTCCACGGCCAGCACCCGCCGCCCGGGCAGCCGGGCGCCGAGGGCCGCCGTGTCCGCCTCCCGCGCCACCACCAGCCGCGAGGCGGCGGCGTCCAGCAGCGTGCGCAGGCGCTCGTCGGGCCAGGCGGCGTCCACCGGCAGGTACACCGCGCCGCACTTGAGGATCGCCAGCAGCGCGACGACGAGGTCGGGGCACCGGGGCAGGACGACGGTCACCGCCTCGCCCGGCGCCGCGCCGGCCGCCCGCAGCGCCGCCGCCAGCGCGTCGGCGCGCTCGTCCAGTTCGGCGTAGCTCATCCGGCGCCCGTGGTGGACGAGCGCGGTGGCCCGGGGGCGGCGGGCCGCCTGCGCCTCGAACAGCTCGGCGACACCGCGCTCCGGATAGGGGTCGTCAGCGGCGCCGTTGAGGGCCCGGTGGGCCGCCAGGGCGGCCTCGGTCGCCTCGACGGCCTCGCCCGGGCGGCTCCCCGCGCCGCTCATCCGTCGCTCACCAGCCTCGCGTTCACGGTCTTCACCACAAGCTCCCGGTGGGTGTCCAGAAAGAAGTGGCCTCCGGGCATCTCCAGCAACTCCGAGCCCGGGCCTCCGTAGCGCGGCCAGCCCAGGGTGGCCGCGCGCCCGTCGACCGGGTCGTCCCGCCCGTACATGGCGGTGATCGGCACGTCCGACGGGGATCCGCCGTGCATGTCGCCCCACAGCTCGGCGAGCCGCATGTCGCCGCGCATGGTGGGCACGAACAGGCGCAGCATGGCCCGGTTGGCCAGCAGTTCGGCCGGAAGGCCGCCCATGGCGCGGACCGAGTCCAGGTAGGTGTCGTGGGGGAGGTCGTGCAGGTAGGGCCGGTGCTGCGGGTGGTCGGGGCTGCGGCAGCCCGAGACGAACAGCCGCCGGGTCAGCCCCGGGTGGGCGGCCGCCGTGCGGCGGGCGACCTCGTAGGCGAGCCGGGCGCCGAAGCTGTGCCCGAAGAACGCGTGCGGTTCGGCCAGGACGCCCGCGGCCGCGAGCGCGCCGAAGGTGTCGGCGACCAGCGGCTCCCAGTCCTCATACAGCGGCTCCCGCAGCCGCGGGCCGCGGCCGGGCAGCCGGACAGCGAGCAGTTCCGTGCCGGGGTCGAGGGGCTGCGCCCAGGTGCGGAACAGGTCGGGGCTGCCCCCGGCGTAGGGGAAGCACACCAGGCGCAGCCGGAGGGGCTCCGACGCGCGCCGGATCAGGGGCAGCCAGGTGTCGCTGTCGAGCTGCACGGCCGCGCTCTCAGCCGCGCGCGTTACGCAGGATCGTCGCGGCGATCTGGCGGACGGAGCTCTCGGCGAACAGGTCCTCCGGCGGGAGGACGTCCTCGCCGAACGACTCCTCGGCCTGCGAGATGAGGCGGATCGCGGTCAGCGAGTTGCCTCCGGCCTCGAAGAAGTCGGAGTCGGCGTCCTTGGCGTTCAGCCCGAGGCCCGTGCAGGCGGTGACCACCCACTCCTCCAGGCCCTCCTGGGTGAGCGGGGCGGCCGGCGTGCGGTTCGACACGGTGGCGGTCCTTTCGGGGTTCAGCGCGTGCGGAAGGGGTGCCCGGTCACCGTGCGGTCCACGAACCGGTTGTGTCCGAAGGTGTCCTCGCCGGAGGTCAGGACGTTGCCGAATTTGGCCAGACTCGCGTCGCCGCCGAACTCCTCCAGTTCGGTGGAGTAGGGGTAGACCCGCACCTGCGTCGGCAGATAGCGGGCGGCGAATCCCAGGCGCATCTGGTCGGTGAGTCCGCTGTGCGGGTGGGAGGCGTGCATCAGCGTCGACCAGAACACGATGAACTGGCCCTGGCGCATCACCTGGGAGACCGCCTTGGACTCGTCCGGGCTCCAGTTGGGGTCCTTCTGCAACTGCCGGTAGTCGTAGCCGAAGAAGCCCCGGCGCACGCCGTTCTTTTCAACCTTGTTAATGTTCTCTGAATTGTATTCCATCACCTTGGACTCGTCGTAGTTCATCGACTTGTGCGAGCCGGGGATGAACTGCAGGCAGCCGTTTTCGACGGTCGCGTCGGTGAATGCCGTCCATACCGTGATGGTGCCGCCGAACTCCGCGTCCTCGGGCCAGACGATCTGCGGGTGCTTGGAGCCGGCGACATTGGAGAAGTTGTCGGCCTGGTGCCAGTCGGTGCCCTCGTCGCCGGGGTACTTGGGGAAGAACTCGGTGCGCCAGCACAGCGTGTTGGGCCCCAGCAGGCTGGAGACCCGGTCGACGATCTCGGGCCGGGTGATGTGGTCGGCCAGGAAGTCGATGTCCAGGTGGCGGTCGTAGTTGGCCAGGTTGGTGGTGCCCGAGACCGTCCTGCCGCCGCCGTAGATCGCCTTCTTGGTGTTGAGGAGCTTGGGCCGCAGGGCCTGGAGGTGGGCCTCCATCTCCTCCTTCTCGTAGAGGTCGAACGGCCCGATGTAGCCGTCACGGTGGAACTGCTCGATTTCTTCGGAGCTGAGGTAGAACGTTTTCGCGTCGGCGGGGTTTCCCATGACTCAACTTTCTTGAGGCGCGCCGAAGGGCAGGCGCGGAAACGCAACATAAACGTTCGGAGCGGAAGATTTTCGATCACGGCGAAGGGACGTCCGGAACAGGAGTCGGAGATATCCACGGGGTTCATTCGGCTCACCCGGTGAACGGATTTCATCACTAGTTCCCTGCCGCGTCAACAGTCGCGGGAGAAGTCCCCGGTAGACGCGATGATCGTTTTCCAGGCCGCCGCCCGCGCCCCGGTGGAGGAACTGCGGATATGCCGAAAAAGCCGCCCGGCGGAGTCCGAAAAGCCCCGACCGGCGCGCTCCTCCCCCGCTTCGGCGGGGTTTCCGCGGGGTTTCGGCGAGGGTTCAGCGGGGGTAGCGCACGACCAGGACGGCCTCGGCGTCGCCGTCGGGCGCCTGGTAGACGTGCGGAACGTCGGCGGCCCAGCGCGTGTGCCCGCCCGCGGGCACCCGCACCGGCGCGGCCGGGTCGCCCACCAGGACCGTGCCGGACAGCACCACGACGTGCTCGGTGGTGCCCCGGGTGTGCCCGGGTGAGTGCTGGACGGCCGCAGCCCGGACCCGGATCCGGTAGGTCTCGGTCACCGCGTCGGCGTCCTCGTACCGGTCGGTGAGCACCGCGTCCACCGCGTCGCCGGAGATGCCCACCGGCGCGGCCGGCCCGGCCAGCGCGCTGCTCAGCGGCACCCCCAGTTCGGTGGTCAGGGCGTACAGCGTCTCGAGGGTGGGGTTGCGGCGGCCGCCCTCCAGTTCCGACAGGGTTCCCTTGCCCACGCCCGAGCGGCGGGCCAGCTCGGAGAGGGACAGGCCCCTGGAGACGCGCAGCTCGCGCAGCCGGAGACCGACCTGGACCGCCAACCCCATGCCGCCCCCTCTGCGTCCCGGCCGGTCGCGGCGGGTTGATCACAGCTACCGTCGGGTCTATCGTTCCATAGGCACATCGTTCCGTTTACGGAACGACACAGCCGCGCCCGCCGGGGTGGCGGGCGGCGCAGCGGCATAGGGGGTCCCATGGAATCGACGACGAGCAGGCCGCTGCCCGAGCGCAGCGCCGAGGTCGCCCGCGTCCTCGCCGCCGAAGGCGCCGCCGGCACGGTGCGCCAACTCTCCGACTCCACCCGGACCGCCGCCGAGGCGGCCGCCGCGCTGGGCTGCGAGGTCGGCGCGATCGCCAACAGCCTGGTGTTCATCTCCGACGACGAGGCCGTCCTGGTCATGACCAGCGGCCGGCACAGGGTCGACACCGCGGCCCTCGCCGCCCGGTGGGGACGCGGCAGGCTCCGCCGCGCCACCCCCGACCAGGTGCGCGAGGCCACCGGCCAGGCCATCGGCGGCGTGGCCCCGGTCGGCCACCCTCGCCGGCTGCCCGCCGTGGTCGACTCCGCCCTGGCCGACTACCCGCAGGTATGGGCGGCGGCCGGAACACCGCACACGGTCTTTCCCACCACCGCCGACGAACTCGTCCGCCTGACCGGCGGAGTCCTGCTTCCTGTCACGGCCTAAAGGGCCGCGGCCGTGTGCCGCCGGGCACGGGTCAGACCCGGCGGCGCACGGCCCCACCGGCGCTACCCTTCCGCCCGGGCCGGGCGGTCGGCCAGCTTGAGCCAGACGACTCCGCCGATGATGACGGCCAGCCACAGCGCCTTGGCGGGGGTGAGCGTCTCGTCGAAGAAGACGGGCCCCAGCACCGCGGCGCCCACGGCGCCCAGGCCGGCCCAGACGGCGTAGCCGATCCCGACGTCGATCCTCTTCAGCGCGACACTGAGGGCGAACAGCGTCAGGAGGAAGAAGACCACGGCGGAGACCGACCAGCCGACGCGGGTGAAGCCCTCGCTGCCGCCGACGCTGAGCGCGTAGCCGACCTCGAACGCGCCGGCCAGCAGGAGCACCAGCCAGGCTCCGGCCTTGCCGGCGGTGTCGGGGGAGGCGGCGGCGGGGGACGTGGTGGACGCGGTCATTTCTCGTTGCTTCCTTTCGGGTGGAGTGGTGTGGGGGCGGGGAACGCGGATCAGGCGGTGCCGCTGAGTTGGAGGCCGACGACACCGACGACGACCGCGAGGATGCCGAGCAGCTTGCGCCAGTCCAGGCGCTGGCCGAGGAAGAGGGCCCCGACGACGACGATCCCGGCACCGGCCACCGAGGTCCAGAGCGCGTAGCCGACACCCACGTCGAAGGTGAGCAGCGCCAGGCTGAGGAAGAACGTCGCGATACCGCCGCTGAGGAGCGTGGCGGCGGTCCACCCCGCGTGGGTGAACCCCTTGGCCTTGCTCGCCGACAGCGCGACCGCGATCTCGAAGATCACGGCGATTCCCAGGTAGAGCCAGCTCATGGTGGTCCTTTCAGCGGTTGTTTATATGTATGTACATGCATTTACTTGACCGAAAAGGAGCCGCGCGGGAGCCCGGCGCCGGTTTCAGGCCCCGATCAGGCCGCCGATCGCGGCGAACGCGCCCCGCAGCCGCGCCGCGTCCAGGTGCGGGTAGTGGACGGCCGTGTTCGCCAGCAGGTCGCGCAGCCGCTCCTCGTAGGGGCCGCGGACCTCGCGGAGCAGCTCCTCGCCCCGGTCGGTGAGGACCGCGTAGACCCCGCGGCCGTCATCGGGGCAGAGGTCGCGGACGGTCAGGCCCTTGTCCTCCAGGCGGGAGACCATCCGGGTCACCGAACTCTGGTTCAGGCCGACCTTCTGGGCGAGGTCGTTGACCCGCAGCTCCCTGTCGGCGGCCTGGGCGAGGTGGGCGAGCGCGCGGTACTCGGTCAGGCCGACACCGTGGCGGTCCGCCAGCCACTTGCCCAGGCCGGCGTCGACCGCAGAGGCGAAGGCGGCGACCTGGGACCAGTCCGCGCTCACGCCGTCGGCCATCGCACCGCTCCATGTATCTGCATGTACATGCAGATAAGCTAGCACGGGCTCCCCCGCCGGGGAAGCCCGCCCGCCTCGCGCCCCGCCCCGGTCGTCCCGGGGCGCCCCCTCGGGGGGTGTCCGCGCCCGGCCCCTCAGCGGCGCAGGCGGGCGTTGAGCCGGGCGGCCCGGCGCGTCAGGTGGTCGCGCTCGGCGAGGTTGGACGCCCGGCCGGCCGCCTCGGCGTACAGCCGGGCCGCTGTCTCCAGGGCGCCGTCGCGCTCGTGCAGGTAGGCGGCCACCGCCGCGTACCTGGGCAGCGCGGAGTCCAGCTCCGCGAGCGCCGCCAGACCGGCGCGCGGGCCGTCGGCCTCGCCCACGGCGACCGCGCGGTTCAGCCGGACGACCGGGCTGCCGGTCAGGCGCCACAGCTCGTCGTACCACTCGACGATCTGCGGCCAGTCGGTCTCCTCGGCGGTGGGCGCGTCGGCGTTCAGCGCCGCGATGGCCGCCTGCGCCTGGAACTCGCCCAGCCGGTCGCGGGCGAGCGCCGCCTGGAGGATCCCGATCCCCTCGGCGATCAGCGCGGTGTCCCACCGGGTCCGGTCCTGCTCGGCGAGCGGCACCAGGCGGCCGTCGGCGGTGGTCCGGGCGGCGCGCCGGGCGTGGTGCAGCAGCATGAGGGCGAGCAGCCCGGCCACCTCCGGGTGGTCGATCGCGCCCGCGAGCTGCCGGGTGAGCCGCACGGCCTCGGCGGCGAGGTCGACGTCGCCGGAGTAGCCCTCGTTGAAGACCAGGTAGAGGACGCGCAGCACGGTGGCGACGTCGCCGGGCCGGTCCAGCCGCACGCCTGCGACGGTGCGCTTGGCCCGGCTGATGCGCTGGGCCATGGTCGCCTCGGGCACCAGGTAGGCGCGGGCGATCTGGCGGGTGGTCAGCCCGCCGACGGCGCGCAGCGTGAGCGCGACGGCCGACGACGGCGACAGCGACGGGTGCGCGCACAGGAAGTAGAGGCGCAGGGTGTCGTCCGCCGCGGGCACCGGCCCGGGCGCCGGCTCCTCCTCGGCGCGGTCCTCGCGCCGGCGGCGGGCGGCGTCGGACCGCGTGGCGTCGAGGAACCGGCGCCAGGCCACGGTGACCAGCCAGCCCTTGGGATCGCGCGGCGGGTCGGCCGGCCAGACCCGCAGCGCCTCGACGAGCGCGTCCTGCACGGCGTCCTCGGCCGCCGCGAAGTCGGCTCCGCGGCGGCAGAGGACACCGAGCACGCTCGGCGTGAGGCTCCTCAGCAGGACCTCGTCCATCGGGGCGTCACTCCGTGACGGTGGGGGTCTCGGTCAGAAACGGCCGCACCTCCAGCCATTCGTGGATCGGCCTGCCGCCCGCGCCGGGGGCGGCCGACAGCTCCCCGGCCAGCTCGACGGCGCGCTCGTGGCTGTCGACGTCGATCACCATCCAGCCGGCGATGAGGTCCTTGGTCTCGGCGAACGGGCCGTCGGTGACCGGGGGGCGGCCCTCGCCGTCGTAGCGGACGAAGGTGCCCTCGGGGGCGAGCGCCTGGGCGTCGACGAACTCGCCGGTCTCCTTGAGGCGGTCGGCGAAGTCGCTCATGTACCGCATGTGCGCCGTGATCTCCTCCGGGCTCCACCGGTCCATGGGGACGTCGTTGACCGGAGCCGGGGCCCCGCGGTAGTGCTTCAGCAGCAGGTACTTGGCCATGGTGTCTCTCCTCGGTGCTCCTGCGCCCCATTGTGGGCGCGTTCACCCCGGGGACGGAGCCGGACGCGGGTTCTCGACACGGCCGGCGAACTTTTTTTCGGCGGGTCCGGCCGGGGCCGGACCCGCCGCCGCGCGGTGGCCGCCCGACGGGATTCGGCGCGGCGGTAACAACCGCCCTCCCCGCGACATAGATGAATAACGTCGCACGGAGGGAATCCGATGACCAATGACCGGGACGAGGAGAGCGGATCGAGGGCCGCGGGCGAGTTCACCCGCTTCTTCGAACTGCACTACGACGCCGTCTACCGCTATGCCCTGAGGCGGGTGGGCCCCGACCACGCCGACGACGTGGCATCGGAGGCGTTCGGGGTGGCCTGGGCGCGGTTCGACCGCGTGCCCCGGCAGAGCCCCCTGCCCTGGCTCTACACCGTGGCGCGCAACATCGTGCTGGCCCGGGGCCGCCGGGCCCGGCGCCGCGGCGAACTGCCCGACGCCTTCGACGGCCCGTGGCCGCACGCCCCCGCCGAGCCCGACGTCACCGCGCAGGTCCTCGACCGGCAGGCCGCGCTCTCGGCGCTCAACCGCCTCAAACCCAAGGACCGCGAACTCGTGATGCTGCTGGCCTGGGAAGGGCTCGACCTGCCGACCGCCGCCGGCGTGCTGGGCTGCACGGCTGCCACGGCCAGGGTGCGCCTGTACCGGGCGCGCCGGCGGATCGAGCGGCTGCTCGGCGAGGGCGGCGCCGCGGCCACACCCCGAAACCACCACCTTGTCTCCCAGGAGGGCCCGAAATGAGCACGGACGAACGCGTTGTGCGCGGCATCTTCGCACCCCACGACCCGGCCGCCGCCGTGCGTGTCGGCGAGGACCAGCGGGCCCGGGCCCGGGTCGCCGCGCTGGCGGCCGCCGCGAGCGCGCCGCCGCGCGCCCACCGGCGGGCCGGCCGGGGCCGGTGGATGCTCCTGGCCGCGGCGGGCGCGGCCGCGGCCTTGACGGTGGCGGGAACGGTGGCCGTGAACACCGCGGCGCCCGCCTACGCCGGGCCCCCGCCCCCTCCCCTCGCGGTGGTCCCCGCCGAGGTGACCGACGCCGACGAGGAACTGCTGGCCCTGGCGGACCGGGCCGAGGACCGTCCCCCCGTGCGCGGCGAGGGGGCGGACGTCGCCTACGTGCACACCTCGGAGTGGACCCTCACCATGTCGCAGAACGCCGACACCGACGAGGAGGGGTGGGGGGTGCTGCCCGTCGACCGCGAGGTCTGGCGCTCCCTGGACGACTCCGGCTACGCGATCGAGCGGCCGCAGCCGCCCGAGCACCTGTCCGGCGACCCCGACCCGCTCAGCCGGCTCTTCGGCGAGGGGCCGACGGAGGAGGAGTGGGGCGAGGGCGAGGGCGGCAACGGCATGTTCCTCACCTGGAAGCCCGACACGCTGCCCACCGACCCCGACGAGTTGGCCGCCCGGCTCTCGACGGTGGACGGTGTGCCGAGCGGCGGCAGCGCGCGGCTCTTCACCGCGCTGCAGACCCTCTACAGCGAGATGCCGGTCGACCCGGAGGTCCAGGCCGCCGCGCTGCGGGCGCTGGCCGACCGCGACGACGTGCGGTTCGCCGGGACGGCCACCGACCGCGAGGGCCGGGAGGGCCTGCTCTTCCTGACCGAGGACCGGGAGTCCAGCGAGGGGGAGGTGCTCCAGCGCCGCATCATGTTCGACCCGGACACCGGGATGCCGCTCTACCACGAGACGGTCGTGGTGCGCAGCGAGTACCGCAACGCCGACGAACTGCCCATCGTGAACCACTACGCCGCCCTGGTGGAGACCGCCTGGGTGAGCGAGGTCCACGAAGCCCCCTGACGCCGGCCGCCGGGCCGAGCGGGTGCGGCCCCGCCCCCTGGTGGCGGGGCCGCACCCGCGGTGGCGGCCCGGGCGGCCCGGGGACCGGTTCACCGGCCGCGGCCGCCGGAAGGCCGAGGCGCGGGGGTCACGCCGGCGGCCGGGCGAGCCGGGCGGCCACGGCGTCGAGGACCCAGTCCAGGCCGGTCGAGAAGGTCGTCTCGGCGTCGACGTCGGGGCCCTCGTAGACCGCCTTGGCCAGGGCCGGGAAGCGGCCCGTGGCCAGCATCCGCCGCAGGTGCGGGCCGAAGGCGCGCTGCCAGTCGCGCTCGGACAGGCCCGTGGCGCGCTCGGCCCGCCGGTCCGCGACCTCACGCCGGATCGCGCCGATGGTGTAGGCGTTGACCATCTCCACGGCGCGCAGGACCGTGCCGAGATCGGCGAGCCCGTCGAGGGCGGCCAGCGCGGCCTCGGTCACGGCGAGGGCGTGGGGGCCCAGGGACGGGCGGCCGCCGAGCAGGTCGGCCAGCCACTCGTGCCGGAGGGCGGTCTGCCGGGTGCGGTGGGCGCGGACGCGCAGAGCCTCCCGCCAGTCGCCGGGCGGCTCCCCGGTCAAGATTTCGGCGTGGACCTCGTCCACCATGAGGTCGAACAGCTCCTCCTTGGTGGCGATGTGGCCGTAGAGCCGCATCGGTCCGACGCCCAGCCGGGCGGCGACCTTGCGCAGCGACACCGCCTCCAGCCCGCCCTCGTCGGCGAGCGCGACGGCGGCGGCCACGATGCGCTCCCGGTCCAGCGGCGCGGGGCGGGCGGGGGGATCCGGGCGGTCCCATACAGTCATGCGAACACCGTACATTTGCGATACGCCGTATTGGATCAATACAGTGTATCGGCATGAGACACCGTATCGCCGTGGTCGGCGCCGGCCCCGGCGGCCTGACCTTCGCCCGCGTCCTGCACCGCCGCGGCCACCCTGTCACCGTCTTCGAGCGCGACCCCGCCCCCGACGCCCGTCCCCCGGGCGGCACCCTGGACCTGCACGAGGGCCTGGGCCGGCTCGCCCTGGACAAGGCCGGGCTGCTGGGAGAGTTCCGGGCGCTGTCCCGGCCCGAGGGGCAGGCCATGCGCGTCCTCGACACGGACGGGACCGTGCTCCGCGACTGGCGCCCCCGGCCGGGCGACCTGGCCAACCCCGAGATCGACCGCGGGCTGCTCCGCGATCTGCTGCTCGGCCCGTTGGACGTCCGGTGGGGGCGGCACGTGGCGGAGGTCGTTCCGGGGACGCGCGACGGCGTGCTGGTCCGCTTCGCGGACGGCCGGCGGGAGATGTTCGACCTGGTGATCGGCGCTGACGGCGCCTGGTCGCGGGTCCGCCCGGCGGTCACGCCTGCGGCACCGCGCTACACCGGCGTGACGCTGGTCGAGACCTCCCTGGACGACCTCGACACCCGCCATCCCGACCTCGCCCGGCTGGTCGGCGACGGCGCGGTGGCCGTGTACGGCGTGAACCGCGCCCTCGTCGCCCAGCGCGGCAGCGGCGGCCACGTCAAGGTGTACGCCCAGTTCCGCGCGCCGCTGGACTGGCACACCGACCCCGAGCGCCACCTGGGCCTGCCCGGGCGCGGGCGCGTGGACCTGGCCGACGCCGAGGCCGTGCGGTCGGCCCTGCTGGCCCTGTACGAAGGCTGGGCCGACCCGGTCCTCGATTTCCTCCGCCGCGGCACCGCCTTCGCCCACCGCCCCCACTACGTCCTGCCCGCGCCCCACACCTGGCCCCACGTCCCCGGGGTGACCCTCCTGGGCGACGCGGCCCACCTGATGCCCCCGCTGGGCGTGGGCGCCAACCTCGCGATGCTGGAGGGCGCCGAACTCGCCGAGTCCATCGCCGGAGCACCGGACACCGCGGACCTGGACGCGACCGTCCGCGCCTTCGAGCAGCACACCCACCCACGGGCCGCCCGATGGGCGCAAACGACCGCCGCCGGCCTGGACCGCCTCATCAGCCCGAACCCCACCGCGGCCCTGGCCCTCTTCGACGAGGTCCAGCCTTCTTGAGGGCCCCGCACCCGCCGGGCCACGACGCAGTCGGTTCCTCGGCCGCGCCTGTACCCGGTACTGCGCCCACGGGGGGTCGCGCAGCAGTGCTCGGGACTCCGGCCTCGCTTCCACGCCGAACCCCGGCCGCCAAGGCCGGGCGCGGCACGAGGGCGCGCGACCGTACCAGGCGCGTCCCATGCAGACCGTTTTGGTGCGAAAGAGACTGCAGAGAGTAGCGCAATGCGGTCCAACAATGACCGTCTGTGGCCACATCTCTAGGCATGACCTCCGCCACCACTTAGTGTCACTGCGTCTCCACACTCCGACACGAAAGGCGTACAGCATGCTCGGCAAGAAGACGGCGATCGTCGTCAGCACGCTGGTGGCGGCCGGCATCCTGGCGGGCGCCGCCCCCGCCGCGGCGGAGGCCGGCACCCCGACGGCTCCGCGGGCCGCGGCGGTCCCCAGTTGCGTCACGACCAGCCTCAACGACGACGGAGCAACCGACTACCTGACCGTGCGCAACGGATGCAGCTACAGCGTGCGCGTCAAGGTCGTGCTGGCCAACGCCACCGATTTCGCCTGCCAGAGCATTCCCAGCGGCGGATCGCACAACTACCAGTGGCCCTGGCCCGGTAGGTTCGACCGCCTGGCCGACTGCTAGCCGCCCATGCCGGTCGCGGCCGGGTACCCCGGCGCGACTCACCTCCTCAGCCAAGCGACCGTTCTCATAGGACGACGGCTTCTTCGCGTGGCACTCAGCCCGCCCTGGCGGGCGGCGGCTTGGTCCGTACAGCCCGGTTCGGCAACGAGTCGGCGCTGCTGGGCAACTGTCGGGCGGGACTGCGCCCAATCCGCTGGTCGGCGATGCGTCCGGGGCGGGACGCGGAGCGAGCGCGGAGCGCGAGAAAGGGACGGACCGGGCGAACGTGTTCGCCCGGTCCGTCCCCTGCACCGCAGTCGACCTGCGGTTGTGTTGGTGCGCCATCAGGGACTCGAACCCCGAACCCGCTGATTAAGAGTCAGCTGCTCTGCCAATTGAGCTAATGGCGCGCTGACGTGGTCAGTTTACCGGATGTTGGGGCGGCGTTGGGCGGGTGCGGTGCTGTGTGGGCCACACCGGCGCTGCGGGGGCGGATTACTCGGTTCGGGTGGTGTCGGGGGAGTCGGCGCGGATGGTGGCGGCCTCTTGGGCGGCGGTGGTGGCGGCTGTGTGGTCGCCCAGGGCGGTGTAGGCGCGGGACAGGGTGGTCAGGGCGTCGGCCAGGAACGCCGGCCAGCCGCGGGTGCGCCACAGGGCCACGGACTCCTCCAGGGCGGAGACCGCCTCGACGGTGCGGCCCTGGTCGAGGAGGGCGCCGCCCATCAGGGTCAGCGCGTCGGCCAGGTGGTGGTTCATGTTGTGGCGGCGGCTGAGTTCGGCGGCGGTCCGGGCCGTGGGCAGGGCGGCGGGGTCGTTGGTCGCGCGGTGCAGGCGTGCCAGGTAGAGCAGGGAGAACACCTCGGCGTAGTGGTCGCCCAGGGCGCGCGACATGGCCAGCGAGCGGGTGAGGTTGGCGCGGCCCTCGTCGACGCGGCCGATCTGGCACTGCGCGGCGCCCAGGAACTGCATGGCGGTGGCCTCGAACCGGGAGTTGCCGAGCAGCCGCGCGAGTTCCAGTGACTTGGTGAGATGGGTGACCGCGATGTCGTCGCGGCCCTCGCCGTGGGCCGCCACCGCCAGCACGTGGTAGGCGCGGGCCCGGCCGCCGAGGTAGTCGGCGGTCTCGGCGAGGTCCAGGGCCGCCTCGGCGGACTCGCGCGCCTTGGCGGAGTCGCCCTGCGACACCAGCGCCCAGGTGCGCATGACCAGGGCGTCGGACATCCCGCGGCGGTCGCCGACCTCGTGGAACATCTCCCACACCAGCTGGGACTGGTCGAGCAGCGTGCCCATGGCGCCGCTGGCGCCGCCCGAGGTGTTCTGCGTGGTCCAGGTGACGAGGTCGGCCAGGCCGCGCCGCAGCACGGCCTCGCCGCGGACGTTGCCCGCCGCCTGGCAGGCCGCGATCGCGGCCTCGTGGGTGCGCCGCCAGTCGTCGAAGCGGCCGCGCACGTCGAAGTACTTCTCCAGGCAGCCGGCGAGGTCCCAGGCGAGTTCGTCCCAGCCCAGCGCGCACGCCTGGGTCACGGCCGCCGCCATGGCCCCGGCCTCGGCGTCGAACCACGACATCGGCTCGTTGAGGAGGTCGGCGGCCTCCGGGGAGGGCAGCGGCCAGCGCAGCGCGGTCCCGTGCATGGTGGCGTAGCAGGGCCCGGGGATGTACTCGGTGGCCTGCTCGGCCAGCCACAGCCACGCGCCGAACGCGCGCCGCAGCGCGGCCTCGCGGTCGGGCCGGGGGACCTCCTCGGCGCAGCGCTCGCGGGCGTAGAGGCGCATGAGGTCGTGCATGCGGTAGCGCAGCCGGCCCGTGCCGTCGGTGCCCGAGATGGACAGCAGTTGGGCGTCGACCAGGTCCTCGACCACGGTCTCGGCCTCGGGCAGGGGGACGTCCAGCAGCGCGGCGGCCACCCACTCGGTGAAGTCGCCGGCGTCGAGCAGGCCCAGCAGCCGGAACGCCGAGCGGCCGCGCTCGCTCAGGGCGGCGTAGCTGAGGGCGAACGTGGCCCGCACCCCGAGGTCGCCGGTGCGGAGTTCGTCCAGGCGGCGCTGTTCGTCGCCGAGCAGCCGCGCCAGCCGGGACAGCGGCCACTGCCGCCGCGCGTTCAGCCGCGCCCCCGCGATGCGCACCGCCAGGGGCGCGTACCCGCACAGCCGGACGATCTCGGCGGCGTGCCCGGGTTCGGCGGCGACCCGGTCGGCGCCGATGATGCGCGCCAGCAGCTCGACCGCGCGCTCGGGCTCGAACACGTCGAGGTCGATGAGGTGGGCGCCCTCCAGGCCGGTCAGGCGGGCGCGGCTGGTGATCAGCACCGCGCAGCCGGGCGCGCCGGGGATCAGCGGGCGGACCTGCTGCTCGGACCCGGCGTCGTCGAGGACGACCAGCATCCGGCGGTCGGCCAGCAGCGAGCGGAACAGCGCCGCTCTCGCCTCAAGGGGTTCGGGGACGGCCGCGCCCTCGATGCCCAGGGCGTGCAGGAACTGCGACAGCACCTGGGCGGGATCGGCGGGGACCTCCTGGGCTCCGCGCAGGTTGGCGTAGAGCTGGCCGTCGGGGAACGCGGCGGCGCTGGTGTGGGCGGCGTGCAGCGCGAGCGCGGTCTTGCCGACCCCGCCCATGCCGGCGACGGCCGACACCACGACCGGGCGCGCCCCGCCCCCCGGGGTGCCGGGCGTGGTGGCGGGGGGTTCGGCCGCTCCCCCGCTCGCACGGCCGCCGTCCTGGGCTCCGCCCCGGCCCCCGCCGTCGGCCGGGCGCGGGCCGGGGACGGCGGCGGGGGCGGAGGGGGTGGCGGGGCGGACGCCCAGGCGGGTGTGGAGCAGGGCGACCTGCTCCTCGCGGCCGGTGAAGTCGGCGATGTCGGGCGGCAGCTGCGCGGGCACGGGGCGGGCCGGCTCGGCGGGCGGGAGGGGGTCGCCGGGCGCGGCGGAGGGGTCGGCCGGTGCGGACGGCCCGCCCTCGGGCGCAGCGCCGGGCGCGGGGGCCTCGGGCGGCGGGTCGGCGGCCGCGGGGCCGTGCAGGGCGGGGTCGTTGCGCAGGACCGCCTGCTCCAGCGCGGCGAGTTCGCGGCCGGGCTCCATGCCGAGTTCGTCGACCAGCAGGTCGCGGCCCTCGCGGAAGACCTCCAGGGCCTCGGTGGAGCGGCCCATGCGGTGGTAGGCGATCATGAGCTGGGCCCGCAGCCGCTCGCGGAAGGGGTGTTCGGCCACGAGCGCGCGGAGTTCGGCCACCACCGCGCTGTGCCGGCCCAGGCTCAGCTCGGCGTCGACCCAGGACTCGGCCACGCGCTGCCGCTGCTCGTTCAGCCGGGCGGCCTCCTCGCGGACCAGGGGCAGGGTGTCCTGCCCGGCGAAGGCCGTGCCCCGCCACAGGCCCAGGGCCGAGCGCAGCAGCGCGCTGCCCTCGGCGGTGTCGCCGGACTCCAGCGCCTGCTCGCCGCGTTCGGCGAGGTCCTCGAAGCGGCGGGCGTCGACGGCCGCGCGCGGCACCGCGAACCGGTAGCCGAACGCCGCGCGCTCGATCCGGCCGCCCTCGCCCAGGGCCTGGCGCAGGTGGTGGACGTAGACCTGGAGGCTCTTGGTGGCCGAGCGCGGCGGGTCCTCGCCCCACAGCACGTCGATCAACTGGTCCTCGGGGATCACGACATCGGGTTTGCACAGCAGCGCCGCGAGCAGGGCGGCGAGCTTGGGCGAGAGGCGTACGGACGCGCCGCGGCTGCTCACCTGCAGTGGTCCGAGAACCTCGAACTCCATGTCAACTCCTCACGGGCCGGTGCGGGGAGAGACCCCGACCGCCCGGCGCCGGCCCGGCGCCTGGCGGTGGTCGCACGCCCGGCCGCCCGCTCCGGGGGGCGCGGTGCTCGCCGCGCCCGTCCGGAACCCGCGGTCGCACCGGCCGTGGGGGCCGGTGCGGTGGTCGGACGGCCTACCGGTGAGACCGCCCGGTGCGCGCCCGCGTTCCGGGTTCGGCCGGTCCCGGCCCCGCCACGGTTTCCCAACCGGCTTCCAACCGGATTTCAGCCGGCCTCCGCGAGGATCGGAAGGGCCGGAGCGGAACTCTCGGGAACCGCACGGTGGTCTCCCGCTCGACGGGCCCGCAGGGTCGTCGCTACGGAGACATCCGCGGGCACCACAAGCGGGCTTGGCGGGAGGAAGAGACCGTTGGTCCTCCAAGGACGGCAGCCGGGTTGCGGCCCGGCTGGGAGGACCCAGGTGTCGGAACGGGCGGCCGTCTCATGATCACCGGGGCGTGACAGACACGATCATGAGGCGGTCCGCCTTATTTCCCCGGGACGGGTGGACAGGGGCGGCCCGTCCGGAGAGCGGCGCGCGGGGGAATCGGCGGGATCAGGGTCGCATGGTGCTGCCTCCTAGATCCGAGGGCGGGGCCACGGGCGAGGACGGCCGCGAGCGGGTGGCCGGAGAGCCGCCCGCGCACCGGTCCGCCGCCCGCGCGGGGCGGAGGACGGCGGCCGCGGCGAAGCCCGTGCCCGCTGATCCACAATTCCTCGATCGGTTGCCACCCTAGCGCCTTGGCACCCGATTGGTAATGCGTTGTCCACAGCCCGCCACCGCCGCGCGCGGTCGCGCGGGCCGGGGCGGCCGCTTGCGGCCCTCCGGGGTGGAGAGGCACCCGATCCGGGGCCCGCCGACCGGCTGCGGCCGTCCTCCGCTCCGCCCCGCCTCCGCTGCGCCGCCCCCGCGCCCCGACCCGGTTCCCGCGCCCGGCGGGCGGGCGCAGCCGCTCCCGCCCGCCGCCCGCCCGCTGCTACTCCTGCCCGCTCACGGGGTGGGCGCCGTCGAGGTCCCACACCCGCAGGGTGCCGCACATGCCGTTGCGGCGCGGACCGGGCGGGGACCCGGCCGTGTACACCGCCGAGTCGCGCAGGTGGCCGCCCTCCCCGGCCGCCAGGCCGGCGACGTGGCCCCGGGTGGCCTCGGCCTGGGCGTGCGGTCCGCGCTCCCAGTGGTGGTGCCAGCCGGCCGCCTTGTCGCGCACCAGCCGCACCGCCGCCTCGTACAGCCCGGCGAGCGCGCCGGGCCCTTCGGCGCGCACGCGGTCGCGCAGCCGCAGGTACCCCTCGACGGCGAGGTCGCGCCGCTCGCGCGCGGCGCGGGCCATCGCCGCCCCCGCCGTGGCGGTGTCGGCGAAGTCCGACCACGCCGGGATCGCGGTCGCCCGCGCGTAGGCCGCCGGGTCGGCCAGCACGTCGGGCGGGTAGGTCAGCACGGCGTCGCCGGACTCCGGCAGCCCGGCGTTCTGCATCACGACCAGGAGTTCCAGGTCGCCGCTGCCGTTGACCAGCCGGTGCACCGTGCCCGGTGTGAACCACAGCAGCGTGCCCGGCCGCAGCGGCGTGCGGGCGTAGCCGGCGCCGCTCAGCGTCTCCAGGGCGCCCTCGCCGCCCACCACCACGTAGCCCTCGGCCGAGGCGGTGTGCAGGTGCGGCGAGCCGCCCGCCTGCCCGTCGGCCGCGGGCCAGTCGTAGACCCGCAGGTGCGAGACCGCCGTGCCGCCGGGGAACCCGGGCACCCCGGCCGCGTGTCCCCCGCCGCTCACGGCACCCGCACCCGCCCCTCCTGGTCCGGTACGCCCCCCGGCGCCTGCTCGGCCGCCGCCCGCTCCAGCCCGGTCAGGCCCGACTCCGCCAGTTCGGCGCTGCCCGCCCGCCCCCGGTCGCCGTCGGCGATCACCACCGCGTAGCGGTAGCGAAGCGGCCGGCCCGGCTCGGCCGGGACCTCCTCGCTGAAGAACGGCGCCGGGCACACGCACGCGAAGATCCCGGTGCGCACGAACCACCGCACCGGGTGGCCGGGGTTGCCGGGCGCGTCCACGAACACCAGGGTGGCGGAGCGGTCGTGCCCGTCGTGCCGTCCGGCGAAGGCCAGCCAGGGCGCGCGCAGCCCCATCATGTCGTCGCCGCCCTCGGTGTCGGGGCTGTAGACCCGGCCGCCGCTGAAGGAGCGCGGCCCCCGCCAGAACAGGCCGCCGTACCCGGCGTTCTCGCGCCCCTCGGTGGTGGGGCTGCCGATCCGGATCGCGGCGCCGGTGCGGTTGGTGAAGGCGCTGTCGAACACCAGGGTCCACGCGCCGCGCGCGGGGTCGGCGCTGACGCGGAACGCGCGCTCCTCGGTGAACCAGGTCTCGCCCTGCTCGGTGACCCAGTCCAGCCGCTCGGCGACCGACACCGCTTCGGGCCCGGCCGCCAGCCGGTCGAAGCCGCGGTGCACCATGGCGCCGTCGTTGGGCAGCTGCTGGTATCCGCGGTCGCGCACGTAGGTCGGCCCGCCCCACAGGTTGGCCGGGCCCACGTTGGGCAGCGACCACGCGATCCCCTTGTGCCAGACGTGGTCGTGCGGGCGGTAGAGGCTGACGGTGTCGCCGCCCAGGGTGCGGACGGGGTGGAAGTAGGGGCGCGGGGACTCCAGCTGGACGTCCCAGGGCCGGTAGACGTAGCGCGTCAGCTCCGCGCCGTCGTGGGTGATGCGCAGGGCGCGGTCGTGCTCGTGCACCAGGCCCAGTCCGCGGGCGGGCGGCTCGGCCCCGTCCGCGGCCGGGCGGTCGTGCTGGTCGGGGGTCATGTGCGGCCTCCTGTGCGCTCGGGCCGCGCCGCGCGGCGCGGCGCGCGCCGGCCGCGCCCCGCCGCGGTGGGAGTGGCGGCGGCGGGGCGCGGCGGCGGGTCCTGTGCGGTCCTACTGCCGGATGAAGTACTGCTCGGGGTTGCTGGGGCCGGGGGTGTTGTAGACGGCGGCCTCGGGCATGGACTCGGGCACGTTGCGGAAGTCCTCGGCGACGATCCCGTATCCGGGCGGGGTCAGGTTGATGCCGATGGCGTAGAACCGCTCCTGGGAGACCTCCAGCAGTTCGCGCATCCGCTCCTGCCGGCCCTCGGGGTCGGGCTCGGCCAGCAGCTCGTCGTAGATCTCCAGGTGCTCGCGCACCTCCCGCGGCGGCTCCTGGGCGCGGGGGTCCTCGCCGTCGGAGACGTACCACTGCGCCCACGGGATGGCGTAGTTGGACTCACCGCTGTGGACGGGGACGTACCAGCGGGGGTCGTACATGGCGTCCATCAGCCCGCTGTCGCCCGACCAGACGTTGGCGTCGTGCTCGTTGTTCTCGCGGCGGTCCTGCCACAGCGACCGCTCCTCGATCTCCATCTCGACGTCGACGTCCAGCTCCTCCCAGAAGCCGACGACCATCTCCATGGAGTCGACGATGTCGGGCCGGAAGTCGCCGGGCACCGAGAGGGTGAAGCTGAGCGCGCGCCCGCCGGGGGCCACGCGCACGCCGTCGCCGTTGCGCTCGTCGTAGCCGGCCTCGTCCAGCAGCGCGTTGGCGCGCTCGACGTCGTACTCGGTGTACTGCTTGGCCAGCTCCTCGTTGAAGAAGGGGGTGTCGCGGCGCGGCGCGGCCTGCCAGGGCTCGCCCTGCCCCTGGTAGACGACGTCGATGATGGACTGCCGGTCGATCCCCAGCGACATCGCCACCCGGAAGTCGCGGTCGCGGAAGACCTCGCGCAGCTCCTCGTCCTGGTGGGTGAGGTTGAAGGAGATCACGGCGGTGTTCATCTCGCCCGGCTGCAGGTCCACGAACCGGTATCCGCCGGACTCCCGGTTGTCGGCGAGCACCGGCCGGTTCTCCAGCGTGTTGAAGTGCCGGGTGTGGAAGTTGATGTCCCCGTTGAGCGCGCGGGTCAGCATCACCTCCTCGTCCTGCATGATGTCGAACACGACGCGGTCGATGTAGGGCAGCTGGTTGCCCTCCGCGCCGCGCGCCGACAGCTCGGCGATGTAGGTGGCGAGGTAGTTGCCCGGCGGCAGCTGGATGACCAGGAACGCCACCAGGGAGATGGCGAAGAGCGTGGGCACCATGTAGACCAGGCGGCGGATCACCAGCGCGCGCATGCGGACCCCCGGCTGCGGTGAGCGGAGCGGTGTGCCGACCGGCCGTGTTGGATAGCGCTTACCAGGCGGGCCTGCCGAACCCGGGGCGGCGCGGAGCCGGACGCGGCCGGCGCGGCGGCCCGCAAGCGGATAGCGCTTACCTCATGGGCGTTCACCGTGACTGCCATGGCGTGCCGCCTCCGTGCATGCGGTCGTAGTAGCGCGACCCCCGCCGCAGCTCCGCGGGGGTCACCGTGCGCCGCTGGGCGGCCGAGGCGTAGAGCCCGGCGACCAGCCGCAGGGTGCGCAGGGCGTCGGCGGTGGTCACCGGCGGCGGCTCCTTGGCGCGCAGCGCCGCCAGCACCTGGGCGATCTGGGCGTGGTGCCCGCTGGCCACCCCGCTCTCCCCCGCCGCCCAGGCCGCCGCGGCGGCCTCCTCGAACCCCGGCGCCGGGGTGAGCGTCCAGTCGGAGTCGCCGTAGCCGTAGAGGTGGCGCAGTTCGACCGTCGCCCGCTCGAAGTCGAGGCGGATGTAGCTCTCCTCGCGGGGGGAGAGCACGCTGTTGACGACGCTGGCCACCGCGCCGTTGGCGAAGGCCACGTGCGCCAGCGACAGGTCCTCGGTCTCCATCACCCGGGCCTGGCGCCGGGCGGTGGCGCTGACCTCGGTCCAGTCCCCCAGCAGCGCGAGGAGCAGGTCCATCTGGTGGATGCCGTGGCCCATGGTGGGGCCGCCGCCCTCGGTGTCCCAGCGCCCGCGCCAGGGGACGTCGAAGTAGGCCTGGTCGCGGAACCAGAGGGTGTGGCAGACGGCGAGGAGGGGCCGGCCCAGGCCGCCCGACTCCACCAGCGCCCGCACGCGGCGGGCACCCGAGCCGAACCGGTGCTGGAACAGGGTCGCGACGTAGGGCCCCTGGGGGCCCTCGGCGGCGGCCATGTCCTCAAGTTCGGCCAGGCTGAGGGCGGGCGGCTTCTCGACCAGGGCGTTCACCCCGGCGCGCAGGCAGGCCAGTGCCTGGCCGTGGTGCAGGCCGGGCGGGGTGCACAGGTGGACCAGGTCGGGGCGGACCTCGCCGAGCATGCGGTCGAGGTCGGTGAAGCGCTCGGGGATCCCGTAGCGGTCGGTGAAGACGGCCAGGGCGTCGGGGTTGACGTCGGCGGCGGCCACGACCACGGCGTCGCCGGAGAGGGCCTGGAGCGCCTCGACGTGGTAGCGGGCGATGTTTCCGGTGCCGACGACGGCCACGCGCAGCGGATGCGCGGGGCCGGGCGCCGGGTCGGGGGTGTGCATGGCTCTCCTCCTTGGGGGCTCCCGGCGGGCGGGAACCGAGGCCGCCGCGTCGGGCGGAGAGGGCGGGGGGTTCGAGGGGTCGGGTGCACGGGCCCGCGCACGGGGCGCGACCGGGAAATGGGATCTAAACGGGGTCCCGAAACTATCGGAATTCCTGCCGCAAGGCTTGGCGCCTGAATTTACGTAAGCGCCATCACATGGCCAAGCCCCAAAGGAGATCTGGATCACTCCGCACCGCCCGGTGCACCGGTGTCCACCACGGAAGCCGTGCGCATAGGCCCCTGACCGAAATCCCCCGTCCTCCAATCCCATTCCAACCGCACCGCCACCCTGCCGAAAATTTCGAGCACGCTGCGTCGAGCGTCGCGGTGGAGCGGCGGACGGCCGCGAAACACCGGCGGGCGCCCTCCCGGGGGAGGGCGCCCGTGGGGCGGGGTGGCGCCGCTTCAGCGGTTGCGGCGGGCGAAGCCCCGGACCAGCAGGATCAGGTAGGCCCCGTTCACCGCGATCCCGCCGAGCAGCCAGGGCCAGACCGCACCGCCCTCCGCGGTGACCCAGAAGACCTTGGCGGCCCAGTAGGACGGCAGCACCCCGAACGCCAGGCCCCAGGCGCCCGGGAGGAACCACGGCAGGACGGGCAGGGCGAAGAGCAGTGTCCCCACGGCGCGGATCACCGCGAGCCCCTCCACCTTGTTGCGCCCCGCCAGCGCCATCAGGACCGCGACCACCGCCGCGGTGAGGGCCGCGCACAGCCCCGCCGCCGCGGTGCCGGGCAGGCCCGCCGCGGGCATGAAACCGCTGAGCGCCACGGCGACCGTGACGAACACCGTGGTCACCGCGACCAGGGTGGCCACCCGGTACAGCGCGAACACCGGCATGGCCACCGGCGTGACCCGCAGCGCCTGGAGGGTGCGGGAGTCCTTCTCCTCCAGCAGCATCAGCCCGGCCAGCGAGCCCAGGACGCCCACCGGCCCCAGCACCAGGAACATCGACACGATCAGGGGGTGGTAGGGGGTCAGCTCGAACCCGTAGCGCTCGTCCAGCATGGCGGTCAGCGGCGGCAGGGTGAACCGCAGCACCGCGAGGTAGATGAAAGGCGCGACGACCAGGAAGCGCAGCATGGAGTCGCGCCGCAGGCCGATCAGGTCGTTGCGCCCGAAGGCGCGCACAGCGTGGGCCATGTCATGCTCCTTCGGCCACGATGAACCGGGTGTAGAGCCGGCGGGCGAGCAGCCCCAGCAGGACCACCCACAGCATTTGGTAGCCGACCGCGTAGGCGTACTCCCAGGCGGCGGGGTCGGCCTGGCCGAAGGCCGCGCCGAGCAGGAGGAGCGAGCCCTGGGTGGGCACCAGGTAGAGCACCGGGTGCTCCCACAGGCCCGCGTGGTACAGCAGCGGGGTGTTCACCAGCGTCAGCCAGAAGGTGGAGGGCACCACCCAGTCGGTGACCGAGGAGAACGGGAGCGCGGTGGTGATGCTGAGCATCAGCATGAACACCGACGTGGTCGCCACGCCGGCGAGCAGCGGCAGGGGCGAGAACGCCGTGCCGTGCGCGATCACCACGATCACCAGCGCGAGCGCCGTGTTCAGCACGGCCAGGGTGGCCACCTTCGCGACCAGGTAGTCGGTGAACCGCAGCGGCGAGACGGTCAGCGCCGACAGGGTGCGCTCGCCCTTCTCGAAGAACAGCGAGGCGGCGATGAAGAAGAACGGCACGACCACCAGGTCGCCGAAGATCACCAGGGGCGCGGCGACCTCGCGGTAGCCCATGGGCAGCGGCAGCAGGACCGCCAGCCACAGCGCGGTCGAGAAGGCGGCGGCGTAGAGGAACCCGTAGCGCTTCTGCAGGCGCAGCTCCAGCCGGACGGCGCTGCGCAGCCGGGCGGAGCGCCGGGCGGCCGGAGGGAGGGAGGCGGCGGAGGCGCTCATCGGATCGACCGCCCGGTGACCTCGACGAACACGTCGTCCAGTCCCGCCTCCTGGCTGTGCACCGACTCGATCCGGTGCTCGCGCAGCAGGGCGAGCAGCGCGGGGTCGTCGGCCATGCCGTCCAGCGGGAACTCCGCGGTCTCCAGGCGGCCGTCCGCCGACCGGTAGGCCACCCGCACGGTGCGCCGGCTGCGCGCCAGCCGCAGCTCCTCGGGGGAGTCCAGGGCGGCGATGCGCCCGTCGACCACGAACGCCACCCGGTCGCACAGCTCCTCGGCGGCCTCCATGCTGTGCGTGGTGAGGAAGACGGTGCGGCCCTGCTCCCGCAGTTCGGTGATCATCGTCTTGACGATGCGCGCGTTGGCGGGGTCCATCCCGCTGGTGGGCTCGTCCAGGAAGACCAGTTCGGGACGGTGGAGCAGGGCGCGGACAAAGGTCAGCCGGGTCTGCATGCCCTTGGAGAAGCGGCCCACCCGGGTGTGCGCGGCGTCGGCCAGGCCGACCCGGCGCAGCAGTGCGAGGGGGTCCTCGACCGCGCCGCCGTACAGCGAGGCGAAAAACTCCAGGTTCTCCAGCGCGGTGAGCTTCTGGTAGTGGTTGGGCAGTTCGAAGGAGACGCCGATCCGCCGGTAGTAGTCGTTTCCCCACTCCGCCGGCGGGCGCCCCCAGACGGTGGCGGTCCCCTGGGCGCCGGTGAGCAGCCCGGTGAGGATCTTCTGGGTGGTGGACTTACCCGCCCCGCTCGGGCCGAGGAAGCCGAACACCTCCCCGGGGGCGACGGAGAAGGCCATGCCGCGCACGGCGGGCACGGGGGCCTTGGGGTAGGTGTAGGTGAGGTCGGCGACCTCGATGACCGGGGGCGTCTTGCCGGAGGCGGCCGGGATGCGGTCGGCCCCGGCCCGGGTCTGGGCCATGGTGGTTTCCCTAGGGTGCGTCAGGTGGATGTGCCGGATGCTCCTCCGGCGCCCGCCCGTTTCCGTGCCAGGAGTCGCGCAGGGCGGCGTAGCCGCGTTCCAGGAACGTGTACATGGCGTGCAGGTCGCGGAGCCGGTCCAGGTCCTCGGCGGGCGCGCCCTCAAGGCGCTTGAGCCCGTTCTCGGCCAGGGCCCGGACGGCCGCCGCCTCCTGCACGCGCGTGTCGATCTCCCCGCGCCAGAAGCCGGGGCGGAGCCGGTAGTAGTGCCGCCGCGATCCGGGGACGGTGAACCGCTCGACCGCCTCGGAGCGCTGCAGCAGGCGGATCGCCATGCTGATCGCCCCCCGGCTCACGCCGAGGGCCTCGGCCAGTTCGTCGGCCGACTGGTGCGGAGGGCTGCACACGATCAGTCGGCCCAGGACGCGCCCCTCCATGCGGGGCAGGCCCCGTTCCTCGAAGAACCGGCCGAGTTCCTCGGCAAAGACCTGGCGCTCACGCTCCATCCCGGTGTCCGGCATGTTCGTCCCCCTGTGTCGGTGGTGTCAGGCGCGATGCTACGACGAACGGCATGAACTTTCAAACTTTTCTGAAACTTGTACCGATGACGGCCCGGAAGCGCCGGCACGCCGGACCGCCGCCCCCACCGGGTGCGTGCGGCCGGCCGGTGGCGCAGTGGCCGGTAGCCGTGCGTTCGGCGGAATCACGGTGCGGGCGCCGCCGCGCCATCGGCCCGGTGCCACGGCGCCTCCGGGCAGGCGCCCCGGCGCGGGGCGGGGCCGCGGTTCGGCCGGTGAAAAGCAGAAGGCGCGGACGGGATCGTCCGCGCCTGCTGTGTGGGTGCGCCATCAGGGACTCGAACCCCGAACCCGCTGATTAAGAGTCAGCTGCTCTGCCAATTGAGCTAATGGCGCTCCGTGCGGCCCTACGCGGCGGAAATCCGGCCTGCCGGGCTCGCGACGTGGTAAACGATAGCAGCCGCCCAGAGGACTGGCGAACCGAATTGCCCGCGTACGGCCCGCCGCCCCCACTCCGCGGGGGGACGAGGAGTGGGGGCTAGGCCCGGGCGGGGGCCATGGCCAGGACCATGGTCAGGACCACGTCATGACCACGGCCACGATGATGCCGATGGCCACGATCGCGCCCACACCGGCGAGGATGTAGGGGGTGATCGGGGGCTTCGGCTGGGTTTCGGGCTCGCGGTTCTCCGCCACGAAGCGGCGGAACATCATGGTCGAACCCGCGGGGTCGACCTGCTCTTGATCCTTGTTGTCAGACATGGAGACGACCATAGCGACTCGCGCCCCCGCGTGAAGCCCGCACCACGCAGAAATCAGCGGGTATCAGCCGATTCGCCGGTCTTGTCGGCGCGCGCCCCGGGCCGCCGGTCCCGGCGCGACGTGCCAGGTGGCCGCGGTGCCGCGCGGCCTTCGGCGGGGTCCGGCCCCCGGGCGGGGCCACCGGTCGGCGCGGCCGACCTCACACCCGCCGCCTTCGGCCTCAGCCTGCGGGCGCCTCCAGCAGCGCCGCGTGCGCCTCGGCGGGGGCGCCGAGGTCGCGCAGCGCCAGCCCGGCCGCCCCGCGCGCGCCCTCCACCGCCCGGCGCGGCCGGACCCCGTAGCGGGCGGCGACCCCGGCGTGGACCGCGTCGGCGATGCGGCCGCTCGCCAGGAGCGACCCGGCCAGCACGACCGGGGCGGGCGCCTTGGCGGCCGGTGCGGGGGCGGGCGCGGTGCCGCTCCCGGGGGCCGGCGGTGTGCTCAGCGGGTCGGCCCCGGCCGCCATCACCGCGCCCAGCGTGGCCAGCAGCCGCTCGGCGGCCTCGGCCGCGATTCCGGCCGCCACGGCATCGCCGTCGTCGGCCGCGCCGGCGACCACCGGCGCCAGCGCGCCGAGCATTGCCGGAGGGCGGCCGTGGGCGGCGCGCACGATGGCCTGCGGGTCGCCGGCGGGGACGCCCAGGGCGGCGGCCAGCCGCGTGCCGAGTGCGGTGCCGGGGCCCCGCCCGTCGATCGCCGCCAGCACCGCCCGCAGTCCCGCCACGCCCAGCCAGACCGCCGAGCCCTCGTCGCCCAGCAGCCAGCCGTAGCCGTCGCAGCGGCGCACGACGGCCCCGGCCCGCACGGAGGCGGCGACCGCGCCGGTGCCCGCGATCAGGACGGTCCCGGCGTCGGCGGCCGAGCCCGCGGCGAACGCGACCGCGATGTCGTCGGTGAGGCGCGGCCGCCCGCCCAGCCCCGCGGCGGCCCACGCACGCAGCATGGCCTCCTCGGCCTTGGGCCGCCCGGCGGCGGCCGAACCGGCGATGCCGAACACGGCGTGGTCCACCTCGACCGGCCCGGCCTCGGCCAGGGCCGCGCGCAGGGCGCCCTCAAGAGCGGCGGCCGGGTCGGCGCTGGAGAACGGGTTGGCCCCGCCGCCGCGCCCGGCGCCCAGCACCCGGCCGTCGAGGGAGACCGCCACGCACCGCGTCGCGGTACCGCCCGCGTCGACGCCGATGACCGCATGCCGCACCATGCCCGCAGAGCCTAGTGCCGCCGCGCGGGCCGGGAGGGCCGCCCGGCCCGCACGATCCGCCGACCGGGTGGCCAGGTCGCCGCGGACCGTCAGGCTGGCCGGGTACGGCCACGGACCGCCGGCCGCGGGAACCCCGCGGGGGGCGCGGCCGTTGTCATACCGCGTCGGGGCGCCTGGCGGCGCGGACCGCCGGGCGGCATCGCACGCAGGTGAAAGTGAATCGCCAGCGCGCTGTAAGCCCAGTGCACGAGCCTGATGTCAGAAGGTGGCTGCGGCCGGTACTTCCCCGCGGCCGAAGCCCCTTCGCGAAGCGGGCCGGGACAACGGTGGGCGATCCTCTCGGCTCCCAAGAGCCGGAGGACGGCCGGCTCGTGGGACGGCGGCTCGGCAGAGCCGCCCGTGCCTGGCGAGATGACCACGCAGGTCCACACTCGCCAGGCACGCCCGCCCGGTCCGCCGCGCGGCGGCGGCCGCCCGCGCCCCCGGGCCGCGGTCGGCCGCGCCCAGGCGGTGGCGGCCACCCCTCCTGCCGGAAGCCCGGGTCCACGCGCGCGGGACCGGCATTGGGTTGGCGCCGTGGCGGCACGGTGGTGGCACCGTGGAGGCGCTGCGGCGGCGCCACCTTCCCCGGCCGCCGCCCGCCCCGGGCGCCGGTCGAGCCCACGGATTCCGATCCCGGCACCGCCGTGGGCGGCCGCGGGCCGAAAGCCCGCGCCCACGCCCGCCGTCAGCCATCGGCGCCGCCCCGGCCTCCGCCCGCGCGGGCGCGGCGCGCCCCTTGCGCCACCGCCACCACCCGTTCCGCCGCCTGCCGCGCCGTCGCGTTGAGCGCCCCCTGGAGCCGGAGCGACCGCCGCGGGACGGGTAGCGTTGCGGGCAGTGACACCGGGCGCCGTCGGCCACCGTGGATTCGGACACGGCCGAGGGCGCCGACTGCCGGTCCCGAACGCGCGCGGCGGATGAGCGCCGCCGCGCCGGGCCATGGGGAAAAACCGGCGCCGCATTGACTCGGCTCAGCGACCGAAAGAAACTTTCCATCATGGCGAAAACGGCGAAACCGCCGAATACCCACGAGGGCGGGGCAGCGGGCGGCGAGGGCACCACGGGGTTGTTCGGACGGGACGACTCCGCCTCGCCGACCACTGTCCTGCGCATCCGCTCGCTGCTGCCGTCGCTGGCACCGGCCGAGCAGCGCGTGGCCCAGCGCATCATCGCCGACCCCGAGGGGGTCGCCGCGTCCTCCATCACCCAGCTCGCCAAGGACTGCGCCACATCCGAGGCCACGGTGATCCGATTCTGCCGCACCATCGACTTCACCGGGTACCGCGAACTCCGCCTCGCCCTGGCCGCCGAGGCGGGGCAGGCACGCGGCGCGGGCATCAGCACCCGCGAGTTCGCCGGCGACATCAATCCCGACGACACCCTGGTGACCGTCGTCCAGAAGATCGCCTACACCGACGCGCGCGCGGTCGAGGACACCGCCGTACAGCTCGACATCGAGGTGCTGCAGGCGGTCGTGGAGCGGATGGCGGTGGCCCGGCGCATCGACATCTACGGGGTGGGCGCCAGCGGGTTCGTCGCGGCCGACCTCCAGCAGAAGCTGCACCGGATCGGGATCACGTCCTTCGCCTGGTCCGACACCCACGTCATGCTGACCAGCGCCGCGCTGCTGTGCGAGGACGACGTCGCGCTGGCGGTGTCCCACACCGGCACCACCATCGACACTATCGACGCCCTGACCGAGGCCCGCCGCCGGGGCGCCACCACCGTGGCCATCACCAACTTCCCCCGGTCCCCCATCAGCGAGGCCGCCGACCACGTGCTGACCACGGCCGCGCGCGAGACCACCTTCCGCTCGGGGGCCACCGCCAGCCGGCTCGCCCAGCTCACCGTGATCGACTGCCTGTTCGTGGGGCTGGCCCAGTCGCGCTACGCCGACAGCCGCAGCGCGCTGGCCACCACCTACGACGCCGTGCGCGGCCTGCGCGTGGGCGAGGACCGCCGCCGGCCGGCCCCGCGCCGCCGGGCCGCCTCCGCCGACCCGCGCCCCGCGCACGGGGCCCGCGACGACGGCGGCGCCCCGGAGTGACGGCCGGGGCGCGCGGCCGCCCGCGCGGGCCGCCGCCCTGCTCAGCCCCGTTCCAGGGCCGTGCCGAGCAGGCCCAGCGGCGGCGCGCCCAACTCCATCAGGGCGGCGTGGAAGCGCCGCAGGCTGAACCCGCTCCCCCACCGGCGGCGGGCCTGCTCCCGCAGGTCCAGGATCGCCAGCTTGCCCCAGGTGTAGCGGCCGTAGGTGGGGTCGAACAGGGCGCGCCGGGCCTCGGCGAGCGCGGCCGGGCCGGTGTGCGGGGTGTCGGCGGCGAAGCGGCGGGCGGCGTCCTCCACGGTCATCTCACCGGTGTGGACGCCGATCGCCGAGGACAGCCGGGTGACCCGGATGAGCGCCTCGACCCACACGCCCACCTCGAAGTGCGCGGCGGTGAACGAGCCGGCGTCCGCGCCCAGCGCCTCCTCGGCGTAGGCGCCGAACCCCTCCTCCACGCACAGCTCCTCGGTGTAGTGCGCCCAGCCCTCCACGAAGGACAGCGAGAACAGCGAGCGCCGCACCTGCCCCTGGGCCCGGCGCAGGGCGCGGCCGTGCGAGAAGTGCCCCGGCGCGACCTCGTGCACACCGATCGCCGGCAGCGTGGTGGCGCTGAACAGCTCCATCCACTCGGCGGTCTCGGTCTCCGACCACGCGGGATCGGGCGGGGTGACGAAGAAGCTGGACGGCGCGTCGGCCTCGGCGGGGCCCGACCAGCCCAGCGCGGCGGTCGCCCACCGCCCCGAGGGCGGCGACAGCCGCACCTCGCACCGGCCGTCGTCGTAGGGCACCAGGTCGCGCTCGCGGGTGAAGTCCAGGCACAGCCGCGTCCAGGTGCGCGCGGCGTCCAGCACGCCGTCGGGCGCGGGGTGGTCGCGCAGCAGTTCGCGGGCGGTCTCCAGGGGCGGGCGGCCCGGGGCGAGGCGCCCGGCGGACTCGGCCAGGCGCGCCATGAGCCGGTCGCGCTCGGTGTCGGCCTGGGCCCGCAGCCGGTCCAGGTCGACCTCCAGGGCCTCGCCGGCGCCCATGTAGCGGGCCAGGGCCGCGCCGCCCAGCGCGGCGTCGCGGGGCCCCTCGCGCTGGGCGCGCTCCAGGTGGGTGACCAGGCGGCGGTGGGCCGAGAGGGCGGGGTCGCGGACCTCGGCGGGCACGTCCTCGGGCACCCCGGCGGCCAGCCCGCGCACCGCGTCCAGCAGCGCCGTGGCGGTGGGGGCGCTCACCCGGTCCAGCGCGGCGATCGCCGCGCCCACCGCGTCGGGCCAGGCGGCCAGGTGGCGGTCGCGGGCGGCGCGGCGCTCGGCCTCGGGCGCGTACTCGCGGTCGTAGCAGGACACGTCCAGCTCGAAGACGTGGCGCAGCGGGTTGGAGCGGTGCAGCTCCAGCTCGCCCAGCTCCACGCGCAGCGCCTCCTCGGCGGCGCGCGCGTGCGCCTCGTCGTGGGCGTCGGCGAAGGGGTCCCCCCGCCCCAGGCGCGCCAGCCCGGCGGTGACGCCTTCGGGCGACAGGTCGCCCACGACGCCGTCGTACTCGTGGCGGCCGCCTTCCTCGCGCGCGGAGGCCACGTTGAGGTCGGCGATGGCGCGCAGCCGCGCCGGATAGTCGTCCATGGCCTGGACCCTACTCGCGCGGTGCGGGCCGCAGGCAAGGCTTTTCCGGCCCCGCGCGGCCGCCGGATCGGAACCCCCGCCGCGGTTGAAGCGTCACTCCTGGTGTGAAGACACTCCGGGGGCTGTGGTCGAATCCGTGGGCGTGGCTCGTCGCGTGCGTGCTGGCGCCCGTCGCCGCGCTGGCGCCCTACACGTGGCTGAACCTGTCGACGGCCGAGCACCGCACCGGCCTGGACTCCGCGGAGCCGCGGCCGGTGGCGATCGTGCTCGGCGCGGGGCTGCGCGACGACGGCACGCCCACCACGCTGCTGCAGCGCCGGCTGGACATCGCCGCCGAGCTCTACCACAGCGAGCGGGTCGACGCCGTGCTCGTGAGCGGCGACAACAGCGTCGACCACTACAACGAGCCCGACTCCATGCGGGAGTACCTGGCCGACCTCGGCGTGCCCCGCACCAAGATCGTCGCCGACTACGCGGGCTTCAGCACCTGGGAGACCTGCGCCCGCGCGCGGCGGGTGTTCGGGGTCGAGGCGGCGACGGTGATCACCCAGAACTTCCACCTGCCGCGCGCGGTGGCGCTGTGCACGAGCGCCGGGATCGACTCCCAGGGCGTGGGCGACCCCAGCTACCACGTGCGCGGGGTGGCCACGGTCTACGGCTACGTCCGCGAGGTCCCGGCGGCGTTCCTAGGGCTGACCGAGGCGCTGACCCGCCCCGACCCGGAGTTCCTCGGGCCGCGGGAGCCGGGCGTGCGGGAGGCGCTGGCCGCGCCGAGGTAGGCGGGGCGCCGGCGGGGCCGGGCGCGCCGCGCGGCGGGCCCGGCCCCGGAAGGCCGACCGCTCCTCAGCGGCCTCCGCCGAACAGGCGGCTGAGCAGACCGCCGCCCTGCGGCTCGGGGGCCGCGGCCGGCGCGGGGGCGGACGCGGCCGGGTCGCCGGTCCCGGAACCCGCGGGGTCGGGGGCGTCGGTTTCGGCGGCGTCGTCGACCCCCGCGAAGACCCGGAACCCGGTGCGGTCCTCGGGCAGGCCCCACGCCTGCACGGTGTCGCCCACGGCGGACTCGGTCCAGGCCGCGGCCGGGATGTCGGCGATCGACCACAGGACCTTCAGGGTGTCCTGGTCGAGGTCGGTGTCGGGCTCCAGGGGGTGGTCGGGCGCCGCCGTGCGCGGCCCCAGCACCATCTCCAGCGCGGCGCCGACGACGGCCGCGCGGCCCGCGCCCTCGGCGCCGGCGAGCACGTCCGGGAGCATGCCGATGCGCTGCTCCACCGAGCGCCGCCCGGCCCGGCCGAGCGCGAGGAAGCCCAGGACCGCGGGCGCGAGCTCGCCGCAGTGCGGCCAGGAGTCGCCGAAGAGGCCGCGGTAGCCGACGTTGGTGCGCCCGCCCCGGCCGATGCGGGTGAGCGCCTCCCGCGGTGCCCGCTCGCCGTGGATCTGCACGAGCGCGACGGCCGCCGCGAAGGCGTTGTACAGGTGGCCCGACGCCATGACGTGGGCCAGCGCGACCGTGACCTCGGGGTCGTCGGGCGGGGCCAGCATGCCCAGCGCGAACAGCTCCGCCGACAGCAGGTCGCGGGAGGAGCCGCCCGGGAGGTCGGCGGGGGTGCCCACTCCGCGCAGCAGCGCGGGGTAGACCTCAGCGGCGGCCTCGGGCACGAACGCCAGGATGTAGCAGGCCCACTCGGCCGGGGAGTCGATGCCCCGGCGGTTGTCGCCGCCGTCGAGCAGGCGCAGGAGGTCGGGGACGCGCTCGCGCACGGTGTCGTGGACCTCGCGCTCGGCCTGGAGCAGGGCGACGCCCTGGTCGCGGGCGACGGTGTCGATGCGCGCGGCCATGTGCCGCAGCCGCTGTTCGTCGGACGCGTCGTCGAACCAGGCGCGGTACTGGTCGCGGACCTTCTCAAGGTCGGTGCCTGCGGCCCAGGCGACCTCGTCGCGCCACTGGGAGGGGTCGCGGGGCTCGGGCAGCAGCACCGCGGCGGTGGGCGCGAGGAGTTCGAGCAGCAGGCTCAGCGGCCGGGACCGCCACGCCGCAGGGGTGCCGGGGTGGCAGGCGATGGAGATCAGGTGGTGGGCGACGCGCGGCGCCGCGAGGTAGCCGGGCCCGGGGAAGCGGATGAGGTCGAACAGCTCCGGAACCGCGTCGTCGACCCCGCGCTGGGCGCCCTCACCGCCCGCGATGTCGTGCAGCAGGCCGGGGATCGCGTGCCCGCCGGGCGCCAGCGCGCTCCAGTCGGTGTCGTCTACTGCGTGCAGAGGGCCGGAGCCCGTGGTCTCGTCCATAGCCGCATTATTTCGGTGCCGCACCCGCCGCGGCCAACTCGGCCGCGCGCCCTGTGGACGGCTCCCTCGGGGCACCGGGCCCGGCGCCGCTTCCGGCTCGGTGCGGGGCGCTGCGCACCGCCCGGCGCGCCGGCGCTAGGCTCCCGCCATGACCTCCGCCTGGGACCCCGACGCCCCCGGTGTGCTGCGGCTGCCCTCGGGCCGGCTCGTCCGCGGGCGCGGTCTGCGCCGCCCCCTGCCGCCCGGTCCGCCGCCGGACTTCGCGCTGCACCTGCTGGGCCGCCGGCCGCCGCCGGTGGAGTGGGAGGCGCGCTGGGTGCGCTGGCCCGACTTCGGGCTCCCCTCCGACCGCTCCGCCGCCCGCGAGGCCCTGCGCGAGGCGTGGGAGCGGGCCGGGCACGAGCGCGTGGAGGTCGCCTGCGGCGGCGGGGTCGGCCGGACCGGCACCGCGCTGGCCTGCCTGGCCGTTCTCGACGGGGTGCCCGGCGACCAGGCGGTGGCCTACGTCCGCGCGCTGTACGCCCGCCGCGCGGTGGAGACGCCGTGGCAGCGCCGCTACGCCGCCGGGTTCGGCCGGGACGGCGAGCCGGCCCGGTGACACCCGCGGTGCGGGGCGCGCCCCGCACCGGGGCCCGGCCGCGGCGTGCGGCCCGGTTCGCGCGCCGCACGCGCCGGGCGGGTCAGGACAGCGCGGTCCGCAGGTCGTCGCGCGGCGGCTCCTCGACGGTGGCCGGTGCGCGGCGCAGGGTGTCCAGCAGCCCCTTGGCGTTGGCGCCGATCTCGCGCCGGTAGCCCAGCGCGGTGGCGCGCGGACGGCGCAGCAGGCTGGGGTCGCCCACGCCGTAGGCGTCGACTCCGGCGGCGCGGCACAGCGCCACCGTGCGCGGCACGTGGAACGCCTGGGTGACGACGACGGCGCGGTCGACGCCGAACACGCGGCGGGCGCGCACGGCGGTGTCGTAGGTGCGGTAGCCGTGCGGGTCGGCCACGATCGCGTCCGCGGGCACGCCGAGGTGGACCAGCCGGGCGGCCATGGTGTCGGTCTCGTGGTGGGAGCGGGCGCGGTTGTCGCCCGAGACGAGCAGCACGCGCACGCGGCCGTCGTGGTACAGCCGTGCCGCGAGGGCCAGCCGGGCCGCGAGCAGGGCGGAGGGGCCGTTGGGGGTGGCGCCCGCGCCGAGGACGATGGCCACCGGGCACTCGGGCGCCCGGTCGGCGCGCGTGCGGCGCCCCGCGCTGGCGGCGTAGCTCCATACGGTCGGCCCCAGGGCCGCCGCGGCCACCGCCGCGCCCACACCCGCCCACGCCTTTGGTCCCATGTCCGCCCCAGACCGCCTTCCCGGATCGGACCGGCCGCCCCGGCCCGCTTCGCCACCCGACCCTAGCGGCTCGCCCGGCCCCCTCGGCCCGGCCGTCGGCGGGCCGCCGTGGGCGCGGCGGTGCCGATCGGGGCGGCGGCGTCCGGGTAGGGGTGGAGGGGCCGGACGACGCCGGCCGCATGTGGAGGAGGACCACCGTGAAGCAGTACCTGCTCAGCATCTACCAGCCCGCAGGCGGCACTCCCGGGCCCGAGGTGCTGGAGCCGATCATGCGCGAGGTCGAGGCCGTGAACGCGGCCATGCGCGAGGCGGGCGCGCGCGTGTTCGCCGGCGGCCTCACCCCGCCGGAGACCGCCACGGTCGTGCGGGCCCGGGGCGACGAGGCGCTGACGACCGACGGCCCTTACATCGAGGGCGGGGAGCACGTGGGCGGGTTCACCGTGATCCAGGCGCCCGACCTGGACGCGGCCCTGGAGTGGGGACGCCGGCTGGCGCGCGCCACCACCCTGCCCGTCGAGGTGCGGCCCATGGAGTTCGGGTCCTGCGGGTGAGCCCCGAGGCCGGCTGCCCGGCGCCGCGCGCCGAACCCTCACCCCGCGCGCGACCGGACCGTGGACCGGCTGCGGCTTGGCCTCATCCGCTGCCACGGCGCCGGCCGTGCGCCCGGCGCTGATCCCGCGCCCGCCGGGTGGGCCGGCCCCCGCCGCGGATCGCGCCGCGTTCGGTGCCGCCCGGGCCCGCCATGCGGCGGTGGGTCACCGGCCCCTGACGGCGGGCGGCGGGCCGTCGGCGGCGCCGGACCGCAGCCGGCCCACACCGGGCAGGAACCGGCCCACGCGCGCGGCGTAGGCGGTGTAGGCGGCGCCGTGCGCGCGGGCGAGATAGGGCTCCTCGACCCGGCGCACCTGCACCTGCACGCCCGCCAGGACGGTGAGGGCGCCCAGGGCGGACAGCGCTCCGGGGCAGGACAGGGCGATCCCGGCGGTCCAGCACAGCCCGGCGGTGTAGACCGGGTTGCGGACCAGGGCGAAGGGCCCGCCGGTGACCAGGGCGGTGCGGTCGTCGGGGTCGACGTCGATGCGCCAGGAGGCGCCCATGGCGGTCTGGGCGGCGAGCGTGGCCGCCAGCGCGGCCACGGCCAGCACCAGCCCGGCCGCGCGCAGGGCCGCAAGGTCGGCGGGGGCGAGCGCGGCGGGCACGCGCGGTCCGAGGAGTTCGGCGGCGGGCGCGGCGATCCCGGCCAGGAACCCCCCGCCGACGACGGCCGACCACGCGCCGACCTGGACCCGCCGGGGGGCGTCGGGCGTGGGCGCGAAGCGGACGGACAGCCGCCCGGTGCGCAGGTAGTGCGCGAGGGTGCGGCCGAGCATGGCCAGCGACGCGAAGACGACGGTGAGAGCGATCGTCACCAGGGCCGGCATCAGGGTCCCCCTCGGCGCCGCGGCCCACGGCCGCGGCGAAAGCCCGCGTGCGGCCGCCCCGACGAACTCGGGCGGCACCCACCCCACACTACTACCGAAGGTGCCGATCACGGCACTCACCGTCACGTCCCGGACGTGCGATCCGGGCGGGGCGCGCCCCCGCCCGACGCGCCGCGCCTTTCCCGGGCGCGGCTTTCGCCGGACGCGCTTTGCCCGAGGCGGCCGGCCCGTCCGGCGGCCCTGTTCGGCGGCGGTATTGCGGGTCCGGTTCGGCATTGCCCGCCCGGCACGTCCCCGGCGGACTTTCCCGCCGGTACGCGCGCCGCCCGCGCCGCGCTCGTGCGCGAGTGGCGGCATGTGCTGATTCCGGCGGGCGGCGCGGGGGTATCCCCTTCTCGTCGCGGCCCGTCCGCCGCCCGGCCGACCGCAGGCGGCGGCGGGTTCCGCGGCAGACCCGCGCACCCCCTCCGGCGCGGAAAACCAGCGCCGGAGGCGAAAAAGCCGGCCATTTGCGGCTGTAATGTCACAAGCGTCGGATACAACTGCGGGGAAAGGCAGTTAAGTGCGGGATTCCCGCTCTGAATACGCCGCGAAGGAGGCCCATGCCGCAGTTGGCGATCGACGCGACATGTCTTCCGCAGTACGACAAGCTCGACAAGCCCACGCGTGAGCGGCTGCTCGCCGCCACGCGCAAATTCCGCGAACTCTCGCTCGACGCCCTCCTCGCGCACCCCGACCTCCGCATCCGCTCCCTGCCCAAGGGCCAGGACCCCCGCATCCGCACGTTCCGCATCAGCGACTCCTGGACCGGCGTGATGCTGGCGCCCGAGTCCGGCGAGACCTTCCTCCTGGTCCACCTGCTGCCGCGCGACACCGCCGAGGACTGGGCCACCGACCAGCGCCACGACGTCAACCCCGTCATGGGCACGCTCGAACGCCGCGACGCCACCGCGCTGGGGCAGGCCGCCGAACGCGCCCCCGCCCACGCGGCCGGGCCCGCCGCCCGCGCCGCCCCGGTGCCGACCGGCTCCCCCGGCGCGCCCGCGCGCGCCCCCGGCCCCGCCCGCACCGCTCCCGCCGCGCCCTCCGGCGCCGGCGCCACCGCGCCCGCCGCCGCGCCGCCCGCCGCGCCGGCCGCTCCCCCGCTCTTCGATCACGTCAGCGACCACGACCTCCAGCGCCTGGGCATCGACCCCGAGATCCGCGACTTCTGCCGCACCCTCACCACCGCCCGCGAACTCCACGACTGGGCGCCCGCCCTTCCCCAGGACCAGTTCGAGGTGCTGCGCGCCCTGGCCGACGGCCACTCGGTGCAGCGCGTGCGCGACGAGGTCGTTGTGCCGCGCCGCCCCGTCGTGGGCGCGGTCGCCGCCGACGACTACGACACCGCCATCCGGCACACCCGCGAGCGCGTCATCGTCGTCAACGACAACCAGGAGATCGAGGACGTCCTGGCCGGCGAGTTCAACGCCTGGCGGGTCTTCCTGCACCCCAAGCAGCGCGACCTCGCCTACCGCCCGCGTTTCAACGGCCCCGCCAAGGTGTCGGGCGGACCGGGCACCGGCAAGACCGTGGTGGCGCTGCACCGCGTCAAGTATCTGGCCGAGCACCTGCCCCTCGGCGGGCGGGTGCTGCTCACCAGCTTCACCAACGCCCTGGTGGAGTCCCTCAAGCGCAACCTCGCGCTGCTGATCCCGCCCGAACTCGTCGAGGACGTCGACGTGGTCACCACCGACAAGCTCGCGCTCGACGTGGTCAAGGAGGTCCACCCCGACATCCGGCTGCGCACCGACACCCGCGGCGTGTTCGCCAACTACGCCCGGCAGCACCGGCTGCCCTGGCCCGTCGACTTCCTGTTCTCGGAGTACCGGCACGTGATCACCGCGCGCGGGATCACCACCCTGGAGGGCTACCTCGACCCCGACGCCCGCGCCGGCCGCACCACCCCGCTCAACGCCGACCAGCGCCGCCGGGTCTGGCACGCGGTCAGCAGCGTCCGGGCCATGATGCGCACCAGCCGCAAACTGCCCGCCGAGGACCTCCACGCCGAGGCCGCCCGGATTCTCAGCGAACGCGCCGAACTCCCCTACACCAACGTCGTGGTCGACGAGGCCCAGGACCTCCACCCCGCCCAGTGGCGCACCCTGCGCGCTGCCGTGCCGCCCGGCCCCAACGACCTGTTCATCGCCGGCGACAACCGCCAGCGCATCTACGACAACACGGTCTCCTTCAAGCAGTTGGGCATCGAGATCGTGGGCCGGTCCTATCCGCTGCGGGTCAACTACCGCACCACCGAGCAGATCCTCACCTGGGCCGACGGCATCCTGCGCGGGCAGCCGGTCCTGGAACTGGGCGACTCCGCCGCGATCGAGCCGGGCGGATCCACCCGCTGCGTGCTCAGCGGCCCGCCGCCCGAGCTGTACGGCGCGCCCGACGAACCCACCGAGCTGGACGCGCTGGCCGAGCGGGTGCGCGGCTGGCTGGCCGAGGGGATCGAGCCCGCCGACATCTGCGTGACGGCGCGCACCAACAAGCTGCGCGACTCCGTGGCCGCCCACCTGCGGGCGCGCGCGCTGCCGGCCGCCATCTTCAACCCGCGCGAGCACTCGGTCACCGACACCGCCCACGCGGTGCGCGTGACCACCATGCACGGGGTCAAGGGGCTGGAGTTCCGCGCGATCGCGGTGTTCGCCGCCACCGCCGACGCCCTTCCGCAGACCGACCACCTCACCGACCCCGCCCTGGACGAGAACCAGCGCCGCGCCGAACTCGACGCCCAGCGGTCGCTGCTCTACGTGGCGTGCACCCGGGCCCGCGAACGCCTCTACGTCAGCTGGCACGGCGCCCCGAGCCCGTTCCTGCCGCTGTAGGGCCGCCCGCGCGCCACCGCCGGCGGGCGGTGGCGCCCGGTGCCGCGGCGGCCGGCCGCACGGCGGCGCGTCGTGCGGCGGACGGGGGCGCCGCCGGTTTCTACTGGTCAGCGGGCAGAACAACCACCCGGCCGCGCCGCGCGGAGGGGTCCGGCGGCGCGCTGCGCGCGGCACCGGCCGGCGCGGGCGCGGCCGGGCCGACCACGGACCGACGGGGGCGCCATGCCGGACGAGACCGCTGTGCAGGAGTTCTTCGCCGCCTACGGCCGGGCGCTGGCCGGGGGCGACCTCAACGGGGTGGCGGCCGCGTACTCCTATCCCTCCTATGTGGCCGGCGACGCCCAGAGCATCGCGATCGCCGCCCCCAACGAGGTCAAGGACGCCTTCGCGGGCGCGGCCGAGCAGTACCGCCGGCGCGGGGTGGCCCACGCCGTGCCGCGTGTGCGGGCCGCCGAGTGGCTGACCCGGTCGCTGCTGTCGGTCGACGTGGCGTGGTCCTACACCGACGAGGGCGGCGGGGAGCTGGAGGCCGAGACCTTCCGCTACGTGCTGCGGGTGTCGGGCGAGTCCGTACGGATCTGCGTGGTGGTGGCCGCCGCGACCGAGGTGTAGGCGGGGCCGGCCCGGGCGCGGGGTCGCGGCCGGCCTGGCGGATCATCGCCACGATGTCCTTGGGCCGCTGGAGGTCGCTCCAGGTGAACCGGAGCAGGGTGAGCCGCCCGGGGGCGGTGAGGATGCGGTTCTGCCGGCCGCGGTCGGTGAACAGCGCCGCCGGAAGGCTGTGGGGGCCGCGGCCGTCGGCCTCGACCACCACGCCCCGGCTGGGCCAGGCGAGGTCGGCGCGGCCCGCCAGCGTGCCGTCGGACCGGTAGACGGGGTACTGGAGGTCCTCGGGCGGGATCCCGGCGTCGTGGCACACCAGCCTCAGCCGGGTCTCCAGACTGCTCTGCGCGCGGGGGTCGGCCAGCGCCCACCACGCCCGGGTGCGCGCCGCGCCGGGGCGGCGGGCGTTGGCGGCGCACAGGTCGGGCAGCTCCTCCGCGCTGACGGCGCCCGCCTGCAGCGCGGAGTCGATGACGCTGACGGCGGTGTGGCGGTCGACCAGCATGACGGTGTCGCGCAGGGTGCGCCCGGGAGTGGTGAGCCGGATGCCGCGGCACACGGTGACCTCGCTGGGCGGCAGCCGCCAGGTGTAGGCCCGCACGCCCGTGCCCCGGGGCGCGCCGCCGCCGAGCAGGACCACGTGGAGGCGGTCGCCGCCGGGGGCGGGCGGCAGCCCGCTGAAGCGCCACAGCCGCGCGGCGGTGGGCCCCACCGCCACGGCCCGGGGACCGTAGGCCAGCTGCACCGCCATGACCCGCGCCGCCAGCGGGGGGATCGCCGCCGGGCTGGACGTAGAAGACCCGCGGCCGCAGCCGCCGCCAGCGCCGCCGCGCGACCAGCCGGCGGATGGCGGAGTCGGTCAGCCCGCAGTCGAGCGCCTGGGCACGCGAGACGACCCCGTGCTGGGCCGCGGCGAGGAAGTGGACGGTGGAGGCGTCCGTGGAGTCCGGCATGCGTCCAGCCAAGCCCGCCCCGCCCACGTGCGGCAACGCCAACCCGACGCCTGTGGAAAACCCCGCGCCCGATCCTCGGGTGGACGCGGCGGGGCGCGGGGCGCGGAGCCCGGTCGCCGCTCGCATCGCGACTGGGCGCGTGGTCGGCGGGATCTCCGCGTTCCCACACCGGGACAGGTCGTCACCGATGCCGAGCGAAACGGTCCCAGCCGATCGCGGGCCGACCCGGCGATCGCCCGAAGGACGATGGCCGCCCACCCGCGCCGCGCCCGCCTTTGCCGCCCTCGTCGCCGCCGATTCCGTCGCCCACGCGCGGCGGGTGAAACCCCGCCCTCAAACCGGGGCGGCCGGCCGGGGTTCCCGCGCGCGCTCCCTCCTTCCCGAGTCGGAGTCCGCCACCGCCCTTGCGCACCCCGTCCCCCGCACACCACCGGGGACCGCCCGCCCACCCCGACCACCCGCCTCACACCCTGGCGGCGCGCCTCTCCTCCGCTGCGGGCGCCGCCACCGCCCGGCACACCGAGGCGCCGTCCGTGTGCGCCCGCGCCGGGCGGGCTGGGCGGGCGGTGTGGGCAGCGTCATATCGGGCCGGGCTCCGAAGGGGTTTCGGGTGGCCGGGGGGCGGACGACCTCAGCGGTCCGGGTTCGGCGGGCGGAGGGGCGGTACTCCGGCGGAAAAGGGGCCGCTGCCTGTAGCGTCGCACCAACCGCCTTTCATCGACCCAGGTCAGGCGGGGTGGCCAACGCAGGTGCGGCGCCGGGCCGCCGGTGTGCGCGGACCTGTGTACGCGAGGCGGCGGCTGCCACACTAGGGGTGAGGCGGCGGCGGACGGGTCGGTCCGGGCGGCCTCGGCCATCCCGACATGTCCGGACGGCGCTGTTCGTCCGGTCCGCCCCGGCCGGTCTGGGAACAACGTGGAGTGGTCATGCGCCTGGTGTTCAGCAATGCCGACGAGGACACGCTCGACCGGTACCGCGAGCTGCTGCCGCGTTCGGCCGCCGCGTGGGCGCGCGCCGCCGGCGCGCCCGTGGCCACGCGGGTCCTCGGCGCCGTCGTCCGCTACAAGCTCGGCGAGCCCCGGGCTGGCGGCGACGGCCTCGTGGCGCGGTGGTCGGCCGCCGACGCCCCCGCCCTGCGGCACTGGCTCACCACCCGCGAGGACCTCTCGCCCGCCGAGACCGCCGCCGTGCCCCGCGCGCTCACCACCTGGTGGACCTTCCTCGCCGCGCGGGGGTGGAGCGATCCCCGGTCGGTGCCGCTGGACCGGTTCCTGGCCGCCTACGCGGCCGCCCACTCGACCGCTCCCCCGCCGCGCCGGCCCGACTACCGCTGCGGTTCGGCACCGGCCGCCCCCGCGGCCGCCGCCCGCCCCGGTATCGGCGACCGCGCCCTCGCCGCCCCGCCGCGCGGCGCGGCCCGGCGCGCGGCGCCCGGACTCACCTTCGCGGCGTTCGCCGCCGCCCGCGCCGGCGCCCGCCTCGCACCCGCCGCGCCCGCCGCCGGCTGGGGGCGCCTGGGCGGCACCCTCCCCGCCGTGCCGCTGCCCCGCCCCGAGGAGTTCACCGAGGGCGTGCTCGCCGCCCCGGCCGTGGCCGGCGCCTCCGGCACCCGGGGCGTCGCCTCCGCGCTGGACCTGTGGTGGGCCCGCTTCACCGACCTGCGCCGCCGCATCGCCGCCGACGTCGGCCCGCGCGCGGCCGAGCCGCTGATCGGCGCCGTGCTCACCGCCCTGTGCGTGGGCCGCGACCTCGGCGCGCCGGTGCCGGTCGCGGCGCACATGGCCGCCGCGTCCGCCGAGGTGCGCGCCGCCGAGCCCCGCCCGGCCGCCGACCTCGCCGCCCGCGCCGCCGAGGCGCTCGCCGAGCTGACCGCGCTGGGCGCCGTGGCCGAGGCCCAGGCAGCGGGCGGCCCGCACGCCGTCCTCACCGGCGTGGGGCGGTGGCTGTGGTACGCGCTGCTGTGCGCGGGCGGGGTGCGGCCGCGCCCGCTCGCCGAGCTGATGGCCGAGGACGCCGAGGTGGTCGTGGACCGGGCCGCCTCCGGCGCCCCCTCCGGCGAGGACGAGCTGCGCCGCTGGATCGCCGCGCGCGGGGCACCGGAGGCGATGCGCGCGCTCGTGGCGCTCTACCGCCGCAGCGACGACTGCGTGCACCGCTCCGTGGCGCGCGCCGCCACCGCCGCCCACGCCCTGGAGGCCCGCCCCTACTACGAGGCGCTGCGGACCGACCCCCGGTTCGGCGCCCGGGCCCGCGCCTGGCTGTTCGACGCCGGGTTCGCCAAGCAGGACGCGCTCGGCCCCGACGACCACCTCGCCCCGCTGCTGGACGGCCTCGCGGCCAGCCTGCGCCTGGGCACCTACGGCAACGACGACGAGGGGTCCTACTTGAGCGTCAGCGAACCAGAACTGCCCGGCGTCTTCGACACCGCCGCCGGCTGCGGGCACCCCGAGAGCCCGTTCGTGCTCGCCTGGTTCGCCCAGCACCACCCCGACCACCGCATCCGCGCCGCCGCGCGCAGCGCCCGGGCGGCGCTGGTCCGCCAGCGCGCCGGGTGAACGGCCGCGAGGTGCGGGCCGACCGCCGACACACTATTCTCGACCGTCGTGAGCACTCCCCTCCGCGATCTCTTCGCCGGCGTCGGCATCCTGTTCCAGGGCCTGGGCATCATCGTCCGCCATCCCCGCCTGTTCGTGTTCGGCGCCATCCCGCCCCTGGTCACCTCGGTGCTGTTCGTGGTCGGGTTCGTCGCGCTGGTCACCAACATCACCGACCTCACCGCCTGGCTCACGCCGTTCGCCGACGGCTGGTCGGAGGGCTGGGCCACCACCCTGCGCGTGGCGGCCGGGATCGTCCTGATCGCCGCCGCGGTCATGCTCATGGTGGTCGCCTTCACCGGCCTCACGCTGGCCCTGGGGTTCCCGCTCTACGACAAGATCGCCGAGAGCGTCGACGACTACCTGGGCGACGCGCCGCCGTCCTTCGACGACTCCATCACCCGTACGATCGTCCGAGCGGTGCGCCAGTCGCTGGGCCTCATCCTGGTCTCGGCGCTGATCTCCATTCCGATGTTTCTCGCCGGGTTCATCCCGGTCGTGGGCCAGACGGTCGTGCCGGTGGTCTCGGGCATGATCGGCGGCTGGCTGCTCACCATCGAACTCCTGGGCACACCGTTCGAGCGGCGGCGGCTGCTGCGGGTGCGCGACCGCCGCGAGGCCATGCGCCGCCGCCGGTTCCTGGTGTGGGGCTTCGGCATCCCCAGCTACCTGCTGCTGGCCGTCCCGTTCGTCGCGGTGCTGGCGTTCCCCGTCGTCACGGCCGGCGGCACCGTCCTGGCGCGGCAACTGCTGCCGCCCGCCCCGCCCGCACCGCCGCAGGCGCCCCACGGCTACGCGCCGCCGACCCACCCGGGCATGCCGCCCGGCCCCTCCGCCCCGCCGCAGGGCCCCTACGGCCCGCCTCCGGGACCCGGCCACCCGCGCGGCTGAACCGCCGGCGCGGCGGCCGCCCCGCGCTCGCCGCCGCGCCCCGAGCTAACCGTTCCGCCACGACTTACTTACCGCCCGTTGCACTATCGTGTGGCGCACGCCACGCTAAAGGAGCTTCTGCGGACGCCTCTCTGGGAGCGCTCCCAGATATGGGAGCGCTCCCAGCAGGCTCCGCGGTCGCTCCCCTCCGGACACAACCCCCGTCCTGTCCATCCCCCTCACCATCCCCATCCCCGCCTTCTCGATCTCCTTCCTCATGCACCATCCCCCACCCCATCCCCCACGGCCGCGCCCCCGCGGCCGGGAACGTGACAATGAGGAGTGCACAGGTGAACCTCGCCCGACTGACGGCCCTGATGGGCGGCGCCGCCGTCCTGGCCGCCGGGTTCGCGGTGGCCCTGCCGCCCGAGCCCGCCGAGGCCCACGGCGGCCTCACCTACCCCGCCACGCGCACCTACGCCTGCTACCGCGACGGCATCGACAACGGCAACGGCGGCTCGCTGGACCCGCAGAACCCCATGTGCCAGGACGCGCTGGCCGCCAACAGCTACCCGTTCTGGAACTGGTTCGGCAACCTCATCAGCAACGCGGGCGGCCGGCACCGCGAGATCATCCCCGACGGCAAGCTGTGCGGCCCCACCAGCCAGTTCGACGCGTTCAACGCCCCGGGCACCGAGTGGCCGGCCACCGACGTGCGCGCGGGCCAGCAGATCACCTTCCGCTACAACGCCTGGGCGCCGCACCCCGGCACCTGGTACCAGTACATCACCAAGGACGGCTGGAACCCCGACGAGCCGCTGGGCTGGGACGACCTCGAACCTGTGCCGTTCGACCAGGTCACCAACCCGCCGATCAACGGCTCGGGACCCGACGGCGCCGAGTACACCTGGAACGCCGCGCTGCCCGACAAGAGCGGCCGGCACATCATCTACTCGATCTGGCAGCGCTCCGACAGCCCCGAGGCGTTCTACAACTGCGCCGACGTCAACTTCACCGGCGGCGGCACCACCGAGCCCGACACCGAGGCGCCCACCGCCCCCGGCGCGCCCATGGCCCACGAGGTCACCGGCGACAGCGTCGACCTGATGTGGGGCGCGGCCAGGGACAACCGCGGGGTGACCCGCTACGAGGTCCGCGACGCCGCCACCGACGAGGTGGTGGCCACCAGCACGCGCACCGAGGCCACGGTCACCGGGCTCACCCCCGAGACCGACTACGCGTTCTACGTGGTCGCCCTCGACGCCGCCGGGAACACCTCGCCCGCGTCGTCCACCGTCAGCGTCACCACGGGCTCGGCCAACGAGACCAGCGGCGAGTGCACGGTCGACTTCACCGTCGCCAACCAGTGGTCGGGCGGCTACACCGCCAACGTGAAGCTGACCAACGACGGCGACGCCGCCATCAGCGGCTGGACGGTCGACTGGGAGTTCACCGACGGCGCCACGGTCTCCAACGGCTGGTCGGCGGAGTTCCAGCAGCACGGCGACCACGTCATGGCCACCAACGCCGCCTGGAACGGCAACGTCCCCGCCGGCGGTTCGGTGACCTTCGGGTTCAACGCCTCCTCCACGGGCCCGGCCCAGGTTCCCGAGGCGTTCCGGCTGGACGGCTCGTCGTGCGCCACGGCGTGACCGGGTAGCCCACCAGACCACTCCCCACGATCCCCCGGCCGGGGGCGGCAGGGTCCGGCCGGCGGGATCGACCGGGGCGGGAAGGCGGACGTGCGTCGGGGCACCGCCTTCCCGCCCTTTTCTCACGCGCGGGAGGCCGGGCGCCCGGCCTCAGCGCAGGCCGGGCGCCCGGCGCAGGCCCGTCTGGATGATGCGGTCGACCAGCGCCGGGTAGTCCACCCCGCTGGCCGCCCACATCTGCGGGAACGCCGAGGACGGGGTGAACCCGGGCAGGGTGTTGATCTCGTTGACGTAGACCCGGCCGTCGTCGCCGTAGAAGAAGTCCACCCGCGCCAGCCCCTCGCAGCCCAGCGCCTCGAACGTGCGCGCGGCCTCGCGGCGGATCTCGGCGACCACCTCGGCGGGCAGGTCGGCGGGGATCGACAGGGTGCTGGTGGACAGGTACTTGGCCTGGAAGTCGTAGAAGTCGAAGCCCTCGGCCACGTGGATCTCGGCGGGCAGCGAGGTGTCGGGCGCGCCGCCGTCGAGCGACTCCAGCACGCCGCACTCGATCTCGCGGCCGGGCACCGCCGCCTCGACGATCACCTTGGGGTCGTGCTCGCGCGCGGACTCGATCGCGGCGACCACGGCGTCGGTGTCGGCGGCGTCGGACACCTTGGTGATGCCCATGCTGCTGCCGCCGCGGGCGGGCTTGACGAACAGGGTGGCGCCCAGTTCGGCGATGTCGTCCAGCACCCGCTTGCGCTCGCCGCGCCAGGCGCGGTCGGGCACGGCGACGTAGCGGCCGGTGGGGATCCCGTGCCCGGTGAACAGGGCCTTCATGAAGACCTTGTCCATGGAGGCGGCGCTGGCGAAGACCCCGGCGCCCGCGTAGCGGACGTCCATCATCTCGAAGAGGCCCTGGACGGTGCCGTCCTCGCCCAGCGGGCCGTGCAGCAGCGGCAGGACGACGTCGATGCCGCCCAGCGGGCGCGGCGCCTGGCCGTCGGCCAGCACCATGAGGTCGGCGGCGCCGCTGAAGGGCACGGCCAGGCGCGGGCCGGAGCCGTCGACCTCGGGCAGCCGGCCGTCGACGATGGCCAGCTGCTCCAGTTCGGCCGAGGACAGGGTCCACTCGCCCTGGCGGGTGATCCCGATGGGCACGATCTCGTACCGGTCGGTGTCGATCGCCGAGATGACGCCGCCCGCGGTCACGCAGGAGATCTCGTGCTCGGTGCTGCGTCCGCCGAAGACGACGGCGACCCGGATTTTACGCTGCTCGGCCATGCTGCCCGACCCTATCTCGCCCTATCAACCAACAGGAACCGGTTGATCCCGGTTGCGGCCGTTCGTTCCACGGTCGTGTCCTGGTGCCCGGTTGGCGGGCGTCCGAACGTCCGATGGGCCGACGGCCCCGTCTCATCTTGCGGTCTGGTCGGCGCCGCAGCGGTCCAACGCCGCCAGCGCGTCGCCGATCAGGTCCCGCGGATCCTCCAGCCCGATGGAGAAGCGCACCGCGCCCGGCCCGATCCCCGCCTTCTCCAGGGCGTCGTCGCTCATCTGCCGGTGGGTGGTGGAGCCGACGTGGCCCACCAGCGTGTGCGTGCCGCCCAGCGAGGCCGCCACCATCGCGGTGCGCACGCCGTCGGCCAGCGCCATGCCGGCCTCCCGCCCGCCGCGCGGGGTAACGGTGACCACCGCGCCGAACCGGTCGGGGTCGAACAGCCGGGCCGCGAGCGCGTGGCCGGGGTGGTCGGGCAGGCTGGGGTGGGCCACGCTCTCCACGGCGGGGTGGGCGGCCACGGCCGCGGCGAACTCCGCGGCGGTGGCGCACTGGCGGGCCATGCGCAGCGGGAGCGTCTCCAGCCCGCGGTGCAGCAGGAACGCCTCGTCGGGGGCCAGGCAGGGCCCGAGGTCGACCCGCGCCGAGCGCACCGCGGCCATCACCTCGGGCCCGCCCACGGCCACACCGCCGGTGGCGTCGCTGTGCCCGCCGATGTACTTAGTGGCCGAGTGCACCACGATGTCGGCGCCGTGCTCCAGCGGCCGGCACACCGCGGGCGAGGCGAACGTGGAGTCGACCACCAGGGCGGCGCCCGCGTCGCCGGCGACGGCGGCCAGAGCGGGCAGGTCGGCCACCGTCATCGTGGGGTTGGACAGGGTCTCGGTGAACACCACGGCGGTCTCGGGCCGCACCGCGGCGCGCACCGCGTCCAGGTCGGTGATGTCGACGAAGTCGACGGCCACCCCGAAGCGCCGCAGCAGGCCGTCCAGCAGCGAGTAGGTGTTGCCGTAGATGGAGTGCGAGGCGACCACGTGGGCACCTGCCCTGGTCAGCCCCAGCAGCACGCTGCTGATGGCGCCCATGCCCGAGGCGAACGCCTCGCCGCGCACCTCGCGCCCGCTGCCGCCGGCCTCCATGGCGGCCGCCGCCCGCGCGAAGGCGTCGGCGGTGGGGTTGTCGATGCGCGAGTAGGAGTAGCCGGGCACGGTGCCGGCGAGCACGTCGGCGTAGTCCCGCGAGGTCGCGAACTCGAAGGTGGTGGTGCGGTACACCGGCGTGCGCAGCGGCCGCTCGGTGGGGGGCGGCCCGGTGGGCAGCCGCACGGCGCGGGTGTTCTCCCCCGGCCGGTCCCCGGCGTCCCGCCGGCTCCGCTCCCGGCCGGTGCGGCCGTGTCCGCTGTGGCGGCCCTGCTCGTGCATGGTGGCGTGTCTTCCGTTTCGGCTGGTCGTGCCGCGACGGTCCCCCCGACCGCCCGGCTGGGCGCCCGCACCGCTGCGGCGCGGGCGCGCGGGCTACACCCCGTAGCGCTCCGGCTTGGCGCTGCGCGACATGAACGCCGCGAGCGCCTCGGCCGGGGGGAGGCCGTGGTGCATCATCGCGACCACGGCCTCGGTGATGGGCATCTCGACCCCGGCGGCGCGGGCCAGGGCCAGCACCGACTCCGAGGACTTGACCCCCTCGGCGGTCTGCCGGGTCTCGGCGACGACCTCCTCCAGGGTCATGCCCTGGCCGAGCTTCTCGCCGAAGGTGCGGTTGCGCGACAGCGGCGAGCTGCACGTGGCCACCAGGTCGCCCATGCCGGCCAGGCCGGCCAGGGTGTGCTCGTCGGCGCCCAGGGTCACCGCCAGGCGCACGGTCTCGGCCAGGCCGCGGGTGATCAAAGACGCCTTGGCGTTGTCGCCGAAGCCCATGCCCACGGCCACGCCCACGGCCAGCGCGATGACGTTCTTCACCGCGCCGCCCAACTCCACCCCGACCAGGTCGGTGGCGGTGTAGGGGCGGAAGTAGGCGGACTTGCAGATGTGCTGGAGCCGCACGGCGGTGGGCTCGTGCGGGCAGGCCATGACGGCGGTGGCCGGCTGGCGCTGGGCGATCTCGCGGGCCAGGTTGGGGCCCGAGACCACCGCCACCTGCTCGGCCGGCACGGCCAGGACCTCGGTGATGACCTCGCTCATGCGCAGCGAGGTGCCCAACTCGATGCCCTTCATCAGGCTGACGACCACCGCCGAGGGGGCGATGTGGGCGCGCCAGGCCGACAGGTTGCCGCGCAGTGTCTGCGAGGGCACGGCCAGCACCACGAAATCGGCGCCGTGCAGCGCCTTGGCGGGGTCGGTGGTGGCGGTCAGCGCCGGGTTGAGCGGGATGCCCGGGAAGTAGTCGGGGTTCTCGTGGCGCGCGTTGACCGCGTCGGCCACGGCGGCGCGCCGCCCGCACAGGACCACCTCGGCGGCGCCGGCGTCGGCGACCACGTTGGCGAAGGCGGTCCCCCAGGAGCCGCTGCCCATGACCGCGACCTTGGTGGCGTGCTCCCGCGGCGTGTCAGCGCTCACCGGCGGGTCGTCCCCTCGCCGTTGGCCGTGCCGTCGAGGGCGCCGTCGGCGGCCGGCGTGTCGGCGGCGGGCTCGGCCGGAACCGGGTCCGCGGGGGCCGGTGCGGCGGACTCGGCCGCGGCGACCTCGGGCGCCTCGGGGGCGGCCGGCGCGGCGCCGGCGGCGTCGGAGCCGCCCTGCGCGTCCTGCGCGTCGCCCTGGCGCGCGCGGCGCATGTCGTAGGGCTCGGCGGGCGGGACCTCGCCGCGCAGCCCGGCCTGCAGCTCGGTGATGGCGCGCATGATCTCGGCGGTGGCCTCCTTGAGGACCGTGGCCGTCATCGGCTTGTCGCGGTAGGCCGACAGGTCCACCGGCGGTCCGGCGATCATCTGCACCCGCTTGCGCGGGAACGGCCGCAGCTTGGCGGTGCCGTAGCGCAGCAGGTGCTGCTCGCCCCAGTGGGCCAGCGGGACGACCGGCACCCCGGTGCTCAGCGCCAGCCGCGCCACTCCGGTGCGGGCGGTCATCGGCCACAGGTCGGGGTCGCGGGTGCAGGTGCCCTCGGGGTAGAAGATCACCGAGGCGTTGTCGCGGGTCAGCGCCAGCTCGGCCGCGTGCAGGGCCTTGACGGCGTCGGTGCTTCCGCGCTTGACCGGGATCTGGCCGGTGCTGCGGGCCACCGCGCCCACCAGCGGGATGCGGAACACCCCCTCCTTGGCGGTGAAGGTGGGCCAGCGGCGCGCGCCGATGTAGAGGTAGTGGGCGATGGTCAGCGGGTCGGCCATCGACAGGTGGTTGGCGGCGATGATCACCCCGCCCTCGCGGGGGACGTTCTCGGTGCCCTGCCACTCGGGCCGGGTGACCAGGCCGAGGACGGGGCGGACGATGGCGGCCACGACCGTCTTGACCCATTGCACTTCGCGCTGCTTAGCCACGGGCTCCTCCGTTTCGACCTGCGTCGCCGATGTGGCGCACCGGACCGCCGGCGCGCACCGCTTCGCCGCGCCGTGTCCGTCGGGTGGCCGCATGCGGCCGGTCCAGTCTAGGCGGACGGGGCGATTGCCCATGTCCGACCCGATTTAGGCGTTCGCGGCCCCCGCCCGCCGGGGCCTTGGGGGCGGCGGTGCCCCGGGTGCCGTGGCACCAGTGTCCCCCAGCGGCGCCGCCCCATGCCCGCACGCCCTCGCGCCCGCGCGCGCCGGGGCCGGACGGCATAGCCTGGCGGGCGGGGGCGGGCCCGGGGAGCAGGCGGTCCGGCGAGTCGAGGAGGGGCGCGATGCCGCCGTTGGATGATGACCGGCGCTGGTCGCTGGTGGTCCCGGTGAAGCGCCTGGGCGCGGCCAAGTCGCGCCTGGCGGGGGCGGCCGAGTTGCGCGGGCTGGCCCGCGCCGACCTCGCGCTGGCCGTGGCCTGCGACACGGTGATGGCGGCGGTCTCCTGCCCGCGCGTGGGGGCGGTGTTCGTGGTCACCGACGACGACCGCGCCGCGCGGGCGCTGGCCGAACTGGGCGCGCGCGTGGTGGGCGGCGAACCGGGCACCGGGCTCAACCCGGCGCTGGTGCACGGCGCCGCGCTGGCGCTGCGGGAGTTCCCGCACCGGGGCCGGGCCGCACTGTCGGCCGACCTGCCCGCGCTGCGGGCCGGCGAACTGGAGCGGGTACTGGACGCCGCGGCCGCGCACCCGGTGTCGTTCCTGCCCGACGCCCCCGGGATCGGCACCACGCTGTACGCGGCTCGGCCCGGGGCGGCATTCGCCCCGGCGTTCGAGGGCGCCTCGCGGCGGCGGCACCGCGCGGCCGGGGCGGTCGAACTCGACGGCACCGCCGCGCCCAGCGTGCGCCGCGACGTCGACACCCCCGAGGACCTGCGCGAGGCCGCCGCGCTGGGTGTGGGACCGTACACGGCCAAGCTGCTGGCGCGCGCCGCCCGCTGAGGCGGGCGCGCGCCCGCGGTGACCGCCGCGCGGGGCGGCGGGGGCGCGGACGGCCCGGGGCGGGCGCCCCGTGACACGCCGCGGCGCCCGGGTCCTCTCGGGGGACCCGGGCGCCGACGCGCGGGCGGCGTGCGCCGCCGCGGGACTACTTCTTCTCGCCGTTCACCAGGGCCTTGAAGTCGGCCCCCGGGCGGAACTTCGGAACGAAGCTCGCCGGGACGTTGATGGTCGCCCCGGTGGCGGGGTTGCGGGCCTCGCGAGCGGCGCGCTCGGACTTCTCGAAGACGCCGAAGCCCGTGATGGCGACCTTGTCGCCCGAGGCCACGGTCTTCTGGATCGTCTCCAGCACCGCGTTCACGGCTTCGGTGGCGGTCTTTCGGTCGCCCATACGTTCAGAGATGGCGTCGATCAGGTCACGCTTGTTCATTGGTTCCTCCGGTTCCCCCTTGCTCGCACGAAATTAGGGGACACCCGGCCTCCGACACAAACACAAACGCCCGTGAATTCAGCGTGTCGGGGGGTCTTCGGCCTGCTGAGCAAGCTCCTGGAGCATCGCGTCGAGCCGAGCGGAGGCGCGCACTGGATCCCTTTTGACCGCCTCTGTGACCGTCAAAAGCCTACGTATAACCGGAATCCGGACACCGTCGGGCAGTGCGTTGGCGCGGCGGTGCGCTTCCCGCAGCCGCCGCGCCAAGTCAAGGTAAAATTCTGCGGAATCCGGTTCTACTGGGTGACCGGAAGCCATGCGTGGCGCCGCTTCTCGTAGGCGTCGATGTCGTCGGTGTGGCGCAGCGTGAGGGCGATGTCGTCCAGCCCCTCCATCAGCCGCCACCGTGTGTAGTCGTCCAGTTCGAACGGCTGCACGATCCCCGGCGCCCGCACCTCGCGCTCGACCAGGTCCACGGTCACCTGGGTGGCGGGATCGGCCTCGACCGCGTCCCACAGCCGCTCGACCACGTCCTGGGGCACCACGACCGTCAGCAGCCCGCCCTTGAGCGAGTTGCCGCGGAAGATGTCGCCGAACCGCGGCGCGATCACGGCCTTGAACCCGTAGTCCTGGAGCGCCCAGACCGCGTGCTCGCGCGAGGACCCGGTGCCGAAGTCCGGGCCGGCCACCAGCACGCTGCCGCCGGCGAACTCCGGCTTGTTCAGCACGAACTCGGGGTCGTTGGCGCGCCAGGCCGCGAACAGGCCGTCCTCGAACCCGGTGCGGGCCACCCGCTTGAGGTAGACGGCGGGGATGATCTGGTCGGTGTCCACGTTGCTGTAGCGCAGCGGCACGGCGCTGCCGGTGTGGACGGTGAACTTCTCCATGTCGGCTATCAGTCCCTTGTGTCTGCGTGCGGCGCGGGCTACAGGTCGGCGGGCGAGGACAGGGTGCCGCGCACGGCGGTGGCGGCGGCGACCAGCGGCGACACCAGGTGGGTGCGCCCGCCCTTGCCCTGGCGGCCCTCGAAGTTGCGGTTGGAGGTGGAGGCGCTGCGCTCGCCCGGCTTGAGCTGGTCGGGGTTCATGCCCAGGCACATCGAGCAGCCCGCCTCGCGCCACTCGGCGCCCGCGGCGGTGAAGATCTCGCCCAGGCCCTCGGCGTTGGCCTGCTCCTTGACCCGCATGGAGCCGGGTACCACCAGCATGCGGACGTTGTCGGCCACCTTGCGGCCCTTGATGATCTCGGCGGCGGCGCGCAGGTCCTCGATGCGGCCGTTGGTGCACGAGCCCAGGAACACGGTGTCGACCCGGACCTCGCGCAGCGGCGTGCCGGGCGCCAGGTCCATGTAGGCCAGCGCCTTCTCGGCGGCGGCGCGCTCGGTGGGGTCGGTGAACGACGCCGGGTCGGGCACCGCGGAGTCCAGCGGCGCGCCCTGGCCGGGGTTGGTGCCCCAGGTGACGAACGGGCTCAGCTCGGCGGCGTCGAGCACGACCTCGGTGTCGAAGACCGCGTCGTCGTCGGTGCGCAGGCTCCGCCAGTGCGCCACCGCGGCGTCCCAGTCGGCGCCCTGGGGCGCGTGCGGGCGGCCCTTGATGTAGTCGAAAGTGGTGTCGTCGGGCGCGATCATGCCCGCGCGGGCGCCGGCCTCGATCGACATGTTGCAGATCGTCATCCGGGCCTCCATGGACAGCTCCCGGATGGCCTGGCCGCGGTACTCGATGACGTAGCCCTGGCCGCCGCCGGTGCCGATGCGGGCGATGACGGCCAGGATGATGTCCTTGGCGGTCACGCCCTCGGGCAGCGAGCCGTTGACGGTGACCGCCATGGTCTTGAACGGCGCCATCGGCAGCGTCTGGGTGGCCAGCACGTGCTCGACCTGGCTGGTGCCGATCCCGAACGCCAGCGCGCCGAACGCGCCGTGGGTGCTGGTGTGGCTGTCGCCGCAGACGACGGTCATGCCCGGCTGGGTCAGGCCGAGCTGCGGGCCCACCACGTGGACGATGCCCTGGTCGATGTCGCCCATGGGGAACAGCCGCACGCCGAAGTCGGAGGCGTTCTTGCGCAGGGTCTCGATCTGGGTGCGCGAGACCTTGTCGGCGATGGGGCCGAGGATGTTCTCCGTGGGGACGTTGTGGTCCTCGGTCGCGATGGTCAGGTCCGGGCGGCGCACGGGCCGGCCGGCCAGCCGGAGCCCCTCGAACGCCTGCGGACTGGTGACCTCGTGGACGAGGTGCAGGTCGATGTAGAGCAGGTCGGGTTCGCCATCGGCACGCCGGACGACGTGCTCCTCCCAGACCTTCTCGGCCATCGTGCGAGCCATGTGCCACGTCTCCTCGCGTCTTGTGAAACTGCATGGGAAGGCTGCTCGCCGCCGTGCCCGTGATCGGCCCCCGCCGCGGCGACCACGCGCGCCCGGCCTGGTGAGCGCCGCGGGGCGCGCGGGCCGGACGACTTGCATTCCAAATAGCGAGACGGCAATATCAAGCCATGGACAACTCTAGCTCATCCAGCGGCGTCGGTGTGCTCGACAAGACGATGTCGGTCCTCGACGCCCTGGAGTCGGGGCCCGCCACCCTCGCCCAGCTCGTGCGCATCACCGGCCTGGCCCGTCCCACCGCCCACCGCCTGGCCGTCGCCCTGGAGCGCCACCGCATGGTCACGCGCGACAGCCAGGGCCGGTTCGTCCTGGGCCCCCGGCTGGGCGAGCTGTCCATCGCCACCGGCGAGGACCGGCTGCTGGCCATCGCCACCCCGGTGCTCACCCAGCTGCGCGACCTCACCGGCGAGAGCGCCCAGCTCTACCGCCGCCAGGGCGACTCCCGCGTGTGCGTGGCCGCCGCCGAGCGCACCAGCGGGCTGCGCGACACCGTTCCGGTGGGCAGCGAGCTGCCCATGACCGCCGGTTCGGCCGCCCAGGTGCTGCTGGCCTGGGAGGACCCCGCGCGGGTGCGGCGGCTGCTGGCCGCCGCCCGCTTCAGCGAGACCGCGCTGCAGTCGGTGCGCCGCCGCCGCTGGGCCCAGAGCGTCGGCGAGCGCGAACAGGGCGTGGCCTCGGTGTCGGCGCCGATCGCCGGGCCCGGCGGCCGGGTGATCGCCGCCATCTCGGTGTCGGGCCCCATCGAGCGGCTCACCCGCACGCCGGGGCGGCTGCACGCCCAGGCGGTCACCTCGGCCGCCGAGAAGATCAACGAGGCGCTGCACGCCCAGGACCCCGCGGCGGTGTAGGCGCGGCCGGCCGCGCCGCGCTCAGCCGCCGCCCTCCTCCAGCGGCACCCGCAGCACGCGGTCGTCGTCGGCGGCCGGGAAGCCCCGGCCGTCGCGGTTGCTGGTGCCCAGCCACAGGCCGTCTCCGCCCGGAGCCGGAACCACCGACCGCAGCCGGCCGTAGTCGCCCGCGAACAGCGCCTCGGGCTCGCCGAGCGGATCGTCCGCGCGGCCGGTGAGCGGCATGCGCCACAGCCGCTCGCCGCGCAGCGCCGCCACCCACAGCGATCCGGCGGCCACGGCCGCCCCACTGGGCGAGGACTCCTCGGTGGTCCAGGTGACCACGGGGTCCACCAGGTCGTCGGGGGCGTCGGGGCCGCCCACGCCCTCGACCTCGGGCCAGCCGTAGTTGCCGCCGGCCTCGATCACGTTGACCTCGTCGTAGGTGTCCTGGCCGAACTCCGTTGCGAACAGCACGTCCTCGGGCCCCCAGGCCAGGCCCTGCACGTTGCGGTGGCCGTAGCTGTAGACGAGGTTGTCGAACGGGTTGCCGTCGGCGGGGCGGCCGTCGGGCGTCATGCGCAGGATCTTGCCGCCCAGGTCGCCGGTGTCCTGGGCCCGCTCGGCGCGCCCGGCGTCGCCCGTGGCCGCGTAGAGCAGGCCGTCGGGGCCGAACGCCAACTGGCCGCCGTTGTGGTGGTCGGCGGCGGGGATGCCGTCGACCAGTACGCGCGACTCCCCCAGCGCGAGGCGGCCGTCCTCGCCCCACTCCAGGTCGATGCGCGCGATGCGGTTGTCGGAACGGGCGGTGTAGTAGACGTAGACCTTCTCGGGCCGCGAGCCGTAGGGGTCCAGCGCGATGCCCAGCAGGCCGCCCTCGCCCCGGGGGCGCACCCCCGCGACCGTGCCGACCTCGCTGACGCCGCCGTCGTCGTCGACACGCACGATGCGGCCGGAGCCGCGCTCGGTGGCCAGCGCCCCGCCGGAGGGCAGCACGGCGATCCCCCACGGGACCTCCAGGCCGCCGGCCACGGTTTCGGGCTCGCCGGGCGGGACCAGGCGGCCGGTGGCGTCGGCGGCACCGCCGCCGGGGGTGTCGCCGGCTGTGCGCTCGGGACCGGATCCGCCGGGCGCGCCGCCGCCGCACCCCGCCGCGAGCACGGCGGTGATCGCGAGTACGCAGGTCAGAAAGCGCGCGGGGGGACGCCTGGGCTGGGATCGGTCCATGGGTGGGGGCATGCCCGCTGCGGGGCGCGGCCGAACGTGGCGGCGGGCGGAGAGGCGGTGGAGGGGCCGCCCGCCCCGTCCTGGCGGGCGGCCACCGATGGGACGGTCCGCCACCCGCTCCGGTGGCGTGCCGTCCGCACCCACCGGAACACTAGAGCGGCCTGGTGACAGAATCGGTCGCGCGGCCGGAGGTGTCGAGCGAATTCCGCAACCTGGCGGCCAGGTGGCCGGCCCAGCGGCGGTAGCCCTCCGCGCCGGGGTGGAACCCGTCGGCGGAGAACAGCTCCGGGCCGCTCAGGGCGGAGCGCGGGAAGGCCGCGTGGTCGGCGCCCGGAAGCCGCGCCAGCACCGCCCGCAGCCGGGCGTCGAGGTAGCGCGAGCGCAGGCCCAGCAGCGGGCGCAACGGCCAGGGCAGTGCCGGGAACCTCTCCAGCGGAGGCAGCGCGCTGAACGCCGTGGCGGCGCGCGGCCAGCGGGCGCGCACGCCGCCGGCGATGGCGGCGGCGTTGCGGGCGAAGGCGCGACCGGAGGTCATCCGGGTGATGTCGTTGACCCCGACCACCACCAGGACGAGGTCGGGCCGCCAGGCGGCGCCGGCCTCCCGCGCCGCGGCGGGCAGGAGCGCGCCGGCCACCCGCGCGGAGTCGGCCCCCGAGCGGGCGGCGGCGCGCCACTCCACGGCCCGCCCGGTGGCGGCGGCCAGTTCGGCGGCGACCCGGCCGGGCACGCCGTCGGCCAGGGAGTCCACCCCCACACCGGCGGCCGAGGAGTCGCCCAGCACCAGCAGGCACAGGGGCTCCGGCCCGGCGGCGCCCTCCGCCGCGCCGGTGCCGGGGGCGGTGCCGCGGGTGCCCCGGGCCGGCGGCAGGGTGAGGGCGGTGCGGCGCACCCGCCGGCCCTGCACGAGCAGGACGGGGGCCGCCGCCCACACCAGCGCCTGGGCGGCGGTGAGCAGGGCGGTCCTCATCGCGCGTCCGGTGCCGCCGCGGCCGCCCCGGCGCCGGTGCCGCCGCGCGTGCGGCGGCGGGCCAGGCGGTCCAGGGCGCGGCGCGTGCTCCGGTCGACCGGAACCGTGCCCAGCGCCCGGCCCAGGCCGTGGTCGGGCATGTTGAGGTAGACGGCCTCGTAGCCGGCCCCCTGCTCGGCGCGCTCGGACTGCGGGGCGCCGATCTCGTAGGTCTCGTGCCACACCCCGGCCCCCGCGCCGCCCTCGCGCAGGTAGCGCTGCCAGGCGGCGCTGTGCGTGGCCCGGCGGGCGTAGTCCATCAGGGCCCGGGTGCTCTCCCAGTACTGCACGGCGGTCACGCCGCGCGCGGAGGGCAGCACGCGCTCGTGCAGCAGGCCCAGAGCGGGGTCGGCCCGGAGTTCGGAGCTCATCGCCAGGAAGGCGCGGTTGATCCACATCCAGCGGCGGGGTCGCAGCAGCGCGTTGACCCGCACGCCGAGCAGGAAGACGGTCAGGCTCTCGCGGGGCTCGGTGGTGGTGCGGCGCACCTGAGTCTGGGGCATGGTGCTCGGTCCTCTACGTCGCCGGTCCGGCCGCGCCGGCCGGAGGGTGCGGACTTACGCCGCGGCCGGCTCCTGGACGGTCGCGCCGCGCACCCCATTGGATAGTTGAACTCTCTAACGTTGGAGAGTAGTACTCTCCAACAGAGGAAGGCAAGGGGGTTCTCTCGGATGCGGATATCGGAGCTGAGCAGGCGCAGCGGGGTGCCCGTGGCGACCATCAAGTACTACCTGCGGGAGGACCTGCTGCCCAAGGGCGCGGCGGTCTCCACCACGCAGGCCGACTACTCCGAGGCCCACCTCCAGCGGCTCCGGCTGGTGCGCGCCCTGGTCGAGGTGGCCGAGGTCCCGCTGGCCCGCATCCGCGCCGTGCTGGCCGCGGTGGACAACCCCGACCTCGACCTCCACACGGTCCTGGGCACCGCGATCTTCGCGATGAGCGCCACGCCCGAGTCCCACCCCGGCGACCCCGCGTGGGACCGCGCGGCCGAGCAGACCGACGCACTCCTGGCGGAGCTGGACTGGCGCGTCACGCCGGACTCCCCCGCGCGCGTCCAGCTGACGCGGGCGCTGGCGGCCATGCAGGCGCTGGGCCGCCCGGCGACCCCCGAGATGCTTCGGGGGTACGCGTCGGCGGCGCACCAGGCGGCGGAGCTGGACGTGGCGTGCATCGACCCCGAGGCGCCGCGCGAGGAGGCGCTGCTCCACGCGATCAGCCTGTCGGCGCTGATGGAGCAGTCGCTGTCGGCGCTGCGCCGACTGGCGCAGGAGGACGTGTCGGCGGCGCGGTTCGGCGCCGCGCCGGCGCGCACCGGGAAGGGACCCGGCGCCCGGTAACGGCAAAGGCCCTCATCGGTGCGGATGAGGGCCTGCGCGTGTGTCGGTGTGGTACCCCCGAGCGGATTCGAACCGCCGTTACCGCCTTGAGAGGGCGGCGTCCTAGGCCACTAGACGACGGGGGCGTGTGCAGTGGGTCCACCCTATCGGACCGAATCGGGTGATCCGGCCGCGATCGCGGCGGAACCGGGAGCGCCGGGGCGGCTGGTGACCGCCCCGGCGACCCAGCAAAAAAGCCCCCGCGCGAAGCGGAAGCCTCTTCACCTGGCATTGTCCCTGCTGCGTACCCCCGAGCGGATTCGAACCGCCGTTACCGCCTTGAGAGGGCGGCGTCCTAGGCCACTAGACGACGGGGGCCTGATGTGATCGCCTGGGCGATCGAGCCGGTGACCGACTCGTACCGGCCGCCGTGACCGGAGGCCGTGGCTGGGGTACCAGGACTCGAACCTAGACTAACTGAACCAGAATCAGTCGTGCTGCCGATTACACCATACCCCAGTGCGTTCGGTGGGAGCCGGAGAGTTCCGATCGCCGGTCCCGCTCCCCCTCGGCGCAGGCATTACTTTAGCGGACATCCGGAGTGCTCGCGAACCGATAACCCGGCGGACACCCGCCGGGGGCCCGAGAGCCCCGCGCGGGCGGCGCACGGCGCCGCCCGCCGCGCCCCGCTCACGCCTGAGCGGCGTCCTCCGCGCCGGCCGCCTCGGCGCGCAGCCGCTCCAGGGCCGCGCGCAGCCGGCCCAGGGTGCGCTCGCGCCCCAGCACCTCCAGCGACTCGAACAGCGGCAGGCCCACCGTGCGCCCGGTGACGGCCACGCGCACCGGTGCCTGCGCCTTGCCCAGCTTCAGCCCCAGCCCCGCGCCGGCGGCCTCGACCTCGGCCTTCAGCGGCTCGGCCGCCCACTCCAGGGCGGGGTCGGCCAGCCGCTCCAGGGCGGCCTCAAGCATGGGCACGGCGGTGTCGGGCTTCATGGCCTTGGCCCAGCTCCTGTCGTCCTCGGCGGGCTCGTCCAGGAACAGGAAGTCGACGTTGGGCACGATCTCGCCGAGCACGGCCACCCGGCTCTGCGCCAGCGGCGCCACGGCCCGGAAGGCCGCCTCGTCGAAGTGGTCGGCGGGCCAGGGCGCGGACTCGCCGGTCAGCCAGGGGCGGCAGCGCTCGACGAACTCCGCAGGGTCCAGCGCCCGGATGTACTCGCCGTTGAACGCGCGCAGTTTCTTCTCGTCGAAGAAGGCGCTGGAGCTGTTGACGTCCTCCAGCCGGAACAGCGGGACCATGTCGGCGAAGGGCATGATCTCGCGGTCCTCGCCGGGGCCCCACCCCAGCAGCATGAGGTAGTTCACCATGGCCTCGGCCAGGAACCCCTCGTCCTGGTAGGACTCCAGGGCGACCTTGTCGCGGCGCTTGGAGAGCTTCTGCCGCTTCTCGTTGACGATCACCGGCAGGTGCGCCCACACCGGCGCGGTGCGCCCCAGCGCCTCCCACAGCAGCTGCTGCTTGGGGGTGTTGGACAGGTGCTCCTCGCCCCGCACGACGGTGTTGACGCCCATCTCGACGTCGTCGACCACGTTGGCCAGCACGAACAGCGGCGAGCCGTCGGCGCGGGCGATCACGAAGTCCTCGATGGCGCTGTGCTCGAACTCCACCCGGCCGCGGACGCGGTCGTCCACCACGGTCGGCCCGCCCTCGGGCACGCGGAACCGCAGCGCCCGTCCCGGGCCGGGCTCCAGCCCGCGGTCGCGGCAGAAGCCGTCGTAGCCCAGGTGGGGGTTGCCGCGCCGCTCCTGCACCTGCTCGCGGGTGCAGTCGCAGTAGTAGGCCCGGCCGTCCTTGTAGAGCCGCTCGGCGGTCTCGCGGTGCTTGCCGGCGTAGGCCGACTGGAAGTACGGCCCCTCGAAGTGGGGGTCGTCGGCGCTGATCCCCAGCCACGCCAGCGCGCGGATGATGCCGTCCGTCCACTCCGGCCGGTTGCGCGCCGCGTCGGTGTCCTCGATGCGCAGCACGAACCTGCCGTCGGCCTGCTGGAGGGCCAGTGCCCAGTTGAAGAGCGCGGACCGCGCGCCGCCGACGTGGAACATGCCAGTGGGAGACGGCGCGAAGCGCACGCGGATCGGAGTCTCAGTCACACGCCCAAGCCTATCGGCGCACGCCGCGGGCCGGTCCCGGCGCGCGCGGGGCCGGGCCGGGGCGCGGCGGCTCAGTCGCGGGGCACGACGCGGTTGGTCAGGGAGCCGACCTTCTCGACCGTCACGGTCATCTCCTGGCCGGTCTGGACGGGTCCGACGCCGGCCGGGGTGCCGGTGAGCAGGACGTCGCCGGGCAGCAGGGTCATGAACGAGGTGACGTAGGAGATCACCGCGGGGATGTCGTGGATGAACTGCGAGGTGCGGCCGTCCTGGCGGACCTCGCCGTCGACCGTGGTGGTGAGGCGGAGGTCGCCGGCCTCCTCCAGCGACAGCCCGGTCTCGATCCAGGGGCCGATCGGGCAGAAGGAGTCGAAGCCCTTGGCGCGGGTCCACTGCTTGTCGGTCTGCTGGAGGTCGCGGGCCGTGACGTCGTTGGCCACCGTGTAGCCGAAGATCACGTCCTTGGCGCGCTCGCGGGGGACCTCGCGGCAGGGGCGGGCGATCACGATCGCCAGCTCGCCCTCGAAGTCCACGCGCTGGGAGACCGGCGGGTAGAACACCGGGTCGCCGGGCCCGGCCACCGAGGTCGAGGGCTTGAGGAAGACCACGGGCTCCTCGGTGCTGGGACCGGTGATACCGCTCATCTCGGCGACGTGGTCGGCGTAGTTCTTGCCGATGCACACGACCTTGCTGGGCAGCACCGGCGAGAGCAGCCGGACGTCCTCGACCTTGGCGCGCTCGCCGGTGAGCTGGAACTGGCCCATCAGGGGGTGCCCGCTGATCCGGGAGACGTAGTCCTGGCCGCTGTCCTGGTCGGTGTCGACCAGGCCGTAGGCCACCTCGTCGTTCACGGAGAATCTTGCGATGCGCACGTCTGCAGCCTGCCTGTTCATAGCCGGTGGTGCTCCGCCGACCAGCGTACCGAGCCGGTGCGGGGGCGGGCCGCCCCGCCCCGGCCCGCCGCGGCCGCGGGCCGGGGCGGCCCGGCCGACCGGGTGGCCCGGATCGGGACGGCCCGTGACGGCACGCACGTTTCGGACACCCGAGAAGGTGCACCGGATGCGTTCCGTTTCTGCGATGCTGTGGGCGTTCCCGACCATCCGAGCCAGGAGAGGCCGCCGGCTTGTCGCATCCATCCCCCGCCGCCGCACGCGCCCGCCGCGCCCGGCGGCGGCGCACCTACGTCCTGGAACTGGTGCTGGGGCTCGCCGTCATCGCGGCCGGCACCGGGCTGCTCGTCCTGGACCGGCAGGCGCCCGACCTCGCCTCCGGCGCCGCCGGCGCCACGGCGAGTCCGCCGCCCGCCGGCGCCGACGGCGCCGGAGGCGACCGGCCGGGCTCCGCCGACGCCGCCGCGCCCCAGGCCGAGGGCCCCGGCGGCGGCGACGCGGACGGCGGCACGGACGGCGGGGGCGATGGGCCCGGGGCGGCCGGGCGCGACGGCGGGGGCGACACCGCCGAGGAGGACCGGCCCGAGGGCGGCCGCGAGGGCGGCGACGGCGACGGCGAAGCAGCCGGGCTGCCCGCCCTGCTGCGCTCGGTGGAGGAGGAGGTGACCTCCGGCAGCGGCGACCTGGAGGTGGTGCCCGGCCAAAGCGAGCCCGCCGGCGAGGGGCCGCTGACCCGCTACATCGTGGAGGTCGAGAAGGGCCTGCCCGGCGAGCCGGAGGACTTCGCCGCGGCCGTGGAGCAGATCCTCGCCGACGAGCGCAGCTGGCGCGGCGAGGACGCGATGTCCGTGCAGCGCGTGGACTCCGGGCCGGTGGACTTCCGGGTGGCCCTGGCCGCGCCCGAGACCGTGGACCGCATGTGCGCGCCGCTGCAGACGCTGGGCCGGGTCTCCTGCACCACCGGCGGGCGGGCGATCATCAACCAGAACCGGTGGGTGTCGGGGGTCGAGCACTTCGACGGCGACCTGGAGACCTACCGCGTCTACGTCATCAACCACGAGGTCGGCCACGCGCTGGGCCACGGCCACGTGAACTGCCCCGGCCGCGGGGAGCCCGCGCCGGTGATGCAGCAGCAGACGTTCGGCCTCCAGGGCTGCGAGCCCAACGGGTGGGTGCACCCCTGAGCGTCCGCCCGGCCCCGCCCGGCCCCGGCGGTTTGCCGGGCGCCGCGCGGTCGCGCGGCGCCCGGCAGGCCCGCGTGATCAGTCCTGCGGGTAGCCCTGCCGCAGCAGACCGTAGGTGACGGCCTGCTCCAAAGCGATCCAGGACGCCTCGATGACGTTCTCGCCCACGCCCACCGTGGTCCACTCCCCCCGGCCGTCGCTGAAGGTCACCAGGATCCGGGTGACCGCGGCGGTGCCCGAGGCCCCCTCCAGGATGCGGACCTTGTAGTCGGTCAGCTCCAGCCCGCCCAGGGCGGTGTAGACGCCCTCCATGGCCGAGCGCAGCGCCCGGTCCAGCGCGTTGACCGGGCCGTTGCCCTCGCCGGTGGCGATCACCCGCTCGCCCTTGACGTGCAGCTTGACCGTGGCCTCGCTGACGGCCGACTCGTCCGCGCGCCCCACCGCGCGCCGCTCGGCGATGACCCGCCAGGACTCGGTGTCGAAGTAGCGCACCGGCCGGCCCAGCTCCTCGCGCAGCAGCAGCTCCAGCGACGCGTCGGCCGCCTCGAAGCTGTAGCCCGCCAGCTCCATGCTCTTGACCCGCTCGACCACGCGGCCCGCCAGCTCGCGGTCTCCGGACAGGTCCAGACCCAGCTCCTTGGCCTTCAGCTCGATCGAGGCGCGCCCGGCCATGTCCGACACCAGCATGCGCATGTCGTTGCCCACCAGCACCGGGTCCAGGTGCTGGTAGAGGTCGGGGTCGACCTTGATCGCCGAGGCGTGCAGGCCGGCCTTGTGGGCGAACGCCGACACCCCGACGTAGGGCTGGTGGGTGCTGGGCGCGATGTTGACGATCTCGGCGATGGCCTGCGACACCCGCGTCATCTGGCTGAGGCAGCCCTCGGGCAGGACGTCGCGGCCCTGCTTGAGCTCCAGGGCCGCCACCACCGAGAAGAGGTTGGCGTTGCCCACGCGCTCCCCGTAGCCGTTGGCCGTGCACTGCACGTGCGTGGCGCCGGCGTCCACGGCCGCCAGCGTGTTGGCCACCGCGCAGCCGGAGTCGTCCTGGGCGTGGATGCCCAGCCGCGCGCCCGTGGCCTCGCGGACCTCGGTCACGACGCGGGTGATGTCGGCGGGCAGCATGCCGCCGTTGGTGTCGCACAGCACGACCACGTCGGCGCCCGCCTCGGCGGCGGCGCGCACCACGCTCAGCGCATAGGCGGGGTCGTGCCGGTAGCCGTCGAAGAAGTGCTCGCAGTCGAGGAACACCCGCCGGCCGCTGCCGCGCAGGAAGGCGACGGTGTCGGCGACCATCGCCAGGTTCTCCTCGCCGGTGGTGCGCAGCGCCCGCTCCACGTGCCGGATGTCGCTCTTGGCCACCAGGGTGACCACCGGCGCGCCGGAGTCGCGCAGCGCCAGGACCTGGGGGTCCTCCTCGGCGCGCACCCCCGCCCGCCGGGTGGAGCCGAAGGCCGACAGCCGCGCGTGGCGCAGGTCCAGCTCGGCGGCGGCGCGCTGGAAGAACTCGGTGTCCTTGGGGTTCGCCCCCGGCCAGCCGCCCTCGATGAACGCCACCCCGAACTCGTCGAGGAGCTTGGCGATGGCCAGCTTGTCGGCGACGGTGAGGTTGATGCCCTCGCGCTGGGCCCCGTCGCGCAGCGTGGTGTCGAAGACGTGGAAACTGTCGTCAGGCATGGGTTCTCGAACTCCCGCGGATCGGTGTGCTCTCGTGGTGCGGGCCCCGCCGCCAACAAAAAAGACCCCTCGTGGACACGAGAGGTCAGCGCGCTGGCGAGGTCCGGTTTCAGCCAGCGCGCCTCACGATAATGATGACCTGAGACGGCACGTAGGCCAGTCTGCCACATGCCGGGGCGCCGATCCGGGTCCGCCGGGCAGAAGTCTCACTGCGTGAGACGCCGACCGCGGGCGCGCCGGGGCCCCGGCGCGCCCGCCCCCGCGTGTCAGCCGAAGGTGCGCACCCAGCCGTGGGTGTCGGGGCGGGTGCCGTACTGCAGCGCCACCAGCTCCTCGCGCAGGCCCATGGTGACGGGGCCGGGGCCGCCGTCGCCCATGGTGAACTCCCCGGTGCGGCTCTTGACGCGGCCCACGGGGGTGACGACGGCCGCGGTGCCGCACGCGAACACCTCGGTCAGCTCGCCGGACTCGGCCGCGCGCCGCCACTCGTCGGTGGACAGGCGGCCCTCCTCGGTGGCGAACCCCAGCTCGGGCGCGAGCGTGAGCAGGGAGTCGCGGGTGATGCCGGGCAGCAGGGTGCCGGTGAGCGCGGGGGTGAGCAGGCGGGCCTCGTCGCCGGAGCCGAAGACGAAGAACAGGTTCATGCCGCCCATCTCCTCGACCCAGCGGTGCTCGACGGCGTCGAGCCACACCACCTGGTCGCAGCCCTGGTCGACGGCCTGGGCCTGGGCGAGGAAGCTGGCGGCGTAGTTGCCCGCGAACTTGGCCTCGCCGGTGCCCCCGGGTGCGGCGCGGGTGTAGTCCTCGCTCAGCCACACGGTGACGGGCTTGACGCCCCCGGAGAAGTAGGGGCCGGACGGAGAGGCGATCAGGACGAACCGGTAGCTGCGCGAGGGGTTGTTGACGCCGAGGCCGACGTCGGTGGCGAACATGAACGGGCGCAGGTAGAGGCTGCTGTTGGGCTGGGTGGGGATCCAGTCGGCGTCGGCGGCCAGCAGGGTCTCGATGGCGCCGAGGAACAGCTCCTCGGGCAGTTCGGGCATTGCCATGCGCCGCGCGCTGCGGTTGAACCGCGCGGCGTTGGCGTCGGGCCGGAAGCAGGCGACCTCGCCGCCGGGGTGGCGGTAGGCCTTCAGGCCCTCGAAGATCTCCTGGGCGTAGTGCAGGGCCGCCGTGGCGGGGTCGAGGGTGAGGGGGCCGTAGGGCTCCAGACGGGCGTCGTACCAGCCCTTGCCCTCCTCATAGGCGATGGTGACCATGTGGTCGGTGAACACGTTGCCGAACCCGGGGTTGTCCAGCAGCTGCGCGCGCTCCTGCGGGGTCCTCCGCTGAGCCGAGAGCTGGACGTCGAACGTCAACCCGCTTGTGGTGGTGCCGTTGTTCATGGGTCAGGTCCTCTCCGTACATCGGGCCGGCAGCGCCGACCCGGCTTCCAGTGTGACGGAAACAACGCACCCGCGGCCATACCGCCGCACACCCACCGTTGCGGGCGGCCGGAGGGCCGCCGCGCGGGGGCGCGCAGCGCGCAGCGGGCGCGCCGTGAATCGGCACGCCCGCTGCACCTGGAGATCCGTGTGTCCGCCTCAGCCGCGCCGATTTGCGACCAGCAGGGCTGAGGCGCCGGTCGGCGGCGTCAGCCCTGCCCGGCTACTCGCTCGGCGATGGCGTCGCCGATCTGGGCGGTGGAGCGCTCGCTGAGGCCGTCCTTCGCGCGGGCCAGCAGGTCCTCGGCCACGGCGCGCTCGATGGCGCGCGCGGCCCCGCTCAGCCCGAGGTGGTCGAGCATGATCGCCGAGGACAGGACGGTGGCCGTGGGGTCGGCCTTGCCCTGGCCGGCGATGTCGGGGGCCGAGCCGTGCACCGGCTCGAACATGCTGGGGAAGTCGTTCTCGGGGTTGATGTTGCCGCTGGCGGCCAGCCCGATGCCGCCGGCGATCGCCGCGCCGAGGTCGGTGATGATGTCGCCGAACAGGTTGTCGGTGACCACGACGTCGAAGCGCTGCGGCTGGGACACGAAAAACATGGTGGCGGCGTCGACGTGCAGGTAGTCGACGGAGACCTCGGGGAACTCCGCGCCCACCTCGCGCACGACGCGCTGCCACAGCTCGCCGGCGTAGCTGAGCACGTTGTCCTTGTGCACCAGCGTGAGTTTGCGGCGCGGGCGGCGCGCGGCCGCGGCGAAGGCGTAGCGCACGACGCGCTCCACGCCGAAGCGGGTGTTGACGCTGTCCTGGGTGGCGATCTCGTGGGGGGTGCCCTTGCGCAGCACCCCGCCCATGCCGGCGTAAGGGCCCTCGGTGCCCTCGCGCACCACGAGCATGTCGATGTCCTCGGGCGCGACGTCGGCGAGCGGGGTGGTGACGCCGGGGTAGAGGCGGACCGGGCGCAGGTTGACGTAGTGGGAGAACGCGAACCGCAGCCGCAGCAGCAGGCCGCGCTCCAGCACGCCGCTGGGCACGCTGGGGTCGCCCACCGCGCCGAGGAAGACGGCCTCGTGCCCCCGCAGCTCCGCCTCGACGGAGTCGGGCAGGGTCTCGCCGGTGGCGTGCCACCGGCGGGCGCCCAGCTCGTACTCGGTGGTGTCGAAGGCGAGGTCGTGCCCGGAGGCGACGGCGGAGAGGACCTTGAGGCCCTCGGCCACCACCTCGGGGCCGATCCCGTCGCCGGGGATGACGGCCAACTTCACGGTGCGCGCAGCCATTACCAGCCCAGCCTCTAATCTGCTCGTCTCGTCGGGGTTTCCGGTGCGGCCTCACGGCGGGGTCCGGCCGCGCGGGGACTCCGCGCGGCCTGGGTCGTCTCAGATGGTGAGACCTGGGGAAACGGTCAGTGAGACAAGACTAGCGCCCCGCCGGGCCGCCGTTGTCGCGGCGGTCGAGAGCGACCTGGACGGCCTCGGTGGCCTCGTCGGCGGTGTCGGGAGCGGTGGTGGTGTCGTACACGGTGTCCTCCTCGCCTCGCGGGCACGCGCGCAGCCGAAGGGCGCCGCCGGACGGCGGGCGCGAGGGGCGGCGGGTCGCGCCGCGCGGGCGCCCGGACATGCCGGGGTACGCCGGTGGATGCGCTGGATGGAACGGCGCGGGGCGCCGCCGGCCCCAGGGGGCGCAGGCGGAGCACGCGCCGAACCCGGCGAGTGGTGGTGCCGGGAGGTCCGGCCGCGAGGTATGGGGCGGGCCGGGCCGTGCGGGCGGCGGTGGAGGTCCGATGCCGGTGTGGACCGGCGTGGTCACCGCGCGCCCAACTCCTAGGAACCCAGACTATCGGACGTCCGAGTATCCGGCCAGTGTCCCGCCGGGCGGACACGCGCGGCGCGGGCCCGACGCCGGCGGGGGCCGCCCGCTCGTGCGGGCGGCCCCCGGCCGCTGTCCGGCGTCCGCGCCGCGCCCCGAGGGAGCGGTCGGCGGGGCTAGTCGAGATCGACCTGGCGGGACCGCTCCGCGCGGATCTCGGTGGCGATGGACTCCAGCGTGGCCTCGGGGATCGCGGAGTCGACGGTGAGCGTGATCAGCGCGGTGCCGCCGGCGGCGTCGCGGCTGACCTGCATGCCCGCGATGTTGATCCCGGCCTCGCCCAGCAGCGCGCCGACCGTGCCGACGATGCCGGGGCGGTCGTCGTAGGACAGGAACGCCATGTGCGCGCTGATCGGGATCTCCATGCTGTAGCCGTTGATCTCGACCAGCTTCTCGGCCTGGCGGGGGCCGGTCAGCGTGCCCGAGACCGACACCCGCTGGCCGTCGGGCATCAGGCCGCGCACGGTGATGAGGTTGCGCCAGTCGGAGTGGTCGTCGCTGGTGACCAGGTTGACCTCGACGCCGCGCTCCTTGGCCAGCAGCGGGGCGTTGACGAAGGTCACGGCCTCTTCGACCACGTCGCCGAACACGCCCTTGAGGGCCGCCAGCTCGATCACCTTGACGTCGTGGGCCGCGATCTCGCCGCGGACCTCGATGTCGATGCGGTCGGCCACCCCGCGCGCCAGCGCGGTGAAGATGCGGCCCAGCTTCTCGGTGAGGGGCAGGCCCGGCTTGACGTCCTCGGCGACCGCGCCGCCCTGGACGTTGACGGCGTCGGGCACGAACTCGCCCGACAGCGCGAGCTTGACCGAGCGCGCCACCTGCGTGCCGGCCTTCTCCTGGGCCTCGGCGGTGCTGGCGCCCAGGTGCGGGGCCACGACCACGTTCTCGAACTCAAACAGCGGGCTGTCGGTGCAGGGCTCCTTGGCCCACACGTCGATGCCCGCGCCGCCGACCCGGCCCTCCTTGAGCGCGCGGTAGAGCGCGGCCTCGTCGAGGATGCCGCCGCGCGCGGCGTTGATGATGCGCACGTGCGGCTTGACCTTGGCCAGCGCCTCGTCGCCGATGAGCCCGACGGTGTCCTTGTTCTTGGGCAGGTGGATGGTGATGAAGTCGCTGCGCTCCAGCAGTTCGTCGAGGGTGACCATCTCGACGCCGATCTGCGCGGCGCGGGCCGGCTGCACGAAGGGGTCGTAGGCGATGATGTGGGTGCCGAAGGCCGAGAGCCGCTGGGCCACCAGGGCGCCGATGCGGCCCAGGCCGACGATCCCGACCGTCTTGTCGTAGATCTCGACGCCGGTGTACTTGGAGCGCTTCCACTCGCCGTTGATCAGGGCGTTGTGCGCGGGCGCGGTGTTGCGGGCCGAGGCCAGCAGGAGGTTGATGGCCTGCTCGGCGGCGCTGACGATGTTGGAGGTCGGGGCGTTGACCACGAGCACGCCGGCCTTGGTGGCCGCCTCGACGTCAACGTTGTCCAGACCCACGCCGGCCCGGGCCACCACCTTCAGCCGCGGCGCGGCGGCCAGCGCCTCGGCGTCGACCCGCGTGGCGCTGCGCACGATCAGGGCGTCGACGTCGGCGAGGGCCGGCAGCAGCTCGGCGCGGTCGGCGCCGTTGGCGTGGCGGACCTCGAAGTCGCCCTCCAGCAGGGCGAGACCGGCGGGGGAGAGTTCTTCCGCGACGAGAACGGAGGGCTTAGGCACAGCTGGTTCCTTTGACGGGTTGCGGCGTGGCCGCGCGTTCGCGGCTGGTCCTTGTCCCCACGCGCGGGGCGCGTTGGGCTGAGTTCGGGTTGTGACGGCCACGAAAAGTCTAGTGCGCCGGTGGGGATCCCACGCGGAAAGGGGTCCACCTGACCCGGGGAGAAGGCCCGTCCGCGCGGGGCCGCCCGGCCGTGCGGGTGGACGGCCGGACGGCGCGGCGGGCGGGCCGGCGCGCGCCGGCCCGCCCGCCGCAAGGCGCCTAGCCCTGCAGCCAGCTCATCAGCGGGCGCAGCTCGGCGCCCACCTTCTCGATCGGCTCGTTCTGCTCGGCCTCACGGCGCTTGAGGAAGTTCGGCCGCCCGGCGTCGAACTCGGCCACCAGCTCGCGCGCGTAGGAGCCGTCCTGGATCTCCGCCAGCACCCGGCGCATCTCCTCGCGGGTCTCCTCGGTGACGATGCGCGGACCGCGGGTGTAGCCGCCGTACTCGGCGTTGTCCGACACCGACCAGTTCATCTTTGAGATGCCGCCCTCGTACATGAGGTCGACGATCAGCTTGACCTCGTGCAGGCACTCGAAGTAGGCGACCTCGGGCTGGTAGCCGGCCTCGGTGAGGGTGGAGAACCCGGCCTTGATCAGCTCGGCCAGACCGCCGCACAGGACGGTCTGCTCGCCGAACAGGTCGGTCTCGGTCTCCTCCTTGAAGGTGGTCTTCAGCGCGCCCGCGCGGGTGCCGCCGATGCCCTTGGCGTAGGACAGCGCCAGCTCCCAGGCCGACCCGGAGGCGTCCTGCTCCACGGCGACCAGGACCGGCACGCCGCGGCCCTCCTCGAACTGGCGGCGCACCAGGTGGCCGGGGCCCTTGGGGGCGACCATGGCGACGTCGACGTTGGCCGGCGGCTGCACCAGGTCGTAGCGGATGCTGAACCCGTGGCCGAAGAACAGCGCGTCGCCGTCCTTGAGGTGGGGCGCGATCTCGTTGGCGTAGAGGTCGCGGTGGATGTGGTCGGGGACCAGCACCATGATGAGGTCGGCCTCCTGGGCGGCCTCGGCGGGGGTGACCACCCGCAGGCCCGCCTCCTCGGCCTTAGCGCGGCTGGCCGAGCCCTCGGCGAGGCCGACGCGCACGTCCACGCCGGAGTCCCGCAGCGACAGCGCGTGCGCGTGCCCCTGGCTGCCGTAACCGATCACGGCGACCTTGCGCCCCTGGATGACGCTCAGGTCGGCGGCGTCGTCGTAGTACATCTCTGCTGCCACTTCGGCTTGCTCCTTGTGTGTGGTTGGCGTGTGTGGTCGGTGCCGCCGCGCCGGGGGGCGGCGCGCGGCCGGGAGTCGGCACCGGGGTGTGCGGGTCGCGCCCGGCGGCCGGGCCTCATGGGCGCCGGCCGGGCCGGGCGGGGCTCACGCGCTGCGCTCTACCGCGCGCAGTGAGCGGTCGGTGATCGACCTGGGGCCGCGGCCCAGGGCGACGAGGCCGGACTTCACCAGTTCCTTGATGCCGAACGGTTCGAGGTTGCGCACCAGCGCGTCGAGCTTCTCGGGCCGACCGGTGGCCTCGACGACCACCACGTCGGGCCCGACGTCGACGATGTTGGCGCGGAACAGCTCGGCCGTCTGGATGACGGCGGCCCGGTTGCCGGCGTCGGCCTTGACCTTGGCCAGCAGGAGTTCCCTGCGGACCGAGGCGTCGTTGTCCATCTCGACGATCTTGATGACGTTCACGAGCTTGTTGAGCTGCTTGGTCACCTGCTCCAAAGGGTGGCGGTCGCAGTTGACCACGATCGTCATGCGGGACAGGCCCTCGTACTCGGTGGTGCTGACGCTGAGCGAGTGGATGTTGAACCCGCGCCGCGAGAACAGCGCCGATGTCCGGGCGAGGATACCGGGGGTGTCTTCCACGAGGACCGACAGGGTGTGCTGGGTCATGGGGATTCTCGCTCTTCCACTCAGTCCTCGTCGTCCCAGTCGGGCGCCATGTCGCGCGCGTACTGGATGTTGTCGTTGCTGATGCCGGGGCCGACCATGGGCCAGACCATGGCGTCCTGGTGGACGGTGAAGTCGACCACGACCGGCGCGTCGTCGACCGCCATGGCCTTCTCGACGGTGGCGTCGATGTCCTCGGCGCGCTCGCAGCGCAGCCCGACACAACCGTACGCCTCGGCCAGGCGGACGAAGTCGGGGATGCGCACCTTCTTGTCGCGCGGGGCGGTCTGCAGGTCGGTGTTGGAGTAGCGGCCCTCGTAGAACAGGGTCTGCCACTGGCGGACCATGCCGAGGTTGCCGTTGTTGACGATGGCGACCTTGATGGGGATGCCCTCGATCGCGCAGGTGGCGAGCTCCTGGTTGGTCATCTGGAAGCAGCCGTCGCCGTCGATGGACCACACCGTGCGCTCGGGCGCGCCGACCTTGGCGCCCAGCGCGGCGGGCACCGAGAACCCCATGGTGCCCAGGCCGCCGGAGTTGATGAAGGAGCCCGGCTTCTCGTGGCCGATGAACTGGGCGGCCCACATCTGGTGCTGGCCGACGCCGGCGACGTAGTGGGCGTCGGGGCCGACGATCTCGCCCAGGCGGCGGATGACGTGCTGGGGCGAGAGCGTGCCGTCGTCGGGGTCCTCATACCCCAGCGGGTAGACCTCGCGCAGCCGGTCCAGCTGGGCCCACCAGGCGGCGTAGTCGCCCTGGCGGCCGGCGGCCTGGTCGTTGCGGACGGCCACGACGAGGTCGGCGATGACCTCGCGGCAGTCGCCGACGATGGGGACGTCGGCGTGCCGGTTCTTGGAGATCTCGGCGGGGTCGATGTCGGCGTGGACGATCTTGGCGCCGGGGGCGAAGCTGTCGAGCTTGCCGGTGACCCGGTCGTCGAAGCGGGCGCCCAGGGCGACGATGAGGTCGGCCTTCTGCAGCGCGCCCACGGCGGCCACACTGCCGTGCATGCCGGGCATGCCCAGGTGCTGGGGGTGGCTGTCGGGGAAGACGCCGCGGGCCATCAGGGTGGTGACCACGGGCAGGCCGGTCAGCTCGGCCAGGACCCGCAGCTCCTGGGCGGCGCCGGCGCGCAGGACGCCGCCGCCGACGTAGAGGACGGGCCGGCGGGACTCGGCGATCATCCGGGCGGCCTCGCGCACCTGCTTGCCGTGCGGCTTGGTGACCGGGCGGTAGCCGGGCATGTCCAGGCGCTGGGGCCACTCGAAGTCGACGGCGGCCTGGAGCGCGTCCTTGGCGATGTCGACGAGGACGGGTCCGGGGCGGCCGGAGGAGGCGATGTGGAAGGCCTCGGCGATGGTCCGCGGGATGTCCTCGGCGCGCTTGACGAGGTAGTTGTGCTTGGTGATGGGCATCGTTATGCCGCAGATGTCGGCTTCCTGGAAGCCGTCGGTGCCGATGAGGGGCGTGGCGACCTGGCCGGTGATGGCGACCAGGGGCACCGAGTCCATGTGGGCGTCGGCGATGGGGGTCACCAGGTTGGTGGCGCCGGGGCCGCTGGTGGCCATGCAGACGCCGGGGCGCCCGGTGGCGTAGGCGTAGCCTTCGGCCGCGTGGCCCGCTCCCTGCTCGTGCCGCATGAGGATGTGCCGCACGTTCACCGAGTCGTAGAGGGGGTCGTAGGCGGGCAGGATCGCCCCGCCGGGGATCCCGAACACCACGTCGACACCGGCATGCTCCAGTGACCTGATGAGCGATTGGGCTCCGGTCATCTGCTCGGTCATCACAAGATCCTTCGGAGGGCTCGTCGTCGGGTGTGCCTGGCAACTGCGCTTGGCAACAAAAAACCCCCCACCGCGGGTGCGGTTGGAGGGAGCGCGCAGCACGGATGCTTGGTCAGCTGGCTGCGCGCCGACCAAGTACGAGAATGAGGAAGTTGCTCTGCACGGAACCAACGATGACCGAGGCGCGGGCGGCGCGTCAACCGAAACGGCGGTTTGTCTCATATAGCGAGACGAAAAGTTCAGAATGCGATTGCGACCCAGGTCACAGAAGCGCGCCGATGGCCGCGCCGGAACGGCCGCCACACTGGGAAACCCGCAGGTGACAGCGTGTGCGGGGCGCCGGGCGCACCGCCGCGGGCACCGCGCGGCGGCGCCCCGGGGCCGCACGGCCCCGAAGACGCCTCCGGCACGGCGGGCCGGCGCCCGGCCGCCTACAGCGGGATCCCCAGTTCGCCGCCGACGAGCGCCTCGACGCCCTCGGCGACCATCGGCCTGGCCACCAGGAAGCCCTGGCCGTAGCCGCAGCCCATGGAGCGCAGCTGCTCCAGCTGCGCGGTGTGCTCGATGCCCTCGGCCACCACCTGGACCCCCAGGTCCTGGCCGAGCCGGATGATGGTGTGGGTCAGCAGGGTCACGGTGCCGTCGGAGCCGAGGTCGCGGATGAACGACGGGTCGATCTTGATGGTGTCGACCCGCAGCTCCCGCAGGTGCGCCAGCGACGCGTAGTCCATGCCGAAGTCGTCGATGGCCAGCCGCACGCCCAGGCGGCGCAGCTGGGCCAGGCGCTCCACGGCCTCGCCCTGGTCCTCCAGCAGGACCTCCTCGTCGACCTCCATGGTCAGCACCTCGGCGGGCAGGCCGCTGTCGGCGAGCACACCGGCCACGGTCTCGACGAACCGGGGGGCCAGGATCTGCTTGACCGACAGGTTCACCGACAGTGCGATGTCCCAGTCCGAGGCCCGCCACAGCGCGACCTTCTCGCACGCCTCGCGCAGGATCCACTCCCCCAGCGGGATGATCAGCCCGGACTCCTCGGCGGCGCCGATGAACCCCTCGGGCATCACCCGGGTGTCGCCGTGCTCCCAGCGCACCAGCGCCTCCACAGCGGTGACCTGCGAGCTCTGCAGGTCGACCACCGGCTGGTACTCCAGCAGGAACTCGCCGCCGGCCAGGGCCTGGCGCAGCTGGGTCTGCAGCTCCAGCCGGCCCACCACCATGGCGTGCATGTGGGCGGCGTAGATCTCCATCCGCCCGCCGCCGCCGGACTCCTTGGCCCGCGCCATGGCCATGTCGGCGTTGCGCAGCAGCTCGCCGGCGTCCATGCCCTGCTCGGCGAAGGCCACGCCCACGCTGGCCGAGAGCACGACCTCGCGGTCGGCCACCTGGAAGGGCTCGGCGCTGATGACGCGGGCCAGCCGCTCGGCGAGGTCCACGATCCGCTGGGCGTGCGCGCTGTCCTCGATGAGGACGGCGAACTCGTCGCTGCCCCAGCGGGCCAGGGTGACCCCGGAGTCGGTGGTGGCGCGCAGCCGCCGGCCCGCCTGGGCCAGCAGGTAGTCGCCGAAGGTGTGCCCGGCGGAGTCGTTGACGGCGGTGAAGCCGTCCAGGTCCAGGAAGATCGCGGCGACCTCGGCGGTGGCGCCGGAGTCGAGCAGCCGCTGCCGGCGCGCCAGCACCTCGCGGGCACGCTCCTCCAGGTAGGCGCGGTTGGGCAGGCCGGTGATGCCGTCGTGGAAGGTCAGGTGGTTGACCTGGTCCTCCAGCGCCACCTGGGCGCTGATGTCGCGCGTGGTGACCAGCAGGCGGTCGGGCTCGCCCGGCTGCTCGTACAGCGAGGCGGTGGACTCGGTGTGGCGCCAGGTGCCGTCGCCGGCGCGCACGCGCACCCGCAGGTGGATGCCCTCGCTGCCGCCGCCGGTGAACGCCGACACCGCGGCGCTCACCCGCGGGAGGTCCTCGGGGTGCACGATCGCCGTGACGGGCTCGCTGATCAGGTCGTCGAGCCGGTAGCCGAACGCCTCGGCGGCGCCGGGGCTGACGTAGAATACGCGGCCGTCGAAGTCGAGGATGAGGATGACGTCGCCGCTGTTGCGGGCCAGTTCGTGGAAGTGCTGCTCGCGGGTGTGCACCATGCGCGAGAGCGTGGCGTTCTCCTCCAGCAGGCCGCTGACGCGCACCAGCAGCACGATGACCGCCGAACCGGCCGCCAGCGGCAGCACCGGGGCCACGCCGTCGACCCGAAGCCCGCCGATGGTCAGCACCACCGCCGCGGCGAAGAGCGCGCCGCAGGCGGCGATCTCGGGGGCGAAGCGGTACAGCCCGCGCCCGGTGATGCGGCGCGGGCGGGCGCCGGCGCGGTCGCGGATGAGCCAGGGCAGGCTGGCCAGCAGCGCGAACCCCAGCAGCCGCACCGGGTACTCGATGCCGCCGGCCGGGAGCACGCCGGTGAGCCGGGTGACGGCACCGATCAGGTCGGCGCCGCAGATGATGACGAACGCGCCGATGGCCAGCAGCACCGCGCGCCGGGTGCTGTGCGGCGAGGTGAACACCAGGGGCGCCAGCAGGCACAGCACCGCGATGTCGGCCACCGGGTAGACCAGCGCGAAGGCCAGGAACTCCGCGCCCTCGCCGAGTTCGCTGTAGAGCGGCGCGAACAGCAGCAGCCACACGATCGAGAACAGGGCGGCCGCGCCCACGTAGCTGTCGGTGACGTGCCGGATCCCCGGGCGCAGCCCGCTGGGCAGCGGCGCGAACCGGGTGAAGCCCAGCACGAACAGCGGCAGGGCCACCAGCGAGAACAGGTCGCCGAAGGTGAGCGAGACCGCGGCGTTGGTGGTGAGCAGGCCGGTGACGGCGTAGACGAACGCGCCCGCGCTCCAGGCCGCCGCCGCCAGGCCGAGGAAGCGCAGCGCGGCGGCGCCGTCGGCGCCCTCGGCGTTGGCCTCGTTGTCGGCGGTGGTGGCGGCGCGCCGGCGGGCGGCGTAGAGCAGGGAGGCGGCGGCCGCGGCGGCGGCGAAGGCCGGCGGCCAGGAGCCGAGCCAGGCGGTGAGCGAACCGGCGCGGAAGTCGACCAGTGTCCCCAGCGCGTAGACCACCGCGAAGGCGACGACGCCCCCGAGCCAGATGCGGGAATCGTGCTTCATCGCCACCCTCCGGGACGCGGGTTGGCCGGGCGGGCGGCGCGTACCGCCGCGGCGACCGTGATCATCGATGGTTGGGCGCGACCGCTCCGGCGCTGGCCGGAGTTGCGGCACCCGCCTCCTTCCGGGATGTGTGCCCGGCGGGGCCCGGTGCGGTTTCAGCGAGCCGGGTCCGCACCGAGGGCGGTGCTGGGTGAGGTGGCCGGTGCCGGGCGGCCGGGCGCGGCGGCGCGGGCGGGCCGGCGGCACGGGCCGGTGCGGCGGGTCCGCGGCGCCGGTCCGGGCGGCGGGGTGTCGGGGGCCGTCCGCGGGCCGGCCGTCGTGGTGGCGGGCGTTGCGGTCATGGGGCGGCTCCTCCTCCCGCGCGGCGGGCGCGACGGTCTGGTCCGGCTCCGGGGCCGGGCCGCTTCGGCGGGGCCAGGCGCCCAGGGCACCGGGAGGCGCGTGCGTGTGTCCGGCTGTTCGGCGCCGGGCGTGGGACCGGCCCCCGAGGTGCCGCAGAGGCGGCGGCTCCCGGACCGGGGCGTGGCCGCCGGATCGTCGTAGGCATGTCACCGGTTCCGCGTGATCAAGGCTAGTCAGCCAATGTCACGCGGAGATAGAGATGCAGCAGAGACACGGCGACGATGTGGTCACCCTGCGTGCCCTTCGCCGAATCCCAGCCGCTGACCAGGTCGTTCGCCACTGCCATGCTGCCCCCTCCTCGGCCGAGCGGCACCGCTCGACTTCGTCACGCCGTGCGCGGCGCACCGGCCGCCCGGTCCCGCCCCGGCGCGCGCCCCTCCCGGCGCGGCCCCCGCCGAACCCGGCTCCGGGCCGGCCCCGCGGCGCGTCGGGGCCCGCCCGCCCGGACGTCGGCGGCCGCGTGCGGGGCGGGTGCGGCGGTGCGGCACCACCTCCCGCCGCTGTTCTCGGACACACCCGCGGCCGTCCCCAGGACGGCCGCACCGGCGCGCGCCGCCCGGCCCGCGACCGCCCCGGCCACGCCCCGCTTGGGTTTCGGCCGGGGCCGTTCGGCCCGGTCGGCGGATTTCGGTCGGCCGCCGGCACCGCGTGCGCGGCACGGCCGCCGTGGCCGCCGCCGCACACCGGGTGCCCGCACCCATGGTGCCCGAGCCCGCCGACATTTCCGGGACCCGGCGCGGCGGGCCGGAAACGCGGACCCCGCCGCGCGGGTCACTGGGCGCCGAGGCGCTCCAGGATCAGCGCGCGGGCGCGGCCGGCGTCGGCCTGGCCCTTGGTGGCCCGCATGACGGCGCCCACCAGGGCGCCCGCGGCGGCCACCTTCCCGTTGCGGACCTTGTCGGCGGCGTCGGGGTCGTTGGCGATGGCCTCGTCCACGGCGGCGCCCAGCGCGGAGTCGTCGCTGACGACCTTCAGGCCGCGGGCCTCGACCACGGCGTCGGGGTCGCCCTCGCCGTTGAGCACGCCCTCGACCACCTGGCGGGCCAGCTTGTTGGTCAGCGCGCCCTCGGCCACGAGGGCGGCCACGCGGGCCACCTGCTCGGGCGTGATGGGCAGGTCGGCCAGTTCGACCTCGGTCTCGGTGGCGCGGCGCGACAGCTCGTTGAGCCACCACTTGCGGGCGTCGGCCGGCGGCGCGCCGGCCTCGACGGTGGCGGCGACCAGGTCGACGGCGTCGGCGTTGATCAGGTCGCGCAGCTCCTCGTCGGAGAGCGACCACTCGGCCTTGATGCGGGCGCGCTTGGCGGCGGGCAGTTCGGGCAGGGTGGCGCGCAGCTCCTCGACCCACTCGGCGCTGGGGGCGACCGGCACCAGGTCGGGGTCGGGGAAGTAGCGGTAGTCCTGCGCCTCCTCCTTGCTGCGGCCCGACACCGAGGTGCCGGTGTTCTCCTGGAAGTGGCGGGTCTCCTGCACCACGCGCTGCCCGGCGTTGAGGACGCCGGCCTGCCGCTCGATCTCCGAGCGCACGGCGCGCTCGACGGAGCGCAGGGAGTTGACGTTCTTGGTCTCGCTGCGGGTGCCCCACTCGTCGGCGCCGCGCGGCATCAGCGAGACGTTGACGTCGCAGCGCAGCGAGCCCTGCTCCATGCGGACGTCGGAGATGCCCAGGGAGCGCACGAGGTCGCGCAGCTCGGCGACGTAGGCGCGGGCCACCTGCGGGGCCAGCTCGCCGGTGTGCTCGATGGGCTTGGTGACGATCTCCAGCAGCGGGATGCCGGCGCGGTTGTAGTCGACGATGGAGTACTCGGCGCCGTGGATGCGGCCGGTGGCCCCGCCCACGTGGGCGGTCTTGCCGGTGTCCTCCTCCATGTGCACGCGCTCGATCTCGACCCGGAACTCGCGCGGGCCCTCGGGCGTGTCGACGGTGACGTCGAGGTAGCCGTCGGAGCACAGCGGCTCGTCGTACTGGGAGATCTGGTAGTTCTTCGGCATGTCGGGGTAGAAGTAGTTCTTCCGCGCGAAGCGGCACCACGACGCCACCGAGCAGTTCAGCGCCAGCCCCAGCCGGATCGCGCTCTCCACCGCCGTGCCGTTGACCACCGGCAGCGAGCCGGGCAGCGCCAGGCACACGGGGCAGACCTGGGTGTTGGGCGGAGCGCCGAACGCCGTGGCGCAGGAGCAGAACATCTTGGAGGCGGTGCCCAGTTCGACGTGCGTCTCCAGCCCGAGCACCGGCTCATAGGAGCGCATGGCGTCGTCGAAGGCCACGGGGGCCGGACCAACACCGCTCGTGGCAGGGCCATTCGTTACCGCGCCAACCATCGCCGCACAACCCGTTTCCGTATCCGAGGAGGACCGCCGGTGCGCCCCGGCGGGATCGTCCGAAAAGACCGCGCCCGCGGTTCACGCGAGGCGGGGGCCGGGCGCACGGCCCCGACCGCCGATCGGCAGGTCGCGGCCTACCCTCCGAGCCTACCGATGTCGGGCGCGCGCCGGGGACGTCCGGCCGCGGGCGGCGGCCGCCCCGGCCGGGCGGTCACGGGGGATACGCGCCATGTCACGGCATGCGCACGATTCGACGTCGGCTCGGGCGGCGCGGCCCGCCGCCGGGGCCCGCCGAGGTTACGCTGAAGGCCGTCCGAGCAGGCCGGTTCCCGGTCCGCCCTTGACCCCCGATCCGTCCCGCGCCTTTCCGGGGGGAGTGTGCCTTCAGCCATGTTCCGCACCCTGCGGCGGGCCGCCGCCGCGGCCGCCGCGGCCCTTGCCGTGGCCGTCGGGGCGGGTGCCCCGGCCGCCGCCGACGACATCTCGCGGGTCGCCCCCGACTCCACCCCCGGCGCCACCGTGCTGCTGGCAGGCGGCGAGGCCGCCGAGACCACGCTGTACCGGCTGGCGGTGGGCGAGGGCGCCGAGGTGGCCGCCTACTGCGCCGACGTCAGCACGAGCGTGCGGCCCGAGGCCGCCTACGTCGAGGCGGCCTGGGACGACCCCGCGGCCCCGGCCGGCGCCGGCGACGCCGCCGGCGCGGTGGGCTGGATCGCCGAGCACTCCTATCCCCATGTGGGCCTGGAGCGGCTGCGCGCCGAGAGCGGCGCGCGGGCGCTGACCGAGGCGCAGGCCATCGCCGGAACCCAGGCCGCGATCTGGCACTTCACCAACGGGCTGGAGTTGGGCCGGGGCGGGCGCGGCAACGGCGGCGCGAACGGCAACGGGAACGGCGGGAACGCCGGTCCGGTCGTGCGGCTCTACGAGCACCTGGTGGCCGGCGCCGAGGAGACCGCGCGGCCCGCCCCCGAGCCCGGCCTGCGGGTCACCCCCGCGCGGGTGGAGAGCGCCGACCCCGCCGAGCCCATCGGACCGCTGACCGTGCACACCTCGGCGCTGGGCCCGGTGTCGGTGTGGGTGCGCGGCGCCCCCGAGGGGCGGCTGACCGACGCCGACGGCACCGAGGTGGCGCGGCTGGGCGACGGCGACCGATTCTTCCTGCGGCTGCCGGAGACGGCGGGCGCGGGCGTGGCCACGGTGTACGCGGGGGTGTCCGACGCCGTGGTGGCGCCGGGCCGGCTGTTCGTGGGCCGCTACGGAGTGAGCACGCAGCCGCTGGTTGCGGCCGGCAGCGCGATGGCGGGGGCGACGGCGTCGGTGAAGGTCGACTGGGCGCCCCCGGAGCCCGAGGCGCCGGACGCGCCGGCCTCCCCCGCGCCCGAGGCGGACCCGGCCCCGTCCTCGGCACCCCCCTCCACGGCGCCCGCGCAGGCCGCGCCCTCACCGTCGGACTCCGAGACGCCGATGGTGGTCGCCGAGGACCGCCGGCCGCGGGAGCGGCTGGCCCACACCGGGACGTGGCTGGGGACGATCGTGATCGTGGGGCTGGCTTTGGTGGCGGTGGGCGCGACAGCGCTCTACCTGGGGCGGCGCCGCCGCGACCTGTGATCCGCGCCGCCGTGGAGGGGCGGTGTGCCACCCGGTGTCCGCCCGGGCCGGGCGGCGCGGGAGGCCCCGAATTCCCCTTCGGCCCGCCACTGAAACCGGTGCGGCGTGAATTTGGGCCTGTCATCGGCCGTACCGCCGTTCTCCGCGCCCCTGGCGTCGACACACTGCGCGCCGTAACGGACAGCGTTCACTCCGTTCCGGATAACGGACAGTACAGAACAGATTCGTGTGAATTTGGCGAAGCAGGTTGGAAGCCCGGAATTGGGTCGCTAGTATCTGGCGGTGCGGTCGTTGAGCACTCGCCGACGCGGCCCCCCGCTACCGTCATCGGCGATCCGTGCACCACGCCCCCAAGGCGTCAGATTCACTTTCGGCCGAACACCGCACCAGAAACCGCGTCCCTGGACGCACGGCCCCCTGGTCGGCCGATGGCTGTTTCATCCCGTGAACTGGGAAAACAGCAATGTCCGGTTTCCCCTAATTGCACCGGGACTCGATTTGACCATAACGATTCACCCCCACTCTGCCCCGCGCCGCACCGGTGTGATCACCAAGGTCGCGGCCACCGCCGCTGCCGCGGCCCTGGCTTTCGGCGTCTCGACCATGCCCGCCTACGCGGAGGGTGCGATCGGGCACTACAAGGGCGGCGGCGAGCAGGGCCTCAAGGTCAACACCACCGACGGCAGCGTCAGCACGACCCTGTTCGACCTGGTGCTCGAAGACGGCACGGTCCTCAAGACCTACTGCATCGACTTCGAGACCAACATCCGCAAGGCGGAGTACCAGGAGGACGACTGGGAGACCTACCCCGGCCAGGGCGAGTTCGCCGAGCCGGCCAAGGTCCACTGGATCCTGCAGAACTCCTACCCCCAGGTCGACGTCGCGACGCTCGCCGAGCAGAGCGGCGTGGCCGGGCTGCAGAAGCAGCAGGCCCTGGCCGGTACCCAGGCCGCCATCTGGCACTTCAGCAACGGCATCGACCTGAAGGACGACAACGACGCCAACGTCAAGGCGCTCTACGACTACCTGGTCGAGAACGCCAAGGACGAGCCCTCGACCTCCGAGCCGAACATCTCGCTGAACATCGCCCCGGCCTCCGCCGAGGGCACCGCCGGCGAGACCATCGGCGAGTTCACCGTCGAGACCACCGCCGACGCCGTCCCGCTGACCCTTGAGGGCCCCGAGGGCGTCGAACTGGTCGACCTGGAGACCGGCGAGCCGGTCGAGAGCGTCGCCAACGGCGGCAAGTTCGGTGTCGCGGTACCCGAGGGCACCGAGCCCGGCTCCGCCACGGTCACCGCGTCGGTCTCCACCACGGTGCACGCCGGCCGCCTGTTCCGCGGCACCGGCGACACCCCGACCCAGACCCTGATCACCGCCGAGAAGGGCGAGGTCAGCGTCGAGAGCGGTGTCACCGTCAACTGGACCGAGGGCACCCAGCCCAGCCCGAGCCCCTCGCCCAGCGAGACCCCCAGCCCGAGCCCGAGCGACAGCCCGAGCCCCTCGCCCAGCGAGACCCCCAGCCCCTCCCCCAGCGAGACCCCTGACGACCAGGCTCCGCCGGAGGACGAGGACGAGGGCGGTCTGCCCGTGACCGGTGCCGCCATCGGCGGTCTGGTCGCCGCGGCCGTCGCCGCTCTGGGCACCGGTGGTGCGGCCATGTACCTGAGCCGCAAGCGCCGCAGCTCCGCCGCCGACTCCGCCGAGTAGGTCTCCTCGGCTGAGTAGTCCCGAGCCTTCGGGACCGGACAGCGGGTGAGGGCCCGCCGCCGCACCACGCGGCGGCGGGCCCTCTGCTTTCGCGGGCCCCCGTTGAAGGGCGCGCACACGGCAACGGGCGCCCGGCCCCCCGGTTGGAGGGGCCGGGCGCCCGTTCCTCGTGCGCGCGGCGCGGTCGGCGGGCCGGCCGCTAGACCGCGAAGGCGCTGCCCGCCAGCAGCGGGCCGCCGCGGCGGTCGGTCAGCGCCGCCTCGACGGCCGCCGCCACGCGGTAGGTGCGGTCGTCGGCCAGCGCCGGCGCCATGATCTGCAGGCCCACCGGCAGGTTGTCCTCGTCGGCCAGGCCGCAGGGCACCGACAGCGCGGGGGTGCCCGCCAGGTTGGCCGGGATGGTGCACAGGTCGGCCAGGTACATCGCCATCGGGTCGCCGGTGCGCTCGCCCAGCGGGAACGCCGTTGTGGGCGTGGTCGGCGAGACGAGCACGTCGACGTTCTCGAAGGCGGCGTCGAAGTCGCGCTTGATCAGCGTGCGCACCTGCTGGGCCGAGCCGTAGTAGGCGTCGTAGTAGCCGCTGGACAGCGCGTAGGTGCCCAGGATGATCCGCCGCTTGACCTCGGGGCCGAAGCCCTCGGCGCGGGTCAGCGACATGACCTCCTCGGCGCTGCGGGTGCCGTCGTCGCCCACGCGCAGGCCGTAGCGCATCGCGTCGAAGCGGGCGAGGTTGGAGGAGCACTCGCTGGGCGCGATGAGGTAGTAGGCGGCCAGCGCGGCGTCGAAGCTGGGGCAGGAGACCTCGACGACCTTGGCGCCCAGCGACTCCAGCAGCTCCACCGCCTCGGTGAACCGGCGCAGCACGCCGGGCTGGTAGCCCTCGCCGCCCAGCTCCTTGACGACGCCGACGCGCAGGCCCTCGACGTCGGCGCGCCGGGCCGCCTCGACCACCGGCGGCACGGGCGCGTCGACCGAGGTGGAGTCGCGGGGGTCGTGGCCGGAGAACGCCTCGTGCATCAGCGCGGCGTCGAGCACGGTGCGGGCCATCGGGCCGGGGGTGTCCAGTGAGGACGCGAAGGCGATCACGCCGTAGCGGGAGGACCCGCCGTAGGTCGGCTTGGCGCCCACCAGGCCGCACACCGCCGCCGGCTGGCGGATGGACCCGCCGGTGTCGGTGCCGGTGGCCAGCGGGGCCTCGAAGGCGGCGACGGCCGCCGAGGAGCCGCCGGAGGACCCGCCGGGGATGCGGCCGAGGTCCCACGGGTTGCGGGTGACGCCGTAGGCGGAGTTCTCCGTGGAGGAGCCCATGGCGAACTCGTCCATGTTGGTCTTGCCCAGCACCACCATCCCGGCCCCGCGCAGCCGCGCGGTGACGGTGGCGTCGTAGGGCGGGCGCCAGCCCTCCAGGATCCTGGAAGCCGCGGTGGTGGGCATGTCGGCGGTGGTGAAGACGTCCTTGTGCGCCACGGGCACGCCCGCGAGCGGACCGGGGTCCTCGCCGGCGGCCAGCCGGGCGTCGACCGCGCGGGCCTGCTCCAGGGTGGTCTCGCGGTCGACGTGCAGGAAGGCGTTGACCTGGCCGTCGACCTCGGCGATCCGGTCGAGGTAGGCGCCGGCGGCCTCTTCGGCGGAGGTCTGGCCGGAGCGGACGGCCGCGCCGAGTTCGGCCGCGCTCATCCGCACGAGCTCGCTGGCGGTCACTCTTCCTCCCCCAGGATCTGCGGCACGCGGAAGCGCTGGTCCTCCACCGCGGGCGCGCCCGCCAGCGCCTGGTCGGGGGTGAGCCCCTGGTGCGTCTCGTCGGGGCGGTAGACGTTGGTCAGCGGAAGGGCGTGCGAGGTGGGCGGGATGTCGCCCTTGGCGACCTCCTGCACCTTGGCCACAGCCGAGATGATCTCGTCGAGCTGGGCGGCGAGCTGGTCCAGCTCGTCCTCGTGCAGCGCCAGCCGCGACAACCGGGCGAGGTGCGCGACCTCATCGCGGGTGATGGCGGACATGAATGGCAACCGTTTCTTCGGCGGAATCGGACGTGCCCGCCCCGCCGAGGCGCCCGCCGCGTGCGGCGGTGCCGCGCGTGCGGCGGCTCGGCGGATTCGGACAGCTCAATCCTATTGCCGCGCGGACGGCGGCTGGGGCGCGCGGCCGGGCGGGCCCTAGAGCGTGCGGCTGTGCTCGGTGGGCTCGCCGGAGGCCCCGCCCAGGGCGCTGTAGGGGCCGCCGTGCTCGGCGAGCCAGGGGGCGACCTGGTGGGCCTCCAGGGGCGAGGCGAAGTGGCGGCCCTGCGCGGCGTAGCAGCCCATGGCGCGCATGTCCTCGGCCACCCGCTCGGACTCCACGCCCTCGGCCACGGCGCGCATGCCCAGGGTGCCCACGAGGTCGACGGCCGAGCGCACGATCAGGTGGCCGTCGGGGTCGGCGAGGCTGCGCCGCACGAACGACTCGTCGATCTTGATCTCCTCGACGGGCAGGCCGCCCAGCCGGGCCAGGGTGAAGTAGCCGGTGCCGAAGTCGTCCAGGGCCAGGGCGATCCCGAGGTCGGCCAGGGCCAGGATGGTGGGGGTGACCGCGTCGGCCTCGGCCACCATGACCCGCTCGCTGATGTCCAGGCGGATGGCCTGGGGCGCCACCCCGTGGCGGCGCAGCGCGGCGGCCACGATGTCGGGCAAGGTGGGGTCGAGGAGTTCGCGGGCCGAGAGGTTCACGGCCACGGGCAGCTCGATGCCCTGGGCCCACCAGCGCGCGACCTGCGGCAGGGTGCGCTCCAGCACCTCGTGGGTGAAGCTGCGCATCAGGTAGGACTGCTCCACCAGCGGCACGAAGTCCTCGGGGGGCAGCACGCCGCGCTGGGGGTGGCGCCAGCGCACCAGCGCCTCAAGGCCCACGGTGCGGTGGTCGGCCAGGCGGACCTTGGGCTGGTAGAACATCTCCAGCTCGTCCTCGACCAGGGCGCGGCGCAGCTCGCCGAACAGGCTGAGCCGGGCGGTGGAGTTGCGGTCCTTGTGCTGCTCGTACAGCTCCACGCCGGTGCGGTGCTCCTTGGCGACGTACATGGCGACGTCGGCGCGCTGCATGAGGAGTTCGAAGTCGGGGGCGTGGTTGGGGTAGAGGGCGATGCCCACGCTGGCCTCCAGGTCGAAGTCCATGCCGTCCAGGCGCATGGGCTCGGCCAGGGACACCCGCAGCCGGGTGGCGACCTCGCGGGCCGAGGCGGGGTCGCGGACCTGGGGCAGCAGCACGGCGAACTCGTCGCCGCCCAGGCGGGCCACGAGGTCGCCGGGGCGCACGCTGTGGGTGAGGCGGCGGGCCACGGTCTGCAGGAGGCGGTCGCCGGTGGGGTGGCCCAGGGTGTCGTTGACCTCCTTGAACCGGTCGAGGTCGAGCAGGAGCAGGCCCACGCGGTGCTTGCGCAGCTGGGCCTCGCTGAGCGCCTCCTGGGTGCGCAGGATGAGCAGCTTGCGGTTGGCCAGGCCGGTCAGCTCGTCGTGGTTGGCCTGGTGCTCGCGCTTCATCGACAGGGTGGCGCTGGTGTAGAGCGCGGCAAGGGGGAAGAAGAACAGCGGCACCAGCCAGACCTCGTGGACCATGGCCACCGACACCAGCGGGGCCAGGCTGAGCAGCACCCCGTGGACGAACAGCCGCTGGCCGAGGTCCTTGCGCAGCACCGCGCCCAGGGGGGCGCGCTCGTGCATGGCGACCGCGGACTCCACCAGCACGAGGTTGCACACGTAGTAGACGGCCCCGGCGGCGGCGACCGCGGCGAGGTCGGGGCCCTTGGCCACCCAGGGGTGGACCGCGCTGCCGGGGGCGACCAGGCGCAGCACGGCGTCGGCCGCCCCGAAGCTGAGGGCGTACTGGGCGATGTTGAACAGCACGCGGTGGGGGGCGTGGCCGCGGGCCACGCCCGCGATGGCGGTGGCCACGGCCTGCACCAGGCCGGCCACGGGCAGGCCGAAAGACAGCAGCAGCGCGAAGGAGAACGGCAGCGAGGTGGGCGCGCCGTTGTCGGCGGCCGTGCGGGGCGAGGCGATCGGCCGGAGTTCGCCGATGACGACCATGCACAGCATGAGCCAGATCAGCGGCGAGGCGCCGAGGACCTGCAGCCGGTCCAGGCCGTAGACGAAGAGCGTGACGCCGAGGAGCGCGCCCCCGGCCACGGTGATGCCGGCGAGGTAGAGCCACAGCGGCGTCCCGACCCGGGGCCCGAGGTCCCGGGTGTTAGTGGGATCCAACATAGACGTCCTCTGGGGGTTTCAGGGTGCCCCGCCCGGTTCGGGTGACCGCCGTGAAGGGGCCGGCGCCTGCGGCAGGGCGGTCGTTGACGTTCACTGTTGCGGTCACCCCCAAGACCGGCGTGGATGGGTCCGCGCAGGCACGGACGACCGACCGACTACCGTTTCAGCTTACGACGCTTCATCACCAGGTGTCGCCGAACGGGGACTTTCGGTGAAGCGTGCATCACCTGGGTCGATCGCCCGATTCGACCTGAAATACTGCGACAGGTAGCCTAGTGATCGCGCATCGTAGACGCTACTGCCTGCGCGAACAACATTCGGTGGCACGGTCGGCGGCGCCCCGCGGAACCGCCTCTGAGCACCCCTATTCCGCGGCGAGCCGCCGCTCGGTGGCCGCTTCCGGCCCTTGCTCCAGCAGCACGCGGAACCCGTCCTCGTCCAGAATCGGCACTCCGGCCTGCACGGCCTTGTCGTACTTGGACCCGGGGTTGTCGCCCACGACCACGAAACCGGTCTTCTTCGAGACCGAGCCGGTGACCCGCCCGCCGCGCTCGGCGACGGCCTCGGTGGCCTCGTCGCGGCTGAACGACGACAGCGATCCGGTGACCACCACGGTGACGCCGTCGAGCGGGCGCGGGCCGCCGGCGCCCGCCTCCTCCATGCGCACCCCGGCCGCCCGCCACTTGCGGACGATCTCGCGGTGCCAGTCGACGGAGAACCACTCCTTGATGGAGGCGGCGATGGTGGGCCCCACGCCGTTGACCGCGGCCAACTCCTCCTCGGTGGCGGCGCCGATGGCCTCGATGGAGCGGAAGTGGCGGGCGAGGTCCTCGGCGGCGCGCGGGCCGACGTGGCGGATGGACAGCGCCACCAGCACCCGCCACAGCGGGCGCTGCTTGGCCTGCTCCAGCTCCTGCAGCAGGTTCTCGGCGGTCTTCTTGGGTTCGCCGTTCTGGTTGGCGAAGAAGGTGACGACCTTGGGTTCGCCGGTCTTGGGGTCGCGCTTGGGCTCGGAGGTGTCGGGGTCGAGGACCAGCGACTTGATCGGCAGCAGCTGGTCCATGGTGAGGTCGAAGAGGTCGCCCTCGTCGCGCAGCGGCGGGGTGGCCGGGTGCAGCGGCTGGGTCAGCGCGGTGGCGGCGACATAGCCCAGCTCCTCGATGTCGAGGGCCTTGCGGCTGGCGATGTAGAACAGCCGCTCGCGGCGCTGGCCGGGGCAGTCGCGGTGGTTGGGGCAGCGGAGGTCGACGTCGGCCTCCTTCTGCCGGCCGAGCGCGGTGCCGCACTCGGGGCAGGTCTCGGGCATGACGAACGCGCGCTCGGAGCCGTCGCGGCGCTCCACCACCGGGCCGACGATCTCGGGGATGACGTCGCCGGCCTTGCGCAGCACGACGGTGTCGCCGATGAGGACGCCCTTGCGCGCGACCTCCTGGGCGTTGTGCAGGGTGGCGAACTCGACCTCGGAGCCGGCCACGCGCACCGGCTCCATGACGCCGTAGGGGGTCACCCGGCCGGTGCGGCCGACGTTGACGCGGATGTCGACCAGCTTGGTGGTGACCTCCTCGGGCGGGTACTTGTAGGCGATGGCCCAGCGCGGGGCGCGGCTGGTGGAGCCGAGTCTGCGCTGGAGCGCGACGTCGTCGACCTTGACGACCACGCCGTCGATCTCGTAGGCGGGGTCGTGGCGGTGCTCGGCGTAGTGCCGGATGTACTCGCGGACCTTGTCGACGTCGGGGACCACGCGGTAGCGGTCGCTGACCGGCAGGCCCCAGTCGCGCAGGAGGTCGTAGACGTGGGACTGGTGGGTGAACTCCACGCCCCGGTGCGCGCCCACGCCGTGCACCAGCATGCTCAGCGGCCGGGTGGCGGTGACGCGGGGGTCCTTCTGCCGCAGCGAGCCGGCGGCGGCGTTGCGGGGGTTGGCGAAGGGCGGCTTGCCGTCGTCGGCCAGGCGGGCGTTGAGGGCCTCGAACGCCTCGCCGGGCAGGAAGACCTCGCCGCGGACCTCCAGGAGTTCGGGCGCGGGGCGGACGGACTCGTCCAGGCGCACGGGGACGGTGTCGATGGTGCGGACGTTGAGCGTGATGTCCTCGCCGACGCGGCCGTCGCCGCGCGTGGCCGCGCGGACCAGGCGGCCCTTCTCGTAGACGAGGTCGACGGCCAGGCCGTCGATCTTCAGCTCGCACAGGTAGGCGTCGACGGGGGCCTCGGACTCCACCCGGTGCACCCAGGCGTCCAGCTCCTCGGGGGCGAAGGCGTTGTCGAGGCTCTGCAGGCGCTCCAGGTGCTCCACGGCCGCGAAGTCGACGCTGATGGGCGCGCCGACCTTCTGGGACGGGGAGTCCTGGGTGACCAGGACGGGGTGGCGCTCCTCGATGCCGACCAGCTCGCGCATGAGGGTGTCGTACTCGGCGTCGGAGATGATCGGGTTGCCCATGTAGTACCGGTAGCTGTGGTCGTCCAGCTCCTGGCACAGGAACGTGTGGCGCTCGCGCACCTCGGCGGGGACCTCGTCGGCGGCTGCGGGCTGTTCAGCGCTCACCCTGGGCGTCCTTTCCAAAGTCGCTAACGCTGGCGCCGTGGTTCCTCGCGCAGCACCCGCGCCCCCTCGCGGCAGGCGCGGAGTGCGGCGCGCGCGTGGTCGGGGGCGGCCCGCCCCAGTCCGCAGGTGGGCGTGACGACCACCGCGCGGGTGAGGAGCTCGGGGGCGAAGCCGATCCGATTCCACAGCTCACGTACAGGATCGACGTTATCGGCTGGGTCCGACAGAACGCCTCCGGCACTCGGCACGACACCCGTAAAAAGACCCACGCCGTCCTCGACGGCGGCGCCGATGTGCTCGTCCTGGGCGGGGTCGAGCAGGGTGGCGTCCAGGCTCACCGCGCGGGCGCCCGAGCGGCGCAGCAGGTCCACCGGCACCCCGGCGGCGCAGCAGTGGGCCATGGGGACGGCGGCGGCGTCGGCCACCGCGGCGAAGAGGTCGCGCAGCCGCGCCTCGACGGTGACGCGGTCGGGCGCGGGCAGCCGCCGGTACCCGCTGGCGCTGGGCACGGCCCCGGTCAGCACCGCGGGCAGGGCGGGTTCGTCGACCTGGACGAGCAGCCGCGCGCCGGGCACGCGCCGCTGGACCTCGGCGATGTGGGCCGGCGCCCCCTCGGTGAGCGAGGCGGCGAGGTCGGCCGCCGCGCCGGGGTCGGCCAGCGCCTTCTCGCCCGAGCGCAGCTCGACGGAGGCGGCCAGGGTCCAGGGCCCGGCGATCTGGATCTTCAGCGGGCCGGAGTAGTCCTGGGTGTGCTCCTCCAGCGCGTCGAGGTCGCGCGAGAGGTGGCCGCGCGCCCGCTGGAGGTCGCGGCCGGGGCGCGGGGCCACCCGCCAGCCGGAGGTCCGCACCTCCAGCGGCAGGTCCACCAGCAGTCCGCCGGTGCGCCCGACCATGTCGGCGCCCACGCCGCGCTCGGGCAGCTCGGGCAGGTGCGGCAGCTCGCCCAGCTCGCCGACCACGGTGCGCACGGCCTCGTCGGGGTCGGTGCCGGGGTAGGAGCCCACGCCGGTCGCGGCGGTCGGCGGCCAGGGGTAGTCCACGTCCTTCACAGGTCACCAGGTTAGAGGGCCGCGGGCCCCGGCCCGACCGCGCGCCGCGGGGGGCGGGCGCCCGCGGGACGGACCGGCCCCCGCGGCGGGCGGGACGGGGCGGCACGGCCCCGGGCCTGCCCCGAGGCTCCCGGGCCGCGCCGGGTCACTCCCTGATGCCGAAGCGCTCGTGCACGCGGCGCAGGGGGCGCGGCGCCCACCAGTTGGCGCGCCCCGCCAGGCGCATCAGCACCGGTACCAGCACCGCCCGGATGAGGGTGGCGTCGACGAGGATGACCAGCGCCATGCCCAGGCCCAGCATGACCAGGTACATCACCCCGGAGAAGGCGTAGGCGGCGAAGGACGCGGCCAGGATGACGGCGGCCGCGGTGATCAGCGGGCCGCTGCGCTCCAGCCCGGCGGCCACGGCCGAGGTGTTGTCGCCGGTGCGGTCGTACTCCTCCTTGATGCGGGCCAGCATGAACACCTCGTAGTCCATGGACAGCCCGAAGGCGATGCAGAACATCAGCAGCGGGAAGGTGGGCTCCAGGGTGCCGATGGCGGTGACCCCCACGAGGCCGGCGAGGTTGCCCTCCTGGAACACCCACACCAGGGCGCCGAACATGACCGCCATGCTCAGCACGTTGAGCACGATGGCCTTGAGCGGCAGCAGCAGGCTGCCGGTCATCAGGAAGAGGATGACGAACGTGACGGCGAGGATGAGGCCGAACACCAGCGGGACCGCGTCGACCAGGTCGGTGCGGAAGTCGTTCAGCTCGGCGGGGTAGCCGCCGATCAGGACGGTCCCGGGCGCCTCGACCGCGCGCACCTGGGCCAGCAGTTCGTCCACCGAACCCACGCCCTCCAGCGCGGCGGTGGCGGGGACCGCCGAGAACCAGGTGGCGTCCTCGGCGGCGAACCGCTGCGCGGCGTCGCCTGGCTCGCGGACCCGCTCCCCCTCCACGTAGACGCCGGTGAGCGCGTCGACCTGGGCGATCCCCTCCACCCGCGACAGCTCGGCGGCGTAGCCGGCGATCGCCTCGGCGTTGTCGGCGGTTCCGGGCAGGTCCTGGGCGACGATCTGGAGCGCGTCCATCTCCTCCTGGGGGAAGTTGGCGCGGATGCTGTCCTGGACCTCGCGGCTGGAGGTCCCCGGCGGCAGGATGCGGTCGTCGGGCAGGCCGAAGGAGAGGTTGAGCACGGGCGCGGCCAGCACCAGCAGCACGCCCAGCGCGGGCAGCCCGTACAGCAGCGGGCGGCGCATCATCCGCACGGCGGTGCTGTGCCACCACCGCGCCCCGCTCCCCCGGCCGTCCAGGCTGCGCACCCGCACGCGCGCGCCCAGCCGGGCCAGCGCGGCGGGCATGATCACCAGCGCGGCGAACACCGAGGTCAGCACCACACCCGCGCCGGCGTAGCCGAAGGAGCGCAGGAACGGGAAGGGGAACAGCAGCATGCACAGCAGGGACACCGCCACGGTCAGGCCGCTGAAGGCGACCGTGCGCCCCGCGGTGGCCACCGCGTGCTCCACCGCCTCGGGGACGGTCCGGCCCTCGCCCAGCTCCTCGCGGAACCGGTTGATGATGAACAGGCAGTAGTCCACGCCCAGCCCCAGGCCCATCACCAGCGCGAGGTTGGCAGCGAAGGTCGAGACCTCGGTGGCCGCGGCGACCCCGCGCAGCAGCGCCAGGGTGGCCACGACGGAGAACAGGCCCATGGCCACGGTGAGCACGGCGGCGGGCAGCCGGCGGTAGATCGCCCACAGCAGCAGGAGCACCATCGGCAGGACGATCATCTCGGCGGTGAGGAAGTCGGCCCGCGCCTGCTCGGCGGCCTGGCGGAACACCTCGTCGCCGCCGCCGACGGCCACCCGGATCGCGTCGCGCTCCAGGGTGTACTCCGGCGACAGCTCGGCCAGCCGGGTGCGGGCCTCGGTGACGTCGCCGGACAGCCGGGCGATGATCAGGGCCTGGGTGCCGTCCTCGCCGCGCATGGACGGCGACTCCCCGCGCGACCAGTAGGAGGCGGTCTCGGCCACGCCGTCCTCGGCGGCGAACGCGCGCTCCACGGCCAGGCCGGCCTCGCGCACGTCCGGGGAGTCGACGGTGCCCTCGGTGGCGGTGACCAGCAGCAGCACGCCCTGGGTGCCGGTGCCGAACTCCTCCTGGAGGATCTGGGCGGCCTGCAGCGACTCCGATCCGGGGCTGACGAACCTGCTGAGCACCAGCCGGTCGAGGGTCCCGGCGGCGGCGAGCAGGGCGACGAGGGTGAGCACCGCCGAGGCCAGCAGGACGGTCCCGGAGCGGCGGGCGGTGAACCGGCCCAGGCGGCGCAGGGCGGAGGACCGCAGGCCGGGCGGGGGGTCGGCGGTGACGGGTGGTCGGGTGATGGACACGTCTGCTGCGCTGCCTTCCGGAGTGGGACGGCCCGAGGCCGGCGGGAAAGGGGCGCCGGGGACTCCCGGGCGCAGCTACTGTATATACAGCAGATCATATGGAGTCAATATCGTATGCATTACCCACAATCGGGGAACGCACCCCGCCCCGGGACGCGGTGAAGGGCGGGTAGAGCGCGGTGAAGGCACGCGGGGCGCGGCGGCGCGGCCAGGTGCCCGGCGGCGGGCGCCGCGCGGGGATGCGGGGGCGGGAGCGTGCCCGCGGCTCAGGCGGCGGAGGACGCCGAGGGCGTGTCGGCCGGCTCTGTGCCGTCAGCGGGCGCGGCCGACCGCGCGCGGCGGCGGCGCGCCAGCAGCACCGCCGCCACCGCCGCGGCGATCAGGAGCACCCCCGCGGCCGCCGCCAGGGCGGGCGAGCGCAGGAAGAGGTCCCACCACACGGCGAGGACGGCCAGGCCGCCGAGGCTGTAGACGGCCGCCCACCCGGCGCAGCCGGGCAGCATGGCCACCAGGTAGCGCACGAACGACATGCGCATCGCCCCGGCCGCCAGGTGGATGGCGGTCTGGAAGCCCACGGTGGCGTAGGAGAGGGTGACCACGGGCGGCCCGAAGCGGTTGATCAGCGACTCGGCCCGCTCCAGGCGGTCGCCGAGCCGCCGGCCGGCGGGCGAGCGGTGCAGCCCGATCCCCAGGCCGCGGCCGATCCAGTAGGTGGCCTGGGTGCGGGCGAAGACGATGGCGAAGAGGGCGGCGTAGACGATCCAGAAGGGCCGGCCGTCCAGGAACCCGTACTCCATCGCACCCCTCCGCACACGGATCAGGCAACCATGCTATGCCTTACCTAACCTGTACGGAGGTCGGCGGCGGCGAATTGTGGCCGACCAGACCCCGCCCGCGCCGGGCGCCGGTGGCGCGCTAGACCGGGGAGTCCTGCCTGCGGCGGGCGGTGGCCGCGATGGTGCCCGACCCCAGCACGGTGTCGCCGTGCTCGCCGCCGTACAGAACGGCGGCCTGGCCCGCCGCCACCCCGGTGGCCGGCTCGTCCAGCTCGATCACCAGCCGGCCGTCGCGCTCCACCGCGCGGCAGCCGTAGACCTCGCCGTGGGCGCGCAGCTGCACCCGGCAGGCGGTGGGCTCGGTCAGCGGCGCGCAGCCGCTCCACACCGGGCGCTCGGCGGTGATCTCGTCGACCTTGAGGGAGTCGCGCGGGCCCACCGTGACCGTGTTGTTCACCGGCTCGATGGACAGCACGTAGCGGCGCTTGACGGCGCCCCCCAGGTTGAGGCCCTTGCGCTGGCCCACCGTGAACGTGTGCGCGCCCTGGTGGGTGCCCAGCACGGCGCCGGACTCGTCCTTGATGGGGCCGGGCTCCCCGCCCAGCCGGTCGTTGAGGAATCCGGCGGTGTCGCCGTCGGCGATGAAGCAGATGTCGTGGCTGTCGGGCTTGTCGGCCACCGCCAGCCCGCGCCGCTCGGCCTCGGCCCGGACCTCGACCTTGGTGCAGTCGCCCAGCGGGAACATGGCGTGCGCCACCTGCTCGCGGGTGAGCACGCCCAGCACGTAGGACTGGTCCTTGCCGAGGTCGACGCTGCGCCGCAGCCGGCCGTCGACCTTGCGGACGTGGTGGCCGGTGCACACGGCGTCGAAGCCCAGCGCGATCGCGCGGTCCAGCACCGCCGCGAACTTGATCTTCTCGTTGCAGCGCAGGCACGGGTTGGGGGTGCGGCCCGCGGCGTACTCGGCGACGAAGTCGCTCACCACGTCGCGGTCGAACTCCTCGGCCATGTCCCACACGTAGAAGGGGATGCCGATGACGTCGGCCGCGCGGCGGGCGTCGCGGGAGTCCTCGACCGTGCAGCAGCCGCGCGCGCCGCTGCGGTAGGACTGCGGGTTCTTGGAGAGGGCCAGGTGGACGCCGGTGACGTCGTGGCCGGCCTCGGCCGCGCGGGCGGCGGCCACGGCGGAGTCGACGCCGCCGGACATGGCGGCCAGTACGCGCAGAGTCATAGCGCCTCCCAGCCTATGTCCTGGCGGGCACCCGCCTCGACAGGGTTTCGCCGGGCCGCGCCCCGCCCGCGCCGCGCGGGGACCTTCTGGCGCGCCCGCCGCGGCGTTCTGCGAAAATCAGGGCCATGGCTCTGTTCCGTCGCCGCCGCTCTCAGCAGTCCGAATCCGCCGTCGCCGTGGACGAGTTCTGGCGCCAGTGGCCGGAGTTCCGGACCGCCCTGGCGGCCTCCGTCGACAACGGCACCCCGCCGCCCGAGGACGTCGCCGAGCGGGTGTCCCAGGCGGTGGCGCGGATCCACCCCGACCTCAACTGGGAGGTCTCCACGGCGCCGCGCGACGCCGACTCCGGGCTGGGCGGGCTGGGCGACCTCGGGCTCGACGACGACACCGACCCCGGGCGGCTGATGGCGCGCATGGCGGCGCTGGACGACCCCCTGGCCTCGCTGGAGAACGGCTCCACGCACGCGCTGGTGCTCACCGCCGGGCCCGACGACCAGGCGCGGGTGCTCACCGAGCGCTGGGCGCGGGCGGCGCCCGAGGAGCCCGGCTGGCGGTTCTTCCCCGCGCTGCCGGCCGACCCCGAGCGCCTGGGCCGCACGACGCGCTGGGACGACCACGAGTTCGACCTCGCGCACAGCAGCGTGTCCATGCGCGTCGACCAGCGGCGCAGCAAGGTCGAGGTGGGGGTCTACCACCCCGACTTCATGTTCGTGTCCGAGGAGACCCGCGCCGGGCTGGCCGACCACGTGGTGATGCTGGCGCTGGGCGAGGACGACTACGTGCGCTGGGTGGGCCGGACCGAGCCGCTGGTGGAGAAGCCGCTGGACCCGCTGCCGCCCACCTCCATCCCCTCGGTCGTGAGCCAGCTCTCCGGCGCGCTGGGCGGCTGGGTGACCCTCCAGGGCCGGGTGCCGCTGCGCGGCGTGATCGAGATCGCGGTGCGCCACCCGCTGCACCGCCGCGACTTCCCGGCGCTCACCCTCTACGCCCACGTGGTGCTGCCCTACGCCGCCAGCGACGGCGACCGGCTGCCCACCGAGCCCTCCACCACAGCGCTGGAGGAGTTCGCCACCGGGCTGCGCACGCTGCTGGGCGACAACGGCGCCCTACTGGCCCAGCAGACCGCGGGCGGCCAGCGGCAGTTCTACTTCTACATCGACCCCGACTCCGGGGTGATGGCCGACTTCGAGGCGGCCGTGCGCGACTGGGGCGAGGGCCGCGCGGTGGTGCAGAGCCGGCTCGACCCCGAGTGGCAGACCATCGAGCAGCTGCTGCGGCCCATCCGGGGGCAGCTGGAGCGCTGATCGGGCCCGCCCCCGGCCGCCGGGGGCGGCTCAGGCGGCGCGGCGCTTGCGGCGGGCCGCCCGCGCGCGCTCGACCACGGGGCCGATCGCCTCGCCCAGCGCGGCGATGTCGGCCGGGCCGGAGCCGTGCCCCAGCGAGAACCGCAGCGAGCTGCGCGCGGTCTCGGCGTCGGCGCCCATGGCCAGCAGCACGTGGCTGGCCTGCGCCACCCCGGCCGAGCACGCCGACCCCGTGGAGCACGCGATCCCGCGCGCGTCCAGCAGCATCAGCAGGGCGTCGCCCTCGCAGCCGGGGAAGGACAGGTGCGCGATCCCGGGCAGGCGCTCGGTGGGGTGGCCGTTGAGGACGGCGTCGGGCACGTGCTCGCGCACCGCCGCCACCAGGGAGTCGCGCAGCCGGGCCAGGTGGCGGGCGTGGGCGGCGCGTTCGGCCGCCGCCAGCCGCAGCGCCGTGGCGAACCCGCGCAGCAGCGGGGTCATCAGCGTGCCCGAGCGCAGCTCGCGCTCCTGACCGCCGCCGTGCAGCACGGGGGTGGGCTCCACGCCGCGCGCCAGCACCAGGGCGCCCACGCCCACGGGCCCGCCGATCTTGTGCGCGCTGACGGTCAGCGCGGAGGCCCCGGACTCGGCGAAGGACACCGGCTGGGTGCCCACCGCCTGCACCGCGTCGCTGTGGAAGGGGATGCCGTACTCGCGGGCCACCGCGGCCAGCTCGGCCACCGGCTGGAGGGTGCCGACCTCGTTGTTGGCCCACATCACCGACACCAGGGCGACGTCGTCGGGGTCGCGCTCGATGGCGGCGCGCAGCGCCTCGGGCGCCACGCGGCCGTGGCGGTCGACCGGGACCTCCTCGTAGACGGCGCCCTGGTGGTCGGCCATCCAGCGGGCGGGGTCGAGCGCCGCGTGGTGCTCCACCGCGCTGACGAGGATGCGCCGGCGGCGGGGGGACTCCTGGGCGCGGGCCCAGTACAGGCCCTTGACGGCGAGGTTGTCGGCCTCGGTGCCCCCGGCGGTGAACACCACCTCGTTGGGGGCGCAGCCGAGGGAGTCGGCGATGCTCTCGCGCGCCTCCTCGACCGCGCGGCGGGCGCGGCGCCCCGCGCCGTGCAGCGAGGAGGGGTTTCCGAGGTGGCCGAACTCCTCCGTCATGTCCGCGACTACCTCGGGACGGACGGCGGTGGTGGCGGCGTGATCCAGGTACACCATGGCGGTGTCCAGCATACGGCGGCGCGCCGGGTGCGCTCGGCCGCGCCCCGGCCTAGGGGCACCCCCGCGCCCGGCGGGGCGCCGCGGTCCCGGTCGGCGGGCCCCGGACGCGCCGCGGCCCCGGGCGGCGGACGCCTCCCGGGGCCGTGCGGGCGCCGTGGGCGGACGCGCCGCCCGCGGCGCTCACCTGCGCTTGTTGATCTCCTCGGTGAGCTGCGGCGCCACCGTGTGGAGGTCGCCGACCACGCCGAAGTCGGCCAGCTCGAAGATCGGGGCCTCGGGGTCCTTGTTGACCGCGACGATGTTCTTCGAGGTCTGCATGCCGGCCCGGTGCTGGATCGCGCCGGAGATGCCCAGGGCGACGTAGAGGTTGGGGCTGACGGTCTTGCCGGTCTGGCCGACCTGGAACTGGTTGGGGTACCAGCCGGAGTCGACCGCGGCGCGCGAGGCGCCCACGGCGGCGCCGAGGGCGTCGGCCAGGTTCTCCACGACGGAGAAGTCGTCGGAGCCCACGCCGCGTCCGCCGGAGACCACGATCGCGGCCTCGGTCAGCTCCGGGCGGGCGCCCTTCTCCTGCACCACGCGCTCGACCACGCGGGCGGCGGTGGCGGCGGCCGACAGCTCCACGGCGACCTGCTCGACCTCGGCCTGGGCCGGGGCGGGCTCGGCCGGCACGGAGTTGGGCCGCACCGCGACGACGGGCACGCCCGTGCGCACCTTGGCGTGGGTGACCACGGCGCCGCCGAAGACGCTGTGCTCGGCCACGAGGTCGGCCGTGAGGTCGACCACGTCGGTGAGCACGCCCGAGCCGAGCTTCACGGCGGTGCGGCCGGCGACCTCCTTGTTCTCGGGGGTGGCCGAGACGAGGACGGCCGCGGCGGACTTCTCCTGGGCGAGCTTGGCCAGCAGCTCGGCCTTGGGGGCCACCACGTAGTCGTTCAGCTCGGCGGAGGCGGCGTAGACCTTGACCGCGCCGAACTCGGCGAGCCGGGCCTGGGCGGCCTCGGCGCCGTCACCGATCCAGACCGCCGCGGGCTCGCCGACACGGCGGGCGGCCGTCAGCAGCTCGGTGGTGACCTTCTTGACCTCACCGTCGACGTGGTCGACGAGGACGAGGACTTCAGCCATGTCAGTCAATCCTTCCTGTCTCGCCGGACCTACACGAACTTCTTCTCGGCGAGGAAGTCGGCGGCCTTGACGCCGCCGTCGCCCTCGTCCTTGATCACGGTGCCGGCGGCGCGCGGCGGGGCCGGCGCGAAGTCGACGGTCTCGGTGGCGGCGTTGGCCAGGCCCACCAGGGCGGTGTCGATGCCGGCGTCGGCGGCGCTGAGCTTGGCGACCGGCTTCTTCTTGGCCTGCATGATGAGCTTGAACGACGGGTAGCGCGGCTCGTTGATCTTCTCGACGACCGACACCACGGCCGGGAGCTGCGCCTCGACCACGTCGTAGCCGTAGTCGGTGGCGCGCTGGATCTTGATGGCCCGGCCGTCGACCTCGACCTTGCCGGCGAGGGTGAGCTGCGGCAGGCCCAGGTACTCGGCCAGCGCCGCGCCGACGATGCCGGTGCGGGCGTCGGTGGACTCCGAGCCCAGCACGACGAGGTCGTACTCCAGCGTGCCCAGCGCCTTGGACAGGGCGTAGGCGGTCTGGAGGGCGTCGGAGCCGTGCAGCGCGTCGTCCACGAGGTGGACGGCCTTGTCGGCGCCCATGGACAGGGCCTTGCGGATGGAGTCGGTGGCCTGGTCGGGTCCCATCGTCAGGATGGTGACCTCGCCGCCGTGCTTCTCCTTGAGGAGCAGCGCCTCCTCGATGGCGTACTCGTCCAGCTCGTTGATGACGCCGTCCGACGCCGCGCGGTCCAGCGTGTTGTCATCGGACGAGAGCTTGCGCTCGGTCGCCGTGTCCGGGACCTGCTTGACCAAAACGACAATATTCATGGCCGGTGGCCGACCTCCCCTGCACTCATGCGTCGCCCACTCGGACGGCGCGGACGCCTGGCGCGTCCGTGGCCCCTAAGGGTGCCAAATGCAATCGATGCCATCGGGTGGCGGGGCGGCGTTCACGTCACGCCTCCCGCCTGCGTACTCTGCTTTCCACCCCGATGTTACTGGCTGGTAGCACTCGGGGCGAACCCGACCCGCCCCCTGGCGGCGCGGGGCGCCGAAGGCCCCGCGCGCGGGGGTGTCAGCCGCCGAACAGCGCCCAGTTGGAGGGGCCGCCCGGAATGAGCCAGTAGGAGTGCGCGCCCAGGCCGTAGGACAGCACCAGCAGCGCCAGCAGCACCGGCACCACGATCGCGCCCCAGTAGACGTAGGTGTTGCGCACGGCGATGCCCTCGATGGTGGATCGGGCCTGGCGCATGGCGCCGCGGCCGTTGGGGCCCACGAAGCTGAGCAGCACCACCAGGCCCAGCGCGTAGGCGGTGACGTTGTTGGGGTTGTTCGTGCCGGTGATCAGGCCGATGACGATCCCCACCACGATCCCGGCCAGCAGGTAGCCCAGCCCGTAGAGCAGGGTGCGGCCCAGGGTGCGCAGCACCGCCCACGGCATGCTCAGCGCGATCACCATGTGGTCGGAGCTGCGCGGGCCGCGGGTCTGGAGCCGCCGGGCGTGCTCGACCTTGACGGTGTCGAGGGCGCCCAGCACCGAGGCGGCGAGCACGCCGAGCAGCACGCCGATGTCGGGGATGGCCAGCGTGAACCCGGTGAGGAAGGCCAGGACGGGGATGACCAGCAGCCACGGCAGGTGGCGCGGCTCCTCCTCGTAGTCGTCGTCCTCGGCGTCGTCGTCGGTGTCGATGTAGTCGCTGAGGCGGTCGCCGCCGCCCCGGCGGAAGCGGGTGAGGAACCCGCCGCGATCCTCCTCGCCGTCGTCCTCGTCGCCGTAGCGGCCGACCTGGCCGCCGCGCCGCTCCTCGACGGGGGTGAGGATGTCGCGGAACTCCTCGGGGCGCAGCGTGGAGTTGAAGAACTGGGTGCGCGGCGCCATGGGGTCGTCGGCGTCGTCGTCGGCGGTGTAGGGGCCGGCCTTGCCGGTCTCGCGCTGCTCCCAGTCGTCGGGGGCGGCCATGGTGCGGTCCGCTCCGCCCGCGCCCGCCGCCATCGTGCGGTCGGCGCCGCCCGGGGCGGCCATGGTGCGGTCCGCTCCGCCCGCGCCCGCCGCCATCGTGCGGTCGGCGCCGCCCGGGGCGGCCATCGTGCGGTCCGCTCCGCCCGCGCCCGCGGCCATGGTGCGGTCGGGGCCGCCCAGGTCGGCGCCCGGGGTGTCGGCGCCCATGGCCGAGCCGGCCAGCGCCCCGGCGCCGGCCGCGGCCCCGGCGGCGCCCGCGGCCGCGGCCGTACCCCAGCCGGTGGCGCCGGCGGAGCCGTGGTCGGCGGTGCGCCCGGGGCTGTGGTGGGGCGCCTGCACGGTGTGGTTGCCGGTGAGGCCGCTGCCGGTGTAGGCGGCGTCCTCGGTCCAGGGGAGGTCGAGGTTGAGGCGGCTGGTCTGGGCGACGAGCTGGGCCGCGGTGGGCCGGGCCGACATGTCGCGCGAGACGGCGGCCTCGACCAGCGGCTGGAGCGCGGCGGGCATGCCGTCGAGGTTGATCTCGCCGTTGAGGATCCGGAAGAAGATCACCTCGAAGGACCCGGCGCCGTAGGGCGGGTGGCCGGTGGCGGCGAAGGCCACGGTGGCGCCCCAGGCGTGGATGTCGGTGGCCGGACCGAGGTCGGTGCCCTCGATGACCTCGGGCGACAGGTAGCTGGGCGTGCCCACGAACGTGCCGGTCTGGGTGAGCTTGGCGCCGTCGACGGCGTGGGCGATCCCGAAGTCGATGACGATCGGTTCGCCGTTGGAGATGATGACGTTGCCCGGCTTGAGGTCGCGGTGGATGACCTCGACGGCGTGGATGTCGTCGATCGCCCGCGCCAGGCCGCTGACGAACCGGGTGAGCGCGCGGCCCCGCAGCGGCCCGTGGTCGGTCACGGTGGAGTCGAGGGTGGGCCCGGGGATGTACTCGGTGACCACCCAGGGGAGTTCGGCGTCGGTGTCGGCGTCGATGACCTCGGCGACGTTGCGGCTGTGCACCCGGCGCATGGTGTCGACCTCGCGGGCCAGGCGCGCGCGGGCGATGTGGTCGCCGGCGACCTCGGAGCGCAGCACCTTGATCGCGACGAGCCGGTCCTGCCGGGGGTCGACGGCTTGGTACACGACGCCCATGCCGCCCTGGCCGATACGGCGGCGGATCAGGTACGGGCCGACGCGTTCCGGCAGCTCCTCGCCCTCGGGGAAACCTGCCGACATTGCCATTGCGAATTCATCCCCTCAAACCTGGCACACCACGACTTCCAGCCTATCCGCTGCGGGACGGCCGGGCCGGAGGCCGGAGTCAGGCCCCGAGGGTCCGCTCCGCCACCGCTCACGCTCCACAAGCACCACGTCGTCCGGCGCCGCCGGGCGGGGGTCCCGCCGCCGGGCGGGCGCCCTGGCCGGCGCACCGGCCCGACCGCCCGGTCGCGCACGGCGCCGACCGCGGCCCAGACCGCGGCACGGCGTTCGGGCGACCACATGAGTATGACGCAGATAAACCGGCGCTGGTTCCGGATCCGCGCCGCCGCCGGGCCCGGCGGCGGCGGAGGCGGCGGGCACCGGACGCCCGGCGGTGCGGGCGGCGCCGCCGTCGGGGTATCGGCGGCGGCGCCGTGGAGGCCCGGCGGGGCCCGGCGGGGCTCAGTCGGTGCGCACGCCCAGCCCGGCGAGGGGCTGGGCGCCGGGCAGCTCCCCCAGGTCGGCGCCGGGCAGCACCAGCTTGGAGCCGCGCAGACCGCTGCCCACGACCACGTGCCCGGCCTCCAGCACGGCCTGGTCGACCAGAACCGGCCACTCGGCGGGCAGGCCGATGGGGGTGATTCCGCCGTACTCCATGCCCGTGGCGGCCACCGCGTCCTCCTGCGGGGCGAAGGACGCCTTGCGCGCCTCCAGGTGGCGGCGGGCCACCCCGTTGACGTCGGCGCGGGTGGTGGCCAGGACCACGCAGGCGGCCATGCGCACCTGCCCGGAGCGCTTGGCGGCGATGACGACGCAGTTGGCCGAGGCGCCCATCGGGATGCCGTAGGCCGCCGCGCAGTTGGCGGTGTCGGCGAGGTCGGGGTCGATGGGCGCGGCCAGCACCCGGACGGCCGGCGCCCACTCGCGCAGGGCGGCCGCGACCGGCGCCGCCAGCAGGTCCTCGCGCTCCAGCGCGGGCTCGGTCTTCAATCCCCACATGGCTGTCGTCTTCTTTCGTCGGTGGTTGGCTGTGCGGCCGGACGGGCCGCGGGAAGGGCGGCCGGGCGCCGCCGGAGGGCGGCCGGGCGCCCCGCCGCGCGCCCGGCCCCGGCCTCAGCGGCCGGAGAAGCGCGCCTTGCCCGGGCCGTGCTCCACGAATCCGCGCATGCCGGTCTTCTGGTCCTCGGTGGCGAACAGCCCGGCGAAGTGCAGCCGCTCGATCTCCAGACCGGTGTCCAGGTCGGTCTCCAGGCCCTCGTCGATGGCCTGCTTGGCCGCGCGCAGCGCCAGCGCCGGGCCGTTGGCGTAGCTGGCGGCCATGGCGACCGTGTGGGCGTAGACGTCGCCGGCCGGCACGATGGCGTCGACCAGGCCCATGGCCAGGGCCTCGGCGGCGCCGACGTGGCGGCCGGTGAAGATGAGGTCCTTGGCGCGGGCCGGGCCCACCAGGCGGGGCAGCCGCTGGGTGCCGCCGGCGCCGGGGATCACGCCCAACTGGATCTCGGGCTGGCCCAGCTTGGCGTCCTCGGCCGCCACGCGGAAGTCGGCGCACAGCGCGACCTCCAGGCCGCCGCCCAGCGCGTAGCCGGTGATGGCGGCGACCACGGGCTTGGGGATGCGGGCGACGGCCGTGCAGGCGCCCTGGAGGACCTGGGAGTGGGCGGCCATCGCGGCGTAGCCCATCTCGGCCATCTCCTTGACGTCGGCGCCGGCCGCGAAGACCCGCTCGCCGCCGTAGAGCACGACGGCGCGCACGGAGTCGTCGTCGGCCACCCGGCGGGCGGCATCGGCCAACTCGCGCTGCATCCGGCCGTTGAGGGCGTTCATCTTGGGGCGGTCCAGGCGGATGACCGCCACGGCCGCGGTCCCGGAATCCCGCTCCACCCGTACGAACTCGCCCGCGGTCTCGTCCACACCACTCACCCGGCACTCCTTCGCATCGCCGTTCGTCCGGCCCCGCCCGCGGCGGGCGCCTCCATACCTACCACTGGCGGCGGGCCGGGGTCAGCCGCCGATCCCCAGCGGCTGCCAGGTGCCGGCCGCCAGCGACACCAGGTGCGCGGCGCACAGCAGCGCGGCGGTGCCCGCCACCAGCCAGGTGTCGGCGGCGCGCCACCGGCTGCGGCGGGCGTGCCCGCGCGGGCCGGTGCCGAAGGCGCGGGTGTCCATGGCCATGGCCAGGGTGGTGCCGGTGCGCACCGCCCGCACCAGGAGTGCGAACGCCTTGCCGAGGAAGACGCCCAGCGCCCGCAGCGGGTTGGCACCGGCCTCCAGGCCGCGCGCCCGGCGGGCCGCGCCGAGGGTGCGCCACTGCGCGGTCAGCAGCGGGATGAGCCGCAGCGCCGCCAGCACCGCCACGGCCGGGCGCTCGGGCACCCGCAGCCGCTGCACGAGCGCGTCGGCGGTCTCGGTGGGGTCGCTGGTGACGGCGGCCAGCACGCTGGGCACGGCGATGGCCAGCAGCCGCACGGCGGCGCCCAGCGCGCCCGCCCAGCCCTCCTGGCCGAAGAGCAGGTTGACCAGCCCGATGGCGGCGGCCATGACCAGCAGCGGCAGGCCGACGGCGGCCAACTGGGCGCCGCGCAGCCCGGAGCACGCGGCCAGGGGCAGGGCCGCGGCGAGCACGATCCCGCTGGTGACGGGGTCGACCACGGGCACCAGCCCGGCGGCGACGAGCGCGGCGGCCAGCAGCTTGGCCGCCGGGTTGGCCCGCGCGAGCCACGCGCGGCGACCCGCCGCGGCGGCGGGTCCGGCGGGCGGGCGCGGTGCCGCGGGGTGCGGGGTGCGGGCGGGCGCGCTCACCGGTCCCCCTCACGGCCGGCACGGCCGGCACGGTCGGCACGGCGGGCCGCGGCGGCGGCCGGCTCCGCGCCGGGACCGGCGGGACCGGCGGGACCGGCGGGACCGGCGCGTTCGCGGGGTTCGGCGGGTTCGGCGGGCGGCTCGGCGCCGCGCGCGGGCCGTGCCGGGGCGGTGCGCCCGCCCTCGACCACCACCTCGGTGTCGGCGAGGACGTCCAGCAGCAGGTCGTCGTGGGTGGCCATCACCACCGCGCGGTCGGCGGCGCGCAGTCCGGCGAGCAGTTCCACCAGCTCCGACCAGGTGCGGGTGTCCTGGCCGAACGTGGGCTCGTCCAGCAGCAGCACGTCGGGGGCCGCCTCGGGGCCGGCGCTCAGCGCGGTGGCCACCGACAGCCGGCGCTTCTCCCCGCCCGACAGCGTGAAGGGGTGGGCGTCGGCGAGCCCGGTCAGCCGCAGCCGCTCCAGCAGGTCGGCCACGCGCCGGGCGGTCTCGGCCGCGCCCAGGCCGGCGCGGCGCGGGCCGAAGGCGAGTTCGTCGCGCACGCTGCCCGTGACGAACTGGTCCTCGGCGTGCTGGAACACCGTGCCGACGTGGCGGGCCAGGCGCCGCGCGGGCCAGCGCGCCAGCGGCCGGGAACTGACCTCGGCGAGCCGGCCGCGCGGGGCGACCGTGCCCGAGGCCGGGCGCGCCAGTCCCGCGAGCAGGCCCAGCAGGGTGGACTTGCCCGCACCGTTGGGGCCGGTGAGGGCGGTGGCGCACCCGGCGCGCACCAGCACGTCGGCGTCGCGCAGCACGGTCGAGGCCCGGCCGCCGAGCACGCCCGGCGGCGCGGGAGCGCGGGCGGCGCACGCCGCGGCCTCGACCAGCGCGGCGCCCGGTGCCGCGGCCGGCAGGCGGGGGCGCGGCTCGCGGCCGGGGATCCACACGCCCCGCTCGGCCAGCGCGCGGCCGTGGCTCGCGAACACGGCGGCCGGGGGGCCGTCGGCCACCACGCCGCCGCCGGGCTCGACCACCACCACGCGGTCGACGAGGTCGGCGGCGCCCCCGGCGACCTCGGCCACCCGGTGCTCCACCAGCACCATGGTGGCGCCGGTGCGGCGCGGCAGGTCGGCGAGCACGCCGCGCACCAGGGCGGCCCCGGCGCGGTCGAGGTTGGCGGTCGGCTCGTCCAGCAGCAGCAGGCGCGGGCGCATGGCCAGCGCCCCGGCCAGCACCAGGCGCTGCTTCTCCCCGCCCGAGAGCGCGGCCGTGGGGCGGTCGGGGCCGTAGGGGAACCCGACCGCGGCAAGCGCCTCGCGGACCCGCGCCCAGATCTCGGCGCGCTCCAGGCCCAGGTTCTCCGGCCCGAAGGCGACGTCGTCGCCGGCGCTGGCCATCACCAGCTGGCTCTCGGGGTCCTGGCCGACCAGGGCGCAGAGCCCGCGCGCCGCCGCGGCGGGGCGGCCGTCGACGCGCAGCCGCCCCTCCTCGTCGCCGCCGATGGCGCCCTGGTCGCCGGTGAGTCCGGCCATGGCGTGCAGCAGGGTGCTCTTGCCCGCGCCGGAGGGGCCCAGCAGCAGCACGCGCTCGCCGGGCTCGATCACCAGGTCCACGCCGCGCAGCGCCCATCCGGCGCGGCCGGTGTGCCGCCACCCCCAGCCGGCCAGCTCGACCCGGGCGCCGGCGGCCGCCGCGCCCGTGCCGCTCATCGGCGCGCCGAGGGGAAGGGGGCCAGCGCCCCCGCGCGCGCCAGCGCGGAGGTCAGCAGCCGCGCGCCGACGCCGCCGATGAGCGCGGCGCTGATGACGACGATGACCCCGAAGGCGATCTGGTGGGACAGCGGCCAGGTGACGTAGTAGCGGACGTTGTCCCAGATCGCGGGGGCCAGGCCGCCGGCGGCCGCGGCGAGCACGGCGGTGGGCGTGCCCCAGCGGCGGTAGCGGGCGGCGGCGAACACCAGCTCCGACAGCAGGCCCTGGACGAACCCGGCCAGCACGATCTCCACCCCCCACGGCCCGCCGAGGACCATGGAGACCGCGGCGGCGGCGGTGGAGGTCAGCACGGCGATGCCGGGCTTGCGCACGATGAGCCCGCCCAGCACGCCGGGCAGCAGCCACATGCCGTAGATGAGGGCCTGGGCGGGCGGGAAGAAGGCGAAGACGGGCGTGGTGACGGTCCAGAGCATGTTCCACAGCCAGAAGACGACGCCGACGGCGACGCCGAGCACGGCGGGCACGACGATGTCGACCGTGCGGTAGCGCAGCGGGGCCCGGGGGGAGGGGTGGGTCTGCGGTTCGTGTTCCTGCAACGGGGCGGTCCCTTCGCGCGGGTCGGCGAGAGGGGGTGCCGGGACGGCAAAGAGCGTCGGCCGGGCGGGCACGGCGGCGCGGAGGCCGCGCGGCGGGGTCCGCGGCGGACGGGTTCACGACTCCCTACGCTGGCATTACCCAGGTCAGGTGTGTGAGGGTCTGCGGTCGTGGGACCGCACTCTCAGCGCCGAAGCGCTCCCCTGTCGGTTTCTCCCATTATGGGGACCTGCGGGCGGTGGGGGTCAAGGCGGCCCCGCTCAGCGGGGTTTGCGGGCCTCGATCAGGAACCGGGTGGAGTGCGCGGTGAACGGCCCCTGGGCGCGGATGCGCTCGTGCAGCTCCCGCAGCCGGTCGCGGTGGGCCGCGGGGTCGAAGCCGGGGACGATCCAGACCACCTTGCGCAGGAAGTAGACGACGGCGCCGATGTCGTGGAAGCGCATGCGCAGGCGCTCCATGCGCAGGTCCACCACCTCCAGCCCGGCGGCCACGGCGGCGGCGCGGGCGGCGTCGGGGTTGCGCCGGGCGCGGACCTCCGGGGGCTGGGGGCCCAGGAAGAACTCGGTCAGCTCGAACACGCTGGCCGGGCCGACCTGCTGGGAGAGGTAGGTGCCGCCGGGCCGCAGGACGCGCGCGACCTCGGCCCAGTCGGTGGCGACGGGGTGGCGGCTGACCACCAGGTCGAACGCGGAGTCGGCGAAGGGCAGCGGGGCGCCCTCGCCGGTGGCCACCACGGCGGCGCCGCGCGGGCGCAGCCGGGCGGCGGCGCGGGCGAGGTTGGGCGGCCAGGACTCGGTGGCGGCGGTGCGCGCCGGCAGTACGGGCGCCTCGCCCAGCACCTCGCCGCCGCCGGTGTCGATGTCCAGGGCGGATTCGGCGCGGGCCAGGCGGTCGGCGATCAGCCGGGAGTAGCCCCACGAGGGGCGCTCCTCGGTGGCGCGGCCCGCCAGCCAGGAGAAGTCCCAGCCCTCCACCGGCGCGGCGGCGGCCTCGGCGACCAGCGCGGCGAAGTCGGCGGAGCCGCGCTCTTCCCCCGTGCCGGGCGCCCGCGGGGTGCCCGGACTCGTGTCGGCCATGCGCCGATCCTGCCAACGGCGCCGCCGGGCGGTCCAGCGGTTTTCCTCGCCCGGCCGGCGCGTGACCGGGCGGCGGACGGGCGGGCACGGCCAGGGCGGACCGGAGCGGCACCGGGGATTCGGCCCCGCGTCAGGCGGAGCGGCCGAAATCCCAGACGGGGGAGGGGGTAGGGAGGCGGCGGCGCCGTCGCGGTCGGCCCGCCCGTGGAGGTCGGCCTACCCGTGGGGGTCGACGTGCCTGTCGGCAGCGGCCGCACCGTCGGGGCCGGCGGGCAGGCCGGCCGAGGGAGCCGCGCGGTCGCGCACGAACAGCGCCAGGACCAGCCCCGCCGCGGCCACCGGCACCAGGAGCAGGAAGGCCATCGGCACGGCGTCGGCGAACGCGGTGATCAGCGCCGCGCGCACGTCCTCGGGGAACCGCGCCAGGCCCTGCGGTGTGAGCTCGTCCACCGACACCGGGGGCGCGCCCTCGGGGTCGCCGAGCCCGGCGCGCAGGTGCCCGGCGAAGACGGCGCCCATCGCGGCGGTGCCCACGCAGGCGCCCATCTGCCGGAAGTAGTTGGCCGTGGAGGTGGCCACCCCCAGGTCGGCGGTGCGCACGGTGTTCTGCGCGATCAGCACCAGCGTCTGGATGGCCGACCCCACGCCCAGGCCCACCGCCAGCATGCCGCCCGCCAGCAGCGGATAGGAGCTGTGCCGGCTCATGGCGGCCATCACCGCCACCCCGGCCAGCGAGCACGCAGCCCCGGCCACCAGGACCCAGCGGGCGCGCCCGGGGCGGGAGGTGGCGCGCCCGGCGCCCACCGATCCGGCGAGCAGCCCGCCCACCAGGGGCAGCAGCCGAACGCCCGAGGCCGTGGCGGAGTCCTCGCCGACCATCTGGATGAACACCGGCAGGTAGGCGGCGGTGCCGAACATGACGGCGCCGACGCTCACGGCGACCAGCGCGACAAGGGTGAAGTCGCGGTCCCGGAACAGCCGCAGCGGCAGCAGCGGGTCTGCGGCGCGCCGCTCGGCCGCCACGAACAGCGCGAGCGCGGCGGCCATGGCGGCGGTCGCGGCGAGCAGCGCGGGGTCCAGCAGACCGGGCGCGCCGCCGGCCAGCGTGGCCACGAGCACCGCCGCCCCGCTGGCGACCACGATGAGCGCGGCGCCGGGGTAGTCCGGGCGCGGCCGGACGCCCTCGGGGCGCCGCGGCCGCGGCGCCAGCAGCACCAGCCACAGGGCGACGGCGCCCACCGGCAGGTTGACGTAGAAGATCCACCGCCAGCCCAGGCCGTCGGTGAGCAGCCCGCCGACCAGCGGCCCGGCGAACGCCGAGAGCCCGATGACGGCGCCCACGGCCCCCAGCCGCCGCCCGCGCTCGGCGGCCGGGAACGCCTCGCCCACCAGCGCCTGGGCGCCGATCAGCAGCCCGCCGCCGCCCAGTCCCTGCACGGCGCGGAAGACCACCAGCCACACCATGTCGGTCGCGGCCCCGGCCAGCCCGGAGCCGACCAGGAACAGCACCAGCGACCCGGCCAGCGCGGCCTTGCGCCCGAACAGGTCGCCGGCCTTGCCGTAGACGGGCATCACCACGGTGGCCGCGAGGATGTAGGAGGTGACCACCCAGGACAGCCGCGAGAGGCCGTCGAGGTCGCCGGCGATGACCGGCAGCGCGGTGGCCACGATGGTCTGGTCCAGCGAGCCCAGCATCACCCCGAGCAGCAGTCCCGCGAACACCGGCCGCAGGCGCCGCGCCTGCTCGGGGCCGCCGCCCGGCGGCGCGGCGGAGGACGCGGTGGGGTCCGGGGGCGTCCCGCCCCGTCTTCCGGTCTCGGTCATAGGCCGCGCGACCGCGCCGCAGCGGACGCCGCCGCTCCCCCCTTCCGCCGCCGCCCGCCCACCGAGCGCGCCCGTGCCGTACCCGGACCCGCGCTTCCGCGAGACGCGGCCGGCGCGGCATCCGCGACCAGTCTGGGCGACCCCCGTGGCACCGCGATGGAAGCCGGTTGGAACCCCCCGGCCACCGCCCCGGACACCCCCATGGGAGACGGGGCGGAGGTACCGCGCACGAGCGCGGCCGCCCGGCGCGGAGCCCCGCGAACACCGCCCGCCCCGGGCACAGGCGCGAGGCCACGCGCCGCGCGGTGCCGGTCGGTGGGCGACCGACCCGCGGCCGCGGAGGGGACGCGGCGGTATCGCCAGCCGCCGCGGGCCCCCGACGACCGGACCGGTGCCCGCCCAAAGCACGAGGGCGGCACCGCAGCCGCTCAGCCGTGCGGCTGAACCCCAAGCGCCGGCCGGAGGCCGCCGGCAGGCCCTGTCGGGCTGCCGCCGACCGCGCGGGCGCCGTGCGAAGGCGGGCTCGGGCCGGCCGTCCCGGGCCGGCCAACGCCGATCGCGCACTCCGGTGCTCGACGCGGGGAGCGCCGATGCCGGGGTGGGGCGCCCCGGGACGGAGGCGCCGGGCTGTGCGGTCGGCACCACCGGGGCGTGCACGGCGGCCGCGCCGGGGCCGGTGGCGGGGACGCCGCCGGTCCGGGCGGGCGCGCTGTGGTGACCCGCAGGACCGGGGTGGGGTTTCCCGCAGGCGGGACGGGGGGCCTCCCCATGGGTTCGGGCGCGGTTGCGAGCCAGGGTGGGGCCATGCCGCATTCTGGTCTCGCGCGGGCCGCCGCCTCCGGCGGCGCGCTGCTCGCCGCTCTGCTTCCGGCGGTGCTCGCCCCGGCTCCCGTGGCCGCCGACGCCGCCTTCACCCCGGCCGACATCGACGCCTACATGACCGCCGCGCTGGCGGACGGCGGCCTGCCCGGCGCCGTCGTGGCGGTCACCCGCGGCACCGAGGTGGTCCACGCCGCCGGGTACGGCCACGACTCCGAAGGGGCGGCGCTGGCGCCGGACTCCCCCATGGCCGTCGGCTCGCTCAGCAAGTCCGTCACCGCGCTGGCCGTCGCCCAACTCGCGGACGAGGGCCTGCTGGCCTTCGACGACCCGGTGCGGCGCCACCTGCCGGAGTTCGCGCCCGCCGACCCGGGGTTCTCGCGCCGCGCGCGCCGCTGGACCACTTCGTGAACGGTTCGGGCGGGGTGGTCTCCACCGCCGAGGACCTCGCGCGGTGGCTGATCGTCCACAGCAACGGCGGCGCCGCGGCCGACGGCACCCGCCTGGTCTCGGAGTCGGCCCTCGACACGCTGCACACGCCCGGTCCCGCCGGCGGCGACTACGCCATGGGATGGGACCTCGACCGGTCCGGTGACCGCGTCACCCGCATCCACCACGGGGGAGCCCTGTTCACCGCCAGCGCCGAGCAGATCCTGCTGCCGGGCGAGGGAGGCGAGCCCGGATACGGGATCGCGGTGGCGTTCAACAGCGCCGGCGCCCTGGGAGCGGAGCAGATGACGATCATCGAAGGCCTGGTGGAGATCGTGGAGGGCGGCGGGCAGCCCGCGGCCCCGGTCCGCGTCACGGCCATCTCCGACGCCGCCATGGCGGTGCTGATCGCCGCCGCCCTGGTGGTCGGCGCGCTGCGGGTCCGCCGCGCGGGGGCGTGGGCCCGCCGCCGCGCCCGCCGCTCGGCGCCGCTGCTGGTCCTCACCCTGGCGCCCCGGCTCGTGCCCGTCGCGCTGTGCCTGCTGCTGCCCGCCATCGCGGGCCTGGTGATGGGCGCCCGGGACGTCACCTGGGAGGCGGCCTGGTACGGCTGGCCCGCCCTGGTCGTGTGGGCGGTCGTGGCCGCCGCCGCGAGCGCGGCCGTCCTGGCCGCGCGCGTCCTCCACCTGGTGCGCGAGCGCCGCTCCCCCGCACCGCCGGACGCCACCCGCCCACCCGCCCCCCGGCCCACCCCCGCGACCTGACCGCACCCGCGGCCGCGTCATGACCGCGCCCCGTGGCCCCGGGCGCGGGGGTCACGGGTACCCCGGCCGAAGGCTGATCCCGCGACAGGGCGGCGACGACAGCGAAGGCCGAGCCCGAGACCACGGCGACGGTCGGCGAAGGCCGCTCGTCTCAACGCGGGCAGCGGCAGGGGCGAGGGCCTTGCCTGCGGCCATCGGGGGATCTGGGGCGGAAACCGGTGGCTGCCGTCCTTGCCGTGCCCGCCGCCGGGCCGGCCCCGCGCTACTGGGGGGACGACGCGGGGTCGCGTTCGGGGAGGACGCCCTGGGCGCGGTACCAGGCGACCTCGTCGGCGATGGTGCGCTCGATCGGGCGGAAGACGATCCCGAGCTCGCGCTGGGCGCGGGCCGAGGAGATGTTGCGCCCCGCCGCGTCGCGCAGCACCGCCACGCCCGTGCGCGTGGCCGTGGGCTCGGTGCCCCGCAGCCGCGCCGACACCTCCATCAGCGTGACCACCGCCATGGCCAGCCAGGCGGGCACCGCGCGGGGTACCGGGGTGCCCGTCTCCTTGGCGACCACCTCGGCGATCTCGCGGATGGTGTGCTTGGCGCCGGCCACCACGAACCGCCCCGTGACCGGCAGGACGGCCGCGCGCACGCAGGCCGCCGCGACGTCGCGGGCGTCCACTGCGTAGTTGCTCAGTGCCGGGACCGCCCGCATGCGGCCGGTGGCCAGGGACTGCAGCAGCCGGCCCGCCGAGGTGGGACCGGCGTCGCCGGGCCCCCACATCCACCCCGGCAGCACGATGGGCACGCGCATGGCGCTGGTGGCCGCGTAGTCGCGGACCACCCGCTCGGCGCGGACCTTGCTGGAGGCGTAGTCGACGGACCGGTCGAGGTCGCGGTAGTGCTCGGGCACACCGGTGTCCTCGTCGGCGGCGCGCTGGGGACCGGTGGCGGCCAGGACGTTGATGGAGCTGGTGTGGACGAAGACGGGGACACCGGCGGCCTCGGCCGCGCGCAGCAGGTCGCCCACGGCGGTGACGTTGACCCGCTCCATCTGCTCCAGGTCGGCGCCGGGCCGGTAGAACTCGCGGAAGTAGGCGGCGGTGTGGAAGACCGCGTCGCACCCGGGGAGCAGGGGGCTGTAGGCGCCGGGGTCGGTGATGTCGCCCGCGGCGACGGTGAGGCGGTCGTGGTCGGGCAGCAGGCGGCGGGCGCGTTCGGGGTCGCGGACCAGCGCGACCACCTCGCCGCCCGCGTCGAGCAGGTGGGCGACGATGTTGCCGCCCAGCAGCCCGGTGGCGCCGGTCACGAGGGAACGCCGCGGTGCGCCGGAGGCGTCGGTGTCGGCCACGGTGACTCCAATCCAGTGAAGACCGATAGTGGCACGCACTACTTTTCGTATGCTGAGCATACGATATCGGCCGGTCGGTCGACCACTCCCCCGGGGCCGGAACTAGCATGAACTCCATGAGCGGCGCAGATGAGGCCCCCACGGCTCCGGGCGGCACGGTTCCGGGCAGCACACTGTGGGGCAACACGGGGTTCCGGCTGATCAAGCTCGGCGAGATGGTCCTCGCCACCACCGAGGCCGCCTTCGCGCCGCTGGGGATGAGCCCGCGCCAGTACAACGTCCTGGCCACCGCCGCCTCGCTGAACTCGCCCTCGCAGCAGGAGCTGAGCCGCCGCCTGGGCATCGACCCCAACGTCATGGTCGGCGTGATCGACGAACTGGAGCGCCAGGGCGTCGTGGAGCGCCGCCGCAACCCCGCCGACCGCCGCCGCTACATCGTGGCGCCCACCGAGCGCGGCCGGGAGCTGCTGCGCGAGAGCGCGCGCGTCGTCGAGGAGGTCGAGGCCCGGGTGTTCGGCGGCCTCTCAGACGACGAGCGCGCGCTGCTGCACGAGGTCGCCGGACGGCTGCTTGAGGAGCACCCGCCGCCGGTCAAGAGCCACTGACGGAAGGCCCCGCGCCCCGCAAGGCGCGGACCGGGACCGCGGCACCCGGCCCAGACCGCGCCCGCACGCCCCCCGCCCGTCCCCACCCCGCCCCCGCGGCACGGCCCCCGGCCTCCTCGGCGCCCGGCCGCCCAACGCGCGTCAGTGGCCGGGGCCCCGCCTGCCCAGGGTCTCCACCGGGTGCGCGCCCGGGCGGGTCCACTGCGGCACGGGGCGGCTGGTCGGCCCCCAATCGGCGGTGCCGCCGGCGTCCGAGCGCCAGTACCAGCACGCCTCGCGCCCCCGCGGCCACCCCTCGGGGGTGTCCTCCCACGCCTCGCCCCGGCCGTAGGGCGTCATGTCGAGCAGGCCCAGCGACCCGTTGACCCGTTCGTTGCCGCGCCCCGTCGTGGAGTAGGTGAGGAACGCGCGGTCGCCCTCGCGCAGGAAGCAGGCGAGGTAGCCCATGGCGCCGCCGACCGGTTCGGCCGCGCCGCGCACCGAGTACCAGGGCTGGGTGTAGCCCATGAACGCGACGTAGGGGGCCACCTCCTCCCAGCGCCCCGTGGTCAGGACGGCGAACGAGACGCCGCGCGCGTTGAGGTAGACGGCGTCCCGCACGTGCCAGGCCGTGGTCGTGCAGCCCTCGCACTGCCCCTGGTGCGGCGCGCCGTCGTGCCACATGTGCTTGTAGACCACCAGCTCGTCGCGGCCCTCGAACAGGTCCAGGAACGGGACCGGCCCGTGGGGCCCGACGACCTCGACCGCCGGGTCGAACTCCACCATCGGCAGCCGGCGGCGCGCGGCCGCGATGGCGTCGCCCTCGCGGGTGTGGGCCTTCTCGCGGACCAGCAGTTCGTCGCGCGCCGCTTGCCAGGTGGCGGGGTCGACGACGGGCGGGCGGCCGCGCGGTGCGGCGCCCGGGTCGTTGGGGGTGGTCGTCATGGTGTCCTCCGCGGTGTCGTGGGCCGTACGGCGCCGTGGGCCGTACCGTGTCGGGGACCGTGCGGCGCCGGGTGGCGTCCACGGCCGTCACCAGGACCGACCTCCGGCGGGATTGGAACTCATCGCTCCGGGACGCGCCGATGGGTGCGGCCCGCCGGCGACCCGGCGCACCAGGACCCGGTCCCCGCGACCCCGCGAACCCCACACCCCACGAACCCACGTCCCAGCGGACCCCACGCCCCCGCCCCCGCCAACGGGAACGCGGCGCCGCCCCGCCCGCGCGGGGGCGGCGCCGCGCGGCCGCCGGCGCGTCCGCTAGCGCAGCACCATGCCGTCGGCCGAGGTGCCCGGCGCCTCCGGCAGGGCGACCAGGCCCAGCTCGGCGCGGTCGCTCAGCAGCGGGTGCCGGGGCAGCGCCCGGACGGTGAACCCGCAGTTGCCCGCGCGCTCCAGCGGCACCGCCCCGGTGAAGCGCACCGCGCCCGGTCCGCCGTTGGCCGGGGCGGCCGGGTCAGGGGCCAACTCCGCGAACTCGGGGTCCACCAGCTGCTCGGAGTCCGAGACCCGGCCGATGGCGACCTCCACCCGGACGTCGGCGGGGTCGAGCCCGTTGAGCGCCACCGAGGCCCGGACCTCCAGGGCGCGGCCCACCAGGGGCGGCCCCTCCATGCCCATGACCTCCACGTGCTCCACCCGCACGCCCGGCCAGGCGCCGCGCACGCGGTGCTTCCAGGCCGCCAGGTCGCGGGCGCCGCGCATGTCCTCGGCGCCGAGCAACCGCGAGGAGTCCGCCGCGCCCTGGTAGAGCAGCGTGACGTAGTCCTGCACCATGCGGGTGGCCAGCACCTTGGGGCCCAGCGACACCAGGGTGTGCTTGACCATCTCCAGCCACCGCTTGGGCAGCCCGGCGTCGTCGTGGTCGTAGAACAGCGGCACGACCTGCTGCTCGATGAGGTCGTAGAGCGCCGCCGCCTCCAGGGCGTCGCGGCGGTCGGGGTCCTCGACCCCGTCGGCGGTGGGGATGGCCCAGCCGTTGGAGCCGTCGTACCACTCGTCCCACCAGCCGTCGCGCACCGACAGGTTCAGCCCGCCGTTGAGCGCGGCCTTCATGCCGGAGGTGCCGCACGCCTCCAGCGGGCGCAGCGGGTTGTTCAGCCACACGTCGCAGCCCTGCACCAGGGACCGGGCCAGGTCCATGTCGTAGTCGGGCAGGAACACGATCCGGTGCCGCACCCGCGGGTCGTCGGTGAAGCGGACGATCTCCTGGATGAGCCGCTTGCCGCCCTCGTCGGCGGGGTGGGCCTTGCCCGCGATCACGATCTGCAGCGGGCGGTCGGGGTCGAGCAGCAGCGACGCCAGCCGCTCGCGGTCGCGCAGCATCAGGGTGAGCCGCTTGTAGGAGGGCACCCGGCGGGCGAACCCGATGGTCAGCACGTCGGGGTCGAGGACGTCGTCGACCCAGCCCAGTTCGGCCTCGCTGGCGCCGCGCCGCCGCCAGGAGGCGCGCAGCCGCTCGCGGGCGTCGTCGACCAGGCGCCGCCGCAGGGTGCGGCGCATCTCCCACAGCTCGGCCTCGGCGGCGCCGGTGACCTTCTCCCAGCCCTCCACGCCGCTGAACTCGCCGGTGTCGGGCACGATGCGGTGCGCCAGCTCCTGGGCCTCCTCGGCCACCCAGGTGCACGCGTGCACGCCGTTGGTGATGGAGGTGATGGGCACCTCGGCGGTGTCGAACCCCGGCCACAGCCCCTGGAACATCTCGCGGCTCACCGCGCCGTGCAGCCGGCTGACGCCGTTGACCCGCTGGGCCAGGCGCATGCCCATGACCGCCATGTTGAACACCCCGGGGTCGCCGCCGGCGAAGTCCTCGGCGCCCAGCGCCATGACCTCGTGGGAGGGCACGCCCGCCGCGACCGAGTCGCCGTCGGTGAAGTGGGCCTCCACCAGGTCGCGGGCGAACCGGTCGATGCCCGCCGGAACGGGCGTGTGGGTGGTGAAGACCGTGCCGGCGCGGGCGGCCTCGACGGCCTCGGCGAAGGACAGGCCCGTGCTGATGTACTCGCGCACCCGCTCCACGCCCAGGAAGCCGGCGTGGCCCTCGTTCATGTGGAAGACCTCGGGGTCGGGGTGGCCGGTCACGCGGCAGTAGGCCCGCACGGCCCGCACGCCGCCCACGCCCAGCAGCAGCTCCTGGCGCAGCCGGTGCTCCTTGCCCCCGCCGTAGAGGCGGTCGGTGACCCCGCGCATCTCGGCGGGGTTGCCCTCGTGGCCGGCGTCGAGCAGCAGCAGCGGCACCCGCCCGACCTGGACGACCCACACGTGCGCGCTGAGGCGGCGCCCGCCGGGCAGGTCCAGCACGATGTCGACGGGGGTGCCGTCGCCGGCGCGCAGCTGGGTGAGCGGCAGGCTCCGGGGGTCGACCTCGGGGTAGTCCTCCAGCTGCCAGCCCTCGGGCGAGAGGGCCTGGGTGAAGTAGCCGTGCTGGTAGAGCAGGCCCACTCCGATGACGGGCGCGCCGAGGTCGCTGGCGCTCTTGAGGTGGTCGCCCGCCAGAATCCCCAGGCCGCCGGAGTACTGGGGCAGTGCGGCGGTCAGGCCGTACTCGGCCGAGAAGTAGGCGACGGCGGCGGGCGCCCGCCGCCGGGCGGCGTACTCCTGGTACCAGCGGGGTTCGGCGAGGTAGGTGTCGAGGTCGGCGTCTGCGGCGCGCAGCCGGGCGAGGAAGTCCTCGTCGCGGGCGAGCCGGTCGAACCGCTCGCGGTCGACCTCGCCGAGCATGCGGAAGGGGTCGTGGCCGCAGTCGCGCCAGACGGCGGGGTCGACGGCGGCGAAGACCTCCCGGGTGGGCGCGTGCCAGGCCCAGCGGAGGTTGGCGGCAAGCCGCTCCAGGGGCGCCAGCGCCTCGGGCAGGACGGTACGGACGGTGAACCTGCGAATCGCCTTCACGCAGCGTGAGGCTAGTCAATGCGCGGCCCCGGCGCGACCCTTCCGCGCCGATTTCCACCAGATCGTTGGAAATACCGTGTTCCAACGGTGTTTCACGCCACGCCCTAAATTCCGGATAAAGCATGCCATCGGGCACACTGCGCACCCGGCTTTCACTCCGCGTCGACCTCTGGACGCACATAATCCGTCGAGTGTTTCCGTTATATGTCGAACCGAAACCCGGGTGACGGAAGATACTCGCGATGCACCCGCCCGATCCGCCCGCTTTGCCGCGCCACCTCCCCGCACCCCGCATCGCCGCTGGTCAGGGGATTCCCAAGGGAGTGTGATGACAATCACAAAAATATCCGGTCCCGGACTGTCGGCTCCGCCCCGGTTCCGGCCTGACGATAGACAGGGGAGCACGCTTGACCTGAATGACCGAAAGCCGCGGTGTATGGCTATTCGGCCGCGCCGCGCTGCCCAACGGCGCTTTCGCGAGCCTCACATAATGACAAATCCGACATGCTCGGCTATCTGGACATCGATGGTGCACCTGTGATTGGACGCATTCCCATTCTCGACGTATCGCCGGTCCTGGACCACGGCACCGCCAAGGCGGCCACCGGCGAGACCATCCCGGTCAGCGCGACCGTCATCCGCGAGGGCCACGACGCGCTGGGCGCCGGCGTGGTCCTCTACGACCCCCGGGGGCGCCGCCGCCCCCTGCGCACCATGAGCCTGCTGGCCCCCGGCACCGACCGCTACGGCACCGAGGTCACCGTGGACCACGAGGGCCGCTGGAGCTTCGTCGTGGAGGCGTGGAGCGACCCCATGGCCACCTGGCGCCACGACGCGGGCATCAAGATCCCGCTGGGCCAGGACGTCGACCTCATGCTGGAGGAGGGTGCCCGGCTGTTCGAGCGCGCGGCCCGGCGCGTGCCCCGCCGCCCGGCCATGGCCCGCATCGCCGCCGCGCTGCGCGACGACTCCCTGTCCCCCGCCGCCCGCCTGGAGATCGCCACGGGCCCCGAGGTCGCCGCCGAACTCGCGGCCGACCCGCTGCGCGAGCTGGTCACCCGCACCAAGCGGTTCCCGCTGGTGGTGCACCGCCGCCGCGCGCTGTACGGCTCCTGGTACGAGTTCTTCCCGCGCTCCGAGGGCGCCGCCCAGGAGGGCCCCGACGGCACCTGGCGCTCGGGCACCCTCGCCACCGCCGCCAAGCGCCTGCCGGCCATCGCCGACATGGGCTTCGACGTCGTCTACCTGCCGCCCATCCACCCGGTGGGCCGGTCCTTCCGCAAGGGCCCCAACAACACCCTGGAGGCCGGGCCCGGCGACCCCGGATCGGTGTGGGCCATCGGCGCCGCCGAGGGCGGCCACGACACCGTCCACCCCGACCTCGGCACGCTGGCGGACTTCGACGACTTCGTCGCGGCGGCCGGCGAGAACGGCCTGGAGGTCGCACTCGATCTCGCGCTCCAGTGTTCACCCGACCATCCGTGGGTAGTCGAGCACCCCGAGTGGTTCACGCGCCGGGCCGACGGCTCGATCGCCTACGCCGAGAACCCGCCCAAGAAGTACCAGGACATCTACCCGCTCAACTTCGACAACGACCCCGAGGGCATCTACGCCGAGGTCCTGCGCGTGGTCCGGCACTGGATGGACCACGGTGTCCGGATCTTCCGAGTCGACAACCCGCACACCAAGCCCGTGGCGTTCTGGGAGCGCCTGCTGGCCGACATCGCGGCCACCGACCCCGACGTCCTCTTCCTCTCCGAGGCGTTCACGCGGCCGGCCATGATGCGGACCCTGGCCAAGGTCGGGTTCCACCAGTCCTACACCTATTTCACCTGGCGCAACACAAAGGAGGAGATCGAGGACTACCTGCGCGAACTCACCCAGGAGACCGCGCACTTCCTGCGGCCCAACCTGTTCGCCAACACCCCCGACATCCTGTCGGGCTACCTCCAGCACGGGGGGCGGCCGGCCTTCGAGATCCGCGCGGTCCTCGCCGCGACGCTGTCGCCGGCATGGGGGATCTACTCCGGCTACGAACTCTGCGAGAACACCCCCGTCCGCCCGGGAAGTGAGGAATACCTGGACTCAGAGAAATACCAGTACCGCCCTCGCGACTGGGCCGCGGCCGAGTCCGAGGAAAAGACCATCACACCGCTCCTGCGCAGGCTAAACTGGCTAAGGCGAAACCACCCTGCACTGCAGGAGTTGCGTAACCTGCGGTTCCATCATGTCGACCAGCCGGAGCTGATCTGCTTTTCCAAACGGCTGGCCGGGGCCGGCGATCAAGGACGCGACGACGTCGTCCTCGTGGTCGTCAACCTCGATCCGCACCACGCGCATGAAGCGACGGTGTGGCTCGATATGCCCGCTCTCGGATTCCCCCCTGACTCAGGGATAACCGTTACCGACCAGATTTCGGGGGAATCGTACCACTGGGGAGCGGCCAATTATGTCCGCCTTGACCCGCATATCCAGTCCGCACACATTTTCACAGCAGTCCCCGCTGAATAAGGCATTCGCAACGGAGCGCCGCCTTATCGAGGCCACCTGCTCCCTTCGCGAGCCACTGCAGCGGCAGGCGCTGGAACGCCCAACTGGTGGAGTAGCCTCGTGACCACTTCAGAGCCGGTGCCAGGCACCAGGTCGAGCACGTCCCACGCGCCGCTCGCGGCGGTGCCCGACACGTTCACCCACGAGAAACCACGCGATCCCTACTGGTACAAGCACGCGGTCTTCTACGAGGTGCTCGTCCGCGGTTTCTTCGATTCCAACGGCGACGGCACCGGCGACCTCCGCGGCCTGATCGAGAAGCTCGACTACCTCGAATGGCTGGGTATCGACTGCGTCTGGCTCCTGCCGCTGTACGAGTCGCCCCTGCGCGACGGCGGCTACGACATCTCCGACTACATGAAGATCCTGCCCGAGTTCGGGCAGATCGCCGACTTCGTGGAGCTGGTCGAGCAGGCGCACCGGCGCGGCATCCGGGTCATCGCCGACCTGGTCATGAACCACACGAGCGACCAGCACCCCTGGTTCATCGCCTCGCGCGAGGACCCCGAAGGGCCCTACGGCGACTTCTACGTGTGGTCCGACACCACCGAGCGCTACGGCGACGCCCGCATCATCTTCGTCGACACCGAGCAGTCCAACTGGTCCTACGACGAGGTCCGCGGGCAGTACTACTGGCACCGGTTCTTCTCCCACCAGCCCGACCTCAACTTCGAGAACCCGGCGGTGCAGGAGGCCATCCTGGAGGTCCTGCGCTTCTGGCTGGACCTCGGCATCGACGGCTTCCGGCTGGACGCCGTGCCCTACCTCTACGAGCGCGAGGGCACCAACTGCGAGAACCTCAAGGAGACCCACGAGTTCCTCAAGCGCATCCGCGCCGAGGTCGACCGCCTCTACCCCGACCGCGTCCTGCTGAGCGAGGCCAACCAGTGGCCGGCCGACGTGGTCGACTACTTCGGCGACTTCGAGTCCGGCGGCGACGAGTGCCACATGAACTTCCACTTCCCGCTGATGCCGCGGATGTTCATGGCGGTGCGCCGCGAGCAGCGCTACCCGATCTCCGAGATCCTCGCCCAGACCCCGCAGATCCCGCGCAACTGCCAGTGGGCCATCTTCCTGCGCAACCACGACGAGCTGACGCTGGAGATGGTCACCGACGAGGAGCGCGACTACATGTACTCCGAGTACGCCAAGGACCCGCGCATGCGGGCCAACGTCGGCATCCGCCGCCGCCTGGCGCCGCTCCTCGACAACGACCGCGACCAGATCGAGCTGTTCACCGCCCTGCTGCTCTCCCTGCCGGGCTCGCCGGTCCTCTACTACGGCGACGAGATCGGCATGGGCGACAACATCTGGCTGGGCGACCGCGACGCCGTGCGCACGCCCATGCAGTGGACCTCCGACCGCAACGCCGGATTCTCCCGGTGCGACCCCGCGCGGCTCTACCTCCCGCTGATCCTCGACCCCATCCACGGCTACCAGGCGCTCAACGTCGAGGCCCAGCGCGACAACCCCGGCTCGCTGCTCAACTGGACCCGCAAGATGATCCAGATCCGCAAGCGCCACCCGGTGTTCGGCACCGGCGAGTTCACCGAGCTGCACGCGAGCAACCCCAGCGTGTTCGCGTTCGTCCGCGAGTACGGCGACGACCGCATGCTCTGCGTCAACAACCTGTCGCGTTTCCCCCAGCCGGTGGAGCTGGACCTGCGCAGATTCGAGAACGTCACGCCCGTCGAGTGCATGGGGGGCGTTCGGTTCCCCGCAATCGGGGAACTCCCCTACCTACTGACGCTTCCCGGACACGGCTTCTACTGGTTCCAACTGCCTCCCCTGGACGAGGCCGACGGGCCCACCACCGACGACCGCAACCGACAGACGCCACCGACCCCGCAGCCCGGCACGACCACCGCGCGGCGGGCCCCCGCGGCAGCTGCGGGCCCGGCACATCCGGCCACCACGGCGGCCCGGGCGCCGCGCACCGCCGGCCCCACCGGCTCCTCCGGCGCGCCGGGAACGCGGCGATAAAAGCGGAAGAGGTCTTAGCGACATGACGCAGCTTGAGGAGCTTCTGGCTGACTGGATCCCACGGCAGCGGTGGTTCGCCGGAAAGGGGGCGCCGATCGACACCCTGCGTGTCGAGGGCGACCATCCCCTGCTCGGCGGCGAACCCGGCCTGCGCGTCCTGGTCGTCGCCATCGGCCAGCGCGGAACCGTGTCCCGATACCAGGTGCTCCTCGGGCTCCGCCCCGCGGGGACCCTGCCCGAGGAGTTGGCGCACGCCGCCATCGGGGTGTGCGACCTCGGCTTTGGCGAACCGCGGGCCGTCTACGACGCCGCACACGACCCCGAACTCACCGAACTCCTGCTGGAGCGCCTCGCCGAGGGCCCCGGCACCCCGCCCGCCGCCGGCGGCGGCGAGCCCGTGCGCTTCCGCCGCCTGCCCGGCGCCACCGTGCGCACCGGCCTGCGCAGCCTGGTGCTCAAGGGCGAGCAGTCCAACACCTCGCTGGTCTACGGCGAGGACTACGTCCTCAAGGCGTTCCGGCGGCTGTGGCCGGGCGTCAACCCCGACCTGGCGCTGACCGCCGCCCTGGCCGGCTCCCCCTACGTGGCGCGGCCCTACGCCTGGATCGAGACCGACATCAGCACCGGCACCCGGGCCGACGCCGACGGCACCGCGGGCGCCGGCGGCACCGGCGGGAGGCCGCCGACCACGTCCACCACCCTGGCCATGCTCCAGGAGTACATGCGCAGCGCCACCGACGGCTGGGTCCTGGCCGCCACCAGCGTGCGCGACCTCTACGCCACGCCCGAACTCCCGCCGGGCGAGGCCGGCGGCGACTTCGCCGGCGAGGCCGAGCGGCTGGGCGCCGCCACCGCCGCCGTGCACCGCGCCCTGGCCCGCGAACTGCCCACCGACGTCCTCACCCCGGCCGCCCTGCGCGAACTCGCCGGGGCGATGATGGACCGGCTGCACCTGGCCACCTCCGAGGTCCCCGAGCTGCACCCCTACGTCGGCGTGCTGCGCACGGCCTACGAGGCGTTCGCGCGCGTCGACGAGCCGCTGCCCATCCAGCGCGTGCACGGCGACTACCACCTGGGCCAGGTCGTGCGCACCGACTCCGGCTGGGTGCTGCTCGACTTCGAGGGCGAGCCCGCCACCCCGGTGGCCGACCGCCAGCGGCCCTCCAGCCCGCTGCGCGACGTCGCCGGGATGCTGCGCAGCTTCGACTACGCCGCCCGCTACCAGCTCGTGGGCTCCTCGCGGGCGCCCGAGCTGGCCCCGGCCGCCCGGGCCTGGGCACAGCGCAACCGCGAGGCGTTCAGCGCGGGCTACGCCTTCGGCGGCGGGGTCGACCCCGAGAAGCACCAGACCGTGCTGCGCGCCTTCGAGTACGACAAGGCGGTGTACGAGGTCCTCTACGAGGCCCACCACCGGCCCTCGTGGCTGCGCATCCCGCTCGACTCCATCGCGGCCCTGGCCGCCTAGCGGGCGTCCGGCGCGCCCGCCCGTCCGGCGCGGCGCGGCGGCCGCACACCCACCATCCCGTCCCTGCCAGCCCCGTCCTACCAGGATTGCGACGATTCCCATGAGCGTCCCCACGCCCGTTCCGACGACCGAGATCGACCGCCTGGTCGAGGGCCGCCACCACGACCCGCACAGCCTGCTCGGCGCCCATCCCGGCCCCGACGGGGTCGTCGTGCGCGCCCTGCGCCCGCTGGCCCGGTCGGTGCACGCGGTGCTGGCCGACGGCACCCGGGTCGAGCTGCGCCACGAGCACCGGGGGGTGTTCTCCGGCGTGCTGCCGGGAACGGCGGTGCCCGACTACCGGCTGGCCGTGGCCTACGACGGCGCCGGCGAGTCGGTCGGCGACGACGGCTACCGCCACCTGCCCACGCTGGGCGACCTCGACCTCCACCTGATCGGCGAGGGCCGCCACGAGGAGCTGTGGCGCGCCCTGGGCGCCCATACGCGCCGCTACCCCTCGCCCATGGGCGAGGTCGCCGGGGTGGGGTTCGCGGTGTGGGCGCCCGGCGCGCAGGGGGTCCGGGTCATCGGCGACTTCAACCACTGGGACGGCACCGCCCACCCCATGCGCTCGCTGGGCTCCAGCGGGGTGTGGGAGCTGTTCGTGCCCGGCCTGGGCGACGGCGCGCTGTACAAGTACCAGATCCTGGGCCGCGACGGCGTGTGGCGCGACAAGGCCGACCCGATGGCCTTCGCGACCCAGCGCCCGCCCGAGACCGCGTCGGTGGTGTTCACCTCGCGCCACCAGTGGCGCGACGACTCCTGGCTCTCGGAGCGCAAGACCCAGGAGTGGACCCGGCGGCCGATGAGCGTCTACGAGGTCCACCTGGGCTCGTGGCGCCCGGGCCTGTCCTACCTGGAGCTGGCCACCGAGCTGGTGGCCTACGTGCGCGAGATGGGCTTCACCCACGTGGAGTTCCTTCCGGTGGCCGAGCACCCCTTCGGCGGGTCGTGGGGCTACCAGGTGACCTCCTACTACGCGCCGACCTCGCGGTTCGGCTCGCCCGACGACTTCCGCGCCCTGGTCGACGAACTGCACCGCGCCGGGATCGGCGTGCTGGTGGACTGGGTGCCGGCGCACTTCCCCGACGACGCGTGGGCCCTGGCGCGCTTCGACGGCTCGCCCACCTACGAGCACCCCGACCCCCGGCGCGGCCGCCACCCCGACTGGGGCACGCTGATCTTCGACTACGGCCGCCGCGAGGTCCGCAACTTCCTGGTGGCCAACGCCCTGTTCTGGCTGGAGGAGTTCCACATCGACGGCCTGCGGGTCGACGCCGTGGCGTCCATGCTGTACCTGGACTACTCCCGCGGCGACGGCGAGTGGACCCCCAACGTCCACGGGGGCCGCGAGAACCTGGAGGCGCTGGACTTCCTCAAGGAGCTGAACGCCACCGCCTACCGGCGCAACCCGGGGATCATGATGGTCGCCGAGGAGTCCACCGCCTGGCCCGGGGTCACCCGGCCCACCGACTCCGGCGGCCTGGGGTTCGGGTTCAAGTGGAACATGGGGTGGATGCACGACACCCTGGAGTACCTCAAGCGCGACCCGGTGCACCGCCAGTACCACCACGGCGAGGTCACGTTCTCCATGGTCTACGCCTACAGCGAGAACTACGTGCTGCCGCTGTCCCATGACGAGGTCGTGCACGGCAAGTCCTCGCTGCTGTACAAGCTGCCGGGCGACGAGTGGCGGCGCTTCGCCGGCCTGCGCGGACTGCTGGGCTACATGTGGTCCCACCCCGGCAAGCAGCTGCTGTTCATGGGCGGCGAGATCGGCCACGGCGATGAGTGGTCGCACGAGGCCGGGGTGCAGTGGTGGCTGCTGGACCACGCCTACCACCGCGGCGTCAAGGCGCTGGTGGCCGACCTCAACCGGGCCTACCAGACCAGTCCGGCGCTGTGGTCGCTGGACACCGAGCCCGCCGGGTTCACCTGGCTGGACGGCGGCGACTCCGGGGGCAACACGCTGTCGTTCCTGCGCCACGGCGAGGACGGTTCGGTGATGGCCTGCCTGGTGAACTTCTCGCCGGAGCCGCGCACGGGCCGCCGTCTGGGGCTGCCGCGCGCCGGGGCCTGGCGCGAGGTGGTCAACTCCGACGCGCGCGTCTACGGGGGCGGCGGGATCAGCGCGGCGCCGGGCGCCGAGGCCGGCGAGGGCGCCGTGGTGGCCGAGGACCTACCCGGGCACGGCCAGCCCGCCTCGGCCGAGGTGGTGTTCCCGCCGCTGGCGGCGGTGTGGCTGGCGCCGGTCGAGCGGGCCTAGCGCGGCGCGCGCCCGGCGCCCCCGGGGGCGCCGGGCGCCGCCCGCGCGAGCCGCCTCAGCGGTCGTTGTAGGCGGTGACGTCCATCGAGGCGGCCACCTCGTCGTAGAGCGTGGAGTACTGCGCGTCGACCGACCACACGTACACCGCGACGTCGCTCTGCGGCAGGAACCACAGGCGCACCTCGAAGGTGTCGTCGTTCTGGCAGGTGACCTCCCACACGCGGTGGTGGGACTTCAGGCCGTCGGCGTGCTGGGCCAGCCCCTGGGGGTCGTCGACCGGCACCTTCTCGGCCCCGGCCACGCCCACGTCGGCGGCCGCGGCGGTGGTGAGGCTGCGGCACTTGTCGGGGGTGGAGGCCCAGCCGTTGGCGGCGTCGTACTGCTTGCGCGGCCACTTGTTGGGATCGTTCTCGGCCACGTGCGGCAGCACCTGGATCGCGCCGTAGCCGCAGCCGTCCTGGCCGGGCGGGCGCATGCACAGGGTGCCGCCGGTGTTGTCGACGCTCCAGTTCTTGGGCGCGTTGATCTTGATGCCCTCGACCTCGACCGGGGTGAAGCCCTCGGCCGGCGGGGGCTCGGCCGCGGCGACGACGGCGCTGTAGGAGGACTCCGGTTCGGGGCCGCCGCCGGAGCCGCCCGAGCCGCCGCCGCAGGCGGTGAGCAGGACCAGCGCCGCCACCGCGGCGCCGGCCGCGGCGGCCGAGGACCGCACCGAACCCGACGTGCCGGACATGGGCTTCCCTTCTGCCTGCGGGGGTGACCACCCCGACGATAGCGGGCAATCGCGGCCTTCGCGTCATCCGGTCGCGCGGGCGGCAGCGGCTAGCCTGTGGGCATGGTGGACGTCGCGAAGCTGCTCGAACCCGTGTCCCAGTACCGCCGGCGGCGCAGTGGGCCGCTGATCCTCGAACTCGACCTCACCGGGGGCCTGGCCGAGGAGGCCCCGGTCACCCCGCTCGGCGAGGTCGTGGCCCGCCGCCGCCAGCAGCTCCTCGACGTCGTCGAGGGCATCCGGCGCGGCGCCCAGGACCCCCGCGTCAAGGCGCTGGTCGCCCGGATCGACGGCCAGGCCCTGGGCGTCGCCAAGGTCCAGGAGGTCCGCGCGGCGGTGGCCGCCTTCCGCGCCGCGGGCAAGGAGGCCGTGGCCTGGAGCGAGTCCTTCGGCGAACTGGGCCCGGGCACCGTGAGCTACTACCTGGCGACCGCCTTCGACCACATCGCCCTGGTGCCCACCGGGTCGGTGGGGCTGACCGGCGTGAGCCTGGGCCAGACCTTCTACGGCGGCGCCGCCGAGCGGCTGGGCGTCCGCTTCGAGGGCGGCGCGCGCCACGAGTACAAGACCGCGCCCAACCGGTTCACCGAGCGGTCCTTCACCGAGCCCCACCGCGAGGTGGTCGAGCGGATCGTGCACTCGCTGACCGACCAGGTGGTCGAGGGCATCGCCGAGGGGCGCGGCCTCACCGCCGACCGGGTGCGGGAGCTGATCGAGCGCGGGCCGTTCCTGGCCGCCGAGGCGCTGGAGGCGGGCCTGGTCGACCGGCTGGCCTACCGCGACGAGGTCTACGGCGACCTGCGGCGCCGCCACGGCGCCGGCTCCGGCGGCTCGGGGGGATCCGGCGGCTCGGCCGCGTCCGAGCGGGGCGGCGCGGACCCCGGCTCCTCCCCCGGCGGCGACGGCGGCGCGCGCCTGCTCTACGTGGGACGCTACCGGCACCGCGCCGCCGTGGCCGAGCGCGTGCCCGCCGCCCGCCCCGCCCCCTACATCGCGCTGATCACCGCCACCGGCATGATCACCTCCGGGCGCAGCCGCCGCTCCCCCCTCAGCGGCGCCACCATGGGCGCCGACACCGTCGCAGCGGCCCTGCGCGCGGCCCGCCGCGACCCCCACGTGCGGGCCGTGGTGTTCCGCGTCGACAGCCCCGGCGGCTCGGCGGTGGCCTCCGACCTGATCCGCCGCGAGGTCCGGCTCACCAGCGAGGCGGGCACACCCGTGGTGGCCTCGATGGGCGACGTCGCCGGCTCCGGCGGTTACTACGTCACGCTGGGCGCCGACGCCGTCGTGGCCCGGCCCGGCACCATCACCGGCTCCATCGGCGTCTACAGCGGCAAGCCGGTGCTCACCGGGCTGCTGGAGCGCCTGGGGATCGCGGTCGAGCGGGTCGACGGCGGGCCGCACGCCGCGATGTTCGGCACCGACCGCGGGTTCAGCGAGTCGGAGTGGGAACGGGTCAACGCCCTGCTGGACGACGTCTACGCCGACTTCACCGGCAAGGTCGCCGCGGCCCGGGGGCTGACCCCCGAGCAGGTCGACCGGGTCGCGCGCGGCCGGGTGTGGACCGGGCGCGACGCCTTTGAACACGGCCTGGTCGACGATTTGGGCGGCCTCCCGGCGGCGGTGCGCATCGCCCGCGAGAAGGCCGGGCTGCCCGGCGGGAGGCTGCGCGCCTTCCCCACGGGCGGCGCCTGGGACCGGCTGGTGCCCGCCGACTCCAGCGAGGACCGCGCGGCCGCGCCCCGCTCCGGCCTGGTCCCCGCGCACGGCCTGCTGGGCGAGTTGGCGGTGCTGGCGGGGTGGCCGCAGGGCGCGCCGCTGGTGATGCCCGAGCGGTGGGAGGTCCGGTGAGCGGGGCGGCCCCCTCGGTGGCCCCCGCCGCCTACACCGAGACCATGGCCCGCTTCGCCACCGGGGTGACCGTGCTCACGGTGCGCGACGACCGCGACGACATCGGCAGCACGGTGAGCGCCTTCACCTCCGTCTCGGCCGACCCCCCGAGCGTGCTGGTGGGGCTGGCCGCGCACAGCTACCTGTGCGAGGTGCTCGACGCCCAGGGCGCGTTCGCGGTGAGCGTGCTGGCCGCCGACCAGCGGGCGCTGGCCGGGCGGTTCGCCGCCGAGGGGCGGCCCAGCGCGCGCCTGCTGCTGGCCGAGGAGCCGCACCGGCGCGGCGAGCGCACCGGCGCGCTGGTGCTGGAGGACGCCGTGGCGGCGCTGGAGTGCGTGGTGGCCCAGCGGGTGCCGGCCGGCGACCACGTGCTCTACATCGCCGAGGTGGCCGGGCTGCCCGACGTGGGCCGGGGGCGGGCCGACCAGGCCGGTCCGCTGCTGCGGTTCGGCGGGCGATACCGCACTTTGGGCTAGCTCAAACTTTCTCTAGAGATAACCCTTCGCGTTCCGGCCGTAACCTCAATCTGTGCGTGCGGGCTAGTTCCGCGCGGGCCGTGGCGCGTCGTCCAATGGAGGGTATGGATGGCTTCTACACGGCGCTGGGGATTCTGGTGGTCGGGCTCGTCCTCGCCATGATCCTCTGAGGTTCCCCGGCCGCCGGCGACCCCGCCCTCGATCGCGGCCACGGCCGCGCCCGCCACGACACCGAACCGGAACCGAGTACCGCACGTAGTACCACGGCGCCGCACCGCCCCCCGAGGGGACCGGTACGGCGCCGTCCGTGTCCGGGCGTCCGCTCAGGCCAGGCCGGCCTCCGCCAGCCAGTCGGCGGCCACCTCGTCGGCCTCCTCGTGGTCCACCTGCACCCGGGAGTCCAGCTCGGTCAGCGCCTCGGTGGTCAGCTCGGCCGAGACCGCGTTGAGCACGTCGCGGGCCTCCTGGTCGACCGCCTCGGCGTTGATGAGCGGCGTCACGTTCTGCGAGCCGAACAGGTTCTCGGTGTCCTCCAGGGCGACGAACTCCCCCGAGGTGAACGCCGGGTCGGTGGTGAACAGGTTGGCGGCCTGGACGTCGCCGCCGCGCAGGCCCTCCACCAGCAGGTTGCCCTCCAGCGGGCGGAACTCCCCGAACTCCACGCCGTAGACGTCGGCCAGGCCCGGCACCCCCTGGGTGCGGGTCTCGAACTCGGCCGGCGCGCCCAGGGTCATGTCCCCGGCGGCGTCGGCGAGGTCGGCGATGCTCTCCAGGTCCTCCTCCTCGGCGGTCTCGCGGGTGACGGTGATGGAGTCCTTGTTCTCGGCGGGCGAGGACTCCAGGATCTCCAGGCTGTCGGGCAGGGCCGCGCGCACCGCCTCGTTGGTGGCCTCGGTGTCGCCGGAGGTCGCCTCGGGGTCGAGGTGGAACAGCAGGGCGCCGTTGTACTCGGGGAACACCGACAGGTTGCCCTCGGCGATCTGGTCGTAGTAGACCTCGCGGCTGCCGATGTCGAGCTGGGTCTCGACCTCGATTCCCTCGGCCTCCAGTGCCTGGGCGTAGATCTGCGCCAGCAGGGTGCTCTCGGGGAAGTTGGCCGAGCCCACCACGATGGGCCCGCCCCCGCCGCCGCCCTCGCCGGAGGGCGCGTAGGGGTCCTCGCCGCCGCCGCAGGCGGCCAGGAGCAGGACGAGGGGTACTCCGGCGATCGCCAGACGCGTCGGGTTGCGCATGATCCACCTTCTTGTGTGTACGACGTGAGCGTGCGTGACGGGTTGGTGCGGGCGGGGTCGAGGGGGCGGGCGGTTCAACGGGCGGCCCCGGTCGGCGGGACGCGCAGGCCCTTGGCCACCACGAGCCGGCGCAGCAGCGCGAACAGGGCGGTCACGGCCAGCGCCAGCGCCACCACCAGCACGGAGCCGCCCAGGATCTGCTCGATCAACTGCTGGCGCTGGCCGTCGACGATGAACCGGCCCAGGCCGCCGATCCCCACGTAGGCGGCGATGGTGGCGGTGGCCACCACCTGGATGGCGGCGGTGCGCAGGCCCAGCAGGATCAGCGGCATGGCCAGCGGGACCTCCACGCGCCACAGGACCTCGCCCCCGCGCATGCCCATGCCCGCGGCGGCGTCCTTGAGCCGGGGGTCCACCCCGCGGACCCCCTCGTAGGTGTTGACCAGGATCGGCGGCACCGCCAGGGCCACCAGCGCCACCAGGACCGGCACCACGCCCAGGCCCAGGCCCAGCACCACCAGGGTCAGCACGCCGATGGTGGGCAGCGCGCGGGCGAAGTTGGCCAGGCTGATGGCGAGGAACCCGCCGCGGCCGGTGTGCCCGGTGAGCAGTCCCAGCGGGACGGCCAGCAGGGCCGACAGCGCCAGCGCCAGGCCGGAGTAGTAGACGTGCTCGGCCAGGCGCGCCCAGATCCCGGCCGGGCCCTGCCAGTGCTGGGGCTGGGCGAACCAGTCGGCGACGGCGGCGACGATGTTCACGGGGCCTCCTCGGGCTCCGGCGCGGCGGTGCGGGGCGCGGCGGCGGCGCGGGCCGCCCGGTCGGCGGCGCGCCGGCGGCGGCCGGGGCGGGTATCGCGGCGGGCCCAGGGGGTCAGCGCGCGCTGGAGCAGCACCAGGCCCCCGTCGGCGGCGAAGGCGAGCAGCACCGAGAGCACGATGCCCACCACCACCGGCGCCGCGAAGTCGCGGTTGAAGCCGTCGGTGATGAGCCCGCCCAGGCCGCCCAGGCCCACCAGCGAGGCCACGCTGACCATGCTGATCGTGGCCACCGACGCCACGCGCAGCCCGGCGATGATCACCGGCAGCGCCACCGGGAGCTCCACCAGCAGCAGCCGCCGCAGCGGGCCGAACCCCATGGCGACGGCGGCCTGGCGCACGTGGTCGGGCACCTGGGTGAGGCCGTCGACCACGTTGGGCACCAGGATGGCCAGGGTGTAGAGGGCCAGCGGGAGGATGGCCGTCCACGGCGAGAAGGCGGTGTAGGGCAGCAGCAGGAAGAACAGCGCCAGCGAGGGCACGGCGTAGAGCGTGTTCACGCCGGTGAGCACCGGCGGGTAGAGGACCCGGTAGCGCACGCTGAGCAGGCCCAGCGGGACCGCCGCCGCCAGGCCGATGGCGATGGCGGCCGACGACAGCAGCAGGTGCTCGCCCAGCAGCGGGGCGACGGGGTCGTCCAGGTTGGCCCAGCCCCACCTCCAGCTCTCCACCGCCCAGCCCCACAGGGGGTGCTCCGCGGCCGCCGCCTCACTACTCATGGGCGCCGCCCCGCGCCGCGGCCCGCTCGGCCGCCGAGGGCCCGCCGGCGCGGTCCTGGGCCGGCGGCTCGTCGTCGCCGCCCACCGCCCAGATGGCCGCGCCCAGCTCGGTCTGGGCCACGGCGCCGCGCACCGTGCCGTCGTCGGCCACCCCGACCGCGCGCCCGGCCGGGGACAGCACGGCGGCGTCCAGCGCGGCGCGCAGGGAGTCGGTGGAGACGGTGAAGACGTGGCCGTAGCCCACCAGGTCGAGGGTGCCCAGGGTGCGGTGGCCCTCGGTGGCGGCCAGCGCCTCGGCGGCGACCCAGCCCAGCGGCCGGCGCCCGGAGTCGACGACCAGCAGCCAGGGCTCGCCCAGGCGCCGGGCGAGCGTGCCGGCCTCCTGGGCGGTCTGGTCGGCGGTGACGATGACATCGGTGCGCAGCCGCAGGTGGCGGGCGGGGAAGAACGACAGCCGCCGCACACCCCGGTCGTAGCCCACGAAGGACTCCACGAAGTCGTCGGCGGGCTCGGCCAGCAGCCGCTCGGGCGTGGCGACCTGGGCCAGCCGGCCGCCGGGGCGCAGCACGGCGATGCTGTCGCCGAGCTTGACCGCCTCGTCGATGTCGTGGGTGACGAACACGATGGTCTTGTGCAGCTCGGCCTGCAGCCGCAGCAGCTCGTCCTGGAGGCCGGCGCGCACCACGGGGTCCACGGCGCTGAAGGGCTCGTCCATGAGCAGCACCGGCGGGTCGGCGGCCAGCGCGCGGGCCACGCCCACCCGCTGCTGCTGGCCGCCGGAGAGCTGGTGGGGGTAGCGGCGGGCGTGCTCGGGCTCCAGGCCCACCAGCTCCAGCAGCTCGTGTGCGCGCGTGCGGGCGCGGGACCTCGGCCAGCCCAGCAGCCGGGGCACGGTGGCGATGTTGTCGGCGACCGTGCGGTGCGGGAACAGGCCGGCCTGCTGGATGACGTAGCCGATGGAGCGGCGCAGCACGGGCGGGTCCTGGCCGCGCACGTCCTGGCCGTCGATGGTGACCCGGCCGCCGGTGGGGTCGACCATCCGGTTAATCATCCGCAGCGCGGTGGTCTTGCCGCTGCCCGACGACCCCACCAGGACCGTGGTGTTGCCGGTGGGCACGGTGAGGTTGAGGTCGTCCACCGCGACCGTGCCGTCGGGGTACTGCTTGGTTACACCCTCGAAGGTGATCATGGCGTGCTGGTGTCTCCTCGGGCGGTCCGCGGGGCGGGCGTCGTGGTCCGTCGGGCTGCGGCGGTGCGGTGGGCCGGTGCCGGGCGCGGAGCCGGAACGGCTCGGACGGGTCGGGCCGGTGATGGTGTGGTTTGGCGGGTCTTCGCCTGCTTGGCGGTCGATTGCGCAGGTCCGTCGCGCCGGTAAGCGGTACCCGTCCAGCCCGGCTCCAAACCGCGCCGCGCCGCACGGCGCGCGCGGTTCAGCCGTGCTCGGCGATCCACCCCGGCAGCTGGTCGAGCCCGTCGAGGACGACGTCGGCGCGCGCGGCCTCCGCGCGCCCGGCGTGGAGGTAGCCGAGCATGCCCCGGCGCAGCAGGGCGGCGCGCATGCCGGCCGCCTTGGCCGGCAGGACGTCGTTGTCCAGGCGGTCGCCGACGTAGAGGATCTCGGCGGGCGGACAGCCGGCGACCTCGCCGACGCGGGCGAAGAACGCGGGGTCGGGCTTTGCCACGCCCCAGTCGTCGGAGACGTGGATCTGGTCGGCGGGCAGGTCCATGGCCGCCAGCGCGGCGGCGGCCGAACTGGGCTGGTTGCCCGCGATGACGACCCCCAGGCCCATGCCGCGCAGCGCGCCGAGGGCCGGGCGCACGTCGGGGTAGAGGTCGTCGGCGTCGAAGTTCTCCCGCAGGGACTCGGGCTCCTCGGCCTTCCAGGCCGCGCACTCGGACCCCAGGTCGAAGCCGGGCTTGACCAGCCGGAACGCCTCGGTCAGCTGGCGGCCTTCGGCCAGAACGGCGCCCATCAGCCCGAAGAAGGCCAGCCGGGGGACCCCCAGGCGGTCCGCCCACCGCTCGAAGATGCGGTCCTCGTTGACCAGCGTCTCACCGACGTCGAACACCACACTGCGAATCGCCACAAAAGGGACGCTAACACGGGCATGCGACAAACCGGCTGCCCGCTCCGGTGTGATCCCCGCGGGGCGCGGGGGCACCGGGGGCACCGGGCGACACAGCCGGCGGCCGGGGAGGCGGGGACGCGGACGTCCTCCGTCACCCCGCCCCTGCGAGGATGCTCCCCGGCACCCGCCCGCCTCCCCGGGGGCCGCACAACCCGGAGGTCCGCTCATGCCGTCCCCGCCCGCCGCGCTCGCCGTCGCCGTGTTCGTCCTCGGCGCCGCCGCCTTCTCGCTCGGCTACTGCGCCGTCACCGTCACCTGGCGGCAGCGGGCACCGCTGCTGTGGGCCGTGCTCCCGCCGGCGGCCGGGATCGGCGGTGGAGTCGCCCAGGGGGAGCCGGCGCACATGATCCTGTTCTCGCTCGGCGGAGCACTGGCCATGCTGTCGCTGACGCTGTTCGCCTCCCGGCGCGGGCTCAGGGAGCTGAACCGCCGGAGCGCCGCCGGGGAGAGGATCGGCGCCAAGGAGTACGAGCCCGCGCCCTGGGCGGTGTGGACCACGGTGGCGGGGGTCACCGCCTGGGCGTGCCTGTCCTTCGTCCTGTTCAGCGGCTGAGTCGGGCTCCTTTCGGGAGCGGGGCCCCGGAGCACGGCCGGCGGCGGGAACCGGGGGCGCGCCGGCGCGGTCCAAACCCTCGGCCGCGACCACGGGAGACCAGCGCATGCAGCACGAGTACGAGGCGACGTTCCTCGCCGTCGACACCGCCGACCTGCGGACCAGACTGGAGGGGCTCGGCGCCGTCCGGGTGTTCCCCCGGACCCGGTTCACCCGCCGGATCTTCGAGGGCGGCGCCCTCGAAGCCGGGGCGTGGGTGCGCCTGCGGGACGAGGGCACCCGGTCCACGCTCACCCTCAAGCAGGTCACCGACGCCACCGCCATCGACGGCACCACCGAGGTCGAGACCGAGGTCGGCGACCCGCGCGCCGTCGCCGAGATCCTGGAGCGCGTCGGCCTGCGCCAGGCGCGCTACCAGGAGAACGACCGGGAGGAGTGGCGCCTGGGCGAGGTCGTGTTCGACTTCGACACCTGGCCGGGCCTGCCCACCTTCCTGGAGGTCGAGGGGCCCGACGAGGACTCGGTGCGCGGGGCGGCCGCCCTGCTCGGGCTCGACTACGCCCGCGCCCGGTTCGGCAGCGTGGACGAGATCTACCGCAGCGAGGCCGGCCGCGACATCCTCGCCGAGCCCGTGCTGCTGTTCGCCGATGCCGAGGCCGACCCCGATCCGGGTGCGGGCTCCCCCGACCGCACCGCGAGCGGCGGCTGAGGCCCCCGCCGGGCGGCGCCGGCGCTAGGCGCCGCCCGGCGGGCGCAGGACCGCGAACGCGTCGGTGATCTCCAGGCGCCGGGCGCGGAAGCGGAAGAGTGCGGCCGGGCGGCCGCCCGAGCGGCCCGAGGGCACGAAGCGGCCGGTCTCCTCGATCTGGCCGCGCCGCAGCAGCACCCGGCGCAGGTTGGTTGCCGCGACGTCGTGGCCCAGGGCCGCGCGGTAGTAGCGCGACAGCTGCGACATGGTGAACTCCGGCGGCGCCAGCGCGAAGCCCACGTTGGTGTAGGACAGCTTGGCGCGCAGGCGCCGGCGGCCGGAGTGCACGATGGCGGCGTGGTCGAAGCCCATCGGCGGGAGGTCGGAGGCCGGGTGCCACCGGGTGTCCGCGGGTACCAGCGGGTCGATGTCGGCGGGCACGAGGCCCAGGTAGGCCGTTGCCAGGATGCGGCCCTGGGGGTGGCGGCAGGGGTCGCCCCGGGTCTCCAGCTGCTCCAGGTGCGTGAGATCGCGCACGTCGACCTTTTGCGCGAGCTGGCGGCGGATGGAGTCGTCCAGCCCTTCGTCGGCGCCCAGCCGCCCGCCCGGCAGCGACCAGCGGCCCTCGAACGGCGGCCGCGCCCGCCGCCACAGCAGCACGCTCAGCCGGTCCTGGCGGATCTGGAAGACCACCGCGAGCACCTCGTGCGCGGCGCCCGCCGGGGCCGGAGCGGGCGCGCGCGGCGCGGCCCCCTCGACCGTGGTGTCGTGTGCGTTCACCCGCGTGCCCTCGCGCCCGGTGCCGATGGGGTCCCCGTCTTCCTGGTCGTGGTGCTCGTGGTGCCCGTGCGCGCGGCCCGCGCGGGGCCCGGCGCGCCCGGCACCCTGACGCGGCCGGCGCGGTGTGCGCGGGCTGCCCCTGTCCCCTCCATGACACCCCATGTTAAGCTGTCAGCAGTTTTAGCCTGCAAGACAAAAACCGGATGCGGGCGGATCCCCGCCACCCGCGCAGGGCGTCCGGACACGGACACCGGATCACCGGACGTCTTTCTGGAAGGAAGAACACGGTCATGACAGCTCCCACCGCCGTCGCCGACACCATGAGCAGGCAGGAGTGGGCCGAGGAGGTGCACCGCCTGGCCCGCGAGCGCGACGCCGTCATCCTGGCGCACAACTACCAGCGGCCCGAGATCCAGGACGTCGCCCACCACACCGGCGACTCCCTCGCGCTGTCGCGCCTGGCGGCCGAGGTCGACGCGAGCACGATCGTGTTCTGCGGCGTCCACTTCATGGCCGAGACCGCCAAGATCCTCTCCCCGGAGAAGACGGTCCTGCTGCCCGACCTGGCGGCCGGGTGCTCCCTGGCCGACACCATCACCGCCGAGGACGTCCGCGCCTGGCGCGCCCAGCACCCCGGCGCGGTCGTGGTGGCCTACGTCAACACCTCGGCGGCCGTGAAGGCGGAGTCCGACGTCTGCTGCACCTCCTCCAACGCCGCCGACGTCATCCGGTCCATCCCCGAGGACCGGGAGATCCTGTTCCTGCCCGACCAGTTCCTCGGCGCCCACGTCAAGCGGGTCACCGGGCGCGACAACATCCACGTGTGGATGGGCGAGTGCCACGTGCACGCCGGGATCGACGGCCACACCCTGCGCGAGCGGGTCGCGGCCGAGCCCGAGGCCGAGCTGTACGTGCACCCCGAGTGCGGGTGCGCCACTTCGGCGCTGTACCTGGTGGGCTCGGGCGCGGTGCCCCAGGAGCGGGTGAAGGTGCTGTCGACGGGCGGCATGCTCAGCGCCGCCGAGAAGTCCTCGGCCGGCAAGGTGCTGATCGCCACGGAGACCGGCATGCTGCACCAGCTGCGCGCGGCCAACCCCACCACCACCTTCGAGCCGGTCAACCCGCGCGCCGAGTGCCACTACATGAAGATGATCACCGCCGACAAGCTGCTGGCGACCCTGCGCCACGGCACCGGCGAGATCACCGTGGACGCCGAGACCGCCGCACGCGCCCGCCGCTCGGTGGAGCGCATGGTGGCCATCGGCTCGCCCTCGCGCGGCGGCGAGTAGCCGCGCGGCCGTCGCGGAGGGCGGCCCGGCGCGCAGGGCCGGGCCGCCCTCACGCGTCTCCCCAGGCGGTGAAGCCAAGCGTCAGGGTGCCCTCGGCCGGGTCCACCTCCTCGACCGTGACCAGGTCGGCGTCGATCGCGCCCGTGTCGTACAGGTCGAGCACGCAGAACCGCTCTCCGGCGCCGATCGCGTCCAGCGGGATCGAGGCGTTCAGCTCGTCGCCGGAGCCCGCCCGGGCGGTCTCGACGCAGTCCCCGTGGGTCCGGGCGTCGTCGGCCGCATAGGCGTACCGGGCGTCCGCCCCGGTGAACCGGAGCGTGGCGTCCCCCCTCCCGGCAGGAGTCCACCAGCAGGGCCGCGCGGGCCGTTCACCTCGCCGTCCGGGACCGGCCACGCACGTCGGGCGACGTCGGACACCCCGCTCCGGTACGCACCCTCCCCTGCGGGGTAACAAAACCCTTACCTTCGCGCGGCAACTGCCCCGGGTACCGGGCAATGTCGCGCGCCGCTCGCTAGCGTTACCGGACAACTCCGGCCTATCCGCCCGATGCGGGCAGCTGGGCCGGTGCGTGTCGCGCTTTTGGGGAGGGGCCGTGACCGCGCATTCCACCGACGACCGGGCCGAGGGCTCCGGCGGGCCTTCAGCGAGCCGCCGCGCGGCGGGCCGCCACAGCGCGGTGCCCGCCGCCGAGATGGCCGACGCGCTGCGCCGGGGCACCAGGCACGGCTGGTGCTACGACCTGCTGGCCACCCGCCTGTACCGGTACTGCTGGTCGCTGCTGGGCCCGGCCGAGGACCCCGGCGCGCCCGATCCCGCCGCCGAGGCGGTGCACGAGGCGTTCCTGGCCGCCACCCACCACATCGGCGCGCTCGCCGATGACGACGACCTCGTCCCGTGGCTGTTCGCGCTGGTGCGCGCCGCCGCCCGGCGGCGGGGGTTCTGCGCGGAGTCGCCCTACGCCCGGCTGCCCGTCATGCCCCGCGAGCGCGCGGCGGTGGAGCTGTCGCGGCTGCTGCCCCCCAGCCGCCGCGAACTGCTGGAGCTGTACCTGCGGCACAACGTGCCCACCGCCCAGATCGCGCGCGTCGCCGGCCTGGGCCCCGACACCGCCGCCGACCTGTGCCGCACCGCCGTGCTGCACGCCGCCGACCTGCTGGTGCGCCACCGGCTCGCGCCCGGCGACGCCGCCGGGCGCGGCCCCGACCGCGGGGTGCGCGACGTCCTGGCCCTGCTGGAGCCCCCGGCCCCGCCCCGGGCGCTGCGCGAGCGGGTGCTGCACGACTGCGCCTCCCCGCTGAAGGGCGCCGAGCGCCGGGCGGCGGCCGACGCGCTGGCGCCGCTGGGAGCCGACGGCTTCCCGCTGCACCGCGACCGCACGGCCGCGGCCGGCGCCGCCGCGCCGGCCGCCGCGCCCGCCGCCGACGGCGGCGAGGGCGCTGACGGCGGTGACGGCGCGCGGGAGTCCGCCGCCGCGCTGCCCCGCGACCGGGTGACGACCCGCGACGTGCCCGTGCCCGCCCGCGCCGAGGCCCTCGCCCGGCCCGCCCCGGACACCGACGAGACCGGCGGCGGCACCGCGCGGCGCCGCCGGCCCCGGGCGCTCACCGCGACGGTGGCGGCCGTCGCCGTCGTGCTGTGCCTGTGGGGCGGGGTGGCCGCCGTGCGCGGCGGCGGGAGCGACGCGGTGACCGGCGCGCGGCTGCCCGCGCCGCCCGGCACCGGCTCCCCCGTGGACGACGGCGCCGGGTCCGCCGACGCCACCGCCGAACCCGACACCGGCCCCGGGCCGCCCGCGCCCTCATCCGCCCCGGTGCCCGCCGAGACGGTGGCGCCCCCCGCTCCCTCGGCGCCGGCGGCCGAGCCGCCCCCGGCTGAAGCCGGCGGCGGCGACGGCGCGGAGGGCCCCGGCTGGGCCGGGGGCGCCCCGCCCGCCTCCGGCGGCGCGGCCGCGCCCGAGGGCGGCGGTGAGCCCGAGCAGGGCGGCGGAGACGACACCGAGGAGCCCGGCGGCGAAGACGGCGAAGGGGATTCGGACGGCGGATCCGAGCCCGGGCGGCGGGGGCCGCTCTCCGAACTCGTCGGCGGCCTGCTGGGGCTGCTCGGCGGGTCCACCGCACCCGAGCGGTAGCGCTCCCCGGTCTCCCCGGAAACCGCCCCCGCGTACGCCCGGACCTGCGCCAACGCCCTTCGCAGGGGCCCGCCGGGAAACGGCGGCCCGGCGCCGCCGCGCGCCCGCGAGAACGCGTTCTAGCAAGCGGCCCGGAACGGCCGGGAGAACGAATACCCCGAAACCCGGCCGCACCGCCCGAGGTTAATTCCGCGTTTCCTCGGGCTTTCGGGCCTCCGGAACACGGTCCTGGTCGCAGACGGCCAGCAGCGGCTCGGCCGCGATCTCCAGGCGCTCGCGCACCCGCTCGATGTCGCGGTCGCCCTTGAGGACCTCCAGCAGTTCGAAGATCCAGATGCTCGACAGCGACGCCACCCGCACGTAGGCGGGGTCCTCGCGGTCGGGGTGGGCGGCGGGCTCGGCGGGGTCGCCGTCGTGGAGGGGCACCGGCGCCTCGGTGGCCACCCGCCACAGCAGGTCGGTGATGCGCGGGCCCAACTCGGTCTTGACCTCGGCCATGATCAGCGAGCGCACCAGCGCGTCGGCGAGTTCGGGTTCGCGCATCAGTCCGCGCGTGGCCCGCATCAGCACGTCGACGGCGCGCCCGGCGGCGGTCTCGGCACCGGGAGGGCGGCGGCTGATGCTGCGTTCCAGCAGGTCCAACTCCTCGGTGACCACGGCCACCACGAGGTCCATCTTGGAGGGGAAGTAGCGGTAGAGGGTGCCCAGCGCGACACCGGCGCGCTCGGCCACCGCCCGCATCTGCATGGCCTCCACGCCGCCGCGCAGCGCCAGGGCCGCCGCTGTCTGCACAATCCGCTTGCGGCGCTGGTTCTGGCTTCGGGACCGCACTCCGATCGGCGCCTGGACCGCCACGCTGCCTCTCCCATCGTCGTCGTCCGCCCGGCGTGCGGTGTCGGTGCCCGCGGGCCCGGCGCCGCGGACTCCGGCGGAACCGTGGGCGCGGCCCCGCACGGGAGCGGGCGTGCGGCGTTCAGACCTGAACGCCGTGCGAGAACACGTTATCTAAGGATCGCTCACCAATTCAGCTCGCGACAACTGTGGAGAAGACCTCATTACACGATGTTAGGGCGACGCACCGGCCGATATGCGGTGTGCCTTCCGGCCGCCCGACATCCCGCTGTAATGTGTTCTACTTTGTCTTGCCACCGACCGCCGCCGCCCCTACCACCGCCCCGGCCGGAACTCGCCCGGCCACGGCCCTCTAGAATCCGGTTCTGGTTTCAAGGGGAAGGGGCGGCCGTGCGCGCGACACCACCGGTGGAGGACCTGGGCGAGGGCCTGTGGAGCGTTCCGGTGCCCATCCCGGGCAACCCGCTGGGCTACACCCTGGTCTACGTCCTGGAGAGCCCTCGCGGCCCGGTCCTGGTCGACGCCGGCTGGCCCCACGAGGACTCCTGGGGCGCCCTCACCGCCGGACTGGCCGCCATCGGCACCGGCGTCGCCGACGTCCACGGGGTCGTCCTCACCCACTTCCACCCCGACCACTCCGGCCTGGCCGAGCGCGTACGCGCCGCCTCGGGTGCCTGGATCGCCATGCACGGAGCCGACGCGGACCTGGTGCGCCGCCTGCGCGCCCACACCCCCGAGGAGCACCGGGACCTCCAGGCCGAGCGCATGGCCGAGGCCGGCGCCTCCCCCGACGAGGTGGCCCGCCTGCGCGCCGCCCCGCCCCGCATGGCGCCGCCCGCCCCGCCCGACCGCGAACTCGCCGACGGCGACCTCCTCGACCTGCCGCGGCGCAAACTGCGCACCGTGTGGACCCCCGGCCACTCCCCCGGCCACATCTGCCTGCACCTGGAGGACGCCGACGTCCTCTTCACCGGCGACCACGTCCTGCCCCGCATCACCCCCCACCTCGGCCTCTACACCCTCGACACCGACGAGGACCCGCTGAGCGCCTACCTGGACTCCCTCACCGGGCTCGACGCGGTGCCCGCCACCCGCGCCCTGCCCGCGCACGAGCACCGCTTCACCGGCCCCGCCGCGCGCGCCGCCGAGATCGCCGCCCACCACGAGGACAAACTCGACCGCCTCGCCGCCCTCCTGGACGCCCGCCCCGCCACCCTGTGGGACCTCAGCGCCCGCCTGCCCTGGGCCCGCCCCTGGGCCGAGATGGGCACCTTGGCGCGCCGCATGGCCGCCGCCGAGACAGCCGCCCACCTGCGCACCCTGGAGCGCCGGGGCCGCGCCCGCCGCCGCGACGCACCCGGCGGCACCCCCGGCTGGACCGCCCCCCGCGCACCCGCCCGCCCCTGACCCCCGCGCGCGGGCCCCGCCTCACCGACCCACCCCGCCGCCCGCCGCGCGGCGGCCACCGATCATCCTGGAAGGAAGCACACACCACGGGGCAAACGGCCACGCACTAAACTGACTGGGCGGTAACATGCGGGCGCGCACGACACCCGGCTCGGCGGCGCAGTCTCGCCCCGGCGACCCGCGGCGGCCACCGCGCGAGCGACGAACGAGGTGAACGAGTGACCCTGCCCGAGGGACCCGCCGCACCGCGCCCGCTCCGCCCTCCCCGCCCACGGGCAGCCGCACACCTCGCAGCCACCCGCCACACCGCAGCCGATGGGGTAGATACATGCCGCACTCCGACCGCCCCCTGCGCGTCGCGCTCCTGTCCTACCGCAGCAAACCGCACTGCGGCGGCCAGGGCGTCTACGTCCGCCACCTCTCCCGCGAGCTCGCCGCGCTCGGGCACCGCGTCACCGTGTTCTCCGGCCAGCCCTACCCCGAACTCGACCCCGGCGTGATCCTGGAGAAGGTGCCCAGCCTCGACCTCTACAACGACGAGGCGCCCTTCACCACCCCGCCCCTGCGGCAGTGGCGCGACTGGATCGACGTGCTGGAGGTCACCACCATGTGGACCGCCGGCTTCCCCGAACCCCTCACCTTCTCGCTGCGGGCGCTGCGCGAACTCCGCCGCCGCGCCGCCGAGTTCGACGTCGTCCACGACAACCAGACCCTGGGCTACGGCCAACTCGGCATCCCCGCCGCCGGCCTGCCCCTGGTCACCACCATCCACCACCCCATCACCGTGGACCGCCGCATCGAGGTCGAGCAGGCCACCGGCTGGCAGCGCCTCACCAAGCGCCGCTGGTACAGCTTCGTGGGCATGCAGGGCCGGGTCGCCCGCCGCGTCCGGCCCATCCTGGTGCCCTCGCGCTCCTCGGCCGACGACATCGTCCGCGAGTTCGGCGTGCGCCGCTCCGCCGTCGAGATCGTCCCCCTGGGCGTCGACACCCGCTACTTCCGCCCCCACGCCGACACCCCCCGGGTGCCCGGCCGGCTCGTCTGCGTGGCCAGCGCCGACAGCCCCCTCAAGGGCGTCGCCACCCTGCTGCGCGCCACCGCCAAGCTCGCCACCGAACGCGACGTCACCCTCACCGTGGTCAGCCGGCCCACCCCCGGCGGCCCCACCGACCGCCTCGTGGACGAACTGAGCCTGCGCGACCGCGTCACCTTCGTCAGCGGCATCGACGACACCGCCCTGGCCCGCCTGCTCGCCGAAGCCGAGGTCGCCGTCGTGCCGTCCTTCTACGAGGGCTTCTCCCTGCCGGCGGTCGAGGCCATGGCCTGCGGCACCCCCCTGGTCGCCAGCCGCGCCGGCGCCATCCCCGAGGTCGTGGGCCCCGACGGCGAGGCCGCCCGCCTCACCACACCCGGGGACCCCGAGGAGCTGGCCGCCGCGATCGCCGACCTGCTCGACGACCCCGACCGCCGCGCGGCCATGGGCGAAGCCGCCTGGAACCGCGTCCAGCAGCGCTTCACCTGGCGCGCGGTCGCCGAGTCCACCGCCCGCCAGTACGCCGCCGCCATCGCCGCCGCGCCGCGCCGCGCGGGCGCGCCCCGACCGTGACCGGCACGAACCCAAGGAGCCAGCACTGATCACCGTCGACTTCACCCTGCTGCCCGTCGGCCCCGGCGACCGGGTCCTCGACCTCGGCTGCGGCGGCGGCCGGCACGCCTTCGAGGTCTACCGGCGCGGCGCCGACATCGTGGCCTTCGACCAGAACGAGAACGACCTCGCCGCCGTCGCCGACATGTTCGCGGCCATGCGCGCCGAGGGCGAGGCCCCCGCCGACGCCACCGCCGAGACCGTCAAGGGCGACGCCCTGGCCATGCCCTTCGACGACGGCGCCTTCGACCGCGTCATCGCCGCCGAGATCTTCGAGCACATCCCGCACGACACCGCCGCCATGGCCGAGCTGTACCGGGTGCTGCGCCCGGGCGGCATCGCCGCCGTGACCGTGCCCAGCTGGCTGCCCGAGCGGCTGTGCTGGGCGCTGTCGGAGGAGTACCACACCAACGAGGGCGGCCACATCCGCATCTACACCCGCGCCGAACTGGAGGCCAAGCTCAAGGCCGCCGGGTTCGCCGTCGGCCCCCACCACCACGCCCACGCCCTCCACTCCCCCTACTGGTGGATCAAGTGCGCCGTGGGCCCCTCCAACGACGACCACCCCCTGGCCGCCGCCTACCACCGGCTGCTGGTGTGGGACATGATGCGCGCCCCCGCGCTCACCCGCACCGCCGAACGCCTCCTCAACCCCGCCATCGGCAAGAGCGTCGTGGTCTACGTGCGCAAGCCCCTCGCCGACGCCGGGCGCCGCGGATGAGCCGCGCCGAACCCCGCACCGCGCCCGACTTCCCCGGCGCGCCCGCGCACCGCGCCGGCGCCGTGCCCGAACTCCCCGGCGTGCTCACCGCCGCCGACGTCCTGGCCTCGGCCGGCTACCTGCTCGGCGCGCAGCGGCCCGACGGCGCCATCCCGTGGTTCCCCGGCGGCCACACCGACGTCTGGGACCATGTCGAGTGCGCCATGGCCCTCACCGCCGCCGGCCACACCGACGCCGCCCGCCGCGCCTACCGGTGGCTGGGCACGGTCCAACTCCCCGACGGCTCCTGGCCCGCCAAGCTCCGCCAGAACACCCCCGCCAGCCCGCTGCGCGAGGCCAACCACGCGGCCTACCCGGCGGTGGGGCTGTGGCACTACCTCCTCGTCACCGGCGACGCCGCGTTCGCCGCCGCCCTGTGGCCGACCGTGCGCGCCGGCGTGGAGTTCGCGCTGGGCCTGCGCACCGAGCGCGGCGAGATCCGCTGGGCGCGCGACTCCGCCGGCCGCGCCGGGGACCACGCGCTGCTCACCGCCTGCGCCAGCATCCACCACGGCCTGCGCTGCGGCGCCGCGCTGGGCGAGCGGCTCGGCAGCCCCCAGCCCGAGTGGGAATTGGCCGCCGCCCGGCTGGGCCACCTGGTCGCCGAGCACGAGTCGGTCTTCGCCGACCGCTCCCGCTACTCCATGGACTGGTACTACCCCGTCCTGGGCGGCGCGGTGCGCGGCGAGGCCGCCCTTCGGCGGCTGGCCGACCGCTGGGACACGTTCGTGGTGCCGGGGCTGGGCATCCGCTGCGTCAGCGACCAGCCCTGGGTGACCGGCGCCGAGACCTGCGAACTGGTGCTCGCCCTGGCCGCCGTCGGCGACACCGAGCGCGCCACCGCGCTGCTCGCCGACATGCAGCACCTGCGCGACACCGACGACGGCGCCTACTGGACCGGCTACCAGTTCGCCGAGGACGTGCGCTGGCCGGTGGAGCGCAGCACCTGGACCTCGGCCGCCGTCATCCTGGCCGCCGACGCCCTGTCGGCCACCACACCCGGCGCCCGGGTGTTCACCGCCCACCCGCCGGTGGCCGCCGACCCCGAGCCCGCCGGCTGCGGCTGCCCGGCCCTGGTGCGCTAGCGGGGCCGCGCCCGGCCCGCCGCTCCTTCGTCCTGTCCCGGCGCTCCGGCACCCCCACATCCACCGCCCCCCGCACACGACTGCCCGGCCCCCGCGAACGGGGACCGGGCAGTCGTGTGCGGTGTGCGCGGCGTGCGCGCCGAGGCCGGGCGGCGGCCGGGACGGCCGCCCCCGGCCGCCGCCTACTGGGGCGGCGGCGGCTCCGAGCCGGGGTCGGCCGGCGGTGTGAACGGCGGCGGGAACTCCGGCTCCTCGGGGAGCGTGGTCTCGGGCACCTCGGGCTCCGGCGGCGGGACGGGCTCGGTCTCCTCGGGCCGGGCCTCCTGCTCCACCGGGGACGGCGGCGCGGAGGTCCCCGGCTCCGGGGTGGCCACGTCCGGCGCGAGGTCGTGCACCTGGCCGCCGTAGTCGGGCGCCGGGAACTCCTTGACGTCCTTGCCCTCCATGGCCTGGGTCATGAAGTTCCGCCAGATGGTCGCCGGCAGCGAACCGCCGGTCAGCGACCCCCAGCCGGGCATGGAGAACGGCTGGTTGTTGCCGTTGTAGACACCCACCGCCGTGGACAGCTGCGGTGTGTAGCCCGCGAACCACGCCGCCACGTAGTTGTCGGTGGTGCCGGTCTTGCCCGCCACCGGCCGCCCGTCGGGCAGCGCGGCCGAGGTACCGGTACCGCCGGTCACGACCTGCTGGAGCGCGTAGCTGACGTTGGCGGCGGTCTCCTCGCTGACCGCCTGGTTGCGCTCGGGCTCGGGGCGCTCGTTCTCACCGTCCTTGTTGACGATCTCGCGCACGACGTGGGCCTCGATGTGCTCGCCGCCGTTGGCGAAGGTGCCGAACCCGCTGGCCTGGTCGATCGGGCGCACGTTGGTGACGCCCAGCGCGATCGTCGGCACGACCTGCTCGTCCTTGATCATGGACTCGGGAATGCCGACGTCGTAGGCGGTCTGGCGGACGTTGTCCACCCCGACCTCCTGGGCCAGCTGCACGTAGCCGGTGTTCAGCGACTCCCGCGTGGCGTCGACCAGGGTCATCGGTCCGTAGCTGGCGTCGCCGTAGTTGGCGATGGAGCTGCCCTCCACCGTGATGGGCGAGCTGCCGTCCACGACGCTGTTCAGGCTGTAGCCGTTCTCCAGCGCGGTGGCCAGCACGTAGGGCTTGAACGACGACCCGGCCTGGGCCGAGCCGTTGAACGCGCTGTCGTACTGGTTCTCCATGTAGTCCTTGCCGCCGTAGAAGCCCACGACCTCACCGGTGGAGGGCTCGATGGCGGTCAGCCCGGCCTGGACGCCCTCGGGCATCGCGTCGACGTCGACCGACTGCTCGACGGCCTCCTGCGCCGCCTCCATCAGGTCCTGGTCGAACGTGGTGATGATCTTGTAGCCGCCGCGGTTGATGTTGTCCTCGGTGTAGCCCAGCTCCTCCAGCTCCTTGATGGCCTGCTGGAGCATGTAGCCCTTGTACCCGCTCAGGTCGGTGCTGTTGGCGGGGCGCTGGGCCTTGGGCTCGGGGAACTCCATCTCACCGGCCTCGGCCTCGCTGATGGAGCCGGTCTCGACCATGCCGTCGACGACGTACTGCCAGCGCTGCTCCATCTCGGGCGTGGTGTTGCTGTCGGCCTGGCCGTAGAGGGTCGGCTGCTGGATCGCCGCCGCCAGGAACGCGGCCTCGGCGGCCGTCAGCTCGCCGACGTCCTTGTGGTAGTACGCCTGGGCGGCGGACTGGATGCCGTAGGCGTTGCGGCCGAAGTAGATGGTGTTGAGGTACTGCTCCATCACCCACTTCTTGTCCATGTCCGGGGACTGGTCGACCTTCAGCGCGATGATGATCTCCTGCAGCTTGCGGGAGATCGTCTGGTCGCGGCTGACGCCCTCGAAGTAGTTGCGGACGAACTGCTGGGTGATCGTGGAGCCGCCCTGCACCTGCTGGCCGGTGACGGTGAACCACACGGCGCGGATGGTGCCGGTGAGCGAGACGCCCGGGGAGGTCCAGTAGTCGCGGTCCTCGGCCGAGATGACCGCGTCCTGGACGTGCATGGGGATCTGGTCGTAGTCGACCGGGTCGCGGTCCACGCCGCGCTCGGCGAACTGCGTCTCGCCGTCGGCGTAGTAGAAGGTGGAGCCCTGGTCGACGGCCTCCTGCTTGGCCACGTCGGGCACGGGGATGGTCGCGTAGGCGATCCCGAAGCCGCCGAGCACGAGCACGGCCATGAGCCCCACGCCGACCAGGCCGACGCGGGTGATCCGCCACCACAGCGGCTTCTTGGGCTTCAGCTCGTTGCCGCGCTTTTTCGGGCCCTTGGGGCCCGTGGGTCCCGCGGGACCCGCGGCGCCCTTGGGCTTGCGCGGTCCCCGACCGGGACGCAGCGGTATGCCGCCGCCGCCCGAACGGGCGGAGTGCGGCTGATCGCCGGGGTCACCGGCACCGCCGGTACCGCCGGAGGAGCCGTCACCGGGCCCGCCGGGCGTACCCGCGCCACCGGACCCGCCGGTGGGGGGAAGGCCCGCCCCGCCGCCCTGGCCCGCGGAGGCCGCTCCGGCGGCAGCTGCGGCGCCCGCCGCTCCGGCGGCACCGGCCGCGCCGGCGTTGCGGGCGCCCGGCCACGGCTTGAAGGCGTCGGCGACGCTGGAGCGCTTGGGCGGCTCGCTCCGCGACTCGGCGGAGGGCGCGGTCGGCGGCGCCGCCTCGTCCGCGCCGCCGCCGGGGGCGGTGTCGTCGCCGGACGAGAGGTACGGCGACTGGACGGTCCGCTCCTCCGGGGGCTGGAAGGTCGGGGTGCGGCGCTGGGTCTGCGGATCGTCGGCGCCCTCGGAGCGCGCGGCCGAGGCGGCGGGGTCGGCGGAGGAAGCGGAGGAGCCTTCGGAGGAGGCGGGGGTTTCCGGGGAGGAGGAGGCGGAGGATGCGGAAGACGCTGAGGAGCCTTCGGCGGCGGTTCCCGCGACAGCGGCGGCCGAGGCGCCCGAAGCGGGGGCTGCGGAGGTGGGGGCCGCGTCCGGCTCGCCCGGCGCCGAGGCGCTGGGGCCCGGCAGCTCGGGGGCGAGGGGGGCCTCGACCGTGTCGGCGCCCTGGTCGGTACCGGCCTTCTCCGCCGGGCCGGTCTCCGAGCGCCGCGGCTCGCCCTCGGCACCGGAGTCCTCGTCGTACTCCGCGTAGAACGGCTTCTGCGCGCCGGGGTCCTCCTCGTAGTAGGAGGCGGTGGGCTCACCGGAGCCGCACTCGCCGACGGGGGCCGGGTCGGCGGTCGGGGCCGCGGCGTCGTCGGCCTCGGGCGAGGCGGGCCCCGCCTGCGCGGGCTCGTCGGCGGGGGTCTCCGCGGGGGCGCGCCAGGCGCTGCGGTCGCCGCCCAGGTCGAAGCCCTGCTCGGCGAGGCTGCGGGCGACCCGGTCACGGAAGAAGCTGCCGCTGTCCTTGAAGGCGCTGGCCCCGGAGGCCGAGGCGGCGGCCGCGCCGGCGGACTCGTCCGCGCCGGCGGCCGGTTCGTCCGGCTCCGCGGTCTTTGCGGGCTTCTCGGTGTCCGCGGCGGCCGCGGACCCGGAGGACGGGGCGTCGTCGCCGCGGGCAGCGGAACCGGAAGCGGGGCCGGCGCCCGGCCCGCCTTCGGCGGGGTCGGCACCGGGCTCGCCGGGGCGCGCGGAACCGGCGGACGCCCGCTCGGCGCCCGCCTCGGCCTCCGGCTGCTCGACCGGCTGCCGCTCCGCGGCCTCCCCCTTGTCGGCCGAGGGCTGCTGCGGCAGGTCTTCGTCCTTCTTCCGGGAGGTGTCGTCACTCTCGTTCATCATCGAGGCACCATCGTGTCTGCTCACACGGTCGTCGATCTCTTTGCCAGAATCGCGCCCAGCGGGGCCGTCCCCGCGCGCGGCTTCCCCCGTTGTACGACCATCGTCATCGGGCGTTTCGGTGTGGTGGCGCGGTGTGCTCTTACCGTCGCCGTCGGTGCTGTCACTCAGTTGGCTGCCCCCTGGCACTCTCGAATCGCCCGACTTGCATCACTCGTGAATAAGACGCCTGAACAGGCCGAATCGTTCAACACGAACTTGTTAAGTTCGGCGCTACGGGGGAGGTTGCTGACGCCCGCTCAACACGATACCCGCCCCCTCTGCCCGCCTTACCACGCGGACAGCCGGCGAAAGGTGCAGCCGACATCACAAGGGTCGCCAATCCACCACAGAAAGTGACGATCCAGCGGAGTGGGTAACCGTGGGTGTTCGCCAAACCCATCGTGGCCTGGCCGGGCTCAGCGCCGAGGCAGGGGGCCGGCGGAATCCGGACGTTCCGCAGCGTCGAAATAGACACAAAAAAAGGGGGGACTCCTTATACAGGAGTCCCCCCAAAGTGAATTGCGGCAGCAACCTACTCTCCCACCCCACAACAGGGCAGTACCATCAGCGTAAAGAGGCTTAACGACCGGGTTCGGAAAGAGACCGGGTGTGACCCTCCCACCATAACCACCGCAAACCCAACCCCCACACCCACCAACAAAGCAGGCCCAGGGAAAACCAAAAACAATGAACAGTGTGCGCGAACACCCAGCATCCATGGCGGACAAGCCCTCGGCCCATTAGTACCGGTCAGCTCCACGCCTCACAACGCTTCCACCACCAGCCTATCAACCCAGTCATCAACTGGAAGCCTTACCCCCACAACAGGGCAGGAGACCTCATCTCGGAGCAAGCTTCCCACTTAGATGCCTTCAGCGGTTATCTCTCCCGAACGTAGCCAACCAGCCATGCCCCTGGCGGAACAACTGGCACACCAGCGGTTCGTCCGTCCCGGTCCTCTCGTACTAGGGACAGCCCTCCACAAGTCTCCAACGCGCGCAGCGGATAGGGACCGAACTGTCTCACGACGTTCTAAACCCAGCTCGCGTGCCGCTTTAATGGGCGAACAGCCCAACCCTTGGGACCAACTCCAGCCCCAGGATGCGACGAGCCGACATCGAGGTGCCAAACCATCCCGTCGATACGGACTCTTGGGGAAGATCAGCCTGTTATCCCCGGGGTACCTTTTAGCCGTTGAGCGACACCACTTCCACACGCCGGTGCCGGATCACTAGTCCCTGCTTTCGCACCTGCTCGACACGTCCGTCTCACAGTCAAGCTCCCTTGTGCACTTACACTCACCACCTGATTACCAACCAGGCCGAGGGAACCTTTGGGCGCCTCCGTTACCCTTTAGGAGGCAACCGCCCCAGTTAAACTACCCACCAGACACTGTCCCCGAACCGGATCACGGCCCAAGGTTAGATGCCCGAAACAGCCAGAGTGGTATTTCACCAACGCCTCCACCACCACTAGCGTGACAGCTTCACAGGCTCCCACCTATCCTACACAAACCATCCCAAACACCAATGTCAAGCTATAGTGAAGGTCCCGGGGTCTTTCCGTCCTGCTGCGCGAAACGAGCATCTTTACTCGTACTGCAATTTCACCGGGCCCGCGGTTGAGACAGCGGGGAAGTCGTTACGCCATTCGTGCAGGTCGGAACTTACCCGACAAGGAATTTCGCTACCTTAGGATGGTTATAGTTACCACCGCCGTTTACTGGCGCTTAGATTCCCAGCGACACCCCTCCGAAAAAAGGGCTGACCAGTCCTCTTAACGTTCCAGCACCGGGCAGGCGTCAGTCCGTATACAGCGTCTTACAACTTAGCACGGACCTATGTTTTTAATAAACAGTCGCTTCCCCCTGGTATCTGCGACCCCACCCAGCTCACAGAGCAAAGCCTGATCACCAGACAGGGCTCCCCTTCTCCCAAAGTTACGGGGACAATTTGCCGAGTTCCTTAACCACGGTTCACCCGAACGCCTCGGTATACTCTACCTGACCACCTGCGTCGGTTTCGGGTACTGGCCGCCTGCGCACTCGCTAGAGGCTTTTCTCGACAGCACGGGATCACTCACTTCACCAAAAACGGCTCGGCATCACGCCTCACCCCTCACAGGGCACGGATTTACCAACACCCCGGGCTACACGCTTACCCCCGGACAACCACCGCCGGGTAGAGCTACCCCACTGCGTCACCCCATCACTTGCCTACACACCCATCGGATCCCAGACGCACCACAAGGCCAGACCCGAAGGCCCAACCCCAGACACGCCCGGTTAGCATCAGGGCTATCAACATGGACGCGCACAAACGGGTACGGGAATATCAACCCGTTATCCATCGACTACGCCTGTCGGCCTCGCCTTAGGTCCAGACTCACCCTGGGCGGATTAACCTGCCCCAGGAACCCTTAGTCAATCGGCGCCGGAGTTTCCCACTCCGGTATCGCTACTCATGCCTGCATTCTCACTCGCACACCCTCCACCCCAGATCACTCTGGAACTTCACCGGACGCACGACGCTCCCCTACCAACCCACACTCGCGTGCAGGCTCCACAGCTTCGGCGGTGTACTTAAGCCCCGCTACATTATCGGCGCAGAATCACTTGACCAGTGAGCTATTACGCACTCTTTAAAGGATGGCTGCTTCTAAGCCAACCTCCTGGTTGTCTCAGCAACTCCACAACCTTTCCCACTTAGCACACACTTAGGGGCCTTAGCTGATGATCTGGGCTGTTTCCCTCTCGACTACGAAGCTTATCCCCCGCAGTCTCACTGCCATGCTCCACTCCACCGGCATTCGGAGTTTATCTGACCTCAGTAACCTTGTCGGGCCCATCAGCCAAACAGTAGCTCTACCTCCAGGGAGCACCACACAACGCTGCACCTAAATGCATTTCGGGGAGAACCAGCTATCACGGAGTTTGATTGGCCTTTCACCCCTACCCACAGCTCATCCCCCAGGTTTTCAACCCTGGTGGGTTCGGGCCTCCACGAAGTCTTACCTCCGCTTCACCCTGGCCATGGGTAGATCACCCCGCTTCGGGTCCACAGCATGCGACTCAACGCCCTATTCAGACTCGCTTTCGCTACGGCTACCCCACCCGGGTTAACCTCGCCACACACCACGACTCGCAGGCTCATTCTTCAAAAGGCACGCCATCACCCCACACCAAAGCAGAGCTCTGACGGCTTGACAGCACACGGTTTCAGGTACTATTTCACAACCCCTCACCGGGGCACTTTTCACCTTTCCCTCACGGTACTCGTCCACTATCGGTCACCAGGACGTATTCAGGCTTAGCAGGTGGTCCTGCCAGATTCACACGGAATTCCTCGGGCTCCGCGCTACTCGGGAACGCATCCAATGAGACATGCCCTGCCTTCACCTACGGGACTCTCACCCACTACGGCGCCGCTTCCCAACGGCTTCAGCTAACAGAACACACCCCACACCAGGCCGGCAGACCCAGTACAGACACGCCCCACAACCCCACGAACGCAACGACTGCCGTCTATCACACGCCCGCGGTTTAGCCACCATCCCCTTTCGCTCACCACTACTCAGGGAATCACTATTGTTTTCTCTTCCTGCGGGTACTGAGATGTTTCACTTCCCCGCGTCACCACCAACCGCCCTATACATTCAGGCAGCGGCAACCCGACACAACTCGGGCTAGGTTCCCCCATTCGGACACCCACGGATCACAGCTCGGTTGACAACTCCCCGTGGACTATCGCGGCCTCCCACGTCCTTCATCGGCGCCTGGTGCCAAGGCATCCACCGTATGCCACACATACTTGGCCACCACAGATACAAGATGCTCGCGCACACTATCCACAAATCAAAACACCAGCCACACACCCAACCACAACCCCAAGGACCGGAGACCAAAACCTCCGACACCAAGACCACGGGTCTTCATCAGGGTGGCAAGCAGGAAACAACCAACGGTTGCCCCCTCAGACACCCAACAGCGCGTGACAACATCTCAATGCCATCCCAGAAAGAACCACCCAGACAAGCCAGGCAGAACCAACCAGGTCCACTTACGAGTCCGCCGACAAACAAGACCAGCAGCCACAACGACCACCAGACACTGTCGACTCGAAAAGACTCCTTAGAAAGGAGGTGATCCAGCCGCACCTTCCGGTACGGCTACCTTGTTACGACTTCGTCCCAATCGCCAGCCCCACCTTCACTCACTCCCTCCCCGAAGGGTTAGGCCACAAGTTTCGGGTGTTGCCGACTTTCATGACGTGACGGGCGGTGTGTACAAGGCCCGGGAACGTATTCACCGCGGCATTGCTGATCCGCGATTACTAGCGACTCCACCTTCATGGGGTCGAGTTGCAGACCCCAATCCGAACTGAGACCGGCTTTTAGGGATTCGCTCCACCTCACGGCATCGCACGCCCACTGTACCGGCCATTGTAGCATGTTTGCAGCCCAAGACATAAGGGGCATGATGACTTGACGTCATCCCCACCTTCCTCCGAGTTGACCCCGGCAGTCTCCCATGAGTCCCCACCATCACGTGCTGGCAACATGGAACAAGGGTTGCGCTCGTTGCGGGACTTAACCCAACATCTCACGACACGAGCTGACGACAGCCATGCACCACCTGTCACCGATCCCAAAAAGGACCCACCATCTCTGATGGATTACCGGCGATGTCAAACCTTGGTAAGGTTCTTCGCGTTGCGTCGAATTAAGCAACATGCTCCGCCGCTTGTGCGGGCCCCCGTCAATTCCTTTGAGTTTTAGCCTTGCGGCCGTACTCCCCAGGCGGGGCGCTTAATGCGTTAGCTACGGCACGGGAACCGTGGAAAGCCCCCACACCTAGCGCCCAACGTTTACAGCGTGGACTACCAGGGTATCTAATCCTGTTCGCTCCCCACGCTTTCGCTCCTCAGCGTCAGGTAAGGCCCAGAGACCCGCCTTCGCCACCGGTGTTCCTCCTGATATCTGCGCATTTCACCGCTACACCAGGAATTCCAGTCTCCCCTACCTACCTCTAGCATGCCCGTATCCACTGCAAAACCGGAGTTAAGCCCCGGACTTGCACAGCAGACGCGACACACCACCTACGAGCTCTTTACGCCCAATAATTCCGGACAACGCTCGGACCCTACGTATTACCGCGGCTGCTGGCACGTAGTTGGCCGGTCCTTATTCCCCACCTACCGTCAACCCCCACCGATATGGGGGCCTGCGTCAGTGGTAAAAGAGGTTTACAACCCGAAGGCCGTCATCCCCCACGCGGCGTCGCTGCGTCAGGCTTCCGCCCATTGCGCAATATTCCCCACTGCTGCCTCCCGCAGGAGTCTGGGCCGTGTCTCAGTCCCAGTGTGGCCGGTCGCCCTCTCAGGCCGGCTACCCGTCACCGCCTTGGTAGGCCACTACCCCACCAACAAGCTGATAGGCCGCGAGCCCATCCCCAACCGAAACAACTTTCCACACCAGATCATGCGATCCGGTGTCGTATCCGGTATTAGACCGGGTTTCCCCGGCTTATCCCAGAGTCAGGGGCAGGTTGCTCACGTGTTACTCACCCGTTCGCCGCTCGTGTACCCCGAAGGGCCTTACCGCTCGACTTGCATGTGTTAAGCACGCCGCCAGCGTTCGTCCTGAGCCAGGATCAAACTCTCCATTAAAGGTCTTCAATCCTGACCGGCCCACCCACACAGGGCGGACCCATCAAAGGAACCCCGAACACCCGAGGGTGTTCAACGGGGCCAAAACAAACATGGCACAAAGAATGTCATACACGCGCTGTTGAGTTCTCAAGAAGCAACCGCTCACCGGGTACAAACCCCGAACCCACTCAATCGGCAGGCCCGCAAAGGCTCTTCCCCCACGGGGCGGATCAATCTCCGCGTTTCCGCTTTGTTGTGTCTTCACGCTATCAGGCGCCCGGCAAACCGCCAAATCGACGATTTTCGTTCTTTCGACAACGCGAATGCGTCCACCACGTAACCGCACTTTATCCACGACGACGCCGCCACGAGCGGCTTTTCGTCGCAGTGTGGTTCGGGTTCCCACTCCCATCGGTGGCGGAACAAACCGTCCACCGTGTTCGAGCGAGACTCTCGTCCAGTGCCGCGCGACGCCCGCCTGGGCGGTCATCGCACGTGAACTTTGTGAGGGACTCGGCCGACCGCCCATCCCAGGGGGGATGTTCGGGGCTCGGCCTGTGCTTCCTCTAGGTTACAAGCCCGCGGACAGTGCCGCGAACCGTTTTTCCGTTGAGGCGGCGACACGGGCGGAAGTGCGCCACCGCCGCGGCCCCGAAGGTGCCGCTCCGATGGGCTCCCGTCCGCATCAGCCCTCCACTGTAACCCGGGGGCTCGCGCATGACAAGTCCCCAGGCCAGGGCTTTGGCCAAGCCCTCACCCGGCCCCCCGCGGGGCGCCGGGCTCCGCACCGCCGCGCGGGAGCGCGGCTACAGAACCTCCCGCAGCCGCTCCGCGAGCTTGCGGAACGCGATGCCGCGATGGCTGATGGCGTTCTTCTCCTCGGCCGACATCTCCGCCGTGGTGCGGGTCTCTCCCTCGGGGACGAAGATCGGGTCGTAGCCGAACCCGTTCTCGCCCCGGGGGTGGTCCAGCAGGCGGCCGCGCAGGGTGCCCTCGACCACCTCCTCACGGGCGATCTCCACGGCGGCGCCGTCGCGCGCCGGCACGGCGAGCGCCGCCGCCGCGACGAACTCCGCGCCGCGCCGCTCCTCGGGGGTGTCGGCGAGCTGGTCGAGCACGAGCCGCAGGTTGGCCGCGTCCTTGTCCGGAGCGGCGTCGCCGAAGCCGCCCGACCACCGAGCCGACAGCACCCCGGGCATGCCGTTCAGTTCGTCCACGCGCAGCCCCGAGTCGTCGGCGACGGCCGGCAGCCCGGTGTGGCGGGCGATCGCGCGCGCCTTGAGCAGGGCGTTGCCCGCGAACGTCGGCTCGGTCTCGGGGACCTCCGGCGCGTCGGGGAACTCGGTGAGCCCGACCACCTCGGCCGCGATCCCGGCCCCGGTCAGGATCGCCTGCATCTCGGGCACCTTCTTGGCGTTGCGGGTGGCCAGCACCACCCGCACACGTTCCACGCTCATCCGGCCAGGGCCTTCTTCTGGAGTTCGGTCAGCTCGGCGCACCCGGCGAGGGCGAGGTCGAGCAGGGTGTCGAGGTCGCCGCGGTCGAAGGGGGCGCCCTCGGCGGTGCCCTGCACCTCCACGAAGCGGCCGTCGCCCATGGCCACCACGTTCATGTCGGTCTGGGCGACCGAGTCCTCCAGGTAGTTGAGGTCCAGGCGCGGCTGGCCCTGGATGACGCCGACGCTGACCGCCGCGACCGAGCCGGTCAGCGGGTTGTTCTTGAGGTTGCGGCGCTTGCGCAGGTACTTCATCGCGTCGGCGAGCGCCACGTAGGCGCCGGTGATCGCGGCCGTGCGGGTGCCGCCGTCGGCCTGGAGGACGTCGCAGTCGAGGGTGATGGTGTGCTCGCCCATCGCCTTGAAGTCGACCACGGCCCGCAGCGAGCGGCCGACCAGGCGGGAGATCTCGTGGGTGCGGCCGCCGATCTTGCCCTTGACCGACTCGCGGGCGCCGCGGGTGTCGGTCGAGCGGGGCAGCATGGCGTACTCGGCGGTGACCCAGCCCTCACCGGTGCCGCGCCGCCAGCGGGGGACTCCGTCCTCGACGCTCGCGGCGCACAGCACGCGGGTGTCGCCGAATTCGATGAGGGCCGATCCCTCCGCGTGGCGCAGCCAGTTGCGGGTGATCGTCACGGGCCGGAGTTGGTTCGGAGTGCGTCCGTCGGGTCGAGCCATGCGCAGAGCCTATCGGTGCCCGTCGGCCGTCCGGCCGCGGCGACGGGCGGGGGTCGGCCGCGTGGCGCCCGGGTGCACCGGAGGTCTCCCTTGGCTTACGGTCACCCCGCCGCGCGCCGGATTCCTTCCGGAAGGTGACACCATGGGGGTGGCGACGCGGACGAACCCCCGCGTACGTTCCCGTGCACCCCCGGCTGGTAGAGGTCCCCAAGCGATGAGACTCGTTTCGAGAGACGTGCCGCGGGCGCGGTGGGCGCTCGCCGCGCTCGCCGTCGCCGCCCTCGCCACCGGTTGCTCGTCCGGCCCCGGTTCGGCCGGGTCCGAGGAGTCGCCCTCCGCCCCCCAGGCCACGCCCACACCGGAGTGGGCCGATGTCGGCGGGCGGCCGGTCACCGAGGCGATGGGCACGCCCAGCCCGATGGAGCAGGACGTCGACGCGCTGCGCGTGGAGCCGATGCCGCTGCCCGCCTCGTGCGCGGCCATCGGGATCGAGGAGGAGATGGCCGGCGTGACCGGCCGGCTCGCCGAGCCCGAGTTCACCGAGGTGCGCACCGACACCCGGCTGGAGTGCTCGTGGGCGGGCTTCGACCCCAGTGAGGGCAGCGAGGTGGTCATGGTGACCTTCGCGCCCGAGCAGAGCCTGGTGGCGTATTCGGGGCACGTGCCGGTGCAGGCCCAGCGCGACCCGGCGTTCTTCGTCACCAACGAGGTGGCGGACCTGGGCGGCGTGGCCGAGTGGGACGCCGGTGAGATGTTCTCGGGCGTGAAACTGCACCTGCCCGGGCTGCTGGTGTCGACCACGACCAACACCCCGCGGGTGGAGGCGGCCGACCTGCTGGAGGCGGTCACCGCCACGGCCGGCGGCCTGGTGGCCGAGCACCCGCCGGCCGCGCCGGAGGCCTCGCCCAGTGCGACCGGCACGAGCGACCCGGCGGTGCAGGCGGACGAGGGCGCGGCCGGCGGCGGTGCCGGCGACGCCGCCGGCACCGAGCGGGGCTGACGGCGGGGCGCCCGCGCTAGACGGTTTCGAGGGCGGCGCCGCCGACCTCGAACACGGCGCCGGAGCGGGCGATGTCGATGGGGCCGTGGAAGGTGCTGCGGGCCTCGGCCAGGGTGGTCTCGACGTCGTTCCAGGGCACGAGGTGGGTGAGCACGAGGCGGCGCGCGGCGGCGCGGCGGGCGTGGTCGCCGGCCTCGCTGCCGGTGAGGTGCATGTCCTTGGGGTTGTCGCGGTTGTCGTGGAAGGACGCCTCGCACAGGAAGAGGTCCGTGCCGGCGGCCAGGCCGACGAGTTCGTCGCAGGCGCCGGTGTCGCCGCTGTAGGTGAGGCTGGTGCCCTGGTGCTCCAGGCGGATGCCGAAAGCGTCGACCGGGTGGTTGACGCGGTTCAGGTGCGCGGTGAACGGGCCGATGGCGAGGCTGCCGGGAGCCAGTTCGTGGAAGTCGAAGGTCTCGGTCATGCCGGGGTCGGGGTCGAGCCCGTAGGCGTCGGCCATCCGCTGGGCGACACCGGGCGGGCCGTAGACGGGGATGCGGGGTTTGGGCCCGCCTTCGGAGTAGGTTCGTGCCACCCAGTAGGAGCACAGGTCGGAGCAGTGGTCCGGGTGCAGGTGGCTGAGGTAGACGGCGTCGATGCCGTAGATGTCGACGTGGCGCTGCAGGATGCCGAGCGCGCCGTTGCCCAGGTCGAGCAGCAGCCGGAACCCGTCAGCCTCCACCAGGTAGCAGGAGGCGGGGCTGGCCGGGCCGGGAAAGCTGCCCGAGGAGCCGATGATGGTGAGTCGCACGTCGCTTTGCCTTCTCGCTGGGGTGCCTCCGGGGAGACGCGCGCGTGACTCCGATGTATCCGGCGGTGGGCCAGCGCGTGTGCTCCGTGTTACGGGTCTACCCCAATGACCCGCCAGGTGGTACCGAATGTGACTCGCGTCTCCCGCGTCGTGAGTCACATGTGACCTGTTCACATTTGGCAACGAAGCATAGCCCGCCGGTGCGTACCGGCGGATTACGGGCAGGGGGTTCCGGTCCCCCGGCGGCGGGGGTTACCGGCCGCCGCGCGCGAGCTGCCGGCTCTGCGCCACGAGGCGCCCCTTGACGTCCCACAGGTCGACGGTCTCGTCGAACCAGCCGTCGCTCACCACGTCGGCGCGTGAGCGGAACACCAGCGGCCCGGGCTCGGGCACCGCGCGCATGTGCCAGGTCAGCTCGACGGTGGGCGCCCAGCGCCAGGTGCCGAAGACGGTGACCACCGGCGGCAGGGCGTCCACGGCCAGGGGCAGGAACAGGGCGGTGTCGGCGGGTACGGGGTCGCCGTCCTCCTCGGCGAGGTGGACGTGGCCCAGCAGTTCGGGGACGGGCTCGGGGTCGGCGCCGCGGAAGCGCCGCCAGGTGTCCTCGGAGTAGTACTGGGCGACCCGGCCGGTGAAGTCGGCGACGTCCTTGGTGGCCTGGGCGTACTGCTCCTCGGTGGGCTCGCCGGAGGACGCGGCCCGGGCGGCGATCCGGGGGTCGTAGCGGCGGCACTCGCCGATGGGCGGCACCGCGGGCGGGGCGACCGTGTACTCGGGCTGGGCCGCGCCGTCCATGGTGCCGGTGGCGATGGTGCCGGTGACCGCGAGCGTGTCGCCCTGGCGCAGGTCGAGCCGCACGGTCGTGACGGTGCGCCCGCTCTTGAGGACGGTGGCCTCGACCTCGGCGGGGCCGGGGCCGGCGGGGCGCAGGAAGTGGAAGGAGGACGACACCGCGTGGGGGTGGGGCGAGGCGGCGAGCGCGGCGCGCTGCATGACCGCCATGAGGTAGCCGCCGTTCATGGCCTTGCCGATGAGGTAGCCGGGGTCGAGGTCGGCGGCGTAGCGTCCTTCGGCGGTCGGGGTGACCGCGGTCGCGGTGTCGAATCGCGTCATGGGGACCATTGAACCGAACGGGATTCCAGTCGGGTGCGGCGGCCCCCGCCTTGTCGCGCCGCCGGGTCGGCGGTCCGCCCGCCGACCCGGCGGGCGGACCGCCGGTGGGCCCCGGGCCGCCCCGGGGCCGCCCGGGGCCGGCTACGCCCAGAGCTGGCCGTCGAGGCGCTGCTCGGCCTCTTCGAGGGTGCCCTCGTAGGCGCCGGTGGACAGGTACTTCCACCCGGCGTCGGCGATCACGAACGCGATGTCGGCGCGCTCGCCGGCCCGCACCGCCTTGTCGGCCATGCCCAGCGCGGCGTGCAGCGCGCCGCCGGTGGAGATCCCGGCGAAAACGCCCTCGCTGCGCAGCAGCTCGCGGGTGCGGCGCAGCGCGGCGTCGGCGGGCACGGAGAACCGGGTGGTCAGCACCGACTCGTCGTACAGCTCGGGCACGAACCCCTCGTCGAGGTTGCGCAGGCCGTAGACGAGTTCGCCGTAGCGGGGCTCGGCCGCGACGATCTTGACGTCGGGCCGCTGCTCGCGCAGGTAGCGGCCCACGCCCATCAGCGTGCCGGTGGTGCCCAGCCCGGCCACGAAGTGGGTGATGTCGGGCAGGTCGGCCAGCAGCTCGGGCCCGGTGGTCTCGTAGTGGGCGCGGGCGTTGGCCGGGTTGCCGTACTGGTAGAGCATCACCCAGTCGGGGTGCTCGGCGGCCATGCGCTTGGCCACCCGCACGGCTTCGTTGGAGCCGCCCTCGGCCGGCGAGAAGTGGATCTCGGCGCCCCACATCTCCAGCAGCTGCTTGCGCTCGGCCGAGGTGTTCTCGGGCATCACGCACACCATGCGGTAGCCGCGGGTCTTGGCGACCATGGCCAGGGAGATGCCGGTGTTGCCGGAGGTGGGCTCCAGGATGGTGCACCCCGGCGAGAGCAGGCCGTCCTTCTCGGCCTGCTCGACCATGTAGAAGGCCACGCGGTCCTTGACCGAGCCGGTGGGGTTGCGGTCCTCCAGCTTGGCCCACAGCCGGACCTCCGGCGACGGGGACAGGCGCGGCAGCCCCACCAGCGGGGTGCGGCCGAGGGAGTCCAGCAGGGAGTCGAATCGCATGGCGCTAGCGCATGCCGCCCGCGACGGCGGGCAGGATGGTGACGGTGTCGCCGTCGGATACGGGGGTCTCCAGGCCGCCGAGGAAGCGGACGTCCTCGTCGTTGAGGTAGACGTTGATGAACCGGCGCAGCTTGCCGTCCTCGACCAGGCGGTCCTGCAGGCCCGGGTGGCGCTTGTCGAGGTCGGTGATCAGCTCGCTGAGGGTGGCGCCCTCGCCCTCGACGGCCTTGGCGTCGCCGGTCAGGTTGCGCAGGATGGTGGGGATGCGGACCTCGATGGCCATGTGCGTCTCTTTCGTAAGCGTGTGGGCGTGTGCGTCTTGCTGGGTCGCGGGCGCGCGGGGGTGCCGGGGATTCGCCCCGGGGCCGCGCCGCACCGGGCCCAAGCGCGCTCGGGTCGCGCCTGGCCCCGCCGTGCAGTGCAACAGGCGCGGCGCGCCGCTGATTCCGCCGCGCGGGGGGCCGGGGGCGCGGCGGGGGCGCGGTCAGTCGGCGTCGACGATCTCGACGGGCTCCTCGGTGACCTGGCCCTCGAGGATCCGGTAGGAGCGGAACTCCACGGTTTCGGGGTCGCGGGTGGACACCAGGACGTAGTGGGCGTTGGGCTCCGAGGCGTAGGAGATGTCGGTGCGCGAGGGGTAGGCCTCGGTGGCGGTGTGCGAGTGGTAGATCACCACCGGCTCCTCGTCGCGGTCGTCCATCTCGCGCCAGACCTTGAGCTGTTCGTGGGAGTCGAACCGGTAGAAGGTCGGGGAGCGCTCGGCGTTGACCATCTCGATGAACCGCTCGGGGCGGTCGGAGCCGATCGGGCCGGCCACGACCCCGCACGCCTCGTCGGGGTGGTCGCGGCGCGCGTGGGCGACGATCCGCGCATAGAGCGCGCGGTTGATCCTCAGCATGGGGCTCAGCCTAGCCGAGGCGCTATCCATACCCACTCGCTGGGTATGGCTTGCCCGGCGCGGGCCGGCCGGCGGGCGCCTCAGCGGCGGCCCTTGGACCCCGCGCCGAACAGGGCCTGCACCAGGGTCTCCTGCAGGCCGCCCAGCCAGTCGTAGACGTGCATGGCCACGGCCTCGGACTCGGGCACGGTGTACTCGCCGCGCAGGTAGGCCTCGAAGGTCTCCTCCTCGACGCCCAGGCGGGTGCCCAGCACCAGGCGGACGTCGTTGAGGGCCTTGAGCCAGGCGTGGGCGTCGCCGAGGTCCAGGGTGATGCGGCCGCCGCCCCGCGGGGGCAGCGCCGCGGCGACGGCCTGGGCGTTCTCGCGCTTGTGGCGGCGCAGGCCGTCCTCGGTGTAGCGGCGGAAGTCGCCGGCGGACTCGGCGTCGTCGCTGTAGGCGTCGGGGAACAGGCGCGCCAGCACGGGGTCGTCGGGCCGGGTGGAGCTGGTGCCGATCCCCACGATGCTCTCGAACTCGTCGCGCTCGGGCGGCGGCTCGACCAGGTCGAGCACGAGCGCGGCCATGGACCGCAGCACCTCGACCTCGTCGGCGTCGAGGTCGATGGTCACGCCGCCGCGCACGGGACGGAAGCCTTTGGTCATCTGCGAGATCCGCCGTTTCGCCTGCTGTGGGGTTGCCTGCTGGGTGTGGGGCGCCCGCGCGGGGCGCGGCCGGGGCCCGGGCGGGGCGCCGCGTCCGCGGCGCCCCGCCGGCCGGTGGCGCGCCGGTGCGCCGCCGGCTCAGGTGTCCTGCTGGAGCGTGGCCCACAGGCCGTACTCGTGCAGGATCGACACGTCGCGCTCCATCTCCTCGCGGGTGCCGGACGACACCACCGCGCGCCCCTTGTGGTGCACGTCGAGCATGAGCGCGTGCGCCTTGCGTTTGGAGTAGCCGAAAACGGCCTGGAAGACGTAGGTGACGTACGACATCAGGTTGATCGGATCGTTCCAGACGATCGTGACCCATGGGAGGTCGGGCCGCACGTGCTCCTCGGTCTCCGGCCGCTCCAGCTCGACCGGTGCCGTTGTCAAGGGTGGCTCACCTGCCTCCGTCCGCGTGTGTGGCGGCCTGAATTCGGGTTGTCCGCCGGCCGGGGCGCGGCGCGGCGGGGGTGGGCACCCGCCCGCGCGGGCGTCCGCCCGGACCAACGCGCGGGGGGCGCTCCGGGTTTCCCTCGGGCGCGGCCCCTCCGCGGCTTCCATTGTCCCACCGTTGCGGGGGTGTTCTCGTGGGCAGTGTCATAGCGGACGCCCCATTTTGATACCGACAGACACAAACTAGGCTTGCACGCTATGACCGATGAACCCAGCAGCGCGCTGCTCACCGACCGATACGAGCTGACCATGCTGCAGGGCGCGCTGCGCAGCGGTGCCGCCCACCGCCGCGCGGTGTTCGAGATGTTCGCCCGGCGGCTGCCGGAGAACCGCGGCTACGGCGTGGTGGCCGGTACCGGCCGCTTCCTCGACGCGCTGGAGCGCTTCCGCTTCGACACCGGCGCCCTGGACTACCTGGCGGACTCCGGCGGGCTGGACGACGCCACCCTCTCCTGGCTGGCCGACTACCGGTTCACCGGCGACGTGTGGGGCTACGGCGAGGGCGAGGCCTACTTCCCCGGCTCGCCGATCCTCGTGGTGGAGGGGACGTTCGCGGAGTCGGTGCTGCTGGAGACGGTCGCCCTGTCGATCTACAACCACGACAGCGCCATCGCCTCGGCCGCCTCGCGCATGACGCTGGCCGCGGGCGGGCGGCCCATCATCGAGATGGGCTCGCGGCGCACCCACGAGATGTCGGCCGTGGCCGCCGCCCGCGCCGCCTACATCACCGGCTTCGCCTCCACCTCCAATCTGGAGGCCGGGCGGCGCTACGGCGTGCCCACCGCGGGTACCAGCGCGCACGCCTTCGTGCTGGTCCACGACTCCGAGCGGGCGGCGTTCGAGGCGCAGCTGGCGGCGCTGGGCGCCGGCACCACGCTGCTGGTGGACACCTACGACGTGGACGAGGCGGTGCGCACCGCCGTGGAGCTGGCCGGGCCCGAGCTGGGCGGGGTGCGGATCGACTCCGGCGACCTCGGCGACATCGCCGCGCGGGTGCGCCGCCAGCTCGACGGCCTGGGCGCCTCGGCCGCGCGCATCGTGGTCACCGGCGACCTCGACGAGCACGCCATCCAGGCGCTGGCCATCGCCCCCGTGGACGGCTACGGGGTGGGCACCGCGCTGGTCACCGGTTCGGGCGCGCCCACCGCGTCGCTGGTCTACAAGCTCGTGGCCCGCTCCGGCGAGGACGCCGGCGGGCCGCTGCTGCCGGTGGCCAAGCGGTCGGTGGGCAAGCCCAGCCGCGGCGGGCGCAAGTGGGGCTTCCGGCAGCTGGACGCCGCGGGCACCGCGGTGGCCGAACTGGTGCTGGAGCGCGGCGACGACCCCGCCCCCGGCGAGCGCGTGCGCCCGCTGCTGCGGCACCTGGTCGCGGGCGGCGAGGTGGTGGGCCGCGAGCCGCTGGACGAGGCGCGCGAGCGGCACGCCCGCTCGGTGGCCGAGCTGCCGGAGACCGCGCGGCGCATGACCCGCGGCGAGCCGGTGATCCCCACCCGCTTCGGCCAGCCCGTCCAGGTCTGAGCCGGGCCGCGAGGGGGCAGGTAGACCCCCGGGAGGGTCCGCCCGGCACCGGCCGGGCGGGTTCCACGGGCCGTGGAACAGTGGAAGGAATGAGCCAATGAGGGCCTTGATCGTGGTCGACGTGCAGAACGACTTCTGCGAGGGCGGGAGCCTGGCGGTGTCGGGCGGCGCCGCCGTGGCGGCGGCGGTCTCGCGCCACATCGCCGACCACCGGGGCGACTACGCCCACATCGTCGCCACCCGGGACCACCACATCGACCCGGGTTCGCACTTCTCCGACACCCCCGACTTCGTCGACAGCTGGCCGCCGCACTGCGTGGCGGGCACCACCGGGGCGCAGTTCCACCCGGCTTTCGACACCGGCGCGGTCGAGAACGTGTTCAGCAAGGGCGCCTACTCCGCCGCCTACAGCGGGTTCGAGGGCGCCGACGACGACGGCCGCCCGCTGGCGGACTGGCTGCGCGAGCGCGGCGTGACCGAGGTCGACGTGGTGGGTATCGCCACCGACCACTGCGTGCGCGCCACCGCCGTCGACGCCGACGAGGCCGGGTTCGCCACCCGCGTGCTCCTCGGCCTCACCGCGGGGGTGTCGCGCGCCACCATCGACGCCGCCCTGGCCGGCCTGGCCGAGCGCGGCGTCGTCCTGGAGGGCGAACCCGTCGTGGCCTAGCCCGGCGGGGTCGGCGGCGCGGCCGCCCGTTGCGGCGCGGTGTTGTCATCCCGGTGACAGCACCGCGCCGGCGGCTTTGTGGCCAAAGGCACTGGCGCGCGCGGGCGCCGCGGCTAGCGTTGGGTGGAGGACCGCGACGGGGGTGTCTGGAGGTTCGTGTGGACTCCGCATGCCCCGTGCCGCCGGGTGCCGTCGAGCCCGGCGGGACGGCCAACCCGCTCGCCGGGATCCCGCCCGAGATCGCCGACCGGCTGCGCCCCTACTTCGACGACACCATCGAGCAGATCGTGGCCGCCATCCAGGCGCGCATCGCCGAGTACGACCGGCCCAGCGACCAGGTGTACCTGAAGGCCATGCGGGTGTCGGTGCGCGACGCGCTGGGCGCGTTCCTGGACCGCATCGGCGCGCCCGACCCGCCCGGCGACGAGCTGCGCGAGCGGTTCCGCGCGCTGGGGGCGGGCGAGGCCCACGAGGGGCGCAGCCTCGACAGCCTGCAGACCGCCATGCGCACCACCGCCGTGATCGCCTGGCGGCGCATCACCGAACTCCAGATGGACCAGCCGGCGGCGTTCCCCCGCCGCTACATCGGGCCGATGGCCGAGGCGGCGTTCCTGTTCCTGGAGGAGATCGCCGCCGCGGCGATGGAGGGCTACGCCGGCGCCCGCGCGCAGGCGGCCGGCGAGCTGCGCCGGCGCCGGGGCCGCCTGGTCAACCTGCTGCTGGCCGAGGACCCGCCCACGCCCGAGGCGGTGGCCGAGCTGGCGCGGGCGGCGCACTGGCGGCTGCCCGCCGAGGTGGCGGTGGTGGCGCTGCACGCCCGCGACCCCGACAGCGCCCGGACGCCCGTGCTGCCGCCCGACGTGCTGGCCGACCTCAACCGGGCCGACCCCGTGCTGGTGGTGCCCGACCCCGAGGGTCCGGGGCGGCTGCGCACGCTGGGCCTGGGCCTGCGCGACTGGGACGCGGCGGCCGGACCGCCGGTGGCGGTGACCCGGGCGCGGGTGTCGCTGGAGCGGGCGCGCGAGGCGCTGGCGCTGGTGACGGCGGGGGTGGTGCCCGGCGAGGGGGTGGTGCGCTGGCGCGACCACCTGGCGGCGGTGCTGCTGCTGCGCGATCCCGAGCTGATGGCGGCGATGGCCGAGACGCGGCTGGCGCCGCTGCGGGGCCTGCGGCCGGACCGCCGCGAGCGTCTCACCGACACGCTGCTGGCCTGGCTGCAGTCGGGGTTCAACGCCAACGAGGTGGCGGCGCGGCTGCACGTCCACCCGCAGACGGTGCGCTACCGGCTGCGGCAGGTGGAGGGGCTGTTCGGCGACCGGCTGCGCGACCCCGACCACCGGTTCGAGCTGGAGATGGTGCTGCGCGCCGAGCGGCTGGCCCGGCGCGGCGCGGCCGACGGGGCGCGCGAGGCGCCGGGAGCGGCGGGAGGGCCGGGGCGGGCGGATCCGCCGGGCCGGGCGGGCGGGCGCGCCCGTGCGGCTCAGGCGCGGCGGTCGGCTCCCTCGGCGGTGAACAGGTAGTTGCGGTGCCCCTCGCGCACCCGGTCGGCGTCGCGCCAGGCGCGGGCCACCCACACGCGCATCCGGTAGCCCATCGCGGCCAGCCGGTCGGCGACGTCGGCGGCGCGGGCGCCGTACTTGGCGAGGTGGCGGTCCTCGATCTCCAGCAGCAGGGCGGGGCGGTGGCGCTCCAGGGTCGCGGCGCCGCCGTCGATGACGGCGAGTTCGGCGCCCTCCACGTCGGCCTTGACGAAGTCGAGGCGGTCGAAGCCGAGTTCGGCGGCGAGGGAGTCGAGGGTGCTGACGGGCGCGGTCACGGTGCGCGCGGCGGAGAACTCGGTGTTGGGGCCGGGCGAGGCGGCGCCGGTGGTGAGGTAGGCGCGGCCGTGCACGGGCAGGCCCCGGCGCAGCGGCAGGCTGAGCGTGCCGGTGCCCTCCTCGCGGGCCAGCGCGCGGCGCAGGACGCGCACGTTGTCGGCGCCCAGGGCGCTGGCGGCCGTGGTCAGGAAGCGCGCCGGGCCGGGCAGCGGCTCCACGGCGTAGACCGCGCCGGCGGGGCCCGCCAGGTCGGCGAGGGTGAAGGTGTAGAGGCCGTACTCGGCGCCGACGTCCAGGCAGACGGCGCCGGGCCGGACGACCTCGGCGAGTCCGGCGACCTCGCGCTCGATGAAGAACGCGTGCGGGGACAGGCCGCGCAGGGCGGCGCCGACCGCGCGCAGCGGCGCGGGGCCGCTGCGGGGGGCGGGGACGTCCTGCGGCCGCGGTCGAGTGGTCATGCCGTATCCCTGAAAGACGTGTGGCGAGGTATGGCGACGGGTACGCGGTGCCGGACGGGATTCGTCCGGTGTGCCGCCGGGGTTTGGGCCGGGCCCGAAACCGCCGCGGCTCGGCCATGCTAATCCCGCGGCGGCCCGGCCGCACGCACCGGCGCGGCCGCGCGTGCGCGGGCCGGCGGGCGCTGGGGCAAGCCCTGCGCCCTAGTCGATCCCGACGGCGCGGCGCACCTTGGCCAGGGTGGCGCGGGCGCGCTCGCGGGCGCGCACGGCGCCGGCCGCCAGCACGTCGTCCAGCTCGCTGCCGGGCGCCATCAGGTCGTCGTAGCGCGCGCGCATGCCGCCGAAGCGGGCGTTGAGCACCTCGAACAGCTCGTTCTTCAGCTCGCCCCAGCCCATGCCGCCGGCCTCCAGGCGCTTGCGCACGGCGTCGGTGCGCTCGGGCTCGGCGAAGTGGGTGAGGAGCTGGAAGGGCACCGAGGTGTCGGGGTCCTTGGGGTCCTCGACCGGGGTGGAGTCGGTGGGGATGCGCCGGATGAGCTTCTTCAGCTTGTTCTCCGGCATGAACAGCGGGATGTGGTTGTCGTAGGACTTGCTCATCTTGCGGCCGTCGACGCCCGGCAGCACGCTGCCCTGGCCCTCGGGGTAGGAGCCCTCGGGGATCGGGAAGCTGTAGGTGTCGCCGTAGAGGTGGTTGAACGCCCCGGCGATGTCGGCGGTGTACTCGATGTGCTGGACCTGGTCGCGGCCCACCGGCACGACGTCGGCCTCCATCACCAGGATGTCGGCCGCCATGAGGATGGGGTAGTTGAACAGCCCCATGTTGACGCCGGCGTCCAGTTCGGTGCTGCCGGCGGCCTCGTTGCGGTCGCGCGCGGCCTTGTAGGCGTGCGCCCGGTTCATCATGCCCTTGGCGGTGACGCTCGCGAGGATGGTGGCCAGCTCGAAGACCTCGGGGATGCTGGACTGGCGGTAGAGCACGGTGCGCTGCGGGTCGAGCCCGCAGGCGAGCCAGGTGGCGGCGACCGACCGGATGTCCTCGCGCAGCTTCGCCGGGTCCTTGACCGTGTTCAGCGAGTGGTAGTCGGCGAGGAAGTACAGCGTCTCGTTGGAGTCCGCGGCGGCGAGCGCGGGCTGGATCGCGCCGATGTAGTTGCCGAGGTGGGGCATGCCGGAGGTCTGGATCCCCGTGAGGTAGGTCTTGGTCGCTGCCATGCGGCCGAGTTTATCGGGGCGCCGGAAGGCGGCCGGACCGGCGGCGCGGGGCCGCGCGGACCGGCCGCCGCGTCCTAGTTCCCGGTCTCGGCCGCGGCCAGGACGTCGGGCAGTTCGGCAACGCCGATGTTGTCCACCACCAGGATCTCCGACTCCGGCAGCAGCCAGGTGCGCTGGCGGTAGGCGGCGAAGTCGAAGCCGGGGGTGGCCAGGCAGGGCACGAGGAACTCGTTGTGGTAGGCGTCGAGGGCGCCGATGGGCGCCAGTTCGGCCTCGGGCGGATCGACGTCGGCCTCGCGGTCGTAGGGCAGCCGCTCCACGCCTTCGGGGCAGGGGCCGACGTCGCCGCTGGGCACGTAGAAGGTGTTCTGGTCGACGGGCCCCCAGCCGGGGCCGCCGCGGGCGATACCGAGCGGGCCGAGGATCTTGACGTGCTCGCAGCCCTCGGCGCTGGGGTAGGTCCACGTCAGGTCGGCGTCGCAGGAGCCGCCGCCGGGGAAGACCGCGATCCACTCCTCGAACTCCGGTGTGGGGCTGCCGGGGGTCTGGAAGTCGTCCTCGATGCGCTCCACGGTCCAGTCCTCGGGGAAGACGAACTCGACCGACCGGTAGGCCGCGCGCTGGGGGAAGGGCTCGCCGGAGTCCGAGGGGCTGGGGCTCGCTTGGGCGCTCGGCGCGGGGGTGCCGTCGCCGAGGAACCTCCCGGCGGCCACTCCCCCGCCGACGGCGGCGGTGGCGGTCACCAGGGCGGCGGTCAGCGCCATGCCCTTGCTCATGCCCAGGATCGTCCCGGCTCCGGCGGCTCCGGCCGCGCCCGCTCCGCCGCCCGCCGCGCCCGCTCCCCCGGCGGCGCCGCCCAGGGCCGCGCCGCCGGCGATCCCGCCCGTTGCGGTGGCCGAGGAGACGGCCAGCAGCGAGGCCGCCGCGACCCAGGGCCCGGCGCCGCGCCCGGTGGCGCCGAACCCCTGCCAGGAGGCGGTGAGCAGCGACCGCAGGCGGCGGCGCGGTTCGGTGCCGGCCGCCTCGCTCGGCGCGCCCGCGATCTCCAGCGCGGCGGCCAGCGCCTCGGCGGCGGTGGGCCGCTCGGCGGGGTCGGCGGACAGCGCGCGGCGCACCAGCGGCAGCAGGTCCTCGGGCACGCCGTCGAGGTCGGCCTGCCCGGAGCGCACGCGCCGGTTGCGGGTGTCGGGGTCGCCGCCGCCGAAAGGGCGCCGGCCGGTGGCCGCGCAGGCCACCAGCGCGCCCCAGGCGAACATGTCGGCGGCCGGGGTGGCGGGCCGGCCCGCCAGCCGCTCGGGCGCCACCCAGCCGGGGGTGCCGTAGACGGCCTCCTCGGGTCGGGGGTCGTCCAGCGCGCGGGCGATGCCGAAGTCGAGCAGGCGCGGGCCCTGCGGGGACAGCACGACGTTGGCCGGTTTGACGTCGCGGTGCACGATCCCGGCCGCGTGGACGGCCGCCAGCGCCTCGGCGGTGCCGGCGGCGAACGCGGCCAGGGCCGGCCCGCTGAGGGGGCCCTCGGCGTCGACGTGGTCGCTGAGCGAGCCGCCCTGGACGAACTCGGTGGCCAGCCAGGGCCGGGGCACCGTGGTCTCGGCGCCGAGGAAGGCGGGCGCGCACTCGGCGCTCACCCGGCTGAGGAGGTCGGCCTCGCGGGCGAACTGGGCGCGGTACTCGGGGCTGCGGGCGTGGGCGGGCTTGATCACCTTGACGGCGGTCCGCCGCCCGGCGGAGTCCAGGGCGCCGTAGACCACGCCCATGCCGCCCTCGCCGACGCGGCCGACCAGGGCGAAGGGCCCGACGGTGGCGGGGTCGTCGGGGCGCAGGGGGCTGAACCCGACCGGTAGGCGGTCCGGCGCGCCGGGCGGGGGCGCGGCGGGGCCGGACGGCACGGGGGCCTGGTGGCGGGGGGCGGGTTCTTCCGGGGGTTCGGGGGGTGTCGGGGGCACTGGGGGGACTGCCATGGCTGAATCCATTCCATACCGGGCACAGGCCACTCGCACGGCCGCCGGAACCGGCCCAGCGCACACGCGCGTCCGCCGTCCCCTGCGGGGACCGTCGGGCGGCGTCGTCCTGAGCGGCACCGGCCGGACGGACGGTAAGCCACTACCGTTCCGACGCGGCCGGCCCGGCACCCGTTCCGCCGTTGCCGCGCGAGGGCCTCTCCCGGTGTGACGCGGGCGGGCCGCGCCCGGGTTCGGCGGCCGTCGCCGTCGGCTGCCGTGCGGGGGGCGGGCCGGCGGTGGCGGCGGTGCGCGGCGGATCGACCGGTCCGCCGCGTCCGGCGGGGTCGGTCGGGGTTGACCGGGTGGGGTTGACGGGGTGGGGGGCCGTACGGGCCGAGGCGGCCGCCGAACCCGGCGAGGGCCGGGGGCCGCGCCCGCCCCGGGCGCCCAGCCCGCGGGCTGGGGCGAAGGGCGCCCCTTCGCCCCCCGGAGACGGCGCGCGGGCGGGGTTGAGCGCCCTCCCCCGAGGGGTTCGGGTGCTCGGCCCCGCCCGCGCGCCGCCGTGCCCCTCGCCGGGCCCGCCGCCGGTGCGGCTATCCGGCCGGCGGCGCGGGCGCCGGGGCGGGCGCCCCGTCGGGTGTCCGGGGCTCGACCTGCGCGCCCGGACCCTCGGGCGGCGCCGGCCGGGCCTGCGTGCGGCCGCCCGAGCGGAAGGCCTCCCAGTGCTCGGCCATCCGCCGCGCCTGGCCCCGGGTGAAGTTGTTCAGGCACGGGTCGTCGCTGTAGTCCATGAAGTTGTGGACGGGGTCGGCGCCCCGCTGGGGGCAGGTGTCGCTGTCCTCGGGGCAGCCGCTGGACTGCTCCCGCTGGTAGGGCGTGTCGTCCACGTAGTCGCCCGGCCGCTCGCAGCCGTTCTGGAAGGTGTGGAACAGGCCGAGCCAGTGCCCGGTCTCGTGGACGGCCGTGTAGCCGAGGTTGTAGTTCTGCCGGCTGCCGCCCGGCACGGTGCGGTAGTCCACCACCACGCCGTCGTTGGCGGGGGCGCTCTCGTACTCCTGCGGGAACGTCGCCTGGCCGAGCACGCCCTCGCCCATGTTGACCAGGTAGAGGTTGAGCGTCTCGGGGCCGCCGCGGCGCAGCCGCTCCTTGGCCTCCTCGGCGTGGGAGGTGAAGTCTGCGAACCAGGCGTCGTCGGCGGTGCGGGTGATGTCGCGCAGATCGAAGGAGAAGCCGGTGTCGGCTCCGGCGAACCCGCCGGAGAACGCCTTGTTCAGCACGTTGACCTGCCGCTCGACCGTGCCGTCGCCGACGTTTCCGGTGCCGTCCTCGGCGTGGACGACGTGCACGACGAGGGGCACGGTCCCCCCGGCGGCCGATTCGGCGGGCGCCTGCTGGCGGCGCAGCTCCTCGCGCAGCCGCTGGTCGTAGTCGGCGGCCTGCTCGGCGCTGAGCATGCCGGGGTCGTCGCGGCGCGCCTCGGCGGCGCGGGCGGCGGCGCCCTCCGGCGGGCAGTCGGGCGGTGCGGGGTGGTCCCCGGTCTGGGCCTGGGCCGCGGAGGTGGCGACGACCCCGGCGAGGGCCGCCGCGCCGACCAGCAGGCCGCCCCACGCCGTGACAGTCCTGACCGGTTTGCGAATCTTCGTGCCCCTCGGGGCCTTTCCACCTTGATTCATTACACGGACGGTAGTTGTGTGGTTACCGCACGCCTGTCCCGGCGCACCCGCGTTGCGAAGTGTTTGCCCGGCCATGGGCGGTCATTGCGCGGCGGTTTGGGGGCATCCGCCCGAAACCGGACCGGGCGGAGGGCCCGCCCGCGCCGGGGACACGGCGGCGGGGGCGGGCGCCCCTCGGCGCGCCCGACCCCCGCTGTGCTGTCCGGTGTACGCCGGTCCCGGCTGTGTCTCCTGTGCCGGGCTATCGGCCGCCCGTGGCCCAGGTGCGGATCTTGGCGATACGGGCGCGGATCTGGTCGGCGCTGGCCTGCGCGATCGCCGGACCGCCGCACACCCGCCGCAGCTCGGTGTGGATCACCCCGTGCGGCTGCCCGGTGCGGTGGTGCCAGGCCCCCACCAGGGTGTTCAGCTCCTTGCGCAGCTCGGCCAGCACCTCGTGGGCCGGGGGCTCGTAGGCGTCCTTGGGCGCCTTGCGCTCGTTGGCCCGCCGCTCGCCCTTGCGCTTGCGCAGCAGCTGGGCGACCTGGTCGGGCTCCAGCAGGCCCGGCAGCCCCAGGAAGTCCTCCTCCTCGGGCGAGCCGGGGGCGCCGCCGCCGAACTCGGCGCCGTCGTAGAGGACGCGGTCGAACTCGGCCGACGCCTCCATGGTCTCGAACGGCAGCTCCTCGCCGGCGTCGGGCGTGTCGCGCTTCTTGCGCGCCTCGTCGAGCAGGTCCTGCTCGGGGTCGAAGTCGCCCTCGCGGATCGGCCGGTCCAGCGCGTGGTCGCGCTCGCGCTCCATCTCCCCGGCGTACTCCAGCAGGCTGGGCACCGAGGGCAGGAACACCGAGGCGACCTCGCCGCGCCGCCGCACCCGCACGAACCGGCCCACGGCCTGGGCGAAGAACAGCGGCGTGCTGGTGGAGGTGGCGTAGACCCCGACCATCAGCCGGGGGACGTCGACGCCCTCCGACACCATGCGCACCGCGACCATCCACCGCTCGTCGGACTCGGCGAACTGCTTGATCTTCTTGCTCGCCGTGGGGTCGTCGGAGAGCACCACCGTGGCGCCGCGCCCGGTGATCTGGCGCAGGATGCGGGCGTAGGCGCGGGCGTTCTCGTGGTCGGTGGCGATCACCAGGCCCCCGGCGTCGGGGAAGCTGTTGCGGACCTCGGTGAGGCGGCGGTCGGCCGCCGCCAGCACCCGCTTGATCCAGTCGCCCTTGGGGTCGAGCGCGGCGCGCCACGCCTGCGCGAGGGCGTCCTGGGTCAGCGGCTCGCCCAGGCGCGCGGCCAGTTCGTCGCCGGCGCGGGTGCGCCAGCGCATCTCACCGGAGTAGGCCATGAAGATGACCGGGCGCACGACGCCGTCGGCCAGCGCGGGGGCGTAGCCGTAGCTGTAGTCCCACGAGCACCGGCGCACGCCGTTGTGGTCCTGGACGTAGTCCACGAAGGGGATGGGGTTGACGTCGGAGCGAAAGGGCGTGCCGGTGAGGGACAGCCGCCGGGCCGCCGGGTCGAAGGACTCGCGCACGGCGTCGCCCCAGCTCAGCGCGTCGCCGGCGTGGTGGACCTCGTCGAAGATGACGAGCGTGCGGCGGGCCTCGGTGCGGTTGCGGTGCAGCGCGGGGTGGGCGGCCACCTGCGCGTAGGTGACGGCGGCCCCGATGTACTGCTTGCCCAGCGCCCCCTGGCCGTTCTTGAAGTCGGGGTCGATGGCGATGCCGAAGTAGGCGGCGGCCTCGGCCCACTGCTTCTTCAGGTGCTCGGTGGGGCAGACGATCGTGATGGCGCGCACCACGTGGCGGGCCAGCAACTCGCTGGCGAGGGTGAGCGCGAACGTCGTCTTGCCGGCCCCGGGCGTGGCCACCGCGAGGAAGTCGCGCGGCTCGCGCCGGAAGTACTCCTCGAACGCTTCGCGCTGCCATTGCCGCAGGCCGGCGAGGCGTTCGTCGGTCGTGGTGTCAACAAGCGTCATGCTGCGGTTCCCCTGGTACTCACTCGGATGAGGGTATCCGCCCGAGCGGGCCGGAGCGGCGGGGAACGGCGGGCGCGTTGGTCACTTCCGCGCGGGGCCGGAGCGCGGAAGGCGGCGGGGGCAGGGCCGGTGGTGTCGTGGCGGTTTCACAGGCCGGCGGCCCGCCTGCGCTTCGCGGCCTCGCCTTCCCACGCGCGCCGGGCGGCCGCGGCCTCCCCGAGGTTGCGCTGCCTGGACTCGCCCTCCTGCGCGCGCCGGGCGGCGTCTGAGGCGGGGCTGACTCGCCCGGCCGATCCGACCGCCCGGGAGAGAGCACCGCGCGGGAAGTCGAGGCGGCGAGCCGCATCACCCTGCCCCGGCCGGAGGCCGCGAGGGGCGTCCGCGCCGGAGACCCGCCGGGCCGCCTGGTTCTCCTGGGCGAGGGCCAACTGCTGCCCGTGGGCCGCGACGATGGCCTCGGGAACGCGGTCGTTGCTCTGCAACCGCTCTTGCGTGGCCGCCATCCGCTCCACGGTGCGGTCCAAGGCGGGGTCGGCACCTCGTACCTGTGCCGCCTCCTGCGGTGAGAAGGTCGGCGACCGCGTCTCGGCTTCCAGCGCTTGGCTCACGCGCTTTGCCGCCTGCCCGCCCACATCTGCCATATGCCTGGCGATGCGCACGCGGCGGGGTTCAGGTCACCACTGTTCATGAAGTAGTTCAGGACGCTATTCACGGGGGAACGTTAGCGAAAGCGGGCGTTGACCGAAACCCGCTCACACACGGGGACATCGGCCACGGGCGAGCGCCGAGGCCGACCGGTGCGTACACCGTGTCGGCCGGTTCCGCCTCTACCGTCCTCGTCCGGCGGCGCCCCGGCGGGTGGGGGTGGGGCGGGCGTCGGGGCGTGCGGGCTGCGCGGCGCGCCGGCGCCGCCGGGCGGCGCCCACCGTGCTCCTGCTCATGCGCGCCCCCCGGTTCAGCTCCCTGCGCAAGGTCGCGCGCACCCGTGCCGCGCGCTCCGCGCGTTCGGCCTGCTGGGCCGCCGCCTTCTGCTCGGCCAAGCCGGCCTCAATACGTTCGACGGTTGCGGCCGTCTGCTGGCTGGCGCGCCGGGTATCCTCCACGGCCTGTCGCCGACGCTGCACGGCGTCCCGGACGTTGTAGGCGATGGCCTGGACGGCCCAGACCGCGAACATGATCGCGAAGGCACCGCCCACGCTCGCCAAGGCCAGCATCGGAAGACTCATGGCGGGAGCCTAGCCAACACGGGACGGGCGGAAGGTAACCGTTCGGTGAAGGTTCGGCGCCCTGCGGCGGTTCCCGCCGCAGGGCGCCGACCGGAGGGGCGTCAGCCGCCCTCCACCTCCACCGCGCCGTCGTTGAACGGCATGTAGGGGTCGATCGCCGGGAAGACGTAGAACCACAGGCCGGCGGCGATGCCCGCCACCAGCACGAGGGCCAGCAGCAGCTTCACCGGCCAGGGGCCGGGCAGCACGCGCCAGATCAGGCCGTACATCAGCGCATCACTCCCCCGCCGCGGCCTGGGTCTCGGGGGCCATGTCGGCGATGTTCTCGGGCATGCCCTCGTCCTTGGGCCGGGTGTCGGTCAGTTCGGCGTGGATGATCAGCCGGTGGGTGTTGTTGAGCCGGGGCGCGCACGTCGTCAGCGTCAGCAGGGACCGCTGCGGGTCCTCGTTGTTCTCCGGGTCGAAGGGGTCGGGGTCGACCACCTCCACCTGGTCGGGGGTGACCGTGCGCTCCTCGATCACCTCGTAGGTGTAGAAGTTGTCGGCGTCCTCCACGACGATCTCGTCGCCGTTCTCCAGCAGGTCCAGATCCCAGAAGATGCCGGGCGTGCGGTGGCCCGCCACCGCGTAGTTGCCGCGCTGGCCGGCGGCCGTGGCGTCGCCGCCGCTGACCGCGTCGTCGCCGTAGTGGCCGGGGCTGTAGCGGATGTCCTCCTGGCTGACCCCGTTGACGACCACCCACTGCAGGTCCAGTTCGGGGATGTAGAGGCGGCTGTTGGCCGAGCCGGGCAGCGGCTCGGAGTCGGGGCCGCGGGCCTCCTGCTGCTCCCACTGGTCTTCCAGGCCCTGGGCGAGCTGGTCCTGCTCGCGGTCGGTCTCGAACTGCTTGCCGTAGACCTCGTAGGCGGCGAAGAACAGCATGAGCAGCCCGGCGGTGAACAGCAGCTCGCCGATACCGCGGACGATCCCGCGCGCGATGTCGCCGCCCGAGCGCGCGCGCGGAGCGTGGGGGTGCCTCCTGCGGCCGCGGGAGCCGCGGCGGCGCGCCCCTCGGTGCGAATGGCGTTCGCCTGTGTAGACCATGTGACCTGCCGTCGACGTGCCGCCCCGTGCGCGCCCGGGCGCTGAGAGCGGGGCGCGTGGCCCGGGGCCTGGGCATGGCGGTGCGGGTGGTGGGGAGTCCGCGCGTTCGGCTCCATTGGGCCGAATGCGGCGATCTGTCCAGTGAGGAGCCTACCGCGCCCGCGGGGGCGGGACAGCGGTCATCGGCGGATCGCGGGCGGCCTGGTTCGGCCGCCGGGCCGGGGACGGGGGCAGGGCCGGCGAGGGCGTCCGCGCGGCGCTACGCGGCGGCGGTCGTGCGGGTGCCCGGGTGCGGGCCGCGCCCGGGCCGCCGCGCAGCCCGCTACTGCATCATCTCTTCGTAGATCTTCTTGCACTCCGGGCAGACCGGGAACTTCTTGGGGTCGCGGTTGGGGACCCAGACCTTGCCGCACAGCGCGATCACCGGGTTGCCCGTGACCGCGCTCTCGGTGATCTTGTCCTTCTGCACGTAGTGCGCGAACCGCTCGCGGTCGCCGTCGTCGTGCGAGATGTCCGGCCGGGTCTCGCTGTCCGGCTTGACCTTGCTCACAACGTCCATGGCCGTGTCCATCGCCATCGTGCCCTCACCTCCTCGGTGCTCACACGCGGTGCCTCCCTCGCGGCACCGCTCCTGCCTCGCCGCGCGGCCGGCGTGGGCGGGCGGGGGCCTTGCGCAGGCGCCGTCGCCGCTTCCGTGTCGCGCTTCCTCCACGGTATCGGCAGCGGCCCCCGCTCAGTTCAGGCTCGGGTCGTCGGGAAAGGTCGAGACCAAGGCGAGATCGCCGCCCTGGCGGCGCAGCACCCGCGGCCACAGGGAGTCGGGGTCGGCGGAGAACACGTCGTCGGCGACGGCGGGCAGGACGTACCAGGCGCCCTCGGCGATCTCGCCGGCGAGCTGGCCGGTGCCCCAGCCCGAGTAGCCGGCGAAGACGCGGAAGCGGCCCAGCGCGCCACCCAGGATCTCGGGCGGGGTGTCGAGGTCGACCACGCCCAGGCCGTCGACCCGGGAGCCCTCGTGGGTGCGGCCCTCAAGCGGGCGCCAGCCCAGCGGCGCGTGGCCGCCGCCCGCCAGGCCCAGCGCCAGCCCGGCGCCGGTGCCCACGGGCCCGCCGGAGAACATCACGGCGGGGTCGCTGGCGAACCCGCTCCAGTCGCCCAGCACCTCACCGACGGGGAGGTCGGAGGGCCGGTTGACGATGACGCCGAGGGTGCCCTCGTCGGGGTCGTCGTCGACGACGAACACCACGGCCCGCCGGAAGTTGGGATCCTCCAGCCGGGGCGTGGCCACCAGCAGGCTCCCCGTGAGGGTCGGCTCGCTCATGCTCCACCTTTACCCCGATCGCGGCGTGGACGCCAACGGCGCGGCACCGGCTGTGGAGGGCCGGGCGGGCGCCGGGGCGGCCCGCCCGGGGCGGCCTCAGCGGATGCCCGCGTCACCCCGGTCGGCGCGCGCCGCGGCGTCGGCCCGGCCGCGCCGCTCGTTGCGGCGCTCCTGCTCGCGCAGGGCGGCCTCGCGCACGGCGGCGGCCACGTGCCCGGACAGGTCGGGCTGGAACACGCTGGGGATGATGTAGTGCGGGCCGAGCTCGTCGTCGGTGACCACGTCGGCGAGCGCCTTGGCGGCGGCCACCATCATGTCGGAGTCGACGTGGTCGCTCTGGGCGTCGAGCAGGCCGCGGAACACGCCGGGGAAGACCAGCACGTTGTTGATCTGGTTGGGGTAGTCGCTGCGGCCGGTGGCGACGACGGCGGCGTGCAGGTGGGCGACCTCGGGGTCGACCTCGGGGTCGGGGTTGGCCAGCGCGAAGATGATGGAGTCGTCGTTCATCTCGGCGATGTCGTCGCCGGTGAGCACGTTGGGCGCCGAGACGCCGATGAACACGTCGGCGCCGTTGACCGCGCCCCGCAGGTCGCCGGAGTAGCCCTCGGGGTTGGTGTTCTCGGCGATCCAGGCGAGGTTGGGGTCGAGGTCGTCGCGCCCGGAGTGGACCGCGCCGTGGATGTCGCAGACGATGACGTCCTTGGCCCCGGCGTGCATGAGCAGCTTGAGGATGGCGGTGCCGGCCGCGCCGGCGCCCGACATGGCGATGCGGACCTCGCTGAGGTTCTTGCCGACCACGCGCAGCGCGTTGCGCAGCGCCGCCAGGACCACGATGGCGGTGCCGTGCTGGTCGTCGTGGAAGACGGGGATGTCCAGCAGGTCGCGCAGCCGCGCCTCGACCTCGAAGCAGCGCGGCGCGGAGATGTCCTCCAGGTTGATGCCGCCGAACCCGGGGGCGAGAATCTGCACGGTGCGCACGATCTCGTCCACGTCCTGGGTGTCCAGGGCGATGGGCCAGGCGTCGATGTCGGCGAAGCGTTTGAACAGCGCGGCCTTGCCCTCCATGACCGGCATGGCGGCCTGGGGGCCGATGTTGCCCAGGCCCAGCACGGCCGAGCCGTCGGTGACCACGGCGACGCTGTTGCGCTTGATGGTGAGGCGGCGGGCGTCGTCGGGGTTGGCGGCGATGGCCTGGGAGACCCGGGCGACGCCGGGCGTGTAGGCCATGGACAGCTCGTCGCGGTTGCGCAGCGGCACCTTGGACTTCATCTCGATCTTGCCGCCGAGGTGCATCAGGAAGGTGCGGTCGCTGACCTTGTGCACGGTGACGCCCTCGATGGCGCCGAGCGCGTCGACGATGGCCTGCGCGTGGTCGGTGTCGCGGGCGGCGCAGGTGACGTCGATGCGGATGCGCTCGTGGCCCGCCGAGGCGACGTCGAGGGCCGTGATGACGCCACCCACGTGCTCGACGGCGTTGGTGAGGCTGCCCACCGCGCTGCCGTGTCCGTCGAGTTCCAGACGAACCGTTATGGAGTAGGAAACGCTGGGAAGGGTGGCCACGTAAGCTCCTCTGATTCACGGATCTGGCACAGGTCGCGACGTGCCTTGGCGTGCCGGGTGCCTTGGCGGCGGGGGGAACTCGGCCGGGCGCCGGGGCGCGGGGCGGTCGCTGCCGCGGCGGCGCGGGGCAGAGGCCGGGCACCGGCCGGCCGGACGGCCGCGTCAAGCCGCATCTCTCATAGTGCCATCACCACCGCTCGTTCCGTGCGGCCTCATCGTGAGAAAGCGGACATCGCACACGGTATTCCGGATTGTTCCGCGCCGTGTCGCCTCCCGTCCGGTTCGGCGGCGGCGGATGCGGTGGGGCGGCGGTGGCAGGGCGGAGAGGACGGCGGCCGGGCTTTGCGGCCGGGGCCGCCCGCCCGCGGCGGCTACTCCTGGGCGGCGCGCTCGCGGACCACGCGCTCGATGATGTCGGCGCACGTGGCCAGGTCGATCACGGTGGAGTCCAGCACCAGGTGGTAGAGCGCGGCCGAGGCGGGGTCGCGCTGGTAGAAGCGGCGCACGTAGGCGGCGCGGGCGCGGTCGTTGTCGCGCAGGTCGCGCATGGTGGGCGGGCTCCACAGTTGGGCGTGGCCGGCCTCGCGGTCGTCGCCGTCGCCGCCCTGGCCGTGCGCCGGTTCGCGGCCGGTGGACTCGCGCAGCACGGTTGCCTGGCGCAGCCGCCGCTCGGGCGGGCCGTCCAGCCGCACGTGCACGGCGCGCGGGGTGTCGGCCAGGACCGCGGCGCCCGCGCGGCCCAGGATCACCCCGCCGGACTCGGCGACCTTGCGGATCACCTGCTCGGTGCGGTCCACGAACTCGTGGTCGAACAGCAGGCGCCCTTCGCCGTCGGCGGCGGGGATGTAGGTCATGTCCACGCTGCCGGGGGTGATGGCGGGCAGCCGGGCGGCGCTCGCCAGCAGCCGCTGGAAGCCGGTGGGGGCGCGGTCGTCGTGCTCCAGGACCTCTTGGAGGGAGCAGCCGATCTCGCGGGCCACGGCCGTGGGGATGGCGCGGTCCACGAACGGCACCCCCAGCCGCTCGGCGAGGGAGGGGCCGACCACGCTGCCGCCCGCCCCGAAGGTCGCGGAAATCGTCACCACGTGGGTCATCGCAGCCACCGCCCGGTGTCGGCTGTGCTCTTCCGTGCCAGGGTGGTACCCGCAACGGGGCGGACCTAGCCGCCCGCCGCCCCATATGTGCCGGTTTGATGACCGGCGCACGCGCGCGGCGGCCCGGGGCGTCCGCCCCGCCCCGCGCGGCGGCGGGGCGGGGCGGACCAGCAGCGTCGACGGATCCGGGCCGCCCGGGCGAGCGCCCGGGTGCCGGCCGCGGCGCGGTGGCCGGTGCGGTCGGCGGCTAGAACAGCGCCGAGGTGAGGGCGCGCCGCGCCTTGCCCACGCGGGGGTCGCCGGGCGGCAGGATCTCGAACAGCGACAGCAGGTGCTTGCGGGCGCGGTCGCGGTCGTCCTCGCTGGTGCGCTTGACCGTGGCGATCAGCCGGTCGAAGGCGTCCTCGATCTTGCCGCCGTACATGTCGATGTCGGCGACGTTGATCTGGGCCTCGACGTCCTGGGGGTCGTCGGCGGCGGCCTTGCGCGCGGCGTTGGCGTCGAGGGCGTGCACCCGGGTGAGCAGGCGGACCTGCGCCAGCTTGGACTTGGCCTCGTCGTTCTTGGGGTCGGCCTCGACGGCCTTGGCGTAGACGGCCTCAGCGGCGGCGAAGTCGCCGCGCTGCAGCGCCTCCTGCGCCTCGACGTCGGCGGGGTCGCCCCCGCCCGCCGGTCCGGCCGCCTGCTCCTCGCCCGCCTCGCCCTGGGGGCCCAGGCCCGCGTACTCCTGGGGGAGGATGCCCTGCTGGCGCAGGCCGTCGAAGACCTGGCCGAGCCAGTCGCGGAGCTGGTCGTAGTTGGCGGGGCCGACGGGGCCGGGCACGACCTGCCCGCCGATGACCATGGCCACCATGGGCACGCCGGGCACGCGCAGCGCCTGGGCGATCTGCGGGCTGGCCTGGACGTCGACCTTGGCGACGGCCCACTGGCCGCCCGCCTCGACCGCGAGCCTGTCGAGGGCCTTCTCGACCTGGTTCGACTGCTCGGAGCGGGTCTGGAGGACCGCGAGGATGACGGGGGCGCTCATCGAGCGTTCGAGGACCTCCTGCTGGAAGTTCTCCTCGCTGATGTCGATGGCGTAGGGGTTGGCGTGACCGGACGACGCCTCGGCCTGCCGCTTGGCCTCGCGTTCCAAGGCCGCCTTGCGAGCACCGAGGTCGACCGCGCCCTGCATGGAGTAGTCCGAAGGCTGCATGCCTCCATCCTGCCGCATGCGGGAGGTCGCGAGTGAAGTATCCACAGGCCGAGTCGGGTCACACCGGACTACAACTCGCCCGCCTTGACCCCCGCCAGGAAGGCACTCCACTCATCCTCGGAGAACCCAAGGCACCCGAGGTCCCGGTGCTGGGTGTCGCGGACCAGCGTCTGCTTGCCTTCGGACACCTCGACGCAGTTGGCGCCCTTCGGCCCGCTGTAGCTGCTCTTGTGCCAGCCTCGCATCGCCCTCACCTACTACAGCTCGTCTGCCTTGACCCCCGCCAGGAAGGCACTCCACTCATCCCCGGAGAACCCAAGGCACCCGAGGTCCCGGTGCTGGGTATCGCGGACCAACGTCTGCTCGCCCTCGGAGACCTCGACGCACTCACCGCCACTGCCGTCGCTATAGCTACTCTTGTGCCACTCTCTGCACATTGTCTATCTCCTTGATCCGCTTGAGAGATTCAGCCGGGGACAGCGCCTCGCCTTGGACCAGCCCGAAGATCGTACTGAGTTCGGCGGTCTCCTGCGGTTTGGTGATGCTACGGCCTCCCAACGGATCGTCGATGAACGCGACGACTCGGGAGTCGTCCAGGTTCATCAGACGGAAGGCACTACACAGGCCGGGATGCCGGGGCACATCCGACATCAGGTACAACCGGATGTTTCCACCCTCCGCCAGATCGATCAGACGCTGCCGCTGCTCATGCATGATCTGCACGTTCCCGACCACGCGCGAAATCGCCACCTCTTCGACAACAAAGCACAGCAAAGGTCGCGTATCCGCCAGGTGCGCCATTCGCTCGACTCGCGTCTGCACCATGTATTCGACCTCTTCCGCCGTGCTGCGCACCTTGCGAGCACTGATGAGGCTCCGCGCGTAGTCTGCGGTCTGAAGCAGGCCGGGGACCAGTATCGAGTGGTACTCGCGAATCTCTCGCGCCCGCCGCTCCATCTTCAGAGCGTTCTTGAACTCTCCTGGCACATGGGCGTCTTGGACCAACTCCTCCCACAGTTGCCGAAGCGCGCCCCCGGTCGTAAGCGCGTCATCGAGGGCTTCCACCTTGTCACGTGGTGGCCATCGTGTGCCCGCCTCGTACTTGCCGATCATCTGGCGGCTTATGCACGCCTTTCGACCGAGGGAGTCCATCGTCTCCCCGGCCAGCCGCCGCGTCTGACGCAACTCCGTTCCCCAACGCTTCCATTTTTCGTTCACACGCTCCACCATGTGAGCGATTATGCGCCACCAAGGCTCACTCTCGCGCCGTGTTCTCAATAAGGGAAGAACTATGTATCCATAGTGGCAGGTCAGCCTGGGAGCGGGCATGCTGGAAGCACGAACCGAGCAGCACCATCCGAACCCCGGAGGCGCGAATGGAAAAGACAGAAGGGTGGGAATGTCGGCTTTGCACCAGGCCCAACAACACTGAGGAGGTATGCGGGTACTGCGGAAATCCTTTGAGCGCCAATGCGACGCTCCCGCCGCTCCCGCATAAAAGACCCGTTCGACGGGTCCGAAGGGCCTCCCGGATCCGGCCCTACGTGCACCGGCACTTCCGGCACCACCCAGTACCCGACTCCCCTCCCCCCGGCACTCCCTGGTCGGGACGAGGGTTGAGGGAGGAGGGCGCCGTCGCGGGCGCTCTCCCAACGGCGGTCGGCTGTCTCACCAGCACTGCGGCCACCGCCGGATAAGGCGGGGTAGGGCATAGCCCCGCCGGGCGGGGAGTGCCAGCCCCCGCCCACAACACAGAGGGGCGGCCGCGTTCTTCTCCCACGTTGCGGCCGCCCCTCGCCCGTAGCTCAGAGCGTGCGCGCCTTGGTCATGGTGTGCGGGGCGCCGTTGACCGCAGGCCGCTCGCTCCGCGTCAGCCCCTTGTCGAGGCTCACCTTGGCGCCCTTGGCGAGGTCCGTGACACCTGGGCGCTCGCCGCCCTTCTTCTTCAGAAACACCGAGCCCAACTTCGCGGCCACGGCCGCGGCCGCGCCCTGGGGGTCGCCGTTGGCGGGCGCGGCGGGCGCGTCCAGGTTGATGGCGTCCATGCCCGGGATGCCGACCGCGGTACCGACGGCGGCCCTGGTCATGCCGCGCGCAGCGCCCTCAAGCAGCTTCGCCATCTCCGCCCCGGACCGGACCGCCTCCGGGCCGTCTGTCGGCGCCACCTGGGGCTGCGGCTCCTCGTCGCGCACCTCGACCGCCGCGCGCAGGTCCATCTTCTCATCTTGGGAAAACGCCATTGTCGCCTCTCGCTTTCCACGTATGGCACTGAAACCGGACGGGGCAGGGTCCGGAAAGATCATTGTCGTTCACCGCGGGTTCGACAACCCGAAACGGCTATGCCGTAGGTCCCTTCTTCGCGCCCGGGGACGGCGGCAGGCGACGGGCCGCGTCGGCGGTGGCTTTGCGCTTGCCGCACCGCTCCACCCGGCGGCGCGGACGGTCGCGCAGGACAGGCGTCGGCCGGTCCGCCGCACGAAGGGCGGCCTCGTGCCGCTCCAGCTCACCGGACACCCGGTCGAGGTGCCGCGCCTTCAGTTCACCGACGGCGGTCTGCCGCTCCACGTCCCGCGTCCTGCCCTCGTAGTGGGCGATCGCCTGAGCGGCCACCTGCGCGGCCTCGCCCGTGCTGCCGGGCACGGACTCGACCGGCCCGAGGAGCCAGCCGCCCGGCTCGTGGTAGGACGTGTCCGACAGCGCGCGGGTGGTCATGCGGATCCAGGCGTCCACCTGCCGCATGAACCCGGGATCGAGGCGGGGGCTGCCTTTGCGGCCTGCGTGGCGAGTTCGGCGCTCTTGTCGGCCATCGTCTCGGCCGCCTGCCTCATGGCCTTCACCGCGCGCCGGAAGTCCTCGCGCTTCCGGTAGACCTGGCTCCTCAGTTCCGGAGAGACCCGCTCCAGCACCGGCACCAGGTTCTGGAAGTAGTCGGTCTCCGCGCGGTAGTACTGCTCCGCCATCTCTCTCCTTCCCCCCCCGCACCGCTCAGCGGACAGGGCGGAGTCCGTAGTGCACAGGGATCATGCCGCACGGCCGCGCCCGCGCACGGCCGGCGGGAGCGCTACGCGGAACGCCCCGGACGGCGCCCGGTGGCCCGGCCCTGACGGACGGCGGCGGTTGCCCGCCGGCGGCCTGCCCTCACCGTGGTGCGCCGCTGCGCGGTCCGGCCTCGGGGGGTGTCCCGGGTGACCGGCGGCTTGGCGGCGGCCTCGCGAGCGGCGGACCGGGCGGATTCGCGCTCCCGGTAGTGGGCGACGACATCGGCGAGTTCACCGGCGAACGCGTTCGCCTTGGCCGTCCGGGTCTGGGCGACCTCCGTCTTGCCGCGGTACACGCGGGCGCCTATGGCGACCCTGGTCGCGGCGTCCCGGGGCGGATCGTTGGAGTAGACCCACAGGTTGGGCTCGTTGAAGGCGCTCTCGTCCACGAGCCGTTCGCCCCTGTGCAGCAGGGTCCGCAGGCGGTCGACAGAGGCGCGGGAGCCGTCGGCGTCCGAGAGCGGCGTGTCGGGCAGGCCGCGGACGATCTCCTTCAACTCGGCGAGCCGCCCCGCCACGGCGCGGGCGGCCTTCCGCAGCTCACCGGCGGCGGCCTGGTAGTCCCTCCGGGCACCGGCGTACTGCTTTTGAAGCTCGTCGGAGGCCAGGTGGAGAACGGGCGCCAGCATGGCGTGGTAGTCGCTCTCGTGCGCGTGGATCGCAACCATCGCTCGCCTCTCGTGTCCGTGCCGCGCGCCCCCGGCCGCGAGCCGGAAGGTGGGAAGGGCGGTGTGCACAGCGATCATGGTGCACTCCCGCGCGCCGCACAACCCGTGGAGACGCTAGGCGGAGCGCCCCCGGCCGCTCTCGGAGGAGTCCGGGCGGCGGCCGGCGGCGGCGCGGCCCCGCTGGCGCCCCGCTTTGATCGTGGTGCGCTGCCGACGGCCGGAGCCTCGGGCGTTGTCACGGGTAGGCGTGGGCACCTGGGCGGCGGCGTTGTCCGCCGCCTCGGCGGGTGGGGGCGTCCCGTGCTCCGCGATGGCGGCGTCGAGCTTGGCCAAAAACTCGTTCGCCTTCGACGTCCTGTGCTGGACGGTCTTCGTCTGCCGTTCGTAGAGGTTTGTGCCCGCGGCGACCAGACGAGCCAGCCGGAACGTCCTATCGAGGGCGGACCCGGGGTAGTCCCAGTAGGCGGGCTCGCGGGGAGGGGAGTCGGCCCAGAAGTACTCCGCCTGCGCCAGCACCTTCCCAAGCGCCTCCCAGCGTTCGTGGTTGTCCGTGGAGGCTTCACGGATCTCGCGGATCCGCTTGAGCCTTTCCGTCAACCCGCTCTCGGCTGCGCGCAGCGGCTTCAGGGCGTCCCGGTATGCCTTCCTGGCGTCGCCGAACTGCTCCGCGACGACATGGGGCACCTTGCCAGCGCCGGCGCGAGCCTCTCGTAGTAGTCGCCTTCTCTGAAGAACGTCTTCATGGCGTGTCCCTCGTCTCTTCTCCTCGCTTCCGGGACCGGCCCCGGACGTTCGGACGATGATGGCGGCCCGCCCCCGGTTGCACAACCCCGGTCCACCGGCACGCGCGACGGGTGAGCGCCTTCGCGCACACGGAAACGGAAGGGGGCGGCCGGACCGATGCGTCCGGCCGCCCCTTCGCGTGCCGCGCTGCGCCGCGCGCCGTCCTAGAGCCGGGGGTCCTCGGTATAGGTGCCGAACTCCTGGCCCATCGTGCCGCAGATCTCGCCCAGGGTGGCCTCGGCGCGGGCGGCCTGGAGGATGACCGGGATCAGGTTGGGCCGGGCGGGGTCGCGCACGGCGTCGAGCAGGTCGGACAGCGCGGCGTCGACGGCGGCCTGGTCGCGCTTGGCGCGGCGCTCGGCCAGCACCCGCCGCTGCTCCTCCTCGACCTCGTGGCTGATGCGCAGGGTCTCGACCTCGCCGGTGATGGTGGAGGTGTGGCAGTTGACGCCGACGATGCGCTTCTCGTCCTTCTCCAGCGCCTGCTGGTACTGGAACGCCGACTCGGCGATCTCGGAGGTGAACCAGCCGTTCTCGATGCCCGCCAGGATGCCGGAGGTGATGGGGCCGATGGCGTGCTCGGCGGCGTCGCGGCCGGCCGCCGCGGCGTCCTCGGCGCGCTCGGCCTCCTTGGCGGCGCCCATGCGCTCGATGCGCTCGAAGATCCGCTCGGCCTCCTCCTCCAGCCGGTCGGTGAGCGCCTCGACGTAGTAGGAGCCGCCGAGCGGGTCGGCGACGTTGACCACGCCGGTCTCCTCCATGATCACCTGCTGGGTGCGCAGCGCGATCTCGGCGGAGGTGGCGGTGGGCAGCGCCAGGGTCTCGTCGAGGGCGTTGGTGTGCAGGGAGTTGGTGCCGCCCAGCACCGCCGACAGCGCCTCGACGGCCGTGCGGACCACGTTGTTGTAGGGCTGCTGGGCGGTGAGGGAGACGCCGGCGGTCTGGGTGTGGAAGCGCAGCCACATGGCCCGGTCGTCGGTGGCGCCGAAGCGGTCGCGCATCCAGCGGGCCCAGATGCGGCGGGCGGCGCGGAACTTGGCGATCTCCTCGAAGAAGTCGATGTGGGCGTCGAAGAAGAACGACAGCCCGCGCGCCAGTTTGTTGACGTCGAGCCCGCGCGAGAGCCCCAGTTCGACGTAGCCGAACCCGTCGGCGAGCGTGAAGGCCAACTCCTGCGCCGCCGTGGCCCCGGCCTCGCGGATGTGGTAGCCCGACACCGACAGCGGCTTGAACGCCGGGATGTTCTCGGTGCAGTACTCCATCAGGTCGCCGATGAGGCGCAGGTGCGGCTCGGGCGGGTACAGCCACTCCTTCTGGGCGATGTACTCCTTGAAGATGTCGGTCTGCAGGGTGCCGTTGAGCGTGGTGATGTCGGCGCCCTGGCGCTCGGCGGCGACCAGGTACATGCAGAAGACGGGGATGGCCGGGCCGCTGATGGTCATGGACGTCGTGGTCTCGTCCAGCGGGATGCCGTCGAACAGGACGTCCATGTCGGCGGCGGAGTCGACGGCCACGCCGCAGTGGCCGACCTCGCCCAGCGCCATGGGGGCGTCGGAGTCGTAGCCCATGAGCGTAGGCATGTCGAAGGCCACCGAGAGCCCGCCGCCGCCGGAGGCCAGGATCATCCGGTAGCGCTCGTTGGTCTGGCGGGCGTTGCCGAAGCCGGCGAACTGGCGGATGGTCCAGGGCCGCCCGCGGTAGCCGGTGGGGTACAGGCCGCGGGTGAAGGGGAACTCCCCCGGCCACCCGATGCGCTCGAACCCGGGGACGTCGGCGCCGGGCGGGGGTCCGTAGACCGGATCGACCGGTTGCCCGGACAGCGTGGTGCGGGGTTCGGGCGCGGCGGCGCCGCGCCCCTGGCGCGGTGCCCGCGCGGCGTCGTAGCGCGCCTGCCAGCGGGCCCGGCCCGCGGCGATCTCCTCAGCCTTGGCCATGCCCCAATATTAGGACGTCCAACTAAATTTGTATAGGAACCGCGCGCCGCGCCCGTTACGCGAGGAACGCCGCGCGGGAGGCCGCGGGAGCGCCGGCGCGCGGTGCCGCGCGGACTCGGCCGCGCTGGGGGTCGGCCTTGCCCAGCGCGACGCCCTTGGGCGCGTCCGCTCCAGTTCTCGTGGCCGGGGACCGCACGCGTCGTCCGCGGATCGTAGGACGGGTACGGCTTCAGCGCCGATCGTCGAGGCGGCCGTGGTCGGGCACGGCGGCTCCGTGGGGGCGGAAGGGGAGGTGCTAGCGGTGGTTGTGCGCGCGCCGGGCTCCGCCGGGCGAAGTTCGGCGAGGCCTCGCGGGCTGGATGACCGTGCGCTTGGGCTCGCGCTGTGGGGACGCGGCGGCGTCGCGGGGCGGGCGCGGGGCGTCGGCGGCCGCGGCGCGGTCGGGGCGGTGCTCGGGGGCGGGAGCCTCCGCCTTCACCCCGTCCGACTTCAGCACGGCGCGGGCCGTGTCGGCCATCTGGGCGATCGACGCCCGCTGATCGACCAGGGCCACGATCTCGCGGGTGAGGAAGCGTTTGGCGTCCTTGACGATGGAGACGGGGTCTTGCTGCCGCTCGGCCCCGGCGAGCGGGGCGAGACTGACCTCCCGCGTCAGTCTGCTGTCCAGGTAGGTCACCGTCGTCTTGACGACGAAGGCGGCGTCGAAGTCCTCGTGGCCGGGCACTCCGACCTCGGGCGGGATCCGCTCGGCCGCGGCCCGCAACTCGCGCATCTCCTTCGCCCGCGCCAGGCGGACCTCGCTGTAGCGGTCCAGCAGGTCGGAGTAGGACGCCGCGTGGTGCGCCGTGGCCGGGTCGGCGCGGACGGCCTCCAAAGCGCCCTGGACGGCCCTGTCGTCCACCTCAAACTCCCGGTAGGAGGAGCGGCCCGCGCGGGCCGCTCGCAGGGCGTCCCCCAGGACCCGCTCGGTCGTCGCCAGCGCCTCCCGCGCCCGCGCCGCCGCTGCCATGGACCTCGCGGTCTCGTAGGAGAGGCGGCGGGTGTCGGACTCCAGGGTGCGCTTGGCGCCGTCGACGACCGCGGCCCCGTGGGAGCGTTCCGTCGGATGCCGCAACCGCTGCCGCCGGCCCGCCTGGAGTTGCAGCGTGGGGGCCGGTGTTCTCCCGCTTGGTCTGGCGGTCCGTCTCCGACAGCCGCTGCCAGGCGTCGGCGAGGCGGGGGTTCTCGGAGGACGCCGTCAGCTCGCTGACCTTCTCCTCGAACGCCTTTCGGAAGTCCGAAAGCTCCCAGGCCGCCCGGCCGAGGACCCCCCTCGCCTCGGCGTAGCCCTCCCGGGCCGCGACGTTCTCCCGCCGCAGGTCGGCATAGGAGCTTTCACCGGGCCGGTGGACCTCGAATCGCAGGTAGGGCGTGATCGACGCGTCTTCGACGGGAGGTTCGAACGACATGAGCGGCTAACGGGGCGGGGGGCGGTCCGGAACGGCGGGGAAGGGGGTCGGGTCGTGAGTGATCATGGCGGTTCGCCGCCCTGCGGACAACCTCCCTCCGCCGGGCGTTCACCGGGCGGACCGGGCGGCGCGGACGGGTGCGGCTACGCCTTCGAGGCGCCCCGGCCGTCGCGGGCCCGCGGGACGGGGGCGCGCGAAGGCTGGGTCGGGCCGGGACCGGAGCGCGCGCCGCGCCTCCCCGTGAGCCGGCCCGCCATCTCGCCCGCGATCCTCCGCGCGGGGTGGTCCTGCGTCTCCCGTGCCTCCCCCGCTTCGCGGGGGGTGTCGAGCTCCTTCTGGAACGCCTCGATGGCCGCGAGGTCCTCGCGCATGCTCGCGGACTGCTTGCCGATCCTGGCGGTGTCCTGCCGGAGCGCGTCGATCACCTCCTGCAGGGCCTGCCGAGCGTACGTCGGGGAGACCATGGACCGCACCCGTTCGGTGAGGCCGCTGTTCTGGTTCTTCAGCACCTCCGCCACGGCACCGGTCTTCGACAGGTCGGTGGGCTGGGACTGCACGACGTGGATCGCCGTCATCAGGCCGTTCAGCCGATCCGCGGCCGGATGGTTGTTCTCCCGTGCCTGGTCCCGGAGGCTATGCACGGTCGAGAGCTTGGTTGACAGCTTCTCGCGGGCGCTGCGCCACGCCTCCACGGCGTCCTGCCACTGTGCGGCCGCCGTACCGAGCTCCTCACGCACGGAGCCCTTGGCCTGGGCCATCAACTGCTCCAGGTACGCCAGTCCGTCCTGGTTCACACCGTCCGCGGAACCGCTCTCGACCATGCCGCCTCCGTTGTCCGACACGAGCACGCTGGGATGACGGACGGGGGCGGGGTCCGAAACGGATGATGGCGTGGGAACGTCCGCACGGCAACCCCGGGGCCCGCGCGGACCGCTTCACGCGCGCCCCGACCCTACCGGGCGCGGCCCCGGGCCGGGCCCTCGCCCGGGCGCGGTCCCCGGGCCGGGACGGTCCTTCGCCGCGCGGCGGCGGCCTTCGGCGACCTCGGCAGCCGGGCGTCGCCGCCCCGCGCGCGCTCCGTTGCCGCGAGCTCCGTCCGGATCCGCCGGACGGCGTCGCGGGCGTCCACGGTGGCCGCGACCAGGGTGCCGTGGCGGTCCTCCAGGCTCTTGCGGGCCTGGTTCACCTGGGCGGCGGCATCGGCCACCACCTGCCGGGAGTGCTCCACGGGCTCGGCGCCGGGGCCGGGCGGGCGCGAGGCGAGGACCACGGCCTCCGGCGGGCGGGCCGCCTCGGCGATGCGCTCCCGCAGGGCGGACAGGTCGGCCAGTCCGGCGGGGCGGTCCGCGCCCAGGGCCTCGACCTCGCGCTGGGTCCGGGCGGCCTGCTCGTCGGCCCGCCGGGCGTCGTCGCCGCCCGCGCCCCAAGCCGCGCGGGCGTGGTCGTACTCCTCCAGCGCCCGCTCCAGCAGCCCGACCTCCGGCGCGGGCCGGGTCCCTCCGGCCCCGGCCGTGCGCAGCCGTTGCAGGTCCGCCTGGATGGCCGTGGCGTCCACGGCGCCGAAGTGGTCGTCGGGCATGCCGCACCTTCCGTCGTGGGGGGTCTGCGAGCGGCGGGGTCGGGGCCGAGGACGATGATCGCGCCTGGCGGCCGTCCTGGCAATCTTCCCGGCCCGGCCCGCCCTCCCGCGCCCGGTTCACCCTTCCCCGCACGGCCCGCGCGGCGGCGGGCCGGGGGGCTCGCGACACTGCACCGCGTCGCCGCGCCCGCCTCGTGCGCACGAACGCGGGCGAGTGCGGCCCGGCTCCGGCGCCCTCAGCGGCCGGCCGCGCCGCCCTTGTCCGCCGGGAAGTCGCCGAACTCCACCCGGAGCTTGGTGAACATGGCGTGGATCCGCCAGTTCTCCTCGTCGGAGTAGCAGTCGAGGCCGAAGTCCATGGCGGTGAGGTCGCGGGTGGCGTCCTCGACCACCTGGCGGCCGCTGTCGGTGATCTCGGCGAGGGTGCCCCGGCCGTCGCTGGGGTTGGGCTTGCGGCGCACGAAGCCCTGGCGCTCCAGGCGGTCGATGGTGTTGGTGACGCTCGTGGGGTGCACCATCAGCCGTTCGCCGATCTTGCCCAGCGGCAGGGCGCCCGTGGAGCTGAAGGTCAGCAGCACCAGCGCCTCGTAGCGCGCGAAGGTCAGCTCGTAGGGTTTGAGCGCGGCGTCGAGCTGGCCGAGCAGGATCTGCTGGGCGCGCATGATCGAGGTGACCGCCGCCATCGCCGGGTTGGCCCCCCAGCGGCGCGTCCAGTTCTCGTGCGCCCGCTCGATGGGGTCGAACGGAAGATTAAGCGGGTTACCCACCCCGCCACTGTATCGAGCGCCGGGCGCGGCCGATCCCCCACACCCTGTGGTCACCGCAGCTCGGCGGGGTTGCCCCCGCCTCCGCCGGTGCGGAAAAAGACGGCGCCCTCCTGCGGTCGTGCGTCGGCGGGTACCGAAGGGCGCCGGCCGGCGCCCCGCCGGTCAGCCCTCCAGCGCGGCCAGCACGGAGTCGGCCGCCGCGTAGGGGTCGCCGCCCGCGGCGACCTCACCGGCGAGCGCGTCGAGCGCGGCGTGGCCGCGCACGTCGGCCAGGCGCTCCACGAGCGCGGCCATCGCGATGGCCTCGATCTCGCGGCGGGCGCGGGCTCGGCGGCGGCGCTCCAGTTCGCCCGTCGCGCGCAGGTGGGCGGCGTGGTCGTCCAGGCGTTTGAGCAGGTCGTCCACCCCCTCCCCCTTCGCGGCGGACATGGCCACCACCGGCGGCTTCCACTCCTCGGGAGCGCGGTCGACCTGCGCGACCATCTGGCGGAGATCGCGGACCGCGGCCTGGGCGCCCTCGCGGTCGGCCTTGTTGACCGCGAGGATGTCGGCGATCTCCAGCACACCGGCCTTGCCCGCCTGCACGCCGTCGCCCATGCCCGGCGCGGCCAGCACCACCGTGGTGTCGGCGTGGGCGGCGATGTCGACCTCGGCCTGGCCCACGCCCACGGTCTCGACCAGGACGTGGTCGAACCCGGCCGCGTCGAGGACCCGCAGCGCGTGCGGCGTGGCCCACGACAGCCCGCCCAGGTGGCCCCGGCTGGCCATGGAGCGGATGTAGACGCCGGGATCGGTGGCGTGCTCCTGCATGCGCACCCGGTCGCCCAGCAGCGCGCCGCCGGTGAACGGGGAGGAGGGGTCGACCGCCAGGACGGCCGCGGTCTCGCCGCGCGCCCGCAGCGCCGCGACCAGCGCGCTGGTGGAGGTGGACTTGCCCACCCCCGGCGGCCCGGTCAGCCCGGTGATGCGCGCCCGGCCGGCGGCGGGGGCCAGTCCGGCGGTGATCTCGCGCAGTTGCGGCGCGGCGTTCTCCACCAGGGAGATCGTCCGCGCCAGGGCCCGGCGGTCGCCGCCGCGCACCCGCTCCACCAGCTCGCCGACCTGCATCGGGCTCCCTCCGCGTCCGCTCCGACCGCGGCCCGTGGCCCAGCCGCCCCGGTCGCCGCATGTCCAGAGGCCCGAGTATGGCAAACGCCGCACACCGGGGGTACCGACGCCCCGGGTGGGCCGGGGATGACGCCGTGACCCAATCTCCACCGGCCGCATGTGGCCCCGATCCGGCGGCGGCGGTTTCCGCCGCGGACCTGCCCGCGGCAACGGCGCCGGGTTAGCCTTCGAAGCAGGAATTCCGCTTTTCCTCTTTCTCCTTTCCCCGGTATCCGGAGGTTTCCGCCACCGAAAGGCGAACCACGTGAAAAAACCACCGGAAAAGTCCGTCCCGAATTACATGGGGCGCGTTCTCACCCCCGCGGGAGCCCCGCTGGGCACGTGCTTCCAACTGGCCCCCTCGGTGATCGCCACGGCCTGGCACGTCGCCCGGGAAGCCGTGTCGCTGGGCGACGGCGGCCCCCTTCGCCTCGACGCGCTCGCCGAGGGTGCGGACAATCCCGTGCGGACCGCCGAGATCGTGCGCGAGGACCGCGCGCGCGACCTCGCCGTCCTGCGCGCCGAATCCGCCTTCGCCGGCAGCGTCCGGCTGCTGCGGCCCGCCGCGTCGGTCAACCGCGCCGAACCCCTGGTGATCGTGGGCCACGCCGAACTCCGCGAGGCGGCCGGGGCACCGCGGCCCCGGTCGCTGGAGGCGCTGGGCACCTGGCAGGGGATCGTCACCCGCACCGACGACGTCCTGCTGGGCCGGATCACCGCACCCGACGTGCTGCGCGGCATGAGCGGCGCACCGGTCCGCCGGCGGCGCGACGACGCCGTGGTGGGCGTGGTCTCGGGCCGCTACAACTCCACCGACGGCTGGCTGGAGCACAGCGTGTGGGTGGCCCGGACCGAGGACCTGCGCGCCCTGTGCGCGGGCCTGGCCGACCTGGACGGCGGCGGCCCCTGGGCGGAGTTCGCGGCCGCGGCGGGCGCGGTCGCGGCGGCCGAGGCCGCCGACGCGGCGCTGCGCCGGGGCGGGCCCGGAGCTTCTGACGGCGCGCCGGAGGCCGCCGTCGCCCCACCGCTCACCCCGTCGCCCGGCGCCGATCCGCCGGGGCCCGAGGCCGCCGAGGCGTCCGGCACCCGCGGCGGTCCGGCCGCCGACGACGGCGAGGGCGGCCTGCTGGGGTGGCTGCGCGACCTCTTCTGAGGCCGCCCTGCCGCCCGCCGCATCCGCCCGGCCCCGGCGACCCGCCCGCCGGCCTTCTCCGCGGCACCCGGTGTCCCCCGCTCCCCCGTACGCGCGGCCTCCCGTGCTCCCGCTCTCACGGCGCCCCGCGCCGCACCGCCCGTCCACGACGCGCGATGCGGCACCCGATTCCGGCTCCCTCTTCCCCCACCTGACCCCGACAGGAGTCCTTGCCGTGGATTCGTTCCTGCGCCCCGGTGACCGGGGCTATGCGTTCTGGCTCGACCGCGTGTCGTGGTCCAACCGGCACCCCATGACCCTGCCGCTGCTGCTGGCCGACGGGCAGCGCACCGACCTCCCCATCGCCCCCGGCCACGCGTTCATCCGCGAGGCGGACGGTCTGCTGCTGCGGTTCACCTACGTGGACTCCGCGGGGCGCGACTACCAACTGGCCCTGGACTTCACGGGCGAGGACCCCGACGGCACCTACCGTCCGCTCATCAACCCCCGGTCCCTGCTGGCGCTGCTGCGCCGGCCCACGCCCGTGGGCGTCGCGGTCGCTGTCGGCGCGCCGGCGCTGCGCTACCTGGTGCGGGAGTTCTTCGACTCCGACGGCCTGCCGCCGGGCACCGGGTACTACGTGCAGCCCTCGGGCGGCATGGTGATCAGCGGCGCCGCCGTTCTGCAGCGGGCCGAGCGGTGAGCACCGAACTGGTGCCGGTCACCATCGACGGCCAGGACGTCTACATCGAGGTGCGGCGGCTGCCGGGGTCGGAGCCGACGTCGTCGGCCCGGCTGGAGGCCGCCGGCCGCAAGGCGGTCGAGGCCCTGGATCTGGCCCAGGACGCCGTGGTGTCGGTGGCCGCGCGGTTCGCCTCGACCGTGGCCGACCTCGGCCGCCAGGCGGTGCGCCCGGAGTCGGTGTCGGTGGAGTTCGGGATCACCATCGCCACGGAGGGCAACGTCATCCTGCTGAGCGGATCGGCCCAGGCGTCGCTGTCGGTCGTGCTGACCTACCCCTGCCGCCCACCCCGCGCCGACTGACCCGCCCCGGGGCGGTGGACCCCGCCCGGCCCCACCCCCGGCGGCGGGGCCGCGCCGCCGCCGGGGCACGGGGCCGGAGGGCCGCCCGGGTTGTCAGGCGGGGTCGCGGTCGCCGGTGGTGCCGTCGGTCTGCTCGCGGAGGATGTCGAGGTGGCCGGCGTGGCGGGCGGTCTCCTCGATCATGTGGACGAGGATCCAGCGCAGGGACACCGGGCCGAGTTCGTCGTGGTCGGCGGCGTGGTCGAGCGCGTGGTCGGCGACGGCCGCGCGGGACCGGGCGCACTCGCGTTCGTAATCGGCGATCACCGCGGCGATCGGGGTGTGGTCGGGGACGGTGAACGTGGACTCCACGGCCGCGAGGAGCGGCCGCAGCTCGTCCTCGACGGCGGGGTCGGCGCGCAGGACGCGCTGGAACCAGTTGCGCTCGACCAGGGTGAGGTGGCGCAGCACCCCGGCCACGGTGGTGTCGGAGGGCACGAGGCGGCGCCGGGAGTCGGAGTCGGTGAGGCCGCGCGCCTTGCGGGCGGCGGCCCAGCGCAGGTAGTCGAGGAACCCGGTGAGGGTGGCGCGCTCGTCGGCGGTGGTGGTGCCCAGCACCCACGGTGCCACCTGGTCGACGGTGAGGGGGCCGGGCAGCGGGGCGGTGTCGCCGACGGGGCGGGCGGGGTCGGTGGAGGCGGAGAAGGCGGCGGGGGCGGTGGGGCCGGGTGTCGCATCCGTCATAGGGGCGAATCTAGGCCGCCGGCGCCGGCACGGGAAGCGTTGGTCCGGCGGCTGTGGACAACCCCGGCCGCGTCCGCCCCGGACACGGGCGCGGCCCGGCCCGCCGGCGCCCCTCGGGCTCCGGCCGGCCGGGCCGCCCGGCCGGTGGGGTCAGGCCCCCGGAACGCGGAGCAGCAGCGCGTCGCCCTGGCCGCCGCCCCCGCACAGGGCCGCCGCGCCCAGGCCGCCGCCCCTGCGGCGCAGCTCGTAGACCAGGTGCAGGGCCAGCCGCGCGCCCGAGGCGCCGATGGGGTGGCCCAGGGCGATGGCGCCGCCGTCGGGGTTGACGATGTCGGAGTCCTCGGCGATTCCCAGGTCGCGCATCGACTGCACGGCCACGCTGGCGAACGCCTCGTTGATCTCGATGAGGTCGAGGTCGGAGACCTGGAACCCGGCCTTGCCCAGCGCGTGCCGGATGGCGTTGGAGGGCTGGGACTGCAGCGCGTTGTCGGGCCCGGCGACGTTGCCGTGCGCGCCGACCTCGGCCAGGACCTCGCAGCCCAGCTCCTCGGCCTTGGCGCGGCTCATCACGACGACCGCGCAGGCGCCGTCGGAGATCTGCGACGACGACCCGGCGGTGATGGTGCCCTCGGGCGAGAACGCCGGGCGCAGCCGGGCCAGGGTCTCGACGGTGGTGTCGGGCCGCACGCCCTCGTCCTCGGTGACCAGCCGGTCCTCGCCCTTGCGCTGGGGCACCCGCACCGGCACGATCTCGGCCTCGAACCGGCCGTCCTTGACGGCGGCGGCGGCGCGCTGGTGGGAGCGGGCGGCGAACGCGTCCTGCTCGGCGCGGCCGATCCCCAGGCGGGCGTTGTGCCGCTCGGTGGAGGCGCCCATGGAGTCGCCGTCGAAGGCGTCGGTCAGGCCGTCGTGCGCGGTGGCGTCGAGGACCTCGATCGAGCCGTACTTGTAGCCGTGCCGCGACTTGGGCAGGAGGTGGGGGGCGTTGGTCATGGACTCCATGCCTCCGGCCACGACCACGTCGAACTCCCCGGCCGCGATGAGCTGGTCGGCCAGCGCGATCGCGTCCAGGCCCGACAGGCACACCTTGTTGATGGTCAGCGAGGGCACGCTCATGGGGATACCGGCCTTGACGGCGGCCTGGCGGGAGGGGATCTGCCCCTGCCCGGCCTGGAGCACCTGGCCCATCACGACGTAGTCGACCTGCTCCCCGCGGATGCCGGCGCGCTCCAGGGCGGCCCTGATCGCGAAGCCGCCGAGGTCGACGGCGGAGAATCCGGCGAGGGAGCCCAGCAGCCGGCCGATGGGGGTCCGCGCTCCACTGACGATGACGGATCCGGGCATTGGCGTGCCTCCGTAGTGTTTGAGCGGCTTTCGACTTCGCGCCACACCTCGTCTGCCACCATACATAGACGCCCCCCGGCCGCAGCTTGAGGAGGTTGGAGTCCCATGCTGACCCGCATCGACCACGTCGGAATCGCCTGCGTGGACCTTGACGCGAGCATCGCGTTCTACCGCCGGACCTACGGCTTCGAGGTGGCCCACGAGGAGGTCAACGAGGAGCAGGGGGTGCGCGAGGCCATGCTGCGCGTCAACGGCACCGACGACGGCGGCGCCACCTACCTGCAACTGCTGGAGCCCACCCGCGACGACTCCCCCGTCGCGAAGTTCCTCGCCCGGCACGGCGAGGGCGTCCACCACATCGCCTTCGGCACCGCCGACGTGGCGGGCGCCGCCGAGGAGGTCGGCGGCAGGGGCGTGCGCGTGCTCGACCCCGCCCCGCGGCACGGCTCGATGGACTCCCGGATCGTGTTCCTGCACCCCAAGGACTGCGGCGGGGTCCTCACCGAGCTGGTGCAGGCCGCTGACCAGGGCGGCGGCCGCGGCGAGGGGTGAGGCGGAGCGCCGGGCCGCGCCGTCCGGCGGCGCCGGCGCGCGGCCGGGGCCGCCGGAAGAACCGGTCCAGACCGCCCTTCTTTAGCACACATCGGGGCGTTTGGCCCTCTTGCGGCACTATGCTGTTAATGCGTCACTGGACCCGTGGCGCGTCCCGCCACCCCGCGGGAGGCGTCGGCCAGGTGTAACGAAACCGTCACATTGGGCATCGCCGCACGTCTCGGCACCGCCGTTTGCACCGGGAACCGTTCGGTGTGCCGGAAACCCTCCTCCGCGGGGCGTTGAGCTTGATAAAGTCTGCTAGCTGCCGGGTTTCCCGGTACGACCACCGTCCCCCGCCCGTCGCGGCCGGCCGAGTCGGGCACGTCGCGAACGGCGTCCGCGGCCCACGGCCGAACAAAACGTGCATCTCCGTATCAATGGAGTGAACCGCCAACGCGGGCCCCGCTCGTCGGAGTACCCTCCCCCGAGAGGTACCCGCACAACCGCCGGATCGTGGCGAGAGGAGCGGCAGCACGTGCCGAAGCGTCATCGCCCGCGCCTCGACTCGACACGAACATCCGTCCAGAAGCCGTCTCGTCACTCGTTCAGGATTCCGCCACATGTCGTCGTCCGATATTGAAGCCCAGCTCACCAATTTCTTCGAGGAAGGCAACCAAGCCACCGAGTTCGACGTGGTGCTGCGCGGTTTCGACCGGCAGCAGGTCCTCTCCTTCGTCGACCAACTGAAGTCCGAGCTCCAGCGCGCCAGGGAAGAGTCCGACCGCCAGCGGAACGAACTTGCCGAGGCCAAGCGCCAGCTCCAGGAGCAGGAGCGCCCCACCTACTCCGGTCTGGGCGCGCGCATCGAGCAGCTGCTGCGCCTCGCCGAGGAGCAGGCCACCGAGCTCGTCCAGGGCGCCCGCGCCGAGGCCAACGACATCAAGGCCGAGGCCAAGATCGAGGCCGCCGAGATGCGCTCGGCCGCCGAGAACGAGTCCACCGAGCTGCGCGCCAGCGCCCAGCGCGAGGCCGACGAGATGCGCGCCTCCGCCGAGGGCGAGGCCGATGAGATCCGCACGACCGCCCGCCGCGAGGCCGACGAGCTGACCTCCACCACCGAGCGCGAGGTCCAGAAGAAGCGCTCGGCCGTCGACCACGAGATCGCCGAGAAGCGGGCGACCTTCGAGGGCGAGATCGCCAAGCTGCGCACCACCACCGAGCGCGAGTGCGCCCAGGCCCGCGCCTCCGCCAAGCGCGAGCGCGACGAAACCCTCCAGACCGCCAAGCGCCAGGCCGACGAGATGCGCGCCCAGGCCCAGCGCCTGCTTGAGGAGAGCGAGGCCAAGCGGGCCCAGGAGGAGGCGGAGTTCGAGATCCAGCTCGCCGCCCGCCGCGAGGAGGCCGAGCGCCAGGACGCCGAGCGGCTGGCCGCCGCCCAGGCCGCCACTCAGAAGCTCGTGGCCGAGGCCGAGGAGCGGGCCGCCAGCGCCGAGCAGCGCGCCACCAAGGCCAGTGCCCAGGCCGAGCAGACCCGCCGCGACGCCGAGCAGCACGCCAAGCAGCTCGTCGCCAACGCCAAGAAGAACGCCGAGCAGATCACGGCCGAGGCCAAGTCCAAGGCCGAGCACCTGGTCAGCGACGCCAAGGCCGAGGCCGAGCGCATCCGCGGCATCGCCCAGCACGAGGTCGACGAGCTCAGCCGCCAGCGCGACAGCATCCAGTCGCACCTGGACCAGCTGCGCCAGCTCCTGGGCGGTGGCGGCGGCGCCCCCGCGGCCCCGGTCGCTCCCGAGCCCGCCCCGGTCGCCGCGGCCGAGCCTCCGGCGGCCATCGAGTCCAAGGGCCAGGGCGGCCAGCGCTCCCCGCGCCAGCCGGTCGGCGCCGCCTCGGGCCGCAAGAACAACGACGACGAAGACTGGTGGCAGGAGTAGGCCCCACAGCCTGCCCGGCTTCCAGGACACCGCGGCCTACGGGCCGCAACGCGACGGCGGCGGCCCCGCTCCCGGTCTCACCGGGGGCGGGGCCGCCGCCGTTGTGCGCGGGGCGCTCCGGACCGCGGCGCGGACGCGCCGGCCGGGCCCCGGGTCAGGCGGGGGTGCTGAAGGTGTCGCGCTCGTAGGGGCCGTCCCACTCCTGGGGCAGCGGCGCGGCCTTGGGCGCGACGCGCTCGACCACCTCGTTGAGCACGCGGCGCACGTACGGCTCGCCCACCCACAGGTGCTTGGCGCCCTCCACCCCGATGACCTCGGCCTGGGGCACGCGCGCGAAGCGCCGCCGGGCCTCGTCGGGGCGCAGGTAGTCGTCGAACTCCGGCACCAGCGCCACCAGCGGCTTGCCCGACCGCCCCCAGGTGTCCAGGTCGGCGTCGGTGGCGCGGTGCAGCGGCGGCGACAGCAGGATCGCGCCCGCGACCTCGGGGTCGCAGCCCCACTTCAGCGCCAGTTCGGTGCCGAACGACCAGCCCAGCAGCCACGGCGCGGGCAGCCCCTCGAACTCGGCGAACTCGATGGCCGCCGCGACGTCGAAGCGCTCGGTCTCGCCCTCGCCGAACTCGCCCTCGCTGGTGCCGTGCCGCGACGACGTGCCCCGCGTGTTGAAGCGCAGCACGGCCACGTCGGCCAGCGCGGGCAGCCGGAACGCCGCCTTGCGCAGCACGTGGCTGTCCATCATCCCCTCCGCCGTGGGCAGCGGGTGCAGGCACACCAGCGTGGCGACGGGGTCGCGGCCCTCCGGCAGCGCGAGTTCGCCCACCAGGCGCAGGTCGTCGGCGGTGTGCAGGGTGACGGCGCGGCGCTCGGCGGGCAGCACCGTGGTGGCGCGGATCTGCATGGCTCCTCGGTTCGGTGGAGGTGCGGGTCGAAGAGGTCGGGCGGCGGCAGCGGCGCGGCGGCCCGACGGGCCCGCGCCGCGCGGGTTCAGCGCCGGGGGTGGCGCACGCCCCGGTGGGTGCGCCGCTCCCAGCACGAGGAGTGCCAGTGGCGGCGGTCCTCGCCGTCGCCGAAGGGCCGCCAGGCCACGACGTGCGGCATGCCCGGCGGGATCTCCTGGTGGCAGCCCGGGCAGCGGTAGTGCTTGGCGGCGGCCGCGCCGCTGATGCGGCGGATGACCCACTCGCCGTCGGGGCCGTTCTCGCGGGCCTGACCGCCCGTGATGCGCAGGAACAGGGCGTCGTCGTCACCGGACGGGCGGCCGCCCCCCTTGCGGAGGGCGCCGCGGCGGGAGGTGTTGCGGCGCGGGCTCACCCCTCCAGGGTAGGGGCGCCGCCGGGAGGTCCGGGCAGCGGCCCGCCCACCGGCGCGCGCTCCGCCCGCGCCGCCGAAGGCGGTGTCAGCGCAGGGACTGGCGACCCTCGCGCATGAGGTCAACCAGCAGCGGCGCCCACTGGATCGACGCCAGGTGGGCGTTGGCCATGCCGCCCAGCACCCCGGTGACCCAGTCGACGCCGCGCTCGTCGAGGAGTTCGAGGGGGCCCTTGGGGTAGCCGCAGCCGAAGCGCATGGCGGTGTCGACGTCCTGGGCGGTGGCGTAGCCGTCGCCGACCATCCGCAGGGCGTCGTCGATGTGGGGGGCCAGCAGCAGGCCGGCGAGGTCGAACCCGTGCGCGCCGGAGCGCACCCGCTCGGCGAGGACGCCGGTGGGCGGCTCCTCGGCGGGGTTGTCGGCGCCGCCGTAGACGTAGAAGCCGCGCCCGGTCTTGCGGCCCAGCCGGCCGGCGGCGACCATGCGCCGCAGCAGGGGCGCCGCGACGAACCGGGGCGAGCGGAACTCCGCCCACAGGACGTCCATGACCGCCAGGCAGACGTCCAGGCCGACCAGGTCGGCCAGGGTCAGCGGGCCCATGGGCAGGCCGGCGTCCTTGGTGACGGCGGTGTCGATCTCCTCGCGCGAGGCCAGGCGGCGCTCGTAGACGCTGACGGCGTCGTTGATGTAGGGCACCAGCAGCGCGTTGGCGACGAACCCGGCGCGGTCGCCGGCCACCACGGGGGTCTTGCCGATGCGCTTGGCGACCTCGGCGGTGACCGCGACGGTGGCGGGGGCGGTGGAGACGGTGGCGACCACCTCGGTCAACTTCATCACCGGCGCGGGGTTGAAGAAGTGCAGGCCCACGACCTTGTCGGGGCGCCCGGTCAGCGCGGCGATCTCGGTGACCGACAGGGAGGAGGTGTTGGTGGCCAGGATGGTGCCCGGCGGGCAGATGCGGTCGAGGTCGGCGAACACGTCGCGCTTGAGGTCCATGCGCTCGGGCACGGCCTCGACGGCGAAGTCCGCGTCGGCCAGGTCGGCGCGGTCGGTGCTGAAGGAGATGCGGCCGAGGATGGTGCGCTCCTCCTCGGCGGTGAGCTTGCCCTTGTCGACCGCCTTGGCCAGCGAGCGCTCGACGTGGGCGCGGCCGCGTTGCAGCGCCGCGCCGTCGATCTCGACCCCTGTCACGTGGAAACCCGCGCGGGCGAACACCTCGGCGATACCGGCGCCCATGGTGCCCAGCCCGACCACACCGACCTTGTCGAATTCCTGCATGGGGATCACCTTACGCGTTGGTAGCCCGACGCGGCGGCCCGAGGGTCGTGCAGCGGGTCACGGGGCGGTGCCCGCGGGCGGCGCCGGGCGGTGGCGGGCGCGGGACCGGGCGGGGCCGCGGCGGGGCGGAACGGCGGCGGGGGCCGGCGGCGCCGGCCCCCGCCCGGGCCGCGGCGCGCGCACGCGCCGCGGCCGCGCCTCAGCAGTCGACGAGTTCGGGCTCCTGGTTGAGCAGTTGGGCCCGCGGGGTGACGAAGTCGGTGTAGGCGGAGTCGGCCTCGGGGCGGAACAGGGCCACCCGGTGGCAGTTCTGGAAGGCCAGGCGCATACCGAAGTGGCGCTCGACGGCGCCGCGCATGGCGTCGCTGGCAAGGAGGCGCAGGAGTTGGCCGCGCTCGGCCTCGCCGGGCGGCGGTACCTCGTTGGCCTCGTAGCCGGCCTCGGCGGTCGCGGCGCGCTCGGCGACCCCGCTGACCACACTCCAGGCGTACGGCAGTGACTCCTGGATGCAGGCGATGAAGTCGGCGTCCGAAACCGGGCCGCGCCTCGCCTTGCTCAGAAGTTCCGGTGAAACCGTCAGCGACATGGGATGTCCCTATCTAACTAAGTCGGTGGGTCTGTGGCAGACCGCCGCGCGAACCCCTCCCTGACCGGGGGAAACCGGTCGGATTCGCGCACCTTCCTGCGACGTTAGCCCCCGCGCGCACAGACGTCACGGGACGTCAAGGCCATACCTGACTAGCCTCGACGCCATATGAAAATAGTTATCGTTTTCAATCGACGCCACCGAAAGCGCTGAAACACCCGCCCGGCACGGCGTGAGGCGCGCCACACCCCACTCTCGGGCGGCTCCCGCGGCGGTCCCCGCGCGCGGCTAGGATCGTGCAGCGTGAGACTCGTGATCGCCCGGTGCAGCGTCGACTACGTCGGCCGCCTCACCGCCCACCTGCCCATGGCCCCCCGGCTCATCCTCTTCAAGGCCGACGGTTCGGTGTCCGTCCACGCCGACGACCGCGCGTTCAAGCCGCTGAACTGGATGAACCCCCCGTGCACGGTGCGCGAGTCCGCCGACGACGACGGCACCCCGATCTGGACGGTCACCCACGGCAAGTCCGGCGAGAAGCTGGTCCTGCGCATCGAGGAGATCAGCCACGACAGCTCCCACGAACTGGGCGTGGACCCGGGCCTGCAGAAGGACGGCGTCGAGGCCCACCTCCAGGAACTGCTCGCCGAGCACATCACCACCCTGGGCGAGGGCTACACCCTCATCCGCCGCGAGTACCCCACCGCCATCGGCCCGGTCGACATCCTCTGCCGCGACGGCTCGGGCGCCACGGTCGCCGTGGAGCTGAAGCGGCGCGGCGACATCGACGGCGTGGAGCAGCTCACCCGCTACCTCGAACTCCTCAACCGCGACCCCGCGCTCAGCCCGGTGCGCGGCATCTTCGCGGCCCAGGAGATCAAGCCGCAGGCGCGCGTCCTGGCCACCGACCGCGGGATCGGCTGCGTCACCCTCGACTACGACGCCCTGCGCGGCATCGAGCCCGACACCCCGCGCCTGTTCTGAGCGCCCCGGCACCCGCGGCCCGCGCTCGCGGCGGGCCGCCCGAGCGCGCCCGGCGCCCTCCTGGCCACCCGGTCCGAACCGGGTGACCCCCGCGGACACCGGCCGCCGCGTCCCTCACGCGGCGGCGGGCGCCTCATGCCCATCGGCCCCGGTACGCTCCTGCTTCCACCACCCCAATGCGGGAACCGTTCATCACACCACACAACTCCGACATCACGGAAGGTGTGTGGCTGAATGTGGCAAGTATGCGCGTATCGTCTTGCTGTGGCGCGACCCCGGTGACAGGCTCTCGATACCTCGCACCAGTTGCGCCCACCCCATCACCCCGGGTAGAGGGCGCGCCCACAGGAGGACTCAAGTGCCCACCCGTGAACCTGGACAATCCCCCCGGTCGGCCCGCCGCACCGGACGCCTGAGCGGCCGCGGGCCCGCCGGCGGCACGGGCCGCGGCGGCGCCACGCGCCTGATCGGCGCCGGCTCCGCCGTCGTCCTCGCCCTCGGCCTCGGGCTGGCCCCCGGCACGGCGCACGCCGACGACGCGGTGCTGCCGACCCTGGTCACCCCCGACGGCATCCGCGAGCACCTGGAGAACCTCTCCACCATCGCCGAGTACAACGGCGGCAACCGGGCCACCAACACCCCCGGCTACGACGTCGCGGCCGACTACGTGGTCGACCAGCTCAAGCGCGCGGGCTACAAACCGCGCCGTATCGACTACGACTACGAGCTGTGGGTGGAGAACTCCGACCCCGTCCTGGCCCAGACCGCGCCCGAGCAGCGCGAGTTCGCCTACCCCGACGACTTCGCGACCATGAGCTACTCCGGGCCCGGCGACGTCACCGCGCCGGCCGTGGCGGTCAACACCGGCAGCGCCGAGAGCGGCTGCGCCGCCGAGGACTTCGCCGGCTTCCCCCAGGGCGCCATCGCGCTGATCATGCGCGGCACCTGCACCTTCCAGCAGAAGACGCAGAACGCCGCCGACGCGGGCGCCGCCGGCGTGGTCGTCATCAACAACGTCGAGGGCCCGGTCAACGGCACGGTCGGCGAGACCTCGGCCATTCCGGTCGTGGGCGCCACCGCCGCCGCCGGCGAGGCGCTGCTGGCGGCCGGCGAGGGCCTGGAGCTGCGCCTTGCCGTGGACTCCGAGGTCCGCGCGGAGTCCTCCTACAACATCGTCGCCGACAGCCGCCGCGGCCGCGCCGACAACGTGGTCATGGTCGGCGCCCACCTCGACGGCGTCCCCGAGGGCCCCGGCATGAACGACAACGGCAGCGGCGTGGCCACCGTCCTGGAGACCGCCCAGCAGTTCGCCAAGCTGGACGACCCCGCCAACCGCGTGCGGTTCGCGTTCTGGGGCACTGAGGAGGAGGGCCTGGTCGGCTCGACCCGCTACGTCGAGGGCCTGTCCGAGCGCGAGCGCGAGCGGATCGCCCTCTACCTGAACTTCGACATGCTCGGCTCGCCCAACTACGGCCGGTTCGTCTACGACGGCCGCGGCGAACTGGACGACTCCCTGCCGCCGCCCTCGGGCTCGGCCGCCATCCAGAAGACGTTCGAGGACTACTTCAGCGACCGCGGCCTGGTCACCGAGCCGACGGCGTTCAACGGCCGCTCCGACTACAGCGCCTTCATCGAGGCGGGGATCCCCTCGGGCGGCCTGTTCAGCGGCGGCGACGGCACCAAGACCGAGCAGCAGGTGGAGTACTACGGCGGCACGGCCGGGGTGGACTTCGACCCCAACTACCACACCGCCCAGGACGACCTCGACAACGTCAACATGGAGGCCGTGGACCAGCTCTCCGACGGCGTGGCCTACGCCGTGGAGACCTTCGCCCGCAGCACCCTGCCGGTGAACGGCGTGGCCCGGACCTACCAGGCCCAGGGGTTCGACCCGGCCCGCAAGGGCGACCTCTGGCTGCGGTAACCGTCCTACCGCAGACGGCGCCCGTGGACGAGGTGATGCGCCTCGTCCACGGGCGCTCCGTGTGGCCGGACCCGCCGCCCTGCGGTAGGCGCGGCCGGCCGGCCGGTGCCGCGCGCCGCGAATGCTCCCCCCTACCAGGGTGGATGGCCCGGCCCCCCGACCCCGGCCATCCACCCCAGCGGTCGCGGCGCGCCGCTCGCGCCGGCGCGCGCTGGTTGGTCGAATGGCCCCCGCTGTTCACACCCGAACAGCACCGCGCGCCCGGCGATCCGGATAACTACTCTGAGTAGTTCACCCACTCCATAAGGTATCAGCACCGCGTTGGGCCCACACCCACTGATGCCGAACGGTTATCCGCGGACGCCGCCGCCGCGCGCGGGGCGCGCCGCCTAGAGTTGGCGCCATGACCAACCACCGCGACCCCGACTCCCCGGTCGTGCTCTCCCGGATCTACACCCGCGTGGGCGACGACGGAAGCACCGCCCTGGGCGATTTGAGCCGCACCCGCAAGACCGACCTCCGCCTGGCCGCCTACGCCGACGTCGAGGAGGCCAACGCCGCCATCGGCACCGCGCTCGCGCTGGGCGGCGACATCCCCGACGACGTCCGCGCCGTCCTGGGCCGGGTGCAGAACGAGCTGTTCGACCTGGGCGCCGACCTGTCCCGGCCGGTGGTGCCCTCCGACGACACCGCCGAGTACCCGCCGCTGCGCGTGGAGCCGGCCTACGTCGAGCGCCTGGAGGCCGACTGCGACCGCTACAACGCCGACCTGCCGACCCTGCGCAGCTTCCTGCTGCCCGGCGGCACGCCGGCGGTCGCCCTGATGCACACCGCACGGGTGGTCGTCCGCCGCGCCGAGCGCTCCGCCTGGGCGGCGATCGAGGCGCACGGCGACACGGTCAACCCGCTGACCGCCCGCTACCTCAACCGGCTCTCCGACCTGCTGTTCGTCCTGTGCCGGGTGCTGGCCCCGCACGGGACCGAGGTGCTGTGGAAGCCGGGCGGCGAACGCTGAGCCGGCGTCCCGAGCAGCGGTGAGCGGCGGTGGGACGGCCGTGCGCGCCCGCGCGCGCCGCGCGCCCACCGCCGCTTTGGCGCGGGCTAGCCCGCGCCCTCGGCGAGTTCGCGCTCGACCGCCTCGACCTTGCCGGTCAGGCCGTCGGTCATCCCCTCGCGGATGTCGGCCTTCAGCACCAGGCTGACCCGCGAGGCGCCCTCGCCCGCGGCGGCCACCGCCCGCTTGACGACGTCCATGACCTCGTCCCACTCGCCCTCGACGCTGGTGAACATCGCGTCGGTACGGTTGGGCAGGCCGCTCTCACGCACCACGCGCACGGCGCGCGCCACCGCCGGGGCGACCGAGTCGCCGGTTCCCATCGGACTCACTGAGAATGCCACGATCATGGGGCCAGCCTAGGCGGGCGGCCGCGCCCTGTCGCGGAAGGGGCGCCCCCGGCGCACCGGCGGGCACGTGCACGGCCTAGGACTCCCAGTGGGTCCCCGGCGGCATCGACTCCAGCCACGACAGGAACCCGGTGAGCGCGCCCTCGGTCATCGCCAGCTCATAGACCGGCTCCTTGGGGTCGGAGCCGTCGGCGGCCAGCCAGCCGACCTCCACGACCACCAGGTCCATCGTCAGCTCGGTCAGGTCGGCCGGCGTGGGCGTGCGCCGGTTCATAACGACGAGGCCGCGGCGCGACAGGTGTGCTGTCGGCCGCGGCCACAGGGAGAAGATCCGGTACCAGCGCAACTCCTGGCTGCCGTAGCGCCCGAACCCCATGCGCCAGGGGGTTGGGCGGGGCCCCGCCCCGACGCGCAGGTAGCACTCGACACCGCCGCCGCCCCGCTCCAGGACGAACCGCCGACCGGTGACGGCGAGCAGGCCCAGCAGCGTCAGCACCAGGAGCGCGATGAAGACCCATTCGGCGACGAGAAACCACGCCTGGCCCAGTATCCGCTCCCGCACTGACGCCTCTCCTCGCTCGGCCCGCCGCTCAGACGGTCTCGCCGACGGCCTGGAGGCGGCTGCGCGCCCGCGCGGCCCGCGCCAGGCTCTCCACGTCCTCGGGCGACAGGCCCCCGGACTCCACGTCGCGCAGCGCCGCCTTGGCGCGCTCGACGTCGATGTCCTCGGCCAACTCGGCGACCTCGGCCAGGATCGAGACCCGGTTGTCCTGGGACACGACCATGAAGCCGCCGTGCACCGCCGCCCGGACCTCGCCGTTCTCGCGGCCGCCGAGCACCCGCACCACCGCGCCCGGCGCGAGCAGCGCCAGCACCGGGGTGTGCCCGGGCATCACGCCGACCTCGCCTTCGGTGGTCTTGGCGATGACCATGTCGCCCTCGCCGGCCCACAGCTCGCGCTCGGGCGAGACGATCTCGACGAAAAGCTTCTTCGACACTGCCACAAACTCCTCTGCTCGTGGGCGGTTTCACGGGGACGCGGCCGGCCGAACCGGCCGGCCGCGTCCCGCGAAGCGCCTAGCCCTGCAGCGTCTTGGCCTTCTCGACGGCCATCTCGATGTTGCCGACGTCGAGGAACGCCTGCTCGGGCAGGTGGTCGTACTCGCCGTCGCAGACCGCCTTGAACGAGGCGATGGTCTCCTCCAGCGGAACGAACACGCCCGGGTTGCCGGTGAACTTCTCGGCGACGAACATGTTCTGCGAGAGGAACCGCTCCAGGCGGCGCGCCCGCTCGACGATGATCTTGTCCTCTTCGGACAGCTCGTCGATACCCAGGATCGCGATCTGGTCCTGCAGGTCGTTGTTGCGCTGCAGGATACCGATCACGCGCTGGGCGACGTCGTAGTGCTCCTGGCCCACGTACTGCGGGTCGAGGATGCGCGAGGTCGACGCCAGCGGGTCCACCGCCGGGTAGATGCCCTTCTGCGAGATCGGGCGGGACAGCTCGGTGGTGGCGTCCAGGTGGGCGAACGTGGTCGCCGGAGCGGGGTCGGTGTAGTCGTCCGCGGGGACGTAGATCGCCTGCATCGAGGTGATCGAGTTGCCGCGGGTCGAGGTGATCCGCTCCTGCAGGATGCCCATCTCGTCGGCCAGGTTGGGCTGGTAGCCCACCGCGGAGGGCATGCGGCCCAGCAGGGTCGAGACCTCCGAGCCTGCCTGGGTGAACCGGAAGATGTTGTCGATGAACAGCAGCACGTCCTGGTTCTGCACATCGCGGAAGTACTCCGCCATGGTCAGCGCGGACAGCGCCACGCGCAGCCGGGTGCCCGGCGGCTCGTCCATCTGGCCGAAGACGAGGGCGGTGTCCTGGAGGACCTCCATCTCGTCCATCTCCAGGAACAGGTCGGTGCCCTCACGGGTGCGCTCGCCCACACCGGCGAACACCGACACACCGCCGAAGTTGCGGGCGATACGCGTGATCATCTCCTGGATGAGCACGGTCTTGCCCACGCCGGCGCCGCCGAACAGGCCGATCTTCCCGCCGCGCACGTAGGGCGTGAGCAGGTCGATGACCTTGATGCCGGTCACCATCATCTCGGTCTTCGACTCCAGCTGGTCGAAGGCCGGGGCCTTGCGGTGGATCGGCCAGCGCTCGGTGACCTTCAGCTCCGAGGTCGGCACGTCCAGGGACTCGCCCAGGGTGTTGAACACGTGGCCCTTAACGCCGTCGCCCACGGGCACGGTGATGGGGCCGCCGGTGTCGCGGACCTCGGCGCCGCGGACCATGCCGTCCTGCGGGGCGAGGCTGATGGTGCGGACCAGGTTGTCGCCGAGGTGCTGGGCGACCTCCAAGGTCAGCGTCTTGGTCTCGCCCCCGAGGGTGACATCGGTGTGGAGGGCGTTGTAGATGGGCGGGAGGGCGTCGGCGGGGAACTCCACGTCGACGACCGGGCCGGTGACCCGGGCGATGCGCCCGGTGGCCGTGCCAGGCGTGGCCGTCCCTTCAACAGTCGCAGTCACTTCTCTTACTCACTTCCCGCGCGGGCAGCGGCGAGCGCGTCAGCGCCGCCGACGATCTCGCTGATCTCGTTGGTGATCTCCGCCTGGCGGGCCTGGTTGGCCTGGCGGGTCAGGGTCTTGGCAAGCTCCTCGGCGTTGTCGGTCGCCGCCTTCATGGCGTTGCGGCGCGACGCCTGCTGCGATGCGGCCGACTCCAGGAGCGCGAAATAGATCCGGTTGGTGACGTACTGGGGCAGGAGCTGGTTCAGCGCCTCCTCGGCGGAGGGCTCGAAGTCGTACAGGGGCAGCGGACCGCCCTGCTCGGCCTCCAGCACCTCGGCGTCGACCTCCTCCACCTCCAGCGGCAGCGCCCGGTGGGACGCCGCGTTCTGGGTGAGCATCGAGACGAACTCGGTGGAGACGATGTGGATCTCGTCCACGCCGTCCTCGGTCGCGCTGTCCTTGGTGAACCGGTCCATCAGCACCGACGCGATCTCCTTGGCGTCGGCGTAGGACGGGCGCTCGGTGATGCCCTCCCACGTCCGCTCCATGGCGCGCTGCCGGAACTGGTTGAACGCGACGCCCTTGCGGCCCACGACGTACTGGACGACGTCCTTGCCCTGGTTGCGCAGCAGCGCGCTCAGGCGCTCGGACTCCTTGATCGCGTTGGCCGTGTAGGCGCCGGCGAGCCCCTTGTCGCTGGTGATGACCAGGACGGCCGCCCGGGTCGGGTTCTCCGACTCGGTCAGCAGCGGGTGGTCGGTGACGCGCTGCGCCAGTGCCGACACCGCCCTGGTGATCTCCCGGGCGTAGGGACCCGCCGCCTCGACCGCCCGCTGCGCTTTGGAGATGCGGGTGGTGGCGATCAGCTCCATCGCCCGGGTGATCTTCGCCATCGACTTTGTCGAGCGGATCCGCCGGCGATAGACGCGAAGCTGTGCTCCCATGGGCTACTTCCCGGAACTCTTGGCGACCTTGATGGTCTCCTGGCCGACCTGGCTCTCCTCAAGCGCCTCGGCCTCCTCCTCGGTGCCCAGCACGGTGCCGGCCGAGGTCTGGAAGGTGGCCTTGAAGTCCGCGATGGCCTCCTTGAGCGCGGCCTCGGTCTCGTCCTCGAACTTCTCGCTCTCGCGGATGTTGTCGAGGATCTTGCCGTGCTCCCGGGAGAGGTAGTCCAGGAAGTCCTCCTCGAAGCGGCGGACGTCCTCGACGGGGACGTCGTCGAGCTGGCCGGTGGTGCCCGCCCAGATCGAGACGACCTCCTTCTCCATCGGGAAGGGGGCGTACTGGCCCTGCTTGAGCAGCTCCATCAGCCGCTCACCGCGCTCCAGCTGCGCCTTGGAGACCGCGTCGAGGTCGGAGCCGAACGCGGCGAACGCCTGCAGCTCGCGGTACTGGGCCAGGCCCAGCCGCAGCGAACCGGTGACCTTGCGGATGGCCTTGGTCTGGGCGGCGCCACCGACACGCGACACCGACACACCGACGTTGATCGCCGGGCGCTGGCCCTGGTTGAACAGGTCGGTCTCCAGGAAGACCTGGCCGTCGGTGATGGAGATGACGTTGGTGGGGATGTAGGCCGACACGTCGTTGGCCTTGGTCTCGATGATCGGCAGACCGGTCATCGAGCCCGCGCCCATCTCGTCGGAGAGCTTGGCGCAGCGCTCCAGCAGCCGGGAGTGCAGGTAGAACACGTCGCCGGGGTAGGCCTCGCGGCCCGGCGGGCGGCGCAGCAGCAGCGACACCGCGCGGTAGGCCTCGGCCTGCTTGGTGAGGTCGTCGAAGACGATCAGCACGTGCTTGCCGTCGTACATCCAGTGCTGGCCGATGGCCGAACCGGTGTAGGGCGCCAGGTACTTGAAGCCGGCGGGGTCGGAGGCCGGGGCGGCGACGATGGTGGTGTACTCCATCGCGCCGGACTCCTCCAGCGCGCGGCGCACGCCGGCGATGGTGGAGCCCTTCTGGCCGACGGCGACGTAGATGCAGCGGACCTGCTTCTTGGGGTCGCCCGACTCCCAGTTGGACTTCTGGTTGATGATCGTGTCGATGCCGATCGCGGTCTTGCCGGTCTGGCGGTCGCCGATGATGAGCTGGCGCTGGCCGCGGCCGATCGGGGTCATCGAGTCGATGGCCTTGATACCGGTCTGCATCGGCTCGCCCACGGGCTGCCGCTTCATGACCGAGGGGGCCTGGAGTTCGAGGTCGCGACGCTCGGTGGTCTCGATCTCGCCCTGGCCGTCGATCGGGTTGCCCAGCGGGTCCACGACCCGGCCGAGGTAGTTGTCGCCCACCGGCACCGAGAGCACCTGGCCGGTGCGGCGCACCGCCTGGCCCTCCTCGATGTGGGTGAAGTCGCCCAGGACGATGGCGCCGATCTCGCCGATCTCCAGGTTCTGGGCCAGGCCCAGGGTGCCGTCTTCGAATTGCAGCAGCTCGTTCGCCATCGCCGAGGGAAGGCCACCGACGCGCGCGATTCCGTCACCGGAGTAGGTGACGGTTCCGATCTCCTCGCGTGCGGCGGCGTCGGGCTCGTACGACTGGACGAAGCGCTGCAGCGCGTTCCGGATCTCCTCCGGCCGGATCGTCAGCTCCGCCATCTCACGTATGTCCTTGCTCTCGAATGGCGCCGCGTTGCCCGGCGCCGGTGCGTTGTGCTTGGGGGTGGATCGTCGCCTCAGCCGGCCAGGCGGCGCCGGACCTCACTCAGCCGCCCGGCGATCGTGCCGTCGATGACCTCGTCGCCCACGCGGATGGACAGGCCACCCAGGACCTTGGGGTCGACGTCGATGTTCAGGTGGATCGGCCGGCCGTAGGCCCGCGAGAGGGTGGTGCGCAGCCGCTCCTGCTGAGCGTCGCTGAGCGCGACGGCCGTGCGCACCAGGGCGACGTACCGCTGCGCGCGCTCGGCCACGAGCTGCCCGTAGTACTCCAGGCCCTGCTCCAGGGTACGTCCCCGGGGACGGGTCACGACCTCGGTGACCAGGGCGGACGTGGCGGGATCGGACTTGCCGCCGAGCAGCGAGCCCACCAGTTCCGCCTTCGCGGCCGGGGTGGCGGCCTCGTTGGTCAGCGCGGCGCGCAGCTCGGGCTCACCGGAGAGGATCCGGCCGAACCGGAACAGCTCGTCCTCCACCTCGCCCAGCCGCTGCTCGCCCTCGGCGCCGGCGACCGTCGCGAAGACGGCCGCCCGCTCCACCGCGGCGACCAGGTCGCGCGGGTTGGACCAGCGGGCCTGGACGATGTCGCCGACCACCAGGATGGTGGCGGGCGACACCTTGGCCTCCAGGAGGTTCCCCGCCAGGCCGGACTTGCCCTCGGCGGGGTTGGCCGGGTCGGCCAGCCACCGCCGGAGGGTGTGCTCCCGGTCCAGCAGGGCCGCGACCTCGAACAGCTCGCGGCCCAGGGCGGCGGTGTCGGCCGAGGCCAGAACGGATCCCAGCCGCTCGTCGACCGTCTCCAGGGAGGTGCGGCTGATACCTCGCATCAGCGCACCTCGGCCTGGGATGCGGTGTCGCTCCGCTCCAGCTCGTCCAGGAACCGGTCGATGACGCGGTTCTGGGCGGCGGTGTCGGCGAGGGTCTCGCCGACGATGCGGGCGGCGAGGTCGGTCGACAGGGCGCCGATCTCACCGCGCAGCTGGGCGAAGGCGTGCTGGCGGTCGGCCTCGATCTGCGCGTGCGCGGCGTCGAGGATCCGCTGCGCCTCGGCCTGGGCCTCCTCGCGCGCCTCGGCGATGATCGCCGCCCGCTGCTCCTTGGCCTTCTCCAGCTCCCGCGCGTACTCGCGGTGCGCCTCTTCCAGCTTCTCGCGGTACTGCTGGCGGATCTCCTCCGCCTCCGCCTCGGCCTTCTGGGCGCGCTCGATGCCGCCCTCGATCTGGTTGGCGCGCTCGTCGAGAGCGGCCATCAGCCGCGGCCACATGCGGTAGACCACCAGGGCGAAGAGCGCGAAGGCGATCACGCCGAAGGTGAACTCGTCCCAGTGGATCCGCAGGATGTTGGGCTCCTCGTGCCCTTGCGCCAAAATCATGGCCGGCATCTCCTAGGTCGAATATGCGGTCTACTGCTGGATCAGCGCGAGCACGAAGCCGAGGATGGCCAGCGCCTCGACGACCGCGAAGCCGAAGATCATCTGGGTCTGCAGCATGCCGCGGGCCTCGGGCTGGCGGGCGATGGCCTGCACGCCCATACCGAAGATCAGACCGACACCGATACCGGGGCCGATGGCGGCGAGGCCGTAACCGATGGTCGCGAGGCTACCGGTGATTTCCATTGATTTCCCTTTACTCGAACACGCCGACGGGTATGGGTTCCGCCGGACTGACGTTGCTACTTGCGGACAAGCGGACTAGGGGTCGAGACGGCGCACGCGGGTCCCGCGCGGGGAGGGCCGCTAGTGCGCACCCTCCATCGCCTCGCCGATGTAGACCGAGGCGAGCAGGACGAACACGTAGGCCTGGACGGCCATGATGAACAGCTCGAACACCGTGAACACCAGGAACCCGAACAGCGCGATGCCGGAGTAGAGCACCGACACGCCGCCCAGCAGCGGGCCCATGGGGGTCATGGGGTTGAACATGTAGAACCCGGCGGCCGCGAACACCGCCAGCAGCAGGTGGCCTGCGAACATCACCGCGAAGAGCCGGACCGCGTGGGTGAAGGGCCGGATCACGAAGTTGGAGATCGCCTCGATCGGCACCACGACCGGCAGCAGGTAGCCGGGGACCCCGGCGGGCACCATGCGCGCCTTGAAGTGGGCGCCCACCCCGTGGCGGCGGATGCCCACCGCGTTCCACAGGATGTAGATGAAGAGCGCCAGCACCGCGGGGAAGGCCAGGTTGCTGGTGACGGGCAGTTGCAGGCCGGGGATCAGACCCATCACGTTCATCGTGAAGATGAAGATGAACAGGGTGACCATCAGCGGGATGTACTTGTCGCCCGCCTTGCCCATGGTGTTGCGCGTGATCTGGTCCCGCACGAAGCCCACGAACAGCTCGGCGACGCTCTGCGCCCGGGTGGGGACCACCTTGGGGTTGCGCGTGGTGAAGTACCAGAACGCCATCGACACCAGCGTGGCGATGATCAGGACCAGCAGGTACTTGGTGATTCCGGACGTGCCGGGAAGGCCGAACTCCACCCAGGGGGCGGGGAAGAAGAGCTCCGTGGTGGGGGCCTGGAACCCACATCCGAAGTCGTTGAAGATGTGGCAGCCTTCTTCTTGGGCGGCACTGTGCACGGCAGCACTCCCGTTGGTGTGTACGTTCACCGGTCCTCGCTCGCTACGCGGACGGTGCGGACAGGCTGCGCGACGGCGCCGACCACTACGCTCCCTCGTGGGGCTCCCTCACGGCGAACCCATTCGTCGTGACGCAACTCAATCCTCGATGTATACGGCGGCACCGCACCGCGGACCCTGGGCCGCGGGGGTACCGGAGTGGACGTTCAGGAGCGGACGTAGGGGACCACGATCAGATAGATCGCGCCCGCCATACCGAGGAGCACGCCGATCGGCAGGAACACCGTCGGCAACCCCAGCAGCCAGTCCGCCAACCAGCCCGCGCCGCCGAAGACGAGCGGGCCTGCCAGCAGGTAGGAGAAGACCGTCATCCCGTCGGCCTCCGGCGACTTCGGGGCCTCGCCGGGGGCTGGACGATCGTTCATCTCGCTCCGGAAGATAGCAGTAAGTGAAACTTGCTCGCACATCGCCCCGAAGGGGCGCAACCACCGGTTTCACCTGTCGTTCCCGACCCCGGCACCGGCCTCGGGCCCGGCGTTCGCGGTGTCGTCACCCGCCGGCTCCACGTACAACTGGCGGACGCGGGAACTGACGATCGCCTGACCGGTCAGCCAGGCGATGACACAGCCCAGCGAGGTCAGCGCGAACGACATGTGGTCGAACGCCGTGGTGCCGCCGAACAGCACCAGCGCGACCGCCAGCACGCCGATCTTGGTCGTGTAGACCACGAACGCGATCGGCAGCAGCAGATGGGGGTGGCGCTGGCCGGTCCAGGAGACCACGAAGGCCGACACGGCGAAGAAGCCGAGGATCAGCAGCGTGCCGACGGCGGCGCCGATGAGCCCCGGAACGCCCGCCGTGACGGTGGCGGCCACTGCGGCCACCACACCCACGGCAGCGGTGGGAATCGCGGCGCCGCGGAGGATCCGGGCGTCGTGTTCCTGCATGAATAAGGCTCCGGTGGCTGTCTTGGGGTGCTTGCTCGTGAAAGCTATCACAAGGTTTAGGGCACCCGGACGCGGGTGGCCTTTACGCCCACCTTACCCGCGCCTGTCCTGCCGTGGTCACCGGCCGCTCACGCTTCAGCGCGCCCGCCTGTCGCGATTGTCACCGCGGTCACACCACCGCGGATCATGTGCGCATCTACCCCGCTCTGCCTCCCGGAGACGGTGTCCGGCGCGGGAACCCCGCGCGGTTTCGGGACGTTGGACGCGTTGGCGCCGGCCTCGGGGCGGTCACGGGCGCTCCCCCGCCGACGCCGCCGGGGCGCCGCGGCCCTGGTCGCGCTCGCGGGCGGCGCGCTCCTCGGCCCGGCGGCGCAGGCGCGGCATCGTGATCAGCGCCACGGCGCAGGCGGCCACCAGGAGGGTCACGGTCAGCACCACGAACGGATTGTCGAAGACCGAAAGGGAGACCGATGCGAACGCGATGATCGCCGCCCACAGGTACATGAGCAGCACCGCGCGGGCGTGGGAGTGGCCCAACTCCAGCAGCCGGTGGTGCAGGTGCTTCTTGTCCGGGGCGAACGGCGACTTGCCCGCCATGGTGCGCCGCACCACGGCGAGCACCAGGTCGGCGAGCGGCAGGGCGATCACCAGCAGCGGCAGCAGCACCGGCAGGAACAGCGCCAGGCCGTGCACGCTGGTGCGGCCCTCGGGGTAGAACTGGCCGGTCACGGTGATGGTGATCGAGGCCAGCAGCAGGCCCAGCAGCATGGCCCCGGTATCGCCCATGAACACCCGGGCCGGGTTGAAGTTGTGCAGCAGGAAGCCGATGCACACCCCGGCCAGGATGATGGCGATCATCGCCGGGTAGGACTGCCGTTCGAAGCCCTGGTCCACCGCTGCGACGTAGTAGTAGATGAAGAACGCGAACGCCGAGATCGCCACGATCCCCGCGGCCAGGCCGTCGAGCCCGTCGGCGAAGTTCACGGCGTTGATCGTCACCACGATCAGCAGCACCGACACCATCGTGCCCAGCCACGGCCCGAGGGAGAGCTGGGTGCCGGGCATGGGCAGCCACAGCATCTGCACCCCCGACCACACCATGATCCCGGCGGCCAGGGTCTGCCCGGCGAGCTTGGGGATGGGGCCCATGCCCCAGCGGTCGTCGATGATGCCGATCACCATGATCACGCCGCCGGCCAGGAGCAGGCCCCGCCAGGTGGTGTAGACGAACACGTCCTGCAGGTGCGGGAGCCGGTAGGAGATCAGCAGCGCCGCCGCGAAGCCGCCGTAGATGGCGATCCCGCCGAGCCGCGGGATGGGCTCGGTGTGGACGTCGCGGTCGCGGACGGGGGGCACCGCGCCGAAGGCGATCGCCGCGCGCCGGACGAACGGGGTCAGCAGGTAGGTGACCGCCACGGCGATGACGAAGGTGAGCGCGTACTCACGCACGGCGTGTCAGGTGCCTTCCTCGTAGAGCGCGTCGGCTGCTGCGCCGAGCGCGGCGGTGGACGAACGACCGCGGCGGCCGCACGCCGGCGGTCGGCTCGGACTCCCCAGCGGACCGGTCGGCTCAGCCGGTCGGGACCGCGGTCGGCGGGCGGGCGCCGCTGGAGCGGCCGCCGGGCACCGGGGACCGCGGTGGTGTCGAACCTAGCACTACCCGCCGCCGGGATGCGGCAAGACCGTATGACTACATGGCGTGATAAATGTGGCCCCGGCCACGGAGGCGCCGCCGCCCGGGCCGGGCCGGGCGGCGGAGGCGGCCGGGCGGGGCGGCCCCGGACGGAGCCCGGCGGCGCGCGGGGAGCGGTGGCGGCGGCGGGCCCGCGCCGCGCGGCGGCCCGGACAATCCGCACCACACCGCCCGGGCGGGTGCCATCGGGCGCGCCCCGGCGGCGCCCGCGGGCCCGCGGGGAATGCGGGTGGAGCAGCGCCTGACCGGCGCGAAGGGCGCTGCCGGTCGGCGCGCGAGGGGCGGCCAAAAGCGGCTCATGGACAACGCGCTGCGTAGCCGGTGGAGTTTCCGCCGCCGCCGATCTTTGCGCTTTCTTAGCGCCCGGCCGGCGCTCTCGGCCGGAACCCCCGATCCGGCCGCTCGGGGCCGAGGGCGGGGCGGCCCGCGCGGCCCGCCCGAGTGCCTTCTCTGGAGAGGTCCATGCCCGCCCGTGGCGGGTACCGCCCGGGCGGGGCGCCGGGCAGGGACCGGGGCCGCGCCCGGCCGGGACGGCGGCCACCGTAGGACCTTCGCCCCGGCCGGGCCGGCAGCGGCAGCGGCAGGGCATCCCGCCCCGGCCGGCCCGGTCGTTTCCGGCCGGCCGGGTGGGAGTTCCGCGCGGATCCGCGGACGCGCCCTAGCCGCCCAGGCGCATGGACACCTCGGTGGTGGTCGCGGGCACCGACAGCACGGCGTCGAAGGCCGTGCGCACGGGCACCTCCATCACCGCCGACTGCGACCGCATCCGCACCAGCCGGTCCGCCGGGCCCTCCGGCGCGCCGCGCAGGTCCGCCAGGACGGCGTGGGCGCCGTGTCCCGCCTCGACGATCGCGGCCTCGACGCTGCCCTCGGGCGGCGGCGCCAGCGGGGCCTCGGCCACGCTGAACCCGGCCTCGCTGTCGTCGGGGTACATCTCCGGCACCCGGTCGGCGGTGTGGGTCAGGGCGACGGCGCGGTAGTCGGCGCCCAGTTCCCGGTGCACGAGGTGGCCCATGGGCAGGGCGGTGTGGTCGCCGGTGATCGGCGTCTTCTGGATGTGGTTGTTGTGCGCGGCCAGGACGAACCGGGTGCCCGGCGCGGCACGGTCCAGGTGCCACAGCAGCGTCCGCGCCATGTAGTGCTCGCGCACGGAGGTGTCGAAGCCCAGCCCGCCGCCGGCGAAGAGGTCGCTCATGGCGCCGAACATGTAGTCGGTGTGCGTGGCGGCCTCCAGCAGGCGCAGCGCGGTGGCGTAGCGGTCGGCGCCGCCGCGCTCGACGTAGACCGGCTCCAGCGCGCGCACGCGCAGCAGCAGCCGCGCCAGCGCCGCCGTGAGGGCGTCGCGGTCGGCCGCCTCCAGGCGGGCCCAGGCGGGGGCGGCGGCGGCCACCGACTCCCCGCCGAACCGGTCGGCCAGGGCCAGCGCGGCCTCGGCCCGGGGCAGCGCCTCGGGGTCGACCTCGCGCAGGTAGTCGGCCAGCGGCTCCAGCACCGGGCGCAGGCGGCCGCCGGCGACGGGGACGTCGACGCCGACGAACCGCAGCGGGTGGCCGCTGGTGCGGTTGTGGCGGCGCAGCCAGTGCCCCATGTCGGGGGTCAGCCCGGCGTTGGCGGTGCCGCCGGCTTCGGCCGGGCCGTCGGCGCCGGTGTCGGCGTCGAGCCACCGCTGCAGGGCGAGCCCTTCGGCGAACCCGTACTCGAAGGCGAGGACGGTGAACCCGCAGCGCTCGGCGAGGAACCGCACCAGGCGCCGCCGGGCGGCGCCGAACTCGCGGACGAAGTGGGCGCCCTCGCCCACGGCGACGACGCGGGCGTCGCCGATCACGGCGCGCAGGGGTTCGAGGTCGTCCAGCGGGGCGTCGGGGTCGAGCCCGCCGAGGACGGTGGTGTGCGGTGCCAGCCAGTGGCGGGCACGGAAAGCGGAGGTGCCGTCGGTCATGTTCCAGCGCTCGTTTCTCGGTGGTTCGGGTGAAGGGTCACCGGAGGCACCGGACGCGAACGGTGGCGGGGCGATGCGCCCACGCGCCACCGACCGGGGGCGGTAGGCCCCGGTCGCGCACCGGTGGAGCGGACGGCTAGAGGAACAGGCTTCCGGTCGGCATACCCGCCACGCTACCAGCGGCGCACGGCCACGCCGAAGCGCTTTTCCCACCCCGCCGCACCGGCCCGTCCGACCCACTGCCCCTCACCGTCCCGGGGCCGGAGGGACACGGGAGCGGGCGCGGGAAACCCGCACCGGATTGGGCCGGGGGCGCTTACGTGCCGCAGGGGCCGTCCGGGAGCAGGCCCACGGGGTCGGTGAGGATGGCGGCGGCGCGCCAGCCGTCGCCGTCGCGGCGCATGGTGAACCCCGTCCACTGGATGGGCTCGGTCGGCGCGGGCACCACGGCGGTCTGGTCCAGGCAGGCGTCGATCTGCACCAGGTCGGGGGTGTAGCGGCCCACCGCGATGTGGTGGAAGACGAACCGGCCGGCCGGTGCCGGGCGGTCCTCGGCCAGGCGGTCGCTCAGGGTGCCGGCCGCCGGCGAGCCGGGCACGGCGCGGGCCAGCACGGCGTCCTCGTCGCCGCCGTGCAGCGCGCGCAGCAGCGCGGCCTGGAGCTCCACGACCGCCGCGACGGCCGCGCGGTCGGGGTCCTCGCCGGGCGGGTTCTCGGCGACGACGGTGACCCCCTCGGGCAGCGGGGCCAGGGGTGTGAGGGGCGCGGCGGAGGTCCCGGCGCCGGCGGCCGGGCGGCTCCGCACGCCCGCCTGGTCGCCGCCGGGGCCCACAGGGGCGCCGCAGGCGGTCAGGATCAGTGCCGTGGCCAGCGCGGCCGCCGCCGAGGCGGCGCGCCCGGCCGGGCCGGGCCCGTCGCCGGGCGGGCCCCAGCGGCCCTCGGCGCCCGCCGCACCCGCCCCGCGCCGTTGTCCTGCACGCACCCCGCACCCGCTTTCTCGCCGCTGCCGGCACCCGGCCGGCGGCCCCTCGGCCGACCGGCCCGACCAACGCCGTGGCAGCGCGACAACGGACTCAGGGTGTGCTGCCTCCCGGCTTCTCCGGGCCTGAGACGTCGGGGGCGGGCGCGCCGGTTCCCTCGCCGTCCGGGCGCGGCCGCGCGGACTCCTCGTCCGCGCCGCCTCCGGCCGCCGCCTCGCCGGCGGTGCCGCCGGGAGCGGCGCCGGGCGCGGCGGAGTCCTCGGGCGCGTCCTCGGGCGCCGTGGTCGGGCGCCGCTTGGCCACCCCGATGACCGTGCCGCACACGGCGCGCAGCCGCTCGACCGGGATGGCGCCGTCCCGCAGCACGCGCGGCACCGCGTAGGTGAGATCGACGATGGTGGAGGGGGTCTGGTCGGCGCACGGGCCGCCGTCAAGGTAGACCGCGACGGACTCCCCCAGCTGCTTCTCGGCGTCCTGGGCGGTGGTGGCGGCGGGCCGCCCGGAGAGGTTGGCGCTGCTGACCGCCATCGGCCCGACCTCCTTCAGCAGCTCCAGGGCCACCGGGTGCATGGGCATGCGCACCGCGACCGTGCCCTTGGTGTCGCCGAGGTCCCAGGACAGGCTCTGGGCGGCCGTGCAGACGATGGTGAGCGGCCCGGGCCAGAACTCCTCGATGAGGTCCTGGCCGTAGTTGCCCAGGTCCTCGATGAGCGCCTGGGCGGCGCGCACCGACCCCACGAGCACCGGCGGCGGCATGTCGCGGCCCCGGCCCTTGGCCTGGAGCAGGCCGGAGACGGCGCTCGGGCTGAAGGCGTCGGTGCCGATGCCGTAGACGGTGTCGGTGGGCAGCACCACCAGCTCGCCCCGGCGCACGGACGAGGCGGCATCGGCGATGCCGTCCGCGCGCTCCTGCACGTCAGCGCAGTCGTAGCTGCGGCTCACCTGCGGTCACCTCTTCTCTCGTCGGCGCCCACCGGGCGCGCGGGTCGTCGGTCCGGTGGCGGCCCCGGCTCCGCGCCGGGCGCGGAGCGCGGGAGGTGCACCGGACCGCTCGCTCACGAATCCGCTCAGTCCTCGGCCCGGCGCATGACGACGAACCGGTCGCGGTGGGCGAGGTCCTTGCGGTTGCGGACGTCGCGCCAGCCCAGCTCCTCGGGGAACAGGCGCGGGATGTCGATGCCCTGGCCGTCGCCGTGCTCGATGGCCATGGCGCCGCCGGGGCGCAGCAGCCGGCGGCCCACCGCCTCCAGGCTCCGGATGAGGTCGAGGCCGTCGCGCCCGGCCCACAGCGCGGGCGCGGGGTCGTGGTCGCGCACCTCGGGCGGCAGGACCGCGGAGTCGGTGGTGGGCACGTAGGGCGGGTTGGAGATCAGCAGGTCCAGCCGGCCGTCGAGGTCGGGCAGCGCGGTGCGCATGTCGCCCTGGTGGGCGTGCACCCGGTCGGCGTGCCCGCTGGCCTCGATGTTGCGGCGGGCCCAGCCCAGCGCCTCGGGGTCGATGTCGACGGCGTGCACCCGCGAGCGGGGCACCTCCTGGGCGATGGAGATGGCGATGGCGCCGGACCCGGTGCCCAGGTCGGCGACCAGGGGGTCGGCGACGTCCATGGCGCGCAGGGTCTGGATCGCCCAGTCGACCATGATCTCGGTCTCGGGCCGGGGGACGAACACGCCCGGGCCCACCCGCAGCTCCAGGTAGCGGAAGTAGGCGCGGCCGGTGATGTGCTGAAGGGGCTCGCGCGCGGCGCGGCGGGCCACGCACTCCCAGTACAGCGCGTCGAAGTCGGAGTCGGCGACCTCGTGCAGCTGCCCTCGACGAACGCCGTGCACATACGCCGCCAGCTCCTCGGCGTCGGTGCGGGGCGAGGGGACGCCCGCGTCGGCCAGCCGGAGCGTGGCGCGGGCGACCTCGTCGAGCAGGAAGTTCATGACTGGGCCTGCTCCAGCCTTTCCTTGGTGTCGGCGTCGATGAGCGCCTGGAGGACGCCGTCGAGTTCTCCGTCGAGGACCTGGTCCAGGTTGTACGCCTTGTAGCCGACACGGTGGTCGGAGATGCGGTTCTCCGGGAAATTGTAGGTGCGCACCCGCTCGGAGCGGTCAACGGTGCGCACCTGGCTGCGGCGCTCGGCGGCGGCCTCGGCGTCGGCGCTGGCCTGGGCCTCGGCCAGCAGGCGGGCGCGCAGGATGCGCATGGCCTGCTCCTTGTTCTGGAGCTGGCTCTTCTCGTTCTGGCAGGACACCACGATGCCGGTGGGCAGGTGGGTGATGCGCACGGCGGAGTCGGTGGTGTTGACGCTCTGGCCGCCGGGTCCCGAGGAGCGGAACACGTCGATGCGCAGGTCGTTGTCGTTGATCTCGACCTCGACCTCCTCGGCCTCGGGCACCACGAGCACGCCGGCGGCGGAGGTGTGGATGCGGCCCTGGGACTCGGTGACGGGCACCCGCTGCACGCGGTGCACCCCGCCCTCGAACTTCAGCTGCGGCCACACGCCCCGGCCGGGCTCGGGCGTGCCCCGGTTCTTGAAGGCGATGGTGATGTCCTTGTAGCCGCCGAGGTCGGAGGGGGTGGAGTCGATGATCTCGGTCTTCCAGCCCTGGCGCTCGGCGTAGCGCAGGTACATGCGCACGAGGTCGCCGGCGAACAGGGCGGACTCCTCGCCGCCCTCGCCCGCCTTGACCTCCATGATGAGGTTCTTGTCGTCGGCGGGGTCGCGCGGGATCAGCAGCACGCGCAGCCGGTCGGTCAGCTCCTCGCGGGTCTTCTCCAACTGGCGCGCCTCGTCGGCGAAGGAGGAGTCCTCGGCGGCCAGCTCCTTGGCGGCCTCGATGTCGGACTCCACCTGCTTGAGTTCGCGGTAGGCGGCGATGATGGGCGTGAGCTGGGAGTAGCGCTTGCCCAGGGCGCGCGCCCGCCCCTGGTCGGCGTGCACGTCGGGGTCCGCGAGCTGCTGTTCCAGCTCGTAGTACTCGCCCAGGAGGTCGTCCAGCTTCACTTCTCGCTTACCAGCTTCCGTGGATGGCGTTCGGGTCGGTCCGGCGGGCGCGCCCGGCCGCCGGTGCGCGGACCGGGGGGCACCTACGACGAGCGGCGCCGGACGCGCGGGCCGAACGGGTCGGCTCCGCGCGCTCCGGCGCCGCGGGGCAGGCTACTGGCGCTTGCCGAAGCGCTTCTCGAAGCGGGCGACCCGGCCGCCGGTGTCCATGATCTTCTGCTTGCCCGTGTAGAACGGGTGGCAGGCCGAGCAGACGTCGGCCCGGATCACGCCGGAGGTGGCGGTGCTGCGGGTGGTGAAGGTGTTCCCGCAGGTGCAGGTGACCTCGGTGACAACGTACTCGGGGTGGATGTCGGCTTTCACGTGGATCTCCTCGCTAGGGGCGGTCGCCGGGCGCACTCGCGCGGGCGCACACGGGGCACACGGGCGCGTCGAGCGCAAGGACTCGTCGGGTGTGCGTGAACCGGTACCGCGGCGGTCGATATACCAGTTTGCCAGACCTTCAACGAAGAACCGACCAGCGGCTATTCCGCCGGCCGCGCGCGGGCGCTCCCCCGCCCCGGGGCGGGGCCTCAGCCGTCCTCGCCGCGGCCGGTGTCCTCCACCGGCTCGGTGGGGTGGTCGCCGGGCGTGGGAGCGGGCCGGTCGCCGTGGACGGGGCACAGCGCGGTCTCGATCATCGCCCAGGCGGGCGGGTCGGGGTCCTTGGTGTAGCGGGCCTGGAAGAGGGTGAGGTGGCGGCCGCCGCCGTGCACGGTCCAGGTCCGGTAGCCGGGGATGTTGCCCGAGTGCATCCACACGTCCAGCCCGCAGGTGAGGGTGTAGCTGCGCGGCCCCAAAGCGAACCCGTAGCCGTCGTCGGTGACGGCCTGCACCTCCAGCATCCGGGCGAGGGTGGGCTTGCTCAGGAGCCGGCCGCCCAGCAGCGCCTCCCAGAAGCGGTTGACGTCGCTGACCGTCGAGACGACCTGGGCGGTGCCGTACCAGCGTGTGGGGTTGAAGTGGGTGATGTCGGTGGGCTCGGGCGCCAGGCCGGGCGCGGGCGCCGCGGCGAGGTAGGCGTGCATCGCCGGGCCGGGGACCTCGCTGTCGGTGGGGATGGAGGTGTCCTCCAGGCCCAGCGGGGTGAGCACGGCGCGGTCCACGGCCTCGGTGTAGGGGCGGCCGGTGACCTTCTCGATGACCATCGCCGCCAGCACGTAGTTGGTGTTGGAGTACTCGACGTCGGTGCCGGGCTCAAACACCGGGCCGCGCCGGTTGGCGATGGCCACCAGCTCCTGCGGGCGCCAGCGGCGGTGCGGGTCCTCGCGGACGTCGGGCATGGCCCGGTTGTAGCTGAAGACGCCGCTGGTGTGGCTGAGCAGCATGCGCAGGGTGATCCGCTCGCCGCCGTCGAGGACCCCGGGCAGCAGCTCCTCGACCGTGTCGTCCAGGTCCACGCGGCCCCGCTCCACCAGGTGCAGCAGGGTGGCGGCCACGAACGGCTTGGACAGGCTGGCCACGCGGAAGTGCGCCTGGGGGTCCACGGGTGCGCCGGTGGCGCGGTCGGCCACGCCGGCGACCCCGTTCCAGGTGTCGCGGCCCTGCTCGTCGACCACGGCGAGTTCGGCCACGGCGCCGCTGGAGCCCTGCCGCACGACCCGGTTGAGGGCCTGCTGGAGGGCGATCTGCTTGTCGGCCGAAATCCCGGCGGCGGGGCGGTCGCCGTCGTCGGCCGCGGGAACCGCGGGGGCGGGGTCGGCCGCGCGATCGGTGGCACCGAGGACCAGCACCTGGGCCGCGGTGATGACCGCGGCGGCGGCCAGCGCCCCGGTTGCCAGGAGTGCCCAGTTCTTCCTGCTTTCCATCAGGCCGAAATGGAAACACGGATCGGGGCCGTACGCGACTCGGACAGCCCGCGCGGAGGGGGTTTCGGGCCCCCGCGTGCCGGGGCGCGGCCCCGGCCCACCCGCCCGAACTGGGCACACGCCGCCGGCGGTGCGGCGCGGTGCGATCCAGCCCACACCGGCCGGGCCGCGCGCGGGAGGGGCCGGTGTCAGCCCGCGCGGCCGTCCTCGGGCGGCGCGGGCGCGTCCGCGTGCGGCGGGCGGCCGGGCGAGCGGCGCAGCAGCACCGCGATCCCGGCCAGCCCGGCGGCCACTGCCGCCAGCAGCGCCAGGCCCGCGTTGAGGCCGACGCCGTAGGTGAGCAGGTAGGTCAGTGCCCCGGCCGCCAGCAGGTAGTAGACCAGCGGGATCGCGGTCTGGCGGATGAGGTCGCCCTCGCGGCCGACGAGGCCCACCACCGCCGACGCCGCGACGACGTTGTGCACGGTGACCATGTTGCCCGCGGCGCCGCCGACCGCCTGCCCGGCCACGACCGACTCCGGCGGCACACCGATCCGCTCGCCGGTGGAGAACTGGAACAGCGAGAACATGAGGTTGGACACGGTGTTGCTCCCGGCGACGAACGCGCCGAGCGCGCCGATCCAGGGGGCCATCAGCGGCCACGCCCCGCCGGCCAGCTCCGCCGCGCCCCGGGCGAGCGTGAGGGGCATGCTGTCGAGGTCGCCGGCGCCGAACTCCGCACCGGAGTTGATGAACACCCGCACCAGCGGCACGGCGAACAGCAGCGCGACGGCGGCGCCCGCGAGCTGCCCGCCGGCCATCCGCCAGGACGCGGCGACCTGCCGGGCGCTCATGCGGTGCAGGAGGCAGGTGGCCACGCTGACGAGGATGAACACCGCGCCGGGCGAGTACAGCGGCTGCACGGCGTCGCCGATGGAGGTGCCGAACAGGTCGCGCGCGCCCAACTCGACGCTCTGCAGCCAGGCGGTGAGGCCGGGCACCATGCGGGTGAGCACGAGCAGCGCGGCCACCAGCAGGTAGGGCGACCACGCGCGCAGCAGGCCGATGGCGGGGCGTCCCGCCGCTCCCCCGGCGCCGTTCGTACCGCCGGTGCCGCCGGTGCCGCCGGAGGGGCCGTCGCCGTCACCGGGGCGCAGCGTGCCCGACCAGCGCGCGGGCCAGGCGGCGCGCGGGCCGAAGTCCCAGGGCACGGCCGGCAGCAGGAAGCCGCGCCGCGCGGCCGCCACCACGATCAGCAGCCCGGTAAGCCCGCCCAGCAGCGAGGTGAACTCCACGCCCAGGAGCGCGTTGTAGAGCACCGAGGGGACGGTCATGGCGAAGGCGGAGAACAGCGCGAACGGCCACACCGCGAGGCCGTCGGCGAAGCGGCGGCGCTCGCCGTAGAAGCCGCACAGCAGGCAGCACAGGAACAGCGGGACCAGGGTGCCGATGATCCCGTGCACGATCGCGGTCTGCAGGCCGACGCGCTCCACGAGTCCGGCCACCGTCAGCCCGAGTTCGGCGGCGCGGCCCTCCACCTCCGGCGCCCCCGCCAGCCCGCCGTCGACGCCGACGAGGATGGGCGTGCCCACGGCACCGAAGCTGACCGGGGTGCTCTGGATGACCAGGCCCACCATGACCGCCGCCATCGCGGGGAAGCCCAGGGCCAGCAGCAGCGGCGCGACGACCGCGGCGGGGGTGCCGAACCCCGAGGCGCCCTCGATGAAGCCGCCGAAGAGCCAGCCGATGATCACGGCCTGCACGCGCCGGTCGGGGCTGATGCCGGTGAAGGTGGCGCGGATGGTGTGGATGGCGCCGCTCTTGGTGAGAGTTGCCAGCAGCAGCAGCGCGCCGAAGATGATGTAGAGCAGCCCGGCGGCCAGGATCAGGCCCTGCACCGTGGAGGCCGCCACCGCCGCCCAGTCGGTCCGCCACACCGTGACGGCGAGGGCCACGACGACCGCGTAACCGGCGGGCATGGCGTACTTGGCGGGCCGGCGGAACCCCACGAGGAGGACTCCCACCAGCAGGATCGGGGCCAGGGCGAGCAGGCTGAGCAGGGCGATGCCGTCCACACGCACTCCCGGGGAGACCGGCGGTACACGGTATGCAATCTCCCTGCGCACCTTACGGCGAGGCGCGTGCCGGGTAAAGGGGGGCACAAGGGAAACGCGGGGGAAAACCGTGCACCGCAGTACGGCGCGCGCGGACACCGCCGCACGGCGGGACGCGCCGCGGGGCCCTCAGCCGACCGCGGCCGTCCGGTCCCGCGCCGACGCGCGGCGGGGACCGGACGGCCTGCCGGGGTCAGTGCTCGTTGGGGCCGCCGACCGTGGTCTGCTGCACCTGGAGCAGGAACTCGGTGTTGCTCTTGGTGTCCTTCATGCGCTCCAGCAGGAGTTCGAGGGCCTGCTGGATGTCGAGGGCGTGCAGCACCCGGCGGAGCTTCCAGATGATCTTCAGCTCCTCGTTCGACATGAGGATCTCCTCCTTGCGGGTGCTGGAGGAAACCACGTCGACCGCGGGGAAGATGCGCTTGTCGGCCAGGGACCGGTTGAGCTTCAGCTCCATGTTGCCGGTGCCCTTGAACTCCTCGAAGATGACCTCGTCCATGCGCGAACCGGTCTCGACCAGCGCCGTGGCCAGGATGGTCAGCGACCCGCCGTTCTCGATGTTGCGGGCGGCGCCGAAGAACCGCTTGGGCGGGTACAGCGCCGTGGAGTCGACACCACCGGAGAGGATGCGCCCGCTCGCCGGGGCGGCGAGGTTGTAGGCGCGGCCCAGGCGGGTGATGGAGTCGAGCAGGACCACCACGTCCAGGCCCATCTCGACCAGGCGCTTGGCGCGCTCGATGGCAAGCTCGGCGACCGTGGTGTGGTCCTCGGCCGGACGGTCGAAGGTCGAGTGGATGACCTCGCCCTTGACCGTGCGCTGCATGTCGGTGACCTCTTCGGGCCGTTCGTCGACGAGCACGACCATCAGGTGGGTCTCGGGGTTGTTCTCGGTGATCGCGTTGGCGATCGCCTGCAGCACCATCGTCTTGCCCGCCTTGGGCGGCGAGACGATGAGCCCGCGCTGCCCCTTGCCGATGGGCGCGACCAGGTCGATGATCCGCGTGGTGAGGATGTTCGGCTCGGTCTCCAGGCGCAGGCGGTCCTGCGGGTAGAGCGGGACCAGCTTGGCGAACTCCGGGCGGCTGCGGGCCTGGTCGGGCGCCATGCCGTTGATGGTGTCGAGCCGGACCAGGGCGTTGAACTTCTCGCGCCGCTCCCCCTCGCGCGGCTGGCGCACGGCACCGGTGATCGCGTCGCCCTTGCGCAGGCCGTTCTTGCGGACCTGGGCCAGCGAGACGTAGACGTCGTTGGCGCCGGGCAGGTAGCCGGTGGTGCGCACGAACGCGTAGTTGTCGAGGATGTCCAGGATGCCGGCGACCGGCAGCAGGACGTCGTCGTCGCTGATGACCGGCTCGGTCTCCTGGCGCTCCCCGCGCCCGGAGCGGCGGTCGCGGCGGTCGCGGCGGCGGCCGCGCCGGCGGCCGGTGCCGAAGTCGTCGTCGCCCCCGCCGCCACCGCGGCCGGTCTGCTGCCCGCCCTGGCCGCCGCCCTGCTGGGCGGTGTCCTGGGTCGGGGCCTCGGCGGCGGAGTCCTCGCGGCTGCCCCGGTTGCGGCGGTTGCGCTGCCGTTCACGGCCCCCGCTCTGGCCGGACTGGCCCTGGGAGTCGGAACCGGACTTCTGGGAGTTGGATGTCTTGGTCACGCTGCTCGCGGGGGTAGAGGTGTCGCCGTCCGACGGCCGGTTCTGGTCAGTTGCGTCGTCGCCGCGCTTGCGCGTGGTGCGGCGGGTGCGGGCCGGCTTGTCGGTCCGCTCCGCCTGGTCGGCGCCGCCCTCGCGGGCGGCGGCCTGCTCGGCCGGGGCCGCCTGCGCTGCGGGCTCGCCCGCCTCGGCGGGGGCCTGCTCGGCGCGCTCGGCGGGCTTGCGCCCGGCGGCCGCCTGCGGCGCCGCGACCGGGCCGCCCTGCTTGGCCTCGATGGCGGTGATGATGTCGTTCTTGCGCATCCGCCCCGTGCCCGTGATACCGAGACTCGACGCCAGCCGCTGAAGCTCGGTGAGCTTCAGCGCCGACAGGCCCGTGCCTTGGCTGCGCGACCGAGACGGCGTGCTCTTTCTGGATGAGGTCGCGGCGTCGCCGGCGTCCACATCGGACGCGGTCGAGTTCTGCTGCGTGCTGACCGCCGCGTCCGTGTGGAGTTCGGTGGTGTCGCTCACTAAGGGTCCTTCCCAAGGAGCGGGCTCAGGCCGTCATGTGTCGGTAACGGCCGGCCCGGTGGTGCGAACCGGCGGGGGGCCGGGTCGGGCGTGCCCCACGCGGATGTCGGGAACCGTTGATTCCCCTACCCGATCGCGGCGGGCTCCGGGTACAGCCAGGCGTTGGGGCGATGAGTCCGCGGCCGCCGCCCGTGTTCCACGCTGCCGCCGTCCGCCGGCGAGGCGACGGTGCTGGCGGGGTGATCGGAGCAACGGGCGCTCCGCGAACTCAACACAGTGGTAACCGTGCGCAGCGATCGCATGGCCAAAACCACGTACATCTCGGACGCGGAAAACACTGTGGCGGATGAGCACACGCCCCGCAACGGGGCAACTGGTGCTTCACCCAGCCTAACATCACCGGAGCCCACAGCTATTCCTTGACACGGGTCTATGTTTCGATCCTCGCTCCTGACGGATCGATGGCTAGGGGGCGTATGTGCCAATGCTTACCCGTTCGCTCTCGAATTGAATCAACCAGGTCCTCGTGGATTTGCAGGGCAGCCCCGGTTTCCGGGGCGCCCGCCGGGGCCGGCGCGGCGGCCCCGGTGTCGGCGAGGACCAGGACGGTGGGGCCCGCGCCCGACACCACCGCGGCGAGCCCGTGGACCTTGCGCAGCTCACGAGCGATCCGCAGGCTCTCGGGCATCGCCGGTTCACGGTAGCGCTCGTGGAGGCGGTCCTCGGTCGCCTCCAGCAGGAGTTCCGGGTGGCCGGAAACGGCCGCGACGAGCAGGGCGGCGCGCCCGGCCGAGAACGCGGCGTCGGCGTGCGGCACGGCCGCGGGCAGCAGGCCGCGCGCCCGCTCGGTGGACAGCCGCTCAGCGGGCACGCAGGCCACCGGCGCCACGCGCGGGGACACCGGCACGCCGACGGCCCGCCAGCGGTCCTCTCCGCGCCAGGCGACCGTGCAGCCGCCGTAGACGCAGGGGGCGACGTTGTCGGGGTGGCCCTCAAGGTCGGCGGCCAGCTCGAACACGCGGTCGCGGTCGAGGCCGCCGGCGGCGTCGGTCCAGCCGAGCAGGGCCGCCGCCGCGCCGACCCCGGCCACGATCGCCGAGGCCGAGGACCCCAGGCCGCGCCCGTGGGGGATGGCGTTGCGGCAGCGCAGCCGCAGCCCCGGCAGGGGGCGGCCGGCCGCCTCGAAGGCCGCGCGCATCGCGCGCACGACCAGGTGGGTGCCGTCCAGGGGGACCTCGCCGGCCCCCTCCCCCTCGACCTCGACGCCGAGCCCTCCGCCGGGGTCGACCTCGACGTCGACCTCGTCGTGGAGGGCCAGCGCCAGCCCCAGGGAGTCGAACCCGGGGCCGAGGTTGGCGCTGGTGGCGGGGGTGCGCACGCGCACCCGCGCCGGGTGGGTGTGGGACATGGGCGTGCTTTCCGTGGGGCGCTAGGCCAGGCCGAGGGCGGAGGCCGCCGCGTGGGCGTCGACCGGGACGGTGGTGGCGGTGGAGGCGCCCGCCAGCGCCCAGTCGGGGTCCTTGAGGCCGTTTCCGGTCACGGTGCACACCACGCGGCTGCCCCGCTCGATGTGGCCGGCCTCGACCGACTGGAGCAGGCCCGCGACGCTGGCGGCCGAGGCGAGTTCGACGAACACGCCCTCCTCGGCGGCGAGCATGCGGTAGGCCGCCAGGATCCTGCGGTCGGTGACGGAGTCGATGCGCCCGCCCGACTCGTCGCGCGCCTGCTCGGCGTAGGTCCACGAGGCGGGGTTGCCGATGCGGATGGCGGTGGCGATGGTGCGCGGCTGGTCCACCGGGGCGCCGTTGACGATCGGCGCCGAGCCGCTGGCCTGGAACCCGAACATGCGGGGCAGCCGGGAGCCGGGGCCGGAGTCGGCGTACTCCTTGTAGCCCATCCAGTAGGCGGTGATGTTGCCGGCGTTGCCCACCGGCAGGCAGTGGATGTCGGGGGCGTCGCCCAGGGCGTCCACCACCTCGAAGGCCGCGGTCTTCTGGCCCTGGAGGCGGTAGGGGTTGACCGAGTTGACCAGCGCCACCGGGTAGTCGACCGACAGCTTGCGGGCGAGTTCGAGGCAGTCGTCGAAGTTGCCGTCGATCTGCAGCAGCTTGGCGCCGTGCACGAGCGCCTGGGCGAGCTTGCCCATGGCGATCTTGCCGCGCGGCACCAGCACCGCGCAGGTCATGCCGGCGCGCACCGCGTAGGCGGCGGCGCTGGCGCTGGTGTTGCCGGTGGAGGCGCAGATGACCGCCTTGGCGCCGTCCTCGGCCGCCTTGGTGATGGCCATGGTCATGCCGCGGTCCTTGAAGGAGCCGGTGGGGTTGAGGCCCTCGACCTTGAGGAACACCTCGCAGCCGGTCAGCTCCGACACCCGCGGGGCGGGTACCAGCGGGGTGCCGCCCTCCAGCAGGGTGACGACGGAGGTGTTCGCTGTGACGGGGAGGCGGTCGCGGTACTCCTCCACGACGCCGCGCCACGCCCGTGCCATGCTCACGACAGGGCCCTTTCGGCAGACGGAAATGCGTTGGGATGTGCGGACTCCGCGGCCGGCGGCGCCGGTGGGGCGGCCGGGGGTGCGGATCAGCCGGTGCGGCGAGGCGTGGTCGGCCGCCCGGGGTGGGACGGCGGACACGGGGCGGGGCCGCGGCCTCGTCCTCACCACGAGTCTAGAGGGCGCGGCCCGCGCCTCGTGCACCGCGGTGGTGCCGTCTCAGCAGATGGGACGGCGTGTGCGGGGCGCGCCAGGGCTCACGCGTCGGCGAACGCCTCGACGCGCATCACACTGGCCACCGCGCGCACCATGTCCAGGCGGCGCAGCCGCTCGACGGTCTGGGCGAGGGCGGCGTCGGGCGCCTGGTGGCTGACGAGCACCAGCTGGGCGTCGTCGCCGAAGCCCTCCTGGCGGACGTTCTTGATGGAGACGCCGTTCTCGGCGAAGACCTCGGCCACCCGGGCGAGCACGCCGGGGCGGTCGGCCACGTCCAGCGAGATGTGGTAGCGGGTGACGGTCTGGCCCATGGGGTGCACGGGCAGGCCGGTGTCGTGGCCGCCCTCGCCCACCGAGGTTCCGGCCAGGCGGTTGCGCGCCACGGCGACCAGGTCGCCCAGCACGGCGCTGGCGGTGGGCGCGCCGCCGGCGCCGGGGCCGTAGAACATCAGCCGGCCGGCGGACTCCGCCTCGACGAACACGGCGTTGTAGGCCTCGGTGACCGAGGCCAGCGGGTGCTCGCGCGGCAGCATGACCGGGTGGACGCGCACGCCCACCGACAGGCCGTCCTCGGCGCGCTGGCAGATGGCCAGGAGTTTGACCACGCAGCCCATGGCCTTGGCGCTGGCGATGTCGCCGGCGGTGACCTCGGTGATGCCCTCGCGGTGGACGTCGGCGGCGGTGACGTTCTGGGTGTGGAAGGCCAGGCGGGCCAGGATGGCGGCCTTGGCGGCGGCGTCGAAGCCCTCGACGTCGGCGGTGGGGTCGGCCTCGGCGTAGCCCAGGGCCTGGGCCTCCTCCAGGGACTCGGCGAACCCGGCGCCCTGGGCGTCCATGCGGTCCAGGATGAAGTTGGTGGTGCCGTTGACGATGCCCAGCACCCGGTTGACGCGGTCGCCGGCCAGGGAGTCGCGCAGCGGGCGCAGCAGCGGGATGGCCCCGGCGACCGACGCCTCGTAGTAGATGTCGACCCCGGCGGCGCGCGCGGCGGCCAGAAGGGTGGCGCCGTCCTCGGCCAGCAGCGCCTTGTTGGCGGTGACCACCGACTTGCCCGCCTTGATCGCGTCGAGGATCAGGGAGCGGGCGGGCTCGATGCCGCCGATCACCTCGACCACGACGTCGATGTCGGGGCGGGTCACCAGGCCGGTGGCGTCGGTGGTGAACAGCGCGGGGTCCACACCCGTGCCGCGGTCGCGGCCCAGGCGGCGCACCGCGATACCGCCGATCTCCAGGGGGGTGCCCACACGCGCGGCGAGGTCGGCCGACTGCCGGTTGAGCAGCCGCACCACTTCCGCGCCCACAACGCCGCATCCCAGCAGCGCCACCTTCATCGCCATAGGGGGGTGACTCCCGCTTCTCGTCTCACTGGTGTCGTCGCCTTGCCGTCGTGTCCGCGGCGTGCCGGACGGCGCCGCCGGGCGGCGCGGCCGTGTGCCGCCCCCGGTCAGCCTACGTCCAAGCGGAGCAGGTCCTCCTCGGTCTCGCGCCGGACGAGCGTGCGGACGTCGCCGTCGGCGACGGACACCAGGGCCGGGCGCGGGAGGTGGTTGTAGTTGCTGGCCATGGAGAAGCAGTAGGCGCCGGTGGCGGCGACGGCGACGAGGTCGCCGGGGCGGATGTCGGCGGGCAGGTAGAGGTCGTGGACGATGATGTCGCCGCTCTCGCAGTGCTTGCCGACCAGGCGGGAGAGCAGGGGTGCGCCGGCGCCGGTGCGCGAGGCCAGGGCGCAGGTGTACTCGGCGCCGTAGAGGGCGGTGCGGATGTTGTCGCTCATGCCGCCGTCGACGCTGACGTAGGTGCGGATGCCCTCGACGTCCTTGACGGTGCCGACCTCGTAGAGGGTGACCCCGGCGGGGCCGGTGAGCGCGCGGCCGGGCTCCACGGCGATGCGCGGCATGGGCAGGCCGTGGGACTCGCACTCGTGGCGGACGATGCCCAGCAGGCTCTTGGCGATGGCCTCGGGCTCCAGGGGGGTGTCGTCGGGGACGTAGGCGATGCCCAGGCCGCCGCCGAGGTCGAGTTCGGGCAGGTCGGCGCCTGTCTCGGCGATGACCCGCACCATGAACTCGGTCACGCGGCGGGCGGCGACGTCGAACCCGGCGGTGTCGAAGATCTGCGAGCCGATGTGGGAGTGCAGGCCGACCAGCTCGATGTGGGGGGCGGCCAGGACGCGGCGGACGGCCTCGTCGGCGGCGCCGGTGCTCAGCGCGAAACCGAACTTCTGGTCGTCGTGGGCGGTGGCGACGAACTCGTGGGTGTGGGCCTCCACGCCGGTGGTGACGCGGACCAGGACCTTGGGGACGCGGCCGAGCCCGGCGGCGATCCGCTCCAGGCGCTCGATCTCGTCGAAGGAGTCGACGATGATGCGGCCCACGCCGACCTCGACGGCGCGGGTCAGCTCGGCCTCGGACTTGTTGTTGCCGTGCATGCCGATCCGCTCGGGCGGGAATCCCGCGGCGAGGGCGACGGCGAGTTCGCCGCCGCTGCACACGTCGAGCTTGAGGCCCTCTTCGTGCACCCAGCGGGCGACGGCCTTGGTGAGCAGGGCCTTTCCGGCGTAGTAGACGTCGGCCTCGGCGTCGCTGAAGGCGGTGCGGTAGGCGCGGGCGCGGGCGCGGAAGTCCTGCTCGTCCATGACGAACAGGGGGGTGCCGTGGCGCCGGGCGAGGTCGCGGGCGCCGACGCCGCCGATCACCAGCTCGCCGTCGGCGCCGCGCCGCGCGGTGCGCGGCCAGACGTGCGTGGCAAGTTCGCCCAGGTCGCGCGGCGGGCGCGGCGGGTTGTCCTCGGGCAGCACGTCCGCGTGGCGCGGACCGGCGGGGTGGGCGTAACGGCTCATGGTGGTGCGCTCTCGGTGTCGTGGTCGGCGGTCGCGCCGGGCGGCGAGCCGTGGGCGGGCCGTGGGGCGCGGGCCGCCGTGGGCGTCGCGGCGGCGGTGCCGGCGTGTCGGCGTGTCGGCTGTGTCTGCTGTGTCGTGGACGTGGTGTGACGTGGTGTGTTGTGCGGGCGGCGCGGGGCGCGATCCGCCGGCGTGGCGCGCACGCCGCGAACGCGCGGGAACGCGCCGGGAGCGGTGTGCGCGGTCCGGGCGGCCGGTGCGGACGCGGGGCGGCCCGGCGGCCCAGTGGTCCCGGAGGGGCCCGCGCACGCGCGCGTCGTGTTCACAGCCTTGTGGGCGCGGACACGCCGAGAAGCGACAGCCCCGAGCCGAGGACGCCCGCCACCGCGGCGCACAACGCGAGCGCGTCGTCACCGCCGGAGCCGCGCGCGGTCTCCCCCCGAAGGACGCCGCTCGATTCCCACCAGTCATGGTAGGCAATCGCGAGGCCTTCGAGGTATCGCACGAGCATATGGGGTTCGCTACGCCGCTCGGCCGCCCGCACCACCACCGGGCCGTCGAACAGCGCGCCGATGAGGGCCGCGCGGGGCGCCGGCGGCGCGGTGCCGGAAGGCGGGCGGCCCGGTCGGGCGGGTGGGGCGGCCGCGGCCCCGCCGTCGGCCGCGCCGGGGGCGGGGCCGGCGCCGCCCGGTGCGGGCGAAGGGGTGTCGCCCGGTGCGGGCGGGTGGGCGGCGCCGGCCCAGCGCAGTGTGCTCAGCGCGTGGGCGCGGGCGTAGCGGACGGCGAAGGCGGGGTTGTCGAAGGTGGAGCGCGCCCACGCCCCCGGCCGCTCGGCGGTCGGCAGGGCGGGCAGGTCGGGGCCGGTCAGCTCACCGGGCCGGGGCCGCTCCCCCGCGCTCCGGCAGAACGCCACGCGCGCGCTCGCCTCGCCGATGACGCCCAGCAGGCGGCCGGCGGCGGTGGTGAAGCCGTCGGGCCCCCGGTCGAGGCAGGGGTCGCGCCAGGACACCTCGGCACCGCCCGGCCCGCCGCCGGGCATCCGGCCGCGCCCTTCGGCGAGGGCGGGCAGCAGGCGGTCGGCGGCGGCGATCCTGCGCCGCGCGGCGGCGCGGGCGCGCAGCCGGGCCTCGGCCACGGTGGGGGCGTCGGCCAGCGGCGCCCAGGTGCCGGGGGCACCGGCGTCCGGGGGGCCCGCGGGGCCCGGGCGCTCCGGGTCGGGCGGGTGGTCGGGCCCGACCAAGCCGTCCAGGTCGTCCAGGTGGCCGGAGTCGGCGGACGGCACACTCGCAAAGGGCCGGGCGAGGTAGCCCCCGAGGTAGGTCCCGGGATCGGCGGCCACGCGCGCGACCAGCGCCGACCACGCGGGGGCGGCGGGCGTCACGGCGACGAACCCGGGGCCCTCGGCGGCGGCGTCGGCCACCAGGGGGTGGCGGCGCAGGTGGGCGGCGGCGGCCTCGGCGAGGCCGCGCGCGGGCCGGCGCGCCCGCGCGGCGACGCGCAGCGGCAGCGCGGAGGTGCAGCGCCCCGCCGCCGCGAAGGGGGCCTCACGACCGGCCCGCCCGCCCGGCTCCGCCGAAGGCCCGCCGCGCCCGGAGGCGGCGGCGGGACCGGCGGGGTCAGCGGGGTCGGGGCCGGCCTGGTCGCCAGGGGCGGCGGGACCGGCGGCGCGGCGCACGTCGGCGGCGGGAAGGTCTTCGGCGCGGCAGCCGGCGGCACGGGCGAGGGCGTCCCGGATGAGCGCGTCGACGCGCCAGGGCGTGGCGGCGTCGAGGCCGGAGGGGGTGGGCGGCGGCGCGGCGGGGTGGGCCACGTCAGTCCCCCGCGAGCGCCGGGGCCCCGCGCGCGGGCACGGCCAAGCGCCGGCCGGCGGCGCGGGCGGGCGATGCGAAGGCCGCGCCGGCGGTGGGAACCCGTGCGCACCGCGCCCCGCTCCCCCGCGTGCGGGGAGCGCCCGGCCGGATCACCCGGCGGACCCGGCACGGTCGCGGCCCGCGAGGTCGCGCACCAGCCGGATCAGCTCGGTGGGGTCGAACGGCTTGGTGAGGTAGGCGTCCACGCCGATCTCCTGGCCGCGCCGGATGTCGTCCTCCTGCGCCCGCGCCGTGATGAGCAGCACCCGCATGCCGCGCGTGGCGGCGCCCTCGCGGAGCCGGGCGGCGGTCACCCAGCCGTCGAGCCGGGGCATCATGACGTCGAGCGTGATCACGTCCGGCCGGATCTCGCCCACACGGGCCAGGCAGTCCTCGCCGTCCACCGCCTGGTGCACCTCGAAGCCCTCAAGCTGCAGGTTGACGGCGATCAACTGCCGGATCACCTCGTTGTCGTCAACCACCAGTACCCGTGCCAACGCTTCACCCACGGCCGCGAGACTAGCGCCCCGGGCCCGGCCCCCGCTGGCGATCGCCCAACCCCGCCGCAAATTGCGCGATCCACCCCGCGCACCCTGCTAGGGTTGATCCAGCAAAGCGCCCCCTTAGCTCAGGGGATAGAGCAACGGCCTCCGGAGCCGTGTGCGCAGGTTCGAATCCTGCAGGGGGCACCCCAGAGTGATCAGCGGAATCACCCTACTGACCAGCGGATACGCATCAGCGCCCGCTGGTTTTTCATGTCATCTTGCGTCACGAGCCGCCGTTGTTCGCGGCCTTCTGTGGACACACGGTGGACAAGACATACAACGCAAAAAGGGCAGGGGCTCCGAGATCACTTGGAGCCCCCGCCCTCACTTCAGCGATGAAGATGACATGCGTCACACATGGTCGCCCATCCGGTCGATCCACACATCGTCCATTTCCGTCCACACCTGGGCGTAGATGCGTTGCAGCACCTCCACGCTGTGCCCGGCCCATCTGGCCACCTGGGTGGCCGGCACACCGCTGTTCAACCGGTAGGTGACCCCCGCGTGCCGAAGGTCGTAGGGCCGTCGCAGAAGCGGTCCTTCGCGCTCCTCGGGGGTCAGCGCCAGCTCGCGGGTGCGCTGCCATACCCGCCAGTAGGTCGACGGCTGGATGGGGTTGTCCTGTTCACTTCGGAAGAGCCTGCCGTCCGGCCCGCAGCCGAACCGCTCGACGTGCTCCCGCAGCATGGCCACCAGCGCCGGCGGGATGGGAACCGTCCGTGAGGCGCGCTTGCCGCGGCCTTTCAGGCCGCGCTCCTCGTGCACTCCCCCGTCGTCGGTCCACTGCTTGCCCGGCGCCGGGTTGCTTGTGGAAAACGTGAGCTTGCCCCACCCCTGGTCGGGCAGGAGGCATCCTGACCGCCGCAGGCCGACGACCTCCTCGGGCCGCATCATCGCGTAGTACATGCAGCCGAACCAGGCGGCGAACCGAGGTCCCTGGCGCCGCCCGACGTAGCTCACCATCGTCAGCATGTGCCGGGCCTTGGCGGGGTTACCGATGGCGCGCGGGTCGACCTCCTCCTCCGTCTTGGGTGGGCGCCAGTCCGACGGGATGTCCTTCCCCGCGAGCGGGTTCTCTGCGAGGCGCTGGCGCATCACCGCGTACTGCAGGGCGGCGTTAAAGCCCCGCCGCCGCCGGCTGAAGTAGTCGGCGGCGGCGGGCTTCCCGTCCAGCTTCCGACCGCACGCGCGCACGGCCGCACCCAGGTGCTGGGCTTCGGCCAGCGCGCTGACGGGAAGCGACGCCTTCTCCAGCCAGGTCAGTGCCTCCCGGAAGCGCCGCGGGGCGTCCTCAAGCCGGCGCTTGGGGTCGAACGCCCACGCCCGCAGTGCGGCCCGCAGCACGTCCGGATCTGGCCGCCCCGGCACGTCGCGGACGAGCACGGGCGTCACCGCCATGAAGCTCTCCACCATGCCGGTGCGGGTCTTCCCGGCCATGTCCGCCCAGCGGGCGTGGGCGTACTCGACAGCGTGGGCGAACCAGGTCACGTCACGGAGTTCCCGCAGCTTCGACTGCGGCAATCCGGACTCGACCTCGAACTTCTCACCGCGGCCGGCCGCCGCTCGAAGCTCCGCCAGCCAGCCTTCGGCGAGGTCTTCGGTTGCGAACGACTTGGGGTGCACCTTGGCGCCCACCCGCCAACGGGCCTGGTAGGGCTTGGGGTAGTTGTCCTCCCTCCTCTTGGCGCCGGGCTTGCGGCGCACCCGGACTTTGTAGAACTGCACGTCGAAGGTCATCATCCGGCGTTGTTCTCCAGCCATTCGTCAAGCCAGCGGCGACGCACGCGGATCTCGCCGCGCTTGCCGCCCATGCGCTTCATGCGGGGCGCCTCGTTGAGCCGCACCATCCGGTCCCATGTGCTGCGCGAGATCCGCAGCTCACGGCAGACCTCGGAGACCTTGAGCAGTTCGTTGGGGTCGGAGACGGAAGCAGCCTGGGGGCTCATCGGGGGTCGACCTCCAGGTAGACGCGGACGATTCCGGGGTCGTGCCGGTTGGGGTAGGCGGGCGAGGGCGTGCTGGCGGTGAACTCCTGGGCGATGCGGTCGGCGACGGCGGCGACGTCGTCGGGGTGGCCGCTGAGCCGGACCTTGACGATGCGCAGGCGCGGTGGTTTGGGGCGTTGGGCCATGATGGTGGTGCTCCTCTCTGGAGTGGTGGCCCCGGCGCGGTGCTTGGCGGCTGAGCGCCGGGGCCGCGTTGTGTTCCTCAGGCGGTCGACGGCTGGAGTTCGGCGCATGGGCTGCACCGGGCGTCGGCTGGACCGCCGGTCGTGGGGGTGTAGGTGTCGCCGCACCACTCGCACACCGCCTCCGACGGGTGCGGGGCGGCGTCCTTAGAGAGTTGGGCGGCAGTAGTGTCCGCAGCCCCCGCAGCGTCCTCTACCGGCGCTGACCAGCGGTTTTCTGCGGACACTGGTGCGGACGCTGCGGACACTGTGTCCGCTGGTGCTGGTGTGGTCTCACGGGCCGAAAAAAGGGGTCCGCCCTGGTCACCGCCCGGGTGGGGTTCGGTGTCCGGGTGCGGACGCTGAAAGTCGGTGCTCTCGCCGGCGATCTCCACGGTTTCGAGGACGAGGCGGTACAGGCGGTCCCGGCGGCGGTCACGCGAGCGGCCGGCGTCTTCGACGCGGATCCCGATGGCCCGCAGCACCGGCGCGTCGCGCTTGAGCTGCCCGGCGGCGCGGGTTGCGTCGGCGGGCCAGGACTTGGGCGGGTGTTCGGGCGTGACGGCCAGCAGCAGTTTGCCGATGGGGCCTTCCCATTCGCCGCGCTTCTCCACGAGGTCGGCCACGGCCGCGGTGAAGGGCTTGGCGTCCAGCAGGTCGCTGGTCGACACCTCGGTGGCGGCGAGGTAGGTGCCCAGGGTGGACCAGCCGGTGGCGGCGTCCAGGGCGCCCAGGACGCGGGCGAAGTCGGCCATGCGCGGCATCTCCGCGAGATGGGTCTCGGGCAGGCGGGCCAGCACCTGGCAGAGCAGGTCCAGCAGTGCGGCGAGGATGGCCGGGGCGGCCTGGCGGTAGGCGGCGGCCAGGCCGGCGTCGGTGCGGCGCTGGTCGCGCTTGATCGGCAGGAACTCGACCGGAAGCGTGCGTTCGGCCAGGTCGCTGGCGAGGGCGCCGGTGTCGATGCTGGTCATGGCCAGCAGCCGCCGGAACGACAGGACGGTGACGTCGTCGTCGCTGTAAAGCGCCCGATCGAGGTAGCCCTCGCCTGTCACCGCCTTGCACAGGGTGTCCGACAGCCACGGCGCGATCGTGCTGACGTTGTCCAGGCACACCGCCCAGGAGGCGCTGGCGGTGACCGACCATGACTTCTGGTCCTTGGGCAGGGACCGCAGCGGCGCCGGACTGGGATCGATGAGGTTGACCAGCATGGACAGCGCGGTGGACTTGCCGGTGCCCTGCTCGCCGCGGGCGGCGAGGATGGGGTGGGGCATGTCGGGGATGAGCCCGGCCACCAACCACCCAACGATCAGCCGGAAGTCGGGCTCGGCCACGTTGAGCAGCCGCCGCAGGGCGGCCAGGCCGGCCTCAGTGTCCCCGGCCTCGCCGGGTTCGGCCAGGGGCGAGGTGAGCGCCGTGCGGCGGAAGAGCACCGGGCTTTGCGAGGTCGTGCGCCACCCGGTGGGAGTGGCGGTGATGACGCGGCCGTCGGCGGTGCCCAGGTCGATGACCACGGCCTGGTGGCCCCCGGAAGTGGTGTGGGGGGCCAGGCGCAGGTGAACCGGGCGCGGATCGAGCTCCAGGGCGCGCCCTTCCAGCACGGCGACGGCGTCGGTCAGCGCCGACTGCGACGGGACGGCCTGGTACTCGGTGGCGTAGTGGTGGGCGAGCTGCACGCGCAGGCCGCGCTGACCTCGGAGGGGCATGGCGATGGCCGGACCCGACCGGCGGACCGCATAAGCGCGCCCGTCGGCGCCGGCGACGACGTCGACCATGCGGTCGGCCAGCTCGATCAGCTTGGTTGCCTGGGAGGGCTTCTTGTCGTCGGCGGGTCCGGCCTGGCTCATTTAGGCGGCCTCCTTCGGTGCGGTCGCGGGTGTGCGGGTGCGGCGCGGGACGGTCAGGCCCCGGGTGAGGCCGGAGTGGATGGTCGCGGCGATCTCACGGGAGCTGTTGGGCGGGCCGCTGGTGTTGGCTTCGGCGGCGCTCTGGAGTGCGTCGGCCACCGCGGCGGCGTCCAGCAGGCCCTGGGCGGCGAGCTGGCCCAGCGAGACCGCCGCGATGTACAGGGTCTGGTTGCGCTGGCCCTCGGGCGCGGTGGCGACCTTGTCGAGTTCGCCGCGCAGCGCGGCGGTGGCGTAGGCGGTACGGCGTTGGTCGGGGCCGGCGGCCACAGCGGCCAGCACCGCATCGCCCCCCGACTGGCTAGCGTCAGCGGCGGTGGTCGGCGGGACGCGGGGGGTGAGGCGGTGGGCCAGCCACCCGGGCAGCCGCGCGGGCGGGGCAGTGCACACGACCTCGTAGGAGCCGTCTTGGCCGTCGTCGGAGGTGACGCGGCTGCCGGGGCCGACGACGTAGCCGCCGCGGGCGCGGGTGTCGATCAGCCAACCCAGCGTCCCGCTGGTGTTGCCGAGGACAGCCCCGGGCGGGGCGGCGTAGTAGAGGTGGGTGCCGCCGCGGCGGGTGCGCACGGTGAAGGTGTCCAGCAGCAGCCGACGCACGCCCGCTTGCTCGGCGAGGGCGGCTAGAACGTCGGCGCCGTCGGTGATGCCGGGCCGGTCCCATTCCGACGGCGGGCGCTGGCCGGGTTTGGGCTGGTCGAGGTCGATGACGACGAGCCCGGCCCGCCCGGTCGCGATCCCGGGGTTGGCGTCGGGCCACTGGTCCCACCAGGCGCGGATGCGGTCGGGGCCGGTGGTGGCGGCCCGCTCCCAGGCGCGGATCGCGGGCTGTTTGGTGCCCGGCCGCAGCGGGAACACGGGCCAGCCCCGGCGCGCGGCGGCCAGGGCGTAGTCGAGGCGGGTGAAGGTCACGCGGCGCTCCTCTCAGGCAGATCGAAGATGGCGGGCTGATGCCAGGCCGGCAGACCGGCGAGCATCTCGGCCCGCCAGCGCAAGGCGTAGGTGGGGCAGTTCGCGCAGTTGATGTGGGCGATGTCGTGGCCGGGCAGCGGGGGCCGCCGGCGCGCCGCATAGGACCAGGCCAGGGAGTCGGCCGAGGCGAGGAGGTGGTGCATGTGGGCCAGGCCGCGGGTCTTGAAACCGAACCCGTGAAGGCGCAGGCCCTGTCGAGCAAGGTCACCGATGAGGGCGTGCATGGGCGCGGTGGCCTGGCGGCGGCACACCGATCCCAGGCCGACGACGGGTTCGCGGGTGAGGTCGATCCCGGCCCGGGTGTAGGCGTCTACGTGGCGGCGGTAGTCGTCGGGGTGCCAGCCCTGCAACACCGGCACCCACGGCAGATCCGGGGCCAGAGTTCGCAACTCCAGCAGGTTGTCGATGGTGAGGCGCTGATGCTCGGCCACGGTGCGCCCGGTCTTGGCGAGCACGGACGGTTCGCACATCCAGTCCTGCGGCGCGGCCCACTGGATCTGGCCGATCTCCGCGGCGTAGCGTGCCACGGCCTGGGCGTAGTGCTCGGGCGGCGTCTCCCACCTCCCGTACATGGACAGCTCCGTGAAGCCTCCGCTGTCCAGTGCCCAGTCGGTGATGGCGCGGGGCAGGCGGCGGCGGTCGCGCAGGCGGCGGTGGCTGATGAACAGCGGCACGCCGCGGAACCGTTCGTCACGCAGCCAGGTTTCGCGGTGGGTGCCCAGGTAGAACCGGGCACCCACGGGGTTGGTGCTCACGCGGCCTGCCCGCGCCGGGCGGCGCGGCGTCGGCTCCGGATGCGCTCGCGTTCGTGGGCGGTGGTGCCGCCCCACACCCCGCGCGGGGCGTCGGGCCCGCTCAGCGCCAGGGCCGCCTCCAGGCACTCGGAGCGCACGGGGCAGCGGGCGCAGACGCGCTTGGCCCAGGCGATGACGGGGCCGCGCTCAGGCTCGGGGAACCACAGGTCCTGTTCGGTGGGGATCTGCGCGCACAGCGCGCTGCCCATCCAGGACGGGGCCGCGCTCGGGGTCAGGTCCAGCGACGAGGTCATGCGGCGCTCCTCTCGGTTTGGCGGCCCGCGTCGGCGGTGCGGACGGGCACGACGATGTGGCGGTAGGCGGGGTCGTCCTCGTCGGCGGTGAGCAGCACCAGGCCGCTCCCGCCGGGCGGGACCAGCAGGCGCACGGTGCCGCCGGGGATGTGGGACAGGGCGTCGGCGAGGTAGGCGGGGTTGAACGCCACCCGCGTTTCGCTCTGCGCGACGGCGGAGACGGTGTCGCCGCTTTGGGTGTCGTCGACGCCGCATTCGACGTCGATGCGGTCGGCGGTGATGGTCAGGGCCACGGGGGTGTGGCGGTAGGCGATGGTGGCCGCCCGGCGCACGGCCTCCAGCAGCCGCTGGGTGGGGGCGATGACCGCCTCCCCTTCGGCTGCGGTGGTGAAGAAGCGGTTGAGGTCGGGGTAGTCCTTGGTGTCGAGCAGGGTGGCGGTGAGGCTGCGGCCGGCGCCCGCCAGCGTCACCGCTGAGGGCGTGCCGTGGTCTTCGGCGAGGCCGATACGCACGGGGGCGCCGGTCATCGCTCGGGCGGCCGTGGCCAGCACACGGCCGGGCACCAGTACCCGCGCGGCGGCGCCGGGGCGTGTGGGCGTCCAGTCCAGGGCCTGCTCGGCCAGCCGGTAGCGGTCGGTCGCCTGCAGGCGGACCCGTGTGCCCTCCGCTGTGAGGAGGACGCCCGTGAACATCGGGAGGGTGAGGTCGGTGGAGCAGGCCACGTGGGTGCCCGCGACGGCCTCGGCCAGGGCGTCGCCGTCGATCTCGCCCAGCGGCTCGGGCACAGCGGGGGTGTGGGGGTAGTCCTCCAGCGGCAGGGTCAGCAGCCGGAACCGCGCCGAGCCGCAGGACAGGCCCAGGGCGGGGCCCTCGGCCTCCAGCAGGGCGGGGCCGTCGGGGAGGTGGCCGGCGGCGGCGGCCAGCACCCGGCCGGGCGCCAGCACCGCCCCCTCCTCCTCGATGTCGGCGGGGACCTCGGCGCGGGCGCAGGTGTCGTAGTCGAACACGGTCACGCGCAGGAGCCCGTCGGTGGCGTCGAGGCGGACGCCGGCCAGGACGGGCACCGCCGGGCGGGCCGGAAGGAACTTCACGGCCCAGGCCAGTTCGGCGGCCAGGGCACGGGAGTCGACGGTGAGCTTCACAGGTCCTCCATTCCGGGGATGACGAGCTGGACCCAGCCGTCGGGCAGGTCGGCGTCGTCGGCGCGGGCGGCCTTCTCGAAGTCGGTGTCGTCGACGCTGATGACGGCGGTCTCGGTGGTGTCGGTGGTGGGCACGGTGTCCTCCAAAGGGGTCGGGGACCGGTTTGCTGCCGCCACCGCCCCGTGGGGCGGCAGCGGCAGCCGCCGGGTCAGGGCCTGGGGGAGTCGAGTGCGGCCAGCGGGCGCAGACCGTGGGCCGCGCGGTCGCCGATGCGCACCCCGGTATGGGACCAGTCGATGACCGAGGCGGCCGGGCGCACGAAGGGCTCCACGACCGCGTGGCGGCACCGGGACCCGTTGGGGCAGCGGTAGAGGTAGTGCTGGCGGTACTTGCCCAGCCGGCGCGCCCCCGGCTTCTTCCAGGACTGCACCGCCGACACGGTCTGTTCGCACACCGGGCACCAGGCCGCGGGCCGCGGCTGGACGTCGGGCAGCGGGACGCCCTCGCGGGTGGCCACGAAGTAGATCCGGTCGCGCCACTGCGGGGCCGCCGGGTTGCCCTGTCCGCCGGCGTGGGCCGAGGACACCGACACGAACTGCACGCGGTAGCCCAGCGCCTTCATGCCCGCCAGCCAGACGTCCAGCAGCTCCCACTCCGCGGCCTCATAGACGTTCTCCACGAGCACGAACCGGTAGCGGTGGACCTCGGCGGCGCGCAGCACGTCCCAGAAGTTGGCTCGGGTGCGCTCGAAGGCGGCCTGGGGCACGTGCCCGAAGTCCTCGATGTCGGCCTGGCCGGGCACCGCGCGGCGGCGCTTGCGGGGGCGGCCCCCGGCCGGGGACAGCTCGGTGCAGATCGGGGAGGCCCACAGCCCGTCAGTGCGCGGCAGGCGCCGCATGTCGTAGGCGTCGATGTCGGCGCACAGGTGCTCGGCGTCGCGGTGGTTGGCGGCGTCGCAGTTGTGGGAGCGGCTGCCCTTGCGGGTGGCGGATGCGATCCTCATGCCTCAGCCCCACATCAGGAAGTTGCGCAGGTGGCGGTCGCGGGCCTCCTCCTCGGTGATGGCGCCCTGCTCGACCGCGGCGTCGATCAGGTCAGCCTCCTCGTCGCGGCACTCGGTGCACCCGCACTCCTCGACCGTCAAGGAGCCCTCAACGAACTCCGCCACGCATTCCTGGTCGTCGGCGTTGGCCATGATCGTCCTCCGTCAGCTTCGGTGGTGGTTCGGACCGGGCGGTCCCCCCGCCGCCCGCGCACGGCGGGGCGGGCGGCAGAGGCGCCGACCGTGGGCGAACAGGGGTGTTTCTGGCCGCTCATGGGCACGGAAACAGCGGGCGAAACCCGATATCGCCCCAGGTCAGGCCGGGGTCTTGGCGGTATCGGGGGCGAAACCGGTTTCGGGGGCCCTGAAGCCGCCCAGAGTCGGGTTCAGCCCGCCTGGTCGTCCTCGTCGGCGACGGCGGCGCGGCCGACCGCGGCTTGGAGGTCGGCGCGCTTGACGCCCTTGCGGGAGCCGCCGGCGCCGCGCTTGGTGATCTGCCCGGTGTGCACGCCGAAGGGCTTGAGCGCGGCGCTGAGCATGGTGGCCGCCCGGGTCTCATAGGCCCGGACCTGGTCGGGATCCATGTCCTGTACCGGGGTGTCGGTCTGGATCCAGGGGCCGTAGGTTTCGGGCCGGTAGGCCGCCAGCGCCTCGACCAGCCGCACCGAGTGCATGGTGTCCTCGCCGGTGGGCCACACCGCCACCAGGTGGTCGATCACGGTGGTGGTGTCCTCGGGCTCGATGGCCTGGCCGGCGGCCTCACCGGTCAGGGTGCCCGCAGCGGTGCGCAGCGCCAGGGCGCGCTTGCCGATCTCGATGGCCTCGGCCTGCTCGATGAAGGCGGCCCGCACGATCTGGGTGTCGTGGGAGCTCTTGGCCAGCCACCCGGTGCCGGCCTCCTTCTTGGGGTCGAACATCGTGGCGCGCACGCCGTTCTTGTACATCGAGGTGCCCAGCACCATGTCGTTGGCCTGCTGGCCGGTCACCGCCAGGCAGAACCGGGTGGACACGTTGTCGCTGATGACCTTGGGCAGGGACTTGGCGTCGGGCCGCTGGGTGGTGATGACCAGGATGATGCCGTAGGCGCGGGCCTTGCGGATCAGGCGCCCGGCGATGTCGGCGGCCTCCTTGCCGAACTCCTCGTGCTCGAACAGGGTGTGGGCCTCGTCGAACACCGCCAGCAGCGGGTGCAGCCCCAGGTCCTTGCGCTTGGCCAGGTGCGGGTAGACCTTGCGGCCCTTGGGCACCTGGTCGGGCGGCAGGGCGGCGATGACCTCCTTGCGGCGCTTGAGCTCCTTCTCCAGCTTGCGCAGGGCGTCCAGCCCGGAGGCGCAGTGCTCGTCGTCGTCGCCGGAGACGTAGCGGTGGCACACGGGCTGGACGGGGTCCAGGTCACCGGAGCCCTTCATCTCATAGACCCACATCTCGCAGTGGGGGTCCAGCGCCCCGGCCAGGGCCACGACCATCACGCCGCTGGTCTTGCCGGAGCCGGGCACCCCGCCCATCAGCAGGTTGGTGTACATCAGGTTCAGCCCGACGACCTGGCCGCGGGGGTTGAACCCGAAGGGGATGTCCTCGAACAGGTTGGTCTGGCCCGAGGTCATCAGCGGCCACAGCCGCCGCGGGGAGCGGGCCGGGTCCTTCTTGGCCACCCACAGCACCAGCCGCCCCGGGTGGGCCTCGGGGTCGGATTCGGGCCACACCGTGGTCAGCGGGCGCCGCATCGCCGCGGCGAGCTTGGCGCGCTCCTCCAGAACCCGTTCGGCCAGGTGGCCGGGCGGAAGGTCGATCTCGGCACGCCAGCCGGGGCCGTCGGTCTGGATGGGGTTGACGAAGTCGACCCGCCCCTTGACACCCAGCGCCTCGATGGCCTGGACGACCTCGTCCGAGGTCAGCTCCCGCTGGAACTGCGGGGAGGTCCAGCGGTCGATGATGGGCTTGTCGGTGCTGGTGGACCCGGCCAGGCCCAGCGCGGCCAGCAGCGCCACCAGGCCCGCGCCCACCGCCCAGGAGGGCAGCAGCACCACGGCCGCCACCACGGCCAGCGCGGCGGGGGCGCCCACGGCCAGGGAGATGTTGCGGCGGGCGCGGGTGCGCTTGGTCTGGGTGGCCACCAACTGCATCCAGGCGGCCGGGTCGCCGGAGCCGGCGGCGTGGGCCAGCACGGGCTTGGCTTCGACGTCGTTGAGCCAGCACAGCCAGCGGCGCAGCAGCCGGCCGATGCCCCGCGGGGACCGTCCGACCAGCCGCAGCAGGTAGATCGGGGAGCGGGTGGCCTGGTAGGCGCCCATGCGGGCGTAGTACTCCACGATGAAGCGGGCGTTGTCGGTGAACTCCTGCCGGTTGCGCAGGTAGGAGGGGATGACGGCGGGCGCCTCAGCCAGGCGCGCCTGGTGGGTCTCCATCCACCCGGGCCGGTGCGGCGCGAGCGCGTCGACCCGCCGGGGCGCCTCCACCACTTCCCCCTCGACCGGTTCGCCGGGCTGGTCGGGGACCTCGGTGACGGTGGTGCGCCCGGCCGGCTGCTGGCCGGGGCGGGGGAAGGTGATGACCTCGCCGAGCGGACCACCGGGTGTGCGGCCGGTCTCCGGGGCGCGGTGGAACTCGGTGCTCATGGTGGTGCTACCTCCGGGTAGGTGAGCGGGCGGCGTCGAGGACACGGCAGAGATGGGCGCCGCCCGCGGGTGGGTGGTGGAGTGGTGGGGCCGCGCTCAGGCGGCGTCGTCGCGGGCAGCGGGCACGGCCGCCAGCGCGAGGGTCTCGGTGCGCTCCTCGCGCAGCGCCAGGACTCTTTTGGCCCTCTCGAACCCGACCCCCAGGCACTTCTGGACGGCGGACACCGAGGGCTCGCGGTCCAGACGCGCGTCGGCGATCGCGGCGTCCAGCAGGTCGGCCAGGTCTTCGTCTGAGAGCTGCCTCGGCCGGGGCGGCGGCGTGCTCTTGAGAGCGGGCGGGAGCGTGGTGCCCCGGTCGGCGCGCGGCTTCTGAGGGCGCTTGGCAGCGGGTTCGGGAGCCTCTTCCGAAGAGGGCTGTCGGCCCTGCTCAGACGTCGAACGCCGGGGGCTCTCAGAAGTGCTCTTGGCAGAGGCGGTGATGGTCTTGCGGTGGGGCCGTGCCACCAGCGGCAGCAGCCGCGCCCCCTGGGGGGCGCGCACCCACTCAAGAGCGGGCGGCACCACCTCACGAGCACTCTGGGAAGCGGCCCCGGACGGACTCTCAGAAGCACTCTCGGGAGTGCTGCTCAGAGAGGGCGCGGGAGTGCCATCAGGCAGCGTCCACGGATCGGCGGCGGCCACCCCGTCCTGCACGACACTGATCAGGTAGGCGGTCCCGGCCGCGCCGAGCGGCCCCAGAGCGTGCCCGGCCAGGGACGCCAGTGCCGCACTATCCAGAGTGCTCGGCCAGTGGCCGGCCATGTTCAGCACGATGCTGGTGGACAGGGCGGCCCATTCGATGCGGGTGGCGCGGGAGTCCAGGTCCCCGCCCGCGCTCTGGAGCCGGGCGCGGATCAGGATCACCCCTACGACCAGCCCCAGCAGGCCGGGTTCGACCAGCCAGGCAGCCAGCGCGGCCGGGGAGTCGGGGTCCAGGCCGAGCATGGCGACCATCCCGGCCTGCACTCCGGCGGCCGACCAGCCCCCGAACGCTATGAGGACGGGCACCAGCACAGCCAGCGCCACGGTTCGCGTGCTAGCCACGCGCTGGGCGCGGGCCTCCCCGGACCCGGCCACGGTGTGGCGGGTGCGGGCCAGGGCTCCGGCGAGCTCCGCGCGTCGGCGGATCCGCTTGATCCGCACATCGGCGCGGACGCGGGCGCGGTCCTCGCGGCGCTCCAGGCGTTCACGCAGCCGCACCAGCTCCTCGGAAGCGGTGGGGGTGGTCACGGCCCACCTCCGGGCGGGGCGGTGACGGCGCGCACGATGCCGGTCGCCGCGGCGTCCAGCGCCAGTGAGGCCCCGGCCAGCGGCAGCGCGACCAGCCGCAGCACCAGCACGGTGATCGCGGCCAGCAGCAGCAGGGCCACCGCCGCGAACCCGGCGTCGCGGATCATTTCCAGGGTGGTCACGGCGCCTCCTCGGGGGCGAGGTCGTCGCGGTCCTGGGGGGCGCACCAGACGCGCGCCAGCAGGGCCACGGCGCTCCGCTGGCGTTCACGGGCCGACGCCTGGCGCTCGTGGGTGGATGCGGTCATGATGGTGGTGCTCCTCTCTGGGAGTAGCGGCCCCGGCGGTCCTGGAAGGCAGGCCGGGGCCGCGTTCTTCGCTCGGGTGAACCGTGGTTTCCCCGCCCCGCCCGACGACATCGGGCGGGACAGGCGCGCCAGGGTCAGCGGCCGCACGCGGCCCGCGCGTCGCGGATGATCTGGTCGATCTCGGGCACCGTCAGCCCGTACCGGGTCCGCAGCAGGAAGTCGAGATCAGCCAGCGACAGGTAGGTCGGCCCGAGGTAGAACCACACCGGCGGACCCTCCTCGGCCACGACCGGCGGCACCTCGAACGCAGAGGGCGGCATGAGCGGGATCGCCGCGGCGATCTGCGCCCAGTCGCCGGCCTCGGCGCCGTCCGCGCTGGGCGAACTGCCGGCCAACTCGAACGCGCGGTCCAGCGACGCGGCGGCGGCCCGGGAGCGGCGGGCAAGCAATTCCTCGCGTGTGGCGGGGGTGCTTTCGGGGTGCTCCTCCACCGGCTTCGGAGACGCCGGTGCCATGGGCGGCGCGGTGCGGCGCGGCACCCGACGCGGCTTCAAGACCATCGGGGGTTTATCGGACAAGCTCACGACGGTGGTGCTCCTATCTGCGAGTAGCGGCCTGGCGGCACTTGGTAGGCGAGCCGGGGCTGCGGCTTCCGGGTCATGAACAGGCGGCGAGCTGGGCGGCGGGCACCAGGCCCTCGTCCTCGCCCAGCCAGTACTCCTGGGGCGGGGTGGTGTAGAGGCGTCGGGCCAAAGCGCGGCCGGTCTGGGTGACCTCCAGCCGCCCAGCGGCGTGCAGGAGTTCGAGCCAGACCGGCTCCAGGCCGGGGGACTCTTCGAACTCCTGGTCGCTGATCTCGCCGCGGGCGTAGGCGAGCGTGCGGGAGGCCAGCTCGCAGACCTGAGCGGGCGTGTACCACGCGGCTCCCCGGGTCTCCACGGGGTCGGGCGCCAGGGCACCGCTGACGCCTGCGACGGCCAACACCCAGTGGTGGCCGGGAATCGACGCCGGCGGGGACGCGCACACGTTCGGCAGCCATCCGCGCCAGACCTCCCGGCGGGAGATCGCGTCCAGCCCGGTCTCTTCGCGGACCTCGGCGACCAGCGCGGCCATGGGGTCGGTGTGCTCATCGGCGATGTGGCCGGCCACCGGGGCGACCCCCACCGGGAACCAGCCGCGGGTGATCATCAGCAGGTTGTCGGCCTTGTCGGTGACGATGACGCCGACACTGGTACCGCAGCAACGGGACCTGAGCATGAGTTCTCCTTGGCGGTGTAGAGGCGCGGACCGGGCTGGTCCCCCCACCGACCGCCCCGCGCGGGGCGGTCGGCAGAGGCACCGGCCGGTCGTCACCACCAGCCGTTGACGACGACCGTCGAGTCCGACACCGACCCGGCCTGGATGCCCACCACCCCGCTCCCGGAGACGGTGGACGTGCTGGTGCTGACCACGTTGCCGTCGGCGTCGTAGGTGGTGGTCGTGGTGGTGACGGAGCCGTCGGGGTGGGTCGTCTTGGTGGTCTGCGTCTTGTTCTTCGCCATGGGGTTTCTCCTCATTGGTCCTGGTGGCCGTCCGCTCATCGGTCGGTCCCCCCGCCGCCCGCGCACAGCGGGGCGGGCGGCAGAGGCACAGGCCAGGCCGGGCTACTTGTTCCTGCGTGCCTCGCGCGCCTTGTTGTTGAGGCGGATGGCCTCTGTGTGGTTGGCGTCGGCCAGGAAGCGGTCTCCGGCCTGGCGCGCGGTGTACGCCTGCTCAGCGTGGTGGGCGGCCTTCTCGCGCAACTCCTGCTCGGTGGTGGGGTCGTTCTTGGCCATGTCGGCTCCTCTCCGTGCGGCCGTCCGTGTCTCGGCCGGTCCCCCCGCCGCCCACCCGCTGGGGTGGGCGGCAGAGGCACAGGCCGGGTCAAGCGGCGGTGCGGGCCTCAGCGCGGCGGGCGACCCGGGAGACCACATCGGCCACGACCAGCAGCGCCAGGCAGGCGGCGGTGATCGCGCCCGCCAGCGGCAGCGGCGCCGCGGCGATCAGAGCCGAGGGCACCAGCCAGGCCACGTGCCACGCCTGGTCCAGGTGAGCCGCCCCGCCGTTGTCGTAGAAGCCGCGCTTGGCGGTCAGCGGCTCGGTGGCCACCACCAGGCCCCGCAGGGTGAACCGGCGGTCCGCCCAGTAGTGGGAGAGCGCGTTGAGGGCCAGCCCCAAGCCCACAGCGGCCGGGGACACCTCCACTCCGGTGAGGGCGATCACCAGCACCAGCAGCAGCCCCTGGGCGGCGGTGAGCGTGGAGACGTGGCCGGCGCAGGCGGTGCGCCCGGCCCGGCCGCACCCGCCCTTGGCCTGGGCCTGGCGGTCGGACTGGAGCCAGTAGTCGCCCAGGTGGTGCCCGGCGAACAGCGCCAGGGCTGCGGCGGTGAAGACGGTGATGTCGACGTGCATCAGCGTGCCTTTCTGATTCGGGGGTCAGCGGGTGAAGTGGATGCCGCCGGTGATGGTGTCGGCCTGGACCGTCACCGGCCCCTCGTAGGTCTCGTGGGTGCCGTCGGGGCGGACGACCACGGTGATGCCGTTGACCGACTCCAGGCGGTGGATCGGGCCGATCACGACGGTGGGCTGGTCGCTGTGGGACACGGGTGGCTCCTTGATCTGAAAGCGGGTGGTCCCCCCGCCGCCCACCCCAGCGGGTGGGCGGCAGAGGCACCGGCCGAATCAGGCGAGGGTGCACTCCCGCACGTCGTCTACGTGCACCATCAGGTCCCGGCCGTCGCCGTACTGGCGCTCGATCCAGAGATGGCCGGGCAGGGCGGTGGCCACGTGGAGGATGCCCCGGTACGCAGTGCCGCTGTCGTCGCGGCGGATCCAGACATCGCACCCCTCCAGGTGCCCGTAGGTCTGCCGGGCGCGCGCCAACGCGGACGCGCACACGCACCGGATGGGGGCCTCGCCCTGCGCGACAGGGTTGTTGGTGTTGTGCTGGTCGGACATGCTGCTCCTCGTGCTCTCGGGTGCGGACCTGACCGGTCCCCCCGCCGCCCACCCACTGGGGTGGACGACAGAGGCACCGGCCGCTCAGCGGCCAGCGCACTTCCCGCAGACCGGCACCGGCAGGTCCGGGCCGCAGGGATAGGTGATGAGCAGCGCCTCAGCGCCGCAGTAGGAGCAGGTCTCCTTTGCGTACACGCAGTGGCTCAGGCGCCCGGGCGGGGACAGGGCTAGCATGGGCGACTCCGGATCGAGTGCGGTTCGGTGTGGGCCTCACCCGGCTGTCCAGGCGATGGGTGGGGCCTACTTTGTGGGCGGGGCGCCGTTCTGCTCGCGGACCTCGCGCTCGTACATCTCGCGCTCCTCCTCCCGGGTCATGCCGGCATCGGCGGTCAGCCGCACACAGCCTCACCTCCTCTCCTCCATCGCGGGCCGGTCTCCCCGCCGCCCCCGGCTCGGGGCGGCAGAGGCACCAGCCCGCTTCACGCGACAAGGTCCTCCGGGTCGGTCTCGAACCACTCGTCGCCGCCGCCGGCCGCGTACTCGTCGGCCAGGTCGGCGGTGATGTCGGCGAACGCGGCCTGGCGGGCGCGGTAGTCGGCGTAGCTCTCGTTGATGCGGCGGGGGCCGGCCATCTCGGCCAGCAGCGCCGGAGCGATCAGGCTGGTGAGGACCACCGGTTCGGCGGGATCGGCGGGGACGGGCATGTCTCTCTCCTGGTGGGTGGATCCGGCAAGCAGCAGGGCCGCCCGCGAACGCGCGGGCGGCCCGCTCGGGTTGGTGTGCGGCGGTCAGCAGATCTCGTCGGCGGGCACCTGGACGGTGTCGCCGGTCTCGTCGGCGACGGTGACGCGGTCGCCCTCGACGCGGGTGACGACGACCTCGCCCATGTCGACGTGGATCACGCGCTGGTCCGGGCGAAGAGCGGTGGCACTGTTCATCGGAGCTCCTTGGTGATGCGGTTCGTGCGGGCCGTGCGGCCCCGACGCCGCCCCCGCATCGGGGGCGGATCGGCGTCACACGGACGCGGTGGCGCGGCCCATACACGTCGGGAGCGGTCCGCCGGCTGACGTGAGCATCGGCAAGGACGGTCCCGAGGTGGACCACGACTTCCCTGGTAGCCGTCCCGTGGGAGCTGGGGATAGGGCCAGGGCTAGGCACGCTGTGAAGTTGTCAAAGGGCTCCGGCCGGAAGTGAGTACCGGCTTCGGCGGGCACCCGCAGTGCCTGTAGCGCTATTAAAAGCGCTACTAGTAGCGCTGTCAATAGCGCTTCGAGCTTCACTAAGGTTGGTGAGGTCAACCCACAGGTCGGATGGAGCGTGCTGTGAGGGATTGGGCGGCAGTGGCGGACGCTGTGAACCGGCGGCTTCGCGAACTGGGACTGACGCAGAAGGAGCTAGCCAGGCGGTCGCGGGTGTCCGTTGCGACCCTGCGCAAGATTCAAAAGGGAGTCGCCCAGGAGCGCTCGGATGCGATCCTCAGCGCCGTATCCCGTGCGCTTGGCCTACCTGACGACCATCTCCGCGCCGTAGCGGACGGCGAGGTCGGGCTGTCATCATCGGCTGCGGGCGGCCCCACGGGAGATCTGCGCAGCGAGGTTGCCGACCTCCGACGGCGCGTGGAAGCTCTGGAGCGCTCCATTGGGTCGGTGCGCGACTCATAGCGTCTCCACGAACACACCTACCGCGTCTGCCGCCGTCGACAGCAGACCAAAGGTGCCGCTCACGATTCTCGCGGCAGCCTCGGGCGACTGCACCACAAACAGGACAAATACGATCATGGCCGCCGCCGGCCAGATCTTCTTGGGCTGGGGGATCATTTTGTACCTCCGCGTCAGGTCTGACTGATCAGCACAGTCGGCGTTGTCCGCCGACGCACAACCGAGTCTTGTCCGCGAATCGCCTAGTCAACAGGGCACAGACGGGGGCACACTTGAACACTCAGGATCCAGTGCTTGACGTGAAACGGTGGTCAAGGTGGGGGGAAACGGGCACCTCGCTGCGCTAATGCGCCAGGCCGGATTCCTCAAGGACGACGGATCAGTCGGGGCGAAGGTGTTCGCCCGAGCGGTGAGCAGGCACGGCAACCGCTCGTACACGCACACTTATGTCAAGCGCTGGCTTGACGGCGTGGTGCCACGAGACCCGGCAACTCGCCAGGCCATTGCTACTGCCCTTGAAGAGCGCCTGGGCCGCACTGTGGGGCAGGACGAATTAGGGTTCGGCGGGACCGAGAAGCTGGATCCCCATCTCGGTCTCCGCTATCCGGACTCGCCAGCGGACAGCGTCGCAGCCGTCACTCAACTCTGGCAGGCCGACCATGACCGGGCGTACGTGCTGCGCGCCGCGCCGGTGCACGTGGGGGCGTGGAATGAAGCGGCGCTTTCGTGGCTTGTCGCGACTCGGAGTGGGGTAGCCAACGGCACGGGAAGTCGGCGAGTCGGCGAATCCGATATCACGGGCATCCGCAGCACCGTCGACATGTTCGACCAACTCGACGGTCGGCATGGCGGGGGGCATGCGCGCCGCTCCCTTATCGAGTTCCTGCGGTCGGACCTCGCCGTCCTACTGCGCGGATCCTATTCCGATGAGGTTGGGAAAAAGCTTTTCCGTGTTGCCTCTGAAGCCGTACTCCTCGGCGCCTGGATGACCTATGACGCTGGTGTGCATGGGCTTGCCCAACGGTATTTCATCCAGGCTCTAAAGCTTGCTGAAGCGACGGGGGAGAACCTTCGGGCCGCCAGCATTCTGGATGCCATGAGCCACCAGGCCACCTTTCTGGGTAATTTCCGTGAGGCGGCGAACCTCGCCAGGACCGCGAGGATGGGGACCGAGGCAGCTGGCTCACCCAGTGCTCAGGCGCACTTTTACGCCATGGAGGCGCGCGCGCTGGCACGCCTTGGTGAGCGCGCCGACTGCGACCGGGCTATGGCGGCGGCCGTGCGCGAATTCGAGCGGCGCGACCCGGACAATGATCCGGCGGACTGGTTCGGTTACTTCGATGACGCGGAGCTCGCGGCAGAACTCGGTCACTGCAACCGGGACCTCGGTCGGCCGGTGGATGCCAGCGCCTATGCTGAGCAGTCACTCGGCGGCAACGGGTATCTCCGCAGTGATTTTTTCGCCACGATGGTCCTCGCCGATTCTTACCTGGATCAGGGCGAGGCGGAGGAAGCCTGCCGCGTCGCGCTGACCGGCCTGGAGATCGGCGAGAACCTCAAATCCGCCCGCTGCCGGGTCTACGTCGACGAATTCCGCCAACGCCTCAAGCGTGTCGGCGACAGCCCTGTCGTGCGGGACTTCGCCGAGCAAGCCCGTACAGCACGGCTCTGGAAAGCCGAGAACACCGGCTAGAACGGCTCCCAGTCCCGGCGGTCGCCGCCGTCCCGCATCGACGACACGCGTTTGGTGACCTCGGCCGCGGCTTCTTGGTCCCATTGGGCCTTGCCGCACAGCCAGAGCGTCATCGCAATTTCGCGGTAGTCGGCGAGCACGGGGTAGCCAGGCCAGTCCATTATGTCGAACCCGTAGGCGTCGACGAACTGTCGGTATTCGCCTGCTGTGTGCCACCCGAACCGCTCGTAGAAGAGCGCGGTTTGTACGAGATCCCACTCTCGAGGGCCGGTGCAGAAGCCGTCAAGGTCAATGAGAACTGGCTCGCCAGCCCGGTCAAGGATCACATTGCCAATGTTCGCGTCACCGTGGATTACGCCGGGCGTGAGCACGAAGTCGAGGGCTGCGTAGCGCAGCTGGACGTCGGCGAGCCGCTCGCGCAAATAGCCGGCGTCGGCGGCCGGAAGCCCTTCCAAGTAGGCGAGGCGGTCGCCGATGTCGTCGTCGAAGGGACACTTCTCGGGGAGCGCGAGGTCTTTGGGCGATGTTAGGCGGTGAAGCCACCGCAGCAGACGGCCGACTTGTTCGAGTGAGGCATAGTCGGTGCGCTCAGAGGCGGACTCCCAAAAGGTCACCGCACGTCCGCGCACCACGATCGGTTGCTCAAGATCCAGTGCGCGGGTGGCCGGGTAGCCCTCGCCCACCAACCACCGGGCGACGTTTACCTGACGGCGCACATCTTCGAGAGCACCGTCGCGGGAGATCCGTACGATGACCGGTTGCTCACGAAGTCGATAGACCGCATTTGAGCCGATGCGGACCAGTTCGGCTCCATCCGAAGCAAGGCCGCCGTGTCGGCATGCAGCTTTGAGCACGAGCCACGCTTCATGCTCCGTGAGGGCATCGTTGCTGTTCATCACTGCCACACGTCGAGGGTACCTGACAAAGACGTCTGAACAGGATGCTAGCCATTGGGGGGCACACCGCTTCTCCCTTGAGCGGATTATGATATTTAGAGACCTTCGCCTTTATGGTCCTGATGTTCAAGCGTTTCAGTCAGATACGCATGCACTGCGCGTTCCGGTATCCGGTAAGAACGACCCACTCGAATTGCGGGGATTATTCCTGCGTGCACCATTCGATAAATGGTCATTTTTGAGACCCGCATAATGGTGGCGACTTCACCGACCGTCAGGAATCGAACATCATCCAGAGGCGCCATTGCAGATGATGAGCGAAATGCTTTTTTCCCAGCAGACAGAAACGTCTCTATTACGGGAAGAACGCGCTTGGCTAGGAGATTCTCGGTCTTGCGCGTCCCCGGGCCAGCCGATGCGATCGCATCCAAAACTTCTTCAGTATGCAACCCGTGCCGCAGTGTCAAGAACTCCACTCCGACAACTCGCCCGTCGGCGTCCTGGTCCACGACGAAGGAACCATGGTCGACACTGCGTGCCACGGGCGCCTCGACCAGGGTGAGGTAGGCGGCGTCCGCTTCGGGATCGATCGAGACGCTGGGTACCTCGGCCATGCCTCTCACGATACTTCCACTGCGGTCTTCACGACAGGATGCTCGGTCCTCCAGGAGTCTTCTGTGACCGCGACGTAGATCCACCGCCCTTCGGTCGTCCAGCCGTACAACTTGTAGGAGTGGTTCGTGGGGTCATGCTCTTCCCTCGCTGGACGAGCGATGATGGCGCTGACGTCGTCTTCCGCTATCTGCCTCGCCTGCAAGCGCTCCCGTAGGTGCCGTGTGAAGCGTGGAGGCACCTACCATCCGCCTTTCCTGGTCACGACGTCTCCCCTCGCTCCTAGCTTGCGCGCCTGTCGCTTAGGCCGACGTAGCGGAACGGACGAGAGCCCACAGTGATGCGTTGCCATTGTGAGCACTGTGTGCCAACGGCGGAACGGATTGGCCAAATCTGGGCAAGGGAGGGCGGAACGGGTGCCGTATGTGCTAGGAGGGCCTAGGCAGTGAGGTGGTAGCGAGGGGATCCCTGTTCGTCTCAGGGCCAGCGCGCTGGCGGTTGATCTTGCGGACCCTGCGGACGCTAGGGCAGAACAGTGTCCGCACTCAGTGTCCGCAGCGTCCGCGCAGGTCAATCCCGGTTTCAAGGGCAGTGCGGACGCTGCGGACACTGATACCTTCTTAATCTCCAAACGAGACCCCCCGATGGCTAGCGACACAGCCTTAGCCCCAGCGACGGGAGCTCTCGAATGAGCCCTCTATGGGAGCCCTGTGGTCGGGTGGTGGCCAGCATGGCACTGACGGCGGGCGTTTGTGCTGGTCATGGCGTTTGCCGTTCACGCACTCCGGAGCCGTGTGCGCAGGTTCGAATCCTGCAGGGGGCACCGCACAGCAGCATCCCGCAGACCGGGTGACCAGGCGTTCCGCCGGGTCCCCGGTTTTTTTGTGCGCCCGCTGCCGGCGGCCGCCGAGGGTGTCGCCGCCGCGCCGACGGGGGGCGTGGTGTCCGGGCCGCCTTCGCGGTCCGTCCGCTCGGCCGGGGCCGGCCGCGCCGGCCGGCGGACACCGCGCCGCGCCGTTTCGCCCTCTCGCAGCAATTCACCTGCGGCGACGCCGATCATTTCCGCGTGGAATCGGAAAGGGAGGCAAACCGGTTTGGGGTGCGGCGGTCCGGCCGTGCCCGGCCGGTTCCGGCCGGACCTCCGGCGGCTTCAAGATCGTTTATGCGCACGGTTGGCCTATCGTGGCCAAACCCGGACCCGGGCGAACCGGGGGCACCGGTCCCCGCGTCTGAGGTGCGCTGCCGAAAAGACCAGCCCACCAGCGGTTTCATTTGCCCTCCAGGAGCGGACTCACAGCCGGAAATGATCATTGGAGAAGGGCGTCTCTCCGTCATGACCTGCGAAAACCGACCCTTTAAAAAAATTGATCAAGCTAGTAGCCTCTGCGGTGCGCTCGCGGCCCGGCTCCTCCAAGGCGCCCGGTCGTGCTGGAGAAAGAGGAAGGCATGACTAACGCAGATCCGGGGCGCCCACGCGACGACGAGTCCTGGGAACTCTTCTTCATGGGTCTGTTCGTCTTCCTGGTGATCTTGGCGGTGTGGGGTTCCGGGGCGATCGGCGAGGTCGCGCGCGGTGAGGAGTTTCCGCCCAACCCGCTTTTCTACCTCGTCGACCTCGTTCTCGGCGAACGGGATTGGCCGGGGGCGGTTTCGACGGTTTCCCTGGTCCTGATAACCGCCGGCCTGGCCGCGGGCGGATTCGCCGGTATCCGGGTGTTCGCGCGCCGCACCCGGAAGCACAAGGTCGACCGCATGGCCCGGCACCTGTCCACTCCCGAGGACCTCGCGGCGCTGAGCCCCAAGGGCGTGGCGGCCTCGGCCGCCCGGCTCCGCAAGATGGGCATCAGTTCCGATCCCTCCGACCACGGCATTTACCTCGGCAATACCGTGCCGCACGGAATTCCGCTGCGCAGCAGCTGGGAGGACACCTTCCTGATGATCGCGGGGCCGCGGCGGTTCAAGTCCTCCGCCTACGTCATCCCCGCGATCATCGACGCCCCCGGGCCGGTCGTGGCCACGAGCAACAAGCGCGACGTGCACGACGCCACCCGCGGGGTCCGCGCGAAGGTCGGCCGCTGCTGGGTGTTCGACCCCCAGGGGGTCGCCGACCAGGAGCCGGAGTTCTGGTTCAACCCGCTGCGCGCGATCAAGGGGACCCGGGAGGCGGCCACGCTGGTCACCCACTTCGTGACCAGCACCCGCCCGGTCAACACCCAGCTGCACCACTTCGACCTCGAAGGCGACAACCTGCTGGCCTACCTGTTCCTGACCGCCGCGCGGTCGGGCTCCACGCTGCGCGACGTGTACCGCTGGCTGGCCCAGCGCAGCACCGAGCCCCTGGAACTGCTGCTGGAGAAGTCCTCCGAGGACGACCTGGTGTCGATGAAGCTGGAGACGCTCATCCAGTTCCCCGAGCAGTGGCGCGAGGGCATCTACGGCTCGGCCATGAAGCTGCTGCGGTGCCTGGAGGACCCCCGCGTGCTGCGCTGGGTGACCCCGCCGCGCTCGGGCGACCTCCCCGAGTTCGACCCCGAGGCGTTCATCAGCAGCCGCGACACGCTGTACATGCTCAGCATGGAGGGCGAGGGCAGCGCGTCGCCGCTGGTCGCCGCGCTGACCCACGACACGCTGGAGGCCGCCGTCCACAAGTCGGTGAACCTGCCCGGCGGCCGCCTGGACCCCCCGCTGCTGGCGGAGCTGGACGAGGCCGCGAACGTGTGCCGCATCCAGGAGCTGCCCAACCTCTACAGCCACTTCGGGTCGCGGGGCGCGGTCGTGCGCACGCACCTGCAGAGCTGGTCCCAGGGCGTGGAGGTGTGGGGCGAACCCGGAATGCGCAAGCTCTGGGACTCCTCGAACATCCGCGTCTACGGCGGCGGCGTGGCCGACGCCGGTTTCCTCGGAGAACTGTCGGAGGTGATCGGGAATTACGACCGGGTTTTCTATTCGTCCAGCATCAGCAAGGACGGTCTGATCGATTCGGGCCGCCGCCAGCGGTCGACCCAGATCCAAAAGGAGAAGACCCTGGACGTGGCCACGCTGAGCGCCCTTCCACGGGGCCGCGCGGTCGTGGTACCGTCTGGCGCCCCTGCCACCGTTGTCGAACCGGTGCAGTGGTTCAAGGGTCCGCACGCAGAGGATATCAAGGCGAGTCTTCGCCGTTATGACCCCGCCGGGGGCGAATGAGCACGCGCCTTTCGCACCGCCCCGCGAGTCAGCCTGAGAACGTCGTTTGCCCCATCCGCTGCCCTTAAGGAGAAACTTGAGCGAGGGAACGGCAATTCGGCCTGTCAAGGTCCTCGAATCCGACGACGGCACCCTGAAGTACCTCTGGCAGCTCTCCGACGGCCAGACCGTGGAGAGCGTCTATCTTCCGTTGATGAACCGCGGGGCCGCCGGCCCGTCGATGTGCATTTCCAGCCAGGTGGGCTGCGCGGTGCGCTGCACCTTCTGCGCGACCGGAAAGAACGGCCTGCTGCGCAACCTCACCACCGAGGAGATCACCGGCCAGGTCCACCAGACCCTCGCCGGACTCGACGCCCTTCCCCGCTCGTTCGACGTGTCGTTTATGGGTATGGGCGAGCCGCTGCACAACCTGCCCCGGGTGCGGGAGGCGTGCGAGGCGCTGCTCGGCGCCTACGGGGATCAGTGCGACGTCCACTTCAGCCTGTCGAGCATCGGAATCGCGCGGAAGATCTACCAGCTCGCGGAGTTCGGCATCCCGGTCCAGCTGCAGATCTCGCTGCACGGCACCACCGACGAGGTCCGGGAGCGGCTCATCCCGACCAAGTCGCACACGGCCATCGACGAACTCTTTGTCGCGCTGCGCCACTACGCCGACGTCAAGAACACCGTCGTCAACATCAACTACCTGCTGTTCGACGGTGTGAACGACTCCCCCGAGGCCGCCGGGCAGCTGGCCGCCATGATCTCCGGCGACCCCCGCTTCCGGGTCAAGCTCTCCCACTACAACCCGGTGGAGGGCACCGGTCTGCGGCCGGTCGACGACGCCACGATCCAGGCGTTCGCCGAGCTGTGCCGGGGCCACGGGCTGCCCACCTACGTCTGGGAGAGCATCGGGACCGACGTCGGGGGCGGCTGCGGGCAGCTGCGCTCCTCCGAAGAGGCCGCCGGAAGAACCAACTAGCGGGAGCCGACCGGTGAACACGTCGTCCGCGGGCGGCGCGCTGCGCGTCGTCCACCTTCCCGCCCGAACCCCCTACGTCCGCAAGCTGCGCGCGGCGGGCTTTCGCACCGTCAACGGCACCGACGCCGCCGGCGCGGTGGTCCCCGTCGACGTCAGCGCCGCCTGGCTGCTCGACCACCGCCCCTTCACCTGGTTCGACGTCCTGCACCTGCACCACATCGAGTTCGAGGACCCCGCCGACCTGGAGCGGCTGCTGGACGCGTGCGGCGCGGCCCGGACCAGGGTGGTGTGCACCGCGCACGACCTGCGGGCGATGTTCGGCGACGACAGCGGCCTCCACAAGCGGCTGCGGGTGGTCGACGCCGCGGGCGCGGCGTGGATCTGCCTGACCCGGGGCTCCCGGACGGAGCTGGGCGGCATCCTGGGGCGCGAGGTCGAGGCGGCGGTGATCCCCCACGGGTACGTCGTGGACCCCGACTCGCTCGGGGCGGGCCCGCCGCCCCGGGCGAACCCGGCGCCGCGGTTCCTGCTGTACGGCTCCATGCGCGCCAACCGCGACCAGCTCGCCGCGCTGCTCAACTGGAGCCTGTCCACCACCGACCCCGACAGCCGGCTGGAGCTGCTGGTGCGCGGGTTGAGTCCCGTGGAGCTGCGCGCCTCCGACGGCGTCGTCCTCCGCCTGCTCGACGCCGCCCGCGCCGACCGCCGCGTCATCACGACGATGCGGCCCTACCCCACCGACCGGGAGGTGGTGGAGGCCGCCCTGGCGGCGGACGCGCTGCTGCTGCCCTACCTGTGGGCGACCCACTCCGGGCAGCTGGAGCTGGCCTTCGACCTGGGCATGCTGGCCGTCGCCTCCTCGGTGGGGCACCTGCCCGAGCAGGCGGAACGGCACCGGGGCCTGGTCGCCGAACCCGAGTGGTTCGACTGGACGAACGGCAACCCCTACACGTTCGGCGAGCGCTTCGTCGCCGCCCTGGACCGAGCACACCAGCGCGTCGCCGCGGGCTCCGCGGCCGCGCGGTCCGATGAACCACGCCCCCTGAACCGGGACTTCATCGACTACCGACGCACCGAGCACCAGCAGATCCTCGCTGCCCACCAGCGCGTCTACAGTGATTAGTTCCAAAGGGGGATCGTCGCCGTTGAGTCCCGACACACAGAAACTCGCGTCGCCAGTTCCGGGCCGCAGCAGGGGTGCGGAGGGGCGCGGCGCACCGGCCGCCCGGCCGCACGACCTCCCCGCACCCATCCGCTCGGTGCTGCGCCGGATATCCGTGGGCGATGACGTGCGCCCAGCCGAACTCGGGGCGGCCTGCGACGCCATCCGCGACCTGCCGGCTCCCACCCGGGACGTGGTCTTCGGCTCGATCCTGACCGCCGTGACCGTGCGCGGCCCGGTCGCCGACGAGGTGGAGGCGCTGCTGCGCAGCGCGCTGGCGATGGACGCGCGGGCACCCCAGGAGCACGTCGGCGGCGAGGGGCCCCACCCGGTGCTGCTGCTGGCCGGCAGCGGCAAGAAGGGGTTCCGCACGCCCAACATCTCCACCCCCGCGGCGCTGGTCGCCGCGGCCGTGGGCGCCCGCGTGATCAAGGTGGGCTCGGCGGCGACCTCCTCGGCGCTGGGCTCGCGCGACCTCGTCCGCGCGCTCGGGCTGCGCGAGGCGCGGACGGCGGACGAGGTGCGCGCCGACATGGCCGCCCGCCGGTTCGCCTTCGTCGCGGTGGAGCCGGAGATCCCCGCCCTGGACAGCGTCTACGGCGGCCGGTTCCACGCGCCCAACCCCTTCTCCTTCGGGCTCGCGCCGCTGGCCAGCCCGGTGCGCGGCGACGTCACCGTGTTCGGCCTGGCCCACCCGCGCGTGGACGTCGCCGCCGAGGTGCTGCGGCGCTTCGGCATGGGCGAGGTGGAGGTGGTGAGCACGCGGCTGCCCAGCGGCCACTACCTGGACGAGATCGGCCTGGCGGGCGACCTGCACGCCTGCGCGGTGCGCGGCGGCGCCGCCGGCCCGGTGGAGGTCCGCGCGCTGGGGACGGAGGTCGCCGTCGGCGCGGTCGAGGCGGCCCCCGCCGCGCCGTGCGGTCCGGCCGAGGCCGCCGACCGCACCGCCGAACTGCTGGCCGGCGGCGGCCTGGAGGGCCACCGGGCCCTGGTCGCGGTCAACAGCGCCTTCCTGCTGGTGCGCGCCGGCCTGGCGGACACGCTGGTGGAGGGGCGGGAGCTGGCCGAGGACGCGCTGCGCAGCGGCAGCGTCCTCAAGAGCGAGGCGTTCGCCGCCACGGGAGGGGTGTGACCGCCGTGGCATCCGACACGCTCGACCCCGGTCTGCACTGCCTGCGCGCCGGCTACACCCAGCGGGTGCCGCCGGAGTACTTCGTGGACGCCGACGACGACGGCGTCACCTGGCAGCCCGACGTCTACCCCCTGGTGCTCGACCTGGCGCGCGAGCACGGCCGCACGGCCGTCATCGACCTCGGGTGCGGGCGGGCGGGCAAGCTCGCGGCCCTGGGCGAGCAGGACCCCGGGCTGGAGCTGGTGGGGGTGGACTACGGCCCCAACATCGCGTGGTGCCGGGAGAACCTGCCGCGGGGCCGGTGGGTGGAGGCCGACCTGGAGACCGCCGCGGCGCTGCCGATCAGCCCCGGAACGGCCGCCCGCTCGGTGGTGGTGTGCTCCGACGTGCTGGAGCACCTGGTCGACCCCCGCCCGGCGATGCGGCTGATCTGCCGGCTGCTGGACCAGGGCGCCGCGTGCGCGGTGGTCTCGACGCCCGCGCGCGACCTGCGGGCGGGCACCGCGCACCCGGGCCCGCCGCGCAACCCCTCCCACGTGCGGGAGTGGGCCCAGGACGAGTTCCGCGCGTTCCTCGGCGGGTTCCCGGTGGCGGTGGAGCGGGCCGGGCTGACCCGCAGCGACGACCGCGACGGCGGGCTGACCACCCAGCTCGTCGTCCTGGGCCCGGCCGCGCCGGGCGCGGCGGCCGGAGCCCGCGGCACGGAAGCGCGCGCCCGGTGAGGGCCGCCCGCCGCACGCCGGACCGGGCGTGCCGCCCGCCGCGCGCGCCCCGCGTCCCCCGGGGGTACCGGCCGTGGCCCCGGTGACGCCGCCGCCCTCGGTCTCGGTCGTCCTGCTCAACCACGACTACGGGCGCTACGTGGGCGAGGCGCTGGCCAGCGCCGTGGGGCAGGAGCCGGGCGGCTACCGCCTGGACGAGGTCGTGGTGGTGGACGACGGCTCCACCGACGGCAGCCGCGAGGTCTACGCGCGCTTCCCCGGGGTGCGCGTGGTCGAGAAGGCCCACGAGGGCTTCGCGGCCACGCTCACCCGGGCGGTACGCGAGGCGTCGGGGCGGTGGTTCGTGCCGCTGGACGCCGACGACGCCTTCACCCCGGACAAGCTGCGCACCCTGGCGCCGCACATGGCAGACCCCGACCTGCTGTTCATCCAGCACGCCGAGCACGTGGTTGACGCCCGGGGCGAGCCGTTCGGGCCGGGGCTGCACCCCGGCGGCGCGACCAGCACGCTGGCCGTGCGCGCCGACGCCGCGCGCGACCTGCTCCCCGTGACCAACGAGCTGTTCTTCCACGTGCTGGCCGACGTGGGCCGCGGCCGGGTGCTGCCGGCCCCGCTGACCCGCTACCGGGTGCACGAGCAGAGCATGACCGACCGCCGGACCCCCGGGGTCTTCACCGACTACATGGCCGGCGTGTGCGCCGAGGTGGCCGCCCGCCTGGACGAGCTCAGCGCGCGCCCGCCGGCGTGGGCGGGCGCCGACCGGCTCGCCGGGCTGGCGGCCGACTACCGGCGCCGCGCCGCCGAGCACCGCGAGGAGGCCCGCCGCCGGCGCGAGCGGGCCGCGGCAGCCGCCGGCCGGGAAGGAAGATCGCCATGACCGAAGCCGTGCTGTTCTCCGAGTCCTACTACCGGAGGGTTCTCGACCAGTTCGGCTACGCGCCGTTCGACCTGTGGCAGTTCGACTTCGCGATGGCCGGGCTGGACGCCGACACCCTCAACGCCCGCTACCTGTGCCACCACCACGGCGAGCGGTTCGTGGACGCGCCCGCGGCGCGGCGGGTGGTCACCACCGGGTTCGGGATGTCGGGCGTGCCGCACCTGGCGACCGTGTCCCACATCCTGAAGATGGTGGAGCTGCAGCGCGGCGGCGAGCGCTGCCAGATCGTGCTCGGCGACCTCGACGCCTACAACGGCAAGGCCAAGCCCTACGGCGAGGTGCGCGACCTGGCCGAGCGGTTCCGGGAGTACAGCCTGCGGCTGGGGTTCGACGACACCGCCGGGACCGTGCGCCGGCAGGAGGGCTACCTGCCCGCGCTGGAGGTGATGTACCTGCTGGGACGCTACGTCGCCCAGGACGACTTCGACGCCGCCGAGGAGGACAACCACGCCTACTTCGCGGCCCGCGGGCTGGTCGACGCCACCATGACCTTCCGCCGCTCCCTCGCCCTGTCGCTGATGACCGCCGACTTCCTGGCGCTGGGCCAGGACAACGACGCGGTGCTGGTGCTGCTGGGCGTGGACGAGCACCGCTACGTGCGCTTCGCCCAGCAGACGCGGGAGCGGCTGGACGCGCACGTGCCGCTGCGGTCGGACTTCACCCTCAGCGCGGTCTACACCCGGATGGTGCGGGGGTTCGGCGGGCACCCCAAGTTCAGCAAGAGCATCCCCGGCTCGGCCATCGACGTCACCACCCCGCCGGGTGAGGTGCGCCGCCTGCTGATGGCCGAGCCGCCGGTGCCGGAGGAGTCGGCCACCTACCAGCTCATGTGCCAGATCCCCCGCTACGACGCCGCCACCCTGCTGGACCTGCACGTCCGCTGCCGGGAGAACGGCGAGGCGTGGCGGCGGGCGGTGGCGGAGTTCGCCGAGTACATGGTCGAGCTGATCGGCCGGTGGCCGCGGTGACGCGAGCGTCCGCCGACCGCGCGGCCACTACGATGGAGTGGTCCGACCTCGAAATCCGGAGAGCTTGATGACCCGACTGAGCCAGTCCGTTGACCAGGCCGCGGCCTTGTTGGCGGACGCTGACCTCGCCGCCGACGCCGTTGTGCGCGATCTGCTGGCCGAGACCACCCGGCGCCGCAGCCTGGACCTGTCGGACCTGTCTCCCGACGAGCAGGCGGCGCTGATCGCCGCCCGCGTGCAGCAGCTCCAGCCCTCCGCCGACGCGCTGGTCGAGCGCATCGTCGAGGCCGGCAAGGAGGACCGCCCCTTCGTCGCCAAGTTCGGCATCGACCCCACCGGGGCCGAGGTCCACCTGGGCCACGCCGTGCCGATGCTGCTGCTCAGCCGCTTCCAGCGGATGGGCCACAAGGTGGTGTTCATCGTCGGCGACGTCACCGCCAAGATCGGCGACCCCTCCGGGCGCACCGAGGAGCGCCCGCCGCTGACCGACGACGACATCGCCCGCAACCTCGCCACCTACCGCGAGCAGGTCAGCCCGTTCTTCGACTTCGAGCACGCCGACTTCCGCCACAACGGCGACTGGCTGCGGCAGGTCTCGCTGCCGCGCATCATCGAGATCACCGCGCAGATCCCGGTGTCGATGCCGCTGCAGCGCGAGGACTTCCGCACCCGCCTGGAGAGCGGCCAGGGCCTGTCGATGGCCGAGCTGCTGTACTCGGTGGTGATGGCGCTGGACTCGGTCGAGACCGCGTGCGACATCGAGGTCGGCGGCATCGACCAGTTCCTCAACATGCAGATGGGCCGCAAGGTCATGAGCATCTGCGGCCAGACCCCCGAACTCGTGGTCGCCACCTCGCTGATCGAGGGCACCGACGGCTCCGGCGCCAAGATGAGCAAGTCGAAGGGCAACTACGTGGCGCTGACCGCGCCGCCCGGCGAGATCTTCGGCAAGCTCATGTCGGTGCCCGACCGCCTGGTGGAGCCCTACTTCCGCGCGCTGTCGGAGTGGGTCGACCCCGAGCTCGACATCGTGCGCCGGCGGGTCGAGCAGGGCTCGCTGCACCCGATGGACCTGAAGAAGATCCTGGCCGGCGAGGTCACCGCGGCCATCCACGGCGTCGACGCCGCCATGCGGGCGCGCGAGGAGTTCGTCGCCCGCTTCTCCACCCGCTCCTTCGCCGACATCGAGGACCTGCCCGAGGTCACCGACCTCAGCAGGCCGGTGGTCGAGGTCGTCAAGGGCCTGGGCTTCGCGCAGAGCAACGGCGACGTCCGCCGGGTGGCCCAGCAGAACGGCCTGCGCCTGGTGGTGGAGGGCCCCGACGGCCAGCGCCAGACCACCCTGGACGCCGACGACGCCCGCCAGCCCCTGGCCGCCGTGGTCAAGGAGAAGCTGGGCGACCCCGCCGACGGCCTCTACCTCAAGGTGGGGCGCAAGCTGGCGCGGGTCGTCCTGCCCGCGTGACGGCGGCAGGCGCGGTCGTCTTCGACCTGTTCGGCACCCTCGTGGCCGCGCCCACCGCCCGGGAGCGCGCCCGCGCGGCGGCCCGGCTGGCCGGGGCGGCCGGATGCGCCCCCGCACGCGTCGAGCACTACCTCACCGGCACCTGGCGGCCGCGCCACGACGGCACCCTGCCCGGGCTGGACGCCCTCGCCGCGCACCTGGCCGCCGCCGTCGGGGCGCCGGAATCGGCGGTCGCGCCGGTGGCGGCGGAGCTGCGCGCCCTGGGCGAGGAGCGGATCCGCCCGGACCCGCCGGTCAGGGCCGCGCTGGAGGCGCTGCGCGGCCGGGGGGTGGCGGTCGGGGTGCTCAGCGACGCCGCCGCCGAGGTCGCCGCGGCGTGGCCGCGCGGCCCGCTCAGTGCGCTGGCCGACGCCGCGGTGTTCAGCTGCGAGGCCGGCGCCGTCAAGCCCGACCCGCTGCTCTACCGCCGGATCGGCGCCGCCCTGGGCGTCCCGGCGCACCGCACCCTGTACGTGGGCGACGGCGGCGGCGACGAACTGCGCGGCGCGCTGGCGGCGGGGATGACCCCGGTGGCCGTGCGCCGCCGGGGCGGTGCCGCCCTGGTGTTCGGCGAGACCCCGTGGCCGGGCCCGGTGCTGCCCGGAGTCGAGGACGTACCCGCCCGCCTCGCGGAGCTGATGCCGGCATGAGAAGTCCGAGAGGACCGGAGGAACCGGGAGGTCCGGGAGGGCCATGAGGGCGTGGGAGGTCCGCGCGGGCGCGCTCGGCCTGCACGACGACGAGGCCGCGCGGCCGGGTGCGGGCGAGGTGGCGCTCCGGGTCACCCACACCGGTGTCTGCGGGAGCGACACCGCCAAGCTGCTGCGGCCTGCGGACTTCGCGCTGCCGGAGCCCTGGCGGCCCGGCCACGAGGTCGTGGGCACCACGCCCGCGGGCGAGGCCGCCGCCGTCGATCCGCTCGTGCCGTGCGCGCGGCCCGACCGGTGCGACCGGTGCGCCGCCGGCGACACCCACCTGTGCCCGGACCTGCGCCGCCTGGGCTGGGACCTGCCGGGCGGGTTCGCCGAGCGGGTGGCCGTGCCCGCGTCCGCCCTGCACCCGCTCCCCCGCGGCGTGGACCCGCTGCACGCCGTGCTCGCCGACCCGGCGGCGGTGGCGGTCCACGGCCTGCGCTGCTCCCCGGTGGGCCCGCCCGGGCGCCTGGCCGTGGTCGGCGCCGGACCGGTGGGCCTGCTCACCGCCCTGTACGCGCACCGGCTGGGATGGCGGACCACGGTCGTCCACCGCGACGGGCGCGCGCCCGGCCCCGCCCTGGCGGCGGTGCTGCCGGCGGCCCTCCGCCCGCGCTCGGCCGCGCGGGAGGGCGCGTTCGACGCCGTCGTGGACGCGGCCAGCGGCGGCGACGCCGCCCCGCTGGAGACCGCGATCGCCCTGGTCCGCGACGGCGGCACGGTGGTCGTCCAGAACGCCTACGCCCCCGGGGTGGCCCTGCCCACGCCGCTCCGCGACCTCTTCCGCCGCTCGATCCGCCTGGTCGGCTCCTTCTCCCACTGCCGCCGCGGCCCCGGCGACTTCCCCCTGGCCCTGTCCCTCCTCGCCGATGCCCCCGAGGCAGCCCGCCACCTGGTAACCCCGGCCGGCCCCCTCGACGCCCTCCCCACCGCACTCACCCGCTCCGGCCCCCGCACCACCCGCCAGGCACTGGTCCTGCCGGAGTAGGCCTCCGCTGGGGCCGAGCGCGCGGCAGAGGGCGGGCGGGGTCTCTAGCGGGTGGGTCTGGGGTTCTTGCTCAGGTTGACGCGCTGCGGGGTGCGGTCGTTGTGAGGGCGGGGGCTCCGGGCGGTGGGGGGCAGGTGGAGGGGGCGGGCGTCGAGGGGGCGGCCGCCGCGGTGGGCGCGGGCGGCGGCCTCGCCCAACGAGACGAACGTGAGGCGTTCGTCGGCGGCCAGGGTCAGCCCGGTCCCGGTGGTCCGGCCGCCCACCAGGCTCGGCAGGTGGTGGACCAGGGTCCAGCCCACCTGCTCCACGATGCTCATGCCGTCCGGTGAGGTCGTCTGGCCCCGGCCGGAGAGTCCGGCCTCGTCGGCGAACCGCTGGAGCCGGGACCAGACCGGGCGCACCGCGTCGGCGACGAGCGCCGGGAACCGCTCGGAGGCGCGGGCGGGGCAGGGGCCGGAGCGGCCGCCGGTGTACCGCCAGGAGTCGCTGTCCGCCTCGGGAGCCGGGCCCTTGGGGAACAGCAGCAGGTCCACGACAGGCAATCCCTTGTCCCAGGACTCGATTCGCGAGAAGAACCCGGAGCGGAAGTCCTGCCCCTGGTCCGTCCGCCAGCGCCGCACGTACTCGGCGAGCCCTTCCTCGCCGCGCGTCTGGAGCATGTAGTGGTACACGCCGCTGCCGCGCGAGGGAACACCGTTCAGCACGCCGACCACCGACAGCCCGCCCAGCCCGCGCATGGTGGCGGCGCCGCGGATCACGCGGACGTTGTTGAGGACCGCCAGGGCGAGGTCGCCCGCGCCCGCCACCTTGCGGGCGCCCGGAGTCTCCCGGACCTCCGGCGCCGTCATGCGCCCCCAGGGGCCCGCCAGCTGCTCCATCGCGAAGAGGGTGTTGTAGGACTGCTGGCGCACCATCGAGACGAGGGTGTCCCGCACCAGCCGCTCGCCGCCGGGGGCGCGGTAGCGCCCCATCTCCACCATCACGGGGTGGTAGAGGTGCCGGGGATCGGCGATCGAGACGCCCCGTCCCTCCCAGTTGAAGAGGACCTCGGTGAGCGCCGCGTCGAAGACGCCGTTGACGGTCCGCAGGAACCGCTCCTGGTCCGGCCGGAGGGGGTAAACGGGGATTCCCTCGCCCTGCGGGACGTGCAGATGCATCCGCTTGGCGAAGATGTCGGTGCAGTCGGCCGTCCGGATGGGCTCCGTCCGGGGCAGCCGCCCCTGGCCGGTGCCGTCCATGCGGCCCACCGTGTGCACCATCGCCCGCAGGTAGACCAGCTCCACCAGGATCGTCGACAGCGTCGAGAAGACCGCCCCGCGCCGGCGCTCGTCGCCGTCGAGCGCCGCCACCGCCCGCCGCGCGGGCTCCGCCGCCAGCAGCTCCCCGATCCGCCCCGGCTCGTGCCGGGCCCCTCGACAGCCTTGATCAGCGACACCACGCCTTTCGGCGGCATCGTCCCCCCCCGTCCCCATTGACGTCAGGGGAATCCTAGAAGCCGCGCCTTCCCCGCCCGGGACGGGGGTCGAGGTCACAGCCCCGGGCGGGCGCGGGTCAGTACCCCGCGCCGCGCCCGCCGCGCCTCTTCGGCCCCGGGGTGGGGCCCTGCGCCCGAGGGCGCAGGGCCCCACCCCGGGATGCCCCGCGCCGCAGTGGCACGTCCAGACGCGCCTGCGCCCGCGCGTGTTCGGCCTCGACGCGCTCGGTGGCGATGAGGAGCCTGCCGTCGGCGCCCTGGCGGGTGTGGCGGGGCAGGCCCGGGTCCCGGTCCACGGGCAGGAGGCCCGCGTGGACCAGGGCCGATGCGGAGTGGGTCCAGACGAACCGCTGCCCCACCAGCCGCAGCCGCTCGGCACCCGCCCACCGTTCGGCGCGTTCGCGGACCGCCGCCAAGATCGCCTCGGCCCAGGCCGCCACGCGCGCGTTGGCGTCCAGGCCGTCGTCCATGACGACCGCGTTGCGGCCGAGTTCCCGCGGGACGTCGGGGTGGTGGAGCAGCAGATGGGCGATCCCGCTGTCCTGGTTGACCAGCCCGGCGACGCCGCGCTCCAGCGGCTCCACGGCGACCAGGCCGTACCCCTCGTGCAGCGAGGGCATGACGCACAGGTCGGCCTGCCGCATCTCGGCGTCCAGTTCGGCCACGTCGGAGGTGAACGGCAGGAGCGTGACCGCCCCCGCCTCACCCATGATCCGGTCCACCCGGCGCTGCTCGATCCGCAGGTTCTCCTCCTGGGAGAGCGTGTCGGTGCCGCGCACGCCCCGGCAGCGGACGACGACGTTCACCCCCTGCGCGCGCAGCCGGCGGACGGCCTCGAAGAGCTGGTCCATGCCCTTGATGGGGTCGTCCAGGCGCCCGATGGTGTAGATGGTGAACGGGCGGTCCCCGGACGGGGGTGCGGTGCCCGGCAGCGTCTGGAACCCCGGGATGAGTTCGTGCGAGCGCAGGTGCCGGGGCCCGGGCACCACGGTCCGCGCCATCCGCAGGCCCTCGTCGGTGAGCGGCCGGCCCACGCCCCACACGACGTCCCTGTCGTCCATCCGGTTCATGATCCACCGGTGGCGATCGGCCTCCTGCCGGCCGAGCGCCTCCTCGCCGATGAGCCGCCGGTACTTCTCGGCGGCGGTGTGCACGCCGTGCGCGTAGCGCGCCTGGGGGTACCACTCCTCCCGGACGCGGATCGCCGCCTCGCCCAGGAACTCGTTGTGGCTGACGATCAGGTCGAAGGCGCCGGGGTCGCGCGGCAGGCCGACGTCGTCCGGCGTCAGGTGCAGTGCCAGCCGGGGGAAGTCCGCCATGGCGATCCGCTCCGGATCGACGGTGACGACGCGCACGCCGGGGTGCTCGTGCGGCGGGGCCGACATCAGTAGGGTGACGTCGAAGTCGCGGGCCAGGGCGTTGGTCAGGTGCTCGTTGAACACCGACACCCCGCCGCCGATGGGGTGGCGGCCGCTGACGTAGGCGACCATCAGCACCCGGGGCGTCCGCTCCCACGACGGTGGCGGCAGGGCCTCGTCAGCGGCCATCGGACGCCCCCTTGAGGCGGCTGGTCAGCAGGGTGACCACGGTGTGGGACGCGGCGTGCAGGCGGTGCGGTGGGGCCATGGCGGGGTGGAGGCGGGCGGCCAGTTCGTCCAGGAGGTCGGCGCGGACCAGGGCGCCGGCGTGGGAGAGCACGGTCCAGTCGCGGTCCGGCACCTCCTCCGGTGGCGGGAGGTAGTCCTCGGGGGCCGCGGGCGCGGGCGTGTCCGCGAGGTCGGCGGTGATCTCGGCGGCGCGCTGGGCGAAGCCCAGCGGGCCGCCTCCGGTGTCCGTCCACCGGTAGCCGTAGGCCATGTGCCGCGCGGGGTCGATGCCCTCGTGGCGCTCGCGCCACTCGGGGACCGGCTCCTCGGCGGCGGCGCGCAGGACGTCGCGGGCGGCGGCGGGCACCTCCGGTGCCAGCGAGAGGTCCATCCCGCCGGTCACCGATTCGGCGGCGCGGCGGGCGGCCCCGCGCAGCCGCTCGTAGGCGGCGGGCAGGTCGGGCCGCTCGGCGAGGGGCCGCGACGGCGCGGGCGCCGGCATGGCCTCAGCCGGGTGCGGGGTGGCCGGGGTGCCGGTGACCGGGCGGCGCAGCGCGTCCGCCAGCTCGTGCAGGCGGGCGGACAGCGGTGCCGCCTCGGGGCTGAGGCCGGCGACCGGCCGTCCGGGGGCCAGCCGGTGGGCCAGCTCGTCCAGCAGGTCGCGGACCGTGGAGTACCAGCGGTCGGCGAGGACCACGGCGCGGTCGGGGGCGACGGCGGTACCCGAGGGCGCGGTGTCGCGGACGACCAGCGTTCCCGGGTCGGCGTCCAGGCGCTCCTCCCACGCGCCCACCGCCGCAGCGAAGCCCAGCGGGCGCCCGCCGTCCGCCGCCCACCGGGACAGCAGGTGGCGCGCCGGGTCGGGTGCCGGGCCGGGCGGTCCGACGTCGGATCCGGGGTCCTCGGCCAGCACCCGCTCCAGGTCGCGCCACGCCCGCGCGCGCTCGGCCGGCCATCCCGAGCCCTGCCACGCGGGCTCCCCCTGGGCCCACAGCATGCGCGCGGCGAGCGAGTACAGCCGCTCGAACCGTTCGCCCAGTCCCTCTCCCACGGCCATGCCGATCCCCCCAACACTGCCTCCGGTACAGACCGGAAACAGTCAACCACCGGCTCGCGGGCGCCCCCGCGCGCCGGGGGGGCGGATGACCGGAGGCGGACACGGGCCGGAGGCGGCCGCCGCAGCGCCGGCGGGGCGCGCGGGCCCTCTCAGCCGGCCGGGCGCGGGCGGAGGCCGTCGAGGCAGGTGGCGACGATGGGCTCGGCCAGGTCGGCGAAGGGGACCTCCGGATCGACGAGCCACTGGACCAGGGCGCCCTCGATCGCGGCGACCACGACGGTGGCCTCGGGCCCGCCCAGGCCGGGGCGCAGGTCGCCCTCCCGGCCGGCCTCGGCGAGCAGGCCGGCGATGAGCGACCGGTAGCCCCGGTAGACCTCGGCCAGGTCCAGCGGCGCGGCGGCGGGCTCCGCCGGGGTGCCGGGCCGGGCGCGGCCGGTGCTCCACAGGTCCACCATGATCCGGGCGAGGTCGGGTTCGGCCGCGAGCATGGCGACGGCCCCGCGGATCATGCCGGCCAGCCGCTCGACCGCGGGCGCGCCCGGCCGGGCCGCCGCGGCCGCGAGCCGCTCGGACCGCGCGGCGACGCGCTCGAAGGCCGCGCGCAGCAGCGCGTCGCGGCTGTCGAAGTAGAGGTAGACACTGCCCTTGGCGATCGCGGCCTCGGCGGCGACGTCCTCGATCCGCGTGGCGGCGAACCCGCGGCGCGCGAACACGCGCACGGCGGCGTCCAGGATGTCCTCGCGGCGCGCGGCGCGGTCGACCCTCTTCGGCGCCATCGCGGTGCCCCCTTCCGTGGCCGGTGGTGTCGGTGCCGCCCCATCATCGCGCCCGCGCGGCACCTCACCGGCCCGGCGCACCGCCGTGCGGGCGTCGCCGAGGCGGGGCCAGGCCGACAGCCTGCGCCACCGCATCGCCACCGAGCCCGACACCGTGGAGCGGGACCTGATCAAACTGGTCCTCACCGTGGTGGAGCTGGTCCGCCAACTGATGGAGCGCCAGGCACTGCGCCGGGTCGATGTCGGCGACCTCACCGAGGAGCAGGAGGAGCGCATCGGCATGACGCTGATGCTGCTGGAGGAGCGCATGACCGAACTGCGGGAGCGCTACGGCCTGAGCGCGGCCGACCTCAACCTCGACCTGGGCCCGCTGGGCTCGCTTCTGCCCACGTCAGGCGACGGCTAGACCGGGCAGGAGCGGTGGAGCCGCGCCCGCCCGCCTAGGATGTGGAAATGGTTTTCATTTCTTTCCATTCCTCCGCCCTCTCCGCCCTCTCCGCCCCCGCCGCCTCCCGTTTCGGGGAGGTCCGCTGTGGCTGACTACGCCGACCCCTATGCCGTGTCCGGGCAGTTCATCGACATCATGATCGCCGGGTGGTGGTCCCACTTCGGCGGCGCCGTCGCCGAGGCCGTCCGCGCGATGCCCGCCGGCGACGCCCCGCTGCTGGACGCGGGCGCCGGGGGCGGCTGGGGTACGCGGCTGCTGGCCCGCACCCTGCCCTCCGCCCGGATCCTGGCGGTCGAGCCCTCGCCCGTGCTGCGCGCGGTGCTGCTCTCGCGGATCGCCGCCGACGACGACCTCCGCACGCGGGTGACCGTCGACGGCGACGACCTCCTCTCGGCGCGGCTGCCCGACCGCCTCGGCGGCGTGGTGGCGGCCAACCTCATCGGACACTTCGCGCCCGAGGAGCGCGACCGCCTGTGGCGGGACCTGGCCGGGCGCCTGGTTCCGGGCGGGTTCGCCCTGGTCAACCTGGCCCCGCCGGTGGAGCCCGCCCGCGTCGAGCGCGCCCCGATGAGCCGCGTCGAGGTGGGCTCCCGCACCTACCTCGGCTGGGCCGAGGCCGAGCCGGCGGGCGGGGACCGGATCACCTGGCACATGACCTACGAGGTCCACGAGGGCGACCGCCTGGTAAGCCGCGACGAGGTCCACTACGACTGGTGGACGCTGACCGCGCGGCGCCTGGCGGCCGAGACCGCCGCCCACGGCCTGACCACACAGCCGCACGGCCCCACCGAGGCCGGCCTGTTCACGGTCGCCACCAGCCCCTGAACACGGCTCCGGGCGCACCCCCCTCGTGCCGGCCGTGACCTCCGGTCCGCCGGGACTCCGGGACCGCGCCGGCGGGGGGCGGCGGGCCCGCGCGGGCCCGCCGCCCTCACACCTCCCGGAGTCCGCGCGCCGCCGGGTCGATCGCGAGGACGCGGTCGGCGCGGGCGGCCACGCCCCGGTCGTGGGTGGCGATGAGGACGGCCAGGCCGTGCTCGGCGCGGAGGCGGTCGAGCAGGTCCAGGACGGTGCGCGCGGTGGCCGCGTCAAGGGCGGACGTGGGCTCGTCGGCCAGCAGGACGGCGGGCTCGGCGGCCAGGGCGCGGGCGATCGCGACACGCTGGCGCTGACCGCCCGACAGCGCGCCGGGGCGGCGGTCCGCGAAGCGGGCGGGCAGGCCCACCCGCTCCAGCAGACCGGGCACCCGGGCGGCCGCGCCGCGCGCGGACTTGCCAGGAGCACGCGGGCCGGGCGGGCGAGGGCGGCGCCGACCCGGTGGGCCGGGTCACCCGCTCCCCGCCCCCTTCCCCCTCTCCTCCGCGATCCGTGCCACCCCGCCCACCGACACGCCCGACGGCATCCCCTCACGGTGACCGCGCTCAGGCCGGGAACCCCGGGCGGGCACGGTCTTGACGCATGGGGCCGGTGTGACGCGTGCGCTATTACCTACTTTTTTGGTTGACAAAGTCGACTGACGCATTCACCCTGGTTGTCGTGCCTGCGGGGCGGACCGGATGGCCCGCCGCCCAGCCCACCCGACCGCAACCCCCACCCCACCCCACCCCGCCCCAACCACCCCACCCACTCACAACATCAATACCCATCAAACAAGTAGGAAAAATTGGTTGAAGGCACCAGGAGGGTGGCCGCAGTGTCCGACACGTTCTTCGCACCCGATTCCGCGCGTCCCGCCGCCACCGCCGGCGACACCCCCGGCGCCACCACCGCCGACCCCGCGCCGCACCCCCACGCCGGTCCGCCCCACCCCCGCAGCGGCCCGTCCCGCGTCGTCGCCGACGACGCCGGGGCCGTCGCCGCCGCCCGCGAACTGGTCGGGTACCTCGCCGAAGGCGCCGACGAGCGCGACCGGGAGCGCCGGCTGCCGGCCGAGGAGGTCCGCGCGATCGGGCGCAGCGGCCTGCTGGGTGCCACGGTCCCGCGCCCGGACGGGGGCGCCGACATCGGCGCCGTCGCCGTCGCCGAGGTCATGCGGCTCCTCGGCACCGCCGACCTCAGCCTGGCGCAGATCCTCCAGCCGCACTTCGCCTTCCTCAAGGCCCTGCGCCTGCGCGCCCGCCCCGGCGCCGCGCGGCGGCTGCACGGCGCCGTCCTCGCGGGCTCCCTGCTGTCCAACGCCCAGGCCGAGCGCTCCGGCCGGACCGCCCACACCCACGCCACCCGCCTGGAGCGGCTGGCCGGCGGCGGCTACCGGATCAACGGCACGAAGTACTACGCCACCGGCTCGCTGCTCGCCGACTGGCTCGCGGTCGTGGCCCCCGCCGAGGTGCCCGGCGAACCCGAGCCGCTGCCGCACATCGCCTATGTCGAGCGCGGCGCCCGCGGGGTCGAGGTCGCCGACGACTGGGACGGCATGGGCCAGCGCACCACCGCCAGCGGCACGGTGCGCTTCACCGACGTCGACGTCGCCGAGGACCTGGTGATCCCCCACTACCTCACGTTCACCCGGCCCACCACCTACGGCGCCTACGCCCAACTCCTGCACACCGCCATCGACGTCGGCGCCGCCCGCGGCGCGCTCGGCCGCGCCGGGGAGTTCGTGCGCACCTCCAGCCGCCCCTGGTTCGAGGCCGGTGTCGAGGCCGCCCGCGAGGACCCGCTGCTCGTCCAGCGCTTCGGCGAACTGGAGGTCCAGGTCCGCGCAGCCGAGGCCCTGCTGGCCACCGCCGCCGCCCGTGTGCAGGAGGCCGACGCCCTGCCCACCGCCGACGCCACCGCCGAGGCGTCCATCGCCGTGGCCGCCGCCAAGGTCGCCGGCGGGCAGGCGGCCGTGGACACCGCCTCGGCGCTGTTCGAGCTGTGCGGCACCCGCGCCGCTGCCGACTCCCTCAACCTGCACCGCCACTGGCGCGACGCCCGCACCCACACGGTGCACGACCCGGCCCGCTGGAAGGTGCACCACATCGGCCAGTACAGCCTCAACGGCCGGCGCCCGCCGCGCCACGGGCAGCTCTGACCGCCGCCCGGCCGCTCCCGGCCCTCCCCTCTCCCCCCACCCCTCCCCTCGCGTGACGAGCAGAAAGGACCGGCCCACCGCCATGGCCATCACTTTTCACTGGTTCCTGCCCACCCAGGGCGACAGCCGCGGGATCGTCGGCGGCGGCCACGGGGCGGCCGTGCACTCCGCGTGGCGCACCCGCGAGCCCGGCACCGGCTACCTCGCCCAGGTCGCCCGCGCCGCCGAGCAGCTGGGGTTCGCCGGGGTGCTGACCCCCACCGGCGCCTGGTGCGAGGACGCCTGGCTGACCACGGCGATGCTGGTCAACTCCACCCAGCGGCTGAAGTTCCTGGTGGCCTTCCGCCCCGGCCTGCTCTCGCCCACCCTGGCCGCGCAGATGGCCTCCACCTACCAGCGCCTGAGCGGGGGGCGGCTGCTGCTCAACGTCGTCACCGGCGGGGAGAGCGCCGAGCAGCGCACCCACGGCGACTTCCTGGACAAGGACGCCCGCTACGCCCGCACCGACGAGTTCCTCGACATCGTCACCCGGCTGTGGCGCGGCGAGACCGTCGACTTCACCGGCGAGCACCTGCGCGTGGAGCAGGCGGTGCTGCACCGCCGCCCCGACCCGCGGCCCCCGCTCTACTTCGGCGGGTCCTCGCCCGCCGCGCTGGAGGTCGCCGCGCGCCGGGTCGACACCTACCTCACCTGGGGCGAGCCGCCCGCGGCCGTCGCCGCCAAGATCGAGCGGGTCTCCGCCCTGGCCGCCGACATCGGCCGCAGCCTGCGGTTCGGCATCCGCCTGCACGTGATCACCCGCGACACCGCCAAGGAGGCGTGGGCCGAGGCCGACCGGCTGCTCAGCCGCCTGGACCCCGAGACCGTGCGGGCGGTGCAGACGGGCCTGCGGCGCAGCGAGTCCGAGGGCCAGCGCCGCATGCTCGCCCTGCACAACGGGCGCCGCGACAAGCTGGAGATCTACCCCAACCTGTGGGCCGGGGTGGGGCTGGCCCGCGGCGGCGCCGGGACCGCGCTGGTGGGCAGCCACACCGAGGTCGCCGACCGCATCGCCGAGTACCACCGGCTGGGCATCGGCGAGTTCATCCTCTCGGGCTACCCGCACCTGGAGGAGGCGTACTGGTTCGGCGAGGGCGTGCTGCCGCTGCTGCGCGAACGCGGCCTGTGGCGGCCGCCGGCCGGGCACGCGGCCGACCCCGCGCCCGGCGGCGTCCCGTTCGCCGCCTCCGCCACCGCCCCGCTCACCGCCCGCTCGTCGTGACCACCGCCGGAGGCCGCACCGTGTCCCTCGACGCGTCCCCCCTCGCCGCCTTTCCCGCCGCGTCCGCCGCGCGGCCCGTCACCGCCCTGATCGGCAACCCGCGCCCGGACTCGCGCACCCGCACCGCCGCCGTGCGCGCGGCCCGGCGCGCCGCCGGGGCCGCCGGCCTGCCCGACGACGTGGGGGTGGTGGAGCTGGCCCACCTGCGCCGCGGGCTGCTCGACGACACCCCGCCGCCGGCCGTGTCCGAGGCGCTGGAGCACGTCCGCTCGGCGCGGCTGCTGGTGGTGGCCAGCCCCACCTACAAGGCCACCTACACCGGCCTGCTCAAGGCGTTCCTGGACCTGCTGCCCGGCGGCGGCCTCGCCGGGGTCACCGCCGTCCCGCTGCTGGTCATGGCCTCCCCCGCGCACGCGCTGGCGGTCGAGGTGCACCTGCGCCCGCTGCTGCTGGAACTGGGCGCGCACGCGGCGGTGCCCGGACTGGCCGTGCCCCAGGACGCCGTGCCCCAGGCCAACGGCCCCGAGGCCGAGGACTTCGAGCCGCTGGACGACCTCCTCACGGCCTGGACCGCCCGCGCCGCCCCCGCCCTGCGCGCCGCCGGGGCCCTCGGCGCGCGGACCGCCTAGGGCGGCCCCGTGGCCGCCCGCCTCCGGTCCGCCGCCGCGCGCGCCTGCCGCGCGGGCGCCCGCCACGCGTGTGGGCGCCACGCGCGTGTCCGCTGTGTCCGCACCTGGATGAGAGGGAGAGGGAGCACCCCATGCGCACCGTCCGCGCCACGTCCTCGACCGCCACGGCCGGCATCGACGCCGACCGCTTCCGCGCGCTGCTGGGCCACCACCCGGCGGGGGTCGTCATCGTCACCGCGACGGTGTCGGGCACCCCGGTCGGCCTGACCGCCACCTCCTTCACCAGCGTCAGCCTGGCCCCGCCCCTGGTGGCGTTCTACGTCGCCGACACCTCGGCCACCTGGGTGCGGATGCGCAACGCGTCGGTGTTCGGCGTGCACCTGCTCAGCCGGGACCAGGCCGACCTGGCGGCCCGCTTCGCGACCAAGGGCATCAACCGCTTCGCCCCGCCGACGTCGTGGCGGCCGGGCGCCGAGAACGTCCCGGTCCTGGACGACACCGCGATCCACCTGGTGTGCCGCCGCCACGACACCCGCCTCATCGGCGACCACTGGCTCGTCGTCGGCGAGGTGGCCCACGGCTACGAACTCAGCGACCCCCGGCCGCCGCTCCTCTACCACCGGGGCGCCTACGGCGGCTTCCTCCCCGGGGCCTGACAGGACCGCCCACCTTCATTCGAGGAGTCCCACCCATGAGCCATCCCACGACCACCTCCCCGACCACGGCCGATCCGCCGGCCGCGCCGGAGGCGGCCCCCGGCGCGGCCGGCGCACCGGGAGCACCGGCTGCGCCCGGCGGCCCCGCCGCGCCCGCGCCGCGCGCCCGGCGCCGCGCCTGGCAGCGCTGGCTGAGCCCGCTGGCGCTGCTGGTGCTCTGGCAGGCCGGCACCTCCCTGGGCCTGATCCCCGAGCGCCTGCTGCCGGCGCCCTCCGTCATCGCCGGCACGGCCGTGGACCTGATCGCCGACGGCACCCTGCTCCCCGCCATCGGGGTGTCGCTGCAGCGCGTGGTGATCGGGTTCGCGATCGGCGCGGCCGCCGCGGCGCTGCTCGCGCTGCCCTCCGGGCTGAGCCGCTGGGGCGAGAACCTGCTCGACCCGCCGATGCAGATGCTGCGCACGGTGCCGATCTTCGGCCTGATCCCGCTCTTCATCCTGTGGTTCGGGATCGGCGAGCCGCCCAAGGTCACCCTCATCGCGATCGCGGTGGCGGTGCCGCTCTACATCAACACCTTCGCCGGGATCCGCGGCGTGGACGCCAAGTTCGTGGAGGTCGCCACCGTGCTGGGGCTGCCGCGCGCCGCCGTCGTGCGGCACGTGGTGCTGCCCGGCGCGCTGCCGCACGTGCTGGTGGGCCTGCGGCTGAGCCTGGGCGCGGCCTGGCTGGCCCTCATCGTGGCCGAGCAGATCAACGCCGACGCCGGGCTGGGCTTCATGGTCAACAGCGCCCGCGAGTTCCTGCGGACCGACGTGGTGGTGCTCGGGCTGATCGTCTACAGCCTGCTCGGCCTGGCCACCGACGCGCTGGTGCGGCTGCTGGAGAGGAGGGCCCTGGTATGGCGGCGCGGCCTGGAGCTGTAGGCGCGGCGGGGGCGCGCGGGCCGGCCGCCGCCCGGGTGCGCGGGCTCACCAAGGAGTTCACCGGCCGGCGGGTGCTCGACGGCCTCGACCTCGACCTGGCCGACGGGCAGTTCACGGCGCTGCTGGGGCGCAGCGGGTCGGGCAAGTCGACCCTGCTGCGCGTGCTGGCGGGCCTGGACCGCGACTTCGGCGGGGAGTCCGCCACGGCCGACACGGTCATGGTGGCCTTCCAGGAGCCGCGCCTGCTGCCGTGGAAGCGGGTGTGGGCCAACACCGTGCTGGGCCTGGACACCCCCTCGCCGCGCGCCGACGCGCTGGCGGCCCTGGGCGAGGTCGGGCTGGCCGGCCACGCCGACGCCTGGCCGCTCACCCTGTCGGGCGGCGAGGCCCAGCGCGCCTCGCTGGCGCGGGCCCTGGTGCGCCGGCCGCGCCTGCTGCTGCTGGACGAGCCCTTCGGCGCGCTGGACGCGCTGACCCGCACCACCATGCACGACCTGGTGCTGCGGCTGTGGGACCGGCACCGGCCCGCGATCCTGCTGGTCACCCACGACGTGGACGAGGCGCTGCTGCTGGCCGACCGCGTCCTCGTGCTCACCGACGGGCGCATCGCGCGCGACGTGCCCGTCGGCCTCGACCGACCGCGCCACCGCGAGGACCCCCGGGTCGCGCGGCTGCGCACCGGACTCCTCGCCGAACTCGGCGTGACCCCGATGGGAGCACCGTGAACCGCACCTTCGCCGCCCTGGCCCTGACCGCCGCCCTCGCCGCGACGGCCGGCTGCGGCGGCGGCGCGCAGAGCGGCGCCGACGACATCAGCGAGGTCACGCTGCGGGTGGGCGACCAGATCGCCGGCGCCGAACCGCTGCTGGAGGCCGCCGGGGAACTGGAGGACGTCCCCTACCGAATCGAGTGGTCGACGTTCACCTCGGGCCCGCCGCTGCTGGAGGCGGTGCACGCGGGCGCCGTCGACATCGGGCAGGTGGGCAACACCCCGCCGGTGTTCGCCGCTGCGGCGGGGTCGGACATCCGGATCGTGGCCGCCTTCGACGCCGCGCCCACCGCCTCCTCGATCATCGTGCCCGCCGGGTCGCCGATCAGGGAGCCGGCCGACCTGGCGGGGGCCTCGATCGCGGTGGCCAAGGGCAGCTCGGCGCACGGCCACCTGCTCGGGGTGCTCACCGACGAGGGCCTGTCGTTCGACGACGTCGACGTCAACTACGTGCAGCCCTCCGACGCCCTGGCGTCGTTCTCGGAGGGCGGGGTGGACGCCTGGGCGGTGTGGGACCCCTACGTGTCGCAGGCCGAGGACCGCACCGGCGCGCGGATCCTGGTCGACGCCGAGGGCTATGTCAACACCTACACCTTCCAGGTGGCCAACACGGCGGCGCTGGAGGACCCCGCGCTGGCCGCCGCGCTGGAGGACTACGTGCGGCGCATCCACCGCGCCGTGCTGTGGAGCCGGGAGAACCCCCGGGAGTACGCCGAGGTGTGGTCGGAGCACAGCGGCCTGCCGGTGGAGGTCACCGAGCAGGCGGCGCGCCGCCGCGATCCCGTGCCCCGGCTGATCGACGACGAACTGGTGGCGGCCGAGCAGGCGCTGGCCGACTCCTTCGCCGACGCCGGGGAGATCCCGGAGTCCCCGCGGATCGCGGACTTCGTGGACGACCGGTTCAACGGCATCGTCCCCGAGGCGCCGGGTGCCGGCCCGGGCGCCGGCGAGGAGCCCGCCGCCGCGGGCGGTCGGTGACCCGGCGCCCCGGCGCCTCCCCCGGGGGCGCCGGGGCGCGGCGGGATCAGACCGCCGCCCAGCCGTTGTCCACCGGCAGCACGGCGCCGCTGATGTTGCGGGCGGCGTCGGAGGCGAGGAACACGATCGCGGCGGCCAGTTCGTCGGGGTCGGCCACGCGGCCGACCGGCCGTAGGCGGCCGACCGGCCCCGCCACCGCCCGCGCGGCTCAGCCGACCGGTTCCGCGGGCTCCGCCAGGTCGGCGGCCGGGAGCGAGACCAGCATCGTCAGGCCGCCCCCGGGGGTGGGCTCGGGGGTGAGGGTGCCGCCCATCGCCTCCACCAGGCCGCGGGACAGGGCCAGGCCCAGGCCGACGCCGGTGGTGTTGTCGGTGTCGCCCAGGCGCTGGAACGGGACGAACACGCGGTCCCACTCCTCCTCGGGGATCCCCGGGCCGTGGTCGACGACCCGCAGTTCCACCCGGGAGTCGGCCTCGGTGGCGGTGACCTCGGGCGGGGCGTCGGCGGGGCTGTAGCGCAGCGCGTTGCCGAGCACGTTGGCCAGCGCCCGCTGGAGCAGGCCCAGGTCGGCGTGCACCGCCGGAAGCTCCTCGGGCAGACGCAGCCGCACGGGCGCCTCGGGGGCGGCCTCCTCCAGGGCGGGCATGAGCGCGTCGGCGACGTCGAAGTCGCTCAGCGAGACCCCCAGCACGCCCGCGCGCAGCCGGCTCATGTCCAGCAGGTTGGCCACCAGCCGGGTGAGCTGGTCCACGGCCTCGTCGGCGGTGGCCAGGAGTTCGGCCTGGTCCCGCTCGTCGAAGTGCACCTCCTCGCTGCGCAGGCTGGTGATCACGGCCTTGGCCGAGGCCAGCGGGCCGCGCAGGTCGTGGCTGACGGCCGCCAGCAGCGCGGTGCGCAGCCGGTCGGCCTCCGCCAGCGGGCGGGCCGCCGCGGCCTCCTGCGCCAGCCGCTCGTGGCGCAGGGCCACCGCCGCCTGGGCGGCGAACGCCTCGACCACCCGGCGGTCCTCGGCCGCCAGCCGCCCGCCCCGCAGCACCAGCCGCAGCGTGTCGTCGATGGCCACCTCCACGCCGCCCTCGCCGGGATCGGCGCTCGGCGGCTCCCCGGCCGAGGCGGCGACCGTCCACGCCCCGGGGTCCAGTTGCGCGCCGCCGTCCTCGGCCGAGCGCTCCAGCAGGGCGACCGACTCCGACCCGAACGTCTCGCGCAGGCGCTCCAGCAGCGCGGCCAGGGGCCGGGACCCGCGCAGGACGCTGCCCGCCACGGTGGCCAGCGTCTGGGCCTGGGCCTGGGCGCGCGCGGCCTCGCGGGTGCGGCGGGCCGCGCGGTCGACCACCGCGCTCACCGCCACCGCCACGACGAGGAACACCGCCAGCGCCAGCACGTCGCGCGGGCTGGCGATCGCCAGGGTCAGGTAGGGGCGGGTGTGGAAGACGTCCATCAGCAGGAACCCGCCGGCGGCGGCGGTCAGCGCCGGCGCCATGCCGCCGGTCAGCGCCGCCCCGACCACGGCCGCGAAGACGACGAGGATGGCCGTGGGCAGGGAGTCCTCGCCCGCCGGCAGGCCGGTGGCCGGCACCAGCAGCGGCAGCGCGCCCAGGGCCGGCGCGTGGCCGAGCAGCCTGCGGCGGCGCGGCAGGGCGGGCACCGGGCCGCCGCGGCCGCCCCGCCCGACGTGCTCGTGGGTGACCAGGTGGACGTCGATGGAGCCGGCCATGGCGGTGGTGGTCAGGCCCACGCCGGGCGACAGCGCGTGGCCCAGCCGCCCGCGCCGGCTGGCGCCGAGCACCAGCTGGGTGGCGTTGGCGCCCCGGGCGAACTCGATGAGCGCGGTGGGCACGTCGTCGCCGATCACCTCGTGGTAGGTGCCGCCCAGGCACTCCACCAGCACCCGCTGGCGGGCCAGCAGCGCCGGGTCGGCGCCCACCAGGCCGTCGGAGCGCGCGACGTGCACCGCGAGCAGGTCGGCGCCCTTGCTGCGCGCGGCGATGCGGGCGGCGCGGCGGATCAGGGTCTCGCCCTCGGCGCCGCCGGTGAGCGCCACGACGACCCGCTCGCGCGCCTCCCAGGTGGCGGTGACCTCGTGCTCGCTGCGGTAGCGGTCGAGCTGGTCGTCCACCTTGTCGGCCAGCCACAGCAGGGCGAGTTCGCGCAGCGCGGTGAGGTTGCCGACGCGGAAGTAGTTCTGCAGCGCGGCGTCGACCTTGTCGGGCGCGTAGACGTTGCCGTGCACCATGCGGCGGCGCAGCGCCTCGGGGTCATGTCGACCAGTTCGATCTGGTCGGCCTCGCGCACCCACGCGTCGGGCACGGTCTCGCGCTGGGGGACGCCGGTGATGCGCTCCACCACGTCGTTCAGCGACTCCAGGTGCTGGATGTTGAGCGTGGAGAGCACGGTGACGCCGGCGTCCAGCAGCCGGGCGATGTCCTGCCAGCGCTTGGCGTTGGCCGAGCCGGGGACGTTGGTGTGCGCCAACTCGTCCACCAGCGCGACGCGCGGCCGGCGGGCGAGCACGGCGTCGAGGTCCATCTCGGTGAAGACCGCGCCGCGGTGCTCGACCGTGCGGCGCGGCACGACCTCCAGGTCGCCGATCATCGCCTCGGTCTCGGTGCGGCCGTGGGTCTCGACGTAGGCGACGACCACGTCGGCGCCGCGGGCCCGGCGCCGGTGGGCCTCCGCGAGCATGGCGTAGGTCTTGCCCACCCCCGGGGCCGCGCCCAGGTAGACGCGCAGCCGTCCGCGTCGCATCGCCTCGCCCTCCCTCGTGGCCCGCGGGCGGCCGCACACCGGGGCCGGCCCGCGCACCCGTTGTAGTCGCCCGAGGCCGCGGCGGCAACGGCGCTTAGTGGGTTCTTAGCGGCCGGTGCCGTGTCGCCCGCGTCACCCCGCCCGCCCCCGCGTCAAGGCGGTGCTAAGGAACGCGGCCGACCGGGCTAAGAGGGCGTTGGGGCGCGGGCGGCTCCGGGGCGGGGCGCGCAGTGTGGGTGAGGTGCGCGTTTCGCGGTCTTTCACCCCATTCACCGCGTTAACGCCCCTCATCCGCATCAGCCCCATTTCCACGAGAGGAGCCCGACCGATGGCCGACATCGTGTTCGTGCTCGTCGCGGTCGCGTTCTTCGCCCTGTGCGTGGGCTACGTCCGCGGCTGCGAACGGATCATCGGCGCCGACCCCGCCGACTCCGCAGCCCGCAACCTGTCCGCGGACCGGTCCGGCGCGTCCGGCGCGCGTGGCGAGGCGGTCGCGCCGTGAGCCTCGACGACGCCCTGGCCCTGGCCCTCGCCGTCCCCCTGGCCGCCTACCTGGTGGCCGCACTGCTGCTTCCCGAGAGGTTCTGATGTCCGGCCCCGCCTGGCTGCAGTTCGCCGCGCTCGTCGCGCTGCTGCTGCTCACCGCACCCCTGCTCGGCCGCTACCTGGCCGCCGTCTACGGCGACGGCGGCCGCGCGCCGGGCGACCGGGTGTTCGCGCCCGTGGAGCGGGCCGTCTACCGGCTGTGCCGGGTGGACCCCGCCCGCGAGCAGCGCTGGAGCGGCTACGCCCTGTCCCTGCTGGCGTTCAGCCTGGTCTCTTTCCTGCTGCTCTACGCCCTGCTGCGGCTCCAGGGCGTGCTGCCGCTCAACCCGCTGGGCCTGCCCGGCGTGGCGCCCAACGTCGCGTTCAACGCCGCCGTCAGCTTCGTCACCAACACCAACTGGCAGTCCTACGGCGGCGAGTACACGATGAGCCACCTCAGCCAGATGGCCGGGCTCACCGTGCAGAACTTCGTGTCGGCGGCGGCGGGCACGGCCGTCATGGCGGCGCTGGTCCGCGGCCTGGCCCGGCGGCGCGCCGCCACCGTCGGAAACCTCTGGGTGGACCTCACCCGCGGCACGCTGCGCGTGCTGCTGCCGATGTCGTTCGTGCTCGCCGTGGTGCTGGCCGGCCAGGGGGTGGTGCAGAACTTCACCGGGCACACCGCGGCCGCCACGCTGGAGGGCGCCCGCCAGTTCATCCCCGGCGGCCCCGCCGCCGGGCAGGTCGCCATCAAGCAACTGGGCACCAACGGCGGCGGGTTCTTCGACATGAACTCCGCCCACCCGTTCGAGAACGCCACCCCGCTGAGCAACCTCGTCGAGAACTGGGCGATCCTCATCATCCCGTTCGCGCTGGCCTTCGCCTACGGCCACCTGGCGGGCGACCGCCGCCAGGGCCGCGCGGTGTTCGCGGTCATGGCCCTGGTGTGGGCGGGCATGTCCGTGGCGGCCATGGCGCTGGAGACGGCGGGCAACCCCCGCCTGGACGCCCTCGGGGTCGACCAGGCGGCCGGCTACCTCGAAGGCAAGGAGACCCGGTTCGGCGCCGCCGCCTCGGGACTGTGGGCGGCCTCGACCACCGGCACCTCCAACGGGTCGGTCAACGCGATGCACGACAGCCTCACCCCCATGGGCGGCGGCACCGCGCTGATCCACATGATGCTGGGCGAGGTCAGCCCCGGCGGCGCCGGCGTGGGCCTCAACGGCCTGCTCGTGATGGCGATCCTGGCCGTGTTCGTCGCCGGGCTGATGGTGGGCCGCACCCCCGAGTACCTGGGCAAGAAGATCCAGGCCGCCGAGATGAAGCTGGTCGTGCTCTACCTGCTGGCCATGCCCGCGGTGCTGCTGGGGTTCGCCGCCGCGTCCTCCGTGCTGGACACCGCGCTGGCCTCGCGCTCGGCCGAGGGCCCCCACGGGCTCACCGAGATCCTCTACGCCTACGCCTCGGCCGCCAACAACAACGGCTCGGCGTTCGCCGGCCTGGACTCCACCACGTACTGGTACACCACCACGCTGGGCCTGGCGATGCTGGTCGGCCGGTTCCTGCTGATCATCCCGGTGCTGGCCATCGCGGGGTCCATGGCGCGCAAGCAGCCCGCCCCCGCGACCGCGGGCACCCTGCCCACCCACACGCCGCTGTTCGCCGGCCTGCTCGTCGGCGTCGTCGTGATCGTCGCCGGGCTGACCTTCCTGCCGGCGCTCGCGCTGGGCCCCGTCGTCGAGCACCTGTCCCTGTAGGAGAACCGTGTCCACCACCCGACAGGCGGCACCGGCACCCGCCGGCCCCGCCGCAGTCCCCGCCCCCCCGCACCGGCCGCCCGGACCGGCGGCGCCCGCTGCTGCCCGAGCCGGCGGTCCTGCGCCAGGCCCTGCTCGGCAGCGTCACCAGGCTCGACCCGCGCGTGCAGGCCCGCAACCCGGTCCTGTTCGTCGTCCTGGTCGGCAGCGCCCTGTGCACCGTGCTGTTCCTGCGCGACCTGGGCTCGGCCACGGCCGCCGAGAACGTCTTCAACGGCCTGGTCGCGCTGTTCCTCTGGTTCACCGTGCTCTTCGCCAACTTCGCCGAGGCGCTGGCCGAGGGCCGGGGCAGGGCGCAGGCCGCGAGCCTGCGCCGGGTCCGCGCCGACACCGCGGCCCGGCGCCGCCTGCCCGACGGCACCACCGAGGAGGTCCCCGCCACGGCACTGGCCGTGGGCGACGTGTGCGTCGTGGCCGCCGGCGAGGTGATCCCCGGCGACGGCGACGTCGTGGAGGGCGTGGCCAGCGTGGACGAGTCGGCGGTCACCGGGGAGTCCGCGCCGGTCATCCGGGAGTCCGGCGGCGACCGCTCGGCGGTGACCGGCGGCACCCGCGTGCTCTCCGACCGGATCGCGGTGCGGATCACCGCGCCGCCCGGCGCCACCTTCCTGGACCGGATGATCGCGCTGGTGGAGGGCGCCGAGCGCCGCAAGACGCCCAACGAGGTCGCGCTGAACATCCTGCTGGCCGGGCTGACGGCGGTGTTCCTGCTGGCCGTGGTCACCCTCCAGCCGTACGCCGTCTACTCCGGCGCCCGCCAGGAGGTGCTGGTCCTGGTGGCGCTGCTGGTCTGCCTGATCCCCACCACCATCGGCGCGCTGCTGTCGGCCATCGGCATCGCCGGCATGGACCGGCTGGTGCGGCGCAACGTGCTGACGATGTCGGGCCGCGCCGTCGAGGCGTCCGGCGACGTCGACACCCTGCTGCTGGACAAGACCGGCACCATCACCCTGGGCAACCGGCACGCCGCCGCCCTGGTCGCCATGCCCGGCGTGGACGAGGGCGACCTGGCCCGCGCCGCCCACCGCTCCAGCCTGGCCGACGAGACGCCCGAGGGCCGCTCCATCGTGGAGTTCACCCGCGGCGCCGCCGCACCGGCCGGCGCCGGCGCCGAGGAGGACCTGGAGCCGGTCCCCTTCACCGCCCGGACGCGGATGAGCGGGGTGGACGGCGCGCGGACGCGCATCCGCAAGGGCGCGGTGGACGCCGTGGCGGCGTGGGTGCGCGAGTGCGGCGGCACCGTGCCCGGCGACCTCGCCGACGCGGCCGCGCGGATCGGCGCCGAAGGCGGCACCCCGCTGGCGGTGGCCGAGGCCGCCGCGCCGGGGGCCGGCGGCGCGCGGGACGGCGCTGCGGCCCGGGTCCTGGGGGTCGTCCACCTCAAGGACGTGGTCAAGCCGGGCATGCGCGAGCGCTTCGACCGCATGCGCGCGATGGGCATCCGCACGGTCATGGTCACCGGCGACAACCCGCTCACCGCCCGCGCCATCGCCGAGGAGGCCGGCGTGGACGGCTTCCTCGCCGAGGCCACGCCCGAGGACAAGCTCGCGCTGATCCGCGAGCACCAGCGCGGCGGCGGGCTGGTGGCCATGACCGGCGACGGCACCAACGACGCGCCCGCCCTGGCGCAGGCCGACGTCGGCGTGGCCATGAACACCGGCACGCAGGCCGCCAAGGAGGCCGGCAACATGGTCGACCTGGACTCCGACCCCACCAAGCTCATCGAGGTGGTGGAGATCGGCAAGCAGCTGCTGATCACCCGGGGCGCGCTGACCACCTTCTCCATCGCCAACGACGTCGCCAAGTACTTCGCGGTGATCCCGGCGATGTTCGCCGGGGTGCTGCCGCCGCTGGACGCGCTCAACGTCATGGACCTGGCCTCGCCGCGCTCGGCGATCCTGGCGGCCGTGGTGTTCAACGCGCTGGTCATCGTCGCGCTGATCCCGCTGGCGCTGCGCGGGGTGCGGTTCCGGCCCCTCTCGGCGGCGGCGATGCTGCGCCGCAACCTGCTGCTCTACGGCGTGGGCGGGCTGATCGCCCCCTTCGCCGGCATCAAGCTCATCGACATGATCGTCACCGCACTGGGGGTCTCCTGACATGCGCCGCGCACTGCGCCAACTGCCCTCGGCCCTGGGCATGCTGCTGGTGTTCACCGTGCTGACCGGGCTGCTCTACCCGCTGGCGGTCACCGGCGCCGCCCAGGCGCTGGCCGGCGACCGGGCCGACGGCTCCCTGGTGGTGCGCGACGGCCAGGTGGTGGGGTCCCGGCTGCTCTCGCAGCCGTTCACCGACCCCGGCTACTTCCACCCCCGCCCCTCGGCGGTCGACCACGACGCCGCCCACAGCGGCGCCAGCCAGCTCGGCCCCACCGACCCCGGCCTGCTCGCCGACATCGACGCCCGGGCCGTGGCCTACCGTGAGGAGAACGGGCTGGCCCCGGACGCGCGGGTGCCGGTGGACGCCGTCACGGCCTCCGGCTCCGGGCTGGACCCGCACATCTCGGTCGCCAACGCGCGGCTGCAGGCGCCGCGGGTGGCGCGGGAGCGCGGCCTGGCCGAGTCCGAGGTCCTGCGCCTGGTCGAGGAGCACACCCAGGGCCGCTGGGCGGGCGTCCTCGGCGAGGACGGGGTCAACGTGCTGGAGCTGAACCTCGCCCTGGACGAGGAGGCCGCCTGAGCGCGCCGAGCGCCCGCCCCGGCCGGGGCGGGCGCTCGGGCGGGGCGCGGTGCGGCGCGGGGGCGCCGCGAGGAGGGGACGACACGATGAGCGTGGCCGGGCGGGTGCTGGTCGTCGACGACGACCCGCGCATCCGCAAGGCGCTGGAGGTCAACCTGCGCGCCCGGGGGTATGCCGCCGACCTCGCGGCGACCGGCGACCAGGCGCTGCGGATCGCGGCGCGGCGCCACCCCGACGTGGTCGTGCTCGACCTGGGCCTGCCGGGCATGGACGGCCTGGAGGTCGTGCAGGGGCTGCGCGGGTGGAGCACGGTGCCCATCGTGGTGCTCTCGGGCCGCGACACCGAGGCGGCGAAGGTGCGCGCCCTGGACCTGGGCGCCGACGACTACGTCACCAAGCCCTTCGCCGTGGACGAACTGTTCGCGCGGCTGCGGGCGGTCATGCGCCGCGCGGTCATGCCCGAGGGCGGCGGGGTGGTGGCCACCCCGGACTTCACGATCGACTTCACCGCGAAGGAGGCGACGCGCGGCGGCGAACCCGTGCGGCTGACCCCGCGCCAGTGGAGCATCGTGGAGGTGCTGGTCCGCAACACCGACCGGCTGGTGACCCACGAACAGCTGCTGCGCGAGGTGTGGGGGCCGGCCTACGTCAAGGAGACCAACTACCTGCGGGTCTACATGACCCAGATCCGGCGGCGCCTGGAGCCGGTGCCCTCGCGGCCGCGCTACTTCACCACCGAGCCGGGCATGGGCTTCCGGTTCCGGCTGCCGCCGGAGGCCGCACGGGACGGGGCCTGAGCCGCCGACCGCGCCGCGCCGTCAGAAGGGGAAGCCCGCACCGCCCGCCCCCTGCTCGGGCGGGGTGTAGACGACCGACCACGGGCGCTCGGCCGGGCCGATCGGCGGCGCGGGCGGCTCCGGCGGGGCCAGCAGGCCGATCGCCACCCGCGCGAACTGCGCCGCGGCCGGGTGCGGCGCGTGCCGCGGCCAGGCGGCGCCGATCCGGCGCACCAGCGGGCGGCCCTTCAGCGGCCGCCAGGCGGCGCGGGGCTCGCGCCGCGCCAGCGCCTCGGGCTCCAGCGCCACGCCGCGGTCGGCCAGCACCAGCCCGAGCAGGAACTCCGGGTTGCCCGCGTGGCGCACCCGGGCGGGGCTGAAACCGGCGGCGCGGCAGGCGTCCAGCAGGTGGTCGTAGGCGCCCGGCGCGGTGGCGCGGGGGAAGGCGACCAGGTCGTGGCCGGCGAGGTCGGCCGGTGCGACCTCGGCCGACCGCGCCAGCGGCGAGGTGCGCGCCAGCACCGCGCCCAGCGGGATGTCGGCGGTGGGGCCCAGGTGCACGTCGGGGGCCTCGACCGGATGGTGCAGCAGGCCAACGTCCAGCTGGGCCGCCGCCAGCAGCCGCACCTGCTCGGCGGTCGTCAGCTCCTGGAGGTCCACCTCCAGGCCGGGCGCCCGCTCCGCCAGGGCCTCCAGCAGCGCCCGCAGCACCGGCGCGGGGGTGTCGGCGGGCACCCCGGCGCGCAGCGCGCCCAGCTCGCCGTCGCGGGCCTTGCGCATCACCGTGCGCAGCCGCTCCTCGCGCAGCAGCAGCGCGCGGGCCTCGTCGCACAGCAGCCGGCCGGCGGGGGTGAGCTCGATGGCGCGGCGCGACCGGTCGAACAGCGCCACCCCCAGTTCCCGCTCCAGGCGCTGGATGGACTGGCTGAGCGGCGGCTGGGCGATCCCCAGCGCCTCGGCGGCGCGGCCGAAGTGCATCTCCTCGGCCACGGCGAGGAAGTGGCGCAGGTGGCGGGACAGGTCCACGGCGCCCCAGCCTAGCCGCGCCCATAGCCGTTCGGCTATCGGTCGCCGGCGCCGCACCCGGCGGCCGGTGGCGGTGCCCGACGGTGCCCGACGGCCGGTGGCGGTGCCCGGTGGGAGGACGGGTGGCGGGCGGTGGGCGGCGCCGAGGCGCTAGCGTGGCCCGCGTGTCGATCCAGGAGCGGTTGGCGGCGGTGTTCGCCGAGACCGGAGTCACCGCGAAGCTGCACGCCCGCGACCTCGACGGCGGCGGCGAGATCGCCTGGCACGCCGACGACCAGGTGGTGATCGCCTCCATCTTCAAGGTGCTGCTGGTGCTGGAGTTCGCCCGCCAGGCCCACGCCGGGCAGCTCGACCCCGCCGAGCGGGTGGTGGTGGGCGCCGCCGACCGGCTGGGCGGGTGGGGCACCGCCGGCTACGCCGATGACGTCGAGATGTCGCTGCGCGACCTCGCCTACTCCGCGATCCAGGTCAGCGACAACACCGCCGCCGACGTGCTGCTGCGCCGGGTGGGCCTGGACACCGTGCGGCTGCTGGCGGCCGAACTGGGCCTGGAGCGCACCCGGATCATCGGCGGCCCGCGGCAGGTGCTGGAGATGATGCTGGCCGACGTTGGCGCGCGCGACTACCGCGAGTTCGCCCGGGTCTTCCCCACGCTGCCCGAGGAGCGCATGCGCCGCCTGCGGGTGTTCGACCCCGACCGCACGACCTCCAGCACCGCGCGCGACATCACGCGGCTGCTGGAGCTGGTCTGGCGCGACGCGGCGGGCCCCGCACCGGCGTGCGCGGCGGTGCGCGGCTTCCTGGCCCAGCAGATCTTCTGGACCCGCATCGCCTCGGGGTTCCCCCCGGCGGTGCGGGTGTCGGCCAAGACCGGCACGCTGCCCGGCCTGCACATGGAGGCCGGGGTCGCCGAGTACCCCGACGGCGGCCGGTACGCGGTCGCGGTGTTCGCCGCCACCCCCACCGTCAAGTCCGACGCCCGCCGCCTGGACGTGGACCTGGCCATCGGCCGGGCCGCGCGCACGGCGGTGGAGGAGCTGCGCTCGGTGTCCGGCCGCGCGCCCGCGGCGTGACGCCGGGCGGTTTTCGCGCCCTCTCCCCCGGTCGGCGGCGGCCGCCGCCAGGTCTCATACGCGTCCGCGTATGAGAGGTGCGGGCGTCCGGTCTTGGACGCGGCGGCCGCCGCGCTGGTTGGGTCGTCCCCGCGCGGCCACCGCACCGCCGGACCGCGCCACCCGCCACCGAACCGACTGGGGGAGATCCATGTCCGCACTGGACCGCCGACGCTTCCTGCGCACCGCCGGGGCCGGGACCGCCCTGGCCTCGCTGCTGGGCGCCGGGGCCGCCGGAACCGCCGCGGCCGCCGCCGACACCGCGCCCGCGCCCGCGCCGCGCGCCCGCCGGCACAGCACCACCGCCCGGCTGCGCTGGCTGGGCACCTCGGGCTGGCGCCTGGAGGCAGCGGGCGCCACCCTGCTGGTCGACCCCTACCTGTCCCGCTACCCCACCGGCCTGTTCACCGGGAAGTTCGACCCCACGACGGGGCTCAAGGTGCGCAAGGACGTGGTCGACCGGCACATGGGCGACCCGTCGCTGATCCTGGTCACCCACTCCCACTGGGACCACTTCAACGACGTGCCCTACATCGCCAAGAGCACCGGCGCGCGGGTGGTGGGCACCTCCACCACGGCGCACCTGGCCCAGGCCATGAAGGTCGACACCGCCCAGCTCAGCGCGGTCAAGGGCGGCGAGGTCTTCGACTTCCCCGAGTTCGTGGTGGAGGTCGTGCCCTCTCTGCACAGCCGCAACGGCAACTACTCCATGGCGTTTCCCGGCTCGGTCTCCGCGCCGCCCGCGACCGAACCGGCCACGATCGCCGACCTGCCCGAGGGCGACACCCTGTGCTTCCAGGTGCGGGTCAAGGGCGGCCCCTCGATCTTCTTCATGGGCGCCAGCGACTTCGCCGAGCGCAGCGTCGCGGGCCTGACACCCGACGTCGCGATGATCGCGCTGCCCTCCAGTTCGGCCACCCACGACTACGTCCCCCGGCTGATCCGCGCGCTGGGCAAGCCGCCCACCGTCGTGCCGGTGCACTGGGACGACTTCGAGGTGCCGCTGAAGAACCCGCCGGTGGACGCCACCGGCGAGGCCATGGGCCCCGAGGAGTTCGCGGCCAAGGTCGAGGAGGTCGCGCCGGGCACCAAGGTCGTCATCCCGGAGTACCTGACCCCCTACACCTTCGGCTAGTCCGGAGAGGGCCGTCCGCCAGGGCCTCGCGCGGCGGGCGGATGGTGCCCGCCCTCACCGCTCGCACCGCGCGGCCCCGGGCGGGGCCCCGGCCGGCCCACCCGCCGGAGACCGCCGACGGAGGTCACCCGGCGCCCGGCGGTGGGGCGCGGGCGCGGGCCCGCGCAGGGGCTCGGCCCGCCCTTACCGCACCGCGCCCCCGGAACGAACGTCCCCCGGCGAGCCGGCCCGCCGGGGACGCCAGGGGGCGCCAGGGCGCGCGCACGAGCTCCGCTGGCTACCGGCGGCCGGGAATTCCCGATGGACCGTCGCGAGGCCCAACCCGGCCGGGCCCGGCGCTGAGCCCTCCGGGCGGCCGTTCGAACCGCCCGGCCCCGGCGGGATCCGGGCGGCCCGGGCGGCCCGGGTCCCGCCTGGGTTTGGGCCGCCCGGGCCGTCCGGCCGTAAGCGCAGGCCGGCTCACCACCAGGTCAGGCGGCTGGTGGTGGCCACCGGAACGGGTGTCGCCGCGCCGGGTTCCGCCCGCAGGGCCGGGGCTTGGGCGGCCAGGGCCCCCGACACCGACACCCCGGCCGACACCCAGCGCCGCCACGCCTGCTCGAACGCCGCCAGGCGGGCGTGGTCGCGGGCGAAGACCGCCGGAACCGCGTGCGCGGCCACCCGGTTGTAGGGCGCCTCGTAGCGCAGCCAGGCGGCGGCCAGGCCGCGCTCGCCGCCCGGGTGGCCCTCCGGCGCCACCTCATAGCGCGCGATCAGACGGCGCGGGGTGCCGGTGACCGGCGACAGCACCTCGTCCAGGGCCGCCCGGAAGCGCTCGGCCGCCTCGGGCCCGGCCCCGGTGAGGGTCACGCGGTAGCTGCCGTCGCGGTCGACGTGCAGCCGCACGCCCTCGGCGCCCGCCTCGGACTGCCCGGTGGCGGCGAGCGCGTCGGCCACGGCGCGGGCGAACGCCACCACGCCGGGCGGCCGGGCGGCCTCCCGCACCAGCCGCGTCGCCGCGGCCAGGCGCGCGCGGCGCACGACGAGCCGCTCCACGGCCGCCAGCGCGGCCGGTGCGGCCACCACCGCCCCGGTGATCAGGCCCAGCGCCAGGCAGAACAGCGCGACGCAGGCGGCGGCCAGCGCGCCCAGGACCGCCGAGGCGGGGGTGGGCGCCTGCGAGGGGCGGTCGGCGGGGTCGGCGTCGCGCATGGCGATCCCCCACTGCGCGGGAACGGCGCCCGGCGGCCGGACCTCGGCGTCCTCGGGCACGGAGCGGGTCCACTCCGGCGCCGCGCCCGGCAGCGGCGACACCCGCAGGGTCGGCAGCACCTCGTCGCGGTAGGGGGTGCCCACGCGCCAGCGCTCGCGGGTGCCGAGGCGGTCCTCGGCGCGCGCGAGCATGCGGGCGTTGACGGCGTCGAACGCCTCGGCGGGCGGCGGGTGGAACGGCGAGAACGTCGGATCCACGTGGGCGACGCCGTTCATCACCTCGCCCTCGGGGTCCACCGCCAGGTAGCCCTCGTGCTTGCGGACGAACCGCTCCCAGTCCCCGGCGCCCTGCGGGTGGTCGGGGCTCACGCACACCACCGTCCAGGTGTGGGCGGTCTTGCCGGGGCGCTCGGGATCGAGCCGCAGCGCGCGCCCGCGCCCCTGCACCACCGCCGTGGGGGTGGTGGCGGTGGTCAGGTCGATCACGGTGTTCACGGCGGGCGCGTCCCAGCCCTCGCCGAGCATGCCGCGCGTGCCCACGAGCACCTGGCAGCCGCCCTCGGTGAAGTAGGCGGTGGCCAGCCGGACCCAGGTGCGCGACCCCCACTCCCCCTCCACGCGCACCAGGTCCGCCTCGCGGGCGCCGATGCCCAGGACGGTGTCGGCGCCGCCGCTGACGGCGGCCAACTCCAGACCGGGGCGGCGCCGGCGCACCCAGGCGATGAAGTCGGCGGCGACCTCGGCGGTCGTGGCGACGGTGCGCCCGGTCACCAGCATCGGGCGCAGCGGCCGGGTGCGCACGTCCTCGCCCAGCAGCACCAGGCACTCCCAGGCCGAGCCGGCCTCGTCGGCGAGCACGCCGCGCAGCCGTGCGGAGGGGCGGGCGCCCTCGCGCTCGTGGTCGCACAGCACCAGGGCGCGCAGTTCATCGCCCATGGCGGCCGACTCCACCGCCGCGATCTCGACGGTGGCCCGCGCCTTGGCCGCGCTGCGCGCCAGCACCCGGTCCACCGGCGACCGGCCGGTGCGCACGCCGCGCCGGGTGAGCTGGTAGCCGACGGCGGGCAGCGCGGCGCGGACGCGCTCGAACGCCTCGGCGTTGGCGGCGGGGCGGCCCGGTCCGGGCAGGAGGTGGCGGCGGGCGTAGTCGTTGAGCAGCGCCATCCAGTCGGCCACGCTCGGGGCGGTGCGGTGCCGCTCATGGAGGCGCGCGCCCTCGGGCGGCGGCACGTGGCCGGCGTGGTGCAGGCGCAGCAGCGCGTCGGCGAGGTCGGGCTCGGCCGCCGCCGACTCCGGCCAGGACCGCCGCTCGCCGGTGTCGGGGTCCACGCCCTCCACGAAGCGGGTGTGCAGCCAGGAGCGGAAGTCGGGCTCGGCGAACCCGGGGGCGAGCAGGTCGGTGCACAGCTCGCTGAAGCGCAGGCCGTTCTCGGCGAGGTAGTCGCGCTCCACGGCGGTGGGGGCGGCCAGCCAGGCCAGCTCGGCGAAGGGGGCGAGGTAGCCGTCGCGCACCAGCGCGGGGATGGAGGCGCCGTGCACGGGCGCCCCGAACAGGCCGGTGACCAGCGCGGACTCGGTGCGGGTGAGCGTGGTGGGCGGGGTACCGGTGAGGCCGATGACGTGCGCCCGCGCGTCCAGCTCTGCCAGGATCTCGGCGAGCAGCCGCCCCCAGACCTGGAGCAGGTGGTGGCACTCGTCGAGGACGATCGTCAGCGGCCCGGCACCGCGCAGGGCCTCCACCAGGGCGGCCCCGTTGGGGTGCAGCCGGCCGAGCAGGCGCCGTCCAGGGCTCTGGGGGACGGGTGGGGTGCCGGGTGGGACGTCGGACCGAGCATCGGTCTCAGTTTCGGGCTGGGTGTCGGTCCGACTATCGGGGTGGGTGGTGGTCCGGGAGTCGGTTCCCGCGTCGGCGTCGGCGTCCGGGTCGAACACCGCCAGGGACTGGTAGGTCAGCACGTTGACCGCGTCCGTCAGCTCGCGCGAGGTCCCGGCACGAGCGCCGCCGGGGCGCTCGAAGCGCTCCCACTCGGCGACCCACTGGCCCTGGATGGCGGTATTGGGCACGAGCACCACGGTGCGGGCGCCGAGTTCACGCGCGGCCTCCAGCCCGACCAGGGTCTTTCCGGCACCGGGCGGCAGCACCACCCACGCACGCGGCTCGCCGGAGGCGAACCGGTTGCGCAGGCGCTCCAGCACGTCGCGCTGGTAGGGGCGCAGGGTGCCGGGCCAGCGCGCGTCGCCGATCACCGTCGGCGCGTCGGCCGCCGTCATGGCCCACCCCGTCCCGTCCGCGCCTCCGGGCGGCCGGAGCCACTGCGGCACCCGCCCGCTGTCCACGATCGGGGCCAGTATGCCGCCGCCCCCGCACAGGGGTCGAGCGCGGGGACCGCCCAAGAGAGGACGGCGGACGGTTGGGCCGAGCGGCCACCGGTCCGGGGTCAGGGGTGCGGGGGCGGCGGGGCGTCGAGGGCGGCCGATGCTGCGGGTCAGCGGTTTCCGAGCTGCGAGGCGGATGGCCCAGGCGGCGACAAGGGCAGGGGGCAAGCAGGGCCCAGGCCCGCGACCACCGCCGATCGGGGCGGATGGCCGGGGCGGCGGCGAGGGCGGCCGGTGGCCAGGGCGGCGGCCACCGGCCCGGGGGTCAGGGGTGGGGGAGGCGACGGGGCGGGGAGGGCGGCCGGAGATGCGGGTCAGCGTCTTCCGTGATGCGGGCGGGCGGGTGGCTGCGGTGAGCGATGCGGCACCAAGGCAACCGGACGGCCCGGCGGGCGCGCCCGGCCCCGGAAGGCGGCGGCCCTTCGCGGCTCCAGTGGCGGGGGCAGCGGCAGGGCCAGGTCCTGCGCCCGCCGGTACCGCCACGAGTGCGCGGCGGCGTGCCCGCCGGAGCCCCGAACCGGACATAAGGGAGCACGAACCCCCTGCGATCTCACAGGGCGAGACGAAAACCGGGCCTTTCACGACGACCTGGCATCCCCGGTCGCCCCTATGACCGCCAGTGCGAGATCGCCGCCCCAAGAAACGGGCATCGCGGGCATATGGCCACGGCGCCGCACCCTGCCGTCTCACCATGTGGTCACCCTGGCGTTCACGGCGCCCCTCAGTGGCCCCCTCCACCTCCTTTCGGGGGGACGAAACGGGCAATCCATCACGAAACATCACTCCGAATGCCGACGATGTGCGGATTCCGTCTCCGTCACCCGTCCATTGGAAGCTTCAGCGCCCAACGGCCGGGTGGCTCCGGCCACGCGCCCACTTGGGCCGCCCCTGCCCCTGCCGACCACCAGCCATTCGGCCGCCGCACGAACGGATGTACAGCTCCGGCGACCGCCCGCCGTCGCCTCCTCAGCCATCCGCCCCGAGGACCGGTGGGCGCGGGCCGAACCCCCGCCCGCCCTCGCCGCCCCCGACACCACCCCCACCACCCACCCCCAGAACCGATGGGCGCCGCCGCCCCGGAACCGCCCCTGGTGGGGTCTTCCGCTCGTCTAGGCGGGCGCGGCAGCCTCGTCGACGATCAGCAGGGTCTTGCCGACCACCGCTCGGGCCTCCATCGCGGCGTGGGCCTCGGCCGCTTGTTCCAGGGGGAGGGTGGCGCCGATCAGCGGGGTCAGCCGCCCGGCCGCGGCCTCCTCCAGGGCCCGCCGGGTCCACTCGTGGGCGCCGGCGCCGAAGCCGAAGAGCTGCGACAGCGGCAGGACCGTCACGCCCCGTTCGGCGGCCTCCTCCGGCGCGACCTCGGTGGCGGCTCCGCTGGAGGCGCCGTGCACGGACAAGCGGCCGCCCCGCGCGACCAGGCCGAGCGCCGCGCGGCCGATCTCTCCGCCGACCCCGTCGAAGACCAGGTCGAACCCCGCTCCGCCCGTGGCCGCGCGGGCCTCCTCCGTCCAGCCCGGCAGCGAGTAGTCGACCACCGCCTCCGCGCCCAGCTTGCGCACGGCCGCCAGCTTGGCCTCGCCGCGCGCCGCGCCGACCACCCGCGCGCCGGCCGCGCGGGACAGCTGCACCAGCAGGCTGCCCAGCCCGCCCGCCGCGGCCTCCACCAGCACGTACTCGCCCGGACGGACGCCCGCGCCCTCGACCAGGCCGATCGCCGTGCTGCCGTCGCTCTGCAGGGCGGCGGCATCGGCGAACGACACGCCGTCGGGGATGGGGATCAGCGACGCCGCCGCGGCCACGGCGCGCTCGGCGTTGGCACCGCCCACCCCGGGGGTGCGGCCCAACACGCGGGTGCCCACCAGGTCGGCGGACACCCCCTCCCCAACCGCCAGCACCCGCCCGGCCACCCCGCTGCCGGGGGTGTAGGGCACCGCGGGCAGCGGCGGGCCGGGCGTGACCCCGCGCCGCAGCTGCGTCTGCACGAAATCGATCGGCGCGACCACCACGGCCACGACCACCTCGCCGGACCCGGGCCGGGGTTCGGGCACCTCGCGCACCCGCAGCACCTCGGGCCCGCCGTACTCCTCCACGACCACAGCACGCATGTCGGCTCTCCTCGCCTCCACCGGCGCCCGGCGCGGGCGCGTCCGACCACGAGCCTGCAACCTCAACTCATGTTGAGGTCAACCCGTTGTGACGGAGGACGCACCCCGCCCCGCCCGAGCGGGGTCATCGGCGGTCGACCCGATGGAGGCGCACGTCGCGCAGTCGGCCGTCGGCGGCCGTGGCGGTGAGGTAGGTGTGGTGCGGCTGGCGGCGGCGGTCGGTAGGCGATCCGGGATTGAGCAGCCGCAGACCGGTGGGCGCGGTGGTGTCCCACGGGATATGGGAGTGGCCGAAGACCAGCACGTCGACGTCGCCGAACCGCTCGGCCATGCGCTTCTCCCGGCCCGCGGCCGGACCGGTCTCGTGGACCACGGCCAGCCGCACGCCCTCCACCTCCGCGCGGGCGACCTCGGGCAGGCGGGCGCGCAGGTCGGGACCGTCGTTGTTGCCGTGGACGCCGATCAGTCGGCGGGCGCGGGCCTGGAGGTCGGTGAACGAGTCCAGGTCGCACCAGTCCCCGGCGTGCACCACCACGTCGGCGCGCTCGACCTCGGCCAGCACCTGGTCGGGCAGCGTGCGGGCGCGGCGCGGGATGTGGGTGTCGGAGATGATCAGCAGCCTCATCGCCGCCCACCCTAGCCTCCGCCCGCGCGCGGGCGCGGGCGGCGCACCCGCGGCTCCACGGAATCCCTCGGCCGATCCGACGCGACGGGACCGGGCACGGCGGGACAGGCCCGGGACCGGCCAATCCGGCTCGACGGCTCCGGCTCGATCGATCCGGGTCTGCGGATCCGGCCCGGCCGATCCCGCCCCAGCGGCCCGCCGGACGGGTGGGCGCCGGGTACGGCGGCCGCCGACCCGGCACGCGTTCCGGGTACGGCGGCCTCCGGCGATGGCAGGGCCTCAGCCGCCGGCCACGTCCACGACGATCTTTCCGGTGGTGTGGCCGGTCTCCCCCGCGCGGTGCGCGTCGGCGATCCGGCTGAGCGGGAACACCTCGCTGATGTGCGCCTTGAGCAGGCCACGCGACACCAGGTCCGCCACGGCCGACATCCCGGCGTGGTCGTGCTCCACGAGCATGGCCGCCGCCCGCATGCCCCGCTCGCGGGCCCGGGCGATCGCCTCCTCCTGCCCGACGGGCAGGGTCGTGACCAGGGTGCCGCCCGGGCGCAGCGTGTCCAGCGACCGCACCCCGTAGTCGCCGCCCACGGTGTCCAGCACGACGTCGAGCCCGTCCAGTTCGGCCGCGAAGTCCACCGCGCGGTAGTCGATCACCTCCTCGGCGCCCAGGCCGAGCACGAACTCGTGCTTGCCTTCGCTGGCGGTGCCGACCACGCGGGCGCCGCGGGCCACGGCGATCTGCACGGCCAGGTGGCCCACGCCCCCGGCGGCCGCGTGGACGAGCACCCGCTGGCCCTCGGCGAGTCCGGCGGTGTCGACGAGCGCCTGCCAGGCGGTCAGCGCGGCCAGCGGCACGCCGGCGGCCTCGACGTGCCCGATGCCGGCGGGCTTGCGGACCAGGGCGCGCGTGGGCGCGGTGACGTAGTCGGCGAAGGAGCCGGCGCCGTGCGGGTAGGGCAGCATGCCGAAGACCTCGTCGCCGGGTTCGAACAGGGTCACGCCGATCCCCACGCGCTCCACGACGCCGGAGACGTCCCAGCCCAGCACATAGGGCGGGTCGCCGAGGAACCGGCGGCCGGAGCGGTGCTTCCAGTCGGTGGGGTTGAGGCCGGCGGCGTGCACGCGCACCAGGACCTGGGAGGGGCCGGGTTCGGGGACCGGGCGCTCGGTCAGCCGCAGGACCTCGGGACCGCCGAAGCGGTCCTGGGAGACGGCGCGCATGACGGCGGGCCGGTCGGTGTGTTGCGAAGTCATGCCCCCAAGGCTGCCCGGCCCGCCGCCGCGAGGCCAGCACCGCCCCCGGCGGCGCGCGACGCGGACGCCGGCGCGCCCGCCTAGGGGAGGATGGAGTCGACGTAGCCGCCGTCGACCCGGACGGCCGCCCCCGTGGTGGCCGCGGCCTGCGCGGAGCTGAGGTAGACCACCATGTTGGCGATCTCCTCGGGCTCGATCAGCCGGCCCAGCAGCGACTGCGGCCGGTGCTCGCGCATGAAGGCGCGCTGGGCCTCCTCCCACGGCAGGTCGCGGTCGACCAACTGGTAGACGAAGTCCTCGACCCCGCCGGTGTGCGTGGGCCCCGCGATGACCGAGTTCACCGTGACCCCGGTGCCCGCGGCCTCCTTGGCGAAGCCGCGCGCCACCGCGAGCAGCGCCGTCTTGGACATGCCGTAGTGGATCATCTCGGCGGGGATGACCACGGCGGAGTCGCTGGCGATGAACTGCACCCGCCCGAAGCCGCGCTCCATCATGCCCGGCAGGTAGGCCCGGGTCAGCCGCACGCCCGCCAGGACGTTGACCTCGAAGTAGCGCCGCCACTCGTCGTCGGAGATCTCCAGAGCGGGCGCGGAGCCGAAGACGCCGAGGTTGTTGACGAGGATGTCCGCCTCGGGCAGGGCCGCGACCGCCTGCGCGGCGCCGTCCTCGGTGGCGACGTCGGCCGCCACGGCCACCACCTCGGCGCCGGGGACCTCGGCGCGCAGCCGCGCCACGGCCTCCTCGACCCGGGCGGCCGTGCGGCCGTTGACCCCCACGCGGGCGCCCGAGCGGGCCAGGCCGCTGGCGATCGCCTCGCCGATCCCCTGGGTGGAGCCGGTGACCAGTGCCGTCCTGCCGCTGAGGTCGAGTCGCATCGCGCGCCTTTCGTCGTCTCCGGGTGCGTGGCGGTGCGCCGAGCCGGTCCTCCGCGCACCGGACCCCATCGTGGCAATGCGGCGGCGCCGGGGGCGGCACGCCACGCGCGGGCCGGCTGTGAGGACGCCCACCCATCTCCCGGTCCCCTCCTCCCGCCCCCGCGCGCGGGGGCGGGGCGGACACGCCGGAGGGCGGCGCCGCGCGGGCGCCGCCCTCCGGCAGAGGCGACCGGTGCCCGGCGCGGAGCGGCCCGCTCCGCGCCGGGCCGGCGCCGGGGGCGTCAGGCGCCGATCTGGCGCGCCTGCCCGCTGCCGCCGGCGGCGATGCTGATCTTGCGCGGCTTGGCCTGTTCGGCGACCGGGATGCGCAGCGTCAGCACGCCGTCGGTGTAGTCGGCCGCGATGTTGTCGGTGTCGAGCGTCTCGCCCAGGAAGAGCTGCCGGGAGAAGGATCCGTAGGGGCGCTCGGTGACCACCGTGTCGCGGCCCTGGGAGTCGGCGGGACCGGGGCGCTCGGCGCGGACGGTCAGCACGTTGCGCTCGACCTCCAGGTCGATGGAATCGGCGCGGACACCCGGGAGGTCGAAGGAGACGACGAAGGTGTCGCCCTCGCGGTAGGCGTCCATCGGCATGGCCGCCGGTCGGCCGGCGGTGTCGTCGAGGAGCCGCTGGGCGAGGCGGTCGAACTCCCGGAAGGGGTCGGTACGCATCAGCATCATGGTCACCTCCTGTTTGCTCAGCAAACCTGATGCGTCGACACTCAACTTTGTTGCCGACCTTCCGCGCGGATAAACATCCGCGCCCCCGATTTTTCCGCGCCTGTCGGACCGCGATCCCGGCCGCGGCCAGGGCCGACGCCCCGCACGGCACCGGCCCGGCCACCGGGTGCGGCGGCCGGGCCGGGGTGCCCGCGGGCACGGCGATGCGGCGAAGGCGGTGCGGCGGGCGCGCGTGGGGCGGACGCGGGCTCAGAACGGCTCAACCGGCGCCCCGGGCGGCGCGGGCGCGGCTAGCGGCGGTCCGCGCGGACGCGCGGGATCACCTCGTCGGCGTAGAACCGGAAGAAGCCGTCCTGGTCCGGGCCGATCTGGCTGACATAGACCTCGTCGGCGCCCGCCTCGTAGTACGGGCGGATCGCGGCCAGGTGCGCCTCGGGGTCGGGCCCGCACGGCACCTGCGCGGCGACCCGCTCCTCGGTGATCAGCTCATCGGTGACCTGGCGGAAATGCCGGGGCAGCGGCAGGATCTGCGAGGTCTCCCCGGGGAGGGCGTCGTTGGGCCACTGCCGCCGGGCCAGCGCCCGCGCCCGCGCGGCGTCGGGCCCCCAGCAGACGTGCAGGCCGCCCTGGACGGGCTTGCCCTCGCCCCCGCTCGCGCGGAACTCGCGCACGGTGTCCTCGGCGGGCCCCATGACGATGAGCCCGTCCGCGATCCGGCCCGCCGTGTCGGCGGCCTTGGGACCGAAGGCCGACATCAGCACCCGCGGCGGCCGCTCCGGCAGCGTGTAGATCCGGGCGCCGTCCACGGTGTAGTAGGTCCCTCTGCGCGAGACCAGCCGACCGGTCCACAGCTCGCGCATCAGCCCGACAGCCTCTTCGAGCATCGCCAGCCGCTCGGGCGCCGAGGGCCAGGGGTCGCCGAAGATGTGCTCGTTGAGCGCCTCGCCGGTGCCCACGCCCAGCGCGAAGCCGCCGGGCAGCAGGGCGCCGGTGGTGGCCGCGGCCTGCGCCACGATCGCGGGGTGGATCCGCCTGATGGGGCAGGTGACGGCGGTGGTCACCGGCAGCGGGACGGCCTCGCCGATGGCGCCGATCACCGACCAGACGAACGACGCCTGGCCCTGCCGGTCCAGCCAGGGATGGTAGTGGTCGGAGATCCAGAGCCCGTCGAACCCGGCCTCGTGGGCCATGCGCGCCTGGCGGACGAGTTCGCGGGGCGGATGCTGCTCGGTCGACAGGAAGTACCCGATGCGCGGCACGGCTCTCCTCGGTGTGGTCGGCTGGCGTGGTCGGCCCCCGGCCGGGGCCCGGCCGGGGTCGGGGCCGGCGGTCCGGGGCCCGACGCCGCGCGGGCGGCGGGCGCGCGGGCGCGGCGGCCCGCTGTCGCACCGCCGCGCCGCCGTCCCCCGGGCGCCGCCGGGGGGCGGGCTCAGGTGCCGCCGCTGCTGCCCGCGAGCGTGAACCGCCGCAGGTCCTCGGGCAGTCCGCCGCGCACCTTGGGCATCACGTTGGTGGTGGCGTCGTCCAGCACCTCGAAGACCGCGCGGGCGGCGAAGGACGCCTGCGAGCGGTCGGCGTGGGCGCGTACGGCGACCCGGTCGACGAACTCGTCCTGGCCGAAGCGCTCGGTGGGGTCGTACTGGTCGGTGACGCGGCGCACGTTCTCGCCGATCTCCTGCGGGAGCTGCGCGGCGAGGTCGTCGGCGAGGTCGGGGTTGATCCGCTCGGCGACCGTCTCCAGCGTGGCGCGGGTGAACGCCTCGGCGGCCCCGCGGCTGTCCAGGCGGGCGCGGGCCTGCACCTGTCCGATGAACGCGTCGTGCTGCATGTCGCCCTCCAGTCCGTCGCGCGTGCGTACTGGTCTGCGTACTGCTCTGCTCTGCGTGCCGATGGCACTCGCGCCCGGCGCGGCGACCGGGCGGTCCGTCCTCCACCGGGTCCGCTACCACGCGGGCGGCGGGGTATGCGCGGCGGCGCGCACGGGCCGGGCCGGTTTCCCACGCGGTGCCACCGGTTAGCCGCGCGGGTGGGAGTCGTCTCGCCGAGGGCGGGGCGCGGACCGGAGCCCGCGGGCGCGCGGCGGCGGAGCGCCGGGGCGGGGCCGGCCCGTTCCACGCGGACCGGCCCCGGTGTCCGGCATCTGCTCATACGCCTTACCTCCAGGCAACGGAGGCATCGCCATCGTAGGAGTGGCGTGTGACAATTTCGGTGAAGGCGCCGCAGCACCGCACCCCTGGCGGGCCTGACGCGGAACCGGCCGGTCCGCGTACCGGCGGCCGGCGCCGCGCCGGCCCCACCCCGGTGTACCCCTGGCGTTCGTCCGCCGATCGCCTCCCGGCGGTAGCTTCTGCGCGCGCAAGTTCGAGGAATGGGAGTAGCCCGTGGCACAGCGGCTTGTCCTGCACATAGGTGTGCAGAAATCCGGAACGACGTATCTGCAGCAGATGATGCAGGACCGCACGCGCGAACTGGCCGCGATCAACGTCCTGTACCCGGTTCCGCCCCGCATGCGCTCCGAGGGCGGGCGGCTCAACCACCACGAGACCGCCACCTACGGCCTGCTGGGCACCGAGTACCCGTGGGTGAGCGAGGAGCGGGCCGCCAAGGAGAAGGCCTGGTGGGCCAGTCTGCGCAAGCAGGTGCGCGACTGGTCGGGCACCGCGGTCGTGTCGGCCGAGGCGCTGTCGGTCGTGCGCGCCGACGCCGCGCGGCGCACCGTCGAGGAGTTCGGGGTGCCGGAGAACACCGACGTGTTCATCACCGGGCGCGGGCTGGGCCGGCTGCTGCCGTCGGTGTGGCAGCAGCACGTCCGCAACGGCCACGCCACCAGCTACGACCGCTATCTGCGCCAGCTCGCCCAGCAGCGCGACCGGGGATGGGCGGAGCTGGAGGAGGACCCCAGGACCCACCTGTGGCGGGCCTTCGCGCTGGGCAGGCTCGCGCAGCGGTGGGCCGGGATCGTGGGCCCCGACCGGGTGACCCTCATCACCAACCCGGGCTCGCCCGCCGACCGGCTCTGGCACCGCTTCCTGGAGGCGGTCCAGCTGGGCGACACGTCGGGACTGCCCGCGCCCGACACCGCCACCACCGTGCACAGCGGGGTGACGGCGCCCGAGGCCGAGGTGCTGCGGTCGGTCAACGGCAACCTCGTGGACGCGGGCATGGACCGGCCTTCGGCCCGCCGGCTGCGGTCGCAGGTGATCGAGGGGTTCGCCGCGCGCGAGAAGCGGGGACCGCGCCTGGGCGTCCGCTCGGGGTTCCGCGACCGGGTGGCGGGGTGGAGCCAGGAGGACATCGCCGATCTGCACGAGTCGAAGGTGCGGATCGTCGGTGACGTCGCCGAACTCCACTACGACCCCGAGGCCGAGCCGGCCGAGCCCACCCCCGCCGAGATCGCCGAGGCCGCCGGCGTGGCCGTGCGCGCGGCGGCCGACTGGACGCCGAGCCCGCGGGAGGCGGCGAAGACCCGGTAGCCCGCGCGGCACCCGGCCCAGCGCCGGTCAGCTCCCTACGCCCCACGGCGGCCCCGGACCCCGGGGCCGCCGCGTGCGTCGCGGGGTGCGCGGCGCCGGCGGGCGGCCGCCGCCCCGCCTCCCATCAGGGGCCCGCGGGCGGGGCCACCGGGTACTCGCGCACGGGGAAGCGGGCCAGCTGGGTGGAGACCCGGTTCTCGCCGCCCAGAAGGCGCGCGCTCACGGCGGCGGGCAGGCGGGGCAGGGCGCTCAGCATCCACCCGGCCAGGCGGACCTCCAAGGGCGAGCGGGGCACCAGGGTGCGCATCGCCCGGGGGCCGAACCCGCGGCTGCGGGCCACGTAGTCGCCGATCTCGGCGGTGTAGCCGGCGAAGGCGGCGCGGTGGTCGCCCTCCGCCGCCGCGAGGTGGCCGGCCAGCACGTAGGCGGCGACGAACGCCACCGTGGTGCCGCCGCCCACGGCCGGGCCGGGCGCGTACCCGGCGTCGCCCACCAGCGCGGTGCGGCCGCGCCACCACTCCGCCATGCGGATCTGGCTGATGGAGTCGAAGTAGAAGTCGGCGGCGCCGCCGGCCTCCTCCAGCAGGCGGGGCACCTGCCAGCCGTCGTCGGCGAACATCTCCCGCAGCAGGCGCAGCTGCGCCTCGGTGTCGCGGTGGTCGAACGGCACCTCGGCGTGGCGGCGGAGGAAGACCGCGCGGGCGTCGCCGGTCTGCCAGACGGGGTAGAGCCCCACCAGCCGGTCGACGGCGTTGTACACCACCATGCGCCCGCTGAGGCCGAGGTGGTTGGGCACGGTGAAGGCGCTGAGGTAGCCGCCGAGGAAGTGCCGGTGGCGCTCCTCCGGGCCGAACACCAGCCGGCGCACCTGGGAGTGCAGGCCGTCGGCCCCCACCACCAGGTCGAACCGGCGCGGCGCGGCGTGCTCGAAGGCGACCTCGACGCCGCCGGGGTCCTCGCGCAGCGCGCTGATGGAGTCGCCGAACACGTACTCGACGTCGTCGCGCGTCGCGGCGTGCAGGATGCGGGCCAGTTCGCCGCGCAGCACCTCGACGTGGCGGTCGGCGGACTCCGCGGCGAGCCCGCCCAGGTCGACCTCGACCGGGCGGCGGCCGGGCCGCTCCAGGGTGAGCCGCGCGGTGCCGGTGGCGGCCGCGCGGACCTCGTCGAGCACGCCCATGCGCTCGGCGATCTCCACGGCCGGCTCGAACAGGTCCACGGCGTGGCCGCCGGTGCCCATGCGGAGTTCGGGCGTGCGCTCGACCACGACCGGGTTGTGGCCGCGGCGGCGCAGCCAGTAGGCCAGGACCGGCCCGGCCACGCTGGCCCCGGAGATCAGCACGGTCAGCCCCACGGTGTCCTCCTCGTTGTTTACTTACCGGAAGGTAAACGTAAACGGCGGCGAAGACCTCCGTCAATGGTTTACTTTCCGGTAGGTAAAAGAATCCGCCCCCGCTGGGGGCGCACTACGCTCAATGCGTCAAGACGACCGAGGAGGACCGCCCAGGTGCCACGAGCGCGCAGCAGCGAGACCCGCGAGCGGATCCAGGCCGCCGCCCTGGACCTGTTCAGCGAGCAGGGGGTGCAGCGGACGAGCCTGCGGGAGATCGCCGAGCGGCTGGGGCTGACCAAGCCCGCGCTGTACTACCACTTCCCCTCGCGCGAGGAGCTGGTGCGCAGCCTGGTCCAGCCGCTGATCGACGAGATCGAGGAGCTGATCTCCCGCGACGAGGCCGCCGGTGCCACCGACCCCCGCGCGCTGCTGGGCGGCTACTTCGACGCCAGCTGCCGCCACCGCCGGGTGACCGCCCTGGTCGCCCGCGAGCTGGCGACGCTGTCGTACCTGGACCTGGGCGCGCGGGTCATGGACTGGCGGCGGCGGCTCATCGCCCTGCTGGCCGGGCCCGACGCCGACCTCACCGCGCAGAGCCGCGCGGTCACCGCCATCGGCGGACTGTCGGACTGCCTGGTGTTCTTCGGCGACGCCGACCCCCGGGAGCTGCGCCCGGCGGTGCTGACGGCCGCCCTGTCGGCCCTCGGTGTGGAGAACCCGGAGGGCCCCGAGGCCCCGCCCGGGTCCGCGCGCCGGCGGCCTTCGGAGCGGGGGCCGGAGGGGGCCGCCGGCCCGGCCGGCGACGGGGCGGGGGCCGCGCCCTGACCGCGGGGGCGGCCCCGCGGGCGCGGCCCCGGTGTCACGACCGCACCCGGCTCGGCAGGGTGAGGATCTCGGCGCCGTCGTCGGTGATGGCGATGGTGTGCTCGCTGTGCGCGGTGCGGCAGCCCGTCGCGCTGCGCAGGGTCCACCCGTCGGCGTCGGTGACCAGCTGCGCGGTGTCGGCCATGATCCACGGCTCCAGCGCCAGCAGCAGCCCGGGGCGCAGCCGGTAGCCGCGGCCGGGCCGCCCGGTGTTGGAGATGTGCGGCTCCTGGTGCATGGTCGACCCGATGCCGTGGCCGCCGAACTCGGTGTTGACCGGGTAGCCCGCCTCGCGCAGGACCGAGCCGATGGCGTGGGAGATGTCGCCCACACGGGCCCCGGGCGCGGCGGCGGCGATGCCGGCGGCCAGCGCGCGCTCGGTGGTCTCGATCATCGCCACGCTCTCGGGCGGCCGCGACTCGCCCACGATGAAGCTGATGGCGGCGTCGGCGGCGACCCCGCCCTTGGAGACGGCGAGGTCGAGGGTCAGCAGGTCGCCGTCGGCCAGCGCGCGGTCGTAGGGCCGCGCGTGGAGCACGGCGTCGTTGACGGCCGTGCAGATGTAGTGGCCGAACGGCCCGCGGCCGAAGGAGGGCGCGTAGTCGACGTAGCAGGACTCCGCTCCGGCCTCGACGATCATGTCGCGCGCCCACCGGTCGATGTCGAGCAGGTTGGTGCCGACCGCGCAGCGGTCCTTCAGGGTGTGCAGGATGCGGCCGACCAGGGCGCCCGTCTCCTTCGCCTGGGCCAGTTCGGCGGGTTTCAGGATCTCGATCATGCGGCGCCCCTCTCAGTGGTCCAATAACAATACCGGCCATACTATGCCGGTACTACAATCGCCGTCATGGTCAGACTGCCGCTCACTCCCGACGAGGTCGAGCGCGGGCAGCGCCTCGGCGCCCTCCTGCGTCGCGCCAGGGGGAACCGCTCGATTCTCCAGACCGCGCTCGACGCCGGCGTCTCGCCCGAGACCCTCCGCAAGATCGAGACCGGCCGCGTGGCCACCCCCGCCTTCCCGACCATCGCCGCGGTCGCCGACGTCCTCGGCCTCTCCCTCGACGCGGTGTGGGCCGAGGTCACCCGGCCCGAGCGCGGCTCCGAACCGGTCGGCTCCGCCGACACCGCGGCCGCGCGGCTGGCCTCCTAGGCGCGCGGCGGCCCGGCCGCCGATCCGCCGCCCGCGCCCCCGGCCTCAGTCGGCGGCGCGCGCCTCGACCAGCACCGCCTGCGCCGGGAGCAGCCGGGGCATCGGCACGCCCAGGGCGCCCAGCGCGGCGCCGCTGAGCACGGGCGGCGCGGTGCCGGCGCGCAGCCACGCGGGCGCGGTGGCCGCGCCCCGGGTGGGGTCGCCCAGCTCGGTGCGGTGGCGCAGCGTGTAGCGCCGATCGGGGTCGAGCCCGGGCAGCGGGGTGCGGCCGGGCTGCTCGGCGGCGGCCGTGGCCACCTGCGCGAAGCAGAACAGCGCGTGGTCGCGCCCGGGTGCCACCACGCCGTGCAGCAGCGCGGCGGGGTCGGTCTGCTCCCCGCGCACGGTCCGGCCGGTGCGCAGCAGCGGGCGGAACTCGCGGACCATCGCGGTCCAGGCGGTGAGCGCCGCCAGCTCGTGCTCGTCGCAGCCGGTGAGGTCCCACTCGATCCCGGAGTGGCCGAACAGGGCCGTGCACAGCCGGAAGGCGAGGTCGGTGCGGCGGCCGGTGGTGTGGGCGGTCGGCGGGCCGACGTGGGCGCCGACCAGTTCGGGCGGCAGCAGCAGCCCGGTCCAGCGCTGGATCGCCTGCCGCTCCACGGGGTCGTTGCAGTCCGAGGCCCACACCCGCTCGGCGCGCTCGATGATCCCCATGTCGATCCGCGCGCCGCCGCTGGCGCAGGACTCGAACTCCACGCCCGGGTGGCGCTCGCGCAGCGCGTCCAGCAGCGCGTAGACCGCCCGGGTCTGGCGGTGCACGCCGGGCACGCGGCGGGCGCCTCCGGGGGGCTCTTGGGGGCCGGGCCCGGCGCGGTGGACGGGCTCGTAGAGGGCGCGGTTGTGGTCCCACTTGACGTAGGCGATCGGGTAGCGGGTGAGCAGCGCGTCGAGCCGGTCGTGGATGAGCCGCCAGGTGTCGGGCCGGGCGAGGTCCAGGACGTACTGGTGGCGCCAGGTGCGGCCGGGGTCGCCCTCGGGGTGGAGGAGGCGGGTGGGGTCGGTGCGGGCGAGGTCGGAGTCCAGGTTGACCATCTCCGGCTCCACCCACAGGCCGAAGTCCATGCCCAGCGCGCGGACGTGGTCGATGATCGGGTCCAGGCCGTGCGGCCAGACGGCGGGGTCGACCTCCCAGTCGCCCAGGCCCGCGCGGTCGTGGCGCCGGCCCCGGAACCAGCCGTCGTCGAGCACGAACCGCTCGACGCCCACCCGCGCCGCCCGGTCGGCCAGCGCGCGCAGCCGGTCCAGGTCGTGGTCGAAGTAGACGGCCTCCCAGGTGTTGAGCACGATCGGGCGCGGGCGGGCCGGGTGCCGGGGCCGGGCGCGCAGGCTCTCGTGCAGGCGCGCGGACACGCCGTCGAGTCCGGCGGCGGAGTGGCAGAAGACGATCTCGGGGCCGGTGTAGGCCGCACCCGGGGCGAGCCGGACCTCGCCGGGGCGCAGGGCCTCGGCGCCGCCGAGGACGGCGGCGTGCGCGCCGGCGCCCTCGGGCAGGCGCTCCACCAGGTACTCCTGGTCGCCGCTCCAGGCGACGTGCACCGCCCACACCTCGCCCGCGCCGAACCCGAACCCCGGCGTGCCCGCCGCCGCCAGCAGGGGGCTGTCGTGGCCGGGGCGCCCGCGCAGGGCGCGGCGCAGCAGGGTGCCGTCGCGCATCGGGCCGCGCTGGGGGCTGCGCTCGCGCACCCAGCGGCCGGTGAGGTCCAGGACCTCGCAGGCGCGGGCGGGCAGCGGGAGCAGCACCCGCAGGGCGGAGAGGTCGTAGGGGGCGGGCTCGCCCGCGCCGGTGGCGGTGCCGGTGCCCGTGCCGGTGTCGGCGGTCGCGGTGGCGCGGGCGCGCAGCACGCCGAAGGCGTCGAGCCGGTAGCGCAACTCGACGGAGATCCCGACCGCGGGGTCGTGCAGGTCCAGCACCAGGGTGTCGGCGGTGCCGCCGGCGTGCAGCCGGTGCCCGCGCAGCCGCAGGCGCGGCTCGGTGCCGGTGCCCGCCCGGTGCCCGCTGAGGCCGGGCGTGCCGGCCCAGGCGTCGGCCTGGGTGGGCAGCACCGTGAACCCGCGCGGGGCGTCGGGGGCGCTGTGGGGCACGGCGGGCACCGACGTGGTGCGCAGGTGCTCGGCGAGGCCGGGGGTGAGCGGGCCGAGGTCGGCGCCCCAGTGCAGCACCTCGGGCAGGCCGCGTCCGGCGAGCGGGGCGAGGTCCACGGCCAGGCAGGCGCCCGCGCGGCGCAGCACGGCGACCGGGGAGTCCGGTGCGGTGCCGGGGGCGGGGTCGGGCACGGAGTCGGGCACAGCGCCTCCACTCGCGGTCTCGCGGCGGCCGAGCCGTTCAAGCGTAGGCCATGGCCGGGCGCCGGGCACGGCAGGCGCGTCCGGGGGCGGCGGGTGCGGACGGCGGGCCGGGCGGGGGCGGTGCGGTGCCGCGCGGCCGGGGCGGCGGTCAGGCCGAGGCGCGCACGATCAGCTCCCAGGGCGCGGCCATGACCTCGCCGGGCAGCGGCGCGGTGGCGTCCAGGCGCGCGAAGAGGCGGGCGACCTCGCGGGAGAAGTCGAGTTCGCGCGCGCCCACGGTGGTCAGGGCGGGCGTGATCACCAGGCCCTCGGGGATGTTGCCGATCCCCGCCACCGCCAGCCCCTCGGGCACGGCGACGCCGTGGTCGCGGGCGGCCCACACGGCGTCGATGGCGGCGCGGTCGGTGGCCGACAGCACGGCGGTGGGCGGGTCGGGGCGGAGCAGCAGGTCGCGCACCGCGGCGTAGGCGGCGGGGCGGGAGTCGGCGACGGGCAGCACCAGGCCGGGGTCGGCCGCGATGCCGTGGGCGGCGAGCACGTCGCGGTGGCCGCGCAGCTTGACCGAGCGGCCGGTGTCCCAGCGGTCCTCGCCGGGGTGGGCCAGGTAGGCGATGCGCCGGTGGCCGGAGTTCACCAGGTGCTCCACGGCGGCGCGGCAGGCGCGGGCGCGGTCCTGGCGGACGACGTCGAAGCCGTCGGGGGCGAGGTGGTCGTCGAACACGACGAGGGCCAAGCCGCGGCCCGCCAGCCGGGCCAGCTCGGCGGGGTCCACCCCGCAGTCGGGCAGCAGGACGGCGCCGTCGACGTAGCGCTCGCGCAGCACCCGCAGCGCTGCGTCGCCGGAGGCCGCGCCGCCCAGGGGGAGCGCCACCACGCCCAGGCCGCGCTCGGCCGCGCCCGCCTGCAGCTGCTCGACCAGCCGGTCCGACCAGGGGCTGGAGGGCGCGGGGTACATGAGCGCCACCAGGTCGGTGCGGCGGCGGCGCAGGCTGCGGCCGGCGTGGTCGACCTGGTAGCCCACCTCGGCGACCGCGCGCAGCACCCGCCGGCGGGTCTCCTCGGGCGGCGGCTTGGCCCCGCCGCGCCGGCCGTTGAGCACGTAGGAGACGGTCGCGGTCGACACCCCCGCCCGGCGCGCGATGTCGCGCTGGGTCGGGCGTGCGGGGGGCTCGGTCACTGCCACATCCGGCAAGCCTAGCCGCCCGGCGCGGGCCCGGCCCGGGCGCCCGCCGACCGGGCCGGCCGCGGCCGTCCGCTACCGGGCGGGCCGCGCCCGCGGGCGACCCGCCCCGGGGGTCTGGACGCCGCCACCGCCGCGCTGTAGCGTGCGGCGTGTTAATCGAATAACAGAACGCAGGACGCCCGCCCGGCACCCCCGGGCGTCGGCCGCGCGGGTCCTCTCAGAGCCACCGGGGCGGCGTCGCCGCGCCGCCCGCCGGCTCTCCCCGCGCGGCCGCGGCCGTCCGTCCGGCCGCCCTTGGGCGGCGCGGGGCGCGGCACCTTCGTCCGGCCCGGTCCCGGCCCGCGTGCGCCCCGGCGCCGCGCACCCGGCCGTCTCCGGCCCGGCGCCACCGCCGAACGGAGAAGGCTGACATGACACGCCCGAACGACGACCCGCCCCGCCAACCCATGCGCAAGGTCATCGCCGCCAGCCTCTCCGGCGCCCTGCTGGAGTGGTACGACTTCAACCTCTACGGGCTCTCGGCGGCGCTCGTCTTCAACCGGCTCTTCTTCCCCGACGCCGATCCGCTGATCGGCACGCTGCTGTCGCTGGCCACCTTCGGCGTCGGGTTCGTGTCGCGGCCCATCGGCGCCCTCCTCTTCGGCCACCTGGGCGACCGCGTCGGGCGCAAGCAGATCCTCGTGGCCACGATGATGATCATCGGCGGCGCGACCTTCCTCATCGGCCTGCTGCCCGACTACGACACCATAGGGGTGTGGGCGCCCGTCCTGCTGGTCACCCTGCGGCTCGTGCAGGGCCTGGGCCTGGGCGGGGAGTTCGGCGGCGCCTCCCTGCTCACCGTCGAGCACGCCCCCCGCCACAGCCGCGGGTTCTGGGGGAGCCTGCCCCAGACCGGCGGCCCCATCGGCTACCTGATCGCGGTCGCCGTGGTCAGCCTGTTCGCGCTGCTGCCCGAGGACGCCTTTTTGAGCTGGGGCTGGCGGGTGCCGTTCCTGCTCAGCGCGGTGCTGCTGGTGGTGGGGCTGCTGGTGCGGCTCAAGATCGAGGAGACGCCCGCGTTCCACCGGGTCAAGGCGGCCGAGGCCCAGGCGCGCGTCCCGCTGCTGACGGCGCTGCGCCGCTACCCCCGCAGCGTCGTCGTGGGGTTCGGCGCGCGCCTCGGCGAGGCCGGGACCTCCCAGGTCTACCAGCCCTTCGCCATCAGCTTCGTCACCACCAGCCTGGGGTTCGGCCAGGGCGTGGCGCTGACCGGCGTGGTGCTGTACAACCTGCTCGGGCTGGCGCTGATGCCGGTGGCCGGGGCGGTCTCCGACCGGGTGGGGCGGCGCCCGCTGTACCTGGCCGGCGGCGTGATCGTGGCGCTCACCGCCTTCCCCTACTTCTGGCTGCTGGAGATGGGCAGCGCGTGGTGGGCGTGGACGGCGATGGCGCTGGCCGCCGTGGGCGGCGCGGTGTGCATGTCGAGCCTCCAGGCCACGCTGTTCACCGAGATGTTCGGGGTGCGGGTGCGCTACTCGGGCATGTCGTTCGCCTACCAGACCTCGGCCATGGTCGCCGGGTTCGTCCCGGCCGCGGCGACGTCGCTGCTGGTGGCCTTCGACGGCGCCACCTGGCCGGTGGCGCTGCTGGTGGTGGGCCTGGGCGCGGTGTCGGTGGTCTCGACGCTGTTCATGCGCGAGACCCGGCACGTCGACACCGCCGAACTGGAGGCCGCGTCCGGCCGGGACACCCCGGGCGCGGGCGGGTGAGCGGGCGCCCCGCTCGGGCGGGCGGGGCGGGCAGGGTGATCACGGCGGGCACCGCAGACATGCGGCAACGGCAGGGGCAAGGACGAGGGGGACGGCGATGGCGGACGGGGTCAACGCGCGGGGCGCGGACGGCACGGGGAGCGCGGGCGGCGGGGGCCGCACCGGCCGCTCCGATGAGGACGCGGCGCGCGCGCCGGGCGGCGCTCCCCCCGGCGCCCCCGGGAGCCGGCGCGGCGGCCCCGCCAACGTGCTCGTGCTCCTCACCGACCAGCAGCGCTGGGACACCACCGGCGTGCACGGCAACCCGCTGGGCCTGACCCCGGCCTTCGACCGGATGGCCGCCGAGGGCGTCCACGTGGCGAACTCCTTCACCTGCCAGCCGGTGTGCGCACCCTCGCGCGCCGCGCTGCAGACCGGGCGCTACCCGGCGCAGACCGGCGTGTACCGCAACAACATCCCGCTGCCCGAGGACGCCCCGACCCTGGCCCACCACTTCGCCCGGGCCGGCTACGACACCGGCTACATCGGCAAGTGGCACCTGGCCGACACCGACGTCGCCGGACCGGTGCGGCCCGCCCAGCGCGGCGGCTACCGCGACTGGCTCGCGGCCAACCTGCTGGAGTTCACCTCCGACGCCTACGAGACCACCCTCTACGACGGCGACGGCCGACCGCACGAACTCGCGGGCTACCGCGCCGACGCGCTCACCGACGCCGCGATCGACTACATCACCCGCGAGCGCGCCAACCCGTTCTTCCTGTTCCTGTCCTACCTGGAGCCCCACCACCAGAACCAGCGCGACGACTACCCGGCGCCCCAGGGCTACGGCGAGCGCTACGCGGGCGGCTGGACGCCCGGCGACCTCGCCGCCCTCGGCGGCAACGCCGCCGAGCACCTGGGCGGCTACTACGGCATGGTCCGGCGGCTGGACGAGTGCCTGGGCCGCGTCCTGGCGGCGCTGGAGGAGCACGGACTGGCCGAGGACACCGTGGTGCTCTACACCTCCGACCACGGCTGCCACTTCAAGACCCGCAACAGCGAGTACAAGCGCAGCTGCCACGACGCCTCGATCCGGGTGCCCACGGCCCTGCGCGGCCCCGGGCTGGCCACCGGGCGGCCGATCACCCGGCTGGTCAGCCACGTCGACCTGCCCCCGACCCTGCTGGACGCGGCCGGCCTGCCCGTCCCGCCGGACATGCACGGCCGCTCGCTGCTGCCCCTGGTCCGCGGCGGCGCCGACGACCGGCCCGACGACGTCCTGGTGCAGATCAGCGAGTCCCAGGTGGGGCGGGCGCTGCGCACGCCGCGCTGGAAGTACGGCGTGGTGGCGCCGGACGCCGACGGGTGGGACGACCCGGCCGCCGACGAGTACGTGGACGCCTACCTCTACGACCTCGAATCCGACCCCCACGAACTGGACAACCTCGTCACCGCCCCCGGCGCCCAGGAGGTCATCGCCCCGCTCCGCGACCGCCTTTTGGCCCGCCTCGCCGAGACCGGCGAGCGCCCGGTGATCCGCCCGGCCCGGTGAGGGCGCGGGCCGCGCGGCGCCGCCGGAGGACGGCGGCGGCGCCGCGCGGCCGCGGTACTTGCGCCGACGCCCCGGACCGGTCCTGGCCTGCTCGAACACCGACGCCACGGACGGTAGTGTGGCGACCACGCCCGTCTCCGGCCCAGGGAGGCGCCTTGGTGCGGCCGACCATCGTGCTGTTCACCCGCGACCTGCGCACGCACGACCACCCCGCGCTGGCCGCCGCCGCGGCGCGCGGCCGGGAGGTGGTGCCGCTCTTCGTGCTCGACCCCGCCGTGCTCGCCCGCTCCGCGCGCAACCGGATCGCCTACCTGCGCGAGGCCCTGGCCGACCTGCGCGGCGGCCTGCGCGCGGCCGGCGCCGACCTCGTGGTGCGCTCCGGCGACACCGTCGCCGAGACCGTGCGGGCCGCGCGGTCCGCCGGCGCCGACCGGGTCCACCTCAGCGCCGACGTCAGCGCCTTCGCCGCCGACCGCGCCGGGCGCCTGCGCGCCGCCGGGCGGGCGGAGGGGTTCGCGGTGGCGGAGTTCCCCGGTGTCACCGTGGTGCCGCCCGGTGCGCTGCTGCCCGCGGGCGGCGACCACTACCGGGTGTTCACGCCCTATTGGCGGGCGTGGCAGGCCCACGCGTGGCGCGCCCCCGAGCCGCCGCCCCACGGGCTGCGCCTGCCCGCGGGGGCGGCCGCGGGGCCGCTGCCCGGCGAGGAGTGCGCGGTCGCGGGAACGGGCCGGCTGTCGCCGCGCCGGGTGGGCGGCGGCGAGCGCGCCGCGCGCGAGCGGATGCGCGGCTGGCTGGCGGGCGGCTGCGCCGGCTACGGCGAGGCCCACGACGACCTCGCGGCCGACGCCACCTCACGCCTCAGCGCCGACCTGCGGTTCGGCTGCCTGTCGCCGCTGGAGCTGGCCCGCTCGGCGCGCGGGCACGGCGCCTGCGACCCCTTCGTGCGCCAGCTGGCCTGGCGCGACTTCCACCACCAGGTGTGCGCGGCCTACCCCCTGCTGAACCGGAGCGACTACCGGCCGCGCGAGGTCCGCTGGCGCGACGACGACAGCGCGTTCGCCGCCTGGTGCGCGGGCCGCACCGGGGTGCCGATCGTGGACGCGGGCATGCGCCAGCTGCTGGAGGAGGGCTTCATGCACAACCGCGCCCGCCTCATCACCGCCGCGTTCCTGACCCGGGAGCTGCGCGTGCACTGGCGGCGCGGCGGCGACCACTTCCACGCGCTGCTGACCGACGGCGACATCGCCGACAACTACGGCAACTGGCAGTGGGTCGCGGGCACGGGCAACGACACCCGGCCCAACCGGTCGTTCAATGTCCTGCGGCAGTCGCGCCGCTTCGACCCCCGGGGCGACTACATCCGGCGCTACGTGCCGGAACTCGCCGACATGCCGGCCGAGCGGATCCACGAACCGTGGCGGTCGCCCCGGCGCGCCGCCGACTACCCCGAGCCGCTGTTCGACGTGTGACGGCGCCGCCGAGCGCCGCCTCAATTGACACCTCGCCTTCCGCCCGCTTACCTTTCCTAGCCTAATAGCTTTGTAAACAAAATAATTTTAGGAGGCAACATGACCGAGGCGGACGAGCCGGGCCCCGCCGCCTTCAACCGGCAGGTCATCGCCGAGTTCCGGGCCAACGGGGGCGTCGTCGGCGGCGTGTTCGCGGGGGCACCGCTGGTGCTGCTCACCACGGCCGGGGCGCGGACCGGCCGGCCGCACACCAACCCCGCCGTGTACGCCCGCGACGGGGAGCGGCTGCTGGTGTTCGCCTCCAACGCCGGAGGGCCGCGCAACCCCGCGTGGTACCACAACCTGCTGGCCCACCCCCAGGTCACGGTGGAGATCGCCGACGGCCGCGGCGGGGTGGCGGTGCACGCGGCCCGGGCCGAGCCGCTCGACGGGCGCGAGCGCGACCGGCAGTACGCGCTCCAGGCCGAGCGCGATCCCGCGTTCGCCGCCTACCAGGCCGGGACGGCGCGCACCATCCCGGTCGTCGCCCTGCACCCGCTCGACCTCACCGGCGACCCCGAGCGGGGCCGGGCCATCGCCGCGCAGCTCACACGCCACCACGACGACCTGCGCGCGCGGCTGGCCCGGGCGCGGGCCGCCGTCGATTGGCGCCTGGCCGGGGAGGACGCGGCCGGGGACGCCGGCGGCCGGGCGGACGGCCTGGACGGCGGCGCCGACCTGCTGGGGAACTGCCTGTCCTTCTGCGACGCGCTGGGGCTGCACCACATCCGCGAGGACGGGGCGTTCACCGCGTTCAAGGCGGCCTACCCCGCACTCCGCCCGGCGGTGGCGCGGCTGCGCGCAGAGCACCGCGCGGTGGCGGCCCTCCTCGCCGACCTGCGGGAGCTGTCGGAGGGCGCGGCCGAGACCGCCGACTGGGCCGCGCTGCGCACCGACCTCGACCGGATCGGCGCCGAACTGGAGCGGCACTTCGCCTACGAGGAGCAGGCCCTGCTGCCGCCGCTGGAGGCGGCCGGCCGGTAGCCGATGCCTCCGGCGCGGGCGGGGCGGGGACCGCCGCCGGGGCGGCGGTCGGCGCCGGCCGCGGTCCGGGTCAGGGCTCCGGCGGCCGCTCGATCGGCGGCATGGGGCCGCCGACGGGATGCCAGGCCGCCGGGAACCCCGCCTGCCGGGCGGTGCCGACCAGTTCGACGCGCCCGCCGACGAAGGCCACGCGGTGGTAGGCGAAGGGCCGGCCGTCCCGCCCGCCGGGTCCACCCCGCCCCGGCCGTCGGCGCCGCGACGTGGGATGTATACGGTAGCCGGGCCGGATCGCGCCGCCCGGCGAGCCCGGCAACCGCCCCTCCGCCCCCGTCCGTTCCGCAAGGAGGAACCAGCCCCATGCCAATGTTCACCACCCGGCCCGAGCTGCGCGGGTCGTTCGGCATGGCCGCCTCGACCCACTGGCTGGCCACCGGTGTCGCCATGTCGGTCCTGGAGCGCGGCGGCAACGCCTTCGACGCCGCCGTCGCGGCCGGGTTCACCCTCCAGGTGGTCGAGCCGCACCTCAACGGGCCCGCGGGCGAGGTCCCCATCATCTTCCAGGCCGCCGGAGGCACCCCGACCGTGGTCTGCGGCCAGGGGCCGGCGCCCGCCGCCGCCACGCCCGACGCCTTCGCCGGCCTGGACCGGATCCCCGGCAGCGGCGTGCTGCCGGCCTGCGTGCCGGGCGCGTTCGACGCCTGGCTGCTGCTGGCGCGCGACCACGGCACCCTGCCGCTGCGCGACCTGCTGGAGCCGGCCATCGGCTACGCCCGCCGCGGCTACCCCCTCACCCCGCACATCGTCGGCCACGTCACCGCCGTCGAGCAGGTCTTCACCCGGCACTGGCCCTCCTCGGCCGCGCTGTGGCTGTCCGGCGGCGCGCCGCCCGCCGCCGACTCCCTCCACACCAACCCGGCGCTCGCCGACACCTACGAGCGCGTCCTCACCGAGGCCGAGGCGGCGGGGAGCACCCGCGAGCAGCGCATCGACGCGGCGCGGCGGATCTGGCGCGAGGGATTCGTCGCCGAGGCCATCGCGGAGTTCTGCGCGCAGCCGCGCCCCGACGGCGCGGGCGTCCCGCGCCGGGCCCTGCTGAGCGCCGACGACCTCGCCGGCTGGAGCGCCACCTACGAGGAGCCCGTCAGCCTCACCTACGCGGGCCGCACCGTGCACAAGACCGGCCCGTGGGGGCAGGGGCCGGTGTTCCTCCAGCAGCTCCGCCTGCACGAGGCCCTGGGCACCGGCGCCGACGCCGAGGCGGGCCGGGCCGGCGTGCTCTCCGCGGAGTTCGTGCACCGGGTCGCCGAGGCGGCCAAGCTCGCCTTCGCCGACCGCGAGGCGTGGTACGCCGACCCGGCGTTCGCCGACGTGCCGCTGGCCGACCTGCTCTCGCCCGGCTACGCCGCCGAGCGCGCGGCCCTGGTGGGCGCCGAGGCGTCGCTGGAGCTGCGCCCCGGCTCCCCCGGCGGGCGCGCGCCCCACCTCACCGAGCAGCGGCTCACCGGCACCACCCCGTTGCCGCTGGGCACCAGCGGCGAGCCCACGGTGGACCGCGCCGGGGAGCAGCGCGGCGACACCTGCCACCTCGACGTCGTGGACCGGCACGGCAACATGGTCGCGGCCACCCCCAGCGGCGGGTGGCTGGCCAGTTCTCCGGTGATCCCGGCTCTGGGGTTCCCGCTGGGCACGCGCGGCCAGATGTTCTGGCTGGACCCGCGCTCTCCCAGCGTGATCGCGCCGGGCAAGCGCCCCCGAACCACCCTGACCCCCACCCTCGTCACCCGCGACGGCGAGGCCGTGATGGCGTTCGGCACCCCCGGCGGCGACCAGCAGGACCAGTGGTCGCTGACCTACTTCCTGCGGCTGGTGCACGGCGGCATGGGCCTGCAGGAGGCGATCGACGCCCCGATGTTCCACACCAACGGGCTGCCCAGCTCGTTCTACCCGCGCGAGATCTCGCCCGGCCAGCTCGTGGTGGAGTCCCGCCTGGGCGAGGACGCCATCGCCGAGCTGCGCCGGCGCGGCCACGACGTGGTGGTCTCGGACCCGTGGTCGCTGGGCCGCCTGTCGGCGGTGGCGCGCGACCCCGAGACGGGCGTCCTGCGCGCGGCGGCCAACCCGCGCGGCGCCCAGGGCTACGCGGCCGGGCGCTGACGCCGCCGGGTGCCGGGGCCGGACCTCCAGCGGGTCCGGCCCCGGGCACCGGCGCGCCTCAGCCCCCGGCGGGCGCCTCGGCGGTGTCGGTTTCGGTCCGGCCGCCGGGCGCGGCGGGCGTGCGCGCCGGCAGCAGCGACCCCGCCACGCACACCAGCGCGTTCAGCGCCAGCCCGACCAGGCCGCCGTGCACCCCGTAGACGTCCTCGACCCCGGCCAGACTCAGCCCGCCCGCGAGCAGCGCGCCGGCGGCCATGCCGTAGAACACCGGAGCCTCGCGCAGCCCTTTCCAGTACAGGCCCACGATGAACGCCGGCACGATCTGGATCAGCAGCTCGAACTTGAGCACGAAGATGTTGACCAGCAGCGTCGGCGGGTTCCACGCCAGCGCGAGCAGCACCGCGACCGCGGCGATCCCGGCCGCCTTGCCGACCAGCAGCGCCCGGCCCTCGTCGCCGCCCCGCGCGAACCCCTTGCGGTAGATGTCGTTGGAGACGATCGAGGAGAAGCTGAGCAGCACGGAGTCGGCGGTGGAGACGATGGCCGCGATCACACCGCCGAACAGCAGCACCATCATCGCCGCGAAGAACACGTTGATCCCGGCGACCTCGTTGGCGAGCATGCCCACCAGCTGCTCGGACTCGGTGTCGCCCAGCCCGGGGAACAGCCGGATGCACAGGAAGCCGACGAGGAACACCACGCCGGTGGTGATGAGGGGCATCCACGCCATGGCCGCCAGCGACCGCTTGAGGGTGCGCTCGCTGCGGGAGGCGTAGATTCGCTGGATGGCGTGCGGGTAGACCGCCGCGCCGATGCCCACCATCACCACCATCGACAGCCAGTTGACGGAGTCCCGCACCGGCGGCACCGCCGCCTTCTCCGGCTCCTCGGCCACCACGTGGGCGACCGTGTCGCCCAGCGACCCCCCGGCCAGATACAGCCCGCCGGCCAGCATCACGGCGACGCCGACCAGCAGCGCCACACCCTGCATGACGTCGGTGAACGCGACCGCGCGCATGCCGCCCATCCAGGAGTAGGCCAGCATCACCACCACGAACCCGACCACGCCCACCTGGTAGGGCACGGTGCCGCCGGTGAGGCCGGCGATGCCGTGGCCCATCGCCACCAACTGCTCCAGCAGGTAGTTGGCCAGGGCCCACAGCATCAGCAGCGCCGCCAGCAGGCCCACGCGCCGGCCGCCGAAGCGGTGCAGCAGCCAGTCGGTGGGGGTGAGGAAGCCCTCGCGCTTGGCCACCGCGTACAGGCGCGGCGCGAAGAGGAGGTAGCCGCCGATGATGGCGGTCATGAAGGTCACCGACTGCCACCAGGTGAAGCCCATGCGGTAGGCGGCCGGCGCGTAGCCCACCACGTTGTTGCCGCTGTACTGGCTGGCGTAGAGGGTGAAGAACAGCACCATGACGCCGAGGTGGCGGCCGGCCAGGTAGTAGTTGTCCAGGGTGTCGCGAACCCCGGGGCGGCTGCGGCTCACCCAGAACCCGATGGCCAGCATGATCACGGCGTAGGCCACCAAAACCGCGATCCCCGGCGCGCCCGCGAACGCGAGGTCGTTCATGCGCCGCCCTCCCCGTGGCCTCCGCGCTCCGCGCGCCTCTCCCGCTCCTCGCGCTCCTCCTGCTCCTCGACCATCGACCACTGCGTGAGGCACAGCCAGCTCAGGTAGGCGCTGAGCACGACCGAGGAGCCCACGGTGACCAGCGCCCACAGCGGCAGGCCCAGCACGATCGGCTCGACGGTGCCCGGCGGCCAGTACAGCGGCACGCCCGCCAGCAGGAGGAGGGCGAGGACGATCCAGATCCACGGCTTGCGTATGGGCTCCCGGACCGGTTTGTCCGATGATGGGGCCACAGCGACCTCCGTTCCACCCCGCCGCGTCCCGTGCCGCGGCGGCGGGCGGGGCGCCGCCGCGGCGGGTGGCCGGGGCCGCACCGCCGCCCGCGCGCCGCGTGCCCGCGGGTACGGGCGCGGGCGCGGGTGACGTGGCCCCGCCGCAGGATGTTACGTGCGTCACTCCCTGTGGCGGAGGGCGGGGTCGGCGCTCCGTCGCCGCGCTCTCACTCCCCGCGCACGCCGGGGCGGGGGTCGGGCGCGGCGGGCCGCCCCGCGCGGGCGCGGCGGCGCGCGCCGGGGTAGCGTGCGGGTGTATGCGCGACCGGGACCGGCGCGGCGCCGTCCCGAGGCCGGTGACGAGGAGGGCAGGCATGGAACTCGACATGGTGGTCGAGATCCCGCAGGGATCGCAGAACAAGTACGAGATGGACCACTCGGTCGGCCGCATCCGGCTGGACCGCCACCTGTTCACCTCGACGCAGTACCCGGCCGACTACGGCTACTTCCCCGGCACCCTGGCCGAGGACGGCGACCCGCTGGACGCCATGGTCCCGCTGGAGCGGCGCTCCTTCCCCGGCTGTGTGGTGCGCGTGCGGCCGGTGGCGGTGTTCTGGATGCGCGACGAGGGCGGCCCCGACGCCAAGGTGCTGTGCATGCCGGCGGGCGACCCCCGGCTGGAGCACGTGCGCGACCTGCGCGACATCCCCGAACTCCAGATCAACCAGATCAAGCACTTCTTCGACATCTACAAGCGGCTGGAGCCGGGCAAGAGTTCGGAGGTCCGCGGCTGGCAGGACCGCGCGGCGGCCGAGGCGACCGTGCTGGACGCCCAGCGCCGCGCCGCCGAGAACCCCGACCGCCCCGTGGTGTGGCCCGGCTCCCCCGGCCACGTGCCGCCGCCGGCGGTGCCCCGGTAGGGCCCCACGGCGCCGGGGCCGCGCCGGCGACACCGACGACCGCGGCCGGCGCCCCGTCAGCCGGCCAGCCCCTCCCACAGCAGCCGGGTGCGGGTGCCGGGGTCGCGCACCTGCCCCGTCTCGGGGTGGTCGAAGCGCATGAACACGCGGTCGGTGGGGTTCCACCGCGGCCAACCGGGGTCGCCGCTCACCGCGAAGTCGATCCAGGCGCGGTGCATGGCGTCGGCCAACTCCTGCGGCGCATCGGGCCCGGCCAGCGTTCGTCCGTCGCCGAGGTTGTCGAACACGAACGGGATCTCCAGCGCGTGGCAGGCGCCCAGCGCGCCGTCGAAGCGCGGTGAGCGCCACGCGAACTCGTAGGCGTGGCTGCGTCCGCCGGCGGCGGCGCGGGCCTCCAGCGCGCGGTAGGCGGGGATCCGGAAGACCGCGTCGGTGCACAGCGCGGAGTAGGCGTCGCCGGGCGTGCCGCCGCACTCCTCGGCGTAGACGGCGGCGGCCTCCTCGGGCAGGCCCAGGCGGCGCGCCTCGGCGGCGAGGCGGTCGGCGCCGATGGCGGGCAGGATGCCCGGCGGCACCAGGAAGAGGCGGTACTCCTCGCTGGTGGTGCCGATCAGCAGGTCGACGTCCGCGCCCTCGCCCGCGCGCAGCGCCTCGATCGGGCGGCGCGTGAGCAGTACGCCGTCGACCACGGGCGCGAACGGCAGCGCGCCGGTGCGCCGCAGCCGCGGGCCCCAGGTGCCGCGGGCGGCGCGGCCCCGGATCTCGATGTCGATCCCCACCTGCTCCTCCAGCAGGGCCTTGACCGGAACCTCGGCCAGGCTGTCGGGCGTGGGCGGCACGCCCAGGCGCTCGGCGAGCACGCGGGCGACCTGGGCAGCGTCCTCGGGGTGCTGCACGGTGTGCCCGGCGCCGGACTGGGCGATCGCCCGGTGGAACAGCGCGCGGGCGCGCGGCACCGCCATCAGCGTGACGACGCTCATGGCGCCCGCCGACTCCCCGAAGACGGTGACGCGGCCGGGGTCGCCGCCGAACGCGGCGATGTTGTCGCGCACCCACTCCAGCGCCGCGATCTGGTCGAGCAGGCCGCGGTTGGCGGGCGCGCCCGCCAGGTGGGCGAAGCCCTCGGCGCCCAGCCGGTAGTTGAAGGTGACGGCGACGACCCTGTCGCGGGCGAACGCGGCGGCGTCGTACCCGGGTTCGGCGCCCGAGCCGTTGGTGAAGGCGCCGCCGTGGACGTAGACCATCACCGGAAGCCCGCGCTCGCCGGTGCCGGGCGTCCACACGTTGAGGTTGAGGTAGTCGGAGCCGGGGATGCGGCGCTCGGGAAGGGCGTCGGCTATGGCACCGAGATAGGGCGGGTGCGGCGCGGTGGGGCCGTACTCCACCGCCTCGCGCACGCCCGTCCACGGCTCGACCGGGCGGGGAGCGCCGAACCGGTCGACCCCGCGCGGCGCGGCGGCGTAGGGGATACCGCGGAAGACGGCGATCCCACCCTCCACGGCTCCGCGCACCCGGCCGTGGACGGTCGTGGCCTCTGCCTGCATAACGCGCTCCCTACGTCGGGGGTGTGGGGGATGTGCGACCACCGCGCACCGGCCTCCGTCCGTTCCTACGCAAACCGACCGGTCGGTGTCAATACCGATGGGTAACCAACCGCTGAGGGCCGCTCCCGGCCCCCAGGGCGGGCCGACCGCCCGTCCTCCGGCGGTGCGCTGCGTACCACCCTCCGTCGGCGAGGAGGACCGTGCCGCCCGCCCATGGGGCGGACACCGCCCACCGACCGGGGCCGGGACCATCCGCCGGCGGCCGGAAGCCGACGGCGCCGTCCGCCTCGGGAGCGTGGGAGCCGCCCGGCGCCAACCGGCGCAGCGCAGGCCGTCCCGCGGCGCCCGACCGCAGCCGGACCTTTGGTAATGCGAGGCGCCCGCCTCCCCGTCAGCGGAGAGGACGGTGGCGATGCGCCCCTCCGTGGGGAGGACACCGCCCAGCGGCCAGGCGGGGCCACCGGCGGGGACGCGGGGAGCCGCCTGCGGCCGGGCAAAAGGGCCCGGCCCCGGTCTCCATGCGCTCCAACCGGCGCCGAACCGGAGCCGGTCCGCTGGGGGCCGCTTCCGTGGAGCACCGGCCGCCTTCGGCCGCCCGGACCCTGATCCCAGGTGGCGGACCGCCCGCCGATCGGGGCCACCGTCCCCGGACCAACCGCGCCGGGAGCGTCGGCCGCCCTCCTGCTGGGCCGCCGACACACGACGGCTGGGCGCCGGCTGCCCTGCGGTGGGGCAAGGGCGCTCGGCCCCGGCCCCAGGCACCCCGTCCGCCCGCCCATACCGGAGTCCGCCCGCGCGTCACCGGCCGCACCCATCGGGCAGGGGCCGCCCGGACTCCGGGGCGCCGTTGTCTAGCCTTGCGGTGCGGACGGCGTTCCCGCGCCGCACCCCCTGCCGTGCGCCACGGCGGTCCGACCGAACGAAAGGCGGCCGACATGACCCGCGCAACAGCCCTCTCCCCCGACCTCGCCCGTGCGGCGTGGGCTGCGGTGGAGCCGATCCACCTCGTCGTCTACTTCGCCCCCGAGGCGGCCGAGCAGTACACCGGCATCGGCCTGGAGCCGGTGGGCATGGGCTACTTCGCCTCGCGCTCAGCCCCGCTGGGCCCGGCCGGGCCGCAGACCGTGGCCGCGACCTTCTACAACTTCAGCCCCGCGCTGGTCTCCTCGGTCATCCCGCACGCCTGGTCGGTCGCCGCGCCCGAGTCGGTGCTGAAGGCCCGGCACGCGGTCGCCGACACCGCGCTGCGCCGCATCCTGGGTGTCGAGACGGTCGGCTCCGCCGGCCTCCGCGAGGCCGCCGACCTCGCCCGCACGGCCGCGCTGGCGGCGGCCGAGCACCCCCAGGGCCGCCCGCTGTTCGCGGCCCACGCAGCCCTCGACTGGCCAGAGGAGCCGCACAACGTGCTGTGGCACGCGGCCACGCTGCTGCGGGAGTTCCGCGGCGACGGCCACGTGGCCACGCTCCTCACCTCCGGCGTCGGACCGCTGGAGGCGCTGGTGACCTACGCGGCGGCCGGCGGGGCGCGGGCCTCCACGCTGCGCCGCACGCGCGGCTGGTCCGACGAGGAGTGGGAGGCCGGGGTGGCGAGCGCGGTCGAGCAGGGCTGGGTGGCGACGGGCGAGGACGGCGCCCCGGTGCTCACCGACGCCGGGCGCACCCTGCGCAGCGAACTGGAGGGCCGCACCGACACGCTGTCGGTCCCGGCCTTCGCCGCCATCGGTGAGGACGGCTGCCGCCGCCTGGCCGAACTGACCGCGCCCCTGGTCACGACGATCCGCGCCGAGGGCATCCTGCCGGGCACCCGCCCTCGCCGCAGCTAGGACACACCGCACCCCGGACGGGGCGGGCGACGCGCGAACGCGTCGCCCGCCCCGCGCCTTGTCACCGGTCGGCACAGCCGGCACCGACCGGCGGCCGGGGCCGAGGGCGGTCGGGGCGACGAAGCGGGGGCGCGTGTCCGGGGCGGCGATCAACGGCCATCAGAGCGGATGGCCAAGGCAGCGACGAGGCGCCAAGGCCGCGGCGGGTCCAGGCCCTCGACCACCGTTCCTCGGGGCGGACGGCCAAGGCGGCAACGGGCAGCGAGGTGAAGCGCCGGTCCGGGCCCGCGGGAGTCGACCATCCGGGCACGTGGTCAGCGTGGCGACGGGGCGGCAACGGCAGGCGGCGGCTCGGCCCGCACTCACCCGCGATCGGGGCGTGCGGTCGGGGTGGCGACGGGCCACCGGGTCGCGGCGCGGGTCCGAGGCAGCGGCGACCGAACGTCGGGACGGGTGCCCAAGGCAGCGACGAGCCAGGTGGGACGGGGCGGCGTCACCCGGGCCGCTCCTCACCGGTTGTGGTGAGGGCGGGGCGGTCCATGGATCGGCGCGGATGGGATGATCAGGCGCCCGGGCGCAATGGGGTGGAGGCCCCGGGTGCCCGCTGTGCGGTGTGGTGGAGTGCGGGCAGCGGAAAACCGTAGATCGTCCGCATCTATCGCGGAGTTTCATGACGGAATGCCCGTTTCGTCCCCCCGAAAGGAGGTGGAGGGGGCCACTGAGGGGCGCCGTGAACGCCAGGGTGACCACATGGTGAGACGGCAGGGTGCGGCGCCGTGGCCATATGCCCGCGATGCCCGTTTCTTGGGGCGGCGATCTCGCACTGGCGGTCGCAGGGGCGACCGGGGATGCCAGATCGTCGCGAAAGGCCCGGTTTTCGTCTCGCCCTGTGAGATCGCAGGGGGTTCGTGCTCCCTTATGTCCGGTTCGGGGCTCCGGCGGGCACGCCGCCGCGCACTCGTGGCGGTACCGGCGGGCGCAGGACCTGGCCCTGCCGCTGCCCCCGCCACTGGAGCCGCGAAGGGCCGCCGCCTTCCGGGGCCGGGCGCGCCCGCCGGGCCGTCCGGTTGCCTTGGTGCCGCATCGCTCACCGCAGCCACCCGCCCGCCCGCATCACGGAAGACGCTGACCCGCATCTCCGGCCGCCCTCCCCGCCCCGTCGCCTCCCCCACCCCTGACCCCCGGGCCGGTGGCCGCCGCCCTGGCCACCGGCCGCCCTCGCCGCCCTCGCCGCCGCCCCGGCCATCCGCCCCGATCGGCGGTGGGCGCGGGCCTGGACCCTGCTTGCCCCCTGCCCTCGTCACCACCTCAGCCCTCCGCCCACGGACTCGGCGGCCGCCTCCCCCAGCCACCCGCCACCCTCGGCGCCTCGTCGCCCCCGCACCCCTGAGCCCGGACCAGTGGTCGCCCACCCCGGCCACCCGCCGCCCTTGGCGCTCCGTCACTTGCCTCGGCCCCCTCCCCCCAGGTGCGGAAGGCGTCGCCTGCCCGTTCGTCCGGTGGCCTTTGGTGCTCCGTCCCCTACCCCCGCCCACATCTCGGAGCCCGGTGGGCGCCGCCGCGGCCCCTCGTCTCCCCGCCGCCTTATCGACCCACCGCACCGTCGCCGAATGCGGCGGCGAGGGCTTGGCCTATCAACTCGGGCAGGTGCGGGCGTCCGTCCTCCTCCGCCCAGCGGACCAGGGCCGTGTGCAGGGCGGCCAGGCAGGCGCCGGCCGCGGCGTGGGCGCGGAACGCCGCCTCAGGGCCCTCGGCCTCGGCGCCGAGGGCGTCCACGATGGCCTGCTGCAGCGCGACGTTGCTGTCCAGGTGCCGGGCGCGCAGGGCGGGCGTGGAGATCATCAGCCGCAGCCGGGCCAGCAGAAGGTCGCGGTCGCGGTCCCGCTCGGGGTCGTCCTCGCCCCCGCCCGCCAGGGCGGCCGCGGCCTCGACCAGCGCGCCGCCGATGCGGCGGACCAGCGGCTCCCCCGGCGGCGACGCGGCGATCCGCTCGGCGACCGCACGCCGCGCTTCGACCTCGACTGCCTCTACGGGCGCGGCCCCGCCGACCAGCCCTACCTCTACGACGCCGAGCGCCCCGGCCGCTTCCTCATCGGCCGCCACGACGACGAACTGGACCTGCCGCGCAACGAGCAGCAGACCGCGCTCATCGGCGACCCGCGCAACGACGAGAACATCATCGTCAGCCAACTCCAGCTCACCATGCTGCTGTTCCACAACAGCGTGCTGGACCGGATCGAGGAGCTGCGCGCGGCCGAGCCGGTGCCCGAACCCGACGACTTCACGCTCGCGCAGCGGATCGTGCGCTGGCATTACCAGTGGGTCGTGGTGCACGACTTCCTGCGCCGGATCGTGGGCGAGGAGACGCTGAACGCCGTGCTGCGCCGCGAACCGCGCGTCCCCGGCGGCCGCCGCGTCGAGAAGGCGGTGCCCGCGTTCTTCCACTGGCGGCGCGCGCCGTTCATCCCGGTGGAGTTCTCCGGGGCCGCCTACCGCTTCGGCCACTCGCTGGTGCGGGCGCGCTACAAGTTCAACACCACGGTCCCGGCGCTGCCGATCTTCACGCCCGAGCCCATCAGCCAGAGCGACCCGCTGTCGCACCTGGGCGGGTTCCGCATCCTGCCGCCGGTCTGGCAGATCGAGTGGCCGCGGTTCTTCCCGCTGGAGGAGGGCCGGGCGCCCGTGCCCGTGCGCGCCGTGGACACCCGCATCGTGCCGCCGCTGCTGGAGCTGCCGCCGGAGGCGGCCGCGGGTGTGGCCTCCCTGGTCGAGCGCAACCTCACCCGGGGTGTCCAGCTGGGACTGCCCTCGGGCCAGGCGGTGGCGGGCGCGATGGGCCTGGAGCCGCTCTCCCACGCCGACCTGGGCCTGCCCCGGCGCGGAGGGGCGCCGCTGTGGTACTACGTGCTGCGCGAGGCCGAGGTGCTGGCGGGCGGCCGGCACCTGGGCCCGGTGGGCGGCCGGATCGTGGCCGAGGTGTTCCTCGGCCTGCTCGCCGCCGACCCGTCGTCCTACCTGAGCACCGACCCCGGCTGGACCCCCACGCTGCCCTCCGCGCGGCCGGGCGAGTTCACCATGTCCGACCTGATCCGCTTCACCGGGTTCGGCCTCGCCGAGGTCTGACCCGCGCGCGGCCGGCCGCCCTCTCCCCGGCCGGCCGCGCGCCCACCTCTCCTCCGCACACCCGCCGACCCCCGCGGCACCCCCACCTCTCCCCGGCACACCCGCCGACCCCCGCCGCGCGCCCGGCTGCCGGTAGGCTCGCCGCGTGCTGATGCGCATCGCCAGTGAGCAGGGCCAGGGCGCCGTGAACGAGGACCGCGCGGCGGCGGGCACCGACTGGGCGTTCGTCCTCGACGGCGCCACGGCCCCGCCGGACGTCGACACCGGGTGCCGCCACGGCGTGGCGTGGCTGGTGGACCGGCTGGCGGCGGCGCTGGCCGCCGAACTGGCGGCCGAGCGCCCCGCGTCCCTGCCCGACTGCCTGGCGGCCGCGATCGAGCGCACCCGCGGCGCCCACGGCGGCGGCTGCGACCTGGGCAACCCCGACAGCCCCTCGGCCACGGCGGCGGTGGCGCGCCCCGCCCGCGACGGCTCCGCCCGGCTGGAGTACCTGGTCCTGGCCGACTGCACGGTGCTGCTGCCCGAGCCCGGCGGCGGGGTCCGCGCCGTCACCGACGACCGCGTGGAGCGCCTGCCCGGCGGCCGCCCCTACACCCGCGCCCTCGTGCGCGCGCACCGCAACGCCGAGGGCGGGTTCTGGGTGGCCGGCGCGGTGCCCGAGGCCGCCCACCGCGCGCTCGTCGGGCTGGCGCCGGGCCGGCGCTTCGCCCTGCTCACCGACGGCTGCGCGCGGCTGGCGGAGTACTTCGGCCACCCCTGGACGCACGTGTGGCGCCGACTGGCCGACGACGGCCCCGAGGCGCTGGTCGCCTGGGTGCGCGCGGAGGAGCGCCGCCGGGGAGTGGTGCGCGGCAAGGCGCACGACGACGCCACCGCGCTCCTCGGGGAGTTCGCCCCTCCGGCCGGTGAGGGCGCCCGCCCCGCCTAGAAGCGGGCGTAGTCGTGCCGGGCGGGGTGGCGCCAGCGCAGGGTTGTGGTGAGGCCCTGCTCCTCCACGCCCTTGCGCTCCATGCCCGCGCTGCGGCACACCTCGGCGAAGAACCCCGCCAGCTCGGTGCGGCCCTCGATGTCCAGCGCGAGCACCCGGAAGCTCTCGGGCTCGCCGTTGACGGTGCGGATCACCAGCTCCGGCGGCATGCGGTCCTCGAACCCGAAGTCCAGCGCCTGGATGCTGTCGGCGCGCATCCGCAGCTGCACGGCCACCAGGTCCTTGAGGTCGAAGGACTTGGACTCCAGGAGGCGCCTGCGGCAGCGCCGGTACAGCAGCACGGAGCCGTCGAACACGAAGCTGGTCTGGCCGTGGCGGACGCGGCTGCGCCACAGCAGCAGGACCAGTGCGGCCAGGAAGCACACCGAGAGCCCGGAACTGATCCACAGTATGGCGTCGCGGACCCCGAACAGAGCGCAACCGGCGAAGAGGGTGAGACCGAGGAGAGCCACCTTGCCCAGTTGCGACCAGAACTGGTGCGTATCGTCGGTGTAAATCCGTGTTCGTACAGTTGACACGGGAAGGCTCCCTCTCACCGTGCGCGGGACCACGATGCCGAAATAAACGACGCCCAGGGGGAATCTACCCGACTTGTCCGAGATGTGGGAGACCGCCGTTGGTTGTACGCCACGCGCCTTCCGTCCCGCGGCCGACCGCCCTTTTCCACCGCGATCCCACCGCGACCCAGGAGGCGACATGACCGAGGCACCCGACCCCGCCGGCACCGCTCGCGGCGCCGAGGACGTCAAGGACGGCGAGGACAACGAGGCCGTCGAAGGCGCCGAGGGCACCGCCGAGGACCCCGTGCTCAGCGACCTCAACTCCGGGGTGCTGCGGCTCACCCTGAACCGCCCCGACCGGCTCAACGCCTGGACCCCGGCCATGGCCGACCGGCTGAGCGCGCTGCTGCGCGCGGCCGACCACGACCCCCAGGTGCGCGCCGTGCTGATCACCGGCGCCGGCCGCGCCTTCTGCGCGGGCGCCGACATGGCCGCGCTCAGCGCCATCAGCGGCCGGGAGGTCCGGGTCGACGGCCGCGCGCTGGCGCTGCCCGCCGAACTGCGCAAGCCCGTCATCGCCGCCCTCAACGGCCCGGCCGCCGGGGTGGGCCTGGTACTGGCCCTGTTCGCCGACGTCCGGTTCGCCGCCGCCGACGCCAAGCTCACCACGTCCTTCAGCATGCGCGGACTGTCCGCCGAGTACGGCGCGGCCTGGCTGCTGCCCCGCCTGGTCGGCCGGGGCCGCGCCCTGGACCTGCTGCTGTCCTCGCGCGTGGTACTGGGCGAGGAGGCCGCGCGGATCGGGCTGGTCGACTTCGCGTGCCCGCGCGAGGACGTGGTGGTCGACGCCCTCGACTACGCCCGCACGCTGGCCGCCTCCTGCTCGCCGTGGTCCATGGCCGTCATCAAGCGCCAGGTGCTGCGCGCCGCCCAGAGCGACTTCGCCACCGCCGCCGACGAGGCCGCCGACCTCATGGCGGAGTCCTTCGCCGGACCCGACTTCGCCGAGGGCGTGGGCAGCTACCTCGACAAGCGGCCGCCCCGCTTCCCCGGCCTGCCGCCACGCGGCTGACCCCACCGTGGACCGGCGCGGAGGCGGCGACTAGGCTCGACGCGACATACCGGGCGGTCGGTCCGCCCTCAGCGCGACCACGGGAGGCAGCCAAGTGCGAGCGATCCAGATCACCGAGTTCGGCGGCCCGGAGGTGCTGCGCCTCGCCGAGGTGCCCGACCCCCGGCCCGGCCCCGACGAGGTGCTGATCGAGGTCGAGCGCGCCGGGGTCAACTACGCCGACACCCACCGCACCGAGGACAGCTACGTGGCCGCCACCTCGCTGCCGCTGGTCCCGGGCAGCGAGGTGGTCGGGCGCACGCCCGAGGGCCGGCGGGTGGCGGCCATGCTCGACGGCGGGGGCTACGCCGAGCGCGCCGCCGCCGCCCGCGCCATGGTCTACGACGTCCCCGACGATGTCGACGCCGTCACGGCCCTGGCCATGCTCGTCCAGGGCGCCACCGCCTGGGTGCTGCTGCGCCGCAACGTGCACCTGGCCGAGGGCGAGTCCGTGGTGGTGCACGCCGCCGCCGGCGGGGTGGGCTCCCTCGCGGTGCAGCTGGCCAAGGCCTTCGGCGCGGGCCGGGTCATCGCCACCGCCGGCACCGAGGACAAGCGCCGGCTGGCGCTGGAGCTGGGCGCCGACGCGGCCGTGGACTCCCGCGCCGAGGACATGACGGCGGCGCTGCGCGAGGCCAACGGCGGCCGCCGGGTCGACGCCGTGCTGGACATGACCGGCGGGCGGATCACCGACCAGAGCCTGCGCGCCCTGGCGCCCTTCGGCCGCCTCGCCTTCTACGGCATGGCCTCGCGCGAGGCGCCCTCGCCGGTGGACCTGCCCGCGCTGCTGCGCCACTCCACCACGGTCAGCGGCATGTGGCTCAGCCACGCCTTCGCCCTGCCCGCCGACGTGGTGCGCCGGGCCATGGCGGAGCTGTTCGACCTGGTGCGCGCGGGCCGGCTGCGTGTGGTGAAGGGCGGCGAGTACCCGCTGGAGCAGGCCCGCCGCGCCCACGAGGACCTGCGCTCGCGCGCCACGGTCGGCAAGCTCGCCCTGGACCCCACCCGCTAGCGGCGCCCCCGCGCGCCCGGGCGGCGGGGCCATGGCCCCGCCGCCCGGCGCTCACGCCGTCTGCGCGGTCTCCCCCAGGCGGCGGTCGACCAGCTCCGCGATCGCCGTGGCGGTGTCCAGCTTGGCCTCCGGCGGCATGTCGGCCGCGCCCTGGTACATGATCTGCACCATCACGTTGCGGTCGTAGAAGTGCGCCACGGCCCAGCTGTCCATGTCGTCGTAGGTGCCGTAGTCGTCCTCGGCGTTGGAGAACACCGCGGCGTAGCCGTCCTGGCCCAGGCCCAGCGAGCGCAGCCGGATGTCGGCCACCACGCCGTCGGCGATCTCGACGTGCCGCGCCGACGCCTCCTCCTCGGCCAGGCCGCCGGTCAGCTCCCGCCGCTCCCGGTCGAGCGCGCGCTGGAGGGTGACGTACTCCGACTCCCGGGTCTGGGGGCCGTAGCGGCGCAGGCTGACGGTCATCAGCCCCGATGCGTCCTCGTCGTCGTTGACCGACCAGCACTCCACCTGCTGGAGCACGGCCGCCTCGGCGGTCTCGCCCGCGCCCAGCGCCTCGCCCTCGACGCTGCCCCCGGCCAGCTCCGGTATCTCGGTGATGGCCTCGGGCGGCAGCAGGCCGCGGCAGTCGGCCAGGACGGTGTAGGGCGGCCCCGGCGCGGTCAGGCTCCACAGGATGCCGCCGACCACCGCCAGCGCCACCGCCCCGCCGATCCCCACGCCGCCGACGAGCCACCACCGGGCGGCCGGCGCCAGCGGCCCAGGCGCCCGGCCGGGCCGCCCGCCGCCCGCGGGCCCGGGCGCGCCCGGCCCGCCCCACCCCGGGGGCACCGGCCCGCCGGGCGCTCCGGGGAAGTCCGCGCCGCCCGGGGCGCCGCGCTCCCCCGGCTCGGGGGACGGACCTGGACCCTGCGGCGGATACGGCGGCTGGCCGGCCATGGCGGCTCCTCGTGGGCGCGTGGGGCGAAGGGCGATAACCGGGGGGCGGGTCGGGTCCGCGCGGCCGGGCGGACCGGGCGCGAGCTGGCGGCCGGAGGCCCGGGCGGGGCGTCGTGGTGGGCGTCGTAGCGGGCGGCGTGGTCGTCGTAGTTATGCCACCCCGACGTGTCGCCTACACGAACACAGGGGAACCGGACGGCCCACCCGGGCGGCACACCCGCGACGCCCCCGGGCGAGCGCCCCGCCGCCGCGCGCCGCGGCCCTCCGCCGCCCCCTCCCCCGGCGCGCGCACCGTCTTCCGCCCCCGCGTGACCCCCGCATGACCTGCGCCACTTGCCGCGTCGGCTAAGAATGGGTGCGTGGCACGTAGCAAGCTCCGCATCTACCTGGGCGCCGCCCCCGGCGTGGGCAAGACCTACTCCGCGCTGAGCGAGGCGCGGCGCCGGCGGGAGCGCGGAACCGACGTCGTCGTGGGCCTGGCCGAGACCCGCGACCGCCCGCGCACGGCCGAACTCCTGGAGGGCCTGGAGGTCCTGCCGCGCGCGCGGGTCGACGGCGCGCCCGGCGAGCTCGACCTCGACGCCCTCCTGGCGCGCGCGCCCCGCGTGGCCGTCGTGGACGACTTCGCCCACACCAACGCCCCCGGCACCCGCAACGCCAAGCGCTGGCAGGACGTCGAGGAGCTGCTCAACGCCGGCATCGACGTCATCACCACGCTCAACATCCAGCACGTGGAGTCGCTGAACGACGTGGTCGAGCGCATCACCGGCGTGCGCCAGCGCGAGACCATCCCCGACCAGATCGTGCGCCGCGCCGACCAGATCGAGCTGTGCGACATGTCGCCGCACGCGCTGCGCCGGCGGATGTCCCACGGCAACATCTACCCCGCCGAGAAGATCGACGCCGCCCTCTCCAGCTACTTCCGCGAGGGCAACCTCACCGCGCTGCGCGAACTCGCCCTGCTGTGGGTGGCCGACCGCGTGGACGAGGGCCTGGCCCACTACCGGGGCGAGCACAAGATCCGCCAGACCTGGGAGGCCCGCGAACGCGTCGTCGTCGCGCTGACCGGCGGCCCCGAGGGCGAGACCCTGATCCGCCGCGCCGCCCGCGTGGCCGCCCGCTCGCGCGGGGGCCGCCCCCAGCCCAGCCACCTCATGGCCGTGCACGTGGTCTCCGGCGACAACCTCGCCCACCCGCTGCCCGACGTGATGGCCGAGCAGCGCCGCCTGCTCGCCGAACTCGGCGGCACCTACCACCAGGTGATCGGCAAGGACATCCCCACCGCGCTGCTGGAGTTCGCCCGGGGCGTCAACGCCACCCAGATCGTGCTGGGCTCCTCCCGGCGGCGCAGCTGGCAGTACGCCTTCGGGCCGGGCGTGGGGGCCACGGTGGCGCGCGAGTCCGGCGACATCGACGTGCACATCGTGACCCACGAGGAGGTCGGCCGGGGCCGCAACCTGCTGCCGCCGCTGGCCGGCAGCCTCAGCCGCGCCCGCCACGTCTCGGGCTGGGCCATCGGCCTGCTCGGGCCGGTGCTGCTGGCGGCGGCCATGCGGCTGCCGCCCGCCGACGGCATCGGGCTCGCCGCCCACGTCCCGGTGTTCTTCGTCGCGACCATCGCCGCCGCCATGGTCGGCGGGCTGTGGCCGGCGCTGGTGGGCGCGGTGTGGAGCACCCTGCTGCTGGACCTGCTGTTCGCCCCGCCGCTGTACGGGCTGTCGGTCCACAGCACCGACAACACCGTCGCGCTGGCCGCGTTCATCCTGGTGGGCGTGCTGGTGGCGTTCGTGGTCGACCTCGCCAAGCGCCGCGCGCTGCAGGCCAGCCGGTCCAAGGCCGAGGCGAGCACGCTGAGCCTCTTGGCCAGCAGCGTCATCGACGGCCAGGAGCCGCTGCCCGCGCTGCTGCGCCGCATCCGCGAGACCTTCGGCCAGCGCTCGGTGGCGCTGCTGCGCCAGGAGGACGACGGCGCCTGGACCCGGGTCGAGAGCGTCGGCGAGGGGCCCTGCGCCTCGCCCGACCAGGCCGACGCCCTGGTGTCGGTCAGCGACTCCCTGGCGCTGGCGCTGCGCGGCCACGTGCTGCCCGCCGCCGACCGGCGCATCCTCGGGGCGTTCGCCACCCACATCGGGATCGCCCTGGAGCGCCAGCGCCTGGCCCACGACGCCGCCGAGGCCAAGCGCCAGGCCGCGCGCAACAAGATCCGCACCGCGCTGCTGGCCGCGGTCTCCCACGACCTGCGCACCCCGCTGACCTCCATCAAGGCCAGCGTGTCCAGCCTGCGCTCGGTCGACATCGAACTCGACGAGGCCGACCGCGCCGAACTGCTGGAGAACATCGAGGAGTCCACCGACCGGCTCAACGGCCTGGTGGGCAACCTCCTGGACATGAGCCGGCTGCAGACCGACACCGTCCAGCCCAAGATCCGCGCGGTGGGACTGGAGGAGGTCGTGCCGGCCACCCTCATCGGCATCCCGCCGCACACCGTGTGCGTGGACGTCCCCGACCACCTGCCGCGGGTGCGCGCCGACGCCGGGCTGCTGGAGCGGGCCGTGGCCAACGTGGTGCAGAACGCCGCCCGGCACAACCCGCCCGACAGCCCGCCGATCCTGCTGGCGGCCAGCGCCCTGGGCGACACCGTGGAGCTGCGGGTGGCCGACCACGGCCCCGGCGTGCCCGACGAGCACAAGGACCGCATCTTCGAGGCGTTCCAGCGGCTGGGCGACGCCCCGCGCGGCACCGGGATCGGCCTGGGACTGGCGGTGGCGCGCGGGTTCACCGAGGCCATGGACGGTACCCTGATCGCCGAGGACACCCCGGGCGGCGGGTTGACCATGGTGTTCACCCTGCACACCAGCCCCACCGACCCCGCGCCGGGCGGGGCCGCGCCCGCCGGCGCCGAGGCGGCGCAGGCACCGGGCGGCGGTGCCGACACCCACCACGGGCCCCTGGGCGCCCCTGACACCGAGGTGTGAGATGCGGACCCTGGTCGTGGACGACGACGCGCAGATCATCCGCGCCATGCGGATCAACCTGCGGGCGCGGGGCTACGACGTCGACACCGCCACCGACGGCGCGTCGGCGCTCCAGGCCGCCGCCAAGCAGCCGCCCGACGTCGTGCTGCTGGACCTGGGCCTGCCCGACATGGAGGGCGGCGAGGTCATCGAGGGCCTGCGCGGATGGACCTCGGTGCCGATCATCGTGCTGTCGGCGCGGCACTCCTCCAGCGAGAAGGTCCGCTCCCTGGACGCCGGCGCCGACGACTACGTCACCAAGCCCTTCGGCATGGACGAGCTGCTGGCCCGCATCCGCGCGGCGCAGCGCCGCTCGGTGCACGTCGAGGAGGCCCCGGTGGTGGCCACCGCCGCGTTCACCGTGGACCTGGGGGCCAAGCGGGTCACCCGCGGCGACTCCGAGGTCCGGCTGACCCCCACCGAGTGGCACATCCTGGAGGTGCTGGCGCGCAACGCCGGGCGGCTGGTCAGCCAGCGCCGGCTGCTGCACGACGTGTGGGGCCCCAACTACCAGAGCGAGACCAACTACCTGCGGGTCTACATGGCCCAGCTGCGCCGCAAGCTCGAACCCGACCCCGCCCACCCGCGCTACCTGATCACCGAGGCGGGCATGGGCTACCGGTTCGAGAAGGACGGCTGAGCGGGGCCGCGGGCCCGTCGGGGCCGGGGGCGCCCCGGCGGGCCGGCCGCCGGAGGGGGGCGCCGGCCGCACCGGGCGGCACGCGACCGCTAGGGCCGCCGCTGGGCGCGCTCGTAGGCCTCGCGCGCCCGGTACAGGTGGTCGGGGTTGTCGCTGAACACGCCGTCGACCCCGGTGGCGTAGACCGCCACGTAGTAGTCGAGGTAGTCGCCGTAGCGCGTGGGGTCCGCGCCGATGTCGTAGCCGTCGGGCAGGTGGGCGTTCTCGCTGCGCAGCGTGTAGGGCGTCACCAGCAGGCCCCGGTCGTGGGCGTCGGCCACCAGCGGGGTGGGCTCGTCGGCCCGGCCGTCGGCGCCGATCGGCAGCACCCAGCGCAGGTCGGGGCCGATCGCGTCGGCGTACTCGGCCACCTCGTCCAGCGCTCCGGGGGTCGTCAGCTCCCGCTGCGCACCGCTGATCAGCTGCACGACGCGGACGTCCACGAGCCGGTCCACCTCGCGGGCGCTGCCGGGCTCGAAGGACTGCACGATCACCGGGGAGCGGCGGCCGTCGAGGCCGCGTTCGCGCAGGGTCGCGGCCAGCATCGCCTCGGTGTCCAGCCCGATGGAGTCGAAGTAGCCGCCGTGCTTGAGCTCGGGGATCAGCAGCAGGTCCCGGTTGCGGCGGCGGCCCTGCTCCCAGACCTCCAGCACCTCCTCGAAGGTGGGGATTTCGTAGCGGCCGTCGTAGCGGGTGTTGCGCGGGCGGATGTCGGGGATGCGCTCCTCGGCGCGCAGCGTCTTGATCTCGGCCAGCGTGAAGTCCTCGGCGAACCAGCCGGTGACGCGGACCCCGTCGATCACCTTGGTGGTGCGGCGGTCGGCGAACTCGGGGCGCTCGTCCACGTCGGTCGTGCCGCCCAGCTCGTTCTCGTGGCGGGCGATCAGGTGGCCGTCGCTGGTGGGCACCAGGTCGGGCTCGATGACGTCGGCGCGCTGGCGGACGGCCAGCCGGTAGGCGGCCAGGGTGTGCTCGGGCCGGTAGGCCGAGGCGCCGCGGTGCGCGATGACCCAGGGGGTCTCGACCAGGGACTCCTCGCCGCCGCGGCCGGGGTGGCGGTCGTCGGCCGCGGCCGGGGCCGCGGGCACCAGCAGCGCGAGCAGGAGCAGGGCGGCGGCGAGGGCCGGCCGGCGGCGGAGGGGGGCGGTTCGTCGCATCGGGGGACTCCTGGGGTGGGCGCGGGCGGCCGGGGGTGCGCGGGTGTCGGGGGCGCCGGCAGGGCCGGGGCAGAACCCTTCCGGCCGGATGCGACGCGGCGCTGCACCGCCGTTGAACGCCGCCCCACCGCCGGGCGAACACCCGGGCCCAAGACCCGCTGACCTGCACCGGCCCGGCCCTGCGCGGCGCGGGGCCCAAGCCGCTCGATGGGCGGCTCTCGGCGGGCGGCGGGCCGCGCGGGGCCCGCCGCCCGCCGAAAGCGGCGGTGTCCGGGAATCAGCTGTCGGCGAGGGCCATCAGCATGGCGAAGTGGGGGGTGTCGGCGCGCCCGCGGTTGGCGGCGGCCACGGCGAACAGGGGCGCGCAGGCGCGGCACCAGGCGAGCAGCCGGTCGCCGGGCACCTCCAGGCGCGAGGACAGCAGCGCGACCCGCCGCTCGACCTCCTCCAGGGAGTCGGCCTGCCAGATCGCCCAGTCGACGGCGTCGACGGCGGCGTCGCCCACGCAGGCGCGGGGGTCCACCGCGACCAGGCCGCGCTCGGGCCCGCCGAGCAGGACGTTTCCGGGGTGGAGGTCGCCGTGCAGCGGCACGACGTCGTCCTCGCCGTGGGCGAGGTCGCGGGCGCGGGCGTGGCCCCGGTGCAGCACGGAGGTGGGCACGAGCTCGGCGGCCGGGCCGTCCTGGCGCTCGTGCTCCCACATGTCGTAGAGGAAGTTCATCCGGCTGTGCAGGGGGTGGAGTTCGCCCATCTCGTCGTGGGGGACGTCGACCGCGTGCAGTTCGGCGATGAGGTCGGCGACGTCGTGCATCGGCGGTACCTCGCCCTCCAGGGCCACGGTGCGCCCCTCGCCGATGCGCTCCAGCAGCACGGCGCCGCGGTCGGTGTCGACCTCCCACACCGCCGGGACGCGCCCGCTCTCCTCCCACAGGCGCAGCAGGCGCGCCTCGAAGGTGCCCAGACCGGGGTCGGGCGAGATCTTCAGGATCGCCGGGCCGCCGTCGAGCCGCCGGCAGAACAGGACCACCGAGGTGCGCCCGTGGGGCGCCGGGCCCTCGACGCTGAGCTTCCACTCGGCGGCGAGTTCGTCGACGCGGGCGGGCAGGCCGTCCAGCCAGTCGGCCGCGCCGCGGCCGAAGCGGCGGATGAGGCGCCGCCTCTGCTTGTCGTCGACGTACCGCGCTGTGACTTCGCTCATGTGACCACCTTACGAATCGGCCCGTCCCCGGAGCCGGGTCCTGGGTTTCCGAGCTGGTACCGCCCCGAGAAATCGATGTGCGGCTGCGAGGCGGGCCGCGGTGACGGGCATACCCATCCGCCGGGAGCGCGTCCCATCGCCGTTGAGGGGGACGCGGCCGGGTTCGCCGCGCCGGTGCGGCGGGCGCGGGCACCGCGGACGAGCGGGCGTGCCGCGCATGGGGCCTGGTCACCTCCTGGGGGGCGCTCGCGCGAGCGAGCGGATCCGCTCGCTGCCGGTCCGGGGCGACCACGGTCAGCGGCGGGGTTGTGACGCTATCGCATCGGGTCTGGGCCCGCGCGGGGCGGTGGGGCGCGGCGCGGCGGTGGCCGCGTACGCGCGGTGCGGCCCGGCCCCCCGTGCGGAGGGCCGGGCCGCGGGCGGTCGTGCGGTGTCGCCGCAGTGGGCCTGAGCTTGAGTGGGCCGGGCGGCCGCGCGGGTGGGGGAGGTCCCACCGGGCGGGCGCGGACGCCGGTCGGCTCGACCGGGATCCGCGTTCGCCCGCTGAGGGGAGCGCTCGCGGCCGGGGCGCCCGGCCGGCGCGCCGGGCGGTGCGGGGGCGTCAGGCCGCCAGGCGGGCCTTGGCGGCGCGGTGCTGGGCCAGCAGGGAGTCCACCACGATCTCCGACGGCCACAGCGGGGCGGTGACGGTGGTGGCGCCGAGGTCGTGCAGCCGCTCGTAGTCGCGGTCCTCGACCAGCCGCCAGGTGGCCACGGCCACGCGGTCGCGGCCGTTGCGGCGCAGCCGCTCCACGGCGTCGCCCACCGAGGGCGCCCAGGAGTTGAGGTAGCCGACCTGCACCGGCGAGCCCAGGCGGCGGCTGAGCATCCGGGCGACGTCGGTGACCGCCTGGCGCTCGTCCTGGCCGGTGCTGCCGTCGGCGGCGAGGACGACGCCGTCGCCCGAGGTCCAGCCCGTGGCGAGCAGGCGGGCGGCGAGGTCGCCGACGATCGAGGGCACGGCGCCCAGGGGGGCGGTGTGCAGGGCGTCGAACCGGCCGCCGAGGTCGAGGCCGGCGAGGACCTGGGAGCTGGCGAGGTCGCCGCCGGCGACGTAGGCCGGCACGACGACCATCGGGCCCTCGACGGAGTGGACGGCACGCTGGACCTCGCGGTCGGAGCCGAAGGCGGGGACGACCGGGGCCTCGCCGCGGCGCGCGACGGCGTCGGCCAGTCCGCGGAGCGCCTCCGTGCGGTCGGTGTCCTGCGAGTCGTCCGCTACGAGCACCATGGTCGGCACCATAAGAATCTCCTTAGAAATCGCCGAGAACGCCGATCCTCACGAGACAGGCTAAGGAGCGGCGGTTTCGCCTGAATGACCTCGTGTTACGCACGCGAAAACAGAGCACAGGAAGGGAAAGAGCACACTGGATAGGGGGTTAAGTTCCCGAACTTCGCCTGGCGGGACGCGTGTTCCCAGGTGGCGGGTTCGCGGATACTGACCGTTGGCAGGCTCAAGAAGGATGCTAACCGCTGGGGGCGCGCTTTTCCACAGCGCTGGGAGTCGCGCGCGTCACTTCGGGATCCGCCGCACGGTCGGGGGACGCGCGGCGGCGCAGGCGGGAACGGCCAATGGCCGAGTTCTCTATAGAGGAGCGCGGACCGCAGAATGGTCAATGCGGACGCACCAATTGAATACCGCGGAAACACATTGGGATGACTACCCGTTGTAGGACGTTTTATTCCCACTATGCCCGTGCAAACGCAATTGCAAACAAACCCCAAGGCTTCCACAAGGCCGCAACCAGGGACGATCCAGCGCATTCTCCTGCGGAGTCCAGCCGCTCATAACGGCACCGACGCGAACGGAACGCCATTCCCGCGCCAATACGGGGCCGACCCCCGGGGCAGCAAGAGTACATACCACAGACCGCACGGAAACTCAAGGGTGTGCGCACCCCCATCGGCCGACAGCCTGCCACCACCCCCGTGTGGGAGGCTGGGTGCGGATCCGGCGTGATGGCTTGCCTTGTCGGGGTAGGGGCTTCCAGACTGAAGGACACAGGGACGCGACCTGCCGGAACGCCGCCGGACCGCTTCCCGACCGCCTCGGCGCCCCCGCGACGCCGGGCGGCCGGTCTCGCCGACCGCCGCCGGCCCCGGCCGCGGATACCGGCGGATCGCGATCCCGCAGCCGACCACCACTGGAGACCACCACATGGCGATCCACCCGCGCGTGCGGACCCTGACCGAGGCGTTCCTGCACAATGTGGACGACGCGGCTCCCGGCCTGGTGCAGGGGCTCTACCTGACCGGCTCGGTGGCGCTGGGCGACTTCCGCCCCCACGCCAGCGACGTCGACTTCGTGGTCGTCACCGCCCGGCGCGCCACCGACTCCGACCGGGACGCGCTGCGGCGGGCGCACGCCCGCACCCGTGCGCAGATTCCCCACCCCCAGTTCAACGGCATCCACGTCACCTGGGAGGACCTGGCCGACGACCCCGGGGTGTGCGGCCCCGTGGCGGCGGTCGCGGGCGGCCGGTTCCGGGAGCGCTCGACCGCCGACGTCAACCCCGTCACCTGGCACGTGCTCGCCGAACGCGGTGTCACCGTCCGCGGCCCGCTGCCGGTCGAGCTGGACGTGTGGGACAACCCCGCCAGCCTGCGCGCGTGGTCCTTCGGCAACCTCGACGAGCACTGGCGCCGCTGGCGCGCCAGGGCCGGCCGGCTGGTCACCCCGCGCGGCCTGGCCGCCCTGGGCTCGCTGGCGCCGTCGTGGAGCGTGCTCAGCGTCAGCCGGCTGCACTTCACGCTGCGCACCGGCGAGATCACCTCCAAGACCCGCGCGGGCATGTACGCGCTGCACACCTTCCCCGAGCGCTGGCAGCGCATCGTCAACGAGTGCCTGCGGGTCCGCCGGGGCACCGCGCAGCCCTCGCTCTACCGCAGCGGGCCCGCCCGCCGCAGGGCGGCGCTGGACTACATCGAGATGGTGCTGGACGACGCGCTGAGCCCCCGCCCCGCATGAGGCCCCGGCCCCGGGCGGCTGTGGACGGCGGCCGCCCGGCGGGGCCGCGGCGGCTAGGCTGTCAGCCATGAGCAAGCGCCCCATCGTCTACTTCGGCGACCCCGTTCTGGTGACCCCCACTGCCCCCATCACCTCGTTCGGCCGCCACACCGAGGCGCTCATCCGCGACCTCCTCGACACCGTCGACGACCCCGGCCACGCCGGGGTCGCGGCCAACCAGATCGGGGTGGGGCTGCGGGCGTTCAGCTACAACGTCGAGGGCCGGATCGGCTACGTCATCAACCCCGAGATCGTCGAACTCTCCGACGACGTCCAGGACGGCGACGAAGGCTGCCTGTCAGTGCCCGACCTCGGATTCCCCACCCGGCGGGCGCTGCGCGCCACCGTCACCGGGGTCGACCTCCGCAACGAGCCGGTCACCGTGAGCGGCGAGGGCCTGATGGCCCGCTGCCTGCAGCACGAGGTCGACCACCTCGACGGCATGCTGTACCTGGACCGCCTCGACCGCGACACCCGCCGCACCGCCATGCGCGCCGTCCGCCAGGCACCGTGGTTCCTCAACCGCGGCACCGCGCCGCCCGCCGCCCAGCGCCTGCCCAGCGGGTTCGGCGGCGGCTCCTGAGAACCCGGGGCCCGGTTACCGGGGGCTTGCGCCGGGGCGCGCCCGCGCCGCCGCGCGCGGCCGGACCCGGCCCGTCACCGCGCGCGGCTGGCGAGGTCACGGTCGGATCTCGTATCGTCTGCTCCAGCACCGCGCGGACCGCGCGCACCCCGCGCCCCACGTGTCGCCCCTCCGACCGGTCCGCCCCCGACACCAGGTGACCCTCATGCACACTTCAGCACCCGCACGATCGCGCCGGCGCGCGGTCCTGCTGCCCGCGCTGGCCATCGGCGCCGCCCTGCTGCTGCCCGCCACCTCCTACGCCGACCCCCAGGACGACGAGCCCGACATCGACGAGCTCACCGCCCGGGCCGAGGCGCTGGAGGAGGAGTACGACACCGAGCTGATCACCTACCACGACGCCAAGGACGACGTCGAGGAGGCGCGGCGCCGCCTCAAGGAGGTCGAGGACGAACTCGCCCTCAACCGCGAGGAGGTCGCCGTGCTGGCGGCCGGCCAGTACATGGGGTCCGGCCTCGACCCCGGCATCGAGGTCGCGCTCAGCAGCGACCCCCAGGACATGCTCGACGACGCCGCCATGGCCAACCGCGTCACCGTCAGCCACGGCGAGCGCGTGGCCTCGCTCAGCGACCTCCGCGCCGAGCGCGAGGAGGCCGCCGAGAAGGCCGACGCCAAGCTGGAGGAGGCCGAGGAGCTGGTCGAGGACCTGGAGTCCCAGCGCGAGGAGGTCCTGGCCAAGATCGAGCGCTACGAGGAGGAGCAGGTCCCCGAGACCCCCGGCACGGGCTCGGTGCCCGAGAGCGCCATCGGTCCCGGCTGGGACGGCGCCACCCCGCGCATGGCCGCCATCCGCGACGACATCGTCAGCAACTTCGGCGCCCCCTACCCGGTGGGCTGCCTGCGCCCCGGCGACCCCGGCGAGCACGGCTCGGGCCGCGCCTGCGACTTCATGATGAGCGCGGGCGGCGCCGCGCCCTCCGAGGCCAACCGGCAGCTGGGCCAGCAGATCGCCGAGTACGCCCAGGCCAACGCCGACCGCCTCGGCGTGATGTACATCATCTGGGAGCAGCGCATCTGGCACTCGGCCAACCCCGGGGCCGGCTGGGAGATGATGAACGACCGCGGCAGCATCACCGCCAACCACTACGACCACGTGCACATCTCGTCCTACTGAGTCGGCGGTTGCGGGCGCCCGCGGCGGGGCCCGGGGGTGCCCGCCCCCGGACCGGACGTGGTGCGCGCCCGCCCGCGGGTGGTCGTGCCTCCCGCCCTGCCCCCGGCCGCGGCCGTCGGGCACGATGGTGGTCATGACCGATGCGCTGCACCGCCCCGCGCCGCAGTCCGAGCCCGAGCGGCGGCGGCTGACCACCTCCGACGGCGTCGACCTCGACACCGCGCTGCTGCGCGGCGGGTCGGCGGGCACCACCGCCGTGGTGCTGGCCAACGGGTTCACCGGCACCTGGCGCAGCCCCGGGACGCGGCGGGTCGCCCGGCACCTGCTGCCCCTCGCCGACGTCATGACCTTCGACTTCCGCGGCCACCACGAGTCCGGCGGGCTGTGCACGGTGGGCAACCTGGAGGTCCACGACGTCGAGGCCGTGGTGGCCCACCTGCGCGAACGCGGCTACACCCGCGTGGCCACCGTGGGGTTCTCCATGGGCGCGGCCGTGGTGGTGCGCCACGCCGCCCTGTTCGGGGGTGTGAGCGCGGTCGTCGCGGTCAGCGGCCCGAGCATGTGGTACTACCGGGGAAGCCGCCGGATGAGACTGCTGCACTTCGGCGTGGAGCGCCCCCTGGGCCGCTGGTTCCTGCGGGTGGCGCGCAAGGTGCGCGTCATCGACACCGACTGGGACCCGGTACCGCCCGACCCCACCGAACTCGCGCCGCGGGTGGCCCCGGCACCGCTGCTGGTGGTCCACGGCGACGCCGACGCCTACTTCCCGGTCGAGCACGCCCACCGTCTGCACGGGGCCGCCCGCGAGCCCAAGGAGCTGTGGATCGAGCCGGGCATGGGCCACGCCGAGCGCGCCATGACCCCCGAGCGGGCCCGGCGGGTCGCCCGGTGGCTCCAGCCCCACCTGGCGCCCGACCCCGCCTCCTGACCTCCCCCTCCCCCGTTTCGACCGGAAAGACACGATGCCGCAGACCTCCGATGTCCGGATGACCCCAGCCGAGCGGCCCGACCTGCCGCACCAGGGCCTGCGCGGGTGGGGCTTCCGGCTGCTCGTACTGGCCAGCGTGCTCAGCTTCTCCGGCTACGTCCTGCTGCTTCCGGTGGTGCCGCTGTGGGCGGCGCGCGGGGGCGCCGGCGAGCTGGGCGCGGGCGCGACCACCGCGGTGTTCATGGGGACCACCGTGCTCACCCAGCTGGCGATGCCCTGGCTGCTGGACCACGGCGGGTACCGCTGGACGTTCGCGGTGGGCGCGCTGCTGCTGGGCGCGCCCGCGCCGCTGCTGGCGGCGGCGACCGACCTGGGGCCGCTGCTGGCCGTCTCGGCGCTGCGCGGCGTGGGGTTCGGCATGGTGACCGTGGTGGGCTCGGCGCTGGCGGCGCGGCTGGTGCCGCCCGAGCAGATCGGCCGCGCCGCCGGCTACTACGGCATGGCCGTGGGGCTGCCGCACGTGCTGCTGCTGTCAGGCGGGGTGTGGGCGGCGCTCAACCTCGGGTTCGAGGCGGTGTTCTGGGCGGCCGGCGCCGCGCCGGTGGCCGGCGCGCTCGCCGCCGCGGGCATCTGGCTGCTGGCGGGGTCGGGGGCCGCCGGCGCGGCCGGGCCTCCCGCCGGCCCGGCCGCCGCCCCGGCGGGGCGCGGCCCGCGGACCTACGCCCGCCTGGCCGCGCCCCTGCTGCTGATGCTGGTGTGCGCGCTGTCCTCCAGCGCCGTGGTGACGTTCCTGGCGATCCCGCTGGAGGAGGCCGCCGCGGTCGTGTTCGCCGCCCTCCTGGCCTACGGGCTGCTGTCGGTGGCGGGCCGGTGGGCGGCGGGCGCGCTGAGCGACCGCCGGCGCCGCATCGTGGTGCTGGTGCCCGCCACGGTCGCGGCGGCGGTCGGCATGGGTCTGGCCGCGGCGGCGCTGTGGCCGGTGGAACCCGGCTGGACGGGGCCGGGCGCGCTGGGCGCGGCGGCGGCCGTGGCGGGCGCGGCGCTGTTCGGCGCGGGCTTCGGCGCGGTGCAGAACGACACCCTGGTGGTGATGTTCCGCCGGGCCGGTCCGCGCGGCTACGGCACCGCCAGCGCGGTGTGGAACATCGGCTACGACGGCGGCGCCGGGCTGGGCGCGGTCGTGGTGGGCCTGGCGGTGCAGGCGGCCGGCTACGGCCCGGCGTTCGCGCTCACCGCCACGGCCGTGGCGCTGTGCCTGCCGGTGGCGGCGGTGCTGGTGCGCCGACCGCACTAGGCGGTGCGCGCGGCCGGGTGGGCCGCCCGTGTGCCGGGTGCGTGCCCGGCCGCTACAGCGCTCGGGCGCGGTGGCGGCGTCCGCTGCCGCTGAGCAGCAGCGAGCGCAGGTCGACCAGGATGTGCAGGAGCACGGGCAGCAGGATGCTGCCGGTGCCCAGGAACAGCACCATGAACAGCGCCCCGAGCAGGCCCGGGCCCACCAGGCCCCACCAGCCCTGGTAGACGTGGGCCACGGCGAACAGCACGCACGAGGCGATCGCGGCCAGCCACACCGGCAGCCCCAGCGCGGTGCCGAAGGCCACGAGGAAGGCCCGGTAGAGCAGTTCCTCGGACACCCCGGCGGTGACGGCCAGCGCGCCCGCCCAGCGGCGCTCGGCGCGCGTGCGCGGGCTGAGCACGGCCAGGACCTGCCCGGGGTCGGGCGGCGGCGGCAGCGGCGGGGCGCCGGGCGCGCCGCCCCGGTGCGACCGCGACCGCCCGCGGTCGCGGGTGATCAGCCACACCACCAGCATCGCCAGGCAGAACCCCAGCGCGGCCGCCACCAGCGGCCCCCACGCGCGGGGAAGGGCCAGCCCCAGGTGGACCGGCGCGACGTCGGCCGCCAGGAGCACCGAGACCGCGATGAGCGCGGTCCAGGCCGCCTGGGCGCCGATGGTGAGCTGGTAGAAGCGGATGAGGGCGCGGGGGTCGGAGTCGCGGCGGCGGCGCAGCCAGGCGAAGGCCAGGCGGCCCAGGAGCGGCTCGCCCACCGCGGCGTAGACCACGAGCACGACCGCCGGGACCATGGCGGCCGCGCCGAACTCAGGGATGTTCTCCGACCACAGCACGGCCACACCCTAAGAGATCCGGACGCCCTCTCCGCACATTCGGGACGGTCCGCCGGTGACCGCGCATCGCGCGCAAGCCGCGCCCTTGCCCGCGGACACCGCGTTGCGCGCGCGTGCGGCACCGCGGACCTGCGCGACCACCCCGGCGTGTCGGCACATGTCCCCCTTGTGATATCGGCCGCAACGGGCGACCGTAGAAAGTGTTCCGCGTCACAACGGCGCGGAGCGTCGGCGTCCGTCCGCGCGGCGGGCCCGCCCGGCGCGCGAGCCGCCCGGACGGCACCGCCCCGCGGTCCCGGGCCGCGCGCGGCCCGGCCGAACATGGAAGGTGGCAGAGCATGGCGGACAGATCCCATCCGGCGACCGCCGGCAGGGCTCCCAGGGCCGACCACCCGGCGATGATCCGCAACGTGGTGCTGGTCGGCCCCTCCGGCGCGGGAAAGACCACCCTGGTCGAGGCCCTTCTGCACGCCTCGGGCACCACGGCCCGCATGGGGCGCGTCGAGGAGGGCACCACCGTCAGCGACCACGACGACGTCGAGGTCCGCCAGAAGCGCTCGGTGAACCTGGCCGTCGCACCGGTGCGGGTGGGCGACGTCAAGGTCAACCTGCTCGACACCCCCGGCTACGCCGACTTCGTCGGCGACCTGCGCGCCGGGCTGCGCGCCGCCGACGCCGCGCTGTTCGTGGTCTCGGCGGTCGACGGGATCGACGGCCGCACCCGGCTGCTGTGGCAGGAGTGCGCGGCGATCGGGATTCCGCGCGCGGTGGCCGTGACCAAGATCGACCACCACCGCGCCGACTTCGACGGCGTGGTGGAGCAGTGCCGCGCCGCCTTCGGCGACGGCGTCCTGCCCGCCTACTTCCCGGTGTTCACCGGCGACGGCGACGGCCGCACCGTGGCGGGGCTGATGGGCCTGATCTCCCGCCGCTACCACGACTACACCGGCCCCGAGCGGACCGATGCGGCGCCGCCCGAGGGCGTCCTGGAGCGCGCGGCCCCGCTGCGCGAGGCGCTCATCGAGGGGGTGATCGAGGAGAGCGAGGACGAGACCCTCATGGACCGCTACATGGAGGGCGCCGAACTCGACCCCGCGATGCTGATCGCCGACCTGGAGGCCGCCGTCGCGCGCGGCGGGTTCCACCCGGTGCTCGCGGTGTCGGCGACGCGCGGGGTGGGGGTGCCCGAACTGCTGGAGGAGCTGCCGCGCGCCACGCCCTCGCCCGCCGAGCGGCCGCTGCCCGAGGTCACCACCGTCAACGACCGGCCCGTGGGCCGCGAGCCGGCCTGCGACCCCGACGGCCCGCTGCTGGCCGAGGTCGTCAAGACCGTCAGCGACCCCTACGTCGGCCGGATCAGCCTGGTGCGCGTGTTCAGCGGCACCCTGCGCCCCGACACCGTGGTGCACGTGTGCGGGCACGGCCTGGCCGAGCGCGGGCACGCCGACCACGACGTGGACGAGCGCGTCGGCGCGCTGCTGGCCCCGCTGGGCAGGCACGGCGAGCCGGTGGGCGAGGCCGTCGCCGGCGACGTGTGCGCGGTGGCCAAGCTGACCCGCGCCGAGACCGGCGACACGCTCTCCGACCGGGAGCGCCCGCTGCGCATGCCGCCGTGGACGTTCCCCGACCCGCTGCTGCCGGTGGCGCTGCGCGCCGCCGCCCGCTCCGACGAGGACAAGCTGGCCCAGGCCGTGGCGCGGCTGGCCGCCGAGGACGTCACGCTGCGGGTCGAGGTCAACCCCGAGACCCACCAGCTGGTGCTGTGGTGCATGGGCGAGGCCCATCTCGACGTCGCCCTGCACCGGCTGGGCACCCGCTACGGGGTGGAGGTCGAGACCGAGGACGTGCGGGTGCCCCTGCGCGAGACGTTCGCGGCGCCCGCCGAGGGCATGGGCCGCAACGTCAAGCAGAGCGGCGGCCACGGCGAGTACGGCGTCTGCCGCATCCAGGTGGAGCCGCTGCCCTCGGGCTCGGGCCTGGAGTTCGTGGACCGGATCGTCGGCGGCGTGGTGCCCCGCCAGTTCATCCCGTCGGTCGAGAAGGGCGTCCGCGCGCAGATGGAGAGCGGCGTGCGCACGGGCTACCCGCTGGTGGACATCCGGGTGACCCTCTACGACGGCAAGGCCCACTCTGTGGACTCCTCCGACATGGCCTTCCAGAAGGCGGGCCGGCTGGCGCTCAAGGACGCCGCCGACAACTGCCGGATCGCGATGCTGGAGCCGGTGGACGAGCTGAGCGTGATCGTGGACGAGGAGTACATGGGCGCGGTCATGAGCGACCTGTCGGCGCGGCGCGGCCGGGTGGTGGCCACCGAGATGGCCGGCGACGGCCGCACCCTGATCCGCGCGGAGGTCCCGCAGCTGGAGATCACCCGCTACGCGATCGACCTGCGCTCCCTGGCCCACGGCACGGGCACCTTCAGCCGCTCCTACCTGCGGCACGAGCCGCTGCCCGCCCACCTGGCCGAGCGCCACGGCGCGGTGCTGTCGGACGCCTGAGCCCGCGCACGAGACCGGGCCCGGCGGGGCGCGCGTGGGCGCCCGGCCGGGCCCGGCGGGGTCGTGTGGGAGCGAGGGCGGACGCCAGGGGCGCTCCGCCGGGTCCCGCGGGGGCACGCGGGGCCGTGCGACGCCTACAGGGGCCCTACAGGGACTTGGTGAGGTCGGGGGCGAAGTTGCTGCCGGTGAGCACGGTGCCCACGCGGGTGCCGGGGATGTCGCGGTTGGCGATGGCGGCGATCCCCACGGCCGCCGAGGGCTCCACGATGAGCCCGAGGCTGTCGCGCAGCAGGCGCAGCGCGGCGTAGATCTCGTCGTCGTCCACCAGGACCATGTCGTCCACGACGCCGCGCATCCACTCCACCGCCTCGGGCACGGCCACGCGCACCGCCAGGCCGTCGGCGGCCGTGCGCGCCTCGGCGGTGGACACCGGGCGGCCCGTGCGCCAGCTGTGCGCCATGGCGGGCGCGCCGGCCGCGCACACCCCGATCACCCTGGTGCGGCGGGAGTACTCCTTGAGCCAGCGGCCGATGCCCGAGATCAGGGCGCCGTTGCCCACCGGCACGACGACGGTGTCCAGGTGCAGCGGCGCGAGTTCGACGCCGATGGTCCCGGCGCCCTCGGCGATGTGCGGCACGGCGCCGTCCTCGACGAAGACGCAGTCCTGGCGGCCGGCGGCGTGGGCCACCGCGTCGTCCTTGGCGGCGTCGAAGTCGGCGCCGCCGACCACCACGCGGGCGCCCAGTTCGCGCATGCGGGCGATCTTCTGCGGGTTGGCGTCGGCGGGGACGAAGACGTGCACCGGCAGCCCGCGGTGGCGGGCGGCATAGGCCATGGCCTGCCCGAAGTTTCCCGCCGAGGCGCACACGATCGCACGGTTCTCGCCGGTGTCGCGCAGCAGGAAATCCGCGCCCCGGCCTTTGAAGGAGCGGATCGGATTGAGGGTTTCGATTTTCAGCAGGGTCTCGCGCTCCAGCAGGCGGGAGAAGGAGTCGTCGAAGATCTGCGGGGTGTCCCGGAAGATCGGGTCGATCAGGTGGGACGCCGTTTCGATTCGTTCCAAACGAAGGGTATCGATCGACATGTGCGCATCGTAGAAGCGCCAGGTTGCGCTCATGCGACCTACTCTCGCGAATGCCGCATAAAAGCACGTCGGATTCTGGTAGGCGTCCGTTTTCGGCCATTTCGGCGCCTCTCGGCCGCACATCCGGGTGTCCCGGTTGGGGCCGGCCGATCCGCCCGTCCGAAGCGCGCGGCGCCCGCCCCCGCCTTCAGATCAGGCGGCCCGGACGCGACCGGTCGGTCAGCGCCTGGAACCGCCACGTGTTGACGGGGTGGCTGGAGAGCAGGTTGACCAGCATCACGAACAGGCCCTGGTCGGTGTGGGCGCGCGCGGCGATCTCGGCGAAGTCGACCTCGCGGTAGAGGTACTTTCCGGCGGCCAGGACCCGCATCCCCTCCTTGCCCTCGGGGCAGAACGCGTAGGCGTGGTTGTCGGCGGTGTACTCCTGGGCCCGGTTCAGGGTGGCGCCGATGCCGGGGATGATGTTGGCGACCGACACCCCGAACTGCCGCCAGAACGACGCGTGCCCGGCCGCGATGTGGCCGACCTCGTGGCCGATGACGAACCGCAGCGCGTCGGGGTCGCCCAGCCGGCCGCCCACCTCGAACAGGTCGCTGTGCACCGCCACGAACCGGCGGAACCCGTGGCCGGAGGCGAAGGCGTTGATCTGGCCGTTGCCCGGCACCACGTAGGCGTCGGGCACCCGCGGCAGGTCGAAGGCGCGGGCGGCGTCGACCACCATCCGGTGGGCCTCGGGGAACTGGGTCTCGGAGATCCGCACGCCGTTGACCCGCTGGCGGGCGTAGAGCTGGCCGCGGGCGAAGAACACCAGCGCCGGGATGGTCAGCAGCACCAGCGGCTGCCCGGTGTCGCCGTCAAGCGCGCGGTTGACCGCGCCCACCACCGCCAGGGCGGTGATGGCCACGCAGACCGCCAGCGCGCCGTTCTCGCCGGGGTGGCGCAGGGCGCGCGCCCGCCGGGGATCGCCCCACCGGCCCAGCCACGGCCACCGCCCCCGAGGCCGACCCGTCCGCCTGTCCGGCGAGACATCCATACGGCACCGCTCCGCCCCAGCCGCCGGCCCCGCTCCCGCGCGCCCGGCCTACAGCCGGTAGGGCGGGTCCTGCGGGGGTTCCTGTCCGGAATCGTAACGCGCGGGCGGGTCGTAGTAGGGCGGTTCGTCCCGGTCGCGGTCCCGGTCGCCGTCGCGGTCGGCACCCGGCGGGTAGGGTGCGGCGCCCGGCGGGGGCGGCGGTGCGGCCACCGGCGGGCCCTGCGGGGGCGGCGCCATGATCGGGGGGCCCTGCGGCGGCGCAGCGGCCGGAGCGGGGGGCACCGGGGGCGGCGCGGGGTCGTCGTCGCCGAGGTGGTCGGCCATGTCGGTGGCGGCGGTGGGCTCGCCCTCGTCCTCGTCGTCGAGGCGGGCGTGGCCGCCGCGCGGCTCGGCCCCGACCGGCGGGCCCGAGGGCGGCGCGGCGGCGGGGGGCGGCGGCAGCGGGGCGCCCGGCGCGGGCAGCGGGTCGGGGTAGGCCGACGTGGGCGGCACCTGGCCCGGCGGCGTGGGGCCGCCCGGGAAGGGGTCGCCGTAGGGTGCCGCGGGCTCGCCGGGCCGCGCCATGGCGGGTTCGGCCGGGCCGCCGACCGGCGCGGGCGCCCCGCCGTGCGCCGGGGTGGCCGCGAAGGCGCCCTGGCCGCCCGCGGGCGCGAACGGCTCGGGCTCGGGCGGGGCCGGCGCGGCGGCGGGCTCGGCGGCGCCGAACGCGGCCTGCCCGCCGGTGGGCACCGGGTCCTCGGGCCGGCCCAGGTAGGCCAGGGCGCCCACGGCCATCGCGGCCAGCCCGGCGCGCAGCGTGGGCTCGCGGTCGGGGGCGAAGAACGGCGAGTGGTTGGCCGGGACCGCCTGGAGCTTCTCGTAGGGGGTCCGGCCCGGCGCGGACTCCCACACCTCGTGCGGGGTACTGCCCAGGAACCAGTAGACGTAGGGCACCGGCGCGGGGTCGCCGGGCAGGCCGAGCGCGCCGAAGTCCTCGCTGGCGGTGACCGGCTCGGGCAGTTCCACCACGTAGCCGTCGCCGAAGTAGGCGCGGTGGGCGGCCAGCACCTGCGCGGTGGCCTCGGGGCTGTTGGCGGTGATGTCGGTCTCGCGGACCACGGTGATCTCGGGCTCGCGGCGGGCGCCCGAGGCGGCGGCCTCGGCCCGCACGATCCGGTCGATGGCGGTGTGCAGGCGGTCGGTGACGGCGGGGTTCAAAGCACGGGTGTCGATCTCCAGCAGCGCCTCGTCGGGGATGACGTTGGCCCGGGTGCCGGCGCTGATGCGGCCGACCGTCACCACCGCCATCTCGCTGGGGCTGATCTCGCGCGAGACGATGGTCTGCAGCCGCGTCACGATGCTGGCGGCGATCACCACGGGGTCCACGGCGGCGTCGGGCCGCGCGGCGTGGCCGCCCGAGCCGAACACCCGCACCCGAAGCTGGGTGGAGGCCGCCATCAGCGGGCCGCCCCGGTGGGCGACCATCCCGGCGGGCTGGGAGCCCAGGTGCTGGCCGAGCACGACGTCGGGGCGGCCGAAGCGGGTGTAGAGGCCGTCGCGCAGCATGGCCTCGGCGCCGTCCAGGGTTTCCTCGCCGGGCTGGGCCACCACCATCAGCGTGCCGCGCCAGTGGTCGCGGGCGCCGGCCAGCAGGTCGGCGGCGCCCACCAGGCAGGCGGTGTGGGCGTCGTGGCCGCAGGCGTGCATGATCGGCACGTCGCGGCCCTCCTCGTCCACGCCGCGCGCGGTGCTGGCGTAGGGCAGCCCGGTCTTCTCCTCGACCGGCAGCGCGTCCATGTCGCCGCGCAGCAGCACCGCGGGGCCCTCGCCGTTGCGCAGGACGCCGACGACACCGGTGCCGCCGACCCCGGTCGCGACCTCGAAGCCGGCGCGGGACAGCCACTCGGCCACGGCGCGCGCGGTGCGGTGCTCCTGGTGGGAGAGTTCGGGGTTCTTGTGCAGGTCGACGTAGAAGCCCTCGACCAGAGGGAAGATCTCGTCGACCAGCCGCATGACGGCACCGCCGTGCTGAGCGGCACGCTGGGGATCGAGCGCGTGCGGCATGCGATTCCACCGCCTTTGTGTCCTGGATCGGGGAGCAGTGCCAACCACCCGGTCTGGCTACCGGCGGGCGACCGCAGCGCCGATTGTCCCGCTCGCGGTGGCGAATCTCAAACTTCCCCCCGCGCCCGACCCGGGTGCCGGACGCGCGCCGGGGCGCCGCCGCGCGGCCCGGCCGGTGCCGCGCAAAGGGCCGCGCCCCTGGTGGCGGCGCCGCGGGCCGGGGCCGCGAAGCCGTGCGGGGCGGGCTCTGGGCACCCCCGGGCGCGCGCCCCCGCCCGGCCGCCTCCGGCCGCCGGAGGCACCCCCGGTTCCCAGGTTCGCCCCCCGCGCGTGTTACCGTTTCGAGACAGAAGGGTGCCCGGCGCCCGCGCCGCACCCCAGCGGAACGGGGCGCCCACCTGGCGCGCATCACCCTGCACGACCGCTCCGCCACCCACCAGGATGACTGGAGCGCACCGCAGAGGGTAGGGTGTGCGCTCTCAGGATTCTCAGCGAATTCACAGGATCGAGCACGACGCGCGGGCCCGCGGCCCGTGACCGCCCGGCCCCGACCGCCGTGCCCCGGCGGAGCCCGCCCGCGCGTCCTGCTGGCAAGCGCACACGAGCGCGACACGCGCGCAACCGGCGACTCGGAGTCCACGTGGCCTCAACCACCACACTGCCCCACGACCGACCTGACCGCGCCCCGCCCGGAGCGGCGCGGACCGACCGCTCCCGGCCCGGCGGCCCGACCGGCAAACGCCGCGACGCGCTGCTGGACAACGCGAAGTTCCTGCTGATCGTGCTGGTCGTCGTCGGCCACACCATCGAGCCGCTCACCGACACCCGGCTGGGCAACGCGGTCTACTACTGGATCTACCTGTTCCACATGCCCGCGTTCGTGCTGATCAGCGGGTACCTGTCGAAGTCCTTCGACGGCTCGCCGCGGCGCATCGACAAGCTGCTGACCACGATCGCCGCGCCCTACGTCATCTTCTGGGGCGTCTACGCGCTGGTGTCCCTGGCGGTGGGGCGCGACCTGCCCGGCGGGCCGCTCGACCCGCTGTGGCTGACCTGGTTCCTGGCCGCCCTGTTCGTGTGGCGGCTGACGGTCCCGGTGTGGCAGCGGCTGCGCTGGCCGTTCGCCGTGGCCGTGGGCGTCTCCCTGCTGGGCGGCCTGGTCGGCACCGGCGAGGTGCTGAGCGTGTCGCGGATCATGAGCCTGCTGCCGTTCTTCGTGGCGGGCCTGCTCCTGGAGCCGCACCACTTCGCGTTCCTGCGCCAGACCTGGGTGCGGGTGTGGGCGGCGATCACCATGGCCGCCACCGCCGTGGTCTGCTACGTCTACCTGGAGCAGCTCAGCCGCGAGTGGGTGTACTGGCGCGAGAGCCTGGCCGACCGCGACATGGACCTCCTGCCGGTCGGGATCCCCGGGCGGCTGCTGTTCCTGGTGCTGGCCTTCGCGCTGACCGCCGCCGTGCTGTCGCTCACCCCGGGCCGCACCACCCACTTCACCCGGCTGGGCGCGCTGACCATGTACGTCTACCTGCTGCACGGCCTGTTCGTGCGCGGCGCCGACGCGCTGGGCTACTACGACGCCGTCGCCGGCCTGCTCGGCGACCACGGCGCGCTGGCGCTGACCGGTGTCCTGTCCGTGGGCCTGGCCTACCTGCTGTGCACGCCGTGGGTGCGCCGCGCCACCTCCTGGGCGGTGGAGCCCCGCGTGGACTGGCTGCTGCGCCGCGACCGCGGCTCGGCCCGGCGGGACGGGGCCGGCACCCCGGCGGCGGCCCCGGGCGAGCGCGCCGCCCGGTAGGCGCACCCGCCCTCCCCCGCTCACGGCGACGGCCACGAGGCATGCCTCGTGGCCGTCGCCGTCTGCTCGCCCAACCGGGCTCAGTCGGCCTGCTGGAGCCGCCGCAGCTCCACCGCGAAGTCGCGGGTGGCCAGCCAGAGCTTGTAGACGATCAGCACCTCGAACGCGGCCAGGGCCGCACACGACAGGACCGCCACCGGGACGATCAGGGTGGCGCCGGGCACGGCCGGCGACAGCAGCGCGGTCAGCGGCGCGACGACGCACACGAACATCTCGAACTCGATGCCGCTGAACAGGTGGGGGCGCACCCGGCTGCGCAGCAGCGCCGCGCGCAGCCCGCTGTACCAGCCGAAGCGGCGGGTGAAGCCCTGGTGGACGTCGATGACCCGGGCGCCGGTCTCGGCGGAGCGGGCGTGCACCTGCTCGGCGTCCAGTTCGGGGTTCTCGCGCAGCACCTCCTCGACGAAGACCACGCCGCCGCCCTCGCCGCCCGCCTCGGGCTCGCCGGCCGCACCGGGCTCGGTCTCGGTGGACTCGGGGTCGGCCGCGGCCGGCGCCGGGGCGCCGCCCTCGGCGGCGGCGCGCAGCTGCTGGCGCATGGTCTGGCGGGTCTTGGCAACCTGGGCGCCGTTGAGGTAGCGCAGCAGGTCCAGGAAGGTCACCACCGGCGCCAGGACGAGGTAGACGACCTCGCCGGTGGCCGCCCACTGGCCGATGAGCAGCGCCAGCATGCAGCCGAAGAAGCGGATGCGGTCGAACACGAAGTCGACCCAGGCGCCGAACACCGAGCCGGTGCCCTTGAGCCGGGCGATCTTGCCGTCCATGCAGTCGAGGACGAAGCTGAGGTGGAACAGCAGCGCACCGGCGACCAGCCAGGGCCAGGAGCCCAGCGCGAAGCAGACCGCCGAGCCGGCGCCGAGCACGCCGGCGCCGAAGGTGATCTGGTTGGGCGTGATGCTGGTGCGGTTGGCGGTCCACACCACCAGCCGCGCGGCGAGGGGGTCGACCAGGAACACCGTCCACCAGGCGTCGCGGCTCTTGTAGGTGCGCTCGCGGACGTCCGCGAGGGTGAAGCTCGTCATCTCTTAACTCCTGCAGGGCTCCCGCCGGCGCCGCGGGCCCGCGTGCGGGGGACGCGGCCGGCGCGGGTGGTTCGCACGCGCTCAGACGGGAGGGGAGGCCGGTCCGGACAGCAGATCCTCCCAGAACGGAAGGTGTCCCGGCGACTCGGCGCGGTCTCAGCGGTCATAATTGTCGAGTAAGGGGGGTTGCGGGCGGTTTTCACCGTGTCGTCCGGCGCCCCGCCAGGCTCCGACCGCGAGGTAGAGGCGTGCGCTTTCTGAACGACCAGGTCCCGGCCCACGACCTGACCTACAGCGACGTGTTCATGGTTCCCCGGCGGTCGGCCGTGGAGTCGCGGCTGGACGTGGACCTGCGGTCGCACGACGGCACGGGGACGACCATCCCCATCGTAGTCGCGAACATGACCGCGGTCGCCGGGCGCCGCATGGCCGAGACCATCGCGCGGCGCGGCGGGATCGCGGTCCTGCCCCAGGACATCCCCCTCGACGTGGTCTCCGAGGTCATCGGCTGGGTGAAGCAGCGCGACCTCGTGCACGACACCGCCATCACGCTGACCCCCGAGAGCACGGTCGGCGAGGCGCTGAACCTGCTGCCCAAGCGGGCGCACAACGCGGTCATCGTGGTCGACGCCAAGCGCCGGCCCGTGGGCGTGGTCACCGAGGCCGACTGCACCGGGGTCGACCGGTTCGCCCAGCTGCGCGACGTGATGTCGCGCGACCTGCTGACCGTCGCGGCCGGCACCGACCCCAAGGAGGCGTTCGGGCAACTGCACGACTTCCGGCACCGGCTGGCCCCGGTGGTGGGTCCCGACGGCGCGCTGGTGGGCGTGCTCACCCGCACCGGCGCGCTGCGCGCCACCCTCTACGACCCCGCCGTCGACTCCTCGGGGCGGCTGCGCGTGGGCGCCGCGGTGGGCATCAACGGCGACGTCGCGGGCAAGGCCGCGGGCCTGCTGGAGGCCGGCGCCGACGTGCTGGTCATCGACACCGCCCACGGCCACCAGGAGAAGATGCTCGCCGCGCTGCGCACGGTGCGGGCGCTCGACCCGGCCGTGCCCGTGGTGGCGGGCAACATCGTCACCGCCGAGGGCACCCGCGAGCTGATCGAGGCCGGCGCCGACATCGTGAAGGTGGGCGTGGGCCCGGGCGCCATGTGCACCACGCGCATGATGACCGCCGTGGGCCGCCCCCAGTTCTCCGCCGTGCTGGAGTGCGCCGCCGTGGCCCGCGAGCTGGGCCGCTCGGTGTGGGCCGACGGCGGCGTGCGCCACCCCCGCGACGTCGCGCTGGCCCTGGCCGCCGGCGCGTCCAACGTCATGATCGGGTCGTGGTTCGCCGGCACCTTCGAGTCGCCCGGCGACGTGCTGCGCGACGCGCAGGGCCGGCTGTACAAGGAGAGCTTCGGCATGGCCTCGGCCCGCGCGGTGCGGCTGCGGACCTCCGAGGACTCCCCCTACGACCGCGCGCGCAAGGCGCTGTTCGAGGAGGGCATCTCGACCGCGCGGATGTACCTGGACGAGGAGCGGCCCGGGGTCGAGGACCTGGTGGACGAGATCGTGGCGGGCGTGCGCAGCTCCATGACGTATGCCGGGGCGACCTCGCTGGAGGAGTTCCACGAGCGCGCCACCGTGGGCGTGCAGAGCGCCGCCGGCTACAGCGAGGGCCAGCCGGTCCCGACCAGCTGGTAGCGGCGAGGGGCGGCCGGCGGGTCCGCCGGGGGGCGTGCCCGCCGCCCGGATCCGCCGGCCGCCCGAGGGACCGGAGCGCGCCCTGCCCGATCCCTCGACCTCACTGCCCGGCCGGCGCGGTCCCCGTAATGCGCCGCACCGGCCATGGGCACCACCCTAGGCGCGCGGCCGCCCGGCCATCATCGGCCCGCTGACGTATTCCGGCATCCGTCGAAGGGCGGTCGCAGGGTCCTCCTGTGGTCGTAGCCCGCGTCGCCCGGCGGGCCCGGTCCGAACACGCCGGACGGCGCGGGCGTCGGCCCCGGCGGGTGTCGGATAGCGTGGCGCCGAGGCCGCGCGCGGCGCGGCCGGGCCCCGTCGTGAGGTGGAGCGGACCGTGGCGTTGATCTACCCCCTGATCCCGATCGCCGCCGGGCTGGCGATGGTCGGCTACCTGCTGGCGCACCTGCGCCGCACGGCGTTCTTCCAGCGCCACGGCGCGCGGGTCGAGGGCGAGATCGTGGGCTACACCGAGACCCGCTCCAGCGCGGCGATGGTCGTAAGGTTCACCACGCCCGACGGCCGCGAGGTGCACGCCAGCCACGACAGCACCGGCTGGACCGCCTCGCGCAGCGGCGACACCGTGACGGTCAGCTACGACCCCGCCAACCCCGAGCGCGCCCGGATCGTCAAGGCGCCGTGGCTGAGCGGTTTCGTGCCCGGCCTGGTGGGGGTGCTGGGCGTCCTGCTCGTGGCCATCGGCCTGGTGCTGGGCTACTTCGCCTGGTAGGGGCCCGGGCCGAGCGGGCTCAGGTGGCGGCGGCCGCGGGCTGGGCGCGCCGGGTGTAGCGCATGAGCCGGTCGGGCAGGCCGCCCAGCACGGTGGCGCGGGTGACCGTGCGGGTGCCGGTCACCAGGTCGAACAGGCCCGCTGCGTCGCGGCGGACCACCGCCGTGCTGCCGTGCAGCGCCGCCACCGCGAGGATCCACCAGGGCTGGCCGGCCACCAGCAGTCCGGCCACCGGGACCCACAGCAGTGCGGCGCGCGCCAGCACGCGCGGGCGCCGGGCCGCGAGCGGCGGCCCCGCCGCCTCGGCGAGCGCGAGGTGGAGGGCGGCCCGGCCCGGAGTGGCGCGGTCGCGCCGCAGCAGCGGCACCGCCAGCGCGAACACCGCCGCCAGCGCGGCGAACAGCGCGTCGCGCAGCGGGTCGGCGGCGGCGGGGGCGACGCGGCCCAGCGCGACCGGCAGCGCGGCGGCGGTGGTGGCGCCGCACCAGCACACCGCGAGGTCCAGCAGGTGGCCCAGCAGGCGGCGGCCCAGGGCGGGCGGCAGGACGTCGGCGAGCGCGCCCGGCCACGCGCGCGGCAGCAGCCGGGTGGCGGCCAGGCCCAGCAGCCAGCCGGCCAGGCCGCCGGCCGCGCCCAGCAGGACGTCGTCGGCGGCGGCCGTGCGGTAGGCGCAGGGGTAGGCGCCCAGCAGGGCGGTGTACTGCAACCCCTCGATCGCGGCGGCCGCGGCCGCGCACAGCAGGACGGCGGTGGGGGCCCCGCGCCGGTAGCGGTAGCGCAGCAGCAGGCCGAGCGGCACGAACGCCCCGGCGGCCAGCGCGGTGCGCTCCGGCGGGGCCGACGCGGCCAGGGACAGCGGGTCCGGGTGGGCGGGCGCGCCGCCGTGGGGCGCGCACAGGCCGTCGAGGCCCGTGGGCAGGGGCCACACCGCGAAGGCGGCCAGGCCGATCCCGGTGGCCAGCACGGCCGCGGTCACCTGCCCGGGCCAGCCGGCGAGCCGCCCGTAGCGGCGGTGCTGGCGGCGCAGGAAGCCGGCCGAGCACAGTGCGACGGCGAGCGCCGCACCCCCGAACGCGAGCTGCGCGGCGGCGGAGCCCCCCGTGAGATCCCCTCCCATAGGTCCCAGAGGGTAACGACACGCCCACGCTCAGCGCAGGCGAACGGGGAGATTCGCGGCAGGCGGCCGAAAGGTGAAGACACCCGGCAGGAGGGGCACCCCGGGCACGGGGGGCGGGCGGGGGCCCGCGTGCGGGGCCCCGCCGCACCCGGCGGCGGGGCCCTTCAGCGGGCCGCTAGGCGCGCTCGGGCGTGCGGCCGGCGATCAGGTCGGCCGCGCGCTCGGCGATCATGATCGTCGGCGCGTTGGTGTTGCCGCGCACGGTGTTGGGCATCACCGAGGCGTCCACGACCCGCAGGCCCTCGACCCCCTGGACCCGCAGGTGGGAGTCCACCACCGAGCCGATGGCGCAGGTGCCCACCGGGTGGAAGATGCTCGACAGCACGTGGCGGGCGAAGCGCAGGATGGAGGCGTCGTCGTCGCCCTCGGGCGCGCTGATCGGCTCGCCGCGGTGAGCGGCCAGCGCGGGCTGGGCGGCGACCTCCAGCGAGGCGCGCACCGCCCGCACGACGGTCTCGCGGTCCTCGGCGGTGGTGAGGTAGTTGTGCAGGATCCGCGGCTTGGCGGCCGGGTTGGGCGAGCGCAGGAACACCCGGCCCCGGCTGGTGGGCCGCAGCAGGGTCGGCGCCACGGTGAACGCGTGGTGCACCGGGATGCCCAGGCCCTCCTCGACCAGCATGATCGGGCCGGCGTGGATTTGGATGTCGGGCGCCTCCAGGTCGGGCCGGGTGCGCACCAGGCCGGCGGCCTCGGCGATGTTGGAGGTGAGGGGGCCGCGCCCCTCGGTCATCAGCAGCGCCTGGTTCTCCGGCGTGGCCGCGGTGGACAGGCTCTCCACGTCGGTGCGGTAGACCAGCCCGAAGAACACGTGGTCCTGGAGGTTCTCGCCCACCGGGAGGTCGGCCACCGGCTCGATGCCGAAGGCCGCCAGCTCGGCGGCGCGCCCGATGCCCGAGAGCTGGAGCAGCTTGGGGCTGTTGTAGGCGCCGGCCGAGACGATGACCTCGCGCTCGGCGCGGACCGTGCGGACCTCGGCGCCCTGGACGAGTTCGACGCCGACCGCGCGCCCGTTCTCGACCACCACGCGGTTGACCTGGGTGTCGGTCATCACAGTGAGGTTGGGGCGCTCCTCGGCGGCGCGCAGGTAGGCGTCGGCGGCGCTGAAGCGCAGGCCGTTGCTCTGGGTGACCTGAAGCCAGCCGAAGCCGTCCTGGGAGGCCCCGTTGAAGTCGGGGTTGCGGACGTGGCCGGCCTGCTCGCCGGCCTCGATGAACGCCTCCATGAGGGGGTGGCGGGTGCGCAGGTCGCCGACCTTGAGCGGGCCGCCCGCGCCGTGGTGGTCGTCGGCTCCGCGCTCGTTGTCCTCGGCGCGCTTGAAGTAGGGCAGGACGCCGTCCCAGTCCCAGCCCTCGGCCCCGGCCTTCTCCCAGTCGCGGTAGTCGGCGGGGTTGCCGCGCATGTAGATCATGGCGTTGATGGACGACGACCCGCCGAGGACCCGGCCGAGGGGCAGGTTGCGCCGCCGGCCGTCCAGCCCGGGCTCGGGCTCGGTGGCGTAGTCCCAGTCCAGCGGGGTCTTGAACAGGGTGGGCCAGGCCATGGGCACCCGCAGCTCGGGCGCGGTGTCGGCCGGTCCGGCCTCGATGAGCAGCACCCGGGTGCCGGGATCCGCCGAGAGCCGGGAGGCGAGCACGCAGCCCGCCGAGCCCGCTCCGACGATCACGAAGTCGTACAAGCGATTCTCCATTGTGGCGTTGAGGCGAGTACAGGAGCCCGCGGCCCTGGGGGCAATGAGGGCCCGCGGGCGTGTGAGCACCGCCAAATTAGCGGAGCAACCCTACAAACGGCCGGAAAACGCACAATAGGGCACACGGGCCTTCCTTCGCAGGTGAAAGCGGGATCCGAATGCCGGAAAACCGCGGGCGTCCCGCCCGCGGCCCGGCGGCGCCGGGCCGGGTCCCGCGCAGCGGAACACCGGTGCCGGGGATCGCCCTATGATCGTCCGACACGCTATCGTGTGCGGGCAATTACCGCTTTTCGCCAGTGAGTGCGCATAGCAGTACAGTGACCGCGTGCTGTGACCTACGGGGGCGCGGTCCGGCCTCACGTGAGCGAACCCGCCGGCCCGTGCCTGCCCCCCACGGCCGTGCCGCCCCGCTCCCGGCGGAGCGCGGACGCCGTGGGATTGCGCCGCACCCCCGCACACCCGGCATCCGTGACGTCCGTTTCCGCTGCCCGCCCCCTGATGCGCCCGAGGAGTTCCGTGGAGTCAGCGAAGAGAAAGCGGAGGGCGAGTATCCGCCGCCGCTCGCGCAGGGCGGTCCTGCTGCCCGCGGCGGCGTTCGTCGCCCTCTGGCTCACCGTCAGCAGCTACCTGGTCCTCAACGCCTTCCAGATGGTGGGCGCCGCCCGGGCCCTGGACGAGCTGTCCACCCCGGCCGCGGTGTCGCTGGTGTCGGTCATGGACGAGCGCTCGCAGACGGTCGCCTACCTGGAGAACCCCGAGGAGTTCCGCGCCCAACTGGAGGAGACCCGGCGGGAGTCCGACAAGCTCACCCAGGAGGTCTTCGACCGGTTCGAGCCGTTCCGCGACCTCGCCTCCGACGCGATCCGGCAGCGCATCGCCGACTTCGAGAGCCAGTACCGCGGCATCGACGACATCCGCGCCGAGGTGGACGAGGGCACCGCCTCCCGCGAGGAGGTCCTGCGCGACTACAACCGCGTCATGACGGTGGCGGCCAACCTGTTCGACGAGCAGTCGCGCGGCCACCCCGAGCCCACCGCGATCGGCCCGGGCCTGAGCGCCACCAACACCTTCCGCGTGGTCGACCTGCTCGCCCAGAGCGACGCCCAGCTCACCCGCAGCTTCGCCAACGGCAGCCTCACCCACGAGGACCAGCACGAGTTCACCCGGCTGAGCAGCTCCTACCACGCCATCCTCGACTCCATCCGGCCGTTCATGAGCGACGCCCAGACGGCCAAGCTGGAGACGCTGATGGAGAGCGAGGACTACCAGCGGCTGGTGGAGTACGAGCAGCGCATCGTCGACCGCGAGATCGCGGTCTCCATCGACCCGGTCACCGGCGAGGAGACCCGCGACACCACGGTGCCCGTCAGCGAGCGGGAGTGGCGCGAGGTCTACGTCCCGGTCAAGGACGCCCTGACCGACATCGGCGCCAGCGAGTCCTACCACGCCGCCGACCTGCAGACCCGGGCGGCCACGCTCGCGCTGTCCCTGGCGCTGGGCGGCACCCTGGGCGTGGCGCTCCTGGGCTTCGCGGCCATCTCCATCGCCGTGCGCACCACCAACAGCGTGGTCACCCGCCTGGGCCGGCTGCGCGACGAGACCGACCAGCGCGCCAACGAGTTCCTGCCCGAGCTGGCCGAGCGGCTGCGCCGCAACGAGCCGGTCGACTCCACCGCGATCCCGCCGCTGACCGCCAGCGACGACGAGATCGGCGAGGTCGCCACCGCGTTCGACAAGGCCCAGCGCTTCGCCGTGGACGCCGCCGTGCGCCAGGCCGAACTGCTGCACGGCATCAACCGGGTGTTCCTCAACATCGCCCACCGCAGCCAGACGCTGATCCACCGCCAGCTCCGCCTGCTGGACCGCATGGAGCGCGAGCAGGAGGACCCCGAGCAGCTCACCGAGCTGTTCAAGCTGGACCACCTGGCCACCCGCTCCCGACGCAACGCCGAGAACCTGCTCATCCTCGGCGGCGAGAACCCGGGCCGCACCTGGCACCGGCCCATGCCGCTGGTGGACGTGCTGCGCGGCGCCATCTCCGAGTCGGGCGACTACACCCGGGTCGACCGCCAGCAGATCGCCCGCGTGTCCCTGAAGGGCCCGGCGGTCGCCGACGTCATCCACCTGGTGGCCGAGCTGGTCGACAACGCCACCACGTTCTCCCCGCCGCACAGCCAGGTCCGGCTCAGCAGCGAGCAGGTGCCCAACGGCGTGGTCGTGGAGATCGAGGACCGCGGCCTGGGCATGCAGGAGGACGAGTTCGAGGCGGCCAACGACATCCTGGCCAACCCGCCCGAGTTCGACGTCATGCGGCTCAACGAGAAGATGCGGCTGGGCCTGTTCGTGGTCTCGCGGCTGGCCAAGCGGCACGACATCAAGGTGCGGCTGCGCTCCTCGCCCTACGGCGGCGTGCAGGCCATCGTGCTGCTGCCCGCCGAGCTGATCGCGACCGAGCACGAGATCGCCGCCGCGGCCTCCTCCGACACCGGCGAGCGGGCCCTGCCCGGCGCCGGGGAGCGCGCCGAGGGTGCTGAGCACGCTGAGGGCACCGCCGAGTCGGGCGCCGCGCGCGCCGGCGCCGCCCCCCGCGAGGACGCGCCCGCGGGCGACATGCTCGCCGGCCGCGGCGCCGCGCCGTCGGGCGCCGCCGAGGCCGCCGACCCGCCGACCACCGGTGCCCTGCGCCGGGGCGACGGCCTGACCCCCGCCGAGGCCGGCCACACCGCCACCGGCCTGCCGCGCCGCGCGGCGCCGGGCGGCGAGGCCGGCGGCGGGGCCCGCGCCGACGTCCTGAGCGGGCCGGCCCCGGGCGGGCGCGGCGCCCACGCGCGGCGCACCGCGCCGGCTCCCGCCGCCAACGGCGCGCACACCGGCACCGGTACCGGGACCGGCACCGCCGGACCGGCCGCCGGCGGGAACGGATCGGGCGGCGGCGCCCCCCGCGGCGACTCCCGCCCGCCGCTGCCCAAGCGCAATCCGCAGACGCACCTGGCCCCGCAACTGCACCAGACACCGCCGTCGGCGTACTCCACCCCCGCAGCCCCGGCGATGGAGGAGGAGGACCGCTCCGAGCGGCTGCGCCGCAACATGGCGGCGTTCCAGCAGGGAACGCGCCGCGGCCGTCTTGAGGGGCAACAGCGCCAGAACGATTCGGATAAGGACTCCCGACCGTGACGAACAACGCCGCCAAGGACCTGAACTGGCTGCTGGACGAGCTTGTGGAACGGGCCGTCGGCGCCAGGTACGCCATCGTCCTCTCCGCCGACGGCCTGCTGATCGGCCGCTGCAACTCCCTGGACACCGACGAGGCCGAGCACCTGTCGGCCGTGGCCTCGGCCTTCCAGAGCCTGGCGCGCGGCACCGGCCGCCAGTTCAACGGCGGCAAGGTGCTGCAGACCGTGGTGGAGATGGAGCACGCCTACCTCTTCGTCACCGGATCGGGCAGCGGCGCCTGCCTGGCGGTGATCGCCGAGGAGACCTCCGACGTCGGCCTCATCGCCTACGAGATGAACGTCCTCGTGGAGCAGGTCGGCCGCTTCCTCGACGCGTCGCCCCGCCACCCGGGAGCCGCCGCCACCTCCACTGGGCCCGTGCCCGGAAGCTCCTCCCGATAAGGAGACGCGAGCATGGCTGACCAGCACGAACCAGGGCTGGAGGAGGCCAACGACCCCCTGGTCCGGCCCTACGTCATCGCCCAGGGGCGCGAACGGGGCAACGCCGTCCAACTCGACATGATCAGCGTGGTCATCGCGGCGCGCGCCGACGTGGACGAGATGGCGCTGGAGCCCGAGCAGGTGCGGATCCTGGAACTGTGCCGCCGCCCCCAGTCGGTGGCGGAGATCTCGGCCCACCTGGACATCCCCGTCGCGGTCGTCAAGGTCCTGCTCGGCGACCTCATCAGCCGGGGCTACGCCCTGGCCCGCGCCCCCTACACCCAGCAGAGCCCGGTGAGCCGGGACATACTCCAGGCGGTACTCGATGGAATCCAACGTCTCTGAGCACGGCGGGCAGCGCATCCCCTCGGCGATCAAGATCCTCATCGCCGGCGGGTTCGGGGCCGGCAAGACCACCCTCGTCGGCTCGGTCAGCGAGATCGCGCCGCTGAGCACCGAGGAGGTCATGACCGAGGCCAGCATGGGCGTCGACGACCTCGACGGGGTCGAGGCGAAGACCACCACCACGGTGGCGCTGGACTTCGGCCGCATCACGATCAACGACGACCTGGTGCTGTACCTGTTCGGCACCCCGGGCCAGAAGCGGTTCTGGTTCATGTGGGAGGAGCTGGCCCTGGGCGCCCTGGGCGCGGTGGTGCTGGCCGACACCCGCCGCCTGGACACCTGCTTCCCGGCGGTGGACTTCTTCGAGCGGCACCAGCTGCCGTTCGTGGTGGCGGTCAACTGCTTCGACGGCGCCGACCGCTACACCGAGGACGAGGTCCAGCAGGCCCTGAGCCTGGGCGCCGACGTGCCGGTGCTGCTGTGCGACGCACGCGTGCGCCAGTCGGGCAAGACCGTGCTGGAGGCCCTGGTCCGGCACGTCGCCGACCGCATGGCCACCCCGGTCTAGCCCGCGGTCCCGGCGGCCGCGGGCCGGCCCCTCAGCGGGGCAGCCGGCGCCACAGCGGGCGGGGCAGCAGCCGCATCCCGGCGAACACCAGGCGCAGCACCCGGGGCACCCACACCACGTGGGCGCCGGTGCGCAGGCCGTCGGCGACCGCGTCGGCGACCTGGCCGGGCGTCGCCGGGAACGGCGCGGCCGAAACGTGGGCCGACATCCGGGTGGCCACGTAGCCAGGGCGCACGATCATGACGCGGGCGCCGCTGCCGTGCAGGGAGTCGGCCAGGCCCTGGGCGAAGCCGTCGAGCCCGGCCTTGGCCGACCCGTAGACGAAGTTGGCGCGGCGCACCCGCACGCCCGCCACCGAGGACACCACCACGAGGGTGCCGTGGCCCTGCTCGCGCAGCCGGGCGGCCACGGCCAGGCCCGCCGACACGTGGCCGGTGTAGGTGGCGGTGGCGGCCTCGGCGGCGGCGGCCGGGTCGGCGTCGAACTCCGCCTGCTCGCCGAGCACGCCGAAGGCGTCGACCACGACGTCGAGGTCGCCGGCCAGCGCCACGGCCGCCGCCACCACTCCGGCGTGGGTGTCGGGCCGGGCGGCGTCGAAGTCGACGGGGTGGACCTCGCGGGCACCGGCCGCGCGCAGCCGCTCGGCGACGGCGGCCACCTCGGTGGAGTCGGCGGCCTCGCGGGCGGCCAGCACGACCCGGCGGGCGCCGTCGCGCACCAGCCGCTCGGCCACCGCCGCGCCGATCTCGCTGCGTCCGCCCAGCAGCAGCACGGTGCCGACCGCGCCGACGGCGTTGCGCATGAATCCTCCTGTGTCGCTCGGGTGCCCGGCCGGCGCGCCGCCGGTCCGGGCCTGGTGTCGGGGCGGCCGCCCCGCTCGGCGCCCTCTCACCGCCCCCGCACGCGCGCCGCCCTCATCGCAGCGCTCACAGCTCCAGGCGGCGGGCGAGGTCGGAGGTGAGCACGCCCCGGGGGTCGACCCGCGCGCGCACCGCGCGCCACGCGGCCAGCCCGGGGTACATGGCGTGCACCGTCTCGGGGTCGGCCCGGCTGTCCTTGGCCAGGTAGATCCGCCCTCCGGCGGCCAGCACCCGCTCGTCGAGCCGCCGCAGCAGCCGGGCCAGGCCGGGGAACTCGGCGGGCAGGTCCAGCGCCAGCGTCCACCCGGGCACGGGGAAGGACAGCGGCGCCGGGGTGCCCGGGCCGAACCGCTTGAGCACGGTGAGGAACGAGGGCGCGCCCGCCGCCGCGAGGGCGGCCACGACCCGGCGCAGCTCGTCCTCGGCGCCGAAGGGCACGGCGAACTGGTACTGCACCAGCCCGCGCGGGCCGTAGAGCCGGTTCCAGCCGCGCACGGCGTCCAGCGGGTGGAAGAACCCGGTCAGGGGCCGCACGCGGCCGCGCTCGCGCCGGGGCGCGCGGGCGTAGTAGGCGGTGTTGAAGGCGCGCACGCTCAGCGGGTTGAGCAGTCCGGGCGGCACCAGGGGCGGCGCGGCGGCCAGCGCGTGCGGCGCGTAGGCCAGGGGCGCGCGCCGCCGGGCGGGCGGCAGCTCGTCGGCGCGGGCGTGGTGGGCGCGGGTGAGCACGCCCCGGCCCAGGGCCGCGCCGCGCGCCAGCAGGTCGATCCAGCACACGGTGTAGCGGTAGCGGTCGTCGGTGGCGCTCATGGCGGCCAGCGCGGAGTCCAGGTCGGGCACGCGGTCGGTGTCGACCCGCATGGCCGAGGTCTCCACCGGCAGGACGCCGAAGGTGGCCTCGGTGACGACCCCGGTCAGGCCCATGCCGCCGACCGTGGCCCAGAACAGGTCGGGGTCCTCGGCGGGCGAGACGGCGCGCTCGGCGCCGTCGGGGGTGACGAGGCGCAGGGAGCGCACGTGGGCGCCGAAGGAGGAGTCGGCGTGGTGGTTCTTGCCGTGGATGTCGGCGGCGATCGCGCCGCCCACGGTGACGTTCCGGGTGCCGGGCACCACCGGCGGGAAGTACCCGTGCGGCAGCAGGGCGGCGATGAGGTCGGCGAGGCTGGTGCCGGCCGAGGCGGTGACGGTGCCGGCGGCGGGGTCGAGCCGGTGGCCGGGCGCCAGGTGGGCGCAGTCCAGCACCACTCCCCCGGCGCACTGGGCGGCGTCGCCGTAGGAGCGGCCCAGGCCGCGCGCCACGACGCCGCGGCGGCGCTCGGCCGGCCGGGCCGCGGCCGCCTCCAGCGCCGCGGCGACCTCGGCGGCCGTGCGCGGGCGCACCACGGTGGCCGCGCTGGGCGCGGTGCGCCCCCATCCGGTGAGCAGCGCGGGCGTGCCCGCGCGCGCGGCGGGCGGCGGCTGGGCCATGCGGTCCTCCTCGGGCGGCTCGGTGGGGGTGCGGTGGCGGCGCGGTGTCAGCCCCAGTAGACGCCGAGCGCGATCAGCGCCAGCAGCGCCGCCGCGCAGAGCTGGAGCGGGCGGTCGCGCAGCGCGATCTCCTCGGGCTCCTCGCCGACCCCGCGGTCCACCAGCAGGTGGTAGCGCAGCACCACCGCGATGAACGGCACGATGCTCAGGCCGTGGACCACGCGGTGCGCGGTCTCGGTGGGGGTCTCCAGCGCCCACAGGCAGTAGGTGACGATCATGGCGGCCGAGGCCATGGTGCGCACCTGCGCCAGGTAGCTCAGACTGTAGCGGGCCAGGGTGTCGCGCGTGCGGGCCCCGCCGGGGGTGCGCAGCTCGGCCTCGCGCTTGCCGGTGACCACCAGCAGCGCGCCCAGGGACACCACGATGAGGAACCAGCTCGTCAGCGGCGCGCCGATGGCGGCGCCGCCGGCGACGGCGCGCAGCACGTGGCAGCCGGCCACCGCGACCAGGTCCACCACGGTGACGTTCTTCAGCCCCAGCGTGTAGGCGCCGGTCAGCAGCAGGTAGCCGGTGAGCACGGCCAGCAGCGGCCAGTTGCCGGTGGCCAGGACCGCCGCCGGGACCGCCGCCACCAGCACCGCGCCCGCGGCGACGGCGGTGCGCACCGAGACCTCGCCGGCGGCCACGGGGCGGCGGCGCTTGTGCTCGTGCAGCCGGTCGCGCTCGGCGTCGCGGGCGTCGTTGAGCAGGTAGGTGCCGCTGGAGGCCGCGCAGAACAGGACGAACGCCGCACCGCTCCAGGCCAGCGCGCCGGGGTCGGTGAGCAGTCCCGCGGTGCCCGGCGCCGCGAAGACCAGCAGGTTCTTCAGCCACTGGCGGGGCCGGGCCGCGCGCAGCAGCGCGGGGGCGCGGCGCCCCGAGCGGGGCCGCGGGGCCGGGGCCAAAGCGGGCGCCGGCCCGGCCGCCGCGGCGGCCGGGTCCTGCGGCGCGGTGCGCTCCGCCTCGCCCATGCGGCCGGGGTCGGTCACCCGGTCAGTACCGCTCGCGCCGGTCGCCGGTGCCGATCATCAGCACGCCGCCCAGCGCGACCAGGGCCACACCGGCGACGAGCAGCACGATGGGCAGGGTGGTGCGCAGCAGCGGCAGGACGGTCATGCCCTGGCGGGCGTTCTCGATGTTGTTCTCGATGGTCTGCTCATCCCAGACCATCTCGCCGTCGAAGAGCACCAGCCGCTCCTCGCCGTCGACCACGACCGCGCGGTGCTGGTCCTCGCTGAGTCCGATGGGGGCGCCGGTGGTGGGCTCGATCCAGTAGGTGCGGGTGATGCTGTACATCTCGTCGCCGGTGACGTCGCCCTCCTGGTCCATGCCGAGCAGGTCGGCCGGCAGGGTGCGCTCGCCGATCTTGACGTCCTCGATGACCTGCTCGAACCGGTAGGTCTCGACCCCGTTGACCTCCTCGACCCCCTCGAAGGTGATGGGGCGGGTCAGCCGGCTGGTGGTGTCGAAGAACTCGTAGTCGCGCTGCTCGGTGAGGAAGGGGAACTTGTAGATCTGGCCGCTCTGCTCGACCGCGTCGTCGTTGACCGAGGCGTCGCAGCAGTCCACGCCCTCGCCGGTGACCCGGTCGTGGCCGGCGCGGCGGTAGGTGGACTGGAAAGCGAAGTCGCGCTCGATGTCCTCGACCCAGGTGAACTGGTCCCACACCGCGATGTCGTCGGAGCTGGCCGCCACGTCGCCGCGCACCGTGGTATAGGCCTCCACGGTGGCGTTCTCGATGGACTCCATCTCCTCGGCGTTGAAATAGGTGACGCCCTCGCCGTGGTTCACGGTCCGGCTGTACTGGTCGAGCGGTGCCCGCATGAGGGATTCGGCCATCCAGTACCGCAGCATGGGGGCCAGGGCCAGGCAGAAGACCCCCAGTGCGATGCAGACGACCGCTACGGTACGGCGCATTAGCCCTCCTGGGCGACATGGGCGGAGCTGGATTTTCGGGTAGAGTACCGCCCCATACTGGACAGAGTCACCACGGCGTGGCTGAATATTTATAACCGGTTCTAGTCCGCACTCGCGGCCCGATACAGCGGCTCGGCAGTTTGAACCGGCACCCCCGAGAAGAACCCGTTGCACCGAACGGCCGTCGTCCCCTTCCCCTGCGCCCGCCCGCGGCCGCGGCCGGGCCGGGACCGCGGCACACCACACGGGAGGAGGCCGCCGGTGAGCGCGTCGCCCCAGGATCCACCCGCGCCCGCGGGCGCCGGCGGCGGCGCCGAGGGCGGTCGGCGCGCCCCCCGGGCCCCCCGGGTGCTGGACGGCGCCGACCCCGCCGCCGCGCAGGACCGCGCACCGGGGCCCCTCGCCGGCGCCGGCACCGGACTCCCCCAGGTACGCGGCCACATCGAGGCGCTGGACGGCGTACGGGCGCTGGCCGCGCTGATGGTGCTGGTCTTCCACGTGGCCATCGAGACCGGTGCCGCGCTGGCCCCCGGGGTGCTGGGCGCCCTGCTGGCCACCGGCGAACTGGGGGTGCCGCTGTTCTTCGCGCTGTCGGGGCTGCTGCTGTACCGCCCCTGGGCGCGCGCGGCGTTCGGCGACACCCCCGGCCCCCGGGTGCGCCCCTACCTGTGGCGGCGGGCGCTGCGCGTGCTGCCGGCCTACTGGCTGGTGGCGGTGGCCGCGCTGCTGCTGTGGTCGCGCGACCACCTCGACTCCGCCGCGGTGTGGGCGCAGGTCATGACCCTGACCTACGTCTTCGACACCGACCCCTGGTACGTGGGCACCGGCCCTTACGGGCTGGGGCAGACCTGGAGCCTGTCGGTCGAGGTGACGTTCTACGCCCTGCTGCCGCTCATCGCCCTGCTGCTGACCCGCGCGGCGGTGCGCGGGCGGCCCGGCCCGGCCGTGCGCGGGCGGCGGCTGCTGGTGGGACTGGCGCTGCTCACCGCCGTGGCCGTGCTGGCGCTGCTGCCGCAGTACTATCCCGAGCCGCGCCCCTACATGTACGCCTGGCTGCCCCGCTGCCTGGGCATGTTCGCGGTGGGGATGGCGCTGGCGGTACTGGGCGAGTGGGCCTGGCGGGAGGGCGGCCGAGCGAGCGGAGCCACCGGTGCCGACCGCACAGCCGACCCGAACCGGCGGCGCAGCGAGCAAGGCCGCCCCACCGCCGAAAACAGCACACGGGAGGGCGGCCGAGCGAGCGGAGCCACCGGTGCCGACCGCACAGCCGACCCGAACCGGCGGCGCAGCGAGCAAGACCGCCCCACCGCCGAAAACAGCACACGGGAGGGCGGCCGAGCGAGCGGAGCCACCGGTGCCGACCGCACAGCCGACCCGAACCGGCGGCGCAGCGAGCAAGACCGCCCCACCGCCGAAAACCACACGCGGGAGGGCGGCCGAGCGAGCGGAGCCGCCGGTGCCGACCGCACAGCCGACCCGAACCGGCGGCGCAGCGAGCAAGACCGCCCCACCGCCGAAAACCACACGCGGGAGGGCGGCCGAGCGAGCGGAGCCGCCGGTGCCGACCGCACAGCCGACCCGAACCGGCGGCGCAGCGAGCAAGACCGCCCCACCGCCGAAAACCACACGCGGGAGGGCGGCCGAGCGAGCGGAGCCGCCGGTGCCGACCCCTCGGCCGACGGCCCCGTGCGGCAACTGTGCCGGACCCTGCCGCGCGCGGCCACCCTGTGCTGGCTGCTGGCCGGCGCCATGTACCTGCTCGCCGCCACGCCCGCCGCCGGGCCCCGGTTCGTCGGTGTCGACGGTTTCTGGATCTCCCTGGTGAGCATGGCGACGTCGATGGGGTTCGCGTTCTTCGTCATCGCGCCGGTGGCCCTGCGCCCGGCCCGGTCCGGGGGCCCGCCGCCGGTGCGGGCGGGCGGCGGCGCCTGGCTGGAGGTCCTGCTCGGCCACCGGGTGATGCGGTACCTGGGGCGGATCTCCTACGGGATCTTCCTGTGGCAGTTCGTCGTGCTCTACCTGTGGCGCGACTTCACCGGCCAGGAGATCTTCACCGGGTCGTTCTGGCTGGACCTGGTGCCGGTGGCGGCGGGCACGGTGCTGCTGGCCGACCTCACCTACCGGTTCGTGGAGCGGCCGGCCCGGCGCTGGTACGGCGCGGCGGACGGGCGGCGCCGGGAGCGGTCGGCCGCCCGCCGCGCCCGGACCCCGGTCAACTGAGGCGGGGCGGTCCGAAGTCAGCGGCCGCCCTCGCCGCCGTCTCCCCCGCGCCCTTCACCGCTGCCGTCCCCGCGGCCGCCGCCGTCGCCTTCGCCGTCGCGCTCGTCCTGCCGCGCCTCCTCCTGCGCGTCCTCCGACCAGGGGTCGCCCTCGGTGACCGGCTGCAGCTCACCGAAGGTCACCCACCGCATGCACAGCTCCTCCTCGTCGGTGTGCAGCACCAACTGGTCGCCCGCGCCGTCCAGCGGCAGGTACCAGACCCCGCCGTCGGGCGCGGCCGGCAGCCGCGTGGTCTCCCACCGGTCGCCCAGCACGGCGCCCACCTCGGTGGCCCGCTCGGAGGTGTAGGCGATGGACAGCACCAGCGTGGGGCCGCCCAGGGACTCCACCGGCCACATCACCTGGCCGCCGAAGGTGAGAACGCACTCCTCGTCCTCGGGCGGCCCGAAGAACGCGCTGCCCTCGACCGGCTCGCCCGGCACCAGGTAGCCGGCGTCGTTGAACACCAGCGCGGCGTTGGCGGCCTCGGGCTCGCGGATGCGCTCGGCCACCCCCGGCTCGGCCAGCGGGCTGAGCAGGTGGGAGGTGAGCCGGCGCGGCCCGTTCCACGGCAGCACGATGTCCTCGGGCACCGGGCGCGGGTAGATCCCGGCCTGGGCGGGGACGTCGCGGACCGACTGGCGGACGGTGTCGAGGTACCAGCGCACCCGGTCGCCCGACAGCGTGTCGGTGAAGGCGTGGGTGGAGTAGGCCCCGGCCGCCGTCATCGCCGCCGTGACCGCCACCGCCACCGCGCGGGCGGCGCGCCGGGGCGGGACCCACCGGCGCACCGGCTCGGCCTCGTCGCGCGTGGGCAGGAACGCGAACGCCAGGCACAGGACGAACACGAGCGCGGCGTCGGCGACGTAGCGGGGGTCGTAGCCCACCAGCGACTCGTAGCGGCCGCGCGCGATGGCGGTGGGGATAAGGTCGACCACCACCAGGTACCCGGCCAGCAGCGCCCACGCCCGCCAGGCCCGGCGCCGGGTCAGCAGGCCGGCCGCCGCGACGAGCAGCAGCACCGCCCAGGCCGCCGCCACCGCCCACGCCGGGGGGTCGAGCAGCCCGCCGGCGGGGGTCACCGGCCCCCACTGGCCGGGGCCGCCCACCGCGCCGACCGGGAAGGTCTCGCCCAGCAGGCCGCGCGCCATGTCGGCGACCGCCTCGGCGCGCGGCACGCCCGCGCCCTCCCCCTCGGCGGTGTCCTGGCGCGACAGGTAGACCAGGCCGTAGCCCGCCGACAGCAGCGCCATGCCCACCCAGAACGGCAGGTCGCGGTCGGCGGTGCGCCACAGCACGCGCGGCAGCCGGCCGGGCACCAGGAACGCGGCGGCGAACGCGAACAGCAGCGGCGGGAGGAACACCGCCTTGACCGAGAACGCCATGCCCAGCAGCACCGCGCCGGCGGTCAGCCAGCCGTAGCGGACCTCGCCGGTGCGCAGGTAGCGCACCAGCCACAGCAGGGCCAGGGCGATGGCCAGCTGGAACGGCACGGCGTTGAGCGCGGCCGACCACCACGCCAGCACGGGCACGGTCAGCGGCGCGAAGCAGTAGAGCGCCAGGGGCGCGACGATCGCCCAGCGCCGCCCGAACACCACCCACAGCAGGCGGAACACGGCCACGGCCGCGCCCGCCTGGCACGCCAGCATCACGCCGGAGGCGCCGGCCCAGCTGTAGGGTGCGATCGCGGCCTGGATGTAGGCCAGCAGCATCGCACCGGGCATGAGGTGGCCCTTGTGCAGGTCGGTGAGGTAGTCGACGGTGAGGTCGGTGGCGGCGGCGTTGCCGATGAAGAGGAAGTCGTCCTCGATGAAGTAGGCGGCGCCCAGCACGTGGATCTTCAGCGCGACCGAGCCGAGGATCAGCGCGGCGCCGACCAGGACGACCGGGTCGCGCAGGCCCCGGTTGAGCAGGGCGGCCCAGGCGGCGGCGCGGCCCGGCCGCCCGGTGTCCCGCGGCTCGGGCTCGGCGGGGTCGGCGGGCTCCGCGGTGCCGTTTGGGGCGGTGCCCCCGGCGGGGCCGCCGCCCGCCTCGGCCTGCGCGCGCCCGGGGTCGGGGAGGGAACCGGGGGCGGAGTCGGGGCCGGTGCCGGGCGAGGTGGTCTCAGCGGGGCGCCCCGCGGGGTCCTCGGCCGGGTCCGTGCGCGGACTCCCGGCGGGGGTGTCGGCGTCGTGCATACCGCTCCATTCCCAGGTGTGGTATCCGGCCGGTTGACGCCCCCCTGTACGCGGGTGTCAGAATACAACACGTTCCACATCATCCGGGGTGCGCTGCCGCAATGCCATTACAGCAGCGTGACCGTCAACGAGAACCCGGTTCAGTCCGGTTCTCCCGCACCGCCGAGGAGACACGGTTTGGGGCTGGATGAGGTCCGCGCCGACTGGACCCGCCTGGGGGCGGCCGAACCGCTGTGGGCGGTGTGCGTCGACCCCGCCAAGCGCGGCGGCGGGTGGGACGACGACGAGTTCCTGGCCTCGGGCCGGCGCGAGATCGACGCCGCGCTGGGGCGGCTGGCCGACCTCGGCCTGCGGCCGGGCACCGGGCGCGCGCTCGACTTCGGCTGCGGCGCGGGCCGGCTGTCCAACGCGCTGGCCGCGCACTTCGACGCGGTGGTGGGGGTGGACATCTCACCGCCCATGCTGGCCGAGGCCCGGCGGCTGGACCGCAGCGGGGGCCGGATCGAGTTCCGGCTCAACGACCGCCCCGACCTGGCCGGCCTCCCCGACGCCTCCTTCGACCTCGTCTACACCGACCTGGTCCTGCAGCACCTGCCGCCGCCCCTGGCCGAGGGCTACCTGCGCGAGTTCACCCGGGTGGTGCGGCCCGGCGGGGCCATGGTGATCGGCGTGCCCGACCGCGAGCGCCCCACGTTCAAGGGCCTGGTGTTCCGCCACGCCCCCTGGCCGCTGATCCGGCTGGCCCAGCGCGTGCTGCTGGGCTACCCGGCGCCGATGCGGATGCACCCGGTGCCCGCCGCGCGCCTGGCCGCGGTCCTGGCCGAGGGCGGCGCCCGGGTGGCCGCCAGCGAGGAGTACTGGGGCGGCGACCACTGGCACCACCTGCGCCACTACGTCGCGGTGCCCGAGGAGGCCCGGTGACCGGCGGCGCGCCCGAGCGGGCGCGGGAGGCCGGCGGCGCCGGGGCGCCCGCGCCCTTCCGCGCGACGCTGGGCCGGTCGGTGGCGCTGTTCTCGGCGTTCCGCAAGGAGCAGACCGACCCCGACCACTTCTACGGCACGCTGGCCCGCGACACCGTGGCCCAACTGCGCTCCTACACCCCGCTGGAGGGCGCGGTGGTGGTGGACGTGGGCGGGGGCCCCGGCTACTTCGCCGACGAGCTGCGCGCGGCGGGCGCCCGGTGCGTGTGCGTGGACGCCGACCCCACCGAGCTGCGGCTGCGCGACGGCGAACTGCCCGACACCGCCGTGCTGGGCAGCGCCCTGGCGCTGCCGGTGCGCACCGGGTCGGTGGACGTCTGCTTCTCCTCCAACGTCCTGGAGCACGTGCCCGACCCGCCCGCCATGGCCGCCGAGATGGTGCGCGCCACCCGCCCCGGCGGGCTGGTGTACCTGTCCTACACCCTGTGGCTGTCGCCGTGGGGCGGCCATGAGACCTCGCCGTGGCACTACCTGGGCGGCCGCTACGCGGCGCGGCGGTTCGCCCGCCGCACCGGGCGGCGGCCCAAGAACGACTTCGGGCGCACCATGTTCGCGGTGTCGGCGGCGGAGATGATCGCCTGGACCCGCCGGCGCGCCGACGTCGAGGTGGTGGACATCGTGCCGCGCTACCTGCCCCGGTGGGCCCACCCGGTGGTGCGCGTGCCGGTGCTCCGCGAGTTCGTCACCTGGAACCTGCTGCTGGTGCTGCGCAAGCGCCCGGCCGGCTGAGCCGGGCGGCACCCCCGCCCGCTCCGGTGCCGACGCCGGCTCACCCGGCGGCGCGCGTGCCGTCGGGGCGGTCGGGGTCGACGTTCCAACTGGCCACCGTGCGCGGGTGGATGCGGATGACCTCGCGGGCGAAGGACTCCGGCCGCAGCGGCGGCTCGTCCAGGGTGAGCGTCTCGGCCCGGCCGCGCACCTCCACCCTTCGGCCCCGGCCCCGGGCCGGGCGCGGCGCGCCGGAGGCGGGCGCGGTGTCGTCCACCACCAGCGCCACCTCGCGGTCGGGCCGCTCGCGCACGTTGCGGTACTCCGCGCCGGCCGTGATGTCGGGGCCGCCGATGTCGATGGTGCCGTCCTCGTTGAGCCGGAACGCCACCGGGCGGACCTGCGCGCCGCGCCGGCCGACGGTGGCCAGGCGGCCCACGAGCTGGGTGGCCAGGTAGTCGATCTCGGGTTCGGTGAAGCACACGGCGCGGACCTCCTCGCGGTCAACGGCCCGACGCGGGCCGGGAGGCATACCGTAGGAACTCAACCGCACTTGAGGTCAACCGCAGGGCCGCGCACCGCCCCCGCCCGCCACCGCCCCGCCGGTCACCTGCGGACCGCGGAGTCCCCGGCCCCCTCCCCGGCGGCCGCCGCCGCGTCGGTGTCCGCGCCGCCGCCGGCCCCGGCGCGGGGCCGCAGCACCCGCCAGGCCGCCGCCGGCAGCAGCAGCACGCCCGCCGCGCCCAGCCCTGCGGGCAGCCACGCGCGCGCCGCCCGCAGCAGGGCCCGCCGCTCCGCCGCCTGCCGGACGTGGGCGTCGACCACCTCCTGGGGCATCGTGAACCGCGCGTCCAGCAGCGTCCGCTCACCGCCGCCGCCCGCGGCGGGCCGCAGGGTCTCGTGCCGCTCCTCGGCGATGTCGACCACCCGGCCGGTCACCGGCTCCACCCAGTAGACGCGCTCCAGCTCCAGCCACCGGTTGGCCTCGACCACTCCCCCGCGCTCCAGGCCCAGCGCGCTCGCGGGCACCGGCCGGGCGGAGTCGGGGATCTGGGTGGGCTCGACCCGCTGGACGTAGCGCCGCACAGCCAGGCCGCCGACCTCGTCGGGGCCCTCGTCGACCATGCGCGGGGCGGCGCGCAGGTCGGCGTCGTAGAAGGGGTACTCCGGCCACCGCGCGCCGGCCGGCCACTGGAACACCAGCCCGGCCTGGCGCACGGCGCGGTCGCCGTCCACGTGCTCGCCGCAGCAGTTGACCGCCATGCCGGTGGCGCGGTCCACGATCACCCGGCGGTCCAGGTGGGACACCATGTCCTGCCCGGCGGCGACGTCCACCGACATCTGCCAGGTGCTCCAGCCGGAGTTGCCGGGGCTGGGCGTGCCGCGGATGTCGGTGCGCAGCTCGACCTCGGTGTCGGCCACCGTGCGCCAGGTGCCGGTGTCGAGGTAGGTGCCCGACTCGTCCACCAGCCGGACCCGCTGGTCGACCTCCGCCGGCAGCAGCGCCAGCTGGCCGGCGACGTAGAAGCGCAGCAGCAGCGCGGAGGTCACCAGGAAGGCGCCCAGGACCAGGCCGAGCAGGGCGGCGTTGCGGCGCAGCGGCTCGGGCAGGCGGCGCGGCGGGCGCTCCTGCCGCGGCCGCGCGGAGCCGGGGGCGCGGCCCTGTTCGTCCGCCCCGGCGGGTGCGGTGCCGCCGCGCGCGGCGGCCGGCTCGGCGCGGGCGCTCACGCGCGCACCTCCTCGGCGGGGCCGCCGGCGGCGTGTCCGGCCGCCTTCCCCACCGGCCGCGGGGCCCCGTTGGCGGCCCGCTCCCCCGGCCCGCCGCCGGGCACGGTGAAGGCGGGGCCGCCCCCGGGCGGCGCGGCGGCGGGCGAGCCCACCGGCTCGCCCAGCGCCACCACGAGCCGGGCCAGCGCGGGCAGGCAGCACGCCTGGGCGACCCACTCGCGCAGCGGCCCGCTGAGCAGCTCGCTGATGTCGTGGAAGGGGTAGTACAGCGCGAGGTAGGTGCCGGCGCCCAGGGAGAGCCCGGCGCAGCCCAGGGCGAGCGCGACCGCCCAGGGGCCGGCGAGCACGCCCAGCAGCCGCCCGCCGAGCGCGGGCCGCCCCGGTCTGGCGTGCCGCAGGGAGCGCGACGGCGCGCGGCCCAGCCACCACACGAGCAGCAGCGCCCCGGCCGTCACGGCGGCGCCGGCCGCGCCGCCCACCCACACGCCGTAGGCCACGCCCAGGGGCGCCAGCAGGGGGCGCGGAAGGCGGGCGGGTCCGGCGGCGGGCAGCAGCGCGGCGCGCTCGCGGCGCGCGCGCCGCGCGGCGGGCGCGGTCGGGCGGCGCGCCGGGCGCACCGGGCGCGCCGACACCGCGGCCAGCACCGCCACCGCCAGCGCGAACACCGCACCCACCCCCAGCGCCGCGTGGTAGGCGGTGTCGGGGGTGTAGGTGAGCGTCACCTGGCCCGACGCGCCGGCGGGCAGCCGCCACGCCTGCTTCCAGCCGTCCAGCCGCACGGGCTCCAGCGGCTCGTCGGCGCCCTCCAGGGTGGCCCGCCAGCCGTCGTTGAAGTTCTCGTTGACCACCAGGAAGCTGGCCTCGTCCACCGAGACGTCGAACCGGCGCTCGCTGCGGCCCCAGCCGCCCATGGCGTCCACGGGGGCCGTGCGCACCGCGCCGCCGGCCTCCTCGCCGCCGTCGCCGTCGGCTCCGGCGCGGGCCAGGGCGGAGTCGGCACCGGCCAGCACGGCCGAGCGCACCTGGTACTGGTTGCCGGGGTCGACGGTGAGGCGGTTGGCGCCCTCGGCGAGGGGCACCGGCGAGCAGCTGGCGAAGTCCAGCGGCTCGCCGCGCAGCCGGTCCTCCAGGGTGCCCGACACGATGCGGGTCTCGACCCGCTCGCCGTTGACCCGCAGCACCGGTCCCAGGCCGCAGGCGGTGGCGGCGTCGCCGCCCGCCACGGGCGGCAGCGGGTCGGTGCCGGGCAGGGTGATGCCGCGGACCTCCAGCGGCTGGCCCTCGGGCGGGTCGAAGGTGATGGTCAGCTCGCGCGCGGTCAGCGGGGCGAACCCGACCCAGCCGGTGCCGTCCAGCCAGCCCTCGCGCACGGTGCCGCCGGACTCCACGGTGACCTTGACCGGCCGGGTGACGCTGTCGGCGCGCGGGAACTCCACGCGCAGCCCGTCCAGTTCGGTGGCGCGGGGCAGGCCGACCTCCAGCCAGGGCCGCCGCTCGTCGGGGTCGGGGTACCACACGGTGGCCGGGTCGTCGTCCAGGGCGTTGCGGCCCATGGCGGCGGGGTGCTCCACCGAGGTGGAGGACGAGGTGACCGTGGGCTCGTCTTGGCCGGCGGCGCGGTTGGCGGCGTTCTCCGCGTCGTGGGGGTCGGTGAGCACGGCCTGCCCGGTGATGGTGTGGGCGCCGTCGGCGGCGTCGGCGCTCACCGCGAAGGAGCGGTCGAAGGTGTGGGCGTCCTCGCCCTGCACGGCCAGCCCGGGGTTGCACACCCACACCCGCGAGCCCTCCATGCACCCGGGCACGGTGCCCACCGAGCCGGTGAACAGGTGGGCGCCGGCGTCGGCGGGCCCGGGGACGCGCAGGGTGCGCTCGGGCTGGAGGCCGGGCAGGGTGATACCGGTGATGCCCACGCGGGTGCCGAACCGGTACTCCGGCTCCCAGGCCAGCTCGTCCACGCGGACGCGCAGGCGGGTGGTGGTCCCGGCGGGCGCGGTGAACTCCTGGGGGTCCTCGGTGGCGGCGACCGGCGCGGTGGTGCGGTCGTCGTCGGTGATGAGGCTGATGCGGGCGGGCGGCGGCTCGCCGGGGATCTGCTCGAAGGCGATGGTGAGGTCGCCGACCTCGCGCGGCTCGCTGAACTCGACCTCCAGCCACTGGCCCACGGCGCCGGTGAACCCGCTGGAGCGCCACGAGGTGTCGGCGGCGTCGTCCAGCGCGGCGAACGGCATCCGGCCGGGGTCGCGGGTGGTGGGCCCGGCGTTGGCGCCGGACTCGGTGGAGGACGCCCTGACCTGGGCGATCCCGGTGTGCTCGGCGACGGCGGTGTAGTCGGCCCAGGCGGGGTCGGTGATGTCGGGCGCGGGGGCGTCGCGCTCCAGCTCCTCCTCGGCGGTGAGTGTGTTGCTGACGTTGCGGCGGACGTCGGAGTAGACGATCTCGCGGCGGCGCGCGGTGTCGGTCACGACGGTGTCCTCGGGCGCGACCTCCTCGGCGCCGGGGTCGTCACCGATGATGACGGGCCGGTCGTCGGTGAGCAGGCCCTGCTCGGCGAGGCTGAGCAGGGCCTCGGGGCCGCCGGTGACGCGCAGGGCGTCCTCGGCGGGCACGGTGCCCACGCGGGGCGCGGCGCCGTCGACGGTGTAGACGTCGAGGGCGCGGTAGGGCTGGTCGTACCAGTCGGCGGCGCGCTGGACGTCGAGGGAGCCGACGTCGGGCCCGAAGGACACCGCGTGGGAGATCCCGGGCGAGGAGTTCAGCGCCTGGTGCACGCGGGCCGGCCAGCCGCCGTTGATGGTGTCGCGCTGGAGGTCGTTGCGGACCAGCAGGTGGGTGACGCCCATGCGGGCGAGGGTGTCGGCCAGACCGGCGGAGCCCCGGCCCGAGGAGATGCGCTGGTCGATCTCGTGGTTGAGGCGGGAGACCCCGGCCGATCCCCAGGGGATGATCTGGTGGTTGGTCCAGGCGCTCTCCATGAGCGGCTGCATGGGCTCGTCCATGGGGCGGCCCCACTCGTACTCGCCGCGCGCCGAGCCGGGCACCGCCATGGTGGTGCCCGAGCCGCTGTGCCGGTCGAGCCACTGGGCGGCCTCGTACCAGTAGCCGGGGATCCGCTCGAACCCGCCCGGGGTGGACACCCCCACGGTGGCGAGCGGGGTCAGCGTGGCGAGCACGGCCAGGACGCAGGCCGCGGCGGCGACCCGGTGCGGCGCGGCCAGGCGGCGGGCGGAGGGCGCCGGGGGCGGGCCGGCGGCATGCGGCGTGGGCGCGGCGGCGGGGGCCGCGGCGGCCCGGCGGGTGCGCAGGGCGCGGCGGTCGGCGGCGTCGCGGGCCACGGCCACCGGCAGCGCGGCCAGGCCCAGCACCACCGGGAGCCGGATCAGCGCGTCGAACTTGTGGATGTTGCGGAACGGGCTGAGCGCGCCGTCCAGGAGGCCCCGCATGGTCTCGGCGAAGGGGCCGGTGAGCGCGCCGGTGTAGCCCGCGACCACGATCGCGGTCCCCGTCAGCAGGGTCGTGACGAGGAAGGTCCGCTCGGGGGTGCGCCGGTTGACGAGCCCGGCGATCCCCAGCCCGGCGACCAGGGCGGTGACCGCGACCAGCCACGGCTCGGTGGACAGTTCGGCGCCGGCGGGCAGGGCGGGCTGGCCGTGGCCGGGCACGTAGCCCATCCAGTTGGAGGCGCCGCGCAGCGCGTTGGTGAGGGTGGTGACGCTGGTGGTGGTCGCGGCGTCCTCGGTGTAGGGCATGAACGAGAACACGTAGCGGCCCATGAGCAGCAGCGGGACCAGCCACCAGAAGGACACCAGGAACAGCGCGGTCAGCCACCAGCCCAGCAGCCGCCACGTGCGCGGTCCGCCCGCACGGCTGAGCAGGTAGATCAGCGGGACGACCAGGACCGCGAGTTCGGAGGCGGCGTTGGTGCCGCCGCACAGCAGGAACGCCAGGGCCGAGAGCGCGGCGGCGCGCAGCGGAGGGCGGCCGCGGCGGGTGCCGTGGACCAGCGGGAGCACGATCCAGGGCAGCAGCATCATCGGCTGCAGCTCGGCGGAGTTGTAGGAGAGCAGCGTGAGCACGCGCGGGGAGAGCGCGTAGGCCACGCCCGCGAGGATGCGGGTGTGCTCGGAGCCGATGCCCAGCGCCTCGGCGAGCTTGACGGTGCCCAGGAAGGCGGCGCACAGCAGCACGGCCATCCACACGCGCTGGACGAGCCACTCGGGCATGTCCAGGCCGATGAGCAGGGCGTGGAAGGGGCCGTTGGGAAAGAAGTAGCCGTAGGCCTGGTTCTGCAGCTGGCCGAAGTAGGCGGGGTCCCAGAGGTAGAGCGCGCGGTAGAGGAACCCGAAGGGGTTGACCGTGAGGTCGATCTTGGTGTCGCCGACGATCATCGGCGGGTTGAGGCTGAGCGCCATGGCCCACAGCAGCAGGCAGACGCCGAAGAGCTTGAGCCTGCGCAGCAGGCGGGCGTCGGTGGCGGGGGCCGGGCGGGAGTCGGGCGCGGTGGGCGCGGCGGGGCCGGTGGTCACGGGATCGGCGGTCGCGGTCGTCGTGGCGGAGGAGGGCGGCGCGGGCGCGGGGGCGGCCGGGGTGCCGGTGGCGGCGTTTGGACCGGAGGCCTCCTCCGCGCCGCCGGCGGGCGCGCGGGACCGCCCGGCGGCGTCGTCGCCGCCGCCGTCCTGCTGTCCTTCGCGCCTGTCCCCGGCCTCGGGGTGGGTCACGGGGCCGCCTTGGCGCGCACCGCGCGGATGCTCGGGTCGGCGGTGCGGGCCGGGGCCGGCGCGGGGGCGCCGGCGTCGGCCGGGCGCACCACTCCGTCGGCGGGCGCGGCGGTCCGGGGGCGCCGCCGCGGGCGCACGGGGGCGGCGGCGGACGGCTCGGCGGCGGGGGCGGCCTCGACCGCGGCGGCGGGCACCGGCCGACCCGCGGCCGCGGCCACCAGCCGGGTCATGGCCGCGCCGCTGCGCTCCCAGGTGAAGCGCGCGGCCCACGCGCGGCAGGCGCGGCGGATCTGCGCGGCGCGGACGGGGTCGCTGAGTTCCGCCAGAGCCGCGGCGACGACGTCGGTCAGTTCCTCGCCCTCCCGTACCAGCCAGCCGGTCTCTCCGTGGCGCACCGAATCGCGGAGGCCGTCGACATCGTAGGCGACGGTGGGCACCCCCAGGCCCGCCGCCTCGATGACGGTCAGGCCCCAGCCCTCGAACTCCGAGGCGGTGACGTGCAGGAGGGAGCTGGCCAGGACGGCGTTCTTGTCGGCCTCGGGCAGGAACCCGTGCAGGCGGACGTGGTCGGCGATCCCGTCGCGGCGGATCTGCTCGGTGAGGGTGGCGCTCTCGGGGCCGCGCCCGACGACGTGCACCCGCAGGTCGGGGTAGTCGGCGCGCAGGTCGCGGGCGAGGTCGACGATGCGCGAGACGCGCTTTTGGACCACCAGGCGGCCGAGGCTGACGATCGCGGGCGAGCCCATCTCGGCCTCGCTGAGGCAGCGGTCGGGGGCGATGGGCTGGGCGGGCGGGCTGCCGTTGTGGATGACGGTGATGGGGGCGCGCCAGCGCAGCTTCTCGCGCATGGCGCGCCGGGAGGACTCCGACACCGTCACGGTGGGGCAGGAGCGGTAGACGCGGCTGGCGACGGCGCTCTCGATGAACCGGCCCAGCCAGGCCAGGGGGCGGTTGAAGTAGGCGTTGAACTGGAGGTCGTGCACATGGTGCACGACGCTGACGACCCCGGTGCGGCGCGGCAGCACCAGGCGGGAGAAGAACGGGATGCCGTTCATGCAGTCCAGGGCGGCGTGGAACTCCCGGCGCCACAGCAGGAGCCAGAGCATGACCAGCGGGTAGACGGTGAACCTGCCGCCCATGCGGCGGATGACGATCCCGTCGCGGGTCTCGACGCGGGCCTGGCCGGGCTCGCGGCTGGTGAGGAAGGTGACCACGGCACCCTGGCGGGCGAGGTGGCGGCTCATGCGCCAGGCGTACTCCTCGGCGCCGCCGGCGGCGGCCTGCCAGGGGTCGCGCCAGTTGATCATGACGACGCGCAGGCCGTCGAGCCGGGGCTGGGCGGGGTCGCCCGTGTCGGCGGGGGCCGGGCGGCCGGTGTCGGCGCCGGCGTCCGGGCCGCCGGGGAGCCCGGAGCCGGGGGTGGAGCCGTGCGCGGCGGGGCGGGGGCAGGCGGCGCCGGGGCCGCCGGTGAGCCCCGGGAACTCCGGGAACTCGGGGAAAAGGGGTATTTGCTGGTAGGCCACATGCACTCCTGTTCCGCCCATTCCGCCTTGTCGCCCGGCGGCGGCTGCGTGCCCGCCGGGTGGGGCGCCCGGACGGTGGAACCGGAGCGGCGCACGGCCGGGGTCGTTGGGAGAGCGCACCGGGGGTGCGCGATGGGCGACCGTCGCGCGGGGCGGGCCGGGGCAGGGGGCCCGCCGCAGGGGGCGCGAGGGGGTGGGCGCCGAGCGCGGGACGGCCCCGCCGCGGCCGCCGAAACGCGCCGGGTCGGGTCAGGGCCGTGGGCGCGGCGGGGTCAGCGGTCGCCGTAGTTGTAGAGGGACTGGTTCACCGGTTCGGTCGACGACGAACTCTGGGTGGCGAACGTGGTTCCCACCAGCGCCAGCCCGCCCGCCAGTGCCGCGCCGATGACGCAGGCGGCGACGATTTTGATCACGTGGAGTGCTCCTTCCGCGATTCCGCACCGGGGGTCGGGGCGGGACGCCTGGAAACGAGACTAGAACCTGATACAGCAATCGACCAGAGGATTGCCCCAACTGTAACGAACCAGGCCGATGCTTCCAACCCCGACAGAGCGTCGCTCGTCGGAACGACATGCTGATCCGGAAGCTCAAGCAGGGTGAGCTGGGCTCCGTCGTGCACGGTGGCCAGACCGGCGGCGGCAAGTGAGAACCTGTTCTCGCCAGCGAGGGGGCCCAGCGCGGCGGCGGCTTGGGCAGCGCCGCCGGCCGGGTCGGCGCCGCTGCCGGCGGCCGGGAACGCGCCGGGTCCGGGGGCACCGGGGAGCGCGGACCGCTCCACCAGGACGTAGCGGATGCCGAGGCCGGCCAGGGCGGCGGCGTAGGCGCGCGGACCGGGGTCGGCGGCGTGCAGCAGGTCGACGCGCCGCGCCAGCGGGTCCTCGCCCTCGACCACGCGCACCGCGCCGCCGGTCTCGACGCGCAGGTCGTCGTTCCACACCGCGCGCCGGTCGAAGAGCTTGGTGGCGGGGTCGAGTACGACGACTCTATGCCCGTCGCCGCGCCAGTCAAGGCCCCGGTAGGCGCTCCAGGGGAGCACGAGCACGCGGCCGGGGCGGTCGTCGGCGTTGACGACGGCCTGCACGTGCCGCCACTCGTCGGGGTAGGCGGCGGGCGCCAGCCGCCCGGCGGCCCCCCACGCCAGCCCGGGCAGCGCGGCCACCGGCGCCAGGGCGAGCACCGCGGCCGCGGCCGCCCCGAGGACGCGGGCGCCGGAGCGGGAGGCGAATCGGGAGCGCGGCCGACCGGGCGGGCGCGGCCCCGCGCCCGGGGACCGGCGGCCGGGTGCCGGGGCGCGGAGGCTGGGGCCGGCGGGGGCGGGTCCGGCGGGGGCGGGGCCGCCGCCGTCGCCGGTCGTCCACAGGCGGGCGAACCCGTGTGGCGCCGCCCCGGGCCGGTCGGCTTCACTTGAGATAAGGGGTTCCCCCGGGGCCCGCGCTTCGTCGTGCCCCGCGCCCTCCGCCCTCGCGGCGCGGCGCAGCCACATCAGCGCCCCGGCCATGCCTGCGGCCTGCAGCAGGGCCAGCGGCGCCACGTACAGGTGGCCGTCGCGCAGCGGGCCGAACCCCGGCCACAGCCCGATCAAGGTTGCCACCGCCGCGCGGCCCGGCTCGGTCACGCCCGCCAGCGCCACCAGCAGCCCCGCCACCGCCGCCGCCGTCACCCCCGCCCCGAACCCCGGAGCCCCGCCGCGCCGCAGCAGCCACACCCACCCCGCCACGGCCGCCGCCGACAGCACCAGCCGGACGGCCGCGAGCACCGGCAGCCCGTACCACTCGGGCACCGCCTGCACGTTCCAGATCCCGCCCAGCGACACCAGCGACCCCACCGCGCCGAACGGGGTGTCGGCGCGCGCGGCGAACAGGTCCACGGCCGCCGGGTCGGTGCGCGCGCCGCTGCCCAGCGCCGGCACCAGCCACGGCAGGCTGAGCAGGACCAGCGCACCGGCCACCGCCCCGGCCCGCCGCAGCGCCCGCCCGGCTCCCCCGCCGGCCAGCAGCGCGGTGGCCAGCCCGACCAGCGCCGACAGCACCATGGACGAGAACCCGCCGACCGCCGCCGGCAGCAGCGCGACGACCAGCGGCGCCGGCCACCGCGCGCGCCCGCGCCACCGGCCCGCCGTGCCTCCCGTGCCGCCGGCGCCCCGGCCGCGGGCCGCCCGGGCGGCCCGCGCCACCGCCGCCGCCACCCACGGCAGTCCGGCGTAGCCCAGCAGCACCGCCCACTGCCCCAGCAGCAGCCGCTCGGCGACGAACGGGTTCCACACGTAGAACAGCGCCGCCGCCACCCGCGCGCCCGTGTGCGCCCTCGGCACCAGGTGCCCGGCACCCGCCCCCGCCAGCGTGAACACCGCCATCAGCAGCAGCGCCTGCGCGGCGTCGCCCGGCAGCACCAGCCCCAGCGCGCCCAGCACCGCGTCGCTGGGGACGGCGCGCGGGAACCCGCCCCCGCCGCCCAGGGTCACCTGCGACAGCGGCGGCTCGGGCACGGCGACCATGTCGTAGCGCAGGACGTAGCCCGGCCCGAGCGCGGGGCCCAGCGCGAGCGCGCCCGCCGCCGCGCCCACCGCCCACGGCAGCAGCCGCCCGAGCGCCCCGCGCCCCGCCCGCCGGGGCGTCATCCCGGCACCTCGTAGACGACGGTGGCGGAGTACGCGCCGGGCACGAAGTCGCGGTGGGCGCGCACCGCCAGCTCCCATCCGGGCGCGCCGTCGGCGGCGACGGTCCAGCGCCGGTCGCCGCTGACCACGGCCGCGCTCTGCCAGCCCTCGCCCCGGCCCGGGCCAAGGTCGTTGCGCGGCCGGCAGTCGGGGCGCTGCGCGCCGTCCCCGCCCGGGGGCGAGGGGTCCGCACTGGGCGCCGCGCACACGAGCGGGCGCCGCCACACCTCGAAGTGCGTGGCGTCGGGCACCTGCGCCCACACCAGCGTGCGGCGGTCCTCGGCCAGCCGCACCCACTCCGGCGCGGGCGGGGGGTCGTCGCCGGCGGTGATCTCGACGGGGTCGGAGCGCGCGCCGCCGTTGTCGCCCTTGAACGGCTGCACCACGAACTCGTAGGTGGCCCCGGCGAGCAGCCGGTCGATGGTCGCCGAGGGGGTGTCGCCGGTGTCGGCCGCCGCGACCTCCATCGGCAGCCGCACGAGTTCGTCCGGGTCGGGTCGCACCCGCCGCTGGAACACGTGGTAGCGGGTGGCACCGGGCACGGGGTCCCAGGTCAGGCGGACGTCGCGGGCCACGGCCTCGGCCGTGACCTCGGGTGCGCGGCGCGGACCCGTGCGGACGTCGGGCAGCGGGCGCGGGTAGGGCTCGCCCAGGTGCAGCGTGGCGGCCAGGGCGTCGGCGAAGGCGGCGGCGATCTTCAGCTCGCCGCGCGCGTTGGGGTGGGTGCCGTCCCAGGTGTCCTCGGCCGGGGCGTAGCCCCGCGCGGTGCGCGCGACGGTGACCGGGGAGTCCGCGCCGCTGATCTCGGCGGCCAGGCCGGGCAGCGCGGCGTTGAACTCCGCGATCCGGGCGTTCATCGGGTCGCTCCCGGTGCCGCCCCGCACCGGGGTGAGCTCGCCGATCACGATCTGGATGTCGCCCCGGGCGACACGGGCGGTGCTCACGGCGTCGCGGATCTCGCCGAGCGCGGACTGCGCGCTGCCCCCGGCGACGAAGTCGTTGACCCCCGCCATCAGCAACAGGTAGTGGGGGTCGTACTCGGCGACGTGCTCGCCGACGGAGTCGGCGAGGTCGGCGGCGGTGCTGCCCCACAGCGCCGCGTGGTCGGTGTCGAAGTCGGGGTCGGCGTAGCGGGAGTCGCCCTGCTCGCCGGCGACCACGTCCAGCAGGGTGGTGTGCGGGCCCACGAAGTCGACGTCGAGTCCGGCCCTGTGGCGCAGGTGCCGCCAGAGGCGGTAGCGCCAGGTGAAGTCGCCGCTGCTGCCCTGGGCGATGGAGTCGCCGGCGACCATGATCCGCGCGGTGCCCTCGGGGGGTGTGGCGGCGTCCTCGGGCGCGGTGCCGGGGTCGGCGCCGGCCTGGGGGTCCTCGACCCGGAAGGGGCCGGAGACGAGCTGGATCACCAGGAGCGTGGCGAACATGGCGGCGGCGGCGATCCCGAACAGCCCCAGCGGGGACGGCTGGAACCGGGCCCGCCGCCGGGCGGCGGGGTTGGCGCCGGGGGAGGCGCCGGGGCCGCCGGGGGCCGGGGTGCCGGCACCCGCCGTGGCCGCCGCGCCGGCACCGTCCGCGCCCCCGGGGCCGGCGGGGGTTTCGAAAGCCGCGGCCGGAGCGCCCGGCCCCGGTTCGGCCGGCTCGCCGGAGGCGTTCCCGGCGCCGCCGCGCCGCCGGAACGGCAGCGCCGCGCCGAGCCGCCGCACGACGCCGCGCGGCCAGGCCCCGCCCGGCGGGCGCCGACCGCCGCCGCTCACCACGGCCGCCCCCGCCCCGCAGGGGACCGCCGCAGGTCACGGCGGCCCCGCACCCCCCACGCGCGCGGCCGCCCGCCGGGGGCCGCCCCCGCCCGTCCGCCGCACCGCCTCCGTGTGTGCATGCCTCGATTGAACTCCACGGGGAGATCCGGCGCACATCGTCGTCCACACCCCGGACCGGGCACGGCAGCCGAGCGGCCCGCCCGGACGGCCGTGCGTGCCGCACCGCCCGGACGGGCCGCGAAGGGCGCCGGCGTCAGCCAGTCAGCGTTTACTCCCAGATGACGCCGCCGGACTCCCCGCCGCCGCCACCACCGCCGTATGTGCGCTTGTCCACTGTCGTTCTCCTCGTCGTCGTGCTGTCCGTTCGCACTCATCGTGCGCCACGAGGCTGTCAGGCACCCGCGACGCGCGCTATACAACGGTGCATCCCAACGCGGCGGCTGTCTCCCCCTCCCGCGCCGGGCACCGCGCGCGGTGGCGCCGCGACCGTGTGCCACCGGCCCGCCGGCCTGCGCTTTGCGGCTCGCGCGGCCGGTTTCGGCCCCGCGGGGAACGCGCGGCGTGCTCGGGATCACAGCGAGGCCCCGAGCGGCGGGCGGCGCGGCGCCCTCCCGCGGGCGGCGCGCCCGCCGTCCGCGGGGCGGACGACCGGGTCTTCCCGGCCGGTTCCCGCGTCGTTCGGCGCAGAAGCCCCTCAGCGCGATGTTCAGGGATGATCGCCGGCAGCCGCCGCTCGCCGAAGTGCCGGACGGCCTCCTCGCACCCGTCTCCGGTCACGTCCGGCGCGCCGCCCTGGCGGCAGGTGGCCGCCTCGGTCAGCGCGAGCGCCGGGCGCTCGGCGCCGGTGAAGAACGGCGCCTTCCGCCGCGCCGCCACGGTCCGCGGGCGCCCCTCGGTCTCCCCCTGCTTCATCGGCCGCCCGCACACACCTCTAAACTAGAACGTGTTACAGACGCGCGGTCGGCGAGGACCGGGCGCCCCTGCTACTCGACCGAAAGGCGGCGCACCCCGTGACAGGCCTGCTCGCCGCGCTGCTGTCCGCGGCGGTGTACTCCGTCGGGCTCACCGTGGAGCAGCGCGCGCTGCACCGGGCGCCCGCCATCGGGGTGCACCGGCCGCTGCACCTGGCGCGCGTCCTGCTGGGCACCCCCCGCTGGCTCGCCGGGTGCGCCCTGGCCGCCCTGGGCAGCGTGGGGCTGATCGTCTCGCTGGGGCTGGCGCCGGTGTCCGTGGTGCAGCCCGCCTTCGCCGGGGGCATCTCCACGATGCTGCTGGTCATGGCGCTGGTCCTCGGCGAGCCCATCACCCGGGGCGAGCGCGTGGCCCTCGGGCTGATGCCCGTCGCGCTGCTCCTGCTCAGCCTCTCCCTCGACTCCGGCGGGCGCACCGGCACCACCCCGCACCTGCCGCTGCTGCTGGGCGTCAGCGCGGCCACCGTCGTGGGCTGCGTGGCCGCCATGGCCGCCGCCGGGCGCGCCGGGCGCTACGTCTCCGCGGCGGCCATGGGCGCCGCCGCCGGGCTCGCCCAGGGGGTCGCCGGCCTCCAGGGCAAGGCGGTGGGCGGCCTGCTCGCCGAGGAGGGCCTCTTCGCGGCGGTCCCCGCCGCCCTCGCCTCGCCCTACCCCTACCTCTACGCCGTGGGCTGGGCCGTGGGGATCGTGCTCTTCCAGACCTCGCTGCAGCGCTCCCGCGCCGCCGTCACCGCGCCCGTGGCCAACGTGGTGGGCAACGTGTTCATGGTGGTCCTGGGCACGGTGGTGTTCGCCGAGGAGCTGCCCGACGACCCCGCCGCGCTCGCGCTGCGCGTGGCCGGGTTCTGCCTGACGCTGGTGGTGGTCGTGCTCATCCGCGGCAACGTCGCCCGCGCCGAGGCCGACACCGCCCGCAGCCGCGCCGAGGCCGGCGGCGCGGCGCGGGCGGAGCGCCCGGCCGCGCCCGAGCGCTGACTACACCCGGACCGCGAGCGCCTGCGCCAGCGCCGGAGCCGCGACATGCGCCCACGCCGGCACGACACCCAGCGGGCGCTCCAGTTCGCGGCGGCTGATGAGCAGCCCCGGCTCGACCACCCACGCGCCGAGGTCGGCCAGCAGCACCCGCAAATCGTCCTCGATGGTGCGGCCGTTGCGCAGGTCCTCGACCACCGCCACGGGGACGGCCACCCCGTGGCCCAGCCCCAGTTCGGGCAGCCGGTCCAGGAACACCTTCAGCAGGCCGGTGTAGCTGCCGTGCGCCTGCGGCGAGGCCACCAGCAGGACGTCGCTGCGGCGCACCGCCTCCAGCGCGTCGAGGACGTCGCGGCCGGGGCGGGCCGCCAGCAGCGCGGGCCCGAGTTCGGCGAGGTCGACGACCCGCGTGGGCTCCGCCCGGACGGCCGCCGGCGCGGCGGACGCGGCTTCGGGACGAGCGGGGGCGGCGGCCGCCCCCGGGGTGCCGGCGGGCGCCTGCGGCGCGCGGCTGTCGACGAGGGCGGCGACGGTGTCGGCCGCGAGGACGGCGGCGCCGCGCACCGCGGAGCGGGGCTCGGGAGCGGCGACGAGCACGGTGAAACGTGTCATAGGGGTTCTCCTGGTCGGTTACGGCCGGGCAGGACCACACTGCGCCGGGAGTTCGGCGCTGCGGAGGGAGCGGGAGGCGGCGGGCGGCGCTCGACGGCGGCGGGCCGGGTGGGCCGCGGGTCTCCGCGGCGTCGCGGAGCACCCGCTCCAAGAGGCGAGAGGAAGACGGCGACAGGCGGTCGGGGGCGGCCGGTCACCGGGTACCACCGGCTGGTCAGGGCCGTGACGACGGTGTCCGCGGTCCGGGCGCGCCTGTGCGGCGGGCGGCTTAAGGGAAAGCGCCGCCCTCCGGTGCCGGGGTCGGGCGGGGCGGTGCCCCGCGGGCGCTATCTACAACAGAGCGCGCTGGCCTGCTGGCGCAGGTCGACGTGCAGGCGCTGGACGAGCAGCTCACCGGCGGACATGTTCTCCATAATGATCGGGGCGGCGGCTATCGTCAATGCGTGGCGGAGGGGATCGCCGGTGCCCCGCGGGCGCCGCTTCCCGCCCGCCTCGGCGCCGGACTCCGGCACCCGGCGCCGCGGTGCCCGCCCGCGCCATGGGCGGGGCCCTTCGGGCGCTGGTGCGGTCTTCGCGTGCCCGCCACCGGCGCGCCCGGCGGCGTCCGGCGGGCATCCGGGAGCATGGTGTAGGCATTGTGTTATCGGGCACAGGAGGACGCGCGACATGGGCCAGGGGCCGACCGGCACCACACTGACCAACGCCCGGCTGCTCACCCCCCACGGGGTCAGGGCCGGGTGGCTCCGGGCCGAGGACGGCCGCATCAACGCGCTCGGCACGGGCGAGGCGCCCTCGGGCGGGCCCCCCGAACTCGACCTCGGCGGCCAGTGGGTGATGCCCGGCTGCGTCGACATCCACATCCACGGCGGCGCCGGCGCGGCCTTCACCGACGCCGACCCCGAGCGCGCCCTGGAGATCGTCCGCTTCAACCGCGGGCACGGCGTCACCACGGTGGTGGGCGGCCTGGTGGCGGCGGCGCCCCGCGACACCCTCGACCAGATCGCGGCCCTGGCCGAGGTCGCCGACGCCGGCGAGCTCGCCGGGATCTACCTTGAGGGCCCCTACATCGCCAAGAGCAAGTGCGGCGCGCACGACCCCGCCCTGCTGCGCGAGCCCGACCTCGCGGAGTTCGCGGCCATGCTGAAGGCGGGCCGGGGCCACATCCGCATGATCACCGTCGCCCCCGAACTGCCCGGCGCGCTGGAGCTGATCCGCGCCGCCGCCTCCGAGGGCGTGGTCGCGGCGGTCGGCCACACCGAGGCCACCTACGACCAGACCCGCGCCGCCTTCGACGCCGGCGCCACCGTGGCCACCCACATCTACAACCAGATGCGCCCGCTGCACCACCGCGAACCCGGGCCGATCGCCGCCGCGCTCAACGACGAGCGCGTCACCGTGGAGCTGATCAACGACGGCGTCCACGTCCACCCGGGCGCCGCCGCGCTGGTCTTCGCCAGCGCCGGGGCCGAGCGGGTGGCGCTGGTCACCGACGCCATGGCCGCCACCGGGCTGGGCGACGGCGAGTACACCCTGGGCCGGCTGCGGGTGCGGGTCGTCGACGGCCAGGCCCGCATCCCCGAGACCGGGCAGATCGCCAGCAGCACGATCGTGCTGCCCGACGCGGTCCGCCGCGCGGTGCACGCCGTGGGGGTGCGCCTGGAGACAGCGGCGCACGCGGCCACGGCGGTGCCCGCGCGGGCGCTGAACCTGCCGCACGTGGGGTCGCTGACCGCCGGCAACCGCGCCGACCTGGTGGTCCTCGACGACAAGCTGGAGGTCACGGCCGTGATGCACCGGGGCGCCTGGATCCGCGAGCCCTGACCCGCGGGGGAGGTGCGGCCCGGCCCCGCGCCGCCCCGCCGCCCGGCCCTACCGGCCCGCTCCCCCCCGCCCGGTCCGGACCGTGCCGTCCCAGCGCCACGACCCCGGGCGCGGGCGCCCGGGAAGGTCCGCGCGCCCCGTGGCCCACAGCAGCGCGGGCCAGGGCCGCGCGTCGCCGGGGGCGTGCGGGAACAGCCGGGCGAGCGCACGGGCGCACAGGTCGGCGGGCGGCTCCCAGGCGAGCCCGAGCCCCTGGGCCATGTCGTGGGTGTGGACGGCGGTCTCGACGACCCCCATCGCGGCGAACCCCTCGGCGTCGGACACGCCGAAGACGTGGTGCGCGCGGGCGTGCGGCGGCGCGGTCCGCACCACGGCGGCCAGCATCCCCCCGCAGGCCTCCAGCACCTCCAGCAGCCCCTCCGGCCCCGCCGCCCGGTCCGCGTGCACGGTGTTCGCCGGGCCGCCGGGGCGGCGGACGCTTACGGCGAACGGCACCTCGCGGTTCCGCGGCGGCCGGCGGAGGCCCAGTTGGGCGGCGTAGGCGAACAGGTCGTCGGCCAGGTGCTCGGCCGTCTCCCAGCAGGTCCACTCCAGCGAGCCCGCGCGGGCGTCCCAGGCGGCCGGGGGCGCCTGCCGGAGGAGGTCCGCGGCGAGCCACACGGCCCGCTCGACGTCGTCGGCGGTCACCCGCGCGCGGGGCGGCGGGGAGGCGGTGGTGTCGGGCATGGCCCGACGCTACCCCCGCGCCGCATCCGGTCGCCTGCCCTGTCGGCGATCACCGGGCGGACCGGGGCAACCGCCGGCGGTGCCTCGGCGTCCTTCACCACGGGGGACCACCGGGGACGCGACGCGCCTGACACCCGCGCCTGACACCCGCGCCCGGCGGGGACCCGGGCGGCGGCTCCACCGGCGCTTTCGCGCGGCGGGCGGCGCGGCAAAGGCGCGCGGCCGGCCTGGACGGACCTGGTGACCCGGATCGCCTGTCGCAGCCGTAGGCGCGCTCGCGTGCCGCTACCCTCAGCCAGAGCAGAACTGCGCATCGTGACGACCGCCCCCCCACCGACCCACGCAAAGCGCGCAATCACCCAGGGGGAACTGTATGGACATCGCCGTGTCAGTGGTCGTGCCGGCCTACAACACCGCAGCCGGCATCGTGCGCGGCATCGACTCTCTCCGGGCGCAGTCGCTGCCGCGCGACCGCTTCGAGGTGATCTACGTCGACGACGGCTCCACCGACGGCACCGGCGACCTCCTCGACTCCGAACTCGCCGGCGAACCCAACTTCACCGTCGTGCACATCGCCAACTCCGGCTGGCCGGGCCGCCCCCGCAACGTCGGCGTCGACCACGCGCGCGGCGAGTACGTGTTCTTCATGGACGACGACGACCGCTTCGCGCCCGAGGCGCTCGAACGCATGCTGCGCGCCGCCGAGCGCGACAGCGCCGACATCGTCATCGGCCGTGTCGCCGGGTTCGGCCGCACCGCCCCGCGCGAGGTCTTCCAGCAGCCGATGTCCAACGGCTCGCTGCGCACCCACCCCATCCTCCTCAGCACCCTCACCGTGCAGAAGCTGTTCCGCCGGCGCTTCCTGCTCGACAACGGGCTGCGCTTCGCCGAGGGCCGGGTGCGCCTTGAGGACCACATGTTCATGCTGCGCGCCTACCTGGCCACCGAGCGCGTCTCGGTCGTGCACGACTACACCTGCTACCACTGGATCCGCAACCAGGGATTCGGCAACATCTCCTTCGCGCCCAAGGAGCCCGCCGACTTCCTCGGCAGCGTCGAGCGCCTCTTCGACATCATCGACGACCACGTCGAGCCCGGCGCCTTCCGCGACCGGCTCATCGCCCACTGGTACCGCTCCAAGCTGCTGGGCCTCTTCCAGGGCCGCAAGTTCCTGCGCCAGGACCACGGCCGCATCGCCGAGATGCAGGAGGTCGCCGCCGACCTCGTCCGGCGCCGCGTGCCCGCCTCCGCCGCCCGCCGGGTGAACGCCATCACCCGGCTGCGCGCCGCCGCCCTGCTGCACGGCGACCCCGGCATGCTCCGCGCCGTCGCCGAGTTCGAGTCCGACATCGCCCACCGCACCCGCATCACCGGGTTCAGGTGGACCGGCCCCGAACTCGGCGTCGACGTGGAGTCCACCGTCGTCCGCTCCTCCACCGGCCGCCCCCTGGAGTTCCTGCGCGAGGGCGACCGCACCTACTGGGACCTGCCCGCCGACCTCCTCGCCGTGCCCGAGATCAAGGCCGCCGCCGAGGTCGGCCGCGAACTCCCCCGGATCAGCCTGCGCGCCTTCGCCACCCGCTCCGGCGACCCCGCCGTGCTGCGGCTGCCGCTGGAGCCCCAGGTGCACGAGGACCCCTCCGGCGACGGCCGCTTCCACGTGCGGCTGACCGGAACCGTCCGCGTGGACACCGCCCGCGCCAACCACGGCCGGCCCTTCACCGGCACGTGGTGCTTCCACACCCGGATCGACGTCGGCGGCGCCGCCCACAACGACCCGCTGGCCGAGCACACCCCCGAGGCCGAGGCCGTCCGCGCGCCCGCGTTCGTGCACTCCGACCTCGGCAGCCGCTTCCTCAACCCCTACTGGAACAACGACGGCCGGCTCGCGCTGTCGGACAAGGGCAGCTGGCGGCCGCTGCGGCGCGCGCTGCGCACCGGCGTGCCCGCCACCGTCACCCGCACCCCCGGCGGCCTGCGGCTGGAGATCCCGCTGGCGGTGCAGCCCGCCGACACCGCCGTGCCGCTGACCCTGCGCTGCGTCCGCGAGGGCCGCGACCCGATCACGGTGGTGGGCCGGGTCGCCGCGCCGGAGCGCCGCGCGGAGCCGCCGCGGGCCCACGGCACGGAGCTGCCCATGGCGGTGCTCACGGCCACCGTTCCCACGCCCCCGGCCCGGCTGGGCACCTGGCGCGTCGAGGTCGGCGACGCCGGGCGGGTGACCGAACTCGGCCCCGTGCTGGCGTGGGGCCCATGGGGCTGGCGCCTCTCGTCCGGTCCGGGCCTGCGGTCGCTGGCGCGCGGTGCCCGGCGCCACGCGCGCGGGCTGCTCGGTGGCGCCCGCGCCCGGCTGCGCGGCGGTACCCGGTCGGCCGGGGGCACCTCGGGCGCGGCGGCGGGCGCCGTGCCCCCGCCGCGCCCGCGCACCGAGGGCCCCGCGCCCGCCGCGGACACCGCGCCCGCTCCGGTGGCCTCACACGAGCGGTAGCCGGGACGGCGGGCGGCTCCCGTTGGCGGCCGCCCGCCCCCGGCGGTCCGCCCGGTATTGCGGGTGACGGGTGCGGCCGTGTCGGGTAGGGTGCGGGGCGTGTCGAGTCCAGAGGCGTCCAAGGTGGGGGCTTTCGGTCACCCCGTCAGCCCCCTGAACCCCTGATTCCCCGGCCCTGAGCGCCGCCGCGCGCGGCGGCCCGCTGCGGGCGTCGGGGCGGCAACGGCTGCGCGGTGACCAGACGAGTCGTCCGGTCACTCACCACCTCGGAGCCACTCGATGCCGCTTCCGCTCTACCTGCTCGCCCTGGCCGTGTTCGCCATGGGCACCTCGGAGTTCATGCTCGCCGGCCTGCTGCCGGACATCGCCACCGACCTCGGTGTCCCGGTGGCCACGGCGGGCCTGCTGACCTCGGCCTTCGCCGTCGGCATGGTCGCGGGCGCCCCGCTCATGGCGGCGCTGTCGCGCACCTGGCCCCGGCGGACCGCGCTGCTGTGCTTCCTCGGCCTGTTCCTGGGCGCCCACGTCGCGGGCGCCCTCACCGGCGCCTTCGCGGTGCTGTTCGCGACCCGCGTGGTCGCGGCGCTGGCCAACGCCGGGTTCCTGGCGGTCGCGATGACCACCGCCGCCGCACTCGTTCCGCCCGACCGCACGGGGCGCGCGCTGGCGGTCCTGCTGGGGGGCACCACGCTCGCGACCATCGCCGGGGTGCCCGGCGGCGCGCTGCTGGGCGCCCTGCTCGACTGGCGCGCGACGTTCTGGGCGGTCGCGCTGCTGTGCGTGCCCGCGGCGCTGGGCGTGCTGCGCGGGATCCCCGCGGGCCCCGCGGCCGACCGCGGCGCGCCCGCTCCGGCCCTGCGCCGCGAACTGGCCCGACTGCGGAGCCCGCGCCTGCTCCTGGTCATGGCACTGGGCGCGCTGGTCAACGCGGCGACCTTCGGCACCTTCACCTTCCTCGCCACCATCGCCACCGGCACCGCCGGCCTGGACGAACTGTGGGTGCCCGCGGTGCTGGTGCTGTTCGGCCTGGGCTCCTTCGCCGGCGTCACCGCCGCCGGACGGCTGTCGGACCGCCGTCCCGGGCTCGTGGTCGCGGTCACCGGGCCGCTGCTGCTCGTCGGCTGGATCGCGCTCGGGTTGAGCGCCGCCCACCCGGCGGCGCTGCCGGCACTGGTGTTCGCGCAGGGCGCGCTCTCCTTCGCCCTCGGCGGCACGCTGATCGCGCGGGTGCTCTACGCGGCCGCGGGCGCGCCCACCATGGCGGGCTCCTACGCCACCGCCGCCCTCAACGTGGGCGCCGCGGCCGGCCCCGCCGTCGCCGCGGCGGCGCTGGGCACGGCTGCGGCCGGCCTCGGCCCGGTGTGGGCCAGCGCCGCCCTGGTGGCGGCCGCGCTCCTGGTGGCGGCGCCGTTCCCACGCGCCCTGGCGGGCGCCGCGCGCCCGGCGGAGCGGGTCTAGCGCTCCCCCGCAGCGGCCCGGCGGGGGTGTCGCCGCCCCCGCCGGGTATCGGCGTGTCACGGCGGGGTTGCGGAGCGGTTCGGCCACGCAGGGTGACAATGGCCAGACAGCAGGGTCCCGCACCTCACCCGCATCAGCAAGGAGGCCCCCGTGGTCGAGTACCGTTCCGCCCAGTCCCGGCCCGCACCGCCCACGCTGCCCCGCTCCGCCGAACGCGGGCACCTCTCGCGCCTGGCCACCGCCCTCACCCGCTACGGCGTGTGGGCCCGGGTCATCGACGACGCCGCCCCCTACCTGCGCGTGAGCAACCCCGAGTCCGACTACGCGGTCGAGGACGTGCTGTGCGAGCGCCGCGCCCACGACCACGCGTTCCTGGCGTCCTTCGGGGTCTACCTGGGCAGCAGCGACAGCCTCGACCTGACCGCGCGCAAGGTCGCCTGGCTCGTCGGCGCCATCAAGGAGTAGCCGCGCCCGCCCGGCCTTCGGGGCGCCGCCCGCCTCGGCGGTGCGCACCCCTGTTGCTCACGGCGTCCGGTGAGTAGCATCCCCGTCTGTGCGCCGTGACCGTCCAGGGGAGCGCGCAGGGAGGAGCCGGTCATTCTCAGCCTCGATGAACTGCCGATCGTGCACCTGGTCCTCAACACCGACTGCAACGCCTGGGACCGCCCCAACGCCCCGGGATCGCCGGGGGTCTGCCGGTTCTGCTACCGCGAACGCAACCGCGTCTCCACCGACCCCGACACCGTGCGCCGCGTCATCGACCTGGTCCGGGCCGAGTCCGCCGCCCGGCGGATCGTGTTTACCGGCGGGGATCCGGTCATGCCCTACGACAACCACCTCGAAGTCGCCCTGGCCCACGCCGCCGGCCTCGGCTTCGAGACCAACCTGCACACCAACGGGCTGCTGCTCGCCGACCGGTACCCGGGCCTGCGCGACCACGTGACGCTGTACTCCCTGGCCGTGGACGGCCCCGACGCCGCCACGGCCGACTGGTTCCGCGGCAGCGGCTACTTCGACCGCTTCACGGCCAACGTCGACATGCTCGTCGCCGACGGACGGCGTCTGGCGTTCAACACCTTCACGACCGGCGAAAGCGTGCGGCGGCTGCCGGAACTCGCCGAGCTGATCCGCGGCGTCGCCGCCCGCACCGAGGTGGAGTACTGGCTCATCTCGCAGTACCGGCCGATCGGGCGCGCCAACCCCCGCAAGGCCGAGATCTACGGCTACGAACCGGCGGCGTTCACGGCGGCCGTGGACGCCGTCCGCGACACGGTCCCCGGTGTCGCGGTGTTCGCCCAGCCCACCCGGGCCCACGACGACCCCTACCCGTTCCGCGCGTGGATCCTGGCCGACGGCACGGTCACCGCCGACCTCGGCAGTGTGGCCGCCCCGCGCAACGCCGTGCTGGGCAGCATGCTCTCCGAGGGGCTGGAGCCGCTGATCCGCCGCGCGTTCGCGCTGCGCGACGCCCCGGACGAGGCGGCCCCGCCCGACCCGGGCCGGGCGCCCGCGCCGAGCTGACCGGCGGGCGCCCGGGGGCCGCCGAGGCTAGAGCGCCGCGGCCGGCTCCCGCGGCGCCGCCGACGGGAACGCCTTGCGGTAGTCGCTGGGCGAGACCCCGACCTGCTTGAGGAAGTGGTGCCGCAGGTTGTTGGCGGTGCCCAGCCCGCTCAGCTCGGCGACCTTCTCCACCGACAGGCCGGTGGACTCCAGCAGGGTCTGCGCCCGGGCCAGCCGCTCGTTGAGGAGCCACTGGAGCGGCGTGGTGCCGGTGGTCTCCTGGAGCCGCCGGTAGAACGTGCGCGGGCTCATGGCCGCCCGCCGCGCGAGGTCCTCGACCGTGATCGGCCGGTCCAGGTTGGCCCGCGCCCAGTCCAGGACGGGGGTCAGGCCCTGGGTGTCGGCGGCGGGCACCGACAGGTCGATGAACTGCGCCTGGCCGCCGGGCCGGTGCGCGGGCACGACCATGCGGCGCGCGAGCTGGTTGGCGACGTGCGCGCCGAGGTCGCGGCGGACCAGGTGCAGGCACAGGTCGAGCCCGGCGGACATCCCGGCGCTGGTCAGGACGTTGCCGTCGTCGGTGTAGAGGACGGAGTCGTCCACCCGCACAGCCGGGTAGCGCGCGGCGAGCTGGGCGGTGTGCATCCAGTGCGCGGTGGCGCGGCGGCCGTCGAGCAGGCCGGCCTCGGCCAGCGCGAAGGCGCCGGTGCACAGCGACACCATCCGGGCGCCCGCGTCGTGGGCGGCGCGCAGCGCCTCGGTCAGCTCCGGCGGCACGGGCGCGTCGGCGTCGACGCAGACGTCGGGCACCGAGGCCACGATGACCGTGTCGGCGCGGACGAGATCGGCCAACCCGTGGGTGGTCCGCAGGGAGAAGCCCGGACCCGCGCCCGAGGAGCGGTGGGCGGTACCGCACAGCCACAGCTCGTACCAGGGGTCGGCGAGGTCCGGTTGCGGCTTGCCGAACACGGTGGCGGGGATGCTCAGCTCGTAGAGGTCCCAGGAGGGGATGCCGATCTCCTCGGGCACGACCAGGGCGACGGTTCCAGGGGTCACCGCTCCATCCTAGAGCAGGCGTGGCAGGAAATTGGTGGAGGGCGTCACCGCTGCCACTGGCGGGCGCGGGAGGGCGCTGCGAGCCTGGGGAGCCCGGAGACCGACCGCCTGGTGGCGGACATCCCCATCCCTTGGAGCACGACATGAATGCTGCTGGACCACACACCCACGGCCCCGCTCGGAGCCGGGTACCCGCTGGGCAACTTCTGGACCTCGCCCGAGGACCCGAAGCTGCACGTGCTCCGGCTGACGCCCTGGCGCGTCCAGGTCGTCCGCGGCCGGGACCTGCGCAGCCGGATCTGGCGCGCCGAGGAGCCGTAGGCCGCCCGCGGAGAGGGCGGGAGGGCGGTCCTGCCCGGTGGCCGGCCCCACCGGGCAGGACCGCCCCCGGGAACACAAAAGGACCACCCCGCCAGGCGGCTCGCCGCCGAACAGGGTGGTCCTCCCCGGGGGGCCGCGGGATCGCCCCCGAAAAGACGAAGGGACGACCCCGCGAGGCGGTACACCGCCGAGCAGGGTCGCCCCTTCCAAGGTGGAGGTGGCGGGAATCGAACCCGCGTCCTTCGATGACGCATCAGGGCTTCTCCGAGCGCAGTTCGTGCTGCCGTTCTCCTCGGCTCCAGCGCTCCCACGAACAGGTCGCTGACGAGCCCAGCCACGAAAGTGTCCCGCTCAGGCCCCGTGGCCTGATCTGAGCGGTAAGTCCCCTGAACGATGCCGGACACCGGGTCGAGGACGTACCCGGGCCGACAGAGTCGCTATCGCTTAGGCAGCGAGAGCGAACTCAGTGCGCTTGGAATTGGCACTTGTTGGTTTGCGAAAGCAGGATTAACGAGGTTACCTTCGCGATCCTCGGCTCGCTTCCCCCAATACGGCGACCGAAGTCGAAACCGATCACCCCCTGTGCAGTTTTCAACGGGCCGCGGCCCGCGCGAGGAACCCCGAGGAGTCCCCGTGTGGTCCCACGTTACCGGTACAACGCGGGGACAGCCAAGCCGATTCCCGCCGCCGAGGCCCGATCGGGATCTTTCGGCCGCCGGTCGGGGCGGTCACGCTCCGCGCGCCCCGGCGGGCCACCGCGCGCCCCCCGGACACGAAGAATCCCTCGCGGGCGCGGACGGGAACCATCGACGCTGCCCGCGAGGGCGGCCGGCAGGGTCGGGCCGGCCTTTCTCTTCGGCAGGGCCTCCCCCGAGACGAGGTCCTGCTTACTCAGACTGGTTCCGCAACCCCCTTTGCGGTTCCAGTCACCCGGAAAGACGCAGCCCGGACGCCCGAAGGTTGCCTCTCCGCCCGATTTTTTTCGCGGGCGCCCCGACCGGCCGCGGGCGGCCGGGGGGAGGCGACGCGAACCCCTATTCCGGCAGGACCTCCGCGCCGGTCGCGGGGGCCGACGGCGTGCCCCCGGCCTGCTCCTGCCCGGCGGCGTCGCCCTGCGGCGCGGTGTCGGCGACGTCCGGCGCGCTCCCGCCGTCCTGGGCGAGGCTTTCGGCGTACCCGGCCGGCAGCGTCTGCAGGAAGGACCCGGCGGCGGTCACCGCGTACTGCTCCCACAACTGGATGGAGGGGTCCACCTCGGCCACCACCGCGAACGCCAGCGGCCCCTGGTAGCCCACGAACCACTGCACCGCCGTGTTCTGGCCCCGTACCTTCTGCTGGGTGTTGGCGACCTGGCCGTGCACCGGCAGCGTGGTGCCCACGTTGGCGGCGGTGGCGCTCTGCTCCACCACCGCGCGCATCATGTCCTGGACCTGGCCCACCGCCTGCGGGTCGAGTTCGTGGGACTCCCCGCCCTGCACGTTGGCGGCGTCGTCGTCGGCCACCAGGCGCGGCGCGTGCCAGGTGCCGTCGGCCACGGCCCCGGCCACCATCGCCATCGACAGGGGGCTCACCCGGACCTGGTCGACGCCGGCCATGGCGGCGGCGGTCTCGGCCTGGTTCTGCGGCGGGGAGAAGTTGCCGTTGTAGGTGGGGACCGACAGCCGCCAGTCGCCGCCGATGCCGAACCGGCTCGCCGCCGACTCCAGGGCCTCGGCGCCCACCTGCTCGCCCATCCGCGCGAAGGCGGTGGTGCAGGCGTAGGTGAAGTTGGTGGTGAGGTCGGGCAGTCCCGACAGCCCGGTGTTGTTGGGCGTGCGGAAGGTGCGGTCGCCCACGCGGGTCTGGTTCTCGCAGGCCATGGTGTCGGCGGGCCGCATGCCGCTCTCCAGCGCGGCGGTGGCCGACACGATGCTGAACGCCTCGCCCGGGCGGTACTCGGCGGTGAGCGCGCCGGTGTCGTCGGTGCCGCCCTGGTTGCCCACCGCCGCCAGGATCTCGCCGGTGCGGGCGTCGAGCGCCACCAGGTAGCCCCGGCCGGGCAGGGCCGCCAGCGCGGACTCCCCCGCCTCCTGGGCGCGCAGGTCCAGGGTGGTGGTCAGCGACCCGCTCTCCATGCCCGGCCACGAGTGCAGGGTTCCGGTCTCCTGGCCCTCGGCGTCGACGGTGACCACCGCCGTGGTGGCGGTGCCCGCCAGCCGCTGCTGGAAGACGTTCTGCAGGCCGGTCAGGCCCACGGTGTCGCCGGCCTGGTAGGTGCCCGCCACGCGGGAGGACACGTTGTGCTCGGCGGTTCCGGCCACCTGGCCGATGACCGCCTCGGCGGCGCGGGGGTTGAGCCGCATCTCCAGCTTCTCGGTCCGCACGCCCGGGATCTCCTTGGCGCGCCGCTCGACGTCGGCCCGGACGTCGCCCTGGCGCATCAGCACCAGCGGCTGGAACTCCTGCGGCGGGGCCGAGCGCACCCGGTCCAGCAGCGGGTCGGAGTCCTCGCCCAGCAGTTCGGCGAGGTCGGCCACACCGCGCTCCATGTCGCGCATCTCGGCGGGGACCACGCCGAAGGCGGTGACCGCGTCGGTGCCCACCAGCGGCTCGTCGTTGCGGTCGAGGATCTGGCCGCGGTCGGGGACGTCGTAGCTGACGGCGATGCGCTCGTTTGCGCCCAGTTCGGGGTGGATGACCGACGGCGACCAGTCGATGGCCCAGCCCTGCGCTCCGCGCTGCAGGTTCATGGAGCCGTCGAAGTTCCACACCGGGTCGCCGATACCGAGGTCGGCCTGCCCCTCGAACGCGGCGGTGGCGGTGTCGCCGTCCTGCTGGATCTTGCCCAGCGAGAACCGCAGTCCGGCGAGGTCGAGCTGGCGGTGGGTGTCCTCCAGCGCCTCGGCGACCTCGTCGGGGTCCCCGTTGGTCTGCTGGGCGGCGGCGGCGTACTCACCGGCCTGCCAGTTCAGCAGGAACGTGCGGACCGCGACCTCGGGGCTGGGCTGGGTGGTGCAGCCGGTGACGACGGCCGCGGTGGCCAGCCCGGTGCCCGCTGCGAGGAGTCGGCGGAGGTGACGGGGGGACACCCTGGTGTTCCTTTCACACTGCCTCAGCGGCGGCGCCGGAGCGCGCGCTCGATGTCGCGTTTGGCCTCGCGCTCGGCGATGTCTTGGCGTTTGTCGTAGGTGCGCTTACCGCGGGCCAGCGCGATCTCGACCTTGGCCCGGCCCTCGCTGAAGTACAGCGAGAGCGGGACCAGCGTGCGGCCGGGCTCCTGGGTCTTGCCGATGAGCCGGGAGATCTCCTCGCGGTGCAGCAGCAGTTTACGCGGTCGGCGCGCGGCGTGGTTCGTCCACGTCCCGTGGGCGTACTCGGGGATGTGGACGTTCTCCAGCCACACCTCGCCGTCCTTGACCTGGGCGAACCCGTCGACAAGGGAGGCGCGCCCGGCCCGCAGCGACTTGACCTCGGTGCCGGTCAGGACGATGCCCGCCTCGTAGGTGTCGTCGATGTGGTAGTCGTGCCGGGCCCGCCGGTTCTGCGCGATGAGCTTGCGCCCCTTTTCCCGTGCCACAGGAGTTCCCTTTCTCAGCCGCTTCCTCGGCCGGACGGCGTGTGCGCGCCCGGGGTCAGACCCGCAGGTAGCGCCGCAGCGTCAGGAACGACGCGACGGTGCACAGCAGCACACCGAGGATCAGCGAGACGCCGATCACCGACAGCAGGGAGCCGGTCGAGAGGGTGACGTCGAACTGGAACCACTCCTGGATCCGGCTCAGCAGCAGGAACCGCGCCGCCACGATGAACCCGGAGGCGATGATGCCGCCGATGAGGCCGGCGATCGCGCCTTCGAGGAGGAACGGCAGCTGGATGTAGAAGTTGGACGCACCGACCAGGCGCATGATGCCGGTCTCCTTGCGGCGGCTGTAGGCCGCGAGGCGGACGGTGTTGCCGATGAGCAGGGCCGCGGCGGCCAGCTGCACGAACGCGACGGTGAGCGCGGCGGCGGTCAGGCCGTCGAGAAGGCCGAAGAACTGCTCCAGGACGGCCTGGTCGTCGTAGATCGAGTCGATGCCGGGGCTGCCCTCGATGTTGCTCGACACGGCCTCGTACTGGCTCGGGTCGACCAGCTGGACCCGGAAGTTGTCGGGGATGTCACCCTCGCGGACGGCCTCGACCATCGCCTCGTTGTTGGCGAAGCGCTCCTGGAAGTCCTTGAAGGCGTCCTCGGCGCTGATGTACTCGACGCTGCTGACCTCGTCCATGCTTTCCAAAGCGTTCTGGACGTCCTGGCGCTGCTGGTCGGTGGCCGCACCGTTCTCCTGGCACGCGTTGGACGTGGAGATGTCCGTGCACATGTAGACGGTGAGGGTCACGCGCTCGTCCCAGTACTGGCGCATCTGCGTCACCTGCTGGTTGATCAGCAGACCGCCGCCGAACAGGGCGAGCGAGATGGCCACCGTGACGATGACCGCGACGGTCATCGTCAGGTTGCGACGCAGACCGATCCAGATCTCGGAAAGAACGAATTGAGCTCGCATGAGAGTTAAGGGTCCATCCTCGTGGGCTTCGCCGCGCTGCACTGACCAACGCAGGAGCGCTGGCAGGCCCGTGCGTCAGTACGCCTGGCCGTAGACGCCGCGGGACTGGTCCCGCACGACCTCGCCCTCTTCGAGCTCGATCACGCGCTTGCGCATCGAGTCGACGATGGCGGCGTCGTGAGTCGCCATGACAACGGTCGTCCCGGTCCGGTTGATTCGGTCCAGCACCTTCATGATGCCGATCGATGTGGCGGGGTCGATGTTTCCGGTCGGCTCGTCGGCCAGCAGGATCTGCGGCCGGTTCACGAACGCGCGCGCGATGGCGACCCGCTGCTGCTCACCACCCGACAGCTCGTCGGGCATGCGGTCGGCCTTGCCTTCGAGGCCGACGAGTTCGACGACCTCCGGGACGACCTTGCGGATGAACCGCCGGGGCTTGCCGATGACCTCCAGGGCGAACGCGACGTTCTCGAAGACGTTCTTGTTCGGCAGCAGCCGGAAGTCCTGGAAGACGCAGCCGATACGCCGCCGCAGGTGCGGCACCTTCCAGTTGGACAGGCGCGCGAGGTCCTTGCCGGCGACGTGCACGCGGCCCTTCGTCGGCTTCTCCTCCTTGAGGACAAGCCGCAGGAAGGTCGACTTGCCCGACCCCGAGGGGCCGACGAGGAAGACGAACTCCCCCTTGTCGACGTCGATCGTAACGTCCTCCAACGCAGGGCGCTTCTGGGTCGGATAGACCTTGGTGACGTTCTCAAAGTGGATCACAGCGGCATCACAAGGTTCTCAGAGGTTGGGGCGCCCCAGCGGATGTCGGGATCCGCAGAAGGCAGTACCGGCCACACGGCCAATCGTCAGTGTAGAGGTGATCGCAACCTGGAATGTCCCATTTCGACCCGCAACCTCAATGGAGGTGCCCCGGACGCGGGCGGAATGCTCGGGTAACGCGATCCGACACAGCCGATCGGCCTGGGGTCGTCCCAGCGGACAACCGACACGAGCATATCGGAACTGTCAACCGGCGGTAACGCTCACATATACCGCGTAACGGACGCACCGCTGATTTGGTACCGCGGGCCGCCCCGCCCGCCGCTACTTCTCGGCCGCCTCCTGGCTGCGCATCCAGCGGATCTCGGCGTCGATGAAGGTGTCGATCTCGCCGTCCAGGATCGCGCCGGGGTTGCCGCTCTCGACACCGGTGCGGACGTCCTTGACGCTCTGGTAGGGGTGCAGCACGTAGTTGCGCATCTGGGTGCCCCAGCTGCTGACGCTCTCGCCGCGGAGTTCGTCGAGTTCGGCGCGCTCCTCGCGGCGCTTGCGCTCCAGCAGCTTGGCCTGGAGCATCGACATGGCCGTGGCGCGGTTCTGGATCTGGGAGCGCTCGTTCTGGCAGGAGGTCACGATCCCGGTGGGCAGGTGGGTGATGCGCACCGCGGAGTCGGTGGTGTTGACGCCCTGGCCGCCGGGGCCGCTGGAGCGGTAGACGTCGATGCGGAGTTCGCTCTCGTCGATGTCGATGTGGTCGCTCTGCTCCACGACGGGCACGACGTCGACGCCCGCGAACGAGGTCTGCCGGCGGTTCTGGTTGTCGAACGGCGAGATGCGCACCAGGCGGTGGGTGCCGTGCTCGCCGCGCAGCGTGCCGTAGGCGAAGGGCGCCTTGACGACGAAGCTGGTGGACTTGATGCCGGCTTCCTCGGCGTAGGAGGTCTCGTAGACCTCGGTGGGGTAGCCGTGGCGCTCGGCCCAGCGCAGGTACATGCGCTGGAGCATCTGCGCCCAGTCGGCGGCGTCGACCCCGCCGGCCTGGGAGTTGATGGTGACCAGCGCCTCGCGCTCGTCGTAGGGGCCGTTGAGCAGGGTGCGGACCTCCAGCTCGCCGATGTCGCCGCGCAGGGAGTCCAGCTCGGAGTCGGCCTCGGCCAGGGTGTCGGCGTCGTCCTCGGAGGCGGCGAGTTCGTAGAGCACGCTGAGGTCGTCCAGGCGACGCCGGATGTTGCCGACCTTGCTCACCGTGGATTCGAGGTTGGCGAGCCTGCGGGTGACCTTCTGCGCCTCACCGGGATCGTTCCACAGCTCGGGGTCGGCGGACTGCTCGCGCAGCTCCTCGATCTCGCGCTGCTTGGCGTCGAGGTCGAGCACGGCCTCGACGCTCGCCAGGGTCGACGAGAGTTCCTTGATCTTTTCCGCGGGGTCTAGGTCTGCCACAGCCCTAAGTCTAGGGTCTGCGCGTGCGGTTTCCGGACGGCGGCCGCGGGCTGTGGACGACCGCCCGCGGCAGGGCGGGCCGGGCGGGGGCGCGCCCCCGCCCGGCCCGCCGCGGCGGCTAGTCGGCCGAGAGCAGCGAGCGCACCGACCGCAGCGCCACCGAGAGGGTGGCGAGGTCCCACTGGTCGGCCTCGCGGATCTCGGTGAGCGTCTGCTCGGAGCGGCCCACCGCCACGGCGTTGCGCTCCAGCCAGCGCTCGCGCAGCGTGTCGGGGTGCTCGCCGGCCTCGCCGCACAGCAGGACCTCGCGGGTCAGCTCGGAGTGGGCGGCGTAGAGGTCGTCGCGCAGCGCGGCGCGGGCCATGGTCAGCCAGCGGTCCGTGCGCGGCAGCGCGATGACGCGCTCGCGCAGGGTGCCGATCTGCAGGCTCTCGGCGAGGTCGAAGTAGACCTCGGCGACGTCCAGCAGGGAGCGCCCGGTGCGCTGGGCCACCGTGATCACGTCGAACGTGGAGTAGGCCGGCACCATGGCGGCCACGCGCTCGGCCAGCTCCGCGGGCACGCCCTCCTTGGTGAAGCGGTCGCGCCGGTCGGCGAAGGAGCGGCGGTCGCGGCCGTTGACCAGCTTGGGCAGCTGCGGCACCAGCTCGGCCACGCCCTCGGCGAACGCGGAGATCTCCGAGCCGAGGTCGAAGGGCGACTTGCGGTTGCGCAGCAGCCACCGGGCGCCGCGCTCGATGAGCTTGCGCGCCTCCAGCAGCATGGCCAGCTGCACGCCGGCGTCGACCCAGTGGTCCAGGCCCTCCACGGCGCGCCAGAAGTCGTCCAGCCCGAACACCTCGCGCACCACGAGGTAGGCGCGGGCGATGTCGGCGGGCGCCGCGCCCAACTCCTCGTTGATGCGGAAGGCGAAGGTGGTGCCGCCCCGGTTGACCATGTCGTTGACGACCTGGTTGGTGATGATCTCGCGGCACAGCGGGTGCCCGGGCATGGCGTCGGCGAACCGCTCCCGCAGCGCGGTGGGGAAGTAGTCCACCAGGGTGCGCCGCAGGTAGGGGTCGGACGCCAGGTCGGAGGCGGCGATCTCGTCCTTGAGGGTGTTCTTGGTGTAGGCGAGGACGGTGCCGAACTCCGGTCCGGTCAGGCCCTGGCCCGCGGCCCGGCGGGCGGCGATCTCCTTGTCGTCGGGCAGGGTCTCCAGCTTGCGCTTGAGCCGGCCGTCGCGTTCGAGCTTGCGCAGGTAGCGGGCGTGGACGTGCATCATGGCGCCGGCCTGGCGGCGGGCGGCGGCCAGCACGACGTTCTGCGCGTAGTTGTTGTCCAGGACCAGGTCGGCGACCTCGTCGGTCATGCTCAGGAACAGCTCGTCGCGCTCGGCCTTGGTGAGCCGGCCCTCGCGGACCTCGCGGTCGAGCATGATCTTGATGTTGACCTCGTGGTCGGAGGTGTCCACGCCGGCGGAGTTGTCGATGAAGTCGGAGTTGACCCGGCCGCCGGCCTTGGCGAACTCGATGCGCCCGGCCTGGGTGAGGCCGAGGTTGCCGCCCTCGCCGACGACCTTGCAGCGCAGTTCGGCGCCGTTGACCCGGACGGGGTCGTTGGCCTTGTCTCCGACGTCGGCGTTGGACTCCGTGGCGGCCTTGACGTAGGTGCCGATGCCGCCGTTCCACAGCAGGTCCACCGGCGCGGTGAGGATGTGCCGGATCAGCTCGAAGGGCGCCAGCGCGGTGACGCCGTCGTCGATGCCCAGGGCCTCGCGGACCTGCGGGGTGATCGGGATGGACTTGGCGGTGCGCGGGTGCACTCCGCCGCCCGCCGAGATCAGCGAGGTGTCGTAGTCGGCCCAGCTGCTGCGCGGGAGGTCGAACAGGCGCTGCCGCTCGGCGAAGGACCGCTCCGGGTCGGGGTCGGGGTCGAGGAAGACGTGCCGGTGGTCGAACGCCGCGACGAGCCGGGTGTGGCGCGACAGCAGCATGCCGTTGCCGAACACGTCGCCGGACATGTCGCCGATGCCCACGGCGGTGAAGTCCTCGTTCTGGATGTCCACCCCCATCTCGCGGAAGTGGTACTTCACCGACTCCCAGGCGCCGCGGGCCGTGATGCCCATGGCCTTGTGGTCGTAGCCGACCGAGCCGCCCGAGGCGAACGCGTCGCCCAGCCAGAAGTCGCGCTCCACCGAGATGCCGTTGGCGATGTCGGAGAAGGTGGCGGTGCCCTTGTCGGCGGCGACGACGAGGTAGGAGTCGTCGGCGTCGTAGCGCACGACGTCGTCGGGGTGCTGGACCTCGCCGCCGACGAGGTTGTCGGTGACGTCGAGCAGGCCGCTGATGAACTGCTTGTAGCAGGCCACGACCTCGGCCATGACCGCGTCGCGGTCGCCGCCGGCCGGCAGCCGCTTGCAGACGAACCCGCCCTTGGCGCCGCTGGGCACGATGACGGAGTTCTTCACCATCTGGGCCTTGACCAGGCCCAGGATCTCGGTGCGGAAGTCCTCGAAGCGGTCGGACCAGCGCAGGCCGCCGCGCGCCACCGCGCCGAAGCGCAGGTGCACGCCCTCGAAGCGCGGCGAGTAGACGTACATCTCGAACCGGGGGCGGGGCGCCGGGAGGTCGGGGATGCGCTGGGGGTCGAGCTTGTAGACCAGGTAGGGCTTGGACCCGTCGGCGCGGCCCTGGTAGTAGTTCGTGCGCAGCGTGGCCTCGATGGCGGCGAGGAACCAGCGCAGGATCCGGTCCTGGTCGAGGCTGGCCACCTGGTCCAGCTCGCCGCGGATCTCCTCGGTGATGGCCTCGGTGCGCTCGTCGCGGTTGGTGCCGTGCTCGGGGTCGAACCGGGACTCGAACAGCCGCACCAGCAGGTTGGCCACGTGCACGTTGGCCACGAGCACGTCGGCGATGTAGGCGGGGCTGAACGTGCTGCCGGTCTGGCGCAGGTACTTGGCGTAGGCGCGCAGGATGGTGAGCTGGCGCCAGTCGAGGCCGCCGCGCACCACCAGGGCGTTGAACCGGTCGGACTCGCCGCGGCCGTGCCACAGCGCGGTGAACGCCTCCTCGAAGAGGTGCTTGAGGCGGTTGGCCGGGAGTTCGACGGCGTCGGTGAGGGGCGCCAGGCCGAAGTCGTAGATCCAGGCCCGCCCGGTGCGGGGGCCGGCGACCCCGTAGGGGCGTTCGTCGTTGACCTCGACGCCCATGTGCTCCAGCAGCGGCAGCACGCGCGACAGCGAGATGGGATCGCCCTTGCGGTAGACCTTGAGCCGCCACTCGCCGGGTTCGGCGGCGGCCGGCCGGTACAGGTTGACGGCGAGTTCGTCGTCGCCGAGCTGGTCGAGGCGGTGGATGTCGTCGACGGCGGTGGCCGCGGGGGTGTCGACCTTGTAGCCCTCGGGCAGGGACGCGCCGTAGGTGTCCAGCAGCTCGGCGGCGCGGGCGGCGCCGAAGCGGGCGCGCAGTTCGTCGGCGAGGTCGTCGGCCCAGGAGCGGGTGGCGGCCACGACCTCGGCCTCCAGGGCGGCGTGGTCGTACTCGGCCAGCAGCCGGCCGCGTTCGGCGCGCACCACCAGGTAGAGCTGGGCGAAGGGCGCGGAGCCGACCATGACGCTGTGGTCCATGGTGGCGCCCTCGAACGCGCGGGCGAGCACGCGCTGGATGTCGAGGCGGACGTCGGTGTTGTAGCGGTCGCGCGGCATGTAGACCAGGCACGACATGTAGCGGCCGTAGGGGTCGCGGCGCAGGAACAGCCGGGTGCCGCGCTTCTCGCGCAGCCGCAGCACGTTCAAGACGATGTCGTGGAGCTGGTCGACGGGGGTCTGCAGCAGCTCCTCGCGGGGGAAGCCCTCAAGGATCTCGGTGAGGTCCTTGCCGTCGTAGCTCTCGGGGTCGAACCCGGCGATCCGCAGGATCTCGGCGTGCTTGCGGGCCAGGATCGGGATCTCGGTGATGCTCATGGTGACCGCCTCGTGGGTGTAGAGACCCAGGAAGCGGTACTCGCCGACGACGCGGCCGCGGTCGTCGAACCGCTTGACGCCGAGGTAGTCGAGGTACTTGCGGCGGTGCACGGTGGCGCGGGAGTTGGCCTTGGTCAGCACCAGCACGTGCGGTTCGCGGGCCTTGGCGCGGGCCTCGGGCGGCAGCAGCGCGAAGCTCTCGGAGACCGCGGAGTCGCCGCGCAGCAGGCCCAGGCCGGTGCCGGTGCGCGGGCTGAGGCCGAGTTCGGCGGAGTCGGCGGAGTCGGCGGGCTCGCCGGACCGGGTGACCAGGCTGTACTCGCGGTAGCCCATGAAGTGGAAGTGGCGGTCGGCCGCCCAGCGCAGGAAGGCCACGCTCTCGCGGATCTCGGCGGGGTCGACCCCGCCGGCGGCGATGGAGTCGGCCGTGCGCTCCAGCTCGTCGGCCAGGAGGCGGGCCTGGCGGCGCATGCGGTCGGTGTCCTCGTCGACGTTGTGGACGTCGGCCAGCACGCGTTCGAGGTCGGCCGCCAGCTCCTTCTGCGCGGTGGGGTCGGGGCGGCGGTCGATCTCCAGGTGCATCCACGACTCCTGGAGGGGCACCAGGCCGTCGGGGTCGAAGTCGGGGCCGGGCTCGATCTCGCGCAGGTGGCCGGCGACGTCGCGGGCCACGCGCAGCTGCGGGTGGATGACCACGGCGTAGCCGATGCCGCGGCGGTCCAGCTCCATGGTGACGGAGTCGACCAGGAAGGGGGCGTCGTCGGTGACGATCTCGACGACCGTGTGGCCGTTGTCCCAGCCGTCGTGCTCACGGGTGGGGGTGTAGACGCGCACCTTGGCCCGGCCCTGCGGCCGGTGCCGGGCGAAGGCCAGGTGAGCGGCCGCGGGGCCGCAGACCTCGGCCGGCTCGCGCTCCCTCAGCTCCTCGACGGCGACGTGGCGGTAGTAGAACCCGAGGAACCGGCGGGTGCCGTCGGGGCCGCCGGGGGCGTCGGCGAGAAGAGGCCAGTCGGAGCACTGCGCGACGGAGTCGCGCAGAAGTTGGTCCATGACATCGTCGTGCTGCCCGGACATGGTGCGATCTCACTCCCTTGTGAGTCGTTGGGGGACCGGCTCGTGGCCGGTGGGCCCGGAAACGGGTCGTATGACAGCTATGAAGTTGTGCGCCGGCGGCGCCCGCGGGGGCGCGGTCGGCGGGGGCCGCCCGAGGGAGGGCGGGTCCTGTGCGCACAGGGGCGGGTGTCCGGCCGGACGGCGTTGTCCGGCCCCCGCCTGGCCCCAGGCTAGCGGGTGGGGCGCCCCGCATTCGTGATCAACACCGTTAACTGTGCGTTTAAGTTGTTAGGAACGTATTGCGACACCACGCGTTCGGAGCGTTCCCCCGTACACGGTACGCGGGGGACGCACCGGCACAAGGGGCGCGGCCGGGACCGGCCGGGGTCAGGTGGCGTCGGCGGTCGCCCGGCGCAGGACGCTCAGCAGCCGGTCGGTGTCGGTGAGGTCCTCAAGGACGTGCTCGGCCCCGGCGGCGCGCAGCTGCGACTCGGTGGCCGACCCGCTGACCACCGCGACGGGCGTGGCGTGGCCGATCACCGCCGCCTCGACGTCGCGCGGTGACTCCGTGATGTAGACGGTGGCGGCCTCGGAGAACGCGGCGTTGCGGGCCTCGGCCGCGCGCATGCGCACGAACTGGATGAGGCTGGCCTTGGGATAGTGCTCGGAGCCGAAGCCGCCGATGCTGAGGTCGAGGTAGCGGTCCAGGCCGAAGGCCGACAGCTTGGCCACGGCGTTGGCCATGATCGTGCCGGTGACCACGGTCTGCACGGTGTCGTCGAGGGCGGCGACGGCGGCCAGGGCTTCGCGGGCGCCGGGCATGGCGCGCCCGCGCACGGTCAGCTGGTCGCGGCGGCGGGCGAAGGACTCCCCCAGCGCCTCGATGAAGTCGGCCAGGGGCTCCTCACCGGGTTCGAGGCGGACGTCGTTGCGCGCGAGGAACTCGAAGAAGACCTCGGAGTCGGTGCGCCCGCTCGTGGAGGCGAGGTAGACCAGCGGCGCGCCGGTGACGCGCTCGAACGCCTCGGCGTAGGCGGCCCGGGTGACCTGGGCGACGTCCACGAGCGTGAGGTCGATATTCCACAACACCAGCCGGCTGATGGGAGGCTCCTTGAGGGACGGATGTGCGGGTGTTCGCCCCCTTATTTTGCCGTACCCACGTCAGCGCCGGCGCCCCCGCGGCCGCCGCCCGCGGGCGGTCGGCGCGTGCGCGGGGGAACGCCGCCGCCCCCGGCCGCGTCAATGCTGCTGAGCCCTCTCCCCAAGGACGGACCCGTGGTCAACAACCTGAGCGGCGGCTTCTTCGGCGGCGACGACACCTTCGGCGGCTGGATCGCCGACCAGCGCCAGAACGAGGCCATCCACGAACTCGACGCGCGCCTGGCGAGCACCCGGTCGCGCCTCAAATCCGAGATGCGGCGTATCAGCGGCAGCCTGGAGCAGCGGCTGGACCGCCTGTCCACGTCGTTTGACGCCTTCGTCGAGCTGAGCGACGTGCGGGCGCTGCTGGCGATGTTCCCCGAGGCCGCCGTGGCGCGCTACCGCACCCACCGCGTCCTGGCCGGAGAGGCCGACGACGACGGCGACCGCGACGACGTCGCGGGCTACTGGCTGTGCCCGGCGGCCCGCGGCCTGGCCGCGGCGGTGCGGGGCGACTCCGCCGCCGCCCGGCTGCGCATCGGCGAGGCCGCCGCGCTGGACCCGCTGCGCTCGGGCACGTTCGCGCTGCTGGCCGCGGCCGTTGCGGCGCCGCGCGAGGCGCCCGCGCTCGCCGACTGGATCCTGCCCCGGATCCTGCCGGAGCTGCCCGAGGAGGTCACCCGCTACCAGCGCGCGCTGTGGCTGCTGGCGGCCGACGGCCGACTGGGCGGGGCCGCGCGCGAGCACGTGCGCGGCCTGGCCGCCGAGGCGGTACGCCGCGCCGGCGAGGGCGGCGGCCCGGCCGCGCGGCCGGAGTTCTGGGCCACCGTGGCGCCCGCCACGACCCCCGCCCCCGGCACCCGGGTGCTCGACGGCCGCGACAGCGCCGCCCACGCCCGCGTGGTGGCGGCGGACCGGCTGGCGGCGCTGCGCGGATGGCTGGAGGAGGCGCTGGCGGCCGAGGGGGCGGGTGCCGGAGCGGCCGGGGTCGAGGCAGGCACCGGGGAGACCGGGGGCGGTGCGGACACCGGGGGCACCGGGGACGGCAGGCCCGGCGCGGCCCCGGCCGCGCCCGAGGTCGCCGAGACGCTGCGGATGCTGGTGGACGAGGGCACCGCCGAGGAGGCGCCGCTGCTCCGGCGCGCCGCCCAGCTGCGCGCGGTCGTGGAGAGCAGCGGCAGCGCCTCGCCGGATGATCCGGTGGCCGCCTGGACCGACACCGTGGGTTCGGCCGCCGACCTGCTGCGCGCCGACGCGGCGGCCGCGTCGGCGCCCGCGCCCCGCCGCGCGCTGGCGGTGTGGGTCCACGCCCCGGAGGTGCTGCGCGCGGCCCAGGACCTCGCCGGGCGGGCGGGCGCGCCCGTGCCCGACGAGGCCCAGGTGAGCCACCACGGCCGCCGGGTCCGCGTCACCTCCACCGGGCCCGACACCGCGTCGCTGGCCGCGGCCGAGGCCCAACTGGCCGCCACCTACGCCACCGACCGGGGCAACGTGGTCGGGGCCGCCGCGGCGGGCGGTGTCGCCGTGCTCGCGGCGGTGGCGGCGCTGGCGGCGGGCGCCGTCCTGCTGTGGTGGGTCGCGGCGGCCGGGCTGGCGGCGGCGGGCGTGTTCGGCTACCGCCACCGCGCCCAGGCCGGCGCCGCCGCCGCGTCGGTGGAGGCGGCGCGCCGGCAGCTGCGCGCCAAGGCCGACACCGGGGTCCAGGAGTGGCGCGCGCAACTGGCCGCCGCCGAGGCCGCCGAGGAGCGGGCGCGGGCCGACCTGGCGGCCGTGCGCCGCCTGCTCGCGGCCTGAGCCCGGCCGCGCCGGGCGGGGCCGGACGGCTCCCCGGGCGGCGCGGCCGGCCCTTCAGCCCATGTGCGGGTAGCGCCAGTCGGTGGGGGCCGCGAAGGTCTCCTTGACCGCGCGCGGGCTCACCCAGCGGGCGAGGTTGAACACCGAGCCCGCCTTGTCGTTGGTGCCGCTGGCGCGGGCGCCGCCGAAGGGCTGCTGGCCCACGATGGACCCGGTGGGCTTGTCGTTGACGTAGAAGTTGCCGGCCGAGAACCGCAGGGCGGCGTCGGCGCGGGCGATGGCGGCGCGGTCGCGGGCGATGACGGCGCCGGTCAGCGCGTAGGGCGCGACGTCGGCCATCTGCGCCAGCACGTCGTCGTAGCGGGAGTCGTCGTAGACGTGCACGGCCAGCAGCGGCCCGAAGTACTCCGTGCGGAACACGTCGTCCTCGGGGTCGGTGCACTCCATGACGGTGGGCTCGACGAAGTAGCCCTCGGAGTCGTCGGCGCCGCCGCCGGTCAGCACGGTGATGGAGTCGGTGTCGGCGGCCCGCTTGAGCGCGGCGGCGTTCTTGGCGAAAGCGCGGTCGTCGATGACGGCGCCCATGAAGGTGGACACGTCGCCGGTGACGTCGCCCATGGTCAGCGACTCCACCTCGGCGACGAGGTCGTCGCGCAGGGAGCGCCACACGCTGCGCGGCACGTAGGCGCGCGAGGCGGCCGAGCACTTCTGGCCCTGGTACTCGAAGGCGCCGCGGATCATGGCGGTGCGCAGCACGGCGGGGTCGGCGCTGGTGTGGGCGACGATGAAGTCCTTGCCGCCGGTCTCGCCGACGATGCGGGGGTAGGACCGGTAGTCGGCGATGTTGTGGCCCACGGTGCGCCACAGGTGCTGGAAGGTCCGGGTGGAGCCGGTGAAGTGGATCCCGGCGAGGTCGGGCTGGGCCAGGGCGACCTCGGAGACGGCGGCGCCGTCGCCGGTGACCAGGTTGACCACGCCGGGCGGTAGGCCGGCCTCCTCCAGCAGCCGCAGCAGGAAGTAGGCGGAGTAGGTCTGGGTGGGCGAGGGCTTCCACACCACGGTGTTGCCCATGAGGGCCGGCGCGGTGGGCAGGTTGCCGGCGATGGCGGTGAAGTTGAACGGCGTGATGGCCAGCACGAACCCCTCAAGGGGGCGGAACTCCTGCCGGTTCCACACTCCGCGCACCGAGATCGGCTGCTCGGTGTAGAGCCGGCGGGCGAAGGCGACGTTGAAGCGCCAGAAGTCGATCAGCTCGCAGGCGGCGTCGATCTCGGCCTGCTGCACCGACTTGGACTGCCCCAGCATCGTGGCGGCGTTGAGGGTCTGCCGCCAGGGCCCGGCCAGCAGGTCGGCGGCGCGCAGCAGCACGGCGGCGCGCTCGTCGAAAGGCATGGCGCGCCAGGCGGGGGCGGCCGCGCGGGCGGCGTCGACGGCACGGGCGACCTCGGCGGCGGTGGCGTTGGTCATGCGGCCCAGGACGCGGCCGTGCCGGTGGGGCTGCACGGCGGCGATGGGTTCGCCCGCGCCCGGCGCGGTCTCACCGCCGATGGTCTGGCCGAGGTCGACCTCCTGGGCCGACAGCCGCGCGATCTCGGCTTCGACCGCGGCGCGCTCCGGGGTCCCCGGGGCGTAGCTCAGGTTGGGTTCGTTGACGGGCTCGGGGACGTTGGTGACGGCGTCCATCGCACTGCCTCCCGGTCGGGGTGGGGCGTGGTCCCGGCGGCGCCGGGGCCTCGTGCGGAACCGGCGCCGGTCTCCACGCGGTCATGCATACCCGTCGGCGCGTGTGCGGTAATCGTCCGGGGTGCGGCCGGTGCGCCCGGTGCCGTCGGCGCCGTCGACTCCTCCCCACCGCCCGTGCGAGGGCTGGGGGCGCCGGGCCGCCTCAGCGGCGGCCCAGCAGGTCGGGCAGCTCCTGGGTGGCGTACCAGAGCAGTTCCTCGTCCTCGTCGTGTCCGGCGCCGGGGTCGGCCACGGCCGCGGCGACGGCGTCGGCGGCCTCGGGGGCGTCGACGTGCAGGGCGGCGACCCGCTTGAGCGGCACGGTGCCGGCGACGCTGACGGCGGCGGGGTCGCCGGGCGCGGGGTCGGCGCTGACGGCGGCGTCGGGGATCTCGGCGGCGATCACGGCACGGCGGCGCGGTGCGCCGGGGTCGGCCGCGAGCAGCCGGAGGCTGGCGCGGGCGGCGCCGCGCAGCGCCTCGTACTCCAGTTCCTCGTCGTCGGCCGGGCGGTCGCCGCCGCTGAGGTGCGGGGTGACGGCGTAGGCGCGCAGCGGGGCGCCGCCGACCTCGCCCTGGTCCAGAAGGGCGGCGAGGCCGGTGAAGGTGCTGGGAAGGTAGATGCGCATCCGTGGCTCTGGTGGGTCCGTGGTCGGGTGGGTGCCGGGGGGCGAGCGGCCGGCGCGGGCGGCGGGCCGCCGCGCGCGGGCGTGCCAAGTGTGCCAGAGCCGCCGGGCGGTGCGCCCGGCGACTCGGCGGTGGCCGCGGCACGGACGCCGGGGCAGGGGCGGCGGTTGCGCACCGCCCTCGGCGGCCCGCCGCCCGGCCGCGTCCCCGGCCTCGCGGGCGGGGCCGTCTAGGACGGCAGCGGGTCGAACTCCACGCCGCAGGTCTCGGCGAGGCGCTCGCGGGTCTCGGCCGGGTCAGTGTGCAGGATGCCGGTCATGCCCAGTTCCACGGCGGCGCGCACGTTGTGCTCGATGTCGTCGATGAACACGCACTCCTCGGCGGGCACCCCGGTCAGTTCGACCGCGCGGCGGAAGATCCCCGGCTCGGGCTTGCGCATGCCCACCTCGCCGGAGATCACGACGGCGTCGAAGGTCTCGGCGAAGCGGTCGTGCGGGTAGCCGTTGCCCCAGGAGTTGGACAGCAGGCAGGTGCGCACGCGCCGCTCCCGCGCCTGGCGCAGCAGCGCGTACATCTCCTCGACGGGGTGGAAGCCGGAGAACATCCGGGTGATAAGCCCTTCGGCGGGCACCGGGCCGCCGTCGAGCAGCCGGAGTTCGGCGGCCAGCATCCGCTCGAACTCGGCGACGGGGACCTCTCCCCGCTCCAGGGCGTGGATGGGGTTGGTCGCGGCCGGCCCGCCGGCGTAGGCGCCCTCGACCCAGGAGCGCATGACCGCGCGGTAGCCCTGCTGGTCGATGCCGTCGGCGACCAGCCAGGCGTCGATGGTCTCGCGGAGGGGGGAGGTCAGCACGCCGCCCCAGTCGGTGATGATCGCACGGCACTGTCCGGACTGTCCGGCCATGTACTGCCTCGCCTTCGGTCGTCGGCGCCCGCCGCCGCGTGCCGGGGTCGGCGCGCGGTCCCGGGGTTGCGGCCCGCGGCGCGGGCGCCCCCTCGTCGCCGCAGGCCCGGGGCGGGTTTGTTCCCCCACCGCGGCCCGGCCAATCCCCCGGGTGCGGCGGAGCGCCCGACCCCCATCAGACGGTACCGACCAGTCGGTCTGATGGCATACTGCGGTACATGGACTTCGACCCCAGCCCCACCGCGCGGGAGTACCTCGCCAACCTGCACGAGTTCATGGACCAGCACGTCTACCCCGCCGAGCCGGTCTACCACCGGTGGCGGGCCGCGGCCGGCCACGACAACCACGACCTGCCGCCGGTCATGGAGGATTTGAAGGCCGAGGCGCGCCGCCGCGGCCTGTGGAACCTGTTCCTGCCCGAGGTGAGCGGGCTGAGCGTCACCGACTACGCCGCCCTGGCCGAGGTCACCGGCCGCTCACCGGTGCTCGCGCCCCAGGCGCTGAACTGCTCGGCGCCCGACACCGGCAACATGGAGGTGCTGCACATGTTCGGCACCACCGACCAGCGCACGCGCTGGCTGGAGCCGCTGCTGGAGGGGCGGATCCGCTCGGCGTTCGCCATGACCGAGCCCGACGTCGCCTCCTCCGACGCCGCCAACATCGCGACCTCCATCGTCCGCGACGGCGGCGACTACGTCGTCAACGGCCGCAAGTGGTGGATCAGCGGCGCCGCCGACCCCCGCTGCGCGGTCTTCATCGTCATGGGCAAGACCGACCCCGACGGCCCGGCCCACCGGCAGCAGTCGATGATCCTGGTGCCCCGCGACACCCCCGGCGTGGAGGTCGTGCGCTCCCTGCCGGTGTTCGGGTACCAGGACCAGGAGGGGCACTGCGAGCTGCGGTTCACCGACGTGCGGGTGCCCGCCGCCAACCTCATAGCCGGAGAGGGCGACGGGTTCATGATCGCCCAGGCGCGGCTGGGGCCGGGCCGCGTGCACCACTGCATGCGCGCCATCGGCATGGCCGAGCGCGCGCTGGAGCTGATGGTGCGCCGCGCCAACGAGCGCGTGGCGTTCGGCAAGCCGCTGGCCGCCCAGGGCGTGGTGCAGCAGCAGATCGCGGAGTCGCGGCTGGCGATCGAGCAGGCGCGGCTGCTGGTGCTCAAGACCGCGTGGCTGATCGACAACCACGGCACCAAGGAGGCGCGCACCGAGATCTCGGCCATCAAGGTGGCGGCGCCGCGTGTGGCCGTGGACGTGATCGACCGCGCCATCCAGGTCCACGGCGGCGCGGGGGTCAGCGACGACTTCCCGCTGGCCCGGATGTACGCCCACGCCCGCGCCATGCGGATCTTCGACGGCCCCGACGAGGTGCACCTGCGCTCGCTGGCCCGCCAGGAGGTCAAGCGGCACGCCTGAGCCGTGCCCCGGCCCCGCGCCGCCTCATGCGGGGGTTGCGCCCCCGGGGCGCCCGCCGGCGGGCGCCCCGGGCGGGTCAGTACTCCAGGCCGTCGCCGAACTCCAGGTCGGTACCGGGGATGTCGACGGGCAGCCGGCCCGAGGGCGCGACCTCGCCGGCGATCGCCCGCGCCGCGGCGGCGCGCGCGGGGTCGACCGCGGAGTAGACGGCCAGGTAGGCGTCGGCCCCGGGCAGCTCGGCGATGTCGTAGGGGTTGCCCTGCGCCACCACGGCCACCGGCGTGCCGGTGGCGGCGGCGGACTCCACCAGGGCGGCCTGGCCGGCGTCGCCGCGCGCGTTGAGGGTGCCCACGACCGCCAGATCGGCACCGGCGGGGTCGGCCGTGACGGTGAACCCCAGCCGCTCCAGCTCCGCGCCGATCTCCTCGGCGCCGGAACCCGTGACGCTGACGGTGGCGCCCTCGGCCAGGGGCAGCGCGCCGCCCTCGTTGCGCAGCAGGGTCACCGACCGGTCGGCCAGCTCGGCAGCGGCGGCACGGTGGTCGTCGGTGCCCAGCGCGTCGGCGGCGGCCTGGGCGTCGACGGGCTCGGCGTCGAACAGGCCGCGTTCGGCCTTGACCTTGAGGATGCGGCGGACGGAGTCGTCGAGCCGGTCGCGGCTGATGCGGCCGTCCTCGACCGCCGCGCGCAGCGCGTCGACGGCGGCCTGGGGGTCGGGCGGCATGAGCAGCTGGTCGACGCCGGCCAGCACCGCGCGCACGGCGACCTCGCCGTCGTCGTGGGTCTGGCGGACGCCCTCCATGTTGAGGGCGTCGGTGGTGACGATGCCGTCGTAGCCGAGGTCGTCGCGCAGGACGTCCTGGACGACCCGGGGCGAGAGCGTGGCGGGCTCGCCGGAGTCGTCCAGCGCGGGCAGGACCACGTGGGCGGTCATGACGGCGTCGACGCCCGACTCCACGGCGCGGCGGAACGGCGGGAGGTCTTCGCGCTCCCACTCCTCGCGCGTCTTGTCCACGACCGGCAGCCCGGTGTGGCTGTCGACGGCGGTGTCGCCGTGGCCGGGGAAGTGCTTGACCACGGGCACCACGCCGGCGTCGCTGAACGCCTCGGCCTCGGCGGCGGCCAGGTCGGCGACCAGGCCGGGGTCGGAGCCGAAGGACCGGATGCCGATCACCGGGTTGGCGGGGTTGGAGTTGACGTCGGCGTCGGGGGCGTAGTCGAGGTTGATGCCCAGCGCGGTCAGCTCCTCGGCGGTGACCCGGGCCAGCGTTGCCGCCTGGCCGGGGTCGCGGGTGGCACCCACGGCCATGGCGTCGGAGAACCGGGTGCCCACCGGCACCCGCGACACCATGCCCTGCTCCTGGTCGACGCCCAGGAACAGCGGCACCCCCGCACCGTGGTCGGCGGCGGCGCGCTGGAGGCCGTTGGACATGCGGGCGATCTGCTCGGCGCCGGTGAGGCTCTCGGGGAAGTAGATGAGCCCGCCGGGGCGGTAGCGCTCGATGAGGCCGGCGCTGTCCTGGGCGGTGGTGCCCTGGGCGGTGAGCACCAGCAGTTGGCCGATCTTGTCGTCGGTGGACATGTCGGCGAGGACCTGGTCGGCCTTTTCCTCGGCCAGGCGCTCACGCTCCCGCTCGCGCTCCTGGGCGTCGGGCGAGGCGCTGGGGCCCGAGGGGCCGCCGGAGCCGCCCTGGGCGCAGGCCGAGGACGTGAGCAGCAGGACGAGGGCGCCCAGGAGCGCGAGGGCGCGGCACAGGTGCATGCGGACCTTCCGAAGGACGGCGGCGGGACGCGGCGGCGCGGCGAGCGGGTTCTGCGGACGGCCGGGCGCGGCGGGGCCGAAGGGACCGATGCGGCCACCGCGCTCAGGGCGCGGCGCGGGCGGGTGCCCCGGCGGACCCACGATAACCGCTCCGGGCGGCCCGGGGCGGCGGTTGTCCACAGGCGGGCCCCGCCGCACGGCGCGGCGGCTCCGGAAACGGCCGACGGGGGCCGCGGGCGGTGCCCGCGACCCCCGTCGCCGTGCGCGAATACCGCCTACAGCCCCAGCTCGGCCAGCCCGGGCAGGGCGGCGGCGGCCGCCGCGCGCGCCTCCTCGGGACCGCGCGCCGCCAGGGCGGCGTCGGCGGCGGCCCGGCACTGCGCGAGTTCCACGCGCGCCAGCGCCGCCCGCACCAGCGGCAGCGCCGAGGCGCCCATGGACAGGCTGGTCACGCCCAGCCCGGTCAGCACGCACGCCAGCAGCGGGTCGGCGGCGGCCTCGCCGCAGACACCGCAGGGGCGCCCGGCCTCGGCCGCGGCCGAGGCCGCCACCGCCACCAGGTCCAGCACGCCCGGCTGCCAGGGGTCCTGGAACCGGCCCAGGCCGCCGGTCTCGCGGTCGGCGGCGCAGGTGTACTGGGTGAGGTCGTTGGTGCCGATGCTGAAGAACGCGGCGGAGGCGGCGATGTGCCGGGCGCGCAGCGCCGCCGCCGGGACCTCGATCATCACGCCGGCCTGCTGGACCCCCGCCTTGGCCGCCACGGCGGCGAACCACTCGGAGTCCTCGGCGTCGGTGACCATGGGCGCCATGACCTGGAGCTCGGCGTCGGTGCCGCGCTCGGCCTCGGCGAGCGCCGCCAACTGCGCGTCCAGGGTCTCGGGGAAGCGGCGCATCATCCGCAGCCCCCGCTCCCCCAGCGCCGGGTTGGGCTCGGCCGCCGGAGCCGGCAGGAACGCCAGCGGCTTGTCGGCGCCGGCGTCCAGCGTGCGCACCACGACCTTCCCGCCGGGGAACGCCTCCAGCACCGCCCGGTAGGCGGCGACCTGCTCGTCGTGGCCGGGCGCGTCGGACCGGTCCAGGAACAGGAACTCGGTGCGGTACAGGCCCACGCCCTCGGCGCCGTTCTCCAGGGCCGCCGGGAGGTCCTGGGGGCCGCCGATGTTGGCCAGCAGCGGAACCGGGTGGCCGTCGGCGGTGCGCCCGGGCCCGGTGCTCTGCGCGGCGGCCCTGGCGCGGGCCGCCGCCGCGGCGGTGGCGGCCTCGACGGCGGCGGGGTCGGGGTCGGCGACGACCTCGCCGGTGGCGCCGTCGACCAGCAGCATGGTGCCCTCGGCGATGGCGTCGGCACCCGCGCAGGCGACGACGGCCGGCAGCCCCAGCGACCGGGCGAGGATGGCGGTGTGGCTGGTGGGACCGCCCTCGCGCGTCACGAACGCCACGACCTGGGCGGGGTCCAGGACCGCGGTGTCGGCGGGCGCGAGGTCCTCGGCGACGAGCACGAACGGGCTGTCGGAGTCGGGGATCCCCGGGATCGGGGCGCCCATGAGGCGGGCGACGATCCGGTCGCGCACGTCGTCGAGGTCGGCGACGCGCGCGGCCAGGTACTCCCCCGCGTTGGCGAGCATGTCGCGGTAGACCGCCATGGCCTCCGACACCGCCCGCGCGGCGTCGGCGCCCTCGCCCACGCGGCGGCGGACGTCGTCGGCCAGAGCGGGGTCGCGGGCCATGAGCGCCTGGGCGCTGAGCACCTCGGCGGCCTCGCCCCCGGCCCGCTCGCCGCGCGCGGTGAGGTCCTGGGCGGTCTGCTCCATCGCGGCCACGGCGCGCCGCGCCTCGGCCTCGGCGTCGCCTGCGTGGCGGGCGTCGGGGGCGGGCTGAGGCACCTCGCGGGTCAGCCGCTTGACGGGGCCGTAGCCCGCGCCCGGGCTGACCCCGGCCCCTCGGTAGGTCTGCGCCATGTCGTCCCCCACCTAGTCGGCGTTCGCGATCTCGGCGAGGCGGTCGAGCAGGGCGTCGGCGTCAGGCCCCTCGCCCTCCACGTCGATGACGATCTCGTCGCCGTTGCGGACGTCCAGGCCCATGACGGCGAGGATGCTCTTGGCCGACACGGGGGTGCCCTCGCCCTTGGCGACGGTCACCTGGCCCCCGGCCTTGGACGCGGCCTCGACGAACATGGCGGCGGGGCGGGCGTGCAGGCCGACCTTGGACTCGACTGTGACTCGGCGTTGGGCCACGGGAGGCACCTACTTTCCGGGTAGCTGGGATTGGTTCGGGGTGGGTGGATCGGGCGGTGCGTGGTCAGTCCGGGGCGCCGGGGCGGTCGACGCGGGCCAACCGGGGCCAGTCGACCTCCGTGAGGTGGTCGACGATCAGATCGGCCCCGCTCAGCACGTCGGGGTGGTGCGTGGTCGTGATGGCGACCACGCGCATCCCCGCGCGCCGCCCCGCCTCGATTCCGGCGGGTGTGTCCTCGAACACGACGATGTGCTCGGGTGCGTATCCCAACAGATCCGCTCCCGCGAGGTAGCCCTGGGGGTGGGGTTTGCCCTCGGTCACGTCGGCGGCGGTGATGAGCCCCTTGAACATGGAGCGCACCCCCAGCCGCTCCAGCGCGATCTCGGCCCACTGCGGCCCGGCCGAGGTGACCAGCGCGAAGGGGACCCCCTCGGCGTGCAGGCGGCGCACGAAGGCCGCCGACTCCGGGAGTTCGCGCGTCTCGGGCAGGTCCGGGGCGGACTGGATGACCTGGAGTTCGGCCAGCAGCACGTCCCAGGTGACGCCGGGGAACAGGGAGGGGTCCTCCTCCAGGACGTCGGTGCCGCGGCGTCCCATGAAGCGGTGGAGGGTGGACTCGTCGTGGGGGATGTTGTGCAGGTCCAGCAGCCGCGACCAGACCTCCATGGACCGCGGCTCGGAGTTGATCAGGGTCCCGTCGAGGTCGAAGAGGGCGGCGCGGGGCGGGGTGTCGGTCTGGAGGCTCATGCCCACCTGAACAACGTGTCGCCCGCGGCGACTTCCCCGGCCGCGGGGTCGGCGACCGCGGCGGCGTCGGCCTCCAGCGCCACCACCGGCACCACCGGGGACAGGCCCTGCCGCTCCACGTCGGCGGGGTCCCAGCGGATGACGGAGGTGCCGGGCTCGACCGCGGCGCCCTCCTCGACCAGGGTTTCGAAGCCGGCGCCGTCGAGCTTGACGGTGTCGATGCCCAGGTGCACCAGCACCCCCCGGCCGCCCTCGCCGAGGACGAGGAAGGCGTGCGGGTGGAGCTTGACGATGCGCCCGGCGATCGGCGCGACCGCCTCGTGGCGGTGCCGGGCCGGCTGCACGGCCACGCCGGGGCCGACCATGCCCTGGGCGAAGACGGGGTCGTCGACCTCGCTCATGGCGACGGCGGTTCCGGGGACGGGGGTGAGGACGGTGAGCACGGCCACCTCCTTGTCGAACGGGGCGCGGCGGGCACGGTGCCGGCCGCGCCGGTGGCGGATGTCGCTGCTGTCAGCGCACCGGGTTGCGGTGTCAGCCCAGCAGGTCCTGGATGTCGTCGGTGAGCGCGTCGGCCTCGGGCCCCACCACCACCTGCACGACGTTGCCGGAGATCAGCACGCCGTGCGCGCCGGCCGCCTTGAGCGCCGGCTCGTCGACCTTGCCGGGGTCGCCGACCTCGGTGCGCAGCCGGGTGATGCACGCCTCGATGTCCTCGATGTTGTCGGCGCCGCCGAGCCCGGCGACGATCGCCGCTGCCTTGTCGGCCATGGGTTCCTCCAGTTCGGTCGTACGTGCGCCGGCGCGCCGGCGGGCGGCCCGCGCGGGCGCGCGGGCTGCTGCCGCCGGAGGCGGACGCTGGGGATTCTCCGAGCTTACGGCCCGGTGGGAGTGGCGCCTAGGAGGTCTGGGTGACCTTGCCCAGGCCGCGCGGCGCGTCGGGGTTGTAGCCCAGGCGCCGGGCGAGCCGCTCGGTGATGAGCTGGGCGGGCACGATAAGGCCGATGGGGGCGAGCCACTCGGGCAGGTCGGGCACCGGGACGGCCAGGTCGCAGGCGCCGGCCAGGGCGGCGCCGCCGCCGATGCCGAAGGCCGGCGCCCCGGCGGCGGTGACGCGCTCGGCCAGGGCGACCGTGCCCGAGAGGGTGGGTCCGCTGTTGGCGGCGGTGAGGAGCGCGGGGGTGGTGGAGTCGACGACCGCGATGGGGCCGTGCAGCAGGTCGGCGTAGGACAGGCCCATGGCGTGCAGGTAGCACGCCTCCTTGAGCTTGAGGGCGGCCTCCAGGGCCGTGGAGAACGCCATGCCGCGCCCGGACACCACGGCGCCCTGGACGCCGACCAGGCGCTCCACGATGGCCTCGACGTCGTCCTCGGGCTGGGCGAGCACCTGGTCGACGGCGTCGGGCACCCGGGTCAGCTCGGCGGGGTCCAGGTCGGCGCCCAGGCCCAGCGCGAGTACGGCCAGCGCGGCGAGCTGGGTGGTGTAGGTCTTGGTGGCGGGCACGGCCAGCTCGGTGCCGGCGCGGGTGACCAGGGCGACGTCGGCGGCCTCGGCCAGCGGGGAGCCCTCGCCGTTGGTGACGGCCACGGTGCGGGCGCCGCAGTCGGCGGCCCACGCCATGGTCTCCACGATCTCCTCGGTCCGCCCGGACTGGGAGATGGCAACGGCGAGCACGCCGTCGAGGTCGACCTTGGCGCCGTAGGTGGTGGCGATGGAGGGGGAGGCCAGGGTGGCCAGGCGCCCGCTGTGCGCCTGGAGCAGGTAGCCGCCGTAGACGGCGGCGTTGTCGGAGGACCCCCGGGCGATGAAGAGCACCTGGCGGGTCTGGCGGCCCAGGGCGGCGATCTCCGAGGTCAGCGGCAGCAGGGTGTCGAGCGTGGCGCGCAGCGCCGCCGGCTGCTCGGCGATCTCAGCGCGCATGACGCTGGTCGTGGTTGTCATCGTGTCTCCTCGGTTTTCGAGCCGCGTGCCGGTGCACCGCTGACCTGCGACGATGGCGCCGGGCAGGGGGGCGGTCCGGAGGCGGGCGTCCACATGTTGACACACCGAGCCGACCTGTGGTCTAGTCCGGCCTATACCAGTCATACCAGAATGTCACACGACGGAACAGGCACGCCCATGGCGATCGATCCCACGAGTCCGGTCCCGAAGTACTCCCAGCTTCGGGACATCCTGCTGGACTGGATCGTCGAGACGGGCCTGTCGGTCGACGACCCCATTCCCTCCGAGCGCGAACTGGGCGTGCGCTACGGCCTGTCCCGCATGACGGTGCGCCAGACCATCGACCTGCTGGTGTCGGAGGGCAAGCTGTACCGGGTCCCGGGCAAGGGCACGTTCGTGGCCCGCCCCAAGATCGAGATGTCGCTGGCGCTCGCCTCGTTCACCGAGGACATGCGCGCCCGCGGCTTCCGGCCCGGCTCCCAGGACCTGCTGCGGCGCGTCGTCCCCGCCAGCGGCGGCACCGCCCGCGCCATGGGCCTGCCGCCCGAGGCGCCGGTGCACCACATCGAGCGGCTGCGCACCGCCGACGACGAGCCCATGGCCGTGGAGCGCTCCAACATCCCCGTCGACCTCGCGCCGGACCTGGACCGGCACCCGCTGACGGGTCGCTCGCTGTACTCCGTCCTGGAGCAGGAGTACGGGATCATCCTGGACTCCGGCGAGCAGACCATCGAGGCCGGGATCTGCGACCCCGCCGACGCCAAGCTGCTCGGGCTGCCCCAGGGCAGCCCGGTGCTGTCCATGCGGCGGCGCAGTTTCGCCAACGGCCGCTGCGTGGAACTCGCGATCTCGCGCTACCGCGCGGACCGCTACACCCTCCACTCCCGTCTCGATCCCCGACGTCCGGGCGGCTCCTGACCAGCGCCCGGGCCCACCGCGCACGGCCGTCCGTGCGTCCACCACATCCGACCCGTTCACCAGTGGGAGGAACCCGTGAGTTCCACATCGACCGCCGCCGGCGGTCAGCCCCAGACATCGTCGGGATCGTCTTCGGCGATCCTGGGCGTGCTGCAGCGCATCGGCCGCAGCCTGATGATGCCCATCGCCGTCCTGCCGGCCGCCGCCATCCTGCTGCGGCTGGGCCAGGGCGACATGCTCGGCGGCAACGGCGCCGAGCCCGGCGGCCTGGCCGACGTCGGCGGCCTCGGCTGGATGGAGCCCGTGGCGGGCGTCATCGGCACCGCCGGCGACGCCCTCTTCCAGGCGCTGCCGCTGCTGTTCGCGGTGGGCGTGGCCATCGGCTTCGCCCGGCGCGCCGACGGCTCCACCGCCCTGGCCGCGGTCGTGGGCTACGTGGTCTTCGACCGCGTGACCCGCTACATGTTCTTCAACTTCGACCCCAGTGGCGAGCTGCGCGAGCGGATCACGACCTTCGACGCCGAGGGCGCCGAGGCGATCAACTGGGGCGTCAAGAACCCCACCGACGTCCTCGGCGGCATCGTGATCGGCCTGCTGGCGGCGCTGCTGTGGCAGCGCTACTACCGCGTGAAGCTGCCGGCCTGGCTCGGCTTCTTCGGCGGGCGCCGGTTCGTCCCCATCGTCACGGCTGTGGCGGCCCTGGTGGTGGCGGTCGTGTTCGGGTTCGTGTGGCCCACGGTGGGCGGCTGGATCAACGGCCTCGGCGAGTGGATCGTCGGCTCGGGCGCGGTGGGCGCCGGCGTCTACGGCGTGGTCAACCGGCTGCTGCTGCCGTTCGGGCTGCACCACATCGTCAACTCCGTGGTGTGGTTCGTGTTCGGCAGCTACACCGACCCGGCCACCGGCGACGTGGTCCACGGCGAGATCAACCGCTACCTGGCGGGCGACCCCACGGCCGGCGGCTTCCTGTCGGGCTTCTTCCCGGTGCTGATGTTCGGCCTGCCCGCGGCGGCCCTGGCGATGTGGCGCGCGGCGCACCCCAGCCAGCGCGCGGCGGTGGGCGGCATCATGATCTCGGCGGCGCTGACCGCGTTCGTCACCGGTATCACCGAGCCGATCGAGTTCGCGTTCATCTTCATCGCGCCGGTGCTGTACGCGGTGCACGTGGTGCTGACCGGTGTCTCGATGGCGCTGCTCAACGCGCTCGACGCGCACCTGGGCTTCGGGTTCTCGGCGGGCCTGATCGACCTGCTGCTCAACGCGTTCAAGTCCAACACCACCGGCCTGCTGTGGATCCTGCTGCTGGGCGTGGTCTACTTCGGCCTGTACTACGTGGTCTTCTACTTCCTGATCACCCGGATGAACCTGCCCACCCCCGGGCGGGAGCCGGTGGAGGAGAAGGCCTCGGTGGCGGCCAACCCCGACACCGCTCCGGCCGCCGGCACCCCGGCGGACAAGGGCGGCGAGGGCGGCACCCCGCCGCCGTCGGCGCCCTAGCGGCCGCCGGTCGGCCACGGCACACGGGGGGCGGGTCCCGCGCGGGCGGGGCCCGCCCCCTCCGTTCGGGGCCGGCGAGCGGACCGGCCGGGGCCGTGCCGGGGCGGCCGCCCCCGTTTCCCGGACGAGCCCGCGAACGCCGACGGCGGCCGGAGGATCGTCCTCCGGCCGCCGTCGTGTGCCGGTGCCCGGCCCCGCCCGCCGACGCCTGTCAGCGGTTGCGCGGGTCGCCGTGGCAGCGCTTGTACTTCTTGCCCGAGCCGCAGGGGCACGGGGCGTTGCGGGAGGTGCCGGCGTAGGCGTCCTCGACGGTCTCGGTGCGGGTCTCGACACCGCCGCCCTCGGCCGGCGCGGAGTACTGCAGCCGGCTCGGGCGGAGGTCGGACAGGCCCGCTACCTCAAGGTCGTCGTCAGCGGACCCCACCGGTTCCGCGGCGGCCTCCTCGGAATCGGCTTCCGCGGGGGCCGCGGCGGCGGAGTCGGCCGCCGCGCCCGAGGCGGAGTCGCCGGAGCCGGTGTCCTCATCGGTCTCCTCGGTGGCGGTACCCGAGGGCGCGGTGGCAAGGGCCGCGCCGCGTGCGCCGGCGGTGGCGGCCGCGGTGGCCGCGGTGACCGCGGTGCGCGCCGGCCGGACCTCGGCCCGGTACAGGGTGCTGGCGGTCTCCTCCTTGATGGCCTCCAGCATCTGCTGGAACATGTCGAAGCCCTCGCGCTGGTACTCGATCAGCGGGTTGCGCTGCGCCATGGCCCGCAGGCCGATGCCCTGCTGGAGGTAGTCCATCTCATAGAGGTGCTCTTGCCACTTGCGGCTCATCACGATGAGGATGACCCGGCGCTCCAGCACCCGCATGTTGTCGGCGCCCAGCGCCTCCTCGCGCGCCTCGTAGGCGGTGTGGGCGTCCTCGATCACGCGCTCGGCGATGATGTCGGGCGTGAGGTTGGCGAGCTCGCCGCCGTTCTCCTCGATCAACTCGTCCACGGTAAAGCTGACCGGGTAGATCTGCTTGAAGGCGGTCCACAGCTTGTCGAAGTCCCAGTCGCCGGGGTCGCCCTCGGCGGTGGCGGCGCGGACGTAGCCGTCGAGCACGTCGTCGATCATGCCCAGCGCCTGCTCCTTGAGGTCGGCGCCTTCGAGCACCTTGCGGCGTTCGGCGTAGATGACCTTGCGCTGGCGGTTGAGGACCTCGTCGTACTTGAGGACGTTCTTGCGGATCTCGAAGTTCTGCTGCTCGACCTGCGCCTGCGCCGACTGGATGGCCTTGGTGACGACGCTGGACTCGATCGGCTGGTCGTCGGGGATGTTCAGCCGGTCGTAGATCATCTCGACCCGCGCGCTGTTGAACAGGCGCATGAGGTCGTCCTCAAGGGACAGGTAGAACCGCGAGACGCCGGGGTCGCCCTGGCGGCCGGAGCGGCCGCGCAGCTGGTTGTCGATGCGCCGGGACTCGTGGCGCTCGGTGCCCAGAACGTAGAGCCCGCCGGCCTCCACGACCTGCTCGTGCTCGCTCTCGACCTCCTTCTTCGCCTTCTCCAGCGCCTCGGGCCAGGCCTTCTCGTACTCCTCGGGGGTCTCCAGCGGCTGCAGGCCGCGCTTCTGGAGCTCTTCGTCGGCCATGAACTCGGGGTTGCCGCCGAGCATGATGTCGGTACCGCGGCCGGCCATGTTGGTGGCCACGGTGACGGCGCCGAGCCGGCCCGCGCGGGCGATGATCGACGCCTCACGCGCGTGGTTCTTGGCGTTGAGGACCTCGTGCGGGATGCCGCGCCGCTTGAGCATCTTGGACAGCAGCTCGGACTTCTCGACGCTGGTGGTGCCGACGAGGACCGGCTGGCCCTCCTCGTGCCGCTCGGCGATGTCGTCGACGACGGCCTCGAACTTGGCCTCCTCGCCCTTGTAGATGACGTCGCGCTCGTCGGTGCGGACCATCGGCTTGTTGGTGGGGATGGGCACCACGCCGATGCCGTAGGTCTGGTTGAACTCCGCGGCCTCGGTGGCGGCCGTACCGGTCATGCCGGCCAGCTTGTCGTAGAGGCGGAAGTAGTTCTGCAGGGTGATCTTGGCCTGGGTCTGGTTCTCGTCCTTGATCCGGACCTTTTCCTTGGCCTCGATCGCCTGGTGCATGCCCTCGTTGTAGCGGCGCCCGCGCAGCACACGGCCGGTGAACTCGTCGACGATGAGCACCTCGCCGTCCTTGACGATGTACTCCTTGTCGCGCCGGTACAGCTCCTTGGCCTTGATGGCGTTGTTGAGGAAGCTGATCAGCGGGGTGTTCGCCGACTCGTAGAGGTTGTCGATGCCCAGGTAGTCCTCGACCTTGGCGACGCCGCTCTCGGTGATGCCCACGGTGCGGTGCTTCTCGTCGACCTCGTAGTCGACGTCGCGGCGCAGGCGGGGCGCGATCTTGGCGAACTCCGCGTACCACTTGGAGTTCTGCTCGGCCGGGCCGCTGATGATCAGCGGGGTGCGGGCCTCGTCGATGAGGATGGAGTCGACCTCGTCGACGATCGCGAAGGCGTGGCCGCGCTGGACGGTCTCCTCCAGCGACAGCGCCATGTTGTCGCGCAGGTAGTCGAAGCCGAACTCGTTGTTGGTGCCGTAGGTGATGTCGGCGGCGTAGGCCGCGCGACGCTCGGGGCCGCGCATGTCGGGCGAGAGGACCCCGACCTCCATGCCGAGGAACTGGTAGATGCGGCCCATGTTCTCGGCGTCGCGCTTGGCCAGGTAGTCGTTGACCGTGACGACGTGCACGCCCTTGCCCGAGAGCGCGTTGAGGTAGACCGCGAGGGTGGAGGTCAGGGTCTTGCCCTCACCGGTCTTCATCTCGGCGATGTTGCCCAGGTGCAGCGCGACGCCGCCCATGAGCTGGACGTCGAAGTGGCGCTGGCCCAGCGTGCGCTTGGCGGCCTCGCGGACGGTGGCGAACGCCTCGGGCAGCAGGTCGTCGAGGGACTCGCCGTCCTTGTGGCGCTCGCGGAACTCATCGGTAAGCTCGCGCAGCTCGGTGTCGCTGAGATCGACGAAGTCGTCCTCGATCGAGTTGATCTGGTCCCTGAGTTTCCGCAGCTTGCGCAGGATCTTTCCTTCGCCCGCGCGGAGGACCTTGTCGAGTATGCCTGGCACTTGCTATGCGCTCCTCGCAGATCTGGGCCCGCGTCCGGAGGCGGGACGGATCCTTGACCCCCAGCTTTCCATCGTAGGCGACCCTATTGCCTCGCCGTACACGCACGCGTCGTCACTGTGGATGGCCGCCCGGCGTGCCGCCGCGTGTTGTCCTCCGTTTACTTCGCAGGTGGCGGGGATACCCGAAGAAGGAAGACGGAAAGGACGCAAGGACCGAGCCGAAAACGGCAGCGCGTGCGAAGTGCACGCCGATTGGTACCGGGGGTGCCGAAATGACCGAACCGAAAGGCAGCGACACCGGCCACGACCACCGCAGCGCCGAAGGCGGCGACGGCGCGTTCGAGCGCGACAAGAAGCAGGAGCACCGCTACGTCCGCGGCTACCAGGGCGAGGGCGGGCAGTTCGCGCCCACCCAGAGCCACCGCGGGCGGATCGGGTCCTGGCTGGCGGTCGGCGTGATCGTCGTGGGGTTCGTGCTGGGCGGCCTGGGGATCGCGCTCGGGCTCAACTGGTGGCTGATCGGCGCGGCCGTGGTGCTCATGGCCGTCGGCGGCGTGCTCTGCTTCGTCACCGACATTTTCACCGACGTCGTGCTGGACTCCCCCCACCACGAGTCGGAGGAACCGCACAACACCCCCCTGCACCGGATCAAGGCGCACGACCGCGCCCAGGCCGAACTGCGCGACGGCCACCGCGCCGCCACCGACACCTGACGCGCCCGCTTCGCGCCGACGCCCCGGTCCCGTGCCGGGGCGTCGGCGCGCGCGGGTCAGGCGGCGGGGGCGCGGGAACGCACCCGCCGGAGAAGTCAGTCGACCAGGCGGAGCACGCCGTAGTTGAACCCCTTGCGGCGGTAGACCACGCTGGGGGCGTCGCGGTCCTCGTCGTGGAACAGGTAGAAGTCGTGCCCGACGAGTTCCATCTCCAGGAGGGCCTGGTCGATGGTCATCGGCTTGGCGGAGTGGAACTTCTCGCGGACGATCACCGGCCGCCCGCCCTGGGTGTCGAGTTCGACGAACTCGTCGGCGAACTGGTCGTCAACGGCCGCACCGTCGAACTCGTCGGGTTCGCGGGCCGGGCGCGGCACCGCCGGAGGTTCGGCGACCTCGCCAAGGGCGCCCGGGGTGCCGTTGGCGAGGCTCGCGGTGGCGGCGGCCACCGACACCGGGGCCCGGTTGCCCTTGTGGACCTTCTTGCGATCGGCGAGTTTGCGCAGCCGCGCCTCGATGCGGTCGACCGCGAGGTCGAGCGCGTTGTAGCGGTCGGCGGCGCACGCTTCGCTGCGGATGACCGGGCCGGCGGAGCGGATGGTCAGCTCGACGCGTTCGCATTCGTCGGCGAGCTTGGGATTCCGCTCCTTGGACACCTCCACATCGACGGTCATGCCCTTCTTCTCCCACTTGGAGAGCTTGCGCAGCTTGTTCTCGACGTGCTGCCGGAACTTGTCGCTGACACCCGTGCGGCGACCTTTGACGATGATGTCCACTAGACCCCCTTCAACGCGTGACCATCGGAGTCGATGGCCCGTGGTGCTGGCGTTTCACCGCTGCGCGCCGGACGACGCGGAGCGGCTCGACGTCTCCGCGTGCCTCCTCTCCGTCCACCCGCCGCGCCGGAGAGGCGGGCGCGGGTGGCTGGGTCGGTCCTGGTGCCTATGGTCCTGGTGCCTATGGTGTTGTGGCTCTCCGTATACCCACAAGATCACGGCTCGTATCCGGGTGCGGGGCGCCAATCGCGCGGCGGGGGAACCCGAATCGGACACCGCGGACACGCCGGGCGGAGGCGCGGCCCGGGCGGGGTCGGAATCGGTGCCGGAGGCGGGCGCGGCGCGGCGGGAGCGGCGGCGGGGAGCGGATCCGGGGCACGCCGAAGGGGCATGCCACCCGTCCGGCCGACCTGGTCTTCGTCCCCACATCCGCCTGCTGAGGGGGTCGCCGCGCTTGAGTGCGACTACTGCCCTTCTCCCGCCAGCGAGGGACATCGGGTCCCTCCGCGGGGCAGGACTTACCTCTAAGCCGCACCGTGATCGGTCGACGAAAAGTCGCCTTACGTGGGCCGTTTCGCCTGCGGCTGGCATCGGCTTGCCGGATTCGCGCCCCCGCGAGGGGACGCTGTACCCGGCGCAACCACGGACCCGGACGGGTGCCATGTCCTGAACGCTAACCCGAGTTCCCTCAGATGTCAGGTCGCGATCGTGCTCCGTACGGCCCCGGCGGGCACGCGAAGTGCGGCGAACGCGCCGATCAGGCGGCGAATTCGGGGCAAAGGTAAAAAATCAGCGCGGTGGTGTCCGCACGGCCGCTCGGGGGTCACCGGCGCTCGCTCAGCACGGCTCCGCCCACCACCCGGGCGCCGGCCGCCCGCAGCGCCCGCGCCGCCTCGGCGAGGGTGGCGCCGGTGGTGACGACGTCGTCGACGACCACGACCGGCGCACCCCGCACGGCGCCGCCGCGCGCCCGGCCGGGCACCCCGGCCGGGCCGGCGCGGACCGCCAGCGCGCCGGTGAGGTTGGCGCGCCGCCCTGCGCGGTCGAGCCCCACCTGGTCGGCCACGCGCCGCCGGTGGACCAGCAGCGGCGCCACCCGGTGGCCGCGGGCCGCCGGCGCCCGCGCGGCGGCGTGCGCCAGCAGCGCCACGGGGTCGTAGCCGCGCCTGCGCAGGGCGCCGGGCCGCGCGGGCACCGGCACCAGCAGCACGCCGGGGCGCGGCCCCGCGGCGGCGGCCGCGGCCGCCGCCAGCCGCGCGCCCAGCGGCGCGGCCAGCCCGCGCGCGCCGCGCTCCTTGAACTCCAGCAGCAGCACGCGGTCGAGGCCGCGGTGGTAGCCCGCGGCCCACACCGGCGGGCAGCCGGGCCGGTGCCGGCAGCGGTGGGCGCGGGCGCCGATCCCGGCCGCGCAGCGGCGGCACAGCCGGGGCCCGGACCGGCCGCAGGCGGCGCAGCGGTCGCCCAGCAGCAGCGCGGCGAGCACGGCCAGGGCGGGGCGGGGGCCGGGGGTGCGGACGAGGGGCGGGTGCGCGGTGAACCGTTCCATGGCCCCAGGTTCGCCGCGCGCCCCGGCAGGCCGCCACCCGGTCCGGCGGCCTGTGGATAACCCGGGCGCCGCCCGGCGGCGGCCGGCCCGCCGAGGTCAGCCCGGGTAGACCGGGTTGGTGCCGTCGATGACCCGCTGCCAGGTGATCCGGTCGTTGGTCATCCAGATGTGGTCGTCCTCGACGCTGGACAGCAGCGGCAGCCCCGGCGCGGCGGTCACCGCCACCATGTCGGTGCCCGGCGGCGCCCCCGCGCTGGTGGTCTCGGTGCTGCCGTCCAGCGACACCAGGTAGCCCTGGTCGGCGCCGCGGCCGTCGCGCCCCAGCACCACCAGCTGGTCGCCGCTGCGCCAGGAGACGTCGGAGACCTCGTCCAGCTCGGTGGCCAGCGGCAGCGCGTCGCCGAGCTGCACCCCGCCCCGGGAGTGCACCACGCGGCCCACCGCCAGCTCCGGCGCGCCGCCCCGGCCGTCCTCGCTGATGACCGCGGCCCGCGTGCCGTCGCGCGACATCCGCAACTGGGTCACGACCACGTCGGCCAGCTCGGGCGCGCTGACCTCCACGGGGTCGGTGCCCCCGCGCAGCATCCACAGCCGCGTGCCGGGGTCGCCGGACTCGGCGCCGCTCGGCGAGGGCGAGGCGGGCGGGTCGCCCCGCTCGGTGTCCTCCTCGACGGCCTGCTCCTCGTCCTCCTCGTCGGAGGCCGCGCCCTCGGAGACGTCCTCGGCGACCCACAGGTTGCCGTAGCCGTCCCAGGACAGCGCGGTGTACTCGCCGCCGGACAGCACGGTGGCGTACTCGCTGTCCTGGCCGGTCCCGGCCACCACGACCGCGTCGTCCTCGGCGCTGATCCCGGCCACCTGGTCCTCGTCCAGCGACACCGCGTGCCGCTCCAGCGGGACGTCGCCCAGCCCGGCGGCGCCCTGCACGCGCGCCTCCTGGGGCAGGCTGTCCAGGGCGTCGCTCTCCAGCGCCCACATCTGGCCGTCGCGGACGAAGTAGGCGCGCAGGTTGCCGGTGACACCGGAGGGATTGACCGACTCCCAGTCGCCGCCGCCGGTGAGCAGGTTCTCGCCCTCCTCGCCGGGGATCTCGATCTCCTCGCCGCCCACGCGCAGGATCAGCTCCTCGACCTCGGGCAGCTGGCGCAGCGTCCACACCAGCTGCGCGCCCATGCCGAAGCGCTCCTCGGCGCCGTCCGCCGGGGTGTCGATCTCGACGGTGACGGTGCCGGAGTCGTAGGCGACGTCGGCGTTGGCGCCGTCGGGGAACGCCGACTCCACCGCCGGGCGCAGCCAGCTCGTGGGGCCGTCGACCAGCATCTTCACCAGGCGCGGCGCCGACCGGTCGCTGCTGACCGGCAGGAACACCGGGTCGGGCACCAGGGTGCTGCGGTCGCGGTTGAAGAAGTACAGGTTGAGCGGCCGGTAGGCGAGGTCGACGTCGCTGCGGCTGAGGATGAGCTGGTCGGGCGGGTTGGAGATCCGCCACTCGCCGTCGTCGTTGCGCACCAGGTCGAAGGTGACGTCGATCAGCTCGCCGTCGGCGGGCAGGTACTGCCCGCTGCCGTCGATGGTGGCCATGCGGGTGCTGAGCAGCCGCACCCGCGCGGTGTCGCCCTCGTCGCCGGTGAGCCGGTCGATGGTCAGCTCGTCGGCGTCCTCGTAGACCAGGACCGGGCCGTTGGGGTTCCACTCGGCGCTGGGCCGGGCCGCCAGGTACTCGCGGGCGGCGCCGTGGTTCTCCTCGAAGCTGCCCATGCCCTTGAGGAAGCCGCGCACCAGGCCCTCGGGGGTGATGCCGGGCTGGGGACCGGGCGGCAGCTGGCGCACGTAGCGGCCGTCGGACGCGGTGGCGCCGGTGTCGCCCCCGGCGCCCTCGACCACCGGCCCGCCGCTGGGCACGGTCGCGCAGCCCGACAGCGCGGCCAGCGCCAGCACCGCCAGGCCCGCGCGCACGCGCGGGCGGCTGGGGCGGGCGCGGTGGTGAAGGTCGGATGTCATGCGCCCTCCCCCGGGCCGGCGGCGGTCTGGGCGGTGCGCTCCCCCATCGGCGCGGAGAAGCCGCGGGCGCGGCCGATGGCCATCTCGGGCGGTGCCAGCGGCAGCGGCGATCCGCGCAGCTCGGCGCCTGCCCGGCGCGGCAGCGACAGCCGGAACTGCGATCCCTTGCCGGGCATGCCCCACGCCTGGAGCCAGCCGCCGTGCAGCTGGGCGTCCTCCTTGGCGATGGACAGGCCCAGCCCGGTGCCGCCGGTGGTGCGCGCGCGGGCGGGGTCGGCGCGCCAGAAGCGGTCGAAGCACAGGTGCTCCTCGCCCTCCTTGAGGCCGACGCCGAAGTCGCGCACGGCCACCGCCACCGCGTCGCGGTCGCCCGCGGCGGTGACGATGACGTCGCGCCCCTCGCTGTGCTCGATGGCGTTGACGATGAGGTTGCGCAGGATGCGGTTGATGCGGCGGGGGTCGAACTCGGCCACGCACGGCTCGGCCGGCAGCCGCAGCACCACCTTGATGCCGGTCTTCTCGGCGATCTGCTCGGCGTCGCCGACCGCCTTCAGCACGGCGTCGCGGATGTCGACGGTCTCCAGCGACAGGGTGACCGCGCCGGCGTCGTGCCGGCTGATCTCCAGCAGGTCGGTGAGCAGCTCCTCGAACCGCTCCAACTGGCTCTGCAGCAGCTCCACCGACCGGCCCATGGTGGGGTCGAGCTGGTGGCGGTCCTCATACAGCAGGTCGCCGGCCATGCGGATGGTGGTCAGCGGGGTGCGCAGCTCGTGGGAGACGTCGGAGGCGAACTGGCGCTGGACCTGCGACAGCTCCTCCAGCTCGCGGATCTTCTCCTGGAGGTTGCCGGCCATGTCGTTGAACGAGATCGCCAGCCGGGCGAGGTCGTCCTCGCCGCGCACCTTCATGCGCTCGGTGAGGTCGCCCGAGGCCAGGCGCTCGGCCGACCCCGCCGCCGCCCGCACCGGGATCACCACCTGGCGGGTCACGACGTAGGCGATCACCGCCAGCAGCAGGATCAGCGCGGTGCCGACGAAGAAGACGGTGTTCTGCACCAGGTCGAGCATCTGCTGCTCGTGGTCCAGCGGGAACAGGTAGTACAGCTCGTAGGAGTTGGACAGCCGCGCCCCCACCGCGAGCCCCGGCTGGCGGGTGTCGCCGCGGATGATCTCGGTGAAGGTGACGTACTGCTTCTCCAGCTCCAGGCTCTGGCCGACCTCGTCGCGCAGCCGCTGGGGCACGCTGGCCTCGTCGACGGTGGCGTAGCCGCTGAGGCCGCCGATGTCGGGCAGGATGACGACCTCGTAGAGGCCGGTGGCCCCGCTGTGGTTGGCCAGTTCGGCGGTGATCTCGGCGACCTGGCCGTCCTGGTCGGCGCTCTGGTCGCCGTCCTGCATCATGTTGATGGCGGTGGTCAGGCCGGCCTTGTGGTCGTTGAGGGCGGCCTCGCGCTTGGCCTCCAGCAGCCCGGTGAGCACCTGCTGCACCAGGAAGAACCCGAGCACGGCGGTGACCAGCGCCGAGATCAGCAGGGTGGTGGTGACCACCCGCAGCTGCAGCGAGCGCCGCCAGCGGTGGTGCACGCCGCGCACCAGCGCCCGCGCGGCGCGCTGCGCGGTGAGGTAGCAGCGCACGGGCAGCCCGGCGAGCCGGTGCAGGGGCGAGCGCGCGGCGACCGCCCCCTCCGGGGGGCCCGCCGCGTCGACGCCGCCGCCGCTCACCTGCCGCTCACCCGCGCCCTGACGTGCCGGCTCAGGCGGTCCCGGCCTTGTAGCCGACACCGCGGACGGTCACCACGACCTCGGGGTGCTCGGGGTCCTTCTCGATCTTGGCGCGCAGCCGCTGCACGTGGACGTTGACCAGGCGGGTGTCGGCGGCGTGGCGGTAGCCCCAGACCTGCTCCAGCAGGACCTCGCGGGTGAAGACCTGGCGCGGCTTGCGGGCCAGGGCGACCAGGAGGTCGAACTCCAGCGGGGTGAGGCTGATGGGCTCGCCGTCGCGGCGCACGGAGTGGCCGGCGACGTCGATGGTGATGTCGCCGATCTGCAGGACCTCGGGCGCGGGCTCCTCGGTGCGGCGCAGCCGCACGCGCACCCGGGCCACCAGCTCCTTGGGCTTGAACGGCTTGACGATGTAGTCGTCGGCGCCGGACTCCAGGCCCAGCACGACGTCGACGGTGTCGCTCTTGGCCGTGAGCATGACGATGGGCACGCCGGACTCGGCGCGGATCTGGCGGCAGACGTCGATGCCGTCGGCGCCGGGCAGCATCAGGTCCAGCAGCACGAGGTCGGGCTTGGTCTCGCGGAACGCCTCCAGCGCCTTGTCGCCGTCGTGGACGAACGAGGGCTCGAAGCCTTCGCCGCGAAGGACGATGCCCAACATCTCAGCGAGAGCGAGGTCGTCGTCGACGACCAGTACGCGTCCCTTCATAGGTGTATCCGGCGCGTAGCGCCCTGCGGCGCACGGTGTCGCGCCTTCTCCTTTCTGGACACTCAAGCGGCGGAAACTTCGGACACTTTCGCCGGGTCCCTCGTGGGAGCCGTCCTCCCGGTCAACCTTGCCATCCGCGGGGTCGACCGCGCTCTCCCGCGGCCTCCCCGTCCCCCCGGGCGGGCCGCCGCTCGACGGTTGAGGCGCCCACCACCCTGCCGCCTGCGCCGCCGCCGCGTCCAGGGTGATCCGGACGGGCCGCGGCCTGTGGTCGGCGCCGAGTTGGCCAGCAGATAACAGAAAGCATACAAAAAGAATGAACCGGAGCGGCGTTGCGAAAGCGTGCGGGACCTGGCCGCTCACCGGCACCGCCCGCCCTGTCCCCGATGTGGCATAACGTGGGAGTTAGCCACCCCCGGAGTACGACCGCCTCGGAGGACCGATTCGGATGGACCACGACGACCCCGGCCGGCCCGTCCCAGGTCCCCCTGAGCAGCCCGGCGACCCCGGCGAACCCGCCGCCGAGCCCGCGCCCCCCGCCGCCGGTTCCGGCGCGGAGCCGGGTTCGGGCTGGGCGGCCCCGGGCGCGCGGCCTCCGGCCGCCGGGGCGCCGTGGGCCGCACCCGGCCAGGAGTCCGGCCACCGGCAGCCACCGTACCCGCAGGCACCCGACCCCGCATGGGCCGCTCCGGGCACCGCGCCGCCGGCCGGCGCGGGCTGGGCCGCGCCCGGCGCGCGGCCCGCGGCGGGCGGCGCCTACGGCGGCCCGCACGGCCCCGGTGCGCCCGGTGCTCCCGGGCAGCCGCCCGGCCACCCGGGAGCACCCGCGTGGGGCCGCCCGTGGGCGCCCCGGCCCGGCGTGGTCGCGCTGCGCCCCCTCACCCTGGGCGACCTCTTCAACGGCGCGTTCGGCTACGTGCGCGCCAACCCGCGCACCACGCTGGGACTGGCCCTGATCGTCTCGGCGGTGGCCAACGTCGTCAGCGCCATCGGCATGGGCGGCTACCTCTCCGACTACGGCGTGCTGATCGAGGAGTCGCTCCAGGACCCCTACGCCGCGCCGTCCTCCGACTTCCCCATCGCGCCGTGGAGCATCGCCGCCATGTACGGCGGCGCCCTGTTCTCCTACATCGGCCAGATCGTGCTCACCGGCCTGCTCGCGGCCGTGGTGGGCATGGCGGTGCTGGGCCGCCACGTGTCCATGTCCGAGGCCAACGCCCTGGTCCGGGGCCGGCTGGGCGCGGTGTTCGGCGTCGCCGGCCTGCTGTTTCTGATCGGGCTGGGCTGGAGCCTGCTGCTCCTGGGCGTCCTCATCGGCGCGGTGGTCCTGGGCATGGGAGTCGACCCGCTCGCGGGCGTGCTCGTCGGCTTCTTCGGGGTCGCCGCCGTGGTCGCGGCGGGCGTGTGGGTGTTCGTGCGCACGGCGCTGGCCATGCCGGTGGCCGTGCTGGAGCACATCGGCCCGGGGCGGTCGCTGGCCCGCTCCTGGCGGCTGACCCAGCGCAGCTGGTGGCGGGTGTTCGGCATCACGGTGCTCGCCCAACTGCTGGCCTCGCTGGTGGTCAACCTGCTCGCCACGCCGTTCACCCTTGGCGGCACCATCGCCGCGCTGCTGGGCGGCGGCGCCGCGTGGGCCACCGTGGTGGCCGCCATGCTGTCGTTCCTGGGCACCGTCCTGGCGAGCACGCTGGCCTCGCCGTTCGTCATCGGCGTCACCACCCTGCTCTACATCGACCTGCGCATGCGCCGCGAGGGCCTCGACCTCCGGCTGCAGGCCGCCGCGCAGTCGGGCCAGCACACCGGGCCCGAGGTCTACCGCACCGACTACGAGCCCGCCTACACGGCCGCGGCGCCGGGGGCGCCGGGTACGCCGGGCTCCCCCTACGGCGGCGCGCCCGGCCCCGACCCCTACGGCCAGGGCGGGCCCGCCCCGGGCGGGTACCCCTCCGGCGGGTACGGGGGCCCCGCTTGACCGGCGCCGCGCCGGTCCTCGCGGCCGCCGCCGCGGTCGACCGCGAGGAAGGCGCCCGCCTGGCCCGCGAGGAGCTGGCCAAACCCCCCTACCGCGAGGCCGAGCCGAGCCTGCTGGACCGGGTCCTGATGTGGCTGCAGGACTGGTTTGCGAACCTGCTCGACGCCGGCGCGGACGTCCCCGGCGGCTGGTGGGTGCTCGCGCCGCTGCTGGCCGTGCTCCTCCTGCTGCTCGTGGGGCTCGTCGTCTACCTGCGGCCGGCCCTGCGGCGGCGCCGGCCCGGCGCCGCCGTCGACTCCGGCGCCCCGCTGACCGCCGCCGACCACCGGGCCGCCGCCGAGCGCCACGCGGGCGAGGGCGACTACGCCGCCGCCATCCGCGAGCGGCTGCGCGCCATCAGCCGCGACCTGGAGGACCGGGCCGTGATCACCCCCCGCCCCGGCCGCACCGCCACAGAGCTCGCGGCCGAGACCGCCGTGGAGCTTCCCCACCTGCGTGAGCGGCTGTACGCCGCCGCCACCACGTTCAACGACTCCGCCTACGGCCAGCGCACCGCCACCGCCGACGGCTACCGCCTGCTCCGCGACCTGGACGACCTGCTGCGCGCCGGGCGGCCCGCGGCCACCGCCTCCGCCTCCGCTGACGAGGGCGGTGCCGCGTGAGCGCCCCCGCCTCCCCCGCGACCCTGGCGCCGCCCGCCCCCTCCGCACACGGCGGCGCGCCCGTCTCGGTCGACGCGGGCGACCTGTGGCGGCGCGTACGCGGGCCGCTGGCCTTCATCGGCGGTCTGGTGGTCCTGGCCCTGCTGCTCTCGCTGGGCGCGCAGAGCAACCGCACCGGCCCGCTCGAACCCGAGGACCCCGCGCCCGAGGGCGCCCGCGCGCTGGTGGAGATCCTGGACCGCCAGGGCGGCGACGTCACCGTGGCCCGCAGCGCCGCCGACGCGGTCGAGGCAGCCGGGCCCGACACCGTCCTGGTCGTGGTGGGCTCCCACCGGCTGCCCGCCGGCCAGCTCGCCGACCTCGCCCGCACACCCGGCGACCGCGTCCTGGTCCGGCCCACCACGTTGGCGCTGGAGGCCCTGGCACCGGGCGTGCGCGTGACAGGGCGGATCGACGGCCGCGTCCTCGCGCCCGAGTGCCGCCTGCCGGCGGCCCGCGCCGCGGGCACCGCCGACCTGGGCGGCGAGCTGTACACCGCCGACGGCGGCCGCGCCTGCTACCCCGACCCGCAGGGCGAGGGCCACGGGCTGGTGCAGGTCGGCACCGACCACGGCACCGCCACGGTGCTGGGCACCCCCGAACCCCTGACCAACGACCGCCTGGCCGACGAGGGCAACGCCGCGCTGCTGCTGTCGCTGGTGGACGGGCGCGACGTGGTGTGGCTGCGGCCCGAGCCCGTCGCCGAGAGCGGGCAGGCCGACATCTGGGACCTCGTGCCGCCGTCGCTGTTCCACAGCCTCATCCCGCTGACCGCCGCGCTCCTGCTACTCGCCTTCTGGCAGGGCCGCCGCCTGGGCCCGCTGGTCACCGAGCGGCTGCCGGTGGTGGTGCGCGCCTCCGAGACCGCCGAGGGGCGCGCCGGGCTCTACGCGGCACGGCGGGCGCGCGACCGCGCGGGCGCCGCGCTGCGCGCGGGCACGCTGCGCCGCCTGCGCCCGGCCCTGGGCCTGGCCAACGACGCCGCGCCCGAGGCCGTGGTCGGCGCGGTGGCGGCGCGCACCGGCGACGATCCCGCCGCGCTGCACGCCCTGCTCTACGGAGCCGCCCCCTCCGGCGGCGCCGACCCCTACACCGCCGACGACCACGGCCTGGTGCGGCTGGGCGACGACCTGGACGGGCTGGAGGGACGCCTGCGGTGAGCCCCGCCCCGCGCCCGCGCCCGCCCGCCGCCGCGCCCACACGCCGCCGTGCACTGCCCAAGCCGACTTCGCTGATCGAGGGAGACCACAAGTGACCGCCTTCACCGCCGAGGGGACGGGCGACCCCGACCAGGGCGCCGAGCAGGCCCGCGCCGCCCTGACCGCGCTGCGCGACGAGGTCGCCAAGGCCGTCGTGGGCCAGGAGGAGACCGTGACCGGCCTGGTCGTGGCCCTGCTGTGCCGGGGCCACGTGCTGCTGGAGGGTGTGCCCGGCGTCGCCAAGACGCTGCTGGTGCGGTCCGTGGCGGCGGCCCTGTCGCTGGACCACAAGCGCGTGCAGTTCACCCCCGACCTGATGCCCGGCGACGTCACCGGGTCGCAGGTCTTCGACTCGCGCACCACCAAGTTCGAGTTCCACGAGGGGCCGGTCTTCACCAACCTGTTCCTGGCCGACGAGATCAACCGCACCCCGCCCAAGACGCAGGCGGCGCTGCTGGAGGCCATGGAGGAGCGGCAGGTCACGGTGGCGGGCGAGCCCGCTCCGCTGCCCGACCCCTTCGTCGTGGCCGCCACGCAGAACCCCGTGGAGTACGAGGGCACCTACCCGCTGCCCGAGGCCCAGCTCGACCGGTTCCTGCTCAAGCTCGTGGTGCCGCTGCCCGACCGCCACCACGAGGTGGACATGCTCGGGCGGCACGCGAGCGGGTTCGACCCCGGCGACCTGGAGGCCGCCGGGCTGCGTCCGGTCGCCGGAGCCGGGGAGCTGCGCACCGCGCGCGAGGCGGTCGCGCGCACCCGGGTGGCGCCCGAGGTGCTGGCCTACATCGTGGACATCTGCCGGGCCACCCGCAGCTCGCCGTCGCTGCAGCTGGGCGCCTCGCCGCGCGGCGCGACCGCGCTGCTGCGCACCAGCCGGGCGTGGGCGTGGCTGTCGGGCCGCGACTACGTCACCCCCGACGACGTCAAGGCGCTGGCCACCGCCACGCTGCGGCACCGCATCGCACTGCGGCCCGAGGCGGAACTGGAGGGCGCCACCACCGCCGGGGTGCTCGACGGCGTCCTGGCCGCGGTGCCGGTGCCGCGCTGAGCGGCTGAGGCGCCGGCACGCTGAGGCGCCGAGGCACCGGCTCGGGGCGGACGGGCCCGCCTGGGCCCGCCGTCGGTGGGCCGGGGCGGCGCTGGACGGCGGCGCGGCGGCGGGCGTGCGCTCGGCGGCGGGCCGGAACCCGGCCGGGCGGTCGTCCACAGGCGCGGCGGCGCGGTGGCCAAGGCGGAGCGGACCGGGGTTGGATGGAACCGGGGCGGAACGCCGGAGCGGCGGGCCGCCCGCCGGACGGGCGAACGGCTCCGGCCTCCAGGTCGGAGGCGTCAGCGGCCTGGGGCCGCAGGTCGGAGCACCTGCGGGACTTCGGGCCGGTGGCCAGGGGGCTTGGCCGGACGCGATGGGGCCTTCGGGCCCGGTGCTTCGGGCCTGGGGCCCGGAGTGGAATTCAGGCCGCGGGGCCCGGGGGTCCGGGCCTTCGGGCCAGGGCTGGATCGGGGCCTTCGGGCCGAGGTGAAGGGAGGCCGCAATGGCGGTCACGGGCCGCGCGGTACTGGCCGCGTTCGCCGCCGTTCTGGTGGTGCTCATCGCGGGCTCCCTGGGCATGTGGCTGGCGTGGACCGCGCTGGGGCTGCTGGCGGCCGCGCTGCTGGTCGACCTCCTGCTGGCGGCCAGCCCGCGCGCGGTGCGCTTCGAGCGCTCCGGCGACACCTCGGTGCGCCTGGGCGAGACCGCGCACCTCGCGCTGGTGCTGGCCAACCCGGGCCGGCGCAGGCTGCGCGGCCGGGTGCGCGACGCCTGGGCGCCCAGCGCCGGGGCCCAACCCCGCAGCACCGCCGTGTCGGTACCGGCGGGGGGCAGGCTGCGGCTCGCCACGGCGCTGACCCCGAGTCGCCGGGGCGACCAGTTCGCCGCCGGGGTCACCGTGCGCAGCGTCGGCCCGCTGGGCCTGGCGGCGCGGCAGTGCACCCACACCGTGCCCTGGACCGTGCGGGCGCTGCCGCCGTTCCACAGCCGCCGCCACCTGCCCGGCAAGCTGTCGCGGCTGCGCGAGCTGGACGGCCAGCACCTGGCGCTGGTGCGCGGCCAGGGCAGTGAGTTCGACTCTCTTCGCGAGTACGTCCCCGGCGACGACGTCCGCTCCATCGACTGGCGGGCCACCGCCCGCCGCGACGGCGTGGTGGTGCGCACCTGGCGGCCCGAACGCGACCGCCGCATCCTCATCGTGCTCGACACCGGCCGCACCTCGGCCGGGCGGGTGGGCGACGTCCCCCGGCTCGACCACGCCATGGACGCCGCGCTGCTCCTGGCCGCCCTGGCGGGCCGCGCGGGCGACCGGGTCGACCTGCTGGCCTACGACCGCCGGGTGCGCGCCCAGGTGCGCAGCCACGGCAGGGGCAGCCGGCTGCCGCAGATCGTGCAGGCCATGGCCCCGCTCGAACCCGAACTGGTGGAGTCCGATCCCGCCGGTCTGGTCGCCACCATCCTGGGCGGGCACAGCCGCACCCGGCAGCTCGTGGTGCTGCTGACCGACCTCAACGCCGCCGCGCTCGAAGAGGGCCTGCTGCCGCGGCTGCCCGCGCTCACCGCTCGCCACCTGCTGATGGTGGCGGCCGTGGGCGACCCCCGCGTCACCGAGATGGCGGCCGAACGCGGCACCGCGCGCGGCGTCTACTCCGCGGCGGCGGCAGAGCGCACCCTGGGCGAACGCCACCGGGTCACCGCCGAACTCCGCCGCCACGGCGTGGAGGTCGTCGACGCCGACCCCGACCACATCGCGCCCGCGCTCGCCGACGCCTACATCGCGCTCAAGGCGCAGGGGAGGCTCTAGGCCGCGCGCGCCGTCGCGCTCGGCCCCGCACCCGGCCGCCCCCGGCCACGCCCGGCCGCGGCCACCGGCGTTGCCTGTGCGGTGGGTGCGGACGGTGCGGTTGGTGCGGCCGGCGGAGCGGCCGACGGGGACGGCGAGGACGGCGGAGGGGTGGACGGCGGGACGTCGGGTGCGCCCGGCGGGCGGTCGGGTGGTCGGCTCCGGGACGCGGAGGCCCGGGACCGCGGCCCCGGAAGGGGTCGGTGCGCGGCGTGCCGGTCCCGGGTCAGCCGACCACGGGCGCGGTCTGCGGGCGGGCGTCGATGTCGCCGGTCTCGCCCGCGGAGTGGGCGGCGCGGCCCAGCACGAACACGTAGGCCAGGAACAGCACCTCGGCGGCCACGCCGATGGCGATCCGCAGCCAGGTGATGTGCACCCACCCGGTGACCAGGCCCTCGATCAGGCCTGAGACGAACAGCACCACCACCAGGCCCAGCGCCACCGCGATCGCGGGCCGGGCCTCCTCGGCCAGGGCCTGGAGCCGGGGGCGCGCGCCGGGCGCGATCAGCGTCCAGCCCAGCTTGACCCCCACCCCGGCGGCCACGAAGACGGCGGTCAGCTCCAGCAGGCCGTGCGGGATGATCAGGCCGAGGAAGACGTCGCCCTTGCCGTGGGCGAACATCAGGCCCCCGGCCACGCCGAGGTTGACCGCGTTGAGCAGCAGGACGTAGACGGTGGGCAGGCACAGGAACACGCCGAGGATGAGCGCCTGGGCCGCCACCCAGGCGTTGTTGGTCCACACCTGGGCGGCGAACGACGCCCCGGGGTGCTCCACGTAGTAGTTGGCGAAGTCGTTCTCGACGTAGGCCCGGATCTGCTCGGGCGGCCCGATGGCGCTGGTCACCTCGGGGTTGGTGGCGATCCACGCCGCCACGCCGATCGAGACCGCCAGCGCGCTCAGCGAGGCGGTGACCCACCACCAGCGCAGCCGGTACAGGATCGCGGGGAAGGTGCGTACGAAGAAGCGGGTGACGTCGCGCCAGGCGGGCTCGTGCGCCCCCGTCACCGCCGACCGGGCCCGCGCCACCAGGCCCGACAGCCACCCGACCAGCACGGGGTCCTGCCCCGAGGAGCGCACGACCGACAGGTGGGTGGAGACCCGCTGGTACAGCTCCACCAGCTCGTCCACCTCGGCCCCGGAAAGTCGGCGCCGCCGGCGCACAAGGTGGTCCAGCCGCTCCCACGAGGGGCGGTGCGCGGCGGCGAAGACGTCGAGATCCACGATGTGGACTCTACCGGCTCCCCCGCCCCGCCGCCCGGGCGCTGCGGGCCGGACGGAACGCGCCTGGGGGCGGGGGTGCGGGGCGAATCAGGCGGGGCAACCAGGCGGGGGCCGGCGCGGCGGGCCGCGCATGGGGCGGGGCGGGGGCGTGGTCGGGCGGGTTGGGTAGGCGGGTCGGGCCGGGCTGGGGGCGGAAGAAGCAGAACGGAGCAGAACGGAAATGGGCGGGGCGGGCGGGCCGGGGTGGCGCGGCGCGCGCGGGCCGGGGTGGCGGGGCGGGGCGCGGCGCGCGCGGGCCGGGGTGGCGGGGCGCGGCGCGCGCGGCGGCGGTCGGGTTCGTCCGCCGCGCCTGACAAACTGGGAGGGACAGGAACATGCGGTGCGGTCCCGTCCGCCCCCGCCGACCGGCCGGGCGGTACGGTCGGCCGCGAGGGCACGGCCGGCCCCTCGGCAGGCCCGTCACGACGCGGAAGGCAACGAACGGTGGCATACCCGGGCGCCCCACACCCCGGCGACCAGTCGCCTCTGGTCACCGGCGATGCCGTTGTGCTGGACCTGCGGCCGGCCGGCTTCGCCACGCGCATGGCCGCGCTGATCATCGACATGGTGGTGCAGGTCGTCGCGCTCTTCGGCGCGGTGCTGCTGGTGGTGTTCATCGGCACCGGGGTCGACCCCGCCGCCACGGCCGCCGTCAACCTCGCGCTGACCGTGCTGATCATGGTCGGATACCCGGCCGCCGTGGAGACCCTGACGCGCGGGCTGTCGCTCGGCAAGGTCGCGCTGGGGCTGCGCGTGGTGGGCGTCGACGGCTCGCCGGAGCGCTTCCGCCAGGCGCTGGCCCGCGCGCTCGCCTCCGCGGTCGAGATCTGGATGGTGCCCGTGGTGGCGCTGACCTGCTCGCTGGTCAACCGCGACGGTCGCCGGGTGGGTGACTTCATCGCGGGGACCCTGGTGGTGCACGAGCGCGCCGGGCGGCGCCCCGAGGAAGCGCTGCCCATGCCGCCGCACCTGGCGGAGTGGGCGCGCGGTGCGGAGCTGTCCCGGCTGTCGCCGGAGACGGCCGGCACGGCGCGGCAGTACCTGCTGCGGTTCGAGGAGTTGACCGAGGAGTCCCGCCGCGAGATGGGCACGCGCATCGCCGACCTGGTGGCCGCGTCGGTCAGCCCTCCCCCGCCGCCCTACACCACCCCGCCCGACTACCTCGCCGCCGTCCTGGCCGAACGCCGACGCCGCGAGGAGGCCAAGCTGGCCGAGCGCCGGGCGACCGCCGCCCCGGGCGGCGGCCCCTGGGGTGCCGGTCCGGGCGGCGGCACACCGGGCGGGAGCGGTCCGGACGGCAGCGCTCCCGGCGGTGGCGACCCGTGGTCCGCCGGCCGTCCGGCCAACGGCGCTCCCGGCGCCGGTAACACGGGAGGCGCCGCCGGCACCGGCGGCACGGGCGGGAGGGGAGGCATGGGCGGCGCCAACGGCTTCGGCAGCCTGCCCACCCGGCCCTCGGGCCCGACGGCCCCCGACTCGGACGGCTCCGCCCACGGCCACGGCTGACCGCTCTGCCTCAGACCTCGCGGCGTTGGAGCCAAGCGGGCGGCCCGGCGCGGTTGGGCAGCGGGGCGCCGCCAGGCGACCAACGGTCCCCGAGTGCGGATGCCCGGGGTCGCGACGGGGCACCGAAGGCAGCGGATGACTCCGGCGGGCGGACAACGCATCCCGAGCGGACGGCCGCGCCCCGACGGGCGCCAAGGACAGCGCGGGAACCGACCGGGCGATCACCGACGCCCGAATCAACGGCACCCAGGGCACCCGGGGGTGCGGGCGGTCGGCGGATCGGTCGTGGTGAGGGCGAGGTTGCGCGGGGCGAGGGCCCTGTTGTCCATGGCGCCCCTGGCGCACGGACGAGACCGCGCGGCTGGTGCCTTCGAGCGGGCCGCCATGCCCCCTGGCCCGAATTGCCGCAATCGCCCCCCTGGCGTCTCACATTACGAGACAAGAGACCGCCTTCCGCGACGATCTACACGCTTGGAAGCTCGAACGCACCCAAAACCGTAGATCGTCACCCCGAAAAACCGACATAGACACCAAATCGGCCAGCTCCCAGCATGTGGCGTCTCACATGATGGACATCAAAGGGCCCGGCGCCGCTCGAAAGGCACCGCTCTCCGCCCAAGCGGCCTGACAATACGGGCATTTGCCGTCAAATGCCGTAGTTGAAAGCAGACCCGTCCGGGGTTTTCGTCTGCCGCCCTTGCCAAGGGCGAACCCCAGCCACCGAACACGGCCGAATGCGCCGGTCGACCCGGCGGCCGCCCCACCGCCTCACGCGTGGTCCCGGGGCGGGGCCCCTCGGCGCCCCGACGCGGCCCTCGCCAGCCACCCCCGGAACCGATCACCGCCCGCCCGAGCCACCCGCCGCCCCGACACGACCGCAACCGCCCCCACACCCGCACCGCTGACCACCGGCCCCGAGCCCATGCCCGAGCCCGGCCCGAGTCCAAGCCCCACCACCCCGGACCCCGGACCGGCCTCCGGTTCTCTCAGGCGCGCCAGGAGTTGAGGTACTCCTCCTGCCCCTCCGTCAGGCTGTCGATCCGGACGCCCAGCGCCTCCAACTCCAGGCGGGCGACCTCGGTGTCGATGCGGCGCGGGACCTCCAGGACGCCCGGCTCCAGCTCCGCGTGGTTCTCGGCGAGCCAGGCCACCGTCAGGGCCTGGACCGAGAAGGACATGTCCATCACCGCCGCCGGGTGCCCCTCGGCGGCGCCGAGGTTGACCAGGCGGCCCTCGGCCAGCAGCACGATGCGGCGGCCGTCGCCCAGGACGTACTCGTCGGCCTGCGGCCGAACCTCGCGGCGGACCTCCACCGCCATCGCCTCCAGCGCGGGCAGGTCGATCTCGACGTCGAAGTGGCCGGAGTTGGCCAGCACCGCGCCGTCCTTCAGGCTCGCCAGGTGCTCGGCGCGGACCACGTCGCGGTTGCCCGTCACCGTCACCAGCACGTCGCCGATGGGCGCGGCCTCCTCCATCGGCAGCACGGTGTAGCCCTGCATCACCGCGTCGAGCGCCTTCACCGGGTCGACCTCGGTGACCACCACCCGCGCGCCCATCCCCCGCGCCCGCTCGGCCAGGCCCCGGCCGCAGTAGCCGAACCCGGCCACGACCATGGTGCGCCCCGCCAGCATGGCGTTGGTGGCGCGCATGATGCCGTCGAGGGTGGACTGCCCGGTGCCGTAGCGGTTGTCGAACATCCGCTTGGTGGCGGTGTCGTTGACGGCCACCATCGGCAGCCGCAGCGCGCCCTCCGCGCTCATCCGGTGCAGCCGGATGACCCCGGTGGTGGTCTGCTCGCAGCCGGCCACCGCCTCCTCCAGCAGCTCGGGCCGCTCCAGGTGGGCGATATTGACCAGGTCGCAGCCGTCGTCCAGGAGCAGGTGCGGGCGCCGCTCCAGCACCGTGGCGAGGTTGCGGTCGTAGGCGGCGGGGTCCATGCCCGCGCGCGCGAACACCGATATCCCGTACTCGGCCACCAGCGCGGCGGCGGTGTCGTCCTGCGTGGACAGCGGGTTGGAGGCGGCCAGCGCGATCTCGGCGCCGCCCGCCTTCAGCGCCCGCAGCAGGTTCGCGGTCTCGGCCGTCACGTGCATGCACGCCGCGATGCGCCGCCCCGCGAGCGGCCGCTCGGCGGCGAAGCGGTCGCGCACCCGCCCCAGCGCGGGCATGGCGCGTTCGGCCCATTCGACGCGGCGGACCCCGGCCTGCGCCAGGCCGAGGTCCGCGACGTCATGCTCTGGTAGTGCCATCCGGCGGATTCTTCCGATCCCCCGCGCCGACTCAGTAGCGGTAGTGGTCGGGCTTGTAGGGCCCGGCCACGTCGACGCCGATGTAGGCGGCCTGCTCCTTGGTCAGCTCGGTGAGCTTGACGCCGAGGGCGTCCAGGTGCAGCCGGGCGACCTTCTCGTCGAGGATCTTGGGCAGCACGTAGACGTCGGTGGGGTACTCGGCGGTCTTGGTGAACAGCTCGATCTGCGCGATGACCTGGTTGGTGAAGCTGTTGGACATCACGAAGCTGGGGTGGCCGGTGGCGTTGCCCAGGTTGAGCAGGCGTCCCTCCGACAGCACGAGGATGGTGTGGCCGTCGGGGAAGCGCCACTCGTGCACCTGCGGCTTGATCTCGGTGCGCACGATGCCCGGGATCTTGGCCAGGCCGGCCATGTCGATCTCGTTGTCGAAGTGGCCGACGTTGCCGACGATCGCCTGGTGCTTCATCCGCGCCATGTGGTCGGCGGTGATGATGTTGAAGTTGCCGGTGGTGGTGATGAAGATGTCCGCGGTCTCGACCACGTCCTCCAGCACCGTCACCTGGTAGCCGTCCATGGCCGCCTGGAGGGCGTTGATCGGGTCGATCTCGGTGACGATGACGCGGGCGCCCTGGCCGCGCAGCGCCTCGGCCGAGCCCTTGCCGACGTCGCCGTAGCCGCAGACCACCGCGACCTTGCCGCCGATCAGCACGTCGGTGCCGCGCATGATGCCGTCGGGCAGCGAGTGCCGGATGCCGTACTTGTTGTCGAACTTGCTCTTGGTGACCGAGTCGTTGACGTTGATCGCCGGGAAGAGCAGCCGGCCGTCGCGCTGCATCTCGTACAGGCGGTGCACGCCGGTGGTGGTCTCCTCAGTGACGCCCTTGATGCGCTCGGCGATCCGGGTCCACTTCTGCGGGTCGGCGGCCAGGCTCTTCTGCAGCAGCCGCAGGAAGACCTGGTACTCCTCGGAGTCGTCCTCGGTGGGGGTGGGGACCGTGCCGGCCTTCTCGAACTCCACGCCCTTGTGCACCAGCATCGTGGCGTCACCGCCGTCGTCGAGGATCATGTTGGGACCCTCGCCGCCGGGCCAGGTGAGCGCCTGCTCGGTGCACCACCAGTACTCCTCCAGCGTCTCGCCCTTCCAGGCGTAGACGGGGACGCCCTGCGGGTTGTCGGGGGTGCCGTTGGGGCCGACGACGACCGCCGCGGCGGCGTGGTCCTGCGTGGAGAAGATGTTGCAGCTCACCCAGCGGACCTCGGCGCCCAGGGCCACCAGGGTCTCGATGAGCACGGCGGTCTGCACGGTCATGTGCAGCGAGCCCATGATCTTGGCGCCCTTGAGCGGCTGGGAGGCGCCGTACTCGGCGCGGGTGGCCATCAGGCCCGGCATCTCGTGTTCGGCGAGCCGGATCTCCTTGCGCCCGAACTCGGCCAGGGACAGGTCGGCGACCTTGAAGTCGAGGGACATGCGTCTTTTCTCCTCCTGGTGGATGCGCACCGAGTCTAAGCGGCTACACCCGCCTCCGGCACGGCCGAACGGGCCAAATTGACACGCGATTGTCAGATTCGCGCGGAGGGCACGGGGGAGGCCGCTAGAGTGGCTGCCCATGGCGCATGCTGACGACCGCGCGGGCACCGCGCGCCCCTCCCCGGCCGCCTACCGGCGCCCCGCGCCGGGCGGCCCGGCTCCGGCGGCTCCCGGCCGCGCGGCCCCGGCCCTGCCCATCTCCGCCGCCGCCGAGCGCCTGGGCACCAGCCCGCGCATGCTGCGCTACCGCGAGGCGCTGGGGCTGGTGCCGCCCACCAAGGAGCAGCCCACGGGCCGGGGACACCGGCACCGCCGCTTCAGCGAGGACGACCTGGGCGCGGTGGCCGCGGGCCTGGAACTGGAGCGCGCCTACGGCATCCCGCCGGCCGCGCTGGCGTTCGCGCTGCGGGTGCTGGCCGAGCCCGCGACGCTCGCGCGGGTGCGGTCCTTCGGCGAGCGGGTGGGCCGCCTGGCCCCAGCGCCGGCCCGCGCCATGGACTTCGAGAAGCAGAAGGCGCTGCGCCTGCTCCGCCGCCGCGAGCGCGGGACGCCCTAGGCGCGCCGTACGCCCGCCGGGTCCGCACCGCCCCGCTCGGCACCACCCCGCCCGCCCCGTCCGGTGCCGGGCCCGGCGCTCACAGGTCGGTGGCCGCCGCGATGCGCTCCCCCAGCCCGGGGGCCAGCGTGCGCATGTAGGTGGTGGTGATGTGGCCGGTGTCCCAGTACACGAGGATGTTGCCGATCACCGCCGGGCACCGGTCGCCGTCGCACATGTGGTCGGTCATGTCGATGAACGCGACGTTGTCGGGGACGTCCTCCAGCTTCTCCAGCGGGGACTCCGCGTCCATGGAGAACGAGCGGTCGGCAACGCACGCCTCGGGGCCGTCCTCGGCGACGCACTCGGGGGCGTCGAAGGGCATGCGCGGGGTGTCGCGGACCGCGACGACGTCGATGCCCATGCGGTCCAGCTCCCGCCAGCGGTCCACGTAGCCCTCGACCACGACCTCGCCGCCGAACCCGGCCTCGCCGTCGATGCTGGTGCTGGTGGCGGTGGTGAACACGGCGTCGGGCCGCAGCCGCCGCAGTTCGTCGAGCACCCCGGAGTTCCACTGAGCGCAGGAGTGGTACTCCTCGCCCCGGTAGACCTGCACGATGTCGGTGAACAGGCACGAACCCTTGATGATGTTGACGACCCGCCAGTCGCGGTCCTCGGCGATCTCCATCAGCGCGGGGAACCAGTGCGCCGCATGGGAGGCGCCCACCAGGGCGACGGTGTGCTCGGCGTCGTCGGGGCCGTAGACGCAGGTCAGGACCTCGGACTTGCCGGTCTCCTGGTTGCAGCCGTCGGCATAGGTGCGGGGGACGTCGTCGGCGGCGTCGGCGGGCGCGGGGTAGACCGGCACCGGGGCCTGGTCCTGCTGGGCGGCCGGCGCCGTGAGCGCCTGCGCGCCGGTGTAGGAGCCGGACTGCTCGACGGCCAACTCCTGCTGGCGCTGCTGCTCGGTCAGGTAGCCCGACCACAGGCCGGTGGCCGCCAGGACGGGCACCAGGAACGCCGCGCCCACCGCCAGCGACCACCGGCGCGCGGGGCGCACCCGGGTGAACACGTCGACCCGGGTCTCGGTGATCCACCGGGTGGCGACCGCGAGCAGCATCGACACCGCCAGGACCGCGAACCCGCCGGTGAGGCTGGGCAGGGTGCGGTCGGTGACCTCCAGGTAGCAGATCAGCACGGGCCAGTGCCACAGGTAGAGCGCGTAGGCGTGGTCGCCGACGTAGTGCATGGCGCGCAGGTTGAGCAGGCGGTCCACGGCCAGCGGGCGGCCGGTGGTGCCGGCCGCGATCACCAGCACCGCGGCCATGGTCGGCCACAGCGCGATGTAGCCGGGGAAGAGCGTGGAGACCTGCACCAGCAGGCCGCACAGCACCAGGGCGGCCACGCCGGTCCAGCCCAGCAGCACGCGCAGCCACATCGGGAGGCGCAGGTGCGGCAGCGCGAGGGCGAGCAGGCCGCCCAGCGCGAACTCCCACAGGCGGGCGCCGAGGTCGAAGTAGGCCCACGCCTGCTGCGAGGCGGTGGTGACCACGGAGTAGGCCAGCGAGGCGGTGAAGACCAGGCCCAGGCCCACGGCGACCGCGCCGCGCGGGGAGGGCCGCTTGGCGCGGGCCGCGAGCCAGGCGGCGCCGCCGATGAGGAAGGGCCACAGCAGGTAGAACTGGCCCTGGATGGACAGCGACCAGAAGTGCTGGACCGGGCTGGCCACGCCGCTGCGCGCCAGGTAGTCGACCGAGTTGAGCGCCAGGTGCCAGTTCTCGTAGTACAGGGCGGCGGCGACGACCTCGGCGATGACGTCGCGCCAGCGGTCGGCGGGCAGGAACAGGTAGGTGGCGGTCAGGATGCCCGCGAGCACCACGGCGGCGCCGGGCACCAGCCGCTTGACCATGCGGGTCCAGAAGGCGGCGAAGCCGATGCCGCCCTTGCGCTCCACCGAGCGCAGCAGGGAGCCGGTGATCAGAAAGCCGGTGAGCAGCAGGAAGACGTCGACGCCGCCGGAGACCCGGCCGAGCCAGATGTGGTAGACCGCCACGAGCAGCACCGCGACGGCGCGCAGGCCCTGGATCTCGGGGCGGTAGGTGGACCCCTTGGCCGGTGCGCGCCCGGCGGGGGCCTGGTGTGCCGCTGGGGCGGGGGGCGGCGCGGCGGAAGCGGAGTCGGGGGTCGACTGCACGGGAACGACTACCTCACTTACGTTGCACACCGGGGGGTGCGGCCGGGACGCTGCGGGGGTCGTTCGCTGACCACTGCCGGTGGGGTGGGGATGCGCGAGCCATGGGGTGGCCCGGGGGCCGGGACACGGCGGGCGAGACCCACGCTCAGGCCGCTTGCGGGCAGGCGGAAACGGCCGGTCCGTGGAGCAGCGGATCGGCGCCTGTGCCCAGGGGGGATCCCCTACATTCCAGTCAACCGGCTCGCGCTGCCCCAGCGCCAGCCGGACCGCCAGACTGTGCACAGCCGAAGGAACGGCTCGGCGCCACCGTGGGATGTTCTCCCAGTCCCGTTACAGCTAAGAGTACGGGAGTTGAACCAAGGACCACATTCTTCCCGGTCTCCGTGCATTGCACGCTTTCCAGTCCCTTTCACCATGCGATCGGACGAGCCGGGTTTTATCCACCTCTCCGCGGGCTACGGTGACACCGTGGACACCCGACGACGCGGTCGCACCCTGGTTCCCGACGGCTTCCCCGAGGCCGTGCACCGACGGCTGGCCGGCCTCGACCGGCTCCGTGAGCTGTGGGCGGAGCGCCGCCGCCACGGCATCAGCTCCGCCGACCCCGCCGCCGTGCGCGACGGGGCCCGCCGCCGCATCGAGGAGCTGCGCGCCCTGGCCGGACTCCCGCCGCTGCCGCCCGACCGGCTGCGCGCCGAGGAGGACGCCCTCGTCGCCCTGGCCGACGACTCCCGTGCGGGTGTGCGCCTCAACGCCGACTACTTCGACACGCTCGTGCGCGCCGTCCCCGACTTCTCGCCGCCGCTGCCCGCGCCCGAGCGCGTGGGCGCGCTGCTGGCCGAGGCCGCGGCGATCGAGACCCATCCGCTGATCCGCGCCGCCCACCTCTTCCTGACCTGCGCAGACGCCCTGAACGGCGCGCCCGCGCCGCCACCGCCGCACGCGGTGGGCCCCCTGGCCGGGCCCCGCCGGGGGCGCGACGGCGCCGACACCCCCCTGCCCGCCGGAGCGGCCGGCCCCGGCCCCGACGGGGCGGCTTACCGCGGCGCGGCCGGCGCCGCCTCCGGCGTCCTCACCCTCCCCGGGGTCGGCGACATCCCGGTCAGCACCGCGGCCGCCGCGCCCGCCGCCGACGACCCCGCCGCGCCGCCCGCCGTGCGCTCGCCCGGCCCCGGCGACGGCGCCGCGCCCGCCGGGCCTCCGGCGCCCCGGCGCGGCGGCGGCCCGCCCGCCCACCTGCGCCCCCTGCCCTGGGTGCTGGCGTCGCTGTCGCTCATGCGCTCCGACCTCCCGCCCCCGGCGATCGACCGGCGCGCCGCCCCGCCGCCCGCCGCCGCGCCGGCACCCGGCGCCTCGGGCGCCGACCGGGCGCACGGCCCCGTCGAACGCCTGTCCGCCATGGTGCTGCTGCTGGCCGACCTGGAGACCGCCGCGCTGCGCGCCGAGCTGAGCCGGCCCGCGCGCCTGCCCGGCGCCCTGCGCCCCGACAGCACGTGCCTGGGCCGGGCCGTGCACCGCCGGGTGGTCAACCACCTGCGGCTGCGCTGCGACTCCCTGCGCATGGTGCTGCGCGAGCTCGACCCCGCAGCGCGCACCTCGGTGGGCTCCTCGGCCGAGCCCGAAGGCCCCGCCCCCGGATCCCCCGGCGTCCCGGGGGTGCCCCCGCCGGCCGAGCGCCGGGCCGCTGCGGCGCGGCGCGCGCTGTTCACCCCGGGGCCCAACGAGTGGCGGGCCTCGGTCGACGTCGACCTCGCCGACGGCGCCCTGCGGCTGCTGGTGCTCGTGCAGGAGGTGGGCGACCCCGCCTCGGGCGTGCTCGCGGTCACGGCCGACGGGCGCCTGGCCACCGGGGAGGGCGTGGTCGACGTGCTCGACCTCGGCTGCGCCGACTGCGTGACCCTGGTGCCCGCCGACGCCGCCGACGACCGCTGGCCCGAGGTCGAGGCGTTCGCCGACGACGTTCTCTCGCGGGCGGTCGGGCACCTCACCCGCGCGGCGCGCTACTGAGCGCGGCCGCCGGACCCGCCCGGGCCGCCGGGGATCGGGCGGTCAGGTGCTCAGCGCCGCCAGGAACAGCACGAGCACCAGGATGATGATGGCGATGAGCACGGCCGGGACCACCCAGCCGTGCGACAGGATGGGGTCCTCGACCTGCTGCGGGGGCCGCCCCTGCGGCGGCAGCTGCGGCCGCTGGGTGGGCATGGCCCGCCCGCCGTACATGGTGTTGGGGCCGGTGTGCGGCGGCCCGGCCGGACCGGGGCGCACGCCGGTGACGTTGGGCCCGTGCGGCTGCGGGCCGCGCGGCGGCTGGTGCGGGAACCCCGCCTGGGGGCCGGAGTTGGGCGCCGGGCCGGGGCCGTAGCCGGGGAACGGGGTCTGCGGCCCGCTGGGGGTGTGCCCCGGCGCCATGCCGCCCATCGGCGCGTAGCCGCCCACCTGGTTGGACGGCGGGATCGGGGTCTGCGGCCCGCTCAGCGGCGGCCCGGACTCCGCGATGCGCTCGCCCTCCTTGAGGGCGTCGTCGGTGGAGACCGCGGACTCGTGGCCCAGCAGCCGCATCAGCAGCTCCTGCGCGGTGGGCCGGCGCGCGGGGTCCTTGTCCAGGCACGTCTGCACGATCGGCAGCAGGGAGTCGGGCACGCCGTCGAGGTTGGGCGGCGCGCTGACCACCCGGTGCACCACGGCGGGCACGCTGTCCTGGCCGAAGGGGGCGTTGCCGGTGGAGGCGAACGCCACCACGCAGCCCCAGGCGAAGATGTCGACCTTGTCGGTGATCCCCCGGCCCTCGATCTGCTCGGGCGCCATGTAGGAGGGCGTGCCCACGATCGAGTTGGTCAGGGTGGCCGTGCCGTCGGCGACGCGGGCGATGCCGAAGTCGATCACGCGGGGGCCGTCAGGGCCCAGCAGCACGTTGCCCGGCTTGAAGTCGCGGTGCACGATCCCGGCCTGGTGGATGGCCACCAGCGCGGTGGCCGTGGAGACCGCCAGCCGCTGCAGCGCCGCGCCCTTGTGCGGCCCCTTGGTGGCCACCGCCTCCTGGAGCGACTGGCCCGGCACGTACTCCGACACCACGTAGGGCGGGTCCTTGTCGAGCTGGGCCTCGTGGATGGCGGCGGTGCAGAACGACGCGACCTTCTGCGCCGCCCGCACCTCCTTCTCGAACCGCTTGCGGAGGTCGTCGTCCTGCGACCACTGGTCGTTGAGGACCTTGATCGCGACCTCTTCGCCCTCGGGGTTGCGCCCGAGGTACACGACGCCCTGCCCGCCCTTTCCCAGGCGGCCGACCACGCTGTAGTCGCCGAAGGACTTCGGGTCGTTCGGCGACAGCGACTCGGGACCGGGCATCGATCTCCTCCAGGTGCGGTCGTGGCTGGAGTCAGCGCACGACCAGCGTATGGGCTAGCGGGTCTGTGCCATAGGCAACGGCTACATACACAGTGGCGTAATCGGTTAGAGCGATCAAACCGGCTGTGCGTTCCAGTGGACCGCCCTCGTCCGCTGTGTACTCACTCACCTCGACCCCCTGTTCACGTGCCGTGTCGGCCGCGAGGGCGAGGTCGCGGGCGGCCTCGGGGACCTCCTCCGGATCGCGCAGCAGGACCAGCCGGAGGCCGACGGCGCCGTCCTCGACGGGGTCGTCGAAGATCGACCGCGGCCCGGTGCCGCCGAACGGGCCGCCGACCAGGGAGATGTGGTCGCCCAGCAACTCCGGCGAACCGCCGCGGACCGCAGGATACCGGGCCACCGACGCCAGCCTCGACACCCAGTGGTCGGCCGCGGCCTGGGCGGCGGGCGTCCCGCCGCTGATGACGGGGATGCTCCCGGCGATGTCGAGGGCGGCCGACTTCGCGGGGTTGTCCCAGGTCTCGACCGAGGGCCCGTAGGCCATCGCGGCCCGCTCCAGCCGCTCGGCCAGCGCGTCGTAGGCGCCTTCGGGCGGACCGGACACCCCCACCCGCGAGACCGCCGTCAGCAGGGCCACCACCGGACCCAGCGGCGACTCCGGAGGCCCGCCGACCTGCGGAAGCGCGATCGAGGGGGCGCGGGACCGCTCGGCGACGGCGGCCAGCGGGCCGCCGGCCGGGCCGATGGCCAGGAACCGGCACCCGCGCCGCGCGGCCTCGGCGGCGCAGGCGGCGACCGCGGCGTGCGACGGGCTGATTTGGCCGATTGTGGACGCGCCCGCCGCCGGATCGGACGGGCCGCCGGGCGCCGGCGGCGCCGAGGGCGCTACCGCGACCACGAGGTCGGGGCCGCCCACCCAGCCCGGCAGGCGGTACCCGCGCACCGGCACCACCGGCACCGGGCAGCCCGGCCCCAGCGCCGCCGCGCAGATGTCGCCCACCGCCGCGGCGGCCCCGGCGCCCAGCACCACCACGGCGCGCGGGCGGCCGTCGAGGGCCAGCACGTCCAGGTCGGCCTCGGCGGCCGCGGTGCGCGCCGAGCGCACCCGCGCCGCGGCCGAGGCCAGCCCGCGCAGCGCGTCGGCGCCCGCCCGCGGGTCCTCCAGCCGGGACTCGTCGAACTCCAGCGGCACGGCACTCCCTCCCGGCCGGCGCCGCCGCCGGGCGGCGGCGCGGGCGCCCGGTGTCAGCTGATGCGGCGCGCCTCGTCCACGAGCAGGACCGGGATCCCGTCGCGGATGGGGTAGGCCAGCCCGCTCTCGTCGCAGACCAGCTCGCCGGCCTCCTCGTCCAGGCGCAGCGGCGCCTTGCTCTGGGGGCAGGCCAGGATGTCCAGCAGCCAGTCGTCGATCTTCGCGGTCATCGCGGTGTTCTCCTCGCGGGGTAAGGGCGTGCGGTCAGGCCCGCACGATGGCCAGGACTTCGTCGCGCAGCCGCTCCATGGCGGCGGTGTCGGGCGCCTCGACGTTGAGCCGCAGCAGCGGCTCGGTGTTGGAGGCCCGCAGGTTGAACCAGGAGCCGTCGGGCAGCGACACGGTGAGGCCGTCGAGGTGGTCGACCTTCGCCCCCTCGCGGCCGGCGAACGCCTCCTCGACCGCCGCCGCGCGCCCCGCCTGGTCGGTGACCTCGCAGTTGATCTCGCCGGAGCCGGCGTAGCGGGAGTACTCGGCGGTGATCTCCGACAGCGGCCGGGTGTCGGCGCCCAGCACGCGCAGCACGTGCATGGCCGCGAGCATGCCGGTGTCGGCGCGCCAGAAGTCGCGGAAGTAGTAGTGGGCGGAGTGCTCGCCGCCGAAGATCGCGCCGGTCTCGGCCATGGTGGCCTTGATGAACGAGTGGCCCACCCGGGTGCGCACCGGCGTGCCGCCGCGCTCGCGCACGATCTCGGGCACCGCGTTGGAGGTGATCAGGTTGTGGATGACGGTTGCGCCGGGCTCGCGGGCCAGCTCCTGGGCCGCGACCATGGCGGTGATCGCCGAGGGCGGCACGGGCTCGCCCCGCTCGTCCACGACGAAGCAGCGGTCGGCGTCGCCGTCGAAGGCCAGGCCGATGTCGGCGCCGGTCTCGCGCACCTTGGCCTGGAGGTCGACCAGGTTGGCGTAGTCCAGCGGGTTGGCCGGGTGGTTGGGGAACGTGCCGTCCAGCTCGAAGTACAGCGGCTCGATGCGCAGCGGCAGCGCCTCCAGCCGGTCGCCGCCGAGCACCGCCGGGACCGTGTAGCCGCCCATGCCGTTGCCGGCGTCGACCACCACGCTGAGCGTGCGCGCGCCCGACAGGTCGACCAGGGACCGCAGGTAGCGCGCGTACTCGGTGAGCAGGTCGCGCTCGCTGACCGTGCCGGCGGCGCCGGCGGGCTCGACGCCCTCCTCGGCCAGGCGGCGGATGTCGGCCAGGCCGCTGTCGGAGCCGATGGGCGCCGCGCCGGCCCGGCACATCTTGATGCCGTTGTACTGGGCGGGGTTGTGGCTGGCGGTGAACATCGCGCCGGGCATGTCCAGGTGGCCCGAGGCGAAGTACAGCATGTCCGTGGAGCCCAGGCCCGCCATGACCACGTCGACGCCCTGGCCGGTGACGCCCTCGGCGAAGGCCGCGGCCAGCTCCGGCGAGGAGGGCCGCATGTCGTAGGCCACGACCACCGAGGGCGCGTCGGCCACCCGCGCGAACGCCGCCCCGATGGAGCGGGCCGTGTCGGCGTCGAGTGTGTCGGGGACGATGCCCCGGATGTCGTATGCCTTGAAGATCTGGCCGAGGTCACCCACACGCGTCTCCGGATCGGGTCGTGGACAGGGCTCTTCGCGCGGCGCGGGCGCCCGTGCCGCGCCGTGTGCCCGCCGGGGGCGGCTGCGGGCGGACGCCGGCCACGCTCGGGACAACGCTATCAACACGGTGGGGCGGGGCGGCGGACGCGGTGGGCCGGGCCGATCCGCGCCCGCGCGGCCCGGCGTGGCAGGGGGCCGGGACAGGACGGGGGCGGCGGGGTCAGACGTCGCGGCGGGGGCGCGGGCGGGCCGACTGCGGCGAGGGGGCCCGCCGGCCGGGCTCGCTCCCGGCCTGGGGGTCGGACTTGACCACGCGCAGGTGGCCCCGGCGGTGGGTCTCGACGCCCTGGCCGACCGGGTTGCCCACGGCGGGCGGGCGGGCGGCCTCGCGCACGGCGTTGGCCAGGGCCTCCAGGTCGTCGCTGCCGGGGCCGCCGCCGGAGGAGTCGGCGGGCAGCCGCACGACCTCCCAGCCGCGGGGCGCGGTGAGGCGCTCGGCGTGCATGGCGCAGAGGTCGTAGCAGTGGGGCTCGGCGTAGGCGGCGAGCGGACCCAGGACCGCCGTGGAGTCGGCGTAGACATAAGTGAGCGTGAAGACGGCGGGCTGCCGGCACGCGGTGCGCGAGCAGCGTCGGACAACGCTCACGGGCACCGACTTTATGCCTTTCCACGGTCGGGCGCCAGCATCGCCCCGCTGTGTCCGCGCGCACGGGCGGGCCGGGGCTGCATGTCGGCCGCGGATGGCATAGTCTCGGAGCGTGCGACGAGTGCACCTTCACAGGGCTCAAGCCGACCGAGTACGACGCCGAGACCGCCGCGGACGCGGCGTGCGCGGCCCGCTGGCGCCGCCCGAACTCCCCATGGCGCGGAGCCGGGCCCACATCTTCGACGACCTGGTCCTCGACGCCGTCGAGCGCCTGGAGCGGGTGTGGGCGCGGGAACTCGCCAACGTGGAGTTCCTGGTCGAGGACGTCCCCCGGGTCCCGCGCGGCGTGACCGCCGAGGACGGCATCCCCTTCTCGCGTCTGGAGACCGGCAGATCAGGGCAGGCGAAGATCATCGTCTACCGGCGGCCGGTCGAGATCCGTACCCGCGAGCCGGAGGAGATGGCCATGCTCGTCTACGACACCGTGGTCGAGGAGGTCGCCAACCTCCTGGGGCTCGAACCCGAGACCGTCGACCCCGAGACCTGACCGGGCGGGCGGCGCGGCACCTCCTGCCGCGCCGCCCGCACCGCTGTCAGGAGTCCCCGGCGGGCACCACCGACAGCGACACCCGCCGGCCGTCGGCCATGCGCGCCTCCCACACCACGCCGCCGCCCGCGCGCAGCCGCTCCTCGGCGAACCACTCCCGCACGGCGGGCACCGACTGCGAGGCCACCCCGCGCTGGTAGTCGGCGAACCGCGACCGCAGCCAGTGCGCGGCGGCGCGCGCGTCCTCCCAGGTGCCCGCGTAGCGTTCGCGGGAATCGCCGACCTGTTCGTAGCCATGGAACTGCACGGGGGACTCCTTGCGCCTGCGCGGCCGCCCAGAGCGCCCGATGCGCCCGGGTCCGCAGCAGCATGATGGCAGGGCCGCGCGGCCGCCCGCCGCGGACCTCCGGCCCCGCGCCGGGCCCGATCCGGTCACCCGGGCACGGACCGGGACACCCGGTCTCGCGGGCCCTAGGGCACGACGCTGGTGAGGCTGTCGTCGACCTCGGGCAGGACGATCCGGGCGGGGGCGGGCAGGAGCGGCTGGGCCGAGGTCGCGGCGTCGCCGCCGGACCCCTGGGTGAGCACGCGGCCGGCGTAGACGGGGGTGCCGCCGGCCACCTCCACGACGAACCCGGCGCCCTCGGGCGCCTCCAGGTCGGGCGCGGTGGTGCGCCCGGCGGGGATCTCCACGTCCACCGGGTCGCCCGCGCGGCCGTCGGCGTCCACGGGCGTGACGACGGCCGCGGCGTCCTCCTCCAACGCGGCGAAGACCAGGCTGCTCTCGGTGCCCTCGGGCGCGGCCGGCACCACGGCCGTGCCGTTGAGGGGGCCGGCCAGCGGCGGCGCGGCGGGCGCGTAGGCGGTGTCGTCGCCGTCGGCGCGGTCCATGGCCACGCCCACCACCACCGGCTGGTCGGCCTCGACCACCGCCGTGCCCGGCTGCTCGGCCAGCGGCCCCTCCAGGCTCAGGAAGGTCCCGGCGGCCGGGGGCACGCCCAGACCGGTCAGGGTCTCGTGCTCGGCGCGGCCCTCGGGGGTGTAGACGGCGACGTCGGCCGTGGCGGGGGTGTCGCCCACGGCCGCCACGATGAGCCGGCGGCTGCCGCCCCCGCCGGGGATCCCGGGCACGACGTGGCTGCGGGCGGGCGCGGCGGTGGGGGGCACCCAGTCCTCTCCGTCGCCGCCGCGCTCGGCGAACAGCGACGCCGCCACCCGCCCGGCGTTGGTGCGCACGTGCACGACGGCGGCGGGGCTGCCCTGGATCAGCTCGGTGAGGTCGACCTCGGTGTGGCCGCGGCCCTCGACGGCGATCCCGCGGGTGTCGTCGGAGTAGGACGGGCCGTCGCTGAGGTAGATGTCGACGTTGGCGGTGGCGGGCTCGCCGTCGGGGTTGGCCAGGAACAGCCGCAGCCCCTCCAGGGTGATGCCGCCGGGAGCGGCGAACCACGTGCTGGTGGCGGGCGCGGGGCAGCGCACCTCGGTGGCATACGGGTCGTCCTCGCCGACGGTGGCCTGGGCGACCTCCAGGCCGGCCGCCATGGTGCCGCGCGCGGTGACGGCCGTGGCGGCCTCGGCGCCGGAGGTGTCGGCGCTCCACAGCCGGCCGGTGCGGGTGAACGGGCCGGAGTCTCCGACGGGCGCGGCCTCGGCGGTGTTCTCCGCGGCGGTCAGCTCGCCCTCGCCGCCGCCGTCGGGGGCTCCGGTGGCCAGCGCGGCGGTGGTGGTGGCGCGGTCCTCGCCCTGGGGCGGCGGGCACAGGCGCAGGTCGGACTCCACCGGCGCGGTGGCGGCCTCCGGCGCGCCGCCCGGGTCGACGCCCTGGGTCACCGCCGCCACGCCGAACAGCGCGGTCAGCGCGATGGCCACCAGGCCCAGCAGCGCGAAGCGGTTCTCCACGATCAGCCGCACGGCCTACTCCCCTTCCCGGTCGCGGGTGTCCAGGCCGCCGGGCGGGGTGGCCGCCGGGCCGCCGCCGCGGGAGCGCGTGCCGCGCGTCCCCCGGCCGCCGCGGGCGCCCCGGCGGGCGCCGGGCGCGCGGTGGCCCTGGCCGGCCGCTCGGGTGCCGGTGGAGCCCGATCGGGCGCCGGCCAGCATGGGACGCCGCGGCCGGGGCGCGGGCTGGGCGCGCTGCTCGCGCAGGTCCTCCTCGGTGCGCACGCCGGGCAGCGCGAGCACGCCCACCGCCACCAGCAACGCGGCCTGCGCGGCCAGCCACGCCTGGCGCAGCGGGTCGGACTTGGCGATCTCCAGCCGCCCGCCGGAGGCCGGCAGGTCGAAGGCCTGCAGCCCGCCGGGGCCCGACCGCGCCGCGAGCTCCTGGCCGTCGAGGGTGGCGCTCCAGCCGGTGCCGACGGGTTCGGCCAGGACGAGCCGGCGCCCCGCCGCCCCGCCGGGCACCCGGTAGGCGGCCTCGGCGCCCTCGCCCGCCTGGGCGCGCAGCACCACGGGCCCGCCCTCGCCCAGCACGCGCACCCGGCCGGTGGGGGTGTCCAGCGACCACAGGCCGAAGCGCTCGCCCAGCTGGACCCGGGTGAGGCCGGGGGCGCCGTCGAGGATGTCGACCAGGGTGACGTCGGGGCCCTCGGAGCCGGGCGGGCGCGGCATAAGCACGTAGCCGATGCCGAGGTCGGCCAGCCGGGCGGTCTCGTCGCCGCCCCGGCCGCCGGCGAGTCCGGCCACGACCTCGTCCAGCACGGCGCGGGTGGGGCCGCTGGTGGGGACCTGCTCCTCGCCCAGGCGGGGTTCGCGCCCGCGCAGCACGCTGTAGCGCACCGACCCGTCGTCCTGCGGGGCCACAACCAGGGTGCGCGCGCCGCGGCCGTCGTCGCTGACCCCGCCCAGCAGGCCCGGGACCACGGGTCCGGCGTGCCCGCTCAGCGGGCCCTGTACGCCCTGCCACATCCACACCCCGGCGGCCGACAGCGGCGTGGTGAGGGCCAGCGCGGCGGCGAAGGCGGCGAAGGCGCGGCGCGCGCCGCCCAGCCGCCACATCAGGCCGAAGGACTGCGCGGCGTTGGCGGCCGACAGCAGCATGGCCGTCGCGGCGAAGGCCAGCGCCACGCCCGGCCACGCCGGGGCGGTGGGGCCGCCGTACCAGGGCTCCACCGGCACGCGGCTGATGACGATCGCCACCAGGATCCCGAACAGGGCGACGCTCCAGCCCACCGCGATCAGCATGCGGCGGCGCAGGAGCAGCAGCGCCGACAGCGCGGCGACCAGGAACCCGGCGGTGACCCAGACCGGCGGCATGCCCGGGCCGCCCGGCGAGAGCATCAGCAGGGACACCGCGCCGGGCGCCGGTGCGCTCAGCTCGGGCCGGTGCAGGCCGGCCTCCAGCAGCCACAGCGACGGGTGCAGCAGCAGCTCCAGCGACCACGGCAGGAGCAGGACGAGCGGCACCCCCAGCGCGATGGCGACGCTGACGTAGAGGCGGCGGCCGATGTGGCCGAAGGCGACCACCACCAGCACGCCGGTGACCAGCGCCAGCAGCCACAGCAGCGGCACGAACGCGGTGCCCGCCGCCAGGAACAGCGCCAGCGCCCAGGCGGTGCGCCGCGAGCGGCGGGGCGGCTCGGTGAGCAGCCGGGTCAGCAGGATGCCCAGCACCGGCAGCAGGGCGTGCACCAGGGCGGTGCCCAGCCGGCCCTGCGCCACGGCCCCGGTGGCCATGGGCAGCAGCGCGTAGGAGCCCGCCATCCAGACCTGGGCGAACGTGGCGCTGAGCACGCGGCGGGCCAGCAGGTAGGCGGTCAGCCCGGCCAGCGGCACGCAGCCCAGCAGCAGCACGGTGACCGCCAGCCACGGCTTGCCCAGCAGCAGGGTGGACAGCAGCGCCAGCAGGCCCACGTAGGGCGGTGCGGGCGCGCCGGTGCCCGCGCCGATGTCGGGGCGGCCGGTGAGGTAGAGGGCCCACAGGTCCGAGGCGCCGCCCGCCACCGGCGGCAGCGCGCCGCCGGCGAGTTCGGCGCCGAACAGCAGGTGGCGCTCGGCGACCAGGGTCACGGCGGTCAGCGCAAGGACGAGCAGCGGGCCGGGGCGGGTGAGGACGCGGCGCAGCAGGGTGAGGTCGTCGCGCAGCGGGTCGTCGTCCTCGGCCGGGGGCGCCACGACCGCCTGGTGGCGCCCGGCGGTGTCCAGTCCGGCCGAACCGGAGAACAGGTCGGCCACGGCGTCGGTGAACTGGCGCAGCGCCACCCCGCGCGCCAGGAACGGCCGGATGGCGCTGTAGGTGCGGCGCCGGTTGCGGCGGCGGCGGAAGCGGGCGCGGATCAGCCGGCCGGGCATGAGGTAGACCGACGTGATGGCGAACGCCTCGTCGAAGGCGTTGGCGGGCTGCTTGGCGACGATGTACATCAGCACGCGCAGCAGCGAGGCGAAGGAGTTGCGCACGAACGCCGCGAGCATGCCGCCGGCGGGCAGGTTGGCCAGCAGCACGAAGATGGCGTGGCGGCGGTCCAGGCGGCGCGGGTGGTCGCCGGCCGCGGCGATGCGCCGGCGGCGGCGCGCGGCGGCCTCGGCGTGGTAGGCCACGGCGTCGGTCACGATCAGCACGCGGTGCCCGGCGCCGCCCGCTCGCCAGCAGAAGTCGATGTCGTCGCGGAAGATCGGCAGCGCGGGGTCAAACCCGCCCAGTTCGTCCCACACGTCGCGGCGCACCAGCATCCCGGCGCTGGAGACGGCGAGGACCTGGCGGGTGCCGTCGTGCTGGCCGTGGTCGAGTTCGCGGGGCTCCAGGCCGGTCTCGCGGCGCCCGGCGCCGTCGATGGTGACCCCGCACTCCACCAGCACCCGGCGGTCGAACCAGTCGCGCAGCTTGGGGCCGAGCACGGCGGCGCGGGGGTCGTCGTTGGCGGCGATCAGCAGGTGCTGGAGGGCGTCGGGGTCGGGGGTGCAGTCGTCGTGGACCAGCCAGATCCACTCGGTGGCGTCGGGCGCGGCGCCGGGGAACGCGGCGCGGGCGCGCGGGGAGTCCAGGGCGGCGCGCACGGCGTCGCCGAAGCCGGTGGCGCGGTCCAGCGTGGTGATGGCGTCGGCGGCGATGTACTCGGCGAGGATGCGGCCGCTGCGGTCGCGGCTGCCGACGTCGACGCCGACGACGCGCTGCACCGGCCGGGTCTGCTCGCGGACGGCCTCCAGGGTCTCCGGCAGCCATCGGGCGCCGTCGTGGGTGACGATGACGGCTGTGACGATGTGGCGAGCCGGATCCAGAGGTAGCACGGCTGGTGATCGCTCTCGACAGGGGTGCGGGCGGGGTGGGGACGACCCTGGCGGCGGGGCGGTGGGACGCGGGCACGGGGTGTCGGCAGAACACCATACGCCACCCGCCGGAGGCTTCGTGCTGGTTCGGGGCCGTGCCCGCCGCCGGTCCGCTCCGGGCGGGCGGGGGGCGGGAGGGGCGCCGGGAGGGCGGCGGGGCGCGGCCGGATGCGGCCGCGAGCGCGCGCGGCGGTCGGCCCGCGCCATTACCAGCGGGCGCGTAAAGGGCCGCTAAAAAAACGCGCGGCCCGGGTAAAAACCCGGGCCGCGCTCGACCTTGAGCAGGCGGTCACAGCATGTCGGCGAGGAAATCGAAATCCTGGCCGGCCGCTTTCTTCAGCCGCCGCCGCTCGCGTTCGGAGAGTCCCCCCCAGATGCCGAAGCGCTCATCGTGCTCCAGCGCGTATTCCAGACACTCCGCCCGGACCTCGCATGACAGGCAGACCTTCTTCGCCTCGCGGGTCGAGCCGCCCTTCTCGGGGAAGAACGCCTCGGGGTCGGTCTGCGCGCAGAGTGCGCGCTCCTGCCAGCCCAGATCTTCATCTGCGCCGTGCGCCAGCGGGATGACCTCGCTCATGCGCACCTCCTATTGCCCCCCTAGATGAACCCTCCCATTCTGACCCCCGGGAGGGTGGAATCACACGGTGAATTACACGCGGGCCGCCGGGTATACGTCAAGCGCGCTGCGTGGTAATCCCCTGAATATCATGTAACAAACCAACACCGGGAGTCCACCCGGCGCGTTCGCTTCAGCGGATTACCACGCAATTGTGCCGCGGGTATGCCGCGCGACCATTGGGTCGGCGGGCTCAGCCAGGGGCGCCGCCTCAGCGGCGGTCGTCGTCGCGGTACCAGCCGGGCGGCGTGTCGGAGGCGTCCTTGCCCTGCTTGGGGTCGGTCCCGTAGCCCGCGCCCTGGCCGTAGCCGGACCCGTATCCGGGGTCGACCTGCTGCAACTGGTCGGTGCTGGTCTTGTCGTCGTGGAAGAAGGAGTCCAGCGGGGTGTCGCGCCGCTGGTCGGCGGGCGGCTGCGGCTGCTCCTGCGGCGGCTGCGGCTGCTCACCGGGCTGCTGGTACCAGCCGTACTGGATCGCGTTCTGCGCCGCCTGCTCGCCCTCGCTGCCCGGCTGGGGCGCGTACTGCGCGGGGTCGTAGGGCGAGCCGTAGCCGGCCTGCTGGCCTCCGGTACCGTAGCCGCCCTGGTCGCCCGAGCCGTAGGGCTGCTGGCCGCCGCTGGGGTAGCCGCCGCTCTGGGCGCCGGCGCCGTATCCGGTCTGGCCGCCGCTCCCGTAGCCGGAGGGGTCGCCCGAGCCGTAGGCGGGCTGGCCGCCGGAGCCGTAGGACTGCTGCTCGCCGGTGCCGTAGGCGGACTGCTGGTTCTGGGCGTAGGGGTCGTAGCCGCCGCCGGACTGCTGCTGCCAGTCCTGGCCGTAGCCCTGCTGACCCGGCTGGCCCGGCTGGGCCTGCGGGTTCTGCTGGCCCAGCGGGTCGGCGGGGTCGGCCTGGTGGGTCTGGCCCTGCTGGCCGCCCCAGTCCTGGCCGTAGGCGCTCTGCTGGCCGCCGGTGCCGTAGCCCTGCTGGTAGGGGTCTTGCTGGCCGCCGGGCTGCTGGTAGGGGTCCTGGCCCGGCTGCTGGCCCCAGCCCTGGACCATGGTCTGCTGGTTGGGGTCGGAGTACGCGGCGGACTGCCAGTCCGCCTGCGGCTGCTGGGCGGCCGGATCGTAGCCGGTCTGCTGGCCGGGGTCGGCCGCGGCGTAGCCGGAGGGCTGCTGGGCGGGGTCGGCGGAGTACTGCGGCTGCGCGGGCTCGGCGTAGGCGGGCTGCGCGCCGCCGCCCCACTCCCCCTGCTGCGGCTGCTGCGGCTGCTGCTGGAAGGACTGCTGGCCGCCGGTGGCGAACCCGCCGGTCTGCGGCGCGGCGAAGGACTGCTGGGCGCCGGTCTGGGGCGCGAACGACGCCTGGCCGCCGGTGGGAGCGGGGTGCCCCGGCTGACCTCCCATGGGCGCGCCCGAGTGCATCGGCGCCGAGCGCGGCACCAGCGACTGGTCGTTGAAGACCCGCAGCAGGAACAGCCCGGCGAAGACGATGATGGCGAGCTGGCCGCCGATGGACAGGAACGAGGAGAACCCGTCGGCGAGCTGCGCGGTCTCGTTGGCCGCCACGAAGCCCATGATGAGCCCGATGACGCCCATGAGCGCGGCGAAGCCGAGCAGGATCAGCCCGACCAGCGCGATGGGGAAGTTCACCGACGTCTTCTGCGGAGCGGTGACGGCCAGCAGCACGGCGACCACGATCAGCGCGACGATGACGGGGCCGTGGAACATGCCGGAGCCGACGTCGGTGAAGTTGCCCGCGATCGTGGTCTCGTAGCCCACTCCGCCGTGGCCGAAGAGGTAGATGAGGCCGCCCAGCATGTGCGCGATCACGGCGCCGAGCAGCGCCCATGCCGCGGGCACCCGCAGGCGGTTCAGTGCTTCGTTGTTCAAGAGAGGTTCCCCTCCGCTGCTTCGCCGTCGCGTCGGTGGAAGCTTGGCATATCAACCGGTTGTCAATGGAATCGGCCGGGGACGCGGCGCTTTCGCGCGACACGGCGCGGCGCGGCCGTCGGCGCGGTCGCGTGTGAGGGACGCCACCGTGTCGCGGGCCACCGGGTGGCCGCGCGCGGCGGCCGATGGCAGCGCGGCGCGCCCCGCCTCAGCGCGTCACCGTGGCGCGCCCGCGGGGCCGACCGGGATGCCGCTCTCCCCGAGCCGGGAAGAGCATGGCACATACACCACCTCAGCCTGCCAGACTTGAGCCCATGCGGATAGTCGTACCGGCTGGCGGTATCGGGGGCGCGCGCTTCCTGCGCGGCCTCAAGGCGGCGCTCGGGATCGGAGCCGACCTCACAGAAGACGACCCGACCATCACGGTCATCGGCAACACCGGTGACGACATCACCCTGTTCGGACTGCGGATCTGTCCGGATCTGGACACCGTGATGTACACCCTGGGCGGCGGTATCAACGAGTCCCAGGGCTGGGGCCGGGCCGAGGAGTCCTTCGCGGTCAAGGAGGAGCTCGCGGCCTACGGCATGCAGCCGACCTGGTTCGGCCTGGGCGACCGCGACGTCGCCACCCACATCGTGCGCACCCAGATGATGGCGGCGGGCTACCCGCTCTCCGCCGTCACCGAGGCGCTGTGCGACCGCTGGCGCCCGGGCGTGCGGCTGCTGCCCATGACCGACGACCGCGTCGAGACCCACGTGGTGGTCGCCGACGGCGACGGCGGCCGGCGGGCCATCCACTTCCAGGAGTGGTGGATCCGGCACCGCGCCGCGCTGCCGGCGCTGGAGATCGTGAGCGTGGGCGCCGAGGACGCCAAGCCCGCCCCCGGGGTCGTCGAGGCGATCGACGAGGCCGACCTCGTGCTGCTGCCGCCCTCCAACCCCGTGGTGAGCATCGGCTCCATCCTGGGCGTGCCCGGCGTGCGCGCCGCGCTGGAGCGCGCCACCGTGGTGGGGGTGTCGCCGATCATCGGCGGCGCGCCCGTGCGCGGCATGGCCGACGCCTGCCTGACCGCCATCGGGGTCGAGACCAGCGCCGAGGCGGTGGCCGCGCACTTCGGCCCCGACCTGCTCGACGGCTGGCTGGTCGACACCGCCGACGCCGGGGCGTCGGTCGAGGGCGTCACCGTGCGCGCCCGCCCCCTGTACATGAGCGACCCCGACGCCACCGCCGCGATCGCCCGGGCGGCGCTGGACCTCGCGCTGGAGCTGAAGGGGGACCGGCCGTGACCGAACCCGCCGCGCGGCCCGCCGCCGCGCCCGCCGCCGTCGAGGTCACCGCTGTCGTGGGGCTGCCCGAGATCGGCGCGGGCGACGACCTGGCCGCGCTGGTCGCCGGCGCGGCCGACCTCCGCGACGGCGACATCCTGGTCGTCACCTCCAAGATCGTCAGCAAGGCCGAGGGCCGCCTGCGCCGCATGGACCGCGAGGCCGCCGTCGACTCCGAGACCGACCGGGTGGTGGCCCGGCGCGGCTCCCTGCGCATCGTGCAGGACCGCCGCGGCCTGGTCATGGCGGCGGCCGGGGTGGACTCCTCCAACGTCCCGGCCGGGCACGTGCTGCTGCTGCCCGAGGACCCCGACTCCTCGGCGCGGGCGCTGCGGGCCGGGCTGCGCGAGCGGCTGGGGGTGCGGGTCGCGGTGGTGGTCAGCGACACCTTCGGCCGGCCCTGGCGCGCGGGCCAGACCGATGTCGCCATCGGCGCCGCGGGCCTGGATCCGCTGCTGGACCTGCGCGGCACCCCCGACTCCCACGGCAACGTGCTGGAGGTCACCGTGGCCGCGGTCGCCGACGAGATCGCGGCGGCCGGCGAGCTCGTCAAGGGCAAGGTGTCGGGTGTCCCGGTGGCGGTGGTGCGGGGCCTGGGCCACCTGGTCACCGATTCCGACGGCCCCGGCGCGGCCGCACTGGTGCGCCCGGCCGACGCCGACCTGTTCCGCTACGGTTCGCGCGACGTCGTGCCGGCGCGGCGCACGGTCCGCGAGTTCACCGCCGACCCGGTCGACCCCCAGGCGGTGCGCCGGGCGGTGGCGGCGGCGGTCACCGCGCCCGCGCCGCACCACACCACGCCGTGGCGGTTCGTCCTGGTGGAGTCCGCGGCGACCCGCACGGAACTCCTCGACGCCATGCTCGCCGCCTGGGTGGCCGACCTGCGCGCCGACGGGTTCGGCGAGGAGGCGATCGCGCGCCGCACCCGGCGCGGCGACGTCCTGCGCCGGGCGCCCTACCTGGTGGTGCCGTGCCTGGTGGCCGACGGCGCGCACGCCTACCCCGACCCCCGGCGCGCGGTCGCCGAGCGGTCGATGTTCCTGGTGGCCATGGGCGCGGGCGTGCAGAACCTGCTGGTGGCGCTGGCCATGGAGGGCCTGGGGTCGGCGTGGGTGTCCTCCACGATGTTCTGCCCCGACGTCGTGCGGCGGGTGCTGAACCTCCCCGACGACTGGCAGCCCATGGGGTCGGTGGCGGTGGGGCACGCCGCGGCGAGGCCCAAGGAGCGGCCGCCCCGCGATCCGGACAAGTTCATCGAGGTGCGGTAGACCCCGGCCGCCCGCCGCGCGGCGGGCGGCCGAATTTTTCCGGAATCTCTCGGACGCCCCGCCCCGCCCGCGACCGGCGTGTTGGTCCGTGCCGGTTCGTCCGGTTCGGAAATCTCCCCGCAAACCGTCTGTCGCTCGGCGATTCCATCGGGTAACGTGACGGGAAACACGTTGGGAGCGCTCCCAACTCCGGCTACCCCCAACCGGAAGGCGGAGATCGCACGATGCAATCTCGCGAGAACGCAAAAGCCCCCCGCTTGGCGCTTCGCGCCCTCACCCTTCTGTCCGCTGCCGCCATGGCGCTGGTCGGCACCGTCCCGCTGGCGGGGTCGGCATCGGCGCACGGCTCGGTGATCAACCCGGCCAGCCGCAACTACGGCTGCTGGGAGCGGTGGGGCGACGACCACCTCAACCCGGCCATGGCCCAGGAAGACCCCATGTGCTGGCAGGCGTGGCAGGACGACCCCAACGCCATGTGGAACTGGAACGGGCTCTACAAGAACAACGTGGGCGGCCAGCACCAGCAGCACGTGCCCAACGGCACGCTGTGCAGCGGCGGGCACGCCGAAGGCGGGCGCTACGACTCGCTCGACGCCGTGGGCGCGTGGAAGACCACGAACATCACGAGCAACTTCACCATCAACCTGTACGACCAGGCGTCCCACGGCGCGGACTACTTCCTGGTCTACGTCACCAAGCAGGGCTTCGACCCCACGCGGGAGGCCATGGGCTGGGACGACCTGGACCTGGTGGCCCAGACCGGCCGCTACGCGCCCTCCCAGAACTACCGGATCAACGTGAACACGTCCGGCTACAGCGGTCGCCACGTCGTCTACACGGTGTGGAAGGCGTCCCACATGGACCAGACCTACTACATCTGCAGCGACGTCAACTTCACCTGATCCCCGCCGCCGAAGCGCCCTCCCGGCCCCACCGGCCGCCCACGGCGCCACCGGTCGGCCCCCGGCCCCGCCGGACCCCGCGTCCGGCGGGGCCGCCCCGTGCGGCGGCCGCACACGGCCGCCGGTGCGCAACACGCCCCAAAGTGGTATACCGTTCCCCGCACATCGCTCTTTGCCGCCGCGCCCCTCGCGGCGGCGCACGGGGACAGGGGGTGGGCGGGTGCGGCGCCAGGGACTGGGGCTGAAGGCGGATCCCTACGGGCCGTTCCACGGCCCTCTCGCCCACGGCTACGCGTGCGGCGTGCACATCGCCGTGATGAACGGCGCGCCCTGGAACAGCGAGACCGGCTGCACCTGCTGCACGCCCGAGGAGAAGCGCGGCGACCTGAGCCGCGACTGGGGCATCGAGGGCCCCGACGACTGGCGCGGCCAGGCCGAGACCCTGCTCGACGACCGGGGCAGCAACCCGGTGGCCGGCACCCTGCTGGCGCTGCGCCGCCAGGCCGCCCAGTACCTCAACGGCCGCCCGGTCGACCCCGGCACCTGGCGCAGCGCCATCGGGGACTGGTGCCGGCACAACGGCATCGACACCGGCACCTACCAGCAGCTGGTGGGCCTGGCGGGCATGATCCTGGACTACGAGAAGCGGTTCGTCGCCGACGGCCTGCTGCCGCCCGGCGGGTACGTCACCGCCATCCAGGCGTGGGACTTCGGCCGCGGCGCCAACATGGCGCGCTGGGGCGTGCAGTGCGGCTACACCGTGCTCCAGACCGCGCAGTGGTACGTGGTGCGGGCCGGCGAGCAGGCGCGGCGCCACTACGCGTCGTGGGCCGACTTCTCGGCGGGCTACGTGCTGGGCCGCTGCCTGCACTTCGACAACGGCGAGTTCGGCCCCCGCTACACCGAGCCGCTGGAGGTGCACCACGTGATGATGTCGCACCCGCAGAGCCCCTGGCTGAACCTGCCCTTCCACCTCTGACCCGCGCTCCCACCGCACCCCGGCCCCCGGCGCCTCGCGCCGGGGGCCGCCGCATGCCGGGGGCGCGTGGACGGCGGCGGGCACCGCCCGGCCGCGCCCCTTCCACCGGGTGACCCGGTCCGCGCCGGCCGCCCGGCGCGCGCCGCGCCGGGCGGAGCGCCGGTCGCCGCGGGTGACGCGGGGGTGACCTGCGCGGGTGCGGCGCGTGTCCGGAACGGAACGCACCGTTTTTGGAAATAAGCCTTTCAGATCTTGACGCGCCGCGAACAAAGCTCTTAGGTTTCTTAACAATTCAACCCAGGTCCGGATCCGACCCCCTCCGCGAACCCGGCCCCGCGCGCACCCCGGGTCCGCGTCCCTTCCCCGCTCACGGACGCACGGACACAAAGGAGCCCCCGTGACCGCTCCCCGCCGCACCCTCCTGCCGCGCCTGGCCGCGGCCCTCACCGCCGCGGCAGCGGCCTGCGCCCTCGCGCTGACCGCCGGCGGCCCGGCCGCCGCCGACGACGCCACGGCCGAGGCCGCCGCCACCGGCCCCTGGCTGACCGGCTACTGGCACAACTTCGACAACGGGTCGACCACCCTGCCCCTCAGCGAGGTCCCCGCCGCCTACAACCTCATCGCGGTGGCCTTCGCCGACAACCTCGCCGGCGTGCCCGGCGGCATCACGTTCAACCTCGCCTCCTCCGAACTGGGCGGCTACACCGAGCAGCGGTTCAAGGACGACATCGCGGCCGCCCAGGCCCAGGGCCGCCGGGTCGTGCTGTCCGTCGGCGGGCAGAACGGCCACGTCAACGTCACCAACGCCACCGAGGCCGCCAACTTCGCCGACTCCGCGCACGACCTCATGGTCGAGTACGGTTTCGACGGCATCGACATCGACCTCGAACACGGCATCAACGCCCAGTACATGGAGGAGGCGCTGCGCGCCCTGCGCTCGCGGGCGGGCTCCGACCTCATCATCACCATGGCGCCGCAGACGATCGACTTCCAGGCGCCCAGCTTCGCCTACTACCAGCTCGCCCGGAACATCGGCGACATCCTGACCATCGTCAACATGCAGTACTACAACTCCGGCAGCATGCTGGGCTGCGACGGCCAGGTCTACTCCCAGGGCACGGTGGACTTCGTCACCGCGCAGGCCTGCATCCAACTGGAGATGGGCCTGCGCCCCGACCAGGTCGGCCTGGGCCTGCCCGCCACCCCGCAGGCGGCCGGCGGCGGCCACCAGTCCACCGGCAACGTCATCGCCGCGCTGGACTGCCTGGAGGCGGGCCGCTCCTGCGGCGCGTTCACCCCGGCGCAGCCCTACGGTCCCATCGGCGGCGTGATGACCTGGTCCGTCAACTGGGACGCCACCAACGGCTACGCCTTCGCCAACGCCATCGGCGCCCGGCTGGGCACCGGCTGACGCCGACCGGCACCACGGCGCCGGGCTCCCCTCCGGCCGCGCCCCCTGCCCCTCGGGCGCGGCCGGCACCCCGGCGCACCCGTCCGGCCCTGCCCCCGCCGGACGCCCCGGGCGGCCCCGCGCATCCCCTACGCGGGGCCGCCCTCCCGCGCGCGGTCCGGGCGGCCCGCGCGGACCGGGCGGAGCGCGGAGGCCGGGCGGGCCGGGCGGGGGCGGCGCCCGCGCCTAGACCACCGGCAGCCGCGTGCGGCGGATGCTCTCGGCGACGCCGTCGCCCGCCTCGGCGGCGGCGCGGCGCTCGGCCGACACCTCGCCGTAGAGCGTGGTGCGCTGGCGCAGCGGCCGGCCGGTCGGCTCCACCAGGGCGCGGATGTCGCTGATCGTCTTGTAGGACCCGTTGCCGCTGCCGGCCATGCGGCTGATGGTCTCCTCCATCAGCGTGCCGCCGACGTCGTTGGCCCCGCCGGTGAGCAGCTGCCGGCAGGTGTCCTCGGCCAGCTTCACCCACGAGCACTGGATGTTGTCGATGGCGCCGTGCAGCAGCAGCCGCGCCAGCGCGTGCACCGCGCGGTTCTCGCGCACGGTGGGACCGGTGCGGGCCAGGCCCGCCAGGTAGATCGGCGCGTTGGTGTGCACGAACGGCAGCGGCACGAACTCGGTGAACCCGGGACGGCCGTTGCGCTCCAGCGCGCGCAGCTGCAGCGAGCGCAGCAGCCGCAGGTGGGCGACCCAGTGCTCGGGGGTGTCCACGTGGCCGTACATCATCGTGGAGGTCGTGGGAATCCCCAGGTCGTGCGCTGTGGTGACGACCTCGATCCACGCGGCGGCGGGCAGTTTGCCCTTGGTCAGGACCCAGCGCACGTCGTCGTCGAGGATCTCGGCGGCGGTGCCGGGCAGGGAGTCCACGCCCGCCTCGCGCGCCCGCTCCAGCCACGCGCGCACCGGCAGGTCGGCGCGCGCGGCGCCGTTGACGACCTCCATCGGGCTGTAGGCGTGCACGTGGATGTCCGGCACGCGCTCGCGGACGGCGCGGGCGAGGTCGAAGTAGGCGGTGCCGGGCAGGTCGGGGTGGATGCCGCCCTGCATGCACACCTCGGTCGCGCCGGCCTGCCAGGCCTCCTCTGCCCGGTCGGCGACCTGCTCCAGCGACAGGGTGAACGCGTCGGCGTCGGTGCGGCGCTGGGCGAAGGCGCAGAAGCGGCAGCCGGTGTAGCAGACGTTGGTGAAATTGATGTTGCGGGTGACCACGAAGGTGACGTCGTCGCCGACCGCGTCGCGGCGCACGCCGTCGGCGAGCGCGGCCAGCTCCTCCAGTTCGGGGCCGTGCGCGTGGAGCAGCGCGAGGGCCTGCTCGTCGCTGAGCCCGGCGGGGTCGGCCTCGGCCCGGCGCAGGGCGTCGCGCACCTCGGGGTCGAAGCGGCGCGGCGCGCCCGCGCCCAGCGCGGGGCGGCCCAGCCGCGCGCGGACCTCCTCCCAGTCGCCGTAGACGGCGTCGAAGTCGCCGCGCCGGTCGCCGGTGCGGCCCTCGGTGTCGACGGCGGTGTGCAGGTCGGTGCGGCCGGAGGCGCTGAGCTGGGGTTCGGGCTCCTGCCAGGGCCGGCCGCGCACCTCGGCGTCCTCGCGGGCCAGGCCGGTGGCGGGGTCGGCGAGCGCGGCGACGTGGCCGCGGACGCGCGGGTCCAGCCACGGCTCGCCCTGGAGCACGTACTCGGGGTAGACGGTGAGCCGCTCGCGCAGGGTGAACCCGGCGGCGGCGGTGTGCCGGGCCAGGGCGTCGATCTGCGGCCAGGGGCGCTCGGGGTTGACGTGGTCGGGGGTCAGCGGGGAGACGCCGCCCCAGTCGTCGATGCCGGCGCGCAGCATCAGCGCGTACTGGTCGCCGATGAGGTTGGGCGGCGCCTGCACGCGCGCCTTGGGGCCCAGCACCAGGCGGGTGACGGCGATGGTGGCCGCGAGGTCGGCGAGTTCGGCGTCGGGGCGGTGCATCATCGCGGTGTCGGGCTTGGCCCGGAAGTTCTGCACGATGACCTCCTGGATCGCCCCGTACTCCCGGGCGGACCGGCGGATGGCGAAGACCGAGTCGACGCGCTCGGCGAGGGTCTCGCCGATGCCGATGAGGATGCCGGTGGTGAAGGGCACCGTGCACCGCCCGGCGTCGGCGAGCACGCGCAGCCGCACGGCGGGGTCCTTGTCGGGGCTGCCGTAGTGCGGGCCGCCGCGCTCGGTGAACAGCCGCTCGGAGGTGGTCTCCAGCATCATGCCCATCGACGGCGCGACCGGCTTGAGGCGCTGGAAGTCGGCCCAGGTCAGCACGCCGGGGTTGAGGTGCGGCAGCAGCCCGGTCTCCTCCAGCACCAGCACCGCCATGGCACGCACGTAGGAGAGCGTGTCCTCGTAGCCGCGCTCGTCGAGCCACCGCGCGGCCTGGTGCCAGCGGTCCTCGGGGCGGTCGCCGAGGGTGAAGAGGGCCTCCTTGCAGCCCAGGGCGGCGCCGCGGCGGGCGATGTCGAGGACCTCGTCGGGCGACAGGTAGGGGGCGGGCAGCCGGCCGGGGGTGGTGGCGAAGGTGCAGTAGTGGCAGCGGTCGCGGCACAGCCGGGTGAGCGGGATGAACACCTTGCGGCTGTAGGTGATGGTGCCCGGGCGGCCCGCGGCGGCCAGTCCGGCGTCGCGGACTCGGCCCGCGTGGTCGAGCAGGGCGTCAAGGTCGTCGCCGCGCGCGTGCAGCAGGACCTCGGCCTCGGCGGGGTCCAAGGGCTTGCCGTCGCGGGCGCGCGCCAGGGCGCGGCGCATGGCCGAGGGAGCGGGTGCGGATACGCTGGTCTCGGATCCTGCGGAAGTCATACCGGCGACGATACGGCGGAGGGTCCGGGGCGCACGGCGCGCCCCGCCGTCGGGCGGCGGGGCGCGGAGGGGGCGTGTGTCACGTCGCGCGGCTGAGGCCGTGCCGCTTGGCGGCCATGCGGGCGGCCAGGTAGTCCTCCCACCGGCGGGTGACGGCGCCAAGGTCGTAGGCCGCGGCCGCGCGCCGCGCGGCGTCGCCCATGCGGCGGCGCAGCGCGGGGTCGCGGGCCAGCCGCAGCAGCGCCCCGGCCAGGGCGGAGGGGTCCTGGGGTGTGACGAGCAGGCCGGTGCGGCCGTGGTCGATGATCTCGCGGGGGCCGTGCGGGCAGTCGAAGCTGACGACGGGCACGCCCGCGGCGAACGCCTCGATGATGGTCATGCCGAACCCCTCCGAGCGGGAGCTGACCGCGAGCACGGAGGCGCCGGCCAGTTCGGCGGACAGGTCGCGGACGCGGCCCATCAGCGCCACGCGGTCGCCCAGGCCCTTGTCGGCGATGATGGCGCGCAGCGCCTCGTCGCGCTTGGCGGTGCCGTAGATGCGCAGCCGCCAGTCGGGTTCGCACCGGGCGACCTCGGCGAACGCGTCGAGGAGCAGGGGGTACTGCTTCACGGGGTCCGCCCGGCCGGCGGCGGCGACCACGGGGGCGTCGAGGGCGGCGCGCGGGTGGCGGCCGGGCGGCAGGGGGTTGGGCATGACGGCCAGCCAGCCGGGCGGCGGCGAGCGCAGGACGCCGTGGTAGCGGGCGCGGTCGGCCTCGGTGAGCACGGTGAGGCCGTCGAGGCGGCGGTAGCGGCGGGCGATGGCGAAGCGGATGTCGAAGGCGTGCCGGTCGTGGTGCACGTGCTCCTGGCCGATGCGCAGCAGGCGCGGCGGCGCCCACCGGGCCAGCAGCAGGTTCAGGCCGGGGCGGGTGCCGATGGCGGCGTCGGCGTCGGTGCCGCGCAGGTAGGCGGCGAGGGCGTGCATGCGGCGGGCGTCGAAGACGCGGTGGTTGCGGGCCTCGGTGAGCGGGATGGTGCCGCCGACGCGGCGGTGCCGCCAGCGGTCCAGCGGCCCCGGGTCGGGCGGCGGGGGCGGGGCATCGGGCCGGCCGCCGGGCGGATTGGCGGGCGGACTGCCGGGCGGATTGCCGGGGCCGGGGCTGAGGGCGCGCAGGGTCACGCCGTCGGGGAGGGGGAAGAAGGGCTGGTCGCGGTGCCGGGCGAGGCTGACGATCTCGACGTCGTGCCCGGCGGCGGTCAGCCCCTGGGAGAGTGTGAAGACGGTGCGGATGGTGCCGCCCATGCCGTAGGCGTTGGCGATCAGGAACGCGATCTTCACGGGGCCTCGGCCTCCTCGGCTGCGAGTTCGGCGGGTCGGCCGTGAGCGGGACGGCGTGGCGTGGCGTGGGTCGGCGCGGGCCGGGGGCGCGCGGCACGGGGCCGGGAGCCGCAGGTCCTCGACGGTGGCGGCGGTGACGTGAGGGGCGAATGTCGTTGGAGTGACCAATGAGCTACGGTACGTGAACCTGGCACCAACCAAGCAGAACCCGGCGGCCAAGACAAGGCCGCAGGCCCAACCCGCGCGCGAGGCGGAACGCAATGCCCGGTTCACCCGGAAATCCCAGGTCACCGAGGCCGCGAGGGGGCCAACCAGGTCGTCCGCCGCACGGTGTTCCCAGGTGGCGGCAGCCGCAGGCGAAGGCCAGGCACGCGACCATCGACCAGCGGGGCGAACGGCGGTTGGTGCGGAGGCGGCGTGGTGTCGGAGCAACACGCGACCATCGACCAGCGGGGCGAACGGCCCGGATAGCGACGAGGCACCGAGGCGAGGCGGGGATCGGCGGGCGAGCACCGACCAGCGCGGCGGATGGTCAGGGCGGCGACGAGGGCAGCAAAGGCGGGAGCAGGTCCGGGCGGGCGGCCACCGGGCCGCAGGGCGGGGTGGCCGGGGCGGCGACGAGGCACCGAGGCCAGACGCGGCTCCAGGCGGGCGGCCACCCACCGAGGTGGGGTGGGGTCCGCGCGGGCGGCCATTGGTGGAGGGGGCAGGTGACCGGAATCCGCATCTCGCCGGCGCACAGCGCGGCGCTTTTCTCCGATTTGCCCCTTTTGCGCTTACACACGACTGTCACAGCGAGGCCGGAGAAGCCCACTGGGGCCTAATCGTCCGCATGGTGAGACACCAAACGTGCATGCGAGGTCATTTCGCCTGCAATGCCCGTTTTCTTGGGCGACGAAAATGCCTTTCGAGCCAAAGCGGCGAACCACAGCCGCATATCGTCGCGAAAGAGGCCGTTTTCGTCTCACCATGTGAGACTAGAGGCGGCCGGTGACCGACTTGCCCCGGTTTGCGAACGAGGCGATCTGCGACCACGCACCCAGTCACGAGACGACGGCCAGGGGGCTCCGCGCCCCGCGCCCAGGCGCCGCCGCATCCATCCGAGGTGCCCCCGCCAAGCCGAGCCGGTCCCGCTCGCCCGGGCCGTCCGCCGCCCTCGCCGCCCGTTGGGCACGCCAACCACTCGGGCGCAACCCGATGACCGCGCACCCGAACCCGCGCCTCGCTTCGGCGCCCCGTCGCCACCCCGACCACCCGCCCCGCGACCCGATCACCGCACACCCGGGCCGTCCGCCGCCGTCGTTGCCCCGTCGCGCGCATCGACCGCTGATCGGCTGTCCGGTGATCGCTCGGCCACCGGCCCCGGCCACCGGAGCCCTCGGCCACCGGCTGCCGCCGTCCCCCTCGCCGTGGACCGCTAGGCGCGCTTGCGGGCTCGGACCAGCACGATGCTGCCGCGGGTGTTGGGGTGGCGGGCGTCGTCCAGGGCGATCAGGGGCACCAGGGGGGCGGCGGCGTTGAAGCCGACCCGGCCGCCGTGGGCCGACAGCGACAGGTAGGCGCGCTCGGCGAGCGCGCTCCGGAACTGGTAGCTGTGTCCGAGCACGTCGAGCCCGCAGTCGGCGAGGAGTTCGGACAGCACCGTGTGGGTGTAGGTGCGCCGCACGTGGTAGCGCCGGCTGTGCGCGGCGAACAGGTGCGGCCAGCGATCGCGGCGGGAGAGGCAGTCGGCCGACATCACCAGCTCGCCCCCGGGCTTGAGCACGCGCGCCATCTCGCGCAGCGCCGCCGGGCCGTCGTCGAAGTGCTCGATGGCGCAGATGGACAGCACCTTGTCGACCGCGCCGTCGCGGACCGGCAGGCGCAGGGCGTCGGCCTCCAGCAAAGCCGGGGCGTGCCGCAGCCGGGAGCCGCGCACCATCTTGTGCCGGGCGAGGTCGACGCAGATCGCGCGGGCGCCGCGCCGGCGCGCCTGCCCGGCCCAGTAGCCGTCGCCGCCCGCGACGTCGAGCACGGTCTGGCCGCGCAGGTCCGAACCCAGCCAGCGCAGCAGCGTGCCCGCCTCGCGGTAGCGGCAGACATGGATCTGGTGACCGGCGAAGGCGACGACGTCAGGCATTCCCACGCGGCACAGCCTACGGGACCGCGCGTGCGGGAGGACCGGCCGTCTGGGCGCCGCGGGACCAGGGCGGTGCGGCGGACCCGGCATCAGGACGCCACGAACCCGGAACGGTGCGGCGGACCCGGCATCAGGAGGCTCCGGGACCGGAGCGGTGCGGCGGGCCGGGGCGGTGCGCGGGGTCGGGGCGGTGGGGGGTGGCGCGCGGGCGGGTCGGCGCGGGGCCGCCGTCGGCCGCGCGCGGCGGGCCGGGGGCGGCGCGCCGGCCGCCGGGGACGTCCTTGCCCACGGCGTCGAGGCCGGGGGCGCCCCGAGCGGTCCTGCCGGTGTCAGGCGGGTCCCACGGCTTCTCCGGCAGCCCGAGGTAGTCGGCGCCCGCTCCCAGCAGCGCGCGGAAATTGCGGTGCCCGTTGTCGCGCATCCGGTGGTCGGCCGGACGGTCCAGAATCGAGTAGGCCCTGCTGGGATCGGCGATGCTCTTGAACGCCGCCTGAACGGCGCCGTGGAAATCGTCGGCGTCCCGCGGCCGCCACCAGTATTCGCCGTTCTCTTCGGCGAAAAAGGAGCGGCAGTCGACACCGACGCCGTTTTCCTGCCATTCGACCATGGTGCCCGCGTTGTCGTAGGCGGCCTGGCGGGGTTCGCCCCAGTGCTCGCGCGGGACGCCCGCCTCCGTCAGGATCCGCTCAGCCTCGTCCCGGAAGGACTCCAGGTCCCAGTGTTCGCGGTGGGGGTCCCGGACGGCCATCCGCCGCGCGTCGCCGCCGCCGGGCGGCACGACGAGGGCCTCGGGCGCGCCGGGGCGGTAGAGCAGGCGCAATTCCGCCGGGCCTTCGCCGCCCGCGACGAAGAACGGAACGAAGGGGATATCTCCGTGCCCCTGTCCCATTAGCGGCCCCATTCCGTCGTCCCCGCCGCACCGAACTGTCAGCGGGTGCGGTGTCCACGCAGGCGAACGCCGGTCCGCGACCGGGCGAACACTTTCCGCAATTGACAACGAGATCCGGCAAATAGATCCGACAAATCAAGCACTTATATCACGAGCCGAAGTGCGGGGGGTAGGGGCCGGGCGGGCATCAGCGATCTGTCAGGGGCGCGGCAGCGGACGCCGCTAGCGTCAGCGGCATCCGCCGTCCCGAGCGCCGCGGGCGCCGCGGCGGGAGGGTGAAGGAGCGTCCGATGCCCAGTGCCACAGGCGCCGCGGTGCCGCCCCGGGATACCGCGCTGGCGGGTGCGCCGGAACTCGCCGTGCGCCGCCGCGAGCGTCCCGGTGCGCCGGGCGCGCCCGTCGTGCTGGTGCACGGCCTGGGCGGCACCCTGGAGGAGTGGGAGCCGCTGGCCGCGCTGCTCGCCGCCCGCCACCCGGTCTACTCCCTCGACCTGCGCGGGCACGGCCGCTCCGGCGACGCCGACCCCACCCTTGCGGGCTGCGCCGCCGACGTCGCACGGGTCGTCGACCACTTCGGCCTGCGCCGCCCGGTGGTGGTGGGCCACGAACTGGGCGGTGTGGTCGCGCTCGTCTGCGCCGCGCGCCGCGCCGACGTGGCGGCGGTGGTCAACCTCGGCGGGTTCGGCCGGCCCGACCCCGCGGTGGTGGCCGAGCACCTGGGCATGGCCCCCGACCAGGCGGCGGTGCACGCCGCCGCCGTGCACCGCTTCACCGTCGAGCAGACCGCCGAACTGTTCGCCCCGATGCCCGCGGCCACCTTCGAGCGCGCGCTGGACGCCTGCCGGGGCGATCCCCTCGGGCTGCCCGGGGCCGTGCTTGCCGCCACGGCCCGGCGCGCCGCCGCAACGGCCGACCAGCTCGTGTTCCCCCGCCCCGGCACGCGCGCGGTCCGGGCGCTGTTCGCCGAACTCGCCGAGCGCGACCCCCTCGACCTGGCCGAGCGCGTGGCCGCCCCCGTCCTGACCCTCGCCGCGGCCGACCCCCCGCCCCCGATGCCCGGGGCGCCCGCGCGCTTCGCCGACATCGTCGCCGCGCACACCGCCCACGCGTTGGCGCGGTCGCGCCCGGGCTCCCGGGTCGGCGCGGTCGCGGGCACGCGCGTCCCGCACCTGGGCCGCCCCGAGGCGGTCGCCGAACTCATCGAGGAGTTCCTGGCCGGTGCTGAGCCGCCGCGCCGCCGGTGATCCGCACGCGGACCGCCGACTACGCTGGCGACGTGCTGAGCCGCCTCCGCGCCAACCGATGGGTGCGCCTGTCCGTCGTCGCGCTCGTCCTCGTCTTCGCCGGCGCCGCGCTCCACAGCCGCTGGGACGAGGCGCGCGACGCGCTGAGCACGCTGTCGCCCTGGCCGCTGGCGGCCTCGGCGCTGGCGGCCATGGCCGGGCTGGGCGCGCAGATGATGGCCTGGCGGGCGATCCTGGCCGGGCTGGGCTCCCCGCTCCCGGTTCCGGCGGCCGCGCGCGTGATGTTCCTCGGCCAACTCGGCAAGTACCTGCCCGGCTCGGTGTGGGCGTTCGTCGCCCAGGTGGAGCTGGCCCGCGACCACCGGGTGGAGCGGCCGCGCGGCCTGAGCGCGACTTTGCTGGCGGTGGCGGTGACACTCACCGTGAACCTCGCCGTGGCCGCCGCGACCCTGCCGTTCGTCTCCGAGGCCGCGGCGCGCCGCTGGTGGTGGGTGCTGGTGTGCGCGCCGGTCCTGCTGGCCGCCCTGCACCCGCGGGTCGTGACGGCGGTGATCCGCGCGGGGGCCCGGCTGGTGCCGCGCTCGCGGCGGCCGGCCGAGGCGCGACCGGAGCGGATCGGCGGCCGGGCCATGGCGGCGGCGGTGGCGTGGTCGCTGGCGGCGTGGGTGCCGCTGGCCGCGCACGTGTGGACCCTGACGGCGGCGGCCGGAGCCGGCGCCGACCCCCGCGCCCTCCCGGCGGCGGCGGGGGCCTACGCGCTGGCCTGGACGCTGGGCGTCCTGGTGGTGTTCGCGCCGGCGGGCCTGGGCATACGGGAGGTCGTGCTGGTGGTGGGGCTGGCCCCGGTGCTCGACCCGGGGTCGGCCCTGGTGGTGGCCGCGCTGTCGCGGCTGATCATGACGCTGGCGGACCTGGCGTGGGCGGGCCTGGCCGTCCTGGTGTCCCGCTCACCGGTGGCCCCGGAACGGCCCTGAGCCGCGCCCCTGCGGGCGGGCGGGATACCCGGCGGCCGGGACACGCGGGCCGCCCGCACGGCCGCGCGCCGTTGGCGGCGTGTAGCGGGCGACGGGGCTCGCCCTACCGCCGCGTCACAGTCCCCGCGGTCCCGCGGCGCCCGGGCGGTTCCACTGCGGGCGCAGCGCCGACCGGCCCGACAGGCGGGGGTCGGGTGCGGGCGCTGCTCCCCCGATGCGGGACCGCGTCAACGCGGCCTTGGCGGTGCCCCGGCCCGGCCTCGGGGCCGCACTCGGGCGCGACGCCCGCCCCGGCACCTCGCTCTTGCTTGCGAGCAGGTGGGCGCGCAGCGTCCGCAGGTCCTCCAGCCGCCGCGCGCTGGAGGCCGCGGAGGGCGCCGGAGCGGCCGCGGCACCGGCCGCACCGTTCCCGCCGAACCGCGCCCCCGCCGCCGCGACCGCCTCCACGCGCGTGGCGAACAGCTGGTGTCCCTCGGCCGTGCGCAGCAGGGCCGCGGCCTCCGCCAGGCCGGCCTTCGGGTTCTGCGCGCGACGGGCGCTCATGTCCGCGAGCGCCTCGGCCGCGTCGCGGACCCGGGGGTCGGCGGCGCCGAAGTGCCTGTACAGCTCGCGAGCGGTGTTCTTCAGCAGCTCCTCGGCCTCGGCCCAGTTCCGCCGCTCCTCGCCCGCCTCGGTCCGCTCGTTCTCCGGGCCGTCGGCCAGCGCCCGAAGCAGCAGGTAGGAGTCGGCCGCGCGCCGCGCGGGGTCGGGTTCCACCTCCCGGCTGATGCCCCACGCCTCCCGCAGCAGGTCGCGGCGTTCCCGCGCCTCCGCTCTGCGGGCCGCGCCGTCCCGTGTCTGCGCGTAGGCGTCGTCCGCGCTCGCGGTGTCCTCCAGCACCAGTCCGGCCAGCCCTTCGGCGTACCGCTGCGCGGTGTCGCGCACGGCCAGGTACGCCTCGACGGTCTGCGGGCCGGGCCGCCCCGGGGGGTCACCGCGGTCCAGGTACCGCACGGCGTCGCGCAGCCGATCGGCGAGGTCCTTCAGCTCCGCCTCCTCACCGAAGGCGCCCTGCGCCATCCGCCGCCGCGCCAGCGCGGCGTAGGTGTGCGCCACCGGGCGCAGCTCGGGTCCGGCCAGGCCGAGGTCGGCGCCGTCCAGCACGTCGGCGGCGGTCCGCAGCGCGGCGTCCTCCAGGCGGGCGCGCTGCGGAGAGTCCGGCATGGTCCCCGCCCACTCCGCCTGCCGGCGCAGCAGCTCGATGCGCAGGTCCTGGAGCCGCCGCCGGTCGGCGGGAGCGGCGAGCAGCCGCTCGATCTCCACAGCCGAGCGGAGGTGGCCGACGGCGTACCCGGTCGGAGCCGTGCGGGCGGCCTCCTCGCATCGGGACTGGAGGCGCCGCAGGTCGGCGCGGACCGTGTCGGCGAGGACCCGCCGCTCGGTGTCCGGCAGGACCCCGCCGCCTTCGGCCAACTGCGCGTAGACCCCGGTGAGCCCCAGGTAGGCCCCGTACAGGTCGCCCAGCGCCATGGCGCTGCGCCCGGCGAGCAGGTACGCCTCGATGGCGTACACCTCCAGCCGGCCGTCGCCGTAGGCCGAGCTGGCGAAGCCCGCGTCGCTGGCCCACTGGCGCGCGTTGAGGTAGTCGCCGCGCGCGTACAGTTCCGCCGCGTACTGCACCCGCCGGTCCAAATCGTCGCCGAGGGCGGCCCACTGCGCCTCGGTCCGGGGGTACCCCTCCCCCGGCAGCCGCCCGCCCTCAAGGTGGTTGACCGGCTCGCCGTCCCCGGGCCGCGGCCCCTCGGCATGCTCCGCCATACGCTGTCCACTCCCCCTGGTCCTGCGGTGCTCTCCCCCGCGCACGGCGCCCCCGACGGGGCGCCCTCCCCTCCGACCGGCGGCCGCGCGCGGCGGTTCCCGCTGGTGGCGGCCGCACCGGGGTGAGCGTCGCCACGCCGCACCCCGGACCGGCGGCCCGGATACGACGGCCGGGGCCTCAGCCGCCCAGGCGGGCGGCCCGGGCCCCGACGCGGGCGTGGTGCGGGCGGCGGGCGCCGCTGTGGCGCTCATCCGGCCCAGCCGGCCCTTCGCGGGCAGGGCGCTGTCGGCCGTCACCCCGCTCAGGGGCTCGCGCGGCCCGCGCGTGCGCGCCCTCCAGCCCCGCGCCGCGCCGTCGCGCTTCCGGCTCGCGGCCACCGCCCGGCGCACGCCCGGCGGCGCGTGCCGCCCCTTCTCCAGGTGCTCGACCCGGGTGCGCAGTTCGGCGAGTTCGGCGCGCCGCCGGTCGGCGGCCCGGTCCGCCGCCCGGTCGGGCGGCGCCGCGAGCAGTGCGGCGGGATCGAGCGGTCCGCCGGCCGGCTGGGCGGTCGGCCGTCCGGCGCCGGATGCGGCGGCGGACGGGGCCGCGCCGGCCTCGGCGTGGTAGTGCTCGGCGACGGCGATCAGGTCCCGCGCCCGGCGGGAGGCGCGCTGGGCCCTCGCGGCGGTGGCGGCCACCTCGCCGTCGGCGAGGTGGCCGCGGGCGCGCTCGGCCGCCATGGCGTACAGCGCTTCCGCCGCCAGGCGGGGCCGCTGGTCGCCGCGCGGCAGGTTCTCACGGAGTGCCCCGGGCAGGACGGCGAACTCGCGCTCGGCCACGTCCCAATCGGGAGGAGCGCCCTCGGCCAGCGCCATCAGGTAGGCGAAGGAGTCGGCGAGCAGCCGCGGCGAGTCCTTCGTGAGCTCGTAGGTGCGGCTCAACTCCCAGGCCTGCCGCAACTGCTCTCGCCGGCTGCTTCGCAGCCCGCTCAGGCCGGCGCGGTTGTCCTCCGGGGAGCCGGCCCCGGCCTCGTGCCCGTTTCGGGAGGGGGGCACGCTGCCCTGGTCCCCTGCGCGCAGGATCACGTCGGCGGCGGCCACACGCGCCGTCTGCACCTCGCGGAGCAGCAGCCCGACCGCCCTGGCATACGCCAACTCGTGGACGTCCCGGCTCGCGGCGAGCTCGCTGTGCGTGTCGCCCAACTCCTCGGACATCTTGGCGAGGAGGGCCGCGGGAACCTCCTTGCCGGTCTCCCGCGACGCCTCCAGCCATATCCGCGTGGCCCCTGCGAGCGCGATCCGGCGCCCGAACTCCTGGGGGGTGGTCGCGAGGTCGTCGGGTTCGGCGGTGAGGTCCTTGGCCGCCACCGCGAGGTCGTAGCGGGCGTGGGCGTCCTCGGTGGCCTCCGCGCGGTCGAGCAGCGCCGTGGCCAGGAGGAGCAGGCCCTGGGGGCCTTGGGCGGCGCGCCGCTCGGTGTCGGTGATCGCGCCCAGCAGGGTCTGGGCGCTCATCCGGAACTGGTGTGCCGCACCCGTGTCGCCGATCTCGGCCGCGGCCGTGTGCTGCCAGGCGTGCAGGTCCAGGATGTCGGTGAGGACCTGCGGCACGAGGGCGTCACGCCGGTCCGGCGGCCAGGAGTGGGCGCTGTCCCGCAGCATCCGGTAGCCGATCCGCAGGTACTGGGCGGCCTCGGCCATGCGCAGAGCCGCGCCGCCGGGCCCGTACCGCTCCAGGACGTCCTTGCCGACGGCGACCAGCGCGTGGCCGGCGGCCAGGGTGGCGGAGGTCCGCACGCCCTGGAACGGGGTCCGTGGAGGCCCGACGTGGCGTCGAGCACGCCCTCGACCCAGGCCAGCGCGGCCTCGGGGTGTCCGTCCCGCAGCAGGTCCTCGCCGCGCACGAGTCCGGTGGTGGCCTCGATCAGCAGGCGGTCCGGTGCGTCCGAGTCGCGGATCTCCCACGCCCGGTTGGTGAACGCGTGTGCCGCCGCGATCTCGGCTCTCTCCCGGTCCTCCCCGTCCGCCGCCATGGCCCGCCTTCCGCCGCTCGCTGATAGGGCGCCAACAGCATAGGGCCGGGCCGCGCGGACGCCGCGCGCGGCAACCCGGCGCCGCCTCAGCCGTGGCGGATCCGGGACCCCCGCGCCACGGCCGCGGGGTCCGTCGGTGCGGGGCGGCGGCCGGCGGCGGTACCCGTCGCGGCCCTCCGCCCGGCCATGCCCGGCTTCGCGGCGGCGGCGCGCCCGGCCATCGCCGACGGGAGCCCGCCGCCGCGCGCCGCGCGCTCGGCGAGCCGGGCCGTCTCCGCCCGCAGGCCGTCGAGTTCGCGGACGCGCTCGGCGGCGGGTTGGAGTTCGCGGGCCCGCTCGGCGGCGGGACGACCGGCGGGGGCCGCGGCTTTCTCGGCCTTCGCGGCGAACCGGTGGTGCCGCTCCGCCCGGTCGACCGCCTTCCGCGCGCCCTCGACAGCCGCCCTCGCCTTGGCACCGGCCGCCCGGGCGGAGTCGTGCCGCTGCTCCCGGCGCAGCCGGCCCGCGTCCCCGAACAGGGTCCGCGCCTCGGCGAGCAGCCGGCCCGCCCGCCTGGCCTCGACCGCGTAGAGCACCGCCGCGGCGGTGGGGGCGCGGTGGTCCTGGGCGCCGAACCGCCTGAGCAGGCCTTTGGGCAGTTCGGCCAGGTGGGAGGCTTCCTCGGGAGCGGGGTCCCGGCCGCTCTCGGCCGCGGCCAGCAGATAGGCGTAGCCGTCGGCGAGGGTGCGCGCCGCGTCGGGCGCCTCGAACTCGCGGCCGATCCGCCATGCCTCCTGGAGCGCCTCGCGGCGCCGCCGGAACTGCTCGGCCGCCGTCATGCCCGCCTCGGACAGGGCCTGGGCGTCCAGCCACAGCCCTCCGGCGTAGGCCGTCAGGCTCTCCCGCAGCGCCAGGTTCAGCTCGCGCCGGACGCGGGGCTCGAGGTCGGGGCGGCCCTCCAGCTCACCCGCGCGCTGGGCGAAGTGCGCGGCGTTCTCCGCGAGCTCCGCGCCGGCGAACCGCGTCCCGGCCTCGGTGTGCCACTCCATGCTCTGGCGGTAGGTGCGGGCGCTGAGGTAGCGCAGCGCCTCGCGGTCGGCCGGCGCGAGGACGTCGTCGGTCCGCTCGGTGAGCGCCTCGGCGCCGTTGAGCAGCCGGGCCCGGCCCTGCGCGTCCTCGACCCGGTCGACCCGGTCCAGCAGCCGCTCGGCGAGCGCCAGCCGCCACCGGGGCCCGTCCACCGCGCGCTCCTCCAGGGACACCGCCTCGTTCAGTGCCCACTCGGCGTTCTCGCGGTAGCTTCGGGCGGCATCGCCGTCGACGCCGAGCGCCTCGCGGTGGCAGTGCTCATAGAGGTCCAGGAGAGCGGTCGCGGCCTCACCGATAAGTCCGTCCCGCACGGCTTCCCGGGGCCAGGGCACGGCGGGGTCGCGCAGCATCCGGTAGGCGTCGGCCAGGTCGTCGGCGGCCTGGACGACCCTGCCCGCGCCCGTGGCGCCGAGCCCCCGGACCAGGTGTGCGGTGGCGTGCTGGTAGGGGTACCGGCCGCCGCCGGGGTCGCCGGCCGCCTGGTGGGCGGCCGCCTCCACCACGCCGTCGGCCCACGCCTGGGCGGCGGCGTGGTCGCCGTGGCCAAGCAGCCTCCGGGCGTGCAGCACGGCCTGGTTCAGGGCCTCGCCCAGCGCCGCCACGTCGGCCGTGGTGCGGACGCGGCCCACGCGGTCGAGGGCGTCGCGCTGGAAGTCGCGGGCTCTCGCGATCTCGGCCCGCTCCCGGTCGTCATCCGCCGCCATTCCCCGACCTCCGCTGCGCTGGGCGAACCTGAATCATACGGCGGCGGGCCTCACCGGGCGCGGGCCGCCGCCACCCTGCTCGGGTGCGGGACGCGGCTGACCTCCGCGGAGGAGGCGCGCCGGGAGTCCCCCGGCGCGCCGGTTACGCGCAGCCGCGTCTTCTCCTTGCGGTCCCGCCCATGGCGGTCGGCGATGGCGCGCGCCACCCGGACGCCCGAGAGGAGCGGCGCCCGCTCGGCCTCGCCGACGGCCGCGTGCGCCTTGAGCGCACGCCGCATGGTGTGCTCCATCTCAATCAGGCGCAACCGGTTCTCCGTGAGCCGCTCGCCCTGCGGCAGCGTGGCGCGGCGCTCGCCCCGGGGCAGCTCCCCCTTGATCCCCATCAGCTCGCGCTGATGGCGGATGGCCTCGCGGACCGCCGCCAGCGCCTCGCGCGGTTCACCGTCCTCCAGGTGCTCGCGGGAGCGGGCGTAGGCCATCGACGCCAGCAGTTCGGCGGCCCCGGCCGCCCGGGGGTCCTCGGCCCCGAACGCGCCCTCGATGCCTCGGGGAAGGGCGTCGAACCGCTCCTGGGCCTCGGCCCACCCCTTGGGTCCCGCCCACGCCAGGGCCCGCAGGTAGTCGTAGGAGTCGGCCAGGTGGGGCTTGCCGCTTGACCCCGCTGCGCGGCCGGCCTCCCACGCGGTCCTGCACCACTCGCGGTGGGCCGCGAGCGCGGCGTCCCGCTCGGCGCGGAGCGTTTCCGTGCCGGCGGTACTCCGCGCGGTGTCGGCGGTGTCGGCGGCCTCCCGGCCCCGCTCGGCCGCGGCCAGGTCGGCGGTCAGGGTGTCCGCCCGGGTCCGGTACCCGTCGGCCAGGTGCCGCGCCACCTCGCGCAGGGCCAATTGGACGTCGACCACGTCCATGCCGCTCGCTCGGACCGGCGCGCGGGTGATCAGGTCGGCGGCGGTGCGCAACTGGCCGGCCAGGGCGATCAGTTCGACGCGGCTGTCGGTCTCCCCCGCGCTCCGCCACTCCCGGATGGCCTTGCCGAAGGCGTCGAGCGCCTCGGGCAGGTTGGCGGCGCCGGGCCCCAGGTCCGGGTCGGCGAGCAGCCGCGCCGCGGTCATGCGCAGCGCCCGGTAGGCCGTCCGGCGCGGGCCGACGGCCTCCGCCTCCGCCAGGGTCCGCGCCTGGAGGTGCAGCAGCCGGACGCGCCACCCGCGCGCCCGGCGGGGGTCGGCGGTCTCCGGCAGCAGCGCGTCGACGCGCAGCGCGCGCACCATGTCCAGCGCCGCCGACCTGGCCCACGGCGTGGGCAGGTCGGAGCGCGCCACGAGCCGGTCCCGCAGCGCGGTCAGCTCCGTGGCCACCCGCTGGGCGAGGAGGCGGCGCTCCGCCTCGGGGAGGCGCCCCCACCGCGTGCGCCAGGCGGTGGGCCGCCGTCAGGTGCCGGTAGGCGTCGTCGAGGCGGTCGAGGTGCAGGGCGCTGCTCCCGGCCGTGAACGCGGCCTCCAGTGCGTAGCGGACGGGCAGGCCGGGCTCCGCGAGCGCCTTCACGCCGGCGGCCGCGCTGTCGGCCCACCGGTAGACGTCGGCGAACCGGCCGTCCCCGTACAGGGCCGCGGCGTGCCCCAGGCGCCGGTCCAGGTCCTCCTCGACGGCCCGCGCCAGCTCGGCGTTGGAGGGTCCGTGGGAGCGCCGCAGTTCGGCGAAGACAACGAAGACCTCCTGCGGCCCGTCCGGTCCCGGCGGCACCGCCACCCGCCCCTGCCCGTCAACCCCGTCCATGGCCGCCCCCCGCGATCATCGGCTCCGCGGTCATCGAGAGTACTCCCGCGCGGCGCGCCCCACCCCGCCCCGACCACCGGCAACCGCCCGGCGGGACGCGTATCACACCTCCGGCGGGGCAACACCGCCGCCGTCGAGGGAGGGGGCGGGCCGGACGGTCCCGCTGCCGCGCAGGGGCGGCACCCACCCGGCCTCGGGGTCGTAGCGGCGCACGATCCGCCCGGGCACCCCGGCGATCACGCTGTAGTCGGGGTAGTCGCCGGGGCGCACCACCGAACTGGCGGCGACCACGCAGTTGCGGCCCAGCCGGGCGCCGGGCAGCACCACGGCGTTGGCGCCGATCCAGGTGCCGGCGCCGATGCGGACGGGGGCGTCGGCGGGCCACTGGCGGCCGACGGGCACGTCGATGTCGGCGTACACGTGGTTCTGGTCGGTGATGTAGACGTAGGGGCCGGTGAACACGTCGTCGCCGACCTCGATCGAGCGGTGGGCCACCACGTGGGAGCCGCGCCCGATCGTGCAGCCGTCGCCGATCCGGATCAGCGGGCGCGGACCCAGGTCCAGGCCCGGCACCATGCCGGCCGTGAGCGTGATGTCGGCGCCCAGCAGGGTGTGGGCGCCCAGCTCGATCCACGGCTCGCCGAAGATCGTGGCGGGCGGGAAGGCGATGGAGGTGCCGGGCCCGTAGGCGGCGAAGCGGCGCGCGGCGCGCGAGCCCGCGCGGACGTCGGCGTTGCGCCGCGCCCAGGACCACAGTGCGCGCAGCGTCCAGGAGACCAGTCGTGACACCCGCATCCCCACATCTACTGGCCGGTAGTGACGGGATGCAGCGTATTATCCCCGGCCCCGGCGACCGGGCGAGCGGCCGGGTGCCGCTCGCCCGGTCGGCCGGCGCTACAGCGACAGGTGCGCGAGCACGTCCTGGCGGGTCAGCAGCCCTGATGGCTTGCCGTCCATCAGCACCACCACCGCGCCCGACTCCTGGAGCAGTTCCACGCAGCGGCTGACCGGCTCGCCCGAGCCCACCACGGGCAGCGGGGCGCCCATGTGCCCCTCGACCGGGTCGTCCAGGTTGGCGCGCCCGTGGAACAGCGCGTCGAGCACGTCGCGCTCGGCGACCGCGCCGACCACCTCGGCCGCCATGACCGGGGGCTCCTCCTTCATGACGGGCAGCTGCGAGACCCCGTACTCGCGCATGATCGACACCGCCGTGCCCACCGACTCGTGCGGGTGGATGTGCACGAAGTCGGGCAGGTCGCGGCCCTTGGCGGCGAGCACGTCGCCCGCCGTGGCCTCCTCGGTCTCCTCGGCCAGGAACCCGAAGTCGGCCATCCACTCGTCGTTGAAGATCTTGCCGAGGTAGCCGCGCCCGCCGTCGGGCAGCAGCACCACGATGACGTCCTCGGGCGAGGCGGTGGCCGCCACGCGCAGGGCGGCGACCACGGCCAGTCCGCAGGAGCCGCCCACCAGCAGCGTCTCGTCGCGGGCCAGGCGCCGGGTCATCAGGAAGGACTCCTTGTCGCTGACCGCGATGACCTCGTCGCAGACGGCGGGGTCGTAGGTCTGCGGCCAGATGTCCTCGCCGACGCCCTCGACCAGGTAGGGGCGGCCGGTGCCGCCGGAGTAGACCGAGCCCTCCGGGTCGGCGCCGATGATCTTCACCCGCCCCTGGGAGACCTCCTTGAGGTAGCGGCCGGTGCCGGTGATGGTGCCGCCCGTGCCGATACCGGCCACGAAGTGGGTGATGCGCCCCTCGGTCTGCTCCCAGATCTCCGGGCCGGTGGAGCGGTAGTGCGACTCCGGGTTGCCCGGGTTGCTGTACTGGTCGGGCTTCCAGGCGCCGGGGATGGTCTGGGCCAGGCGGTCGGAGACCGAGTAGTAGGAGTCGGGGTGCTCGGGCGCCACGGTGGTGGGGCAGACCACGACCTCGGCGCCGTAGGCGCGCAGCACGGCGAGCTTGTCCGAGCCCACCTTGTCGGGGCACACGAAGACGCAGCGGTAGCCCTTCTCGGCGGCGACGATCGCCAGCCCCACACCGGTGTTGCCGGAGGTCGGCTCGACGATGGTGCCGCCGGGGCGCAGCTTGCCGGCCTTCTCGGCCTCCTCGACCATGCGCAGGGCGATCCGGTCCTTGACCGACCCGCCCGGGTTGAAGTACTCGACCTTGGCCAGCACGGTGGGGGCGAGCCCGCTCGTCACCTTGTTCAGCCGCAGCAGCGGGGTGTTCCCCACCAGTTCGATCAAAGAGTTGTGGACCCGCATCGCTGAACCTTTCTCACTACGGCGCCGTCGCCCGGCCGCGGCGCCTCCTGCGCGCCGCTGGGCCGTGCCCCGACTCTAACGGGCGCGCCGCCCCGCCCCGCACCCGGTGACCAGCAACGGAACCGGGACCGCGCGGTGGTGGCCGAGGGGCCCCGGCGAGGGCGCCGGACCGCCCGCCGGGCTCCCTTGCTACCCCGTTGAAGCGGCGGTGACACGCCGGAGGCGGATCGGCGCACGTCATGTGAACCGTGCGGCGAACGGGAACAACCGCTTACAGGACGGCCGTTGAGTCCACGGATACGCGAAGACGAACAAACCGGGCACACCGAAACGGCACCCCGTCCGGGCGCGACGGCCGCGCGGGCCGACCGGACGCGGTCTGCCGGGGCGGACCGTGACCGCTCGACCCAGGGAGGCGGACATGGTGCTGCGCGCCGCACGCGCCCGCAGGATCGCCACGGCGACCGCGTTCGGGGGTGGCGGGATCACCCTGCTGGGCGCCACCACCGTGGGGCTCCTCTACCTCCAGGCGCGCATGGCCGTGCACGCCATCGGCTTCACCAAGTGGCAGCCGCCCAAGGCCGACGGCGTCTACGGACAGGGCACCGGCACCCCGCTGCTGTTCGCCATGATGGGCGACTCCACGGCCGCGGGCTACGCCGTCGCCGACCCCCTGGAGACCCCCGGAAGCATGCTGGCCTCGGGCATCGCGGCGGTGGCCGACCGCCCGGTGCGGCTGCGCCGGGTGGCCAAGGTCGGCGCCACCTCGGCCGACCTGCACGAGCAGCTGGAGAAGCTGCGCCGGCGCAAGCGCGCGCCCGACCTCGCGGTCATCTTCATCGGCGCCAACGACGTCATCCGCCGCATGCGCCCGGCCGACTCCGTGCGCCACCTCCAGGAGGTCGTGCGCGAACTGGTGGGCATGGGCACCGCCGTGGTGGTGGGCACCTGCCCCGACCTCGGCACGGTGCAGCCCATCGGCCAGCCGCTGCGCTACATCGCCCGGCGGGCCTCGCGCCAGCTCGCCGCCGCGCAGACCATCGGCGTCGTCGAGGCGGGCGGGCGCACGGTGTCGCTGGGCAGCCTGCTGGCCGAGGACTTTCTGGCCCGCCCCGACGAGCTGTTCGGCCCCGACCGGTTCCACCCCTCCGCCCGGGGGTACGCGCACGCGGCGGCCGCCGTCCTGCCCTCGGCGTGCGCGGCCCTGGGCCTGCTGCCCGAGCCGGCGGACCGGCTGGAGTCCCCCCTCGGCGAGGACGTGCTGCCCGTGCACCGGGCGGCGGTGGCGGCCGCCGAGACCGGCGGCAGCGAGGTCAGCCGGGCCCGGGTCGGCGGCCGCGAGCGCGGCCCCCGGGGCCGCTGGGCCACCCTCATGCGCCGCCGGCCCCGCACCGAGGAGGTCGCCCCCGGCACCGGGGCCCCGCCGGTCGCGGTCGAGGACGACGACACCGCCGAACACGAGGTCAGCGGGTCCTCGGCCGCCGGCTGAGCCCGCCCGCGCGGCGCGCCCCGCCCCGCCCCGCCGTGGGCGGCGGCGGGCCGGACGCCCGCGGGGGCCGCGCAGCGCGACACGGGACCTCGGCACCCCACTCCGTGGCCGGCTCGGTTAGCCTTCCTGTAACACCGACCGACCTACTGGTCGGTCACATCGTGTTCCGCTGAGAAAGGCCGCGAACATGCCCGAAGCCGTCATCGTCGCGACCGCGCGTTCTCCCATCGGGCGCGCCTTCAAGGGCTCCTTGAAGGACATCCGGCCCGACGACCTCGCCGCGCAGGTCATCACCGCCGCGCTCGCCAAGGTTCCCCAGCTGGACCCCGCGGACGTCGAGGACCTGCTCCTCGGCTGCGGGCTGCCCGGCGGCGAGCAGGGGCACAACCTGGCGCGCGTCATCGCCGTCCAGCTCGGGCTCGACGGTGTGCCCGGGGCCACCGTGACCCGCTACTGCTCCTCGTCGCTGCAGACCACCCGCATGGCCTACCACGCCATCAAGGCCGGCGAGGGCGACGTGTTCGTCTCCGCCGGCGTCGAGATGGTCAGCCGGTTCGTGAAGGGCAACAGCGACTCCCTCCCCGACACCAAGAACCCTGTCTTCACCGACGCCGAGGAGCGCACCGCCAAGCGCGCCGAGGGCGGGGCGCCGCCCTGGCGCGACCCGCGCGAGGACGGCCGGCTGCCCGATGTCTACATCGCCATGGGCCAGACCGCCGAGAACGTCGCGCAGCTGCGCGGGGTGTCGCGGCGGCGCCAGGACGAGTTCGGCGTGCGGTCCCAGAACCTCGCCGAGAAGTCGATCGACAACGGGTTCTGGAGCCGGGAGATCGTGCCCGTCACGCTGCCCGACGGCACCGTGGTCGACACCGACGACGGCCCGCGGCGCGGCACCACCTACGAGAAGGTGGCCGAACTCAAGCCGGTCTTCCGCCCCGACGGCACCGTGACGGCGGGCAACTGCTGCCCGCTCAACGACGGCGCCGCTGCGCTGGTGATCATGAGCGACACCAAGGCCGCCCAGCTCGGCATCACCCCGCTGGCGCGCATCGTCTCCACCGGGGTCAGCGCGCTGTCGCCGGAGATCATGGGCCTGGGCCCGGTCGAGGCGTCGCGCCAGGCCCTGGCCCGCGCCAACATGAGCATCGGCGACATCGACCTGGTCGAGATCAACGAGGCGTTCGCCGCCCAGGTGCTGCCCTCGGCCGACGACCTGGGCATCGACATCGACCGCCAGCTCAACGTCAACGGCGGCGCCATCGCCGTGGGCCACCCTTTCGGCATGACCGGGGCCCGTATCGCCACCACGCTGCTCAACGGCCTGGACTTCCACGACAAGACCTTCGGCCTGGAGACCATGTGCGTGGGCGGCGGCCAGGGCATGGCGGCGGTCTACGAGCGGCTGAGCTGATCGCCGCACCGCGCCCACGGTGATCGATCATCGCGGCGCGCGCCCGGCGCCGGGCCTTCCCTTCCGCCGCGCCCCGCGGGCGCGGGCGGCGCGGGAGGCCCGGCCACGCCGGGCCTCCGGCACCCGCGGATGGCCGCGGCGCGAACGGTGAGTGACGGAACCGGGACGGCCGACCGACAAATCCGGACGTAAAAGCCCGGCTGAGGGTCTTGTCCCAACCGTGATCCTGTTGCAGTGTCGCAGGTAAGTGCCACCCACCTATGGAGGTGCCAATGTCGGTAACCCACTCGCCGGAGACGCACGCGCAACTGATCGCCCGGATCCCGACCGTCACCGGCCGCGAACTCAGCGAGTGGTTCGACACGCTCGAACAGGGCCCCGGTCTGTCCCGCTGCCTGGAACGCTCCAACTGGCTGGCCGACGAGTACAACCTCAGTCACGGCTACGCCCAGGCGATCGTCCAGGAGTACGACCGGCGCCGGCGCAACCGGTCCTTCGTACCGAGGCAGCGCCCCTGATGACCGAGACACGCCCGTGAGCACGGTGCGGGCCGCCCGCGCGGCCGCCCGACACGACGACGGCGCCCCGTCCGGACGAACCGGACGGGGCGCCGTGGTGTGCGCGCCCGGAGCGGGCCGCCGGTGCGGCCCGCGGGGCGGGCGTCACTCGCTGAACAGCGAGCGGATGATCCAGATCAGCCGGATGATCTCGATGTAGAGCCAGACCAGCGTGACGGTCAGGCCGAAGGCCAGTTGCCAGGAGAACTTGCGCGGCAGGCCCATGTTCAGGGCGTCCTCGATGCCGCGGAACTCGATCATCAGCATGGCCGCGGCCAGGGTGACCGCGATGAGCGAGATGCCCAGGCCCAGCAGGGAGGGTTCGCGCAGCCCCAGGCCGCCCGGGATGAACAGCGCCGCCACCAGGTTGACCAGCAGCAGCACGAGCAGGCCCAGCGCCGCCGCCGTGACGACCTTGACGAAGGTGTTGGTCACGCGGATGATGCGGAACCGGTAGACGGCCAGCACCGCGCCGGCGGTGATGAGCGTGGCGAAGACCGCCTGGGTGACCAGCGAGCCGATGGCCGAGCCCGACGACGCCGCCAGCGAGAGTTCGAGGATGCCGCTGAGGCCGCCGACGAACAGGCCCTCCAGCGCGGCGTAGACCAGGATCAGCGCCGGGTTGGTGGACTGCCGGAAGCCGATGACCAGGCCCAGGATCAAGGCACCGATCGCGCCGATGATCGCCAGCCCCATGCCGAGCGGGTTGCCCGCGACGGTGATGAGGTAGGTCGGCACGGCGGTCAGGATGACCATGCCGATGGTGATGGCGCTGCGCACCACCACGTCGTCGATGGTCAGGCGGTCGGCGGCCGAGGGCGCGCCGTAGCCGGGCTGGCCGTAGGGGGCCTGGCCGGGCTGCGGGTAGCCGTAGCCCTGCGGGGGGTACCCGGGCTGGGGGTAGCCGGGCTGGCCGTAGGGCTGCTGGTAGCCCTGCTGGTAGGGCCCGCCCTGGCCGTACGGCGCCTGGTACGACTGCCCATAGCCGGCGCGGCCGGACCGCACGGCCCGTTTGAGAACGGGGTTGGAACTCCTAATCTGCATGTCTGCGCAAGCCTTTCCAGGGCGTGACCTGTGTGCCCTCAACGTAACGCACGGCCCCGCCCGCTGGTTCCCCGCGAACGTCACGGGTCGGACTCGACGGGTGCGGGCGGCCCCCGGGGCGTGGTAGGAGGCGGGGGTGGGGGTTGACAGCGGCCCCGCGCTGTCCGCATCCTCAGACCATGTTCACGCCGCCCCGGTTCCCCCTGGCCAGCTTCCGGCCCGAAATCCGCATCGGGGCGCGCCGCGGCACCGCCGCCCTGCTGTGTCGCCGCGGGCGCCTGGGCTCTCCGCCCCGCGCCTGACCCTCTCACCGCGCTCCGCGCCGCGGTACCACCCGGCCACCCGGTGGCCCCGCCACGGGTCCTGCCTGTGGACGACTCCGACGACACACGGTCGCTTTCTGCTTTCCTGAAGTGACGATCCGCCGGTGCCGCGCCCCGCCGCGTTCGCCCGTCCCGCCGCGCCGCGGCGGACCGCCTCCCCCGGCGCGGCCCCGCGCCGGCCGGCGCCGGCCCGGCCCGTCCCGATCCCGTCCGCCTATCCCGACCGCCCGCCCTCCACTCCTGTCCGGCACCACCCTGCGGCCACCGCCGCCGCGCGGCCCTCGCGCGTGCGGCGGTGGGGCGGCACGGCCGCACACCACCACGCAGGCGCACGTCACCGACACCACTCACCAGACACCGCGAAGGAGAGTGCACGCATGACCGTCCTCACCACCGGGACCACCCCCGCCCCCGCGGCGCGCGCGCTGCGCGAGGCCCGCTGCGTCGACGACGCCGTCGTCGAGGGCCCCCGCGTCCTGCGCCGGCTGCCCGAGGGCGCCGAGGAGCGCCCCTACACCGCCTTCGAGGTCCGCCCACTGGGCCGGGTCATCGGCGCCGAGATCCACGGCGTCGACCTGCGCGAGCCCATCAGCGAGGAGCTGCGCGCCGAGATCCACCGCGCGCTGCTGGAGTTCAAGGTCGTCTTCTTCCGCGACCAGCCCATCACCGCCCGGCGTCAGCAGGAGATCGCCCGCATGTGGGGCGAGCTGGAGACCAACCCGTTCATCGACCAGGGCGAGGACGCCCACATCGCCCGCTTCGCCAAGGGCGACATGCCGCCGAGCTACGAGAACGTCTGGCACACCGACGTCACCTGGCGCGAGGCCCCCGCCATGGGCGCGATCCTGCGGCTGGTCGAGGTCCCGCCGCAGGGCGGCGACACCATGTGGGCCGACATGGGCGCCGCCTACGACAACCTGCCCGACGAGGTCAAGGAGCGCATCGACGGCGCGGTCGCCGAGCACGACGTCATCCCCGGGTTCGCCCGGTTCCTCGGCCACGAGAAGCTGCTGGAGTGGCAGGACCGGTTCCCGCCGGTGCACCACCCGGTCGTGCGCACCCACCCCGAGACCGGCCGCAAGACCCTGTTCGTCAACGTCTCCTTCACCACCCGCATCCTGGGCATGGCGCCCGAGGAGAGCGACCGGCTGCTGCGCTTTCTGTTCCAGCAGGCGCACGTACCCGAGTACCAGGTGCGCTTCCAGTGGCGCAAGGACTCCATCGCCTTCTGGGACAACCGCGCCACCCAGCACTACGCGGTGAACGACTACCACCCGCACCGGCGCGTGGCCGAGCGCGTCGCGATCGTGGGCGACCGGCCGTTCTGACCCCGCGTCCGGGGCGCCCGGCACGGCCCGGGCGCCCCGGCCCGCCGGGGCGGCCCCGGCTCAGCCCCGGCTGAGCAGCGAGCGCGCGAAGAACGCCACGTTGGCCGGGCGCTCGGCGAGGCGGCGCATGAAGTAGCCGTACCACTCGTCGCCGTAGGGCACGTACACCCGCATCCGCCGGCCTTCGGCGGCGAGGCGCCGCTGCTCGCGGTCGCGCACGCCGTAGAGCATCTGGTGCTCGTAGTCGGCGGGGCCGCGGCCGGCGTCCTCGGCGAGCCGGCCGGCGATCGCGACGAGCCGGGGGTCGTGGGTGGCCACCATGGGGTAGCCGGTGCCGCGCATGAGGATCCGCAGGCAGCGCACGTAGGACCGGTCCACCTCGCGCCGGTCGCGGTAGGCCACCGACTCCGGCTCGTCGTAGGCGCCCTTGCACAGCCGCACCCGCGACCCCGCGCCGCTGAGGTCGCGGCAGTCGGCCTCGGTGCGGCGCAGGTAGGCCTGGAGCACCGCGCCCGTCGAGGGGAAGTCCGCCCGCAGGGCGGCCAGGATCCCCAGGGTGGCGTCCACCGCCGTGTGGTCCTCCATGTCCAGGGTCACCGCGGTGCCCGCCTCGGCCGCGGCCGCGCAGATGCGGCGGGCGTTGTCCAGGGCGATCTTCTCCCCGTCGCGCGGCAGCAGCCGGCCCACCGCCGACAGCTTCACCGAGACCTCGGCGCGGGCGGCCAGGCCGGTGCGGGCGAGTTCGGCCAGCAGCCGGGTGTAGGCGTCGACGGTGGCACGCGCCCGCGCGGCGTCGGTGACGTCCTCGCCCAGGTGGTCGAGCGTGACCTCGCGGTCGGCGGCCAGCGCCTCGACCGCGCCGAGCGCCTCCTCCAGGGTGGACCCGGCCACGTACCGGGCCACCAGTTCGCGCGTCACCGGCGCGCGTTCCACGGCCGCGCGGCAGGCGCGGGAGCGCCCGGCGGCCAGCAGTGCGGTGCGGAGCATGTGCGGTCTTCCCTTCGTGCTCGTGGGCCGGCCGGGGCGGGGCGGGCGGGCGCCCCGCCCCGGCCGCGGCCGGGGTCGGGCTCAGCCCTGGTGGGGGTGGCGCGAGGCCGTCGGCGGGACGAACGTCTCCTTGATGGAGCGCGGGCTGGTCCAGCGGGCGAGGTTCTGCGCGCTGCCGGCCTTGTCGTTGGTGCCGCTGGCGCGGGAGCCGCCGAAGGGCTGCTGGCCCACCACCGAGCCGGTGGGCTTGTCGTTGACGTAGAAGTTGCCCGCCGCGAACCGCAGCGCCTCGTGGGCGGCGGCGATGGCGGCGCGGTCGTTGGCGATCACCGCGCCGGTCAGCGCGTAGGCCGAGCCGCGGTCCACCACGTCCAGGATCCGCTCGTAGTCGGCGTCGTCGTAGACGTGCACGGCGACGATCGGGCCGAAGTACTCGGTGCGGAAGACGTCGTTGCCGGGGTCGGTGCCGACCACCACGGTGGGGCGCACGAAGTAGCCCGTGGAGTCGTCGCAGGTGCCGCCCGCGATCACGGTGAGGGTGGGGTCGGCGTGCACGCGCTCCAGCACCCCGGCGAGGCGGTCGTAGGCGCGGCGGTCGATCACCGCGCCGAGGAAGTTGGACAGGTCGGTGACGTCGCCCATCGGCAGGGCCTCGACCTCGGCGACGAGGTCGTCGCGCATGCGCTCCCACACCGAGCGGGCGACGAACGCGCGCGAGGCCGCCGAGCACTTCTGGCCCTGGTACTCGAACGCGCCGCGCACGATCGCGGTGCGCACCACGTCGGGGTCGGCGCTGGCGTGGGCGACGACGAAGTCCTTGCCGCCGGTCTCGCCGACGATGCGGGGGTAGGAGCGGTAGGTCGCGATGTTCTCCCCCACGGTCCGCCAGAACCGCTGGAACACCCGGGTGGAGCCGGTGAAGTGCACCCCGGCCAGATCGGGGTCGGCCAGGGCGACCTCCGATACCGCGATCCCGTCGCCGGTGACCATGTTGATCACGCCCGGCGGCAGGCCGGCCTCCTCCAGCAGGGCCATGAGCAGGTGCGCGGAGAACTGCTGGGTGACGGCGGGCTTCCACACCACGACGTTGCCCATGAGCGCCGGGGCGGTGGGCAGGTTGCCGGCGATGGCGGTGAAGTTGAACGGTGTCACGGCGTAGACGAAGCCCTCCAGCGGCCGCTGCTCCAGGCGGTTCCACTGGCCGGCGGGGCTGTGGGGCTGCTCGGCCATGAGGCGGCGGGCGTAGGCGACGTTGAAGCGCCAGAAGTCGATCAGCTCGCAGGCGGCGTCGATCTCGGCCTGGATCGCGGTCTTGGACTGGCCGAGCATGGTGGCGGCGTTGAGGGTCTGCCGCCAGGGCCCGGCCAGCAGGTCGGCGGCGCGCAGCAGTACGGCGGCACGCTCGTCGAAGGGCATCGCCCGCCAGGCCGGCGCCGCCGCCTTGGCGGCGGCGATCGCCGCGCGGGCGTCGTCCTGGGTGGCGGTGCCCAGGGTGCCCAGGACGTGGGCGTGCTTGTGCGGCTGCACAACGTCCACGCGCGCGCCGCCGCCCATCCGCCGCTCGCCGCCGATCGCCATCGTCAGGTCGACGGGCTCCTTCGCCAGGCGGGTGAGTTCGGCGGTCAACTCGGCCCGCTCGGGGCTTCCGGGCGCGTACGTCAGGACCGGCTCGTTGACCGGCGTGGGCACGTTCGTGACGGCGTCCATGCGACCTCCCGCGAAAGACCTGGTTGAACTGCACAAACGTAAGAGAGGGGGCGGGGGGCGGGCGTTGTGCGGCCGTCCGACGTTCGCGCCGTCCGCTTGGCCGATACGACAAAATGGACCCACCATGGACTCCGTCTCGCCACCGCCCGCCCGTCCGTCCGGCCTCTCCGACCCCTCCGCGCCCGCCGCCGCGTCCGAAGCCCCGGACACCGGCGCCGGCGTGCCGCTGCGCCGCCTGCTGCTGGCGGTGGGCGACCCGCTGGTCGACGTCCTCGCCGCGCCCGGCGGCCTCGACACCCGGGTGGAGGACGTGGTGCTCGCCGACCCCGAGGACGACCCCGACGCCTCCCCCGGCGACCTCGTGCTGCTGATCGGCGCCCGCGGCGCCGCGGCCCGCCACCTGGTGCGCGCGGCCGCCCGGCGCGGCGCGGCGGCCGTCGCGGTCAAGGTCGCCGCGGGCGGCCCCCCGCTCCCCCCGCCGGGCCGGGGCGGGGCGCGGCAGGCGGGCCCGGCCCGGCGCGGCGGCGAGGAGTCCGCGCTGCTGGGCGCGGTGGCCGAGGAGGCGGGGGTGGCGCTGCTGGCGGTACGGCCCGAGGTCCGCTGGGACCAGCTGCACTCCCTGTGCCGCAGCGTGCTGGACGACGCCCGCCTGTCCGCCGACACCGGCCTCGGCGAGCCCGGCGGCGACCTGTTCTCCCTGGCCCAGACGATCGCGGCGCTGACCGGCGGCCTGGTCACCGTCGAGGACTCCGCGAGCCGGGTGCTGGCCTACTCCAGCGGCGAGGAGGTCGACGAACTGCGCCGCCTCTCGGTGCTGGGTCGTCGCGGACCCGAGCAGTACCTGGCGCTGCTGCGGGAGTGGGGGGTGTTCGCGCGGCTGCGCGCGGGCGAGGAGGTCGTGCGCGTGGACGAGCACCCCGAGCTGGGCATCCGGCGCCGGCTGGCGGTGGGCATCCACGCGGGCACCCAGCCGCTGGGCGCGATCTGGGTGCAGGAGGGCGCCCAGCCGCTCAGCGCCAACGCCGAGGAGGCGCTGCTGGGCGCCGCCCGCATGGCGGCCCTGCACCTGCTGCGGCACCGCACGGAGACGGCGGTGGGCCTGCGGCTGCGCGACGACCTGCTGGCCAGCCTGCTGGAGGGGCGCATCGAGGCGGCCGCGCTGGCCGACACCATCGAGGTGAGCCACGAGCGCCCCGCCCTGGTGGTGGCGTTCGCCCTGGCCGCCGGCCCGGCGGGCACGGCGGGCGGGCCGGGTGCGGCGGGGGCGCGGCGCGCGGCGGCCGACCCCGGCGACCCCTCGGGCCGCGAACTCGTCCGGCGCCGGCTTGTGGACCTCGTCACCGTGCACACCGCCGCCTACCGCCGCCGCTCGCTGGTCACGGCGATCGGCGGGCGCATCTACGTGCTGATGCCCGACCTGGCGCGGGGCCCGCGCGGCGCGGCCGAGGCCGGGGAGTCCTCGGCGGAGGCGTCGGTGCTGGCCCTGACCCGCAAGACCGTGGAGGCGGCGCGCGCCACGCTGGGGGTGGCGGTGCAGGGGGCGATGGGTTCGCTGGTGGACTCCCTGGCCCAGGTGGCGGACTCCCGCGCCGAGGCCGACCGGATCCTCGACGCCATGGGCCGCGACCTGGCCAAGGACGTCGCCACCATGTCGGACGTGCGCACCCAGGTCCTGATCAGCGAGACCCTGGCCTACCTGCGCGCCTCACCCGCCCTGCGCGACCCCAGGGTCAGCGCCCTGGCCGCCCACGACGCCGCCCACAACTCCGACCTGGTGCCCTCGCTGCTGGCCTACCTGGAGGAGTTCGGCGACGTCCGCACCGCCTCGGCCCGCCTGCACGTCCACCCCAACACCCTGCGCTACCGCGTCCGCCGCGCGGAGTCCGTCAGCGGCATCGACCTCTCCGACCCCACCCAGCGCCTGTTCACCCACCTCCAACTCCTGCTGGAGCGGACGAACCAGTAGGCCCCGACGCGCGGTCGTGCGAGGAGAAGGCCGGGCTACGGGGGACCGGGATTGAAGACCGCGTGCGTTCCGACCCTCCGCCACACGACGTGCGGAGTCCCGGGGCGCTGCTCGCGTCCGTACTGCCATGTCGCCCGCCCGTCCGGCGCCCATGTCATCTCGTACACCTCGGAGGCAACGCCCTGCACCCGCTTCACCCGTAGACCAGGGCGAAAGGAGCCGCGCACAAGGTCGGGCACGAACTCCTCCGCGACCACCTTGCGGAAGCGAGCCTTCTGCTCCCTGGTGAGGTTCTTGTAGTCCCGCTTGAAACGGGGAAGGACCTCAAAGGTCGGCACCGCAGGTCACCTGTCCAGATCATCGAACATGGCGTCAACGTGATCGTAGACGGCACCCTCGCCCGCCTCGATTTGCTCGCTCGCCTCGCGCTCTCCCCGCTGCCAGTCGTCGGTCCAGTACCAGCGCTGGTCGGCGGGGACCACCATCAGGCCGCGGAGGTGCACGTCGCCGTTGGCGTCGACGGTGAACTCCACCTCGTCGCCTTCACGGATGTGCAGCGCCTCAACGATCTCGGCAGGCACTGTCAACTGGTTCCTGCGGCGCATGGTTGCCCGCCGCCGACGCTCTCTGATGGACATGGCGCCTCCCCTCGGACTGAGAGGATTTCAGCTTATACGAAATTCAGAATTCCCTGCGGTCGGACGTTCGGGTCCGCGGCCGCCGCCGTAGGGGGCCGCCCCGCCCGGCGGAGCGGCCCCCTACGGCGCGAAGCTGTTCAGGATCGGCACCAGCTGCTCCTCCTCGTAGTCGAGGTGGGCCTCCAGTTCGGTGATCAGCCGGTCCACCTCCTCGGCGAGGGCGCCGGTGGTGGGCTCGGCGCCGCCCAGCAGGTCCTGGAGGCGCTCCAGGAGCCGCTCGATCGCCTTGTGCTCGGCGCTGAGGCGGGCGATGGTCTCGGCGGTCTCGGGGTGGGCCTTCGCCACCGCCGGGAACATGCCGTTGTCCTCCATCGTGTGGTGGAAGCCCAGGCTCTGGCACATGGTCAGGCAGTTGATCCGCAGCTGGGCGCCCAGCCGGGGGCCGGCGGCCCCGACCTCGGCGCGGATCAGGGCGAGTTCACGGCGCAGGGAGTCGTGCAGGGCCACCAGGCCCTCGCCCAGCCGCGTCTCGACCGGAGCGGCGGTCACGGGGGTGAGGGCGACCACGGGGATGGTGCGCCCGGCCTTGGCCTGGTACTCCCCCCATCCGGGGTCGGACTCCACGGCGCGGGCGAACACGGCGTCGCGCTCCTCGCCCTCCAGCACCACCGCGTCGGCCTCCAGGACGAAGACCCCGTTCTCGACGGTGACGCGCGGGTTGGCCCGCAGGTTGTGGAACCAGGCGGGGTGGCGCGGCGAGCCGCCGGCCGAGGCGATGACGATGCTGCGGTCGCCGTCGGGCAGGTAGCCCAGCGGAACGGTGTGCGGCCGGCCGCTGCGGGCGCCGGTGGTGGTGAGCAGCAGCAGGCGGGCGCCCTCGAACATCCCGCCGACGCGGCCGCGGTTGGCGCGGAACTCGTCGATGACGGCCTGGTTGAAGTCAACGGGCGCGGAGGTTTCGGTCATAGAGGTCAGTGCTCCCTTTCAGGGTCGAACGCGGCGATGGCTGAGGCGGGCGCGCCGGCACGCGCGAGGGCGCGGGGCACGCCGGGGCGCACGTCGACCCCTCCGGGCGGACACAGCGGTCGCCGGAGGCGGGAGCGGCTCAGGACGCACGGAGCAGGCGCACGGACCCGGGGCGGCTCCCGGGCGGGGACGTGCGCGAAGAGGTGCGGAAGTGGAGAGCGCGGCCGGCGCGGCGGCGGGACGTGGTGACCGCCGGGCGGGGACGACGTGCGGGTGCGGCGGTTAGACGGCGCCTGTGATGCGGCTCACGACATCATCCCCCTTGGGCTCTCGGTGCCGCCGCCGCGCGACCCCCGGGACCGGGGACCGCTCGACACGGCACGCGCACCAGCAAAGCCCACCGGCCCCGGCTTGTCAACGCCGGGCCCCGGCCGCAACCGGCCGCCGCGCCCGGCCCGCTCCGCCCCGGTCGCCGCGTCAGGCCGCCGGAGCCGCTCTCCCCCGGTCCGCCTGCCCGGTCTGCGCCGCAGCGCCCGCGGCCTCACGCGCCGCCGTAGAGGCGGGTGAGCGTGCGGCCGGGGTGCTGGGCGATCAGCGCCGCCGACGCGCAGACCGCCTCCTTGATCGCGGCGGCGGGGCGGCCGGTGACCACGGCCGGGCGCGGGGAGTCGTCGGAGCGCACCAACTGGATCAGCCCGTCACGCCGGCCCAGGCTGACGCACTGCACGATGTAGCCGTAGCGGAAGGGCCGCGCCGGCTCGCCGCGCCGGTGGGCGAGGATCCTGTCGACCACGCCCATCCCCGCGGGCAGCCCGGTCGCGCAGGCCATGCGCAGTTCCGCGCCGTCCACGCCGTACATGACGGCGGCGTCGCCGATCGCGTACACGTCGGGGTGCGACACCGAGCGCAGGGTGTCGTCGGTGCGCACCCGCCCGGCCGCGTCCACCGCGAGCCCCGACCGGGCGGCCAGCGGCGCCACCCGCAGCCCGCCCGCCCAGGCCACCGCGTCGGCCGGCACGAACCCGCCGCCGGCCAGCTCGACGCCGTCGGGCCGGATCGCGGCCGCGACCGCCCCGGCGCGCACCTCCACGCCCAGGCGCGCCAGCGTCCGCCGGACGTGCGCCCGCCCGCGCGGCGACAGCCACGCCCCGGGCTCCTTCGCCGACACCAGCCGCACCCGGGTCCCGGGCCGGCTCTCGGCGATCTCGGCGGCCGCCTCGATCCCGCTCGCCCCGCCGCCGACCACCGCCACCTCGCCGCCCGGCCCCAGCCCGGCGAGCCGTTGGCGCAGCGCCCGCGCGCCCGCCAGGTGGGCGAGGGAGTGGGCGTGCTCGGCCAGGCCGGGGACGCCCTCGGGGTCGGCGGTGCTGCCGAGGGCGTAGACGAGCGTGTCGTAGGCCAGTTCGCGCCCGCCCGCCGCGCTGTCCCCGGCCGCCTCCAGCCGCACCCGCCGCCGCTCGGGATCGAGGGCCGCGACGCGGCCGACCACGAGGTCGATCCCGGTGCCGCGCAGCAGCCGGGGCAGCGACGGCAGGCGGACGTCCTGCCCGGCGGCGACCTGGTGCAGCCGCACGCGCTCCACGAACCGCTCCGAGGCGTTGACGAGCCGCACCCGGACCGGTTCGCCGCGCAGTTCGGCCGCGAGTCGCCGCGCCGCGCTCAGGCCCGCGTAGCCCGCGCCGAGGATGAGGATGTCGTGCATGGCGGCCGCCCTTTCGTCGTCGTCGGTTGCCGCCTCTTGAACCGGCGGGCACGGCCGAACCTGACAGGGTGCGATGTGATCCGCGTCATATCCGCGCCGCGTCGGCGCCGCCCGCGGCCTGGGCGGCGACGTAGCGCAGCTTGTCGGGGTTGACCACCGTGCGCACGGCGGTGACCAGGCCGCCGTGGATCTCCAGCACCATGGCGGCCACGCCCCGGCCCTCGGACAGCGCCACGAACCCGGGCTGGCCGTTGACCTCGGCGGCCGCCACCTCCAGCCGCGGCAGTTGGCGGGTGGTCCAGGAGAGCAGGTAGCGGGCCACCCGCTCGACGCCGCGGACGGTCTTGCGGGCGGCGTGGACCCGGCCGCCGCCGTCGGACTGGGCGACCACGTCGGCGTGCAGCAGCCGCTCCAAAGCGGCGACGTCGCCCTCGCGCGCCGCGCGCAGGAACTCCTCGGCGGTCCGGCGGGCCTGGTCGTCGGTGACGCTGAAGCGCGGCCGGTCGGCCTCGATGCGCGAGCGCGCGCGGTGGTAGAGCTGCTGGGAGTTGGCCTCCGACAGCTCCAGCACCGCGGCGATCTCGCGGTGGGGGTAGGCGAACGCCTCGCGCAGCACGAAGACCGCGCGCTCGGCCGGTGTCAGCCGCTCCAGCAGCGCGAGCACGGCCATCGACACCGTCTCGCGGCGCACCGCCGCCTCCTGGGGGTCGGTGTCGGGCGCGGCGGTCACCACGGGCTCGGGCAGCCAGGGGCCGGGGTAGGTCTCGCGCACGGCGCGGGCGGAGGTCAGGCGGGTGCGGCAGAGGTTCACCAGGACTGCGGTGAGCCAGGCGGCGGGGACCTCGACCCGGCAGTGATCGGCGCCCACCCAGCGCAGGTAGGTGTCCTGGACGGCGTCCTCGGCCTCGGCGACGGAGCCGAGCATGCGGTAGGCGATGGCGAACAGGCGGGGCCGCTGCTCCTCGAACGCCCGGGTGTGGGCCGTGGCCGCCTCTGGCATGGCGCCAGCGTAGCGCGGGGCGCCGACGGCTCCGGGCCGGGGCGGGGCGGCGCTGTGGGGGCGGCGCGACCGCGCCGGATGCGGTGGGGGTGCCCCCGGTCGGACTCGAACCGACACTTGTGACCCTTTTAGGGGGCCTGCCTCTACCATTGGGCTACGAGGGCGGCACCATCATACCGGCGCCCGACGTTTCAGCGGGTTTCGCACCGCTTCGGCCTGTCAACATACGAAACGGCCGGTCCCCGGGGTAGGGACCGACCGTTTTCGCTGCTCAGGCCGGAGGCTAGCTCACGCGGCGCAGCAGCCGGCCGTTCTCGACCTGCGGGCCGCTGGCGCTCTCGAACGCCTGGCGCGGGGCGTCCATGTCGGGCAGGGCCGCGAAGTCGCGGCGCAGGAAGAACCCGATCGTCCAGTCCGCCAGCACCCGCACCTTGCGGTTGAAGGTCGGCACCGCGTAGAGGTGGTAGGCGCGGTGCGCGTACCACGCCAGCCGCCCGGTCAGCTTGACGCGGCCGAACATCTGGGCCGCGCCCTTGTGCAGGCCGAGTCCGGCCACCGCGCCCAGGTTCTTGTGCCGGTAGGGCGTCATCGGCTTGCCGCGCAGCGCCGCGATCACGTTGTCCGCCAGCACCGGGGCCTGGCGCACGGCGTTCTGGGCGTTGGGCGGGTAGAAGCCGCCGTTGCCGTCGGGCACCTGGGCGTTGTCACCGCCCGCGAACGCGTTCTCCACGCCGTTCACGGTGAGGTACTCGCTGGTGTCGACGTGCCCCTTGGGGCCGAGCGGCAGGTCGCCCGCCTGCACCACCGGGCTGGGCTTGACACCGGCGGTCCACACCAGCGTGCCGGCGTCGAACTCGGTACCGTCGCTGAGCTTGATGCGCTGGTCGACCGCCGACTCCAGGAAGGTCGACAGCCGGACGTCGATCCCGCGCCGCTTGAGCTGGTTGAGCACCCGCTCGCCAACGTCGGGGCCGACCTCGGGCAGGATGCGGTCGGCGGCCTCGATGAGGTAGAAGCGCAGGTCCTCGACGCCGATCGAGGGGTAGATGCGCGTGGCGTCGCGGGCGAGGTCCTCCAGCTCGGCGATCGCCTCGGCGCCGGCGAACCCGCCGCCCACGAAGACGAAGTTGAGCGCCTTGCGGCGGATCTCGGGGTCGTCGGTGGAGTCGGCGATGTTGAGCTGGTCCAGCACGTGGTTGCGCAGGAACGCGGCCTCTTCGACCGTCTTGATGCCGATACCCCACTCGGCCAGCCCGGGGATGGGCAGGGTGCGGGACACGGCGCCGGCGGCCATGACGATGTAGTCGTAGGAGATGGCGCGCGGTTCGCCGACCGTGGGCTCGAAGTCGACGCTGCGGTTGGCGTGGTCGATGCGCACCACGCGGCCGGTGAGGACGCGGACGCGGTCGAAGACGTGGCGCAGGGGCACGACGACGTTGCGGGGGGAGATGCTGCCGGCCGCGATCTCCGGGAGGAACGGCTGGTAGGTCATGTAGGAGTTGGGGTCGACGACCGTGATGCGGGCCTCGCCCGCCCCCAGCTTCTTCTCCAGCCGCTTCGCGGTGTACATGCCGAGGTAGCCGCCGCCGACGATGAGAATGTGCGGGATCTCCGACTCATCGCCGCCGCCGTGTACCAGGCGGTAGTTCCTGTGTTCGGTCATCGTGCACCCACCTTTGAATCCCGTTGCCCCAGACCTTGAGCGCCAAGATCGGTAAGTCTCTGGTTGATCGGCACGTTCCCGTCGGCGTTCGGCGGAAAGAATGCCCTTCCTTGGCAAGAGCGGGAGGGTTCTCCTCGCCCTCGCTTGTGCATTCTTTCACAAGCCCCTCGTAACACGAAAGGGACACCAAGGACAGGTTTAGACCATCCCACGGCGGCTCAAACCAGAGTTTCCGCAGGTCAGAGTGCTTGTGAAGGCTTTCACGTAGTCCTCGCCGGGTGACACGTCTCACCCGGCTCCGGCCTCGACTCCGCCCGGGAACAGCGCAACGCCGCAGGCAGGGGGCGGGGCTGTGCGATCGGCCAGAGGCCCCGGTGGGGCGGGAGCGCCGGCGGCGCGCCGGAGGGGCGCGCGCCCCGCGCACACCCGCGGCGCCGCGCGGCCGAACCGGTGCGCGACCAGGGTCGCACGGGGGGTCCCGCTCCGGTCCGCTACTCCTCGCCGCCCAGCGACAGCCCCCACGCGATCCCGTCGAGGATGTCCTGCTCGCTGGCCACGAACCCGGCCGCGCCGGTGCGCGCGACCACGCGCGACAGGATCAGCGCGCCCGCGCCGATCACGTCCACCCGGCCCGGGTGCATGACCCCGATCTCCGACCGCCGCTCGTGCGGCATGGCCAGCAGCTCCCGCGCGATGCGGTGGGCGTCCTCGGCCGGCACCCACGCGCGGTGGATCCGCTCGGGGTCGTACTCGGGCAGGTCCAGCGCTATGCCCGCCACGGTGGTGGCGGTGCCGGCCACGCACACCAGCGTGCCGGCCTCGGCCAGCGGCACCGCCTCGGCGGCGGCGTCCAGCGCGGCGTCGATGTCGGCGGTCGCGGCGGCGATCTGCTCGGCCGTGGGCGGGTCGTCGGTGAGGTGCCGCTCGGTCAGCCGCACGCAGCCGATGTCGACCGAGCGCGAGACCCGCACCGCGCCCGCGTCCTGGGGCGGGTTCTCCGGATCGGCCCAGCCCAGGACGAACTCCGTGGAGCCCCCGCCGATGTCGACGACGAGGAACGGCGGCGTGAACCCGGTCCCGGCCGCGCCGTCGCCCGCCTCCAGTTCGGCGGTGGCGCCGATGAAGGACAGCTCCGCCTCCTCCTCGCCGCTGATGACCTCGGGCTCCACGCCGATGATCTCGCGCACGCCCGCGACGAACTCGGCGCGGTTGGCGGCGTCGCGGGTGGCGCTGGTGGCGACCATGCGCACCGACTCCGGCCCCGGTTCGATACCGCTGTCGCGCATCAGCTTGGCGTACTCGCGCAGGGCGGCGAAGGTACGCTCCAGCGCCTCGGGGGCGAACTCGCCGGTGCGGTCCACGCCCTGGCCCAGGCGGACGACCTCCATGCGGCGGTCGATGTCGACCAGCCGGACCTCGTCGTCGGAGAGCCCCACGACCCCGGCGACCAGCAGCCGGATGGAGTTGGTGCCGCAGTCGATGGCGCCGACCGTGGCGGTGTGGCCGTCGTCGGCGCCCTGCGGCCGGTCGTCGTGCTGCTGCGGGCTCACGTGGCGGCTCCCTCGCTGTCGTCGTCCCGGTGGTCCCGGTGGTCCCCGTCGCCCTCGGCGCCCGGCTCCTCGGGCACGCACGGCCCCTCGGCCCACCACGCGCCCAGCGCCTCCAGCGCCTCGCGGCCGAAGGGGTTGGCCCCCGGCCGCGCCAGCTCGTGCGCGACCAGGGCGTGCAGGCACTTCACGCGTTCGGGCATGCCGCCCGCGCTCTGCATGCCCTCGGGCAGCGGCGCCGAGCCGTCGCGGCGGGTCTGCTCGTCGCGCTCGGCGATGTAGTCGCGGTGCGCCCGCTCGTAGGCCGCCTTCAGGTCGGGATCCTCGGCCAGGCGCTCCTGCATGCGGCGCATCGTCCCGCTCGCCTCCAGCGTGCCGATGGCCGAGGCCGCGCGCGGGCAGGTGAGGTAGTAGAGCGTGGGGAACGGCGTGCCGTCCTCCAGACGCGGCGCGGTGCGCACGACGTCGGGTCGGCCGCAGGGGCAGCGGTGGGCCACGGCGCGCAGGCCCCGCGGCGGGCGGCCCAGCTGGGCGTGGACGGCGGCGGTGTCGGCGGCGCTGACGTGGGTGTCGGCGGCGGGTTCGGCGGAGTTCATCGCGGTTTCAGCCTAGTCGCCCGGCGCCGCGCGGCACGCACGCCGGGGGCGCCTTTGGCGGCCGCGCTGCGGGGCGCGGGATCAGCGGGGCCGCCCGCCGGGGTCGCCGCCGGAGCCCTGGGGGCGGTCGGCCTCCAGCACCGACAGCCACAGGCGGGTGAACCACGGCTCGCCGGTGCCCTCGGCCTGCTGCTCCTCCTGCTCGTCGTCCTGGGAGACCACGACGTAGGCGCGCTCGCCGGGGTACTGGTAGTGCAGGCGGGTGCGGGCCGCGCGCTCGATGAAGGTGGGGTCCTGGAGCTGCTCGCGGCGCTCCCGCAGCTGCTCGACGCTCTGCTGGGCGCGCGCCTGCTCCTCGCGCAGTTCGGCGATGCGCGCCCGCTGGGCCAGGTACTCGCGCAGCGGGTAGGCCAGGCTCAGCGCGATGACGCAGATCACCAGCGCCAGGATCGCGGCGCGGCTGGTGAGGGCGGGGCGGGGACGGCCGCCGCGCGCGCCGCCTCCGGAGCCTCCGGGCGTGCCCGCACCGCCGCTCGCGCCGCTTTTGCCGGGCTTACCGGATTTACCGCCTCCGGATCCGCCGCCGCTGCCGCCCTTGCCCGGCGGGCGGCGGCCGCCGCCCGCCGCGGGCTCGGCCGCGCCGCGGCGCGGTGCGGCGGCCTTGCGGGCGGCGGTGTCGCGCTTGCCGCGCGCGGCCGGGGCGGGTTCGCGCCCCGGCCGCGCCGCGCGTTCGGCGGCACCGGAGGCCGGCGGCCGCGCCTTCTTCGGGCGGGGCCGCCTCGGCTGCTCTGGCACCTCGGGCATAACCGGACAGGCTAGTCCTGCGGGCGGAACCGCGGGAAGGCCGACACGCCGGCGTAGAGCGCGGCGTCGTCCAGTTCCTCCTCGATGCGCAGCAGCTGGTTGTACTTGGCGACGCGCTCGCTGCGGGCCGGGGCGCCGGTCTTGATCTGGCCGGCGTTGGTGGCCACCGCGATGTCGGCGATGGTGGTGTCCTCGGTCTCGCCGGAGCGGTGCGAGATCATCGCGGTGTAGCCGCTGCGCTGGGCCAGGGAGACCGCGTCCAGGGTCTCGGTCAGCGTGCCGATCTGGTTGACCTTGACCAGCAGCGAGTTGGCGGCGCCCTCCTCGATGCCGCGGCGCAGCCGCTCGGGGTTGGTCACGAACAGGTCGTCGCCGACGATCTGCAGCCGCGAGCCCAGCGTGGCGGTGAGCTGGGTCCAGCCGGCCCAGTCCTCCTCGTCGAGGGGGTCCTCGATGGAGACCAGCGGGTAGGAGTCGGCCAGCTCGGTGTAGTAGGCGGCCATCTCCTCGGCGCTGCGCGACTTGCCCTCGAAGTTGTAGACGCCATCGGAGCAGAACTCGGTGGCGGCGACGTCGAGCGCGAGCGCGATGTCGCGGCCGGGGGTGTAGCCGGCCTTCTGGATCGCCTCGATGATGAGGTCCAGGGCGGCGCGGTTGCTGTCGAGGTTGGGGGCGAACCCGCCCTCGTCGCCGACGCCGGTGGCCAGGCCGTGGCCCTTGAGCACCGACTTGAGCGCCTGGTAGACCTCGGCGCCCCAGCGCACGGCCTCGCGGAAGCTCGCGGCGCCCACGGGGGCGATCATGAACTCCTGGATGTCGACGTTGGTGTCGGCGTGGGCGCCGCCGTTGAGGATGTTCATCATCGGCACCGGCAGCACGTGGGCGTTGGGCCCGCCGATGTAGCGGAACAGCGGCAGCCCCGAGGTCTCGGCGGCGGCGTGGGCCACGGCCAGCGAGGCGCCCAGGATGGCGTTGGCCCCGATCTTGGACTTGTCGGGGGTGCCGTCCAGCTCGATGAGGGCGCGGTCGATGAGCCGCTGCTCCTCGGGCGCGAAGCCGATCAGCTCGTCGGCGATGTCGTCGTTGACGGCGGCCACCGCCTTCTCGACGCCCTTGCCGCCGTAGCGGTCGCCGCCGTCGCGCAGCTCGACCGCCTCGAACTGGCCGGTGGACGCGCCGCTGGGGACCGCCGCCCGCGCGGTCGTCCCGTCGTCGAGCAGGACCTCGACCTCGACCGTCGGGTTACCGCGGGAGTCGAGGATCTCCCGCGCCTGCACTGCCTCGATCGACGACAACGTTGCAACTCCTTTGTTTCGGGTCCGTTCCCGGCTGGAGCGGCGACGCGGAGGGGGCGCCGAAGGCGCCCGCCCGGCGCGCTCCGCCCGCGCGCCTTGCACCGCCGCGGGCGTGGGCGATGGGCGCGGACCGCGCGGGAGCGGCGCCGCTGCGCCGGTCCGGGGCGCGGGCGCCCACCAACGCCACCCTAGCGACCCGGGGCCGCGGGGTCTTCCCCCACCACCGGAAATTGGTCTAGTCCACAACCGGCCGTCACCCGGGCGGGGACGGGAGGGCGGCCGACCGGGCATTCCGGGTCCCCTCACCCGCCGGGACCTGCGCCGACGCGGCGGCGCGCCGGCGGCGCTTATCCCACAATCTCTGTCGGTTTCATTGGCATGGATCCCTACTAAAGAGGTATAAACGGTGGAGTCGCCATGACACCCGGATGAGGAAGGCCCGCCGCTTATGCAGACCCTCGTCCTCCTGGGGTTCGTCGGCCTTCTGGCGCAACTCATCAACGGCAGCCTGGGCATGGGCTACGGCATCACCACCACCACGTCCCTGCTGGTCATGGGCACCACTCCGGCCGTGGCGTCGGCCACCGTCAACCTCTCCCAGGTGGGCTCCCAGATCGCGTCGGGGTTCGCCCACTGGCGGTTCGGCAACGTCGACTGGGCCGTGGTGTGGCGCTACGCGCTGCCCGCCGCCATCGGCGCGTTCGTCGGCGCGCTGCTGCTCAGCCGGCTGTCCACCGAGTCCGCGGCGCCGCTGATGTCGGGCATCCTGGTGGTCCTGGGCGTCTACCTGCTGGCCCGCTTCACTTTCCGGGCGCTGCCGCGCCCCCGCGTCGACCGCCCGCTGCGCAGCCCGTTCCTGGCGCCGGTGGGCCTGCTCGCCGGGTTCCTCAACTCCACTGGCGGCGGCGGCTCGGGCCCCGTGGGCACCTCCGCGCTGCTGGCCAGCGGCCGGCTGGAGCCGCGCAAGGTCATCGGCTCGGTCAGCGTGGCCGAGTCGGCGGTGGTCGTCGCCGGAAGCGCGGGGTTCGCCATCGGCCTGGGCATGGAGGGCATCAACCTCCCCTGGGTGGCGGTGCTGCTGCTCGGCGGCCTGCTGGCCGCGCCCGTCGCCGCCTGGCTGGCCAGCCACGTGCCGGCCCGCATGCTCGGCTCGGTCGTGGGCGGGCTGATCGTCTTCACCAACGTCCGCGTGCTCATGGAGAGCGCCGGCCTCACCGGCTCCCCCGGCGCCGTCGCCGCCGTCTACACCGCCGTGGCGCTGGTGTGGGCCGCCGCCGTCGGCTGGTCGCTCCGCGCCCACCTGGCCGAACGCCGCGAGAACCACTGCGCCGCCTCGGCCACCGAGCACTTCGCCGCGGCCGACGCCCGCGACTGACCCCGACCGGCCGCCGCCAAAACCGGGCAACCGGGTTTCTTTCCGCCCTGAGAGGGCAGAAAGCCAACCGGTCGGACGCGCCCCCGCGGCCCGCCCGTATCATCCGCCCTCGCACACCCGTCACCCCGCTCACCAGGGCCGCCGCCCTGACGGCACCGGGCGGGGCACCAACGCAGACGTCCAAGGCGAGGCGGAATGGCCACACCCGCGACCCGCGCAGCCGCCCGGCGGCCCGCCGGCACCCGGCCCGCGCGGCGCCGCGCCCTCGAACTCCTGCTGATCGCCGCCGCCGTCGGCGTGTCGGGGCTGGCGCTCGCGCTGGCCGGGCTCCAGGTCGAGGGCCGCCTGCCCGACCGCCTGGCGCTCTACACCGGTACCCTCGGCGCGCTGGCCGGGGCCGCCCACGTGGTCCTGCGCTCGCTGGCGTCCTGGGCCGACCCGCTCATCCTGCCGCTGGCCACCGTGCTCAACGGGATCGGCATCACCGCCATCTGGGCGCTGCACGCCGCCAACGGCACCGGCCCGGCCGAGGCCGACCGCCAACTGCTGTTCACCGCCGTGGGCGTGGCCGCGCTCGTGGGGGTCCTCGCGCTGGTCCGCCGCCCGCTGCCGCTGCGCCGCTACCCCTACCTCACCGCCGCCGCCGGTCTGGCGCTGATCCTGCTGCCGGTGCTGCCGTTCGTCGGCATCGAGGTGTTCGGGGCGCGCCGCTGGCTGGGGTTCGGCGACCACACCTACACGGTGCAGCCCTCGGAGTTCGCCCGGGTGCTGCTGATCGTCTTCCTGGCCGGCTACCTGGGCCGCAACCGCGACGTGCTGGCGCTGACCGCCAGCCAGGTGCGGCTGGGCCCGGTGAAGGTCTTCAGCCTGCCGCGCATGCGGGTGCTGGGGCCGATGACCTCGGCGTGGGCGGCGGCCATCCTGATCCTGGTGGCCACCCGCGACCTGGGCACCTCGCTGGTGCTCTTCAGCGTCTTCCTGGCGATGCTCTACGCCGCCACCGGGCGCAAGTCCTGGGTGGGCATCGGCCTGGCCATGTTCCTGGCCGGAGCGTGGGCGGCGTGGCTGATCTTCTGGCACGTGCGCCAGCGGGTGACCATCTGGATCGACCCGTTCGACCCCGAGGTCTACCGCGCGGTCGGCGGCAGCCGGCAACTGGTCCAGGGACTGTTCGCGCTGGCCGACGGCGGGCTGCTGGGCATCGGGTTCGGCGGCGGCCGCGCCGCCGGGATCTTCGCCGCCGACAGCGACCTCATCCTGGTGTCGATCGGCGAGGCCTACGGCCTGGCCGGGCTGTCGGCGGTCGTGCTGCTGCTGGCGATGCTCACCCAGCGGGGGTTCGCCGCCGCGCTGGCGGCCCGCGACGCCATCTCCCAGCTCACCGCCGCCGGGTGCGCGTTCCTGCTGGCCTTCCAGACGTTCGTGGTGCTGGGCGGGGTCACCCGGCTCATCCCGCTGACCGGCATGACCACCCCGTTCCTGGCCGCCGGCGGGTCCTCGCTGGTCTCGACGTGGATGATCGTGGCGCTGTGGCTGCGCATCAGCGACAGCGCGCGCCGGCCCCGCACGCCGGCGCCCCCGGCCGGGGCGGCCGAGGCCGACACCGGCGCCGTGCGGCTGCTCAGCTCCAGTAGCCGCGCCACTGCTCGGGAGTGAGCGCGCGGGGATCACGGCCGTCGGCGCGCGCCCGGGCCTCGGCCGCGCGCACCCGCTCGTCGAACCGGCGCGCCGCCGACCGCAGGTCCAGCTCGGGGTCGGCCTCGCGGCGGCGCTCGGCGTCGACCGCGGCGAACAGGGCGCCGCCGGGGCCGCCGTCGTCGGCCACCAGGTCCTCGGGCAGGCCGTTGCGCACCGCCCGCTTCTGCAGCTCATAGGCCAGCAGCGCCGCGGGCTGGCCGAAGGGCACGCCCTCCAGGATGGAGGCGTCGTGCTGGCCCTTGGCGGCGCGCTCGGCCGCCTTGATGGTCTCCCAGTTCGCGCGGACCTCGTCGGCGCCGGCCACCTCCCGGCCGCCGAAGACGTGCGGGTGGCGGCGGGTGAGCTTGTCGATGATCGCGTCGGCGACGTCGTCCACCGTGAACCCGTCGGCGCCGCGCTCCTCGGCGACCCGGGAGTGGAAGACCACCTGGAGCAGGACGTCGCCCAGCTCCTCGCGCAGCGTGGCGTAGTCGCCCTCCTCGATGGTCTCCAGGGTCTCGTAGGCCTCCTCGATGAGGTACTTGGCCAGCGACTCGTGGGTCTGGGCGGCGTCCCACGGGCAGTCGCGCCGCAGGGTGTCCATGACCCGCACCAGCTCCAGCAGCCGGTGCCCGCGCGGCGGGCCCCCGGCGGCCTCGCGGTCGGTCGGGCTCGGCTCGCTCATGGCGGTGCTCCCTGCTCCCTGTGCTCGCTGCGGGTGTCGTGGGGTGGATGGGCGGGGTGTGCGGCGGCGCCGGGCGTCACGAGGGGTCGGCGGGCAGCCAGCCGCCGGCGCGCAGCGCGGCCAGCACCTCGGCCACCGACTCCTCCACCGTGCGGTCCTCGGTGGTGACCACCAGGTCGGCGTCGGCGGGCTCCTCGTAGGGGTCGGAGATCCCGGTGAACTCGGGGATCTCGCCCGCGCGGGCCTTGGCGTAGAGGCCCTTGCGGTCGCGCGCCTCGCACACCTCCAGCGGTGTGGCCACGTGCACCAGGAAGAAGTCGCCGGTCTCCTCGACCATCGCCCGCACCTCGGCGCGGGTGGCGGCGTAGGGGGCGATGGGCGCGCACACCGCCACGCCGCCGTGCCGGGTGATCTCGGCGGCGACGTAGCCGATGCGCCGGATGTTGAGGTCGCGGTCGGCGCGGGAGAACGTCAGCCCGGCCGACAGCAGGCGGCGCACCACGTCGCCGTCGAGCAGGCTGAGCGTACGGCCGGAGCGGCGGATGCCCTCGGCCACCCCCCGCGCGATCGTGGACTTGCCCGAACCCGACAGGCCGGTGAAGAACACGGTGAGCCCGCGCTCGGTGCGCGGCGGGCGCAGCCGCGCCAGCTCGGCGGCCACGCGGGCGGGGGTGAACCACGACGGCAGCGGCCGGCCGCGCGCCAGCAGCTCCTCGACCTCGGCGGCGTCGGGGAGGGGCGCCGCGTGGGCGGGGGCGACCTCCTCGGCCCGCCGCCACTGCCCGGCCTCGGTGTCGTAGGCCCACTCGGCCGGGCGCACCACGGGGACGGGCCCGCCGGACAGGGTCTCCCCCGAGGCGCCGCCCGAGGCGCCCGCGACCAGCACCAGCGTGGCGCCGTAGGCGTGGGCGACGTGGGCGCGCAGCAGGTCGGCGCGGTCGGGCGGCAGCGCGCCCGCGCCCTCGGCCGAGCCGCGCGGCAGCGTGGCCGCGACGAACCGGACGGGCGCGGGCAGCAGCGGTTCGGCGGCCAGCACCACCGGGGCGATCCCGGCGCTCTCGACGGGGACGTCCACGATCACCAGGATCTCGGCGCGCCCGGACCCGGCCAGCTCGGCGGCGGCCGCACGGACCTGGTGCAGCTCGCGGTGGTGCAGCGGGCGGTCGGCGACCACGGCCAGCACCGGGATCTCGGCGTCGCCGGCCAGCTCGCGCTGGGCGCGGACCTCGCCGGGTGCCAGGCGCAGGGGGCGCAGGGCGCCGTAGACCGCCGGCTGCAGGAAGCGGACCTCCCCGGCCAGCCGGTGGCCGTGCCCGGCGGGACCGGCGGCGCCCTCGGCGGGGTCGGGGCCCGACCACCAGCGCTCGCTCACCGCCAGCTCGGCCAGCGGGGCGCCCTCGGGGTCGGTGAGGACGAGCCGTTCGGCGTCGGCCAGCTCGTCGGGCACCGGCAGCGTGACCGGCACGGGCCAGGCGGTGCCGTCGGGCAGCCGGCCGTGCTTGGCGACCGAGGCGGCCTCCTCGCGCGTCATGAAGCCGCTCAGCGGGTAGGCCCCGCTGAGGATCAGCTCCAGGTGGGCCAAGCTCACCGGGTCGGGCGCGAACACCGGCGCCGCCGCCCGGCCCCCGCTGCGGTCGCTGTCGTCGCTCAACCCGGCCTCCGTATCGCTGGTCGGCTGTGTTGCCCCGCGCCCGCCGCGCGCGGTCGCGCACCAGCGTATTGCGCCGCCGGGGCGCACCAGCACGCCGCCCCACCCCGCCCCGCCCCGGTGCGGTGCGGCCGCCCGGGCACCCCGACGAGGCGGCGGGGGGTGCCCGCGGCCGCCGCGGGGGTGTGTGTCGTCCGCCGGGCGGGGCGGGCCTCGCGCGCCCGCGCGGAGAAGGGCGGGGACACACCTGCGACGGGAACATGGCGCCCCCGACGGTCGTTACGTGAGGTGATCGCCCTTCGTCCCGCGACCCGACCGGCCGCCTCCCGCACGACCTCTCCACCACGGGCCGCGCGCTGGAAGCACCCGACCGGCGGGACACCCGGCCCACCCGGCGCACACCGCACCCACCCGGCACGCACGGCGGCCCTCGGCGGCCAGAAGGAGGGACATGACCCGGGCCACACGACCGAACCGCGACACGGTGCCCCCGCGAGCGGTCGGCGGCGTAGTCTTGCCCACGGGGCCCCTCGCGCCTGAGCGCGCCGGTCGCCGGGGCCCGCTGCGCGCCGCCCGCGCGCCGCACCCGCGCCCCCACGGCGTTCCCGGCCGCCGGCCCCCGGCACGAGCCGCGGACCGCAGCCTGGCCGGTACCGCCGGCACCACCGCCACAGCCTCTTACCTGGTGATATGAGCCTTTCAGGACTTCTCGCGGTCGTCGCCGACGACCCGGCACTCAACTCCGCGATCAACACCGCACGCGGCGGTCACGATCCCCGCCTGGACCTGGTCGCGCCGCCGTCGCTGCGGCCGTTCCTGATCGCTGCGCTGGCCGCCGACGCCCCGGTGGGCGCCGCGCGTCCGGTGCTGGCCATCACCGCCACCGAACGCGAGGCCGGAGACCTCTCCGAGGCGCTGGGGTCGCTGCTGCCCTCCGACTCCGTGGCGCTGTTCCCGGCCTGGGAGACCCTGCCGCACGAACGGCTCTCGCCGCGCTCCGACACCGTCGGCCAGCGGCTGGCCGTGCTGCGCCGCCTGGCCCACCCCGACCCCGCCGACCCCCTGACCGCGCCGCTGCGCGTGGTGGTCGCCCCCATCCGCAGCGTGCTGCAGCCGCTGGTGGGCGGGCTGGGCGACCTCACCCCCGTGCGCGTGCGCCAGGGCGACGAGGTCGCGCTGGAGGACGTCGTGGCGGCGCTGGTCGAGGCCGGCTACGCCCGCGTCGACCTGGTCGAGAAGCGCGGCGACCTCGCGGTGCGCGGCGGCATCCTCGACGTCTTCCCGCCCACCGAGGAGCACCCGCTGCGGCTGGAGTTCTGGGGCGACCAGGTCGAGGAGATCCGCTACTTCCAGGTCGCCGACCAGCGCTCCATCGGCGAGGGCCAGTCCGAGGCCGCGTCCGGGCTGTTCGCGCCGCCCTGCCGCGAGCTCCTGCTCACCGACGACGTGCGCGAGCGCGCCCGCCGGCTGGCCGCGGAGCACCCGGCCCTGGCCGAGGTCCTCGACAAGCTCGCCGACGGCGTCGCGGTCGAGGGCATGGAGGCGTTCGCGCCCGTCCTGGCCGACCGCATGGAGTCGCTGTTCACCTACCTGCCCGAGGGCGCCCACATCGTGGGCTGCGACCCCGAGCGCATCCGCACCCGCGCCGTCGAACTGGAGGCCACCAGCCGCGAGTTCCTCGACGCCTCGTGGATCAACGCCGCCTCCGGCGGCGAGGCGCCGATCGACCTCGGCGGGTCCGCCTACAGGTCCATCGCCGAGGTCCGCTCCGACGCCGCCGAACTGGGGCTGCCGTGGTGGTCCATCTCGCCGTTCGAGGCCGGGCCCCGCGCGGGCCGCGCCGAGGGCGGCACCGGGGACACCGACGACGCCGACGAGCCCGGTCTGGAGCTGGGCGCCTCGGCCGCCGAGGCCTACCGGGGCGACACCGAGCGCGCGCTCGCCGACGTCAAGTCCTGGCTGCACGACAGCTGGCGCGTGGTGCTGCTGACCCCGGGCCACGGCCCCGCCGAGCGGCTGGTCGCCATGCTCCGCGACGCCGGGCTGGGCGCCCAGCTGCGCGGCGACGTCGACACCCCGCCCGACCCCGCCGTGGCCACGGTCACCACCGGGCTGATCGACCACGGGTTCGTCTGGCGGTCGGTGCGCCTGGTGGTGCTCACCGAGACCGACCTGGCCGGGCAGAAGTCCTCCACGCGCGACATGCGCAAGATGCCGAGCCGGCGGCGCGGCACCGTCGACCCGCTCCAGCTCAAGTCCGGCGACTACGTGGTGCACGAGCAGCACGGCGTGGGCCGCTACATCGAGATGGTCAGCCGCAGCGTCCAGGGCGCCACCCGCGACTACCTGGTCATCGAGTACGCCGCCACCAAGCGCGGCCAGCCCGGCGACCGGCTGTTCGTGCCCACCGACCAGCTCGACGAGGTCACCCGCTACGTCGGCGGCGAGGCCCCCACGCTGTCGAAGATGGGCGGCGCCGACTGGTCCAAGGCCAAGAGCCGCGCCCGCAAGGTCGTCCGCGAGATCGCCGGCGACCTCATCCGGCTGTACTCCGCCCGCCAGGCGTCGCCCGGCCACGCGTTCGCGCCCGACACCCCCTGGCAGCGCGAACTGGAGGACGCCTTCCCCTACGTCGAGACCCCCGACCAGCTCGCCGCGATCGAGGAGGTCAAGCGCGACATGGAGAAGCCGGTCCCCATGGACCGGCTGATCTGCGGCGACGTCGGCTACGGCAAGACCGAGGTCGCGGTCCGCGCGGCGTTCAAGGCGGTGCAGGACGGCAAGCAGGTGGCGGTGCTGGTGCCCACCACGCTGCTGGTGCAGCAGCACATGTCCACCTTCACCGAGCGCTACGCGTCCTTCCCGGTGAGCGTCAAGCCCATGTCGCGGTTCCAGACCGACGGCGAGGTCGAGGCCACCCGCGAGGGGCTGCGGCGCGGCGAGATCGACGTCGTGATCGGCACCCACCGGCTGCTCTCCAGCGAGACCAAGTTCAAGAACCTGGGCCTGGTCATCATCGACGAGGAGCAGCGGTTCGGCGTCGAGCACAAGGAGGCGCTGAAGCGGCTGCGCACCCAGGTCGACGTGCTGGCGATGTCGGCCACGCCGATCCCCCGCACGCTGGAGATGGGGCTGACGGGCATCCGCGAGATGACCACCATCCTCACCCCGCCCGAGGAGCGCCACCCGGTGCTCACCTTCGTGGGGCCCTACGAGGAGAAGCAGATCGCCGCCGCCATCCGGCGCGAGCTGATGCGCGAGGGCCAGGTGTTCTTCGTGCACAACCGGGTCGCCTCGATCGACCGGGTCGCGGCGTCGCTGAGCAGGCTGGTCCCCGAGGCCCGCATCGCCTACGCCCACGGGCAGATGAACGAGCAGCAGCTCGAACGGGTGATGATCGACTTCTGGGAGAAGAACTACGACGTGCTGGTCTCCACGACGATCGTGGAGTCCGGGCTCGACGTGCCCAACGCCAACACGCTGATCGTGGACCGCGCCGACACCTACGGGCTCTCGCAGCTGCACCAGCTGCGCGGCCGTGTCGGGCGCGGGCGCGAACGCGCCTACGCCTACTTCCTGTACCCGCCGGAGAAGCCGCTGACCGAGACCGCCCACGAGCGGCTGGCCACGGTCGCCCAGCACACCGAGACCGGCGCGGGCATGTACGTGGCGATGAAGGACCTGGAGATCCGGGGCGCGGGCAACATCCTGGGCGCCGAGCAGTCGGGCAGCATCGCGGGGGTCGGGTTCGACCTGTACGTGCGCATGGTCGGCGAGGCGGTGCGGGAGCTCAAGGGCGACCCCACGGCGGGCGACGAGCCCGAGACCAAGGTGGAGCTGCCCATCGACGCCCACATTCCGCACGACTACGTGCCGGGCGAGCGGCTGCGGCTCCAGGCGTACAAGCGGATCGCCGGGGTCACCAGCGAGGCCGACATCGCGGCCGCGCGGGAGGAGCTGGTCGACCGCTACGGCCCGCCGCCGCAGCCGGTGGACAACCTGCTGGCGGTGGCCCGGTTCCGGGTGCTGGCCAAAAGCGCGGGGCTGACGGACGTGGTGCTCCAGGGCACCCAGATCCGCTTCGCCCCGGCGGAGCTGCGGGAGTCCCAGCAGCTGCGGCTGCGCCGGCTGTACCCCAAGTCGGTCTACAAGGAGCCGGCCCGCACCCTGCTGGTCCCGGTCCCCAAGTCCGGCGGCATCGGCGGCCGCCAGCTCCGCGACCTGGAGCTGCTGAAGTGGTGCACCGACCTGGTGGAGGCCCTGTTCGAACCGTCCCGCCGGAAGGCGGATGCGTCGGCTCAGCGCTGAAGTAGGTGGCACGCCTGGGGCGCCCTCGTTTTCGAGGGCGCCCCAGGCCGTCTTCGGCCCCGCCGGGGGACCATCCCCGCGTGCGCGGGGAGCACCTTGCTGAACTGGGATGATTCCTGCGTTAGAGGCGGTTTTTCGCCTCTTTGCGGAATTGCCGTCACCCGCCCTTACTCCCATTCGGGGGCGCCCGGCCGGCGTCCCGAGGCCGTTATCCACAGGGCACGCGGGATCTCCCTCTCCTGACCCCTTGTTGACCTGCATAAACATTCAACAGGGGTTTTCCCTGCGCGCGTCATGCACCTGTGCGGCGAATACGACTACCCTTAGTGCTCGTCAATGTACTAACCGTGGTAGTCGCTGAAAGGAGCGGAGCCCGCATGGACACCGCCGCCGGACCGGACCTCAAGGATGTCGCGGCCACGTTGCGTCGCCGGTGGCGGCTCGTGGCCGCGTTCGTGGTGGGCGGGCTGCTGCTCGCCGCGCTCGCGCTGCTGGTCGCGCCGCGCACCTACACCGCCACCACCGCCGTGCACGTGCGCCCCTCCGGCATCCCCGAGATCACCGGCGAGCGGTCCGGGCGCACCAACGGCGAGATCAACCTCGACACCGAGGCGCAGATCGTCTCCTCGGCGCGCATCGCCGACGACGCCGCCGCGCGGCTCGGCGGCGCCGACCCGGTCGACCTGCGCGACCAGGTCTCGGTCAGCGTGCCGCCCAACAGCAGTGTCCTGGAGATCGCCTTCTCCGCCGGCACGCCCGACACCGCCCGCGAGGGCTCCGCCGCCTTCGCCGACGCCTACCTCGACTACCGCGCCGCGCTCGTCAAGGACCAGATCGGCGACCGCGTCGCCGCGCTGGAGAGCGAGATCGACTCCCGTTACACCGAACTGGACGACCTGTCCGCCGCCGCCGACACCGGCGGCACCCAGCAGGCCCGCGTCACCGCCGTGCAGAACGAGATCGCCCAGCTCAGCACGGACGTCGCACCGCTCAAGACGCTGAGCGCCTCGATCGAGCCCGCCGAGGTCATCTCCCCCGCCGTCCCGCCGCGCTCGGCCGAGTCGCCGATGCCGCTGGTGTGGCTGGCCGCCGGCGCCGCGCTCGGCCTGGCCGCCGGGGTCGCCGCCGCCTACCGCGCCGACCGGGGCGCCGGGCGCCTGCACACCGCGCGCGACATCGCCCGCACCACCGGCCTGCCCACCCTGCTGGACCTCTCCGAGCCCCGCCGCGCCGTGCGCACCGGCCCCACCGGTCGCGCCGGGGCCACCCCGGCCGCGCCGGGCAGCGGCCGCACCGGCCACGTCGAGACCATCGAGAACGCCCACCCGGCGCTCTACGACGGCCCGGCCGCCCAGCGCGCCAACGAGGTCGCCCACGCCCTCTCGGCCCGCCTCTCCCCCGCCGACCGCCCGGAGGGCGCGGTCGTGCTGGTCGCGGGGGTCTCGCCGGGCCGTGCGGCCACCACGGCGGCCGTGGGCGTGGCGGCGGCGCTCGCCCGCATCGGCGCCGACGTGCTGCTGGTGTGCGCCGACCCCGCCGACCGCGAACCCGCCCACCACCTGGGGCTGCCCGCCGACCAGCGGGGCCTTGCCGAGGTGCTGGCCGAGGGCGCCGACCCCGCCCGGCTGGAGCAGCACGCCACCGCCGTGCCGGGGCTGCGCGTGCTGCGCTACGGCGAGGCCGACGCCGCCCACCTGCTCCAGCGCCCCGACATGGTGGGCCTCCTGGGCCGCCTGCGCCACCAGGCGCGCTTCGTCGTGGTGGCGGCCGCGCCCACCTCCGAGCGCGCCGACGCCCACGCCTGGGCCTCCTCGGCCGACCTCGTCCTGCCCGCCGTCGAACTCGGCCGCACCCGCTCGGCGGACCTCCGCGACATGGTCGACGCCCTGGGCTCGCTGGGCGGCGTCGTGGCCGGCGCCGTCGCGGTGCCCCCGCCCTCCGTCCGCGTGGGCACCGCCTCGGCCGCCGCGCGGGCCGCCGTCCAGCGGGGGCGCATGCGCACCGTCAAGCGCGTCGACCGGCCGCGCTCGATCGAGGCCGGTTCCGACACCCCGGCGCGTCCCGGCGAGGCGGCCGAGCCGTCCGGGCCCGCCGCCGTCGTCACCGCCGACCGCGACGACACCGCCGAGTCCGCCGAGTCCGCCGATGCCGACGGCGCGGTCGAGGGCGGCACCGCCGACGCCTCCACCGGTGGGGACACCCCGGCGGCCGCCCCCATCGCGGCCGGCACCGCCTCCGACACGGACGGCGCCGCCGAGGCCGGAGCCGTCGCCGCCGACACGCCCGCCGCCGACGCCGCCGACGCGGTGGCGGACACCACCGACGGCGCCACCGCGGCCGCCGACTCCGACACCACCGACACCGCCACCACCGGCACCACCGGCACCGGCGCGGGGTCGGGCCGCTCCGCCAAGAAGTCCGCCAAGAAGTCCGGCGGCAAGCGCGACGGCTCCGGCGCCACCACCGCCGAGCCCAAGGCCGAGGCCACGACCGACACCCAAGCCGACCTCTCGTTGCGCCGCTGATGAACACCGCCGCCATCCCGCCCGCGCACGGACTGCCCGGTCCACGCGCGCGGGCGGTCCCCGTCCTGCGGGCGCTCGGCGCCACCGCGCGCGCCCGGACCGCCGGGCCGGCGCCCGGTCGGCCGCTGCACTGGCTGCTCATCGGATACCCGCTGTGGTGGGCCCTTGGCCTGGGCCAGTTCGCGTTCTGGGTCTTCGCCGTGCCCATGGCCGCCGAACTCCTCCGCCGCCACCGCGCCACCGGCCTGCGGCTGCCGCCGGGGTTCACGCTGTGGGCGCTCTTCCTGGTGTGGTGCGCCGTGGGCCTGGCCCTCATCGGCACCAACCCCGCCGGCACCGTGCCCGACAGCGGCAGCCTCACCGGCGCCCTCGTGCGCCTCGCGAGCTACCTCGCGCTGACGGTCGTCCTGCTCTACGTCGGCAACCTCAGCCGCCGCGAGCTTCCCGACCTCGCCGTCGCCCGCTCACTGGGGTGGCTGTGCCTGGCCACCGTGGCGGGCGGCATGCTCGGGCTGCTCGCGCCGGAGTTCGAGTTCACCGCGCCCACCGAGCGGCTGCTGCCCGCCGGGCTGGCCGCCGACCCCTACGTGCAGGACCTCCTGCACCCCGCGTCGGCCCAGATCATGGACGTCCTGGGCTATGAGTCCGCCCGGCCCAAGGCGCCCTGGGAGTACACCAACACCTGGGGCAACATGCTCTCGCTGCTGGTGCTGTGGCTGGCGGTGGGCTGGCTGTGGCGCGGCCCGCGCCCCGCGCCCGGCGCCGCCCGGCCCGGGTCGTGGTGGCGGCCGCTGGCGGCCGGCGCGGCCGTGGCCGTTTCGGCCGCGCCCATCGTCTACTCGCTCAACCGCGCGCTGTGGGCGGGCCTGGCCCTCACGGTCGCCCTGGTCCTGGTGCAGCTGCTGCGCGCGGGCCGGATCCTGGCGGTGGGCGCCGCCACCGCCGCCGCCACCGCCGTGCTCGCCCTGGCGCTGCTGACACCGCTGGTGGACATCGTGCTGGAGCGCATGGACAGCCCGCACAGCGACGACGGCCGCGCCGCCACCAGCCTGGCCGCCGTCGAGGCGGCCAACGCCTCCCCCGTCCTGGGCTGGGGCACCACCCGCGACATGGTGGGCAGCTCGGAGTCCATCGCCATCGGCCCCTCCCCCGAGTGCCCCGGCTGCGGCAACCACACGATCGGCAACAACGGCCAGCTCTGGCTGCTGCTGGTCGCCAACGGCTGGGTGGGGACCGCCCTGTTCCTCGCCTTCTTCGGCTACACCGCCTGGCGGCACCGCGACGACACCACCCTCGTGGGCTCGGCCGCGCTCCTCACCGTGCTGCTGCTGTTCTGGTACATGTTCTTCTACGTGGCGCTGACCGGTCCGCTGGCCGTCACGATGATCGCGGTGGCGCTGCTGTGGCGGCGCGGCACCCGCCCCCTCCCGCCCGCCCCTCCCGCGGCGGCGTCGGCCCCCGTCGGCACGGTCCCCCCGCAGGAAGCGGAGCCCGAGGCGAGGGGTGGGGCATGACCGGCGACACCGACTACCTGACCGGACTGGCCGAGGTCCTGTGGCCCTGCGGGGGCATGCTCGGCCGCGGCGAACCCGCCGCGATCCGGAGCGGGTCCAGCCCCGCCCGGGGCAGCCGCGACAGCCGCGTCTACCTTCCGGTGCCCTCGGCGCACAACCCCCGGGTCATCCTGCCGGTCACCAACCGCTACGCCGCCGCGCGCGGGATCGCGGCGTTCGCCCAGCGGCACTCCTTCCGCGAACGCGTGCGCGCCACCGTGCTCACCACGGCGTTCGCCTGCGGGGTGGCGCCGCTGCTGCTGCGCGACCGGCTGCACGTGGGCGCGGGCCGCACCATCGAGCACGCGCTCTCCGCGGCGCTGGACCGCACGGTGGTCATCGCCATCCACATCGGCCCGCCGCGCGCCAACCGCAAGCCCGTCCTGCTGCTGCTCACCCCCGCCGGGCGCGCCATCGGCTACGCCAAGCTCGGCGTCAACGACCTCACCAGCCGCCTGGTCCGCGCCGAGACCGAGGCGCTGGGCCTGCTGGCGGAGTCCCGCCTGCCCGACATCACGGTCCCCCGGCTGCTGCACGCCGGGGAGTGGAACGGCCGCCCGCTGCTGGTCCAGGACGCCCTGCCCGTGGGCGACCAGACCGACCGCCCCACCCGGCGCCAACTGCTGCGCTGCGTGCTGCAGATCGGCGCGCTCCAGCCGATCGAGGTGCTGCCGCTGTCGCGCAGCCCCTACCGGGGCCTGCTGCGCGCCCGGATCGCCGGCCTCGGCGCCCGCCCCGAGGCCGAACCGCTGCGCGCCTGCCTGGAGCACCTGCCCGACGTCCGCGTCCCCTTCGGCGCCTGGCACGGCGACCTCACCCGGTGGAACCTCGCCTGCACCCCGCGCCGGGCGTTCGTGTGGGACTGGGAGCGGCTGGCCTTCGGCGTCCCGCTGGGGTTCGACGCCCTGCACTACGAGCTGAACGAGTGCGTGCAGATCGGGGTGCACCCGGGCGTGCACCGGTGGCTGGACACCGGCGCCCGGCTGCTGCGCGACCCCCTGATGAGCGGCGCCGGGCTGCCCTCGGGCGCGGTGGCCACGGTCATGGCGCTCTACCTGATCGACCTCGCCACCCGCTACCTCCAGGACCGCCAGGCCGAGGCCGGCGCCCGGCTCGCGGCCGTCGACGACTGGCTGCTGCCGGCCCTGGCCGGCCTGCGCGACCGCGCCGAGTACGAGACCCGCGAGGCCGCCGGATGACCCGCCCCCGCCCCGCGGGCCGCGCCACCGGGCCGCCGCGCCGCGCGGGCCCCGCGCGCCCGTCTCCCGCACCCCGCTGAGGCGGCGGCCGATCCGGCCGCCGCCCGCCTTCGCGCCACCGCTCCACCTCACCGGACAAGGAAACCGCCCATGAGCGCGCACCCGACCGCCCGGACCGCCCTGCCTCCGGCGGTCAAGGACACCATCCGCTCGGTGTCCCACGTCTTCGGCCAGGCCACCAGCGGCATCCGCTCGCTGCCCACGTTCCTCATCGTCGGCGCCCAGCGCTGCGGCACCACCTCGCTGTTCCGCGCCCTGACCCAGCACCCGCAGGTCATGGGCCCGGTGCTGCGCAAGGGGGTGCACTACTTCGACACCCAGTACGCCCGGGGCCTGGACTTCTACCGGGGGCACTTCCCGCCCCGCCTGTTCACCCGGCCCTGCCGGGGCCGGCCCCGCGTGGAGGTCGGCGAGTCCAGCCCCTACTACCTGTTCCACCCCCTGGCCGCCGAGCGCCTGGCGCGCGACCTGCCCGGCGTGAAGGTCATCGTGATGCTGCGCGACCCGGTCGAGCGCGCCTACTCCGCGCACAGCCACGAACTGGCGCGCGGGTTCGAGACCGAGCCGTTCGAGCGCGCACTGGAACTGGAGGAGGAGCGGCTGCGCGGCGAGGAGGACCGGCTGCGCCGCGACCCCACCGCCTACTCCCACTCCCACCAGCACCACGCCTACCTCGCGCGCGGGCGCTACGCCGAGCAGCTGCGGCGGCTGGAGAAGGCGGTGGGGCGCGACCGCATGCACGTCATCGACAGCGAGGCGTTCTTCACCGCGCCCGCCGCGACCTTCGCCGCCGTGGAGCACTTCCTGGGCATCGGCCACCACGACCGCGTCCGGTTCGGCCGGCACAACGCCCGGTCCCGCTCGGCCATGCCCGAGGACCTGCGCGCCCGGCTGGCCGACCACTTCGCCGAGGCCGACCGGGAGCTGGCCGACTGGTGGGGCCGCACCCCGGCGTGGCGGGCGTGAGCCCGGCCCACGCGGGCGGACCCGACATGCGCCGGGTTGCGCGCGGCGGGGCCGTGAACATGGCCGGCGCGGTCGCGGCGGCGGTCGTCAACCTCGGCGTGGTGGTCGCCGTCACCCGCGGTTTCTCCGCCGAGACCGCCGGACTGCTGTTCTCGGCCACCTCGGTGTTCCTCATCGCCTCGGCGGTGGCCAACCTGGGCACTCCCAGCGGGCTGGTGTACTTCCTGGCGCGGCTGCGCGCGCTGGGCGCGGCCGAGGCGGTCCCGCGCGTGCTGCGGACCGCCCTGTGCCCGGCCGCCGGGGCGGCGGTGCTGCTCGGCGCGGCCGTGTTCGCCTTCGCCGACGTGCTGGCGGCGCTGCTGTCGGACCCGGCGGCGGCGGTGTACCTGCGGCTGCTCGCGGTGTTCCTGCCGTTCGCCGTGCTCACCGACGCCGCGCTGGCCGCCACCCGCGCCTACCACGACCACGCCCCCACCGTGCTGCTGGAGAAGCTGGGCCGCCCGACGGCCCAGCTCGCGCTGGTGTGCGGAGTGGCCCTGACGGGCTGGGCGGGCCTGCTCACGGTCGCCTGGGCCGGCCCCTACCTGCCGGTGGCGGTGCTGGCGTGGTGGTGGATGCGCCGGATCACCGGCGCGCCGCGCGCCAAGGCCCCGCCGGACACGCCGGACCCCCCGGACGCACCCTGCCCCACGCCCGCCCCCGCCGACGCGGTCCCGCCGCGCGCGTTCTGGGCGTTCTCCCTGCCCCGCGCGGTCGCCGGCATCGCCCAGCTGGGGATCCAGCGCCTGGGCATCGTGTTCGTCGCCGCCCTCCAGGGCGCCGCCGAGGCCGCCGTCTTCACCGCCGCGACCCGGTTCATGGTCGCCGGCCAGTTCGCCGCCCAGGCGCTCCAGTTCGCCGCCGAGGCGCGACTGGCCGAACTGCTGGCCGTCGACGACCGCCGGGGCGCCGCCCGGCTCTACCGCGCCGGCACGGCCTGGCAGATCTGCCTGACGTGGCCGCTGTTCCTCCCCGTCCTCGCCTACGCCCCGCTGCTGATGGCGGTGTTCGGGTCCGGCTACACCGCGGGCGCCCCCGTCCTGGTGGTGGTGGCGCTGGCCCAGCTGGCGTCGTCGGCGCTGGGCATGGGCGACCTCGTGCTGGCGATGACGGGGCGCACCCGGCTGAACCTGGCCAACAACCTCCTGGCGCTGGCCGCCGACCTCCTGCTGTGCGTCCTGCTCATCCCCGTCCTGGGCACGGTCGGCGCCGCGCTGGCGTGGGCCGGGGCGGTCGCGGTGCGCAAGGTCCTCCCGCTCGCGCAGCTGGCGCGCTCGCACGGGCTGCACCCCTTCGACCGGCGGTGGTTCCTGGCGGCGGGCGTGTGCCTGGTGTGGTTCGGGGCGCTGCCGGGGCTGTGCGCCGCGGTGCTGGGCGCGTCCGGGCTGTCGCTGGCCCTCGCCCTGGCCGCGGGCGCCGCCGGGTACCCGGCCACGCTGTGGCGGCTGCGGGCGCCGCTGGAACTCGACGGCCTGCTGTCCCGCCGGCGGCGCCCGGCCCCCGAGGCGGTCGGGGCGGACACGGCCTGAGACCCCGCCGCGGAAAACGGGCGGATCCGGCGAACCGGGCCGGACGGGCCGCCCCCGCCCGGCCCGGTCCCTCCTCCCGGCGGCTGAATTCGCGGACATTACCGTTAGCGATCGGTGAATCACCATAAGTTATGGGATGATGCCGCCATGCCTACCGCTCCAGTCCTCCTCGTCGCGTCGAGCGGGGGCCACCTCGCCCAACTGTGGGCTTTGCGCCCGTGGTGGCGGGAGCACCGCCGCATCTGGGTCACCTTCCCCACGCCCGACGCCCTGCACCTGCTCGCCGGCGAGGACGTCCGCCACGCCCACCACCCCACCACGCGCAACCTCGCCAACCTGGTGCGCAACACCCTGCTGGCGGTGCGCACCCTGGCCCGCACCCGCCCGGCGGCGGTGGTCACCACCGGCGCGGGCGTGGCCCTGCCGTTCTTCGTGCTGGCCTGGCTGCTGCGGATCCCCACCGTCTACGTCGAGGTCTACGACCGCATCGACACCCCGACCCTGACCACCCGGCTCTGCCGCCCCTTCACCCGGCTGCACCTCACCCAGTGGGAGGAGCAGCGGGCCTTCCTGCCGACCGCCATCACCGTGGGACCGCTGCTGTGACCGACCGCCGCGCCGACTCCGGCGCCGCCGCCGACCCCGCCGACCCGCGCCCGCTGGTGCTGGTGGCGGTGGGCACCGACCACCACCCGTTCACCCGGCTGATCGACTGGGCCGACACCTACGCCGCCGAACGCCCCGAGGTCCGTGTGCTGGTGCAGCACGGCGCCACGCCCGCGCCCGGCACCGCCGAGGGCGTCGGCCTCATCGACCGCGACCGGCTCGGCGCGGCCATGCGCGCGGCCGCCGCCGTCGTCACCCACGGCGGCCCGGCCACCATCAGCGAGGCCCGCGCGGCCGGCCGCCTGCCGATCGCCGTGGCGCGCGACCCCGAACTCGGCGAGCACGTCGACGACCACCAGCTCCGGTTCGTCGCCCGGCTCGACTCCGCCCGGATGGTGCGCTCCTGCTCCAGCTACCAGCAGTTCGCGGCCACCGTCGACAAGGCGCTGGCCCAGCCCGCCGACTTCCGGGTCGCCGAGGAGCCCGGCGAGGGCCCCGAGGCCGTGGCCCTGCGCGCCGGCCGGCTGATCGACCTGCTCATCCGCGACACCCGCGCCGACCGCCCGCTCCCCGCCGCGCCGCCGCCGGGGGCGCCGGACACGCCCGAGTGGCCCGACGTCACCGTGGTCGTGCCCACCCGCGACCGCCCCGACCTGCTGCGCCGCACGCTGCGCCACATCGCCGGGCAGGACTACCCGGGCACCGTGCGCACCCTGGTCGTCTACGACCAGGAGGAGCCCGACCCCGCTCTGGCCCGCACCGGCGGGTCCCGCCCGGTGGGCGTCCTGCGCAACACCGGGCGCCCCGGCCTGGCCGGGGCGCGCAACACCGGCGTCCTGGCCGCCGGCACCGAACTCGTGGCCTTCTGCGACGACGACGACACCTGGCTGCCGGGCAAGCTGCGCGCCCAGGTCGAGGTCATGCGCGCCGAGCCCGAGACCGAACTCGTGTGCTGCGGCATCCGGGTGGTCTACGGGCACGCCGAGGCCGAGCGGGTGCTCGACCGCACCTGTGTGGAGTTCGGCGACCTGCTGCGGTCGCGGCTGACCGAACTCCACCCCTCCACGTTCCTGCTGCGCCGCTCCGCGCTGGTCGAGGGCGCCGGCGGGGTCAACGAGGAGATCCCCGGCAGCTACGCCGAGGACTACGAACTCCTGCTGCGCCTGGCCCGGCGCGGCCCCATCCGCAACGTCCCCGCCGCGCACGTGCGCGTGCTGTGGCACGCCCGGTCCCACTTCGGCGGCCGGTGGCAGACGATCTCGACGGCGCTGCGCTGGCTGCTGGCGGCCTACCCGGAGTTCCGGCTGGTGCCGCGCGGGTTCGCCCGGGTGGCCGGGCAGATCGCGTTCGCCGAGGCCGCCGCCGGCCGGCGCGCCGCCGCCCTGGAGTGGGCGGTGGCGGCGCTGCGCGCGCACCCGGGCGAGGCCCGCGCCTACCTGGCGGCCGCGGTGACCTGCGGGCTGCCGCCGGGCGTGGTGCTGCGCGCCCTGCACCGCCGCGGCCGGGGCCTGTAGCCGCGCCGCGGGGCGGGGGCGCGCGTCAGCGACCGCTCAGCAGCGGGAGCAGGACGTGGTCGACGATCCGCTCCAGCGCGGCGGGGTCGAGCGGACGGTCCAGCAGGAAGCGTTCGCGCAGCAGCTGGGCGGGGAGGTCCAGGAGGGGTTCGGCGGGGTCGGCCGCCGCGGCCTCGCCGCGCGCGGCCGCGCGCGCGACGATCTCGGCGATCTGGCGGCGGTCGTCGGGCCGGGCGAGGTCGCCGCGGATCTCGGCGAGGAGCGCGGGGTCGGCGGCGCTCTCGGCGAGCAGGCCCCACAGGGTGTCGGCGGACCAGCGCCGCGCCAGGGCGGCGCGGTCGGCCAGCCACTCCAGGAGGTCGCCGCGCAGCGATCCGGTGTCGGGCACGGGGCCGGGGCGGCGGTGGCCGTGGGACACGGCGGCGTAGACCAGGTGGGCGCGGCTGGGCCAGCGGCGGTACAGCACCGGCTTGCTGGTGCCGGCGCGGTCGGCGACCGCGGTGACCGTGAGGCGGGTGTAGCCGACCTCGGCGAGTTCGGCCGCGACGGCGGCGAAGATCGCGTCCTCCAGCACCGAGCCGCGCCGCCGGGTGGCGGGTTCCCTCTCCATGCACCCAGCATAAGACACGTTGCGTTTCTTAACGACCCCGGATACAGTGAAGAAACGGCGGGTTTCTTATTGGTGCGGGCCGGGTCGCGGCTCGCACGCCGTGCGCACCCACCGCCGCCCTCTACCCCTCACCCCCTGTTCCGGAGGCCGCCATGCCCATGCCCCGTGCGTTCCGCTCCCTCTCGCGCGTCCTCAACCCGGTGGTCCGCCCCCTGGCCGGCCGCCTGCCGCCGCTCGCGCTGGTGCACCACACGGGCCGGCGCACCGGCCGCGCCTACTCCACCCCGGTCATGGCGTTCCCCACCGGGGCGGGGTGGGTGATCGCCCTGGCCTACGGCTCCGACGTCCAGTGGCTGCGCAACGCCGAACACGCGGGCGGCGCCGACCTCACCCGGGCGGGCCGCCGCCACCGGGCGGCAGCGCTGCGCCGGGTCCCCGCGGCCGAGGCCGCCGGGCTGCTGCCCGCCTGGGCCCGCGCTGTCATGCGGCTGGCCGACGTCCGCGACTACCTCGTGCTCACCCCCGCGTGAGCGGGCGCGGCCCGGCGCGCCGCCGGCCCTACTTCCGCAGCCCCCGCTCGCTGAGCCGCTCCGCGTGGCGCCGCGCCTGCTCGGCGAGCGCCAGCGCGTCCTCGATCGTCTCGCGGGCCCGCTCGGGCACGTTGACATAGGGGTCCCTGGCGGCCCTGCTGTAGCCGTGGGCGGCGTGGGCGTCGCGCAGCACCCGGAAGTCGCAGGTGGGCGCGGTCATGCCGTCCCACAGCTTGACCGCCCGCACCCGCTCGTACTTGCGCAGGGTCTCGGGGATCTCGGCGTACCACGCGGCGGTGGCCCGGGGGTCCCGCAGCGGCACCGTGCCCATCTCGCCGACCATCACCGGCTTGCCGGGGTCGATCCCGTGCTTCTCGCCCTCGGTCTGGATCCACTCGTAGGTGGGCCGCAGCGCGTCCTCGAAAGACTCCACGTGCTCCCAGTGGGGCTGCAGCTCGCACCCGGTCATGTTGTAGGCCTCCCAGCTGATCCAGTCGACGTAGGAGTTGCCGGGCCACAGGCCGGGCAGGCGGTCGAGGTTGTCGGGCCAGCCGGTGACGTTCCAGACGAAGATCGCGTTGTCGGCGCCGTTGGCGCGGTAGAGGTCCACGATGTGCCGCCAGGCGGCCACGAACTCCTCGGGCGTGCCGCGGGTGTTGTAGCGCCTCTTGGCGTCGGCCTCGTGGTCGAAGGTGACGAAGAACGGCATGCCCAACTCGGCGATGTTGCGGGCCTGGGCGGTCAGGGAGTCGTCCAGCTCACCCTCGATGATCTGCCGGTAGCTGAGATCCGGGTGGCCGGGTTCCTCGAACCGCCGGGCCTCGATGTTGGCGTGCAGCATGCGGCCCTCGCGCGCCAGCGCGACCTCGCGGTCGGTGGGCACCTGGTGCTGGTCGACACCGTGCCAGGTGTAGACGATGTCCATCGGGCGGCCGGTGACCTTCTCCAGCGGCCGGGGATCGCCCTCCCAGGGGGAGGCGCCCCACCACACCGCGCACGAGGGCTCCATGATGGCGCTCACCGTGCAGCGGTGCTGGTCCGGCGAAGGGCTGGGTGAGGAGGCGGCCGAAGGGCTGGGCGAGGCGCTCGGCGGCGCCGGCTCCGGAGCGGGGTCGCCGCCCGAGGGCGCGGCCGAGGGCTCCGCGCCGGCGGGCGCCGCCGACGGGTCGCCGCTGGGCTCGGCGGCGGCGGGCGAGGGAGCGGCCGCCGCGGACGCCGGGGCGCTGGGCGACTCCTGCGCCGCGGCGCCGCCCGAGGCCGGCGCGCTCGCCGAGGGCGAGGCGGCCGGCGAGGCACCCGCACCTTCCGAGGCGGCCGGCGAGGGCCCCGCCGAGGTACTGGTGGTGGTCGCCGGCGACGGAACCCCGCCGTACTCGCTGACCGCGCCGTCAGGGCCCGCGGACGAGTAGTGGGTGGCAGTCGCCGACCCGGTGGCCGCGGGGCCGCTGCCGTACCCGCTGGACGCGCCCTGCGGCCCGGCCGACGCGTAGTCCGTGGCGGGCTGATGGCCGCCGTCCACGAACCGCGCCGCCGTGCCGCCCACGGCCACCGGCGCGCAGGCCACGGCCATCAGTGTCACCGCGATCGCCGCACCGCCGCGGCGCCCCGGTGTGCAGCGCTCCAGCAGCCGCGCCACCCGCCGGGTCGCGCGGTCGCCCTGCTCGGACCTGTGGACTCCCCCGGAAACACGCATGCACAATTAGTTACCACACATGCACGTAGAGCAACATAAGTATGCATTTTCGGGCGCGTCGCATTGCCGATAAGTCCGACACCGCCCGCGACGGCCCTTCCGCGCCGCGCCGCGGCCCGTACGCAGCCGGACGCCGCCGTGCTCAGTACCCGAACCGCCGCCGGCTCGCGCATGTCAGCGCCGACACCGCCACCCGGTTCAGCGGGGCCAGCCCGGACCGCCACGAGAGGTCGGCGCGCACCCGCACCGCGCCGGTGGAGAACCGCATCGGGTTGCCCGAGACCGTGTGTGCGGGCGACAGCCGCGCCGTGCCGTCGGCCGCCACCGGCAGGGAGCCGCCGCGGTGCCCGGCGAACGCCGCGATCCCCCGGAACTCCGCCACCGGGTCGGCCGTGAAGTCCTCGTAGCGCACCCGCCGCGTGGGCACGCCGTCGCGCGTCAGCCAGGCCAGGATCTCGTTCTGCGCCGTCCACTGCAGGGCCGCCCGCCCCGCCGAGTAGCGCGCCATCTCCTGCTCGGGACTGGTGGCGGTGGCGTCGGGCCGGGGCACCCGCTTGGCCCAGGCGTGCGCCACCGCGCGGGGGTCGCGCAGCACGTGCAGCAGCCGCAGCCCGCGGCCGTAGCGGTGGCGCAGGCACGCAGCGAGCGAGGCGTGCTTGCTGGAGTCCACGACCACCCGGCACCCGCTCACGCGGGCCACGGCCCCGTAGAGCCGGTCGTAGAGGTCGGTGTAGCGGCCCACCCGCTCGGCCAGCGCCGCCGGGGGCCGGCCGCGCAGCAGCGCGGGTACGTACCGGGTGCGGTCCACGGCGTCCTTGAGCGCCAGGACCTCGCGGGGGTCGACCCGCTCCCAGCCGCCGAAGGCCGCGCGGCCCACGGCGGTCCAGAAGCCGCACTCGGCGAACGGGGAGCCGCAGCCGCACAGCTCGCCGTCGACGAGCGCCCGGCGCCACATGTGCACGACCTCGCCCACGGAGCACACCCCGGGCAGCTCGCCCAGCAGCCGCTCGATCAGGGTCGAGCCCGAGCGGCCCATGCCGCCCACGAACAGCAGTTGAAAGTCCTCCACACCGGCACACTAGTACGCCGTGTGCCGGTGTGGTCACGCTGCGGTCGCACCCGGCCCGCCGCGACGGCCGGGCAAGCCCGCGCGGCCGCCTAGTCGGCGTGGACGATCATGCCCGCGCCGACCGTGGCGTTGGTGCCCTCGTCGATGAGGATGAACCCGCCGGTGAGCCGGTTCTCCTTGTACTCGTCGGCGAACAGCGGCTGGGTCGAGCGCAGGCTCACCCGGCCGATCTCGTTGAGGGAGAGGTCGGTGGCGTCCTCGTCGCGGTGCAGCGTGTTGACGTCGAGCCGGTAGAGCAGGTCGCGCACCAGCACCTTGGCGGTGCGGGTGGTGTGCTTGATCAGCAGCCGCGAGCGCGGGGTGAGCTTGCGGGCCTCCGACATCCAGCACACCATCGCGTCGATGTCCTGGGACACCTCGGGCTGGTTGTTGTGCCGGCACAGCATGTCGCCGCGCGAGATGTCGATCTCGTCCTCGAGCAGCATGGTCACCGACATGGGCGGGAACGCCTCGTCCAGCTCGCCGTCGGGGGTGAGGATCTTGGCCACCCGGGTGGTCAGGCCCGAGGGCAGGTGCATGATCTCGTCGCCGCGCTTGAACACCCCGCCGGCCACCTGCCCGGCGTAGCCGCGGTAGTCGTGCAGCTCGGGGTCTGCCGCGCGGTGCGGGCGGATCACGTACTGCACCGGGAACCGCGCGTCGATGAGGTTGCGGTCGGAGGCGATGTGCACGTGCTCCAGGTGGTGCAGCAGCGAGGGGCCGTCGTACCAGGGCATGTTGATGGAGCGGTCCACGACGTTGTCGCCGTGCAGCGCCGACATCGGGATGAAGGTGAGGTCGCTGACGTCCAGCTTGGTGGCGAACGCCGAGAACTCCTGCTTGATCTCCTCGAACCGCTCCTGGGAGTAGTCGACGAGGTCCATCTTGTTGACCGCCAGCACCAGGTGCGGCACCTGCAGCAGCGTGGTCAGGAACGCGTGGCGGCGGCTCTGCTCCTGCAGGCCCTTGCGGGCGTCGACCAGGATGATCGCCAGGTCGGAGGTGGAGGCCCCGGTGACCATGTTGCGGGTGTACTGGATGTGTCCGGGGGTGTCGGCGATGATGAAGGTCCGCCGCGGGGTCGCGAAGTAGCGGTAGGCCACGTCGATGGTGATGCCCTGCTCGCGCTCGGCGCGCAGGCCGTCGGTGAGCAGCGCGAGGTTGGTCTGCTCCTCGCCGCGCCCCCGGCTCGTGCGCTCGACCGCGTCGAGCTGGTCCTCGAAGATCGACTTGGAGTCGAAGAGGAGCCGGCCGATCAGGGTGCTCTTGCCGTCGTCGACCGACCCGGCCGTGGCGAACCGCAGGATGTCTGTACTCATGTGCACACGTTCCAAAGGGGTGGGGTCAGGGCCGGGGTCTAGAAGTAGCCCTCGCGCTTGCGGTCTTCCATGGCCGCCTCGCTGGAGCGGTCGTCGGCGCGGGTCTGGCCGCGCTCGGTGATCCGGGTCGCGGCGATCTCGGCCATGATCTCGTCCAGCTCCACCGCCGTGGAGCGCACGGCCCCGGTGCAGGTCATGTCACCGACGGTGCGGTAGCGCACGGTGGCCTCGAACAGCTCCTCGTCCTCGCCCCGCGTGATGTAGGGGTTGTCGGAGAGCAGGATGCCGTCGCGCTCGAAGACCTGGCGCTTGTGCGAGAAGTAGATGGAGGGGAGTTCCAGCCTCTCGCGCGCGATGTAGCCCCATACGTCCAGCTCGGTCCAGTTGGACAGCGGGAAGACCCGAATGTGCTCGCCCATGTTGATGCGGGTGTTGTACACGTTCCACAGCTCGGGGCGCTGGGCCTTGGGGTCCCACTGGCCGAACTCGTCGCGGAAGGAGAACACGCGCTCCTTGGCGCGGGCCTTCTCCTCGTCGCGGCGGGCGCCGCCGAACGCGGCGTCGAACCGGTACTTCTCGATGGCCTCCAGCAGCGCCGCGGTCTGCAGCCGGTTGCGGCTGGCCCAGCGGCCGGTGGGCTCCACGACCTTGCCGGCGTCGATCTGCTCCTGCACCGAGGCCACGATCAGCTCCACGCCGGCCTCGGCCACCCGGCGGTCGCGGAACTCCATGACCTCGGGGAAGTTGTGGCCGGTGTCGACGTGCATCACCGGGAACGGAACGGCCCCCGGCCAGAACGCCTTCTCGGCGAGCCGCAGCATGACGATGGAGTCCTTGCCGCCCGAGAACAGCAGGACCGGCCGCTCGAACTCGGCGGCCACCTCGCGCATGATGTAGATCGCCTCGGCCTCAAGGAAGTCCAACTGGGAGAGCTGGTATCTGCCGAGCGGCGCCGTATTGGCCTGACTCATGAACCCGCCTAACGCTTTGTTGCCGCACGCCTGGACTGCCGGTGGTGGAGTGGCTGGGCACTCATCCCGCGGCGTGCGGGTCCGCGCTGTCGCGCTCGGCGACGCCACGGATACTCGCCAACAACATATTCGACAATTCGGGACGGCAGACAAGGATATCCGGCAGGGAGGGGTTGGTCCGGTTGTAGCGCAGCTCACTGCCGTCGATGCGCGAGGCGTGCAGCCCCGCCGCCCGTGCGACCGCGACCGGTGCCGCGCTGTCCCATTCGTACTGCCCGCCGGCGTGCACGTAGATGTCGGCGATGCCCAGCAGCACGGCGCAGATCTTGGCCCCGGCCGATCCCATGGGCACGATCTCGGCGCCCAACTGGGTGGCCAGGCGCTGCACGAACTCCGGCGGCCGGGTGCGGCTGGTGGTGATGCGCAGCCGCTGCTCGGTGGGCCGCTCCGGCGGCAGCCAGGGCGGGTCGACGGTGGAGACCGTGCTGCCCTGGGCGGGCAGCGCGACCGCGCCGGCCGCGAGTTCGCCGTTCTCCCACAGCGCCACGTGGACCGCCCAGTCGGTGCGGCCGGACTCGGAGAACTCGCGCGTGCCGTCGAGCGGGTCGATGATCCACACCCGCCGCGCGGTCAGCCGCGCCTTGTCGTCGATGCCCTCCTCGGAGAGGACGGCGTCGCTGGGGCGCAGCCGGCCCAGCGCCGAGAAGAGGAACTCGTGCGACGTGCGGTCGCCGAGTGTGCGCAATACCTCGGGCTCGTCGAACCCCTGCCGGGCCCGGAGGCGCAGCAACTGCTGCCCCGCCTCGGTCGCCAGGTCTCGCGCCACTTCGTGATCGTTTCGGATGCTGCTCACCGGCCTTAGTACGCTCCCGCTCCGCGGACAACTGCCGACCATGTCTTCCACAGGATCTGGACGTCCAGGGTCAACGACCAGTTTTCCACGTATCGCAGGTCCAGACGGACGGATTCCTCCCACGAGAGGTCCGACCGGCCGCTGACCTGCCACAGCCCTGTCATGCCCGGCTTGACCACCAGGCGCCTGCGCACGTCGCAGCCGTACCGCGCCACCTCGTCGGGCAGCGGGGGCCGCGGGCCCACAAGCGACATGTCGCCCCGCAGCACGTTGATGAGCTGCGGGAGCTCGTCCAGTGAGTACCGGCGCAGCCAGCCGCCGAACGAGGTGACCCGGGGGTCGCGACGCATCTTGAACAGTACGCCGTCGTGGTCGTTGGCGAAGCTCAGCCCCCCTTTGAGGGATTCCGCCTCGACCACCATGGTACGGAACTTGTAGAGCGTGAACTCGACACCGTCCTTGCCCACCCGCGTCTGGCGGAAGAGCGCGGGCCCGGGGTCGCTGAGGCGCACGCACAGCGCCAGCACGAGGAAGAAGGGGCCCAGCAGCACCAGGGCCAGCGCGGCGGCCGCCCGGTCGAACAGGCCCTTGACCACGCGGCGGGCCCCCACCAGTTCGGGGTGCTCCACGTGCAGCAGCGGCAGCCCGGCCACCGCGCGGATGGTGGTGCGCGGTCCGGCGACGTCCATCAGGGCAGGCGCGACGGTGAGGTCGGTGCCGCTCTTCTCCAGCCGCCACGCCAGGCGGCGCAGCTCCACCCCGTCCATCTCGGGGCAGGACAGCACCGCCACGGTGTCGGCGCCCGAGGCCGCGACGGCGTCGGCCGCGGTCGAGAAGTCGCCCAGCACGGGGCAGTCGTCGACCTCGCCGGCGGCCGCGTACACCTGGTGCGGGGGCAGGCACACGCCCATGACGCGCATGCCGTGGTAGGGCTCGCGGCGGAACTGCCGGATGAGGTCGCGCACCTGTTCGAGGTAGCCCACGGCCACCACGCCGCGCATGCACCGGCCCGAGCGGCGCAGCCGGTGCAGCCGCTTGCGCCAGGCGTAGCGCAGGACCAGGCACGACAGCACGACCGTGGGCAGCGCGAGCAGCACGTAGCCGCGGGCGACGTCGACCTTGGCCGCGTAGGCGGTGATGGCCACCCCCGCGGTCAGCACCAGGCCGGCCCGCAGCACGCGGCGGAACTCCTCGGTGCCCTGCCCCACGAACCGCCGCGCGTAGCCGCCCGACACCGCCACGACCAGCACCCACAGCGGCGGCAGCGCCAGCGACAGCAGCGGGTACCACGGCCCGCCGGCGGACAGCGGGCTGCCGAACCGGACCTGGAGGGCGAAGGCGCCCGCAGCGGCGCCCGCCGCCAGATCGATCCACAGCAGCCCCCGGACATAGGACCGAATCCACCGGGGCGCGGTGCGCGGGGCCGGCGCCCCCGCGGCCGGTAGTGGCGCGACTGTCGTGACACGATCGACGACGACCATGAATCCCTACCCTTGGCACGGTTCCCCTGTGGTCGCGGGCGGCTCGCCGCCCGCTCCGCGGCGCGGCACGGCGGCGCGGCCGTGTTCCGGACACGGCGGCGTCGGCGGGGCGGGGCCCGCGCGCGGCGACAAGGGGTACGGAACGCGAACTGACGTGGGAACTCTAGCTAAACGTGGTCACATAGTCGCGGCCCGTGACGGAATGCAGCCGGAAAAAGACCGAAGGCGTTACCGATTGGGGATCTCCGCAATGCCGAGGCGAGGGGCAGGCGAAAACGCCCCCGCCCGGGGCCGTGCGGGGCGCGGCTCAGGCGGAGGCGTGGAAGGTGTTCTGGGCCTTCTCCAGGCCCTCGGTCAGGACGGTCTCGACGGCGTCGGCGGCGCGCTCCAGGACCACGCCCAGGTCCTTGCGCTCGGTGCCGGAGAAGTCCTTCAGGACGTAGGCCGCGGCGTCCATGCGGCCGGGCGGGCGGCCCACGCCCACGCGTACGCGCAGGTAGTCGGGGGCGCCCAGCGAGGACGTGAGGGAGCGCAGGCCGTTGTGTCCGCCGGCGCCACCGCCGCGCTTGAGCCGCAGCGCGGCGAAGGGGATGTCCAGCTCGTCGTGCACGACGAGGATGCGCTCCAGCGGGATCTTGTAGAACCGGCTCAGGGCCGCCACCGGCCCGCCGGAGAGGTTCATGTAGGAGCGGGGCTTGGCCAGCACGGCCGGGACCCCCGCGACGCGGGTCTCGGCGGTCTCGGCGCGGGCCTTGTGGGCCTTGAAGCGCGCGCCGCCGCGCTCGGCCAGGAGGTCGGCCACCATGAACCCGACGTTGTGCCGGTTCCCGGCGTAGGTCGGACCGGGGTTGCCCAGGCCCACGACCAGCCAGCGCTCGGCCTCCACGGCCGCCTCCTCACCGCTTGCCTCACCCGCGGGCGCGGCGGCGGCCGCGCCCGGAGACGCCGATGCGCGGCCCGCCCGCGCCCAGCGCAGCAGACCACGCATCGGTTCCGCCTGTTCGTTGTCGGCGGGCGCCCGCCCGCGTCCGGTGTCCTACTCGGCGGACTCCGCCGGGGCGGACTCGCCGGACTCCGCGGCGGCCTCGGCCGCGGGCTCGCCCTCGGCCGGGGCGGCCTCGCCGGTCTCGTCGGCGGCCAGCTCCTCGTCGGTGCGCTCGGCCGTGACGGTGGCGACGATGGTCTCGGGGTCGGTGACCAGCTCGACGCCGGCCGGCAGCTTGAGGTCGCCGGCGGTGACCTGCGCGCCGACCTCCAGGCCCTCGATGTCGTGGTCGACACCCTCGGGGATGTGGGTGGCCTCGGTCAGGACCTCGACGGTCACCAGCTCCTGGGTGAGGACGCCGCCCGCGGCGATGTCGCCGGTGAGGTTCACCGAGACCTCGACGTTGACCTTCTCGCCCTTCTTGACGACCAGCAGGTCGACGTGCTCAAGGAAGCCCTTGATGGGGTCGCGCTGGACGCTCTTGGGCAGGGCGAGGTTGTCGGACCCGGGAATCCCGTCCACGCGCAGCAGGACGTTGGGGGTCTTCAGCGCGAGCATGAGGTCATGCCCGGGCAGGGTGATGTGGCGAGGCTCGGTGCCGTGGCCGTAGAGGACGGCCGGCACCTTACCCGCGCGGCGGACGCGCCGTGCGGCGCCCTTGCCGAACTCCGTGCGCGGCTCGGCAGCGATGCGTACCTCGGACACGACAAAACTCCTCGGGATCGTCCCCGTGCGGCACGGGGAACACGACTTCTGCTGAAACGGCTCCCGCGTAGACGGCCGCGTCGTCCAGGGCCATCGTCGGCCGTAGCCTGCGAAGGCGGGCCGGTGGCGACCGCCCGGGCCGGACACCGTCCGTGCACGCGCGCGCCCTTGGGCGCCGCCGCGCGAAGCGGTGAGACCACGATCCCCAACGCGTCCCAGCGGGAGCTGGGGACACTCAATCCAGTCTACTGCCTTGCCCGACGACTCCGGACACACCGGGAGGCGGCCCCGAGGGGCCGCGTCCCGGGCGCGCCGGGCGGTCAGCTCTCGAACAGGCTGGTGACCGAGCCGTCGCTGAAGACCTCGCTGATGGCGCGCGCGATCAGCGGCGCGATGGACAGCTGGGTCAGCTTGTCGAACTGCCGGTCCTTGGGGACCGGGAGCGAGTTGGTGATGACCACCTCGGAGATGCGGGAGTTCTGCAGCCGCTCGGCGGCCGGGCCCGAGAGCACGCCGTGGGTGGCGGCCGCGATGACCTCGCGGGCGCCCTGCTCGAACAGGGCGTCGGCGGCCTTCACGATCGTGCCGGCGGTGTCGATCATGTCGTCGACCAGCACGCAGGTGCGCCCGCGCACCTGGCCGACGACCTCGTGCACCTTGACCTCGTTGGCGACGTCGGGGTCGCGCCGCTTGTGGATGATGGCCAGCGGCGTGCCCATGCGGTCGGCCCAGCGGTCGGCGGTGCGGACCCGGCCGCTGTCGGGCGAGACGATGGTGGCCTCGGCGATGTCGACGCGGGACTGGACGTAGTCGGCCAGCAGCGGCAGCGCGAAGAGGTGGTCGACGGGGCCGTCGAAGAAGCCCTGGATCTGGTCGGTGTGCAGGTCGACCGACATCAGCCGGTTGGCGCCCGCGGTGCGGAAGAGGTCGGTCATCAGGCGGGCCGAGATCGGCTCGCGCCCGCGGTGCTTCTTGTCCTGGCGGGCGTAGCCCAGGAACGGGGTCACCACGGTGATGCGCTTGGCCGAAGCGCGCTTGAGCGCGTCGACCATGATCAGCTGCTCCATGATCGACTCGTTGATGGGGTCGGAGTGGCACTGCAGCACGAAGGCGTCGCAGCCGCGCACTGACTCCAGGTACCGCACGAAGATCTCGCCGTTGGCGAAGTCCTGGAACTTCGTCGGCGCGACCTCGATGCCGAGCTGGTCGGCCACCTGCTCCGCCAACTCCGGGTGGGTACGCCCGGAGAACAGCATCAACTTCTTCTGACCCGCGGCCTTCATGCCGGTCACTTTACTTAAGCCCCCCACAACACAGACGCGATTGTCATGAATCTTCGCCGCGGCGCTCGGCGGTGTTCTCCGCCCGTTCGGCGGCCTCGGCCGCCGGGGTCCCCGGGCGCTTGCGCCGCACCCAGCCCTCGATGTTGCGCTGGCTCCCGGCGGAGACCGCGAGCGCGCCGGGCGGGACGTCTTCGCGCACCACGGTCCCCGCGCCGGTGTAGGCGCCGTCGCCGATGTGGACGGGCGCGACGAAGGTGTTGTCGCTGCCGGTGCGGGCGTGGTCGCCCACGGTGGTGCGGTGCTTGTCGACCCCGTCGTAGTTGACGAACACCGACGAGGCGCCGATGTTGGCGCCCACGCCGATGGTGGCGTCGCCGACGTAGGTCAGGTGCGGGACCTTGGAGCCCTCGCCGATCTGGGAGTTCTTCACCTCGACGAAGGTGCCGATCTTGGCGCGGGGGCCGATCGAGGCGCCCGGCCGCAGGTAGGCGTAGGGGCCGACGTTGGCGCCGGCGGCGATCTCGGCGCTGTCGGCGACCACGTGGCGCACCTTGGCGTCGTCGCCCACGCGGGTGTCGGTGAGCTGGGTGCAGGGGCCCACGAGCGCGCCCTCGCCGATGACGGTGCGCCCGCGCAGCTGGGTCTGGGGCTCCACGACGGTGTCGCGGCCGATGCTGACCTCGGCGTCGACCCACGTGGTGGCGGGGTCGACGACGGTGACCCCGGCGCGCATGTGCTCGGTGAGCAGGCGGTCGTTGAGCAGGCGGCGCGCCTCGGCGAGCTGCACGCGGTCGTTGACGCCCTGGATCTCGGTCCACTCGCGGGCGAGCGCGGCGCCGACCCGGTGGCCGTCGCCGCGCAGGATCGCCACGGCGTCGGTGATGTACTCCTCGCCCTTGGCGTTGTCGGTGGACAGCCGCTGGACGACGGAGGTCAGCAGCGCGCCGTCGAAGGCGTACATGCCGGAGTTGATCTCGTCCAGCGCGCGCTGCTCGGGGGTGGCGTCGGCGTGCTCGACGATGGCGGTGAACGCGCCGGAGGGGTCGCGCACCACGCGGCCGTAGCCGGCGGGGTCGGGCACCCGCGCCGAGAGCACGGTGACGGCATTGCCGGCGGACTCGTGGGCCTCGACCAGGTCGGCCAGGGTGCGGCCGCGCAGCAGCGGGGTGTCGCCGTAGGCCAGCACGACGGTGCCGCTGAGGGCCACGCCCTCGGCGGCGAGCGCCTCGACGGCCATGCGCACGGCGTGGCCGGTGCCGTTCTGCTCGTCCTGGACGGCGGTGCCCACCGCGGGCGCGGTGTCCTTGAGGTGCTGGACGACCTGCTCGCGCGCGTGGCCCACGACCACCACGGTGCGTTCGGGGTCGAGTTCGCCGGCGGCGGCCAGCACGTGGCCGAGCATGCTGCGGCCGCAGATCTCGTGCAGCACCTTGGGCAGCCGGGACTTCATTCGGGTGCCCTCACCCGCCGCTAGGACGATGACGGCAGCCGGACGGCTCACGCTCACTGGCGGAGGCTCCTTGGGTCGCTGGCGGATGCGATGTCGGGATTTCCGTCCCCCGCGCGGGGCGCGGCCGGGGCGGGACGCGGCGTTCGGCGGGGTTTCCCCGCGGGGTCGACGCGACGTGTCTGCGTGGCTGACGGCGCCTGGCGGGCACGCGAACACCGGCCGCCGGTCGCCGACATGGGAAGGATACATGCGCCCTTGCCCGGGTTGCGGCTGCGGCCGACCTGGGGCCTGACCCGGGGCGCAACACCGCCGAAACACGCGTACCGGGCGCGGCGGCGGCCCGGCGGGCGGGGCGTGGGACGCCCTCCGGGCGCTGCCCCAAGGGCATCCGGAGAGCACCGGCAAGGCGCGGAGGAGGCGCCGGGAGAGCGCCGGGCCGGCGGGGAGGGGCGTTTCACCGCACGGGGCGGGGGCAGCGGCCCGGAAAAAGGGCCGGATGTGAGATTCGCGATGGCCGGACCGCCGCGGCGGCCGGCGCGGCGCGCGCGCCCGGCGGGGAGGGCTCCCGGGGAAGGATTCGAACCCTCACCTCAAGGCACCAAAAGCCTGCGTCCTGCCATTAGACCACCCGGGAAGACGGTGCGTCCGCCGTGGTGGGCGGCGCGATCCGACTGCCAACGATAGCGGCTCGCCGGGATATCGGCACCTTCGTTCCGCGGCGCCCGGGACCGCCCGGAAACGGGGAAACGGGGAAACACCGCAACCCCGGACCCGGGGGCACCGCACCGCCCCCCGGCGGGGCCGCTCCCGAAGTTCATCGCCAACCCTTTACAAACCTACGGCAGCGTAGGTTACGGTTACGTAGGTATAGGTTACGACGACCGCCGACGAGCGGGGCACCGCGCCCCGCGCCGCCTCGGCGGCCGCCACAAGCAAGGTGGACATATGACCGCAGCACCCGAACTGACAGTCGACCAGACCGGCAAGCGGGCCCCCGAGCCCGAACTCGACCCCGAGGGCCGCGGCAAGGCCGAGCGCTACACCGTCTTCGCGTTCGTGTTCATCCCGCTGCTGGCCCTGGCCGCCGCCGTGCCGTTCGCGTGGGGCTGGGGCCTCACCGTGACCGACATCGTCATCGGCGCGGTCTTCTACCTCGTCAGCGGCCTGGGGATCACGGTCGGCTTCCACCGGCACTTCACCCACGGCTCGTTCAAGGCCAACCGCCCGCTGCGCATCGCGCTGGCCGTGGCCGGCAGCCTCGCCATCGAGGGCTCGGTGATCAAGTGGGTGGCCGACCACCGCCGCCACCACAAGTACGCCGACCACGAGGGCGACCCGCACTCCCCGTGGCGCTTCGGCGACGACTGGCGCTCGGTGGCCAAGGGCCTCTACTACGCGCACATGGCCTGGCTGTACCTGGACGAGGAGAAGACCTCGCCCAAGCGCTTCGCCCCCGACCTGCTCAAGGACCCCGACGTCCGCAGGGTCGACCGGTTCTTCGGCCTGATCGTGCTCTTCTCGCTGCTGGCCCCGGCCGTCATCGGCGGCCTGGTGACCATGTCCTGGTGGGGCGCCCTGACCGCCTTCTTCTGGGGCAGCCTGGTGCGCGTGGCGCTGCTGCACCACGTCACCTGGTCCATCAACTCCATCTGCCACACCATCGGCGAGGAGAACTTCGAGGTCCGCGACCGCTCGCGCAACGTGTGGTGGCTGGCCATCCCCTCCTTCGGGGAGTCCTGGCACAATCTGCACCACGCCGACCCCACCTGCGCCCGCCACGGCGTGCTCAAGGGGCAGGTCGATATTTCCGCGCGCGTCATCTGGATGTTTGAGAAGCTTGGCTGGGCGAGCAAGGTCCGCTGGCCCAACGCCGAGCGCCTCGCTGCCAAGCGCGTCAACGCCGTGAACTGATCCGTGACTAAGGTGAGTGGCAGCCATCATGGAAGCCGTGAGCGAGCAGCAGCCCCGGTCGCGCCGCAAGCGCATGACCGGCAAGGAACGCCGGGAACAGCTCCTGCGGATCGGGCGTGAGCTCTTCGCGGAGCGCGGCTTCGATGGCACGTCCGTCGAGGAGATCGCGGCCCGGGCCGGCGTGTCCAAGCCCGTGGTCTACGAGCACTTCGGCGGCAAGGAGGGCGTCTACGCGGTCGTCGTCGACCGCGAGATGCAGACCCTGCTCTCCATGGTCGGCGAGTCGCTGACCGCCGACACCCCGCGCGGACAGATCGAGAACGCCGCCATGGCGCTGCTGCGCTACGTCGAGGAGTGCAGCCAGGGCTTCCGCATCCTGGCCCGCGACTCCCACGCGGCGTCGGGCACGGGCAGCTTCGCCAGCCTCATCAGCGACATCGCCACCCAGGTCGAGCACATCCTGGCCGAGGAGTTCAAGGCCCGGGGCTACGACCCCAAGATGGCGCCGATGTACGCGCAGTCGCTGGTGGGCATGGTGGCGCTGACCGGCCAGTGGTGGCTGGAGGTCCGCAAGCCCAAGCGCGAGGTCGTGGCCGCCCACCTGGTCAACCTCGCCTGGAACGGCCTGTCCAACCTGGAGGCCCGGCCGGTCCTGGAGACCCTGCGCCGCGGCCGCGCGGCCGACTAGCACCCGGGGAGACGCGCTTGGCGGCCCGTTCGCGGGCGGGCCGCCGGAGCGGTCCCCCGCGCCCCGCGGCCGTGTTCCGGCGGACCGGACGCGACCGCCCGGGGCGGACCGCGCACGACCGCCGGGGCGGACCGCGACTATCTTGATATCAAGAGATAGGCTGTCGGCTATGCGCGATGAGGTCGACGGCCTGGTCGAGGCGTGGCGCGCCGAGCGCCCCGACCTCGACATCGAACCCCTGCAGGTGCTCAGCCGGGTGTCCCGGCTGGCCCGGCACCTGGACCGCGCCCGGCGCACCGTCTTCACCGCGCACGACCTGGAGCCGTGGGAGTTCGACGTGCTGGCCGAACTCCGCCGCTCGGGCCCGCCCTACGAACTGAGTCCGGGCCGCCTGCTGCGCGCCACGCTCGTCACCTCGGGGACCATGACCAACCGCATCGACCGCCTGGCGGCGGCCGGGCTGGTGCGCCGCGGCCCCGACCCCGCCGACCGGCGCGGGGTGCTGGTGCGGCTCACCGACGAGGGCCGTGAGCGGGTCGACGCCGCACTGGCCGACCTGCTCAGCTACGAGGAGTCGCTGCTGTCGGGGGTCAGCCGCGAGGACCGCGCCCGGCTGGCCGCGCTGCTGCGCGCGGTGCTCTCGCCGCTGGACGAATGATCGCCCCATCGGCCACCCTGGTCTGCGCGGCGTCCCCCGCCCCGCCGCCGGCGCGCCACCGGGCGCGCCGCGCTGGAGGAGGACGCCCACGATGGGGAGGGTCGACGTGAACAACCGCCTGCGCGCCGCCGCGGCGGCCGCGGCCGCCGCCGCCCTGGCGGCGGGCCTGGCCGCCTGCTCGCCCGAGGAGCCGGACGGCCACGACCGCTCCGGCAAGCACTACTACGTCTCGCTGGGCGACTCCCTGGCCGTGGGGGTGCAGCCCACCGCCGACGGCGGGCTGGAGGAGACCCGCGACGGCTACACCGACGTCCTGTACCGCCGGCTGTACGACCGCGACTCCACCCTGGAGCACCGCCGGATGGGCTGCGGCGGCGAGGACACCACCACCTTCGTCGAGGGCGGCACTGACCTGTGCGAGGGGCGCTACGCCGAGGAGTCGCAACTGGCCGCCGCCGAGCGGTTCCTCGGCCGGCACCGCGACCGGGTCGACCTGGTGACCGTGGGGATCGGCGCCAACAACTTCACCGGGTGCGTGCTGGACGCGGTCGAGGGCGCCGAAGGTACCGAGGGCGCGGGCGCCGAGCCGTCGGCGGGCTCGGGGGTGGTCACCGGCCTGGACGGGATCGACCGCGACTGCGTGGCCGACGGCCTGGAGCGGCTGGAGGCCGAACTTCCGGTCATCGCCCGGCGCCTGCGCGGCGCGGCGGGCCCGGACACCCGGATCGTCGGCATGACCTATTACAACCCCTTCCTGGCGGCCCTGCTGCTGGAGGACGCGGGCGCGGCGGGGGCCGGGCCGGGCACGGGCGGCGCGGACGGGGCTGCGGGCGCCGAGCCGCGGCGAAGTGAGGCGGTCGACTACGCCACCGGCGTCTTCGAGGACATGAACCGGGTCATCACCGACGCCTACACCGCCGAGGACATCGCCGTGGCCGACGTCGCCGGCGCCTTCGCGTCCGGCGACACCTCGGTGCCCGCCGGCAGCGAGACCGGCATGCCCGCCAACGTGGAGCGGGTCTGCGACCACACCTGGATGTGCAACCTGGCGGTGGGCCCCGACATCCACACCAACCCCGCGGGCGCCGCCCTGATCGCCGACGCCTTCGAGGCCGAGCTCGGCCGCCCCTAGGGTCCCGCCGGCGCCGGCCGGCCGAGGGCTCCCCGGCCGGCCGGCGCGGTGGTCAGCCGTTGAGCTTCTCGGCCTCGGCGAGCCAGATCTCCTCCAGTTCGGCCTTCTCGGCCGCAAGTGTCTTCAGCTCGCTGTCGAGTTCGGCCAGGCGGACGTAGTCCTCGGCGGCCCGGGCCATCTGCTCGTGGAGTTCGGCCTCGCGCGCGGCGATGCGGTCCAGGCGGCGTTCGACGCGCTGGACCTCTTTCTGCACCGCGCGGCGCTCGGCCGCCGACAGGGCGGGCGCGGCGGCGGCCGGCGCGGCCTCGGACTCCTCGGAACGGCGCGACGGCACCGCCGAGGCGCCCGCCTCGGCCTCGGCGCGGCGGCTCAGGTACTCGTCCACCCCGCCGGGCAGGAACAGCAGGCGGCCGTCGCCCATCAGCGCCAGCACGCGGTCGGTGATGCGCTCCAGGAAGTACCGGTCGTGGCTGACCAGCACCAGCGACCCCGGCCAGCCGTCGAGCAGGTCCTCCAGCTCGGTCAGCGTCTCGATGTCGAGGTCGTTGGTGGGCTCGTCCAGCAGCAGCACGTTGGGCTCGTTCATCAGCAGCCGCAGCAGCTGGAGCCGCCGCCGCTCACCGCCCGACAGCTCCCCCACCGGGGTCCACTGGCGCTCGCCGCGGAACCCGAACCGCTCCAGCATCTGGCTGGCCGTGAACTCCCGGTCGCCGATGGTGACGTGCCGGCGGACCTCCTCGACCGCCTGCAGCGGGCGGCTGTCGGGCGCCAGCTCGGCCAGGTTCTGCGACAGGTGCGCGAGGTTGACGGTCTTGCCGTGGCGCACCCGGCCGGCGTCGGGCTCGCGCTCGCCGGCCAGCGCGCGCAGCAGGGTGGTCTTGCCCGAGCCGTTCACGCCCACCAGGCCGATGCGGTCGCCGGGGCCCAGCTGCCAGGTGAGCCGGTCGATCAGCGTGGTCGGGCCGGCCGTGAGGGTGAGGTCGGTGGCGTCGATCACCGTCTTGCCCAGGCGCGAACTGGCGAAGCGCACCAGCTCCACGGTGTCGCGCACCGGCGGGACGTCGGCGATCAGGCTGTTGGCCGCGTCGATGCGGAACTTCGGCTTGGAGGTGCGGGCGGGCGGGCCGCGCCGCAGCCAGGCGAGTTCCTTGCGCATGAGGTTCTGCCGCCGCTCCTCGGCCGCCGCGGCGAGCCGGGCGCGCTCGGCCTTGGCCAGGACGTAGGCGGCGTACCCGCCCTCGTAGCGCTCGACCCGGCCGTCGACCACCTCCCAGGTGCGGTTGGTGACCGCGTCGAGGAACCACCGGTCGTGGGTGACCACGGCCAGCGCCTCGCGGCGCCGGCGCAGGTGCTCGGCCAGCCAGGCGATGGCCTCGATGTCGAGGTGGTTGGTGGGCTCGTCCAGGACGATGAGGTCGTGGCTGTCGATCAGCAGCCGGGCCAGGGCGGCGCGGCGCCGCTCGCCGCCGGAGAGGGTGGACATCGGGGCGTCGAGGTCCCAGCCGCTGAGCAGGCCGCGCAGCACGTCGCGCACGCGGGCGTCGCCGGCCCACTCGTGCTCGGCGCGCTCGCCCAGCACGAAGGCGGCCACGCTGGCGTCGGGGAAGGCGTCGCGCTGGGCCAGGAACCCGATGCGCAGGCCCCGGTTGTGCACGACCCGGCCGGAGTCGGGCGCGGTGCGTCCGGCCAGCACCGCCATCAGCGTGGACTTGCCGCCGCCGTTGCGCCCGACGACACCGATCCGGTCGCCCTCATCGATCCCCAGGGACACGGAGTCGAGCAGCACCAGCGGGCCGTAGGCCAGGGACACGTCTTGCAGATTGACGAGGTTCATCGTGTGTTCCATTGTGCTGGCCCGCGGGCACCGCGGCGAACGCGGCCGCGCCCGGCGGGTCCGGCCGCGCCGCAGCCCGCCCCGGGGCCGGCGGCACGCTCACACGAGGAAGAAGTCGCGGGCGGCCTTGGCGATCCCCTCGGTGTCCAGGCCGTGGGCGCGGTCGTGGTCGGCGGGGGTGCCGTAGCCGCGCACCTCGGTGTCGCGCCGCACGCCCAGCGAGCGCTGGCGGTGGCGGCGGTCGCCCAGCGCTTCGGCGACCTCGTGGGCGGAGGTCCCGGCCAGGTAGGGCTCGACCACGAGGACGTCGGCGTGGCCCGCCTGGGCCACCAGCCGGTTCAGTCCCTCGCGGTCGAAGGGCCGCACGGTGGCGGTGTAGGCCACGGTGACGTCGAGGTCCTCGGTGGCCGCCAGCACCCGGTCGAGCATGGGGCCGACCGCCACCACCACCCCGGCCGACCGCCGCGAGCCCGCGCGGACGGTGACCAGGCCCGCGCCCACGGGCCGGGCGGCGGCGTTGCCGCGCTCGGTCAGGCGCACGTAGACGTTGCCCTCGCCGGCCAGGGCGTCGCGCAGCAGCCGCTCGACCTCGGTGGCGTGGCCGGGCACGTGCACGGTCCAGTCGGGCAGGGTGTCCAGCAGCGCGACGTCGCCGGGGGCCATGTGGGTGCGCCCGTAGTGGGCGCCGTCGTAGGAGGCGCCGATGCTCACCAGCACGGCGCCGACGCCCTGGTGGCCCAGGTCCAGCTTGACCTGCTCGAAGGGCCGCTCGATGAGGAAGGGCGCGAAGGTGTGGGCGACGGGGCGCATGCCGGCCAGGGCCAGCCCGCCGGCGGCGCCGATCAGCAGCTGCTCGCGGATTCCGAGGTTGATAACCCGGTCGGGGTGGCGCTGGGCCGCGCGGGCGAAGCGGTCGGCCGAGATGTCGGCGAGCACGACCGCCAGCCGGGGGTCGGTGTCCAGCGCGGCGCTGACGGTCTCGGCGAAGGTGTCGCGCATGGGCTGGGCGGTGACGTGCTGGGGCTCGGGTGCGGCGATGGTCATGGTCGTCATCCCTTCGGTCGCACGCGGGCGACCACGGCGAGTGGCCGGCGGCCGTGCGGTGCGGTGAGCGCGTCGTAAAGGGCGTCCTGGTCGCGGCCGGAGACGGTGCGGGCGGTCCACCCCTCACGGGCGAAGCGCTCGCCGATCCCGCCGGGCCAGCCGTGGGTGGCCGACCCGTTGTCGACCACGACGGCGGTGAGGCGGTCCAGGCCCAGCCGCCCGGCGGCGGCGATGGCCTCGTGGTTGCTGCCCTCGTCGAGTTCGCCGTCGCCCAGGAGCACGACGACGCGCGGGCGGTGGCGGCCCTGGGCGCGCAGGCCCAGCGCGGTGCCCACGCCCAGGCCCAGGCCGTGGCCCAGGGAGCCGCTGCTGATCTCGGCGCCGGGCACCAGGGTGCGGTCGGGGTGGTGGCCCAGGGGCGAGTCGAAGGCGGCCCAGCGGCGCAGGGCCGCGACGTCGAGGAAGCCCTTGGCGGCGAGGACCGCGTAGTAGGTCATGGGGCCGTGTCCCTTGGACAGCAGGAAGCGGTCGCGGTCGGGGTCGTCGGCGGTCTCGGGCGAGACGTTGAGGACCCGGTCGTAGAGCACCCACAGGACCTCGCGGGTGGACTCGGCGGCGATCCGGTGCTTCTCGTCGCCGGTCATCAGACCGATGAGGGCCGGCAGGTCGGCGTATCTGGTCAGAGCCGGTGCGGTGGACATGGCGCCAGTCTCAAACCTCGACTTAAATGGAAGTCAAGCCCCGCACCCGCGACCACGACCGGATGTGACATGTCTCACCTGCCCGTACGCCTCACGATCGGACAGCTCGCCGAGCGCAGCGGGGTGCCGCCCACCACACTGCGCTTCTACGAGGAGCGCGGCCTGATCACCGCCGAGCGCACCCCGGGCAACCAGCGCCGCTACCACCGCAACACGCTGCGCCGGCTCGCGTTCGTCTCGGCGGCCCAGCGGGTGGGGCTCACCCTGAACCAGATCCACGAGGCGCTGGCCACCCTGCCCGACAACCGCACGCCCACGGTCGAGGACTGGGCGCGGCTGTCGGAGCAGTGGCAGGCCGAGCTGGACACCCGCATCGACGCCCTCCAGCGGCTGCGCGACCGGCTGGCCTCGTGCATCGGCTGCGGCTGCCTGTCGCTGAAGTCGTGCAACCTGCAGAACGCCGACGACGAACTGGCCGCCGCCGGGCCGGGCGCGCCGCTGCTCAAGCCCGCGCGCGAGGGCGGGATCTAAGGGCGGGCCGCACCCGCCCGCGGGCCCGCGGCGGCTACAGCAGGGTCGCGCCGGGGACGTCGCCGTGGGCGGTCACCGCGCGCTCGCAGCGGCCCGACTCCTCCAGGGCCCCGGCAACGGCCGCCGCGTGGTCGGCGGAGGCCGCCAGGAACGCGCACGTGGGGCCCGAGCCCGACACGAACGCGCCCAGTGCGCCCGCCGCGCGCCCGCACTCCAGCACCGCGCCCAGTTCGGGGCGCAGCTCCAGCGCGGCGGGCTGCAGGTCGTTACTCAGCGCCGCGCCCAGCCGGCGGGCGTCGCCCGCCGCCAGCGCGGCCATCAGCTCGGGGTCGCCCGCCGGGGCCGGCGCCTCGGGCCGCAGCCGGTCGTAGGCGGCGAACACCTCGGGCGTGGACAGCCCGCCCTCGGCCAGCGCGAACACCCAGTGGTAGCGCCCCGGGCTCTCCACGGGGGTCAGCACCTCGCCGCGCCCGGTGCCCACGGCCGTGCCGCCCAGCAGCGGGAACGCGACGTCGCTGCCCAGCCGGGCGGCGAGCGCCAGCAGGTCCTCGCGCGTGAGCCCGGCGTCCCACCAGGCGTTGCACGCCACCAGCGCGGCGGCGGCGTCGGCACTGCCCCCGGCCATGCCCCCGGCGACCGGGATCGCCTTGCGCAGCAGCAGCCGTACCGGCGCCACCGCGCCCGGCCCGCCGCAGGCTTCGGCCACCAGCTCGGCGGCGCGCGCCGCGAGGTTGGTGCCGTCCACGGGCACCCGGGCCACGTGCCCGGCCAGACCGCCGCCGGTGGCGTCCTCGACACCGAGCCCGGCGCACGCGCCTTCTGCGCGCGAGTCCGCGCCGGTAACGGTAACCTCGTCGAACAGCGCTACAGCGTGGAAGACATTGACCAGATCGTGGTATCCATCTTCGCGCGCCGGCCCCACCGCCAACTGAAGGTTCACCTTCGCGGGGACCCGCACGGTCACGGCGGTCTTAGTGGTCACGAGTCCTAGATCGTAAAGGAACCCCCACCCCCGTGAACCCGCATTCCCGACTCGGGACTCTTGTGCGGTCCACGCATCTTCCTGATGATGGTGGGAGTCACCGGCACGGTCCCACCCGCCCTCGGGCCCTCCCGGCTGTCCGGATCCGGGCGCCGTGGCCTGCACGGGTGGGTATCGGGACACAATCACCGCTACCTTGGGGGCCAGGCGGAGTTAGGACACCGTCGGGGAGGGTCGCTTGCCGTCGGATGGGCTCCCGAAGAACCTGGAACCGTTGGCTGCCGGAGATCCGGCGACCATCGGTCCTTATGTGCTGGCCGGACGGCTCGGCAGCGGCGGAATGGGTACGGTGTACCTGGGCCGCACCCCCGAGAAGGGCGCCCACGTCGCGATCAAGGTGATCCGGCCCGAGCTCGCCTTCGACGAGGCCACCCGGGCCCGCTTCCGCGACGAGATGGAGAACGCCCGCAGGGTCGCCTCCTTCTGCACGGCCAAGGTCCTCGACCACGGCACGTTCGAGAACCGCCCCTACATGGTCACCGAGTACATCGCGGGGACCGCCCTGGCCGAGCACATCGCCGAGCACGGGCCGCTGGACTCCAGCACCCTGCACGGATTCGCGCTGGGCGTGGCCGCCGCCCTGGCGGCCATCCACCGCACCGGCCTGGTGCACCGCGACCTCAAGCCCGCCAACGTGCTGCTGTCGCTGTCGGGCCCGCGGGTGATCGATTTCGGCATCGCGCGCGCGATGAACACCGCCACCAACCACACCCAGACCGGGATCGTCATGGGCAGCCCCGGCTGGATGGCGCCCGAGCAGCTCCTTGAGGAGAAGGTCACCACCGCGGCCGACATCTTCGCGTGGGGCTGCCTGGTGGCCTTCGCGGGCAACGGCGTGCACCCCTTCGGCAACGGCGACGCCATGACCCTGGGCAAGCGGGTGCTGTTCGCCGAGCCCTACATCGGCGACCTCGACAGCCCGCTGGACCGCCTGGTGGCCCAGGCGCTGGCCAAGGAGCCCGAGCGCCGGCCCAAGGCCCAGGACCTGCTGCTGGAGCTGGCCGGGGGCGAGGACCCCGGCGGCGGCGCCGACGCCAACGACATGGTCAGCCACGCGCTGAACGCCTCCTGGCACCCCAACCTCCCGCCCATGGGCGGCCCCATGCCGGGCCCGCCGCCCAATCCGCACCAGACCCACGGCGGCCTGCGCCGCCCCGGCCCGCCCGCTCCCCCGCCGCACTACGCCGGCCCGCCGCAGGCCGCGCCCATGCACGCCCAGCCGGCCCACCACAGCCAGCCGATGCAGCGCCCGGCGGGGCCGCCGCGCCAGGGCCAGGGCGGCCCGCCGCAGGCGCCTCCGGCGCCCCCGGCCGCCCAGGGGCAGCCCCAGGGCCACCAGACCGGGCAGTACCCCACCGTGGCGCCGAACCAGACCGGCCCCATCCCGCAGGTGCCGCCCCCGCCCGACCAGGGCGCCGGGGGGCCGCGTCCGCACGCCCAGCCTTACGTACCGCCCGCCTCGCTCCCGCCGCACCGGCCCATGCAGCCGGGGCGCCGCCGGCTGCGCTGGGTGGCCGTCACGGCGGTGGTGGCGGTCATCCTGGCGGTGCTGCTGTTCACCACGCTCACCCTGCTGGGCATGCAGAACCTCATCTGGCCCGGCTCGGCCGACGGCCCCGAGGCGGCCGAGGACACCGGCGCGCCCGAGGGCGGCGGCGAGGACACCGCCGAGCGCGGTGCGGGCGGCGAGCCCGAGGGGTCGGCCGGACCCAACAGCGCCAGCGACGGCCGCGTGGTGTTCAGCGTGGAGGAGTACTACTGCTCGCCGGTCGTCGAGGGGCGCGCCAAGGCCAGCGACGGCGCCTACTGCGTGTTCACCGTGACCGCGAGCAACACCGGCGCCGAGACGATCACCCTGGACCACGAGCAGCAGCGCCTGGAGCGCTCCCCGCAGAACTTCCAGTCCGCCGAGGAGCCGTCGGTGCGCGAGGAGCAGGCACCGCTGTGGGGGGCGATCGACGCCGGCACCCAGGCCGAGGGCCACCTGGTGTTCTTCATCCTGGACGAGCCGGTGGTCGAGACCGCCACGCTGCACCTGAGCAGCGGCGGGACCGACGAGGCCGCCCGCATCCCCGTGGCCGGGGTCAGCCGGACCTCCTGACCCTCCGCCCGCCGCGTCCCCGCGGGCGGCGCGTGGCCGGGTGCGGGGCGATGGCGGGGCGGGGCCCTCAGCCCGTGTCGGCGCCGGGTTGGGGCGCCGCCGCCCCGGCGCCCGCGCCGCCCGCGCCGCCCGATGTGGCCGCGCCGGCGGCGGCGATGCGGGTGAAGTCCGCGATGCCCAGCGCCTCGCCGCGCGCGCCCGGGTCGACCCCGGCCGCGCGCAGGACGCGCTCGGCGGCCGGCGCCGACCCCGCCCACCCGGCCAGTGCCGCGCGCAGGGTCTTGCGGCGCTGCGCGAACGCGGCGTCGATGACGGCGAACACCTCGCGCCGGTCCGCCTCGGCACCGGGCGCGGGCCGGCGGCGCAGCGCCACCAGGCCGGAGTCGACGTTGGGCGCGGGCCAGAACACGCTGCGGCCCACCGCGCCGGCCCGGCGGACCTCGGCGTACCAGGCGGCCTTGGCCGAGGGCGCGCCGTAGGTCCGGCTGCCCGGCGGGGCGGCGAGCCGGTCGGCGACCTCGGCCTGCACCATCACCAGCCCGCGCCGCAGGGAGGGCAGCAGCTCCAGCAGGTGCAGCAGGACGGGCACGGCGACGTTGTAGGGCAGGTTGGCGACCAGCGCGGTGGGCGCGGGGCCGGGGATCTCGGTGACCCGCATGGCGTCGGCGGTGACGACCCGCAGGCGGTCGGCGTGGCCGGGGGCGTGCTCGGCGACCGTCTCCGGCAGGGCCTCGGCCAGGCGCGGGTCGATCTCGACGGCGGTGACGGCGCGGGCGTGGGGCAGCAGCGCCAGCGTGAGCGACCCCAGGCCGGGCCCCACCTCCAGCACCACGTCGTGCTCGGTGACCTCGGAGGTGCGCACGATGCGGCGCACGGTGCCGCCGTCGATGACGAAGTTCTGCCCGAGGGTCTTGGTCGGCCGGACGCCGGTGCGCTCGGCCAGCCGCCGCACGTCGGCGGGGGTGAGCAGCCGAGCGTCGCCGGCGGAGTCGGAAGGGGTCACGGGGCCATTCTGCCAGCGCCGGGCGCCGGTGCCGCGCCGGCCGCGTCCGGGGCGGCGCTGCGGGCCCCTGTCCCACGACGCGTGTGGGCGCCGCCCCGGGCGGGGCGGCGCCCACACGTCGCGGGTGCCCGCAAAGGCGGTGTGCGCCCGGGTCAGTCGAAGAGGTGGACCCCGCACTCCGGCCACTGGCTCTGCCAGTTGCCGCCGACCATGTCGTAGAGCTTCTGGGCGCGCATGGTCTGCTCCTCGGGGCTGGCCTCGGCCGGGGACCCGGTGCCGCCGGCCGACTGCCAGGTGGCCATGGAGAACTGGTAGAGGCCGTAGTAGCCGCCCGCGGAGTTGACCGCCGTGGGGTCGCCGCCGGACTCGCACTCGGCCAGGGCCGCCCAGTTCAGGCTGCCGGCCTCGGCGGAGGCGTCGATCTCGGGCTCCTCCTTGGTGCCGATCTCGGTGATGCCGTTGACCGGCTCCTCGACGACCTCCTCCTTGATGACGTACTCGGTCTCCTCGCCCTCCTGCATGACCATGGCCGTGGTGATCTCGCGCACGCCGTCCTTGGGCTCCTGGACGACGTTCTCCTCACCGGCGGGGAGGTCGGGGTTCTCCCGCTCCTCCATCTCGGCCTCGATCGGCACCTCCTCGGTCTTGGGCTCGGTGAGCAGCTCCATGACGTCGATGACCATGCCGTCCTTCGGCTTGGTGTCGAGCTTGGGCTTGACGATGTCGTGCTCGCCCGGGGTGATGCCGTTGTCCTTGAGGACCTGCTCGACGGTGCCGGCGGTGGTGGCGGTCTCGACACGGACCTGGTCGCGCAGGATGACCACCTGGAGGGCCTCCTTGGCCTCGACCTCCAGGCCGCTTTCGGGGATCTCGGCGCCGCGCTCGACCGACAGCTCCAGCGGCTCGCCGCTCAGCCCCAGCTGGTCCATTGCCTCGCCCACGGTCAGCGCGGTCACCCAGTGGGGCTCGGACTCCCCGTCGACGGTCAGGGTGAACTCCCGGCCCGAGCGCACCAGCACGCTGTCGCCCTGGCCCAGTTCGGTGTCGAGGTCGGGTGCCACGGCGTCGTGTTCGCCGAGGGTCACCCCGGCGGAGTCGAGCACGTCCTGCACGGTGGCGCCGTAGGTGTGCACGGTGCGCTCGTCGCCGTCGACGTTGAGGGTGATGCGCTGGTCCATGGCGAACGCCGTGCCGCCGCCGATCAGCAGCAGCGCCGCCGCGGCGGCGCCGATCACGGCCGCGCGGGAGCGCAGCACGGCGGGCAGCCCGCCCCGGCCCTGCCGCCGCGCCTTGCGCCCGGCGCGGGGGGCGCCGGGGGCGGCCGCGGCGAACTGGGCGGTGGCGGCGGTCCCGGGGTGGCCGTTGTTGGGGGGCGGCGCTGCCGGGCCGGGGTGTCCCTGCGCGTGCTGCCGCCCGGCCGCTCCGGTGGGCTCGGTGGCGCCTCGGCGGGGCTGGCGGCCAGGCTTGCTCGGTGCCCTGCGGCTGCCGCGGTGGGATCCGCGGTTGGACGAACTACGCACGTTGGTCTCGGCCTTCGCGATCGCTCACGGATGAGGGGGGAACTCGAAAAAGGGGGGCGCGCCGGCGAGAGGGCGCACGGCTCGCGGTGGGTCGGGGGCAGATGCGCCGCATCCGACCGCTGCTGTGTTCCGGAAGCTATCACACCACCTCGGGCATCGGTTAGGTCTTGTCCGAATCCTCCGGGTAACGACGCCCTTACCGGGACCGGCCCCCGTCTTTGGGGGCCGCAACCCCGGTGGCGGCGGCAGACCCGGTCACCCGGTCGCGGCCGCGCGCCCGCGCCCCGGCGTCGGCGCTGGTTGTGGCCGCACCCCAAGGGCCCCGAGAATGGGAGCCGAAAACCGAACCGAACGACATTCGAACCGCGGCGGGCGCCCCGGTCCCTCCGGCGCCGAACGGGTCCGCCCACGGGCACGGAAAGGGCGCTGATGGGGCCTCTGCACGGAATCCGGGTCGTGGAGTTCACCGGGATCGGTCCCGGCCCGATGGCGGCGATGCTGCTCGCCGACCTGGGGGCGAGCGTCCTGCGGCTGGACCGCCCCGCGGCGGCCGAGGCCGCCCGCCAGGGCGCCCGGCCGCACATGACCACCGGCCGGCCGGTCCTGGGGGTGGACCTGAAGTCGGAGGCCGGCGCGGCCACCGCCCTGCGCCTCGTCGACGCCGCCGACGTGCTGCTGGAGGGCTTCCGGCCCGGGGTGCTGGAACGGCTGGGCCTGGGCCCCGACGTCTGCCTGGAGCGCAACCCGCGGCTGGTCTACGCGCGCATGACCGGGTGGGGCCAGGACGGCCCGCTGGCGCGCGCCGCCGGGCACGACATGAACTACATCTCCCTCAACGGCGCCCTGCACAGCATCGGCCGGCGCGGCGAGGCGCCCGTGCCGCCGGTCAACCTGCTCGGCGACTTCGGCGGCGGCACGATGTTCGTGGTCACCGGGATCCTCAGCGCGCTGGTCGAGCGGCAGACGTCGGGACGCGGCCAGGTGGTGGACGCCGCGATGGTCGACGGCAGCGCGCTGCTGATGTCGATGGTCTACGAGGACCGCGCCCGGGGCGCCTGGTCCGACGAGCGGGGCACCAACTACCTCGACACCGGGGCGCCCTGGTACGACGTCTACACCTGCGCCGACGGCCGCCATGTGTCGGTGGGCTGCATCGAGCCGCAGTTCTACGCCGCGTTCCTGGCGGGTGTCGGCCTGGCCGGCGATCCGGACCTGCCCGACCAGTGGGACCGGGAGCGCTGGCCGGAGCTGCGCGCGCGGTTCGCCGCCGTCCTGGCCACGCGCACCCGCGACGAGTGGGCGGCGGTGTTCGAGGGCACCGACGCCTGCGTGCAGCCGGTGCTGTCCATGCCGGAGGCCGCGGCCCACCCCCACGTGCGCGCCCGCGGCTCGGTGGTCGAGAAGGACGGCCGCCTCTACCCCGGCCCCGCGCCGAGGTTCGGCCGCACCCCGGGCCGGTGCACCCGCGACCCCGACTTCCCCGAGCCGTCCGCGGCCGAGACCCTGAAGGCGTGGGGCCTGCCCGACGTGGACCCGGCCTAGCCCGGCTCCTCGGTGTCCAGCCGGAAGGCGCGGCGGCCGTTGGCCGCCACGGCGGCGGCCAGGTCGTCCTCGGCCATGCCCTTGACCTCGGCCAGCGCGCGCAGGGTGTAGGGGATGAGGTAGGGGGCGTTGGGGCGGCCGCGGTAGGGCTTGGGGGTGAGGAAGGGGGCGTCGGTCTCGACGAGGATCAGCTCCGGCGGGGCCGCGGCCGCCGCCTGGCGCAGCGGTTCGGCGCTGGCGAACGTGACGTTCCCGGCGAAGCTCATGTAGTAGCCGTGCTCGGCGCAGACCTTGGCCATGTCGGCGTCGCCGGAGAAGCAGTGGAACACCACCGTCTCGGGCGCGCCCTCCTCGGCCAGGACGCGCAGGACGTCGTCGTGGGCGTCGCGGTCGTGGATCATCAGCGCGCGGCCGTGCCGCTTGGCGATGTCGATGTGCCGGCGGAACGACTCCTGCTGGGCGCGCACGCCCTCCTCGCCGGTGCGGAAGTAGTCCAGGCCGGTCTCGCCGACGGCGCGCACGCGGGGCAGGGCGGCCAGGCGGTCGATCTCGGCCAGGGCCTCGGCCAGCCCGGCCTCGCCGCCGGGCGGGCGGACCTTGCCCGCCCAGTCGGTGTCGTCGACCTCGACCCCCGGTGCGCCGTCGCCGTGCACGATCCGCGGGGCCTCGTTGGGGTGCAGCGCCACGGCCGCCCACACCCGCCCCGGGTGGCGGTCGGCGACCTCGGCGGCCCACCGCGACGACGGCACGTCCACGCCCACCTGCATCAGCGGCGTGACCCCCACCGCCTCGGCGGCGGCGATGATCTCGGCGACCTCGGGGGTCTGCATGTCCATGTGGGTGTGGCTGTCGCCCACGGCGACGCGCAGGGGCTCGGGCGGCTCCGGCGGCGTCTGCGCGTTGCGGTTGCGGACGGCCTGGCCGCTTCGCTTGCCCATGGCGGATCCCCCCGTGGTCGTGGTGAGTGGTGCGTGGACCTGCGCGCGCCGCGCGCGGGCGCAGTACGTGGCGGGCGCTCCGGCACTGCCAACCGGCCGCGCGGCCCCGGAATTCCCCCCGGGGCCGCCGCCCGGAGCGTGGCGTTTGCGACGCCGGTTCCGCGACCGGGCCCCGGGGCGCACCGCCCCGGGGCCCGGCGCGCTACTTCGCGGCGTCCTCGAGCCGGGCGACCTCTTCGTCGGCCACGGCGGGGTCGAGCTTGGTGAACAGCGGCGTGGGGGCCGCCAGCGGGGTGCCCGGCCGCACCGGCACGGACTCCCAGCGGGCCTGGCTGGCGGCGTAGTCGCCGGTGATCACCTGGTAGGTGGTGGGTTCGCCGCTGCCGCCGATGGTGTCCACGGCGTCCTCGACGTGCGGCATGGCCGACCACACCCCCGTGCCGCCCAGCATGGCGTGGACCTTGTTGGACGACGCCGGCAGGAACGGCGTGAGCAGGGTCTTGGCGTCGTCGACCAGCTGCAGCGCGACGTGCAGGACGGTGCGCATGCGGTCGGGGTCGGTCTTGCGCAGGGCCCAGGGCGCCTGGTCGGAGATGTACTTGTTGGCCTCGGCGACGGTGCGCATGGCCTCCTGGAGCCCGGCCTTGAACCGCGAGCGGTCCAGGTGCCCGCCCACGGCGGCGAAGGCCGCCCGGGAGTGGTCGAGGACCCGGCGGTCGTCGTCGGTGAGGTCGCCGGCCTCGGGGATCTCGCCGACGTACTTGGCGGCCATGGAGATCGTGCGGTTGACCAGGTTGCCCCAGGCGGCCACGAGTTCGTCGTTGTTGCGGCGGACGAACTCGGCCCAGGTGAAGTCGGTGTCCTGGGTCTCGGGGCCGGCCGCGATGATGTAGTACCGCAGGGCGTCGGCGGAGTAGCGCTCCAGGAAGTCGCGGACGTAGATGGCCACGCGCCGCGACGAGGAGAACTTGCGGCCCTCCATGGTCAGGAACTCGCTGGAGACGACCTCGGTGGGCAGGTTCAGCGCGCCCAGCGAGCCGGGGTCGCCGTCGCGGTCGCCGATGCCGCTGTAGCCCATGAGCATGGCCGGCCAGATCTCGGCGTGGAAGACGATGTTGTCCTTGCCCATGAAGTAGTAGGACTCGGCCTGGGGGTCCTGCCACCACCGCCGCCAGGCGTCGGGGTCGCCGGTGCGCTTGGCCCACTCCACCGCCGCCGACAGGTAGCCCACGACGGCGTCGAACCAGACGTAGAGCCGCTTGTTGGCGTTGTCGCTCCAGCCCTCCAGCGGGATCGGCACGCCCCAGTTGAGGTCGCGGGTGACCGCGCGCGGCTGGAGGTCGTCGAGGAGGTTCAGCGAGAACTTCAGGACGTTGGGCCGCCACTGGCCGGACTTGGCCGTGAGGTAGGTGCCCAGGGCCTCGGCGAACGCGGGCAGGTCGAGCATGAAGTGCTCGGTGTCGACGAACTCGGGGACCTCGCCGTTGACCTTGGAGCGGGGCTCGATGAGGTCGATGGGGTCGAGCTGGTTGCCGCAGTTGTCGCACTGGTCGCCGCGCGCGCTGTCGTAGCCGCAGATGGGGCAGGTGCCCTCGATGTAGCGGTCGGGCAGCGTGCGGCCGGTGGAGGGCGAGATGGCGCCCTTGGTGGTGCGGGTGAAGATGTAGCCGTTGTCGTAGAGCCCGGTGAACAGCTCCTGGGCCACGGCGTAGTGGTTGCCGGTGGCGGTGCGGGTGAACAGGTCGTAGGACAGGCCGAGGGCGACCAGGTCCTCGACGATGACCCGGTTGTAGCGGTCGGCCAGCTCGCGCGGGGTGACACCCTCCTGGTCGGCGAGGACCTGCACGGGGGTGCCGTGCTCGTCGGTGCCGCTGACCATCAGGACGTCGTGCCCGGACATTCGCTGGAAGCGCGCGAAGACGTCGGAGGGGACCCCGAAGCCGGAGACGTGTCCGATGTGGCGGGGGCCGTTGGCGTAAGGCCAGGCCACCGCGGTCAGGATGTGGCGTTTCGACGACATGCCACAAGCCTAAAGCCGCCTGGCCCCCGATTCACCCGCGTTTCGCGGGCCTGTGGACACCGGCGCCGGCCGCGCGGCGCCCCGGGGCCGGTCCGCCGGCCGCCCCGGCGCCCGGCCGGACGCCCCGGTCAGCGTTCGCCGACCGGCGCGGCACGCCGAGTCGGTAAGGTGTCTCCTTGAGCTCGTCTGCCGAGACAGGCGTCCGCGCCCACGCGCCCCTCAAGCCCAGCGGACACGGCCGGCACGGCCCAGGATCGACGAAGGCGGTGGTCACCGTGGTCACCCGCGCCTTCGCCGTGCTCGTGGCGCTGGCCCTGCTGGTGCTCGGCGCGCCCGTCGCCCCCACGGCCCTCGCCGTGCCGCCGCCCGCCGCGCGGGCCGACGGCGCCCGCCCGGCCGTCCCGGCCGACCGCGACCTCCCCGCCGCCCTGTGGGCCGAGCGCGACTCCGGCGCGGTGGCCCTGGCCATCCCCGGCTGGAGCGGCGACCACCGCCCGCAGGTGCGCGACCTGCCCGACGCCTACAGCCCCGAACTCCCCTGGGCCCCGCCGCTGGACGGCCCATGGGGCCGGGTGCCGCCGCCGGTGTCGGTGCCGGCGCCCGACACCGCCGACGCGTTCGCGCTGCCTCCCGGCCGGGCGCCGCCTCTCACCGCGCGCGTGTGAACCATCCCCCGCCGCACCCCGCGGCAGCCGCGGCACCCATGGCGCTGTGCGCCGGTGCCGCCACGGTCGCATGAAGAGTTCGTGAGAGGTAGTCCATTGTCCACACAATCGGGAGCCGGGACGCGCTGGCTGCGCGGCCTCGTCTCCCTCGCCATCGTGATCGGTGCCTTCGGCGCCGCGTGGTTCATCCCGCCGCAGCTGGGGCTCGACCTGAGCGGCGGCACCCAGATCGTCCTGGAGACCCAGGACGCCCCCAACGGCACCGAGGCCAACGCCGAGAACACCGACCAGGTGATCGAGGTGCTGCGCGAGCGCATCGACAGCCTCGGCGTCAGCGAGGCGACGATGTCGCGCTCGGGCGAGAACCGCATCATCGTCGAGCTGCCCGGTGTGCAGGACCCCACCGAGGCGGCCGAGATCCTGGGCCAGACCGCCCAGCTCACCTTCCACCCCGTTCTGGGGGTGGCGCCCGCCCAGGGCAGCGGCGTGCAGGCGCCCACCGGCGACTTCGCCAACGCCCCGGCTGACGAGGCCAACGCCCCGGCCGACGGCCAGGACACCGGCGGCGACGGTGGCGGCGGTGGAGACGGCGGCGGCGAGGGCGGCGGCTCCGAGATGAGCCAGGAGGAGCTGGAGCAGCTCCTCCAGGGCCAGGGCGGCACGGGCGCCGGGGGCGGCGGACAGCCCGCCGAGAACCCCGACGACGTCGCCCGCACGCTGCCCGACGAGCAGGGCAACCAGCTCCAGCTGGGCGCGTCCCAGATCCAGGGCGCCCAGGTCGCCAACGCCGAGGCCGTCCTCGACCCCACGACCAACACCCAGTGGCAGGTCAACGTCGAGTTCCGCGGCGAGGGCCAGGACGCCTGGGCCGAGCTGACCGGCCAGGCCGCCTGCGCCCCGCAGGGCGACGCCACGCGTCGCATCGCGATCGTGCTGGACGACGAGGTCATCTCCTCGCCCGAGGTCAACGCCGACACCGCCTGCGACGTCGGCCAGACCGGCGGCAGCACCACCATCACCAGCTCCACCTTCACCCAGGAGAGCGCCCAGGACCTCGCCGTGCTGATCGAGGGCGGCTCCCTGCCGCTGCCGGTCACCGAGGTGCAGCGCCAGACGGTCGGCCCGACCCTGGGCGCCGACGCCATCGAGGCCAGCTTCATCGCCGGCGCGGTGGGCATCCTGCTCACCGCGATCTACATCTGCGTGGCCTACCGGCTGGTCGGCTTCATGGCCGCCGTCGCCCTGGCCTGCTACACGCTGATCTCCTACGCCGCCCTGGTGGTGCTCAGCGCGACGCTCACCCTGCCCGGCCTGGCCGGGTTCGTGCTCGCGATCGGCATGGCGATCGACGCCAACGTGCTGATCTTCGAGCGGGCGCGCGAGGAGTACCAGCAGCAGGAGAAGGTCTACCAGGCCAACAAGTCGGCCGGCATGGCCGACGCCACCGAGGCCGAGACCCGGCAGGCCGAGTCCGGCGTGCTGTCGCGGCGCCGTCGCCGGGCGATCCCGCCGAACCTGCAGAAGGCGTTCGTCGCCGGTACGCAGAAGGCGTGGAGCGCGGTCGTCGACACCAACATCACCACGCTCATCGCCGCCGTCCTGCTGTTCTTCTTCGCCTCGGGCACCGTGCGCGGCTTCGGTGTCACCCTGGGCCTGGGCACCGTGGCGTCGATGGTCTCGGCGCTGGTCATCGCCCGCGTGCTGGTGGAGTGGACCGTGCGGCGCAAGATCGTGCGCAAGCGCCCCGCCCTCAGCGGCATCTCCAAGATCAGCCGGGTGCGCGAGTGGCTCATCACCCGCAACCCCGACCTGATGTCGCGCGGGCGGCTGTGGCTGGGCATCGCCGGCCTGATCACCGTGGTGGCCGTCGTCGGCATCGTCGTGCGCCCGCCGAACTTCGGTGTGGAGTTCACCGGCGGCCGGGTCATGGACTTCACCACCCAGGAGAGCATCAGCGTCAGCGAGGCGCGCCAGGCGGTCTCCGAGGCCGGGTTCCCCACCGCCGTGGTGCAGGAGTCCGGCGACGGCGACGTGTCGGTGCGCACCGGGCCCATCAACGACGACGAGGCCGCCGACATCCAGGAGGCCCTGGAGGCCGAGGCCGGAGCGGCCGAGCGGATCTCCGACGAGCGGATCGGCCCGAGCATGGGCGACGAACTGCGCAACCGCGCGCTCATCGCGCTCGTCGCGGCGCTGGCCCTGCAGATGGTCTACCTGGGCTGGCGGTTCCGCTGGTCGTTCGGGCTGTCCACCATGCTGGCGCTGGCGTTCGACATCGTCCTGGTGATCGGCCTGTTCTGCTGGCTGGGCCGGCCCATCGACGGCGTGTTCCTGGCGGCCATCCTGAGCGTCATCGGCTTCTCGGTGAACGACTCGGTGGTGGTGTTCGACCGGGTGCGCGACGAGTGGGCGCAGGACAGCAAGTCCGGGTTCGCCAGGATCGCCAACACCGCGATCCTGCACACCCTGCCGCGGACGGTGAACACCACCATCGGCGGGCTGTTCATCCTCGCCACGCTCGCGATCTTCGGCGGGTCCTCGCTGCGGGACTTCTCGGTGGCCATGCTCGTCGGCCTGGTCTCGGGCGTGTTCTCCACGATGCTGGTGGCCGCGCCGCTGGCCGCCTGGCTGCAGCGGTGGGACAAGACCCCGCCGCCGCACGTCATCCGCGAGAAGCGCACCAAGCAGCGCCGCGAACTGCGCGCCGCCCGCGAGGCCAGCGACGGCGCGGTGGTCTAGCGCCGCCGCCCGCCGGCGGGTGCGGGACAACGGAGGGGCCGGGCGCCGTGCGCCCGGCCCCTCCGCCGTTTCCACTAGGCCCTGGGCGGCCGTGTGCGGCCCGGAGCGTCCCGCGCCGGCCCTCAGCGGTGCACGGCGTCGTAGACCTCGCGCTTGGGCACGCCCAGCTCGCGGGCGACGTCGCGGATGGCGTCCTTGCGCGTGGCGCCCTCGGCCTCGTGCGCCGCCACGGCCGCCACGAGGTCCTCGGGCTCGCGCGGCGCGTCCTCGGGCACGGCCCCGGCCACCACCAGGGTGATCTCGCCGCGCACCTCGCCCCGCGCCCACTGCGCCAGCTCGCCCAGCGGCGCCCGGCGGACCTCCTCGTAGGTCTTGGTCAGCTCGCGGCACACCGCCGCGCGGCGGTCGGCGCCGAAGGCCTCCGCCATCGCCGCCAGGGTGGCCGCCAGCCGGTGCGGGCTTTCGAAGAACACCATGGTGCGGCGCTCCCCGGCCAGCCCCGCGAAGTGCGCGGCCTGCCCCTTGCGGGGGGCGAACCCCTCGAAGCAGAAGCGGTCGGTGGGCAGCCCGGAGAGCACCAGGGCGGTCGTGACGGCCGTGGGGCCGGGCACCGAGGTGACGGGAACCCCCGCGGCCGCGCAGGCCGCCACGAGGCGGTAGCCGGGGTCGGAGACCCCGGGCATGCCGGCGTCGGTCACCACCAGGACGTCGCGCCCGGCCCGCAGCTCCGCCAGCAGCTCGTCGGCGCGCCGCGCCTCGTTGGCGTCGTAGTAGGAGACCACGCGGGCGCCGGAGTCTCCCCCCAGGCGCAGCCCGGCGCGGGAGGCGAACTGGCGCAGCCGCCGGGTGTCCTCGGCGGCGATGATGTCGGCCGCCTCCAGGGCGCGCAGCAGGCGCGGCGGCGCGTCGTCCAGGTTGCCGATCGGGAGTCCGGCCAGGGTGAGCGTGCCCGCGCCCGCGGCGCCGCCCGGCGCGCCGCCGGCCGCTTCCCGGGCCCGCGCCGAATCCGCGGCGCCCTGCTCCTGCCCGCCCGCCTTTCGCGCCCCTGCGGTCACGTTCTCCCCGTTCTCCAGACGCTACGGTTAGCTCATAATCCCCGCCGAGTGGCAGCCGAAGCCGGCCGCTGACCGTCCACCCGTGCCCCAACCTTAAGAGCCGATATGACCAGCACCGCACCCCACGCCACCACCGAGCCGGAACCCACCTGGCGCGCCACGGTCCGCGCGCGCCTGGTCCCGCCCTCCCCGTACCCGGCGTGGGTGGGGTGGATCAGCGCCCTGGCGGTGGCCCTGTTCGCCGGAGCGCTGCGGTTCATCGGCCTGGGGCGGCCCGACGAGATCTACTTCGACGAGACCTACTACGCCAAGAACGCGCTGGCGCTGTGGGTCTTCGGCTACGAGCACGAGACCGTCGAGGACGCCGACGGCCGGCTGGCCACCGGCAACGGCGACATCTGGTCGGGCGGCGCCGACTTCGTGGTGCACCCCCCGCTGGCCAAGTGGATGATCGCGGCGGGCGACTGGCTGTGGGGCCTGCTGCCGCTGACCGAGCCGGTCGAGCCGGCCGGCTGGCGCATGGCGGCGGCGGTGTTCGGCACGCTGTCGGTGCTGCTGCTGGCGCGCATCGCCCAGCGGATGACCCGATCCTGGCTGCTGGGCAGCGCGGCGGGGCTGATCATGGCGCTGGACGGCCTGCACTTCACGCTCAGCCGCATCGCCATGGTCGACGTGTTCCTGACGTTCTGGCTGCTGGCCGGGTTCGGCTGCCTGGTGATCGACCGCGACCGCACCCGCGCCCGGCTGGCGCGGCTGGCCGAGCAGGGGTCCAGCGGCGCCAACTGGCTGGGCGTGCGGTGGTGGCGGCTCGCGGCGGGGGTGTGCCTGGGCGCGGCCGTGGGCTGCAAGTGGTCGGCGCTGTTCTACCTGGCGGCGTTCGGGCTGCTGACCGTGGCCTGGGACTACGGGGCGCGGCGCAGCGCCGGGCACGACCGCACGGTGCTGCGCTGGTTCGGCTTCGACGCGGTGCCGGCGTTCTTCCAGATGGTGGGGGTCGCGGCGGTGACCTACCTCGCCACCTGGAGCGGGTGGCTGGCGACCTCGGGCGGCTACGGCCGCACCTGGGGCGCCCAGCACATGCCCGGCTGGCTGGCCGACCTGCCGGGCTGGCTGCAGGGACCCGTCAACGCGCTGCGCAGCCTGGCCTACTACCACCAGCAGATGTACACGTTCCACAGCGGGCTGTCCAAGCCGCACGACTACGCGTCGCAGCCCTGGGAGTGGATCATCATGCGCACCCCGGTGGCGTTCTACTACAACGACCAGCCCTCCACGTGCGGCGAGCCGGAGTGCTCCACCACCATCCTCAGCGTCGGCACGCCGGCCGTGTGGTGGCTGGGCATCGCCGCGCTGCTGGTGATGCTGGGGTGGTGGCTGACCTACCGCGACTGGCGCGCGGGCGCGGTGCTGCTGGGGGTCGCGGCCGGGTGGCTGCCGTGGTTCGCCTACCCCGACCGCACCATGTTCGTGTTCTACGCGCTGCCGATGCTGCCGTTCCTGGTGCTGGCCATCACCCTGGCGATCGGCCTGGCCATGGGCTCGGGCGAGGGGCGGCCGGAGTTCGCGCCGTGGAGCCGGGTGGCCGGGGGCGTGGTGTTCGGCGTGGTGCTGCTGCTGGTGATCGCCAACTTCGCCTACCTCTACCCGGTGCTCAGCGCCGAGACCATCCCCTACGAGGCGTGGGCCGACCGCATGTGGTTCCAGACCTGGATCTACGGCAACGGCGGCGAGGGCTAGCGCCCCCGCCGCACTCTTTCCGCCGTTCACCTCCCCCGCCACCGGAGAAATCAACAGCAACCGCACCGCCGAATGACGGGTTTTTGAACACTGATTTTCGTCCGGATAAGTCTCGGCAACGCCCGTATACGGCTGGTAGTCTCATGGATCGGTTGCGGTTGTAGTTTCCATGGATGGCCCAGGCGCCTCACGGAACTTCACGTGGGCGCTTGTCATTTGGGCGGGAACTCCCGGGGACGGGCGCTCGGCAACCCGGGGCCAGCAGGGTGCGGCCCCGATGTAGTCCCCAAGGGAGAGCAGATGGCTCAGGGCACCGTGAAGTGGTTCAACTCTGAGAAGGGTTTCGGTTTCATCGCCGTTGAGGGCGGTGGACCGGACGTGTTCGTTCACTACTCGGCGATCGCGGGTACCGGCTTCCGGAACCTGGAAGAGGACCAGTCGGTCGAGTTCGAGATCACCCAGGGCCCGAAGGGTCCGCAGGCGTCCAACGTGCGCGCGCTCTGACGTCGCCTGAATTCGTTACTCGGCCCTTCGCTCGGTCTCCGGGCGAAGGGCTGTCTCATTCCCGGGGCATCCGCGGCTCGCCGTCGGCGCCCGCACCGGCCTGCCGCGCCGTGTCCCCGTCCGGCCCCGCGGCCGCCGCGGCGCCGGGCCCGCCCAGCGCACGCACCTGCTCGGTGAGGTGGGCCACCTGGGCGGTGAGCGCCTCCAGTTGCGTCATGACCGACTGGTGCTGGGCGAGTTCCAGCGCCTGGTCCTCCTGCCAGCGGTGGGCGTTGACCTCCTGCTCCAGGGCCGTGACGATCACGCCGATGACCAGGTTGAGCAGGATGAACGCGGTCACCACGATGTAGCCGACGAAGAACACCCACGCCATCGGCTGGCGCTCCATGGCCGGCTGGGCGACGTCGGGCCAGTCCTCCATGGTGAGCAGCATGAACATGCTGTAGAGGGTGGCGCCGAGGTCGCCGAAGTGCTCGGGGTCGATGTCGTGGAACAGCCGTTCGCCCAGGACGGCGGCGGTGTAGACGACGATCAGCAGCAGCCCGATCACGGTGCCCATGCCCGGCACGGCGTGGAACAGCGCCGAGACGATGGTGCGCAGCTGCGGCAGCACACTGACCAGGCGCAGGATGCGCAGCATCCGCAGCACGCCGAACCCGGTGGAGGCCGGCACCACGGCCACGCCGACGACCACCATGTCGAACCAGTTCCAGGGGTCGCGGAAGAACGCGCGGCCCTGGGCGACACCCTTGATCAGCAGTTCGACGGTGAAGACCGCGATGAAGACCACCTCGGCGGCGTCGAAGAACGGCCCGGCCTCGGCCAGCGGCCCGTCCTCGTAGGTCTCCAGGCCCAGGGTGACGGAGTTGAGCAGGATGGCGGCGACGATCGCGACCTGGAACCAGCCGCTCGCGACGATCGCCCGCGCTCGGCTGCGCAGCCCTGACTCGGCCACCGATCCACTCCCCCGCCCCACGGCCCCTGACATCACCGGCAAACGGGACCAACCCTAGCGTTTGCCGTGCCACGGCCCGGCGGTCCGGTCGGGCTCCCGCTCCGCCCCGACGGGGCGCGGCGGGGCCGGCGCGCGGGCCGCCGGGGCGCATGATGGACACGCGCCGGTCACCCCTGCGGTGTCTCCGCCAGGAACAACACCGGCTAATCTGCTAGAAGGCCGGAGCAATCACCACGGTCAATCGGAGGAACCCGGCATGTTCAACATCGGGGGCGGCGAGTTCGTCCTCCTGGGCCTGCTCGCGCTGCTGATCTTCGGCCCCGACCAGCTGCCGAAGGCCGCGGCCCAGGTCGGCCGGGTGCTGCGCCAGTTGCGCACCATGGCCGACAGCGCGCGCTCCGACATCCAGAAGGGCCTGGGCCCCGAGTTCAAGGACTTCGACGTCGAGGACCTCAACCCGCGCCGGTTCGTCCAGAAGCACTTCTGGGAGGCCGGCGAGAACGACTCCTCCCGGCGCCGCCGCCCGGCCTCGCAGCTCAACGGCAAGCGCCCGCCCTTCGACAGCGAGGCCACCTGAGCGCTGCGGCGCGCCCCGCCCGGCGGGGTCAGCCGAACAGCATGACCAGGACCAGGCCGATCCCCATGACCACGGCCGACCCCGCGATCACCGCCGGGGAGTCCAGCAGCGCCACCAGCACCTCCGCGCCGATCGTGCCGATCACCGCCGCCGCCGGCCAGGGCCAGCGCGCGGCCGGCTCCCAGCCGTTGCGGCGCTCGCGGTAGACCTCGGTGAGCGCGGCCCCGGCCAGCAGCCCCCAGAACAGCACGTGCCACACCGCGCGGGTGCCCACCTCGATGTAGTCGGCCGCGCCCGCCGCCGCCATCACGAACAGCGCGGTGCTGATCCCCAGCCGCCAGTGGCCCCGGCCGCGCATGGGCGGGATGGCCTTGCGGCGGGCGGGGGTGTCGCAGCGGAACCGCTCGGCGGCCACGGGGGCGGGATCGGGGTCGTCGACCGGCGCGGGTTCGGGCGGCGGGGGCGGCGGCTCGGCGTAGTGGTAGCCCCCGGGGGCGCGGTCGCCGATCGGGTACTCGGTGCCGCCGGGGAAGTTCGCGCCGCCGCTGTCGGCGGGGTCGGGCGGGGTCGGCCGGTGCGGTGGCGCGGGCTCCGGTCGGGGGTGCTCCGGGGAGTCGGGCACGGGGTCTCGCCGCCCTTCTGCGTCCGACGGGCTTCCACGCTCCGTAGCTACCCGCTCCGCCGCGCGCCGGAACGCGCGGGGACGCCACCGGAGGGGCGGAGTTGGCCCACCGGGTGGCCCGGTGCCGCCCCGGCGGGCGCGCGGCGCCGGGAGGCGGCGGGCCGGGCGGACACGGACGCGGGGATCAGCCGACCGGGCGGCGGGTGCGCCGCGGGAGGCGGTGGGGACGCGGGAAGGTGCGGGAAAGGTGCGCCGGGCGGGAGGGGCGGATGCACACCGGTCTCCGGCCCGGGGGCACGGGCCGGAGACCGGTTCGTTCCGAACGGATGCCGGAAGAGGGATGACGGCCTAGTACCAACCCCAGTTGGCCTCGGCCGCCACGGCCTGGTCGGCGGTGGCCGCCGGAACCGAAGGCGCCAGAATCGCGGTGACCGCGAGGGCCACAACAGCGCACAGCTTCTTTAACACAGCACACCTTCCCATTGCATCGTCATCCATCCCCACATACAAGATGGCCTAACGGACACACTTACGCAAGACCCCAAGTTGTAATATTAACGCACTTCTACCGAAAACTGATGCTTATCGTGCAGAAACCCGCATAAATAATGATGCGCCGCGCAGTACGGCCTGTGCGGTCTCCGCTCCGACCTGATTCACTCCCGCCGCGCGGTTCGCACGGGGGCCGCGCCGCCTGCGCCCGCTCGGCGCCTCCGGGTGCGCCGCGCGCCCGGACGGCGGCGGGCGCGGACGGAGGCGAACACCGCCCTACCAGGCCACCTGCCGAAACGACCAGCCAAAACACGGCACCCGGCATTCCCGTGGCGCAGCGTGATCATGAGGCGCGGGTCGCGATGGCGACAATCCGCGGACGGCACGGCCGGTCATTACGCACCGCAAGCATGCCGGATTGGCGGACACCGCGATTTTATCGCGTTATGAGCGGCACAATGCGCACCTGTGCCACTCCCGCCATTGCGGTGGTTGTCGGAGGAGGGCCCAACGCCGCCTCCGACGCGGGGATACCGGCGCGCATTACCGCCGTCCGCCCCGGATTCGGGCGCCTTCACACACCGTGGCCGAGAATGGCGGCAGACGCCCGGCGAGGCGGGTGGAAAAGGAAAAGGAGGCCGCCTGGCGGCCTCCGCGAATCTCACAGCCGGTGATTGCCCGCGGTACGCTCCCGCGGTGTGGACACCGTCGGTTTGCGCGCAATCACCGACCGCGCACAGAACGGCCCGGGATTTCCCGAACCGCCCTGGATAAGTGGAGCTGAGGGGATTTGAACCCCTGACCCCCTCGATGCGAACGAGGTGCGCTACCGGACTGCGCTACAGCCCCAAGGACGCTTCAAATGCTAGCAGCTTCCGCCCGGTGCTCCGAACCGATAACCGGTTCCCCCCGCGGCCCGCGCCGCGGGCGGGTGGCGGGCGGCCCGGTGCGGGCCGCCCTCAGTCGCCCGCGGCGCGCAGCTGGGCGTCGGTGTACTGGTCGTAGACCTGGTTGCGCCGCTCCATCAGCTCGATCACCTCGGCCTCGCGCGCGGCCTCGGCGCGGGCCCGGCGGATCCGCTCCAGGCGCCGGCGGCGGCGCTCCTCGGCGGCCCGGCGCTCGGCGTCGGCCTTGGCCGCCTCGCGCAGCAGCACCAGGTGGCCCAGCAGCAGCACGGTCGGCGGCACCAGCACCCACCAGGGGCCCAGGCCGGCGGCCACCCCGGCGCCGCTCAGCCCCAGCAGCGCCACCAGCACGGTGGTGCGGCGGCGCCGGCGGGCGATGACCCGGGCGCGGCGGGCGCGCGGGGGCGGGAGCGGCTCGCGGCCCACGGCGGGCTCGGGCAGCGGACCGGAGGCGTGGTGGGCCTCCACGTCGGTGTCGAAGACCGCCCCGGTGTCCTCGGCGGCGGGTGCGCGGTCGTCGGCGTCCTCGCCCGGGTGCGCCGCCTCGGGCGCGCTGTCCTCGGCGGGCGCCTCGGCGCCGTCTTGCGCACCGGCCTCGCCGCCGACCGGCTCGTCGTACTCGACCTGGTCGTCGTGGTCGGGCGCGGGGTCGCGGCGCAGGAGCATCGGCACCAGCACGATCAGCCAGACGACGACGATGGCGAGATACAGAGGAGAGCTGCTCATGACTCCTCCTCGCACCGCCGGTCACCGGACACTCTCAGACGCTCCGGCGACGAGGCTGGTTCATGGCCCATGGCGACCCGCGGCCCGGTGGGCCGCTCCGAGGTCACGATGCGGCGCTGGAGCCGTCCATCGCGCCACTCGTCATTCGCCGTCTCCCATGCGCCATATGCACGTGTTGCCTGCATCGTTGGTACGTCTACGTTCCGCACCGTACGACCAGGTGTCCATAAATGCGCAGTATTCGGCCCGGAGTGTCGTGAGATTACAGTCTTTCCTCTTTCCCCGCCGCCCCATATTGCCGCAGGACACCCAGGTCACGGCGCGGCGGCCCGGGGGGATAGGCGTGATCGCGCGACGCGACCCAGTCCGGTGCCGACAGGTCCCGGCCGGGTACCGGCGATTATCCCGCGAACGGACGGGTGCCGACACCGGTTTAGGGGCGAAGTCCTTACTCTCGGCGATCACCGGGGGCCGCGGGCGGCCTCACGGCCATCCGGGCCGGGGCGCCGCCCCGGGCGCCGCTCCCCCTCCGCCCGGGGCGTCGGGGCTGCCGGGGTCGCCGCCGGTCGCCCCGCCGGCGCCGCTGCCCCGCCGCCGCCAGCGCGCCAGCAGGCCGCCGGGGACGTCCTCGGTGGTCAGCGCGTAGGCGAGGTGGTCGCGCCACGCGCCGTCGATGTGCAACTGGCGGCGGCGCAGGCCCTCCTCGCGGAACCCCAGCTTCTCGACGACCCGCCGGCTGGCGCGGTTCTCGGGGCGGATGCTGGCCTCGATCCGGTGCAGGCCCACCGTGAAGAACGCGTGGTCCACCGCCAGCGCGACCGCCGTCGGGGTGGCGCCGCGGCCGGCGTAGGCCCGGTCGATCCAGTAGCCGACCTGGGCCGAGCGCGCCGACCCCCACACGATGGCGCTGATGGTGAGCTGCCCGGCGAAGACGCCGTCGTAGGTGATGGCCCAGGGCATCGAGATGCCCTGCCGGGCCTCGCGGCGGATCGCCTGGAGCATGGCCACGTAGGGGGACAGCCCGGTGCTCTGCAGCGGCATCTCGGGGTGCGTGGGCTCCCAGGGCCGCAGCCACTCGGCGTTGCGGACGCGGGTCTCGCGCAGCGCGCCGGCGTCGCGCAGCCGCAGCGGGCGCAGGCCGACCGGACCCTCCGCGAGGGTGATCGGCCAGCCGCGAATCCGGTTCACGTCGCGTCCTTCCGCCGCCTCCGGCCCCGCGGGCGGACGGCGGCCCGAGTAGGGGTGTGTGGCGCGCGGTCGCGCGGCAGCGGCCGGGGGGCACCTGGTGCCCCGGTCGCCGACCTCCAGTATCCCACCATGGCGGGCGGCCCGTCAGGCGCCGGGGCGGGGGTGGTCGCCCCCGCGCAGCTGGTCGAGGGCGTGGGCGAGGATCGGGCCGAGCACGGCCATGCCGTCGCGGACGCCGCCGCGGGAACCGGGCAGGTTGACCACCAGCATCCGGTGCCCGCCGCGCTCGGCGACCCCCGCCAGCCCGCGCGAGAGCACGGCCGAGGCCACGCCCTTCTCGCGGCCCGCGGCGCGCAGCGCCTCGGCGATCCCGGGGATCTCGTAGGCCAGCAGCGGACGGGTGGCCTCGGGGGTGGCGTCGGTGGGGCTCAGGCCGGTGCCTCCGGTGGTCACGGCGGCGTCGCAGCCCGCCTCCAGGGCGCGCGCCAGGGCCTCGGCCACGGGCGGGCCGTCGGGCACCACCCACGGGCCCTCGACGGCGACCCCGGGCAGCGCCGCAAGTTCGGCGCGCAGCACCTCGCCCGAGGCGTCGGCGTAGACCCCGGCCGCGGCGCGGTTGGAGGCCGTGATGGCGGCGACGCGGTAGCGGGCGGCGCCCTCGGCGGGCGCGGCGCCGGGTGCTCCTGGGGTTTCCGGGGCGCTCACCGGGACCGCCGCCAGTGCCCGGTCTTGCCGCCGGTCTTCTCCTCGACCCGGACGTCGGTGACGACCGCCTCGGGGTCGATGGCCTTGACCATGTCGATGAGCGCCAGCGCGGCGGACATGACGCAGGTCAGGGCCTCCATCTCCACACCGGTGCGGTCGGCGGTGCGCACGGTGGCGGTGATGCCCACGCCGCCGTCGTCCACGGCCAGGCCGAGGTCGACCCCGTGCACGGCGATGGGGTGGCACAGCGGCACGAGGTCGGGGGTGCGCTTGGCGCCCTGGATGCCCGCGATGCGGGCCACGGCCAGGGCGTCGCCCTTGGGCACGCCTCCCCCGCGCAGGGCGGCGACGGTGTCGGGGCGCAGCAGCACCCGCCCGGTGGCGGTGGCCGTGCGCGCGGTGACGTCCTTGGCGGAGACGTCGACCATGCGCGCCGCGCCCGAGGAGTCGAGGTGGCTCATCCCGGATGGATGGGCGTCGGGCATGGTGGGCTTCCTTCTGGGGTGTGGGACGGGGGCGCCGCGCGGACCGGGCGGCGGGTCCGCGGCGCCGCTCAGGCTCCGGTGGGCAGCTGCAGGACCTCCACCACACTGCCCTCGGGCAGCTCCGTGGTGTTCTCGGGGACCACCACCAGGGCGTTGACCTCGGCGAGCGCGGAGAGCTGGTGGGAGCCCTGCCGCGAGACCGGGGCCGCGGTGTAGCCGGTGCCGCCGGCGGCGTGGTCGTACTCCAGCACGGCGCGCAGGTAGGAGCGGCGGCCCGGCGGCGAGTGCCGGACGGGGGCGGCCAGGCGGGCGTGCACCGAGGGCAGGGGGTCGGGCGGCAGGCCGCGCAGCCGGCGCAGGGCGGGCAGTACGAACAGGTAGAAGGACACGAACGAGCTGACGGGGTTGCCGGGCAGGGTGAGGATGGGGGTGGCCGGGTCGCCGACGGTGCCCAGGCCCTGGGGCTTGCCGGGCTGCACGGCCACCTGCTCGAACCGCACGGTGCCCAGGCCCGAGAGCACCTCCTTGACCACGTCGTAGGCGCCCATGCTGACGCCGCCGGTGGTCAGCACGATGTCGGCCTGCACCAGGACGTCCTCGATGGTGCGCAGCACGGTGGCGGGGTCGTCGCCGACGAACCCGTGCCGGTAGGCGGCGCAGCCGGCGTCCAGGGCGGCCGCGGTCAGCATGTAGCTGTTGGACTCCCAGATCTGGCCGGGGCCGATCGGGTTGCCCGGCTCCACCAGTTCGGCGCCGGTGGAGAGCACGACCACGCGCGGGCGGGGGTGCACGCGGACCGCGCGGCGGCCCACGGCGGCCAGCACGGCGAGTTCGGCGCCGCCCACCCGGGCGCCCCGGTGCACGACCGTGGTGCCCTTCTCGACGTCCTCGCCGACGCGGCGCACGGCGTTGCCCGGGCGCACCGGCCGGCTGATGGCGACCTCGGCCTGGCCGCCGTCGGTCCACTCCACCGGAACGACCGCGTCGGCGCCCCGCGGCAGGGGCGCGCCGGTCATGATGCGGGCGCAGTGGCCGCGCCGCACCGCGGTGGCCGAGGGGTCTCCGGCGGGGATGTCGGCCACCACGGGCAGCCGGACGGGCGCTTGCGCCGTGGCCTGGGCGACGTCGGCGGCCGCCACGGCGTAGCCGTCCATCGAGGAGTTGTCGAAGGCGGGCAGGGAGACCGGAGAGGCGACCGGCTCGGCGAGCACCCCGCCGTGCGCGCGGAGCAGGTCCAGCTCGATGGGGTCGAGCGGGCGGACCAGATCCAGGACGTCGGAGATGTGCTGCTCGACGGTCTTCATCGAAGGCTCCCTCAGCCATACCCGGTTGGCGGCGCGGCGAGTGCCGCGGCGGTGCGGCGCGTGACGGCCCGGCGCGGGGTCTCAGTCGTCGGCGCGCGGGGTGTCGTGGGCGGCCACGAACTCCCGCAGCCACGGCAGGAAGTCCGCGGCGAGGTCGGGGCGCTCACACGCGAATTCCACCACAGTGCGGAGGTAGTCGGCCTTGTTGCCGGTGTCGTAGCGCTGGCCGCGGAACAGGACGCCGTGCACGGGGCCGCCGTCCTCGGGCTTGCGGCGGGCCAGCTCGCGCAGGGCGTCGGTGAGCTGGATCTCGCCGCCGCGGCCGGGGCCGGTCTCGCGCAGCACGTCGAAGACGGCGGGGTCGCAGATGTAGCGGCCGATGATGGCCCAGCGGCTGGGCGCCTGGTCGGCCGGGGGCTTCTCGACGAGGTCGGTCACCACGACGACGTCGTCCTCGTCGGTGGCCTCGATCGCGGCGCAGCCGTAGAGGGAGACCTGCTCGGGCTCGACCTCCATGAGCGCCACGACGCTGCCGCCGTAGGTGTCGCGGACCTCGATCATGCGCTGCAGCAGGGCCTCGCGCTGGCCGATGAGGTCGTCGCCGAGGAGGACGGCGAACGGCTCGTCGCCCACGTGGGAGGCGGCGCACAGCACGGCGTGGCCCAGGCCCCGGGGCTCGCCCTGGCGGACGTAGTGGACCTGCGCCAGTTCGCTGGACTCGCGCACGGAATGCAGGCGCTGGGTGTCGTTCTTGGCCCGCAGCGCCTCCTCCAGTTCGTAGGCGCGGTCGAAGTGGTCCTCGATGGAGCGCTTGCTGCGGCCGGTGATCATCAGGACGTCCTGGAGGCCGGCGGCGACCGCCTCCTCCACCACGTACTGGATCGCCGGCTTGTCGACGATCGGCAGCATCTCCTTGGGCGTGGCCTTGGTCGCGGGCAGGAACCGGGTGCCCAGTCCGGCCGCCGGTACGACGGCCTTGGCCACTCCGGGCGGGCGGCGGTGCGTATCTGTCATGTCGGCACTTTAGGCCAGTCGCGCCGCCCGTGCGGCCCAGCCCCGCCGCCGCGCGCGCCGCCCGGCCGGGCGCGGGGGCGGGGCGGTCCGGCGAAGGGCTGCCGGGGCGCGGGGCGAACTGCCAGACTGCTGTGCCGTGACCACGGTTGAGACGAAGCGGGAGATGCGGCGCCGGATCCTGGCCGCCCGGCGGGCCATGCCCGAGGCCGAGCGCGCGGCGGCGGGCCCGGCGCTGCGCGATGCGCTGGCCGAGGTCCCGCTGCTGACCACGGGCGGCACGGTGGCGCTGTACTACTCGGTGGGCACCGAGCCGGACACCCGCAAGCTGCTCGCGGCCCTGTGGAAGCACGGGACCTACGTGCTGCTGCCGGTGCTGCTGCCCGGCGGCGAACTGGACTGGGCGGCCTACGAGGGCCCGGACAGCCTGGCGCCGGCCGGGCGCGGGCTGGTGGAGCCGCTGGGCCGGCGCTACGGCACCGACGCGCTGCGCCGGGCGGCGGCGGTGCTGTGCCCGGCGCTGGCCGTGGACGGCGCGGGGCGCCGCCTGGGGCGCGGCGCGGGCTGCTACGACCGCGCGCTGGCGCACGTGGGCCCGCACACCCTGACACTGGCGGTGATATACGACACAGAACTGGTGGCGGAGGTCCCGGCCGAGCCCCACGACCGGGCGGTCGACGGCGTGGTGACACCCGGCCGGGGGCTGCTCCGGTTCTAAAGCCGGTCGCGGCACGCGGCGGCGGCGCGGGCGCGGGGGCCCGGCCGGGCGGCCGACGTGGAACAGGGGGGCGGCGGGCGGCGTTGCACGGTATCGGCAGCGCCACCGTGAAGGCGCTCCGCCCCCGATGTCGCGGCTGTGCTGCCCGACCGCGTAATATTTGGCAGTCGACGGGTGAGAGTGCCAGCAAGGAGGACCCCAGTGCCGACGTACCAGTACGCATGCACCGAGTGCGGCTCCCAGTTGGAGGCCGTGCAGAGCTTCAGCGACGACCCGCTGACCGTCTGCCCCGAGTGCCAGGGGCGGCTGCGCAAGGTGTACTCCGCCGTGGGCATCGTGTTCAAGGGCTCCGGCTTCTACCGCACCGACAGCAACTCCTCGTCCAACCGCTCGGTGATGGCGGGGTCGAGCAAGAACGGTGCCAAGGACGACTCCTCGGGCGGCGCCAAGAGCGAGTCCTCGGGCTCGGACTCCGGGTCGGCGTCCTCGGGCTCCGACTCCGCCTCGACGGCCACGACCGGCTCCTCCTCCAGCGCCGCCGCGACCGCCGCGAAGTAGCCTTCACCCGCCCGCGCCCCCTGGGGTGGACGGGCGAAGCGCCGCTCGGCGCACCGTACTCTCGCATCCGGGCGGGCCCCGCCCGCCCGTCGTCTTGGCGTCCCCGCACCGGCCCGGCACAGCCCGTCGACCGTGCGGGGCGTTCGCAACCGACGAACCGTGCGCGCCGGCCGGAGCCGTGCGCACGCCGGCGCCGCCGCCGGCGCTCACGGCCCACCGACTCCCCGGGCCTCCGCGACCGCCTGAGCCGCGCTCCCGTGGCGGCCCCTGTGGACAACCGCGACACGCCACCCCGCCACCCGCCTACCGTGCGGCCATGGACACCACCCGGCACACCACCCCGTTCGCACGGCCGCGCCCCTCCCCCGCCCGCGCTCGCGCCCGTCCGCACCCGGCGCCCGGACCGCCGCTGCGCCCCTGTGGACAACGGCGGCATCCCCCGCCGCCCGCCGCCTACCGTGCGGGCATGGACACCGCGCGCACCGCCCGCCACCCGTTCCCGGGAGCCCGTGCCCGCGCCGCCGCCGCGCGGCGGCGGCGGGCGGCCGCCCAACCGCGTCCCGAGGCCGCGCCGTGAACGCCGGCCTGCGGGCCTTCCGCCTCCTGGCGCGGTGGCGCCGGGCGCTCGGCGCCGCCTGCGCGGCACTGGCCCTCACCGGGGCCGTGCTCCTCCTGCGCCCGACTCCCGCGCCCACCGCCGAGGTCTGGGTGGCGGCGCGGCCGCTGACCGCCCTGGAGCCCATCGCCCCCGGCGACCTCATCCTCCGCGCCCTGCCCGCCGGCGCCGTTCCCGACGGCGCCCTGGAGCCGTCCCACCGCGCCGAGGGGCGTTCGCTCTCCGGCCCCGTCGGCCGGGGCGAGGTCATCACCCGGGCGCGGCTGGCCGATCCCCCCGCGCGGGGCCACGGCCCCGGCATGGTGGCGGCGCCGCTGCGGGTGCCCGACCCCGGCGTGGTGGACCTCCTGCACCCCGGCAGCCGGGTCGACGTCCTCGCCGCCCCGGCCGACCCCGCCGTCGCCACGGCCGCGGACTTCGGCGGCACTGGCGGTCCGGCGGCGGCGCCGGCCGTGACCGTCGTCGAGGACCGCCCGGTCATCGCCGTGCCCGATCCCGGATCCGGCGGCGGACTGGGCGGCGGATCGCCGGGCGGGCTCGTGCTGCTGGCCGTCCGCCCCGACGAGGCCCGCGCGCTCGCCGGCCACGCCGCCGGCCTCCTGTCCATCACCATCCGCGGTTGACCTCTCACCCGGGGTGGTGGATGCTGTCCGGCGTTCCACACCCCCGCAAACGGGCACGTGGACCGGCGAGAATCCGACCCACTGCGTTTTATGAGGAGAGATGAGCGGTTTCCGGCAGTTCCTGATGCAGGGCAACCTCGTGCAGCTCGCGGTGGCGGTGGTGATCGGCGCGGTGTTCGCCGATCTCGTCACCGCCTTCACCGAGGGCTTCATCACCCCACTGATCGGCGTCTTCGGCGGGGTTCCGACCTTCGGCGAGCTGTACTTCGAGGTCAACGGCAGCCGTTTCCTGTACGGCCGGTTCATCGACGCCGCCGTGAGCTTCCTGCTCACGGCGGCCATCGTGTACTTCTTCGTGGTCCTGCCCATGACCAAGGTCCTGGAGCGCTTCACCAAGAAGGAGGAGGCCGCCAACCGCGAGTGCCCGCACTGCCGCAGCGAGATCAGCAAGGCGGCGTCCCGGTGCGCCCACTGCACCTCCGAGGTCACCCCCGAGACCGTCCCGGAGGCCGTCTCCGACGTCTCCGAGCCCGTGTCCTGACCACCGCCGCCGCCCGCGTCCGGCCGGTCCCCCGGGCCGGGCGCGAGCGGCGCGCGGTCCGCCGCGGCCTATCCGTGGGGCGCGTCGTACTCCCAGTGCCAGGGCTCGTAGGGGCTGGAGTACGCCCACTGCGGGTGGAACCAGCCCCACTGCGTGGAGTTCGCCTCAAGCCACGCGAACTGCGGGGTGCCCTCGGTCTGCACGCCGCCGCACATGTCGACCGCCAGGCCCCAGCCGTGGTTGCTGGTACCGGGCACGGCGGCGTTGCCGGGCGGCTGCTCCTGGTAGACGCGGTGCTGGTTGGGCAGGTCGCGGTAGGAGCTGGTGAGGCAGATGGGGGTGCCGAACTCCTCGGTGTAGGCCTGGTTCATCTCCAGGAAGTCCACGGCCGCGTCGGCGCGCAGGAAGTGGCCGCCCTCGTGCAGCTCGCACAGCGCGCCCTGGGGCAGCAGGCCGTTGGGGTAGCCCGACGCCTCCTGGCCGGCGGTGGGGTCGCACTCAACCCCGGCCATGTAGGCGTCGGGGTCCAGACCGCGGTTCTCCAGCTCCTCCGTCAGCTCGCGGGTGCTCTCCTCGGACTGCTCCCGCAGCGCGGCGAGGTCGTCCTCCAGCTCCACCCGCTCCAGCTGGGTCTCGGCCTGGAGGTCCTGGGCCTTGCCCGCGAGGTCGGCCTGCCGGTCGCGCAGGTCGTTGGCCTCCTCCAGCAGCGCCTCCTTGTCGTCGGCGAGCTTGAGGACGTGCGACTCCACCTGGAGGTCCTGGTCGAGGTTGCCCGAGGTCATCACACCGAGGATGCCGCCGTCGGGCTGCTGGTAGAGCGTGCTGCCGAGCTGGGCCAGCGGCACCCGCATCTCCGACAGCCGCAACTCGGTCTGCTGGAGGTCGTGCAGCGTGGAGATCAGCTCGTCCTGGGCGTCCTCCAGGTTCTCCTCACGCTCGGTGTACTCCTCGGTGGCCTCCTCCAGTTCGGCCTTGGCCTCGTCGGCCTGCTGCTTGAGCTGGTCGAGGTCGGAGTCGGCGGAGGCGGAGCCGCTGGGCACCAGGAAGAGCGCCACGAGGATGACCAGCAGCGCGGACACGCCACCGTGCCGCTGAACGCGCGGAGATAGCATCAGCGGCGAGAAGGACCCGATTCGCGGCACGCGGCGCACGGGCCGCGTGGAATCGAGGGTGAACGGCACGAGGGTCCTCCGCTGAGTGTCCGGTGGTTCACGTGGCCGAACCGCAAGTTACTACATGTCCGCTATGGGACGGTCCCGATCGGCCAGGGGGGTATGCCGCCCGCTCCGCACCCACCGGCACCGGTCCGAAACTGCCGGTCACCAGCGGTGCGCTCGTCCGGAAGGGGCCGCAACGCCCTCGGCGCCGGGCCCGTGGCCGCAACCGCGGCCCGCACCGGTGAGCAAGATCACCGGGCGGCGGTGGCAACCATACCGGCAGAAGCCTACTCAACCGACGCCCTCACCCGCCGCAACCCGCCGAGACCACGGGCCCGCGGTTCTCCGCTACCCTTGGGGACTGTTCCGGCCTCATAGCTCAGGGGACAGAGCACCACTCTCCTAAAGTGGGTGTCGCAGGTTCGAATCCTGCTGGGGCCACCACGCCTGACCAGGCGGCGGGCACGCCACGGCGGACCCTGCGGCGGCGCTGAGTCGGACGCGCCGGGCAGGCGTGGCGCTACTGGGACCGCGCCGACGACGCCGCGCGGCGGCTCGGCGACACCTACGCGCACCCCTATCTCATCTTCGGCCGCGGCATGGTCGGCGCCTACGCCATCACCATCCACGTCGACCTGATGCGGGGAGGTGACGCCATCGACGTCGCCGGCCAGGTCGACCTGGCGCAGGTGCCGTCGGCCACCCGCCGCAGCTTCCACATCATCGAGTTGGCGCGCGCCCACGCTCTGCGGAGTGAGGACGTGGCCGTGGTGCACCTGCTCGCCAAGGCGCACAAGGCCTCTCCCGACACGGCCCGTTACAACCCTTGCACCCGGTCCACGGTGGAACAGCTCGCCACGTCGGGACCGGCGCTCGTCCGCGACGATGCCCGGGCGCTGGCCGAGGCCATCGGCGTCATGACGGTGTAAGGGGTACAACCTGTACCCCTAGGCGAGGGGGTGGCGACTCTACCCCCCGTCCTCAGCCGGACGTCCTACCGTCGTCTGCATGGACGTCGTATCCCGGCGGGAACCTGATGCCGTCATGGTCGCCTTCGAGGTGCACGACAACGGCTCCAAGCTGACGATCACGGCCGACGGCCGGGATCTCACCGGCGTCCAGATCAACGACCTGCTACAGCGCCTCACCGGCGTGGCCACGATCCTGAGCGGGAGATGGTCACGGCCTGGCCGGTCGGTATCCGGGTGACCTCCGACCATCTGCCGCAGCCGGGCACCGTGGCAGGGCACTGCCGCGCGCCGGTCCCGATGGTCACGCCGACCTGCCACGAACTGAGCGTGCAGACCGCCGCGAAGCTGGTGCCGCTGGTGCTTGGACCTGCACGAGTCCACTCCGCCCCAGGCGCTGCACCGGCACCCGGCCGGTGACCCCGATTGCCGCCCAGTGGTCGGCCCCTCCCCCGCCCTGCCAGGGGCGGGGGCGCCTCTGCCCCGACGGGAAGGAAGCCTCTATGGCGCAGTGCAAGATGTGCAACGGGACGGGCGTGGTGTTCACCACGTCGGACGGCGACGGGAAGAACCCATGGAAGTCCACCCACCCCGTCCCCTGCCCCAACTGCAAGGGAACGGGGAAGGTATGAGCGTCGACTGGGCGCGGGCCCGTGCGACTCTGGCCGCGTCCCTGGACACCACCCCCGACATCAAGGCGGCGTTCGGGCGGGTGCCTCGGCACGCGTTCATCCCGGACCGCGTGTGGCCGGCGGGCCTGGGTCCGCCCCTGGATCGCGGCTCCGAGCCCGAGCGCTGGGCCGATCTGGTGTACGCCGACGAGGCCGTCGTCACCCAGGTCGCCGACGGCCGCTCCGACATCGGGCTCCCCTCGTCCTCCTCCTCGATGCCGACCATGATGGCCCGCATGATCGAGGCCGCCGATCTGCGGCCCGGGTCGCGGGTCCTGGAGATCGGCACCGGCACCGGCTACAACGCCGCGCTGCTGTGCGAACTCGTCGGCCAGGAGAACGTGGTCACCGTCGAGGTCGATCCCGGGCTGGCCGCGCAGGCGCGCCGCCGACTGGACGCCCTGGGGTACGCGCCCACGGTGGTCGTCGGCGACGGGGCGGCGGCGTGGGCCGGCTTCGGGAAGTTCGACGCGGTGATCGCCACGTGCAGCGTGGTCGCGGTGCCGCCCGCGTGGATCGCGCAGGTGCGCACCGGCGGGATCGTGGTGACGCCGTGGGCACCGGCGCCCGACCTGCCCAGCGGGCTGCTGGCGCGCCTGGTCGTCGGCGGCGACCGGGCGGGCGGACGGTTCTGCGGCACCTCCAGCTTCATGCGGCTGCGGTCCCAGCGGTGGGCCGGGGGCGCCCCGCACGACCTGGACGCCGAGGCCGAGTCCGTCTCCCGGTGGGAGGGGGACCCGCGCGACGTGGTCCTGGGGGACGCCTGCCTGCAACTCGTCATGATGGCCGGCCCATGGCGGCTGGGACTGCGCTGGGCCGATGCCGCCGGGGAGCCATGGGCGTGGATGTCGGCCACCGACAGCCCGTCCTGGGCGCGGCTGCACCACGACGGCCGCATCGAGCAGGGCGGCCCGCGGCGGCTGTGGGACGAGGCCGAGGCGGCGTTCCGGTGGTGGACGGCCCGCGGCCGACCGCCGGTCACCGACTACGGCCTCACCGTCGACACCGACGGTCGGCAGCGAGTGTGGCTGGACAACCCCGACGGTGGCCCGTGGTGGCCCCACCCCGGCACCGGGGCGCTGGGCGCCGACCACCGGGCGCGCACTTGAGGGGGCGCTCCCGGGGCGGCGCCCCGCCGACTGCACCGGGCAGCCGGTCCGCGCCTATGCCATGGCTCGGCTACGGGCGGGGCGGGGAGGTGCGGCGGAAGACCGGGTAGGCGAAGGTGTCGTCGCCGGCGGTGGTCACGGCCCAGTGTTCAAGGGTCCAGCCCATGGCCTCGATGTCGGCGATCACCTGGCCCCATACATGCCGGAAGGACTCGTGCAGCGCCGCGACGTGCACCGGTACGCCCTTGTCCAACGCGTCCCGCGCCGCGAGCACGGGGAACTCCGGGGGATAGTTGGTCACTGCCTCTCCTCGCCGTATCGGTCGTATCGGGTCCTCATGCTGCCAGCCCCGAGCCGCCGCGCCCAGGGCCCCGGCCCGGGCCGCCGCCCAGCGCCCGCGTGCGCGGGGCGGCCGCCGCGGCTCAGGGTTCCGCCCTCGGCGAGGCGGCTCCGCCGAAGAACCGGCGGGACCACAGGGAGACGTAGACCAGGCCGACCAGGACGGGAACCTCGATCAGGGGGCCGACCACTCCGGCCAGGGCCTGGCCCGATGCCGCGCCGAACACGCCGATCGCGACGGCGATCGCCAGTTCGAAGTTGTTGCCGGCCGCCGTGAACGCCAGGGTGGCCGACCGCTCGTAGCCGAGACCGATCCAGCGGCCCAGCAGCAGCGACACGCCCCACATGACCACGAAGTAGGCCAGCAGCGGCAGCGCGATCCGGGCGACGTCCAGGGGGCGCGACGTGATGGCCTCGCCCTGGAGGGCGAACAGCATCACGATGGTGAACAGCAGGCCGTACAGCGCCAGCGGGCCGACGCGCGGTAGGAAGCGGTCCTCGTACCAGGTGCGGCCGCGCGTGCGTTCGGCGGCGGCGCGGGTGGCGAACCCGGCGGCCAGCGGGACTCCGAGGAACACCGCGACCATGGCCGCGATCTCCCACGGCGAGACGTCGATGCCGCTGGTGTCCAGCCCCAGCCGGCCCGGCAGCAGGTCGAGGTAGAACCAGCCCAGGGCGCCGAACGCCACCACCTGGAACAGGGAGTTGAGGGCCACGAGCACGGCGGCCGCCTCGCGGTCGCCGCAGGCGAGGTCGTTCCAGATGACCACCATCGCGATGCAGCGGGCCAGCCCCACGATGATCAGCCCGGTGCGGAACTCCGGCAGGTCCGGCAGCAGCAGCCAGGCCAGGGCGAACATCAGCGCGGGCCCCACCACCCAGTTGAGCACCAGCGAGGCGGCCAGCGTCCGGGTGTCGCGGGCGACCGCGCCCAGGCGGTCGTAGCGGACCTTGGCCAGCACCGGGTACATCATCAGCAGCAGGCCCAGGGCGATGGGCACGGAGATCCCGCCGACCTCCACCGCCTCCAGGGCCGCCGGCACCCCCGGCACCCAGCGGCCCAGCAGCAGGCCCGCGCCCATCGCCAGGCCGATCCACACCGGCAGGTAGCGGTCCAGGCGCGGCAGCGCCGCCGCGACCGGGGTCCCGGCGGGTGCGGCCGGTGCGGCGGGCCCGGCGGCCTTCGCCGCCCGCGCGCGGGCCATCAGCAGGCCCTCCGCGCCCGGCCACTGGCGCGGGCGACGGCGGCGAGTTCGGCGAAGCCCTCCGCGACCGCCTCCAGGGCCTCCGGGCGCAGCCGGTAGTAGGTGAACCGGCCGCACGGCTCGGTGTCGACCAGCCCGGCCTCGCGCAGCACGCGCAGGTGGTTGGACAGGTTGGTCTGGCGCGCCCCGGTCTCGGCCATGAGGTGGGTCGTACACAGGGTCTCGCGCGCGAGCAGGGCGAGAATCCGCTGCCGCAGGGGATCGCCCAGGGCGCGGATCACATCAGTGTCGACTGACATCAGCATGGACTGATACTATCACATCAGCCGACGCTGATGCCTTCGGCGCCGCGCACGCTGCCCGCGCAGCCTCGTGAAAGGCCCCGCCATGACCGCCGCCCCGTCCGTCCCCTCCGTGCTGTTCGTGTGCGTCCACAACGCCGGCCGCTCGCAGATGGCCGCCGCCTGGCTCGCGCACCTGGCCGGGGACCGCGTCGAGGTCCGCTCCGCCGGCTCGGCGCCCGCCGACGAGGTCAACCCGGCCGTGGTAGAGGCCATGGCCGAGGTCGGCATCGACATCTCCGCCCAGACCCCCAAGCGCCTCACCCCCGACACCGTCCGATCCTCCGACGTGTGCGTCACCATGGGCTGCGGCGACGCCTGCCCGGTCTTCCCCGGCAAGCGCTATCTCGACTGGGAGCTGCCCGACCCCGCCGGCAAGGGCGTCGACGCCGTGCGCCCCATCCGCGACGAGATCCGGCGGCGCGTCGAGGCGCTCATCGCCGAACTCGCGGCCGGCACCGGCCGGTAGTCCAGGGAGGGAGGGCGCCGGGGCCGGGCACCCGTCACGGCGGGTGCCCGGCCCCGGTATTCACCTTCCCGCCCCCACCCGCAGCCGGCGCAGGACATGGCGGGCGTCGCGCCCCACGCCGCGCAGGGTGGCCGAGCCGAAGCCGCGCTGGAACTCCAGCCCCACGTACCCCAGGCCGGGCACGGTGGTCGACACCCCGCCGCGGTGCAGGGGCCGCCCCTGGCCGTCGAGCGCGCCCGTGTCCGCGAGGTAGTCCAGGGCGGGCCGGTAGCCGGTGGCCAGGACGAGGGTGTCGACCTCCTCCACGGTGCCGTCGGCCCACTCGGCCTTGCTCCCGGACAGGCGGGTGAACATCTCCCGGCGGTCGGGGTTGCCCGTGGCGAACGCGGCGCGGTGGCGGCCGTCGTCGTTGACCAGGGTGGGGCCCTTCTCCCACACCCGGCGCAGCGGCGCGGCGTCCAGGCCGCTGCGCACGAACCACCAGTGGAGGTCGCGGCCCAGCAGCCGCCGGTTCGCCCACGCGATCGGGGACCGCGACGCCAGGCTGACGCGGGCCACGGCCGCGAGTTCGGCGGCGATCTGCACGCCGGAGTTGCCCCCGCCCACGACCACCACGCGCTGCCCGGCGAACGGCTCGGGGCGGCGGTAGTCGGCGGTGTGCAGGACGGTCCCGGTGAAGGTGCCGAGGCCGGGCAGGGCCGGACGGTGCGGCCGGGAGAAGGCGCCGGTGGCGGCCACCAGCGCCGCTCCCGTGAAGCGCTCGCCCTCGGTGGTGGTGACCGTGAATCCGCCGGGACCGGCCTGGACGGCGGCGGCCTTCCTGCGGCAGCGGATGTCGGCGTCCAGGTCGGCGGCGTAGGCGCGCAGGTAGGCCGTGATCTCGTCGCGCAGCGGGTAGCGGTCGCCCTCGCCCGGCAGCGCCCGCCCGGGCAGGGCGGAGAACCGGGCCGGGGAGAACAGGGTGAGGCTGTCGTAGTAGTGCGGCCAGGAGCCGCCGACGTCGGCGGCGGCCTCCAGCACCAGGGCGCGGACGCCGCGCCGCGCGGCGGCGTGCGCGGTGGCGAGTCCGGCCTGGCCGGCGCCGACGACGATCAGCGGGTGTTCGGGCGTTTCGGGCATGGCGTCTCCTCAAAAGGGCGGTGGGGTGAGCGCGGGGCGGGTGGCGCGCGGGCGGGCCGCCGCGTTGGGCAGCCGATCAGGCGGGGCGGGGGTCGCCCCGGCCGCCCGCGCCGGCCGGGCGGGTCAGCGGGGCCAGCAGCGCCCCCGCCGCGCCGATCGCGGCCAGGACCGCGAACATCGCGGGGTAGACGCCCAGCAGCCCGGCGAGCGCGGCGCCGGCCCAGGGCGCCAGGGCGATGGCCAGCATGAGGGGGCTGTGCAGGATCCCGTTGAGGGCGGCGTAGCGGGCGGTGCCCCAGCGGTCGGCGACGGCGGTGGCCTGGAGCAGCGTGAAGATCCCGCGCGCCATCCCCGCCAGCAGGGACACGGCCATGACCAGGGCGAGCGGGCCGGTCACCACGGTCAGCAGCGCGGTGGAGGCGGCGCACGCCGCCAGCACGGCCACCGCCCGCGCGACCGGCCCGGCGCGGCGCTCCAGCGGCGCGTAGGCCAGGCGCCCCAGCACCTGCCCCACGCCGCCGACCCCCAGCGCCCACGCCGCGACCGCCGTGTCGAAGCCGCGCTCCCCCAGCAGCGGCACGATGTTGACCACGACCGCGTACACGCCGAAGGCGCCCAGGGTCAGCGCGGCGGTCAGCGCGAGGAACGCCCGGTCGGCCACGACCTCCCGCAGCCCGACCGCGCGCCCGGCCCCCGCCGCCCCGCCCGCCCCGCCCGCGGGCCGCCAGGGCGGGGTGAGCGCCGCCGCGTGCAGCGGGAGCACCACGCACAGCAGCACCAGGGCCAGCACCCCGTAGGCGCCGCGCCAGCCCAGCGCCGCCTCCAGAGCGGCGGTGAGCGGCGCGAACACCGTGCTGGACAGCCCGGCCACCAGGGTGAGCGCCGTCAGCGCCCGCACCCGCCCCTCGCCGAACCACCCGGTGATCGCGGCGAACGCCGGCGGGTAGAACAGCCCGGCAGTGGCCGCACCCGCCGCCAGCCACGCCAGGAAGAACACGGGCAGGCCGGGCGCCAGGGCGATCCCCGCGACGGCCGGGACGGCCAGCGCGGCGGCGGTGGTCATGACCGCGCGCGGTCCCGCCCGCTCCAGCCACCGCCCGACCGCGGCCTGCGCCAGCGCCGAGGTGACCTGCGCGGCGGAGTAGGCCGCGGTCACCGTGCCCAGCGACCATCCGGTGTCGGCGCTGATGGCCGGGGCCAGCACCGGGAAGGCGTACAGCAGCACGCCGTAGCTGGTGGTCACGGTGACGCACAGCGCCACCAGCGCGCGGCGGGCCCCGGGGGCGCTCACGCCGGGACGCGGCCGGCCGGGCGGGTCAGCTGGATCAGGTCGGGCCCGGCGGCTTGGCAGCACCCGCCCTCGTCCGGGGCGTCGGCGGCCTCGGCCGCCTCGGCGAGCCCCGATCCCTTGCACACGCCGGTCTCGGGCAGGGTCAGCTCCACCCGCGCCGCCGCCTCGTGGTCGCCCGCCAGCGCGGCGGCGACGCTGCGCACCTGCTCGAACCCGGTCAGCGCCAGAAACGTCGGCGCGCGCCCGTAGGACTTCATCCCGGCCAGGTAGAACCCGGGCTCGGGGTGGGCCAGCTCGGCGGCGCCGTGCGGGTAGACGGTGCCGCAGGAGTGCACGTTGGGGTCGATCAGCGGCGCCAGGGCGACCGGCGCCTGGAGGGCGGGGTCCAGGCCGAGCCGGATTTCCGACAGCGGCGCCAGGTCGGGCCGGAACCCGGTCAGGGCGACGACCTCGTCCACCGGGTCCAGGCGGCGCCCGCCTTCGTCGGCGAGCACGATCCGCCCGCCCGCGCGGCCCACCTCGGCGGTGCGGAACCCGGTGACGACCTCGACGTGCCCGGCCTCCACCGCCTCCCGCGCCCGCCGCCCCAGGGCCCCGCGCGCGGCGAGCCGGTCGGCGGTTCCGCCGCCGAAGGCGTCGCCGACCTCGCCGCGGCGCAGCACCCACACCGCGCGGGTGCCGGGCGCCTCCTCGGCGAGTCCGGCCAGCGCGACCAGGGCGGTCAGCGCCGAGTGCCCGCTGCCCGCCACGGCGGTGCGGCGCCCCGCGTAGCGGGCGCGGACGTCGGGGTCGGCCAGGTCGGGCACCCGGTAGGCGACGCGGTCGGCCGCCTCGGCCTCGCCGAGCGCGGGCAGGCCGTCGGCGCCCAGCGGGTTGGGCGATCCCCACGTGCCCGAGGCGTCCACCACCGCGCGGGCGGTGATCCGTTCGACGCCGCCTGCGGCCGGGCGCACGCGCACGGTGAACGGCTCGTCCGCGCGGCCGGCGTCCACGACCCGGTCACGGCCGCGCCGGCTCACGCCGACGACCTCGGCGCCCAGGCGCACCCGTTCGCCGAGCGCGGCGGCCAGCGGCTCCAGGTAGGCGGCGGCCCACTCCCGCCCGGTGGGGTAGGCGCCGTCGTCGGGCCGCGTCCAGCCGGTCGGCGCGAGCAGCCGCCCGGCGGCCGGGGCGACCAGGTCGCGCCAGGCGGAGAACAGCCGCACGTGCCCCCACTCGCGCACCGCCGCCCCGGCCGCGGCGCCCTTCTCCAGGACGAGCACCGGCAGCCCGCGCTCCGCCAACTCCGCCGCCGCGGCCAGGCCGACCGGACCGGCACCGATCACCACGATCGGGGTCCCCTCGCTCATGCCGCCCCTTTCATCGATGTATGTCGATTTAGCGTGCACTTTATCGACAACCATCAATGGACGCAACCATCGATTGTCGTCGATAATGACGTCATGAGCGCACCGCCTCTTACCGGCTCCCTGCCGACCCTGGACGCCGCCGACGCCGAGACCTACGCCGCCTGGTTCGCCTGCCTGGCCGAACCCGCCCGGGTGCGGCTGCTGCACACGGTCGCCACCGCCCCCGGAGCGGTGACGGTGGGCGAACTCGCCGACGCGCTCGGCCTGCGCCAGCCCACGGTCTCCCACCACCTCCGCAAGCTGGCCGAGGCCGGGTTCGTCACCCTGACCAAGTCCGGCACCTCCACCCGCGTCATGGTCAACCCCGACTGCTGCAGCGGCCTGCCGCACGCCGCCGACGCCGTGATGGGCCTGCTGGCCGCCCGGCCGTGCTGCCCCGCCGACCTGCCGGCCGACGTCGCGGTACGCGCCATGGCCGACACCGACTTCCCCGCCGTGCTGCGGATCTACGCCGAGGGCATCGCCACCGGCAACGCCACGTTCGAGACCGAGACCCCCTCGGCGGAGGCCCTCGACGCCAAGTGGCTGCCCGGCCACCGCTGGGTCGCCGAGATCGACGGCGAGGTCGTGGGCTGGGCCGCCGCCACCCCCGTCTCCAGCCGCCCCGTCTACGCGGGGGTGGCCGAGACCTCCATCTACGTCTCGTCCGCCGCGCGCGGGCGCGGCGTGGGCAAGGTCCTGCTCCACCGCCAGGTCACCGCCGCCGACTCCGGGGGCCTGTGGACCCTGCAGACCGCGATCTTCCCCGAGAACAAGGCCAGCCTCGCCCTCCACCACAGCGCGGGGTTCCGCACGCTGGGGGTGCGCGAGCGCATCGGGCGCCACCACGGGGTCTGGCGCGACACCGTGATGCTGGAGCGCCGCCGCGACGACACCCGCGCCGCCGGCGACTCCGGCACCGCCGAGGGCGGGTGCTGACCCCGCCGCCCCGCCCGCCCGCGCGGCGGCGGGGCGGGCGTACCCGGGGTCACACCGAGACCAGGACGACGACCCCCGCGGCCAGCAGGAAGTCCAGCACGGCACAGAACTCCGCCAGCGGGCGGTGCACCACCCGGTCCGCCCGCCAGTGCACGACGTCCCAGGCCGCGTGGCCGAACAGCACCGCGGCCACCAGGTAGCCGGCGAAGGGCAGCCCGCCGTACTCGGCGACCAGCACCACCGCCGCCACGGCCGCCGTCTGCGGCAACTGCCAGCGGTACAGGCCGGGGCGCAGCAGCCGCCCGTTGACGAGGCCGGCCACCGCCGTCACGGCGGCGAGCGGCCCCACCACCGCCGGGTAGCCGACGCCGAGGTACTCGGCGGCCTGCGCGAGGGCCAGCAGCACCAGCATGACCGGCCAGACGGCGAGGGGCCGGCCCACGACCGCCGAGCACCCCGCCGTCGCCGTGGACGCCGACCCGATCTACATCCGCGACGGCAACGTCGCCACCTCCGCCGGGGTCACCAGCGCCCTGGACCTGATGATCGCGTTCATCGAGGAGGACCACGGGCCGGAACTGGGGCGGCGGGTGGCGCGGGCGCTGGTGACCTATCTGCAGCGGCCCGGCAACCAGGCGCAGATCAGCATGTTCACCGCCCCCGCACCGGCCGGCCCCGACGTGGTGCGGCGGGTGACCGACCACGTCACCGCCAACATCGGGGGCGACCTCACCACCGAGGCCCTGGCCGCGGTGGCGGGCGTCAGCCCGCGCCACCTCACCCGGCTGTTCCTCGGCCACCTCGGGCAGCCGCCCGGCCGGTACGTCCGCCGGGCCCGCGCCGAGGCCGCCGCGCACCTGCTGGCCACCACCGCGCTGCCGGTGCGGCGCGTGGCCGCGCGCTGCGGGTTCGGCTCGGCCGAGGCGCTCCGCCACGCGTTCGTGGAGCGGTACGGCACCACCCCCTCGCGCCACCGCGCGACCGGCAGCCGCGCGGCCTCCTGACGCGGCCGGCCCGTGCCGCCCGGCACGGGCGCGGCGGCCGCGCCGGACGCGTTGGCCGCAACCCCGGTTCCGCCGGGGCGGCGCCGGGTAGACTCCCCGCGCCCCCAGTTCCCCGCACATCGGGAGACCGCGTTGACCAGCCCGCCCCCCGCCCACCCCTCCCCCGCCCCTTCGCGCGGCGGACCCGACGCCCTGGTCGTCGTCGCGGTCCTGGGGGTGGTGGGGCTCGTCGCCGGCTTCGGGCTCGGCCTGCTGCCCGTGTCGGTCGCCGACACCTCCTGCGGATCGGTGTTCAGCCCCGCCTACGACGCCCAGCCCTCGGTCGGCGACTGGCTGTTCGGCAACCCGGTGCGCGACGCCTGCATCGAGATGCACAACAGCATGCGCACGCCGATGTTCGTGCTGCTCATCCTGGGCGCGGCCGCCACCGTCATCCCGCTGGTCATCCGCTGGACCATGCGCCGCTGACCCCGCGACCGACCCCGCGGCGGGCGGCCCGCGGCCCCCGGGCCGGGACCGCCGCCCGAGCGGCGCTCAGGCCGGCGGGGCCAGGTCGACCCTGCGCAGCAGCTGGGCGTTGAGCGCCACCACGATCGTGGACAGGCTCATCACGACCGCGCCCACCGCCGGCGGCAGGACGAACCCCACGGGCGCCAGCACGCCCGCGGCCAGCGGGACCGACAGGACGTTGTACCCGGCGGCCCACAGCAGGTTCTGCCACATCTTGCGGTATCCGGCCGCCGACAGCGTGCGCACCGAGACCACCGCGCGGGGGTCGTCGGAGGCCAGCACCACCCCGGCCGACTCGATGGCGACATCGGTGCCGGCGCCGATGGCGATCCCCACGTCAGCGCGCGCCAGCGCGGGCGCGTCGTTGACGCCGTCGCCCACCATGGCCACGCGCCGCCCCCGCTCCTGGAGGCCGCGCACCACCCGGTCCTTCTGGTCGGGCAGCACCTCGGCGAACACCTCGTCGATCCCCAGGCGCGCGGCCACCGCGTCGGCCACGCTCTGGGCGTCGCCGGTGACCATGGCCACGCGCGCGCCCCGCTCGTGCAGGGCGCGGACGGCGCTGTGGGACTCCGGGCGGACCTCATCGGCCACCCCCAGGGCGCCCACCACCGCGCCGTCGGCCACCACGTAGAGCACCGTGGTGCCCTCCGCCCGCCACGCGGCGGTGCGCCCGGCCAGGGACTCGGGCTCGGCGGTGCCCAGCTCGGCCAGCAGCCCGGGGCCGCCCACGTGGACCACGGCGCCCTCGACCTCGGCGCGCACGCCGCGCCCGGTGAGCGAGCCGAAAGCCGAGGCGGCGGGTACCGCGCCGCGCTCGCGCGCCGCCCGCACGACCGCGCGGGCCAGCGGGTGCTCGGAGTCGGACTCGGCCGCGCCGGCCAGTGCCAGCACGCGGTCGGTGCCGTGCCCCTCGGCCGCCGCGGCGGCGGTCACGGCGGGGGCGCCCTTGGTCAGGGTTCCGGTCTTGTCGAAGAGGACGGTGTCGACGATCCGCATGCGCTCCAGGGCCAGCCGGTCCTTGACCAGGATCCCCGACCGGGCGGCCTTGCCCGTGGAGATCGCGATGACCAGGGGGATGGCCAGGCCCAGGGCGTGCGGGCAGGCGATCACCAGGACGGTGACGGTGCGTTCGACGGCGACCGTGGTGTCGCCCGCGGCCGCCCACACGGCGAAGGTCACCGCCGCCACCGCCAGGGCGAACCAGAACAGCAGCGCCGCGGCGCGGTCGGCCAGCGCCTGGGCGCGCGACCGCGACGCCTGGGCCTCGCCGACCAGCCGCTGGATGCCCGCGAGCGTGGTGTCCTCGCCGACGGCCTCCACCCGCACCCGGATGGCGGAGTCGGTGGCCACGGTCCCGGCCGTCACCCGGTCGCCCTCGGTGCGGGCCACCGGGCGCGACTCGCCGGTGATCATGGACTCGTCCATGGCGGCGCGCCCCGACACCACCGCGGCGTCGGCGGGCACCCGGCCGCCCGAGCGCACCAGCACGGTGTCGCCGACGCGCAGGGCCGACGCCGGCACCTGCTCGATCGCGCCGTCCGCGCCGACGCGTTCGGCGGTGTCGGGCAGCAGGTCGGCCAGGGCCTCCAGCGCACCCGAGGCCTGGCCCAGGGCGCGCATCTCCAGCCAGTGGCCCAGCAGCATGATGGCGACGAGCAGGACCAGCTCCCACCAGAAGTCCAGCGCCATCGAGGCCAGGCCCAGGGTGCTCATCAGGCTGGCGGCGAAGGCCACGGTGATCGCGAGGGCGACCAGGGTCATCATGCCCGGCCGGCGGGTGCGCAACTCGCCCACGGCGCCGCTGAGGAAGGGCCAGCCGCCGTAGCCGAACACCACCGTGCCCAGCACCGGCGGCACCCAGGTCAGGGTGTGCGGCACGGTGTAGCCGAACCAGTCGGCGATCATGTGGCTGGTCAGCACCACCGGCACGGCCAGGGCCAGGTTCCACCAGAAGCGGGAGCGGAACTGGGCGGCGTGGTCGCCGTGCCCGGCGTGCCCACCATGGCCGCCGTGCCCGGCGTGGCCGTGGTGCCCGAGGTGGGCCTGGTCGGCCTTGTGGGGCGTGTGGTCGGCGTGCTCGCCGTGCCCGGCGTGCGTGCTCCGCGGTGCGGGGCCGTGCCGGTCGTGGTCGTGCCGCGCGTGCGGTCCGGCCGCGCCCGGCTCGCCCGGCGGGTGGTGCCCCGAGTGGTCGGCGTGGGGATTCACGGCGTCCTCCTTTGCGGTTCGACTGCCCACATATATACCCCCCAGGGGTATATATGTGTCAAATTCGCGCGCTGTGACCTGGGCGGGGCCGGGGCACGTGCGCTCCCCGCCCCCGCGAAGCCGATCGCGCCCGCCGCTAGCATGTGGCCTCTGGCGGACCCGCTAGGCGACCGGAGGTCACGGCATGGCCGGCAAGTTCACCGAACTCGCGATCGACTGCGCCGATCCCCGCGGGCTCGCGCGGTTCTGGTGCGCGGTCCTCGGCTACGAGGTGCGGGAGGAGGACGACGGGCTCGTCACCATCGGCCCCCCTGCCCGGCCCGGGGACGGCGACCGCCTCGGGCCGGTGCCGCCGCTGCTGACCTTCGCGCGCGTGCCCGAGGGCAAGACCGTCAAGAACCGGCTGCACATCGACGTCAGCCCCACCGACCGGGAGCAGGACGAGGAGGTCCGCCGCCTGCTCGCCCTGGGCGCCCGGCACGCCGACGTCGGGCAGACGGGCGAGGAGAGCTGGGTCACGCTCGCCGACCCCGAGGGCAACGAGTTCTGCGTCCTGGCGGACCGCCGCCCCTGACCCCCGCACACCGCGCCAAACCCGCGCCTTTGCCTCCAAGACGGCCGTGTTCCCGCTGGTCGCGGGGTGGTTACGGGTGGGTTCACGGGTTAGCGGATCCCCGAACGTGACGGACGACGATCGAGGGATCTCGCGCTATGACGGACGTAGCCAGCCAGGGCTCCAGCAACAGCGCCGACGACCGGCGCTACCTGACCGACCGGCAGGGGCACCCGATCTACGACAACCAGAACCAGCGCACCGTGGGTGCCCGCGGGCCGGCGACCCTGGAGAACTACCACTTCCTGGAGAAGATCAGCCACTTCGACCGGGAGCGCATCCCCGAGCGCGTGGTCCACGCGCGCGGCGCCACCGCGTTCGGCTTCTTCGAGGCCTACGGCCGGTGGGGCGACGAGCCGATCTCCCGCTACACCCGCGCCCGGCTGTTCCAGGAGGAGGGCAAGCGGACCGACGTCGCGCTGCGGTTCTCCACGGTGATCGGCGGCCGCGACTCCTCCGAGTGCGCCCGCGACCCCCGGGGCTTCGCGGTGAAGTTCTACACCGAGGAGGGCAACTGGGACCTCGTCGGCAACAACCTCGCGGTCTTCTTCATCCGCGACGCCGTGAAGTTCCCCGACGTCATCCACGCGCTCAAGCCCGACCCGGTGACGTTCCGCCAGGAGCCCAACCGGATCTTCGACTTCATGTCGCAGACGCCCGAGTGCATGCACATGCTGGTCAACCTGTTCAGCCCGCGCGGCATCCCGTCGGACTACCGGCACATGCAGGGCTTCGGGGTGAACACCTACAAGTGGGTGAACGACCGCGGCGAGACCGTGCTGGTCAAGTACACCTGGATGCCCCGGCAGGGCGTGCGCAGCATGACCGAGGAGGACGCCGCCGCCGTGCAGGCCCACGAGCTCGGCCACGCCACCCGGGACCTGCACGAGGCCATCGACCGGGGCGACTACCCCGAGTGGGAGCTGCTCGTCCAGATGATGAGCGACGGCGACCACCCCGAACTGGACTTCGACCCGCTGGACGACACCAAGACGTGGCCCGAGCAGGACTTCCCGCCCAAGCCGGTCGGCCGCATGGTGCTCAACCGCAACGTGTCCGACAACTTCACCGAGAACGAGCAGATCGCGTTCGGCACCGGCGTGCTGGTCAACGGCCTGGACTTCTCCGACGACAAGATGCTCGTCGGGCGGACGTTCTCCTACAGCGACACCCAGCGCTACCGCGTGGGCCCCAACTACCTGCAACTTCCGGTGAACAACGCCCGCAACGCCCGGGTGCACACCAACCAGCGCGACGGCTACATGGCCCACCGCCAGGACTCCGGCGGCGAGAACCCGCACGTCAACTACGAGCCGTCGATCACCGGCGGGCTGCGCGAGGCGCAGTACCCCACGCACGACGAGCAGGGGCCGGTCATCCACGGCCGGCTGACCCGCAAGCGCATCCCGCTCACCGCCGACTACAAGCAGGCGGGGCAGCGCTACTGCCTCATGGAGCAGTGGGAGCGCGACGACCTGGTGAAGAACCTCGTCAACCAGCTCTCCCAGTGCGACCGACCGATCCAGGAGCGGATGGTGTGGCACTTCCTGCTCGTCGAGGACGACCTGGGGCTGCGCGTCGGCGAGGGCCTGGGCATCTCGCCGCAGGACGTGGCGCACCTGGAGCCGCTGCAGAGCCAGACCATGACAGACGAGGACCGCGAGCGCCTGGCCAACCTCGGCAAGAACGGCTCGCGCGACGTCACCGGCCTGCAGATGACCCACTGCGTGCCCAACGAGCGCTTCGAGGCCGCCCGGCGGTAGCGGGGCGGCCGGTCCCGGGGCCGTCGGCGACCGGAGCGCAAGGGGCCCGCCGCGCCGGGCGCGCGGCGGGCCCCCGCGTGCCCGGCGCCCGGCCGGTGGCGGAACCCGGCGGCGGGCGGTCACTACCCTGGCCGCATGGACGCCCCACGCTCCCCGGACGCGCCGGACACCTCCTGGATCCGCCACGCCATCTGGTGGCACGTCTACCCGCTGGGATTCTGCGGCGCCCCGGTCCGCCCGGCCGGTCCCGCGCCCGCGCCCCGGCTGCGCGCCCTGCTGGACTGGCTGGACTACGCCGTGGAGCTCGGCGTCAACGGGCTGCTGCTCGGGCCGGTCTTCCACTCCGCCACGCACGGCTACGACACGCTGGACCACTACCGGATCGACCCCCGCCTGGGCACGCTCGCGGACTTCGACGACCTCGTGGCGGCCTGCCGCGCCCGGGGCCTGCGCGTCGTCCTCGACGGGGTCTTCAGCCACGTGGGCGCCGGGCACCCCGCGCTGGCGCGCGCCCTGGCCGCCGGGCCCGGCAGCCCCGAGGCCGAGCTGTTCGACGTCGACTGGCAGGCCCCCGGCGGGCCGCGCCCGCGCGTGTTCGAGGGGCACGGGGAGCTGGTCCGCCTCGACCACACCCGGCCGCGCACCGCCGACCTCGTCGCCGACGTGCTGGGGTACTGGCTGGAGCGCGGTGTCGACGGCTGGCGGCTGGACGCCGCCTACTCCGTCGACCCCCGCTTCTGGGCCGAGGTGTGCGGGCGGGTGCGCCGCGACCACCCGCGCGCGTGGTTCCTCGGCGAGGTCATCCACGGCGACTACGGCGCGTTCGTCGCGGAGTCGCGCCTGGACTCGGTCACCCAGTACGAGCTGTGGAAGGCCCTGTGGTCCAGCCTGGCCGAGCGCAACCTCTTCGAGCTGGACTGGGCGCTCCAGCGCCACAACCGGTTCCTGGACTCCTTCACGCCGACGACCTTCGTCGGCAACCACGACGTCACCCGCATCGCCAGCACCCTGGGCGGGGACGGTGCCGTGGCGGCGCCGGCCCTGCTCATGTGCGTCGGCGGGGTGCCCTGCGTCTACTACGGCGACGAGCAGGGGTTCACCGGAATCAAGGAGGAGCGCCTGGGCGGCGACGACGCCGTGCGGCCCGCGTTCCCCGGCTCCCCCGGCGAACTGGCGCCCTGGGGGCGCGGCGTGCACCGCGCCCACCGGGAGCTGATCGGCCTGCGCCGCAGGCACCCCTGGCTGGCCACCGCCGCCACCGAGGCGGTCGCCCTGGACAACACCCGCTACGTGTTCCGCGCGCACGGGCGGCACGGCGGTGCCCACCTGGAGGTCGAGGCCGACATCGCCGCCGGGTGGCACGTGGCGATCCGCGGCCCCGCCGGCCACACGCTGTGGCGGCTGGACGCCGAGCCCGACCGGTCCTGACGTGGACGCCGGTCCCCACGGGCCGCCGGCCGCGCGTCGTCCCCGCCGTCAGGGCCGGGGTGCGGGGCGGGGGTAGTCGGGCAGCTCGCCGGCGGTGGCGAAGGCGTCGGTGCTCTTCAGCAGCAGGCGGGTGAGCCGGGGTGAGGCGAACATCCGCTCGCGCAGCCAGAGGCCCATCGCGGTGGAGGGCGCCAGGAACGTGCTGGCGTTGCCCGTGCGGGCCGGGGCGGCGTGCCGGCGCATCAGCGCGCCGCAACGGGCGAACGCGGCGGTGTGGTCGCCGTCGGCGGCGGCCAGTTCGCCGGCCAGCACGCAGGCTGCGCCGATCACGGCCAGGCCGGTGCCGAACCCGGCCAAGGTGTTGCCGAACGCGGCGTCGCCCAGCAGCGCGACGCGGCCGCGCGTGTAGGAGGGCATCTGCACGCGGCTGATGGAGTCGACGAACAGGTCGTCGGCGCGCAGCGCCCGCTCCACCAGGTCTGCCACGGGTTCGGCGGCGTTTGCGAACGCGGCGGCCAGGAGGCGCCGCCGGTCGGCGTCGTCGGCGCGCCCGGCGGGCGGGGGGTCGGCGGCGAACACGAACATGGCACTCGTTCCGCCGTAGACGGCGGTGCGGCCGGGCGTGCTGCGCATCAGCGCGACCAGGGGGCCACCGGGGGCGGGCGCGGGCGCGGGTAGGGGTGGGCCGTCCTCGGGCAGGGTGGCGATGGCGTAGTGGGCGCCCAGGTAGCGGACGTGGCGCTCCTCCGGGCCGAAGGCCAGGGCGCGGGTGCGGGAGTGGATGCCGTCGGCGCCCACGACCAGGTCGAAGGTGTGCTCGGCGCCGCTGTCGAAGACGGCGCGCACACCGCCGGCCTCCTCGCGGAGCGCGGCGAGGGAGTCGCCGAAGCGGTAGTCGCAGTGGGGGGGCGGTGGCGGCGTGGAGGATGCGCACCAGGTCGCCCCGGACGATCTCCACGTCGCCGCCGGTGAACTCCGCGGGAATGCGGGCGCGCTCGCGGCCGCGGGCGTCGACCATGACGGTGTCGGTGCCCCCGGTCTGATGAGCGCGCACCTCCTCCAGCAGGCCCATGCGGCGCAACACGGCCAACTGCGTGGCCCCCTTGAAGTCGACGGCCTGGCCGCCGGGTCGCGGACCGGGGGCGCGCTCGACCACGGTGACACGGTGGCCGTAGCGGACGAGCCAGTGGGCGAGAGCGGGGCCGGCTATCCCAGCGCCGGAGATGAGGATGTTGAGGGAGCGCACGGCGCACCTCCGCGATAACGACAATAGTGTCCACCAGAAACGGTTTCCAGTGGACACCATTAGTATCTGGTAGACACGGTTTTCGCAAGGCCGAACGGCACAGACGTGAGGAGCACCCATGGCGCCCGACCACGGCGGTCCCCGGAAGCCGCCCGCCCCCGGCGACTCCCTCCCGGCGGCCGAGCGCACCGCCGGCGTGCTGTGGGACGATCCCGCGCAGCCGCGCCGGGGCCCCAAGCCCTCACTCAGCCGCGCCGCCGTCGTGGCGGCGGGGATCTCGCTGGCCGACGCCGAAGGGCTCGCGGCGCTGTCCATGCAGCGGGTGGCCGACGCCCTGGGCTACACGAAAATGTCTCTGTACCGGTACGCGCCGGGGCGTGCGGAGCTGATCGCGCTCATGGTCGAGGAGGCGGTCGGCCCCCCGCCCGACCTGGCCGCCGAGCCGCCGGGGTGGCGCCCGCGCCTGCGCGCCTGGGCGTCGGCCCTGCTGCCGCGCCTGAGCGCGCACCCGTGGGCGGTAGAGGCGTCGACGGGCCCTCGGGTGATGGGACCCAACGAACTGGCCTGGTTGGAGGCCGGGCTGGCGGCCATGCGGGGCACCGGCCTCACCGGGGCCGAACGGCTGGACGCGGCCGTGCTGCTGCTCGGGCACGTGCGGGGCATCGCCCAGCAGGGCGCCGCCGCGCCGGGCGGGGACGGGGGTGCGGGCGCGGTCGAGGGCGAACTGGGCCGGGTGATGGCGGGGGTGCTGCGCCGCCGGGGCGGCGACTTCCCCGAGGCGGCGGCCGCCTTCGCCGAGGCGGCCGCCGGGACCGGTCAGGACCGCGCACTGGAGTTCGGCCTGGAGCGCATTCTGGACGGACTGGCTGTGCTGGTGCGGGAGCGCACCGGCGAGGGGTGAGCGGCGCGCGGGTGGGGGCGGGAGGCGGAGCAGGGGATCAGCGCAGACGGGCGTCCAAGGCGGCGGTGATCTCGTGCGCCGCGCGGGTGCGGCGGCCGTCGGCGTCGGCGGGGGTGCCCCGCAGGCCGCGGTGGTACAGCGACGTGGTGAACCGCTCGAACACCTCCCAGGCGTCGCGGCGGGCGCGCAGGTCGGGCAGGTCGACGCCGTGGCCGGCGGCCTCGGCCGCCTCGGCGTAGGCGCGCAGCAGCACCTCCACCCGGTCCTCGTCCAGCGGGACGTACCACGGCGGCGCGGCCACGGTGCCGCCCAGGTAGGCCAGGTCCTGGGCGGGGTCGCCGATCTCGGCCCACTCCCAGTCCACGTACCGGGGGGTGCCGCCGTCCACCAGGATGTTGCCCGGCACCAGGTCGCCGTGGACGAGCGCGAAGCGGCGCAGCCGGGAGAACGCCGGCGCTGCCCGCTCGACGCGGGCGGCCACGCGCGGCAGCAGGCGCGCGACATCCGGCTCGGCGAAGACCTCGGGGCGGGTGCGCCGCCACCACCGCAGGCTGCCCTGGAGGCGGTCGGTGAGCCGCAGGCGGGCGCCGCGCCGGGGCGCGGGGGCGGTGACCTCGCCGCAGCCGGTGTGGGCGCGGGCGTGCAGGGCGGCCAGTTGGCGCGCGTGCGCGGTGAGCAGGGCGGTGTCCCACTCCCGGTGCCCCACCGGCCGGCCCGGCACCAGGGAGGTCGCCATGTAGGGCGCGCCGAGCACGTCGGCGTCCAGTTGCAGGCGCAGCGGCCGGGGGCCGAGCCCCGGCGGCGCCGCCTTCAGCGCGGCGAACTCCTCGCCCATGGCGCGCGGAAGCTCGGTGAGGGGGCGGCGCAGGACGCGCACGACGACGGGCTCGGGCGCGGCCGCACCGGGCCCGGGCGGCCCCACCGCCACCCGCCAGGCCGTGTAGCTCTCGCCGCGGCCCAGCGGTGCGACCTCGACCCGCGCCGAGTCGGGAGGGGCGGCGGGCAGTCCCACGAGGGTCGGCGCGGTACGGGCCAGGTAGGCGAGGCGCCGGCCCTGGCGGGCAAGGGCGGAGTCCACGTGGTCGGTCCCTCCCCGGTGCGCGGCGGCCGGACCGGTTTCCGGGGCTCGCCCTCAGATGTCCCGGTTCCCCGGGGGACGGCGGCCGAATCCCCGGCGGCGGCGCGTCCGGGCGGGGTCTGGGACCCTGGAACGGCACGGAGAGCGCGAAGGAGGACCGATGGACCGCATGCGGCGGGCGGGCGATCTCAAGGTGGAACTGCTGGAGTTCGGGCTGGAGCCGCGGTTCGCGGCCGAGCGGGACGCGGTCCTGGCCGACGCCTCGGACGAGACCGCCGAGGACGGCGCGGTGGCCTCCCAGCTGATCGACTCCTTCCTGCTGGAGCACGAACTGGCGGGCGGCGGCACCGTGCTCGACCGCTTCCTCGCCGCGCGCCCCGACCTCGGCGACGAGGACCGCGCGATGCTGCTGTCCTGGCGCGACCCCGTGGAGGGCGTCTTCCGGGTCGACGCGCGCGAGGGCGCCGCGCTGGTCGCGTTCAACCTGGTCGACGAGCGGACCTACCGCATGCACTCCAACCTCGGCGAGGACGGCAGCGCCGCCGTGGCGGTCGGGGACTTCCTGGTCACCCGCCTGGTGCCCGTGGGCGAGGACTGGATGATCAGCGGCGAGCCGGTCGCCTTCGCGGCCGAGGACGCCGCCGACGTCTACGAGATCGCCGAGGAACTGGCCTGGCACCATCCCGAGCAGGTGTTCCGCAACCCCGAGAAGCTGGCCGAGGGCTGGCGGCTGCAGGCCGAGCACCGGGCGTCCTTCATCGAGCTGTTCGGGTCCGACGAGGTCGTCGTGCCGGCCGCGGAGCTGGCCGACCGGCTGGAGGAGCTGGACCGGCACCACTACGAGCGCACCCGCGAACCCGGCGACCCCGAGTGGGCCGAGGTGGCGGGCGAGGGCGGCAGCCGGGCGGACCTGCGCGTGGAGGAATGGGAGGAGGCGGAGACGGCCGGGCTCGTCTACGACCCCGAGGAGGGGCTGGGCGTCTACGCCGACTTCGGGCTCGCCGAGGAGGCGTTCGCCGACCCGGACCTGGTGGTGAAGCGCCGGTACCGCGAGGTCATCAGCATGTACGTGCGCGACGCGACCATTCCGCCGGTGCCGGTCCGGCGCCTGGCGGCGCGCGACACCGCAAAGGCCGACCGGGTGTTCCGCACGCTGCTGAACAAGCCGCGCTTCTCCTGGGAGCGCGACGGCGAGGACCTGCTGCGCCGCTACAAGCCCGAGCACTACGCGCACCCGCCGCTGCCGCTGATGATGCCGCCGCCCGGCTACGCATCGGCCGGCGAGGACGGCGGGGGCGGCGTGTCCGCTCCGGCCGCGCGCGCCGGAGGCCCGGCGGGCGCCGGGGACTTTTGAACCAGGCGCCGCGTCCCCTCGGTGCTCCTCCCTCCCCTCGCCGCCGCGTTCCCCGGCCGGCGTGCCGGCGATCACCGTGCCCGGCGATCTTTCGACGGCCCCGCGCCGGGTAGCGGCCGCCCCGTCGGCACACCGCCTTCCCGCGGCGGTCCCGGCCGGGGACGCGCCGGCCGGCTCCCCGCCACGCCCCGCCTCGCGCGGGCGCGCCCGGAGCCCGGCCCGCGCCCGGCGGGCCCGCCGTATCGGGCGGTGCGCCGGCGGGGCAGTCGGATCCACTCCAGGGGAGGACACACGATGGGCGTCACGATCGGCGACGCGGCGGCACTGGCGGTGCGCGCCGGAATCGGGGCGACGGTCTTCGCCCACGGCACGCAGAAGCTGTTCGGCTGGTTCAACGGCGGCGGCCCCGAGGGCACCGCGCAGGCGTTCCACGGCATGGGCTACCGCCCGGGCCGCCCGATGGCGCTCACCGCCGGGGCGAGCGAGGCCGCGGGCGGCGCCGCGCTCGTGCTCGGCCTGGGCACGCCCGCCGCCGGCGCGGCCGTGGCCGGGACCATGGCCGTGGCCGCCGAACTGCACGCGCCCAACGGGTTCTTCAACACCGAGGGCGGCCTGGAGTACCCGGCGCTGATCGCGCTGACCGCGCTGTCGATCGCCGCGTCGGGGCCGGGCCGGCTCTCGCTGGACCACCTCACCGGCGGCGTCCTGGACCGGCCGTGGATGCGCGCGGCGGCCTGCGCCGCCGTGGTGCCGGCGGTGGCGCTCGTGGTCGCGCGCAAGCGCCGCCTGCTGGCCCGCGAGGCCGAGGCCGAGGCCGTCGTGGACGGCGACGGAGCCGACACCGAGGGCGCCGACTAGGGCGCTAGGCGGCCCCGGACGCCCCGGTGCCGTCCTGCGCGCGGGGGCGGGTGCGCCGGTAGGCCACGGTCCCCGACAGCGCGGGCACCCAGCCCAGCATGAGTGTGAGGGCGGCGGTGCCGTAGGGCAGGACCGATCCCCCGAGAGCCGGTGCGGCGGAGACCGCGACCGCCGCCTGGACGGCGGTGCCGGCGGTGGGCGCACCGGTCGGCTCGGCGGTGGGCGCCGGGAGGGGTGCGCCGCCGGGCGCAAAGGTCGGCTCCGCGTGGCCCGAGGGCGGCGGCGCGGCGTGCGGCCCGCCCGCCGAGCCCTCCCCGGAGTCCTCCCAGGGCTGCGCGGTCTCCGCGCGCGCCGCCAGCTCGTTGGCCGCGAGCGCGGCCGCCGACTCGCCGACGGCCGACGCGAGCACGACCGCTCCCCACGCGAGCACGAAGACCGCGGCCGTGCCGGTGCGGCGGTCGAGCCCGCGCAGAACGGCGTAGACCAGCCCCGCCGTGGCCGGCATCGCCACGAGCCCGCCGACAGCGCCGGCCGTCAGGCCGGCGGCTCCCCATTCGGCGACGTTGAGGAGCACCAGCGGCCCCGCCGGAACGAGCACGGCGGCGGCGATGACGTGGCGTCGTCGGGAATCCATGTCGGAGCACCCTAGCGGAGGCGGACGAAAGGGGCGGTCCGGCGCGTTCGCGACCGCGTCGCCATTCCCCTCAAAAGGGATTACCACCAGATAACCGGATATCAAGCTCGAAAGTCGACATCCACCCCGCATGGGCGCACCGGACGCACCCGACCCACCGCCTCCTCGCGACAGCGCGCGAAAAACAACATCGCTGACCAGGAAAACCAATCAATTCCAAGAAATTACAACCTGAAAGCCACACAAAACCCTGTTGCGAACCGTTCGTGTGTGGTTGACTGCGTCGCGCCACGTTGGTCGGCGCGGCCGGGCCCGGACCCCGCCCGGCCGTAGCCGCCGCCCGGGAACCCCAAGGAGACGCATGTCCGCTTTCCGCCGAGGTCTGGCCCTCACCTCGTCGTTGGCCGCCACCCTGCTCCTCGCCGCGGGCCTGTCGGTCGCCGCGGCCGCCCCGGCCTCCGCCGCCGCGGGGACCTTCCGGCTCTGCAACGTCGGCTCCGACTACTCCGCGTGGGCGGATTTCCCGGCCGGCCACTTCTCGACCTTCGTCGTCAACCCCGGCCAGTGCACCAGCGTGAGCACCAACGGGGGCGAGGACTTCTACGTGACCATCCAGAACTCCGGGGGGCGGATGAAGTCCACGACCTCCTACCACATCCCGGCCGGCCGGAACATGCAGTTCTCCACGGGCGGCACCTTCGCCGCTCCGCAGTTCCACCCGCAGGTCTACTGAGGGCGCCGCGCACCGCGCTCCCCCCGGGCCCGGGCCGCGCACCGCGCGGCCCGGGCCCGGCGCTTTTCCGCGCCCGGCGCGATCCGGCGCGTGTCAGCCGGCGCGGGCCTCGTCGCGGCCGCGGCAGGCCAGGGCGTCGGCGCGCTCGTTGCCCGCGTCGCCGTTGTGGCCGCGCACCCAGCGCCACTCGATGTCGTGGCGGGCCGCGATCGCGTCCAGGCGCTGCCACAGGTCGGCGTTCTTCACCGGCTTCCTGTCGCGCGTGCGCCAGCCCGAGCGCTTCCAGCCGTGGATCCACGACGTGATCCCGTTGCGCACGTAGGTGCTGTCGGTGTGCAGGCGCACCGACAGCGGACGCTTCAGCGCCTCCAGGGCCATGATGGCGGCCATCAGCTCCATGCGGTTGTTGGTCGTCCGCGCCTCGCCGCCGTACAGCTCCTTGTCGTGCTCGCCGTAGCGCAGCACCGCTCCCCATCCGCCCGGACCGGGGTTGCCCGAGCACGCGCCGTCGGTGTAGATCACCACCGAGCGCGTGGGCGACTCCTGCTCCGCGTCCGCCGCGCTCTGCTCTTCGCTTGTTCGCACGCCCGGAAATCTATCGCCTGACCGGGCCTTCCCACGTCCGTCGACGGCCTCCGCCCACCGCCGCCGGCGACTCGGCGCGGATGGACCCGCCCGTACCGGGCAGCGGAACCGTATGCGTGTTGTCCCCTCAGCGCCCGCCGCGACCGCGCGGGCCCCCCGCCCGTCCGCCGCCCCCGACCTCCGCACCGGCCGGCGGGGGCCGCGGTGAGCGGCGCGTGGATCGCCGCCGCCGTGGCCCTGGCCTCGGCGGTCTGCTACGGCACGGGCGCGGCCACACAGCGCCGCCTGGCCGCGCGGCTGGGCGGCCCCCTGGACCGGCGCATGGTCGGTGTCCTGATGCGGCAGCGGCTGTGGTGGTTCGCGGTCGCGCTGAACGGCGCGGGCGCGGCCCTGCACGTCGTCGTGCTCGCCTACGGCACCCTGATCGTCGTGCAGCCGCTGGGCACGCTGGCCCTGGTCTTCGCGCTGCCCTGGGCCGCCCGGTGGTCGGGGCGCCGGGTGTCGCGGCGGGAGTGGTGGGGCGCGCTGCTGACCGTCGCGGGCCTGAGCGTGCTGCTGGTGGCGGCGGCGTCCTCGGGGGAAGGGCGGCCGCTGGGCCCCTCCGGCGCCCTGCTCACGCTGGGCGCGGTGCTGCTGGCCGTGGCCGCGTTCGCCGCGGCGGGGCGGTTCGCCCGGCGGCCGCGGTGGCGCAGCGGCCTGTACGCCGCGGCCGCCGGGGCGGCGTTCGCGGGCGGGTCGGCCATGACCAAGGCCCTCACCGACACCGCCACCGCCCAGGGCGTGCTCGCGGCGGTGGCGCATCCGGCGCCCGCCGGGATCGCCGCCCTGGCCGCGGCGGGGGCGCTGCTGTCGCAGGCCGCCTACCGGGGCAGCGCGGTCGGCGCGCCGCTGGCCGTGATCAACCTGGCCAACCCGCTGTCGTCGGTGGTCGTCGGGCTGACGTTCCTCGGCGAGACCTACCAGGGCGGTGTGTGGGGCGTGGTGGTCGCCGCCGCGGCGGGGCTGGTGGCGATGCGCGGCGTGTTCCTGCTCGCCACCGTCGACCCCGACACGGGCGAGCCCGCCGGGCGGGCCGGGCGCGGGGAGCGGGCCGGGGCGGCCGGGCGCGCCACCGGGGACGGCTGAGGCGCCGGGGCCACCGCGCGGCTCACCCCTGCGGGGTCTCGCGCCGCCCGTTGCGCCACGAGGCCACCAGCACGCAGGCCACCGTCACCAGCAGCGCCCACGCGCCGAACTTGGCGGGGTGCACCAGGTGCCACACGTCGGCCTGGTGGGGGTACTGCCACGCCCCCAGCAGGGTCGCGATGTTCTCGGCCACCCACAGGAAGAACCCGATGAGCACGAACGACACCGCGAGCGGCATGCGGTAGCGCACCGAACCGACCGTGAACCCCACCATCACGCCCCACGTGGCGGCCACCATGGCCGCGGCCAGCGGCACGCGGAAGTCCGGCAGGAAGTGGTGGGTGAGGAAGTTGGCGTAGATCGCGGCGGCCACGACGGCGGTGGCGATCCGGCGGTAGCCCACGAACTCCAGGTCCAGCCGCCGCCAGGCGTGGCACACGTAACTGCCGACCGCCGCGTAGAGGAACCCGCTGTAGAGCGGCACCCCGGCGATCTTGGTGAGGGCGTCCTCGGGATAGCTCCACGACCCCATGTGCACCTTCACCAGTTCGAACACCAGGCCCACCACGTGGAACCCGGCGATGGCCAGCGCCTCGGTACCGGTCTCCAGGCGCACGGCCCAGAAGAGCAGCGTCAGCGCGATCCCGTAGAGCAGCAGCGCGTCGTAGCGGGCGATGGGCAGCGGCACGACCGACGACAGCGCCAGCCCGGCGAACAGGCACACCGCGAACAGGCAGGACAGCCCCTCCAGCCAGGCGAACCGCAGCAGCTGGGACGGCGAGAACCAGTCGGCCGCCCGCGCCGCGCGCACGGCGGGACCGGCCGGAAGCGCCTCCGCGACCATCCGCGCAACCTCCCCGGTGGGTGCCGGACGGGTCCCGGCGCCGGAGCGGCAGCGTACACCACCACCGGCCGGCCGTCGGGGGCCGCGGTGGCGCGCCGACGGCGGGAACGCCCTGGTGGCGGGCTGTCCGCACGCCCGTCCCGGCTCCGGCCGGCCGTCGGGCCGGCCCCACCGCGCGCACCGGCCCCAGGCCGCACGCCGGGCGGGGGCGCGCCGCTCCCCGCCCCCGCGCCGCCGCCGCCGACGGCGGCGGTCCGGCCGTCCGGCCCGACTCAGCCCACCGGCGTCTCGCGGCGCTCGTCGGGGGCGCCGGCCAGGGCGGCGCGGTAGGAGCTGGGCGAGACCCCGCGCACGCGCTTGAACGCGGCGCTGAAGCCGAACGGGTCGGCGTAGCCCACGCGCCGCGCCACCGCCGCGACCGTCACCTGCGGATCGGCGAGCAGGTCGGCCGCCAGGTCCATGCGCCACTCGGTGAGGTAGGCGGCCGGGGCCTCGCCCATCAGCTCGCGGAACCGCTTGGCGAAGGTCGTGCGCGAGACCCCGGCCTCGGCGGCCAGCTCGGCGGTCGTCCAGGGCCGCGCGGGGGCCGCGTGCATCGCGCGCAGCGCCGGGCCGACCGCCTCGTCGGTCAGCGCCCGGTACCAGGCCGGGGGCCGCGCCTCGGGCAGGTCGAACCAGTCGCGCAGCGTGCACACCAGCAGCCAGTCCAGCAGCCGGTCCAGCACGATCTGCCGCCCCGCTTCGTGGTCCTCTCCGGGCGCGGCATGGACAAGGTGGGCGAGGCGTTCGGGGCGGGCATGGCCGCCGCCGAGGCCGCCGTCGCCTCCTCCGGCGCGGAGTGGACCGTCCTGGCCGCCAACAACTTCGCGCAGAACTTCACCGAGGACCTCTGGTACGCGCCCGTGATGGCCGGACGGCTGGCCCTTCCCGTCGGCGCCGTCCCCGAGCCCTTCGTCGACGTCGGGGACGTGGCCGAGGTCGCGGTGGCGGTCCTGACCTCCGACGGCCACGCCGGGCGCCGCTACGAGCTGTCGGGGCCGCGCGGGCTCACCTTCGCCGAGGCGGTGCGCACCGTGGCCCGCGCCTCCGGCCGCGCCGTCGACTACGTCGAACTCACCCCCGAGGAGTACCGCGCCGAACTCGCGGCCGAGGGCATGCCCCCCCGAGGGCGTGGAGGCGTTCGACGCGCTGTACGCCCTGCTCCGCGAAGGCCACCTCGCCGAGCCCGCCGACGGCGTGCGGCGGGTGCTGGGCCGCGAGGCGACCGACTTCACCGCCTGGGCCACCCGGGTCGCCTCCGAAGGCGCCTGGTCCTAGCGCCGGTCTCCGCCGCGCCGGTGCCTCCGGCGCGGCGGCGCGCGCCCAAGGCACCGTGAAACCGCGGTAAAGGCGGGTAGTGAGGCCGCAATGCGCTACGCGGAGGACGACATCGGCGAGGCCGCCCGGCGCCGCGGCCTGCGGCGCGGCGACCCCGCCGCCGCGGGGATCACCCGGGTGCGCCGGGGCCGCGGCTACCGGTTCCACGACCCCGAGGGCCGCCCCATCACCGATCCCGAGGTGGTCCGGCGCTGCCGGGCGCTGGCCGTGCCCCCGGCCTGGCGGGACGTGTGGATCTGCCCGCACCCCGACGGCCACCTCCAGGCCGTGGGCACCGACGAGGCCGGCCGGCGCCAGTACATCTACCACCAGGAGTGGCAGCGGATCCGGGAGGAGACCAAGTACGACCGGATGCTGGACTTCGCCGAGCGGCTGCCCGACATCCGCGCCGCGGTCGGCGCCGACCTGCGGCGCGCCGGGCTGGGCCGCGAACGGGTCCTGGCCGCGGCGGTGCGGCTGGTCGACCTCGGCCTGTTCCGCGCCGGCAACCGCGCCTACGCCGAGGAGAACGACACCTACGGGGTCGCCAGCCTGCTGCGCGAGCACGTGCGCCGGCGCCGGGGGCTGCTGGTGTTCTCCTACCCGGCCAAGGGCGGCCGGCACCGGACGGTGGAACTGGCCGAGCCCGACGTCGCCCGGCTGATCGCCGTGCTCCAGCGGCGCCGCACCCCGGGCCAGACGCTGCTGGCCTACCGGGACGGCGGCGACTGGCGGGAGATCCGCAGCGAGGACGTCAACGACTACCTGCGTGAGACCAGCGGCGAGGACTTCACCGTGAAGGACTTCCGGACCTGGCACGCCACCGTGCTGGCGGCCGTGGGGCTGGCCGTGGCCGCCAAGCCCGCGAGCCCCACCGCGCGCACGCGCCTGGCCGCCCACGTCACCCGCGAGGTCGCCGCCTACCTGGGCAACACCATGGCCGTGGCGCGCGCCTCCTACATCGACCCCCGCGTGTTCCGGCTGTTCGACGAGGGCGTTACCGTCGCGGCGGCCCTGCCCGGCCTGGGCCGCGACTCCGACTTCGGCGAACTCGCCACGCAGGGCGCGGTCGAGAAGGCCGTGCTGAAGATGCTGCGCACCCACCCCGAGCACCGCGCCCCCGCCGAGGCCGGGGCAAAAGCGCCGGGCTGAGCGGGCGGACGCGGCGGCGCACTGCCAGGATGGTCCCCTACGCAGCCGCGCCCGGCGCCTCCGTCCCCGCCCCGGCGCCCCGCCCCACCCGTGGAGACCGCATGACCGCGCTCAGCCTCCGGCAGCTCAACCGCGCCACCCTCGCCCGCCAGCACCTGCTCGAACGGGCCCGCCTCACCGTGCCCGAACTGCTGGAGCGGCTGGTCGGGCTCCAGGCGCAGACGCCGCACACCTGGTACGTGGGCCTGTGGTCGCGGCTGGCGGGGTTCTCCCCCGAGGAGGCGTCGGACCTGCTGGGCCGCGGCCACATCGTGCGGCTGGCGCTGATGCGCTCGACCATCCACCTGGTCACCGCCGAGGACGCGCAGTGGCTGCGGCCCGCGGTGCAGCCCGTGCACGACCGGGGCTTCCAGGCCACCTACGGCCGCCAGGCCGCGGGGCTCGACTTCGCCGAGGTCGAGCGGGCCGGCCGCGCCGCGCTGGCCGACAAGCCGCTGCCCTTCAGCGCCCTGGGGCGGGCGCTGGCCGAGCACGGGCGGCGGGCCGGCTGGGGCGAGCGCGACCCCCAGGCCCTGGCCAACCTGGTCCGGACACGGGTGGCGCTGGTGCAGGTGCCGCCGCGCGGGCAGTGGGGCCGCAGCGGCACCGCCGCCCACACCCCCATCGAGACGTGGCCGGGCCGCGCCCTGGCCCCCGACCCCTCGGTGTCGCGGCTGGTGCTGCGCTACCTCGCCGCGTTCGGCCCGGCCTCGGTGCGCGACGTGCAGCACTGGTCGGGGCTGACGCGCCTGGCCGAGGTCGTGGACGGCCTGCGGCGCGGGCTGGAGGTCTTCACCGGCCCCGACGGGCGGGAACTGTTCGACCTGCCCGACGCGCCGCGCCCCGATCCCGACACCCCGGCGCCGGTGCGGTTCTGCTACGAGTACGACAACCTGCTGCGCTCCCACGCCGACACCGCGCGCCTGGTGGCGGTTCGGCTGCGCGACCACGGGTTCAACGCCAAGAACGGCGTGGACCCCGGGACGGTGCTGGTCGACGGGACGGTGGCGGCGGGCTGGCGGATCGCGCTCGACCGGGACTCGGCCGTGCTGGCGATCACCCCCGTGCGCGCGCTCACCGCCGCCGAGGAGGCGGAGGTGAGCGCCGAGGGGGCCGCCCTGCTGGAGTTCTGGGCGCCCAAGGCCGGCGAGCGGCGGATCGAGATCGCCGCGCCCACGGGGTAGGGCCCGCGCGGCGGGCGCGGCGGGGCGCCGCCCCCGGGGGGTCAGCGGAGTTCGCGGGGCTCGGGGAAGCTGCCCGTCCGCACCAGCTCCTCGACCAGCGCGCTGAGCTTGACGTTGAGGTTCTGCGACGCCTTGGCCAGCAGGGTGAACGCCTGGCGGTCGGTCAGCTTGTAGCGCTCGATGAGGATCCCGGTGGCCTCGCCGATGCGCTGGCGGGTGCGGATGGCGCGCGTGAGGTGGTGCTGGGTGCGGGCGTTGGCCAGCGCCACGGCGGCGTGGGCGGCCAGGATCTCGCCGATCTCCTGGGCCGTGACGTCGAAGGCGTTGGGCGTGCCGGAGTAGAGGTTGAGCCCCCCGAGGACGTCGCTGTGCGTGAAGAGCTGGAAGGAGATGACGCTCTTGATGCCCAGGCCGCCGGCCTCGGCGACGAACTCCGGCCAGCGGGTCTCCTCGTCGACGGAGTCGAGGCTGAACACCTCGCGCACCCAGATCGCGTCCAGGCACGGCCCCTGGCCGGTGCGGTACTGGATCCGGTCCACGCGCTCGACCAGGGGGTCGGTGGGTGCGTGGGTGGAGAGTTCGCGGGTGCGCCGGTCGTAGAGGGTGACCCCGGCGTAGTCGGCACCGTCGATCTCGGCCACGGCCAGGGCGGTGATCTCCTCCAGGGTGGCCGGGACGGAGTCCTTCTCCAGGACGTCGCGGGCGAAGTCGGCGAACGCGCGGGCGACCGCGAGGTCCTCGCCGGCGGCGGCCGGGGCCGCGGGCTCCTGCCCGGGCTCGCCGCCGTCGCCGTGCTCGACCATGGTTCCGCTCACGTCCGTTCCTTTCTGGGGTGCGCCCCTGCGGCCGGGGCCGCGAGCGGGCCCGGACACGCCGTGCGACCGCGGCGGCGCCCGTGGGACGGGCGCGCGGCGCCGGGTGCGGGCGGCGCGCCGCGGCGCGGGTGCGCGGGCGGGTCGGCGGTGCGGCAGGGAGCGGGGGCGGGCCCGCCAGGTCGCGGCGCGCCGACAGCAAGTGTGTTCCTACCTGTGTACCCGCTGAGCCCTTCGGAGGGAAGTGTTACTGGAAGGACAGAAGTCCCTTACTTCCGGTATCGGTGCGCCGACGCTCCGGAGCAGGGGCCGGTCGGCCGCGCCGGTCTAGACCGGCGCGGGGGCCGGGGTGCCGACGGCGCAGGTTGCGCGCGCGGCGCGAAATCAGGCGGAGCAATACCGGTCGGCCATTGCCGCCGGATAATCCGCCGCCGACCGGCGTGGCCTGGGGATTCACCGGGATCGACAATCCCGTTCGCGACCTTGACGCCCTCTGGCGCGCCATTTACCGTCGAAATCGCTCCGCGGCCGAAGAATACCCTCCGCCCGGGTCGGCGGGCGGCGGAATTCCGCGGCCGGGCGGCGCGGTCGCCCCGACCTCCGCCGCCTTCGAGGGGAATTCGCACCGGCGCGCGATCCCCCTCCGGCGCACTTCGCATCCGCGGCGGCCGCGCCCCTGCCGGGCCGGCCGCCCGCACCCGCACGACCCATCCCCGCTACCGCGACGCTCCGACCCCCCGGGCCGCCCGCACCGGCCCGCCGCGGCGCGCCGCGAGAAACGAAGGTCTTCCATGAACCTGAAGAAGGCGTCCCTCTCCGCCGCGGCGGTCGCCCTGGCCACCCCGCTGCTGTTCGCGCTGATGCCCGCCGGCACCGCCAACGCCCACGGCTACGTCTCCTCCCCGCCCAGCCGCCAGGCGCAGTGCGCGGCCGGGGTGGTGGAGTGCGGCGGGATCAAGTGGGAGCCGCAGAGCGTCGAGGGCCCCAAGGGCCTGAAGAGCTGCAGCGGCGGCAACGCCCGGTTCGCCGAACTCGACGACGACAGCCTGGGCTGGCAGGTCACCCCGGTGGGCCGCAGCGCCACCTTCACCTGGCGGCTGACCGCCCAGCACGCCACGTCCACGTGGGAGTACTACATCGGCGGCACCCGGATCGCCGTGTTCAACGACGGCGGCGCGCGGCCGCCGGCCACGGTCACCCACAACGTCAACCTGAGCAACTACAGCGGGCGGCAGAAGATCCTGGCGGTGTGGAACGTCGCCGACACCGCGAACGCCTTCTACGCCTGCATCGACGTCAACGTCGGCGCGGCCTGACCCGCGCCCGACCCGCACCAGCCCCGCCCTCGGGTACCGGCCCCACCGGCCGGTACCCGGGCGGCGCCCGCATCGGGGACCGGGCAGGGCCGGGCGGGCGCGCGGGCGGACCGCCGCGCCGCGCGCGAAAGCACCGCCCGGCACCGTACCGGGCCGGCGGATACCGCACCGGAATCCGTTTCCCGCCGTTTTCCGCCGTTTTCCGAAATCGCTGCAGCACGCCCGGTAAGGCAATTCCCGAGGCGCCCGGCGCCCGTTCCGGACTCTTTCCCGGAACGGTTTTCCGGCGTGCCGGCCGGGATTCCGCACGCCGTTCCCACGGCCGTTTCCGCCGCCGTTCCGCGACTGCTTCTGCGACGGTTTCCGAATCGTCTGCGCCGTTTCCGCGCGGACACCAGCGGCCAGGGCGGCCGGGCCCGCCCGGTGGGACCGGCCGCCACCTGCGCCACCTCCCGCCACCGCGCGGTTGCGCCGCGTGGTCCGCGCACCCCACTTGACGCCCCGCCGAGCCGTGGTGTTTGATGCCTCACACTCAACCGGGATCTTCACACGGATTCACACACCACCGGACTGTAAACGTTTACAGTTTCCGTCCACGCAGCTCAGGGAGGGCGCATGGCAAAGCCCGTCCCGACGATCACCACGATCGCCGAGGCCGCCGGTGTGTCGATCGCCTCGGTGTCGCGGGTCTTCAACGGCCAGCCCGTGCGCGAGTCGACCCGCCGCCGCGTGCTGGCCGAGGCGGAGCGCCTGGGCTACGTCCCCAACGCGGTCGCGCGGTCGCTGAAGTCCAACCGCACCGACCAGGTGGCGTTCGCCGTGGAGGACATCGGCAACCCCGTCTACCTGGCGATGCTGCGCGAGATCCAGCCGGTCCTGCGCGCGGACGGCTTCCGGCTGGTCGTCCACTCCACCGGCGGCGACCCCGGCGAGGAGATCGAGGTGCTGCGCGGGCTGGGCCGCCGGCACGCCGACGGCCTGATCATCAGCCCCATCCGGGTCACCCCCGAACTCCTCGGCGCCCTCGCCGAGACCGCCGCCCCCGTGGTCGTCATCGGCTCGGTGCCGCCCGGCACCCCCGTGGACAACGTGCGCGCCGACTCCCGCACCGGCATCCGCCTGGCCCTGCGCCACCTGTTCGGCACCGGGCGCCGCCGCATCGGGTTCGTCAACGGCCCGCTGGACACCGTGCCCGGCGGCCGCCGCGACTCCGCCTTCCGCGACGTGATGGCCGACGCCGGCAGCCCCGTGGACGACGGGCTCGTGCACGTCGGGGAGTTCCGCCGCGAGACCGGCGCCGAGGGCGCCCGCCGCCTGCTCGCCCACCCCGGCGGTCCGCCCGACGCGCTGCTGTGCGCCAACGACCTGATCGCCCTGGGCGCGCTGGACACGCTGCGCGCCGCCGGCCTGCGGGTGCCCGACGACGTCGCCGTGGTCGGCATGGACGACACCGAACTCGCGGCGGTGTCGTGGCCCACGCTGACCAGCGTCTGCCTCGGCTCGGCCGAGCGCGGCCGCCGCGCCGCCGGACTGCTGCTCGACCGCCTGCGCGGCGCTCCCCCCGCGGCACCGGCCGCCGAGGCCGCGCGGACCGTCACCGTGGCGCCGCGCCTGGTGGTGCGCGCCTCGACCACAGGAGGCGACCAATGACGCTCACCTCGGCGTCCCCACCCCCCGCCGAAGCGGCGCCGCCCCGGCCCCGCGCCCGCCCCCGGCGGCCCGACCGCTCGGCCTACGCGCTGCTGCTTCCGGCCCTGGTGCCGGTGGTGCTGTTCAGCATCGCGCCCCTGGTCTACGGGATGTTCCTGGCGTTCACCGACGCCCGCGCCGGCCGCGACGTCGACACCTCGTTCGTGTTCCTGGAGAACTTCGGGCACCTGCTCGCCGACGTCCAGTTCTGGTCGTCGTTCCGGATCGGCCTGGTCTGGGCCGTCACCGTGACGCTGCTGCAGTACGCGGCGGGCATGGGGCTGGCGCTGCTGCTCAACCAGAACCTGCGGCTGCGCTGGCTGGCGCGCACACTGGCGCTGTTCCCGTGGGCCATGCCGCCGGTGATCGTCGGCCTGATGTGGCGGCTGGTCTACCACCCCGACGCCGGCGTCCTCAACGCCGCGCTCACCGACCTCGGGCTGATCTCGGAGAACATCGACTGGCTCAACGACTTCGGCTGGGCGCTGCCCGCCGTCGTGGTGGTGGGCGTGTGGACCGGCATGCCGCAGACCACCATCGTGCTGCTGGCCGGGCTGCAGAACGTCTCCCGGGACCTCGGCGAGGCGGCGCGGGTCGACGGCGCCGGGCCCTGGCGCCGCTTCACCGCCGTCACCCTGCCGCAGCTGCGCACCGTCACCGTGGCGATCACCTCGCTGAACTTCGTGTGGAACATGAACGAGTTCGCGCTGGTGTACGTGCTCACCCAGGGCGGCCCCGGCGGGATGACGCGGCTGCCCATGCTCTACGCCTACGAGGAGGCGTTCCGCTACGGGTTCTTCGGCTACGCCTCGGCGATGGGCGTGGCGATCGTGATCGTTGTCCTCGCGGTGCTCGGGTTCTACCTGCGCCGCCAGTTGAAGGAGGCCGAGGCATGAGGCGAGCCCGCACGTGCGCCGCGCCGCGGCGGCGACGGACAGGAGGCCCGCGATGGCCGCGGTGACCGCGACCCGCGTGCGCCGGGCGGCGGCCCGCACCGGCCAGTACGCCGCGCTGCTGTGCTACCTGGTCTTCCTGGCGTTCCCCCTGGTGTGGCTGCTGTCCACGGCGCTGAAGACGCCGCAGGAGATGGCGCTGCTGGACCCCACGTGGATCCCGCTGGAGCCCACCCTGGCCAACTTCGCCGCCGCGTTCGGTGAGCAGGACCTGGTGGGCGCGGCCCGGCGCAGTCTGACCGTGGCGGTGTGCTCGGCGGTGCTGACGGTGCTGCTCGCGCTGCCGGCCGCCTACGTGCTGGCGCGCTACCGCTCGGTGGTGAACCGGATCGCCATGAGCTGGGTGCTGGTCAGCCAGGTGTTCCCGTTCATCCTGGTGATCATCGCGCTGTTCATGATCCTGCGGCAGTTCGGGCTGGTGAACTCCCTGGTGGGACTGGTGCTGGTGCACGCCACCTGGTGCCTGCCGTTCGTGCTGTGGATGCTGCGGGGCTACCTGCGCGGCATCCCGCGGGTGCTGGAGGAGGCCGCGGCGGTCGACGGCGCGGGCCGCTGGCGCACGCTGGTGTCGGTGGTGGCCCCGCTGGCGGCGCCGGGCGTGGCGGCCGCGCTGATGTTCGGGTTCATCTCGTCGTGGAACGAGTTTTTGTTCGCGCTGATCCTGCTGAAGGACCCCGGGGTGCAGACGCTGCCGCTGGTGCTGGTGGCGTTCACCGGGCCCGAGGGCGTGGCGCGGCTGGGTCCGCTGGCGGCGGCGTCGCTGATGGCGGCCGTGCCCAGCCTGGTGTTCTTCGCGTTCATCCAGCGCCGGTTCCGCGGCGGCCTGGTCGACGGGGCGGTGAAGGGGTGACCGCGATGAGCGGAGGAACGGTGCGCCGGCGGCCGGGCGCGGCCCTGGTGGCCGCGGGCCTGGCGACGGCGGTGCTGGTGACCGGCTGCGCCCAGGGCGACCCGGGTGAGGAGCCGATGCGCTACCTGAGCCTGGCCTGGCAGACCCAGTCGATCGAGGCCAACCGGCGGCTGGTCGAGGAGTGGAACCGGGAGCACCCCGAGGCGCCCGTGGAGTACGTGCAGGGCAGCTGGGACAACGTCAACGACCAGCTGGTCACGGCGTTCGAGGGCGGCGACCCGCCCGACATCATCCACAACGAGTCGCCCACGCTGACCAGCTTCGAGTACCGCAACTACCTGGCCGACCTCGGCGACCACCTGCCCGCGGACGTGCGCGCCGACATCGGCGACGCCGCCTGGGACACCGTCACCATCGACGGCCGCGTGGTGGGCGTGCCGCTGCTCCAGGAGCCGCAGGTGCTGATCGCCAACGCCGACATCCTGCGGGAGTCGGGGGTGCGCGTGCCCACGGTCGAGGAGCCCTGGACCTGGGACGAGTTCGAGCAGGCGAGCCGGGAGCTGACCGTGCCCGGCGAGCGGCACGCGGTGGCCTGGCCGCTGAGCAGCCCCACCAACCGGGTGCTCAACCTGGCGCTGAACTTCGGCGGGGAGTTCTTCCGCGTCGCCGAGGACGGGGCGGTCACCGTCGAGGTGGGGCCCGAGGAGCGCGAGGTGCTGGAGCGCATCCACCGCCAGCTCTACACCGACCGCACGGCCGACCCGCAGGCGGTGGGCATGGGCGGCTCCGACCCGCTGCCCGCGTTCTTCGCCGGGCAGTACGCCATGGTCCAGGGCGGGGTCTACACCCGCCAGCAGGTGGTGGAGCAGGCGCCCGACGGGTTCGACTGGGTGATGCTGCCGCCGCTGGTGGGCGACGTCCCCGACCAGGGCGCCACCTCCCAGACGCTGTCGGTGGCCGCCGACAGCCCGCACGAGGCGGACGCGGCCGCGTTCGTGGCGTTCATGGCCGAGCCCGACAACCAGGTGGACCTCGCGCTGGGCGACTGGCTGACGCCCACCAGCCAGGAGGCGCTGGCATCACCCGAGCTGACCACGGAGGCCAACGAGTGGGACGTCGCCGTCCACGCGGCGGGCAGCCTCCGCTCGGCGCCCTACCTCCAGGTGCCCGGCTTCGACGAGTTCAAGAACCGGGTGTCCGAGCCGCTTCTCCAGGAGTACTTCGGCGACCGCATCAGCCTGGACGAACTGGCGCGGCGCATGGAGGAGGAGGGCAACGCGGTGATGGCGAGGTACACGACCGATGAGGGGTGAGGACACGGGCCGCGCCGGCGGCGCGGCCGAGGGCCCGGACGGCTCCCTTCGGGACCGGGCGCGCGGCGCCCTGCTGGGCCTGGCCTGCGGCGACGCGCTGGGGCGGCCGGCCGAGAACATGACGCCCGAGGCCATCGCCGAGCGGTGGGGGCGGCTGACCGAACTGGCCGTCGACGAGCACGGCGTGGCGGCGGGCACCGACGACACCGAGTACTCGGTGTTCATCGGGCTGCTGCTGGCCGAGCACGGCCGGGGCCTGCGGCCCGAGCACGTGGTGGCGGCCTACGAGCGCGACGTGCTGACCATCGAGGGGCCCATGCGCGGCGCGGGGTTCTCCGAACTGGGCACCGTCCAGGCGCTGCGGCGGGGGCTGGCGCCGCCCCACACCGGGCGGCGGCACCTGCACGGCTGGTCCGACGGCCTGGCGATGCGGGCGGCGCCCTACGGGGTGTTCGCGGCGGGCGACCCGGCGCAGGCCGCGCGGCTGATCGAACTCGAAGGGCAGGTCAGCCACGCCGGCGAGGGCCTGCTGGGCGGCCGCGCGGTGGCGGCGGGCGTGGCGGCGGCGATCGCCGGGGCCGCGCCGCACGAGGTCGCCGCGGCGGCGCGGGAGCAGGTCCCGGCCGACTCCTGGACGGGACGCGCCCTGGCCCACGCGGTGCGCGCCGCCGACGAGGCGCCCGACACCGCCGCGCTGGGCGCGGCGCTGCACGCGGCCGTGGTGCCGGCGCACTACCCGTGGACCGACCTGGCGCCCGAGGCGGTCGCGCTGGCGTTCGGTGCCTACCTCGCCGCGGGCGGCGAGGTCGAGGAGGCCGTGGTGACGGCCGCCAACATGGGCCGCGACGCCGACACCACGGCGGCGATCGCCGGAGCCCTCGCGGGGGCCGGGCGCGGCGCCTCGCGGATCCCGCGGCGGTGGGCGGCGGCGATCGGGCCGGTGACGGGCAGCTGCCTGCCGTCGGTCGCGGGGCGCCGCGTCACCGAGGTCGCCGACCTGCTGGTGGCGGCCGGCGCGGCCGACCGGGCCGGGGCGGCGGGCCGGGGCGGCGCCGCGCGGGGGGCGCACGACTGATGACCCGCGCCGCCGGCCGCGGGGCCGGCGGCGCGCGCACGAGCGGTAGAGGCGACCGGGCCGCGCCCGTCGGCGGGCCCGGCGCAGGGAGGGGACGGCAGTGACAACGGGGGACGATCCGGCACGCAGAACCGGTGCCGGCACGGCGGGCGCGGGTCCGGGGCCGCAGGCGTCCGGCGCGCTCGGCGACCGGATCCGCGGGGCGTTCGCGGGCCTGGCGATCGGGGACGCGGTGGGCTGGCCGGCCGGGCGGCACCGGTTCGCGCTGCTCGCGCCGTGGACGCGGCGGCTGGGCCGGGAGCTGGACCTGTTCGCCGAGGAGCACCGCGTCACGACGCTGCCGGTGCCCTTCGCGCTGAACCAGCCGGTGGCGCCGCTGGCCATGGGGCCCTCCGACGACGCCGAGTGGCTGGCGTGGACGGCCCTGGGCATCGCGACCGACCGCGCCGAGGCGTTCGCCGCCCTGGCCGGCCGCGACGACATCCGGGCGCGGATCTCGGTGCGCACGGCGCTGGACAACCTCGCCCGGGGGCTGGGCCCGCCGCACAGCGGACACGACAACCCGCACTTCTTCGACGACGCGGCGGCGGTGCGCGCGGTCGCCTTCGGCGCGGCCCGGCCCGGGCGGCCCGAGGCCGCCGCCGACGACGCCCGCGCCGACGCCGAGGTCACCAACTCCGGCGACGGCGTCAGCGCCGCCCGCGCCATGGCCGCGGCCGTCGCGGCGGCGGTGGCCGGCGCCGGACCGGCCGAGGCGCTGGCCACCGGCACGGCGCAGCTGCCGCCGGGCAGCGCGATCGGCGCGGTCGTGGGCGAGGCGCTGGCCGAACTGGGGCGGGCCGCGCCCGGGCAGCCGTTCGACCTGCTTCCGGCCCTCGAAGCGGTCTGCTGCGACCACGTCTACTCCTACGGCACGGCGGCGCAGGCCACGCTGGCCGCCGCGTTCGCGCTGACCGGCGCCGCCCAAGGCGCGCTGGGCCCGGCCGTGAGCGCGGCGGCGTGCCTGGCGCCGCTGGCGGACTCCGCGCCCGCCCTCACGGGCGCGCTCGCCGGGGCGCTGGGCGGCTACTCCGCCGTCGCGCCCGCCTGGCGGGCGCGCGCGGCCCCGCTGGCCGGGTGCTGCCTGCCCGAACTGGCCGGCACCGACCTCATCGGCGTCGCCGACGCGCTCGCCGCCTCGGCCCGGAGTGACAACGACGACCGCGGCGCGGGTGCGCGCCGCGACCCGTGAAGGAGCCATCCATGCTGACCCGCCTGCAGGACAAGGCCGTCGGCGCGATCGCCGGTGCCGCCGTGGGCGACGCGCTCGGCGGCGCGACCGAAGGCTGGACCGTCGAGCAGATCCACCGGCGCTACGGCGGCTACGTGGAGGGAGTCGTCGGCCCCTTCAACCCCGACTGGCGCAACGCCCGGCCCATCGCGCCCTACCACAAGGGCGACGGCCACATCACCGACGACACCCTGATGACCCAGGCGCTGATCCGGGTCTACGCCCGGGCCGAGCGGCACCTGGACGCCTACGCCGCCGCCGAGCTGCTGGTGCCGGAGATGATGGGGCAGCGGCGGTGGGTGCCCGAACTGGAGGAGGAGGCGCTGCTGCTGCAGCGGGTCTTCCTCGCCGAGAAGTGGCTGGTGGCGCGGCTGCACTACGGGCACGTGGATCCGCGCGAGGCGGGCACCGGCAACATCGTCAACTGCGGCGCGGCGATGTACATGGCGCCGGTGGGCGTGGTCAACGCCGGCGACCCGGAGGGCGCCTACGCCGAGGCGATCGACCTGGCGGGGGCGCACCAGTCCAGCTACGGCCGGGAGGCGGCCGGGGTGTTCGCGGCGGCGGTGGCGGCGGCCATGGCGCCGGGCGCCGACGCCGAGGCGGTGGTGGCGGCCGCGCTGGGGCTGGCCAAGGACGGCACGCGCGCCGCGATCGAGGCCGTGTGCGAGCGGGCGCGCGGCATCGACGGGTGGCGCGGGTCGGCCCCGGCGCTGCGCGAGGCCATGGCGCCGTTCGACACGGTCGCCGACACCTACCGCGACCAAGGGCTGGGCGCCCGCAGGCCCAGCCGGGTGCACGCCATCGAGGAACTGCCGATGGCGCTGGCGTTCCTGCTGATCGCTGGGGGCGACTACCGCGAGACCGTGCTGGGCGGGGTGAACTACGGGCGCGACGCCGACTCCATCGCCAGCATGGGCGGCGCCATCGCCGGGGCCCTGGGCGGCCGCGACGCGGTGCCCGGCGAGTGGCGCACCCAGGTCGCCGAGGCCAGCCGCACCGACATCGAGACCCCCGGCCTGGAGCTGGCGGAGGTCGCGCTGCGCATCCGCGCGGCCGACCGCCGCCGCCGCGAGGCGGCCGACGCCGCCCTGGCCGCCCTGGAGGCCCCGGCCGGCTGAGGGAGGCGCGGGTGCGGCGCGGTGGCCAGGCGCGGCCGGTGCGGCTCTCCGGCACCGGCCCGGCGTTGGGGCGCCGGTTCACCGGGCAGCCGTCGCGCGATCGCGTGCGCGCCGGCAGGCCACCCGTCCCGCCGGCCGCACCCGGCACGGCCCTCGGCGCGCCGCGGAACCCGGCGCGGCACCGATTGGGACGGCGCGAAGCCCCGTCCACGGTCGCGGGCAAACCCGGTGCCGGGCACGCGCGGGGCCGCGCCGCGCGTTGGCCGGTCAACGGCCGCCGCCGCGCGGCCCGTCGGCGGCCGGCTCCGCCGGAGCCGCCCCGCCGGAGCCGGTCCGTCCGACACAACGACCACTGGAGGAACCCGCCCCATGCGCGTGACCTGGATCCATTCCGAGGACCTCATCGGGCACGAACTGCGCCAAGCCGATCAGGACGGCCGCGACCCCGGCGCCGTGGCCCGGGTGCGGGAGCGCTGGCGGGCCGCCGGCGGGCACGACGCGCCGCCGCTGGCGGGCGCGTCGCCGGAGCCGGCCCCGCCCGAACTGCGGGCGCTGGCCGAGGACCTGCTGGACGAACTGTCCGCCCTTCCCTCGCCGCTGGCCGGGGACGAGCCCACCGACCTGCCCGACATCATCGCGGCCTGCCCGGAGTGGCCGGTGGGTCCCGTGGCCGCGCCGGGCGCCGACCTCGCCGACCGGCTACTCGGCGCCTGGACCGGCCGGGCGGCCGGGTGCGTGCTCGGCAAGCCGGTCGAGAAGATCCCCCGCGCCGGTATCCGGGAGATCGCCGAGGCCACCGGGAACTGGCCGGTGCGGGGCTGGTTCACGGCCAAGGGCCTGCCCGACGACGTCGCGGCGCGCTGGCCGTGGAACCGGCGCAGCGCCCCCACCAGCCTGGCCGAGACCCTCGACGGCACGCCCGAGGACGACGACCTCAACTTCCCCATGCTCGGCCTGGCCCTGCTCGAACGCCACGGATCCCGGTTCACCAGCGAGGACGTCGCCCAGATCTGGCTGGACGAACTTCCGCCCGGCCGGATCTTCACCGCCGAGCGGGTGGCCGTGCGCAACCTGCTCACGGGGGTCGTGCCGCCGCACACCGCAACCGTGCGCAACCCCTTCCGGGAGTGGATCGGCGCGCTGATCCGCGCCGACGTGTTCGGGTGGGCCAACCCGGGCGATCCGGGCACGGCCGCGATGATGGCGCACCGCGACGCCGTGGTCAGCCACACCGGCAACGGGGTCTACGGCGCGATGTTCGCCGCCGCGCTGGCCGCGATGGCCCCGGTGGCCGACTCCCCCGCCGCCGCCCTGGAGACCGCGCTGCGGGTGGTGCCGCCGCGCTCGCGGCTGGCCGCCGCCGTCCGCGACGCGATGGTGCTCGCGGCGGGCGCCGACGACTTCGAGGAGGTGGTCGACGGCCTCTACGCGGCGCACGGCCACCTGCACTGGGTGCACGCGGTGAACAACGCGGCGGTGATCGCCGCCGCGCTGGTCCACGGCGCCGGGGACTTCGCCGCGTCCATCACCCGGGCGGTGTCGGCCGGGTGGGACACCGACTCGGTGGGCGCCACGGTGGGGTCGGCGGCCGGGGCGCTGACGGGCGCCGCGGCCCTGCCGGAGTACTGGACCGCCCCGCTGCGGGGCCGCGTGGCCAGCAGCCTCACCGGCTTCGGCGGGATCACCTTCGCCGAACTGACCGCCCGCACCCTGGCCCTGCGCACCGACCCCGCCGCGATGCCGTAGCCCAGGGGCACCCGGCTCGCCGCCGGCGCCTGGCCGCCCGCCGGGTGCGGGACCCTGCTCTCGGCGGACCGCCGCGAGGACCGCCACCACCCGGCGGGGCCGGCCGGCGGCCACCGCTCCGCATCGCGGCGGTGGGGGCGCGGCGGGGGCGGTCGCCTCCCGGCCGGGTGTGGCCGGTGCTGGGAGGCGTTTTCGTGGGCGGTGACGCGGTTCGCGGCCACCCGGGCCGGAGGGATGAGGCGGAATCCCCGCCCGGCCTGCGCGCGCGAGGGCACCTGCCGGCCGTTCGCCCTTCTTGCCCTCACCGACGGCGGGCGCGGTGCCGGCCACGAGGTCCCACCGAGGCCCCGGTATCTGCCCATGGTGAGACGCCGAACAGGTGCGCCGCGCCCTGGTGTTCCCCGGGTCTGCGTCCCGCGCGCCCCCGCCCCCGCCGCCCTCGGCTCCCGTCGCCACCTCGCCCGCCCCTCCTGGGCAGCGCCGGCTCAGGCCGGCACGGCCGGCGCCTCCTCTGCCGCTTCCTCGCCGCCGCGGGCGGCCGGGCGGCGCCACACGGTGCCCCGGCGCTCGTGTTCGAGGATCTGCTCGGCCAGCAGCGCCGCCTGGGCGCCGTAGAGGCGCTCCACCAGCCACAGGCCGAGGTCGATCCCCGAGGTCACACCGCCGCAGGTGACCAGGTCGCCGTCGTCCACGACCCGGCCCGCCACCACCTCGGCGCCCTGGGCGGCGAGGTCCTGCGTTGCGGCGTGGTGCGTGGTGCAGGGGCGCCCGGCGGTGAGGCCGGCGGCCGACAGCAGCAGGGTGCCGGTGCACACCCCCGCCATGATCAGGCCGGGCCGCGCCGCCTCGGCGAGCGCCCGGGGCAGCGCGCCCGACCGGACCTGGCGGTCCACGGCCGAGCCCGCGCCGTAGCCGCCGCCGGGGACCACGACGAGGTCGGCCCGCGCGGGGTCCAGGGCCGCGCCGGCCCGCACCTCCATGCCGAAGGACGTGGTGACGGTTCCGGGTCCGCCCAGGGTGACGAACGTCGTGCGGACGTCGTCCACGACGTCCAGCGCCCCCAGCGGACCGACGAGGTCCTGGTCCTCCACTCCGTCGTAGAGCACGGCCTGCACGCGCAGGGTCATCGCTGCCTCCCCGGGATCGGCTGTCTTGCGGACACGCCGAGTATCGCGACGGGCTCCCCGGGGGGACAGCGGCCCGATGGACCGCCATGCGTAGGATTCGGCCATGCACGTGGTCGCCGTACTCGCCTTCGAGGGGATCGTCGGCTTCGACCTGACCATCCCGTGCCAGGTGTTCTCGTTCGCGCCCGGCTACGAGGTGCGGGTCTGCGCTGACACCGACATCGCCGCGACCGCCGCCGGCCGCGAGACCTTCCGGCTGTCGGCGCCCTACGGCCTGGCCGAGGCCCGCCGCGCCGACACGGTGGTCGTGCCGGGCGGCGACCCCGCGAACCCGCCGCCGGAGGAGGTCTTGGGGCTCCTGCGCGAGACCGTGGACCGCGGCGCGCGCGTGGCCTCGATCTGCACCGGGGCGTTCGTGCTGGCGGCGGCCGGCCTGCTCGACGGCCGCCCGGCCGCCACCCACTGGCTGCTGGCCGACGATTTGGCCCGCGCCCACCCGCGCGTGCGGGTGGACCCCTCGGTCCTGTTCGTGGACGACGGCCAGATCCTGACCTCGGCGGGGGTGGCCTCCGGCCTCGACCTGTGCCTGCACATGGTGCGGCGCGACCGCGGCGCGGCGGCCGCCGCCGACACCGGGCGCATGATCGTGATGCCGCCGCAGCGCCCCGGCGGCCAGGCGCAGTTCATCGAGCACCGCGACCCGGTGGACGACACCGCCGACCTGGGCGCCACGCTGCGCTGGATGGAGGACCACCTGGACGAGCCGCTGACCGTGGCCGACATCGCCGCCCACGCGGCGGTGAGCCCCCGCCACCTGTCGCGGCGGTTCCGCGCGCAGACGGGGACCACGCCGCTGCGCTGGCTGCTCGACCGCCGGCTGCAGCGGGCGCGGGAGCTGCTGGAGACCACCGGCCTGCCGGTGGCGCGGATCGCGCGGAGCACGGGGTTCGGCACCGTGGAGACGCTGCGCTACCACTTCGGCCGGCAGGTGGGCGCAACCCCCACCGCCTACCGTGCCGCGTTCCAGTGAGGGTGATACCGTCACCGCGACCCCCGCTCCGCGCGGCCCCTGCACCCCGGCGCGCGCCTCTACCCCGCGAGGAGGACCCCACGCCATGGCTGACCGCAGCGGAGGACCACGCCGGCGAGGCGTGCTCGGCCGGCTGCTGGGGCGGACCCGCACCGCGCCCACACCCGCGGAGTCGGCGCGGCCGGACCCCCGGATCCCCCAGACCACCCCGGCGGGGTACGCGCGGTGGTGGCGCGGTCTGGACCCCGCCGAGCGCGACCGGCTCGTGCGCGAGGACCCCGCCGCGCTGGGCGCGCTGGACGGCCTGCCCGCCGAGGTCCGCGACGCCGCGAACCGCCGGGTGCTGCGGGAGTACCTGGAGGCCAACACCGACAAGGACGTCGCGATCCTGAGCAGGGTCCTGGCCGTCCACGACCGGGAGCCCACGCGGATGTACCTCATGCAGTTCACGCCGCCGAGCCGGCCCGGCGCGGGCGACGGGCTCGCGGCGGTATCGGCGGGCAACCCCGACACCGCGAAGCGGAGGCTGGTGATCGTGCCCGGCGCCGGCACCGATCTGCACAACATCGGGCGCAACATCCGCCGTATCACCCGGATCAAGGACGAGGCCGACGCCAAGGCGGGCACGGTGGGCGCATCCGACCACGCGGTGCTGGTGTGGCAGGGCGCCCGGGCGCCGAAGTTCGGCCCCGAGGCGGCACGGCTCGACCTGGCCCTCGCCGCCCGGGAGCCGCTGCGGAACTTCCTGGCCGGCCTCGAGGCGCGGGACCCGCTCGCCACGAGCACCACCACGGTCTACGGGCTGAGCTACGGATCGCTGGTGGTGGCCCAGGCCGCCGCGGGGACCGCCGACTCCGCGGCCCCCGGCTCCGCGGAGTCGCCGGGGTTCGCGGCCGACAACGTGATCCTGGGCGCCAGCCCCGGCATGGGCGAGGGCGTCAGCGGTGTGGCGGACCTGCGCGTGGCCCCCGGCCGCGCCTACGCCCTGGCCTCCGACGCGGACTCCATCACCTACCTGCCGCCCTCGCTGCACGGGGTCAACCCCGCGGCCGCGGACTCGGGGCTGATCCGGCTGGCCACCGACCCGCACGGGCACCATGACTACGTGGAGCCCGGCGTGGGCCTGGACAACGTGGTGGCGGTGTTCACCGGTGCGACCGACGACCTGGTGCCGGCCGCGCCGCGGCCACCCGGCGGCAGCCCGTGGAAGGTGCTGCGGCACGCGCGCGGCGTGGTCCGCCGGCAGGAGAGCGCGTCGGGCCGCCGGCCCCGCGCCGCCGCCACCCGGACCCGGCCCGGGCACCGGCCCTGGCCCCGGCGCGGCGGGCGGCGCGGGCCGTGAGCGGCCCGCGGTACCGCGACGACGAGTAGGGCGGGAGTGGCCATGGCACTGGAAGAGGTCCGCGAACCGGACGCGGCGCGGCGCGCGATGGCACGCGGCGAGGCGCTGGCCGACCTGGTGGGCGCGCCGCTGGAGTTCGCCGGCGCGCGCCCCGACTCCCCCGGCCCGATCGACGCCGACCCGGGCTCCGACGAGTCGGCCGACGTGTTCGTGGCGGTGGCCCTGTGGACGGCCGCCACCGGCGCCGAGGGCGTGCTGCCCGCCCTGGAGCGGCTGCACGAGCACTGGCGGGCGCGCGGGATGGAGGCCGCCCTGCGCCCGCTCGGCGGCGGTGCCCGGGTTTCGGCCCGCGACGCCGACGGGTTCGCCTACACGGCGCAACCCCAGCACCACCGGGCGGGGATCGTGCTGCGGGTGGTGACCCCCCGCTACACCAACCCCGAACCCGACCGGCCGTTCGTGGGGATCTTCGCCCAGGGCGAGGTGCCGCCGCCCGAGGCCGGGGGCACCGCCTGAAGGATCGCCGATGGGAGAGCGGTGCCTGGGCCAGTGGTCGTCAGCGAGCAAAGACCGCCTGCCCGGGCCGCCCACCCGCCGGTTGTGCCGGATCGCGGCGGGGGCGCACACGCGCCGGCGGGATCACGGCGCGCCGCCCGCCGGGTCGGCCCCCGCCTGCGCCGGCACCCGCGCCCCGACCGCCGGGCGCACCGCCGCGGACACCGGCCGCGCGGGCAGGCGGGCGGTGAGCACGGTCGGGCCGCCCGGGGGGCTGTCGAGGTGCAGGGTGCCGTCGACGGCCGCGATCCGCCGGGCCAGCCCGGACAGGCCGGTGCCCCGGGGGTCGGCGCCGCCCCGGCCGTTGTCGGTGACGCGCACGGTGAGCACGCCCCGGTCCTCGCCGACCTCGACGCGCACGGAGTCGGCGCCGGCGTGCTTGGCGGCGTTGGTGACCGCCTCGCGGACGGCGAAGTAGACGGCGGTGGCGACGCTGCGCGCGGGGGGCCGGTCGAGCGTGTAGTCGACGTGCAGCGGCAGGCCGGCGCGGTCGGCCAGCGAGACCAGCGCGGTTTCGAGGCCGAACTCGTCGAGCACGATGGGGTAGACGCGGAACGCGACCTCGCGGAGTTCGTCAAGGGCCTGGCGGGCCTCCTGGTGGGCGTCGCGGACCAGGGCGGCGGCGCGGTCGGGGTCGCGCCCGCGCTGCGCCCGGCCCAGCAGCATGGCCAGTGACACCAGCCGCTGCTGCACGCCGTCGTGCAGGTCGCGCTCGATGCGGCGGCGCTCCTCGTCGACGGCCTCGACCACCCCGGCGCGGCTGGCGGTGAGTTCGGCGACGCGCTCCTCAAGGAGGTCCTGGCGGGTGGGGCCCAGCACCGTGCGCGCCAGCCAGCGCTCCATGCCGATCAGACCGACCGTGCCCTGCACGCTCAGGTACATGAACATCAGGCCGAACACCACGATGGCCGGGCTGTTGCCGTCAAGGGCGCCCAGCGGGGACACCACCAGGTAGGCGCCGGCGGGGAACACCCCCAGCACCAGCGCGCCGAGCATGCCCAGCGGCCAGCGCGCCGCGAGGTAGCCCAGGGAGCGCGGCAGAGCGTGGGGGCCGGGGATCTCGATGCCGTAGCAGCGGGCCAGCCGGTACAGCTCCAGCCGGGTGAGCGCGCGGACCAGCGGCCGCAGCGCGGCGGGCAGGGCCGCGCGCGCGGGCCGCCACAGCAGCAGCGGCGCCAGCGGCAGCGCCGCCAGGCACAGCAGCGCCAGCCAGAGTTCGGCGACGGCCGTGGCCACGCCCAGCGCGGCGCCGACGGCGGCCAGCGCGGCGGAGCGCGCGAGTTGGCACGCCGCACCGCGGCGCACCTGGGGATCGGTGGTCATGGCGCCTTCCGAAGGGGGGTCCGAGCAGGTCAGGACTGAGGCTAGTCCGGGGCCCGGCACCGCCGCACTGCGGATTTCCGCACCTGTGGACTACGGATGCCCCCGCGCGGCCGGGTGGCCGTTCCCATGGGTCGGGCGGCCCCGCCGCTCCTAGCGTTGGCCACTGCCGGCGCCGGCCGCCCCGGGCACCCGCCCCGGGAGCCGCCGCGGCGGCGTGCCCGCCGGCGCCGCCCGGCGGCGCCGGCCCCTCGTCGACACCCCGGAAAGGGTTCCACCATGCCCATGCCACCCCCCGGCGCGCCCAGCGCCCCCGGCGCCCCGGGCTCTCCCGGCACCGCCGGCCCGGCCGGCCGCGCCGGCTCCCCCGCATCCGGCCGGCCCTCCCGCCGGCGCCGCTACCTCTGGCTGGCGGCGGGCACCGCCGTCTCGCTGTTCGCCGTCCACGGCAACTGGGACATCCCGCTCGCCGCCTGGGTCTACGCCGTCTTCCTGCTCCGCTTCACCCGCACCGGCGGCGCCGCGGCGGGCACGGCCTGGATGGTCGGCGTCGCCTCGCTGGGCCTGGCGTTCTGGTTCTGGCAGGCCGACGTGTTCTCCCCGCCGATGCTGCTGCTCGCCGCGGCCCTGGCGCTCATCGAGGCCGTGCCCTTCGTCCTGGACCGGCTCGCGGCGCCGCGCCTGGCCCGCCGCGGCGCCCTGGCCGCGAGCCTGGTGTTCCCCGCGGCGACCGCGGCCACCGAGTTCCTCACCGCCTCGCTCAGCCCGCTGGGCACCATCTACGGCGTGCTCGGCGGCACCCAGCACGGCAACCTCCCGCTCATCCAGATCGCCTCGGTCACCGGGGTGTACGGGGTCAGCTTCCTCGTGGCCTGGTTCGCCGCCGTGGCCGCGCACGCCTGGGAGACCGGGTGGGGCGCCCCGCGCACCCGCCGCCTGGTGGTCGTCTACACGGCCGTCCTCGCCCTCGTGCTGTCCTTCGGCGGCGCCCGGCTGGGGTTCGCGCCGCCGTCGTCGCCGACCGTGCGCGTCGCCGGGGTCACCCTGGCCGAGGAGACGTGGGACACCAGGGTGAGCGCCGCCTTCACCGAGTTCGACTCCCTGGAGGCCATCGTCGCGGCCGACCGGGGCCGCGTGCGCGAGGTGTTCGCGCCGATCCACGACGAGCTGCTGCGCGCCACCGAGCGCGAGGCGCGCGCCGGCGCCCGGCTCGTGGTGTGGTCGGAGTCGGCCGCCCACACCCGCGAGGAGGACAAGGGCGCGCTGCTGGAGCAGGTCGCCGCCGTCGCCCGCGAGCACCGCGTCTACGTGCAGATCGGGGTGTCGGTCTACATCCACGAGAAGCCCTACATGCGCAACCAGACCGTCCTGGTGACACCGGAGGGCGAGACCGCCTGGACCTACGACAAGGCCCACCCCATCCCGGTCCTGGAGCCCTACGACGCCGGCTCGGGCGAGACCCCGGTGGCCGACACCCCGTTCGGCCGGCTGGCCACCGCCATCTGCTACGACGTGGACTTCCCGCAGACCCTGCGGCAGGCGGGCGCGCAGGGGGCGGGCATCGTGCTGCTGCCGTCCAACGAGTGGGAGGGGATCCGCAAGCTGCACGCCGAGCGGGCGCTGTTCCGCGCGGTCGAGGGCGGGTTCTCCCTGGTGCGGCCGGTCAACCGGGGGCAGTCCACCGCCGTCGACCACCAGGGCCGCACCATCGCCACCACCGACTACTTCGACACCGGTGAGCAGGCGATGGTGGCCGAGGTCCCCACCGCGGGCGCGACGACCGTCTACAGCCGGGTCGGCGACCTGTTCTCGTGGCTGTGCCTGGCCGGGCTGCTGGTGCTGCTGGCCCTGGCCGCGCGGAGCCGGGCGCGGCGCCACGGCGGCTGAGGCCGGTGCCGAGGCGGGCGGGAAGGCCGGCGCGCGGGCCTTCCCGCCCGGGTCGCGGTGCCCGCGTCAGCACACGCTCTGGGTGCTGTTGACCAGGGTGTTGCTGCGGACGGTGGTGTTCTGGCCGCAGGGCCGCTCGGTGATGGCGGAGTCCACCACGGTGAGGTTCTGCAGTGTGATGCCGGAGGACACCGGGAACTCCGCGCGCGAGGCGATCCGGATGTCGCCGGGCCCCTCGACGCGGCCGCTCTGGGCGGCGATGGTGACGTTGTGGCAGTTCTCCACCAGGATCGCGTTGCTCCCGGTGTCGGCGATGTCCACGCGGTCGATCACGGCGCCGCCGCTCTCCGACACGCAGAACAGGCCCCGGCCGCCGCCGCGCGCGACCACCTCGCCGACGCGGACGTTGGTCGGGTAGGAGTCGCCGATGCGGCCGTTGCGGTTGGCCATGCGGAACGCGGCGTAGCCGGTGCCCGTCCCCGTGCCCTGGCCGTCGACCCTGCCCACGCGGGCGTTGACGGTCTGGTTGAGCAGCAGGCCGGAGTAGGCGGTGTTGCGGGCCGTCACGGCGCCGATGGTCAGGCCGTCGACCCCGTAGGTCTCCACGCCGTGGTTGCCGGTGCCCGACACGTAGACGTCGTCGATGGTGACGTCGCGCGTGGGCCGGCTGCGGTCGGCGTGGTTGTCGATGCGGACCCCCAGGCCGCCGGAGAGGCGCATGTCGATCTGGCCCAGGTGGATGTGCTCGCCGTTGCGGACGAAGACGCCGAAGTAGGGCGCGCCGGTGACGTTGAGGTAGGGCACCGAGACGTGCTGGACGTTGCGGGCCCGCACCACCGCGTGGTCGCCGCCGGGGGTGCCCACCACGTTGACGGTGCCGCAGACCTCCAGGGAGGTGTAGCTGGGCAGGTCGAGCGACTGCCCGGCGCTCACCTCGCCCGAGCCGCGCACCACGATCCGCTCCACCGAGGTGCGCCCCGGGGTGAGGGCGCGCACGGCCGAGCGCATGGCCTCCAGCAGGTTGGTGCCGCTGTAAACCGTTTCACCGCCGTCGTAGGCGGTCCAGGTGCCGCCGCTGCGCACCACCGAGGCGTGGAAGGAGCCGTCGCCGCAGGCGGCCGCCGCCGGTGCGGCGGCCTCGGCGGCGGGCGCCGCCGGGGGCGCGGCGGCCTCCTCCGAGAGCGCCGCCGTGGCGCCGGAGAAGGCGAGGATCAGGGCGGAGGCGGTCGCCAGTCCGGCCGCGAGCGGCGCCGGTGCCCCGCGCCGGCGCGGGGCGGCGGGGGGACGCAGGGAAGGCGCCGCGCTGTGAGGTCCCATCGTTCTCTCCTGGTGGTTGGGGGATGGAAGGAGACAGGAGGCGTGCCGCACGGAACAGAGGTAAGCGCTTACCGGTGGTCGGGAGTATGGCAACGGACACCCACCGTGGCAACCCGCCTTCGCACCGCTGTTTTCCGCACCCTCCGCCCACCGGCGGAAAGGCACTCAAAACGATTCACCCGCCGCCGTCGGGCTCCCCCACGCGAGCCGGTTCACCGGCGTTCGCCGGGTCCACCGCCCCGCCACCGGGGCCGTGACGCAGGCCACGCACGCTGCGGTGTCACATCCGCGCGCCGCGCCGGGTCGGGGTGGTGACGGCCGCACGGCCGGGCGGGAGACCCCCGCACCACCCGAGAAGGAGACCCCCATGTCCGTCGTCCACATCGCCGTCACGCTGTTCGCCGCCGCCTTCGTGGCGTTCTCGGCGGTCTCCGTGTTCGTCCGCGCGCCCTGGGTCGTGGGCCCCATCGCCGAGTACGGGGTGCCCCTCTCGTGGCTGCCCTGGCTGGGCGCCGCCAAGGCCGCGGGCGCGGTCGGCCTGGTCGCCGGGCTCTTCGTCCCGCTCGTCGGACTGCTGGCGGGGGCCGGCCTGGTGCTGTACTTCGCGGGCGCCGTGGTCACCGTCCTGCGCGCCCGCTCCTACTCCCACGTACCGTTCCCGCTGGTCTACGCGGCGCCCGTGGTCGCGTCCCTGGCGCTGGCGGCGGCCTGACACCCGCCGCCGCGCCGGGCGCGGCGGCGGTCGGGGCGTGCGGGGGCGGAGGCGGCGCGGGTCAGCGCACCACCACGGCCGCGCCGTTCTCGACGCGCCCGTTGGCCCACAGCCAGTCCATGGCCGGCAGGCTCACGCGGGCGCAGCCGTGGGAGGCGGGGTAGCCCGGCACCGAGGAGTAGCCGTGGATGGCGATCCCCCCGTTGAAGTAGGCGGGCCGGTAGAGGGAGCCCAGCGGACCGTCGTCCCAGCCGTCGACCCGGCGGAAGACGCTGTACTCGCCCTCGGGGGTGACGGCCACGTTGGTCTGGCCCCGCGAGAAGTAGGTCTCGCCGGAGCCGGTGGAGGTGTTGAAGATCTTGCGCACCTCGCCGTCGCGCACGACGAGCAGCACCTGGCGGTCGAGGTCGATCTCCAGTACCACGCCGGAGGACGTGGACGGCTGGGGCCGGGGCCCCTCCTCCAGCGCGGCCCGGGTGTCGGGGCCGACCACGCTGTCGCGGTCGATGCCGGCCACCTTCTGGAGCGCCATCACCGCCTGGGCCGTGCGGACGTCGTACTCGCCGTCGACCGGCCCGAGCCAGTAGCCCAGTTCCTTCAGGCGCTCCTCGACCTCGCGCACGGCGGGGCCGGAGTCGCCCATGCTGAGCAGCGGCTCGTCCTGGGAGGTCGACGCGGCGGCGGACGGGGCGGCGCCCGGCGCCGCCGCGGGTGCCGCGCCGGCGTGGGCCGCCGGCGCCCACCCGGTCACGGCGACCGCGGCCAGCGCCAGGGCGGCCGCGGTTCTCGTGCACTGCTTGCGAAGGTGCGGTGGTCGATGAGAGGCCATGGGCCGATCTTTACCCGGCGGTGACTCCCCCATGACGCTCGGCGCACCCGGGCACGCCCGGGTGCTGCGCCGCGCGGGGCGGGCCGGACGCGTGTGCGCACGTCGGGCCGCGCGCGCCCGCGCCAAACCCGGCGGGCGTGGCCGGATGCGGCCACCGCCGTCAGCCCGCCGCCGACTCCTCGGGCGCGATGAAGCTGGCGTGGTAGCCGGCGGCCATGTCGGCGTCGCCGTGCCCGGCCTCGGCCGCGCGCGCGAACCGGCGGGCCGATGCGGCGGCCAGGTCCAGGTGCACGCCCGCCGCCGCCGCGGCGTCCAGGACCAGATTGGCGTCCTTGGCGGCGTTGGCCACGGAGAAGCTGGGGGTGTAGTCGCCGCTGAGGATGGCACCGGCCTTGGCGTGCAGGTAGCCGCTGTCCAGGGGGCCGCCCGAGACCACGTCGAGGAAGTCGCGGGCGTCCACGCCCAGGCCCTCGGCCAGCGACAGCGCCTCGGCCGTGGCCGAGGTCAGCGCCAGGACCCAACTGTTGGCCACCAGCTTGAGCCGGCTGGCCGCGCCCACCTGGTCGAAGGAGACGGTGCGTGCGCCGATGGCGGAGAAGACGGGCGCGGCGCGCCGGCGGGCGCGCTCGGGGCCGGCCGCCAGGACGGTCAGCGCGCCCTGTTCGGCCGGGCCGCGCGTGCCCAGCACGGGTGCGTCCAGGTAGTCCATGCCGAGTTCGGCCGCGCGGGCGGCCAGGCGGTTGGTCGCGGCCAGGCCCACCGTGGTGGTCTGGGCCCACACCGCGCCGGGGGCCGGCGGCACGATGCCGGCCATCACCTCCTCGACCGTGTCGCCGTCGTAGAGCATGGTCACCACGATGTCGGCGTCGGCGACGGCCTCGTCCAGGGTGCCGGCGACCTCGATGCCGGCGCCGGCCAGCGGCTCGGCCTTGGCGCGGGTGCGGTTCCAGACGCGGACGGGCATCCCCGCCGCCGCGATGTTGCGCGCCATGGGGGCGCCCATGGTCCCGGTGCCCAGGACGGCGACCCTGGGGGCCTCGGCGGGCGGTGTCGATGGTGTCGATGGCTGCATGGGGCCCTTTCTACCCCGGAGGCGGCGCGGCCGACCGCGCGGGATGCACGTCCGCGCCGCGTGGCGGGTGCGGCCCCCTCGGGGTTCGGCGCGGTGGGATTCGGCGCGGGCGAATCCCCGGCTTCTCCGGCCCGCGCCCGCCCGTTTTTTCCGCGCCTCCCCCATTGACCGCATTGACACCTTTGGTGGTTGTTTTCGGAATTGCGGATCCGCGCCCGCGGATTACGGTCGCACCATTGCCCGAACCTGGCCACCCGGTTTCACGGTGAGCACCAATCGGAAACACCGCTCCTCCGGTGGCGAAACGGACGGAGTGGAGCCGCTCTTGACCGGACGCACACCGCTCTGACCGGCTGTTATCCGCACCGCCCGCATTTTGGCAGCGCACCAATCCCCGGCGCACCAACGCGAAAACGGGCCCCCGGCGGACCGCCTTTCGCGCCTGTTTCCCAAACGGCCCGGTGGGCGCGTCGGACACCGTGCTAGAAGAGGTGGACCAGCGTTTCCGGCCCGGACCACCGGATAAGGAGTGCGACCCCCATGAACCCCCGTCGCAACGCAGGCCGGTACCGCGCCCGTACCGGTGTCTGCGTGTTGGCCGTGCTCACCGTCGAGCTGGCCCTGTCGGGCGGCACCGCCCACGCCGACACCCTCGCGGGAACGGGCGCGGCGGCGGCCGTCCCCGAGGCGTCCGCGGGCGGGCTCGCCGGCGTCCCCGGCGGGCCGGTCACCCCCGACCCCCCGGACTGGATGAAACCGCCGTACGGGCCCGAGCCCCCGGTGGCCCCGGCGCTGCCCGGCCACCCCTGGCCGCCCGGCCCCGGCTGCCCGGAGCCGCCCAAGCCGCCACCGCCCGACCCCGGCCCCGAGGAACCGCCTCCGCCGGAGGAACCACCGCCGCCCGAGGAGCCGCCGCCGCCCGAGGAGCCGCCGGCATCCCCGGAGGAACCCGCGCAGCCGGAGCGGCCCGAGCCCCCGCTCCCCCAACCGCCCGAGCCGGACACCCCCGCCCCGCCCGCGCAGGAGGTGGCCGCACCGGCTCCGGCAGCGCCCCCGGCCCCCGACCCCGCGCCGCCGCGCGAGCGGCCCGCCGAGCCGCCGTCCGAGGAGGAAGCGGCCCAGCTGATCGGCGCCCCCCTGATCGGCCCCGGTGAACGCGGCGGTCCGCACGGGTTCGAGCCCATGCAGATCATGGTCTTCGCCGTCCTCATCGCCGTGGCCGCCGCCGTGGGCGCCTCCGGGGTCCGCCGCTGAGGCCGCCGGCCCGCCGCCCTCGAAGGCGGCGGGCCGCCGCGCCCTCGGCCACCGCTCAGCACCGCTCGGAGCGGCTCAGGGGCCGGCCAGCGCGGCGTCGATCCGGTCGAACCCGGCGCGGGCGTCCTCGAAGGCGCCGGAGTCGGTGGCCAGCAGCCCGGTGTAGGGGTGGTCCAGCGCGAGCAGGATGAGCAGGCTCGACACGATGAACACGAGGTTGACCACCGACCAGAAGATCCGCGTGCGCGCCTGGCCGACCCGCATGGCGAACGGCAGCACCACCACCGCCAGTCCGCTGACCGCCGTGGCCAGCAGGATCACCCCCGGCACGGTGGCCTGGGCGGAGTCGGCCCGCTCCACGCGGCTCTGCACGAGGTCGGTGACGTTCTGCCGGGCCTCCATGCGCTCCAGGGCGGCGGCCGAGCCCTCGGCGGGGACCTCGTTGACGCTGACCCGCAGGCGGTCCAGGGCGGCAGCGCCGGAGGGGTCGAGTTCGCGCTGCTCGCGCATCGCCGGCCAGTCCTCCTCGATCACGGTGTCGACGTAGTCGCGCAGGTCCGCGCGCACGGCGTCGCCCTCCTTGTCGGGGAAGGCGGCGGTGCCCCAGTACAGCGCGGTGGCGTAGCCGGCCTCCTCGACCGCGGAGTCGGCGGCGCCCCGGTTGTTCTCCCAGCCGATCACCAGGCCCATGGCCAGCGCGATGAGGTAGATCGACAGCACGCACGGGGCGATGAGCGAGCCGACCGGGCCGTCGGAGTCGTCGGGGGAGATGACGAATTTGCGCGCCACCACGATCCCCGCGACCAGAAGGACGGCGAGAATGACGAAAACCACAATTAGGCTGGCGGTCATGATTCTCCTGAATAGGTGATTTCCGGGCGAAGTGGGCACCGGTTGAGGGGGCCGCAGCGGCCTGTGGGAACAAGAGCGTGATTCCGTAGGGTTTCGGAACCGCTCCTGCTTTACCATGTGATCATGCGGAACATCTGCCACTCGCGTCATTTCCCGACACTGGGGAAGTTCCGGAGTTCCGCTATCCGGAGCGGCCCGTGGCCGGTTATCGGAATACCGCACCCCCTTACCTCGGACGACACCCCAATCCCGTGGAATTTCGGACCCCGACCCATGCTCGAAACCCGCTCCCGGCCCCCTCGGAAACCCGACGGCGCCGACTCTTTCCCCCGACCCCGACCTGGTCACCAGATCACCGCCGCGCCTGCGGCCGAACGCCGCGCGCACCTTTCCCGCCCGCCGCGCGGCCGGCCGTGCGCGCCGCCGCCGCGGGCGCGGGTTCCACACCGCCGCCGCACCCTTTTTCGCCCCTTTCGGGGATGGATCCGGTATTCGCCGGAGATCGGCGGACGGCCGGAGGGATCCCCCCGTGGGTGACCCGCACCTGACCCACCAGGCGTGCGTCTACGGCTCCGACGACGAGTTCCTGGCGATGGCGCTGCCGTTCACCGGCCACGGCGTCGACTCCGGCGACCCCGTCCTGGCCGCGCTCACGCCCGCCAACGCCGCGCTGCTGGACCAGGCCCTGGGCCCGCGCAGCCGGCGCGTCGACTACGTCGACCCCGCGCGCTTCGGCCACCGCCCGCCCGAGCGCCTCTCCGCCATCGACCGCTACTGGCGCGGGCACGCCGCCCGGGGCCGCGCCGAGCGCGTGCGGATCCTCGCCGAACCCGTGTGGGCGGGGCGCTCACCCCGCGAGATCGCCGCGTGGGCCCACCTGGAGTCCAGCCTGACCCCGCTCTTCGGGGCCACCAACCTCTGGCTGGTCTGCGCCTACGACACCCGCCGCGTGCCGCCCCGCGTCGTCGAGGCCGCCCGCAGGACCCACCCCGAACTCGTCCGGGCCGGCCGCGTCCGGCCCAACGACGCCTACGTGCCGCCGGGGGTGTTCGCCGCCGGCGGCGCCGTCGAGGAGCCGTCGTCCCTGCCGGCCGACCTCATGGGCGGCCAGTTCACCCCCGCCGACCTCTCCCGGCTCCGCGCCGACGCACTGGCCTACGCCGACCGGCTGGGGGTGCCCCGGTCGCGGGCGCTGGACCTCGTCATCGCCGTCAACGAGGTGGTCACCAACGTGGTCCTGCACGGCGGCGGCACCGGCAGCGTGTGGTTTTGGACCGAGGACGACGAGGTGGTGTGCGAGGTCGCCCAGGACACCGCCTACCTGGTGGTGCCGCCGTTCGCGGGCAGCCCGCCCGCGCTGGACGAGCGCGGCGGCGGCCTGTGGATCGTGCGTCAGCTGTGCGACCGCGTGCACCTGGGCTCGGTGGGCGGGCGCAGCGTGGTGCGGCTGCACCTGCTGGTCCGGGGCTGATCGGCGTGCGCGGGGCCACCACGCCGCCCGCCGCCGCGGCCGCCCCGCGCGCCCTCCCCGCCGCCGCGCCCGCCGCGACGACCTCGCCCGCACCCATTGCGCGGCGAATGTGATCGTCGTAACATCCCAGGCAGTCGAAGCGGTTCGACACTCTGATGCTCTGGGAGGCGTGCGTGCGGATCTCCGATGTCGCCCGGCATGCCGGGGTGTCGCCCAGCACGGTCTCCTACGTGCTGAGCGGCAAGCGCTCCATCTCGGCCGCCACCCGCGCCCGGGTCCTCAAGAGCATCGAGGTGCTGGGCTACCAGCCGCACGCCGGCGCCCGCGCCCTGGCCAGCAACCGCGCCAACGTCATCGCGCTGGTCCTGCCGCTGCGGCCGGGCATCCACGTGCCGGTGGCCATGCAGTTCGCGGTGTCGGTGGTCACCAGCGCCCGCGACCGCGAGCACGACGTCCTCCTGCTCACCCAGGCCGAGGGCGAGAGCGGCCTGCGCCGTGTCGCGGGCACCTCGATGGTCGACGGCATCATCGTCATGGACGTCCAGCTCAACGACGCCCGGGTCCCCACCCTGCGCACGCTGGGCCACCCCTCCGTGCTGATCGGCGTGCCCGCCGACAGCCAGGGCCTCACCTGCGTCGACCTCGACTTCGACGCCGCCGGCCGCATCTGCGTGGCCCACCTCGCCCACCTGGGGCACCGCGAGGTCGCCCTCATCGGCCAGCCGCCCTCGGTCTACGAGCGCCGCACCGGTTTCGCCGAGCGCACCATCGCCGGATTCGAGGACGAGGCCCGCGAACGCGGCCTGCGCCCGCTGGTCGTGCCGTGCGAGGCCGCCCCCGCCCAGGTCGCCGCCGCCGTCGGCGCCCTGCTGCGCGACCACCCCGGTGTCACCGGGATCGTCGTGCACAACGAGCCCGCGGTGGCGCCGCTGCTGGACGCCCTGCGCGCCGCCGGCCGCGATATCCCCGGCGACGTCTCGGTGGTGGCCATCGGCCCCGACGACCTCGCCACCGAGTCCGTCCCCCCGCTGACCTCGGTCACCCTGCCCACCGAGGAGATGGGCGGGCGGGCCGTCGCCCTGCTCATGGACAAGCTCGACAACGTCGACACCCCCGAGATCACCCTGATCCAGCCGCGCCTCGTGCCGCGGGCGAGCACCGCCGCCCGACCCGCCCTGCCCTGACCCCGCCCCCGCCACCACCCTTTCCGTCCATCCCCATCACCGCCATCCCCGTTTCCCCACGTCGACGCGATCGAAGCGCTTCGACGGACATGAAGGAGCGCACCATGACACGCGTTTCCGGCAACCCCGCACACCGCCTCCGCGCCCCCTCGGCCCTGGTCGCCGCCGGCCTGCTCGGCCTCACCACCGCCTGCGGCGGTGGCGGCGAGGACGGCGGCGAGGTCACCTCGATCACCGCCCTCGACTACAACCTCGCCGAACCGCAGAACGGCGCCACCGAGAGCATGCTCCAGGAGTGCGGCGAGCAGGCCGGGGTGGAGGTCGAGCGCGAGGCGCTGCCCCGCGAGCAGCTCATGCCGCGCCTGCTCCAGGGCGCCTCCCAGCAGGAGCTGCCCGACCTCATGCTGATCGACAACCCCGACCTCCCCCAGTTCGCGGCCACCGGGGCACTGCTGCCGCTGGAGGAGGCCGGGTTCGACACCGCCGGCTACTACGACAGCGTCCTGCAGGTGGGCACCCACGAGGACACCCTCTACGGCATCGCCTCGGGCGTGAACGGCCTGGCGCTGTTCACCAACACCGCGCTGCTCCAGGACGCCGGGGTCGAGCCGCCCGCCACGTGGCAGGAGCTGCGCGAGGCCGCCGACGAGCTGACCCGGGGCGACACCAAGGGGTTCGCGTTCTCGGCCATCGGCCACGAGGAGGGCACCTGGACCTTCGAGCCCTTCATGTGGAGCAACGGGGCCACGCTCACCGAACTGGACTCCCCCGAGGCCGTCGAGGCGCTGGAGCTGTGGGCCGGCATGGTCGAGGACGGCTCGGTCTCGCAGTCGGTCGTCAACTGGTCCCAGGCCGACGTCAACGACCAGTTCATCGGCGGGCGCGCGGCCATGATGATCAACGGCTCCTGGCAGATCCCGGTGCTGGCCGAGGAGGACGTCGACTACGAGGTCGTGCCGCTGCCCGTGCCCGAGGCCGGCGGCGACCCCGCCACCCCCATGGGCGGTGAGGTGTGGGCCATCGGCCGCAACGGCACCGAGCGCGAGGAGAAGGCCGCCGAGGTGCTGCGGTGCCTGCTCAGCGACGACAACATGACCGAGTGGGCCGAGCTGAACGCCTACGTCCCCGCCAAGGAGGAGCCGGCCCAGCGGCTCGCCGAGGACAACGAGCAGATGGCGCCGTTCGTGGAGTCGGTGCCCACCGCCCAGGCCCGCACCGCCGACCTGGGCGAGGACTACCCCGACGTCTCCGCCGCGATCGCCGACGCCATCCAGCAGGCCCTGGCCGGATCGGGCTCCGCCGAGGACGCCCTGGCCCAGGCCCAGCAGTCGGTGCCGGAGTCCTGATGCTAGCCCGGGTCGGCTTTCTCGCACCCCTGGTCGTCTACCTGGCCGTGTTCTTCGGCTACCCGCTCCTCGCCAACCAGTCGATGGCGCTGCGGGAGTACACCGCCGCGTCGTTCTACACCGGTGAGGCGCCGTTCGTCGGGGCCGCCAACTACGCGGCGGTGCTGGCCGACCCGGTCTTCGGGACCGCGCTGAGCAACACCGCGCTGTTCACGGTGGGCTCGCTGGTCTTCCAGTTCGCCATCGGGCTGGCGCTGGCGGTGTTCTTCCAGCGGCACGTCCCGCTCAACGGCCTGCTGCGCTCGCTGCTGCTGGTGCCCTGGCTGCTGCCGCTGGTGGTATCGGGCACCGTGTGGCGGTGGATCTTCGACCAGGAGTACGGGGTCCTCAACCAGACCCTCCTGGGCCTGGGGCTGATCGACCAGGGCGTGCCGTGGCTGTCGAGCACGTCGATGGCGCTGGCCTCGGTCACCGTCGCCAACATCTGGGTGGGGATCCCGTTCAACATGGTCATCCTCTACGGCGGGCTGCAGAGCATCCCGGCCCACCTCTACGAGGCAGCCGCGCTCGACGGCGCCGGCCCCTGGCAGCGGTTCCGGCACGTCACCTGGCCGCTGCTGCGGCCGGTGAGCGCGGTGGTGCTGATGCTGGGCCTGGTCTACACGCTCAAGCAGTTCGACGTGATCATGGTGCTCACCCAGGGCGGGCCGGCCAACGCCACCCAGACCCTGACCACGTGGGCGCACGCGCTGTCCTTCGGCGAACTCGACTTCGGGCTCGGCGCGGCCGTGGGCAACCTGCTGATCGTGATCGCGCTGGTGTTCGCCCTGGTCTACCTGCGCGGCCTGCGCACGCAGCCGGGCGCCCCGGGCTCGGGAAGGAGGGGGTGAGAATGGCCGTGCACCGCCGGGTCCGCACCGCGTTCACCACCGTCACCGCGGTGGCGATCGTCGCCGTGCTGCTGTTCCCGCTGTACTGGATGGTCAACGCGTCCTTCCAGCCGCCCGCCGGCCTGCTGGAGACCCCGCCGCGGTGGCTGCCGATCGGCGGCACCCTGGAGGGCTACCGGGCGGCGCTGGACGGCCAGGGCCAGGCGCTGCTCAACAGCCTGGCCATCGCGGCCGGCACGGTGGCGCTCACCCTGCTGCTGTCGGTTCCGGCGGCCTACGCGCTGAGCCGGTTCCGCGTGCGCGGCGCGGGCGTGGTGCTGTTCGCGCTGCTGCTGGTGCAGATGGTGCCCGGGATCGTCATGGCGAACTCGCTGTACGCGGTGATGAACCAGGCGGGCCTGCTCAACACCCACCTGGCGCTGATCCTGGCCGACTCCACGGTCGCGGTGCCCTTCGCGGTGCTGATCCTGCGGGCGTTCATGGTGACCATCCCCAAGGAGCTGGGCGAGGCCGCCATGGTCGACGGCGCGGGGGCGGCGCGGGTGCTGTGGTCGGTGATCCTGCCGGTCAGCCGCAACGCCATGATCACCGCGGCGCTGTTCGCGTTCCTGTTCGCCTGGGCGGACTTCCTGTTCGCCATCTCCCTCAACACCGACGACTCCGTCATGCCGGTCACGGTCGGCATCTACCGCTTCATCGGGGCGCACACCGCCGACTGGAACAGCGTCATGGCCACCGGCGTGATCGCGTCCATCCCGGCGGCGGTGCTGCTCGTGGCCGCCCAGCGCTACGTGGCGGCGGGTGTCACCGGCGGCGCCCTCAAGGACTGACCGCCACCGGACCGGCCCCGGACCGCCCGCGCGGCCCGGCCCCCGCCGCCGCCTGCCGGGGCGGCGGGGGCCGGGCCGCGCCCCGAGCCGCACGTCCCCGTCCCCTGTCCCCGGCCCTCGTCCGCCCCTGCCCCCGGCCGCCCTTACCGCCCGCTTCCGTCCACTCCCCCTTCCCCGACTCCCTGTTCCCGCGACCACCGCGCCGCACCGCGGGTGCGTGCGCCCGAAATCCACTGGTTCGTACACGTGAAAGGACTCCGCGTGCTGCACGAGATCGACGGCGGCATCGAATGGCACGGCGGGCACCAGGTGGTGCGCGTCGAGCCCTGGGGCGCCGACAGCGTCCGGGTGCGCGCCGGGCTGTCCCGCCTGCGCTCCGACATCCCCGGCGCGCTGGGCGACCGCCCCGCCTCCGAGGCGAAGATCCGCATCGACGACGACTCCGGCGCACCCACCGCGCGGCTGGTCAACGGCGAGATCACCGCCGAGGTCGGCGACGACGGCATGCTGCGCTTCGTGCGCACGGCCACGGGCGCCGAACTGCTGGCCGAGCGGCGGGCGCACTTCTGGTGGCCCGGGCCGCGCGTGTTCTCCTCCACCGGCAACGGCTACTACCGCATCGAGCAGCGGTTCGCCGCCTACGCGGGCGAGCGGGTGTTCGGCCTGGGCCAGCACACCCACGGGCTGCTGGACCAGAAGGGCGCGGTCATCGACCTGGTCCAGCGCAACGCCGAGGTCACCATCCCGTTCCTGTTCTCCTCGCGCGGCTACGGCCTGCTGTGGAACAGCCCGGCGGTGGGCCGCGTGGAGCTGGCCGGCAACGGCACCCGGTGGGTGGCCGACAGCGCGCGGCAGATCGACTACTGGGTCACCACCGGCCCCGACCCGGCGGCGGTCCTGGACCACTACTCCGCGGCGACCGGCCGCGCGCCGATGCTGCCGGAGTGGGCGTCGGGGTTCTGGCAGTCCAAGCTGCGCTACAAGACCCAGGAGGAGCTGCTGGAGGTCGCCCGCGAGTACAAGCGGCGCGGACTGCCGCTGTCGGTCATCGTCAGCGACTTCTTCCACTGGACCCACCTGGGCGACTGGCGGTTCGACCCCGCCGAGTGGCCGGACCCCGCCGCGATGGTGCGCGAACTGCGCGAGATGGGCACCGAGCTGATGGTGTCGGTATGGCCGTCGGTGAGCCCGCTGAGCGAGAACTACGACGAGATGCTGCGGCAGGGCCTGCTCGTGGCCACCGAGCAGGGCCCGCCGGTGCACGCCGACTGGGCCGACAAGGGCGTGGCCGCCAAGGTGCAGGTGTCCTTCTACGACGCCACCAACCCCCGGGCGCGCGCCTACGTCTGGGACAAGGCCCGCCGCAACTACCTCGACCTGGGCGTGCGGGTGTGGTGGCTGGACGCCTGCGAGCCCGAGATCAAGCCCGGCCACCAGGAGAACCTGCGCTACCACGCCGGGCCGGGCGCGGAGGTCGGCAACATCTACCCGGCCGAGCACGCGCGCGGCTTCTACGAGGGCATGCGCGAGGCCGGCGAGACCGACGTCATCACCCTGTGCCGGTCGGCGTGGGCCGGCAGCCAGCGCTACGGGGCCGCCCTGTGGTCGGGCGACATCGCCGCGACGTTCGCCTCCCTGCGCGCCCAGATCCGCGCGGGCCTCAACGTCGCGATGTCGGGGATCCCGTGGTGGACCACCGACATCGGCGGGTTCCACGGCGGCGACCAGGAGTCGCCGGAGTACCGGGAGCTGCTGGTGCGGTGGTTCCAGTACGGGGTGTTCTGCCCGCTGCTGCGGCTGCACGGGTTCCGCGAGCCGTTCGTGGACGAGCTGCACCCGCAGATGTCGGGCGGCCCCAACGAGGTGTGGTCCTACGGCGAGGAGGTCTACGGCCACCTGCGGGAGCTGCTGTTCCTGCGGGAGCGGCTGCGGCCCTACGTCATGGAGCAGATGCGCGCCGCGCACGAGCGGGGGCTGCCGCCCATGCGCCCGCTGTTCGTGGACTTCCCCGACGACGACCGGGCCTGGGCGGTCGAGGACGCGTTCCTGTTCGGCCCCGACGTGCTCGTGGCACCGGTGACCGAGTACGGGGCGCGCGAGCGCGAGGTCTACCTGCCCGCCGGGGCGCGCTGGCGCGACCCGTGGACGGGCGAGGTGCACGCGGGCGGCGCGGTGATCCGGCTGGCGGCGCCCCTGGAGCGGGCGCCGGTGCTGGTCCGCGAGGGCGCCGACGTGCCGATCGCCGGGAGCGCCCCAAAGTCCGCGCGGTAGCCGCCGCACACCGCCCGCCGCACCGCTGTGCCACCGGCCGGAGGGCCGGCCTCACCGAGTCGACCGGGGCGGACCCGAGTCGGCACCCCAGCGCAGGAACCCCCCAACCGAAGCGAGGTAGCACGGTGAACCCCAGCATCCCCCATCGACCACCCGCCCCCTCCGCGCCGGCCGCCGGGCCGCGGCGCGCCCGCCGGGGCCGCTCCCGGTGGGCGGCCGCCGCCCTGGCGGCGGCGCTGGCCGCCGGCCTGGTGTCGGCGGTGCCCGGCGCGGCCTCGGCCGACACCGGCACGTTCCGCGATCCCGACCTGCCCCTGGACACCCGCGTCGAGGACCTGCTCGGCCGCCTCACCCGCGCCGAGAAGATCGCCATGCTGCACCAGTACCAGCCGGCGGTCCCCCGGCTGGACATCGGCCCGTTCCGCACCGGCACCGAGGCGCTGCACGGCGTCGCCTGGCTGGGCGAGGCGACCGTGTTCCCGCAGTCGGTGGGCCTGGGCGGCACCTGGGACCCCGAACTGGTGGAGCGCGTGGGCGACGCCACCGGCACCGAGATGCGCGGGTTCCACGTCCAGGACCCCGCCGCCCACGGGCTGAACGTGTGGGCCCCGGTGGCCGACCCGCTGCGCGACCCCCGCTGGGGCCGCAACGAGGAGGGCTACTCCGAGGACCCCACGCTCGTCGGGGAGATGGCCACGGCCTACACCGGCGGGCTGCGCGGCGACGACGACTTCTACCTCAAGACCGCGCCCACCCTGAAGCACTTCGCCGCCTACAACATCGAGGCCGACCGCGACCGCGTGTCGGTGACCGTCCCGCCGCGCGCGCTGCACGAGTACGTCTACCCGGCGTTCCGCCCGGCCATCGCGGCGGGCAACGCCACCGGGGTGATGGCCGCCTACAACCTGATCAACGGGCGGCCCGCGCACGTGACGCCGCTGCTGGACGACGTGCGGTCGTGGAGCGAGCACGACCTGATGGTCGTCAGCGACGCCTACGGGCCCTCCAACGTCGCCAACAGCCAGGGGTACTACGACACCCACGCCGAGTCGCACGCGGCGATGCTGACGGCCGGGATCGACAGCTACACCGACCAGGACACCAACCCCTCGCTGACCGTCGACGCGGTGACCGAGGCCCTGGAGCAGGGGCTGATCACCGAGGCCGACGTCGACCGGGCGGTGGGCCGCAGCCTGTCCGTGCGGTTCCGGCTGGGCGAGTTCGACCCGCCCGAGCGCAACCCCTACTCCGGCATCACGCCCGAGGCCATCGACACCCCCCAGCACCGCAAGCTGGCGCGCGAGGCCGCGCTGGCGCAGATGACGCTGCTGAAGAACGACGGCGCCCTGCCGCTGGACCCGGAGTCCGACACCGAGGTGGCCGTGGTCGGGCCGCTGGCCGACACCCTCTACGAGGACTGGTACAGCGGCACCATGCCCTACGAGGTCACGCCGGCCGACGGGATCGCCGAGCGGCTGGGCGAGGGCGGCTCGGTGGCCACGGCCGAGGGCGCCGACCGCGTCACGCTGACCACCGCCGACGGCCGGGCGGTCACCGCCTCGGCCGAGGCCGGGGGCGGGGTGCTGCGCGCCCAGGAGGCCGGCGGGGGCGGCGAGGACGCCCGCGCCATCAGCGTGTTCGAGTGGGGCGAGGGCGTGGTGACCCTGCGTACCGAGGCCAACGGCAAGGTGGTCGGCCTCGGCGAGGGCAACCGGCTCTACAACGACCAGGAGCAGCCCAACGGCTGGTTCGTGCAGCAGCTGTTCCGCATGGAGGAGGTCGGCGACGGCGAGGTCGTGCTGAAGTACGCCGGGTACGACACCTGGAACCGCAAGTACGTGTCGGTCGGCGAGGACGGCGCGCTCACCGTCGACGCCGACACCCCCGAGGACGCCGCGCGCTTCCGGGTCGACACCCTGGTCAGCGGCACGGACGCGGCCGTGGAGGCGGTGTCGGGCGCCGACGCCGCGGTCGTGGTGGTGGGCAACATGCCCTTCATCAACGCCCGCGAGACCGACGACCGGGAGAGCATCGAGCTGCCGCAGGCCCAGCGGGAGCTGGTCGAGGCGGTCACCGCGGCCAACCCCAACACCGTGGTGGTGCTGGAGTCCAGCTACCCGCAGGCGGTGCCGTGGGCCCAGGAGCACGTCCCGGCGCTGCTGTGGACCTCCCACGCCGGGCAGGAGACCGGCAGCGCGCTGGCGGCGGTGCTGTTCGGCGACCACAACCCGGCCGGGCGGCTGCCGCAGACGTGGTACCGCTCCACCGACGACCTGCCCGCCATGCACGACTACGACATCATCCACTCCGGGCACACCTACCAGTACTTCGAGGGCGATCCGCTCTACGCGTTCGGGCACGGGCTGTCCTACTCGACCTTCGAGTACGGCAAACCGCGCCTGGACCGGCGGCGGATCGGCGCCGAGGGCACGGTCACGGTGCGGGTGCCGGTGACCAACACCGGCGAGCGCGACGGCGACGAGGTGGTGCAGCTCTACACCCACCAGAACCGGTCGCGGGTGGCGCAGCCGATCCAGGAGCTGCGCGACTTCGAGCGGGTGCACGTCGAGGCCGGCGAGACGGTCACGGTGGAACTGGAGATCGACGCCGCCGACCTGGCCTTCTGGGATGTCACCCGGGGCCGGGAGGTCGTGGAGACCGCGAGCCACGACGTGCTCATCGGGTCGTCGTCGGCCGACATCCGCCGCCGGACGCAGATCGAGGTGAAGGGCGAGCGCATCCCGCCCCGGGACCTGACCGAGACCACGCGGGCGGCCGACTTCGACCGCTACTCGGGTATCGCGATCGCCGACGAGACCAAGGCCGACGGCATGGCCGTGGAGGGCTCGGCGGGCGACTGGATCGCCTTCGACGCCGCGTCCCTGCCGTCGCGCCTGTCGGGATTCACCGCCCAGGCCGCCCGCGCCCAGGAGGGCGGCGCGGCCCTGGAGATCCGCCTCGGCTCGCCGGAGGGCCGCCTCCTGGGCACGGCCGAGGTCCCCTCGACCGGCGGGAAGTACACCTACGAGGAGGTCACCACCGCCCTCACCCGCCCCGGCGCCGGGCACGGCGACGTCTACCTCGTGTTCACCGGCGACCTCCGCCTCAGCGAGTTCGCCCTGACCAAGCGGTAACCCCGCCCCCACGAACAGGCGAGGGCGCCCACGAGAGGGGGGCGCCCTCGCCGTTTATGAAAACAGGATCGGCCGCCCCACACCATATGCGGAGCCGTACGGAGCCCCGCAACCGAGGGATTCGTGGGTGCCATCACATGCCAATATCGAACTCCTGCTGCCCGATGGCGTGGGGTTCGCTCATCAGAACACCTTCGATCTCCTGCCCCATGGGGAAATCTCGCTTGTTCCACGAGAACAGATGTGAGCATCGTGCAAGTACGGCAGAGGCAAGATGAATCGCGTCATTCGACTTGAGTCCATACGACCGAGAAAATCCGATGGCTTTGTCTACCACAAAACGGTCAACGGAGACGATTTGGATGCCGGAGTGTGTGAACCACTCTCTGATTTTTGATTGAGCGCTCACCCTGTGCGCTTCACCGACTTCGCGAGACCTGAGCCGTCCCGCACAGGCGACTTCGGCGTATATCAATGAGGACGCCACGATATCGTACTCGCCGCGCTCCCCGCGGTCGATCACGATGAAACTTTGATCGAATCGTTCCGGGTTACTGTCCTTCGCGCCCAATATCACGTTCAAGTAGACGTCGGAATCGATGTAGACCCGCCCGCTATTCTTCTTCACGATGCCTCCGGACCCATTCCGTGGGGTCTTCTCCGTCAGTCCACCAGGGAGCGATTCCGGCGATCTCCCGGACAGACACGGGCGGGCGGTCATCGATCCTTTCAAGACGTTCGATCTCGAAGGAGACTATCTGCCCAGAAGCCGTCTTTTGGGCCAGCCCCCAGGCCGCAACACGCTGCTTTATGCTGCCCACAATGTCAGCGAGCATGTCATCCGAGAAAGTGGCCCGAACGGACCGGTTCTGCTCCGTATCGAATATGCTGACTTCCCGCTTGCCACCCCGGACGTCAATCCGATCGATCTCGCCCTGAACCGACTCGAATTCCAGGATCCGAGCGGACAGCAGTTTGCGCGCATTGGCGGCAAGTTGCGCAGAAACCGCTGCTGCGGCAGCCGCCTTTCCTTCTCCGAATCTCAACGTCAATCGTGCGCGATCGCTCTGCTCTGAGTTCGAGGCCACACGCAGGAGGCCGCGAAGCACCTCCAATGTGAAGGCGGAGGGCATCTGGGGGGATCTCTCCAGTGAGCCAACGCCTTTCACCAGCAACTCCCCGGCCTCGTTCGCGCTTGGGCTATCCTCAATCGGTGTGGTGACAACCACCGCACTGCCGAGTCGGAGTTCCGTGATGCCCCACCGTGTAGCTACGCGTGTCCTGCCGAGTGATCGCTCAATCTGCTGCACAAGGTCGATCACGGTTTTCGCGCTTTCAAAGAAGACAGCAGCGTCGACCGGCTCACCCTCTCGGCTGAGCAGAATCTCCAGAGCACTCATCAGCGCCTCCTCCGCCCGCTAATCCGCCTGGGAATGATGTCCGTGTGCGCCGCCGATCCTCAAGATGGACCTGGCACATACGAACGGGTCGACGCCTCCACTCTGTCTAGCGGACGCCCAAGGTCAACGTAGCAAACCGGGTACCGGATCGGTTTCAGCTTCGTGACATTGGCAGCCCATTGCAAGCTCTCCCTGCCGGAGGTGGGCTCACACCGGGCGGGCGGTGTAGTGCAGGAAGACCGTGCCGCCGGTGAAGCGGCGTTCCGATTGGAGGGTGAGGTCGAGGCGGACGTCGTCGGGGAACGCCTTGAGGCCGCCGCCGACGATCACCGGTACGACGAACAGGTGGCACTCGTCCACCAGGCCCGCCCGGAACGCGTGGGCGGCCAGGGTCGGGCCCGCCACCGTGACGTCGCGGGACGCGTTCTCCTTGAGGCGGCGGACCGCCTCCGGGTCGAAGACCGGCTCGATCCGGGTGCGCCGCGTGGCGGTCGCGGCGAGGGTGGTGGAGTAGACGACCTTGTCCGCCTCGCGCCACAGTTCGGCGAAGTCGCGCAGCTCCGGGGAGTGCTCGGCCAGCGCGGGGTCGGTCTCCCAGACGGTCATCATCTCGTACATGCGGCGGCCGTACAGGTAGGTGCCGATCGGCCGCTCCAGCTCGTTGATGAAGGCGTGGACCTCGGGATCGGGCTCGGCCCAGGAGAAGTCGCCCCGGGCGTCGGCGACGTAGCCGTCCAGCGAGGCGATCATCGAGTAGATCAGACTGGCCATGCCGGCGCCTTCCCTCACGGTGTCACCGCGACGGCCCGTCCCCGCCGTCCGGGGCGGCGCCGCCTCGATCACCGCCAGCGTACGGCGCCGCCGACCCACCGGCCAGTCCGCGCGCGGCGCGCCCGGCGGGTGGCCGCGGCCCCGCCCGGCCCCCGTGCCCGGGCACGGGGATGGCCCGGGATGGGCCGCGCGGATGGCTTTCCGCGCGTTCCGTCCCGGGCCGGTCCGTGGGGAGGTCCCACCCCTGGTGGCCGTCGGTGCCGTGGGGGCCTCCCCGGCTCTGCCCGCTCGGGCCCGCCGGTTCCCGCTGGTTCTTCCGGCTTGCGCCGGTACTGCGGTTCCCGCCGGGTCCGGCGGCTAACCCAGGCGGTTCAGCAGGGCGTTGTACTCGTCCCACAGCTCGTCGGGCAGCTGGTCGCCGAAGGTCTTGAAGAACTCGGGGATCAGCGACGCCTCCTCGCGCCAGGTCGCCCTGTCGACCGTCAGCAGGAACTCCAGGTCCTCGCGCGAGATGTCCAGGCCCGAGGTGTCCAGCGCCTCAGGCTTGGGCACGTTGCCGATCGGGGTGCGCTCGGCCTCGGCGGTGCCGTTGAGGCGCTCCACGATCCACTTGATGACGCGGCTGTTCTCGCCGAAGCCCGGCCACACGATCCGGCCCTGGTCGTCCTTGCGGAACCAGTTGACGTAGAAGATCCGGGGCAGTTTCGCGGGGTCGGTCTTGCGGCCGATCTCCAGCCAGTGGCCGAAGTAGTCGCCCATGTTGTAGCCGCAGAAGGGCAGCATCGCGAACGGGTCGCGGCGCAGCTCGCCGACCGTGCCCTCGGCGGCGGCGGTCTTCTCCGAGGCCACGTTGGCGCCCAGGAAGACGCCGTGCTGCCAGTCGAAGGACTCGTTGACCAGCGGCACCGCCGTGGCCCGCCGGCCGCCGAACAGGATGGCCGAGATCGGCACGCCCGCCGGGTCCTCCCACTCGGGGGCGATCGTCGGCGCCTGGCTGGCCGGGGTGGTGAAGCGGGCGTTGGGGTGGGCGGCCGGCTCGGCGGAGTCCGGGGTCCAGTCGCGGCCCTTCCAGTCGGTCAGGTGCGCGGGCGGCTCCTCGGTGAGGCCCTCCCACCACACGTCGCCGTCGTCGGTGAGGGCGACGTTGGTGAAGATGCTGTTGCCCCACAGCGCCTTGACCGCGTTGAGGTTGGTGGCCTCGCCGGTGCCCGGGGCCACTCCGAAGAACCCGGCCTCGGGGTTGATGGCGCGCAGCCGCCCCTCGTCGTCGAAGCGCATCCACGCGATGTCGTCGCCGACCGTCTCGACCTTCCAGCCGGGGATGGTGGGCGCCAGCATCGCCAGGTTGGTCTTGCCGCACGCGCTGGGGAACGCGGCCGCGATGTAGCGCGGCTCCCTCTGCGGCGGGGTGACCTTCAGGATGAGCATGTGCTCGGCCATCCAGCCCTCGTCGCGCGCCATCACCGAGGCGATGCGCAGCGCGTAGCACTTCTTGCCGAGCAGGGCGTTGCCGCCGTAGCCCGAGCCGTAGGACCAGATCTCACGGGTTTCGGGGAAGTGCGAGATGTACTTGGTGCTGTTGCAGGGCCACGGCACGTCGGCCTGCCCCGGCTCCAGCGGCGCGCCCACCGAGTGGACGGCCTTGACGAACGAGCCGCGCTCCTCGATGAGGCGCAGGGCCGCCGTGCCCATGCGGGCCATGATCCGCATCGAGACCACCACGTAGGGCGAGTCGGTGATCTCGACGCCGAGCTGGGAGATCTCGCCGCCCAGCGGGCCCATGCAGAACGGCACCACGTACATCGTGCGGCCGCGCATGCAGCCGGCGAAGACGTCGGCGAAGGTCGCGCGCATCTCGGCCGGGTCGATCCAGTTGTTGGTGGGTCCGGCGTCCTGCTCGCGCTCCGAGCAGATGAACGTGCGGTCCTCGACGCGGGCGACGTCGCTCGGGTCGGACCGGCAGTAGAAGCTGTTGGGCCGGAGTTCGGGGTTGAGCCGGACGAACGTCCCCTGCTCTACCAATTGTCCGGTGAGCTGCTCCCACTCGGCCTCCGAACCGTCGCACCATACGACCCGGTCCGGCCGTGTGAGGTCCGCTATCTCGCGGACCCAGTCGATCAACTCCTTGTGGCCAGTTGGGACCATGCCCAGGCCAGGCACCTGTTCCGACACAGCGGCTCCTTTGTCTACGTCAAGCCGAATCATCGCCGACGCCTTCGGAAAGGGCCAGTTGGTCTGGACAAGTGGTGTGGACCAATGGTCTATTTTTTCGCGCCACAGCCCACACGCAGGGGATTACGCCTTGTCAGCGGCGGGTGCGGTGGGTGGCGGCGGACGCGCCGGGGTACTGGACCACGCGCCCGGACGGGGGCCGCGCCGCCGGGCGGGAGTTCCCGGTCACCGCGCCCGCCGCCCGCCGACGCGGGTGCGCACCGCGCACGGCGGGCGGCACCTACGAGAGGACATGACCGCAGGTCAGATGCTGTTTCGCGGGCGCGCCGCCCGCGCCGCGCCGACCGGTTCAAGCGCGGTTCACCGGGCCGACGGCGGGTGTTCACGCAGGCCGACCAGGGGCGTCGCGCCGCCGCCGTGACGCGGCGCGCACGCCCCGCATGATTCGCGTCACACTAGTGGTCGACCCGGCCCGCCGGAACGGCCCCAAAGGGTGTGCTCCTATTGGCCGGGGAACTCCACGTAGCCGCCGGTGCCCTCCGGGCTGGGGTGCGGCAGCACCTCCGAGCGGGTGCCCTGGGGGCCCACCGCGAACCACACGCCGTCGGCGCCCTGGCCGTTGACGTCGCCGGGGTCGACGTCGCCGGAGAACCGGTAGAGCGGCCAGCCCGCCAGGGTGAGCTGGGTGCCGCCCTCGGGGCGCTCGTAGCCGTCCACGAGGGAGGCGTCGATGCCCTCGGTGGTGACCTCGCCCTGGACGGTCGCCGGCGGCCACTGCTCGGCGCACTCCCCCGTGCACGCCGAGACGGTGGGGTCGGCGCTGTCGGCGGCGGAGACGTAGAGCGTGTAGCCGTCGGAGTCGGTGACGACCGGCCCGGCCTGGGTGTCCTCGGCGACGCTGAGCGTGGCCGACACCCCCTCGCCCGGCTCGGTCTCGCCGGGCCGGTCGCCGTAGCCGCCCGGACTGCCCTCGTCGGGGGTACAGCCCACGGTCGTCAGCAGCGCGGCGGCGCCGCCGGCCAGGTACAGCCGCATCGTCCTGGGAGCGTCCACGGGTGGTCTTCCTTCCTCGCCGTGCGGGTTCGCCGCCGCGTCGGAAGGGGCCGCGCCGAGCGGGCGCGGCCGGCGCGCGGCGGCGGACCGGGGCCCGGGCGGTGCGCGGCGGCGGGAACGCCGTCAATTGAAACCCACCGGGGTTCCCGCTCGCCGTATCCGCGCCGAGGCGTGTCCCGATCGTCACCGAACGTACCGGTTCCGCGTGACCGCGGCGGCCGGTTCGCGGATTCCCCGCGTTTCGGACGGCCGGGCGCGAGGTTGCGGACCGCCCGGACCGCCCCTACCCGGCGCGCTCGCCCAGGTAGGGCCGCAGCTCCCGCCGGGCGATCGAGCGCAGGTGCACCTCGTCGGGGCCGTCGGCCAGCCGCAGGGTCCGGTTGGCCGCCCACAGCCGCGCCAGCGGAACGTCGTCGGAGACCCCGGCGCCGCCGTGGACCTGGATGGCGTCGTCCAGCACCCGCTCGGCCATGCGCGGCACCACCGCCTTGATCGCCGAGATCTCGGTGCGGGCGCCCTTGTTGCCGACGGTGTCCATCAGCCACGCCGTCTTCAGCACCAGCAGCCGGGCCTGCTCGATGCCCACCCGCGCCTCGGCGACGCGCTCGCGCACCACGCCCTGGTCGGCCAGCGGCCGGCCGAACGCCACCCGGTCGGCCGCACGCCGGCACATCAGCTCCAGCGCCAGTTCGGCCACGCCGATGGTGCGCATGCAGTGGTGGACGCGGCCCGGCCCCAGCCGCTCCTGGGCGATGCGGAAGCCCTCGCCCTCGCCGAGCAGGATGTCGGCCTTGGGCACCCGGACGTCGGTGAACACCACCTCGGCGTGGCCGCCCTTGGTGCCGTCGGCGTAGCCGAACACCGGCAGCCCGCGCCGGACCTCCACCCCGGGGGTGTCGCGGGGCACCAGCACCATGCTCTGCCGCCGGTAGGGCTCGGCGCCGGGGTCGGTCACGCCCATGACGATGAGCAGCCGGCAGTCGGGGCTGAGCGCGCCGGAGGTCCACCACTTGCGGCCGTTGAGCACGTAGTCGCCGCCGTCGGCGCGGATGCTCAGCCGGATGTTGGCGGCGTCGGATGAGGCGACGTCGGGCTCGGTCATGCAGAACGCCGACCGGATCTCGGCGTTGAGCAGCGGCTCCAGCCACCGCCGCCGCTGCTCCTCGGTGCCGAACATGGCGAGGATCTCCATGTTGCCGGTGTCGGGCGCGGCGCAGTTGAGCGCGATGGGCGCCAGGCCGGGCGAGCGCCCGGTCAGCTCGGCCAGCGGGGCGTACTGGAGGTTGGTCAGGCCCGCGCCGTAGGCGGGGTGGGGCAGGAACAGGTTCCACAGGCCGCGCTCGCGCGCCTCGGCCTGCAGCTCCTTGACCACCGGCGGGGTCGACCAGGGGTCGGCGCGCTCGGCGGCCTGCGCGGCGTAGACCGGCTCGGCCGGCAGGATCCGCTCGTCCAGGAAGGCCCGCAGCCGGTCGAGGTGGTCGCGGGTGACGTCGTCGTAGGTGAAGTCCATGGCCGCTCCTCAGCTCCGTTCGGCCGCGCCGGGGCCGGCCTGCGGCGCGGCGCGGCGGATCCCGGCCCAGGCCCTGCGCATGCCGCCGATCCAGCGGTCCCGGTCGTTGGCTCGGTTGCGCTCGTAGTGGGCCGCCTCGGGGTGCGGCAGGATCAGGAACCGCCCGTCGTGCAGGGCGGCCACCACCGACTCCGCGACGTCCTCCGGCTCGATGTAGTCGCCGCCCAGCCGGGTGGCGGAGGTGCCGTCGTCGCCCGCCGTCATGGCGGTGTTGACGCCCTGGGGGCACAGGCAGGAGACCCCGATCCCCTCGTCGGCGTGCCGGATCGCCAGCCACTCGGCCAGCGCGACCGCGCCGTGCTTGGTCACCGAGTAGGGGGCGCTGTCGAGCTGGGTGAGCAGCCCGGCCGCCGACGCCGTGACGAGGAGGTGGCCGCGCCCGCGCGCGGCCATGCGGGGGAACAGCGCCCGCACCGCGTAGACGTGCGCCAGGACGTGCACCCGCCAGGAGACGTCCCAGTCGGCGTCGTCGCCCAGGCCGCGCCCGGCCGCGATCCCGGCGTTGGAGCACCACAGGTCGATCGGCCCCAGCGTGCGCTCGATGTGCTCCACGGCCGCGCCCACGGCCGCCTCGTCGGAGACGTCGAGGGCCAGGGGGTGGGCGCGCGCGCCCAGCCCGGCCGCGGTCTCGGCCACGCGGTCGGGGTCGAGGTCGCTGACCACCACGCGGGCGGCGCCCTCGCGCAGCAGGCGCTCGGCGAGCGCCCGCCCGATCCCGCCGGCGGCGCCGGTGACGACGGCGGTCGTCCCGGGGATGGAGAACGGTTCGGGCATGGGGCACTCCTTGGCGTGGGGGCGGGGCGGCGGGCCCGGAACGGGGGCGGACTCTCGGGGAGGCGGGCGGCGGGGCTCAGGGGGTGCGGCGGGTCAGGGGGTGAAGACCAGCCGGCCGACGGTGTCGCCGTCGGCGAGCCGCTGGACGCCCGCGGCCAGCCCCTCGGCGCCCAGCCGCTCGCTGACCAGCGGCTTGACCAGCCCGCGGTCGGCGAGTTCGGTGAGGCGGGCGTGCGCCTCGGCCACCGTCTCGGGCGCCCGCTGCCGGTACAGCCCCCAGTGCAGGCCGAGGATGGAGTAGTTCTTGATGAGCGCGTGGTTGAGTCCGGGGGTGGGGATGGTGCCGCTGGCGAACCCGATCACGACGATGCGGCCCTCGAAGGCGACGCACTTGGTGGAGCGCGCGTAGGACTCCCCGCCCACGGGGTCGAACACCACGTCGGCGCCGCGCCCCCCGGTCAGCTCCTTGACCACGGCCACGAAGTCCTCGGCGTGCCGGTCCACGACCACGTCGGCGCCCAGCGCGGCGGCGGTCTTGGCTTTCTCCGGCCCGCCGACCACGCCCACCACCCGCGCGCCGGCGGCCTTGGCCAGTTGCACGGCGGCGCTGCCCACGCCGCCCGCGGCGGCGTGCACGAGCACGGTCTCGCCGGGGCGCAGGCCCGCCCGGCGGTGCAGCGCGAACCAGCCGGTCTGGTAGCCGATGTAGAGCGAGGCGGCCTCGTCGTCGCCGAGCGAGTCGGGCGCGGGGAACACGCCGTCGGCGCTCATGAGCGCGTAGTCGGCGAAGGCGCCGGCGGGCAGGTCGGCGCCGCCGAGCACGCGCGCGCCCGGCTCGATCCCGGTGACCCCCTCGCCGGCCTCGGCGACCTCGCCGCACAGCTCCACCCCGGGGGTGAAGGGCAGCGGCGGCCGGGTCTGGTACATCCCCCGGCACAGCAGCGCGTCGGGGAAGTTCACCGCGGCGGCGCGCACGCGCACCAGCACCTGCCCCGGTCCCGGCCGCGGCGTGGCGACCTCCTCAAGCCGCAGCACGTCTGCGGGCTCGCCGTTCTCGTGCACGCGCAGCGCTTTCACGGGCCGCCTCCCGACCTTGGATACCAACTGGTCGGTCAAGAGTGAATCGCGGCCCGGCGCCGCGCGTCAAGTGCCGCCCGCGCCGGGCGGGCGGCCCTGCGGGCTTGCGCGGCCGCGACCGCGTGCGGCGCCGCGCGGCCTCAGCGCACCACGGCGACCGGGCCGTGCGCGCCGTGCAGCACCGACTGGCTCACCGAGCCCAGCATGAGGCCGCGGAATCCGCCCCGGCCGCGCGAGCCCACCACGATCAGGTCGGCCGGGGTGCTCTCCTCCAGCAGCGCCACCACCGGGTGGGCGCGCACCGTGCGCAGGTCGACGGGGACGTCGGGGTAGGCCTCGCGCATCTCGGCCAGTTCCGCCTCGGCGGTGCGCCGCGCCGTGGCCTCGACCGCGTCGTCGTCGAACGCCTCGGGCGGCACCGGGCCCATCGCCGACACGAACGCGGCCATGGGCTGCCAGGCGCAGATCGCGATGAGGTCGCTCTTGGTCCACGCCGCCTGGGAGAACGCGAACTCCACGGCCCGGCGGCTGGACTCCGATCCGTCCACGCCCGCGATGATGCGGCCGGTGACCCCGTAGGCGGCCTCGTGCTTCTTGGGCAGCACCACCACCGGCACCGGGGAGTTGGCGGCCAGTTCGATCCCCACCGAGCCCACGAAGGCCGACGCCAGCCCGCTCAGCCCGCGCGAGCCCACCACCACGGCCGTGCACTCGGGCAGGGCGGCCTCCTCCAGCAGCGCGTCGGCGGCGCGCGCCCGCGGCATGCGGGTGCGCACGGGGAGTTCGGGGAACAGGCGCACGATCCAGTCGCGCGCGTAGTCCAGGAGCGCCTGGGCGTCGCGCTCGCGGTCGGTGACCTGCTCGTCGCCGCTCGGCACGACCTCGCGGAAGGGGCCCGCGGCCTCGGAGGGCCCCACCGCGGTGACGATGCTCAGCCCCCTGCCGCGCAGGATCGCCTGGTTGGCCGACCACTCCAGCGCGTAGCGGCTGGAGTCCGAGCCGTCGACTCCGACCACGATCCAGCGTGTCTCGGGCGTGCCGTTCATTCCGCTGCTCCTCTCCTACCGGCGGCCGCGGACAGCGCCGCCGGCCCCGGCCCGGGGTGCCGGGTTCGGCACTTGCGCGGCGGCGCCGGGCCCGCGCGTGCGCGGTCCCGCGCGTCCGCGGTCCCGCGCGTCCGCCGCCGCGGCCCGCGCCCCCGATCCGCCGGGGGCCGCGAGCCGGTTCTCACCCCGGCCTTACCCCAGGTGGCACCGCGTATGCCGGAGCGGGCGGCACTATGGCCGAACAGACAGCCGGCGGCCCCGCGCACGGGCGCGGGACCGCCGGCGGCGCCCTTGGGCGCAGCGGGTGCGGGCGCCCGCACCCCGGGCGCCCGCTGGGCGGCGGTCAGGCCCGGTAGTGCAGGATGCCCCAGGTCAGGGCGCCCGAGTGGCCGCCGTTGACCCAGTTGCGCAGGCCGGTCTTCATGTGCTCCAGGTACTCGGTGCTGATCCGCCCGGCCAGTTCGGGCTCGCGGCGCTCGGTCTCGGCCAGCACGCGGCCGTAGTGGACGGGCAGGTGCTCGTGGAGGTCGTCGAACTCCAGGCGGGTCATGCCCAGGCGGCCGGCCTCGCGGTCGTAGAACTCCGGGGTGCCCATGGTGTCCAGGTGCAGCCGCCGCAGGATGGGCCGCAGCTCCTCGAACGACGCGGTCTCGGCGGCCATGGGGTCGGTGAACACGAAGTCGCCGCCGCGCCGCAGCACGCGGGCGACCTCCTCCATGACGCGGGTGCGGTCGCCGCTGTGCAGCAGGGCGTCCTGCGACCACACCACGTCGAAGGCGTTGTCCTGCAGCGGGATGTCCTCGAACGAGCCGTCGACCACCTCCACGAGGTGGTCGAGCCCGGCCGCGCGGGTCGCCTCGCGGTTGCGCTCGTTCTCGACCTCGCTGAGGTTGAGGCAGGTCACGCGGCAGCCGTAGGTGCGGGCCAGGAACCGGGCCGAGCCGCCGTAGCCCGAGCCGATGTCGAGGACCCGCGTCTGCGGCGTGATCTCCAGCTTGTCCGCCATCCGCTCCACGGTGCGGCGGCTGGCCTCGGCGATGTCGTCGTCGCCGGCCGGGCCGTACAGCCCGATGTGGATGTCGGTGCCGCCCCACACGCTGTGGTAGAAGGTGTCGGCGTCACTGGAGTTGTAGTAGTCGCGCGCCGTCTGCACCGCCGCGGAGTAGCCGTCGGCGGGCCGGTCGTCGCCCCGGTACTCCTTCTCGGCGATGTGGATGAAGAAGTCCGGCTCGTCGGCCTGGTAGGTCTCCTGGAAGTCGCCGTAGGTGTCGACCCGCTGGAAGCCGACCTCGCGCATGAGCCGCCGCACGTAGTTCTTGCGCAGCGGGAACATGTTCAGGTGGTACTCCGAGTGGTCGGGGAACCGGTAGACGAACCGCGCCAGGCCCTCGTCGACGTGCTCGGGCTCGGCCGAGACCTCCTCGCCGCAGTAGTAGTAGGTGTGCTTGTTGCCGTACTTGCCGTCCAGCAGGGCGTCGTAGTTGCGCTGGTCGAGGATGAGCACGCCGTCGTGCTTGAGCATCGCGTAGAACTCGGCCAGCGCCTTGCGCCGGTCGCGCTCGGAGAACAGGTGCGTGAAGGAGTTGCCCAGGCAGATGATGGCGTCGTAGGTGCCGTGGACGTCGCGGTTGAGGAACCGCCAGTCGGCCTGCACGATGCGCAGGATGTGCCCGCCGTAGGTCTGGCCGTTGCTGAACGCCTTGGCCAGCATCTCGGCGCTGCCGTCGGCGCTGACGGTCTCGAAGCCCTCCTCCAGCAGGCGGACCGAGTGGAACCCGGTCCCGGTGGCGACGTCGAGGACCTTGCGCACCCCGCGCGCCTTGAGCTGGTCGATGAAGAAGCGGCCCTCGCTGGCGGAACGCTTCTTCCAGTCGATCAGCTCGTCCCACTTCTCAACGAATCCGGTCACGTACTCGGCTTTGTAGTGGTCGGTGTCGCGAACGGCCAGCGGGTCATCACCGAAACGCTGCTGATCCTGTCCCTTAATTGTCCGACTCCTCACACTCGAAAAACCCTCTAGTTGGACACACACGACGCCGAGGGTCAAACTTCGCGCATATACATTGAACGCCATGACCCCCACCACAGTTCAAGTGCCGATGTGGAATTCGTCGACATATCAGCAGGCCAGAGGCTGAAAAGTCACCCCGGGTGACCATCCGGGAAGGCGTGATCAACAACGCCGAAGCGCCCCCGAGGCCAATTCCGCGCACCCGGGGAATCGCAGTGCGCAACGCATCGCGTAATACGCACCCCGCAATAACGGGAAACAAAGCGGAAACAACGCCCAATCCACGGGAATTCTCCCGGGGTGTTTCCGCCGCCCGGCCGGCCGTATTCCGCCGCCCCAATCGGCGCGCGCGGCGGTCCCCTTCCGCCTCCGGCGCCGCCCCTCCCCCGCCGGGGCCGCGCGCCAGGTCCCGGGCGGCGCCCCTGCTGGATAATGCGGGCATGGCCATCACCGGACGCGGCTCCCACGAGATCGCCGACAGCGTCGAGCGCGCGATCACCAGTGGCGACCTCGCGGCCGGGGCGGCGCTCCCGCCCATCCGCGACCTCGCGGGCGACCTCGGCGTCAACCCCAACACCGTCGCCGCCGCCTACCGGCAGCTGCGCGAGCGCGGCCTGGTCGAGACCGGCGGCCGGCGCGGCACCCGGGTGCGGCCGCGGCCCCTGGGCGCCCCGCGCGAGACCGAGCCCGCCGCCATCCCGCCCGGCACCCGCGACGCCGCCAGCGGCAACCCCGACCCCCGGCTGCTGCCCGACCTCTCCGCCGCCCTGGCCGCCGTCGCCCGGCGCCGCGCCGGGCGGCACGTCCTCTACGGTGAGCCGCCGGTGAGCGAGGAGCTGGCCGGGGTCGCCCGCGCCGTGTTCGCCGCCGACGGCGTGCCCGCCGACCACCTCACCGCCACCTCCGGCGCGCTGGACGCCTTCGACCGCGTGCTGCGCTCCTCGCTGCGCCCCGGCGACGCGGTCGTGGTCGAGGACCCGGGCTGGCCGAGCACCTTCCACCTGCTCACCGTGCTGGGGCTGCGCGCCGCGCCGGTCCGCGTGGACGACGACGGCCCGCTGGCCGAGGACCTGGCGGCCGCGCTGCGCGGCGGCGCGCGGGCCGTGCTGCTCACCAGCCGGGCGCACAACCCCACCGGAGCGGCCCTCTCCCCGGCACGGGCCGCCGAGCTGCGCGCGGTGCTCACCGGCCACCCCGGCGTGCTCACCATCGAGGACGACCACGGGTTCGGGTTCGTCAGCGCGCCCTTCACCGGGGTCTTCGGCGCCACCGGGCACTGGGCGGTGGTGCGCTCGGTCGCCAAGGCCTACGGGCCCGACCTGCGGCTGGCCGTGGTCGCCGGCGACGCCGTGACCACCGGCCGGGTCCGCGCCCAGCAGCAGTCCGGCCCGGGCTGGGTGAGCGTGGTGCTGCAGGAAGCGTTCGTGGAGCTGTGGCGCTCGGGCGCGGTGCGCCCGGAGGAGACCGCCGCGCGCTACGATTCCCGCCGCACCGCGCTGATCGCCCGCCTGGCCGAGCACGGGGTGGCGGCCACGGGCCGCAGCGGCCTCAACGTGTGGGTGCCGGTGGGCGACGAGGCCGCGGCGGTCACCGCCCTGCACGCGCGGGGCTGGGCGACCTCGCCCGGGTCGCGGCACCGGATCGCCACGCCGCCCGGGATCCGGGTGACGATCTCGGCGCTGGACGCCGCCGACATGGCGCCGCTGGCGGCCGACATCGCCGCCGCCGTGCGCACCGGCGGCCCGCCGGTGTGAGCCGCGGCCATCCCGCCATTGACAACACACCGTCATCAATACGACACATGGGGTTATCGCCGGTGACCCCCGGGTATGGGGCCCTCGACCGTGTTCGGCGCCGTATCGGGGGGATCGGCATGAGCGAGTTCGGCAGCGAGCGGCGGGTCAACGTCGCCCGCCTGTGGTCGGGCGGCCTGGCCACCGCCGTGGTGGCCGCACTGATCATCCTGGTGGGCGCGCTGGTGGTGCGCGGCGTGCTGGGCGTGCCCGTGCTGGCGCCCGAGGACGCCGGCTACTTCGGCGACCTGGGCACGGCGCTCTACGCGCTGCTGGCGGGGTGCGCCGCGCTGGCGGCCACCGGCCTGCTGCACCTGCTCCTGCTCAGCGCGCCCCGGCCCACCACCTTCTTCGGCTGGATCGTGGGGCTGGCCGCGGTGGTCGCCGCCGTCACCCCGTTCACCCAGGACGCCCCGTTCGCCGGGCAGCTCGCCACCGCCCTGATCAACGGGGTGGCCGGCACCGCCATCGCCTCGCTGCTGAGCGGGGTGGGCGCCGCGGCGGTGCGGCGCCGCCCGCCCCGCCGGAGGGGCCGGGGGCGGCGGGGCGCGCCCGGCGGCGCCCTGCGCGCCGACGCCGACACCGCCGACGTCCTCGACCCCGAGATCGACCCCGCCACCGGTACCGGGGTGGGCTACGCCGCCGGCTACCGCGACGCGCTGGCCGAGCACCCCGACCGCCGCTACGACGGCCGCCACCGGGGTCTCGACCCGCACCCGCCCGAGCCGCGCACCACCGCGGCCGACACCGACCAGGGCTGACGCCCGGGGCTCCGGCCAGGGCGCTTCGGCCCGGACGCTTTCGCCTCCACCCGGCCGCCCGGCGCACCGCGCCGGGCGGCCGGGGTGTGCCCGGGCCGCCGCCCGCGCTCAGTCGGCCGCCGCGCCCCGCAGGTCGGCCAGGATTTCCGCGAACGCGGCGCCGTGCACCCCGCCGCGCCCGCGCACCGCCGTCGGCCCGGCCGGCGGCACCGGACCGGGCGGCGCCAGTCGCGCCTCGCCCAGCGCCGCGGCCACCGTCCGCTCCCAGGCCGGGCGCAGGGTCCCCGGGTCCACGCCCACGCCCGCCTCGGCCGCCGTGCGCGCGACCTCGTCGGCGGCGAACAGGTCGCCGGTGGCCGGCCACGCCTCCTCCAGCGCCGCGCTCAGCCGGTGCCGGCCGTCGTCGGCCGAGCCCAGCCGGGCCGTCCACCGCACGGCGTGGTCGCGGTGGCGCGGCAGCCGGTCCGCGGCCGTGCGGGCGATCTGGGCCAGGCCGGGCTCGGCCGACCGCGCCAGCGCCGCGTACAGCTCCACCGCGTAGGCGGAGAACAGCAGTTGGCGCACCACGGCGTGGGCCAGCCCGGTGTTGGGCAGCTCGACCAGGCGCAGGTTGCGGAACTGGTCGGCGCTGCGCCCCGCCACCAGGTCGTCCTCGGTGCGCAGCACTCCCGTGAGCTGCTCCTCCATGCGCCCGGCGCAGCCCAGCAGCGACCGGGCCAGCTCCGCCAGCTCGCCGGCGATCGCCGCCGCCTCGGTGTCGTCGGCCGGCGCGCCGGGCTCGGGCCGCCACAGCCCGCGCAGCGCGGGGTCGGCCAGCCGGTGGCCCGCGATCAGCGCGTCGTCGCCCAGCCGCAGCACGTAGGCGGTGGCGGCGGTGTCCACCGCCGCCGCCGCGGCGCCTGTCTCGTTCATTCCGACCTCCCCAGACCTGGTGCGCGCCGCCGCTCGGCCGCGCCGGTGTCCGCACCCGCCCGCCGGGCCCGACGGCGCGCGCACGGGGGGCCATACCCCCGTTCCGCCGGTCGCGACACCTGGCCGGAGGCCCACGCGCCGTGGTCCGGCGGCCTCCCACGCTCGCGCCGCGCCGACGACTAGGGTGACCGGTGTGCTGCTCAGCGTGACCGCCGCCGGCTGAAGGGGGAGGGGCCGTGGCACTGCGGGGGGTCCTCGTGCGCGCCGCGGTGGCCTGCGCCGTGCTCGCCGTGCTCGCCGTACCGGCCGTGCCCGCCGCGCCTGCGCCGGCGCACGCGGCCGGCGCCGCGGGGGCGCCGGGCGCCCAGCGCCCCCCGCACGGCCCCGTGGTGCTGATCGGGGTCCCCGGCCTGCGCTGGGCCGAGATCGACCCCGGCGTGACCCCGCGGCTGTGGCGCCTGGCCGACCGCAGCGCCATCGGGGACATGTCGATCCGCTCCGCCACCTCGCGCACCTGTCCGGTCGACGGCTGGCTGACCGTCTCCGCCGGTGAGCGGGCGCTCAGCGAGCGGCGCCGCCACTTTGTGTGCGAACTGCCCGAGCCGCCCCGGCGCGAGGGCGCGGGCGCCCGCGTACCGGGCTTCGCCGAGCTCGCGGCGGCCAACGCCGACTCCCCCTACTCGGCCCGCGTGGGGCTGCTGGGCGACGCCGTGCGCGCGGCCGGGGGCGAGACGCTCGCGGTGGGACCGGGGGCGGCCCTGGCCGCCGCCGACGCGCGCGGCCGGGTGCCGCGCTACGTGCCCGACGTCCACGCCCTGGACCGCGCCGACCTGGCCGGCGCGTGGCTCACCGCCGTCGACCTCGACGACCTGGCCGACCTCTACCTCGCCCCGCCCGGTGGCGGCCACGGCGCCGACGGCGGCGCAGAGGACGGCGGCGCCGCCGGGCAGACCCCGGTGCCGGTCGGCGGCTCCCACCGGCTGGCGGCCCTGGCCCGCGTCGACGCCCAGGTCGGGCGGGTGCTGGACCTGCTGCCGCCCACCGCCACGGTCGCGGTGGCCGGGATCTCCGTGGACACCGGGGAGTCGGAGCTGAACGCGGCGCTGCTGCACGGCCCCGGCCCCGACGGCGCCGGCCACCACGGCGGCTTCCTCACCTCCGAGTCCACCCGGCGCACCGGCCTGGTCACCCTCACCGACGTCACCACCACCCTCACGCGCTCCCTGGAGCTGCCCGCCCCGCCGGGCGCCGTGGGGCGGGCCTGGTCCCAGCGCGAGCGCCCGCCCGAGCTCGCCGAGGCGGTCGCCGACCTGGTGGGGTTCAACACCGCCGCCCAGGTGGTGGAGTCGCTGATGGCGGGCTTCTTCAGCCTGCTGGTGGCGGTGCAGCTGCTGATCTACGCCGCCGCGGCCGTGACCCTCAAGCGGCTGGGCCGGCGCGACCGGCACACGCGCGACGCCGCGCTGACCCTCACCCGCGTGGTGGCGCTGGGCGGGGCCGCCTTCCCGGTCTCCAGCTACCTTGCCAACCTCATCCCCTGGTGGCGGGCGCCCGCGCCCGAACTCGCGCTGCCCGCGTGCGTGCTGCTGGTGGACGCGGCGGTGGTGGCGGCGGCCACGGCCGGCCCGTGGCGGCGGGAGATCCTGGCGCCCATGACCGCGGTCGCGGGGGTGACCACCGCCGTGCTGTTCGTGGACATGTGCACGGGGGCCAACCTCCAGCTCAACTCGCCGACGGGCTACACCCCGATCGTCGGCGGGCGGTTCTACGGCCTGGGCAACATCGCCTTCGCCACCTTCGCCACCGGCATGCTCATGACGGTCGCCGGGATCGCCCACGCCCTCATCGCGCGCGGGCGGCGGCGGTGGGCGGTGGCCGCCGCACTGGTGATCGGCGCCGCCACGGTGTTCGTCATTGGCTGGCCGGGCCTGGGCACCGACTTCGGCGGGGTGATGGCGCTGGCCCCGGGCCTGACCGTGACGGTGCTGATGATCGCGGGCCGCCGGGTCACCACCGGCTGGCTGCTGGGGGTGGGCGCGGCCGCGGCCGCGCTTTTGGGGCTCATGGCCTACCTCGACTACCGCCGCCCGCCCACCGAGCGCAGCCACTTCGGCCAGTTCGCCGGGCAGGTGCTCCAGGGGGAGGCCGGCCCGGTGCTGACCCGCAAGCTGGACGCGATGCTGGGCTCGCTGGGCAACTGGCAGCTCACCCTGCTGGCGGCGGGCGCGCTGGTGTTCCTGTTCGCGGTGCTCAACAGCCCGACCAACTGGCGGATGGGCACCCTGCAGCGCGCCTACGAGCACGCGCCGATGCTGCGCGCGGGCCTGACCGGGTCGCTGCTGACGGCCGTGGCGGGGTTCGTGGTCAACGACTCCGGGATCGCGATCCCGGCGCTCGCACTGACCGTGGCGGTGCCGCTGACGCTGTCGGCGTGCACGTGGGTGCTGCGCCGCGAGGGGCCGCGGGGCGGCGCTTCCGCGCCGGACCGGGCGGGCGCCGGGGCGGACGCCGCGCGCGCGTAGCACGGGGTTCCCGAGACGGGTGTGGGGCATATCGCTCTTTGCGGGCGCGAACCCCCCTGTATGCAAAGTCGCAGGTAAGCGTATATCCGCATGGACCCGGAACACGCATCCGCGTCACTCACGTCACGAATAGAACACGGCCGTGTGGTATGGTCCGGTCGGACGCTTGAGTTCTAAGTGTCTTAGCAAGAGGGGGGAGGCGCTCGCGGTTCGCGAGTCGCCCAGCAGGCCCTACGGGCCACAGCCATCTGCCGCCGATCCGCCCATGCCGACCACGCGCCCGCGGCATGCCGGCACGGCAGGCAGCGAAGATCAGCAGATCACATGAGAACCACATAGGCCCGGCAGCGCCAACTGCCGGCGTGGGGGTATCGACTTTGAAAGACCAACCTCGCCTAAGCGGCGCGCCCGTCAACGCGCTGACCAGCGCGTTCGGCATTCGCCTTCACTCTGGAGGCCCTGGCGGCGCCGCACCGACCCCCAGGGCCACGGTATCGGCGCAACACCTCGGAGCGAATATGCCCGCGCTGAAGATCACCCGACGCACGCGCGACGAGGGCATCGTCCTCGCGCTCAGCGGCGAAGTCGACATGGCCACCGAGGAGCAGTTCCACCGCGCCGTACGCGACGCCCTTGAGGCCCGTACGGGCCGCCTCGTCCTCGACTTCACCCGGCTGGCGTTCATCGACTCCAGCGGCCTGCGGGTGCTCATCCAGGCGCACAAGGCCGCCAAGGCCGTCGACTCCACCGTGGCCATCGCCGGTGCCACCGAGCGCGTGGCGCGCATCCTGCACGTCACCGCGATCGACACCCGCATCCCCATGTTCGACTCCGTCGACTCCGCCCTGGCCGCTCCGCAGGAGAGCCCCAGCGCGAGCTAGCGCCGCCCGCCCAACCGGGCCGGCCACACGAAGAACAGGCGCCCACGCTGCCGCGTGCGGCGCCTCCGTCGTCTCCGGGCCGGGCTGGCCGGCTAGAACATCAGCAGCCAGATCCCGGCGGCGGTGACCGCCACGTTGACCACGCCGAAGAACAGCACCCACACGATCCCCGGCACACCGGTGAGCCGGTGCAGCTGGTCGGCGTCGGAGTGCGGCGAGGGCTGCCGGGAGCGCTGCGCCTGGAGCTCGAACACCGGCCGGATCCCGGCCAGGAGCAGGAACCAGGTGAAGAAGTAGGCGAAGGCGGCCTGCACCTCGGGCGGGGTGAACCAGGACACCAGGAACACCACGGCGCCGGTGCCCACCACCGACACCACCCCGTAGACGTTGCGGATGAGCAGCAGCATCGCGGCCAGCACCAGGATGCTCATCCACAGCAGCGCGGTGACGCGGTTGCCCAGCAGCAGCAGGATGCACAGCAGCCCCACGATCGAGGGCGTGATGTAGCCCGCCGCGACCGTGAGCACCATGCCCGGACCGGTCGGGCGGCCGCGCGAGACGGTCACGCCCGAGGTGTCCGAGTGCAGCCGGATGCCGGTGAGCTGGCGCCCGCTGAGCAGGGCCATCACCGCGTGCCCGCCCTCGTGGGCGATGGTGACGACGTTGCGGCCCACGCGCCACACCGGGCGGAACAGCACCGCCGCCAGGGCCACCACCCCCGCGGTCACCACGAGCCACATCGGCGGGGCCGGCTGGGCCGTGAAGACGTCGCGCCAGACGTCTCCGAACGTCGTCGCTTCCATGGGCGTCTTCTCCTCGGTCACCGGGGCTCAGGCGAACTGTAGGGCACTGTAGGGCATGGGCGAGGGCGCCTGTCCCGTCCGCGCGGACGGGACAGGCGCCGGCCCGAGGGGGCCGGCCGCGCGCGGTCGGCCCCGGCGCCCCTAGTCGTCGGAGTCGACGCCGACCTCTCCGGTGGTGGTGTCCACCCGGATCAGCGCGTCGGCGCTGTCGGAGGTCTCCACCTCCACGTCCCGCTCGCCGGTGGTGGAGTCGCCCTCCACCCGGTAGGTGCCGCGGGGCACCTGCACGTCGACCTCGCCGGTGGTGCTGCTCGCGACGATCTCGGAGAAGGGGCCCTGCGCCTGGATGTCGACCTCGCCGGTGGTGGTCTCCACGCGCAGGGAGTCGAAAACCGACGCCACGTCGACCTCGCCGGTGGTGGTGGAGACCTCGACGGTCTCGGCGTCGAAGCGCTCCAGCTCCACGCTGCCGGTGGTGGTGTCGGCCACGACGGACTCCCCGCTGCCGGTCGCGCTGATGGATCCGGTGGTGGAGGACACCTCCAGGGGCCCCTGGACGCGGGAGAGGTCGATCTCGCCGGTCCCGGTGTGCGCGGCGACCTCGCCGCGCAGGTTCTCGCCGCTGACGGAGCCGGTGTCGGTGGTGACATGGATGTCGCCCTCGACCGACTCCAGCTCGACCTCGCCGGTGTCGGTCTCGATGCGCACCGCCACGCCCCCGTCGCGCGGCAGCGTGACCTCGTAGTCCACCCGGCAGCCGGTGAAGGCCCACATGCCGACGCAGTCGGCCGCGGCGCGCACGGTGTCGCCCTCCAGGTCGGCGGCCTCCTTGGGTTCGGCGAAGGGGGTGCCGCTGGCCTCGGCGCGGACCTCGACCTGGTCGCCGGTGCCGTCGCCGCGCACGGTGACCGAGCCCTGGGTCTGGTTGCGGATCTCCACCGCCGCGGCGCCGTCGAAGGAGTGCCGGCCGCCGGAGCCGTTCAGCGGCACGCTGCCGAACGCGGCCACGCCGCCGACCACCAGCACCACGAGCGCCACCGCGGCGCCGATGAGCAGCCAGCCGGAGCGGCGCCGCCGCGGCTCCTTGCTGGAGTGGGCGTAGAGCCCCCTTCCCGTGAACGTCATCTGCTGTCCTTTCCGGGGCGAGACGGCGGCCCCGTGCGCGTCGTGTGGGCGGGCGGGGTCATGGGGTCGGGCTGAAGGTGTCGCTGCGCAGGTAGGACAGGACCGCCCGCACGCGGCGGTGGTCGTGGTCGTCCTGGCCGAGGTCGAGCTTGGTGAAGATCGAGCGGATGTGCTTCTCCACGGCGCGCTCGGTGATCACCAGGCGCGCCGCGATGCCCGCGTTGTTCAGGCCCTCGGCCATGGCGGCGAGCACCTCGCCCTCGCGCGGGCTGAGCCGGTCCAGCGCGCTGTCGTTGCGGCGGCTGAGCAGTTGGGACACCACCTCGGGGTCGATGGCCGCGCCGCCGTCGGCGACCCGGCGCAGGGTGACCAGGAACTCGTCGATGTCGGCCACGCGGTCCTTGAGCAGGTAGCCGACGCCGCCGCTGTGGCCGCCGAGCAGGTCGGCGGCGTACCTGCTGACCACGTGCTGGGACAGCAGCAGGACGGCCGCGCCGGGCCGGCGCCGGCGGATCTCGATGGCGGCCTGGATGCCCTCCTCGGCGTAGGTGGGCGGCATGCGGATGTCGATCAGGCACAGGTCGACGCCGGGGTCGGCCTCGACCGCGGCGAGCAGGGCCTCGGCGTCGCCGACGGCGGCGGCCACCTCGACGCCGGCGTCCTCCAGCAGCTTGACCATGCCGCTGCGCAGCAGCACGGAGTCCTCGGCGATGATGATCCGCACGTCTCTACGCCTTCCAGGGGATCTCGGCGGTGAGGACGGTCCCCTCACCGGGCGGGCTGTGCACGGCCAGTGTGCCGTCGACCGCGTTCACCCGGTCCCACAGGCCGTACAGGCCGCTGCCGGAGTCGGGGTCGGCGCCGCCCGCGCCGTCGTCGGCGACGGACAGCCGCAGGACCGCGCCGCCGCGCCGCCGGACGCGCTCGGCGCGGACGACGACCCCGCGCGCACCGGCGTGCTTGGCGACGTTGGTGAGCGCCTCGCTGGCCACGTAGTAGGCAACCCCCTCGGCGCGGGCGCTGGGCCGCTCGGGCAGGTCCACCCGGACCTGGACGGGCACCGGGCAGCGGCCGGCGGCCACCGGCAGCGCGGCCTCCAGGCCGTGGTCGGTGAGGACGCGCGGGTGCAGGCCGCGGGCGACGTCGCGGAGTTCGGCCATGACCTCCTTGGCCTCGGCCCGGGCCTCGTCGATGAGCGCGCGGATCTGCTCGGGTTCGGCGCCGCGGTCGAACCGGGCGCGGGCGCGGGAGAGGGTCATGGTGACGGCGAGCAGCCGCTGCTGGGCGCCGTCGTGCAGGTCGCGCTCGATGCGGCGGCGCTCGGCCTCGGCGGCGTCGACCATCCGCGAGCGGCTGTCCTGCACCTCGGCCAGGCGGCGCCGGATGAGGTTCTCGGGCGCGTCCAGCAGCAGCCGCCGGCTGACCTCGACCTCCAGCCGGACCAGCAGCGGCACCAGCCACACCCCCAGGGACACCCCCAGCGGGCCCAGCGCGATCCACACCAGCGGCGAGCCCGCCACGTCGAGGGTCTCGCTCGCCATGGCGTAGCCCAGGCCCATCAGCGAGCCGAGCGTCATCCCGATGCCGTAGACCACCAGGCCCAGGGCGATACCGCCGAAGACCACGCCCTGCACGCCGGTCAGCGTGCAGCACATGAGGGCGGTCCAGGCGTCGCGGCCGTAGAGGTGGTTCAGCGCGCGCAGCGGCCAGGGCAGCGCGGCGGCCGGGCGCGGCGGGCCGGACTCCACGATGCCGAAGACGTCCTCCAGGCGGCGCCGCTGGATGTGGCAGGCCAGGCGGGCGAGCAGGGTGGCGGCGGCCGACAGCACGACCGCGAGCGCGGCCAGGAGCACCGGCGAGGGTCCGTTGGCCGAGGAGCCCACCAGCGCCTCCACGACCGAGGCGACCGGTCCGGCGGGGTCGCCGGCGTCCCACCCGGCGGGTCCGGAGCGCCCGGGCGGCTCGGGAAGGCCGGGCGGGTCGGGGCGCTCGGGGAGTCCGGGGAGGGCCGGCAGGCCCACCAGGGAGCCGACGGGCCGGGGGGTGTCGGTGATCGCGCCGATGACGGCGAACAGGGTGCCCACGGCGGGCACGGCGACCAGGAAGGCGGGCACCAGGTAGAGGGCCGACAGGGCGAAGGAGGTCAGCAGGTGCAGCAGTCCGAGCAGTCGGCCGCTGAGGCCGGCGGGCGCGAGGCCGGCGCCGGCGGGCGGCGGCGCGGCGGCCGATCCCGTGCCGGGGGCGGGGTCGGGGGTGCGCTCGGGGGCGGCGGGGTCGGCCGGCGGGGAGTCGGCGGCGGGGCCGGAGCGCGGTCCGGGGCCGCTGTGCGCGGCGGAGGCCGCCCGGCTGCGCGCCATCGTTGTGCCCGCCCCTCCGCCGGCGCCGCGCGACCGCGCCGGCGCCGTGCCCTCGTCCCTGTCCAGGTGTCCACTCTCAACCGTAGGAGGGGCGGGCCTTTGGCGCCATGGCGGCACCACGCCGCACGGAGGTAGTGCTACCGCTACCGAGCACGCGAATGCGAGGGGCGAGCGCCGTACGCCTGGCAGATACCCGGGTATCGGACTGTTCCCCTTGGCGGGTGCGAGGGGTACATTCAGGACATGCCGACGTTCCGGATCAGCGAGGTCGCCCAGCTCGTGGGCGTCAGCGGCGACACCGTGCGCCGCTGGATCGACTCCGGGCGGCTGCCCGCCGAGCGCGACTCCCACGGGCACCGCACGGTCGACGGCGCCGCGCTGGCGGCGTTCGTGCGCGCCGACCCCGGCGACGACCCCGCGCGCGAGGTCTCCTCGGCGCGCAACCGCTTCCGCGGCCTGGTCACCGCCGTGGCGCGGGGCGACGTCATGGCGCAGGTCGAGATCCAGGCCGGGCCCCACCGGGTGGTGTCGCTGATGAGCCGCGAGGCCGCCGACGAGCTCGGGCTGGAGGTCGGCTCGCCGGCCGTCGCGGTCGTCAAGTCGACCACCGTGATCGTGGAGAACGAGACCCCGAGGGGGCCGCGCCATGGCTAGGGACCGGTCGCGCGGAGGCGTCCCGGGCGTCCCGGGCGCCACGGCCGCCGGGCGGCCCGCCGCCGGCGGGGGGCGCCGGCGCGCCGCCGCGGCGCTGCCGACGGCCGCGCTCGCCGCGCTGGCCGCGCTGGCCGGCTGCGCTCCGGTCGGCGGCGGCACCGAGGGCGGGGAAGGCGCCGGCGGTGCCGAGCGCACGCTGACGGTGTTCGCCGCGGCCTCGCTCACCGGCGCCTTCGAGGAGCTGGGCGAGCGCTTCGAGCGCGACCACCCCGGCACGGAGGTGGAGTTCAACTTCGCCGGCAGCTCCCAGCTCGCCGGGCAGATCAACGAGGGCGCACCCGCCGACGTGTTCGCCTCGGCCGACACCCGCACCATGGACACCGTCGCCGAGGCCGGCAACACCGCCGGTGAACCCGTGGTCTTCGTCCGCAACACCCTGGAGATCGCGGTGCCGCGCGGCAACCCGGCCGGTGTCGAGGGGCTGGCCGACCTCGCCGACCCCCGTGTCAGCGTCGCGCTGTGCGCCGAGGAGGTCCCCTGCGGCGCCGCGGCGGCCGAGGTGCTCGACGCCGCCGGCGTGGAGGTCGCGCCCGTCTCGCTGGAGGAGGACGTGAAGGCCGCGCTCACCAAGGTCGAACTGGGCGAGGTCGACGCCGCGCTGGTCTACCGCACCGACGTCCTAGCCGGCGACGATGTCGAGGGCGTGGCTTTCGCCGAGGCCGACCAGGCCGCCAACGACTACCCGATCGCCGTGCTGGCCGCCGCGCCCCGCCCCGCCCTGGCCGAGGACTGGGTGGCCTGGGTGCGCTCGGCCGACGCCCAGCGGGTGTTCCGTGACGCCGGGTTCACCACCCGCTGAGGCGGCGCCCCCGGCCGCCGGGGCGGGCCGCACGGCGCTGCGGGTGCGCGCCGGGCGGTTCCCCTGGCTGCTGGTGGTGCCCGCGCTGATCGGCCTGGCCGTGCTGGTGCTGCCCTTCGCCGGACTGCTCGCCCGCGCGCCGTGGGCCTCCATCGGCACCCGGCTGCTGATGCCCGAGGTGCGCGGCGCGCTGTGGCTGTCGCTGACCACCGCCACGACCGCCACGGCGGTGTCGGTGTGCCTGGGCGTGCCGCTGGCCTGGCTGCTGGCCCGCACCGACTTCCCCGGCCGGCGCCTGGTGCGCGCTCTGGTGGCCGTGCCGATGGTGATCCCGCCGGTGGTGGGCGGTGTGGCGCTGCTGCTGGCGCTGGGCCGTCGCGGCCTGGTGGGCACCTACCTCGACGCCTGGTTCGGGCTGACCCTGCCCTTCACCCCGGCGGCCGTGGTGCTGGCGCAGGTCTTCGTGGCCATGCCGTTCCTGGTGATCAGCGTGGAGGGCGCGCTGCGCGGCGCCGACCGCCGCTACGAGGAGGCCGCCGCCACGCTGGGCGCCTCGCGGGCGGTGGTCTTCTGGCGGGTCACCCTGCCCACGGCCGCGCCGGGGGTGGCGGCCGGCGCCGTGCTGGCGTGGGCGCGGGCGCTCGGGGAGTTCGGCGCCACCATCACCTTCGCGGGCAACTTCCCCGGCCGCACCCAGACCATGCCGCTGGCCGTGTACCTGGCGATGCAGGAGAGCCCGGAGTCGGCCATCGTGCTCAGCCTGGTGCTGCTGGCGGTGTCCCTGGTGGTGCTGGTGGCGCTGCGCGAGCGCTGGGCGGGCGCGCTGTGAGCGCCGGCACCGGGGGCGCCGGGCTGGACGCGCGCCTGGTGGTGGACCGCGGGGGCTTCCGGCTGGACGCCGCGCTGCGCGCGCGGCCCGGCGAGGTGGTGGCGCTGCTGGGCCCCAACGGCGCCGGGAAGTCCACGGCGCTGCGCGCCCTGGCGGGGCTGGAGTCGCTGACGGCCGGGCGGATCCTGCTCGACGGGCACGACGTCACCACCGCGCCGCCCGAGCGGCGGCCGGTGGGCATGGTGTTCCAGGACTACCTGCTCTTCGCGCACCTCAGCGTGCTGGACAACGTCGCGTTCGGGCCGCGCTGCGCGAGCGCGGGCCGGGCCGAGGCGCGCGCGGCGGCGGCGCGGCTGCTGGAGCGCGTGGGGCTGGCCGAGTTCGCCCACGCCCGGCCGCGGGCGCTGTCGGGCGGGCAGGCGCAGCGGGTGGCGCTCGCCCGCGCCCTGGCGGTGCGGCCCCGGATGCTGCTGCTGGACGAGCCGCTGGCGGCCCTGGACGCGCACACCCGCGCGGGCGTGCGCGCCGAACTGCGCCGGCACCTGGCCGACCTCGACTGCGCGACCGTGCTGGTCACCCACGACCCGCTGGACGCGATGGTGCTGGCCGACCGGATCACGGTGGTGGAGTCGGGCCGCGTGGTCCAGGAGGGCGCGCCCGGCGACGTCGCCCAGCACCCGCGCACCGGCTACGTGGCGCGGCTGGTGGGCCTCAACCTGTACCGGGGCACGGCGCACGGCACGCGGGTGGCCGTGGCGGGGGCCGGCACGGAGGCAGCGGAGACAACGGGGGTAACGGAGGTAACGGAGGTAACACTGCCCGAGCCGCGCGCGGGCGAGGTGTTCGTGGCGTTCCCGCCGCGCGCGGTCGCCCTGTACCGCGAGCGGCCCCAGGGCTCGCCGCGCAACCTGTGGCGGCTGCGGACCGAGGGCGTCGAGCGGTTCGGCGACCAGGTGCGGGTGCACCTCGGCGGCCCGCTGCCGCTGCGCGCCGACATCACCCCGGCGGCGCTGGCCGAGCTGCGGCTCGAAGGCGGGACCCCGGTGTGGGCGGCGGTGAAGGCGGCCGAGGTGCGCTGCTACCCGGCCTGACCGCCGCCCCGTACACCCGCGGTGACCTGCGGTTCAGCGGCGGGGCACGGGTCGGGACACGCCGATTCGCCCCATTGTGGACGGTGCTGGTGGTGTGCGGCACCACTGATTACTGTTGTCACCTTCAGTAGTCAACTGATTACCGAGAGGATCTTCGTGTCTCTGAAACGCACCGTCACCACCGCCGCCGTCTGCGCCGCCGCGGGTGCCGCCATCGCCATGTCGGGTGCCGCCTCCGCCCAGGCCGACGGCCGGGACGGCTACTACGGCCACGAGCATCGGGACCACCACGAGACCATGCCGCAGGAGCGCGGCGCGTGGGGGAAGGACTACGACGGCTACCACGGCTACGGCAAGGACGGCCACAGCGGCGACCGCGACTCGGCCGACATCAACAGAGGCTGGCGCGGCTCCCACGGCGACTGACCCGCGTGCGGGCGGACGCGCGTAGGCGCGGCCGGGCGCGCGGCCGGGCGGCCGACCGCGCGCCTCAGCGGCGCCGCAGCGTCCGGTCCACCCCGCGCGGCAGCAGCAGGCCCGCCAGCCCCGCCACCGCGTACGGCAGCTGCCCCGGCGCGAACGCCCCGAGCACCCGCCCGGCCATCCGTCCGGGCTCGCGCAGGAACACCCGCAGCCGCGGGTAATCGTGCGGCACCGACCACCCCACCGCCAGCAGACTCACCAGCGCCACGCCCCACGCCCACACCCACGGCACCTGGGCGGCGGGCAGCGCGGCGTACCACCCCCGCCCATGGTCCACCGCCTCCGCCGCGTAGGCGGGGGCGGGCTGGGGCAGGGCCGGCCCCGCGTCAGCGGGGGGCACCTGCCAGCCGTCCGCGTGGCGTACGGCCTCCGCCGCCGCGTAGCCGGCAGCCGCCCGCCCGGGCCCGAGCGCACCCTCCGGCCCGGCGGGCGGCCACCCCGCGCCCGCGCCCGCCGCCACCACGGCCGTCGCCACCACCACCGCCGCGGCAGCGGCGGCACCGCCCAGCAGCGCCTCCTCCAGCCGCCGCGACGCCGCGCGCAGCTCCTCGCGGGGCGGGAACCTCCGCCAGGGCCGGTCCCCCGACCGCGCGGCGCCCATCGCGTAGGCGCGCCGCTCCCGCAGGAACCGCCACGCCGCGCCGAGGTCGCCCAGCCCGCGCCGCGCGGCCACCAGCATCACCGCGAACTCCTGCAGCATGGCCGACGCGGTCAGCGCCAGGCGCAGCGGCAGCCGGGCCCACACCAGCGCGGCCCAGCGGAACACCGGGGCGATGTCGCCGGGCACGCGCACGCCCAGCCGGATCGCCCGGCCGTAGGCCCGGCGGCGCAGTCGGCCCAGCGGGGGCTCGCCGGGCAGCGGCGGCGTCACGGCGGCGGCGGCGCGCGCCATCCGGTAGTCCAGCAGCACGCACCACAGCAGCAGCCCCGCCAGCAGCCACCGGCTCGCCCCGCCCGAGCCGGTGAGGCCGTGGAACACGGCCGTCGCCGGGTGCAGCTCCAGCGGCGCGCCCAGTTCGACCTCGGCGACGGCGGCGTTGAACACCATGTGGTCCAGGACCGCCAGCCACACCGCCGCGAACGGCACCAGCCACAGCCACAGGCCGTGGCGCCGGCGGCCCACCACGGCCAGGCCGATACCCGCGCCGATGAGCCCGGTGAGCACGCCGTGCCCGGCGAACGCCACGCCCGCGTGCGGCATCGCCACCCCGCCGGGCAGGAACGCCGCGAACGCGGGTGCGGGCAGCGGCACCACGCCGCCCCACGGGCCCTGCGGCAGGGCGCGCAGCACGCTTTCGGCGAGCTGGAACCCGGCACCCGAGGCGGCGGCCACCAGCAGGTAGTCCACGGCGGCCATGCGCCGGAGGCGGCGCCGGGCCACGAGCCCCAGCAGGGGCAGCGGCGCCAGCTTGACGGCCTCCTCCACGCCCACCGCGACGTAGGTGGCCGACACCCAGTCCGGCACGCCCAGGGCGGCCGAGACCGCGTTCTCCACCAGCGCCGCCGGCCACACCAGCAGCGCGCCCGCCAGCAGCACCCGCACCAGGACCGCGAAGGCCACGGTGCGCGACCGGGACAGCCACGCGAGCTGGGCCAGCAGCCACAGCATGCCCGCGGCCACCGGCACGGCGGCACCGGTGCCGGGCACCAGGAAGGGGGCGGCCAGCAGCACGGCGAGCATCGCCCAGGTCCAGGCTCCGCGCAGGGTGCGCAGGGGGCCGGCGGCGCCGCCCGCGCGCCAGGCGGCCGCCCGCACGGCGAGGCGCTCGGCGAGGTCGGGGCCGGGGCCGCGCGGCGAGCGGGCGTGGCGGGCACCGGCCTCCAGGCAGTTGTAGAACTGGGCGGCGCGCAGCAGCTCGGGGTCGCGGGTCTCGCGGGCCTCCTCGGCGAACCCGGTGCGCGCGGCCTCGATGTCGGCGCCCACCAGGGGGCGCAGGAAGTCCTCGGGGCCGGCGGCCACGGTCAGCGTGGTCGCGGTCACGAGCACGGCGGCGGAGAGGTCCTCGACGGCCACGAGCACGTCGGTGGGTTCGGAGCCCCACCCGCGGATCACGTGCACCACGCTGCGGGAGTCGGCCGCGACCTCGGTCACGGGCTCATAGGCGTACTCGGCGCGGGTGCGGCACACCAGCAGCCGGTCCACGCCCAGCGCCCGCCCGGCGGCGACGACCCGCTCGATCAGCGCGGTGTCGCGGGGGGCCGTGAAGGGGACGACGGTCTTGGAGTCGGCCTCGATCCAGCCTTCGTCGAACTCGGTGGCGTTGGCGCACACCCGCAGCGCGAGGTCGCGGGTGATCATGGCCTGGTCGTCCATAAGCCCCCTACGGCGGTGTCCCGGGCACGGCCCGAGAAGTCGAGAGGTCCGCCTCCGCGCACGGGAGGAAACGAAGGCGAGCGCCTACGCTATCGCGGAGCCCCCCGCCCTCGCCGCCCCAATCCCCGGCCCACCAAGCCTTTCCGCACCGCCGCACCTCGAACGCCGGGAACGGTCCTTCGACCACCCGGGACCCCGCGCCAGCCCCGCCGGGACCGCCGAGTTCGGCGGCACGCGAGGAGGCGAGGGCGAGCGCCTGCGAATTGTGCGACCGTCGTGCCATGGCCACATGGACATCGGCGCAGGCGCGGGCACGATTCGCGGAGAGCAGTGTCGCCAGACTCGCGACCGCCGACGCCGCGGGCAGGCCGCACCTCGTGCCGGTCACGTTCGCCGTCTACGGGGACACGATCGCCACCGGACTCGACCACAAGCCGAAGTCATCGCGCAACCTCAAGCGCCTGCGCAACATCATGGACAACCCGCGCGTGTCCCTCCTCGCCGACGAGTACAGCGACGACTGGGACCGGCTGTGGTGGACCAGGGCAGACGGCGACGCACGCGTCGAACACGAGGGAGAGGCGTGGTCGACCGCACGCGGGCACTTGATCGGCAAGTACCGGCAGTACCAGGACAACCCGCCGGACGGCCCCGTGATTCTCGTGTCCGTGCGCCGCTGGTCGGGATGGTCGGTCCGAACCGCACCGGCCGCGCGGCCGTAGCCGCCGAGGCACGCGACTCTAACCTCCCCAGCGGGAACGCATGGCGATGCATGATTGACCTCCCGCTGTCGGCGGGGGTGCGGGAGACGACGTAGCCCTCGGCGACGAGCGCGGCCACCGCATCGGCCGCTGCCCGGAGCCCGATGTCGAACTCCGTGGCCAGCGCCTGCCGGGACGGGAGGCGGTCGCCGGGTGCGTACTCGCCCGTGATGATGCGCCGCCGCCGCTCGGCGGCGATGCTCTGGTAGGTCGGACGGCTCACGGGCGCTCCCATTCTTCGATGCGTTTTGAAAGGGTGCCGTGCAACGGGACACCGCAGCCTACCGCCGGTTTCGGCACAGCCACCGTCTGTTAGCTGCGTCCGTAGCCGCTGGCCACGGTGCGCGCTAGACTCGGCCCTCGGGATGCTTGTGGTAAAAAGCACAACGAAGGCCCCGTACTGCCGGTACGGGGCCTTCGTTGTGCGCTAAAGGCGGTCTGCCTTGATGTCCCTGAGGAAGGCGGCCCACTCGGTTGAGGGGAACTCAATGTGACCGAGGTGGCGGTTCTGCGTGTCGCGCACCGCCGATGTGCCAGGAGTGTCGGCTACCTCGACGCAGTCCTGGTGCCGCGGGGAACTGTAGCTGCTCTTGCGGAATTTCAGGTGGGATGCTTCGTCGGGCATAGGTCCTCGCTACCTCAATGACTCCAGGCGGCGCTCCATCCACCGGATCGAGTCCGAAGGAGAGAGCGCCATGGCGTGTACATGGTCGTACACCATCTCGTAGTGCGCGACGTCGGCAGCATCCTCTACGAACAGGGATGACGTTGAGTGCTCGACGTAGACGGTGGACGGATCGCGCTCGAAGTCCAGGACAACGAAAGCGCCGTCCATCCCCGCGTGCGGACCCACACTATGGGGCAACACCTGCACACGGAGGGTCGGTCTCTGAATCTCTATGAGGTGTTGGATCTGCTCCTCCGCGACCGCAGCGGGCATCTTGTCGAACGCGGCCTCGTCAACGACCGCCCACAGCCGGGGCGCGTCCGCGCGGTGCAGGATCCCCTGCCGCAGCATGCGGGCCTCGACAACCCGGTCCACGTCGCGGTCGGCGATAACGCTGCCGCCTTGGACCAGCGCGCGGGCGTATGCCTCGGTCTGAAGCAGTCCAGGGATGTAGAGAACCTGGTACGAGCGGATACGTGACGCCTCGGTCTCCAGATCGACGTAAGTGCCGGAGCCGAGCACATCTCGATAGCCGACCCACCAGCCGGTCTGGCTGGCCTCGCGTGCGAGGCGCCGGTACGCCTCCCGCTCGTCGGCATCGCTCACCTTGTACACGTCGAGCAGCGTCTGAATATCGATGTCGCGAATTCGCTGGATCTTGCTGTTCTCGATGCGCGTGATCTTCGCTTCGAACCAGGGGCGATCCGGGCTTGCCGCCTTCGCCTGAGCCGCGGCCTTCTTGGCCGTGAGCCCGGCTTCCTCGCGCAGGCGTAGGAGCTGGCGCGCGAGGCGGCGTCTGCGGAGTGTCGGACTGGCGGCCAACGGGTCGCTCCTCATACTGCGGGGTCGCTGGCCAGAGCCTACGCTCCGTGACGAATTTCCAGACATTTAGCGCATCTCTCAGTAGAGAACATCGATGACTTCGCGAATTGTCGCATGCTCTTGAAAACGCATCGTGCGTTTCTGAGTGCTGTCCGCGACGATGGGGATACCACAACATCCCGCCGGACTTCCCAACCCGGCCCGCCCCCAAGGGGGACCCATGTTCCAAGCGTTCATATCCGGTCAGCCGCGCCCACGGCCGTGCAGCCGAGGTCGTCACGTCGCCCCCGCCGTCTGGCGCCGGCCGCGTCGGGCCGCTCGGGTTCGGCCTTACGTGCCCGCGTCCGCCGCGCCGGACCCCGTTCCGGTCGCCCCGGCTGGGGTCTCTGCTCCCGTTGAGTGGCACCCTGCGTGCCCGGACTGCGGCGCCCCCGTCCCCGCGCCCGGTGCGGGTTGTCCGGTCTGCCCGGCGTCCGTGGTTCGGGAGCCCGACGCGCGGCTTGCCGCGCTTTTCCGTCCGTCGGCCGCTCAGCGGTCCGGACTCACCGCGTGGGCGCGGCCCGCGCGGGAGATGGCCGGGGCGGGGGTGGGCCGGTGAACACCGACCTCGCCCCCGAGGTTCGGGCGCTGCTGGAGGCCATCCGCGACAGCGCCGACGCGCCCGCCGTCGCCCCCGCCCATCCCGGCAGGCTCGACCAGCTCGGCAGGCTGCACACCGAGCAGGCCGCCTACATCAGCACGGCGGTCACCACGGCGCTGTGCGCGGGCGTCCCCGGTGCACGCGTGGCCACCGCCGTGCTGCGGGACCGCATCGCCGCGCTGGAGGCGGCCCGCGGCGACGGCACCGGCTCGGCAGAAGGCGGAGGCCGATGACCGGCGACCGCACCCCCGACAGCCCCCGTCCCGGCGGGCACCCGGCCTCAGCCGACGACACCGGTCCCGGCGCCCACCCCGCTCCCCTCGGCGCGCGCCGGTCCTACGCGCTGCCGCTGCTCGGCCCCGCCGCCTACGCGGCGGTGGCCGAGCTGACCATGCAGCACACCACCGACGGGTGGATGATCAGCTACGACGGCGACGACTCGGTCCGCGTCCGCTACCAGGCGGTGCACCTCGCGCGGTCGATCATCCTCTCCGCGCCCAGCGTGGGGCTCCTCGCCCGGCTGATCGCCACCGCCGAGGACGCCGCCGCCGAAGGCCTCCCCGGCATCGGGCGGGAGCCCGACCGGTGACCGCCGAACCCACCGCCGACCCGGCGGCCGTCGTCGCCCGCCTCCAGCAGCGGTACGGAGGCCGCCTCGACTTCGCCTTCGGCGCCTACTCCGGCCGGTACTACGCCGTCGGAATCTTCGGGATCGCCACCGTGCCCGACCCCGGCGCGCTCGCCGCCCTGGCGGAGGAGTACGCCGCCGCGATCGAGCGGTGGCACGCGGCGCCGCCGCCCCGGGCCGTGCCCGTGGCGCCGCGCGCCGGTCCGTTCACCGTCCCGGTCCGCGGCCCGGCGGCCGTTCCGTGACGCCCAGCCCGGGCAGCCTGCCCCGCCGCCTCACCGGGAGGCGGCGGGCAGGGTGAGCGTGGTGACCACGGCGCGGTGGTCGCTGCCCGGGATGGTGTGGACGTCGGTGTCCTCGACGGCGGCGCGGCGGTCGACCAGGACGTGGTCGAGGACCGTGCCCGGCAGGGAGCCGTCGGAGGGCCAGGTGGGGTCCCAGCCGTCACCGGTCGCCGCCGCGGCGTCGGTGTAACCGGTCTCCAGCAGCGCCCGGAACTCCGCATGGTCGTGGGTGGCGTTGAAGTCGCCCGCCAGGATGCGCAGGACCCCGTCGGGGGCGGCGTCGGGCAGCTCCCGCAGCGACGCCCGCCACTCCTCCATCGCGCTGGAGGCGACCGGCGGCATGGGGTGCGCCGCGACGACCTCGACCGGCGGCGCGCCCGCCACGTCGACCTCGGCGCGCGGCATGGCGAAGTGCTCCGTGGGCGGTCGGCCCCGATCAGTGAGCGGGTAGGCCGAGTACACCGCGCCGCCGACCGGCCCGCTGGCGGTGTAGGCGACCTCGTGGGGCAGCGCCGCGCGCAGGCCCCCCCGGCTGAGCGCGTCGGCCGACTGCGGTGTCAGCTCCTGGAGGCTGAGCACGTCGACCCCGTATTCCCTCACCAGCCGCACCAGGGCATCGGGGTCGGCCAGCCCGTAGTACATGTTCACCGTCATGGCGGTGAGGCGCGGCCCGGTCGGCGCGGTTTGGGGCTGCGGACCGGGCAGGCCGCGCGGCAGGACGCAGCAGGCCAGCGCGGCGGCGACCGCCCCGGCCGCCAGGGCGGCCGGCCAGCGCCGGGCCAGCAGCGCCAGCGCGAGCGGCACGCACGCGGTGGCGGCGGCGTAGGGCGTGAAGGCCATCAGCGCGACGGGCAGGAACCCCGCCTCCAGGCCGAGGCGCGCACCACCGCCCACGCCCCCAGGGGGCCAGGCATCCGACCGCGACGACGGCGGTCCAGCGGGGGCGCGGCCGGCGCCGCCGCTCGGGCGCCACCGCCCCCGCCCGCGGGGGCGCGGGGCCGCGCGGGGCGGCCCGGCCGGGGGAACCGGTGTCGACAGCTCGGTCCACGGCCGCCCCCGTCCTTGTCCCTCGCGTCGGCTTCGTCGCCTACTGTTCTGGTGTACCACCCCGGTGACCGGCGAATCCAGACTTAGGACATACGGCCCAATCCGGTCACGATCCGATCCCGGCGGTCCCGGCGCGGCCGCCGCAGCGACGGCGATGACGAGGAGGCGCGGCACATGGCCGAGGACACGGGAGACACCGAAGACACCGGAGGCACCGAAGGCCTCGCGGTGGCCGAGGGGATCGCGTTCCCCGACACCGGCGACGGCCGCACCTGGGTGGTGGGCGCCGTGGTCACCGACGGCCGGGGCCGGGTCTTCGTGCAGCGCCGCTCGCCCGACCGGCGGCTGTTCCCCGGCTGCTGGGACCTCGTCGGCGGCCACGTCGAACCCGGCGAGACCATGGCCGAGGCCATGTGCCGCGAGATCGCCGAGGAGACGGGCTGGACACTGGCGGGGGTGCTGGCCGAACTCCACCGGCTGGTCTGGACCCCCGACGACGGCGTGCCCCGGCACGAGGTCGACTACCTGGTGTCCGTGGACGGCGACCTGGCCGCCCCCCGCCTGGAACCCGGCAAGCACACCGAGGCGGCCTGGATCACCGAGGACGACCTGGACCTGCTGCACGACGCCCGCGACCCCGGCGACACGTTCGTCGCCGACGTGGCCGCCCTGGGGCTGGCCAAGGCGCACGCCCTCCTGGCCGCGCCCCCGCCCGGCCTCAACTGACCGCCCGCCGAGAGGCCGAACCCGCCCGGCCCGCCCGGGCCTGACCCCCGCCGGGAGCCGACCCGCGCCCGCCCGCGCGGCGCGCGGCGACCCGGGCGCCGGGCGTCAGCGCGGGGACAGCGCGGCCACCGCCCGGGGCACGGCGTCGAAGAGGTCGGAGGCCGAGATCGCCGCGCCGTCGTGGGCCACGCGGGCCGCCAGGCCGTGGAGGTAGGCCCCGCACACCGCGGCCTCGCGCGGGGTGAGCCCGCCCGCGAGCAGGGCGCCGATCATGCCGGCGAGCACGTCGCCGCTGCCGGCCGTGGCCAGCAGGGGGCTGCCCGTGGGGTTGGCGACCGCGGGGTGTCCGGGTTCGGCGATGACGGTGGTGGAGCCCTTCAGCAGCACCGTGCAGCCGTACTCGTCGGCCGCGCGGGCGGCGTGGTCGAGGCGGTGCGCCTCGATGTCCTCGCGCTCGGTGCCGGGCAGCAGCCGCGCCAACTCGCCGGCGTGCGGGGTGATCAGCGTGGGCGCCGAGCGATCGCGCAGCAGGCGGGGGTCCTTGCCGATGAGAGTGATGGCGTCGGCGTCGGCCAGGACGGGGCGCGGGCTGTCCAGCACGGTCTCCAGTTCGGCGGCGGCCACGGGGTGCAGGCCGCGCCCCGAGCCCACCACCCACGCGGCCACGCGGCGCGGCAGCGACCCCACGGGGTCCATGGGGTCAAGGACGGAGGCCACGACCTCGGGCCAGTGGTGCAGCACCTCAGCGACGGCGCCCTGGGACCCGGCGTAGCGGACCATGCCCACGCCCATGCGCAGCGCCCCGCCCACCGCGAGCACGGCCGCCCCCCGGTAGCGGTCGGAGCCCACGGCCATGGCCAGCACACCGCGCCGGTACTTGTCGGACTCGGCGGTGGGGCGCGGCAGCAGCGCCGCGATGTCGGCGTGCTGCGGGCACTCCAGGCGCGGCCCGGGCAGCTCGGGGCCCAGCCCGATGTCGACGTACTCGACCACGCCCGCGTGGGCGGCGCCGGGGTCGACGAACAGGCCGGGCTTGTGGGTGCCGAAGGTGACGGTGACGTCGGCGCGCACGGCGGGCCCGGTGACCGCGCCGGTGTCGGGGTCGATGCCGCTGGGGAGGTCGACGGCGACCACGGGGGCCTCGGCCGCGCCCGCCAGGGCCGCCAGCCCGGCGTGAGGGGCGCGCAGCCCGCCGCGGCCGCCGATGCCGACGAGGCCGTCAACGATCAGGTCGGCGCCGGCGATGTCGGCGGCGGCCGGGGAGTCGGCGATGCCCTGGGCCCCGGGCGCGGGCACGGTGCGCCCGCCGGCGCCCCGCAGCGCCGCGAGCCCGCCCTCGTGCACCCGCGAACCGGCCGGCACGGCCCGCACCGCCGCGCCGCGCCGCGCGAGCAGCGCCCCCGCGTAGAGGGCGTCGCCGCCGTTGTCGCCGCCGCCCACCAAAAGCACCACCCGCGCGCCGTAGGTGCGCGGCAGCATCCGCGCGCAGACGGCGGCCAGCCCCGCCGCCGCCCGCCGCATCAGCGTGCCGTCGGGGAGCCGGGCCATGAGCCCGCCTTCGGCCTTGCGCACGGTGTCGACCGTGTGTGCGTAGCGCACGGGGGCCTCCTCGCTGATCGCCGCTCGTTCGCGCCTGCTCAGCCGAGCATGCCCCACCCGGCCGGGCTCCCGCGAGCGCACCCCGCCGGGTGTGGAAAACCGGGCGGACCGCCGCGCCGGAGGCTCACATCCGCTTGATGTCGCCCAGATCGATGTCGATGTCGAAGGGCACGCTGAGCTTCAGGTGGTCGCGGTGGATCCCGGTGGCGACATAGGCGCCGGTGGCGGGGTCGAGTTCGTAGACGTAGACCACCGGCCGGTGGTCGTCGTTCTCGATCCGCCAGAAGTGCCGGATCCCGGCCTTGGCGTACAGCTGCGGCTTGCGTTCGCGGTCGCGCTCCTGGGAGTCGGGCGACACGACCTCCACGGCCAGGATCACGTGTTCGGCCGCGTAGGACTTGAGGTCGACCCCGTCCTCGGCAGCGGCGTCGACGACCATGATGTCGGGTTCGGGCCGCTGGCGGGGCCCGAGGACCACGCTCATCTCGCGGCGCACGCGCATGGACTCGGGCGCCTGCTGCGGCAGCTGAAACCTCAGCAGGTCGATGACCAGCATGTGAAAGAGGGCCTGCGGGCTCACAAAGACCAGGCTCCCGTCGATGAGCTCGGTGTGCGGGGGGAGATCCGGGATCCGGTCGAGGTCGTCGGCGGTGAAGCCCTCGGGGGGAGGCAACGGCCACGTCCGGTTCAAGGCAGGCTCCCCCGGCTCCGCCGGCGACGCGGGCTGGGCCTGGGGTTCGGTCGCGGAGAGCACGCCCATCTCACTACCTTCGGCTGTCGGATCGTTTTCGTCGCCAAGAGTAGCCATCCGTGTCACCCCGTAACAGCGAGTCCGCGAGTTTGCCGGCTGTCCACCGCAGCGGTTTCGGATCATACCCATCGCGCCACGTCAGAACCCGCCGTACGGACGCCCGCAACGCCGCGCACCGCCGCGCCGCGCCGGGGCGACCGCCCGGACCCGGCAGCGCCACCGGTGGCGTACCGTCGGAGGAAGCCTGACGACCGCACCGGGGACCGCCCCCGGTAGGTGCCCGACACGGAACCCACAGCCCGGGAGCCCCGCCCGGACACGGACAGCAGCACGGGACTAGCCGCATGACCTCCACAGACGACCGCATGCTCACCGACGACGGGCTCTCCGAGCGCGTGACCAACCTGCAGAACGCCATGCACCGGCTCGGGGCCGACGTCATCAGGCTGCAGACCCAGCTGAGCGAGCTGGCCGCGCCGCCGCGGCCCGAGGAGGCCGCCGACGACCGCCCCGAGCCCACCCCCTTCATCTTCAACATGTCCCGCGACGCCTACAAGGGCGAACTGGCGGACCTGGTGCGGTGGGTGAACGACTTCCTGGTGCCGGTCTACGTGGGCGAGCCCCTGGGCCAAACCGCCGACGGCACCGCCTGGTGCCCCGTCTGGTGGGAGCACCACGAGGCGGTCGGCCGCCTGCACGCGCTGCGGCTGGCCTACGACGAACTCGCCGACACCCGGGTCGCCGGGCCCTCGGGCCCCGGCGTGTGGCACCGCGACCACCTCGACCCGGTGCTCGACCGGCTGCGCTCGGCCAACGGGCCGTTCGCCGCCTGCTCCCGGGAGCGGGGCCACGTCGAGCGGCGCCGCTCCGCGTCGGCCTGAGCGCCCGTCCGGGCCCGCCGGTCCCACGGGCGGCCCGCCCGCGCCTCCGATCAGGTCTTGCGCAGCCGCACCCGGCGCACCGCGTGGTCGCCGCCCTTGTAGAGCACCAGGGTCGCCCGGCCCCGGGTCGGCAGGATGTTCTCGACCAGGTTGACCTCGTTGATCGTGCGCCACACGTCCGAGGCGAACCCGATCGCCTCCTCCTCGCCGATCGTGGTCGCCATGGCGTGGAAGTAGGAGCGCGGGTCGGAGAACGCGGTGCGCCGCAGCTCCAGGAACCGGTCCAGGTACCAGGAGCGGATGTGCTCCACCTTGGCGTCGACGTAGATGGAGAAGTCGAAGAAGTCGGCCACCGCCAGGCGCCCCGGCAGCGGCGGCTGGAGCACGTTGATGCCCTCCAGGATGAGGATGTCGGGCCGGTGCACCGTCTGCCGCTCCCCCGGCACCACGTCGTAGGCCAGGTGGGAGTACACCGGGATCTCCATCCGGGCCGCCCCGGCCTTCATCTCCGACACGAACCGCACCAGCGCCCGCCGGTCGTAGCTCTCGGGGAACCCCTTGCGGTTCATGGTCCCCCGCTCCTCCAGCACCGCGTTGGGGTAGAGGAAGTTGTCGGTGCTGACCAGCTCCACGTTGGGGTGGTCGGGCCACTGCGCGAGCAGGCTGCGCAGCAGCCGGGCGGTGGTCGACTTGCCCACCGCGACACTGCCGGCGACCCCGATGATGAAGGGCGTGGGCCGGTCGTCCTCGCCGAGGAAGTCCCGCACCGCCCCGTGCCGCTGCCGGGTGGCGCGGACGTAGAGGTTGAGCAGGCGCGACAGCGGCAGGTAGATGTCGCGCACGTCGTCCAGCGACGTGGGGTCGGTGGTGCCGCGCAGCCCCTCCAGTTCGGCCTCGGTCAGCGGCAGCGGCGTGGTGTCGCGCAACTGCGCCCACGCCTGCCGGTCGAGTTCCACGTACGGCGTTGAGAAGCCGCTCCTGATCTGCGCCACGTCTCCCCACACTAGACGAGCCCGCCCGCTGACCTGCGGCCCGCCCCTGGCCGACGCCGGTCGCCACCCACTGACCTGGGGACACGGCGGCGCCCCGGGCGCTGTGCCCGGGGCGCCGCGCTCAGCGGCTCGGCGTCAGCCGAGGTGGCCGGGGCCGGCCGCCGGACCGGCGCGCCGGGCACCGGTCCGGCGGGCCGCCGCCCGCCGCAGGGCGAGCCCGGCGGCGGCGAGCACCGCGCCCAGGGCGGCCACCGCGCCGACGGCGCCGCCGGTCACCGGCAGCCCGGCCGCCGGGCCGCCCGCGTCGGCACCGCCGCCGGGGATCTCACCGCCGACCTCGCCGCCGTCAGCGGGCGGAACCGGCCCGGCCGTGGGGCTGTGCGAGGGCTCGGGCTTGCCGCTGGGGCTGTGCGAGGGCTCGGGGCTGTGCGTCGGCGAGGGCTTGGGCTTCGCGCCCGTGACCTTCACCTCGGCGCAGGCCTTGTTGTTGTCCGTGGTGGTCTCCTCGCTGCCCGTCGTGGCGGCCGCGCAGTTGGCGATCCGGGTGCCCGGGGCGGTGCCGCGCTTGACGCGCACGGTGAACTCCAGGACCGCGGACTCCCCCGGCTTCAGCGTGCCCAGGTCGCAGACCACGCCCGAGCCGCCGGAGCCGCCCGAGCGGCACTCCTCCGGCTGCCTCACCACGGTGGTGTGCTCGCCGCCGACGGGGTCCTTCACGGTGACGTCGACGGCCTTGGCCGCGCCCTTGTTCCGCACGGTCACCGTGTAGGCGACGGTGCCGCCGGGCTTCACCGCGGCCGGGTCGGCGGTCTTTGCGACCTCGATGTCGGCGCGCTTCTTGTGGCCGCCGTGCCCGTCGCCGCCCTTGGTCTTGGTGGCGATCTCGACGGTGGCCTTCTTGGCGTTGGACGCCGACGCCTCGGCCCGGTTGACGATCGTGGTGCCCGCGGCCGTGCCGGAGCCCACCCGCACCGTGATGGTGTAGCTGACGGAGTCGCCGGGCGCGATGGTGGTGCCCTCGCCGCCGCAGGTCACCGTCCGTCCGGATGCCGTGCAGCCGGCGCCGCTGACGTACTTCACCGCCGGGTCGAGGTGGTCGGTGACGACCACGTCGCGCGCCGGGGCCTTCCCCGTGCTGGTCACGGTCACGGTGTAGGCGGCCTTCCCGCCGATGACCATCGGGTCGGGCGTGACCGACTTGCCGATCTCCAGCCGGGCGTGCGACCCGTGCCCGTGCCCGTCACCGCCGCCGAGCGGGTCGGCCGCGCCGCCGTCGTCCGCGCCGTGCCCGGGGCCCTCCCCGGCCGGCGCCCCCTGCTGGGCGCCGGGCGCGCCCCCGGTCGGCCCGGCCCCGAATCCACCGGGACCGCCCGGCCCGGCGCCGCCGGGTTGCGACGCGGACGGATCCGCGCCGCCCGTCATGGGCGCCCCGGGCCACCACTCCGGCGCGGTGGCGCCCCCCGGGGCCTCCGCGCCCGCCCCGCCCGGTTCATCGGGTCTCTCCGCGCCCGCCCCGCCCGGTTCGCCGGGACTTGGGGCACCCGGCCGCTCCCGCGGTGACGCCTCCGCCACCGAGGGGGTCCCCGACGGCCCGCCGGGCTCCACCGCCCCGGCGGCCGCGGTGCCGCCCAGGGTCCATCCCCCCGCCAATACCAGTGCCGCCACCGTCCGGACGACGCGGGCCGTGCCGCGTGTCGTCGCCTTCGCCATGTCTCTCCCCCAGTGATGCCTGCGCCCGCAACCGGCACGATCCACATGGTTCGTACCTCTGTGTCATCAATCGAACACGGAGGGCGATCAACTACTGGGCAGATCTTTAGGCGGCGATGGGTGGCGATAGGCCCGGCGCCGCGCGGCCCCCGGGGCGGCGGACCCGGGGGCCGCGCGCGGCCGGTGCCCGCCCTAGCGGACGGACAGCCGGCGCAGGGCCAGCCCGATACCGGCGAGCGGGGCCCCCAGCGCCGCCAGCGCGCCCAGGCCCCCGCCGGTCACCGGCAGGCCGGTGTCCGGCGTGCCGTCGTCGGCGTAGCCGGGCGGAAGGTCGGGGTCGCCGGTCGGATCCGGCGTGGGTCCGGGACCCGGATCGGGGCCGCCGGTCGGCTCGGGCGAGGGGCTGGGCGACGGGTCCGGGTCGCCGGTCGGCTCGGGCGAGGGGTGGGCTCAGCGGGCGCGTCCGGGCCGCCCCGGCCCGCCCCGGCGGCGTCGGCCGCCCCCGGCTCCGCCGGGGCCTCCGGCGCCGGGGGCCCGTCCGGGCCGCCCGACTCGGCCGCCTGATCCCGCCCGTCCGTTGCGCCGGGTGCGACCGCGCTCTCCACCGCCGGCGGCCCGCCGACGGCCTCCCCCGCAGGGACGGGCGGCGCGCCGGGGCCCGTCGTCTCCGCTGCGGCCGTGCCGCCCAGCGCCCATCCGCCCACCAGCACCAGTGCCGCCGCCGCCCGGACGGCACGCGCCGCTCCGCGCCTGGCCGTGCTCGCCATGTCGCTCCCCACTCGGCTCCCCCTCGCCCCGAACGCATCGATCCTCAACGGGCGCGCCACCGCGCGACCGCGCGGACACGTGCGGCGAGGAAGTGCTGGCCATACCTTTGGCCGGGGATGGGCGGGGCCGGACCGGAACCGGGGGAGGCGGCGCCGCGAAGCGGACGAGAGCGGATTTTTTACCTTTCCGCGATCTGCCGCCCGCGGACCGCCGGCCGCGCCGGGACGGGGCGCCTGACGTGCGCGGTCTTACCGGGGCAACCAAATGGTCTATACCCTTACCTGGGAAAATGTGCATTGGTCTGAACGCAGGACGGTCGGGATACCCCGGTTCATTGGCTACGCTGGCGGCCATGTGCGGAATCGTTGGCTACGTCGGGCCGCAACCGGCGCTCGAAGTCGTCGTGGACGGCCTCAAAAGGTTGGAGTACCGGGGTTACGACTCCGCGGGCGTCGCCGTTGTGGCCGACGGCCGGATCGAGACCGAGAAGCGCGCGGGCAAGCTCGCCAACCTCAAGGCGGCGCTGGAGGAGCACCCGCGCTCGGCCGACGGCATCGGCATCGGGCACACCCGCTGGGCCACCCACGGCGCGCCGACCGACGTCAACGCCCACCCCCACGTCGACAACGACAACCGGGTGGCCGTGATCCACAACGGCATCATCGAGAACTTCGCCTCCCTGCGCCTGGAACTGGAGGAGCGCGGCTGCAAGTTCACCTCCGAGACCGACACCGAGGTGGCCGCCCACCTGCTCGGCGAGGAGGTCAAGGCCCAGGACGGCGACCTCCCCGCCGCCATGCGGGCGGTCTGCCGCAAGCTTGAGGGCGCGTTCACCCTGGTCGCGATGTACGTCGGCCAGCCCGACCTGGTCGTGGCCGCCCGGCGCAACTCCCCGCTGGTGGTCGGCCGCGGCGACGGCGAGAACTTCCTGGCCAGCGACGTGGCCGCGTTCATCGCCCACACCCGCGACGCCGTGGAGCTGGGCCAGGACCAGGTGGTGGAGCTGCGCCGCGACTCCATCACCGTCACCGACTACGACGGCAACCCCGCCGAGGTCCGCGAGTACCACGTCGACTGGGACGCCTCCGCCGCCGAGAAGGGCGGCTACGACTACTTCATGCTCAAGGAGATCGTCGAGCAGCCGCAGGCGGTGGCCGACACCCTCCTGGGCCGCGTCGGCGTCGACGGCACCCTCACCCTGGACGAGATGCGCCTGGCGCCCTCGGAGCTGCGCGACATCGAGAAGATCGTCATCATCGCGTGCGGCACCTCCTACCACGCCGGCCTGATCGCCAAGTACGCGATCGAGCACTGGTGCCGCATCCCGTGCGAGGTCGAGGTCGCCAGCGAGTTCCGCTACCGCGACCCCATCCTGGACCGCCAGACGCTGGTCATCGCGATCTCCCAGTCGGGCGAGAGCATGGACACCCTGATGGCGGTGCGCTACGCCCGCGAGCAGCGCGCCCGCGTGCTGGCCATCTGCAACGTCAACGGCTCCACCATCCCGCGCGAGTCCGACGGCGTGCTCTACACCCACGCCGGGCCCGAGGTCGGGGTGGCCGCCACCAAGACGTTCCTCACCCAGCTGGTGGCCTGCTACCTGGTGGGGCTCTACCTCGCCCAGGTGCGCAACCTCAAGTACGGCGACGAGATCAACGCCGTCATCGAGCAGCTGGCCAACATGCCCCAGCAGGTCGAGCGGGTCCTGGACACCGTCGGCTCGGTGCGGGACCTCGCGCGGTCGCTGGCCAACGCCGATACCGTGCTGTTCCTGGGCCGCCACGTGGGCTACCCGGTGGCTCTGGAGGGCGCGCTCAAGCTCAAGGAGCTGGCCTACATGCACGCCGAGGCGTTCGCGGCCGGCGAGCTGAAGCACGGGCCGATCGCGCTGATCGAGGACGGCCTGCCGGTGGTCGTGGTGGTGCCCTCGCGCGAGGGGCGCGGGGTGCTGCACGACAAGATCGTCTCCAACATCCAGGAGATCCGCGCGCGCGGCGCACGCACGATCGTCATCGCCGAGGAGGGCGACGCCGACGTGCTGCCCTACGCCGACGAGCTGATCGAGATCCCGGCCGTGCCCACGCTGCTCCAGCCGATCGTGGCGACCATCCCCATGCAGGTGTTCGCCTGCGAGCTGGCGCTGGCCAAGGGCAACGACGTCGACCAGCCGCGCAACCTCGCCAAGAGCGTGACCGTGGAATAGGCGCGGGCGGCGGCCCCGCTCGGGGCCGCCGCCCGCCGGACACGACGAGGGGCGGACCGCGGCGGGCGGTCCGCCCCTCGTCGTGTCGGCGCCCCGGAGCACCGCTAGGGCGCCGGACGGGGCGCTCGGCGCCCTACTCGGCGGCGACGGCGAGGTCGGCCCGGACCACGCCCGCCAGGCGCTCGGCGACCTCCTGGGCGTGCGTTTCGGCGGCGGCCTCGACCATCACCCGCACCATCGGCTCGGTGCCGCTGGGCCGGATCAGCACCCGGCCGGTACCGCCCAGCTCGGCCTCCGCGGCGGCGACGGCGTCGGCCAGCGCCGCCGACGTCTTGGCGCGGGCCTTGTCCACGCCGCGCACGTTGATCAGCACCTGCGGCAGCCGCGTCATGACCTTCGCCAGCTCGGCGAGGGCCTGCCCGCGCCGGCTCATGGCGGCCAGCAGGTGCAGGCCCGTCAGCAGGCCGTCGCCGGTGGCGGCGTGCTCCAGCAGCACCACGTGGCCCGACTGCTCGCCGCCCAGCGAGAAGCTGCCCTCGCGCATGGCCTCCAGCACGTAGCGGTCGCCCACCGGGGTCTCCACCACGGCGATCCCGGCCTCCTGCATGGCCAGCTTCAGGCCGAGGTTGGACATCACCGTGACGACGAGCGTGTCCTTGGCCAGGCGGCCCGCCTCCTGCAGCTCCAGCGCCAGGATGCCCAGGATCTGGTCGCCGTCGACGACCGAGCCGTCGGCGGCCACCGCCAGGCAGCGGTCGGCGTCGCCGTCGTGGGCCAGGCCGGCGTCGGCGCCGTGGCGGCGCACCTCCGCCTGGAGCCGCTCCATGTGGGTGGAGCCGCAGTCGTCGTTGATGTTGAGCCCGTCGGGGGTGTCGTGGATCGCGATGACCTCGGCGCCCGCGCGGCGCAGCGCCTCGGGGGCCACCTCGGAGGCCGCGCCGTTGGCGCAGTCCACCACGACCCGCAGGCCGTCCAGGCGGTGCGGCAGGGAGTCCACCACGTGGCGGATGTAGCGCTCGGCGCCGTCGAGGGCGTCGGTGACCCGCCCGACCCCGGCGCCCACCGCACCCGGCGCGGGGTCGGCCAGCGCGGCCTCGATCTCGTCCTCGACCGCGTCGGCGAGCTTGTGCCCGCCGCGGCCGAAGAACTTGATCCCGTTGTCGGGGGCGGGGTTGTGGCTGGCCGACAGCATGACACCGAAGTCGGCGTCCAGCTCCTCGGTGAGGAAGGCGACGGCCGGCGTGGGCAGCACGCCCAGCCGGACGACGTCGACGCCGGCGCCGGCGAGTCCGGCGACCACGGCCGCCTCCAGGAACTCCCCGGAGGCCCGGGGGTCGCGGCCGACGACCGCGGTGGGGCGCGCGCCCTCGCGGGCGGCGCCGGGCAGCACCCGCGCGGCGGCCGCGGACAGCTCCAGCGCCAGCTTGGCGGTGAGGTCGCGTCCGGCGACCCCGCGGACTCCGTCAGTACCGAACAGCCGAGTCACGAACCAATCGCCCCTTCGTCTGGGATGGCCCTCGCGGACCGGAAGGACAGTGTCGCAGTGAGAGAACGGGGCCTGCGCGCGGACAGGGCACACCATCCCACCGGCGACGTGGTCCGCCCGCATCCCCCGCACCGGCCGGTGACCGGTGGAACGGTGGAAAAAGGTATGGCCCGCCCTGCCCCCCGCGGAGCGGGGGCGGGCGGGCCAAGACCGGATGCGCCGGCCGAACGCGGCAGCGGCATCGCGGCCGAGCGCTTTAGCGCTTGGAGTACTGCGGAGCCTTGCGGGCCTTCTTGAGACCGGCCTTCTTCCGCTCGACCTCGCGGTCGTCGCGGGTGAGGTAGCCGGCCTTCTTCAGGACCGGGCGGAAGTTCTCGGGGTCCAGCCCGGCGAGGGCGCGGGCCAGCCCGTGGCGCAGCGCGCCGGCCTGGCCGCTGGGGCCGCCGCCGTTGATCCGGGCGAAGACGTCGTAGGCACCCTCGAGGCTCAGCGCGACCAGGGGCTCCTTGATGAGCTGCTGGTGCACCTTGTCCGGGAAGTAGGCCTCCAGCGGCTTGCCGTTGATACGCCACTCGCCGGAGCCCGGCAGGATGCGCACGCGCGCGATCGCCGTCTTGCGGCGACCCGTGCCGGAGCCGGGGCCGGCGGCGGTGGGGACGTACCCCGCACCGGCGGACTCGGGGGTCTCGGTGGTGTACTCGGCGGGGAACTCCTCGGAGTTCTCCTCGGTTGCCACGTCTTCGATACCGGTGGGCTCGACCACGGTTCTCCTCGTACTTCCTTCAGGTCTCGCGAACGCCTAGGCGGGCTGCTGGATCTTCTTCATCTCGTAGGGCACCGGCTGCTGGGCCTGGTGCGGGTGCTCCGCGCCGGCGTACACCTTGAGCTTCTTGGCCATCTTGCGGCCGAGGGAGCCCTTGGGGAGCATGCCCTTGACGGCCTTCTCGATGGCGCGCTCGGGGTACTTCTCAAGCAGGTCGCCGTAGGCCACGGAACGCAGACCGCCGGGGTAGCCGGAGTGCCGGTAGGCGCGCTTCTGCTGGAGCTTGTCACCGGTCAGCGCCACCTTGCCGGCGTTCACGATGATCACGAAGTCGCCGGTGTCGATGTGGGGCGCGTAGTAGGTCTTGTGCTTGCCTCGGAGCAGCGTGGCGACGTGGGCGGCCAGCCGGCCGAGCACGACATCGCTGGCGTCGATGACGTGCCACTGACGCTGGACATCGCTGGGCTTAGGGCTGTATGTGCGCACGATCGTAAGCCTTCGTCTCAGTCGGCGGGGCCCATCCCCGCGAACGGAGATGGAAAACTCGAATTACTGGTCCGGCTGCCGCGCCTGCGCGGGCGGTCAGCCGACGGGTGAGTGCGGACGATGATGCGTGATCGGCGCCCAAGTGGATGGTCTGGGAACCCACGGCAACTCAACGCACAACGACGGAATATTCTATCGGCCGGGCGCACCCCTGGTCAAAACGACCGATGATCATACACTCGATCGTGTCTGAACCCGCAGCGGCACGGCGACGCGTGAATACTCCACATCTCATTATGCCTTGCCCGGGGAGTGCTTTGGCCGTACCACCTGCGCGCGGCGCCGGAACACCGCTCCACACGGGCCCACACCGGACCGGAGGATCCATGACATAAGGCCCCCCTCGCCCCGAACCGGGCGCTACAGTCGGATAGGACGCGGTCGCGCCCGCCGCGACGGGCCGCACGCCCCCGAGCACCCGCCCGCCCACCGCGCCCGGGGCCGGCGCGGCGCTCCGCCGCGGCGACGGGCTATCCTCTGCCGGCACCCTCGACCGGTCCGGACCACAGGACGGACCACCCGGCACCCGCCCGCTCCACCCCGCGCCCGCGCCCCGGCCCCGACGGCGCCCCGACCGACCGCGGCCCACCGGTCCGCGGCGCCCGGCCCCGCCCGCGCCGAACCCGCCCACCCCCGCCCAGGACATCCTCCGGAGTACCGCCATCGCACCGCATCCGAATGAGCCGAACGACGGCCGCCCCGGCCCTGACGGCCGGCCCGAAGCGCGGCACACCGCCGCGACCCCGGAGTCCGCGGAGCGGACCCGCGGCCCGCAGCCGCCGCTCCACCCCGCGCCCGCGGCGGGAGAGGGAGACCTCCTGGGCGGCCCCGCGCCCGGCCAGGCGCCGCCCGGCGGCTTCCCGACCATGCCGCTGACCGGCGGGCCGATCGCCGGCCCGCCGCACGCGGGCCCCTCCGGTCCCCAGGCCGCCTACGGCGCGGCGCCCTCCGGCGGCCAGGTGCCGCCCTTCGGACCCGGCCCGGACGCGGCCGCCGGCCCGCCGCGCCCCGCCAACGGCGCCCCCGCGATCCCCGGTCTGCCGGCGGCCCCGACCGGCGGCCCGCACAGCCCGCTCGGCGCGCCGGGGACCGCTCCGCGCCCGCCCCACCCGCCCGCCGGCCCCCAGCAGCCCAGCGGCGGGCAGCGGCCGCTCTCCGACCTCGGGCACCAGGGGCCCGGCCGCCCCGGGCAGCCTCCGCAGCCCGGGGACGCGCCCGGGCCCGGCCCGCAGACCCCCTACCGGATCCCCACCGGCGGCCAGCCCGCGCACCCGGCGGCCGGGCCCTCCGGGCCGCAGGCCCCCCAGCGCCCGGCCACGGGCGGCCAGCACGCCATGTCGGGCCCGCAGCAGTCCTTCCAGGGCGGACCGCCCACCGGCGGCCCGGCCCCGGTGCCGCCGTCCCCCTCGGGTCCGCACTCCCCCTACCGGGTGCCCACCGGCGGCGGGCCGTCCATGGCCCCCGGAGCGCCGCGCAGCGGCCCCCAGGCCCCCGGCGGCCCGCAGGGCGCGCCCGGTCCCCAGGCCGCACCGCAGGGCGCCCCGCCGACCGGCCCGCAGGGCCGCCCCGTCCCGCCGGGCCGCCCCCCGCAGCCGGGGCAGCCGGTCCCCCAGGGCCACCCCGGAGCACCCGGACCCGGCGTGCCGCCCACCGGCCCGCACCCCGGCCGACCGCCGCAGGCCGCGCTGCCCCAGCTCCCGAGCCTGCCCGCCGCGCCCGGCGCCCGGCCCGGCGCCGGACCGGGCGCCCCCGGGCAGCAGCGCCCGCCGCAGCCGCCGCCCGGCGCCGTCCCCGGCGCGGCCGGAGCCGCCGCGGCGGGCATGGGCGCGCCCACCGGTCCGCGCCCGCCCATGGGCGCACCGCAGCAGCCGCCCGCCGGGGGCATGGGCCCGCAGGGCCACCCCCAGCGGCCGCCCGGCCCCCAGGGCCCGCCGCCCAACCCCAACCAGCCGCTCCAGGGGCGCGTCGTGGCGCCGGGCACGCCCACGCCCGCCGACGTCGAGGAGGAGCCGCTCTTCCCCGCCGACGCGGGCGCCCAGACCCAGAACATCAACGCGGTCGCCGACGAGGACGCCACCCAGGCGATCAACAAGGTCGACGACGAGTTCGGCGGCCGCCCGATGTTCCGCGACGACGCCGCACCGCGCCGCAGGGGCGGCTCCACCACCGCCGAGATCGACCTGTCGGCCATCGCCGACGACGATGACGACGACTACGGCGAACGCTCCCGCATGCCGCGCGTGCTCATGATGGCCGCCGGGTTCCTCGTGCTGCTCCTGGTGGCGGGCGGCGGCGCGTTCTTCCTGGCCACCGGAGGCCTCGGCGGCTCCGGCGGCGAGTCGGCCGACGCCCCCGACACCCCGGCGACCCTGGAGACCGGCGACCTGTTCCCCAACTCCGTCGAGGTCGCGGGCGAGCCCTACACGCTGAGCATCACCGACGACACCGACGCGTGCGACACCGCCGCCCACGGCGACTACGGCGGGGTCCTCACCGACAACAACTGCCAGCAGATCGTGCGGGCCACCTACGTCAACGAGGACCAGACCACGGCCGTCACGGTGGGCATCGCCGCGATGGGCAGCCCCGACGAGGCGCAGAGCGCCCAGGACGCCCAGGACCTCGGGGCGGCCCAGTGGTTCGCCGGCCTCCAGGGCGAGGAGGGCAGCGGCGCCGAGCGCATGGACATCGCCGGCGGCCACGGCGCGGGCGCCCGCTGGGGCCCCTACCTGCTGTTCTCCCTGGCCGCGGGCAGCGACGGCCGCGTGAACGAGAGCCGCGCGGAGCAGATGGCCGAGATCAGCGAGGGGTTCCTGGAGGTCCCCCTGGAGTCGCTCGGCGAGCAGTCCGCCTGACGCCTGCGTCCGACGTGCCCCCGGCGCCGCTCCGGCACCGGGGGCACACGTGTCAGCGGCCCCGGCCGGCCGGGCGCCCCCGCGGGCTCAGGCCTTCGGCGCGGCGGACAGGGTGCGGACGCGGCGGGTGGCCCTGGCCCGGGCCGCCAGCTCCCCGGGCGGGGGGTAGCGGACCTCCTCCAGGGTGAGTCCGTGCGGCGGGATCACGTGCACGCCGGAGTCGCGGACCCCGGCCGCCAGCACCCGGCGCGGCCAGTCCGGCTCCCGCCGGCCCTCGCCCACCGCCAGCAGCGCGCCCACCAGGGCGCGCACCATGTTGTGGCAGAACGCGTCGGCCTGGACGGTCGCGGTGTACAGGTGCTCCGCCTCCACCGCCCAGTCCAGCCGCAGCAGCTCGCGCACGGTCGTGGCGCCCTCGCGCCTGCGGCAGTAGGCGGCGAAGTCGTGCTCGCCCAGCAGCGCGGCGGCGGCCTCGTTCATGCGGTCGACGTCGAGGGGGCGCCGGTTCCACAGCACGTGCCGCCGCAGCAGCGGGTCGACGCCCCCGGGGGCGTCGCTCACGCGGTAGGCGTAGCGGCGGTACAGCGGCGAGAACCGGGCGTCGAAGCCCTCCGGCGCGGCCGCCACCGCGCGCACCCGCACGTCGGGCGGCAGCACGCCCGCCAGGCGGCGCAGCAGCCGGTCCGCCTCCGCCGCCCACACCGGCGCGGGGACGTCCAGGTGCGCCACCTGGCCGCGGGCGTGCACCCCGGCGTCGGTGCGTCCCGCCACGGTCAGCCGGGGCGACTCCAGCCGCAGCACGCGCGCCAGGGCGGCCTCAAGCTCGCCCTGGACGGTGCGCCGCCCCGGCTGGTCGGCCCAGCCGGAGAAGTCGGTCCCGTCGTAGGAGATGTCCAGCCGCAGCCGCACCACGGGGCCGCCGGCGCCCTCCCGGGGCCCGCCGTGCTCCGCCGCCGTGTCCGCGTCCATCCTCGCCTCCGCAGGCCTGTCGTGATCCGGCCGCCCCGCCGGGCGCCGGCCGCGCCGCGCCCGTGCGCGGCCCCTCCGGGCGCTCCCGGCATGCTTCTCGCACCGCCGGCGCCCCCAACGCAAGCGGTGCCCGGCCCCACCGGGACCGGGCACCGCACACGCGACCGCGCGCCGGCCCCGAACCGACCGGCCGCGCGCCGCACCTCGCGCCGCGTTACGCCGCGCGCTACTTCTTGTCGCCGGAGTCCTCGTCCTTGGCCGACTCCTCCGCGTCGGCCTTGGCCTCGGCGGTGTCGTCGGCCGCGGCCGCGTCGTCGGCGCCCTGGGCCTGCTCCTGGGCCGGGACCTCCTGCTCGGCGGTCTCGGAGGTGGCGGCGGACTCGGTGGCCTGCTCGCTCTCCTCGCCCGCGCGGCGGGTGGCGGCCGGCGGGGTCGCCGGGCCGGCCTCGACCAGCTCGATCACGGCCATGGGGGCGTTGTCGCCCTTGCGCGGACCGATCTTGGTGATGCGGGTGTAGCCGCCGGGCCGGTTCTCGTAGCGCGGGCCGATCTCGGTGAACAGCTCGTGCACGACCGCCTTGTCGGTGATCTTGGCCAGCACCAGGCGGCGCGCGTGCAGGTCCCCGCGCTTGCCGAGGGTGATCAGCTTCTCGGCGTAGGGGCGCAGGCGCTTGGCCTTGGCCTCGGTGGTCTTGATGCGGCCGTGCTGGAACAGCGAGGTCGCCAGGTTCGCCAGCATGAGCCGTTCGTGTGCCGGCCCGGCACCCAGACGGGGCCCCTTCGTTGGCGTGGGCATTGTGGTTCTCCTAGTGGTGCGGTCCCCCGCGGCGTGTTCCCGTACGCGGCGGGGGGCCTTGGGCGGCGAAGGCGGTCTCCCGGCCTTCTGAGGTCTGCAAGCTTCTAGTACTGCTCGGTCTCGACGAAGGCGTCGTCTTCCTCGTCGGAGCCGTACGAGTCGGCCGCGCTGCTGGGGTCGAACCCGGGCGGGGAGTCCTTGAGGGACAGGCCCATGTCGATCAGCTTCTGCTTGACCTCTTCGATGGACTTCGCGCCGAAGTTGCGGATGTCCAGCAGGTCCTGCTCGGAGCGGGCCACCAGTTCGCCGACGCTGTGGATGCCCTCGCGCTTGAGGCAGTTGTAGGACCGCACCGTGAGGTTGAGGTCCTCGATCGGCAGCGCGAGGTCGGCGGCCAGGGCGGCGTCCGTCGGGGACGGACCCATGTCGATGCCCTCGGCGTCGACGTTCAGCTCCCGGGCCAGGCCGAACAGCTCGACCAGCGTCTTACCCGCACTGGCGACGGCGTCGCGCGGGCGGATGCTCGGCTTGGTCTCGATGTCCACGATGAGCCGGTCGAAGTCGGTGCGCTGCTCGACACGCGTGGCCTCGACCTTGTAGGTGACACGCAGCACCGGCGAGTAGATCGAGTCGATCGGGATGCGGCCGATCTCCTGCCCCGGCTGCTTGTTCTGCGTCGCCGAGACGTAGCCGCGGCCGCGCTCGACCGTCAGCTCCATCTCCAGCTTGCCCTTGCTGTTGAGGGTGGCGATGTGGAGGTCGGGGTTGTGCACCTCGACGCCCGCCGGCGGCGCGATGTCGGCGGCGGTGACCACACCGGGGCCCTGCTTGCGCAGGTACATCAGGACCGGCTCGTCGTGCTCGGAGCTGACGACCAGGCCCTTGAGGTTGAGGATGAGCTCGGTGACGTCTTCCTTGACACCCGGCACGGTGGTGAACTCGTGCTCGACGCCCTCGATGCGGATGCTGGTGACCGCCGCCCCCGGGATGGAGGACAGCAGCGTGCGCCGCAGCGAGTTGCCGATGGTGTACCCGAAGCCCGGCTCCAGCGGTTCGATCACGAACTTGGACCGGAACTCGCCGAGGCTCTCCTCGGACAGCGTGGGACGCTGAGCGATCAACATGGTCGGTGTTTCCTTTCCCCGGGCCGCCCGCTATATGACGGCCACTGAGCGGGTCCCGCGGCCGCGGGACCCGGTGTCACCCGCCCGCGCCCCGCCCCGCCGAGGCGGGGAGGGCGGCGCGGCGATACGCCTGCGGGTCAGACCCGGCGGCGCTTGGGCGGACGGCAGCCGTTGTGCGGAACCGGCGTGACGTCCTGGATCGAGCCGACCTCAAGGCCGGTGGCGGTGAGCGAGCGGATCGCGGTCTCGCGGCCCGAGCCCGGGCCCTTCACGAAGACGTCGACCTTGCGCACCCCATGCTCCTGGGCGCGGCGCGCGGCGGCCTCGGCGGCCATCTGCGCGGCGAACGGGGTGGACTTGCGCGAGCCCTTGAACCCGACCTGCCCGGAACTCGCCCACGAGATCACCGCGCCCGTGGGGTCGGTGATGCTCACGATGGTGTTGTTGAACGTGCTCTTGATGTGAGCGTGCCCGTGGGCGATGTTCTTCTTTTCCTTGCGGCGCACCTTGCGCGCTGCGCCCTGACGGCCCTTAGGCGGCATACCTGAAAACTCCCAAGATCATCGGTCCGATGGCGGAAACCGGGCGGCGGGCGGCGTGCGCGAAGGGGCAGCGGCCGCCCCGCCCGGACCGGACTACTACTTCTTGCCGACCTTCTTCTTGCCGGCCACGGTCTTCTTCTTGCCCTTGCGGGTGCGCGCGTTGGTCTGCGTGCGCTGCCCGTGCACCGGGAGCCCGCGACGGTGGCGGATGCCCTGGTAGCAGCCGATCTCCATCTTGCGGCGGATGTCGGCCTGGACCTCGCGCCGGAGGTCACCCTCGACCTGGTAGTTGCCGTCGATCCACTCGCGGAGCTTGACGAGCTCGTCCTCGCTCAGCTGGTGGACGCGGGTCTGCGGGTTCACACCGGTGTTCTTCAGGGTCTCGACGGCGCGGGTGCGGCCGATCCCGTAGACGTAGGTAAGAGCGATCTCCACCCGCTTGTCGCGGGGGAGGTCGACGCCGGCAATGCGTGCCATATGGGCGAACTCCTCACATATCTGCGGAGGTGGTTCCCGTCCCATTGCCCTCTCGTCGCCCAATCGACGAGGCCCCGGCCTCCGACCGGGGGTTCTCCCGTCCGCATGCGGCGCGCATGGGGCGGAAGCGGGACAGGATCTTCGCGGTTGCCGCCGCATCGGGCCCGGGACGGGCGTGCGGCATCTCGTCCGCCGGCGCGGGCGCCGGCGCACTTCATCTCAGGCGTGCAAGAACGTGCGCAGCGAGGGCGGTGCGGTCTGCTAGCCCTGGCGCTGCTTGTGGCGCGGGTCCGAGCAGATGACCATGATCCGGCCGTGGCGGCGGATCACTCGGCACTTCGCGCAGATCTTCTTGACGCTCGGCTTGACCTTCATAGTGGCTCCGAACTCATGGAACTCGTCCGGCCCCGTGGCCGCCGGCGCGCGACCGGCGACGTTCGGCGGACTACTTGTAGCGGTAAACGATGCGTCCGCGAGTGAGGTCGTACGGACTCAGCTCCACGACCACGCGGTCGTCGGGAAGGATGCGGATGTAGTGCATCCGCATCTTGCCGCTGATGTGGGCAAGGACCTTGTGCCCGTTGTCGAGCTCCACTCGGAACATAGCGTTGGGTAGGGACTCGATAACGGAGCCCTCGATCTCGATGGCGCCGTCTTTCTTAGCCATATCCTCCACCGGAACACCCCGCGCGGGCGCGGGGGAACATACGTAATGACCCGGGCAGGTCGCCCGGGATCTGCTGAAGCTAGGTGAACTGCTAACACTGAGAAATCAGGTCAACTGCAACAGCATACGCGCGAGGACCGCACGGACGCGACAAAGGCAGCCCGACCCAACAGCCCGAGTGTGGGCCCACCCAGTCTACCTGTTCGCCCGCGTGCTGCCGACACGCCCGGCCGGGGGTGCGCGGGCCGCCGGAGCGCGGCACGGGGGTCGGGCGGCGGAGACGTTCTAGGGCCGGCCGCTCGGGCCGCCCTGGCCGCCGCGGTCGGTGGCCGCCAGCGCCACGGTGATGAAGCCCAGCACGATCCCCCAGGGTCCCAGCACCCAGAGGAACCACGGATAGCCCTCGGTTGTTCCGGTGGCGAACAGGATCAGCCAGATGGTGAAGCACAGGACGTTCACCCCCGCCCACATCGCCCACGGGATGGCGAGCGCGGGGTCGCGCAGCACGCCCGCGGCGCCCAGCGGCGGCGGCTTGGGCGGGTCGGCCGGGAGGTCGGCGAGGTCGTGCTCGGGGAGGTCCTCGGTGAGCGGAACGAGGTCGCCCAGGACGCGGGCCTTGTAGGCGCGCTCCAGCCGGGTGCTGAACTCGTCGCTGTCGAGCCGCCCCTGGGCGAAGTGCTCCTGGAGCAGCTTCGCGACGCGGTCGCGGTCGGCGTCCGAGGCCCGGACTTCGGGCGAGGACTCGGACATCGCGCACCTTCCTAACCGGAGTGGCCGAAGACTCCTATGTCCGAACGCGGGCCGGACCCGCACCCGCGTCCCCTATCGTAGGCCACTCCGCCCGCCCGCGGACCGGTTCGCCCGGCCCGCGAAGGCCGCCCCGCCGCCCCCGGCCGGCCGCCCCCGGTCCGCCGCGCGGGCCGGGCGCCGGCCGCCGGCTAGAACCCGGGGTCGGGCCAGCCCAGCTCGGCGATCCGCGCGCGGTTCTCCTCGCGGGCGGTCAGCACCAGGGGGCCCTGCGCGGTGATGGCCACCGAGTGCTCGAAGTGCGCCGAGCGCGCGCCGTCGCGGGTGACCACGGTCCAGCCGTCCTCCAGCTGGAGCACGTGGCGGGTGCCGGCGTTGGCCATCGGCTCGATCGCCAGGCACATGCCCTCGACCAGCTCGATCCCCTTGCCGCGCCGCCCGTAGTTGAGCACGTGCGGGTCCATGTGCATCTCGGTGCCGATGCCGTGGCCGCCGTACTCCTGGACGTTGCCGAACCGGCCGCGCGAGCGCAGGCAGCCGTCGATGGCGGCCCCGACGTCGCCCAGGCGGTTGCCCGGCCGCAGCTCGGCGATGCCGGCCCACATGGACTCCTCGCACGCCTCCAGCAGCCGGGCGTCCTCGGGGCGGGCCTCGCCGACGGCCACCGTGATGGCGGAGTCGCCGTGCCAGCCGTCGAGGATGGCGCCGCAGTCGATGGAGATCAGGTCGCCCTCGGCGAGCACCTTGTCGGCGCGCGGGATGCCGTGCACGACCTCCTCGTTCACCGACGCGCAGATGGAGCCGGTGAACCCGTGGTAGCCCTTGAACGACGGCACCGCGCCGGCGCCGCGGATGGACTCCTCGGCGATCGCGTCGAGGTCGAGCGTGCTGACCCCCGGCCGCACCGCGGAACGCAGCAGGTCGAGGGTGCGCGCCACCACCTTGCCCGCCTCGCGCATCCTCGCGATCTCGGCGGGGGTCTTGAGCTGCACGGCAGGGTCGGACCTGCGGAACATCAGGAGCCGTTCCGCAGGGCGGCCTTGGCGCGCGCGGTGACCTCGTCGACCGGTCCGGTGGCCTCGATGGTCACCAGGATGCCCTCGTTGGCGTAGAAGGACACCAGCGGCTCGGTCTGCTCGTGGTAGACGTCCAGGCGGTGCCGGACGACCTCCTCGCGGTCGTCCTCGCGCTGGAACAGCTCCCCGCCGCAGACGTCGCACACGTCCTCGGTCGCGGGCGGGTCGTAGACCACGTGCTGCACGTTGTTGCAGTTGCGGCACGACCGGCGGCCCGACAGCCGCTTGACAATCTCCTCCTCGTCGACCTTCAACTCCAGGACGGCGTCGAGCCGCTCCCCCAGGTCGTCGAGGATCTTGTTGAGGGTCTCGGCCTGCGCGACGTTGCGCGGGAACCCGTCGAGCAGGAATCCGCCCTGGGCGTCCTGCTGGGCCAGGCGGTCGCGGACCATCGCGTTGGTGACCTCGTCGGGGACGAGGTCGCCGCGGTCCATGTAGGCCTTGGCCTGCTTACCTAGTTCTGTGCCGCCGCTCACGTTGGCACGGAAGATGTCGCCTGTGGACACCTTCGGGATGGACAATTCGGACGCCAGGATCTGGGCCTGGGTGCCTTTACCGGCACCCGGAGGACCCACCAATACGGCACGCACTATCGCAAGAAACCTTCGTAGTTCCGCTGCTGGAGATGGCTCTCGATCTGTTTCACCGTGTCCAGCCCGACACCGACCATGATCAGGATGCTCGTCCCGCCGAACGGGAAGTTCTGCATCGCGCCGGAGGCTCCGAGCGCGACCATCGGCAGGAGGGCGATCACCGCCAGGTAGAGCGAACCGGGAGTCGTCAGCCGGGTCAACACGTGGTCGAGGTACTCGGCGGTCGGACGCCCGGGCCGGATACCCGGGATGAACCCACCGTACTTCTTCATGTTGTCGGCGACTTCAGCGGGGTTGAACGTGATGGACACGTAGAAGAACGCGAACCCGATGATCAGCAGGAAGAACGTGGCCATGTACACGGGGTGCGTGCCGGTCACGAAGTAGGTGTTGAGGAACTCGACGACCGGGTTGGTCGACTCCGGGCCGATCAGGCCCACCGCGAGCTGCGGGAGGTACAGCAGCGATGTCGCGAAGATCACCGGGATGATGCCGGCCTGGTTGACCTTCAGCGGGATGTAGGTGGAGGTGCCGCCGTACATGCGCTTGCCGACCATGCGCTTGGCGTACTGCACCGGGATGCGGCGCTGGGCCTGCTCGATGAACACCACGCCGGTGATGAGCACCAGGCCCGCCACGCAGATGAGCGCGAAGACCCAGGTCTCCTGCTCCTGGAAGATGGTGGTCATGCCCGAGGGGAAGCCCGCCACGACCGTGGTGAAGATCAGCAGCGACATGCCGTTGCCCACGCCGCGCTCGGTGATCAGCTCGCCGAACCACATGATGACACCGGTGCCGGCGGTCATCACGACGACGATGGTGACCAGGGTCAGCGGGTCCTGGTTGGGCATGTAGCTGCTGACCGGGATCTGCCCCTGGAACAGCTGCCCGGTGCGCGCCATGGCCACGATGCTGGACGCCTGAAGCACCGCCAGGGCCAGGGTGAGGTAGCGCGTGTACTGGGTGATCTTGCCCTGCCCGGCCTGGCCCTCCTTCTTGAGGGCCTCCAGCCGCGGGATGACCACCGTCAGCAGGTTGATGATGATGCTCGCGGTGATGTAGGGCATGATGCCCAGCGCGAACACCGCCAGCTGGAACAGCGCGCCGCCGCTGAAGACGTTGAGCAGCGTGAAGACCCCGGTGGAGTCCTGCGCCTGCACCGCCTCAAGCTGCTCCCTGATGGCCGCGGAGTTGATACCCGGTGCCGGGATGACCGCGCCCAGCCGGAAGATGGTCAGGATGAACAGCGTAAACAGCAGCTTGTTACGCAGGTCAGGCGTGCGGAACGCACGGACGAACGCACCTAGCACGTCTCCTCCTGCGAGGTTTCGGCGGCGGAACCGGTTCCAGACATCGCGGCCGATCCTGAATCGTCGTAGATCGTCAGGCCGGGGCGCGGCCCCGGCGCTGTGAGGTCGTCGGTCAAGCAGTATCGCACTGTAACAGCCAATCGCAGGGGGATGCGGTTGCCCGAGGTAACTCCGGGTCACGTCTGGTGTCCGTACCGTGTCCGGGCGACGGCGCCTCGGGCGTGGTACCGAACCTACCTCAACCCCCGGCCGAACGCGCGGGGGCGCCCGCCGGTTCCCGCCCAGAGGGCGGGCCGGCGAGCGCCCGAACACGCGCGACGGGAGCGGAGTCCCTACCGCTCGGTGACGCTGCCACCGGCCGCGGTGATCTTCTCCTTGGCCGAGGCGGAGAACGCGTCCGCGGTGACCTGGACGGCCACCGAGATCTCGCCCTCGCCCAGGACCTTGACGGGCTGGTTCTTGCGGACCGCGCCCTTGGCGACCAGGCTCTCGACGGTGACCTCGCCGCCCTCGGGGAACAGCTCGCTCAGCCGGTCGAGGTTCACCACCTGGTAGGTGGTCTTGAACCGGGCGTTGCTGAAGCCCTTGAGCTTGGGGATCCGCCGGATCAGGGGCATCTGGCCGCCCTCGAAGCCGAACGGCACCGTGGAGCGGGCCTTGGTGCCCTTGGTGCCGCGGCCCGCGGTCTTGCCCTTGGACGCCTCGCCGCGACCCTTGCGGGTCTTGGCCTTGTTGGAGCCCGGAGCCGGCCGCAGGTGGTGCAGCTTCAGCGGCTCGTCGGGCGTGTAGTCGCTCATTCGTCGACCTCCTCGACGCTCACGAGGTGCGCGACGACGTTGATCTGCCCGCGGACCGAGGGGCTGTCCTCACGCACCACGGACGAGCCGATCTTCCGCAGTCCCAGCGACCGCAGGCTGTCGCGCTGCTTCTGCTTCCCGCCGATCTTGGACCGGACCTGGGTGATCTTCAGCTTGTTCGCCATGCTCAGGCACCCGCCTTCGCCTCGGCGCGGGCGCGCAGCATCGCGGCCGGGGCCACGTCCTCGATGGGCAGACCGCGGCGGGCCGCGATCTCCTCGGGCTGGTTGAGGTCCTTGAGCGCCGCGACCGTGGCGTGCACGATGTTGAGCGGGTTGGAGGACCCCAGGGACTTGCTCAGCACGTCGTGGATACCGGCGCACTCCAGCACGGCGCGCACCGGACCGCCGGCGATAACACCGGTACCGGGCGCGGCCGGGCGCAGCAGCACCACGCCGGCGGCCTCCTCGCCCTGGACCCGGTGCGTGATCGTGCCCTGGATGCGGGGGACGCGGAAGAAGTTCTTCTTCGCCTCCTCGACACCCTTGGCGATGGCGGCGGGGACCTCTTTGGCCTTCCCGTAGCCGACGCCGACCATGCCGTTGCCGTCGCCGACAACCACCAGGGCGGTGAAGCTGAAGCGCCGACCACCCTTGACGACCTTGGCGACCCGGTTGATGGTCACGACCTTCTCGATGTAGGAGACACCCTTGTCTGCGGCGCCGCCGCGGCGATCGTCACGGCGGTCACGCCGCTCGCCACCGGCGCCGCGCCGCGGAGCTGCAGCCATCAGTGGTTCCTCTTCCCGTTGGTGAAAATGCTTGCGACCGGGCTCATCAGAACTCCAGTCCGCCGGCGCGCGCGCCGTCGGCCAGCGCGGCGACGCGGCCGTGGTACTGGTAGCCGCCGCGGTCGAAGACGACCGCCGAGATGTCGGCGGCCTTCGCGCGCTCCGCCAGGAGCTCGCCGACCTTGCGGGACTTCTCGGTCTTGGTGCCCTCGCTGTCGCGGATGTCGCGGTCCAGCGTGGAGGCCGCCACCAGCGTGTGGTGGCGGGTGTCGTCGATGATCTGGGCGACCATGTGCTTGGAGGAGCGGAACACCACCAGGCGCGGACGCTCCGGCGTGCCCGAGACCTTCTTGCGGACCCGAAGGTGGCGGCGCGCACGGGAAGCCGCGCGCTTGGCCGTCCCCCTGCGGACCAGCGTCGTGCTCTTACCCATGACTACTTACCAGCCTTTCCGGCCTTGCGGCGGATGAACTCGCCCTGGTAGCGAACGCCCTTGCCCTTGTACGGGTCGGGCTTGCGCAGGTTGCGAATGTTCGCGGCGACCTGACCCACGAGCTGCTTGTCGATGCCCTCGACGTGCAGCAGGGTCGGCTTCTCGACGCGGAAGGTGATCCCCTCCGGGGGCTCGACCACCACGGGGTGGCTGTAGCCCAGCGAGAACTCCAGGTTCGAGCCCCTGGCCTGGACGCGGTAACCCACACCGTGGATCTCCAGCGTCTTGCTGTAGCCCTTGGAGACACCCTCGATCAGGTTGGCGATCAGGGCGCGGGTAAGGCCGTGCAGCGACCGGTTGTCCGGCTTGTCGTCGGGCCGCTGGACGCGGATGACGCCGTCCTCCAGCTGCACCGTGATGGGCTCGGCGACCGTGTTCTTCAGTTCGCCCTTGGGACCCTTGACCCTGACGTCCTGCCCGTCGATGGTGACCTCGACGCCCTTGGGGACCTCGATCGGGAGTCGTCCGATGCGCGACATGTCGAAATCCCTCCCTCTACCAGACGTAGGCGAGGACTTCGCCGCCCACGCCGCGCTTCTTGGCCTGCTTGTCGGTCATCAGACCGCCGGACGTCGAGATGATGGCGATACCGAGACCGCCCAGGACGCGCGGAAGGTTGTCCTTCTTCGCGTACACGCGCAGACCGGGCTTGGACACCCGGCGCACGCCCGCGATGGAGCGCTCGCGCGTGGGCCCGTACTTCAGGTCGACGACGAGGTTCTGGCCGACCGCGGCCTCCTCGGTGCGCCAGCCCTGGACGAAGCCCTCCTGCTGGAGGATCTCGGCGATGTGCGCCTTGATCTTGGAATACGGCATGGTCACGGTGTCGTGATATGCCGAATTCGCGTTACGCAGACGCGTCAGCATGTCTGCGATCGGGTCGGTCATCGTCATGGCCGATAGGCCCTTCCTCACCGCGGTTTCCCCAAGGACAGGTCCCTCCCTGCGGACCTGTTCCCGTGCGGCTGCACGGGTTCCTCTAGGACCTACGGCGTGGTCATGGGCACCTCTCCGGCTCGGCCGGCGGGTGCCCTGTCGGTTTTGGTGTGTTCGTTGTGGCGGGGGTGCGGCGCGTGAGAGGACGCACCGCGAGGAGCCGTCCCGCGCGCTCCGCGGCGGCCGTGCCATAGGCGGCCGCGCGCGGCACGCCCGGGCCGACGATCAGCGCTCGTCGGCCCGTGGGCGTAGGCGAAGGGGCTACCAGCTCGACTTGGCGATACCGGGAAGCTCGCCGCGGTGGGCCATCTCGCGGAAGCAGATGCGGCACAGGCCGAACTTCCGGAAGACGGCGCGCGGACGACCGCACCGCGAGCAACGAGTATACGCGCGAACCGCGAACTTCGGCTTCCGGTTCGCCTTGGCGATCAGTGCTTTCTTGGCCATAGGTCTCCCCTAGGACTCCTTGAAGGGGAAACCGAGCCGCTTCAGCAGGCTGCGCCCCTCGTCGTCGTTGGTCGCCGAGGTGACGACCGTGATGTCCATGCCGCGCTGGCGGTCGACCTTGTCGGGGTCGATCTCGTGGAACATGACCTGCTCGGTCAGCCCGAACGTGTAGTTGCCGTTGCCGTCGAACTGCTTCGGCGACAGCCCGCGGAAGTCGCGGATGCGCGGCAGCGCGAGCGACAGCAGCCGGTCGAGGAACTCCCACATGCGGTCGCCGCGCAGCGTGACGCTGGCGCCGATCGGCTGGCCCTCGCGCAGCTTGAACTGCGCGATGGACTTCTTGGCGCGGTTGATGCGCGGCTTCTGGCCGGTGATCAGCGACAGGTCGGAGACCGCACCCTGGATCAGCTTGGCGTCGCGCGCGGCGTCGCCAACGCCCATGTTCACCACGATCTTGACAAGACCGGGGGTCTGCATGACGTTCTTGATCCCGAACTCCTCGCGGATCGCCGCAGCGATCTCGGAGCGGTACTTCTCCTTCAGCCGCGGAACCGGCGGCGCGGCGGTCTCAGTCTGGGCCGTCATCAGATGTCCTTACCGGTACGGCGGGAGATCCGGACCTTGGTACCGTCTTCGTCGAAGCGGTAACCCACCCGGGTCGGCTTGCCGTCCTCCACGATCGCGACGTTGCTCACGTGGATCGGCGCCTCCTTGGTGACGACCTCGCCCTGCTGGCCGCTCGCCGGATTCGCCCTCTTGTGCTTCTTGATGAGGTTGACGCCCTCGACGACGACACGCTGCTCCCGGGGAAGGGCCTTGATGACCTTCCCGGTGGCACCCTTGTCCTTGCCGGCGATGACGATGACCTCGTCGTCCTTCTTGATCTTCATCGCCTAGAGCACCTCCGGCGCTAGCGAGATGATGCGCATGAACTTCTTGTCCCGCAGCTCGCGCCCGACCGGGCCGAAGATGCGGGTGCCGCGCGGGTCCCCACCGTCCTTGATGAGCACGGCGGCGTTCTCATCGAAGCGGATGTAGGAGCCGTCGGGCCGGCGGCGCTCCTTGGAGGTGCGCACGATAACGGCCTTGACGACATCGCCCTTCTTCACGCCCGCGCCGGGAAGGGCGTCCTTCACCGTCGCCACGATGGTGTCGCCGATGCCCGCGTAGCGCCGACCCGAGCCACCGAGGACACGGATGGTCAGGATCTCCTTGGCCCCCGTGTTGTCGGCGACCTTGAGTCGCGACTCCTGCTGAATCACGTCTGCTCCTGATATTCGCGCGCGACCGGCCTCCCGGTCCGCGCTGCTAGGTGGTCACACCCCTTGGGCGGCCGATCTCCACCAACCGGCCGCCACAGGGGTTACTTCGCCTTCTCCAGGATCTCCACGACGCGCCAGCGCTTGGTCGCGGACATCGGACGGGTCTCCATCAGGCGAACCCGGTCACCGACGCCGCAGGAGTTCGCCTCGTCGTGGGCCTTGTACTTGGTGGTGCGGCGCAGGACCTTGCCGTAAAGCGCGTGCTTCACGCGGTCCTCGACCTCGACAACGACGGTCTTCTCCATCTTGTCGCTGACGACGTAGCCCTCGCGCACCTTGCGGTAGTTGCGCCCCGAGCCCTGGGTGGTCTCGCTCATTCGGCTGCTTCCTTCGTCTCCTCAGCCGACTCTCCGGCCAGCGGCATGATCCCCAGCTCGTGCTCGCGCATGACCGTGTAGATCCGAGCGATCTCGCGCTTCACGGTGCGCAGACGGCCGTGGTTGTCCAGCTGCCCGGTGGCGGCCTGGAAGCGGAGGTTGAACAGCTCCTCCTTCGCCTCCTTGAGCTTGCCGACCAGGTCCTCGAGGGACTCGTTCCGCAGCTCTTGGGCGGTCAGGGACTTGGCCATCACGCCTCCACTTCGCGCTTCACGAACTTGCACTTCATCGGAAGCTTGTGCATCGCGCGACGCATGGCTTCCTTGGCCACCGGCTCCGGCACGCCCGACAGCTCGAACATGACGCGGCCCGGCTTGACCGGGGCGACCCACCACTCGGGGGAGCCCTTACCGGAACCCATGCGGGTCTCGGCCGGCTTCTTGGTGATGGGGCGGTCGGGGAAGATGTTGATCCAGACCTTGCCGCCACGCCGGATGTGCCGGGTCATGGCGATACGCGCGGCCTCGATCTGCCGGTTGGTGACGTAGGCGGCGTCCAGGGCCTGGATGCCGTACTCACCGAAGTTGACCTTCGTGCCGCCCTTGGCCCGCCCCTTCAGGCTGGGGTGGTGCTGCTTGCGGTACTTGATCTTGCGGGGAATGAGCATGGTCAGCTCCCCTCGTTCCCGGAGTTGTCGGCACCCTGGCCGGCCCCGGCCGGTGCGCCGGACTTCGCCTCGGCCGCCTGGCCCTGGCCGCCCTGCGGACCGCCCTGGCCGCCGCGGCGGCGCCGCTGCGGACGCTCGCGGCGCTGGCCGCCGGCACCGCCGGGGGCGCGCTGCGCCGCCTGGGCGGCCTCGCGCTCGGCGCGGGTGGCCGGGGCGTCGCCCTTGTAGATCCACACCTTCACGCCGATGCGGCCGAAGGTGGTGCGGGCCTCGAAGAAGCCGTAGTCGATGTCGGCGCGGAGCGTGTGCAGGGGCACGCGGCCCTCGCGGTAGAACTCCGACCGGGACATCTCGGCACCGCCGAGGCGGCCGCCGCACTGGATGCGGATGCCCTTGGCACCGCTCTTCATGGCACTCTGCATGGCCTTGCGCATGGCCCGCCGGAACGCGACTCGGCTGGAAAGCTGCTCGGCCACACCCTGAGCGACGAGCTGGGCGTCGATCTCGGGGTTCTTGACCTCAAGGATGTTGAGCTGGACCTGCTTCTTGTTGGTCAGCTTCTCCAGGTCTGCGCGGATGCGGTCGGCCTCCGAGCCGCGGCGGCCGATGACGATGCCCGGCCGGGCGGTGTGGATGTCGACGCGGACGCGCTCACGGGTGCGCTCGATCTCGACCTTGGAGATCCCGGCGCGCTCCATGCCGCGGTTCAGCATCCGGCGGATGGCCACGTCTTCCTTGACGTAGTCCTTGTACAGCTTGTCGGCATACCACCGGGTCTTGTAGTCGGTGGTGACACCGAGTCGGAACCCGTGCGGGTTGACCTTCTGCCCCACTATCGGGTCCTCTCCTTCGTCTTGGACGACGACGTCTTGGACGACGAGGCGGCGTCACGCGGCTCAACGACCACGGTGATGTGGCTCGTCCGCTTGGTGACCCGGAACGCGCGGCCGAAGCCCCGCGGCCGGATGCGCTTCAGGGTCGGACCCTCGTCCACCCAGGCGCCACCGACCACCAGATTCTCGCGGTCCAGCTTGTCGTTGTGCTCGGCATTGGCGATGGCGCTCGCGAGCACCTTGCCCACCGGCTCGCTCGCCGCCTGGGGCGCGAACCGGAGCACCGCCTGTGCCTCGTCAGCGGGCAACCCGCGAATAAGGTCCACCACACGGCGGGCCTTTCGGGGCGTAACACGGACGAACCGTGCCTGTGCCCTCGTTCCCATCGCTTTTCCCTCGCTCACGGAAATCAGCCCCCACTCACCGTGGGGAGATTGGCTTTTACTCCTCATCGCAACCGCTAGCGGCGGCTGCGCCGGTCTTCCTTGACGTGGCTGCGGAAAGTGCGCGTGGGAGCGAACTCGCCGAGCTTGTGACCGACCATGGCCTCGGTGATGAACACCGGGATGTGCGTCTTGCCGTTGTGGACGGCGATCGTGTGGCCGATCATCTCAGGGACGATCATGGACCGGCGCGACCACGTCTTGATGACGTTCTTGGTGCCCTTTTCGTTCTGCTCCTCCACCTTCTTCATGAGGTGGTCGTCGACGAACGGGCCCTTCTTCAGGCTACGTGGCATCGGACGTGCTCCTTACCGCTTCTTCTTGCTACGCCGACGCACGATGAGCCGGTCACTGTCCTTCTTCGGCTTGCGGGTCCGCCCCTCGGGCTTGCCCCACGGGCTGACCGGGTGCCGGCCGCCCGAGCTCTTGCCCTCGCCACCGCCGAGCGGGTGGTCGACCGGGTTCATCGCCACACCGCGGACCGAGGGGCGCTTGCCGCGCCAGCGGTTGCGGCCGGCCTTGCCCCAGTTGATGTTGGACTGCTCGGCGTTGCCGACCTGGCCCACCGTCGCGCGGCAGGTGACGAGCACCTGCCGCATCTCGCCGGAGGGCATGCGCAGCGTGGCGTAGTTGCCCTCCTTGGCCAGCAGCTGGATCTGCGAGCCGGCGGAGCGGCCCAGCTTGGCGCCGCCGCCCGGCTTCAGCTCGACCGCGTGCACGAACGTACCCGTGGGGATGTTGCGCAGCGGGAGGCAGTTGCCGGGCTTGATGTCGGCGCCGGGGCCGTTCTCGATCCGCTGGCCCTGCTGGATGCCGGTCGGGGCGAGGATGTAGCGCTTCTCCCCGTCGACGTAGTGCAGCAGCGCGATCCGCGCGGTCCGGTTCGGGTCGTACTCGATGTGCGCGACCTTGGCGGGAACCCCGTCCTTGTCGTGCCGGCGGAAGTCGATCACCCGGTAGGCCCGCTTGTGGCCGCCGCCCTGGTGGCGCGCGGTGATGCGGCCCTGGCCGTTGCGCCCGCCCTTGGAGTGCAGCGGACGCACCAGCGACTTCTCCGGGTGGGAGCGCGTGATCTCGACGAAGTCGGCCACGCTGGAGCCGCGGCGACCTGGTGAGGTCGGCTTGTACTTACGAATGCCCATCTTCTTCGCGCATTCCTTTGCGTGTTTCTCTGGCGGTCAGCCCTGCGGGGCACCGCCGCGGGGACGGTGCGGTGTCCTAGACGCCGAAGATGTCGATCCGGTCGCCCTCGCGCAGGCTGACGATCGCGCGCTTGGTGTCAGGACGCTTGCCGTAACCGAACCGGGTGCGCTTGCGCTTGCCCTGCCGGTTGATCGTGTTCACGTTGGTGACCTTCACGTCGAAGATCTTCTCCACCGCGATCTTGATCTGCGTCTTGTTGGCCGTGGGCTGCACCAGGAACGTGTACTTGTTCTGGTCCATGAGCCCGTAGCTCTTCTCGGAGATCACCGGCTCGATGATGATGTCCCGAGGGTCGGGGATCCTCACTGGTCCTCCTCCTGAGCCTCCGCGGCCCGGGCGCCGCCCTGGGCGTGGGCCACGAACTCGTCGTAGCCGCGCTCGGTGAAGACGATGTCGTCGGCGCGCAGGACGTCGTAGGTGTTCACCTGGTCGGCGTCGAGGATGTGCACCTCGGGGAGGTTGCGCAGCGCCGTCCGGTTGTGGTGGTCGTCGCGGTCCAGGACCACGAGCACCTTGGTGGACTCGGTGATGCCGCGCAGCGCCTTCAGAGCGGTCTTGGTGCGCTGGCTGGTGACGTCCTCGCCCAGGAACTCGCTGATGATGTGGACGCGGTTGTGGCGGGCGCGGTCGGAGAGCGCGCCGCGCAGGGCCGCGGCCTTCATCTTCTTGGGCGTGCGCTGGCTGTAGTCGCGCGGCTTGGGGCCGTGGACGACGCCGCCGCCGGTGAACTGCGGCGCGCGGGTCGAGCCCTGGCGGGCCCGGCCGGTGCCCTTCTGGCGGTACGGCTTCTTGCCGCCGCCGCGGACCTCGCCGCGGGTCTTGGTCGAGTGCGTGCCCTGGCGGGCGGCGGCCTGCTGGCCGTTCACGACCTGGTGCATCAGCGGGATGTTGACCTTCTGGTCGAAGATCGACTCCGGCAGTTCGACGCTGCGGCCGGCCTTGCCCTCGGGGCTCTTCACCTCAACGGTGGTGGCCATGGTTACTTGTCCCCCTTCACGGCGGTGCGGACGAGCACCAGCCCGCCGTTGGGGCCGGGCACGGCGCCCTTGACCAGGATCAGGCCCTTGTCCGCGTCCACGGAGTGGACGGTCAGGTTCTGGACGGTCGTGCGCGCGTTGCCCATGCGCCCCGCCATCCGCAGGCCCTTGAACACGCGGCCGGGCGTGGCGCAGCCGCCGATGGAGCCGGGCGAGCGGTGCTTGCGCTGGGTACCGTGCGTGGCGCTGAGGCCGCGGAACCCGTGGCGCTTCATGACGCCGGCGTAGCCCTTGCCCTTGCTCTTGCCGGTCACGTCGACCAGCTGGCCGGCCTCGAACGCCTCGGCGGTGACCTCCTGGCCGAGCTGGTACTCGGTGGCGTCGGTGGTGCGGACCTCGACGTAGTGGCGGCGCGGGGTCAGATCGTGCTTGCGCAGGTAGTCGCCGAGGGGCTTGTTCACCTTGCGCGGGTTGATCTTCCCGTAGCCGAGCTGGATGGCGGAGTAGCCATCGGTATCCGGAGTGCGGACGCGCGTCACAACGCACGGACCGGCCTTCAGGACAGTCACGGGCACGATCCTGCCCGCGTCGTCGAAGACCTGGGTCATGCCGAGCTTCTCGCCCAGAACTCCCTTGATCTGCTTGGTGGCCATGTCAGTGCGTCCCTTAAAGCTTGATCTCGATGTCGACGCCGGCCGGAAGGTCGAGCCGCATGAGCGAGTCGACGGTCTTCGGCGTCGGGTCGATGATGTCGATCAGCCGCTTGTGCGTGCGCATCTCGAAGTGCTCGCGCGAGTCCTTGTACTTGTGCGGCGAGCGGATGACGCAGTAAACGTTCTTCTCCGTCGGCAACGGCACCGGGCCAGCGACGCTCGCGCCAGTCCGCGTCACGGTCTCGACGATCTTGCGAGCCGAGCTGTCGATGACCTCATGGTCATAGGCTTTGAGCCGAATGCGGATCTTCTGTCCCGCCATGGTGGCCTTTTCGTCCTTCGCTTAGTGTCCGTAGAGGCGCGGCGCCGGTGAGATGGCGCCGTGCCCTTCGGGGGCTTGCCCGTGTCTGGCTCTATTCACCTGAGAATCTGCGACAGGGCTGTCCCCTGAGGCGCATCACCGCTACAGAGCCCGATGACGTCGTTCATGTCGGGGGCGGCCGGTCCGTCTCGGCGGTCCGGCCGCCCCCGGGGGCGGTCCCCGCGTTGCCGCGGCGACCGCCCCCGCACGTTCGTGCTACTTGATGATCTTGGTCACTCGGCCGGCGCCGACGGTCCGGCCACCCTCGCGGATGGCGAACCGCAGGCCCTCTTCCATGGCGACCGGCTGGATCAGCTGGACGGTCATCTCGGTGTTGTCACCGGGCATGACCATGTCCGTGCCCTCCGGCAGCGAGACGACGCCGGTGACGTCGGTCGTGCGGAAGTAGAACTGCGGCCGGTAGTTGTTGAAGAAGGGCGTGTGGCGGCCACCCTCGTCCTTGGACAGGATGACGACCTGCGCCTCGAACTCGGTGTGCGGGGTGGTCGTGCCCGGCTTGATGACGACCTGGCCGCGCTCGACGTCCTCGCGCTTGGTGCCGCGCAGGAGCAGGCCGACGTTGTCGCCCGCCTGGCCCTGGTCGAGCAGCTTGCGGAACATCTCCACACCGGTGACGGTGGTGGTCTGCTTCTCTTCCTTGATGCCCACGATGTCAACGGTCTCGTTGACGTTGATGACACCGCGCTCGATGCGGCCGGTGACGACCGTACCGCGACCGGTGATCGAGAAGACGTCCTCGATCGGCATCAGGAAGGGCTTGTCGATGTCGCGCTGCGGCTCGGGGATGTTCTCGTCCACGGCCTTCATCAGCTCAAGGACGGCCTTGCCCCACTCGGGGTCGCCCTCCATGGCCTTGAGCGCCGAGACGCGGACCACCGGGACGTCGTCGCCGGGGAACTCGTACTCGCTGAGCAGCTCGCGGACCTCGAGCTCGACCAGGTCGAAGATCTCCTCGTCGTCGACCATGTCGGCCTTGTTCAGCGCCACGACGATGTAGGGCACGCCGACCTGGCGGGCCAGGAGCACGTGCTCCTTGGTCTGCGGCATCGGGCCGTCGGTGGCGGCCACGACCAGGATCGCGCCGTCCATCTGGGCCGCACCCGTGATCATGTTCTTCACGTAGTCGGCGTGGCCCGGGCAGTCCACGTGCGCGTAGTGGCGGTGCTCGGTCTCGTACTCGACGTGGGCGACGGAGATCGTGATACCGCGCTCGCGCTCCTCGGGAGCGTTGTCGATGTCCTCGAACGGCGTGAACGGGTTCAGCTCCGGGAACGCGTCGTGCAGAACCTTGGTGATCGCGGCGGTAAGGGTGGTCTTACCGTGGTCGATGTGACCGATGGTGCCGATGTTTACGTGCGGCTTGGTCCGCTCGAACTTGGCCTTCGCCACTGGATTTCTCCTAGACGTACAGGTTTGCTAGCTGACTTGATACGTGTCGCGGTTACTCGCCGCGCGCCTTCGCCACAATCTCTTCTGCGACGTTGGACGGGACCTCCGCGTAGGAGTCGAACACCATCGTGTACGTGGCTCGACCCTGCGTACGGCTGCGCAGGTCACCCACGTAGCCGAACATCTCCGACAGGGGCACCTGGGCCTTGACGACCCGTGTCCCGGAGCGCTCGTCCATGGACTGGATCTGACCGCGCCGGCTGTTCAGGTCGCCGATCACGTCGCCCATGTACTCCTCGGGCGTCGTGACCTCGACCGCCATCACCGGCTCCAGCAGAACCGGCTTGGCCTTGCGCGCCGCCTCCTTGAAAGCCATGGAGCCGGCGACCTTGAAGGCGAGTTCGGAGGAGTCGACGTCGTGGTAGGCGCCGTCCTGCAGGGTGACCTTGATCCCCACGAGAGGGTACCCGGCGAGGACACCGAACTCAGCGGCCTCCTGGCAGCCCGCGTCCACCGAGGGGATGTACTCCCGGGGGATGCGGCCGCCGGTGATGTTGTTGACGAACTCGTATCCGGCGGTGTCGCCCTCGCCGTCGGCCATCAGCGGCTCAAGGTCGATCACCACGCGGCCGAACTGGCCCTGGCCACCCGTCTGCTTCTTGTGGGTGTAGTCGACCTTCTCGACTTTCTTGCGGATGGTCTCACGGTAGGCCACCTGCGGACGGCCGATGTTGGCCTCGACCTTGAAGTCGTCGCGCATGCGGTTGACCAGGACCTCCAGGTGCAGCTCGCCCATACCGGAGATCACGGTCTGGCCGGTCTCCTGGTCGGTCGAGACGCGGAAGGACGGGTCTTCGTCGGCCAGCCGCTGGATCGCGATGCCCAGCTTCTCCTGGTCGCTCTTGGTCTTCGGCTCGATGGCGACCTCGATCACCGGGGCCGGGAAGGTCATCGACTCCAGCACGATCGGGTCGGAGGAGTCGCACAGGGTCTCGCCCGTGGTGGTGTCCTTCAGGCCCATGACGGCGACGATGTCGCCGGCGCCCACGCGGCCGATCTCCTCACGCTTGTTGGCGTGCATGCGGTAGATCTTGCCGATGCGCTCCTTGCGGCCCTTCACGCTGTTGAGCACCTGCGTGCCGGCCTCCAGGACACCGGAGTACACGCGCACGTAGGTGAGCTTGCCCAGGTGGGGGTCGCTCATGATCTTGAAGACCAGGGCGGCCAGCGGCTCTTCCTCGCTCGGCCGGCGCTTGAGCACGGTCTCCTCGGTCTCGTCCTTGGGGTCGTGGCCGGTGATGGCCTCGATGTCCAGGGGCGAGGGGAGGTAGGCGACGACCGCGTCCAGCAGCGGCTGCACGCCCTTGTTCTTGAACGCCGTGCCGCACAGCACCGGGATGGCGGTGCCGGCGATGGTGGCGCGCCGGATGGCCGGGACGATCTGCTCCACCGTGGGCTCGACGCCCTCGAGGTAGAGCTCCATGATCTCGTCGTCGGCCTCGGCCAGGGTCTCGATCAGCTTGTCGTGCGCCTCGCGGGCGGCCTCGATGTGGGTGTCGGGGATGTCGACGGTCTCGTACATCTCGCCCAGCGCGGCCTCGTCGCTCCAGACCAGAGCCTTCATGCGCACCAGGTCGATGACGCCCTTGAAGTCCGACTCAGCGCCGATGGGCAGCTGGATCGGCATCGGGTTGGTGTTCAGGCGGTCGGAGAACATGTCGACGCAGCGCTGGAACTCCGCACCGATCTTGTCCATCTTGTTGACGAAGCAGATCCGCGGAACACCGTAGCGGTCGGCCTGGCGCCACACCTGCTCCGACTGGGGCTCGACACCCTCCTTGGCGTCGAAGACCGCGACCGCGCCGTCGAGCACACGCAGCGACCGCTCGACCTCGACCGTGAAGTCGACGTGGCCGGGCGTGTCGATGATGTTGATGGTGTGGTCGTCCCAGTGGGTGGTGGTCGCCGCGGAGGTGATCGTGATCCCCCGCTGCTGCTCCTCCTTCATCCAGTCCATGGTGGCCGCGCCGTCATGGACCTCGCCCAGCTTGTAGTTCACGCCGGTGTAGAAGAGGATGCGCTCGGTGGTCGTGGTCTTACCCGCGTCGATGTGCGCCATGATCCCGATGTTGCGGACCTTGGCAAGGTCAAGAGCAGTGGTAGCCATGAGGGCTCGTCTTCTCTCGGTCTCTCGTATCGATTGGGCCGCGGGGATTACCAGCGGTAGTGGGCGAAGGCCTTGTTGGACTCCGCCATCTTGTGGGTGTCCTCGCGACGCTTGACGCTGGCGCCCAGACCGTTGCTGGCGTCGACCAGCTCGTTCATGAGGCGCTCGGTCATGGTCTTCTCGCGGCGCTGCCGCGAGTAGCTCACGAGCCAGCGAAGAGCGAGGGTGGTGCTGCGGGACGAACGGACCTCGACTGGCACCTGGTAGGTGGCGCCACCGACGCGGCGGCTGCGCACCTCCAGGGCGGGCTTCACGTTGTCCAGCGCACGCTTGAGCACCACGAGGGGGTCCTGGCCGGTCTTCTCGCGGGCGCCCTCAAGAGCGTCGTAGACGATCCCCTGGGCCTTGGAGCGCTTGCCGTCCAGCAGCACCTTGTTGATCAGTGCGGTGACGAGCGGCGATCCGTAGACCGGGTCCGTGATGAGGGGGCGCTTCGGCGCCGGGCCCTTGCGCGGCATGCTTACTTCTCCTTCTTAGCGCCGTAGCGGCTGCGCGCCTGCTTGCGGTTGCGCACACCCTGGGTGTCGAGCGAGCCGCGGACGATCCGGTAGCGGACACCCGGCAGGTCCTTCACACGGCCGCCGCGCACGAGCACGATGGAGTGCTCCTGCAGGTTGTGGCCGATGCCGGGGATGTAGGCCGTGACCTCGATCCCGCTGCTCAGCTTCACACGGGCGACCTTGCGCAGCGCGGAGTTCGGCTTCTTGGGCGTAGTCGTGTAGACACGCGTGCACACACCACGACGCTGCGGACTCCCCTTCAGCGCCGGGGTCTTGTTCTTCGCGACCTTGTCCTGTCGGCCCTTGCGGACTAGCTGCTGGATGGTGGGCACCGCGTCTCCGTGTCTTTCTCGTGACCTACGCCGGTTCTGTTAGCCGATGTGTCGCTATGACCTGCTTGGCTTCCCGTCCTCCCCTACCCCCGCACTCGGGCGTGTCGCGCTCTACCCGATGCATGGCGGAACGAGCAAACCCGACCCTGCGGTCAATTTCTCTGGGAGGAGGTGTCACGCGCCGCGTTCTGCTTTGGCGTCCAAGCCGGTTCGAATACGCGCACGTGCTGACCCGTCGACTCACGGGCACGAAGTTAGAGAGTACCGAAGGCTGAGTAACGGGTCAAAACGGCGACCGCTACCCTCGGTACCCGGCTCCGAAGCCTCATGCTGTCGTAGGTCTCTGTCCATTGTACGGGCTCCGCCGAGTGCTCGCGCGGTGATTACCGGCGGCCCCGCTCCACCTGATCTCGGTGATCTTGCCCGGGCCGGCGGGGCGGCCCGCCGCGCCGCCCGTTCGGGCCCGGCCCCTGCCCCCAACGGCGCGGTGCCCGGCGCGGAGTCCGCGCCGGGCACCGTGCGTGACCGCGGCCGTTCGGAAGGTGGCCGCCCCTCGCGGCGGTGCCGCGGGGGGCGCCGCCTCATCAGGAGAGCACCGTGGTCGCCACGAACACCACCGCCTCGACGACGAACAGCGCGATACCGACCCACGCGGTGATCGTGCCGCCGCGCACCAGGTTGAGCCCCTCCAGTTCGCCGTTGGACCGCTGGATGGCGCGCCGGGCGCGCGGCCCGGTGACCAGCGCCGCGATCGCGGTGAACAGGCCGATCACCGGCACCAGGCCGATGATGCCCAGCCACAGGGTCGCGGCGGCCCCGGGGGCGGTCTCGGGCCAGTAGTCGATGTTGTCGTAGCCGGGGTAGGCGTCGCCGGCCGCCGCGCCGGGCGGGCGGTCGTCGAAGCCGGGGAAGTCGTCGGCGACCGGGTCGCGGCCGGACCGGCCCCGGCGGGTCGGGGCGTCGGCACCGCGCCCGCCGCGGTCGTCGCGGGTGTCGGGGTGGCCCTCGGCCTCGCCGTACTCCCCGTGCCGGCCGTGGTGCCGGTCGCCGTACTCGCCCGCGTACGGCTCCTGGTGGCGGGTGCCGTAGGGGTCGCCGCCGGGCTCGGGCGCCTCGCGGCGGTCGCCGTAGGGGGTGTCGGCGTAGCCCTGCGGCGCCCCGCCGAACTCCCCGCCCTCGCGGTGGCCGCGCGGGTACTCCGCGCCGCCGTCGAGGTAGGGCGAGGGGGCCTCCGGCTCGCGCCGCCAGGGGTCGGCGGGCTCGCCGCGGCCGTGGTCGGTCCCGGGCGCGCCGGTGAAGCCGCCCGGGGGGAACGCCTGGGTGCGGTCGCCGGGCGCGGCCGCCGCCGGGTCGCCGGCGGCGGAGCCGTAGGGCTCGGGCGCGGCGCCGAACGGGTCGCCCGCGCGGTCGGCGGACTCCCGGTCGTAGCCGCCGCCGGGTTCGGCACCGTAGCCGCCCGGGTCGCGCCGGGCGGCGGGGTCCTCGGCGGCCCAGGGGGCGCCGCGGTCGCCGCCGAGCGGGTCGCGCCGCGGCTCGTCGCGCAGGTCGGGGCCCAGTTCGTCGGCGACGGCGGGCATCGCCTGGGTGCTGGGGCCGCCCTCGTCGGCGGGCCGGGGCTCGCGCTCGGACCACCGGGGGGCGCCGGGGTCCTCACCCGGGCGTTCGCCCCGGCGGGACTCGCGCAGGTCGGGGCCCAGTTCGTCGGCGACGGCCGGCACGGCCTGGGTGCCCGGTCCGGGGTCTCCGCCCCAGCCGGGGTCGGCGGCGGAGGCCGGCGGCTCGGGGTCGTCGGAGCGGGCCCGCGCCTGCTGGGCCGCGATGGCGGCGAGCGGGTCGTCGCCGAGGTCGGTCACGGGCGTGCCCGGCCGGGGGCCGGTGTCGGGGCGGCCGCCGGGGGTGCCGGGGGTGTCGCCGCCGGAGCGGAACACCTGGGTGGTGTGCTCGGGCGAGCCGTCGCGGCGCTTGCGCTGGGCCTCGGCCGCCGCCTGGCGGATGTGCTCGGGCAGGCGTTCGTCGTCGCGGCTGAAGGCCCACGTGTTGCCGCTGCCGGTGCCGAGGTCGCCGCCCAGACCGGTGTCGGCGCGCGCGGGGTCGTCGGCGCGGCGGTCGGCTCCGGTGTCGCCGGCCGGAGGGCCGTTGGCGGCCGGGGTGCCCGCGGGCGCGCTGGACTGCCGGTAGCCCGGCGAGGTCGCGCCGAGGTCCTCGTCAGCGGGGATCCGCGAGGAGTAGGGGCGCGACAGCTCGTCGTCGTAGCCGTCGCCGCGCTCGGCGCCGCCCGCGGGCGCGCCGAGGTCGGCCGCCGGCCGCGCACCGGTCTCCCACTGGCCGGTGCCCCACTCCGCCGCCCGACCGGGATCGGCACCCAGCGGGTCGGCGGACTCCCGCCGCTCCTGCCGGGACTCCGGCGCGAGCGGGTCGCCGCCGGAATCCCGCGTCGGAGCGCCGGGGTCGGCGGCGCCGCGGGCGCCGGTGTCCCATGCCGAGGCGGTGCGCTCGGCGCCGGACTCCGGCGAGCGGGGGAACCCGCCGCCGAAGGGGTCGCCGGAGTCGGGCCGCTCGCGGCGGAACGGGTCGGCCTCGGCGCCGCGCTCGGCGCCGCCCGCGGGCGCGCCGAGGTCGGCCGCCGGCCGCGCACCGGTCTCCCACTGGCCGGTGCCCCACTCCGCCGCCCGACCGGGATCGGCACCCAGCGGGTCGGCGGACTCCCGCCGCTCCTGCCGGGACTCCGGCGCGAGCGGGTCGCCGCCGCCCCAGGGGGCCCCGGCACCGGAATCGGTCGCGGAGCGGGGGGCGGGGTCGTCGTGGCGGCCGGGCTCGGCCGCGCCCGAGGGGGCGCCGTACCGGTCGGGCCGGGGCTCGCCCCAGCGGTCGGCGGGGGTGTCGGAGCCCTCGCGTCCGCCGAGCGGGTCGGCGCCGTAGGACGGGCGCTCGCCCGGCGCGCCGGCGGGGCCGCCCAGCGGGTCGGCGTATCCGGGGGTGTCGGCGCGGTGGTCGCGCTCGCCGCCCCGGTCGGTGTCGGTTGGCCGCCGCCACGCGTCGTCGGCGGGGCCGGCCGAGGTCGATCCGCCCAGCGGGTCGGCGCCGTAGGACGGGCGCTCGCCCGGCGCGCCGGCGGGATCGGACGCCGCGGGCGCGGCGCCGGGACGGGTGGTGTCCCACGGCGCCGCGCTGTCGGCGGCGCGGCCGCCGGACAGGGGGTCGGTGGACAGGGGGTCGCCGGCCGCCGGACCGGCGGGGGCGGACCACTCGCGCGCGGGGGCCCCGGGGTCGGTGCGCTCGCCGAAGGCGGGCCCCTCGCCGGCGCCGAAGCGCTCAGCGGGAGCGCCCGGAACCGGGCGGTCGCCGAAGGACGGCCGCTCGGTGTCGGCGGCCGGGGTGCCCCAGGGCCGGGGCCCGGCCTCGCCCGGAGCGGCGGGGCCGCCCCACGGGCGGGGGTCGGTGTCGCCGGGCGCGGGCCGGCCGGTGCCGGCGAAGGGCGCGGTGTCGGGGCCGTCGTCGGCCGCGGGCCGCTGCTCGGCGGGCCGGCCGGGCGCGCCCGCGCCGTCCTGGCCCGGCCACAGCGACTCCGCCGGGCCGGCGGGCGCCTGGGGCGCCTGGTCCGGGCGGCCGCGCACGGTCGAGCCGAAGCCGGGGTAGCCGCCGGTGCCGCCGCCGAGCGCGCTCAGCGGGGAGCCGGGCTCGCCGCCCGGCCGCCCACCGCCCGCGGGCCGGGCGTAGCCGCCCGCGGGGTCGCCGAAGTCGCGGCCCGGGTCGGCGCCGGCCGCCGGGCCCGGCGCCGGGGTGCCCGGCCGGGGCCCGGCCTCGCCCGGAGCGGCGGGGCCGGTGGTGCCGAGGTCGTAGGCGGCCTCAGCGGGCGCGGGCCGGTCGGCCTGCGGCGCCGGGGCGGCGTAGGGCCGGATGGGCGAGGGCGGGTCGCCCGCCGGCGGGCCGGGCGGCGCCAGGGGCGAGCCGCCGAGGTCGCCCAGGGCCGAAGGGTAGGGCTCCGCCATGCCGGGGCGCTCGCCGCTCAGGCCCGGGTACCCCCCGCTGTTGGGGAAGGTCGGGCGGGGCCGCGCGGGCTCCCCCGGCGCCCCGGGCTCCTGGCGGGACGCCTCGGGCGCGGGGCCGCCGGGCGCGCCGCGCCCGGGGTCGCCGCTCTCGGCGCTGTCGCTAAAGGTCTCCTGGTACTGCGCCTGCGACCGGTGTCGGTCGCCGCTCGGCCGGAACCACGATTCCGTGTTCTCCTGCCGGGCGCCGTGTTCGTCGTCGGACGGCACGTACCGCTGTCCCCCGTTGTCCGTCACTGTCTTCGATCTCCCGACCGCGCGTGCGCGCTGATGTCTCCATCCGCATACGAGTATGCCGAGGGTGAACGACGAACGGCGGCAGTCCACTCCAAAAGGGAGTGGACCACCGCCGCTGCTTCGTCAAGCAATCGATGTCACCGATTGACTCTTCAGGTCACCTGTTGTAGGGACCGAAGTCGTACTCCTCCAGCGGGACGGCCTCGCCCGACCCCTGGCCGAAGGTGTACTCGCTGGGCTCCTCGTAGCCCGCCACCGAGTACATGGACGCCTTGGCCTCCTCGGTCGGCTCCACCCGGATGTTGCGGTACTGCGGCATGCCGGTACCGGCGGGGATGAGCTTACCGATGATGACGTTCTCCTTGAGACCGACCAGGGGGTCGCTCTTGCCGTGGATGGCGTTCTCGGTGAGGACCCGGGTGGTCTCCTGGAAGGAGGCCGCCGACAGCCACGACTCCGTGGCGAGCGAGGCCTTGGTGATACCGAGCAGCACGGGGCGGCCGGCCGCCGGCTGGCCGCCTTCGGCCACCACGCGGCGGTTGATCGCCTCGAACTTGGGCCGCTCGACCATCTCGCCGGGCAGCAGCTCGGTGTCGCCGGACTCCAGGATGTTCACCCGCTTGAGCATCTGCCGCACGATGATCTCGATGTGCTTGTCGTGGATCGAGACACCCTGCGACTTGTAGACCTCCTGCACCTCCGACACCAGGTGCTGCTGCACGGCCCGCGGGCCCTGGATGCGCAGCACCTCGTGCGGGTTGATGGCGCCCTGGATCAGCTGCTGGCCGACCTTGACGTGGTCGCCCTCGCCCACGAGGAGCTGGGCCCGCATCGGGACCGGGTAGGCGATCTCGTCGGAGCCGTCGTCGGGCACCAGGATGATCTTGCGGCTCTTCTCGGTGTCCTCGATGCGGATCCGGCCGTCCAGCTCGCTGATCGGGGCCACACCCTTGGGGATGCGGGCCTCGAACAGCTCGGTCACACGCGGCAGACCGTGGGTGATGTCCTGGCCGGCCGAACCGCCCATGTGGAAGGTCCGCATGGTCAGCTGGGTGCCGGGCTCACCGATGGACTGCGCCGCGATGATGCCGATGGCCTCGCCGACGTCCACCGGCTTGCCGGTGGCCATGGAGCGGCCGTAGCAGGTGCTGCAGACGCCGATCTTGGCCTCGCAGGTGAGCGAGCTGCGCACGCGCACCCGCTCCACCCCGTTGGCGACCAGCTTGTCGATGACCGCCTCGGAGGTGTCGGTGAGCGCCGGGACGACGACCTTGCCGTCGACCACGACGTCCTCGGCGATGGTGCGGCCGAAGCCGGTGTTCTCGACGTTGTGCTTGCGCACCACCACGCCGGCGGCGTTCTTCTCGCCGACCTCCTGCCACAGCGAGCGGTCGGTGCCGCAGTCGATCTCGCGGACGATGACGTCCTGGGCGACGTCGACCAGGCGCCGGGTGAGGTACCCGGAGTCGGCCGTGCGCAGCGCGGTGTCGGCCAGACCCTTGCGCTGGCCGTGCGTGGAGATGAAGTACTCCAGCACGGACAGGCCCTCGCGGTAGGAGGACTTGATCGGCCGCGGGATGGTCTCGCCCTTGGTGTTGGAGACCAGGCCGCGGATACCGGCGATCTGGCGGACCTGCATCGGGTTGCCTCGGGCACCGGAGTTCACCATCATCCACACCGGGTTGTCGGCGGGAGCGTTGTCCTCCATGTCCTTGGCGACCTCGTTGGTCGCCTTGGTCCAGATCTCCGTCAGCTCCTGGCGGCGCTCGTCGTCGGTGATCAGACCGCGGTCGTACTCGCGCTGGATCTTGTCGGCCTGCCGCTCGTAGCCCTCCAGGATCTCCTCCTTGCGCGGCGGCGCGAGGACGTCGGAGATGCCGATGGTGAGACCGGACCGGGTGGCCCAGTGGTACCCGGCGTCCTTGAGCGCGTCGAGGGTGGAGGCGACGTGCACCTTCGGGTAGTTCTCGGCGAGCTCGTTGACCAGGGCCGACACCTGCTTCTTGCCGACCTGGTAGTTGACGAACGGGTAGTCCGAGGGCGTGGTCTCGTTGAAGAGGTACCGGCCCAGGGTGGTCTCCAGCACGTAGGGCCGGCCCGGCTCGTGGCCCTCGGGCGCGACCCAGTCGCGCGGCGGCGGGACGTCGCCCTCGACGCGCAGCTTGATCTTGGCCTGGAGGTCCAGCTCGCCCAGGTCGTAGGCCATGATGGCCTCGGCCGGGGTGCGGTAGGCCCGGCCCTCGCCCTTCGCGCCCTCCTTGAGGGTGGTCAGGTAGTACAGGCCGATGATCATGTCCTGGGTGGGCATGGTCACGGGCTTGCCGTCGGAGGGCTTGAGGATGTTGTTGGTGGCCAGCATCAGCAGCCGCGCCTCGGCCTGGGCCTCGGCGGACAGCGGCAGGTGGACCGCCATCTGGTCGCCGTCGAAGTCGGCGTTGAAGGCGGTGCAGACCAGCGGGTGGATCTGGATGGCCTTGCCCTCGACCAGCTGCGGCTCGAACGCCTGGATGCCCAGCCGGTGCAGGGTCGGCGCGCGGTTCAGCAGCACCGGGTGCTCGGTGATGACCTCTTCAAGGACGTCCCACACCACGGGGCGGGACCGCTCCACCATCCGCTTGGCGCTCTTGATGTTCTGCGCGTGGTTCAGGTCGACCAGGCGCTTCATCACGAACGGCTTGAACAGCTCCAGCGCCATCTGCTTGGGCAGGCCGCACTGGTGCAGCTTGAGCTGCGGGCCGACCACGATGACCGAACGGCCGGAGTAGTCGACGCGCTTGCCCAGCAGGTTCTGCCGGAACCGGCCCTGCTTGCCCTTGAGCATGTCCGAGAGCGACTTCAGCGGGCGGTTGCCCGGACCGGTGACCGGCCGGCCGCGGCGGCCGTTGTCGAACAGCGCGTCGACGGCCTCCTGCAGCATCCGCTTCTCGTTGTTGACGATGATCTCGGGCGCGCCGAGGTCCAGCAGCCGCTTGAGGCGGTTGTTGCGGTTGATGACCCGGCGGTAGAGGTCGTTCAGGTCGGAGGTGGCGAACCGGCCGCCGTCGAGCTGCACCATGGGGCGCAGGTCCGGCGGGATGACCGGGATGCAGTCCAGCACCATGCCCATGGGGCTGTTGCGGGTGTTGAGGAACGCCGAGACCACCTTGAGCCGCTTGAGGGCGCGGGCCTTCTTCTGGCCCTTGCCGCTGCGGATGGTCTCGCGCAGCCGCTCGGCCTCGGCGTCGAGGTCGAAGTTGGCCAGGCGCTCCTGGATGGCCTGGGCGCCCATGCCGCCGCGGAAGTACTTGCCGAAGCGGTCCCGCATCTCGCGGTAGAGCATCTCGTCGCCCTCGAGGTCCTGGACCTTGAGGTTCTTGAACCGGTTCCAGACCTCTTCGAGGCGGTCGATCTCGCGCTGCACGCGGTCGCGGATCTGCCGCATCTCGCGCTCGGCGGACTCGCGGACCTTGCGGCGGGCGTCGCCCTTGGCGCCCTGCTCCTCCAGCTCGGCGAGGTCGGCCTCAAGCTTCTTGTGGCGCTCCTCGACGGCGGAGTCGCGGCGCTGCTCCAGGTGCTGGCGCTCCACGGAGATGCGGGCCTCCAGGGACTGGAGGTCGCGCTCGCGGGCCTCGGTGTCGACCCAGGTGACCATGTACGCGGCGAAGTAGATGATCTTTTCGAGATCCTTCGGCGCGAGGTCCAGCAGGTAGCCCAGGCGGCTGGGCACGCCCTTGAAGTACCAGATGTGGGTCACGGGCGCGGCCAGCTCGATGTGGCCCATGCGCTCGCGCCGGACCTTGGCCCGGGTGACCTCGACACCGCAGCGCTCGCAGATGATGCCCTTGAAGCGGACCCGCTTGTACTTACCGCAGTAGCACTCCCAGTCGCGGGTGGGGCCGAAGATCTTCTCGCAGAAGAGCCCGTCCTTTTCCGGCTTGAGGGTGCGGTAGTTGATGGTTTCCGGCTTCTTGACCTCGCCGTGGGACCACTGGCGGATGTCGTCAGCGGTCGCGAGGCCAATTCGCAGCTCGTCGAAGAAGTTGACGTCGAGCACTTAATTCGTCCCCTGCTCTTGAAGATCGCGGAAGTTAGACCTCTTCGACACTGCTCGGCTCGCGCCGCCCCAGGTCGATTCCCAGCTCTTCTGCCGCACGGAAGACGTCCTCGTCCGTATCCCGCATCTCGATGGACATACCGTCACTGGACAGCACCTCCACATTCAGACAGAGCGACTGCATCTCCTTGATGAGCACCTTGAACGACTCGGGGATGCCCGGCTCGGGGATGTTCTCGCCCTTGACGATCGCCTCGTAGACCTTCACCCGGCCGAGCACGTCGTCGGACTTGATGGTGAGCAGCTCCTGCAGGGCGTAGGCCGCGCCGTACGCCTCCAGGGCCCACACCTCCATCTCGCCGAAGCGCTGCCCGCCGAACTGCGCCTTACCGCCCAGCGGCTGCTGGGTGATCATCGAGTACGGGCCGGTGGAGCGCGCGTGGATCTTGTCGTCCACGAGGTGGTGGAGCTTGAGGAAGTAGGTGTAGCCGACCGCGATCGGCTCGGCGAACGGCTCGCCCGTGCGGCCGTCGAAGAGCCGGGCCTTGCCGAACTCGTTCACCAGCCGGGTGCCGTCCTCGGTGGGCAGGCTGGAGGCCAGCAGACCGCCGATCTCGTCCTCGCGCAGGCCGTCGAAGACCGGGGTGGCGACCTTCGTGCCCGGCGGGATGTCGGCGGCGCCGATCTCGTGCATGGCCTGCTTCCACGGCTCGTCGTCGCCTTCGACGCGCCAGCCGTTCTTTGCCAGCCAGCCCAGGTGGATCTCCAGGATCTGCCCGACGTTCATGCGGCCGGGCACGCCCAGCGGGTTCAGCACGATGTCGACGGGGGTGCCGTCCTCCATGAACGGCATGTCCTCCTGCGGCAGGATCTTGGCGATGACGCCCTTGTTGCCGTGGCGGCCGGCCAGCTTGTCGCCGTCGGTGATCTTGCGCTTCTGCGCGACGTAGACGCGCACCAGCTCGTTGACACCGGGCGGCAGCTCGTCGCCGTCCTCGCGGCTGAAGACGCGCACGCCGATGACCTTGCCGGACTCGCCGTGGGGCACCTTCAGCGAGGTGTCGCGGACCTCGCGGGCCTTCTCGCCGAAGATGGCGCGCAGCAGGCGCTCCTCGGGGGTCAGCTCGGTCTCGCCCTTGGGCGTGACCTTGCCCACGAGGATGTCGCCGTCGATGACCTCGGCGCCGATGCGGATGATGCCGCGGTCGTCGAGGTCGGCCAGGACCTCCTCGCTGACGTTGGGGATCTCGCGGGTGATCTCCTCGGGGCCCAGCTTGGTGTCGCGGGCGTCGACCTCGTGCTCCTCGATGTGGATCGAGGAGAGGACGTCGTCCTGGACCAGCCGCTGGGACAGCACGATGGCGTCCTCGTAGTTGTGGCCCTCCCAGGACATGTACGCCACGAGCAGGTTCTTGCCCAGCGACATCTCGCCCTTGTCGGTGGAGGGGCCGTCGGCGAGGACCTGGTTCTCCTCGACGCGCTGGCCCTCGTCCACGATGGGGCGCTGGTTGAAGCAGGTGCCCTGGTTGCTGCGGCGGAACTTGCCGAGCCGGTAGGTCTTGCGGGTGCCGTCGTCGGCCATCACGGTGATGTAGTCGCCCGTGACGTCCTCGACGACACCGGCCTTCTCGGCCAGGATGACGTCGCCGGCGTCGGTGGCCGCGCGGTACTCCATGCCGGTGCCCACCAGCGGGGCCTCGGCGCGCAGCAGCGGCACCGCCTGGCGCTGCATGTTGGAGCCCATCAGGGCGCGGTTGGCGTCGTCGTGCTCCAGGAACGGGATCATGGCCGTGGCCACCGACACCATCTGGCGCGGCGAGACGTCCATGTACTCGACCTCGCTCGCGGCGACGGCCTCGAACTCCCCGCCCTTGCGGCGGACCAGCACGCGCGACTCGGTGAAGGCGCCGTCGGGGCCGACAGGCGTGTTGGCCTGGGCGATGACGAAGCGGTCCTCCTCGTCGGCGGTGAGGTAGACGACCTCGTCGGTGATGCGGCCGTCGACGACCTTGCGGTAGGGGGTCTCGATGAAGCCGAAGGAGTTGACGCGGGCGTAGCCGGCCAGCGAGCCGATCAGGCCGATGTTGGGGCCTTCAGGGGTCTCGATGGGGCACATGCGCCCGTAGTGCGACGGGTGGACGTCGCGGACCTCGAACCCCGCGCGCTCACGGGACAGACCGCCCGGGCCCAGCGCCGAGAGGCGGCGCTTGTTGGTCAGGCCCGCCAGCGGGTTGGTCTGGTCCATGAACTGCGACATCTGGCTGGTGCCGAAGAACTCCTTGATGGAGGCAACGACCGGCCGGATGTTGATCAGGGTCTGCGGCGTGATGGCCTCGACGTCCTGGGTGGTCATGCGCTCGCGGACCACGCGCTCCATGCGCGCCAGGCCCAGGCGGACCTGGTTCTGGATCAGCTCGCCGACGGTGCGCACGCGGCGGTTGCCGAAGTGGTCGATGTCGTCGGTCTCGATCGGCCGCGGGCCCAGGGGGGTCTGCAGCTCGGTCTCGCCGGCGTGCAGGCGGACCAGGTAGTCGATCGTGGCGACGATGTCGTCCTCGGTCAGCGTGCCCTGGGTGAACTCGGCCTCAAGCCCCAGCTTCTTGTTGATCTTGTAGCGGCCGACCTTGGCGAGGTCGTAGCGCTTGGGGTTGAAGTAGAGGTTCTCCAGCAGCGCCTGCGCGGACTCCTTGGTCGGCGGCTCGCCCGGGCGCAGCTTGCGGTAGATGTCCAGCAGCGCGTCGTCGGTGCCCGCGGTGGGGTCCTTCTCCAGCGTGTTGCGGATGGACTCGTAGGCCCCGAAGCGCTCCAGGATCTGGTCGGTGGTCCAGCCCAGCGCCTTGAGCAGGACGGTGACGCCCTGCTTGCGCTTGCGGTCGATGCGGACGCCGACGAAGTCGCGCTTGTCGACCTCGAACTCCAGCCACGCACCGCGCGAGGGGATGACCTTGCAGCCGTAGAGGTCCTTGTCGGAGGTCTTGTCGACCTGCCGGTCGAAGTACACGCCCGGGGAGCGGACCAGCTGCGACACCACGACGCGCTCGGTGCCGTTGACGATGAACGTGCCCTTGACGGTCATGAGCGGGAAGTCGCCCATGAAGACCGTCTGGCTCTTGATCTCACCGGTGTCGTTGTTGATGAACTCCGCCGTGACGAACATCGGGGCGGAGTAGGTCATGTCCTTGTCCTTGCACTCCTCTTCGGAGTACTTGGGCGGCTCGAACCGGTGGTCGCGGAACGAGAGCGACATCGTGCCGGAGAAGTCCTCGATGGGACTGATCTCCTCGAAGATCTCTTCGAGACCGGACTGCTCCGGAACGTCCTTGCGGCCGGCGTTACGAGCCGCCTCGACTCGGGCCCGCCACTTCTCGTTGCCGAGCAGCCAGTCGAACGACTCGGTCTGCAGGGCCAGAAGGTTCGGGACTTCGAGTGGTTCCTGAATGCGGGCGAAGGAAACGCGGTTCGGACCAAGGGCGTTAGCGGAGGCGTTGCGCGAGGCTGCCAACAGGGGTCCTTCCGAAGGCTTGTGGCGGTTGATGCGCGCGCACGCCGGACGATCCGTAACTGTCAGGTCGAAGACCCGCCGACGTGGGATCGGTCGGGTCTCGTGTGAGACGTACAGTGGGGTCCGGAAAGCCCGAGAAACCTCGGAATCCGGACGCGGAGCACGGACACCGGCACACGGATCGCCAATGGGCAGCGCAAAAGGGCAGTGTAGCCGAATACTACACCGCTGTCCAACCACAGCCCCCGGAGTCAGTCACGACACCACGCAGCATCGCCCCAACGGCCGGATCCGTCAAGCCCGAGTCCGGGGCTGCGGCCCATTCCAGCGCCGTGAGAGGTCCCACAGCGGATACGGGGTGTGAGAGCCCCGACAAGCGGGAAAGTATCTTCGACCCCCGGTCCGGCAGAGTGATTCCGCGGCGCCCCGCGGCGCCCGCCTCCCAGCCGCGCCGGGCGCCTTTCCCGATGCCCGCTCGCCCCCGGGCGGCTCCGCGCCGCCCTGCGGGCTCCGCGCGCCTCCCGCTCCCCCACTCTCGCACGGCCCCCGGGCCGCCGCGCACGGGCCACGCCGGGGCGCCCGCCCGCCGCCCTCAGCCCGCGCCCGCCCAGACCCGCCGCGCACGAGCGCGGGGGCCGCGCGGCGCCCGGGCACGGCGCGTACCCGGGCGCGCCCCGGACACGGCGGAGGGCGGCCACCCCGCGCGGGATGACCGCCCTCCAGAGCCGGTCCGTCCGGATCCGCTCACGCGGTCCGGACAGGGGGCCTACTTCAGGGTGACGGTGGCGCCGGCGCCTTCAAGGGTCTCCTTGGCCTTCTCCGCGGTCTCCTTGTTCACGCCCTCCAGCAGCGGCTTGGGGGCGTTGTCGACCAGGTCCTTGGCCTCCTTGAGGCCCAGGCTGGTGAGGCTGCGGACCTCCTTGATGACCTGGATCTTCTTGTCGCCGGCGGCCTCGAGGATGACGTCGAACTCGTCCTTCTCGGGCTCCTCCTCGCCGCCGGCGGCGCCGGCGCCGGCGGCGGGGGCGGCCATCATCGCGGCCGGGGCGGCGGCGGTGACGTCGAACTTGCTCTCGAACTCCTTGACGAACTCGGACAGCTCGAGAAGGGTCATCTCCTCGAAGGCGCTGAGCAGCTCTTCGGTGCTGAGCTTCGCCATGATCGCGATCTCTCTTTCTCTTCCGGCACGTGCGCCGGGCGGCGCCGTGCCGAGCGTGGGGACACCGGCGCGGGCACGCCGGCGGGTCGGGTGGTGTTCCTAGCCCTCTTCGGAGCGCTTGTCGGCCAGCGCCTGAGCGAGCCGCACGGCCTTGGAGGGCAGTGCCTGGAACAGCGCGGCGGCCTGGCCCTGCTTGGCCTTCAGCGCACCGGCCAGCTTCGCGAGGAGAACCTCGCGGGACTCAAGGTCGGCCAGCTGGGTGATCTGCTCGGGGGTCATCGCACGGCCGTCGATGACACCGCCCTTGATCACCAGGGGCGCGTTCGCCTTCGAGAAGTCACGCAGGCCCTTGGCGGCCTCGACCACGTCCCCGCGGACGAAGGCGATGGCCGAGGGGCCCTCGAACAGGTCCATGACCTGGTCGTCCAGACCGGCCTCGGTGGCCGCGATCTTGCTCAGCGTGTTCTTGACGATGCGGAAGCGCGCGTTCTGGCCGAGGCTGCGGCGCAGTTCGGTGATCTGCGCGACGCTGAGCCCCCGGTATTCGGTCAGCACGGCGCCCTGAGAGCTCTGGAACTCCTCCGTGAGCTCGGCGACCGCGGCGACCTTGTCCGGCCTCGCCATGGGACTCCTTCCAACTGTGATCACCGGTCGTGAAGGCCGACGCGAAGGGAGGGGCGCGAGGCAGCAAAAAAGCCCCGGCGCAGGGCACGGGGCGCGGTCGGGCCGCACCCGCCAACGGCGGATCGGCCACCACATCGTCGTACACCTGCGCGGGCCGCCCATTCGCATGGGTCCTTCGGCCACCCTTCGGGTGGCGACCGGCGGTCTTCGGCGTCCTCCATCCTAGCCGAAGTACAGTACCCGCGCGAACGGCCCCGGAAACTCCCCTCCGGCCCGCCCCGCGCGGTGGCCCCGGGCGCCCCCGCACAACCCCTGGAACGGCCGCGGCGCCCCGGTCCTGAAGGACCGGGGCGCCGCGGCGCGTGGTGTCCCGCCGGCGGGCCGGCGCGTCAGCCGACCGCCGTCAGGCGGCGACGGGCCGGGTGACGTTGGGGTCGACCGGGATGCCGGGGCCCATCGTGGTGGTCAGCGTGGCCTTCTTGATGTAGCGGCCCTTGGCGGCGGCCGGCTTGAGGCGCAGCACCTCGTCCAGCGCGGCGCTGTAGTTCTCGACCAGCTGGTCCTCGGAGAACGACAGCTTGCCGATGATGAAGTGCAGGTTGCCGTGCCGGTCGACACGGAACTCGATCTTGCCGCCCTTGATGTCGGTCACGGCCTTGGCGACATCGGGGGTGACGGTGCCGGTCTTGGGGTTGGGCATGAGGCCGCGCGGGCCCAGGACCCGGCCCAGGCGGCCGACCTTGCCCATGAGGTCGGGGGTGGCCACGACCGCGTCGAAGTCCAGGAAGCCCTTCTGGATCTCCTCGACCAGGTCGTCGTCGCCGACGAAGTCGGCGCCCGCCTCGCGCGCCTGCTCGGCACGCTCACCGGTGGCGAAGACCAGGACCCGGGCGGTCTTGCCGGTGCCGTGCGGCAGGTTGACGGTGCCGCGCACCATCTGGTCGGCCTTGCGGGGGTCCACGCCCAGCCGCAGGGCGACCTCGACGGTCGCGTCGAACTTCACGACGCTGGTCTCCTTGGCGAGCTTGACGGCCTCGACGGGCGCGTAGAGCTTGCTGCGGTCGACCAGGTCGCTGGCCTTGCGGTAGTTCTTGCTGCGCTTCACGTACTTCTCCTGACGAGAGCTGTGGTGAGGGCCAGCGCCTGGCCCTGCCACGGTTGGCGGGGGCGGCCGGTGTGCGGCCGGAGGACTACTTGACCTCGATGCCCATGGAGCGGGCGGTGCCGGCGACGATCTTGGCGGCGGCCTCGATGTCGTCGGTGTTGAGGTCGGGCAGCTTGGTCTGCGCGATCTCGCGGACCTGGTCCATGGTCACCGAGCCGACCACCTGGCGGCTGGGGTCCGTGCTGCCCTTGTCCAGGCCGGCGGCCTTGAGGATCAGCTTGGGCGCCGGCGGCGTCTTGGTGACGAAGCTGAAGGAGCGGTCCTCGTAGATGGTGATCTCGACGGGGATGACGCTTCCGCGCTGGGCCTCGGTCGCAGCGTTGTACTGCTTGCAGAAGTCCATGATGTTGACGCCGTGCGGACCGAGCGCGGTACCGACGGGCGGCGCCGGGGTCGCCTGGCCGGCGGGCAGCTGCACCTTGACCAGGGCGGCGATCTTCTTCTTCGGAGGCATATCGGGTCCTTTGCCTGATCTGCTGTGTGTGCTGGATCCCGGTGTGGGTGCCAGAGGCGCACCGGACTGCGCGGTGCGCGCGGCGTCCGCGCCGAGGCGGGGGCCACGCCCGCGCCGGGATCCGCGCACAGGCGTGGAAGCGCCCCGGGTGCCGGGGCGCGACGGGTCGGCTCCGCGAACGGGCCAACCCGTCAAGTCTACGCGCCGCCGTGAAGCGGCGGACCGGCCCCGACCGCCGGGCGGCGGCGGGACCGGCTGCGGATCCGCTGGATCCCTAGATCTTGGAGACCTGGTTGAACGCCAGCTCGACCGGGGTCTCGCGGCCGAAGATCGACACCAGCACCTTGAGCTTCTGGGTGTCGGGGTTGATCTCGCTGACCGTGGCGGGCAGCGTGGCGAACGGGCCCTCCATGACGGTGACGGACTCGCCGACCTCGTAGGCGACGTCGGAGCGGGCCTCGGCCTTCTCCTTGCGCTCCTGCTCGGGCAGCTCCTCGGGCTCGGGCGCCAGCAGGTCGGCGACCTCCTGGAGGCTCAGCGGGGCGGGCCGGTTGGACAGCCCCACGAACCCGGTGACCCCGGGGGTGTTGCGGATGGCGGCCCAGGACTCGTCGGTCAGCTCCATGCGCACCAGCACGTAGCCGGGCAGGACCTTCTCGGTGACCTGCTGCCGCTTGCCGCTCTTGACCTCGGTGACCTCCTGGGTGGGCACCTCGACCTGGAAGATGTACTCCTCCATGTTGAGCGACTGGGTGCGGCTCTCGACGTTGGCCTTCACGCGGTTCTCGTAACCGGCGTAGGTGTGCACGACGTACCAGTCGCCGGGAAGCAGCAGCAGCTCCTGCTTGAACTCCTCGACGGGGTCGACGCGCGGCGCCTCCTCGGCCTCGGTGTCGTCCGCGGCCTCGCCGGCCTCGGTCTCGTCGTCGGCGCCGGCCTCCAGGCCGGCCGCGGGCTCGTCGCCCTCGGCGGCCTCGGCCTCGGGGGCCCGAGGCTCCTCGGCGGGCTCCGCGTACTCGGCGCGCCGGCCGGCGTCATCCTCCGACGACTGATCCTGCTCCTCGTAGGGGAGGTCGCCAGGGGTCAGTGGGGACTCGGACACGGCTGCTCTTTCTCTCGTCGGTTACGCGCTGCCGAAGGCGCGGCAGGGTGCCGCGCCGACGCAGGTTACTGCCAGCTTACGGGCTCGGTGGACGAGCCGGGACCAGGAGAGGGCCGCGCCGCTACTGCGGGGCGCCCGCCGCGGGGTCCGGGCTGAACTGGCCGTAGAGCCAGGTGACGGCCTCGCCGAAGCCGAAGTCCAGCAGCGAGACGTAACCGACCATGATGAGGACGAACACGATGACGACGATCGTGTAGGTGATCAGCTCGCGGCGCGTGGGCCAGCGGACCTTGCGGAGTTCGCCGACGACCTCCTTGGTGAAGGTCACCGGACCCGTGCGACGCTTGCGCTCCTTCTCCGGCTTTGCGTCGGCGTCAGTCTGTGTCACCTGAAGGTCCTTAGGAGTCGGTTCGGCTGACCTGCTTCCGGCGGAAACTGCCTCGTTCTGTGGGTAAGACCCAGTGTCCTTGCAGGGCAGGAGGGACTCGAACCCCCAACCGCCGGTTTTGGAGACCGGTGCTCTACCAATTGAGCCACTGCCCTTCGCGGGTACCGCGTACGCCGGTTACCCCACCATAGCCGCTGACCGCGACCGCGCGCACCGCACAGCGAGCCGGTGCCGCGGCTGGGGTCCCAGACCATCGGCTGGACGAGTCTATGCCCTATCGGGGCCGCGGACCAACCCGGATTCCCGGGGCGCCGCCCGCCTCCCGCGCGGATAAGGAGTGGCGGCCACGTGCAAGCATGGGGAACATGACTGACCGACCTCGTATCTCCGCACGTATCGGCGGCATCTCCGAGTCGGCGACCCTCGCCGTCGACGCCAAGGCCAAGGCCATGAAGGCGGCGGGGCGCCCCGTGATCGGCTTCGGCGCCGGGGAACCCGACTTCCCCACCCCCGACTACATCGTCGAGGCGGCGGTGAAGGCCGCCCGCGAGCCCCGCTTCCACCGCTACACGCCCGCCGGCGGGCTGCCCGAGCTGAAGGAGGCGCTGGCGGCCAAGACGCTGCGCGACTCCGGCTACCGCGTGGAGCCCGCCCAGATCCTGGTCACCAACGGCGGCAAGCAGGCGATCTACGAGACCTTCGCCACACTGCTGGACCCGGGTGACGAGGTCATCGTCATCGCCCCGTACTGGACGACCTACCCGGAGTCGATCAAGCTGGCCGGCGGCGTGCCGCGCTACGTGGTCACCGACGAGTCCACCGGCTACCTGGCCTCGGTGGCCGACCTGGAGGCGGCGCGCACCGAGCGCACCAAGCTGCTGGTGTTCGTCTCGCCGTCCAACCCCACGGGCGCGGTCTACACCCCCGAGCAGGTCCGCGAGATCGGCCGGTGGGCCGCCGAGCACGGCCTGTGGGTGCTGACCGACGAGATCTACGAGCACCTGGTCTACGGCGACGCGCGCTTCAGCTCGCTGCCGGTGGAGGTGCCCGAGATCGCCGACCGCACGGTGATCGTCAACGGCGTGGCCAAGACCTACGCCATGACGGGCTGGCGCGTGGGGTGGGTGATCGGCCCCAAGGACGTCGTCAAGGCGGCGGGCAACCTCCAGTCGCACGCCACCTCCAACGTCGCCAACGTGTCGCAGGCTGCGGCGCTGGCCGCGGTGTCGGGCGACCTGGCGGCCGTGGCCGAGATGCGCACCGCCTTCGACCGGCGCCGGCGGACCATCGTGCGGATGCTCAACGAGATCCCGGGCGTGCTCTGCCCCGAGCCGCAGGGCGCGTTCTACGCCTACCCCTCGGTCAAGGAGCTGCTGGGCCGGGAGATCCGCGGCCGCCGCCCGCAGACCTCCGCCGAGCTGGCCGAGCTGATTCTGGAGCAGGCCGAGGTCGCGGTGGTGCCCGGCGAGGCGTTCGGCACCCCCGGCTACCTGCGGCTGTCCTACGCGCTGGGCGACTCCGACCTCGCCGAGGGCGTGGGCCGGATCCACAAGCTGATCAGCGAGTCGGAGTGATCCGAAGGCGGGCCGCCGCGCGCGGGGGCCCGCCTATCGCCGCCGGCTCCGCGCGCAGGCGCGCAGCCGAACAGGCGAGCAGGTGAAGGGGCGTCCGCACCGGGCGCCCCTTCGGCGTCCCAGGCCCCGCTGCGCCGGGGGGCTGACTCCCGCGTGCCCCGCGCCACAGGGGTTTTCAGGGGAGGTCCGGGCGGCGCGGGGGCTGTTGAGGCACCCTTGGGACATGGAACGTCCGATCTCCCGACTGCCCAAGGCCCACCTGCACCTGCACTTCACGGGTTCCATGCGGCATCCCACCCTGGTCGACCTCGCCGAGCGCTCCGGGGTGCACCTGCCCAACGCGCTGGTCACCGACTGGCCCCCGCGGCTGAGAGCCACCGACGAGCGGGGCTGGTTCCGCTTCCAGCGGCTCTACGACATCGCCCGCTCGGTGCTGCGCACGCCCGAGAGCATCTACCGCCTGGTGCGCGAGGCCGCCGAGGACGACCGCGCGGCCGGCGCCGGCTGGACGGAGATCCAGGTCGACCCCAGCGGCTACGCCGGCCACTTCGACGGCCTGACCGCCACGCTGGAGCTGGTCCTGGACGCCGTGCGGGCCGCCGAGCAGGCCACGGGGCTGCGCATGGGCGTGATGGTCGCGGCCAACCGCACCCGCCACCCCCTGGACGCCAAGGCGCTGGCGCGGCTGGCCGCCCAGTTCGCGGGCCGGGGCGTGGTCTCCTTCGGGCTGAGCAACGACGAGCGGCGGGGCCGCGCGCTGGACTTCGAGGGCGCCTTCCGGATCGCGCGCCGGGCCGGGCTGCTGTCCACGCCGCACGGCGGCGAGCTCCAGGGGCCGCGCAGCGTGCGCGAGTGCCTGGACGACCTCGCCGCCGACCGCGTGGGCCACGGCGTCCGCGCCGTGGAGGACCCCTACCTGGTCGAGCGGATCGCCACGCAGGGCGTGACCCTGGAGGTGTGCCCGACCTCCAACGTGGGCCTGGGCGTGGTCAACCGGCTGGAGCAGGTGCCGCTGCGCCGGCTGTTCGACGCGGGCGCGCCGATCGCGCTGGGCACCGACGACCCCCTGCTGTTCGGGCCGCGCCTGGCCGAGCAGTACCGGATCGCCCGCGAGGTGTTCGGGTTCACCGACCCCGAACTCGCGGAGCTGGCGCGGATGTCGATCCGCGGGTCGGGCGCGCCGGACTGGCTGAAGAAGGAACTGCTGGGCGGGGTGGACGACTGGCTGGCGGCGCCGCCCGAGGAGGAGCCCGGAGCCGGCGGCGGGGCCCGCGTGGCCGAGGAGCCCCACGGCTCCGCCCCCGGCGGCACCGACCCGGCCTGAGCGGCCCGGTCCCGCGCGGGGGCGGGCACTCCCCCGGCGCTCGGGCGCCGGTCAGGAGGTCACGGCCAGCACGCCCTGGAACAGCATGGCGCCGCCGGCGAGGAAGAACAGCACGGCCGCGCCGATCTTGATGGCGCGCTCGGGCAGCCGCTTGCCCACCACGGCCGCCAGCGCGATGGCGAGGGCGTCGGCCACGACCATCCCGGCGGTCGAGCCGATCCACACCGGCAGCCAGTCGTACTGGGTGCCCACGGTGATGGTGGCCAGCATGGTCTTGTCGCCGAGTTCGGCCACGAAGAACACGGCCGCCACGGTGAGCAGCCCCGAGCGGATGCGGCGGGAGGCGGCGCGCGCCTCGTCCTTGTCGGTCAGTTCGTCGCCGATGAGGGTCCACACGCCGAACACGACGAACGCGGCGCCGGCGATGAGGGTGAGCCAGTCGGTGGGCAGTGCCAGGCCGAGTACCTCGGCGATGAACACGCTGAAGCCGTGCACGGCGACCGTGGCGATGGTGATGCCCAGCAGGACGGTGGCGGCGCGGTAGCGGGTCGCCAGCGACATCGCCACGAGTTGGGTCTTGTCGCCCATTTCGGCGACGAATACGGCCAGCGCGCTGATGGCGGCGGCGGAAAGGAATCCCATGGGATCTCCGTCTGCGTCAAACCAGGCGGATACGGCTCCGGCCCGGACGAATACGACTGCCAGGCCGAAGGTCTCGTCCGCCTCCGCCGCAGGCGCAGGCTCACGCGACCGGGCAGGTGGAGGGCACCGCCAGTGTGTCGACCGCGTGGATCGGGGACTACTCCCCCTCGACGAATTCGATATTACCAGCGCAATTTGCAAACGCAATTCGTGGGCAAAGCGATGTGTTTGCCGACGCGCGGCCAAAAATGGAGTTCGGCGCGCCGAAGAAAAAAGGTCGATCACCCTTTTCGAACGCCTGGCCCCCGGCTCCGGGCGCATTCCGCCCCCGCCGGGGCGAGGTCGGCCGGCGGCGTTGGGACGCGGGCCGCACCGCCCGCCCCGGGCGCTCCGGCTGCCGCGCCGCGGGCGGCGGTTCGCGAGGCGGGCGCGCTGGGCGGGGCGGCGGTACCGCCGCACGGTGACACGGAGCGCGCGGCGGCACCCGCGGGAACGCGGGGATGCGGGAACGCGGGGATGCGGGAACGCGGGATGCGGGGATGCGGCCGCCACCCGGTCGCGACGCCCCGGCTACAGGGCCACGCCCACCATGACCGGCTCGTTGACCAGGGTCACCCCGAACGCCTTGGCCACCCCGGCGCGGACCTCGCGGGCCAGGGCGAGCAGGTCGGCGGTGGTGGCGCCGCCGGGGTTGGTGAGGGCGAGGGTGTGCTTGGTGGAGATCCGGGCGGGCGAGCCGTAGCCCCGGGCGAACCCCGCCCGGTCGATCAGCCAGGCCGCCGACAGCTTCACGCGGCCGTCGGGGCCGGGGTGGGCGGGCGGCCGCACGTCGGGGCCGAGCAGGTCGGCGGCGCGCCGGGTGAACTCGGCGTAGTCCTCGGGGTCGAGCACCGGGTTGGTGAAGAAGGACCCCGCGCTGCGGGTGTCGGGGTCGTCGGGGTCGAGCACCATGCCCTTGCCCCGGCGCAGCTCCAGCACGGTCGCGCGCGCCTGGTCCAGCGGCACCCGCGCGCCGGCCTCGGTGCCCAGCGCGCGGGCGACCTCGGCATAGCGGATGGGGCGGCTCAGCGGCGAGCGGGTCAGCTCGAACACGACCTCGCACACCACGTGGCGGTCGTCGCCCTTGAAGACGCTGTCGCGGTAGGCGAACCCGCACTCGGCGTTGGACATGGTGCGCCGCTCGCCGGTGCGGCGGTCGTAGACCAGCACCTCGGCGATGGTCTGGCTGACCTCCTGGCCGTAGGCGCCCACGTTCTGGATGGGGGTGGCGCCCACGCGGCCGGGGATGCCCGACAGGAACTCGATGCCGCTGAGGCCCTCGGCCACGGCCCGCTCGACCAGCGGGTCCCAGTGCACGCCCGCGGCGGCGCGCACCCGCACGCGGCCGTCCCCGGCCTCGGCGAACTCCACGGACTGGGAGTCGGCGTGCACGACCGTGCCGGCGAAGCCGTCGTCGGCGACCACGAGGTTGCTGCCGCCGCCCAGCACGAGCAGGGGGTCGCCGGCGGACTCCGCCTCGGCGACCGCCGCGACCAGTTCGTCGGTGTCGCGCGCGACGCGGAACCGCGCGGCCGGGCCGCCCAGGCGCAGGGTGGTGTAGTCGGCCAGCGGGACGCCGGTCTGGACGGGCGCGGAGTCGGCGGGACCGGGACGGGACACGGGCAACCTCTGCGGTAGGGGCGGGAGGGGCCGCCGGGCGGCGCGCGCCGCGCGGCGGCCCGCGCTGTCAGGCCAGGCGGACGACGGCGGTGGAGCGCGCCAGGACCTTGGCGCCGCCGGAGCGGGCGGTCAGGGCGATCCGCACCCGGTTGCCGTCGAGCTTCTCCTTGACGACACCGCTGACGGTGACCTCGGCGCCGGTGTCGTCGTCGGGCACGACCACGGGCGCGGAGAACCGCACCTTGTACTCGACCAGGGCGCCGGGGTCGCCGGCCCAGTCGGTGACCAGGCGCCCGGCCTGGGCCATGGTGAACATGCCGTGGGCGATCACGTTGGGCAGGCCCACCGACTTGGCGGTGCGCTCGCTCCAGTGGATCGGGTTGAAGTCGCCGGAGGCCCCGGCGTAGCGCACGAGGTCGACCCGGCGCACCGGGAAGGCGCGCTCGGGGATCTCGGTGCCGACCTCGACGTCGCTGTAGGCGATGGCGGCGGTCATACGGCGCTCCCCTCCTGGGCGGCGGCCGTGCTCGCGGCCGGCGCGCCCGCGGCGGCGCCCCCGCGCACGACCAGCATGTTGACGGCGGTCACGACGTGCTCGCCCTCGACGGTGCGCATCTCGCTTTCGAGGGTCAGCAGCTCGTTGCCGCCCAGGGCCGAGACCGAGGCCACGCGGGTGACGGTCTCGACCACGTCGCCGGCGTGCAGCGGGCGCCGGTAGGCGAAGCTCTGGTCGCCGTGGACCACCATCGAGAAGTCGAGCCCGAGCTCGGGGTCGACCACCGCCTGGGACATCCCCTCCATGCCCATGATGACCGGGAAGGTCGGGGGCGCGATGACGTCGGGGTAGCCGTGGGACCGCGCGGTGGCGGTGTCGGTGTAGACCGGGCTGGTGTCGCCGATCGCCTCGGCGAACTCCCGGATCTTGCCCCGGGTCACCTCGTAGGGCTGCGGGGACCGGTACTCCCGGCCCACCAGGTCGCGGTTGATCGCCATCGGCTCCCTCTCACCTGCGTTGTCGGCCGCGTGCCGCGGGCGAGTCACACACTAATGGCCCAGCGAGCCGGTACGCTCACTGGGCTGGTGACCACGCGACGGTGCGGCCTTGCGCCCGTGCACCGGACCCGCGGGGCGCCGGGGACGGCGCGGCCTGCTAGCGGGTCTCGCGGTGCTCGCGGTGCTGACGGCAGTTCGGGCAGAACTTCTTCAGCGCCAGGCGGTCGGGGTTGTTCCGCCGGTTCTTGCGCGTGATGTAGTTACGGTGCTTGCACTCCTGGCAGGCCAGGGTGATCTTCGGCCTGACGTCGGTGGTAGCCACGTCGGAGTGCCTTTCTCACGGGAAACAACGGGACACAACTGCGCGCCCACGCGCCCGCCCGGGGGCCGGGCAGCAGGACGGCGCCCCGCGAACGGGACGGCCTGGGCGTGGGCAGTAGCGGAGGCCGGACTCGAACCGACGACACAACGATTATGAGCCGTTTGCTCTACCAACTGAGCTACTCCGCCGTGGACCGGGTGGACTGGCCCTGGAAGCCAGGGTACCGGAACCCGGACAGACCGGAGACAAGGTTTTCTCCGGTCGTATACCACCTGAGTGGTCCGGAACCTCAATCAAGTGGTGGAGCCCCTTTACGGAATCGAACCGTAGACCTTCTCCTTACCATGGAGACGCTCTGCCGACTGAGCTAAAGGGGCGCGCGTCTGCGGTTTCGGCCCCTCGGGGCTTTCCGCCGCTCGCGTTGATGTTGACTATACAGGGCTCCGGGGGTGCTCTGCCAAATCGAATGCCGGGCGCCCCCGGGCGCTCATCCGATGCCCCGCAGCGGGTCGGCCCGCGGCGCGCCCCAGGGGTCGCCCGACCCCGGCGGCGCGGCCGGTCCCCCGGCCCCGGCGGCGCCCCCGCCCGTGCGGTCGGTGTCGGCCACCCACACGTTCGACATGGCGTCGCGCTGGATGCGCCGGATGTCGGCGGGCAGCCCGAGCCGGTGCAGCGCGTCGGGCAGCCGGGTGTCGTGGGTGAACACCACCAGTTGGCGGTGCCGCCCCACCTCGGCCAGCACCGTCGACAGCCCTTCCACGGTCTCGGTGTCCATGGCCTGCACGGGGTCGTCCAGCAGCAGGAACCCGAACGGGTTGTCGGGCACCAGCGTGCGCGGCAGGCAGATCGACAGGGCCAGCGCCTGGAACTCTCCCTGGCTGAGCAGGCCGGGCGAGGTCCCCTCGGCCTCGGCCCCGTCCACGGCGACGTCCACGGCCACCCGGCGGCGGGCGCCCCGGCCCACCAGGCGCAGCGCCTCCAGGTCGATGCGGCGCTCCTGGCGCAGCCGGTGCCACACGTGCTCGGCCTGGGCCGCCAGCGGGCGCAGCCGCTCGGCGCGGATCTCGCGGGCGATCCCGGTGAACCACTCCAGCGCCTGCTCGGCCGGGCGCAGGGCCTCGCGCGCCGCCGTGGCCGCGCGCGCGTCCTCCACCCAGGCCGCCAGCTGCTCGGCGAGTTCGGACCAGCCGTCGGTGGGGTCGTCCAGCCGCTCGCCGGCGGCCTTGCGGGCGGCCACGGCGGTCGAGCGCAGCCGGCGGCCCACGGTCTCGATGTGCTCGGCCAACTGGGTGAGGTCGGTGATCTCGGTGCCGGCCTCCCACTCGGCCCACACCCGGCCCAGCTCGGAGTCGGGCGGCAGCCACGCCGGCATCGGCGCCATCAGGAACCGGGCCTGGTCGCGGGCGTTGTCGGCGCGCTCGTAGGCCGCCGCCGCACCGGCCGCCACCGGCTCCAGGCGGCGGATCTCGGCCTCGGCGCGGCGCACCCAGTCGCCGTCCAGCGCGCCGCCGGCCCCGCAGGTGGGGCAGTCGGTCTCGGCGGGGTGGCGCCGGTGGTGCTCCAGGGCGCGGCGCAGCAGCTCGGCGACGCCGCGCGCGCGGTCGCCCTTGGTGCCGGCGGCCATGGCCAGCTCCATGGCGGCGCCGCGCAGTTCGTTGACCACGTCGGTGAGCAGCGCGCGCTCGGGGACCGACAGCCGGCGCAGGCGGCGCAGCACGAGGTGCTGGGCGGGGTCGGCCGGGCCGTCGTCGGCGGCGATCTGGGCCAGGCGGTCCAGGTCGATGGAGGGCGCCGTGAGGAGCTGGGCGGCCAGCCCGGCGCGGCGGTCCGACGACGACCGCAGCCGCTCCAGCAGATAGCCGTGCTCGCGGCCGGGCCGGTCGCGCCGCTTGGCGTACTGGTCGCAGGCGCGGGCCAGGCGGCGCTCGGCCTCGGTGAGGTCGGTCAGGCCCAGCAGCGCGGTGAGGGTGTCGTACAGCTCGGCGGCCCGCCCGGTGACGGCCCGGCCGAGTTCGTCGTAGGACAGGAACGGCCGGTAGCGCGACAGCTCGGGGTCCCAGCCCATGCTGCGCAGCGGCACGACCGCGCCGTCGGGCCCCACCACCTCGCCGCGGGCCGAGCGGACGCTGTCGCCGCTCCAGACCCGGGTGACGCGGGTGGGGCCGCGGTCGCCGGCCAGCTGCAGCTCGACGGTGATCTCGGTGCGCTCGTCGAAGTGCAGGTTGCGCCAGCCGTCGCGCCAGCCCGCGGGCATGGCGTCCCAGCGCAGGTTGCGGCCGGTCAGCGCGGCCTCGGCGGCCTCGGCGAAGCTGGACTTGCCCGACCCGTTGCGGCCGACGATCACGGTGAGGCCGGGGCCGGGTGCGAACTCCAGGGCGGCGGGGCGGCCGATGCCGCGGAAGCCCTGGACCTCGATGCGGCGCAGGAAGCTGCGGCGGGCGTGGGCGGCGGGCGGGAGCCGGCGGGCGTCCTCGGCCTGCTCCACGACCGGCCAGGGGATGTCCTCGCCGCGCGCGCAGGCGGCGATCGCGTCGTCGCCGCGCAGGGCGGCCAGCACCCAGCGCCGCGCCGCGGGGTCCAGGCCGGAGTCGGCGAGGCGGTCGAGGAGGGAGCGCGCGGCCACCGCGCTGCTGTCGTACCGGCGCGGGGCAGCCCCGGTGGAGGTCGCAGGCCCTGTCGTCACTGTCGTCACCACACACCCGCTCGATTGTTGGCCTTGCACTGCAGAGTAGGACAAGGTCGGGCGAAAGCTATAGGTCGGGGCGGGCGGTGCGCGGGGCCCCGGTCACACCCCCACGAGTTTGCGGCGGCTGCCGTCCCAGGTGAAGTGCAGGGTGGCGATCCCGGGGACGGCGGGGTCGCGCAGGCACTCGTAGATGTCCAGGCTCGGCACACTCGGGAAGCACCCCCAGACGCGCTCGGAGGTGAGCACGAAGTCCAGGTCCAGCTCGACCAGCAGGCCGAGCAGGCGGCCGTGGGTGGGCTCGTCCACCTTGGCGAACGCGTCGTCCAGCAGGATCAGCCGGGGCGCGGCGGGCGCCTGGGCGGCCAGGGAGCCGAACTGGGCCGCGGCGGCGGCGAACAGCACCAGGTAGGCCACCACGCGCTGCTCGCCCTGGCTGAGGGCGGTGCGGTGGGTCAGGCGGCGCTCGCGGTCGGGGTGGGCCGCGTCGGTGACGTAGACGGTGAACGCGAACCAGGAGCGGTAGTCCAGGGCGGCGCGCAGCTGGGCACCGCCGGTGGCGGTGGGGTCGAGGCGGCGGATGGCCTCGATGCAGCGGCGCAGCGCGTCGCGCAGCCGCGTGGTCTCGACCCGGGTGCGCTGCTCGGCGGGTGTGGCCAGCAGCGGCACGACCGCCCGGACGTCCTCGTCGGCGTCGGGGGCCAGCTGCCAGTCCAGCCGCACGCCCAGGCCCTGGGAGGTGGTGACGTCGCGCAGCACGTCGTTCATGGTGGAGATCAGCGCGCGCGCCTCGTCGATCTGGCGGGAGAGGTGGCCGGCCAGCTCGCCGAGCAGGTGGCGCTCGAAGGCGTCCTCCTCGCGCAGCAGGGCGGCCTCCTCGGCGGTGGCCACGGCCCGGTCGAGGCGTTCGGCGTAGGCGGTGATGTCGTGGCTGCCGTCGTCGCCGTGGACGGTGAGCCGCTTGAGGCCGGCGGGCTCGGTCAGCTCGGTGCGGGCGCCCACGGCGTCGCTGCCGGCCAGGTGGCGGTGCAGCTCCTCGCGGCGGCGCAGGATGCCGCTGTCGTCCAGTTCGTGCTCGGCCGGCTCGCCCAGCTCCTTCTCCAGGGCGGTGAGCAGGGTGTCGAGCGCGGCGACGCGGCGGGCCAGGGCGTCGTGGTCGGCCGCGGGCTCGGGGGAGGCACCGTCAACACGGTCAACACCGTCACCACTGTCGGCGCCGTCGGCGCCGTCGGCGGGACCGGCCGGCTCGGCGGGGTCGGAGCCGCCGGGGGCGGCGACCGCGGCGGTCTCGGCCGCCAGCGGCGCGACCGACTCCAGTCCGGCCGCCGCCAGCAGCGCGGAGTCGGGGGTGCCGTCGGGCCGGGTGAGCATGCCGCGCAGCACGTCGCCGGCCGCCAGCGCCCGGCGGGCCTGCTCGGCGCGCTCCAGCACGGCGGTCTCCAGCCGGGTCTCGGCGGCCACGCGCTCGTCGCGGGCGCGCTGAGCCTCGCGCTCGACCTCGGGCAGCCGCGCGGCGGCCTGCTCCATGCGCTCGCGGACCTGGTCGACGGCGGCGGCGATCTGCTCGGGCGCGGCGGCGCGGGCGCGGTCGGTCAGCTCGATCTCGCGCCGCACGGTGATCATGTCGCTGATGGCGCCGGTGCGGGCGTCCTCGGCGATCACGCGGCCCGAGCGGGCCTCCTCCCAGGCGGCGATGTCGGCCTGGTAGTCCTCCAGCAGCACGGCCAGGGCCGCCAGGTCGCGGTGGCCGTCGGCCAGCTCCGCGCGCAGCCGCTCCAGCGCGGCGCGGGTGGCGCGCAGCGCCTCGACGCCCGTGGGCAGGTCCAGGCGGGCGGCGGGCCCGGCCAGGTCGGCGCGCAGCTGCAGCGCGGTCTCGCGCGCCTCGGCGAGGTCCTCGCGCGCGGCGCTGTAGGCGCGCTGGGTCTGGGCCAGCCACGAGCGGGCGTTGTCGAGCCCGGCCCAGGCCGCCTGGAGGTCGGCGGAGTCGGGCAGGGCGCGGTCGGTCTCGACGAGGGCGGCGTGCAGGCGCTCGATGTCGCCGCGCCGCTCGCCGGCCTCGGCCAGCAGCGCCTCGGCGATGGCGATCCGGCGGTCGGCGTTGGCCCGCTGGCGGTCGCCCGCCTCGGCGCGGGCCTCCTTGCCGATGTACTCGGCGGCGGGCTTGGTGTGGGAACCGGAGGCCACGCCCAGGCGCCAGCGGCCGTCGAGGGCGACGGCGGTGGCCACGGGGGGCGGGCTGTCGCGGCGGTGGCGCGGCTCGGGTTCCTCCTCGCCGGGGGCGGCCAGCAGGCCGATGGAGTCGAGCAGGGCCGAGACGGCGCCGGCGGTGGTGCCGGCGGGCAGCGGCTCGGCGGGCACCAGCACCTCGCGCAGGCTGCGGCCCTTGACCGGGCGGCCGGGGGCCAGCACGACGTCGCGGGTGGCGGGGTCGGTGAGGGAGCCGTCGGCCGAGATCCAGCCGGCCAGCAGGCCCGAGGCCTCCAGCGCGGCCTCCAGGTTGGCGCGCTCGGCGGCGCCCAGGCCCGTGGCGAAGTCCACGGCGAGGTGGAAGGGCGCGCCGGCGGAGTCGTCGCGCACGGCGGTGGCCCAGGCGGGGCGCTCGGGCGCGGTGTCGCCGTCGGCGGCGGCGCGGCGCTCCGACAGCTCGTCCAGTTCGGCCGCCAGCTCCCGCTCCTCGCTCACGGCGGTGTCGCGGCGGGTGCGCAGTTCGCGCAGCAGCGGGTCGACGATGCCGTGGGCGTGGCGGGCCACCCGCTCGCCCACGTCGGCGTCGAGCACCCGGAGGGTGTCCTCCAGGGGCAGCTCGACCAGCGCCTCCAGCTCGGCCAGCGAGGCGCCGAGGTCGGTGTCGGCGGCGGTGGCGCGCAGGCCGGTGCTCCACTCGCGCACCCGCGCGGCGTAGCCGGCGCTGGCGGCGCGCACGGCGTCGATGGCGGCCTGCTCGCGTTCGCGGGCGCGCTCCAGGGCGGCCTCGGCGGCCTCGGCCTCGCCGGCCAGCGCGGCCTCGCGCTCGTCGGCGGCGGCCCGCTCGGCGGCGCGCTCGATGAGGTCGGCCGCCACGGCGGCGCGCTCGGCGGCGGCGGTGTCGGCGGCGGCGTAGCGGTCGTGCAGCTCGGCCAGGCGGTCGCGCAGGTCGCCGACGTCCAGGCCGGGCACGGGCTCGCGCTCGACGGCCTGCTCCAGGCCCTCCAGGTTGACCCGGGTGACGCTCTCGCGGGGGGCCAGGGTGGTGGCGACCGGGTGCGGCACCTGGCCCAGCCCGGCGGTGTCCACGCCCGCGGCGCGCGCGGACTCCGCCATCTGGGCGTGCAGGCCGCGCAGGCCCTCAAGCGCGCGGTCGATGGCGGCGGTGTCGGCGGCCATGCGCCGCTTGGCGTGCTCCTCGTTGGTGATGGCGTAGCCGGCGGCGGCCGAGGCGGCCTCGGCGGCGCGGATGTAGGCCGAGACGGCGGCGTCGCGGGCCTGCTGCTCGAAGTCGGTGGCCCCGGCCGAGGACGCTCCGCCGGCGGTGAGGGTGGCGGCGTCGGAGGCGGCGGTGTCGCGGGTGCGGCGCAGCCGGTCGCGCTCCTCCTGCACGGCGCTCTCGGCGGTGACGAGGCGTTCGAGGTCGTCGGTGAGGCGGTCGACCTCGGCGTCGCGGCGGGCGTGCGCGCGGACCTGCTCGCGCGCGGCGCGGGTCTGGACGCGCAGGGTGCGGTGCAGGTAGCCGCGGTAGTCGGTGAGGAACCCGGCGACCTGCTCGCGGGCGGTGCGCAGCGCCTCCAGGCGGGCGCGCGCCTGTTCGAGGTCGGTGATGTTGCGCGCCATCTCGTCCAGGACGCCCTGGTCCATGGGCGGCAGCGCCTCGGCCAGCACCGACACCAGCTCGCCGGCCTCCAGGCGCTCGCCGATGGTGGGGCGGCGCAGCCGGTAGAGCAGGTGGATGAGGTTGCGGTAGCGCACGGGGTCGTCGATGCCGAACAGTTCGCGCATCACCCGGGCGCGGTAGGCCACCGGGCTGTCGTAGCAGTTGTCGGGGCCGACCTCGGTGCGCAGCCGGTCGATGGGCATGGGGCGGCCGTCGGCGATCAGCTTCAGGTCGGCGCCGAGTTCGCGCTCGGTGACGAAGAACACGCTGCGGGCGTCGGTGCCGGGCGAGGCGGTGACGGCGGCGCCCAGGGTGATGCGGGCGGGCTGGGCCGCCTCGGGGGTCTCGGGGGTCTCGGCCGCGGCGCCGCCGCGGGTGAACTCCACCCACAGGTAGCCCAGGGTGGAGGCGGCGCGCGGGTCGCCGCCCTCGGCGCCGTCGGGGTCGTCGGCCGCGCGGGCGGGCTCGCGGCCCTCCAGCAGCAGCCAGCGCAGGCTGGTGCGGCTGCTGCCGGTGGTGTCGAGGCGGCGGGCGTCGCCGTCGAGCAGGAACGGCAGCAGCATCTCCAGCGCCTTGGACTTGCCGGCCCCGTTGCGGCCGCGCAGCAGCAGCCGGCCCTGGGCGAAGTCGAAGACGTGGTCGTCGTAGTGCCAGACGTTCTGGATTCCGGCGCGGTTGAGCCGGTAGCGGCCGGGGCGGCGGCGCTCGGGGTCGGGCCGGCCGGACTCCAGCGGCTCGGGCTCGGGGTCGGGCTCGGCCGGGGCGGCGGTGGGGGGCTGCTGGGCGCCGAGCAGGTCGCCGGGGCGCAGGGCGTCGGCGATGGAGCCGCGGCGCCGCGCCTCGGCGCGCGCCGCCGCGTCGGCCTCGGCCGCCTGGGCGCCGGAGGCGGCGCCGTGCGGGTCGCCGTCGCCGCCCAGGGGCGACGGTTCGGCTCGCCCGTTCGCGTTGGCGGCGGTCATCGCCCGTCCTTTCGCTCTGTGCCGTCGGGGGTCGCGCCACCGGAGGTTTCCGGGGCGGCGGGACTCGTCGGGGCCGGCCGGAGCCGCGGCGCGCGGGCGGCCGCGGCGGCCCGGCACGCCCGGGGGCCGTGCGGACCCTGCCATTGTTCCGGATGCGGAGAGTGCTCCTCGTGCGCTCCCCCGCCGCCGGGGGCGTGCGGGGTCACAGGCCGCTTCCGGGGGCGGCCGGCGCGGGGCGGCGGTGGCGGCCGGTGTCGTCGGCGGAGGCGCCCGTGTCCGGCTCGGGGGCGGGGGCCGCTGCGTCGGAGGGGCGCCCGCCGTAGCGCGCGGCGGCGGCCAGCAGCCACCAGCCGGTGCGGTCGCCGCTGTCGGGGCGGGGGTGGTGCATGAGCCGGGTGTCGCACAGCAGCCGCAGGACGCGGGCGGCGAGGGTGGCGGGGTCGGGCTCGTGGCGCAGCGCGGAGCGGTCGCCGCCGGTGCGCGCGGCGGTGGCGTGCGCCAGCTCCTCCTCCAGCACCTCGGCGGGAACGGCGACCCGGGTCTGGGGGGCGGCCGGCCGCAACCGGGCCACCAGGCGCTCCACGAGCAGCAGCGCGGCCTGCCCCACGGGGCCGGCACTGGGGAAGGCGGCGACCGCGTCGGCCCCGGTGTCGCCCGGCATGATCAGGGCGACCCCCTCGGCGCGGATCTCGGCGTCGCAGCCCAGCAGGTCGCCGAGTTCGGCGACGGCGCGCCACTGGTGGGCGGCCAGGCGGCGGCGCTGGCGCTCGGAGAGGTCGGCGCGGTAGACCACGGCGGTCTCGGCGAGCGCGCGGCGCAGCGCCACCTCGCCGGCGTCCTCGCCGGCGGGGTCGGTGGCGTCCATGTCGGCGACGAACGCTGCGGGGTCGTCGGTGGCGTGCGGGGGGTGGGCCACCACCCGGCGCACGACCTCGTGGTGCACGGCCAGGTGGACCTCGTGGGAGGAGTCGGCGGCGTAGGCGGGCAGCCGGCCCTGCTCCTCGCTGAGGGCGCCCCAGTCGGCCAGGCGGCGCAGCGCGGCGGCGTAGGCGCGGCGCTCGCCCATGCGGCGGCGCGGGTCGAGGTCGAGGCCGGCCTCGGCGGCGGCGGCGCTGACGTCGGCGGCCAGGCCGGCGGCGGTGACGCGCGCGGGCGCCTCGACCAGGACGGCCAGGCTCAGCGCGAGGTAGCTGTAGGTGCGCGGGGAGAAGTAGGCGCCGCTGGGGCGGGTCAGGGGGCGGGTGGTGCCGCTGACGAGCCCGGTCTTGACCAGCCGCGCGTGGTCGGCCGCCACCTTCAGCTCGTAGCCCAGGACGCGGCGGAAGCGCTGGATGAGCCAGTCGGAGTGGGTGCGGATGACCGCGAAGTCGTCGGGGTGGGTGCGGGCGGTGACTATGGGGTCGGCGAGGAGCCGCCGGGCGGCGGCCTGGCGCTCGCCGATCAGGGCGATGTCGTCCGTTGCCGTCACGGTCGTCGCCACCTCCTTACGTCGCTGGGTCGCCTGGGCGGTCGCGGGCCCGGGGGCGGGCGGTTCCGGCGGTGTGGGGCCGCCGGTGCGCTGTCAGGCCTGGCGGGCCAGTGGTAAGCCGGTTCCCGCCGCGGGAGTGGGGCGGCGGTGGGGGTCGTCCGCCTCGGGGTCGAAGGGGTCGCCGGAGGCGGCGAAGGGGGTGACGACCAGCCGCAGGCCGTCGAGGGCGAGGTCGCCGCCGGAGCCGCGCAGGGTGAGGGCGGCCTCGGGGTCGTGGCGGACGTGCAGCCGGATGCCGAGTTCGAGGTCGCCGGCGGACACCGGGCCCCGCGTGGCGTCGCCCGAGCCCAGCGCGGCGGTCAGCAGCTCCATCAGCACGCCCATGGCGGAGCTGGAGAGGCGGATGCGGGAGTCGGTGCCGGTGGCCTCGGCCAGCACGCGGTGGACCTCCTGGGCGGCGGAGCGGCGCCAGTGCGCGGAGGACTCCGCGGCGTCGCGCAGCCGGGCGCGCTGGGCGGTGTGGTCGCGCACGGGGTCGGCGGGCAGGGCGCTGGTCAGCCGGGCGGCGGCGATGTCGGCCAGGGGCGCCTGCCACCAGCTGGTGGTGGCGGCGACGGACTCCTCGCCGGCGCCGCCGAGGTGCGTGGCGCTGTGGGCGGCGAAGGCGGCGGTGTAGATGCGGTGCGCGGTCTCCGTGTCGGCGCCCTCGAACCACGCGGCCAGGCGCAGCAGGGCCGCGCGGCCGTGCCGGGGCACGGGGCCGTCGGCCGGCGCGCCGCCGGCGCGCAGCCGCTCCCAGGCGTCGGCGGCACTGCCACCGGCGCCCACCGTCCTCACCCGATCCGCTGAGTCACCCACAACTCAGCAGACTAAAGACCCCCGGCCACCGACGCGGCCCGAACGCCGCCATCGGGGCCGCTGATGGGCCGGATTTCACGGCGGTGATCTGCGATTTCCGGTCATTGGTATTTCTTCGGACGCCGGTTGGCACCCCGCCGCGGCCGGTGCCGGCGGGCCGCCCGCGGCACCCCCGCCGCCGCCGGCGCGCGGGGCCCGCGCGGGGGCGGAAGCGGGCAACGCGAAGGGCCCCCGGTGCCCCGCGCGTTGGCGGGGCACCGGGGGCCCAAAGCCGTCAGGCGGCGTGGTGCCGCGTGATCAGCGGCCGTCCCCCCTGGGCTCGGGGATCGCGTTGTACGCGTCCCGCGAGTTCAGGTTGGTCAGGGAGGGCCCGTTGACGCAGTCCCCCGTGGTCTGCGGGGACAGCACCGGAACGTTGGCGCCGAGTACGGCGACGTTCGTGTTGCACAGCTGGATCGGCAGCACCTGCAGGTTCTGGTTGAACTGCTGATCCGCGCCGCGGTCCTCGGCCTGCGCCGGACCGGCCAGGAGCAACGCCCCCAAGGCGGCACCGGCGAGCAGACCGGCGGCGGTCACCTTGCGCAGCATGGAAACCGACTCCTATTCCGAGGACCTAGTCGACGTTGGCGCCGACGGATCCGTTGGTGCAGTCGCCGGTGGTCTGCGGCGACAGGACCGGCACGGTGACGCCGACCACGGACGCGTTGACGTTGCAGCCCTGGATCGGGATCAGCTGCAGGTTCTGGTTGTACTGCTGGTCGCCGGAGTTGGTCGCGGCGGTGGCCGGCGAGGCGGCCACAACGGCCCCCAGCGCGGCGCCGGCGATGAGGCCGGCGATTCCGAGCTTGCGCAGCATGGCTGGTGTCTCCCTCGTCCGCTCTTACTTCTTGCCGGTGTCGATGTTGGTGCCGACCGGGCCGTTGGTGCAGTCGCCGGTGGTCTGCGGCGACAGGACCGGCACGGTGACGCCGATCAGCGCACTGACGTTGGCGTTGCACAGCTGGACCGGGACACCCTGCAGGTTCTGGTTGTACTGCTGGTCGCCGGAGTTGGTCGCGGCGGTGGCCGGCGAGGCGGCGACGACCGCACCCAGGGCGGCACCGGCGATCAGACCCGCGATTCCGAGCTTGCGCAGCATGGCAATGTCCTTTCGGCTGGAAAAAGTCAGAGAAGTCTTGGCTTGCTGTCCCGGGGGCCACCGGAGGCGTGCCCGGGATTCACGACGTCGTAGGCGCGCCGGCTGCTAGTCGACGTTGGCGGCGACCGGGCCGTTGATGCAGTCGCCGGTGGTCTGCGGCGACAGGACCGGCACGGTGACGCCCAGCACCGAGACGTTGGCGTTGCACAGCTGGATCGGCACGACCTGCAGGTTCTGGTTGAACTGCTGGTCGCCGGAGTTGGTGGCGGCCTGAGCGGGGCCCGCCATAAGCACAGCGCCCATCGCGGCACCGGCGATCAGACCCGCGGCGGCAAACTTCTTCAGCACGATTCCCCCGGTAATTCAAACGAGGTTGATTGGAGAAGGCGCGGCAAGCGCCCGATGTCGTGGTGGACTGGAGCAATCATCGACCCCGCAAATGGATTTTGTCAACGCCAAAAACAACGAAGACAGTATGTCCGTTTAGTCCGCAGTGAGCAATTGACCGAGAATGGCGGAAAAAGCGCGGGTTTTATTTTCCGATGTTTACGAAATACTTGGCGTGTCCGTTGCACGCCACTATCTCCGCTGGTGACGGCTTTGCCGCAGGCATTCCGGACATAGCACAGGGCACCACCCCGACACGCGGCACGCCGCACCGCCGCACACCCCGGATGCGGACACGCCGCCGCCACCGCGGAGGACACGCAAAACCCTCTGGGGAGCGATCGCGGACGCGTGTTGCCCTGTTACGGCCATGACGAAATTCCCGGCCGCCGCCAGGCGCCGGGAACGGCACAGGGATTGCGAGAGGGAAGGGGGCGGGCCCACCGGAGGCGACTCACCCGGCACCCGCCGCCGCACCGCAACCACAAAGGGCCACCGTGCGAACACCCCGACCATAGCCCACCGCGCCGCCCCACACAGCCAAGTCGTTCGAATGCGCCCCGCGCCGGCGGGCCCGGACACGCGGCACCCCCCGCTGGACGGCACGTTCGCGCCGTTCACAGGTCTCCGTGGGTGGCAGGCGCGCGCCTGGCGCAGGTAGGGGTCCGAGTACGAGCGGAAGGGTGATCCCCGGCGACTGTCGCATCGGTTGACACGCTCTTCGCCATGCGTGCAGGGGACCGTCCTGCCGCACGGCTGAACCGGCGGGCCGCCGAGGACGGTCCTGACGTCGGCGGCTTGCCGGGTGACGGGCGGCTCGTGGACCCCGTGGATGCCCATGTGGTCGCGGAAGCGGGCCTCCCCAGCGGCACCGCGAGCCCCGGGTCGGGCCGGTGGCGCCGGCAGGGTGGGCGGCGCGGCGCCGACCTCCCGTTCGTTCCGGGCGTGCCAAGGTGTGGCCGAGGCACTGGTGGGCGCCGTAGTTGACGGCCGTGTGGCCGCGGGGGTGCGGTCGGTGTCGGCGCGGTTCCCCCGAAGCCAGGCGAGCTTGACGTCGGCGGGTTTGCACATGCCGTAGCGGCATGTGGTCCAGTGAACGGTGAGCACGACGCTGAGAGGTTTCCTTCATGCACCTGCCTGCGATTCCCCGCTGGGTCAAGATCGGCGACGCTGCCGCATTCACCGGGACCACTCCCCGAGCCATCCGCCACTACCACGCCATCGGGCTGCTCGCCGAACCGCGGCGGGGCGCCGACAACCGCCGCCGCTACGGACCCACTTCCTCGCCTGGCTCGCCCGAGCCCGCGAGGACGGCCAGACGGGCAGGCGCGCGTGCGGAGGACGGCGGCCGCGGCGCCGAGACCCCCTTCGCGTGTCCGGGCCGACCTGGGACGACACGCGCGAGAGCATTCCGCGAATATTCCGCGACCACCCGCGTGGAGTTGCTTTCCGTGGCATGTGGCTGCACGACGAGGAAAGCGAAAACCCCCGCTGGACGGCACGTTCCTGCTGTTCAACGGGGGTTTTCCGTGGGTGGCAGGTGCAGGGTTCGAACCTGCGTAGGCTGAGCCGGCGGTTTTACAGACCGCTCCCTTTGGCCACTCGGGCAACCTGCCTGGAGTGCGGCGACTGTTCGTCGCGGCGCACCAGTGAGGATAGCGGACAAGCGGTGCGGACACGAAATCGGTTTGGCGCGGCGGGGCGCGGGGGCGGGTCGCGGGCCCGCGCGTGGTGAAGCGGGCACGGCTAAGCTCGGGGGCTGTCGCGACCAGGGCCGCCGGAGGGCGGCGGGTCGTGCTCCCAGGCAAGCTCGGGCCGCAAACGGCGCGGCCCGTGGATCCAAATCTGAAGGTGTGAGCGCACGTGGCCGCTGAATCCAGTTTCGACGTCGTCTCCAAGCTCGACCGGCAAGAGGTCGACAACGCGCTGAACCAGGCCGCCAAGGAGCTCTCCCAGCGCTTCGACTTCAAGGGCACCGGTGCCGCCATCGCCTGGCAGGGCGAGAACGGCGTGGAGATCCGCGCCAACGCCGAGGAGCGCGTGAAGGCCGCCCTGGACGTCTTCAAGGAGAAGCTGGTCAAGCGCGGCGTCTCGCTGAAGGTCCTCGACACCGACGAGGAGCCGAAGGTGTCGGGCAAGGAGTACCGGCTGCAGATCTCGCTGAAGGAGGGGATCTCCACCGAGGACGGCAAGAAGATCTCCAAGATCATCCGCGACGAGGGCCCCAAGGGCGTCAAGGCGCAGATCCAGGGCGACGAACTGCGGGTCAGCTCCAAGAAGAAGGACGACCTCCAGGCGGTCCAGGCCCTGCTCAAGGAGAAGGACCTCGACGTCGCTCTCCAGTTCACCAACTACCGCTGACCCTGCTGGGCCCCGACGGGGCCTCCGCACGGCGGCGCACCGGTACGGGCTCGCGGCCGGCCCCGGCGCCCGGCCGCCCGGTGGACCGCCGCCCGCCCGCAGGACACCCGCCCGGAGCCCGGTGGCCGTCCGCGCGGCGGGCGGGTGCCGGGCTCCGGGCGCCTCGCCGCCGGCCCGGGGCGGGCCGGCGGGCAGCCGCTGATCAGCCGGCGAACGGCGGGCGGGCCGTCGTGCGGCGGTCGTCCACCTCCCGCCACCGGGGGCCGTAGACCGCCTCGCGCACGACCGGGGCCGCCAGGAAGTCGTGCGGGAAGCCGAGGTCGATCCGGCTGACCTCGTCGAGGCGGCGCACCTGGTCCGCGCTCAGGCCGACCTCCAGGGCGGCGATGTTGGTGCGCAGCTGCTCCTCCGTCCGGGCGCCGATCAGCGGCACCACCGTGCCCGGCCGGGTGCGCAGCCACGCGATCGCCACCTGGGCCGGGCTCCAGCCGCCCTCCTCGGCGACCGCGGCGACCTCCGCGTAGATCTCGGCCGTGCGGTCGTGGCCGCCGCCCCAGTCGAACGTGTCGAGCCGCCCCGTCTCCCCGCGCAGGTACTTGCCGGTGAGCCGCCCCTCGGCCAGCGCGCCGAACGCCACCACGCCCAGGTCCAGGGCGGCGGCCATGGGCAGCAGCTCCCGCTCGGGCGTGCGCTCCAGCAGGTTGAGCCGCAGCTGCACCCCGGCGAACGGCGTCCAGCCGCGCAGCCGCGCCAGTGTGTCGGCCTGGGCGATCTCCCACGCCGGCCAGTCCGAGACCGCGACGTAGAGCACCTTGCCGGCGCGGACCTGGTCGTCCAGCGCGCGCATGGTCTCCTCGACGGGGGTGAGCACGTCGCGGGCGTGCACGTAGAGGATGTCGACGTGGTCGGTGTCCAGCCGGCGCAGGCTGCCCTCCAGCGAGGTCACCAGGTTCTTGCGGTGGCTGCCGCCCGCGTTGAGGTCGGTGGCCGAGGAGCTGCACGTGTACTTGGTGGCCACCACGAACGCGTCGCGGCGGCCCTTGAGCAGCCGGCCGAGGATCCGCTCGGAGCTGCCGTCGGTGTACTGGTCGGCGGTGTCGACGAAGGTGCCCCCGGCCTCGGCGAACGTCTCGAACAGCCGGGCGGACTCGGCCTCGGAGGCCCCCCACCCCCAGTCCTCGCCGAACGTCATCGCGCCCAGCGCCAGCTCGGAGACGCGCAGGCCGGTGCGGCCGAACAGGGTGTATCGCATCGCGTGTGTCTCTCCATGGGTCTTCGCGTGTGCCCGGTCCCCGTCGGGGCCGGTTTCCCCACCCGATCGCGGAAACCCCCTGCGCGTCCAAGACCCGCTCTTATAACCTGCGTGCATCAATAGGTCCGCATTGCCGGGAATAGCGGCGGTACCAGGGGTTTCGCCGCGCGCACCGGGCCGAGGGAGGCTCGCCGCCGTGGACGTCGACACCCGGTTGCTGCGCTACTTCGCGGCCGTGGCCGAGGAGCTGCACTTCACCCGCGCCGCCGAGCGCCTCTACGTCTCCCAGCCCGCGCTGAGCCGGCAGATCCGCCGGCTCGAACGCGACCTGCGGGTCACCCTGTTCGAGCGCACCACCCGGGGTGTGCGGCTCACCCCCGCGGGCGAGGCGCTGCTGCCGGTCGCCCGGCGGATGATCGACGACTGGGCCGCCGGGCAGCGCGCGGCGCGCACCGCCCGCGCCGCGGCGCAGCGGGTGCTGCGGCTGGGCTTCGAGGCGACCGGCGCGGCCGACCTGACCACCCGCGCGCGGATGCGCTTCCGCGAGCGCCACCCCGACGCCTCGATCGAGCCGCACCGCTTCAACTGGGGCGGCGAGGTCGCGGCGCTGCGCGAGGGCCTGGTCGACGCCGCGCTCATCTGGCTGCCCAACGACCTGTCGGGCCTGACCACCGAGATCGTCGCCGAGGAGCCGCGCGCGGTGGGCATGCGCGCCGACCACCCGCTGGCCGCCAAGGACGTGCTGACCATCGAGGACCTGCGCGACGAGCCGCTGCCCTGGGCGCGCAGCGCGCCGCGCGAATGGGTGGAGTGGTGGGCGGTGGTCCCGCGGCCCGACGGCTCGCGGCCGCGCTGGGGGCCCGCCAACGACAACGCCGAGGAACTGCTGGAGAACGTGGCGGGCGGGTCGGGGGTGTGCATCGTGTCGCGCTCGATCTCGGTGTACTACCGGCGCCCCGACCTGGTGTGGCGCCCCCTGGTGGGCGTGGAGCCGCTGCGGATCGCGCTGGGCTGGACGCACGAGTGCGCCCACCCGCTGCTGCCGGCCTTCGCGGCGATCGTGCGCGAGCTGCGCGCGCCCGAGCTGGCCCACGAGGTGCCGCGCCGGCACGGCCCGCGCCCGGCCGAGGCCGGGCCCGCGGGGCCCGAGCCCTCCGGGGGCGCGCCCGGCCCCGCGCCGGCGCCGGGGTAGGCGGTGGGTTAGGGCGCGCCCCAGGTGTCGGCGAGCCGCTGGAGGCGGCGGATGCGCTCGGCGATCGGCGGGTGCACGGCGAAGAGCCGGTTGACCCCGCGCAGCGGGAACGGGTGGGCGATCATCAGGTGCCCGGCGGTCAGCAGGGGGCGCTCGGCCGGCAGCGGGTGGATGCGGGCGCCGACGTCGATCTTGCGCAGCGCGTTGGCCAGCCCCAGGGGGTCGCCGGTGAGCTCGGCGGCCGCGCGGTCGGCGGAGTACTCGCGCGTGCGCCCCACGCCCACCCGGATCACCCCGGCGGCCAGGGGCCCCAGCAGCAGGAACAGCAGCGCGCCCAGGACGCTGGGGACGTCCTCGTCCTCGGAGTCGCCCAGCGGCAGCAGCAGCGCCAGCGCGGTGAGCGAGGTGATGGCCGCGGCCACGGCGGCGGCCACCGAGCACACCACGGTGTCGCGGCTGCGGATGTGGGCCAGCTCGTGGGCGATGACGCCGCGCAGCTCGCGCTCGTTGAGCAGGCTCAGCAGCCCGGTGGTGCAGCAGACGGCGGCGCGGCGCGGACCGCGCCCGGTGGCGAAGGCGTTGGGGGCGCGCGTGGGCGAGAGGTAGAGCCGCGGCATGGGCTGGCGGGCCTGGGTGGCCAGGTCGCGGACGATCCGGTACAGCTCGGGCCGCTCGATCTCGCTGACCGGGCGCGCCCGCATGGCCCGCAGGGCCATGGTGTCGCCGAAGAAGTAGACGACCGCGTTCAGCCCGACCACGGCGACGATGCCGATCTGCAGGCCCTGGGCCCCGCCGCAGATCCAGCTCGCCGCGATGACGAACGCGGATACGCCGACCAGCAGAGCGGCTGCGCGGATCGTGTTGAGCTGCACGACGGCTCACGGCCTCCCTCCGGTCGGCGGCCCCCTCCAGGCCGCTCCTGGGAGGCAAACGCGCGAGCGCACGTCAAGCGTTCCCGCATCGGCCGGGTGACCAGCCCCTCATCGGTGTTCCGGTTGGGTCACGCCCGCGCGCCCCGATGCCCGCAACCGCCCAACCGCAGGTTAAGCGGGACGTTTCACGTCTCACACGTGTGATATCCCCCACTCGCCTCGGTAGCGGCGACAACGACCACCTATAGTGCGAGAGTGGCCGCTTACCCTTCGACGACCGTCGTACCAGGCGCAGCGCTGACCGGTCGACGGCACGTGGACCTCGTGCGCATCGCACGCGAGCCCTGTTGTCCCTAGACACGCGGCTCCCCGGCGGCACCACCCGCCGCCGGCCACCGCGGCGTCCGGCGCGGTCCAGCGGTCGAGCCCGCTCGGTCCCGTCCGGATGACACCGGGGTCCCCGTCCCGCAGGATCGGCGCCCGCCAGGCGTGCGTGAGCGCGCGACGGCGTTCCTCGGCCGCCGGAGCCAGGCCAGGTCCCCGCTCGAACAAGTCCGTCCGGCCACCCCCGGCCCAGCCGGTGCACGAACGTGGTGGTGAGGACTCTGCCAACCTGAGCCGCCGACCCCATTCGGCGGCGTGCCGAGGAGGTCGGCGATCCCCGTGACCAAGCAGGTCAAGCAACTCGATCGCGTCATCATCCGATTCGCAGGCGACTCCGGCGACGGCATGCAGTTGACCGGCGACCGGTTCACCCAGGAGACCGCGTCGTTCGGCAACGACCTGTCGACCCTGCCCAACTTCCCCGCCGAGATCCGCGCACCGGCCGGCACCCTGCCCGGGGTGTCGAGCTTCCAGCTCCACTTCGCCGACCACGACATCATGACCCCGGGCGACGCGCCCAACGTCCTGGTCGCGATGAACCCCGCCGCGCTCAAGGCCAACGTCGACGACCTCCCGCGCGGCGCCACGATCATCGTCAACACCGACGAGTTCACCAAGCGCGCCCTGGCCAAGGTCGGCTACGACTCCGACCCGCTGAGCGACGGCTCGCTGGCGGAGTACAAGGTCAGCCAGGTGCCGCTCACCTCCATGACGGTGCGGGCGCTGGCCGACTTCGACATCTCCAAGAAGGACGCCCAGCGCGCGAAGAACATGTTCGCCCTGGGCCTGCTGTCGTGGATGTACAACCGCCCCACCGAGGGCACGCTGGGCTTTTTGAAGTCCAAGTTCGCCGGCAAGCCCGAGATCCTGGCGGCCAACCTGGCGGCGTTCCAGGCGGGCTGGAACTTCGGCGAGACCACCGAGGACTTCGCAGTCTCCTACGAGGTCAAGCCGGCCCAGCTGCCCCCGGGCACCTACCGCAACATCACCGGCAACCTCGCGATCTCCTACGGCCTGATCGCGGGCTCGCGGCTGTCGGGCCTGCCGCTGTTCCTGGGCTCCTACCCGATCACCCCGGCCTCCGACATCCTGCACGAGCTGTCCAAGCACAAGCGGCTGGGCGTGCGCACCTTCCAGGCCGAGGACGAGATCGCCGGGGTGGGCGCCGCGCTGGGCGCGGCCTTCGGCGGCTCGCTGGGGGTCACCACCACCTCGGGCCCGGGCATGGTGCTCAAGGCCGAGACCCTGGGCCTGGCGGTCATGACCGAGCTTCCGCTGCTGGTCGTCGACGTCCAGCGGGCCGGGCCCAGCACGGGCATGCCGACCAAGACCGAGCAGGCCGACCTGCTGATGGCGATGTTCGGGCGCAACGGGGAGTCGCCGGTGCCGGTCCTGGCGCCGCGCTCGCCCTCGGACTGCTTCGACATCGCGATCGAGGCCACCCGGATCGCCGTGAAGTACCGCACGCCGGTCATCGTGCTCTCCGACGGCTACCTGGCCAACGGCTCCGAGCCCTGGCGGATCCCCGACGTGGCCGAGCTGCCCGACCTGTCGGTGCCCTTCACCACCGAGCCCAACGGCGACGACGGCGAGTTCCTCCCCTACCGGCGCGATCCCGAGACCCTGGCGCGGCCCTGGGCGGTGCCGGGCACGCCGGGCCTGGAGCACCGCATCGGCGGCATCGAGAAGAGCGACGGCTCGGGCAACATCTCCTACAGCCCGGCCAACCACGACCTGATGGTGCGCACGCGCCAGGCCAAGATCGACGGGATCGCCCGCGACATCCCCGAACTCGAGGTCGACGACCCCACCGGCGACGCCCGGGTGCTGGTGCTGGGCTGGGGCGGCACCTACGGCTCCATCGCCGCCGGGGTGCGGCGGGTGCGCCGCGCCGGCGGCACGGTCGCCCAGGCGCACCTGCGCCACCTCAACCCCTTCCCGGCCAACCTGGGCGAGGTGCTGCGGTCCTACGACCGCGTGCTCGTGCCCGAGATCAACCTCGGCCAGCTCGCGCTGCTGCTGCGCGGCAGGTTCCTGGTCGACGTCATCAGCTACACCAAGGTCCGCGGCCTGCCCTTCAAGGCCGAAGAGCTGGCAGGCGTGGTGCAGGAGGTCATCGACCGTGTCTGACAACAACGGCCGCGAGGGCGGCGGGTTCAAAGGCCTGCGGCTGGTCCCGCGCGCCGAGGCGTCCTACAAGATGAAGGACTTCAAGTCCGACCAGGAGGTCCGCTGGTGCCCGGGATGCGGCGACTACGCCATCCTGGCCGCCTTCCAGGGCTTCCTGCCGGAGCTGGGGGTGCCGCGCGAGAACATCGTGATCGTGTCGGGCATCGGCTGCTCGTCGCGGTTCCCCTACTACCTCAGCACCTACGGCATGCACTCGATCCACGGGCGCGCGCCGGCTATCGCCACGGGCCTGGCGGCCAGCCGCCCGGACCTGTCGGTGTGGGTGATCACGGGTGACGGCGACGGCCTGTCCATCGGCGGCAACCACCTCATCCACGCGCTGCGCCGCAACGTCAACATCAACGTGCTGCTGTTCAACAACCGCATCTACGGGCTCACCAAGGGCCAGTACTCGCCGACCTCCGAGGCCGGCAAGATCACCAAGTCCTCGCCGATGGGCTCGCTGGACACCCCGTTCAACCCGGTGTCGCTGGCGCTGGGCGCCGAGGCGGGGTTCGTGGCGCGCACGATCGACTCCGACCGCCAGCACCTGACCGGCGTGCTGCGGGCGGCGGCCGACCACGAGGGCGCCTCGTTCGTGGAGATCTACCAGAACTGCCCGATCTTCAACGACGACGCGTTCGAGCCGCTGAAGGACCCCGCCGAGCGCGACATGCGGCTGCTGCGCATGGAGCACGGCGAGCCGCTGCGCATCGGCGCCGACCGGGGCGTGGTCATGGGCGACTACGGCGAGCTGAAGGTGGCCGACATCGCCGAGGTGGGCGAGGACGCGCTGGTGCGCCACGACGCCCACCGGGCCGACCCCGGGTACGCGTTCGCCCTGTCCCGCATGGACTACCCGGCGTTCGAGCACGTGCCGGTCGGCGTGTTCCGCGACATCTCCCGGCCCACCTACGACGAGCTGATGGCGGAGCAGCTCGGCGGGGCCGAGGCGCGGAGCGGCCAGGAGGAGCTGGCGTCGCTGCTGGCCGGCGGCGACACCTGGACGGTGCGCTGAGGGCGGTCGGGACCCCGCCGGCGGGCGGTCCGCACGAGCGGGCCGCCCGCCGGCGTGCCGGCGCGGGCGCCGGCGGCCACCGCGGTGCGAATGTTTTTCATGTTTCCGCTGAGGCGCGACCAGCGATTCCGCGGGTGTGCGCGGATTGCGTCTGGCCTCCCGGCGCCTTCGCACCCTAGGTTTGGTGGTGCGCCACGTCACAGCGGCGGGGCGGGCAGCCAACGACGGCGGCGGGAGGCGGCATGGGAGCGGTCGGCGACTCGGCACTGACCACGGCGAGCACGGTCGACGGCGTGCTGCGCCGCACGGCGGCGCGCGCACCGGGCAAACACGCGCTGCGCTTCGGCGACCGGGACTGGACCTTCGCCGAACTGGACCGCGGCGCCACGCGGGTGGCCGCCTGGCTGCTGGGCCTGGGCCTGACCCGCGGCGACCGGGTGGCGTGCTTCGGGCACAACTCCGACGCCTACCTGCTGGCGTTCCTGGGCTGCGCCCGCGCCGGGCTGGTGCACGTGCCCGTCAACCAGAGCCTGCGCGGCGCGGAGCTGAGCTACCTGCTGGCGCAGTCGGGCAGCATCGTGGTGCTGACCGACCCCAAGCTGGCCGGGCGTGTCGAGGAGATCCGCTCGGAGATCCCCGCGCGCGACGTGCTGGCGCTGCGCGGCGCCGAGGAGTCGGTCCTGGAGGTCGCGCGCGACCCCGACGCCCCCGAGGAGCTGATCACCGACGTCGCCGACACCGACCTGGTGCAACTCCTCTACACCTCGGGCACCACGTCCAAGCCCAAGGGCGCGATGATGACCCACCGCGCGCTGGTGCACGAGTACGCCAGCTGCCTGCACGCGCTCGACATCGGTCCGGGCGACCGCATGCTGCACGCGCTGCCGCTGTACCACTCGGCGCAGATGCACGTGTTCCTCATGCCGGCGCTGGCGGCGGGCGCCTACAGCGAGATCGTGGAGGCGCCGGAGCCCGGCGACATGCTGCGGCGGATCGAGGCCGACGGCATCACGTCGTTCTTCGCGGCCCCCACGGTGTGGGCGGCCATGGCCAACCACGCCGACTTCGCCACGCGCGACCTGTCGGGGCTGCGCCGGGCCTACTACGGGGCCGCCATCATGCCGGTGCCCGTGCTGGAGCGGATACGGGCGCGGCACCCGGGGATCGGCTTCTACAACTGCTTCGGGCAGAGCGAGATCGGCCCGCTGGCCACGGTGCTGCGGCCCGAGGAGCACGTCGAGGGGCGCATGGAGTCCTGCGGGCGGCCGGTGCTGTTCGTGGAGGCGCGGGTGGTCGACGACCAGGGCGCCGAGGTCGGGCCGGGCGAGCGCGGCGAGGTGGTCTACCGGTCGCCGCAGCTGTGCGAGGGGTACTGGGACAAGCCCGAGGAGACCAAGGAGGCGTTCCGCGACGGCTGGTTCCGCTCGGGCGACATCGCGCGGCGCGACGCCGAGGGCTACTTCACGATCGTGGACCGGGTGAAGGACGTCATCAACACGGGCGGGGTGCTGGTGGCGCCCCGGGAGGTCGAGGACGTCGTCTACCAGCACCCGGCGGTGGCCGAGGCGGCGGTGATCGCCGTCCCCGACGAGCGGTGGGGCGAGGCGGTCACGGCCGTGGTGGTGCTCAAGGAGCCGGTGGCCGAGGAGGAGCTGATCGAGTTCGTCCGCGCCCGGCTGGCCGGTTTCAAGACCCCCAAGCGGGTGCACGTCGTCGACGACCTGCCGAAGAACGCGAGCGGCAAACTCCTCAAGCGCGTTCTCCGCGAGCGGTTCCGCTGAGCGCGCGGAGTGGGCGGTGCCGACGGCGCAGCCGACCCGCACCGCCCGCGCAGCAAGCGAGGCGGCACCGCGAGCCAGACGACACCGGCGGTTCCGCTGAGCGCGCGGAGTGGGCGGTGCCGACGGCGCAGCCGACCCGCACCGCCCGCGCAGCAAGCGAGGCGGCACCGCGAGCCAGACGACACCGGCGGTTCCGCTGAGCGCGCGGAGTGGGCGGTGCCGACGGCGCAGCCGACCCGCACCGCCCGCGCAGCAAGCGAGGCGGCACCGCGAGCCACACCACACCGGCGGTTCCGCTGAGCGCGCGGAGTGGGCGGTGCCGACAGCGCAGCCGACCCGCACACTCCAGGTTGTGAGCGACGCGAAACCGTCGCTTACCGGCAATTCCCGCCAACACCGCCACCACGACATAGCCTGCGGGTATGCGTATTGTCATCGCCGGAGGACACGGCAAGATCGCGCTGCGGCTCGAACGCCTGCTGGCCGCGCGCAACGACACACCCGTCGGGCTGATCCGCAACCCCGACCACGCGGCCGACGTCGAGGCGGCCGGGGCCGAGCCCGTGGTGATCGACCTGGAGAACACCACGGTCACCCAGCTCACCGAGAAGGTCATGGGCGCCGACGCCGTGGTGTTCGCCGCGGGCGCGGGCCCCGGCAGCGGGGCGGCCCGCAAGGCGACCGTCGACCGCGACGCCGCTCGCCTGCTGGCCGACGCCGCCTCCCTGGCGGGGGTGCGCCGCTACATCATGGTCTCGGCGATCGGCGTGGACGACGGCCCCGCGCCCGGCTCCGACCCGGTGTGGGCGGCCTACGTCGAGGCCAAGCGCGCCGCCGACGACGACCTCCGCCAGCGCAGCCTGGAGACCGACTGGACCATCCTGCGCCCCGGACGCCTGACCGATGACGCGGGAACCGGAAAGGTGTGGCTCGCGCCCAAGGTAGAGCGGGGCGAGGTCGCACGGGAGGACGTCGCCGCGGTCATCGTCGCGCTGCTCGACGAGCCTGCCACCATCGGCCAGGTTCTGGAGCTGGTCGGCGGGACCACCCCGATTGCCGAGGCGGTGCGGGCCGTCGGAGCGTAGTAGCCGTTCACGGGGTCTTCTGGCTTGAAGTCCCCATACAGGGCATCATGGGTGCGAACGGCCCGGCGGGCCAACTCCTCGACGGACGTGGATGGTGGGGCAACGCTCAACGGGCAGGCGAGCGCCGCAGAGAGCAGATAGGTACGGTTGACAAATGAGCGTCACGCAGGTCGTGAGGGACAGCACCGTCGTCGAGCACGCGAAGGTCGCCGCGCAGCAGAAGCGGAAGATGTTCATCGTGCAGTTGGACGTCAACGCCTATGACGAGGCGTCAAGCAAGGTCCGGCCCGGCCTGACCCGCATCCTGGAGGGCATCGAGGACGCCGGCTGGCGGCTGGACCAGACCGCGCCCAGCACCGGCGCCGAGGGCGAGGCCGCGCGGCTGTTCATCTTCCGCCCCGACCCCGAGGCGGCCGAGGGCTCCTCGTCCGGCTCGGGCCAGGAGAGCAAGGACCGGTCCGCGCAGCAGCAGGCGTCGGCGCAGCCGACCAACACCGGCGGCCAGCCCCAGCAGGACCCCTACGCCGGCTACCAGTACCAGACCGGCCAGCAGTACAGTCAGGGCTACCAGCAACAGCAGCAGTACCCGGGCTACGGCCAGCAGCAACAGCAGTACCCCGGTTACGGTCAACAGCAGCAGCCCGGTTACGGTCAGCAGCAGCCGGGCTATGGGCAGCAGTACCCCGGCTACGGCCAGCAGGGCTGGTAATCTGCCCCGTTTCCCCGCGCCCGGCTGAGGCCGCGCGGCGGGGACGCTGAGAGCCCGACCCGGCCCAACACGACACGGCAGCGGCCCGCGCGCATTCGCGCGCGGGCCGCTGCCGTGTGCGCGCTCCGTGACGGCCGCGCGGGGCGCCGGGGCCCGGCCGAGGGCTCCCCAGGGGGCGCACCCTCTGCCCCGATCTGCGTAGAAGCGCCGCATCTCCGCAGCTCAGCGCCAAAACAAACTCCCGCCTTTTGCCCGTAATAACGTGACGCGCTGTAGTGACTACGTTAGGTTACTTGGCGCGGGCGGTTTTCCGCCCCGGCCAAGCTTGCCGAGCTTTCTCCGAGAGGATCGACTATGAAGCGCATCGCCACGGTCTCCGGTCTCATCGCCGCCACCGCCCTCGCCCTGGGTGCCATGACCGGCACCGCCGCCGCCGACAACAACGCCGAGGTGCAGAACATCACCATTCCCGTCTGCCTCGACCTCGGCGCCCTGCAGGGCAGCGGCGTGTACGGCGGCGACGGCTGCAACGTCGTGGACGTCCACTCCGAGAAGGGCGTCGGCGTCTCCTGACCCGTCGCACCTCAGACAGGCCCGAGCGGGCGCCCGCTCGGGCCTGTCGCCGTACTTGGGGCGCCGCACCGCCCGGCCTCCGGCGCGCCGGGACCCGCGGCCGAGAGTGCGCCGGCTACTCGGGGAGGTGGCAGACGGCCTCGATGCTGACGCCGTCGGGGTCGCGGACGAAGGCGGCGTAGTAGGCCGGGTGGTACTCCGACCACACGCGCGGGGCGTGCAGGACCTCGGCGCCGGCCGCCGCGGCCGCCGCGTGGAAGGCGTCGACGGCCGCGCGGTCGGGGGCGCTGAACGCCAGGTGGACCTCCCGCACCTCACCGCCGCCGACGGCCGGGACCAGCCAGAGGACGGGCCGGTCGGCGCCGAAGGCCACCACCGCGCCGTCGCCGAGTTCCACCAGCCGGTGGCCGCCAAGCGGGCGCAGGACGGAGTCATAGAAGGCGGCGCTGACGGCCACGTCCGCGACCTGGAGGGACAGGTGGTCGATCATGGGAGCGAGTGTGGCACCCGCCACCGACAAACCCGGCGCCGCGCCGCACTGACTGACAGAGGGTGTCAGCCACCCGGGGAAGAATCGGCGCCATGTACGAATCACCCGCCGAACTCGCCGAACTCCAGGGGCTGCTGGACACATCGCTGCGCGGCTCGACCGCGCACCTGCGCTCCATCGTCGCCCCTGAGAACACCGCGCCCAACACGCTCAACGCCGAGCAGCTCGCCCGCGCCCTCACCGGCATGTGCACGCTGGCGATCTCCACGGTCACGGCCAAGGGCGAGCCGCGGATCAGCGGAGTCGACGGCCACTTCCTGCACGGCCGCTGGATCGTCGGCACCGACCGCGGCGCGGCCAAGGCCCGCCACCTGGCGGCCCGGCCCGCCGTCAGCGTGGCGCACCTGCGCGGCGAGGCCCTGGGCGTGTTCACCCACGGCCGCGCGGTGCCCATCGCGCCGCCGGACGCCGACGACCCGCAGTGGCCCGAGGTCCTGGACCACCTCACCCGCCACTACGGCAGCAACCCCGTGACCTGGGGAGACATCGTCTACTACCGCATCGAGCCGCACTGGATGGTGGCCTACTGCGCCGACCCCAAGCAGGTCCTGCCCGACACCTAGCCCTATCCGTCGGGGCCGCGGCCGCGGACCGGACCCGGGGGTGGAGCGGGCTACACCCCCGGGGTGGCGCCCGCCGGTGCGCGGAGACGGGTGGCGGCTCCGCTGATCTGCGGCTTTCGCGCAAATAGCGTCTTCTCTTGAACGGACCAACCCCCGGTCCCCCGGTTCAGAGGAGACGGCGCCGTGTCGCCACGCATCCGATCCGCATTCGCCTTCTGCACGGCGGCGGCCCTCGCCGCCGGGCTGGCCGTGCTTCCCGCCGGCGCGGCGGCGGCCGACGACTCCCCCGGCGCCGAGGCGCACGAGGCCGCCGCGCCCACGGCCGAGAACGTGCGCCGCTTCCTCGACGAACGGGTCCCCGAGCTCCTCCGGGAGCACCAGGTCCCCGGCGCGGCGGTCGCGGTGGTGGCCGACGGCGAGCAGGTGCACGCCGGCGGGTACGGCGAGGCCGACGTCGCCGAGGGCACGCCGGTCGACCCCGAGGCCACCTCGTTCCCCATGGCCTCGGTGAGCAAGTCCTTCACCGCGACCGCCGTGCTCCAGCTCGTGGACGAGGGCAGGCTCGACCTCGACGCCGACGTCAACACCTATCTGCCCGAGGACGCCCGGCTGCCCGACACCTACCCCGGGAAGCCCGTCACCCTGCACCACCTGCTCACCCACACGGCCGGGTTCGAGGACAGCGTGGAGGGCATGGCCGCGCCGTCGGCCGAGGGCCTGCTGCCGCTGGCCGAGTACGCCGCCCGGTACCAGCCCGCCCGGGTGTACCCGCCCGGCCGGTTCATCGCCTACTCCAACTACGGCACCACCCTCGCCGGCCTGGTCGTGCAGGAGGTGTCGGGCACGCCCTTCAACGACTACCTGGACCGGCACGTCTTCGGGCCGCTGGGCATGGCCCGCAGCGGGTTCGCCGACCCCGACGAGGCCGGGCGGCGGTTCACCCTGCCGACGCTCTACGCGGACTCTCCGGAGACCACCGCCGCCCCCATGTACGTCAACCAGGGGCCGGCGGGCGAGGGCTGGGCCACGGCGGCCGACATGTCGAGGTTCATGCTCGCCCTGCTCAACGGCGGTGAACTGGACGGCGAGCGGGTCCTCTCCCCGGAGTCCGCCGAGGCGATGCTGGCCCACCAGGCCGACCTGCACCCGGAGCTGACCGGCGCGGGCTACGGCACCTGGGACCGGTTCTGGAACGGTCCCCGCGTGGTGGGCCACAGCGGCGACCTCGACGGCGCCCACAGCGAGTACGCGCTGGTGCCCGAACTGGACCTGGGCGTCTACGTGGTCGTCAACGGCGACGGTGTGGCGGAGAACCCGCTGAAGGACGCCCGCGCCCGGATCGTCGACGCGGTCCTGACCGAGTTCGCGGGCACCACCGGCGCCCCGGTCGTGGAGCCCGCCGCCGACGTGGACCTGGACCGCTACGCGGGCACCTACACCACCACCCGCACCAGCCGGAGCGAGCCCAGCGCCGCCATGGTGGTCATGGACCAGATGTCGGTGGCGGTCACCGGCGACGGCCGCCTGCGCACCACCAACGCGATCTTCGGCGAGCAGTACTGGACGCCCGTCGGGGACGGCGTCTTCCGGTCGGAGCAGGGCGAGCGGCTGGCGTTCGCCGAGCACGGCGGCGAGGTCGCCGGTCTGGGCCTGGACTCCATCCCCTCACAGGACTACGAGCGCCGCGCCTGGTACGAGGCGCCCACGCCGCACTTCGCCGCCGCCGGGATCGCCCTGGTGGTCATGCTGACCGCCCTGGCCTGGCCCCTGACGGCCCTGGTCCGCCGGCTGCGCGGCCGCACCCGCCCCACCCCGGCCGCTGCCCGCGCGGCCACCCTCGCCGCCGGCCTCGCCGTCCTGGTGGTGTTCGGGTTCGCCGGCTACCTGGTCTACCTGCTGAGCAGCGGCTACGCCTTCACGTGGGCGATGTTCACCGGCTCGCCGATGCTCACGGTGCCGATGGCGGTGGCCGCCGTCATCGCGGTCCCGGTCCTGGTCGGGGTGGCCGCCGCGTGGATCCGCGGCTGGTGGACCCTGGCCGGCCGCGTCCACTTCACCCTGGTCGCCGCGGCCCTCACCGTGGTCGTCAACGTCGCGGGGGCCTACGGCCTGCTCTGGACCCCGCCGGTGTAGGCACCGCCTCGGCCGACCGAAGGAGCGGGCGCCCGGACATCCGGGCCGCCCGCTCTTTCCACAGGTTCACCGGTTTCCGCCCGCGGTCGGACGCCGACGGGGAGTCCTGGACCGGACACCTCGGGGGAGGCCGGCGGCCGAGTGCTCGGGTCAGGCCGGGGTGCGGGCCACGCCCACGGGGCAGGTGGCTCCGGTGCCGCCCAGGCCGCAGTAGCCGTTGGGGTTCTTGGCGGCCGACAGGTACTGCTGGTGGTAGTCCTCGGCGAAGTAGAACGGGCCGGCGGCGGTGATCTCGGTGGTGATCGGGCCGTAGCCGTCGCGGGTGAGCACCTGCTGGAAGGCGTCGCGCGAGGACTCGGCGGCGGCCTTCTGGGCGTCGGAGTGGTAGAGGATCGCCGACCGGTACTGGGTGCCGAGGTCGTTGCCCTGGCGCATGCCCTGGGTGGGGTCGTGGCTCTCCCAGAAGACCTTCAGCAGGTCGGCGTAGGAGATCACCCGGGGGTCGAACACCACGCGCACGGCCTCGGTGTGGCCGGTGCGGCCGGTGCAGACCTCCTCGTAGGTGGGGTTGGGGGTGTAGCCGCCCGCGTAGCCCACGGCGGTGGTGATCACGCCGTTGGCGGCGCCCAGCTCCCAGAACCGGCGTTCGGCGCCCCAGAAGCAGCCCATGCCGAACTCGGCGATCTCGCTGCCCTCGGGGTAGGGCGGTGCCAGCGGGGTGCCCAGCACCTCGTGGCGCGGCGGCACGGGCATGGGGGTGTCGCGGCCGGGCAGTGCCTGCTCCGGAGTGACCATGGTCATCTGCTTGCCGAACATGCCTTCAGGCTACCCGGCCGGTCCAACGGGGACCGGGCCAGGGCGGCGCCCGCCCCGGCTGCTCACCCCGCTTCCCCCCGGCCCACGCCCCGGCCGTCGCCCCCGTTCCACCCCCCGTCCGGTCCGTCCCGGAACGGCCGCTTCCGGGCGGTGCCAGCTGATTCACATACTCATGGGATGAATTTTCGCCTACGCTAGCGCGCGTGTCCGATTCCAACCGCGGCATGCTCTTCGGGGCCGGTGCCTACCTGCTGTGGGGTGTCTCCACCCTCTACTGGCCCCTGGTCGCGGCCGCCGGCGCAACCGAGGTCATCGCGCACCGCATGGTGTGGTCGCTGCTGACCGTCCTGGCCGTCCTCGCGGTCCGCCGGCACTGGCGCTTCCTGCTCGGCGTGCTGCGCACCCCGCGCCAGCTCGCGGTGCTCGCGGGGGCCGCGGCGCTCATCACGGTCAACTGGGGCCTGTTCATCTACACCGTGAACAGCGGGCAGACCAGCCAGGCCGCGCTGGGCTACTTCATCAACCCGCTGGTGAGCGTGCTGGTGGGCGTGGTGTTCTTCGCCGAGCGGCTGCGCCGGGCGCAGGTGGCGGCGGTGGTCCTCGGCGCCGTGGCGGTGGCCGTGCTCAGCCTCGCCTACGGCGGGGTGCCGTGGCTCTCCCTGGGCATGGCGTTCTCCTTCGCCACCTACGGCGCCCTGAAGAAGACGGTCCGGCTGGACGGCGTGGAGAGCCTGGCGGTGGAGACCCTGCTGCTGTTCCTGCCCGCGGCGGCCTACCTCGGGTTTCTTGAGGCCACCGGCGCGGGCACCTTCACCGGGGTCTCCACGGCCCACACCTGGGCGCTGGTCGGCTCGGGGGTGGTCACGGCGCTGCCGCTGCTGTGCTTCGGCATGGCGGCGCGCCTGGTGCCGCTGAGCATGCTGGGGCTGCTCCAGTTCGTGGTGCCGGTCATGCAGTTCCTGTTCGCCTGGCTGGTGTTCGACGAGGCGATGCCGCTGAGCCGGTGGATCGGGTTCGGAGTGGTGTGGGTGGCGCTGGTGGTGTTCGTGGCGGACATGCTGCGCGCCACCGCGCGGACACCGCGCGGCGCGGAGCCGGGGCAGCGCGCGGACCGCGCGGCGCGCGGCACCGGCCCCGAGCCCGACCCTGAGCCCGAGCCCGACCAGAGGACCTAGGCCCGCAGGGGACGCGTCCGCCACGCGCACGGGGGGGCGGCGGGCGCGTGACGCGCCCGCCGCCCCCGCGGGGATGTCATGTGCCCCGGCTAGGGCTGCCCGGGGCGCGCGGGCGGCCGGTTCGGCGGCTGCCAGGAGCGGGCCCACTCCCCCGCGCGGCCGGCCTCGGGCGCGCCGGGGCGGACCTGCGGGGCCGTGGGCCCCGCCCATCCGGGCCTGGCCTGGCGCGGACCGGCCTCGCCGGGGGCCTCGCCCCTCCGGGGCGCGCCTCCCCGCGCGGCCGGCCCGCCGCCGCTGCCGGCCTGCGGCGCGGCCGGGCCCGGACGTTCGGCGCGCTCCCGGCGCGGCACCTGGTCGCCGGGGCTCTGCGTGCGCTGCCGGGGGGCCTGCCGCGGCGGGGGCTCCGAGCGGTCCAGGTACTCCGGCTGCTCGGGCCGGTCCTCGGCGCGGGCGTGCCGGCCGCGCGGGCGCTCGATCGGCTCGGCCGGGCGCTGTCCCGGTATCTCGGGGGTGAGGCCGTAGTGCTCGTAGACCCGGTCCTCCTGCTCCACCGAGATGTGCTGGTCGATGTCGAAGCTCGGGGCCGACTTGATCTCCGCCTTGGACCACGGCACCTGGAGGGCGTCGTAGACCATCTCCGCGCCCAGCAGCGGCACCAGGTTCTCCCGCGACCCGAACAGGCCGGTCCGCACCGTGATCCACTTGGCTTCATCGGTCTGGTCGTCGTAGTAGACCTGGCCGATCTTGCCGACCGCGGCGCCGTCCCTGTCCACGAGCCGGTGCCCGATCAACCGCTGTGTTCCCATCTGCGCCGCCACGGCGACTCACATCCCCCCGTTGTGCCCCAACGTCCTCGGCGGACGCCCGGCGCACGACCCCGAGCGGCGCCAGCCCGCCAGTGTGCGGATTCCCGCAGGCGAGGGAGGTCATGCCGGTTTTGCCCGGCTATGACCGAGTCCGGACCCGCGCGTTACCCGCGGGCCCCGGAAGACAACGGCGGCCCCGCCCCGCGCGGCGGCGGGACGGGGCCGGAGGCGGCGCGGGCCGGGGTCAGCCCGAGCGCCGCACCACGTAGTCGCACAGCGCCTCGAACGCGTCGCGCGGGGCGCCCTCGGGCAGGGCGGCCAGCTCGGCGCGGGCGCGCTCGGCCCACTCGCGGGTGGTGGCCCGCGCCTCGTCCATGGCCGGGTGCACGCGCAGCAGGCCCAGGGCCTCCTCGGTCTCGGCGTCGCTCAGCGGCCGGCCCAGCAGGGAGTCGAGCCGGGCGCTGCCGGTGTCGCCGGCCTGGGCGGCGCGGCGGGCATAAAGCATGGGCAGTGTGAGGACGCCCTCGCGCAGGTCGGTGCCGGGGACCTTGCCCGACTCGCTGGGGTCGCCGGCGACGTCGAGGATGTCGTCGGCGAGCTGGAAGGCCATGCCCAGCGCGTCGCAGGCGCGGGTGATGGTGCCGGTGACCTCGGGTCCCGCCCCGGCGAACGTGGCACCGAACTCCGCCGACGACGCGATGAGCGAGGCGGTCTTGTCGGAGATCACCCGCAGGTAGTGCTCCAGCGGGTCGGCGCCGTCGCGGGGCCCCGAGGTCTCCAGGATCTGGCCCTGCACCAGCCGGCCGAACGTGCGCGCCTGCATCCGCACCGCCTCGGTGCCGAGGTCGGCCAGGATCTCCGAGGCGCGCGCGAACACGTAGTCGCCGGTGAGGATGGCCACGCTGTTGCCCCAGCGCTGGTTGGCGCTGGGCTCGCCGCGCCGCAGCTCCGCCTCGTCCATCACGTCGTCGTGGTAGAGCGTGGCGACGTGGGTCAGCTCCACCACCGCGGCCGCGCGCGTGAGGTCGGGCACCGTGGGGTCGCCGAAGTGCGACGCCAGGAGCACGAGGGTGGCGCGGAACCGCTTTCCGCCGGCCGACAGCAGGTGCGAGGCGGCCTCGGTGAGCAGGGGGTCGCTCGCGGCGACGGACTCCCGAAGCAGCTTCTCGACCTGGTCCAGGGCCTCCTGGACCTCCTTGGCGAGGCCGGCGTCGATACTCGGCAGAGCGAGGAAATCGCTCGGGACAGCACCGCTCACCTGGGCTCCACATGTCAACGGGCGCGCGATACCCCCTAACCGGACATATCGCGCGCTCTCGGGATGAACAAAACCGACTAGCCAAGTTATCCGACCCGGATAGCGGTGCCAAAGCCACCCACCGGGTCACGGCGGCTACCCCGCGGAGCCCTCCGCCGTGGCCACCAGCGACTCGCCCTGCTCAGTGCCCGGCTGGGGCAGCAGGTTGTCCAGGACCGGGGTCGGGTAGACGCCCAGCACGACGGTCGCGGCGACACCGATCGCGATGGCCGAGCCGGTGAACACGCCCGCGCGGACCACCGTGGGGCCGGTCTCGGCCGGGTCGGCGAAGAACATCAGCACGATGATGCGGACGTAGAAGAACGCCGTCACCGCGCTGCTCAGCACGCCCACCACCACCAGCGGGGCCGCACCCGCCGCCATGGCCGCCTCGAACACCGCGAACTTGCCGATGAACCCGCTGGTCAGCGGGATCCCGGCGAAGGCGAGCAGGAACAGCGCCAGCGCCCCGGCCAGCAGCGGCGAGGTGCGCCCCAGCCCGGCCCACTGGGCCAGCTCGCCCGCCTCGGGGCCGTTCTCGTGCGTGCGCACCAGGGTGACCACGGCGAACGCGCCGATGGTGGTGAAGCCGTAGGCGGCCAGGTAGAACATCGCCCCGGCCAGGCCCTCGGGGCTGGCGGCGACGACCGCCGTCAGCACGAACCCGGCGTGCACCACCGAGGAGTAGGCCAGCAGCCGCTTGATGTCGCGCTGGGTCACCGCGACCACGGCGGCCAGCACCATGGTCAGGATCGCCACCACCCACAGCATGGGCGCCCAGTCGGCCGCCGAGCCGCCGAAGGGCACGTAGAACACCCGCAGCACGGCGCCGAAGGCGGCCACCAGGGTGCACGAGGCCATCAGCGCCGTGACGGGGGTGGGCGCGCCCTGGTAGACGTCGGGCTTCCAGTTGTGGAAGGGCACCGCGCCGACCTTGAACAGCAGGCCCACCGCGACCATGCCGATGCCCAGCAGCAGCAGCGGCCGGCCCCCGCCGTCGGCGAACAGCGGCCCGCCGCCGTCGCGCACCGCCGCCGCGATGTCGGCGAAGTTCACCGACCCCGCGTAGCCGTAGACCATGGCGATCCCGAACAGGAAGAACGCCGAGGAGAACGCGCCCAGCAGGAAGTACTTGACGGCCGCCTCCTGGGAGAACAGCCGGCGCCGCCGGGCCAGGCCGCACAGCAGGTACAGCGGCAGGCTCATGACCTCCAGCGCGACGAACATCGTCAGGAAGTCGTTGGCCGCGGGGAACAGCTGCATGCCCAGCAGCGCGAACAGCACCAGCGGGTAGACCTCGGTGTGCTGCGAGCCCGCCATCACGTGCTCGCGCTCCTCCTCGCTGCCGGGCACCGCCGCGGCTTGGGCCGCGAACGCGCTCTCACCCCGGCGGTTCTCCGCGATGAGCAGCAGGCTGACGAACCCGAGCACCAGCACGGAGCCCTGGAGGAACACCGACACCCGGTCCACCGCGACGCTGCCGAAGGCCAGGGTCTCGCCCGGCCCCTCGGCGGGCAGCGCGCCCACGATCAGGATGCTCAGCACGAACGCGGCGGCGACCGCCGCCAGCGCCAGGCCGAGCTGGACCGGCCGGCGCCGCGCCGTCGGCACGAACGCCTCGACCAGCACGCCGACCACGGCGGCGCCGAACACCACCAGCATCGGCGACAGCAGCCAGTAGTCGATCTGCGGCGGGTTCTCCGTGATGGTCGGTGCCGCCATCACGAGCAACGGTGTACTCACTCGTGGTCCCCTTCTTCCTGCCCGCTCGCGGTGGTCTCGGCGTCGCCGAGCGCCGGTGCGGGGTCGGTGACGCCGACCTGCCGCATGGTCGCGTCGACCGCCGGGTTGATGGCGTCCAGCAGCGGCTGCGGGTACACGCCGAAGACGATCAGCAGGGCGATCAGCGGCGCCACGGCCCAGGTCTCACGGCGGTTGAGGTCGCGCAGCCGCGGCGCCCCCTCGGGCTCCGGGCCGGTCATGGTGCGCTGGTACATCCACAGGATGTAGAGCGCGGCCAGCACCACGCCCACCGAGGCGATGATCGCGGGCACCGGGTGGAACGCGTAGGTGCCGATGAAGACCAGGAACTCGCTGACGAACGGCGAGAGCCCCGGCAGCGCCAGCCCGGCCAGGCCGGCGACCAGGAACACCCCGGCCAGCACCGGCGCGCTCCTCTGCACGCCCCGGTAGTCGCCGATCGCCGAGGACTCCCGGCGCGCGATGAGGAACCCGACGACCAGGAACAGCGCGCCGGTGGCGAACCCGTGGTTGACCATGTACAGCGCGGCACCCGACTGCCCCTGGGAGGTCATCGCGAAGATGCCCAGGGTGATGAACCCGAAGTGCGACACCGAGGTGTAGGCGATCAGCCGCATCATGTCGCTCTGCGCGATGGCCAGGACCGCGCCGTAGACGATGCTGATGAGGCTGAGCACCACCACCGGCCACACGAACCAGCGCGACGCCTCGGGGAACATCTCCAGGCAGTAGCGCAGCATGCCGTAGGTGCCGACCTTGTCCAGCACGCCCACCAGCAGCACGGCGGTGCCCGGCCGCGACGCCCCGGCCGCCGTGGGCAGCCAGGTGTGCACCGGCCACATCGGCGCCTTGATCGCGAAGGCCACGAAGAAGCCGAGGAACAGCCAGCGCGCCGCGGTGGTGTCGACCCCGGCGAGCGCGCCGTCGGGGCCCACCAGTTCGCTCCACAGGAACGTGCCGCCGTAGACGTACACGCCGATCACCGCGACCAGCATCAGCAGGCCGCCCAGCAGGCTGTAGAGCAGGAACTTCACCGCGGCCGCGCGGCGCCGCTCGCCGCGCCCGTAGCGCCCGATCATGAAGTAGACCGGGATGAGCATGGCCTCGAAGAACACGTAGAACAGGAAGACGTCGGTGGCCGCGAAGACCCCGATCATCATCGCCTCAAGGACCAGGATCAGCGCGAAGTAGCCCTTGCCGCGGTCGTCGGCGTCGTCGTTCTCGTGCCAGGCCGCGAGCACGACCAGCGGCACCAGCACCGCCGACATCAGGATCAGCACCAGCGCGATGCCGTCGACCCCGACCGCGTAGTTCACCCCGAACCGGGGGATCCACGGGTAGACCTCGGCGAACTGCAGCCGGTCGCCGCCGGCGGGCGCGAACCGGGCGGCCATCACGGCGACCAGGGCCAGCACGGCGCCGCTGACGCCCAGGGCCGTCCACTTGGCGGCCTGGACGCGCTCGCGCGGCAGCAGGGCCACCACCAGGCCGCCCAGGGCGGGCAGCGCGATGGCGAGGGTGAGCCAGGGGATGTCGGTCATCAGATCCTCACAGCCAGCGTTGCGACGACGATGGCGGCACCGAACAGCATCGTCAGCGCGTAGGTCCGGGCGAACCCGGTCTGCGCGCCGCGCAGCCCGCGCGAGCTGTCGCGCACGCTCGTTGCGATCCCGTTGACCAGGCCGTCGACCACCGACGTGTCGAAGGCCGCCAGCGCCCGGGCGACCTGTTGGCCGGGCCGCATGAGCAGCCCCTCGTTGATGGCGTTGCCGTACAGCTCGTTGCGCGCGGCGGCGGTGACCAGGCCCGCGCGCGGCGCGGTGCGCGGGACCTCCCGCCGGCCGTACATGAACCAGGCCGTGGCCACGCCGGCCACCATCAGGCCCAGCGCGGCCAGGCTCGGCCAGCTGGTGAGCATGGTGGCCATGCTGAACGCGTGGTGGTGCTCGGGCGCGCCGATGGCGGGCTCCAGGAACGCCGCGAAGCGGTAGCCGAACACCAGGACGGCGCCCAGCGCCACCGAGCCCACCGCCAGCACGATCATCGGCACCGTCATCGACGCCGGGGACTCGTGGGGGTGGGCGTCGTCGGCCCAGCGCCGCGTGCCGAAGAACGTCATGATCATGACGCGGGTCATGTAGAACGCGGTCAGCCCGGCGCCCAGCAGGGCCGCGGCGCCGAACACCGTGCCCGCGGCGCCGCCGCTGTCGAAGGCCGCGGCGATGATGCCCTCCTTGGTCCACCACCCCGACAGCAGCGGGAACCCGATGATGGCGAGGTAGCCCAGGCCGAAGGTGGCGAAGGTGACGGGCATGGCCGTGCGCAGTCCGCCGTAGCGGCGCATGTCGACCTCGTCGTTCATGCCGTGCATCACCGAGCCGGCGCCCAGGAACAGCCCGGCCTTGAAGAACCCGTGGGTGATCAGGTGGGCGATGGCGGCGGCGTAGCCGATGGGGCCCAGGCCGGCGGCCATGGTCATGTAGCCGATCTGGCTCATGGTGGAGCCGGCCAGCGCCTTCTTGATGTCGTCCTTGGCGCACCCGATGACCGCGCCGGCCAGCAGCGTGGCCGCGCCGACGATGGCGACGGTGAGCTGGGCGGCGGGCGCGGCCTCGAAGACGGCGCCCGAGCGGACGATCAGGTAGACGCCCGCGGTGACCATGGTCGCCGCGTGGATCAGCGCCGAGACCGGGGTGGGGCCCTCCATGGCGTCTAGGAGCCAGGACTGGAGCGGCAGCTGGGCCGACTTGCCGCAGGCGCCCAGGAGCAGCAGCAGGCCGATGGCGGTCATCAGGCCCTGGCCGGCCTCGCCCGCCGCGCCGAACACGTCGTGGAAGGCGACCGTGCCGAACGTGGTGAACATGAGCATGATCGCGATGAGCAGGCCCATGTCGCCGACGCGGTTGACCAGGAACGCCTTCTTCGCGGCGACCGCCGCGGAGTCCTTGTGCTGCCAGAAGCCGATCAGCAGGTAGGACGCCAGGCCCACGCCCTCCCAGCCCAGGAACAGCAGCGCGTAGTTGTCGGCGAGGACCAGGACCAGCATCGCCGCCACGAACAGGTTCAGGTAGGCGAAGAACCGGCGGCGCCGGTCGTCGTGGGCCATGTAGCCCACCGAGTAGATGTGGATGAGGGAGCCGACCCCGGTGATCAGCAGCGCGAAGCTGATGGACAGCGGGTCCAGCAGCAGGCCCACCTCGGCGTCGAACCCGCCGACGGAGAACCAGGTGTAGACGGGGACCGCGTAGCTCCGCTCCTCGGGCGGGGCGCCCAGCATCTGCAGCAGCGCCGCCACGGCCCACCCGAAGCTCGCGAGCGGCAGCGCCACCGCGAGCCAGTGGCCCCAGGCGTTGGTCCGGCGCCCGCCCAGCAGCAGGATCGCGGCACCGACCAGCGGGAGCGCGATCAGCAGCCAGGAGTTCTCCAGGACCGCCCCGCCGGCCTCGGTGGTGACGGCGTGCGCGTGCTGCTCGGCGGCGAGGGTTAGTTGAGACACAGCCACGTCGCCTTCTAGTGCTTGAGCAGGTTGGCGTCGTCCAGCGACGCCGACCTGCGGGTCCTAAAGATCTGCATGATGATCGCCAGGCCCACGACGACCTCGGCCGCGGCCACGATCATCACGAAGAACGCGATGACCTGGCCCTCGATGTCGCCGAGCATCCGGGCGAAGGCGACGAACGCCAGGTTGCAGGCGTTGAGCATCAGCTCCACGCACATGAACACGATGATGGCGTTGCGCCGCACCAGCACCCCGACGGCGCCGATCGTGAACACGATCGCGGCGAGCACGATGTAGTTCATCGGGTCCATGAGCGCTCGGCCTCCTGTCCGTTGGCGTCGCCGTTGCGGTCGTCGTCGCCCGGCTCGCGGGTGCCGTCGGCGGCCTCGGCGGAGCCGGCCTCCTCGGGCGCGCGCTCGCCGGCGGCGTGGCCCTCCTTGGACCACGCGGAGTCGGAGGCGCCGCCGGGGCGGGGGCCGACCCCCAGCCGGACGTCCTTGGGGACCTCCGACTGCAGGGCGGGGTCGCGGGCGGTGAGGACCGGGTTGAGCGACAGCTCCGACACCGAGCCGTCGGGCAGCAGCGCCGGCATGTCGATGGCGTTGTGCCGGGCGTAGGTGCCGGGTCCGGGCAGCGGGGTGGGGTGGTCGCCGCGGATGCGGTCGCGGGCCATCTCGCGCTGGGTGCGGCGCTTCTTGAGCCGGGTGACGTGCGCCAGCACCAGGGCGCCCAGCACCGCGGTGATCAGCAGCGCGCCGGTGGCCTCGAAGGCGATGATGTAGCGGTAGATGACCTCGCTCGCGATCCAGGGGACGCTGCCCCCGGCGGCCGCGGTGCCCGCGCCCAGCCCGGCGGGGTCGCCGGCGGTGATGCGGGTCAGGCCCAGCGCGAGCGCGCCCAGGAAGCACGCCGCCACCACGGCGGTGAGCAGCCGCTGCCCGCGCAGGGTCTCCACCAGGGAGTCCGCCGAGCTGACACCCACCAGCATCAGCACGAACAGGAACAGCATCAGGACCGCGCCGGTGTAGACGACGATCTGCACGACCATCAGGAACGGCGCCTGGTTCATGCCGTAGAACACGGCCAGGCCGAGCATGACCATCGCCATCAGCACGGCCGAGTGGACCGCCTTGCGGCTGAAGACCACCCCGAGCGCGCCGAGCACGACCACGGCGCCGATCACGTAGAAGGCGGCGGTCTCCAGCCCGCCGATGGGGGCCGCCGCGGCGGCGGCGAGCGCGCCCGGCATCACCGGGCCGCCTTACCGTCGGCGGCGGGCTCGCCCGCGGCGGCCTTGGCGAAGGCGGGGCCCTGCCGGTAGTAGTCCTCCTCGGTCTCGCCGAGCCGCATCGGGTGCGGCGGCGCCTCCATGCCCTCCCTGAGCGGGGCGAGGAGCTGCTCCTTGGTCCAGATCAGGCTCTCGCGCTCGTCGTCGGCGATCTCGTACTCGTTGGTCATCGTAAGCGCGCGGGTGGGGCAGGCCTCCACGCACAGCCCGCACAGGATGCACCGCAGGTAGTTGATCTGGTAGACGCGGCCGTAGCGCTCGCCGGGCGAGAACCGGGAGTCCTCGGTGTTGTCGCCGCCCTCCACGTAGATCGCGTCGGCCGGGCAGGCCCAGGCGCACAGCTCGCACCCGATGCACTTCTCCAGCCCGTCGGGCCAGCGGTTGAGCTGGTGGCGGCCGTGGAAGCGCGGCGCGGTGGGCCGCACCTCCTCGGGGTAGTTGACGGTCGGCACCTTCTTGAACATGGTGTGGAAGGTGACGCCGAACCCCTTGACGGGGTTGAGCCAGTCAAGCACCGGTAACCTCCTCACGCTTGTCGTGGGGGACCCGCGCACCGGGGCGGGGTCCCTCGGCCGGCACGCTGCTGCCGTAGTGGGGTGCGTTCTGCGGTGGCACCGGGAAGCCTCCGTAGGCGGGGTCGTCGCGCATGAGCCGCAGCTCCTCCTCACGCTCGGCGGCCGCGGCGGCGCGCCGGCGCCGGGCCGAGCGGGCGAAGCCCCAGACGGCCGCGACCACCACCGCCGCGAAGCCCGCGACCACGGCGGCGACGGCACCCGCGGGCGCGCCCTCGTTGACGAGGATGCGCACCACGGCGACCGCGGTGATCCACACGAGCTGCACGGGGATGAGGATCTTCCAGCCGAGCTGCATGAGCTGGTCGTAGCGGATGCGCGGCAGCGAGCCCCGCACCCAGATGAACAGGAACATCACGGCGAGGAACTTCACCAGCCACCACAGGATCGGCCAGTAGCCCTCGTTGGCGCCCGCCCAGAACGAGGTGATGGGCGGCGGCGCGAGCCAGCCGCCGAGGAAGAACGTCACCGAGACCGCGGCGACGGTCACCATGTTCACGTACTCGGCGAGGAAGAACATCGTGAACTTCATCGACCCGTACTCGGTCATGAACCCGCCGACGATCTCGCCCTCGCCCTCGGCCAGGTCGAACGGCAGCCGGTTGGTCTCGCCGATCATCGTGACCAGGTAGATGAGGAACGACGGCAGCAGGATCACCGCGAACCACAGCGGGCGCTGCGCCTCGACGATGCCCGAGGTGGTCAGCGTCCCCGAGTACATGAACACCGCCACGAACGACAGGCCCATGGCGATCTCGTAGCTGATGACCTGGGCCGACGCCCGCAGCCCGCCGAGCAGGGCGTAGGGCGACTGGGAGGCCCAGCCGCCCAGCACGATCCCGTAGACGCCGATGGCGGCGGTGGCCAGCACGACCAGCGCGGCGATCGGCAGGTCGGTGAGCTGGAGCGGGGTCCGCACCCCGAACATGGTGACCTCGGGGCCGACCGGGATCACCGAGAAGGCGATGAACGCCGGGACGGCCGCGATCATGGGCGCCGCGATGTAGACCAGCCGGTCCACGCCGCGCGGGATCACGTCCTCCTTCAGCGACAGCTTCACGCCGTCGGCCAGCGACTGGAGCAGGCCCAGCGGACCGAACCGGTTGGGGCCGTGGCGCTGCTGCATGCGGCCCATGACCTTGCGGTCGGCCATGATCATCATCAGCACGCAGACCATCAGGAAGACGAAGATCACCAGCGCCTTGATGAGGGTGATCCACCAGGGGTCGGTGCCGAACGCGCCGAGCCCGGGCTCGGCGCCTTGGGCGATGGTCATCACTGGTCGCTCCCAGCACTCGTCGCGGTCGGCCGGGCCTCGACGTCGAGGCCCGCGCCCCGTTCGGCCTCCAGGCGCACCACCGCGCCGGCGTCGGCGCCCAGGTCGCGGCGGACGTCGCAGTCGCGGGCGTTGGCCGGCAGCCACACCACGCGGTCGGGCATGGGCACCACCAGCGCCGGCACGCTGACCGACCCGCCGGGCCCGGTGACGCGCAGCCGCCCGCCGTCGGGCAGGCCGATCTCGGCGGCGGTGGCGGCCGAGACCCGCGCCACGGCCGGGCGGGCGGTGCCCGCCAGGTAGGGCTCGCCGTCCTCCATGCGCCCGCGGCCCAGCAGCTGGCGCCAGGTGGACAGCAGGGCCTCGCCCCGTTCCGGCCGCGGCAGCGGCGCCGGGCGGCTCAGCGGGTCGGGCACCCGCTCGCCCTGCCAGGGGCCCAGCCGCTCCAGCTCGGCGCGCGCGGCGGCGTCGTCGGGCAGGCCCAGGTGGACGTCCATCTCGTCGGCGAGCGCGGACAGCACCCGCAGGTCCGACAGCGTCCCCGGCTTCTTCAGCGCGGTGCCGAAGGACCGGGCGCGGCCCTCCCAGTCGAGGAACGTGCCGCTCTTCTCGGCGACGGCGGCCACCGGCAGCACCACGTCGGCGCGGTCGGTGATGGCGCCGGCGCGCATCTCGACGCTGACGACGAACGGCACCCGGGCCAGGGCGGCGCGGGCCAGCTCGGGGTCGGGCAGGTCGTCCAGCTCCACGCCGGCGATGAGCAGCGCCTCCAGCTCGCCCTCGGCGGCCGCCGCGAGGATCTCGGCGGTGCCGCGGCCCTCGCGCTCGGGCAGCGCGCCCACGCCCCAGGCGCGGGCGACCTCGGCGCGGGCCGTGGCGTCGGAGACGGGCCGCCCGCCGGGCAGCAGGTTGGGCAGCGCGCCCGCCTCGACCGCGCCGCGCTCCCCGGCCCGGCGCGGGATCCAGGCCAGGCGCGCGCCGGTGCGGTCGGCCAGGCGGGCCACCGACGACAGCGCGCCGGGCACCTGGGCCAGGCGCTCGCCGGCGAGGATGAGCGCGCCCCGGGCGCGCAGCGCCTCGACGGCCTCGGGCGCGAGGTCGCTGATCTGGTCCAGGACGCGGGACTCGTCGCCGGGCGCCGCGGGGATCAGCGTGCCGCCGGTCTTGTCCAGGCCGCGCGCGGCGTGGGAGGCGACGGAGAAGACCCGCAGCCGGTTCTTGCGGTGGGCCTTGCGCAGCCGCAGGAACACCACCGGCGACTCGTCCTCGGGGTCGAACCCGGCCAGCAGCACCGCCGGGGCGGCCTCGATGTCGGCGTAGGTGACCCCGATACCGGTGCCGGCGACCCGGGCGGCCAGGAAGTCGGCCTCCTCGGCGGAGTGCGGGCGGGCCCGCATGTCGACGCTGTTGGTGCGCAGCGCCAGCCGCGCGAACTTGGCGTAGGCGTAGGAGTCCTCAAGGGTGAGGCGGCCCCCGGTGATCACCCCGACCCGGCCGCCGCGGTCGCGGGCGCGGGCCAGGCCGGCGGCGGCGGTGGAGACGGCCTCGGGCCAGGACGCCGCCTCCAGCGCGCGGGTCTCCTCGTCGCGCACCAGGGGGCGGGTGATCCGGTCGGGCTGGGTGGCGTACTTGAACGCCCACCGGCCCTTGTCGCAGTTCCACTCCTCGTTGACCTCGGGGTCGTCGCCGGCCAGCCGCCGCATGACCGTGCCGCGCCGGTGGTCGGTGCGCTGGGCGCAGCCCGAGGCGCAATGCTCGCACACGCTGGGCGTGCTGACCAGGTCGAAGGGGCGCGAGCGGAACCGGTAGGCGGCGCCGGTGAGGGCGCCCACCGGGCAGATCTGCACGGTGTTGCCGGAGAAGTAGGACTGGAACGGCTCGCCCTCGGCGATCCCGACCTGCTCGGAGGCCCCGCGCTCCAGCAGTTCGATGAAGGGGTCGCCGGCGATCTGGGCGGAGAAGCGGGTGCAGCGCGCGCACTGGATGCAGCGCTCGCGGTCCAGGAGCACCTGGGTCGACAGCGGCACCGGCTTGGGGAAGGTGCGCTTGACGTCGACGAAGCGGGTCTCGCCCTGCCCGTTGGACATCGCCTGGTTCTGCAGGGGGCACTCGCCGCCCTTGTCGCAGACGGGGCAGTCCAGCGGGTGGTTGACCAGCAGGAACTCCATGATGCCCCGCTGGGCCTTGTCGGCCACCGCCGAGGTGAGCTGGGTCTTGACGACCATGCCCTCCATGACGGTGATCGTGCACGACGCCTGCGGCTTGGGCATGGGCCGCCCGTTGCCGGCGTCGGGGATCTCGACCAGGCACTGGCGGCAGGCGCCCACCGGGTCCAGCAGCGGGTGGTCGCAGAAGCGCGGGATCTGGATGCCCAGCAGCTCGGCGGCCCGGATGACCAGCGTGCCCTTGGGGACCTGGATCTGGAAGCCGTCGATGGTGACGGTGACAAGGTCCTCGGGCGGGACGGCCGGCGGGCCGCCCGCGGTGCTGTTGGTGGTGACGGTCACCGCTCCTCCTCTCCTGCCCGGGCGCCGGCGAGGGGCCGGTCGGCCCACACGGTCGACCTGCTGTGGTCGAACGGGCACCCGCCCTGGGTGACGTGGTCGATGTACTCCTGGCGGAAGTGCTTGATGGAGGACATGACCGGGCTGGTGGCGCCGTCGCCGAGCGCGCAGAAGGAGCGGCCCAGCAGGTTGTCGCAGATGTCCAGCAGCTTGTCGAGGTCGGCCTCGGTGCCCCGGCCGTGCTCCAGCCGGTCCAGCACCTGCACCATCCAGTAGTTGCCCTCGCGGCAGGGCGTGCACTTGCCGCAGGACTCGTGGGCGTAGAACTCGATCCAGCGGCCGACGGCGCGCACCACGCACGTGGTCTCGTCGAAGATCTGCAGCGCCCGGGTGCCCAGCATGGAGCCGGCCGCGCCCACGGACTCGAAGTCCAGCGGGGTGTCGAGGTGCTCCTCGGTGAAGATCGGGGTGGAGGACCCGCCGGGGGTCCAGAACTTCAGCCGGTGGCCGGGGCGGATCCCGCCGGCCATGTCGAGGAGTTCGCGCAGGGTGATGCCCAGCGGCGCCTCGTACTGGCCGGGGCGGACCACGTGGCCCGACAGCGAGAAGAACCCGAACCCGGCGGACTTCTCGGTGCCCATGGCGGTGAACCACTCGGCGCCGTTGGCGACGATCGCGGGGACGCTGGCGATGGACTCCACGTTGTTGACCACCGTGGGCGAGGCGTAGAGCCCGGCCACGGCGGGGAACGGCGGCTTGAGCCGGGGCTGGCCCCGGTAGCCCTCCAGGGAGTCCAGCAGCGCGGTCTCCTCGCCGCAGATGTAGGCGCCGGCGCCGGCGTGCACGACCACGTCGAGGTCGAACCCGCTGCCCAGGATGTCCTTGCCGATCAGGCCGGCCGAGCGGGCCTCCTCCACGGCGTGCCGCAGCCGGCGGATGACGTGCAGCACCTCGCCGCGCACGTAGATGAACGCCTGGGAGCTGCGGATGGCGTAGGCCGCGATGATCACGCCCTCGACGAGGACGTGCGGGTTGGCCAGCAGCAGCGGGACGTCCTTGCAGGTGCCCGGCTCGGACTCGTCGGCGTTGACGACCAGGTAGCGCGGGTTGGGGTTGTCCTTGGGCAGGAAGCCCCACTTCATCCCGGTGGGGAACCCGGCGCCGCCGCGGCCGCGCAGGCCCGACGCCTTGACCAGGTCGACCAGGGTGTCGGGCGCCATGCCCAGGGCGGTGCGCAGCGCCTGGTAGCCGCCGGTGGCCCGGTAGCCCTCCAGGGTGAAGGAGTCGGCGCGGTCCCAGTTGGCCGACAGCACGGGGGTCAGGGTGGTCACTTCGCGCTCCCTTCGTCGCCGTCGGCGGGGGCGGGGCGGACGGAGTCGGGGTCGGGCGCCGCCCAGCCGCGCTCGCGGGCCAGCCGCAGTCCCTCCAGGGAGGGGCCGCCGGCCTGCACGCCCTCGGTGCCGCGGCCGTCGCCGAACCCGGCGAGGATGCGGCTGGCCTCCTTCCAGGTGCACAGCCGGTCGGGGCCGCGGGTGGGCTTGACGTCCTTGCCCAGGCGCAGGTCGTCGACCAGCCTCCGGGCGGACTCGGGCGTCTGGTTGTCGAAGAACTCCCAGTTGACCATCACGACCGGCGCGAAGTCGCAGGCGGCGTTGCACTCGATGTGCTCCACCGAGACGCGGCCGTCCTCGGTGGTCTCGTCGTTGCCCACGCCCAGGTGCTCCTTGAGGGCGGCGAAGATCTCGTCGCCGCCCATCACCGCGCACAGCGTGTTGGTGCACACCCCGACGTGGTACTCGCCGGTGGGCCGCCGCTTGTACATGGTGTAGAAGGTCGCCACGGCGGTGACCTCGGCGGTGGTCAGCCCGAGCTGGTCGGCGCAGAACCGGATGCCGGCGGCGCTGACGTAGCCCTCCTCGGCCTGCACCAGGTGCAGCAGCGGCAGCAGCGCCGAGCGCTCGCGCGGGTAGCGGCCGATGATCTCCTTGGCGTCGACCTCAAGGCGCGCGCGGACCTCTTCGGGGAACGTGGTGCTCACCTGTCCACCCCTCCCATCACGGGGTCGATACTGGCGACCGCGGCGATCACGTCGGCGACGGTGCCGCCCTCGCACATGGCGGCCACCGCCTGCAGGTGGGTGAACGAGGGGTCGCGGAAGTGCACGCGGTAGGGGCGGGTGCCGCCGTCGCTGACCACGTGGCTGCCGAGTTCGCCCTTGGCGCTCTCGACGGCGGCGTAGGCCTGGCCGGCCGGGACGCGGAAGCCCTCGGTGACCAGTTTGAAGTGGTGGATGAGGGCCTCCATGGACCCGCCCATGATGTGGGCGATGTGGTCGGGCGAGTTGCCCAGGCCGTCGGCGCCCAGCTCCAGCTTGGCGGGCCAGCCGATCTTGGCGTCCTCGATCATGACCGGGCCCGGGCGCAGCCGGTCCAGGCACTGCTCGATGATGCGCAGGCTCTGCTCGATCTCGGCCAGGCGCACCCGGTAGCGGGCGTAGACGTCGCCGGCCTCGGCCACGGGGATGTCGAACTCGTAGTTCTCGTAGCCGCAGTAGGGCTTGGCCTTGCGCAGGTCCCAGGCCAGGCCGGAGGCGCGCAGCAGCGGGCCGGTGACGCCCAGCGCCATGCACCCGGCCAGGTCGAGGTGGGCGACGTCGCGCGTGCGCGCCAGGTACAGCGGGTTGGCGTCGAGCATCTTGCGCATGATGGTGACGCGCTTGGGCATCTCCTTCAGCAGCTCGCGGATCCTGCCCTCGGCCTCGGGCGGGAGGTCCTGGGCCACGCCGCCGGGACGGATGTAGGCGTGGTTCATCCGCAGGCCGGTGATCAGCTCGAAGATGTCGAGCACCATCTCGCGCTCACGGAACCCGTTGGTCATGATCGTGGTGGCGCCCAGCTCCATGCCGAAGGTCGCCATGGCCACGAAGTGCGACGACATCCGGTTCAGCTCCATCATGAGCACCCGGATGACGTTGGCGCGCTCGGGGATGCGGTCGGTGATGCCCAGCAGCTTCTCGACCGACAGGCAGTACGCCGTCTCGTTGAAGATCGGCGTGAGGTAGTCCATGCGGGTCACGAACGTGGTGCCCTGCGTCCACGTCCGGTACTCCATGTTCTTCTCGATGCCGGTGTGCAGGTAGCCGATGCCGACGCGCGCCTCGGTGCAGGTCTCGCCGTCGAGGGTGAGGATGAGCCGCAGCACGCCGTGGGTGGAGGGGTGCTGGGGGCCCATGTTGACCACCAGGCGCTCGGCGCTGCTGGCCTGCGCGGCGGCGACGACCTCGTCCCAGTCGCCGCCGGAGGCGTCGATGTAGTCCTCGGTGACGTTCGTCATTGGTAAGACCTCCGCTCGTCGGGCGGCGGGATGGTGGCGCCCCGGTACTCCACCGGGATGCCGCCCAGCGGGTAGTCCTTGCGCTGGGGGTGGCCGTTCCAGTCGTCGGGCATCTCGATGCGGGTCAGGGCGGGGTGGCCGTCGAAGACGATGCCGAAGAAGTCCCACGCCTCGCGCTCGTGCCAGTCGTTGGTGGGGTAGACCGACACGATCGAGGGGATGTGGGGGTCGGCGTCGGGGCAGGCGGTCTCGACCCGGATCTCGGTGTTGTGCGTGATGGAGCGCATCAGGTAGACGGCGTGCAGTTCGCGGCCGGTGTCGTGCGGGTAGTGCACGCCGGTCACGCCCAGGCACAGCTCGAACCGCAGGTCGGGGTCGTCGCGCAGGCGGCGGGCGACCTCGACCAGGTGCTCGCGGCGCACGTGGAAGGTGATCTCGCCGCGGTCGACCACCACGCGCTCCACGGCCTGGCCGTAGGCGACCGGCGACTTGCCCAGCGCCCGCTCCAGCGCGTCGGCGACCGCGTCGAACGACGAGGTGCGCGGGTCGTCGGGGTGGGTGTAGGGCCGCTCGGAGGCCAGCGGCGGCTGCCGGCGCACCAGCAGCCGGCCGTAGCCGGAGGTGTCGCCGGTGGTCTTGGCGCCGAACATGCCGCGGCGGTCGACGTCGGCGTTCAGCCGCTCCCGGCCGGCGCGCGCGGGCAGGTTCTCGTCGACGCGCTCCTCGCCCTCCTCGCCGGGGGCGGGCGCGGACCCGTTGCCGTTGAGGCTCATCAGCCCACCCCCTCGCTGTGCTCGGTGGCGGCGAAGACCGGGTAGGGCAGCTGGCGGCGGAGCTTGCGCTCCTCCTCTTCCTCGATCTCGCGCCGGCGGTGCGCGCCGAGCTTGGTGTTCTGCACCTTGTCGTGCAGCTTGAGGACGGCGTCGAACAGCATCTCCGGGCGCGGCGGGCAGCCGGGCAGGTACATGTCGACCGGCACGATGTGGTCGACGCCCTGCACGATGGCGTAGTTGTTGAACATGCCGCCGCTGGAGGCGCAGACGCCCATGGCGATGACCCACTTGGGCTCGGGCATCTGGTCGTAGATCTGGCGCAGGACGGGGGCCATCTTCTGGCTCACCCGGCCCGCGACGATCATCAGGTCGGCCTGGCGCGGCGTGGCGCCGAACTTCTCCATGCCGTACCTGGCGATGTCGTAGTGCGGTCCGCCCGCCGACATCATCTCGATGGCGCAGCACGCCAGGCCGAACGTGGCCGGCCACATGGAGCTCTTGCGCACCAGGCCGGCGATCTGCTCGACGGTCGTCAGCAGGATTCCGCTGGGCAGCTTCTCCTCGATCCCCATCCGGCGAACCCCCTTTCCTCCGGTTGCTCGGTTTGCGGTTTCCGGGTCGCTCCGGCGCCTGGGGCGCCGACGGCGTCGGTGGTGGCGCTCACTCCCACTCCAGTCCGCCGCGGCGCCATTCGTAGGCGTAGGCGATCGACACGTTTACCAGGAACAGGACCATCGCGATCAGGCCGAAGACCCCGAGTTCGTCGAAGTGGACCGCCCAGGGGTAGAGGAAGATGATCTCGATGTCGAAGACGATGAAGAGCATCGCCGTGAGGTAGTACTTGATCGTGAACCGGCCGCCGCCCGCGGGCTGCGGGGTGGGTTCGATGCCGCACTCGTAGGCCTGGAGCTTGGCGCGGTTGTAGCGCTTGGGTCCGGCGATGGAGCCCACGACCATCGAGACCACGACGAACGCGGCGCCGATCGCGGCGAGGACGAAGATCGGTGCGTACAGCTCCATGGCTAGCCGTTCCCCTCAAGAAGCGGTGCGGCGGCGACCTCGCGCCGCGGCCTGGCGTGCGGGCGGGGCGGTCGGGTCCCGCTTGTGATTGCGTTCACGTACCGGTGCGACCGGTTGTGCGGTGGCTGCGTCGCGTGCATGCGAACCCTCCGGAGCGCGGCTAGGCCGCGGGCGCGATCCTGCTCAGCCCGTTGATGACGCGGTCCATGGCGTCGCCGCGGGTGGGCTCGGTCAGGTTGGCCAGCATCTTCAGCGTGAACCGCATGAGGGTGCGCTGCGGCAGGCCGTACTTGGTGGCGTACTTCATGAACTCCGGCTGGCCGATCATCTTCACGAAGTAGCGGCCCAGCGTGTAGTAGCCGCCGTAGGTCTCGGAGAGGATCCGCGGATAGCGCAGCAGGGTCCGCTCGCGGGTCTGCTGGGTGGGCCGGGCGTGCGCCTGGACGATGACGTCGGCGGCGATGTGGCCGGCCTCCATGGCGTAGGCGATGCCCTCGCCGTTGAAGGGGTTGATCATGCCTCCGGCGTCGCCGACCAGCAGCAGGCCGCGGGTGTAGTGCGGCGTGCGGTTGAAGCCCATGGGGAGGGCGGCGCCGCGGATGGCCCCCTGCTGGTTGTCCTGGGTGAACCCCCACTCGGCGGGCATGCTCTCGGTCCAGCGGCGCAAAAGGGCGCGGTAGTCGACATCGCGGAAGGACGCCGTGGAGTTGAGGATGCCCAGGCCGACGTTGCTGGTGCCGTCGCCGACACCGAAGACCCAGCCGTAGCCGGGCAGCAGGACGTCGCGGCCCTCGGTTCTGTCCCACAGCTCCAGCCAGGACTCCAGGTAGTCGTCGTCGTGGCGGGGGCTGGTGAAGTAGGTGCGCACGGCGACGCCCATGGGGCGGTCGTCGCGCTTGCGGATGCCCATGGCGACCGACAGGCGGGAGGAGTTGCCGTCGGCGGCGACGACGAGGGGGGCCCGGTAGGTGACCGGCTCGCCGTCGGGGTCCTTGGCGTTCACGCCGACGATGCGGTTGCCGCGGGGGTCGATGACCGGGCCGGTGACGTTGGTCCGCTGGAGCAGGCGGGCGCCGGCGGAGACGGCGCGCTCGGCCAGGATCTGGTCGAAGTCGTGGCGGGTGCGGACCAGGCCGAAGTCGGGGAACTCGCCGAGTTCGGGCCAGGGGAGCTCGATGCGGACGCCGCCGCCGATGATGCGCAGTCCGTGGTTGCGGATCCAGGCCTTGTCGTCGAGGGAGACGCCCATGGCGGTGAGCTGCTTGACCGCGCGGGGGGTGAGGCCGTCGCCGCAGACCTTCTCGCGGGGGAAGGCGGTCTTCTCCAGGAGGAGGACGTCCAGTCCGGCCTGCGCCAGGTAATAGGCGACCGTGGACCCGGAGGGTCCGGCGCCGACGACGATGACGTCGGCGGACTCGCCGGCGGGGCGGCGGTCCTGGACAGACTGGAGGGCGGGTGCTGTCTCGCTCACGAGTTGGTCCTTGACGTGCGGTGCGCGGCATCGCGCTCGGGGGTGCGCCCGGTGTCGGCGCTTGTGCGGGCGGACTGCGGTGGTGCGGGTGGCTGGTCTGGGCCGGCCTGCCTGGCCGGTTCGGCTGTGTGGTGGCTGTGGCTTCTGCGGGTCGGGTGTGGGTTCTCTGGTCGGCTGGGCGGACGCCCGGGGCGGGTCGCGCCGTCCTGCCCGCGGCCCCCGCGCGGCTGGCTGCCACGTGGCGGCTGATGTGCTGTTATCTGCGACTCGTACGCTTGTGAAGTCCTTCACAAGGACGCTCGGTTCGCAGTCTAGACCTTTCCGGTTCGCGGGGCGACCCCCAGGGGTGCATTCGTCGCCTTGCGGCGTTTTCAGCGACAAACGGGACGCCCAGTCAATTTGTCGGTAAAGTTAGGCAAACCTAAATTGCTTTGCCAGTGTTTTGCCCCGCCAATGGCGTTTTGTGGAGAATGAGAGATTTCCGCGATGCGGGATTCCAGAGATGGGGTGACGCGGGCGGCGGCGCGGCGGGGGTCGGCGGAGGTTCAGCCGAATGGGGCGCGGCCGGGGTGCGCGAAGCCGGATCCGCGCAGGTGAGAGGGGTACGGTGCGGCCGGCCCGCCGCCGGCCCGCCACGGCGCGGCGCGGCTCGCCGTGGACGTGGCCGCAAAGAGAGGTCGGCCGCGACACGTCGCGGCGCGGTGGAGGGGGCAGCGCGATCGGGAGCGGGCGGTGGCGCGCGAGCGGGCCGGACCCCCGGTCGACGGGGGCACGGAAAGGCTGGGATAGGCGCGGAAAAAGCCGCTGGGCGGCGGCCTGGAATTTCCACCGAAGCAATGGGAATTGCAGGTGGGCGGGTTTCGGTCACCCAGGAGTGGTGGTTAAGCGCGGACCACTACGGGCGGGAGCACTGCGCCCGGTGTGGTATGGGGGCGCGCGGCGGGATGTCCGCGCGGGAAGAGGCGCGCCTCGCGCCACGCGCGCAGATGGGACAGCCGGGGTGGCGCCTGGAGGTTTCGGGCCGGCCGGTCGGCCGGTCATCCGCCGCCGAAGCGCCGCGGCCATGGTCCGGAGCGAGCGAAAAAGGCGGGGCGGGTGTCAGGAAGGGCGGGCGGGCGGCGAAGTGTACGCATACGCGGTCCCCCACCGCGTCCGCGCAGAATCCGTTCACCTCCACGTGTGTGGGGAGAGGACACCCGCCGCTGCCGCTCGCGCTGCGCGCGCGGCGGCTCGCCTCCAGGTGCGTGGAGAGTGCCGAGCACGCGACCGCGCAGGGCCGCGCCACCGGGAGGCGGTCTCGCCTGGTAAACGGCGATGAGTCGCCGCGCGACTTGAGCGCGGGCGGCGTCTCCCAGCGCGCCGACGGAGACCGGTTGCGGCGCAACGTCGCGACGGCCGCTGATGAGCGCATCGCAACGGGGGCGCGCGGCACAGCGGCGGTGGACCCGGCCGGCCGGGTCGCGACGCGCCCGGCCGAGCCGGGGCCGCTACTTCGTGCGGAAGCCTCGGTGCAGGGCGACGACGCCGAAGGTGAGGTTGCGCCAGGCGACGCGGTCCCAGCCCGCCTCCTGGATGCGCGCGGCGAGGGCCTGCTGGTCGGGCCAGGCCATGATCGACTCCGAAAGGTACTCGTAGGCGGACGAGTCGGAGGTGATCACCCGGGCCACGTGCGGGAGCGCCGCCATGAGGTAGGTGGTGTAGATCTTGTCCAGCGGCCGGAAGGGGATGTGGTTGAACTCGCAGATGACGAGTCGGCCGCCGACCTTGGTCACCCGCCGCAGCTCGCGCAGCGCCTGGTCGAGGTCGTAGACGTTGCGCAGACCGAAGGACACGGTCACGGCGTCGAACGTCTCGTCGTTGAAGGGCAGCGCGAGGGCGTCGCCCGCCACGAAGGTGACCCCGCGCCGGGAGGCCCCGCCCAGCCGCTCGGCGCCCACGCGCAGCATCCCCTGGGAGAAGTCGCACGCGATGACCCGCGCGCCCTTGCCCGTGAAGGACTCCGACGAGGTCCCGGTTCCGGCGGCGAGGTCGAGGACCAGTTCACCGCTGTACGCCTCGACCGCCCGCACGGTGGCACGCCGCCACAGCCGGTCCTGCCAGAGGGAAAGGACGTCGTTGGCGAGGTCGTAGCGGTCGGCGATGGAGTCGAACATGGTCGCGACATCGGCGGGCCGCTTGTCAAGCTCAGCGCGGGTCATGCGTCCACTTTAGAGCCGGTGCCGGCGGATGCCGACCCGGCATGACGGTATGCCCCTCCCCTGTCGCTGAACGTCCCATTCCCGCCTGCGCGGGGAGCACCTCGGCCTGCCGCGGGCGGCCAACACCGTGCAGGGGCCATCCCCGCGTGCGGGGAGCACTGACCGGCCTGCGGGGTTGTGAGACGGTGAGCGCGGATTCGGTCACGTCCACCGTGCTCGTGTCTGCCTGCGGCAGTGGTCCGGCCGGTTCAGGGCGGCGTTGTCGGCCGAATCCGCGACACGCGCGTGCCCAAACCGCCTTTTCGGTAACCCGGTAGTGCATAAAACGTTACTCTGTGTGATCGAAAGATCGCGCCCGCCGGACGTCGGTCTCAACGGCGACTCGGTGGTTCGTGTCCGGACCCGCGCGGCCGGGCGTCGGTGGCGCGCCTTTGTCCCCCCTGGCTCTACTTCGACCTGGAGGCAGCCTGTGGCCACCGTCCGTACCGCTTACTCACCTGCCGCACTGCGGCACCGGCTTCCGTTCGCGCTGGCGGTAGCGCTGAGCGTCTTCGCCGCCGCCTCGGCCTCGACCGTCGTGGCCCCGTCGCCCGCGCACGCGGGCGCCCGGCACAGCGGGGTGGTCAGCGAGAACCCCGTCAACTGGACCCCGCACGTCCTCGACGGCTCGGTCACGACCATCGCCGAGGCGGGCGGCCTCGTGGTCGCCGCCGGCGACTTCACCGAGGTCTCGGACCCCGAGGGCGAGGACACCCTGGAGCGCGACCGGATCTTCGCCTTCGAGCCCGGCACCGGTGAGATCAGCTCGACCTTCCGGCCCGAGGTGGACGGCACCATCCGCAGCGTGGTCCCCGGCCCCGGCCGCACCGTCTTCATCGGCGGCAGGTTCGAGCACGTCAACGGCGAACCGCACCGGGGCCTCGCGCTCCTCTCCACCGTTGACGGCGAGCCGGTGGACGGCTTCTCCGCCTCGATCGACAACGGCTCGGTGTACCGCCTCGCCGCGCACGGCGGCCAGCTCTACGCGGGCGGCTCCTTCACCTCGGTCAACGGGACCGAGCGCACGGGCGTCGCCCGGTTCGACGCCGACACCGGCGAGCTGGACAAGGGACTGGACATCACCATCTCCGAGCCCCGGCGCGGCGACCTCCGCGTGGGAGAGCTGGCGGTCAGCCCCAGCGGCGACAAGCTCGTCATCGCCGGAACCTTCACCAAGGTGGAGGGCAAGGGCCGCTACCAGATCGCCGTGATCAACACCGGTTCGACCCCGGCCCGGCTGAGCAACTGGTCCACGAGCGCCTACAGCAAGCCGTGCGACTACGAGCGCATGAACACCTACCTGCGCCAGATCGACTTCGCCCCGGACGGGTCCTACTTCGTGGTGGCGACGGCCGGCGGCCCCTCCATCAAGGAAGGCATCTGCAAGACGGTGGCCCGCTGGGAGTCCAACGGTCCCGCGGGTGCCGACCCCACGTGGGTGAACCACACCGGCGGCGACGCCGTGTACTCGGTCGCGGCCACCGGCGCGGCGGTCTACGTGGGCGGACACCAGCGGTGGATGGACAACCCCGAGGGCCAGCACGACGCCGGGCCCGGCGCGGTTGAGCGCGAGGGCATCGGGGCCATCGACCCGCGGACGGGCAAGGCCCTGCCCTGGAACCCCGGCCGCGAACGGGGCCACGGCGCCGAGGCCCTGCTGGCCACGGCCGACGGCCTGTACGTCGGCAGCGACACCACCCGCCTGGGCGGCGAGTACAAGGGCCGGATCGGCATGTTCCCGCTCAGGTGACGACGGCGAACTGACGCGGAACGGCGGAAGGACGGGCGATGGGCGGCGGGCGAAGGCCGCCGCCCATCGCCCGTCCGGACCGCGAGCGGTGGTCATCCCGCCGTCGTCCCAGGTGAGGGCCAGGGAATTGAAGCCGCTCGGCCCCGGCGTCCATGCATCGGCCGGGCGCCTGCCAGGGCGGCGGGCGACGACGCTGCGCCGGGGCTTCGGATGGCCGGGGCTTTGACAACCGGTGCCCTCGGCGGTCGGCCGAGGTCTGGTCGCGGCGGCAAGCCGGGCACTCGGCCATCGCCAAGACCCGGTCGGCGAAGGCCGCGACGATGGCACCCGGGGGCGCTGAGGGCCGGGGCGAACCCCTCTCGATTCTGTCGGCCGGTGGGCCGGGCCAACGGGGCGCCGACCAGGGCGGCGCGTGGCCACGGCCGGAGCCACCGGCCTGTCAGCCGGGACTCGGCCGCGACGGCGGGCGGCGAGGGCGCCTGTGGCCCGGCCGCGCGACCACCGCATCTCCCCGCGCCGCAATCGGGTGGCGACGCGGGCACCAAGGGCGGCGGGGGGCGAGCCTCCAGCGGGACTCTCGGCGGGCGGCCCAGGCCCGAACGGGGCGGCGGTGGCCGCCTCTTCTCGCGCGGGGGTGTTGACGGCGCGGCTCCGGCGGGCGGGTTTGCGCAGAGGGCCGGGGCTGCGAGGTCGGCATTCGTCGGCTGGTCGAAGGGGATGCGGTGGCCGCATTTGGGTGGTGCCGCGCCGTTCTGCTGTGGGCGTCCGCGCGGGAATGCAAAAAGCCTAATGTCGATGGTATACAGCCTGCCCATTTCGACGCTTTGCCCGTTTCACAATGCCACATGAGGATTTTTCGCAGCTCAGCGGCAGAGGGTGTCCACACCATGAGACAGAATGCGCCCCTCCGTGCCCGATTTGGCCAATGCGCCCCTTTTCATGGGTGACGAGTCTGGCCTTTTCGCACGTCGGGATGACCGGGAAACGTATATCGTCAGGGGCAGGCGATTTTCGTCTCACATGCTGAGATAATCCGCCTGGACAGCGCCTTCCGTCGACCTTGCCGACGCCCCGCCGTCGCGTTCACTCATGTCGCCGAGGCGGGGGACGCCGACCACGCCAGTCCGGCGGTCGCACGCCCTCCGGCACGCCGACGTCGCTGGGCCCGGCCGTCGCGAAGGGCTCCGATGGGAGTTCGCCCGCACCCTGCGCCGCCGTCGTTACCGCCCGAGCCCACTCCGGCAGCACCGGTGAACGCCGCCCGGCCCCCTGGGCGCCTCGCCGCCGCGATGGGGCCTCGGCCGCCCACCGCCCCCGCCGGTGGGTGAACGCACTTCCGACTACCTGGCCACCCGGTCCCCTCGGCGACCGCCGAGCGGGGACGCCCCGGATCGGGTCCGCTGGGGCCGCATCCGTGTCCGGCCGGGCTCTCTCCGATCGTCCGGGCACGGAAACCGCGCTCGCCTCGACGCCTTCGGCGGCGCCTCAGATCCCCGTCAGATCCCCGCCGCCGGACGGGGCGGAGCGGGACGGTAACCCTTCCCCCGGGGCGGCTGCGGTGGCCCCGGGGGCGGCTGAGGGATTGCCGGGCTGGGTTCAGCGCTCGGCGGTCGAACCCGGCGCGCTCGGCGCGGCCGTTGCCGCGGCGCCTTCCCCGCTCTCCTCGCGGGGCCCGTCCGCGCCCTCGCCGGACTCCTTCTCGGCGCGCTCCTGGCCGGCCGCACCGCCCTCGGTGCCGTCCTTGGGCCCGCCGGCCGCGCTCTCCGCGGCCTCGCTCCGGGCCGCCGCCTGGGCGGCGTCCTCCTTGGCGGCTCCTGCCTCCAGGCGGTCGCCGATTCCGCGCATGTTGGCGATGCCTCCGGCGATGACGGCCGACACGGCGTCCCGCTGGCGGGCCAGGAGCACGTAGCTCACCATGCCGCTGATCAGCACCGCGAGGGCGGCGGCCAGCAGGCCCCGGGCGCCCAGGAGGTACAGGACTCCGAAGGCCACCGCGAACAGCAGCAGCCGGGCTGCGGTGTAGGCGACGACGCTACGCATGAAAACCGCCTCACAACGGATCAATCGGCAATAGATTGAGACGTGGGCGCGGCGCGCGGTCGGCGATGGCCGGCATGCGACCGCCCGCTTGAGGTGGCGTGCGAGCGCCTCCGCCCCGTCCTTGCCAGGGTAAGGGCTGGTCGGCGGCGCCCGGATCCGCCCCCGGCGGGAGGGCGTGGAGCGGGGCGGGCGGAAGGGCCATACCGATGATGGGACCCTCGAATCCGGACCTCCGAAATGAAGGTTACGTTCCGATCACATATCGCGCACTCGCCACCTGTTCCTCTCTGTTTTTACGAAAACTAGGGAGGAAACGGACTAACTCATGCACACTAGGGGAGCAAACGCCCGCCTCCCCCAAAGACACTTGGCGGGCCCGAAGGGGGATTGTGAAGGTGGAAAGAGGAAGCGAACGCTTGCTGACCCCTGGAGAGGTGGCATCCCTCTTCCGAGTCGACCCCAAGACCGTGACGCGGTGGGCCGCCTCGGGACGGATCAGCAGCATCCGCACACCCGGCGGTCACCGCCGGTTCCGCGAGTCCGAAGTCCGCGCCCTACTCCATGGAGAGCCAACCGAGTCCACGCCCTGAACCGGGCGCCCGTAGGTCGCCCGCTCGTCGGAGCCCCCGCGGCGACGCGCCGTCCACCGCCACCGGGATCCTCGCTTCGCGCACACGCGCCGGAGCGACGGAGCGTCCCGCTCCCGCGTGGCCACCGGGCCAATTCGTTCCGGCGCGTTCGGAAACGATCCCGGATAGGCTGAAACCATGGTGTGGCTCGCTGGCCTTATCACGCTGCTCACGATCGTGCTCTGGGTGTACGCGTTCTTCGACGCGCTCACCAGTCCCGCCGCCGAGGTGCGCAATCTGCCGAAGATCCTGTGGCTGATCATCATCGTCCTGTTCACCCCGGTCGGCCCGCTGCTGTGGATCTTCCTCGGCCGCCCCAGGAACACCCCGGAGCCGCTGGACACCCCCGCTGAGGCCGCCTCGCTGGAGGACCTTGACCCGGCGGACTTCGAGGGCCCGTCCTCGCACGACGTCCCGCGCGGCCCCGACGACGACCCGGAGTTCCTGCGCATGCTGAACCGGCGCATCAACCCCGAGGACTAGCGCCGCACACCGCGCACACGCCTGCGGGCCGCCCCCACCGGGGCGGCCCGCACGTCGCGTTCCAGGGCGGAAACCCGCTCAGGCGTAGCTGTGCAGCCCGCTGAACAGGTAGTTCACGGCGAAGAAGTTGAACAGCAGGCAGCCGAACCCGATCAGCCCGATCCAGGTGGCCTTGCTGCCGCGCCAGCCGGCGGTGGCGCGGGCGTGCAGGTAGGCGGCGTAGGCCACCCAGGTGATGAACGACCACACCTCCTTGGGGTCCCAGCCCCAGAACCGGCCCCACGCCTCGTCGGCCCACACCGCGCCCGCGATGATCGCGAACGTCCACAGCGGGAACGCCAGCACGATGAAGCGGTGCGAGACCCGGTCCAGCAGCTCGGAGTCGGGCAGCTTGGCGGCCACCCCGCTCACCCGCTCGCCCGCCGCGCGGCGGATCTCGGTGCGCCGCGCCATCAGGTAGGCGATGGCGCCCGCCCCGGCCACCATGAACCCGCCGGTGGCGATGATGGCGGCCGACACGTGGATGGCGATCCAGTAGGAGTGCAGCGCCGGGATGACCGGCCCGGCCTCGCTGTAGAGCCAGCGCGCGGCGATCCCCAGCAGCACCAGCACCGGCAGCAGCACGAACGTGCCCAGGAACCGCGCCTGGTAGCGGACCGCGGCGTAGAGGAACGCGGCGACGCTGCACAGGCAGATCGCCACCACGAACTCGAACATGTTGCCCCACGGCCAGCGGTCCGCGGCCAGGCCGCGGGTGGCGATCTGCCCGGCGTTGAGCAGCAGGCCCAGCGCGGTCACGACCACCGCGATCCGGCCGACGACGTGCTGGGCGGCGCTGGGCTCGGGCTCCTCCCGGCGCAGCCGCACCTCCATGTCGTCCTCGGCGTCGAGGTCGGCCATGCCCCCGCCGCCCGCCGCCGCGGGGCCGGCTGCGCCCACCGCCGCGGGCTCGGCCGCGGCGCCCGCCGGCATCAGCCGGTTGGCGCGCAGGCGCCGGCGCCGCCCGTAGGCCGCCTCCACGGCGAACAGGAACAGCGCGATCGCGTAGGCCACGATCATCGCGATGATCAGCGAGTCGCTGACCGCGGCGAGGTTGGTGTCCACCGCTGTCTCGGCGGCGAGCGTGTGCTCCACCGGCTACTCCTTCGTGCCTGTGTCGGTCGCGGGGGTCTCCCGCAGTCGGTCTCTCAGCGAGGTGGCGAACTGGTGGAACTCGGCGGTCAGGGCCGCGTTCTCGATCTTGCTCAGCCCGGCGACCTCGACCACCGTACGCCCGTCCTCGCGGGTCCGGGCGCGCACCCAGGCGCGGCGCGGCCGCACGAACAGGGTGGCGAGCAGGCCCGCCACCGCCGTGGCGGCCGCCACCAGCGCGGGCACCCGCGCGGGGTTGCTGTTGACCTGCATGCTGATGTAGTCGCGGTACCCGGTGAAGGTGATCTCGCCGGCGCCGTCGGGCAGCTCCCAGGTGTCGCCGGGCGACAGCTCCGGAGACTCGCCCAGTTCGCGCATGTCGTCGGTGTAGAGCTGGTACACCGACTGCGACCCGCCGTCGTCCATGCCCAGGTCGCCCTGGTAGCCGGTGAGCGTGACCACCGGGTTGCGGGTGCCGGGGAAGGTGGAGACGAGTTCGCCGTCGGGGCCCTCGGCGGCCGACGGCAGGAACACCCCGGTGAACCCGAGCTGCTCCTCGCCGGCGTCGGGCACCTTGATGACGCCGTCGGAGGTGAACGCGGTCTCCTCGCGGGCGATGAACGGCACCGCCTGGTCGAAGACCACCTCGCCCTCGGCGTTGGTGACGCGGAACTCGGGCGCGTAGCCGTGGCCGAGCAGGTAGATCTGCGCGCCGTCCACCGACAGCGGGTGGTTGACGGCCAGGTGGTGGCGTCCCTCGGGCGCGTCGGGCGCGGCCCGGTAGGTGAGGTCGGCGGAGAACGCGGCGGCCTGGCCGCTCAGGTCGCCCTCCTCGATGAAGCTGGCCTGGAACTCCTCGACGGTGAAGGAGAACGGCTGGAGGTCGCCCTCGTCCACGGCCGTGCCCGGGAAGAACGCGTCGTAGGAGGTCAGCGTGTTGGCGAACCCGTCGCCCTCGACCACCAGCATGTTGCCGCGGTAGCCCAGGAACGAGCCGGCGCCCAGGGCGACGAGCAGCGCCAGCAGCGCCAGGTGGAACAGCACGTTGCCGGTCTCGCGCAGGTAGCCGGTCTCGGCGGCCAGCGCGCGGCCGCCGTCAGGCTCCTCGGCGGTGTCGGCGCGGTGGCGGCGCAGCAGCGCGCGGGCGGCGGTGACCACCTGCTCGGGCGGCGCGGCGGTGGTGAAGGTCGCCGAGTAGGGCATGCGCGCGAGGTTGCGCGGGGTCTTGGGCGGGCGCGCCCGCATGGCCCGGTAGTGTGCGGCGGCGCGCGGCAGCACGCAGCCGGTCAGCGAGACGAACAGCAGCAGGTAGATCGCCGCGTACCAGGGCGAGGAGTACACGTCGAAGAGGTAGAACCGGTCCAGCCAGGGCGCGAGGTCGGGGTGCTCCAGGAAGTAGTTGCGCACCTGCTCGACGCTGACGCCGCGCTGGGGCAGCATCGAGCCGGGGATGGCGCCCACGGCCAGCAGGAACAGCAGGATCAGCGCCGTGCGCATCGAGGTGAGGATGCGCCAGGCCCAGCGGGCCCAGCCCAGGGCCGAGAGCCGCGGGAGTTCGGGGTCGCCCGCGGGCGGGCGGGCGGCGGCCGGGGCGGTGGCGGAGGCGGATTCGGTGGGCACTGCTATATCACCGTCGTGTAGTCGGCCACCCAGCCCTGGAGGAGGGCGGTGAGATCGGTCCAGAGTCCGGTCGCCAGGAGCAGCCCCACCGCGACCAGCATCGCGCCGCCGGCGGCGGTGATGGCGCGGTAGTGCCGCTTGACCCGGGCGAACGCGCCGAGCGCGCGCCGGTACAGCAGCGCGGCGGCGACGAACGGCAGCCCCAGGCCCACGCAGTAGACCAGCGACAGCAGCGCGCCGCGCGCGGCGCTGCCCTCGGTGAAGGCGAGCGTCTGCACGGCCGCCAGGGTGGGGCCGATGCAGGGCGTCCAGCCCAGGCCGAACACCACGCCCAGCAGCGGTGCCCCGGCCAGGCCGGCGCTGGGCAGGCGGTGGATGCGCAGGTCGCGGTTGAGGCCGGGCAGGACCCCCATGAACATCAGGCCCAGCACCACGGTGACGGCGCCCAGGACGCGGGTGAGGGGTTCGGTGTAGTCCAGCAGCAGGCCGCCGATCCCGCCGACGAACACGCCGGCGGTGACGAACACGGCGCTGAACCCGGCGATGAACAGCAGGCTGCCCAGCAGCATGGTGCCGCGCCGGGCGGCCAGGACGTCGTCGGCGGTGGGCTCGGGGGCGCCGGGGCCCAGGGCGGCGGCGTGGGCGCGGCGGCGGGCGGCGAGGTCGGCGCCGGTCATGCCGGTGACATAGGACAGGTAGCCGGGCACCAGCGGCAGCACGCACGGCGACAGGAAGGACGCCAGGCCGGCGGCCAGCGCGAGCGGGACGGCCAGGAGCAGCGAGCCGTGGAGGACGGTGTCGGCGATCATGCGGAGTCCGCGGAGTCGCCGGAGCCCGCTCCGCCGCCGTCCTCGGCCAGCACGGTCTCGACCAGGCCGGTCAGCTCGTTGTAGCCGGTCTCGCCGATGACGCGGGCGGCGATGCGGCCCTGGCGGTCCAGGACCAGGGTGGAGGGGATGGCGGCGGGCGGCACGGTGTCGCGGAACGCCTGGGGCACCGCGCCGGGCTGGTCGAAGAGGCTGGGGTAGGCGACCTCCTGGTTCTCCTGGAAGGCCGCGGCGGCGGTGCTGTTGTCCTTGATGTTGACGCCGAGGAAGCGCAGGCCGTCGTCCTTGTGCTCGGCGTAGACCTCGTTGAGGACGGGGGTCTCGGAGCGGCAGGGGCCGCACCAGCTCGCCCAGAAGTTGACCACCAGGACGTGGCCGCGGTAGTCGGCGAGGTCGACGGGGTCGCCCTCAAGGGTCTCGCCGCTGACCTCGGGGGCGGGGCTGCGCTCGTCGGGCGCGAAGGAGGTGCTGGAGCCGTCGCCCTCGATGTAGCGGTTGTCCTGCGAGCCGGAGTCGGCGCCGGAGCCGCCGGCGCCGAAGCCCCCGGCGCATCCGGTCAGCAGGAGGAGCAGCGCCGCGGCCGCGGCGGCGGAGCGGACGCGCGCGGGCGTGGTCTTCCAGGGCATGGGCGTCAACCTAGAACGCGAGGTGGCAAGGGGCAGCTAGCGGCTACATGCATCAACGACGAAGTGTAGTAGATGCCTGGCCGCGGCCACCGGCGCCCCGAGGTGACGGGGCGCGCCCGCTCCGCGCGCCCGCCGAACCGACGCCTGTGCCCACCCGAGGGGCGATGGGCGGGGTTTCACCGCCCCGATCGGGTGGCGCCGTTGGGACTACCCGGCCTCGACGAATGCCTCGCGGAGGTAGTCGTGCACGGCGCGTTCGGGCACGCGGTAGGAGCGACCCACGCGGATCGCGGGGAGCACACCGGAGTGCACCATTCGGTAGACGGTCATCTTGGAAACTCGCATGATCGTGGCGACTTCGGCCACGGTCAGGAACCGGACCTCGTCAAGGGGTGCCTTCACGTTCATTCTCCGACGCCCTCACTTCCGGACGTGAGCGTAGATGTCCCAGCCTCTGTCATCCGGCGCCAAGACCCCATCGCCGCGCCGGAGTGTTCTTCGGTAACTGCTGACACGTCCGGTTTCAGGGTAGATCCGGGTGCACGGCATTGAAAGGCCGGTTTTGCTGTCCCTGCAGCTACATGAGAGTCGGGGGTCGCGTGAGGTTTAGGAAGTGGGTACCGCCGTCCCGCCGCAGATAGCCGCTAGTCGAGGCCGGCGCGGTGCAGCACATATGCGGCCAATGGCCGGTATTCGCGCGGCGGGTATCCGTCGTCCAGGGGAACGGTGGTGAGCAGTTTTCCCTCGCATTCGGCCAGGAACAATGCGGGATCGTTGCAATCCGCAAAGCCGATTGTGGGGACCCCCGCCTCTCCGGCCGCGCCCGCGAATCCGTGGTCGGCGACGACCAACTGCGGCCACTCCTGGCCTTTCTCGGAGAGGTCGGCGAGCGCGGCGCGCATGGCGAAGGGGTGGTGGCTGTGCCGGGGGGTGCCGCCGTCCATGACGAACCCGACGCCGTCCTTCCAGACGAGCACCCGCCGGCTGGGCGGGTGCTCGGTGGCGACGTCGTAGGTGTAGCCGGCCGCCGCCGTGACCACCTCGCAGCCGCGGGCCTCCAGGGCGGACTTCCAGCTGCGGTAGGTGTCGGCGAGGCTCTTGGGGTGGCCGGTGGCGAACATCACCCGCTGCCTGCGGGCGGCGGCCTCGGCCAGGCGGTCGGCGACGGCGTCGAGCGCGTCGACGGTGCGGTCGGGGTCGATGGTGTCGATCCCCCACTGGTGCCCGTGGTCGGCCACCACGCCGCAGCGTTTGGCCATGAGGTCGAGCACCTCGGAGAACGACCACTCGTGGTCGAAGGTGAGGCCGAACTGGTAGTAGGGGTCCTTCTGGCAGAGCCGCCGGTAGTGGCGCAGGTTGTTCTGCCGCGGTGTGTCGACGTGCCCGGCGATTCCGGTCCGCACGAGATAGGCGACGAGTTCTGCGCGCGAGGGCGGCCTCACCACGATCCCCTTCCCCTCCGATGCGACGGCGCGCCGCCCGCGCACGGGACGGCGCGGGACCCGTGGCGGCCACGGACGATCCAAAAGGGCGTCATACCCTCTTCATGACAAATTCAACTTTGAGCGCCGCTGTCCATCGGTTGAACGCAGGGGTACCGCCCGTGGCGTATCGGGGTGGCGCCGCGGGCCGCGCTGCGGCGGACCGGGAACCCGGGCCCGGCGGCGGGGGCCGCCGGGCGGGGGGTCACAGGCTGGGGTCCATGCCGTGGCTGGGGAAGACCGCCCGGCGGGTGGCCTGGATGGCCTGGTCGACGGGGTCCTCGGGGTCGAAGCCGTCCTCGAAGGGCGTGTACTGGGGATCGCGGCCGTCGGTCATGTACAGCGGCGGGAGTTCGCCGGTGCGCTCGCGGACGAACGCCCGCCAGGAGTCGGGGGTGGCCGAGGCGGGGTCGACCTGGCCGCCGGACGCCTCGGCCAGCAGGTGGGTCCAGGCGCGCGGCACGACCTGCACGAGTTCGTAGCCCCCGCCGCCCAGCAGCAGCCAGCGCCCCCCGGCGGTCTCGCGCGCCAGGCGGTGCAGGGCGGCGTAGGTGCGCCGCTGGCCGTCGAGGCTGAGGACGAGGTTGGCCAGGGGGTCCAGGGCGTGGGTGTCGGCGCCCTGCTGGGTGACCAGCACCTCGGGCTGGAACTCGCGCAGCAGCGGCGGCACGACGGCCTCGAAGGCGCGCAGCCAGCGGGCGTCGTTGGTGCCGGCGGGCAGGGCGACGTTGACGGCGTAGCCCTCGGCGCCGGGGCCGCCGGTCTCGGTGGCGCGGCCGGTGCCCGGGAACAGGGTCGCCGGGGACTCGTGCAGGCTGATGGTGAGCACGCGGGGGTCGTCGTAGAACATGGCCTGGACGCCGTCGCCGTGGTGGACGTCGACGTCGACGTAGGCCACGCGCTTGGCGCCCTGCTCCAGCAGCCAGGCGATGGCCAGGGCGGCGTCGTTGTAGACGCAGAAGCCCCACGCGTGGCGCGGCATGGCGTGGTGCAGGCCGCCCGCGATGTTGGCGGCGTGGGCGGCCTCGCCGTGCCAGACGGCCGCGGCGGCGCGCACCGACGCGCCGGCGACCAGCGCCGAGGCGTCGTGCATGTCGGGGAAGACGGGGTTGTCGGAGGTGCCCAGGCAGTAGGGGTCGTCGGGCTCCAGGGTCTTGCCGGCGCGCTTGACGGCCTCGATGTAGTCGGGCGCGTGGACGAGCTGGAGGAGTTCGTCGGAGGCGGGCTCGACGCCGTCGATCATCGTGACACCGGGGCGGTCGAAGACGCCGAACTCCCGGCTGAGCGCCATGGTGAGTTCGACGCGCACCGGCGCCAGCGGGTGCTGCGGGCCGAAGTTGTAGGAGGTCAGCCCGTCGTCCCAGGCCACGTGCAGTGAACAGGCCATGCGCCCTCCCGGACGGTGGATCGCGTGCGTGCCGAGCACGCGGGCGGTGGTGTGTGCGGCGTCACCCGCGCCTCCAGCCTAGTCAACGGCGAACCGGCGCGCGGGCGGCGGGTCGGGGGCGTGCCGTCACCCCTCCGACAGCCGGCGGCTGCGGTCGCGGGCGGCCTCGATGGCCTCGGTGAAGGCGGTGCGCACGCCGTGGCGCTCCAGTTCGCGCACCGCGGCGGCGGTGGTGCCCCCGGGCGAGGTGACCGCCTCGCGCAGCACGACGGGGTGGTTGGCGGGGTCGGCGAGCATCTCGGCGGCGCCGGTGATGGTCTGCGTGACCAGCTTCCTGGCGGCGGCGCGGGTCATGCCCATGGCCACCCCGGCCTCGATCATGGTCTCGGCGATGAAGTAGAAGTAGGCCGGGCCGCTGCCCGAGAGCGCGGTGACGGTGTCCATGTGGTGCTCGGGCACCCGCACGACGTCGCCGACCGAGCGCAGCAGGGACTCGGCGTGGTCGAGCTGGGCGTCGCCGGTGTGGGAGCCGGCCGCCACGGCGGTCATGCCCTTGCCCACCAGCGCCGGGGTGTTGGGCATGGCCCGCACCACGGGGGTGTCGGCGGGCAGGTGCTTCTCCAGCAGCGCCGTGGTGATCCCGGCGGCGATGGAGACCACCAGGCAGTCGGGCTTGAGGTGCGGGGAGAGGTCGTCGAGGACCTCGACCATGTCCTGGGGCTTGACGGCCAGCACGAGGGTGGACGCGCGCGCGGCGGAGTCGGCCAGGGGCGCGGCGGCGACCCCGTAGCGCTCCCGCAGCTCGGCGGCGCGGTCGGGGTGCGGCTCGGTGACCAGCACCTGGGTGGGCTCGTAGCCGGTGGCCAGCAGCCCCGCGAGCAGGGCCTCGCCCATCTTGCCGCCGCCGATGATCGCGATCATGTCCTCACACCTTTCCCGTCACTTCAACGGTATCGACGCGGCGGGTATGCCGCATCCGCGGCCCCGCGGCCTGGGGAAAACCCCGGGCGGGCGGGGCCGGGCGGGCGGCGGCCGGGCGCGGGGCCGGGCGCTCAGTACCGGGTGAGGACCTGGCGGGCGGCGAAGGCGGCGTTGGCCGGGCGCTCGGCCACGCGCCGGACCAGGTAGCCGTACCAGTCGGTGCCGTAGGGGACGTACACCCGCACCCGCGCGCCCAGCGAGGCCAGCCGGCGCTGCTCGGTGGGCCGGGCGCCGTAGAGCATCTGGTACTCGAAGTCGTCGTAGGTGCGCCCGTAGCGGCGGGCCAGCGTGGTGGCGATGTCGATCAGCCGGGAGTCGTGGGTGGCCACCATGGGGTAGGCCGAACCGGTCATCAGCCGGCGCAGGGAGCGCACGAACGCGGCGTCGACCTCGCGCCGGCCGGTGTAGGCGCTGCCCCGCTCGGGGGCGTAGGCCCCCTTGCACAGCCGCACCCGCGCGCCCGGCTCGGCGGCCATGGCGGCGGTGTCTCCCTCGGTGCGGCGCAGGTAGGACTGGAGCACGCAGCCCACCCACGGGTGGCGGGCGCGCAGCCGGGCGACCACGCGCAGGGTGGCGGGCACGTGCCGGGCGGCCTCCATGTCGACGGTGACGGTGGTGCCGACCTCGGCCGCGGTGTCGCAGATGCGCGACAGGTTGTCGACGGCCAGGGCCTCGCCCTCCGGGCCCAGGCCCAGCCCCACGGCGGTGGGCTTGACCGACACCTCGGCCCACGAGGTCAGGCCGGTGTCGTCCAGCAGCCGCAGCAGCCGCACATAGCCCTTGACCACGTCCTGGGTGCGCGCCGGGTGGTCGGCGTCCTCGCCGAGGTGGTCGATGGAGGACAGCAGGTCGTACTCGGCCAGCTCGCCCGCCGCGCGCACGGCGTCCTCGGCGCGCTCGCCGGCCACGAAGCGGTCTACGACGCCGCGCGTGAGGCGGGTCCCCGCCACCAGGGTGCGCAGCCGGTCGCTTCCCGATGCCGCCAGGAGAGTCTGCCGAAGGACCATGTCGCGCTCCTCGTTCACCGTCGTCCGGCGCCGCCCGCCGGTTTCCGCGTCCGGTGAGTGCTACCCGCCGATCGGCCGCGGATGCCGCCCGCCCGCCGCGTCCCCTCCGAGGCTACGCCGCCCCGGCCGCGCCGGGCAGGGGCGCGCGGCCCCCGTACGCCCGCGGATCAGTCCGCGCCGCCGGCGGCGCCCTCGGCGCGCGCGGGGGCGGCCCCGCCCGCGCCGCCGGCCGGCAGCCGGGCCGCCAGGCCGTCGAGGAGCCGGTCCAGGCCGTAGTCGAAGTAGGCGTCCATGACCGCGCGGGGCTCAGTGCCGCGCTGGGCGGCGTAGACGGCGAGCAGGCGGGGGTGGTCGCGCATGGCCTCCTGGGTGACGGCCCACAGGCGCTCGGCCGCGTCCCGCTCGTCGGCGCCGCCGCGCCGGACCGCCGACAGCCAGGCGGCCTCGCTGGACACCATGCCGATGACGGCGGGCAGCAGCACGCTCATGGCCCGGTCGGCCTCGACCAGGTCGAACCCGGCGGCCTCCAGGACCGCCAGCACGCCCTCGGAGAAGCGCGCGAGGTTGGGGCCGAGCTGGGACAGCCCCGCCTGGCCGTGCACCGCCACGACCCACGGGTGGCGCAGGGCGGCGGCGCGCAGGTCGCGCGCGCAGGCGGCGACCGCGTCGCGCCAGGGGGCGCCGTCGGCGGGGTCGGGGACCGCCAGCTCGCCGTAGAAGCGGTCCACGACGAGTTCGATCAGCTCGTCCTTGCCGGCCACGTGCCGGTAGAGCGATGTGGCCCCGGCGCCCAGGGCGGCGCCCAGGCGGCGCATGCTCAGCGCCTCGACGCCTTCGGCGTCCAGCAGCTCCACGGCGGCGGACACGATCTGGTCCCGGCTGAGGCCGGGCTGGGCGCGGCCGCGGCGCGGGCGGGCCCACACCGAGCGGATCGGCTGGTCGTCGGCTGGCGTGTCGGCTGGCACGGCGCTCCCTCATGGCGGCACTGGCGGCTTGGCGGCTCTGGCGGCACACCCACCCTAGCGCGCCGGGGGACGGCGTTCGCATGTTGCGCACACCGTGCGCAATGAGTACGGTGTGCGCATCCCCGGAACACTGTTCGCAAACGGATGCCCAGGAGTGACCATGCCGTTCGACCCCGCCCACTGGCAGTCCCGCCTCGACGCCCTGCGCGCGGCCCACCGCGTGCCCGGCGCCGCCCTGGCCGTCCTCGCCGGCGGCCACGTGCACGAACTGGCCTCCGGAGTCCTGCACCGGGGCACCGGGGTGGCCGCCACCCCCGACTCGGTCTTCCAGCTCGGCTCGGTCGCCAAGGTCTACACCGCCACCCTGGTCATGCGGCTGGCCGAGGAGGGCGCGCTCGACCTGGACGCGCCCGTCGCCGAGGTGCTGCCCGGCTTCGCGGTGCCCGACCCAGGCGCGAGCGCCACCGTCACCCCGCGCCGGCTCCTCAGCCACACCGGCGGCATCAGCGGGGACTTCACCCTCGACACCGGGCGCGGCGACGACTGCCTGGCCCGCTACGTCGCCGCCTGCACCGCCGTGGGCCAGGACTGCCCGCCCGGCGCCGCCGTCTCCTACAGCAGCACCGGCTACGCCGTCCTCGGCCGGATCACCGAGGTCGTGACCGGGCGGGTGTGGGACGAGGCGCTGCGGGAACTGCTGCTCGACCCGCTCGGCGCGGAGCGCACCGCCACCCTGCCCGAGGAGGTGCTGCGGTTCCGCGCCGCGATGAGCCACCTGGGCGCCCCCGGCGAGGACCCCGGGCCCGCCCCCGCGTGGACCGCCATGCCGCGCTCCGCCGGACCCTACGGCGGGATGTGCGCCTCGGCCGCCGACGTCCTGCTGCTGGCCCGCATGCACCTGGACGGCGGCACCGCCGCCGACGGCACCCGCCTGCTCTCCCCCGAGGCCGTCGCCGCGATGCGGCGCCCGGTCGCCCCCACGCCCGACCGCTGGACCGTCCACTCCTCGGCCTGGGGCCTGGGCTGGACCCTCTACGACTGGGCCGGGACACCCGGGTTCGGGCACGACGGCGCCACCCTGGGCCAGTACTCCTACCTGCGGGTGGTGCCCGGCGCGGGCGTGGCGGCGGTGCTGCTGACCAACGGGGGCGGCGCGCGGCGCCTCTACGAGGAGCTGTTCGCCGAACTGCTCGGCGACCTGGCCGGGGTGGCCCAGCCCGCGCCCTTCGGCCCGCCCGCGCGGCCGGTGGAGGCGGACACCGCCGGGATCACCGGCGAGTACCGCCGCGAGGGGGTGGAGGTCTCCGTCACCCGCACGCCCGAGGGCACCGCGCGCATGCGCTACGCGTTCGTGGACGGCATGGCCGGCTTCGCGCCGCCGTTCGAGACCCACCTCGTGCCGGTGGAGCCGGGCGTGTTCGCGGTACCGGGCATGGGCGCCTTCAGCGGCGAGTGGATGCCCGTGGTGTTCACGACCCTGGCCGACGGCACCGCGTGCGTCTACATCGGCATGCGGGCCGCGCCGCGGGTGGGCTGAGGCCCGCCCGGCGGGCGCCCCTGCGGCCGGAGCGCCCGCCGGGCGGGCCGGAGGGGTCAGGTGCGGTCGACGGTGCCCTCGGAGGTCACCGCGAACGTGCGCGGGGGCGGGGAGCCGTCGTCCCGGCGGCGCATGGCGATGCGCTCGCGGCGGTCGCCCCGGGGGTCGGCGGCGGGGTCGGTGTGGATGCCGGCGAAGTGCAGCCGGGTGAAGGCCAGCGCCTCGGCGAGTTCGAGGTGGCGGGACTCGCGGTCGGCGGCCTTGCGGGTGTTGACCTCCAGCACGATCTGGCCCCGGTAGCCGGTGGTGGCCAGGTGCTCCAGCAGCTCGGCGCAGGGCTGGGTGCCCCGGCCCGGGATCAGGTGCTCGTCGAAGCTCTGCGTGCCGGTGCCGTCGGCCATGTGCACGTGGGAGAGCCGGTCGCCCAGCGCCTTGGCCATCTCCATGGCGTCGGAGTGCGACATGGCGCTGTGCGACAGGTCGAGGGTGACGTCGGGGTAGTCGCGGTCGAGCGGGTTCCAGCTGGGCGCGTAGGGCACGACCTCGCGGTCGCGCATGCGCACCGGGTACATGTTCTCGACCGCGAAGACGACGTCGGTCTCGTCCTGCATGCGGTTGATGCCGGCCTCGAACTCGCGGGCGTACTCCCGCTGCCAGCGGAAGGCGGGGTGGACGACGATGGTCTTGGCGCCCAGCGCCTCGGCCATCTCCTTGGACTTCACCAGCTTGCCCCAGGGGTCGCGCCCCCAGACGCGCTGGGTGAAGATCAGGCACGGCGAGTGGACGGCGAGGATCGGCACACCGTGGTAGTCCGACAGCCGGCGCAGCATGTCGATGTCCTGGCTGACCGGGTCGGAGGAGACCAGGACCTCAACGCCGTCATAGCCGAGCTTGGCGGCGGTCTCGAAGGCCGCCGGTGTTTTCTCCGGGTAGACCGACGCCGTCGAGAGGACAACCGGCGCGTCTGGAACCTGGATAGCGCTCACTCCACCAAGAGTATGCGCTGTTCGCCGATCGCGGCTCCCCGCGTGTGCCTATCCTTCCTCGGGTGAGAGCAGCGATGGCGGGCGCGATCCCCAGCCCCAACATCTGGAACAGCCCCGGCACCTACGAACTGGAGAACGACGCCGTCGACCCCGACGGCGCGATCGACGCCGCCATGCGCGCCGTGCGCGGCCCGGCCGGGGCGCGCGTCCTCGACATCGGCTGCGGCACCGGGTACCACCTGCCGCGCTTCGCCCGCGAGGCCGAGCACGTCATCGGGGTGGAGCCGCACGCGGAGCTGGCGGCGGTGGCGCGGGCGCGGGCGGCCGCCGCCGGACTGGCCAACGTCGAGGTCCGCACGGGCGTGGCGCAGAACCTGCCGGTGCCCGACTCCCGGATCGACCTCGCCCACGCCCGCTGGGCGTACTTCTTCGGCCCCGGCTGCGAGCCCGGCCTGGCCGAGCTGCGGCGCGTGATGCGCCGGGGCGGGGTGGCGTTCGTCATCGACAACGACGCCACCCGCAGCACGTTCGGCGGGTGGTTCCGCCGCTTCCTGCCCCGCTACGACCCCGAGGCGGTCGAGCGGTTCTGGGCGCGGCAGGGCTTCGCGCGCACCCCGCTGACCATGCGCTGGAAGTTCGAGCGGCGCGCCGACTTCGAGGCCGTGGTGCGGATCGAGTTCGACCGCGCCCTCGCCGAGGAGATCATCGCCGAGCACCCCGGCCTGGAGGTCGACTACGCCGTCAACCTGTGGTGGCGCGAGTACTGACCCGCGGGTACCGGCCGGGGCGCGGCGGGCGCGGTCCCCGGCGCCGCCGCAGGGGGCGGCGGGCCGGGCGGGGGCCGGGCGGGGGCCGGGTGGGGGGCCGGCTCAGGCCAGCGGGCTGCCGGCGCGCACGCCCAGGGACGCCAGCACGCGGTCGCCGACCTCGGCCATGCCGTCGGCGTTGGGGTGCACCGGCGCGGCCGGGCGCGTGGGGAAGATCCCCTCGACCCAGCGCTCCGAGCGCGGCGCGCACATGTCGTGGCCGGGGCCGGAGGCGTCCACGAACACCGCGCCCGCCTCGGCGGCCTCCTTCTCGATCACGGCGTTGAGGTCCTCCCACACCCCGTAGAGGTAGGGGATGTCCCCGGTGGCGTAGGGCACCTGCAGGCAGCCCTTCTCGGAGGGCAGGAGTTCGAGGTAGCCGACCACGGCGACCGTGGCGCCGGGGCTGCGCTCGCGGATTCCGGCCAGGACCTCGCCGACCGCCTCGCCGGTCTCGGGGATGCGCTGGGCGAGTTCGTCGCGGCCCCGGGGGTCGGTGTAGTGGTCGCGGCACGGGTCGCCGGTGAGGTCGGTCACGCTCACCGCCAGGCACTTCAGCACGATCTCGCCGAAGCCGAGGTCGTTGCCGCCGATCCCGACCGTGACCAGGGTGGTGTCGGGGGTCAGCGCGTCGAACTGCGGGGGCGCGGTGTCGAGGGCCAGCGTCTGCGGCTCGGTCATGTGCCGCGACTCCGCGCCCGCGCAGCTGGCGTCCACGAACTCCGCCGCGCCCAGCGCCTCGGCGACCAGGTTGGGGTAGTTGCCGCGCGAGCGCAGGCACAGCGCGGGGTCGCCGTACTGGTGGGGGATGAACGGCCCGGCGGTGAAGGAGTCGCCGAGGGCGACGTAGCGGGCGGCGAGGTCCTCGGCCCGCGCGGCAGCGGGCCCGAGGAGGGCGCTCACCCCGGCGAGCGCGGCGAGGGCGGCGGCGGTGCGGCGGCGGGCGGACGGCGGTGCGGACACGCGGTACTCCTCGTGCTGGGCGCGCCGGAACCGGCGCGGGTGCGGACGCATCGGCGGATGCGCAGGGGATGCGAGGGTCTGCGGCACCGGGACGCGGCAGGGTGCCGCACCGACTGTCAGCGCGTGCGTGCGGCGGGTCAACCGCGCGGACCGCAACCGGCCAACGACTTGACGCGACAACGGTACTACGCAGGGTGGCGACCGCTCGGCGAAACGCCGGACCCGGCCGCCCACTGCCACGCACCGCCACGCACACCAGGCACCGCCACGCGCCCTCGCGGGCCGCTCACCGGGTGCGCGGACAGGCTCGGGGCGGGGCGGGGCGGGGCGCGGGCGGCGGGCGCGCGGCCCGGCCCCGGTTGTCACCGCCAACCGCTACCGTGCAGACCATGGCCAAGGCTGCGAAGACCACGTTCCGCTGCGCCGAGTGCGGCTGGACCACGTTCAAATGGGTCGGCCGCTGCGGCGAGTGCCAGGCATGGGGCACCGTCGAGGAGGCCGGCGCCCCCACCTCCACCGTGATCGCGCCCGCCCGGGTCACCGCCCCGGCGCAGCCCATCACCGACATCAGCGTCGAGGCCGCCCACGCCACCCCCACCGGCCTGGACGAACTCGACCGCGTGCTGGGCGGCGGCGTGGTGCCCGGCGGCGTCATGCTGCTCGCCGGCGAACCCGGCGTGGGCAAGTCCACCCTGCTGCTGGAGGTCGCCGCGCTGTGCGCCGAGGCCGGCCCGGTCCTCTACGTCACCGGCGAGGAGTCCACCGGCCAGGTGCGGCTGCGCGCCGAACGCCTCGGCGCGCTCTCCCCCAAGCTCTACCTCGCCGCCGAGACCTCGGTGGCGGCCCTGGTCAGCCACGTCGACGCCGTGGCGCCCTCGCTCCTCATCGTCGACTCCGTGCAGACCATGGTCTCCCCCGACGTCTCGGGGGTGCCCGGCGGCGTCACCCAGGTCCGCGAGGTCGCCGGCGCGCTGATCCGGCTGGCCAAGGAGCGCGGCATCGCCACCGTGCTGGTCGGCCACGTCACCAAGGACGGCTCCATCGCCGGCCCCCGGCTGCTGGAGCACCTCGTCGACGTCGTGCTCCAGTTCGAGGGCGACCGCCACTCCCAGCTGCGCATGCTGCGCGCCGTCAAGAACCGCTACGGCCCCACCGACGAGATCGGCTGCTTCGAACTCACCGACTCCGGTATCATCGGCCTGCCCGACCCCAGCGGCCTGTTCCTGACCCGCCGCAACGAACCCGTGCCCGGCACCTGCGTCACCGTCACCCTTGAGGGCCGCCGGCCGCTGATCGCCGAGGTCCAGGCCCTGGTCGCCTCCTCCAACCTGCCGCAGCCGCGCCGGGCCACCTCCGGCCTCGACACCGCGCGGGTCAACATGGTCATGGCGGTGCTGGAGCGCCGCGCGCGGGTGCGCATCGCCAACGCCGACGTCTACGCCTCCACCGTGGGCGGGGTGCGGCTGGGCGAGCCCTCGGTCGACCTCGCGCTCGCGCTGGCCGTGGCTGGCTCGGTGCGCGACGAGCCCCTGCCGCGCGGCCTGGTCGCCATCGGCGAGGTCGGCCTGGCCGGCGACGTCCGCGCGGTCAGCGCCGTGCAGCGGCGGCTGGCCGAGGCCCAGCGCCTGGGCTTCACCCGCGCCATCGTGCCCCGGCACAGCGAGGAGCCGGTCGAGGGCATCGAGACCGTTGGGGTCGACGACGTCGCCGCGGCGCTGCGCGCGGCCTTTCCCGCCCGTCAGCGCGCGGAGTGACCCCGCCGGCCGGTGCGGCTCCACCGGCGGGCACGGGCGGCACGGGCGGCGCGCACAGCACCGCGCCCCCGCCGCCGGGGCGGTGACCCGGGCGGCGGGGGCGCGGTGAATCCTTCGGGGGTCGGGGGTGCGGGGGCCCGCGGAGGGCCGGGGGTGCGGCGTCGTCAGTTCAGCCGGAACACCTGGGGTTCGGCGCCCTCGTCGTAGTCGCTGTGCAGCTCGGCCACGTAGGTGCCCGGCCGCTTGGCGTTGACGTCGCTGTCGCGGCAGTCCTCCCACGAGCGCTTGCGGTCCCAGGTGAACGTGGTGGTGTAGGGCACCCCGCGGCGCAGCTGCTGCCGGTCGGCGCCCGAGCCCTCGACGCAGTCGGCCGTCGAGAACACCCGGTCCTCGCCCGAGGTGATCCGGATCTCCATGGCCTTGCGGCCGGTGTCCACCGTGCACGTCTGCTCGGCGGTGTTGACCAGGGTCAGCTCGAACTTGGGCCGGTCGTTCCAGTCGTGGTCGGACTTGTTGACCTCCATCGTCACCACGATGTCGGAGGGCCGGCAGGGGTCCTCGGCGCGCACCGGGACGGCCACCGACCCCCCGCCGGAGCCGCCGCCCTCCGATCCGCCGCCGGAGTCGTCGCCGGAGTCGCCGGCGCCGGACCCGGCCCCGCCCGCGGCACCGCCGGAGCCGCCGCCTTCGGGGTCCTCGCTCGCGCTCGGGGAGGCACTGGGCGAGGCGCTGGAGGAGGCCGGGGGTGAGACACTGGGGGACGGCGACTCCTCGGGCGCCGCGCTGGGTTCGCCGCCGCCGCCGGCCGTGCCGCCGTTCTCCTCCGACGACGCGCGGGTGCACGCGTAGGTGATCAGCGCCACGACGACGAGGACACCCACCAGCACGAAGACACGCCTTCTCCAATACGTTTCGGGACTCACCGGTCCCGGATGTCCAGCACTTGACGCCATGGCGCGTAGTATTCCGGGTTTCCCCGCACCGCACCTACTCAACCCGCCGAACCCCACACCGATTGCGCATGTTCGACAACCCTTACAGCACAGCGGTTCTCGCCTGGTACGAGGCCAACGCCCGCGACCTCCCCTGGCGCCGCCCCGGCGCCTCCCCCTGGTCGGTGCTGGTCAGCGAGATCATGCTCCAGCAGACCCCCGTCGTGCGCGTCCTGCCCGCCTGGGAGGCGTGGATGGCGCGCTGGCCCACCCCCGCCGACCTCGCCGCCGAGCCCTCGGGCGAGGCTGTGCGCATGTGGAACCGGCTGGGCTACCCCCGCCGCGCGCTCAACCTGCACGCCTGTGCGCGCACCATCGTGGAGCGCCACGGCGGCGAGGTCCCCGACTCCCACGCCGACCTGCTGGCCCTGCCCGGGGTGGGCTCCTACACGGCGGCGGCGGTCGCCAGCTTCGCCTTCGGCCAGCGCCACGCCGTGCTCGACACCAACGTGCGGCGGGTCCTGGCCCGCGCCCGCACCGGCGTGGAGTACCCGCCCAAGACCCAGACCCGGGCCGAGGTCGCCCTGGCGGAGTCCCTGGTGCCCCCCGAGCCGGCCGTGGCCGCCCGGTGGGCGGTGGCGGTCATGGAGCTGGGCGCGCTGGTGTGCACGGCCCGCTCCCCCGCCTGCGCCGACTGCCCCATCGCCGGGCAGTGCGCCTGGCGGCTGGCCGGCAAGCCGCCCTACGACGGTCCGCCCCGGCGCGGCCAGACCTACGCCGGGACCGACCGGCAGGTGCGCGGCCGGCTGCTGGCGGTACTGCGCGAGTCCGCGGCGCCGGTGCCCAAGGCCGCGCTGGACGTGGTGTGGGACGAGCCGATCCAGCGGGAGCGCGCGCTCGACGCGCTGGTGGCCGACGGCCTGGTCGACCCCCTGGAGGACGGCACCTACGCCCTGCCCGGCTGAGCCGGGGACGGGCCGCACACACGGCGGGGGGCGGGCGCGGCGCGCCCGCCCTCTCGTGCGCGGACCCCGTGGCGGGGCCGGGTCGGCTAGACCGGCTCGCCGGTGATCCCGGTGCCGCCGCTGCACGGCGCCCCGGGCTCCAGGGTCTGGGGGCCCTGCACGTAGGTGTTGAGGAACTCGGTCAGCCGGGGGTCGTCCGCGGAGTCCAGGACCAGCTGCTTGCCCCAGGCCGAGGCGACGATCCGGCCGGGCAGGTCGTCCATCGGGCTGACGACCAGGTAGTCGCCGTCGCGGTAGAGCCCTTCGAGCGTGGCGAGGTCGGTGGCCGACACCGAGCCGCTGTTGTAGGTGATCCACACGGCGCCGTGCTCCAGGGAGTGCACGGCGTTCTCGTCGGGCACCGGCTGGGTGTAGACGCCGCAGTCCAGCCAGATCGGCGAGTGCGGGCCGCCCACGGGCGGGTGCACCGGGTACTCCTCCGGCTCCTCGGTGTGGGTGGGGTCGAGGTTGTCGAAGGTGCGCACGCCCTCGATGTCGCCGGGCTCGGTCCGGCCGGAGTCCCCGCCGCCGGAAGCGGTGGGCGGGCCGCTCATGGACATGTAGGCGACGGCCCCGCCGCCGGCGACCAGCAGCACGAGGACGACCGCCGCCGCGCCGATGATCCACCACAGGGCGCCGCCGCCGGAGCGGCGCCGCGTCCCCGCGGGCGGCGGGGGATTGCCGTAGGGCGGCCCTCCGGGCGGCCCGCCGTAGCCGGGCGCGCCGGGAGGCGGCCCGTACTGGCCGGGCGCGCCCGGCCCGCCCGCGGGCCCGTACTGGCCGGGGGCGCCGTGGGCGGCGTGCTCGCCCGGCCCACCGGGCCGGCCCGGCTGGGCGGCCTGCCCCGGCTGGCCGAACCGGCCGGCGTGCGGGCCGGTCGGCCCCTGGGCGCCCTGCTGAGCACCGGGTCCGCCGGTGTCGGGAACGCCCGGCCGGTGCGGCCCCGGCGGTCCGGGCCGGTCGGGCTGCTGCGGGAGGTTGTCGGGAGAAACCACGGACAAACCCTATCGGGCCGCGCCGCCCGCCCGGATCCCCGCCCGGGCACGCGAAAGGGGCGGTCCCGCGGGACCGCCCCCTGACCGCTCAGGAGCGCGGGGCCGGAGCGTGCTCCGGCCGGTGCGCGCCGGGTTACTCGCCCTTGCCGGCCGCGGTCTCCTGCACCTGCGGGGTGTCCGGGACGGACTCGGGCTTGGGCACGCCCTGGAAGGTGAACTTGGCCTCGGTGCCCTCGCCCTCGGCGTCGATCACGACGATCTGGCCGGGCTTGAGGTCGCCGAACAGGATCTTCTCGGACAGGGCGTCCTCGATCTCGCGCTGGATGGTCCGGCGCAGCGGCCGGGCGCCCAGCACGGGGTCGTACCCGCGCTCGGCCAGCACGTTCTTGGCCGCCGGGCGCAGCTCCAGACCCATGTCGCGGTCCTTGAGGCGCTCGTCGAGCTTCTCGACCATCAGGTCCACGATGTCGATGATCTCGGCCTGGGTGAGCTGGTGGAAGACGATGACGTCGTCCACGCGGTTGAGGAACTCGGGCCGGAAGTTCTGCTTCAGCTCCTCCTGGACCTTGGCCTTCATCCGGTCGTAGTTGGTCTTGGCGTCGTCCTCCTTGGCGAAGCCCATGGCCGCGCCCTTGGAGATGTCCCGCGTGCCGAGGTTGGTGGTCATGATGATGACCGTGTTCTTGAAGTCGACGTTGCGTCCCTGGGCGTCGGTGAGGCGCCCCTCCTCAAGAACCTGCAGCAGCGAGTTGAAGATGTCGTTGTGGGCCTTCTCGATCTCGTCGAAGAGGACCACGGAGAACGGCTTGCGCCGCACCTTCTCGGTGAGCTGGCCGCCCTCCTCGTAGCCGACGTAGCCGGGAGGCGAGCCGAACAGCCGGGAGACGGTGTGCTTCTCCATGAACTCGCTCATGTCGAGCTGGATCAGCGCGTCCTCGTCGCCGAACAGGAACTCCGCCAGCGTCTTGGACAGCTCGGTCTTGCCGACGCCCGAGGGGCCGGCGAAGATGAACGACCCGCCGGGGCGCTTGGGGTCCTTCAGGCCGGCGCGGGTGCGCCGGATCGCCTGGGAGAGCGCCTTGATGGCGTCCTCCTGGCCGATGACCCGCTTGTGGAGCTCGTCCTCCATGCGCAGCAGGCGGGAGCTCTCCTCCTCGGTGAGCTTGAAGACCGGGATGCCGGTGGCCGTGGCCAGGACCTCGGCGATCAGCTCCTCGGTGACCTCGGCGACGACGTCCATGTCGCCGGCCTTCCACTCCTTCTCGCGCTGGGCCTTCTTGGCGAGCAGGCTCTTCTCGTCGTCGCGCAGCGAGGCGGCCTTCTCGAAGTCCTGCGCGTCGATCGCGGACTCCTTGTCGCGGCGCACCGCGGCGATCTTCTCGTCGTACTCGCGCAGGTCCGGCGGCGCGGTCATGCGGCGGATGCGCATGCGCGAGCCGGCCTCGTCGATGAGGTCGATCGCCTTGTCCGGCAGGAACCGGTCGCTGATGTAGCGGTCGGCCAGCTGGGCGGAGGCCACCAGGGCGGAGTCGGTGATGGACACGCGGTGGTGCGCCTCGTAGCGGTCCCGCAGTCCCTTGAGGATCTCGATGGTGTGGGAGATCGTGGGCTCGTCGACCTGGATGGGCTGGAAGCGCCGCTCCAGGGCGGCGTCCTTCTCCAGGTACTTGCGGTACTCGTCGAGCGTGGTGGCGCCGATGGTCTGCAGCTCACCGCGCGCCAGCATCGGCTTGAGGATGGAGGCGGCGTCGATCGCGCCCTCGGCGGCGCCCGCGCCCACCAGCGTGTGCAGCTCGTCGATGAACAGGATGATGTCGCCGCGGGTGCGGATCTCCTTGAGGACCTTCTTCAGCCGCTCCTCGAAGTCGCCGCGGTAGCGGCTGCCCGCCACGAGCGCGCCGAGGTCGAGCGTGTAGAGCTGCTTGTCCTTGAGGGTCTCGGGGATCTCGCCCTTGACGATCTTCTGCGCCAGCCCCTCGACCACGGCGGTCTTGCCGACGCCGGGCTCGCCGATGAGGACCGGGTTGTTCTTGGTCCGGCGCGACAGCACCTGCATGACGCGCTCGATCTCCTTGTTCCGGCCGATGACCGGATCGAGCTTGCTCTCGCGCGCCGCCTGGGTGAGGTTGCGGCCGAACTGGTCCAGCACCAGGGAGGTGGACGGCGTGGACTCCGAGGACGCGCCGGTGGCCTGGGGCTCCTTGCCCTGGTAGCCGTGCAGCAGCTGGATAACCTGCTGGCGCACCCGGTTGAGGTCGGCGCCCAGCTTCACCAGCACCTGGGCCGCGACACCCTCGCCCTCGCGGATGAGGCCCAGCAGGATGTGCTCGGTGCCGATGTAGTTGTGGCCGAGCTGCAGCGCCTCCCGGAGGGAGAGCTCAAGAACCTTCTTCGCGCGGGGGGTGAAGGGGATGTGGCCGGAGGGGGCCTGCTGGCCCTGGCCGATGATCTCCTCCACCTGCTGCCGAACCGCTTCGAGGCTGATTCCCAGGCTCTCCAGAGCCTTCGCGGCGACGCCCTCGCCCTCGTGGATGAGGCCGAGCAGGATGTGCTCTGTACCAATGTAGTTGTGGTTGAGCATCCTGGCCTCTTCCTGGGCCAGGACCACCACGCGCCGTGCGCGGTCGGTAAACCTCTCGAACATGTCTCGTCGCTCCTCACAGAGCGGTCAGGCAGGGACGGAAGCTCCGACCCTCGCTTTCCGCATTTCGGCCCCAAGGGGAAAGTTCCAGGAGGCGCATCCGCACCCCGTCCGACCCGGCGGCCGGCTTCCCGACGCGCCCGACGGACACACCGTGCACGGAGGCTGCTGAATCCAACCGCCCGTGCAAGAGACTTTCCCCGACGATAGGGCGTTCACCCTCATCCAACTACCGATCGGGGGCCTCGTGTTCCAAGTACGCCGCAAGCGAACGGCCCGTGTGCCCCCGTTAAACGAGGGCACACGGGCCGTGGTGCGCATTCGCGCGGCAGTTTGCTTTGAGCGAACATCGAAGCACCGTGCCCGTGGGAGAGCACGGTGCCCGCGAAGCGGCCCGGCGGGTAATGGCCTTGCGCGGGTCTCCCGGGTCCGGAGAGCTCCGCGCAACCGCCACTCATGAGCGGGCGCCGCCGTGCGCTCAGCGCTGGGCGGCCTCGTACTCGGCCACGATGGCGGCCGGGATTCGGCCGCGCTCGTTGACCTGCTTGCCGGCGGCCTTCGCCCACGCGCGGATCTCGGCGCTGCGCTCACGGCTGGGCGCGCTGCGCTGCTGGCGGCGGTTGGCCCGTCCCCCGCTCTTGGCCGGAGCCTTGCGGGCGGCCTCGACGTAGGGAGCCAGCGCGTCGCGCAGCTTGCTCGCGTTGGCGGCGCTGAGGTCGATTTCGTAAGAGGAGCCGTCGACTCCGAACGAAACGGTCTCCTCGGCCTCGCCGCCGTCGAGATCGTCGACGAGAAGCACCTGAACCTTTTGTGCCATAGATACAAACCTTTCCAGCAGAGCGGTGCGAGGGCACCTGAATGTAAAGCTAGCCGGAGAGAAGCAGAAAGACAATTCTCGGCGCGGCGGAAACCCGGTGGAGGTATGCGGCGGGGCGACCCCCGGTGCAAATGACCGGTCAACGGCTGATACGACTCCGGTCCCCTGCCCGGGGACCGGAGTCGTTAACGCGCGGGGCGGCCGGGCCCCTTTCCCATGCGTTGCCGTTAGCGGTCGGCGGACCCGGGGGCATCGGCGGGGAGTTCCGTCTGGGAACTTCCCGATCCCTTTGCCCCGTCATCCGCTGGAACACCATCGGTCGCGGCCGCGGACGCCGTTGTGGTCCCCGCGGGTCCGTGGCCGGATGCCGTGTCGGTCTCGCTGACGAGGCGGCCGTCCGATGTTCTCGGCGCCATCTCCTTACGGAGCAGCTTGATGACGAACGTGCAGAAGACCGTTGCGACAACAGCAGGGGGGATCAGCGCCGACAAAACTTCTTCCATCGAGCGCGCACCCCTTCCTTGTTGTTACTTTATGCAGCAATTACCCCACGGAGGGGCGCCGCTCGACCCGGTTCGCCCGGCGGTGCGGCGCCCGCGCCCATACACGGGCGTGGACATCGGCAAACATCAGCAGGCACTGACATCATAGACACCGTGCGCACCGGTTCGGACCCCGCCCCGAAGAAGGCTTAGGAACGCGCCAAAAGCCCGCCGTATAAGGCGTTCCGGGTTCGTGCCGGGGGCGCGCGCGGCACCCGGGGCGGCCGGCCGCAACCGAATCGCCGTTGAAATGACGGCGGTTCGCGACCGCGCGCGCCCGCGGATTGGCCCGCGTGCCGTGCGGGGGCTTATGGACCGGCGCGCGGTACCCGGTGCCCCGCCTTGGCCAAGGCGCCCGGCGCCGTACGCCGACTTCCGCTCCCAATGCACAGATTACCTGGTGCTATGTCCGATCCCGCACCGCCTCCGGCGCCCCGGATAACCGGTGCCGGGCCGAGGAGGCCGCGAGATCGTGGCACCCTGACTCGGGGCGAGTCCGACATCCGCGAGTTAGCACCGCCCCGCCGGAGACGGCGACCGTGGGCATTGGGAGGACCTCATCGTGGAGTTCCACGCAGATCTGCATATTCACTCCAAGTACTCACGGGCCTGCAGCAGGGATTGCGACCTTGAGCACCTGGCGTGGTGGGCCGCGCGCAAGGGTATTCAGGTGGTCGGTACGGGTGATTTCACTCACCCTGCCTGGCGCGAGGAGTTGCGCACCAAACTGGTGCCGGCCGAACCGGGCCTGTTCCGCCTGGCGCCCGATATCGAGGCCGAGGTGCTGCGCACTCTGCCGCCCTCGTGCCGCAATCCGTGCCGGTTCCTGCTGTCAGTGGAGATCTCCACCATCTATAAACGGGGCGAACGCACCCGAAAGGTGCATCATTTGCTCTACGCCCCCACGATGGAGGCGGCCGAGGCGATCACGGCGGATTTGGCGCGCATCGGCAATCTCGCCTCCGACGGCCGCCCTATCCTGGGCCTGGATTCGCGCGACCTCCTGGAGATCACACTCGCCAGCGACCCGGCGAGCTACCTCGTGCCCGCGCACGTGTGGACTCCGTGGTTCGCCGTTCTCGGCTCCAAATCCGGATTCGACGCCGTCGCCGACTGCTATGGCGACCTCGCCGACCACATCTTCGCCGTCGAGACCGGGCTCTCCAGCGACCCCGAGATGAACTGGACGGTGTCCTCGCTGGACGCCTACACCCTGGTCAGCAATTCCGACGCGCACTCCCCGCCCATGCTGGCCCGCGAGGCCACCCGGTTCGACACCGACCTCGATTACCACGCCATCCGCCGCGCGCTGGAGACCGGCGACGGATTCCGCGGCACGGTGGAGTTCTTCCCCGAGGAAGGCAAATACCATCTCGACGGGCACCGCAAATGCGGCGTGCGCCTGGAGCCGCACGCCACCCGCGAGCACGGCGGGCGCTGCCCGGTGTGCGGGCGGCCGGTGACCGTGGGGGTGTCCCACCGCATCTACGACCTGGCCGACCGCCCCCTGGGCCACCGGCCCGAGGGCGCCGCCGGGTTCGCCAACCTGGTGCCGCTGCCCGAGATCGTCAGCGAGATCGTCGGGGTGGGGCCCAAGAGCAAGCGGGTCCAGGGCGAGGTCGGCCGGCTGGTCGCCGAACTGGGCTCGGAACTGGACATCCTGTCGGCCCTGCCGGTGGAGGACGTCGCCCGCGCCGGGGGCACGCTGCTGGGCGAGGCGATCACCCGGCTGCGGGCCGGGCGTGTCGTGCGCGACGCGGGCTACGACGGGGAGTACGGCACCATCCACGTGTTCGAGCCGGGCGAACTGGCGTCCGCCGCCGCGGCCGCCCCGACCCTCTTCGACGACTCCGAGCTGCGGCCGCCCGCGCCCCGGCCGCGCGCCGGCAAGGCGGCCCGGCGCGCACCCGCGGGCCGCGGCGGATCCGGCCGCTCGGGCGGCTCCGCCGGGTCGGACGGAGCGAGCGGGTCGGGCGGCGAGGGCTCCGGCGCCGCGCCCGCCGCCCCCTCCGCCCGCGCGCCCGAGGACACCCCCGCCGGCGGCGAGGGCGCCGCGCCCGCCCGGACCCCGCGCGAGCCCGGCGCGCTCGCCGCCGGCGCCCAGATGCTCATCGCCGAGGCCGAGACCCTTCTGGTCGAGTCCCCGGCCTCGGCCACCGCCGGGGCGCTGGCGGCCGCCTCAGCGCCGCCTACGGCACCCTCGGCCGCCGCGCCAGGGACCAACGTCCCGGACGCGCCGGCGCTGTTCCCCGAGACGGCGCCGCCGGCCCCCTCCGCCCAGGGCATCCTCGACGGCCTGGACCCCGAGCAGCGCGCCGCCGCCGAGACCCCCGGCGGCCCCCTGCTGATCGTCGCCGGGCCCGGCACCGGCAAGACCCGCACGGTCACCCGCCGCATCGCCCACCTGGTCGCCGAGCGCGGGGTGCCCGCCGAGCGCTTCCTGGCGATCACCTTCACCCGCCGCGCCGCCGAGGAGCTGGCCGAGCGGCTGGCCGACCTGCTCGGCCCGGCCGCCGCGCGGATCACGGTCGCCACGTTCCACCGGCTGGGCCTGCTGATCCTGCGCGAGCAGCACGAGCGCGCCGGCCTCTCCCCCGCCTTCGGGATCGCCGACACCGCCCGGCAGCTGGAGGTCGCCGCCGAGGTCGCCGGCTCCGAGCGCGAGGGCCGCCGGCTGCTGGCGCTGCGCGACCGCGCCGAGGACGCCCCGGCGGAGGCCGCCCCCGCGCTCGCCGCCTACGAGGCGCGGCTGCGCGAACTGGACCTGGTCGACTTCACCGGCCTGGTCGCGCTGCCGGTGCGGCTGCTGGAGGAGGACCCCGAGCTGGCCGCCGCCTACCGCGCGCGCTGGCCCTGGGTCAGCGTCGACGAGTACCAGGACGTGGACGAGCGGCAGTACGCCCTGCTGCGCATGCTGACCGGGCCCGAGGCCAACGTCACCGCCATCGGCGACCCCGACCAGGCCATCTACGGATTCCGCGGCGCCGACGTGGGCTTCTTCCTCCGCTTCACCGCCGACTACCCCGGCGCCGCCACCGTGCGGCTGTCGCGCAACTACCGCTCCAACGCCACCATCGTCACCGCCGCCGCGCAGGCCATCGCGCCGGCGTCGCTGGTGCCGGGCCGGGAGCTGCGCGCCGTCGGCGACTTCCTCGACCCGCCGCGGATCGGCGTGCACGCCGCCGCCGACGAGCGCGCCGAGGCGTCGTTCGTGGCGCGCGCCATCGACCGGCTGCTGGGCGGGACCTCCTGGCACTCGCTCGACAGCGGGCGGGTGACCGAGGACGGCGACGGCGGGCTGTCCTTCAGCGACATCTGCGTGCTCTACCGCACCGACGCCCAGAGCCAGGCCATCATGAGCGCCTTCAACACCGCCGGGGTGCCCTACCAGAAGCGGTCGCACGACCGGCTGCTGGCGCGGCCGGGCGTGCGGGCACTGGCCGCGGAGCTGCCGCACCGCGCCGGGGAGACCGTGGCCGACCGGGTGCGCGCGGCGGTGGAGGCGCTGTGCGAGCGGCACGCGGCCGACGCCGATGCGGCGGCCGACCTGCGCACGGCCGGGGAGCTGGTGCTGCCGCTGGCCCGCCAGTGCGGCGCGGACCTGGCGGAGTTCCTGTCGGCGCTGGCCCTGGGCGCCGAGGTCGACGCCCTGGACCCGCGCGCCGACCGGGTCGCGCTGCTCACCCTGCACGCCGCCAAGGGCCTGGAGTTCCCGGTGGTGTTCCTGGTGGGCTGCGAGGACGGGCTGCTGCCGCACGGGCTGCCGGGGGCGGCGCCCGACGACACCGACGAGGCCGAGGAGCGGCGGCTGTTCTTCGTGGGCATGACGCGGGCCCAGCAGCGGCTGTACCTGTCGCGGGCGCGCCGGCGCACCCGGCGCGGCGCGGCGGCCGACGCGGCGCCCTCGGTGTTCCTGGAGGCGATCGACCCCGCGCTGACGATGCCGGTGGACGAGGAGTCGGCCGCCCGCAGGCGGCCCCGCGACCGCCAGATGCGGCTGCTCTGAGCGGACCGGGGGTGGTGGCGGGACCGGGTCAGCGCCCGCGCGCGGCGGCGGGCTCCTCCAGGTGGACCAGCATGCGGGTGTTGCCGAGCGTGTTGGGCTTGACCCGGTCCAGGTCGAGGAACTCCGCGACGCCTTCGTCGTAGGAGCGCAGCAGCTCCTCGTAGACGCGCGGGGAGACCGGGGTGCCCTGGATCGGCCGGAAGCCGTGCCGGGCGAAGAACGCGGTCTCGAAGGTCAGGCAGAACACCCGGCGCACGCCCAGCTCGCGGGCGCGGTCCAGCAGCACCGACACGATGCGGTGGCCCACGCCGCGCCCCTGGACGGCGGGGTCGACCGCGACCGTGCGGACCTCGGCGAGGTCCTCCCAGAGCACGTGCAGCGCCCCGCAGCCCACCACCGCGCGGTCCGCGCCCTCGCCGAGTTCGGCTACGCAGAACTCCTGGATGTCCTCGTAGAGGGTGACGGTGCTCTTGGCGAGCACGCGCCGTTCGCCGGTGAAGGAGTCGACCAGCCGCCGGATGGCGGGGACGTCGCCGGTGCGCGCGCGGCGGACGGTGACCTGGGTGGTGGCGTGCATGTCGCGCATCAGCTTACTTGAGCGGGTCGGGGCCGCACCGGGCGGTCACGCGGACGGGCCGCCCGCCGACCTGTGCGGTCGGCGCGCGGCCCGTGGGGTATGCGGTGGGGGTCGTCGCCGTGCGGGCGGGGTGTGCCCGTGCGGCTAGATGAGCTGCTTGCGGGCCGCCCAGACAACGGCCTCGATGGGCGTGTTCACGCCCAGCTGGTCGCAGATCGCGCGCAGACGGCGCCGCAGGGTGCGGGCGCTCAGCTCCAGCCGGCGCGCCGCGACGTCGGTCGTGACGCCGGTGGCGATCTCCGCCAGCAACTGGAGTTCGTCGTCGGTCAGGCTGACCGGAAGGGGCTGCGCCCCCTCGGGTGCCGGCACCGGTGCCGGCACCGCCGGGACAATGCCCTCGCGCATCAGGGACACGCCGGGGTCCTTCACGGCACGACGTACGAGTGTGGCCTGTTCCACTCCGTCCTCCCTCATCCGTGGTGAGTGCGGAACATCAACTCGTCGCCGCAGCGGCCTGCACGGGGCGGAGGCGCGAGCCTCTTGGCGCGCGGACGCCGACGTTCCCCGCGACCGGTTCCCGGCCTCCGGTGGGCCCGCTCCTCTGGCACAGAAGCGGACACCGGCGAGCACGGAAGCGCGCGGTCGCGGTCGGCGCGATCTGGGACGGACAGATCGCGCGTGGGCGCACACGGCAAAGGATGACAAGAACGCGCTGAAGCCGTGCCCAGCCATCCTCACTCACCGTCATGTCGATCCACTACGGCAAACCTGCGGAGGAATACTCCGCTTGCCTCGAAACGCTAAGCCGAGGAGCACAACCCGTCAAGGTCGAATCGACTACGCAAAGTGACGAGACGATCATCGCAGGTCACAGGCCCATTTCCGAGAAAATCTCAGAGCTGAGAATGACCTGCGAAAAGAACCTTCACTACCGGGGATTTCACGCGCTTTCGGCCCCTGGACCGGTATTCACAACATGGCCCCGAGGACAGCCTTCGCAGGCTGCGACTTTCGGGCTCAGCCGAATATCACGATCCCGCAACGAGATGGGCCGGGGCGCCCGGCACGTGCCGCCGGGCGCCCCGCACCTCACTCGGGCTTGACGAGCGGGAAGAGGATGGTCTCGCGGATGTTGCGCCCCGTGAGCGCCATCAGCAGCCGGTCGATCCCCACGCCGACACCGCCGGTGGGCGGCATGCCGTACTCCAGCGCGCGCAGGAAGTCCTCGTCCAGCTGCATGGCCTCGGGGTCGCCGCCGGCGGCCATCAGCGACTGCTCGGTGAGGCGGCGCCGCTGCTCCACGGGGTCGACCAGCTCGGAGTAGCCGGTGCCCAGCTCCATGCCGAACCCGATCAGGTCCCACTTCTCGGTGAGCAGGGGGTCGTCGCGGTGCCGGCGGGTCAGCGGGCTGGTCTCGACCGGGTAGTCGCGGACGAAGACCGGCTCCTGGATGGTGTGCTCGACCAGCTCCTCGAAGAGGTGCTCGACGAGCTTGCCCTGCCCCCAGTCGGGGTTCCACTCCACGCCGCGCGCGTCGGCGAGCTTGCGCACCGACTCCAGGGGCGTGCGCGGGGTGACCTCCTCGCCGAGGGCCTGCGACACCGAGCCGTAGAGGGTCACCGAACCCCAGGTGCCGCCGAGGTCGTACTCGCGGCCGTCGCGCTCGACCACCGTGGTGCCGAACACCGCGCGGACCGCCTCCTGGAGGAGTTCGCGGGTGAGGTCGGCCATGGAGTCGTAGTCGCCGTAGGCCTGGTAGAACTCCAGCATCGTGAACTCGGGGTTGTGCGTGGAGTCCGCGCCCTCGTTGCGGAAGTTGCGGTTGATCTCGAAGACCTTCTCGATGCCGCCCACCACGAGCCGCTTGAGGTAGAGCTCGGGCGCGATCCGCAGGTAGAGGTCGAGGTGGTAGGCGTTGATGTGCGTGGTGAACGGCCGCGCGGTGGCGCCGCCGTGCACCCGCTGCAGCATCGGGGTCTCGACCTCCAGGAACCCGCGCTCGTCCAGGCCGCGGCGCAGCGCGCGGATGGCGGCCGAGCGGCTGCGCACCATCTGCCGGGCCTCGGGGTTGACGATGAGGTCGACGTAGCGCTGGCGCACCCGGGCCTCGGGGTCGGTCAGGCCCTTGTGCTTCTCGGGCAGGGGGCGCAGGCACTTGGCGGTCAGCGCCCAGGAGTCGACCATGATCGACAGCTCACCGCGGCGGGAGGTGATGACCTCGCCCTCGACGCCGACGTGGTCGCCGAGGTCGACGTCGGACTTCCAGGCGGCCAGGGATTCGGGCCCCAGCTTGTCCAGCGAGAGCATGACCTGGAGGTCGCCGGTGGAGTCGCGCAGGGTGGCGAAGCACAGCTTGCCGCCGGTGCGGTAGAGCATGACGCGCCCGGTGATCCCCACGCGCTCGCCGGTGGCCGAATCGGGCGTGAGACCGCCGTGTTTGTCCCGGACCGCGCCGATGGTGGTGGTCCGGGGGAACCCGAGCGGGAAGGGGTCGGTGCCCTCCGCGCGGATGCGGTCCAGTTTCTCGCGCCGGACCCGCATCTGTTCGGGCAGGTCGTCGTACGATTCGTCCAGCACTCCAGTCACGCCCCCGATCCTATCCGCGCCCGGAGGGGCGCTCGGCCCCCGCGCCCGGGCGGGGCCGGGGCGCCGCAGCCCCGGCCCGCGGCACTCACGTGTTGCGCTGGAACACCAGGCGCAGGCCGATCAGGGTCAGCCAGGGCTCGTGCACGTCGACGGTCTCGCACTCGTCGACCACCATCGGCGCCAGCCCGCCGGTGGCCACCACCGTGACCTCGTCGGCGTCGTCGGTCAGCTCCTGGGCCATGCGGTCCACGATCCCGTCGACCTGCCCGGCGAACCCGAACACGATGCCCGAGCGCAGCGCCTCGGTGGTGTTCTTGGCGATGACGGTGCGCGGCTTGACCAGCTCGACCATGTGCAGCTGGGCGCCGCGCCGCGACAGCGCCTCGACCGAGATGTCGATGCCCGGGGCGATGGCGCCGCCGACGTACTCGCCCTTGGCGCTGACCGCGTCGAAGGTGGTGGCGGTGCCGAAGTCGACCACCACCGCCGGGCCGCCGTAGAGCTGCACGGCCGCCAGCGCGTTGACGATGCGGTCGCTGCCGACCTCCTTGGGGTTGTCCATGCGCACCGGCACCCCGGTCTTGACGCCGGGCTCCACGATGACGGCGGGGACGTCGCCGAAGTGCCGGCGGAACATCTCGCGCATCTCGTGCTGCACCGAGGGCACCGAGCAGCACAGCGAGATGCCGTCGACCGCGCCGGCGCCGATCATCGAACTGCCGCCGATCAGGCCCTGGAGCACCACGGCCCACTCGTCGGCGGTGCGCCGCGCCTCAGTGGAGACGCGCCAGTGCTCCAGCAGGTCCTCGTCGTCGAAGAGCCCGAGAACCGTGTGCGAGTTGCCGACGTCGATCGCGAGCAGCATCAGTGGGCCTCTCCTGGTCCGTTCCGGAGGATCTCAGTGAATGTCCCGGAGATCGAGCGCAATGTCCAGAGCTGGGCTGGAATGGGTCAGCGCGCCGACCGCCAGGAAGTCCACACCCGTGGCCGCCACGGCCGCGGCGTCGCCGAGGGCGAGCCCGCCGCTGGCCTCAAGGCGCGCGCGCCCGGCCACCAGCTCCACGGCTTCGCGCATCCGCTCCACGGTGAAGTTGTCCAGCAGGATCTCCTCGGCGCCGGCCGCCAGCGCGGGCTCGATCTGGTCGATCCGGTCGACCTCGACCTCCAGCGGCACCCCGGGGCCGGCGGCCCGCACCGCCCGCACGGCCTCGGCCACGCCGCCGGCGGCCAGCACGTGGTTGTCCTTGATGAGGGCGGCATCGGCCAGACCGAAACGGTGGTTCACGCCGCCCCCGCAGCGCACCGCGTACTTCTCCAGCGCGCGCAGGCCCAGGTGGGTCTTGCGGCTGTCGCGGACGCGGGCGCCGGTGCCGGCGACCGCGGCCACCCAGGCGGCGGTGGCGGTGGCGATCCCCGACAGGTGGGTGAGGACGTTGAGGGCGGTGCGCTCGGCGGTGAGCAGGTGGCGGGTGCGGGCGGTGACGGTCATCAGCACGTCGCCCCGGCGCACGCGGTCGCCGTCGGCGACGTGTCTTCGGACCTCCATGACGCCTTCGGTGACCAGGGCGAACACGAGTTCGGCCACGGGCAGCCCGGCCACGACCCCCTCGGCGCGGGCGACCACGTCGGCGGTGCGGATCTGGGCGGCGGGGATGGTGGCGGCGGTGGTGACGTCGACGCCGGTGCCCGCGCCCTCGCCGGGCGGCAGCAGGTCCTCGCGCAGCGCGGCGCGCACCCGCTCCACCACGGCCGCCGCGCCGCCGCCGGAGTGGCCGCCCGAGCGGGCGACCTCGGCCAGCTCCGGCAGCGCCTCCGGCGCGGGCTCGGCCGGGGGCCGGACGACCACGTACGGCCGCCCGCCCAGCGCCGCCCGCACCCCGAACCGGGACGCGGCGGGGTCGGCGCCGGCGGACGCCGGGGACTCCGCCTCGGCGCACGCCCGCCGGTACGCCGCGTGCACCAGGGTCAGCGCCACGGTCAGCAGGTTGGCGGCCTCCCACGCCGGGGTGCCGGGCACGGCCTCGGCGTTGCGGGGGTCGGCGGCCACGGCACCCAGCTCCTCCAGCGCCGCCCCGAGCCCGTCCGCGTCGCGGACCACCCCGGCGTGCCGGGACATCACCGCGCGGACGCGCGGCACCAGCTCGGGGGCCACCAGCCCGCCGGGGCCCTCGGGCGCGGCGGCCGGGCGGGCGCTCACGGCCGGGCCGCCGCCCGCGGCCAGGTCCTCGGCGACCCGGTGGGCGAACACCACGCTCTCCAGCAGCGAGTTGGAGGCCAGGCGGTTGGCCCCGTGCACGCCGGTGCGCGCGACCTCGCCCACGGCGTAGAGGCCGGCCACCGTGGTGCGCCCGCGCAGGTCGGTGCGCAGCCCGCCCGAGGCGTAGTGGGCGGCCGGGGCGACCGGGATCGGCTCGGTCACCGGGTCGATGCCGTGCTTGCGGCACGCGGCCAGGATGGTGGGGAAGCGCTCCTCCCACATGGCGGCGCCGAAGTGCCGGGCGTCCAGCAGCACGTGGTCGGCGCCGGTGGCGGCCATGGCGGCGGCGATGCCCTGGGCCACCACGTCGCGCGGCGCGAGGTCGGCCAGCTCGTGGCGGTCGGCCATGAACCGGCGGCCCTCGGTGTCGAGGAGGAACGCGCCCTCGCCGCGCACCGCCTCGGAGATCAGCGGCTGCTGGCCGCGGGCCTGCGCACCCAGCCACAGCACGGTGGGGTGGAACTGGACGAACTCCAGGTCCTCGGCCTCGGCGCCGGCGCGCAGGCCCGCGGCCAGGCCGTCGCCGGTGGAGACCTCGGGGTTGGTGGTGGCGGCGAACACCTGGCCGATGCCGCCGGTGGCCAGGACCACGGCGCGCGCGGCGACCCGGCCCACGCCGTCGCGCTCGCCCTCACCCATCACGTGCACGGTGACCCCGGCGGCGGCGCTCGGCCCCTCGGCGCCGGAGGCGGGGGCCACCGGCAGCAGGTCGGGGACGAAGGCGTGCTCGATGACCTCGATGCGCGGCTCGGCGGCGACGGCGGAGATCAGCGCTCGCTCGATCTCGGCGCCGGTGGCGTCGCCGCCGGCGTGGGCGATGCGGCGGGCCCGGTGGCCGCCCTCGCGGGTCAGCTCCAGGCTGCCGTCGGCGGCGCGGTCGAAGGCCGTGCCGCGCTCGACCAGCCAGCGCAGCGCCTCGGGCCCGGCGGTGACCAGGGTGCGCACCGCGGCGACGTCGCACAGCTCGCGCCCGGCCACGATGGTGTCGACCATGTGGGCCAGCGGGGCGTCGGAGGGGTCGACGACCGCGGCGATCCCGCCCTGGGCCCAGCGGGTGGAGCCGGTGGAGAGCAGGTCCTTGGTGACGAGCACCACCCGGCCGCGGGGCGCGAGTTCGGTGTAGCGCAGCGCGGTGCTCAGCCCGGCGATTCCGGAGCCGACGACCACGACGTCGGTCTCGACGGTCCAGCCCGGCGCGGGCGCGGCGAGCCTGCGCGGCAGGGCGAAGGGGTTGTCCGGCACCGCGGTCCTCCTTGTTCCGCCGCCGCCCTCGCCGAGGTCACAGGGTGAGCGGCACGTTGTCGATCAGCCGGGTCCTGCCCACCCACGCCGCCACGAGCAGCACGGCGTCGCCCCGGTGGTCGGCGGCCACCTCGGTGAAGGTGCCGGCGTCGACCAGGGCCAGGTAGTCCACCGACACCGGCGGAGTGGCCTGAGCTGCCTCGTCGAGGACCGCCCGGGCCGCACTGAGGATACCCACCGGCCCGGTGACCGAGGCGTCCGCCCCGGCCAGCAGGGCGCGCGACAGCGCCAGCGCGCTGCGCCGCTCCTCGGGGCTGAGGTAGGCGTTGCGGCTGGAGGAGGCGAGGTTGTCGGGGTCGCGCATGGTGGGCGCCGCCACGACGGTGACGGGCATGTTGAGGTCGCGCACCATGCGGCGGACCAGGGCGAGCTGCTGGGCGTCCTTCTGGCCGAACACCGCGATGTCGGGGCGCACCAGGTTGAACAGCTTGTTGACGACCGTGAGGACCCCGCCGAAGAAGCCGGGGCGGGACGCGCCCTCCAGGACGGCGCCCATGGGGCCGGGGTCCACCCGCACGATCTGCTCGCCGGGGTACATGTCCTCGACCGAGGGCGCGAAGACCAGCGCCACGCCCTCCTCGGCGCACACGGCGAGGTCGGCGTCGAGGTCGCGGGGGTAGCGCTCGTAGTCCTCGCCGGGGCCGAACTGCAGCGGGTTGACGAACACGCTGACCACGACCGCGTCGGCGTGCTCGCGCGCGGCGGCGATGAGGGAGCGGTGCCCGTTGTGCAGGGCGCCCATGGTGGGCACCAGCGCGACCCGCCCGAGCCGGGAGCGCAGCCGGCCGAGCTCCTCGGGGGTGCGGGCGAGTGCGGGGGCGGGGATGGGGTGGCTCATGGGGGCTCTTTCGTGGGTGCGGGTCCGGGGTCCGGGGGCCGCCGCCCTAGTCCTGGAGCACGTCCAGCAGGCGTTCGGCGTCGTGCGGCTTGAGCAGGCCGGCGGCCAGCGCGCGGTCGGCGGTCAGCCGGGCCAGCGCGATGTAGGCGGGCACGCTCTCGGGCGAGTGCCGCCGCAGCTCGGCGATGTGGGCGGCGACGGTGGCGGTGTCGCCGCGCAGCACGGGCCCGCTCAGGCCGTCCATGCCCAGGCGCAGGGCGTTGTCCAGCGCGGCGCCCAGCAGCGGACCCAGCAGGCGGCCGGGGTTGTCCACCCCGGCGGCGCCCAGCAGGGCGGCGCTCTCGGCGACCAGCGTGACCAGGTGGTTCGCGCCCCCGGCCAGGGCGGTGTGGTACAGGGTGCGGTGCTCCTCGGCGATCCACACGGGCTCGGCGCCCATCTCGACCACCAGCGCCTCGGCGATGGGCCGCAGGGTGTCGGGGGCGGTGACACCGAAGGAGGCGCTGGCCAGCCGGTCGAGGTCCTCGTCGCGGCCGGTGAAGGTCATGACGGGGTGCAGGGCCAGGGGCAGGGCCCCGGCTGCGGTGGCGGGCGCCAGCACCTGGTGGCCGTGGGCGCCGCTGGTGTGCACCAGGAAGGTGCCGGTGACGTCGGCGCCGGTCTCGACCAGGCCGCGCACGAGGGGTTCCAGGGCGTCGTCGGGGACGGTGAGCAGCACGAGGTCGGCGGAGTCCACGACGTCGGAGGGGTCGGTGAGGCGGGCGGTGGGGAGCCGGGCCTCGGCCAGGCGGCGGGAGCGCTCGGACACGGCCGAGGCGGCCACCACCTCGTGTCCGGCGCGGGCCAGGGCCGCGCCCAGCGCGGAGCCGACCCGGCCGGCGCCGACGACCCCGACGCGCAGCCGCGCCGGGCGTTCGGAGTTCTCCTGGGGCCGCATCGCACCTCGTTCCAGTCCACTCGGGTACCGGACATTGTGCGGCCAGCTTACTGAGCGCCGTCGGCCGTCGCGGTCGCGCCACCCCGGTGCGGCGCGCCGCCGGGGCGGTGCCCGGCGGGGGCGGCGGCGGGCGGGGCGGTCGGGGACCGCGCGGGCCGCGCGGGGGCCGGCCCCGTGTCCGGAGGCCGCGGCGGGCGGGGCCGCCGGGGAGGCGACCGGCGCCGGCCCGCGGGGGGCCGGCGCCGGTGCCCGCGTGCGGGCACGGATACCGCGCGCGGGCGCCTGGGGCGCGCTCCGCTGAGCGGGGCCTACTGGTTGCTGACGATGACGCCGGAGTTCCAGCAGCTCGCGCCGGCGTTGCCGAGCACGGCGACCGCGTTGCCGCAGCCGTTGACGGGGACGTCGGCGTTGACGACGGCCTGGTTGCCGGCGACGACCCCGCCGTTGCCGGAGGTCTGGACGTAGTCGGAGGCGAAGGCGGGGGTGCCCGCCAGGAGGACGGCCGCGGAGGCGGCGGTGACGATGCCGGCGGCGAGAGACTTCTTCAGCACGTGGATTCCCCTCTTCCAGACCGGGCGGGGGTCGCCCGGCCGTCGCGGTTGCTGCCTGAGCACGCGCTGTGCTCGGCACCCATCTACGCACACCGACGCCCGTCCGCGCCGCCGGCCACCAGCGCGGATCACATTAAGGAACGATAATGGGACGCTGAGTCGCCGCACATTTCCGGATTTGGATCCGCGTACCGCCCGCTGTCTGCAGCGACATGTGAGAGAGGACACATGCGATGTGCCCGATTTCGCCCGCCGCCTATCCGGCGTTTCGGTGAGAAGAGTTCCGACCCGGTTCCGGGCGGGGCGAAACGAGCACGGGCGTACGCACGTTGCGAATCCATACCGGGACCGCCCCAGAGGCACCGGAACGGGCGTATCGACCGGACACGACCGCCGGACGGGCGGCGTCCGCCCCGGAGACACGAAAGGGCCGGCGCCGCGCAGCGGCACCGGCCCCGTGCTGACCGCGGCTCCCCGGGAGGGCGAGCCGCGGCCGGGATCCCTCAGTTCTTGACGAAGGCGCCGGAGTCCTCGCAGTAGGCGCCGGCGTTGCCGATCACGGCGATGGCGTTGCCGCACACGTTGATCGGGACGTTCAGGTCCAGGCCGAGCTGGTTGCCGCCCAGGATGCTGCCGTTGCCCGACGTCTCCTGCTCGACCTCGGCGGAGGCGGCGGGCGCCCCGGCGATGAACGCACCGGCAGCGGCGGCGGCGATGGCGCTGGCGACCAGGGTCTTCTTCAGCACGTGGTTTCCCCTCCAGGCCGGTCGGACAGGACCGGCCGGCGTCGTTGACTATTCGTAGGAACACGATCACACATCGCGTTCGAAACTCAATCTAGTCACACGCGGTCACGCGTGTCCCGCATTTCCACCAACCCCGCGAAAGTGAATAAGCAGGGGGAATCATTCACCCACGTGCCTTGCCCGCGTTTGTCCGGACATTCCCGCCGATAACTCTCCGTGCATGCCGGGACATCACGCCCGGGGAGTGACACACACCACATCACGGAATCCCGGCCGTGTGTCGCCGCTCCCCCGGGCGGGCGGAGGGGTAGGGCGCGCCGCGGGCGGGCGCCGCCGGTCCGCCCGTCCGCGGCTCACCCCGGCCCGGGCCCGGCACCCTCCCGGCCGTGCGCGCCGCCCTCGGGCCCGGTCCCGCCGGCGGTGTGCGCGTCATCGGCGCCGTGCGTGCCGCCGGCGGTGCCGGCGTTGTGGGCGTACAGCTCGCGCAGGCGGCGCAGCAGGGCCTCGCGCACGCTGTCGGGCGACAGCACGCGCACCGGGGTGCCCAGGCGCAGCAGGAAGCAGGCCAGCCCGTCGGCGTCGGGGCCGCCGACCTCCACGACGGTGGCGCCGGGGCCGTCCGCCCGGTGGGTGCCGACCGACGGCGGGACCAGGCGCACGGCCCGCTCCATCGGCACGGGCAGGCGCGCCACCGCGTACACCGGGTAGGTGGCGGCGGCCCGGGCGCGCGCGACCAGCGCGGCGGGGTCGGGCGCGCCGGCCGCCTCGACGGGCCGCCCGCTCGGCTCCAGCCCTTGGACCCGGTCGCCCCGGAAGGTCCGCCACTCGCCCCGGGCCACGTCCCGGGCGACCAGGTACCAGCGCCGCCCGGCCCGCACCACGCGGTAGGGGTCGACCTCGCGGACGGTGGCGCGCCCCGCGCGGTCGCGGTAGGACAGGCGCGCCCGCTCGCCCCGGCGGCACGCGGCGGCCAGGTCCAGCAGCGTGCCGGGGGCGATCTGCGGCTCGGCGGGCCCGGGCAGGTGCACCAGCGCCGCGTCCATCGCGCCCAGCCGCTCGGCCACCACCCCCGGCAGCACCTGCCGCAGCTTCAGCAGGGCCGACAGCGCCGCCTGGTCGCCGCCCAGGACCCCGCTGACGGCGGCCTCGCGCAGGGCGACGGCGACCGCCAGCGCCTCCTCCTCGTCCAGGACCAGGGGCGGCATGCGCCGCCCGACTCCGAGGCGGTAGCCGCCCCACGGGCCGGGGTCGGACTCCACCCCGTAGCCCAGCTCCCGCAGCCGCGCGATGTCGCGGCGCACCGTGCGGTCGGTGACCGACAGCCGCTCGGCGAGTTCGCCGCACGTCCACGACGGGCGCGCGGCCAGCAGGGCGACCAGGTGGAGCAGGCGGGCGGACGTGGTGATCACCGTCTGAGTGTGCGGCAGCCGACCCGGACCCAACTCGTCCGGGTCGGGTTCTAGGGTCCCTGCATGAACTCCGAAGCCGCACCCGCGGGCGCGCCCGCCTTCCGCTACGCCGCCGTCACGTTCGACTGCGCCGACCCCGCCGAGATGGCCCGCTTCTACGGCGGCCTGCTCGGCCTGCCGGTGGTCTACTCAAGCGACCACTTCGTCCTGCTCGGCCGCGAGGGGGCGCCCGGGCTGGGGTTCAACCGCCTGGCGGACTACCGGCGCCCGACCTGGCCGGACCCCGCGCAGGAGAAGCAGGCCCACATCGAACTGGGCGTGGACGACCTCGACGACGCCCAGGCCCACCTGGTCGCCAACGGCGCGGTCGCGCCGGAGTTCCAGCCCAGCCCCGACCGGTGGCGGGTCCTGCTCGACCCCGCCGGGCACCCGTTCTGCATCTCCACCATGGTCTGACCCGAGGGCGGGGACGGCCCGCCCCGGGCCGCCGCGCGGCCGGCCGCCGAGGCGGTGCGGCCGCGCGGCGGCGCCGTCAGTCGTCGGCCGCGGGGGTGTCGCTGCGCGTGGCCCAGCGCTCGGGGCCGGGGGTCCTCCGGCGGGCGTCGTGGCCGTAGGCCGCCATGCCCTCCACCACGCGGCGGGCCTCGGTGATCTCGCGCCCGGTGGCGCGCGCCCGGATCGGGCCGGGCGGGGTGTCGACGTCGACCTCCGCCACCCCGCGCCTCCGGGCGAGCGGGCCGGCGCTCATCCGGATGGTCTGGGTCCGCGCGTGCGGGACGATCTCGGTGACCTCGCACAGCCGGCCGCGCCGGGCCACGTACAGGTGCTCGTCGACGCCGAGGGCGCCGTCGCGCGGGCGGCCGGTCAGCGCCGGGTGCAGCGCCACCCCGCGGGCGTCGGTGCCGGGGAACAGCTCGTCGACCAGGGCGTAGGCCAGTTCGCGCGGGGCCACCGGCAGCAGCGTGGAGGAGTCCATCTGCCGCTCGCCGACGTAGCCGGCGACGTTGGCCTCGACGCGCACCACGCCCAGCGAGCGCCACAGCAGCGGCTCCACGATCCGCACCGCCTGCACGCGGTCGGGCGGGACCGTCTGCATGCGGGCCTGGAACACGCCGTAGCGCAGCCGCAGGCCGTCCGGCGACAGGGACGCGTAGAAGTCGGTGTAGCGGGTGAGCGGGCCCAGGAAGCCGCGCATGAGGCCCAGCATCAGCGGGATGGCGCCGCCGAGGACCCCGGGCTCGCCCATGGCGAACCCGGCCACCACCAGCAGCAGGAAGAGCATGGTGGCGCCCAGGACCGGCAGCCGGAACGTCATGGCGGCCAGCAGCAGCCCGAACGGGAGCTTGTAGAAGGGCGCCTCGGGCGCCTCGGGCGTGCTGCCCGAGAGCCCGGCGGCGTGGGCGAGCAGCGCGGCGCGGAACCGCTCGGCGGTCTCCCAGCGCAGGTAGCGCAGCCGGATCTCGCTGGCGTCGCCGCCGGCCAGCTCGACCCGCAGTTCGGCCAGGCCGAGGACCTGCATCAGCAGCGGCCGCACGACGTCGACCGCCTGGAGGCGGCTGAGCGGGATCTCGCGCGAGGAGCGGCGCACCAGGCCGGAGTGGACCACGAGGTGGTCCTCGCGCAGCCCGAACGAGGACTGCCACCAGGAGAGCAGCGCGAACGCGGTGGTGCCGCAGGCCAGGGCGACGGTCGCCAGGAAGAGCCAGCCCAGGCCGAGCTCGCTCAGCAGCGGGCCGGGCAGGGCGATGAACACCACCGTGACCAGGACGACCTGGAACGGGACGGTGGCCCAGTGGGTGCGGTGGGCGCCGCGCGTGATGTCGGGCTCGGGGCGGCGCGGCCGGTCGGGCTCTCCCAGGTACCCCGGGGAGCCGGGGTGGCCGTGGTGCGGCCCCTGCGGCCCGGTGGAGGGCGGCAGGAACCGCACGGAGGCGCCGCCGGGCGGCCCGCCCGGTGCCCCGTGGTGGGCCGCGGCGAACCCGGCGGGGCTCGCGGGGTGGGCGACGGACCCGGGGTGACCCATGGGGCCGGCGGCGGTGCCGAGCGGGTGGGGCGCCGGGGCCGGACCGGCGGGGTGCCCCGGCGGCGCCGCCGGGGCGGGGCCGGGCGCACCGGGGTCTGCCGGACGCCCGGGCCCCGAGGGTTCGGGGCCTCCCGCCCCCGGGCGCGGTCCCGCGCCCGGCGGGCCGGCGGTATCCCCCGGGCCCCCGGGGCCTCCGGTCCCGCCGGGACCGCCGGGCCGTCCCGGGGCGGAGGAGTGCCCGTGGGCCCACGGCCCGCCGGGAACCGACGGATAGCCGTGCGGCGAGGGGAATCCGTACGCGCTCGGACCGTCCGGGGCCCCGGAGGACCCGGCGGCCGGGCGGTCCGGGCCCGGAGCAGCCTGCGGACGCGAGCCCGAGGCGTCGTGCGGGTACGGGCCCTGAGCGGGGTGGGGGTGCCGGCCCTGCGCGGCGTGCGGGTACCCGGTGTGCTGAGCGGCGGACGGGTACGGACCCGCGTAGGCGGCGGGCACCGGGTAGGCACCGGCGACGGGCCCGGTCGCGGCGGGCACCAGCCGGGGCCGCCGGCGCCCTCCCCCCGGCGGCCCGGCCCGGTCGGCGCCACCGGGGGCACCCGGCCCTTCGGCGTCCTCGGTCGGCCGCCCTTCGCCGGCGCCCCGGTACCAGGTCACCGCACTGTCCCCGGCATCGTCGCCACGGCCGCCGCCGGCCACGGCCCCTCGGCCCGGCCGGGACCCCCCGTCGGGCTCGGAGCCGCCATCGGCACCGGACGCGGACTCGGGCGGCTCCTCAGCGGATCCGCCGCCGCGCGGCACACCCTCCGCCGGGGCACCCCCGCCCTCCGGCGCGGGAGCCCGGCCCTCGCGCGGCGCTCCGGCGGCTGCGCCGCCTGCGCCGCCACCCGGCGCGGAGGGGTCCTCCCCGCGCCGCGCGAACGGCCCCACGCCCGCACCGGAGGGGTCGGGCCCGCTCTGCACGAACGCCGCGGCCGCCGGCGAGTAGTACGGCCGGTCGACCACCGGCGGCGGCACCGCCAGGTCGTCGTCGCCCGCGCCGCGCTCCTCGGCGCCGCCCGGTCCCCGCGCGCCGCCGGACGGCTCGCCCGGCCCCAGGTCCCCGCCGGCACCGGTCTCCGGCACGGACGCCCCTCCGCCGGGACCGCCCCGCGCGGTTCCCGCACCGGGGCGCGCGGCGGGGGCGTCGTGGCCCTCGCCGCTCACGGGGTCGCGCTCAGGGCCGGTGGGGTCGCCCGCCGCCGGGGACCGCCGACCGCCCGGCGGCACGGCACGGCCCTCGTCACCCGGACCGGTCGGATCCCCGCCGCCGGACGCTCGCCGCCCGCGTCCCCCGGGCGCGCCCTCGGCGCCGAACGCCGACCGGCCGCCATCGGCGCCGACGGTGTCGGGTCCGCTCTGCACGAACGCCGCGGCCGCCGACGAGTAGTACGGCCGGTCGACGACCGGCGGCCGGGGGATGTGCTCGGGGCGGTGGGTGTCGGTGGGCGCGGTGGCCGGCCGCAGGCCCGAGGGGCCGGGCGTGCCGGGACGGTCGGTGAACCAGGCCAGGGTCTGGCCGCCGCGCCGCCCTTCGGCGTCGCCCCAGGCGCGTGCCTCGGCGTCCCGTCCACCGCGCCCGGCGCGGCCGCCGCCCGCTCCGGTGTCGGTCGGGGCCCCGGTCCCGCGCTCGGGGCGCGCGGACTCGGCGCCCTCGGGGAGGGGGCCGGCCGCGTGGTCGGCGCGCGCCGACGCGGCGCCTTCATCGCCGGGGGAGGCCGCGGCCCGGGCTTCGGCGGGGTCCCGGCCGGCGCCTCGTGCGGGCGGCGGAGGGCCGGGCACCGGGTCCGCGTGGGCGGTGCGGCCGTCCGCGGGGCCGTGCTCGGGTGCACCCGGCGGCCGCTCCTCGGGGCGGGCGGGGGCGGCGGTGTCCACCGGGCCGCCGCGCTCGTTCGGCGGGACCTCGGGCTCCGCCGCGGGGGCGGCTTCGGCGCCCGAGGCGGCGGGCTGCGCCGCCTCCCGGTGCTCCCGGTTTCGGTCACCGGGACCGCTCGGTTCCGGCGCACCGGATCGGGGGGCGCCCCTGGCGGCCGCCGGTTCGTCCGCCCCCGAGGGATCGCCGAACCAGCGCGCGTCCGGCGGAAGACCCGCCCCCCGCCCGCGCCCGTCGTCGGGTTCGCGCGGTTCGGACGCGGCGTTGTCCTTGGCGTCGCTCACCGTTGGCTTCCTCCCCGTGCTGGCGGGCCTGTTCTGCGGCCGCTGGTCCTACCGGTCGACGGCATCGGCGCGGCCGCCCCGCTCGCGCGGCGTGCCGGGTCGGCGCACGCGGCTGCCGCACGCGCGCTCCGCCCGCGCGGCGGACTTCGCGGTGCGCCGCCCGCTCCCGGGCAGAACGCGCGGCACTCCGCATACGGTGCCCGAAGACGCGCCGCGATCCCGTGCGGCGCGCCGCTCGGCCCTCTGCCCTCCGCCGCGAGCGGCGGTCCGGACCGGGTGCGCGGGACGCCCTGCGCGGGCGCGGCGCCGCGGCCGAGCGGCCGACCGCATCGGCTACAGCCCCGTCGAGAAGGTCTCGCTCCGCGCCGCGAGGCGGTCGCGCAGGCGCACGGCGTCGTCCAGCGGGAGTCCGGGAATGCGGGTGTCGGCGGTCGTGGCGGCCGTGCGCACCCGCACCGTGGCCATGCCCAGCGCCTGTTCGAGCAGGTTGGAGGTGACGTCCACCACCTGCATCCGGCCGTAGGGGATGACGACGAGCTGGCGCGTGACCACCCCGTAGGTCAGGTAGAAGTCGGTCTCGCCCTCGGCGTGGCCCCACGAGGCGCACACGCGCTCGGCGAGCACCCAGCCCCCCGCGGAGGCGGCCACCAGCAGGACGACCCACACCACGGCCCACGGCCACCCCCACGTCCACAGCGCGGCGCCGCCGAGCAGGAGCGCGGGCACGGCCACGGCCAGGAGGGTCAGGCGCCGGTAGAGGGTCAGGGAGGCCGACACGCGGCTCCACGAGGTGCCCTCGGGCGCAGCGAAGGCGGTCTCCAGCGCGGAGCGCGCGGTGGAGCGGCCGCCGGGGTCGTCGGCGGACACGGCCGACGGGGCGTCGTCGGAGCGCGGACCGGATTCGGTCCGCTGCGGTGCTGACTCAGACGCGGCAAAGTCCACGATTCCAGTCAATCATCCCGATGCCACTCCGCGGCGGCACGGCGCACATACGCCCCCGGATGGGCGCGTTCCGCCCGGGGCGGCGCCACTTCGCGCGCACCGTGCCCGCCCCGGCCCACGAACCCGCCGTTCACCGGCTCGGGCACCCGGCACCGGCCACCCACCGCACGGACGCCGCCGGCCGCCCCGGCCCACGCCCGCGCGCCTCGGCCGCCGCGGCCCGCGGCCAGGGGCTCAGCGTCGCGGCCGCTCGGGCTCCGCTTCGCGCCAGGCCGTGACCGTTGCCCGCGCCCAGTCGGTGAGCCGGTCCGCGAACCCCTCGGCCGGGAACGTGCCGTCCTGGGCGACGTCGGCGATGGTGACGGCGAAGGCCGCCGGCGGCGCGGCCACCGCGGGAGCGTCCGCGCCCGGGAACAGTCCCGGCAGCGCCGCGCCGCGGTTGCGGTGGGAGTTGGCGCGCCGGGAGCGCTCGGAGATCCGCACGGCGGCCTCGGCGCCCCTGTCCAGGTAGGCCGTCAGCAGCGCCCAGGCCCGGTCCCGGTCGGCGGCGGGCCGCCGGCCCGCGTGCTGGAGCAGGTAGCAGGAGACCGTGACACCGTGCAGCGGGCCCCAGGGCGGCCGCCGCGCGTGGTCCAGCGCGAGCACGGCGTGAAACAGCTCCTCGCACGACGGCGGGCCCGCCGGGGCACCGCACTCGGGACACCGTGCCATGGGCCGTTCCATGGCGCCCACCTCCGATCACGCGGCGGCGCGGGCACCGCGCGCGCCTTCCCCTGCTCGCACGGCCGCCCCTCGGCCGCCGCCAACGGCGCCGACCGCTCCTACGCGGACTCCGCGGCGCCGGGGCGTCAGCGTAGGGCCTCCCCTCACGGGAGGGTCAACGGCGGGACCGGCGCCGCCCGCACCTCCGGGCCCGCGCCCCGCGGACCGCGATCCGCGGGCCCGCCGGCCGCGCCCTCATGTCCGGGGGCCGCCGGGCTGCCCCTCGCCCGGCACCCGGCAGGCGTGCTCCAGGAACAGGGCGGCCGCCAGCAGCAGCACGCCGGAGGCCAGCGTGCCCGCCGCGGTGAACGCGTCGGCGCGGACGTCCGCGGCCGTCAGCCGGTCGGCCAGGACCACCAGCATGCCGCCGAAGGCGCCGATCACCACCGAGGCGAACACCGCGCTGGCCTTGGCCAGCGCCACCAGCCGGGCCGCGCTCAGCGGCTCCATCGGCTCGGTTCCGGGCACCCGGCGGATGCGGCGTCGGGTGTGCACGGCGGTGATCCCCTCGCCCACGGCCAGCAGACCGAGGGTCGGGATGGCCGTCCAGGGCAGCAGCGGGATGTCGCCGTAGAACCGGTCCACCAGCAGGTAGCCCGCCAGCGCGCTGAGCACGATGACCACCACCGGCATGCGCCACCCCGTGGGACGCACCCGGCCCCCGCCGTCGCCGGGCTCGCGGGCCGCGCCGCCGCGGCCGGGGTCCTCGGGCCCCGGCTCGCCCGGCTCCCACGCGCCGCCGTGCATCGCGTGCCAGTGGCCGCCCGCGGCGCGCCGGTCGTCATCGTGGTACATACGCCTCAGTCCGGAAACCGCAGTTCAAGGTCGTCCCGCCGCCGCAGCTCCTGGTCGGCGACGGCGGCCAGCAGCTCGCGCACGGCGCCGCGCCCGGGGATCTCGGCGCCGGGGTCGATGTCGGCCCACGGCCGCAGCACGAACGCCCGCTCGTGCGCCCGCGGGTGCGGCAGCGTGAGCCGGGGGTCGTCGCTGCGCTCCCCCGCCACCGCGATGATGTCGACGTCGAGCGTGCGCGGCCCCCAGCGCACCTCGCGCACCCGCTGGAACGCCTCCTCCACCGCCAGCGCGCGCTCCAGCACCGCCTCGGCGGGCAGCGCGGTGTCGGCGGCCACGACCGCGTTGAGGAACGGCCCCTGCTCGGGCCCGCCCACCGGCGCGGTCTCGTAGACGGGCGACACCGCCCGGGGCACCAGCAGCCGCGCCTCGAACAGCGCGTCGACCGCGCCCTGGAGGGCCGCCATGCGGTCGCCCAGGTTGCTGCCCAGCGCCAGCACCACCCGCCGGGCCGCCGACCGCGCGCTCACCCCGCGCTCCGCACGATCGTGACCGCGACGTCGTCGAAGGGGTGGGCGATGGGCGCGTGCGGCTTGTGCACGCTGACCTCGGCCTCGCGCACCCGCGGGTCGGCCAGGCACACCTCGGCCAGCCGCTCGGCCAGCGTCTCGATGAGGTCCACGGGCTCGCCGCCGACCACCGCGACCAGCCGGTCGGCCAGCTCGCCGTAGTGCACCGTGCGGGCGAGGTCGTCGGTGCGCCCCGCCTCGCGCAGGTCCAGGGCGAGCACGACGTCCACCGTGAACTCCTGGCCCTCGGCCCGCTCGCGGGGCAGCACCCCGTGCCGGCCGTAGGCGCGCAGCCCGGTGAGCCGGATGCGGTCGCCGTCCGCGCTCACGCGGGCTCCTCGTCGGCGTCCTCGTCGTCCAGCAGCACCGGCGAGGCGTGGTGGGACCACATGCGCCAACCCGCCGGGGTGCGCACGAACATGTTCGTGGTGACCACCTGGCCGCCCGCGACGAACCCGGGGGTGTCGTCCTCGGCGGTGAGCACGTTCTCCTCGCAGGTGACCATGGCGACCTCGCCGCTGACCCCGATGTGGGTCTCGGTCAGCACGTACTGGATGTAGGGCACGTTGGCCATGATCAGCGCCCAGGCGCGCATGATCTCGGCGCGCCCGCGCAGCAGCGGCCAGCCGGGGTTGACGCACACCAGGTCGGGGGCCTCGTCCTCCTCGGCCCACACCCGGCGCATCAGGTCGATGTCGCCGTTCTCGATGGCCTCGTAAAAGTGCGCGTTGGCCTCGGCGACGCGCTCCATGACCTCCTGCCGCGACCTCACAGGCCGCCCCGGCCCACGAGTTCGCCGCGCCCGGCGTCGAGGTCGGCCCCGCCACTGCGCCAGGCCGCCGCGACCCGCACCGCGTCGGCGTTGGGCCGCACGTCGTGCACGCGCACGCACCAGGCGCCGCGGTCGGCCGCCAGCGTGGTCAGCGCCACGGTGGCGTCGTCGCAGGCGGTGAAGTCGCGCGGCCGGTCCTCGGCGTCGCTGAGCAGCCGGCCCAGGAAGCGCTTGCGCGACCCGGCGACCAGCACCGGCCGGCCCAGGTCGGCGAACCGGTCGAGGTGGGCGAGCAGCGCCCAGTTGTGCGCCTGCTCGGGCCGCTTGGAGAACCCCAGGCCGGGGTCGAGGACGATCTGCGCGGGGTCGACGCCGGCGTCGACCAGGGCCGCCATGCGGTCGCGCAGCTCGTCGTGGACCTCCTGGACCACGTCGGCGTAGACCGCGCGGTCCTCCATGCGGTGGCTGTGCCCGCGCCAGTGCATCAGCACGTAGGCGACTCCGGTGGAGGCCGCCAGCCGCGCCATGGCGGGGTCGGCCAGGCCGCCGCTGACGTCGTTGACCAGGCGCGCCCCGGCCGCCACGGCGCGGTCGGCGACCTCGGCGCGCATGGTGTCGACGCTGACGGCCACCCCCTGCCGGGCGAGTTCGCGGACCACCGGCTCGATCCGGCGCAGCTCCTCCTCCAGGGAGACGCGCTGCGCGCCGGGGCGGGTGGACTCCCCGCCCACGTCCACGATGTCGGCGCCCTGGTCGGCCAGGTGGAGGCCGTGCTCGACCGCCTTGCCGGTGTCGAACCAGGAGCCGCCGTCGGAGAAGGAGTCGGGGGTGACGTTGACGACCCCCATGACCAGGCACCGCCGCCGCTCGGGCAGCCCGGGCAGGCCGCGGCCCGGTGGAAGCGGGGCGGCCGGGCCCCGCTCGGCGTGGTCGCGGTCCGGTGTGCGCGGTCCGTGCGCTTCCATAGCCGTGATGGTCTCATCCCCTCCGCTCGTGCCGCGCCGCGTGACCGGCCGACCCCCTCGCAAGGGGATCTTGCCGATCAGCCTACGAGACGCCCCCGCGCCGCTGCGACCCGCCCGGACGGTGATCTTGCGGAAAAACCGGCGGCCCCCGGCCGCGGCGCGGGCGGGGGTCAGCCGCGCCCCAGGATGAGGCTCATGGCCTCGGCCCGGGTGCGGTCGCGGTTGCGGAAGTCGCCGCGCACCGCCGAGGTCACGGTCTTGGCGCCGGGCTTGCGCACTCCGCGCATGGTCATGCACAGGTGCTCGGCCTCGATGACGACGATCACCCCGCGCGGGTCCAGGTGCGACATGATCGCGTCGGCCACCTGGGTGGTCAGCCGCTCCTGCACCTGGGGCCGCCGGGCGAAGACGTCCACCAGCCGCGCGATCTTGGACAGCCCGGTGATCTGGCCCGTGCTGTTGGGGATGTAGCCCACGTGCGCGCTGCCGTAGAACGGCACCAGGTGGTGCTCGCAGGTGGAGTACAGCTCGATGTCGCGGACCAGCACCATCTCCTCGTGGCCGGCCTCGAACACGGTGGTGAGGACGTCCTCGGGGTTCTGGTGCAGGCCGGCGAACTGCTCCTCGTAGGCCCGCGCGACCCGCGCGGGGGTGTCGCGCAGGCCGTCGCGGTCCGGGTCCTCGCCGATGGCGAGCAGGATCTCCCGGACCGCCTTCTCGATCCGCGGCTGGTCCACCGCCTTGTGGGCGGGGACCACCAGCGGGATCTCGTCGGGGCCGGGAGCCTCAGCGCTCACGCTGGTCTCCGGGGTCGTCCTCGGGCTCGCCGACCTGGCGGCCGTTGACGCCGCCGGCGGACCCGAGGTTGCCGGGGCGGTCGGCCGGCTCCGCGGGGCGCTCGCCCGCGCCGGTCCAGGAGTCGCCGGTCCAGCCGCTCTGGCCGTTGCCCGCCGACAGCTCCTCGACGTCGCGCGGACCCAGCAGGGCCAGCTCCTTGGGGGTCTTGACCGGGGGCTGGGTGGAGGGCTGCCGCTTGCCGTAGCCGGTGTAGGAGCCGCGCGCGGGGCGCTTGACCACCGGCGCGAACACCTCCAGCACCTCCTCCTTGGACAGGGTCTCCTTGTCCAGCAGGCGCAGCACGAGGTCGTCGAGGACCTCGCGGTACTCCAGCAGGATCTCCCACGCCTCGTCGTGGGCGGACTCGATGAGGCGGCGGACCTCCTCGTCGATGACCGAGGCGATCTCCTCGGAGTACTCGCGGCTGTGCGACATCTCGCGGCCCAGGAACGGCTCGGTGTTGCCGCTGCCGAACTTGCGGGCGCCCAGCCGCTCGCTCATGCCGTACTCGGTGACCATGTTGCGGGCCAGGCTGGTGGCCTTGTCGATGTCGTTGGCCGCGCCCGTGGTGGGCTCGTGGAAGACCATCTCCTCGGCGGCGCGCCCGCCCAGCATCATGGCGAGCTGGTCCATCATCTGCGACCGCGAGGTGAGGAACTTGTCCTCCAGCGGCACCGACATGGTGTAGCCCAGGGCGCGCCCGCGCGGCAGGATCGTGATCTTGTGCACGGGGTCGGCGTTGGGCAGCGCGTGGCCCACCAGGGCGTGCCCGCCCTCGTGGTAGGCGATGACCTTCTTCTCGGCGTCGGACATGACCCGGGTCTTGCGCTCCGGGCCGGCCATGACGCGGTCGATGGCCTCTTCGAGGGTGGCCATGTCGATCTGGGAGCGCCCGGCGCGCGCCGACAGCAGCGCGCCCTCGTTGACGACGTTGGCGAGGTCGGCGCCGGTCATGCCGGAGGTGCGGCGGGCGATGACGTCGAGGTCGACGTCGTCGGCCACCGGCTTGCCCTTGACGTGCACCTGGAGGATGCCCTTGCGGCCCTCCATGTCGGGGCGGTCCACGACGATCTGGCGGTCGAAGCGGCCCGGACGCAGCAGCGCGGGGTCGAGGATGTCGGGCCGGTTGGTGGCCGCGATGAGGATGACCCCGCCCTTGATGTCGAAGCCGTCCATCTCGACCAGCATCTGGTTGAGGGTCTGCTCGCGCTCGTCGTGGCCGCCGCCCATGCCGGCGCCGCGGTGGCGGCCCACCGCGTCGATCTCGTCGATGAAGATGATGGCGGGGGCGTTGGCCTTGGCCTGCTCGAACAGGTCGCGGACGCGGGAGGCGCCCACGCCGACGAACATCTCGACGAAATCGGAGCCGGAGATGGAGTAGAAGGGGACACCGGCCTCGCCCGCCACGGCGCGGGCCAGCAGGGTCTTGCCGGTGCCGGGCGGGCCGAACAGCAGCACGCCCTTGGGGATCTTGGCGCCCATGGCCTGGAACTTGGCCGGGTTCTGCAGGAACTCCTTGATCTCCTGCAGCTCCTCGATGGCCTCGTCGGCCCCGGCTACGTCGGCGAAGGTGCTCTTGGGCGTGTCCTTGGTGATCAGCTTGGCCTTGGACTTGCCGAAGTTCATCACCCGGCCGCCGCCACCCTGCATCTGGTTCATGATGAACAGGAAGATGACGATGATGATGATCAGCGGCAGGAAGCTGAACAGCAGCGACACGAACATGCTGTCCTGCGGGACCTCGACGTCGTAGGACTGGAGGTTGCCGTCCTGCTCCAGGTCCTCCAGCTGCTGGGCGAGCTGCTGCCCCTGGCCGGCGACCCAGTACGCTTCGTACACCTGGCCGTCGGTGGTGGTCAGCTCGATCCGCTGTTCCTTGTCGATCAGCCTGGCGTTGTCGATCTCGTCCTGGGCGATCAGGTCATAGACCCTGGAGGTGTCGACCTTCTCCGGCTCGGAGCCCGAGCCCAGCTCGGTGAACTGGAAGACGGCGAAGAGCAAGAGGCCGATGGCCAGGATCCACAGCCACGGCCCGCGGTACAAGCGCTTGAGATTCATCTATCCGGAACCCCGCTGGGTCCGTCCCTCCTGACCAGGCGGCCCGCACCCCGTGGACCGCACGGGTGCGGCGGGGCCGCGGCGCCCGGCCCGGCGCGCGCGCCTTGCCGGACTCCACCGCCCCGCCGGCGGGCCCCATGTGGCCACCGGAAAGCGGAACCTATCGGACACTTCCTGTGCGGTCGGGCCGCGGTGGACCCGCGCTCCGTCCGCAGTCTCCCTACTGCAACGCCGGGATATTCGACGGTACACCCCGTTCGTGACCGGGTGCACTCACGCACCCCGCGTTCGCTGCCGGTGTACAGCCGTCCCCAGACCAACGCGCGGGAAGGGGCGGGTTGTTCCCCGGGCGCCGCGGTGCGCACCGCGCCGGGTCCGCCTCAGCGCTGGTAGACGTGCTCGGCCAGGGTGCCGATGAAGGGCAGGTTGCGGTACTTCTCGGCGTAGTCCAGGCCGTAGCCGACGATGAACTCGTTGGGCAGGTCGAACCCCACGTAGCGCACGTTGAGGTCGACGTCCAGGGCGAGCGGCTTGCGCACCATGGTGCAGATCTCGACCGAGGCCGGACCGCGCGAGCGGAGGTTGCCCACCAGCCACGACAGGGTCAGGCCGGAGTCGATGACGTCCTCGACGATGAGGACGTTGCAGTCCTTGATGTCGGTTTCGAGGTCCTTGAGGATGCGCACCACGCCCGAGGAGGTGGTGCCGGCGCCGTAGGAGGACACCGCCATCCAGTCCATGGAGCAGGGGTGGTGCAGGGCGCGCGCGAGGTCGGCCATCACCATGACGGCGCCCTTCAGCACGCCGACCAGCAGCAGGTCGCGCCCGGCGTAGTCGGCGTCGATCTCGGCGGCCACCTCCGCCAGCCTGGCGCTGATCTGGTCCTCGGTGACCAGGATCTTCTCCAGGTCCGCGCCCATGTCTTTCGCGTCCACGCTGACTGACCTCGCTGATCGCACTCCGGGTTGGCAGGACGCCCCCAGAATAGACGCGCGCGGCGCCCCCGCCGCGCGCGGCCGCCCGCCCGGCGGGGCGCCCCCGGACGCGGGCCCGGCCGGGTCCGGCCGCGCCGCCGGGCCGCGAGCGCCCGGCGGGCCCGCGGCGGCCGCCGCGGATGTGACCGCGATCATGCCCGCGCGAACCCGGGGTCCCCGGGCGCGTCGACGAGGATCCGCCCGCCGGCGCGCCGGCCGCGCCGCCCGCCGGGCAGGTCGACGTGGGACTGGCCGCGCCACGCGGTGACCAGCCGGTCGAGTCCGGCCACGTGCACCGCCCCCAGCGCGCCCGCCGGGCAGCCCGCGGCCAGGGCGGCCCGGCGCAGCAGCCGGGTGCGCACCGCGCGCGGCAGCGCGGCCAGGGCGGCGGCGTCCAGACCGGGGCCGCCGGCGCGCGCGCCGGCCTCGGCGCTGTCGGCCCACTCCTCCAGGGCGTCGGCGTCGTCGCGCAGCAGGTCGGCGGTGCGGGCCAGCGCCTCGGCGACACCGGGGCCCAGCGCCTCCTCCAGGGCGGGCAGGGCCGCGTGGCGGACCCGCGCGCGGGCGTAGGCGAAGTCGGCGTTGTGCGGGTCCGCCCACGCGGTCAGGCCCATGTCGGCGCAGGCGGTGCGGACCTGGGCGCGGGGCAGGCCCAGCAGGGGGCGCAGGTAGCGCCCGGTGTCGGCGGGCATGCCCGCCAGCGAGCGCGCGCCCGAGCCGCGGGCCAGCCGCAGCAGCACGGTCTCGGCCTGGTCGTCGCGGGTGTGGCCGAGCAGGACGGCGGCGGCCCCGTGGCGGCGCGCGGCGGTGTCGAGGGCGGTGTAGCGGGCGGTGCGCGCGGCGCCCTCGGGGCCGCCCTCGGCGCCTACCCGCACGGCGACGCTGTCGACGGGGTCCAGGCCCAGGCCGCGCAGGGTGGCGGCGACGGCGGCGGCCCGCTCGGCGGAGCCGGGCTGCAGCCCGTGGTCGACGGTGACGCCGCCGGCGCGCAGCCCCAGGCGGGGCGCGGCGAACGCGGCGGCCCCGGCCAGCGCGAGGGAGTCGGCGCCGCCGCTGCACGCCACCAGCACGAGGTCGCCGGGGCCGAGCCGGCCGAGGGCGCGCCGCACCGCGCGGCGCACGGCCGCCACCGCTGGCGGGGGGCCGGTCACGGCCGGGCCCCCGCCGCAGCGGCGGGGCTCACTCCCCGGCGGATCCGCCGGCGGGCCCGGCGTCGGGCAGCGCGGCGGGCCGCGCCACCCGGGCGATCCAGGCGTCGGGGTCGCGGATCTCCTTGAGGGTGGGCAGGTTCTCGGGCGACTCCCACACGCGGTTGAAGTCGGCCATGCCGACGTGGGCGACCACGTGGCGGACGAACGCCGAGCCCTCCTCGTACTGCTTCATCTTCAGCTCGATGCCCAGGAGCTGGCGGATGACCTTCTCGATCGGGTTGGCGCCCTCGCGGCGGCGCTGGAAGCGGCGCCGGATCTCGGTGACCGTGGGCACGACCTCGGGTCCGACGGCGTCCATGACGTAGTCGCCGTGGCCCTCGGCCAGGCTCATGACCGCGGTGATGCGGTCCATGATCTCGGTCTGCTCCGGGCTCTGGAACGCCTGGATGAGGTTGGAGTCGCCGCCGCGCACGGCGTCGGCGACCGCCTCGCCGGCCGCCCGCAGCCGGGTGAGCAGCTCGCCGGCGTCGACGTTGGCGGTGAGCAGCATCTCCTGCATCTGGGTCTGCACGTACTCGCGCAGCCAGGGGTTGGCGGTGAACTGGACGCGGTGGGTCTCCTCGTGGAGGCAGACCCACAGCCGGAAGTCGTGCGGGTCGACGTCGAGTTCGCGCTCGGCGTGCACGATGTTGGGCGCGACCAGGGTGAGCCGGCCGGTGGGCGCGGCGCCGCTTGGGTCGGGCGGAAGGAACAGCTCGTACTGGCCGAGCACGCGCCCGGCGAGGTAGGACAGCACGGCGCCGAGCTGGACCCCGGTGACGCGGGAGCCCACGGCGGTGGTGAGGTTGGCGGCGGTGCCGTTGCCGGCCCGCTCGCGGCTGAGTCGGTCGAGGATGGGTTCCAGCACGACCCGGAACCCGTCGACGTTGGCCTTGATCCAGCCCGGACGGTCGACGATGACCGCTGGTCCGGCCGGTTCAAGGGGTTGCAGACGGGTGAAATCGCGCACGTGCCCCTGGGCCACGGCGGACAGCTCACGGAGCTGGGCGACGGCCTGGCGCGCGTCGGCGAGGTCCACCTGCGGCCCGGGCCGCACGAGGCGGACACCGGTGTTGACGGCTACGTCCCAGTCGATCAGATTCACGCCTTCACCGTACCCACTGATCCCGCCGGGGCGCGGGTGCGCGCGGCGAATTCCGGGTTTCGTCAGGGATCGGCCGGAGGCGCGGGAGAGGGGCCCTGCGAGCTGGGCGCCTAGGAGCAGCCGCACTCGGCGAGGACGCTGGTGAAGGTGTCGAGGGTGCTGGCCACGGCGGCGGGGTCGTTGGCCATGAAGGCGAACGCCAGGAGCCGGCCGTCGGCGGTCTGGGCGGTGCCGGCCAGCGTGCTGACGCCGTTGAGCGTGCCGGTCTTGGCGTGCACCACCCCGGCTCCGGCGTAGCTGCCGCTCTCGGGGGAGTAGCGGTCGTCGAGGGTGCCGGTGAAGTGGGCGGTGGGCAGGCCGGTGAGGGCGGCGTGCAGGCCGGGGTGCTCGGGGTCGGCGGCCAGCAGGACGAGGTCGACCAGGGCCTTGGGGGTGATCCGGTTGTTGACCGACAGGCCGCTGCCGTCCTCGATGTGGACGTCGTCGATGCCCAGTTCGGTCATGATCTCGTCAACGGCCTCGGTGCCGCCCGCGGAGGACGCGTCGTGGCCCTGGGCGAGGGCGACCTGGCGGAACAGCGCCTCGGCGATGTTGTTGTCGCTCTCCAGCATCATCCACTCCACCAGCTCCGACAGCGGAGGGGACTGCACCGACGCGATGGGGTCGGCGCCGTCGGGGGCCTCGCCGGGCGCGGGGGCGCCCGCGACCTCGATCCCGGCCTCCTCCAGCTGCTCGGCGAAGGCGTCGGCGGCCACCGACGGCGGGTCCTCGACGCGCTCGCTGTAGTGCTGCTCGGGGTAGACCCGGCCGCCGTCGAGCATGAGGGCGTGCACGGTGGCGGCGCTGCCCTCGGTGACGTAGGTGGACTTCCAGCCGGGGGGCATGTCGGAGCCGCTGTAGAGGGACTCGTCGTAGCTGAGGCTGACGGAGTCGACGCCGTCGTCGCGCAGCGCCGCGGCGGTCTTGATGGCGAGGTCCTCCATGGTGGCGGGCCGCGGGTAGTGCTCGAAGGTACCGTCGGCGGAGATGGTGGGATCGCCGCCGCCGACCAGGACGATCCCGCCGTTGTCGTCGCGGACGACGTCGGTGGACAGCCGGGCGGAGGGACCCATGGCGTGCAGGGCCGACACGGCGGTCACGATCTTGGTGGTCGAGGCGGGGACGGCGGTCTGGTCGCCGTCGCGGGCGAAGAGGCGGTCGCCGGTCTCGGCGTCGGCGACAAAGGCCGTGAGCCCGTCGGCGAAGCCCGAATCCGACATGGGATCATCGAGCTTGTCTGCGAGCCGCTCGGGGTCCACCCGGGGGGCGTCCTGCGGTGCCGCGTCGGGCGCGTCCTCGGCGAAGGCGACAGGGTAGGGCATGGTCGCCGGTGGCCGCGATCGCACCACATCAAGGGCGACAAACCCCGCGACCAGCACGAATATGTTGAGGACGGCCAAACAGAGCAGCGCTCGGGCCCGTACCTGCCGCACCCTGGACCTGCCTTCCATTGGCATGCGACGACCTTTGACTGATGTAGCGACACTAGCCGTAGAGGAAGCCGAGATCAGCATGGAATTCGACGTCACCATCGAGATCCCCAAGGGCGAGCGTAATAAATATGAGATGGATCACGAAACCGGGCGGATCCGTCTTGACCGGATGCTGTTCACGTCCACCAGCTACCCGGCCGACTACGGGTTCATCGAGGGCACGCTGGGCGACGACGGCGACCCGCTCGACGCGCTCGTGCTGCTGAAGCACCCGACGTTCCCGGGCTGCCTCATCCGCTGCCGCGCCATCGGCATGTTTCGCATGCGCGACGAGGCGGGCGGCGACGACAAGCTGCTGTGCGTGCCGGCGACCGACCCGCGCATGGAGCACCTGCGTGACATTCACCACGTCAACGAGTTCGAGCGGCTGGAGATCGAGCACTTCTTCACCGTCTACAAGGACCTGGAGCCCGGGAAGTCCGTGGAGGGTGCCACCTGGGTGGGCCGCCACGACGCCGAGCAGGAGGTCATCGCCTCGGTGAAGCGCGCCGAGGCCGCCGGTGTCCACGGCGACACCTCGCACATCAAGGTGGGCGAGTAGCCGGACCCGGACGACGCGGCGGGCGGCGGGGGCGGACGGCGCGACGGCCGGGCGTCCGGCACGCGGAGCGCGCGTGCCGCGCCGCCGCGTACGGGAGGGGCCCGCCGGCCCGGCGGAACCGCCCGCGCGGGGCGCCAGGCCGGCGGCGTTGAGGGGCCGCACCGCCGCCCTCGGCCCGCCCCGGCTCAGTACGCCGGCGGCCGGCCGGCGCCGCGGGACAGGTCGGCCCCGGCCAGGCAGGCGAGGCCGATCAGCAGCAGCGCCGCCAGGGTCACGGCCAGGCCGGGCGCGAGCTGCGCCAGCGCTCCGCGGCCCCGCGAGCGCGAGCGGGCGGGCCGCCGGGGGAAGCCGCGGCGGTCGAGGTCGGCGCCGCGCGCCGCCACGTGCCGGCGGTAGCCGTCGGTGCCGGGGCCGGTGACGGCGCTGAGGATGCGCACCCGCAGGCAGGCGGGGTGCACGAAGGACGCAGCAGGACCAGGAGGCGCGGCAGGCGTGTCGGGCGTGCGGGCCGCCGCTGATCCGGCGGAGGCGGCCGGCGCGGGGGGTGTGCGGGGCGCGGGGACCGCCGGGCGCGCCGCCCGGGCGGGGCCGCGGCCGTCGGCGCCGGGCAGCCGGCGGCACTCGGCGCGGGCGAGCGCCAGCAGCCACTCGCGCAGCCGGCCGGGACCGGCGAGGCGGTCGGCGTGGGCGGTGGCGACCACCAGCGTGTCGCGCAGCGCCGCCTGCGCGGCCTCGGGGTCGCCGAGAAGCCGCAGGCACTCGGCGTAGAGCTCGTACCCGTAGGCGTCGAACAGCCGCGCGCAGGCGCCGTCGGCGCGCGTGCGGAGGGCGGCCACCAGCTCCCGATCGGTCATGCGCCCATGGTCGCGCGGCCGCGCGGCGGACGGCGGGATTGTGCCGAAACACGCGTCCGGGCCCTGCGGCGGGAACGCGTCCGGCGGCCGGACGCGGGGCGGGCGCCCGATAGCGGGATGGTCGGACGTCCTCGGTCCGGGGCGGCGGCGGGCATCGGCCGCGGGGCGAGGGCGGCGCCGGGGCGGGCGGTGTCACGGGCGGTGGCGCTCGGCGAGTCTTCGGACGTCGCCGTCGTCGAGGGCCTGGGGTCTGCTCAGGATGTGCCGCACGGCGTCGCGCGGGCGCGCCACCACCACGTGGTCCAGCCGCATCACCGGCTCCGGCAGGCGGCCGGTGACCAGCACCACCGGCACCACCTCGGCCCCCAGGGCGCGCTCCTGGCGCGCGGCGTGGGCCGCGGCGCGTTCGGCGACCCGCTCGGCGGGGACGCCCCCGATGCGGCGGCCGGGCGAGACGGGGTCGAGCCGCGCGAAGACCAGGTAGGCGCCGCCGGGGCCGATGGCGAGGTAGCGGTGGGGGCCGTCGCGCAGCAGCCGGTAGCCCGATCCGCGCAGCGACCGCAGGGAGCGGGCGCCGTCGGCCCGGGGGACGGTGTCCAGCAGCACGTAGGTCACCGCGGTCAGGACCGCCACCAGCGCGCCGGCCCGCCAGTCCAGGAAGCCCGCCGCCATCACCCCGAAGGCGACGGCGACGGCGCCCCGTGCGACAAACCGCGCCAATCGGGCGCCGGGCGCGGCGGAGGATGCCCCGGTTGACCCGGGCCGGCTGTGGCCCCCGCCCCCCAACGATCACCTCCGGCGCGACGATCCTCATCGGCAGACGCCCGCTCAGACCTGCGTTCAGCGCGCGGTTTTGGTCCTCGGCGGTCTCTTATGCCATCACCGAAACCCTCGGCATCGCAACGCGTTTGCCGAAATTTGGTCCGGACAGATCCCTCTATTCCGGGCATCGGGCGACGAGGCTTGACCTTCACACCGATGTCATCTTCTAGCGTCGGGCGCGCCCGCGGCGGCGGCCGGGGGCGACACCTGCGGCAAGGGGAGGCCGGGACATGTCCGGAGCGGTGGTCATCGGAGCGGGGCCGGGGATCGGGCAGGCGGTGGCCCGCCGGTTCGCCCGGGAGGGCATGGCGGTGGCCGTGCTGGCCCGCACAGCGCAGACCGTGCGCGCGGCCGAGGCGGCCCTGGCGCCCTTCGGGGTGCCGACCGCGGGCCTGCGCGCCGACAGCGCCGACGAGGACGGGCTGCGCGCCGCCCTGGACGCGGCGGCCGAGCGGCTCGGGCCGCCCGACGCCGTGGTGTACAACGCGGCGGTGGTCCGCGCCGACGCGGTCGGCGACCTGTCCGCGCGCGAGCACCTGGACACCTACGCGGTCAACGTGCTGGGCGCCCTCACGGCGGCGGCCCACACCGCCCCCGGCATGGCCGCGCGCGGCGGCGGGACGTTCATCGTCACCGGCGGGATGCCCCGGGCCAAGGCCGCCTACGCCAGCCTGTCCCTGGGCAAGGCGGCGGTCCGCACCCTGGTGGACCTGCTCCACCTGCAGTACGGCCCCGCCAACGTGCACGCCGCCTCGGTCACGGTGGACGGCCCGGTCGCGGCGGGCACCGCCTTCGACCCCGACCTGATCGCCGAGCACTACTGGCACCTGCACACCGAACCCCGGGAGCGCTGGCGCCACGAGGTCCTGCACACCGACCAGGCGGTCTGAGCCCGGCGACACCGCGCGGGGCCGGGGCCGTGCCGCTGCCGGATGCCGTGACCGGCGCCGTCCCGCCGCCCTCCGCCGGAGCCGCGCGGCCGCCGTGCGCCGGGCCGTCGCACGGCTCCCGCTGGGGGCGGAGGGGGCCGGACGGGTCGGCTTGACATGGGGCGGCGGGGCTGATCTGCTGTGACGCATGCACCCGCGCACCCTTTCGGTTCGATCCACCATGGCTCGCAGCGCCGTCGGCGCTCGCCGTGTGGTCGGTGCGCCGTGTCTGTGTTGCTGTCCGCGCCGCCGCGACCGCCGCTGATCCCAGCCGTGCCCTAGCCGCCGCGCCCCTCGGGTGCCGGCGCGCGCACGCCTCCGCTGCTCTCCGGGTTCCCGGCTGCCGCGCCGCCGCGTCGATCCGCTCCGGCCGCCCGTGCTCCATGCGCTCCGCCCAACGGCGTCCGGTGCCCGACGCGCCGTGGCGCGGTCCACGAGCCGGGCCCTTCTCCGACTCCGCGCCGCCGGTTCCGCGTGTCCGGCGCCGCCCAGCCCTGAAGGACCTTTCGCCTCATGTCCCACGTGTCCCACGAGGCCGCCGCCACGGCCGCCCCGACCAGCACGCTCGAACGCCCGGTGCGCGCCGTCGACCGCACGCCGCTTCCGGTCGTCGTGCCGGTGGTGCCCAGCCTGCCGCCCGTCATCGGCCCCGCCGATCCCGCCCCGGCGCCCGGGGCCCCGGCCGGGTCCGCCCGTCCGGCGGCGCTGTCGCCGGACGGGATCGGGGACATCGTCCTCGCCGGGGAGCCCTCGCCCTACCCGCACCTGCGCACGCGCCCCGCGCCCACGGTCGGGCGCCTGGTCTCCGCCGCGCGCGAGGCGGCGGCGGCGCTGGAGCGGCACGCGCTGTGGCCGCGTCGGCACGGGCGCTGGCAGCCGGCCCCGCGCGCCGCCCGGCGCGGCGCGTCCGGGCGGGCACGGGTGAACTCCCTGCTCCTGGCCCCCGGCGCCGCCGTCGTCCTGCCCGCCGCGCAGGGGCGGCACCAGACGGCCCTGCGGCTCGCGCGGGGCCGGGTGCGCGTGGAGGCGCTGGGCGGGGACCGCTCGGCGGCGGCCGCCCGCGGACTCGAACCCGGCCGCACCCGTGTCCTGGGGGCGGACGGCGGGCACCGCGTGGTCAACACCGGGGACGAGCCCGCCCTGCTCGTACGCGTGAGCGGCCGCTGACACCGCCGCCCGCGCCGGTCCCGGCCGCCGCGCCCCGGACCACGGGTGCGGGGCGGGCGTGCGGGCCCGACCGGACGGGGCCCCCGCCGAGGCCGCGGCCCCCGGCCCGCGCAGGCGGTGTGCCCGCGGTCACGCCGAGGCCGCCGCGCCTCCCGCCGCCGCGCGCAGGGCGTCGTCGACGGCCTCGATCGCCCGCAGGACGGCCGCCATCCGCTTGCCCTCGGCCTGGTAGGCGTTCATGACCTGGTCGAGGGCGTGGGGCGGCAGGTGGTCGCGCAGGTCCACGCGGGCCGTGCGGTAGCCCTGGCGGGCGCCCTCAAGCGTGGCCGCCACATGCTGACGCGCCAGCCGCGAGAGCGCGACCGGGTGCCGGCGCAGGACGCCGTGCAGCCGGTAGTCGGCGGGCACCTGGTCGAACAGCCACACGGTGGCGGTCTGCTCGAACGACTCCGAGCCCGGAGGATGCACGCTCTCCGGCCAATCCGGAGATAACTGCTGGTCAGGCATGCAATACAGCATACCCGACAGTAGTACAGACGTTCGATGGGACGAAGGTCCGAAGCGCCCCGCTCGGCCGATCCGCCACCGCGCCCGCCGGCGGCGCGGCCGCCGGGGAAGGCCGGACACGCGCCCGCTCCAGGGGTCCGTTCCACCACGCGTGGAGGGGTCGCCGAAGGGCGGCGAGGCGCACGCCCGGGCACATCCGAGGACCCGCCGGAGCGGAGTCGCCCCCGAGGCCGGCGGCAACACGGACCCGCGGGCGCGCCGCACCCGCGCGCACGCAGCGGAGTGCGCCCGGCGCCCCCTGCCGGGGCGGCGGGCGCGCTCCGCCTACGACTGCGGCGCGGACCGGCACACCCAGCCCCCGGGTCCCGGTGCGCCGCGCGGCGGGTGCGGACGCCCCCGCCGCTCCACTCCCCCGTACTCCGCCCGCCCGCATCGTGCGGACCGCTCCGCCCGACCGGCCTGGTCAGCCCGGCGTCCGCCGCTACTCCACCTGGCCCTCCGGGGACGGCGCCTCCACCGGCGAGGGGCCGATGTCGTCCGTCGCCACCGGGCTCTCCCCCTCGTGCTTGCGCCGCTCGACCTCCACGCGGATCGCGTACTCCGCCGCGTCCACGGCCGCGCGGGCGGTGATGGCGTTGGTGTGCGCCCGTTCCAGCTCGCCCAGGGCGATGCAGTCGAACGACACGCGGGCGTCGTGGATGGCGGCCTCCAGCTGGCGTCCCGCTTCATCCAGGCTCATGGTCTCCCCTTCTCTGCGTTCGCGCGGTCGGATCGGCCGCGACGGTCGGGTTCCGGGTGCTCCATGCGCGAATCATCCACCGGGAGGAACCGCGCGTTACGGGTGTCTACCCGCGTGACGGGGGCTCATGTCGCCGCCACCGCCCCGGCCGGGCCGGCAACGCGGTGACCTGCGGATTCACCGCCGACACCGCGCGCGCTACCCCGCGCTCCGCCCCGCTATGCCCTCACCCGCGCCCGCCCGCCGCGCCCGCCCGCCGCCGGACCGCCGCCCGGGCCGGCCGCGGGGCCCCCGGCGTGCGCGGAACCCCTGAGCTGCGCGGGATCGTCGGTGCCCGCCGCTAGCATGACCGGGACTCGAAGAAAGCAGGGGGACACCATGCGCAACCGCTACCCGGGCACCTGTACCAGCTGCGGCACCTCGGTCGAGGCCGAGGCGGGGGTCGTCCTCAAGCAGGACGGCCGGTGGCGCACCTACTGCGCCGAACACGAGCCGCGCCCCACTCCCCCTCCGCGCGCCGACCACCTCGGCTGGCACACCGGCGTCCTCGCCGGCTTCGACTGCGAGACCTCCTCGCGCGACCCCCGCGAGGCGTTCCTGGTCTCGGCCGCCATGGTCGACTCCTCGGGCACCGCCCGCACGTGGCTGGTCGACCCCGGCGACCGCCGCATCCCCGACGACGCCATCGCCGTCCACGGCATCACCAACGAACGCGCCCGCGCCGAGGGCATGCCCGCCGTCAAGGCGCTGGAGGAGATCGCCGACGCCGTCTGCACCCACCTCCTCGCCCAGCGCGGCCTCGTCATCTTCAACGCCCCCTTCGACCTCCGGGTCCTCGCGGGCGAGCTGAAGCGGCACGACCTCACGCCGCTGACCGACCGGCTCGGCGGCGCCGCGCCCGCACCGATCATCGACCCCCTGGTCATCGACCGCGGCGCCGACCCCTACCGCCGGGGCCCGCGCAACCTCTCGGCCATGTGCGAGTTCTACGGGGTCGACCTCCACGACGCCCACACCGCCAGCGGCGACGCGTCGGCGTGCCTGGCCCTGGCCCGCGAGATCGGCGCCCGCCGCCCCGAGATCGCCGCCCTCGACCTGCCCGTGCTGCACCAGCGCCAGGTCGAGTGGGCCGCCGCCTTCGCGCGCGACCGCCAGGAGTGGCTCGACAAGCGCCGCCCCGGCCACGGCACGGTCGTCGACGGCACCTGGCCCTACACGCACACCGACTGACCGCCGGCTGACCCGCCGCGCACCCCGCCCGGATGGCGGCGGCCTACAGCGCCGTGGTCGCCGCCACCGTGCTGCTGGGGCCGGCCGTGGTCGCCGTGGCCGCCCGCATCGGCCGGCACCACCCCGGACTCGCCGCCTGGGGAGGCACGCTGACGCTGCTGGGCCTGTTCGCCCGGGCGTTCCACGCCGGCGCGGGCCACCTGGCCTTCCAACTCGTGCGGTCCAGCGGTCCAGCGGTGCCACCGAGGGCTACGGCGCCTACCACGTCGTCAGCGCGCTGAACGCGGCCGTCCTCGCCGGGTGGGTGGTGCCGGCCTTCGGCGCGTGGCGGTCGCGCGTGCTCGGGCCGGTGGGTGCGGCGGCGCTGGCTCCGGCGCGGGTGCCCTGCCGGAGGCGGTCACCGCGCGGGAGCGCGATGTGCTGGTGCCGGCGGCGCGCGGGCTGTCCAATGCCGAGATCGCCGCCGAGCCGCACGTGGGCGCGGCAACGGTCAAGACCCACATCGGTCGGCTGCTGGCCAAGCTCGGCGCCCGGGACCGCGCGCAACTGGTGATCGCGGCGTACGAGTCCGGCGTGGTGCGGGCCGACGGCGCCGACTGACCCGCTGCGCCCCGGCGCGGCGATGCGGGGAGCCGCCAGCCCCGGGCGGCGGGCGCCTTCCGCATGCGCGCCGCGGTGCGGGGTAGCGGCCGCGGGGTCCGTACCCCGAGTGGAGAAGGAGGTCCGCCGTGCTCCGCCTGGTCCTCATCCTGCTGGCGATCTGGCTCGTCCTGGCGATCCTCGGCGCGGTCGTCCGGGGCCTCATCTGGCTGACCGTCCTGGCGGCGGTGCTCTTCGTCGTCACCGCCGCGTGGGGCTGGTGGCAGCGCCAGCGCGGCTCGACCCGCTGACGGCCGGGCCGCGCGCCGCGGTCCGGCGCTCCGCCGTGCGGCGCCCGCGCCCCCTGGGCGCCGACGCTGGCGGCCCCGGTCGGCTAGTGGCGCAGGCCGATGGTGGCGCTGGCGCGGCGCCGGTCGGTGGGCAGCCACGGCAGCGGTACCAGGTCGGCCAGGAAGCCGTAGTCGCGCGCCAGCCGCCGGTCGGCCTCGGAGCGGCCCGCGTGCACCTGCCCCCACCAGGCCGCGATGTCGGCCCAGCCGGGCGCCGACAGCGAGCCGCCGGTGTGCTGCAGCGACAGCGCCGCCGCCAGGTTGGCGAAGCGCAGCCGCTGTTCCAGCGGCCAGTGCGCCAGCGTCCCGACGATGAACGCCGCGCCGAACACGTCGCCCGCGCCGGTGGTGTCGATGGCCTCCAGCACCAGCCCCTCGACCTCGGCCGACTCCCCCGTGCACTGGTCCACGGCGAGCGCGCCGCGCGGGCCGTCGGTGACCACCGCCACCGGCACGTACTCCGCCAGCGCCGACAGCGCCGAGGCGGGACTTCCGGTGCGGGTGTAGGACATCGCCTCGATGGCGTTGGGCATGAACGCGTGGCAGTACCGCAACTGCTCCAGCACCGACCCGCTCCAGGCCCCGCTGTCGTCCCACCCCACGTCGGCGAAGATCCGGGCCCCGTACTCCGCCTGATCGCGCGCCCACTTCGGCACGCCGTGGTCCTCGTCGAGGCTGACGAACGCCGCGCGGGCCCGCGGCAGGGCGCAGGCCATCTCCTCCTGGGGCACCGGCGAGGGGTGCTCGTGGGTCACCATGCTGCGGTCGCCCCGGTAGGCCAGGGAGACGGTGAACGGCGAGTGCCAGTTGGGGATGCGGCGCGACGCCGACAGGTCCACCCGTTCCTGGGTCTCCAGGGTCTCCCAGACGAAGTCGCCGTAGACGTCCTCGCCGAAGGCGGCGGCGACCGCCGTGCGCAGGCCCAGCCGCGAGGCCGCCACCGCGAGGTTGGCCACCCCGCCCGGGCAGGAGCCCATGCCCTCGGCGCCGACCTCGGTGCCCGAGGCGGGCGGCGCGGCCAGGCCGGTGAGCACGATGTCGAAGAAGACCGTGCCGCTCAGCGCGAGGTCGATCGCGGGGCCGTCGGCCGCGCGGTTGCCGGCGAGCACGTCGTGCGGCTTGCCCACCAGGGGCGCCGACTCCAGCTTGCCCCTGGCCTTGCCCGAGAGGTGGGGCTTGGCGGGCCGGTGCGCCTTGCCCGCCCGGCGCGCCCTGCCCGCCTCGCCGCCCGTCTGCCCGTCCACGGGCGTGTGCGCGTCCACCGCCATGGTCATCCCCGCAATCGCCGGCCCCGTTACCTGTGTCCAGGTGTGCAGGGTACGCAAGCCGGACCCTCCCGGCACACCCGCGCCACCCGCATCCCCGGGCACACTACGGTGATCATGACGGCGCCACCGGCGGAAAGGAGACACGAAGGTGCGGCTGGCGATCCTGGGCGGCGGCGGGTTCCGGGTGCCCCTGGTGCACCGCGCGCTGCTGGCCGACACCCTGCGGGGCGGCGCCGTGGTGACCGAGGTGGTGCTGCACGACACCGACGAGCACCGGCTGCGCGGCATCGGCGCGGTGCTGGAGCGCCAGCGCGACGCGCACCGCGCGGCACACGGCGAGCCGCCGCTGACGGTACGGGTCGAGACCGACCTCGGGCGGGCGGTCGAGGGCAGCGGGGTGGTGTTCTCGGCCGTCCGCGTGGGGGCCATGGCGGGCCGCGTCAGCGACGAGCGCGTGGCGCTGGGGGCGGGGGTGCTCGGGCAGGAGACGGTCGGGGCGGGCGGAATCAGCTACGGGCTGCGCACCGTGCCCGTAGCCGAGCGCATCGCCCGCACCGTCGCCGAGCGGGCGCCCGGCGCCTGGGTCGTCAACTTCACCAACCCGGCCGGGCTGGTCACCGAGGCGATGTCGGCGGTGCTGGGCGACCGCGTCATCGGCATCTGCGACTCCCCCGTGGGCCTGGGCCGGCGCGCCGCCCGCGCGCTGGGCCTGGACCCCGCGCGGGTCGAACTCGACTACGCGGGCCTCAACCACCTGGGCTGGCTGCGCGGGCTGCGCAGCGGCGGGCGCGATCGGCTGCCCGACCTGCTGGCCGACACCGCCGCGCTGGAGTCCTTCGAGGAGGGGCGGCTGTTCGGCGCGGAGTGGCTGCGCGCGCTGGGGGCGCTGCCCAACGAGTACCTGCACTACTACTACTGGTCGCGCGAGGCGGAGGCCGCGGCGGCGGAGGCCGCGCGGGCGGGCCGCACGCGCGGCGAGGAGCTGGCGGCCCAGCAGCGCGGGTTCTACCGGGAGGCGGCCGAGCGCCCCGAGGCCGCGCTGGAGCTGTGGGAGCGGGCGCGGCTGGAGCGCGAGCGCGGCTACATGGCCGACAACCGCCGCGCGGCGGGCGGCGTGGACCGCGCCGAGGAGGACCTGGCCGGCGGCGGCTACGAGGAGGTGGCGCTGGCGGTGATGCGGGCGGTGGCGCTGGACGAGCCGGCGCGGCTGGTGCTCGACGTGCGCAACCGGGGCGCGCTCGCCGGCCTGGACGACGACGCGGTGGTCGAGGTGCCCTGTGTGGTCGACGCCAACGGCGCGCGGCCGCTGGCGGTGGCGCCGCTGAGCGGGCACCAGCTCGGCCTGGTCCAGACGGTGAAGGGGGTGGAGCGCGACGTGCTGGCGGCCGTTCGCACGGGGTCGCGGGCGCGGGCGCTGCGGGCGTTCGCCACGCACCCGCTGGTGGGGTCGGTGGGCAGGGCGCGCGCGCTGCTGGAGGGCTACCTTGAGGCGTTCCCCGGACTGCGGGACGTGCTGCCCCGCGCCTAGGGCGGCGCGCGGGCGGCGGAGGAGGGACGGCGGCCGCCCGGAGGGGGACCGGACGGCCGCCGGACTTGGGGGCGGGGTCAGCGCCCGCGGTCGCGCAGGCTCTCGACGGCCGCGCGCAGCGCGCTCAGCTCGTCCGGGCGGCGGCGCTCGACCGCCACGGCGGAGTCGACGCGCGTGCGGTGCAGGATGGGCAGGTAGGCCGCCGCGCGCGCGGCGGCCGGCAGGGCTCGGTCGCGGGGGCCACCGCCTTACGCCCGGTCGTCGGCCGGCCGCGGGTTTTCGGCGACCCGCGCCTGGCGCTCGATGTAGGACCGGAGGGCGCGCCATTCGATCCGGCGGTTGCGGCGGATCTTGACCGAGGCGAGGTCGCCGCAGGCGATCAGCTCGCGTACCGTGCGCACCGAGACGTTCAGCGCGCAGGCGGTGTCGGCGACGGTCAGCAGCCACTGCGGGTGCTCGCCGTCGCGGCAGACGTAGGCGGGGGCGTTGGGCCCGGAGCCGAAGAAATGGTAGGAGCGGTCGCAGCCGGAATCGGCACCGTCGGGGCCGTGACCAGGGCTGTCGGCACGGCCGGGGGCACTCCGGTGCTCGGCGCGGGTTTCCTCGGACTGAGTGGGAATGTTATCCTGCCAATCGAACTTGTTTGACATCAGTCTCCTTTGAGATGTGCTGAAGGTGTGCTGTCCGTGCATCTGGGTCGAACAGTTCGCACCCCGGCTTCTGGTGTGCCAGCACCAAGGCCGGGGTCTTTTCGTTCTCGGGTAGACGAGCGACGAAGGAACGTAGCTCATTCGTACTTGAGAAGGCGAAAACCCTGCGGGAGGATCCCGCGTCTCCTATAAGTGGATCCGGGCGAGCGGGCGGGCGCCAGAGCGCTCCGCGCGGCCGAGGAGGTGCGATGTACCTCCTTCTCCAGCCCGACACAGCCGAGATTACAGGATGATCACCGGTGGAGCAATCCACCAGCGGCCGCACCCAGCGCACATCTTGATCAACTCCGCTCATACGCACTTTCGTGCACGTCAGTGCACTTTCCCGCCGTTTCTCCAGCAGGGGAACGCGCCGAAATTCCGTTTTGTGGCGAAGCCGGTCGCCCACACCGCCACATCGCCATAAAACAGGACAGGAATGCCGGAATTTCCAGAGTGAAATGAATTCAATTCCCGCCGGGATGGCCTGTCGTGGCCATCACGGGCGGCCGGTGGCGCGGATCCGCCGCACGATGTGCGCAGCACGCTCCTCGTCGGCGCCGGTGGCGTCGCGCACCGCGCCGACGGCCTCGTTGCCGCGCCCCTGGGCGAGCAGCGCCCGCACCCGCTCCACGTCCTCCGCCGACAGCGGAACCGCGGGCGCGCCCGGCTCCTCCAGCAGGGTGTAGCCGCCCGCGGGCGGCACGGCCCCCGCCGCCTCCACGGCCGGCGCGGGCGCCCCGCCGTCGTCGACCGCCCCGCCCGAGCGCCGCAGCCGACCGGTCACCCAACTCCCCAGCCCCAGCACGGCCACCGCGCCCAGCAGGGCCAGCAGCATCATCAGCAGGCTCATACCGGGCCTGTACCCACGCCAGCGCCCCTCAGCCGCACGCGCGCCCCGCCGTCCCGCACGGGAAGGGGGCGGGCGCGCGGGAGCGCCCCACGGGACCGGGCCGCGGACCCGCGCCGCTGACACGGCGAAGGCCCCCTCCGGGGACCGGAGGGGGCCTTGGGCGGAGCCGCCTGTCGGAATCGAACCGACGACCTATTCATTACGAGTGAATCGCTCTACCGACTGAGCTAAGGCGGCACGGCCCCGACCAGCGGGGCGGTGCCCAGTCTAACGTGTTCCGGCGGCGGGCCGGTACACGGATTCGGGGGCGGTCGGGGCGGGGGCTACTCGGGGCAGACGGTGCCGTCGGCGGGCGGGTCGGCGCGCAGGAGGTAGGTGTCGACGGCGGTGTCCACGCAGGGGTCGCCTCGCAGGTAGGCGGTGTGGCCGTCGCCCTCGCGGGTGAGCAGGACGCCGGAGTCAAGGTCGCCGGCCAGGGCCTCGGCCCACGCGTAGGGGGTGGCGTTGTCGCGCGTGGTGCCCACCACCAGGATGGGCGCGGCGCCGGGGGCGTCCAGCGGCTCGGGGTCGGCGACCGCGTCCTGGGGCCAGTAGGCGCAGGTGAGCGCACCCCAGGTGAGGCCGGCGCCGAAGACCGGCGAGGCGTCCTCGGCGTCGGCGACGGCATCGGTGTAGGCGTCGACGGCGCGCGGCGCGGGGCGGTCGGAGCAGTTCACCGCCACCAGCGCCGAGGTGTAGTTGGCGTAGTGCCGGGGGTCGTCGCGGTTGTAGAGGTCGCCCGCCAGCCGCAGGAGTCCGGTGCCGTCGCCGTCGAAGGCGTCGGCCAGTGCGGTGCTCAGCCGGGGCCAGTAGGACTCGCTGTAGAGGGCCGAGAGCACGCCCAGCTCCAGCCACGAGCGGCGGGCCTCAAGGCCGTTGTCGAGGCCGTTGCGCAGCGGGCGCCGCCCGGCGGTGTCGAGCATGTCCTCGATGCGGTCGATGCCGGACTCCACGGAGTCGCCGGAGCCGCCCAGCGGGCAGTCGGGGAGGTCCAGGCAGTGGGCGGTGAACGCGCGCAGCGCGGTCTCGGAGCCCTGGGCCTGCTGCACGCCGAGGTCGACCACGTCCAGGGAGGGGTCCATGGCGCCGTCGAGGACCAGCGCACGCACGCGGTCGGGGAACAGGTCGGCGTAGTGGGCGCCGAGGTAGGTGCCGTAGGACTTGCCGAGGTAGGTCAGGCGGTGGTCGCCCAGGGCGGCGCGCAGGACGTCCATGTCGCGGGCGACGTTGGCGGTGCCCAGGTGGCGCATCAGCTCGCCGGCGCGCTCGCGGCAGCCGGCGACGAAGGCGCGGTTGGTGTCGACGAGTTCGGCCACGCCCGCGGCGGTGAGTTCGGCGGGGTCGGAGTCGCCGTCGCGGCTGAGGTAGTCGACGCCGAGGAAGTCGTCCATGGCGGCGGGCTCCAGGCAGGTGATCGGCGAACTGCGCCCCACGCCGCGGGGGTCGAAGCCGACCACGTCGAAGCGGTCGCGCACGTCGGCGCTGACGGCGGAGGGCGCCATGGCGGCGTAGTCGAAGCCCGAGCCGCCCGGCCCGCCGGGGTTCACGACCAGGGAGCCCAGCGGGTCGCCGGAGGCCGCGGGCAGGCGGCGCACCGCGATGTCAAGGCGCTCGCCCCCGGGGTCGGCGTAGTCGAGCGGGACCTCGAACGCGCCGCACTCGAAGCCGTCGCCGCAGTCGGACCAGGCGATCTCCTGGTCGTAGAACGCGGCCAGGCCGCCGGGGGCGTCCTCGGAGCCGCCGGGGCGGTTGGGCCCGCCGCAGCCCGCGAGCACCACCGCCAGAGCAAGTGCCGCGCAGGCCGCGCGCCGCGCGCGCGGGCCGCGGCGCACCGCGGGTTCGGCCACCGTCCCCATGTCCACGCCGCAACCCTAGCCGCGCCGCGCCCGCCCGCGCGCCGGTTGTCCACAGGCTGTGCGCCCGGCCCGCCCGGTGGGAGGGGTCAGCCCTGGTACAGGGCGGCGGTCATGGCCTCCATGGCGATCTGCGGGTGCACGTTGGCGGCGATCCGGGCGCGGCAGGTCATGACGGCGTCGATGCGGCGCAGGGTGGACTCGGGCGTGGAGGAGCGGGCGACCCGCTGGAGGTCGACCTGGTGCGCGGCCGTGGACAGCTCCACCCGCGCGCCCAGCTGCACGGCCAGCACGTCGCGGTAGAACGCCACCAGGTCCATCAGCGCGAGGTCGTAGGTGTCGCGCTTGATGCGCGTGGCCCGCCGCTTCTGCTGCTCCTCAAGGTCCTTCAGCGCCCCGGCCGCGCCGCGCACGGCCTTGGCCACGCCCTTGCCGGTGGAGCCCTCGCCGAAGGCGGCCTTGAGGTCGGAGCGCTCCTGGTCGTCAAGGCCGGCGGTGGTGGCCTTGGCCTCGGCCTCGGCCAGCTCGTAGAGGCGGGCGGCGGCGGCCACGCACGCACCCGTGCCGTCCAAGCGCGCCGGGATGGCCAGGACCTCCGAGCGGCGCTCGCGCGCGGCGGGGTCGGTGGCCAGCTGCCGGGCGCGCTCCACGTGCCCGGCGGCCGCCCGCGCGGCCTCGGCCGCCTGGTCGGGGGCCACCCCGTGGCGGTTGACGAGCAGGTCGACGACCGCCTGGGTGGGCGGGGTGCGCAGGGTCACCAGGCGGCAGCGCGAGCGGATGGTGACGAGCAGGTCCTCGGCGGTGGGCGTGCACAGCAGCCACACGGTGCGCGGCGAGGGCTCCTCGACCGCCTTGAGCAGGGCGTTGGACGCGGCCTCGGTGGCGCGGTCGGCGTCCTCGAACAGCACGATCCGGAACCGGCCGCCGGTGGGCCGCGACGCGGCGCGCAGCACGAGTTCGCGGGTCTTGTCGACGCCGAAGCTGAGCCCGCTGGGCCGCACGTAGAGCACGTCGGGGTGGGTGCCGGCCATCACCTGGTGGCAGGAGTCGCAGCGGCCGCAGCCGGTGTCGGGTGCCTCTGGGCACTGGAGGGCGGCGGCGAAGGCGCGCGCGGCCTCGGCGCGGCCCGACCCCGGCGGGCCGGTGAAGAGCCAGGCGTGGGTCATGCCCTCGCCGGCGCCGCCGGCCAGCAGGCCGCCGGCCCCGCGCACGGCACCGCGCAGCTGGTCGACCACGGAGTCCTGGCCGACCAGGTCATCGAAGACGCTCACCCGACCCAGCATAGGCAGTCCCGCCGACACCCCCGCCCGGCGGCACCGCGCCGACCCGGCCCCGTGGAAGCACGCCGGCCGCCGAGGGGCGGACCCCTCGGCGGCCGGTACGCGGCGGCGCCGCGGCGCTAGTCCTTGATCGTGGGCAGCATGCCGGTGATCGCCTCGGCGTCCTTGGGCACCGGGTCGGGCAGGATCGGCCGCAGCCGCCGCTGGATCGCGCGGGTGATCTCCTCGGCGGGCTCGCGGGCGTCCAGCACCAGGTAGCGGGCGGGGTCGCGGTCGGCCAGGTCGCGGAAGCCCTTGCGGACCCGCGCGTGGAACTCCGCGGACTCCGCCTCCATGCGGTCGGTGCTGCCGCCCAGCCGGGCCAGGCCCTCGTCCGGCGGGATGTCCAGCAGGACGGTCAGGTCGGGCGCCAACTCGCCGGTGGCCCACTCGTTGATCCGCTCGACCTCCTCGCGCACCAGTTCGCGGCCGGCGCCCTGGTAGGCGAGTGTGGAGTCGATGTAGCGGTCGCTGATGACGATCGCACCGCGCCGCAGCGCCGGGAGGATGACCTTGGAGACGTGCTCGGCCCGGTCGGCCGCGTACAGCAGCGCCTCGGCCCGCGCCGACATGCCGGTGTGCTCGCGGTCCAGCAGCAGCGCGCGCAGCCGCATGCCCAGCTTGGTGGAGCCGGGCTCGCGGGTCGAGACGACCTCGAAGCCCTCCTCGCGCAGCCACACCGACAGCTGTCCCACCTGCGTGGACTTCCCGGCGCCCTCGCCGCCCTCCAGGACGATGAAGGTGCCCGGCGGCCGCTCCTCCTCGGCGGTGTCGGCCGGCAGCGGCACGCCGCGCAGCGCGGCGAACAGCTCCCGGCGCAGCGGGACGTCGGCGCCGGTGTCGACCCGGCGCGCGGCCAGGAACCCGGCCGCCAGGACCGCCACGGCGGCGATGAGCAGCACCGCGCCGGTGCCCAGGAACTCATACGTCAGCTCGCCCAGCCGCAGCGTGTGGTCGCCGACGGCGGCGGCCAGCAGCGGCGCGGCGACCATGACGAGCAGCAGCTGGGCGCGCGCCACGGCGCTGAGGTAGCCCAGCGTGCGGGTGCGGACGTCGTCCTCCAGCTCCTGGGCCATGAGGGTCAGCCCGGTGACCCAGGAGACGCCGGCCGCCACACCCGCCGCGGTCACCAGCACCGCGGCCAGCGCCATGTTCGGGATGAGCCCGGTGACCAGCAGCGCGAGGCCGGAGGCGGCGATCCCGACGCCGAAGAGGCGGGCCCGGCTCAGGTGGCGCAGGATGCGCGGCCCGGCCATCATGCCCAGCGCCATGCCCGCGAACGCCGCGCCGAACAGCACGGCGAACCCGGCGTTGCCCGCGCCCAGGCCGGCCGCGTGCACGCGGCCCACGCCCGCCACCGCCGCGACGGCCGGGAAGACGCCGGCCATACCGGTCAGCAGCCCGCGCACCAGCGGCGTGGTGGCGGCGAACCGGCCGCCCTGCCACAGGGTGCGCAGCAGGTTCTCGGGGCGGAAGCGCTCCTTGGCCGGGCGCTGGGCACCCGGACCGGGCGGCAGCTCCGGGCCCGGCGGGATCTCGGCCCCGGCGGGCACCAGCGGCGCGGTGCGGTCGTCGCCGGCCGCGGCCTGCTCGCCGGTGGTGGCCAGCGGCGCGGTGCGCTCGTTGCTCTCGGCGGCGTGCCCGCCCGTGGTGGCCAGCGGCGCGGTGCGCTCGTTGGCCAGCGGGTCGGTGGTGCGCAGCGGCGTGGTGCGCTCGTTGTCGGGCGGGGGCGCCACCGGGACCTCGCGGGTGGCCGCCGACGCGCTCGGCTTGGGCGCGGCGGTCGGCGGGGTCTCCAGGCTCTCGCGGCGCGAGGCCGGCAGCAGCCAGGCCGTGACGGCGGCGGCGACGAACACCACCCCGGCGGCGTAGAGCGCGGCGTCGGCCTGCGGGTTGAGGAAAGCGTCGCCCGCGGGCGCCCGGCCGCCCGGCAGCGCGGCGCCGATGAGCCAGCTCAGCGACGCCAGCAGCGCGAACAGCGCGGCGGCCACCGGGGCGGCGCCGTAGGCGGTCAGCAGGCCCAGGCGGGCGGCCTGCGGCACCTTCTTCTTGGGGACCAGGTCGGTGAGCGCGGCGTCCTTGGCCGGGGTCCACGCCAGGGCGGCGAGCTCGGCGAGGAAGCCGGCGATCAGCAGCCAGTCCAGCCGCCCTGCGATGGGGATGGAGAGGTAGAGGAGGCCGCGCAGGGCGTCGGCGGCGACCATGGTCAGGCGCCGGTCGAACCGGTCGGCGAGCAGCCCGCTGAGCGGGCTCAGCAGCACCGGCGGGCCGAGCTTCACGGCGGCGGCGCCCGCGATCGCGTAGGACCGCGTCAGCGGGTCGAGGTCGCGGGTGAGGACCGCGGCCAGCGCGACAAGAGCGAGCAGGCCGAGCCAGTCGCCGAGACTGGAGAGCGACAGCGAGATCCACAGGCGGCGGAACGGCTTGATCGCGAGGACACCGCGCGCTTCGCCCGGCGCTCCAAAGGGGGCAGATCTGCTCATAGCGGTGAGGGTATCGACTGTTCTGATACGGGGACGTGGGCTGTGCGACGGCCGAGGCCGGATGGTGCGGCGGCCCGACGGGGCCGGACGGTGCGGCGGCGCCGGGACTCCAGCGCCAGCCTAGTGCGAAACGTGAAGAAGGCGGCCGCGCGCTCGGCGCGGGCGTGCGGCGCTCGCGGGCGCCGCCGCCCCGCGGGGCGATACAGCGTTCGCGGAACTGTACTGCCGGGGCGGTGCGGGCGCCACCCCGGCACGCGGCCGGGCGGGGACCGGCGCGGCGCCCTGCCGGCCTCCGTGCGGCGGACCGGCTCCGCCGACCACGCCCGCCGGGGCTCCGGTGGCACGGCGGAGGCGGGACCCCGCCGGGGGCGCCGCGCGCGGCAGGGCGCGTATCCGTACGGCCCGCGCTAGGCGCCCGCGCCGCCCTTGGGCGTGCCGTCCTTGGCGCCGGCGCCCGACCTCGCCTTGGCCGCCGGCTTCTTGGCCGTGGTGGTGGCGGACTTCTTCGCGGTGCTCCGCTTGGCGGGCGCCTTCTTCGCCGGGGCCTTGGCCCGCCGCTCGGCCAGCAGCTCGGCCGCGCGGGCGTCGGTGATGGACTCCACCTCGTCGCCCTTGCGCAGCGAGGCGTTGGTCTCGCCGTCGGTGACGTAGGGGCCGAACCGGCCGTCCTTGATCACCATCGGCTTGCCGGTCTCGGGGTCGTTGCCCAGCTCGCGCAGCGGCGCCGCGGCCGCCGCGCGCCGCCCGCGCTGCTTGGGCTTGGAGAACAGCTCGCGGGCCTGCTCGATGGTGACCGTGAACATCTGCTCCTCGGTCTCCAGGGAGCGGCTGTCGGTGCCCTTGCGCAGGTAGGGGCCGAACCGGCCGTTCTGCGCGGTGACCTCCTCGCCGTCGATCTCGCCGACCACGCGCGGCAGGGACAGCAGCCGCAGCGCGTCCTCCAGCGTGACCGTGTCCAGCGACATCGACTTCAGCAGCGAGGCGGTGCGCGGCTTGGCCTGCGCCTTCGCCTTGGACCTGGCCTTGGCCCCGCCCGCCTCGGCGGAGTCGTCGGGCTCCTCCAGCACCTCGGTGACGTAGGGGCCGAAGCGGCCGTTGCGCGCCACGATCCGCCGCCCGGTCTCAGGGTCGGTGCCCAGTTCGCGGTCGCCGCTGGGCTGGGCGAACAGCTCCTCGGCCTTCTCGGGGGTCAGCTCGTCGGGGGCGATGTCCTCGGGGATGTTCACCCGCTGGCCGTCGCTCAGGCGCTCCATGTAGGGGCCGTAGCGGCCGACCCGGATGACGATGTCGGTGCCGGCCAGCGGGAAGGAGCTGACCTCCTTGGGGTCGATCTCGCTGAGCTGGTCGTCGACCAGCGTCTTGAGGCCGGTCTCCTCCTCGGCGCCGAAGTAGAACCGGCGCAGCCACGGCACGCTCTCGGTCTCGCCGCGGGCGATGTCGTCGAGCATGTCCTCCATGCGCGCGGTGAAGTCGTAGTCGACCAGGTTGCCGAAGTGCCGCTCCATCAGCTGCACCACCGCGAACGCCAGGAACGACGGCACCAGGGCCGAGCCCTTCTTGAACACGTAGCCGCGGTCGAGGATGGTGCCGATGATCGAGGCGTAGGTGGAGGGCCGGCCGATCTCGCGGTCCTCCAGCTCCTTGACCAGGCTCGCCTCGGTGTAGCGCGCCGGCGGGCGGGTGCTGTGGCCCTCGGCCTCCAGGGCCTCGGCCTTGAGGGGGTCGCCCTCCTCCATCGGGGGCAGGCGGCGCTCGCGGTCGTCCAGCTCGGCGTTGGGGTCGTCGGAGCCCTCGACGTAGGCCTTGAGGAACCCGTGGAAGCTGATGATCTTGCCGGTGGCGGTGAACTCCGCGACCTCGCCTGTGCTGGAGGTGCCCTCGACCTTCACCGTGACCGACTCGCCCACGGCGTCCTTCATCTGGGAGGCGACGGTGCGCTTCCAGATCAGCTCGTAGAGGCGGAACTCCGCGCCCGACAGGCCGGTCTCGGCGGGCGTGCGGAAGGTGTCGCCGGCGGGGCGGATGGCCTCGTGGGCCTCCTGGGCGTTCTTGACCTTGCTGGCGTAGACGCGCGGCTTGGCGGGGACGTAGTCGGCGCCGTAGAGGCGGGTGGCCTGGTCGCGCGCCGCGGCCACGGCGCTCTCCGACAGCGTGGTGCTGTCGGTGCGCATGTAGGTGATGAAGCCGTTCTCGTAGAGCCGCTGGGCCACCTGCATGGTCTGCTTGGACGACAGGTTCAGCTTGCGCGACGCCTCCTGCTGGAGGGTGGTGGTGCGGAACGGCGCGTAGGGCGAGCGCTTGTAGGGCTTGCTCTCGACCGTGCGGACCGCGAAGTCGCTGCCGTCGAGCCGGCGCACCAGGCCGCGCGCCGCGTCCTCGTCCAGGTGCAGCACGCCCGCGGCCGAACGGAGCTCGCCGGCGCTGGTGAAGTCGCGGCCCACGGCCACGCGGGCGCCGTCGACCGACACCAGGTGGGCGGTGAAGGCGGCGGGGTCGTCGCCGGTGCCCCGGCCCGACACGGAGTCGAAGACCGCCTTGACGCCCCAGTAGTCGGCGGGCACGAACGCGATCCGCTCGCGCTCGCGCTCGACCACCAGGCGGGTGGCCACCGACTGCACCCGGCCCGCCGACAGCTTGGGCATGACCTTCTTCCACAGGACCGGCGAGACCTCGTAGCCGTAGAGGCGGTCGAGGATGCGCCGGGTCTCCTGGGCGTTGACCAGCCGGAGGTTGAGGTCGCGGGTGTTCTCGGCGGCGCGGCGGATGGCGTCCTTGGTGATCTCGTTGAAGACCATGCGCCGGACGGGGACCTTGGGCTTGAGCTCCTCGCGCAGGTGCCAGGCGATGGCCTCGCCCTCGCGGTCCTCATCGGTGGCGAGGAAGAGTTCGTCGGCCTCGCTCAGCAGCTCCTTGAGCCGCTTGACCTGAGACTTCTTGTCGGTGTTGACGACGTAGAGGGGCTCGAAGTCGTGGTCGACGTCGACACCGAGCCGCGCCCACGGCTCACCCTTGTAGCGCGCCGGGATCTCGGCGGCCTTGGTGGGCAGGTCGCGGATGTGGCCGATGCTGGACTCCACGACGTATCCCCGGCCGAGGTAGCCGGCGATGGTCTTCGCCTTGGCGGGCGACTCGACGATGACGAGGCGGTTGCCGCCCCGCCGCTCACTGTCGTTCGAGCCGTTGTCGCCGGCGCTGCCCTTCTTGGGTGGCACGCTCTTCCCCTACATCTCGCCTTGCGCTGTCTGTGTGCGACCGGTCAACGCGGATCGCCGGCCGATGGATTCCCAGCCACTGACGGTAACCGACGACACCGCGCCGCGCCGCCCGCGTCGGCGTGATCGGTCGCTCCCGCGCCGCGGCGGGCGGCGGCCGGCCGCGGCGTCGCGGCGCTCACGTGTACGAACGGTATGGCACGAACGCGCATGGCGGTCGCAGAATAAGAATGATGCTTGAGTACGAATACCGGGAGATCCGCTTCCCGCGCGGCACGTCGCGTAACGCCACCCGACAGGCGCTGACCGACCAGGCCGAGTACGGGAAATGGGAACTTGCCCGGGTACGCCTGTTCCCCGACGGAAGCCGCAAGGTGACACTGCGCCGGAAGATCATCCGGCAACTCCGCTTGTTGTGATTTACGACACAGTTCTCTCGGTGTGCGGCGGCGGTGGCCGGATCCGGTCCGCCCGCCCCAGCACAGCGGCGAGCCCCCTCGGAGCGTCCGAGAGGGCTCGCCGTCGCCGCGTCGCGGTCCGCCGCCGCACCCGCCCACCGGTCCACCACGACCGTGCGGCAGGAGAGCGCGGCGCCGACCGGGACGCCTCCGCACCGGTTGACGCGGCCGATGGCCGCCCGCCGCCCGCCGGTCCACCACGACCTTTGCGGCGGGACGGCCGCGGCACCGGCCGCTCAGCCGGTTCCTTCATCTGGCGCGGCCGACCCGCCCGCGTGGCGGGGCGCCGCGCGCCGGGCTACAGGCCCAGCGACTCGGTGGCCTGGCCGACCGCGTCGAGGCTCGCCGCCTCGCCCGTGGCGGCCTGGGGCAGGCCCGACAGCTCGCCCGGCTGCGGCAGGTCGACGGGCACCTGCGACTCCACGGCCTCGCTGCCGGGGATCTCGGCGGGCACCTCGGCCTGCAGCGGCAGCACCTGGGTGGGGTCGGGCAGCTCGCTGCGCAGCGGCAGCTCGCTGGTGACCTGGCCGACGACCTCGCCCGGCGCGGGCAGGCCCGGCTGCTCGGGCGCGGTCCGCTCGGCCGCGGGGGCCGCCTGCTCGTGGGAGGTGTGGCGCACCCCGCCGCCGGAGCCCTCGACCACCGCGGCACCGGTGTCCTCGGACGCCGCGCCGGCCACGCCCAGCACGGCCGAGACGGCGTTGCCGGAGATGTTGACGGGGATGTCGCCGTCGACGACCGCCTGGTTGCCGCCCAGGATCGACCCGTTGCCGCTGGTGGAGACCTCGTCGCCGCCCTTGTCCAGGATCACGGCGCCGGTGTCGTCGGAGGCCGCGCCCGCGACCCCGCCGACCGCGCCCACCGCGTTGCCCGAGATGTTCACCGGGATGTCCAGGGGCACCACGAGCTGGTTGCCGCCCAGGATCGAGCCGTTGCCCGAGGTGCTGACCTCGTCGCCGCCGTGGCCGGCGCGCTGGTGCACGACCTCGCTCTCCTGGCCCGCTCGCTGGTGCAGGATGGGGCCGGCGTCGATGCTGCGCGAGCTGATGTGGATGGGGCGGCCCAGGCCGCTCAGGGTGTCGACCAGGAGGCCGGCACCGGGCTCCGGGGCGGCCTGCGCCGTGCGGTGGTAGCCGTCGGCCTTGGCGCTGCCGGCCGCCTGGCCCAGGTCCAGGCCGGCGCCGCGGTGCGCGCCGTGGCCGTGGTGGTGGCCGTGGTGGCCCCCCTCCAGCACCAGCGCGCCGGTGTCCTCGGAGGCCGCGCCGGCCACGCCCAGCACCGCGGAGACGGCGTTGCCGGAGATGTTGACGGGGATGTCGCCGTCGATGACGGCCTGGTTGCCGCCCAGGATCGACCCGTTGCCGCTGGTGGAGACGTCGTCGCTCTGGTGGTGGCGGTGGCCGTGCTCCAGGACCGCCGCGCCGGTGTCGTCGGAGGCGGCGCCGGCCACGCCCAGCACCGCCGCCACGGCGTTGCCGGAGATGTTGACCGGCACCTCGCCGTCGATGACGGCCTGGTTGCCGCCCAGGATCGACCCGTTGCCCGTGGTGCTGGGGCCCTCGGCGGCGTGGTCGTGGATGACCGCGCCGGTGTCGTCGGAGCGGGCGCCGGAGACGCCGCCGATCAGGCTCACCGCGTTGCCCGACACGTTCACCGGCACGTCGAGGTTGCCGACGAGCTGGTTGCCGCCGCCGATGGAGCCGTTGCCCGAGGTGGTGGCGGTGCTGTCGGCGAAGGAGACGCCGGTGCCGAAGGCGACGAACCCGGCCGCCACCGCAGCGGCCGTGGCGGAGGTGCGAACCCACTTACCCATGTGGGAGGTTCCTTTCGAAACGTAGATGCAGCTGAGAGTGAGATGGATCGTGTACGGCCGCGGCCGGGCGCGCTCCTGGCGGGAGCGGCGCGTGCCGTGCCGAAGACGTCGTCCCGTGGCCGCGCACCTGGGGGGTACGTGCCGTGTGGAACGGAAGGCGGGCCGGGCCGCCGCGCTGGTCCGCGCGGAGGCCGTGCCGCACACTCGGGCAGCTCCCCTCCGGCTGAGGAGAGGCTGACGTGAGCCCCGCGGCCTGGCCGCGTCGCGGGACTCGCGTCAGCCCCCGGTCCACGCGGACCGGGAAGCCGATGCGCCGGGTCAGGCCGAGCGCCGGCCCCGGCGGCGGACCGCCAGGAGGATCCCGGCGCCGGCCACCAGGGCGGCGAGGGCGCCGGCCACCAGCGGCAGCACGCCCATGCCGGTGAGCGGGAGTTGGTCGCCGGCGGCGGCCGGGTCGTCCGCCGCGGGCGCGGCGCCGTCGTCGTCGGCGGCGGCGTCGACCCGGGCGGCCGCGGGCGGGGCGGAGTCGGGGGCGCCGGCCTCGCCCTTGGTCTCCGTCGGCGCGCTTGCGGGGGTGGACGGACTGGGTTCGGGCGAGGCGGGCGAGTCCTGCGGGATGGTCGGGTCCTCGGGCTTGGTCTGGTCCTGGGTGCCGGGGGCCGGCGCCGCGCCGTCCGAGCAGGAGGCGCCGGCGGTGCCGAGCACGGCCACCGCGTTGCCGCAGACGTTGACGGGGATGTCGCCGTCGACGACCGCCTGGTTGCCGCCCAGGATCGACCCGTTGCCGCTGGTGGTGGTGCCGCCGTCGTTGCCGCGGACGTGCGCGCCGGAGCCGGGGCCGCTGCCGCCGCCGTGGCCCCCGTAGCCGTCGGGGTGGTCGGAGTGGCCGGAGCCGGTGGAGGCCCCGCCGCCCTGGCACTGGGCTCCGGCGGTGCCGAGCACGGCCACCGCGTTGCCGCAGACGTTCACCGGCACGTCGGCGTCGGCACCGAGCTGGTTTCCCCCTCCGATGGAGCCGTTGCCGCTCGTGGTGGTGTCGGCGTGGCTGACGGGTGCGACGGAGAAGAGGCCGGCCGCGATGAGGGCGGCGAACACTGTCGTGGTTTTCCTGGACATGTGACGAATCCTTGAAGTCGGTCCGATACGAGGAAGACAGCAGCGAATGCGCAGAGCGTCGGGCGGCGGGAGCCCGCGGCGGTGAGTGTGCGCGGCCCGACGGCGGGCACGCTGAAGCGCGCCGCGAGTCAGGCGTGCGCGGTCAGCACGCCGGTGCGGCGCTGACTAGTCAGGAGAGAACGACGGGTCGTCCGCCGTGTAGCGGACGACCACGGACGGGTCGTCCGGCAGCGCGACGCGCTGCGCGATGAGCCCGAGCGTGTGGCCGCGGGTCATCAGGAAGCCCGCGGGAGCCGCGGGGAAGGGCGAGGACGACACCGCGCCGGTGGAGTCGGAGGTGTCGTGCCAGGCCGGGGCGGCGGCGGGAGCCGAACCGCCCGCGGAGTCGGCCGAGCGGGCGGCCGCGGCCCCCGCGGTGTCGACGGCGTAGCCGAACGGGCCCTCGGCGGGGCCGGCGGGTGCCGTGCGCTCCGAGGCGGGCCTGGCGTTGGGCTCGGCCGCGGACGCGCGGGCCTCGGGCACCGGCAGCGGCTCGGCGCCGATGGCGGCGGGCGGACCGGCCGACGGGAACAGGGTGGTGCCGACCACGCCGAGGTCGACCGGGGATCCGGCGCCTACCGCCTGCCCCAGCCGGTCGTTGAGCCGGGCGGTCTCACCGGTCAGGCCCTGGTGGACGGGGCCGGTGAGCCGGGACTCGCGCAGCGAGCGGTCGGCGAACCCGCCGACGCGGCTGCCCGCCTCGACGGTGCCGGTGACGACCTCGCCGGTGCCGCGGGCGGCCCGCTCGACGACGTCGCGGGCTCCGGCGCCGGCGGCTTCGCCGGTGCGGGCCACGGTGCCGAGGAGCCGGCCGCCGCGCCGGGAGTCGCCCGGGGCGGCGGCGCCGGAGTCGGCGCGGTGCTCGGCGAGCGCGGCGCCGATGGCGGAGGGCAGCGGGCCGCCGAGCGGTCCGCTGCCGCGCACGGCGCCGCCGGAGGCACCGGAGGCGCCCTCGGGTGCGCCGCCGGCGACCGGGCCGCCGTCGGCCGGGGCCGGGGCGGCGGACGCGGATTCGGCGGTCTGGGCCGCGGCCTCCGCCTGTGCGGACTCCGCGTGGCCGCGTGCGACGGCCGCGCCGACCTGCTGGACGGGGGCGGCGTCGGTGATCTCCGAGACGGACGCGAGGCCGGCGCCGGGGAGCTCGTCGGCCGCGACGGCGACGACTCCGCCCAGCAGCCAGCCCACGGCGGCGATCCCGCTCAGCACGCCCAGGCGCAGGAGGGTGTCGCCCACGGGACGGCAGCCCGCGAGGGCGGGACCGACCCGCCGCTTGCGCACTCCGAGCACCATGGACCCTCTTCCGCTGAACACGCTGACGACCGGGACGACGCGCCGCGCGAAGGCGACGGGAGATCCGGCCGGTAAGCCGACCGGAGGCGGCGTGGGACACCGCGGGACCGGCCGAGGAGCACCGCTCCTGCCAACCGAAAGTCACCATAGCATCACCGAACGCAATGCCGGGTGAGAAACGAAGGAACCCCGCGGAATTTCCCGCGGGGTTCCCCAAGGACCGCCGCAAAAGGGATGATCGGCAGGTCAGGCGGCACATCGCCGTTCATCGGCCATCGGGTTCCACACCGCCCGAACCGCCGAGCACCGGCACGCGGCCGGGGCCGCGCGGCCGCGCCTGCGGGGCACGCGGAGCGCGGCGCGGCGGGCGCGGACGGGGCCGAGCGGAGCCGGCTCAGCTCAGGTCGATGAAGCGGTCCAGGACCCGGACGCCGAACCGCAGCCCGTCCACCGGCACCCGCTCGTCCACGCCGTGGAACATCCCGGAGAAGTTCAGCTCCGGAGGCAGCCGCAGCGGCGCGAAACCGTAGTTCTTGATGCCCAGGGTCTGGAGGCTCTTGGCGTCGGTGCCGCCCGAAAGGCAGTAGGGCACCGCCTTGGCGCCGTCGTCCTCGGCCATCAGCGCCTGCGACATCGCGCTGACGATCCCGCCCTCGAACTCGGTCTCGACGGCGGGCAGGTGGTGGATGAACTCGCGGGTGACCTTGGGCCCCAGAAGGCGGTCGACCTCGGCGAAGAACTCGTCCTCAAGCCCGGGCAGGAACCGGCCGTCGACCTCGGCGGTGGCCGTGCCGGGGATGACGTTGGCCTTGTAGCCGCCGTTGAGCACGGTGGGGTTGACGGTGTGGCGCAGGGTGGCGCCGATCATACCGGCGACCGTGCCCAGCCGGGCGACGGTGGCCTCGACGTCGTCCTCGTCGAACGGGATCGCGAACTCGGCGCAGACCTCTTCGAGGAACGTCCGCACGGTGGTGGTGAGCTGGACGGGGAACCGGTGCCGGCCGAGCCGGGCGACCGCGTCGGCCAGTTCGGTCACGGCGTTGTCGTCGTTGACCATGGACCCGTGCCCGGCGGTGCCGCGCGCCTTGAGGCGCATCCAGGCGATGCCCTTCTCGGCGGTCTCGATCAGGTAGAGGCGCCGGTTCTCGGCGACGGTGACGCTGAAGCCGCCGACCTCGCTGATGGCCTCGCTGCAGTCGGCGAACAGCTCGGGGTGCTGGTCCACGAGCCATTTGGCGCCCCAGGTGCCGCCGGCCTCCTCGTCGGCCAGGAAGGCGAGCACGATGTCGCGGGGCGGCGTGCGCCCCTCGCGCAGCCGCTGCCGCAGGACGGCCAGGACCATGGCGTCCATGTCCTTCATGTCCACGGCGCCGCGGCCCCAGACGCACCCGTCGACCAGTTCGCCCGCGAAGGGGTGGTGCGTCCAGTCGGCGGCGTCGGCCGGCACCACGTCGAGGTGCCCGTGGATGAGCAGCGGCGCCCGCCCGGGGTCGGCCCCGGGTATGCGCGCGACCACGCTGCTGCGGCCCGGGTGGGACTCGTAGACGGCCGGCTCCACGCCGACCTCGTCCAGCTTCTCGGCCACGTACTCGGCCGCCGCCCGCTCCCCGGGACCGGAGTGGTCCCCGTAGTTGGACGTATCGATGGCGATGAGTTCCCGGCAGAGGTCCACGACCTCGTCCTCGGCCTTCACCCCCGCGTCACGCGCGTCCGCCATGCGCACCCCGCCTCCACTCGAACGGCACTGTCGACACCGACCCTGCCATGGTCGCGCACCGGGAGAAAACGATGTCCGACCGCCCCCAGACCTTTGCTATGGTTAACCCAGCCCACGCACCACGCGCGGGGCTGCCACGTCCGGGTGGCGGAATAGGTAGACGCGCTAGCTTGAGGTGCTAGTGCCCGTTAAGGGCATGGGGGTTCAAGTCCCCCCTCGGACACAACCCGTCCCTCCGGGGATGGTTGACCACACGCTGCGGGTCGGGGTTCACCCCGGCCCGCACTGCTTTTTCCACGGGCTGACAGCGCAGCATGAGCCCGGTCTGCTGGTGGAGATCGGATTTGTCCGGCGGGTCCGCGTCGCGCAGAACGGGTCGCCCCCGGCGGTCGAGTCCGACCTCAGCGACCGCCCGCCCCGCCACCGGTCCGGCGGCGGGGCGGGCGGCGGCGGAGTCAGAGGGCGAGCGCCGTGACGGCGAGGGCCGCGAGGGCGAGGGCCGAGGCGCCGAACACGGCCGTGTGGCGGGCCTTCTCCAGCGTCCAGGTCCAGGCGGGGAAGCCGCGCTCGGCCGCGGCGAGGAGTGCGGGGACGTCGATGCGGGCCAACTCCGGATCGCCCGTGCGCGCGAAGGCGGCCCGCACCGACGCGGCGGCGGTCCGGTTGCTGTAGATGATCAGGCAGTTGCCGATGACCACCAGCACCAGGGCGCCCCAGGTCAGCGGTACCGCCCAGGCGGCGCCGGCCAGGTGCAGGCCGGCGAGCACCGCCATGGCGGCGGCCACCGACGCGGGCACGGCGGTCTCGTGGCCGCCCGCGTCGAAGCGCATCCCGTTCTCGGTCAGGACGGTGGTCCGCACGCCTTGCCGGTCCAGTTCGGCGTGGGCGGTCGCCGTCGCGGCGGGGCCGTAGCGGTGGCGCACCAGCGGGATGCTCACGAACGCGGCGGCGACGACCAGGTGCATGACGGCGATGAACACGTCCATGTGGATCTCCCAAGGGGCGAGGGCGCCGACGGCGACCCGGTTTATTGAACTAAGTTCAACTGGCTGATGGGAACACCGCAACCGGAGACTTGAACTAAGTGCAATACCGTTCTCGAACTTTGTTCAATCCGGGCCGCCGGTCCCCTATCGTGGGGGCATGCCGCGCTCCACCCTCACCCGCGACCAGATCGTCCGCACCGCCGTCGACCTCCTCGACGACGAGGGCCTGGACGGCCTCAACATGCGGGCCCTCGGTCGGCGCCTGGGCGTCGCGCCCACCGCGGTGTACTGGCACGTCAAGGACAAGGACGCGCTCATGCTGCTGGCGGGCGACGAGGTGTGGGACGAGATCGACCTGCCCGACCCCGACCGCGAGGGTTGGCGCCCCGCGGCCACCCGCCTGGCGACCGGACTGCACGCGATGTGCGGCCGCCACCCCTGGCTGGTGCAGGCCCTCGGCTCCTACGTCCTCCACGGCCCCCGCAAGGCCCGTTACGACGACCGCTGCCTCGCGGTCTTCGAGGCGGCCGGGTTCGCCGACGACGACGCGGACCGGGCGGCGGCCGCCGTGTTCACCTACGTGCTGGGCAACGCGGTCGGCGCCTCCGCCACCGCGTCGCTGACCCGGCGCCTGGCCCGCGGCGGCGCCGACCCGCGCCGGGCCCTGGAGGACGCCACCGCCGAGGCGGCCGCCGTCGCGCGGACGTTCCCCCGGCTGCGCCGGCGCGTCGACTCCCCGGCCGCCCGCTACAACGCCGGGCCGGACCAGGCGTTCGCCTACGGCCTCGACGCCCTCCTCGACGGGATCGAGGCCGGTCTCTCCGGGGCGCCCGCCGCGGCCTCCTGATGAGGGGCAGGCCGCGTACGCCGGAAACACGCCGAGAAGGTGCGATGGCTCGCCGCGAACGGCAAGGAAAACCTGGTCGCGCCCGCTCCAGGGCCGAACGCGCCGGACCCCAACCCCTACGCCCCCGGCCGCGCGGTCGGGGCCGCCCTAGCGCGCCACGCGGTAGCGGAGGTAGAGGACGTGGGAGCCCAAGGCGCGGTTCTCGACCAGGTCCAGATCCACCCGGCGTTTGCGCTGGGGGAAGAACGGGATGCCGCCGCCGAGCAGTACCGGGTAGACCCGGGCGCGGTACTCGTCGATCAGGTCCAGCTCGGCCGCCTCGGCGGCCAGAGTCGCGCCGCCGATCGCGATGTCGCCCTCCCCCGGCTCGGCTCGCAGGCGCTCGATCTCCTCCGCCAGGCCGCCGGAGGCCAGGCGGGCGTTGCCCCGCACCGCTGACAGCGTGGTGGAGAACACCACCTTGGGGAGCGCCTTCCAGATCGCGGCGAACTCGCGCGTCGAGAAGTCGAGCGACGGGTGCTGGTCGGCGGTCTCCCAGTACAGCATGGTCTCGTACAGCCGCCGTCCCAGCAGGTGGACGCCGGCCCCGCGCACCTCGTCGGTGGCGAGGTCGAAGACCTCCTTGTCGGGCGCCGTCCAGTCGAACGAGCCGTCCGGACCGACGATGTAGCCGTCCAGCGACACGACCATGGAATAGGTCACGCTGCGCATCAGAAGTCCTTCTCTGCCATGGGTTCGACAGTACGACCGCCCGGCGCCGCCGGACTCATCGCGACGCGCACGACCGCCGGCGCGCACTGCGTGGCCGCGCCGGCGGTCGCGTTCCGGTTCGCTCAGGCGCGGTGCCCCCGCGCCTGACGGGCCGGGGTCAGTCCCGCCACTGCTGGGCGGGTCCCACGCCCGGGGTCGGCTTGCCGATCAGGGCGAGCGGGGTGAAGAAGCCGATCTGGCCGATCGCCATGGTCAGCGTGGCCAGGGCCGTGTCGTCGTAGTGTGCCGCGGCCCGCGCGTACAGGTCGTCGGAGACCCGCTCGCCGTGCGGGTTGGGCAGCAGGACGGCCTCCACCAGCTCCAGCGCCACGCGTTCGGCGTCGGTGAAGCAGGTGGCGTCGCGCCAGGACGCCACGGCGGTGATGCGCTCCTCCGACTGCTCCGCCCTGCGGAGGTTGCCGGTGTGCAGGACGGTCAGGTAGGTGCTGCCGACGATCTGGCCCGCGCGCAACTGGACCAGGCTGATGGTGGCCTGCGGGACCGAGCCGTTCCCGGTGGCCTTGACCAGCGCCCGGCTGATCTCCGCCAGTTCGGGGACGAGCACGGCGGGGTTGGGCAGCCGCGACTGGGACTTCTCCTGGCCGGTGGTGGTGGCGGTCATGAGGGGTTCCTTCCGATGGTGACCGGTCTGCTGCCTGTCTGACGGACGCCGGCCGGCGGATGTGACCGGTTCCGGCGGCGGATCGCGAAAGGCGGGCCGCCGCCGATGTGACCGGCGCACCGGTCACATCGGCGGCTTGGGGACCGTCAGTACGGTGAGGCCCGGCACCGGCGGGCGACGACGAGAGGCGATCATGGACGAACGGGACTTCCTGACCGAGCGGTTCCTGGCTGAGCGGTTCGAGGAGCACCGCGCCCACCTGAAGGCGGTGGCCTACCGGATGCTCGGCTCGCTGACCGAGGCCGACGACGCCGTCCAGGAGGTCTGGCTGCGGCTGGCGCGCTCCGACTCCGGCGGGATCGGCAACCTCGGCGGCTGGCTGACCACGGTCGTCGGCCGGATCTGCCTGGACATGCTGCGCTCGCGCACGCAGCGCGGCGAGACCTCGCTGGAGGCCCGGCTGCCCGACCCGGTCGTCAGCGGGCAGGCCGCCGATCCCGAGCACGAGGCGCTGGTCGCCGACTCGGTCGGGCTGGCGCTGCTGGTGGTCCTGGAGTCGCTGACCCCGCCCGAGCGGCTGGCCTTCGTCCTGCACGACATGTTCGGCATGCCGTTCGATGAGATCGGCCCCATCATCGACCGGACCCCGGTCGCGGCCCGCAAGCTCGCCAGCCGCGCCCGCCGTCGTGTCCAGGGCGCCGCCCCCGAACCCGACCGCGACCCGGTCGCCCAGCGCCGTGTCGTCGACGCGTTCCTCACCGCCGCGCGCGACGGCGACTTCGACGCCCTGGTGTCGGTCCTCCACCCCGATGTGGTGCTGCGCGCCGACGGCGGCAAGGCGCTGCCCGGCGGGATGAAGGTCCTGCGCGGCCGCGAGGCGGTGGCCGGTCAGGCCGCCACCTTCCGCCGCATGGCCACCCTCTCGGTCAGCCGCCCGGCACTGGTCAACGGAACGGCCGGACTGGTCAACACCGTCGACGGCGACGTCTTCTCGGTCATGAGCTTCACCGTCACCGGCGATCGGATCACCGCGATCGAGATCCTGTCCGACCCCGAGCGCCTGGCCGCCCTCGACCTCACCGGCCTGGCGGACACCCCCTGACCGAGCGCCGCCGGCCCGGGGACCGGTAGGGCGCTCCGCCGGTCGGCGGACCGCCCAGGTCCCGCCACTCGGACGGGGTACCGCGCGGCGGGCCCGCCACGGCTGCGCCGGCGGCCGGGCACGCCCCGGGAAGAGTCCGCCTCCGCGCCTTTCCGGGGGCAGGGGATCGGCTGCGGAGGACGGCCCCCGCGCTCAGGCCGCGGCGCGGGAGTTCGGGGGGCGGCGGCGGGCCATGGGGGTGGTGATCGCGGGCGGGGTGTAGGAGACGTCCAGGGGGCCGAGGTCGGTGCCGGGGGGCACTATTTCGTCGATCCGGTCGAGGACCTCGTCGTCCAGGGTGCGGGTGGCGCCCGCGAGGAGGTCGGCCAGCTGCTCCTCGGTGCGCGGGCCGATGATCGCGGACGTGACGTCGGGGTGGGTGGTGGCGAAGGCCATGGCCAGGTGGGTCAGGGGCATTCCGGCGTCCTCGGCGACCGGCAGGAGGCGGTCCACCGCCTCCAGCTTGGCCTCGTCGGTGAGGTGCCGGGGCACCCACCGCATACGGGCGTTGTCCGGCGGCGCGGCGCCCCTGCGGTAGCGGCCGGTGAGCAGGCCCATCGACAGCGGGCCCCACACCAGCACGCCCATGCCGTAGCCGCGGCAGACCGGCAGGACGTCCCGCTCGATGCCCCGGTTGAGGATGGAGTAGGTGGGCTGCTCGGTGCGCAGCCGGTGCAGGGAGCGCCGCTCGGACACCCACTGGGCCTCCACGATCCGCTCGGCCGGCAGGTTGGAGGAGCCGATCGCGCGGACCTTCCCGGCGCGGACCAGGTCGGTGAGTGCCGAGAGCGTCTCCTCGATGTCGGTGTCCGGGTCGGGGTGGTGGATCTGGTACAGGTCGATGTAGTCGGTCCGCAGCCGCCGCAGCGAGTCCTCGACCGCCCGCATGATCCAGCGGCGGGAGCCGCCGCTGCGGTTGGGGCCCTCCCCCATCGGTCCGCTGAACTTGGTGGCCAGCACCACCTCGTCGCGCCGTCCCTCAAGGGCCGCGCCGACGATCTCCTCGGCCTCGCTGTAGCCGTACACGTCGGCGGTGTCGACGAAGTTGACGCCCGCGTCGAGGGCGCGGTGGACCATGCGCGCGCACTCGTCGGGGTCGCGGTTGCCGTTCCTGCCGAACATCATGGTGCCCAGGCAGTAAGCGCTGACCTCGATACCGGTGGCTCCCAGCCGTCGCGTTCTCACGTCTGGCGCGTCTCCTTTTTCCGGGGCCGCCCGGGGGGCCGCCGCCGGGTGTGCGGCGGCCCCCCGGGCGGGTGGTTGTGCGGGTGCGGGTCAGCCGTTGTAGGGGGCGGCCACGTCCAGGACCCATGTCACGCCGAAGCGGTCGGTGAGCATGCCGTACAGCGGCGCCCACTGCGACGGCCCCAGGGGCTGGGCCACGGTCGATCCCTTCTCCAGCTTCTGCCACAGGGCGGTGATCTCGTCGGCGTCGTCGCCGCGCACGGAGACGAAGAACGGGTTGGCGCCCTGGTCCCACGGCAGCTCGGAGGGCACGTCGTAGGCCATGACGTGGAAGCCGTTCTCGCCCACGACCTCGCCCCACACCACCCAGTCGGCCTCCTTGCCGTCGGCCGGCGCGCCGGTGTCCTTGTAGGTGACGGCGGTGAGGCGGCCGCCGAACACGGACCGGTAGTGCTCCAGCGCGGCGCGCGCCTCGCCCCGGAAGTTCAGGTGGGTGGTGGTCGTGACAGACATGGCCTTCTCCTTGCTCGGATGGCGGCGAGGGTCCGCCGCGCGGCGGGGAGGTCCGGCGGACGGCACCCTCGTGACCAGGGGCCTTGGGCCTCTCTGGCTGCTTGCGTGATCACCATTCCAGGCGTAGCGGCCAGGGTGTGTCCTGTACTTGCCGACGGCCGTTCCCGCCGCCGGCCGGTGCGCCGAAACCGGCTGTCGGTGGGCGGTCCTAGCATCGCGGGTGTGACGCGACTTATATGTGCGGATGAGACGACATCGGGCGGGCGGACGCCCGCGCTGGTGCTCGACCTGGCCGGCGAACGCGTGAGCGTGCGCGAGGTGATCCGCCGGCGGGTGTTCCAGGAGGCCGCGGAGTACAACGCGCGCGAGTCCGCGGGGCCGTTCCGCGGGCTGGTGCGGCCCACCGAGGCCGAGGCCGCGCTGAACGGTCCGCGCGAGCCGCGGCACGCCCCGCGCCGGGTCGATCCCGAGGAGCAGTTCGCGGCCGCCGTGGCGGCCTTCTCCCGCAACGGCTTCCTGGTGCTGACCGGCGACCGGCAGCTCACCGACCTTGACGAGGAGGTCGAGCTGACCCCCGGCCTGGAGGTCACCTTCCTCAAGCTCGTTCCCCTGGTGGGTGGCTGATGCCCGACTTCGACGACCCCGCGTTCGACACCGCCGTGCTGGAGGCCGCCGAGTGCGGCGGCCCCGCCGCGGCCTGCGAGACCGTGCTCGCCGCCGACGACTTCCCGGGGGCGGTGCGGCGGCTGCGCATGCTCCCCGCCGACCTCCGCCGCCAGATGGCGGGGGCCTGCGTCGAGCTGTACCGGGCGGCCGGGCCCTCAGCGCGGCGCGACCGGCTCCGCACCGCGCACGCCGGGCTGCTGGGACGCCGGATCGACCTCCTGGACTCCGACGGGTTCGAGGCCGCCGCGCTGGCCAGCATGCACCTGGGCTCCTCGGCGACCGACGACAAGCGGGCCGTGCTCGAGACCGCGCTGGCCTCGGGCGAGGTCCCCCGCATGGCCGACCGGCTGCGCACCTTCGACTCCGAGTACCGGCGCAGGCTCACCGAGTTCGTGCTGGGGCGGATGTGGGAGACCGCCGCGGAGCCGGAGCGCCGTGAGGGCGTCCTGTGGCTGCACACCGCGCTGGCGCCCCAGCCGCTGCTCCTGGGCGCCCCCGCTTCGGAGGCGGCGCTGCGCGAGGCCGCCGGCCCCGGCGCCCCCGCCGAGGCCGCCGAGGTCGTCGCCGAGGACACCCCCCTCCCGGTCAAGGTGCGGCGGCTGGCGGACCTGCCCCGCGACGTCCGCCACGCCCTTGACCGGCACTGCGCCGAACTCCTGGCGGCGGCGTCCACCCAGGAGCGGCGGGAGTCGCTGCTGTGGGTGCGCGCCCTGGTGTCGGCGCGCCCCCTGGAGCAGCTCGGCTACGACCACCTGGAGCCCCTGCTGCGGGCCGCCGCCGAGCACGGCGACGCCGAGACCGCGTGCGAGGCCCTGCTGGCCGACAGCGCGTTCTCCGGCACGGCCGAGAAGGCGGCCCAACTCCCCGCCGAGGTCCTGCTCCCCCTCGTCGAGTCCTGCGCCGACCTGTACCCGCGGGTCCCCGAGGCACGGCGCCCCGACCTCCTGCGGCTGCACGCGCAGCTGTCGCTTCCGCTGGATCGGCCCGACGACCGGCTGGCCGCTCCACGCCAGGAGGCCCTGGCCCGTGCCGACCCCGCGGACCTGCGCGACCTCCTGATCCACCGCAACCTCGCCTGGCTGGAACTGGCCTCCGGCCGCACCATCCCCCGAGGCTCGGCGCCCGGATCCGGCACGAGTGCCACGGCACCCACCCCTTCTACGCCGACACGCTGCGCCGGATCACGCGCCTGCTCGCCGAGCGCCACCCGCCGCTCAACGCGGGCGAGCCGTGGACCGACCTCGCCGTCGCCGACCTCGCCGGTCTGCCGCCCGCCTGGACGGAGCTGGTCCGGCACGCGGCCACGGCCACCAAGGCGCGGCCCGACCGCGCCTGGGAGAAGCGGGCGCGGTCCCTGCTGGCCGAGGTCGACGAACGGGAGTTCCGCGAGCGCGCCCTGGCCTGGCTGGCCCTGGTGGGCGGCAGCCGCATGCCCCGCGAGCCGGACAACCACAACCACGTCGCGGCCCGCGGCCTGGTGTGGCTGCTGTCGTTCACGCCCGCCCACCCCCGCACGGCGCGCGGGCTGGGCGCGCTGCTGGAGCGGGCGCTGCACCGGGTGCCGGGCGTGGGGCCGGGCATGCCCAAGCTCGCCGGGGCCTGCGCCAACGCGCTCAGCGCGATGGAGGGCGAGGCCGCGCTCGCCGAGCTGGCCCGGCTCGCCACCCGGGTGACCTACAAGTCCACCCTCAAACTGGTCGAGGCCGGCCTGGAGGCGCGGGCGCTGGCGCTGGGGCTGGGCCGCGACGAGATCGAGGAGCTGGCGGTGCCCGCCTACGGCCTCACCGAGGTCGGCCGCCGGGTCGAGCACCTCGGCGGTGCGCGGGCCGAACTCCTGGTCGACGGCCGCCGGGCGGAGCTGCGCTGGTTCAGCGCCGCGGGCGCGCCGGTGAAGTCGGTACCGGCCGCCGTGCGGCGCGACCACGCCGACACACTGAAGGAGCTGAAGGCCGACGCCAAGGCCGCCGCCGCGATGCTGACGGCGGTGGCCAAGCGCCTGGACCGCTCCTTCCTCACCGACCGCGCGTGGCCCGCGGCGGCCTGGCGGGAGCGCTACCTCGACCACCCCCTCGTCGGCACGCTCGCCCGCCGCCTGATCTGGACGGTCGACGGCACGCCGTGCGCCTACGCCGACGGCGCCCTGCGCGGCCTCGCGGGCGAGGAGGTCGCGCCGCGGGGCGAGGTGCGCCTGTGGCATCCGGTGGGCCGCCCGGTCGAGGAGGTGATGGCCTGGCGGGAGCGGCTGGAGCGCGAGCGGGTCACCCAGCCGTTCAAGCAGGCCCACCGCGAGGTCTACCTGCTCACCGAGGCCGAGCGGCGCACCGGCACCTACTCCAACCGGTTCGCCGGGCACATCCTGCGCCAGTACCCGTTCCGCTCCCTGGCGGCCGAGCGCGGCTGGCGGGACCCCCAGCTGCGCATCTGCCACCACGACTGCGCCTACCCGCCCGCCATGCGCGACCTTCCCGAGTGGGGCATCCGCGCGGAGTACTGGGTGCGCGGCGACGGCTCCCTCAGCGACGCCCCCACCACCGGCTCCGGCGCCTACGAGTTCCTGGCCGCCGACCAGGTGCGGTTCTACCCGATCGACGCGCCGCACACCGAGTTCAGCACCATGGACGACGGCGGGTTCGCCGGCCGGGGCGCCGACGCCGCGCTGCCGCTGGCGGAGGTCCCGCCCCAGGTGTTCAGCGAGGTCCTGCGCGACGTCGACCTGTTCGTCGGCGTCACGGGTGTCGGCAACGACCCCACGTGGCAGGACGGCGGCCCCGGCGGGCGCTACCGGGAGTACTGGTCGTCCTACAGCTTCGGCGACCTGAGCGAGACCGCCAGAACCCGCCACGACCTGCTGGCCCGGCTGCTGCCCCGGTTGGCGGTCGGCGACCGCTGCCGGGTCGAGGGGCGCTTCCTGCACGTCCGGGGCGACCTGCACACCTACCGGATCCACCTGGGCTCGGGCAACATCCTGATGGACCCGGGCGACCGGTACCTGTGCATCGTCCCCGACAGCACGCCCGCCGCACCCGACACCTACCTGCCGTTCGACGGCGACCGGGTGCTCTCGCTCATCCTCAGCAAGGCGCTGCTGCTCGCCGAGGACACCCGCATCACCGACCCGACGATCCTCAGCCAGATACGGCCCCAGGGGGCCTAGGCGGGCCGGCGGTGCTCCCCTTCGGCCCGGTGCCGGGCCGAAGGGGAGCACCGGTCAGGCCCCGGGGTTCATCAGCCGGTTCTCCCACGCCCACACGGCGATCTCGGTGCGGTTGCGCAGCCCCAGCTTGGCCTGCACCGCCGACAGGTGGCTCTTGACGGTGCTCAGCGAGATGAACAGCTCGGCGGCGATCTCCTGGTTGGTGCGGCCCCGGGCGATGGACCGGACCACCTCGGTCTCCCGGTCCGGCAGCGGCCGGGCCGGACCGCGCGCGGGCGGCGCCCCCGCCGCCGCGAAGCGGCGCAGCAGCCGCGTGGTGACCGACGGCGAGATCAGCGCGTCGCCGGCGTGGGCGGCCCGCACCGACTCCACGAGCAGCCCGGGGCCGGCGTCCTTCAGCAGGAACCCGACCGCGCCGCTGCGCAGCGCGCCGTAGACGTACTCGTCCAGGTCGAAGGAGGTGAGCACCACCACCCGGGGCGGGTCGGCCGCGCCCGGTCCGGCGAGCGCCCGGGTGACCTCGATGCCGTCGAGGCGGGGCATGCGGATGTCCACCAGGCACACGTCGGGCCGCAGGCGCCGGGCCGCCTCGACCGCCTCGGCGCCGTCCGCCGCCTCGGCCACCACGGTGATGTCGGGCTGGTCCTCCAGGATGATCCGCAGGCTGGCGCGGATCATCGCCTGGTCGTCGGCGAGCAGCACGCGGATGGTCACCGGCCGCTCCGCGCGGGAAGGGGCAGCGTGGCGCGCACCGACCAGCCGCCGCCGGGGCGCGGCCCCGCCTGCACCCGGCCGCCGAGGGCCTCGACCCGTTCGCGCATCCCCACCAGGCCGTACCCGCCGCGCCGGGAGTGGCCGCCCGCCCGGGTCGGCGGGGCGTCGTCGGCCACCTCGACCGCGACCGAGGCGCCGTCCTGTTCGACGCTGACCAGGACGGACGCGGCGTGGGGGGCGTGGCGGGCGACGTTGGTGAGCGACTCCTGCACGACGCGGTAGACCGTGCTGGCCACCTCGGGGGCCCACTCCGCCTCGCCGCCGGGCAGCCGCAGGCGCACGGCGGGGCCGCGCCCGCTGAAGCGCTCGACCAGGTCCCGGAGGCTTTCGAGGCCGGAGGTGAAGGGCTGGGTGTCGTCGGTGTCGCGCAGCAGCCCCACGACGCGGCGCGTGGCGTCCAGCGCCTCGGTGCCCACGGCCTCGATCTCGGCGAAGGAGGCGTCGGCCGCCGCGGGGTCGCGGCGCGCGGCGATCGGGGCGGCCTGGGCCAGCAGCACGATCCCGGCGATGTGGTGGGCGACGACGTCGTGCAGCTCCCGGGCCAGCTCCATGCGCACGTCGCGGCGCGCCTTCTCGGTGAGGGCCCGGTTCCGGGCGTCGAGCAGCCGCAGGCCCAGGCCGGCCGCGAGGGCGGCGAGCCACCCCGCGCAGTTCAGCTGCGCCACGGCCTCGGCGGAGGCCGAGGTGAGCGCGGCCGCCAGCCCGCCGGCCGCCACGGCGGCCCCGGCCGCGCCGACGGCGGCGGCCGAGCGGAGCGGCAGGGTCCGCACCGCCGAGGCCACGAGGACGGACAGGCCCAGCGCCATGGCCGGGTTGGGCTCGGCGGGCAGCCCGGCCCACCACGCGATCCACACGGCGGCCATCGCCACGGCGAGCCCGGCGAACGCCGCCCGCGCCCGGTCGCGCCGGCGCATCAGCGTGATCACGCCCACCGCGGTCCCGGCCGCCAGGCCGAGCCGCCAGTAGCCGCCGCCCCAGATCGCCGCGATCTGCGACGCCTGGAACGCGAGCGCCCCGGCGGAGACCGCGCCGAACCCGATGTCGCCCGCGAGCCGCCGAGCCCTCCCTGCGTCCATGCCGCTCAGGCTAGCGAGCACCGCACAGGTGCCGAATCAGCCGAAAATACGGTCGCCGCGCGGGCGAACCGGCTTTTCGGCCGATGCCCCCGCCCGGCGCGGCGCCCAGGATGGACCCCCATGCGATACGACGTGGACGACGCTTCCGCGCCGCCTCCTCACCGGACGGCCGGCGGCACACCCCCTTCCCCGCTCCCCCGGCCCTCCCTGCGGGGACCGGCCGGGCGGCCCGCCTCGGCCCGCTCGGTCCGCCCGGCCCTCGGCGCGGTCGGTGGCGGCCGCGCGCCGGCGGCGCCCGCCGAGGGGCCGCGGTGAGCGCGCCCGCCCGCCCCCGGATCGCGGCGCTGGACATCCTGCGCGGGTTCGCGCTGTGCGGGATCCTGCCGGCCAACATCCAGCTGATCGCCGGCGGGAACACCGCCGTGGCGCGCCCGCTCCTGGGCGACGCGCACGTCTGGCTGGGGCTGCCGGTCTTCTCCCTGCTGTTCGGGATCGGGTTCGCGCTGCTGGACTCCGCCGCCGAGCGGGCGCGGCGCCCCCGGCTGGTGCTGCTGCGCCGGATGCTGGCGCTGCTCGCGTTCGGCCTCCTGCACCGGCTGCTGTGGCCCGGCGACATCCTGACCGTCTACGCGGTCGTGGGCCTGGTCGTGCTGCTGCCCGCGTCCTGGCTGCCGCGGTGGGCCCTGGCCGCCCTCGCCGCCGTGCTCGTCCCGGGCGCGCTGGTCGTCGGCGGGGGCGGCCCCCTGCTGATCGCCGGGCTGTTCCTGCTGGGGGCGACCCTGGTCCGCTACGGGGTGGTCGCCCGCCTCGACCGGTCCGCGTGGTGGCCGGTGCTGCTGGGGGCGGCCTTCGCGGCGGCCGCGGCCGGCGCCGTGTGGGCGGCCGGGCAGGCGGGGGGTCGCCGCCGAGGGGCCGTCGCCGGTGGCCGGCCTGGCCGACCTGCTGCGCACGGCGGCCTACGTGTGCGTGCTGCTGGTCCTGCTGCGGACCCCGCTGCGGCCGGTGATGGCGGGCGTCTTCGCGCCGCTGGGCCGGATGGCGCTGACCGTCTACCTGACCGCCACGCTGCTGGTGCTGTGCGCCGCCCGGGTCCTGGGCCTGCCCCTCGCCGAGGACGCGCGGACGGCGCTCCTGGCGGTGGGGGCGATCCTGGCGGTGCAGTGGCTGTTCGCCGTCCTGTGGCTGCGGCGCTTCCGCCAGGGCCCGCTGGAGTGGGTCTGGCGGTGGGCGAGCTGGGCCCGGCGCCCGCCCCTGCGGGTGCGCGAGCCCGCCGCGCCTGATGCCGCCGGGCCGGTGCGCCCGCGCGGGGGCCAGTGGTCCCGGCGGCGGACCGGGAAGACGGGGAACCGGTCGGCGATCCGCTCGAACTCCGCCGGAGGCGCCCGGCGGCACCCGGGCGCGGCCGCCCGCGTACACGCGGCGCTTGAGCGCGGCGAGGCCGCGGCTCACCGGGGACCGCTGCTCAGCCATGTCCGCGGACGCCTTCCTCGCGGTCCGCTCCGGCCGCAGGCGGTGCGCCGGTACGGGGAAGGACGGTGAGCGCGACGAGGACGGCGGCGCCCAGGAGCACGGCGCCCAGGCCCAGGCCCAGCGCGTAGCCGGCGTTGAGGGCCTCGGCTGACGCCGCACCGCCCGTGCGCGCCTGGGCAGCCGTGCCGAGCACGGCCAGACCCAGTGAGGCGCCGATCTGGCGGGAGCTGTTGAGCAGGCCGGAGGCGGTTCCGCTCTCGTGGGGCGCGACCCCGGCGGTGGCGGTCGAGACCATCGGCCCCAGGCACAGCCCGAACCCGGTCCCGACGGCCAGCGAGGGGCCCAGGACGTCGGTGGCGTAGGCGCCGTCAGGGCTGATCAGGCCGAACCAGGCGAACCCGGCGGCGGTCAGCGCCGCGCCGGCGGCCATCAGCGTCCGCGGCGCGCACCGGTAGCCGAGCCGGACGGCCAGGACGGACCCGGCGACCACGGCCAGCGCGAGCGGCAGGAACTGGACTCCGGTCAGGGCCGGGCCGGTGCCCAGCACCCGCTGAAGGTACAGGGACGCGAAGTAGAAGGGCGCGGCCATGGCCGCGCCGACCAGCAGGTTGAAGGCGTTGGCCCCGGCCACCGAGCGGTTGGCCGGCAGCCCCCACCGCAGCAGGGGTTCGCGGGTGGTGGTCCGCTCGACGTGGACGAACGCGGCCAGCAGGACCGCGGCGGCCGCCAGGGTGGCGGCGGTCACCGGCGAGGACCACGGGTGGCGGTCGGTGTTGACGACACCGAACACCAGCAGGGTCATGCCTGCACCCGTAGTCCTCCGCCCCCGCCACCACGGCCTCGACCATGCGCAGGGACGACTCCGCGGCCTTTGGTACTACACCGTCGGCGAGATCCTCGTCCGCGCCCGCACCCAACGCCGCCGGGCCGAAGGCGCGCCCGCCGCCCCCAGCGGGCCCTTCTTCGGCGGCGCCGATCCCGCGCGCGTCCCGCGCCTGGCCGCCGTGGGCAACCGCTGGCCGGAGCTGGCCGAGCGCGACATCTACCGCCAGGGCCTCCGGGCGTTCGTCGACGGGCTTCTCGCACAGGCCGGCCGGGCCTCCTAGCGCACGGCCGCGCCCGGCTCAGGCGAGGGTGTGGCCGCCGTTGACGGTGATGCGCTCGCCGGTGACGAACCCCGCGGCGTCGGAGGCGAGGTAGGAGACCGCCGCGGCGACGTCGCCGGGGGTGCCCGCGCGGCCCATCGGCGTGGCCGCGCGGTAGGCGGCGTGCTCGGCGGCCGGGACCCCGGCGTGCCGCTCGACGGGGATCCACCCGGGCGCCACCAGGTTCACCGTGATGCCGTGGCGGCCGAGTTCGCGGGACCACACGCGGGTGAGGCCGAACTGGGCCGCCTTGGCCGCGGCGTAGGCGGAGGTGGCGGGCAGGGCGCGGTCGGCGATGTCGGACCCGATCTGGACGACGCGGCCCCGCCCCCGCGCCTTCATGCCGGGCAGGACGGCCCGCACCAGCAGCGTGGGGCTCTTGACGAAGAACACCAGCTGGTCGAGGTGGTCCTGCCAGGTGAGGTCCTCGACGGCGACGAAGGGCTGGGGGCCGGTGGCGTTGGCCACCAGCACCTCGACCGGGGCGAGCCGGGCGGCGGCCCGGGCCACCAGGTCGCCGACCTCGGCCTCGTCGGTGGCGTCGGCGGCGAAGGCCTCGGCCGTGCCGCCCGCGCGGCGGATCCCGGCGACCACCCGGCGCGCGTCCTCGGCGGCGTCGGCGGGGTGGTTGACCGCCACGGGCCAGCCGTCGGCGGCCAGTCGGCGGGCGATGGCGGCGCCCAGGCCGCGCGAGGCCCCGGTGACCAGGGCGGACCCGCGGGGCACGGATTCGGTGGGGGCGGGGTCGGTGGGGGCGGGGGTCGGCTCCACGGGCGGGGTCCCTCCAGGAGGCGGGCGCGGCGGCGCGCTTCGGGTCAGGCGGCGGGCGCGTAGTCGGCCAGGCTCAGCTCGCCGCCGAGCCAGGCGGCGGGAACGGGGAGGTTGAGCCCCCGCGCACGCTCGATCACGGCGAACAGGGCGCGGATCTGCTGCTCGCGCGCCCAGGTACCCCACCGGCCCGCCCGGGGCGCGGCGAACGCGGTGCTGTAGTCGCCCACGCCCTGGCTGAAGGCGACGAACCGGCGCATGGCGGCGTCGTAGGCGGGCAGGGCCCGGGTGTGGTCGCCGCCGGCGGCGCGCAGTTCGGCGGCGAGGATGTAGGCGCCCACCAGGGCGAGCGTGGAGCCCTGGCCGGACATGGGGTCGGGGCAGTACCCGGAGTCGCCGACCAGCGCCACCCGGCCCCGGGTCCATGAGTCCATGCGGATCTGCGTGGAGGGGGTGAAGACGAAGTCGCGGGAGGCCCGCATCTGCCGCAGGAGTCCGGGGACCTCCCACCCCGCGTCGGCGTAGATCCGCTCGACCAGCCGCATGCGCTGCTCCACGGTGAGGTCGCGGACCTCCATCGGCCGGGTGCTGCGGAAGAGGAACAGCCCTTCGAGTTCGGCGTTGCCGGGGAAGGTGGTGATGGCGCAGCCCCGGTAGGGCCACATGTGCCAGGACATGGAGTCGCGGTGGCCCAGGTAGTTGTCGACGGTGAAGATCACCAGGTTGGTGCCGAGGAACCGGGTGAAGCGCTCGGCCGGGCCGAACACCAGGGAGCGCACGTTGGAGAACAGGCCGTCGGCCCCGACCACGAGGTCGACGCGGCGCGGCGCGCTGTTCTCGAAGGAGACCCGCACGCCGTCGTCGGACTGCTCGACGGCGGTGATGGAGTCGTCGAAGACGTACTCCACCCCCTCGCGGGCGTTCTCGTAGAGCACCGTGCCCAGCACCCCGCGCTTGACGGCGAACGGGGCGCGCTCGGGCCGGTCGTCGGCCGGGGAGTCCCACGACGGCATGGCCGCGGGGCGGTCGGCCCTCCCCAGGTAGAAGACCCCGGCGGGCGGCGGCCCGGATTCGGCCCGGATCCGCTCCAGCAGCCCCATGCGGTGCAGGGCCTCGGCGCCGACCCCCGACATCTCGATGCGCTGGCCGCCGGTGCGGATCCGCGGGGCGCGCTCCACCACGACGGGGGTGAACCCGTACTCGCGCAGCCAGTAGGCCAGGGCGGGCCCCGCGATTCCGCCTCCGGAGATGAGAATGGTCTTGGTCCGCTGCACGCCTGTCTCCCGTCGTGCGATATCCGTCGCCGTCGCCACAATCTAGCCACGGCGGCACGCCCCGCCCGAGGGGTTTTCCAACGGTTCAGGGGCGAACCAGGGCCGGGGGTCAGGGGCGGCCAGGGGCGGCACCGGCCGCCGGGGCGGCCGGCGGCCGGGCGAACCCGGTCGGCAGCGGTCGGCGGCGGGCCGGGGCGCGGTCACGGGCTTTCGAGAGCGGCGCGGAGGCAGTCGTAGGTCGGGGCGAGGGCGCGCAGGGCGGTGGCGGCGGCGCGGGTGTCGCCGGTGGCCAGGGGGTGCTGGAGGGCGCCGACCAGGCGGGCCTGGTGGGCCGTGACGGCCGCCGCCGCGGCCCGGCCGATGCCGTGCAGGCAGGCGGACGCGTCCGCGAGGCGGCGGGCGCCGACCCGGACGGCGAAGTGGACGAGGTGGTCGCGGAGGCCGTCGTCGCCGCCGGCCTCCAGCAGGTCGGCGAGCGCCAGGGCGGCGGCGCCGTTGCCGAGGGTGCCCGGCGGCACGGGGCCGCCGGCGAGGGCGGCGCCGGCGGAGGCGGCCGGGGAGGCGGGCCGCCGGTCGCGGTCGGGGGCGGCGTCCGGAGCGGGGGCGGTGGCGGCGCGCAGCCGCTCGATCGCGCGCGGGATGGCGGCGGCCACGGCCTCCTCGGCGCTGACGTGCGCGACACGGCGGAAGCCCGACCGCATGGTGAACGGCGCCCCGTAGGCGACGGTGTCGGCGCGCCACGCCTTCGTGAAGTCGTCGACCGGAAGGCGCGCGTAGGGATAGCCCTGGGGATCGTGCAGGGTGACGTGCGTGTCGTCCATTTCCACAACCACGGCGTAGTGGTCGGCGCCGATCGGTCCGGCCATTCCCGGCTGGTGGCTGAAATAGCCCATCTCCACGGGGCCGACCATGACCGGACCGCGCTGCAGACGGTCGGCGAGCCGGTCGAGCGCGGTGCCCGCGTCTCCCCCGGAGCACGTGTCGGCGGCCCAGCCCAGGCCGGCCAGCGCGGTCTCCACGCCGGCCTCGGGGGTCCAGCCGAAGGCGTCGAAGAACGGCAGCGTGCCGCCGACCAGCTGCATCCCGAACGCGCTTCCGGTCGCGGTCTCGATGACCGCGGCCGGCGGCGCGTCGGCGCCCATCATCATTGCCAAAGAATTGGCGTAGCAGTAGGGCCCGGATCCCTGGTAAGGGAGCCCGTGGGGAGATTCGGTCACCGCGCCAGGGTGCCGTTTTTCCCGGGAATTGTCACGCTGTCCGGAGCCGTCACGGCTCGGGCGGGGCAGCGGCCCCCGCCTCGCCCTCGGCGCCGCCGGCGTCGCGGATGTGGATCTGCTCGCCCTGGGGGCTGAAGAGGATGAGGATCTCGGCGGGGCGGTCGGACCCGCTGGCGATCCCGTGCGGCCGCCGGGTGTCGAACTCCGCCGCCTCGCCGCCGTCGAGGACGGTGGTGTCGGCCCCGAGCTTGAGGTGGAGCGGGCCGGTGAGCACGTACAGCCACTCGTAGCCGCCGTGGACGCTCTGCCGGATCGGGGCGCCGGGGTCGCGGCCGGGCAGGATCAGCTTGAACGCCTGGACCGGCGCGCCGTGGCCGGCCAGGGGGATGTAGATCATCCCGTCCCGGCGCACGGGCCGGGGGTGGATCCGCGGGTCGCCGGTTGCGGGCGCGCCCACGAGTTCGTCCAGCGGCACCCGGTAGAGCCGGGCGAGCGGGATGAGCACGTCGAGGGAGGGGCGGCGCAGGCCCGACTCCAGGCGGGACAGCGTGCTCACGGACAGCCCGGTGCGCTCGGACACGTCGGCCAGCTTGAGCCGCCGCCGGGTGCGCACCTCGCGCAGCCGGGGCCCCACCGTGCCCAGGAGCGCGTCGACGCCTTCGCCCGGTACTCCGCCGGACTCGTTCGTTTGCATGTTCCGCAAGTGTATTTGCCGGTGTGGCACCACGCGGGGAGAGTGAGGGGAGTTCCCGATGTCCGCCCTCCCCACAGCAGAGGAGCAGCCCGATGGCAACGCCCAGCGAGGAGTTCTGGGAGCGGCACTACCGCCGCGCCGACCCCGGGTGGGGCACCCGGCCCAACGCCGTCCTCGCCGACACCGTCCCCGCCCTGTGCCCGGTGCCGGGGACCGCGCTCGACCTCGGCTGCGGGCACGGCGGCGACGCGCGCTGGCTGGCCTCCCTGGGCTGGCGGGTGACGGCGGTCGACGTGTCCGCCACCGCGCTGGCCCGGCTGGCCGAGGCCGCCGCCGCGGACGGCCTGGCCGACCGGGTCACGCCCGAACGCCACGACCTGGCGCACACCTTCCCCGAGGGCGTCTTCGACCTCGTGGCCGCGAGCTACTTCCACACACCGCTGGACCTCCCCCGCGAGCGCGTGCTGCGCCGCGCCGCCGCCGCGGTCGCCCCCGGCGGGCTGCTCCTGATCACCGACCACGCGTCGGTGGCGCCGTGGAGCTGGAACGCCGACGAGAACCCCGCCTTCCCCACCCCCCAGGAGACCGCCGCCGCCCTGGCCCTGCCCCCCACCTGGCACCCCGAACGCCTGGAGGCCCCGCAGCGCACCGCCACCGGCCCCAACGGCCAGAAGGCCGTGGTCACCGACAACGTGATAGCCCTCCGCCGCCCAACGGCGTGACGCCCCGCCCCCGCCGGCCCGGGTGGCGCGGGCCGCGGCCGGTTCCGTTCGGCGCCCGCTCCCGGAGGTGGCGGGTGCCGGGAGCACTGGGATGATGGGGGCCTCTGTCAGGCCGTGGTGAGGGGTTGCGCTGTCCACGTCGACGCGAAGTCCGGGACCGTCCCGGTGGGTGCGGTGGATGGTGACCGCGCTCGGGCTGGCCGCCTTCGGGCTGGGGGCCACCGCCGTCTTCGCCACCGAGAACGGCACAGGGGCGGCCGCGCTGATCGTCTTCAGCGGGGTCGCGCTCGTGGTCGCGGTATTCGGCGACCGGATCGACAGCCTGGAACTGGGCGGGGCCAACCTGCGACTGCGGGCCGCGGCCGCGCAGAAGTACGCGCTGGCCGAGCAGTCCGACGAACGCGGCGACACCGCCGCCGGGGAGCGGCTGCGGGGTGAGGCGCGGGCGCTGATGGAGCTGGCCGGCGCCATCGCCGCCGACTACCGATCCACGCGCGGCGCCATGCCCTCCGGGCCCGCGCGCACCGCCGCCCTGGACCGGCTCGTGGAGCGGGCCGCCGACCTCGCGCGGGCGGGGACCTCCGATCCCGGGCGGGTCCGGGACTGGCTGCGCTCCGCGGACGAGGAGCGGCGGGTGACCGCGCTGGGCATGATGCAGGCCGATCCGCGGCTGCGCGACTTCGAGGCGCTGCCGCCGCTGATCGAGAAACCCGGGAGCGCCTTCGAGCAGTACCACGCGATGGTGCTCGCCCGGCTCATGCTCGGCGACCTCGATGCTCGGCAGCGCGAGCGGCTGCTTGAAGCCCTCACCGCCGCCGAGGGGGAGCGGCCGATGGGGCCCAACCGGCGGCGGGTGGCCGATGCGCTGTTCGCGGAGTTGGGGCGGGACCGGGCGGAGGGTCGGAGGGCGGCGCAGGACGGGTAGGGGGCACTCTGGGGCGGGTTTCGGGCTGTGAGCGGGAGGTGCCCCGTGGGGGTTGTGCGGTACAGCGGTGTTGTGGACGCGCCGATCGGCGAGGTGTTCGCGTGGCACGGGCGGCCGGGGGCGATCCGGCGGCTGGCGCCGCCCTGGCAGCCGGTGCGGGTGGGGTCGGAGGCGCGCTCGCTGCGGGACGGGCGGGCGGTGCTGCTGCTGCCCGGCGGGTTGCGGTGGGTCGCCGCGCACCAGGCGGCCGGGTACCGGCCGCCGCACCGGTTCGTGGACGAACTCGTGTCGCGCCCGCTGGCGTCGGCGGTGTCGTGGCGGCACACGCACGCGTTCGCCGCCGTGGACGAGTCGTCGACGCGGGTGGTCGACACCGTCGAGACCAACGTCCCCGCGCGGCTGCTGGACGCGATGTTCGCCTACCGGCACGCCCAGCTCGCCGGCGACCTCGCCGCCCACGCCCGGGCCCGCGTGTGGGCCGGCGGGCCGCTGACCGTGGCCGTCACCGGCGCCTCCGGCCTGGTGGGCGGGGCGGTCACCGCGCTGCTGGCCACCGGCGGCCACCGCGTGGTCCGGCTGGTGCGGCGCGCCCCCCGCACGCCCGACGAGCGCCGGTGGGTCCCCGACGCCCCCGCGTCGGGCCTGCTGGACGGCGTGGACGCGGTGGTCCACCTCGCCGGGGCCTCGATCGCCGGGCGCTTCACCGAGGCGCACAAGGCGCGGGTCCGGGACAGCAGGATCGGCCCCACGCGGCGGCTGGCCGAGGTGGCGGCGGCCGGCGGACCGCGCGTCTTCGTCTCCGCCTCCGCCATCGGTTATTACGGCCCCGATCGCGGCGAGGAGGTGCTGACCGAATCCAGCCCCCGCGGGGAGGGCGTGCTCGCCGACCTCGTCGCCGACTGGGAGGACGCGGCCGCTCCGGCGCGCGAGGCGGGCCTGCGCACGGTGCACGTGCGCACCGGGATCGTCCAGACCCCCCGCGGCGGGACCCTGCGGCTGCTGCGCCCCCTGTTCGCCGCCGGGCTGGGCGGCGACATCGGCGGCGGCCGCCAGTGGCTGGCGTGGATCGGGATCGACGACCTTGCCGACGTCTACCTGCGGGCGGTCCTCGACCCCGGGCTCTCCGGCCCCGTCAACGCGGTCGCGCCCGAGCCCGCGCGCAACAGCGACTACACCCGCACCCTGGCCCGCGTGCTGCACCGTCCCGCGCTGCTGCCCGTGCCCGACCTCGGCCCACGCGTGCTCCTCGGCCGCGAGGGCGCCCGCGAACTCGCCCTGGCCAACCAGCACGTCGTGCCCGCGCGGCTGCGCGAGGCCGGGCACCGCTTCCGGCACCCGCGCCTGGAACCGGCCCTGCGCCACGTCCTGGGCCGTCCGGCCGAGGGCGCGGTCCCCGGCCCCGGGGCGTAGGGGCGGGGCGGCGCCGTCGGGTGTGCGCGCTCAGGAGTGAACGGATCCTCAGTCCTGGGCACCGGGTCGACTATCCTCGACGGCATGGCGAGCGCACAGGCGCCCGAAGGGCACGACGGCTCCGCGCGGGGCGCCGCGCCGGTGCCGCGCACCGCGCGGCGCAAGGCCCGCACGCGGCAGGCGCTCATCAACGCCGGACGCGCGCTCATCGCCCGCAAGGGCGACACCGGGTTCAGCGTGCAGGAGATCACCGACGAGGCCGACGTCGGACTCGGCTCCTTCTACAACCACTTCGCGGACAAGCACGACCTCGTGCGGGCGGCGATCGAGGACGTGCTGGAGGAGCACGGCCGCCTCCTCGACGCCCTCACCGAGGGCAGCGACGACCCCGCCGCAGCGTTCGCCCTGGCCGTGCGCGCCACGGCCCGGCTGGGCGCCACACACCCCGAACTCGCCCGCATCCTGGTGCGCAACGGCATGGCCTACCTGTCGGCCGACCACGGCCTGGCGCCGCGCGCGCTGGCCGACATCCGGCGGGGGATCGAGGCCGGCCGCTTCACCCTGGGCGATCCCCAGATCGGACTGGCGGTCGTGGGCGGTTCTCTCATCGCCCTCATCCACCTGCAGTTGGAGGAGCCCGGCCGCCTGGCCGACGACGCCGCCGACGACCTGGCCGAGCACGTGCTCACCATGTTCGGCGTGCCCGCCGGGGAGGCCCGCGAACTCGCCCGCGCGCCGCTGCCCGCCCCCTCCGCGAACCCCGATCCCGGGCGGGCCCCGACCTCCGCCCCGGCCCAGGCCCAGGCCACGGCCCCGTAGCCCCCGCGGCCCCCGGCTCCCGCCCCCGGTTTCGGCCTTCCTCCGGTCGCCCGCCCGGTGGGGCTGCACTCCCACCTTGCGCACCCCGGACCGGCCCGCCGCCCCGCGCCGCCGCCCGCGGCTCACACCGTCGGCATCGCCCTTCTCGCCGACCGCCGCGACCGCGCCCCGATCGCGCCTCCGCGCGCCTCCTCTCCGCTCCGGCGACCGGTGCGCCTACCCCGATCCGGTCCCCCGGCGTCCGGCACGCCGTTCTCTCCCGGCGCCCTCCCCCGCCACCTCACCGTGGGTGGGGGACGCCACATACCCGCAGGTGAACGCCCCTTTGCCACCCGGCCTATAGTCTGTTCTGACAGATACATCAGAAATGAAGACTTCATCAGTTTTGAGCGGTTCCCTTCACGGCACCGCCAACCCTCGGGGAAGCAACCATGGCAACGCTCCTGTACCGCCTGGGCAGATTCGCCTACCGCCACCGCCGGCCGGTCATCGGCGCCTGGGTCCTCCTGCTGGTGGCGCTCGTCGCGGCCGCCGCCGTGTTCCGCGTGCCCGTCAACGACTCCTTCTCCATCCCGGGCACGGAGTCCCAGGACACCGTCGACATGCTGCAGGAGCGCTTCCCCGAGCGCAGCGGCGGCCGGGCCACCGTGGTGCTTGAGGCGCCGCGCGGCCGCGACGTGACCGCCGACCGCTACCGCGCCGCCGTGGACGGCACCGCCGAGCGGGTCGAGGACATCGACGGCGTCGAGTCCGTCACCAACCCCTTCGACCTCTACGACGAGGGATACGACCGCGCGCTGCACAGCGACGAGGTCCGCGGCACCCTCGTGGACGAGGGCCTGAAGCAGGCCCGCGCCGACTACGAGTCGCAGGTGGCCGACGCCGAGGCGGACGCCCTCGACCAGGCCCGCGACCAGGTCGACCGGCAGTACCCCGAAGGTACGCCCGGCCGCGAGCAGGCCCTGGCGCAGGCCGAGGACCAGGCCCGCGACCAGGTCCGCGCCCAGACCCCGCCCTTCGACGAGGACGCGGCCCGCGCCGAGGTCGAGCGGCGGGTGGACCGCGCCATCGCCGAGAACGACCTCCCCGACGAAGCGGTCGACCGGATCGACCAGCAGGTGAAGGACCGCATCCCGCTGTTCTCCGAGGACGGCACCACCGCCCTGCTCCAGGTGCAGTTCACCGACCCCGACGGCAGCGTGCCCGCCGCCACGGTGGACGACCTCCTCGGCAGCGGCGGCCCGGCCGAGGACGCCGGGCTCACCGTGGAGTACAGCGGGCAGTCGATCTCCATCGCCCAGGTCTCGGGCATCCAGGGCGGCGAGGGCGTGGGCCTGCTGGTCGCCCTGGCCATCCTCGTGCTCAACTTCGGCGCGCTCGTGGCGGCCGGGATCCCGATCCTGGCCGCGCTCGCGGGCACCGGCGCGGGCATGGCGCTGATCTACGCGCTGTCGGAGGTGCTGGACCTCACCAGCACCGCGCCCCTGCTGGCCATGATGCTGGGCCTGGCCGTCGGCATCGACTACAGCCTGTTCGTGCTCTCCCGGCACCGCCAGCAGCTCTTCGCGGGCATGGACCCCCAGGAGTCCGCGGCCCGGGCCATCGGCACGGCCGGCAGCGCGGTCGTCTTCGCCGGCACCACCGTGGTGATCGCCCTCCTTGGCCTGGGCCTGGTGCGCATCCCGTTCCTGACCGTCATGGGTATCGCCGCCGCCATCACCGTCGTGTTCTCGGTGCTGGTCGCCATCACCCTGCTGCCGGCGCTGCTGGGCCTGCTCGGCCGCCGGGCCGGCGCGGGCCGGCTGCCGGGGCTGGGCGCCCGCGCCGAGCGGGCGCTCACCTCGACCGCCACCCTGGGCGCGCGGTGGGCGCGGCTGGTCACCCGGCGGCCGTGGCTGCCCGCGGTGGCGGTGCTGGCGGTGCTCGGCGCCGCGCTGCTGCCGCTGCCCGACATGCGCCTGGGCCTGCCCACCGACGCCTCCAGCGCCCCCGACAGCACCCAGCACCGGGCCTACGACATCGTGACCGAGAGGTTCGGCGAGGGCTACAACGCCTCCCTGCTGGTGACGGTGGAGTCCGACGACACCGGCGACGCCGACGAGGTGCGCGCCGACCTCGCCGACTTCGCCGAGGTCGAGAGCGTGCAGGCGCCGGTCTACAACGACGCCGAGGACACCGCCATGATCGTGGTCGTCCCCGAGCACGGCCCCTCCGCCGAGGAGACCGAGGGCCTGCTGCACGCCATCCGCGGCGCCCGCGCCGGCTGGGAGGCCGACACCGGCGCCGAGATCTCGGTGACGGGCGCGACCGCGAGCAGCATCGACACCTCCGAGCGGATCGCCGACGCCATGCCGCTGTTCCTCGCGGTGGTCGTGGGCCTGGCCCTGGTGCTGCTGATGCTGGTGTTCCGGTCCGTCGTGGTGCCGGTCAAGGCCGCCCTGGGCTTCGTGCTGAGCATGGGCGCCGCGCTGGGGGCCACGGTCGCGGTGTTCCAGTGGGGCTGGGGCGCCGGCCTGCTCGGGGTGACCCCCACCGAGACACTGCTGTCGTTCCTGCCGATCGTGCTGATCGGCACCCTGTTCGGCCTGGCGATGGACTACGAGGTGTTCCTGGTCAGCCGGATGCGCGAGGACTTCGTGCACGGCGGCGGCGCGCGCGAGGCGGTCGTCACCGGCTACCGCGCCAGCGCCCGCGTGGTGGTGTGCGCGGCCGCGATCATGATCGCGGTGTTCACGTCGTTCGTCTTCAACGACAACACCACCATCCAGCCGGTGGCCTTCGCCCTGGCGGTGGGGGTGCTGGTCGACGCGTTCCTGGTGCGGCTGACCCTCGTGCCCGCGGTGATGGCGCTGTTCGGCCGCGCGGCCTGGTGGTTCCCCCGGTGGCTGGACCGGCTCCTGCCCGATGTCGACATCGAGGGCGCCGGCCTGCGCACCGCCGAGCCCTCCGCCCCGGACCGCCGGGCCTGACGCGGGGGCCGCCCGCGACACTAGGGTTGGGGCCCGAGGGAGCGGCGCCGCCTCCGGCCGCCCCGCCGCGCCGGTCCGGCGCCGCGTCCCTGACGTGCGGGTAGGGTCGTGGCGGAGGTGCCTCGACGGGTGCGGAGCACACCCGCACCGCCATCAGCGACAGGTGAGGAACGAGCGGCAACGGTGAGCACGACGGCCGAAGAGACCAACGACAAGTCCACCCGCGAGGTCGTCGCGGAGGCGGGGCGGCGGCGCACGTTCGCGGTGATCTCCCACCCCGACGCCGGCAAGTCCACGCTGACCGAGGCGCTGGCGCTGCACGCCGCGGCGATCACCTCGGCCGGCGCGGTGCACGGCAAGGGCGAGCGCCGCGGGGTCACCTCGGACTGGATGGAGATGGAGCAGGCGCGCGGCATCTCCATCACCTCGGCGGCCCTGCGCATCGACTACGCCGACCGGGTGCTCAACCTGCTGGACACCCCCGGCCACGCCGACTTCTCCGAGGACACCTACCGGGTGCTCTCGGCGGTGGACTGCGCGGTCATGCTGCTGGACTCCGCCAAGGGCCTGGAGGCCCAGACCCTGAAGCTGTTCGACGTGTGCCGCGCGCGGCGCATGCCGGTCATCACGTTCGTCAACAAGTGGGACCGGCCCGGCCGCGAGCCGCTGGAGCTGCTGGACGAGATCGAGCAGCGGATCGGGCTGCGCCCCACCCCGCTGAACTGGCCGGTGGGGATCGCCGGCGACTTCCGCGGGCTCCTGGACCGCGCGAGCGGTACCTACACCCGCTTCACCCGCACCCCCGGCGGCGCCACCCGCGCCATCGAGGAGACCCTGACCCCCGAGGAGGCGGCCGAGGCGGAAGGGGAGGCCTGGACCCAGGCCGTGGAGGAGCTGGAGCTGCTCGGCGAGATCGGCGCGGACTTCGACGTCGCGTCGTTCATGGCCGGGGAGTCCTCGCCGGTGCTGTTCGGCGCCGCGCTGCCCAACTTCGGGGTCTCCCAGCTGCTGCGGGCCCTGGTGGACCTGGCTCCCCCGCCCTCGGACCCGGTCGACGCCGCCGGCGCCGGCCGCCCGATCGGCGCGCCGTTCTCCGGCCAGGTGTTCAAGATGCAGGCCAACATGGACAAGGCGCACCGCGACCGGATGGCGTTCGTGCGGGTGGCCACGGGCCGGTTCGAGCGCGGCATGGTGCTGACCCACGCCGCCACCGGGCGCCCCTTCGCCACCAAGTACACCCAGGCGGTGTTCGGCAGCGAGCGCACCACCATCGAGACCGCCTACCCCGGCGACGTGATCGCGCTGGTCAACGCCGCCGCGCTGAAGGTCGGCGACACCCTGTACGCGGGCCGCAAGGTGGAGTTCCCGCCGATCCCCAGCTTCGCGCCCGAGCACTTCGCGGTGGCGCGCGCGGTCGACGCCGGCCGCTACAAGCAGTTCCAGCGCGGGATCGCCCAGCTCGACGCCGAGGGCGTGGTGCAGGTGCTGACCTCCGACGTGCGCGGCGAGCAGGCGCCGGTGCTGGCGGCGGTGGGGCCGCTGCAGTTCGACGTGGTCTCCCACCGCATGGCCGAGGAGTTCCGCGCCCCCATCGAGCTGGCGCACCTGGACTACACGCTGGCCCGGCACACCGACGCCGCCTCGGCTCCGGTGGCCAACAGCCTGTCCGGCGCCGAGGTGCTGACCCGCCGCTCCGACGGCGAACTGCTGGTCCTGGTGCACAACAAGTGGCGCCTGCGGGTGATCCAGCGCGACCACCCCGAACTGGTTCTGGAGCCGCTGCTGGCCGGGGGCGTCGAGCAGGAGGAGTAGCCCGCCGGGGACCTGGGGCGCCTCCGCCGCCCCCGACCACGCCCCCGCGCCCCCTCCGCCGCAGGCCTCCGGCGGTCGGGCCGGTCGTGCTCGGCGGGGTGGCCTCGGCCGGCCAGACGGCGGTGATGGCGTCGACGCGCCCGGCGCCGAACCCGGCCGTTCGCAGCACCCGGCACGCGTCCCGCCACCGTCCCGGGACCCCACACCTGGGCCGCACCCCGGCGGCGCTCACCAGGGCAGGCGCGCCACGAACGCCGGACGCAGCGCGCCGGGTACCGGGTCGTAGTAGCGGTGGAACACCGCCGTGGCCGAGCCCGAGATCGGGGGCACCAGCCAGCTCCAGTCGGCCGGGACCGCGCGGCCGGCCCGCTCCTCGCGCTCGATGTGGGTCAGGAACCGGCGGGCCTCGGTGTGGTGGTCGGCCATGGTGACCCCGGCCCGGCGGAAGGAGTGCAGCACCGCGACGTTCAGCTCCACCAGCGCGCGGTCGCGCCACAGGCTGTCCTCGGCGGCGGTGTCCAGCCCCAGGCGGCGGGCGACCTCGGGCAGCAGGTCGTAGCGGCCGGTGTCGCCGAGGTTGCGCGCGCCGATCTCGGTGACCATGTACCAGCCGTTCTGCGGCGCCGAGGGGTAGCAGACACCGCCGACCTCCAGCGCCAGGTGCGACACCGCCGGCACCGCGTGCCAGCGCAGCCCCAGCTCGGCGAACCAGGCGAGGCGGGGGTGGGTGATGGCGACCTCGTGCACGGTGTCCTCGGGCAGCCGGAACCACCGCGGACGCAGTGCGGGGTGCTCCTGGACGATCAGCGGCAGCACGGTGAACTCGCCGACGGGGTCGGGCCAGCCCAGCCGCCGCGCCAGGGCGGTGGTGTCGGCCGTCTTGGGGTCGCCGACGCGGCGGCGGACGCCGGCGTAGGAGACGAGCTGGCCGTTGCGCCCGCGCGGCCCGGGCCGCCCGGGCCGGTCGGGGGCGAAGACCGACACCAGGGGGCGGACGCGGCCCCCGTTGTGGCCGCGGCGCAGGTGGTCGAAGCAGGCGGCGGCGATCTGCTCGGCCGAGGACACGTGCCGCAGGTCGCGCACGACGAGGCTCTGCCAGTACAGCCGGCCCAGGCAGCGCCCGGCGTTGCGCCAGGCGACCCGGGCGCCGAAGACCAGTTCGTCGCGGGTGTGGGTGTAGGTGCCGGTGTCGGCGATCTCGGCGAGCGCCTGGCGCAGGCGCGGCTCCACGGGCCCGGCCTCGGGCCGCTCGCGGTGGAACTGCCGCAGGAACGCCTCGGCGTCGTCGGGGTCGGCCCGGCCGTCGCGGACCCGCTGCACGGGCTCCTCGCCCGGGGCCAGGACGTCGGGGCCCGGGGCCGCGTGGGGGGCGGGGTGGGGGTCGGCGTGGTGGGGGCACCCGCGCTGTGCGCCGGTCAGGGGATGAGCTGTCATGGGGCGCAGCCGTTCGTCGCGAGCGGGCCACGGTGTGCGTGGAGAGGCCGGGGGGAGCCTCCGGAAAGCAGGGTAAGACAGAACCGGGAATTGTTCTATAACCCGGAGAGGCAACTGGTTCTGGAGTTTCCCCTGTGGTTTCCGGTTGGTAATAACACGATCCAGGTGATATTGCCGGAGCGGCCACCGCGCATCCTGGAACCGGCACCCAAGAAGACCTCTTACCAGTGGTGGTTCACCGCCCGATCGCCTTCCGGGCACGGACCTAAACCAACGCGTAACCGTATTTCCCGATAAACGGAGTGAGATCCGGTTCACCGAAGCGTTCGCGCATTGCGGCGAACTTGGAGACCTTGTCCTTTCCGAACCGGCGGACGGTCGCCGCGTAGGCGGCCGGGGTCAGGAACACCGGCGGGTCGGTCTTGCTGTGGAACTTGTCGGCGTACATGACCAGCGCCTCCTCGTCCGACTCCGCGAGGTAGTCGCCCACGGGGATCGGCAGGCCCTGGCGGAGCACGTCCCTGCTGGTCAAGCCCATTCCGGTGTGGCAGGAGCAGAACCGGCACAGCGCCTGGGAGAGGCCCAGCGACTCCAGCAGCCCGTGGCCGAGCACGCCGTGGGCCACGTAGCGCGCGTGGTCCAGCCGGCCCTCGGCGTCGTAGAGCCGGTAGACCCCGATGTCGTGCAGCAGGCTCCCGGCGCGCACCAGGCGCCGGTCGAGGTCGAACCCCCCGGCGTCCAGGAGCTGCTCGGCGATCCCGCACACGATCTCGCAGTGGGTGTAGACCAGCTCCAGCGCCTCGGGGGTGGGCGCGTAGCGGGCGTGCAGGGCGCGGATCTCCTCGTCGGTGGGTAGGCGCATGGGCCGGACCCTACCGCCCGCGCGCCCCCGCCCGGCCGGGCCGCGCGCGGGCGGGGGCCGCCGTAGGCTGGTCGCGGGCGCGCGGCGCGCCGCCGCGCCCCCACCGTCGGCGGAGGGAGGCCGGGCATGGCGGGCACATCGGAGGCGGCGATGGCGTACTGGGAGGGCCCGGGCGCCGGCAAGACCTTCACCCACCCGGTGCCGCTGGACCTGCTCGCGCGGTGGGTCGACCCCGCCGCCCGGATACTGGACTTCGGCTGCGGCTACGGCCGCGTGCTGCGCGCGCTGGCCGACGCCGGCTACCGCAACACCGTCGGCACCGACCCCTCGGCCGCCCTCGTCGAGCGGGGCCGCCGGGAGTCGCCCGACCTGGAGCTGCGGCACGCGCCCTCGCTGCCGCTGGCCGAGCCCGACGGCGCCTTCGACGCGGTGCTGCTGGTCTCGGTCCTCACGGTGATCCCCGACGAGCGCGACCAGCGCGCGGTCGCCGACGAGGTGCAGCGGCTGTGCGCGCCCGGCGGGGTGGTGGTGCTGTGCGACTTCCCGCTCCAGGACAGCCCGCACCACCGCGCCACCTACGCCGCCTCGGCGCACCCCGTGCACGGGGTGTTCACCCGCCCCGACGGCGGGGTGTTCCGCCACCACGACCCCGCCCACCTGGCCGCGCTGTTTCGCCGGTGCACCCTGGAGCACGCCGAGCCGGCCGACATGACCAGTCTCAACGGCCACGCCATGCGCGGCCTGCAGTGGGTGCTGCGCCGCGGCTGAGCCGCCCGCGCGCGGCCGCCCGCCTCACTTCACCGCCCCGGCGGACAGCCCCGACACCAGGTGCCGCTGCACCAGCAGGAACGCCACCAGGACCGGCAGCGAGACCGTGAGCGAGGCGGCCAGCAGCTCGTTCCACCGGGTGTCGACCTGGCTGGTGTAGAGCTTGAGCCCGATGGAGAGCGTGCGCGTGCGGTCGTCGGTGAGGACCGACGCGAACAGCACCTCGCCCCAGGCCGTGACGAACGCGAACACGCCCACCGCGATGATCCCGGGCCGGGCCACCGGCAGCACCACCCGCACCAGGGCGCCGAGGCGGCCGGTGCCGTCGATCATCGCCGCCTCCTCCAGTCCCTCGGGGATGGCGCTGAAGTGGCTCGCCAGCATCCAGATCGAGAACGGCAGCGCGAAGGTGAGGTAGGTGATCACCAGGCCGTGGTAGGTGCCGGTCAGCTCGACGCCCAGCAGGTCCTCGGTCCGCACGAAGAGCAGGAACAGCGGCAGCAGGAAGAGGATGCCGGGGAACATCTGGGTCGACAGCACGGTCATGGCGAACACCCGCTCGCCGCGGAACCGCAGCCGCGCCAGCGGGTAGGCCGCCAGGATCGCCACCACGAGCGCCAGCGCCGTGGCCGACACCGTCACCACCAGGCTGTTGGCCAGGTAGCGGGCGAGCGGGATGGTCGACCACATGTCCACGTAGGGCGCGAACGTGACGCGTTCGGGCAGCCAGGTGAACATGCCGCGCACGTCCTCCAGCGGCTTGACCGAGGTCGTGGCCAGCACGTACAGCGGCAGCAGGGTGAAGGCCGCGAGGAACCCCAGCGTCAGCCGGCGGAACCAGCGGAACCCGGTCGTCTCGGTCATGAACGCCTCCTGGGCAGCACCGTTCGGACGTAGAGGGCCGAGGCCGCCACCAGCGCGGCCAGCAGCAGCGCGCTCATGGCGGCGCCCAGCCCGAAGTTCCAGTTGACGAAGGAGTGCTCGTAGACCAGCGGCGAGACCAGCCGCGCGCTCTCCGGCGAGGTCTCGCCGAACAGCAGGTAGGGCAGGTCGAACTCGTTGAACGTCCACAGGCCCATGACCAGCAGCACCACCCCGTTGGCCGAGCGGACCATGGGCAGCGTGACCGAGGTGAACCGCTTCCAGTTGGAGGCGCCGTCGATCGCCGCCGCCTCGTACACCTCGTTCGGGATGCTCTGCAGGGCCGCCAGCAGCATCAGGAACGCGAACGGCCACAGCCGCCACACCGACACCACCACCAGCACCCAGAACGCGTTCTCGCCGATGAGCCAGAACGGCCGCTCCTCCAGCAGGCCGAGGTCGGACACCAGCAGCCGGTTCACCATGCCGTCGCGCTGGTTGACCATGAACGCCCACACGATGGCGGTGACGTAGACCGGCAGCGCGTAGGGCACCAGGAACAGCGTGCGCACCAGGCCCCGGCCGCGGAACCGGGAGTTGAGCGCCACGGCCGCCGCCATCCCCAGCGCCCACGACAGCCCCACCACCAGCACGGTGTAGCCGGCGGTGCGCAGCAGGCTCTGGTACAGGGCGCCGCCCAGCGCGCCGCCGGGGTCCAGCCCCTGGGCGAAATTCTCCCAGCCCACGAACGGGGCGGTGGTCCAGCGCCGGATGGTGAGCTGGGTCAGCGAGGTGAAGGCGATGTAGATCCCCAGGGCCATGGGGACGATGTGGATGAGCAGTTCCAGCACGACCGCGGGCGCGGCCATGCCGTAGGGCAGGAGCGAGCGGCGGCGCCGGCGGGCGGCGGCCGGGCGGGGGGAGGGGGGCCGCTGCGGGCTCGGCGGCGCGGCGGCGGGGCCGGAGCCGGGGGCGGGGGGCGGCGCGGCGCCCGCCGGGCGGCCGCGCCGGTTGGGGCTGGTGGACATGGCAGCGCCTCCAGGGGGAACGCCGCCCCGCCCGGCGCGGAAGGCGGGCGGGGCGGGGCGGAACGGGCGGTGGCCGCGGGCGCCGCTAGTTCGCGGCGTCCATCTGCGTCTCGGCGTCCTCCAGCGCGGCGCGCACGGCGTCCTCGCCGACGTCGCCGCTGGTGGCGGCCTCGGCGAACAGGCCGGCGATCGCCTCGCCGAGCACGGTCTCCAACTGCCCCTCCTCGGGGATCTGCGGCATCGGCTCGGCGTGCTCGGCCAGGATCGTCCGGAAGGTCTCCATGTCCGCGTCGGCCAGGGCATCGTCGTCGTAGGCGGCGCGGGCGACCGGGAGCGTCTGGAACTCCTGGCTGAGGTAGACCTGCTCCTCGGGGCTGGTCAGGTGCTCCACCAGTTGGAGCGCGCCCTGCGGGTTGCCGGAGTCGGCGAAGACGCTGATGTTGATCCCCGCGGCGATGCTCTGGACGGGCTCGCCCTGCCCGGGCAGCGGGTCGAGCACGGGCACCTGGGCGATCTCGTAGTCCTCGAACCCGCGCTCGGCCATGGTGGTGCGGGTGCTGCCCTGGACGATCACCATGGCCGCGCGCCCGTCCACGAAGTCGCCGACGGCCTGGGTGCCGTCGCTGAACTCGGCGTTTCCGGGGTCGACCACCCCGTGCTCGGCCATGAGGTCGATCCACATCTTCACCGCGTCGACCTGCTCGGGGGAGGCGAACGACGGGCCGTCGTCCCACAGCCGCCCGCCGTGCTGGCGGCCCAGGACGAACGCCATGTGGGAGTTCTGCCGCTCGCTGCCGCCCTCCAGCGCGAACCCGTACTGGTCGGTCTCGCCGTCGCCGTCGGTGTCGCGGGTCAGCTCCTCGGCCGCGTCGACGAACTCCGCCCAGGTGGCGGGCGGCTCCTCGATCCCGGCCTCCTCGAACAGGGTGGGGTTGTAGAACAGCGCGTAGGACAGGCCGTAGAGGGGCACCGAGGTCGGCGGCTCGCCGGGCGCGCCGCCGGTGGCGTAGCTGGTCTCCACGAACCGGTCCTGGCCGCCGACCGCCTCCAGGTCGGCGCCCTCGAAGGGCACGAACGCGCCGGTCTCCTGCAGGCTCGCGGCCCAGGTGTTGCCGATGTTGAGGACGTCGGGGGCGTCCCCGCTGCTCACGGCGGTGAGGATGCGGTTGTACAGCTCGCTCCAGGGGATCACCTCCAGCTCGACCTCGATGCCGGTCTCCTCGGTGAAGCGGTCCAGCGCGGGGCGCAGGACCGCTTCGTCCTCCTCCACGCTGGCGCCCTGGTTGCTGGCCCAGTAGGTGAGGACCTGGTCGCCGCCGGATCCCTCGCCGCCGCACGCGGTCAGGGCCGCGGCGAGGACGAGGGCGGTGCCGGCGGAGGCCGCTGCCTTGAGGGGGATCTGCACGACCGTCTCCGATCTGGTTGAGGCCGGGGGCGCCGCCCGCCGGGTGGGGCGGCGGACGGCCGAAGGGGGATGCGCCTGCTCGAGCGCACGGGAGGGCGCGGGAGCGCGGGAAGGGGTGCGGACGGGTCGAAGGGGGCGCCGGGCGGCGGCCGGGGCGCGCGGAGGGTCGACTGAACCGGTTTACCGCGCGTGAGTGTAACCCCCACCGCACCCGAAAGGCCACCACCGGTGATCAGGCGCGTGCCGAAGGAGACGGCGCGGCCGCCGCCGGCCCGAGAACACGGCCCGAGGGGGAATCGGAACGGGCACGGCGGGTAGCGGCTCCGCCACCGCTGCCCCCGCGTTCCCCAGCGGCCCGGACGGGCCCTGCGCGGCGCCCGGCAGCACCCGGCAAGGAGGGCACATGTTCCGTCACACCAAGCACCTGCAGTTCGAGGCCAAGCCGGAGAAGCCGGACGCGCTGTACGCCATGAAACTGCAGGAGCTGATCGGCGGCGCGTTCGGCGAGATGACCGTGACCATGCAGTACCTCTTCCAGGGCTGGAACTGCCGCATGGAGGGGAAGTACAAGGACCTGATCATGGACGTCGCCACCGAGGAGATCGGGCACGTGGAGATGCTGGCCACGATGGTCGCCCGGCTCCTGGAGGGCGCGCCCGACGACGTCACCGCCGAGGCCGTGAAGGACCCGGCCGTGGCGGCCGTGGTGGGCGGGATGAACCCGCAGCACGCCATCGTGGGCGGCGGCGGCCCCGTCCTCGCCGATTCGGCCGGCACGCCGTGGAACGGCAAGTACATCGTCGCCAGCGGCAACCTGATGGCCGACTTCCGCGCCAACGTGGCCGCCGAGGCCCAAGGGCGGCTGCAGACCGCGCGGCTGTACCACATGACCGACGACCCCGGCGTCAAGGCCATGCTCAAGTTCAACCTGGCGCGCGACACCTACCATCAGAACCTGTGGCTGGCGGCGATCCAGCAGCTCCAGGAGGACGGCGTGGAGGGGCCCGTGGTGCCCTCCGACCTGTTCGACGAGGAGAACCAGGAGCACGCCGGAACGTTGTGGCACCTGTCCGACGGCACGGAGTCCGACCAGGGGGTGTGGGCGTCCGGGCCGGCACCCGACGGCCGCCACACGTTCGAGTTCCTGGCCGATCCCGCCGCGCTGGGCGGCCCGGCGTCGGGTCCGGCGCCCAAGCCGACCCAGTACGTGACCTCGCACGCCGACGCCTCGGGCAAGCCCAAGCAGCCGCCGCAGGCCAAGGGGCCGGGCGAGCGGATCAAGGACGCGTTCCAGTAGCCGGACGGTCGCCGCGGGTCTCCGGCGCCCGCGCCCCCGCGGGGCGCGGGCGCCGTGTCTGTGCGGGGCCGGTCCGCGGCACGGGGCCGGGTCCGCCCCACTCCCCCGCTCCGGGCCGACGACCCGGTGCTTAGCCTGTATGCCGTGGTCAGACACGAGATTCCCGCCGGGCCCGCGGCCCGCCCGCGCGCCGCCCGGCCGACGCGCGGCGGCGCGGTCGACAGCCGCAGGCTGCCGCGCTACGCGGCGGGCGAGATCGCGGTGCCCTTCGTCATCGCCACGGCCGCCGAGGCCATCGACCGCGACACGTTCTGGGAGGAGCACTCCCACCCCACCCACGAACTGCTCTGGAACGAGCGGGGGGCGTCGTGGGCGAGGATCGGCGGCCGGGTCTGGACGGTCACACCGACGGCGGGCCTGTGGATTCCGGCCGGCGCACCCCACTCGGGCTGGGCTCCGGCGGGGACCCTGCACCGCGCCGCGCAGTTCGGGATCCACGCGGTGCCGCCGCTGGCGGACCGGCCCACCGCCGTGGCGACCACGCCGCTGCTTCGGCTGCTGCTGGACCGGCTGGACTCCGAGGGCCTGGACGCCCCGGCGCGCTCGCGGACCGAGGCGATGGTGCTGGACCTCCTCGCCCCCGCCGAGCGCGAGCTGACCCTGCGGATCCCGGAGTCGCCGCTGCTGGCCCCCATTGTCGCCGCCGTGCGCGGCAACCCCGCCGACACCACGACGCTGGCGGCGTGGGCGGCGCGCCTGGGCGTGAGCACGCGCACCATCACCCGCGCGTTCCACGCCGAGACCGGCGCCGGGTTCAGCCGGTGGGTGGCCACCGCCCGGGTGCAGCACGCCATGGCGCTGCTGGCCGGGGGCGAGGAGATCGACGAGGTGGCCGCGCGTGTGGGGTACCACTCGGCGAGCGCGTTCGGCGCCGCCTTCCGGCGGATCACGGGGGTGAGCCCGGGACGCTTCCGGGCCCGGTGAGCCCGGCGGGTCGGGGGGTTCCGATGTGCGATGTCCGTTTCGCTAGAAATCGTGTCGCATACGCGGTATTGCGTACCTTTGGGAGCTCTTCTAAATTCGGTTAGGCAAACCTAACCAACCGCCACGGCCGCGGCGGCGTACGCCCCCGCGCCCCGCACCGCGGTGGTCCGGCCGCCATCCCCCGCCCGCCCGGCGGCGCCTCCGCGCCACCGGGCGCCCCGGGCGGTCCTCACACCGGGCCCCGCACCACGCCGCGGCGGCGGCCGCACCCACGGCCACAACCGGAAGGAAACCATGCCCCGCGCTTCACGGCTGGCCGCGCTGTCCACGGCCGCACTGCTCGCCTGCGCGCTCACCGCCTGCTCCGCCGCATCCGGCGGCGAGGGCGGGGGCGAGGGCTCCGGCGACTGGACCCCCATCACCATCGAGCACGCGCTGGGCACGACCACCATCGAGTCCAAGCCCGAGCGCGTCGCCACGGTCAACTGGGCCAACCACGAGGTCCCGCTGGCCCTGGGCGTCGTGCCGGTCGGCATGGCCGCCGCCAACTTCGGCGACGACGACGGCGACGGCGTGCTGCCCTGGGTCGAGGAGCGGCTGGAGGAGCTGGACGCCGAGACGCCGGTGCTGTTCGACGAGACCGACGGCATCGACTTCGAGGCGGTCGCCGACACCCGGCCCGACGTGATCCTCGCCGCCTACTCCGGGCTGACCCAGGAGGACTACGACACGCTGAGCGAGATCGCGCCCGTCGTCGCCTACCCCGAGACCGCGTGGGGCACCCCGTGGCGGGAGATGATCGAGCTGAACAGCCGGGCGATCGGCATGGCCGACGAGGGCGCCGAACTCATCTCCGACCTGGAGGGCGAGATCGAGGCCGCCGTGGCCGAGCACCCCGAGATCGAGGGCCGGTCGGCGATGTTCCTCACCCACGTGGACGCCACCGACCTCAGCGAGGTCAGCTTCTACACCACGCACGACACCCGCGCCCAGTTCTTCGCCGACCTCGGCCTGGAGACCCCGGGCAGCATCGCCGACGCCTCGGCCGAGACCGACCAGTTCTCCCTGACGCGCAGCGCCGAGCGGGCGGACTCGTTCAACGACGTCGACATCATCGTGACCTACGGCGGCGACGACCTGGTGGAGAGCCTGGAGGAGGACCCGCTGCTGTCGCAGATGCCGGCGGTGGCCGACGGCGCGGTCGTCAACCTGCCCGGCGAGGAGCCGCTGGGCACCGCGGCGAACCCCACGCCGCTGTCGATCTCCTGGGTCCTGGAGGACTACCTCGCGCTGCTGTCCGCGGCCGCCGGCGAGGCGTAGTGGCGGCGACCGACGCCCCGCCGGCCCCGGGCACCGCCGCCGCGCGGTCCCCGGGGCCGCGCCGGGTCCTGGGGCTGGCCGGGCTGGCCGCCGCCCTGGCGGCGCTGATGTTCGCCTCGATCACCGTCGGCTCGCGCACGGTGCCCTGGCCGGAGATCGCCGCCGCCCTGGGCGGCTCGGTCGAGGGCTTCGACCAGGCGGCGGTCGCCAAGCGCGTCCCGCGCACCCTGCTGGCGGTGCTGGCGGGCGCGGCCCTGGGGCTGTCGGGCGCGGCCATGCAGGGGGTGACGCGCAACCCGCTGGCCGATCCGGGGATCCTGGGCGTGAACATGGGCGCGTCGCTGGCCGTGGTCACCGGGATCTCCTACTTCGGCCTGGCCTCGGCGACCGCGACCATCTGGACGGCGATCGCGGGCGCGGGCGCCACGGCGGTGTTCGTGCACGTCATCGGGTCGCTGGGGCGGGGCGGCGCGACACCGCTCAAGCTCGCCCTGGCGGGGGCGGCGACCTCGGTCGCGCTGTCGTCGTTCATCAGCGCCGTGGTGCTGCCGCGCAACGACGTCGCCGACCAGGTGCGGTCCTGGCAGATCGGCGGGGTGGGCGGCGGCACCTACGAGGCCATAGCCCAGGTGCTGCCGTTCCTGGCGGTCGGTGCGGCCGTGTGCCTGCTGTCGGCCAACGGCCTGGACCTGCTCGCCCTGGGCGACGAACTGGCGGCCGGACTGGGCACGCGGGTGGCCGTGGTGCGGACGGCGGCGTCGCTGGGCGCCGTCGTGCTGTGCGGCGCGACCACCGCCGTCACCGGGCCGATCGGGTTCGTGGGACTCGTCGTGCCGCACCTGTGCCGGCTGCTCGTCGGGGTGGGCCACCGGTGGCTGCTGCCGTTCTCCGTGCTGGGCGGCGCCGCGCTGCTGACGGCGGCCGACGTGGTCGGCCGCCTGGTGGCCCGGCCCGCGGAGATCGACGTGGGGATTGTGACCGCGCTGATCGGCGCCCCGTTCTTCGTCTACATCGTCCGCCGCCAGAAGGTGCGTGCGCTGTGAGCCTCTCCACCGCCGAGTCCGTCGGCCGCGACCGGGCGCGGCGCGCGCGCCGCCGCCGCGGCGTGATCGGCCTGCTGGCCGCGCTGATCGCCGCGGCCTTCGCCGTGAGCCTGATGGTGGGGCGGACGTTCTACCCGCCCGGCGACGTGCTGGGGGTGCTGCTCGGCCAGGACGTGCCGGGCGCCTCGTTCACCGTGGGGCGGCTGCGGCTGCCGCGCGCGGTGCTGGCGCTGGTGGCCGGGCTGTGCTTCGGGCTGGCCGGGGTGACCTTCCAGACGCTGCTGCGCAACCCGCTGGCCAGCCCGGACATCATCGGGATCAACTGGGCGGCGGGCGCGGCGGCGACCTTCGCGATCGTGGTGCTCTCCCTCGACGGCATCGGGGTGTCGGCGTTCGCGATCACCGCCGGGCTGCTGGTGGCGGGGGCCGTGTACCTGCTGTCGTTCAGGAACGGGGTCTCGGGGACGCGGCTGATCCTCATCGGCATCGGGATCTCGGCGATGCTGGAGAGCGTCACCTCCTACATCCTGGACCAGGCGGCCTCGTGGGACCTCCAGGAGGCGATGCGGTGGCTGACCGGCAGCCTCAACGGCGCCACGTGGGGCCAGACCGTTCCGGTGGCGGCCGCGCTGCTGGTGATCGGGCCGGTGCTGCTGGCGCAGTCCACCCGCCTGTCGCTCATCCAGCTGGGCGACGAGACGGCGGCGGCGCTGGGCGTGCGGGTGGAGCTGGTGCGGCTCGTCGCCGTCGTGGGGTCGGTGGGCCTCATCGCCTTCGCGACGGCCGCGGCCGGGCCGATCGCGTTCGTCGCGTTCCTCTCGGGTCCGATCGCGGCGCGGATCGTGGGGCGCGACGGTTCCCTGCTCCTGCCGGCGGCCCTGGTGGGGGCGCTGCTGGTGCTGGTGGCCGACTTCTGCGGACAGTTCGCGTTCGGCACGCGCTACCCGGTGGGGGTGATCACCGGCGCCCTGGGCGCGCCCTACCTCGTCTACCTGATCGTGCGCACCAACCGGGCGGGCGGCTCCCTGTAGCGCCGGGGGCGCCGGCCGGGCGCTCAGGCCAGGCCGGCGTCGTGGGCGAGCAGGGCGATCTGGGTGCGGTTGTCCAGGCCGAGCTTGGCCAGGACGCTGGAGACGTGGGCCTTGACCGTGGCCACGCTCATGTACAGCTCGGCGGCGATCTCGGCGTTGGTGCGGCCCCGGGCCACGGCCAGGACCACGTCGTTCTCGCGGGGGCTCAGCGCGGCGAGGGCGTCGCGGGCGCGGTCGTAGGCGTCGGCCTGGGTGGCGGCGCGGTCCATCAGGCGGCGCGTGATGCGGGGCGAGAGGATCGGCTCGCCCTCGGCGATCCGCCGGACGGCCGCGGCGATGCGCGGCGGCGGGGTGTCCTTGAGCAGGAACCCGCCGGCGCCCGCGCGCAGGGCGCGCAGGATGTTCTCGTCGGTGTCGAACGTGGTGAGCACGATGACCTCGGGCGCGCCGGGGCGGGCGCGCAGGCGGCGGGTGGCGGTGATGCCGTCGACGCGCGGCATGCGCAGGTCCATCAGCACGACGTGGGGGCGGTGGGTGTCGACGGCCGCGAGCACCTCGTCGCCGTCGGCTGCCTCGCCGACCACCGTGATCCCGTTGGCGCCGTCGAGCATCATGGCCAGGCCGCCCCGGACCAGGGCGTCGTCGTCCACGACGAGGACGCGCAGCTCACCGGTCATGGCGGCCATGGTAGCCAGGCGCGCAGCCGGAACTCCCCGGCGGCCGCCCCGTGGTCGAGCCGGCCGCCCGCCAGGTGCACCCGCTCGGTGAGCCCGACCAGGCCGGTGCCGGTGCCGGAGGCGCCGGACGGCGCGCCGCCCGGCGGGGGCAGCGGGTTGGCGACGGAGGCGGTGAGGCCGTCGCCGGGGCGGCCGCGCACGGCGACGGCGACGGGGCGGCCGGGGGCGTGCCTGCGCGCGTTGGTCAGGCCCTCCTGGACGACGCGGTACAGCGCGCGGGCCGTGCCCGGCGGGAGCCGGTCGAGGCCGGCCGCCTCCTCGCGGTAGTCGACCTCGGTCCCGGCCGCGCGGGACTCGGCCACCAGGCCCGACAGGGCGGCCGGGGGCGGGCGCAGCCCTTCGGGCCCGTCGAGGTCGTCGCCGGGTGCGCCTTCGTCGGCGCGCAGCAGCACGATCACCTCGCGCAATTCCTCCAGCGCCTGGTGGACGCCCTCACGCACCACACCGGCGGCGTGCGCCAGCCGCTCGGGCGATGAGTCGGGGCGGTACTCCAGCGCGCCGGCGTAGGTGGCCAGCAGGGTGAGCCGGTGCGCGAGGACGTCGTGCATCTCGCGCGCCAGCCGGGTCCGCTCGGCCATGCGGGCCTCGGCGACGCGGCGGCCCTGCTCGGCCTCGGCGCGCCGGGCGCGCTCGCGCAGCGACTCCACGAGCGCGCGGTGCGCGCGCAGCAGGGCGCCCCAGCCGACCATCGCGCCGTACCCGGCGGCGATGAGCAGCAGCCACCAGCCGTAGGAGATGCCGCCGCTGGGCTGCACGAAGCCCTGGACGGCGTGGGCGGCCAGGCCGGCGGCGGCCACGGCGGCGGCGACGGGGAGGCGGTGGCGCTGGGCGACGAGCAGGACGGCCAGGGTCGCGGCGGGCGTGGCCGCCGGTGAGAGCAGGGCCAGGGCGGTCAGGGCCAGCGCGGCGGGCACCGGGCGCCACAGGGCGACGGGGGCGCCGGCCCAGGCGAGCACGCCCACGGCGATGTCCAGCGCCGGATAGGCACCGGGCGGGCCGTCCACCAGGCGCTGCCACACGGTGGCCGCGATCAGCGGGAGCACGGCGGCGGCCACGGCCGCGGCGGCGAGGGGCGTGGGCCGCCAGGGGGCACCGCCTTCGCCGGCGGGGAGCACGCTGACCTCGGTTTTCATCGGGCCAGGGTAGCCCCGGCGGGCGCGGTGCCGACACCGACCAAAGTCGGGGTCAGGCGGTCCGGAGGTCGGGGCGCGGAGGGCCGAGCGCCCGATGCGCGGCGGGCGGCGCGGCGACGAGGGTGGGAGGCGCGCGGTCGGGGCCGTCGGGACCCGTCGGGGGCCACCGGTCGCCGCGCGACCGCAGGAACGCCAGGACACGACCAAGGGAGAACCGTGACCGGTCAGGACACGACGCGCACGCAGGAAACGCCCCAGAGGGAGCGCGCGCGGGAAGCGGCGCAGGAAGCGGCCCGGAGGACCTCACCGCCCGTCGCGCCGGGCCGCACCGCCGCGTCCGCGCGGCGCAGGCGCGTCCGCCGGGCGCTCGCCGTGGGCGGCGCGGTCGCGGCGTCGCTGGCGGTGTGGGCGGTGGCCGTGGCGGCGGGCGTGGAGGTGGAGGCGGTGCAGGGCGGCGCGGTGCGGCCGGTGGGCCCGGCGGCGGTCGCTGTGGCGAGCCTGGCGGCGGGGCTCGCGGGCTGGGCACTGCTGGCCCTCCTGGAGCGCACGGTACGGCGGCCGGCGCCGCACCGCCTGTGGACGGCGGTGGCGGTGGCCTTCCTCGTCCTGTCCCTCGTCGGCCCGCTCACCAGCGGCACCGGCGCGGCGGGCACCGCCGTCCTCCTGCTCCTCCACACCGCCCCGGCGGCCGTCCTCATCCCCCTCCTCCCCCGAGCCGCATGCCGCTGAGGCCGACCGGGCCGGCCGCCCCTACCGGACAACGGATCAACGGAACGGAGTCGGTGCCGCAATGCCCACCGGATACCTCATGACCGTCGCGCTCTTGGCGCTGTACACCCTGGCGGCGCTGGCGCCGCCGCGCCGTCCGCGTCCGCTCGCGATGGCGGGCTTCCTCCTGGGGCTGCTGGCCAACGAGCTTCCGTTCGCCGCGCTGGCCTGGCTGCTGGCGTCCACGGTGCTCGCCTACGCGCAGGGCGACCTCTCCACCCCGGGGGCGTGGGCGTGCCTGGCCCTGGCCGCGCTGGTCGCCGCGGGCCTCGCCGAGGCCGCCCGGCGCGGGCTGGGGGCGCGGCCGGTGCTGGACGCCGCCCTGGCGGCCGGCCTGGGCGCCGGCTGGCGGAGCGCGGTCGACCCGGGCCTGGCGGCGGGGCTGCGCCGCCGCACGCCGTGGGCACGGATCCTGCTGCGCCCGGTCCTGGTCGGGCGGCGAGGGGTCGAGCGCGTGGCGGACATCGCCTACGGCACGCACCCGCGCCACCGGCTCGACGTCTACCGGCACCGGTCGCGCCCGGCCGGCGCCCCGGTCCTGGTGTACTGGCACGGCGGCGGCTACTCCATGGGCGACAAGAACCGCGAGGGCCGCTCCCTGCTGTACCGGCTCGCGAGCCAGGGGTGGGTCTGCGTCAGCGCGAACTACCGGCTGCGGCCCGAGGCCGGGTTCGGCGACCACCTGAGCGACGCCAAGCGGGTGCTGGCGTGGGTGCGCGCGCACGGGGCGGAGTACGGCGCGGACCCGGCGACGGTGGTCGTGTCGGGCAGCTCCGCCGGCGCCCACCTGGCGGCGCTGTGCGCGCTGACACCCAACGACCCCCGCCTCCAACCGGGGTTCGCCGACGCGGACACCTCGGTCTCGGCCGCCGTGTGCCTGTACGGCTACTTCGGCCGCTACTACACCGCCCCGGCCAACGCCCCGGAGCCGGTCCCGTCGTCCCCCCTGGACCACCTGCGCCCCGACGCCCCGCCCCTGATGGCCGTGCACGGCGACCGGGACACCCTGGTACCGGCGGCGGAGGCCCGCGCGTTCACCGCCCGCCTGCGGCAGGTGTCGAGGTCCCCGGTCGTCCACGCCGAACTCCCCGGCGCCCAGCACGCCTTCGACCTGGTCCACTCCCCCCGCCACGAGGCCGTGGTGGACGCGGTGGAGGCGTTCACGGCCTGGGTGCGCTCGACTCAGGAAGCGGTCACGCTGAAGGCACCTTCCCGAGACCGGAAGGATCAGTAGAAACCGAAGACACCGCAACAAGGGGCGGGCCGGTGCGCGGCCCGCCCCCGGGTGGATGGATGACGGCGATCAGGCGCGGCGGTCCCGCCCGCCCCTGGCAGCGGGACCACCGGCCGCCGCGCACCACCCCGGCCTACCGGGCCGGGGCCAGGCTGATCAGCCCGCAGCCGTAGCCCTTAGCGCGCCCGATTCCCCGCGTCAGCGCGTTGCGCAGCAGGTCGGCGTCGGTCACCCGCAGCAGTCCCTCCATGGCCACCGTGGACAGGGTCACCGGCTTGGATCCGCTTTCGCCGCGCCAGAACCGGAGGTTCTTCTGGGCGCGGATCTCGCAGGCATAGGCCGGGGGCGCGACGGGGGCGTCTGCGGTGTCCCCCTCCGACTCGGTCTCGGGCATGGGCACGGTACTCGGCAGGAGTTCGAACCCCCACTTGCCCGCCCGCTCGGCGAACCAGGCGATCTGGTGGCCGGCCCCGACGATCGGCACCAGGTGGCCGCGCTTCTTCAGACCGTCCTCACCGGGTTCGCGGTCCTCGGGCGGTACCGGGGTGCTCTTCACCGGGTTGACCGTGGTGCGGAAGACGTAGCGCTGGCCTGACTCCAGCCGCCGGAGCAGCGGGGTGTAGTCGCGGGTCTCGAATGCCTGGTCGGAGGCCGGCCAGCCGTACGGCTCGACCACGTGGTGCAGGTCGGGCTTGTCCGGCGACACCACCCACAGCACGGGGCGGCGGTGGTCGTCCTCGTCCAGCCGCCACAGCACCCGCGGGCCGACCGAGCCCTCGGTGGGCGGGTCCATGGGGAACGCCTGCATCACGGCGGCGTGGATGCGCTGCGGGCCGCCGATGAAGCGGAGGGCTCCGCGCCTGCGGGGGTTGATGAAGGCCCGGGTCAGGTACATCTCACTCCTCCTCCGCCGCGAGCTCCATCGCGGCCTCGGCGGTGAAGCCGAACCCCGGCGCCGGTGCGGGCTCCACCTCGTCAGTCCCGGCGAGCGCGGTGACGGCCGCTGAGGCGTGGTGGACGGCCCGGTGCGCGAACCTCCGGTCGAAGGGGGCCCCGCCCGCGGGCAGGTCGTCGATCAGTTCCTCGCCTTCGGGCTCGTCGAGCACGAGCGGCAGCGCTCCGGACTCGGGCAGCCGGGTCCTGCGCCAGTCGGAGACCTGCCAGGGGACGTGTTCGCGCAGGGCGGCCTCAAGGTCGGTGTCCAGCAGCAGTCCGATGAGCACGGGGGCGTCGGGCGGGCAGGAGCGCCTGCCCAGGAACAGCGGGTACCGCGGCCGTCTCAGCGCGGCCTCGACCTCGTGCAGGAGTTCGCGCTGCGTTTCGCCGGCACCCTCGAACGCCGCGACGAACAGGGCGTCCTCCAGGTAGTAGCGGCGCGAGACCTTGCCCTCCCCTGGCTTGAGCTGCTTGCCGTCCGCTGTGGGCAGCCGCTGCTCGCGGGGGCGCAGCGGGTCGTGGGACGCAGCGGACATGGTGTGGTAGTCGGTCAGCAGCGTGCCGGGGCGGTCGACGCGCACACCGAAGCGCAGCCCCGCCAGGGCGGAGAGGTCGGTGCCGCGCGGCCACCCCAAGGCGGCCGCGCACAGGCCGACCACCCCCGACTTGGTCGGGTGGCTCAGCGTGCCCCGGGTGTTGTAGCGGGTCGCGCCGCCCCAGGACTGGAGAGGCCCGCCGAGGCGCAGCGCGAGGACGTCAGGCATCGGGGGCACCGACCAGCCGGGCGAGGGCGGCTCGCGTGGCGGCCAGCCCTTCGGGGAGCGGCTGCGAGGGCGGAAGGTAGCCGCTACCGGACCCGCCGGGCCGACCCGCGTCCTCAGCGATCCACGCGGGGTAGTTGGCGGTGTGGAACTCCGGCGCGGTGCCGTACTGCTCGTCCTGGAGCACGTGGTGCTGGGCGAGGGCCCGCACGGACCGCGCGAGGTGGCCGACCGGCTCGCCGTCGCTGTCCAGGGCCACGACCGGGCGCTCGAAGGCGCCGGCGAGGCTCACCGGCTGGTCGGTGCGCACCGACAGCAGGGCGAAGTCGGGCCGGGTGTTGTTGGCGAAGGTGGTGCGCTTGCCGGTGGGCATGCTGCACAGGAACGCCCGGGCGAAGGACACGGCGACGTCGGTGGCCATCCCGCGGTCGCCGTCGAGGTTGTCGATGAGGCTGCGCAGGTCGACGGTCGCGTAGCGGTACATGGTGGCGGCGTTGAACTCGATCGTGCCGATCATGCCGGCACCGGTCTCGTCGGCGGCCTCGTCGGTGTCGTCCACGGCGGTGTAGTAGTCGAACTGGGCGTCCACGGCGTGCGTGGAGATGGCGTGGGCCACCTGGCAGGCGGCGTCGACGTTCAGGGTGGGGTCGGTGGCGATCATGCGGCCGAACAGCGCGACGGCGGGCGGGTGGCCGGTGCTCACCTCGTCGCGCAGCTTGATGCGCTTGAGCAGGTCGGTGAACTTCTTGGTGTCGCCGACGGTGTCGAGGACGTCGGCCTTGTGCTCCAGGAGGAGGTCCACGACGCGGTCGCGCTGGGCCGCGCCGAGGAACAGCAGGTACTCGGTGACCGAGCGGCCGTTCTTCTTCGGGGTCTTGGCACCGAAGAGGGCGGTGACGGTGGCGTCGGCGACCTCGGCCGCGCGCGGGCCGAGTTCGGGGTCGCGCTTGGTCAGCTCGTTGGCCAGCACCTCGGGCAGCCGCTTGGTGCGCTGCGACTCCGGGATGTCGGCGGAGGCGGCCTCCATGGCCTTGCGGGCGGCGCGCTTCCACGCCTGCGAGGAAACGCGGAGCCGCCGGGCGCCGCCGTACTGGGCGGTTTTGGGGCTGCCGTTCTCGTCGCGGTTGATGTTCGCCGGCGGTACCGCCTGGATGGCGTGGATGTCCAAGAAGACCATGGGTTCTTACTCCTTGTCGTTCGCCGGCTCGGGGCTGGAGGTGTCGGACCGGAAGGGGGCGTAGAAGTGGCGGCCCCAGCTGAGCGCTGTGGGCCCGCGGCGGGCGGGGGTGGACCATGCGGCGAGGTCGGCGACCAACTGGACGTAGTCGATCCTGATGACCCGGTCCGTGCTCTTGAGGAGGGGGATGATGCCGCGGACGTGGCCGACGAGTTCAAGGGTCGACTCCGAACTCATCGCGGCTTCGAGGCGGCGGACCAGCCCGTTGTTCACCGTTTCGAACTGGGGGGTGCTCGCCGGGAACTCGCGGCGCGCGGGGTCCACCTGCGCGGCTGCCAGCGCGCGGCAGGCGGCACCCACCGAAACCGACCGTTGACCCGCCGCCGTGAAGTCGTGGACGGGGACGGACACCGACTGCTGGTGCACGGCGAAGAGCCCGAGCCCGTAGTGGATCGCGGTCTCCCAGGTCCGGACGTCCCAGGATCCCTCCCTTTCGTAGGGGCTGCTGAGCACGTTGGAGACCTGCATCGCCAGAACCGGCGTCGTGTGGGGCGGGTGACTCAAGCCTTTCCGCCACTGGCTCAGCACACCGGGGGCGTCGGCCCGCAGGGCTTTCCGGTCCTTGTCGAACAGGTTCGCCAACTCCTGGGAGAGCCGCTTGCGGCGCTCACGGTCGATCTCCTTGCGCTCGTCCACTGGCGAAGAGGTAGTCACAGCGCGCCTCCGTTCGCGTCGTCTTGCTGGTCCGCGGCCTCAGCGCCGCTGGTGGGGTCCGTGCCGCCCGCCTGCGGCAGCGCTCTGGCGAGGGACCGGTAGAACTCCCCGTGGATCAGCGGGAGGTTCACCGGGATCGGGCGCTTGTCCTTGGCTCCGGGTTTCGGCGCGCGCATCCGGGTCCGTAGTGCGGTGGGAGGCGCGTCCGCGAGAAGGGAGCCCGCTATGCGGCTCGCTTCCTTGTGCACCCGGCGGTGCCAGGCGACCCGGTACTCTTCCGCGCGTTCTTCGTCGACGAGTCCGGCGACCCATTCGCGGAACGGCTGGTCCAGCACCGCGTAGAGGCGGTCCTGTGCCCTGCGATGCTGGGCCTTCTGGGCTTCATCGTCGCCGCCCGAGCAGTAGGCGATGTCGGCGGCAAGCCGGCCGAGCGTCCACGCGGCTGTGTCGGAGTCGCGGACGGAATCCACCGCCACACTGTCCAGCACACCCTGGCCCTCGGGACGCAGCAGCGCCACCGGCAGCGGCAGGGTGTCGGTGTAGGTCTCGTCAATGACCGCGCTCTGGATGCCGTAGGTGATGCCGAACGCGCGGATCTGGAGCACCCGCTCCTGCGGCAGGCGGAGTGAGTTGATGTGATGGAGCGCCGCCGGAACGGGAGACTTGGCGATTCCGCTCTCCTTGTCGAACCGCCTGCCGAGGATGCCCCCAAGTCCGCGCCACAACTGCTGGCCGGGCCGGTGGCGGATCGGACGGTGGCCGGGACCGGAATCGACCCCGGAGCCAGCGGCCCCGTCGTCCTTCCCCCTGGTTCCGGGGGAGCCGCCGTCCACCGGGTACCAGGCGGAGTGCGGTTCCAGCCGCGTCAGCCCGGTCGGGTCGGCAATGCGGTCGCCCGCGCAGACCAGGACCTCGCGGACGACGACACCGCTCTGGGACGCCTCGGGGAAGAGCCGCACACGGCGGCTCTGCCAGCCGTAGAGGGTGAGGACTCCGGCCGGATGAGCCGTCGTCCATTCCGGTGTCGAGGGTGGGCGTTCCCAGAAGGGGAGGTCGTCGTCCGGGCAGATGTCGTCGTTGAGGACCCGCAGATTGAACATCAGGGTCTCCCACAGCGTGGTACCTGTGGGGATGAGAACGCCCAGGGAGCCGAGATGGCCGGTCCGGTTGCCGGTGGTCTTGCCCTGCTTGGCAGCGGGGTCGCCGACCGCGCCCGTCTTGATCCCCGCTGTGTCCCAGGCATGGAGGTGCAGCAGCCAGCGCGCGGCTTCGGCCGGCGTCAGCGCCACGGGACGCCGATCACGTGCGGCCGAGAAGATGGGCGCGTTGTTGCCGCTTGCCGCGTGCGGTATCAGCAGGTTGGTGGGTTTCCGGGCGTCACCTCTGGCGTTCAACCCGGGCGTCTGGCCGAAGGGAGCCGCCGGGTCGAAGAGGTCCAGGCGCGTTGCCCAGTGGTCGAGGTACGCCGCGATCGGTTCGGGGGGAAAACTGCCTCGGCGGTAGAGGTCGATCCAACTGCCCTTGCTCCTGGGCTGCGCGGGGTGCTGGATTCCGTTCCGCATTCCCAGCGCCCGGTGGAGGACTGCCAGGAGGAACCTGATCAGGACCGGATACTGGGTCGGGCTGTCGACTGACAGGTCCCTGATCTCGTGTGCTGCCGTCAAAACGTGGCGGATGGAGCCTTCATGCGGCTGTCCGGAAACCGACAGGTAAGGGAGCCACGGATCGCCTGCCAGGTTGAAGGCGATCGCGGTGCCGCTACGTGTCTCGATTTTGATGGGTCCACCCCGCCTCACTGCTGTAAACGAAGCTCTTACCGGATTCTCGAACGCTGCCGTCGCGTCCACTCAGAACCAATACACGGAGCCTCTGACACCACAGGGCGTGCTTCCACGCGGCAGGGAGGAACAACTTCTCAATCGGGACCATTCGCAGCGGAAGTCGGATTGCCTGGTCCAGGACCGCGTCCTTCATCCGTTTTGCTGATGGCGCCCGGTCGAGGGGAATACGCGTCTGCTCGCCCGCCGACACGGTGCATACCGTGGTCTCGTCGACTTTCCGAAGCAGAATGATCTCGGCACTGGGCTCGCCGAGCCGGACGCTCAGGCGGTTGCCTGCGGACTCCTCGTCCACTCCATGGGACGCGCTGTGCTGCAGTTCGCTGAGATCGGAAGCGGTGGGATCCGGTTCGGCGAGCAGGAGGGCGCTGGCCTGGCGGCGCAGGGCCGCCAGGGATTCCCGCAGGTTCTCCGCAGCCCTCTCCATGCTGGAATGCCAGCTTTTCGGGCCAAGGGGGGTTCCGCCGTAGACCTGGTCGATCAGTCCGGGCACGTCGTCGGGTATGTGAACGCGGTCGCACTCCCGCAGCACCGCGAGAGTCCGCAGGAGGAAATGGTGCGGGTAGGGCTTACCGTCTGATGTGGGGAAGGAGGGCGGGCCGCCGTCGGACCTGCCCGTATAACCGGTGACGACAAGAACGGGACTGCTGAGGCCCGCCGGTCGGCGCGGGCGCCGGTGTCGATGCAGCCGCCCGGCCCGCTGCACCAGCAGGTCGACCGGGGCGAGGTCGGTCACGACCAGGTCGAAGTCGACATCGAGCGACTGCTCGGCGACCTGGCTGGCGACCACGACATGGCGCGCTGGACGGTGCTGGTTCTCCGCGACCTCGCCAGTCACCGCATCGGGGACCGGCGGCCCGAATCCGGTCCGCAGGCGCTCGTCCAGGGCCGCGCGGTCGGCTGCGGTGAAGCGGGCGTGGGCGAGCGTCAGCTCGTTCGCGGGGAAGAACTTCCGCAGGGCCTCGTACGTCTGCTGGGTCCGGACGACGGTGTTCCGCAGGACGAGGACGCATCCCCCACCGGCTGTGCGCTCGGCGATCTCGCCCGACAAGCGGGCGAGATCGCCGGCGCCCGACTCCGGGCGCAACTCCACTGCCAGGTCGGCCGCACGGTCCTCGGTCCGCTTGGCCACGCGTACTCGGGCGGTAGGCCTTGGGGATTCAGCGCTGGAAGGCGCGAAGAAGGAGGACGCCGCCGCGCGCTCCTCGGGCAAGGGCGCCGGAACGTGGGTGATCTGCGGGTAGCCCTCCGCCGGCACGTCGGCCGGGGAGCCGGTGTAGGCGGCGATCAGTGCCTCGCGCTGCGCAGGCGGGAGTGTTGCCGACAGCAGGATGACGGGGACGCGGTGCTGGCCCAGCCAGTGCAGTACCCGGTGCAGGATGTGCGACATGTAGGCGTCGTAGGCGTGCACCTCATCAATGACGACCACCTTGTTGGCGAGGGCGAGGTGGCGAAGCATGACGTGGGGTGCGCTGACGCCGGCGAAGAGCAGTTGGTCGACGGTCCCCACGGTGATGGGGCACAGCAGCGCCTTCTTGCTCCCCCGCATCCACTGCGAGGCTGTGGGCGTCGCCTCGCCGTGCTCACCGATACCGCCCAGTGGGAGGTCGTGGTACCGCTTGTGCCGACTGGCCTTGCCGTGCACGAGTCCCACTGTGGGCAGGGGGTCCTGCGGAAGCCTCTGGAGCCACTTGTCCAGGACCCGGTCGAAGATCTGGTTGCCGGTGGCCTGGGTCGGCAGTCCGAAGAACAACCCGTTGAAGCCGAACCTGGCGGCAAGCACCTCGGCCATCGCCAGCGCCGCCTCGGTCTTGCCCTCACCCGTGGGGGCCTCGATGATCGCCAGCCCGGGGCGGTCCATCTCCGCGGCGACCTCGTAGGCGGCGGTCTGCGTGTCGCGGGGCTCCCGGATACCGAAGCGGTCCGCGTACAGCCGCGGCGCGCTCGCTGGCCGGGCGGGCCGCCAGACGTCCTCCAACTGCATCAGCCGCTGGAAGTCCCTCGCTCTGGCGGCCGCGAGCTTCGGATAGTCCTCCGTCCAGGGGCCGCTGTAATGGAAGAGGTCCTCGTTGCTCGCGAGCCAGTCGCAGAGGATCACGGCCCCCGCGCACGTCAACTGGCTGCCGATCGACGGAACATGGTCGGCCAGGAGGCCCAGAGGGACATCAGCGAGCCGCGTGATCATCTGGAAAAGTTCCCGCTGCACGGTGCGCCACTCCGCGCCGCCGATCTGTGTCGTCCTGAGCGGCGTCTCGGCCGAGCCCGGCTGGGGGAAGACGCCGTGATGGCCGCCGACGACGTTGGCCACCCAGGCCGATGCCTCGTGCGCCCAGCCGGCCTCGGCCGTAAACGCGTAGAGCAAGTGCGCCGATACAAGGTTGTGCGGATGGTTCTCCGGGGCGCCGGGAAACGGCAGCGCCTCCGTGGCCCGGCGGACATGAAGCTGGCTCTGGTTCTGGAATCCGGGGGCGCACTTTCCAAGGTCATGCAGCGCGGCAAGCCAGAGGAACAGGGACCGCGCCGTCTTGTGGGCGTCAACGCCGCTGACGCCCAGTCCCTCAGCGAACCGGTCCCGGAATGCAGCTGAGAGATAGTGCTCCCAGACCTGTTTCGCAACCTCCATGGTGTCGACCATGTGCGCCACCAGGGGGTGCCACTCTTCCGGAGATATCCGCGGGTTCCGGCTTCCCTCCCCCGTCTTGCCCCAGACCGCCAGCGCCGCATGACTGAAACCGGACGGATCTCCCACGTCCTGAAGCCTTCCTTCCGCACAACCAAGATCGTTATCCTGGTGAAGACCGCGCTTTTTCGGGTCTGCGCGGATCCTGCGGAAAGCTGTCTACCACGCCGGGATCACCACTGGAGGGAGAACAGCAGATTTACCAGAGAAACGGAAAAATGGCGCCATTAACCCTTTTGTATTGCGAAACAGATCGAACCCCCCCGGGGGCGGGCCGGTAATTGGCCCGCCCCCGGGGCGGATGGGTGATGGCGTCAGACGCGGCGGTCGGGGCCGGGGCCCTCTCCTCGGCGGTTGGGGTCGTCGTCGCGGATGCCCTCTACGAAGCCGCCCATGGCGCCCTTCGTGTCTTCCTTGGCCTCGCGGACGTTGCCCTTCACCTGCTCGCCGCGGCCCTCGTTCTTCAGCCGCTCGTTGCCGGTGAGCTTGCCCGCGAACTCCTTGATCTTGCCGCTGATCTGCTCGCCCTTGCTCTGGCCCTTCTCGCCAGCGCTCATGTCAGCCTCCAGACCGGCCGGATCAGCGAGACCCAGCCGTCATAGCGGTTTGGCCTCACTACTCCACTTCCGCGCAGGAGCCGGAGTATGCATGCGGATCATGGACCGGGGGGCCAGGAAGGCGACCGGACGGGCGCTGCGGGCCGGGTCAGCGGCTGCTGCTGCCTCGGATGTTGGCCTCGGTGTTCTCCGTGATGTGGCGACTGGTGGCGGCCGCGTCGTTGTTCTGGCGGTTGCGCTTGGCCGCGGCGCTATTGCGTTCGCGGTTGGTCTTGGCGGCCGCGAGGGCCCGTGGGCTGAGGTGGCCGGCCATGAAAGCCTGGTGCCGCCAGTCGGAACTGGGTGACATGTGGTCCCGCCTTTCCGGGGGGTCGGCGCGATGGGTGACGGGGGGACGGCGGGCGCGCGTGGCCGCTCCGCCGTTCCCGGTCTGGCCGGTCATCCTGCCACGGCAGCGGGCGGGACCCAACCCGCCGCCGGCGGACGCGTGGCTCCCCCTCCCCCGGCGAACGGCGAACCCTGGCTCCGCCCCGCACCGCACCGCCGCTCGCCGGTCCGCCGCGGCCGGACGCCCTGGGTGCCCGGCCTCGGCGGTCGTGTTGCTCGTGTGACGGCCCGGCCCGCTACTGCTGGCCGGGGAGGCGGACCTGGGTGAGGGTGGTCGTGGGGCGGGACTCCGTCGTGAAGCGGGTGGGGCGGAAGTCCGCCAGGGCCGGGACCTCCGTGGCGGTGTGGACCTCCTCGGTGACCCACTCGGCCAGGGCGGGGGCCAGGGTGATGCCGCTGTGGGTGGCCACCACGTACAGGCGGCGGTGGGTGTCGGCGTCGGCGAAGCCGCAGACCGTCAGGCCGTCGGCCGGCAGGGCCCGGCGGCCCACGCGGACCTCCGCGACCCGGGCGTGCTCGCCGCCCGTCATGACCTCCGCCAGGCGGGCGGTCAGCTCGCGGGCCACCGGGGAGTCGGGACCCAGGGGCGGGGCGGCGGGGTCGGCCTGGGCGTCGAGGTCGAGGCCCTGGAGGACCAGGCGGCCGCCGCCCTCGGGGCGGGCGTTGAGGCGCGAGGTGGTCAGCACCCGCTCCAGCCGCACCGGCGCCGGCTCGGTGTAGGCGAGGTAGCCGACGGTGGCCGAGCCCACGCCCTCCGGGTCGGCCATCGGAATCGTGATCCCGGCCGTGGCCGCCAGCTCCTCGGTCCAGCGGCCCACCGCGCTGATCACGGCGTCCGCGGTCTCCACCGTGCCGTCGGCCAGGGTGACGCGGGCGCCCTCGGCGTCCGCCGCCACCGCGCGCACCGGCGCCGGGCAGACCAGCCGCACCCCCCGGGCCAGGGCGTCGGTGAGCAGCCGGGCGAGGTACTCCCCCGGCAGCACGTAGCCCTCGTCGGGGAACAGCACCGCCCCCGTCACGCTGTCGGGAATGCGCGCCCCCGGCTCCAGGGTCCGCGCGTCGTCGGCGCCGATCCACTCGGCGGCGTATCCCCGGTCGCGCAGCCGCTCGACCGACGCCTTCAGCGCCGCCTCGTGCTCGGGGGTCGAGGCCCACTCCAGGTTGCCGGTGGGGTGGAACCAGCGCGGCCCGTCGGCGAGTTCGGCGTGCAGGGCGTGGTGGGCGCGCACGCCCGCCAGGTTCAGGTCGTGGTAGGACAGCGGCTCCTTGGCGTGGGAGTTGACCCAGGCGAAGCTGGTGGAACTGGTGCCCGCGCCGGGCCGGACCGCCTCGTAGACGGTCACGTCGTCGCCGCGCCCGGCCAGTTCGCGGGCGATGGACAGCCCGACCACCCCGGCTCCGATGATGGCGATCCGCACGTTGGTTCCTCTCCTGTGGTGATCTTGGTGATCTCTTTGGCGATCTCTTTGGCGATGGCTTGGGGGATGGCGTGGGTGATGGCCTGACGGTGAGGGCGGGGCCGCGGCCAACCCGCGGTCCCCGCCCTCACCGTGTCAGGCGGTGGGCGCCGGGGTGCGGTCGCCGCCGCCCACCCCGCGCCGGACGGCCACGGCGACCAGCATCCCGGCCAGCGAGACCGCGATTCCGTAGACCGCGTAGGGCACCTCGGTGCCGGCGATGTGGGCGGCGGCGCAGCCCACCAGGCCGCTGCCCATCGCGGTCAGGGCGATGCCCGGCGTCAGCCGCACCCGGTTGCGCAGCGCGAAGCCGACGAAGATCGGCACCGCCAGCGTCGCCGCGGAGTAGGCGTAGGTGGCCACCAGCCAGTCCAGCGCGCGGGGGAACGCGATCGCCAGCAGCGCGGCCGTCACCGTCACCCCCACCGTGATGAGCTGGGACATCCGCACCAGCTCCCGCTCGGGCCGGTCGCCGCCGCGGATGCCCTGGTAGAGGTCGCGCACCAGGTTGGTCGTGACCGAGTGCAGCGCGCTGGAGGTCGTGGACACGATGGTGGCCACCAGGAACCCGGCGAAGACCGCCATCACCCACAGCGGGAGCCGGCCGATGAACCAGCCCGCGGCCAGCTCGCGCTCGGCCACGCTGAAGTCGGCGCCCATCGCGCGCACCGCCAGCCCCAGCACGCCGGCGTAGACCCCGGCGATCAGCATCATCAGTCCGCTGACGACCAGGCTGCGGCGCACGTTGGACATGTCCTTGGTGGCGAAGATCCGCTGGTAGTAGAGCTGGTTGGTCAGCGTCCCGGGCACGATCGCGAAGACCCAGAGCAGGATGGTGGGCCAGCCCACGAGCGTGATGGACGACGGCGACCACAGCTCCTCGGGCACCCGCGTGGTGATGGCGTCCACCCCGCCCGCGGCGTAGATGGCGTAGCCGACCACGAACACGGTCACGACGAGCATGAACACGCCGAAGATGTAGTCCGACCAGGCCACCGACAGCAGCCCGCCCGGCAGCACGAACAGCAGCGACGCCACCGCCATCACGGCGATCAGGATCGGCAGCGAGAGCCCGGTGAGCTGCGAGAACAGCCGCGCGAACGCCACGAACTGGGTGGCCAGCCAGCCGAACGGCACCACGATGCTGCACAGCGCCGCGATCGCGACGACCTTGGTGTCGCGGCCGAACAGCCGGCTGAGCACCTGCGGCACGGTGTCGAACTCCTGGCTGCGCAGCCACTTGGCCAGCAGCACCAGCAGCAGGAACCCGACCGTGCAGGCCAGTTCGTACACCAGCACCGACCAGCCCCAGGCGTAGCCGATGCCGACGTGGGCGACGAGCACGCCGCCGCCCGAGGCGGTGGCGAACTGGCTGAACACGACCACGCGCAGCGGCAGCGAGCGCCCGCCGACGATCCAGTCGTCGGAGGTGGCGGCGCGGCGGCCGTAGTAGAAGGCGATCAGGGCGCCGGCGCCCATCACGAGCAGGGCCGAGGTGATGACCACGGCGGTGGAGACAGCGGATTCAGGCATGGTTTCATCCCCGTTTCGGGCATGCCGGGGGGCCGGGGTGCCGGGTGCGGCCGCCGCGCCGGGGGTCTCCCGGTGCGCTTGCCGGCCCGGCCGGTCCTCGATCGCGAGGTCGGCGATGACCTCTCCGAACAGCGGGGAGAGCTTGAAGCCGTGCGCGGAGAAGCCGGTGGCCAGCACCGCGCCGGGGCTTCCGGGCAGGGGGCCCAGCAGCGCGTGGCCGTCGGGGCTGAACAGGTCGGCGTAGACGGCGGTGCGGCTGGGGTCGGGGTGCAGCGCCGGCAGGTGCCGGCGCACGGTCTCCCGCGCAGTGGCGACCACCCCCGGCGCCGCGCGCGGCGGCAGCTCGCCGGGGTGGGCGACGGCGGGCCGGGGCGCGCTGTGCGGGCTGACCTTGACCGATACCCCGTCCATGACGGGGAAGCAGGAGTAGCCGTACTCCCCGACCCGGATGACGACCGGGTTGGGTCCGGGGACCAGGGCACCGGGATCACGGGCGGGGAACCAGCACATCGGGATCTGCCGGGCCTCCAGCCCCGCCGCCGCCAGGCCCGCCGACTCCAGCAGGCCGCGGGCGAAGGTGCCCGGGGCGGCGCTCCACGGGCCCAGGGCCAGGACCAGGCGGTCGAGGTCGTGGCGGCGGCCGCCGGCGGCCACGCTCCACCCCGACCCGTGCGGCTCGACCGCCTCCACCCCGGTGTAGCGGTGGACGCGGGCGCCCAGCTCCTCGGCCCGCAGCGCCGCCGCCGCAAGGGCGGCGTCGGGCCGGACCACCCCGGCCCGGGGGTCGAGTACGGCGGTCTCGTCCGGGCCCACGGGGTGCTGCGGGTAGCGCTCGGCCGCCTCCTCGGACGTGAGGACGCGGTGGGCCAGCCCGTACTCGCGGGCGCCCTCGACGATCTCGCGCATGCGGGGGTCGTCCGCCGGCCCGATGGACAGCCCGCCGCACAGGTCGAGCAGCCGCCGCCCGGTGCGGTCCTCCAGTTCGCGCCACAGCCCCTCGGCGCGCTGGAGCAGCGGGATGTAGCGCCGCCCCTCCATGTAGGCGGTGCGGAAGATGCGGGACTCGCCTCCGGCGGCGCCCCGGTCGTGCCCGGGGGCGTCGAGGTCGAACGCGACGACCTCGGCGCCGCGCTCGGCCGCGCGCCAGGCCGCCATGGTGCCGATGGTTCCGGTGCCGACGATGCCGATGCGGGGGCGGGTCATAGCGACTCCTCTGCGGGGGGAGGGACCGGTGCGAGGGACTGCTCGATGTAGAAGGGGCTCTGGTCGGGCAGCAGGTGGGACTGGAAGACCTCGGCGAGGCCGCCGTCGGCCAGCCAGATGTTGCGGCGCAGCCGGAAGACGGGCCGCCCGGCGGCGGTGCGCAGCGGTTCGGCCTCGGACTCGGGCAGCGCCACCGGCTCCACGTACAGCCGCGAGCGGTGGATCGGCACGCCCGTGGCGCGGAAGTAGGCGACGGTGGTGAGGTCCTCCAGCGGCTCCTCCAGCAGGCGCGGCACCAGCGCGAAGGGGATGACGGCCCGCTCGGTGGCGATGGGGTTCTCGGCGGCGTCGAGCTTGACGCGGCGCAGCAGCACGACGGGGGTGTCCGGGGCGAACCCGGCGGCCGGCCCGGCCCCGGCGGGGCCGGCGGAGGCGCCGGCGTCCGCGGCGGCCACGACGCGGGCCTCGGTGACGAGGTGGCGGCCCTCGATGTCGGGGCCGGCCCCGTGGGGGTTGACGAGGCGCAGCAGGTCGCGTTCGGGTTCGGAGCGGGCGACGAAGGTGCCGCGCCGCCGGTAGCGCACCACCAGGCCGCGCCGCACGAGCTCCTGCACGGCCCGCTGCACGGTGACCCGGCTGACGCCGTGGGTCCGCGCCAGCTCGGCCTCGGTGGGCACCCGCGTGCCGGGGGGCCACTCACCTGAGGTGATCCGGGCCTCCAGTTCAGCCCGGATCATGTCGTACCGTGCGGCGTGCATTTTTTGAGTTAACCAATCGGGCATTTGATAAGTCAATACCGTCTTCCGGTGTTTCCGCCGGTGAAGCACCGCGCCCCGGGCGGCGGCCGCCGTCCGGGGCGCGGTTCGCCGGGGGCCGCTCCCCCGCCCGGCGGCCGCCCTACCGGAACGCGCGCAGCGCGGCGCGCAGGTCGCCCAGCAGGAGGCCGGGCTGCTCCAGCGCGGGGAAGTGCCCGCCCCGGTCGAACTCGGTCCAGCGCACGATCGGGTTGTCGCGCTCGGCCAGCCGCCGGACCGGCAGCATGATGTCCTCGGGGAACACCGCCACGGCCGTGGGCACACTCGACTCCGGCTCCGGCTCGCCCCAGGTCTCGACCCCCTCCTTGTAGTAGCGGGCGGAGGACCCGGCGGTGCGGGTGAACCAGTACAGCGACACGGTGGTCAGCATCGCGTCGCGGTCCACGGCGTCCTCGGGCGCGTTCGCGGAGTCGGTCCACGCCTTGAACCCGTCGGCGATCCAGGCGAGCTGGGCCACCGGCGAGTCGGTGAGCGCGTAGGCCATGAGCTGCGGCTTGGTGCTCTGGACGGCGGCGTAGCCGCTCAGCTCGTGGTCGTAGCGGTAGGACTTCTCGGCACTGCGCTTCTCGGCCTCCACCGAGAGGTCGGCGGTCTCGGCCGTGGCGCCGGCCGAGAACACCTGCGTCAGGTGCAGCGCCGCCATGTGCCCGGCGTCGATCAGCGCCAGCTCGCGCGACACCAGCGCCCCGAAGTCCTGGCCGTGGGCGGCGTAGCGGGTGTAACCCAGGCGGCGCATCAGCTCCTTCCAGGCCCGCGCCACGCGCGGCACCGACCACCCGGTCTCGCGGGTGGGGCCCGACAGCGTGAAGCCCGGCGGCGAGGGCACCACCACGTGGAAGGCGTCGGCCGGGTCGCCGCCGTGGGCGCGGGGGTCGGCCAGCGGGCCGATGAGCCGCTCGAACTCGGCGAACGACCCGGGCCAGCCGTGGGTGAGGACGAGCGGCAGCGCGTCGGGCTCGGGCGAGCGCACGTGCACGAAGTGCACGGGGTGGCCGTCCAGCTCGGTGGTGAAGTGCGGCAGCTGGTTGAGCCGCGCCTCCTGCGCCCGCCAGTCGAACCCGGTGCGCCAGTACTCCGCCAGTTCCCGCAGGTAGCCCAGCGGGATGCCGTAGGACCAGTCCTCGGCGGGGTCGTCGGGCCAGCGGGTGTTCTCCAGGCGGCGGGCGAGGTCGTCGAGGTCGGCCTGGGGCACCTCGATGCGCAGCGGCGTGATCGTTTCGGTCATGGCGGGCACGGTAGGCAGGGTGGCGGCCGGCTGCTGTCCGGGACTCCTGGGAGACTGCGGACCATGATGGAGACCTCGGCCCGGCTGCTGCGGCTGCTCGGCCTGCTGCAGACCCGCGCGGAGTGGTCGGGGGCCGAACTCGCCGAGCGCCTGGGGGTCAGCACCCGCACGGTCCGGCGCGACGTCGACCGGCTGCGCGGCCTGGACTACCCCGTCGAGGTCGACCTGGGGCCGGCCGGGGGCTACCGGCTGGGCGCGGGCGGGCGCCTGCCGCCGCTGCTGCTGGACGACGAGGAGGCGGTGGCCGTGGCCGTCGGGCTGCGCACGGCCGCCGGGAGCAACGTCGCCGGGATCGGCGAGGCGGCGCTGCGCGCGCTGGTCAAGCTGCGCCAGGTGCTGCCGCCGCGGCTGCGCGGCCGCGTGGGCGCCCTCGACATCGCCATGGTGCACGTTCCGGGCCTGCCCTCGGTCGACGCGGGCGATCTGGCCGCGATCGCCACCGCCTGCCGCGACCGGCGCCGCCTGCGGTTCGACTACCTCAGCCGCCCCGGCGAGGAGAGCGTGCGGCTGGTCGAGCCCCACCAACTGGTGGTGTGGGGCAGCCGCTGGTACCTGGTCGCCTGGGACCTCGACCGGGCCGACTGGCGCACCTTCCGGGTGGACCGCATGCGCGTGCGGCCCGGCACCGGCGCCCGGTTCACCCCGCGCGGGCTACCGGGCGGGGACGCGGCGGAGTTCGTCACCGCCGGCCTCGACCGGGCCTGGCCGCACCACGCCACGGTCCGGCTGCACGCCCCGGCGGACTCCCCCACCGCCCTGCGGGCGCGCACCTACGGGCGGGTGGAGCCGGTGGACGACCGCACCTGCCTGCTGCACTTCGGCGCCGACACCCTGCACTCGCTGGCCTTCCTGCTCGGCGCCCTGAAGGAGGACTTCGAGGTGGTGCGCCCGCCCGAACTGGCCGCCGAACTCCGCCGCCTGGCCGCGCGGTTCGTCCGCGGGGCCGAGGCGATGGAGGGGCGGTCAGCGAGGGCGGAGGCGGCCGGAAACGGTGGCGTCCACGGGGCCTGAGCCCCCCGGCTACCGCGCACGGCGGGGCCGCGCCGTGCGGTTCCCGCCGAGGCGCAACACGGGCGGCACCGCCGCGGGGTCGCGGTGCGCGGACTGCTGCGGGCCGCGCCCGGTGGCGACCTCCCTCAACGCGGGCCGCAGGCCGCAGGGGAAGTCGCGTACGCCCGCGCCGGCGGCCACGACGTAGGCGCGCGGGCGGACCAGGCCCAGGAAGGTGAACAGGCGCTTGGTCTCGACCTCGCGGACCCCGCGCGCCACCTCCGCCGGGCGCCGGTCGGGGTTGTGGCCGTCGGCGAAGTCGGTGGAGGAGATGTTGTCCTTGCCCTTCCGCAGCGCCTCCTTCTTGAACGCCGCGGCCTGGGGGTAGCCGTACCGGGAGTCCAGGGTGAAGCAGACGACGTGCAGGCGGCCGGTGATGCCCTCGATGTTGCGCAGCGCCGAGGCGCGCTCCCAGGCCGCGCGCACCTCGGGGGAGGCGTCCGGCGGCCCCCCCGAAGTGGGTTTCGTGGGTGACGCGCATGGACAGCGCCGCGCCGGGGTCGGCGTGGTTGCCCTCGGGGTGGAGCAGGGGCGCGCTGGCGACCGCGGCGGGAAAGCCCCGCGTCATGAGGAGGGCGCTGAGGAAGCCGCCGTAGGAGAAGCCGTAGGCGGCCATGCGGTTGGTGTTCACCGCCAGCCGCGGGTCGGCCTTACCCCGGGCCACGACGGCGGCGACGGCGGCCTCCAAGTGGTCCACCTCGGTGGTGCCCGCCCTGCCGTAGATGCTCGTCCGCCAGTCGCGGCCGTACCCGCCCGAACCGGCGTAGTCGGGCAGCACCAGCACCGCCCCCGCCTTGACCGCCATCTGGGAGACCTCCGAGGGCGGGGCGTTGGGGGTGCTGGAGACCGGCCCGCCGTGCACGTCCAGCAGCAGGGGGTACCCGCCCGGGGGCGGCGGGGAGGTCGGGGTGACCACCACGACCGAGAGCCGGCCGCCTGCGGGCTCGGCCACGTCGACCCACAGGCGCTGATGACGGGCGTCGCCCGCCCCCAGCAGCGGCGGCTTGGCCGGTGCGAAGGGGAAGGCCGCGCCGGCGGTGGAGCGGTACTCCGCCGCGCTGAACATGTCCTGCGACCGGTACTCGACGCTGCCGTCGGGGCGGGCGGCCACGTCCCGCACCGTGCCGGGCCGGGTGGGCACCAGGTCGGGCCGCGCGTCGGGCCGGGTGGTGTCGAAGCGGTAGACGCGCTGGTCGAAGCCGTCGGTGAACACCGCCACCACGGTCCGCCCGTCGGGCGCGTACGACGCCTGGGGGAGCCACCACGAGGTCCAGCGCTGGACGAATTCCCCGACGACAGCCTCCCGGGAGAGCCGCCGCTCGTCGGTCGGGTCGTCGGCGTCGGCCACCACCAGGCTCCGCAGGTTGTCGTCGGGGCCCTCGCGGAACAGCAGGAGTTCGTGGGATCGGGGGTCCGGGCTGAACTGGACCGGCACGACGGACACGCCGTCGCGGTCGCCCACCCGCCGCACGGGGGAGCCGTCGGCGGTGCGGCGCACGTCGGCCCAGGCGCCGCCGATGGCGCCGTTGACGAAGGCCACCAGCGTGCCGTCGGCCGACAGCACCGGGCCGTTGAGGAGCGCGGAGTCGTCCGAGGCGATCTCGCGCACGGCACCGTCGGGTTCGGCCACATAGACCCCGAAGCGCTTCCCGCCGGGCGGCAGTTCGCCGTCGAACCCCAGGGCGAACGCGAACCTGCCGGTGCGGGACGACGCCCCGAGCTGGCGCCCGGGGGGCAGGTCCGGTGCGACGGGGACCTCGTCGCCGGGGGCACTGGCGAAGGGCTGGCCTACCCAGGCCCCGTCCTCGGCACCGGGGTAGGCCGGCTTGAACCAGTACACCGTCTCGCCGTCCGCCGAGATCACGGCGTCCGCCGCGTTGTGCCGGGGGTCGGTGAGCCGGCGGTGCTCGCCGGTGCCCCGGTCCCAGGAGTAGACCGCCCACGCGCCGGGCTCCTCGCCCGGTGGCTCGGGCCGGTAGCAGTAGATGCTCCGGTCCGGGTCGGCCTCGGCGGTCCGGAGCTCCGCCGTGCTGCCCTGCTCGCGGGGCGCCCCCGGCGCCGCCCCCGCCGTGTCCTCCATGGCACACCTCTTTCCCCCGCCGCGCACGGATCGCCGCGGCCGGGTGTCGACTCCGTTGTCGTCACGGGGATCCTAAAGGGCGGTTTCGGCGCCCCGGCGGCGGAGGTGGGTGGAGGCGGCCGTCGCCGCGAGAGGCGGGCGCCGGTCAGGACGGCGGCGGCGCGGAGTCGCCCTCCTCGCGGCCGACCGTGCGCCGCAGGACGTCGCAGGTGTACTGGAACTCCTCCTGCAGCCGGGTGGCCTCGACCAGCAGCGTCGCGTAGGGGCTGGAGCGGTCGGTGAGCGGCAGGGCGTTCCGGGAGGCGTGGTCGGCCAGGCCCTGGGCGTACTCCTCGGCCTGTGCCACCTTGGCGCAGAGGTCGTCGGTCTGCTCGGCCAGGCGCTCGTCGGCGACCTCGCTGAGGTCGCGGGTGACCTCGGCGGCCGAGGCCAGGAAGTCCGCGTAGTGGCCCAGGAACGCGTCGCGGTCGGGGCCGGCCTGGGTGCGGCCGGCCGACTCGTCGAGGGTGCGGGCCACCGACGCCAGCTGGTAGCTGACGCGGTCGAGGGCGTCGACCACCTCGGCGTAGCCGGTGAAGGTCAGGCGGCCGCGGTTGCGGCGCAGCAGGCGGCGGGGGTTGTAGTAGACGCTCTCCTCGGCCGTCCGAACGGCGGTGCGGGCCTGGTCCACCTGGCGGCCGAGGTTGTTGGCGCGGCGGCGCCACTGGGCGGTGCGCTCCTCGTCCAGGGAGCCCTCGCGCAGCGGCGGGTGCATGTCGGAGATCAGGTCGCACATGGAGTGGGCCAGCGCGCGCACGCCGTACTCCGCGCTGCGGAACCGCATGGGCGGCAGGACGAGCAGGTTCACCGGCACGCCGACACCGCAGCCCACGCACACCAGCAGCACGATCTGGCCGAGCTGGGCCAGCCGGTCCACCGTGGTGGTGGCCGTGATGTACATGGAGAACGCGAAGAACGCCGCCGTGGCCACCTGGGAGCCCTGCGAGCCGAGCCGGGGCCACCGGCCGATGACCAGTGCCCCCACGGTGACCAGTGCGAACGTGAGCACATCGGGCCCGGCCAGGAACCCGAAGACGCCCTGGAGCACCACGCCCAGCGAGACCGCGCCGAGGTAGCGCAGCGACTGGGCCACCGACTGGTAGACCGTCACCTGCATCATCAGCACCGCCGAGAAGGGGGCGAACGCGGGCGCCTGGGCGCGCATGCCGTAGTAGGCGATCGTCCAGGCGATGGTGGCGGCCAGCGTGCTCTTGGCGATCATCAGCAGGACGTTGCGCTCGTGGCCGTCGGATCGCGCGCGGTGCAGCCACTGCCGGGTGCGCGACCACCAGTCCAGGGGGGCCGGCCGCAGCCCCGTCCGCTCCGATGGGCGCCGTGACCGACGCGCTGACCGTGCCGACCGCGATGGACGCATACCCCGCTGCCTCCTGGCTCTGGTGCCGCTCTCCCGTTGCCCCGACCGGATCCGCGCGACCTGGGGCGGCGCGGTCCCGCCGGCTCCTGCCCCGTCCGGATAACCGGGAACGCCGCGAACATGTCGCCCGCCGCCGCATCGGCGCCGACCGCCTGTCGGTCGTGGCTCGGCGGCGCCCCGTGGCCGACACTGGTGCGGGGGTGGTGGAAGCCAGTGGCTGAGGGCACGGGCGGCGCGGGCGGAGGCGCTGGAGGGGCCGGGGGCGCTTCGGGCGCCGGAGGCACCGGGGGCGCGGAGGGCACCGAGTTGGAGCGGGCCGTGGCCGGGCTTCGGCTCATGGCCGAGGTGAGCACGGTCGTGGGCAGCAGCCTGGACGGCGAGGTGGTGCTGCGCCGCCTCGCCCGCCTGGTGGTGCCCGTGCTCGCCGACTGGTGCGTGGTGGACCTCATCGGCGACGAACTGCGCCGCGTGGCGCTGGTGCACCGCGACCCCGACGTGCGCCCCGCCCCCTACACCGCGGGCATGGTGCTGCCCGCGCCCGGGCCGGTGCCCGGCAGAGCCGTCGAGCGCGTCCTGGCCGGCGAGGGGCCCCTTGTCAGCACCGAGTTCCCCGCCGCCGACAGCCCGCTGGGCCGCGAGCACCGCCAGCTCATCGACGCCTTCGGCGCCCACACCGAGGTCCTGGTGCCGCTGCGCGTGCGCCGCCGCGTCCTGGGGGTCCTGGGGCTGGTGCGCACCTCGCCCGAGCGCCCGGTCACCGCCGAGGACCTGGAGCTGATCCAGGACATCGCCCACCGCGCCGCCATCGCCCTGGACAACGCCCGCCTCTACGCCTCGGTCCGCGGCGCCGCCCACGACCTCCAGCGGGCGCTGCTGCCCGAACTCCCCGACCTCGGCCGCCTGGAGACGGCCGCCCACTACCTGCCCGCCCAGGACGAGGCCGAGGTGGGCGGCGACTGGTACGACGCCTTCGTGCTGCCCGACGGCGCCGCCGCGCTCGCCGTGGGCGACGTCTGCGGCCACGACCGGGCCGCCGCCGTCGAGATGTCCAAGCTGCAGAACATGCTGCGCGCCCTGGCCTGGGACCACCAGGACCCGCCCAGCGGGATCCTCCGCCGGCTGGACGCGCTCATGGACTACCTGCGGGCCCGCACCGCCACCGCCGTGTTCGGCCGCGTCGACGGCCCCGACGGCGGCCCGTGGACCTGGTCCTGGAGCAACGCCGGCCACCCGCCGCCCCTGCTGCTGGCCCCCGACGGCCGCACCCGCTACCTCGGCGGCGCCCCCGACCCCCTGCTGGGCACCGGCGTGCCGCTCCCCCGCACCGACCGCACCGAGGCCCTGCGGCCCGGCCGCACCCTGCTGCTCTACAGCGACGGCCTGGTCGAACGCCGCGGCGAGTCGCTGTCGCGGGGCATGGTCCGCCTGCGCCAGCAACTCGCCCTGCGCGCCCGCGAACCGGTGGGCGCCCTTTGCGACAGCCTGCTGGAGTGCATGGTCCCCGAGCCCGAGGACGACGTGGTCCTGCTGGCCCTGCGGGTCCCCGGGGAGGGGTGAGCGGTGGCCGTACGCGGTCCCGGCCGCCGCGGGGTCAAGGGCGGCCGAGGGTGCTTTCTCGGGGGACCAGGGCGAATCCGGGGCGGATGCGGCGCGAGGAATCGGGGGGTGGGGTGCGGGCGGGGTCGAGGCGGGCGAGGAGGGCGTCGACGGCGGCGCGGGCGATCGCCCGCTTGTGCGGGGCGATGGTGGTCAGGGCCGCCGCGCAGTAGCGGCCGTCCTCGATGTCGTCGAACCCGACCACAGCGACGTCCTCGGGGACCCGCAGGCCGCGTTCGCCCAGGGTGCGCATGGCGCCGATCGCGACCAGGTCGTTGTAGCAGAACACGGCGTCGGGCGCGGCGCCGGAGTCCAGCAGGCGGGCCATCGCCCGGGCGCCGTCGGCGCGGGTGTAGCCGTCGGTGGTCGCCACCAGGTCGTCGCCGGCCGCCGCGCCCGCCGCCGCCAGCTCCTCGCGCCACCCGCGCAGCCGCAGGTGGGCGGGCTGGCGGGTGCGGCCGTGGCGGGCGCCGAGGAAAGCGATGCGCCGCCGGCCCAGCTCCAGCAGGTGCCGCGTCGCCGTGCGGGCGGCGGCCACGTTGTCGATGGCGATGTGGTCGTAGGGCGCGTCGTACTCCCGCTCGCCCAGCAGCACCAGCGGCGCCTCGGAGCCGCGCTCGGCCAGGTCCTCGTTCTCCAGCTCGATGGGGCTCAGGATCAGGCCGTCGATCAGGCCGGCGCGCACGCCCCGGACGAACAGCACCTCCTGGTCGCGCCGCCCGTGGGTGGGGTCCAGCAGCACGGTGCAGCCCAGGCCCGCCGCGTAGTCGATCACCTCCTCGGCCAACTCGGCGAAGTAGGGGTTGTTCAGCTCGGGCAGGGCGAGGGCGATGATGCCGGTGCGCCCGGCGCGCAGGTGGCGGGCGGTGAGGTTGGGGCGGTAGCCCAGCTCGTCGATGGCCTGCTGCACGCGCCGGCGCGTGGCCGGCGTGACGTGGCGGTAGCCGTTGACGACGTTGGACACCGTCTTGGCGGAGACGCCGGCGCGCTCCGCGACGTCCTTCAGGCTGACGACCACACCGCCCCCTTCGCGTTCGCGGGGCCGCTTCGCGGGCCCGCCGCCCGCGCGGGCGCCGCGCCGCCAATTCCCGCGCTCCCCGCTGGGAGTTCCATCGTTATACAGCACCGGCCCGTGCCGCCACCCGCGGCCGCAGTTCGGCGCCGCAGCGCCCGTTCCGCGCCATCCGGGGGGCCGCCGGGCGGGCGCGGCGGTGCGGCCGGACCTCTGGACAGCGGGGGGTGACTGTGCTCTCATCGTGAGTGAACCCGGGTTTTCCACGTTGTAAACGACGCGACGAGGCCGGACGCGGGGGCGGACACGACCCGCCCCCGCTCCGGCCGCTCCCCCGTTTCCCGGAGGCCCCCATGCGCCTGAGCCCCTCCGATCCCCCCGCCCGCCCCCGCTCCGCCGCACCCGCCGCCGCGGCCCTGGCCGCGCTCCTGACCTCCGCCCTGCTGCTGCCCGCCCCGCCCGCCGCCGCTGCCGAGTGGCGGCCCCTCGAACCCCCGCTGACCACCCCCTGGACCGACGACGTCTCGCCCGACAACGCGCTGCCCGAGTACCCGCGCCCGCAACTGGAGCGCCCCGACTGGCGCAACCTCAACGGCGTGTGGCAGTGGGCGCCCGCCGCCGAGGGCGAGGCCCCGCCGCTCGGCGAGGACCTCGGCCGCGAGATCCTCGTGCCCTACCCCGTGGAGTCGGCGCTGTCGGGTGTCGGCGAGGACACCGACCGCATGTGGTACCGCCGCACCTTCACCGTCCCCGACTCCTGGGACGGCCGCCGCGTGCTGCTCCACTTCGACGCCGTGGACTGGCGCGCCGAGGTCTGGGTCAACGGCACCCGGGTGGGCGGCCACACCGGCGGATACGACCGGTTCTCCCTCGACGTCACCGACGCCCTGCGCGAGGGCGGCAACGAGGTGGTCGTGGGCGTGCACGACCCCACCGACGGCGGCTCCCAGCCGGTCGGCAAGCAGCGCGACGAGCCCGGCGGGATCTTCTACACCTCCTACACCGGCATCTGGCAGACGGTGTGGCTGGAGCCGGTGGCCCCCGCCCATGTCACCCGGGTGGACCTCACCCCCGACGTCCCCGGCGAGCGGCTGGACGCGGTGGTCCACGCCGAGCGCGCCGGCGGCACCACCGCACGGGTGACCGTCCGCGACGGCGACACCGTCGTGGGCACCGCGCGCGGGCGCCCCGGCACGGAGATCTCCGTGCCGGTCCCCGACCCCCGCCTGTGGTCCCCCGGCGACCCCTTCCTCTACGACGTCGAGGTCACCCTGGAGCGCGGCGGCCGCACGGTCGACCGCGTCGACAGCTACGCCGGCATGCGCTCGATCGACACCGCCGAGGTGGACGGCGTGGTGCGCCCGGTCCTCAACGGCGAGTACGTCTTCCAGATGGGCACGCTCGACCAGGGGTACTGGCCCGACGGCATCGCGACCGCGCCCACCGACGAGGCCCTGCGCTTCGACATCCAGGCGCACAAGGACCTGGGCTACAACACCATCCGCAAGCACGTGAAGGTCGAGCCCGACCGCTGGTACTACTGGGCCGACCGGCTGGGCGTGCTGGTGTGGCAGGACATGCCCTCCATGGCCGAGGTCCCCGACGCCGCCGGGCGCGAGCGGTTCGAGGCCGAACTGCGCGAGATGATCGACCAGCACCGCAGCTCCCCCGCCATCACCCACTGGATCCCGTTCAACGAGGGCTGGGGGCAGTACGACGGCGCCCGCATCGCCGAGGAGGTCGCGGCCATGGACCCCTCGCGCCTGGTCACCGGCGCATCGGGCTGGCACGACACCGGCAACGGCGACGTGATCGACTCCCACATCTACACCGGCCCCGGCGACCCCTCCCCCGCCACGGACGCCCGCGCCTCGGTGCTGGGCGAGTACGGCGGCCTGGGCCTTGCGGTGGAGGGCCACGAGTGGAGCCCCGGCGACGGGTTCGGCTACGAGATGGTGTCCGACAGCGCCTCGCTCACCCACCGCTACACCGGCATGCTCGCCGGCCTCCAGCGGCTGGAGCGCACCAACGGGCTCTCGGGCGCGATCTACACCGAGATCACCGACGTGGAGAACGAGCTGAACGGGCTCTACACCTACGACCGCCGAGAGCTGAAGGTGGACCCCGGCGCGGTGCGGGCCGCCCACGAGGACCTGATCGCGGGCCGGCCGGTGAGCGGGTCGGCGGACCTGCCCGCCGGCGAGTGGCGCTCGCTGCGGGTGACCACCCCCGGGCACACCGACCGCTACATCCGCCACGCCGACGGGCTCGGCTACACCGCCGCGGTGGACGCCTCGGGGTCCGACCTGCTGAAGGCCGACGCCACCTGGCGGATCGTGCCCGGCCTGGCCGATGAGGCCTGCTATTCGCTGGAGTCGCGCAACTACCCCGGCGAGTACCTGCGCCACCGCGAGGACCGGGTGCGGCGCGACCCCGACGACGGGACGCGGCTGTTCGACCAGGACGCCACCTGGTGCGCGGTGCCCGGGCTGTCGGGCACCGGGGTGTCGCTGCGCTCCTACAACTACCCCGACCACTTCCTGCGGCACTACGGCTCCGAGCTGTGGCTGGCGGGTATGGGCGGGCCGCGGTCCTACGACACCGCCGACCTGTTCGCCGAGGACGCGAGCTGGGCGGTGGCCGACCCGTGGGCGCCGTGACGGCCGTGCGCCGCTGAATGGACCGGCGCCGGCGGTTCGCCCCGCCGCCGGCGCCGCCCGGCTCCGCCGCCCGCTCGCACCCGTCCGGCGAGCGGGCGGCGGGCCGCGGGTTGTCAGGCGGGGCAGCGGGCGCGGAGTTCGGCGGCGCCGTCGCCGGTGAGGTCGTCGCAGAACGCGGCGCGGCCGGTCATGGCCATGATGAGGGCGACGGTGGGCCCCGAGACCAGAGGGCCCTCGCCGGCGGAGAAGTCGGTGTCGGTGGCCGCCAGCCGCAGCCCCTTGACGCGGGACCGGGCCTCCACGACGAAGTCGCTGCCGTGGTAGTAGGCGGCCAGGCGGGTCAGGACCTCCGGCGGGTAGTCGCGGCGCAGGCCCAGCGGGCGGCGGATGTCCTCGCCGTGGACCACGGCCTCGCCGAGGTTGGCGATCGGCGGCAGCGGCGAGGTGGTACTGGAGACCACCCGCTGGAAGCGGTCGAGGGTGTCGGCCGGCGAGGAGCCCAGGTGCTCCCTCAGCCGCATGGCGACCATGGCGTCGAAGTCGAACCGGCAGCGCAGCACGCCCACCAGCCAGCGCGCCATGGACAGGCTGGCCCCGGCGGTGAGGTGGGCCAGGACCTCGCGCACCGAAAGCCCCGCGCACAGCGAGGGCACCGCCCAGTCGGGGTCGCTCAGACCGCCGAGGTCGGCGGCCAGGGCGGCGCGCTCGGCGTGGACCAGGGGCCAGGTTTCGTTCATACGTACGACCCTACCCACCGGGTACGACAACCCGCGGACGGCGGCCCGCGCCGGCGGCCCGCGCCGGCTCCCGCCTCCCCCGCCGCTCCCGCGCGGCGGTAGCCTTTCCGGGCGGCGCCCCAGCCGCGCACCGACGACCCCGGGCAGACCTGGCAGAAGGGTGGCGACCATGGCCGACTCCAGCGAGTACGCCGAGACGTTCGCGCTTGTCGACAGCGACGACGACGGCCTGATCTCCGCCGACGAGTTCGCCGACCTCCTGGCCCGCCTGGGCCAGGAGCGCGACGCCGACCGGGCCGCCGCCGCGGTCGCGGCGCTGGACTCCGACGGCGACGGCCGGGTCTCCCTGGCGGAGTTCACCCGCTACATGGCCCAGAACGCCTGACCAGGCGCTCGGCCACCGGGGCCCGGCGCGCGGCGCGCCCCCTCAGCGGCGGAACCGCCCGCTGGGGCCGAAGTAGTCGTCGTAGAGGTCGCCGCCGCGCCGGACCCCCACCACCGTCAGCACCGCCAGCAGGAGCACGCCCCCGGCGATCGGAAGCAGCGACGCCCGCAGGTTGCTCGCCCGCTGCTCCTCGACGGTGTCGAAGCACTCCCACCGCTCGGTCGACACGCAGTGCGGCTCGAACGCGCTGATCAGGTACCCGCCGAGCGCGATCAGCCCGAACGCCGCGGCCACGCCCGCCAGCCACGCCAGAACCAGCGCGGCGTCGGTGGCCGCGAGGCTGCGCGGCACCAGCCAGCCGCCGACCACGCACCCGGCCAGGATCAGCGGGTAGGCCACCGCCGGGATCAGCCACGTCTGGAATCCGACGGCGGCGGGGACGAGCACCATCGAGGCGGGCACCGACACGTACCCGCCCAGCCGGACGCTCTCCCAGAAGCCGAGGTGGCGCTCCACCGGCGTGCTCCCTCCCTTGTCCGGCCCGGTGCCCGGTCCGGCCTTGTCCGCCCCGGCCCCCGCCGCGGAACTCCCGCCGACCGGGGCCGTGCCATCAGCATGCCCCTTTTCAGGCCGCGCCGGGCGGCGGCGGGGCCGGTGTCGCCGCCCGGAGCCCGCCGCGCCGCGCGTCCGCGTCACCGCAGTTCGCGGCCCCTGCTCCGCGTTGCCGGTCCTTGACGAGAACGTGATCCATGGTTTATGGACCCGTTGCCGGGTAGGCGCCTGGACACAGCCTTACGGGGCCCGCGGCGCGGGCCCCGACCAGGGAACGAGGAGGCCGAAGAAGACATGAACACCGGCCTGATCATCGCGGTCGTCGCGATCGTGCTGCTGGTCGCCGCCGTCGCGGCGGTGGTGGCGCTCGTCCTGCCCCGGCAGCGCAGCAGGCGGCTGCGCCGGCGGTTCGGCCCCGAGTACGACCGGGCCCTCCGCGAGCACGGCAGCCGCGCCGCCGCCGAACGGTAGCTGGCCGCGCGCGAGAAGCAGCACGCCCGGCTCGATCTGAAACCCCTCTCCGCGCCCTCCCGCCGGAACTACGAGACCGGCTGGGCCCGCATCCAGGAGCAGTTCGTGGACACCCCGGCGGAGGCGGTCCGCGACGCCCACGACCTGCTCACCCGCCTCATGACCGAGCGCGGCTACCCCACCGAGGACGACGACCGGCGCATCGCGGCGCTGTCCGTGGAGCACGCCGGCACCCTCGACCGCTACCGCGAGGCCCGCGCCATCAGCCGCCGCACCGGCACCGGCGAGGCGTCCACCGAGGACCTGCGCCACGCGATGGTGCACTACCGGGCGCTCTTCACCGAACTGCTGGCCAACGGCACCACGGGCGGTGCCCCCGCCGACGCGGCGGGCCGGAGGGCCCACGGCCGCTCCGGACACGGCACCGCCCCCGAGGCGGCCGACCGCGGCACCGCTCCGCCCGCCCCGCGCACCGGCGAGCCGATGGGGCCGGGCGTGGCCGCCGCCTCCGGCACCGCGCAGGGCGCCCACCCCCGCCGTCCGGGCGCGCCGGCCGACCCCGACGAGCGCCACCGCCGCGGTGGCCCCGCCGCGCCCTGACCGGCGCCGCGCGGCGCGCCTCGCGCGCGCCGCACCCGTCTTCCGGCGCGTCCCCGCGCCGCCCCGAGCGAAGGGAGACCCCTCCCATGAGCAGTCCGAGCAGTCCGAGTGATCCGAGCGGTCCCGGCGGCCCGGCGCACCGGCCCGACGACACCGCCGTGGCCGGCGCGCGCGACCACGCCCACGCGGTCGGCGCCGACGGCACGGTGTCCCCCGGCGGCGACGCCGCCCGGCACCGCGCCGAGGACCGCTACGCCGCCGAGACCGGCACCCGCACCCCGCCCACCCGGGCCACCACCATCGGCAGTGCCGGCAGGGGCGCGTCCGCCCGGTCCGGCCGACCGCGCCGCCGACGGCGCATCATCGGAGGTCCGCGCGGCGTCGCCCGCCGCCTCCGACCGCGCCGGGAGCACCGCGCCGCACGCCGATGCGGCCGAGTCCCTCACCCTGTTCACCGAGGAGGACCGGAAGCGGTTCCAGGACAGGTGGCGCGAGGCCCAGGGCGACTTCGTGGACGACCCGCGCGCGGCCGTGCACACCGCCGACGAACTCGTCGACGAGGTGCTCAGGACGCTCACCGCGAAGTTCGCCGACCACAAGCGCACGTTGGAGGCGCAGTGGTCGCGCCAGGGCGGGGCCGACACCGAGGCCCTGCGCACGGCGATGCGCAGCTACCGCACCTTCTTCCGGCAGCTGCTGCAGACCCGGAACTGAGCCGCCCGGCGTCCGCCGCGGCCGCCCGGCCGCGGCGGACGCCGGGACCGGGCGCGGCGCGCGGAAACGGGCCGCGCGTGCTCCCCGTACGCCGTACACCCCGTTCTCCGCGCGCCGCGTGACAGCCAGGTGACGGCGGAGCCCCCGCGCGTCCGCGGGGGGCTCGGCTAATCCGCCTGTGCCGCCGCACCGGTGCCCGGGGCGGCGGCACAGGCGTGGGGGCCGTCCCATCGGTGCACGCCCAGGCCGGTGCGGCCGGGCGCAAGGTCGGGGCGCAGCACCAGGTCGGCGTCGTAGTCGGCGCTGTTCTCGTAGCGGTAGGCGATGGGCCGCTGGGTGGGCAGCTCGGCGAGCCGGGCGCGCAGCCCCTTGGCCGCGGCGTCGGCGGCCGCGGCGTCGGCCCGGTCCGCCCCGTAGACGACGAACGGCGGCAGCGCCGCCGCCCCGGTGTACCAGAACGTGCCGTGCAGCAGCGGGAACAGCACCTCGTCCACGTGCCCGTGGATCCCGCGCGGCCCGAACGACGCCTCCCGGGCCCCCACCGACGTCACGATGAGCGCGCGCTTGCCCACCAGGCCGCCGTCGCCGTAGCGGCGGGTGCGCCCCTGGTCGTCCCGGAGCCCGAACGCGAAGCCCTGCACCAGCACACGGTCCAGCCAGCCCTTGAGGATCGCGGGCGGGCCGAACCACCAGAGGGGGAAGTGCAGGACGATGGCGTCGGCCCAGTCGATCCGCTCCTGCTCGGCCAGGACGTCGGGGCTCAGCCGCCGCTCGCGGTGGCCGCGCTCCTGGGCGGCGCCCACCACCAGCCGGTCCCGCTCCAAACCGCCGGCCCCCGGGAAGTCCGCCGCGTCCACCACCGGTTTCCAGCCCATGGCGTAGAGGTCGGAGACGCGGACGTCGTGCCCGCGCTCCGCCAGCTCCGCGAGCCCCGCCGCCATCAGGGAGCCGTTCAGCGAGCGCCGTTCGGGGTGGGCGAACACCCAGAGGATCTTCATCCTCACGATGGTGCCTTAGCGGTCAATGCCCTGACGAGGGGCGACCGGCCCGCGATCGCCGGAATCGTGCGGTTTTCCGCCCCAAGGAACCGGACACCGGACGCCGGAAACCGCAGAGCACCCGAATCACCATGACACGGCCACCTGACCGCGGCCGGACGTTTGCGCCGGGAAAGTCAACCGGAAAGGACCGGCGCGCGTCTTACGAAATCGCCGTCGCCCGGAAAGGCACCGCCGAATGGCGGCCCGCACCCGGAATCGGCTACGGGGCGCGCCGCACCGGTGGCGCGGCGTCGCCGCGGCGGCACGGCGCCACCCCCGCATGGACGGCACCGGCGGCCCCCGCGACCGGAAGAGGACACCGAAACACCGATTTCCCTGCTGGTTCCGTGATTGTTGGCCGCATTCGCACCTTTAACCGGCGTTCCCAGGCGGGTACTATCGCTGCTGCGGCAACTCCGTACGTGGATTTCCCGCCGAACCGACGATTCTCCGCCGTGGCGCCGCGACACCTCCCGCCCCGGGTGTTCCGCCACCCCCCACCACGGCGCCCACGCCCTCCCGGTCCGGCGCGGCCGTCCCAGGCTGCGGCGGGGCCGCATGGGCCTTGAACCGCCGTTCTTCACCCCCAGGAGCGACAGGAGTTCGGTTACCTTGCGGCACCAGTCCAGAACGGAACGCGGACGCCTCGGCAAAGGTACGACCGTGGGCGCGGTGACGATCCTGGCCACAGGGCTGGTCGGCACCGCCGTCTTCGGCGTCGGCGCCTACAACCACTGGGACGACATCTCCAGCGGCAGCGTGTGGCTGTGGAGCAGCGTCACGGGCGAACTCATCCGCGTGAACGCCAACAACGGCCAGGTCGACCTCGTCCAGGAGGTCAAGGACTCCGAGAACCACCCGGTGCGCCTGGCCCAGAACAACCGGTACCTGGTCGTGCACGACCTCGACACCGGCGCGCTGTCCTCGGTCGACCTCGCCCGCATGGACTTCACCGGCCAGACCGACGTCGGCACGGCGGGCGACAACCACTTCGTGCTCGGCAACGACACCGCCGTGATCATCGACAAGGCCCAGGGCGAGGTCCGCCGGGTCGACCCCGAGACCCTGGAGTCGGTGGGCGAACCCCTCCAACTCGTCGGCCCGCTGGTCGGCGGCGAGTTCGACCGCGACGGCACGCTGTGGGTGGCCTCGCGCTCGCAGGGCACGGTGGTCGCCATCGACACCGCGCGCGAGCAGCCCGAGGTGATCGACAGCATCGCCGTCAGCGACCCCGGCGCCGACCTGGTCATGACCGTGCTGGACACCGGCGCGCTGGCCGTCAACCGCGACACCGGCGAGCTGAGCGTCGTGGGCGGCGGCTCGACCACCACGGTGGACTCCCCCATCGACCTCAAGGGCGCCAAGGTCCCCGCCCGCACCGTGGGCAACCTCGCCACGGTCACCGTTCCGAAGTCCTCGTCGCTGGTCGCGCTGGCCAACCTCAACGGCAGCCCCGAGGCGTCGTCCTTCGAGGTCCACGGCTCCACGCCCGAGACCGCGCTGCCCTTCGCCAACGCCCTCTTCGTGCCCTACTCCGAGGAGGGCCTGGTCCGCAGCTTCCGGCCCGACGGCTCGCAGAAGAACACCATCCGCGTTCCCGACGCCGGCGACAGCCCGCTGGAGCTGGAGGTCCGCGACGACCACCTGTTCATCAACGCCCCGGAGTCGGAGTCGGCGCTGGTCGTCGACCCCGACGGCCGGGTGCGCAAGGTCGACAAGTACGACCCCGAGGGCGAGGGCGACGGCGAGGGCGGCGACAGCCGCGAGGAGCAGGAGGAGGAGGCCGACCCCTACGTCGAGGGACCGGACAGCGACTACGAGCCGCCGCGGCTCGACCTGCCCGACGCCAGCAACCAGGAGGACCTGCCGGAGGACGTCCCGCTGGTCCAGGACGACCAGGAGAACGGCCGCAACGAGGACGACGAGGACCACGACACCCCGCGCGGCCGGCCGGAGGACGAGTACTCCCGGCCGCCCAACGAGGAGCCGCAGATCCCCACTCCCGACGAGTGGGCCCCGCAGCTTCCGCTGCCGGACGGCGACGGCGACGATGACGACGACAACTCCCCGCCCTGGGGCGACGACGACCACGGGAACGGCAACGGCAACGGCAACAACGACGACGAGGACGACGACGACGGCATCCTCGACCCCCCGAACTGGGGCGACGACGATGACGACGAGGACAACGGCGACGAGGAGGAGGAGCCCGCTCCGGGCTGGCCCGGACTCCCCGACGAGGAGGAGCCGCCGGTGGAGGAGCCTCCCGTGGAGGAGCCCCCGGTAGAGGAGCCTCCCGTGGAGGAGCCCCCGGTGGAGGAACCCCCTGTCGAGGAGCCTCCCGTGGAGGAGCCGCCGATCGAGGAGCCCCCGGTCGAACAGCCTCCGCCGCCCGTTGAGGAGCAGCCCCCGCCGCCGGTCGAGGAGCAGCCTCCGCCGCCTGTGGAGGAGCAGCCCCCGCCGCCCGTCGAGCCCGCCCCCGAGCAGCCCGTCGAGCCGGCTCCCGAGACCGGCACCACCCCGCCGCCCGCGGCCTGACCGGCGGCACCGCGCGGGCGATCGCGTCCCGAACCGCCTCCGCGCCCGGCCCCGGGCGCGGAGGCGGGCACCCGCCGGCGGCCGCCGTGCGCCGCCCCGCACCGACCCACCAGAGAAGAGACCGTGACCACTCCGGACCCGCAGGTCGACCCGGGCGCCGACCCCGCCCCGGCCCCTGACGCCGACACCCCCGCCGCGACCGAGGTCCCGGCCCCCGCACCGCTGACCGCGGCCGAGGCCGGCGAGCACGCCGAGCGCTTCGCCCGCCTCTCCGCCGAGATCGAGTCCGCGGTGCTGGGCAAGCGGGAGATGGTCCGCCTCGCGCTCGTGGCCATGCTCAGCGAGGGCCACGTGCTGCTGGAGGACGTTCCCGGCGTCGGCAAGACCACCCTGGCCCGCGCAATCGCCGCGGCCACCGACGGCGAGTGGCAGCGCATCCAGTTCACCCCGGACCTGCTGCCCTCCGACGTCACCGGCGCGCCCGTCTACAACCAGGACACCCGCGAGTTCCAGTTCCACCCTGGCCCGGTGTTCAGCAACGTCGTCATCGCCGACGAGATCAACCGCGCCTCGCCCAAGGCGCAGTCGGCGCTCCTGGAGGTCATGGAGGAGCGCCGGGTCACCGTCGACGGCCGCCGCCACCCGGTGCCGCGGCCCTTCCTCGTCGTGGCCACGCAGAACCCCGTCGAGATGGACGGCACCTACCGGCTGCCCGAGGCGCAGCTCGACCGGTTCCTGGTCCGGCTCTCCATGGGCTACCCCGACACCGAGTCCGAGCTGGCCATCATGCGCGGCGACCGCCTCACCGACACCGAGGACCTGAAGACGGTGGTCGACGCCGCGCAGCTCGCCGAGATGTCGGCCGCCGCCCGGCGCGTGCACATCCACGACGCCATCTACTCCTACGCCCTCGGCATCGCCCACACCACGCGCGACCACGAGGAGATCCACGTCGGGGTGTCGCCCCGCGCCACCGCCGCGCTGATGCGCGCGCTGCGCATGTACGTGCTCAGCGAGGGCCGCCACTACGCCACCCCCGAGGACGTCAAGGCGCTGGCCGTGCCGGTGTGGGCGCACCGGCTCGTGCTGGCCGCCGGGTCGGCCGTGAGCGGCCGCACCCCCGGCGAGGTGCTGGCCGACATCGTGGACCGCGCGCCCACCCCCCAGCCGGTCCGGCTCGGCGGCGAGTGATGGCCGGCGACGCGCGTCCGGACTCCCCGGGCGCCGCCGGCGCGGCCCCGGCGGCGTCCGGCGCGTCGCCCTGGGCACCCGAGGGCGGACCGGCCCCGGCCTCCGCCCCGGCGCCGGAGCCCGCGCCGTCCGCCCCCGAACCGCGCGCCGCGACCGGCTCCGCGTCCGCCGCCGGCCTGCCCGGCCCCGCCGTCAGCGGTCCCGCGCAGCGCCCCACTCCCGCCGCCGGCACCCGCGCCGCCGCGTCCGACACCGCGGCCGACGACCCCGCCGAGGGCACGCGCGAGGACGGCCGCCGGGGCGGCGCCGCCCGGCCGACCCCGCGCGGGTGGTTCGTCCTGGCCGGCGGCGCCGCGCTGCTGGGCGCCGGCGTCGCCTTCGGCTACCGCGAGCTGGTGGTGCTGGGCTCCGTGCCGTTCGCCGTCGTGCTGCTGTCGGTCGTCCTGGTGGGGCGGCTGCGCCCCATGACCGTCTGGCGCAGCGTCGCCACCCCCCGCGTCTCGCCCGGCGACGAGGTCGAGGTCCTGCTCGGCACCACCGAGGACGGCCGCGGCCGGGGCGCCCACCTGCTCACCGACCGGGTCACCGGCCCCACCGGTACCCGCACCGTGGAGCTGCCCGCCCGCCGCTCCAGCGAGACCGGCCCCGTGGGCTACCGGCTGCGCGCCGAGCGGCGCGGGGTGCTGGACCTCGGCCCGCTGGAGTCGCGGCGCAGCGACCCGCTCGGCCTCATCGCCACCCGGCGCACCTCCGGCCGCACCGAGCGGGTGTGGGTGCACCCCCGCTTCGAGCCGCTGCCCTCCATGCCGGTGGGCCGCACCGACGACCCCCAGGGCGTGTTCGACGGCGGGCGCGCGGGCAGCGTCAGCTTCCACTCCCTGCGCGACTACGTGCCCGGCGACGACGTCCGGCACATCCACTGGCGCAGCTCCGCGCGGCACAACAAGCTGCTGGTGCGCGAGCATCTGGACACCTCCCACACCCGGCTGAGCGTCGTCGCCGACGACCGGGGCGGCGCCGCGGGCGACGAGCTCGCGGCGCTGGACGAGGTCGCCGGCGCGGCGGCCGCTGTGGTGGCCGCCTCGGTCAACGGCCGCTGGGCGTGCGAGCTGCGGCTGGTCAGCGGGCGCAGCCTGGAGAGCACCGGCCGCATGGCGCCCATGCTCGACCTGCTCGCCGAGGCGCGCGTCAACCGCGACGCCGACTTCACCGAGGAGCTGTGGCGGCTGCGCAACCGGCCCTTCGGCGACACCCTCGTGCTGGTCAGCGCCTCGATCACCAGCGGCGAGGCCCGGCTGTTCTCCCGCCTGCGCGAGGTCTACCCGCGCCTGGTGCTGATCGTGCTGCGCCGGTTCGGCCAGCCCCTCGGCGCAATCCCCGGGGTCACCGTCGTCAACGCCGCCGACGCCCACGACCTGGCCACGCGCTGGGAGAGCGAGCGGTGGTCGGCATGAGCCGTGCCGCCGCCCGCGTCGCCGGCACCGCCGGCCACGCCGCCCTCATCGCCGCGAGCGCCGCGCCCGGCCTGGCACTCGCGCCCGCCTACGTCGACCCGGTGCTGGTGGGCGGCCTGCTCGCGGGGTGGGCGGCGGCGGCCGTCCTGCTCACCACCGCGCTGCGCCGCACGCTGGGCGCCCCGGCCACCCTGCTGGCCGGGCTCGTGGTGGCGCTGAGCGGCGTGGCGGTCCTGGCCCGGTTCTTCCCCGGGCCCGAACGCGACCTCGCGCGCGCGGTGCTCGACGCCGTGGTCAACTCCGGCGCCCGCATCCTCACCACGTCCCTGCCGACCGAGATGGCGGTGGACACGCTGGCGCTGCCCGCCCTGGCGGTGTGGCTCTCGGGCTCCGCCGCCGCGCTGGCCGTGCGCGCGGGCTACCCGCTCGCCGGGATGCTGTGCCCGCTGCTGGCGCTGGCCGGCGCGGCCGTGCTCAACGGCCCCGAACTCGCGCCGGCCTACTTCCCCGCAGCGCTGTTCGCGCTGTCGGCGGTGGTCGTGCTGGCCGTGGCGGCCCGCACCCCCTCGCCCGAGGAGCTGGCCGCCGACGTCGGCCCGGGCACGGTGGTGCCCATCGCCGCGGCCGACCGCGCCGGGCGCGTCGGCCGCGCCCTGCCGCGCGCCCTCAGCCTGGGCGGCGTGCTCGCCCTGGTCGCCGCGCTGACCACCTACCTGGGGCCGCTGGCGCTCTACGGCACCCCGATCCGCCCGGCCGACCCGCGCGCGGCGGTGTCGCCGCCGGAGGAGGAGACCCAGGCCGTCAGCCCGCTGAGCTACCTGGCCGGGTGGACCGAGGAGCCGGGGCACCGGCTGATGACCGTCACCTCGCCCGAGCCGACCGAGCTGCGCTGGGTCACGCTCTCGCACTTCGACGGGGTCACCTGGCAGCCGGAGGGGCGCTACCGCCCGTCCTCGGAGGTGCTGCCCGACCCCGAGCAGGAGGTTCCCGACGGCCCCGAGCGCGCCATCGAGGTCGAGGTGGAGGAGCTGCCCGGGCACTGGCTGCCCACGGCCGGGATCCCCGAGCGGATCACGGGCACCCCGGTGGCCGTCCAGCCCGCCTCCGCGACGCTGCGCACCCGCCAGGGCGACGCCGCCGGGCTGACCTACCGGGTGCGGGGGCAGGTGCCCGAGTACGACCGGGAGACCCTGCGGGCCGCCGAGGAGGCCGACCGCGAGGCGTTCGCCGACTACCTGGCGCTGCCCGAGGGCGCGCCGCCGGAGATCCACGCCATCGCCGACGCGTTCGCCGACGGCACTCCCTACGAGCGCGCCAACTGGCTGGCCGCGCACCTGCGCGCCAACTACGGTGTGGACCCCGAGGCGCCCGGCGGGCACGGCTACGCCAACCTGGAGGAGCTGCTGGTGCCGCCCAGCGAGAAGGGCGGCGGCGGGACCTCCGGGCAGTTCGCCAGCGCGTTCGCGCTGCTGGCGCGGGCCTCGGGCCTGCCGAGCCGGGTGGTGGTGGGGTTCGGCCCCGGCACTCCGGCGGGCGACGGCGGCGACGAGCGGATCATCCGGTCCGGCGACGCGCTGGCCTGGGGCGAGGTCTACCTGGAGGGCGTGGGGTGGGCGCCGTTCGACGTGCTGCCCGGCGACCCCAAGCGCAACGGCGTGGACCAGGGCGGCGAAGGCGGCGAGGGCGGCGGCACCGCCGGCCAGGCGGCCGGGGGCACCGAATCCGAGGAGGACCGCGGGTTCTTCCGGGTGGGCGGCGCCCCGCTGGACGTCGGCTACGCGTGGTCGATGGCCGGGCGCACCTCGGCGGGGGTCGTGGCGGCGCTGGTGCTGGCCGCGCTGCTCAGCGGGGCGGTCCGGGGCGCGCGGCGCGGGCTGCGCCTGGGCGCGCGCGACCCCCGGCGGCGGCTGGCGGGCGCGTGGTGGGAGCTGCGCGACGGGCTGCGGCTGGCCGGCGCGCCGCCGCGCCCCTCCGACACCGTGACCGACGTGCTGGACCGCTCCGACCACCTGCTGCCGCCCGAGGGCGGCGGCCGGCGCGACTGGACGCTGGGCCGCACGCTGAACGCGATGGCGTTCGTACCGGCCGAGGAGCGCGCGGCCGGGCTGGACGCGGACTCGGCCGAGCGCGCGGCCGAGGAGGTGCGCGCCTACACGGCCGCGCTGCGCCGGCGGCTGCCGCGCGTGCGGCGGGTGCTGTGGTGGCTGGACCCGCGTCCACTGTTCTGGAGGCGGCGGTGAGCGCGGCGGGGACGCCGCGCCCGGGGACGGGAGTGTGCCGATGAGCCGGGGCAGGATCGCAGCGCGGCCGGAGCCGTGGCTGGTGCCGGGTGTGCACTCGGCGCAACTGCTGCACAGCGGTGCCGAGTCGGTCGTCTACCGCGCGCGGCGCGCGCCCGCCGACAGCGTGGTGGTCGTCAAGGTCCTGCGCGCGGCCGGTCCCCAGGGCCGCCGCGACGAGATCGAGCTGTGGCGCATGCACTCCTCCATCCGCGGGGTGCACTCGCTGCTGGACGACGGCGTGACCGAGAAGGGGAACCGCTCCTACGCGGTGATGGAGGACTGCCCCGAGGGCGACTACGAGTGGATCTCGGTGCAGCGCGGCCCCCTCCCGGTGGAGGAGGTCCGCGCGGTGGGCACCGCGATCGCCGACGCGCTGGCCGGGGTGCACGCGCGCGGGCTGCTGCACCACGCGGTGGAGCCCGCCAACATCCTCAAGGCGCGGTTCGGGCCGGCCCTGATCGACTTCGGCTCGGCGCTCCCCCAGGACGCCCCCTTCGCGCCGGTCTACCACTCGCGGGAGTCGGTGCGGTTCGCCCCGCCGGAGGAGCTGGCGGGCGGGGCACCCTCGCCCGCCTCCGACGTCTACCGCCTGGCCGCGACCCTGTGGACGCTGCTGGCGGGCCGCGCGCCGTTCGAGGACGCCCCCGGCGAGCCGGAGTCCGCGGCGGCCTACCGCGCCCGCGTGCTGGGCGGGGCGGTGCCCTTCCTGCCGCGCGAGGACGTGCCCGAGTGGTTCGCCGCCGCGCTCGGGGCGGGCCTGGCGCCCGACCCCGCGCTCCGGGTGCCCACGGCCGAGGAGTTCGGCCGCCTGCTCCGCGAGGAGGCGGCGCCGGTGCTCCCGGCGGGCGGGACCGGGCCGCACGCCGCCGTCGGCGCGGCGGAGGCGGGCGCCTTCGGTGCGGGCGTGATCGGTGCGGGCGCGGCCGGTGCGGTGGCGGCGTTCGCGGCGGCCGGAACCGGTGCGCCGGAGGCCGGCCACGCCCGGGCGGAGGAGGGCGAGGAGGGTCCGGACACGGCCGCGGAGGTCGCGCTGGACCCCGCGGAGGCGACCGCCGTCCTCAACCCCGGAACGGAGCCCCCTGCGGCGGACGCGCCCGCCTTCGGCGCGGAGCCCGCGCCCGGCGGCCGTGCCGCCGACGCCGCCCGCGCCGCCGAGGACGATGACCGTTCCGCGGCCGGCGCCACCAGTGCGGTCGACCCTGTCGGCCTTGTCGGCGAGCCCGCCGAGACGGCCGCCCCGAGCGCCCTTCCCGGGCCGCCGCTGCCGCCGCCCCCGGGCGCGAAGGCCGACAGCGCTCCCGACGCCCCCGCCGCCGACCTGCCGCCCCTTCCCCCCATGCCCACCGCGCCGTACTCGGTGCCCACGCCGGCGCACGGTCTCGGCACGCCCGCGCACGGCAGTGGCACGCCCGCGCACGGCGGGATGGCCGCCGGGTCCGGGGCGCCCACGCCGGGCCACCACACCCCGCCCCGGGGCGCGCCCGCGCCCGGGCTGCCGCCCCTGGCCCCCGAGGCGGCTCCCCCCGCCGCCCCGTGGCCGCACGCCGGAGCCCCCGAGCAGCCCCCCGCGCCGCCGGCGGCGGAGCCCACCGGTCCGGGGCGGCCTGTCCACGCCGGTCCGGAGGCCGCTCCACCGGCCGCCGGGGAGGATTTCGGCGCGGACGCGGTCCCGCCGCCGCCCTACGGCATGGCGGCCGCCGTTCACGAGCCGTTCACCGGCCCTGGAACCGACGTTTCCCCAGTTCAGGGATTTTCGGAGGATCCTGCCAAACGAGAGCTGCAAGCCCGTGCCCTGGAAAGGCGCAGGCAGGCGGAAAGCCTTCACCAGGCGCGGATGACTTCTTCGCAAACGAATCGTAACCGCCCTCTGAAGACAAAACGCCGCCCCGCGTTGTACGCTCTCGCTGCTGTGGCCTGTGTGGTTGTGGTCACGGCGGTGGGCTTGGGGGCCGCTTCCCTGCTCTCGAACGACTCCCCTTTGCCGCCCCAGGCCGGTGAGGCGTCGCCGGTCGAGGACGGCGAAAGCATCGCTGAGGACGCGGCCGGTTCCGCCGACTCGGCGGAGGAGTCCAACGCCCCCACTCCCTCGGCCTCGGCACCGGACATCGCCCCCACGGGGGTAGCGCTCCGCGACGGCAACATCACCGTTGCCCTGTCGTGGGAGCAGGGCTCCGGTGAGGAAGCCGTCCACTACGTGGTGGGCGGTCCCACGGGGGGAGAGGAGTCGACCATGGCGAGCGTGCCCGCCGGCGAGAACCGTGTTGAGATCACCGGGCTGAATCCGGACGTGGAGTACTGCTTCCGCGTCGTGGCCGTCCAGTCGACCGAGGTGTCGGCGGCGTCCGAGCGCGTCTGCACAGAGCGCACGAACGACGAGTAGGCGGCCTCCGCCTCCTCCGCTCCAGCCGCCGGCGGTCGGCCCTCAGGGCCGCCGCGGCTTCCTTCATGCCACACTCTCGGTTGGGTAAGGGATCCCGGTGGGCGACCTCTTCAACGCACTATTCGGCCAGGGTGCCAACGTCAGCCTCTTCGGCTCGGTGATCGCCCTCAACGTCGTCGTCAACACGCTTGTCTTCGGTGCCCTTCGGGCGAGGGTCGAGCGGGCCAACCAGAAGGACCGGCTGGGCATGCACCTCGAAGAGGCCGAACTGAACGAACCCAAGCGGCGCACCCTGCTGCAGAAGGCGCGCAACCGCGTGCTCGAACTGCGCAGGGAGGACCTCCTGGAGTCCTACATCCCCGGCTGGCAGGCGGTCACCGACTTCGCGGCGCAGAAGGTGAACTTCCTGGGTACGCTGCTGGGCCAGTGGCTGGGGCCGCGTACGCCCTTCTCCCAGGAGAGCATGCGGCAGTACTACCGCACCAAGAAGGGCGACCCCGATGGGCTGCGCCGGGAGGCCCAGCGCCACATGGCGGACCTCCCCGGGTACAACACCCGGCAGACGACCCCGAAACTGTGACTCCGATGGACCCACACCGACAAGGCCGGGGGTGAACATGCAGATCCTTGTGTACGCGCTGACCGTGCTCGCCGCCGGCGTCCTGGTCGCCAGGGCCGCCATGGTCGTCTACATGCGGGGCAAGGGCGTCTACCCGAGCGGGATCAGGGGCGTCAAGGCCCTGGCGGACCGCGCCGAGGAGCTCCAGGACCGCAGGGACCGGCTGGTGCTCGCGGAGAGCGCGCTCACCGAGCGCCGGCTCATGCTCGACAACCTCCTCGACCTCGCGGCCAAGGCCCGGCCGCTGACGGAGGCCGAGGACGCCGAGGAACTGGAGCGGCTGCGCGCGCGGGCGGCCGTCTACGACTCCCGCTTCGCGGAGCTGCGCACCACCATCGCCGACGGGCTGGGCAGCGGCGCCGCCGGAGGAGGCGGCACGGGCGGCGCGGGGAGCGCCGCGCCGGACCGGCCGTAGCCGCCTCCCCAGCGGCGCCCCCGAGGCTTACGTCCAGAGACTAGTTGGAGAAGCAGGCGATGAACACTGGCGCGATCATAGCTCTCGCCGTTGCCGGCGTGCTGTCCGCAGGAGTCAGCTGGTTCGGCGTCGGACTGGCCTACATCACCAGGAAGGACATCCGGCACTCCGCCCACGAGTCGCGGCTGAACCGGTACACCGACGTCCTCAAGCAGGCTCTCGCCCTCAACTCCGCCAAGTGGTACAAGACGATCAACCCGTTCCTTCTTGCGAAGGAGCTGTTCGTCGGCAAGAACGTCCACGAGGCCCTGAAGCAGGAGCTGCACCACCTGCGGGACCAGTACGGCCCCATCGAGTTCAACGTGAAGCGCCTGCGCGAGTTCGGCCTGGTGGACCACTCCCTGGATGAGATGCTGCTCAACCCCGACGCCAAGATCGAGGTCCGCACCCGGCCGAAAACCCCCTTCCGCCAGACGAAGAACACGGTGAGCGAGTACGAGGCCTGGCGCATCAAGCAAGCCATCCGTGAACTGAAGGACACGATGGTCGGCCTCGGCGAGCGGTTCATCCTGCTTGAGGGCACCTCCCTGCTACTCCGGGGCGTCGAGGCGCCCCAGCGCAATCCGGTCCAGGTCGGCTTCGACGCCGTCGTGCACGGCCAGTACCCCGACTTCGAGAAGACCTGGGGCCCGGTGCTCGCCGACTACTTCAAAAGCCCCGAGGACGTCGCCAGGGCCGTCGGTATGCTGACGGAACTGGAACGGGCCAAGGTCGCCCAGACGGCCAAGGGCGGCAAGGCGATGAGCTGGCTCGCCGCCCGGCGCCTGAAGCAGCTGGTCGACCGGCAGACCCGCCCGACCGACCGCGCCACCCTGGAGAAGGCCGGTCTTCCTCCGCAGGAGAACCACGGCAGGCGGCGCGGACGCCACTAGAGGCGCGGCAAGGCCCGCCCCGGGCGCGGACCGGGCGCGGCGGCGCTCCTCAGCTCGTCATCGGTATCGGTTTCGAAAGGCGACCCATGGCTATCCCACTGCTCTTCCTCGCTTTCGTGGTCTTCGCGGCGACGGTCGCCACCTCGGCCCTGCGCATCAACGAGAAGGGCCTGGAGATCCCCCGGGTCACGGTGTGGAACCGCCAGGAAGAGGCTCAACAGGCCGGCCTTGAGACGAGGCTGCGGCAGAAGAACGAGATCCTGGACCGCAAGGAGGTCCTGGTCCGCCCCGTCGTCGACGCGGCGCTGGCCCCCGGCGCGGCGGAGGGCGTGCCCGAGCGCGACGAGGCCGAACTGGCGGACCTCGACGCCCGCTTCGACGCGCTCTCCCAGGAGACCGAGGACCACCTGCAGGCCACCCGCCAGGACATGGCCGGGGTGCGCGACGAGCGCGAGCATCTGCGCGGGTTCGCGCTGCGCGCCGAGCGCGTGTTCCTGGTCGTCGGTGTGGTGGGCGCCGTGGTGTCGGCGGCGCTGCTGCTCTACCTCTCCGCCTAGTCCCGCCAGGACGCGCCCGTCGGCCTGCTGATCCCCGGTCCCGGCCGGGAACCAGCAGGCTTTCTCGTGCCCGCCCCCCTTCGCGGAGCGGCTAGGTCCAGCGGTTGGTGATGGGGAGCCGGCGGTCGCGGCCCAGATTGCGTTTGCTGATCTTGGGGCCCGGCGGGTACTGGCGGCGGGAGAACTCCGCCCGGTCGACCAGGCTGACGACGTTCTTGACCAGCTCGGCCTCGAACCCGTCCGCGATCAGCTCGGCCTGGCCCCGGTCGGTGCCGATGTAGGCGTCGAGCAGGCTGTCCACCACGTCGGGGTCGGGCAGGCCGGGCCAGTCGCCTTCGACCGCGCGGTCGAAGGAGTTCGCCGGGATGGGCGGAGCGCCGCCCTCCTTGGCCGCCGCCTCGTTGCGCCAGCGCGCGAGGTCGCGGACCTGGGTCTTCCAGCAGTCCTTCAGCGGGGCGAAGCCGCCCACGGAGTCGCCGTAGAGGCTGCCCTCGCCGGTGGCCAGCGCGGTCTTGTCGCCCGTGGCCAGGACCAGGTGGCCCCCCTCGTTGGACAGCGCCATCAGCACGTTGCCCCGGACGCGCGACTCCAGGTCGCGCTCGCCGGCCCGGCCCAGGCCGGCCGCCGTCTCGTAGGCGTCGACCATCGGCTTGACGGACACGGTGCGCCCGTTGATCCCCTGGCGCCGGATCAGGTCCTCGGCGTCCTGGATCTCCTGGGCCGTGGTGGAGCGCCCCGGCATGACCACGCCGTGGACGTTCTCGGCCCCCAGCGCGTCGACCGCGATGGTCGCGGTCAGCGCGGAGTCGATGCCGCCGGAGACCCCCACCATGACCGACGCGAACCCGTTCTTGCGGGCGTAGTCGCGCAGGCTCGTGACCAGGGCGGTGTAGACCTCCGCCCGGTCGTCGGTGGGGCTCCTGCGCGGTGTCAGGACCGGCGTGAGGGGCTCGTAGGCGGCCGGCGGCTCCTCCGAGACCGTGTGGCGCACGATCCGGAACCCCCCGACCTCGGCCGGCAGCGCGGCCGTGTCCTTGGCGCGAGGCAGGTCGATGTCGGTCACCAGCAGCGCGTCGTCGAACTGCGGTGCCCGCGCGACCAGCTCGCCGTCGGAGTCGACGATGAAGGAGTCGCCCTCGAAGACCAGCTCGTCCTGGGCGCCGGTCATGTTGACGTAGCCCACGGCCGCCCCGATCTCGCGGGCGCGGCGCTGGCACAGCTCCAGGCGGATGTCGTCCTTGGCCCGCTCGTAGGGGGAGCCGTTGAGGGTGATGAGCATGCCGGCGCCCGCGGCGCGCACCGTCGACACCGGGCCGCCGTCCTGCCAGAGGTCCTCGCAGATGGCGAAGGCGATGTCGGCGCCGTGCAGGCGGACGACGGGCAGGGTGTCGCCCGGCACGAAGTAGCGCGCCTCGTCGAAGACGCCGTAGTTGGGCAGATGGTATTTGGCCGAGACGAGCCGCAGCTCGCCGTGGTGCAGCAGGGCGAGCGAGTTCTGCGGCGCGCCCGGAGGCTGCCCGAACCGTTCGCCGAGCCCTTCACGCCGGCTGAGATAGCCGACGATGACGGGCAGATGCCCCAGCCCTTCCGCCTCCAGCCGCCGCGCAAGGCCGTGGGTGGCCTTGATCGACGCCGAGACGAACCCGTTTCTCAGGGCAAGGTCCTCGACCGAGTATCCAGTGACGACCATCTCAGGAAAAACAACGAGATGGGCGCCGGCGTCGTTCGCTCGACGGGAGTAAGCGACGACGCTGTCGCAATTACCTTCCAGGTCGCCCACAGTGGGGTTGACCTGGGCCAGAGCTATCCGAAGTTGTACCACACAGGGGAGGGTAGCGAACTCGTTAACACAACGGAAATATGTCACGGAAATATAACAGGGAGGACAACAATTGATTGTCATCCCCTCTTCGGTCGGTGACCGAAAACCCGCTAACGGGGGTGTGAAACCACGTGATGATCATCACAGGCAATGGCGTCCCACGGCATCACCCCAGGTCACCGCGCGGTTCGGCGAACGCGGGACACCGCCGCCCCCGAAGCCGCGAAACCACAGCTCACAGTCGTTTTCCGGCAGTCAACGCGAAGCGTGACACTCCGCCCTCGCACGACCGAACGCGACCACACCGCGACCCACGGCGACCCGGCCCTGCGGCCGGTCGCCCTTGACGCGGAGGGGGATCTTGCGGTTCACCGAGTTTTCCCGTTACGTTGTCGCGGCCCTAACACCCTGGGGTTGCCAACAACACACTCCGACTCCGACACATCGGCGATGACCTCGCCGCCGTTCACCGTGCGTGCACGATCCGCGCACACCGACCGCACCCCCCATCGCGGTGATCCCGCGTCAGACGCAAGCTGATGTCGCGGAGCGAGACAGCGCCGTCTCCGCCGACGACGAAGGGAACGATCCCCCCGTGGACGCCTTGAACAACGGCATCTTGGCCTTCAACGATGCCTTTTGGGCTTATCTCCTGATCCCCCTCCTGACCATCCTGGCCATCTACTTCACGATCCGCTCCAAAGCGGTGCAGATCCGCCTCATCCCGGAGATGTTCCGGGCCCTGGCGAGCGACCCCGGCATGTCCGAGGACGGCAAGAAGCCGATCTCCTCCTTCCAGGCGTTCGCGGTCTCGGCCGCCGCGCGCATCGGCACCGGCAACATCGCCGGTGTGGCCACGGCCATCGCCCTCGGCGGTCCCGGCGCGGTCTTCTGGATGTGGGTCATGGGCCTGCTGGTCGGCTCGGCCTCCTTCGTGGAGTCCACCCTGGCCCAGCTCTACAAGGTGCGGGGCGGCACCAGCGGCTTCCGCGGCGGCCCGGCCTACTACATGAAGTTCGGCCTCAAGGCACCCTGGATGGGCGTCCTCTTCGCCATCACGATCACGCTGACCTTCGCGTTCGTCTTCACGGCGGTGCAGAGCAACACCATCTCCGGCGCCCTGGCGCAGTCCGTCGAGACCGTCAGCGGCTCGGCCCCCGCCCCGTGGTTCGCCTACGCGGTCGGCATCGTGCTGGCGGCGGTCACCGCGCTGATCATCCTGGGCGGCGCCAAGCGGATCGCCCAGGTCGCGACCGCGCTGGTGCCCCTCATGGCCGGCATCTACATCCTGCTCGGCCTGGTCATCATCGTGATGAACATCGGCGAGATCCCGGGCGTGATCGCCAGCATCGTCACCCACGCCTTCGGCATCCAGGAGATCGCGGCCGGCGGTGTCGGCACGGCGATCATCCAGGGCGTGCGCCGCGGCATGTTCTCCAACGAGGCCGGCCTGGGCTCGGCGCCCAACGCCGGCGCCAGCGCCGCCGTCACCCACCCGGTCAAGCAGGGCCTGGTGCAGACCCTCGGCGTCTACCTGGACACCCTCATCGTCTGCTCCACCACCGCGTTCATCGTGCTGCTGTCCAACCCGGTCTTCGACGAGACCCGCGGCGCCACCATGACCCAGGACGCGGTCGCGGCCAACCTCGGCTCGTGGACGATCCACCTGATGAGCCTCATCATCCTGCTGGTCGCCTACACCTCGGTCCTGGGCAACACCTTCTACGGCGAGTCCAACGTCGGCTACCTCACCCAGAGCCCGACCGTGATGCTGGTCTTCCGCTGGCTGGTCGTCGTGGTCGTCTTCCTCGGCGCCATCGGCTCGGTGGACCTCATCTGGAACCTGGCCGACGCGACCATGGGCATCATGGCCCTGATCAACCTGGCGGCGATCGCGCCGCTCGCCGGGGTCGCCATCCGGCTGCTGAGCGACTACACCGCCCAGCGCAAGGAGGGCAAGGACCCGGTCTTCACCAAGGACCGGATGCCCGACCTGGTCAACGTGCAGTGCTGGGACGCGTCGGACCTGCCGAGCGCCGGTCCGGCCTCCGCGACGGGGAGCGCCGCTCGGGACTGACCGTCCCGGTCCCGGTCTCTCCCCCGGAGGGCGCGGTCACCACTCCCTCGTGCCGCGCCCTCCGTTCCGCCGGGACCCGGAGGGCCCCCGGGTCCCGGTCCCTTACGGGCAACACGCCGCGAGCCCGCGGCCGGCCGCCTCTCACCGAGGAGAAGGCGCCGGCCGCGGGCTCGCGGCGTGTCCGGGGCCCGGCGCGGGAGCCGCGGAGGGCCGCGGGGAGGCCGAACCGGGCGGGAGGGCCGGGCGGGACCGGCGGCCCCGCAGACCGGCGGTCAGAGCACCAGCAGGAGGACCGCGACAAGGGCGACGAGGGCCGCCGCGGTGCTCGCGGCGACGAGGGCGATGTCGACGGCCCGCGCCGGGCGCCGCCCCGCCTCCGCGCGGTCGCGCGCGGCGGCGGTCTCGGCACCGACCTCGGCCAGCCGGTCCTCGACCTCCCCCTCCAGCAGCGCCAGGTCGGCGTCGAGCCGGGCGACCGCGTCGCCGGAGCCGGCCGCGCCGGACAGCACCTCGGCCTCCGCCGCGGCCAGCAGCTCCGCCCGCCGGCGCAGTCCCTCGGCGCGCACCCGCTGCCGCCCGCGGATCTCGTCGCCGCGCAGCAGCAGCGGCGGGTAGTCCAGCCCGTGGTCGGCGAGCCGGGCCGCGGAGCGGGCGAACACCCAGCCGCAGACGGCCACGGTCCCCGCCGCCAGCGGCAGGGTCAGCACGATGTCACTGATGGGCGCCACGGTGTGTCTCCTCTCGTCGCCGCCGGGGCCTAACGGCCCTGGCGGCTCTGGCGGGTCTGGCGCTCCGACCGCAGCCGCGCGGCGTCGAACCGCCGCATCACGGTGCCGCGGCTCCCGGTGAGCCCCTGGAACACCGCCGACTCGGTCATCCTGGCGGTGCGCTGCCGCGCCTCCAGGACCAGCCGCTCCCTGGCCCGCTGGACCGCCTCCTGGGGGCGCTCCTGGAACGCGAGCGCCTTCTCGGTCTCCCTAATGGCGGTCTCGTCGACGCCGAGGTTGTCCGGGTGGACCCGCTGGTTGAAGCTCTCCACGTCGGCGTCGGTGACCGGGGTGATCTCCAGTGGGCGCCCGAACCCCTTCTCCCGCGCCTCGCGGGCCAGCTCGGCCCGACCCAGCAGCACGCTGTCGAGGAAGGCGGCGTCCTCGCCGCCCCGGGCCAGGGTCTCGGGCCGGACGCGGTGCACGCCGTCGCGCACCTCCACGACTCCCTCGGCCATGAGGGCGTCGATCTCCCGCCGCGCCTGGTACTCGTAGGAGTGGTAGGAGGACTCCGAGCGCTTAAGGCTCTCCAGGACCTCGTCCCACCCGGCCTTGAGGGTGGCCATCCCCCGGCGCAGCGTGCCCGCCTTCTTGGCCGAGAGCACCTTGGCGCCGGACCCGTAGCTCTCGATGTGCGCGTCGCGCTGGAGCCGGTCTGCGCGCTCCATTATGGCGTCGGCGCGGGCCCGGCTGGAGTCCACGACCGCGCGGGCACCGCGAAAGACCGCGGAGATGCTGGCGACCATGAACCCCACGGAGCCCAGGGCCAGTCCCCACAGCCCCATGGCGGCGAGCGTCGACAACGCGAACCCTCCTCATTCCTGCCGCGCACGAGCGCGGACGCCGACCTCAGTCGCCCAGGCCCTCGACCTCGGACCGGAACCGGGCTCGGATCCGCTGGGCGGACTCCCGGACCACGGGATCGGCGGGCCCGGGGGCGCCCGCGCGCTCCCGGGCGGCGTCGGCCAGCAGGTCCCGCCAGGCCATGGCGTGGCCGGTGGCCGCGCCCAGGCGGCGCTCGGCGTCGGCCGCGCGGTCGGCCCGCTCGGCGAGCGCCGCAGTGTCCTCGCCGGGGCTGCGGTAGACGCGCAGCCGGGTGTAGTGGCGGCCGCTCCACCAACTCAGGGCGGCCAGCGCGGCGGCGACCACCGCGGCCGCCGCCGCGACCAGCACGGGGCTCACCGGGCCCTCCCCGTCCGGGCGGGCGCGCGGCCGGGGGTGTGGCGGCGCGCCGCCTCCCCGGTGAGCCGGGCGCGGACCCCGCCGAGCAGGCCGCGCCGCCGGGGCCGGTCGTTGAGGGTCTGGCGCAGGTTGCCGGCCGCCATCTTGAGGTCGCTGAGGTTCTCGAACTGCCGCTGGCTGAACCGCCGCCGCTCCTCGGCCACCTTCTCGACCTGCGCCAACTGCTGACCGCGGCTCTTCAGCTCCTCGCGGCCGAAGGTCTGGGCGGACTCGTAGGCGGCGACGAGCGCCTTGTCCTGGGCGACGCGTAGGACCTCGGGCGACTGCTTGACCGAGAGTTCGTAGCGCTCCGCGCGCGCCACGAGCAGGCGGCCGCGGGCGCGCCCGGCCCAGCGCAGGCCCACGGCCGCGATCGCCGTGAGGAGGCTGGCCGAGCCCAGCACGATCGGGAAGTTGGCCAGGATCTGGTCCACGTCGCCCCGTCCCCCCTGTGTCCGCGCGCACCGCGCCCCGTGCTGACGGGTCATTTGTAGTGGCGGGGGGATGCCAACGCGATCATGGCGGGTTTCGCCGGACCGACGGACGGGTGAACAACAAGTGCGCGGGCGCCCGGACCTGCGGCGGAGTGTGATCCGGGTCGCACAACGGCGGCGGCCCCGCCGGCGCCGGAGATCGCGACTCCGGCGCGGCGGGGCCGCCGCGCGCGTGTTCAGTCCGGTGTTACCTCGTGGCCTACCACTCGTCCTCGAACCAGCCCTCGGGCGAGGGGTCGGCCGGCAGCGGGCGCGGCTCCTGGTGGCGGCGCGAGGTGCACTCGCGGAACGGGCCGGTGTCGCCCAGCAGGATGCCCATCTGGAAGTCCAGGTGGTCGCGGTACCACACCGCCATGCCGGTGCCCGGCTCCCAGCGCAGGACCTCCCAGGCGTGCCACAGCGCCTGGAAGCGCGACACCGCCTCGGCGTGCCGCCACCACTCCTTGCACCAGCGGAACTGGCCGCCCTCGGGACGCACGTAGACCGGCAGGAACCGGTGCCGCACGAACTCCTCGACGTTCTTGAAGACCGGCTCGGGCGCGGGCTCCTCCTCGTCGGCGGGGGCGCCCTCGGCGTTCTCGTCCACCCGGGCCACCGCCGTGCCCACGCTGGGGGCCTCACCGGCCAGGGAGTACCCCGGGCCGACGCCCTCGGCGCCCTCCTCGGGCTCGAACGTGGCCACGGTCTCGGGCTGAGCCCCTTCGTCCGCCCATCCCGGCTCAGCGCTGCTCATCGCCGCCGCTTCCTCTCCTCTTGACGCTGTACTGGTGTCTGGTGGCGCGCGCGGGCGCGCGCCGGACGGCCCGTGTCCGCCCCGGCGGCGGCCCCGCGCCGGCGGGGCGTCACCGGCGGGCCGCCGAGCGCTCCCACCGCGCGAGCAAGGCGTGGCGGGTCCGGTGCTTCTGCAGCCGGGCCCCGGCGGCGCGCCGCTGGGTGGGCCGGCGCGGCATCGCGGAGTCGCCCTGCACCGCGCGCACCCGGTCGCCCCTGCCGTGGCGGGCCCGGACGTCGCTGGACCGCACGCCGCCAGCGGTGCCGTGGACCCGGCCGACGCGCACGTTGCTCCCCTCGCCGACCCCGGTGCCGGTGCCCCGGGCCCGCTGGTCGGCCTCGGCCCGGCCCAGCCGCGCGCCGCCTTCGCCGCTCTGCAGGCCGGCCGAGCGCTGCCGGAGCCAGTCGGTGCCGCCCTGGCGGGCGTCGGCCTCCGCCTCCTGGACGGGGCGGCGCAGGCCCGACCCGGACGCGCTGTGGGCTCGCACGGCCTCGGCCATGTTGCCCGGCAGGACGGAGTTGGCCGCCTGGTGGGGGTCGGCCGGGGTGATCTCGGGCCCGGAGGCGGCCGCCCGCTCGCGCAGTGCCACGGCCTGGGCGTTGAGCGCGGCGACGCGGTCGGCGCCGCTGGGCACGCCGCGCAACTGGTCGGCGGTGGCGAGCGCGGCGTCGGCCGGCGGGAAGCCGTTGCCGTTGCCGCGCTCGGTGCGCTGCTCCTCGCGGCGCAGGTTCTCGCGGTAGCGCTCGGCGAAGCCCGGGATTTTCTCCTTGGCGTGGTTGAGCCGGTTGACCAGGCTCTCGTACGCGGCCTTGCCGTCCACCACCGCCGCGGCCAGCGACTCGAACTTGTCGCGCCAGGCGTCGAGGTCGACGCGGTCGCGCCGCGCGTCGTACCCGGTGGCGGCCTGATTCCACTCCTGCTCGGGCGTCCGGGACGCGGAGTCCAGCTGGACGGAGGCGCGGGCCGCGATGGCGGGCCAGTTCAGGCCCTTGGAGGTGCCGCTGCCGCGCCAGTTGGGGTCGGACAGCATGGCGCGGTTGACGGAGTCGCCCAGCAGCCCGTGCGATGCCTCCAGGCGCTCGTTGGCCCGCTCCAGGGCGTCCCGCGACTCGGCCTCCTGGGACAGTGCCGCGCTGAGCTGGACCTGCACGAGGTGGCGGGGCTGCAGCTTGTTGAGGGTGCGGTCGTCCAGGGCCAGGCGCCACACCTGCTCGGGAGGCGTGGAGCCGGTGGTCCGGTCGCGCAGGCCCTCGGCCGCCGCCCGCTCCAGCCGCTCGGCGCGGTCGTCATCGCCGTAGACGACCGCGGCCACGTCGTCGTAGGCCAGCCGCCGCTGCCACTCCCGCAGGTACTCCGGGCTGAGGCCGCTCGCCTGGGCCGCCGCCGCGGGGTCGGCGTTTCGGGCGAGGTTCACATTGGCCTGGACGATGTCGGGCGACTGCCGGAGGTTCTCCTCGGGGGTGTCGAACTGCCCCTCGCGGACGAGTCCGCGCTTGCGCAGCTCGTAGTGGGTCGCCGCTGTCGCCGCCTTGTCGCGGTTGCTCGCGGCGCCGGGCCCGCGGCCGACCTCCGCCAGGTACTGGGCGGTCAGCAGGGCCTCCACGGCGTCCTTGCCACCGCCCGAGGACCCGGTGTCGCCGTCGGCCCCGGCCTCGCGCGCCCGGGCGTCCAGCAGGCCGCGGGTACGGCGGCGGTCCTCCGCCTCGGCGCCGAGGAGCGGGTCGCGGTTGCCTGGGTCGTGGTCGGCCATGGGTCCCTCCGTAGTGAAGCGGGCGGTGCGGGCGCCCGGTGGCGGGCGCCCGCACCGCGGTCAGCGCGAAGCGCTAGGTGTGGCGCGGGTGGTGCGGATTGCCCTGCTGCTGGGCGCGGCGCCGTCGCGCGGCCTCCGCCGCGCGGCGCCCGATGCGGACGCGGCCCGCAGTCGCGGGTTGTTGAGGTTGCGCGACCCTGTCGGGTCCGTGGTGGGCACCCTCGCGGCCGGGGTGTTGGTGGAGGTGCCGTTGGTGGCCGGAGCCGTGGTCGCCGGCGGTGTGGTCGTGGGGGCTGTCGTGGGAGGCATCGGGGCGCCCTGCCGGGCCGCCTCGAACCTCTGGCGCATCTGCCGCCGCTCCACGCGCAGCCGGGGCAGCTCGGTACGCCGCACCTCTTCGGGCAGGATGTCGTTCTTGCGGACCTTGCGGTACAAGACCCGCAGCTCCCGCATGTGCCGCCGGTGCTCGGCGCGGTAGTCGGAGTCGGCCGCGTCGGCCCGCGCGCGGTCGCGCAGGGTCTCGGTGAGGCGGACGTTGGTGGGGTGCGAGATGTGGTCGAAGGCCCTGTTTCGGCGCTCGATCTCGGCGCGGACCCTCCGGGTGTACAGCTCGCGCCCGCCCCGGGCGTCGAAGCGGTTCAGCCTGTCGGCGCGCGCTCCCACGGCCTCCCGGTTGCGCTCGTTGCGCGCCTCGATGATCTGCCGGCGCTGCTCGCGGTCCCGTGTGCCGCGCAGCAGTTCGCGCGCCGCGCGGTTGTTCTCGCGCCGCTGGGCGTTGAGCCGCCGCGTGGCCCTGAGGAACACCCGCAGCCGGACCATGCGCGCCCCGAGCATGCGCCGGAGGTTGCCCGCCCGGAGGCGCAGGCGGCTGAGGAACCGCCGCACGCGGGCGTAGAACACGCGGCGGCGGGCGCGGTTGCGCACCCGGCGCACCTGCCGGCGCTGCCGGTTGGCCGCCCGCCGCTCCTTCTTGATGTCGATGCGCGCCCTGCCCTCAGGGGTGGCCCGCTCGCGGCGGCGTTTGCGCAGGAAGCGGAAGAGGGCGCGGGCCGGCTTCCACACGGCCATGAACAGGAACGCCAGAAGCCGCAGCGCACCGCCGACAGCGGCGAGCGGCACGGTCGTGATGAACCGCCCGACGCCCTGCTCCAGGCGCCGGATGTCGCCCATGCCACCGGTGACCCCGTCGGCCACCGTGCCGGCCTGCCCGCTGAACCCGGGGCCGCCGCCCACGCCTCCGCCCGCGCCAAGAGACGAGCCGAACTGCTTGGCCCGGTGCGCCGCCATCTCGGCCGCTGACGGCCCTCTGGCTCCCGCGTCGTCCATGTCCCGCGATCCTAACCCACAAGCTGGGACGCGACGTCACCGGCTCCGGTGCCCGGGCCCTTGCGGCCCTGCTCCCGAGACCGCGCCCCGGCGGTGATCTGTTCCTCGGCCTCGGCGATCGCCTTGCTGATGAGCTTCGCCTTGCTCGTCTTGTACCAGGGCAGCATCCGCAGGATCGTGGGCTTGGCCGCCGTCGCGAACAGCAGGCACTCGCCCTTCTCGATCTGGCGGATATCCGAGCCCTGCATGATCTCCTGGCGGCGCAGCTGCACCGACTGGTTGCCCTTGCCGTCGCCGTAGCTGAACGACGTCGTGGACACGTCGTGCTGACCGATCAGCTTCGACAGCGCGTCGACGATCTTGTGGTCGTCAAGGCCGGCACCGAACACCTTGACCGTGGCCGCCGACCACATCGCCTCCATGCCGTTCTCCGTCCACACCCGGACCCCCTGCCGGTAGCTCTGCAGGATGGTGACGGGCACGATACCGCGCGACCCCAGGTGCGAGTACATGTCGGGCAGGTCGGCGATCTTGCAGATGTTGGCGGCCTCGTCCAGCACCGCCACCAGCGGCGGGTCGAGCCGGCCGCCCTGGCCCTCGGCGGCCTCCTCGCCCGCGAGGAAGATCGCGTCGGTCATGGCCGCGATGAGGGGGGCCGCCGCCGCGCGGGACTTGCTGAGCAGGTGCAGGGTCTCGCGGCTGCGCACGAACGTGCGCGGGTTGAACTCCGGCAGCGTCGGGTCGTCGGGCCGGGTCACCCACGACATGATCTCGGGGTCGTCCAGGCACCGCGCGGCGGTGCGCGCGGTGGTGTAGATGCCGTCGCGGGTCTCGGCGACGATGTTCTGCGTCTGGCGCAGCGCCTCGGCGTAGGCGGTGAACCCGTGGTCGAACAGCAGGTCCACCGGCATCGGCAGCTTGGTGTCGTTGAGCCACTCGCCGACCCGGTCCAGGCCCAGGCCGCCCACCGCCGCCGCCAGGATCAGCTGGGCCAGCAGGGCGCGCGCGGCCGGGCCCCACATGTCCTTCTTGGAGTCGTCGTCGATGGTGAGCACGAAGTGCCCGGCCACGCGGTAGGCGTCCTCGACCGTGTTGACGTTGGCCAGCGGGTTCCACCAGAACGTCTGCTCCTGGTGGGTGACGTGCTGGGGGTCGAACAGCCACACCCGCTCGCCGGTGGTGCGCTCGCGCAGCTTGGCGGTCGCCGCCCACACGTCGGCCTTGTTGCTGGTGGCCAGCGCCGGGCCGGGCGCGTCCATCACGTAGGGGATCGCCAGGGCGGTCGTCTTGCCGGCGCGGGGAGCCATGTAGGCGAGGATGGTGTCCTCCCAGGAGGCGAACAGCCGCGGCCCCGCCTTCTTGCCGTTGCCCTTGATGTCGCCGACGATCAGGCCCACCTCGGCGTCGGGCAGCAGCTTGGCCTTGCGCTTGGCCAGCGAGCGCTTGCGCAGCCGCAGCGCCTTCTCGGCTGCCTGGGGCCGGGCCAGCTCGGCCACCGTCTCGTTGTCCTTGTTGAGGGCGTCGATCGGGTCGGGCTGGGCGTAGAGGCGGCGGCGCACCAGGCTGAGCACGCGCCACCCGCCGAACACCGCGCCGCTGAGCAGCGCGCCGAACACCAGCACCACCGGCAGGGTGGGGGTGCCCGGCCAGGTGGTGCCGGTGTCGCCCATCAGCAGGGAGTAGGCCCAGAACGCGCTGAAGCCGCCGACACCCCCGCCGGTGACCGCGGCCACGAGCCAGGCCGCCACCCAGAACAAGAAGAACAGGCCCACCACGCCCCACAGGGCGAGCAGGATGAGCAGGGGCGGGGCGCCGGCCGCCGCCGCGCCGCCCCTCACCTGGTAGGTCGGCTTCTTCTTCGTCCGCGCCATGGCGCCTCAGTCCCTCCGGATCGCCTGGTCGGTGTCGTAGAGGACCGTCTCGTCGCGGGTCAGCGACATCTGCACCGGGATGCCGAGCCGCTCCGCCCCGGTCTTGATCAGGTACTTGCCGCGGCCGGGGTGGCGCGCGCCGGGCTGCCAGGAGTCCGGCGAGGACCACGACGACACCAGCCCTTGCTCGGGGCCCGTAAGCGGCGTGATGCGGTTGACCCAGGCCAGTTCGCGCGGCGGCAGACCGGCCAGCACCGTGATGGCGGAGCGGTCCACGAAGCCGCGCGCCTTGGCGCGGTCCTCCTCGGTGGACAGCGCCTCCAGGTCGCTGAGGGAGTGCGTGACCATCACCGAGGCCATGCCCTTGGACCGGTTGAGGCGGGTGAGGGAGTCGGCGAAGTCCACCAGGCCGGGCGCGCCGCGCAGCGCCCGCCACAGCTCGTCCATCACGCCGATGTAGGAGCGGCGGCGGATCAGCCCGTGCTCGGCCAGCACCGAGGCGGCGTCCACCATGCCGAACCCGTAGCTCCAGGTGCACAGCATCGCCGCGGTGAGCAGCTTGTCGCCGGCGGCGCCGACCCGGGAGATGTCGACGCTGACCCCCGGTGCCTCCATGTCCAGGGCGCGGGTGGTGGCGCCGTCGAAGACGCCGGCCAGCGACCCGGTGCACAGCAGCCGCAGCGTGAAGACGAGGTTGTCGACCCGCTGGTCGTAGGTGCGGGCGTCGGCGCGGGCGTAGGAGCGGAGCTGGTCGGGGCCCTCCTCCACCACCCGCAGGACGTCCACGACCGTGGGCTCGCGGCTGCCCGCCAGGCGCTCGTCCAGCAGGTCCACGGCCGCGCCCAGCACGACCTCCTCGGCGTTGCTGATGCGGTCCTCGCGGATGAGCGTGCACAGCGCCATCAGCAGGGAGATGCGCCGGGAGCGGACCTCCCAGCGCAGCTTGTCGCGCTCGACCTGGCTGAGCCGGTTCATCACGCCGCCCAGCGGCCCGGCGTCCAGCGGGTTGATGCGGTCCAGGCCGCGCCCGATGCGCACCACCTGCCCGCCCAGGTGGCGGATCAGCTCGGTGTAGTCGGGCTTGGTGTCGCCCAGGATGATCGCCTGGGAGCCGAACGCGACCGCGCCGGTGACCAGCCGCTTGACGAACGTCGACTTGCCGGTGCCGGGCTGGCCCAGCACGAAGCAGCCGGGGTTGGTGACCAGCCCGGCGCGCAGCCAGCCCATGGGGTCCATGCACACGACCTCGCCGGAGAGCAGGTCCCGGCCGATGGGCGTGCCGATGGAGGGCGGCTTGCTGGAGGTCACGAACGGGTACAGGCCGCACGCCTGGGCTGTGGTGGCCTGGTACTCCGGCGCCTGGGGAATGTTGACGGCCGCGCCGCCGCCGCGGTGCCGCCAGCCGCGCAGCGGCGCGATCACCTCGCGCCGCTCGCCGGCCTGCTGGCCTCCGCCGCGGCGCCGGGCGCCGGGTTCGCCGCCCGGCCGGCCGCCGTCCCGTCCCTTCCGGCCCTTCTTGTCCGCCTTGCCCGCCTGCTTCTGCAGCTTGCGCTCGGCCTTCTGCTGCCGGCGCTCCTCGCGCCGGCTCTGGCGCTGCACGATGGCCATGTGTCCGCTTTCCCCCTAGCCCATTCCGCGCTGCACGAGGAACGGCGGGCACACACCCAGCGGCAGGGTCGTCGCGAAGGCGACGTCCTGGCTGCCCCATGCCCGGCGCAGCCGGATCTTGGAGGTCTCGGCCGCGGACTCGGTGTGCGCGGCCGCCCGCTTGAGCTGCTCGGGGTCCTCCACGGTGACGCTGGCGTACAGGCTCATCTGCACCAGCCCGGCGCCGCGCGTCTCCTCGCGGGCGGCCTGGCGGGCGTAGGCGAGGTCCTGGTTGTCGCGGGCGCTGACCCGGCGGCGCACCCGCCACGACAGCTCGCTCTTGTACTGCGCGGCGGAGTTCTGCGACTCCAGCGCGCGCGCCGCCGCGGCGGCCGGCCACGGGCGGAACAGCAGCGTGGTCCGCTTGGTGTAGCGGGTGGGCGCCAGCAGCTCGGCCAGCACCGTGCTGGTGACGTGGGTGCGCGGCGCCTCCTGCCAGATCCAGGCGACGCTGTGCCCGCTGTCGTGGACGTAGCGGTCGTGGAAGGTCTCGGCCTCCACGGGGGTGGCGTCGGTCCAGTCGCCGGTCTCGATGCCCTCGGGGTTGGTGCGCAGCAGCGTGTTGAACTCGTTGAGCGCCGCCGGGTCGTAGGCGGTGCGCACCATGGCCACGAGCTGCTGGGGGGTGGCCCGGCCCAGGACGGTGACGCCCGCGCTGCCGAGGCTGGACTCGATCGTGTTCAGGTAGTTGCTGATCTCGGCCGCCGCCTCCAGGCGGTCCTTGGGGTTGGCCGGGAACTTGCGCGGGTCGAAAGTGATGGAGACCCGGGTCTCGATCTGGGCGCTGATGGCCGGGGCCTGCTCCACCAGGTCGCTGACGATCTTGCGCGCGGCCTCGGGGGAGAACGGGTCGACCTGGGCGGCCACGCCCTCGCGCAGGGCCGCGCCGGGGTCGGGCCGCGACTCCACGGTCACCGTGATCCACTGGACCCACGGCATGTGCCCGAAGGAGGCCAGCCAGGAGTGCCAGTTGGCGACCCAGCCGTCGACGTCGCCGGGCTCGGCCAGCCACACCGAGTTGGACGACACCAGCACGGTGGCGGTCATGTGCCCCAGGCGGCGGTTCCAGGCGATGCCGAACCGCCCGCCGCGGCCGTCCTCGCAGGACAGCAGCGTGATCGGGGCGAGGATGCCGGGCAGCTGGAAGGCGCGCGGGTGCTCCACCAGCACTCCGGCGCGGTAGCGGGTGTGGCCCAGGACCGAGGCCCACCACCAGCGCAGCCGGGTCAGCAGGAAGCTGAGCAGCGACTCTCCCTGGACCGGCACCGCCGCCAGCGCGAAGACGGCGGCCATGACCGGCAGCAGGTAGAGGAACAGGTTCGGCGCGAACAGGCCGGAGAACATCAGCACGATCAGACCGGCCAGCAGGCCCAGCGTCGCGTTGAAGCTCAGACCGAACAGGCCGATGCTGCGGCGGCGGCGCCAGCCGCCGTAGGTGCGGGCCATCAGATGAGCCTCCCTTCAGAACCGTCGGGCAGCGGCGGCGAGGACGACGCCGGGGTGGCGGCGCCGGGCTCGGCCGCGGGCGAGCCGGTGGCCAGGGCGCCCTCGGCGCCGGGACCGGGGTCGCCCGCGGGGGCGCCGGGGGTGTCGGTGGCGCCGCCGGGGGTGTCGACCGCGGCCGTGCCCACGCCGCTGGTGGCGGCGTCGGAGGCACCCGTGGCGGTCTCGTAGCCGGCGGTGGTGGCCGACGTGACGGACCCGGACTGGTCGGTGGACTCGGTGGCGCCGGTGGACAGCGCGCCGGAGTCCTCGCTGATGAACGACCCGCCGTCGCCGCTCATGTTGCCGGCGCCGCTGAAGGACCCGGCCGAGAAGGCGCCGCCCTGGGTGCCCAGGGTCGAGACGGTCTGGGCGCCTCCGGCCGTGGGGTCGCCCGCGGCCCCGGGTACGGAGCCGTCGCCGAGGCTGTTGCTGAGTGTGTTGGCGTGCGCGATGGCCCCGTTGGCCGCGCTCGCCGGTTGGACCTCGCCGCTGCCGCCGGAGCCGGAGTAGGAGGAGGGCTGGACGTCGGCGGCGCCGGAGCCCTCACCGCCGCCGCCACCGCCGCCTCCGCCACCGCCGCCACCGCCCCCGCCGAGGAGGCCCATGGAGCTGGCGCCGCCGGCGGCCAGGGCCATCATCCACATGCCGGAGGAGCTCATCAGCCGCATCAGGATCGGCAGCGCGCCGGTGGCCAGCAGCAGGATGGCGGCCGCCAGCAGGTAGCGGAACAGCGCCTGGCCCTCGTCGCCGCCGGAGTCCTCCGACGCCTGCTGGGCGCTGCCCAGGATGATCAGTCCGGCGAGGTAGATCAGTAAGACGAGCGGCTTGTACAGCATGCAGGCGACCAGCCAACCCACGACCTTGGGGAAGATCTTCAGGTTGGGCACCATGGTGCTCGCCGCGGCCAGCGGCAGCACGCAGGCGATGATGTAGATGACGCCCTGGAGCAGGGTCACCACGATGATCTGGGTGACCATGCCCAGGATGACCGCCAGGCCGATCATGTAGGTGAGGGCCTGCGTCGCGGCCTCGTTCTCCAGGCCCAGGCCGTTGCCGCTCTCCTCCAGGGCCACCCGGAAGACGCTGGGGTAGACGTCCTTGGCCGTGGGGATGAACCCCTCGGAGTCCCGGTCCATGCCGGTGGTCATGATCATGATGCCGAGGTTGCGGCTGAGGTCCATCAGCATCGACACCAGGAAGATGCCGAAGAAGGTCGCCCCGATGACCGTGAGCAGCCCGCGGACCATGTCCATCATCGGGTCCAGGCGGCGGTGCCACAGCAGCCGGATGCACGCGAACAGGATCCCCAGCGTGGCCAGGAACAGCACGAAGGGGCTGAGCACGTTCTGCAGGTGCAGCATCCCCTGGTCCAGTTCGGGCGGCACGGGCTGGCCCGTCGAGGTGGTGACGTTGCCCGTGTTGCCGGAGATCAGGAACGGGTCGTAGAGCAGGCGGTCGAACAGGGTCCCGATCAGGCCCTCGATGCTCTCGGTGATCCAGTCACCGGTCTCTTCGTCTTCTCCCACGTCCGCCCTCCTTTCTGCGTCCGGCACCGGGTCTCAGCGCACGGGCGGTCACATCGGCGGTCCGCCGCGCTACCGGTACTGCTCGTTGAGGTTCCGGTCGCAGTAGCGGTCCGGGTCTTCCTTCATGTCGTTCACCCAGTTGCGGAAGTGCTGGCACGCGTACTGCCGGTACGCCCACTCGGTGGTCCAGGTGATGCCGTCGGGGGCGTCGTCGGGCATCGGGCCGTCCGGGCAGTTGGGCGCCTCCGAGCGGGGCTCGGGATCCAGGACCGGGCAGGCGTAGTTGCCCCAGATCCACTCGTCGGAGCGGAAGTCCTGGTTCAGGCACGGGGAGTGCTGGATCGGCGATCCGGGGTTGACGTAGCAGTACTCGTAGCAGGAGACCTTCTCGTCGTCCTTCTTGCAGCGGGGGTCGTTGTTGCCCTGGACGGGGATGGTCTTGGACAGGTCGTCCCAGTCGTCGTCCTCCGGGCAGACGAAGGGGTCCTCGGCCTCGTCGTCCTCGGGCCGCGGCAGGCAGCCGGGGCGGGTCTCCTGCTCGATCTCGCGCTGGCCCTCGCCGGCCTGGTCGATGACCTCGCTGATGTCCTGGTTGGTCTGGTGGATCGAACCCTGCAGCAGGTTGGCCGCCAGCGTGCCGGAGCCGATCAGCAGGATCACCCCCAGCACGACATAGGGGAGGTCCGCCATGCCGCGCGCCGCGATCCACGGGTCGCCGGTGAAGTTGGCGTGGATCATGCGCCCGCCGATGATCACCAGGGCGATGACGCCGACCAGCACGCCCAGCCCGGCGACGTAGCCGAGCAGCTCGTTGCCGCGTCCGATGAACTCGGCGCGGCCCAGCATCACCAGCACAGTCCCCGCCTCCTCCCGTCTGCGGCCATGCGTCTCAGACCCCCGCGATCGTGGTGGCCACCGGAATGGCCACGAGCATCAGCGAGACGCCCATGATGGTCCACACCACGCCGCCGACGCCCTCGGCGGCCACCTCGGAGCGGCCGAGCCGGCCGACCACCATCTTCCCGGCGGAGTACAGGATGCCGAAGACGCCCAGGACGACGATCACCCCCTGGGCGTAGTTCAGGAACCGCTCGATGGGGTTCTGCTCGGGCGCCTGGCTGTCGCCGAACCCGTAATCGGGCAGGCGGGGAGTGGTGTCCCACTCCACTACGTTGGCGATCGGGATCGAAACCGTGTTTGCGAGCGCGGCGAGCATCTCGACTCCCGCGTGCATGACCGTCACGTGGCACCCCCTCTGCCGCGGAGACCGATACGGGTCCGCGCCGTCCGGCCCCCGCCCGTGACGGGGTGCGGGACCGGATCGGCGCGGTGGTTCAGGCGACGCTGGCGACCGTGCGGATGACCGGGATGGCCACGAGCATCAGCGAGATGCCCATGACGGTCCACACCAGCCCGCCGACACCGTCGGCGGCGAGGTCGGAGCGGCCGAACTTGCCGATCGCCATCTTGCCCGCGGCGAACAGGATGCCGATGATGCCGATGACGACGATGATGCCCTGGCCCCAGTTGATGACCTGCTCGATGGGGTTGGCGCTGCCGTTGAAGCCGGGCAGCTCCGGGTTGTTCGACCAGTTGAAGCTCATGGGCACGAGGGCGAGGTGGTCGACGAGACCACCGGCGAGGTACAGCAGACCGTCCACAGTTCTCAACTCTCCTCAACCTGGCGCGCCAGAGCGCCCCGCGCGGCGCTGAAGCACGCGTTCCTGATCTCGTCCAAAGCCTGCTGCGCCTTCTTCGGCAGCTTCACCTGCCCCACCTCGGCGACGTCCACGAACCGGAGCCCCGCGACGAAGGGGAAGCGGATGAGCCGGCCCACGCGCGCCTCCACCAGGCGCAGCCGGGTGGTGGCCTCGGGCGGCTCGGGGCCCGAGCCGTCGGCCACGACCACCATGGCCGCCGGAGCCAGCCCGCCGGCCTCGATGTTGTTCACGACCTCGGCGGCGCGCGCCGTGGCCGCCGCGTTGTCGCGGGTGACCAGGACGAGCGGACGGCCGAACGTGGCGATCTCCCTGCGGTCGGCCGAGTAGGCCCCGAACTCCCAGGGCGTGTTCAGCAGGACGCGGAGGGTGGTGGTGCCGGCGCCTCCGTGGCACCCCAGCAGCACCATCTCTCGGGCCCATTCGGGCAGCGTGGCGGCGAGCTGCAGCGTCTCGGCCGCGTCCTGCTCACCGCGTCGGCGCGCCATGGCGCTCCCCATTCGACGTCCGCACCGCCGCGCGGCCGGCCGCGCTCAATGCGCGCCGCACCGCGGATGCGAGCGGAATTCGCCGTTCCGCGCCCCTGCTCCCGCGAACGGAATCAGGATCGCCACTGAATCCGCGCATTCCAGAGCCCTTAAGTTCTTGATTCCAGATAACGAAGACCACGGCCGCCGGACGCGCCTGCGGGCGCGATGGTCAAGGCTGACACAACGGGGCATATCTATCGCATGAGGGACACCTTTTGCAAGTGACCCAGATCACAGCGCTCACGCAGCGCGTTCCCCGCGCACCAAGGAGAATGTGAAAGGTGAGAATCAAAAAGAAAAACTCACATTATCCCTCGGAATTTCTTCGGCCACCGGCGTTGATAACCAACGCCGATCGTCGGCCCGCGGCCCGTTGGCCCGTTTCGGCCAATGTGGGCGCCGCCCCCGTCAATACCCGCCCCGAGCGCCGGAAAAACACGCCGGAAAACCACGAAGCGTAGCGGACCGTCCGCCAGAAAGGTATTGCGCACAGAGGCGGTTCTTCGGTATCAAGGGACGTCCTTTCCGCACGAATCGACGGTGAGGTGTGCCCATGTCCAGAACGGTCGGCCCGGGACCCTCATGAGCGAGTTCACCGGCGGCACGTCGCGCGAGAGGGTCCTGGTGACCGCGATCATCGTGACGCTGGTCGCCGCGGCGGTCTTCCTGTACGTGCAGCTCACCGGGGGCGACGACCCCGACGAGGGGTCCAACTCGGCCGACTCCTCCGGTACCTCCGGCGGCGCCGCCGAGGGCGATCGGCCCGTCGGCGACGTCATGGCGCTGCTCCCCCACACCGAGGAGCAGTTGTCCGCCGGCGCCGAGGTCGCCCGCGACTTCGTGGCCGCCTACGCCACCTACGACCCCGACGAGGACCCCCAGGAGCGCATGGACCGCGTCACCCCGCTGGTCGGTGAGGACTTCGTCGGACAACTGGAGACGCTGATGCTGTCCCCGCCCACCGCCGGGTCGCGCCAGGACGCGCCCGCCACCACCGCCTCCGCCGAGGTCGTCGAGATCCGCAACGTCGGCTCCGAGTCCGTCATCTTCGTCGTGGACGCCAACCTGTCCGCCGAGACCGGCGGCGCGGGCGAGACCCAGACGGCCAGCTACGCGGTCACCGTGGTCCCCGAGAACGGCGAATGGCGGGTCTACGGCTTCCAGGACGCGTCGCTCGGCGACGCGGGGGTGCCGTGACCGCCCGGGGGCGCGCCGGCGCCCTGGGCGAGCGCGTGCGGACGTGGGTCCGCACGCTGGGCCGCCGCGTGCGCGCCGCGAGCGACCGCGGCGAGGTCGTGCCCCGAGTGGCCGGCGGGCTGTCGGCGCTGCTGGTGGCCGGCACCGTCACCTACGTGGCCACCGCGTGCGGCCCCGATCCCAGCGCCACCGGAGCGAGCACGACGAGCGGGGGCGGCCAGGCCGTCAACGCCTCGTACTCGGGCGGCAACATCGTCTTCGACTCCCACGGCGAGACCGCCAGCGGCACGACCAGCGTGCCGCGCAACATCCCCGAAGACATCCTGGAGATCCAGCAAGAGGCCGCCGAGGCCTACGACTTCCCGTGGGCCGTCATCGCCGCGGTGGCCCAGAAGGAGACCCACAGCGGCCAGTACGTCAACACCGGCGACCCCAACTGGGACTCCGGCGTGCTGCCGGGCACCCGCAACCCCTACGGCGCCGCCGGAATCATGCAGTTCGGCGTGCTCGACCCCGAGACCGGGCAGGAGGGCGGCCGGCTCGGCAACGCGGGCAACGCCTGGGGCGGCATGCCCAAGGAGCGCGTCTCCGAGCGGGAGAACGACTGGGAGCCCGGCGAGATGCCGGCCAACCCGGGCGGCTTCGGCATCGACGGCAACAACGACGGCTGGGTCGACGTGTGGGACCCCTGGGACAACATCATGTCCGGGGCGTTCCGGCTGGCCTGGGTCGCCAAGAACGTCGAGGAGAACCCCAACGGGTCCTACGCCTCGACCTGCCGCAGCCGGGCCGGGATCACCGACCCCCTGCAGTGCACGATCTTCATCCACAACAACGCCAAGTGGTACGTCAACCAGATCCTCGATCTGGCCGAGATCCTGTCCAACTCCGACGAGTACGGGGTGGCGCCCTCCCTGAACCTCTCGCCGGCCTCCTACTCGCCGGCGGGCAACACCGCCGACTGCGAGCCGGGCCAGGGCGGCGCGTTCACCGCCTCCTTCGGGATCCCCGCCGGGGTCACCGACGAGCACCGCACCTTCCTGGAGTTCGTGCACGCCCAGGTCGGCAAACCGTATGTGTGGGGCGCGGAGGGGCCCAGCAGCTTCGACTGCTCCGGGCTGGTGTTAGCGGGCCTCCGCGAGATCGGCGTGACATTACCCAGGGTCGCCGGGTCCCAGTGGCAGGAACTCGACGCCTACAGCGGCAACGGTGTCACCGCCCACCGGGTGCAGACCGGCACCCTCGACGTCTCCAAGCTCCAGGCGGGCGACATCGTGTTCTTCCGCGGGAGCTATCCCGGGCACGTCGGCGTCTACATCGGCAACGGCGAGATGATCGACGCCGGCAACCCGCGCGTGGGCGTGCGCCGCGGCCCCCTCGACACCGAGTACTGGCGCTCCACCTACACCGGCGCCGTGCGGCTCTCCTTCAGCGGCGGCGGCGCGATGGAGGCGTGACGCCGCGAACCGCCAGAACGAACGACGAACGACGACCCACCGCCGCGGCCCCGCCCCCGCCGAGGCCACACAGAAAGGAAGGACGACGATGGTCGCACCTTTGGTAGTCGCCCTCGGCGGGGCGGCACTGCGCGCGGCCGGGCCCTGGCTGGCCCGCACCGCCGCCCCCTGGGTCATGCGCACGGCCCTGCCGTGGCTCGGCCGCACCGCCATGAGCGCCGGCCGCGGGCTGGCCACCCGCTTCGGCCCCCGGATCAGCGGATGGCTCGCCCAGCGCGGCTGGGGCCGGGCCCTGCTCGGCTTCGCCAGCCGGGTCGGCCCCAAGCTCGGCGGGGTGTTCCGCTTCGGCGGCGCCGTGCTCGGCTTCGCGGGCAAGGCGCTGGGCCTGCTCGGGCGGGCCGCCGGCGGCCTGGCCTCCGGCGCCATGTCCCTCGCCAGCGACATCGGCGGCGCCTTCGCCGCCGGGCTCGCCGGCGGAGGCGGCCTGTTCTCGCTGGCGGGCCAGTTCGAGGCGGCCGTCGCCGGTGGCGGCGCCGCGCAGTCGGGCATGGGCACGACCGTGACCGACGGCCTCCGAAAGGCCCGGAACGGCCAGTACGGCCTGGCCACCTAGCGGCGCAACCGCGGCGGTCCGAAAGCCGGAGGCGGCGCGCACCCGCGCGGCCTCCGGTTCCGGCCGCCCTCGGCACCACCACGGCAAGGACATGAGAGACTCGCTCTTCCCGCAGCGCACCACCACCGTGTTCATGGTGACCATCGCGGTCCTCATCGGCGCGCTGGTGGCCCTCGCGCTGGCCATGATGGACGGCGGGTCGCCGGGTCCCGCCGAGGGCGCGAGCGACCGGTCGGGCTACCCGCCGTTCGGCGAGGCGCTGCCGGTCGACGAGGCCGACTACGCCGCCGCGGCCGAGGTCGCCCTGGCCCACACCGAGGGCTACGGCACCTACACACCCGGGCAGAGCGCCGAGGACCACCTGGCGGCCGTGCGCGAGGCCGCGCCGCTCGCCGACGTCCCCGAGGGCGTTGACCTGGCGGGCGCCACCGCCGCCCACACCGCCCTGGAGGACCTCGGCGCCGCGACGCAGGGCGCCGCCCAGGTCGCCCGCATCGAGTACCTGGGCGCGGAGTCCATGGAGCTGTCGGTCGACGTCACGGCGGTGCCCGAGGAGGGCCCGGCCGAGGCCGAGGACGTCGACCTGGGCCGCTACACCGTGCTGCTGATGCGCGAGGACGACGCCTGGGTGGTGACCAGCGCCGTGCCCGAGGCGCCCGAGGGCGGCGGGCCCGGAGGCGGCCCCACCGGCGACAACGAGCCGGCGGACCTGTGACGCACCCGAGGAGGAGGTGGGGCATGTTCGGACGACGGCGCCGCGCCGAGTCCCGGCCGGCCCGGCGGCGATGGCGGCGCCGGGGCGACGGCGGCGCGACCCGCGCCGACTACTCCATCGCGGGGGTCTCGCTCTCGGTCAGCGGCATCCTCAGCTACGTGTTCGTCCAGGCCATGACCGGCTCCACCCCCTTCGCCGAGGACCAGCAGGCCGGCACCGACCAGGTCAACTTCAGCACCGCCGCCGCGGGCGACTGCGACCGCGGCAGCGTGCAGCAGGCCGAGGGGTACGACAACGGCCGCATCCCCACCGAGGCGCTGTGCGAGCTGACCGAGGAGGGCCAGTACCTGCGGGCCGACGCCGCGGTGGCGTTCCTGGCGATGAACGAGCGCTACCGCGACGAGTTCGGCGAGGACATCTGCATCACCGACGCCTACCGCAGCTTCGCGGACCAGCAGCGGCTCTACGACGCCTACGTCAACGGCAACGGCAACCTCGCGGCGCGGCCGGGCTCCAGCAACCACGGCGAGGGCCTGGCCGTGGACCTGTGCGGCGGGGTCGAGAACTTCGGCACCGAGCAGCACGAGTGGATGCGGGCCAACGCCAACGACTTCAACTGGTTCCACCCGACCTGGGCCCAGGAGGGCAAGAGCACCTCCGAGGCCTGGCACTGGGAGTACACCAACGCCATCCAGGCGTAAGCCGGGGCGCGGCGGCGGGCCCGGTCCCGGCGCGGCCGGGGCCGGGCGCCCGGCGGGACGGGCGGGCGGAGGCGTCCCCGGCGGGCGGGCGTGCCGCGCGAAGGGACCACATGGTCGTCCAGGCGGCCGTACGAGCGGTCACACGGGCGTCGAGGCCGGTCTATACACAACAATCCTTGGCGCCCTCGTCATGGGCGCGGCGGGTCCAGGTGTCTCCCATCAACGCTCTAGTCGCCGGTCGGCCGGTCGGCTCCCCCGCCGCCGCCCGAGCGGTCGGTGCAGACCTCCTCGGACGCCTTCGTCTCCTCACCGCTGATGACCGCCACGACGGTGAAGCAGTAGTCCACGTCCGGGTTGAGGCCCACGAGCTCGATCTCCTCGGCCGGCGGCCGGGTGTCGGCGAGGAGCACGGCCGGCTCGCCCTTGGGGCCGCCCATGATGTTGTAGACGTCGTCGCCGCCGTGCCCGGTCCAGGTCAGCACCACCGACACCTCGGCGTCCTCGGCGATCTCCACGTCACCCGGGGGCCGGGGCCGGCCCTCCGGCCGGTCGGACTCCTGCGCGCCGCCCTCGCCGTCGCCGTCGCCGGCGGTCCCGGTCTGCGACGGGGACGCGGCCGCCTCCGTGCCGTCCTCCCCGCCCTCCTCGTCGCCGCCCAGCACCAGGACGACGGCGGCCACGGCCAGGGCCACCGCGGCGGCGGCGATCGCGACCGCCAGCGCCGCGATGAGGACCACGCGGTCGGCCGGGCCGCGCCCCGCGGGCTCGCTCGGCGAGGCGAGCGGCAGCGGCGCGCCGTGGGCGGCGCCGGGCAGGGCGCGGTAGCCCAGGAACGGCTCCTCGGGGGAGAGCTGCTCCGTCTCGGCGGCCCGGTCGTCGCCGTCGCGGGCGTCGCGCGCGTCGCGGTCGTCGTCCTCCTTCTCGGCCCGCTCCTCGGCCGCACGCTCGGCCGCCCACTGCGCCCGCCGCACGGCGGCGGCCGCTGCGGGGTCGGGGCGGGCCTGCGGCGGGTTGCCGCCCCAGGCCGTGTCCGCGCGGGCGGGGCCGGCCGGGCCGCGCCCCTGCACCGGCCCCCGGCTCCACACGGGGGCGGTCCAGGTGCCGCCGACGGCCTCCTCCGGCTCCTCCTCGAAGTAGACGACCTTCTCGGCCTCGGGCTCGGCGAAGGCACCGCCGGGGGCGTCGAACGCGTCGGGGTCCGCGGCCGGGCCGGGGTCGGGCGCGGCGAAGACGCCGGTCTCCTCGCCGTCGGCGGCCTCGTCGGCGGCCGAGCCGTCCGCGCGGGTGCGGGGCCCGCGCCGGGCCCGGTCGGCGGCGGCCTCGGCCGCGCGCGGCGAATGGCCCCCGGGGTCGGCCGCCTCCGCCGCGGGCGGCTCGGCGGCGGCCGCGCCGGCGGTGCCTGCGGCTCCGGCGGCCGGAGCGCCGTCCTCGGGCGGGACCGGCGCGGCGCCGTCCGCGGGGGCCTCGCCTTCCCGCCCCTCGGCCGCCTCCGGTGCCCAGCCGTGGGCGCGCGCGACGGCGGTCAGGGCCTCGGTGAGCGCGTCGGCGTGGGCGGGCCGCCGCGCGGGATCGGGGTCCAGGGCGCGGCGCAGCAGGTCGGCGAGGTCGGCGGGGACACCGGGGCCGAGCGGGTCGGGCGGCTCCTCGCCGCTCCCCCGGGGCGGCTCCGCCGCCGGCGGCACCCGCCCGGTCAGCAGCGCCCACAGAACCCCGGCCGCGCGGTAGACGTCGGAGGCGGGGGTGGCGGGGCGCCCGGCCCACGCCTCGGGCGGCAGGTGGTCGCGCAGGTCGCGGTCGAGGGCGCGCGGCGGGAACGGCACACCCGCGGGCAGCGGCGGGTCGCCGCCGGGGCCCGCCTCAGCGCCCGACCCGCTCAGCAGCACCGTGCGCGGGTGGATTCCGTGGTGCACCCACCCGGCGGCGTGCAGGGGGGCGAGCGCGGCGGCCAGGGCCAGGCCCGCGCGCACGGCGTCGCGGGGCGACGGCCGCTCGCCGCGCGCGACAAGCGCGGCGGCCGAGCCCTCGGGGGCCTCGGGCCAGACGGCGAAGGGCGCGCCGGGACCGCCGGAGGAGCCGCCGAAGATGCCGCCGGGGCCCGGGGCGCCGCTGAGCACCCGCACCAGCACCGGCAGGCCGTCCGCCGCGCGGCGCGCCCGGAAGGTGCGGCCGGCCCCGGCCGAGCGCAGCGGCCCGGTGATCCGGTAGCCCGGCACCTTCGGAGCGTCGGCGTCGGTTGTCATCGAGTGGCCCTCCGAGGTCGGCCCGTCGGCACAGATGGCACCGGCCCGCTGTGCCGCCCGCGGGCCGGTCGGGGCGCGGGCCCGGCACCGGCCGACCGCGCGCCCGGCCTCCCGGCGCGACCGCCGTGCGGGGGCCGCCCCGGTCGGGCCGGAAGGCCGGCGAGGGGCGGTGCGCGGACGGCTCCGGTGGCGGAGCCGGTGGAACGTGCGCGGACCCGCGGCGGGTGCGGGGCGGGTCCGCTGAGGAGGCCGGCGTCGGGGAGTTCGCCCGGTCCGGGACACACCAGCCCACGAATCTTGCCGTCGCCGCACACTCCGCGTCAAGTGCGCCCGGCGCCGGATCCCCCTGCGGCACGGGCGTCGCGGCGCGGCCGGTGCCCCGCGCGCGGCGCGGCGGCGCCGGGCCGCTACGGTTACATACCGAGCGGTATGCACAGGCGCCGCCCGGCGCCCCGCACGACACGGAGGTGGACGGTTGAACGCGGCCGACCAGGACCCCGGCCGGGGCAGGGCGCCCCGGCCCGCCGACGCGGCGCCCGCACCGCCCGACTACGCGCACTGGCAGGAGATCCCCACCCGCTGGGCCGACAACGACGCCTACGGCCACATGAACAACACGGTGCACTACGCGTTCATGGACACCGCCATCAACACCTGGCTGGTGGAGCAGGGCGGCCTGGACTACCGCGAGGGCCCGGTGATCGGCATGTGCGTGGAGTCGCACTGCGTCTACACCGCCGAGGCCGGGTTCCCCGAGACGCTGGCGGTGGGGCTGTCGGTGGGCCACCTGGGCACGTCGTCGGTGCGCTACGAGCTGGGCCTGTACCGGAGCGACCGGCGCACCCGGGTCGCCGAGGGCCACTTCGTCCACGTCTTCTGCGACCGCCGCACCCGGCGGCCGGTGCCCGTCGAGGGCCGGCTGCGCACCGCCCTGGAGAAGCTGCGGAGGAACCGATGAGCGCCGCCGCCCCCCGGACCGGCGCCGACGGCATGGCCGTCCGGGCCGCCGTGCTGCACGAGATCGGGGCCCCCGCCCCCTACGCGCGGTCGCGCCCGCTGCGGGTGCGCGAACTGGGCCTGCGCCCGCCCGGACCCGGCGAACTGCTGGTGCGCGTCCGCGCGGCCGGGCTGTGCCACTCCGACCTGTCCGTGGTCAACGGCGACCGGCCCCGCCCGGTGCCGATGGTGCTGGGCCACGAGGCCGCCGGCGAGGTCGCCGCGCTCGGGCCGGGTACCGAGTCGCGGTTCTCCGTCGGCGACCACGTGGTGCTGTACTTCGTCGCCCCCTGCGGCACCTGCCCCCGCTGCCTGGAGGGCCGCCCGGCGCTGTGCGTGCGCGGTGCCGCCGCCAACAACGCCGGCGACCTGGTGGGCGGCGGACGGCGCTGGCGCGCCGAGGACGGCACCGAGCCCGCGCACCACCTCGGTGTCTCGGCGTTCGCCGAGTACACGGTGGTCTCGGCCGACTCCGCGGTACGGGTCGACCCCGACCTGCCGTTCGAGACGGCCGCGCTGTTCGGGTGCGCGGTGCTCACCGGCGTGGGCGCCGCGCTGCGCGCCGCCGAGATCCGGCCGGGCGAGCGGGTGGCGGTCTTCGGGCTGGGCGGTGTGGGGTTGTCCGCCCTGCTGGGCGCCCGCGTGGCCGGGGCCGCGCAGATCGTGGGGGTGGACCCGGTGACCGGCAAGCGCGAGCTGGCCGGGCGGCTGGGGGCCACCGACCGGCTGCCCGGCGGCGCCGACGCGGTCGCGGCGGTCCGCGACCTGACCGGGGGCGGCGCCGACAAGGTCATCGACACCACCGGCAGCGCCGAGGTCCTGGCCCAGGCCTACCTGGCGGCCCGGCCCGGCGGCACCACGGTCACCGTCGGCCTGCCGCACCCGGACCGGACGGTGGCGATCCCCGCCGTTACCCTGGCCGCCCAGGAGCGGACGCTGCGCGGCAGCTACCTGGGCTCGGGCGTGCCCGCCCGCGACATCCCCGCCTACATCGCGCTGTACCGGCGCGGGCTGCTGCCGGTGACCGAACTGCTGTCGGGCCGGCTGGAGCTGGCCGAGGTCAACGCGGGCTTCGACCGCCTGGCCTCGGGCGAGGCCGTGCGCCAGGTGGTGCTGCTGTAGCCGGCCGCCCGGCGGGCGGCCGGACCGGGACCCGCCCGCGGGGAACCGGCGGCCCCGCGGGCGGGATCCAAGGGGGTGCCCGGGGGCGGTGGCCGACCGCCCCCGGGCCGACCCACAGGAGGCCCCGGTGCCCGTGTCCCTTCCCCCGCTCTCCGACCTCGCCGGCTACGGCGTGCTCCTCGCCTCGGGCGCCCTGTTCGCCGGCGTGGGCGGGGCCATGGCCCTGCGGATCCTGCGCCTGCGGCGCGGCGGCGTGCGGGTCCCCGGGGTGGTCGTGGGGCGCGCCGTCAGCCGGGACCCCGGTGAGGCGCCCTCCTACGCCGCCGTCGTCGAGTTCACCACCCGCGAGGGCCGCCGCCTGCGCGTGCGCCAGCAGGTGTACAGCAGCTCCAACCGGCTCCGGGCGGGCCGGCGGGTGACCGTGGCCTACGACCCCCGCAACCCCGAGCGGGCCGACGTCGTGGAGGCCTGGAGCCAGCTCACCGGCGCGGTCGTCTTCCTCCTCGGCGGCGTGTTCGGGCTGGTGTTGGGGGCGTGGCTGCTGGTGGGGGCGCTCCTGTGACGCCGGTGCCGGGCCGGCCGCCTCAGCCGACCAGTTCGGCCTCGGGGTAGGCGGCCGAGGGCGCGTCGAGCAGGGGCCGCTCCCGCCCGCGCAGGTACTCGGTGAAGAACGCGGCGAGGTAGGCCCGCTGCACCGCCACGCTGCGGGCGGGGTCGATCGTGCCGGTCGACTCGGTGCGGGTGGTCTCCCACGCCGGGCTGCTCGGGTGCAGCCGCGCCTCGATCCGGGGCAGGATCCACTGCGTGTCGGTGAAGCTCATGTGCTCGGCCTCGGGCAGGTACACCTCGGTGAACTCCCCGGTGGACGCGGCGCGGAACCGCCTCCAGTCGGGGGAGTGCGCGCTGGTGTGCGGCTCGCCGCCGCTGCCGCTGGTGCCGCCGCCCATGAGCAGGAAGGGGCGCGGCGCGCCGGCGAGCGTGGCCCGCGCCCAGTCCTCGTCGCCGACGTGGTAGGCGATGCTGCCGTCGAGGTTGGCGGCGGCGTCGATGCGCTCGTCGGCCAGCAGGGCCTCGGCCGCGGTGAACCCGCCCGCCGAGTGGCCGAACATGCCGGTGTGCGCGGGGTCCAGCGCGGCGCCCAGGCCGCGCGGCAGCCGCCGACCGGCGGCGTCGGGGTTGCGTCCGGCGGCGAGGTCGGCCACGGCGTCCAGGACGAACCGCATGTCGGCCACCCGCACCGCGATGGCCTCGCGCATCGTCTGGGGGTCGGAGCCGGGCACGGAGTCGCGCACGATCCGCCCGTCGGGGAACTCCACCGCCGACGCCTCGTAGGGGTGGTCCACGGCCACCACGGCGAACCCGCGGCTCGCCAGGTCGGCGAGCTGGGCGGCGGCCTGGTAGCGGGTCTGGCGGAACCCGTGGGAGTACAGCAGCACCGGCAGGTCCCCCGCCTCCGCGGCGACGGGGGCGCCCGCAACGGCCCCGGCCCGCGATCCGGCGAAGTCCACGGCGTCGCGCGCCAGCCCCACCTGCTCCAGTTCGTCGGCCAGGCGGCTCGCGGCGGCCGGCGAGGCGTAGGGGGCGGGTTCGCCGTCGGCGTCCTCGGCCGCCGGGTACCACACGGTAGCCATGAGGTCGCGCCGCTTCGCGCCCTCCACCCAGGGGTGGCCCCGGGTCTCGTCGACCAGGTGCAACTCCACCTGGCCCACCGCGTAGGGGCCGGTGGGCGCGGGCGGGCGCAGCGCGACGGGTTCGGGCGCGCCCACGGCGGAGACGACGGAGGGCAAGGCGCAGCAGGCCGCCAGCACGGCCGCCGCGGCGGTGTAGGCGAGCGCGCGGACGCGCCCGGCCGGGCGCGGTGGGCGGGGCGAACGGGGCGGGGACGCGGTCGTGGAGTCCGGGATCATGGTGCCATCGTCGCGGCCTCGCCCCGGCGGCGCATGACCCGGTCGTCGCCGCCCGGCTATCCCGATGGGCATAGCGGCGCCGCCTCGCACCGGCGCGGGCGGCGCCGCGGGCGCGCCCGGCGCGTCAGTACAGCACGTGCTTGCCGCCGTCGACGATCAGCGTCTCGCCGGTGACCGCGTCCATCTCCAGCAGGCCCAGCAGCGCGTCGGCGACCTGCTCGGGCTGGGTGGTGGCGCGCAGCGGGATCACCTCGCGCTCCTGGCGGGCGAACTCGGCGAACCCCTCCTCGCCGCGCAGCCCGGTCTGCCACCGGGTGGCGACGGTGCCCGGCGCCACGGCGTTCACCCGCACCTCGGGCGCCAGGACGGCGGCCAGGGAGCGGGTGAGCTGCTGGAGGGCGGCCTTGCTGACCCCGTAGGCGATCGAGGAGCCGCCGGCGCGGAACGCCGAGATGGAGGACGTGTTCACGATCGCGCCGCGCGCCTGGCGCAGGGGGCGCTCCAGGGCGCGGGCGCAGCGGAACGCGCCCACCACGTTGACGTCCAGGATCTCCCGCCAGATGTCGTCGGTGAGGGCGGCGAGGTCGCCGGGCGGCACCGCCCGGGTGGTGGCGGCGTTGTTGACCAGGGCGTCGACGCGGCCGAACCGCTCCAGGGCCCGCTCGGCCAGCGCCTCCACCTGGGCGGTGTCGGCGACGTCCGCCCGCTCGGCCAGCGCGGGGGTGCCCAGCCGCTCCACCTCGGCGGCGGTGGCCTCGGCCTCGCCCGCCGACCGGGCGTAGGTCAGCACCACCCCGGCCGCGCCCCGGCGGGCCGCCTCCAGGCTCACCGCCCGCCCGATACCGGTGCCGCCGCCCGTCACGACCAGCACGGCTCCCCTGATGCGCATCGCGTGCCCTCCTCGTTCGTCCTGTTCGTCATCGTCCGTGGTGGCTCGGCGCTGTGCGGCGGCCGTGAGCGGGCCGCCCGCCGCCGGGCGGCCCGCTCACGGCGCGGCCGCGCGCAGCGCCCCTTCGGCGCCCTCGCGCTCCAGCCCGGCCAGGGCGTCGGCGACCCGGTCGCCCAGGTCGCGCCCGCCGCCCTGGGAGAGCGCGGGCACGTGCACCCGCAGCAGGTCGACCGCCTCGCGCGGGCCGCGCGCGGCCGCCAGCCCGGCGGCGATGTCCTCCGACCCCGCCTCCAGGGCGGGCCGCTCCCCCGGCGGCAGGCGCAGCAGCCGCGCCCAGCCCGCCACCGCCAGGCACGCCAGGCGGGGGTCGCGCCCGGTGGCCAGGTGCTCGGCGGCCGGGGCGAGCAGCCGCTGCGGCAGCTTCTTCGCCCCCTGCTGGGCGATCTGGGCGAGGCGGTGGCGCAGGTGCGGGTTGCCCAGGCGCGCCAGCACCGCCTCGGCGGCGGGCGGCGCGCCGCCGTGCGCGGCCGCGCTGGGCGCCAGTTCCCGCTCGTACAGCGCCACCAGGAACGGCCGCAGCGCGGGGTGGCCCACCGCCTCGGAGACGGTCGTCGCGCCGAGCAGCAGGCCCAGGCACGCCGCCGCGGAGTGGACGGCGTTGACGCAGCGCAGCTTGACCGTCTCGTAGGGGGCGAGGTCGGCGACCAAGCGTGCGCCGACCCGCTCCCAGGCCGGACGGGGGCCGGCGAAGGCGTCCTCGATGATCCACGAGCGGTACGCCTCGCCGACCACGGCGGCGGTGTCGCGGTACCCCAGCGCGGCGGCCACCCGGTCGACGTCGGCGGGCGTGGTGGCGGGCACCACCTGGTCCACCACGGTGCCGCAGAACGCGGTGTGCGCGCTGATCCACTCCCACAGCGGGCCGCCCTCGCGCTCGGGCAGCAGCGCGCAGAAGGACTCCACCAGGCCGCGCAGCAGCCGGCCGTTGGCGGGCAGGTTGTCGCAGCTGAGCACCGTCAGGGGCGTGCCGCCCAGGCGGCTGCGGGCCTGCAGCCCGCGCACCAGCTGGCCCACGGCGGTGCGCGGGGGGCGGCCGGCGGCGTCGGCGGCGGTCTCGGGGTCGTCCTCGGCCAGCCGCCCGGTGGCCGGGTCGTGCCGGTACCCGGCCTCGGTCACCGTGAGGGTGACCACGTGGGTGGTGGGCGCGGCCACGGCCACCGCGAACCGCTCGGGCTCGTCGCGGGCGGAGACGGCGTCGGCCACCGCGCCGACCACGCGCACCCGGTCGGCGCCGTCGGCCGCCCGCTCGGTGACCGTGTACAGGCCGTCCTGGGCGCGCAGCGCGTCGACCACGGCGCGGCCCCGGGCGGCCGCCGCGCAGATCGCCCAGTCGCCGCCCTCTGCGGCCATGGCCTCCTGGGTGAAGACGGCCTGGTGGGCGCGGTGGAACGCGCCCGGTCCCAGGTGCACGATCCCCACCCCCGCCCCCTCGGGCGGCAGGCCGCGGACGGTGTCGGCGGGCAGGTGCGCCCGCGCGGCCCGGGTCAGGCGCGGCGGGCCGGCCATGGCTGCCATGGCGGGGCCTCCCCTCGTGTCGGTGCCTGCGGCGCGACCGCGCCGGTGCGGGGGCTCAGCCGGCCCCGCCGGACCGGGCGCGCCCGGTGCCCACGATGCTGCCCTGGCTGGTCTCGAAGGCGGAGATGTCGATCTCGCGTGTCTCGCGGGAGAACAGGAACGCCACCAGCGAGACCGCGCAGGCCCCCACCATCATCAGCGCCACCAGCCAGGGGTCGCCGCCGGAGTACTCCAGCAGGAAAGACGCCGCCACGGGCGAGAACCCGGCGATGGCCGCGCCGATCTCGCGCGAGGCCGCGAACCCGGTGTAGCGCACGCCCGCCCCGAACAGCTCGGCGTAGAACGCGGGCTGCACCGCGATCATCGGCGCCAGGCCCAGCGTGGTCGCGACCAGCAGCGCCAGCCAGATCACCACCGGCTCCCCGGTGTTGAGCAGGAAGAAGAACGGATAGGCGAACAGCGCCGTGAACACCACGCTGAAGAGGTTCACCGGCCGCCGGCCGATGCGGTCCGACAGCGCGCCGTAGACCGGCTGGAGCAGGATCACCGCCACGCCGAAGGCGATCACGCCGGTCAGCGCCACCCAGCGCGGCTGGTCCAGGGTTGCCGTCAGGTAGGAGACGCTGAAGGTCGCGTAGATGTACACCACGGCGGTGTCGGCGATGTGCGCGCCGATCCCCACCAGGAAGCTGCCGGGGTAGCGGGTGAGGGCCCGCAGGATCGGCACCTTGACCGTGGTGCGGTTGGCCGCCGCGCGCAGGAACACCGGCGACTCCGCCACCCGCAGCCGCAGGTACAGCGACACCCCGATGAGCAGGAAGCTCAGCAGGAACGGCAGCCGCCAGCCCCAGGAGTACAGCGCCTCGTCGGGCAGGAAGCCCACCAGCAGGAACACCACCGTGCCCATGACCAGGCCGATCTGCACGCCGGTCTGGGCGTAGGAGCCGTAGTAGCCGCGCCGCGCGGGCGGCGCGTGCTCCGACAGCAGGGTGGAGGCGCCGCCGAACTCCGCGCCCGCGCCCAGGCCCTGGCAGACGCGCAGCAGGGTCAGCAGCACCGGCGCCCAGATCCCGATCACCGGGTAGGTCGGCAGCAGGCCGATGAGCCCGGTGGACACGCCCATGATGAGGGTGGTGATCACCAGCGTGGTGCGGCGGCCGAACCGGTCGCCGATGTGGCCGAACACGAATCCGCCCAGCGGCCGGAACACGAACCCCACCGCGAAGCTGGCGAAGGCCACCAGGGTGCCCACCGCCGGGTCGGCGTCGGTGAAGAACAGCGTGTTAAAGACGAGGGCGGCGGCCGTGCCGTAGATGAAGAAGTCGTACCACTCCAGGGCGGTGCCCACGAGCGAGGCCAGGACGACCCGGCGCATCTGCTCGGGAGGGGTGGGTCCCGTGGTGTCGGGGGCGGGCGCCCCCTCGTGTGCGGTCATGGCGGTGTACTCCGTCTCTCCCCCGTTTCGAAGGACAGCTGTGCGGCCGGAAGGCCGGGTGGCCCGGCGCGCGGCCGGGCCGGGACGGCGGTCAGCGGCCGGGGTGCGGGCCCTCCGCGCCGGACGGCGGCGCGCCGCCGTCCGGCGCGCCGCCGGCCCCGCGTGCGGCGGCTCCGGGGGGCAGCAGGGCGACCAGGTCGTTCCAGGCCGAGGCGGGCACCGGGATGCCCGCGGCGGTACGCTCGGCGCGCGTGCGCCGCTCGACGTCGCCGGGCACCAGGACCTCCGGGTGCCCCTCGGCCGGGGGTGTGCGCCGCAGCTCGTCGGTGAAGTCCTCGACCTGGGCGCGGAACACCTCGGGCGGCAGGAACCGGCCGGGGTCGATCCCCACCAGCACCGTGCCGTTGCCGCCGTCGTAGTCGGGCAGGCAGGCGATCCCGCCGCCGGAGAGCAGGCCGCCCACGGCCTCGATCATCACGCTCAGGCCGTAGCCCTTGTGGCCCGCGAACGGCAGCAGCGCGCCGCCGCCGTAGAAGTCGCCGGGCTCGGTGGAGACCCGGCCGGCGGGGTCGAGCAGCACGCCCTCGGGCGCGCGCTCGCCGCGGGCGCGCAGCATGGCGAGCTTGCCCTCGGCGATGGCCGAGGTGGCCCAGTCCATGACGACCGGCTCGCCGCCCTCCCCGCCGGGCACGGTGGAGCCGCTGGGCAGCGCCCAGGCCAGCGGGTTGGTGCCAAGCCGGCGCTCGCGCCCGCCGAAGGGCGCCACGGTGGGGTCGACGTTGCACAGCGCGATCCCGATGTGCCCGGCGCGGGCCAGGGCCTCGACGTACTCGCCCAGGCGGCCGATGTGGTTGCACTCGCGGACGGCGGCGATGCCGATCCCGTGGGACCGCACCACCTCCTCCAGCGCCTCCACGGCCGCGGCGGCCGCGATCTGCCCGAAGGCCCGGTGCCCCCGGACGGTGACGACCGCGCCGTCGCGGCCGGCGACCTCGGGCCGGGCGGCGGGGTCGATGCGCCCCAGCCGCACGGCCCGCGCGTAGATGGGCAGCCGCCGGATCCCGTGGGAGTCGTGGCCCACCAGGTTGGCCTCCACCAGAGAGGCCGCCACCGCGCGGGCGGTGTCCGGCGGCGCGCCCAGGTGCGCCAGCGCCGACTCCGCCATGGCGGTCAGCTCCGCGGCGGCCACCACGCGCGGCCGGGCCTCGGCGTCGAGGCCGCCCGCTGTGCCGGTGTCCATCCATCCGGCGCCGGCCGGCGCCCGCCCCCCGTTGTGCACGCTTCCTCCCCTGGCCACGTGGGCGCTCCCCATGCGTTCCGTTGAACGGAACGGCATTCCATTGCGTTGCCCTGCATGGTGGCACAGATGTGCGGACATGTGAAGGGGGTCACAGCGACGTGTGCCCAACGGCGCACCGTACTCCCCCGACGGGGAAGGGCCCGAGGTCAGGGGGGCGCTGCGACTGATCGCGGCCGCGGCGGGCGGAGCCGGGAAAAGGAAAACGCGGCGGGCGCGGCCCTCGGAAGGGGCGGCGCGGCCGCGGACAGGACAGACCCCCGGGCTTGGCTCCGCGCCTTGTGCGGGGCCTGCCGGCTGGACAAGGTCCGGCGCCCGGGGATCCGGGTGTCCGATGTGGATTCGCCAGGGCGAACCGATCACTCGTGTCGCCCTAGCGGACGGACACCTCGCAAGTCCTAAGCGTCTTCACTGTCAGGACCACCTCCTTTCCTGCGTGGCTCCGACAGTACGACCCGCGTGCCGAGCGGGGCAAATGTTTTTTGCGGTGCCTTTCCGCACGCGCCCCCGCCGTGCGGAAAGGCACCGCACGGCGGGGGCGCCCGGCCGTCCCCGGGCGCGGTGCGGCGCATACCATCGGGAGTATGACTTCGCCGCTGTTGACGCGCCCCGGCGCCGTGGCCGCCGCCTCCCCCGACTCCGACGTCGCCGCGCACTACGGCGAACCCGCGCAGGAGGGCCGCGCGCTGGAGCGCTCGGCGGGGTGGGTCGACCGCGGCAACCGCGGCGTCGTGCGCGTCTCCGGCCCCGACCGCCTGAGCTGGCTGCACAGCCTCACCAGCCAGGCGCTCACCGGAGCCGCCCCCGGCACCGCCACCGAGGCCCTGGTCCTCGACTCCAAGGGGCACATCCGCTTCCACCTGTCGATCGTCGAGGACGGCACCGCCGTGTGGGCGCACACCGAGCCCGGAGCCGCGGCCGAACTCGCCGCCTTCCTCGACTCCATGCGGTTCCTGCTGCGGGTCGAGGTCGAGGACCTCAGCGACTCCCGCGCGGTGCTCACCCTGGCCGGCCCCGACCGCGACTCCGCCCTGGCCGCGGTGCCCGACCTGGGCACCGAGGTCCCGGTGCGGCGCGCCGCCGACGAGACAGACCTCTTCCTGCCCGCCGACTCCCTGGCTCCGGTCGCCGCCGCGCTCAGCGACTCCGGCGTGCGCGCCGTGGGCCTGTGGGCCTACGAGGCCGCCCGCATCGCCGCGCACCGGCCCCGCCTGGGCTTCGACACCGACCACCGCGCCATCCCCCACGAGATGGGCTGGGTCGGCTCGGCCGTCCACCTGGACAAGGGCTGCTACCCCGGCCAGGAGACCGTGGCCCGCGTGCACAACCTGGGCCGGCCCCCGCGCCGGCTGGTGCTGCTGCACCTGGACGGCATGGCCGAACGGCTGCCCGAGCGCGGCGCCGCCATCGAACTGGACGGCCGGCAGGTGGGCGTGGCCGGGTCCTCGGCGCGCCACCACGAACTCGGCCCGATCGCGCTGGGGCTGGTCAAGCGCACCGTGCCGGTCGACGCCCAGTTCAGCGTCGACGGGATCGCGGCCGGCCAGGAGGTCGTCGTGCCGCCCGACACCGGCGCCAACGCCGACATCCCGCTGCGCCGCCGCGGCGTCTGAGGCCCCCGCGGGTGTGACCGCCACCGCCCCGCACACGGGTGTGGCCGCCGCCGCGCCGGGTAGTCCCTCTCCGCGTCCGTCCCTCCGGCCGGACCGGGTGCGCGCCCCGGCCAGGGCGTTCAGTAGCCTTGCCCAGGTCCCACCCGCGTGCGGCGCCCCGCACGAAGGCGCCGCGGGCGCCGACGGCCATTCCACCCCTCGACCGATAGCGGAAGCGGCATGAACAACGTGGCGGTAACCCTCCAGCTCCTCGCGCTGATCCTGGTCGGTCTCGGCTGCTGGCTGTGGCTGCGCGCCATGAAGGCGCGGGCCCACCGGCTCAGCCTGCAGACCACACCCAACTTCACCCTGGGCCGGCTCGCCGAGGCGGCGGACCCGCCCGAGACCGCCGAGGTCCTGGCCCAGGCGTGGGCCGGCCCCGACGGCCAGCTCACCGCCCCCTACTCCCAGACGCCGTGCGTGTGGTTCCGCGTCGAGGTGGTCCACCACCACTGGGAGGAGGAGGCCGGCGACCGCCTCGAACTGACCCGCGTCTTCGACCTGCACTCCCACGAGCCGTTCGTGCTGCGCGACTCCGGCACCGAGGCCCTGTGCCGCCCGCACTGGATCACCGTCGACGACGCCGAACTCGTCCACGACCGGTTCGAGGCCGACGCCGAACCGCCCCGCGACGCGCTGTCCCCGCCGCACCTGAGCATCGAGGAGCGCGCCGAGCGCACCGCCAGCACCACCGTGGCCGGCCCCGCCGCGCTGCGGCCCGGCTGCACCTACCGCGAGTGGGTCATCCGCCCGGGCACCAACGTGTTCGTGCGCGCCCACCCCAAGCGGCGCGAGGACGGCGGCCTCATGCTGATCGGCGACGAGGACGCCCCCATGGTGGTCTCCACCCACACCGAGCGCGAGCTGATCGCCGAGGACCGCACCAAGGAGTTCGTCGGCTTCTCGGTGCTGCCGGTGGCGCTCCTCCTGCTGCTGCTCGCCCTCACCCTCGGCTAAGGGCCGCTCCGGGCGGCCGTACCGGGGGCCGCGCGCGGCCGCCCGGAGCGGCGGCCGCGTCCCGCGCGGCGGCTACAGCGCCGCCGCCAGCCGCTCCTGGTGCAGGGCCTCGCCCCACGACGGCGGCAGCGGCGCGAGGTCGCCCACGCGCATCCGCAGCAGCAGGTCGGCCAGGTGCGGGTTGCGCGGCAGCGCCGGGCCGTGCAGGTAGGTGCCGATGACCTGGCCCTGGTAGGCGCCCTCGGTCTGGCCGTCGTTGCCGATCCCGGTGACCGTGCGCGACAGCGGCACGGCTGAGGGGCCCACGGCGGTGCGGCCCTGGTGGTTCTCGAACCCGGTGATCCGCCCGCCGCCCAGCTCCGGGGCGACGTCGGCGACGATCTCGCCGACGGCGCGGGTCTCGCCGCGCCCGCTGCGGACGTCGAGGATCCCCACGCCCGGCAGCGGGTTGTCGGCGTCGTCGCCGTAGCTCTCGCCGATGATCTGGTAGCCGGCGCAGACGGCGAACACGGCGGCGCCGCGCTCGGCCGCCCGCTTCAGGCCGCCGTCGGAGCGCAGCCGCTCGGCCGCCAGGATCTGCGGGCGGTCCTCGCCGCCGCCCAGCAGGTAGATGTCGCCCTCGACCGGCACGGGGTCGCTGGAGAGCACGCGCACGAGTTCGGTCCTGATGCCGCGCAGCTCGGCGCGGCGGCGCAGGATGAGCGCGTTGCCCTGGTCGCCGTAGGTGCTCAGCAGGTCGGGGTAGATCCAGACGATGCGCAGGGCGCTGCTGGTGTCGCTCATGAGGGCTCCTCGCTACTGGACGCGGCCGTAGTGGGCGCGGATCTGCTGGAAGGCCGTGTAGTTGGCGATCACGTCCACCTTGGTGATGTCGGGCTGCTCGGCCTTGAGCCGGGTGATGACGTCGCTCACCTTGTCGGCGGTCTCGAAGGGGACCTCGTCGGTCTCCAGCCGCAGCGCGAGGTCGGTGCGGCGCTCGCCCATGACGAACACCCGCCGCCCGCGCAGCACGGTGTAGTCGACGTCCCACAGCCAGGAGGTGTCCTTGCCGTCGGGGATCTGGGCGTTGACCGACAGGATCACCGGCACCCGGGGCGGGTCGAGAACCGCGAAGGACTCCAGCCAGCCGGCCGGGTTCTTGGCCAGCAGCAGCCGGACCTCCACCCCGTCGGTGACCACGGAGGTGTAGCGGCCCGCGACCGAGCGGATCTCCTGCAGGCGCGGCAGGGAGCGCTCCGGGGGGATCCCGTAGGCGGCGGCGGTGGCCATGGCGATGGCGGCGTTGGCGCGGTTGGCGTCGCCGGGGAGGTTGAGCCGCAGCGGCCAGCGCTGCTCGTAGGGGTCGATCACGGCGTCGGTGCGGTTGTCGACCGCCCACGTGGTCTCGGGGCGGCGCATGCCGCACTCGGGGCACTCCCAGTGGGGGTCGGGCTCGCGCTTGAGGTGCCCGCCGCACTCGGGGCAGCACCAGGAGTCCTCCTTCCAGCGCTGGCCCGCCGAGACCCAGGTGGCGTAGTGGGCGCCCATGCCGGCCCAGGCCACCAGGGGGTCGTCGGCGTTGGCGACCACGTGGGTCTCGCTCAGCGCCAGCGCCTCGCGCCACTTCTTGGCGAGGAGGTTGATCTCGGAGGCGCGGTCCATCTGGTCGCGGCTGAGGTTCATCAGCACGACCACGGCCGGGTTGGTGTCGCGCAGCACCCGCGGCAGGTACTTCTCGTCGACCTCCAGCACGCCGTTGCGGGCGTCGGGGGCGTTGGACAGCGCGGTGATGTGCCCGGTGGGCATGTTCGCGCCGTGCTCGTTGGTGGCGACCGGCCCCAGCTCGCGCAGCGCGGCCGCGATCAGCCGGGTCGTGGTGGTCTTGCCGTTGGTCGCGCTGACGAGGGCGAGGCGGCGACCGCGGGCCAGCTTCGCGAGCAGGTCGGGCTCGACCTTGAGCGCGATGCGCCCGCCGATGACGGAGCCGTCGCCGCGCCCGGTGGCCCGGGACAGCGAGGCCGCGCCCTTGCCCAGAGCCGCGGCCAGTTGGGCGCGCAAGGGAAGTTCGCTCATGATCCCCACAACGTTCGATACGGGTGGATTGCCTACGCAACAGGCGGTGGGACCAGCCTATTGCCCTGTCCGAGCGCGGAATTCGCCCCGGCGACCGCACGGCACCGCGCGGCCCGGACGGGGCGGACTCCGGCGAACACCCCGGATGCCGCCGTACCGGGCCTTTCAGGGCGGTACCGGACGGCACCGGGCGGTGCCGAGCGGACCGGCGGCGCACCGGAGCACCGCGCCCGCGCGAGGCGCGCGGGACGGACGAGGGGCGGAAGGGGCGCCGCCGGACGCGGCGGCGCCGGGGCGGCTAGGCCGTGCGCCAGTCCAGGCGCTCGGGCGGGGGGCCGAGGTTGGGCGGCGGGCCGCCATCGGGGTCGGCTCCGGCGCCGGGCCCGGCGGTATCCTCCGGCACGGGCGCCTCCGGCGCCTCCTCCACGGTGCCCAGGGTGGCGGTGGGCAGGGTGACGATGCCCGGGTTGGCGTCGGCGAGCACCGGGCCGTCAGGGCCGGGCAGGACCATCGCCGAGTGCGGCAGGGTGCGCAGCCCGTGGGCGTCGAGCCGGTGGTCGTCCAGCACGTCGCCGGCGCCCGGGCCGCCGTCCAGGCCGGCCGCCTGCGCGGTGGTGCGCCCCCAGGCGGTGGCCGCGCGCACGTGCCGCACCAGGTCCAGCGGCGGCACCGAGGTGGCGGCGTTGCGCATGGCCACCGGCGCGGTAACGCCCTCGGCGCTGTCCTCGACGTAGCTGTCGGCCACCGACCCGCTCAGCGCCTCGGCGATCACCTCGGTCAGCCGGTGCACCCGGACCACCGGCGGCCGGGTGCCGGCGCCCGCCGCGCCCCGCGCCCGGAGCACCGGCAGCACCCGCGCGGCCGCGCCGTTGCCCGGCTGGCGCATCACGACCGGGAAGTGCCCCTCGTCCGCCAGCCAGTGCGCGGTGTCGTCGCCGATCTCGCGGAACATCAGCACCAGGCCCGCACCGGCGAAGCTCGCGGTCTCGGCCAGGCGCTCCAGGTCGTGCTCGGGCACGGAGTCGGCGCCGCACACCACCACGGTGTGCCGCCAGGGCGGCGCGGCGGCGCCGGCGGTGCGGGTGGCGCGCAGCTCCAGCAGCTCGCTGAGCGCGGCCACGGTGTAGGTGCCGTAGGCGCGCGCCGCGACGTCGCCGAGCGTGCGGTCGGTGGCGATGACCTTGATCTGGGCGTAGGGCTCCTCGGCGGCGCGCCGGCCGACGCCCTCGAAGGGCGCGAGATGGTGCTCCAGCTCCCAGGCGCGCTCCCGCACCGCGCGGTCGCGCCCGCAGCGGGCGCGCAGCTCGGCGCGCTGGGCCGCGGTGAGCTGGGTGAGCACGGGGTCGCCCTCGGTGCCGGGGTCGTCCTCGGGCGTGCTCAGCGCCCGCAGCCCGCCGATGAGCACGGCGATGCTGATCTGGGGGCCCAGCACCTCGAAGATCCGCAGCAGCAGGGTCTCGTCGGCGTCGATGTCGGCCTTGGCGTCGGAGGCGCAGGCCAGCGAGGCCAGGATGCGGGCGCGCGGCCCGGCGCCGAGGTTGGTGCCCAGGTTCATCCGCGGCAGGTCGGCCGGCAGCACCCAGACGCGCGGGATCACCGCCGAGCGCTTCACCAGCGAGCACAGCTCGCCCGCGACCGCGCGGCCCGACAGGTCGACCACCGTGAGGTCGCCGCCCACGCGCAGCACCGAGGCGCCGACCGTGGCCAGCAGCGCCGACCAGCCGACCTCGGTGCCGCCGGCCACCACCACGGTGTGCGCGTCCTCGGGCGGGCGCACCGCGTACCACCGGGGCTGGGCGTCGTAGACCCGCTTGCGCCGCTGCCACTCGGTGTAGGCGCGGGCGTGCTCCTCCTGGCGCTCGCGCAGGTCGCGCTCGCGCTCGGCGCGCTCGGCGGCCAGCCGCTCCTCCTCGCGGCGCAGCCGCTCGCGCATGGCCTGGCGACCCTGGAGCAGCGCCACTCCCACGGGCAGCGCCACCACGACCGAGGCCAGGCAGATCCCCAGCGCGAACACCCCGGGCAGGACCCGCACCGGCCACAGCAGCACGCTGAGGGCCGACAGCCCGCCCAGCGCGGCGAGCGCGAGGTAGAGGGGGCGGTTGGTGCGCTTCTCGCCGGCCCGCTGCGCGGCGATCCACTCCCGGCTGACCCGCATCTGGTCGGGCGGCGCCGGGCGGTGCGGAGGGGGGCCCGGGTCGGGCACCAGGATCTCGTACCGCCACCCGAGGGAGGTCGGATTCGCCTGCGTTCCCGCTGCGGGGTCGGCCACCTCGAAGCACCTCCTGCCCGGCCTGCCGGGGGCGTCCGGGTCGGCATCGCGTTGCATGCGGAGATCTGGGGAGACTACCTGGAGATGTTGTCAGGCGGTTGCCGAGTTGTCACGGCTTTGCCGCAAAGTGCGCCATCCGCTCCGCCGCCCGATGAAAAACGCCGGCGCGGGCGGGGGTGTCCCCCGTCCGCGCCGGCGACCGGTGCACCGGGCCGGGCGATCGGCTCAGGCGTCGACCTGGAGGTCGATGACCTTGCCCACCTCGGCCGTGATGTCGTACTCGGCGGTGAAGCCCTGGGAGGCGAGCACCCGGACCCTCCACGCGCCGTCGGCGGCGAAGAACCGGAAGGTGCCCTCCTCACCCGTGGCGACCTCGCCGACGAAGTCGCCCGAGTCGTCCAGCAGCCGGGCGTAGGCGCCGCTGAGCGGCACGCCGCCGCGCCGCACGACCCCCTGGATCACCGCCTGGCCCTTGGCGTCGACGTCGGCCAGGGCTACGCCCCCGACGGGTGCGCCGCATCCGTTGTCGCTCACAGCGTGTCCTCCATGCTCAGTGCGGTTTGGCGTTCGCCGGCGGGCGAACGGGTCGGGCCTACTTCGCCTCGCCCAGCTCGACCGGGACGCCCACCAGCGAGCCGTACTCGGTCCAGGAGCCGTCGTAGTTCTTGACGTTGGGCAGGCCCAGCAGCTCGTGCAGCGCGAACCAGGTGTGCGAGGAGCGCTCGCCGATCCGGCAGTAGGCGATGATGTCCTTGTTCAGGTCGACGCCGGCCTCGGTGTACAGCTCCCGCAGCTCCTCGTCGGACTTGAAGGTGCCGTCCTCGTTGGCGGTCTTGGACCACGGGATGTTGCGCGCGGTGGGGATGTGCCCCGGGCGCTGCGAGGTCTCCTGCGGCAGGTGCGCGGGGGCCAGCAGCTTGCCCACGAACTCGTCGGGCGAGCGGACGTCGACCAGGTCCTTGGTGCCGATGGCCTCGACGACCTCGTCGCGGAAGGCGCGGATCGAGGTGTCCTGCTCCTTGGCGGTGTAGGTGGTGGCGGGGCGCTCGGGCACCGCCTCGACCAGCTCGCGGGAGTCCAGCTCCCACTTCTTGCGGCCGCCGTCGAGGAGCTTGACGTCCTGGTGGCCGTAGAGGCGGAAGTACCAGTAGGCGTAGGCCGCGAACCAGTTGTTGTTGCCGCCGTAGAGGACCACGGTGTGGTCGTTGGCGATACCGCGCTCCGACAGCAGCTTCTCAAAGCCGGTGCGGTCGATGAAGTCGCGGCGGACGGGGTCCTGGAGGTCCTTCTTCCAGTCGATCTTGACGGCGTTGCGAATGTGGCCCTTGTCGTAGGCCGAGGTGTCCTCGTCGACCTCGACCAGCACCACGTTCGGGTCGTCCAGGTGAGCCTCCACCCAGTCGGCGTCCACCAGGACGTCGGAGCGGCTCATGGGAACCTCCTTGGTTCGTCGGGTTGATCTCGTTGTCCGCCGCGGGGGCGGGGTGTTCGGCTGGTCTCGGCGCGCCCTCACCCGGCGCTGACCGACGCGGCACCGCCCCGGGACGGCGGCACGGCCGGACGGCCCGGAGGCGGGGCGGGGCTGATGGGGCAGGCGGGGGAGCCGGGCGCGGGTACGGAGGGTGCGGGCACGGCAGCGGTGCGCTGCCCTCGCGGGTCGACCGGCATTGGGGCTTCCCACCTGGGTGAGTGTGCTGGCGGAGTCGAAGGGGCCGGGCGCCGGACAGGAGGGCGCGGCCGGGTTCCGGGCGGGGCGGTGCCCCGCGGGGTTCGGCTCTAGCGGGAAGCGCGACAGAGCGCGGTGGCGACGTGGCAGAAGTCCACGGCGCGCCGCTTGGTCAGAAACGGCTCTGTCGGAGAACTCACGCACCCGATGGTACGGGGTGGGGCGACGGATGTCACGAGTGGGTTCGTTCACTCCACCCGCACGGCCTGCGGTTCCGCGCGGCGCGTGCGCCGCGGCCCGCTGAGTCAGGCGATGGCCGCGCCCAGGGCGGCGATCACGTCGGCCTTGCGGGGCAGGCCGCTCGCCCGGCGGACGACCCGGCCGGCGGCGTCGAGGACGAGGACCGTGGGCGTGGCCGCCACGTCGAGCCGCCGGACCAGCTCCAGGCGGGACTCGGCGTCGACCTCGACGTGGGCCACGCCCCCGACCATGCCGCCGACCTGGCGCAGCACCTGCCGGGTGGCCGCGCAGGGGCGGCAGAAGGCCGAGGAGAAGTGCACGAGCGTGGCCCGCTCGCCGAGCGGCGCGCCGAGGTCGGCGGCGGTGAGGACGTCCGGCCGCCCGGCCGGCCCGCCGGACGCGGCGGGGGCGGCGGGCCGCTCGACCGGATCAGGCACGGGGGCTCAGCGCTGCGGGTTCTCGCCCACGAGGACCACCTCGGTGGCCTCGGCGGAGACCTCGACGCCGTTGGGCTGGGCCTGGATGTCGGTGACGCGCAGGCCGAACGGCATCTCGGGCACGGGGACCGACAGCGCCAGCAGGTCCTCGACCAGGCCGAGGTCGCCGAACTGGCTCTGCCCGACCTCGATGTTGGAGGGGGTCACCACGATGGTGCCCTCCTCGACCGCGACGCCCAGGTCGGCCGAGACCGGCACGCTGTACTGGCCCAGGGCGAGGTCGCCGGACATCCGCGGGCTGCCGTTCTCGTTCTCGATGACGATCCCCTCGGGCAGCCGCTTCTGCAGCTCGCTGTAGGGCAGCATGACGCGGGCGTCGGCGCTGCCCGCCACCACGCTGGGCTCGGTCAGCAGGTCGCCGATGGGGGCCCGGACGTCGCGCGCGGTGACGTCGACCCGCTCCAGCTGGACGTCGTCGACCACGACGGCGCCGGTGACGATGTGGATCTCGGCGTACTCCCCGCCGATCGCCTGGGTGAGGAAGGGGAAGCCCCCGATGGTGACCTCGGGCTCGGAGGTCATCTCGTACTGCTGCTCCACGCGCGAGGCGATCTCGCTCTCCGCGGCGTAGTGCAGACCGCGATCGGCGACGGCGAGCACGATCAGCACGAATATGAGGAAGACGAGGAACTTACGCATCGGGCTTCCAGTACGCTCCTGTTGGTTCCGGCGCGGCGTCCGGACGGGGGATACGGTCAGCGGGGGGGGCGCCGTGGTGCGGCGTCGCGGGACGCCCGGACTCTGCACGAAGGTTACTTCACCCGATTCGCCCCGCAGCGCTCCGGTGCGATATCTCAGCAAACTCCAATGAACCCGGTCGGGGGCGGTGCGGGAACCGGGCGACCCGGCGGGACGGCCGGTCCCGCCGCCGGCGGCGCGGCTCAGTGGGGCAGCAGCATGCCGGCGAGGTTGTCGGTGGCCGAGGCGCCGGAGAGCGCGAGTTCGATCACGTTGGTGGCCACCACGGTGTTGGCGCTGCGGCGGGCGAACTCCAGGACGTGCGGCTGCTGCTCGTGCTCCTCGAACGCCAGCTGGTCGCGGTAGATGGCGTAGACGATCCGCTGGAGCGGCGCGCTGGGCACGGTGTGGCAGGCGAACAGCAGGGTGTCGGGCTCGTGCCTGGCCACCTGCTCGACCATCTCGTCGGCGTAGTCGTCGAACATCTCGGCGCGGCCCTCGGCCAGCGTGTAGATGGTGATGATGCCGCGCAGCCGCTGCCGGCGCTGCCCGCCGCCACCGCCCTCGCCCTCGGCACCGTCGAACCCGCGGTCGTCGCCGTAGTCGTCGTACTCGTCAAAGTCGTCGTAGTCGTCCCGCTTGCGGCGCCTGCCCCACACACCGTCCTCCTCGTCGTCGTCGGGTCCGTCCTGGTCCTCGGAACCGCCGCCGCGGCTCCTGCGCCGGCCGCCGCGCCCCGCGCGCCGGCCGGGGCGCTCGCGCGGCGGGTTCAGCGCCCGCAGGAACCCGGTCCACAGGGCGGCGATGGCGCCGAGCATCAGCAACTGGCCGAGGATGCCCAGCCCGAAGCGGCTGACGAGGACCTCGATGAGCACCGCGAGCGCGAGAAGGCCCAGCACCGTCAACTGGTGCCGGGCCCGGCGCGGCTGCTCGCCCATCCGGCGCAGGGCCGCCGCGGCGCACACGGCCAGCGCCACGAAGGCGAAGGTGTGCACCAGCCCCAGCGCGATACCGGGGAGGAAGTCGTAGTGCTCGCGCATGGCGGGGTAGCCGTTGCCGAACTGCCCGCGCAGCCGGTCCATGGTGAGCACCACCAGCGGCACGATGCCCAGTGTGGTGACCACCAGGCGGGTGCCGAACCGGGTGCGCGGCTCGACCACGGCGTACTCCACCGCGCCCCAGGCCAGCAGCAGCGGCCCGAGCAGGCCCACGCCGATCTGGAAGATGCGGAAGGTGGCCGCGGAGAAATCGAGGAGCGCGCCCGGGAAGCCGGCGCTGAGGGCGATCGCGAGAGCGACCGCCGAGGCCACCCAGGCAGCCATGAAGAGCCGCGGGTCCCGTATCCCGCGGGCGATCAGCGCGGCGGTCGCGCTCCACGCCACCAGGGCGCAGATGAACGCCAGTCCTACCTCGACCATCCCGCTAATCATGCTGCACGTGGAGCCCTGGGCGTGAACCGAGCGGGACATTGGCCGCACTGTTTTGCCTGCTAATTGCCCTTTTGAGCGGAATAAGACGGTTAACTTGTGAGTTACCTCACCGGTCACGGACTGTTCCCGGCTCGATGTACACCTGTGGTGCGGATAGCTCTAGGCTCGAACCATGTGGCGTTATCTCCGTCGAGACGACCGTGGCCGCGCCGCCCTCGCCGGGGAAGCGTCGGCCGCCGCCGCCGCCGAGGCCCTGCGCGGCACCGGGCGGCCGAGCGGCGCGTACGTCCCGCCCCTGCCGGCGGGCGCTCCGCCCGCGCGCCGGCCCGAGCCGCCCGCGGCTCCCCCCATCGCGTTCTTCGACGTCGACAACACGCTGATGCGCGGCGCGTCGATCTACCACTTCGCACGCGGCCTGGCCTCGCGCGACCTGTTCACCACGCGCGACCTCCTGCGGTTCGGGTGGGGCCAGATGCGGTTCCGCATCAGCGGCACCGAGCAGGCCCAGCAGATCAACGCCGCGCGCGAGGCCGCCCTTGCCTTCGTGGCCGGGCACGACGTCAACGACCTGGTCACCCTGTGCGAGCAGATCTACGACGAGTCGATGGCCGACCGCATCTGGGAGGGCACCCACCGGCTGATCCACCGCCACCTGCGCGAGGGGCAGCGGGTGTGGCTGGTCACCGCCACCCCCGTGGAGCTGGCCGACATCATCAAGCGCCGGCTGGGCCTGGACGGCGCGCTGGGCACGGTCGCCGAGACCGTCGACGGCGTCTACACCGGCCGCCTGGTCGGCGACCTGCTGCACGGCCCGGCCAAGGCCGCGGCGATCGAGGCGCTGGCCCGCCACGAGGGCGTCGACCTCTCCGAGTGCACCGCCTACAGCGACTCCAGCAACGACCTGCCGCTGCTCAACGCGGTGGGCCACCCCAACGCGGTCAACCCCGACACCGCGCTGCGCGACCACGCCATCGAGCGGGGCTGGCCGGTCCACGAGTTCCGCCGGCACCGCGCCGCCCTGCGGGTCGGCGTGCCGGCGGCGATCGCGGGCGCGGTGGCCGGGGGCGTGGCGATGAGCGTGCTGCGCCGCCGCGCGCGGCGCTGAGCCGCCGCCCCGCGCGGGCGGCCGGGCCGGCGGCCCGGTCGGCGACTCAAGCCGACGGGCCGCGCGGCGGGAACGGGAGCCAGGCGGGCGGCCAGGATCAGGCGGGCAGCGCCGGACGCGTGCTGTGGGCGCGCGGCCCGGCCGTACCGGCGCCGCGCCGGCGCGCCGGGCGCCCGCGCTCGCTGGCGTAGCTCTCGAACGCCTCCTGCGAGGTGTAGGCCGGCGACCAGCCCAGCGCGCGCTCCAGCTTGCTGAAGTCCAGGACGCGGTCGTAGCACAGCACCCGCAGCTGCTCGGGCGAGTAGTCCAGTTCGCTGCGGCGCGCCAGGCCGCCGAGCATCCGCAGGCCGGGCTCGGGCACGGCGAACCGGCGGCGGCCCACCCGGCGCAGGCACAGCGACAGCGGCAGCGAGCCGGACCCGGCCACGTTGAAGACGCCCTCGCCGTCGCTCAGCGCCATCCGGCGCACGGCCTCGATGCCGTCGTCCTCGTGGATGAACTGCATCAGCGGGTCGTAGCCGCGCACGGTGGGCACCAGGCGCAGCCCGAAGTAGCGCGTGAGCGGGGTGTCGACCGAGGGGCCGATGAAGTTGGCGAAGCGCAGCACGGCGGTGGCGACGTCGGGGCGCCTGCGGGCCAGGCCGCGCGTGTGCTTCTCGACCTCGGCCGCGCTGTTGGCGTAGACCGAGCGCGGCAGCGCGCGCTCGGCGCGGTCCTCGGTGCACAGCAGCGGGTCCTGGTCGGACTGGCCGTAGACGGCCGCGCTGGAGCGCACGACCAGGCGCCGGAGGGACTCCGAGCGCTGGCAGGCGTCGAGGAGCTGCATCGTGCCCAGGACGTTGGAGTGCGCCGCGGCGGCCCGGCTGCCGGCGTGCCGCGCCGACGGTGTGAGGCCGAGGTGCAGCACGGTGTCGGCCCCGGATTCGAGGACGGCGCGGCCGATACCGCCGTCGTGGAGGTCGGCCTGGATGTAGTCGGTTTGGCCCAGCGGGTGCCGGGGGGCGACGGGGTCGACCCCGACGACCCGGTCGACTCCGGGTTCGGTCTGCATGGCCTCGGCCACCCGGGCGCCCAGGTAGCGGGAGACTCCGGTGATCAGTACGACGCGGCCCATGCCACACGCCTCCACGAGTCGGGGGGGATTGCGCTGGAGGGGCGGGAGGTGTCTCCGCGTCGACCGTGCCGCCGCGGACCGAGCGGACCGAGCGGACCGTGCGGACCGGGACCGCCGCGGTCGGTGTCGGCGGAGAGACTGCCCTACCCGATGCCGAAGGCTCGGCTACTTCTTGTTGCGGCGCGCGACGCGGGTCCTCTTGAGCAGCTTGCGGTGCTTCTTCTTCGCCATGCGCTTGCGGCGCTTCTTGATGACGGAACCCATACGGTTCACCTCTCGCCTACGTTCGAATCACATGACACGACGGCACACCGGGCCGGGCGCGCATGGCGCGGCCCGCGAGGTGAGCCGACGGAGGGAGTGCGGCGAGGTTGTCGCCCGGGGGCGGGCACGCGGCGGCCGCGTGCCGATGAAACGCCGCACCCGTTGGACCAGCCTACCGCCTCGCACAAGGGGAGGCCGCACAGGCCGCGCAACGGGGGTCGCGGGGCGCCCCTCGGGGGACGGCGGGTCGGGGCGCGGCGGAGCCGGGCGGAGAGTGCCGGCGGGGCCGGGCGCGTGGAGCCGGTCCGGGCGCGGGGGCGGCGGGACCGGGCGGGGTGGAGCCGTCCGGGCGGAGACGGCGCCGACACGGACCGGACGGCGGCTCCCGCGGGGCGGGGCGGGACGGCCGTCGGCGGCGCGCGGGGCGGCGGGTCAGGCGCCGGGCATGGCCGGGCCCTTGCGGTACAGCTCGGCCGCCGGCTCGGTGTAGCCCACGCTGACCAGCCGGTGGTCCTCGAAGGTCAGCGAGGTGATGCTGGCGAGGTTGCACTGCCGCCGGTCGGGGCGGTGCCACAGCCGCTTGCGCTCGGCCGCGCGGCGGGCCATCCAGATGGGGAGCTGGTGGCTGACGCACACGGCCTCGCGGCCCCACGCCTCCTTGCGCACCACCTTGATGATGTCGACCATGCGGGCGACGATGCGGGAGTAAGGCTCGCCCCAGGAGGGCCGGAACGGGTTGTAGAGCCGCCGCAGCACCTCGGGGTCGCGCATGGAGCGCGAGGTGAGGGTCATGCCCTGGAACGTGTTGCCGGCCTCGATCAGCCGCTCGTCCAGCCGGATGGCCACACCGAACTCGTCGGCCACGGGCTGCGCGGTCTCCTTGGCGCGGTCCAGCGGCGAGGAGTACAGCGCGGCGATGTCGCGCCCGGTGAACCACTCGGCCGCGAGACCCGCCATGCGGACACCGTTCTCACTGAGGTGGAACTCCGGCAGGCGGCCGTAGAGAATCCCCTTGGGGTTGTGCACCTCGCCGTGCCGGAGGAGGTGGACAACGGTGGTCGTACTCATGTTCGCGCGACCGATTCCTTCCGTACGTTCGCTGGACGGCGCGGGCCCCGGCGGCTGCGGCTGCCGCCGCCTAGACGGGCGCTGACGTGGCGTCCAAGGTCCGCGTACCGTCATCCAACTTATCGACCGTGGACCGCAGGGCCGCCACGGCGGCCCGCACGGCGGGCCGCCGCCCGGCCTCGCGGCGCAGCAGCGCGTACACGCTGCGCACGAGCACGGGCCGCAGCGGCACCGTGCGCACGCCGGGCGGCAGCATCCCGCGGCCCAGGCGCGGCAGCACGGCGAGGCCCAGGCCGGCGGCCACCAGCGCGATCTGGGTGGGGTACTCGGTCGCGTAGTGTGCCACGCGCGGCTCCACCCCCGCACGCCGGAGGGTGTCGCACAGCCACTCGAAGCAGATGGTGCCCTGCGGGGCGACGATCCAGTCCTCGTCCACGAGCTCGCCCGGGGCGAGTTCGGCCCGGTCGGCGAGGGGGTGGTCGGCCGGCAGCGCGATCTCGGCGGGGTCGTCGAACAGGTGCAGCCGCTCGGTGCCGTCGAGCACGGGAAGCGGGGAGTTCACCCAGTCCTGGACGATGGCGAGATCGTAGTCGCCGCGCTGGACCAGGGGCTGGGAGGCGACGGGGTCGGCCTCGAACATCTGGACCTTGAGGTTGGGGTAGCGGGCGGCCAGGTCGCGCAGCGCGGGGGGCAGGACGCTGCGCGCGGCGGTGGCGAAGGCGGCGATGCTCAGCCGCCCGGCGACGCTGCCGAGCTGGGCCTCAAGGTCGGCCTCGGCCTCGGCGATCAGCGCGAGGATGCGCTCGGAGTGGCGGACGAGCAACTGCGCCGCGTCGGTGAGCCGCACACCGCGCCCGCTGCGCTCCAGCAGGCGGGCGGAGGTCTCGCGCTCCAGCTTGGCGATCTGCTGGGAGACGGCGGAGGTGGTGATTCCGAGGACGTCGGCCGCGGCGCTGACCGACCCGTACTCGGAGATGGCGTTGAGCGCCCGGAGGCGGTCGATGTCGAGCACGCGGCAATCATAAAGCGCCGTTTAACGCCGGAAGCAGGTAATTGAAAGCTGAACTACCCATTGGGGAACAGATCCGCCCAAACGATCACGCGGAGGAACGAGGGAGGACGGGGCAGCGGGGGCCGGGACAGCAGGCGGCGGCGGTCGGCAGGCGGCCGCGGTCAGCGGCACGCGGCCATCGGCCGGCGGGGTGGACGGCCGAGGTGGCGACGGGCGCGGCCCGATCGCACGGCGGTGTCAGTGCCGGTGCCTCGGCTCGGGGTGGTTCCGCGACGGGGGCGGGGAACCAAAACCCGCACCTCGTCGGCGCGCGGCGCGGCGTTTCCTCAAGGTTTGCCCTTTTTGTCCCTGACAAAGGCGGGCACAGCGGCCCCGGAGAGGCCCCATGAGAACCATAGTGTCCACGATATGAGACAACCAAGGCGAAGGCGGCACCCTTATGTCTGCAATGCCCGTTTCCAAGGGCGACGAAGTCGGCCTGCGGTTCAAAAAGGCGACCCGAAGGCGCATCTCGCGGTGAAAGAGGCCATTTTTGTCTCACCATGTGAGATTCCAGAGCGCTGGCGTCCCATTTGACCAGGTTTGGGAACGGGGCCGGTCACAGGAACCCACGACAGACCGGACCCACGCCGCCCGCCCCGGCCATCCGCCGCCGTCGCCGCCCCGTCGCCCGCAACAGCCACGGGGGCGCGCCGATGACCGCCCATCCCGGCCCCCGGCGCCCTCGCCGCCCCGTCGCATACCTCAACCACTGGGGTGCGCACCGATGACCGCCCATCCGGGCCGCCCGCCGCCGTTGCCGCCCTCGTCACCCGCGACAACCACTGGATGCGGACCGAAGGCAGTCGCCCCAGGCACCCGCCGTCGGCGCCTTCATCGCACACCTCGACCACGAGGGGGCGTCCGATGACAGCTCGCCCCACGCCCCCGCCGCCGTCGCCGCCCCGTCATCCGCATCAACCACCGGGGGCGAACCGACAACCGTCCACCGGGGCGGGTCCCCCCGGGACCGGCCCCGGTCCCGGGCGGCCCGCTAGACCTCGGCGGCGGCCCGGGCGGCGCGCGGCAGGGCGCTGATCACCCGGTCGATGGCGGCGTCGTCGTGCGCGGCCGAGAAGAACCACGCCTCGAACGCCGCCGGCGGCAGGTACACGCCCTGCTCCAGCATCGCGTGGAAGAACGCGGCGAAGCGGTCGGTGTTCTGCGCGCGGGCGCCGTCGAAGTCGGTGACCTCGGTGTCGGTGAAGAAGACGGTGAAGAGGTTGCCGCCGCGCTGCACGCGGTGCGGCACCCCCGCCGCCGACAGTTCACGCTCGACCGCGTCGGCGACCTGCGCCGACACCGCGTCGATGCGGGCGTACACGTCGTCGGTGGCGTTGCGCAGCGTGGCCAGCCCGGCGGCCGTGGCCAGGGGGTTCCCCGACAGCGTGCCCGCCTGGTAGACCTGCCCGCCGGGGGTGAGGTGGGCCATCAGGTCCGCGCGCCCGCCGAACGCGGCCGCGGGCAGGCCGCCGCCCATGACCTTGCCGAAGGTCACCAGGTCGGCGGCGACGCCTTCGAGCCCGTACCAGCCCGAGCGGCTGACCCGGAAGCCGGTCAGCACCTCGTCGAGGACGAGCAGCGCGCCGTGGGCCGCCGTCAGTTCCTTGAGCCGGGCGTTGAACCCGTCCCGGGGCGGGACCACGCCCATGTTGGCCGGGCACGCCTCCACGATGACGCAGGCGATGTCCGGACCGGACTCGGCGAACACCCGCTCCACGGCGTCGATGTCGTTGTAGGGCAGCACGATGGTGTCGGCGGCGCCGGCCCGGGTGACACCCGGGGTGTCGGGCACCGCGAACGTCGCCATGCCCGATCCGGCGGCCGCCAGGAGGGAGTCCACGTGGCCGTGGTAGTTGCCCGCGAACTTCACGATCCGGCCGCGCCCGGTGGCGCCGCGCGCCAGGCGGATCGCCGACATCGTCGCCTCGGTGCCGGAGTTGACCAGGCGGACCTGCTCCACCGGCGTGCGGGCGATGATCTCCTCGGCCAACTCCACCTCGCCGGGGGTGGGCGCGCCGAAGGACGTGCCCTTGGCGGCGGCCTCGGCCAGCGCCTCCACGACGGCGGGGTGCGCGTGGCCCAGGATCAGCGGGCCCCACGAGCACACCAGGTCGACGTAGGTGTTGCCGTCGACGTCGGTGAGGTAGGGGCCCGAGCCCGAGGCCATGAACGGCGGCGTGCCGCCCACGGCGCCGAACGCCCGGACCGGGGAGTTCACCCCTCCGGGGACGACGGCGCTGGCACGCTGGAACAGCTCGGCGGAAGTGTTGTCGTTACCCACGCCTCCAGTGTGGCAGCGGTGCCGCGGTCCGCGCGCCGACCCCGCCGCGGGCGCGCCGAGGCGAGCCCGAGAGGCGCCGGAGGGCGCCGCGGAGAGGGCGGCGCAGGGAGCCGCGGGCACGCCGCGGAGGCGCCCTACCGGGAACCGCGGGGCACTGCCAAGACGGCGACGCGGTGGGGCGCGGGGCACACGGCCCCGGCGCCACGCGGTGTTTCGGCCCGGAAGGGTGTGCGGGCAGGGGGCGTTCCGGCGGCTCCCGCGTTACCGCCGCGCGGTCGGCATCAGTAGGTTGAGACGGCACCACGTCGTTGAGACCGGATGAGACCGCACGAGGCCGGTGCCCCGGCAGCCGGCCTCCGCACGCAAAGGACACTCCCATGCCCGAGGTCTTCGCCACCGCCGACCTGATCGACGCCCACGGCGACGCCCTGGCGAGCTGCGAGACGCAGTTCCGCCAGTACGGCGCCCGCAGCGCCTTCCACGGCCCCATCGCCACCGTCAAGTGCCACGAGGACAACGCGCTGGTCAAAGAGCAGCTCAACCAGCCGGGCGAGGGCTGGGTGCTGGTGGTCGACGGCGGCGCGTCGCTGCGCACGGCGCTGATGGGCGACCTCATCGCCAAGGCGGCGCAGGAGAACGGCTGGGCCGGGGTCGTCATCAACGGCGCGGTCCGCGACGTCGCCGAACTCGCCAAGGTCGATCTGGGCATCAAGGCCCTGGGCTCCAACCCGCGCAAGTCGGCGAAGACCGGCGCCGGGGTCCTCGACGCCCCGGTGGCCTTCGGCAACGTGGTCTTCACCCCGGAGGCGTGGCTGTACAGCGATGACGACGGGATCGTCGTCAGCGAGGAGAAGCTGGACCTTCCGGGGTAGGGAGTGGCACAGGTGAGTGGGTTGAACGGCGGCGGCGACGGCAGCGGGGACGGCGGCCAGGCGCCCGACCGGGTGGACGGGGCGGACCGGGAGGACCGGGTGGAGCGGGAAGGCCGGGCGGAGCGGGTGCACCACCGCGTGGGCGAGCGTGCGGGGCCTCACGCGGGCGGGGGCGCGGAGGGCCTCGGCGGCCCCGCCGGCGGGCGGCCGCCGGGCGTGCCGGCGCTGGGCGTGGACGTGGGCGGCGTGATCATCCGCCGCAGCGACGGCGACCAGGACACCTCGTTCTTCGGCGAGCACCCGATGCGCACTCCGGCCGTGGAGGGCGCCTTCGAGGCGCTGGCCGAACTCGCCGCCGGCCCGTTCGACGGCCGGGTCTACGTGATCTCCAAGGCCAAGCCGGACACCGCGCACCGAACCATCGAGTGGCTGCACCACCATGACTTCGAGCGCCGCACCGGGATCACCCGTGAGCGCATGCACTTCGTGCTGAACCGGGGCGACAAGGCACCGGTGTGCGAGCGGCTGGGAATCACCCACTTCGTGGACGACCGGATCGACGTCCTGCGCCACCTCACCATGGTCCCGCACCGCTACCTGTTCACCGGCGGCCTGGGCGACGAGCCGCGCCCCACCGTCATCCCGCCCTGGGCCGAGCACACCGACGACTGGAAGGCCCTGGCCGAGTCCATCCGCCGGTCGGTGGCCGAGGAGTACCGACCCACCGCCTAGGCGCGGCCCGGCCGGCCCGGGGTCCGGGTCACCGCCCTTCGGTCCGACCCGGCGGCCGGCGGATGCGCAGGCATGTGGCGAAGCCCGCGACGACGGGCGCCAACGGCAGCGGAACCCCCGCCCCGGCGGTCATCGGTTCCGGTGGCGCGGTGGCTGAACCCCCGGACGGGGGCGGCGGATGCGGCGGCGCCGGACAGGCGGGCGTGGCCGCTCTCCGCACCGCGATCCGCCGACGATCCCGCTCTCAGCGTCGGCCGGTCGCCTGATACGGGCCTGGAGAGCGGTTGCACGCCCCAGTCGTCTCAAGGTATGAGACGAAATCACCCGCCAGGACGCGCCTCTACCCCTGGAACTCCTCGCAGGCGTCGGACAGGATGTCCAGCACGGCGATCGGGTCCGGCAGGTCGGCCGGGTTGGGGGTTTCGAGCGGGGCGCGGATCCAGGTGACCGGGTTGCCGGACGGGAGCATCGAGGGGGCCGCCGGGACGTAGCTGTCGCGGCAGTGCCAGCGCAGCCCGGGGGTCTCGGCGATGCTCTCGGGCACGCAGTCCAGATGGCAGGACCACCACTCGTCCTCGTCGGCGGGCGAGCGGGTGGCCACGAAGAAGAGGTACCGGCGGGCGTCGACCGCCGCCACCGGGCCGGTGTGCACGCCCGACCGGCCCATGCGGGCCAGGGCCATCACGCCCGCCGCCGCCGGGACGTCGAAGACGTCGAAGACCCGCCCCGTCGGCAGGATGACGTTGGCGTCGGGGGTCGCCGTCCACCAGCGGGTGATCGTCTCGGGGTCGGTGGTGGCCTCCAGCCCCCAGGTCGCCGCGACCGGGTGCGCGCCCGGGTCGGGACAGCCGATGCGGTCGCAGCCGCAGGCGCGTCCGTTCGCGCCCAGCGGCGACGCCCCGCGGCACACGGGCCACCCCAGGGCCGCGTACCGCAGTGCCGCGTTGAGCATGCTGTCGTGAGTGCCGCGCCGGCGCTTGCGCCGCTGCAGGACCTCGGCCATGGGTGCCTCCCCGTTCGTCGTGTCGCGGTCGAGGCCGGTGGGTGCGCCTCCCCGGCCTCGACCGCGAGCCGACGGGGAAGCGTGGTGTTCCCCGGTTACCGGAGCAGTCGTGCCGCCTCGGTGGCCCAGTAGGTGAGGATCTGGGCCGCCCCCGCCCTCCGGAAGGAGAGCAGGGTCTCCATGATGGCCCGCTCGCGGTCGATCCAGCCTTTCTCCGCGGCCGCCTCGACCATCGCGTACTCGCCGCTGACCTGGTAGGCCGATACGGGCACCGTGACCGCGTCGGCGACTCTGGCGACGATGTCCAGGTAGGCCAGGCCGGGTTTGACCATGACCATGTCGGCGCCCTCGGCGATGTCCAGCTCGACCTCGCGCAGCGCCTCGCGGGCGTTGGCCGGGTCCTGCTGGTAGCCGGTGCGGTCGCCGAACCGGGGCGCGCCCTCGGCCGCCTCGCGGAAGGGCCCGTAGAACGCCGAGGCGTACTTGGCGGCGTAGGCCAGGATCGCCGTCTGGGTGTGCCCGGACTCGTCCAGGGCCGCGCGGATCGCCGCGACCTGGCCGTCCATCATGCCGCTGGGCGCCACCACGGCCACCCCCGCCTCGGCCTGGGCGCGCGCGATGGAGGCGTAGCGCTCCAGGGTGGCGTCGTTGTCGACCTCGCCCTCGGGCGTGAGCAGGCCGCAGTGCCCGTGCGAGGTGTACTCGTCCAGGCACAGGTCGGCCATCAGCACGAGGTCGTCGCCGACCTCGGCGGCCAGGTCGCGCAGGGCCAGCTGCACGATGCCCCGGGGGTCGTCGGCGGCCGAGCCGCGCTCGTCCTTCTCCGCCGGGATCCCGAACAGGATCACCCCGCCGACCCCGGCCTCGGCCGCCTCCACCGCCGCCTTGCGCAGGCTGTCGCGGGTGTGCTGGAGGACCCCCGGCATGGAGCCCACCGGGTTGGGCTCGGCGATCCCCTCCTTGACGAACATCGGCAGGATCAGGTCCTCGGGCCGCACGCGGGTCTCGGCGACCAGCCGGCGCAGGGCCGGGGTGCGGCGCAGCCGGCGGGGCCGGGCCACGGGGTAACGGGCGTTCATAGGGGTCTCCCGATCAGGCGGTGGGGCGGTCACGCGGTCATACGGTCTTGCGGCGCCGCCCGCGCCGCTTCTGGCTGGGCTTGAGCGCCGGCTTGCCCGCCGCGAGCGCCTCGGCCCGTTGTGCGGCACCGTACTCCGAGAGCGCGGCGGCCAGGGCCGAAACCGACGTGGTGGGCGCCACCACGTCCACGCGCAGGCCGAACTCGGCCGCGGTCTTGGCGGTCTCGGGCCCGATCACCGCGATGACGGTGGTGTTGTGCGGCTTTCCGGCGATGCCCACGAGATTGCGGACGGTGGAGGAGGAGGTGAAGAGGACGGCGTCGAACCCGCCGCCCTTGATCGCCTCGCGCACGGGCGCGGGCGGCGGCGCGGCCCGCACGGTGCGGTAGGCGGTGACGTCGTCGACCTCCCAGCCGAGGTCGGTGAGGCCCTTGGCCAGGGTCTCGGTGGCGATGTCGGCGCGCGGCAGCAGGACCCGCTCGATGGGGTCGAGTTCGGCGTCGTAGGGCGGCCACACCTCCACGAGCCCGGCGCCGGACTGGCGGTCCGGCGGCGGGGTGAGGTCGGGCTGGATGCCGAAGGCGCGCAGCGCGGCCGCGGTCTGCTCGCCGACGGCGGCGACCTTGACCCCGGCGAACGCGCGGGCGTCCAGGCCGTACTCCTCGAACCGCTCCCGGATCGCCTTCACCGCGTTGACCGAGGTGAACGCCACCCACTGGTAGCGGCCGGTGACCAGGCCGCGCACCGCGCGCTCCATCTGCTGGGGCGTGCGCGGGGGCTCCACCGAGATGGTGGGCACCTCCTCGGGCACCGCGCCGTAGCCGCGCAGCTGCTCCGACAGGCTGGCGGCCTGCTCCTTGGTGCGCGGCACCAGCACCCGCCAGCCGAACAGCGGCCGGTTCTCGAACCAGCCCTGCTCCTTGTCGGTGGTGACGCCCCTGCCCATCAGCAGCATGGCCGGGGAGGTGACGTTGTGGCCCTTGGCGTCGGCGGCCTTGAGGTCGGCGGCCAGCCGGGACAGCGTCGAGCGCACGGTGGTCTGCTCGGTGGTGGAGCCCATGCGCACGACCGCCACGGGGGTGGTGCCGGGCCGCCCCGCGGCGATCAGCGTCTTGCACAGCCGGTCGAAGCCGGGACCGCCGCGCGGCGCGTCGTCGTCGGGCAGGTCGGGGAACAGCACGACCAGCGAGGCGTCGCCCTCGGGCACGCCCTCCGACAGCCGCGCCCAGTCCAGGTCGGGTTCGAGCGCGCTGACGACGCGGACCTCGCCGACGCCCTCGGGCAGCAGCGGCACCCCGGCGTAGGCGGGCACGGCGGTGATCGAGGACAGGCCGGGGATCACCTCGTACTCCACCCCGGCGGCGCGGCAGGCGGCGGCGAGTTCGGCGCCGCGGCAGCCCAGCAGCGGGTCGCCGCTGTAGAGGCGCACGACGCGGCGGCCCTCGCGGGCGTGGCCCACGGCCAGCGCGTTGATCTCGGCGCCGCTCTCGGCGGGCTCGATGACCGTGACGTCCTCGCGGCAGTGGCGCAGCAGTCCGGTGCGGTACTTGGCCAGCTCGGGGCCGGGCTCGCGGAGCAGGATGACCACGTCCGCCTTGGCGAGCGCGTCGGCGCCCCGCAGAGTCAGCAGCTCGGCGTCGCCGGGTCCGGCGCCCACCAGGGCCACGTGGCCGCTCCGGGCCGCACCGGCGGTCTCCGGACGCGGCTCCTGGGTCTCACTCTGCGGATTCACTGTGCGCTCCTTGACTGTCGGCTCGGACTCCCGCCCCCGGTCCGGGTGTCCGCGGCAGCGCCGCACGGCTCCTGCCGGCCGCGCCCGGGATGGGGGCGCGGCGATAGCGGGCGCTGCGCGCCACGCGTCCTGCTTGCGTCATCGCCGCCGGTGCTATCCCCCCGCGGCATCGGCGACGATCCGGTCGGCTCCTTCCCCGATCATCTCGCGGGCCAGCTCCCGGCCCAGGGAGGCGGCCGCTTCGACGGGGTCGGTGTCCTGGCCCAGCGCGATACCGCGCTCGCGCCGCACGGCCTGGCCGCCGTCGGGCGCCACCACGGCGGCGCGCAGCAGCAGCCGGCCGTCGTGGCACTCGGCGTAGGCGCCGACGGGCGCGGCGCAGCCGGCCTCCAGCTCGGCGAGCACGGTGCGCTCGGCGGTGACGGCGGCGCGGGTGGGGCCGTGGTCCACGGCGGTGAGGTAGGCGAGGTCGGCGGCGGCGCGCTCGGCCAGACACTCCACGGCCAGCGCGCCCTGCCCGGGCGCGGGCAGGACCTGCTCGGCCTCGAACACGTCGGTGACGTCGTCCAGGCGGCCCACGCGCGCCAGACCGGCGTAGGCCAGGACGACCGCGTCCAGCTCGCCGGAGGTGACCTTGCCCAGGCGGGTCTCGGCGTTGCCGCGGATGGGGACGTAGGACAGGTCGGGGCGCAGCGCGGCGAGCTGGGCCACGCGGCGCGGCGACCCGGTGCCCACGGTGGCCCCGGCCGGCAGGTCGGAGAACTTGCGGCCGTCGCGGGCGCACAGGGCGTCGCGGGGGTCGTCGCGCTCGGTGACGGCGATCACGGTCAGGCCCTCGGCCGGGGCGGTGGGCAGGTCCTTGAGCGAGTGCACCGCGAAGTCGATGCCGCCCGACAGCAGCTCGTCGCGCAGGTTGTTGACGAACACGCCGGTGCCGCCGAGCTGGGTGAGGTGGGCGCGGGTGATGTCGCCGTAGCTGGTGATCAGCTTCAGTTCCACGGCCACGCCGGTGCGCGCCGTGATGGCGTCGGCCACCTGCTGGGACTGGGTGGTGGCCATGGTGCTGCGGCGGGTGCCGAGCCGGGCCGGGGCCATGGTCACTCTCCCTGGTCCGCGCCGCCGGGCGCGGGGTCGATGCGGGTGACGGCGTCGGGGCGCGCCGGGTCGAGGTCGAACAGCTCGCGCAGCGCGGCCTCGTAGGTGTCGCCGTTGGGTCCGGCCGCGAGTTCCTTCACGCGGACGGTGGGCTGGTGCAGCAGCTTGTCGACCACCCGGCGCATGGCGTGGGTGACCTCGCCGCGGGTCCGGTCGTCCAGGTCGGGCAGCCGGCCCTGGAGGCGCGCCAGCTCCGACTCCATGACCATGCGGGCCTTGCTGCGCAGCGCGACCACGGTGGGCGCGACGAGTTCGGCGCGGCGCACGCTCTGGTACTCGGCGACCTCCTCGTCCACGATGCCGCGCGCCAGCGTGATGGCGCCGGCGCGGGCGGAGGAGTCGTCGGCGCCCTGCGCGACCGCCTGGCGCAGGTCCTCGATGTCGACCACGTGCACGCCGGGCAGGCCGCGCACGGCGGGGTCGATGTCGCGCGGCAGGGCGAGGTCGAGGAACACCAGGGGGCGGCCGGCCGGCCGGGGCCGGGCGCCGGCCTGGTCGCGGGTGACGACGAGGTCCTGGGCGCCGGTGCAGGAGATCACGAGGTCGGCCTCGGCGATCGCGTCGGCGACCGTGTCGGGGTCGGCGGGCACGGCGCGGGCGCGCAGGGGCTCGTAGGCCTCGGTGAGGCACTCGGCGAGCCGCTCGGCGCGCTCGTAGGTGCGGTTGGCCACGGTGACGGCGGCGGCGCCCTGGCGCGCGACGGTGTTGGCGGAGAGCGCGCTCATGGAGCCGGCGCCCAGGACGAGCACGCGCAGCCCGGTGAAGGGCTGGGGCTCGGGCAGCGCGGCGGCGACGTCGGCGGCGGCCTCACCGGCGGCGGCGCCCTGCCCTGCGCCGGTGACCGGGCAGCCGGCCGGCGCGGCGGCGAGGTCGGCGGTGCCGGTGTCGGCCCCGGTGCCGCGCAGCCGCTCAAGGGCGACGCGCAGGCCCAGGCCGACCATGTCGGCGCCGGCGTGGTCGAGGTGGGTCTCGGTGTGGGCGCGCTTGCCCACGCGCAGCGCCCGCTGGCCGAGGTCGTTGAGCACCCGGCCCAGGGTGCCGCTCTGCTGGGCGTCCTTGAGGGCGTTGCGGACCTGCCCGAGGATCTGGCCCTCGCCGACCACCATGGAGTCCAGCCCGCAGGTGACGGAGAACAGGTGCTGGACCGCGCGCTCCTCGTAGTGCACGTAGGCGTGCTGCGACAGCTCGCTGAGGGGGACGCCGGTGTGCCAGGACAGCAGCTCGGTGATGGCGGCCACGGCGGGGTGGAACTTGTCGACGTCGGCGTAGACCTCGGTGCGGTTGCACGTGGAGACCATGAGCACCTCGTTGACCGAGGGCGCCGCCGCCATCTCCGACATGACCTTCAGGCGCGTCTGCCCCTCCATGGCGACGCGCTCCAAAAGCGCCACGGGCGAACTCCGGTGGCTCAGCCCAACGGCGAGGACACTCATCTGCACTCCAATGCGGGCGGCGTTCCGCTGCTCCGTACCTGCGAGGTTCCCCGCACGCGCGGGGGCGCCCCCTCTTCCGTCCGTGCTGCCCCCTGCGCGGCCCCCCTCACGCGGGATCGCCGCCGATCAGCTCGGGGCCCGCGTGGCCGTCCGCCTTCCGCTGCTCGTGGAAGGCCAGGATCTGCAGTTCGATGGACAAGTCGACCTTACGCACATCGACGCCCGGAGGCACATTGAGTACCACCGGTGCGAAGTTGAGCACGCTGGTCACGCCCGCCTCGACGAACCGGTCGCAGACGTCCTGCGCGGCGGCGGCGGGTGTGGCGATCACGCCGATCGACACGTTCTCCTCGCGCACAACGTCGGCGAGGGTGTCGATATGCCCGACCGCCAGGCCCGCGACCCGGTCGCCCAGCACCGACTCGTCGGCGTCGAGCAGGGCCGCGATGCGGAATCCGCGGGTGCCGAAGCCCCCGTAGTTGGCCAGCGCGCGCCCCAGGTTGCCCACGCCCACGATGGCCACCGACCAGTCCTGGGTGAGACCAAGCTCACGCGAGATCTGGTATATGAGGTACTCCACGTCGTAGCCCACCCCGCGCGTGCCGTAGGACCCCAGGTGGGAGAGGTCCTTGCGGAGCTTGGCGGAGTTGACCCCGGTGGTCTCGGCGAGGTGCTCCGAGGACACGGTGGGGATCCCGCGCTCGTCCAGGGCCTGGAGGGCGCGCAGGTAGACGGGGAGGCGCGCGACAGTCGCCTCGGGGATGCCCCGGTCGCGGGGCCGTGGTGAAGGGGGGGTCACTGGCGTGCGCTCCTGGGCGGCGGTCGACTGTCGACACAGTCGGGACAGCCACGTCGACTGGTCCGGTCGGCACGGGCGCTCGACGGCCCTGATGTTCGGCTCCCCTGCCCCCGGCCGGTTGGGATTCCGCCTCTCAGATTACGCCCTTGTGAACGCGCGCACAAAGTGGGGTGGCCAACGGTGGACGGCCGGATCGGGCCGCCCGCGCCCCCCTTGACACGCGCCGCCCGGTCGGCGCCGCCCCGCCCGCCGGCGGGCGGGGCCTCAGCGCCGGACGCGGCCGGTGAGGGCGGCCCGCAGCCGGTCCGCGTCGACCCGCCAGAAGTCGTGCTGCTCGCCGTCCACGAAGACCACGGGGACCTTGTCCCAGTAGTCGTCGCGCTCCTCCTGCGTGGCGTCGGCGAGGTCGCGGACCTCGTAGGCCGCGCCCACCTCGGCGGTGACCCGCTCGATGACCGCCAGCGCCTCGGCGCACAGGTGGCAGCCCTCCTTGCCGAGCATGGTCACCGTGCGGCCCGCCGCCGGGGCCTCCCCCCGCCTGCGCCTGCCGAACATCGGCGCCCCCTTCCCGTTCGTCGCCGCGCCGCGGCGGGCCGCCCCGCTCCGCGTGTGGTCCGGGCCGCCAGGTCGTGTGACCGGCGCCCCCTGTGACATGGCGCTCGCCGCCGTGCGCGGCGCGCGCCCCAAAGCGGGTCAGCCGCCCGCGAAGGGCGGCAGCACCTCGATCACGCTGCCCTCGCGCAACTGCACCTGGTCGTGTGGCCGCGTGCCCACGGGGTACTCGTCCACCAGGAAGGACGAGCGCTCCAGGACCCTCAGCAGCCGATCGTCGCCGCCGTGCGCGGCGCGCACCTGCTCCAGGACCTCGGCCAGCGTGGCGCCGGTCACGGGCTCCTCGGCCGTGCCGGCGGCCTCCTTGGCCGCGGCCCAGTAGCGGATGGTTCCGTTCAGCATCGGTTGATTATCCTTGGTGGTCTCGGAGGCGAACACTTCATTATTTCTCCGGCGGGGGCAACGGCGCCTTCGACCACAACCGCCTTGCGCGGGGTGACGGGAAGAGACGCATGAGCCACCTGCTGCTGCTGACGAACTCCAACGAACCGTCCGACCACGTCCTACCCGCTCTCGGTCTGCTCCTGCACTCGGTGCGCGTCGCGCCGGCCGAGGCGGGCGCGCTGCTGTCCACGGGTGCCGACCGGTCGTCCAGCATGCCCGTCGACGCCATCCTCGTCGACGCCCGCACCGACCTCGCCACGGTCCGCAACTTCTGCCGCCTGCTCGACACCACGGGCCTGGACTGCCCGCTGCTCGCCGTCCTGACCGAGGGCGGTGTCGCCGCGCTCACCCCCGACTGGCAGATCGACGACTTCCTGCTGACCTCCGCCGGCCCGGCCGAGGTCGAGGCCCGGCTGCGGCTGGCGATCGGGCAGGCCGACTCCGGCGCCGACGACCCCGACGAGATCCGCCGCGGCGACCTCGTGATCGACGAGGCCACCTACATCGCGCGGCTGCGCGGGCGCATCCTCGACCTCACCTTCAAGGAGTTCGAGCTGCTGAAGTTCCTCGCCCAGCACCCGGGCCGGGTCTTCACCCGCGCCCAGCTGCTGCAGGAGGTCTGGGGCTACGACTACTTCGGCGGCACCCGCACCATCGACGTCCACGTGCGGCGGCTGCGCGCCAAGCTGGGCAGCGAGTACGAGTCCCTGATCGGCACCGTGCGCAACGTCGGCTACCGGTTCGTGCCCGACCCCGCCACCAAGGCCGCCGACCCCTCCGCCCAGCGCGACGGCCGCACCGAGGACTCCCCGCACACCGCCCCCGCCTCCGGCTGACGCCGCCGGCCCCGCGCCGACCTGCGACGACACCGCCGCCACCGGGGCCGCGGCACCGCCGCGCCGTCCCCGGTGCCTGTGTGCGGGGTCTCGTTTACGGGCCCGGGATTGTCTAGGATGCGTTAGCAGTGTCGGCGTGCGTGACCGCTCCCCTGCTCCACGTGACCATGACCTCGCGGGCGGCGCCGGCCACGCACCAGCGGCGCCCTGACCGAGGAGGCAACGCCATGTCGCGCGGCAAGCGGCTCCCCCCGACCCGCTTCCCCCTGCCCCTGCGCCTGGCCGCCGCGCTGCCCGTCGGAACCCTGGTCGTGGGTTCGGGCCTGGTGGGGTTCGCGCCGCCGGCCGCGGCGTCCGACGCCCCCCTGCTCAGCTTCGCCCCGGCGGCGGCCACCGTCGACCCCGGCCAGCCGGCCGAGTCCACCCTGACCGTCTCCCCCGGCGGCGCCGACCCGCTGACCGAGCGGGTGTGCCTGGGCGACCTCACCGTCGACAACGGGTTCACCGCCGAGGAGCTGACGGAGCCGGAGCCCCCGGCCACCGCCGTGGTCAGCGGCAAGCCCGATTCCGAGGCCGACGTCGTCCGGGTCACGGCCCGGCTCAGCTACGCCGTCATCGCCGCCGACCGCGACTGCGCCGACTACACCGGCCCCTACCACTCCACCACCCAGACCATCGCGCCGTTCACGGTGCGAATCCGCCAACCCGAGCCCACACCGACCCCCACCCCCACGCCCTCCACCACGCCGCCGTCCTCCCCGCCGCAGTCCTCTTCGCCGCCGCCACCGAGCGGCTCCGACGGCGGCGGCTCCTCGGGCGGCGGCGACCGCGGCTCCGAATCCGACAACCGCGGCGGAACGGGCGACCGCGGCGGATCGGGCACCGGGCGCGGCGGGTCCACCGCGCCCCCGCACAGCCCGGTTACCACCCGCGACGACCTCGGCGCGCCCGAGAGCCGCGGCGGCCTCGGCGACGGCCCCGCCGACCTCCCCGAACTCCCCGAGGGCGATCCCCTGCTGCCCGGCCTGGAGCCGCCCTCCGGCGACGACCCGCTGGCCGACCTCCCCACCGTCGAACCCGGCGAGGGCGAATCCGACGGCACCAGCGAGGTCGCCGCCCGCGAGTCCTCCCCCGCGTCGGCGGTCACCCCGGCCGTGCTGCTGCTGTTCCTGCTGCTGTTGCTGCTGTTCTCCACGCCGCTGGCGCCCGCCCGCCGGGTGCGCACCGGCCCCACGGCCTACCGGGGCCGCCGCCGCAAGCGCTGACCCCCGCGCCGCACCCGGCCCCCGCGCCCCGCGCGCCCGCGCTCCCCCACGGCCCGGTCGTCCCGTGGCGGTCGGCGCGCGCCCGCTCCCGCCGTCTAGGCTCGAAGACCATGAGCCACGTCCGCATCACCGACACCCTGGAGCCCGCCGAGACCCGGGCGGTGCTCGACCTCGCCGAGTCCGCCCGCGCGCACGACGGCGTCGCCCCGCTGTCGGAGCAGACCCTGCTGCGCGTGCGCCACGGCGCGCCGCGCGGCACCGCCCGCTTCCACCTGGCGCAGGGCCCCGGCGGCCGGCTCGCCGGCTTCGGCTACGCCGAGCGCGCCCCGGGCGCGCCCGACTCCGGCGAACTCGTGGTGGCCCCGCCGGAGCGGCGGGCCGGGCTGGGCGGGGCGCTGCTGCGGTCGTTGGCCGCCGACGCCGCCCCCGAGGGGGTGCGCGTATGGGCGCACGGCCGGCTGGAGGGCGCCGTGGCGCTGGCGCGCTCGGCCGGGTGGTCCCAGGCGCGGGGGCTGCTGAAGATGCGGCTGCGGCTGCGCGGCGGCGACCCCGGCTCCGCGCTGGGCGAGGCGGTGCTGCCCCAGCCGGTGCTCTCCGACACCGTGGCCCGTGAGCTGGTCATCCGGCCGTTCCGGCCGGGCGCCGACGACGACGCGTGGGTGGCCGCCAACGCCGAGGCGTTCGCCGACCACCCCGAGCAGGGCGCGCTCACAGCGGCCGACCTGCGCCAGCGCGCGGCCGAGGACTGGTTCGACCCGGAGGGCTTCTTCGTGGCCGAGGAGACCGCCACGGGGGCCGTGGCCGGGTTCCACTGGACCAAGGTGCACGCCGACGGCGCGGGGCTGGCCGAGGAACCCGTGGGCGAGGTCTACGTGGTGGGCGTGCGCCCGGCCTGGCGGCGCACCGGCCTGGGGCGGGTGCTGACCCTGATCGGGCTGCGCCACCTGCGCGACCGCGGGCTGCCCTGGGTGCTGCTGTACGTCGACGAGGAGAACCGCGCCGCGGTGCGGCTGTATGAGTCCCTGGGGTTCTCGGTGTGGGACGCCGATGTGATGTACGCCGCCCCGTGAGCGGAGAGCAACCGGCCCCACCGCCGCGACCTGCGGTTTCGATTGGGTCACGGCACAGAGGGTGACGGCGCGCCGATCGCGGGTGACGCGCCCAGGTGGCGTACGGCGTGTCGGCGTGATATTGCCGTGACCTTGACGTGGTTAACCCCACAGCCATCAAAGAGCTTACTTTTCTTCTTGCAGCCTCGTACCGTCGTTCACTTTGCGTTCACTCTGGTTGGGAGAACTCGTCACTTCTCGTCCCTACCTTCACATTTGGCGAGGTCATCGACCGGGCTCGCCCAAAGGTGACGAAGTCCAAAGGAAGGACGTCGGGGCTGTGAAGCTCTCCAAGTACGGCCAGTTCGCGGGGATCGCCCTCGCCGGCACGCTTGCTCTCTCCGCCTGCGGTAGCGACAACCCGACCGGCAACGGCGGCGACGGCTCCGCCGCCCCGCAGGCCGGCGACGTCGAGTGTGTCGACGGCGGCGGCACCCTCTCCGGCGCGGGCGCCAGCTCGCAGGAGAACGCCATGGCGGCCTGGAAGGCCGTCTGGGAGGGCGCCTGCGAGGGCTCCGTCGTCGAGTACGACGCCGTGGGCTCGGGTGCCGGGCGCTCCCAGTTCATCGAGGGCGGCGTGGCCTTCGCGGGCTCCGACGCCGCGCTGGACGAGGCCGAGACCGAGGACGCCACGGAGCGCTGCAACGGCTCCGAGGTTGTGAACCTCCCCGCCTACATCGCCCCGATCGCCGTCGCCTTCAACCTTGAGGGCGTCGACAGCCTGAACCTCACCCCCGAGGTCATCGCGGACATCTTCAACCAGGAGATCACCAACTGGAACGATGACGCGATCGCCGAGGAGAACCCCGACGTCGAGCTCCCCGACCAGGAGATCGTCCCGGTGAACCGGTCCGACGAGTCCGGCACCACCGAGAACTTCGTCGCCTACCTCGCCGAGGCGGCCCCCGACAACTGGCCGCACGAGGTCAGCGGCAACTGGCCCATCGACCCGGTCGAGGCCGCCCAGGGCTCCTCGGGCGTGGTGAACGCCATCGAGGGCGGCGAGGGCACCATCGGCTACGTCGACGCCTCGCACGTGGGCGAGCTGGGCACCGTCGCCGTGGGCGTGGGTGAGGAGTTCGTCGAGTACAGCCCCGAGGCCGCGGCCGCCATCGTGGACGCCTCGCAGCCCCGCGAGGAGAACACCGAGAACGACCACGCGATCGACCTCGACTACACCACCGACGAGGCGGGCGTCTACCCGATCGTCCTGGTGTCCTACCACGTCGCCTGCATGGAGTACGAGGAGCAGGCCGAGGCCGACCTGGTCAAGAGCTTCCTCAGCTACGTGGTCAGCGAGGAGGGCCAGCAGGCCGCGGCCGACGAGGCCGGTGCCGCCCCGCTGAGCCAGGAGACCCGCGACGCCCTGACCGGCACCATCGAGCAGATCTCCGCGGCCTCCTGATCGAACTGATCGTCGGCTTGCTGATGTCGTCCGCTGAGGCGGGGCGCGCACCGCGAGGTGCGGGCCCCGCCGTCGGCGGTTTTCGCATGTCTGGGCCGGTGGCCGGTGGCAGAAGCGCTCCGTCCGCCCACCAGAATGTGATCGGCGCGGCGCACCGCGCCACCTTGGGCCGCATGACCCTGACGCATGCGGCACGGCCCCACGTCGCCCGGCGGCGAACCATGACCGAAATCGACCGGAGTCTCACATGACCACCACGGACTCGTCTGCGACGGCCCGCATACCCAAGGGCAAGCGTCGGCTGGGCGATGTCGTCTTCGCCGGCTCTGCCCGAGGAGCGGGCATCCTGATCCTGCTGATCCTGGCCGGCGTCGCCACCTTCCTGCTCATCCAGTCGGTGCCCTCCCTCATGGCGAACACCGGCAACTTCCTCACCTCGACCGAGTGGGACCCCAACACCAGTGAGGAGCCCCGGTTCGGCGTCGCGGCGCTGATCTTCGGCACCGTGCTCGCCGCGCTCATCGCGCTCGTGCTGGCCACGCCGGTCGCCATCGGGATCGCGCTGTTCATCGTCTACTACGCGCCGCGCCGCCTGGCCGCCGTGCTGGGCTACGTGGTCGACCTGCTGGCGGCCATCCCCAGCGTCGTCTACGGCCTGTGGGGCGTGGTCTACCTGGTCGGCGAGCTGCGGCCGTTCTACGGGATGCTGGAGTCCTACCTGGGCTGGATCCCGCTGTTCGCCGGCCCGGTCTCCTCCACCGGCCGCACCATGCTGAGCGCGGGCCTGGTCCTGGCGGTCATGATCCTGCCGATCATCACCGCGATGTCCCGCGACGTGTTCCAGCAGGTGCCGCAGGCCAACCGGGAGGCCGCGCTGGCCCTGGGCGCCACCCGCTGGGAGATGATCCGCATGGCCGTGCTGCCGTTCGGGCGCCCCGGCGTCATCGGCGGCGCGATGCTGGGCATGGGCCGCGCGCTCGGCGAGACCATGGCGGTGGCCATGATCCTCTCGCCGTCGCTGGTGATCTCGCCGTTCCTGCTGCAGAGCGGCAACCAGACCATCGCCGCGCACATCGCGCTGGAGTACCCGGAGGCCAGCGGGTTCGGCGTCTCGGCGCTGATCGCGGCCGGCCTCGTCCTCTTCGCGATCACCCTGGCCGTCAACATGGGTGCGCGCTTCGTCGTCTCGCGGCGCAAGGAGTTTGTGTGATGACCACCGCCACTGAGAACACCGCCACCGGCGCCCCGGGCGAGGGGCCCTCGCTGCGGACGGCGTCGATGCACACCCGGACCCTGCCGGGCTGGTTCCCCCCCGTGCTGCTGGTGGCCTGCGCGGCCCTCGTGTCGGGCGCCCTGTTCGCCCTGGGGTCCTTCCACCCGGCCTCGGCGGCGGTGCTGACCGCGCTGCTGTACCTGATCGCCGTCGTGGTGGTCTCGGCGGTCGTGGAGAACGGCCGCAAGGCCACGGACCGCCTGGTGACCGGGGTGGTCTACTGCTGCTTCGTGCTGGCCATGGTGCCGCTGGTCTCCCTGCTGTCCACCGTGGTGATCAACGGCATCCGCCGGTTCGACCTGTACTTCCTGTCGGTCTCCATGAACGGGGTCATCCCGAGCATGGACGCCGGCGGCGTCTACCACGCCATCGTCGGCACGCTCGTGATCACCGGCATCGCCACGGCGATCTCGGTGCCGGTGGGCCTGCTCACCGCCATCTACGTCGTGGAGTACGGCCGCGGCCGCCTCAAGGCCGCCATCACGTTCTTCGTGGACGTCATGACCGGCATCCCCTCGATCGTGGCCGGCCTGTTCGTGGTCGCGCTGTGGATCATGATCTTCGGGCCCGGCCAGACCAACGGCCTGGCGGGCGCGATCTCGCTGTCCGTGCTGATGATCCCGGTCGTGGTGCGCTCCAGCGAGGAGATGCTGCGGCTGGTGCCGGCCGACCTGCGCGAGGCCTCCTACGCGCTGGGCGTGCCCAAGTGGCTCACCATCGTCAAGGTGGTCCTGCCGACGGCGGTGGCCGGGCTCACCACGGGAATCATGCTCGCCCTCGCCCGCGTTATCGGGGAGACGGCTCCGCTGATCCTCACCGCGGGGACGTCCTCGACCCGCATCAACGCCAATCCGGCCGAAGGCCAGATGATGAGTCTCCCGGTCTTCATCTACCAGCAGGTCCGCGCCATGGGGTCCTCCGGCGACGCCGGCGTGTTCTCCGAGGAGCGCGCCTGGGCGGCGGCGCTGACGCTGATCCTGGTCGTGATGCTGCTGTTCCTCGCCGCCCGACTGGTGTCGCGCTTCTTCTCACCCAAGCTGGGCCGCTGACACCGCCCGCACGACCACACCACTCCCAACCAGAGGTATTCCGAGGACATCCAGTGGCCAAGCGAATCGACGTCTCCGACCTGAACGTCTATTACGGCAAGTTCCACGCGGTCGAGAACGTGAACATGACCATCGAGCCCCGCTCGGTGACCGCCTTCATCGGCTCCTCCGGCTGCGGCAAGACCACCTTCCTGCGGACGCTGAACCGCATGCACGAGGTCACGCCGGGCGCCAGCGTCACCGGCAAGGTGATGCTCGACGACATCGACATCTACGACCCCTCCGTCGACCCCGTGGCCGTGCGCCGCGAGATCGGCATGGTGTTCCAGCGCGCCAACCCCTTCCCCACGATGTCGATCTACGACAACGTGCTGGCCGGCGCCAAGCTGAACAACCAGCGCATCAGCAAGCGCCGCGCCGACGAGATCGTGGAGCGCTCGCTGCGCGACGCCAACCTGTGGGACGAGGTCAAGAACCGGCTGAACAAGCCGGGCGCGGGCCTGTCCGGCGGTCAGCAGCAGCGGCTGTGCATCGCGCGGGCCACCGCCGTGGAGCCGGCGGTCCTGCTGATGGACGAGCCCTGCTCGGCCCTGGACCCCATCTCCACGCTGGCGATCGAGGACCTGATCTCCAAGCTCAAGGAGAACTACACGATCGTCATCGTGACCCACAACATGCAGCAGGCGGCCCGCGTCAGCGACCGCACGGCCTTCTTCAACGTCGAGGACACCGGCAAGCCCGGCAAGCTCATCGAGATCGGCGACACCAACAAGATCTTCACCAAGCCCGACAAGAAGGAGACCGAGAACTACATCACCGGCCGCTTCGGCTGATCGGCCGGGACCCCGCGGGAACGGGCGGGGGCGGGGCACACGCCCGCCCCCGCCCGTTCGCGTCGCGGGCGGCGCCGCGGGGAGCGGAAGGGTCGGTCGGCGGTGCGGCCGGCTCAGCCCGGCAGGGCGAGGTCGAGCAGGTAGAACGCCGCCGCCGCGACGAGCGCCGCGCCGGGCAGGGTGGCCAGCCAGACCGCGACGATGTTGCCGGCCACGCCCCAGCGCACCGCCGACAGGCGGCGGGCGGCCCCCACGCCCACGATCGCCGAGGTGATCATGTGGGTGTTGGAGATCGGCACCTGCCAGATGAACGAGGTGGCGTAGGAGACCACGGCCACGGTGCTCTCGGCGGCGAACCCCTTGGGCGGGTCCAGCTCGATCACCCGCCGCCCCAGGGTGCGCATGATCCGCCAGCCGCCGGTGAGCGTGCCCAGCGCCATCGCGGCGGCGGCGGCGCACACCACCCACAGCGGGACGTCGTAGCCGTCCCCGCCGGGTGCGCTGGCGGCGCTGTGGACGTCCACCGCGATCAGGGCCAGCACCACCACGCCCATGGTCTTCTGCGCGTCCTGCAGGCCGTGGCCCAGCGCCATCGCGGCGGCCGACACGCTCTGGGCGATCTTGAACTGCCGGTTGGTCCGGCGCACGCTGGCCGAGCGGAACGTCCACAGGATCGCGAGCATCACCGCGTAGCCCAGGAAGCCGCCGATGAGCGGCGAGACCACCATCGGCAGCGCGAAGTCGGTGGCCACCCCCGACCAGCGCACGCTGGTGGCCGAGGCCAGGGCCGCGCCGATCATGCCGCCGATCAGGGCGTGGGAGGACGACGACGGCATGCCCATGTACCAGGTGAGGATGTTCCAGGCGACCGCGCCGACCAGCGCCGCCATCAGCACGGTCAGGCCGTCGGTGCCCTGGGGCTGGACGATGATGTCGCGGCTGATGGTGCGGGCGACGCCCTCGCCGAGGAAGGCGCCGATCACGTTCATGCACGCCGCCATGATGACGGCGGCGCGCGGCCCCAGTGCCCGGGTCGAGACGGCGGTGGCCAAGGAGTTGGGTGCGTCGTGGAAGCCGTTGGTGTAGGCGAACACCAGGGCGGCGAGGACGACGGCGGCCAGGTAGGCGGTTTCGAGGGGCATGTCGAGGAGCGTGGCGAAGGGCACGGGGCGGGGCCTAGGGACTCGGCTCGGTCAGGACTCCTTGACCGCGATGCTCTCGACCGTGTTGGCGACGTGCTCGAACGCGTCGGCCGCGGTCTCCAACTCCTCGATCACGTCTTTGAGCTTGAGCACGGTCAGGGCGTCGTACTCCCCGCTGAACAGGTTGGCGAGGAGGCGGCGGTAGATCTGATCGGCCTGGTTCTCCAGTTGGTTGATCTCGATCCAGTACCGGGTGAGGTCCTTCATGGAGCGCAGCCGGGGCATGGCCTCGGCGGTGAGTTCGGCCGCGCGCTCCAGGACCTCGATCTGGTCGATGATGCCCTTGGGCAGCCGCTCCAGTCCGTAGAGCCCGATCAGGTCGACCGCGGCCTCCATGGAGTCCATGACGTCGTCCAGGCAGGAGGCCAGCCGGTAGATGTCCTCTCGGTCGAAGGGGGTCACGAAGCTCTCGTTGAGCCTCCGCATGATGGCGTGCGTTCTCTCGTCGCCGGCGTGCTCGCAGGCGCGCATCTTCTCGCCGATGGCATCGCGGTCGGCGCCGTCGCTGATCAGCTCCACCAGCAGGCGCGCGGCGATGACGAGGTTGTTCGCGGAGTCGGCGAACATCTCGAAGTAGCTGTCATCACGCGGAGTCAGGCGCAGACGCACATCTATCTCCCGAAGTGCGGGGATCGTCCTCATTCAGGGATGCTATGGGCACTAATCGGGCAAAAGGGTCACTCCGCTGATGCGGGCGCGCCCGCGCGGCACCCCCGTACCGCGACCCAGGGGCGGTTTTACTCGTTGTTCACTTGAACTACATGATCGGCCGCAAACACCGACGTAGTGGAGCATTCATCTTAGCCACCCCGGATGAACGGGCCGCGTGGCGGCGTCGACGCCCTCGGCCCCCGGTGCGGCGGGTGAAGAGACACGCGAACAGGACGCGAATCACAGTAGAACACATGCCCCAGCTGCCACCACGCCCGGCGCGTCACCGTGGCGGAACGATCTGTTCACGCCTCGGTCTCTGCTTTTTCCCTTGATCGACAGTTTCCCCGCAGGAGCCGCGAACGGCAAGTTACGCCACGAACCGCCGCGCCGCCGTCCCGCCCTCCCCGGCCCCACCCGCGCCGTCGCCGCCCCTCACTATGCTCGGCGGCATGCCGGCCAAGCCCACCGCCGCCCAGCGGCGCCACGCCGCCCTGCGCACCGCGCTCGACACCCAGCTCGCCGCCCTGGGCCTGCCGCCCTACGCCGGCCCCGACCGGCCCTCGCTCGTCCTCAGCGCCTGCGCCGACGCCGTGCTGCGCGCCCGCGCGGCCGGCGCCGAGCCCGAGCGCGCCGCCGTGCGCGCGGCGGTGCGCGGCACGCTGGCCGAACTGGCCGAGCGCGCCCCCGGCCACAGCCTGGAGGTCCGGGTGCCGCCCTACGGGGCCGTCCAGGTCGTCGAGGGCCCCCGGCACACCCGCGGCACCCCGCCCGGGGTGGTCGAGACCGACCCGCTGACCTGGCTGGCGCTGGCTGTGGGCGAGACCACCTGGAGCGCCGAGACCGCCGCGGGAACCCTGTCGGCCAGCGGGGTGCGGGCGGATCTGTCCTGGCTGCTGCCCCTGTGGCCGCCCACCTCGCACCCCGCTGGACCCGGTCTGGATGATCAGGCACTAAGCTGAAAGCGTGTCGCATCCCGACGGCCGGCTCACCATGGAAACCGACCCGCACGACCGCGCACCGCAGGACGCCTGCGGGGTCTTCGGGGTCTGGGCGCCCGGCGAAGAAGTCAGCAAGCTCACCTATTTCGGCCTCTACGCTCTGCAGCACCGCGGCCAGGAGTCCGCGGGCATCGCCCTCAGCGACGGCGAGCGGATCGTCGTCTACAAGGACATGGGACTCGTCTCCCAGGTCTTCAACGAGGCCACCCTCGACTCCCTGCGCGGGCACCTGGCGATCGGCCACTGCCGCTACTCCACCACCGGCTCGCCGGTGTGGGAGAACGCGCAGCCGACCTTCTACACCGCGCGCGACGGCGGGCTGGCGCTGGGCCACAACGGCAACCTGATCAACACGCCCGAGTTGGCGGCCATGCTGCCCAACGAGCGGCGCGGCGCCACCACCGACACCGAGGTCCTGACCGGCCTGCTCGCCCACAACCCCGACCGCAGCACCGAGGAAGCCGCCCTCGAACTCCTGCCGCAGGTCAAGGGCGCCTTCTCGCTGGTCTTCATGGACGAGCACACCCTCTACGCCGCCCGCGACCCCCAGGGCATCCGCCCGCTGGTGCTGGGCCGCCTGGACGGCGGCTGGGCCGTGGCCAGCGAGACCGCCGCCCTCGACATCGTCGGCGCCGTCTTCGACCGCGAGATCGAGCCCGGCGAGATGATCACGGTCGACCACCGCGGGGTCCGCTCGATGCGGTTCGCCCCCGCCGCGCCCAAGGGCTGCCTGTTCGAGTACGTGTACCTCGCCCGTCCCGACACCACCATCGCCGGGCGCAGCGTCAACTCCGCCCGCGTGGAGGTCGGCCGCCGCCTGGCCCGCCAGCACCCCGCCGACGCCGACCTCGTCATCCCCGTTCCCGAGTCGGGCACCCCGGCCGCCGTGGGCTACGCCGACGGCAGCGGGATCCCCTTCGCCCAGGGCCTGGTGAAGAACTCCTATGTGGGGCGCACCTTCATCCAGCCCAGCCAGACCCTGCGCCAGCTGGGCATCCGGCTCAAGCTCAACCCCCTGCGCGAGGTGATCGCCGGCAAGCGGCTGGTGGTCGTGGACGACTCCATCGTGCGCGGCAACACCCAGCGCGCGCTGGTGCGCATGCTCCGCGACGCCGGCGCCGCGGAGGTCCACGTGCGCATCTCCAGCCCGCCGGTGATGTGGCCCTGCTACTACGGCGTCGACTTCGCGACCAAGTCCGAGCTGATCGCGGGCAACCTCTCCACCGAGGAGATCCGCGACTCCATCGGCGCCGACTCCCTGGCCTACATCGCCCTGGACGAACTGGTCGAGGCCACCCGCGTCCCCAAGGACCGGCTGTGCCGCGCCTGCTTCGACGGCGAGTACCCCATCGAGGTCGATGAGGACTCCCGGGGCAAGTACCTGCTGGAGAAGTCCTGCGGCACGCCCGGCGTGGCCGACCAGCCCCCGCTGGCCGCCCGCCGCTGACCGCCGCCCCGCCGCCCCGCGCGGACGCCCTTTCCCGCCACGCCCCTGCGGCGTGCGCGGAGGGCGGACCGCCGGGCCGGCATCCGACGACAGAGATGAGGATTCGCGTGGCAGAGGGTGCCACCCCGCCGGCCTACGCCGCCGCCGGTGTCGACATCGCCGCCGGCGACCGCGCCGTGGAGCTGATGAAGGCGCACGTGGCCCGCACCCGGCGGCCCGAGCAGGTCGCCGACGCCAGCGGGTTCGCCGGGCTGTTCCGGCTCGACACCGCCCGGTACCGCGCGCCGCTGCTGGCCACCTCCACCGACGGCGTGGGCACCAAGGTGCTGCTGGCCCAGCGCTTCGACCGGCACGACACCATCGGCGTCGACCTGGTCGGCATGGTCGTGGACGACCTCGTGGTCTGCGGCGCCGAGCCGCTGTTCATGACCGACTACATCGCCTGCGGCAAGGTGGTGCCCGAGCGCATCGCCGAGATCGTCTCGGGGATCGCCGAGGGCTGCCACCAGGCCGGGTGCACCCTCATCGGCGGCGAGACCGCCGAGCACCCCGGCGCCATGCGGCCGGACGAGTACGACCTGGCCGGAGCCGGCACGGGCGTGGTCGAGGAGGACGCGGTGCTGGGCCCGCAGCGGGTCCGCGAGGGCGACGCCGTGATCGCCATGGCGTCCTCGGGCCTGCACTCCAACGGGTACTCGCTGGTGCGCCGGGTGATCGACGAGGCCGGACTGCGGCTGGACGCCCACATCGACGAGTTCGGCGCGGCGCTGGGCGAGGAGCTGCTGACCCCCACCCGGGTCTACGCCAAAGACTGCCTGGCGCTGGCCGCCGAGGTCGAGGTGCACGCGTTCGCCCACATCACCGGCGGCGGGCTCGCCGCCAACCTGGCGCGGTCGCTGCCCGACCACCTCGACGCCGTGCTGGACCGCGCGAGCTGGACCCCGCCCGCGGTGTTCCCGTTCCTGGCCCAGCTGGGCAAGGTGGGGCGCGCGGACATGGAGGCGACGTTCAACATGGGCGTGGGCATGGCGGCGGTCGTGCCGGCGGCCCAGGCCGAGCGCGCCGTGGCGCTGCTCGCCGAGCGCGGCCTGCCGGCCTGGCGGCTGGGCGAGGTGCGCGCCGGCACCGGGAGCGCCGTGCTCGAGGGCGACCACCCCTGAGCCGTGCGCGGGGTCCTACCGGCGGCGGGCATACACATAGCCGGTTCGCGCCACGGCGGTGGCGCGAACCGGCTATGTGGATATGCAGGTGTGCGTGTCAGCGGAGCAGACCCGGTGATGCGGATGCGTAAGGCTGCCGGCGGGTCGACGCGACGGATCAGCGGAGGCTGTCCGAACGATCTGAGTCGTCCTCAGTCGGGTCGTCGCGGCTGTACTCGTCGGCTAGATCCGCATAACGGTCGACCAGGTCGTCGTAAGGGTCTTCGTAGGGCTGGTCCGGCGCGTTGGCCGGTGCCCCACCTTCCTCAGCGACACCCAGCTCTGCCCGCAGCCGCTCAAGGTCGGTACCGCCGGAGTTGTACTTCAGCCTCCGAGCGACCTTCTGCTGCTTGGCCTTGGCTCGGCCGCGCCCCATTGGCTCGACCCCCTCAACGATTGGGTTTGGACAAACCCCAGATCACTAGAAAACCGCAATGCCGGGCTGACGGCCGTCACCGCACTGACGACAGGCGCCAGCTTACGTACGGATACAACCGTACCCGGTTTGGATCCGAACTGCCTACGCCGCCCATGCCTAACGGGTCGCGGTGCACGGGGGTGGGGCGGATCGGCTCCGGCTCGGGCGTGTCTGGTCAATCCGGCACCGCGCACGGCGCTGCGCCCCGGTGTGTCGGGGCGCCGCCGAGCCCCGCGGCCGGGGTCGTTCACACCGGTCAACGGACCGGTGCCCCCTAGCGTTCCCGCCGAGGCGGTGTTCAATCGGCCGCGGCGCGGCCGGTCCGGGCCGCCCCCCGCTCTCCGGTGATCGCCGGTCGCGCCCCGCGGGCACCCGCGCGCGAGATGTGTGCCACGATTCCTGCGTGCCGCGCTACCCCTGCCTGCCCTACACGGCCTACCTCCGGATCTACCAGCCGGTCTCCTCGTTCTCCCCGCAGGAGCGGGCCTACTGGAGGGCCTACGCGGTGTCGGCGCGGCGCCCCCGGCGCAGCGGCGCGGTTGCCGCCGAGCACGCCGAGAGCCTGCGCCGGCTGGTGGCCTCGCCGCCCGTCCCGGCCCCCGAGTGCGAGAGCGGCGACGCCTACGTGCGGCGGGTGAACGGCGAGACCTACATCTGCCCCTGGCAGACCCGGCTCCGGTCGTGGCTGGCACTGCGGGAGTTTCGGACCGAAACCCCGGCCCGGATCAGCGCCGCGTTCCTGCCGGAGGCGGTGGCCGCCGACACCGAGGAGCGCTTCCGCGCCTGGCGCGAGCGCGGCGAGCCGCTGCGCACGCTCATCCAGACCAGCACGTGGACGGTGCCGCTGGCGTGGTTCGCGCCGTTCGACGCCGCGGAGCGCTGCCTGGTGCTGGGCGGCGCGGGCGCCGACGGCGACGGCGGGCATCCGGGACGCGCCTGCCACCCGGCCGGCGGCGCGGGCCCGGCGCCGCGCACCCTGCTCTACGTCGCCCGCGTGGCCGACGCGCGGCGGCGGCTGGAACGGGCGATCCGGGTGCTGCGCGAGCACGTGGGCGAGGGCCCGGCGCTGGCGGCGGCCGAGCGGCTGGAGGACTGGCTGCTGGGGGTGGCCCACCCCAGGGGCCTGCTGGAGTTGGACTACGCGGGCCTGGTACACCTGCTCGACGACGACAGCCTGCGCGAGGACGAGTCGGTGGCCGAGGTCGCGGCGGCGATCACCGGGCTGCAGACCGGCGAGCACGAGTTGGCCGCGGCGATGTACCACCGGGTCAGCCGGCGGTGGAAGGTGGTCCAGGCCCTCCGGAACGCCAACTGAGGGTCACGGCTCCACCAGCGCGAACGCGAGGGTAGTTCACGTTCCGCACCCGACACGCCACGCCGAGCGACAACCTGGCCGCCAGGTTTCTTACTCCTCGCGGTGGAATTCTTGCTCTCTGACAGGCGGATATGTCCGGACGAGGCACGCAGGCGGCGTCAGCATTCTCGAAATTGGGCATACCAACCCATAGAGGTTGACATAGACTGTGTTCGACCGGTCACCCAGTGCACTCTGCGTAACCGGGTCCCCGTGGCGCGCCGCGGATGTACGTGACACAGGAGCACGGTCGATGAGAGTAGACAGGCACCCGCACCGCATCCGCAGCGGCCGTGAATCCCCTGGCCAGAGCCGGTTTGGCGGCCCCCGACCTCGTCCGCCGACCGAATTTCAGTCCGGCCGTCCGTAGCACTTCGGGCGCGCCGGATCGAGAAAAACAGGGCCGGAGAACGAAGTTTTGACCGAATACGCCACATGCCACTAAACGTGTCGCTAGAATCACTCAGCGTGACGCGCACCATGGGCGACTTCGCGACCTCCCATCCGACAAAGTCGCGTTAAGTGGTCGCGCAATCACCTCGGGTGATGCCAATATAGACCTACAAGGGCAATATTGGACATCCAAGCCAAGTGCCAGGATAAGGCTCAGGATCGGCACACAGATCCAGGAGGAGAGGCCGTACACATGTCAACTCGCACGCCCGAGGCGGAGCCCCTGTTGACCCCTGCCGAGGTCGCCACCATGTTCCGCGTGGACCCCAAGACCGTCACGCGCTGGGCGAAAGCGGGCAAGCTGACCTCGATTCGGACCCTGGGTGGCCACCGCCGCTACCGCGAGACCGAGGTCCGTGCTCTGCTGAGTGGTATCCCCAACCAGCGCTCGGAGTGATCCCTCCCGGCATGTGCCGCTTCCGGGGGGATCGACCGGGGAGGGCAGACATCCCCGTTCGGTGAGGGCGGGCCGCCCAGCGTGGCCCGCCCTCCGTCGTTCCCGCCGCCCGCGCCGGGGCGGCCCGCCGCCTCCGTGCCCCGCGGCGGCCCCTCAGCCGCTGCTCAGCGCCCTTCCGACCCGCCCCGCACCCCGCCTGCCGCCCCCGCCGCTCCGCGCCCGCCTGCCGCCGTGTCAGGCTCGCGAACTTTGCCGCCGGGCGCGCGGTATCGGTATGTTCGCGATGGCGCCCGGCGGCCGGCCCGCCGCGGCCCCGCCGCACGTCGCGGCTCCGCCGGGCGGCGGACCAAGGGGGAGGGAGGCCGCATGGCAGACACGGCCCACACGGCCCGCGCCGCTGACCCGGCCGGCCCGGTCAACCTGGTCGGCCCGGCCCACACCGCCGACATCCCCGACGTCGGCGCGGGCCCCGCCGGCCTGCAGGACGTCCGCGGGACCAACCTCGGGCTGGTGCTGCGCGCCGTGCGCGCCCTCGCGCCCTGCTCCCGCGCCGCCGTCGCCGCCGCCACCGGCCTGAACAAGACCACCGTCTCCAGCCTGGTCGCCGACCTGATCTCGCGCGGCCTGCTGCGCGAGACCGGGGAGTCCGCCGAGCGCCGCGTGGGCCGCCCCGGGGTCATGCTCGCCCTGGACCACCGCACCATCGCCGCCATCGGCCTGGAGGTCAACGTCGACTACCTGTCGGTCGTCGCCGTGGACCTGCTCGAACGCGACCTGGTCACCCGGCACCTGCCCTTCGACGCCCGCGCGGCCGGACCCGACGCCTGCGCGCGGCGCATCGCCGAGGCGGTGCGCGCGGTGGCCGGCGACCCCGCGCTGCGCGACCGCGCGGTCATCGGCGTGAGCGTGGGCGTGCCCGGCCTGGTCGACTCCCCCACCGGCACAATCACTCGCGCCCCCAACCTGGGCTGGTCGCACACGCCGCTGCGCGCCCGGCTGCTGGAGCTGCTGGCCTCTCCCGGTGCGGTGCCCGGGGCCCCGGCCGCGCCCCCGCCCGTGCTCGTGGACAACGACGCCAACCTCGGGGCCGTGGCCGAGTACCGCAGCGGCCACCGCGCGCGCACCCGCGACCTCGTCTACATCACCGGCGAGGTCGGGATCGGCGCGGGCGTGCTGGTCGACGGCGAACTGCTGCGCGGGTCGTCGGGGTTCGCCGGCGAGATCGGGCACACCCGCATGGTCGAGGACGGCCCGGCGTGCGGCTGCGGGCGGCGCGGCTGCCTGGAGGCGCTGGCGGGCATCGAGGCGATCCTGCGCTCGGCCCTGCCCGACCGCTTCCCCGGGGGCGCGCTGACCCGCGCCGACCTGGCCGGCCTGGTGGCGGCGGCCGTCGAGCGCGCCGGCGCCGGCGACCCTGTGGCCGTGGCCGCCCTGCGCGCCGCGGGGACCTGGCTGGGGCGGGGCGCCGCCCTGCTGGTCAACCTGCTCAACCCGGGAGCGGTGGTGCTCGGCGGCTACTTCGTGCCGCTGGCGCCCTGGCTGCTGCCCGAGTGCCGGGCGGCGGTGCGCGAGTTGGCGTTCGCCCCGGACGCGGCCGGCTGCGTGGTCGAGCCCTCGGTACTGGGCCTGAGCGCGGCGGCGCGGGGCGGGGCCATGGCGATGGTCGACGCGCTGGAGGGCGGGCGGCTGCCGCTGCCGCCGCCGCGTGCGGCGGTGCCGGCCGGCGGGGGCTGACCGGCGCCGCCGGCCGGACGCGCGGAGGCGCCTGTGCGGAGGGCGGCCGCGCGGTGCCCCCCGCGCGGCCGCCTCCGCCGTGCCGGGTCAGCCGCCCCCGGCCGGGTCGCCGTAGACGATCCCGCGGCCGTTGGTGCTCACGTACACCCGCCCGTAGACGTCGGGGTCGCCGGTGATGGCCGCGCCGGTCCACGCCCACCGGTGCTCGTCGTCGTTGATCCGCTGCCAGGTGGCCCCGGCGTCGTCGGAGCGGAAAATGCCGCGCACCCCGCCGATGCGGGCGCTGGTGTAGACGGCGGGGTGGTCCGCGCCCGGCGCGGCCTTGCCGAAGCCGACCGTGTCGGCCTCGTCCACGCCCGCGACCGGGGTGAACGTCGCGCCGGAGTCGGTCGAGCGCCACATGCCGTAGGCGCCGCCGGAGGTTCCGCCCGCCAGCCAGACCTCGCCCGCGCGCCCGGGGACGGCCGCGAAGCGGACGCTGCCGCCGCCCTGCGGCAGCCCGCCGGCGGCCGAGCTCCGGAACGTCTCGCCGCCGTCGGTGCTGACGTAGAACCCGCCGTCGGCGAAGGCGTAGAACCGGTCGGGGTCGACCCGGTCGGCCTCGACCCGCGCCCCGGCCGGCACCCCGCTCGACGCGCGCCAGGACCCCGCGTAGTTGGTCGAGACCTGCACGCCGGCGCCCTCGGTGCTCCACACGACCGCCGATCCGTCGGCCGCCATGGCCACGGTGCCCGGCCCGGTGACCCCGGCGGGCTGCCGGCCGGCCCACCAGTTGGCGCCGCCGTCGGTGGACAGCGCGATGCGCGAGGTGGCGGCGTTGTCGCTGCTGCCGACCCGCACGAAGGTGTGCGGCGCCCGCTCGGCGAAGTCCAGCGAGGTGACGCTGCCGTGGAAGGGCCGGGTGTGCATCATGTCGGGGACCTGGGTGAGGTCGTCGTGGCGGAACCCGCCGATGTCGCCCAGGGCCGAGACGAGCGGCACGCCGCCGGGCGGGGCCGCGAGGTCGTTGACGGCGGTCTCCTCGATCCCGGCGGCCTTGACCTCGATGGTGAACCGCCGGCCGGCGTCCCAGGCGGTGAGGTCGTCGGTGCCGTACAGGGTGGCGCCGGTGCCGTACATCATGCGGTCGGAGTCGTGCGGGTCGATCTCCATGGCCTGGGTCATCCAGCCGAGCTTGGGCGAGGTGACCGGGGGCTGCGGGTTCTCCCCGAAGGTCAGCCACGGCGCGGCGGAGACGTCCAGGTCGTAGCGGTTGATCCGCTCGGGGTAGGAGCCGTAGCGCCACGCCTGGGTCCAGGTGCCGCCGCCGTCGGTGGTGCGGTAGATCTGCACGTCGGGCCACCAGGAGATCTGGGTGCTCACCATCAGGGTCCCCGGGTTCTGCCGGTCGATGGTCAGCCCGCCGTAGCCGAAGTGGTTGTCGGGCGAGTCCGAGGGCACCGGGCTGATGTTGGTCCACTCCTCGGTGGCGAAGTCGAACCGCCACACGTCGCCGCTGCCGCCGTCGTAGGGGCCGCCGGTGTCGCTGGTGGAGATGTAGAGGCGCCCGTTCTCGTGGTCGACCACGCCCTCGATGGCCAGGTGGCCCTCGGGCTGGCCGGGCACCCGCTCCCAGGTCCGCCCGGCGTCGCCGCTGCGGTAGACGGTGTTCTCCTTGTCCATCACGCCGACGTAGACGTCGGGGGTGGGGCTGCCGGGTGAGCCGCTGCTCCGGTCGAAGGCGATCCAGCCCACGCCCTGGTTGTCGCTGGAGTAGCCGGAGCCGTCGCCCGGGTTGGCCACGTAGTCGCCGGGGTTGGGGAAGGAGGCGACCTTGGACCACGTGGCGCCGTGGTCGGTGCTGCGCCACAGGCCGTTGCCGCCGGGGGCGCCGAGGTAGAGGACCCGGTTGTCGTTGGGGTCGACGGACAGCCGCTCCACGCCGCGGCCGGGCATGTTCCCGCCGAGCTTGAACGGCAGTTCGGTGACCTCCCAGGTCTCGCCGCGGTCGGTGGACCGCAGGACCGCGCCGTTGTCGGGGTCCCAGGAGTTGGTGTAGCCGCCCACGGCGGCGTACACCCGGTCGGGGTCGACCGGGTCGGTGGCCAGGCCGGCCACGCCGGTCCAGCCCCAGTCCTCCCAGCCGACCCAGTCCAGCAGCGGGATCCAGCGCTCGGTGTCGGGGTTCCAGCGGTAGGCGCCGCCGATGTCGGTGCGCGCGTAGATCAGGTCCGGCTCGGTCTCGTTGAAGACGATGCCCGGAACGAAGCCGCCGCCCTGGATCTGGGCGTTGCGCCAGGTGTAGCCGGTGTCGGCCAGGGCGGTACCGGGCGCGGCGGCGGTGCCCAGCGCGGTGAGCGGGGCCGCCAGCAGCAGGGCGGCGGCCGCCGAGGCGGCGCGGCGCGGGCCGGGCAGGCGGAGGCGGGCGGCGCGGAAGGCCGTGAGGGGGCGGAAAGCGCCGGATGGGGGCGGTGGCGGGCATGCGGAGGACGGGGAAGGTGCCGGTGTCACGTCAGGCTCCTCGGGGTGGGGGATGAGCCCGCTCGGCCGCGGCCCGCTGGCCGCGGAGACGACCACGGCGCGGCCGGGCGGACGGTGGGGGAGTCCGCCGCACGCCGGCGCGGGCGCGGTCGCGCGGTGACGCCGTCGTCAGTGTGCGGACCGGATCCCGGGCCCGTCAACGGGGGGAGACCGGACGGATCCGGTGCGTGTTCGACACTTTCGGCGTCCTGCGACGTCAACCCGTCGAATCGCTTCACCGCAGGACGCGAACTCTTTCCGGGCGGCCGCCCGCCCGGAGCCGGTATGGGCCCGGGGGCGCCGTCGGCGGGGGGCTCGCGCGCGCGGGCCCCGCCGCCGAGGCAGCGGCGGGTCCCGGACAAGGCGGGGGCGGGGGTCAGTCGACCACGTGCCCCTGGACGTAGTTGTCGCGCCGCTCCCAGTGCAGGAAGCGCTCGGACTCCGCCATCAGGCTGGTGGCCAGCCAGACGGCGACGCCGACGTCGTCGGCCAGTCCGAGGAAGGGGACGAAGAGCTCCGGTACCAGGTCGATCGGCGACGCGACGTAGACGACGCCCAGGACGTACAGCAGCAGCCGCGAGCCCGACAGGCCGTCGTAGTGGCCGCGGATGCGGGCTCCGAGCATGCGCGGAAGGGCGCTGGCGCGCTCCCACACGGTGGGCGCGCCCGGCCGGGCGCTGCCGGCCTGCTGCACGGCCTGCCAGGCCGCGGCTCCCGCGGCGGCGCGGTTGGACTTGCGCATTGTCTTCACCTCGGCATCTGAGTGGTCCGAATGCCCCGGCGGTGCGGCACGGGCCGCGCGGCCCCCGGAGCGGAACCGCTGCACTACTCAAGATATGACGCGTTCTTCCGCGAAAACGTTCCCTGAAACCGGCTAGGTTGGTCTGCGCGCCCGCATCCCCGACGCAAGGACCCCAACCGTCATCATGCGCACCAGTTCCGCCCTCCCGGGGAGAACGCGGCGAATCGCCCCGTTCGCCGCGGCCGCCGTCCTCACCCTGTCCGCGTGCGCCGCCGTGTCGGGCGACACCCGGCCCGGCCCCTCGGCGGCCCCCGCACCCGGGGATCCGGCCTCTGGGCAGGACGGCCGCGGCGGCGGGGGGTCGGCCGCGGCCGAGGAGCCGGGCGGGAGCGGGCCCCTGGCGGGCATGACCGTGGTGGTCGACCCCGGCCACAACGGCGGCAACGCCGAGGCCCCGGAGGCGATCTCCGAACAGGTGCCCGCCGGCCCCGCCACCAAGGAGTGCGACACGGTGGGCGCCGAGACCGACGACGGCTACCCCGAGCACGAGTTCACCTGGGAGCTGTCCACCCTGGTGGCCGAGCGCCTGGAGGCCGACGGCGCCGAGGTCGTGCTGACCCGCGAGGACAACACGGGCGTGGGCCCGTGCGTGGACGAGCGCGCGGAGATCGGCAACGACGCCGGCGCCGACGCGGCGGTCTCCATCCACGCCGACGGCGGACCGCCCTCGGGCCGGGGCTTCCACGTCATCGCCCCGGGGGTGCTCACCGGCTACACCGACGACATCGCCGAGCCCTCGCGCCGCCTGGCCGCCGACCTGCGCGACGCGTTCGAGGACGGCACCGGCCAGCCCCGCGCCGACTACATCGCCGAGGAGGGCCTGGACGAGCGGACCGACCTCGGCGGGCTCAACATGTCCGACGTCCCCAAGGTGTTCCTGGAGGCCGGCAACATGAGCAACCCGACCGACGCCGAGAACCTCGCCGACCCCGGGTGGCAGGCCGACGCCGCCGACGCGATCGCGGCCGGCGTCAGCCGCTTCCTGACCGGGTGAGCGGTCGGGCGGCCGGTCACCGGCCGCCCCGCCGGCGCCGCTACGATCACCCGCCATGAGCCTCCTCCAGCGCATCAGGGGCGACCGCGAACTGGCCGGCCTCCTCGTCCACCCCTTCGACTTCGACCTGGACCGGCCCTACTGGGTCGGCGAGGACGAGGAGCTGCGGTCGGGCGCCCGCAAGGAGGCCGCCGCGGGCCGGGCGTCGGGCGCCGGCTACTTCCTCTGCGGCGAGGGGGGCGAGGAGCGCCCGGTCCTGTACCTGTCGAGCGACGGCGTGACCAGCCTGGTCGCCGACAGCCTCGCCGACCTGCTGACCCTGGTGGTGGCCGCGCCGTGGTGGCCGGACTGCCTGGGCCGGTGGCGGGAGGGCGCGGCGGGCATGCGCGCGGCCCACGCCCTCCTGCGCGCCGAGGCCGTGGCGGACGAGGTGCCCGACCTGGCCGACCACCAGGAGCGGGTGGCCGCCGCGCTGGACCTGGACCTGTCGGCCGACGTCATGGGCCGGCTGCTGGCGGCCGCCCGGCGCACCGACCCGGAGTTTGTGCTGGTCCACGCCGAAGGCCACGAACTGGAGCCGCTGGTGCCGCGCGACGCGGCGGCCGGGGCGGGCTGAGGCCCGCGCGGGGGCCGCACCCCCCGGGGGCGGGCGGACCGAAAACCCTCGGCGCCAAACCTTCCGCCGATTCCCCGGCCACATCCGGTCAACTCCGGAAGAAGCAGCCCGTCGAACGGTTCGATATCCGCGACAATTGCGCGATGACCGTTCCGGACGCCGACTCCCCCAATTCCCCCGATTCCCCCGATTCCCCCGGTTCCCTCACTTCCCCCGGTTCCCCGCGGCCGGGCGCGGATGGCGCGCACCCCTCCTCCGACTATCACGCAGCGCCACCATTCGCATTCACCGTCGTGTTTCGCGGATACGCGCCCGACGCGGTTGCCGAACTCCTGGAACTCGCCACCGCGGCTTTGCGCACAACCGGCGCCGGCGGTGCCGCAGCCACCGGTGAGGCAGCCGCCGAACTGCGCGAACGCCATGCCCGCCTCCCCAAGGTGCTGCGCGGCTTCCGGCCGCGCGAGGTGGACGCCGCCGTCGAGCGAATGTGCGCGGAACTGGCGCGCGGGCCCTCCGCCGCGGGCTGACCGCGGGCGGCCGGGAACGGCTCCCGACGCCGGGGAGGCGAAACACGATGGGCGGAAAAACCGCCGCGAAAACAACCGCCGACCGACCCGGCCCCCGGCACGGGCACCGCTGTGTCTGCACAATGGAGCCATGCCTCTGACACCGGCGGACATCCGCAACAAGCAGTTCCGAACTGTGCGCCTTCGACCGGGCTACAACGAGGACGACGTCGACACCCTCCTCGACCGGGTCGAGGCCACGCTCGCGGGCCTCCAGGGCGGCCCCCCGGCCGACCGGCCCGTCACCGCGGAAGAGGTCGAGAACGCGCGGTTTCGCACCACGCGGCTGAGCCCCGGCTACGACGAGGACGAGGTGGACGAGTTCCTCGACGTCGTCGTGGCCGAACTGCGGGCGCGCGGGCTCGCCGCCGGCGGCGCGGCGGCCGGGGCGCCGGCCCGGCGGCCCCCGTCGCACGCGGCGCCGCGGCCACCGCAGCACGGCGCTCCTCCCCCGCCCCCGGCCGCCGGCGGGCCCCCCGCTCCGCACGGTCCGCCCGGACCCGCCGGCGGCCCCCCGCCGCCCGGCCCCCTTCCGGGCCACGCTCCCCCGCCCGTGCCGCCGGTGCCGCCGCCCGTGCCCGGCGCCCCCTACGGCCCCCCGCCCCCGCACGGCGGCCCCGCCGCACCGCCGGGTCCGCCCGGCTTCCCTCCGCCCGCCCCGGGCCCCCACCCGCACCCCGCCGCGCCGCAGACCCCCGCGGGGCAGCCCCCGCTGCGGCCCGAGGACATCCGCAACAAGCGCTTCTCCACCACCCGCCTGACCACGGGCTACAACGAGCAGGAGGTCGACGCGTTCCTCGACAGCGCCGAGATCACCCTCGACGCGCTCCAGCGCGGCCGCCCCGAGCGCGCCCTGCTCACGTCGGCGCAGGTGGACCGCGTCCAGTTCTCGACCACGCGCGCCCGCCCCGGCTACGACCCCGCCCAGGTCGACGCGTTCCTGGACTTCCTGGCGGCCGAGTTTCGGCGCTACGAGCGCGGCTGAGCCCCGGACAACCGAATCCGGGCGCGCCCGGAACACCGCGGCGCGCCCGGTCCTCCCGCGCCGACCGGCCGTCCGTTGCGTGTGCGCGGCCCGCCTGACCCGGCCGGAGACGGCGGTTTGCCCCGTCCGGACCGGAGTCGCGCGGGCCGCGCCGAAACCGCCCGCGCTGCGGACACGCCCAAATCAGTGTGATTCAAATCCGATACGCACAGTAATATGCGATAACTTGACGTAGCTCATACGTGTCGTGGAACTGGAGCGGCGGTACGGGGGAGGGGCTGGGATGACATTCGCGACGACCTCCGGCGGCGATCACGACCGTCCGGGAGCACCGCGTGCGGTGCGGCGGGCCTGGAGCGCCGGCGCCCCGGCGGGCCGCGCCCGGGCGCCGCTGCCCCGGTCCGAGCACACGGCGGCCCGCTGCCGCCCGCCCCTGGCCCCGCGCCCCGGCGCCGTCTACCCGGTCTCCGACCGCCACGCCCCGGCCGAACCCCTGCTGGTGCCGCGCCACCCCTGGGAGCTGCCGCTCGTCGTGGCCGCCGCGCTGGCGACCCTGTGCCTGCTCGGCATGGCCGTGCACACCCTGTGGACCGCCACCGAGGTCGCCCACCGCTGGTTCGGCCTGGCGGTACTGGCGGTGCCCGCGGGCTCCTGGACCGCGCGCGGCCTGCGCCACGCCGAGCAGCGGGCGGAGTCCATCCGGATCTCGCCGACCCAGTTCCCCGAGGCCTACCACGCCGTGCAGCGGCTGAGCGCCCGCATGGGCCTGGGCTTCGTGCCCGACGCCTACGTCGCGCTGGGCAGCGGCGCGCCGCACGCCACGCCCGGCGGCCACGGCACCCGCCGCTACCTCGTGATCTCCAGCGACCTGTTCGAGGTCGGCGGCCGGCTGCGCGACCCCGACGGCTTCCGGTTCCTCGTGGCCCACCAGCTCGGCCACATCGCGGCCGGGCACACGTCGTTCCCGCTGCGCGCCGCCACGTCGCTGGGGCGGCTGCTGCCGGTGCTCGGCCCGGCGCTGGCGCGCGCCATGGAGTACACGGCCGACAACCACGCCCACGCCCACTGCCCCGAGGGCGCCCACGCCATCCGGCTCCTGGCCGGGGGCAAGTACCTCTACCCCGAGGTCAACCTCAGCGAGATGGCCGAGCGGGGGCGCACCGACCGCGGGCCGTTCCTGTTCCTCTACACACTGCTGTCGAGCCGGCCGGCCAACACCCGCCGCATGGCGGCGCTGCGCGACCGCGACCGCCCCGGCCGGGTGTTCCTCTAGGGCGGGCTCGGCGAGGCCGCGCGCGTCGGCGGTCCTGCGCGCCCGCGCCCCGCCTATCCGGCGGTCTCGGGCGGCCGCAGGCCCGCGAGGAAGAGGTCGGCGAAGTAGGCGCCCACGGCGGCGCCGCTCAGCTCGCCGTCAGGGCGGTACCAGGTGCTGAGGTGGTGCACGGCGCCGAAGAACTGGGTGACGGCGATGTCGGCGGGGACGTCGGTGCGGAAGGCGCCGGAGCGCTGACCCTCCTCGATCATGCCCCGGAAGCGCTCGTGGTAGGCGCGGCGCTCCTTGCGGACGGCGGCCAGCTTGTCCTCGGGCAGCATGTGCAGCGACCGGAAGAAGATCCGGGTGTCGTCGAGGTTGTCCACGGTGGTGTGGACGACGTCGGCGGCGGCGGCGTGCAGCCGCTCCCCGATGGGGCCCTCGGCGGCGGCGAACCCCGCCAGCCGCTCCGTCTGCATCGCCAGCACGCGCTGGTAGACGGCGTAGAGCAGGTCGTCCTTTGACGCGAAGTAGTGGTACATCGCGCCCTTGGTGACCCCGGCGGCCGCCACCAGCTCCTGCACCGAGGTCCGCTCGAAGCCGCGTTCGGCGAACAGCCGCGTGGCCACCGAGAGCAGGCGGTCGGGGACCGGGAGCGCGCGGTCGGGGGCGGTGTCGGCCCGTCCGCCGCCTGCCGTGTGGTCGTCCATGGTGAATCCCCGTTCCCCCGTGCCGTCGCGCCGCCTCCAGCATAGGCATACCAATCGGTCGGTCGCTCCCGGGCGGGCCCGCCTCCCCTCGGCGGCGCGGGACGCGGTGCGACACGCCCGTCCGCCGCCGGGCCCCCACCCCTCCCCTGTGCCCCGCGTTTCCGCAGGCCGCAGTGGAAACGGCGCCGGCAACCCGGGCGACACGCGCCCGCGAGCGCGCCGCCGCGCCGGCGGCGCACCCCTAGGGTGGGGCCGGACGACATTGGGCGAATCCGATGGGAAATCGAACGCATGTTCGATAAGATGCCCGGGTGAGTCTCTACAACGAACGGATCGACGTCAGATCGACCAACGGCGGGCACCCGGCGTTCTTCGCCTGGCGCGGCGGCACCTACCGCGTGCGGCGCGTCATCGGCACCTGGACCTCCCCCGGTGACCCCGGCCCCGGCGGCGGGCACGCCACCGCCACCGACGTCCAGCTGATCCGGGTCGCCGCCGAGTCCGACCGCGGCGAACCCAGCGTCGCCGACATCACGCGCGACCCCGCCACCGACGACTGGACCCTGCGCCGCATCTGGGACTGACCCCGGCCCCGGCCGCCGCCCGCGCGCGGCACCCCGCCCGCCACGGGGGCGGGTGCCGCGCGGCGCGGGGCCGCCGGCTCACACGCTCAACTCGGTCTGCCCCTCGGGCACGCCGGTGTCGCGCCCGGTGGTGCGGCGCAGGCAGCGCCGGCAGGTCACCGGGCCGTGCGCGGGGCGCAGCCGCAGGGGGTCGCTCGCCGCGCGGCAGGCGGTGGCGGGCACCCGCACCCCCGCCCAGACGGTCTCGTGCACCCGGTGCACCACCCCCGAGGCCCCGATCACGGCGGTGCCGCCGGCGAGTTCGCGCCTGCGGCGCACCAGGACCGCGGCCAGGTGCTCGATGTCCACCCCGGACGCCGCCGGGTCCTCCGCGCTCGCGCTCATGCCACCAGGATCGCGCACCACGCCGACACTCGGGCGGGCGGCGCCCCGCCCCGCCGCGCGGCTCACCCCGCGGCCGTGCGCAGCCGCGCCTCCAGGCCCGCCAGGAAGCCCTCCAGGCCGAACTCGAAGGTCTCGTCGAAGTCGGGCGGCCCGGCCGTGTAGGCGAACAGGTGCGGGTAGCGGCCGGTGGCCTCCAGCCGCGACAGCTCCGGCTCCCGCGCCGCCCACCACTGCGCGTGCCGCAGCCCGGTCTCGTGGGCGGCCTCGGTGTCGTCGCTGACCTGGGCGGCCATGCCCAGAACGTAGCCGGTCAGCGCCACCACCGCGTTCAGCGCCTCGGGGGCGCCGACCCCGTGCCCCTTGAGCACGCGCACCGCCCACTCGGTGTGGTCGACCGAACTGGGCGTCAGCACCGGCCGGGCGATCGACATCAGCGGGACCACCCAGGGGTGGCGGCGGCACAGCCGCCACTGCACCCGCGCCCCGGCCGCGAGCGCCTCGCGCATGCCCTCGGGCGCGGGTTCGGGCGGCGGGTGCTCGGCGAACACGGCCTCGACCATCAGCCGCAGCAGGTCCTCCTTGGCCGGCACGTGCCGGTAGAGGGCCATCGGCGCGGCGCCCAACTCGGCGGCCACCCGCCGCATCGACACCCCGTCCAGGCCCTCGGTGTCGGCGATCCCGACGGCGGTGCGCACGATGGCCGTCCGGGTCAGCCGCGTGCCCGCAGCACCCGGGCGGCGGCGCTCGCCGGGGCGGACCGGGGCCGCCGGGCCCTGCGGCGCGGTGCGCGGGGCCGGACGGGACTCCCCCACCACGGTGCCCACCCCGGGCAGGGTGCGCACCAGCCCCTCCTGGCGCAGCGTGGTGATCACCTTGGTGGCGGTGGCCATGGCCACGCCCCAGCGGCGGGTGATCTCGCGGGTGGAGGGCACCCGCTCGCCCGGCCGCAGCCGGCCGGCGGCGATGTCGCGCCGCAGCTCCGCGGCGATGCGCACGGAGACCGGTGCCGCCCGCCGGTCCTCGGGGGCCGTGTGGCCGTCCATGGGGCCTCCTCTCCGGGTGCGCATCGTACTAGTGCACCGGCCGGACGCGGCCACCGCGCCGGCTCGCGGCGGGCGGGGCGCCGGGGCGCACCGGCAGGCCGCCCCGCACGCCGCGCACACCCCCGGTGCACTAGTGCGCGTCATCCCCCCGAGGCGCGTGCTCTCCGCCGTCCTGCCGCACCGGACGTATCCCGTACGCTCCTGCCAACCGCCGACCACCGGTACGGCGCGCGGCACCCGGCCCCCACCGGGCATCCGCCGGAGCCGCACCCAGACGCCGTACGCGTCCGCGTGCGCCGCTCGCCCCGCGCGCCCGGCAGCACCCACCGCCCTCGAACGGAGACCACCGTGTCTAAGCAGCCCACCTACGTGTTCGTCCACGGCACCCACGCCAACGCCTACTACTGGTCCTGGTTCTGCCAGGAGCTGGCGCTGCGGGGCCGCCGCACCCTCGCCGTCGACCTGCCGGGCCACGGCGTCGACGCCGTCCTGCCCGACGCCTACCAGCGCCAGGACCGCGCGGCGCTGGCCGTCGAGCCCTCGCCGCTGGCCGAGCTCACCGCCGACGACTACGCCGAGCACGTCGAGGGGATCGTCCGCCGCGCCCACCGCATCGGGCCGGTCGTCCTGGTCGGCCACAGCCAGGGCGGGGTCACCCTCAGCCTGGTCGGCAACCGCGTGCCCGACCTCATCGACCGGCTGGTCTACATCAGCGCCTTCTGCTGCGTCGACCGGCCCTCCATGGCCGCCTACCTCCAGGAGCCCCCGCTGCTGACCCCGGAGTTGGCGCGCATCACGGAGATGGCCGCGGCGGGCTCGCCCGAGGGGGTGGCCCGGGTCAACTGGCGCTCGGGCGACCCCGGGGACGAGGCGGCCTTCCGCGCGGCCAACGCCCACACCTGGACCCCGGCGCAGTCGCGGGCCATGCACCAGATGCTCCAGCCCGACGAGCCCGGTTCCATCACGGTGGCCGACGCGCGCGGGCACGCCGAGACCTGGGGCCGGATCCCGCGCAGCTACATCCGCCTCACCCAGGACCGGCTGCTGCCGCCCGCGCTCCAGGACCGGTGGATCGCCGAGGCCGACCGGCTCACCCCGGACAACCCCTTCGACGTCCACTCGATCGCCTCGCCGCACTTCCTGGCGCGCGAGCCCGAACTGGTGGACGTGCTGGACCGCCTCGGCGGCTGAGGCGGCCGCGGCGCGCGGGCGCGCCGGCGGGGCTCCGCCTCACCCCGGCAGCGGGCCGTCCTCGTGCGGGGCGACGTAGTAGGCGGGGCCCTCGTCGTGGGCGTGGCGGATGCGTCGCAGCACGCGCCCGTTCATCGGGGGCAGCGCGTCGCGGGAGAACCACGCGACCTCCAGCGACTCCTCGCCGTCGGCGCGCGCCCGCCCGCCCACCGCCCGGCAGCGGAAGGTGATGTCGATGAACTGCACCTGGTCGCCGTTGGGGTAGGTGAACGGCGGCTCGGTGACGACGCTGGCGATGCGCTCGGGCACCACCGCCACACCGGTCTCCTCGGCGACCTCGCGCACGAGGGCGGCCGCGGGCTGCTCGCCGGGCTCCAGGATGCCGCCGGGCGTGCTCCAGTTGCCGTCGTCGGCGCGCCGGTGCAGCAGGACCTCGCCGGAGTCGGCCACCACCACCGCCGTGACGCCGGTCAGCCACAGCAGGTCGTGGCCGACGTGTTTGCGCAGGCCGAGGATGAAGTCGGGTGTCGCCATGGCACCGACCCTACCCAGTGGGCGGGCGCCGGGCGGGCGGCGCCGCGGCCGCTCTCAGCCGGTGAGCGGGCGGACGTAGACCAGGGAGTAGCGCCAGAAGAGCAGCCGCCGCACCCGGACCCCGGGCAGGACGCGCGCGGCCTCGGCGCGGATCTCGGCCAGGCCCATGTCGGGTTCGCGCACCGGCATGCCCGACCCTTGGGCCGGTGTGGGGTCGGCCACCCCGGTGAGCGCGCGGGCGGCCCGCAGCCCGGCGCCCAGGGACCACTGCGGCAGCAGCGCGGCGGCGCTCACCGCGTAGTCGGCCGGGGTCTGCTCGCGGTAGCAGCCCAGCACGGCCAGCACCCCGCCCGGTGCCAGGCCGCGGGCCAGTACCCGCAGGGACTCGGCGAAGGGCATGTGGTGGATGCTCGCGACCGCCGAGACGAACTGGTAGGCCCCGGGCGCGATCCCGAAGTCGTCGAGCGCGGCGCGGACGTAGTGCACCCCCATCCGCCGCGGGGTGCGCCGACGGGCCTCGGTGATCATGGCGGGGTCGGGGTCGATGGCCTCCACCTGCGCGGCCCGCGACGCCAGCCGCCGGGCGAACCGCCCGGTGCCGCAGCCGACGTCGAGCGCGCGCACGCAGGAGTCGGGCACGTGGCGCAGCAGGTGCTCGTGGTAGTGCACGTTGTGGTTCCAGGAGAGGTCCACCGCGAGGGCTCCGAATGCTGCGCGCGGCCAGGGGGCACCGCGGCGGCCCCGGGGGTCCGGGGCGGCCCGGCGCGCCGTGGTGTGGTCGTCGGTGGGCACGGCGGTGCGCGGTCAGCCGGCCTGCTGCCTGCTCTCCAGCACCTCCATGGCGTTCACCGCCGCGGCGACGGTGTCGTGCACCGGCACCTGGCGGTGCAGCCCCACCAGCCGGACGACCTTGGTCACCCGCTCGTTCGGGGCCGCCAGCGCGAGGCTGCCGCTGCGCTCCTTGACGGCGCGGTAGGCGTTGATGACGACGTTGAGACCGCTGGAGTCCATGAACTCCAGCGCGGACAGGTCGAGGATCAGCCACGGCCCGTGCTTGTCGATCGCGGACAGGACATGCTCGTGGAGGTCGTCGGCGGTCGCGATGTCGAGGTCGCCCTCGACGCTCACGATCACGCTGTGGTTCTCGACCCGGGTGCTCAGCCCAAGCCTGTGCACGTTCACTCCTCCCAGCCCCACGTTGTGATGAGGGGTCCCCTTGCTCACCCTACGGAAAACGGCGGAAACCGGTAGGGGTTCACCCGCACTGCGCCGTCGGCGGCGGCCTCGTCGGGGAGACCGAGGCGCGCGAAGCGCCGCCGAACGGGGCCGAGGGCTCCGGTCCAGCCTTGGTTCCGTAAGTCTCTGACCACACACGGTATTAGCCGCGCGGGCTCACGGGAATGCCGTTGCGGAAGTATTTTCTCCCATACGGGTCGATCAAGACCCGCGGCCATTGTGGTCTGTTTCACGGGCGCGGCGCAATGCCGCAGCTGGCGGGAGGTCGGGCGGGTGTGATCATCCTCGCCCGGGGGCGGCGCCGCCGGGCGGATGGCCGGGTGTCCGGGTGGCGGAGCGGTCACCGCCGGTGAAGTCGGCGAGGAGGCGTTCGGCGGCGAGTGTGGCGGTGAGGTCGCCGGCGCGCACCGCGGCCTCCAGCCCGGGGGCTTCGGCGCGCACCCGGGGGTCGCGCCGCAGGCGGTCCATGAGGCGGTCGCGTACCTGCGCCCACATCCAGTCGACCTGCTGGCGGCTGCGCCGCTCGGCGAACTCCCCGGCGTCCTCCAGCGCGCGGCGGTGGTCCAGCACCGCCTGCCAGAAGGCGTCGAGGCCCTGGCCGGTGAGGCCGCTGCAGGTGAGCACCGGCGGCCGCCACGCGGGGTGCACGGGCTGCAGCAGCCGCAGCGCCCGCGCCAGCTCGCGGGCGGCCTTGCGGGCGTCGGATTCGTAGGGGCCGTCGGCCTTGTTCACGGCCACCAGGTCCACGAGTTCCAGCACGCCCTTTTTGATGCCCTGGAGCTGGTCGCCGGTGCGGGCCAGGGTGAGGAAGGCGAAGCAGTCGACCATGTTGGCGACCGCGACCTCGGACTGGCCCACGCCGACGGTCTCGACCAGGACGACGTCGAACCCCGCGGCCTCCATCAGCACCATGGTCTCGCGGGTGGCGCGGGCCACCCCGCCCAGCGTGCCCGCCGTGGGCGAGGGCCGCACGAACGCCGACGGGTCGACCGACAGCCGCGCCATGCGGGTCTTGTCGCCGAGGATGCTGCCGCCGGTGCGGGTGGAGGAGGGGTCCACGGCCAGCACCGCCACCCGGTGGCCCGCGCCGGTGAGCCGGGTGCCCAGCGCGTCGATGAAGGTGGACTTGCCCACGCCGGGCACCCCGGTGATCCCCACCCGGTGCGCCTTGCCGCTGTGCGGCAGCAGGCGCACCAGCAGCTCCTGGGCCAGCTCGGCGTGGTCGGCCCGGCGCGACTCCACCAGGGTGATGGCGCGGGCCAGCGTGGGGCGGTGCCCGGCCAGGACGCCCTCGGCGTAGGAGTCGAGGTCGATGCGGCGCGGGCTCACGACCCGTGGCCCAGCTCGGTTTCGAGGCGGTCGAGGAGGCCGGCCGCGGCCTCGGCGATGACGGTGCCGGGCGGGAAGATCGCCGCGGCCCCGGAGCCGTAGAGGGCCTGGTGGTCGGCCGGCGGGATGACCCCGCCCACCACGATCATGATGTCGGCGCGGTCCAGGGCCTCCAGCTCGGCGCGCAGCGCCGGCACCAGGGTGAGGTGCCCGGCCGCCAGCGAGGACACGCCCACGACGTGGACGTCGGCCTCGGCCGCCTGGGCGGCGACCTCGGCGGGGGTCTGGAACAGCGGGCCGACGTCGACGTCGAAGCCGAGGTCGGCGAACGCGGTGGCGATCACCTTCTGGCCGCGGTCGTGGCCGTCCTGGCCCATCTTGGCGACCAGGATGCGGGGGCGGCGGCCCTCGTGCTCCTCGAAGCGGCGGACCCGGTCGGCCAGGGCGGACATGGCGGCCTCGGTGTCGGCGGAGGACCCGGCTTCGTCGCGGTACACACCCTGGATGGTACGGACCTGCCCGGAGTGGCGCCCGAAGACGCGTTCGACGGCGGCGGAGATCTCGCCGACGGTGGCCTTGGCCCGCGCGGCGTCGACCGCGGCGGCCAGCAGGTTGTGGTCGAGGCTGTCGCCGCGGGACTCCGCGGCCGCCGCGGCGGAGAGGCGGTCCAGCGCCGCGGCCACGGCGGAGTCGTCGCGCTCGGCGCGCAGCCGCTCCAGCTTGGCCAGCTGCTCGGCGCGCACCCGGGAGTTGTCGACCCGCAGGACCTCGATCTCGTCGTGGGTGTCGGGCCGGTACTTGTTCACGCCGATGACCGGCTGGCGCCCGGAGTCGATGCGCGCCTGGGTGCGGGCGGCGGCCTCCTCGATGCGCATCTTGGGGATGCCGGCGTCGATGGCCTGGGCCATGCCGCCGGCCTGCTCGACCTCGGTGATGTGCGCCCAGGCGCGTTCGGCCAGCTCGTGGGTGAGGCGTTCGACGTAGGCGCTGCCGCCCCAGGGGTCGATGACGCGCGTGGTGCCGGACTCCTGCTGGAGCACCAGCTGGGTGTTGCGGGCGATGCGGGCGGAGAAGTCGGTGGGCAGGGCCAGCGCCTCGTCGAGGGCGTTGGTGTGCAGCGACTGGGTGTGGCCCTGGGTGGCGGCCATGGCCTCGACACAGGTGCGCACGACGTTGTTGAAGACGTCCTGGGCGGTCAGCGACCAGCCGGAGGTCTGGGAGTGCGTGCGCAGCGACAGCGACTTGGGGTTGGCGGCGCCGAATCCGGCCACCAGGCGCGACCACAGCAGCCGCGCCGCCCGCAGCTTGGCGACCTCCATGAAGAAGTTCATGCCGATGGCCCAGAAGAACGACAGCCGCGGCGCGAAGGAGTCGACGTCGAGCCCGGCGCGGCGGCCCGCGCGGATGTACTCGACACCGTCGGCCAGGGTGTAGGCCAGCTCCAGGTCGGCCGTGGCCCCCGCCTCCTGCATGTGGTAGCCGGAGATCGAGATGGAGTTGAAGCGCGGCATGCGCTGGGAGGTGAAGGCGAAGATGTCGGAGATGATCCGCATCGAGGGCTGCGGCGGGTAGATGTAGGTGTTGCGGACCATGAACTCCTTGAGGATGTCGTTCTGGATGGTCCCCGACAGCTTCTCGGGCGGCACGCCCTGCTCCTCGGCCGCCACGATGTAGAGCGCCAGCACCGGCAGCACGGCGCCGTTCATGGTCATGGACACGCTCATGCGGTCGAGCGGGATGCCGTCGAAGAGCTGCCGCATGTCGTAAATGGAGTCGATGGCCACCCCGGCCATGCCGACGTCGCCGGCCACGCGCGGGTGGTCGGAGTCGTAGCCGCGGTGGGTGGCGAGGTCGAAGGCCACCGACAGGCCCTTCTGCCCGGCGGCGAGGTTGCGCCGGTAGAAGGCGTTGGACTCCTCGGCCGTGGAGAACCCCGCGTACTGGCGGATGGTCCACGGCTGGTTGACGTACATGGTGGGGTAGGGCCCGCGCAGGTAGGGCGCGATGCCGGGGTAGGTGTGGACGAAGTCGAGCCCGGCGCGGTCGGCGGGGGTGTAGAGCGGTTTGACGCCGATGCCCTCGGGTGTCTCCCAGACGAGGGCGTCGGGGCCCTTGCCGGTGGCGTCCTCGACGGCCCGCGCCCACGCCGACGCGCCGTCCGGCCCGGGGCCGGGTCCGGTGGTGCCGGGTCCGATGCGGCTGAAGTCAGGGATCATGACGCCACTCCCAGCGCGTTGTGGAGCTTGACCAACAGGCTAAGCGCGTCGCCGCCGGCGAAGCAGAACCCGTCCACAGGCGCGCCCTCGGGCACCGCCGAGGGCCGGCCCGCCAGCAGCACCAGTTCGGCGCCGGCCCGCTTGAGGGCGGCGGCCGCATCGGCGGCCTGGTCGGCGTAGACCTTGTCGCTGGAGCACAGGCAGGCGATCCGCGCGCCGGAGGCGGCGAACGCGGCGGCGGCCTCGGCGGGGCCGCCGGCGGTGTCGCCGCCGACCGGCTCGACCCCCCCGGCGCGCAGCAGGTTCCCGGCGAACGCGGCGCGGGCGGTGTGCGCGGCCACGGGGCCCAGCGTGGCCAGGAAGACCCGGGGCCGCGCGCCGGTGGCGGCCAGGTGGGCGTCGGAGCGGTCGCGCAGCTCCTCGAAGTCCTCGGCGTAGCGGTGCGGGCGCAGCGCGGCGCGGGAGGCGGGCGGCGCCGCGGGCCCGGCGGGTGCGGCGGCGGGGTCGGCCGGGCGCTCGATGCGCGGCTCGTCCAGGTGGGGGAACTCGCTGACCCCGGTGATGGGGTCGCGCCGGTGCGCGAGGGCGTCGCGGCGCCGCCGCCAGACCTCATCGACGCGGTCGGCGACCAGTCCCGACGCCAGTGCCTCGGCCATGCCCCCGGCCGCCTCCACCTCCTGGAAGAACGCCCAGCCCGCGTGGTAGAGGTCGGCGGTGAGCCGCTCGACGTAGAAGGAGCCGCCCGCGGGGTCGACGACCCGCGCCAGGTGCGCCTCCTCGATCAGCAGCGCCTGGGTGTTGCGGGCGATGCGGCGCGCGAAGTCGTCGGGCAGGCCCAGCGCGGAGTCGAACGGGCGCACGGTCACGGCGTCGGCGCCGCCCACGCCCGCGCCGAAGCAGGCGAGGGTGCCGCGCAGCATGTTGACGTAGGGGTCCCGGCGGGTGGCCATGGCCGCCGAGGTGGCGGCGTGCTGGTACATGGCGGGGCGGTCGGGCCCCAGCCCGCACACCTGGAGGACCCGGTCCCACATGGCGCGCGCGGCCCGCAGCTTGGCGATGGTGAGGAACTGGTCGGCGCTCGCGGCGAAGCGGAACTCCAGGCGCCGCGCGGCGTCGGCGAGGTCGAGGCCGGCGGCGGTGAGCGCGCGCAGGTAGGCCGTGCCCGCCGCGACGGCCGCGCCCAGTTCCTGGGCCTCCGACCCGCCGGCGTCGTGGTAGGGGGTGGCGTCGGCGGTGACGAGCCGCAGCCGCGGGTGGCGGGCGGCGCGGCGGGCGGCGGCGCGGGCGGCGGTGTCGAGGTCGGCGGGCTCACCGGTGCGGGCGGCGGTGCTCAGCGGGTCGATGCCCAGGCCGCCGGTGACGGCGGTGTCGGGCAGGCCGCGGTCGCGCCAGGCGCGCAGCAGTTCCTCGGCGGCGGCCTCGTGGTGGGGGCCGGAGTCCAGGACGACCGGCGCGAGGTCGAGGTAGACGTCGGCGAGCACCTCGCCGATGCCCTCCACGGGGACGCCGCCGGGTCCGGTCACCAGCCAGATCGCGCCCACCCCGTTCTCCAGGTCGGCCAGGACGGCGCGGCGCGCGCGGGCGGGGTCGGGGTCGCGGTGCTGCTGGCGGACCTCCCAGCCCTCGCCGACCGCGCCCTGGGGCCGGCCGCCGCGGGTGAACGGCGCGAGCCCCGGGTAGCCGGAGTCGGCGCCGTCCTCCTCGGTGTAGAGGGGGCGCAGCACGATCCCGTCGTAGGTGCGGGTGGCCAGGGCGTCCTCGGGCGCGGCGGTGTCGGGGGCGACCTCGGCACCGCTCTTGCGCAGCACTCCGGCGACGAGCTCGCGCCACCGCTCGCGCGTGGCCTCGGGGAACCCGGTCGCGAAGGCGGTGCCCTGACCCGGGGCGTTTCGCGGGCCGCTGTCCGGCATATCCATACTTTGAGATGGTAGGCAACCGTGCTGAAGATCACCTGAAGCGGGGGTCGCTCCCGTGTCAAGCCCGGCTCGCGCCGCTGTGTGCGGCGGTCTCGGGCGCGGGCCGACCGGGCGCGGCTACCCGCCGGTGCCGGTGGGCGCGCCGGGACCGGCCGTGCCGGCGGGCGGGAACACGAACCGCTGCCGCCCGCTGACGACGACGCTGTAGCCCCGCGCGGTGGCCGCCTCCACGTAGGCGTCGAGCCCTTCGGCGGCGACGTCCTTGGTGTCGGCCTCCAGCACCACCTGGGCCGTGGTGGGGTCGTCGGCGGCGCTGGAGTCGCCGTAGACGTAGCCGCCCAGGGCGAACGCGGGGGTGATCGCGCGCTCGGCCTCGTCCTCGAACTCCCAGCGGATCTCGCCGGCCGCGAGGTCGACGGCGATCAGCGGGGTGGCGCCGCTGGCCTGGGGCAGCAGCAGGGTGCGGGTGGCGGCGTCGTAGAGGGCCCCGCCCAGGGGGGCGGGCGCGTAGGGGTCGGCGGCGGGGTTGGCACCGGGTTCGACCAGGCTCCACAGGATCTCGCCGGTGCGCAGGTCGTGCAGCGACAGCACGGAGGGGTCCTCGGGCAGGCTCCAGCGCACCAGCACGGCGGGGCGGTCGGCGCCGCCGGAGGGCGCGGAGGCGGAGGGGCGGGGGGTCGCGGGCGCGCCGATGCCGCCGGAGGGCTTACCCGGTTCGGACGGCTCGGCGGACCCGGTGGCGCCGTGGTCCGCCGGTCCGGTGCCGGCGGGCAGGTCGAAGCCGCCGACGACCTGGGGCCGGGGCCGCTGGCCGGGGGCGGCGCCCGCGAGGTCGGGGTGCCGCCCGTCGACGTACCAGAGCAGGTCACCGGCGGAGTCCCCGCCGCCGTCCTCGTCGCCCTCGTCGCCGCCGCCGACCCCGCGCGCCTGGAGCAGCCCGGCGCCGTCGTCCAGCAGCAGCACGCCGCCGCGCGCGGCCACGGGCACGCCCAGGCGGTCGGGGTCGTCGCCGCGCTCGCCGCCGCCGGGGGGCTCCGCCGCCCCGCCCCCGTCCTCGTCTTCGCTGTTCCCGGCCTCGTCCTCGGGCGGCGGCTCGAAGGTGTAGTCCCACAGTTCGCGGCCCTCGGTGTCGAGCACGGTGTACTCGCCGTAGGGGTCGCCGGGGCTCCACCGCAGGGGGCGGCGCACGACCACTCCCCCCAGGAACTCCTCGCGGCCCTGGGTGCCGCGCCACACGGTGGCACCGGTGTCGTCGACCACCGCGGTGCGCCCCCGCTCGCCGGCCAGGACCAGGACCTCCGAGCCGTCGCCGTCGAGGGCGAACCGCTCGATGCGCCGCCGCCCCTGCCACAGCGCCTCGCCGGTCTCGGGGTCCATCAGCAGGTGCCGCTCCTCGCTGTTGGAGCTGATGAGGAACGCGTCGCCCAGGGAGTCGATGCGCACGCCCAGCTCGTCGCCGAGGATGTCGGGGCCTTCGGCGCCGGGGCCGTGCAGGTGGCGCAGTGGTTCGCCGCCGACGCCGGGCGGCACCTCGCCCTCGAAGTCGGTGGGCAGGGGCGAGGGGGAGCTGTCGGGGCGCTCGGGCGGCCCGGCCGGGGTGCAGGCGGCGGCCAGCAGCACCGCCGCGGCGGCCACCGCCGGCGGACCCGATCGCCAGGTGCGCATGGCCGGTCACTCCCTCAAGTCGGACGTGGGGCAATCCTAGAACTCGCCGCCGCCGCCGGCCGCGCCGCCGGGTTCGACCTCGACCACCGCGCTGCCGGTGACCTCGCAGGACGCGTGCCCGCCGGTCGCCTCGGCCAGCCAGGCGCGAAACCCCGCCAGTCCGGGCTCGGGCACCGCCACGTCGATCCGCACGCCGTCGCCGTAGTGCACGCCGCGCACCGGGTAGCGGGAGTCGCGCAGGTCGCTCTCCAGCCGGCCCGCGCGCCGGTAGTCGGCGCTGACTTCCACGACCAGCAGGGTGCGCCGCTCCAGCACCCCGACCTCGTCCAGGGCCGCCGCCACGGCCGCGCCGTAGGCGCGGACGAGGCCGCCCGCCCCGAGCTTGACGCCGCCGAAGTAGCGGGTGACCACGGCGGCGGTGTCGGTGACGCCGCGCTGCCGCAGCACCTCCAGCATCGGCACCCCGGCCGTCCCCGAGGGCTCGCCGTCGTCGCTGGAGCGCTGCACCTGGCCGCCGGGCCCCAGCACGTAGGCCGAGCAGTTGTGGTTGGCGCCCCAGTGCAGCCGCCGCCGCTCGGCGATGAAGGCCCGGGCCTCGTCCTCGGAGCCCACGCGCGCGAGGGCGCACAGGAACCGGGACCTCTTGATGTGCAGCTCGTGCTCGCCGCCGCGCCTGATCGTTCGCATGTCCTCCCAGATCGTACGCTGGTGCGCCCGGCCGGGTTCGGGCGCGCGGCGGCGCAGAATGGGGGCATGACCGAGACCGGGATCGACGCCCTGGGCGCGCTGGCCGAGCCGCTGCGCCGCAGCCTGTACCGCTACGTGGTGAGGAGCGGGGGCGAGGTCAGCCGCGCCGAGGCGGCCGAGGCGGTGGGCGCGCGGCGCACCCTGGTGGCGTTCCATTTGGACAAGCTGGTCGAGGCGGGGCTGCTGGAGGTCACCCGGCGCAAGGTGTCGGGCCGCGACGGGCCGGGGTCGGGCCGCCCCGCCAAGCTGTACCGGCGCGCGCGCCGCGAGCACAGCGTGCAGCTTCCGCCGCGCGACTACGCCACGGCCGCCGCCGTGCTGGCCGAGGCGGTGCAGCGGGCGGGCGCCGAGGAGGCGGTGCACGCGGCGGCGCGCGAGGAGGGCGAGCGCCGGGGCGCCGAGCTGGCGGCGGAGGGGCCGGCGACCCCGGCCGCGCTCACCGCCTGGCTGGAGCGCCGGGGCTATGAGCCGGTGGAGGCGCCCGACGGCGCCGAGGTGCGCCTGCGCAACTGCCCCTTCCACGCCACCGCCGCGCGGTTCCCCCCGCTGGCCTGCGGGATGAACCTGGAGATGCTGCGCGGGGTGCTGGCCGGGGCCGGGGTCGAGGGGGTGGCGGCGCGGATGGCGCCGGGGCCGGAGGGGTGCTGCGTGGCCATCACGCGCACCGATTCCAAAACCAATGAATGTTGACATAGAAGGCCGGTCCCGGACATGCTGGGCGCCATGACCGACCACCACCTCGCCCAGCTCAACATCGCCCGCATGCGGGCCCCCTTGGACGATCCGCTGATGGCGGACTTCGTCGCGCTCCTCGACCCCGTCAACGCCCTGGCCGAGGCCAGCCCGGGGTTCGTCTGGCGCCTGGTCGGCGAGGGGGAGTCCGACGCCACCTCGCTGCGCCCCTTCGGCCCCGACTGGATCGTCAACCTGACGGTGTGGGCCGACGTCGAGGCGCTGTGGAACTTCTCCTACCGCACCGACCACCTCGACCTCGTGCGCCGCCGCCGGTCCTGGTTCCACCTGCCCAAGGAGGCCCACATGGTGCTGTGGTGGATCCCGGCCGGGCACCTCCCCTCGGTCGAGGAGGCCGCCGAGCGGCTGGCCCGCCTGCGGGAGCACGGCCCCACCCCCGAGGCGTTCACCTTCGGCACGCGCTTCCCCGCCCCCGGGGCCGCCCCCGCCGCCCCTGCCGCCCCCTCCCCGGCCCCCGGCCCCTGACGCCCCGCCCCGGCCCTCCGGGCGTTCCCCTGTGACGGCGCGGTCGCGTTGGGTAGCGTTGCGGCTGACACCGCAGCACGATGCCGGGAGGGTAACCACCGTGTCCGCCATGCGAACCATCGCCGGAATCGCCGTCTGCGCCCTGCTCGCCGCGGGGAGCGCGGCCTGCGGCGGCGACCAGGACGGCGACGACCAGGGCGCAGCCGACCCCTCTCCCACGCTCGACGGCAGCCCCGCGGGCGGCGAGCCCGAGCGGGTGTCGGCCGAGGCGGAGTTCGCGCCCTACGGCCCCGACGTCGAGGCCGTCACCTACGACGAGCAGGCCGTGCCCGAGGGGGCGAGCGTCGAGGCGTCGGCCACCCGCAACGGCGCCGAGACCGAGTTCGTCCTGGCCGTCAACGGCCTGGAGCCCGACCGCGAGTTCGGCGCGCACCTGCACACCGAGCCCTGCGGGCCCAACCCCGACGACTCCGGCCCCCACTACCAGGACGAGCCCGCCCCCGAGGACGCGGCCAACGACCCCGAGTACGCCAACGACGACAACGAGGTCTGGCTGGACTTCACCACCGACGCCGAGGGCACCGCCACCTCCGACACCGACGTCGACTGGGAGGTGCGCCCCGGCGAGGCCAACTCCATCGTGATCCACGCCCACCACACCATGACCGAGGAGGGCCACGCCGGCGAGGCGGGCGACCGCCTGGGCTGCCTGAACTTCCCGATGTAGGGGCGGCGGGGCGGGCGCCGGGCACGGCGCCCGCCCCGCGCCCTAGGCGGGCCCGCCGGCGCCCACCAGGCGCCGCAGCACCAGGCGCTCCGCCACCGTCCACGCCGTGGTCGCGGCCAGGTACAGCCCGGCGGCCAGCGGCACGAACGCCGCGAACACCACGGTGGTGTAGGACAGGTAGGACATCGCCGCCATCACCCGCGTCGCGGGCGCGTCCGGGTCGCCGTCCTCGGCCGCCCGCGCCATGGCGGGCAGGGTCAGGAAGCGGCGCGAGGCCCACGCCGTGGCGGCCAGGACGGCCAGCAGCACCGCGAACACCAGCATCCGCGCCGGCTCCCCGGAGGCGAGCGCGTCGCCCAGCCCCGACCCCAGGGGCGCGCCGCCCAGCGTCGCGCCCAGCAGGTCGCCGCCGCCCCCGGCGCCGATGAACACCCCGTACAGCACGGCGAACACCGGGAGCTGGGCGAGCGTCGGCAGGCAGCCGGCGAGCGGCGAGGACCCCTCGGCGGCGTAGAGCTCGCGCTGCGCGGTCAGCAGCCGCTGGGGGTCGTCGGCGTGTTCGCGCTGCAGCTCCCGCAGGCGGGGCGCGAGTCGGGCGCGGGTCTGCTCGGCGCGCACCTGCGCCACGCTGAGCGGCAGCAGCGCGATCCGCACGAGGGCGGTCAGGCAGACCACCGCCGCGGCAGCGGCGGCGGCGCCCGCGACGGGCGCGAGCAGCACCGCGAGGCCGGCGACTGCGGTGTGGGTGAGTTCGACGGCGGCGGCGATCGGGGGGAACGCGTACATGGCGACACCTCGGGTCGGGAAAGGCCGGAAAGGGCCGGAAGGGGCGGGGTGGACGGGGATGGGCGGCGCGGGCCTTGGGACGGCGGACCCGCGCGGCGGAGGCGAACGGTCGGCGGCGGACCGGACGGTACGGCGGCGCTCCCCGGCCCGGCACCCCTCAGCCGGATTCGGCCAGGTGCAAAGGCTCGTTGGAGGTGTGCCGCCGCTTGCAGGGGGTTCCGGCATGGCACACACTCAACGCGACACTTCGCAACTCAGTGTGATTGGAACCCCATGCTCAGTCGCCTCGCCGCGTCCGTCGCGGCAGCGGGATCGGCCGCGGTCCTGACGATGGCCGCCGCCGCGCCGGCCGACGCCCAGGAGTCATCGAACCTGGAGATCACCGTCGAGCGCGTCCTGGCGGGCACCTTCGACCGCTTCTGGCTGAACTGCGCTCCGGACTTCGGCACCCATCCCGAGCCCGGCGCGGCCTGCGACCGCCTGCGGGCCCTGGACGGCGGCCTCGACCGCCTGCGCCCGGAGTACGTCCCCTGCCCCGGCGACCCCGACCCCGTACGGGTCGGCATCACCGGAACCTGGCGGGGCGAGGACCGGACGTTCACCGCGCACTACGCCAACTCCTGCTCCGTGCGCACGGTCGCCGCACCGGTGGTGCCGGTGGACGCCTAGCCGTACTCGTAACGGAGCAGCGGATCCGGGCGGGCGCGCGGCGGGTGGACGGCGCCGCGGGAGCGGATCAGCCGCAGCCGACCGCCGCCCGCGCGCCCGGCGCGCGGGCCCGGGGCTTGCCCGGGGTGTCGGGGGCGCGCACCGGCGGCACGGCGGCGCGGCCGGCCCGGTGCAGCAGGAACCGCAGGCGGCTGGCCTCGGCGGGGTCGGCCGACACCCGCCCGCGGGCGCCGCGCACGGCCGCCAGCAGCAGGGCCGCGCCCGCCGCCAGGACGGCGAGCACCGCGAACACGCCGAGGGCCGGACCGGCCGCGCCGGTCAGCCAGTCGAGGTCGGGAACCGGCACCGCGGCGGCGGCGCGCTGCAGCGCTGACGCGAACGCCACGGGCTCTCCTCTCGCCGTCGGTACCCCGGTGCGGCAGCAAGCCTACTCAACCGCGCGGCGCCGCGCCGCCCCCGCCCGCGCACCCCGATCACACCGATGTGGCGACACACCGGCGTCAATACCGGCGCGGCACGGTCCGCTGTAGCTAAATGACAGGGAGTGACCGCCACCCGCTTCCCGTGAGGACCGTGAGCCCAGCCGTGCCCATCCGACCTGCCAACCTCGCCACCATGTCCGCCACCATCGCCGGCGCGCTGGCCGGCATGCGCGCCGGGGACGAACCCCCTCGGCCGGTCACGGTGGTGTTCGAGTCCGGGCACCGGCAGGTCGTCGAGGGCGGCGGCTGCCGCACCCTGGAGTCCGACCAGGGCGGCGTGGTCGCCATCGAGACCCAGGTGGCCACCAGGTACGCCCTGTTCGCCGGCACCTCCTGCCAGGGCGGGCGCGCCGTCGCCTCGGGCAGCGGGTCGGTGAGCTTCGGCGACCCGGTGCTGGCCGGGGCCATCGTCCTGGGCTGAGGCCCGGCCGTTCGCCGCCGCCCCCCTCGCCGCGGCGGCGGGGCGGGCACGGCGGTACAGCGGCAAGAACGGCGAAGGGGCGCGGACCGGACGCGGACGCGCCGACGGTTCCGCGCTGCGGGGGGAGGATGTGCGGCCGCCGCCCGGGGGTGCCGGGCGGGCGCGGGTCGCGCGCCCCGGACTCCGTCGGACGGGCGGCGGCCGCGGGCGGTGCGGTCAGCCGGCCTGGACGTCCGCGGCGGTGCCGGGCGAAGGCTCAGGCGACACGGCGCGCGCCGGTGAAGTGCCGGTCGTAGTAGTCCGAAAGGCTCACGATCATGACCCTGTCCTTGGAACTCGACGCGTGCACCATCTGCCCGTCGCCGATGTAGATCCCCACGTGGGTGGGACCCGAGTAGAAGAAGACGAGGTCTCCGGGCCGCAGATTGTCCCGCGCCACCGAAGACCCCTCTTTGAATTGCGTGTATGTGGTTCGGCTGAGGTTCTTTCCCGCCTTTTTATAGGCCCATTGGACAAGCCCGGAGCAGTCGTAGGCGCCCGGGCCCTCGGCGCCGTAGGTGTAGGGCTTTCCCACCTGGCTCTTGGCGTGTTCCACGGCCTCGGCGGCGATCCCGGCCGCCTGGGGTAGTCGCTCCTCGGCCCGGGCGGCCGGGCCGGCTATCAGGCCGAACGCGGCGATGACGGCCAGCGAGGATAACGTCAGGACCGCCCGGGTCATGGAGGGCGGTCTTTTTCCCCGCTCCGGAGAACCGTATTCCATGCTCTCGGTCATTGTTCCCCCCGTTTTCGTCGACTCGCGCCCGGCGCAATTGCCGGGCACAGTTCCATAGGGAAACACAGACCTCGCCCGGAAACTGTTCTCGTCCGGCGCCCTGGCGTGTCGCCCCACGGAGGTCCCCGCCGAATTCGGGGGGACTCCGGGGAACAGGGCGACCCCGGGGCAACGGGGGGCGGGGCGCCCCGGCCGCCGGGCTACCGCCCGGCCTCGCCGGCCGGCACGGTGGGCGCCGCCGCCGCCGGCGCCGCGGCGGGTGCGGCGGAGCGGCCGCGCACCAGCAGGAGCGCGGGCACGGCGGCGAGCACGAACAGCACGCCCGCCATCCCGACGTAGAGGTACACCCCGGCCGCCGAGCTGACCGGGGCGCCGTCGGCGGTGGCCCCGGGCGCGGGGTTCGCCTGGAGCACCGCGCCCCCGGCGATGTTGACGACGACCGAGCCGAGCGCGAGCACGACCGACACCACACCGGCGATCGTGCCCTGCCGCTCGGGTGCCGCCAGGTCGGTCGCCAGGTTGTAGCCGGAGGCGCCGATCGCGCCGGCGGCCATGCCGATCACGGTGCCGCAGGCCACGGCCAGGGGGAGCATCGACACCCCGGCCAGCATCGCGAAGGGATGCGACCGGCGGCCGCGGGTCGGGCGGTCCCGGGTGCGGTGGCGCCCCCGAAAGGCCGCCGCCGGAGGCCGCCCGCCGATTAGAGCAACTTTTTGTCGCTTTTACGGAGCCTACTTACCATCGGCTTGCACCGCAACGTTGAACCTGGCGACAATCGGCACCCGAGCGACGGAACAGGAGGTGGGCGCGGCGATGACCGACAGAACCGCCGACCGGCCGCCCGCGCGGCGCCCCGGGGGCCGCAACGCGCGGGTGCGGGCGCGGATCCTCGCCGCGACCGCCGAACTGGTGGCCCGCGACGGCATCGCGGGCTTCCGCTACGAGGAGGTCGCCGAGTCCGCCGGCGTGCACAAGACGAGCGTCTACCGCAACTGGCCCGACCGCGAGGACCTGGTGGTCGAGGCCATGCTGCGCTACGCCGAGGACCTCGCCTCGGTCGCCGACACCGGCGACATCCACCGCGACCTGGTGGACTTCCTGGTGGCCCTCGCAGGCGGCCTGGAGACGCCGTTCGGCCGCACGCTCGAACAGGCGCTGCTGCCCGCCGGGCAGAGCGCGGTGGTGCGCCAGGCGCTGTCCCGGATCCTCGACCGGCGCGTGGCCGCCATGCGCGAGCGGGTGGCCGCCGCCGTCGAACGGGGCGAACTGCCCCCGGTCGACAGCGCGTTCCTGGGCGAGATGATCTCCGGCCCGGTGCACCTCGTCGTCAACCGGGGCACGCGCCGGTTCACCCGCGCGGACGCCGAGCGCGTGGTGGGCGTGGTGCTCGCCGGGATCCGGGCCACGGCGCCGCACGGCTGAGCCGCGCCGCCGCGCCCCGGCCGGCCCCGCACGGCGTTCGGGGTCAGCGGGTCAGTCGTCGGCGATGCACGCCTCGACGACCCGGGTCAGCCGCGCGGTCAGCACCTCGGGGTCCTCGTCGGTCAGCGGACCGGCGCCGCCCATGCGGCGCACCGCGTTCACCCCCAGCAGCAGCGACGCCACCAGGGCCGCCCGCGCGTGCGCGGACTCCCCGCCGATGCAGGCGGCCAGCGGATCGATGATCGCGTTCTGCAGCCGCTCCTGGTAGACGGACTGCAGGTCGGGGTCGCCCATGGAGTGCACCAGCGCCCGCTGGAGCGGCGTGCCCTCGCCCAGGGTGCGGCGCGTGACGTGTTCGGCGATGCGGCGCGGCAGGGTGGCGGGGTCGCCCTCGAAGACGCCGGGGAACGCCGCGTCCTCGGCGATGACCTCGGCCAGCAGCCCGCGCTTGGCGCCGAAGTAGCGGTTGATCAGCGCGACGTTGACCCCGGCGTGCGCGGCGATGCGCCGCGAGGAGACCTGTTCGTAGCCCTCGCTGGTGAACAGCTCGTAGGCGCTGGCCAGGATCCGGCGCCGGGTGGCCTCGCGGTCGCGGACGCGTCCGGCGCAGGTGTCGGCGTCGGCGGTCGGCGGGACGTCCATCTCTCCAGGCTCCCATGCATCGCGGCACCGCCGGCGGCACCGCGGCGCGGCTCGGCGGGGGTTGCTCGCACTATAGCTCCCGCACTTGACAAGTCAACACTGTTTACTTATACCGGTAGGAGCACATATCAGACTTCCGCCCTCTATTTCGGAGGGTGGTTTGCCATGTCCGGATCCAGGCGGGTCCGCAGTGGGCCGCGCCCGGACGGGCCGCACGGTACGGGGACTGGAACGGGAGATCGCAGAGTGGAGCAACGCTTAGCCCCGGCGGGCCAGGGGGAGCCGACGGCGGGCGCGGGGGGCCAGACCGCCGAGGAACCGCAGGTCAACTACTCCCACCGGCAGGTCATCGAGATCCTGATCGGGCTCATGCTGGCCATGCTGACGTCGATGCTGACCACGTCGATCGTCGGCACGGCGCTGCCGACCATCGTCGGCGAACTGGGGGGCCAGGACCGGCTGTCGTGGGTGGCCAGCGCCACCCTGCTCACCATGACGGCCTCCACCCCCGTGTGGGGCAAGCTGTCCGACGTCTTCGGCCGCAAGCTGCTGTTCCAGATCGCGCTGGTGGTCTTCATCTGCTCGTCGGTGGCCGCCGGGTTCGCCAACGACATGAGCTGGCTCATCGGCGCCCGCTTCTTCCAGGGCATCGGCGCGGGCGGCCTGGCCTCTCTGCCGCAGATCATCCTGGCCGACGTCGTGGCGCCCCGCGAGCGCGGCCGCTACTCCGGGTTCATCGGCGCGGTCTTCGGCGTCTCGACCGTGGCCGGCCCGCTGCTCGGCGGCTTCCTGGTGGACAGCCCGCTGGGCTGGCGGTGGTGCTTCTTCATCACCGTGCCCGTGGCGGTGGTGGCGTTCGTCGTCATCCAGCGCCTGCTCAAGCTGCCCCAGCGCCCGCGCGGCGAGGCGCGCATCGACTGGTGGGGCGCCACGTGCGTGGTGGGCGCGGCCAGCGCCGTCATGCTGCTGCTGAGCCTGGGCGGCCACGAGTTCGCGTGGAACTCCGCCCCCAGCTACGCGCTCGCCGCGGCGGCGGTGCTGCTGACCGCCGGCGCGGTGTGGGCCGAACTGCGCGCCGCCGACCCGATCCTGCCGCCGCGCCTGTTCCGCAACTCCACGTTCGTGCTGTCCTCACTGGCCTCGGCCGCCGTGGGCATGAGCATGTTCGGCGTGATGATCTACTTCCCGCAGTACCTGCAGATCGTCCAGGGCCTCAGCCCCACCGAGTCGGGCCTGATGACCCTGCCGATGGTGGTGGGCCTGCTGATCGCCTCGGTGACCTCGGGGTTCCTCGTCAGCCGCACCGGCAAGTGGAAGATCTACCCGGCCCTGGGCACCGTGCTGATCGGCCTGGGCTACCTCACGCTGACACGGCTGGAGGTGGCCTCCGGCCTGGTCCTGGTGGGCGCGGGGGTGGCGCTGATCGGCCTGGGCCTGGGGCTGTCCATGCAGATCCTCATCCTGGCCGTGCAGAACGCCCTCCCGCGCGCCGACCTCGCCTCGGCCACCTCCGCCATCACCTTCTTCCGCAACCTCGGCGGCGCCGTGGGCGTGGCCGCGTTCGGTTCGGTGATGACCAACCGGCTGCACGAGGAGCTGGACGCCCTCGCCGAGAAGGCCGAGCGCGCGGGCGCCCCGCAGGGCTCGATGGACCTCTCGGGGTCGGCCAGCGGCTCGCCCGAGGCGATCCACGCCCTGCCGCCGGCCGCCCAGGACGCGGTCGTCCAGGCGTTCAGCGACGCCATGCACACCGTGTTCACCCTGGGCCTGCCGATCGCGGCGGTGGCGTTCGTGATCGTGCTGTTCTTCCGGCAGGTCCCGCTGCGCTCGGGCCAGTAGCGGCACCGGGCACGCGGGCCGCGCGGATACACCGGTCCACCAGGTACGCGGCCGGGCCGGGGCGGGCGCCCCGGCCCGGCCGCGGCCGTTCGGCGAAGGACAGGCGAAAACAGGGGGAAGGGAGCGGGGAGCGCCCGCGGGGCCGGCGGGCCTACAGGTAGCGGCGGAAGCCCTCGGCGGAGCCGGCGAACCCCATCGCCGTGGAGAACTGGCGGGCGCCGGCCCGGCTCTCGTGGGACACCAGCTCGATCTTGTAGCAGCCGGCGCGCGAGGCGCGGTCGACGGCGTCCTCCACCAGGGCGCGGCCCACGCCCGCCCGGCGGCAGGCGGGGTCGACCACGAGGTTGTCCACGACCGCCCAGGACTGCGCGTCGTGGGTGAGGTTGGGCACCACCAGCAGGTCGAGCGTGCCGATGATCTGGCCCCGGCGCTCGGCCACCAGGACGGTGCGGTCGGGGTCGTTCTCGATGCGGGTCCAGGCCCGCACCGCGGCCGAGGACATGCGGACGGTGCTGCTCTGCGCAGGGGTGGTGTCGCCCAGTTCGCGTAAGAGCCGCAGAATCGCACCGAGGTCGGACCGGATGGCCGCGCGGATAATCATGGCTTCCGGAATCGTAGCCGACACCGGCACCAAGCCCGACGTCCCCCCACAGGACAGGACAAAAAGGCGCCGGGGGCGGGGGTTTCGGACACCCCGTCCCCGGCACCCGACATGAGCGAGTCCCGTCATCCCCCGGGGCCGCGCGGCCGGCGGCGCGCGCACGCGTCGCGCCGCCGCTGCGCCGGGCGGCCCGGGCGCCTCACGGCTTGATGATGCGCACGCCCTCGGTGGCCTCGGGATCGTCCGGACCGGCCGCGGTGTCGGACCGCTGGTGCATGGCCGTGATCCCCGGGTCGCCCGCGGCCGGAGCCGGCTGCGGCCGCCCGGCCTGGGGCTGCGGCGGCTGCGGGTACTGCTGCGGCGCCGGACCCGCGTAGCGGGCGCCCTGCGGCCGCGGCGTCTGCCGCACGGGCTGGGACGTGACGCCCTCGCCCTGCTTGGCCGGGGCGATCCGCACGGTGGCCTCGTCGAGCTGCTGACCCGGGGCGACCTTGATGGTGGCCTCGTCGTCGGCGCCCTTGCCGGCCGGCGGCTCCCAGCCGGTCGCCGCGGCCTGCGGGCCCGACGGCGCGGCGGCCGGGGCCTTGGGAGCGGCGTGGGGCCCGGTGCCCTGCGCGCCGCCCGCCGGCTGCTGCGGACGGGCCGCGGCGGGCTGCGCCTGCGAGGGCTGCTGCCCCTGCTGGCCCTGCGGGCGGGCGCCCGCGGCGGGCTGGGCGGGACGCGCCGGCTGCTGCTGCTTGGGCGCGGCCTGCTCGGCCTTGGCGGCCTCCTGCTCGGCCTCGACCTCGGCGCGGGACAGGCCCGCCTCCAGCGGCCCGGCGCTCTTCTCGGCGTCGAGCAGCTCGGCGAGCGTGCCGTGCATGTCCGACAGCCGGCGCACCGCCTCGTTGTGGGTGGCCGTGAGCGTGGCCAGCCGGCGGTCGGCGGTGTCGTTGATCTTCTTGGCGCGGGCCTCGGCGTCGCTCAGGCGGCGCTCGCTCTCCTGCTGCGCCTGGGCGCGGAGCTGCTCGGCCTCCTTCTTGGCGGCCGCGACCATGTCGTTGGCCTCGGAGCGCGCGGTGGAGACGACGCGCTCGGCGTGCTCCTCGGCGTCCTTGATCCGCTTGGCGGCCTCTTCCTCGGCCTTGCCGCGGATGGCCTCGACCTCGCTGTCGACCTTGGCGCGCTTGTCGCGCGCCTCCTCCTCCGCGATGCGCAGGATGGTGGACATGCGTTCGCTGATCTGCTCGTGCTCGGGCTTGACCGCGGCCTTCTCCTTGGCCTCGGCCAGCTCCCGCCGGAGCTGCTCCAGTTCGTCGTGGGCGCGTGCGAGCCGCTCCTGCAGGTCTCGCATCTGGTTGTGGTTGCGCACCACGTAGTCGTCGACCTGGCGCTTGTTGTAGCCCCGCTTCTCGGTCGGGAAGGCTTCTTCTCGGAGTAGGTTCGGCAAGATCTCTGCGCTGTGCTCGTTCATGTCCTAATCAACCAGGTTGGCTGCATTTGGGAAGTGGCCGGACTCCCTGCCTATCATTCCCCTAACCTGCGGAAAACACGTCAAGACATTCATTCCTCAAGCTTTGGGGTGTGATGGAAGAGTGCGGCAGAGGCCCATATCGCGTGCGAAAGCGTGACGTAGCGTGCACTTTCGTGCACGGGGGGAGGCGACCACGGTAGTGGCCGATGCTCCTCTCCCTCAATAGCCCCCGCGGGTGTTCCGCCCGGGCAGGCCGCCGCGACCGCCGTGGCCGTCGCCTACTAAGGTATGCCCGATCACGCCGCCGCGGGGCCGCGGCCGCGCATTCCGCGGCCGGGCGCGCGGGGAGTGCCGGGGGGGCGTTTGCGCACCCCAGCGCCCTGCCGCCCGCACCCCCGCACCGTCCGCGAGGAGGCAGCCATGTCCGCTCCCCTGATCGGCGACGCCCCCTTCGGCGAGCCCGACATCCACCCCGACGCGTGGGTGGCGCCGGGCGCCGTTGTGGTCGGCCGGGTGCGGATCGGGGCGCGGAGCAGCGTCTGGTACGGGTCGGTGCTGCGCGCCGACACCGAGGACATCGTCGTCGGCACGCTGTGCGACATCCAGGACCAGTGCGGCCTGCACTCCGACCCCGGCCAGCCCGCCGTCCTGGGCGACCGCGTCAGCCTCGGCCACAAGGCCATGGTCCACGGCGCCGAGATCGGCGAGGGCGCGCTCATCGGCATCGGCGCGATCGTCCTGGGCGGCGCCCGCGTGGGCGAGGGCGCGCTCGTGGCCGCCGGCGCGCTGGTCCCGCCGGGCAAGACCGTCCCGCCGCACACCCTGTGGGCGGGCCTGCCGGGCCGGGTCGTGCGCGAACTCACCGACGAGGACCGCGCCGGGTTCGCCGAGACCCCCGAGAAGTACGCCCGCTACGCCGAGCGCCACCGCGAGGTCACCTGGCGGGCGGGCGGTCAGCGCCGCGCGTGAGCCCCGGGGCGCCCGCGCCCCTCCCCCGGCCGGCATCCCCCGCACGGCCTATCCGGGCCGGGCGCCGCCGCGCCGGGGCGATCGCGCTGCTCGCCGCCGGGGCGGCCGGGCCTGATGAGCCGCGCGCGGGATGGCGGTATACCACCGGATGACTACACCCGGGCGGTCGCGCGAATGGCCCTTCTGGGTCATGCGGCGGCGGGCTACCCGCGCGTAGCCTGTCGTTGGCGGGATTTCACCGGTGGGATTCCACGGAGCACGGGCGCCGCCCCGGGGCCGGGGATACACACGCCGGAGCCCGGCCGTGTGTCCCAGGCGGGTGTCGCGCCCCCGCGGTTTCGTCGATGGAGGTGGGCGCGGATGGATTCCGACATGCCCTTCCACGACCAGGTGGCGCTCGCCGAGATCGAGCTGTACGCCGAGGTGCTCACCGCGGTCGCCTACGCCGAACGGCGGCTGACCGCCGAGGAGATCGACATCGTCCTCGGCGTGCGCCGCCCCGTGCCCGAGCAGACCCGGCGGCGCGTCCGCGAACGCGTCGGCCCGCGCCGCCGGTAGCCGCGCGCCGGTCCCCCGCCCCTCCACCACCGACGGGGCCGGGCCGCCGTTGCGGCGGCCCGGCCCCGTCTCCGCGTGTCCGCGGCCGGGCGCCCGGACGCCGCACGGCGCCGTCCGGGCGCGCGGTCAGGCGTTCTCCTTCTCCTCCTCGGCCGCCGGGGCGCCGCCGCGCACCGAGCGCAGGAGCAGCTGCGAGACGTCCACGACCTCCAGGGTCTCCTTGGCCTCGCCGGCCGCCTTCTTCTCGTTGATGGCGTCGCCCAGCATGACCTGGCAGAACGGGCACGCGGTGGAGACGGTGTCGGGGTTGGTGGTCAGCGCCTCGTCCACCCGCTCGGTGTTGATGCGCTTGCCGATCCGCTCCTCCATCCACATGCGCGCGCCGCCGGCGCCGCAGCAGAAGCCGCGCTCCTTGTGCCGGTGCATCTCCGTGGTCGTGATGCCGGGAACCTGCGCCATGATGTCGCGCGGCGGGGTGTAGACCTTGTTGTGCCGCCCCAGGAAGCAGGGGTCGTGGTAGGTGATGTTCTCCTCGATCGGCTGGACCGGCGTGAGCCGCCCCTCCTCCACGAGCCGGGCGAGCAACTGGCTGTGGTGGACGACCTCGTAGTGGCCGCCCAGCGCCGGGTACTCGTTGCCCAGGGTGTTGAAGCAGTGCGGGCAGCTCGCCACGATCCGCTTGACCCCGGCCTCGTTGAGGGTCTCGACGTTCTGCTGGGCCAGCATCTGGAACACGTACTCCATGCCCAGGCGGCGCGCCGGGTCGCCCGAGCACGCCTCCATGCCGCCCAGCACCGCGAACTTCACGCCCGCGATGTGCAGCAGTTCGGCGATGGCCTTGGTGGTGCGCTTGGCGCGGTCCTCCAGGGCGCCGGCGCAGCCGACCCAGAACAGGTACTCGGTGCCCTCGGGCAGCCTGTCCTCGACCACCGGGACCTCGAAGTCCAGCTCGGCGATCCAGTCCATGCGCTTGTCCTCGCTCATGCCCCACGGGTTGCCCTTGTTCTCAAGGTTCTTGAGCAGGGTGTTGGCCTCGGAGGGGAAGCTGGACTCGATCATCACCTGGTAGCGGCGCATGTCCATGATGTGGTCGATGTGCTCGATGTCGACCGGGCACTGCTCGACGCACGCGCCGCAGTTGGTGCAGGACCACAGCACGTCGGGGTGGATGACGCCGCCCTCCTCCTCGGTGCCCACCAAGGGCTTGCCGAGCAGGGCGAGGACGTCGTCGTGGATGTCGGGGGTCTCCTCGGTGATCCCCTGCATCAGGTAGGGCGCCTTGGCGTAGGCGTGCTCGCGCAGGTCCATCACGAGCTTCTTGGGCGACAGCGGCTTGCCGGTGTTCCACGCCGGGCACTGCGACTGGCACCGGCCGCACTCGGTGCAGGTGGTGAAGTCGAGCAGGCCCTTCCAGGTGAAGTCCTCGATCTTGCCGACACCGAACGGGTCCTCGTCGGGGTCGGCCTCCTCGAAGTCCAGCGGCTTCTTGCCGGACTTGTCCATCATCGGCTTGGCGGCGCCCAGCGCGGGGCCGCCCTCGGGGTCGCGCTTGAAGTAGATGTTGAGCGGCGCGGTGAACCGGTGCCAGGCGATGCCCATGGTCATGAACACGGCCACGGCCATGAAGAAGATCCACGAGATGACCAGCTTGAACGCGGCGACCAGGGCGAGCGCGGGCTCGCTGGCCGGCAGCACGGCGCCCACCGCGTGGGAGACCGGGGTGGCCCACACCGGGAACGGGAAGTCGCCCATGGCGACCTTGAACCCGCGGATCAAAAAGATGCAGACCAGCAGGGCGATGATGTAGGCCTCGACGTAGTAGGCAGTCCAGTGCTGGGAGTTGGCGAACCGCGAGGCGCGGCCGATGCGCGCCGGGCCCTGTATCTGCCGGTAGAGCGCCAGGCCGATGATGCCCACGAGACTGGCCGCCGACACCACCTCGATGAACAGCCCGTAGACCGTCCAGTCGTGGATGAGCGGCAGGTGGAAGTGGGGGTCCCACACCTCGCCGTGGGCCTCGGCCACGGTGAAGACCAGCAGCGGGAACGACACCATCACGAACCAGTGGGCCACCCCCACCCACGGGCGCTTGAGCATGCGGTTGTGCCCGAGGATCTCGATGAGCGTGGTGGTCAGCCGTCGGCCGAAGGGGCCCAGGCGGCCGGCCTCCACGGGGCGGCCGAGGCGCACCGTGCGCACCATCCGGCCGACGCCGTAGGCGAACATCGCGACCCCGGCCACGGCGAAGAGGGTCGTGATGATCCCCAGAACGATGTAGAGCATCGCCTGCGGCCTCCATCCTGCTGTCCTGTCGTTCCGGTGCGCCACACACCGGAGGCTGGTACCACATGTTACTAGCCGGTAATACGTGGCCGGACCGGGCCTCGCCTTTGCCGCGCCACGGTAACCAACCGTAGAGGATGTCGGGTCGGGGCCGCCTGCCGCGCGCCGGTCGCCTCCGGGTGCAACCGTACGCGAGCCGCGCCGCCGGCCCCGCGCCGCGCTCGGCCCCCGCGCGCCCACCCCCGCCCTCCCCGTCCGCCCCCTCCTCGCCTCCCCCGGCCCGAGATCGAACGCGCCACCCGGGAACAAACACGCGCCCCCTCCCGTTGGACAGGGTGACACGACGTTGAGTCCAGCAGACTCAAGTCATTTGACAGCAGGCGAACCGCGAAGCAAACTTCCGCCTGTAAGACTCAACTCTTGACGGAGGACGTACTCATGGCACGTGCGGTCGGTATCGACCTGGGGACGACCAACTCGGTCGTCTCGGTCTTGGAAGGCGGCGAGCCCACGGTCATCGCCAACGCCGAAGGCGCCCGAACCACTCCGTCCGTCGTTGCCTTCGCCAAGAACGGCGAGGTGCTCGTCGGCGAGGTCGCGAAGCGGCAGGCGGTCACCAACGTCGACCGGACCATCCGCTCGGTCAAGCGCCACATCGGCACCGACTGGAAGACCGAGATCGACGGCAAGACGTTCAACCCGCAGCAGATCAGCGCGTTCGTCCTGCAGAAGCTCAAGCGCGACGCCGAGGCCTACCTGGGCGAGGAGGTCACCGACGCGGTCATCACCGTCCCGGCCTACTTCAGCGACGCCCAGCGCCAGGCCACCAAGGAGGCCGGCACGATCGCGGGCCTCAACGTCCTGCGCATCATCAACGAGCCCACCTCCGCGGCGCTGGCCTACCACCTGGAGAAGGAGGACGAGGCCACCATCCTCGTCTACGACCTCGGTGGCGGCACCTTCGACGTCTCCCTGCTCGAGGTCGGCGACGGCGTGGTCGAGGTCAAGGCCACCAACGGCGACAACCACCTCGGCGGCGACGACTGGGACCAGGCCGTCGTCGACTGGCTGGTCGAGCGCTTCAAGAACAACAACGGCGTCGACCTCGCCAAGGACAAGATGGCGCTCCAGCGCCTGCGCGAGGCGGCCGAGAAGGCCAAGATCGAGCTGTCCAGCTCCAGCGAGTCCGCCATCAACCTGCCCTACATCACGGCCTCGGCCGAGGGCCCGCTGCACCTCGACGAGAAGCTGACCCGCGCGGAGTTCCAGCGCCTGACCGCCGACCTCCTCGACCGGACGAAGGCCCCCTTCCACCAGGTCATCAAGGACGCCGGCATCAGCGTCGACAAGATCGACCACGTGGTCCTGGTCGGCGGCTCGACCCGCATGCCCGCGGTGGTCGACCTGGTCAAGGAGCTGACCGGCGGCAAGGAGCCCAACAAGGGCGTCAACCCCGACGAGGTCGTGGCCATCGGCGCCGCGCTCCAGGCCGGTGTCCTCAAGGGCGAGGTCAAGGACGTCCTGCTGCTGGACGTCACCCCGCTGTCGCTGGGCATCGAGACCAAGGGCGGGGTGTTCACCAAGCTCATCGAGAAGAACACCACCATCCCGACCAAGCGGTCGGAGATCTTCACCACGGCCGACGACAACCAGCCCTCGGTGCAGATCCAGGTCTACCAGGGCGAGCGCGAGATCGCGCAGTACAACAAGAAGCTCGGCGTCTTCGACCTCACCGGTCTGCCGCCGGCGCCGCGCGGCGTGCCGCAGATCGAGGTCACCTTCGACATCGACGCCAACGGCATCGTCAACGTCACCGCCAAGGACCTGGGCACCGGCAAGGAGCAGTCGGTCACCATCTCCGGCGGGTCGGCCATGAGCAAGGACGACATCGACCGCATGGTCCGCGAGGCCGAGCAGTACGCCGAGGAGGACCGCAAGCGGCGCGAGCAGGCCGAGGTCCGCAACAACGCCGAGTCCCTCGTCTACCAGACCGAGAAGGTCATCAAGGACAACGAGGACAAGATCCCGGCCGACGTCAAGGCCGAGACCGAGAGCGCCGTGAGCGAGCTGAAGTCCGCCCTGGAGGGCTCCGACACCGAGGCCATCCGCTCGGCGAGCGAGAAGGTCGCGCTGGCCAGCCAGAAGATCGGCTCCGCCATCTACGGCCAGGGGCAGCAGCAGGCCGGGGGCGCCGACTCCGGCGCCACCGCGAGCGACCAGGCCGACGACGGCGACGTGGTCGACGCCGAGATCGTCGACGACGACAGCAGCAAGAAGGACGGCAACGCCTGATCCAACGCTAGTCAAGGGAGGCGCAGCCAATGGCGCTGCCGGAGAACGAGAACGGTGAGGAGCGGCAAGGACCGGTGATTCGCGACAAGCGGCGCATCGATCCCGAGACCGGTGAACTCCGCACCCCCGAAGGTGCCCAGGGCACCGGCCCGGGCGCCCCGGAGGGCCCCGCCCCGGCCGAGCCCGAGGCCGAACCCGTCATCGGCGACCCGGTCGCCGACGACGGCGCGCTCCTCAAGGCGCGCGAGCAGGTCGTCGAGCTCACCAACGACCTCAAGCGGGTCCAGGCGGAGTACGCCAACTACCGCAAGCGGGTCGACCGCGACCGGGTGGTCGTGCGCGAACAGGCCATGGCCCAGGTGGTCGGCGAACTCCTGCCGATCATCGACGACATCGGCCGGGCGCGCGAGCACGGCGAGCTGACCGGCGGGTTCAAGTCGGTCGGCGAGGCCCTGGAGGGCCTGGTCGGCAAGCTCGGGCTGAAGAGGTACGGCGAGAAGGGCGACGAGTTCGACCCCAACGTCCACGAGGCGCTGACCATGGTGCCCTCGGCCGACGTCACGGTGCCCACCGTGATCGAGGTCTTCCAGCCCGGCTACCTGATCGGCGAGCGGGTGCTGCGCCCCGCCCGCGTGGTGGTGGCCGGCCCGGGTGAGGACGCCGCCGCCGACGACGCCGCGCCCGCCGAGGCGGGCGAGCCGCCCGCCTCCGCCGAGGCGCCGGGCGAGCCCGGCGCCGACGGCGCGGCCGGTCCCGACCCCAAGGACGGGACCGGCGACGGCACCTAGCGGGCCCACGGCACGTCCGCGGGTCCGGGCGCCCGCCGCGGCGCCCGGACCCGCGGTCCCCGAGGGTGACCCCGGGCGCCGCGGGCACAACCCCAGCAGGCATCATTCGACCATGAGCGCGAAGCGGGAGAAGGCAAGCGTCGATGAGCACCAAGGACTACCTGGAGAAGGACTACTACAAGGTCCTCGGCGTCTCTAAGACCGCCTCGCAGGACGAGATCAAGCAGTCCTACCGCAAGCTCGCGCGCGCCAACCACCCCGACGCCAACAAGGGCGACCCCAAGTCCGAGGAGCGCTTCAAGGAGATCTCCGAGGCCTACAACGTGCTGTCCGACGAGAAGCGGCGCAAGGAGTACGACAACGCCCGCTCCCTCTTCGGCGGCTCCTACCGTCCCGGCGGGGGCACCGGCCCGGGCGGCTTCGACCTGGGGGACCTGTTCGGCCAGCCCGGCGGCACCGCCGGACCGGCGGGCGGCGAGCGGCTGAGCGACCTGTTCGGCGGCCTGTTCGGCGGGCGCGGGCGCACGGCCACGCGGTCCCGGCGGGGCGCCGACATCGAGACCGAGACCCGGCTGACCTTCGCCGAGGCGGCCACCGGTGCCACGCGCTCGTTCAAGCTGAGCAGCGACGCCGCCTGCCCCACGTGCAAGGGCACCGGCGCCAAGGCCGGGACCTCACCGCGCGTGTGCCCCAAGTGCTCGGGCACCGGGCACGAGAACCAGAACCTCGGCGGGTTCTCCCTGTCGGAGCCCTGCAGCGAGTGCAGGGGGCGCGGGCTGGTCGTCGACGACCCCTGCCCCACCTGCAACGGCAGCGGCCGCGGCACGAGCACCCGCACCATCCAGGCCCGGATCCCCGGCGGCGTCTCCGACGGCCAGCGAATCCGGCTCAAGGGCAAGGGCGCGCCGGGCGAGCACGGCGGACCTGCCGGAGACCTCTACGTGGTGGTACATGTGCAGCCGCACCCCCTGTTCGGCAAGTCCGGCGACAATCTGACGATCACCGTCCCGGTGACCTTCCCCGAGGCCGTCCTCGGCGCCGAGGTCCGGGTGCCGACCCTCAACGGCCTCCCCGTCACGGTGAAGATCCCACCGGGTACTCCCAACGGCCGGACGTTCCGGGTGCGCGGCAAAGGCGCCACCCGGCGCGACGGCACCACCGGCGACCTGCTGGTCACCGTCGAAGTGTCGGTTCCGCAGAGCCTCAGCGGCGAAGCCCGCGAGGCTCTGGAGAAGTTCCGCGCCGCGACCGCCGACCAGGACCCGCGCAGCGGGCTTGAGGCGCGGGCGAAAGGGGTGTAAGTGGCATGAGCGATCCCGGGTTCGGCGACGACATCCCGGTCTACGTGATCTCGGTCGCCGCCGAGCTGTCCGGTCTCCATCCGCAGACGCTGCGCCAGTACGACCGGCTGGGCCTGGTCTCGCCGGGCCGGGCCTCCGGCCGGGGGCGCCGCTACTCCATGCGCGACATCCAGATGCTGCGCGAGGTCCAGCGCCTCTCCCAGGAGGAGGGCATCAACCTCGCCGGCATCAAGCGCATCCTCGAACTCCAGAACGAGGTGGAGAAGCTGCGCGCGCAGGTCTTCCACCTCGCCAACGAACTCCAGGCGGCGCGCTCGGCCGTGGCCCGGCGGTCCTCGGCCCAGAGCCAGGCCCAGCCGCGCGGCGGCGAGCTGATCCCGGTGCGCCGCACCCGCCTGACGATCTTCAACACCGCGCCCCCGCCCGACGACGACCGGTAGCGGTTTCCCGGTGCGCGGCCGCACGCGTCGGCCGGCCGGGGGCGGCCGGCGCACTCCACCATGTCCACATCCGCACGGCCATTCGCTCTGTTCGCGCAAGGGGGGCGGCGACGCATGAACTACAAACTCACCACCAAGAGCCAGGAAGCGGTCTCGACGGCGATCCGGCGGGCCACGACCGACGGCAACCCGCAGGTCGAGCCGGTGCACCTGCTGGCCGCGCTGCTCGACCAGGGCGAGGGCGTCATCCGCCCGCTGCTCAAGGAGGTCGGTGCCTCGCCCGACGACCTCGCCGCCAAGACCGAGCAGGCCGTGACCGCGCTGCCCGCCGCCCAGGGCAGCACCGTGGGCGCGCCGCAGAGTTCGCGCCAGCTCATCGTCTCGCTGAACACCGCGGCCCAGCGCGCCCAGCAGATGGAGGACGAGTACGTCTCGACCGAGCACCTGCTGGTGGGGCTGGCCACCGACGGCGGCGAGGCGAGCCGGCTGCTGCGCGACGCGGGCGCCACGCCCGAGGCGCTGCTGGAGGCGTTCGAGCGGGTGCGCGGCCCGGGCAAGGTGACCTCCGAGAACCCCGAGGAGACCTACCAGGCGCTGGAGAAGTACGGCGTCGACCTCACCGAGCGGGCGCGCTCGGGCGCCCTGGACCCGGTGATCGGGCGCGACTCCGAGATCCGCCGCGTGGTGCAGGTGCTCTCGCGGCGCACCAAGAACAACCCGGTGCTGATCGGCGAGCCCGGTGTGGGCAAGACCGCCGTGGTCGAGGGCCTGGCCCAGCGCATCGTGGCCGGCGACGTCCCCGAGTCGCTGCGCGACAAGCGGCTGATCTCTCTGGACCTGTCGGCGATGGTGGCCGGCGCCAAGTACCGGGGCGAGTTCGAGGAGCGCCTCAAGGCGGTCCTGAACGAGATCAAGGAGAGCGCCGGGCAGATCATCACGTTCATCGACGAGCTGCACACCATGGTCGGCGCGGGCGCCGCCCAGGGCGCGATGGACGCCGGCAACATGCTCAAGCCGATGCTGGCCCGCGGCGAGCTGCGCATGGTGGGCGCCACCACGCTCGACGAGTACCGCGAGCGCATCGAGAAGGACCCCGCGCTGGAGCGCCGGTTCCAGCAGGTGCTGGTGGGCGAGCCCTCGGCGGCCGACACCATCGCCATCCTGCGCGGCCTCAAGGGCCGCTACGAGGCGCACCACAAGGTGCAGATCGCCGACTCCGCCCTGGTGGCCGCCGCCACCCTCTCCGACCGCTACATCACCGCCCGGTTCCTCCCGGACAAGGCCATCGACCTCATCGACGAGGCCGCCTCGCGGCTGCGCATGGAGATCGACTCCCGCCCGGTCGAGATCGACGAGCTGCAGCGCACCGTCGACCGGCTGAAGATGGAGGAGATGGCACTGGCCAAGGAGTCCGACTCCGCCTCGATGCAGCGGCTGCAGCGGCTGCGCGCCGACCTCGCCGACAAGCAGGAGGAGCTGAACGGCCTGGTCGCGCGGTGGGAGCAGGAGAAGGCCGGGCTGAACCGGGTCGGTGAGCTGAAGGAGCGGCTGGACGACCTGCGCACCCAGGCCGAACGCGCCCAGCGCGACGGCGACTTCACCGAGGCGTCCCGGCTGATGTACGGCGAGATCCCGCAGCTGGAGAAGCAGCTGGAGGAGGCGTCCACCGCCGAGGAGCAGACCTCGCCGGAGCCCACCATGGTCAAGGACGAGGTGGGCGCCGACGACGTCGCCGACGTGGTGTCGTCGTGGACCGGCATCCCCGTGGGCCGGCTGATGGAGGGCGAGACCGCCAAGCTGCTGCGCATGGAGGACGAGCTGGGCCGGCGGCTCATCGGCCAGTCGGCCGCCGTCACCGCGGTCTCCGACGCCGTGCGGCGGGCCCGCACCGGCATCTCCGACCCCGACCGCCCCACCGGCTCGTTTCTGTTCCTGGGCCCCACCGGCGTGGGCAAGACCGAGCTGGCCAAGGCGCTGGCGGAGTTCCTGTTCGACGACGAGCGGGCGATCGTGCGCATCGACATGAGCGAGTACTCCGAGAAGCACTCGGTCTCGCGGCTGGTGGGCGCGCCTCCCGGCTACGTCGGCTACGAGGAGGGCGGCCAGCTCACCGAGGCGGTGCGCCGCCGCCCCTACACGGTGGTGCTGCTGGACGAGGTCGAGAAGGCCCACATCGAGGTCTTCGACACCCTGCTCCAGGTGCTGGACGACGGCCGGCTCACCGACGGCCAGGGCCGCAGCGTCGACTTCCGCAACACGCTGCTGATCCTGACATCCAACCTGGGCTCGCAGTTCCTGGTCGACCCCGCGCTGGGCGGCGAGGAGCGCCGCGAGAAGGTCATGGCGGTGGTGCGCGGCACGTTCAAGCCGGAGTTCCTCAACCGGCTGGACGACGTGATCGTCTTCGACGCGCTCTCCACCGAGGAGCTGACCCGGATCGTCGACCTCCAGGTGGACCGGCTGGCCGCGCGGCTGGCCGAGCGGCGGATGCGGCTGGAGGTCACCCCGGCGGCCCGCGAGTGGCTGGCGCTGACCGGCTACGACCCCGTCTACGGCGCGCGCCCGCTGCGCCGCCTGGTGCAGGCCGCCATCGGCGACCCCCTGGCCAAGGCGCTGCTGTCGGGTGAGCTGAACGACGGCGACCCCGTGGTGGTCGACCTGGACGAGGCCAAGGACTCCCTCAGCGTGCGGCCCGGCACGGCCGAGCCCGCATCGGTCTGACCCCGCGCGCGGATTCTCCGCGCCCGCGCGAAACGGCGGCCCCGGCGCTCCAGGCGCCGGGGCCGCCGTGTGTTCTGGGGCGGCCGGGCGCGTCGCGGCGCGCCCGTGCCGTCGGGGGTCAGAGCACGTCGGTGTCGTCCATGGCCGCGCGGGCGGTGCGGTCGCGGCGCATCATCATCAGGATGATGGTGATCACGACCACCGCCACACCGGCCACCATGAGGATCATCCCGATCGCGTCGAGGTTGAGGCCCGCGATGTCCGCGGTGATGCCGTAGGCGAGCACCGCCCCGATGACCATCAGGAAGATGCCGAGTCCGATTCCTATCTTTGCTGCCTCCGCACCGCCTTGTTTTGCGATCCCGTTTGCGTGGGCTATCACTACCCGTTCCGCGCCGCACCATCCCGGAAACCCCGCGGCCGCACCCAAATCCCGGCGTCGTGCGAGGTGGGAGCCCTGTGGGGCGGGTGCGCCGGGTGGTCCCGCGCCCGCCGATCACCGGACGCGGCCGCATCAGGCCGCCCGCCGGCGCGGCCGGGAGCGGGCACGGCTGAGCCCGGGGCGCGGGATGCCGGCGCCCCGGGCTGACGGTGGGAGGGCGGGGTCGCCGCCCTCCCGGCTCGGAGGGCCGGGCGGCGGGGCGCCCGGCCGAGTGGGGAGAGGACTTAGAAGGCCGACTCCGGCAGCTCCATGAGGTCCAGGGTGGTGTTCTCCACGACCGCGCGGTCGGCGGCCAGGCGCGGCAGGACCTCGGCGGCGAAGAACCGCGCGGCGGCGATCTTGCCGGTGTAGAAGTCGCGGTCGGCGGCGTCGGCGCCGTCGATCGCGGCCAGGGCGACCTCGGCCTGGCGCTGGAGCAGCCAGGCCAGCACCAGGTCGCCGGTGGCCATCAGCAGCCGGGTGGCGTTGAGGCCGACCTTGTACAGCTCGTCGGTCTTCTCGGCGGAGCGCATGGCGTCGCCGACCATGGCCTCGACCATCTTCTCGACGTGGACCGCCGCGTCGGCGAGGGCGGAGCGCTCCTTCTTGAGTCGGCCGTTGCCGGCCTCGCTCGCGGCGAACGCCTTGATCTCGCCGATGAGCTGCCCGAACGCCTGCCCGTTGTTCTTGACGATCTTGCGGAAGAAGAAGTCCTGCGCCTGGATCGCGGTGGTGCCCTCGTAGAGGGTGTCGATCTTGGCGTCGCGGATGTACTGCTCCAGCGGGTAGTCCTGGAGGTAGCCCGACCCGCCGAGGGTCTGCAGCGACTCCGCCAGCAGCGCGTAGGAGCGCTCCGAGCCCACTCCCTTGACGATGGGCAGCAGCAGGTCGTTGAGCGCCACGACGGCGCCGTGCTCCTCGCCGGCGTGCTCGGCCATCTGCACGGCGTCCTGCTGGGTGGCGGCGTAGACCACCAGGGCGCGCAGCGCCTCGGCGTAGGACTTCTGCAGCATGAGGCTGCGCCGGACGTCGGGGTGGCGGGTGATCGGCACGCGCGGCGCGGTCTTGTCGGCCATCTTGGTGAGGTCGGCGCCCTGCTTGCGCTCCTTGGCGTAGGCCAGGGCGTTGAGGTAGCCGGTGGACAGCGTGGCGATCGCCTTGGTGCCCACCATCATGCGGGCGTGCTCGATCACCAGGAACATCTGCCGGATGCCGTCGTGCTTGTCGCCCACCAGGTAGCCCACGGCGGGGTGCTTGGCGCCGAAGGTCAGCTCGCAGGTGGTGGAGGCCTTCAGGCCCATCTTGTGCTCGACGTTGGTGACGTAGACGCCGTTGCGCTCGCCGGGGTTGCCGTCCTCGTCGACCAGGTACTTGGGCACCAGGAACAGGGAGAGGCCCTTGGTGCCGGGCTTGGCGCCCTCGGGGCGGGCCAGGACCAGGTGGAAGATGTTCTCCGTCATGTCCTGCTCGGCCGAGGTGATGAACCGCTTCACGCCCTCGATGTGCCAGGTGCCGTCGCCCTGGTCGATCGCCTTGGTGCGCCCGGCGCCGACGTCGGATCCGGCGTCGGGCTCGGTGAGGACCATGGTGGCGCCCCAGCCGCGGTCGATCGCCTGCTGGGCGAACCGCTTCTGGGCGTCGTTGCCCTCGGAGTAGAGGACCTTGGCGAACCCGGGCCCGGCGGCGTACATGTGCACGGCGGGGTTGGCGCCCAGGATCAGCTCGGCGGCGGCCCACACCAGCGAGCGGGGGGCGTTGAGGCCGCCGAGTTCCGGCGGGAGGTCAAGGTTGTACCAGCCGGCGTCTATGTACGCGCGGTAGGACTTCTTCAGGCTCTCCGGAAGCCGCACGCTGCTCGTGGCGGGGTCGAAGACCGGCGGATTGCGGTCGGCGTCCTCGAAGGACTCCGCCACGACACCGGTGGCCAGCCGCTCGACCTCCTGGAGGATCGTGCGGGCGGTCTCCTCGTCCAGCTCCTCGAACGGGCCGCTGCCCAGCACGTCCTGGCGCTTGAAGACCTCGAACAGGTTGAACTCGAGGTCACGGAGATTGCTCTTGTAATGCGACATGGGCGCGCTCCGCTGTATCCGGCCGGTGGGTGTGCCGACGCGATCTACTGACTGGTAACAAGACCATGTTACTACCGAGTAGTAGTGTCGGCCAGCACGCCCCCGTATCGGTGGGGCGAGAACCCGGTAACGGCCCGGTGACGGGTGCGGCGCCCGCACGACGACGGGGGCGCGGCCGCCGCCGGCCGCGCCCCCGTCCCGCCGCTGCCCCGGCCGTGCCGGAGGAGGCCTCAGCCGCCCAGGCGCCCGGCCGCGCGGTCGATGGCCGACTCCACCGCGCCCACCCGGTCGGCCAGCAGCCCCACGGCGCCCACCGCCCGGCTCACCGGGTCGTCGCCGTCGCCGCCCAGCGCGCGGGCGCGCCGGAACGCCGCCTTGACCTCGGCCCAGCGTGCGGCGCGCGCGGCGTCGAGCGTGCCCCGCAGCTCGGCCAGCTTGAGCAGGTTGGCCTCGGCGTCAGAGGTCAGCGTCTGCGCCTCGCCCTGGTAGTGGTCGTCCAGCACCGCCTCCAGCTCCGCGTCGTTCATGACCGGCACGATCTTCTCGGCCAGCCGGTTCATGTTGCGGTAGGAGCCCTGGAGCCGGAACGCCGGCTCGGTGCGCGACTCCTCGGCCTGGGCCGCCGAGGCGATGTAGGCCCGGTTCACCGCCAGCACGACCTCCCGCACCCGCACCAGCTTGCGCAGCACCGACAGCATCTGCTCCAGCTCCACCGCCGAGTAGGGGTGGCTGAGCCGGTCGGGCCGCGCGGACTCGTCGCCCTGCGCCATGCGCGCCAGCAGCTCCACGTCGGCGCGCTCGCGCGTGGACAGCGGCGCCAGCACGGGATTGGAGGTCAGCGCGTTCTCGATGTAGCTGAGCCCGAACAGCGCGTCCCGCCCCGACAGCACGTCGCCCAGGTTGTACACGTCGGCCCGGTTGGCGAGCATGTCGGGCAGCCGGAACCGGCCGCCCCGCTCGGTGTAGGGGTTGCCGGCCATGCACACCGCGAACCGCTTGCCGCGCAGGTCGTAGGTGCGGGTGCGGCCCTCCCACACGCCCTCCATCCGCCGCTGGCCGTCGCACAGCGAGATGAACCGCTGCAGCAGCTCCGGGTTGGTGTGCTGGATGTCGTCCAGGTACAGCAGCGCGTTGCCGCCCATCTCCAGGGCGAAGGAGATCTTCTCCACCTCCTGGCGGGCGGCGGCGTTGGGGGCGTCGGCCGGGTCCAGCGAGGTCACGCCGTGCCCCAGCGCCGGGCCGTTGACCTTGACGAACACCAGTCCCAGCCGGCTGGCCACGTACTCCATCAGCGTGGTCTTGCCGTAGCCGGGCGGCGAGATGAGCAGCAGCAGGCCGCTCTGGTCGGTGCGCTTGGAATCCCCCGCCGCGCCGATCTGCTTGGCCAGGTTGTCGCCGATCAGCGGCAGGTAGACCTCGTCCAGCAGCCGGTTGCGCACGAACCCGGCCGGCACCCGGGGCCGGTACTCCTCCAGCCGCAGCCGCGCGCGCTCGCGGGCCACCAGCGCGTTGCGGCGCCGCAGGTAGTCGCGGAACGCGGGGGCGTCCTCGGCGGCGAAGCGGCGCACGCGGGCCAGGACCTCGTCCAGGCGGAGCACCATGCGCCGCCCGCTGACGCGCGGGTGGGCGCCCAGCAGGCCGTCGACCACGGCGCTCAGCGGCGCCTCGGAGTCGCGCCGCTCCAGCCGGGTGCCGCACAGCTCCACCGCCGCCGCCTCGCCCAGGTCGGCCCCCGCGCCGGCGGCGGATTCGGCGGCGGATCCCGTGTCGGCGCCGGTGCCGGTCAGGGTGCTCGCGTAGGACTCCAGCCAGGCGGTGACGAGCTGGTGGCGGGCGGCGAGGTCGCCGCCGAGCGCCGCGAGGTCGCGCTCGAAGTCGGCCCGGGAGGCGGCGGCGGTGCCCTCCAGCGCCCGGCCGAACCGGTCCAGCAGGGTGCGGGCGCCCGCGCCGGTGACGAACCCGCCCCGTGCGGCCGCCAGCTCCTCGGCCAGGTACTCCCCCGCCCCGGCGGCGCCGTCGGCGGGCAGGCCCGCCTCGGCCAGGAACGCGGCGGCGGCCTCGGCCAGCTCCGCGCACAGCGCGTCGGCGGCCGGCGGGCGGGCCGTCCCGAACGCCGCGCGGGCGCGGGCCAGCGACACCGCCCGCGTGGTCCACGCCGCCCGGTCGGCCTCCGCCGCGCCGTAGGCCCAGAAGAGCTGGGCGGCGGCGCGCGCCGGGGCGGGGTGGCGCAGGAGGTCGGCGCCCGCGTACAGGCGCAGCAGGGCCGCCAGGATCAGCGCGGCGTCGTGGTCGTGCACGCCGCGCTCGTAGCCTTCGTCGTAGCGCTCCTCGGCGGCGGCGCGCACCAGCCGCAGCAGGCCGGGCGGCGGGGTGCCGTCCTCGGCGGCGGCGCGCTCCAGGTCGGCCAGGGAGGCGGGGCCGGCGCCGGACTCCGCCGCGGTCAGCACCGCCACCGCCAGGTACTCGGCGCGGTAGACCGCGGGCGACTCCGAGGCCAGCGTGCGTTCCCACAGCGCCCGGGTGGCCAGGAAGTCGGGGTCGGTGACGGGCGCGCGGAAGTCGGTGCCGGTGACGGCCAGCGCCATGGTGCCGTCGGCGGGCACCAGGGTGAGGTCCAGCGGCTGGGTGTTGACCGCGAAGCGGTGCCGGCCCAGGCGGACGGTGTCGCCGTCGTAGAGGTCGACCCGGTCGCGCAGCGCCCTGCCCGCCTCCTGGCGGGCCGCCTTGAGCCGGCCCGCCAGCTCCTCGGCGCGCACCTGGTCGCCCAGGGCCCGCAGCTCCTCGGCGGTGGCGCGCACCCGGGCCACCATCGGGTCGGCGGCGAAGTAGGTGTTGACCTCCTCCAGGGAGTCCAGCGCGGCCACGCGCCGGGCCACCCCGGCCAGGACGCGCCCGGCCGACTCCACCAGCCGGTCGGCGCGCCGCGCCCGCTCGTCCAGCAGCGCCTGCCTGCGCGCCGAGAACGCCTCGTAGACGTCCTCCCGCTTGGCGGCCAGTTCGGCGAGGAAGTCGTCGAACTCGGCGAAGCGCGACTCCAGGTCCTCCAGGCGCAGCAGCAGCCGGCCCAGCTGGTCGTCGCAGCGCTCGGGGGTGTCGGCGGCGGCCAGCGCACCCGACACGGCCTGGCCCAGCAGCGCGAACTCCGCGGCGAAGGCCGCGCGGCCCTCGGCCGACAGCAGGGCGGTGCGCCGCGCCGCCAGCGCGGCGCGCGCCCGGTTGAGCCCGCCCATGACCTCGCCGACGTGCTCCAGGATGCGGGTGCGCACCCGGGCGTCGGCGATGTCCAGGGAGCCCACGACCTCGGTGACCACCTCCAGGCCCTCGGTCCGGGCGGCGATGCGCCCGGCCACGGGCTCGGCCTCGGCCACCGCCGTGACGGCCTCGGCGTCGGCGGCCAGCCGCTCGACCTCGGCCAGGTAGGGGGTGAAGGCGTCCTCGCCCTGGAGGAAGTCCACGGCTCGGCGCCCGGCCGCCGCAAGCTCTTCGGCCAGGCGCTCGGCCAGCTCGTCCACCCGGGCGGTGTCGGCGTGGCGCAGGTCGCGCACGGTCACCAGGTGGCCCTGGGCGCGGCGCAGCTCGGTCAGGCGCTCGGTCCAGCCCTCGGCCGTACGCGGGTCGTCGCCGCGCGAGCGCCGCACCAGCGCGGCGACCCGCTCGGCGGCCTCCTCCACCGCCTCGGCGGCCTGGGCGGTCAGGGCCTGGACGTTCTCGAACTCGTCCAGCACCTGCTCGGCGGTGGCGCGCACCTCGGCGAGGGGACCGGCCAGCCCGCCCAGGCCGGGCTCGCCCAGCCAGTGGTACCGGTCGGCCATGCGGCGGCAGGCGGCGATCAGCGCCTCGAACACGGCCGTGGAGGGGGTCATGTCGTGGACCATGCGGGCCACCGACAGGGAGTCGGAGACCGCGCGCACGAGTTCGGCGTTGCCGACGCGCTCCAGCGGGCCGGTGCCCACGGGCTGGGCGGCGGCGTGGGTGTCGGAGACGAAGGGGGTGCGCCACACCTGGAGCGGGTGCACCCGGGCGGGCTCGTCGGTCTCGGCCCGCAGCACCACCAGGGTGCCGTCGTCGAACAGGGAGTACCCGTGGCAGGGGATCGGGGCGGCGACCTCCTTGCGGATGACGTTGTAGGGCAGCAGCAGGCCGCGGCCCTCCTGGCGGGCGTGGAAGACGTAGAGGACGTCCTCGCCGTTGGGCGAGCGCACGACCTTCTCGACCTCCAGGTCGGGGGGCACGGCGTCGAACGTCTTCACCGCGCCGGTGGCCAGGTGGTAGCCGCCGGGGAAGATGATCCCCTGGTCGTCGGGGAGCCGCAGGCACGCCTGCCCGATCCCGTCGAGCCGGACCACGTCCTTGGTGCGGGTGTTGAACACCAGGTAGCGGGTCTGGGTCTCGTTGTAGGGCAGCACCCGCAGCAGGATCAGCGGGCCGACCCGGGCGTGGGCGATCTCGGCGTCGGCCAGGCTCTGCAGCGGCTCGGCCACCGGCTCGCTGTAGACCCCCTCGCCGACCTCGGTGTTGTTCTCGACCTTGACGGTGAGGTCGCCGCCGACGGTCTCCACGAACAGCTCGCCTCGCACGGAGATGTGCGGGTGGCGGCCCTGCACGTGGTCCTCGCGGGTGGCGGGGGTCCACTCGAAGTCGTGGCGGGGCGGGAACACGTGGTCGCGCTCGCCCCGGTTGTCCAGGTAGGACACCCCGCCGTCGGGGGCCACGGCCCAGCGCAGCACGCGCGCGTCGGTCACGTTCGGGCCGGTCTGGAAGACGGCGAGCAGCTTCTCCTCGACCCGGCGCAGCTGGAGCAGCCGGGTGTCGCGGTAGTAGCGGTACAGCTCGCCGAAGTCGCGGGCGAATCGGGGGTCGTCCAGCAGCCCGGGCGGATCGGCGGGGTCCACGGCGTCGAACCGGAACGCGCCCTCGCCCTCGCCGGGCACGAAGGCGTGCAGCGAGAACACGTCGCCCACGCCGGTCTCGGGCTTGAGGCCCATGAACACGTTGAAGCCGAACAGCAGCCGGCCGCCGACCGGCACGAGGTCGCGCGGCACGCAGTTGTGCGCGGTGCGGATGCGGGCGGTCCCGGCCAGCCGCAGCCCGGTGCCGCCGAAGGCGGCCACGCGGCGGGTGTTCAGCTCCTCGGCGCGCTCGGCGAGCCGCCCGGCCTGCTCGGCCAGGCGGGCCCGCAGCACCTCGTAGGTGCCGGCGTCCAGGCCGCCGGCGGGGGCGGGGGCGGGGTCCGCCGCGGCGGCGGACCCCTCGGTGGCGAGGTCGGTCACCGCCGCCTCACCGCTTCGCGCCGTCGAGGGCGGACACCGGGGCGCCGTCCACCCCGAGGCGCCGGGCGGTGCTCAGCAGCTCCTCCAGCTGCGGGGTGTCGGGGCCGCCCCGGCTGATGAGGCGCGCCAGCAGCGCCGAGATGGTGAGGTTCTTGACGTCCTCGGTGCCCAGCGAACCCAGGGCGCGCGTCAGGTCCTCGGGCAGGCTCTGCGAGCCGTTGAGCCAGGGCCCGGCCAGCGACTGGGCGACGTCGGAGTGCCGCACGAACCCGTCGACCGCCTTGCCCATGCCGATCGAGCCCACCATGCGGTCGAAGAACATGCCGTCGCCGCCCACGATGTTGATGTCGGCCTTCTCCAGCCCGGTGGCCAGCACCGTGGCCTGGGCCTCGGCGATCTGGCGCTGCACGTCGATCCCGGCCAGGCGGACGTCCTTCTCGGTCTCCAGGCGCAGGCGGTACTCCTCGTGGCCGCGGCTGACCTCGTCGAGGGCGGCCATGGCGCCGGCCTTCTCGTGCAGGCCCTCGGCCTCGGCCTTGAGCTTCTCGCGCACGCCCTCGGCGGCGGCGAGCGCCTTCTCGCGCTCCACGGCGGCCTCGGCGCGGCCGACCTTCTCGATCGCCTCGGCGTCCTGCTCGCGCACCTGCACGGCGGCCAGGCCCTCGGCGGCGGCCTCGGCCCTGATGCCCTCGGCGCTGCGGATCTTGGCGCGGGTGTCCAGTTCGGCGGCCTGCTGGCGGGCCTCGGCCAGGGTCAGCTCCTCGGCGGCGCGGTGCCGGGCGGCCTGCTCGGCGGCCTCGGCGGCCTTGATGTCCTTGACCAGGTTCTGCTGGGCCTCGGCCTCGGCGAGGATCACGGTGGCCTGGCGGTCGCGCTCGGCCTCCTCGACCGCGCGCAGCCGCTTGATGCTCTCCTCCTGCTCGGCCACGGTCCGATCGACCGCGACGCGCTCGCGCACGACCTCGGCGACCGCGCGCTTCTCGGCCTCGACCTCCTTGTCCTTGGCGATGCGCGACAGCTCGGTCTCGCGCTCGCGGCCGATGACCTCCAGCATGCGGTCCTTCTCGATGCGCTCGGTCTCGATGGAGATCACCCGCTCGCGGTTCTTCTCGGCCACCGCGATCTCGCGCTGCTGGTTCTCCCGCTGCACGCCCAACTGCTCGTCGGTGCGCAGGTGGGCCTGCTGCGCCTTCAGCCGCTCCTCGGCCTGGACCCGCTGGATCTCGGCCTCCTCGCGCGCCTGCATGGTCTCGATCTCGCGCTTGGCCTTGGCCTCGGCCTCGGCGCGGCGGCGGCGCAGCTCCTCGCGGGCCTCCATGGCCTCGGTCTGCTGCCGGTCCTTCTCCTTGGCCTCGTCCTGTTCGAGCATGTGGGTGCGCTCGTTCTTGGGCTTGGTCAGCTCGGTGATCTTGAGGATGCCCTGGGCGTCGAGGATGTTGTCGGGGTCCAGCTGCTCCTTGGGCGTCTGCTCCAGGTAGTCGATCGCGGCGTCGTCCAGGACGAACCCGTTGAGGTCCTGGCCGATGACCTCCATGATGCGGTCGCGGAACTCCACCCGGCGGGTGTAGAGGTCCTCGAAGTCGAACTGCTTGCCGACGGTCTTCAGCGCCTCGGCGAACTTCGCGCCGAACAGGTCCTGCAGCTTCTCCTTGCTGCTGGCGTTCTCCACGCCGATGAGCTTGGCCACCCGCAGCACGTCCTCGGTGGTGTGGTTGACCCGCACGAAGAACTTGATGCTGATGTCGGCGCGGATGTTGTCCCGGCAGATCAGCCCTTCCTTGCCGGAGCGCTCCAGCTCCATGGTCTTGACCGAGATGTCCATGATCTCGCCCTTGTTCAGCACCGGCAGGAGCACGGCACCGGTGAAGGTGACGTCGACCCGGCGGGCCTTGGACACGATCAGCGCCTTGCCCTGCTCCACCTTGCGGAACAGCCGCATGAGCGTGATCAGCAGGCCGATGACGATGAGCAGTACGACGGCGATCAGCACGCCGACCCCGATGGTGATGGTGCTCGTGAGCATGAGGGCGGTTCTCTTTCGTCCTGGGGGGGTGTCAGTGGATCGGGGCCCGGCGCGCGACGGGTTGGGCGCGGGCGGGGCGGGCGGACAGGGGGGCGGCGGGGCAGAGGGCGCGCGAGCGGCGGGCGGCGTGCGGGGAGGGAGGCGCCGGAGGGGTCAGGGGGCCGCGCCGGCGGCGCGGCGGGGAGGGGGCGGACGGGGGACGGGCGAACGCGCGCGGGTGGTGGGGGCCGCCCCGGGGCGGGCGCGTTCCGCGAGGAGGGCCGCTGTGCCGATGGGACGCCGCGGCGGAGGCGCGGGTTCCGCGCGGCGCCGGGCCCGGGGGCGGGCGGGCGCGGGGCTCAGGCCGGCTGCCCGGGGTCCAGCGCGGTGCCGAAGGCGGTCACGCGGTACACCCCGCTCCGGTCGTCGTAGTCGAACACCAGCGCGGTGGCCCCCGTGGACAGCCGCTCCTCGCCGATGGTGCGCACCTCGATCAGCGAGGACGAGCCGTCGGCGAGCCGGACCTCGGCCTGGCCGAACCCGGAGTCGACCCGGCCGGTGCGCACCAGGCAGGTCTGGCCGACGAAGTCGGCGCCGCGCCGCCGGCGCTCCTCGGGCAGCAGCCGGCGCAGCCCCAGCACGGCGGCGCTCGTGGCGCCCCAGGCGGCGATCACCGCGGCGACCATGACCAGCAGGCCCAGGGCCACCAGCATCGGCGTGGAGGCGTTCAACGAGTCGATCAGCACGGCACCCACCAGGCTCACGATCCAGGCAGCGGCGATCAGCGGCGACAGCGCGGCGGTGACCGGTACGCCGCCGTGCCCGACCGCGCCGGACCGCACGTGCGGTTTGACCCTAGCTGAGGGGGGTTGTCGGCCTGGAGACCGTGGGAGCGGCCGGAACCGGTCAGCGTGCGGGGCGGGCGGAGGCGCCGCCGCGCGGTCGGCGCCACAGCAGGAGCGCCAGCAGCGCCCCGGCGAGCGCGGTGGTGGCCGTGACCGGGACGAACGCCGCCTGGAAGCCGCCTCCGGCCTCCAGCACCACCCCGGCGGCCACCGTGACCACCACGGTGGTGAGGAACCCGCTCATGTTGACCAGGCCCGAGGCCACCCCGGTGCGCTCGGCGGGCAGGCCGTCGCGGGCGAAGTCGAACGACAGCGCGGGCGCGATGACCGACCCGGCCGCGCTGACCACCAGGACCGCCACCACCACGGGCGCGGGCGGCAGCCCGCCCGGCCAGCAGACCACCACCAGCCACGCGGCGGACAGCAGCACCACCAGGCCGGTGGCCAGCGGGCGGCGCACCCCGGGGCGGCGGCCCACCACGGCGCCCAGCAGGGGCGAGATCCACAGCACCCCGGCGCCCACGACGGACAGCAGGGCGCCCGCGGCCGCGGAACTGAAGCCCACGCCCTCCACGAGGAAGGGGTAGCCCCACAGCACGCCCAGGGTGGTGAAGGGCGGCATGACGGCGGCGTGGTGGGCCATGCCCAGGCGCGGGCCGTGGGCGGCCAGCGCCTCGCGCACGGCGGCCCAGGCGCGCACGGGCGGGTGGGCGCCGCGCACGGGCGGGTGGGCGCCGCGCGCGGGCGCGGGGCCGGGGCGGTCGCGCACCACGAGCAGCACCAGCAGCAGCATCAGCAAAGTGATGCCGGAGAAGAGCAGGAAGGCCCACGTCCAGCCCAGGCCGTGCAGGGCGAAGGACAGCGGGGCCACGCTCGCCGCCTGTCCCAGGCCGCCCACCACGCCGGTGAGGGCGCTGACCAGGGAGTAGCGCGAGCGCGGGAACCACAGCGCGGCCAGCCGGATGACGTTGAGGAAGGTGACGGCGTCGCCCAGGCCGATGAGCACGCGCCCGGCGATGGCCGCCTCGATCCCCGGCGCCAGCGCGAACAGGGCCACGCCCGAGGCCATCGCCACCAGGCCCATGGTCAGCGAGGCGCGCGGGCCCACGCGGTCGGCGAGCAGGCCGGTGGGGACCTGGAGCACCACGTACACCAGCAGCTGGAGCATCGGCAGCATGGAGAGCACGGCCGGGCCCACGTCGAACCGCTCCTGGGCCTCCAGCGCGGCGGCGCCCAGGCCGTTGCGGTGGAACATGGCCAGGAAGTAGACGGCCACCCCGATACCCCACACCCACCACGCGCGGGCGCCGCCGGGCGGCTCCAGGGGCGCGGGCGCCGCCCCCACGGCGGGCTCCTCGGGTTCGGCGGGTACACCGGGGTCCCCGGCGGCGGCCGGGGCCGCCGGATTGAGCCGGTCACCGGATGAATCGGCGCGCGGGCGGTCCGGGTGGTTCCGAAGGGAGGCGGGGAGGTCGCTCATCGGCGGGCCCCGCGGGAGCGGCGGTGGGCGCGACTGGGCGCGGCGGTGGTATCACGCATCTCATCTCCACGCTACGTGCGCCGCGCGCGGCGCACAGGACCGGGGCGGGGTGGCACCCGCCACGGTGGGGCGTGTCCGGGGTTACGGGCGGACCGGCACCGGGACGGGCGTGACGGAGGAGCGGTCCGGCGCCGGGCGGGAAGACGGAGAAAAAGAGCAAGGAGAATAGAGTGCGCCCGACGGGGTAGCCCACCGGCCACCCCCACACGGCCGACCCGGCCACCCGGCCCGCCACCAGGGGTGACGCACCGGTCGCGAACCCGGGCCGCCCGGTGTGACCCACGGCTCCGGACTCAGGGGAGCGCACCCCCGCTGACCTGGCCTCTTCCGGCCAGGGAGTCCGCAAAACCAGGCCCTGACCTGCGAAAACACAATGGCCACCGCAATGTCACCTTATTGTCAGGTGTGACATGGGCCACATTATTGAGGGTCGACCCCTAGGGGTCGATTCCTGCTACTATCCGGAGCGCAAAGAATAACCGGGAGGTAACGACAGCCGTCTTCCCCCGGACTCTGCGCAGGATCATGAGTCACTCGCCTTACCGGCTCATGCTCTCGCCGCGGTCAGCGTGGTCGCATCAGCAGAGCGGCACCCCCACCGCGGTAACCGGACTGATCAGGAGACGTCGAAGTGAGTCACTGGCGGTTGAACAACCCTCGGGCCACCCGCGTGAAGTCGGCGTTGGCCAACCGCGTGAAGCACAGACCCCGCCACGCGTTCTGCGCCGAACGAGCCGTCACCGCTCTGTGGGACGAACTCGTCGCAGTCGCGATCCGCCCGATGTACCGCGCCGGAAGCTCGGACATGGCTGTGATCTCGGTCATGCGCGGTATCAACGTCTGGTGCAGTGACGGCAAGTTCTTCTGGAACGACCTCTTCGGCGGCACCGTCACCCACCCGGCCAGCGACCCCGCGGGGGCTGCGGCCCTGCTCAACTCCTTCTCCTTCCCCCTCACCAGTCCCTTCCAGCGCGGGCGCCACCACGCCCGTTCGCTCTCGGTGGCCTAGCGACCCCGCCGGCCACCCTCTCGCGCGCCGCTGTACTGACCTAGACGCCGCCGCGCCCGGACTTGTTCCGCCTTTACCCGAAATCCCCGTGGCCATACCCGGCCACCCCGCGGCCCCGCCGCCCCCACACCGAAGAGCCCCAAGGGACACCGGTCCCTGGGGGCTCTCGTTTTCCTCAAAGCCTTCCAGAGGCTCCCGCCGCAGAGAGCGGCGAGAAGGCGTCCCACTTGCCTGCCCGGTCGCCGGAAGGCCTCCAGCCCCCGCGAGACACCCGGCGGACAAGCCTCGTCTGCGACTATTCCCACTACCGAACTGCATGCGAGAATAGACAGACCCGAACAGTGCTCTAGCTTCCCGGAGGCGGGCGTGGAGTTGCGCAAGATCGGTGGGACGTGTGAGGACGACAACTGCCCGACGTTGTATGCGACGGATCGGGGGACCGTGATCGTGCGGGGCCTGGTCGTCAGCGACGCACAGGCCCTGACCCAGTTGGGCCTGCCGACCGGCGAGACCGCTGTCGAGGTCCCTGTGGAACTGCTGGCGAGCTTCCATGCCGGTGCTTGAGGCGGGCGATCTGGCGGCGCTGTTCCGCAACGTCGCGTCCAGCGTGTTCCGCCTTGAGACGCTGCCGGTCTACAACCCCGTGTCCGAGGCCGACAGGCTGCGGTCCTACCTGGCCGGTGAGCCCTGCCCCAAGGATCGCGAACCGACGCCGTACATGAGGCGGGTCGCCGATCAGACCGGCCGTGGCATCGACTGCTGGCGGGTGCACGTCTTCACCGGCCCGCCCACCGACTACCTGCGCTATGAAATGGAATGGGGCTACGCCTACAACGCGCGTTGCGGCGAGCGGATCCTCCTGTTGGACACCGCCGAGCAGCCGCGCCCTGAAGGCCTCCTAGACCAGGACTTCTGGCTTTTCGACGACACCCATGTCGTCGTCATGAACTATCGAGACGACGGCGAGTTCCGCCACCCGGAGTTGCTGGCGGCTCCGGACCTCGCCCACTACCGCGCCCAGCGCGATCTCGCCGCGGCCAACGCCGTACTCTTCAACGAGTACTGGGAGGCCCACCCCGAATACCACCGGAACTGATGGAGACACCGGACACCTTCGAGCGTGAACGCGCGGAACTGGCGGACCGACTACGCCGGCTCCGCGCGGCGGCCGGCATGTCGGGGACCGCTGTGGCCGAGCGCCTGGGCTGGAGCCAGTCGAAGATCTCCAAAGTGGAGACCGGTCGGGTCACCGCGTCGCGTGACGATGTCCGGTTGCTGCTGGACCTCTACCGCGCCCCCAAGACGCAGCGCCGTGAACTGGAAGCGCGGGCCGAGCAGCTCAATGACCGTTACCGGTCCCTGAGAATGCTGCGCAAACGCGGTCTCCACCGTGTACAGGAGGACATACGGCGCGACGAGAACTCCACAGCCGTTGTGCGAACCTTCCAGCCCAGCATGGTGCCCGGCCTATTGCAGACTGCCGAGTATGCGCGGTGCGTCTTCAGCCAGCCGCTCTCCAAGGCCGGCGTCGACGTGGGCGCAGCGGTCGCCGCGCGTCTCCGCCGCCAGTCGATACTGTTCGACCCGCAACGCGACTTCAGCTTCGTCGTCACCGAGGCGGCTCTGCGCTGGCGTATCGGGGATTCCGTGACGATGGCCGCCCAGATGGACCGGTTGGCGAATCTGTCCACGCTGGCCAACGTGCGTATCGGCGTCATCCCGTGGCGCGCCCGGGTCCCCGAGGTCCCCAAGAGCGGTTTCACCGTCCGTGACGAGCGGGAGGTGTCGGTGGAGAGCTTCACCACTCATCGCACACTCACCGATCCGCGGGACATCGCCTTCCACCTCAGGCTTTTCGACCTGTTCGCCGACTGCGCCGTCTACGACGACGAGGCGCGCGGCTTCCTCTCCGACCTCGCGCGCGAGCACGCCTGAGTCCTGCCGAAGCTGTCGGCGGTGAGGTCGCGGCAAGAGGACTATTCCTTCTCCTTATCAATTTCTCGGACTAGTCTGTCTTCGTGTCCAAGACAGGTCGAGGAGCAGAGGATGACCAAGGAGTCCACCAGCCAGGCCGACAACGCACTCCGTCCGGAAACCGTCGACTTCTCCACTCAGCCGCATGCGATCAGCGACCACAAATCCATGCCCGCCTATCTGGACGTCGCGGCCAACGCCCACGGCTGGGAGAAGGCCCTCTTCACCCACCGCGCCCTGGAACGGGTGTCCCCCGAGCGCCCTCACCTGGTCGAAATCGGTCCCGGCGGGGGCTCGGCCGTCAGTGCCCTGGCCAAGGCGCTGCACGGCGGTAACCGACGCGTCGACCTCACCCTGGTGGAGGTTCCCGGCGTCACCTCACGCGCCTTGACCGCAGCGATCAAGGAGTTCGCCCGGGTGGGACACTGCACCCTGCTCCGCGGCCACGCCCAGGAAATCGACCGCCTACTGGAGCGCCCCGCCGACGTCGTGGCCGCCTCCGCCCTCATGCACGAGGTGTACTCCTACGGCGGCGGCTACGCGGGCATCCACAACTTGATGCGCGCCCTGCCCGGTGTGCTGGCCCCGGGCGGGTTCTTCGCCTACCGGGACGTGTACGCGGTCGGCGCCCCTTCCCTCCATGAACGCACCACCCACACCTACAACGCGCCGTCGTGGCTGCGGTTCCTTCGCATGTTCACCCCCCGCTACCTCAGCGAAGGGGTCCATCCTTACCACCACGCCCAAGACGAGGTCGTCGCCCGCCAGGATTCCAGAATCGTCGCCGTCGCCGACCTGGCGCCGGCAAGGTGCGCCGTGGTCAGCGCCCCCATCGGCCTCTTCCGGGAGATTCAGCGCCACTATCTGACCTTCCGCGACCACGCCTGGCGATCAGGCGCCCTGGGTTTCGTGCCCGTCCTGGACGGCCACCTGGCCGCTGACTGGCTGGACACCCGCACCGGCCACAAACGGGTCCACTACACACTGACCGGCGCCGACTGGCTCCCCCGCTCCCAGCGGGCGATGCTTCTGGCTGTCAGTGAGCCCTACGCCGACCACTACGCCGTGGACGGCGACATCTTCGACGAGTGCACCGACATCGCGTTGGCCGCGTTCCTGGACGCGACCGGCCGCGGCGACACCGCCTGCGCGGAGGTCTGGGAGAGCTGGGCGGCGCGCGAAGGCAGGGAGACCTACGCCTACCTGACCTTGGACGAACTGATCACCGCTTTCGCCGTCCACTCCACCGAGGCCGACAACGGCCGCTCCACCGTGCTGCTGCCCGCCCGGGTCGACGACATCGCTCTTCCCCACCGCAACTACTACAACCGGTATTTGAGCAAACGCCTGGCGAACCCTCTCGTGGACGCTAAACAGCTGGTGCTGTTCTCCCACATCGACGTCGCCGACTCGGAAATGCTGGGGCAGGCCATGGCCGCCATCGGAGGCGTATGCGGCAAGCACAGCCTCGCCCGCATCTATGCCGCCCTCAACCCGCGAGGATGAACCAATGCCCCTTGAGGTCGAACGCAAGCGCGCCATCGGCGATCACGCGGATCAGGTCGAGGAACGCCTGGTCGCGCGCGGGTGGCGCCAGGCGGCTCCGGTCGCCGAGGTGGACACCTACTACAGCCGCCCGGACGTGGACTACCTGCGAACGGTGGAGTGCCTCCGTGTACGGCGAAGGAACGGCTTCGCCGAGATCACCTACAAGCCCTCCTCCACAGACGCCACCCGCCGTTCCGACGGGGTTGTCGCCAAACGCGAGACCAACGTGGCTCTGGCCGATGAAGCGGGCGAAGCGGAAGCGCTACTTGAGGCGGTGGGCATGGTCTTCCTGACACGGGTCGAAAAGACGCGGGTCGTGTGGCACCACCCCGAACGGTCGGACACCTCCGTTGCCGTGGACAAGGTGGGCGGTGTGGGCGCGTTCGTGGAGGTGGAGGTCATCAGCGCCGACGCCGATCAGGCCGCCGCCGAGTTGTCCCGGGTGGAAGCCGAACTCGACCTCGCGCGCTACCCGGTGATGACGCTGCCCTATCGCGACCTCGTCCGCGCCGCCTCGCGGAGTACGTGACATCTAAGTCGACGAGACAGGAGAGCCCCGAGGGACCGGGGTCCCTGGGGCTCTCTTGTCGTCAGAGGGTTCTAGAGGGTGTCGCGCCGGAGGGCGGCGAGGAAGGCGTCCCACTCCGCCGCGGGGAAGGCGAGGTGGCCGAGGTGGCGGTGCTGCGTGTCACGGACAAAGGTGTGTACGCCTTCGGTGACCTCGACGCAGTGCCCCCCGGTATCGCTGTACGTGCTCTTGTGCCATGCGGTGTTCTTAACCATGGGCGAGACTCTCCAACAAATTCTGCGGCAGAGGCTTCTAGAGGGTGTCGCGCCGGAGGGCGGCGAGGAAGGCGTCCCATTCGGCCGCGGGGAAGGCGAGGTGGCCGAGGTGGCGGTTCTGCGTGTCCCGGACAAGGGTCTGAGCGCCTTCAGCGACCTCGACGCAGGCGCCTCCTTGGCCACCGCTGTAGCTCGACTTGTGCCACATCTCAGTCTGCATGCTGCAATCCTTCCATGATCTCGGCAATCAACTGCCGGGAGGCTACCGGCGGAAGCGCTATTGCCGAGAGTTCCCGCCAAGCCCTCTCATGGCTTGCCACGTGCTCCGCCAGGTCTGAGGGAGTTCCGGAGACGCGCGTTTCCGTATAGCTCACCACACCCCTTCCCGGCACATCGAACAACATGAAAGCGCCCTCCTGTGCAGGGTGGACCTCTGTTTCCGCCGGTACCGCGAGGATCGTGACCTTTGGATGTCCTGCCATACGAACCAGGTGGGCGAGTTGGTCATGGAGCACCGAACGACCTCCCAATGGCCGACGCAGCACGTGCTCCTCAAGCACCACCATCAGTGCAGGCGCCATCGCACCATCAAGGATCTCTTGTCGATCGAGGCGAGCGCGCGTGGCCTCCTCAAGAGCTGCTTCAGATATGGCTCCCTGACGGAGGGAAGCCCGAGCGTAGTCGTTGGTCTGAAGCAGGCCAGGGATGACAAGCGGTTGGTACTCCCTGATCTCCGTTGCTTCCTGCTCAATGCTCACCACATCGATGAACCACTCGGCGTATCCGGAGGGCCGTTGCAGGTCGTCCCACCTTCGTACGAGCGCCCCTCCGGCGGTAAGAGCGTCGTCAATCCGCTTTATTTGCTCCTTGGTCGTCCCTTTGGTTCCCACTTCAATAGCACTCACTTGGCTCTGCGACAGAGGGATGCAGCCGCCAAGTTCCTCTTGAGTCATACCTGCGTTTTCACGCCATCGACGAACATCGGCGCCAAGACGTCGACGCGCCGTGCGAGGGAGATTCGCCATGGCATTGAGTTTTACCACCAACGCACCTCCGGTGACCGCCGAATAGAAAAAAAGCGCCCCTGTAAGGGGTATCGGTGGACCGGCGGTAGGCGGGAGTTGGATGCTGAGGACGTGAAAGACCCCCGCGATGCGGACAGGCATCCGGGGGCGTGGTTTCCAGCTAGTAGAGAGCTGAGAACGATGCACATCCTAGCGATGCTTATCGCCCCGTTGGCTCTTATCGCCCGATTGATACGCCCGGCGCGGGGACTGCATGCCGCCCCGCCCCATTGGGCGCGGTTTGAGCCCGACGAAGACGACCGCCTGTTCCTGGCCCGGCGCCACACGCGGCCGGTCCTCCTTGCCCCGGGAGTCGCCGTATGAGTGCCTTTGACCAGGTGATCCGGCACCCCGGCACCCTGCGCCAGATCCCGGCCAGCGGCAAGGTCGTCTCCACGCCCCGGCCCGGAGCCCCGCCCACCGCCGTGCTGTGGGTCGCGCGCGAGGGCTGGTGCGTCTGGCACAAGCACGTCGGCGCCCGCTGCGTCGCCACCGGTACCTGGGACGGCCACGACTACCCGCTCACGATCCTCTGGCGCTTCTTCGTCAGCGACGAACGCGCCGACTGGGAGCAGGCAATCTACCCAACAGACCTCTTTCTCTGCGAAAGCCCCGAATCCAATGACCCGACAACCGCCAAAGGAAATTCCACCCCCGTGCGATGAATGGCGCTGCCATCTCTGCGAACGCCGATGCGACAGGGAGATATGCGGGTACTGCGGAAATCCGAAGGAGGCCACCACCGCCTACCTCCGGACCTACGCCCCGCGTAAAAGACGACGGCGGCCCCGACACAGCCGGGTCCGCCCCTACATCCGCCACCTGACACCCGCAGCCGCATAAGCACCCGAGCCTGAACACCCCGGCGCCCGCGCGGAGCACGTCCGCGCGGGCGCCGGGGTGTGGGGTCAACCGAGCAGCAGGAGAACGCTGACCACCAGCATCACCGCCGCCGTGGCGAGGTGGACGCCGTAGGCGGTGGCCTTGGGGCCCTTGGCGCGCAGGACGATCAGGCCGTCGGCCACGGGGATGCCGGTCGCGATCAGGACCAGCCAGCCCAGGAGCTGGGGTGTTCCGGCGGCCAGGACGAGCAGGATGATGAGCCCGCTGGCGATGTCGCGCGCACTCTTGACGTTCAGCCAGGACCGGAACGCGGGGTCCTCGGTGGGCGTGCCGGGGATTCCGAAGCCGGCCGCGGCGTGCGGGGCGAAGAACGCGTGGACGCCCATGAAGACGACGGCGGCTCCGATCAGGCCGGCGAGCGCGGTGGCGACGGTGGTGACCATGGGGGCTCCCTCTCGTGGCGGCGCCCACCAGTTTTCTAGCGGCGCTAGGTTTCGTGCCGAAGATAGCGGTATCTACGGCAGAATGTCTAGCGCTGCTAGAGTGAGGTCATGTCCGTCACCAAGGAGCGCCGCGAGCGCGAACGCGCCCAGCGCCACCAGCTGATCATCACCGCGGCCCGCGAACTCGCCGAGGCCGAGGGCTGGGAGGCCGTGACCACCCGCCGGCTCGCCGAGCGCGTCGAGTACAGCCAGCCCGTGCTCTACAGCCACTTCAGCGGCAAGGACGCCATCGTCCGCGCCGTCGCGCTCGACGGCTTCGCCGAACTCGCCGACCGCCTGCGCCGCGCCCGGCTGGCCGCGCCCGAGCCGCGGCGGGCGCTGCACGCCGTCGGCCGCGCCTACCTGGACTTCGCCGCCGAGCGGCCCGTCCTCTACCAGGCCATGTTCGTCATGCCCACCGACGTGAAGTTCGCGCACGCCGAGACACCGCCCCAGCTGCGCGCCGGCTTCGAGGAGTTCGCGGCGTGCTTCCGCGCGGACGACGACCGGCGCGAACTGTTCGCCGAAGTCGCCTGGAGCGCGCTGCACGGCATCGTCGTCCTGGCGGAGAGCGGCCGCATCCCCCCGGACCGCCAGGACGATCGCCTGGACCTCCTCATCACCCGCCTCGCCGACACCCCGGACTGACCGGCCCGCGCCCTGGAGCGCCGCGGGACGCCCGGACGCCCCGGAACCGGGCCCGGGGCCGCCGCCCGGCCGCTATCCCCGCGCGCGCTCCTCGCGCCGGGCGATCAGCGCCTCCACCCCGTCGAGGATCCTGCTCAGCCCGAACTCGAAGATCTCGTCCGTGCTGGGGTGGCCGGCGACCAGCGTCCGGGCCAGCGCGGGGTAGCGGGAGAAGTCCACGCGCGCGCCGAGGAAGGCGTCGCGGGCGGCGATCCACGCGTCCGACGCGGCCGTGGACTCCAGGGCGTTGCGCGCCATGCCGCGGATGTAGCCGTCGACGCTCTCGATCACGTCGATCTTCTCCCGCTCGCTCAGCCCGGTGCCCTCCAGCGCGCGCACCGCGGAGTCGAGCCAGGCCATGGCGTTGGGCCCGGGCAGCGGGCGCTCGGCGGTGACCTGGAGGATCCACGGGTGCCGCCGGTAGTCGGCCCAGTCCTCCCGCGCCCAGGTCTCGATGCGCTTGCGCCAGTCGCCGGGCAGCGTGTGCGGCAGCGTGGCCTCGGCGATCATCGCGTCCAGCATGAGGGCGATCAGCTCGGTGCGCCCCGGCACGTAGGTGTACAGCGACGCCGTGCCGACCCCGAGGTGCTGGGCCACCCGCCGCATGGACAGCGCGCTGATGCCTTCGCCCTCCACGATCTCGATGGCGGCCGCCACCACCTGCTCCAGGCTCAGTCCCGGGCGGGGGCCGCGCCGGGGGCGCGGCCGGGATCCCCACAGCAGTTCGAGCGCGCGGGTGGGGTCGTCGGACGGGGCTTCGCTACTCATCTTGCGATCATCATAAAACTCCGTATACCGTTCGGAGAATAAGAATCAGCGAACAGTGTTCGGTTTTTTTGGTCGGATCGGCCCGCGGGCGGTTCGGCCCCAGGAGAGCGCGCGGCCCACGGGCACCGGTGCGCCGCGCAGCAGGGAGTGTCCCGATGCCCGAACCGACCCCCTCCACCACCGCCGGGGCCGGCGGCCCCGCGCCCCCGGCCCCCCGGCGCGGCCCGGCACGCGGCGGCGTCCTGCCCGGCGAACGGGCGCTGGCGCCCGACCTGGCGCGCGGCCTCATGCTGCTGCTCATCGTGCTGTCCAACACGGGCTTCTACCTGTGGGCCGCCGAGCACGGCCCCTCCGGCTGGCACCCGATCGACGGCGGCCCGATCGACCGGGTCGTGCAGTTCGCCATGATCGTCGGCCTGGACCTGCGGGTGTTCCCGCTCTTCGCGTTCCTGTTCGGCTACGGCATGGCCCAGATCATGCGCCGCCAGGTGGCGGCCGGCGCCTCCGAGAAGACGGCGGTGCGGCTGCTGCGCCGCCGCAGCCTGTGGCTGATCCTGTTCGGCCTGCTCCACGGCACCCTGCTGATGGCCGGCGACATCCTGGGCGCCTACGGGGTGGCCAGCCTGATCCTGGGCGCCCTGTTCCTGCGCCGCCGCGACACCACGCTCCTGGTGTGGGCGGGGGTCTTCACGCTCCTGCTGGTCGTGACCGAGTCCCTGAACGCGGTCACGGTGCTGGAGGCGGGCGACACCGCCGCCGCCGACACCACGCCCTCCACCGAGTACTACGCCTCGGGCGAGTCCGACTACGCCACCTCGGTGGTGATGCGGTTCTTCACCTGGCTGTTCGTGGCCTTCGGCGGCGGCCTGATGGGCTTCGCCTTCCACGCCGCGATGCTGCTGGGCGTCTGGGCGGCCCGCCGCCGGGTGCTGGAGGAGCCCGGCCGCCACCTGGGCCTGCTGCGCACCGTCGCGGTCACGGGCCTGGCCGTGGGCTGGCTCGGCGGCCTGCCCAACGCGCTCGCGCACGTCGGCCTGATCGACGTCGCCCCCGCGATGCTGGTGGAACTCGGCCCGCTCTACACCCTCCAGTCGGCCACCGGCCTGCCGGGCGGGCTGGGCTACGTCGCGCTGATCGCGCTGGTGGCGCACGGGCTGTCGGCGCGGGCGCGCGCGAGCCTGCCGGTGGCGGCCGTGGCCGCCGTGGGCAAGCGGTCGCTGTCGACCTACCTCACCCACTCGCTGCTGTTCTCACCGATCCTGGCGGCCTGGGGCCTGGGTCTGGGCGCCTACCTGCACACCGCGAGCATGGCGGCGTTCGCCGTGGGCGTGTGGCTGCTCACCGTGGCCGGGGCCTACGCCCTGGAGCGCGCCGGGCGCCGCGGACCGGCCGAGGTGCTGCTGCGCCGGCTGATGTACGGCCGCGCGCGGGAGGACGGCGCGGGGGCCCGGGAGGCGCCGCAGCCCACCGAGAGCCGGGGCGGATGAGACGGGGCCGGGCGCGGCGCCGTCGCCGCGCCCGGCCGTCCGCCCCAACACCGAAGGGCCGTCCCGCACCCGCGGGACGGCCCTTCGCCGCGTCTACCCCCAGACCAGCGCGGTGGTCTTGGGGTCCTCCAGCACCGCGCCGACGTGGCGCAGCACCCGCGAGCCCAGTTCGCCGTCGACCAGGCGGTGGTCGAAGGACAGCGACAGGGTGGTGACCTTGCGCACGGCGAGCTCGCCCTTGTGCACCCACGGCAGGTCGCGGATCTGGCCGAACGCCAGGATGGCCGCCTCGCCGGGGTTCAGGATCGGGGTGCCGGCGTCCACGCCGAACACGCCCACGTTGGTGATGGTGATGGTGCCGCCGCTCATGTCGGCCGGGGTGGCCGCACCCGCGCGGGCGGTCTCGGTCAGGGACTGGAGCGCGCGCGCCAGGTCGGGCAGCGCCATGGCGTGGGCGTCCTTGACGTTGGGCACCACCAGCCCGCGCTCGGTGGCCGCCGCGATCCCCAGGTTGACGTAGTGCTTGACCACGATCTCCTGGGCGTCCTCGTCCCAGGCGGCGTTGATGCCCGGGTACCGGCGCACGGCACTCAGCAGTGCCCGCGCCACCAGCAGCAGCGGCGACACCTTGACCCCGGCGAACTCCGGCCGCGCCTTGAGCTTCTCCACGGCCTTGACCGTCTTGGTGACGTCGACCTGGAGGAACTCGGTGACGTGCGGCGCGGTGAACGCGCTGCGCACCATGGCCGCCGCCGTGTGCTTGCGCACGCCCCGCACCGGGATGCGCTCCTCGCGGACCCCGGGTGCGGGCCGCGCCTCCCCCGCACCGGCCGGTACGGGCGCGGCCTGCCCGGCGGCGGGCTGGTCGGCTGCGGGCGCGGCCGGGGTGGCCTCGCGCTGCTCCAGCGGCGCCGACGCGGGCGCGGCGGCGTCGCGGCGGACGTCCTCGCGGGTCACGATCCCGCCGGGACCGGTGGGGGTGACCGTGCGCAGGTCCACCCCGAGGTCCTTGGCGAGCTTGCGCACCGGCGGCTTGGCCGGCACGGGCCCCGCCGGGGTCGCGGTGCCGCCGGCGCCGTTCGCGGTGCCGTTGCTCGGGGCCGGGGGGGCGGGCGCGGCGGGTGCCTCGGGCTCGGCCGGGACCGCTGCCGGAGCCGGGGCCGGTTCGGCGGCGGGGGACGGCGCCCCCGCGGCCGGGGCCCGGCCGGGCCGCCGGCGCGGGCGGCGCTGCGTGGCCGCCGCCTTCTCGCCGTAGCCCACCAGCGGCTTCTCGCGGACCTCGGTGTCGCCGTCGTCCTCGCCGGTGGCGACGCTGATGATGGGCGTGCCCACGTCGACGGTGCGGCCCTCGGGCACCAGCAGCTCGCGGACCGTCCCCGCCCACGGGCAGGGCAGCTCCACGGCGGCCTTGGCGGTCTCGACCTCGCAGATCACCTGGTTGACCGCGACCTCGTCGCCGGGCTTGACGTGCCACTGGAGGATCTCGGCGTCCACCAGCCCCTCGCCCACGTCGGGCAGCCGGAAGTGGCGCACGCCGGACTGTGCTGTGCTCACCTGGTTCACCTGGCTCACGTGTGCTCCCTGCCCCCTAGTACGCGAACGCGCGGTCGACGCCGTCGAGGACCCGGTCGAGGTCGGGGAGGTAGTGCTCCTCCAGCCGCGACTGGGGGTAGGGCGTGTCGAACGCGCCCACGCGGATGACGGGTGCCTCCAGGTGGTAGAAGCACGACTCCGTGACGCGCGCGGCGATCTCGGCGCCGACGCCGCCGCTCACCGGCGCCTCGTGCGTGATGACCAGCCGCCCGGTGCGCCGCACCGACTCGGTGACGGTGTCGTAGTCGACCGGCGAGATGGAGCGCAGGTCGATGACCTCGATGGAGTGGTCGCTATCGGCCTCGGCCGCCTGGAGGGCGGTCTTGACCATGGGGCCGTAGGCCAGCAGCGTGACGTCGGTGCCCGGCCGCGCCACCCGGGCGGCGCCCATGGGGTGGGCGGAGTCCAGCGCGGCCTCGGTGTCGACGTCGGCCTTGTCGTAGTAGCGCCGCTTGGGCTCGAAGAACACCACGGGGTCGGGCGAGGCGATGGCCTGCTGGATCATCCAGTAGGCGTCGACGGCGTTGGCCACCGTGACCACCCGCAGCCCGGCGGTGTGGGCGAAGTACGCCTCGGGCGACTCGCTGTGGTGCTCCACCGCGCCGATGCCGCCGCCGTAGGGGATGCGCAGCACGACCGGCAGGTTCAGCGCGCCCGCCGAGCGCCGGCGCATCTTGGCCAGCTGGGTGAAGGTCTGGTTGGTGGCGGGGAAGAAGAAGCCGTCGAACTGGATCTCGCACACCGGGCGGTAGCCGCGCAGGGCCAGGCCGATCGCGGTGCCCACGATCCCCGACTCCGCCAGCGGGGTGTCGATCACCCGGTCGGCGCCGAAGTCCTTGTAGAGCTGGTCGGTCACCCGGAACACACCGCCGAGCTTGCCGACGTCCTCGCCCATGACGAGCACCTTGGGGTCGGCCTCCATGGCGCGGCGCAGGCCGGCGTTGATGGCCTTTCCGATGGTCAGGTTGACGCTCATGTCACCGGCCTCCCTCGGCGCCGGCGTCCTCGAAGGACGCCAGGTAGTCGGCGAACTCGGCCCGCTGGAGGTCGAGTTGGGCATGGGGTTCGGCGTAGACCTCGTGGAAGATGTCCAGCGGGTCGGGGTCGGGCAGCGCCCGGCAGTCGACGCGCACGCGCTCGCCGAGCTTGTCGGCCTCGGCGTCCACGGCGGCGAAGAAGTCGTCGTCGGCCACCCCGTTGGCGGCCATGTAGGCGCGCAGCCGCAGGATGGGGTCCTTGCGCTTCCACTCCTCCAGTTCGGCGGCCACCCGGTAGCGGGTGGGGTCGTCGTTGGTGGTGTGGGCGCCCATGCGGTAGGTGAACGCCTCGATGAGCATCGGGCCCTGGCCCTCGCGGGCGTGCTGGAGGGCGCGGCGGGTGACCGCCAGGGAGGCGAAGACGTCGTTGCCGTCGATGCGCACGCCGGGGAACCCGAACCCGGCGGCGCGCCGGTAGAGCGGCACCCGGGACTGGCGCTCCAGCGGCTCGGAGATCGCCCACTGGTTGTTCTGGCAGAAGAACACCACGGGGGCGTTGTTCACCGCCGCGAAGTTGAACGCCTCGTTGGTGTCGCCCTGGCTGGTGGCGCCGTCGCCGAAGTAGACGATGACCGCGGTGCCGTCGTCGCCGCCGGTGGCGCCGTCGCGCTGGACGCCCATGGCGTAGCCGGTGGCGTGCAGGGTCTGGGAGCCGATGACGATGGTGTAGAGGTGCAGGTTGTGCTCGGCGGGGTCCCACCCGCCGTTGGTGACCCCCCGGAACATGGCGAGCAGGTTCCTGGGCTCGACGCCCCGGACCCAGGCCACGCCGTGCTCGCGGTAGGAGGGGAACGCCATGTCCTGGGGGCGCAGCGCGCGGGCGGAGCCGATCTGGGCGGCCTCCTGGCCCAGCAGCGACGCCCACAGGCCGAGTTCGCCCTGCCGCTGGAGGGCGACGGCCTCGGTGTCGACCCGGCGCACCAGGACGAGGTCGCGGTACAGGCCGCGCACCTCGTCGGCGCCGAGGTCCAGCGGGTAGTCGGGGTGGTGCCGCAGCTCTCCTTCGGGAGTCAAGAGCTGGACGAGTTCGGGTTCCTCATGCGCGGTGTTGTCCGACACCTGTCGCTCCTCGGGTTCTCGGGGCCGATTTCGCGGGGTACCACTCCGTCGGCCGGACCTCTGCCGCTCACCCGGGGTAACGGGAGTCGAGTCGGCAGCCCTACCGACATCGTGACAGAACTCACCACGGACGGCGCAAGTGCTGCGGGCAACCTTTCGCCTGCCGACCATCATGTCCGAGAACGGGAAAAGCGCAACTACCAGGATGACCTAGCATTTTCAAGGGCGTCCGACGAAAAATTCGGACGACCGAGGAACCGGAAAACGGACCCGAAGGGCGGTTCCGGGGGTCACGCCGCCGCACACAGGCGACCACGGAGAGTAGTCGAGCGGGCGGCGGTCGGCGGCCCCTGCGGCCCGGCGGCGCGCGGCCGGCGATGCGGGGGCGGACGGGAACGGGGGCGCGGCCGCCGCGCGCGGCGTTCGGGTGCGCGGGTATCGGGGGCGGCCGAGATGCGGGGAGGTGCGGCGCGGCGCTGCCGGCGGGGCCGGCGCGGCGGCGGGGTCGGGCTGTCAGGCCGCCACGCGCATGCCGCGCTCGCGGGCGTAGTCGGCGAGCTGCTCGCGCAGCTGGCGCCGCGCGCGGTGGAGGCGCGACATGACGGTGCCCAGGGGTGTCCCCATGCGGGCCGCGACCTCCTTGTAGGTGAACCCCTCGACGTCGATCAAGTACACGACCAGGCGGAACTCCTCGGGGAGCTGGGCCAGGGCGTGGCGGATGGCGGAGTCGGGCAGGCGCTCCAGCACCTCGGACTCGGCCGAGCGCGAGCCGGTGGAGGCGTGCGCGTCGGCGGCGGCCAGCTGCCAGTCCTTGATCTCGTCGGTGGAGTCCTGGCAGGGCTCCCGCTGCTTCTTGCGGTAGCCGTTGATGAACGTGTTGGTCAGGATGCGGTACAGCCAGGCGCGCAGGTTGGTGCCCGCGCGGAACTGGTGGAAGTTGGCGTAGGCCTTGGCGAAGGTCTCCTGGACGAGGTCCTCGGCGTCGGCCGAGTTGCGCGTCATCCGCAGCGCCGTGGGGTAGAGCTGGTCGGCGTACGGGGTGACGGCGGTGACGAAGTCGATCGACCCCGCGGACTCGTTCGGCTCGGTGGAATCGTCGGCTTCGCGCATACGCTCCAGTTCGATGGTCGTCAAATTTCCCCCTTGGGACGACCGGCGATCGTTACCAACTTGGTAGACGCTTCAACAGGCGCTCCATGATGACAACGGCCCGGGTGATACGTGTCACGAAACTACCGAATCGGGCTATGCGGCGGCTCAAGATGCGGTAAAAGCGCCTCCTTCCAGCGTAGACGCCACCGCACCGTGCCCGCGCGGCACACCGGGGTGCCGTACGCTTTTCCCTGCCCCTTCCCCACTAGCCAGGGGAGGCGGCTTCATTCGACTGCACCCCCAGCCGACCCTCGAACGCGCCCCGAAGCACAGTGGAGGACCCGTGGCCCGCGTCGTCGTTGACGTCATGCTCAAGCCCGAGATCCTGGACCCCCAGGGCCAGGCCATCGCCGGGGCCTGCGGCCGCCTCGGGTTCACCGGCGTGAGCGAGGTCCGCCAGGGCAAGCGCTTCGAGGTCGAGGTCGACGGCGAGGTCGACGACGCCAAGCTCGCCGACGTCCGGCGCATGGCCGAGACCCTGCTCGCCAACCCCGTGATCGAGGACTTCTCCCTGCGGGTGGAGTAGCCCGCCGCGCGCCGCGCCGCGGGCCGGCCCGCCGGGGGCGGTCGCGCTGCGGAATCACCACGCCACGTGCCGCTTCCGGCCAACTCACGGCCATGTCCGTTTCGCCGTGGTCCCCTCGGGAAGGCTCTGGACTGTGCTGAACGGTCGTGAGGGCTTCCGATGGACGTGACATTCTCGATTGCACTCCCCCGAGAGGCGTACACCGTGGCCGTGATGCGGGACTTCCTCGGTGAGGCGCTGCGGAGCAGCGGCATATGCGCCGACTGCCGGTTCTCGATCCTGCTCGCCGCCTCCGAGGCGTGCGCCAACGTGGTGGACCACGGCTTCCCGGCTGCGGGCTACCAGGTCGACGCACGGCTGCGGTCCGACACCTGTGTTCTGGAGATCACCCATAGAGGACGCCGGTTCAACCCGTCCCGGGTGCCCCTGCCGGATCTGGAAGCGGAATCCGGCAGGGGCATTCTCTTGATGCGCCACCTGATGGAGGACGTCGCCATCACCGGCGAACCCGACGGCACCACCCGCGTCCGCCTGCGCAAGCGGCTGGCCGAGTGCGCCGCCGCCCCGCCCGACCACGGCGAGTGGGTGGCCCCGCAGCCCGTCCTGCGCTGACCCGGTCCCGCGCCGCGCCGGGGTCGGCCCGGGCGCCGCCCGAGCGCCGCCCGGCGGCCGGCGCCCGCCCGACCCGGGGCCGGCGCGCGCCGGGCGCCGAGGTCAGCAGGTAACCTCGTGAGCGTCGCGCCCACACCTGGCGCACACCGCCGCCCGCGCAGCGCCGACTGCCGGCTCCCACCGACGACCTTTCCGGAGAGTGCCCATGACAGCCCGTGTGGGCGTCGTCACCTTCCCCGGCTCCCTGGACGACAGGGACGCCGCCCGCGCCGTCCGCATCGCCGGCGCCGAGCCCGTCGCGCTCTGGCACGACGACCCCGACCTCAAGGGCGTGGACGCCGTGGTGCTGCCCGGCGGCTTCTCCTACGGCGACTACCTGCGCTGCGGCGCCATCGCCCGGTTCTCCCCCATCATGGGCGAGATCGTGCCGGCCGCGCGCTCGGGCAACCTGCCCGTGCTGGGCATCTGCAACGGCTTCCAGATCCTGTGCGAGAGCCACCTGCTGCCCGGCGCGCTCACCCGCAACCGGTCGCTGCGTTTCATCAACCGCGACATCACCCTGCGCGTGGAGTCCACCGCCACGGCCTGGACCAACCGCTACACCTCCGGCGAGGAGATCCTGGTCGTCCTCAAGAGCGGCGAGGGCTGCTACGTCGCCGACCCCGACACCCTGGACGAACTGGAGCGCACCGGCCGCGTCGTCGCCCGCTACGCCGAGGCCGCGCCCAACGGCTCGCGGCGCGAGATCGCCGGAATCGCCAACGAGCACGGCAACGTGGTGGGCCTGATGCCGCACCCCGAACACGCCGTCGAGGACCTGACCGGCCCCTCCACCGACGGGCTCGGGTTCTTCACCTCCCTCCTCGCGCACCTGGCCGACGGCGTGCCCGCGGCGGCGGGCGCCACCGGCTGAGCGACCGCCGCACCGCGCGAGACCGGGGGGACCCAATGCGCATGATGGCCCTGCTGCGTTCCCGGACGACCATCCTCGTCCTGGGCGCCCTGCTGATCCTGGGGATGATCGCCACCGGCGCGGTGGGGCTTGTCAACGCGCTGGGCACCCCCGGCCCCGCCGCCGGGCAGAACCCCCCGGCCCAACCCGACTCCCCCATGCCGGCGCCCGCCCTGGACGAGCTCGGCGAGGCCCCCCGGGGCGCCTCCTACACCGACTTCGGCGAGCAGTGCCCCGACGTGGAATGCGTTCGCATCGTCGGTGTCGCCACCGCCGAGGGCGACGACACCGACGAGGCCGTCGAGAAGGTGTTCGGCCACCTCCTCGACGAGGGGTGGGCGCGGATCCTGCCCAACCAGGAGGCCGACCCCGAGGACGTCCCCCTCGCCGAGAGCTACCTCACCAACGGTGAGGTGATGGTGACCGCCGCGCCCGTCAACGCCCCCGACACCACCGCCGGCCTGATGCTGATGCACGCCCAGGAGCCCGCCTCCTGAGCCGACCCGCCCACCGCCGGCCGCGCACCGCAGCCCGCGAGCCCCGAACGGAAGACCCGATGCCCGACGCACCCCTGCCCGACACCGTCGCCACGGCCCAGAGCACGCCCGACACCCCGCAGCCCTACGCCGAACTCGGCATGGCCGAGGACGAGTACGCGCGGGTCCGGCAGATCCTCGGCCGCCGCCCCACCTCGGCGGAGCTGGCGATCTACTCGGTGATGTGGAGCGAGCACTGCTCCTACAAGAGCTCCAAGAAGCACCTGCGCCAGTTCGGCGAGAAGGCGCCGGCCAGCGACGCGCTGCTGGTGGGCATGGGCGAGAACGCGGGCGTGGTCGATGTCGGCGGCGGCCGGGCGGTCACCTTTAAGATCGAGTCGCACAACCACCCCTCCTACGTCGAGCCGCACCAGGGCGCGGCCACCGGCGTGGGCGGGATCGTCCGCGACATCCTGACCATGGGCGCCCGGCCCGTGGCGGTGATGGACGCGCTGCGGTTCGGCCCGCTGGACGCCCCCGACACCCGGCGGGTGCTGCCGGGCGTGGTCTCGGGCATCTCCTTCTACGGCAACTGCCTGGGCCTGCCCAACATCGGCGGCGAGATCGGGTTCGGCGCCGGATACGCGGGCAACCCGCTGGTCAACGCCCTGTGCGTGGGCGTCATGCGGCACGAGGACATCAAGCTGGCCCAGGCGCCCGGCCCGGGCAACAAGGTCGTGCTGTTCGGCGCCACCACCGGCCCCGACGGGATCGGCGGGGCCTCGGTGCTGGCCAGCGCCACCTTCGACGACGAGAGCCACGCCAAGCGGCCCAGCGTCCAGGTGGGCGACCCGTTCATGGAGAAGCTGCTCATCGAGTGCAGCCTGGAGCTGTTCGCCGCCGACCTGGTGGTGGGCATCCAGGACCTCGGCGCGGCCGGGGTGTCGTGCGCCACCACCGAACTGGCGGCGGGCGGCACCGGCGGCATGCGGATCGAACTCGACAGGGTGCCGCTGCGCGACCCCCGGCTCACGCCGGAGGAGATCCTGATGAGCGAGTCCCAGGAGCGCATGATGGCGATCGTCGAGCCGGCCAAGCTCGACGCGTTCCTGGCGACCTGCCGCAAGTGGAACATCCTGGCCGGCGTCATCGGCGAGGTCACCGACGTCACGCCCGAGGAGGCCGAGCGCGGCGGGCGGCTGGTCATGACCTGGCACGGCGAGACCGTGGTCGACATGCCGCCGCGCACCGCCTCCGACGAGGGCCCCGTCTACGACCGCCCCTACGCCCGCCCGGCCGACCAGGACGGCCTCCAGGCCGACACCCCCGACCGCCTGGAGCGCCCCAAGACCGACGACGACCTGCGCGAGCAGCTGCTGCGCGTGCTGGCCGCGCCGGGGGTGTGCGACTCCTCCTGGGTCACCCAGCAGTACGACCGCTACGTCATGGGCAACACCGTGCTGGCCACCCCGCACGACGGCGGCATGATCCGGGTGGCCGACGACACCGACACCGGTATCGCGCTGGCCACCGACGGCAACGGCCGCTACACCCGGCTGGACCCCTACACCGGCACCCAGGCGGCCTACGCCGAGGCCTACCGCAACGTCGCGGCCACCGGGGCGCGCCCGCTGGCGGTCACCAACTGCCTCAACTTCGGCTCGCCCGAGGACCCGGGGGTGATGTGGCAGTTCGCGGAGTCCACCCGCGGGCTGGCCGACGCCTGCCAGGCGCTGGGCACCCCGGTCACCGGCGGCAACGTCAGCTTCTACAACCAGACCGGCGACACCGCCATCAACCCCACCCCCGTCATCGGGGTGCTGGGGGTCATCGACGACGTCCACAACCGGCTGACCTCCGCGCTGCCCGCCGACTCCGACGGCGCGCGGATCGTGCTGCTGGGCCGCACCGCCGAGGAGTTCGGCGGGTCGGTGTGGGCCGAGGTCGTGCACGGCCACCTGGGCGGGCTGCCGCCCGCGGTCGACCTCGCCGCCGAGGCGGCGCTGGGCGAACTGCTGGCCGACGCCGCCGAGGCGGGCCTGCTGGCGGCGGCCCACGACCTGTCCGACGGCGGCCTGGGCGTGGCGGTCGCGGAGTCGGCGCTGCGCGGCGGCGTGGGCGCCACGCTGCACGTGACCGACGCGTTCACCGCGCTGTTCAGCGAGTCGGGCGCCCGGGCCGTGGTCGTGGTGCGGCCCGAGCAGGAGGCCGCCTTCGCGGCGCTGTGCGAGCGGCACGGGGTGCCGGCCGCCGAGATCGGCACGGTCGGCGGCTCGGCCCTGACCGTGACCCACCCCGAGGGCGGGTTCAGCGTCAGCCTGGAGGACCTGCGCACCGCCTACGAGTCCACCCTGCCGGCGGTGCTCGGCGCCGAGTAGCGCGCGGCGGGACGGCGGCACAGGCGCGCCGGCGCGGAGGAATCCGCGCCGGCGCGCCTTCGTCCTGCCCCGCTACTCCCCGCGCTCGCGGTCGGGGTCGACCGCCCCGGGGTTGGTGGCGGGTTCGCCGTCGTCGGTGACGGTCGGCTCGGGCTCCAGTTCCTCGCGGACGCGGGTGGGTTTGCCCCCGCGCAGCACACCCTGGACCTCGCTCTCCAACTGGTCGTCGATCCGGGGGCCGTGCTTGTCGCTGCCGCGCTCCATGGTGCCCTCCTCCCTGGTCGAGGTGTCCCTCAGCGGTCTGTCCGCTGGGCGGTAGGTCCGGTACCGGGCGCGGCTACCCGCCGGCGCCCGGGGGCAAACCCGGTGGTCGGAGGCGGCGCGCGGCGCCCCTCCGGGGCGCTCGCGCCGCGTGGCCGCGCGGGCGGCGTCCGCAACCGGCCCGCATGCCCTGGGCGGTGCCGGGGCAGTGGCCTGTGCCACGGGGGACCGGCGGGCCCGGCGGTGCCGACGCGGACCCGCGCGCCCACCCAGGGCGCGTCGCGGTCGGCGGGAGCGCCCCGGCCCGGCGGTCGCGGGGCACGGCGGCCGGCGACGCGGAGGCGCCGGCCGCGCGGGCGGGGCACCGCCAGTGCCGCCAGCGGCGTCAGCGCCGCTCGCCGCCACCGGTCCCCGGGGACGGGAACCGCCTGCGGCATCGGGAGGTGAGACGGGCCGCACCCGGTGCGGTCCGGCCATCATGGACCTGCGTTTTCTGGAACGGCTCTACCGGGCGAGCGGACCGGTCGCCTCGGTGTACCTGGACACCACCCGCGCCGGCGCGGACCCGGCACAGCGCATCGAGCGCCGCTGGCGGGCGCTGCGCGGCGGACTCGCCGAGCAGGGCGCCGACCCCGAGACGCTGCGTGCCCTGGACGCCGCGGCGGGCGGCCTGCCGGGGGTCCCCGGCCCCCAGGGCGAGGCCCTGTTCGCCGCCGGAGGCCGGCTGGTCGCCGCCTTCACCCTGTCGCGGCCGCCCGAGCGCGACCGCGCCGCGTGGCTGCCGGTGGCCGACCCCGTCGAACTCGTCTGCGACCTGGACGACGGCGTGCCCTACGTGGTGGTGGCGGCCGACGGGGAGGGCGCCGACGTCTACGCCTATCCCGCGCACGGCGGCCTGGCCGGAGAGGAGCGCCGCCCCGGGGGCGCGCGCGGCCGCCCCGGCGAGGCGGCCGCGGGCGGGCGGCGCCACCGGGTACGCGACCGCGCCGAGCAGGTGTGGTCGGCGAGCGCGGGCGAGGTCGTCCGCGACGTCGAGGCGGCGGTGCGCCGGGTGCGGGCGGCGGCCGTGTTCGTCGGCGGCGACGAGCGGACCCTGGGCCTGCTGCGGGCGCGGTTGAGCACGGCGACCGAGGCGCCGGTGATCGAGGTGGGCGGGCGCGGCGAGGGCAACGCCGTGGCCCGGCTGCGCGCGGGTGTGGAGGAGGGGCTGCGGCAGACCGCCGTGGCGCTGCGCAGCGGGGTGCTGGCGGAGTTCGTCCAGGACCTCGGCCGCGCGGGGCGGGCGGTGCAGGGGTTCGCCGACACCACCCGGGCGCTGCGGTCGGGTCGGGTGTCGCGGCTGCTGCTGGCCCCCGGCGGCGCGGCGGAGCCCGAACTGTGGGCCTCGCGCACGGACCCGCTGGAGGTCGCCGAGCGGCGCGGGCGGCTGACCGACCCGGCCGAGGCGTTCTCCGCGCCGGCGGGCGCGCTGCTGCTGCGGGCCGCCCAGGCCACCAGCGCGGCGTTCACCCGGCTGCCGGATCCGGGCGAGGCCGTGGACGGTGTGGGCGCGTTCCTGCGGTTCGCGGCGGCGCGCTGAGCGGGACGCCGGCGGGCGGGGGCCGGTGCGCCGCCCGCCGCTTCTACGATGGTGCGCGGCCGCGCGAGGACGCGGCGGCGGTCTGAGTGAAGGAGCCCGGCGATGAAGCGGCGAGGACGGCTCAAGGGCGCGCTGGGCAGCCACGACCGGCCGGCCAGCCCGCTGGCGTTCCGCCTGGTGCTGACGGTGTTCGGCGCCGGGGTGCTGGTGGCGGGCACCGTGCTGTCGGTGGTGCTGGGCGGTCCGCTGCCGCTGACCATCATCCTGGCGGCCGGGACGGTCGCCTCGGGGTTCAACGTGTACTGGGTGTGGCAGCGGTGGCGGCACGAGTGAGCGCGCCGCCGCCCGCCGCCGGGGGTGCCCGGCCGGGTGCGCCCGGCCGGGCTCCGCTCGCCGGCGGGCCGGCCTAGCCCCGCTCCCCCTCCGGCAGCCAGGGCCGCCAGGTGTCGGGGTTGGCGCGCACCCAGCGTTGGGCGGCGTCGTCGGGGTCCATGCCCTCGTCGGCGATCATCCGGGCCACCGCGTTCTGGTCGGCGTTGGTCCACCGCCAGTTGTCGAGCAGCTCGTAGGCGGGGCCGCCGTCCTCGGCGAAGCCGGCGCGGAAGATCTTGTTGAGGTCGTAGGCGGGATAGTCGCAGGCGACGTCCGCCAGGTCGGAGTCGCAGCCCTCGCGGTAGGGGGGGAACTCCACGTGCACCAGGTCCAGCTCCTCGAACAGCCACTGCGGCTCGTAGAAGTAGAACAGCACCGGCTCGCGGTCGGCGTAGCGCTCGCGGACCTCGGTGATCTGGGCGGCCTCGGAGCCCGCGTAGACGATCTCCAGGTCCAGGCCGAAGTGGTTGATCATGCCCTGGTCCTGGGTGACGAACCCGGGGTCGCCGGCGAGGAACTGCCCCTTGTCGCCGGTCTCGGCGGTGGCGAAGATTTCGGCGTGCTCCCTGACGCCCTCGACGGTGTCGATCCCGGGGTACTCCTCGACCAGGTAGCGCGGGACGTACCAGCCCAGGGTGCCCTTGTTGCCGGTGGGGCCGCCGTCGACCACGGTGCCGTTGCCCCCGGGGCCATACAGCTCCATCAGGTCGTCGTGGCCCCAGTTCTCGACGATGACGTCGACCGCGCCCTGGTCCATGGCCTGCCAGGCGGGCTGCTCGTCGATGCGCACGAGCTGGGTCTGGTAGTCCAGCTCGTGCTCCAGCAGGTAGGCCAGCACGGCCGCGCTGGCCTCGTAGCCGACCCAGCCGTTGAGCGCGATGCGCACGGTGTTGGGGTCGCGCAGCATGGACGTGGTGCGCACCGCGCACGAGGACAGCAGGGCGGCGGCCAGCAGCACGGCGAGGACCCGCAGCGGCAGCGCCGGCAGGCTCCGGGGGGTCCGGGCGGCGGGGGTGTCAGGCATGGGCGGTCCTTTGTCCCTGGGTCACGCGGTCGAGGAGCAGGCCGAGGCACACGATCGCCACGCCGGAGGTCAGGCCGAGCCCCAACTGGTTCTGCTTGAGCCCGAACACCACGTCGTAGCCGAGCGACCCGGCGCCGACCAGGGCGCCCATGACCACCATCGCCAGGACCATCATGATCCCCTGGTTGACGGCCAGCAGCAGGGCGGGCCGGGCCAGCGGCAGCTGCACCTTGGTGAGGAGCTGGCGCGGGGTGGAGCCCTGCGCGACGGCGGCCTCGACCGCGCCGGGGTCCACCCCGCGGATGCCGTCGTTGACCAGGCGCACCACCGGCGGCAGCGCGAAGACGACCGCGGCGGCCAGCGCCGGAACGCGGCCCACGCCGAACAGCGCCACGGCGGGGATGAGGTAGACGAACGGCGGCAGGGTCTGCATGGTGTCCAGGACGGGCCGCAGCAGCGCGGCGAGCAGGTCGCGGCGCGCGGCCAGGACCCCCAGCGCCACCCCGAGCGCGACGGTCACCGCCGCGGCCACGAGCACCTGCGACAGGGTGTCCATGGCGTTGTCCCACACCCCCAGTAGGCCGGTGGCCAGGACCGCCAGCCCGCCGGTGAGCGCGGCCCGCGCACCGGCGAAGACGAACCCGAACCCGGCCGCGACCAGCACCACCAGCCACCACGGGATGCCGGTGAGCAGCGCGCTGAGCGGGTTGAGCACACCGCGCAGCAGGAGGTCGCCCAGGGCGCCGGTGGCGCCGCCCAGGGCCGACTGCGCCGCCGCCTGGACGGAGTTGAGGGGCTGGGCCACGCTGACCGACCAGTCGGGCGGCCACCCGCGCACCCCGGCCAGGTGGCCGGCGGCGACCGCGGCGGCGCCGGCCGCCAGACCGCCGGCCAGGACGGGCGTGCGCCACCGGGCGGGGACGGCCGGGGTGCGGCCGCCCTCGCCGGCCGCGCCGGTGACCCGGTCCAGGGCGATGGCCATCAGCACGATCGCGGCGCCGGCCTCGGTGGCCTGGCCGACGTTGACCTTGGACAGCGCCTGGTAGATGGCGTCTCCCAGGCCGCCGGCGCCGATCACCGAGGCGATCACCACCATCGACACCGCCAGCATGATGGTCTGGTTGACCCCCAGCATGATGGTGCGCCAGGCCATGGGCAGCCGCACCCGGGTCAGCAGCTGCCAGGGCGTGGAGCCCAGCGAGGTGCCGGCCTCGACCGCGCCGGGGTCCACCCCGCGCACGGCCAGCGCGGTGATGCGCACGGCCGGGGGCACCGCGTAGAGGACCGTGGCCACCGCGGCGGCCGGGTTGCCGATCCCGAACAGCAGCAGCATCGGCATCAGGTAGGCGAACGCCGGCATGATCTGCAGGAAGTCCAGCACCGGCCGCAGCGCGCGGTCGACGGCGGGCCGGAGCCCGGCCAGGACCCCCAGCGGGACGCCGACGGCCAGCGCGATCAGCACCGAGGTGATGATGAGCGCCAGCGTGGTCATGGCCTCGTTCCACAGCCCGGTGAGCGCGAAGGAGGCGAAGGCCGCCAGCACCAGCAGCGCCACCCGCCACCCGGCGGCGCGCCAGGCCGCGAAGACCCCCAGCACCACCACACCGGGCCAGGTCAGCAGGGTGAGCGCCTGGTTGACCAGGACCACGGCCGAGCCCAGGCCCACCGACACGTAGTTGAAGCCGTAGAGGAACAGCGGGCTGGTGTTGCGGTTGGCGACGATCCAGGCGTAGGCGGAGTCCAGGCGCGCGGTCAGCCACTCCCCGGTGGCGGCGGGGAAGGCGCCCAGCCAGGCGGGGGTGTCCAGGATCCGGGCGGCCGCGAACCCCGCGCCGAGGACGAGCAGCAGCGCGGCCGCCAGGACCCAGCGGTTGGCGGCCCGGCGGCGGGCGCGGTCGGCGGGGCCGGGCGGCGCCGACGGGGCGGGCGGCCCGGCGGCGGCCGGGGGCGCGGGTGCGGAGGCGGAGCCCACGGCCATGGTCACACCCCCGCAGCGTTGCCGGCCGGCGCGGCGGGCGGGTCGGGCGGCCCGGCGGGGGCGGCGGGATCGGCCGCGGGTTTGACCGCGTCGTCGTCCTGGTCCTCGGCGATGGCGCGCAGCACGTCGTCGCGGCCGACGTAGCCCAGCACGCGGCCGTCGTCGACCACCCGCACCGGGGCGGTGGCGTCGGCCAGCGGGCGCACGACCTCGGAGACGACGGTGTTCGGGGCGACGGCGGGGCCGTCGAGGGCCTCGCCGGGCCGGGCGGGGCGCATCAGCCAGCGCACGGTCAGCACCGTGGTGCGGGCGACGTCCTTGACGAAGTCGCGGACGTAGTCGTCGGCGGGGCGGCCCACCAGCTCCTCGGGGGTGCCCAGTTGCACAAGTTCGCCGTCGCGCATGATGGCGATGCGGTCGCCCAGTTTCAGCGCCTCGGCGAGGTCGTGGGTGATGAACACGGCGGTCTTGTCCAGCTCGCGCTGGAGCCGCAGGACCTCCTGCTGCATGTCGCGGCGGATCAGCGGGTCCAGGGCGCTGAAGGGCTCGTCGAAGAGCAGGACGTCGGGGTCGACGGCGAGCGCGCGGGCCAGGCCGACGCGCTGCCGCATGCCGCCGCTGAGCTGGCCGGGCCGGGCGTCCTCGTAGCCGGACAGCCCCACCATGTCGATCATCGCGCGGGCGCGGGCGTAGCGCTCGGCGCGGGGCGTGCCGCGGATCTCCAGGCCGTAGGCGACGTTGTCGAGGACGCGGCGGTGCGGCAGCAGGCCGAAGTGCTGAAACACCATGGCCGTCTTGTGGCGGCGCAGTTCGCGCAGCTCGTGGGGGCGGCAGGCGCCGATGTCGGCGCCGTCGAGCAGCACGGTGCCGGCGGTGGGTTCGACGAGCCGGGTCAGGCAGCGCACCAGGGTCGACTTGCCCGAGCCCGACAGGCCCATGACGACGAAGATCTCGCCGGGGTGGACGTCGAAAGACATGTCGCGCACGGCGACGGTGCAGCCGGTGCGCTCGCGGATGGTGTCGCGGTCGAGGGCGGCGGTCTCGGTGCCGACGATGGAGTCGGCGTTGCGGCCGAAGATCTTCCACAGGCCGCGGACGCGGATGCGGGGCTCGCCTGCGGGGGCGGATGTGGGCGGGACGGAGGCGGGTGCGGGGGCGTTCATCGGGGCGGCGTTCTCCTCTGGCCGGCCGCGCGGGGGCGCGGCCGGTCCGTCGAATGGGCGGGGACCCGGGTCAGGCGTTGTCGGCCCGGATGAGGTCGGCGGCGCGCTCCCCCACGGCCAGCACGGTAACCATCGGGTTGGGCGAGGGCATGGTGGGGAACACCGAGGCGTCGGCGACGCGCAGGCCGGTCAGGCCGCGCACGCGCAGGCGGGGGTCGACCACGGCGGCGGGGTCGTCGTCGGCGCCGATCCGGCAGGTGCCGGCGGGGTGGTAGACGGTGTGGGCGGCGCGGCGGCCGTACTCGGAGAGTTCGGCGTCGGTGGTGAGCGCGGGGCCGGGGGCGACCTCGCGCTTGATCCAGGACCGGAACGGCTCGGTGGCGGCGATCTCGCGGGCGATGCGCAGGCCGTCCACGATCGTGGTGGCGTCGTAGTCGTCGGGGTCGGTGAAGTAGCGGAAGTCCAGGGCCGGCTTGGCCGCGGGGTCGGCGCTGGTGAGCCACAGCCGGCCCCGGGATCTGGAGCGGGGGATGTTGGGGGTCATGCAGATGGCGTTGCGCGGCCCCGGGGAGTTGTAGCCCAGGCGGGCGGTGTTGTCGTCGAAGGGGACCTGGTAGATGTGGAACATCAGGTCGGGGCGGGGGTCGTCGGGGTCGCGCCGGACGAACAGCCCGCCGTCGGAGTGCATGACCGTGGTCTCGGGCACCGGCCGGGTGGTCTCCCACATGATGATGGACTCCGGGTGGTCCATCAGGTTGCGGCCGACGCCGGGGAGGTCGTGGCGGACCTCGGCCCCCACCGAGCGGAGGTCGTCGGCCGGGCCGACACCGCTGAGCAGCAGCAGGCGCGGGGTGTCGATGGCGCCCGCGCACAGCACGACCTCGCGTTCGGCCGTGATGGTGCGCCGCTCGCCCGAGGCGGTGGTGACCTCGACCCCGCGGGCGCGACCGCGGTCCAGGACCAGCCGGTGCGCCCAGGTCTCCAGCAGCAGGGTCAGGTTGGCGCGCACGCCCATGATGGGGTGCAGGTAGGCGACCGAGGCCGAGGAGCGGTGGCCGGTGTAGGGGTCGTAGGCGATGGGCAGGAACCCGACGCCTTCGGCGAAGCCGCCCCGGTGGGAGGTCTCGGCGTTGAAGTCCTCGATGACGGGCACGCCGGTGGCCTTGGCCGAGGCCGCGATCCAGTCGGTGACGATGGCGTTGCGGTGCTGGGGCGCCACCGGGACGATGTTGCACTTGATGCGGTCGGCGTAGGCCTGCACGGTGGCGTTGTCCCAGCCCTCGGCGCCGGCCGCCACCCAGTCGTCGAGGTCCTGGGGGAACGGGCGGAAGCTGATCAGCGTGTTGTGGGAGGAGCAGCCGCCCAGCACGCGGGCGCGCGAGTGCACGATGTGGGAGTTGCCGCGCGGCTGCTCGACGGTGGTGTAGCCGTAGTCGAGATCGCCGCCGAGCAGGTCGAGCCAGTCGCGCAGCCGCAGGACGCGCTCCAGCCCGAGGTCGGAGGGGCCGCCCTCGATGACGCACACGGTGGTGCCGGGGTCCTCGGTGAGGCGGTTGGCGATCACCGAGCCCGCGGTGCCCCCGCCGACGATGACGTAGTCGTACACGTCGCCACGGGCGGAACCGGCTGCGGACACGTGGAACTCCTTCCGGTGGGCGCGGCGGGGCCGCGCGGCTCCGGGGCGGCCCGCGGGGGCCGCCCCGGAGCGGAGGGTGATGGGGGCGGGGGTGGTGGGACGGGGTGGGGTGGCGGGGCGGATGGGGTCGGGGAGGGGAACGGGTCGGGCGGTCGGCGGGGTGGAGGGGGACCGGACGGGGCGGCCCGCCGGTGGGGAGGGCCCGGCGGTGCGGCGGGTCCGGCGGGTCGGTCAGTCGAACCAGCGCTGCGGGCGGGGGTCGAGGTTGCGGTAGACGTGCTTGGCCTCGCGGTATTCGTCCAGACCGGCCTGGCCGAGTTCGCGGCCCACACCCGAGCGCTTGAACCCGCCCCATTCGGCGGCCGGGAAGTAGGGGCCGAAGTCGTTGATCCAGACGGTGCCGTGGCGCAGCGCGGCGGCCACGCGGTCGCCCCGGCCGGGGTCGTTGGTCCACACGGCGCCGGCCAGCCCGTAGTCGGTGTCGTTGCCTATGGCGACGGCCTCGGCCTCGGTGCGGAAGGTCTCGACGGTCACGACCGGGCCGAACACCTCGGTCTGCACGATGTCCATGTCGCCGCGGCAGCCGGTGAACACGGTGGGCCGGTAGAAGAACCCGGCGGCGAGGTCGGGGTCGTCGGGGCGGCGCCCGCCGGCGGCGAGGTGCGCGCCCTCCTCGACACCGCGCGCGACGGCGGCCTCGACCTTGGCGCGGTGCTCGGCCGAGACCAGGGGGCCGCACTGCACGGCGGGGTCGGTGCCGCGGCCCAGCCGCACGCGGTCGGCGCGGCGGGCGAGTTCGGCGACGAACGCGTCGTGGATGTCCTCGTGCACGATGAGGCGGGCGCCGGCCGAGCACACCTGCCCGGAGTGGAAGAACGCGGCGCTCATGGCGTAGTCGACGGCGGTGTCGAGGTCGACGTCGGGGAAGACGATGTTGGGGTTCTTGCCGCCGAGTTCGAGCGCGACCTTCTTCACGGTGGCCGCCGCTGCGGCCATGATGCGCGTGCCCGTGGCCAGGCCGCCGGTGAACGACACGAGGTCGACGTCGCGGTGCTCGACCATGGCGGCGCCGACCTCGGCGCCCGCGCCCAGCACGAGGTTGGCGACACCGGCGGGCAGCCCGGCCTCGGCGCACAGCTCGAACAGCTTGCAGGTGGTGACCGGCGTGATCTCGCTGGGCTTGACCACCATGGTGTTGCCGGCGGCGATCGCGGGCGCCATCTTCCAGGAGAGCTGGAGCAGGGGGTAGTTCCAGGGTGTGATCATGGCGCACACGCCCACGGGCTCGTAGACGACGCGGCTGAGGACGCCCTCGGGCGCGGCGATCACGCGCCCGGCGTCCTTGTCGGCCAGTCCGGCGTAGTAGCGGAAGACGGCGGTGACGTCGTCGACGTCGATGCGGCCCTCCTCAAGGGTCTTGCCGGTGTCCAGCGACTCCATCAGCGCGATGTCCTCGCGGTCGCGCTGGAGGAGGTCGGCGACGCGGTTGAGCAGCGCGCCGCGCTCGGCGGCGGGGGTGCGCCGCCAGTCGCCGGAGTCGAAGGCCGCGCGGGCGGCTGCGACGGCGGTGTCGACGTCCTCGACGCCGGCCTCGCTCACCACGGTGAGCACGGAGGCGTCGTAGGGGTTGACCACCTCGCGGACGCGCCCCTTGGCGGCCGGGCGCCAGGAGCCGTCCAGGAAGAGGCTCGCGGCGTGGGCGGCGCCGGGGGCGGCGAGGTAGGCGGTGTTCGGCAGGCGTACGTCGGGTCGGATCACGAAACGCTTCTCCCCAGGTGAAAAGGCCACAAACGGTCGTTGCACGTTCTTTACGGTTCCGACACACGAAGCTACGGCACGGGCGGCGGGGAGCGTCGTCGTTGTCCACAGGGGTGTCCAGCCCCGGCGCGGGCGGTCGCGGGGGTGGAAAGGGCTGGCCGTCATCGACGACGTCGTTCCCGGCCACCTCGCCAACGAGGCCGAACTGCTGCGCGCACTCGACCCGGCCCGGCGGGACCGGCTCGCCGCTCTCCTCGGCACCCCGCTCGCCGACGCCGAGTCCGCTCAGCACCGTTAGCGCCGCCGCACGCCCATGGCGTGGGGGCGCGGCCGAGGAGGGGACGCCCGGGGCGGGGCGGAGCCCGGGGCCACGGGCGGAGGCCCCGAGGCGGGACCGGACCGGGCCGGGACGCGGGCTCCGGGAGGGGCGGAGCCGGGGAGCCGGGCGTGTGCCGGATCTCGCTCAGGCACTGGACAAGACCACCGGGAATCGGGTTACCGTAGTTTAGGCAAACCTAACGGGTGCCTTCGTGACCACCGCCTCCTCCCCGGACGCCTCCACCGCTCCGGGAGACTGCCGAGGAACCATGCTGCTGGAGCAAGAACGCCGAGACGTGTGCCTGACCGCCCGCAGACTCGCCGACAGCGGGCTGGCCCAGCACGAGGGCGGCAGCGTCAGCGTCCGCAGCGGCGACTGGGTGGCCGTCACCCCGGCCGGGGTCCCCCTGGACCGCATCGAGCCCGCCGACTGCCCCGTCCTCTCGGTCGACGCCGGTGTGCTGGAGGGCCGCCGCGAGCCCTCCGCCGAGACCATCCTGCACACCGCCGTCTACCGCGCCACCGACGCCGCCGCCGTGGTGCAGGCCCACGGCCACCACGCCGCCGTCGTGGCCGCCGCCCTGGCCGAACTCCCGCCGGTGCACCACCGCGCCGCCCGCCTGGGCGGCGCCATCCCCGTCACCGACTACGCCACCTACGGCACCGGACAGCTCTCCGACCACCTGGTCAAGGCCCTCAAGGGCAAGCGGGCCGCCCTGCTGGCCAACCACGGGGGCGTGGCGATCGGCGCCGACGTCGACGAGGCGCTGGCCAACGCCCGGCTGCTGGAGTGGCTGTGCGGCGTCTACATCGGCGCGCGGGCGCTGGGCGGCCCCCGGATCCTCACCGAGGACGAGCTCGCCGCCGTCCGCGACCGCGACACCTACGGCTGGGGCGGACCCGACATCGTCTGAGGCGCGCGGCCGGGCCGTATACCCGCGCCCGCCCGCCTATGCGTCTCCCCCGGCCTCCGGTCGAGCGCGGCCGCCCGCCGCTCAGCCGGTGAGGGCGGCGCCCACGGCGAGCCCCGCCGTCAGCGCGGCCAGCCCCACCGCGATCGACACCGCGGCGTTGGCGAACGCGAGCCACCGGCGTCCCGTGCGCAGCAGCGCGAAGGTCTCGTAGCCGAACGCGGAGTAGGTGGACAGCCCGCCGAGCACGCCGGTGGCCACCAGCGCCGCCGCCCACTCGGGCAGGGTCAGCGCGGTGGCCGCGCCGAGCAGCAGGCACGCCACGGCGTTGACGGTGAGCGTGCCCCAAGGGAGCGCCGACCCGGTGAGGCGGCCCACGAAGCGGTCGGTGAGGTAGCGCAGTGGTGCGCCGATCGCGGCGCCCAGCGCCGCCAGGAGCACGGTCACGCCCGTCCCCCCGCGCCGTCGGCCGCCGGAGGCCGGCCCGGACTCCACAGCCGCTCGGCCGCCGCCGCGCCGGCCCACACCGCCGCCAGTCCGCCCACCAGGGTGGCAGCGAGGTAGCCCAGCGCCACCGGCACGGCGCCGGCGACCACCATCGCCAGCGCGTCGGCGGTGTGCGTGGAGAACGTGGTGAACCCGCCCAGCAGACCGGGGCCCGCGAACGGGCGCAGCAGGCGGGTGCGGGGGCGGCGGAGGGCGAGCACGGTCATCAGCACGCCCATGAGCAGGCAGCCGGTCCAGTTGACGGCCAGGGTGGACCACGCCCAGGCGCCCGGCTCGTGCGGCAGCAGCAGGTCGACGGCCGCGCGCGCCGCACCGCCGATCGCGCCGCCCGCCGCCACCGCGCCGACCTCGGCCCACGGCACGCCGGAGGCGGCGCGGGGCGCGGAGGTGGCGGGCATGGCGTCTCCCATCGCGGACGGTCGGCGCCGGGGCGCGGTGCTCCGGCTGCCGGACGGCGCCCGCGCGTTCCGCCGCCGCTCGGGCCCGTCGGCGCGGTGGCGATCATAGTCGCCGGGCACGCTGAGCCGCTGAGGGCGGGGGTGCGGCGGCGGGAAGGCCCAGCGGTGAGCGGGGGCCGACGGGGGGTGGCGGGGGCGCGGCCGGTGGCGGGGGTGGGCCGCGGGAGGCGGTGCCGGGGTGGGGCGGGCGGGGCCGGGCGCGGTACGGCGGGGTCAGCGCGCGATGTGCTCCATCAGCAGTTCGTTGACGCGGTCGGCGCGCTCGATGCCGACGAGATGCGCGGCACCCGTCACCGAGGCGAACCGGGCCGAGGGCAGCGCGGCGGCCAGGCGGCGGCCGTGGCCGGGCGGCAGCAGCGGGTCGTGGGCGGCGGCCACCACCAGGGCGGGCGCGCGGACACCACGCAGCTGGGCCCGCTGGTCGGCACCCGCCACCGCCGTGCACCAGCCCGCGAACCCGGCGGGGTCGAGCCGGGCGAAGTCGTCGGCCAGGCGCGTCACGACGTCGGGGCGGTCGTCGGCGAAGGAGGGCGTGAACCAGGGGCGCATCACCCCCTCGGCCACCGCCGCCATGCCACTGGAGCGGGCGCGCTCCGCGATCGCCGCCCAGGGCTGGGTGCGGGGCACGACGGCGGCTCCGGCGAGGTAGGCCAGGCGGCGCACGCGCTCGGGCCGCGCCGCGGCGATCCACGTGGCCAGGAGCCCGCCGAGCCCCGCAGCGACGATCGACAGGCGGTCCATCCCGCACTCGTCCAGCAGGGCGAGCACGTCGGCGCCGAGGTCGGCGAGCCGGTAGTCGCCGGCCGGGGCGGGCGAGGCGCCGTGGCCCCGGTGGTTGACCCGCAGCACCCGCAGCACGCGGGTGAGTTCGGGCATCTGGGGTTCCCACAGCGTCCACCGCACGCCCGGCGGCGCCAGCAGCAGCACGGCGGGTGCGTGCCGAGGTCCGTCAAAGCGGTAGTGGAGGGGAACGACGGCCATGCGCGACCTCCTGTGGTTCCGGGGCCAGCGTAGCGGTCACGGCGGTCCGCACCAGGGCTTTTGCCATGACCCGAACCCCGAGCGGTCCCCGAAGGGGGGTGAGATGGCTCTCGGGACGCCGCTCCGGCCGGACCGGGACGACGCGGCGGGAGCGAGGGAGGGAGCAGGCAGGCCGGGCGCGCTATCAACGGAACTGAAGGCGGGGCCTCGGGCTGCAACGGGGCGGCGACGGCACGGCACGGGTCCAGGGCTCGCGGTCATCGCTCCCGGTCGGCGGGGGTTGCGGTTGCGACGAGGCACCGAAGGCAGCGCCAGCCCGGGCACGCGAACAACGGAACCGGAGGCGGACGGCCGGGCCGCAACGGGCGCCGCAGGCGGGGCCGCCCCTTCCGGTCCATTCGCGCACGGGAGCCGACGTAGGCAAGGGCTCGGGGGCGAGAATCCGCATATCGTCTGCACATCCCGCTTCGTTATGAGCCAATTGCCCGCTTTGCGCTTTCAATCGGCTGTCTTGCGGCTGCCTTCAGGCCCGCAGGACGGGGCAATGTCCGAATGGTGAGACACTTCGGACCACCGAGACGACCGTTTGTCCCTAATGCCGCTTCCTGCGAGCGACGAGTCGGGGCCTGCGTCCACCCGGGCGACCGTGGAGCATAGATCGTCGCGAAAGAGGGCGTAATTGTCTCACTATTCGAGATTCCAGGGCCCTGTCGTCCTGGATGCCCTTTATGTGCACCGGAAGGTCGGCGAAGGCGGAGATCAGGCGGGCGGTTCGTGCCATCACGAGAGGGCGCCGAACGGACCATCAGAGGCGGCCGCGCCACCCGCACCCGGCTCGCCAGCCGCGTGCCCGGCTCCGCGCGGTCTCGCCGCCCGTCGCAGCCTCGGCCCCACTCACCAGGACCGGTGAACGCACGCCCCACCCGCGCGGCCGTCGCCGCCCCGACACAACCCCGGCCCTCGCCCACCAGAACCGATGAACGCACACCCCAACCCCCGCCGCCCTCACCACCCACCGCCCCGCGACCCCGTCGCCATCCCCGCCGCTGAACGGACCCGCCGTGATGGCCGCCGGTCCGACGGCGGCCCTCTCAGCGGCCGCGGCTGAGGAACACGTTGACGGTCGAACCCTCGGGCAGGCGGCCGGCCGCGGGTGGGTTGGTCGAGGCGACGCGGCCCTGGGGGACGTCGCTGGGCACGGTGACCTCGCCGACTTCGGCCCGCAGACCCGCGTCCTCCAGCGCCGCCACGGCCTCCTCCGGGTGGTGCCCGACCACATCGGGGATCTCGGCGCGGGCCTCCCGCTCGGCCTCCTGGGGGCGGCGCGCGCCTTCGCCGCCCTCGAAGCCGCGCGGCGGGCGCGGGAACCTCGTCTTGGGCAGGTCCTCGACCGCCTTCTCCATCGTCTCCTGCCAGATGGGGCCGGGCAGCGTGCCGCCGTACACCGTGGAGTGGAACCGCCCGCCGATCACCACGCTGCGCAGCGGGTGGCTGGTGGCGCCGCGGGGATCGCCCAGGGCGACCGCTCCCGCGAGGTCGGGCGTGAACCCGGCGAACCACGCCGCGGCGGCGTTGTCGGTGGTCCCGGTCTTGCCCGCCACCGGCCGGTCGATGGCCAGCCCCTCGGCGGTGCCGCCCGCCTTGAAGGGCTCGCGCAGGACGTGGGCGGTGGCGTCGGCGACCTCGCGCGGCAGCACGCGGGTGCAGGTGGGCGCCAGCCGGTCGGTGCCCACGCCGTCGGACACGGCGCTGACCGGGCGCGGCTCGCAGCGCACCCCGCGCGCCGCGAAGACCGCGTAGGCGCTCGCCACGGACAGCGGCGACACCTCCTGGTCGCCCAGGGTGAGGGAGTTCCACTCGGCCAGCGGCTCGCCGTCGGCGCGCTCCACGCCCAGGGTGCGCGCCATCTCGGCGGTCTCGCACAGCCCGACCTTTTTCTGCAGCTGCGCGAAGTAGGTGTTCACCGAGTGCCGCGTGCCCGAGAGCATGTCGTGCTCGCCCGAGGTGGAGTCGCCGTGGTTGCGCACGTACCAGGTGGGCAGCCGCTCCCCCGAGCACTTGCGCATCCCCTTGACGGTGGAGTAGCGGGGCGAGTCGAAGGACGTCTTGAAGCCCATGCCCGCCTTTAGCGCGGCGGCGATGGTGAACGCCTTGAACGTGGAGCCCGCCTGGAAGCCCGAGGAGCCGCCGTAGGCGGCGTCCACGGCGAAGTTCACCGACGTGGTGCCGGTCTTGCCGGAGTCGAACCCGTACTCGCGGTTCTGCGCCATCGCGCGGATCCCGCCCGTGGCCGGGTCGACCAGCACGTTCACCGCCACCTTGCCCGAGGGGTCGGTGGGCGGCACGAAGTCCTCCACGGCCTTCTGCGCCGCCTCCTGCATGCGCACGTCCAGCGTGGTGTGGATGGTCAGCCCGCCCCGCCGGACCCACTGGGCGCGCTCGCGGGCGTCCTCGCCCAGCCCCGGGTGGCCCTCGATCCAGGACAGCACGTGGGCGCAGAAGAAGGGGTACTCGCTGGTGTGGCAGCCGGGCGGGGTCGGCGGCGCCGACAGGTCGAGCCCGAGGCCGCGGCGCTGGGCCGCGCGCGCCTCCTCCTCGGTGATGGCTCCGGTGCGGGCCATGCTGGACAGCACGGTGTCGCGCCGGTCGCGCGCCTCCTCGGGGCGGCTGATGGGGTCGTAGAGCGCGGGGCCCTTGACCAGCCCGGCGAGCAGCGCGGCCTGCTCCAGGCTCAGCTCGTCGGCCGAGACGGAGAAGTAGCGCCGCGCCGCCCCCTCCACGCCGTAGACGCTGTTGCCGAAGTAGGAGATGTTCAGGTACCCCTCCAGGATCTCCCGCTTGGACATCCGCTCCTCGGCGCCGAGGGCGTAGCGCAGCTCGCGGACCTTGCGGCTCACGGTGACCTCGCGGGCGGCGGCCGCCTCGGTGGCGGAGCCGGCCGACTCCACGAGCACGTTCTTGACGTACTGCTGGGTGAGGGTGGACCCGCCCTGGGTGCTGCCCTGCGCGGTGCGCACGGCGGCGCGGAACACCGAGCGGAAGTCCACCCCGTTGTGCTCGTAGAACCGCTCGTCCTCGATGGCCACGATCGCGTCGAGCATCACCGGCGCGATGTCCTCGATCGCCACGGGGTCGCGCCGCTTGTCGCCGATCTCGGCGATGGTCGTGCCGTTGACGTCCACGAGCCGCGTGGGCTGGGCCGGCCGCAGCCGGTGGATGTCGGCCGGCAGGCCCAGGAACCCGCTGGCGCCGTCGCGCACGGTCAGCGCGAGCCCCCCGACCAGGGGCAGCACCAGGAGCGCCACCAGCACCCCGGCGATCGCGGAGAGGTAGGCCATCCGCCAAGCGGACGACGACCAGAACGACTTGTCCATCCGACCATGTCCTCAGCAGACAGGCGCGGGCGCTGCGGCCCCTGATCTCAGCACGGCACTCCGGGCACTACACAACGAATCAGCCCAATAACACACCGCCATTGCGAATCTAGGAGAAAACACCCAAACGGCCGGTCAACGCGGCCTCAGAACGGGTTATGGCTTCGCCGCCCGTCCGGCCGGGCGGGCGGCGCCGCCCGCCCGGCGGACCCCCGCCGACCGCTCTGCCCTGAGCAGATCTCCGCCCGGCAGAAACGCTGGCCCGCGGGGGGACCCGGCACCCAGGCTGGGGACGACGGGCCCGGACCGGCGCCACGAGGGCGCGCCGGCGGGCCGCACCCCGAGGAGGAGATGTGTTCCCAACGGCTCTGCGGGACCGGCCGCGGATGGCGCAGGCGGCCGAGGCGGCTCCCGCGCCCTTTGACGACCAGATCGCGCACCGGCTGCTGCACGGGCGCATGGTGGTCCTGGGCGCGCAGGTGGACGACGCGATCGCCAACCGGATCTGCGGGCAACTGCTGCTGCTCTCGGAGGAGGACCCCAAGCGCGACATCACGCTGATCATCAACAGCCCCGGCGGCTCGGTCACCGCCGGCATGGCGATCTACGACACCATGCCGTTCATCCCCAACGACGTCGCCACCCTGGTCATGGGGTTCGCCGGCAGCATGGGCCAGTTCCTGCTGTGCACGGGCGCCCCCGGCAAGCGCTTCAGCCTGCCCAACGCCCGCATCATGATGCACCAGCCCTCCGGCGGCATGGGCGGCACGGCCGCCGACATCGCGATCCAGGCCGAGAACCTGGCCTACACCAAGCGGCGGCTCCAGGAGCTGATCGCCGAGCACACCGGCCAGCCGGTGGAGCGGATCGCCGAGGACCAGCGGCGCGACCGCTGGTTCACCGCCGAGGAGGCCCGCGAGTACGGGTTCGTGGACCGGGTGGTGGAGAGCGTGGCCGAACTGGGCGGCGACACCGCCGACCGGTTCGGGTTCGGCACCCCCGCCGGTGTCGGCGCGGCGGGAGGGGAGCAGTGATGAGCCAGTACACCGTGCCCTACGTGGTGGAGCGCACGCCCACCGGGGAGCGCTCCTACGACGTCTTCAGCCGGCTGCTGTCGGAGCGGATCGTCTTCCTGGGCACCGCGATCGACGACGGGGTCGCCAACGTGGTGATGGCGCAACTGCTGCACCTGGACCACGAGAACAGCGACCGCGACATCCACCTCTACATCAACTCGCCGGGCGGCTCGACCTCGGCGCTGACCGCCATCTACGACACCATGCAGTTCGTACGCGCCGACGTGGCCACGGTCTGCATGGGCCAGGCGGCCTCGGCGGCGGCGGTCCTGCTGGCGGCGGGTGCGCCGGGCAAGCGCATGGCGCTGCGCCACGCGCGGGTGCTGCTGCACCAGCCCTCCAGCGAGGGCCAGGGCGAGGCGGCGGATTTGGAGATCCAGGCCGCCGAGGTGCTGCGGGTGCGCGCCGAGATCGAGGAGATCCTGTCGCTGCACACCGGCCAGACCGTGGAGCGGCTGCGCGAGGACACCGACCGGGACAAGATCTTCACCGCCGAGCAGGCCAAGGACTACGGCCTGGTCGACGGGCTGGTCACCAGCCGGGACCTGGTGCGGGCCGCCGCCTGACACGGCCCCGGGGCCGGGCGCCGCGGCGCCCGGCCGACCGGACCGGCCGGCCCTCCGGAGGGGGTCAGGCCGCCAGCGCCATGGCGCGCGGCGCCGTGTTGGGCACGGGTCCCACACGGCCCGCGGGCCGCCGCGCGGGGGCGGTGGTCAGCCGCAGCTGCATGTGGAGGTCGCCGACGAGGTCGACCAGTTGGAGCCCGAGCGCGCGGTACACCGCGGCCAGCACCTCGGATGAGGGCTCCTTGCGACCGCGCTCGATCTCGGAGAGGTAGGGCAGCGACACCTGGGCCGCCTCGGCGACGTCCTGCAGGGTCCGCCCCTGCTCCAGCCGCGCCCGGCGCAGGGTCGCCCCGATCAGGTCCCGCATCAGCGGCTCGCCCGCCCCACGGGGGGAGTCAGGACCGCCGTGACCGCCGTCCTCGCGCATAAGCCCTCCGGCACCGCTCGGCACACACCAACTGCCCCGACTCTACGGCGCCGCGCCCGCCCCGGGCCACGCGGAGGCCGGGCGCAACGGGTGTTTCCGCGCCGGGCGTAATGGGGGCGGGGACGGGGCGCCTGCCGGGGAGGTGGCGCGGACCCGCGGACCGGGAGGCGCCGCGCGGCAGGAAGGCGGCGGGCAACGCGAAAGCGCGAGGGCCGCCTCCGTGTCCCCCCTCAAAATCACGGATGCGGCCCTCGCTGGGAACGGTCGCTGACTCCTCCCCCCTGGAGTCGCGACCTGGGAAAGGTCTGTGTTGTGGGCGGGTGGGGGCCGGTGGGCTTCCCTCCCGCTCTGGTTCAGAGACTACCGACCCCCACCAGGGCGAACAACCCTCAGTCACGGCGAATTACTTAAAGTGATCGCCATTTCCGTTCCTGGTGCGCACCAAAGGCCCCGGACGGGTGCGGCGGCGCGGGCTCGCGGGGGGCCGGTGAGCGGGCGCGCGGAGCGGACATAGCCTGGGGGGGTGCGTTCTGTGTTGGTCACCCCGCGATGGATCGGGCTGCATCTGCTGGCGGTCCTCGCCGTCGCCGTGTGCCTTGGCATGGGCTACTGGCAGTTCGTCCGCGCCCAGGAGCCCGAGCGCGACCGCGTGACCAACCCCGTCGAGGAGCTGGCCGCCGCCCGGCCCATCGGCGAGGTCCTCCAGCCCGGCGCCTACATGCCCGAGGCCGAGGGCAACCAGGCGGTCACCGCCACCGGGGTCTACGACGCCGACGCCCGCCTGCTGGCGCCGGCGCTCTCCCCCGAGGGCGACCGCGGCTACTACGTGATCGTGCCGCTGGTCACCGCCGACGACACCGCGCTGACCGTCAGCCTGGGCTGGGTCCCCGAGGCGCGGGCCGACTCCCTCGACCGGCTGCCCGCCCCGCCCGAGGGCGAGGTCACCGTGACCGGCTGGCTGATGCCGCCCGACAAGGCCGAGGACGGCTACGTCCCCATGGAGACCCCCGACGGCTACGCCGCCCGGATCGCGCCCTCGGTGCTCGTCAACGAGTGGCCCTACCGCCTCTACGAGGGCTACGTCATCCGCGGCGCGCAGGACCCCGCCGACACCGGGGGCGGCGCGGGGCTGCGCGAGATCCCGCCGCCCGAGCCCCCGCAGGGCGTCGTGTGGAACTGGCGCAACGTGAGCTACGCCGCCCAGTGGGCCGTGTTCGGCGGCGCCGTGGTGGTCTTCTGGATCTCGCTGATGCGCCGCGAGGTGCAGGACCGGCGCGAGCGCGCGGCCGGAGCCGGCGACGGCGGCGGCCCCGGCGACGGTCCCGGAGGCGGCGGCGCTCCGCCGCGCCCCGGCGCGGACACCACCGGACCGGCCGCCGAGGCGGCCGAGGCCCCCGGCGATCAGGTCTCGGTGGCCCGGACCTCCTGAGCCGCCGCGCCGGTCCCGGCCGCGCCGGCGCGGCCGGCCTTCTCCGCCGTGGCCAGCCGGTGCTCGATGACCAGCCCGACGAAGGGGATGGTCCCGGCGAGCGCCACGCCCACGGTGCGCCCCGCGCTCCACCGCCGGCCCAGCGCCAGCCACAGCACCACCAGCACGTAGGCCATGTAGATGTAGCCGTGCGGGATGGCCACGATCGGCATCAGCACGGAGTCGTCGCCGAAGAACGTCTCCATGCCCGCCGGCGCGGACACCAGCGAGAACCGCGCGGTCTCGCCGATGAGGTACTTGGCGGGCATGGACACGAACGTGAGCAGGATCAGGAACACCCCGGTCACGTAGGCGAGGATCCGGTACAGCAGGAACGGCAGGCGGTTGTTGTCCACGGGGACACCTCGTCGGTCGGGCGGGCGCGGCGCGGGCGGCCCGCGTCCGCGTCGGCCGCGGGGCGCGGGCGGCCCGGACCCCGCGCGGTGCCGGGGCCGCGCCCGGGGGTCATGGGCGGTGGAAACGGGGGCCGGCCGGCGTGCCCGCGCGGCGGGCGCCGCGTACGTGCCGACGGCCCTGGTCCTGAGCCTAAACGCCGTGCCGAGCACCCGCGCCGCGGGGCGTGTCACACCGCGTCGGCCCAGGTGGGGGCCGGGGTCGGGGGGCGCGGAGGTGGCGCACCGCGCGCTCCGTAAGGCGGTCCCCCGCGCGCCCGCGGAGCCGCGCTCCGGCGCCCCCGCCCCCGCCCCCGCTGCCCGGGCCGCGGACGCCGCCCGGCGCTTGAACGGCCGCTACCGCTTGAGGGCCACCCGGGTGGGGCTCTTCCACCGGCCGTCGGACTTCGCGGTCCAGGCCATCGGCAGGGTGCGCAGGGTCAGGTAGGAGTCGATGATCCGCATCGGCAGGAAGAACAGGCCGTAGAGGAGGTAGCTGGGGCGGCGGCGCACCGTGGCCAGCACGCAGGTGAGGATGTAGTCGGGCACGAACAGGCCCACGGCGATCGTGGTCAGCGGCAGGACGGCGGTGACCGCCGTGTAGGCCGAGGCGTAGGCGCCGAACTCCAGCACGGCGCCGCCGGTGAGGGGCGGCAGCACGGCCAGGACGCCCATCGCCACGGTGGCCAGCAGCAGCACCGAGACGACCACGACCTCCAGGATGTAGAAGAACAGCGAGAACCAGAAGAGGCTGGGCCACACGCCGTGGCGCCGCACGGTCTGCCAGAAGCCGAGGGTCCAGCGCCGCACCTGCTTGACGTAGTCGCCCAGGGTGAAGGGGTCCTGGCAGTAGGCGCGGGTGTCGGGGCTCATGGAGATCCGGCCCAGGCGCTTGTGGTGGACCTCGAAGGTCATGTTGTAGTCCTCGATCACCAGCCCCTTGGGGTTGATGTCGATCCGGCGCAGGACGCTGCTGCGGTAGACGCTCGCGAAACCCGGCACGATCGGCGCGACGCTGGTGTGCCGCCAGGTCTGCCCGTACCGCAGCAGGTACTGGAGCAACCAGTACAGGCGGTCCCGGTACGCCGAAACCAGCCGTCCGATGACGGTGCGTTGCTTCGGCTTCCACTCGGCGACCACGAATCCGGCCACCGCCGCCACCGTCGGATCGCTGAGCTGCCTGCGCGCGCCCGCGACGTAGTTGGTGTCGAGTTCGGTGTCGGCGTCGAGGATGACCACTCCGTCATAGTTTTCGGTCAGCTCAAATTCCTCGATGACCGCCTCGATCGCACCCGCCTTGCCGCGGTTGGTCAGCAACTCCAGGACGTTCACACCGGTCTCGGCGGCGATGTCGGCGGTGGCGTCGTGGGAGCTGTCGGAGACCACGTAGATGTCCCACCGGTTGAACAGCCGCAGTGCCGAGGTGATGGCGGAGTCGATGACCGGTTCCTCGTTGTGGGCGGGGATCACCACGGCGAGGGAGATCTGGTCGGGGTCGGTGCGCCGCCGGCCCGCCGGCCCCGCGGGCGGCAGCGGCAGCGGCACGGTGCCGGGTGCGGAGCCGGCCAAGCCGCCGCCGGGGCCCCCGGGGCCGGCGGGGGCGCCCGGCCCGCCGGCGCCGGCGTGCGCGCGCACCAGCACGCGGTCGGCCGCGGCGCGGTCGCCGCCGCGCCCGCGCGGGCCTTGGGGGGCACGCGCCGGCGCTCCCGCCGCGGCCCGGCGGCTGATCAGGGCGCGCACGGAGTCGTCGCCGAGCCGGACCACGCCGACCAGGCTCCAGGCCAGCAGGTTGGCGCCGAAGGCCATCCACAGCAGCAGCGGCATGGGGGAGCCGGCGCCGCCGGAGTCGAGTACGAACCCGATCCACTGGAGGAAGAGGGTCACCGCCAGGGTCAGGGCGATCGCGGCCGCCAGCCAGCTTCCGATGAAACGTGCGGTACGCACGGGGGGTCCTCCTGTGAGGGGGTTTCGGGCCGACGCTAATCGCCAGCGGCTACACCGCTCGCTATTACGTGACGTTTCCGCTATGCCGGAAGTTGACAGAACTCGGCGACCTAACCAGGCCACCCGAATCGTTTGCATGGACTTGCCAAGCGGGGGCGCCGTTGATGCAATACCGGAAGGAGCAGGGCAGTACCTCCACAAGTACGTAGTTTCTTCGGATTTCTCGGGCCTTTCAACCGTTGCGCGAGAACCGGTCGCACCGCGGCCGGCGGCGCGGCGCGACCACAACAGAACCCCACCGTCACACCAGGCGGTCCGGCCCCGGCGAGCAGGGCCGACGCCGCGGAGTCCGCACGCACGACCGCCACCATTCGTGCCGGTCCCGCCCCGGAGAGGAACCGCAGTGCGCGTCGCCATGCACCAGCCGCACTACCTGCCGTGGCTCGGCCTCATCGACAAGGCCGACCGCAGCGACCTGTTCGTCGTTCTCGACCACGTGCAATACGAGCGCCGGGGATGGCAGAACCGCAACTACGTCGCCGCCAAGAACGGGGCCGTCCTGCTCACCGTTCCGGTAATACACGGCAACCGGGACGAACGAATACTGGACAAAACAATCAATAACAAACAAACATGGCGAGAAAAGCACCGAAGAACGCTTGACGAACACTGCTACCGCGGCGCCCCGTTCTGGACACGGTTCCGCGAGGACATTCTGCGCCCCTACACCGCCGAATGGGACCGCCTCGCCGACCTCGCCATGGCCACCACCCGCTTCGCCCTCGACGCCTTCGGAATCCGCACCCCGGTCGTGCTGTCGAGCGAACTCGGCGAGTTCCCCGGCCAGAAGAGCGAACTCCTCGCCCAGATCGCCGCGAAGGTCGGCGCCACCACGATGCTCTCCGGCGACGGCGCCCGCGACTACGTCGACCTGGAGGTCTTCCGCCGCCACGGCGTGGCGGTCGAGTGGCAGGGCTTCCGCCACCCCCGCTACCCCCAGCACAACCGCGCCGGGGCCGACTTCCTCCCGCGCATGGCCGCCCTGGACCTGCTGGTCAACGTCGGTCCGGCGGCCGGCCTGCGGCTGCTGCGCGAGGCCCGCGCCGGATCCGGGAGCGGCTAGCCCCCCGCGCCGCCGCGCCGCGCCCCGACGCCGCGCCGGCCGCGCCCGCGATCCCCCTCGCCCGGCCCTTCGGCGCCCCGTCCGCGCACCCCGCACCCCGCCGCCCTCCGCGCCCGCACCCCGGACCCCCACCCCGTCCGCCCGCACCCCGCACCCCGCCGGCCGGCGCGACCGCACAGCGCCGTGCCCGTTCCGTTCCCCCAACGCGAAAAGGACGCCGTCTATGTTCGACTGGTCCCAGCAGCGCCTCCTGGTCATCGCCCCCCACCCCGACGACGAGACCCTCGGCTGCGGCGGTCTCATGCACAAGGCCAAGGCCGCCGGAGCCCAGGTCTACGTCCAGTTCCTCACCGTGGGCGACACCGCCGACGTCTCCGACAAGGGGTTCTCCACCGCCAGCGAGCGCGTCGCCGAGGTCAAGGCGGTCGCCGACTACTTCCGGTGGGACGACTGGCACATCGCCTACCCCGGCGACGAGTTCCACCTGCGGCTGGACGCGCTGCCCCGGTTCGAACTCGCCAACACGATCGAGCACGCCAGTCCGCTCTCGATCGCCGCTGTCAAGCCCACCGTCGTGCTCGCCCCGCACCGCACCAGCTACAACCAGGACCACCAGGCGGCCGCCGAGGCGGTGCTGACCGCCCTGCGCCCCTCCGACGCGGGGCGCCGCCACCACCCCGGCCTCGTCCTGGCCTACGAGGAGGCCGCCGACCAGTGGCGCGACCAGGCCGTCTGCGCCCCCAACGCGCTGGTGGAGCTGACCGGCGCCGACGTCGACGCCAAGCTCGCCGGCATGCGCCTCTACGGCAGCCAGGTCCACGATCACCCGCACACGCGGTCGGAGCTCACACTGCGGAGCCTGGCCGTCCTGCGCGGGATGCAGGGCGGGGTCGCCTTCGCCGAGGGATACCACGCGATGCGCTGGCTGACCTGAACCCGTGTCGGGCCCGCCACCCGCCCAACCGCGAATTCCATGGAGCACCCTTCAGGAGGGGAAGTCACGTTGAAGGCCGTTGTGACCGGCGGAGCCGGATTCATCGGGTCGCACCTGTGCGACCACCTGATCGCCCAGGGGCACGAGGTCATCGCCCTGGACGACCTGTCGACCGGGTCCGAGTCCAACCTCGATCAGCTCAGCGGTAACCCCAACTTCGAACTGGTGAAGGGCTCGATCCTCGACAAGGCGCTGGTGGGCGCCGTCGTGGGCGAGGCCGACACCGTCTTCCACCTCGCCGCGGCCGTCGGCGTCCACACCATTGTGGACAAGCCGCTGGAGTCGCTGCGGGTCAACCTGCACGGCACCGAGAACGTGGTCGAGGCGGCCGTGCGCCGCGGCGCGCGCTACCTGGTGGCCTCCACCAGCGAGGTCTACGGCAAGAACGACGCCGACGGCCTCACCGAGGACGCCGACCGGATCCTCGGCTCGCCGCTGAAGAGCCGGTGGTCCTACGCCGCCGCCAAGGGCCTGGACGAACTGGTGGCCTACGTCCACGGCGGCGACTCCGGCCTGCCGTGCGTGATCACCCGGTTCTTCAACATCGTCGGCCCCCGCCAGACCGGCCGCTACGGCATGGTGGTGCCCCGGTTCGTGGAGCAGGCGCTGTGCGGCGAGCCGATCACCGTGCACGGCGACGGCACCCAGCGGCGCTGCTTCGGGTCGGTCTTCGACGTCGTCCCGGCGCTGCCGCTGCTGCTGGACACCCCGGCCGCCCACAACCGGGCGGTCAACCTCGGCGGCCTGGAGGAGGTCTCCGTCCTCGACCTCGCCGCGCGGGTGATCGAGCTGACGGGGTCCGCCAGCGAACTCCGGTTCGTCCCCTACGAGGAGGCCTACGGCGAGGGCTACGAGGACATGCGCCGCCGCATGCCCGACACCTCGCTGGCGGCCGAGCTCGTCGGCTACACGCCCACCCGCCGCCTGGACGACATCATCCTGTCCATCGTCGAGCACCACCGCACGGGCCTGCCCACCCCCCGCGCGGCCGTCGCCTGACCCTGACGCGCCGGGCCGGATTCCCGCTGTCCGGCCCCGCCCCGCGGACCGCCGCCGCTCTTCCACCTCTGCGCCCCGAAGAGCGGCACCGGCGCCCCCGGCCGCCCGGGTCCGCCCGGTCCTGCCCCCTAGCCCAGCAGGGCCCCCGCCGCCACCACGAGCGCCAGCGCGGCGGTGGCGGCGCTCAGCAGCACCAGCGCCCACGGCCGCGCGACCGGTGCGGGCGGGTTGCCCGTGGCGTCGTCGTGCAGGCCGTGCGCCGTGGCCCGCCAGCGCCGCCGCAGGTGGGCGATCAGCACCCCCACCGCCGCGACCACCGCCAGGACCGCGGCCAGCCGGTACAGCGGGTCCACCCCGCCGCCGACGGCGGGGTCCTCGAACGGGTCGCGCAGGTACAGCAGCGCCACGGCGACGAACACGATGACGGTGCGCTGCCAGGCGAGCAGCGTGCGCTCGGGCTGCAGACCGGAGTCGCGCGGTCCGGGGTGGCTCATGACCAGTAGTTCCCGAACAGCACGACCGCGCAGACCAGCGCCACGCCCACGGCGGTGATCACCGGCAGCGCGCTCATCGGCAGCGGCTGGTCGCGCCGCATGGCCTTCTGCACGCGGATCCAGCGCAGCGGGGCGTAGACGGTGATGACCACCGCCAGCCCGGTGAGGGAGAACCCCACCGCCAGCTTCGCCCCCGTGTGCCAGTCCAGCGGCACCAGGTGGAGGACCGCGACGGCGCCCGCGATCAGCGCGAGCGCGGTGCGGATCCAGGCGAGGAACGTGCGCTCGTTGGCCAGGGTGAAACGGTAGTCGGGCTCTGACCCCGGCGGGCCGCCGGGGTCGGGGCCGCGGTCGGCGTGGCGCGTGTGGTCCGCGATGTCGCGTGCTCCTTCGGTGGTGGGCCGGCCGGCCATCCCGTCCTCCCCCGCTGGTAAGCCGTCCTGTCCTTTCCGACACTAGTGAGGCGCGGGAATCAATCCCAAACAGGTGCAACCAGCGGATTTGCCGGGAAACCGGTCAGGGCGGGTCCGCGCGGCTGGTAGACAGGCCCGACGAGCGGTGTCCGCTGCCCGCGCGATGCTTGCGGAACAATTTCGCGGGCACGACCGCTCTAGGAGGAAAAAGCAGCCGACCCGTCACAGGAGACTTCGTGCCCACCATCGAACTCACCAAGGACAACTTCAACGACACCCTGAGCCAGAACGACTTCGTCCTCATCGACTTCTGGGCGTCCTGGTGCGGGCCGTGCCGGCAGTTCGCCCCGGTCTACGAGCAGGCATCGGAGAAGCACGGCGACCTCCTGTTCGCCAAGGTCGACACCGAGGACCAGCAGGAGCTGGCGGCCAGCTTCGACATCCAGTCGATCCCGACCCTGATGGTCGTGCGCGACGAGATCGTCATCTACGCCCAGCCCGGCGCGCTGCCGCAGGAGAGCCTGGAGGACCTGATCCGCCAGGCCCGCGAACTGGACATGGACGAGGTCCGCAAGGAGATCGCCAAGCAGCAGGCCGAGGCCGGCGGCCCGGCGGCCGAGTGACCCGGTCCCACTGACACCGCGGGGGCGCGCCGCAGGCGGCGCGCCCCCCGTGCGCGGGTGCGCCCGGCGCGGGCCGCGCGGGCGGCCGTCAGGCGGGCTCCGCCCGCACCAGGTACACCACGTCGGGCTCGCCCCGGCGGGCCGGGACCTCGATCGCGTCGACCGCCCCGAACCGGTCGCGCAGCAGTGCGGCGAACGCGGGCGCCCGCATGGCGCTCCAGAACGCCAGGGCGCCGCCGGGGCGCAGCAGCGCGCGCAGCCGCTCCAGCGCCTCGGGGCGGTACAGCCGCGCGTTGTCCTCGGTGACCGTCCAGTCGGGGCCGTTGTCGATGTCCAGGCAGACGGCGTCGAAGCGCGGCCCGCCCGGCTGGGCCGCGCGGGCCGTCCAGGCCACCAGGTCGGCGCACACCACCTCGCAGCGGGGGTCGTCCAGCGGGCGGCCGGAGGCCGCGCCCAGCGGCCCGCGGTGCCACTCCACGATCGCGGGTTCGAGTTCGACCACCCGCACGTGCGCAACGCGGGGGTCGTCCAGCGCCTCGCGCGCGGAGAAACCCACGCCCAGGCCGCCGATGAGCACGGAGGCCCCGGCGCGGCCGGCGGGGAGTCCCGCCAGGCAGGCGCGGACCATCTCGCGCTCGGAGGCGCCGTCGCGGGTGTCCATGAGGAACACCCCGTTGTCGATGATCTCCAGGTGGCCGCCCACGCGCCGCAGGACGAGGTCGCCCCCGGTCTCGCCGGTCACCCGCCCGACCACCTCGGCGACCGCCTCCTGCGCCACCGCTGCCCCCTTGTGTCCGATCCCGATGTCGCGGTTGCCGCGGAGACTACCGCGTGGGAAGGGCGGCCCGGCCCCGGCGCGGCGGGCTACCGCCCCATCCCGCGTCCGCCGCCGGCCGGACGCCGCTGGTCGGGACGCGCGGATTCCAGGGTCCCCCCGCCGGTCCGAGGCCCTTGTCCGGAGTCGAGGGCGTCCAGCGCGGCCGGGTCCATCGGCGCGAACGGCTCCTCGCGCAGGTACTTCCCCATGCGGCCCACCTTGAGGTTGACCGACCCCACCTCGACGTAGCCGCCCGGGCGCGGGGTGAAGAAGTCCCCGCGCTCGAACATCAGGATCAGGGGCGCGTAGGGATCCGGCAGGCGGGGAAGCGCGATCCCGGCCGCCTGCACCGCCCGGAAGTGCAGTGCCCGCCGGCACGTCTCCTTCATGGTGTCGTGGAGCCCCTGGTCGGCGAAGCCCTGCTCGGCGAGGGCGATGTCCTCGGCCGGGGCGCGGACGTCCGGGGCGAGAGCCTGGGGAAGGTCGGCGAACGGCCACAGGACGAGTTCGGGTTCCGCGATCTCGGGCCGCAGCCGGCCGACCTCCCGCGCCCACAGCGCGGCGCGGCGCAGGTACTCCCGCATGAGCAGGGTCTGCGCCCTTTCGCGCTCCGGCCGCGTGTCCCATGTGAGCTGCGCCAGGCGTTCCGCCAGTTGACGCGGTGTCTCGGTCACCGTCCGATCTCCCCCAGGATGTACTGCACCATGTCTTCCAGGTTGGACAAATCGTCCGCGATGAAGAAGTCCGGCCGCTGCACGCCGACCCGGTCGAACAGCCGGTAGGGGTCGGCACCGCGGTCGGCCGGAGCCAGGTCGTGCGCGCCCCGGTGCTCCGGGCTCGGGTTCTGGCTCAGGTCCATGCGGTAGTACTCGGGGTCGGCCGGACGGTAGGGCAGGCCCTCCTCCATCAGCCGGAGCTCGACCCCCTCGTGCTTGAGCAGCCGCAGGAACTCCGTGAGGGACGTGCTGTCCAGACTACCGTTCGTGGCGTCCGTCCACAGGCGCCCGATGCTGATCATGGGCGTGAACAGCCCTCTCTTCCACACGTTCGGGCCGAGCGTGCCGTCGTGCTCGGTGTAGAAGAGGTGGTTCTTGATGCGGTCGAGCCAGGCCTGGTCCACCCCGGTGTTCTGGGCGATCTGCTCGGTGTCGTCGGTCCTCGCCCGGATCTCCGCGTACTGCCGCTCGGCGAGCTCGCTTTCGGGGGCGTCCAGGAACGTGTTGCCCTCGTCGTCGTGCCAGCGGAGGAGTTCGTCGATGTGGCCCCGGTTGACCCGGGGATTGAACTTGGAGCTGGTCTCGTCGATGTACCCGGGACCGGGCTGCTGCCTCGACTCCTCGTGGGCGATCCGGATGACCTCGTCGCGCGGGAGGTCGCCCGCGGGCGGAACGTCGGCGTAGGGATCCCCCGGAACACCGTCCGTCCCGTCGATGCCGCCCAGGCGGGGGCGGGGGGACGGGGCGGGGTCGGCCGGGTCGGGGGCGTCCTGGTCGCCCGGTGCGTCGGAGTCGTCGTCGCCGCGCGGGGTGTCGGGGTCGTCGGGGTCCGGCGCGTCGTTGTCGACCGGGTCCGTGTCGAAGGTGTCGGCGGCGGGGGTGTCCCGGCCCGGGGTGTCCGGGTCGGGGACGTCCGTGTCCACCGGGTCGGGGTCGGGGGTGTCGTCGCCGAGGTCGCCCAGCGGCGCGGGCCGGTCGCCGGACGGGGTGTGGCGGTCGGGCGTGGTGTCGGGGCCGCCGGTGGTGTCGGCCGGTGCGTCGAAGTCGGCGGTCAGCCGCGTGGGGGTGTCGACGTCGACCGCCGGGGTGGTGTCGGGTGCGTCGTAGGTCCTGTTCAGCGCCGTGGGCTGGACGCCGCCCTGCGGCGAGCTGCCGCCGCCTCCGGGGACGTCGTTGCCCGCCGGGTCCACGGGGGTGGGGTTGTCGGCGAAGTCGGCGGCGTCGTCCAGCGCGTTGTCGAGCCCGTCCAGGCGGCTCGGGTCGATCTCCAGGCCGTCCAGGGCCTCCTGCAGGCCGCTGGTGGAGGGCCGGTCGCCGATCCCGTCCAGGCCCGGCATGGTGTCGGCGTTGATGCGCGAGGGGGTGTCGGGGCTGTCGGTGTCGGGGGCGTCGGGGTTGTCGCCCCTGCCGCCGACGGCGCGGGACCCGCGCGCCAGCGCCTTGAAGACCCCCGCACCGCCCAGGAACATGCTCCCGACGTTCAACGCGCCCTGCGTGATCACATAGCCCGGACGATCGCCCCACTCCCGCCACGGCACGACCGCGTGCGCGAACTCCGTCCACCCGCTGGAGAAGTTGCCCCACCACTCACCGAAGGAGCCCACCCCCCAGCCGTCCTCCCCATAGACCCCCACCAGGCTCCCCAGACCCGCCAGCGTGTCACCCCAGTTGCCCGCGAGATTGCTCCCCCACTCACTCCACGAACCGACACCCCACCCGTTCTCGCCGTAGAGGCCGACCATCGCCCCCAGATCCTCGGCGATCCCCACACCGAAATCCGCCACCCCGTTCCACACGTCCTCATACCAGGGCGCGTCATGCTCCTGCGGCGTGGCCCAGGGGGTCTCGACGTTCTCGGGGGCCTCGGTGTAGCCGTACGCCCGCTGGTTGGGGCCGACCGCCCCCTCCTCGCCGGGAGCGGTGGCCACGAACGTGGTGCCGCCGAAGTGCCGGGTGATCGCGTTGGCGCACTCCCGCTCGGCCTCCTGGTAATCGTGCAGGGCGGCCAGGATGTTGTTGTTGAGGGTGTCGAGGTCGTTGATGTTGTCCTCGTCCTCGCGCCAGTCCTCGTCACCCTGGATGCGGGTCTGGAACTCCTGGGCGTCGGCCTTCAGCGTCTCCAGGCGGCCCTTGATCTCCTCGGCGCGGTCGGCGAAGGTCAGCAGGGCGTCGCCCACCACCGTGACGGCGTTCTTGAACTCCCCGCCCTTGGTCGGCACCTCGTTCAGCGCGTTGAGCAGGATGTCCTGCTCGGGCGCCACGTAGATTCCCTCAAGGCCGTTCCACGCGGACCTGATGTCGTCGCCGGCGCCCTGAATGGAGGTTCCGTCGCCTTTCAGGGGCATCGCCCGCCCGCCGCAGGTTCTCGGGGTGCACCTGCGGAATCGGCACGTCCTCCGGCCGGATCACGTCGTCGCTCAAAACGCCACCGCCCGTTGTCGCGTCCCTTTTGAGCTGATTGCCCGGCCGCCGAATGGAGATCATCACCCCGGGACGGAAACCCGGACCAAGATCGCCAATGCGGCCATGGGCAAGACGCCTCCAGGCAACCACACGGAAAAGGAGCGCACATCACCCTGTCCGTTTCCGGTCACTTCAGCGAGAAACGAAAAGCCCCACCGAATCCAGGAACCACGATCGATTTTCCCCACGCGAAAAAACGCGCCCATGGAAACGCTTTCTCATGGGGATCCGCGCGCCCGTTCCCGCCACCGCCGCCGAACACCGCATCCCCCGGCCGCCCCCGCGACCAACACGCAGCCGCCGAGGGAGGCCGCACCGTAGCTTGGGAGCACTCCCACACTTTTCCAGCGGAACTACCTCGGCAAACGCACCATAGACACCGAACGCGATCAATAGAATCCAGAGCGTACAACCGCCTCAGTCGGTCGATGAGAGTAGGTACGCGGATGGACGCGTTCACACTGCCCGACTTCTACCTGTCGCATCCCGCCCGCATCAATCCGAACGTGGAGCGTGCCCGTCGGCACACCATGGCGTGGGCGCGCGACATGGGGATGCTCGACACCCCCTCACCCAGAGGCGGCCTGGTGTGGGACGAACCCGCGCTCGCGGCCATGGACTACGCGCTGATGTGCGCCTACACCCATCCCGACTGCGACGGCCCCATGCTCGACCTGATCACCGACTGGTACGTCTGGGTCTTCTTCTTCGACGACGACTTCCTGGAGGAGTTCAAGTACTCCCGCGACCTCAAGGGCGGGCAGGCCTACCTCGACCGCCTCGAACTCTTCATGACCGACGACGGCCAGGACGCCCCTGAGCCCGAGAACGCCGCCGAACGCGGCCTCGACGACCTCTGGCGGCGCACCGTGCCCCTGATGTCGGCCGACTGGCGGCGCCGGTTCCGCGCCAGCACCCACTTCCTCATGGTCGAGTCCATGTGGGAACTGGACAACATCCAGCGCCAACGGATCGCCAACCCCATCGAGTACATCCAGATGCGCCGCCGCGTGGGCGGCGCCCCCTGGTCGGCCAACCTCGTCGAGGTCGCCGCCGGCGCCGAGATCCCCGCCGAGGTCGCCGCCACCCGCCCCGTCAAGGTCCTCACCGACACCTTCGCCGACGCCGTCCACCTGCGCAACGACCTGTTCTCCTACCAGCGCGAGGTCCGCGAGGAGGGCGAGAACTCCAACGCCGTCCTGGTGTTCGAGCGGTTCTTCGACTGCTCCACCCAGCAGGCCGCCGAGATGGTCAACGACCTGCTCACCTCCCGGCTGCTGCAGTTCGAGGACACCGCCCTGGTCGAGATCCCCGCCATGCTCGCCGACCACGCCGTGCCGCCGCCCGGCCAGGCCGACGTCGCCGCCTACACCAAGGGCCTGCAGGACTGGCAGGCCGGCGGGCACGAGTGGCACGCACGCTCCAGCCGGTACATGAACCAGGGCGCCGCCACCCGCTCCGGCGGCCTGCACGGCCCCACCGGCCTGGGCACCTCGGCCGGCCGGCCGGTCTTCACCTCCATCGGCCCCGGCGCGCGCCGCCGCGCCCGCCAGCACTCCCAGCCGGTGTGCCCGCCGGTGGGGCACCTGGACCTCCCGCCGCTGCACATCCCCTTCGAGGTCCGCCTCAGCCCCCACCAGGACACCGCCCGCCGTGCCTCCCGCGAGTGGGCGCGCGCCATGGGCATGATCACGCCCACCCCGCCCGCGGGCCTCGACGGCGTGTGGGACGACGACGAGTTCACCGCCATGGACCTCGCCTTCTGCGCGGCCCGGATCGCCCCCGACGGCGACCTCGACGGCGTCACCCTGGCCGCCCTGTGGCTCACCTGGGGCACCTACGGCGACGACGCCTACCCCCGGGTCTTCGGCGCCACCCGCAACCTCGGCGCGGCCAAGGCGCTCACCGACCGGCTGCCCGCCTTCATGCCGCTGGACATGGGAGCGGTCCCCGAGCCCGCCAACGCCGTCGAACGCGGCCTGGCCGACCTCTGGCGGCGCACCGCCGCGCCCATGCCCACGGCCGCCCGGCAGAGCTTCCGCACCGCCGTCGAGGAGATGACCACCAGCTGGCTGTGGGAGCTGGGCAACCAGGCCGCCAACCGGGTGCCCGATCCGGTCGACTACCTCGAGATGCGCCGCCGCACCTTCGGCTCGGACATGACCATCAGCCTGTCGCGGCTGGCCCACTACGAGGAGGTCCCCGAGGGCGTCTACCAGACCCGCACCCTGCGCGAACTCGAGACCGCCGCGCAGGACGCCGCCTGCTACCTCAACGACCTGTACTCATACCAGAAGGAGATCGAGTTCGAGGGCGAGGTCCACAACATGGTGCTGGTGATCGAGAACTTCCTCGACGTCGACCGCCACACCGCCCGCGACATCGTCGTGGACCTCATCCGGGTGCGCGTGGAGCAGTTCGAGCACATCCTCGCCACCGGCCTGCCCGACCTGTTCGAGCAGTGGGAGCTGGACGACAACGCCCGCCGCGTGGTCACCGCCCACGCCGAGCACCTCAAGGAGTGGATGTCGGGCATCCTCGCCTGGCACGACGAGGTCGCCCGCTACCGCGAGGACTGGCTGCGCGCCAAGCACCGGCCGCAGGCGCCCTCCGGGTTCTGGTGGCGGCCCACCGGCCTGGGCACGTCGGCGGCGCGCCTGGCGCCGGCCGCCACCACCTAGCACCCGCCCGGCCGCCGGCACCGGCGGCCCGGGCGGTGCCTCGCGCACCGCCCGGGCCGTCCGCGGTGTTCGCGGTGTTCGCGGCAGCGGACCGCCCGCCGCCGCACCGCGCGGGCGCCTACAGGTCGAGCGAGTCGATGTTGTCGGCGTTGCTCTGGGCGTCGGCCGCCATCTGCAGGTTGCCCTCAAGGTAGTAGCCGGTGGCCTTCACGCAGCCGTTGATGGCGGCGGCGGTCTTGAGCACCATGCTCTGCAGGGTCTGGCCGTACTCGGTGACGAACTCCTCCAGCGCCGTGCCGATGGGCCCGCTGGCCGCGGCGGTACCGGCGTCCTCGACGTGGCCGCCGAAGGTCTCGATCTTGGCCACGAGGCCGCCCTCGCCGTCGTCGCCGCCGACATGCCCGCCGACGGTCTGCACGACCTCGTTGACCTGGGGGGCCTCGATGTCCCACGTTGCGCCCATAGCCGTTCGGGTTCCCTTCTGCCCTGCTCCCTGGTCCACCCGCTGCGGGCGGGGCACGGGGTGCGGGATACGTGATCGATCGGTCGGAGGTGGTCAGAGGTGCGGGCGGGGCCGGTGGCCGGCCCCTCACCGGATTAGGCGCCGGCGGCCGCCGCGGGGTTCCCGTCCGGTTCCGGGCGGCGCCCGTCGGCCCGCGGCTGGGCGCCCCGGACCGGGGTGGCGGGCGCCGTGTCGGCGGCGGCCGGGCGCTCGGCGGCCCCGCCGGCGCCGGCGGACTCCCCGCCCGGCCCGAACCGCGCGGGGCGGAAGGACGACGGCGCCCGGGTAGGCCGCTGACCGGAATCGGTCATGGCCAGTTCGGCCCGCGCCACCTGCTCCATGAGGTGGGCGAGGTTTTCGCGGATGGCCGCGGCGTTGTGCCTGACCTGCTGCGACAGCCGCCGGGTGGCGATCCGCAGCCGCGCGTTGGGGTCGGTTTCGGGCGGTGCGGCGGCCGTCTCGGCGTCCGCCGGGGTGTCGTGGCCGTCCTGGCCGTCGGCGGCCTTGGGGGCCGCGGGCTCGGGCCACTCAGCGGGATCCACCAGTTCGAACTTCATGCAGAGTCCCCCCAGTCGTCGTCTCCACAACCGGCAACAACCAACTCCCGCCTGTCATTATCACCCATATAATTGTCCTCCCCGAGGAATTCTTCCGTTATATGGTCCACACGCGGATTGCGGGAACCAGCGATACGGACTGGACGTCCTACCGCAGTAGACGGCAGGTAACCGAGGAGCAGGTGAACAGATGTCACGTTGGGACTTCGGCGATCAGACCCTTACCACCCTGAACCGCAACACCTCGGCCTCCGGTGATCAATTGGCCAGCCTGATCAATCAGCTCATCGACGCCGCCGAACCCCTTTCCGGCCGCTTCAACGGCGCCGGCAAGGCCGCCTTCGACTCCTTCAAGGCGCGCTCGGAGCAGATCACCGCCGACCTCAGCGCCGGGCTGGGCTCCATCAACCAGGGCCAGGGCGGCATCCAGGCCGCCTTCGCGACCGGCAGCCAGACCATGGCCGACGACGCCACCCGCAACATGAGCGCGGCCAACTTCGACGCCGCCAAGTTCCGCACCGCCTGACCCCCGCAGCCGAGGAGACCTCCGGTGACCAACGGACGCAACAGCTACGACATCGGCGCCTCCCAGGAGGCGCAGACCAACATCCAGAACGTGATGTCCCAGCTTGAGGCCATCATCGGCGAGCACGACGTCGACGTCAGCAACGCCATGGCCGACTTCCAGGCCGACGGCGTCTCCGACGAGTACAGCGCCAAGGAACTCAAGTGGCACAACGCGGGCAACGAGGTCCGCGAGATCATCCGCCTCGTGCGCGAGACCCTGGAGACCAACGACGGCACCGCGCAGGAGGCGCTCACCCGCGCCAACGCCGCCGTCCAGGCCATCTGACCCCCCGCCGCGCACCCGCGGCCGCCGCCGCGGCCGCCCCACGCCCCACGGGAGGGGCCCCGTAGGCTGACGGGCGCCCCTCCCGTCCCGTGTGCCCCGCCCCCGCGCGCCGGCCGCCCGCCGCCGCCCCGCCCGCCCGGCCGCCCGGAAAGGAGGCCCGATGGCCCGCGACTACGACAGCCAGCTCCTGGAGTCGGTCGCCGTCCGCCGCAAGCGCCTCCGCGAGGCCGTGCTGTTCGGGCCCCAGCGCACGCGTCGGCGGCTGGACGAGAACGTCGCCAAGATCCTCATCGGCCTGGCGCTGTCGGCCGTCATGTGCGCGGGCAGCATCGGCTGGTCCTTCCTGCAGAACCAGCTCGCCAGCCAGGAGCAGGCCCAGCGCGAGCAGGACCAGGCCGCCTCGCCCCCGCCCGACGTCGCCGCGGCGCCCGTGCCCGCCGACTGGGTCGGGGCCGACGTCACCATGGAGATGCTGCGGGCCGAACTCGACCGCGCCGAGGTCCCGCCCGGCCTCTACGTGCTGCCCGGCGACCCCCGCCCGCCGGCCGGCACCGTCGACAGCTACTACCTCCTCACCGAGAACGAGCGCGGCTTCGCCGCGGGCATCGTGGAGTTCGAGCAGGGCCGCACCGGCGCGGAGTTCGCCACCGAGGACGAGGCCGCCCGCTGGCTCTACAGCGAACTCGTCCTTGTCGACGCCGAACCCCAGACCCTCAGCGCGGCCGAGGAACTGGCCGCCGACCAGCGCACCGCCGAACTCACCCAGCAGATCCAGCAGCAGATCCGCGAGGGCAGCGGCGACTCCGTCCGCCACACCCTGCGGGCCGACACCGTGGTCGACGCCTTCGGCAACGAGAGCGGTTCGCTCCTCTTCCCCGACGGCATGGCCTTCAGCGAGCGCGGCCTGCCCGAGATCAGCCGCGGCGGCGAACCCGCCGCGCCCACCGCCGCGCCCTCGCCCTCGCCCGCCGACGACCTGCGCCCCGCCGACCCCGCCGACCCCTCGCCCCCCGCCGCCGCGAGCCCCTCGGCCTCACCCTCGACCGACCCCGGCGACCAGGCCGCCGCCCAGAACTACCACCGCTACCGCGTGACCCACCCCTTCACCGTCGAGGCCTCGCTGTCCCCCGGCACCGACGGCCACCCCGGCGGCGGCGTCCGGTTCACCGTCGACGCCGGCGGGTTCACCCAGCCGCCCGCGCTGCCGAGCATCCGGTGGCTGCTGGCCAACGGCTACCTCGAACGCGTCGAGGTGACCGACGTCCCCGCCTGACCCCCGCCGGCGCCCGGCGGGACCACGTTCGCCAACCTCCTAGACAAGCGATGGGAAAGGGCCCGATGACCTCCTGGAGCCGCGTGACCCTCGTCGGCGAGAACCGCCGGGTCGACGCCGTTCTCCCCGCTCAGGAGCCGGTCGGCGCGCTGATGCCCGAGGTGCTGCGGCTGCTCGGCGACCGCGTGCACAACCCCGCGCTCCCGATGCACCTGGCCACGGCCTCCGGGGTGCACCTGGACAGCGACACCACCCTGGCCGACCGGGGCATCGCCGACGGCGACGTCCTGCGCCTGGTGCGGGTCGACGAACCCGTGCCCGCACCGGTCGTGCACGAGGTCCCCGACGCCGTCGGCGACGTCCTCGACGGCAACCAGGGCCGGTGGAACCCCACCGCCGCCCGCTGGAGCGCCACCGGCGCCGTCACCGCCCTGGTCCTGGCCCTCTGCGTCCTGCTGTGGCAGGGCACCGGCACCACCACCGGGGCCGCCGTGCTCGCGACCGCCGCCGTGGCACTGCTGGGCCTGGGCTGCGCGGTCGCCGCCACCTGGCGCGAGCCCTTCGGCACCGCGCTGGCCATCGCCGGCGGCGCCGCGGCCGCCTACACCCTGTGGACGGGCACCGCCGCCTTCGGCTGGCCGGGGTGGGTGCTGTGGGGCGGGCTGGCCGCCGTCGCGGCGGCCGTCGTCGCCGCCCTGGGCCTCACCACCGGCCTGGGGCGCGGCGGCGTCATCGGCGGAGCGGTGATCGCCGGATACGCCCTGGTGTGGGCCGGCGGCGCGGCACTGGGCCTGGAACTCTCGCGCATCGCCGCGGTCGTGGCGGTGGCGTGCGTGGTCGTGCTCAGCCTGATCCTGCGGGTCGCCATGGCCCTGTCGGGGCTGACCGTCCTCGACGACCGGCGCGGCTCGGGCTCGCCGGTGGCGCGCGCCGACGTCATGACCGCGCTGGCCGGGGCGCACCGCACCATGACCCTGGCCACGGTCGCCACCGCGGTGTCGGCGGCGGCCGCCGGGCTGTGGCTCACCCGCGACCTCGGCGGCTGGACCGCCGCCCTCGCCGCGCTGCTGGCGATCGTGGTCGCGAGCCGGTCCCGGCTGTTCCCGCTGATCCTGCAGAAGGTCCCGCTGATGGCGGCGGCCCTGCTCATCGTGGTCGCCCTGGCCATGGCCTGGGCCGACACCGGCGGGTGGGCGCTGTGGGCCGCCATGGGGGTGCTGGCCGCGTGCCTGCTCGTCCCCGTCGTGGTGCTCACCGTGGACCAGCCCGAGCACAGCCGGGCGCGGCTGCGGCGCATCGCCAACCGCTTCGAGGCGGTCGCGGTGGTCGTGCTCATCCCGGTGGCGATCGGGTCGCTGGGCACCTACACGCGGCTGATCAACACGTTCTGACGACGAAGGGGGAGGGTCATGCGCGACACCGCGAGGACGGCGGCACCGGGCGGCGGCCGCCACGGCGACTCCCTGCTGCGCCGGGTGGGGCGCGGCGCGGTGTGGCCGTTCCGGCCGCCCGAGGACGTGCTGACCCCCATCGCCCTGGGCCGCGAACTCCAGCGGTCGGTCACCACCGGCCGCCGGATCGTGGTCAGCCGCCCGCGCGGCGGCCCGGCCGAGAGCACCGTCAGCGCGCTGCTGGCGCTCGTCTACGCGCACTACCGCAACGACCGCGTGCTGGCCATGGACCTCGGCCCGGGCACCGGCTCCCTGGCGGCCCGCTTCGGCGGGGGCCACGGCGGGCCGGGTACGGGCCTGGCGGCTCCCGGCATCGAGTCCGACTCCTTCGCGGACGTCGAGCCGTGCCTGGCGCCCGTCCGCGACCGCCTGTGGCTGCTGCCGGGGCTCCAGGAGGTGATCGCCGAGGGCCGCCTGGACGCCCGCACCTACCGCGACAAGGTGCTGGCGCTGACCCGGTTCTTCGGGCTCACCGTCATCGACCGCGCGGCCGACATCTCCGACGACCTCAACCGCGCGGCCCAGGCCAGCGCGCACGCCCACGTGCTCGTGGTGCCGGCCACCCGCGAGGGCGCCGCCGACATCGGGCGCGCCTTCGACTGGATGACCGCCAACGGCGCCGACTCCCTGCCGCGCCGCATCGTGGTGGTGTTCACCGAGCAGGAGCGCGGGCAGGACCGCGCGTTCGACTACCCCGGCTCCGCCGGGATCCTGCGCGGCAGCGGCGCCGAGGTGTTCCGGCTGGCCTACGACCGCCACCTGGCGGGCGGCACCCCCATCGACCCCGCCCGCGTCTCGGCCGCCACCCACGCCACCGCCACGCGTGTGGCCGTGGAGTGCCTGCGCCGGGCCGTGTCCATGTGACCATGGGAACGGCAGACATCGCGCCGGGTGCCGCCCCGGCCCCGCACCGGACCACCGCCGGCCATCGGATGACCGGGCCGACCTCGCGCCGCCCCGCCCGCCAGGAGACCCCCAGCATGCCGAACCGTCCGCATCCGGGAGAACCATCGCAGTCCCCGGCCGATCCCGCGGAGCCCGCCGCGGCGTCGCCGTACTACCCCGAGATCGACCCGCCGCCCCCGCCCTACAGCCGCCTGCCCGAGCCCCCGGCCGGCCCGCCCGCCCCGGAGACACCGCAGGAGCCCACAGCCTGGGGACAGCCACGGCCGCCCGCCCCGGCACGGGGGCGGACCGCGCCCGGCCCGACCGCGCACCCGGGGGAGGCGCCGCCCCACCCCGCGCGGGTGGCGGCTACGGCACCGCCCGCGCCGCACGCCGCGCGGTCACCGCACCCCGACCCCGCCGGACCGGCACCGCGAGCGGAGGCGGCGCGGCCGCCCCAGCCGCAACCGGCGGCCCAGGAGCGGACCCCGCACACGGCGGCCTCCCACCCGCCGAGCCCCACCGGTCCGCAGCACGCGCCCACCGCGGGGCCCGCCCCGCGCCCCGACCCCGCCGAGCCGGCGCCCCGCCCCGGGCAGGCGGCACACCACCACCCGCCGCAGTCCGGGCACCACCCGCAGCGGGCGGGCGCGGGCCACCCCCCGCGGCAGTCGGGCGCGGCGCCCGCGACGCCTTCGGCGTCCGCGCCGGAGCCCGCCACGCCGCCGTCCCGGTCCTGGCGGTCCGACCCCGCCTACCGCCAGACCACCCCGCCCCACGGCTTCGGGCCGCCCGAGGCCGCCACCGGCGCGGACCCCGGTGGCGCACCGGCCGCCGCGCCCGCCAGGGACCACGGCACACCGCCGGCCGGCACCGCCGCCCCGCCCCCGCCGGCGGCCTACCCGCGCACCCCCGCGGCCGCCCACGGCCGACCGGGCCCGGCGCCCGGCACCGCGCCCGAGCCCGCCGCGACACCGACCGCGCCCTCCGCGCCGACGGCACCGGCGCCGCCCGGCCCGTCGGCGGAGCCGAGCACCGGCCCGACCGTCTCCGCCGTGCCCGGCTCGGCCACCGCCCGCGCGTTCATGCAGGGCCCCACCGAGCCGCGGCCCCCGGCGACCCCCGCGTCGGGCCCGCGGCGCCGCTTCCCGCCGCGCGCCCCCAGCGACTACGAGAAACGGCTCCGCGCCCTCCCCGGTGTTCCGGTCGCGTTCCTGCCCCGCCTCCTCTACAAGGCCACCGGCGGCAGGCTCAACCTCTCCGCCGGGCGGAAGGACACCTAGGGCGGGCTGTGCGGTCCGGTTGCCGACGACCGCCGCCCAGGTCGCCTGCCGTCCCGTCAGCGCTCCACGACCCACCCGGCGCCCTCGCGACCGGCCGCCAGGAGAGGTGGCGGCGGGTCCTCCGGTGACGTGGCAGCACCCTTGAGGCGCCCCCGGGGGCCGCGCGTAGGCTGCCGCGGTGCCCACATCCCCCCCTCCCGCCCTCCCCCGCCTCGTCCCCCGCCCCTGACCGCCGCCGCGCCCGTCCGCCGGGGGCGGGCCGCGGCCTCGCCGCCGTGTGCGCGGCCGTGCTCGCCGCGGCGGTGCTCGCGCCCGGCGCGGCCGTCGGCGGCACCGCCGCCCAGGACGGCGCCGGCAGCGGCGGTGCCGAGGTCACGCCCGCCGCGATCGACACCGTGGTGCAGGAGTACCGGGAGGCCCGGGGCGTCCCCGGGGTCGCCGTCGCCGTGACCCGGGGCGGCCGGACCGTGCACGCGGCCGGGTACGGCACCACACCCTCCGGCGAGGCCGTCACCGCCGACACCCCGATGGCCGTGGCCTCGGTCAGCAAGTCCTTCACTGCGGCGGCGGTGCTGCAACTGGTCGAGGCCGGGGAGGTGGACCTCGACCGGCCCGTCGCCGCCTACCTCCCCGAGTTCCGCATGGCCGATCCGCGCGCGTCGCGGATCACGGTGCGCCAACTGCTCGACCAGACCTCCGGCATGTCCGACACCACGTTCCCCGCCTTCACCCGCGAGCAGCCCGACACGCTTCGCGAGGCGGTCGCCGGTATGCGCACCGGACGGCTCGCCGCCGACCCGGGGGCGCGGCACGAATACCACAACCCCAACTTCCAGGTCGCCGCCCGCCTGGTCGAGGTGGTCGCCGACCGGCCGTTCGCCGAACAGCTCACGGCCCAGATCTTCGACCCGCTGGGCATGGACCGCAGCACCACCGCCGACACCGAGCGCGATCTGCCGCCCGACGCGCGCGGCCACCTGCGGATCCTCGGCCGGCCGGTGGCGCTGCCCGAGCCGCCCGCGTTCGGCAACGGATCCGGCGGCGTGATCAGCACCGCGTCGGACATGGCCGCCTGGCTGATCGCCCAGAACAGCGGCGGCCGTGGCCCCGGCGGCGCCCGGATCGCCTCGCCGCAGACCATCGCGCTGATGCACACCCCCTCGCCGAACTCCGGCTCCTACGCCCTGGGCTGGTCCACCGGCGAGACCCCTCGGGCGCGCCCGTCGTCGAGCACGGCGGGGACCTGTTCACCTCCACGGCCTACCAGGCGCTGCTGCCCGCCTCCGGCCACGGTGTCGCGGTGATGGCCAACACCGGCATGGCCCACGGGGACGCGCAGGCCATCGCCCAGGCGCTGATCGCCCTGATCGAGGAGGGGGAGGCACCCCCGGCCCCGGCGGGAACCGCTCTGCTGCTGATGGACGCGGCGTTCCTCGCGCTGGCGCTCGTCGTCGCGGCGGCGGCCTGGCGCGGGGTGCGCCGGTCGCGCCGGTGGGCGCGCCTGCGCGCGGCCCGCCTGCCGTGGGCCGTCGCGCGGCTGCTGCCGCTCGCCCTGCCGCCGCTGCTGCTCGCCGAGGTCCACCGGGTGGTCGGCTTCCTCTACCGGGGCCGCGACGTGGCCTGGGTCCAGGTGTGCTACCTCTACCCCGCGTTCATGGTCCTGCTCGCCGCGACCGCCCTGGCCTGCGTGGCCGTGGCCGCCGCACGTGTCGCCCGCCTGGTGCGGGAGCGTGCGGGCCGGCCCTGACCGCGCGGCCCGGACGGGGGTTCCCGGCGCGGGGGGCGGCGTATATGCTCGGTGCGATCGGCGGTCGTCGGGAAGGAAACGCGGAGAGATCGAAACCCTGGTCGGTGTGTTCCACCCTCTGGGTGGCCATTAGCCCAGGCCGGGCTGCCCGAAAACCCCGCCTCCGCCGCCTTCGCCCTCAGCCCGGTCCGCCTCCTCGCCTACCTCGCGGTCACCGCCATCGGACTTTTCACCTGCGTGTTCGCGGTCGGTTCGGCGCTGATCCTGCTGCGGGTCCTCAACCGGACGGTCGAACGCCGCTGGCCCGGCCTCCGCCCTACCCGGCACCGCGCCCCGGTTCCGGATCCCTGTCCGCCGCCGGCCTACGGCACGCGAAACGACATCCGCCGAAAACACCTAAAGGCATATCGGACGGCGCGAACGCGCCTCTCTTCGGCATTCTGCGCCCAAAGCACACCCCGCTGGGGAAATGCGAAAGAGCATGAAGGCAATTTAATGCGTTGCAGAATTCAGCGCCAGCGCTTGGCCAATGAAGATCTGATACGGAACGCCTGATCAGCAGCGCAGGACACCACCGAAAAACGTTCTGACCTGCACCGATACCAAAAGTCTCGCGCTAGGAGGCGGGCGCGCGGCGCCGCGGCCGACCGGGCCGCACCCGCCCGGATACGAGGGAAAACAGTGCCGCGCCCTCGAATGTCTGTTTTTCTCCGCCGCTCACCCGGGGCGTACCGCGGGATTTCCCGGCGCGCGGCGGGCCGGGCACACGACGGCGGCGCGGTGCACCCGGTGCCCCGCGCCGCTCGACCGCTTTCGCGGGTCCCGCCCGCCGCGGCCGGGACCCGGCCGCCTCAGACCCGCTCGATGATCGTGACGTTGGCCTGGCCGCCACCCTCGCACATCGTCTGCAGGCCGTAGCGCCCGCCGGTGCGGCGCAGCTCGTGCACCAGCTTGGTCATCAGCACCGCGCCGGTGGCGCCCAGCGGGTGCCCCAGGGCGATGGCACCGCCGTTGGGGTTGGTCTTGGCGGGGTCGGCGCCCAGCTCGTCCAGCCAGGCCATGGGCACCGGAGCGAACGCCTCGTTGATCTCGGTGACGTCGATATCGTCGATGCCCAGCCCGGCCTTCTCCAGCGCGATCCGCGTCGCGGGGATGGGCGCCGTGAGCATGTACACGGGGTCGTCGCCGACCAGGGCCAGCTGCACGATCCGCGCCAGCGGGGTCAGGTTGTGCCGCTCGACCGCGCGTTCGGAGGCGATGAGCAGCGCGCCCGCGCCCACCGAGATCTGGCTGGCCACGGCGGCGGTGAGCACCCAGCCCTCGCGCAGCGGGTCCAGCCCGGCCATCTTCTCCAGGGTGGTGTCGGGGCGCACGCCCTCGTCCTGGGTCACCCCGGCCAGCGGGGCGATCTGCTCGGCGAAGTACCCGGCCTGGCGGGCCGCCGCCGCCCGCCGGTGGCTCTCCAGCGCGTAGCGCTCCAGGTCCTCGCGGCTGTAGCCCCACTTCTCGGCCATGAGCTGGGCGCCGCGGAACTGGGAGATCTCCTGGTCGCCGTAGCGCTTGGCCCAGCCCTCGCCGTACACCGACAGGCCGGCGTCCAGCGCGAACTTGACGTTGGAGCCCATGGGCACCATGCCCATGTTCTCCACACCCGAGGCCACCACCAGGTCCTGGGTGCCCGACATGACGCCCTGCGCGGCGAAGTGCACTGCCTGCTGGGAGGACCCGCACTGGCGGTCGATGGTGACGCCGGCGGTGGTCTCGGGCAGCCCGGCCGACAGCCACGCCGTGCGGGCGAGGTCGAGCGCCTGCGGGCCGACCTGGCTCACGCAGCCCATCACGACGTCCTCGACCGCCGCCGGATCCACCCCCGTGCGGTCGACCAGCTCCTTGAGCACGTGGGCGCCCAGGTCGGCCGGGTGCACGCCGGCCAGGGCGCCCTTCTTGGTGCCGACGGGGGTCCGGACGGCCCCGACGATGAATGCCTCAGCCACGGTTCCTCCAGAGGGGCGAGCGCTTCGATGCCTAACCCGAACCATATTCGGTTCGCCCGGCGCGGCAAGTCCTCGGGGCCGCCTTCGCCCTCCCCGCCCTCCCGGACCGGCGCTACAGGTAGCGCGGCCGGCCGGCCTCGCCGGCCAGCGCCGCGTCGTCCTCGTCGCCCAGGGTGCGCCGCGCCACGTCGCGCAGCACCGCGACCAGCTCGGGGTGGTCCTCGGGCGCGTAGTCGGCCAGCGCCGAGCGCAGCGCGTCCTCCTGGGCGGCGAGGAGCCGTCGGGCGGCGTCGCGCCCCCGCGCGCTCAGCGCCCAGTGCGCCGCCGTGCCGTTGAGCAGTCCGGCCCGGCGCAGCTCCTCCTGGACGGGCACCAGGCCCTCAACCGGCCGGTGGCACAGGCGCGCCAGCTCCTCGCCGCTGCTCGACCCGGTGACGGCGAGGTGGCTGAGCACCCAGCACGCCCCGGGCGACAGGTCCAGGCCGGCCGCCGCCGCCAGCCGCTCATACATCCGCCGGGGCCCGGCGCGCCCGGCCTCGCGGTAGGCGGCGGCCTCGACACGCGCCAAGGGCTCGCGCGTGCTGGCCACCGGCGCCACCGCCTCGTGCAGGTCGGGGTGGCCGGTCGTGGTGCGCAGCGGGATCTCCCGCAGCAGCAGGGTCAGCAGGAACGCGGCCGCCGCCACCGGCGCCGCGCACAGGAACACGGTGTCGATGGAGTCGGCGTAGGCGCGCAGGAACTGCGCCTGGGCCGCCGCCGGCAGGGTGTCCAGCACGCGCGGGCTGGTCTCCAGCTGCTCCGTCGACACCCCCGGCGGCAGGGGGATCTCGTCGGCGCGCGCCTGGAGGTTGGCGGCCAGCCGCGCCGAGAAGACCGAGCCGAACACCGCCGTGCCGAACGATCCGCCGATGGAGCGGAAGAAGGTGGCGGTGGAGGTGGCCGCGCCCAGGTCGGCGTAGTCGGCGGCGTTCTGCACCGCCGTCAGCACGACCTGCATGACCAGCCCCAGCCCGCAGCCCAGCAGCAGGAAGTAGCCGCTCATGGCCACCATCGAGGTGTCGGGGCCCAGCGTGGCCAGCAGCAGCAGGGCCGCCGTCACCAGGGCCATGCCCACGATCGGGAAGGGCTTGTAGCGGCCGGTGTGGGAGACCAGCTGGCCGCTGCCGATCGAGGTCACCAGCATGCCCACCACCATGGGCAGCAGGTGCAGCCCCGAGGCCGTGGGCGAGTAGCCGTGCACCACCTGCAGGAACAGCGGCAGGTAGGCCATGGCGCCCATCATCGCGAACCCCACGCACGCCAGCACGGCCACGCCGACGGGCACCACGCGGCCGCGGAACAGGTGCAGCGGCATCACGGGCTCGGCGGCGCGGCGCGCGCTCAGCCACCACCCGGCGCCCAGCAGGAGCGCGGCGGCGGCCAGCCCGATCGTCACCGGCGAGGTCCAGGCGTAGACGCTGCCGCCCCAGGCGCAGACCAGGGTGAGCACCACGGCGGCGCCCGCCAGCAGCGCGGTGCCCGCGTAGTCGATCCGGTGCCGGGTGCGCCGCCCGGTGGCCGGCAGCACGAGCAGCACGGCGGTGAAGGCCAGCGCGCCCAACGGCAGGTTGATGTAGAAGACCCAGCGCCAGGACAGGTGGTCCACGAACAGCCCGCCCAGCAGCGGACCGGCCACACTGGCCACGCCGAAGGACGCCCCGAAGAACCCCTGGTACCGGCCGCGCTCGCGGGGCGGCACCACGTCGCCGACGATCGCCATGGCCAGCGTCATCAGCCCGCCGCCGCCCACGCCCTGCAGCGCGCGGAACAGGATGAGCTGGAGCATCGACTGCGAGGTGCCCGACAGCGCCGATCCGACCAGGAACACCACGATGCAGGCCAGGAACAGCCACTTGCGGCCGAACTGGTCGCCGAGCTTGCCCCACAGCGGCGTGCTGGCCGTGACGGCCAGCAGGTAGGCGGTGATCACCCACGACAGGTGGTTGAGGCCGCCGAGGTCGCCGACGATGGTGGGCAGCGTGGTCGAGACGATCGTCTGGTCCAGCGCGGCGAGCAGCACGGTCAGCAGCAGGGCCGCCATCACCACGGCGGCGCCCGCGCGACCCCGCGGCTCCCGGCGCGGACGGGTGCGGGCTGCGTGCTTGGCTGCCATCGGGTGCTGCCCCCTGCCGGCGCGAAGAACGGGTGGACGACGGTGAACGCAGCAGCAGCCTAAGCAGGGGCGATGCCGGCGGCCGGACGGCCGGGCGCGGCCGGACCCGGACTTTGCGGAAACTTCAGCCGTCCCGGGCCGAGCCGGTCCCCGCCCGGCGCGGGGGCCGGCCGGCGGCGGCCGCGCGCCCGGCTCGGCCGGCGCACGGTCCTGCCGAACCGAACGGGATTCGGTTACGGTGGTGCCGTACGTCACGCACCGGGCGCGCCGCCCGGGCGCGGGTGGGGCCGGCAGCGAAGGAGTGGGCCATGCGGCGGGAGATCTTCGAGACCGACCACGACCTCTACCGGGAGTCGGTGGCCGCGTTCCTCAAGCGCGAGGTGGTGCCCTTCCACGACCGGTGGGAGAAGGACGGCATCGTCCCGCGCGAGGTGTGGACCAAGGCCGGCGAGGTCGGCATCCTCGGCCTGGGCGTGCCCGCCGAGTACGGCGGCTCGGGCACCGACGACTTCCGCTTCAACGCGATCGTCGCCGAGGAGATCTGCCGCGTCGGCGCCAGCGGACTCGGGTTCGGCCTGCAGAACGACGTCATGGCCCCCTACCTGGTGCGGCTGACCACCGAGGAGCAGCGCCGCCGGTGGCTGCCCGGGTTCGCCTCGGGCGAGCTGATCACCGCCATCGCCATGACCGAGCCGGGCGCCGGCAGCGACCTCCAGGGCATCCAGACCACCGCCGTGCGCGACGGCGACCACTACGTGCTCAACGGGCAGAAGACCTTCATCACCAACGGCATCAACGCCGACCTGGTGGTCGTGGTGGCGCGCACCGACCCCGGCGCCGGCGCGCACGGGATCTCCCTGCTGGCCGTGGAGCGCGGCATGCCGGGGTTCGAGCGGGGCCGCAACCTCGACAAGATCGGACTCAAGGCCCAGGACACCGCCGAACTGTCGTTCACCGACGTGCGGGTGCCCGCCGCCAACCTCATCGGACGCGAGAACGCGGGGTTCGTCCACCTCATGACCAACCTGCCGCAGGAGCGGCTGGCGATCGCGGTGTCGGCCACCGCCGGGTCGGAGGCGGTGCTCGACCAGACCATCGAGTACTGCAAGAACCGCACGGCTTTCGGACGCCCGATCAGCAGGTTCCAGAACACCCGTTTCCTGCTGGCTGAACTCGCCACCGAGATCGACCTCGCCCGCACCTACGTGGACCGGGCGATCACCCTGCTCAACCGGGGCGAGCTGACGCCCGAGGACGCCGCCAAGGCGAAGTGGTGGACCACCGAGCTCGCCAACCGGGTCATGGACCGGTGCCTGCAACTGCACGGCGGGTATGGATACATGATGGAATACCCCGTGGCTAAGGCATGGCAGGACGCCCGGATCCAGTCGATCTTCGGTGGCACCACCGAGATCATGAAGGAGATCGTGGGCCGCTCGCTGGGCCTGTAGCCGCACCCCCTGACGGGTCTGGCGAAAGGGTCGGGATCGCTGTGACTGGCGCGTGGGACGGGCTGATCGTCCTCGGTCTCCTGGTCATCCTGCTGGTACTGGGCGTGCGCCGGCTCCGGCGCAGGGTCCACATCCCGTGGGCCACCGGCGGCATCGTCGTGTTCTTCATCTTCGTGGTGCTGATGCTGTGGGCGTGGTCCAACCGCTGACGCCGGGGCGGGGCCGCCCCGGCGGTCACTCCGACTTCAGCGGGACCTCGAACCACACGGCCTTGCCGTCGGGCGTGGGCCGCGACCCCCAGCGGGTGGCGAGCTGGTCGACGAGGTAGAGGCCGCGCCCGCCCTCGTCGTCGGCGCCCGCGCTGCGGATGCGCGGCAGCCGCAGGTCGCGGTCGAACACCTCGACCCACACCGACTCCGCGCCCCGGCGCAGCCGCAGCAGGAACTCGGTGGCCTGCGGCGGCGCGGGCTCCTCGCCCGCCTCCTCCAGCAGGTCCGACCAGTCCTCGTCGAACTCGTCGCCGCCCCCGCCGCCGAGGGCGCCCAGGCCGGGCAGCTCGGCGGAGTCCTTGACGCCGTCGGCGGTGAACTCCCGGCGCACCGGGTGCGGGGTGGCGTGGATGACCACGTTGGTGACGATCTCGGAGACCAGCAGGCAGGCCAGCTCGGCCTGGTCGCGGTCCATGCCCCAGTTCTTGAAGGTGCTGGAGGCCAGGTGCCGGGCGTCGCCGACCGTGGGCGCCTCGGCGATGAACCAGCCCTCCTCCATGGCGAGTTCGCCGGGGTGGGTGCGCACCACCAGCAGGGCGGTGTCGTCGTCGATCTCGCCGGGCACGGCGGTCAGGGCGGTCTCGGCGATCTGGTCGACGTCCTTGTCGGCGACCTCGCGGACCCGCTCGTAGAGGTACTCCATCGACCGGGGGATGTCGACGCTGCCGCCGAGGGGGCGGCGGTCGACCAGGCCGTCGGTGTAGAGCAGCAGGGTGGCCCCGGCCGGGAGTTCGAGGTTGGCCTGGTGGTAGACGGCGTCCTCCAGCCCGCTGCCGCCGCGCGCCCGCACCCCCAGCAGGGTGTCGGAGACCTCCAGCGCGAGCTCCTCGACCTGGCCGTCGTTGATGAGCAGCGGCGCCTGGTGGCCGGCGTTGGCGTAGGACAGCTCCCGCGACCAGGCGTCGTAGACCATGTACAGGCAGCTCACGCTGGGCACCCAGGTGCCGCCGGAGCCGTCGGGGCGGCCGAGTTGGCGCACCCACTCGTCGAGCGCGAGGAGGATGTCGGCGGGCTCGCGGTCGGCCTGGGCGAACGCGCGCAGGGCGGCGCGCATCTGCCCCATGACGGCCGCGGCGTGCGGGCCGCGGCCCTCGACGTCGCCGATCACCAGCCCCACGCGCCCCGCCGACAGCGGGATGACGTCGTAGAAGTCGCCGCCGACCTGGGTCTGGATGCCGTGGCCGTGCGCCTCCAGCGGCTTGGCGGGGACGTAGCGGTGGGCGATGGTGAGGCCGTCGAAGGGCGGGAACTCCCCGCGCGGCAGCAGGCTCTGCTGGAAGGCGAGCGCGGTGCGGCGCTCCTCCTCGAACAGGCGGGCGTTGTCGATGGCCAGCGCCACCCGTGAGGCGAGCGCGCCCACCAGGTCGCGGTCGAAGCCGCCGTAGCGGGTCTTCTGCCGGGGCGACAGGCGCGAGAGGGCGAGCGTGAGCACGCCCAGGAGTTCGCCGCGGGCGCGCAGCGGCGCCGCGATGGCCGAGGTCACCCCCACCTGCTCGGCGACGCGGGCCGAGCGCGCGTCGTCGGTCTCGTAGGCGTAGGCGTAGTCGCTGACGAGCACCGTCTCGAAGCGCCGCATGGCGGTGTAGACGAAGTGGCGGTCGGGGTAGCGGACCTCCTCGCCGACGTCGAACCAGGTGCCCGCGGGCGGGGTCCAGCCCTCGGCGTGCACCGAGACGTGCCGGACGAGGCGGTCGTGGTCGAAGAGGTCGATGAAGCAGTGGTGGGCGAACTGCGGCACCAGGATCTCGGCGACCGCCTTCATGGTGGACCCGAACTCCAGCGAGCCGGCCAGGCGGCTGCCGACGCGGTCGAGCAGGCCGTAGAGGTCCTCGACGCGGCCGCTGCGCAGGGCCTCGTCGGCGAAGACGACGAAGCCGTCCACGGCGCCCGCGGGCGACTTGAGGGGCACGGCGCTGACCCGGATGTGCAGCCAGGCGGAGTCGGCCCGCACGACGGCGAAGGTGCCGTCCCAGGTCTCGCCGCGCAGCACGCGCCGCACGAGCTGGTCGGCGCGGTCGCGGTCGGAGTCCTGGATGCCGAGGTCGGTGAACGACCGGCCCAGGAGGTGGCCGTCGTCGGCGGAGAGCCCGAACATGGCGCGGGCGTAGGGATTGATGTGTCTCAGCCGGCCCGCGCGGTCGGCGACCACCACCGCCGTCTGAGCGTGCTCGAAGACCGCCGCCCCCGTGAAGGCACCATCGTGGCGGAAGTCGTCCCCCCGTTGGTTCATACAGCCGCCACCTCGACCTCGCCGGCCGGGGTCATGACGCCCGGCCGCACGATCCGTACTGCCCCCGTGCGGCGGGCCTGCTTGCACTGGCTGCCGCGAACCATGGGGTGAGCATAGCCCTACCGGGGGTGTATCTGCAGAGCAACGTTACATTTCGGTTGGCGGGAAGGGGCGACGGCGGGCGCGCCGGCCGCGCGGAGGGGGTGGGGCGGTCAGGGCTTGGTGACGAAAATGTGGCTTGCGATCTGCCGGGACAGTTCGCTGGTCTCGCCATCCTTGCCGCTACCACCAATCACCTGTACGCCGTTGTCGCTCGCGACGAGCGTGACTTCCTGCTCAGGTTGTACCCCGGAGTGCTTGAGATCGAGCATGACCTCGGGGTCGCTTTGCAGCTGCTCGCTGATGCGCCGGACCGTGACCGTGACCTCGGTGCCGTTGGCGACCTCCAGCATCGGCACGATGGAGTCGCCGGAGAAGGGCTCGGGGGAGTAGTCGTCCAGCCCCAGCTCCTCGAGGCCGGGGATGGGGTTGCCGTGGGGACACACCGAGGGGGCGTTCAGGAGCTTGACCAGGCGCTCCTCGACGGCCTCGGAGATGACGTGCTCCCAGCGGCAGGCCTCGACGTGGACGTCCTCCCACGGCAGGCCGATGACGTCGACCAGCAGGCGTTCGGCGAGGCGGTGCTTGCGCATGACGTGGGTGGCGAGACGGCGGCCGTCCTCGGTCATGACGAGGTGGCGGTCGTTCTCGACCCGGAGCAGGCCGTCGCGCTCCATGCGCGCCACAGTCTGGCTCACGGTGGGGCCGCTCTGCTGCAGGCGCTCGGCGATGCGGGCGCGCAGCGGCACAATGCCCTCTTCCTCCAGCTCGAAGATCGTGCGGAGGTACATCTCCGTGGTGTCGATAAGCCCGTGTGCGGTCAAGGCTCCCCCTCCCCTCGTGGGCCGTCGAGAGTCGACGACGGCAGACTCTCAACACAGGCCGGTCGCAGGGGATTCCGGCCGTCTGCCGAGGAGCCGAAGTCGTGACCCGGTCAGAGGCCGGCCGCTGCGCCCTGGCCGCGGGAGCGGCCACCGATCTGGCTTCATCATACCTCGGCAACAGACAACCCACTTCGCCGCAATGTGGCATGCGCCACAGTGTCGGCCGGGGCTCCCGCGCCCTCCGGTGCGGCTGCGCCCGAGGGGCTCCCCCGGGAGGCCGGGACGGGTGCGCGGGGCGGGTGTGTCAGGGGGCGAGGCGCTCCAGCAGCCACACCGCCTCGTCGTGGGGGTCGGCCCCCGCGCCCCTCATGTAACGGAATCGGTCGTGCATGCGGTCGGCCCCGCCCTGCCAGAACTCCACCTCCTCGGGGACGATCCGGTAGCCGCCCCAGTAGCCCGGGCGCGGAACCTCGGCGTCCTCGGGCCAGGTGGCGGCGAAGCCCGCGTAGAGGCGGTCCAGCTCCCCGCGGTCGGCGACGGGGCTGGACTGGCGCTCGCTCGCCCACGCGCCGATCTGTGAACCCCTGGGGCGGGTGCGGAAGTAGGCGTCGTTCTCGGCGTCGCTGAGACGTTCGACACGGCCCGCGACGAGCACCTGGCGGCGGATCGCGTGCCAGGGGAACACCGCCGAGGCCCGCGGCTCGGCCTCCAGCGCGCGCCCCTTGCGCGAGCCGTAGTTGGTGAAAAAGCGCAGGCCGGAGCGGTCGTACCCTTTGAGGAGGACGGTCCGCGCCCGGGGCGCCCCGCTGGGCTCGACCGTGGCCAGGACCATGGCGTTGGGCTCGGCCAGACCCGCCGTGTGTGCCTGTGTGAACCACGTGTGAAACTGCTGCATGGGATGGGCGGCCATGTCGCTCCGCCGCAACGGCGGGCCGAGGTAGGGCTGGCGCAGTTCCGCGGGGTCGCACTGGCTCACAGTGGAGCATCCTCACACGACCTGTGGGGTAGGCGCCACCTGCACACCATCACCACAAGTGACACCTCACGTGCCACCGAAACATGACCGAACGGTTCAATGGGCGCACCCTTGCCCATGGATCGAGAAACACGGAGGAAGCCGGTATGTCGGACTTCAAACCGGGGCTCGAAGGAGTCGTGGCGTTCGAGACGGAGATCGCCGAGCCGGACAAGGAGGGCGGCGCCCTCCGCTACCGCGGCGTCGACATCGAGAACCTCGTCGGCCACACCACCTTCGGGCGCGTGTGGGGGCTGCTGGTCGACAACAGCTTCGAGCCCGGGCTGCCCTTCGCGGAGCCGGTGTACCAGGCGGTGCGGACCGGAGACGTCCGCGTCGACGTGCAGAGCGCGCTGGCCGCCCTCGCGCCGCTGTGGGGCTTCAAGCCGCTGCTGGACATCGACGACGCCGAGGCCCGCGACAACGTGGCGCGCGCCGCCTCGGCGGCCCTGTCGATCATCGCCCAGTCGGCCCGCGGCGACCTGCCGGAGGTGCCGCGCGCCCGCATCGAGGAGGGCACCTCGATCGTCGAGCGCTTCATGATCCAGCTGCGCGGCGAGCCCGACCCCCGGCACGTCAAGGCCGTCGACGCCTACTGGACCTCGGCCGCCGAGCACGGCATGAACGCGTCCACCTTCACCGCCCGCGTGATCGCGTCCACGGGCGCGGACGTCGCCGCGGCCCTGTCGGGCGCGGTCGGCGCGATGTCGGGCCCGCTGCACGGCGGCGCGCCGGCGCGCGTGCTGCACATGCTGGACGAGACCGAGCGGATCGGCGACGCCCGCACCTACGTCCAGCGCGCCCTGGACCAGGGCGAGCGCCTCATGGGCTTCGGCCACCGCGTCTACCGGGCGGAGGACCCGCGCGCCCGGGTGCTGCGCCGCACGGCCAAGGAGCTCAACGCCCCGCGCTTCGAGGTCGCCCAGGCCCTGGAGACGGCGGCCCTGGAGGAGCTGCACGCCCGCAAGCCCGACCGCGTGCTCGCCACGAACGTGGAGTACTGGGCCGCGGTGGTCCTGGACTTCGCCGAGATCCCCTCGGAGCTGTTCACGTCCATGTTCACCTGCGCCCGGACCGCCGGCTGGTCGGCCCACATCCTGGAGCAGAAGCGCACCGGCCGCCTGGTCCGCCCCAGCGCCAAGTACGTCGGCCCCGCGGCCCGCGACATCAAGCAGGTGGCAGGCGCCGACGAGGCCCTGGCCCAGGGGGTGTAGCCACCTCTCGCCGCCGGCCACCGCCCGGCGAGTTCAGCCCGCACGTGGAAGGCCCAGCGATCGAGGACGGATCGCTGGGCCTTCCGCTGTACCGGGGACAGGCGTTCCACTTCCACTGGAAATATTCACTTGATGGGCGGAAACGGAGTGTCGGAAACATACTTCTCGCGAGAGTTTCTTGGGATTCCAATGATGCCGACCTCAATGAACCCCGCACCGTTGACTTGCCACGAGTCACCTTGCTGATACATCTCAAGCAACGGAACAAACGGATCCGGCAATGCGGGAAGCACTGGACCAGAATGCGCCCTCAACTCCCTGAAATGCAGCGCCCAGACGCAGGTATACCTGACCATCAGGTGGAGATGCGGAGGAAGGCTGTTTTCAACCTCTTGCACCAGCCCTTCAGGAGCCCGCACCCCGCTGTCTACCGCAAGAGCATAATCAAAAAACGGCCAGGGCGCATCGAGCACCTCGGACCATAGCGCCGCCCGCCTCAAATACTCAACCATTCGATCAGCCTGAGCCTCCATGTTCACCCCTGGCTCAGACCAATCAAATGAAACGATCCTCTTCGCCAACTCCTCTGTCGATTTAGCCACCGAAAAATTCCTCCTTGATCACCTCGACAAGATCATCGAGGTTTGAGAGGTCGTCCGCCAGTTCGAATTCTACCGGTTCCCTTCCCATGGCGGCGTAGTGGTTATACGAAGGAACCCGCCTAACATCAGGAGCCATGTTATGTGCCCCGAAGTGGTCGAAGGTCGGACGTGACATCCCATCCGAAAACGCCGACGGATGATCGGAGATATACGGAATCCCCTCTTCCATAAGGCGACTTTCCACGCCCTCGTGGACAATCAACCGGCGAAACTTCTCCATGTCAACAGCAGTGGATTTCAGTTCACCGGCAGCCTTGAGCCATAGATCTGCCACTTCATACATCGGAGAGAAGTATGCATGATTTACACGCCCGGGCCCAACTGCCACATCATGCGTTTGGCAGAATAGGTGATTCTTAATCCTCGAAATAAGATCCGCTGAATACCCTGTCCTATCGGCGATCTCCTCTACATCACCGTCCAAGTTGCGAATTTTCTCGTAACGATCGGCCGCCTGCACGAACTCGGGAGATGAAACATAGGGTGTGCCCCGATTGTCGTACCAGTATCCGTTAGAGTCGGTCCACCCAAAGTCGACCTCCTCAAATTTCTCGATGTCCACCACTCGGGCGGGGCGCACATCATCTCTCGATGGAGGCCCATCCCCGTGGATCGCCTCGGCTGGATATCGATCTTCTTGCCGTTCCTCCTCCCTCTCGCCCTCGGCTGGAAAAACAGGCTCCTCTGCGGAGAGTTGATCGCCTGCGGAAGGCATGTCGTCGGTACCGTCCAGCCCGTCGCCTCCGCCTGCGCCGGTCGGTGAAGCCGCCCCTTCACGGCCGAGCGGAATCTCCGGTCCAGTACTGGGCGGCTTGGCTGTGGGTTGCGGCCTTGGCTGTTCCGTCTGGGTCGGTGTGTCCTCGGTGTCGTCGTGGCGGGGGCGGTTGGTGGGGGTGGGGTCGTCGGCGTTGGCCTGGATGTCGTACTCGGGGGCGCCGACCAGGGCGGGCTCTCTTGTGGCGGGGCGGGCGGCCTCGGGGGTGGTCTGCGGGATGTCGGGGTGCTGCTCGTCGTTCGCGTACAGCTCGGTGGTGTCGAGGAAGCGCTGCAGTTCCTGGGCCGTGGGCAGGCCGCTGCCCGGTGCCGGCATCTCCAGGTCCGGCGCGCCGTCCAGGGCGGCCCCGGTGGCGGCGCCGGTGCGCGGTCCCGGCAGCTCGACGTCGAGGTCGGGTCGCCGCACGTCGATGTCCGGCCCGCCCGGAGCCGGGCCGTCGCCCACGGTGTTGAGGGTGCGTAATGCCCCGAAGCCCTTGCGGGCGAGCAGGGCGATACCCGCCGGGGCGCCCACGCCGCTGGCGATGGAGGCCAGGGCGATGACGTCGGCGGTGATGTTGAGGCCCGCGGTCGTGCCCGCGTACCCCGGGCGGTCCTCCAGTTCCGTCCACGGGAAGAAGGCGTGGGCCATGTCCGCCCACGCCGCGCCCGTGGCCTCCAGGCTCTGGAAGCCGAGGCCGTTCTCCACCGAGACACCCATCAGCGACATCGCGCCCACGGCCGTCCCGTACCAGAACTCCCCGGCGTTGGCCAGCATCTGGTCGGCGTCGGCCGTCCACGTGTCCGTGGCGGGGTGGTAGGCGCCGATGGAGCTTGCCGGGTCGGTCACGAACGCCCAGGCGAAGTCGCCGACCGCCGATCCGACGTCGACGTACCAGGCGGCGTCGTGCTGCTGCGGGACGGCCCACGGCGTGGCGGCGTCGCGCGGGGCCTCGGTGTAGCCGTAGCCCTGCGTGTCCGGCCCGAGGTCGGGGTCGGTGCCGGGCTCCACCGCCACGAACGTCGTGCCGCCGAAGAGCGCGGTGATCTTGTTGGCGCAGTCGCGCTCGGCGGCCATGAAGTCGTTCTGGACCTTGATCAGGTCGTTGTTGAGGGTGTTGAACTCCTCGACCTTGGCCTCGTCCTTGTCCCATTCGGCGTTGCCGGCGATGTGCTCCTGCATCGCCGTCGCGTCGTCCTTGAGGCTCTCCCAGCGCGCGAGGATCGGCCGCACCTCGTCGGCGAAGGCGAGCAGCGCGTCGCCGATGACCGTGGCCGCGCTCTGCACCTGCGTGCCCTTGGTCGCCACCGGATCGACCGCCTCGAAGAGGACGTCCTCCTCCGGCGCGCTGTAGAAGGCGGCCAGCCCGGCCCAGTCGGATTTGATGTCCTGCCCGATGTCGAAGATGTCCTGGCCGACGTTTTTGATCCCCTCGGCCGCCGTCTCCAGTTTCTCCAGGTCAACGGGTGGGATCGCGATGGCACCGGGCGCGATTCCGTCCGCAAGGCCCTCCGGGATCTCCGCCGTCACTCGCTCCGCCTCCGCCACGCGCTACCGTCCGCCAGCCGCGCAACACCCTAAGGCGCCAATGTGACCCAATGAGGGGATATTTCGCCTCTCGCAGGGATCGGGGCGGAGCATTGCCTCCTTTCCGTGATGCAGCCTGCGAATACGAACATCAACGGCGGCATCCCACATGGAAGATGGCCGGAAGCGGACACTCCCCGTGGAGGAGCGAATACGGTATGTCGCGCGCCGGGCTGAGCCGCGTGGCGCGGTCAGTCCTGCCGCGCCTGGTCCGCCGGTGATTTCAGGCCCGCCTGGAACCAGTCCGGCATGTGCTCCGGGCTGCGCGGGAGGCGCCGCTGCTCCTCGGCGAACGCCTCGGCGGGGACCGGGGCCAGGAGTTCGGGCAGGGCGGTGTAGTCGTACCTGACCGAGAACACGTCGGGCGGGTTGATCACGTAGGACATGGCGAACCACGTGCCCGTCCCCGCGCGGTACATCCCCTCGCGCAGCCGCGCGAACAGGGGGCGCGCCTCCGGCGGCACCGGCAGGCGCTCGATCCGGCCGCCGTCCGTGCGGACCCCCGAGCGGGCCCGGACCCGGGTGCCGAGCGCGGCGTAGTCGATGAGCACCTGCCGCCACCCGGCGGGCAGGACGGGCAGCAGGTGCAGGGTGATCTCGCCGAGGATGCGATGCTGTTCGACGGGGTTGAGCCAGGGGCGGTCAGGCATTCGGGTCCTTGTGCGTCGCGGCGGTGGCGGTCAGTGCCCTCCGACGCCCCGGCGTCGGGAGGCGTTCCGCGCCGCCGCAGACCGCATCCGGCCAGGCGGACGCCGAAATCCGGGACGCGCGCCTTGCCGCGCACCGCGACGGCGGTGTCCCGTGTCCGGCGGCCGGGGAGGCGGCCGGCGGCACGCCCGGTCCCGCACGCGCTCCCGCGGTCGGCCCCCTCCTGATTCCTCTGCCCGGGCCGCTCACCACACAGGGCGCAGCGGCGGCACCCGGTCGCCGCTCAGCGCTCGGATGAGGCGGGCGAGTTCGCGCCGCAGGACCTCGGTGTCGGCGCCCGCCCCCTCCTCGGCGACCTCCGCCTCCAGGTGGCGCAGGACGCGGCCCGCCACCTCCAGGTGCTCCCGCGCCGCGCCGGTGAGGACCACCAGGCGGCGGCGCCCGCCCGCGGGGTGCGGCTCCCGGCGCACGTAGCCGCGTCTCTCCAGGTCGTCGACGATCTGCCCGGCCGCCTGCTTGGTCACCCCAAGGCGCTCGGCCAGCTCGCTGCTGGTCGCCCCGCCGTCCCGCAGGGCCTGGAACGCCATCCCGTGGACCGGCCGCAGGTCGGCGTACCCCGCGGCCGCGAGGCGGTCGGTGAACTCGGTGAGCAGGAGCTGGAAGCCCATGCCCAGCAGGAAGGTCAGCTCGGCGCGGGCAAGGGGGTCGTGGCGGTGCGCGGGGTCCATGGTCCTCCATGGTGACACATGCGGGTAAAGCTGCTTTACTCAGTTGAGTAAAGCTCGTTTACTCACTGGGAGACCCCATGCACGTCCTCACCCCCGCGCCCGCCGTCACCACGCCCAACGCCGCCATGACCGGCTTGGCCGCCCCCAGCCGGGGCAGCGCCGAACTCAGCACCTGGCGGGTCCGCATGGAGCCCGGTTCGGCGGGCCCGGAGCACTCGATCGACCGCGAACAGGTCTGGACGGTGACCAGCGGCTCGATGGAGGTCACCTCGGCCGGGCGCACCGAGACCGTCGCCGCCGGGCAGACCGTCGTCCTGCCCGCGGGCGCCGTCCGGCAGGTCCGCGCCGGCGCGGACCCCGTCGAGGCGCTGGTCGCGATGCCGGCCGGCGGCCGCGCCTTCGTGCCCGGCAGCGAGGAGCCCCGCGCCCTGCCCTGGGCCGAGTGACCGCCGCCTCCGCCCGTCCTCCGCCGGCCGTCGCCCGGACCGTCCGCCCGGGCCGGGCGCCGCGCCAGCCGTCCACCGCGGTGGTGGAACGTCGGCGCGGTGGCCCGGCCCGGAGCCTCACGCCTTCGAGATGTGGAGGACCGCACCCTCCTCGTCGGCGCCCAGGACGTGGACCGCCACACCGTTGAAGCGGTTCGCCGACATCTCCGTGAACGGCGCCTCCTGGGAGCCGCCGAACTGGATTCCGGGCCCGTACAGGGAGAAGGTGACCTTCCACGGCTCCACGGTGGCGACGACCAGTTCGTCGATGCCGGTGTAGCCGCCGAGGTCGATCTCGTCGCCCTGGCTGACGCGGACCTCGCACTCGGCGTCGGAGCAGCTGGCGAGGTCGGTGCCGTCCGCGGGCTCGGGACCCTCCTCCTCAGTCGGCGACGGTGAGGGGGCGGGGCTGGGGGTGGGGCTCGCCTCGCCGTCGGATGCGGAACCGGCGTCGGCGCCGCCCCCGCATCCGGTGAGCAGAGCGCCCCTGTCGCCGCGGCTGCGGCGAGCACTGCGCGCAGGGGGACGCCCCTGATCGGGGCCATCACGGTGTTCATGGTGCCTTGTCCCAACTCTCGATCGACCTGCGGGCGCGGCCCGGAATGCCGGGCATGGGTACGGCCGAGCGCTCACGAACGGTTGGCGAGCACTCACGGAGCGGACAGACACCGCGATTCTGCCGCCCCCGCGCCCGCCGACACACCCGCACGGCCGCATCCGGCCACCGGAGGCCGATTCCACCGGTCCGAAACCCCACGAGCGCACCCGTGGTCCCCTTCAGAAGGACGCGAGCTTCTCAATGCCGACGTTTGATCTGCACATTGCCGATGGAGATCGGCGGCCACGCTTGGCGGGCGGAGAAACCCGCCCAGGTCGCGGTATCCCGGCCGGCCGGTCCCCGCCGACCTCTCGCCCAACTCGTCCGGCGCGCGACCGGGTCCCCGTTGCCCCTGTCGATGGCCTCCGCTTTACTTGCCCGGTCGTGGCAGGCGGGGGCGGAGGGCGTGGGCATGGCGGAGCGGCGAAGGCTGGGGCGGCGGTTCGGGTGGCTGTGGGGGGCCTTTGCCGTCAGTTCGTTCGGGACGCAGTTCGCCTTCGGCGCGTTCCCGCTCGTGGCCATCACCGTGCTCCACGCCGGACCCGCCGAGGTCTCGATGCTGTCGGCGGCGGCGCTGGCCGTGGGCGCGGCCGTGGCGGTGCCGCTCGCGCCGTGGGTGGAGTTCCGCCGCAAGCGGCCCGTCATGATCGCGATGGACCTGATCCGGTTCGCCGCCCTGCTCAGCGTTCCCGCCGCCTACGTGCTCGGCGTCCTGTCGTTCGCCCAACTCCTGGTCGTGGCGGTGGTCGCCGCGACCGCCGACATCGCCTTCCGCGCCGCCCACGGCGCCTTCCTGAAGTGGCTCGTGCCGCCCGAAGAGCTGGTCGCCGCCAACGCCCGGCTGGAGTCGGCCACCTGGACCGCGACCATCGCCGGTCCGCCCCTGGGCGGCGCCGTCGCCGGGCTCCTGGGCCCGGTGGCCACGCTCGCGGCCGACGCCATCAGCTACCTGCTGTCGGCCGTGGGCCTGCGCGCCGTCGGCGGCCGGGAGCCGCGCCCCGGCGCGCCGGACCGCGAGCCCCCCAAGACCGCCGCGCCCGCTGAGGCCGCCACGCCCGCCCGCGAGTCCCGGGTTCCCCGAATGCGGGCCGCCGACCTCGCCGACGGCTGGCGGTACGTCCTCGCCGACCCCGTCCTGCGCCCCCTGTTCCTCAACACGGTGCCGGTCAACAGCCTCATCATGGCGACCGCCCCGCTGATGAGCGTGCTCATGCTGGACGACCTCGGGTTCGCCCCCCTGGCAGTACGGCCTGGCGTTCGCCCTGCCCTGTGTCGGCGGCCTGATCGGCGCCCGCCTGGCCCAGCCGCTCGTCGCCCGCTTCGGCCGCCGCGCCGTCCTCGTGGGGTCGGGGATCGTCCGGGTGTGCTGGCCGGTGGGCCTGGTGTTCGTGGGTCCCGGCACCGCCGGGCTCGTGCTGGTCGTGGCGGTCCAACTGGCCCTGGTCACCAGCATCGGGGTGTTCAGCCCGGTGTCGGCGGCGTTCCGCCTCGACCGGACCCCGCCCGAACGGGTGGCCCGCGTCCTCACGGCCTGGACGGTCACCGGAAAGGCCGCCGTGGCCGCGGCGACCGCCGCCGCCGGCCTGCTCGCCGGCGCCACCGACACCCGCACCGCCGTGGCGGTGGCGGGCCTGCTCCTGCTGGCGACCCCGCTCCCGCTCCTCTGCCTGCGTGATGCGCGCACGCCGGCCGAGGAGCGGGAACAGGGCCGGGATCAGCCCCGGAGCGCGGTCAGGTCTGGTCGGCCTTGACCGCGCCGAGGAAGTGGATCCATTCAGCCGAGGGGAACTGAATGACTCCGATTTGGCGGTTCTTGCTGTCCCGTACCGCCGAGGCGCCGGGGGCGTCGGCTACCTCCACGCAGTTCTCACTGCGCGTGTAACTGGAGGTACGGAAAGCATCGGTTGGAAATGGAGTTGTGGCGCGCATGCTTCTTTGTACATCGGGACTTTGGTCCTTTTCAGGCGTTTCGCCATTCCCGCGTCAACTCCCCGTTGTGGGATGACCGGCTCATTTCCGCACGCCCCGTCGCGGCCGCGGTCCCGCGCGGACCCGGCGCCCGGCCGGGTCAGCCGCCGCCTCCGCCCCCGCCGCCGCCTCCGGCGCCGCCACCCCCGCCGCCTCCGCCACCGCCCCCTCCTCCTCCGCCGCCGAAACCGCCGACTCCGCCGCCCGATCCGCCGTGGTAGCCGCCGCGCCGGCCCGAGCCCCCGCCGCCGGCGAGGGTGATGGCCTGCGCCACGCCGACCAGGAACATGACTCCCGCGATGGCCCCGACCGCGATGTAGAAGGGCGAAAGCTCGCTGTCGGCGGGGCCGGTGTCCGCTCCGCCGCCGACCGGCTCCGCCTCGTTCACGGTGACCGGCGCGTCTGCGGGCAGGACCACGTCGACGCTGAACGCCTCACCGGGCGCCACCCGGTCCTGGGTGAACGTGACGGTGGCGGCGCCCGTGGCGGTCCCCCGGCCCGTGCACTCGTCCCGCGACCCGGGCGCGCCCGCGTAGCAGTCGACCGCCTGCGCCGCCACCGGCGTGGTGACCTCGGCGGTCACCGACTCCACCGGGATCTCCCAGCCGGAGCCGATGACGTCCAGGTACAGCCGCGCGCCGCCCGCCTCGGACTCCACGAGCAGGGTCTCGTAGGCGTAGGAGACGACGAACGTCTTCCGCCCCGTCAACTGGTCGTCGCCGCCATCGGACCCGAACCGCACCGACGCCCCGTCGGCCAGCACCTCCGTGGGCTCCACCCCGGCGTCGTCCTCGACGGTGAGTCCGGTGAGGCCCAGGAATTGCTCGGCCGAACCGTCGATCGGCGCGGACGCCGGCAGCGACCGGTGCGCGGGCCCGCCGCCCCCGTCGCCGAAGTCGTAGGTGATCTCCTCACGGACCGACACCACACCGTCCCCGCCCACGGTGATGTCGGCGTCGAAGGCGACGACCGAGCGGTCGCCGGCCGGCGCCTCGGCCGGCACCGCCGCCGGAAGCGCGGCGGTCGCCGCCGCCATGACCAGGTTTCCGAAAACGCCCACCATGAAGAGTGGGATGGCGCGCCCCCGGCCGGGGTTCCCGATGATCTCGGGCCGCCCCCGCCCGCCGCCGCCCTCCCCCGCGCCGCCGCGGCCGCGCGGCGCTCCGCTCCTCCCTTCGCGACCGCCGCGACCTGCGGCGTCGCGGCTTCCAAGGAGGCGGCGGCGGACCTCTGACAACCGGGCCCCTTTCCTGCGGCGCGGGGCCCTCAGCCACTACGCTTCTGCGGGTGACCGACATTCAGATTCCCGCTAACCTGCTGCCCACCGACGGCCGCTTCGGCTGCGGCCCGTCGAAGGTCCGACCCGAGCAACTGGCCTCCCTCGCGCAGTCCGGCTCCGGCTACATGGGGACCTCGCACCGGCAGAAGCCGGTCAAGTCCCTCGTGGGGCGGGTGCGATCCGGTCTGTCGCAGCTCTTCTCGCTGCCCGAGGGCTACGAGGTCGTCCTCGGCAACGGCGGCACCACCGCCTTCTGGGACATCGCGGCGCACGGCCTGATCCGCCGCAAGTCCCAGCACCTCTCCTTCGGCGAGTTCTCCTCGAAGTTCGCCAAGGTCGCCAAGGGCGCCCCCTGGCTGGACGACCCCAGCGTCATCAGCACCGACCCCGGCACGCACGGCGAACCCGCCGCCGAGGACGGTGTCGACGCCTACGCCCTCACCCACAACGAGACCTCCACCGGCGTCGCGGCCCCCATCCGCCGTGTCCCCGGCGCCGACGACGACGCGCTGGTCCTGGTCGACGCCACCAGCGGCGCCGGCGGCCTGCCCGTGGACATCGCCGAGACCGACGTCTACTACTTCGCGCCGCAGAAGAGCTTCGCCTCCGACGGCGGCCTGTGGGTGGCCCTCATGTCGCCCAGGGCCCTGGAGCGCGCCGCCGAGATCGCCGGCGGCGACCGCTACATCCCGGAGTTCTTCTCGCTGCCCACGGCGATCGACAACTCCCGCAAGGACCAGACCTACAACACCCCGGCGGTGGCCACGCTGATGCTGCTCGCCGACCAGGTGGAGTGGATGAACGAGCGCGGCGGCCTCGACTGGACCGTCCGCCGCACCGCCGAGACCTCCTCGATCCTGTACTCCTGGGCCGAGAAGACCGACTACACCACCCCGTTCGTGGCCGACCCGGCCAAGCGCTCGCAGGTGGTGGGCACCATCGACTTCGCCGAGGGCGTCGACGCCGCCGCCGTGGCCGCCGCGCTGCGCGCCAACGGCGTCGTCGACACCGAGCCCTACCGCAAGCTGGGCCGCAACCAGCTGCGCATCGGCATGTTCCCGGCCGTTGAGCCCGACGACGTCCGCGCGCTCACCGAGTGCGTCGACTTCGTCGTGGGCAAGCTGGCCTGACCCCGGCCCGTGCCCGCCGCGCGGGCCCGGCCCCACCCGAGGAAACACCTGTGGCCTGCCCGGACGCGCCGTCCGGGCAGGCCGCGGCTCGCTGCGGCGACCCACCGCGGCGGCCACGACCGTGAAAGGCGGCTGTGCGCAGAAACAAGCAGGAGCCCCCCATCAAGATCATCTCCCACCGGGGCGCCTCGGGGCACCGCCCCGAGCACACGCTGGCCTCCTATGAGCTGGGTGCGCGCTTCGGGGGCGACTTCATCGAGGTGGACCTGGTGGCCACCGCCGACGGCGCCCTGGTGGCCCGCCACGAGCCCGAGATCAGCGGCACCACCGACGTCGCCGACCACCCCGAGTTCGCCGACCGCCGCACCACCCGCACCATCGACGGCCGCGAGTACACCGGCTGGTTCACCCAGGACTTCACGCTGGACGAGCTGCGCACGCTGCGCGCCGTCGAGCGCATCCCCGACATCCGCCCCGACAACGCCGCGCACAACGGCAGCCACCCGATCCCCACCTTCCAGGAGATCGTCGACCTCGCCAAGAGCCTCACCCGCGAGCTGAAGCGCCCCATCGGCGTCTACCCCGAGACCAAGCACCCGGCCTACCACGCCGAGATCGGCCTGGACCTCGAACCCCCGCTGCTGGCCGCCCTCCTGGACAACGGGCTCACCGGCCCCGAACCGGAGGTCCCGGTCTTCCTTCAGTCCTTCGAGAGCGACAGCCTGCGCAGGCTGCGCGACGCCCAGGTGCCGTGCGTGTTCCTGATGGGCACCGAGGACCACTGGCGGCGCTTCCTCACCCCCGAGGGGCTGGCCGAGGTCGCGACGTTCGCCGAGGCCATCGGCCCGGCCAAGGACCTGGTCTTCCCCCGCGACGACGAGGGGGCGATCTCCGAGCCGACCTCCCTGGTCGACGACGCCCACGAGGCCGGCCTGCTGGTGCACCCCTGGACGTTCCGCAGCGAGAACCACTTCCTCCCGGCCAACCTGCGCGGTGACGGCCCCCGCAGCTACGGCGGTTTCGCCGCCGAGTACGAGGCGTTCTTCGCGGCCGGGGTCGACGGCGTCTTCACCGACCACTCGCGCCACGCCTACCTGGCCCGCGAGCTGTTCCTGGCGGAGGGGTGACGGCGGCCGCCGCGTCCGGGCCGGGCAGCGGCACCGGCCCCTGGCCGCCCCCGCTGCCCGCCGACGTGGCCGACAACGTCGCCGGCCTGCGCGGCGGCCCCGACTGGCTGGCCGGACTGCCCCGGCGCCTGGCGGCCGTGGCGCGGGAGTGGAATCTGGAGCTGGGCCGGCCCTTCACCGGCGGCAGCTGCTCGTGGGCGGGCCCGGTGCGCACGGCCGACGGCGGCCCCGCCGTGCTCAAGCTGTCCTTCCCGCACCGCGAGGCCCGGGGCGAGGCGGCGGCCCTGCGGCTGTGGGACGGCGCGGGCGCGGTGCGGCTGCTGCGGGCCTCCGACGACGGCTTCGCCCTGCTGCTGGAGCGCTGCCGGCCCGGCCGCCCCCTGGCGCACGCGCCCGGCGACCCCGAGGGGCTGCTGGCCGCGGGCGCCCGCGCGCTGGCGGGGCTGTGGAGCCGTGGAGTGCGGGCGGACCCGGGCCTGGAGCGGCTGGCCGACGTGCTGGCCGAGTGGGCCGACCTGACCGCCGAGCGCCACGCGCGGCTGCGGACCGGGGCCGACCCCGGTCTGGTGCGCACGGCCGTGGACCTGATGACCGCGCTGCCGCGCTCGGCCGCGCGCGCCGCCGTGCTGCACGGCGACTTCAACCCCGGCAACGTGCTCTCGGCCGAGCGCGCCCCGTGGCTGGCCATCGACCCCAAGCCGATGGTGGGCGATCCCGGCTACGACCTGTGGCCGCTGCTCGTGCAGGTGGACCCGCCGATGGCGCACCCCGACCCCGCGCCGGTGCTGCGCCGCCGCCTGGCCCTGTGCGCCGAGGTGCTGGGCGAGCCGGCCGACCGCCTGGCCGCGTGGTCGGTGGCGCGGGCGGTGGAGTCGGCGTTCGACCGGTTCGACCGGGGCGACGCCGATGGCGGGGCCGCCGACCTCGCGCAGGCGTCCGCCGTGGCCCGCGTGGTCGGCCTGTAGCCGCCGGGCCCCCGGCCGCTCCGCCGCGTCCGGCCTCCGGCGTGCCCTCGGCCTGATCCCCGCCGTCCTCCGGCGCGACCTCCACCGCTCCGCCCGGGGCCGCGCCGCGGCATTCGAACCGGTTGTCCACAGCTTGGGGACAGTTATCCACAAGACGTCCTGTTTGCTGTTGAAAACCCGGGGAAACCGCTGTGGATAACGTGGGGATAAACCCGTCAACCGCGACGAGCCAGGACAGCGATCCCCGCGATCACGACCGCCGCGATCCCCACCCCGGTCCAGATGAGGATCGAGGCCGTGCGCGGGTCGGGCCCCTGATCGGCCGCCGCGGAGCCGCCCCCGCCGCCCTCCGGCGCGTCGGCGTCACCGGAGCCGCCACCGCCCCCGGCATCCCCCGCCCCGGTATCCACAGGCAGCCGCCACACCGGGCTGCCCGGTCCCTCGGTCCCGGCGTAGAGGGCCGAGCCGTCCCGCGCGAACGCCAGGGACTCCCCCTGGTCGGATTCGGGCAGCGGCACCCGGTCCACGATGCGCGCGCCCTCCACACCGTCGGCGGCGTCGTAGACGCTGGCGGCCCAGTAGGTGCGGATGGCGAAGTGCGACCCGTCGGGCGCGAACGCGGCGTCGGTGGCGTACAGCGGCGCGGAGTCGACCCGGGTGAGGGTGTTGACCCCCTCGGGGTCCAGGGACTCGGGCGCCGCGTAGACCCCGCCCGCGACCTCCTTGCTGATCACATACAGCCGGTTGTCGCGCGGGTCCACCATCATCGCCTCGGCGTCGCGCCCGCCGTCGGCGTAGCTCAGCGTGAAGGTGGTGGCCTCGACCGTCTGGTCGGTGAGGTCGGCCGGCTCGGCGAACCGGTAGACCCGGACGTTGGGCCAGCCGCCCTGGAAGTTGTCGCCGATGTCGCCCACGTAGATTGCCGGATCGCCGGAGTCGTCGGCGCCCACCGCCACGGCCTCCCAGTCGCGCGCCTCCACCCCGGCCCCGGTGAGCGTGACCGTGGCGACGGTGTCGCCGTCCTCGTTCACCGCGTACAGTTCCGGTCCGTAAGCGCCGCTGTCGTTGTGCGTCCAGAACACGCCCTCGTGCCGACGCGACGCCACCATGCCGCTGGACTCCTGGATCCGCTCGTCAGTCAGCCGGAACTCCGGCTCCACCGTGGGGGACGGACCCGCGCCCGGGCTGGGCGACGCCTCGGCGGCGGGCGCCGCCGCGCCGGCGAGCGTGAGGGAGCAGAGCGGCACCAGGGCGACCGAAACCGCGAACGCGGCGCCTCTCGTCATACCGACAATCCTGCCATCATCGGCGCGCCGCCCTGGCTTGCAACCCGGGCCTTGTGGGCATGCTCCCCTTACTCACGCGCTAGAGCGAAAAGGACGGCACGCATGCGGATCGTCGCCTGCCTGAACGGGGACCGCCGCCCAGGGGCCCATCCCGCGCTACCGATCTCCTTCGACCAGCTCGCCCTCGACGCCCGCGCCGCGGTCGACGCCGGGGCCGACGAGGTCCACATCCACCCCCGCGACCGCACCGGCGCGGAGTCGCTGGAACCCCAGGTCGTCACCCCGCTGCTGGAGCGCCTGCGCGCCGCGCTGCCCAGCACCCCCATCAGCCTCACCACCGCGCTGTCGGCCGAACACGACCCCTGGCGCCGGTTCGACCTGGTGCAGCGCTGGAGCGCCCTGCCCGACTCCGCGACGGTGAACCTGCACGAGCCCGGGTCGGTCGAGGTCGCCCGGCTGCTGATCGACCGCCAGGTCGACGTCGAGGCCGGGGTCTGGACACCCGAGGCAGCCCGCATCCTGGTGGCCTCGGGCCTGGCCGCGGAGTTCGCCCGCGTGCTGGTGGAGCCCATGCAGGCCACCACCCAGGACGCCCTGGCCAACGCCTCCACGATCGACGCCGTGCTGGACCGCGCCGGCCTGGACCTGCCGCGGCTGCTGCACGGCAGCGACGACACCGCCTGGCCGGTGCTCGACACCGCGCTGGCGGCCGGCCGCGACATCCGGATCGGACTGGAGGACACCCTGCGCGACCCCGACGGCGACGAGGCCGAGGGCAACGCCGCGCTGGTGTCGCTGGCGGCCGCGCGGATGTCGGCCGCCGCCTAGCCGCGCCCGCCCCGGCGCGGCAGGCTCAGTCCAGCAGCGCCCCGGCGACCACGAGCAGCATGATCGCCGCGAGCACCGTCGGCAGGAGCCAGCGCTGCTTGCGGTTGTTCGTCAGCATGCTCATGGTGGTGCCCTACTCCCCGCCCGGCGGCCGGGCGTGCCGTGCGGCGCCCTGGTCGGGGCGCCCTCGTCCGTTTCAGCCTAACCGCCATGTCCGGAGGGTCTCGTAACGGGGCCGCCGGGGGTGGTGGCTGCGCATGAGGCGCACCTCCTCGACCGTCCAGAACGCCGTGGCCAGGCGGCCCAGCGTGTAGCGCAGCGCGCCGAGGTCGCCGGGCGGGCGGCACCGGGCCAGGGTCAGGTGCGGCGCGTAGGGGCGGCGGTCCACCCGCACGCCCGCCTTGCGCGCGGCGCGGCGCAGGCCGTCGGCCAGCAGCGTCAACTCGTCGACATCGCCCTCCAGACCCGCCCACAGCACCGACGCCCGCGCGGGGTCGCCGGGGAAGGTGCCCGCGCCGCGCACGGCGACGTCGAACGGCGCGTGCCGCGCGGTCTCGGCCGCCAGGCGCTCGGCCGCGGCGGGCACCGCGTCGTCGGCGACCTCGCCGAGGAACACCAGTGTGACGTGCCATTCCTCAGGACTGGACCAGCGCAGGCCCGGCGGCACGTGCCCGCCTTCGGGGGCGAACCCGCCGCCGGTGATGTCGGCGGCGCGGGCGCCGGCGGGGGCCTCGGCGCGCTCGGCCGCGTCCGTGCCGGGCGGGGCGAGGGCCTCCACGGCCAGCGCGACCTCGTCCAGGACGCCGTCGGGCGGCTGGACCGCGGCGAAGAGCCTCATGGATCACCCCGTGTCGTCGTCGGCCGGGCGGCGCGCGGGGGCGTGCCCCGGTCCCGGCGCGCGGGCGCGCTGGCGAAAGGGTACTGGGGCCGGGCGTCGGGCGCGGGAGCCGCCGCGCGCGGACGGGGCGGGCGCGGGGGTCAGCCCGGGCCGGCGCCGGGCACGGCCTCGCGCGCGCCCACCCGCACGAACGGGCGGCGCCGGGCGAGGCGGACGCGCACCCCCAGCTTGCGGGCCAGCAGCGCGGCGACGACGAGCACCACCACCACGGAGACCGCGCCGCCCACGGCGAAGCTGGCGCGCGGGCCGAACGCGTCGGCGAGGAACCCCACGATGGGTGCGCCGATCGGCGCCACGCCCAGGAACACCAGCATGTAGATGGCCATGACGCGGCCGCGCATCTGCGGGTCCACGCTGAGCTGGAAGGTGGCGTTGAGCGAGGTCGTGAACGTCATGAACGCCACCCCCATCGGCACCAGGACCGCCACGAACGCCAGGTAGCCGGGCGCCGCCGCGGCGGCGATCTGCGTCGCGCCGAAGGCCAGCGCGCCGGTGAGGACGATCCGCAGCCGGGGCCGTTCGCGCCGCGCCGCCACCAGCGCCCCGGCCAGGGCGCCCACGGCCAGCGCGGTGGCGGCCGAGCCGAACGCGGCGGCGCCCGTCCGGAAGACGTTGTTGGCCATCAGCGCGATCTGGTTCTGCACGTTGGCCCCGAAGATCTGCACGAACACGGTCATGAGCAGCAGCAGCGCGAGGTCGGGGCGGCCCAGCACGTAGCGCACCCCGGCCAGGGTCTGCCCCTTGGCGCGCGGCGCGGGCTCGGTGACCTGGAGTTCGGCGGGCCGCATGAGCCACAGCCCGCCCAGCACGGCCAGGAACGACGCCGCGTTGATGAGGAAGACCGGGCCGCTGCCGATGGCCGCGATGAGCAGTCCGGCGACGGCGGGGCCGGCCACCCGGCCGAACTGGAAGCTGGCGCTGTTGAGGGCCACCGCGTTGGGCAGGTCGCGGTCGCCGACCATCTCGACGACGAAGGTCTGGCGGGCCGGGTTGTCCACCACGGTGACCACGCCGAGGGCGAACGCGAAGACGTAGACGTGCCAGACCTCGGCGAGCCCGGCGGTGGCCAGCACGCCCAGCCCGGCGGCGAGCACGCCCATGGCCGCCTGGGTGGCGATGAGCAGTCCGCGCTTGGAGAGCCGGTCCACCAGGGCGCCGCCCCACAGGCCGAACAGCAGCATGGGCAGGAACTGCAGGGCGGTGGTGAGGCCCAGCGCCATGCCGCTGCCGCCGCTGAGCTGGAGCACCAGCCAGTCCTGGGCGACGCGCTGCATCCAGGTGCCGGTGTTGGAGACGAGCTGGCCCATCGCGAACAGGCGGTAGTTGCGGATGGCCAGGGAGCGGAACATCGCGGTGCGGCGGCGGGCCTCGGCGGCGCTCTCGCCGGCGCCGGGCGTCTTCGCGCCGGGCTGCCGCGGGCCGGAGGGCTCGGGGCGCCCGGGGGCCTGGGCCGACTCGGCGGGTTCGGACAGCTCTTCGGCGGGGGCGCGGGCCCCGCCCGGGGTCAGGACTGGCTCAGCCGGTCCAGGATCTCCGCCGCCCGGCGCAGCGTGTCCCGCTCCTCGGGGGTCAGCTCCTGCAGCCGCTGGGCCAGCCACGCCTCCCGCTGCCGCTGGTCGGCCCGCACCAGCTCGCGCCCCGCGTCGGTCAGGTCCACCAGCTGCCGCCGCTGGTCCCCGGGGTGCTTGGCGCGGCGCACCAGCCCGCGCTCCTCCAGCGCGGCCACGATCCGGGTCATCGACGGCGGCTGCACCTTCTCGTGCTCGGCGAGTTCGCCGGGGGTCATCTCCCCGTGCCGGGCGAGGGTGTACAGCGCCGCGCCCTGCCCCAGGGACAGGGAGGTGTCGAGCCTCTGCGCGCGCAGCCTCCTGGCCAGTCGGCCCACGACGACGCGGAGGACGGCCGCCAGCCCCGCGTCCGTCCTCGTGCTCTGGCTGAAAGGAGACTTCTTCATTAGCAGAACTCATTACTTTTGCTAACAGTACCGGGCACCCCCGAAATTCCGCCCGAAGCGGACCCGCGGGACATCGCCCCCGGGTCGGGGCCGGGCGGCCGGAGGCGCCCGGGTACCGAGCCTAGTGACGCAACGTCACGGTCACAGACCCAGCAGGGACTCGATCGGACCGAGCGCGAAGTGCACCACGAACGCGGCCGACACGACCCACAGCAGCGGGTGCACGTCGCGCAGGCGGCCCTGCGCGGTCCTGATGACCACGTAGCTGATGAAGCCCACGCCGATACCGTTGGTGATGGAGTAGCTGAACGGCATCACCACGATGGTGAGGAAGGCCGGGATCCCGATCGCGTAGTTCTGGAACGGGATCTTGGTGACCTGAGTCATCATCATGAACCCGACGATGATCAGCACCGGTGTCGCCGCCTCGAACGGCACCAGCTCCACCAGCGGCGAGAACAGCGTGGCCACCAGGAACAGCAGGCCGGTGACGATCGGCGCGATGCCGGTGCGCGCGCCCTCGCCCACGCCGGCCGCCGACTCCGCGAACACCGTGTTGGACGAGGCCGAGGCCGCGCCGCCGGCGATGGTGCCCAGCGAGTCCACGATCAGCACCTCGCGGGCGTGGGGGACGTTGCCCTCCTCGTCCAGCAGGCGGGCCTGCCCGGCCACGCCCACCATGGTGCCCATGGTGTCGAAGAAGTCGGCCAGCAGCAGGGTGAACACCAGCAGGATCACCGCGATCGTGCCCGCGTGGGCGAAGCTGCCGAACAGGCTGAACTGGCCCACCAGGCTGAAGTCGGGCACCGCCACCAGGTCGCCCGGCGAGGTCGGCAGCTGCGGCACGGTCAGCGACCAGCCGTCGGGGTTGGTGTTGCCCTGGCCGTCGGACATCGGGCCGATCCCCGCCAGCGCCTCGACGACCACGCCCACCACCGTGGCCACCACGATGCCGATCAGCATCGCGCCGCGCACGTTGCGCACGATCAGCACGATGGTCAGGACCAGGCCGATGACGAACACCAGGATCGGCCAGCCCGACAGCGACCCCGAGCCCAGCTGCACGGGCACCGTGGTGTTGGCGGCGTCGGGGATGCGGCGGATGAACCCGGCGTTGACGAACCCGACGAGCGCCAGGAACAGCCCCACGCCCACCGCGATGGCGGTCTTCAGCTCCGGCGGGATCGCGCGGAAGACGGCCGTGCGGAACCCGGTGAGGACCAGCACCAGCAGCACCAGGCCCTCAAGCACGATGACGCCCATGGCGTCGGCCCAGGTCATCTGCGGCGCCAGGGTGTAGGCGACGATGACGTTGAGGCCCATGCCCGCCGCGATGGCGAACGGGTAGCGGCTGATGGCGCCCATGAGGATCGAGACCACGCCGCCGACCAGGGCGGTGGTGGCGGCGACCGGGGCCAGGCCCAGGGTGTCGCCGTTCATGTCCTCGGCCGTGCCGATGATGAGCGGGTTCAGCACGATGATGTAGGCCATGGCGAAGAAGGTCGCCAGGCCGCCGCGGATCTCACGGGGGAAGGTGGACCCGCGCTCGTGCACGCGGAAGTAGCGGTCGAGGCGGCCCGCGAAACCGGACGCGGGCTGCGAGGGCGTGTTCTCGGCGGACTGCGGCGTTGGATTCACTCGTACGACCCTGGCAGGAAGGGGATGAATGTACAGATCAGCACACGTCAGCCTAGTTGCATGTTCGCACAATGGGACACATCCGGCACGCCCGCGAGCCTGGCCGAATCTCCAGACAGGCCCTCGTCCCGCCCCCTTGCCGGCCTCGCCCGCCCCGTCGCCGGCGGCGGCGCGCGGCCGCGCGCGGTCCCGGATCGTCTAGCCTGAAGGGGTGCGCCGTGCCCGCAAGCCCGATCCCGAGGTCCTGGAGAGCGACTACCGCATCCCCACGGCCCTGGGCACCGTGGGCTGGTTCGTGGCGTTGGCCATACTCCTCGCCATGGGCGACCGGCTGCCCCCGTCCGACCAGTGGTGGCGCTGGGTCTGCGTGACCGGCATGGCCTTCGGCGTGTTCGGCTACTTCTACATCCCCCGGCTCCAGCGCCGCCGCGCCGCCGACGACGCCGCGCGGGCCCGCGCCCGCGAGGAGCGCGCGGCCGTGCGGCCCGCCGCCGGCCCCGCCCCGGCCGCCGACCCCGTTGACGCCCCCGCGCGCACCCCCGCCGCCGAGGCCGGCGGCCGCGACGACCTTCCCTGACCCCCTCGGCGCGGTGCCCGGGCGCCGCCTTCTCCGCGCCCGTCGGCAGTTCACGGCCTGCGGCCTTGCGCGCTCGCGGATAATGGGCGCGTGTCTGATACGTTCCGCCCGTTTCCGCCCGCGCTCGCCGACCGGTTGCGCAAGACGCTGATCGACGCCGACTACACCGTCTCGGGCGTGCGCGACCGCCTCGGCGACATGGCGGCGCGGGCGCTGGCACGCGAGCAGCTCACCCCCGCCCTGCGCGCCACGGGCGGCGAGGAGCGGCTGGGCCTGCTGCTGCGGCTGTGGTGGCTGCGCGAACCGGTGGCCGCGGACGCCGCGGCCGCGATCCTGCCGGTGGCCGATCTCGCGGAGGCGGGGCTGGTCGAGGCGGCGGGCGACCGCGTGCGCGCGCTGGTGCGGCTGTCGCCCTGGGAGATGGACGGCGGCCGCCCCGGGTTCGTGGTCTCCGACCCCACCGTCCGCCCGGGGCAGGGCACCCCGCGCCCCGACCACGTCGTGGGCGCGGGCGGGGCCTCGGCCACGCTGTCGCAGCTGATCGTGGACGGCCCGTTCGACCGGGCGCTGGACATCGGCACCGGCTGCGGCGTGCAGTCGCTGCACCTGGCCTCCCGCGCCGCCGACGTCACCGCCACCGACGTCAACCCGCGCGCCCTGCGCCTGGCCGAGATCAGCTGGGCGCTGTCGGAGGTCCCCAACGTGCGCTCCCGCGAGGGCTCGATGTACGAGCCCGTCGCCGGGGAGCGCTTCGACCTCGTGGTGTGCAACCCGCCGTTCGTGATCTCGCCCGGATCGGCGCGCTACACCTACCGGGAGTCCGGTTTCGCCGACGACGCGGTGTGCGCCGAACTGGTGCGCCAGGCGCCCGCGCACCTCACCGACGGCGGCTGGTGCCAGATCCTGGCGAACTGGCTCCACGTGGAGGGCGAGGACTGGCGCGACCGGGTGGGCGCGTGGGTGACCGGCACCGGCTGCTCGGGCTGGGTGGTGCAGCGCGACGTCCAGGACCCCGCCGAGTACGTGGAGCTGTGGCTGCGCGACTCCTGCGAGACCGGCACCCCCGAGTACTACCGCCGCTACGACGCCTGGCTGGACTACTTCGAGCGCGCGGGCGTGCGCGCCATCGGGTTCGGCTGGATCTGCCTGCGCAACGACGCCGCCCAGGACGCCGCGGTACGGGTCGAGGAGTTCCGCCACGAGATCGAGCAGCCGGTCGGGCGCTACCTGCCCGACGTGGTCAACGGCGCCATGACCGCGCACCGGCTCACCGACGCCGCGCTGCTGAGCGCGCACGTGGCGCTGGCGCCGGGCGTGGTGGAGGAGCGGATCGCCGTGCCCGGGGCGCCCGACCCCGAGCGGATCCTGCTGCGCCAGCGCGGCGGGCTGCGGCGGGTGGCCCAGGTCGGCACGATCGAGGCGGCGCTGGCGGGGGTGTGCGACGGCACGATGCCGGTGGGCCCGCTGCTCGACGCCATCGCCGAGCTGATCGACCGCGACCCCGGCGAGGTGCGCCGGCGCACCCCCGACGTGCTGCGCTCGCTGATCGCCGAGGGGTTCTTCCGCGTCGCGCGCTGACCCAGGCGGCCGGGGCGGGGGGATTGGGCCGCCGCCCGGCGCCGCCCCGGTGCGCCCTGGCCCGCCCTAGTCGAGGTCGGCCTCGGCCAGCAGCACGGGCAGGGCGTCGGGGTCGCGCAGCACCGCGGCCACCAGGTGGCGGTCGGCCCACCGGCCCGCGATCCGGCACAGCGCGCGGGCCAGGCCCTCGGGTGTGGAGGCGTGGGCGGTGGTGCCCTCGCAGAACCACTCGGTGGGGGTGTTGTCGACGGTCAGCTCGTCGTGGTGGACATAGGTGTGGGCGCCGGTGTCGACGAACGCCGCGACCTCGGCGGGCACCGGGCGGACCTCGCCGATGGAGGTGATGCGGCCCTCGACCTCCTCGCTGGCCAGGGCGAGGTCGAGGACGTCGGCCAGCGCCGGCGCGGCCCAGGCGGGGGCGAGCACGAGCGGGCGGTCGGCCAGCAGCGGCAGCAGCTCGGGGAGGTCGACCACCACGGTGTCCTCGGGGTCGGCCAGCACGATCGCGCCGCCCCGCAGCGCCCGCACCCGCTCGGGCGGGGCGACGCGGTCGGCGTCGACCTCGGCCAGCGCGGTCCACAGCGCCCGAAGCTCGCCGCGCGCGACGTGGCGGTCGGGGTCGGCCATGCGCTCCAGGAGGTCGTCGGGGCCGTCGGGGTCGGCCAGCAGGTCGGCCAGCGTGGAGCGCACGCCCAGCGCGGCGGCCAGGTAGGGGTCCAGGCCCTCGGGCGCGGGGTCGTAGAGGTCGGCGAGCACGGGTTCGGCGTCGGCGGTGCGCAGCTCGGTGGGGCGGCGCCCGGCCAGCACGGCGCCGGTGCGCAGCCACCAGGCGGTGTAGGGCGGGACGTCGGCCACGCGGCCGCCACCGTCCAGCACCCGCGCGGGGGTGGTGACGGTGTCGCGCAGCAGCGGGCCCGACAGCAGCTCCAGCGCCTGCGGCCAGCGGTCGTCGCGTACGAACTCCAGGTCGGCCACTGCCGCGAACTCGGTGACCACCGGCGGGAGGTCGGGGTCGCCCAGCCGCTCGGCGACGTCCTCGGCCCACTCCTCAAGGCCGTTCAGGCCCTCCAGGCGGGGGTCGCGGGAGAGGTCGGCGGAGTCGGGGCCCAGGGTGAGGTCGGCGGCGCGGACCACCGCGAAGGAGTCGAGCACCCCCACCAGGCCCAGCACACCGGCGCCGTAGCGGTCGACCAGGTCGTCGGCGACCACGCCGAAGGGGGCGTCGGGCACGAAGATGTCGCGCAGCGGGCTGGTGGGCAGCAGCAGCTCACCGGCCACGGAGTAGCCGCCTTCGTCGTCGCGCAGGGCGAGTTCGGCCAGCCAGGGGGAGTCGGCGGCGGCGGTCTGGGCCATGGCCACCAGCTCCAGCACCGGTGCGGCGATGAGGTCGGGGTCGTCGGCGTCCAGGGAGTGCTCGACGGCGGCGCGGGTGCGGGGGTCGGCCAGGACCGCGGCGGGGCCGGCCGCGACCGCGCCCAGCCGCTCCAAAAGGGGGTCGGCGGCCTCGGGGTGGACGATGCGCAGGCCCAGCGGGGCGAGCGCGGCGAGGTCGAGGCCGTCGCCGAAGTCGTCGGGCGAGGGCACCAGCAGCCCGCGCGGGCCCCGCACCAGCCGGCCGTCGACCAGCGGCACCGGCAGGGCGCCCAGCTCGCCGAGGTCGGCGCCGCGCTGCCCGGCGGCGCGCAGGGCGGCGTACAGCCGGGCCCACCAGGCGGGGTCGCGGTCGAGGTCGGAGAGCAGGTCGGCCAGCTCGGCCAGGCCCAGGCGGCGCACCCGCAGCTGGGCCAGCGCGGGGTGGCGGGTGTTGAGGTCGCCGGGCAGCGCGGTGGTGACCAGGCCCGCCAGGGCGGCAACGACCTCGGGGCCGCCGTCGAGGACCACGGCGTCGCGGGGGCGCACGGGTTCGCCCTCGGCGGTGGTGAGGAACGGGGTGTCCACGAGCGGCTTGGCCACGGCGGCGCGGAAGCGGGCGTCGAACTCGCCCTGGCCGGGCAGCGCGGGCGGCACGAGGTCGAGCGCGGAGCGGGGCTCCACGCGGCACAGGAGTTCGCAGTAGCCGGCGGCGGCCTCGGCGATCAGCGCCTCGGCCACCGGGCCGGCGGCCACGCGCCGGCGGTCGGCGCCCAGCGGGAAGGTGCCGATGAGCAGCGCGGGCACGGCCAGGCGGTCGTCGGTGGGGGTGGGCGCGTGCACGACGCCGGGCACCCCGGCGGGCAGGGCCGCGGCGGCGCCCTCGGCGGTGACGGGCACCGCCCAGGTGAGGCTCCAGTCGAGGCGGTCGCGCTCCTCGGTGGGGCGGTCGGCCAGCAGGTCGGGGTCGAACCGGCCGGTGCGGGCGGCGGTGCGCCAGCGGACGGTGTGGGTGCGGGCGGGGTCGGCGGCGCCGTCGGGGCCGAGGTGCGCCACGCGGGTCAGCACGTCGCCCTCGGGGGCGGACTCGCGGGTGAGCAGGCGTTCGCCGGCGGAGGTGGCGATGCGGACCTCGGCGAGGCCGGGCAGCGCCAGCAGCAGCGCGGGGCCGGTGTGGTCGAGCAGGGCGCGCAGGCGGTCGGCGGCCTCGGGGTCGCGGGCGGTCAGCGCGACCTCGGTGTCGTAGCCGGCCGGCGGGCGGGTGTCGGCGGGGAAGGGCAGCCGCAGGAGCGGGACGTGGCCGCCGCGCCGCTCCAGTTCGCCGGCCAGCCCCGGCGCGCGGCCGGGGTCGAGCAGCTCGGTGCGGACGGTGTCGCGGGCGAGGTCGGCGCTCCAGCGCACGGCGCCGTCGGCGGAGGCGACGGTGATGTCGTCGCTGTAGGCGGCCACGGCGGCGAACCCCACGCCGAAGCGCCCGGTGGCGCCCGGGGCGGATTCGTCGCGCTTGGCCGACGCGCGCAGGGTGGACAGGGACTCCACCCCGGCGGCGGTGAGCGGGGCGCCGGTGTTGGCGGCGGTGAGGCGGTCGCCGCGCAGCTCCAGCCGCAGCCGGCCGGGGGCGCCCGCGCGCAGGGCGGCGTCGGCGGCGTTCTGCGCGAGCTCCACCACCACGCGGTCGCGGTAGCCGCCGAGGGCGAAGTCCTCTTCGGCGTTGGCGTCCTCGCGGAACCGCGCGGGGGCGTCGGCCCAGCCGGCGAGGACGCGCCGCCGCAGTTCGGCCGTGCCGAACGGGTCGGTGTGCGTTTGGGCCATGGCGACTCCTCCACGTCGGTGCTGCACTACGGTACGCGACCCCGGTGACGTTCTCGGAGGGGTTCGCGAAACGCGCTGGGCGCCGCCGGGAGGCGGTCGCCGTACGCGGGTGCCGAGGCGAATGATGCCGCCTTCGGCGGCGGACGGACAGGGGAGTGCGCGGTGGGAATTCCTACTCCGCCGGGCGGCCCGGCGGGTCGTCGGACCCTGGCGGCGCGCCCGCCGCCGGGCGGGCGCGCGGTGGGCCGGGGCCGGCGCGCCTCAGGCGCTCGCCGGCGCGGGCGGCACGCCCTCGGACGCCTGGACGAGGACGAAGCCCTGGCCCTCGAACGCCAGCTGGAACGCCTCGCCGCTGCCGCGGCCGATCAGCGCGCCGGCCTTGACGGTGCGGCGCATGCCGGTCCGCAGCGACGCGGCCCAGGCGACGGCGGCCTGGGGGTCCACGAAGGTGGGCTGGTCGACGTTGAGCAGCACGGGGGTGCCGTGGCAGGCGACGGCGATGCGCCCGGTGCCGCTGAACACGGTGTTGAACAGGCCGCCGGAGACCAGCCCGGCGCCCTCGACGCGGCGGATGTCCCACTCCAGGCCCGGCTCGAACGCGAGCACGTTCTCGCCGTTGACCGTGATGGAGTCGCCCTCAAGGTCGATGACGTGGATCTCCCAGGCGTCGCGGGCGAAGAACACGTCGCCGCGCCCGGAGACGGTCATCAGGGGGACGCCCTCGCCCGACAGCGACTTCTTGAGGAACTTGGCGATGCTGCCCGACCCCTTGTAGGCGAAGTCGATGTCGCCCTGGTAGGCCACCATCGACCCCTGGCGCGCGTAGACCTCGCCGTCAAGGCCGACGCGCAGCATCCGGGGGTTCTGCAGGGCCATGCCCCGGTGCTGGGACTCCCGCATCTGCTCGCTGAACAGCTCGCTGCGCAACTCACCCGCTCCTCTCGTGTCCGGCCGCGGTCGCGGACCGGCGTGGTGTGCCCGGCGCACCCGCGGGTGCGGGTGCGCCCGGATAAGACCGGCCGGACCCCGCGCGGGTTCCGGCCGGCTGAGCGGGCGGGCCGAGGGCGCGGGCGCGCGGCCCCGGCGGTGTCGGGCGGGCCTCAGCCCTCCGAGGAGACGAGTTCCAGCTCGGTGGTGTCGTCGAAGACGATGTGGTCGTAGCCCATCTCGTCGACGACCGGCCGCATCGGCGGCTGGGTGTTGGCGGCGGCGGGCTGGGCGGCCTCGGAGTGCGCGCCGCAGCCGTGGTCGAGGGAGACGACCCGGCCGTCGTCGGGGGCGAACTCGTTGGTGCACACCCCGAACATCCGCCGGAACTCGCCCGCCAGCGGGGTCATGAACCCGCAGGTGGCGCACTGGGCGGGGGCGGCGCTGGCGATGGGGCTGCGCGGCCCGGCGTCGCCGTTGTACCAGCGCTCGGCGGCGGCCTCGCGGCCGGCCTCCGAGAGCACGCGCGGGCGGCCCAGGCCCAGCTCCCAGACCATCTGGCGGTCGACGCCGTCCTCGGCGAGCTCGTCGTCGGGGACCTGGGCGTAGCCCGGCATCAGGCGGTCGTCGTCCTCGGGGCTGGGCAGGAGGTCGCCCACGCCGAGGTCGCCGGGGCGCAGGCGCTCCTTCCACGGCACCCATTCGGGGGCGAGCAGCGCCTCGCCGCCGGGCAGCAGGACGGCCTCGTTGACCGTGACCTTCTTGGCGCGCGAGGCGCGCGCCACGGTGACGGCGTAGTGCCAGCCCTTGTAGGCGGGATCGAGGCAGGCGAAGAGGTGGGTGACGACACGGTCACCCTCGACGTAGGCGGAGAGGTGCTCGCCCACCCACTCCGCGCGGGCGATCTCGACGGCCGCGGCGCGGGCGAGGTCGACCGCCTCCATGCATGCCTTGTCTGGTGCGGGAGAACGACGGCTTGGACTCACGTCTTCATTTTCGCTGATAACGGGCACCGACATGACCACCACACCGATCGATAGTCGACCGTTACGTCGCAGGCGGCGGGGGTTGTGCCCGACTGTCCGGAGCGGATGTGTCGGGAGTCACGTCCGCGGGGGTGCCGGGGCGCCGCCGGGCGCCCCGGCAGGGGCGGGTTCACGCTTCGAGGTCGTCGGCGAGGATCCGCAGCACCTGGGCGATCTTGGCGGCCTCGCGGCGTTCGGGGTGCTTGCCGCGGCGGTAGGTGCCGGAGACGCCGTCCAGGAGCTTGATGAGGTCCTCGACCAGCACGACCATCTCGTCGGGCTTCTTGCGCTGGGCCTTGGCCACCGACCGCGGGGCGTCGAGCAGCCGGACCTGGAGCGCCTGCGCGCCCTTGCGGCCCTCGACGACGCCGAACTCCACCCGCTGGCCCGAGCGGAGCGCCTCGGCGCCCTCGGGCAGCGCGGAGGAGTGCACGAAGACCTCACCGCCGTCGTCGCGGGTGAGAAAGCCGAAACCCTTGTCGCTGTCGTACCACTTGACCTTGCCGGTGGGCACGGGTGACCTCACGCTCTCGCCGTCGTTGGAGTGGCCCTTATCTTCCCATAGGGCCCTTTTCAGGCTAGTGCGCCGCGTTCCCGGCGGGCGAGCGATTTCCACGGTGAAATCCCGTGCGGCGGTGCGTTCCGGCAGGGGTCGGGGACGGCCGCTACCGGCCACCGCGAAGCGGTGTGAAACCGGGCGGGGCGGGGCGCCCGGCCGGGGCGGCGGGAGCGCACACGGATGAGGGGTCCGGACGCGGATCTCCGGACCCCTCGATCGGCGGTGCCCCCGGTACCGCTGGTTGCGGAGTATTGGGACGGGACCCGGCGGAACCGGCGACCGCCGCCGACCCGGACAGCGCTGTGTCCGTCACGGGCACGACGCCGCCAGTTCGGTCGATAGCGGTACGAATCCGTATCGGCACGCAGGTCCATGATTACCCGGCAGGTAGGTCCTCACTCGTAGGAAAACGCAGGTCAACGCCGATATTCCGGAGAATTGGCGAACGACTGACCCACGCGCTCAGCGGTCGCCGAGCCGGGCCAGGCGCACGGCGAGGTAGCAGCCGCAGCAGAAGGCCGCCAGCCGCAGGCCGACCACGCCGGTCGCCGCCAGCGACCCCGCGATGACCTGGTCGATGTAGACGGCGTCGCCCCGCCACAGGGACATGCCCACGAGGGTTGCGGTGAGAGGCACGCCCAGGCCGATCGCCTTGTCGCGGGCCGACCACGCGCGGCTCAGCGCGACGATGGCGGCGCCCACCGGCCAGGCCGCGGCGGCCGCGCCCACGGCACCGCTCACCAGGTAGAGCACCACGGCCAGCACTTCGGGGGGATGGCGGCGCAGCGGCGCGGGCGAGAACCCGGACAGCAGGGCCGCGCCCGGGCGGGCGGCGCCGTCGCGGGCGCGGCGCAGCGCGGAGGCCCGCGCGGGGCCGCCGCGCCAGGGCGGCGGCGGGCGGTGGGGGCGGCCGGGCGGCGCGGAGGCGGGGTCCGCCGCGCCCCTCTCGTCCCCCTGGTCGGCCTGGTCCCCCTTCGCCCCGGTTTCGGACTCCGGCCGCACCGCAGCGGCACCGGAGGCCGCGGCCTGGCCGGAGCGGAGCTCGCGCGCCACGAGGTCGGCGGGGCGGCCGAAGCCGCGCAGCACGCGCAGCACGTCCTCGTGGGTCTCGGCGCCGGCGTCGGCGCACGCGCTCAGGATCCGCCGGCGGAGTTCGCCGAGGTAGGCCGCTCGCCGGCGCGAGGGCAGGACACCGTAGGCGGCGTCCCCGACCCGCGACAGGTACTGGAGCACCAACTGCTCGGCCCGCTCGGTCATAGGTCCCCATAGTGCCGCAAGATCGGGCGCCGCCGAAGGCGGCCGAGCGCCCGACCGCACTTCGGACCCGGTTGCGGACGGCCGGGAAAAACCCAACCCGCGACCGAAAGTAGCGGCGAAGTGACGGCACGGAGTGTATAGATGGAAGCCCCGCTTCCGTACCGGCCGCACGCGGGGCGCTCCCGCGCCCGCGTGAGCCCGCGCCGGGACGCGGCGCCGTGCCCGCGGGCCGGACGGGCCCACGCGCCGAGGGCCCGCAGCGGACACGGTGCGGGGCCGTCCGCGCGCCGCGCGGACGGCCGGGGGCACCACCGACCGCGCCGCACGGCACACCCGGCCGATCCGGCGGCTCCCAGCCACACCAGGAGGCAGCATGCGCGCCCGTACCCGCATCACGACCCTGATCGGCGCGGCCCTGGCCGCCGCCGCCCTCTCCGCCCCCGCCGGCGCCGAGACCGCCGCACCCGGTGCCACCGGCGCGTCCTCCGGCACGCTGGAGACCTACGCGCTGCCCGGCCTGGGCTACGACAGCCTGACCCTCAACGACGGCTGCCACACCTTCGACGGCCCGCGCATGGTCAGCTTCATCGACTCCGAGCCGATCGCCGTCTACGCGTTCTACACCGGCCCCGACTGCACCGGCAGCACCCTGGGCTCCGGCCGCGACGACACCCAGTGGATCCCCCCGCTCCAGGGCGCCCGCTCCGTGCGCGTGGACTTCGAGTAACACCGGTAGCTCCGTTAGCACCGTTAGCGCCGTTAGCGCCGATGGCACCGGCGGCGCCGCCCGCCACCCGGCTCCCCGGCCCGGCGGGCGGCAGAGGTGCCGGGCGGCGGCGCGGGTGCGGCCGGGCGGCACCCATCCCGCTCGGGCGGTGGCCGTCCACAGGGGGCGGATCGGGCCTGCGCCGGGTGGGGGCATCGCATAGCGTTGAGAAAATGATCGACCACGCCGATCCGGGTCCCGGTGGCACGAGCGGGCGCCCCCCTACCTTCACCTCCTGGCTGCGGCAGCGGTCCGACGCAGAGCTGGCGGCGCTCTTCGCCTACCGGCCCGACCTCGTCACCCCCGTGCCCGCCGACATCGGCGCGCTCGCCGCGCGGGCCACGGCGCGCCCGGCCGTCCTGCGCGTGCTCGACCGGCTCGACCGGTTCACCCTGTGCGTGCTGGAGGGCCTGGTCGCGCTGGGCGACGACCGCATGGCCGGCGGCCCCGGCGTCCACCCCGACCGGCTCGCCGCGGCGGTGCCCGCACCCGCCGAACGCGTCGGCGAGGCCGTGGCCGACCTCCTGTCCCTGGCACTGGTCTGGCGCGACTCCGGCCGCCTGCGCCCGGTCGCCGTGCTGCGCGACATCCTGCGCGCCCCCGCCGGGCTGGGGCCGCCGCTGCGGGCCCTGCTGGGCGAGCGCCCGGCCGAGCGCCTCAACCCCGTCGCCGCCGATCTCGGCCTGCCCACCGGCTACGCCCAGGGCGACCCCGCTGAGCGGATCGCGGCCGCGCTGACCGCCCCCGGCCGCATCGACGACCTCCTGGCCCTGGCCGGTCCCGACGCACGCCCCGTGCTCGACCGCCTCGTCTGGGGTCCGCCCCAGGGCACCGTCTCCGGCGCCGACCGCCGCACCGGCCTGGCCTCGGCGGCCTCGCCCATCGACCGGCTGCTCGCCCTCGCGCTGCTGGTGCCCGTCGGCGCCGACACCGTCGCGCTGCCCCGCGAGGTCGCCCTGCACCTGCGCGGCGGGCGGCTGTTCACGGAGGTCCCGGCCGACCCCCCGCCGCTGGAGGGCCGCCCCGCCGACCCCGCCACCGCCATGCGGGCGGCCGCCGGCCAGGTCTTCACCGTGCTGCGCTCCGTCGAGGAGCTGCTGGAGCGCTGGTCGGAGGACCCGCCCGGGGTGCTGCGCAGCGGCGGCCTGGGCACCCGCGACCTCCGCCGCGCCGCCCGCGACCTCGACACCGACGACACCGGCGCCGCCGTGCTCATCGAGACCGCGCACGCCGCCGGGCTCCTGGCCGCCAGCGGCGAGGTCGACGGCGAGTGGCTGCCCACCCCCGACTTCGACCTGTGGCGGGAGTCCCCCGGCGAACGCCGCTGGCTGCGGCTGGCCGAGGCGTGGCTGCGCTCGCCCCGTGTCGCCTCCCTCAACGGCACCCGCGACGCCCGCGGCCGTCCCCGCACCATCCTGGGCCCCGGCCTGGACCGCCGCTCGGCGCCCGAGGTCCGCGTGGACGTGCTGCTGGCGCTGGCCGCCGCGCCCGAGGGCACCGCGCCCGCGCCCGACGCGGTCGCCGCCCGGCTCGCCTGGCTCCGGCCGCGCCGCCAGGGCGCCGCCTACACCGAACTCGTCGACACCGCGCTGCGCGAGGCCGCGCTGCTGGGCCTGACCGGAGCGGGCGCGCTCGCGCCGCACGCCCGCGCGCTGCTGGAGGAGGCCGGCACCGAGGACACCCCGCTCGCCGAACGCGACAAGACCCGGGCCGGCGAACTCCTGGCCGCCGAACTCCCCCGCCCTCTGGACCGCATCCTGGTCCAGGGCGACCTCACGGCGGTGGCGCCCGGCCCGCTCGTGCCCGAACTCGCCCGCGAACTCGCGCTGTCGGCGGACGTGGAGTCCACGGGCGGGGCCACCGTGTACCGGTTCAGCGCCGACTCCGTCCGCCGCGCCCTCGACGCCGGGCGCGGCGCCGACGACCTGATCGCGATGCTGGAGCGCCACTCCGCCACCGAACTCCCCCAGCCCCTGCGCTACCTGGTGGCCGACGTCGCCCGGCGGCACGGCCGGCTGCGCATCGGCACCGCCTCCAGCTACCTGCGCTGCGACGAACCCACCGTGCTGGACGAACTCCACAGCGACCGCCGCGCCGCCGACCTCGGACTGTTCCGCCTGGCGCCCACCGTGCTCGCCTCGCGCACGACGCGCCCGGTCCTCATGGCCCGCCTGGCCGAACTCGGCTACCACCCCGTGGCCGAGGCCGCCGACGGCACCGTGCAGCTCACCCGCCCCGAGGCGCGCCGCGCCGACCCCCGCGCCGCGCCGCCGGCCGGGCGCGACCAGGAGGAGCCCGCGCCGCCCGGGCCGGAGCTGCGCATGGCGGCGGTACGGGCGGTGCGCGCGGGCGACGAGGCCGCCACCGCCCGGCGCCGCCCCGTGCCCGCCCCCGACTCCGCCCCGCCGCGCTCGTCCACGGCCGCCACCCTGAGCGTGCTCGCCCATGCGGCCACCGAGGGCCGCCGGGTCTGGATCGGCTACCTGGACTCCGACGGCCGCGCGAGCAGCCGCATCGTGGAGCCCGCCCGGGTCGAGGGCGGCTTCCTCACCGCCTACGACGCCACCCGCGCGGCGGTGCACCGCTTCGCCGTGCACCGCATCACCGGGGTGGCCGACCTCGACTCCCCCGCCGACCCCCCGAAAGACCCCGCGTGACCTCCTCCGACGACCCCGCCCTCCCCGGCCACCCGGCCGCGCCTCCGCCGCCCGCCCCCGCGCGGCCGGGCCGCACCCTGGCCGCCGCGGCGGCCGCCGCCCTCGTCAGCCTGCCGGTGGGCGTGGTGATCGGCCTGGGCGACCTCCCGCTGGTCGACCTCGACCTGTTCACCGAGGAGGTCCAGCGGCTCTCCTCGGCCGACGCCGGGGTCCGCTACGACCCCGACACCCCCGGCTCCGGCGCCGACCCGGTACCGGTCGAAATCGTGCTGGTGCGCCGCCCCGCCCTCGGCGGCGACCGCTACACCCTGCGCCTGGGCCACGACCCCGACTCCTACTTCCACGAGGTCACGGCGCCCGCGGGCACCGGCGGCGCGGACGAGCCCGTGCGCGTCGAGCACGTCGACTGGGCCGCCGAGCGGATCACCGTCGCGTTCACCGGCGGCTACCGCCTGGGCGTGGACACCGAACTTGCCACCGGCCTGCGGTGACGCCGCCGCCCCCGCACCGGCCCGCCCGCCGGGCGTCACGGGCCGGTGCGGGCGGTGCCGCGCTCACCCGACCTCGGCGAAGAACGCCCGCAGGTCGGCCGCGTAGGGCCCGGGCGACTCCATGGTGACGAAGTGGTGCCGCCCGGGGTTGTGCTCGGGCCAGTGCACGACGTCGTTGCGCAGCTCCGCCAGGCGGCGGATCCCGGGCGGGCCGGAGTAGACCCCGGTGGGCACGTGCCGCTGCCCCGCCGGCCAGGGGGAGTCCTCGGTGTCGTACATCGGCCACGACGACGTCCCGGCCGTCCGGGTGAACCAGTACAGCGACACGTTGGCGAGGAACAGGTCGCGGTCGATCACGTCGGTGAACACGCCCTGGGAGACGTGGAACTCCTGGAACTTGTGCGCCATCCAGCCGAGCAGGGCCACCGGGGAGTCCGCCCACCCGTAGTCGAACGTCTGCGGCCCCCGCCGCAGCAGGGCGTGGTGGTCCAGGCCGCCGGTGGACCACTGCCGCATCCGCTCGTAGTGGGCCAGCTCATCGGGCGTCATGCCGGGCACGTCGGCCTCGGTCGGGAACCCGATCCCGGCGGTGATGTAGACGCCGGTGACGCGGTCGGGGTCGGCCTCGGCCACCGCCGGGGCGACGTAGGCGCCCAGGTCGCCGCCCTGCACGCCGTAGCGCTCATAGCCCAGCGCCCGCATCAGCCGCGCCCACAGCCCGGCGGTGCGGGCGACCGACCACCCGGTGGCCGAGGGCGCCGCCGAGAAGCCGAACCCCGGTGCCGAGGGCACCACCACGTGGAACGCGCGGGCGGGGTCGGCGCCGTGGGCGCGGGGGTCGGTGAGGTGGCCGATGAGCGGCAGGAACTCCACGAGCGAGTTGGGCCACCCGTGGTTGAGCAGCAGCGGCGTGGCGTCCGGCTCGGGCGAGCGCACGTGCGCGAAGTGCACCGTCTGGCCGCCGATGTCGGCGGTGAACTGGGGAAGGGCGTTCAGCTCCCGCTCCCGGCGGCGCCAGTCGAACCCGGTGCGCCAGTACTCCGCCAGGCCGCGCAGGAACGGCAGCGGCGCGCCCCGGTCCCACCCCTGCCCCGGAAGCTCCCGGGGCCGGCGCGTGCGCCCCAGCCGCTCGCGCAGGTCGTCGAGGTCGGCCCCCGGCACCTCGACGGTGAAGGGGCGGATGTCGGTGACTGCGGCGGTGTCGGTGCCCATGGCTGCTCCTTGTGCGGTCCCGCGGTGGCGCGGTTCGGCCACCGGACGCGCCGGCGGCGGGACGCGGTGCGCCTCCCGCCGCCGGCAGGAGCACCGTAGGAGCCATTGCGGAACGGTTCCTTCCGCGATCGCGCACCGCGGGCGACGTCCGCGCCGCCGGGCCGGCCAGCGCCGGCCGCCGGGCGTCCGGACGGCGCGACGCCTTGTCCCGGCGCGGACGGCGGCCGGATCTCTGATGAGATAGGAGGTGCGACAAGTACCGGCACCCGCCCCACGCCCACGGATCCGCGAAGAGGGAACCCCCTATGAGCAACCATTCGCTGCCGCCCGGCGCCTCCTCTCCTCGGGACGAGCCGCCGCCGGGGTACCGCGCGCGCCGGCGCGAGGCCGGGCGCGGGCAGGACGGAGAGCCGCGCGGCCCCCGCGACCCCTCCGGCACGGGCCCAGGCGAGGCCCCCGGCGCCGGGCGGCGCGACCCGGGCGGCGACCGCCCCGCGCGCGGCGAACGGCCCGCCGCCGCACCCTGGGGCGGCGACCGCGCCGAGCCGCCGGCCCCCGCGCCGCGCCCGGCTCCCGCGCCCGGTGGGCGCGCCGAGCCGCCCGAACCCCCCGGTGCCCGGCCCGCTCCCGCGCCCGGCTCCCCCTCCGGCGCCCGCGCCGAGGGCGGACCGCGGTGGCGCCCCGCCGACGACCGCCCAGCCGGCCGCCCCGGTTCCGGCAGCGCACCGGACACCCGCCGCGCCGACCGCGACCCCGACGAGCGCGGCACCGACCGCGACCCCGACCGCGCCGCGGACCGGGCCGAGCCCGCGCCCGCCGCCGGGGCGAGCAGCCCCACCATGGCGCTGATCCTGCACGCGCTGACGTTCCTGTGCTGCGCCAACTGGATCTTCGGGGTCATCGGCATCGTGTTCGCCGTCCGCGCCGGACACAAGCGCGACCAGGGCCGCTACGCCGAGGCCGAGACCCTCACCCGCTACTCCTGGTACGCCCTGGGCGCCGCCGCCGTGATGTTCACCGTCATGGTGGTCATGAGTCTGTGGCTGCTCACCCAGGCCGGTTCGCTGTTCGAGGGCGTCGTCGGCGTCGGCTACTGACCGCCGCCCGCCGATTCGGCCGCCCGGCGGTGTCGAGCCGCCCGCACGGGGCAGTGGGCCCCAGCGGCCGCCCACCGGGCACCGCCGCCGCTTGCCCGCACCGGCCCGGCGGACACTACCCTGGCGGGCAGCGGCGGCGGGCGCGCGCCACTGCCGAGGGGCGGCCACCGCGGCGCCCCTCCGCGCGCGCCGCCCGGACGACCCGAAAGGCGGGCAACCGATGAGCGACCCACTGCCGCGCCCCCGCGGCTACTGGGACAGCGAGCCCGGGAGCGGCCTCGGCCGAACGGGCGGCGGCCCGGGGAGCGCGGGCACCGGCTCCGCGCCCCTCGGCCCGCCGGTGGGCGGCGGCCCTCTTCTCGGCGCGCCGCCCGCCGCCTACGGCCGCGCCGGCCACGGGCCCGGCCGCGGCCTGCCGCCGCCCACGCCGCGCACCCCCGAGTACACGGGCCCGCCCGCCCGCGTCGGCGCCGCCGTCGCCGGCCTGCTGTGCTCCCTGGCCACGCTGGCGTTTCCCATGCTGTTCGTGCTGCTGGGGTTTCCGCTGCTGGTGCTGCTGGTCAACGTCCCGGGCATCGCCTACGGGATCCTCGCGCTCACCCGCACCTCCGAGCCCATGGAGGTCGAGCGCTGCATCCGCTACATGTGGGGCTGCACGTTCGTCTACATCGCGCTGATGTGCGTGATCCTCGCGGCGGCGGTCATGGTGATCCTCGCCCTGCTGTGACCCCGGCCGCCCTCCCCGGCGGCCCCGCCCCCGCTCCTCCCGCGCGGCCCGCGTCCGTGTCTCCCCGCCTCCCGCCCCGGCACCGCGTAGGGTTGACGCGGTGACGCGGCGCGGGCATATCGCGGGCGGTCCCGGTGTTACACGCCCCGGCGCGCCGTGGGCGGCCCGCCTGCCCTTACCCCTGCTGCGAGGTACGTGTGTCCTGCCTGATCGTCCAGTCCGACAAGACCCTCCTGCTCGAAGTCGACCACGAACTCGCCGACGAGTGCCGCCGCGCCATCGCGCCCTTCGCCGAACTGGAGCGCGCCCCCGAGCACGTGCACACCTACCGGGTCACCCCGCTGGCGCTGTGGAACGCGCGCGCCGCCGGGCACGACGCCGAGCAGGTCGTCGACGCCCTCATCAAGTACTCCCGGTTCCCGGTGCCGCACTCCCTGCTGGTCGACATCGCCGAGACCATGGACCGCTTCGGCCGGCTGCGCCTCCAGGCGCACCCCATCCACGGCCTGGTGCTGCACGCCCTGGACCAGGCGGTGCTGGAGGAGGTCGTGCGCGCCAAGAAGGTCAAGGGCATGCTCGGCGAGCGCGTCGAGCCCGACACCGTGGCGGTGCACCCCAGCGAGCGCGGCAACCTCAAGCAGGCCCTGCTCAAGCTCGGCTGGCCGGCCGAGGACCTCGCCGGCTACGTCGACGGCGAGGCCCACGCCATCGACCTCGCCGAGGGCGACTGGGAGCTGCGCGGCTACCAGCGCGAGGCCGCCGAGAGCTTCTACTCCGGCGGCTCGGGCGTGGTGGTGCTGCCCTGCGGCGCCGGCAAGACCATCGTGGGCGCGGCGGCGATGGCGCTGGCCAAGACCACCACGCTCATCCTGGTCACCAACACCGTCTCGGTGCACCAGTGGCGCAGCGAACTGCTGCGCCGCACCACCCTCACCGAGGACGAGATCGGCGAGTACTCCGGCACCCGCAAGGAGATCCGGCCGGTCACCATCGCCACCTACCAGGTCATGGCCGCGCGCCGGAAGGGCGTCCACACCCATCTGGAGCTGTTCGAGGCGCGCGACTGGGGCCTGATCGTCTACGACGAGGTGCACCTGCTGCCCGCGCCGATCTTCCGCATGACCGCCGACCTCCAGGCGCGGCGCCGCCTGGGCCTGACCGCCACCCTGGTGCGCGAGGACGGCCGCGAGGGCGACGTGTTCTCCCTGATCGGCCCCAAGCGCTACGACGCGCCGTGGAAGGACATGGAGAACCAGGGCTGGATCGCCCCGGCCGACTGCGTCGAGGTGCGGGTCAACCTCAGCGACTCCGAGCGGCTGGCCTACGCCACCGCCGAGCCCGAGGACCGCTACCGCTTCTGCGCCTCCACCGCGGCCAAGACCGAGGTGGTGCGGGCGCTGGTGCGCCGCCACTCCGGGGAGCAGACGCTGGTCATCGGCTCCTACATCGACCAGCTGGACGAACTGGGCGAGGCGCTGGGCGCGCCGGTGATCAAGGGCGAGACCCGCGTGAAGGAGCGCGAGCGGCTGTTCGACGCGTTCCGCTCGGGCGAGCTGACCACGCTGGTGGTGTCCAAGGTCGCCAACTTCTCCATCGACCTGCCCGAGGCGGCCGTGGCCATCCAGGTGTCGGGGTCCTTCGGCTCCCGCCAGGAGGAGGCCCAGCGGCTGGGCCGGCTGCTGCGGCCCAAGGCCGACTCCCGCACCGCCCGGTTCTACGCGGTGACCGCGCGCGACACCATCGACCAGGACTTCGCGGCGCACCGCCAGCGGTTCCTGGCCGAGCAGGGTTACGCCTACCGCATCGCCGACGCCGACGACGTACTGGCCGGCGACGAACTGTAGACGCCGCCGGGCTACAGCGGGGGCAGCGCGCCCAGGACGATCGTGAACCCCGCGATGCACCAGGCGACCAGGGAGTAGCCCAGGGTCTGCGCGCGCAGCGACGGGTTCCGGCGCACGGCCGGGGTGGCGAACGCGGCGACCATGAGGACCAGCGCGAGCATCGCCGGGATCAGCGACGCGATGACGAAGAGGGCCTCCTGTTCGGCGCAGGAGGCATAGCCGGAACTGTCCGGATCGCCGCAGAACACGTTGTCTCCTGGTCTCCTGTGTCTTCCCGGCGGGCGGGGACGCGCGGGCGGGCGGCACGCCGCGGTGCGGCGGGGCGCACGAAGAAGACCGTATCGCGCCCGCCGCCGCGCCCGCGCCGTCCGCGGGCGCCGCCCCGCCTACCGACCCTCCTTTACACAGATCACTTTCGTGTCCAATGATGGGGTGGCACACACGACACGGAGGTGCCCCCATGACCGACCTCGCCGACACCGCGGCCCTCTCCCCGGTCCCCGAGACCCGCCAGGGCTTCCACTCGCTGCGCGCCCGCGGCCTCAACTGGGACTCCTTCCCGCTGCGGCTGTTCCGCAAGGGCAACGCCCGGTTCTGGGACCCCGCCGACATCGACATGAGCCGCGACGCCGAGGACTGGAGGCGGCTGCCCGAGGAGGCGCGGCTGCGCATCATGCGGCTGTGCGCGCTGTTCGTGGCGGGCGAGGAGGCGGTCACCGAGGACATCCAGCCCTTCATCCGGGCGATGGCCGCCGAGGGCCGCATCGGCGACGAGATGTACCTGACCCAGTTCGCGTTCGAGGAGGCCAAGCACGTCCAGGTCTTCCGCATGTGGCTGGACGCCGTGGGCATCAGCGAGGACCTGCACTCCTTCGTCGACACCAACCCCGGCTACCGCGCGCTGTTCTACGCCGAGCTGCCGGCGGCGCTGAACGCGCTGCTGGAGGACCCCGGCCCGCGCAACCAGGTGCGCGCCTCGGTCACCTACAACCACATCATCGAGGGCTCGCTCGCGCTGACCGGCTACCACGCCTGGAACCACGTGTGCACGGCGCGCGGCATCTTCCCCGGCATGCGGCAGATCATCAAGCGCATCGGCGACGACGAGCGCCGCCACATGGCGTGGGGCACCTTCACCTGCCGCCGGCACGTGGCCGCCGACCCCGCCAACTGGGACGTGGTCTCCGAGCGCGTCAACGAACTGCTGCCGCTGGTGACGTCGTCGGTGCGGCGGGGCAGCGAGCCGCCGCCCAGCGAGGAGGAGAAGCAGTACATGCTCTCCGACACCGAGCTGATGGAGTACGCCGCCGACCGCGCGCTGCGCCGCCTGGGCGCGATCGAGACCGCGCGGGGGGTGCCGGTGTCCCGGATCGACGTGGACGCCTCGCCCGAGGAGCTGGAGGAGCGCTTCGGCGAGGAGGACCGCGCCGCGCTGGACCGGCTGGGGTCCTAGCGCGGCCCCGCGCGCCCCGCCTAGCGCTTGCCCTCGGCCAGCACCAGGTCCACGGTGATGCCCGACGCGATGACCAGCGTCTTCAGCGGCTCGGGCAGCGTGGGGTAGCGCGGCCACAGCACGTAGGTGTCGGCGGCGGTGAACAGGTCGCCGAGGTCGGCCACCTGCCGGTTGACCTTGGCGATCTCGTGGTCGGTGTGGTCGACGATCTTGAAGTCGAAGCCCCAGAAGTCGCCCTTGATCGTGCCCAGGTGCCGCTTCCAGGGGTCCAGCAGCCGAAACCCCGCCTTGAACAGCTTGAAGTCCTGGTCGATGTAGCCGATCGGGGTGCCGTCGGGGTGGGCGATGGTGGTGGAGGCCGTCCACAGCGCCCACGACTTCTCGATGTAGAGGCGCGGGCGGCGCCAGGCGTCGTTGACCATCAGCTTGCGCGCGAAGCCGGCGGTGTTGCCCGCCATGAACCGCAGCGCCTTCATGCCGCCGTCCAGCCCGACCTCGTGCACGTGGGCGAGGTGCCGGCCGTTGCGGTCGTAGCAGTGGTACTCCGACTCGTCGATGAAGAAGCGCTTGGGCTGCTTCACCACGATGGGGGCCGTGTTGAAAAGATCCTGCACGAACGGGTTGGACGCGCGCGGCGGCCCGCCGGTTCCCGCCCGGCGCGATCCGCCCGCGGGCCCACCACCCCGGGCCGCCCGCCGCGCGGCGCCCGCCGTAGGCTCGGCACCATGGCACCACGTGAATCGGCGGCCCCCGCTCCCGTGATCGACGCCCTGGCCTGGGTGCACGTGCGCGACCGGCGGCTGCTGTGCGTCCGCACGATCGGCCTGGAGCGGTACTACCTGCCCGGCGGCAAGCGCGAGCCCGGCGAGAGCGACGAGGCCGCGGTGGCCCGGGAGGTCGCCGAGGAGACCGGGGTGGAACTGGTGCCCGGCACCATCGCCCCGTTCGCGGTGGTCGACGAGGCCGCCGACAACCGCCCCGCGGGCACCCGGGTGCGGCTGTCCTGCTACACCGCCGACCACACCGGCGAGCCGGCGCCCGCCAACGAGATCGCCGACCTCGCGTGGCTGGCCCACGCCGACCGCGACCGCTGCGCGCCGGCCGTGCGCCGCGTCCTGGACCTGCTGCGCGAGCGGGACCTCGTCGACTGAGGCGGAGCGGACCGGCGCCGCCGCGGGGGCCCGCCGCGCTAGCCGGCGGCGGTGGCGGCCGCCCGGCGCGCGGCCGGCCGCCCCGCCAGGCCTGCCAGGCGCGCCAGGCGGGTGTAGGAGTCCAGCATCTCGGCGCGGTCGTAGGTGCTCAGGGTCACCAGCACCTCGTCGGCGCCGGTGCGCCCCACCAGGTCGGCGAGCTGCTCGGCCACCTGGTCCTCGGTGCCGTGGACGTGCCCGGCCATGGCCTCGTCGAAGCGGGCGCGCTCGCGGTCGGTCATCTGCCGCGCCTCGACGTCCTCGGCGCTCTCCAGCGGCGGGAACACCGCGTGGGTGCGCGAGTAGGCGAACGACCACGCCTCGGGCACCAGCAGGCGGCGGGCCGCCTCGGGGGTGCCGGCGACGGCGACGTTGCCCGACACCACCACATAGGGGCGCGGCGCCCACCGCGAGGGGCGGAAGGCGGCGCGGTAGTCCGCGACCAGTCCGGCCATGCGCTCCACCCCGCCCACGGGCGCGATGACCAGCGGCAGGCCCAGTTCGGCCGCCGTGGCCGCGCCCGCCCCGGTGGCGAGCAGGAACGGCGCCGCACCGCTGCCCTCGCCGGGGACGGCGTGCACGCCGGGGTGGTCGGTCTGCTCCCCGCTGATGAACCCGAGCAGCCGCGCGAGCTGGTCGGGGAAGTCGTCGGCGGCGTCGGCGCCGCGTTCGAGCGCCCGGCGGATACCCGAGGTGAAGCCCAGGGAGCGGCCGATGCCCATGTCGATCCGGCCGGGGTGCAGGGCGTCGAGCACGCCGAACTGCTCGGCCACCACGAGCGGCTGGTGGTTGGGCAGCATCACCCCGCCGGTGCCCACCCGGATGCGCGAGGTGGCCGCGGCCACCGCCATCGCCAGCACGGTGGGCGCCGAGCCCGCGACCCCGGGGACGCTGTGGTGCTCGGCCACCCAGAACCGGTGGTAGCCCAGCTCCTCTGCCTGCCGCGCGAACTCGACGGTGTCGCGCAGCGCCCGAGCGGGGTCCTGCCCCCGCCGGATGCTGGAGCGGTCGAGGACGGAGAGGCGGAGGGCGGGCGGCAGCGTGCTCACGAAGGTTCCAACAGCGCGCGCCGCCGGGAATTCCCGCGGTGCGCGGAGGCGCGTCCCGGGGCAGGGGCGCGCCCCCGCGCGTGCGCGGGCGGCCGTGGCGGCGGCGCTCAGGCCCGCGCGGCGGGGCGCTCCGGAAGCGGCGCGCCGAACCGGCCCGCTGCCAGGGCGTCGGCGCTGAACCTGCCCGGGCCGTGGACCAGCACCAGCAGGCAGATCGCGGCGAGCACCATGACGTACTCGAAGCCGCCGTTGGCCAGCATCAGGCCGCCCTCGGCGTGGACGAAGACCCAGGCGCCGCCCATGATGAACGCGAGGACCACGGCGGCGGCGCGGGTGACGGCGCCGACGATGAGCAGCACGCCGCCGACCAGTTCGCCGTAGGCCAGGAACGGGGCGCTCAGCTCGGGGAGCGGGATGCCCAGTTCGCGGTGCCCGGGGACCATCTCGGCCACGCCCCGGTTGACCACCGCGTCCCAGCCGTGGGCCAGGAACACGGCGCCGACACAGACCCGCACCAGCAGAAACGCCACGTCGGTGAGAACCGCGTCGGACCGTACCAGGTATTTCATCTGGTCTCCTTTTTTTGGGGATTTCTACCATTTGACCAGCCCTGATACTGAAGCGGGAAATACCGATCGCGAATACCGATATACCCTCAAGGTATGGAGGACTTCGACGTGCGCGAAATCCGCTACTTCCTGGCCGTCGCCGAAGAGCGCAATTTCTCGCGAGCGGCGGCCCGCCTGGGCATGTCCCAGCCTCCGCTGTCCCGTGCCATAAAGCGCATGGAGCGGCGGCTGGGCGCACCGCTGTTCGAACGCGGCCACCGCGCCCTGCGGCTCACCGCCGCCGGCCTCACCCTGCGCGACGAGGGCCGCAAGGTGCTGGAGGTCGTCTCGGCGGCCACCCGGCGCACCCGGCGCGCGGCCCGCGCCGCGCCGGCCCTGACCGCCACCGCCGAACCCGGGCGCGGCACCGAGGTGCTGCGCCGGATCGTCGACGCCTACACTTCGCTGCCGGGCGCGCCGGCCGCCGCCATCGCGGTGAGCGGGTACCGCGCCCCGGCGGCCGCCGTGCGCGGCGGGCACGCCGACATCGCGGTCATCAGCACCCCCTACGACCGGCGCGGACTGGCCGTGCTGCCGCTGCTGGAGGAGCGCCGGGTGGCGGCGGTGCCGGCCGGGCACCCGCTGGCCGCGCGCGCCGAACTGCGCTGCGCCGACCTCGCGGGCGAGCCGTTCCCCCGCTGGCCGGACGACACCGGGGCCGCCCGCCGCTACGTCACCGGCCAGGACCGCGCCGACGCCGACCCCGCCGATCCCGGCGACTCCGCCGAGGCGCCGGTCGGCCCCCTGGTCAACGACATGCAGCAACTGCTGGAGGTCGTCGGCCTGGGCCAGGCGCTGGCGCTGGTGCCCCACCACGTGGCCGAGCGCAACCCGCGCGCCGACGTGGTGTACCTGCCGGTGGCCGACGCCAGCCCCTACGCCATGGCACTGGCCTGGCCCGACGACCCGTCCGGCCTGCTGTGCCCGGCGGTGGACCTTTTCGTCAAAACGGCGATCGAGGTCGTGGGCGCGCCGCGGGATTCGCTGCGCGGAACGGCGCCGGCCTAACACGGGGTCGGGTCCGCACCCCATTCCCGCCCGAGCCTTATACGCATACCGTATTCAGTTGCCCGTGATGGGATAACCGCACGCCGCCCGCGCCCGCGGACTTTCCCGCGGCCCATTGCGGAGTGCGAATACCCCATTCACAAGGCGTTTCCCGGGTTTCGGGGAATTTTCGAGCCGCCGCTGCCGCCCGTCCGCGCCGGACGCTCCCGCACCGCCGGACGGCACGGGCCCCCGTGGTCGCGCTCAGGCCATCGCGGGCAGCGCGGGCAGGACCCGGGCCGGCTCCGCCACCGGGCGGCCGCCGCGGTGCACGATGAGCGCCGACCCGTCGGCGCGCCCGGCCAGCCAGGCGAGCAGGTCGCCCGCCGCGCCCTCGGCGGTGACCGCGGGGCCGGCCGCCGCGCCGATGCGGAACTCGGCGCCGGTCTCGGCGACGCGCAGCAGCACGGGCGGCACCTCCTCGGCCACCGCGAAGCGGCCGGCCAGCAGCGCCAGCTCGTGGCCGACGAACTCCTCGGGCCAGTCCTTGGGCCGGTAGCCCAGGTCGAGGTCGACGTGGTGGTACTCCACCTCCGCCAGCCGCTTCCACGGCAGGGCCGAGGCCGGGAACCGGGCACCGGAGCGGTGCACCACCTCGAACCCCCACGCCGCGCCGCCGGTCTCGCGCGCCGCGCGCGCGAAGCGCTCGGCGGTGGCCTCGATGTCGGCGGCCTGATCGCGGGGCGGCCGGCCGGCGCCGTCGGCGATGCCCTGGGCGCGGGCCTCCTCACTGGCGTACATGGCCGCGGCGCGGCCCTCCTGGGCGCCCTCCAGCACACCGGTCAGGGCGTCGGCGTTGCGGGCCAGGTGGGCGAGCACGTGGCCGCGCGTCCAGTCGGGCAGCAGCGACGGCTCGCCGACCTGGTCGGGGCGCATCGCGGCGACCGTGTCCAGCAGGCGGCGCGTGGCGTCCTCGACCAGGTCGAGGACCGCGGCCGTGTCGTCGGTTCGGATCCGGGGTGCGGTCATCGTCGCCTCCTGTGCTGATCGCCGCGCGGCCGCTGCGGCGCCGGGCCTGGCGGGCCTCGGGCGGGTACGGCGGTCTGGGCCGCGCCCGGCCGGGCGCGGACAAGGCCGTTGCGACGCTACCACCGGGGGCCGTGCCGCCGGTGGAGGCGGGGCGGCGCCGGCGCGGACGGCCCCGGAACGCGAAGCGGGCGGCCCCCTGCGGGGACCGCCCGTTCGTCGCAGGCACTGTGTTCGCGTACCCGGACTTCGGACCTCTCGAAGGAGAGAAGCCCTAGAAGTCCATGCCGCCCATGCCGCCGGCGTCGGGGGAGGCCGGGGCGGCCTTCTCCGGCTTCTCGGCGATGACGGCCTCGGTGGTCAGGAACAGACCGGCGATGGAGGCCGCGTTCTGCAGCGCGGAGCGGGTGACCTTGGTCGGGTCGATGACACCGTCCTTGAACAGGTCGGTGTACTCGCCGGTGGCGGCGTTGAGGCCGATGCCGGCCTCCAGGCTCTTCACCTTCTCGGCCACCACGCCGCCCTCAAGGCCGGCGTTGATCGCGATCTGCTTCAGCGGCTCCTCGATCGCGCGGCGCACGATGTCGGCGCCGATGGCCTCGTCGCCCTGGAGGTCCAGCTTCTCGAAGACGGGGACGCCGGCCTGGAGCAGCGCGACACCGCCACCGGGCAGGATGCCCTCCTCGACGGCGGCCTTGGCGTTGCGGACCGCGTCCTCGATGCGGTGCTTGCGCTCCTTCAGCTCGACCTCGGTGGCGGCGCCGGCCTTGATGACCGCCACACCGCCGGCCAGGCGGGCCAGGCGCTCCTGCAGCTTCTCGCGGTCGTAGTCGGAGTCGGTGCGCTCGATCTCGTTGCGGATCTCGTTGACCCGGCCGGAGATGGCGGTGGCGTCACCGGAGCCGTCCACGATGGTGGTCTCGTCCTTGGTGACGACCACCTTGCGGGCGCGGCCGAGCATGTCCAGCTCGGTGTTCTCCAGCTTCAGGCCCACCTCTTCGGTGATGACCTGGCCGCCGGTCAGGACGGCGATGTCCTCGAGCTGGGCCTTGCGGCGGTCGCCGAAGCCCGGGGCCTTGACGGCCACGGACTTGAAGGTGCCGCGGATCTTGTTCACGACGAGGGTCTGCAGCGCGCCGCCCTCGACGTCCTCGGCGATGACCACCAGCGGGCGGCCGGCCTGCAGGACCTTCTCGACGATCGGCAGGAACTCGTTGTTGTTGGAGATCTTGGAGTTCGCGATGAGGATGTAGGGGTCCTCAAGGACGGTCTCCATGCGCTCCAGGTCGGTGGCGAAGTAGGGCGAGATGTAGCCCTTGTCGAAGCGCATACCCTCGGCGAGCTCCAGCTCCAGCCCGAAGGTCTGGCCCTCCTCGACGGTGATGACGCCTTCCTTGCCGACCTTGTCCATGGCCTCGGCGATGGCCTCGCCGATCTGGACGTCGCCGGCGGAGATCGAGGCGGTGGAGGCGATCTGCTCCTTGGTCTCGACGTCCTTGGAGAGGTTCGCCAGCTCCTCGCTGATGCGGGTCACGGCGGCGTCGATGCCCCGCTTGAGGCCGACGGGGTTGGCGCCGGCGGCGACGTTGCGCAGGCCCTCGCGGACCAGGGCCTGGGCCAGCACGGTGGCGGTGGTGGTGCCGTCACCCGCGACGTCGTCGGTCTTCTTGGCGACCTCCTTGACGAGCTCGGCGCCGATCTTCTCCCACGGGTCCTCGAGCTCGATCTCCTTGGCGATGGAGACACCGTCGTTGGTGATGGTGGGGGCGCCCCACTTCTTCTCCAGAACGACGTTGCGGCCCTTGGGGCCGAGCGTGACCTTGACGGCGTCAGCGAGCTGGTTCATACCGCGCTCAAGGCCGCGACGGGCCTCTTCGTCGAACGCGATCAGTTTGGCTGCCATAGACTTCTTGTCCTCCCGGGACCGGGCTGATACGCGAAGTGGTACGAGCCGACGCCCGCGACGGACGACCGCTCCCGGGCCGGCAACCCCGCTGCCGTCGGGTGCGGTCTCATCGCCTCGAACCAGGATTAGCACTCGCGATCCATGAGTGCTAACGATCCCCTTTTTAGCACTCTCCCTAGGCGAGTGCAAACGCCTCGCGCGGTTTTCCCCAGCGGGCTACCCGCAGGTCAACCCGCCGGTCCCGCCCCGTTCGCCGCCCTTCCCCGCCCTGCTCACCGGACATGCCGCGGCCCGCGCCCGACCGCTGCCGAAAGCGGGGACGCGGGCCGGGAAACAGCGGTCAGCAGCCTCCGGCCACCGCCGGGATGATGGAGACCTGCGACCCGGACACCGTGGGGGTGTCCAGGCCCTGGGCGAAGCGGACGTCCTCGTCGCCGACGTAGACGTTGACGAACCGGCGGATCCTGCCGGAGTCGTCCACGATGCGCGCCCGGATGCCCGGGTAGTTGGCGTCGAGGTCGGCCAGGACCTCCTGGACGGTCTCGCCTTCGGCGGTGACCTCGGCGGCGTCCTTGGTGTAGGTGCGCAGGATGGTGGGGACGCGGACGCTGACGCTCATGGGGCGGTGTGCTCCTTGACTCTTTCGCTCGTGCGGTGTGGCGTGCGGCGTGCGGGGCCGCCGGCGGCCGGCGGCCGGCGGCTAGACCAGCCCGGCGGCCTTGAAGACGTCCAGCGACGGCTTGATGGTGGCGGTGACCCCGGCCTCGACCGCGTTGAGGGTCTTCAGGCCGTCGCCGGTGTTGAGCACCACGGTCTCGGCCTGGGGGTCCAGCGCGCCCTCGGCCAGCAGCTTGCGCAGCACGCCGGTGGTGACACCCCCGGCGGTCTCGGCGAACACGCCCTCGGTGCGGGCCAGCAGCGCGATGGAGTCGACCACCGCGGCGTCGTCCACGTGCGCCACCGCGCCGCCGGTGCGGCGGCAGATGTCGAGCACGTAGGGGCCGTCTGCCGGGTTGCCGATGGCCAGGGACTTGGCGATGGTGTCGGGCTTGACCGGCTGGATGACGTCGTGGCCGGCCTCGAACGCCCGCGCCACCGGCGAGCACCCGGTGGCCTGGGCGCCGAACACCTTGTAGGGGCGGTCCTCGACCAGGCCGAGCGCGACCAGCTCGCGGAAGCCCTTGTCGATCTTGGTGAGCTGGGAGCCCGAGGCGATCGGGATGACGATCTGCTCGGGCAGCCGCCAGCCCAGCTGCTCGGCGATCTCGTAGGCCAGGGTCTTGGAGCCCTCGGCGTAGTAGGGGCGCAGGTTGACGTTGACGAACCCCCAGTCCTCGCCGGCGGGGTCGCCGATCAGCTCCGAGCAGAAGCGGTTGACGTCGTCGTAGGTGCCGTCGATGGCCACCACCTGGCCGCCGTAGACGGCCGCCATGACGACCTTGCCCTCCTCCAGGCCCGCGGGGATGAACACGCAGGAGCGGAACCCGGCGCGCGCGGCGGCGGCGCCCACCGCGCCGGCGAGGTTGCCGGTGGAGGAGCAGGACAGCGTGCGGAAGCCGAAGGTGCGGGCGGCCTCGACGGCCATGGCCACCACCCGGTCCTTGAAGGAGTGGGTGGGGTTGCCGGAGTCGTCCTTGACGTGCAGCGCCCGCATGCCCAGCTCGGCGGCCAGCCGGTCGGCCCGCACCAGCGGGGTCAGGCCGGGGTTCATGTTCGGCAGCTCGGCCACGTTGTCCGGCACCGGCAGCAGGGCGGCGTAGCGCCAGATGTTCTTGGGGCCGCGCTCGATGGCCTCGCGCGAGATGTCGCCGAAGTCGTAGGCCACCTCCAGCGGCCCGAAACAGAACTCGCAGGCGAAACGCGGGGCGAGGTCGTAGCGCTGGCCGCACTCGCGGCACGAGAGCGCGGCGGCGGAGCCGAAGGGGCGGGTGGCGGCAGCGGTGGCCGGTTGGGCGGCGGTGGTCGCCATTGCGAGGCGTCTCCCCTCATCTTTCCTGATGACCGCTTTGGTCCAGGCCGGAGTTGGCACCTGCCTCGGCCGCCTCGCGGGGATCGCGAGCAACGCACACCGAGATGGTTGCCGGGGCTTCGCAGGGCCGGTCCCTCCACCCCTCTGGATGAGCAATGTGAAATTGTGCGGTCCCAGCTCGGAATACAGCCGGATCCGAGGGACACTGTAACCCACGGTTCGTCCGCTTTGCCATCGAGGGTGATCCGGGTAACACCCGCGCGGCGGGCCGGCCGGGCGGTCCCGCCGGACCTGCGCCCGCGCCCGGATCGGGCCGCCCAACCGGGCACACGCGAGCCCGGACCGGCTCCCGCTCGTGTTTGCGCGCGTCCGCTAAAGGCGAGACCTATGACACCTTCCGTTAACGAACCCTGTTGCCGACGGCTGCCCGTGTAGTCAAATCGGTGTAGCCGCACGAAACATCGGCGCAATGACCGGGTGACCAGGTGAGAGGTGGGCGATCAGGTGGACAAGGCGCAGATCCTTGTTGCTTCCAACAGGGGACCGGTGTCCTTCTCGATCAACGAGGACGGCTCCCTCGACTACCGGCGCGGAGGCGGCGGCCTGGTATCGGGGCTCAGCTCCGTGGCGGCCACCAGCGACACCCTGTGGGTGTGCGCGGCGCTGTCGGAGGCCGACCGCAAGGCGGCGGCCGCGGCCCCCGGCGCGCGGCTGGACCTCGCCGGCTTCGACCTGGGCGGCATGCGCGTGCGCATGCTCGACATCCCGGCCGACACGTTCACCGACGCCTACACGCGCGTCGCCAACTCCACGCTGTGGTTCGTGCACCACATGCTCTACGACACCCCCAACAAGCCGCGGTTCGACGCCGCCTTCCGCCGCGAGTGGGAGGGCTACCGCGACTACAACAGCGCGTTCGCCGAGGCCCTGCTGACCGGATCGGCCGACAACGCCCGCGTGGCCGTGCAGGACTACCACCTGGCGCTGGTGCCGCGCATGCTGCGCGGCCGCCGCCCCGACCTGCGCATCACCCACTTCTCCCACACCCCGTGGGCGCCGCCGGAGTACTTCCGCATGCTGCCCGCCGAGATCGGCCGGGAACTGCTGGAGGGCATGCTCGGCGCCGACCACCTGGGCTTCCTCAGCCGGCGGTGGGCCGACGCGTTCCTGCGCTGCTGCGAGACCTTCCTGCGCGTCGAGGTCGACTGGAGCAAGCGCACCGTGGAGTTCGGCGGGCGGCTGATCGAGGTGGCCGTGCACGCGCTCGGCGCCGACGCCGCCGGCCTGCGCGAACGCGCCGCCCAGGCCGACGTCGAGGAGCGCCGCGCCGCCCTGCGCGAGCGGGTCGGCGACCGCAGGCTCATCGTCCGCGTGGACCGCACCGAGCTGTCCAAGAACATCGTGCGGGGCCTGGAGGGCTACCGCGAACTGCTGCGCGACCACCCCGAATGGCACGGCCGGGTCACCCACCTCGCGTTCGCCTACCCCAGCCGCGGCGACGTCCCCGAGTACCGCGAGTACACCGAGTCGGTGCGCCGGGTCGCCAAGGAGATCAACCAGGAGTTCGGCACCGCCGACTGGACCCCGCTCATCCTGGAGGTCAACGACGACTTCCCGCGCTCGCTGGCCGCCTACCGCATGGCCGACGTGCTGCTGGTCAACCCCATCCGCGACGGCATGAACCTGGTCGCCAAGGAGGGGCCGGTGCTCTCCGACAACGGCTGCGCGCTGGTGCTGTCCACCGAGGCCGGCGCCGCCGACGAACTCGGCCGCGACGCCCTGCTGGTCAACCCCTACGACGTCAGCGAGACCGCGCGGGTCCTGCACCGGGCGCTGGAGATGGACGACGACGAGCGCCGCGCCCGCTGCGAGCGGCTCGTCGAGAGCGCCACGGCGCTGTCGCCCACCCGCTGGTTCGAGGAGCAGCTGCGCTCACTGCGGTAGTCCGCCGGGGCGGGGGCGCCGCGGTCCCCGCCCGCGTTCTCCGGGAAGCGGCCGCCCTCGGGGGCAGGGGGCGGCGGAGCGATCAGGCCCGCCCGGCCGCCGCGCGGGCACGCCCCAGAATCTCCTCGACCACCTCGGACTTCGCGTCGGCGTAGTCCTGCACCTCGCGCCACGCGCGCTCGGCGAGCGCGAGCTTGGTGCGCTGGTACAGCGCGCGGTCGGCGTCGTCGGAGCGCAGCCGGTCGCGGAACATCAGCATGCGCCCCACCTCGGGGGAGCCGGCCCCGAACACGTGCAGGTTGACGTTGACGTCGGGGCCGTTGAACAGCCGGTGCTCGTGGAAGTCGGGCTCCCGGTGCCGCAGCGCGTAGCCGGCCGCCTCCAGCCGCGGCGCGTAGGAGTCCTCGTCGGCGGGGTCGGCCACCACCAGCAGCACGTCCACGCACGGCTTGGCGGCGAGCCCGGGCACCGACGTGGAGCCCACGTGCTCCACGGCCAGCGCGGCCTCGCCCAGGGCCTCGCGGATGCGGTCGGCCTCGCGCTGGTAGAGGTAGGGCCATTTGGGGTCGTAGTCGACCAGCAGCACGCGGCCGTCGCGGAAGTGCGGGCGGTGTGCGGACGCGGCGGCACCCGAGGCGCGCGACGGCAGGGGCGGCGGGGCACCGCCGGCGGTCGGGTCCTCCCGGCGCGGATCCTGGGCGCCCGGGGCCTCGGCAACGGGTTCAGGGAGCTGGTCGAGGGGCATGGCCCCAGACTTCTATGTTCGCCTACCGCACGTCAAGGCGCCCACCAGCGACGACGCGCTAACGCAGCGCCACAACACGCCCCTGGTCAGCGGCGGCGGCGCGCGCCGCCGCGCCGCGACCGCTCGGAGCGCTCGGGGAAGCCGTAGGGGTTGGCGGTGGCGCGGCGCACCAGCACCACGCCGGCGGCCACCAGCAGCACCGCGGCGGCGGCGACCGCCGACCACAGCGGCCAGTTGACGGTGTTGTCCGCATCGGCGTCCCGGGCCAGCTCCTCGTCGTAGAGCGGCACGCCCTCGGCGGAGGAGCCCGCCTGCTCCAGCGCGGCCCGGGCGTCCACCACGCCCGCGCCGTACCCCGGCGCGCCCGCGCCGGCGGGCGGGGCCGCCGCGCTCGCGGTCAGGACCTCGGCGACCTCGTCGGGGCGCAGCTGCGGGTACTCGGCGCGCACCAGCGCGGCGGTGCCCGCCACGAACCCGGTCGCCACCCCGGTGCCCTCGGCGGTGGTGTAGCCCCCGCCCGGCTCCAGCGCGGTGATGTCGGCGCCGGGCGCGGCCAGGCCGACGCCCTCGGCGGCCGGCGAGCCCGCCGCCAGGGCGAGGTCGCGGGTGACGGCGCCGACGGAGAGCACGTCGCGGTAGCCCCCTGGGTAGGCCGACTCCCCCTCGCCGGCGGGCGCGACCACCAGCGCGCCGCCGTCGGCGGCGTAGGTCACCGCCGCCTGCACCGACTCGTCGGGCTCGGCGGTGGCGGCGCCGGCGGGCAGCGTGATGACCTGGGCGCCCTCGCCCGCCGCGTACCGCACGGCCTCGGCCAGCCGGTCGGCCCCGCCGCCCTCGGCCACCACCGGCACCGACAGCAGGTCGGCGCCCGGGGCCACGCCCACCACCCCGCCGGTGAACTCCCGGCCGTGGCCGCGCCCGGCGATCACCCCGGCCAGGGCGGTGCCCGAGGCGCCGGGTCCGCCGCCGCCCCCGGTGAAGTCGGTGCCCTCGGTGACCGCGTCGGCGAGGTCGGGGTGGTCGCCGTCGACGCCGTCGTCCAGGACGGCCACGAGGATCCCCCCGCCGTCGTTGGCCTCGGCCGCCGCGGGGGCGCCGATCTGCTCCATCCCCCACTGCTCGGGGCGCAGCTCCGCACCGTCGGCGGCGGCCGGCGCGGCATGCGCCAGCACCGGCAGCAGCGCCGCGCAGACCGCGGAGGCGGCGCGGACGGCGGGCGGGATACTGCGCATCGTGTCTTCCCCCGTGACTGACAGGCTGCCGCGGCGCGTGAGTCCACCCGGGCGCGCGGCGTGCGGGCGGCGGCGCGGCGTGCACCGCCCCAGGCGCCCCGGGCACGGACGGCGCCATTGTTCCACGTGCCCGCGCGCCGAGCGGCCCAGGAGCCGCACGGCACGCCCGGTGCGCCTGCGACTCGGGTGAACACCCCAAAGGACAGCAAACACTAACCGCCAAGGTGGATGATGCCTGATCGGCTCCTCAGCGTTCGGGGCGAGTCGCTACCATGAGTCGCGCCAATCCGGACGAGGAGGCGCCCAATGTCAGATCCAGGGCCATTCGATCCAGGGCACGTCGATCCAGAAACGTCCGTGGTTTCGGTGGACGACCCCGCGACCGAGGCATCCGACCTAGCAGACCGTGAACAGCGCATCCTGGCCTTCGAACGCCAATGGTGGAAGCTCGAAGGCTCCAAGGAGCAGGCCATCCGCAACGAGTTCGGCTTCTCGCCGACACGCTATTACCAGCTCCTCAACGGGCTCGTGGACCGGCCGGAGGCGCTGGCCTACGACCCCATGACCGTCAAGCGGCTGCGCCGCCTGCGCGCCAACCGCCGCCGCCAGCGCACCGCCCGCCAGCTGGGTATCCAGCTCTAGCGGACGCGGGCTCACCACGAGTGTTCCGCGGCACCATCTGAGGGCATATCTCATCCGCCCGCAATCGCGATCACCGAAACGGGAGCGAGACGACCGCCCATGCCTCTGCCCGAACCACGTTCCGCCAAGGGCGCGACCGCGCTGGAGCGGATCGTGCGGTATCCCGCCGAGGCGGTGCTGGCCTTCGACTTCGACGGCACCCTCGCGCCGATCGTCTCCGACCCCCGCGACGCCCGCGCCTATCCGGGCGTCACCGCCGAACTCCAGCGGCTCGCCCCTCTGGTCGGGCGCCTGGTGATCATCACCGGGCGCCCGGCCGAGGTCGCCGTGGAGTACGGCGCCCTCGACTCCGTCGAGGGCATCCTGGTGCTGGGCCACTACGGCCTGGAGCGCTGGGAGGACGGCCGCGTCACCGCGCCGGGCACCCCGCCCGGGGTGGCGCTGGTCCGTGAGGAACTCCCCGAACTGCTGCGCAGGGCCCAGGCCCCCGAGGGCGTCGTCATCGAGGACAAGGGGCGCTCCCTGGCGGTCCACACCCGCCGCGCCCCCGACCCCGACACCGCCCTCGACGCGCTGCGGGTCCCCCTCGCGGCGCTGGCCCAGCGGGCCGGGCTCACCGTCGAGCCGGGCCGCCGGGTCATCGAACTCCGCCCCGACGGCACCGACAAGGGCGCGGCGCTCAACGTCACCGTCGCCGACCACCGGGGCGAGCACACCGCCGTCCTGTACGCGGGCGACGACCTCGGCGACCTCCCGGCCTTCGACGCCGTCGACCGCCTCGCCGAGCAGGGCACCCCCGGTATCACGGTGTGCAGCGGCTCCGACGAGGTCGCCACCCTGGCCGAACGCGCCGACCTGGTGGTCGACGGCCCGCCGGGGGTCGCCGGCCTGCTCACCGCCCTGCGCGAGGAGATCACCGCCGCGGCCCGGAGCTGACCCCGCCCCGCCCGCGAGCAGGCGGACGGGCCGTCCGCCGGCGCCATGGTCGGCGGGTGCGGGAACGCGGCGGGTGGCCCGGCTCGGCGGTCGTCACCGAAGGTTCCGCGGGGGAGACCAACGCCTCACCCCGTGACAAGCGCGCCGGGGGCGGCGGGTGGTTCTGCTGCGCAACGGCCGGGACCGTACGCGGATCCGCGGCGTGGTAAAGGGCGCTGGACCGCCGAGGGGCCCGCGGGACCGGCCGGCGCCGCGCCGCCGCCGTGGCGCCCATGGCCCCCCGGTCCCCGGCCGCCATCGTCGGCCCCTTTTGACCGGCACGGACGCTCCCACGGACGGCGACCGGCAGCCGATATCACCGGCCGCCGGTCGGCTTCGCCCGCCGCCTACTCCCGCGCGCCCAGGGCCTGGACCGGGCTCGTGCGGGTGGCGAAGGCCGCCGGGACCACCGCCGCCGCCACAGCGATGACCGCGCACACCCCCGTCATCACGCCCAACTGCCACCACGGCATCGACAGCGCCACCCCGGCCGGCCCCTCCCCCATGGCCGCGGCCAGCGGCACCAGCGTCATCGCCGTGACGGCCGTGCCCAGAAAGGCGCCGATGCCGACCACCGCGACCGCCTCGCCCGCCACAAGCCGGAGGACCTGCGCGCGGTCGGCTCCCGCCAGGCGCAGCGCGGCGAAGTCGCGGACGCGGTCGGCGGTGGACATCACCAGGGTGTTCGCGATCGCCACACACGAGCAGAACAGCGCCATCCCCAGCAGCACCGCGCCGATCAGCAGCACCATGCGGTTGTTCTCCTCGCGGCCGGGCTCGATGGCGCCCACCGGGTCGGTCCTGGCCGTGTCGGCGTCGACCGCCGCCTCCAGCCGCTCCTCCAGGTCACCGCCCGCGGCACCGGTGCCCGCTACCGCGCCGTCGGCGCGATGGCCGGCCGCCGCCTGCGCGCCTCCCCCTGTGCCGACGTAGGCGTACGGCGCCGTCGCCGTCCCCCCGCCGTGCCCCGCCAGCAGCGGCGCGGCGACGTAGGTCACCGGCGTGTACGGCCCCTCGGCGAGCACCGCCGCAACCCGTGCGCGGACGCGTTCGCCGTCGGGCAGGCGCAGCCGGACCTCGTCACCGGCGCCCCAGCCGTACTCCCCCGCCGTCGCGGCGTCCACGGCCACGCCGTCAGCTCCCAGCGCGGCGAAGTCCCCCTCCTCGGCCGGCGGGTCGATCAGCGCCGCCGCGTCCTCGGGATCGACCACCCGCACCACGTGCGCGGCGCCGCCCATCCCGATCTCCGCCTCGCGGACCACCGCCACTTGCGCCCCCGGCAGCGCCCGCAGCCGCGCCACCTGGTCCGCCGACAGGCCCCCGCCCCCGGTCGCGGTCACGGTGAACTCCGCCGAGGTCCACTCGGCCATGGCGCGCGCCGCAACCCCGTTGACCACCGACACCAGGCCGATGGCGATCCCGAACAGGCCCACGGTCAGCAGCACCGGCGCGCACAGCGAGGCCGTCCGGCGCACGGCGGCCGACATCCCGGCCCGCACCACCATCGCGCCCCCGCCGGGCAGACCGCCCAGCGGCCAGGTCAGCGCCGCCGCCAGCGGCGGGATCACCACCGGGCTGAGGAAGCCCATGGCCACGATGGCGCTCATGCCCAGGCCCATCGTCAGCGCGGGCACGCCGTCGCCGGTCGCCTCCGGCAGCGCCCAGCCCGCCAGCGCGCTCATCGCCGCGCACCCCAGGCCCAGCACCCACCGGCCCGGCGTCATGGCGCGGGCGTCCACCGAGGCCTCCCGCAGCGCCTCGATCGGCTTGATGCGGCGGATCCGCCGCGCCGGGCCCCACACCCCGGCCAGCGACACGGTCACGCCGGTGCCCAGCGCCAGGACCAGCGCCGCGGCCTCGTAGCGCACGGGCGGGGCCGCGGGCACCATGCCGATGCCGTGCAGCAGCGCCAGCAGGGCCGTGGCCGCCGGCTGGGCCAGCACGCAGCCCAGCGCGCCCGCGGCCCCGGCCACCAGCAGCGCCTCGCCGTAGACCACGACCGCGATCCGCCGCGGCCCGCTGCCCAGCGTGCGCAGCAGCGCGAACTCACGCTGCCGCTGGGCGACCGAGAACGCGAACGTCGAGGCGATCACGAACACCGACACGAACGTGGTGACCATCATGGTCATGGCGAGGATGTTGACGACGCCGTCGAACGCGGGATCGCGCCCGGTGGCCGCCATGGTCAGGTTCAGGGCCGCGACCTGGGTGACACCGGCGGCGATGATGACGAACGTGCCCAGGAACGGCACCCAGCGCTCGCGCAGGGTGCGCAGGGACATGGCGGTCACCGCGCCACCGCCGGCCCGGTCTCCAGCGCCGCCAGCCGGGACGCCACCTCCTGGGGGGTGGGCGCCTCAAGGGAGTCGGCGATCCGCCCGTCGGACAGGAACAGCACCCGGTCGGCGTAGGAGGCCGCGAGGGGGTCGTGGGTGACCATCACGACGGTGCGGGGCGGCCCGCCGTCCGCACCGGCCCGCGCGGCCCCGCCACCACCGCCCCTGACGCCCGCGAACGCCCGCAGCAGCTCCAGCACCACCCGCGAGGACCCGCTGTCCAGGGCGCCGGTGGGCTCGTCGGCGAACAGCACCTGCGGCCGGGTGATCAGCGCGCGGGCGACCGCCACCCGCTGCTGCTGGCCGCCCGACAGCTCGGCGGGGCGGTGCCGCTCGCGCCCGCCCAGGCCCACCTCGCCCAGCACGGCGCGCACGGCGGCCCGGTCGGGGCGGCGCCCGGCCAGGCGCAGCGGCAGCGCCACGTTCTGCTCCGCGCTGAGCGCCGAGACCAGGTTGAACGACTGGAAGACAAACCCGATGCGGTCGCGGCGCAGCCGCGTCAGCCGCTTCTCCGACAGGCCGGTCAGGTCGGTCCCGGCGACCACCGCGTGCCCCGAGGTGGGGCGGTCCAGGCCGGCCGCGCAGTGCAGCAGCGTCGACTTCCCCGAGCCTGACGGCCCCATCACGGCGGTGAATGAGCCCGCCTCGAAGCCGACGGTCACCCCGTCGAGGGCCACCACCCGGCTGTCCCGCATGCCGTAGGCCCGTGTCAGCGCGTGCAACTGCACGGCGTTCGTCTGCATCATGGCCCGATTGCAGCAGCACGCGGGGCGCCGGGGCACTGGTGAACGGCGGAGAAGCGGGGTAGGCCCAGCCCTACCCCACGTGTGGACCCAGCCCTCTGACCTCGGCGGGCGCCCCCGCGTACCGTGGGACCGTGTCCCCTCCTCCGCCGGACGCGGCCTCCCGGCCGGCCCCGCCGCCTTCACCGGACGCCCCGGCCCGCCCGGCCCGTCCCACGCGCGCCCCCGCGCGCGGCCCGCTGGACGCCGTGCGGTCCCCGCGCTTCCTGCTCACCCCGTGGCCGTGGCGGTCCCTGGCGCACAACGCCCTGACCCCCCTCACCGGCGCCGGCTACGCCTTCACGCTGCTGCTCGTCTCCCTGCCGCTGGTGGTGCTGTTCTCCCGCCTTTCCGAGCCCGAGCCGGACCGCCCCGTCTCGGTCGCGGCGCTGGTCGCCATGGCCGTCGGGGGCGGCCTGCTGGCGGGCGTCCTCGGCCCGCTGATCAGCCTGCCCGGCGCCGCGCTGGAGCGGCTGCGGCTGCGCGTGGCCGACGACCGCCCCCTCCGCTCGCCCCACCGCGTGCCCGACAGCCCCGGCCTGTGGCCGTGGCTGCGGCTGCGCTTCACCGAGGCCGCCACCTGGCGCGCGTTCGGCTACCTGGTCCTGGCGGCGACGGTGCTGCCGGCGGCCGCGCTCCTGGCCTGGACGGCCCTGACGCTGAGCCTGCTGACCCTGGCCACCCCGCTGCTGACCGGCCCGGGCGGCGAGGCCGTCACCCTGGGGCCGCTGCTGCTCACCGAGCCGCTGGAGAGCGGTGCGGCGGCGCTGGCGGGCGTGCCCATGACCGCGGCCGCGCTGTACCTCCACGCGCTCCTCGCCGGCGTCCACGCCGCGCTCGCGCGCTCGCTCCTGCGCGCCCCCGGCGAGGAGCTGCGCGCGGAGCTGACCGAGGTCACCCGCTCGCGCGCCCGGCTGGTGGACGCCTTTGAGGCGGAGCGCCGGCGCATCGAGCGCGACCTGCACGACGGCGCCCAGCAGCGGCTGGTGGCGCTGACCATGGAGCTGGGCCTGGCGCGGCTGGACCTGCCGCCCGACTCCCCCGCCGCGCGCCAGGTCGCCTCGGCGCACGAGAGCGCCAAGGAGGTCATCGCCGAACTTCGGGAACTGATCCGCGGCATCCACCCCCAGGTGCTCACCGACCGGGGACTGTCGGCGGCGCTGCCCGAGCTGGCCGACCGCTGCCCGGTGCCGGTGCGGGTGCGCACCGACCTGGCGGGCCGCTGCCCGGCGCACATCGAGGGCACCGCCTACTTCGTGGTGTCGGAGGCGCTGGCCAACGTGGCCAAGCACAGCGGGGCCGACGCGGCCGAGGTCACCGCGCGCTGCCACGGCGGCCGCCTGGTGGTGGAGGTCCGCGACGACGGTGCCGGGGGCGCCGACCCCCGGGCGGGCACCGGGCTCACCGGGCTGGCCGACCGGGTCGCGGTGATGGACGGCAGAATGCTGGTGTCCAGCCCGCCCGGCGGCCCGACCCTGCTGCGCGTCGAACTGCCGTGCCTGCCCCGGGGCTGACCGGCCGGTGTGAGTTGGCGGCGCACCCGAGCCCGCGCCCTACCGGCGGACCGAGCCCGCGCACCGGGCGTCGGCCGCGGCCGACGCCGCGCCGGCTCCGGGCCGACGACCACCACCGATGACGACCACCACTCACGAAGGGACGGCGATGGCGGCCACGGAGCACAGCGGGCCGGACGGCGCGGCGCACGGGCGCGAGCAGCGCCCCCGGGAGTCGCCGGCGCCGGCCGGTCCCCCGGTTCGCACGGTCCTCGCCGAGGACGGCGTCCTGCTGCGGGAAGGGCTCTCCGGCCTGCTGGAGCGCTTCGGCTTCACGGTCGCGGCGGCCGTGGGCGACGCCGAGGAGCTGCAGGCGGCCGTCGAGGAGCACGAGCCCGACCTCGTCGTCACCGACATCCGCATGCCGCCCGGCTTCACCGACGAGGGCCTGCGCGCCGCCGTCGCCCTCCGCCGCTCCCGCCCCCGCCTGGCCGTGGCGGCGCTGAGCCAGTACGTGGAGCAGAGCTACGCGTTCGACCTGCTCGACTCCCACGGCGGCCGGGGCGTGGGCTACCTGCTCAAGGAGCGCGTGGCCGACGTGGCGGAGTTCGCGGCGTCGCTGCGGCAGGTGGTGGCGGGCGGCACCGTGGTCGACCCCGAGGTCGTGCGGCAGCTGCTGCGGCGCGGGCGCGACCCGCTCTCGCGGCTGTCGGAGCGCGAACGCGAGGTGCTGGGCCACATGGCCGAGGGCCGGTCCAACGGCGCCATCGCGCGTTCGCTCTTCGTCAGCGAGGCGGCGGTGGGCAAGCACATCAGCGGCATCCTCGCCAAGCTGGACCTGCCGCCCGCCGACGACGACGTGCACCGTCGGGTGATGGCGGTGCTGACCTACCTGCGGGCCACGGCCGAGCGCTGAGCCGCGCCCCGGGCCGGACCGGGCCGCGCCGGGGCCGCCGCTCAGCCGGTGAAGGCGGTGCGCACCGCCGCGCGCAGGTCGAACAGGCCGGTGCGGCGGCGGCCGTAGTGCACGGCGTTGGTGAGCAGCCCGACGTAGCGGCCGGTCGAGGGCTGGAGGAACAGGCTGACCCCGGTGTAGCCGTGGTGGTAGACCAGGCCGTCGCCGGTGACCAGCCAGGCCAGGCCCCGCGAGAACCGCTCGTCCACCGGCACCTGCGGCTGCCAGCTCTGCCGCAGGTAGTGCGCGAAGCTGCCGGAGGCCCCCTGCGACTCGCCGTAGACCCGCAGCAGGTCGCGGGCGAACACCCCCAGGTCGATGGCCGTGGTGAACACGCCGGCGTGGCCGGCGACCCCGCCCATCAGCGCGGCGGACTCGTCGTGCACCACGCCCCACGTCGGCGCGGTGCCGGGGATGCGGCGCTCGGTGGGCGCCACCATGGGCGAGCGCGGCAGCGGGCCGTAGGTGGTCGAGGACATCCCCGCCACCGACCACAGCTCGCCGGCCAACTGGTCCAGCGGGGCGCCGAACAGCCGCTCCAGCAGCAGGCCGAGCAGGATGAACCCGCGGTCGATGTAGCGGTAGCCCTCGTCGTCCAGCGGCTCGGACAGGATGGCCTCGGCGAGGTCCTGCTCGGTGCCGACGTAGCGCTCCAGCCACGTCACCGGGTTGAGCCGCGAGGTGTGGGTGAGGATCTGGCGGACGGTGACCCGGCCGCCGGGGTAGGGGCCGCCCGGGAAGTGCTCGGCGAGCGGGGCGTCGAGGTCCATCAGGCCCTCGGCGACCGCCCGCCCCACCAGCGGCCAGGTCGCCATGATCTTGGTCAGGCTCGCCACGTCGTAGTGGACGTCGGGGGCCGCCAGGTGCTCGGCGTCGCCGGCGTGGGTGCCCCCCACCGCGACGAACTCCCACATGCTCCCGGTCCCCACGACGGCGGTGCCGCCGGGGATCCACCCGGCGTCGACCATCACCTTCAGGACACCGCGGATCTCGGACCCGGTCTCCGCGAGCCAGTCACCGTCCAGCACGTGCCCTCCTCCGGCGTCGTTCCCATCGGCGGATACCCAGTGGGGGTGGCGTCGTCACCCGGGCGCTCGATGCACGGATTCAATGTTGGGTCAAGCCGCTGTCCGAAACCCGCTCGGATCAGAGCGCACACCCGCGAAAGGGGCAGCTGCCCGCATCCCGGCGACCGATCCGCGCGCGCTCCACCGGACTTTGCCCCACGGTTTGCGGCGACCGAGATTCGTCCACCGTCGCCGTCCGATATCCCCTGGCGTGCCGCGGGGCCGCCCCGGGGCGCGGCCACAACCGGCCACGCGGCGCCTACCCGCCCGCACCGCCCGAGTCCGACGGGCCGCGCCGGCGGCCCGCGCCCGGCCCCGCCCGGCCCCGCCGTCAGCCGCGCCGGCGGGGCGGGCGCCACATGCCCGCCCCCTTCAGCGCCCGCTTCAGGTCGCGGCGCCCCCGCCGGAGGTCCAGCGCCTCGGGGTCGCCGCCGCGCCACCAGAACACCTCGGGGCTGCAGGGGTCGTCGGCCGCCGCGTGCAGGGCCGCGACCTCGGCGGCCAGGGCGGGCAGCGCCTCCACCGCCGCGCGCGAGGTCACCGGGTGCACCAGCAGGGTGTCGTAGCGGGGGGCGCCCACCAGCGCGCCGCAGGGCAGCGCCGGCGGCACGTAGCGCCGCAGCTCGGTGAGCAGCAGGGTCACATAGGGGCTGCCCGGCTTGGTGACCACCCGCACGTCGTGGCCCGAGCGCAGCGGCCGGTCGTAGACCACCACGTCGGCCAGCTCGCGCTCCAGCGTGTACCGCACCGCCCGACCCAGCCTGCCCAGTTGCAGCAGCCGGGCGCGGTGCCACGACAGCGGCGCGCCGTAGGTGGGGTGGGCGACCATCACCAGGGCGTCGAAGTGCGGGCCCACCGGGTGCCACACCAGTTCGCGGCGCCGGTCGCCGTCCATGGCGGGCACCACCCGCACCCGCAGCAGCCGCCGGACGTCGCCCAGCAGCTCGATCTCGGCGACGGCCATGGCGGCCAGGTCGGCGGTCTCGCGCAGCCAGGTGTCGACCAGCCCCGGCCAGCGCTCGCGCGGCGCGGCGGCGCAGCGCTCCAGCAGGTCCCAGGTGGAGGCCCGCAGGGTGGTGGGGCCGAAGGGCAGCACGACGCGGGATGCCGCGCGGTCGAAGGAGGCGTTCGGCAGGGCCACCGGCAGCAGGCCGTCGACCAGCGCGTGGACCTCGGCGGCGATCTCCAGCTCGTTGGCGCCCACCGGGCCCTCCCCTCAGACGCGGCGCGCACCGGAACGGATCCGCACCGGACGCCCCGCCGCGCGCGGTTGTCCACAAGCGGTACAACGCGTTGACCGTTCGTGGAAGTGCCCGATTACGGTAAGGGAGTGCCCCACCGCACCAGCGTATGATCCGCTCGCTTCCCCCGAGAGGAGTGCCGGGTGACCACCCGCGTAGTCCACCGGCCGGCCCGCACGGTCCACCCGCCGCCCCCGCGCGACCCCTACGACGTCGAGGCCCCTCCCACGCTCCCCGACGGCAACGCCCAGGGCAACCAGCTCATGACCATCCTGCCGATGGTCGCCATGATGGGCTCCCTCACCATCATGATGGTGCTGCGCAACCCCGCCTTCATGGCGCTGGGCGCGCTCGTGCTGGTCGTGGCCCTGTTCGCCGCGCTGGGCATGCTGCTGTCGCGCCGGGGGCAGGCCGCCCGCCAGCGCCGCAACCAGCGCGAGCTGTACCTGGAGTACCTTGAGGAGCTGCGCGAGGACCTCAGCTCGCGCGAACGCGACGCCCGGGCCCGCGCCCAGCTCCTCGACCCCCCGCCCGAGGCGCTCTACGACATCGTCCGCGACCCCACCCGGCTGTGGGAGCGCCGCCGCCGCGACCCCGACTTCCTGCGGGTCCGCATCGGCACCGGCGCCGTGCCCGGCCAGCCGCTCGTCCTGGGCGAACGCGGGTCGGCGCTCACGCCCACCGACCCCTTCATGCTGTCCGAGGCCCAGGCCGCCATCCGCCGGTTCGCGACCGTGCCCGAGATGCCGCTGACCGTGCCCCTGGACATGGTCGGCAACGTCAGCGTCATCGGCGACCGCGCCGACGTCATGCGCCTCATGCGCGCGCTCCTGTCCCAGCTGTGCGCCTTCCACGCGCCCGAGGACACCGCCCTGGCCGTGGCCCACCCCGCCTCGGCCGCCGACGACTGGGACTGGCTGAAATGGCTGCCCCAGGCCCTCGACCCCCAGCGGCGCGACGGCGGCGCACCCACCCGCCTGATCGCCCCCACCCCCGCCAGGCTCGGCGCCCTGCTCTCCGACGAACTCCGCAGCCGCACCGACTTCGCCGCCGAGGTCCGCCGCGGCATGGGCAAGCGCGAGACCTACCAGCTCATGCGCCGGCTCGTGGTGGTGCACGACACCCACGGCTCGGTGGCCGTCGAACTCGCCCGCCCCGACGACGCCGTTCCCCCCGCCCACCTCGGCGCCACCGTCATCCACCTCGCCGCCCGGCAGGTCGACGAACCCGGCGACGTCAGCGTGCGCATCACCGTCGACGGCGACCGCGTCCGCGTCGAGGACCTCCGCAGCCCCGACCCCGCCGGCGCCACCACCACCGGCACCGTCGACCGCGTCACCCCCGCCACCCTCACCGGCCTGGCGCGCATGCTCGCGCCCCTGCGGCTCAGCCGCGAGTCCGTCGAGGAGACCGCCACCGAGGGCGGCAGCGTCGACTTCCCCACCATGCTCGGCGTGAGCGACCCCGGCGACATGGACGTCGCCCGGCTGTGGGCGCCGCGCAGCGAGCGCTCCTTCCTGCGGGTGCCCGTCGGCGTCGACGACCTCGGCCAGCCCGTCATCATCGACCTCAAGGAGTCCGCCCAGCTGGGCATGGGCCCCCACGGCCTGTGCGTGGGGGCCACCGGCTCCGGCAAGAGCGAGATGCTGCGCACCCTGGTCATCGCGCTGGCCGCCACCCACCCGCCCGAACGCGTCAGCATGGTGCTGGTCGACTACAAGGGCGGCGCCACCTTCGCGCCGTTCGAGGACATGCCCCACGTGGCCGGCGTCATCACCAACCTCGAGGACGACGCCGCGCTCATCGAACGCGCCTACGCCAGCCTCTCGGGCGAGGTCCAGCGGCGCCAGCAGGTGCTGCGCGACGCCGGCAACGTCGCCAACATCGCCGACTACCACTACAAGCGCGCCCACGACCCCTCGCTGCCGCCGCTGCCGCACCTGCTGGTGATCATCGACGAGTTCGGCGAACTCCTCACCGCGCGGCCCGACTTCATCCAGCTGTTCCTGTCGATCGGCCGCATCGGCCGCAGCATCGGCGTCCACCTGCTGCTGTCCAGCCAGCGCATCGAGAGCGGCAAGCTCCGCGGCCTCGACACCTACCTGTCCTACCGGCTGGGGCTGCGCACCTTCTCCGAGGAGGAGAGCCGCACCGTCCTCGACAGCCCCGACGCCTTCCACCTGCCCGCGCTGCCGGGGTTCGGCTACCTCAAGGTCGACACCAGCGTCTACCAGCGGTTCAAGGCCGGTTACGTCTCCGGCGCCTACCGCGGCCCCGTCGCCGCCGACGAGGCCGACCACGCCGACGGCCCCCCGCCCGTCTACGCCTACCCCGCCTTCAACGGCGCCCAGGCCGCCGGACCCGGCACCGAACCCGCGCCCGACGACGAACCCGCCCTGCCCGACCGCACCGTGGGCCCCACCCTGCTCGACGTCATGGTCGGCCAGCTCGCCCGCGCCGGCGAACGCGCCCGCAGCGTCTGGCTGCCGCCGCTGCCCGCCGCCACCACGCTCGACCTCGTCACCGGCCCCGCCCAGCCCGGCGCGCACGGCCTGCGGTTGCCCGACGCGCCCGGCCCCATGCGGGTGCCCGTCGGCGTGCTCGACGACCCCGCCAAGCAGTGGCAGGGGCTGTGGAGCATCGACCTCGCCGCCTCGGGCGGCCACGTCGCGATCATCGGCGGGCCCCAGACCGGCAAGACCACCCTGCTGCGCACCCTGCTGATGTCGCTGGCGCTCACCCACACCCCCACCCAGGTCGCCTGCTACGCCCTCGACCTCGTCGGCGGCGGCCTCCAGGCGGTCGCCGACCTCCCCCACGTCGGCGGGGTCGCCGCCCGCACCGACACCGAGCGCGTCCGCCGCACCGCCGAGGAGCTGCGCGGCATGCTCGACCACCGCCAGGAGGTCTTCCGCGACCGCGGCATCGACTCCGTCCAGCAGCTGCGCCGCATGCACGCCCGCGGCGAGGTCCCCGAACTCCCCAGCGCCGACGTCGTCCTGTGCGTCGACGGCTTCGGCGCCATCCGCACCGACTTCGAGGAGATCAACGACATCGTCAACGACCTCCTCCAGCGCGGCGGCGGCTTCGGCATCCACGTGGTGGCCGCCATGCTGCGCTGGAACGACGTCCGCATCGCCATGCAGTCCAACTTCGGGCAGAAGATCGAACTCCGGCTCAACGACGCCACCGACTCCTCCATCGACCGCAAGCTCGCCCAGACCATCGGCGCCGAGACCCCGGGGCGCGCCCTCACCGACCAGAAGCTGTTCGGCCAGGTCGCCCTGCCGCGCATCGACGCCACCGCCGACGCCGAGAACCTCGGCGAGGTCGTCGAGAAGACCGCGCGCGCCGTCGCCGCGGCGTGGAAGGGCCCCGTGGCCCCGCCGGTGCGGGTCCTGCCCCACCACCTGCCCGCCGCCACCCTGCCCGGTCCCGCCGAGGAGCCGCTGGTGCCCCTGGGCGTGGACGAACGCGCGCTCGAACCCGTCCTGCTCGACCTCTTCGACCGCGACCAGAACCTCCTCGTCCTGGGCGACGGCGAGTGCGGCAAGACCAACCTGCTGCGGCTGGTCGCCGAGGGGCTCATGGCCCGCTACTCCCCCAAGGAGGTCGTCTTCGCGGTCATGGACCCCCGCCGCACCCTGCGCAACGCCATCCCCGAGCCCTACCTCGGCGGCTACGCCAGCAACGCCCGCGTGTGCGCCGGGCTCGCCGGCGGCGTGGCCAAGGAACTGGAGGAGCGCATGCCCGACGACGCCGACCCCGACCGGATCGACTCCGGAACGGTCCCCGGCCCGCGCATCGTCGTCCTCGTCGACGACTACGACGTCCTCACCACCGCCGGCCAGAAACCGCTGACCCCGTTCGTGCCGTTCGTGTCCAACGGCCGCGACATCGGCCTGCACTTCGTGGTCGCCCGCCGCGTCGCCGGCGCCGGCCGCGGCCTCTTCGACCCCCTCGTGCTGGCCATGCGCGAGATCGGCACCAGCGCCGTGCTGATGTCGGGCGACCGCAGCGAGGGCCAGCTCTTCCCGAAGGTCTACGCCAGCGCCCAGCCGCCCGGCCGCGGCCGATGGATCCGCAGGGGCCAGTCCCCGCGTCTCATGCAGACAGCCATCCTCGACCCCGGGGGAGACAACCGGTGACATACGACGTGGTCGCTCTGGTCCGCGAGGCGCCCGACGTCCGGGCCCTGGTCGACGCCATGGTCGACGCCCACCCCGACCTCAAGGTGGTCGGCGCCGGCGACGGCGCCGTCATCCAGCTCTGCGACGGCTCCGGCCGCGCCCTGCTCAGCATCGAGGCCGCCCAGGAGGTCCGGGTGCCCGGCGAGGTCGAACGCCTGCTCGGCCCCGACATCGCCGCGCAGCTGCCCGACCCCTGCTGGTGGATCGAGGCCCGCGCCGCCGGCGCCGACCCCGGCCCGGCCGGGCTGGCCCACCGCTTCGCCGGCGGGCTCGTCCAGCGGCTGGGCGGCCTGGTGTGGTCGCCGCGCCCGGCGCCGCCCGGCGCGCTCGACCCCCTGCCCGCCCCCGCCGACCAGCCACCGCCGCCCGCCCCCGACCACCCCGGCGCGGCCGGCACCGCCCCCCAGCCCCACCACGACCAGCAGCCGGAAAGGCGGGACAACTGACCATGGCCGCCCCCTCCCCCGCCGTGCGGCAGCACCCGGCCGTCGACGTCATGACCGACAAAACCGCGGTCGTCATCCAGGACCGCCCGGTGGTGCCGCTGTCGTCGTGGCTCACCGACGCCCTGGCCATGTGCGGCGCCGGCGGCCGGGCCCTGCAGGTGCTCACCCCCGCCGACGCCCGCGTCACACTCCCGCTGCGCACGGTCCTGCAGAACCCCAACGCCCGCTGGGTCGTCGAGGAGCCCGACGGCAGCGGACACTTCGACGGCTTCTCCGGGGTGCCGCTGGTGTGGGACGAGCGGTCGGGGTTCGTCGTGCGCCGCGCCCGCCCCGAGGACGGCCCCTCGCCCACCTTCCGCCGCCCCTGCTCCGACCCCGGCAGCCAACTGTGGATCGACCTCCGGCTGATACGCGAGCCGCGCGAGGGCCTCCTGCTGGGCGACGCCGTGGAGTACCTGGCCGAGGTCTTCGGCGAGGCCGACCCCGCCGGCTGGGGCACCAGCGAACCCGCGCTGACCCCCTGGGACCGCGCCGCCCTCACCGCGCTCGGCCGCCGCCGCTCCCCCCAGCCCACCTGGTCGGTGTTCACCGGACCTCCGGTGGCACCGCACCGGTTCCTGGGCACCCACCGCACCACCCGCGTGGTCGAGGGCGTCAAGGAGACCGTGGTGTTCACCGTGGGCTACCGCCGCGACGAGGCCCCCGCCCTGGAGCTCCTGCGCGGGGTGGCCGCCGAACTCGCCGAACGCGGCGTGCTGAAGACCATGACCGTGCAGCGGCTCGCGGGCCGGCCCGACCTCACCTACGAACCGCGCTGGGCGGGCCCGCCGGTCCCGGTGGGGGTCGCGATCGGCCCCGACACGGTCGCCGAGATCGGCACCGCGCACGCCGACAGCGCCCCCGCACCGGGTGAGCGTGTGGGACCCTCACACGCTCCAGCACTGTGGTACCCACTCGGCGACGGCACTGATCCCCAGGCGTGGCGGCAATTCAACGCCCTCATGCACCACCTGCGCCCCAAGGACGGCGCCCGGCCCTCCTGACCACCGCGAAGGCCCCGGCGGACCCGCACCGGCGCGGCGAGCGCGGACCGTTGACCTCAACCTTGGTTCATGTCCCATCATGGGCCCATGACCACTCACGGCAACGGAGCCCTTCTCTTCCGCAACACCATGCGCATCGCCGACGGCCACCTCGACGCCTTCAAGGCGGCCGTGGACCGCGCCGTGTCCTTCGTCGAGGAGCACGCGCCCCAGCTCATGGTGAACGTGTACATCGACGAGGACCGCATGCTGGCCTACAGCTTCCAGGTCTACGCCGACAGCGACGCCGTGCGCACCCACTGGCGGCTCTCCGACCCCTACATCAAGGAGGTCATGGAGCACTGCACCGTGGAGCGGTTCGACGTCTACGGCACCCCCGACCCCGACATCACCGAGGCCCTCAACCGCCCCGGAGGCACCCCGGTCCCCGGCGACCGGGTCCCGCACTTCACCGGATTCGTCCGCCTCGCCCCGGGGTAGGCCGCCAAGGCCGCGGGGCACCGGCGGCCGCGGCGGCCGCGGGAGCCGTCCGGACGACGGGCGGGACCCGGGTCCCTCCGGTTCCGGAACGAGCGGCCCCACCCGGCCGCCGGTCCCCGGCCTGGCCTCGGCGCTGTCCACCGCCGCGTACCACTGCCCGCAGAACCCGAGGAAGCGTTGTCGCCACCGTCCACGATCCCCTCAACCATCGAACCGGGCCACCCGACAGGTGCGCCGGATCGCTCTGCGCGACACCGATCAGGTTCTTCAGAGCGTCGACGAGTTGGCGGCCGGCCCGGCGGAGCCGCCGGGTCACCGGCGGTTGCGGTGGTGCGCTCCGTCAGGACCATGAGGCGGAGGCTGGCGCCTTCCCGGCCGGGTCGCCGGGCTTCCTTCGAGGAACGCCCGGGCGACCGCCGCCCTCAGCGGCGACCGAGAAGGCGCAGCTCTTTTGAACTACCGGCCTCCTTGGCCCGCGCGTCCTGGGGTACCGCACCGGCCACCGGATCGGCCGGGTAAGCGCGGACCCGCTGCAGAGCCTCGCGCGGGGCAAGGCCCTGCCGCCGGTACGCGTTCAGCCGGTCCAGCCACACGCCCGCGGCGCGGGAGGCCGCTGCGTCGGCACGCGTGTCGCGCGCGAACCCGGCCGCGTTGTCCTCATCCGCCTGGGACGCCCAGAGGTGCCCCAGCAGGGTGCCGTCCGCGGCACGCACCGGCAGGTAGAGGACCGGCTTGTCGGTCGCCATGCGGTAGGTGTCGGGGTCATCGGTGCGCCAGGTGTCCAGCGGCGCGGCGGTGGCCGGCCGGTCCACCGGCGCACCGTCGGGCAGGTACCCCGACGCCGAGGGCAGCGGCGGCTTGGAGTAGCCCGGATTGGCGAGCCGGGTCAGCGCCTCCACGCTCTCCGCTGTGGTGAACCGGGCGCCCTCGGGAATGCGCCCCGCCTTCTCGTCCTGCGGAGCGCCGATCCATTCCGCAACCGCCTTGTCCAGGTACGGCTTCCTGCGCGCCCGCTCCAATCGCTCCGACCATTTCATGGCCGCCTCGAAACCGGCGGTGTTGTCCTGCGATGAGAGAATCCGAACAAAGGAAGCCCTGCGCGTCCGAGTCGACACATACACGTACCCGATCGGCTTCCCGTTCAGTTCCACGGGAAGGTAGCGCACCGGCTCCTGGGACCCGGCACTCGTATCGCCTGCCCCCGGTGCGGCCCCCGCCCCGGCCGCAGGCGGACTCCATCGGGGTACCGGCTGGTCAGGCTCCTGCCCGGCGCTACTCACCGCTCACCTCTCTTCGCCCGCGGCTGACACTCATTTGGGGTTGACGACCTCCGCGTCGATGCGGATACTCCCGTCCGGGTTCCGTGAAACATTCGTGATTATATACTCCATGTCCCGCGGCAGGATGAGTTCCCGCTGGGTTCGATAGTGGCTCTCCGTTCCCATCCAGAGGGCCCGCATTCCCGCAGGGAGTGAGAAATTGATTTTGTAGGGGTACGGATTTCCATCGATGACGGCCGGTTCGTTGCCGAGCGACGTCGACATGTAGCCGCGCTCCACCTGGCGCACACCGATCAACTGGCGCAGGGCGTCGAAGACGTCCGGGTTGCCGGGGTCGAAGCCGTCCAGGTGGGTGAAGTCGTGCAGCCCGCGAAGCGTTTCCAGGCTCTCGGGAAGCCGGCTGTTCTCCATGGCCCGGTCGAGCGTGTCGATGCGGTTCAGGAGGTCGTCAGAGGACGGGAACCCGTCGTAGGACTGGATCATGCGCTCGCGCGCGCCTGACCGCTCCATCCACCCGTCCAGCCGAGCCGCCGGGTCGGCGTCGTTCAGGATGTCGTCGACGAGCCAGCGCTGGTTGGGATTCAGGTCGGTCCGGCCGACCGCGTCGAGGATGTCCTGCAGGCGGACCGCACGGTTGCCGCCCACCATGTCGATCAACTCCGCCCCCGGCCCGCCGCTGTTGTTCCACCAGTTGTTGAGGTGCCGGGTGATGGAGGCCGGGTCCCGGGCGATCGGGTTGAACGGCCACGAGTGCCGCGTGTACTCGTAGGCCGCGAAACGCTGGTCCTCGGGCAGGTTGCGGTAGTTGTCACCCAGCACGTCCTCGCCGTAGGTCTCGCCGTCGGCGTCGGTGCCGAAGCGCCGGACGCCGTCGGGGTCCACCCGGCCGGGCCAGGAGTCGCGGGGGTCGGGCGTGGTGGCGGGGTCGGAGTCGCCGTCGGAGTCCGAGCCGTCCGCGCTCGGGTGGCTGTCGGCGTCAGGGGCCGGATCGGGGTCGGGGTTGGTGGCGTCCGGGGCCGCGTCGGGGTCCGGAGCCGGGTCGGGGTCGGGGGCGCCGCCGTCGGCGTCGCCCTCCGCTTCGGGGGCCGGGTCGGGGCCGGGGGCGGTGGCGTCCGGATCGGCGTCCAAGTCCGCGTTGCCGTTCGGGTCGGTGTCGCCCGGGTCCCGGACCGGGACGCCGTCGGGGTCGGGGGCCAGCGGGTCGCCGCCGCCGTCGGTCGTCCGATTCGGCAGGTTCGCCGGGTCGGTGTTCGGCGGGTCGGTCTGCTGTCCTTCGGACTGCTGACCGTCCGGCTGCTGGCCGCCGGACTGCTGACCGTCGCCGCCGCCCCCGGTGCCACCACCGCCGCCGGTACCACCACCGCCCCCGCCGGAGCCGCCGCCACCACCGGAGCCGCCCTCGTCGCCGCCGCCCACGGGCTCGTAGCGGACGGTCAGCGGCTGGGTGCCGCCGGGGCCGTCTTCGACCGGGGCCGGCTGCCGGGTGAGGTCCTGGTCGGCGTCGTCGAGCACCTGCTGCAGGCCGTCGATCCGGCTCTGGTCGACCTGCAGGCCGTCCAGGGCCTGCTGCAGCGACTGCGTGGTCTGCTGCCCCGTCTGGTTGCCGATCTGCTGCAACTGGTTGGTGTTCGCCGACTGGTTGTTGTCGGCCTGCTGCTGGTCGCCCCCGTCGCCGTTGCCGTTTCCGTTGCCGCCGCCGACGGCGCGGGACCCGCGCGCCAGCGCCTTGAAGACCCCCGCACCGCCCAGGAACATGCTCCCGACGTTCAACGCGCCCTGCGTGATCACATAGCCCGGACGATCGCCCCACTCCCGCCACGGCACGACCGCGTGCGCGAACTCCGTCCACCCGCTGGAGAAGTTGCCCCACCACTCACCGAAGGAGCCCACCCCCCAGCCGTCCTCCCCATAGACCCCCACCAGGCTCCCCAGACCCGCCAGCGTGTCACCCCAGTTGCCCGCGAGATTGCTCCCCCACTCACTCCACGAACCGACACCCCACCCGTTCTCGCCGTAGAGGCCGACCATCGCCCCCAGATCCTCGGCGATCCCCACACCGAAGTCCGCCACCCCGTTCCACACGTCCTCATACCAGGGCGCGTCATGCTCCTGCGGCGTGGCCCAGGGGGTCTCGACGTTCTCGGGCGCCTCGGTGTAGCCGTACGCCCGCTGGTTGGGGCCCAGGCCGGTCTCGCCGCCGGGGTCGGTGGCCACGAACGTGGTGCCGCCGAAGTGCCGGGTGATCTCGTTGGCGCACTCCCGCTCGGCCTCCATGTAGTCGTTGAGGGCCGCGAGCACGTCGTTGTTCAGGTCGTTGTGCCGGTTGACCTTGTCCTCGTCCTCGCGCCAGTCGTCGTCGCCCTCGATCTCGTCGCGGAACTCCTGGGCGTCGGCCTTCAGCGTCTCCAGGCGGCCCTTGATCTCCTCGGCGCGGTCGGCGAAGGTCAGCAGCGCCCCGCCAACAACCGCGGCGGCCGTGTTGAACTCCTCGCCCTTGGTCGGCACCTGGTTCAACGCGCCCAGCAGCACGCCCGACTCCGGCGCGATGTAGATGCCCTCAAGCCGGTCCCACTCGGACTTGATGTCGCTTCCGGCGTCGCGGATCGCGGTGCCGTCGTTCTTCAACGCGTCGCCGGCGGTCCGCAGATCCTCGGGCTTGACCTGCGGAATCGGAATCGCATTGGGGTCGATCACACCGTCGCTCACCGCGGCACCACCATGGGTCGATCCTGTGGGCACAGGGGGCGGCGCCGGATCCGGGCGCTGCCCACCAGTGGTTTGGACCACGGCGGCGGACGGACGGTTCCCGTCTGGGGGTACGGGGGCGCCCGGCCGCGTCCGGGGCCGGGACCTGGGGTCCCGTGTCCATGATGCTGCGCCGAACGCGCGCGGGCGAGCGGTTCGCGCGGCCGGAACCGGTCCCGAGCGGCGCGGGGCGGAGGGAACCGCGCGGCGGGCGCGGCCGTCCGGCGCCGGGGCGCGCCCGCGCGGGCGCGCCCCGGCCGCGCGGCTAGAGCCGGCAGGCGTAGATGTCGGTGACCAGGATGGCGCGGGCGCCCAGCTCCCACAGATCGTCCATGATGCGCTGGGCCGCGGTGCGCGGCACCATGGCGCGCACCGCCACCCACCCCTCGCGGTGCAGGGGCGAGACCGTGGGCCCCTCCATGCCGGGGGTCAGGGCGACCGCGTCGTCCAGCTTCTCGGCGTGGACGTCGTAGTCCATCATCACGTAGTCGCGGGCGACCAGGACGCCGCGCAGGCGGCGCAGCAGCTGCTCGATCTTGGGGTCGTCGGCGGCGCCGGTGCGGCGGATCACCACCGCCTCGGAGGTCAGGATCGGCTCGCCGAACAGCTCCAGGCCGGCGTTGCGCAGCGTGGTGCCGGTGGAGACGACGTCGGCGACCGCGTCGGCCACGCCGAGCTGGATGGAGCTTTCCACGGCGCCGTCGAGGTGGATGATGCGCGCCTCGATCCCGCGCTCGGTCAGGTAGCGCTCCAGCAGCCCCTCGAACGAGGTGGCGATCCGCTTGCCGCGCAGGTCGTCGACGGTCATGGCGGCGCCGTTGCGCGCCGCGAAGCGGAAGGTGGAGCCGCCGAAGCCCAGCGGCAGCACCTCCTCGACCGGCGCGCCGGAGTCCAGCAGCATGTCGCGGCCGGTGATCCCGGCCTGCAGGATGCCCTCGCCGACGTAGACGGCGATGTCCTTGGGGCGCAGGAAGAAGAACTCGGTGTCGTTCTCGGGGTCGACCAGCACGAGGTCGCGGGAGTCCTTGCGCTGGCGGTATCCGGCCTCGCGCAGCATGGCGCTGGCGGGCTCGGCGAGCTGGCCCTTGTTGGGCACGGCGATTCGGAGCATGTCGGGCATGGGTGAGGAGTCCTTGAGGTGTCGTGGCTGCGGACGCGGACGTCGGCGGGGCCGGGCCGGAGCGCGGGCGTGCGCCCGGACCGGCTACAGATGCCGGTAGACGTCCTCCAGGCGCAGCCCGCGCGCCAGCATCAGCACCTGCACGTGGTACAGGAGCTGGGAGATCTCCTCGGCGGCGGAGTCGTCGGACTCGTACTCGGCGGCCATCCAGACCTCGGCGGCCTCTTCGACGACCTTCTTGCCGATGGCGTGGACGCCCGCGTCCAGGGCCGCGACCGTGCCCGAGCCCTCGGGACGGGAGCGCGCCTTCTCGGACAGCTCGGCGAACAGCTCATCGAAGGTCTTCATGGTCACTTTCCTCGGGCCAGGCGTGCCCTACCAGGGTAGGCGCAGCGCGTACCCGCTCGCGCCCCGCGCGGCGCGAACAGCCGGTGACACGCGGGCCTCCGGGGGGCGTCAGTCCAGTTCGCGCAGCACCTTGCGGGCCCCGGAGCGGCGCGCCAGGGCGCGGTAGAGCCCGCGCGGCACCAGGCGCAGCAGCCGGTCGGCCGCGCCGTAGACGGGTCCGGGCACCACCACGGCCCACCCGGCGGCCCAGCCCCGCAGCGCCTCCAGCACCACCCGGTCCTTGGGCACGAACGCGGGCTCGGGCAGCCGGCCGCTGTCCTGCAGGCTTTGGGTCATGTCGGTGCGCACGAACCCCGGCAGGACCGCCGTGACGTGCACCCCGTGCGGGGCGACCTCCAGCGCCACGCTCTGGCTCCAGGAGGTGAGGAACGCCTTGCTCGCGGCGTAGACCGACGACCCGGGGGCCGCCGTGAGCTGCCCGGCCATGGACGAGACGTTGATCACGCCCAGCGGCGGGACGCGGCCCGCGCCGGCTTCGCGGCGGGCGAGCTGCACGGGCAGCACGGCGCGCGCCAGGCGCAGCTGGGCGCGCACGTTGAGGGCCAGCAGCGCGTCGACCTCCTCCACGTCCTGGCGGGCGAACTCGCCGCCACCGCCGTGGCCCGCGTTGTTGACCAGCAGGTCCACCGGCGCGGCGGCGCCCGAGCCGTCGGCGCGCAGCCGGTCCTCCACGCGCGCCAGGCCGCCGGGGTCGGCGAGGTCGGCGGGCAGCGCCTCGGCGCCCACGGCGAACCGCTCGGCCAACTCGGCGGCCAGCGCCTCGACGCGCTCGGCGCGCCGGGCCACCAGGACCAGGTCGTACCCGCGTTCGGCCAGGCGGCGCGCGAACTCCTCGCCGATGCCCGACGACGCGCCGGTGACCAGCGCGGTGCGGCGGTGCCGGCCGCCGCCGTCCGCCGCCTCGGCCGCGTTCCGGCCGGTGTGCTCGGACTGGCTCACGAGATCCTCACCCTTTCCCATCGACCTGGTGGCCTGATTTTCCCCCGGTGCGCGGGCGCGCGGGGCCGCCCGCGCCCGCCGGGGTTGGACGGCTGTACTCCCGTCCGATGCCGTATGACCGCGATGGCTTGCTCCCTCACCCGTGTACGGCGGCGGACCGCAGTGTTCCACGCCACACACCGGCGCCGCCAACCGGGCGCTTAGCACCCCAGGCACTACGGTTTGGGCATGGCAGCGCCACAGAAACCCCTGCAGCCCGCCGGTCTCGACTCCCATCTGCGCGACGCCGGGCTGTTCATCCGTCAGGCAATCCGCACGTTCCGCGCCACGGGGGCCGTCGCGCCCAGCAGCCCCGCGCTGGCGCACCGGCTGGCCCGGTTCCTCGACGAACGCGACGACCCCGACGCCCCCCTGACCGTCATGGAGGCGGGCGCGGGCACCGGCGCGGTCTCCCGCGCGATCGCGTCCCACATGCGCCCCGGCGACACCCTCGACCTGGTCGAGACCAACCCGGAGTTCACCGGCCACCTGGCCGAGCTCCTGGTGGCCGACCCGGAGCTGTCGCGCGTGGCCGACCGGGTGACCGTGCACCAGATGCCGGTCACCAACATGGGGCCCGACCGCCGCTACGACGTCATCGTCTCCGGGCTGCCCTTCGCGAACTTCACCGCCGAAGAGGTCCGCGAGATCATGGAGTACTACTTCTCCGTGCTGCGCCCCGGCGGCCACCTGTCGTTCTTCGGCTACCTCTACACCAAGGAGGTCAAGGCGGTCATCGCGCCGCGCGCCGACTACCTGCGCCAGGCGCGGTCGAGCTGGGTTGTCGAGGAGTGGGTGAACCGCTACGGGATCGGTACCGAACCGGTGCTGGCCAACCTCCCGCCGGCCTGGATCCACCACCTGCGCAAGCCCGCCGAGGACTGACTCCGTCGCCGGCCTCCGCGCGTCTCCCCGTCCACCCGGCCCCGGTGCGCCCAGCGCACCGGGGCCGCCGGCGTTGAGGGGGCGGTTGCACAGGGCGGCACCGCGCCACGCGCGGTTATCCGAAAACCCCTCATGAAAAGGGGAACTCCAGCGCCCGGGAAATCCCGGCCGGGTACGGAAATCCCGTGGCTACCCTGTCTCCATGCTCGGTCGCCGGAAACCGGTCCAGAATCCCGTCGTCGCCAAGAACACGAGGCGCTGATGATCCTCGGAGCGGCGGGCGCCGGCGGGATATGGGGGGTCATCCAGGGCGCGGCCGAGAACAGCCCGCGCCAACTCCGGGAGGACCGGTGGTACTACGTATGGGTCCTGGCGAGGAGGAGCAACGTGTACGGGCTGTGACCAGCGCCGACGCCTCGCCGACGGCACCGGCGGGGCGGCGCCTAGTGCAGCCGTTCGCCGCACTCGGCGGGGCGCAGGACGGTGCCCTCGGGGGCCTCCGCCGTGCCCGCGAGGCGCAGGCAGGCGTCGGCGGGGCCGCCGGAGGCGTCCTGGGGCGGGTACTCCACCCAGACCTCGCAGACCGGCCCCTCGGGTCCGGCCTCCGCGCGGGTGCCGGCCGCCGGGGGCGCTCCGGCCAGCCGGCCGAACGCGATCAGGCGGTCCCGCTCGGCGTAGGACTCCGCGACCGCGAACCGCCAGTGGGCGGCGGCCTCCTTCAGCAGCTCCCGGCCGGGCGCGCCGAGCGCGCGCAGGCGGTCGGCGCGGGCGCGCACCAGGTCGGCCACCGCGCAGCACAGCGGCGTGCCGCCCACGCGGTTGTACCCCGCGACGGGATACCGCACCAGGAACTCGCCGAGCAGGTCGAGGGCGGCCTCGCGCGTCCAGCGCGGGGCGTCCGGCCGTTCGGCGATCTCCAGCAGGAACGGGGCGGCGGCGACCGCCGCCGGGAAGACCGCCCCCATGTGCCCGTGCAGGACGCTGGAGTTCTCCAGGCGCGTCACGGCCTCGGCCGCCTCGAACCGCGTCCGGGCGGTGGCCAGCGCCCGCAGCGGGGCGGCCGGGTCGGGCGGACGCCAGGTGGACTCAGGTGCCCAGGCCGGGAGCGCGAGCACCGGGGTGGGGATGGCCGCCCAGTCCACGGCGGCGATCCGCTCGGTCAGCATGCCCGGATCCTCGCACGCGCGGCGCGTCGGGGCACCCCCACCAGAGTCGTCAACAAAGGTTGACAGCGCGGTGTCGTCAACATAAGTTGACAAGCGCAGCGGTACCCGACCCCTCGGAGGTTGTGACATGTTCGAGCGCTTCGCCAAGGACGCCCGCCTGGCCGTCGTCTCCGCCCAGGAGGAGGCCCGCGGCCTGGGCCACCGCCACATCGGCGCCGCCCACCTGGTCCTGGGCCTGCTGGCCGAGGACGGCGGCACCGCCGCCCGCGCGCTGGCCGAGCACGGCGCCGACCTCGCCGCCCTGCGCGAGGCCGTCCGGCGCTCCGCCGGAGCGCCCGCGCCCGCCGGAGCCGCCGGCACCGCCTCCCCGCCCCGGCGCGGCCTCCTCGGCCGCCTGGCGGGCCGGGGGCACATCCCCTTCACCCGTCCGGCCAAGCGCTCCCTGGAGGAGTCGCTGCGCGTCGCCCTGGACCGCGGTGACACCACGATCTCCGGCGGCCACGTGCTGCTGGGGGTCCTGCGCACCGGCGACCCCGGCGCCCTGCGGGCCCTCACCGACGCGGGCGTGGCGCCCGCCGACCTGCGCGGCACCACCGAGCGCCTGCTCGGCGAGGCCGCCTGAGCGCGCCTCCGCCCGGTCGGGCGGCCGTCCGGCCGGGTGTCCGACCGGACGGAGGCGCGCGGGCTACGCGCCGCGCAGCCCGCCCTCCTCGGCGGCGCGCGCGGCGATCTCGGCCAGCCGCGCGGGCGTGCCGGTCATGATGTCGGCCGCGTGGCGGGTGATCAGCTCCACCGGCCAGTCCCACCACGCCACGCGGCGCAGCAGGTCCACGTCCCGGGGCTCGTACCGGGTGCGGATGACCCGGGCGGGGTTGCCGCCCACGATGGCGTAGGGCGGGACGTCGGCGGTGACCACGCTGTAGGCGCCCACCACCGCGCCGTCGCCGATGGTGACCCCGGGCAGCACCGCCGCCTCGCGGCCGATCCACACGTCGTTGCCCACCACGGTGTCGCCCTTGGCCGGCAGCGCCAGGAACGCCTCCAGCGTGTTGTCGGCCCACTCGCCGCCGAACATGGTGAACGGGAAGGTCGAGGGCCCCGCCATGGGGTGGTTGCCGCCGGGCATCACGAACCGCGCGCCGGGGCCGATCGCGCAGAACCGGCCGATGACCAGCCGCTGCGGGCCGTAGAGGTAGAGCACGTTGGCGCGCTCGAACGGCTCGCGGCGGCCCTCGTCGTCGTAGTAGGTGAACTCCCCGACCTCGATGAACTCCGAGGTCACCTGGTTGCGCAGGAAGACCACGTTGTCCAGGTCCGGGCGCGTGGTGGGGTGCAGGCGGGCGGGGTCGGGCGCGGGCACGGTGCTCCTCTGCTGCGGGCGTCCGGTCGGCGGACCGGGCGGCGGTGGTCGGGTTCCGGTGTCGGGCTGCGGCGCCGGTCAGGCGGGGAGCAGGCGCGCGAGCGCGCCGGTCTCCAGGGCCGCGTACACGGCGCCGTCGGGCCCCTCCGCGATCCCGTGCGGCTCGGAGCCCGGCGTGGGCAGGGCGTAGCCGGTCACACCGCCGTCGGGGGTGATGCGGCCGATGCGGTTGGCGCCCCACTCGGTGAACCAGCACGCGCCGCCGGGTCCGGCGGTGATGGCGTGCGGGCGCGCGGCGCGGTCGGGCAGCGGGAACTCCGCGACCTCGCCGTCCACGGTGATCCGCCCGATCTGGCCCGCGCCGATCTCCACGAACCACAGCGCGCCGTCGTGGCCCGCGGTGATCCCGACCGGGGCGGCGCCCTCGGTGGGCAGCCGGTGGATGCCCGTCTGGCCCTCGGTGGTGATCCGGCCGATCGCGTTGGCCTGGTTGAGTGTGAACCACAGGGCGCCGTCGGCGCCCGCGGCGATCATCGACGGCATGGGGTTGTCCCCCGCCGCCAGCGGGAACTCGGTGACGGCGCCGTCGACGGTGATGCGGCCGATCCGCCCGCCGGTGATCTGGGTGAACCACAGGGCGCCGTCAGGCCCGGCGGTGATCCCGTAGGGTCCGCTCCCGGAGGCCGGCAGGCCGAACACCGCGAGGTCCCCGCCGGGACGCAGCCGGCCGATGGCGTCGGACTCGTTGAGCGTGAACCACAGCGCGCCGTCGGGCCCGGCCGTGATCACGCAGGGCCGCGAACCCGCGTCGACGGCGTGGCGCCGCACCCCGCCGCCGGGCTCCACCCGGGCGATCTCGCCGGAGTGCACGAGCGTGGTCCACAGGGCGCCGTCGGGCCCGGCGGCGATCCCGTAGGGCCCCTCCTCGGGCCCGGCCACGGGGATCTCGGTGATCGCGGCGGCGGGCGGGGTGTCGGGCATGCGGGGCTCCTCGGAACGGACGTGGTCAGGGCGGGATCGGTACAGGGACAAAACGGGCGAAGGTGACCGTAGCGGTGTGCGGGGCCGGGCACAACCCGATTAGCGCGCCGGCGGCGGGCGGGACGGCAGGGCGGCAGGGGGCGGGCGGCGGTCGGCGGGGCCGGGCGGTCAGGGCCTGTCGGCGCAGAACACGGCGGTGCCCGGCAGCAGCCGGCCGCGCAGCGGGCTCCAGCCGCCCCACACCCGGTCGTGCCCGGCGGGCCACTCGGGCTCGACCAGGTCGCGCAGCACCAGGCCGGCCGCCGCGATCGCACGCACCCAGTCGCCGACCGTGCGGTGGTGCTCGACGTAGACGGCGCGGCCCGCGGCGTCCTCCTCGACGTAGGCGCGCCGGTCGAAATAGGAGTGCTCGGCGGTGAGCCCGCGCTCGGTGGGGTCGTCCGGGAAGCACCAGCGCAGCGGGTGGCTGACGGAGAACACCAGGCGCCCGCCGGGCCGCAGCACCCGCGCGGCCTCGGCGAGCGCCGCCGCGGCGTCGGGCACGAACGGGAACCCGCCGTAGGCCGAGCAGACCGCGTCGAAGGACGCGTCGGCGAACGGCAGCCGCTGGGCGTCGGCCTCCACGGCGGGCACCCGCACACCGGTCTCCTCGTCGATGCGCCGGGCGTGCTGCAGCTGCCGGTGCGAGACGTCGATCCCCACCACCTCGGCCACGCCCTGGACGCGCAGCCAGCGGGAGCACTGCGCGGCCCCGCAGCCGATCTCCAGCACGCGGGCGCCGCGCAGCCGGTCCGGCGGCCCGAGCAGGCCCGCGTCGGCCTCGTCCAGCCCCTCGGGGCCCCACACGAAGCCGGCGTCGCGCAGGAAGCCGCCGTGCTCGGCCTGGTACTCGTCGGCGGCGCGCTCCCACCACAGCCGGCTGGCGCGGGCGCTCTCGTCGGGGCCTGCGGGGCGGCGCGCCACGCGCTCGGCCGCGCCGGGGTCCACGTCGTCGCTCATGGCCGCCATCCTGCCAGGCGGCGGGGCGGGGCCGGGGTCAGCGGGCCCGGGTGAGCAGCGGGTCGGGGTTGTCCACGAACCCGAGGTCGCGGTAGATCCCGTCGCCCTCGGGGGTGGCGGTGAGGTTCACCCGCTCCACCCCGAGCCCGTCGAACCACGCCAGCAGCTCGGCCATGATCGCGCGGGCATACCCCCGGTGCCGGTGCTCGGGGTCGGTGACCAGCCCGAACACCATGCCGACCCGGCCGTCGGGGTTGTGCGGCATGGGCAGCCGCTGGTCGACCACGCCCATTCCGCAGGCGGCCAGGCCGCCCTCGCCGCCGTCGACCACGGCGATGCGCATGGTGTCGCGGAACAGCTGCTCGGCGATGGACTCCGCGCAGCGCTCGCGCCACGCGTCGCCCTCGGGCGGCGGCCCCCAGCCGCTGTCGGGCCGCTCGGCGAACAGCGCGCGCAGCCGCACCAGTTCCGGGATGTCGGCGGCGACCGCCGGACGAACGTCGACCACGAGGACTCCTCTGGGTGGTGCCCGCTGCCGCCACCGGGGGCGGAGCCGCAACGGGCGGTGGACGATCCGACCCTAAAGGGGTCCGCGCCGCCGCCGCACCCGGACGGCGAACCGCACGGGGAGGGCGCGGGCCGTCCGCCGCGCCGCCGCAGTGGGGTGCCCGGATCGGCGTCGATGGCACCCGGCTCCTCACCATGGGGGATACCGGGCCGCTCTGCGCGGCGAGTCGGCGCCGACGGTCACGTCGCCGCGGAAGACCGCGACTCCTCGCCCGGGAAACCGGCCATCGGCCGCAAACCGATCGACATTGGCAAGCGGAGTTTCATCTGCCGCTCGCCGGCGCCTTCGCCCCTTGGCGGAGCGTGCGATTCGTCCGTCCACCGGGAGGCCGATTCCGGCAATCGCAAAAAAGATGGCTGAAATCCGTCGTGCCGCGGATTTCCCCCGCGGCACGACGGCGAAAAAGCGGAGCACGGCGGGGTGCGCGCCTTGGCGGCACCCGGCGCCCCTCGGTCAGAGCTGGTTGATGCGGACCAGGTTGCCCGCCGGGTCGCGGAAGGCGCAGTCGCGGACCCCGTAGGGCTGGTCGGTGGGCTCGTGCTCCACCGTGGCGCCGGTGTCCGCCACCCGCTTGAACAGGCCGTCGAGGTCGTCGGTGCCCAAGGTGATCGCCGCGAACGCGCCCTTGGCCACCAGGTCCATGATGCTGCGGCGGTCCTCCTCGGTGAGGTCGGGGCCGGCGGTCGGCGGCTGCAGCACGATCGAGGTCTCGGGCTGCCCCACCGGCCCCACGGTGATCCAGCGCATGTCCTCGTAGCCGACGTCGTTGCGGACCTCGAACCCGAGGGCGTCGCGGTAAAAGGCGAGCGCGGCCTCGGCGTCGGTGTGCGGCAGGAACGTGTAGTGAATGGTCGTCTTCATGGCCCCAACGCTAGGCACCGCGTCCCCCGACGCGCTTCTTGATTCCTGATCACCTCGGCCGTGTCGCGGTAAAAGACCGATCGCCGAAACCGGCGGCGTGTCGGTCAGGAATCGAGAAGCGCCGAATTCCCCGGCGCGGCTACCGTGGCGAGCGCTCTCCCCGCGAGCGGGACGAGGGCACCGGCGCAGGAAGCGCACCACGAGGAAAGGGGACACGGTGCCACAGGGGTTCTCGGAGCAGGAACGCGCCGCCATGAAGGAGCGCGCGGCGGAGCTGAAGAAGGAGGCGGGCCGCGGCCGCGGCGGCAGGGCCGCGGCCGACGAGCTGGACGTGCTCGCCAAGATCGCCGAGATGGAGCAGCCCGACCGCGCGATGGCCGAACGCGTCCACGCCATCGTCACCGGCGCCGCGCCGGAGCTGGCGCCCAGGCTCTGGTACGGGCAGCCGGCCTACGCCCGGAAGGGGAAGGTGGTCTGCTTCTTCCGCAGCGGCCGGGTCGACAGGGAGCGCTACTCGTCGTTCGGCTTCACCACCGAGGCCGGCCTCGACGACCCCGGCGGCCTGTGGCCCACCGCCTACGCGGTGACCGAGCTGACGCCGGAGGGCGAGGAGGCGCTCGCCGCCCTGGTCCGGCGCGCCGTGGGCGCCGACGACTGACGGCCGCGCCGCCCAGGGCGGCGCGGCCCGGCCCGCCGCCTCACGCGCCGTCCGCCGCCCGGGCGAACCGGCGGGCCAGGCCGCGCAGGTGCGCGGTCAGCTCGGGCGGGTCGACCACCTCGAAGTCCACGCCCAGGGCGCCGATCCGGGACGCCACCAGGTCCCACGAGTACGCGCCGGTGTGCAGGATGCACGTGTGCTCGTCGCGCGCCTCGGCCACACCCCACTCCGGGGTCATCCAGTGCAGCGCGCCGATTCCGGTGTGCAGCAGGACGGTGGCGCGCCGCCGCCACCCCGCCTCGGCGCGGCCCGCCTCGACGAACCCCAGCACGTCGCCGCCCGGCGCCTCGCGCGGGGCGAAGCGCGGCCCGTTGGGCGTGCGCAGCGCCACGCGGTCCACGCGGAAGGTCCGCCAGTCGTCGCGCGCCGGATCCCACGCGGCCAGGTACCACCGGCCCCCGGTGTGCACCAGCCGGTGCGGCTCGACCTCCCGGGGCCCGGCCGCGCCGCCGGGCCCCCGGTAGTCGAAACGCAGCCGCTCGTGGTCGCGGCAGGCGCGCGCTCGGGTGCCTCGGCGGTCGCCACGGCCGTGTGCACGGCGCCGACCTGGCGGCGCAGCCGCGAGGGCAGGACCTGCTCCAGCTTGGCCAGCGCGCGCAGCGCGGTCTCCTCGACGCCGGCGATGGAGCCCGACGCGGCGGTGCGCAGCCCCACGGCCACCGCCACCGCCTCGGCGTCGTCCAGCACCAGCGGGGGCAGCCGCGCGCCCGCGCCCAGCCGGTACCCCCCGCCGGCACCGGGAGTGGCGTGCACCGGGTAGCCCAGGTCGCGCAGCCGCTCGACGTCCTTGCGGACGGTACGGGTGGTCACGCCCAGCCGCTCGGCCAGGCGCGGGCCGGACCAGTCGGGGACGGACTGCAGGAGCGAGAGCAGGCGCAGCAGCCGCGCCGAGGTGTCGGCCATGGGGGTGATTCTGCCCGACCGCGCGGAACGGCCCCTTCCGCGATCCCCGGCGCCGGCAACCGCCCCGCTACCGCTCGGCGGACAGCGCGCCCCAGTCCCACAGCGCCTGGAGCACCGGCCCCAGCGCGCGCCCCCGCTCGGTGAGGACGTAGCGCACGCGCGGCGGCCACCCCGGGCGGCGGACGCGCGTGGCCACCCCGGCATCGACCAGCTGCGCCAGCCGGTCGCTGAGCACCTTCGCCGACAGCTCGGGCAGCGCCCCCGCCAGCTCGGTGTAGGACTCCCGGCCGCGCAGCAGTTCACGCACGACCAGCGTGGTCCACCGGCCGGACAGCGCCGCCAGCGCGGTCTCGACGGGGCAGTCGGGCACCGGGCGCGCCACCGCCGCCAGCGGGTGTGCGGGCAGTCCGGGCCGCGGCGCGTGGCCAACCGTTTGGTGAGTCACGAGGGCGCCTCCTAGCGTCCGGGTGCGGAAACGCGACGGTGATGCCGCGGCGGCGCGGCGCGCCGGTGCCCGCGGCCCTGATGTGGAGGTCCCATGATGTCGTCTTCGCCCCGCACCCCGCACGAGGTGCCGGCCGCCTTCGCCGAGCGGTTCAACACCGGCCGCGTCGAACGGGTGCTGGAGCTGTTCCCCGGCGGCGCGGTGCTGGTGCCCGAGCCGGGCGCGCCCGTGTCCGGCGCCGGCCTGGCCGGAGGGCTGGCGGGGCACCTGTCGCTGGGGCTGCCCATCAGCGTGGCGCCCCGGCACGTCTACGTGAGCGGCGACGTGGCCCTGCTGATCGTCGACTGGCGGATCGAGGGCACGGCGGCGGGCGAGGAGGTGGCGCTGCGGGGGACGGCGACCGACGTGGTGCGGCGCGGCCCCGACGGCGTGTGGCGCTACGCCGTGGACAACCCGCACGGCACGGCCTGAGCTGTCAGCGGCGCGCGCCCGAGTGCGGGCGGGGCTCGGCGGTGCCGGCGGCGGCGTCCTCGGCGGGGGCGGAGCGCTCGGAGGTGCCCTCGGCGGCGGCCGGTGTACCGCCGCCGGACCCTCCTGGCTCGGGCCCCGGGCCTCCGCCACCGGGGCCATCGGAGCCGCCGGAGCCACCGGAGGTTCCCGGCGCTTCGGCGGAGCCGTCCCGGGCGTCCTTGACCTCGCGGCGCATGAGGAAGATCCAGCCGCCGATCGCGATGACCGTGAACACCCACCACTGCACCGCGTAGGACAGGTTCATGCCGGTGTTGACCTCGGGCGCGGCGACGGGCTCGGGCGCGTCGGCGCTCTCGGGCCGCTGCTCGGTCAGCTCGGCGTAGCCGCCGTAGACGGGGTAGGGCAGGTCCTCGGCGATCGTGTCGACGTCCACGATCATGATCTGGCCCTCGGGCAGGCCCTCGCGGACGCGGATTCCGGTGTTCTCGGGGGTCTCGCTGTACTGGAGCCGGCCGGTCACCGTGACCTCGCCCTCGGGGGCGGGCGGGACCTCGGGCTCGGCGGTGGCCGAGGGCGGCTGCGCGATCCAGCCGCGGTTGACCAGCAGCGCCGGGCCGTCGTCGGTGACCAGCGGGGTGAGCACGTGCAGGCCCACCCCCGCCGAGCCGTCGCGGTTGCGCACCAGCAGTTCGTGCTCGGTGTCGTAGCGGCCGGTGGCCGTCACCCGGCGCCAGCGGTCCTCGGGCGGGACGTCCTCGCCGGGGGCGGCCAACTCCCGCACCGGAACGGGGTCGGCGGCGATGTTGGCCTCCTGCAGGGCGGCCGCCGCGGCCTTGTCCTCCCAGCGGCCCCACTGCCAGAAGCCCAGCCAGACGAAGGAGGGCACGACCAGCGCCACCAGCGCGTGAAACGCCAGCATGCGCGGGGTGAGCAGGACTCGGAGCACGTCTTCGAGGCTATCCGAGCACCCGGGCGCCCCCGCACCGGGTGGCGGTTGGCGCACGGTCCGCGCACGCGCCCGCGCGGCCCCGCATGCCCCTCACCACGCGGACCGCGCCGCCCCGGTCATGGGGCCCCGGGGCGGCGCGGCGTCGCGGTGGACGGGTGGACGGGTGCGGTGCCGGGCCTCAGTCCCGGTCGGCGGACTCGGCGCCGTCCTCGGCCGGGCCGGCGGCGGCCCGGCGGCGGCGGGTGAGGTACATCGCCCCGGCGCCGCCGCCGATGGCGGCCAGCGCCGCGGCCACCAGGCCGCCCAGCGCGGGGCCGGTCAGCGGCAGGTCGCCGGCGGCTCCGGCGCCGTCGCCCGGCTGGGGCGCGGCCTGGTCGTCGGGCGAGGGGCCGGTGCCGGCCGAGGGCGACGGCGACGGCTCGGCCGAGGGCGTGCCGCCCTCGCCGCCGGGGTCGCCGGTCTCGCCCCGCTGCTCGTCGCCGCCGCCGGGCGGCTGCTCACCGCCGTCGCCGCCGCCGGGCGCGCCGGGGTCGCCCTGGGAGATCTTCTCGACGCAGTCGGGCTCGGCGATGCCCAGCACCGCCACCGCGTTCTCGCAGATGTCCACGGCGGCGTTGACCGGGATGTTGACCTGGTTGCCGCTGGCCACCCCGCCGGAGCCGTCGGTGGTGGGCGCGCCCTCGCCGGAGGACTCCGCGGACTCCTCGATGACGTTGACGATCGTGGTGCACTGGGCGCTGGAGGCGCCCAGCACGGCGATGGAGTTGCCGCAGACGTCGAGCGCGACGTCGACCGGGATGTTGATCTGGTTGCCGCTGGCGATCCCGCCGGAGCCGTCGGTGGTGGGCGCTCTCTCGGCGGACTCCTCGGCCAGCTCCTCCACCACCGTGGTGCAGTCGGCCTTGGCGATGCCGCCGATGGCCGCGGAGTTGCCGCAGATGTCCAGGGCCACGTCCACGGGGATGTTGATCTGGTTGCCGCTGGCGATCCCGCCCGACCCGTCGGTGGCGGGGCCCTCCTGCCCGGCGTCGCTGGCGGCGTAGAGCACCTCGGAGACGCGGTCGCAGTCGGCCTGGGAGATCCCCAGGACCGACAGCGCGTTGCCGCACAGCTGGGCGCGGATGTCGGCGGGGACGTTGACCTGGTTGCCGCTGCCCACCCCGCCCGAGCCGTCGGTCTGGGGGTCGGCCAGCGCGGCGGCGGGTGCCGCGCCGAGGATTCCCGCGGTGAGCAGGGAGGCGGTCAGATAGGTGTACTGCTTGCGCATGTTTCGGGGTGACCTTTCGCGGACGCGAACACGTTGGGCTTTCGATCGGTGTCGAAGCGTCACCGCGGGCGGGCGCAGTGCGGCACGGCGCGGCCCGCGGGCGGGGGGTGGTGCTTCAGGCGGCACCGACCCGGCGGCCTGTCGGCGCCCGTCGCGGGCGGCGGCCGTGGGGCGGCGGAAAGATCGGCTCATCGGGACACCGGAGGCCCGGTGAGCCGCACGACCTTGCCGCTCCCGGATTACGCTAGCAGCTCTGAATTCCCTGTCAGGCGTTTTGCAGAAAATCCACCCATACCAACAGGGACGAGGTATACCGAACGACACGCTCCGTGATCACGGCTGATGTATGCACCCGAATCCGCCGGGGTGTGCGAGCCCGGCGAGCTTCGCGAAAAAGGGCGAACCTCATCGGACCAATTCCGCCAAGGCCCCCAAATCGGGACAACCGGGAATCGCGTCGGCAATGGGCGGAAACGGATGTCCGGCAATTCCGGCGGTCACTCGGCGCGTTGGCCGTGTCGTACCGCACACCAGCGGTGCCGGACCGCCGCACGGCACCCCGCGCCGGCCCGCCCCCATCCGCCCGGGCCCGCCGGAACCGCCCGGGCCCCGCACACGAAAAGCCCCGGGCGCGGATCCGCGGATCCGCGCCCGGGGCGGGGCGCTCGGCCCGGCTCACTCAGCCGGAGGCCGGCAGGGTCAGGACTCCACGCCCAGGCCCTTGGCCACGCCGGAGCCGAGGTCGGGGTGGACGTTGGTCCAGTACTCGACCACGCGCTTCTTCATGTCGGCGGTGACCTCGGGGGCCGAGGCGTGGCCGACGATGTTGCTCACCATGTTGGCGCGCTCGGGCTCGGACAGGACCTTCTCCCACAGGGCGCGGGCCTGGCCGAAGTCGTCGTCCTCCTTGTGCAGCTCGTAGGCCGAGCGCACGATCTCGCCGGAGACCTGGTAGCCCTCGGCCTCGTAGAGGTCGACCGCCGCCGCGGGGCCGCCCACGGTGTTGGGCGCGTACACCGGGTCGGCACCGTTGCGGTAGGCCATCGGGCCGTCGAAGTTGTAGCTGCGGACCTCGACCTTGGGCTGGTTGACCGGCAGCTGCAGGTAGTTCGGGCCGATGCGGTACCGGTGGGCGTCGGGGTAGGAGAACAGCCGGCCCTGGAGCATCTTGTCGGGGCTGCCGCCGATACCCGGGACCAGGTTGGACGGCTCGAAGCCGGCCTGCTCGATCTCGGCGAAGTAGTTCGAGGGGTTGCGGTTCAGGGTGAACCGGCCGATCGTGATCTCGGGGTAGTCGCTGTGCGGCCACACCTTGGTCAGGTCGAACGGGTTGAACCGGTAGTCGGCGGCGTCCTCGAACGGCATGATCTGGACGTTGACGGTCCAGGACGGGAACTCGCCGCGCGCGATGGCCTCCCAGAGGTCGCGGCGGTGGGCGTCGGGGTCCTCGGCCTCCATGGCCTTGGCCTCGGCGGCGGTCAGGTTCTCGATGCCCTGCTCGGTCTTGAAGTGGTACTTCACCCAGAACTTCTCGCCGTTGGCGTTGTACCACATGAAGGTGTGGCTGCCGAAGCCGTGCATGTGGCGCCAGCTCTTGGGCGTGCCGCGGTCGGTCATCAGGAACGACACCTGGTGGGCCGACTCCGGGTTCAGGGTCCAGAAGTCCCACTGCATGTTGTTGTCGCGCAGCTGGTTGTCGGCGCGCCGCTTCTGCGAGTGGATGAAGTCGGAGAACTTCGAGGGGTCGCGGATGAAGAAGATCGGCGTGTTGTTGCCGACGATGTCGTAGTTGCCGTGCTCGGTGTAGAACTTCAGGGCGAACCCGCGGGGGTCGCGCGCGGTGTCGGCGCTGCCCAGCTCGCCGGCCACGGTCGAGAAGCGCAGGAGCAGCGGGGTCTTCCTGCCCTTCTGGAAGAGGTCGGCCTTGGTGTAGGCGCTGACGTCCTCGGTGATCTCGAGCTCGCCGAAGGCGCCGCCGCCCTTGGCGTGCACGACGCGCTCGGGCACGCGCTCGCGGTTGAAGTGGGCCATCTTCTGGATGAGGAAGTGGTCCTGGAGCAGCAGCGGCCCGTTGGGGCCTACCGACTGCGACAAACCATCGCTGGGCGCCGGGTGGCCGGCGTCGTCCGTGCTGTAGGGAACGCTCACTGCTCGCACCTTTCAAGAATGCTCAAAGCTGCCTCGGGATCGGCGCAGGGCCGAGGACCGCACCGTGCCGCCTCGGGCGGGGGGCGGATGGATCAGGACGCGTCGGGCACCCGCCGGGCGGGCGGGCGGTCGGGAGGCGCGCCCTGCTCCTGGCATTGCGGACAGACGCCCCAGAACACCACTTCGGCTTCCTCGACCACGAAGCCGTGGGTCTGCGAAGGCTCCACGCACGGCGCCTCGCCGACCACGCAGTCGATGTCGCTGACCTCGCCGCAGGAGCGGCAGACGATGTGGTGGTGGTTGTCCCCGACCCGGGCCTCGAACCGCGCGGGCGACCCCGCCGGCTCGATCCGCCGCAGCAGGCCCGCTCTGGTGAGCGCGTGCAGCCCGTCGTAGACGGCCTGGGTCGAGACGTGGCCGACCGCACCCCGCACGCCGCGCGCGATGCGTTCGGCGTCGAGGTGGTTGCCGGACCGGACCTGTTCGAGGATGGCCACCCGTGCCGCGGTGACCCGGAGTCCGGCCGATCGGAGATCATCGGCGACGTTGTCCATGGTGATCACTCTACGACACAGACTGGAATGGCTCAAGAAAACGAGTCATTCCAGTTGATCCTGTTGGGCAGGGCTTCACCAGCCGTTTTCCCGCCCGCCGGACGCCCCGCCCGCACACCCGGCTCCCACCGGGCCACGCATCGTGAGCGCACCTTTTCATAACACGCCTGGGCCGGGCGGGGGCCGCGACGTATCCTCGCCGTGGCCCCCTTCTGGCAGGACACGGGGACCGCCGTGCCGGTCGCGCCCGCTCCGCGACGACCCCACGCCGGCGGCCCTGGCCGCCCATCCCCCCTGAAGCGACCATGGACCGGCTCCCCCCGCCCGGCCGACAACCGCGCCGTCCGCGCGGCCGCCCGTCAGACCGACCCCCGGCCGCCCATCCGGTCGGCCACTCGCCGCGTCGTCCTGCGCGCGGGCGCGGCCGTCGCCGCCGCCGCGCTGGCCGCCTCCTGCTGTTCCCCGTCGACCGCAAGGAGTCAGGCGGTGGGAGCTGTTGAGCCCGTGGTCCGCCATCTGGGGCGCGGAGTGTGGTGTGTGGGCGAGGTGGCCGGTTCCTGACACGCCTGCCACACCGAACTCACGCACGGGTACGGGATACGACACTCAGCGGCAAACGCCGTTCTCGCGTCCGCCTCACGAACGAGAACGAGGACACCTATCATCCGGAAGGGACGCTGAGCATGGCCACCTGCGACACCTGCAACGGAGCCAAGACGATTGTGGTTCCCCGCGACAGGAAACCAGAACGCATCCTGTGCCCCGCGTGCAACGGCACAGGAAAACGATCCTGAGAGGACCACATGGAAACCGTCAACGTCCGTGACGTGCGCGTCCTTCTTCCTGACGACGAAGAGGACACACACACCACCTGGCCCCACGCCGACACCCTGACCAAGGCGGCTCTCTCGCACTCCGCTTACAGCAGTGTGGACCTGGCCGGTCACCGTTGGAACAACGTGAAGATTTCTCGTGTGGTCTTCACCGACTGCCGGTTCACCGGCCTCATCGTGAACCAGGCTGAGTTGACCGACGTGCTGTTCCGTGACTGCGTGTTCGACTACGCCCACCTGACATGGCTACGGTCCGTATCTGGGGTGGCCTTCACCGGATGCCGGTTCACCGAGACCGTTTTCGAATCCTGCGACTTGTCAGGAGTCGCCATGGACGGGTGCCGTCTGGCAGGGGTCCAGTTCGACGGAACCCGGGTGGACGGTTGTGACCTGCGCGGAAGCTCCGTCGAGGATGTGGTCGGTGTCCTGTCGATGCGCAAGGCCAGGATTGACGCTGACCAGATCCCGAACCTGATGGCGTCGGTCATGGCTGAGCTGGGATGGAAAGTCGACCACTGACTTCCTCCCCCAGAGTCCCGTGACCCCGCCACCGCCCCCGGACGCGGAGTGCGGCGGCCTGGACCTCGCCCCGGCGCCGGAGGGCGGCGCGACGGAGGGGACCGACGACGCGGCCGAGGCCGGGTAGGCGACCGGTTCCAGGGCGGGGGATCTTCCCAGGCGGGGGGATCGCGGCGGGGGCGGCGGGCGGCCCGACGCCCGCCCGCCCGAGCCGCCCGCCCGCCGCACCGCCTAGGAGCCGGCGTGCTCCGCCAGCACGGTGTCGATCTCCTCGGCCAGGGCGCGCTTGGCCGGCTCCTCCAGGTAGGAGGCGGCCACCCCGTTGCGCGCCAGCGCCGCCAGGGCCGCGGCGTCCAGGCCCAGCCCGGCGGCCGTGCGGTACTCGTTGGTCAGGTCGGTGCCGAACATGGTGGGGTCGTCGCTGTTGAGGGTGACCAGCAGGCCCGCCTCGATCATGCGCGGCAGGGGGTGGTCGCCGATGGCGGTGATCGCGCCGGTGCGCAGGTTGGAGGTCGGCGACACGTCGAGGGGCACCTGCTCGGCGGCCAGCCGGGCCACCAGCTCCGGGTCGCGCATGGCGTCGATCCCGTGCCCGATGCGCTCGGCGCCCAGCAGGTCCAGCGCCTCGCGCACCCGCTCGGGGCCGCCGTGCTCGCCGGCGTGGGGCAGGCTGTGCAGCCCGGCCTCGCGCGCGCGGGCGAACAGGTGGGCCACCGGCGCGAAGGGCGCCTCGATCCCGCCCACGCCGAACCCCACGACGCTGTCGGGGGCCTCGGCCAGCACCGCGTCCAGGGTCTGCTCGGCGACCTCGGGCCCGTAGTCGCTGGGGTAGTCGGGAATCCAGCGCAGCCGGATCCCGTGCTCGCGCTCGGCCTCGCGGCGGCCGTGCTCGATCCCGTCGAACACCGTCCGCGCCGGCACCCCGCGCATCAGGTGGCCGTAGAGGCTGACGTGGACCTCGGCGTAGCGCACGTTCTGCTCGGCCAGCCGGGCCGCCACGTCGGCGGCCAGCAGGGCGAAGTCCTCCTCGTCCACCAGGGTGTGCACCGAGGCCAGGTAGACGTCGACGAAGTGCGGGAAGTCGCGGAAGGCGTACCAGTCGCGCACCTCCTCCAGGGTGCCCGGCAGGGTCGACACCCCGTGCTTGCGCGCGAGCCGCAGCAGCAGCTCCGGCCGCATCGAGCCCTCCAGGTGCACGTGCAGCTCGACCTTGGGCAGGGCGCGGATGAACGCCTCGGTGTCGAGGCCGGGTGTGGTCAGGTCCATGGCGGCGACGCTACGCACAAGGGTGTGCGCGCAACAAGGCGCTGCCACGGCATTTGACGTTGATTCGTCTGATTGACCATGCTTCCAGAGCGCCGTGCCCCCGCGCGCCCCCGCTGCGCTGCGCTACTGGCCATATCCGGACAGAAGGCGATCAGCGCCCGCGTGGCGGGATTTCAATGGGAACCGTTTGAATGCGGAAGCACATCATAGGGGGCGTGATGACGACAACTTCTGGCAGCTCAGCTGCTTCGACGCTACCCAGGACGGACGCGCGGCAGGCGAAGGCGGGGGACACCGGACGGGCCGCTGACCAGCGCAGCCGCGTGGGCGCGGTGGAGCCGTCGCTGGCCTACGCGCCGCTGCGCCGCCTGCCCGCCCAGCACCGCAGCATGGTGCGGGTGCAGCGGATGCTGGACGCCTGCGCCGAACTCCTCGACGAGGGCGGCTACAGCGAACTGTCCACCACCCGCATCGCCGAGCGCGCCGGTGTGGCGATCGGCTCGGTCTACCAGTTCTTCCCCGACAAGAAGGCCATCACCCAGGCCCTGGGCCTGCGCTACCTCGACCAGTTCACCGCGCGCGTGGCCGAGCGCCTCGCCGAGGGGGGCCGCGAGCACTGGACGCACTCCGCCGATGTCATCATCGACGAGTACCTTGACATGCACCGCACCGTCCCGGGGTTCCGCAGCCTGCACTTCGGCGACGTCGTGGACGAGCGGCTGCTGGACTCCGACACCGAGAACAACCGGGTGATCGCCACCCGGCTGCGCCAGCTGCTCACCGCCCACGGCGGTGCGCACGAGTGCGAGCAGCTGGACCGCGCCGTCGTCGTGGCCGTCGAGGCCGCCGACGCGGTGCTCAAGCTCGCGTTCCGCCTCGACCCCGACGGCGACCCCCGCCTGATCGAGGAGACCAAGCTGCTGCTGCGCACCTACCTCGGCCACCACTTCGGCTGAGGGGCGCCCACCCGCCCGGCGGTCCGGGCACCCGCGCGGCGGCGGCCCCGGCCCCGCGTCCCGGCGCGCGGCACCCGCACACGGGAGGAGACCCTCAAGTGCCAGCCGACAGCACCGCCCAGCCGACCACGGGAACGGTGGCCGGCATCCCCTACCTGGCCGTGCCCCCGGCGCTGCCCGCCGGCGACGCCCCCATGGTGGTGGCCCTCCACGCCTTCGAGCCCCCGCGCAGCGAGACCGCGCTGGCCGGCGCGCTGCCCCTGGCCTCCCTGCCCGCCTGGCGCTTCTACCTGGGACTGCCCATGTTCGGCGCCCGCCTCCCCGAGGGCGGGATCGCCGAGGTCAACCGGCGCGGCGCCGACGACTACCTCATCGAGCTGTTCGGCCCGGTGGTCGAGAAAGCCGCCGCCGAACTCCCCCGCGCGATCACCGAACTGCGCGAACGCCACCCCGTGAGCGACACCCCCGCCGGCCTCATGGGCGTGGGCGCGGGCGGCGCGGCCGCCCTGCTGGCGCTGGCCGACAACCGCGTGCCCGTGGGCGCCGCCGGCCTGGTCAACCCGATCGTCGACCCCCGCCCGGTGCTGGCCGCCCGCGAGCGCCGCCTGGGCGTCGACTACGCCTGGACCGACACCGCGCGCGGCGTGGCCGCCTGGCTCGACTTCACCTCCCGCGCCGCCGAGATCTGCGCGCGCCGCCCCCAGCCGCCGCTGCTGATCGTCACCGGCGGCCAGGACGACGTCATGCCGCCCGAGCGCACCCGCGCCCTGCACGACGCGCTGGCCACCGGCTACAGCCCGCAGGCGCTGCGGCACATCGTCGTGCCCGACCTCGCCCACACCATGGGCCCCGAACCCGGCCTCCAGCCCGGCCCGCCCGAGCCCGGCAGCGTGCTGGCCGACCGCGCGCTGGTCGAGTGGTTCCACACCCACCTCAGCCCCACCGGTTCGGCGGCCGAGGAGACCGTGCGGCTGGGCTAGCTCCGCGCGGCCCGGGCGGGGGAGGACGCGTTGCCGCCCGCGTCCGCGGCGGTGTACGTTGCAAGACTTTGCCGCCGCCGCCCCAGCTGAGGAGGGCCTCCGTGGACCTGCCCCGTGAACACGCCGCCACCCTGGCCCGGATCGAGTCCGGCGTGAGCGCCGACCCCCGGTTCACCGGGCTGGGCGCGGGCGGCTCGCTGCTGTCCGGCGCCGTGGACGCCTACTCCGACCTCGACCTCGTGGTCGTCGTCGCCGACGAGCACCACGAGGCGGTCATGGCCGCCCGCAAGGAGATCGCCGCGTCCTTTGGGCGGCTGCTGGCCGCGTTCACCGGGGAGCACGTCGGCGAGCCCCGCGTGCTCATCTGCCTCTACGACGCCCCGCTGCTGCACGTCGACCTGAAGTTCCTGCGGGCCGCCGAACTCGCCGACCGGATCGAGGACCCCCGGGTGGTGTGGGAGCGCGACGGCGCGCTGTCGCGGGCGCTGGCCGCCGCCCCCGCCGCGCCGCTGGAGGTGGACCCCCGGTGGATCGAGGACCGGTTCTGGATCTGGGTGCACTACGCGGCGACCAAGCTCGGCCGCGGGGAGCTGTTCGAGGTGGTGGAGTTCCTGGCGTTCCTGCGGGCGCGGGTGCTGGTGCCGCTGGCCGGGGCCGCGCGCGGGCTGGAGCCGCGCGGGGTGCGCAGGGCCGAGCACGCGCTGCCGGACCTCGTGCCCGCGCTGGTGGAGACCGCCCCCGGCTACGACCCCGGCCTGCTGGGGCGGGCCGTCCTGCGGTGCGTGGAGCTGTACACGGCCCTGCGCGACGCGCTCCCGCACCCGCCCGCCCACCAGGCCGAGGCGGCGCGGGCCGCCGTGGCGTACCTGGAGGAGGTGACGGCCGGGCAGGCGGGCGCCGCCCGGCCCGGGGCCGGTGCGGCCGGGCGGTGACGGGCGGCCCGCGCCGGGCCGCCGCGCCCGCGCGGCCTCACATCCGCTCGGCGAGCTTGCGGGCGGTGATCTGCACCGGGTCCCACACCGGCGAGAACGGCGGGGCATAGCCCAGGTCCAGGCCGGCCAGGTCCTCCACCGTCATGCCGCCCCACAGCGCCGCCGCCAGGGTGTCGATCCGCTTGCCCGCGTTCTCCCAGCCCACGATCTGGGCGCCCAGCAGCCGGCGGGTGCGCCGCTCGGCCAGGATCTTGGTGGTCACCGTGGCCGCGCCGGGGTAGTAGCCCGCCCGGGTGGTGGAGGCCAGGGTCTCGGTCTCGAACGCGAACCCGGCCGCGCGCGCCTCGGCCTCGTTCAGCCCGGTGCGCGCGACCTCCAGCCCGCACACCTTGCTGATGGCGGTGCCCAGCACGCCGCCGAAGCGCGCGTAGCCCCCGCCGATGTTGGTGCCGGCCACCCGGCCCTGCTTGTTGGCGTGGGTGCCCAGCGCGATCGACACCGGCCGGCGCGAGATCCGGTGGAAGGACTCCACGCAGTCCCCGGCCGCCCACACCCCCTCGGCCGAGGTGCGCATGCGCGCGTCCACGGCGATGCCGCCGGTGGGGCCGATCTCCAGGCCCGCCGCCCGCGCCAGGGCGCTGTTGGGCCGCACGCCCAGGCCCAGCACCACGATGTCGGCCGGGTACTCGCCCTTCTCGGTGGCGACCGCCCGGACCCGGCCGCCCTCGGTGCGCAGCGCGGTGGCCGGCTCGCCCATGTGGACCTCCACCCCCATGCCGGTGAGCGCGGTGCGCACCAGGGCGCCCATGTCGGGGTCGAGGGTGCCCATGGGCTCGGCGGCCGCCTCGACCAGGCGCACGCGCAGGCCCCGCTCGACGAACGCCTCGGCCATCTCCAGGCCGATGTAGCCGCCGCCGACCACCACGGCGCAGGAGGGCCGCTCCTCGTCGACGTAGGAGCGCACCGCGATCCCGTCGGCCAGGGTCTGCACCCCGAACACGCCCCGGGCGTCGATCCCCGGCAGCGGGGGGCGCACCGGCACCGCCCCGGTGGCGAACACCAGGTCGTCGAAGCGCTCCTCGGTCTCCTCGCCGCCGGGCCCGCGCGCGGTCACCGTGCGGCGGTCCAGGTCCACCCCCACCACCTCGGTGCCGGTGCGCACGTCCACGGCGTGGTCGCGGCGGAAAGTCTCGGGGTCGCGCGCCACGAGGTCCTCGGCACTCGATACGGTCTTGGCGACCAGGTAGGGGATTCCGCACGCCGAGTACGATGTGTGGCGGCCCCGCTCGAAGGCGAGGATGTCCAGCTCCTCGGGCCCTCGCAGCCGGCGGGCCTGCGACGCGGCGCTCATTCCCGCGGCGTCGCCTCCGATGACGATCAGTCGTGGCCGTGCGTTCACTCGCCGCTCCATGCCGCCTCCCTTGTCGGACGCTCCGGCGTCAGTCTGCCGCCGTTGCATGGGATCATCCCCGTGGCGGCCGGGATCTCCCTGGTACATAGTGACGAACACAGCGCTAGGAGGGCGGCTTACGTGACGGAACCGGCACCGGTGTTTGCCAACGGGGTCGACCACGAACGGCTCACGTCCCAGCTCCGGTTCTACCTTGAGACCGACAAGCTCAAGCGGATCCTGCGGCGCAACATGCTCGTGGACGGCTCGCGGCGGGAGAACGACGCCGAGCACTCCTGGCACCTGGCGCTGGCCGCGCGGGTGTTCGCCGAGTACGCCCCCGAGGGCACCGACATCGATCGCGTGGTCGAGATGCTCGTGCTGCACGACATCGTCGAGATCGACGCCGGCGACACCTTCGTCTACGACGTGGACCGGTCGCAGTCGCAACTGGAGCGCGAGCGCGCCGCCGCCGACCGCATCTTCGCGCTGCTGCCCGAGGACCAGGCCAAGCGCACCCGCGCCCTGTGGGAGGAGTTCGAGGCCCGCGAGACCCCCGAGGCGCGGTTCGCCAAGGCCATCGACCGCCTCGCCCCGATGCTGGCCAACTGGCACACCGAGGGCGGCACCTGGGTGCGCCACGGCGTCACGCGCTCGCAGGTGCTGGAGAAGGTGAAGATCATCGCCGAGGGCTCCGAGGCGCTGGGCGCCTACGCGGTGGCCCTCATCGAGGACGCCGACCGCCGGGGGTACCTGGCCGCCGGGTGAGCACCCGGCGCCCCGGTACCCGGAATTTCTCCGACCGCCCTCAGAACCGCTCGACCACCAGGTGGATCGCCGCCATCAGGCCCACGGTCACGATCAGGCCGCGCAGGGCGAAGGGCTTGAGGCGGCGGCCCAGGCGGGCGCCGACGTAGCCGCCCATCACCGACCCCGCCGCGATGAGCCCCACCACCGGCCACTCCGGCTGGGCGAAGACCGTGTAGAACACCGCGGCCGTGGCGTTGACCACCGACGCCAGCACGTTCTTGACCGCGTTGATCCGCTGCACGTCCTCGTCCAGCGCCGTGCCCAGGATGCTGATGAGCACGATCCCCTGCGCGGCGGCGAAGTAGCCGCCGTAGACCCCCGCGCCGTAGACCCCCAGCGGCAGCAGCGGCCCCCGGCCGCGGTGCTCGGCGCCCCGGCGCGAGCGCACCCAGGCCGAGATCCGCGGCTGCACGACGATGAGCACGCAGGCCAGCAGGATGAGCACCGGCACCACCAGCTCGAAGACCTCCGAGGGGAGGTTGAGCAGCAGCACGCCGCCCGTGACCGCGCCGGCGCACGACATCACGGCCAGCCGCGCGGCGCGGCGGCCCTGGCCCTTGAGTTCGCGGCGGTAGCCGATGGCGCCGGTGATGGCGCCCGGCGACAGGCCGACGCTGTTGGAGATCGACGCGGTCACCGGGGGGTAGCCCAGGGCGAGCAGCACGGGGAAGGTGAACAGGGTCCCCGAGCCCACGACGGCGTTGATGCCGCCGGCTCCGATGCCCGCCAGCAGAATGGCGAGCGCCTCCCAGACACTCATGGGCACCCTTCGTTTTCGCGAGAGAGGTCGGCGGGGCACGGCGGCGCGCCCGCGGGGGCGGCCGGGGGCGCGCACAGGCGGCCGCACCGGGCCGCGCCCGCCTCGACCGGTCGACGACCAGGTCGGAACGCGTGTGTGCTGCATACAGTCTACGTGCCGGGGAAAATCGCCCGCCCCACCGGGTCCGGGCCACCAGGTCGCAACCAACTACTCTTCGTACCTGGTAGATTACTTACCGTCTCTTTGGCTATAGCTCACTCGGGCTATATCAGAAATGAACCCAATGGGGCCTGTCGGTGATCTGCGCCGGTCCGTAGTTTCGTCCTCAGCGGTGAGGAACGACACAGTGCGCCGAAACCCCGGCCCCGAGCGACCACCCGACCCCCTGTCGGACGATCCACGGGACCCCCGTCGCGCCCCGTGTTCGTCCCCCGCGTCCGTGTCGGCGTCCGCGCCCGTCGGCACACCCGAAAACACACATGCTGATCTGGGAGTGGGGCAACATGTGGACTGCGGAGATGACGACCCGCGCGCTCTGTCGCGAGGTCGATCCCGACGCGCTCTTCGTGCAGGGAGCCGCGCAGAACCGCGCCAAGCTCATCTGCCGGGGCTGCCCGGTGCGCACCGAGTGCCTGGCCGAGGCACTGGACGAACGCATCGAGTTCGGCGTCTGGGGAGGGATGACCGAACGCGAACGCCGGGCGCTGCTGCGCCGCCGCCAGGACGTCACGTCGTGGTGGGACCTGCTGACCGCCGCGCGTGACCGCTACGAGCGCGAGAACACCGAGCCCTCGGGCGACGGCTGGCTCACCGACTCCCCCCTGGTGGCGGGAGTCTGCGCCGAGGCCGACCGGTAGCCGCCGCGGGCCGCGCCCGCCGGGTGCGGCCCGCCGCGCCCGGGCTCAGGCCCGCGCGCCGGGCTCCACCGGGCGGCCCTGGCCGTTGGCCTCCCCGGCCGGGTGCGGCTCGGCGCCGTTGTCGCGCACGCGGTCGAACATCCCGCCGATGCTCTCCAGCGCCTTGCCCATCTCGCTGGGCACGATCCACACCTTGTTGGCGTCGCCGCGCGCGATCTCCGGCAGCTTCTGCAGGTACTGGTAGGCCAGCAGCTCGTTGGTCACCTTGCCGGAGTTCAGCGCGCGGGCCACCATCATGATCGCGTCGGCCTCGCCGCGCGCCCGCACGGTCATGGCCTCCGCCTCGGCCTTGGCGCGCACCTTCTCCGCCTCGGCGGCGCCCTGGGCGCTGAGCACGGCGGCCGACTGCTCGCCCTCGGCGCGCAGGATCGCCGACTGCTTCTGGCCCTCGGCCGTGAGGATCTCCGCCCGCTTGTCGCGGTCGGCGCGCATCTGCTTCTCCATGGCCTCCTGCACCGACTCCGGCGGCTCGATGGCCTTCAGCTCGACGCGGCTGACCTCGATGCCCCACTCGGCGGTGGCCTCGTCCAGGACCGCCCGCAGCTCGCGGTTGATCTGGTCGCGCGAGGTGAGGGTCTGCTCCAGGTCCATCCCGCCGATCACGTTGCGCAGGGTGGCCGAGGCCAGCTGCTCCACGGCCTGGATGAAGCTGGCGACCTTGTAGGTGGCGTTGTAGGGGTCGGTGACCCGCACGTAGACCGCGGTGTCGACGTTCACCGACAGGTTGTCCTGGGTGATGGCCGCCTGCGGCGGGAAGCTGACCACCTGCACCCGCAGGTCGATCCGCTCGCGCACGTGGTCCACGAACGGGATGACGATGTGGAACCCGGAGCTGAGCGTCCGGTGGTAGCCGCCGAAGCGCTCCACCACGTCGGCCTCGGCCTGCGGGACGATCCGGACGCTGAACCAGCCGATCACGGCCAGGACGGCGACGAAGATCAGCAGGATGACGATGACGGTTCCCATCAGGGCGGCTCCGGCTCTCCTGGCAGGGGGGACACGGGCGGTCGCGGCACATCGGCTGCCACACATCCGATGTACGCGGCGATCCTAGGGGTCCCGCACCGGCGTCTCTCAGCACCAGGCCACCGACCAGGGCCTAAACCCGGTCAACCTGGCAGGATGCGGACACCTGGCGGAATAACGGGCAACCGGATGCCGGGGTTCGACAACCACACAAACCCCGCACGCCTCCGTCCGCCGCGCCCGCCCCGCCGGCGCCCGCCCGGCCCGGGCGCCTCACACGGCCCGCGCGCTCCACCGGTCGCCGTCGCGGTCGACCTTCAGCGGCATCCCGAACGCCTCGCTCAGGTTCTCGCCGGTCAGCTCGTACTCCAGCGGACCCGCCGCCACGACCCGCCCCTCGCGCATCATCAGCACGTGGGTGAACCCCGGCGGGATCTCCTCGACGTGGTGGGACACGATCACCAGCGCGGGGGCGTCGATGTCGTCGGCCAGCGTGCTCAGCCGGCGCAGCAGGTCCTCGCGCCCGGCCAGGTCCACGCCCGCCGCCGGCTCGTCCAGCAGCAGCAGCTCGGGGTCGGCCATCAGCGCCCGGGCGATCAGCACCCGCTTGCGCTCGCCCTCCGACAGCGTGCCGTAGCGGCGCTCGGCCAGGTGCGCCGCGCCCCAGCGGGCCAGCAGCGCCCGGCCCCGGCCCAGGTCCACGGTGCCGTACTCCTCGCCGAACCGGCCCAGGTAGCCGTAGGACGCGCTGATCACGAGGTCCAGCGACAGCGCGGAGTCGGGAATCCGGTTGGCCACCGCCGAACTGGCGAACCCGACCAGGCTGCGCAGCTCGGTGGTGTCGGCCTCGGCGAGGTCCTCGCCCAGCACGGCGACCTCGCCGGAGTCGGGCGCCAGCTGCGCGGCGGCCACGCTGAGCAGCGACGTCTTGCCCGCGCCGTTGGGGCCGAGCACCACCCAGCGCTCGTCCTCCTCGACGGTCCACTCCACCTCGTGCAGCAGCTCCGCCTCGCCGCGGCGCACCGTCACGCCGCGCATGCGCAGCACCTGGCCGTTCATCGCACTCCCCGGGGTCTTTCCACGTCCATGCCGCCCGCCGCCGCGCCGCCGGAGGGGGCCCGCGCGGCGGACCTCGCCGATAGGAACCTACTCGACGCCCCCGGCTGTCCGCGCCGCGATCTAGGCTGAAGCGATGCTCGCAGAACTGTCATCCGCACAGGTGGTCGCCTGGGGCAACGCCTGGCTGGCCGGCCACGCCGGGCTGGACGACCTCGTCGACTCCGTCGAGCGGGCCACCGGGCCGCACGTGGTGGGCGCGGTCGCCGACGGCCTGCCGTTCGAGTCCGGCGCCCCGCTGCGCAGCGCCCTCGCGCGGCTGCGCTCCCACGGCCTGGCCCGCTTCCACCTCAGCCTGCCGGTGCCCGGCGACCCCCTGGGCCTGGTCGGCGGCCCCGACCTCAACTCCGCCGCCGTCGAGGCCCGCGAGGCCGTGCTGGTCCGCCTGGCCGACCGCCGGGTGGGGCTGGTGCCCGGCCAGGACCGCCGCGGCTCCTCCTATGTCGGGGTGGCCTGGAGCGCCTACCCCGCCGCCGACCGCGAACCCGAGTACGTCCCCCTCGCCGACGCCGAGCACCGGCTCCAGCACGCCATCCGCGAGTCGGCCGAACTGTTCGGCCGGGTCGACGACATCTCCTCCTGGGGCCCCGAGGTCGCCCGCGCGCTGGCCGACCTCCGCGACGCCGACCGCGCCCCCGGCCCCGGGCTGGCCCCCGGCCACCCCCAGCGCGCCCACCGCCTGGCCGCGCAGGCCGACCGCCTGGCCGTGGTGGTGCGCCTGGCCGCCGCCGACGGCGGCCGCGGGCTCAGCGCCGCCCAGATGGACGCCCGCCGCGAGGCGCTGCGGGTCCTCGACAGCGCGGTGCGCCGGGCGCGCGTGGCCGCCTACGGCGCCGGCGACTGACCCCCGCCCCAGCGGCCCCGCGGCCGCCCCCGCACCCGGCCGCCGCCGTTCTCAGGGGAAACACCGGGGATGTTCCGGATCCGACCGGGTGGCGCCGCGCGCGATACTCGACACCATGAACGACACGGCACCGGCTTTCGCCCACGGACAGGCCCTCCCCCACCTCCGCGCCTCCGACGCCGACCGCGACCGCGTTGCCGAGGTCCTGTCGACCGCGCTGAGCGAGGGCCGCCTCACCCACGACGAGCACTCCGAGCGCCTGGACGCGCTTTATGCCGCCAAGACCCTGGGCGAACTCGCGCCGCTGACCCAGGACCTCCCCGCGGCGGCCGGCGCCGGCGCGCGCCACGACCTCGGCGGCCTGACGCGCTCCCCCGAGGGGGTGGAGAACATCCGCTCCGTCCTGGGCGCCGCCGAGCGCAAAGGCCGCTGGCTGGTCGAGCCCCGCACCAACGTGTCGGTGGTGCTGGGCAGCGTCTCCCTGGACATGCGCGAGGCCGTGCTGTCCCAGCGCGAGGTCACCGTGCAGAGCGCGCTGATGTTCAGCACCCTGGAGGTCGTCGTGCCGCCGGGCGTGCGGGTCGTCAGCCGGATGAGGGACACCCTCAGCACCGTTGAACTGAAGACCCGCGAGGACCCGGCCGTGCCCGCGCCGCCCACCGTGGTGCTGGAGGGAGGCGCCTGGCTGTCCACCGTCACGGTGCGCACCAAGGAGCCCAAGTCCGGGCGCTGGGGCCGCTGAACATCCCGTCCGGCCGGGCACTACGAGCGAGAGAACGGCACACTGCCATGGAACCCGAGCACATCCGCGCCTCCGACGCCGACCGCGACCGCGTCATCGAGCGCCTGCGCGAGGCGGTCGCCGAGGGCAGGCTGACGCCCGAGGAGCACGAGGAGCGCCTCGACACCCTGTACCGCGCCAAGACCGTCGGCGAACTCGCCGCCGTCACCCGCGACCTGCCCGCCGAGCGCGGCACCGGCCCCTTCCCGACCCAGGGCATGGAGGTCTCCTCCGACGAGGCCCGGCGGATGGCCGCCCAGGGCGAGGGACGCGAGAACATCGTGGCGGTGTTCGGCGGCGCCGAGCGCAAGGGCCGCTGGCTGGTCGAGGCCCGCACCAACGTGTCGGTGCTGTGCGGCGGCGTCGAACTCGACCTCCGCGAGGCGGTGCTGTCCCAGCGCGAGGTCACCATCCAGTGCGCGGTGGTCCTGGGCGGACTGGAGATCACCGTGCCCCACGGGGTGCGTGTGGTGAACAACACATCAGGCATTCTGGGCGGCTGCAGCCTCCACGGCACCGACGAGGTCACCGACCCGAATCACCCCGTTATACGGCTTACGGGGACGTGCATGCTGGGCGGCATCGAGGTGAAGGTCAAGAAGCCCAAGCGCAGGAAGAAGAAGGACCGGTGACACCCGCGCGGCCCGACCCCGGCGGGCTCGTGGCCGCGCGGTGAACGGAGGCCGCCGGGGGGCGGGCTGCGACACGGCCGGATTTGTCGGCCGAGTACCGTGGATGAAGCCATGAATGAACACTCCACGCTCCTGGTTACGGTGTCCGGTCGCGACCGTCCGGGTGTCAGCGCGCGACTGCTCAGCACGCTCTCGGTGTACCCGGTGACCCTGGTCGACCTTGAGCAGGTCGTCGTGGGCGGCCGGCTGGTCCTCGGGGCGGTTCTGGCGGTCGACGACGGTGTCGCCCCCGGTGTCAGCCACGACCGCGTGTTCACCGAGCTGCGCAGCGCCGTCGAGAAGACCTGCATCGACCTCGACATGGACGTCGAGTTCTCCCGTGGCAACGGCCGTGTGGGCGCGGCCTCCGCCGACCAGCTGCACATCACCATCCTGGCCGACCCGCTGCGGCCCGGCGCACTGGGCGCGATCGCCTCGTGCATCGCCCGCGCCGGCGCCAACATCGACCGCATCGAGCGGCTGGCCAGCTACCCCGTCACCTCCATCGAACTCGACGTCTCGGGCGCCGACCCGGAGCGGCTGCGGGGCGACCTCTCCATGGAGGCCGCCACCCAGGCCATCGACGTCGCCCTCCAGCCCAGCGGGCTGCACCGGCGCGCCAAGCACCTGGTCGTCATGGACGTCGACTCCACGCTGATCCAGGGCGAGGTCATCGAACTGCTGGCCGAGCACGCGGGCTGCGCCGATGAGGTCGCCCGCGTGACCGAGGAGGCCATGCGCGGCGAGATCGACTTCGAGGACTCCCTGCGCCGCCGCGTCGCCATGCTCAAGGGCCTGGACGCCTCGGCCGTCGACCGCGTGCGCGAGCAACTGGTGCTGGCGCCCGGGGCGCGCACCCTGGTGCGCACGCTCAAGCGGCTGGGCTATGAGTGCGCGATCGTCAGCGGGGGGTTCTCCCAGATCACCGACGTCCTGGTGGAGCGGCTGGGCATCAACTACTCGGTGGCCAACACGCTGGAGATCGTGGACGGCAAGCTCACCGGTGAGCTGGTCGGCCCGATCGTCGACCGCAAGGGCAAGGCCGAGGCCCTGCGCCGCTTCGCGGGCGAGGCGGGCGTGCCGCTGAGCCAGACCGTGGCCATCGGCGACGGCGCCAACGACCTCGACATGCTCCAGGCCGCCGGGCTGGGCGTGGCGTTCAACGCCAAGCCGGTGGTGCGCGAGCAGGCCGACACGTCGGTCAGCGTGCCCTACCTGGACACCATCGTCTACCTCCTGGGCATCACCCGAGAGGAGGTCGAGGCCGCCGACCGCATGGACGACCTCGACCCCGCCACCGCCCACTGAGGCCCGCGCCGACAGGCAACGACGGCCGCCCGACCCCCAGGCGGGGGGTGGGCGGCCGTTTCGCTGCGCCCACGCGGGCGCGGTTTCATGTGCTTATGCGGCTGCGGGTGTCAGGTGGCGGATGTAGGGGCGGACCCGGCTGTGTCGGGGCCGCCGGCGTCTTTTACGCGGGGCGTAGGTCCGGAGGTAGGCGGTGGTGGCCTCCTTCGGATTTCCGCAGTACCCGCATATCTCCCTGTCGCATCGGCGTTCGCAGAGATGGCAGCGCCATTCATCGCACGGGGGTGGAATTTCCCTTGGCGGTTGTCGGGTCATTGGATTCGGGGCTTTCGCAGAGAAAGAGGTCTGTTGGGTAGATTGCCTGCTCCCAGTCGGTGCGTTCGTCGCTGACGAAGAAGCGCCAGAGGACCGTGAGCGGGTAGTCGTGGCCGTCCCAGGTGCCGGTGGCGACGCAGCGGGCGCCGACGTGCTTGTGCCAGACGCACCAGCCCTCGCGCGCGACCCACAGCACGGCGGTGGGCGGGGCTCCGGGCCGGGGCGTGGAGACGACCTTGCCGCTGGCCGGGATCTGGCGCAGGGTGCCGGGGTGCCGGATCACCTGGTCGAAGGCACTCATACGGCGACTCCCGGGGCAAGGAGGACCGGCCGCGTGTGGCGCCGGGCCAGGAAGAGGCGGTCGTCTTCGTCGGGCTCGAACCGCGCCCAATGGGGCGGGGCGGCGTGCAGTCCCCGCGCCGGGCGTATCAATCGGGCGATAAGAGCCAACGGGGCGATAAGCATCGCTAGGATGTGCATCGTTCTCAGCTCTCTACTAGCTGGAAACCACGCCCCCGGATGCAGGCACGCATCGCGGGGGTCTTTCACGTCTACTGTGGCGACAACCCACATCTCCAGCTAGCCATGCGCCAAACAAAGGGCCGATTTGGAGAATCGGTAGCCCTCGGTTGACCGGAAGATCATCATGGAGACATGGCAGAGCACGTGCGCGAAGAGTGGCTGCCCTGGGCGGCCAAACTCAAAAAAATTCGCGAACAAGCGGGTCTGACGCAGGCTGAGTTGGCCCGGCAGGCGTTGATGAGTCGACAAGTAGTAAGCAAGTACGAGATGGCGACAAGAGCGCCCAAATCCGGCGTAGCTAGCAAGTTCGACGAGATCTTGTCTACAGGCGGCGCGCTCAGGCAACTGTGGCACCAACTCAGCAACTCGGTGGGGATACCCGACGAGTGGCGCGACTTCATTCAGTTGGAACGCGCGGCCGATGAGATTCGCGAGTACCAGCCGTTGGTGATCCCTGGGCTCCTGCAATCGCCGAAGTACGCCCGTGCGATGATGCAGCGCAGCGGCACACGCATCAAGGACGGGGATACCGAAGGGCTCGTTGCCACTCGACTGGATCGTCTGGGTAGGCTCCGGGACGACGTGCACCTGTGGTTCGTCCTGGAAGAGACAGCCATCCGCCGTGTCGTCGGGTCCGTAGAGGCGCAGCTCGAAGGACTGTCCCACTTGCTAGAGCTGTGCGCGCACGAGAGCATCCGGATCACGGTGGTGCCCGAGTACTCCCCGATGCGCCCGGGCGTGCTGGGCAGTTTCCGTGTCATGCGCCTGCCGGGAGGAAATCTCGTGGCGCACTCCGAGCACACTCTCGGTGAGGTCGTGGTCAATGAAGCCGAGAAGGTCAGCCGTCTCCTTACCTACTTCGGGGACCTGCAAAGCGAGTCGCTGAGCACGAGCGATTCAATGAGACTGATCGAAAAAGTAAGAGGAACCCTGCAATGACGTGGCACAAGAGCAGCTATAGCGGTCCTGACAACGCCAACTGCGTCGAGGTCGCCGAAGGGGCGCAGACCCTCGTGCGCGACACCCAGAACCGCCACCTCGGCCACCTGGCCTTCCCCGCCCCCGAGTGGGACGCCTTCCTCACGGCCATCCGCAACGACACCCTCTAGCCCCCGACCGACGAGAGAGCCCCCAGGGATGTCCCTCGGGGCTCTTTTTATGCCTGGCCGATCCCACGTCGAAACATCAAGCCATCACTTGTCCGGTGTCGGCCTTCTCCTGACACTGTGCGTGCACGTGATTACCGTCGAGGGAGAACGCGTTTGGCCAAGCAGAGGGGGCGACATGGGTTCGCACGGCAACGACGACAAGCCCGAGGACAAGGGGAAGGGCAAGCCCTCGGAGTGGGACGGCCAGCAGGGCCCGACTCACGGCGGTGGAGGGGAAAAGACGGGTAAGGACAATAAGTGACGTCCACCCACCCTGAGAGCGGCCCGGCCGAGTTGGCCGGGCTGCTCCGGACTCAAGGGGACCTCACCGATCCGGCCTGGGAGCAGGCGTTCAGGCGCGTCCCTCGCGGCCTGTTCATCCCCGATGCGATCTGGGCGCCAGACGCGCGCGATGCCACGTGGCTGGTCCGCGTGGAACGCGATGACCCGTACTGGTCCCAGGTCGTCTACTCGGATTCGGCGGTGGCCACCCAGGCGGACGACGGCGCACCGGACGGACCGGGCGGGCGCGGCCGCTATGTGACCAGCTCGGCGTCGCAACCGTCCCTCGTGCTGCGGATGCTGGACGCGTTGGACGTGGGCGAGGATTCGCGCGTACTGGAGATCGGCACGGGTACGGGCTTCAACGCGGCCCTGCTGGCGGAGCGCCTTGGCGGACCCAACGTGGTGACGGTCGAGGTCGATGGCCAGGTCGCCGCCCACGCGCGTGAGCGGCTGGCGGCCGCCGGCCTGGCGCCGACCGTGGTCGTGGGCGACGGAGCCCGCGGCGCGCCCTCGCACGGGCCCTTCGATCGGGTGATCGCGACGGTCGCGGCAGGTCCGGTGCCGTACGCGTGGGTGGCGCAGACGCGCGCGGGCGGGGTCATCGTGGTCCCTTGGGGAACACCCTATGCCAGCACGGGCCTGCTGCGGCTTGTGGTGAAAGAGGACGGAACCGCGTCGGGGCCGGTCATCGGCCGGGCGGGATTCATGTGGCTGCGACAGCAGCGCGGCCTCACCGGCGGATGGCGCACCTACGTGGATACGAGCGCTCCGGTGGAGACATCCGCCTCGACGCTCGACCCCGACGACATCCTGCGGATGGACTCCCCCGCCCGCTTCGCGGTTGGGCTCCGGGTGCCGGGCCTGTGCCAGGTGGACTTCCACGCCTCGGACGGCTCGGGCGAGTACACGCTGTGGTTCTACGACGGCAGCGGGGCGTGGGCGTCACTGGACTACGTGCCCGGCGCAGGTGAATACGTGGTCGAGCAGCACGGTGAGCGCCGCTTGTTCGACGAGGTCGAAGCCGCCTACCGCTGGTGGGAGCGCAACGGTCGCCCCGACTGCGAGCGGTTCGGTGCCACCGTCACCGCGAACGGCGAGCACGTGTGGCTGGACAGGCCGGAGTGCGTCGTGTCCTAAAGGCCTGACGGCCTGGTCGCCGCCACCCGGGCGGATCCGCGTGATGGCCGGCGCGTCGGGCAGCCGCTGCACACGGGGTACGCGACGCTCAGCGGGCGTGGCTGCTGGAGCAGACCGGCGCGCCCATTCTCAACCTGACCGCCGACCTGCCGCAGCCCACTACAGACGGTGACCTCTTCCGGCCACATGGCCCGCACCGCTGCGCGGCCGCCCGGGCCCGGGAATACTGCTGGTGGCCCGTGCCCTGAGTCCGCATCGAGGAAGGCCGCCATGACCACCAAGCCCGCACCCGCCCCGCCAGCCGACGACAATCCCCTTGTGCTGGCGGACGACCGCTTCGCCACCGGGCTGCCCGGCCGCTGCGTCCCCGTCTCCGACGCCCTGCCCTCCGCTCACCGCCCCTGGGGCATGGACCGGGCCCGCGTGCCCCGTCCGGTCCGCCTGCCGACGGGCAAGCACCAGAAACCCACGGAGAACAAGATCATCACCCGGCCCACCACCATCAACAACGGCGGCAAAGTCGAATCCGACACCGAGACCCAGACCGTCACCGACTGATGGCTTCGGCCGTCCTGGTCCTGGCCGCCTCCGACGACGGCGAGGCCGCCTTGGTCGCCGACGCCCTCACACGCCGCTCCCAGCAGGTGGTGTGGCTGGACCTGTCGTGGTTCCCACTGCGCGCCAGTGTGCAGGCCCAGTTGACCCCATCAGGGTGGATCGGGCACATCATCACTACCCCGGCCGCTACCGTCGCGCTCGCTGACGTCGCCGCCGTCTACTCCCACCACAGTCCGCCCTTCGCACCGGCGGAAGGGATGAGCGTGCCGGAGCGCCGCTTCGCCATCGTGGAGGCGCGGTTCGGCCTCGGCGGAATCCTGGCGTCCCTGCCCGCCCGGTGGGTCTCCCACCCCTCGGCTGTGGCCGACGCCGAGTACAAGCCCGTCCAACTGGCCGCGCTGGCCGCCGCAGGCCTGGCAGTGCCCGCCACCTGGATGGGCAATGACCCAAGCGCGGCTCGCGCGTTCGTCTCCGGCCAGCCCGGCGGCGCCGTCTACAAAGCGATCATGCACAAGGTGGTTTCGGAGGAGGGCGCGGTCAAAGCCCTCTACACCACCCCGGTGACGGGCGCCGACATCGACGAGCGCGTGGCGGCCACCATGCACCAGTTCCAGCACCGGGTGCGCGGGGCCCGCGACGTGCGGGCCCTGGTGACCTCCGGCGGGTGCGAGGCCGTGGAGATCACCGACCGGACCGGCGTTGCGCGACTGGACTACCGCGATCACTACGACACCCTGGCCTATGCCCGTACCCGACTGGAGGATGGCGTCGTCCGCCGGGCCCAGCAGGCGCTGACCCGGCTCGGACTGCGGTCGGCGGTGTTCGACTTCGCCGTCACCGCCGACCGGACATGGGTCTATGAACTCAACCCGGGGGGCCAGTGGGCATGGCTTGAGGAGCAGACCGGCGCCCCCATGGCCGACCTGGTCGCCGACGAACTCACGGGAGCTGCACCATGACCGCCCTGGCACCGCAGGACTGGCAGCCGCTTGCGGCATCCCTGGCCGAGCGGATCGGCGCCGCCGGCACGCCCTGGGGCGCGGCGTTCGCCGCCGTCCCCCGCCACGTCTTCGTCCCCTCCTACTGGACCGGTGGCCCCCACAGCACCGAGGTCGGCGCCGAGGACCCGCGCTGGCTTCCGACGGTCTACAGCGACGAGCCGCTGACCGTGCAGCGCAGGCCCCACCCCGACCACCCGGGCAGCACCTGGCCGACCTCATCCAGCAGCCGCCCCTCGCTGATGCTGGACATGCTCCAGGCCCTGGAGGTGGACGAAGGGCACCGCGTGCTGGAGATCGGGACGGGCACCGGCTACAACGCGGCCCTGCTCGCCTCCCGGCTAGGCGAAGACCGCGTGGTCTCAATCGACATCGACCCCGACCTGGTGGCCTTGGCCCGCGGGCGCCTGCACGGGCTCAACCTGCACCCGGTGCTGGCCGCCGCCGACGGCGCCCACGGCTGGCCGGCGGGCGCCCCCTACGACCGGGTGATCGCCACCCACTCCGTCGAAGCCGTGCCCTACCCCTGGGTGGCCCAGACCCGCCCGGGCGGCCTGGTCCTGGTCGACGTGCGCTCGGTGGGGTCGCCGCACGTGGGCCGCATCGCCCGCCTCCACGTGCACGAGGACGGCACCGCCCGCGGGGGTTTCACCCACTGCGGCGACGGCGCGTTCATGGGCGCCCGGACTCGGCTGGACCGCCCCGAGGTGCGCCGCCAGTCCCACCGCGACCTGCGCGACGCCCGCACCCGCACGAGCAGGGTCGGCGGCGCCGAACTGAAGAACCCCGGCCTGGCCTTCGCGGTGTGGGCGGCCGAGCCGGAGGTCATCATCGCCCCGTCCGGCGCGGCCGACATCGCCGCCCCCGACGGCTCCTGGGCCACCGCCCCCGACGAGCCCGGCCAGGTACAGGTGGCCGGGCCGCGCGACCTGTGGGCGCTGGTCGAGGACACCCGCACCCACTGGGAGGCGGCGGGCAGGCCGGGAATCGAGGACTTCACGATCACCGTGGCCCCGCAGGGCCAGACGATCGCGCTCCCACATGACAACGCCGCGGACGTCTGAGGAACCGACAAGCCGAAATGCGGGCCGTCGCTGCGCGTATCCGGGGAACGGCCGTCTCCCGGACAGACCCCAGGTGCCTGCCGGGGGCTCAAGGCCTGGCCGGGGCGAAGACCCTGGGCTCTCCTCCACACGCGTGGAGGAGGGCACCGGGGCCGCCCTGCTCTGGTGGCCGTTGCCGGACACACCCCGGGACAGCCTCCTCGCGCGCTGCGACACTCGCGATAGGACGCCGCTTGGTGGCCGGTGGGAGGTGCGGGGCGTTGGACACGCTGCTGGGGATCGTGTTGGCGGTACTCATGACAGGCGCGATCCTCGGGATCGCCATCCTCTTGGACGACGGTTCGCCGCCCCCGCGCCGGCGTCCGAAGCACATCAGCAAGGAGACCTGGAAGTTGTTGGAGAAATCCCGCAAGGAGAACCACCGCCGCGGACCAGAGAGCGGCGGCGGTGGCTGGAGCGGTGGTGACGGCGGCGACGGAGGTGACGGAGGCGGCGGAGGGGACTGACCTCCGCATGCGTGGAGAGCGCAGCACCGCGACACCCACGGCCGCGCGTTCATCGACGGATCACCTTCACCCACGGGAGGAGCACGTGGAGCGGATCATCGCGCGCGTTCTCCTCCGCCATCCCACCTTGAACGGGTGACCGAAGTCCTTGGTCGAGGGGGAGCAAGAAGCACGAAGGCGCAACAGCCCGTAGTGGTCGCAGAACCCGGAACCATACTCGGTGAGGGTGGTGGCCGCGTTCCGTACCCGGCGCGGGACCGCCAACCGGCTGGTCGCCGACATGGCCGCGACCGCTCCTTCGGCATCAGCGCCGCCCGCACCGACCACGGCCGCCGGACGCTGATCGGCCTGGAGGCCGGCCTGGGCGAGATGGTGCTCCAGGCCGAGTCGGCGTAGCGGGCCCGACGCGGGACGGCGGCGGGTCCGGCTCAGCCTCCGCCGGCCGCGCGCACGGGCGGGGCCTGGCGGGCCTGGGCGTCCGGGGCGCCCGGCCAGGTGGCGTCCTGCTCGACCACGACCCGGTCCGCGCCCACCGGGTGCCAGGACACCGGCTCCAGGCGGATGCCCGAGCGCGTGATCCAGTCGGTGAACACCTCCACGCCCGCGGCCGCGCCCTTGGGGCCGCCCACCCGGATTCCCGGGGCGGCGATCCGGCGGGCGGTGTCCAGGTCGCGTGCGTTCACCGCGCGGTGCCACTCCCGCACCGGCGCCCAGTCCTCGGCCATGCGAAGCCTCCTTTATATGCGTTTCGCATATATTAGGCCACCGGGGCGCCGCCGCACCCGGCCGGGCGCGGCGGCGGTGCGGGCGGTTACGCCGCCCGCTCCCCCGGGCCCGCGGCCGGCACGCGCATGCGCCCGGCCACCAGCGCCCCGGCCAGCAGCCCGGCACCGGCCAGCAGCGCGGCGACCAGGAACGGGTCGGCGCCGTGCAGGGCGGGGGCGAAGCCGATCCCCACGTAGACCGCGACACCGGCGGAACCGCCGAGCTGGTCGGCCGCGCGCTGGATGCCCGAGGCCGTCCCGGCGTCGTCGCCGGTCACGCCGCTGACCGCCAGGTACTGGAGGCCGACCAGGCCGAACCCCATCCCGGCGGCGATCAGCACCATCGCCGGGACCATCGCCCACGGCCCCGCGCCCCAGTGCGCGACCAGAGCGATCACGGCCATCGCGGCGCCGGTGAACGCCAGCCCCGCCAGCACGCACGCGCGCGCCCCCCACCCGGCCAGCAGCCGGGGCACGAGCGCCGAGGCCGCGACCAGTGCGGCGGCCAGCGGCAGCATCGTCGCCCCGGCCGCCAGCGGCCCCAGGCCGAGCCGGTCCTGGAGGTAGAACGTGAACAGCAGGAACGAGGTCGACAGCGCCCCGCTGAGCAGCATGGTGGTCACGTTGGCCGCGACCCGGGTGCGGTCGGCGAAGAAGGCCGGCGGCAGCAGCGGGTTGCGCGAGCGAGCCTCCACCCGCGCGAACCCGGCCCCCGCCAGCGCCGCGCCGGCCAGCGCGGCGGGCGCGGCCCACACCGGCGCGCCCGGTTCGCCCGCCTGGACCGCGCCGAAGGCGAACAGCAGCGGGCAGGCCGTCAGCAGCAGGGCCCCGGGGACGTCCAGCGGCCCGGCCCCGGGCGCGGCGGGCCGGTCGCGCTCGACCAGCAGCAGCGCGGCCGGCAGCACCACCAGCACAAAGGGCACCGAGAGCAGGAAGACCCACCGCCACCCCAGGTGGGCGGTGACGACCCCCGACAGGACGAACCCGAGCACGAGCCCGCAGCTGGCGACCGCGGCCCACACGCCCAGGGCCCGCGACCGGCGCGGCCCCTCGGGGAACATCAGCACGATGGTCGCCATCGCCGCCGGCAGCGCGATCGCCTCGCCGGCGCCCTGGAGCAGCCGGGCGACCACCAGCAGCGCGAAGGACGGCGCCAGGCCCGCCAGCAGGGAGGCGGCGCCGAACACCCCCGTGCCCACCAGCAGCGTGCGGCGGCGCCCCAGCAGGTCGCCCAGGCGCCCGCCCAGCATCAGCAGCCCGCCGCCGGTGATGGTGTAGCCGACCACGACCCAGGTCAGGGCGTGGCCGCCCACCCCGAAGCGGGCGCCGATCGAGGGCAGGGCGATGTTGACCACGGTCACGTCGACCGCGATGAGGAACTGGAGAGCCGACATCGCGCACAGCACCAGCCACGCGCGTGCCGGGGACGGGGTGGACCCGCCCGAGGGGGGAAGGCTTGAGGACATCCGGTGCTCCGTCGCTCAGAGGGTTTCCGAGCAGCACGAAAGTGCCGCTCCGGTCTGATCACGAAGCGGCTGGACGTCGCGAGGACAGGTCCGGACGCCCCGCCGCTAGCGGGGCGTCCTGGTGACGGCGGCGCAGGCGGCCGCGGCGGAGCCGGACATGCCCTGAACGCTACCAGCGGCGCACGCCGCCGGTGCCGGGCGCCTCGGCGGCCGGTCCGCGGGGGCCCTAGGCGGGGCGGGCGGGGTCGCGGGAGGGGGCTTGAGCGGGATCGTGGGCCCTGGCCTCGGACATGCTGCGGAGGACCTCGCGGGCCTGTTCGGCGGCGCGGTGCGTGCTCTCGCTGACGAAGTCGAGGAAGCGGGCGATGTTCTCCAGGCGGACGGCGGCGGGGGTGTGGGGGCCGAGGATGGTCGCGCCCTCGCGCACGGTCGTGACCAGCACGTCGTTGGCGCGGGCACTGGCGATCGTGGACTGGTAGAACAGGTCGTCGTCCACGACGTAGCGGTCGCGGCGGCCGTCGGCGCGCTCCCGGCGGAGGAGGGACAGGCCCTCCAGGTAGGTGACCGCCTTGGAGACCGACGCCGGACTGACCTGGAGGTGCCGGGCGAGTTCGGCGGCGGTGAGGCTGGCCTCGTCGGTGATGTACAGGCAGGCCAGCACGCGCGCCGGCATCTTGGGCAGGCCCGAGGACATGAGGACGGTGGTCAGCCGCTCCTCGAACTCCGCCACCGCCTCGGCGTCGCGCCCGTAGGGCTGGGGAGCCGCCTCCGACCGCGAGGCGGCGGTCCGGCGCCGGCGCGTGCGCTGCTCGGTGGCGCGCTGCGCCAGGTCGGGCCGGTAGCCCGTGGGGCCGCCGTTGCGCATGACCTCGCGCGTGACCGTGGAGGTCGGACGGTCCAGGCGCCGCGCGATCTCGGCGTAGGCGAGGCCGTCGGCCAGGCCCAGCGCGATCTGCTGGCGCTCCTGCTGGGTGAGCCTGCCTCCCGGCATCGAGGTCTCCCCTCGTCGGTGTTCTCCGTCGCCCCCACCATAGCGTTCATCTCCATTACATTGCAACGCACAGGCGCGTTGCATTGCATTCCTTTCACAGTCAGCGCAACGATTTCACGCCTTTTACCTGCGCATATGCAGTTACTTCGCAACTTTGATGTTGGAGACTTGTGGAAAGCAACGTAGCGTTTGCGATGTCGGAAACAACGAGCAGCACACCACACCGGAGAACGAAATGCAGACCTTCGCCACCCCCGCCCCGATCGCCGCCGTCCTCGACGTCCCCGCCGGCCGCGTCCAGTTCATCGCCGCCGACCGCGCCGACACCACCGTCGAGGTCCGGCCCGCCAACCCGGCCAAGAGCCGCGACGTCCAGGCCGCCGAGCAGGCCACCGTCTCCTACGCCGAGGGCGTCCTGCGGGTCCACGCCCCCGAGCCCACGAACAAGGTCCTGGGCTCCTCGGGGGCCCTGGAGGTCACCGTCCAGCTCCCCGCCGACTGCCGCGTGGAGGTCAAGGCCGCCGCCACGGAACTGCGCGGCGTCGGCCGCCTGGGCACCGTGGACGTCGAGGGCGCCTACCGCCAGATCAAGATCGACGAGGCCGCCGGGGTCCGCCTCACCGCCACGGACGGCGACGTCGAGATCGGCCGCCTCAACGGGGACGCCGCGATCAGCACCCAGCGGGGCGACATCCGGATCGCCGAGGCCGGGCGCGGCACGGTCGAACTGAGCACCCAGTCCGGCGACATCGCGGTCGCCGCCGCCGCGGGCGTCTCGGCCGCCCTGGACGCCGGCACCGGCCACGGCCGGGTCTCCAACTCCCTCAAGAACGACGGCACCACCGAACTCGACATCCGCGCCACCACCTCCTACGGCGACATCAGCGCCCGCAGCCTCTGACCGGCACCACCAGGGCCCGCCGGCCGGGCCCACCGCGATCCCGACCGCCCCGGTCGCCGCCGCGGGCCCGGCCGCCCTCCCCGGGACCACCCTCCCACCCGCACGCCCCCACCACCCCGCACACCCGCCCCTGAACAGGAGAAGCACATGACCGCCAACCACACCTCGGCCGCCGCCCCCTGGACCGGCATGGTCCCGGTGGACGACACCGCCCTGGCCGCCACCGACACCGGCGGCTCCGGCACCCCCGTGATCTACCTCAACGGCCAGTTCGCCACCCAGGGCTACTGGCGGCACGTCATCGCCGACCTGGGCGCGGACTGGCGCCACATCACCTACGACGAGCGGGGCCGCGGCCGCAAGTCCAAGACCTCCTCCGACTACTCCTTCGAGGCCGCCGTCCGCGACGTCGACGCCGTCCTCGCCGCCCGGGGCGTGGAGCGCGCGGTGGTGGTGGGCTGGTCCTACGGCGCGGTCGTCGCGGCGCACTGGGTCCACCGCAACCCCGAGCGCACCATGGGCGCGGTCCTGGTCGACGGCGCCTTCCCCTACGACTGGATGGACGAGGCCATGGCGCAGCGGATCACCACCATGTTCCGCCGGATGAGCCCGGTCATGCGGCTGCTGCGCCCCACCGGCCTGACCCCGCGGCTGAACGCCGCGGAGCAGGCGCAGAGCAACATCGAACTGGGCTGGCTGTCCCGCGAGGACGCGCTGGGGCCGGTGCTGGACGCCATCACGGTGCCGACCCGCTTCGTGGTCGCCTCGGGCACGTCCTTCGGCAGCAAGGGCGACGAGCAGGAGCGGATCCGCACCAGCCTCACCGGTGTCACCGCCCGCAACGCCAACATCAAGGTCGCCGCGAAGGTCCCCAGCAACCACGGCGCGCTGCTGAAGAAGGACTACCCGGCCATCACCGCGGCCATCCGCGAGGTCGCCGACCTCGACCGCCAGGCCCGCTGAGCACCACCGGCCGGCCGACGACCCGCCGACCCGGGCGGCGCCCACGGCGCCGGCAAGACCACCACCGTCAAGATCCTCTCCACCCTCATCACCCCCGACCCCGCCTCGGGCGAGGTCCGCGTCGCCGGACACGACCTCGCCGCCGACCCGCAGGCCGTGCGCGCCGCGATCGGCGTCACCGGCCAGTTCTCCGCCGTGGACAACCTCATCACCGGCGAGGAGAACATGCTCCTCATGGCGGACCTGCACCGCCTGCCCCGCCGCGAGGGCCGCCGCGTGACCGCCGAACTGCTGGAGCGCTTCGACCTGGTCCAGGCCGCCAAGAGGCCCGCCTCCACCTACTCCGGCGGTATGCGCCGCCGCCTCGACATCGCGATGACCCTGGTCGGCGGCCCGCGGATCATCTTCCTGGACGAGCCGACCACCGGCCTGGACCCCCGCTCCCGGCACACCATGTGGCAGATCATCCGCCGGCTCGTCGCCGAGGGGGTCACCGTCTTCCTCACCACGCAGTACCTGGAGGAGGCCGACGAACTCGCCGACCGGATCGCCGTGCTCAACGACGGCACCATCGCCGCCGAGGGCACCCCCGAGGAGTTGAAGCGAATGGTCCCCGGCGGGCACGTCCGCCTCCGCTTCACCGACCCGGCCGCCTACCGGGGCGCCGCCGCCGCGCTGCCCGGCAGCGTCCCCGACGACGACTCCCTGGCCCTGCGGATCGCCGGCGACGGCAGCCAGCGCGAACTGCGCTCCATCCTCGACCGGCTGGACACCGCCAGGGTCGAGGCCGACGAGCTCACCGTGCACACCCCCGACCTCGACGACGTCTTCTTCGCCCTGACCGGCGGCGGGGTCCCCCAGCAGGCCAAGGAGGCACTCCGATGAACACCCTCTCCCTCGCCGCGCGCGACTCCGCCACGATGCTGCGCCGCAACCTCCTGCACGCCCGGCGCTACCCGTCCCTGACGCTGAACCTGCTGTTCACGCCGATCATGCTGCTGCTGCTCTTCGTCTACATCTTCGGCGACGCCATGAGCGCCGGTATCGGCGGCGGCGCGGACCGCTCCGCCTACATCGCCTACATCGTTCCGGGCCTGCTGCTGATGACCATCGGCAGCACCGTGGTGGGCACCGCGGTCTCCGTCTCCAACGACATGGCCGAGGGCATCATCGCCCGCTTCCGCACGATGGCGATCCACCGCGGCTCGGTGATCGTGGGACACGTCGTCGGCAGCGTGGTGCAGGCGGTCGCCGGTGTGGTGCTCGTCGGCGCCGTCGCCGTGGCCATCGGGTTCCGCGCCACCGACGCCACCCTCCTGGAGTGGTGCGCGGCCCTCGGCCTGCTGGTCCTCTTCGCCACGGCGCTCACCTGGGTCGCGGTCGGGCTGGGCCTGGTGAGCCCCAACGCCGAGGGCGCCGGCAACAACGCGATGCCGCTGATCCTCATGCCGCTGCTCTCCAGCGCCTTCGTCCCCGTCGAGGCGATGCCGGGCTGGGTCCGGCCCATCGCCCAGTACCAGCCCTTCACCCCCGCGATCGAGACCCTGCGCGGCCTGCTGCTGGGCACGGAGATCGGCCACAACGGGTGGCTGGCCGCGGCCTGGTGCGTGGGCCTTGCGGTGGCCGGCTACCTCTGGGCGACCGCGCGGTTCAACCGCGACCCGAAGTAGCCGCCGTGGCGGCGCGGGCCGCACCCGCACCCCGCTCCGTCCCGTTCCCTCGCGTCCGCGGGCGGCGTACACCGACACCGTGTCGGGTACGCCGCCCTCTCGCGTGGTGCGGGCGGGCGGTACGGGCGGCGGCCCGCACGGCACGCCTGTATGCGTATCGCATGCAACAGGTGTGTAGAGTCGACTCGGCGGGGGGTGAGCGGGCGGCGGGAGCGGAGGGGCGGACCATGCCGGACACCGAAGGACCGGGCCAGACTCTCTTCCGCTTCGTCCGCTACTGGTCCCGCCGCTGGCTCAGCCCCACCGCCGCGGGGATCGACCCCGACCGGGGGCGCGACGTCTGGGTCACCGAGGCCGTGGCCGCCCGCGCGCACGGCACCGGTGCCACCGGTGCCACCGTCAACGACGTCGCCGACGAACTGGGCATCGACCAGTCCGGCGCCAGCCGGCTCGTCGCCCAGGCCACCGCCCACGGCTACCTGCGCAAGACCACCTCGCCCGACGACGGCCGCCGCCGCGTCCTCGTCGTCACCGACTCCGGGCACCGCCTGCTGCGCGCCGCCCACGCCTGGCAGGAGTCGGTGTTCGCCGACCTCACCGCCGACTGGCCCGAGGACGACGTCCGCGAACTCCACCGCATGATGCGCCGCCTCATCGCCCACCGCCCGTCCGACCCGCCGAACGCGCCGCCGGCCGGCGGTCCCGGCCGGGAGTGAGCGCCGACGGCCCCCGGCGGGCGGGGGCGCCCCGGCCGCCGGCCTGGCCCGGACGCGCGGCCGGGGCGGGGCGCGGTCCCAGCCAGGCGGCGCACAGCAGCACGATGAGCGCGATCTCCACCGGGGCGCCGCCGTAGTACATGACCTCGGCGCCCGCCCGGGCCCGCTCCGGGTCCACCCCCGGCGGCGGGACGGCGTAAACGGTCTTGGCCAGGACGTTGTGCGCGGCGATCGCCGCCACCAGCACCGCCGCGCGCCACGGCGGGGACGGCCGGTGCGGCGCGGGGTCGGGGCCGCCCAGCACGGCGAAGGCGAACAGGTACCCGGAGGCGAGGACGTGGGCGTGGACGGCGGCGTGCCCCCACGGGCCGGATGACGCCGCCGCGTACAGGCCGCCGGGGTACAGCGCCCACAGCCCGCCCACGCTGAGCACCGCCGCCGTGAGGGGGTGGGTGGGCACGGCGGCCGCGCGGGACGCCAAGAGCCGCGCCAGTGCGCGGGCGGACGGGCGCGGCAGCGCGCGCAGGGCCAGCGTCACCGGCGCCGCCAGGACCAGCAGGAGCGGGGCGAGCATCCCCAGCAGCACGTGACCGGCCATGTGGGCGGCGAAGTCGCGGTGGGCGCGCTCGGCCACCGGCCCCAGCAGGGCCGCGCCCGCGCACAGCCAGCCGCACGTCCACAGGGCCAGGCGGCCGGCGGGCCAGTCGGTGCCGCGGACCCACACCGCCACCACGCCGGCGCCGTAGGCCAGGACGGCGGCGGCGAGCACGGCGGCCACCGCCCACTCGCCCCCGGAGAGCACCGCCCCGGTGCCGGCCGGGCCGCCGCCGGGGCCGCCGTGGCCGTGCACGGCGCGCCTACCCGGCCCGGCGGGCGGGCGAGGCGCCGGAGCGGCGGGCGGCGGCGCGGGCGCGGCCGGTCAGCACCCAGCCCACGATCCCGGCCAGCAGCAGGAGCGCGGCGATGGCGTTCCACACCAGGTCGTAGGGGAGCAGGTCGACTCCGTAGCGGATCTGGTGCAGGCCCATCAGCTTGTGCTGGACCAGGCCGTCGTAGAGCTGGAAGAACCCGGCGCCCGTCAGCCACCCGGAGGCGAAGGCACCCGCCCAGAAGGCGCGCTCGCGGTGCAGGGCCGCGACCAGGAAGAACCCGGCGACGGTCGCGAACCAGCTGAAGGCGTGGAACAGGCCGTCGGAGACCAGGCCGACGGCGGTGGTGGAGCGGTCGTAGAAGTGGTGCCAGTGCAGGAGCTGGTGGAAGACCGCCTCGTCGAGGAAGGCCACGGTGCCCAGGCCCAGCAGCACGCCCGCCGCCAGGTTGCGGCCGCGCCGGTCGTACCCGCTCACCTCGCCGGGCGGGGCCGCCGGGCCGGGGCCGCTCCGCGCTCGCGCCATGGTGGCTCCTTCCTCGTGCGGGGCGTGGACCGCCGCTTTGGTGGAGGCGGCGGCGAGCGCCCGCGCACCGCGCGGGGAGCGGCACGGGGCGGACGCCGTGCGGGCGCGGCTACCCCGCCGCCCCTGCGGGAAACAGCGGCCCGGGAGGCGGCGAGGGAGCCGCGGGGAGGCCGCGGGGAGGACCCCCGCGCGGGGACAGACAAGGACCCCGCCGAGGACACGCCGACCCCGGCCGACACCGCCGCCCCCGAACTCCTCTTCGCCGAGGACGGCCCCACCGCGCGGATCAACGTCCGCCTGCCCGAACAGCTCAAGGCCGCCATCGAGGAGGCCGCGGCCAGGGAGGGGCGCTCGGTCAACGCCTGGCTCGGGCGGGCCGCCGCCGCCTCCCTCCAGCGGTCGGGCCACGACCCGCGCCCCGACCTCCCCAGCGGCGGCAAGCGCACCAAGCAGGGCATCACCGGCTGGGTGCGCTAGCCGCCCCCGCGCGCCACACCTTTCCACCACCACGTCCCTGACCTGCGGGGACGCCTCACCTACCCGTCACCAGGGGACAACCATTCCTACTTTCCAGACACCCGAACCGATCTCCGTCACCATCGAGATCGCCGTCGGCGACGTGCGCATCGCCGCGAGCGACCGGACCGACACCCGTGTCGACGTCCGCCCCAGCGACGACTCCGACGAGTCCGACATCAAGGCCGCGCGCCAGATCCGGGGCGACCACGCCAACGGCGTCCTGCGCGTCACCGGCCCCAAGCTCCCCGCCTTCGACTTCTCCAAGAAGACCAGGTCGGCCGACGTCACCATCGAACTGCCCAGCGGCTCCCATGTGACCGGCGAACTCCAGGCGGGCGACTTCCGCTTCGCCGGCCGGCTCGGCGAGTGCCGCCTGAAGACCTCCGCCGGGAACGTCTGGCTTGAGCAGACCGGCCCGCTGCGCGTGCGCACCGGCGCCGGACACATCACCGCCGACAGCGTCGAGGGCGACGCCGAGGCCTCCACCGGCACCGGCCGCATCCAACTGGGCGAGATCGCGGGCGGCGCCGTGGTCAAGAACTCCAGCGGCGAGACCACGATCGACGCGGTCGCCGGCGACGCCCGGGTGCGTTCGGCCTCCGGCGACATCACGGTCGAGCGGGCCGGAGCCGGGGTCGACGCCAAGACCTCCGCCGGCAGCATCCGCGTCGGCGAGGCCGCCCGCGGCGTGGTCGTGCTCGCCACCTCCATGGGCGACCTGGAGGTCGGCATCGCGGAGGGCACCGCCGCCTGGGTGCAGATGGAGACCGGACGGGGCCACCTGCGCAACCACCTGGAGAACACCGCCCGGCCCGGCGAGACCGACGAGACGGTCGGGGTGCGCGGCCGCACCGGCTACGGCGACATCACCATCCGACGCTCCTCCTGACCGCTTCCGCCACCGACGAAAGGGACACCATGACCACCGAGCACTCCCGGCCGGCGATCACCGCCACCGGGCTGCGGAAGGCCTACGGCGGCAAGACCGTCCTCAAGGACCTCGACCTCACCGTGCGCGAAGGCACGATTTTCTCGCTGCTCGGCGCCAACGGCGCCGGCAAGACCACCACGGTCAAGATCCTCTCGACCCTGATCCGCGCCGACTCCGGCGACGCCCGGGTCGCCGGATACGACCTCACCCGCGAACCCGACGGCGTGCGCGCCGCGATCGGGGTCACCGGCCAGTTCTCCGCCGTGGACAACCTGCTCAGCGGCGAGGAGAACCTGCTGATGATGGCCAGGCTCCACCATCTGGACCGCGGCGAGGCCCGGCGCCGCACCGCCCACCTGCTCGACCAGTTCGACCTGGTCGAGGCGGGTGGAAAGCCGGCGTCGACGTACTCCGGGGGCATGCGGCGGCGGCTCGACCTGGCGATGAGCCTGGTCGGCAGCCCGCGCGTGATCTTCCTGGACGAGCCGACCACCGGTCTGGACCCGCGCAGCCGCCGCAACATGTGGCAGATCGTCCGGGACCTGGTGGCCAATGGGGTCACCATCTTCCTTACCACGCAGTACCTGGAGGAGGCCGACGAACTCGCCGACCGGATCGCCGTGCTCGACGGCGGCCGGATCGTCGCCGAGGGAACCGCCGAGGAGCTGAAGCGGCGCATCCCCGGCGGACACGTCCGCCTGCGGTTCGCCGACCACCGGAACCTCGACGCCGCCGTGCGCGTGCTCGACCAGACCTCCCCCGACAACGACGCGCTCGCCCTGCGCGTGCCCGGCGACGGCAGCCTGCGGTCGCTCAAGACCCTGATCGGCCGGCTCGACGACCACGACATCGACGTGGAGGAACTGTCCGTGCACACCCCCGACCTCGACGACGTGTTCCTCGCCCTCACCGGCAGCCCCACCACCGAGAAAGCGACCACCCGATGAGCACCGACACCCTCTCCCGCCCCGCTCCGCCCCGCTTCCACCCCTTCCGCGACTCCACGACGATGCTGCGCCGCAACCTCAAGCGTATGCTGCGGTACCCGTCGCTGACCCTGACCCTGGTCGGGATGCCGGTGGTCTTCCTGCTGCTGTTCGTCTACGTGTTCGGCGGCACGCTGGGCGCCGGGCTCGGCGGCCCCGCACCCGGCGACGCCGCCGGCGGACGGTCCGCCTACGTCAACTACGTGACCCCCGCGATCATCCTCATGACGGTGACCAGCATCATCCAGGGCACCGCGGTGTCGGTCGCCATGGACCTGACCGAAGGCATCATCGCCAGGTTCCGCACCATGCACATCGCCCGCGCCTCGGTGCTGACCGGCCACGTCCTGGCCAGCATGATCCAGGCGGCGTTCGCCCTGACGCTGGTGACCGGCGTGGCACTGCTGGTGGGCTTCCGGCCCGAGGCCGGGCTCACCGGGTGGCTGGCCACGGCCGGGTTCCTGGCGGCGATGACGTTCGCGCTCGTCTGGCTGGCCGTGGCGCTCGGCCAGGTCAGCAAGACCGTCGAGAGCGCGAGCAACGTGCTCATGCCGCTCGTGCTGCTGCCGTTCCTGGGCAGCGGGTTCGTGCCCACCGACTCCCTGCCCGCCGGCCTGCGCTGGTTCGCCGAGTACCAGCCATTCACGCCGATGACCGAGACCCTGCGTGCCCTGCTCATGGATGAGCCGCTCGGCGACAACGGCTGGATCGCGCTCGCCTGGTGCGCCGGGATCGCCCTGGGGTCCTACCTGTGGTCCAAGCGCCTGTTCAACCGCGAGCCCGCCAACTGACGCGGACCCCGCCACCGCCCCACTCCGCGGCATTCGCTCCTCCCCTCCCCGCCGGCCGCGGCCGCCACCGAGGCCGCTCCGCCTCGAACCCCGCCACGCGCCGATCACGAACGGGCGCCCCGCGCCGCGGCCGAACACGAAGCGCGTCCACACAACTCCGGATAGTGCGCACACTTCACGATCACCTGCCGGGCGGCGCCGCCGCAACACGGCTTCCCCGCCTGTGCACAACCCGCTCTCCCCGTGTCCGACCCCCGACCCCCTACCGCGAAAACCGAGGACCCCATGAGCGACTCCGTCCACACCGTCACGGCAATGCCCACGACGCGGCGGCCCGGCTGCCCCTTCGACCCCCCGGCGGAACTCCTGGAGGCCCGCGGGCACGGGCCGATCAGCCGCCTCTCCTTCCCCGACGGCCACCAGGGCTGGCTGGTCACCGGATACGACCAGGTCCGCCAGGTCCTAGCCGACCCCCGGTTCAGCGCCCGCAAGGAGCTGATGCGCCACCACCCCCAGATCGACTACGGCGGCATGGAGGTCCCCCCCCCCCGCGGCGCCGGGCGAGTTCCTGCTCACGGACGAGCCGGTGCACAGCCGCTACCGCAAGCCGCTGGTGCGCAGGTTCACCGTCCGGCGGATGCGGCTGCTCACCGAGCGGATCGAGCAGGTCACCGCCGAGCACCTGGACGCCATGGCGCAGGCCGGGCCGCCGGCCGACCTCGTCACCGCGTTCGCCAAGCCCATCCCCTCGGTGATGATCTGCGAACTGCTGGGCGTGCCCTACGCCGACCGGGGCTCCTTCCAGCGGCAGGTCGACGTCTTCCACAGCGGGGAGGTGGGCGACGAGGAGCTGATCGCGGCCTACACCGGGGTCCAGACCTACCTGGCGGGCCTCGTGGCCGCCAAGCGCGCGAACCCCACCGACGACATCCTCAGCGAACTCACCGAGGGCGACCTGACCGACGAGGAGCTGAAGGGCGTCGCCCTGACCCTGCTGGCGGCCGGGTTCGACACCACCGCCAACACGCTGGCCCTGGGCACCTTCGCGCTGCTGCGCAACCCGGAGCAGCTGGCCGCGCTGCGGGCGGACCCCGACCTCGCCGACGGGGCCGTGGAGGAACTGCTGCGGTACCTGAGCGTCGCCAAGACGTCGTTGCGGGTCGCGCTGGTGGACGCCGAGGTGGGCGGCCAGACGATCGAGGCCGGCGCGACGGTCGTCCTGTCCGTCAACACCGCCAACCGCGACCCCGAGCGCTTCACCGACCCCAACGCGCTGGACGTGCGCCGCAGCGGCGGCGGGCACCTGGCGTTCGGCCACGGCATCCACCAGTGCCTGGGCCAGCAGTTGGCCCGCGTCGAGATGCGCGTCGCCCTCCCCGCGCTGTTCGCCCGGTTCCCCACGCTGCGCCTGGCCGTACCGCCCGAGGAGGTCCCCCTGCGCCCGGAGACCGCGGACCTCTACGGGGTCCGGTGCCTCCCGGTCACCTGGGACGCGTGACCCGCGGATCCGGCGAAACCGATAACACCGATGAAGCGGTGAAGCGGTGAGCTGAGGCGCCTCCGCCCGCGGCTCACCCGGAACCCCGCGTACACGGGGGGACGGGTGGCCGCGGGCGGACCTCGTCGGCTCTTCGACGCGTCCGGCGCGGCCGTCCCCGTTCTGGGACCGTGCCGCCCAACCGGAATGTCACCGCCGCGTACTACTGTTGCCGCCCAGGCGCAGGTGAACACGGCCGCGCCGGACACAGAACCTGAAAGGTCGGCCGACATGCACACGGTCATCTCCCGCGACGGCACCCCCATCGCCTACGACAAGACCGGCACGGGCCCGGCGCTCGTCCTGGTCTCCGGTGCCCTCATGGCCCGCGCCGACTTCGCGCCCTACACGGCGCTGCTGTCCGAGCACTTCACCGTCTACGCCCACGACCGGCGCGGCCGGGGCGACAGCGGCGACACCGCGCCCTACGACGTCGCCCGCGAGGTCGAGGACATCGACGCGGTCATCGAGGCCGCCGGAGGCTCGGCGATGCTGCTGGGCCTGTCGTCGGGAGCCGTGCTGGCGCTGGAGGCCGCCGCGCGGGGCAGCGCCGTCACCCGGGTCGCGCTCTACGAGCCGCCCTTCATCGTGGACGACAGCCGGGCCCCGCTGCCCGCCGACTACGTCGAGCACCTGGACCGGCTGGTCGACCAGGGTGCCCGCGGGGAGGCCGTCGCCCTCTTCCTCACCGCGGCGGTGGGCCTCCCCGAGGAGATGGTCGCGGGCATGCGCCAGGCCCCGATGTGGCCGGCCATGGAGGCGCTGGCCCACACCATCGCCTACGACGGCAGGGTGATGGGTGAGGCCATGTCGGGCAACCGGCTGCCGCTGCACCGCTGGGAGTCCGTGCGGATCCCGGTCTTCGTCGGCATCGGCGGGGCCAGCGAGGCGTTCATGCAGGACGGCGGCAAGGCGCTCACCGCGCTGGGGCCGCACGTCGTCACCCACACGTTCCCCGGCCAGGACCACGGCATCGCGCCCGAGGCACTGGCACCCGTGGTCACCGAGTTCTTCACCGCCGAGCAGCCGGCCACCACCGCGTAGGCCGCTGGGCCGGCGGGGCTGTCCACGTTGTGAGGGCGGTCAGGGCCGGACGAGGATGCGGATCGGATTGCCCTCGTGCTCGTGCAGGCGGCGGATGCCCTCGCCGAGGTCGTCCAGGCCCACCACACCGCTGATCGACCGCGACAGGTCCAGCCGCCCGGCGGCCACCAGGTCGACCAGCGTGCCGATGTCCTCGTTCTTGTAGCCCAGGTGGCCGAGCGCCTGCTTGCGGGAGACGCCGAACGCCGCCGTGGTCCCGAGGGAGACCTCCTGGGCGCTGAGCCCCACACCGACGATCCGCCCGCCGGCGGTGAGCAGGTCCAGGCCCTGCTCGAACGTGGCCTTGATGCCCACCGCGTCGAAGGCGACGTCGAGCAGGTGGCCCTTGGTGACCTCGGCGACCTTGGCCTTGACGTCGGGGTCGCGGGAGTCGAAGGCGAAGTCCGCGCCCACGGCGATCGCGCGGCCACGGATCTCCTCGTCCAGGTCGAACGCGACGATGGGGTTGGCGCCAACCAGGCGCGCGAGCTGGACGATGTGGGTGCCGACCCCGCCCACACCCCACACGCCCACCGCCTCGCCGATGCCGACCCTGCCGGTGCGCACCACCGCGCCGAAGGGCGTGGACACGGCGTCGGCCAGGAGCGCGGCCTGCTCCAGAGGCACCGAATCGGGCACCCGGGTGAGGCCGACAGCCTGGGCGACGGTGTACTCGGCCCACGCGCCGTCATAGGCGAACGCCATCAGCAGGATGTTTGAGCAGTTCCCGAAGTCGGCCCGGCGGCAGTACTCGCAGACACCGCACGGCCGGCCGGCGGCGGGAATGACGCGGTCGCCCTCGGCCCATCCGGTGACACCCGGTCCGATACGGGCGATGGCGCCCGCCGCCTCGTGCCCCTGGGTGATGACGTCGGGGACCTCCGGCCCGCCGAAAACACCGTCGATCAGGCTGAGGTCGGAATGGCAGATGCCGCAGTACGCCACCTTCACCAGGACCTCGCCGGGCCCGGGGTCGGGAACCGGCACCTCCTCGATCGCCCACTGCCGGGTGGCCTTGTGGAACCGCTGCGCGCGCATGGTCGCGGTCATCGGAACGGGTACCTCCTGGCGGCGGGACGGCCGAAACGCCGCTGTGCGTCGGGCAGGGCCGCAGGATCGCGGCTGACTGCAAAGGTACGTCGGGAAGCGTCGGCCGACCGGTGGCGACACGCGGGCGGCCCGGTCGCGGCCCGTTTCCGGGCATAAAAAAAGGGGGTGGAGCCCCAAAAGACTCCACCCCCAACAAGAATTGCGGCAGCAACCTACTCTCCCACCCCACAACAGGGCAGTACCATCAGCGTAAAGAGGCTTAACGACCGGGTTCGGAAAGAGACCGGGTGTGACCCTCCCACCATAACCACCGCAAACCCAACCCCCACACCCACCAACAAAGCAGGCCCAGGGAAAACCAAAAACAATGAACAATGTGCGCGAACACCCAGCATCCATGGCGGACAAGCCCTCGGCCCATTAGTACCGGTCAGCTCCACGCCTCACAACGCTTCCACCACCAGCCTATCAACCCAGTCATCAACTGGAAGCCTTACCCCCACAACAGGGCAGGAGACCTCATCTCGGAGCAAGCTTCCCACTTAGATGCCTTCAGCGGTTATCTCTCCCGAACGTAGCCAACCAGCCATGCCCCTGGCGGAACAACTGGCACACCAGCGGTTCGTCCGTCCCGGTCCTCTCGTACTAGGGACAGCCCTCCACAAGTCTCCAACGCGCGCAGCGGATAGGGACCGAACTGTCTCACGACGTTCTAAACCCAGCTCGCGTGCCGCTTTAATGGGCGAACAGCCCAACCCTTGGGACCAACTCCAGCCCCAGGATGCGACGAGCCGACATCGAGGTGCCAAACCATCCCGTCGATACGGACTCTTGGGGAAGATCAGCCTGTTATCCCCGGGGTACCTTTTAGCCGTTGAGCGACACCACTTCCACACGCCGGTGCCGGATCACTAGTCCCTGCTTTCGCACCTGCTCGACACGTCCGTCTCACAGTCAAGCTCCCTTGTGCACTTACACTCACCACCTGATTACCAACCAGGCCGAGGGAACCTTTGGGCGCCTCCGTTACCCTTTAGGAGGCAACCGCCCCAGTTAAACTACCCACCAGACACTGTCCCCGAACCGGATCACGGCCCAAGGTTAGATGCCCGAAACAGCCAGAGTGGTATTTCACCAACGCCTCCACCACCACTAGCGTGACAGCTTCACAGGCTCCCACCTATCCTACACAAACCATCCCAAACACCAATGTCAAGCTATAGTGAAGGTCCCGGGGTCTTTCCGTCCTGCTGCGCGAAACGAGCATCTTTACTCGTACTGCAATTTCACCGGGCCCGCGGTTGAGACAGCGGGGAAGTCGTTACGCCATTCGTGCAGGTCGGAACTTACCCGACAAGGAATTTCGCTACCTTAGGATGGTTATAGTTACCACCGCCGTTTACTGGCGCTTAGATTCCCAGCGACACCCCTCCGAAAAAGGGGCTGACCAGTCCTCTTAACGTTCCAGCACCGGGCAGGCGTCAGTCCGTATACAGCGTCTTACAACTTAGCACGGACCTATGTTTTTAATAAACAGTCGCTTCCCCCTGGTATCTGCGACCCCACCCAGCTCAAGACGCAAAGGCCCATCACCAGACAGGGCTCCCCTTCTCCCAAAGTTACGGGGACAATTTGCCGAGTTCCTTAACCACGGTTCACCCGAACGCCTCGGTATACTCTACCTGACCACCTGCGTCGGTTTCGGGTACTGGCCGCCTGCGCACTCGCTAGAGGCTTTTCTCGACAGCACGGGATCACTCACTTCACCAAAAACGGCTCGGCATCACGCCTCACCCCTCACAGGGCACGGATTTACCAACACCCCGGGCTACACGCTTACCCCCGGACAACCACCGCCGGGTAGAGCTACCCCACTGCGTCACCCCATCACTTGCCTACACACCCATCGGATCCCAGACGCACCACAAGGCCAGACCCGAAGGCCCAACCCCAGACACGCCCGGTTAGCATCAGGGCTATCAACATGGACGCGCACAAACGGGTACGGGAATATCAACCCGTTATCCATCGACTACGCCTGTCGGCCTCGCCTTAGGTCCAGACTCACCCTGGGCGGATTAACCTGCCCCAGGAACCCTTAGTCAATCGGCGCCGGAGTTTCCCACTCCGGTATCGCTACTCATGCCTGCATTCTCACTCGCACACCCTCCACCCCAGATCACTCTGGAACTTCACCGGACGCACGACGCTCCCCTACCAACCCACACTCGCGTGCAGGCTCCACAGCTTCGGCGGTGTACTTAAGCCCCGCTACATTATCGGCGCAGAATCACTTGACCAGTGAGCTATTACGCACTCTTTAAAGGATGGCTGCTTCTAAGCCAACCTCCTGGTTGTCTCAGCAACTCCACAACCTTTCCCACTTAGCACACACTTAGGGGCCTTAGCTGATGATCTGGGCTGTTTCCCTCTCGACTACGAAGCTTATCCCCCGCAGTCTCACTGCCATGCTCCACTCCACCGGCATTCGGAGTTTATCTGACCTCAGTAACCTTGTCGGGCCCATCAGCCAAACAGTAGCTCTACCTCCAGGGAGCACCACACAACGCTGCACCTAAATGCATTTCGGGGAGAACCAGCTATCACGGAGTTTGATTGGCCTTTCACCCCTACCCACAGCTCATCCCCCAGGTTTTCAACCCTGGTGGGTTCGGGCCTCCACGAAGTCTTACCTCCGCTTCACCCTGGCCATGGGTAGATCACCCCGCTTCGGGTCCACAGCATGCGACTCAACGCCCTATTCAGACTCGCTTTCGCTACGGCTACCCCACCCGGGTTAACCTCGCCACACACCACGACTCGCAGGCTCATTCTTCAAAAGGCACGCCATCACCCCACACCAAAGCAGAGCTCTGACGGCTTGACAGCACACGGTTTCAGGTACTATTTCACAACCCCTCACCGGGGCACTTTTCACCTTTCCCTCACGGTACTCGTCCACTATCGGTCACCAGGACGTATTCAGGCTTAGCAGGTGGTCCTGCCAGATTCACACGGAATTCCTCGGGCTCCGCGCTACTCGGGAACGCATCCAATGAGACATGCCCTGCCTTCACCTACGGGACTCTCACCCACTACGGCGCCGCTTCCCAACGGCTTCAGCTAACAGAACACACCCCACACCAGGCCGGCAGACCCAGTACAGACACGCCCCACAACCCCACGAACGCAACGACTGCCGTCTATCACACGCCCGCGGTTTAGCCACCATCCCCTTTCGCTCACCACTACTCAGGGAATCACTATTGTTTTCTCTTCCTGCGGGTACTGAGATGTTTCACTTCCCCGCGTCACCACCAACCGCCCTATACATTCAGGCAGCGGCAACCCGACACAACTCGGGCTAGGTTCCCCCATTCGGACACCCACGGATCACAGCTCGGTTGACAACTCCCCGTGGACTATCGCGGCCTCCCACGTCCTTCATCGGCGCCTGGTGCCAAGGCATCCACCGTATGCCACACATACTTGGCCACCACAGATACAAGATGCTCGCGCACACTATCCACAAATCAAAACACCAGCCACACACCCAACCACAACCCCACAAACCCCACTCACAGAGGCTTGAGACCACGGGTCTTCATCAGGGTGGCAAGCAGGAAACAACCAACGGTTGCCCCCTCAGACACCCAACAGCGCGTGACAACATCCTTCGAACCACCCCGGAAACAGCCACCCAGGCCAGCCTGCACAACGCAGACCAACCCAGGCACCAACCGGGTCCACTTACGAGTCCGCCGGCATAACGGAAAAACAACCGGCTCAAAAGACTCCTTAGAAAGGAGGTGATCCAGCCGCACCTTCCGGTACGGCTACCTTGTTACGACTTCGTCCCAATCGCCAGCCCCACCTTCACTCACTCCCTCCCCGAAGGGTTAGGCCACAAGTTTCGGGTGTTGCCGACTTTCATGACGTGACGGGCGGTGTGTACAAGGCCCGGGAACGTATTCACCGCGGCATTGCTGATCCGCGATTACTAGCGACTCCACCTTCATGGGGTCGAGTTGCAGACCCCAATCCGAACTGAGACCGGCTTTTAGGGATTCGCTCCACCTCACGGCATCGCACGCCCACTGTACCGGCCATTGTAGCATGTTTGCAGCCCAAGACATAAGGGGCATGATGACTTGACGTCATCCCCACCTTCCTCCGAGTTGACCCCGGCAGTCTCCCATGAGTCCCCACCATCACGTGCTGGCAACATGGAACAAGGGTTGCGCTCGTTGCGGGACTTAACCCAACATCTCACGACACGAGCTGACGACAGCCATGCACCACCTGTCACCGATCCCAAAAAGGACCCACCATCTCTGATGGATTACCGGCGATGTCAAACCTTGGTAAGGTTCTTCGCGTTGCGTCGAATTAAGCAACATGCTCCGCCGCTTGTGCGGGCCCCCGTCAATTCCTTTGAGTTTTAGCCTTGCGGCCGTACTCCCCAGGCGGGGCGCTTAATGCGTTAGCTACGGCACGGGAACCGTGGAAAGCCCCCACACCTAGCGCCCAACGTTTACAGCGTGGACTACCAGGGTATCTAATCCTGTTCGCTCCCCACGCTTTCGCTCCTCAGCGTCAGGTAAGGCCCAGAGACCCGCCTTCGCCACCGGTGTTCCTCCTGATATCTGCGCATTTCACCGCTACACCAGGAATTCCAGTCTCCCCTACCTACCTCTAGCATGCCCGTATCCACTGCAAAACCGGAGTTAAGCCCCGGACTTGCACAGCAGACGCGACACACCACCTACGAGCTCTTTACGCCCAATAATTCCGGACAACGCTCGGACCCTACGTATTACCGCGGCTGCTGGCACGTAGTTGGCCGGTCCTTATTCCCCACCTACCGTCAACCCCCACCGATATGGGGGCCTGCGTCAGTGGTAAAAGAGGTTTACAACCCGAAGGCCGTCATCCCCCACGCGGCGTCGCTGCGTCAGGCTTCCGCCCATTGCGCAATATTCCCCACTGCTGCCTCCCGCAGGAGTCTGGGCCGTGTCTCAGTCCCAGTGTGGCCGGTCGCCCTCTCAGGCCGGCTACCCGTCACCGCCTTGGTAGGCCACTACCCCACCAACAAGCTGATAGGCCGCGAGCCCATCCCCAACCGAAACAACTTTCCACACACCACCATGCGGTGGCGTGTCGTATCCGGTATTAGACCGGGTTTCCCCGGCTTATCCCAGAGTCAGGGGCAGGTTGCTCACGTGTTACTCACCCGTTCGCCGCTCGTGTACCCCGAAGGGCCTTACCGCTCGACTTGCATGTGTTAAGCACGCCGCCAGCGTTCGTCCTGAGCCAGGATCAAACTCTCCATTAAAGGTCTTCAATCCTGACCGGCCCACCCACACAGGGCGGACCCATCAAAGGAACCCCGAACACCCGAGGGTGTTCAACGGGGCCAAAACAAACACGGCACAAAGAATGTCATACACGCGCTGTTGAGTTCTCAAGAAGCAACCGCTCACCGGGTACAAACCCCGAACCCACTCAATCGGCAGGCCCGCAAAGGCTCTTCCCCCACGGGGCGGATCAATCTCCGCGTTTCCGCTTTGTTGTGTCTTCACATTATCAGGCGTTCCGCGCCCCGCCAAATCGGCGGTTTTTCGGAACTCCCGAAACACCAACACAATTCATTCCCACCCGTTTCCGCGTGGGCAGCGTTCATACTGCCACACATCAACAGGTGATCGAACCGTGTGATGCGGCGACGCCCACCGAGTGGTGGTCGTTCGCCGAAGGAAGACGCCGCCTCAGCGCCTGGGCACCATGCGGGCCCGGCGGTAGCGACTCGATCGACTATAGCGGCCTTGCTCCGCGACGCCAACTCGGCGCGGCACCTGTAGGCCACCCCACGTTTCGGCACCCGTGATCACGGCGAGAAGGCCCATGCGCGGACCGGCTCGCGCACCCGCACCGCCCCGCGCACCCGGGCGGACCGCGGCCAGTGCCCGGCCGGTCCCCGGCCCGGACCCAGCCAAGGAGGCGAACATGGCCGACGGCCCCACCGCTCCCGCCCTCGGCGGCGTGCTGTTCGACGTCGTCGAGACCCTCATGGACGTGCGCCCGCTGCGGCAGCGCTTCATCGACATCGGCCAACCCCCCGAGCTGATGCAGCCCTGGTTCCTGCGCGCGCAGCGCGACGCCTTCGCTTTGGCGCTGAGCGGGCGGCCCACGCCCTTCCCCGACGCGATGCGGCACGCCATGCGCGTCGAGACCCGGGGCGCGGTCACCGACGAGGAGATCGACCACGTCGTCAGCGGGTTCGGCGACATGCCCGCCCACCCCGACGCCGAGCCCGCCATCCGGCGGTTCGCGGAGGCGGGCGTGCCCATGGGGTTCCTCACCGTGGGCGGGCGCGACGCGACCGAGCGGTTCCTGGAGCGCACCGGATGGGACCGCTACATCAGCCGCGTCGTCACCGCCGCCGACGAAGGCGTCTGGAAGCCCGCGCCCGCGCTGTACCACATCGCCGCCGAGTCCCTGGGGGTGCCGGCCGCGCGCACCGCGCTGGTCGCCGTGCACGCCTGGGACTGCCACGGCGCCAAGCAGGCGGGCCTGCTCGCCGGCTGGTGCGGTCGGCTGGAGTCCGTCTACGGCGACGTCTTCACCCCGGCCGACGCCGTGGGCGACGACCTCGTGGCGGTCGCCGAAGGGCTGCTGCGGCTGGGCCGCTGACCCGCGCTCCGCCGTCCCGGCGTCCCGCATCCGCGCCCGGGGTCAGGTGACCAGGCCGTGGCGGTAGGCGTAGACGACCGCCTGGACGCGGTCGCGCAGGTCCAGCTTGGTGAGGATGCGCGACACGAACGTCTTCACCGTCTCCTGGCTGATCACCAGCCGCGCCGCGATCTCGCTGTTGGAGAGCCCCTCGGCGACCAGGCACAGCACCTCCAGCTCGCGGGGGGTCAGCGGGATGTCCCGCGCCGCGCCCCCCGCGGGCCGGATCCGGGCCGCGTAGGTGCCCACGAGCCGGCGGGTCACCTCGGGGTCCAGCAGGGCCGCGCCCGTGGCCACGGTCCGGATCCCGTGCAGCAGCTGGCTCGGCGGCGCGTCCTTGAGCAGGAACCCGCTGGCGCCCGCGCGCAGGGCCTCGTAGACGTACTCGTCCAGGTTGAACGTCGTCACCACGAGCACCTTGACGGGATCGGCCACCCCGGCCCCGGCCAGGCGGCGGGTCGCCTCGATGCCGTCGAGCACCGGCATGCGGACGTCCATCACCACGACGTCGGGGCGCAGCCGCTCGGCCAGCTCGACCGCCGCCTGGCCGTCGCCGCACTCGCCCACCACCTCCATGTCGGGCTGGGCGTCGATGATGGTGGTCAGGCCGGTGCGGATCAGCACCTGGTCGTCGCTGACCAGCACCCGGGTCGGCGCGCTCACGCCGCGCCCTTGGCGGGGATGCGCCCCCGCACCAGGAAGCCGCCCTCGGCCCGGGGCCCCGCGCTGAACTCCCCGCCCAGGACCTCGACCCGTTCGCGCAGGCCGGCCAGGCCCCTGCCGCTGCCCTCGGCGAACCCGGGCGCGGTGCCTTCCCCGTCCGTCTCGACCTCCACCGTGATCTCCCCTTCGCCGTGGCGCAGCCGCACCGAGGTGCGGGCCCCGTGAGCGTACTTGAGCGCGTTGGTCAGGCCCTCCTGCACGATCCGGAAGGCCACGAGGTCCGCGCTCCCGGTCGAGGCCGCCGGGGTGCCCTCCTCGGTGAACTCCACGGGCTGCCCCGACCGGCGGGTCTGCTCCACCAGCGTCAGCACCCGGCCGACCGGCGGCGTCCTGGCCCCGGTCCCGTGGTCGGGGTTGAGCAGGTCCAGCAGGTGGCGCAGGTCGGTGACCGCGCGCCGGCCGGTGTCGGTGATGGCGTCCAGGGTCTGGTCGAGGCGCTCGGGCGCCGCGGTCAGGTAGCGCGCCGCCTCGGCCTGCACCACCATCGCCGTCACGTGGTGGGTGACCACGTCGTGCAGCTCGCGGGCGATGCGGGTGCGCTCGGCGGTGCGGGTCTCCTCGGCGACGCGGCGGCGGCGCTCGGCGTCGGCGATCCGCACGGCGCGCAGCCACGCGCCGACACCCCAGGACAGCGCCAGCGCCCCGTAGAAGGCGATCCACCCGGCGATGGACTCGCCCGCCCCCACCTGGGACAGGGCCAGGGCCAGCACCACGTACCCGACGGTGCCCACGGCGGCGGTGGCGCGGCGGTGCCGCTCGGCGTAGAAGGCGGCGGCCCCCAGCGCCAGCGGCAGCGCGGTGCCGGCGACCGTGTGGTATCCGAGGAGCTGGTCGACCACGAAGCCCAGCGCCACCAGGGCGAGCGCGGCGATCGGCCACCGCCTGCACAGCGCGAGGGGCAGGCCCTGGAGGCCGATCGCCACGAGCGCCAGCGCGTCGAAGGGGCGGTCGGGCACGCCGCCCAGCATGGTGCCCTCACCCTGGAGGGAGGGCACGAGGGAGGCGACGGAGAGGGCCGCGCCGAGGAGCGGGAGCAGCCACGCCTCGGCGCCGAACCGCCGCCACAGCCCGGTGAGCCGCCGTCGAGTGGTCACTGGGGAAGTGTAGTGCCGGACTCGACCCGCTTGGCGCCCTTGCGGAGGGGCACCAGGCGGCCGCGTCGGTGGGCCAGCCACAGGAACACCAGCGCCGTCAGGAAGCAGAACACGATCGAGTAAGGGCTGGCCTCCGGGCCGAACGAGCCGCCGGTGAGCATCGCGGGGCCGGTGATGGTGGTGTCCAGCAGGCCGGTGGGGGTGCCGGCGCCCGAGACCTCGGTGCTGAAGATCGCCGAGGCCGCGTAGTTCCAGCCGAAGTGGAGGCCGATGGGCAGCCACAGGTTGCGGGTGGCGGCGTAGGCGGCGGCGAACATGGCGCCGGCGATGACGGCGGCGCCGATCCCCACGGCGGTGGCGCCGGCGTTGGGCAGGTGCATCAGGCCGAACAGCACGCTGGTCAGCACCAGGGTGATCCAGGTGCCCGCCCACCCCTCGATGACGCGGAACAGCACACCGCGGAACAGCACCTCCTCGGTGACGGCCGCCGCGGCCATGAAACCGATCAGGCCGATCGCGCCGACTACGGTGCCCAGGCCGTTGATCTGGTAGTGGCCGAGGAAGTAGATGTTGACGATCACCATCGCGAAGAGCGCGATCCCGGCGACCAGCCCGATCAGCAGCCCGCTCACCGAGCCCTTGCCGACGACCTCGGTGACCGGGCGGCGCTCGGTCAGCCGCACCACGCCCCAGTAGACCAGCAGGGTCAGGGCCGCGGCGAGCAGGCCCACGACCAGTGTCGCCAGCCAGTTGCCCTCCAATCCCATCGCCACCTGGCCGCCGATCATGCCGACGGCCGCGACGGCCAGCAACTGCCACACCAGTCTCATGGGGGGACTCCTTCGTCTCGCTCTGTCGTCCGCGGCCGGGGCGCCGCGTGATGAGGAAACGCTACGGATCCGGGCCCCTCCGGGTCGTCACCGTGCGGTGGACACCTGCGTGTAGCTCGCACGGGGGACAACGGGTGCGCGGCGGGTCCCGCGGTCACCCCCGCGGGGGACATCCGGGTGGGCTCCGGGCGGTGACGACGCGCGGGCGGGCGGCTCCCTAGCGTGGCGCGGTCGCGGCGCCCCGGCCGCGGAGCGCCGGCGGCCCCCGACCGCTTCCCGTTCCGGCCTTCCCTGGAGGACTGATGTCCCGCACGCCCCGCACCGCCCGCACGACCGCTCTCGGTTCCAGGAGGCGCTGGCCGAGGAGGAGCGGGTGTGCTCCTACGACCGGCTCGGCGAGGGCGGCAGCGGCGAGCCGGGCGACCGGCAGAGCGTCGCCGACACCCACGGGCTGCTCACGGCCGTGCTCGACCGGGTCGCCGGGGACCGCGAGGTGGTGCCGGCCGGCCACTCGCTCGGCGGGCTGATCGCCGCCCGCTACGCCCCCGACCACCCCGACCGGGTGGCGGGCCTGGTGCTGCTGGACGCCACGCCGCCGTCCATGACCGCCGACCTCACGGGCGTGGTCCCGGAGGCGGCCACCGGGCCGGGCGCCGAGGTGCGCGCCCAGAACCTGGCGGTCTTCGGCGGCGAGAACCCCGAACGCGTGGTCGTCGAGGACGGCCCGGTCCGCCCCGCCGGGGACGTCCCCACCGAGGTCGTCCGGCACGGGGTGCCCTACCTGGGCGAGATCCCCGAGTACGGGGCCGAGCTGGAGCGGGCGTGGGCCGAGGGCCAGGAGAGGTGGCCGGCGGTCTCGACCGACAGCCGGCTGCGCACCGCCGAGGGGGCCGGCCACCACATCCACGTGGACCGGCCCGCCATCGCCGCCGACGCCGTGGGGGACGTCGTCGACCGGGTCGCCGGGCGGGCCTGACGGCGGGGGCGGCGGGGGCCTCCCGCGGGGCTAGGCGAGCAGGCGCGCGGTGCCCGTCCCGGGCGCCGCGTACAGCCACTCCACCTCAAGGTCGATCACGGCGGTTGCGGCCGGGGGAAACCCGGTCAGCGGATCGTCGGCCATGAACGCCCCGGCCAACTGCGCCATGGTGGGGTTGTGCCCGACCACCAGCAGCGTCCCCACGGCGGGGTCGGTACGCGAGACCAGGTCGAGCACCGTGTGCACGTCGGCGCTGTAGAGCGCGTCGTCGTACTCGACGGCGGGCGGCGGGTCGAACGCCCGCACGGCCAGTTCCAGGGTCTGGCGGGTGCGCGCCGCCGTGGAGCACAGGACGTGCTCGGGGCGCAGGCCGGCCGCCGCGATCCGGGCGCCGGCGGCGCGGGCCTGGTCGCGGCCGGAGGCGGTGAGCGTGCGGGCGTGGTCGGGGCCGCCGACGAGCGCGTCGGCCTGGGCGTGCCGGAGCACGATCAGCCGCCTGGTCATGGCGCCAGCACCGTGGCGAGGACGGCGATGGCCGCCATGAAGGCCAGCATGGCGCCGATGACGATGGCCAGACCCTTCATTCCGGACAACGGACGACATCCCTCCATCACGTCGTTGTGTCCGCCCAGCCTATGAGGTGGTCCGGGCGGCCCTCAGCCGACCGGCGCCCAGCGCGCCGCCCCCGGCGCGGCCTCGGCAAACGCGCGGGGCCGCGCCGCCCCGGCCGGTGGCGGCCGGGGCGGCGCGGCCCCTGGGAGCGCGGTGTCAGCCCTCGCCGCCGGCTTCGGCGGTGCGGGCCTCGGCCTTGCGGCCGGGGTTGCCGCCGTTGTGCACGGGGTCGGGGACCACGGGGTCCGCGGCGGGCGGTGCGGCGGAGCCGACCTCGGGGTCGGTCCGGGTCTGCCCGACCCGGTCGCCGGGGCCGGAGTCGCCGCCGCGGCGCTTGGACCACACGATCGCGCCGACGATCAGCGCCAGGGCCAGCGCGGCCACGCCCAGCCGCAGCGGGACGTTGCTCGCGTACATCACGACGCTGGGCGCGATGATGAGCGCGACGAGGTTCATGACCTTGAGCAGCGGGTTGATGGCCGGGCCGGCGGTGTCCTTGAACGGGTCGCCGACGGTGTCGCCGATGACGGTGGCCTCGTGGGCCTCCGACCCCTTGCCGCCGTGGTGGCCGTCCTCGACGAGCTTCTTGGCGTTGTCCCAGGCGCCGCCGGAGTTGGCGAGGAACACCGCCATCAGCGCGCCCGCGGCGATGGCGCCGCCGAGGAACGCGCCCAGCGGCGCGTAGCCCAGGGCGAAGCCCACCGCGATGGGGGTGAGGACCGCGAGCAGGCCGGGGGTCACGAGTTCGCGCAGGGAGTCGCGGGTGCAGATGTCCACCACGCGGGCGTACTCGGGCTTCTCGGTGCCGTCCATGATCCCGGGCCGGGTGCGGAACTGCTCGCGCACCTCGACCACGACCCGTCCGGCGGCGCGGCCCACGGCCATGACCGCCAGGCCCGAGAAGAGGAACACCACCGCGGCGCCGATGATGACGCCGACGAGGACGTTGGGCTCGTCGATGGACAGGCTGAAGGTGTCGGCGTTCTCGCCGGCGGCCCGCAGCGCCTCCTCGACGGCGGTGCGGAAGGCGCCGAACAGCGCGGTGGCGGCGAGGACCGCCGTGGCGATCGCGATGCCCTTGGTGATCGCCTTGGTGGTGTTGCCGACCGCGTCGAGACTGGTGAGGACGTCGGCGCCGGTGCCCTCGACGTCGCCGGACATCTCGGCGATGCCCTGGGCGTTGTCGGAGACGGGCCCGAAGGTGTCCATCGCCACGATGACGCCGACGGTGGTGAGCAGGCCGGTGCCGGCCAGCGCCACGGCGAAGAGGCTGAGCGTGATCGAGGCGCTGCCCAGCAGGAACGCCGCGTAGACCGCGCCGGCGATGAGGACGGCGGAGTAGACGGCCGACTCCAGGCCCACCGAGATGCCGGAGAGGATGACGGTGGCCGCGCCGGTCTCGGAGCTCTCGCCGATCTCCCGGACCGGGCGGCGGTCGGTCTCGGTGAAGTAGCCGGTGAGGAGCTGGATGGCGGCGGCCAGGATGAGGCCGATGAGCACGGCGCCGACCGCGAGTATCCGCGGGTCGCCGTCGAGATCGCGGATCTCGGCGCCCGCGCCGGTCAGGTCGGCGAAGCTCGCCGGCAGGTAGGCGAACGCGGTGGCGGTGACCAGCACGGCCGAGATGACCGCGGAGATGAAGAAGCCGCGGTTGATGGCCGACATCGCGCTCTTGTCGCTGGAGCGGGGCGCCACCAGGAAGATGCCGATGATGGCGGTGATGACCCCGATCATCGGGACCAGGAGCGGGAAGACCAGGCCCTCGACGCCGAAGGCGACGCGGCCCAGGATGAGCGAGGCAACCAGGACCACGGCGTAGGACTCGAACAGGTCGGCCGCCATGCCCGCGCAGTCGCCGACGTTGTCGCCCACGTTGTCGGCGATGGTGGCGGCGTTGCGGGGGTCGTCCTCGGGGATGCCCTGCTCGACCTTGCCCACGAGGTCGGCGCCGACGTCGGCGGCCTTGGTGAAGATGCCGCCGCCGACCCGCATGAACATCGCCAGCAGGGCGGCGCCGAAGCCGAAGCCCTCCAGGACCGTGGGCGCGTCGCCCCGGTAGAGCAGGACGACGATGGCGGCGCCGGCCAGGCCGAGGCCGACGGTGAACATGCCGGCGACACCGCCGGTGCGGAAGGCGATGCGCATCGCGGCGTGTTCGCCGCCCTCACCGCCTTCGCGGGCGGCGGCCGCGACACGGACGTTGCCGCGGACCGCGAGCCACATGCCGATGAAGCCGGTCAGGGCGGAGAAGCCGGCGCCGAGTGCGAAGAACACGGACCGCCCGACGCGCACGCCGATGTCGTCGGCGGGCAGCAGCAGAAGCAGCAGGGGGATGACGACGACGAACACGGCGAGGGTGCGGAACTGCCGCTTGAGGTAGGCGGCCGCGCCCTCCTGCACGGCCAGCGCGATGTTCTGCATCCGCTCGGTGCCCTGACCGGCGGCGAGAACCTCGCGGACCAGCCATCCGGCGACGGCGAGCGCGAGGAGCGCGACCACCAGCACCACGACGACCAGCGTGAGGTTCATACCGTCCAAGGCCAGGGCCGTGCCGCCGTTGGCGGCGAGGGTGAGCCCAGACAATCCGTCCTCCTAGAGACGGGCACGTTTTTGGCTCCCGCGCACGTGCGGACCGACCCGCTGGTGCGGCTCGCGCGGCAGGGTCCTGCGGGTGCCACCGACACAAATCCATCGCCGTTTCCGCGAATTCACGCGGCCACGGTGTCGGGGATTCTACGCATCGAAAACGTGAAACGTGAGAGCCGGTCGCGAATCCACCGTCGACTCATGGGATATGTGATCGCACGGTGACCTGGGAATCCGGATATTTGACCAGGAGGTCGGCAATTTTTGTAATTGCCGCGAATTACAATTTATCGGGGCAATGGTGATAAAAGGCGCAGAGCGCCATGAAAAACGCGTGAAACGCGTGTTCGCCGGTCAGAGCGGCAGGAGGCGGACCGGGCGGCCCCGAGCAGCCGGGGGCGCCGCGGGGGCGGCCGGTGCGGTGGGCGCGCGGGGGTGCCGGGCGTGCGCGCGGCGGCGGGCACGGGGACCCGGCCGGGCAGCGCGCGCGGGAGGCGGGGCGGGCGCGCGTCAGCGCACCGTCGCCGCGGGAAAGCCTGTCGTACCGGGGCGCGATCGGCCACCGGTTCGGCGCGGATGTGGCCTAACGCACGTCGTCGCGCCGCAGCCGCAGCCCGCTGGTGTCGATGCGCAGGGCGTCCTGGGCGATGTCGGGGCCCACCGGGCTGTCGGCGCGCTCGGTGGCGGCGCGGTCGTCGGGCGCGGCCGGCGCGCCGGGGTCGCCGGGTCGGTCGGGGGTGTCGGGGCCCTCGGGATCGGCGGCCGAGCTGACGCGCTCCTCGCCCTCCATGGCGTCCAGCCCGTCCAGCCGGTCGGCGACGGAGCGCGCGAAGGCCGCCGCGCCCACGGCGTCGACCCCGTGCGGCGCCTGCGGCCCGTAGGCCACGACGCGCTCGGCACCGCGCCGCAGCAGCCGGCCGGCGCCGACGAGGTTGCCGCGCTGGGCGTGGGTGAGTCCGACGGCGATCTGGGCCAGGCCGCGCCACAGCTCCCGCTCGGGCTCCTCGGCCGACTTCCAGACGGCCTCCAGGACCTCGTGGGCGTGGAAGGCGTAGCCCTCGTCGAGCAGCCGCTGGGCCTCGGTCAGGCCCTCCTCGGGGGTGAACACGGCGTCGTCGGGCACGCGGGGCACGCCCTCCTGGCCGTGCTCCAGAGGGCGGCCGTAGCGGTCGCGCGGGCGCTGGTTCTGCGCCCGGCCCTGCGGGTCGCGGTCGCGCTCGGTCCTGGCGGAGTCGCCTGGGTCGCTCATCCTCGCCGCTTTCTGGTCTGCGTCACGCCGTGCCCGGCGCCGCGGCCCGGGGGGCCGCGCGCCGCCTGGCACTCTAGCCGCTGCGCCCATTGTGCACACGCGGCGGGGGCGGGTGCGGGCGGCGGGGTCAGTCGTCGGGCTCGGTGTCGGCCAGCCAGCCGGTGAGCACGTCGTTGACCCGCCGGGGGCGCTCCTGGTGGGGGAAGTGCCCGGCGCCCTCGATGAGGCGCCACCGGTAGGGGGCGTCGACGTAGCGGCCCGAGCCGCGCGCGGTGGCGGGCAGCAGCACGGGGTCGAGCGCGCCGTGCAGGTGGAGGGTGGGCACGGTGATGGGGCGGCGCATCCGGCGCATGTAGCGGTGGCCGTCGGGGCGGAACTGGGAGCGGACCAGCCAGCGGTGGAACTCCAGGGAGCAGTGCGCCACGCCGGGGATTCGCATGGCGTCGCGCAGGTGCCGCTCGGTTTGGGGGTCGGGCCAGCCCGGGCGCGACCAGGCGCGCAGCATGTCGGCGACGTGCCGGGCGTCGTCGGCGACCAGCCGGCGCTCGGGGACCACGGGCACCTGGAAGCCGGCGACGTGCCGGCCGGCCCAGCCCTGGCCGCCGGTGAGGACGGCCTCGCGCAGCCGCCGGGGGTGGGGCATGGACAGCACCGCCAGGCGGCGCACGGTCTGGGGGAAGTAGACCGCCATGGTCCAGGCGAGCAGGCCGCCGCCGGCGTGGCCAACGACGGCGGCGTCGGCCTCGCCCAGGGCGCGGATGAGTCCGGCGGCGTCGGAGGCCAGGGTGATGAGGTCGTAGCCGCGCGGGGGCTTGTCGCTGGCTCCGTAGCCGCGCTGGTCGAGCGCGACGACGCGGTAGCCGGCGCCGGCCAGGGCGGTCATCTGCTCGTGCCAGGCCCACCAGAACTGGGGGAAGCCGTGCAGGAGCAGGACGAGCGGGCCCTCGCCGCACTCGGCGATGTGGAACCGCGTGCCGGCCGCGCTGACCGTCCGGTGGGTCCAGGGGCCGTCGATGAGGACGGCCGACTCCTCAGTCACCGATCACCGGCCCGGGCGGCTCACTCGCCGGCGGTCCGCCGACCGCGCTGGAACACCGACATGCTGTTGGCGATGGTGGCGCTGGTGCGGGGCAGGCCCTGGCGCTGGCGGAACTGGCGCAGGCCCAGGAAGCCGAGGAGGAGCACCACCAGCAGCACGGCGACCGTGACGATCAGGAAGGAGAGCCAGGCGGGCAGGCCCAGCGCCATGATCCCCAGGGCGGCGGTGATGAGGAGCAGGATCAGCATCATGTGGCCGAGGACGGCCGCGACGGCGAAGAGGCCCGATCCCTGGGCGATCTTCTTGACGTCGCGCGCGAGTTCGGCCTTGGCCAGTTCGATCTCCAGGCGGACCAGGCGGGGGATGAGCCCTCCGGCCTCGGAGACGAGTTCGTTGAGCGAGTGCTCGGCGGCGTCGAACTCCACAGGCTCCTTGCCGCCCGGCTGAGGCTCGGGCATGGTGGCGGCTCCCTTCATCCGACGGACGTCTTCCGCATCCTCGCATACCCAGGGAGGCACCCGCCCCATCCGCCGCGCAGGGTACGTCGCGGACCACCGGGCGCACGCGGCGCGCCGATGGGCGCGGGCGGGGGCCGCCCGGCGCGCGGCCCCCGGGCGGGGACCGGCGCGGGCGGCGGGGGCGCGCGGTGGGTGGGCGGTGGGTGGGCGGCCGCGGTCGCGGCGCCGCGCCTAGTCGTCGCCCTTTCCGCCCTGCTGGAAGGCGTCCTTGAGCGTCTGGATGGACTGCGCGTCGGTGAGCGTGGAGACGTCGCCCAGTTCGCGGTTCTCGGCGACGTCGCGCAGCAGCCGGCGCATGATCTTGCCCGAGCGGGTCTTGGGCAGCTCGGGCACGACCATGATCTGGCGCGGCTTGGCGATGGCGCCCAGGTGCGCGGCGACGTGGTCGCGCAGGTCCTTGACCAGCTCGGGGCCGCCGTCGCCGGCCTCGCCGCGCAGGATGACGAAGGCGACGATGGCCTGGCCGGTGACGGGATCGGTGGCGCCGGTGACCGCGGCCTCGGCGACCTTGGGGTGGGACACCAGCGCGGACTCCACCTCGGTGGTGGAGATGTTGTGGCCGGAGACGAGCATGACGTCGTCGACCCGGCCCAGCAGCCAGATGTCGCCGTCCTCGTCGCGCTTGGCGCCGTCGCCGGGGAAGTACAGGCCCTCGAAGCGCGACCAGTAGGTCTTCTCGTAGCGCTCGGGGTCGCCCCAGATGCCGCGCAGCATCGACGGCCAGGGCTCGCGGACCACGATGAACCCGCCGCCGCCGTTGGGGACGGACTTGCCCTGGTCGTCGACCACGTCGACCTCGACACCGGGCAGCGGCCGCATGGCGGCGCCCGGCTTGCCGGCGGTGACGCCGGGCAGGGGGCTGACCATGATGGCGCCGGTCTCGGTCTGCCACCAGGTGTCGACGACGGGGGCTCGGCCGCCGCCGATGTGGGTGCGGTACCACATGTAGGCCTCGGGGTTGATGGGCTCGCCGACCGAGCCGAGCACCCGCAGGCTGGAGAGGTCGAACCGGGCGGGGTGCTCCTCGCCCCACTTCATGAAGGTGCGGATGGCGGTGGGCGCCATGTAGGCGATGGTGACGCCGTACTTCTGCACGATCTCCCAGAAGCGGCCCTTGTGGGGGGTGTCGGGGGTGCCCTCGTACATCACCGAGGTGGCGCCGTTGGAGAGCGGGCCGTAGACGATGTAGGAGTGGCCGGTGACCCAGCCGATGTCGGCGGCGGTCCAGAAGACGTCGGTGTCGGGCTTGAGGTCGAACACCGCCCAGTGGGTGTAGGAGACCTGGGTGAGGTAGCCGCCGGTGGTGTGCAGGATGCCCTTGGGCTTGGCGGTGGTGCCGCTGGTGTACATGATGTACAGCGGGTGCTCGGAGTCGTGGGCCTCGGCGGCGTGCTCGGTGCTCTGCCGGTCGACCACGTCGTGCCACCAGACGTCGCGGCCCTCGGTCCACTCGACGTCCTGGCCGGTGCGGCGCACCACGAGCACGTGCTCCACGGCGGGGCGCTCGCGCACGGCGGCGTCGACGGCGGGCTTGAGCGAGCTGGGCTTGCCGCGGCGGTACCCGCCGTCGGCGGTGATGACGAGCTTGGCCTGGCTGTCGTCCAGGCGGGTGCCCAGCGCGTCGACGGAGAACCCGCCGAAGACCACCATGTGGACGGCGCCGATGCGGGCGCAGGCCAGCATGGCCACCACGGTCTCGGGGATCATCGGCATGTAGACGGCCACGCGGTCGCCCTTGGTGACGCCCAGTTCCAGCAGGGCGTTGGACGCCTGGCACACCATGTCCTTGAGCTGGGCGTAGGTGATGGTGCGGGTGTCGCCGGGCTCGCCCTCCCAGTGGTAGGCCACGCGCTCGCCCAGGCCGGCCTCGACGTGGCGGTCCAGGCAGTTGACCGCGGCGTTGATGGTGCCGCCGGTGAACCACTTGGCGAAGGGCGGGTTCCACTCCAGGACGTTGCTCCACGGCTGCTCCCAGCGCAGCCGGCGGGCCTGGTCCTCCCAGAAGCGCAGGCGGTCGGCGGACGCGGCCTCGTAGGCATCGGCCTGCACGTTGGCATGGGCGGCCAGATCCGCGGGGGGCGGGAAGCTCCGGGACTCCTGAAGAAGGTTGGACAGTGTCTCCTGACCCTGCCCATGGGGAGTCTCAGCCACGGTTACGTCTCCTTACTGTCGAGCCTGTCTACGCCCACAGATCATGGCGTGGCGTGTGGTGCACCCCACTTCATCAAGTGGAGACCGCAACTTACAAGGGGGCGCCTCCGAGGCTGTGCACCGCCCTTGGGTTACCGCCGCGTAGGGTTTGGGTGTGAACACCGCACCAGCCGATCCGCTGCAGCGCGTCGCCGGGCTTCCCGGTGTCGGCGAGGCCGTGGAGGAGACCCGTACCCTTGTCGACCGGCTTCTGGGCCACCGCGTGCTGCGGCGGCGCAGTGCCGACGTCTCCATGGAGTCGGCGCTGCGCGGCGCCCGCGCCTCGGCGGTACTCGACGGCGCCGACGCCGGCCTTGAGGAGGTCCGCGCCGGGCGCGCCGAGGACCCTCGAGTGAAGGGCGCGCTGCGCGTGTCCGGGGAGCTGGGCCAGCTCGCCGAGACCTGGACCAAGGCGCCGCGGCAGGTGCTGGCCCGGCTGCACGCGCTGGCCGCCGCCGACGGCGCGCCCGCCGACGCGCTGGGGCGCCCCCGCGCCGACGGCGAACCCGCGGCCGACCCGCTGGGGCTGGGGCCGGCGCCCCGGGCCGCGGAGGTGGCGGCGCGGATCGACGCGCTGGGCGCGGTGCTGGCCGCGCCGGCGTCGGTGCCGGCGCTGGTGGTGGGCGCGGTGGTGCACGGCGAACTGGTGTCGCTGCGCCCGTTCGGGTGGGGCGACGGGGTTGTGGCGCGGGCCGCCGAGCGGCTGACGCTGATCGCGCGCGGACTGGACCCGAAGTCGCTGGTGCCCTCGGAACTGGGGCACCTGGAGCTGCGGGAGGAGTACGCGGCGGCCCTGCGGGCCTACGGGACCGCGACCCCGGAGGGGGTGGCGCGGTGGGTGGCGCACTGCTGCGCGGCGGTGGCGGCGGGGGCCCGCGACTCGCTGGCGACGTGCGAGGCGCTGAAGCGCGGCTGAGGGGTCGGGCGTCAATCTCGATCGGATTACAGTTGCCCGTGGAAAAAAGCGGCATTTGCCCGGTTTATGGTAATTCTCCAAACAGCGAACGACGCTCCGCGCGACCCGAGAGATCGGCGCCGGAGCGTCGCCGCTGATACGTCGGACCGGGCTATCATGCGTGCTGCTCTTCTAGTCCGACCAGGTGTCGGGCCTGGCCTGGACGGGCCTCTCAACGGCTAAGTGACGCGTGGGTACCCGGCCGGCGTATCCGGTGGCCTGTGCCACCTTGTGGTTCCTTTCTACGCCGGGGGGACCGCTGTGAAAAGCCCCCCAAGGTCAAAGTTTCCCACCGAGAACACAAATGGGCGTGGTAGCGTCCGGTGCTAGACCTAATATCCAGGTACGGGCGCCCCGTCCGCTTCCTCCGCAACAGCGCCGCGGCCCGGCCGCGGCACGAGCGGTCCGGATTCCGCTTTCCCGGCACCTGGTGCGGATCCCCGGCTTGTGTGACGATGTGCTCGGCGACGGCGCCGCCGTCAGCCGTGAGCACCGCCCCATCCAGTCTTATCCGGAGGCGGGCCGGCTCTACCCCCCCAGACCCGGACCGCCCGACGGCCCCCGCTCTCCCCCCGGCGGGGGCCGTCGCTGTTTTCCGGTCTTTTGCGAGGGATGGCCGAGTTGCGGCGGCCGCGCGCGCCTCCGGCTTCCCCGAGCACGCGAAGCCCCTCGCCGGCCGGTCGAACACCGACCACGGACCCCCGCCGCCGCGCGCGTCCGAGCCGACCGACCAACGCAGCGGGCACAGCGGGCACAAGTGAGCGCAGGGGGCACAGACCGGCGGACGCGGCGAGCACGGCACGACCGCGCGCCGGTACGCGGCCGGGCCGAGCCGGGCCCCCACACCAGGGAGCACGGCGCGGCGAGCACGGCGCGACCGCGCGCCGGCGCGGTCGGCTTCGGCCCGGGAGGCCACCTGCCCGCGCGGTCAGGTGATGCCGGGTACCGGTGGGGACGACACAGCGCCCATCGGTACCCGGCACTGTCCTTTTCCTCCCCGCCGCGGCGTCCGTCCCTCCGCCCGCGGCGTCCGTCGCGCGCCCACTGCGGTGACCGACGGAGGCGGGCCTTTTTCCTTGACGTCCGAGCACGTCACGCGGCATGCGTACAGGGCCGGGGCGAGGCCTTGTGCCTCGACGGGACAAGTTATCCACAACCTGGGGATTGCGTTTTCGCCACCGGACCCGCCGCACGCACGCTGGGTGCAGGGCGCGGGCCGCAGGGGCCGCGCGTCGTTTCGGAACCTGGAGGCAGCCATGTCCCCGTCCCCTCTCCCTCTTCGTCCGCGCGGGCCGCGCGCCCGGCCCGTGTCCGCGCCCCGGTGTCATCGCGCGCGGGCGGGGCGGCCGCCCGGTGCCGGGGCGGCGCCGGGCGGCCGCCGCACTCGGCCTGGCCGCCCTCTCACCGGGCCGCCACCCACCGGCCTTCGCGAACGCGGCATGTCCACAGCGGAGTACGCGGTGGGCACGGTCACGGCGTGCGCGTTCGCGGCTGTGCTGTTCGCCGTCCTGAACAGCGCCGAGGTCCGCGACACCCTGCTGGGGATCGTCACCGATGCGCTGCGGTCCGGGGGCTGACCGGGGCTCCGCCACGGCCGAGATCGCGGTCGCGCTGCCGAGCCTGGTGCTGGTGCTGGGCCTTGCCGTCGCGACCGTCCACGCCGCCGGAGCCTACATCGCCTGCGTCGACGCCGCCCGCGTCGGCGCGCGGGCCCTCGCACGCGGCGATCCCGCCGAGGCCGCGCACGCCCTGGCGGCCGAATCCGCGCCCGAATCCGCCGACATCTCCCTCACCGCCGACTCCGGGTTCGCCCGCGTCCGCGTCGCGGCGCGCGTGCCGCTCGGACCGTGGGACGACCTCGCGGTCCCGGTTATCGCGCGCGCCGCCACACCGTTGGAGGGCGAACCGGGTGCCGCACCGCCGGCCGCCGCGCTCCCCCACGACTGACCCGCGGCAGCCGCGCCGTGGCGGTGTCTTCCCTGAATCCGCATCCGAAGTGCACCAGAAGGAGCCGACCCGTGCCCCCGGCCACCATTTCGCCGCCCCGGACACCGCACCCCCTCAGCGCTGCCGCCCGCCCCGCCGATCCCGAACGGGGGTCCGGCACCGTCTGGGTGCTGACCCTGTGCGCCCTGGTGTGGTCCACAGCGCTGACGGTCGTCCTTGTGGCGGGGGTGCGGGCCGACCACCACCGCGCCGCCTCGGCGGCCGACCTCGCGGCGCTCGCCGGGGCCGAGCACGCCGCCCTGGGCCGCGAACCCGCCTGCGCGGCGGCGCGCGCGGCCGCCGAGGCCAACGGCGCCGCCCTCACGGGCTGCGACCTCGCCGCCGACCTCAGTCTGCGGGTGACCGTGCGGGTCCCCGCCCGGTCGGTGCGCGGCACGGTCACCGCCCAGTCCCGCGCGGGCCCGCACGGCTCACCGGCGGTCTTCGGCCACCGGTGAACCCCTGGCCTCCGGCAGCGATGCGCCCACCCGCCCTTTCCTTCCGTGCGGCAGCCCTTGCCGCCATGGCCCTGCGGACACCCGCCTCGGACGACACCCCGTCCGCCCTGGGGAGGCCTCCGAGGGCCGGCGCGGCTTGTGTCTGGGGCCGGAGCCCTGTTCCCAAGCGCCGGCGCCGGCGGCGTGGGTGCGGGCGTGCACGGCGGTGGAGTGGATGCCGCCCAGCCGGTGGATGCGGCCCACCGCATCAGCGCGCGTGGGGCGTGGGGCCGGGCGGCTTCGAAGGCGCTTCGGCGGCCCAGCGGCGATGGCGGTCGTCGACGCTTCACCCGGGGTCCCTGGCGTTGGGGCGGTCGCCAGTCATGGAGAACCCGGGTCATTAAGTACCCAGGCCGGTCAGCAGACCGGCGGCCAGGGGAACCACGCCGATCAGCACGAACGCGGGCAGGAAGCACAGCCCCAGCGGGATCACCGCCAGCACGCCGAGCCGCTGGGTGCTCGCCTGGGCGCGGCTGCGGAGGGCGGCGCGGATCTCGGCGGCCTGGCGCTCCAGGATGTCGGCCACCGGCGCGCCGGTGCGGGCGGCGCGGGCGAGCGCCCGGCCCACCGTCGCGAACTCCGGTGGGTGCGCGGTGCCGCCCCAGGCGGCTCCCGGCTCGGCGCCCAGGCGCACCTGCTCGGCCACCTGGCCGAACGCCCGCCCCGCCGGGCCATCGCCGACCGCGTCGGCCACGGCCGCGAGCACGTCGGCCATGGTGCCGCCCGCCCGCAGCCCGGCCACCAGCAGGTCGACGGCGATCGGCAGCCCCGCCACCGAGCGTGCGGCGCCGCCGGCCGCGCCGTCGCCGCGCGCCAGGCGCCACCGCAGCGCCGCGCCGATCGGCAGCCCCGCCACCACGGCGCTCAGCGGACCCACCACGACGAGCAGCGTCAACGCGGGCACCGCCGGCACGCCCCACAGCAGGACCGCGCGCCGCAGCCGCGCACCGCCGCGCCGGCGCCGGGGCGGGGTCCGTGGCGGCAGCAGCGCGCGCACGCGCCGCCGCGCCCAGGGCCGCGCCGAGCCGGTGAGCAGCGTGGCCGCGGCCGTGCCCAGGACGACCACGGCGAGCTCCGGCCAGGTCATGGGGTGCTCACTCCGCTCCCTCACTCCGTTCCGTAGGTGGCGGCCAGGACTCCCCGCACCATGCGCCGGGTCCACAGCAGGCCGGCGGTGTCGAGCAGGAGGCCGGCGGCCAGGCAGACCAGCCCGGCGGGGGTGGTGAACAGGAAGGCGAGCGGCGCCCCGCCCAGCGCACCCGCCATGGCCAGACCCAGGACGGGCAGCGCGCTGAGCATGGCGGCGGTGGCGCGCGGCCCGGCGAGCTGGGCGTTCAGTTCGCGGCGGCGGGCGTCCTCGTCGGCGAGGGCGTCGGCCAGGCGGTCGACCACGTCCGCCAGTCCGGCGCCGGTCGCGGCGGCCACCCGCCAGCAGGCGGCGAGGTAGGCCAGCCCGCCCGCGCCGCGCAGGGCGGCGAGGCCGCGCAGCGGTGCGGCGAGGTCCTGCCCGGTGCGCGCGGCGGCGCCCAACGGCGCGAAGTCGGCGCGCACGCCGGGTTCGAGTTCGGTGACGGCGGAGTCCACAGCGGCGTTGGGGTCCCGTCCGGCACGCAACTCGGCCGCGAGCACCCGGCACAGCTCCACCACCGCCCGCCGCCGCACGGCGGCGACGCGGCCGAGCCGGTCGTCGACCGCGCCGCGCAGCCGCGCTGCGACCGCGGCCAGGCCGGATCGGCCGGTCGCCCCCGGCGGCGGGCGCCGTATCGGCTCCGCCATCAGCCCTCGGACCCGGACCGCGCCCACGCCCGGCACCAGCGCCACCAGCACACCCAGCAGCGCACCGGCGCCCAGGAGCCAGCCGCCCGCCCCGCCCATGGCGTGGAGGAGTTCCCGCAGGCTCTCGGTCATCCGTACCCCTTGTCGACGTGTGCGTTTATCCGTTTGTCCGTTTGTCCGCGTCAGGTGATGAGGTGGTGCCTCAGCTCGGTACCGTCCGACCGGGTGCACCGCCCGAAGACGCCCCGGCGTCGTCCGGGGTGACCCCGGGCGCATGGCTTGTCTCCCGCCCCGGCCCCCGCCCCGGCCGCCTCGGTGGGCCCGGGCCGCGCGCCGTGCGTGTGCGTTCCGTGCGCGGCGCTCGTCCGCGGAGGAGGTCAGAGGGGAGGGTGGTCCGGCGACAGCCAGTGCGCGCCGATCCGGGCGGTGAGGGCGGGCAGGGCCTCGTGTTCGCGGAGTTCGCCGAACGGGCCGAACCCGACGGCCGGGAGCGCGTGCACGAGTCCGGCGGTGTCGCGGGTCAGGACGCGGACCTCGGCGACGCGGCGGGCACCCTCGGGGGTCCGGACCAGGTGCACGACGAGCGCGCGGGTGGCCGCGAGTTGGCTGTGGACGGCCTCGCGGGTGAGCCCGGCGGCGCAGGCCAGGGCCTCGATGCGGGCGGGCACGTCGGCGGCGGCGTTGGCGTGCAGGGTGCCGCCGCCGCCCTCATGGCCGGTGTTCAGGGCCGCCAGCAGATCGACGACCTCGGGCCCGCGGACCTCGCCGACCACGAGGCGGTCGGGGCGCATGCGCAGGGCCTGGCGGACGAGGTCGCGGATGCTTACCTCGCCCGTGCCCTCGATGTTGGGCGGGCGCGCCTGGAGGCGGACCACGTGCGGATGCTCGGGGCGGAGTTCGGCGGAGTCCTCGACCAGCACCAGGCGTTCGTCGGGCGAGGCAAGCGACAGCAGGCTCGACAGGAGCGTGGTCTTGCCGGTGCCGGTGCCCCCGGAGACCAGGAGGGCGGCGCGGGCGGTGACGACCGCGCGCAGCAGCCGCGCGCCGGACTCGGGCGCGGTGCCGGAGGCCACGAGTTCGCGGAGGCTGAACGCGGTCCGGCGCGGCAGGCGGAGGGAGAGGCACGCGCCCTCGGGCGCGATCGGCGGAAGCACGGCGTGCAGCCGCGCTCCGCCGGGCAGCCGCGCGTCGACCCAGGGAGCCGCCGTGTCGAGCCGGCGGCCCGCCTGGGCGGCCAGCCGCTGGGCCAGGCGGCGCACGGAGTCGTGGTCGGGGAATCGGATGCCGGGAGCGGGACGCAGCCCGGCGCCGTCATCGATCCACACCTCGGCGGGGCCGTTGACGAGGATGTCGGTGATTCCGGGATCGCTCAGCAGCGGATCGAGCGGACCGGCTCCGGCGATGTCGGCGCGCAGCAGACGGACGACCGACAGCACCTCGGCGTCGCCGAGGGTGCGGCCCTCGGCGCGCACGGCCGCCGCCACCTGCGCCGGGGTGGGGTCGCGGCCGTCGCGCGCCAGGCGGGTGCGCACGGCCGCCACCAGGTCGGGCGGCGGTGCCGCCGCCTCCGCCACAGGGCCGGACGCGGTCGCGGCGCCGGGCTCGGCCGCACGGCCGCCGCCCACGCGCGGCGTCTCCACCCCACGGTGGTGCTGCCGTGCCCGGTGACGGGGCGCCACGGCGGCCGCGGTCCCGTGCGGGGGCGGGGGCGCGGGAGCGCGCGGGGGCGAGGACGCCGGCGCAGGAGCGGGCGCGGGCGCAGCGGGCGCGGGGGCGGGCCGGGGTGAAGGGGTCCACGGAAACCGCGGGATGGTCATGCGGGCTCCTTGCTCAACGGAGGGGGATGACACCGGCACCGTGCGGCGACCGGCACCGGTGGTGGGAGTTCTGCGGGTGCCGCACCGGCACGCGGCACCGGCCGGGCACGGGAGCGCGGCCAAGCGGCCGCGGTCCCGGTCCCGGGACCGGGGATCCACGGAGAAGGCAAGACGGTCATGGTGCCTCCGTGGCGAAGGGTCCGGGGGCCGATGCCGCTGCCGGGGTGGTGCGCAGGAGGTCGGCGACGACGCGGTCGGCGAAGGCGGCCAGGGGTGAGGAGCGGTGCTGGGCGGGGGGAAGGCCGAGGCGGAGGGTGCGGGCGAGTTCGCGGTCGGGCGGTACGCGCCCGGCGAGCGGCAGGCTGAGCGCATCGGTGACGTCGGAGGCGGAGAGGTCGGCGGCGCCGCTGCCGATGACGACCCGGGCATTGGCGGCGGTCGCGCGCAGGCGCGGCAGAAGGCGGTTGGCGGCGATGACGCCGGGCAGGTCGGCGGTGACGACGAGCAGCGCGAGGGTGGTGCGGCGCAGGACGTCCTCGGCTGCGGGACCGAGGCCGCGCGGGAGGTCGGCGACCACGAGGTCGGCGCCTCGGGCGGCGCAGGAGACCACGGCCCGCACGGCGGCCGACGGCACCGGATCGGCGGGCCCGCGCTCCCACGTGACGAGCGTGATCCCGTGGACGCGGGGCAGCGCGGCGCGCAGGGCCGTCCAGTTCAGCCGGCCCTCCCGCCCGACGAGGTCGCCCCAGCGGGCGCCGTCGGCGTGTTCGGCGCCCAGGAGGAGATCGAGACCGCAGCCGAGGGGATCGGTGTCGACCAGTGCGGAGTCGAGGTCGGCCCGCCGTCCGGCCAGGGCCAGCGCCACAGCGAGCACGCTCGCGCCGGCTCCGCCGCGCCCGCCGACCACGGAGACGACGCGGCCGCGCCCGGGCCTGGCGTGCGCGGAGTCGGCGAGCACCCCCGAAAGACGGGACTCGTCGTCGGGCAGACGCAGCACGGACTCGGCGCCCAGCCGCAGCGCGGCCTCCCACACGGCGGTGTCGGCACCGCCGAGCACGGCGACCACCACGTGCGGGCGCGGGCGCAACCCGAGGTCGCAGGCGGCCTGGAGAAGGTCGGCGCCGACCACCACGGCCGGAGCCCGCGCCCACTCTGCGGCGGCGTGCGCGGGATGATGGGCGACGGTGGCCTCGACACCCGCGGCGGCGGCCAGCCGCAGGAGGTCGTCGAGGAGTTCGGCGTGGTCGGTGACGAACAGCGGACGCGCGGGGGCGGTGGTGTCCATGCGGACCTCCTGGCTTGGTGGACTCACTCCACCGTCGCCGCGCGGACCCCGGCCCCGAAAGTCGAATCCACCGGCTGTGGATAAACCGCGCCAGTTCCCGCCGCCGCTGTGTCCTCCCTGGCAATGCCGCAGGTCCCTGCCCGTGTCAGCGCTGTCGGGCAGCCGGCTGGGAAGTCGGTCGCCGGTCCCCAGCCCGTGCGGCCGGGCTGAGCGGTGGGGATCCGGGCCCGCGGGACGGCCGCGGGGGACGAGGACAGCGCAGCACGAAGCGAGCGGTGACCGGTGCTGATGTCGGTGGGCTCGGGCAGTGGCGGTGCACCGAGGACGGCGGCGGTTCGGGCGAGCGGGCACCGCTTGCGGTCGCGGACGGTTGAGGTGGAGACGAGGCACCGAAGGCGGCAGGGGGCGGGGGGCGGGAAGGCGATTACCGGCGGCCACGGCAGTGGGCCGGGGGCGGTGACGAGGCGCCGAGGGCCGCGAGGGCGGAGGCGAGCGGCCACGGGTGCTCACGCCGGCGGGGCCGATGCTCGCGCGCCGGCCGGGCCGGGTGTCGGCGAGGCACCGAGGACAGCGGGTGGTTCGGGGAGCGGCCTCGGTCTGGGCGGATGGCGGTACTCGGGGGCCCCTGGGCGAGGGCCGGGGACGGAAACCGTCATGTCGTCGGTTCACGCGTGCTTGTTATGGGGTGATTGCCCCGGTTTGCTCTTTCATTTGACTGTCACATGGAGGCCCCGAGGCCACCGGTAGCACGCGATGTCCACATGATGAGACACCTGGGGCCGCTAAACCGCCACCTTGTCCCATATGCCGCCTTTTGCAGGCGACGATCCTGCATTTTCGTTCACTCGGGCGACCGTGGATGCCAGATCGTCGTGAAAGGCACCGATTTTGTCTCACCTTATGAGATATGCGGCGCCGGATGACTGGTTTGCCCTACGCCGCCCCGCCGGTCCGGGTAGCGCCCCGCGTTCCGCCCCGCCCGGGACTGTGGACGACCTACGCCACGCTGCTGCGCTGGACCGTGTTCCAGATCGGCATGGCCCTGCCGATGGTCGTCGTGGTCCAGGTGCTGCTCGCCGCCGGGATCATCGTCGGGTTCGGGTTCCTCATCCCCGGCGCCGACACCGCCGCCGCCGGGTTCCTGGCCACCGGCGCGCCCACGGTGCTGCTGATGGTCGTCGGCCTCGTCCTGGTCCCCCAGGGGGTGGCGCAGTCGCGCGCCGGCGGCACGTTCACCTACCTGCGCGCCCTGCCGGTGCCGCGCCCGCTCCTCCTGCTCGCCGACCTGACGGTGTGGCTGGTCGTCGCCCTGCCGGGCATCCCCGTCGCGCTGGCCGTGGCGTGGCTGCGGTACGGCCTGCGCTACAGCTTCGACTGGCCGCTGCTGGTGGGCGCGGCCGTCCTGGCCGCGGTGATGGCGGCGGTGGTCGGCTACGCGATCGCGGTGCTCATGCCCCCGCTGCCGGCGCAGCTCACGTCCCAGGTCCTGGTGTTCTTCGTGATGCTCTTCTCGCCGGTCACCTTCCCGGCGAGCCGGCTGCCCGCGTGGTTCGCGGCCGTGCACGACGTGCTGCCGTTCCGGCCCGCCGCCGACCTGCTGCGCGCGGGCATGCTCGCCGACGACTACGGCGCGGCCTGGCCGGACCTCGCCGTGCTGCTGGCCTGGTGCGCGGTCGGCTGCGCCGTCAGCGTCCGCGCCCTGGTCCGCCGGGGCTGAGGGCTCCGCCCCGCTAGCCGGGGCTTTGGCGGCGGGAGCGCGGCGGGCCGAGCGGGAAGCGGCGCGTCGGCCGGGAGGCGCTGCCGGAGTGCTTCAGGGCCTCGGGGGTGAGGGGCCGGGAGCGGAGGGGGCGCACGCCCGGTGCCGCGTTGGCGGCACCGTGCAGCAGGGCCGACAGGCGGGCGGCCGCCTCCTCCGCCCGCCCCGCGTCCCGGCCGCGCTCGGCCTTGACCAGATCCCCCAGGGCCGTGCGGACGTCCTTGCGGAACTTCGGCTCCCTGAGCGACCGGCGCGCCAGCAGGCGCCGCACCTCGTACTCGCGGGCGGCGGGGTCGGCGGGCACCTGCGGGTCCGCCGCGGGGAAGAGCCACAGCTCCGCCTGGTGGGCGGCCTCCGTCGCGGCGACCTTCTGGACGAACCCGTGCGCCCAGCCGAGGTCGGCGCTGCCGGGGTGCAGCGTGGCCAGGGCGGCCGCCTCGGCGGCCGCGGCCTCCAGGCGCCCCCGCGCCTCCGACCGGGCGGTCGTGAAGCGCAGGACGGCGGCGGCGGTCTCGTGCGCGCGGGCGGCCTCGGCGTCGCCCGGCAGCAGCGCGCCGGCGAACCCGGTGGCCGCCGCGGCGATCTCCGCCGGGGTGTGCGGCCGGTCCAGCCGCTCGCGCAGCGCGCCCAGGCGGCGGCCCACCTCGGCGGCGTCGACGGGCCCCTGCCGGACGGCGCCCTCGCCCCAGCGCTTCCGGACGTGGTCGGCCGCCGTCCGCAGGTGGTCGTGGCGGAGCATCTCATAGGCCAGCCGCGCGGCCAGCGACGCCAGCCGCAGCGCGCCCTGGGGATCGCGGGCCAGCTCCTCGGCCGACGCGTTCTCCAGTGCCCTGCGCATGCCAGTGACCAGCTCCGAGCGCAGACCGTCCTCCTGATCGCCGCTCACGTCGCTCCCTTCCGGCGCGGTGGATCCTGGCACCGTACAGACACCGGAGGGAAATCGCCATCAGGGCCGGTCCGGCGTTTCACAGCCCAGGAGGGAACGGCAGCGCTCCAGGCCGGTCACCCGCACCGGGTGCGCGGGGTCGACACGCCAGTCGGCGCGCTCCAGCAGCATCCGGTGGTCGGCGCGCCGCCGGCCGCGCAGGGAGATCCAGGTGATCCCGTTGTCGCGGTAGCCGAGCCGGCGCGAGACGCCCATCGAGCGGGTGTTGCCGCCCAGCACCGAGGTGATGGCGGCTTCGGCGCCCAGCTCCTCGAACGCCAGGTGCAGCACGGCCCGCCGCATCTCGGTGCCGATGCCCCGGCCCTGGTGGCGCAGGCCCAGCCAGGAGCCCGTGTGGACCGTGCGCGCCACCGCGAAGTCGCGGGCGGCGATCTCCTGGATGCCGACGGGGACGCCGTCGGCGAAGACGGCGAACGGCAGCCGCCAGTCCTCGGTGCGCAGCTCGCCCAAAGTCTTCCAGTGGTACTGCGCCACCGCGCGCGCCCGCTCGGCCGGCGGCGCGTCGGTCCAGGGGACGGCGAAGGGCATCTCGGCGGGGTCGTGCACCCCCTCGGCGGCGAGGTCGCCCAGCGCGTCGAGTTCGGCGAGGCCGGGCAGCCGCAGCTCCAGGCGGGGGGTGCGCAGTACGAGGTCGGCCGAGGGCCAGTTCCGCATCGTCATACCCGCCGATTATCCGGTGAAGGCCCGCGGCGCCTCCTCCACCGGTTTTCGCCCGGCTAGACCCCGCCGGCGAGCAGGGTGTCGATCAGCCGCAGGGCGCCCGCCTTGCTCAGGGGGTCGTTGCCGCTGCCGCACTTGGGCGACTGGATGCAGGAGGGGCAGCCGTCGGCGCACTCGCAGTCGGCGATGGCCTGGCGGGTGGCGGTGAGCCAGTCCCGCGCCGCCGCGTAGCCGCGCTCGGCGAAGCCCGCGCCGCCCTCGTGGCCGTCGTAGACGAAGACCGTGAGGCAGCCGGTGTCGGCGTGCAGGGCGGTGGAGACGCCGCCGATGTCCCAGCGGTCGCAGGTGGCGAACAGCGGCAGCAGGCCGATGGCGGCGTGCTCGGCGGCGTGGGCCGCGCCGCGGACGTCGACGTCGGCCTTGCGCAGGCGGTCGGCGGCCTCGGGCGAGAGCGTCCACCACACCGCGCGGGAGTTCAGCCGCCGCTCCGGGAGGTCCAGCACCTGCTCGCCCAGCACGGCGCCCGTGCGGATGTCGCGCTTGAGGTAGGACACCACCTGCCGGGTGACCTCGACCTCGCCGAAGTGCACGGCGGCGTCGGGGCCCCACGCCTCGTCGCGCTCGGTGCGCAGCACCTCGATCTCGGTGGTGTCGCGCGCCCACGTGCTGTAGTCGGGGGCCTCGCCGCGCACCAGCGCCACGCCGTTCTCCAGGTCCAGCTCCTCGACCACGTAGGTGAGCCCCTGGTGCAGGTAGACCGCGCCCTCGTGGACGGTGCCGTGGGCGGCGGCCTCGTCGACGGTGCCCAGCAACTGCCCGCTGGCGGACTCCACGATCTGCACGGGCGGGCCGCCCGCGCCGCGGATGTCGGCGAGGGCGCTGGGGCGGTCGCGGCGGGTCCAGAACCAGCCGCGCGGGCGCCGCCGCAGCAGGCCGCGGTCGACGAGGTCGGCCAGCACCCGCTCGGCGCCCGGGCCGAACAGCGGGAGGTCGTCCTCGGTGAGGGGGATCTCGGCCGCCGCCGCGCACAGGTGCGGGCCCAGGACGTAGGGGTTGGCGGGGTCGATGACGGTGGCCTCGACGGGGCGGCCGAACACGGCCTCGGGGTGGTGCACCAGGTAGGTGTCGAGCGGGTCGTCGCGGGCGATGAACACCGCGAGCGCGTCGCGCCCGGTGCGCCCGGCCCGGCCGGCCTGCTGCCACAGCGAGGCCAGCGTGCCCGGCCAGCCGGTGATCAGCACGGCGTCCAGGCCGGTGATGTCCACCCCGAGTTCGAGCGCGTTGGTGGTGGCCAGCCCCAGGAGGTCGCCGGTGCGCAGCGACTCCTCCAGACCGCGCCGGTCGGTGGCGAGGTAGCCCGCGCGGTAGGCGGCGACGCGTTCGGCGAGGCGGCCGCGGAGCTCGGCGGACCCGGCGGTGCCGTCGGGGGCGGTGCCCTCCGTGGGGGAGGCGGCGGCCGCGCCCTCGGTGGGCGGGTCCGGCTCGGCGGCCGCGGCCTCGGCGCCGGGCTCGGGCAGCAGCCAGGGGTCGTCGGGCGGCGGGGCCGAGCGGGCGCGGGCGTCGCGTTCGCGCAGGATGCGCTGGGCCGTCAGCGCGACGACCTCCGAGGCCTGGCGCGAGCGGACGAACGCCAGCGTGCGCACGCCCTCGCCGACGAGGTCGGCCAGCACCGCGGCGGCCTCGGCGGTGGCCGTGCGCCGCACCGGGGCGCCGTGCTCGCCGGTGTCGTCGGTGAGTTCGGGTTCGACCAGCGCGAAGCTGAGCGCAGGGCGGGGCGAGGCGTCCTCGGTGACGGCGGCCACCGGCGCGCCGATCAGCCGGCACGCGCTCTCCTCGGGCGTGCCGGTGGTGGCCGAGGCCAGGATGAACACGGGGTCGCGGCGGTAGCGGGCGCACACCCGGCGCAGGCGGCGCAGGATCTGGGCGACGTGGGAGCCGAACACGCCCCGGTAGCGGTGCGCCTCGTCGACCACCACATAGCGCAGCCGGCGCAGGAAGCCCGACCACGCCGCGTGCCGCCCCAGCACGGCGTGGTGCAGCATGTCGGGGTTGGTGAGCACGTAGTTGGCGTTGGCCCGCACCCAGGCGCGTTCGGCCTGGGGGGTGTCGCCGTCGTAGGTGGCGGCGCGCAGCCCGGGCAGGCCCAGCGCGGTCAGGGAGCGCAGCTGGTCGGCGGCCAGGGCCTTGGCCGGGGACAGGTACAGCACCGTGCCGCCCTCGCCGAGGGCTTCGGCGCAGGGCAGGAGGTATCCCAGTGATTTCCCCGAGGCGGTGCCCGTGGCTATGATCACATTGCTACCGGAGCGCGCGAGATCCGCGGCGGCGACCTGGTGGGACCACGGAGCCGTGATCCCCTGCTCAGCCAGCCGCTCCCGTACGGAGGGCGGTGTCCACGCTGGCCAGTCTTCACTTACTCCGCGGACACCCGGCAGGTGCTCAACATGTGTCACCTGGGAGTTGCGGGTATGGTCACGCCACAAGCGTCGGAGTGTGGACTCCCAGTGGGCCGCGCCCCCCTGTGCACGGGGCTCCGCTCCAAACACCCCGACACCCTCCTCGACAGGCAGCTCATGCGATGACACCGATCGACCCCTGTTTCAGTGTGGCATCCGGGGGAAGAGACCCGCGCTGTCGTGGTTTTGTTGTGCATAAACAGGCAGAGACGAAGGCCGAGCGTGGTTGAATGCCGCACTGTGGGGTAACGCCCGGCAGAGATCACCCGCGGCCATTCGCGGTTCGGCGCTGGAGGACTAGTGGACTTGAAGCTTGATCACCACACACAGGACGACACCGAGATCGTCGTCGTCGAGGGTGAGATCGACGTCTATACCGCGCCCCGGCTGCGTGAGCTCCTGATCGACCTGGTCAACAAGGGCAACTTCCACCTGGTCGTGAACATGGAGAAGGTGGAGTTCCTCGACTCCACCGGCCTCGGGGTGCTCGTGGGCGGCCTGAAGCGGGTGCGTGCGCACGACGGCACGCTCGACCTGGTCTGCACCCAGGAGCGCATCCTGAAGATCTTCCGGATCACCGGGCTGACCAAGGTCTTCGGCATCTACGAATCGGTGCAGGACGCCATCGACAAACGCAAGTCGAAGTAGTTTCCGTTCGAGCGAAACCATGGCACTCGTCCAGCTCACGATCAGCGCGCTGCCCGCCCACGTCCGGACCGCCCGACTGATGGCCACGGCCGTGGCCCGGCGGGCGGGCATCGCGGAATCCGCCCTCGACGAGATCCGCCTGGCGGTCGGCGAGGCGTGCTCCCGCGCGGTCGAGGCGCATCGCCTGCACTGCCCCAGCCAGCCCATCCAGCTCGACCTGATCGACGGCGGAGGGCCGCGCGGCGCGGCCGCGGCGCCGGCGGGCCCCACGCGCGCACCGCACAACGGCCACCGCGGCCAGCGGTTCGAGGTGGTGGTCTTCGACCGGGCCCCGGCCAAGGAGCCGGCCGCCGACCTCGGCGGCTCCGCCGCCCACGGCGAGGTCCGCCTGGGCGACGAACCCACCCCGCCCGGCGGGGTCTCGGGGCTGTCGCCCGATGTCGGGCTCGCCGTCATCCTCGGCCTGGCCGACGAGGTCAGCATCGAACCCAACGAGGACGGCACCGTCGTCCGGATGAGCTGGCCCCTGGAGCGCACCGACCCGGAGGCGGACTCCGAACTCGTCGGGTGATCCGCCCCGCCCGCGCGGGCGCGGATCACCCCCTTCCTCTCGGCGGCCGTGCGCCGGGGCGCGGCAGGCGCCGCCCCCGGCCCGGCCGCCGACGCGTTCCCCGCCGCGGCGCCGCGCGCCCCCGCACGCCGCCCGCTAGTCGCACTCCTGGGTGGACACCGGCTCGGTGGCCTCGGCGCCCCGGCGCGCGTTCTCGGCGACCTCGTGCGCGGTGAGCACGTAGCCGGTCTCGTCCTCGTTGGTGGCGGCGGCGAACACCACGCCGTAGACCGTGCCCCGCGGCGAGATCAGCGGTCCGCCGGAGTTGCCCGGGCGGACCTCGGCGCGGATCTGGTAGATCTCGCGGCTGACCTGCTGGGAGTGGTAGAAGTCGGGCCCCTGCGCGGTCTGCTCGGCACGGATGCGCGCCGGCACCGCCGTGAACCCGTTGTTGCGGGGGAAGCCCGCCACGACCGCGCTGTCGCCCTTGTCGGCCTCGGTCTCGAACTCCAGCGGGTCGAGGTCGAGCCCCTCCACCTCCAGCACGGCGATGTCCTGCTGGGGGTCGTAGAGCACCACCTCGGCGGGCACCTGCTGGCCCGAGCGGGTCACCACCCGCAGGTCCTGGGTGACCCCGGCGACCACGTGGGCGTTGGTCATGACCCGGCCGTCCTCGTAGACGAACCCGGTGCCCTCGACCCGCCGCTGGCAGGACGGCGCGGTGCCCAGCACCTTGACCACGCTCTGGCTGGCCTCGCGCAGCCCGGCGGTGTTGAGGACGGAGGGGTCGGGCGGGCGCACCTCGGCCGGCTCGCCCGAGCCCAGACCGCTGAAGACCTGCGGGAACGCGCTCTGGTCGACGATGCGGCGGAAGGTGGAGAACCAGGTCTGGGCGACCTCGGGCATGGCGCGGTCCACCGCGTGCAGCACGCGGGAGTCCTGCACCTGGGTGTTGATCACGGGGATGGCGGAGTTGGCCACCGCGCTGCCCACCAGCCAGGCCACCAGCAGTACCGAGGCGCCGCTGACGAGCGCGCCGCCCATTGCGTCGAGCACCCGCGCGGAGTCGCCGGTGACGCGGTTGCGCATGACCGCGCCGAGGTAGGAGGCGCAGAACTGGCCCATCGCCGCGCACAGGAACACCACGGCGACCGCGAGCAGGGCCTGGCGGCTGGGGTCGGTGACCAGGCGCTGGATGAGGGGCGGCGCGCCGAGCGCGGCGGCGATCCCGCCGCCGAGGAACCCGGCGAAGCTCATGACGCCGACGATGAAGCCCTGCCGGTATCCCGAGACGGCGAACAGCACGACCAGGACGACGAGGACCGCGTCCAGCAGGATGCCGTCCATCACCACCTCACGATCGCATCAGCTCCCCGGGCCGCGCGGCGCCCGTGCCCTGGAGCGCTCCGCGGCGCCCGCGCCGGGAAGCGGCAGGGGCTCCACGGCGGCGCCGTCGAGCCACGGGCGCTCCCACCCGCCCAGGACGAGCAGCCGGTTCAGGATCGCGGCGGTGAACCCCCACACCAGCAGGCCGCGCACCCGGAACGCCGGGCCGGTGCCGCCGTTGGGGTGGCGCACCCGGACCCGGTTGGCGGGGTCGGCGAGTTCGGCGACGGGCACCCGCACGACCTCGGCGACCTCGTGGGTGTCGGCCGGGTGGACGGCGGAGGGCTCGCGCCACCACGCCAGGACCGGGACCACGCGGAACCCGCTGTGGCGGATGTACAGCTCGGGCAGCCGGCCCAGGAGTTCGATGCCGGCGGGGTCGACCCCGGTCTCCTCGACGGCCTCGCGCACGGCGCACGCCTCGGCGCTCTCGTCGTGGGGCTCGAAGGACCCGCCGGGGAACGCGGGCTGGCCGGCGTGCCGGCGCAGGTTGTCGTTGCGCTGGATCAGCAGCACGTCCGGGCCGTGCTCGCCCTCGCCGAAGAGGATGAGCACCGCCGAGCGGCGCCCGCCGGTCTCGGGCGGGCGCATCGCGGCGGGCACGGCCATGCGGGTGCCGGCCCGCGCCAGCGACGCCAGCCACTCGGGCGTGCTGATCTCGGGCGCGCCCGGACGCCCCCTCAACGCGCCGTCCGCCTCACCGCTGTGTCCATCGGTCATGCTGTCCCCGTCCCTCCCCGGCCATGGTGCCCTGCGAACAACCGAACCGCCTAGGAGAACGGCCCATTCCGGACGAGCGCGGCGGCGGTCTCCTCGTCGGTGGGCCCCTCGCCGAACGACGGGCACCAGCGGGCCAGCGCGCAGGCCCCGCACGCGGGCCGGCGCGAGTGGCAGATCCGGCGGCCGTGCCAGATCAGGCGGTGCGACAGCAGGGTCCAGTCCTTGGGCGGGAACAGGTCGCCGATCTCGTGCTCGACCTTCACGGGGTCGGTGTGGGCGGTCCAGCGGAAGCGCCGCACCAGCCGCCCGAAGTGGGTGTCGACGGTGATACCGGGCACACCGAAGGCGTTGCCCAGCACCACGTTGGCGGTCTTGCGGCCCACCCCGGGCAGCCGCACCAGCGCGTCGAGGTCGCCGGGGACCTCGCCGCCGTGCTCGTCGCACAGCCGGCGGCCCAGCCCGATGATGCTGTTGGCCTTGGACCGGTAGAACCCCGTGGAGCGGATCAGCCCCTCCAGCTCCTCGCGGTCGGCGCCGGCGTAGTCGGCCGCGCTGGTGTAGCGCGCGAAGAGCTTGGGCGTGACCATGTTGACCCGCTTGTCGGTGCACTGGGCCGACAGGATGGTCGCGACCAGCAGCTCCAGCGGATTGGTGAAATCAAGCTCACAGTGCGCGTCGGGATACAACCGGGCCAATTCCCGGTTTATCCGTCGGGCACGTCTCACCAGTGCGAGGCGTGACTCACCCGTGGGAGTCGCGGAGGTGTCGGAGGGCCGGACGCGCCGCTCCGGGGTCGGCGCCGGCCGCGCGGCGGGCGTGGGGGTTGACTGGGCAGGATCACCGGGCACGCCCCACAGACTACGTACCCGCCGCCGCGCATCGATCCGGAACGGCCGGTCCGGCCGCCGCGACGCCTGCGGTCGATGTCGGCAATATCCACACATCGGCGGGCCGCACGCGGTCCAACACGCCGGAGGAACTAGGATCGACGTACTGACGCCGACCGTGGCGGTCGGCTTGTCACCCCGACGACAAGCCGAGATAACAGCTTCGTTTCCCATCGGGGTGCGATATACGTCACACTGTTGGCGGGCAGGCGTGCAAGGAGGAAGTGGTGGACGAGACCAACGAGGTGCTGCGGAAAGCCCCTCTTTTCGAGGCGCTCGACGAGGAGGGCGCCGCGGCGCTGCGCGCCTCGGTCAGTGAGGTCCGGCTGGGCCGCGGCCAGACCCTCTTCTCCGAGGGCGACGAGGGCGACCGCCTCTACGTCATCCTCAGCGGGAAGATGAAGCTGACCCGCGCCGCCGTCGACGGCCGCGAGAACCTGCTGAGCGTGCTCGGCCCGGGCGAGATGTTCGGCGAGCTGTCGCTGTTCGACCCGCGCCCGCGCACCGCCAGCGCCGTCGCCGTCACCGACGCCGTGCTCGCCGGGCTGGGCCACGACGACCTGCGCCCCTTCCTCGCCCAGCAGCCGCAGGTCTCCCTGCAGCTGCTCAAGGCGCTCGCCAGCCGGCTGCGGCGCACCAACGACGTCATGAGCGACCTGGTGTTCACCGACGTCCCCGGGCGCGTGGCCGGTCAGCTCCTGGACCTCGCCGAGCGCTTCGGCAAGGAGGGCGAGGACGGCCTGCACGTGCACCACGACCTCACCCAGGAGGAGCTGGCCCAGCTCGTCGGCGCCTCCCGTGAGACCGTGAACAAGGCGCTGGCGGAGTTCGCGCTGCGCGGCTGGCTGCGGATCGAGGCCAAGGCCGTGGTGCTGCTCGACGTCGAGCGCATGCGCCGCCGCGCCCGCTGACCCGCGGGCGCCCCGCGGCGCCGAGACGACCGGGCCCGGCCGCGCGCCGGGCTTTGTCGTGTCGGCCCTCCGCGGTGGCGCGCCCGCGCGCTCAGTCCTGCGCCCGCGTGCTCAGTCCTGGCCGAGTCCGGCGGGGATGTCGCCGCGCTTGGCCAGGTAGCGCAACTGCGCCCGCACCGAGGCCTCCGCGGCCGGGCGCACCGCGTCGTCGATCCCGGCGTAGACCCGCGCCACGATCCGCGCGGGGGTGTCGGCGCCCGCGCGCACCGCGTCGGTCACCTGCGCCAGCCGCGACTCCCGGTGGTCGATGTACTCGGTCAGCTTGGCCAGCGGCTCGGTGCAGATTGGGCCGTGGCCCGGCAGCAGCGCCCGCACGTCGGCGGTCACCACGAGGTCGCGCAGCCGGTACAGCGACTCCATGTACGCCGACAGGCCGTCCTCGTCGGCGATGACGGTGGTGCCCGTGCCGAGCACGGTGTCGCCCGTCAGCACGACGTCGTCGGCCGGCAGATGGAAGCTGAGGGAGTCGGCGGTGTGCCCGGGGGTGGCCAGGACCCGCAGCTCCAGGCCGTCGACCTCGATCACCTCACCGTCGGTCAGCCCCTCGCCCTCGATCCGCAGCGCGGGGTCGACCGCGCGCACCGGCGCCCCGGTCAGTTCGGTGAAGTAGCGCGCGCCGTCGCTGTGGTCGCCGTGGTGGTGGCTCAGCAGCGCCACCGCCACCTGCGCGCCCTGCTCCTGCACCGTGCGGGCGACCCGTTCGAGGTGGCGCTCGTCGTGCGGTCCGGGGTCGACCACGACCACGCCGCGCGACCCCGGCTCGCGCAGCACCCAGGTGTTGGTGCCGTCGAGGGTCATGGGCCCGGGGTTGGGGCACAGGACGCAGTTGGCGCGCAGGGTTCCAGAGCCGTCGATCCTCATCACACCTCGGTCTCTCTCGCCGGCCGGAGCCGGCGGGGGGTTGTCAGCGGGACGGGAGGGGGTGTCACGGCGTGTCGGGGGCCGCGCCGGGCACGACGACGCGGACGCGGCCGTCGACCTCGCGCAGCTCGGGCCGGACGGGGCTGAGGTCGCGCGGGGCCGCCATGACCGCGGCCAGCGACCCGCACTCGGCGAGCGAGGCGCAGGAGTAGGCGGTGGGCGGCAGCATGGCGAGGTCGCCGCGCCGCCAGGCGGCCACCGCCTCGGCGGGGTCGAGCCAGGCCACGCGGTCGGCCTCGCCGCCGACGTCGCGGGTGGACTGGCCGTCGGGCAGCGCGGCGGCGAAGAAGCGGGTGTCGTAGCGGCGGGGCTCGCCCTCGGGGGTGATCCAGCGCGACCACGCCCGCAGCAGGTCGGTGCGCAGCACCAGGCCCCGGCGGTCCAGGAACGCGCTGAACGCCAGGGAGCGGTCGACCAGCGCGGCGCGGTCGGCCTCCCAGTCGGGGCCGCGGGTGTCGGCGACCGGGCCGGACTCCGCGGGCCCGGCCAGCAGCACGCCGGACTCCTCGAAGGTCTCGCGGACCGCCGCGCAGACCAGCGCCCGGGCGAGGGGCTCGGCGGTGCCCAGGACCTCGGCCCACGCCGCGGGCGAGGGGCCGGCCCAGCGGACGCCGCGGTCGGTGTCGCGGTCGTCGACCCCGCCGCCGGGGAACACGTAGACCCCCGGGGCGAACGGCATGGAGCGCACCCGCCGCAGCAGGTACACCTCCAGGCCGGGGCGCTCGCGCAGCAGCATTACGGTGGCGGCCGGGCGGACCGGCACACCGCCGCCGGAGTCCGTGTTGGTCATGAGCGCCCTCCCCGGGGGTCTGGTGAACGAGCGCCGCCGCGGCCGGTGGCCGGGTCAGTCGGCCTCGACGATCATCTCCACTTCGACCGGGACGTCCAGCGGGAGCACGGCGACGCCGACGGCACTGCGTGCGTGTGTACCCGCCTCGCCGAAGATCTCGCCGAGCAGTTCGCTGGCGCCGTTGACCACCTGCGCCTGGCCGGTGAAGGAGGGGTCGCTGGCGACGAACCCCAGCAGCTTCACCACGCGCCGCACCCGCGACAGCTCGCCGAGTTCGGCCTTGAGGGCGGCCACGGCGTTGAGCGCGCAGACGGCGGCCAGCTCCTTGGCGCGTTCCGGGGTGACCTCGGCGCCGACCTTGCCGGTGCCGGCCGGGCTGCCCTGGACCATCGGGACCTGTCCGGAGACGTAGACGTGGTCGCCGGTGCGCACCGTGGGGCGGTAGGCCGCCACCGGCGCCACCACCTCGGGCAGGGTCAGGCCGAGTTCGGCGATGCGGTCCTCGGGGGTGGCCATCACGCCTTCTCCCGCTTCATGTAGGCGACCAGCTGCTGGTTGCGCGGATCACCGTCGACCGAGGGGCCGGGGATGACCGAGACCAGCTCCCAGCCGTCCTGCCCCCAGTTGTCGAGAATCTGCTTCGTCGCGTGCGACAGCAACGGCACGGTCGCGTACTCCCACTTCGTCATAGCGGTCACTTTACTGACCGCCGCCGTCACCACCGGCCCTCGCCCGGGCGTTGCGCCAACCCCGTCGTCCCGCCGGCGCGCAGGCGCGGCGGCCGATCACCGCCCGGCGGCCGTTACATACACTCCGAGGAGTGAGTGCACGCGATCGCGGCGGGGCCCCCGTGCGGCTCCACGTCGTCACCGGCAAGGGCGGTACCGGCAAGACCACGGCCGCCGCCGCCCTCGCCGTCGCGCTGGCCTCCGGCGGGCGGCGGGTGCTGCTGGTCGAGGTCGAGGGCCGCCAGGGGATCGCCCAGCTCTTCGGGATCCCCCCGCTGCCCTACGCCGAGCGGCCGGTGGCCGACGCGCCCGGCGGCGGCCGGGTGTACGCGCTGGCGGCCGACCCCGAGGCCGCGCTGCTGGAGTACCTGGAGATGTTCTACGGCATGCGCCGGGCCGGGCAGGTGCTGACCCGGTTCGGGGCCGTCGACTTCGCCACCACGATCGCGCCCGGCGTGCGTGACGTCCTGCTGACCGGCAAGGCCACCGAGGCGGTGCGCCGCCGCGAGGGCGCGGGGCGGCGCGGCGGCCGGGAGCCCGCCGACCGCCCCTACGCCTACGACTCCGTGGTGCTGGACGCCCCGCCCACCGGTCGTGTCGCCCAGTTCCTCAACGTCAACGCCGAGGTCGCCGGGCTGGCGCGCGTGGGCCCGATCCGCAACCACGCCGACAAGGTGATGGCGGTGATCCGCTCGCCCCAGACCGCGGTCCACTTCGTGACCGTGCTGGAGGAGATGCCCGCGCAGGAGACCGTCGACGGGATCGCCGAGGTCCGCGCCGCCGGGCTCGCCGTGGGCTCGATCCTGGTCAACATGGTCCGCCCGCCGCTGCTTGACCCCGCCGCGCTGGCCGGCGCCGCCGCCGGCGGCCTCGACCTCGACGCGCTGGCGCGGGGGCTGAAGGCGGTCGGCCTGGCCGACCCCGAGGACACCGCGCGCGGCCTGGCCGAGGAGGTGCGCGACCACGCCGTCCGGGTGGCGGTGGAGGAGCGCATCCGCGCCCGGCTCGACGCGGTCGACCTGCCCCGGCTGGAGCTGCCGCTGCTGCCCGACGGCGTGCGCGCGGGCGACGTGGGCGCGCTCGCGGCACGCCTGGCCGAGCAGGGGGTGGGCCGGTGAGCCCCGCCGATCCCGCGGGCGGCGCCGCGCCCCCCGCCGCCGCGCCGCCCTTCGACGTCGACGCGCTCCTGGCCGACCGCGCGACCCGCATCATCGTCTGCTGCGGCTCGGGCGGGGTGGGCAAGACCACCACCGCCGCCGCGCTGGGGGTGCGGGCCGCCGAGCACGGGCGCGGCGCCGTGGTGATCACGGTCGACCCCGCGCGCCGGCTGGCGCAGTCGATGGGCCTGACCGAGCTGGACAACACCCCGCGCCCGGTGCCGCTGCCGGCCGTGGACGGCGCCGCGCCGCCCGGCACGCTGCACGCGATGATGCTGGACATGAAGCGCACCTTCGACGAGATCGTCGAGGCGCACGCCGACCCCGAACGCGCGCGGCAGATCCTGGCCAACCCGTTCTACCAGTCGCTGTCCTCCAGCTTCTCCGGCACGCAGGAGTACATGGCCATGGAGAAGCTGGGCCAGCTGCGGCAGTCCGGCGACTGGGACCTGATCATCGTCGACACCCCGCCGAGCCGGTCGGCGCTGGACTTCCTGGACGCGCCCAAGCGCCTGGGGCGGTTCCTGGACAGCCGGCTGATCCGCATCCTGGGGGCGCCGCCCGCCACCGGCGCCTTCAAGCTGCTGGGCGCCGGGGTGGGCATGGTCACCGGGATCATCGCCAAGGTGGTGGGCGCCCAGGTGCTCTCCGACGTGCAGCGGTTCGTGGGGGCCTTCGACGCGGTGTTCGGCGGGTTCCAGGAGCGCGCGGAGCGCACCTACCGGCTGCTCCAGGCGCGCGGTACCGGGTTCGTCGTGGTGGCGGCGCCCGAGGGCGACGCGCTGCGCGAGGCGGCGTACTTCATCGAGCGGCTGCGCCGGGACCGCATGCCGCTGGCCGGGGTGGTGCTCAACCGCGTGCACCGCACGGGCGTGCCCGGACTGGCCGAGGACACCGCGCGGGCCGCCGCGGCGGAGCTGGCGGCCTCGGGCGAGCACCCGCTGGCCGGGGCCGCCCTGCGGCTGCACGCCGAGCGGATGCGGGTGGCCGCGCGTGAGCGGCACCTGATGGACCGGCTGGCGGCGGCCCACCCCCAGGTGCCCGCGGTGGAGGTTCCGGCCCGTCCCGAGGACGTGCACGACCTCGCCGGGTTGGCCGAAATCGGCCGCGCGCTGGCGGGCCGCCCGGCGGGGTAGCCGGGCGGGGCGGCCCGGTGTTGAGCGGCAGCGCCGGCGGCACGCGCGCCCGAGGTGTTTACCGGCGGCCCCGCGGGAAAGCGGGACCGCACCGCCGTGCGGCTGCGGCTGCCGCGCCGCACGGCGGGACCCACGGTTCCTCCGGTCCGGCGCGCCAGGCGCGCCCGGCGGTGCGAGGGTCCACCGCCGGTCCGGGCCGTCAGCGCGAGAGGAGGTCGCCGGTGCCGTCGCGCGGCGCGGAGAGCGCGGGCCGGGGCTCGCGCCGCTCGTACTCGCGGCGGGCATTGGACAGCAGCTCCGCCCACGAGGAGACGTCGGGGCGGCGGCGCAGCAGCGCGCGGCGCTCGCGCTCGGTCATTCCCCCCCACACGCCGAACTCGATCCGGTTGTCGAGGGCGTCGGCCAGGCACTCCGTGCGCACGGGGCAGCCCCGGCAGATGAGTTTCGCCCGGTTCTGCGCTGCGCCCTGGACGAAAAGCGCGTCAGGGTCGGTCTTTCGGCACAGGCCGCGCGCGGCCCACCCCGGCGTCCACATGAATCCCACTCCCCAATTCCCCATTGACCCGATGCGGCCGACGGGTCGGCGGGCGCGGTCGCCGACCCGGGCGCTGCGGAAGGTGCGGCTTTTCGGCGCGCCGCCCGCGAACCGCCGAGAGCGACCGCGCGGTTGCGGAGAGCGACGTCGCGCGGGTGCCGCATACCCTCGCGATCGCTGGGGACGAAGATACGGTCCGCAAGTCTCGATCAACAGCCCCATCCGGCCCATTTCCGATCTAGTCCGGGTGGGTCATTGCACCCGGCGGACCACCCTCGGTCCGCCGTTTCGGTCCGGCTGAAAGCCCTTGCCGGTCCCGACCGCTCCGCGGTGCATCCACAATGGAATGCGGCTTGGTGCCGCAGGTGTCCACGGCGTCCTCCCCTCCCCGAAAACACCCGGCGCTCGCGACACCACTCATCGCGGTTCACACGTAATCTGAGGGGGTGGGTCAGGGGACAATGCTGCAAAAAATCGGTCAACTCCTAGGCGTCGGAATCGTCGCCGGTGTGCTCGTGGCGGCGCTGGCGCTGCCGGCCATCGGCGGGCTCGGCATCACCGCCCGCAACGTCGCCACCGGCTTCTTGAACATGCCCAGCGAACTGGAGACCCCGCCTCCCCCGCAGCGGTCGGTCATCCTCGACCGCGATGGCGAGGTCATCGCCGAGATCTACGACCAGAACCGGGAGCTGGTCGAACTCGACGACATGGCCCCGGTCATGCGCGAGGCCATCATCGCCATGGAGGACTCCCACTTCTACGAGCACGGCGGCATCGACATCGGCGGCACGTTCCGCGCCGCGCTGCGCACCCTCAGCGGCGACGTCGAGGGCGGTTCGTCGCTCACCCAGCAGTACGTCAAGAACGTGCTGGTGGAGAGCGCCGACACCCAGGCCGAGCAGGAGGAGGCGCGCGAGACCACCCTCGGCCGCAAGATCCGCGAACTCCGCTACGCCGTCGCCCTCGAACAGCGCATGACCAAGGACGAGATCCTGGAGGGCTACCTCAACATCGCGTACTTCGGCGACGGCGCCTACGGCGCGGAGTCCGCCGCCAAGCACTTCTTCGGGGTCAGCGCCGACGAACTCAACCTCGCCCAGGCCGCCACCCTGGCCGGGACGGTCCGCTACCCCTACCTGTACAACCCGCGCCTCAACCCCGAGGACGCGACCGACCGCCGCAACGTGGTGCTCGACCGCATGGTCGAGACCGGCTACATCACCCAGGCCGAGGCCGACGAGGCCAAGGCCACCGAACTCGACCTCGACGTCAGCACCCCCAGCAACGGCTGCATGCCCAGCAAGATGCCGTTCTTCTGCGACTACGTCGTGCAGGAGATCGAGCAGAACGAGCGCTACGGCGAGAACGAGACCGAGCGCGCCCGCTGGCTGCGCACGGCCGGTCTGCGCATCCACACCACGGTCGACTCCGACATGCAGGAGGCCGCGCAGGACGCGGTCGACAAGTGGGTGCCGCGCCGCAACGAGTCCCGCAAGGTGGCCGCCGAGGTCCTGGTCGAGCCCGGCACGGGCGAGATCCGCGCCATGGCGCAGAGCCGCAACTACGGCCCCGACGAGTCCAACCTCGGCGAGACCTCGATCAACTTCGCCACCGACATGAACCACGGCGGCAGCACCGGCTTCCAGGCGGGCTCGACCTTCAAGCCGATCACGCTGGCCGCCGCGCTGGACCAGGGCATGGGCTTCGGCACGTCCTACAGCTCGGGCAACACCACGACCATCACCGGCCAGCGCAACTGCAACGGCGGGACCCTGGCCGACTGGACGCTGAGCAACTCCGGCGACACCAAGGGCGGCAGCAGCCACAACATGATCAGCGGCACGAAGGGGTCGGTGAACACCTACTTCGCGCACCTGCAGGCCGACGTCGGGCTGTGCAACGTCATCAAGATGGCCGAGCGGCTGGGCATCCACCGGGCCGACGGCACGTCGTTCGACAACGACCGCACCCAGGCCAACAACTCCTTCACCCTGGGCAGCGAGGAGGTCTCCCCCCTGACCATGGCCAACGCCTACGCGGTGTTCGCCTCGGGCGGCAAGCTGTGCGAGCCGCAGGCCATCACCTCCATCGAGGACCGCCAGTCCGGCGAGACCATCGAGATCAAGCCGGAGTGCGAGCAGGTCATCGACAAGGACGTCGCGGCGGGCGTGAGCTACCTGCTGCAGCAGACGTTCAACGGCGGCACCACCTCCGGTCTGGAGATCGGCCGCCCGGCCGCCGCCAAGACCGGCACCACCGACGGCTCGGCGAGCGCCTGGTTCGCGGGCTACACCCCCAACCTGGCGGGCACCGTGTTCGTCGGCGACCCGCGCGGGCCGCAGAACTACCCGCTGCGCAACGTCACCATCGGCGACCGCTACTACAGCGAGGTGTTCGGGGCCACCATCCCCGGCCCGATCTGGCAGGAGACCATGGCCCGGGCCACCGAGGAGCTGCCGGCCGAGAGCTTCCCGTCGGCGCCGCCGCAGTTCGGCGGCACGTCGCAGGCGCCGCCGCGGCCCAACGCCGACGAGGCGGCCAACATCGAGGGCGGCGTGCCCGACGTGGTGGGGCTCTCGGAGGCCGATGCGGTCGCGGCCCTGGAGGACGCCGGGTTCGAGCCCAACGTGTCCTCCGCCCGGGTGCCCTCCGGCGAGGCCGAGGGCACCGTCGCGGCGGTCAACCCCGACCCCGGGTCGGAGCTGCCGCGGGGCGCCACCGTCAACGTGTTCCTCAGCGCCGGCGGCGGCTCCGAGGAGCGCAGCGGCGACCTTCCCGGCGGGGGGCTGTTCGCCCCGGGCCGGCTGGAGGACGTCGACGGCGACTGAGGGGTCCTGAGCCCCCGGCAACCGCGTGAGGAAGGGGCGGGCGACCTGGCCGCCCGCCCCTTCGGCGTGTGCGCCGCCGCGTCCGCGCGGTGTGCGGGGAGCGGCCGCGGTCGGAAGGGGTCCGGGTGCGCGGCGCCCCGGCGGCCCCGGCGGCGCCGGCGGCCCCGGCGGACCCGCGCGCCCGGCGGCCTCAGCCGGTGAGCTGGCGCTTGACCTCGGCCGAGATCCGCTTGCCGTCGGCGCGGCCGGCCGCGCGCGGGGTGACGGTCTTCATGACCTGGCCCATGGCCTTGGGGCCCTCGGCGCCGGTCTCGGCGATGGCGGCGGCGACCAGGTCGCGCAGCTCGTCGTCGCTCAGCGGCTCGGGCAGGTACTCGGCCAGCACCTCGCCCTCGGCCCGCTCGGCGGCGGCCTGGTCGGCGCGCCCGCCCGCCTCGAACGCCTCGGCGGCCTCGCGGCGCTTCTTGGCCTCGCGGGTGATGAGCCGGACGACCTCTTCGTCGGTGAGCTCCCGCACCGCCTCGCCGGCGACCTCTTCGGTGGAGATCGCGGTGAGCACCATGCGCAGGGTCCGCGTCCGCACGTCGTCGCGCGCCTTCATGGCGGCGGTGAGGTCGGCTTTCAGGCGGTCTTTGTATTCGGCCATGGGCACAGATCTTAGGCTCGCGGCGTGCCGGGCGGCGAGTCGATTACCCCGGACACGCCGCGGCGCCCCGCGGGCTCAGCCCGCCGTTCCGTCGAGCCGGGCGCGGAAGGCGGCCCGGGCGGCGTCGGAGTCGTCCAGCGTGCCCAGGGCCCGCATGAGGTCGGCCTCGGGGTCGGGCAAGTCCAGGCGCGCCAGTGCCACGCCGAGGTCCTCGGGGGTCCAGGGCTCCTCGCGGGCGACCTCGTCCTGGACACGCCAGGTGGCGGCAACGCCGATGGAGCGGTCGCGCACCCGCAGCACCTGGCCGGTCAGCGGGCAGTCGGCGGCGGCCAGCCAGACCAGCAGCGGGGAGCTGGCGGCGGGGTCGTAGGGGTCGCGGCCGCCGGCGCCGCGCGGGCGGTCCATGCCGGGCACGCCCTGGGTGAGGCGGGTGCGGTGCGCCGAGGGGGCGTAGCAGTTGACCCGCACGCCGTGGCGGCGCAGTTCGAGCGCCGCCACCGAGGTCAGCGCGGCGATCCCGGCCTTGGCGGCGGCGTAGTTGGCCTGGGTGGGCAGCGGGGTGAACAGCCCGGAGCCCGAGGAGGTGTTGATGACGCTGCGGTCCTGTGCGGCCCCGGCGGCGGCGCGGTCGCGCCAGTAGCGGCCGGCGGCGCGCGTGACGTGGAAGGTGCCGGCCAGGTGCACGTCCAGCACGGCGGAGAAGTCGTCGTCGGACATCTCCAGCAGCGGTGCGTTGCGCAGGATGGCGGCGTTGTTGACGACGACGTGCAGGTCGCCGAAGGCGGAGACGGCGGTGTCGACGATCCGGCGCGCGCCGTCGGGGTCGGCCACGCTGTCGGTGCTGGCGACCGCACGGCCGCCTTGCGCGGTGATCTCGGCGGCGACCGACGCGGCCACGCCGGTGTCGCGGCCCGTGCCGTCGGGCTCGGTGCCGGTGTCGTTGACGACGACCGCGGCGCCCGCGCGGGCGAACGCCAGCGCGTGCTCGCGGCCGATGCCGCGCCCGGCCCCGGTGATGAGGGCGATCCGCCCGTCCAGCAGTCCCATGGTGATCCGGCCTTCCTGTGGTGTCCGTCCGTGCGCCCCCAGAAAACCGCAATCACTGCAAAAATGCAATCGCTGCATTTACTTGGTGGAGCGTGTAGTCTCACCCCATGACCACGCGGGACACCGACGCGGCGGCCGGTACGCGGCCCGGCGAGCGGGACGGCGCGGCGGGCGCTGCGGCCGAGGGCGGAGGCTGGCGGCGGCGCAAGAAGGAGCTGACCCGCCGGGCGCTGATCGAGGCGGGGCTGCGCCTCTTCCGCGAGCGCGGCTACCAGGAGACGACCATCGCGCAGGTGTGCGCCGAGGCCGGGATCGCGCCGCGGACGTTCTTCAGCTACTTCTCCGGCAAGGAGGAGCTGGTCTTCGCCGACACCGCCGAGCGGCTGGACCTCGCGCTGCGCGTCATCGAGGGGCGCGGGCCCCACGACACCGTGGCCGACGTCTGCCGGCGCATCGCCGAGGAGACGTTCGCGCTGGCGCCCGGCGGGTTCGACCTGCTGGGCCTCACCGGCGACCGGATGGAGCTGGTGCTGTCCACCCCGGCGCTGCAGGCCGCCGCGATGCGGGCGGTGGGGCAGGCCGAGGCGCGGATGGCGCGGGCCCTGGCCCGCGCCTTCCCCGGCGAACTGGACGCGGTGTCGGCGGGCGCGGCCGTGGGCGCCCTGGTGGGGGCGGTGATGGGCGCGGCCCGCATGGAGTTCGCCGCCGGCCGCACCGACGCGCGGGCCGGGCGCGCCGCCATGCGCCGCGCGGTGGACATCGCGGTGCGCGGCCTGGAGCGCGCGGAGCCCGCCGCCGGGCACGGCGGCTGACCCCGGGCCCCGCAGGGGGCGCGCGGGCCGGCGTGAGCGATCACCGCCCGGCGAAAGGGTCCGGACCGTCACATCCGGTGCGGATGTCTGACACCATCGGAAGTCGGGAGGTGCGGAGACGGTGACGACATTGCGGAAGGCGCTGCGGACGGCCGGCACGGCCGCCGCCATCACGGGCGCGGTGGGCCTGGCGGGGATCGGCTACGCGGCGGTGATCGAGCGGAACTGGTTCCGCCTGCGCCGCTACGAGATCCCGCTGCTGGACCCCGGCAGCCCGCGCCTGCGCGTCCTGCACATCTCCGACGCCCACCTCACCCCGGGCCGCCGCATGCTGCTGGACTGGCTGCGCGGGCTCGCCGACCACGAACCCGACTTCGTGGTGAACACCGGCGACTCCCTGGCCCACCCCGACGCGGTCGAGCCGTTCATCTCGGCGCTGGGCCCGCTGCTGGAGCGCCCGGGCGCGTTCGTCTACGGCTCCAACGACATGTACTCGCCGCAGTTCAAGAACCCCGCGCGGTACCTGTGGCGCAGCAGCCGCGCCGACTACTCCAAGCGGACCGTGCCCGACCTGCCGTGGCGCGAACTGGGCACGGCCATGACCGACGCCGGCTGGCTGGACCTGAACAACCGCAAGGGCGTGATCAAGGCCGGCGACCGCCGGGTCGCGGCCGCGGGCGTGCACGACTCCCACATCGGCCTGGACCGCTACGACAAGGTCGCGGGCACCGCCGACGCCGACGCCGACCTTCGCCTGGGCGTGCTGCACTCCCCCGAGCCGGCCAACCTCAACCGCTTCGCCGCCGACGGCTACCAGCTCCTCCTGGCCGGCCACACCCACGGCGGCCAGCTCTGCCTGCCGTTCTACGGCACGCTGGTGACCAACTGCGGCATCGACCGCCGCCGCGCCTGGGGCCTGCACCGCTACGCCGGCACCTGGCTCCACGTCTCCGGCGGCCTGGGCACCTCGCCCACGGCCCCCGTCCGCTTCGCCTGCCGCCCCGAGGCCAGCATCATCGACCTCGTCGCCCAGGACTGAGCCCGAAGTCCTCCCCCGCGGATCACCCGCGCCACGCCCGCTCCCACCAGCGCCGCGGCTCCCGCCGCGCCTTCAGCACCCGGACCACCGCGACCCCGCCCCCGACGGCCGCGGCTCCCGCCGCGAAGGCCGCGAGGAGCCGTCCGCCCCCGACGCGGGAGCGACCGTCGCACACGGGACCGGCGGGCGCGCCCGGCTTGGCGGCAGGGCCCCGCCGCGCGGCGTCCTCGCGGCCGTCCCGCCGAGGGGCCGCCGACGCGGTGGCGGCCGCTGAGCGATAGGCGCTGTCAAGGATCTCGTTGAAGCGCCGCTCGGCTCGGCCCGCCGGGTTGGCGAGCCGCCGCTCCCGCGCGGCGCCCCAGTAGGCGCGGCCCACCGGTCCGCTGAACATCTCCTTGGCGATGGCGTGCAGCCGCGCCTCGGGCAGCGCTCCGGAGCGGAACGCGGTACCCCACTGGGTGACGATCATGTTGGTGTAGAGCTGCTGCTTGCGGGCCCGCGGATCGTCGCCCTCGGGGATGGGCCCCCAGCACTCGTCGAGGTCGGGATCCTCCATGGCCATGCGCAGGAGTTCGGCCATGGCCTGACGCCGGTTCTCGTCCACGGCCCGCCTGCTCTCCCGTGCCTGGAACACCAGCGACACCGCGACGCCGACCAGCGCCAGTCCCGCGACGAGCGCGGAGACCGCGCCGTAGGTCTGCCCGATGAAGCTCAGCCGCTCCCACTCGCCGTCCTGCCCGCCGAACACCCGCAGCCCCAGGGGCGAGACGCCGATCAGGGCGACGGCCAGGATCGCCAGCAGGAGCACGATCGTGGTGGGGAGCGGCCGCACCGCGCCTCGGTCAGTCGCCGACGGGCGCCGCCGTCCCGACCTCCCGGTGGAAGAAGTCGAGGAACGGCTGCGAGCGCGCGTAGAGCCCTGAGATGAAGTCCGCGGCCCAGTTCGCGAGCACGGGGTCGTCGATGCGCTTGGCGCCGGCGGGGGCCCAGCGGTCGTCGTAGTGGACGTGGTAGATGACCTGGCGCCCGTAGACCATGAGCTCGGGAAGGGGTGACCGGCGTTCGTGGTGGCGTACCGCTTCGGCTTCGAGAACACCGATCTCGTACCCGCTTTCGACGAAGACCCGATGGCTCTGCATCTCCCATCGTAGGTACGGCGACAGCGGGCGCTCGACTATGCGCAGGCGACGCAGGCGAAGTCCCTGGCGCTCATAGGTCTTCACCTGCTGTTCGAGGTCGGAGCGCTCACCCTCGAAAATGTCGATGACGCGGTTCCAGTCGCCGCGCAGGAACGCCTCCCACGCCGGATCGCCGGACTCCTCGAAGTGCTGCGCGCGTTCCAGCTTCCACACGTCGCCCGTGATCCGGGGGTCCTCGCGGAGTTCGGCGGCGTCGGCGTGGTAGGCCCGGCGGTCGAAGACGCGGCCCTCGGCGGACCTGATCGCGTCAAGCATCGGCGATGTCCGGCTTCGCGGAGCGCAGCATGACCCCGGGGATGACGACGAGCCGTTCGTCGGCGCCGATGCGGACCCCCGAGGGGAGACGGTCGGCGAACCGGGCGGTGGCGTCGCGGCCCACGACCGCGATGTCGCCGTTGTCCAACTCCCAGATCTCCGGGCAGTCGTCGTCGACACGGCTCTTGTCCAGTTCGGCGGCGGTCTTACCGAGGCGGCGTTTGAAACCGGCGGTGGGATCGACGTCCCAAAGGCGCTCCATGCGAACTCCTCAGTCCGTGGACGGGTTAGGAGATGTTCCCGCTCCCGCCGAAGCAACGCAGCGTAGCCGGAATGTGGCAGGAAGCGGCCACCCCGGTTGACAACGACGGTACTACCCTACGCCGCCCGTTGATCGGAAACCCCGTTTCCACAGGGGTTTGCGACTTCGGAGAAACAGCACCAGAACACCACATAGCACTCGGCGCCGGCGCCGACACCCCGGAGCCGCTGTCACTCTCCGTATCGACCGCGCGGGCGAGAACCCGGTTCCGGGGCGGTGGCAGACTGAAGGGGTGTACCGGGAACGCGCGTCTTCGGTGGTGGGGGCCGTGGTGTGGCGGGGGACGGCCTCCGCCGGTGGGGCGGCGGTGCAGCGGGTGGTGCCCGACGGCTGCATGGACCTGCTCTGGTGCGCGGGGCGGCTCGTGGTGGCCGGGCCCGACACGGCGGCGCACTTCGCGGAGTGGGCGGTGGAGGGTGCCAACGTGGGCCTGCGGCTGCCGCCCGGGATGGGGCCCGCCGTGCTGGGGGTGCCCGCGCGGGAGTTCCGGGACCGGCGCGTGGCGCTGGAGGACGTCTGGCCGGCGGGCGAGGTGCGGCGCATCGCCGAGAAGGCCGCGGAGTCCCGTCCGGGTGCGGTGCTTGAGGCCGTGGCCGCCGAGCGGCTGCGGGAGTCGGGCGGCGTCGACCCCGTGATGGCGGCGGTCGCCGACCGGCTGGCCGAGGGCGCGACCGTGGCCGCCGTCGCCGCCGACACCGGACTGGACGCGCGGCGGCTGCACCGCAGGAGCGTGGCGGCTTTCGGGTACGGCCCCAAGACCCTGGCGCGGATCCTGCGGTTCACCCGCGCCCTGGACGCCGCGCGCGCCGGCACGCCCTATGCCGAGGTCGCCGCCACCACCGGGTACGCCGACCAGGCCCACCTCGCGCGCGAGGTGCGGGCCCTGGCCGGCGCGACGTTGAGTACGCTTACGTAGCGGCGCCGGGCAGCGGCGCGAACAGGTCGACGTGGTTGCCGTCGGGGTCGACCACCACCGCGTAGCGCTGCCCCCAGAACGCGTCCCACGGCTCCTTGTCACCGGTGTGGCCCGCGCCGACGAGGTCGGCGTAGACCCGGTCCACGTCGGCGGCGTCCGCGCAGGCGAACGCCATGCCGACCCCGCCGCCGGCCGACGGCCGGTAGTCCGGGTCGATGGACCGGGCGACCTCCACGGTGTCCCACAGGATGCGGACCCCGCCCCCCACCTCGTACTCCACGTGCGGCTCGCCGTCGGCCTCCGCGGGGATGTCCAGCCCGAGGCGCCGGTAGAACGCGAGCGACTTCCCCATGTCCGCGGCCACAATCCCGACCGCGCTGAATCGTGCTGTCATACGCCCCACGCTAGGCGCCCTGCCCACCGGCGGTCTTGAAGCTTTCGGACACCTTTCCCCGGTCTTTTCCTCCCCTGTCCGCGCCGGCGCCCTCCGCCGCGCCCGGCTGCCCGTCGGCTCCCCGCTCCCGCCCCCGCGATCCCCCTGTCCCGTCCCCGTCCTCGCCCAACCCGTGAAGGAGACACCGCCATGGCCGCCGACACCCCCGGACTCCCGGTCGCCCCCGCCGACCACCGCCGCACCGACCGGTTCTTCGTCGTCACCGGAGGCCCCGGGGCGGGCAAGAGCACCCTGCTGGCCCACCTGCGCCCCCTGGGCCTGGCCTGCGCGCCCGAGGCGGGCCGCGCCGTCATCCGCGACCAGCGGGCCGTGGGCGGGCGCGGGCTGCCCTGGGTCGACCCCGCCCTGTTCGCCGAGCTGATGCTGTCGTGGGACCTGCGCTCCCACCGCGAGGCCGCCGCGCACGAGGGCGCGGTGGTGTTCGACCGGGGTGTGGTCGACGTCCTGGGCTACCTGCGGCTGTCCGGCCTGGCCGTGCCCGACCACGTGCGGACCGCCGCCCGCGCCGTCCGCTACCACCCGCGGGTGTTCGTCGCCCCGCCCTGGCCGGAGATCTACCGCACCGACGGCGAGCGCCGGCAGTCCCGCGCCGAGGCCGAGCGCACCCACGAGGCCATGGTCGCCGCCTACACCGAGTACGGCTACGAACCGGTGGAGCTGCCGCGCGTTCCCCCGGCCGAACGCGCCGCCTTCGTGGCCGACGCCGTCGCCGCCTGGGGGCGGGGGTGACCCCGGGGGCGCCGCCCGAGCTTCTTCAGCGCGGGCGCAGGCCGTCCAGCACGGCGGCGACGAGGTCGTCCACCACCTCGGGCGCGACCTCGGGCGGCGGCGCGTCGGGCATCGGCGCCGGCGGCGGGAAGACGAGTTCGTGGCAGGCGCCGACCAGCATCACGGCCACGGCGTCGGGCCGGGCCTCCGCCGCCACCCGCCCCAACCGCAGCTCGGCCCGCAGGTAGTCGGCGATCCCGGCGCGCAGCCCGCGCCCGTCGGCGAGCGGGTTGGGCAGCGCGGCGAAGCGCTCCAGCACCTTGGGCCGGGCTGCCAGGCCCGCGAAGGCGGGGAGGATCTCGCGGTGCAGTTCGATCCCGTGCAGCAGGATCGCGCGCAGGTTCTCGGCGACGGTGGCGGTGCCGGCCACGGGCAGCGGGCCCCGCGCGCGCTCGGCGGCGCGCACGTGGGCGTGCAGCCCCAGGGCCAGCAGCTCCTCCTTGTCGGCGAAGTGGTTGTAGAGCACCCCGGCGGCCACCTGGGCCTCGCGCGCGATGTCGCGGACGGTCAGCCCGGCGGCGCCGCGCTCGGCGACCAGGCGTTCGGCGGCGGCGACGAGGTGGTCGCGCAGCGACAGCTCGCCGCCGCCGTCGCGCAGGACGGCCGCTCTTCTGGGTGACATCACCGGTCATCGTATGCGGCGCCCGGCGGTCGTAACCGCCCGACTCAGCCCTCGGGCAGGCGCGCGGTGGCGAGCCAGGCGGAGCCGGTCAGGCGCACGGCGCCGCCGGCCTCGAAGCCGCGCAGCGCCTCGGTGATCGCGGCGCGCGCCTTGGCCGCCGCGGCGGCGTCGACCTGGTCGAGGAGGTGGCGCACCGGCCCCCACCCCGAAAGGAAGGCCCCGGCGTCGTCGGCGTCGGCGCCCCACACCTGCGGCGCGCGGACCTCGCGGACGCCGATCCCGGTGAACCCGGCGGCGGCGAGGACCTCGCGGACGCGGTCGGGGTCGGCCATGGACACCGCGCCGCGCACGCCGTCGTCGCCGGTCTCCACCGGCAGGTGCGGCGCCGCCGCCGCGAACACGGTGCCGAGGTCGTTGTGCTCCATGCCGCGCAGGAACAGCAGCGCGAGCCGGCCGCCGGGGCGCAGCGCGCGGGAGATGTTGGCGAAGGCGGCCACCGGGTCGGCGAAGAACATCACCCCGAACCGGCTGAGGGCGGCGTCGAAGCCGCCGGGCGCGAACGGGTGCACCTGGGCGTCGCCCTGCTCGAACGCGACGTTGGCGACCCCCTCCTCGGCCGCGGTGGCCCGCGCGCGGGCCAGCATCGGGCCGGACAGGTCGACGCCGAGGGCGCTCCCGCCGGCCGCCCGGCGCGCGGCCAGCCGGGTGAGCTGGCCGTTGCCGCAGCCGATGTCCAGGACGCGATCGCCCGCGCCGATGGCGGCGGCCGCCAGCAGGGGCTCGTTGAACCCGCTGTTGACGGCGTCGTAGCGGGCCTGGTGCTCGGCCCAGTGGGTGCCCTCGTAGCCGTTCCAGGCGCGGGCCTGCTCGGTGTTGACGACTGTGCTCATGGGTGGCCTTCCGCCGTTGGGGGATGTGGACGTGTCATGAACGGATGTTCATGAACCATCGTTCATGAACGTACGTTCATAATGACCGCGCGGTGGCCCGGCGTCAACCGCTCCGGACAGCCGAACGGGCGGCCGCCGCCGGGAGCGGGCCGCCCGTGGAGCACAGTCGGGGCCTAGCTCGGCCGGGGGTCGAGCCGGGTGGACGCCTTGCGCACCGTGCGGCCCGCCCGCCTGCGCGCGCGGGCGGTGGAGCGGCGGGCGTGGCGCACCGCGTGCTGGGCGTCGTAGACGACCTTGGGCGGACGGCGCCGGGGCTCGGTGGCCAGCAGCACCAGGGCGCCGAGCAGGCCGAGGTCCTTGATCGCGCCCTCGCGCGCCGAAGGGGCGGTGTGCCCCTGGGCGGCCGCGACGATCGAGGGCACGGCCTGGGCGGCCATGACGACGCAGGCGAGCCGGGTGCCCTTGCCGAACAGCAGCAGGGTGCCGGCGCCGATCCCGGCGGCGGCCTGCGCCCGCACCACCAGAACGGGGTTGTCGGGCACCCACGGGTACCTCTTGGAGAGCCGGCTCACCATGGGCGCGAGCGCTTCGGCCCGCGGCTCCGGGTCTCGCAGGGTCTCCACCGAGTCCACGATGAACGGGGCGGCGAGCAGCCGCTGAAGCTGTATGCGTAGCACTCCCATGCCCAGCCGTATACCCGGGTCGTCCCCAAAGATCCGGCGCGGCCGCGACTTTTGCCCGCCCGGCGGGCGGGGCGCGCGCCGGCCTGCGAATTCGACGGCGGCTTCCCGCCAGACGCCGCAGCGCGCGGACGCCAGGATTCTCGGTATGGATCTCAACCTCAAGGACAAGGTCGCGGTCGTCACCGGCGCGAGCAAGGGCATCGGGCTGGCCGTGGCCCAGGGGCTGGCCGAGGAGGGCGCGCGGGTCGTCACCGCCAGCCGCACGGTCACCCCCGAACTGGCCGAACTGCGCGACACCTACGGCGCCACGGTCGTCACCGCGGACCTCTCCGTCCCCCAGGGCGCCGCCGACCTGGTGCGCGCCGCCACCGACGCGCACGGCGGGATCGACATCCTCGTCAACAACGCGGCCGCCAGCCGGCCGGCCCCGGACTTCGTCGGCGCCGACGACGCCGCCTGGCGGCGCGTCTTCGACCTCAACCTTTTCGGCGTGGTGCGCGTGACCCGGGCGGCCATCCCCGTGATGACCGCGCGCGGCGGCGGCGCGATCGTCAACGTCAGCTCGATCAACGCCCGCATGCCGGCCCCGAGCATCGTGCACTACTCCGCCTCCAAGGCGGCCCTGACCAATGTCGGCCGGGCGCTGGCCGAGGAGCTGGGCGCGAGCGGAATCCGGGTCAACACGGTGTCGCCGGGACCCGTGCGCACGCCGATGTGGACGGCAAAGGAGGACGGGTTCGCCAACGTCTTCGCCGCGCAGGCGGGGATCACCGTGGAGGAGGTCATGGACCGGCTGCTGCCGGAGACCTTCGCCGCGACAACGGGGCGGATCAGCGAGCCGCGCGAGGTGGCCGACGTGGTGATCTTCCTCGCCTCGCCGCGCGCCGGCAACATCACCGGCTCCGACTACGTGATCGACGGCGGCGTGCTCAAGACCGCGTAAGCCCCGGCCGGCCAGGCCGCGGTGTCAGCCGTCGTAGTCGCCGTAGCAGCGGGTGAGCACGTTCATGTTCACCCCGACGAGGCCGGAGGACTCCTGGGCGGTGTTGCAGGCGCTGTAGGCGTCGTCGTGGAACGTCCCGGCCGCGGCGGTGCCGCCCGCCGCCCCGGCGAGCGCGAAGGCGAGGGGGAGCAGACCGGCCGCGAGGAACCGGCGGCGAAGACGCATGGGGGTGTCCTTTCAGACGGGAGCCGGGGGTGAGGCACCGGGGAACGGGCGGGAGCCACGCAACCTGACAGTTCGTGGTTGAGCGATTACCCTACGCCATGAACACGGAGGTATCAGCCGGTCGGCCCCTCCGGCCGCACCGTCCGACGGCGCCACAGCCACACCACGTCGCGCCCGAACGACCAGCACAGCAGCGCGAGCGCGGCCCCGGCGGCCGCTGCCCCCGCCGGCGGGGGCAGCACCCCGGCGGCCAGCACCACCAGCACGACCCCCTGCACCGCCGCGACCGCCTTGCGCGCCGTCGAGTGGGGCAGCGGCGCGCGCAGCCACGGCAGCGCCCGGCCCGCCCCGGCGAACACGTAGCGCATCGCGCCGATGGCCAGCACCCAGGGGCCCGTCGGCCCCGCCGCCGCGTCCGCGCTGAGCAGCAGGAGCAGCACGGAGTCGACCTCCATGTCGAACCGCGCCCCCAGCGGCGACTCCGTGCGGGTGCACCGGGCCACCCGGCCGTCGAGCGCGTCCAGCGCCAGGGCCGACGCCGCCAGTGCCACCAGCACCCACCGCGCTCCGCCCGGCTCCGCCGCCAGGCCGCCCGCCAGCGCGTCGGCGACCAGGGCGGCTACCCCGCCCACCAGTACGGCGCGCACCAGGGTGACCACGTCGGCGGGTCCGAACGTGCCGCCCGCGCGCCGCAGCGCCGCGCCGAGGGTCAGCCACAGGACGAGCGCGTAGCCGGCGCCCGCCGCGCCGCCCGCCGGTCCCAGGCCGGGCCACGCCCACAGCGCGGCGGCCGACCCCGCCACCGCCAGGGCCGCCAGCCCCGGCGCGCGGCGCGCCGCGACCCCGCCCACGCCGGTGGCCGGGCCGCCGCGCGCGGCGCCCGTGCGGCCCGCGCGCCGACCTGTGCTCTCGCCGATGGCCCGCCTCCCCGCGTATGACCGGGATCACCTTGCACCAGGTATCGTACCGAGCGGCGCCGGATTCGGCCCGGTCCGCGCCCCGCTGAGCCCCGGCGGACGCCGCACGAGGAAGGGGGCCGCCCGTGCCCGAAGCACGCGCCTACTGGCTGCGCCGGCCCGGCCACGGCGCCGTCGAGCCCGTCGACCTGCCCGATCCCGGCCCCGGCGAGGTGCTGGTGCGCACCCGCTACTCGGCGGTGAGCCGGGGCACCGAGGGCGTGGTGTTCCGCGGCGGCGTGCCCGAGAGCCAGTACGACGCCATGCGCGCGCCGTTCCAGGAAGGCGACTTCCCGGGCCCCGTCAAATACGGCTACCTCAACGTCGGCGTGGTCGAGCGCGGCCCCGACCACCTGCTCGGCCGCACCGTCTTCTGCCTCTACCCCCACCAGACCCGCTACGTGGTGCCGGCCGAGGCGGTGACCCCCGTGCCCGCCGACGTCCCGGCCGGGCGCGCCGTGCTGGCCGGCACGGTCGAGACCGCCGTCAACGCGGTGTGGGACGCCGCGCCGCTGATCGGCGACCGGATCGCGGTGGTGGGCGCCGGCATGGTCGGCGCGAGCGTCGCGGCGGTCCTGGCGGGGCTGCCCGGCGCCCGCGTCCAGCTCGTGGACGTCTCGCCCGACCGCGCCGCCGTGGCCGCCGCGCTGGGGGTGGACTTCGCCGCACCGGAGGACGCCGCCGAGGACTGCGACCTGGTCGTGCACGCCAGCGCCACCGAGGCGGGGCTGCGGCGCTCGCTGGAGCTGCTGGCCGCCGAGGGTACGGTCGTCGAGCTGAGCTGGTACGGCGACCGCACCGTCAGCCTGCCGCTGGGCGCGCACTTCCACCCGCGTCGGCTCACCGTGCGCGGCAGCCAGGTCGGCACCGTCTCGCCCGCGCGCGGCGCGCGGCGCGGGTTCGCCGGACGGATGGAACTCGCCCTGCGGCTGCTCGCCGACGACCGGTACGACGCCCTCATCACCGGGGAGAGCCCGTTCGAGGAGCTGCCCGAGGTGCTGCCGCGCCTGGTCGGCGGCGACCTGCCGGGGCTGGCCCACCGCGTCGCCTACCCGCCGGACTGACCGCCGGCCCCGGCCGCCCCCGCTCGACCGACCACCGCCCGCTTAGACCCGCCGACCCACCACGACCCCACTCGGGAGCAGCCTTGTTCAGCATCACCGTCCGCGACCACGTCATGATCGCCCACAGCTTCCGCGGCGCGGTCTTCGGCCCGGCGCAGCGGCTGCACGGCGCCACCTACGTCGTGGACGCCACGTTCCGCCGGCCCGAACTCGACGCCGACAACCTGGTCGTGGACATCGGCCTGGCGACCCGCGAACTCGCAGCGGTGCTGGGGGAGCTGAACTACCGCAACCTCGACGAGGAGCCCGACTTCGCCGGCGTGAACACCTCCACCGAGTTCTTGGCGCGGGTCGTGGCCGACCGCCTGGCCGACCGGATCGCGGCCGGGGCCCTCGGCGAGGGTGCGCGCGGGCTGACCGCGCTGGAGGTGACGCTGCGGGAGTCCCACGTCGCCTGGGCCACCTACGAGCGCGGCCTGTGAGCCCCCAGCGCGGCCCCGACCCGCACGGGATGCACGGGATGCACCAGGTGCACGCCGTGCTGCCCGGCGGGGTGGACGACCTCGCCTCGCCCAGCGGCGGCAACGCCTACGACCGGCACGTCTGCGCGGGCCTTGCCGCGCGGGGCCGGCCGGTGCGCCGCCTGGTCCTCTCCGGCGCCTGGCCCCAGCCCGCACCCGCCGACCGGGCGCGGCTGGACCGCGAACTGGCCGCGCTGCCCGACGGCGCCCTCGTCCTCGCCGACGGCCTGGTGGTCTGCGGTGTGCCCGAGGCCGTCGTGCCGCACGCGGCCCGCCTGCGGCTGGTGGTCGTGGCGCACATGCGGCTGGCCGACGAGACGGGACTGCCCCCGGACACCGCCGCCCGGCTCGACGCGGCCGAGCGCGCCGTACTGCGGTCGGCCGCCGCGGTGGTGGCCACCAGCGGGTGGGCCGCGCGCCGCCTGGCCGCCCACCACGGCCTCGCGGCCGACCGGGTGCACGTCGTCGCGCCGGGCACCGCGCCCGCGCCGGTCGCCGAGGGCACCGACGGGCGCACGCGGCTGCTGTCCGTCGCGGCCGTGACTCCGCGCAAGGGGCACGACCTGCTGGTCGACGCCCTGGCGCGGGTGGCCGACCGGCCGTGGGAGTGCGACTTCGCCGGTCCGCTGGACCGCGCCCCCGAGCACGTCGCCCGGCTGCGCGCCGCCATCGCCCGGCACGGCCTGGCCGGGCGCGTGCGGCTGCGCGGCCCGCTGGCCGGCGCGGCGCTGGAGGACGCCTACGCCGCCGCCGACCTCGCCGTGCTGGGCTCGCGCGGCGAGACCTTCGGCATGGTGGTCGCCGAGGCGCTGGCCCGCGGCATCCCGGTGCTCGCTCCGGGTCTGGACGCCCTGCCCGACACCCTGGGCCGCGCGCCCGACGGAACGGTCCCCGGAATCCTGGTGCCCGCCGCCGATTCCGCCGCGCTGGCCGAGGGCCTGCGCGCGTGGCTGGACGGCGCCGCGCTGCGGCGGCGGCTGCGGGGTGCGGCCCTGGCCCGGCGGGGAATGCTGGAGTCATGGGAGGAGGCGGTGGCGCGCATGGACCACGTCCTGGACACGGTGGCCGGGCGGCCGCGCCCCGACGCGGCGCGGGAGGCGGCCGGGTGAGCCCCGGGTTCGCCGAGTGGCTGGCGCTGCGCGAGGCCGCCGACGCGGCGGCGCGTTCGGCGGACCTGCTGCCGGCGCTGCGCGCCGCCCTGCCCCCGGCCGGAGGCGGCCCGCTGGTCGTGCACGACCTCGGCTGCGGCACCGGGTCGATGGGCCGCTGGCTGGCGCCCGCGCTGGTCGGCCCGCAGCACTGGGTGCTGCGGGACCGCGATCCCGGCCTGCTCGACCGCGCGCGGGCCGACCTGCCGCGCGCGGGCGGCGGCGGCGCGCCGGTCACGGTGGAGGTGCGCGCCGGCGACCTCACGCACCTGCGCCCGGCCGACCTCGCCTCGGCCGACCTGGTGACGGCCTCGGCCCTGCTGGACCTGCTGACGGCGGCGGAGGTGGCGGCGCTCGCCGAGGTCTGCGTCGCGGCGGGGTGCCCGGTGCTGTGGAGCCTGTCGGTGGTGGGCCGGGTGGAACTGGACCCGTCCGATCCACTGGACGGCGCGATCGCGGCGGCCTTCGACGCCCACCAGCGGCGCGCCGACGGCGGCGGCCGCCGCCTGCTCGGCCCCGACGCGCCCGCCGCTGCGGCGGCGGAGTTCCGCCGGCGGGGCGCTCGGGTGACGACGCGCTCCAGCCCGTGGCGGCTGGGGCCCGGCGACGCGGCGCTGACCGCGGAGTGGCTGCGGGGGTGGGTGGCCGCCGCCGTGGAGCAGCGCCCCGACCTCGCCCCCGCGGCCGGCGCCTACCTGCGCGACCGGTTGGACCTGTGCGCGCGGGGCGGCCTGCGGGTGGTGGTGCACCACAGCGACCTGCTGGTGCTCCCCGCACCCGGCGGAGCTGCCGGCCGCGCCCCCGCCGCGCGGACACGCGCGTCGGCGGTCGCGGCGGTCGAGGGGACCGCGGCGGTCGAGGTCGAGGCGACTGTGAGCGGCGCGCCGGAGCCGGCGGCGGGCGCTCCCGCTTCCGGGTTGGCGGAGGGCGCACCGCGAGCGGTGCTCCCCGAGGCACCTGGGACAGCGGAGACGCGTCTCCAGTGGGCGGCGAGCACGAGCGCTCCCAGCGCGGCGGAGGGCGTGCGGGCGAACGCGGCAGGAGCCGAGTCCCCCGGAACGGCAGGCGCACGAGTCCAGACGGCGGCGGGCACGGTCACCCCCCGGTTGCCGGAAAACGGGTCGAGGACGGCGGGCACGGCCGCCCGCAGCACGACGGGGCACGCGCGGAAGGCGGCGACCGCCGGGGCCGCCCGAGCGGCGGGCGCCGCGAACACCTCGCACCCAGACGGCCGGGAGGCACCGGACGCAGGACCTCCCACGGCAGCGGGCACGGCCACCCCCGGCACGGCGGAGGGCGCGTGGCGGGCCGCGAGGGCTGAGGCCCCGAGGGCTGTTGGCTCGGCGGGAGCCCTGGAGACGACGACGCCGCACTCGGCAGGTCCGGCCGACACCCCGGGACCGGCAGACGGCGAGGTCCCGTGCGCGGTCGGCGCGCGGACGCCCGGGGCGGCAGAAACCGTGCCGCGAACGGTCCGTGCGGGCGTTTCCGGGATGCCGGAAGGGGACCCGGAGGCCGCGAAGGCCGGGACCCTGGGGGCGGCGGGCTCGGCGGTATCGGCGGACGCAGACGTTCGGGAGACACCGGGCGCGGGCGGCTCCGGCACGGCGGAGGGCGTGCCGGGGCCGTGAGCGCGCGGGTGCGGGCCTGGAGCCGGCTGGTCATCAGCGCGGGGATTGTGGCGCTGCTGGCATGGCGGCTGGGTGACGACGCGCTGCGGGCGGGCCTCGCGGCGCTCGGCCCGGGGCCGGTGCTGGCCGCGCTGGCGATCGGCGCGGCGACCACGGTGTGCAGCGCGGGGCGCTGGACGGTGGTGGCGCGCGGACTGGGCCTGCGGCTGCCGTTCCCGGCGGCTGTGGCCGACTACTACCGGGCGCTGCTGCTCAACTCGGTCCTGCCCACGGGCGTCCTGGGCGATGTGCACCGGGCGTTCCGCCACGGCCGCCGAGTGGGGGCCACGGGACGGGCGGCGCGGGCGGTGCTGCTGGAGCGCCTGGCCGGGCAGGCGGTGCTGATCGGCGCCGCCCCGCTGGTGCTGCCGACAGCCGCACCGGCGGTGGCGGCCGTCCTGGGCCGGGCGGAGCCGCCCGGCCCCGCGGGAACGGCGGTGCTCACCGGTGCGGCGGTGGTCGCGGGCGGCGCGCTGGTCTGGGCCGTGTCCGGCGGGCACGGGCGGCGGCTCGCCCGGACGGGGGCGGCGGTCGTCCGGGAGGCCCGCGCGGTCGCGTGCGCGCCCAGGATCTGGCTCGGTGTCCTCGGCCTGTCGGCGGTGGCGCTGGCGGGGTATCTCGCGCTGTTCGTGGTCGCCGCCCGGGCGGTGGGCGCGCAGGCACCGGTTCCCGTGCTGCTGCCCGTCCTGGTAGCGGCCCTCATGGCGATGAGCGTCCCGGTGGGCTTCGGCGGCTGGGGTCCGCGCGAGTCGGCGGCGGCCGTGGGGTTCGCGGCGGTGGGCCTCGACGCCGCCCAGGGGTTCGGCGCCGCCGTGGCCTACGGACTGCTGGCCCTGGTGAGCACCCTGCCCGGCGCGGGCGTCCTGCTGGCGGACCGCCTCCGAGACCGGCACCCACACGGCCATGGCGATCGCCACTCGAACCCGTACCGGCACCGGCGGCGGTCGGAGGACTCCGCGCGGGAGGGCACACGCGAGACGGCCGGAGAACAGCCGTCCGCCCCGACGCGCCGGTCCTGACGGCGTTACGGCTGGGTGACGTGGGGACGGCGGCGCGACGCGACGCCAGGGCGTTGCAGCCGACAGGTCGGCAAGGGGAGCCGCCGGTTCTGTAGGCGGTGCTTGGGCCGCGACGGGGCGCCAAAGGCAGCGGGTGCCGGGCCCGGCGGGCAGCGGTGCCGTCGGCGGCGGCTGGTGTTTGCGACGAGGCGGCAACGGAAGCGAGCGGCCAGGCTCGGCGATCACCGCTGATCACGGCGGACGGCGGGGGTCGCGACGGAAGGGCGCCGAAGCCGGGTGGGTGGTTGAGCCCGGCGGTGCTCGAAGCCCGTGGCGGGTGGTTGAGGCGCGGACGGCGCTGAGCGCCACCACGCGCGGCTCGGCGGGCAGCGGCTCCCGGCTCCAAACGAACCGGGTGACGAGAATCGCAATATCGTTGGCACACCAGGACGCCATTTGAGGTGTTTGTCTGTTTTAAGACGCGCACAGCGGCCGAGATGGTGGACCCCTGACCCTATCCGGCCTGATTGTCCACACCGTGAGACGCCTTGGAGCCTTCGGGCACCCTTTTTTCCCATATGTCCTTTTCTTTCGGCGACGATCTCGCGTTTTCAACGGGCGGGACGACCGTGGATGCTAGATCGTCGCAGCGGGCGCCCTTATGTCTCACATGGTGAGACAAACAGGGGTACGCAAGCGCTTTCCCATGCCCTGGGCCGGGCGGGCCGATGCGGAGGGCGGAATCGTCGCCGGATCGCGGCCCCGACCACCGGCCAGGGGGCGCGACCGCCCTGCCAACCACCAACGGATCGAGGACCGGCGCGCCCGGCCACCCACTGCCGTTGCCGCCGCGTCTCGACCCGGCGCCCGCCAACGGAACCGCCGACCGCCGAGCCCCGCCACCCGCCGCCGTCGACACAGGCCAACGCCGAGGGGCATCACCGTCAACACCAAGCTCGCCCCCCGCCGCCGTCGGCGCCACCGTCGCGGCCGACGCACCCCATCTCCGGAGCCGATGACCGCGACGCCCGGCCGCCCGCCGCCCTCGCCGCCCCCGCCCCCGTCCCAGGCCCGGTACGCCGCGCACACCCGTATCCGCACCCGTCCGCGAGCTAGGAGTCCTCCAGGGCTCGGCGGTAGGTCTCGAACGCCCGGACCAGGGCGGACAGCGCCGCCTCGCCCTTCTCGGCCGTGGCCAGGGACGGGCGGCCGACCACGCCCGACGGCGTGTACGCCTCCAGTCCGAGGGTGAGCATGTGGCGGCGGTCGCCGGTGAGGTGGTCGGCTGACGTGTAGTCCTCCCCCACCAGGTGGGGGTGGGCGTGGAGGAGGATCGAGGTCTCCAGCTCCCCGGCGTGCATGTCGGCGTCGTTGGTGGTCAGCACGCCGGCGGACGTACGGGCGTCCGCCCAGTCCTCGAACGCCGGGAACAGCGCCATGCGGTGGCCCAGCCGGTTCACCTCCTGGACCAGGTTGCCCAGCACGTAGTTGCCGCCGTGGCCGTTGACCAGGACCAGCCCGGTGGCGCCGGACGCCCGCACCGACTCGGCGATGTCGCGTACCAGCGCGTACAGGGTCGCCGCCGACACGCTGACCGTTCCCGGCCACGCCGCGTGCTCCTGGGAGCAGGAGAACGCCACCGGCGGCAGCACGCGCAGGCCGTGGGCCTCGGCGATCTCGGCGGCCAGGGTGGCGGCGATGACGGTGTCGGTGGCCAGCGGCAGGTGCGGGCCATGCTGCTCATGGCTGCCGATGGGTAGCAGGGTGAGTCCGGCACCGCGTGCCCGCACGTCCGACGTCGTCTCCGTCGGCAGCGCGAAGGCGGTGGGGGCGTACCGCACCGGTGGTCACCCCCTCCGCTCGAACGCCGCCGCCCGGCTCACGGCGTGATCGCCAGGGGGCATCCCCTGGCCGCGCGGCGGCCGGGCGAACGTGGAAATCCATGGGCAAGCCTACCGTGAGGACGTTCACATGGCGCAGGACAGCAAGACGCCGCGCGGCGGTCACCGCGGCATCGATCCCTCCGACATCGCGGAATCCGACCTGGTGACGACGCGCGGGACCTTCCGCATGGTCGCGTTCCGGGCCGACGGCGAGGAGCATCTGGCCCTCGTGTACGGCCGGGCGCGCGGGCGCGACGGCGTGCTGGTCCGGATGCACTCCGAGTGCCTGTCCGGTGACGTGTTCGGCGCACTGCGCTGCGAGTGCGGCAGCCAGCTCGACCTGGCGCTGAACGCGATCGTGCGCGAGGGCAGCGGTGTCCTGGTCTACCTGCGCGGCCACGAGGGGCGGGGCATCGGACTCGTGGACAAGGTGCGGACCAACCTGCTGCAGGACGAGCGCGGCCTGGACACGGTCGACTCCGCCACCGCGCTCGGCCTGCCGGTCGACGTGCGCGACTACGGCCCGGCGGCGCGGGTCCTGGCCTACCTGGGCATCGGATCGGTGCGGCTGCTGTCCAACAACCCCCACAAGATCCGCTCCCTGGAGTCGCACGGGATCCGGGTGGCGGCGCGCGTGCCGCTGCTGGCGGCGCCCAACGACGAGAACCTCGCCTACCTGACCGCCAAGCGCGACCGGCTGGGCCACGACCTGCCGCAGGTGCCCATGGTGCCCGCCCCGCGCGAGCGCGCGGAGCCGGAGGGCGCGGCGGTGCTGGACGACGCCGCGGCGACGGCCCCGAGCCCGCTGTCGGGCACCCCGCTCACCCCCTGACGCGCATCGGATCCCACCCCGGGGCCCGGCGCGGCGCGCACGGGTCCCGGGCGGCGGGCCGCCGGAGCCGGCGGCCGGGCGGGCCCATCCGGTGGGACACACCGCTCGCGCGCCCCACCGGGGCCGGCGCTGGTGTTCCGGCTAGTGCGCCGGCGAAAGGCCGCCCCGGCTCACGTCCACCCGGGCCGCCTCCCCACCCCGGCCACCGGGACGCGGCGGTGTCACACTCGGCGCACGCGGGCCAGCCACGCCGCCTGGTCGACGGGTTCGCCCGGGGTGAGGCCCAGGGAGTCGGCGACCCCCTCGATGGCGATGCACCGGTAGCGGGCCGGGCGCAGCTCCTCCAGTTCCCAGCCCTCGCCGAAGGCGTCGCGGATGACGGAGTCGCTGATGCGCGGGCCGAACCCGGGTTCGGCGTCGGACAGGGCGAGCACGTGCACCACCCCGCCGGGGCGGCACACCGCGTGCAGGTTGCGGACGTATTCGGCGCGGTCGTCGGGGTCGCTGAACACGTGGAACAGGGCGCTGTCGACGACGGTGTCGACCCGGCGCCCGGATTCGGCGAGCGCGAAGGCGTCGGCCACCTCGAACCGGGCCTCGACGCCCTTCTCGGCGGCGTTGGCGCGGGCGAGTTCGACGGCGCGCGGCGCGAAGTCGAATCCGACGACGTCGTAGCCGAGCCGCGCCAGGTGGATGGTGTGCTCACCGGTGCCGCACCCGGGGTCGAGCACGGTGCCGGTGATCGCTCCGGCGCGCTCCAGGGCGACGACCTCGGGCTGGGGTTCGCCGATCACCCACGGCGCGGACCGGTGCTGGTAGGCGGAGTCGAACAGGTCGGCGGGCAGGGCGCCGGACATGGGCTGCTCCTCGCGGCTAGATGGTGGGGCCGGGTCCCGGGCCGGGGTTCCGGTGCCCGCCATTGTGCGACCTGAAGCGCACTGGAGGTCAACGGGTTTCCGGCCCGGCACGGCGCCCGGGTGCGGCCAGGTGCCACGCCCGGGGGCTCGGCCGGGCACGCCGCCTGAAGAGCGCCCGGGTGCGGCGGCTATGCGGGGCCATGCCCGCTGCTCGACGGCTCCGGAAGCTCCACACCCGCCCCCGCCGCGATGTCGCGCAGCGCCTGGACGTGGCGTTCGAACGCCTCGCGCCCCTGCGGGGTGAGGGCGAGGAACGTGCGCGGCCGGCGGCCGACGAACGTCTTGCGGACCCGCACATAGCCGGCTCCCTCCAGCGTGGAGAGCTGCTTGGACAGCGCGGAGTCGGAGACCTCGACGGTGTCGCGGAGGAACCGGAAGTCGGCCTCGTCGGCGGCGGCCAGCGCCGCCATGATCGAGAAGCGCACCGGCGCGTGGATGGTGTCGTCGAGGCGCGCGCGGGGATGGGTCATGCCCGCGGCTCCGCCGTGCGCGCCAGGGTGTACAGCGCCGCCGCGAACGGCGGGAGGGCGCAGACCAGGGCCCCGGGAACCCACCACGCCGCCGATCCGGGGAACGCCGTGGCGCCCACCACCAGGACGGCGACGTAGGCGGCCGACCAGAACCCCATGGAGGTCAGGTGGACGGCGGCGTGCCGCCGCGGGCTCATGGGCCGGCGCAGGCAGTAGACCGTGAGCGCGGCGAAGCCCGCGACCGCCAGGGGCGTGGCCACGACGGCGCCCATCGGAGAGGGCCACAGGCCCACGGCGAGTACGAGCGCCACGGTGATCACCCCGAACCCGGCCGAGTAGCCGGCGTACCAGCGCCCGCGGCGCCGCACGCGCTCGGTGATGTCCTGCGCCGCCACCAGGGCTTCGAGTGCTTCTTCGCGCCGCATGCGACCTCCCTGCCGGTGGAGTGGGCGGAGCGGCGGCCCGGCCGACCGGTCGCTCCACAGGACAGCATGGCAACTACTTTCCACTCTGGCAAGTGGCTTCTCCACCCGCAAGGGTTCCACCTTTTAATTCGAACCGTATCGTCTCGAATTCGGCTAGCATGGGCCGCGCGGGTCCGGCCCGCCTCCGCGGCGGCCGGCGCCCCCTCCTTCCCCGACCCAAGGGACCACGCATGGCCAACGCACCCACCGTGCTCATCACCGGGGCCACCGACGGCCTCGGCCGGGCCCTCGCCCACCGCCTGGCGCGCGACGGCGCCGCCCTGCTCCTGCACGGCCGCGACCCCGACCGCCTCGCCCGCACCGCCGCCGAGGTCGGCGCCTCCCACCCCGCGGGCGCGGCACCCGCCACCTTCCGCGCCGACCTCGCCGACCTTGCGCAGGCCCGCCGGCTCGCGGCCGAGGTGCGCGAGCACACCGACCGCCTCGACGTCCTGGTCAGCAACGCGGGGATCGGCGCGGGCGAACCCGACGGCCGCGACCGCCGCACCAGCGCCGACGGCCACGAACTCCGCTTCGCCGTGAACTATTTGGCGGGGTTCGCGCTCACCCTCGACCTGCTGCCCCTGCTGCGCGCCTCGGCGCCCGCCCGCGTCGTCAACGTCACCTCGCTGGGCCAGCACGCCCTGGACTTCGACGACCTCATGCTGGAGCGCGGCTACCACGGCATCCGGCCTACGGCCAGAGCAAGCTGGCCCAGATCATGTCGGGCATCGAGTTCGCGCGCCGCGTCCCGGCCGAGGAGGTCACCTTCAACAGCCTCCACCCCTCCACCTACATGCCGACCAAGATGGTCCTCACCGAACTCGGCCACCACGTCGACACCCTGGAGGCGGGCGTCGAGGCCACGTACCGGCTGGTCACCGACCCGGACCTGGCGAACACGACCGGCGCGTTCTTCGACCGCACCCGCCCGGCCCGTCCCGACCCCCAGGCCCAGGACCCCGCGGCCCGCGCCCAACTGTGGCGGCGCAGCCTCGACCTGGTCGGCCACCCGGGCATCGACTGACCCGAGCGGCGGCCCGCCGGCGAGCCGCCGCGGGCGGGCCGCCCGCCACCCCCTCCCGCGCGTACCTACCAGTCGGTATCCTTCTCTGCCACTATGGCACTCGACACACCCCGTGCCGTACGGAGGAGGGACCCCCCATGCTCAACCTCGCCGTCCTGCTGGAGGACAGCGCCCGCAACAACCCCGACCGCGTCGCCCTCGTCCAGGGCGACCTGCGCGTCCCCTACGCCATGCTCGACGCGCTGGCCAACCAGGTGGCCAACCTGCTGGTGGCGCGCGGCGTCGGCCCCGGCGACAAGGTCGCGCTGGCGTGTCCGAACCTGCCCTACTTCCCGGCCGTCTACTTCGGCGCGCTCAAGGCGGGCGCGGTGGTGGTCCCGCTCAACGTGCTGTCGCAGGCCCGCGAGATCGCCTACTTCCTGGAGGACTCCGACGCCAAGGCGCTGTTCTGCTTCGAGGGCACGCCCGAACTGCCCCTGGGCCGGCGCGGCAAAGAGGCGTTCGACGCCGCGCCCAAGACCGAGCACTTCCTCGTGCTCCCGGCCGCGCCGCTGGCCACCGAGTCCTCCATCGAGGGCGCGGAGACCCTGTGGGCCGCCCTCGACGGCGTCTCCGACCGGTTCGAGTCCGTGCAGACCCGCGCCGACGACACCGCCGTCATCCTCTACACCAGCGGCACCACCGGCCGCCCCAAGGGCGCCGAGCTGACGCACCAGAACATGCTGATGAACGCGATCGTCTCCGACGAGATGACCGAGCGCTCCCCCGAGGGCGACGTCACCCTCTCGGTGCTGCCGATGTTCCACTCCTTCGGGCAGAGCTCGGTGATGAACGTCGCCGTGCGCCGCGCCGGGACGCTGGTGCTGATGCCGCGCTTCGAGCCGGCCGAGGCGGTGGAGCTGATGCGCCGGGAGAAGGTCACGATCTTCGCCGGGGTGCCCACCATGTACTGGGCGATGCTGTCGGCGGTGCGCGCCGGCGGCCTGGAGGTGCCCACCACCCTGCGCACGGCGGTATCGGGCGGCTCGGCCATGCCGCTGGAGGTGCTCAAGGACTTCGAGGCGACGTTCGGCGTGCGGATCCTGGAGGGCTACGGCCTGTCCGAGACCGCGCCCACGGCCAGCTTCAACCAGCCGCACCGGCCCACCAAGCCGGGCTCGATCGGGTTCCCCATCTGGGGCGTGCAGATGAAGCTGATCGACCACGACTGGAACACGGTCGAGGGCGAGGGCCCCGGCGAGATCGCCGTGCGCGGCCACAACGTGATGAAGGGCTACTACAACCGGCCCGAGGCCACGGCCGAGGTGATACGCGACGGCTGGTTCCGCACCGGCGACATCGCCCGGCGCGACTCCGACGGCTACTACTACATCATCGACCGCGCCAAGGACCTCATCATCCGGGGCGGGTTCAACGTCTACCCGCGCGAGGTCGAGGAGGTCCTGATGACCCACGAGGCGGTCTCGCTCGCGGCGGTCGTGGGGGTGCCGCACGAGACCCACGGCGAGGAGGTCAAGGCGTTCGTGGTGCGCGAGCCCGGCGCCGCCATCACCGAGGAGGAGCTGGTGGCGTGGTGCCGGGAGGCCATGGCCGCCTTCAAGTACCCGCGGATCGTGGAGTTCCGCGACGAGTTGCCGATGAACGCCACCGGCAAGATCCTCAAGCGGGAACTGCGCTAGCGGCGGCACGCGCGGCGGCGCCGGCCGGCCTCACGCCGACGGCGCCGCGTCCAGCCCCGCGATGACGACGTCCAGCCCGGCCTCGAACTCCGCGCCGGGGTCGCTGCCCGACGCCGCGGCCGCGGCGTCGATCAGCCGCGGGAACCGCTCGGGGGGCAGCGCGCGCACCCGGTCGGTGATCTCCGCGACGCTCTCGCCGCGGCCGGCCGACAGCGGACCGGCCAGCTCCGCCTGGGCGAACCCCATGACGTAGCCGGTGACCACGCGCAGGCCCACGAGCAGATCCCGCCCCGTCCGCCCGCCGCGCGCCAGCGCGTCCAGCAGCGCCTCGCCCTGGAGCAGGGTGGGCTCGTCGAAGGTGCGGCGGGTGAGGATCAGCGGGATCACGTCGGGGTGCGCCCGCACCGACCGCCACGTCGCCCGCGCCAGGGCCCGCACGTCGGCGCGCCAGTCGTCGCTGGGCACGCCCTCGCAGACCGCCTCGGCCATGACCGCCTCGACGAGCAGGGCCTCCAGCCCCTCGCGCCCCTCGACGTAGTTGTAGAGGGTCATCGCCCCGGTCCCCAGCGCCGCCGCCAGGGAGCGCATGCTCAGGGCGTCCAGACCCTCGGCGTCGACCAGCGCCAGGGCCGCCTCCTGGAGCCGGGCCCGGCTGAACCTGCGCGGTGCGGGCATGGCCACCCCCTTGACTACGTACGTCGTACGTGTTGAACTACGAACTCTTCACGTACACCGTACCGAAAAGGCCGCGGCCTTGGACAGGGAGCACCCATGGCAGACCGACCCGCCGACGGCACCGCACAGCGCCTCGTGGCGTGGGGCGACGAACTGGTCCGACTGCACGACGGCTTCCGACGGGACCTCGCGGCCCTGCGCGAGGACGCCGACCGGCTCCGCCGCGGCCTGGCACCGCGCGGACGCGGCGCGCCGCCGCTCGCCGAGCAGCTGCGCGGCCACTGCCTCGCCTTCTGCGACCGGCTGCACGAGCACCACGGCGAGGAGGACACCGCGCTGTTCCCCGCCCTGGGCGCCGACTTCCCCGAGCTGACCGCCGCCCTGGAGCGGCTGCGCCGCGAGCACGCCGTGGTGGCGCGGCTGCTCGCCCGAATCCGCGCCGCGGTCGCCGAACTGGAGGACGGCCCCGACCATGACGGCCCCGACGGCGGGCGCACCGCCCGCCTCGCCGACGACCTCGACCGCCTCTCGGCCGAACTGACCGCCCACCTGGACTACGAGGAGGCCCAACTCGTCCCGGTGCTCAACCGGCTCACCACCCTGCCGGGGCACTGACCCCCGGCGCCTCAGCCCTGGGGGAACCGGGGGAAGAGGTCGGGGCGGTGGTGGCGCGCCGCGCGCAGCAGCGGGTTGTCGGGACCGGCGGCGCCCGCCGCGCCGAACCCCACGGCCACCAGGAAGCGGCCGGTGGCGAGGTCGCGCGGCTGGGCGGCCAGGCGGCGGCGCACGAAGCGCGGGGCGCGGGCCGGGACCACCCGCTCGCCCCAGCCGATCAGGCCGCGGGAGCGGAACTCCGGCGCCCGCACCACCGGGGCGCCCGGATCGGCGCGGTCGCCCAGGCGCACACCCCGGGCCGGGCTGAAGCGGTCCACCACGGTGTCGACCGCGACCACGTCGGTCCAGGCCAGCCGCACCTCGAACCCCAGGCTGTCGCGCAGCTCCACGCCCCGGGGCGACACCACCACGGCGGTACCGGTGAACATGCGCCGCAGCTTCCACACCAGGTGGGCCGCCATCGGCACCACCACCAGCAGGCCCACCGCGATCCCGCCGGCCGTGCCGGTGCCCTCGGCGGCGGTCTCGAAGAACACGGCGCCCAGCAGCAGCACGACCACGAACAGCGCGGCCAGCAGCGGCAGGTAGCCCAGCAGGAACCGCAGGTAGTCGGCAGCCCCGGCGCTCGGCCGCAGGACCTGGGCGCCGGCCTGGCCGGGCACCGGCCAGCCGCCCGGCGCGGGCCGCCAGATAGGGCCGGGTGCGCCGTGGGAGAACGGAGGCATGGGGGGCAGCCTACCCCGCGCCGCCCCGGCCGCCCGGGAGCGGGAACGCCGCGGGGACCGGTCCCAGACCGCCTGGGCCCGGGACCGGTTCGCGACCGGCGCGGGCGCGCCCTCCCCTCACCGGCGGCCCCACCGGTCCGTCCTCGCGCCCGGCTCCCGAGGGCGCCGTTCGAAAGTGTCGGCGCCCGGGGTGGAGCAAGTTGATATCGGCGGCCGCGCGCGTGTCAAGGCCCCCAACGCCGGTGACCGGGGGTAACAGGGCCGCGGGCCGCCGCGCGGAGGCCCTCCGGCGCCGCGGCCGGTGCGGCGCGGCGGCCGCGCGCCGCACCGCCCCGCGCACCGGCGCGCTTGACAATCCGCCCGTACTTCGCGAATGCTCGCGGCTCAACCGATGCCGCGCGGGACGGCACGCACCCCCCGCACTCCGTTCGGAGGTCCCCGTGCAAGACCTGCTGCTCGTCCTGACGGGCGCCGCGGTCAGCCTCGTCACCAGCGTCGTGGTGACCTGGCTGCAGGCGCGGCACGTCCGCCGGGGCGAGGTCCGGATCGCCACCCGCGACTCCACGCGCCGGCTCACCAGCCTGTTCATCGCCGAACGCGAGGCCGCCGACGCCGACGGCGCCGAGCCCACCGACGCCCTCGCCGAGGCCGAGGTGATGTGCGTGGCCATCGCCGACCGCCGCACGCGCGAGCGGATGCGCGCCCTGGTCCGGCTGATGCGCGAGATCCGGCTGCCCGAACTGCAGCGGCTCAGCGGCGTGACGCCGGCCCTGGGCCGGCGGGCGCTGTGCGACCACGCGCTGGAGGTGCTGGGCGCGCACTTCCGCGGCGAGCGGCTGCCCGCCGTGCCCGCCTCGGTGCAGCGGATGCTCGACGTGGAGGACGAGGCGCTGAACATCCACGCCGGAGGCGGCCGGGCGGCCGCCGCCGACGACACCGGCGCCGCACCGGCCATCGCCGCCAAGACCGGCCCGATCGCCGTCCCCGAGAGCGGGCCCGCCGCCGAGGAGCCCGCCGCCCCCGCACCGCGCGGACGCATCCGGCGCAAGCCGCGCGCCGAGGACGGCAAGGGCGAGACCGCGGCCGAGCCCGCCAAGCCCGCCCGGCGGTCCAAGGCCAAGGCGGCCGCCGAGCCGGACACCGAGGACGACGCCCACAGCGCGTTCTGGAACGACTAGCCGCGCGCGAGGGCGGCCCCGGTGCCGGGCACCGGGGCCGCCGCCGTGTTCACGCGGAGAGGGTCAGCCCCTGACGAGGGTCAGGCCCCACCGCTGGAGGATCGGGTTGACCTCCTGGTAGTAGGTGGTGCCGCCGGTCCGGCAGTTGCCGGAGCCGCCGGAGGTCACACCCTGGGCCTGGCTGCCGCTGACCCAGGAGCCGCCGGAGTCGCCCGGCTCGGCGCAGACGTTGGTGCGGGTGAGTCCGCGCACGGTGCCCTGGGCGTAGACGACCGTCTGGTTGCGGGCCTGGATGGTCCCGCAGCGCCAGCCCGTGGTGGAGCCGGAGCGGCAGATGGAGGAGCCGAGGGTGGCCTGGCTGGAACCGGTGACGGTCACCGTTCCGCCGGAGTAGTTGTTGACGCGGGGGGTGGGCGTCCAGTTGCTGGTGGCGGTGACGTAGCCCATGTCGCTGCCGGGGAACACCGAGCCGGAGAACCGGCCGGTACCGCCGTTGGCGCCGGTGGCCGTGGCGCCGGTGCTGCCGCAGTGGCCGGCGGTCACGAACCCGACGGTCACGGCGAACCCGATGGAGCACCGGGAGCTGTTGTTGATGTAGTAGGCGTTGCCGCCGATGATGTCGGCGAAGGTCTTGGGTGCCTCCGCGCTCTCCTCGATGCGCACCGCCTCGGGCGAGACTCCGGCCTCGGCGATCAGCGCCTCGCCGGCCGCCTCCTCGCCGCGCTCGACCGTCATGACGACGGTGTCGGCGGCGACGTCGACGTACCATCCGGTGACACCGGTGCCCGGCTTGGGCGCGGAGTCGTTGAGGTCGGCCACGACGGCGTCGAGGGCTCGCTCGCCGTGCTCGACCACCTCGGCCTGGGCTCCGGCGTCCTCGACGGCCTCCACCGCCGACGCGTCGGTGACCGAGACGGTGAGTTCGCCGGAGTCGCTGTCGAAGACCGCGCCGCCGAAGTCGGCGCCGAGGTCGGCCCGCAGCTCACGTTCGAGCGAGCGGGCGCGGTCCTCCTGCTGGAGCAGGGTCTGGGCCTCGGCGGCGGTCAGGCCGAGGTCGCTCTGCATGGCCGCGAACTGCTGCGGGGCCGCGGTCGCGGGGGCGGGGTCGGCCGATGCCGCGGTGGTGGCGGCGGCGACGAGGCCGAGGGACAGGGTTACGCCGCCGATTGCCGTGATAAGGGGGGATTTTCGCACGTGCCGTACTCCTTGAGCGGGGTGAACAAGGGAATAGGCGTGCCCGGGCGTGCATCCCGGTCACGAACCCCCGGCGGGCGGGGTCTTGTGGACCCGGACCCGCCGCATCCACCGAACCAACGGTGAATGACTCGAAACCCTAAGTGAAGATCACGCCCTGCGACAGACCAGCCACATACCGGGAAATACCGGATCTCTCGCCCACGATGATCGACAGGGGGCATCAGGTCATCCGACGACAGCGGGTGACATGCCTCTTCACCAATGCGAAACAATGAAAAAACCGCTCATCTTCTCCGTTAAACCCAAATCCATGGCCGAAGACGGCCAATTCTCGGCGGGCCGGTAAGACGCCCGGAGACCAAACCAGGTATCCGGCGAGACGATCGCGGCCGCCCGGGCCGGTTCGGCTCGACACCGGCCCCGGCCCCCGCGCGGGCGGCCCGCGGCCCCGGCACGGGGCGCCTCCGGGGGCCCGGACACCGGGGGCGACCGGGGTCCGCGCCGACCGCGGCACCCCGCCCCGGCGCCGTCCGCGCAGGTCAGGAGCGCCCGGCGGCCAGGAAACCGGCAAACCCACGCATCCTACGACGCATTCGGGAAATAACCGTTCGTGATGGCATTCCAATCCGGAGGGGGACCATCATGGAGATCATCCTCAGCATCATCAGCGCGCTGATCATCGGTCTGATCATCGGTGTGCTGGCACGGCTCATCCTGCCGGGCAAGCAGAACATCTCGATCTGGCTCACCATCCTCGTGGGCATGGTGGCGGCCATCATCGGCACGCTCATCGCGGGCCTGTTCGGCTACGCCGACACTCCCGGCGTCGACTGGTGGGAGCTGATCACCCAGCTCGTCCTGGCGATCATCGGCGTGGGCCTGGTGTCGGGGTTCTGGTCCCGCCCGCGGACCTGACGCGGCCCGCCGGCCACGCCGGCCGCGACCGGAACCCGGGGGACGCCGGAGCATCGCACCACACCACCGCCCCGGGTTTCGGTCACGGGTAATCCCGCGAGAACAGTGGACGAATTCCCCCTGCCATAACCGGACACCACACCTGAAAGCCCCAGAAAACCCCGCGAGTCGCACGCGCGCTTCCGCGCGCGTTCTCGTAGGATCACCCCTGCACCGCGGCGGCCCCTTTCCCTTTCCGCCGCCCGCGGCCTCGCCCCGCGCGCGCTTTGCGCCGCCCCTTTCGCTGACACGCTGACACCGAACGCCAGCGCCTCCTGCCCCGCGCACGGCCCCTGACCGCGCGCCAGCCCTCCCGACGGGAAGACCGCGCATGCCCGACGACGCCTCCGCCGACGACGCCGCCTCCACCGCCCCGGAGGCCGAGAACCCCGGCGACACCTCCGAATCCGGCACGCCCGGCGGCGCGGACACCCCCGCGCCCCCGCGCCGCCGCCGCCGGCGGGCGCTGGCGTGGACCGCCGCGGCCGTGGCGGCGCTCCTGGTGGCGGGCACCGGCACCTCCTACGCCTACTACCGGTCGCTGCGCGCCAACATGGTCCGCCACGACCTGGACGCCGCTCTGGTGGAGGAGGAGCGCCCGGACAAGATCGGCGACGACCTCAACATCCTGTTCATCGGCTCCGACGGCCGCGAGGGCGGAAACGCCGCCTACGGCGGCCGGGACTTCGTCGGCGAGCGCTCCGACGCGCTGATGCTCGCCCACATCTCCCCCGACGGCGGCGTGCAGGTGGTCAACTTCCCCCGCGACTCCCTCGTGCAGATCCCCGACTGCGCGCCCTACGGCGAGACCGAGGGCACCGAGAGCTACTACGGCATGATCAACGCCGCGCTCTTCCACGGCGGCCCGCCGTGCGTCGTCAAGACCATCGAGTCGCTGACCGACGTCCGCATCGACCACTTCGCCCACCTGAGCTTCGTGGGCTTCCGCGACATGGTGGAGGCCATCGGCGGCGTCGAGATGTGCATCCCCGAGCCCATGCGCGACGTGCGCGCCCAGCTCGACCTGGAGGCCGGCCGCCAGCGGCTCGACGGCGAGGAGGCGCTGGCGTTCGTCCGCGCCCGCTACGAGATCGGCGACGGCGGCGACATCGGCCGCATCGACCGCCAGCAGATGTTCCTCGGCGCCCTCGCCGACGAGGTCACCGGCAGCGGGGTCCTCACCGACCCGCGCAAAACCACCGCGCTGCTGGAGGCGGTCACCGAGCACACCGGCACCGACGACGACTTCGACCTGCCGACGATGATCTCGATCGGCTCCACGCTCGCCGGGGTGGAGCTGTCCGACATCGCGTTCTACACCGTGCCCTGGCAGCAGGCCCCCTTCGACCCCAACCGCGTGGTGTGGGACCCCGAGCTCTCGGCCGAGCTCTTCGCCGCCATCAAGAACGACCGGCCCGTGGACGACCAGTTCCTGGTGACCGGCGGCGGCGCCGAGGAGGAGCGGGACGGCGCGGCGGCGCCGGCGCCCCCCGCCCCCGGTGCCGAGCCGGTCGCCCCCGGGGAGTCCACCGAGGCGGCGGCACCGTCCGAGGCGGCGGTGTCGCCGGTGAGCGGCCAGGCCGACGGCACCGATCCGGCCGGCCGGGTCCAGGGCCGCGACGCAACGTCGAACCCGTGCGCCAACGGGCTGGGCGACGGCACCGGGGACGCGGCGGACACCGCCGGCGCGGCGGGCGCACGGCACTAGCCGGGGGACGGGCGAGACGGGCGGTTCCGCCCGTTACGGCCCGTCACCAGCACGGACTTCCCGATAATTCCCAACAAAAACCGAGTTTCCGCGAACCAAACCACCCTGTCCGCGCGTCACAATGTCGGGCACCATCGGTCCCGCACCGCACAGCGGCCCCGCGCGCCCCCGCTCCCCTCGCGATGGCACCCTCCCCACCGCCACGACCGGGAGCACACCCCCGCTCACGACGACCTGGAGGACCCCCGACGTGACCTTCCGCATCTCCCGCTCTCCGGCCGCCGCGCTGTGTGTGGCCGCCACCGTCCTGCTCGCGGCCTCGGCCTGCAGCACCGGCGAAGGCGACCTCGCCAACGAGGAGCCCTCGGCCCCGCAGGCCGAGGTCACCATCACCCCCGAGGACGGCGGCTCCGAGGTCCGCCCGGACTCCCCCATCGTGGTCAGCGCGCAGGGCGGCACCATCACCGACGTCCAGGTCGAGCAGTCGGTCGCCGAGGGCCAGGGCGACTCCGGCATGACCGGCACGCTCAACAAGGACAAGACCGAGTGGGTGAGCGACTGGACGCTGACCCCCGGCAGCGAGGTCACCGTGACCGCCGTCGCCGAGAACGAGGCGGGCAAGGAGACCGAGGTGATCAGCGAGTTCAGCACCGCGCCCGCCGTCGAGGGCCAGCGGCTGGAGATCGCCAACGTCGTGCCCGCCGCCGACGAGGAGGTCGGCGTGGGCATGCCGATCATCGTCGACTTCGACCTGCCGGTCGAGAACAAGGCGCAGGTCGAGGCGGCCATGGAGGTCACCTCCGAGAAGCCCGCCCAGGGCGCGTGGAACTGGGTCACCGACCAGCAGGCGGTGTTCCGGCCCGAGAAGTACTGGGAGCCCGGCCAGCGGGTCGACGTCAACCTGCACCTGGCCGGCGTCGCGGCCGCCGAGGGCGTCTACGGCGTCGAGGACCGCGAGTTCTCCTTCCAGGTGGGCCGCGAGCAGATCACCACGATCGACGAGGACGAGCACCACATGACCGTGGAGCGCGACGGCGAGGTGATCAAGGAGTTCCCGGTCAGCCTGGGCATGGCCACCACCGAGGCGTACACCACCACCAGCGGAACCCACGTGACCATGGAGTTCCAGACCAACTACCGCATGAGCAACGACACCCTCGGGGTCTCCCCCGACTCCCCCGAGTACTACGAGGAGTTCGTCGCCTACGCGGTCCGCATCTCCAACTCCGGCGAGTTCCTGCACACCGCCGACTGGAACTACCAGCTCGGCGAGGCCAACACCAGCCACGGCTGCGTCAACATGAGCACGGCCGACTCCCAGTGGTTCTACGAGAACAGCCTCCTGGGCGACCCGGTGGACATCACCGGCACCGCCCGCGAGCTGGAGTGGAACAACGGCTGGGGCTTCTGGCAGCGCTCGTGGGACGACTGGGTCTCCAACAGCGCCACCGGCGAGGCCGACGACACCTCCAAGCCGGGCACCCCGGGCTCGCCCCACTTCCAGGAGTAGCGCCCGGCGGCCCCGCCGCCGCACCGACCGGACAGGGCCCGGTCCCCGCCACGGGGACCGGGCCTTGCGCCGTTCACGCCCGGTGCCGAAGGACCGGCCGGGCGGCGGCGCCCGCGGGCGCCGGGCACGAAGAAGGGGGCCTCGGGCGGCGCCGGCTCCGCTCACCCCGCCCCGGACGACCCCCACAGTCTCCGGGGCTTCCCACGGGTCGGAACCTGCTACCGCTGCGCCCGAGGCCCCCGCACTCCGCCCACCAGGGGTGGGGGAGGCTGGGCGGCGGGGCCGCGCCAGGGCGGCCCGGGAACCCCCACAGTTCCCAGGACGCCCCCGCGGCGCGGCCACCGCGCGCCCGGTTCGGCGCCCCCTCCGCCGCCGGAGGCGGACCGGAGGGGCGGCGCCTCCAGGGTTAGATCGTGGGCAGGCCGACGCCCTGGGCCGCGTCCACCACGCCGGTCGCGCCGGCGCCGGTGCCGGCCGACTCCACGACGTCGGCCACGGCCTGCTCGGTGTCGACCTGCTGGGCCACCTCCTCGACCGAGGGGGCCTGCTGGTTGACGGTCTCGACGCCCTGGTTCACCTCGGCCGCGCCGGGCACGCCGGCCTCCTCCAGTGCGCCGAGGTCGCCGCCCTGGGCGTCCAGGGTCACCGGGACCTCGGGCAGGGCGTCGGTCACGGCGGCGGTGGAGGGCTCGGGCAGCTCCGGCAGCTGGGCGGCCAGCTCGCGCGTCTGCTCGGTGGTGCGCGGCAGCAGCGTGCCGACGGTGCGCTCGACGGCCAGGCCGGTCGCCGCACCGGCGATCTCGGCGGGCGTGCCGTCCACGGCGACCGGCACCTCGCGGGTGCCGGGGACCTCGTTGCTCATGGGCAGCGTGCCCCCGGCGGGCAGCAGCCGGTTGGCGGTGCTGTGCACGGTCCCGTTCACCCCGTTGACCGGCAGCCCCGGCAGCTCGGCGGTCCGGTGGACCTCGTGGCTCAGCGGCAGCGTGCCGCCCTCGTGCAGCAGCTGGTTGGCCGTGCTGTGCACGGTGCCGGTCACGCCGTGCACGGCGGGCAGCAGCTCGGTGGCCTGGGGCAGGGGCAGCGGGCCGCGGGAGTCGGGCACGACGTCGGCCGCGGGCAGGGTCTGGGCGGTCGGCAGCTCGGACTCACCCGGCAGCGGCGCCGTCTGCGGGAGGGTGGCCCCGCCCGTGCCGACGAGCCGCCCCACGCGGTCGACGTGGCCCTGGGTGGTGTCGAGGTGCCGCTGGACCTGCGGTCCCACGTGGGACATGTCGCCCAGCGGGGTCGCCACGTTCTCGGTGCCGGGCGCGGGCAGCGCGGTCGCCAGGTCCGCGTTCTCGGCCAGGTGGGTGACGGTGCCGCCGAGGCCGGCGGGCAGCCCCACCACGGCGGGCGAGTCGGTGACGGGGAGGGAGTCAGTTGCGCTCATGGCGCCCGTGACGTCGGCTCCGGCCACACCCGCGCCGAACGCGACGAAACCTGCGGCACCGACCGCCACCAGAGCGGCCTTGGCGGAGCTGCGAGCGAACTGGAACATGGAAAACGTCCTTCCGAGTGGTCTGTTCGTGCGGTCTGCGTTGCCTGTGGGCGGACCCGGAGTCCGCCCGCCGCGTCCGGAGCCCTGGCCGGGGGCCCGTGCGCGGTGCGTTGTCTTGTGGGGTCTTGCTCTCCCGGGTGCGCCGCGACCGTGCGTGGCGCGCACGGAGACGGGACACCGGGATCAGCCTGAGTGTCTGGCGGACCTCGGACTGACGTGAACCTCGCGGTCGGTGCGCCCGCTGTGCCGTGCCGGGCGCCGTGATGGCGCGGGGCCGGGGAGCGCGGGGCTCACGTCAGCCTCCAGAGGGCGGGGTGCGGCCGGGCCGTTGGAGGGCCGGGCGCAGCGCCGCTGGAGCCGGTCGCCGGAGAGGGCGCGCGTGCCGGACCGGGGCGCGGGGACACCGGTGCGCGAACGCGGCGGGGCGGGCCGGCTAGTCGGGCGAGAAGGTGGGCTCGCCGCCGAGGTCGCGGGGAGCCGCGGCCAGGGCGCGGCGGTCGCAGGGCAGCAGCCCGGCGGCCGGCGCGGCCGAGGAGGCCACCGGGAGGTAGGCCGCGCAGAAGCCGCCGTACTGGGGGGCCTGCGGGGCGGAGCCGACCGTGGCGGCGGAGGCTGGCGGGTCGGCGGCGTCGGGCACCGAACCGGTCTCCGCGCCGTCGGCGGGCTCGGCCGCCGCGTCGGCGGCGGGCACGGTGAGAGCGGCGGCGCCGGCGGACGGGGCCGTCCCGCCGCGCGGGGCGGTCCGGGCGTGCCGGTCGTCGTCCGCGCGGCCGGCGGAGTCGCCGGCGGTGCGCCGGGCGGTGTCGCCGTCCGGCTGGGCGGCGGGCGCGCCGGTCAGGTCGAGCCCGGGGAGCACGGCCGCGCCGCGGCCCAGGCCGGGCGCGAAGGGGCTCATGCCCAGGTCGGGCAGGCCGGCGGACGGGCGGCCGGAGGCCGCGGCGACGGAGTCGGCGGCGGCGTGGTCGGGCGGTCCGACGGAGAGCGGGACCGCGCGGCCGGCGTCGCGGCCGATACCGCGCACCGCGTCCACGGCGGTGCCCAGGTCCGCGGAGCCTCCCTTGCCGGCGCCGGAGGCGCGCGAGGGGCCGCCGGATCCCGGAGCCGGGTCCGTGTCGGCCGGGTCCACCGCGTCCGCGGCCGGAGCCGGGGCGGAGGCCTCGGGAACGGCGGGGGGTTCGGGCGCGGGAGGCTCCACCGGCACCGCGGTGTCGGCGGATGCCGGCTGCGGCGGTGTCTCGGCGGCGGGCGCGCCGGCGGCCGGGACGGGCGCCTCGGCGCCGGCTCCGGCGCCGTGGGCGCCGGCGGGGGTGTCCGCCACCCGCTCGCTCACGGCGTTCGCTCCGGCGCCCAACTGCCCCTGGAGCGCGGCGTCGGCCGCGGCCGGAGCCGCGCCGGCGAACCACGCGCCGGCGAGCACCCCGGCGACCAGCAGCCACCGGCGCGCGGGAGTCCGCCCGGCCGCGCGCACGGCCGCGGCGACGCGCGCTGCGCGTCCCGTGCGGCCGGTGGTCGGCATGGCGGTCCCTTCGCCGTGGCGGTGGAGTGCTGTGCGCCGCGGTCTCCCGCGGTGCCCCAGGGTGGGCCGGTGGGGCCGGCGGTCTCGAAGAAGACGCCGGACGCCACTGGATCGGGGCGGCGGGATGCCCCGGTTTCGGACACCGGGGCCCACACGGATTCCGGACCCGAAACCAGGGTCCGTATCCCCGACAGAACGCGACCGTAGCACGACAGCTACAGATCACAACCGTGATCCGCGAAATTTCTCGCACCGTACACGCCGTATGCCCCCGCGTATCCGGTTCGTTCTCCGGGGAGTCTCCCGGGAAGACGGCCGCGCGGCGAGGTGAATCGGCCCTCGGCGCCCGCCCGGACCGGCATGTCCGCCCGGGCCCCCGGACGGGCCGGTCCGGCGCCGCCCGGAGCGGCGGCCTCCGGCGGCCGCGCCGGGCGGGCCACCCGGAGCCCGGCCGCCCGGCCGGCGCCCCCCGCACGCGGACGGCACCCCTTCCCTCGCACTGACCTGGGGGCTCCGGCGGCGCCCCGGCGGCCCTCGCGGCACCGCCACAGCGGCGGCCGCCGCTGTGAAACCGCTTCCCCGAACCGGTGCCGTATCCTGCCCTGAACCCGGTCCGTCGCCCCGCGGAAACCGGTAACGCCGGACGATCGCCCCTGGGCCGGTCGCGGTGGGTACACCCCTCAGCCCGTCCGCGCCGCCACCGGCCGCACCCGATCGGCCGCAGCGAGTACGTATGCACCCGGAGGTGTGCATCCGATGTCCGATACCCCGGAACGTTCCTTCCTCCCCCACATGGGCCTGGACGAGTTGATCTCCGAACTGCACGTCCGCCTCGAATCGGCGCTGTCGACCCGCGACCGCGTGCACTCCCTGCTGGAGGCCGTCCTCTCCATCGGCAGCGACCTCGACCTGGCCACGGTCCTGCGGCGGCTCACCCAGGCCGCGGCCAACCTGGTCGACGCCCGCTACGCCGGACTCGGCGTCATCGGCGAGGACGGCCGCTTCGCCGAGTTCATCCCCGTCGGGCTCACCGAGGAGGAGACCGGCCGCATCCCCGTCTTCCCCTTCGGCACCGGCATCCTCGCGGTCCCCACCCGCGACCGCGCCAGCCTGCGCCTGCGCGACCTGGGCGAGCACCCCGACTTCCAGGGCTTCCCCAAGGGCCACCCGCCGATGACCTCGTTCCTGGGCGTGCCCGTGCAGGTCCGCGACGAGGTGTTCGGCAACCTCTACCTCACCGAGAAGCGCAACGGCGAGGAGTTCGACGAGGAGGACGAGGCCGTCGTCACCGCGCTGGCCACCGCGGCCGGCGTGGCCATCGAGAACGCCCGGCTGTATGAGGAGACCCGGCTGCGCGAGCGCTGGCTGGCGGCCTCCACCGAGGTCACCACGCGGCTGCTGTCGGGCGACGACACCGACGAGGTCCTCGGCTACCTCGCGCGGCAGTCGCGCGAGATGTCGGGCGCCGACATCGCGGTGGTCCTGCTCCCCGACAGAAGCGAACGCAACCTCATCGCCAAGATCGCCGACGGAGCGGTGGCCGAGGAGATCCTGAACACGCCGATCGACATGTCCGACACCAAGTGCGGCTGGGTCTACCGCAACGGCGAGGCGGTGGCCATCTCCGACCTGCGGCACGCCAACTGCCCGATGCTGACCCACCGCGGGTTCGGCCCCGGCCTGCTCGTGCCGATCGGCACGCCCGAGCACACCCGCGGCGTGCTGCTGCTGGGCAAGCACGACGCGCTCTCCCCGTTCAACGAGGCCACCCGCCGCATGATCGACGCGTTCTCCGCGCAGGCCGCGGTGGCCCTGGAGCTGGCCGAGACCCGGCGCGACGCCGAGCGGCTGGTGGTGCTGGAGGAGCGCGACCGCATCGCCAAGGACCTGCACGACGTGGTGATCCAGCGGCTCTTCGCCTCGGCCATGACGCTGATGAGCACGCTGCGGCTGATCGCCGACGCCGAGGCCGGCGACCGGGTGCAGCGCACCGTGGACGAACTGGACGAGACCATCCGCGAGATCCGCTCGACCGTGTTCGCGCTGCGCCAGCCCCCGCCGCCGCAGAACCTGACGCTGCGCGACCGGGTCCTGGCCACCACCGAGGGCGCCGCGCGCTCCCTGGGCTGCCAGCCGGGCGTGCGCCTGGAGGGCGCCATCGACACGTCGGTGCCCGAGGAGGTCGGCGACCAGCTCCTGGCGGTGCTCGGCGAGGCCCTGGCCAACGTGGCGCGGCACGCGCGCGCCTCGGAGGTGCACGTGTCGGTGGAGGCCGACCGCTGGCTCACCCTCCAGGTCCAGGACAACGGGCGCGGCATCTCCGAGAACGGGCGGCGCAGCGGCCTGCTCAACCTGGCCGAGCGCGCCGACGCCCTCAGCGGCGAGTTCGCGGTGGAGTCGCGGCCCACCGGCGGCACCGCGCTGCGCTGGAGCGTTCCGCTGCACCCGGAGGAGCGGCGGCGCGCCGAGCAGCGGGCGGCGCGGCGCTCCCAGCGGGCCGGCCACGCCTCGCGGCGGGCGGGCTGAGGCGGGCGCCGGGCCGGGCGCGCGGAGGCCTCAGCGGCGCCTGCTGCGCAGCTCCGCCACGAGGATCGCGGCCTGGGTGCGGCGCTGGAGGTCCAGCTTGGACAGCAGGCTGGAGACGTAGTTCTTGACCGTCTTCTCGGCGAGGTAGAGCCGCTCGCCGATCTGCCGGTTGGTCAGGCCCTCGCCGATCAGGTCGAGGATCTGCCGCTCCTGGGGGCTCAGCTCGGCCAGGGGGTCGGGCTCGGGCGGGCCCTCGCGCAGCCGGTCGAGCATGCGCCCGGCGCTGGCGGGGTCGAGCAGGGAGCCCTCGGCGGCCACGGTGCGCACGGCGCCCACGAGGTCGGCGCCGTGGATCTGCTTGAGGACGTAGCCCGCGGCCCCGGCCATCACCGCGTCGTAGAGGGCCTCGTCGTCGGCGAAGGAGGTCAGCATCAGGCAGGCGATCTCGGGGTGGCCGGAGCGGATCTCCCGGCACACGCTCACCCCCGACCCGCCCGGCAGCCGGACGTCGAGGACGGCGACGTCGGGGGCGGCCAGCGGGATGCGCGCGATGGCCTGCTCGGCGGTGCCGGCCTCGCCGACGACCACCATGTCCCCCTCGCCCTCCAGCATCGCGGCCACGCCGCGCCGGACGACCTCGTGGTCGTCGACCAGGAAGACCCGGATGGGGGTGGACTCCTCGCCCGGCTCGCCCGCCGTCATGGTGGCCCTCGCTTCGCTCGTGTCCGCCGTTGGTACGACGGTAGTCCGCCGACGCGGAGCATATGCCGACAAAGGCCACGAATCGCCTGGGACCAAGGTCCCGACCTTGTTCGGGCCGGGCCGTAACGCCCCCGCCGCGCGGCCGGAGGCGCGCGGGCGCGCACCGGCCGCCGCGGGCCGGTGCGCGCCGGGCGTTCCGGCGCGCCCGTCCACAGCCTGTGGACCGACTCCGCGCGGGCGGGGTCAGGGCCGCAGGTGCGCCCAGGGCCGCGCCGTCTCGAACGCCCGGGCGGCCGCCAGGACCAGCGCGTCGCCGTGGCGGGGCCCGACGATCTGCAGGCCCACCGGGAGTCCCGCCGCCGTGAACCCGCACGGCACGCTCGCGGCCGGCTGCTGGGTCATGTTGAACGGGTAGCTGAACCCGGCCCAGCTGGTCCAGCGGCGCTCGGCCGACCCGGGCGGCACCTCCAGCCCGGCGTCGAACGCCGCGATCGGCATGGTGGGCGTGAGCAGGAGGTCGTAGTCGGCGTGGAAGCGGCCCATCGCCTCGCCCATGGCCATCCGGGTGGCCATGGCGGTGAGGTAGTCCTGCGCGGAGTGGTGCCGCCCCTCCTCGATGATCTCGCGCAGCCCGGGGTCGAGGAGCTCGCGCCGCTCGCCGGTGATGTGCTCGGTCGCCTTGGCCGCGCCGGAGTACCACAGGATGTGGAAGTGCTCCAGGCAGTCGGGGATCGGCGGGTCGACCTGCTCGACCACGGCGCCCAGCTCCTCGAAGGCCGTGACCGCCGCGGCGACCACGCGCGCGACCTCGGGGTCGACCGCCAGGCGGCCGAGGTCGGGGCTGTAGGCGACGCGCAGGCCGCGCACCGGGCGGTCCAGCGACGCGGTGAAGGAGTGGGCGGGCGGGGCCAGCGCCGCCCAGTCGCGGGGGTCGGGCCCGGTGATGACGTCGAGCATGAGCGCGGCGTCGGCCACGGTGCGGGTCATCGGCCCGGAGTGGGCCAGGCTGCCGAAGGCGCTGGCCGGGTAGTGCGGCACCAGGCCCCACGTGGGCTTGAGCGCGACAATGCCGGTGAAGCTCGCCGGGATGCGCACCGACCCGCCGCCGTCGGTGCCGGTGGCCAGGGGGCCCATGCCGGCGGCCACGGCAGCGGCGGCGCCGCCGCTGGAGCCGCCGGGGGTCTTGGCGGGGTCCCACGGGTTGCGGGTGACGCCCGTCAGCGGGCTGTCGGTGACGCCCTTCCAGGCCAGTTCGGGCGTGGTGGTCTTGCCGACGAACACCGCGCCGTGCTCGCGCAGGCGCGCCACGGCCGGGGAGTCCTCGGCCCACTCCTGGTCGGGCGGGGTGGTGGCCGATCCGCGCAGGGTGGGCCAGCCCCGGGTGAACATGACGTCCTTGATCGAGGTGGGCACGCCGTCGAGCCGGCCCAGGGGCTCGCCGCGCCGCCAGCGCTCCTCGGAGGCGCGCGCGGCGGCGCGGGCCTCGTCTTCCGCCACCAGGCAAAACGCGTTGAGCACGGGGTTCTCGCTCGCGATGCGGTCGAGCACCGCGTCGGTCGCCTCCACCGGGGAGAGGTCGCCGCGGGCGTAGGCGGCGAGCAGCTCGGTGGCCGGCAGCCAGGCCGGGGAGTCGTCGGGGGCGGCCGGGCGCGCCTGCTCCGGGCGCGGTGCGGCGCCGGTGTGGGCCGGCCCGTCGAACTTGGTACTCACGTGTGCGTCCTTCCTGCTGTGCGGTTGCGCGCGGAGGGCGGTACGGCGCCGGGCCGCCGGACGGCGGTGCGGCGGGGGGTGTCAGGGGCCGGACACGTAGCCGCGCCGCTTGTCCACGACGTTGCGCAGCTCGCGCCCCTGGAGGAAGCGGTCCAGGTTGTCGGCGAACAGCGCGACCAGCTCCTCGCGCCAGCCGACCACGTCGCCGGACATGTGCGGCGAGACGATGACGTTGGGCAGGTCCCACAGCGGGGACGAGCCGGGCAGCGGCTCGGTCCGCGCGACGTCGAGCGCGGCACCGGCGATGGCGCCCTCGCGCAGCGCCCGCACCAGGGCGTCCTCGTCGACCATGGGGCCGCGGGCGACGTTGATCAGCCGCGCGGTGGGCGCCATGGCCGCCAGGAAGCGGGAGTCCACCAGGCCGCGGGTGGCGTCGGTGAGCGGCGCGGCGAGCACGACGAAGTCGGCGCGCGGCAGGGCGTCGGCCAGTCCCGGGCCCGAGGCGGGCGCCAGGGCCGCCTCGACCACGGTGCCGAAGTCGGGGTCGCCGGTGCGGGCGGTGCGGCCCGCGCCCTCGACCTCCAGGCCGGCGGCGCGCAACTGGCGGGCGATGGCGCGGCCGATGGGCCCGGTGCCCACGACCAGCGCGCGCCGGCCGGCGACGCGCTCGGTCTCGCGGTGCCGCCAGACGCGCTCGCGCTGGCGGTCGCGGGTGCCGTGGAGGTCCTTGGCGAAGCTGATGACCAGGCCCAGGACGTACTCGGCCATGGGCTGGTCGAACACCCCGCGCGAGTTGGTGAGGACGACGTCGGAGGCCACCAGGTCGGCGAACATGAGGTTGTCGACACCGGCGGTGGCGGCGTGCACCCAGCGCAGGGAGTCGGCCTTGGGCCAGGCGGTGCGCAGGGCCGCGGAGAACAGGTCCCAGACGAACAGGGCGGTGGCGCCGGGCAGGGCCTCGCCGAGGGTGTCGGCGGTGGCGTAGCGGACCGACGCCAGGCGGGGGTCGGAGTCGAGGGCCCCGTGGCCGGGCGGGAGGTCGCCGCCGTGCAGGACGGCGAGGTGGACGGGCTGCGGTGGTCCGGTGGTCACTGCGGGCGGCTCCCGGTTCGCGGTGTGGACGGCCAGGTTCGCGGTGGGCGGCCGCGGGGGCCGGCCGCCGCCTACCCGGTACCCGCGCCCGCCCGGGAGGACACCCTCCCGGCAGAGGCCGGATCCGCGCGGCGGATGAAACGCTAGGCAGCGCCCGTACGATTGTCAACAATATCCAGAGCGGCCCACCGGCGGCGGGGTACGCCCGGGCCTCGGCCCTTCTCTCGCTCGGCCACCGCCGAAGGCGCCCGCCCCGGCGTCACGGACACGTAACACCCCGGTGCCGCGCGGCCATTGATCCACCCGGCTCCGCGATCGTATGATTGTCGACAATCAGCGCCCGCCGGGCGGCCGTCTCCGGCGCCGGCGGGGCTGGGGCGATGGCGCGTTGGCAGATCGGCACGGCGGAAAGCGAATCCGCGAGAGAGCGTCACACATACCAGGGTTGTCACCGGCGTCCATCAGCGTTGCCCATTAGTCCGATCATCGGTTGTCTTCCGCTCCCAGGGTGGTCCGCGCCCGCGTCCGGGCCGGCTCCCCGTCCCGCCACCGCGGCCGGTCCCTTCCGCCCCCGCTGCCCGACCACCGACATCCCCCGCCCGCGGCGGCCCGCCCGGCCCGCCGCGCCCGCTCGACCAACGGAAAGGCCGTGATACGACGATGCCCAGGTACATGTCCATCAGCCTGGAGAAGCGCGGCGTCTCCTGCGTGGCCGAACTCCTCGACAAGGACGCCCCGCGCACCTGCGACGCCGTGTGGAACGCGCTGCCGCAGGGCGGCGACATCTACCACGCCAAGTACGCCCGCAATGAGGTGTACGCGATGGTGCCGCGCTTCGCCGAGGAGGAGCCCGGCCAGGAGAACCCCACGGTCACCCCCATCCCGGGCGACGTCGTCTACTTCTCCTTCAACGGCGGCATGCTCGACCGCCGCTTCAAGGAGGAGAAGGGGATCGACCACCTGCCGGGCGTCATCGACCTCGCCATCTTCTACGGCCGCAACAACCTGCTGCTCAACGGCGACGTCGGCTGGGTGCCCGGCAACGTCTACGCCACCATCGTCGAGGGCCTGGCGCCCATGGCCGAGGCGTGCAACGACGTCTGGCGCTCGGGAAGCATCGGCGAGCGCCTCGTCTACCGGCGCCTGGAGCGCTGAGCCGCCCCGTCCGACCGGGGCCGCACGCGGCGGCCCCGCCCCGCACACCCGAGAACACGAAGAGAAGGAGGTGAGTGACCAATGCGGACCGATCGGACCGCCGGAGCACCGGTGAGCGGCGACGACCAGGGAGAGCGGGTCATCCTCGACAAGCACGTGAAGCCCGCCGGCCATACCCCCGACCCCGCGCCCACGGTGGTGGAGCTGTCGGCGGTGGCCGAGACCCCGTGGCAGTCGGGCGTGGGCATCGTGGCGCCCTACGACTTCGCGCTGGACCGCGAGCTGTGGCGCTGGGCCCCCGACGACGTCTCGCTGTACGTCACGCGGCTGCCGTTCGTCCCCGTCCCGGTGACGGTCGACCAGGCGTCGGCGCTCAGCGACGGCGCCAACGTCGCCCGCGCCACCCGCGACCTGCTGGCGCCCGAACCCCTGGTCGTGGGCTACGCGTGCGCCTCGGGCAGCTTCGTCCACGGCGCCGACGGCCAGCGGCGGCTGCGGCAGTGCATCCTCGACGCCGGCGCGCCCGAGGCGGTCACCACCTCCGGCGCGCTGATCCAGGCCCTGGAGGCGCTGGACCTCCGGCGGATCGCGGTTGTCACGCCCTACGTCGACAGCGTCACCGGCCGCCTCCTCAACTACCTGGCCGAGCACGGCGTGGAGTCCGTCTCCAGCGTCGGGCTGGGGCTGCTCGGGCACATCTGGAAGACCACCTACTCCGAGGTCGTCCAGGCCGTGCGCGACGCCGACCGCCCCGACGCCCAGGCCGTGTTCATCAGCTGCACCAACGTGCTGACCTACGACATCATCGCGCCGCTGGAGCGCATGCTCGGCAAGCCCGTGATCGCCGCCAACCAGGTGACCATGTGGGCCGCCCTCCAGGCGATGGGCCGCCAGCCCGTCGCCCACGGCCAGCACCTCGTCGACGCCACCGCGCGCACCGCCGCCTGACGGCCGCGCCGATCCACACCGAAGGGAGGGTCGTGCCGCACATGACCCGTGTCGGATTCCTCTACCCCGGCTACAGCGCCGAGGACGACTACCCCGCGTTCCAGCGGCTGCTGGGCGACGACGTCGAACTCCACCTGGTGCACACGCTGATGCGCGAGGACGCGCACCGGGTCGACGCCCTGCTCGACGTCGGCGGCGCCGACGTCCTAGGCGAGGGCGCCCGCGAACTGCGCGCACGCGGCGTCGACTCCGCCGTGTGGGCGTGCACCAGCGGCAGCTTCGTGTTCGGCTGGGAGGGCGCCCGCGCCCAGGCCGAGGGCGTGGCCGCCGAGGCGGGCGCGCCCGCCTCCAGCACCTCGTTCGCGTTCGTGCACGCCGTGCGGGCGCTGGGGCTGAGCCGGGTGGCGGTCGCGGCCACCTACCCCGACGACGTCGCGAGCCGGTTCGCCGACTTCCTCGGCGCCGCCGGGATCGAGGTCGCGGCGTGGTCGGGACGCGGCATCGTCACCGCCGCCGAGGTCGGCACCCTGCCGGCCGACGACGTGCTCGACTTCGTCGCCGCCAACGACCACCCCGACGCCGAGGCCGTCCTGGTGCCCGACACCGCGCTGCACAGCGCCGGCGTCCTGGACGCCCTGGAGGACCGGCTGGGCAAGACCGTGCTGACCGCCAACCAGGTCAGCGTGTGGGAGGGCCTGCGCCTGGCCGGTGCGACCGCCCCCCGCGAGGGTCTGGGCTCGCTGTTCCGCGCCGGGGCCGGGGCAGCGGCGGCGGTCGAGCGCTAGAGCGCGGCCCGTGGCACAGCCGGCGCGGCCGGAACCCGTTGGCGGGTTCCGGCCGCGCCGCGCGGTACCGCCCGCCGGGCGGGCCGCGCGACCATGAGAGGGCGCGCCGCCGCCGCGGACGCGCCATCATAAAAGAAGAGACAGAGGAGTACGGATGCCATGAACTCGCCCGGCCGACTCGAACCCGTCCCGCGGCGGTCCACCGCCGAACTGATCGCCGACCAGCTGCGCTCGGCCATCATGCACGGCGCCCTGGCCCCCGGCGACCAACTCGGCGAGACCGACCTCGCCGCCCAGCTCGGGGTGAGCCGCGGCCCGCTGCGCGAGGCCATGCAGCGCCTGGTGCAGGAAGGGCTGCTGCGCAGCGAGCGGCACCGCGGGCTGTTCGTGCGCGAACTCGGGCCCGAGGACGTGCACGACATCTACGTGGCGCGGCTGGCGGTCGAACGCGCCTCCTGCGAGCTGATCATGCGCGGCAACCGGGGCGAGGCGCTGGCCCGGCTCACGGCCGCGCTGAACGACCTCGTGGCCGCCGCCCGGACCGGCGACCGCACGGCCATGAGCGACGCCGACCAGGCGTTCCACCGCGCGCTGGTGAGCTGCTCGGGCAACCACCGGCTGGAGCGCATGGCCGAGACCCTGCTGGTCGAGGCGCGCATGTGCCTCACGGTGATGCAGGAGGTCTACCCCGAAGCCGACGAACTCGTGGAGGAGCACCAGAAGCTGCTCGACGCCATAACCGACGGCGACGAGGAGCTCCTGCTGCGTCTCATCGAGTCGCACATGCTCGACACGGTCGAGCGGATCAACGCGGGCGCGCCGACCGCCCGCAACTGACCCGCCGACCCGCACCGACGGCCCGAACGGCCCGCGCCGCCCGCACGGAGGGGGCGGCGCGGGCCGCTGCCGTGATGGCTCCGCCGCCCGCGCCGCCCGGCGGCCTATCTCCTGTAGCCGGCCCGCCGGCCCGGCCTCACTTCAGGTGCCGGGCGAAGAACCGGTCCCCGGCCTCCCACTCGAAGTGCGGGACGCCGGTGTACCCGCCCATGTTGGCGTGCAGTGTCTTCTCGCTGGAGCCGAAGGCGTCGAACAGGTCCAGGGCCGCCTGCCGGTCGTTTCCCTCGTCGTCCCACTGCAGCAGCACCTGCAGCGGAATGGTGACCTGCCGGGCCTCCTCGAACACGCCGGCGGGCACGAAGCTCCCGGCGAACAGAAGGGCCGCCGCGATGCGCGGCTCGACCACCGCCAGCCGGACGCCGATGGAGATCACTCCCCCCGAGAACCCCACCGGGCCGCCGATCTCGGGCAGGGCGAGGAGGGCGTCCAGGGCGGCCCGCCACTCCGGGACCGCCTGCTCCACCAGGGGGAGGACGAGCCGGTCGACGATCTCGCCGCTGACCGGCTCGCCGGCCGCCAGGGCCCGGAGCAGGTCGGCGCGGGCCTCCTCGGCGGCGGCCAGCCGGGGCCGGTCACCGCCCCCGGGCAGCTCGATGGTGGCCGCGGCGAAGCCCTCCGCCACGGAGTGCCGGGCCCGGGCCGCCAGCCGGGGGTACATCCGGCGCAGGCCGCCGGGGTGGCCGACCAGGATCAGCGGGGCCGGTGCGGAGGCGGATCCGGGCGTCCACAGGATGCCGGGGATCTCGCCGAGGGTGAATTCGCGCTCGAGGACGCCGCCGTCGAGGCGCTGTTCGGAGGTGAATCGCACGGTCGTGCCTTTCGGGAGTGCTCGTAAACGGCGCTCCCGGACGACCTATCGCCCGACCGCGACCCCGGAGGGGAGCACCCATGTCGAAACGTTCACGGGTACCACCTCCTCGGTCTCTCGCGCGGCCTCCGGGAAAGTACCAGTGGCCGCCGTGGGCCGCCAACAGGTTTTCGCGGGCTCGGCCGCGGGCGCCCGGAAGGGCCCGCCGAAGGCGAGCCGGTCGGCGGTCGCCGCGCGGAGGCCGGGGCGGTGCCGGTCCGGACCGGCCGGTCGAACACGCGCCGGGCTGTGAACCTGTACGGACACCTTCACACCGGCCCACGCGGGCCCGCCCCGCCCGGCTCCGCCGCCGCGCGGCGCCCCGTGGGGCCGCCCGCCCGCGCCGCGGAGTGGAAGAAATCCCAGTTCACCGGGGTTTTCGACCGGTGGAGACCCCACCGCGCCGGACCCGCCCGCCGCGCGCCGCCCCCACGCCGAGGGCCGCGGTGTTGCCCGATGTGAAGCCGGTGTCGCACTCTCCCAGAATTGTACGTACACTCTGTCCGTACAATGATGGTATTCACACGCGTGGGGAAGGATCCGCATCCCGCCCCCGGAGAGGAGCAGCCATGCGCGACGGCCATGGCACGCTGGTCCCGCTGTTTCGGACCATGAACCGCCTGCCCGGGGGGCTCATGCTGATCCCGCTGCTGCTGGGGTCGGTGATCGGCACCTTCGCGCCCGGCGCGCTGGAGATCGGCGGGTTCACCACCGCCCTGTTCAAGGACAGCGCGCTCCCGCTGATCGCGCTGCTCATCTTCGCCACCGGCACCCAGGTCACCATGCGCACCGGCGGCCCCGTGCTGGCCACCACCGGCGTGGTGCTGCTGGCCAAGAGCGTCATCCCCGGCCTGCTCGTGATCGCCCTGGGCGCCGTGACCGGCGCCGACGGCGTCCTCGGCGTGTCGATCCTGGCCCTGCTGGCCGCCGCCACCAACTCCAACGGCGGCCTGTGGCTGGCGGTGACCGGCCAGTACGGCCGCGCCCGCGACCGCGGCGCCTACATCGCCGGCGCCATCAACGACGGCCCGTTCTTCGCCCTGCTGTTCCTGGGCGCCTCCGGCCTCGGCGAGATCCCGTTCCTGGCGCTGCTGGCGGCCGTGCTGCCGTTCGTGCTCGGCGTCATCGTCGGCAACGTCGACGCCAAGTGGCGCGAGGTCCTGACCCCCGTGCCCAACATCGTGATCCCGTTCTTCTCGTTCTCGCTGGGCACCGGCATCAACCTCGCCGACGTCGCCGCGGGCGGCCTCAGCGGGATCCTGCTGGGCGTGCTGCTCACCGTGGTCACCGGCGGCCTGGTCTACCTGGGCTACCGGGTGCTGCTGCGCCGCGGCGCCGAGAGCGGCATCGGGTTCGCCGCCGGCACCACCTCCGGCAACTCCGTGGCCACCCCCGCCATCGTCGCCGCCGCCGACCCCTCCTTCCAGCAGTACGTGGGCACCGCGACCTCCCAGATCGCCGCCTGCGTCCTGGTCACCGCGATCCTGGCGCCGCTGCTGGCCACCTGGCTGCTCAAGCGCAGCGGAGCCGCCGACACCCTGGCCAAGGAGTCCGCCGCCGAGCAGGAGGCCGCCGCATGAGCCCCGTCATCGCCCTGGTCGCCGACGACCTGACCGGCGCCAACGACACCGCCGTGCGCTTCCTGCGCGCCGGGTGGTCCACCGAGCTGCAGCTGGGCTCCGCCGGCGGCACCGCCGACGTGGTCGCGGTCAGCACCGACTCCCGCGCGCTGGGCGCCGAGGACGCCGCCGCCGCGGTCGCCGAGCAGGTGCGCCGCCTGCACGGCGCGCGCCACCTCTACAAGAAGGTCGACTCCACACTGCGCGGGCGGATGGCCGCCGAGATCGAGGCCGCCCGCCGCGCGTGGGCGCCCGACGCGGTGGCCGTGGTCTGCCCCGCCTTCCCCGAGGCCGGGCGCACCGTCGTCGACGGCGTGCTGCTGGTCGACGGCACCCCGGCCCACGAGACCCCGGTGGGCACCGACCCCGTCACCCCGGTGCGCGAAAGCCACATCCCCACCCTGCTGGGCGCCGGGCACGTGCGACTGACCGGCGACGGCACCGCCGAGGACGCCGCGCTCATCGCCGCGGCCGGGCCCGTGGTGGTGGTCGACGCCCGTACCGACTCCGACCTGGAGCGCCTGGCCGCCGCCATCGCCCACCTGGGCCCGCGCGCCGTGCCCGTCGGCTCCGCCGGGCTGGCCGCGCCGATGGCGGGCGCCTGGGCCGCCGGCGCCGCGCCCGGCACCGCGCTGGTGGTCGTCACCTCGCTGCACGCCGCCACCCGCGGCCAGGTCGAGCGGCTGGCCGGCGGCGCGCCGGTGGAGTACTGCCCGGCCGCCGCCATCGCCGACACCGCCGCGTGGCAGGCGTGGCACGACCGCGTGGCCGACCGCCTCGCCGAGGGGCCCGAGGTCCTGGCCGTGGTCGCGCCCGAGGACCGCGCGCTCGGGCTGGACCCCGCCGAGGTCGCGCACCGGTTCGGCGCGCTGACCGCCGAACTCGCCCACCGCCACGGGCTCGCCGGGCTCGTGGTGACCGGCGGCGACGGCGCCCGCGCGGTCGTCGACGCCCTCGGCGCCACCGGCATCGCCCTCACGGGCGAGGTCGCGGCGGGAATCCCCGCGGGCACGCTCACCGGCGGGCCGCTGCACGGGCTGCCCGTCGTCACCAAGGCCGGGGGCTTCGGCGACCCCGACGCCCTGATCACCGCCGCCACGGCGATCCGACACAGGAGGCACCAGTCATGAGCCGTCCGACCCTCGCCATCACCCTCGGCGACGTCGCCGGGATCGGTCCCGAGATCACCGCCAAGTCGCTGCTCCACCACCCCGAGGTGCGCGAGGTCTGCCGCCCCGTGGTCGTGGGCGACGCCGACGCGCTGCGCGCCGGCGTGCGGCTCGTGGGGGGCGACCCCGACCGGGTGCGCGTCGTGGACTCCCCCGCCGACGCGGGCGCCGACCCCGAGGCGATCGACGTGGTGCAGGTCGGCGGGTCGCTGGCGCACGTGCCCCACGGCGAGCTGAGCGCGGAGGCCGGCGACGGCGCGGCGCGGTTCGTCATGGCCGCCTGCGACCTCGCCCGGCGCGGCCTGGTGGACGGGATCGTCACCCCGCCGCTGAACAAGGCAGCCATGCACCTGGGCGGGCACCGCTGGCCCGGCCACACCGAACTGCTCGCGCACGAGTTCGGGGTGGAGAACTTCAGCCTGGTGCTGTCGGCCGGCGACCTCTACTTCTTCCACCTCACCACGCACGTGTCGCTGGCCGACGCCATCAAGAACGTCACCCCCCAGCGCACCGACGCCGTGCTTCGCCTGGCGGGGGCGTTCGCCACCGCGCTGGGCCGCCCGGACGAGGCCATCGGCGTGGCCGGCCTCAACCCGCACGCCGGCGAGAACCGGCTGTTCGGCGACGAGGACGCCGACGTGCTGGAGCCCGCCGTGGCGCGGGCGCGCGCGGCCGGGATCAACGCCTCGGGGCCGCTGCCCGCCGACGCGCTCATCCCGGCGGCGGTCAAGGGCAAGTGGAAGCTGGTGGTGGTGTGCTACCACGACCAGGGCCACGCGCCGTTCAAGGCGGTCTACGGCGACGACGGGGTCAACATCACCGTGGGCCTGCCGGTCGTGCGGGTCTCGGTCGACCACGGCACCGCCTTCGACATCGCCGGGCAGGGCATCGCCCGGGAGTCCAGCCTGGTGCTGGCCATCCGGCGGGCCGCCGAGCTGGCGCCCGGCTGGGACCACGTGTGGCGGACGGCCCAGGCGGCCGGCTGAGCCCGCGGCCGCCCCGCCGCCGTCCGGTGGCCGGCCGACCGGCCGGCCGCGCCCTCCCCGCCTAGAATGCCGACCATGTCCGTCGACCGGTCCGATCCGCGCCCGCTGTACGCCCAGATCGCGGCGGAGCTGCGCGCCGAGATCCGCGACCGGACCATCGCGCCGGGCGACACCCTGCCCAGCGAGGCCGCGCTGCAGGAGCGGTTCGGCGTCTCGCGCAGCGTGGTGCGCCAGGCCCTGGCGACCCTGGAGGAGGAGGGGGTCGTCCGCCGCGACCCCGGACGGGCGGCGGTGGCCACGGCGGGGGTCGAGCACCGGCGGCTCGTGCAGCGGGTCACCGGCCTGTTCGACCAGTTCTCCCGCAGCGGCCTGGACCTGGCCACCCGGGTGGTGCGGCTGGAGGAGGCCGCGCCGCCCGCCCACGTGGCCCGCCACCTGGGCACCCGCGCGGTGCTGCGGCTGGAGCGGGTGCGCTCGGTGCGCGACGACCCGCTGTCCTACGTGCGCACCTGGCTGCCCGCCGACCGGGTGCCCGGGCTGAGCGCCGACATGCTCACCGACGCCTCGCTGCACCGGCTGCTGGCCGCGCGCTTCGGCGCGCAGCCGGTCAGCGGCCGGCGCCAGGTGCGGGCGGTCCCGGCCGACTCCGCGATCGCCGCCGCCCTGGGTGTGGCGGCGGGCGCGCCCCTGCTGCTCCTGGAGGGCAGCACCTTCGACCGGCACGGCGCGCCCCTGGAGTGGTTCGAGAGCTGGCACCGCTCCGACCGCGTGGTGTTCGACATCGAGGCCGACGAGTCCGCCGAGCAGCTGCGGCTGCACCCCGGCACCGCGTTCGCCGAGCCCCCGCCCGGCACCGCGCCCGCCTCCGCCGCCGGCGCGGACACCCCCCGCCTCGACCGCGCCCGCGCCCTGGCCGCCGAACTGCGCGCCGAACTCGACCGGCTGGCGGCCGAGCAGTCCTAGCACGCCGGCCCGGCGTTCCCTTTCCCGGCCCGGTCAGCGGCGGACGCGCCGGACCCCGGCGCTGCGATCGGTCGGCGTGCCCCACGCCCGCGCACCGTGGGGCGCCCGGGTCCGCCCAGGACATCTTCGGTCCGCACGCGCCGCGCGGCGCGCCGCCGCCGCGCCCCGCGCCCATGCCCCCGGCGGAGCCGCGGCGCCGCCGCGCGACCGGACGCGCGCTACGCACACTCTTGAATGCGGACTTGGAAAAATCAAACTTCCCGCGTTGATATCTCAAGAAAATCAATGTACAAATGAACTGTGAGCACATCACCGAGACCGGGAGGCCCAGGGTGGACTGGCAGGAACTGACCGACCTGACCCGCGGACAGCCGTTCGTGGTCGAGCGGGTCCGCCTCGCCGACAACGGCGTCGCGATCGAGGGCCGGTTCGAGCCCCCGCAGCTGGCCCAGCTCAGCGCCGAGGACCAGGTGTTCGTCGCCGCGTTCGTCCGCTCCCACGGCTCCATCAAGGAGATGGAGCGGATCTTCGGCATCAGCTACCCCACCGTCAAGTCCCGGCTGAACCGGATCTCCGAACGCCTCGACTTCGTCGACACCGACCCCGCCCCCACCGGCGCGGAGGTCATCGAGCGCCTGCGGCGCGGCGAGATCAGCGCCCAGGAGGCCCTCGCCGAGCTTGAGAACACCCGGTGATCCCCCAGCTGGTGACCGTGGGCTACCGCCGCCCCGGCGGCCGCACCCGGCGCCTGCACGTGCCCGTCCTGCCGGTGGCGCTGGTGCTGTCCCCGCTGCTGCTGGTGGCCGCGGCCGCCGGCGTGGTCGCCTGCCTGGCCACCCGCGTCAGCCCCGGGGGCGCCCTGCGCGGCGCCGGCCGCCTGGTGCTGGCGCTGCCCGGCACCCGGCTGGAGATCGAGCAGGGCGCCGCGGCCGTCCTGGTCAGCATCAGATAACGCGAGGAAGAGGCAACCGACATGAACGAGCAGCGCCGCCAGGTCCTGCAGATGCTGGCCGAGGGCAAGATCAGCGCCGACGAGGCCGACCGGCTGATCGACGCCCTCCAGACCCGGCCCGAGACCGCGCCGCCGGGCGCCGCCCCCGGCCCCAAATCCCGCCCCAAGTACCTGCGCGTGGTGGTGAACGCCGCCGACCCCTCCACGGACGAGGGCGGCGCCACCCGCGTCAACGTCCGCGTCCCCCTCCAACTCCTGCGCGCCGGGGTCCGCATCGCCAGCCTGCTGCCGCCCCAGGCCCTGGCCAAGGTCAACACCGAACTGGACAGGGCCGGGGTGCCCATCGACCTCACCGAGCTGAAGCCCCAGCACATCGAGGACCTCATCGACCACCTCGACGAGGTCAGCATCGACGTCGACGACCCCGACGCCCAGGTCCAGGTGTTCTGCGAGTAGCCGCGCCCGGCCGTGCGGCCCGCGCCGGCCGCACGGCGGCCCGACCCCCAGCACCCCCCGAACAGGAAGAAGACATGCCCACGAGCAGCACCTCCCCCACGACGGCGCGCAGCCCTACGACTGGCTGACCGACGACCTGGAGCGGCGGATCCGCACGATGTTCCGCCGGATGAGCCCGCTGGTGCGGCTGCTGCGCCCGACGGGGCTGACCCCCCGGATGACCGCCGAGGAGATGGCGCACTGCAACATCGAACTGGGCCGGATCGCCCGCGAGCGCGAACTCGGCCCCGTGCTGGACGGCATCACCGTCCCGGTGCGCTACGTGCTCGCCTCGGGGGCGTCCTTGGGCAGCAGGGGCGACGAGCAGGAGGTCATCCGCTCGGGCCTGGACCCGGTGTTCGAGCGCAAGCCCAACATCGGGCTCAGCGCGAAGGTCCCCAGCAACCACGGCGCGATCCTGCGGAAGGACTACCGCGCCGTCGCCCGGGCCGTGCGCGAGGTCGCCGCCCTGGCCCGCGACGGCGGCTGAGCCCGCGCCCCGGCGGCCTTCCGGCGGCGCGGGCCGGACTCCTGCGGCGAGGGTCCGGCCCGCTCAGCGCAGCGCGCGGCTCACAGGCCGCCGAGGCCGATGTACTTGGTCTCCAGGAACTCGTCGATGCCGACCCTGCCGCCCTCGCGGCCCAGGCCCGAGTGCTTCACGCCGCCGAAGGGGGCGGCCGGGTTGGAGACGATGCCCTGGTTCAGGCCGACCATGCCGGTCTCCAGGGCCTCCGACACCCGCAGGGCGCGGTTGAGGTTCTGCGTGTAGACGTAGCTGACCAGGCCGTACTCGGTGTCGTTGGCGGCGGCCAGCGCCTCGTCCTCGGTGTCGAAGGGGATGATCGGGGCGACCGGGCCGAAGATCTCGGTGGTGGACAGCTCGCTGGACTGCGGCACGTCGGCCAGCACGGTGGGCAGGTAGAAGTAGCCGCCGCCCTCGCCGGGCGCACCGCCGACCAGGACGCGGGCGCCGCGGCCGACGGCGTCGTCGACCAGCCCCTGCACCTTCTCGCGGGCCCTGGCGTCGATGAGCGGGCCGACCTGGACGTCGGGCTCGGTGCCCCGGCCCAGCTTGAGGGCGCCCATGCGCTCGCTGAGGCGGCGGGCGAACTCCGGCGCGATCCCCGACTGCACGTACATGCGGTTGGCGGCGGTGCACGCCTCGCCGATGTTGCGCATCTTGGCCTGCATGGCGCCCTCGACGGCGGCGTCGAGGTCGGCGTCGTCGAACACCAGGAAGGGCGCGTTGCCGCCCAGTTCCATGGAGGTCCGCAGCACCTGCTCGGCGCTCTGCTCCAGCAGCTTGCGGCCCACGGCGGTGGAGCCGGTGAAGGAGAGCTTGCGGATGCGGCCGTCGCGCAGCAGCGGCTCGGTGACCCCGCCGGCGTCGGAGGTGGGCAGCACGCTGAGCACGCCCTCGGGCAGGCCGGCCTCGCGCAGGATGTCGGCCAGCGCCAGCGCCGACAGCGGGGTCTGCTGGGCGGGCTTGAGGACCATGGTGCAGCCGGCGGCGATGGCCGGGCCGATCTTGCGGGTGCCCATGGCCATGGGGAAGTTCCACGGCGTGATCAGCATGGAGGGGCCGACGGGCTGGCGCATGATGAGAAAGCGGGACTGGCCGTTGGGCGAGACGGCGTAGTCGCCGCCGATGCGCACGGCCTCCTCGGAGAACCAGCGCAGGAACTCCGCGGCGTAGGCGATCTCGCCCTTGGCCTCGGCCAGGGGCTTGCCCATCTCCAGGGTCATCAGCAGGGCGAGGTCGTCCTGGCGCTCCATCAGGAGTTCGTAGGCCCGCCGCAGCACCTCGCCGCGGTCGCGCGGCGCCCAGGCGGCCCACGCCGGCTGCGCGGCGGCGGCCGCGTCGAGGGCGGCGAAGGCGTCCTCGACGGAGGCGTCGGCGACCTCGCACAGCACGGCCCTGGTGGAGGGGTCCTCGACCTTGAAGGTGGCCCCACCGGCGGCGTCACGCCAGGAGCCGCCGATGAAGAGCTGCTTTGCCACGCGTTCGACGACCTGCGTCTCACGTTCCGCCAACGACATTGCGGTACATCCCCTTCTCGGTTTTCGGCTCGTGCGCAACGAGGGGGCCGCGACGCGCCCGAGAAGAGCGCGGACCCCGCCGCTTACGCCTTCCCCGGTGGGTGCGCGGGCTAACCGCCGCCGGGATCATCATGCCGGGCGGACGGCGCCCAGGCCCGCGCGGGGGTAAGCGCGAACCTGGACACCGCCACACGCCGGATGATTCCATAGCTCTGTCGATTGTCAACAATCCTACGGAAGTGCTGCCGCACGCCGCCCCGGTCCCGGCGCCCGCGGCAGGCCCGCCCCCGCGCCGCGGCCCGGGGGGCGGGGGCGGGCATGGTCCGCAGCGCGCCACCGGGGCGCACCACCCACGGAATGAGGTTTGAGTATGGCTGAGCAGTCGGCCGAGCTGTCCCCCTTGCTCAAGCAGGCCACGCCCGTACTCGCCGCGCGCGGTGAGGGCGTCTACATCTACGACGAGGACGACCGCCGCTACCTCGACTTCACCGCCGGGATCGGGGTCACCAGCACCGGCCACTGCCACCCCCGCGTCGTCGAGGCCGCGCAGCGCCAGGTCGCCACCCTCATCCACGGCCAGTACACGACCGTGATGCACCGGCCGCTGCTGGCGCTCACCGAGCGGCTGGGCGGTGTGCTGCCCCGCGGCGTCGACCGGCTGTTCTTCGTCAACTCCGGCAGCGAGGCGGTGGAGGCCGCGCTGCGCCTGGCGCGCCAGGCCACCGGCCGGCAGAACGCGATCGTGTTCCAGGGCTCCTTCCACGGCCGCACCATGGCCGCCGCCTCGCTCACCACCTCCGGGGTGAAGATCCGCGCGGGCATCGGGCCGCTGATGCCGGGCGTGGTCGTCAGCCCGTTCCCCTACGCCTACCGGCTGGGCATGAGCGAGGACGCAGCCGTGGAGTACGCGCTGCGCGAGCTGGACTACCAGTTCGCCACGGTGACCTCGCCGCAGGACACCGCCGCCGTCTTCATCGAGCCGGTCCTGGGCGAGGGCGGGTACGTGCCGGTGCCGCCGGCGTTCCTGCGGGGCCTGCGCGAACGCGCCGACCGGCACGGGTTCCTGCTGGTGGCCGACGAGGTCCAGACCGGGTTCGGGCGCACCGGCCGGTTCTGGGGGCACGACCACGCCGGCATCACCCCGGACATCGTGATCACGGCCAAGGGCCTGGCCAGCGGATTCCCGCTGTCGGCGATCGCGGCCCCCAGCGCCCTGATGGAGAAGGCGTGGCCGGGGTCCCAGGGCGGCACCTACGGCGGCAACGCGGTCTCCTGCGCGGCGGCGCTGGCCACCCTCGACGTCATCGAGGAGGAGGGGCTGGTCGACAACGCCCGCGTGATGGGCGAGCGCCTGCTGGCGGGCCTGCGCGGCGTGGCCGCCGAGCACTCCGGCATCGGCGACGTCCGCGGGCTGGGCCTGATGGTGGGCAACGAGTTCACCACGGCCGACGGCCGGCCCGACACCGACACCGCCGCCCGCGCCCACCGGATCGCGGCCGACAAGGGGCTGCTGCTGCTGACCTGCGGCCCGCACGGCAACGTGGTCCGGATGATCCCGCCGCTGATCGTCACGGCCGACCAGGTCGACTCCGCCGTGGCGGTGTGGTCCGAGGCGGTCAAGGAGGCCACCGCCGGCTGACGACCGGCCCCGCCGCGACGCCGCGGCCCCGGTCCGCGCCGTGTGCGGGTGCGGACCGGGGCCGTTGCCCGTGCGGCGGGTCAGATCAGGCCGAGCGCGGCCTCGCGCAGGGCCGCGTCCGCACGCTCGGCGTTGCCGCTGTCGAAGGGCGGGTCGGGGTCGTACTCCACGACGAGCTGCACGGCGCGCGCGGTGTCGGCGCCGCTGGTCCGCGCGAGCAGCTCCAGCGCCATGTCGATGCCGGCCGACACCCCCGCCGCCGTGACCACGGTGCCGTCCACCACCACGCGCTCGCGCGCCGGCTCGGCCCCGAAGCCGGCCAGGCCGTCCACCACGCCCCAGTGGGAGGTCGCCCGACGGCCCGCCAGCACCCCCGCCGCGCCCAGGATGAGCGACCCGCTGCACACCGACGCGGTCCAGGCGGCGTGCTCGTGCGCGGCGCGGATCCAGTCCAGCAGGACCGGGTCACCCATGGCCTGGGCCGTGCCGGGGCCGCCCGGCACCAGTACCACGTCGGGCCGGGGCACGTCGGCCAGCGCGGCGGCGGCCGTCAGGGTGAGGCTCTCGCGGTCGTCGAGGACCGGGCCGGGCGCGGGGGCGGCGAAGGTGACCGTCCAGCCCGGCGCGAAGGCCAGCACCGTGTAGGGGCCGACCGCGTCCAGTGCGGTGAACCCGGGGTAGAGCGGTATCACGACGTGCATGGGATCAGTTCTCCTTCGCCTGGAACCGGCGGCGGTAGTCGCCGGGTGAGATCCGCCAGTGGCGGCGGAAGACGCGGTAGAGGGTCTCGGGGCTGCCCAGGCCCGACTCCCGGGCGACCCGGTCGAGCGGATGGGCCGTGGTCTCCAGCAGCCGCCGGGCCGCGTCGGCGCGGCTGCGCTCGACGTAGGCGCCCGGCGGCATCCCGGTCTCGCGGGTGAAGACCCGCGAGAAGTGGCGCTCGCTCATGGCGGCGCGCGCGGCCAGCGCGGGTATCCGCAGGTCGGCGCCTGGGTTGGCGTCGATGAACGCCTTCAGCTCGCGCAGGGGCTCGCTGCGCGGCGCGGGGGTGCGCACCGGCAGGCTGAACTGGTCCTGGCCGCCGGGCCGGTGCAGGTAGACGACCAGGGCGCGGGCGACCCGCGCGGCCAGTTCGTGGCCGTGGTCGTCGGCCACCAGCGCCAGCGCGAGGTCGATGCCGGAGGTGACGCCGGCCGAGGTCCACACGTCGCCGTCGCGGATGTAGATGCGGGCGGGGTCGGCCTCGGTCGCGGGGTAGCGCCGGGCGAAGTCGTCGGCGACCCACCAGTGGGTGGTGGCCCGGCGTCCGGCCAGCAGGCCCGCCTCGGCCAGCAGGAAGGCCCCGTTGCAGACCGAGGCCACGCGGCGCGCCTGGCCCGCCAGGCGGGCGACCTGCGCCACCAGCTCGCGGTCGGCCAGGTGGTCGGGCACCCCGAACCCGCCCGCCACCAGCAAGGTGTCGATCGGTCCGGTCACCTCGCGCAGGGCCGTGTCGGCGTGGACGGCGATGCCGCCGTGGGCCCGCACCGTGCCCGCGCGCACGGCGGCCGCCTCCAGCCGGTAGCCGCCGTCCGGCGCGAAGAGCCCCGCGGAGGCGAACACGTCGGCGGGGCCGGACAGGTCCAGCAGCTGGAACCGTTCGAACACCACCAGGACGACGCGCCTCATGCCGTTAATGCTGGTCGGCGGCCGGCGATGGCGTCAACGACACGAACATTGCGGAATCGGCCATGCGGCGGGCGACGGAGGCCGGGGCCAACGTCGCCGCGACCGGGCCCGCCTCGGCGGCGGACCCGGCGGCGGGTCACTTCTCCTCGAAGTCCTCCCGGCTGGTGCCCGCCTCCTCCATGGCGTCCTGCAACTCGGCCTCCAGTTCGCGCCGGGTGTCGGGCTCCCGGTCGGGGCCGTCGTCGCGGGTGCCGGGCAGCACCTGGTCGGTCTGCGGGGTCTTCTTGCCGGACTCCTCGGGCATGGTCATGGGGCTTCCCACCTTCCGTTCGGTCGGCGGCCCGCGAGGGCGGGCGCGTCGTCACGGGGCGGACCGCTACCCAGGGGCCCCGCCGCCTCACGCGGCCGGGGCGCCGGGCGTGCTCAGCGCTGGCGGGTGGGGCGGACGATGATCTCGTTGACGTCGACGTCGGCGGGCTGGTCGAGCGCGAAGCTCACGGCGCGGGCCACCGCGTCGGGGGCGATGGTGTCGGCCCGGTAGGTCTTCATCATCTCCGCGGCGCCGGGCTCGGTGATGGAGTCGGCCAGTTCGGACTCCACCACCCCGGGCGAGACCGTGGTCACCCGCACCGAGGGGTCGCTCTCCTGGCGCAGGCCCTCGGTGATGGCCCAGGCCGCGTACTTGGTGGCGGAGTAGACGGCGCTGGTGGGGACCACCTCGTGGGCGCCGACGCTGGCGATGGTGACGAAGTGGCCGCCGCCCTGGGCGGTGAAGACGGGCAGCGCGGCGGCGATGCCGTGCAGCAGGCCGCGCACGTTGACGTCGATCATCCGGTCCCACTCCTCGACCAGCAGGGAGTCCAGGCGGGACAGCGGCATGACGCCCGCGTTGGCGACCAGCGCGTCGACCCGGCCGTGGCGGGCGCGGGCGGCCTCGACGAAGGCCGCGGTGTCGGCGCGGTCGGTCACGTCCAGCCGCACGGCCAGCAGGCTGCCGCCCGAGAGCGCGGCGGAGTCGGCGGTGCGCCGGGCGAGGGCGTCCAGGCGGTCGGTGCGGCGGGCGCCCGCCACGACGTGGTGGCCCTGGGCCACCAGGCGGACGGCGATCGCCTCGCCGATGCCGCTGCTGGCACCGGTGACCAGGACGACGCGGGGCTGCTGTGCCGGCGTAGTCGGGATGTCGGTTGTGTCCATGGCATCGACTCTGCCGGTGCGGCCGGGGCCGAGGAAGGGCGCCGTTGTCCTGGGTGCGCTGTGCCCAGGCTCGGTGCGGGCGCGCCGCCTAGGGTGGGCGCCATGAGCGAACTCGGGGAGTACCTGCGCGCCCGGCGCGGGCGCATCACGCCCGAGCGGGCGGGCCTGGTGAGCACGGGCCGGCGCCGCGTCAGCGGGCTGCGCCGCGAGGAGGTCGCGCTGCTGGCGGGGATGAGCGCCGACTACTACACCCGGCTGGAGCAGGGACGGGAGCGCACGCCGTCGGCCCAGGTGGTCGACGCCCTGGCGGCGGCGCTGCGCCTGGACGAGGACGGCCGGCAGCACCTCTTCCGCCTGGCCGGGCTGGCGCCGCGCGCCCGGTCGGGCGCCGTGCCCGACCGGGTGGACCACGGCCTGCTGCGGCTGATGGACGCCTGGCCCGACAACCCGGCGATGGTCTACAACCCCGCCTACGACGTGCTGGCCGCCAACGCGATCGCCGACGCGCTGTTCAGCGGCTGGGCGCACTCGCGCAACCTGCTGCTCGTGGTGTTCACCGACCCGGCCGCGCGGTCCTTCTACCGCGACTGGGACGTGGTGGCGCGCAACGCGGTCGCCGGGTTCCGGCTGGGCCACGGCCACGCGCCCGAGCACCCGCGCGTGCGCGAGGTGCTGGCCGAACTGCTGGCGACCAGCCCGGAGTTCGCGGCGCTGTGGTCCTCCCACGAGGCGCGGGGCAAGGCGCCGGAGAGCAAGCGGTTCCTCCATCCCGAGGTGGGTCCGCTGGAGCTGACCATGCAGACCTTCGACGTGCGGTCCAGCCCCGGGCAGGAACTGGTGGTCTACCACGCCGAGCCGGGGTCCTCCAGTGCCGAGGCGCTGTCCCTGCTGGGCTCGCTCGCCGCGACGGCCCGGCGGGACGCCTAGCGGGTTGAAGATCTCCGACCGCGAATGCGGTAGCGTTTCTTCAACCCCGAGACCGGAGGAACGCATGCTGCCCGATCCGCACGGCGATCTGGACCTCCACCGCCTCCACTCCCGCCTGGCACATATCGGCACCTCGTGGCGCGTCCTGGAGCGCGCCATCCGCATGGGCGAGGCCGGCTGGCGCCAGGCCACCCCCAACCACAGCGCCGGCGCGGCGGGCCGGTTCGGCTACGAGGCGCGGCTGTCGGCCCTGCGCGAGGGCCAGAAGTCGGAGTTCGGCTGGGACAACGCCCGCCTGATGCAGATCGACCTCACCGTGAACCCCGAGCGCACCACGGCCATCCAGACCATGCTGGGCAACTCCGCCACCGGCCACCCCGCCGAGACCCCGCGCAACCTGCACCCGCGCGGGCCCAACGGCCAGGTGCTGCTCGCGCAGGGCGGCGGCGACCAGCTCGCGCTCTTCGACGCCGAGCCGCTGCGCGCGCCGGGCGACGAGGTCCAACTCGACGGCGCCGACCACCCCGAGGTCTGGGTGCTGCTGGTCAACCGGATGACCCGGCCCGGCGACGACACCGTGTACTGGCACAGCGAGCTGTCGCTCCCCCGGCCCACGAACGAACAGGGGTACATTACCGACTGGATCGAGCGCCTCCCGCTGCCGGTCGTCGCGGCCGGACCGGTCGTCTTCCCCGACGAAGGCGAGGTGCCGGGCGGGCTCGTCATCCCGGTGGACTTCCGCTGAGGCGGTCCACCGCCCGGCCACCACCCACCACACGACAGGGCGCACACCACACATGGTCACCCCTTCCCGCATCCAACTCGCCCGCGAACGGCGAGCGGTGACCCTGGCGCAGCTCTCGCGGACCTGCGGGATCTCCCAGCAGAGCCTGTCGCGCTACGAGAACGCGCGCGCCGAGCCCTCGGCCGGCACCCTGGCCGCGATCGCCGCGGCGCTGCGGTTCCCGGTCGCGTTCTTCACCGCCGAGGACATCGAGGAGGTCGGCTCGGAGGCCGTGGCGTTCCGCGCCCGCACCAAGACCTCGATGCGCAAGCAGAAGGCGGTGCGGGCGAGCGCGGCGCTGGGCGTGCAGCTGCGCCACTGGCTGGCCGAGCGGTTCGCGCTGCCCGAGCCCGACGTGCCCACCCTGGGGCGGCCCGCGCCCGACGTGGCCGCCGAGATCGTGCGCTCGCGCTGGGGGCTGGGCGAGGCCGCGGCGCCCAACATGGTGCACCTGCTGGAGGCGCACGGGGTGTGCGTGTTCTCGCTCGACCCCGAGCACGAGGAGGTCGACGCCTTCAGCTTCTGGCGCGACTCCACCCCTTACGTGTTCCTCAGCACCGGCAAGACCGCCGAGCGCGGCCGGTTCGACGCCGCCCACGAACTGGGGCACCTGGTGATGCACGGCCAGGAGCGGCCGCTGACGGGGCCCGACGCCGAGCGCGAGGCCAACCAGTTCGCCAGCGCGTTCCTGATGCCCCGGGCCGACGTGCTCGCGCGCATGCCCTCGGGCGCGCAGGTCGACCAGATCCTGAAGGCGCGGACCATCTGGCGGGTGTCGGCGATGGCGCTGACCCACCGGATGCACGACCTCGGGCTGCTGAGCGACTGGCAGTACCGGTCGACGTGCGCGCAGCTGGCGGAGCTGGGCTACCGGCGCGGCGAGCCCGACGGGATCCCCCGCGAGACCTCGCAGGTGCTGACCAAGGCGTTCCAGCGGCTGCGCCGCACAGGGGTGTCGGCGGCGCAGGTGGCCGCCGAGCTGCACATCCCGGTCGAGGAGCTGAACACGCTGCTGTTCGGCCTCGCCTTCACCGCCCGCGAGGGGGCGGCCGCCCGCACCGCCCCGCCGGGCCCCCGGGCGCGCCTGCGGGTGCTGTAGCGGGGCGCCCGCGGAGATCGGCGCGGCCGCGCGCGGCAGGAGGGGCGGCAACCCCGGCCCGACCGCGCGATCGGGCGAGGGGCGGAGCGTGCGCGGCCGGGGTCCGGAGTGGGGCGGGCGCGAAGGAGGCCGAGAGGGCGCGGCCGCTCGCGGCGGGCCGGCGGCCCGCGGGGCCTTCAGCCGGGGTTTCAGGCGTGCGGCGGCACGTCGGCGTCGGGGTCCTCCAGCACCGAGCGGTCCTCGGTCTCCCCGTCGGCGGGGACCGAGGTGGGCACACCGGTACCGGTGGCCTTGCGGCCGTGCTCGCGCGCCTCCTCCTGCGACGGCGACTCCTCCTCGTCGCGCAGCACGGGCGCGAACTCGCGGTCGTGGGTCTCCTCGGGCTCGTGGCCCAGCGGTTCGGATTCGGACACCTCGCCACCTCCTCAGCGGTCATCCCAAGCGGGCGGCCCGGACCGCGCGTGCCATGCGGGCGGGCCGATGGACGGCGATCACTCGAACAGCGAACCGTGTCCGGGCCCGCGCTGCCGGCGGCGGCGCTGGACGACCACGATGTCGACCACGCCGACCACCGCGAGGGCCCACAGGACGACGGCCAGGACCGGGAACCCGGCGGCCCACGCCACCACGCCGAGGGCCACGCAGATGACGGCCCCCAGCGCGGCCAGCACCAGGCGCAGGTTCAGCGCGCTGTAGGGGCGATCGTGGGAACCGCGCGGCCGATCGCGCCAAGAGGACACGGGACCTCCTCCCTTCGCCTCGGCTCTCCACCGTCCGTGGGTGCACCGCTGCCCGGAGAAGGCCCGGCAATGCACACCCGCGGTCGCCCCTGTGGACGACCGCGGCGGCCCGCCCGGCACCACGGCCGCCTTGGCCGCAGCGTGCCGCTCACCCCAGGGAGGTCTACCAGGCGCTCCCGGCCCGTCCGGTTCCCGACGGCCGCGCCGCGCGCCGACCGGCGGCACCGTGCCGAAAACCGGATGCGCCCCGCCCGGCCCCGATGCGACGATGCCGCCGCACCGCACGCGGAGACCATGAGGGAGCGGCATGGCGAACGACGGCAGCGCGCAGGCCCCGGACCCCGGCTGCCTGATCCTGACGGGCATGCCCGGAGCGGGGAAGTCGACTTCGGCCCCGCTGGTGGCCGCCCACTTCCCGCGCGCGGCGCACATCAGCGGCGACGTGCTGTCCTACATGGTCGTCCAGGGCCGGGTCGGGTTCACCGGCACCCCGCCCGAGGAGGCCGACCGCCAGCTCCTGCTGTGCCTCCGCAACATGTGCACCCTGGCGAACAACTTCGCCGAGAACGGCGTGTTCCCGATCCTCGAGTACACCATCGACAACCGCCGCCTGCTCGACCACATGCTGGCCCTCCTGCGCCCCCGCCCGGTCATGCTCGTCGTCCTGGCCCCGCCGCTGGAGGTCTGCCTGGCCCGCAACGCCGCCCGCCCGCCTCGCGAGCGCGTGGACCTCGACTACTCCCCCTACTACCGCGCGATGGAGCACAACCTGGCCGGCGTCGGCTGGTGGCTGGACACCGCCACGATGACCCCGGAGCAGACCGCCGCGACCATCGCCCACCACGCCCAAGAGAAGGCCACCGTCGAGCCCCCGCCCTCCCCGTGTCACGCTCCTCACGTCCCCCGCCCCCACCGTTAATGTGGCGAAACCGCCCTGTGCCCCGTGGTAGAGTCATACACGTCTTCCAGGGGAACGCCCCACCGGAGACCACAACTCAAAACCGGCACTCGTAGCTCAATGGATAGAGCATCTGACTACGGATCAGAAGGTTGGGGGTTCGAATCCTCCCGAGTGCGCAACGCGCAAGCGCAGCAGCGAGGCTCCGACCAGCGAATACAGGTCGAAGCCTCGTTGCGTTTCCTCTACCGTCAACGCCACCGACTCCCAGGGGGACGGAATGGGGACGGATTTCGCCGGTGCGTGCTCACCGGCCACCCCACCCAGACCCCCAAATCCGTCCGTCCCCGGGGACGGAAACTCCGTTTTTCAGGTGACGTGCAACACTCCACCCCGTGTGCGCCGACCACGCAGCCGTGATCTCCACCACGACATGAACAGGCGCCTCCAAGCAGTGCCAGTGACCGGTTCAGGCACCGTGGAGGGCGCCCCTCGGGAACGCACCGTTGGGGTAGCGGCAACAACTGTCCGTTTTTTGCCAGCACTGGCCAGGCCGGGAACCCGGTCTATGGGTTGCTGGAACGCCGGCTCCTAGGTCCTGTTTTTTGAAAGGTCTGCGGGGCGGGCTGGTCTTCGGTAATCCTTGGGATCCATGGTCCGACGCCATGAACTCACCGAGGCCGAGTGGGACCTGCTCGCCCCGCTCATGCCCGCCCACCCCCGCAAAGGCAAGCGGTGGGCCGACCACCGCCGCGTCATCAACGCCATCCTCTACCGCACCAGGACAGGCATCCCCTGGCGCGACCTGCCCGAACGCTACGGCCCCTGGGAAACCGCCGCCGGACGCCACCGCCGCTGGTGCCTGGACGGCACCTGGCAGCGCATCGCCGACCGGCTGCGCATCGACGCCCTCACCGGCGCCGAACTCACCGCCGGTATCGACTCCACCGTGATCCGCGCCCACCACCACGCCGCCGGAGCCCCAAAAAAGGGGAGGCGGCCCGGGACGAAGGGGACAGGGCCCAAGCACTCGGGCGCTCGCGGGGCGGCTGGTCCACCAAGCTCCACCTGATCGCCGACACCCGCCGGCGGCCGCTGGTCCTGGCCCTCACCCCCGGCCAGCACGCCGACACGGTGATGCTGCGGCCTCTGCTGGAGCGGCTGCGCCTGGCGCGCTCCGGGGGGCGGGCGCGCACCCGCCTGGACCGGTTGCTGGGCGATAAGGCCTACTCCAGCCGCGCCAACCGGTCCTACCTGCGCCGGCGCAAGACCAAGGCGACCATCGCCGAGCCCGCCGACCAGCGGGCCAACCGGCTGCGGCGCGGTTCGGCGGGCGGCAGGCCCCCGTCCTTCGACCGGGAGGCCTACCGCTTGCGCAACACCGTCGAGCGCGCGATCAACCTGCTCAAGCAGAACCGCGCGGTGGCCACCCGCTATGACAAGCGGGCCGTGATCTTCAACAAACACTGCCTAGGGCGGGGGCGCGCACCCCGGTGGAGTGGCGCCGACGGTTCACCCGCTCCTCCTCCACATGGGCCAGGACGCGGCCGTCCTCGTCGACCAGGCAGGCGGCCGGGTCGTGGTAGACGGTGCAGCCGGCGTTGACGCCGAGGATGTAGTTTCTGCTCATCGTGATCCTTTCCCGGCCACCGTGCGCGCGGCCGCGCTGCGGGCGATAGCGTCGCTGTAGCCGTCGAACATGGCTTCGAGGGAGAGTTGGCGGGCGCGGGCGCGGGCCCGCCGCGCCGATGCGGGCCCGGGCACGGTCATCGGTCAGGAGCCGGTGCAGCGCCTGGGCGAGGGCGGCCGGGTCGCGCGGGGGCACCAGCAGTCCCGAGACGCCGTGGTCGATGTACTCGGCCGGGCCGCCGTGGGCGGTGGACACCACCGGGACGCCGGCCAGCATCGCCTCGACGTTGGCGTAGCCGAACGGCTCGGGGGCTCGGCTGGGCAGCACGGCGATGTCGGCGCCGGTGTAGCAGGAGGCGACCTCCTCGGCGTCGAGTTCGTCGAGCAGCACGACGCGGCCTTGCAGACCGGACCGGGCGATCATGGCGGCCAGGTCACGGCTGTAGTGGGGGGTGCGGGTGTCGACCATGCCGGCGCCGTTGAAGACGACGACGGCGTTGTCAAGTTGCCCGCGGTCGTTGAGCAGGCGTGCGGCCTCGATGACGTCGGCGTGGCCTTTCCAGGGGACGCGGCGGGCCGACACCAGCACCACGCGTCCTGGGGGCAGGCCGTTGCGGGCGCGGACCCGGTCGAAGACTCGCCCGCGTCGCGCCAGGTCCAGCCGCTGTTCGAACCGGCGGGTGTCCAGGCCGTTGAGGACGGTGCGCACCGCCCAGCCGGGGACCCCGGCCGCCACCAGGGCGCGGCGGATCGAGTCCGAGACCGCGATCAGTTCCAGTCGGCGCCCCTGCGCGATGCGCTGGGCCAGGTAGGCGAAGCGGCTCTGGGTCCCCTCGGCGTCATGGATGACGCCGGTCACCGCGACCTCGCCCAGGCCCCCCAGCAGCCCCCACTCCTCGGCTTTGAGCACGCCGACCAGGGGGTTGATGTTTTGCGCCAGCAGGATGGGGATGGCGGCGGCGTGCACGGCGTCGGCGTACTGCTGGGCCAGACTGCGCCACACCGGGTTGGCCGGGTCGGTGATGGTGGCCTCGAAGTAGTGGTGGACGCGGTGGGGGCATTTGGCCCCGGTGACGGGGTCGCGCAGGTACTGCGGCAGGGCCGAGGCGATGCCCCACAGCGGCGCGGCGAGCCCCTCGGGCACGAGAAGGGTGCCCTGGGGGCCGGGGCGGGCGGCGCCGGTCTGGGTCAGGGCCAGCCGGGTGGCGGGGTGGCGGTCGGCGATGCCTCGGAGGAGGTGGTGGGTGTGCTCGACGAGTCCGGTCTGGCGGGCGGGTTTGGCCGTGCCGTCGGCGAGCGTGCCGCGCACGTCGTAGGTGAGCACATGGAGTGAATCGGGAAACGCGGGGACCATGGTGTCCTCCCACCGGCGTCGGGTAGTCGCGACGCCACCCAGCCTCCCGCCGCGCGGCCGGCCCGTCATGATGGCGTTTCGGGAAGGGAGCGGAAGATCAGGGAAGACCGCGGAAGAAGCAGTGGCCGCCCCCGGAGCCAAGAGCGAGAATCCCGTCATGGCCCCGTCGTCTTGGCCCCACCGCATCCAGCGCGCCCGACGCGACCGCGGGTGGGGTGTGCAGCGCCTGGCGCGGGAGCTGCGCAAGGCCGCCGGCCCCGAGAGCGCCACCACCGACAGCCTGATGCGCAGCATCCGCAACTGGGAGAACGGGCTTTACGTTCCCTCCGAACGAAACCGGCTCCTGCTGCACCGCGTCTTGGACATCGGCGTCGAGGACACCGCCCCCACCCCACCCCTGCCTCCCGACGCGTTGCGCCGCAGCGGTGAGGGGGCCGAGGAGGAGCTGCGCCGGACCACCGCCGACCTGATCCGCCTTGACGGAATGCACGGCGGCGGCGCCGTCGTCGACCTCGCGGTGCGCGCCGCCAACCGGGCCCGCGACACGGCCGCCTCCTCTGACGAACGGGGGCTGCGCGGCCGCCTGTCAGCGGTCAGCGAGGCCGAGCAGGTCGCCGGGTGGGCGGCCTACGACGCCGACCGCCAGGACCTGTGCGCACATCTCACCTCGCGCGCCCTGCAAACGGCCGCCCTGGCCGGCGACAGCTCTGCCGAACTGATGGCGCTGTCGCAGATGGCGATGTGGGCCGTGCAGACCGGGGAGGCCTCCTGCGCCCGCCAGACCAGTGAACACGCCCTGGCCCGGGAGTTGCCGCCCCGTGTGCGGGTGCTGTTCGAGGTGAGGCTGGCACGCGCGCTGGGGCTGCACGGCGAGCGCATCCGAGCCCTGGCGATGATCCGCCAGGCCCGCGCACGGTTCGACGACGGCCCCTCGCGCCACGACCCGGCCTGGGCGTGGTGGCTCGATGAGGGCGAGCTGACCTGGCACCACGGCATGATCCACGCCAGCATGGGCGAGTGGGGCCAGGCCGGTGAGCTCTTCGCCGCCGCCTGCGCCCATCGCCGCCCGGGACGGGGGCGCTACAACGACGCCGTCCACCTGTCCGCGGCTCTGGTACGCACACGGCAGTGGGCCGAGGCCGAACGCGTGGTCGTTCAGGACGTGGCCCAAACGGCTCCGCTCATCACCTCCCTGCGTATCCGCCATCTCCTGGCCAGGATCACCGCCGTGGTCCCCGCTGAGCCCCGCACCGACACGCTCGGCCAGGCGCTGCGCGCAGCACTCCGATCATGACACCGCAAACAAGGGCGACGCCCTCCTCGGTCCTGTAGCGCGACTACGACTGCTGAGCAGGTATACGCTCTGGCCTGTTCCGGCCACATCGTCCGAACCGCTGCGCGGTCGCCCTCAACCCGGGAATGCTGCTGGTGGCCCGTGCCCTGAGTCCGCACCGAGAAAGGCCGCCATGACCACCGAACCAGCACCCGCCCCGCCGGCCGACGAATACGAACCGCCGCGCCTGACCGAGGTCGACGGCTTCGCCGCGATGACGCGCGGCCAGTACGCCTCCGAACAGGCTGACGACAGCACCAACGGGGGCTACTGGTCCCAGCCGGTGGGCGGGACCTCCCCCCGCCTGTGGTGACCCCCCTTCCCGGTCTGCGGGGAGCCTGGTGGCTGGCGCTGCCGCGCACCGCCGCCAACGAGCTGGAGCACCACGCCCCGGTCGTCACCCGCCACCCGTGCGGTCGGCCCTGGGTGCTGGGCGCGCCGGGCCCGGTCACCACGGCCGGGGCCGGCGCGGTCAGGGCCGTGGCCATCGGCGAACTCCTGGCGCAGGAAGGCGAGTTCGCCGCGGCGCTGCGCGCCGCGGCCGCGTGCGGCGACTTCGATGCGCTGATGGGTTTCCCCGGCAGCTACACGGTGCTGGTCAGCGCGCCGGGCCGCATGCTGCTCTACTGCGACGCCGCCGGGCTGCGGCCCCTCTACACCGCCCGCTGCGCGCACGGGGTGGTGGCCGGCGACCGGGCGAGGCTGCTCGCCGCTCTGGCCGGCGCCGGCTTGGACGAGGTGTGGGCGGCGGGACGCTTGTGCGCCCCTGATGTGCCCTCGGCCATCCGCACGACGCGGAGCCCCTACCGGGGCGTGGCCCCGGTTCCGGCGGGGTGTCGCGCGGTGCTGGGCGCCGAGGAGCCGCGGGCGCGCATCGCCCGCTACTGGCACCCGCCCGCCCCGGTCCTGCCGCTGGAGGAGGGGGCGCGGCGGGTGCGCGCGGCCCTGGCCGAGGCCGTCGCCGGGCGTGCGCGGCGCAGCCGGGACCCGGTCTGCGTTGCGCTGTCGGGCGGTATGGACTCGGCGGCGCTGGCCGCGCTCGCCGCAGAGGCGGTGGGCCCCGGCCGCCTGCGGCTGGTCACCCTGCCGTCGGCGGCCAGCGGCGACCTGCCGTGGGCCCACAAGGTCGCCGCCCACCTCGGCGCCCCGCTTGAGGTGCTCGATGACGCGCCCGACCTGTTCGCCGGTCTGCCCGGCGTGCTGCCGACCACCGATGAGCCGCCGCCGGCGGCCGGGGCCGCGCGCATCGCCCGCCTGGCCCGCGCCGCCGGCAGCGGCCCGCACCTCAACGGCCAGGGCGGCGATGAGGTGGTGGGGGTGCCGCTGGCGCACCTGCGTCACCTGGTGCGCGCGCCCCGGCGCGGGTTCCTGCGGCACCTGCGCGGCCACGCCGCCCTGCACAACACCACCAGCGCCGCGCTCCTGCGCCACGCGCTGGCCCCCGCCTCCCCCTCGCGGTGGGCCCGCACGGCCGCCGCCCACCTGGACACCGCACCCGACGCCCTCGGCGCGGCCATGGGCTGGGAAGCCCATCCCCGCCTGGCCTCGTGGGCGACCCTGCGCGCCCGCCGCCTGGTGGCCGCCGCCCTCACCCACGCGCCCCTCAACCCGTGGGCCGACCTGGCCACCCACGCCGCCCTGGCGCGGATCCGCACCTCGGCGGCTGCGGCCGCCACCTACCGCCAGGCCATGGCCGGCATCGGCGGGCCCGAGCCGGCGTTCCCGTTCTTGGACCGGCCGGTGGTGGAGGCGTGCCTGGCGGTGCGCCCCGAGGCACGCAGTGACCCCTGGAGGGCCAAGCCGCTGCTGGCCGCCGCCCTGCGCCCCCTGCTGCCCGACCCGGTGCTGGAGCGCTCCACCAAGGCGAGCTACACCACCGACGTGCACCAGGGGTGGGCCCGCCACCGCTCCCACCTGCTCGGACTGCTGAGCGAGCCGCACCTGGCCCAGGCGGGCCTGGTCAACGCCGACCGCCTCCACGGCGCGCTGGAGCGCTGGGGTGCTGCCGGTCCGGCACCTGCCTACGTGACCGGCCTGGTGGGCCTGGAACTGTGGGCCCGCTCCGTGCTGGGGGAGGCGGTTGCGTGCTGAGGCTGCCCGATCACGTTGCCCTGACGGCCACCGGCGACGGCGCGATGCTGCTCGACACCCGGACCGGGCGCGTGTTCCACCTCAACACGACCGGGCACCACGCCCTGCTGGGGGCGCTGGCCGGCGGGCCCGACGGTGCGGCGCGGCGGCTGCGCGAGCGCTACGGCATCACCGCTGAGCGCGCCCGCAGCGACGCCGCCGCCGTCCTGGCCGCACTCGCCCAGCACCATCTCCTCGTGGAGAGTGCGCTGTGAGCGTCGAGGTGGTCCTGCGGAGCCCGGGCCACCCGCCCAATCTCACCCGGCGCCTGCACGCCCTGGCGGCGGTGGCGGCGGCCCGGGTGCTGCTCGCCGCCGCCCAGGGGCGCCCGGCACGCCTGCACTCGGCGTTGGCGCGCCTGCTCGCCGGCGCGGCGCCCGCCTCACCCGCTGCGGCCGGTGCCGCGCACGACGCCGTGGTCGCCGCGAGTCTGCGCTGCGCCGGCCCGCACGGCTGCCTGCTGCGGTCGGTAGCCGTGGCGCTGCTGTGCCGCGCCTGGGGCGGCCGCGTCCGCTGGGTGGTGGGGTTCGCCTCGCCACCGCCCGCCTCCCACGCCTGGGTGGAGACCCGGGAGGGGCCCGTGGGCGAGCCCGAGGACCCAAGAACCGCCTTCACCCCCGCACTCACCACCGACGAGGAGCCTTCACCGTGACCACGGCACCGGCCGCGATCCACCAGCGCCTGCGCGACTACGCCGACCGCCTCGCCGAGCAGGGGGCGCTTGCCACCGCCGGCGTGCGCGACGCCTTCGCCCGCGTTGCTCGGCACCGCTTCATGGAGGCGTTCTACTTCCGGGGTGAGCGCTACGAGGTCCCCCAGGACGCCCTGCCGTCCGAGGAGGTCCTCGACATCGTCTACAGCGACGCGTCGCTGTTGACCATCATGCCCGCCGACCCCCAGGAGCCCGCGTCCTCCTCCAGCTCCCCCCTGGTCATGGGGCCCATGCTGGAGGCACTGGACCTGCGGCCGGGCATGCGGGTCCTGGAGATCGGCGCGGGCACCGGATACAACGCGGCGCTGATCGCCGCCGTCACCGGCGCCGAGGTCCTCACCGTGGAGGCCGGCGCCCAGGCGGCGGCCGGCGCGGCGGCCGCCGTCAGCCGCCTCGGCTTGGAGGACCAGGTCCGCGTCGTGCACGGCGACGGCTACCTCGGCCACCCCGATACCGGGCCGGGCGCCTTCGACCGGATCATCGCGACCGTGGGCATCGCCGGGGTGCCCCCGGCCTGGTTCGACCAGCTCGCCCCCGAGGGGTTCGTCCTGGCCCCCCTCGCCCACGCCGGCGTGCACCCCGTGATGAAGGTGCGGCCCGATGGCACCGTCGGGGTCTGCCTGTGGGCCGACTTCATGCCCGCGGTGGGGCCGCTGCGCCCCGCCGAAGCCGCGGGCCGCACCCCCGGGGCCACCCTCCAGGGAGACCCCGCCACTGTCCCCGATGTCGTGCCACTGCTGGGCGACGCCTACAACGACGCCTGGTTCTCCCTGGGCGCGGGCGAGGAACGCGTCACCCGCGCCTACCTCGCCGGCACCGACCCCCTCGGGGGCATGTGCGCCCTGGTCGCCGACGACTCCCGCGCCTGCTGGCTGCGCACCGACGGCTCGCTGATGCACACCGACGCCGCCACCGCCCAGGACATGGCCGCGCTGCTCACCGCCTGGGACAAGGACGGCCGCCCGATCGCACAGGCCTGGAGCGCCCGGCTCCGGCCCGCCGCCACACGCGATCCCCTGCTCGTCCCCGCCGAGTGGTCCCTCACCCGCTGACGGACACGGCCGGGCCGGCCGCCCCGGCGCGCAGCGGCGGGAGGCACACCGTTCGGCGTCCGCCTCTTACAGCACCCATCCGGCAGTGGTGTCGCCGACCCGGAGGGCGCCCAGCCGGGGGGCCGGGAGCGCCTGGGCGGTCTGGGGGTAGTAGACCCAGAACGTCGCGGTCAGCCGGTCGTCGGTCAGGGGGTGCTCGATGTCCAGCGGCTCGGTGACCGGGAAGCGGTGGCTGGTGAGCCAGCGGGTGAGGGCCACGGCGGTGCGCAGCCGCGGGGCGTCGGCCGCTGAGCTGATGCGGACCAGGGCGGGGGCGTCGGGGGCGAAGTAGACGCCGGTGGCGTGGTGGAGCAGCAGGCGCAGGCCGCCGGTAGGCAGGCCGGCGCGTTCGCACAGCGCGGCCACCGCGGGATGGTGGGCAGAGGTCTTGGCGGTAGCGCATCCAGCCTGCAGGCGACGAGGACGAAGGCGGGCAAGAGGAAGGCGAGGGGGCGTCCCGGGGAACCGGGGCGCCCCCTCGCGGTTGGTGTTCCGGCGGACGCGCAAGAGGGCGGAACCGACGGCGTCCTCGTTCGAAGGGGGAGCGGCCGCGAGGCAACTGGCCTCCGCCGGGCCTCATCGGTCACGTGGAGGCGGTGGTTAGGCCGGGCCGCCGTCGGGCAGCCGTCCCCGCGACGACCGGCGAGATGAGGGCAGTATGGAGTTCTCCGAGGTGATCGAGGCGGTCGGCAAGGGGCATCGACCTGGCGGGGGTGGCCGCGATCGCCGTGGGCGCGGCGGCGGTGACCGCTGTCTTCTTCTACCGGATCGCGCGTGGGCTCTCCGTCACCGACGGCATACCGCCCCTACCGCCAAGGTCTGGGGCGGGCGATCCTCCTCGGGCTCGAACTCCTCGTGGCGGCCGACATCATCCGCACGGTCGCCGTGGCGCCGACGTTCCGCAGTGTCGGTGTTCTCGCCGGCATCGTACTCATCCGGACCTTCCTCAGCTTCTCGCTGGAGGTCGAACTGGAAGGCCGCTGGCCCTGGCAGTCCCGCAAGCCGACCACGCCCGCGGTCACCGACCGGTGAGTACCCATGCCCAAGCCGCAGCCTCAGGAAGTCGTCCCAGGGGACGTGCGGAGCTACGCAGTCCACACAGCTGTCGAGGCCAGGTTCTTCCCGAAGCTCGCGCCGGGCCGCCTGCGCGGGGGTTCATTGGCCTGGCCATGCCGCCGGGGATGTCCCAGTGGGGCTTGTAGGAGAGGTCGACCAGAAGAATGCGGCCGTGGGTGTCGTGGATGATCACCTCGGCCGCCACGCGTTTGCGTGGTTGGGTGCGGTTGCCTTCCGCTAGATGGGCCTGCCATGCTTGCGGATCGCGCTGGTAGAGGGGCGCCCCCGAACAGCCAGGGGCGTCCCCTGGGGTTTTGCCGTGGGGGTCGCTCACGCTTCTTCCTGGAGGCGCCGAAGAACGGGGATCGCCGCGATCTTCTCGGTGGGCATCTTCTCCCATGCGATTCCCAGCCTTCGGGGGCCGGGACGGCAGAATACGACCTCCTGGGGTGTCACGATCGCGTCCACCCGGACGTCGTGTGGGGCCTCGGGCAGCGGCTCATCCAGCACCTGGAGATCGTGCACCGTGGTTACGATCATGGTCTCGGCGCTGATCAGCCCGGCCTGCCCGAGCAGGGCGATCTCGATGTCGCTGTAGCCGGCGCCTTTACCCAGGCGGACGCCCTCCCGGTTGACCGCGACGCTGCCGCACACGACAACGTCGATGGGCCGCATCCCCTCGAGTCCAACACGCTGGGCGTACCGGGCGGCTCCCTCAGCAGTGACCGCCTCCTCCCAGATGACATGGGATTGGCTGGGGTCGAGGTCGAAGAACGGCTTCGTCCCGGCGATCTTGGGAACGGCCATGTACACACGCTTGCCGTCCTGAACGGCGTTGAGGCGCACCTCGGCCTGCGCGCGGTCCGGATTGGACTTGACGACCCGGCTGCCCTGCCACGCCGACAGACCAGCAAGCCGGTGTGCGGCCTGGTCGGCGCCGGTGAAGTCGGGAATCTTGCCGTAGACGCTGCCGCGGCGTCCGGCGCTGTGTGCGTCCAGCAGCGCCCAGACGCGACGACGAACGCCGCCTTTCGCATCGTCAATGTCGGTCATAGTGCTTCCTAGCTGGCAAGAAGGGTGAACAAGCGTTCTCGAACATCGGCGACGGCCCCCAAGTCACACCAGGGAGCCAGTGCGCGTGCCGCGTCAGCGGTGAGGGAGAGCGCTCCGCCGGCGTGGGTCACCTCAACCACGTCCAGGGCGCGGCCCAGAGTTGCGGCTGCCTCCTCCGGTTGCTGCCGACGGGCCAAGGCGAGGGCGAGGTTGGCCAGGACCAACCCTTGCGACTTCGCCCGACCCATTTGGAGCAACGCTGCTTGTTCGAGGTGGGTCTGCGCCTGCGCGGGCAAGCCGAGGGCCAGGTAGACCGACCCGGCTATGCGATGCACGCGGCCTGCCCATTCGGGTTCGGGGACAGCAGCCTACTCAGCGATGCGGTCGGTCTCGACCAGGTGGCCTTCGGCCTCGGCTCGGCGCCCGAGGCGCGCATATGCCTCGCTGACATGCAAAGAAACCAAGGCGCGCACGTACGGGACGCCCGTTGCGGCGTTGGCGGCGCGCTTGACCTCGACAAGGGCGTCACGGGGGCGACCACTGTAGAGCGGGATGAATGAGGTGCGCAGCCGCGCTTGGGCGAGTGTGGCCTGATCGCGGGCTTCATGGGCGGCAAGCACCGCCTCGTGGAAGAAAACAGTGGCGGCGTGGCCGTCACGGCGGTGGGAAGCATCCCAAAGAAGTTGCCCCATGAGCAGAGCCGACCGGGCACGCAGCCGTAGAAATCGGTGAGTGCTGCCTGAACGCCGGAGAGCACCGTGGACGAGCCCGGCTTCGCCGAGCAGGACGGCTGAGGAGGCCACATCGTAATCGCGCTCCAACCGGTCAAGATCAGCAAGCAGACCGTCGGCGTCTCCGACTGCGGGAGCATTGATCGCCTCGGGCACTCCAGCGCGCGAGGGTGCAGACGACTGAAATGCGGTCCCGCTTGCTTTGGCGCCAAGCGTTTCAGTACTTCGCCCGGTCGGCCCGTGCTCCCAATGCCTAGGAAGAAGCCCGAGCATACGTCCGGGGATGCGCATTCCATCGGCGATCTGCTGGATCTTCGCGTAGCTTGTGATTGTTCCGCGGCCCCGGGCAAGGGATCCGACGCGCTCCGGTTTGATCTCGCAGGATTCGGCGATGGCGCTGTAGCTGATGCCGGCCCACTGGCGTGCCAGGAAGAAGAGCCGCCCAAAGTCCCGCTTCTCCAAGGCGTCTTCGACGTCCGGCCTTCGCAGCACGTCGTCGGGCAGCGCGGCACGCGGCACGAATGTCACGAGTCCTCCTCCGTGGGTGCGGGGCGACGGGCCGCGTGGATGACGACGGCGTCCGAATCTCGGGTGAGGGCGTCGATGCTGTAGCCAGTGGGAAGCAGTTCCCCGGTGGCCAGCCCGCCGACCTCGACCGGCAGGACCACGGTGATGTGGTCGATCATGCCCGCCCGCAGGAACGGATCCGCTTGAGACCGCCCTCCTCGGAAGAGGACCGTGCGCGCGCCGCCGTCGAACAGCGCGCGAAGAGCTGCGTCCGGTGCGGCCGGGTCGACGCGGCCGGGCAGGTGCAGAATGCCTTCGCCATGGCTGCCGGGTACGGCTTCGCGAACACGGCCGTCGGCGTAAAGGACGGCGTCCATCCTGGCTAGGAGGTGGGAGAGGTCGGCTTCGGCGAGGCCGTGGGGACCAAGCACGCAGGTCCACCACAGGACCGGGCGGCGGGTGCGCAGAGTGGTCATCCAGGGCCCCAGCACCAGGCCCGCCTCGTCGGCGAGTACACCGACCTCGACGTCCACGCCTGCGGCGCGCAGCCGCGCCGCGCCCCCTTCCTCTCGTGAGGTGGGGTCGAGCAGGGCGATGAGGACCCGGGCGATCCCGGCGTCGAGGAGAGCCTGACGGCACGGCGGGGTGCGCCCAGCATGGTTGCAGGGCTCCAGGGTGACCACTGCGGTCGCGCCGCGGGCGCGTTCGCCGGCTTGGGCGAGAGCGATCGTCTCCGCGTGGGATTCGCCTTTGCGCTGGTGGTAGCCCTGCCCCACGATTTCGCCGGACTCATCGAGGATGACGCAGCCCACCGGAGGGTTGGGGGCGGTGGTCCCTAGGCCGTGGGCGGACAGGGCAATTGCACGGCGCATCGCGGCTGCTTCGGCTGGGGTGGCCATGGCCTAATCCTGCCCTGTGTCACCGAGGTCGTGAAGGAGCTCGTCGACGGCGGGGAGTGCCCGGTGGGGGCGCAAAGACTCCGCCAGGGCTGTGATGTCGGCAATGGCGCCTCCGGTGCCGGTGGTGCGTGCGATGGCCAGGGATTCCCGCGCCAAGGCGGCGGCGTGGTCGAGGTCGCCCAGCATGTGGTGGGCGGTGGCGCAGCGGGCCAGGGCGACGCCGCGGTCGCGCTGGTAGACCACTGGCATTCGGGGGATCACCTCTTCGTAGAGGCAGACGGCGCGCTCGGGGCGGCCCAGTGCCGTCCAAGCGCGTGCCCGTTCGAGTTCGATGTAGTCGGGGGTGCAGAAGGCCCCGTGGCCGACGCCGGCGTCGCCGTGGACGTCGGGGCCCACAGTAGCTGATGCCGGCCAATTTCCGAGCGAGGGCGAACACGCGCCCGAAGTTGTGGGCAGCCAAGGCTTGCTGCATGTCCACGCGCTGGAGCACGGCGGGCGGCAGTGCGGCGGGCGGACGCGGCTCTCTCATGGCGCGGCTCGTCCTCCAGGGGGTGTGGGTAGGAGGCGTCCGGAGATCCTACCCATGATGGGGATAGCCCGCAGGGGCAAGACGCCGAGCGTTCTCCTCGACAGCATGGCGGTGTGAGTTCATCCCATCGCCCCGCTGCGTCCGCGTCCCCCGACGACGTCGACTGGCTGCTGCAGCGATTTACCGGAGAGACCTCGGGCGTCGAGCATGCCGTGCTGGTGTCCTCCGACGGGGTCTGCATGGCTACCTCCCGCGGCCTGGACAACGAGCGTGCGGGTGACCTGGCCGCGGTTGTCAGCGGACTGCAGGGCGTGGCCGAGGCCGTCGGCGGCCTCTTCGACCTCGGCGACACCGAGCAGGTGCTGATCCTCATGGCCCGCGGGCGGCTGGTGATAAGGGCGATCAGCGACGGCTCCCGATTGGCGGTGATCACCACCGCCCGCGCGGATCTGAAGGTCGTCGCCTTCCAGATGGCCCGGGTGGCCGATGGTGTGGGCCACGCGCTCACACCGGCCGTTCGCCGTGAACTCCTCTCCTCCGCCACCGACTCTGCGAACACGTGATCATGCCCGACACCCCCCTGTTTGAGCCCTACCGCTTCACGTCTGCGGGACCGCACCGGTCCCGCACACCGATCACCACCGATGACTGGCTGACTCCCACCTCGGCCCCGGAGCCGGTCGCGCCCGTCGCGCGGCAGGTGCTGGCCTGCGTGCGCACCGCCGAGGACTGCACGGTGGCCCAGGCCGCTGCCTCCTGCGACCTGCCTGAGGGTGTGGCCCTGGTGGCGGTCACCGACCTTGAGCGCGCTGGTCTTGTGCGCATCACCCCGGCTGAGGAAGGTGGCGTGCGATGAGCCGCCGGATCCTCATCGTGGGCGCGGGCCAGTCCGGGCTGCACCTGGCCCACGGCCTGCAGGGCGCGGGCTATGACGTCACCGTCATGACCGCCCAGAAGCCGGAGGAGATCCGCACGAGCCTGCCGTCGGTCACCCAGTTCTCCCTGCCCCTGGCACGGGAGGTCGAGCAGCGGCTCGGCCTGGACTTCTACGCCGACCTCGCGCCGCGCATCCACGGCGTCCACCTGGAGCTGTACCCGCCCGGCTACCCCGGCTCGATGACGGTCTCCGGGGCCTTCGCCAGCGAGGCGATCGCGGTCGACCGGCGGCTGAAGCAGGCGGACTGGCTGGAGTACCTCCAGGACCGGGGCGCCAAGGCGATCTTCGCCGGCTGCACCGTCTCCGACCTCGCCTACTTCCCCTCCATGTTCGACCTGGTCGTGGTGGCCACCGGCGGCGGCATGCTCGGTGAACTCTTCCCCGACACCGACGAGCTTCGGGGCGTGGGCGGCCACCGGCGCGTGATCACCCAGGTGCTGTGCGAGGGGATCGAGCCCAGCCCTTCGGGCGCCGACTACGCCGAGGTCATCTCCTCGCCGCTGGGGCGCATCCTCATCGCGCCGATCCTCAGCCCCTACGGCCCCGCGCACTCGGTGTGCGTCATGGACGCCCCCGGCGGCAGCCTCGACGGCTCCCATCTGCGGCCCCAGCGCGGCCACCCCGACCCCGAGGCCGTCACCTCGTGGATCGTGTCCGCCCTGGGCGAGCACTTCCCCGAGGTCTACCCTCGCGTCGCCGGCGCCTCGCCGATCGACGCCCACGCCGCCCTGGTCACCACGGTGCGCCCGCACGTGCGCAAGCCCGTCGCCGCCCTGGCCGGCGGGCACGTCCTCGGGCTGGCCGACGCGGTCGTGCACACCGATCCGCTGGCCGGGCAGGGATGGGCGGTCTCCAGTCTGAGTGCCTCCGTCTACCTGACCCGCATCCTCGACCACGGCGACGCGCCCTTCACACCGGAGTGGATGGAGGAGACCTTCACCGCCGCGTGGCAGTCCGGTGTCAGTGCGGCCGACCGCCTCAGCAGCGCCCTGCACTCCATGTGGGAGCCCGGCGCCCCGCCCCACCTAGCCGAGGTCCTGGCCGCCGCGGCCACCATCCCGACGGTGGCCGACCGGTTCATCGGCGGCCTGGCCGACCCGGCCGACTACGAGAAGTGGCTGTATGAGCCCGAGACCGCGCGCGCCTACATCGCGGCGGTCACCCGGCCCCACTCTGACGCGACTCCGACCTGACCCTGCGGCTCCCGTCTGGAGGCACCACCATGTCCGTCCCCCCGCCTTCGCCACAGCCCTCCGCCGGCTCCTCCACCCCGCCCCCCGGATCGGACTCCCGAGTGTGGAGCCGCCGCAACATGACCTGGCTCTACGACGCCCTGGTCATCCACGGCACCTACCGGGTGCTGTGGAGCTGCCCGTGGCGACGCGTGTTCGCCCTCTACGCCGAGGCCGTCCGCCCCGGCCAGACCGTCCTGGAGATCGGCCCCGGCGGCGGGTACTTCCTCGACCGCCTCAAGCCGCGCGGCATCGAGCTGCATCTGCTCGATGTCCACGACGGGCCGCTGCAGGCCTCCGCGGCGCGCCTGGCCCGGCACCGCCCGGTCACCCACCGCCAGAGCGCGCTGGAGCCCTTCCCGCTGGAGAAGGGGAGCGTGGACACGGCGGTGCTGTCGATGGTGCTGCACTGCGTGCCCGGGCAGAGCGTGGTGGAGAAGGCGGCGGTGTTCGACGGCATCGCCGCCGCCCTCAAGCCGGGCACGGGGGTGTGCATCGGGGCGACCGTGCTGTCCCAGGGCACCGACCTCAGCGCCCTGGGGCGGGCCGGACTGCGCTACCTCAACGCCAAGCAGATCTTCGCCAACACCGGCGACACGCTGAGCGACCTGACGGCCGTCCTGCACGACCGCTTCGCCGACGTGCGCCTGGAGGTGTGCGGCTCGGTCGCGCTGTGGCGGGTGACCGCCCGATGAGCACCTGCGCCCCCGTGCCGGTGGTGGTCACCGGGATCGCCTGCCGCCTGCCCGGCGGAATCACCACTCCCCGCGGCTTCTGGGAGTTCATGATGGGCGGCCGCGACGCCGTCGCGCCCATCCCCGCGCAGCGGTGGAAGGAGATGGTGACGCTGCTGGCCGAGGAGGACCGCCCGTCCAAGCCCTGGCACGCCGGCACCATCGAGATCGACGCCTTCGATCACGCCTTCTTCGGGATCAGCGCGGAGGAGGAGGCCGCCAGCGCCTCCTCGGTCGCGCGGTGCACGCGGGCCAGGCGCAGCGGGTTGGTGTCGGCGCGGACGATCGACGTGTAGGCGACCAGGCCGACCCGGGCGGCCCGCGCGGCGTCCACCACGGCGCGGTGCTGGACGAGGCGCAGGTCGTCCGGGCCGCTCGACGAGACGAACAGCAGCCGGTCGGCCCCGTCGAACGCCGGGGCGAGGGTTTCGGGCCGGTCGTAGTCGGCCTCGCGGACCACCACGCCTCTGGCCGCGAGGTCGGCGGCGCGCTCGGGCGCGCGGACGGCGGCGACGACCTCGGCGGCGGGCACGCCGCGGCGCAGCAGGTGCTCCACGACCAGGCGGCCCAGCCGGCCGCTGGCTCCGGTGACGACGATCATCGAGGACTCCTTCGCGGTCAGGGGAGGGCGCGCCACATCCCGGCGCACCCCAGCATGCACTTTCCAATAGATAGCACAAACTTTTAGAAAGTGCTGTGCGCTGGGTAGTCTGGGTCCATGTCCACGACCGCGCCGAAGACCGGCACCGACACCGGCACCGCCCCGCCCACCGGCGACCCGGAGTTCGACGTGTTCGCCCGGGCCTGCCCGTCGCGGCCGGTTCTGGAGCACCTCACCGGCCGCTGGGGGGTGCTCGTCCTGACCGGCCTGCACGCCCGGCCCGCCCGCTTCAACGCCCTGCGCCGGCGCATCGACGGCGTGAGCGAGAAGATGCTGGCCCAGACCCTCCAGGCCCTCGAACGCGACGGCTTCGTGCACCGCGAGGTCCACGCCGTCATGCCGCCGCGCGTGGAGTACAGCCTGACCGACCTCGGCCGCACCACCGCCGAGAAGCTGCTCGACCTGATCGACCACCTTGAGGGGCACATGCCCGCCGTCCTGGCCGCCCAGCGCCGCTACGACGACGACCACGCCGGCGCCGGGCGCTGACCCCGCCCCCACGCCGGGCCGCCACCGGCTCTTCTGGCCCGCGCCGCGGCGGTGCGGTACAGTCCGGCACCGTTCGGACGGCCCGCCGCGCGGGCCACCGCCCCCTGCCGACAGCACGCGTGGAAGTGAGGACCCAGACGAGGACCGCCCCCGAGGCCACCGGGCGCCCCAGGACCGTGGACGCCGCCTTCCTGCTGCTGCTGGCCGTGTTCGCCCTCGATGCCGTGACATGGGTGCTGGGCGTGTTCGTCATCGCCCCCACGGGACTGGACTCCATGCGCGAGGCGTCCGGCGAGGCGGGCGCGCTGCGCCAGGCCGCCGTCTCGGGCGCCTTCACGCTGGCGACCACGGCGCTGGGCGTGCTCGTGGCCGTCCTCGTGCGCCAGGGGCACGGCTGGGCCCGGCTGGTGGTCGTGGCCGCGGCCGCCCTCGTCGCGGCCCTGGACGTGCTCACCTTCTCCATGGACGGCCCGGCGGCGTTCACGGGTCTGTCGGCCTACGAACTGCTGCGCGACCTGGTGCCGGTGCTGCTGGGGGTGGGCGCCCTGGTCTGCCTGTTCCTGCCCGCGTCCAACGCCTACTTCGCCGACCGCGGGCGCGCCCGGCGGGGTCGCCCCCCGGCGTAGCCCCGGCGGCGCGGCTACATCGCGGGATGTAGCCGAAAGTGAGCGCCGGGGCGGAGGACCCGGCGGCCTTCGCGCGTCTACCGTCGCCGGGTCGGACATCCCCGGACCCGGAACGAGGCGTATGCACACGAGAGCACCCGCGGCCGCAACCGCCGAGCACCCCGAGCGCACCCCGTGACGGCGCGGCCGGAGCGCCCCGAGCGGCCCGGGCGGGCGCGGCGCCTGGGCCTGCCGCCGCTCGCGGTCCTCGGGCTGGCCGCGCTCGGACTGCCGCGCGCGGTGGCCCACGACCTCGACCTGGTCGGCCCCGCGGTGAACGCCGTCCTGGTGTTCGCGCCGCTCGCGGTGTGGATCGCGGCCGCCGTCCTGGCACGGGCCCCTCGCCCCCTGCTCACGCTCACCGCCGTGGGCGCGTGCTACGGGGTGCTGCTGGGCGCCGTGCACCTGCTGCTGTGGAGCCAGGGCTTCGACAGCGGTCCGCCGCGCCTGGGCGGCAACCTGGAGGGCGCGCTGCCGCCCGCGGCCGAGGCGGCGCTGCTGCGCGGCTTCGCGTTCGTCAGCAGCGCCGTGACGGGAACGGCCGTGGGCGCGGCCACGGGCGCGGTGGCCTGGCCGCTGACCCGCCTGGCCGCCCGGCGCCGCCCGCGCTGACCTCGGCGGAGCGCCCGCCCCGCCGCCCCGTCGCCCGGCCGGTGTGCTAGCGCGCCGGGCGGGCGCCCAGGGCGGCGTCGATCAGGGTCTCGGCGGCGGCGCGGGCGTCGGCCGCGGCGGTGCTGTCGCCGGAGATGGCGGCGGTGGTCTGGGCGCCCTCGGCGAGGATGGCCAACTGGGGGGCCAGGGACGGCGGGGCGCCGGTCTGGGCCACGAGGTCGGCGACGTAGCGCTGGAAGTCGGCCTTCTGCCGCCGCACCACCTCGGCGACCCGGGGCGAGACCCCGCCCAGTTCGCCGAAGGAGTTGATGAAGGCGCACCCGCGGAAGCCGTCCTGCTCGAACCACAGGCCCAGGAAGTCGTAGACGGCCAGGAGTTTGTCGCGCGGGGTGCGCGCGGCCTCGGCGGTCGAGGCGATCCCGGAGTCCCACTGCCGCGAGCGGAACCGCAGCACCTCGATGACCAGGTCGTCCTTTGCGGCGAACAGCGAGTACAGGCGTTTCAGCGACACCTTGGCCTCGGCCCGGACGGCGTCCATCCCCACGGCCTGGACGCCGTGGGCGTAGAACAGGCGGTCGGCCGCCTCGACCACCTGTTGGCGGAGGTGTGACTCATCGGCCACCGGCGTGCCCCTTGCCTAGAGAACGTTCGTTCTCTACTGTAGGCGACATACCGGAGAACGACCGTTCTCCACTGTCGCAGGGAGCGCGCCATGCCTTACATCACCGTCGGCCACGAGAACAGCGGCGCCGTCGAGCTGTACTACGAGGACCACGGGTCCGGGCAGCCCGTGGTGCTCATCCACGGCTACCCGCTCGACGGCTCCTCCTGGGAGCTGCAGGCCCGCGAGCTGATCGCCGCCGGCCGCCGCGTCATCACCTACGACCGCCGCGGGTTCGGCCGCTCCAGCAAGGCCGGCACCGGCTACGACTACGACACCTTCGCCGCCGACCTCAACACCGTCCTGGAGACCCTCGACCTCACCGACGCCGTCCTGGTCGGGTTCTCCATGGGCACCGGCGAACTGGCCCGCTACGTGAGCCGCTACGGCGCCGACCGGGTCGCCAAGCTGGCGTTCCTCGCCTCCCTGGAGCCCTACCTGGTGCGCGCCGACGACAACCCCACCGGCGTGCCCCAGGAGGTCTTCGACGGCATCGCCGCCGCCGCCAAGGCCGACCGCTACGCCTGGTACACCCAGTTCTTCCGGGACTTCTACAACCTCGACGACACCCTGGGCTCGCGCATCAGCCAGGAGGTGGTCGACGCCAACTGGAACACCGCGGTGTCCAGCGCGCCGGTGGCCGCCTACGCGGTCGTGCCCGCCTGGATCGAGGACTTCCGCCGCGACGTCGAGGCCGTGCGGGCCTCCGGGCGGCCCGCCCTGGTCCTGCACGGCACCGCCGACCGGATCCTGCCGATCGACGCCACCGGCCGCCCCTTCCACCGGGCGCTGCCGGAGGCGGAGTACGTGGAGGTCGAGGGCGCGCCGCACGGCCTGCTGTGGACCCACGCGACCGAGGTCAACGACGCCCTGGTCCCCTTCGTGACCCGCTGACGGCGCCGGCCGCGCCGATCGCGCCGTCGTGCCGGCCCGGGGACGCGGGGGCGCCCCGGGCCGGCACGGGGCCGCACGGAACCGCGGCGTTTGGCGGCCCCCGCCGCTGGTAGTGCGCTGACATGGGGGAATCGGCTGGCCGCGGCCGGCGGCGGAGGGCGGCCGCCGCGCTGGCGGCGGCGGTCCTGGCCGCCGGGTGCGTGCCGGGCCCGGCGCTGACCGTCGAGGGCTACCACCGGCACGTCGAGCAGAGCGCCACCGCGCTGCTGTCGGCGGTGCGCACCGGAACCCTGGTCGCGCGGCTCGCCGAGGACGACCGCGCCTTCAGCACCACCCTCGACACCGCCGTGAGCGGCGCCGAGGACGACGCCCGCTCCGTCGCCGACACCTTCGCCTCCCGCCAGCCGCCCACCCCCGGCGAGGACGCCGTGCGGGACCGGCTGACCGGGCTCGCCGAGAACGCGGGCGACGGCCTGGCCGACCTGCGGATCGCCCTGCGGCGCGGCGACGACGCGAGCGCGCGGCGGGCCGCCGGGGACCTCGCCGACACCGCTCAGAGCCTGGAGGCGGTCCTGGCCGCAGAGGCGAGGCGATGAAGCGCCTGTTCGCCTTCACCCTCGGCTTCCTCACCGCCATCGGCGGGTTCCTGGACGTCGGCGACCTCGTGGCCAACTCCCTGGTCGGCGCCCGCTTCGGGATGTCGCTGGCCTGGGTGGTGCCCGTGGGGGTGGTGGGCGCCGCCCTGTTCACCGAGATGTCGGCGCGGGTCTCGGCCATCAGCGGCCGGGCGACGTTCGACCTGGTGCGCGAGCGGATGGGCGCCCGCGCCGGACTGGCCAACCTGCTCGCCTCCTACACCATCACCCTGCTCACCCTCGCCGCGGAGATCGGCGGCGTCGCGCTGGCCCTGGAGATCGCCAGCAGCGTGCACTACCTGCTGTGGGTGCCCGTCGTGCTGGCGCTGGTGTGGATCGTGCTGTGGCGGCTGCCGTTCCAGGCGATGGAGCAGACCTACGGCCTGCTGGGCCTGGCCCTGATCGCGTTCGCCGTGGCCCTGTGGCAGCTGGGCCCCGACTGGGGCGCCCTCCTGGACGGCGCGCTGCGCCCCGCACCGCCGCCCGGCGAGGACCGGCCGACCTGGTGGTACTACGCCATCGCCGTGTTCGGCGCCGCCATGACCCCTTACACCGTGCTGTTCTTCTCCTCCAGCGGCGTGGAGGAGGGCTGGACCGCCAAGGACCTCGGCCAGGCGCGGGTGAACGTCTTCGTCGGCTTCCCGCTGGGCGGCCTGCTCGCGCTGGCGGTCATGGCCTGCGCGGCGGTGGTCTTCATGCCGGCCGCGATCCAGGTGGAGCACCTGTCGCAGGTGGCCCTGCCGGTGGCCGCGGGGCTGGGGCGGATCGGGCTGGCCGTGGTGATCGTCGGGCTCTTCGCGGCGACGTTCGGCGCCGCGCTGGAGGCCGCGCTCGCCGCCGGCTACAGCGTCGCGCAGTACTTCGGCTGGGCGTGGGGCAAGACCCGCGCACCGGTGAGCGCGCCCCGGTTCCACTCCGCGGTGCTGCTGACCCTGCTGCTGGGCACCGCCCTGATCCTCACCTCGCTGGACCCGGTCAAGGTCACCGAGTACAGCATCGTGCTCTCGGCCGCCGCGCTGCCTTTGACCTACCTGCCCATCCTCATCGTCGCCAACGACCGCGACTACCTCGGCGAGCACGTGAACTCCCGGTTCACCAACGTCCTGGCCACCGGCTACCTGGCACTGGTGCTGGTGGTCTCGGCGGTGACCCTTCCGCTGATGATCTACACGAAGGCGGGCCAGTAGCCATGCCGGATACCACCGTGGAGGTCCTGCGCCTGGGCTACGCGGCGCTGGACCGCCAGATCTACGACAGCGACGACCGCCCTGTGGGCAAGGTCGACGACATCGAACTGTCCTGGGGCGAGGCCGACCCCGTGCCGCGCGTGTCGGCGGTGCTGACCGACACCGCCGCGCTGGGCCCGCGCCTGTCGGGCCAGCTGGGCCGGGCGTGGGCGGCGTTCATGCGCCGGATGAGCACCGGCCCCGCCGAGCCGGTGCGGATCCCCATCGGCTCGGTGGTGGAGTTCCGCCCGGCCACGCGCCTGTCCATGCGTGCGCCCGCGCACGTGTGGGCGGCCGAGGACTGGCTGCGGGCGCACGTCATCGGACGCATCCCGGGGGCCGGCCGTGCCGACGATCCTGGTCAGTGACCTGCTGGGCCGCGAGGTCCGCGACAGCCGCGGCACCTTCCTCGGCCGCGTCCAGGACGTGGTCGTGCGCCGCACCGCCGACGGCGGCTACCAGGCGGTCGGCCTGGTCACCGGCCGCAGCTCGGTGGCCGGCCGGTGGGGCTACGGCGGCTCGCTGGACCCGCCGCCGCTGCTGGGCGCCCTGCTGCGGTGGCTGCGCCGCCACGAGCGCTACCTGCGGTGGGACCACATCGGCGAACTGGGCGAGACGGTGCGCGTCAGCGTGCCCGGCGACCGGCTGGGGCGGCGGTGGAGCGACGTCGACCCCGCCTGACCCGCCGCCGCCCGGCGGCGGGTGTGCGAGGTCGCGGGGCTGGGTAGCGGCGGCGGGGACCGGACAAACACCGCTACGGAGAGGGCGCCATGCGTTTGAAGGAGCCCAAGGACCTGTTCCTTTTCGAGCTGTCGGCCATCTACACCGGCGAGAAGGCCATCGCCGAGATGCTCAAGGACGTGGCCGGCGACGTCGACAACGACAACCTCGCCAAGATGCTGAAGGCCCACCAGCGCGAGACCAAGGACCAGGCCAAGATGCTGGAGTCCTGTTTCCAGCACCTCGGGGAGTCGCCGATGGACGTCCCGTGCGGCGTGATCGACGCCCTGCGCGCGGAGTACCGGGAGTTCGTGTCGCAGAAGCCGTCGCCGCAGGTGCTGACCATGTTCGCGCTGGGAGGGGCGCTCAAGGTCGAGCACTTCGAGATCGCCACCTACCGGGGCCTGGTCGACAAGGCGATGATGATGGGCGACACCGAGCTGGCGCAGAACCTCAAGACGATCCTGAACCAGGAGGAGGAGACCGCCGGCAAGCTGGAGCGCTTCGCCAACGAACTGGACCACAAGGTCCTCGTCCCGGCCTGACGGATCCGCCGTCCGGCCCGTACCCGCGTCCGGCCCCGGGCGCGGGTACGGCTTGTCCGGCCGGGACCGCGCGGCCGGAGGGCCCCGGCCGCGCGCGGGTCAGGCCGCCAGCCCCCGGATGGTCGCCACGATCTCGTCGCGCGCCCGGCGCCCCTCGGGGATGCGGTAGAGCGGGTAGGCGTGCAGCTGGTCGGGCGCCTCGTGGAAGTCGACCTCGACACCGGACTCGCGGGCGAGGCGCGCGAAGCGGCGGGCGTCGGCGTTGAGGGTGTCGCGGGTGCCGCTGTAGAGCGACACCGGCGGCAGCCCGGCGAGCTTGCCGTTGATGGGGCTGACCGCGGGGTCGTCCAGCGGCAGGTGGTGCGCCCAGACGCGGCCGGCGAACCGCAGCGCGGGGCGCGACAGCTCGGGGTCGCCCTCCGGCCCCGAGCCGACCGCGGCCCCGACCCCGGCGGCGGGGTCGGCCACGGGGTCGGGCGGCGCCGACTGACCCCCGGCGCCGCCGAACCGGGCGCGCGGCGGGAGTCCGCCGGTCCCCGCACGGCCTAGAGTGGCGCCATGCTGGAGGAGGCCATGCTGGAGGACCTGGCCGCGGCCGCCCGGAGGATGGCCGCGCGGGCCGCGCCGCGGGCGTTCCTGGGCCTGGCCGGGGCGCCCGGCGCGGGGAAGTCGGCGCTGGCGCGCCATCTGGTGGCCGAGGTGCGCGCCGCGCGGGGCGAGGACGCCGCCGCCTACCTGCCCATGGACGGGTTCCACCTGTCCAACGCGCAACTGGACCGGCTCGGCCGGCGGGACCGCAAGGGCGCGCCCGACACCTTCGACGTGTGGGGCTACCTCGCCCTGCTGCGCCGGCTGCGCGCCGCCGAGGACGCGCCGGTCTACGTGCCCGACTTCGACCGGACCCTGGACGAGCCGGTCGCCGCCCGCCAGGTGGTGGCCCCCGGCGCGCGGCTCGTCGTGACCGAGGGCAACTACCTCGCCGACGACGCCCCGCTCTGGCGCGAGGTGCGCGGGCTGCTCACCGAGGTCTGGTACGTCGAGGCGCCCGACCGGGTGCGGGAGGAGCGCCTGGTGGCCCGCCAGCTCGCGGGCGGCCGCGACCCGGCCGCCGCCCGCGCCTGGGTGGAGGGCAGCGACCGCGCCAACGGCGAACTGGTGAAGGCGAGCCGCGCCAACTGCGACCGGATTGTGCGCGTGGCCCACGACGACCGGCTGGGGTGAGGGCGCGCCGCCTGTCGCACCCCCTGCCTAGGATCGCGGACATGGCACTGGACCTGTTCGCGTGCATCGCCGTCAGCGACTACCCCGCCGCGCTGGAATGGTACGAACGCCTGCTGGGCACGCCGCCCACCTACGTCGCGAGCGACACCGAGGCCGTCTGGGAGCTGGCCGAGCACCGGTCGCTGGCCGTGGAGCACCGGCCCGAGCACGCCGGGCACGCGCTGACCACCGTGTTCGTCGACGACCTCGACTCCCTGGTGGCGGGGATCGCCGCGCGCGGCGTGGCGCCCGCCAACCGCGAGACCTACGCCAACGGGGTCCGCAAGGTCACCTACCGCGATCCCGACGGCAACGAGATCGGCTTCGGCGGGGCGCCGCTGTAGGCGGCGCGGGCGCCGGCCGCCCCGTCCGCGCGGCGGTGGGGCGGCCCGCGCTCCGGGCCGCTCCACCGCCTTTACAGCGCGCAGGCTTCTTGTTACCTTCCGAGACACGACAATGGGAGCGCTCCCAACCTCATCGGCGCTTCCGTCATCCCCCACGGGGCGAGCCCTACGACCGTAAGGAGTCGTGCATGTCCCGCAGACCGCTGCGCTCCCTGCTGAGCGCCGGAATCCTGGCCGCCGCCGCGCTGGCGGCGGCACCCGCCCCCGCGTCGGCCGCGGAGTCGGCGTTCTACGTCAACCCCGACACCGCGGCCGCCCGGTGGGTCCGCGACAACCCCAACGACCCGCGCGCCGACGTGATCGCCAACCGCATCGCCGACGTCCCGCAGGGCACCTGGTTCACCCAGTACAACCCCGGCGAGGTGCGCGGCGAGGTGGACGCCCTGGTCGGCGCCGCCGAGGCCGCGGGCAAGATCCCCATCCTCGTCGTCTACAACATCCCCAACCGCGACTGCAGCAACCACAGCGGCGGCGGCGCGCCCAGCCACGCCGCCTACCGCGACTGGGTCGACGAGGTCGCCGCCGGCCTTGAGGGCCGCCCGGCGACCGTCGTCCTGGAGCCCGACGTGCTGTCCCTGATGAGCAACTGCATGGACCAGGCGGCGCAGAACGAGGTCATGGCGTCGATGGCCTACGCGGGCAAGGCGCTGATGGCGGGCTCCGACCAGGCGCGGGTGTACTTCGACGCCGGGCACTCCGGCTGGCACTCCCCCGGAACGATCGCCGCGCGGCTCAACGGCGCGGACATCGCCGACAGCGCGCACGGGATCTCGACCAACGTGTCCAACTACAACTGGACCGCCGACGAGGTGCGCTACGCCGAGCAGGTGATCGCCGCCACCGGCCACAGCGGTCTGCGCGCGGTGGTCGACACCAGCCGCAACGGCAATGGCCCCGCCGGGTCGGAGTGGTGCGACCCGGCCGGACGCGCCATCGGCACGCCGAGCACCACCGAGACCGGCAACTCCCGGATCGACGCGTTCCTGTGGGTCAAGCTGCCGGGCGAGGCCGACGGGTGCATCGCGGGCGCCGGGCAGTTCGTGCCGCAGCGGGCCTACGACCTCGCGATGGCCGCGCCGCCCGAGGACCCGGGTTCCGATCCGGACCCCGATCCCGACCCCCAGCCCGAGGGCGACTGCACCGCCGATTACCGGGTCACCAACCAGTGGTCCGGCGGGTTCCAGGCCGCGGTCACCGTCACCGCCGGCACCGACCTCGACGGCTGGGCGGTCACCCTGGAGTTCCCCGGGGACCAGCGCGTCAACCAGGTCTGGAACGGCACGGCCGAGGGCGGCGGCTCCCGGGTCGTGGTGACCGACGCCGGATACAACGGCGGCCTCGACGCCGGCGAGACCGCCGAGTTCGGGTTCACCGGCACCGGCAGCGCCGCCGGCGAACCCGCCGTCACCTGCGCGGCCCGCTGACCGCGCGGCGGGGCGGGGCGGGCCCCCGCCCCGCCCCCGCGCGGGGCTTGACCTTCACACCGGTGTACGGCTTTAGCGTCGCGCCATGACCACGACATCGCAGTCCGCCGCCCTGGCGACCACCGTGCTCGGCAGCGGGCCCGCCCTGCTGCTCGCGCACGGCGCGGGCGGCGGCATCCAGGCCAACTACGGCGCGGCCATGGCCGAGTGGGCGCGCCGCCACACCGTCATCGGGCCCGACTACCCCGGGGCCGGGGCCACCCCCCGCTCGGCCGCGCCGCTGGAACTGGACGACCTGGCCGACCGCCTCGTCGACTCGGCCGTGCGGGCCGGGGCGGAGCGGTTCGCGCTGCACGGCTACTCGCTGGGCAGCGCGGTCGCGGTGCGCGCCGCCGTGCGCCACCCCGAGCGGGTCACGGCGCTCGTGCTCGCGGCCGGGTTCGCCCGCGCCGAGCCCGGCTTCCGCGCGCTGCTCTCCGCCTGGCACGCCGAGGCGCGGGCCGCCGGCCCGGCCGCCGACCCTCCCGGCACCGCCGACCACGTCGACCTGTGCCTGCGCGTGGACACCCGCGCGGACCTGCCGCGCGTCGCGGTGCCCACACTGGTGATCGCGACCACCCAGGACGACCTGGTGGCCCCCTCCCACTCGGCCGTGCTCGCCGAAGGCATCCCCCACGCCCGCCGCGCCGACCTCGCCTCGGGCCACCTGATCTGGGAGGACGCCCCGCGCGAGTGGGCGCGGCTGGTCGCCGGCTTCCTCGCCGAGCACCCGGGGGAGGCGGCATGAGCGCCGCAGGCCCCGCGCTGTACGCGGTGCTGCCCGCCGAGCACGCCGACCTCGACCCGCGCACCGTGGTGGACCTCGCCCGGCGCGCCGAGGACCTGGGCTACGGGGCGGTCTGGCTGCCCGACCACCCCCTGCCGCCGGCCGGGTACAGCGACACCTACGGCGGGGTGTTCGAGCCCCTGGTGCTGCTGACCGCCATAGCCGGGGCCACGCGCTCGGTGCGGCTGGGGACCTCGGTGCTGATCCTGCCGCTGCGCGACCCGTTCCTGCTGGCCAAGCAGGCGGCGACGCTGGAGCGCCTGGCGCCGGGCCGCCTGGTGCTGGGCGTGGGCGCCGGCTGGGAGGAGGCCGAGTTCACCGCGCTGGGCGTGGACTTCGCCGACCGCGGCGGGCGCACCGACGAGGCGCTGGCGCTGATCCGGCACCTGCACACGGTGGGGCGGGGCCCGTTCGAGGGGCCGCGCTTCGGGTTCGAGACGGGGGTGTTCGCACCGGCGCCCACCGCTCCGGTACCGCTGCTGGTGGGCGGGATCTCGGCCGCCGCGCTGCGCCGGGCGGCCCGCCACGGCGACGTCTGGCAGGCCGTTCCGGGCATCACGGCCGAGCGCTTCGGCGCGCTGGCGGCCGCGCTCCGCGAGCGCGCCGCCGGCCGCCCGATCGAGACGGGCGCCCGCCTGTCCCTGCCCGCCGGCCGCGATCCCCGCGACGCGGCCGAGGAGATCGCGGCCCTCGGCGCGGCGGGCGCCGACCACGTCTCCGTCTGGTTCGGCTCCCCCGACGGCTACGCCGACCGCATGGCGGCCCTGGTCCGGGCCGTCGGCCGCTGAGCCCGGCGCACCCCTCCGCGCGCGTCCGCCGGCCCCCGCCCGGCCGACGCCTCCGGGCGGCCGGGCGGCCTGCGGGCCGCCGGCCGGCTGGCAAGGTGGATCCCATGGTGATTGCGCGCAGGGTGCGAGTGGCCGACGCGGCCGTCGAGGTGATCGCGGACGAGGGGCTGCGCGGGCTGACGCACCGCGCCGTGGACGCCCGCGCCGGGCTGCCCGAGGGCAGCGCCAGCAGCTGCTTCCGCACCCGCCTGGCGCTGCTGCGGGCGGTGCTGGACCGGGTGGTGGAACTGGACGAGGCGGCGCTGGCCGGGCTGGAGTTCCCGCCGGGCGACGCCGCCGCCGTCGCCGACGCGCTCACCGGCTTCCTGGAGTACTCCCTGGGCCCCGGGCGGGCGCGCACCCGCGCCCGGCTGGAGCTGTACCTCGACGCGGCCCGCCGCCCCGGCCTGCGCGAACCCCTCGCCGCGGCCAACGCCCGGTTCCTCGACCGCGCCGCGTCTGGCCTGGCCGCCGCCGGGGTCGCCGACCCGCGCGGCGCGGCGCGGCTGCTGCTGGCCCAGCTCGACGGACTGCTCTACGACGCCCTGGCCCGGCCGTTCGCACCGGCCGACCGGGCGTGGCTGCGCAGGGCGGTCGGCGCGGCCGTCCGATCGCTACAGGTGTAGCATGCTGCTCGACTACAGCTGTAGCGAGCGGAGGAGGCGGCCATGCTCCGGCAGGGCGCGGCGATCGCGGAGTTGGCGCGGCACGGCTACGACGGACTGCTCACGCTGTACCGCCGGCACGGCCCGGTGTTCACGCTGGGCGCGGGGCGGCACGGCTACGTCTACCTGCTGGGCCCCGAGGCCAACCGGTTCGTCTTCGCCAACACCGCGCTGTTTCGCACGCGCGAGGCGTTTGAGGCGCTGGTGCCGGTCGACGGCCCCACCTCGCTCATCGTCAGCGAGGGCGCCGACCACCGGCGCCGCCGTGCCCTGGTCCGGCCCGCGCTGCACCACCGGCGGGTCGAGGGGTACGTGCGGACCATGGCCGAGAGCGCTGACGCCGCCATCGACGCCTGGCGCCCCGGCGACCGGATCGACGCCTACCAGGTGTTCCGCGCCGCGATCCGCCGCGGCACCGTGCGCGCCCTGTTCGGCCCGCGCCTGGCGGCCGACGCCGACTTCCTCGGCGACCGCCTGCAGCCCATGCTCGACGTCATCGACCGCATGCCCCAGGCGCTGCGCGCCCACCGGGTGCTGCGCACCCCGGCCTGGCGGCGCGCCATGGCGGCCCGGCGCGCGGCCGACGAACGGCTCTACGCCGAGATCGCGCGGCTGCGCGGCGAGGCCCGCGGCGGCACGGACCCGCACGCGGTCGCGCCCGGTGACGGGGAGGGGGACGGCGACGGGGGCGGGGCGCGCGGCGGGCACATCCTCGCCGACCTGGTGCGCGCCCGCTCCGCGGACGGCGCCGGCCTCTCCGACGCCGAGATCCGCGACCAGGCCATGACCCTCATCGCCGCCGGCTACGAGACCACCAGCGCCGCGCTGGCCTGGACCCTCCACCGCCTGCTGACCACCGAGGGCGCGTGGCGGCGCGCCCGCGCCGAGGCGGAGCGGGCCGGCCCGCCCACGGCGGAGTCCCTGGGCCGCGTGCCCTACATCGCGGGCGCGGTCAACGAGGCGCTGCGCCTGCACCCGCCGGCCGCCATCAGCGCCCGGCACACGGCCGCCCCGTTCACCTTCGCCGGCCACCGCGTTCCAGAGGGGGCGACCGTGGTCTACAGCCCCTACGTCACCCACCGCCTCCCCGAGGCGTGGCCCGACCCGCTGCGCTTCGCCCCCGACCGCTGGGCCGAGGGCTTCCGCCCGGCGCCCGAGCACTTCTGCCCCTTCGGCGGCGGCGCCCACCGCTGCGTCGGCTCGGCGATGGCCACGACCGAACTCGTCGTCACGACCATGCGCGTCGTCGCCCGGGCCACCCTCACCCCCGAGACCCGCGAGGTCCGCCCCCGCGGCCTGACCACCATGCGCCCCGCCGGCGGCCTCCCCGTCCGCGTCACCTCGGTCCGCCCCGGGTGAGGCGGCGCCGCCGGGGTCAGGACGCGGTGGGCTTCTCCGCGGATTCGGGGGGGTTGGGCGGGGCGGGGTCGGTGGGGCGGCGGGACCAGACGCCTGCCACGAGGGCTCCGGCGATGTTGTGCCAGACCGAGAACAGGGCGGCGGGCAGGGCGGCCAGCGGGGTGAAGTGGGTGGTGGCCAGGGCGGCGGCGAGGCCGGAGTTCTGCATGCCGACCTCGACGCTGATCGCGCGGCGGGCCGACTCCGGGAGGCGGACGGCCCAGGCCGCGAGGTAGCCCAGGGTCAGGCCGGCGGCGTTGTGCAGCACCACCGCCAGCACCACCAGCGCGCCCGTGCTCAGCAGGGCGTCGGCGTTGGCGCCCACCACCGCCGCGACCACCACGACGATGCCGCCGACCGACACCAGCGGCAGCAGCGGCAGCACGCGCTCGACCAGCCGGGCGAACAGCAGGCGCACCACCAGGCCGAGGACCACCGGCACCAGCACCACCTGGAGGATCGACGTCAGCAGCCCGGCGGCGTCCACCGGCAGGGTCGAGCCGGCCAGCAGCAGCACCAGCAGCGGTGTCAGCAGCGGGGCGAGCAGGGTGGAGACCGAGGTCATGGCCACCGACAGCGCGACGTCGCCGCGCGCCAGGTAGACGATGACGTTGGAGGCGGTGCCGCCAGGCGCCGAGCCCACCAGCACCATGCCCACCACCAGCTCGGGCGGCAGCTGCAGCGCCATGGCCAGCCCCCACCCGGTCAGCGGCATCACCACGAACTGGGCGAGCACCCCGACCAGGGCGGCCTGCGGCCGGGTGGCCACGATCTTGAAGTCGGCCGGACGCAGGGTCAGGCCCATCCCGAACATGATGACGCCCAGCAGCGGGTTGACCCAGGTGACCAGCTGCGCGGTCTGGTCGGCCGCGAGCAGCCCCACGACCGCGCTGGCCAGGACCAGCACTCCGAACCAGCGGCCCACGAACCCCGCGAGGGTGACCAGGAAAGCCATGCGCTCCATTCCAGCAGGTGGCGGCCGAGCCCGACGCACCGGGGCGGCCCCGCCGGGGGTCGGGGCATGTCAGGCGGGGTCGGCCGAGGCGTCGCGCAGGGCCCGCAGCACGGCGGTGAGGGCGGGCCGGCGGGCGGAGTCCTGGTGCCAGAAGGCGAACACCTGCCGGGTCAGCGCGGGCTGCACCGGCACCAGCCGCACGCCCTCGGGCACCGGGCCCAGGCCCAGCCGGGGCATGACGGCCGCGCCCAGCCCCGCGGCGATCATGGTGAGCTTGGTCTGGTGCTCCTCGACGGTGTGGGCGATCACGGGTTCGGCGCCGCGCGCCCGCAGCATGCCGTGCAGCCAGTCGTCGCAGATGGAGCCGCCGCGCCAGCTGATCCAGGGCTCGTTGAGGACCTCGTCGAGGTCGAGGATCTCGCGGTGGGCCAGCGGGTGGTCGACCGGCAGCGCGATGTCGGCGACGTCGACCATGATCGGCGCCTTGACCATCGTGGTGGGCAGCTTGACCGGGGCGCCCTCCCAGTCGACCTCCAGGCCGAGGTCGCACTCGCCGCGGGAGACGGCGGTGACGGCGTTGAAGGGCTCGGTCTCGTTCAGCTCCACGCGCAGCCGGGGGTGGCTGTGGGCGAGCAGCCCGATGGCCGGGACGACCAGGCCGCGCGCGCCGGTGGCGAAGGCGGCGATGCGCACCGTGCCGATGACCTCGCTGCGGTGCTCCTCAAGCGCGGCCTCGGCCCGCTGCACCAGCGAGAGGATCTGGCCGGTGTGCTCGACCAGGATGTGGGCGGCGTCGGTGAGCCGCACCCCGCGGCCGTTGCGCTCGACCAGGGCCTGGCCGACCTCGCGCTCCAGTTTGGCGAGCTGCTGGGAGACGGCGGAGTTGGTGACGTGCAGGGACTCGGCGGCGGCGTTGAGGGAGCCGTTCACGGCGATGGCGTGCAGGACCCGCATCCGCTCGACACTCAGCATGAAGCGATACTAATCCACAGGTTAAGCAGAATGAAGTGGACCTAAGACCGAGGTGGGCGATATGCCTGTTCCATGAGCGCCCTCCCCTCCGACAGCCGACCGCCCGTGCCCACCGCACCGGCGGCCCCGGCGTCCGCGGCGGCCCCGCGCCCGCGCCGCGCCGTCGACTGGCGGCTGAAGTTCCTGCTCCTGGCCCTGGTCTGGGGTTCCAGCTTCATGTTCATCGGCATCGCCGCGCAGGTGCTGGTGCCCGTCCACATCACGCTGGGCCGCATGGTCACCGGCCTGCTGCCGCTGGCCGCCGTGCTGCTGGTGCGCCGCGGCCGCCTGCCGCGCGGGGCGCGCACCTGGTTCCACCTGTCGGTCACCGCGTTCCTGCTCAACGTGGTGCCGTTCACCCTCTTCGGCTACGCCGGGCAGCTCATCCCCTCGGCCCTGTCGGGTATCTGCAACGCCGCCACCCCGCTCTTCGCGCTTCTGTTCTCCCTGCTGCTGCTCTCCGACGAGCGGCCCACCCGCGCCCGCCTGGCCGGGCTGGGGCTCGGCTTCCTCGGCGTGCTGGTCGTCTTCGGCGTGTGGACGGGCCTGGCGGGGGCCGGCCCGGTCGGCATGCTGCTGGCCGTGGGCGCCGCCGTCTGCTACGGGATCGGCACCCCCTACCTGCGCCGCTTCCTGTCGGGTACCGGGCACAGCCCGCTGGAGCTGTCCACCGCGCAGCTGATCACGGGCACCGTGCAGATCGGGATCGCCGCCGCGCTGTTCACCGACGCCCCCGCCGCCCTGCCGCTGCCGGTTGTGGCCGCCGTCGCGGTCCTGGGGGCGCTGGGCACCGGGTTCGCCTACGTGCTGCAGTACGCGGTCATCCGCGAGGCCGGCGCCACCGTCGCCACCACGGTCACCTACCTGGCGCCGGTGGTGGCGATCGGGCTGGGGGTGCTGCTGCTGGGCGAGGACCTCGCGTGGAACGAGCCCGTGGGCGCCCTGATCATCATCGCGGGGGCGGCGCTGGCCCAGTACCGGCCGCGGCGGCCGGCCCCGGTCGGCGGCTGATCCGCGTCCCGCCCCCGCGGCGCGGAACGCGGGGGCGGGCGCGGGCCGGGGCGCACTGGCGCGCGCGCCCGCGGGGCGGGACCATGCTTGCGTGAAGCAGATCCGATCCGGCGGGGTCCTGGTCGCCTTCGAGGGCGGACCGCTCGACGCGCGGACCTACCGCGTGGACGAGGCGCCCGACGCCGTCGTCGTCATCGAGCGCTCCGACGAGCCCGACACGGTGCCCGGCGAGCACCCGGCCGACCGCGTCCTGCGGCTGGCGTCGGCGCAGCCCGCCCTGCACCGCTACCGCCGCACCGGCACCCGCGAGGGGGTGCGCCGGTACGGCTACGGCGGCGAGGTCGAGCGGGCCGACGCCGGGCTGCTGTTCGTGCCGCACCACCGCTGACGGGTCGCGCGGCGGATTCGAAGCGCCTCAGCCGTTCTCGCGCTGCAGGCGCTCCACCAGCATCCTCTTGCCCTGCTCGCCCGCCTTCTTGTTGTTCTCCTGGATGCGGCGCAGCCAGTCGGCGAGCTCCTGGTCGCCCTCGCGCTCGGCGTCCTGGATGAAGGTCTCCAGCCGCCACACGTTCTCCAGCGACTGGTGGACGGCCCACACCAGGTTGTAGTTCTTGTCCTTCAGCGGGCTGCTCGGGGTATCGGCCATGATCACACCTTCCGAACGGTCGCTTGCGCGTCACTTCGTAGCGCCACCGCTTCCCCACTCGCCGCCGAACATGCCCCGTGACCGGCCACGGGCTGCGTTCCGGCTGGTCACCTGCTGCTCAGCGACCGGCCCGGCGCGCCCTTGCGGCGGTCGCGACCGGTGCGCACGGCCAGCACGAGCGTCGCCGCGACCATGATGCCGACGAGGTTGATCACCAGCTGCTCCAGCGACTCCACCGCCCGCTGCCACTCCGCGAGCGTCACCGCGACCACGGCGTAGGCGGCCGCCGGCACCGTGGTGACCGAGATGAACACGCCCACCAGCGCCGCCGACTTCGCCGACACCAGGCTGAGCATGCCCGCCGCGCCCGCCAGCAGCGCCACGATCAGCGAGAACGGTCCGACGTCGTAGATGAAGTCGACCTGGCTGCCGTCGGCGAACCCCGGCGGCGAGAACGACACCAGCCCCGACAGCTCCAGCAGCAGCACGAACACCGCCGTGATCGCCATGGCCAGCGTGAACCCGACGGCCGTGGTGACCGTGGACTGGCGCACGAGGTCCCAGCGCCGCCCCACGATCCCGACCCCGAAGGCGGCCAGCGGACCGAAGTCGGGCGCCACGGCCATGGCGCCGACCACGGTCACCGGGGAGTTGGTGACCACGCCGACGGCGGAGATCATCAGGCCCAGCGTGAGGAACGTCAGGTAGACCCAGTTGAGGTGGGATTCGTCGTCGGCCCGGGAGATCAGCTCGTCCCACACCACGGCCTCGTCGCCGTGGCCGGGCGCCTTGGCGCGCGCGACGTCGGCGGAGTCCGACAGGGTGGTCTCCAGCGCCTCCAGGGTGATGGCGCCCCGCCGGTCGATCTCCAGGTCGGCCAGGTCGCTGAGCACGGAGTCGACGCACTCGCGGGCGAGGTCGGCCTCGACCGAGTCGCCCCGGGGCCGCACCGCCGCGTCGCGGAACACCACGACGTGGGCGACTCCGACCTGCCGCTCCAGCACGGCGAGGACGTCGTCCGTGCGGTCCCGCGGCGTGATCACCCTCAGGTGCAGCAACTCCCGCGCCTTTCCGTGTGGTTTGTGGGATACCACCCTAGAGCCGGAACGGCGGTGCTTTCGGCCGGTCGCGGCGCCCCCGTCCCGAGTCGGCCACCTCCGGGCGGAGCGCCGGGAGCACCGGGTGTGACGTGCGCCGTGGCACGGCGGCGCGATCACGGCTAGCCTCAACGCGTTCTTTGGCCGGATATCTGGAGGGCCGCCCCTTGTCCGGGGTCATCGTCGGTTTCGGGGTGATCGCGAGCATCGTCGCCGTCGGCTACATCCTGGGCCGCCTGGACGTGCTCGGCCGCAACGGCCGCGAGGTGCTCAGCCGGCTGTCCTTCTACGTCGCCACGCCCGCGCTGCTCTTCGACATCCTCTCCACCGCCGACCTGTCGGTCCTGGTTTCGGCGCCGCTGCTGGTCAGCGCGCTGAGCATGCTGGTGGTGGCCGCGCTGTTCGTCGCCGTCGGCCTGCTGCGCCGCTGGGGCGTGGCCCGCACCACCATGGGCGCGCTGTGCGCCTCCTACGTCAACGCCGGCAACCTGGGAATCCCCATCTCGGCCTACGTGCTGGGCGACGCGTCGCTGGTGGCGCCCGTCCTGCTGTTCCAGCTGCTGGTGCTCGGGCCGATCGGCTTGACGGTGCTCGACGTCAACCGCAGCGAGCCGGGCGGCCGCACCGGCCCGCTGCGCATCCTCACCACCCCGCTGCGCAACCCCGTGGTGATCGGCTGCCTGGCGGGCGTCGCGGTCGCCGCGAGCGGGTGGAGCCCGCCCGAGCCGTTCATGGAGCCGTTCGAACTGGTCGGCTCGATCTCGGTGCCCGCCGTGCTGCTGGCCTTCGGTATCTCGCTGCACGGCAGCCCGCTGCCGTTCCGCGGCCCGGAGAAGGCCGCGGTGGGCCTGGCCGTGCTGCTCAAGTGCCTGGTGCAGCCGGCGGCGGCCTGGGCCGTGGGCGTCTTCGCGTTCGGCCTGTCGGGCGCCGAGCTGTTCGCCGTGGTGGTGCTCGCCGCGCTGCCCACCGCGCAGAACATGTACACCTACTCGCTGCGCTACGGCGCCGCCGAGACCATGACGCGCGAGATCGTGCTGCTGTCGACCCTGCTCACACTGCCGGTCCTGGTGGGGATCGCCTTCCTGCTGGGCTGAGGCCGGGCGGTGGGCGGGCCCCGCACGGGGGCGCCCCCTCCGCCGGTACGGGGAGGGGGGCGCCGGACGCCGGGCCGGCCGAGCTGGGGGATGCCGGTCGGCCGGACCGGCGGGCCGCGCCGCCTCGGCGGGCGCGGCGGGGCGGGTCAGGAGACGGAGCACTCCTGGCCGTTGAGGGAGAAGGACGTCGGCTCGTTGTTGGTGCCGGTGTGGGAGCCGTTGAAGCCCAGGCTGACCGTGCCGCCCGCCGCGACCGTGCCGTTCCAGGCCGCGTTGGAGACCGTGACGGTGGAGCCCGACTGCGTCCACTGGCCCGACCACCCGCTGGTCACCCGCTGGCCGTTGGGGAAGTCGAACTCCAGCTCCCAGGCGTTCAGCGGCGAGGTGCCGTTGTTGGTGAAGGACACCGACGCCGTGAACCCGGAGTTCCACTGGTTGGCCACGTTGTAGGTGACGGCGCAGGGGCCCGGCGGCGGGTCGGTGGGTCCGCCGCCGTCGCCGCCCAGGGCGGTGTGCACGGCGTCGTAGGCGGGTTTGGCCTGGTAGCTGCTGTTGTACAGCAGCGGCGCGCCGTAGCCCTGGAAGACGTCGGGCACCCAGGAGTACTGGTCGGAGACGCCCCACACGGTCACGGCCACGCAGCCGTCGACCGCCAGGCAGGCGTTCATGACCGTGGTGTAGTCGCGTGCCTGCTGCTGCAGCTCGCTCTGGTCGGCCGGCATCTGGATGCGCACGTCCAGCTCGGTGATGGCCACCTTCAGGCCGAGGTCGGCGAAGCGCTGGATGTTCTGCTGGATGCCGCTGGGCAGCTGGCCGTTGATGAGGTGGCCCTGGATGCCGATGCCGTCGAGCGGCACGCCCTGGGCCAGCAGGTCCTGGGCCAGCTCGTAGTAGGCGTTGCTCTTGGCGTTGATGCCCTCGATGTTGTAGTCGTTGAGCCACAGCTCGGCGTTGGGGTCGGCCTCGGCGGTCATGCGCAGCGCGTCGGCCACGAAGCCCGCCCCGAGGGTGTTGTAGAACACCGACGGCCGCCACGACCCGTCCTCAAGGAAGATCTCGTTGGCGACGTCCCAGTAGGCGATCTCGCCGCGGTAGCGCCCGGCGACCGCGTCGATGTGGTCGTTCATGACAGTGCGCAGCTCGGCCTGGCTCCAGCTCCGGTCGGACACCCACGACGGCAGCTGGCTGTGCCACACCAGGGTGTGCCCGCGCACCTTCATGTTGTTGGCCTGGGCGAAGTCCATGAACTGGTCGGCCTGGCCGAACTGGAAGTTGCCGCGCGAGGGCTCGGTGGTGTCCCACTTCATCTCGTTCTCGGGCGTGGCGGCGTTGAACTCGCGGGCCGCGATGGCGCGGTACTGGCTGTCGTTGTTCAGGTGGTTGACGGCCAGGGCGGCGCCGATCTCGAAGCCCTGCTCGGCCGCGTGGACGCGGAGCGGGGAGTCGGCGTTGGCGGCCGGTGCGGGGGCCAGCACCGCGGCGCCGGCGACGGCCGCGAGCGCCGCTCCCAGCAGCCGCCGGGCCAGGCGGCCGCCGGGACGGGGCGCGGTGCCGCGCCTCCCGCGTCGTTCTGCTCTCACTGCTGCACCTCCGGGTGCGGTCGGCGGAAAGTGAAGTGGGAGCGCTCCCCGCTCATGAGCGTGATGAACGTAACACCGGGCGCAGCGGCTCGTGAAGAAGAAATTACGGACGAACGGCTCGGTTTTCGTACGTGAGACCGGCACCAGGCATTTCACGCTTGGTGATCACGGAATTCGAAACTATCGGAGCGGAAGGGCGGGTATACGTCGAACCGAAAATCCGGGAAATCGCCGACCCTTAACGGAGAACAGGGCGTGCGCACCGACCGCTCCAGCCCGGCGGGAGAGCCGCACGGCATGGAAGTTCGATAGTTTCGAACGCGTTTCGAATGCCTATCGGTGGTTCCGGAACACCAAAACGTCGGGAAAAAGAAGTCCGATACGCACAGCGGGGGCACCGCCCCACCGGAGGGCGCCCCCGCGGTACCCGCGGACGCGGTGCGCCTACTCGCCGTGGACCAGGCAGAAGGGGTGGCCGGCGGGGTCGGTGTAGACCCGGAACGCGGTGTCGCTGTGCACGTGCTTGGCGCCCAGCGCCAGGGTCCGCCGCTCGGCCTCCTCGATGTCGTCGACCCGGACGTCGAGGTGGAGCTGCTGGGGGTGGGCGGGGTCGGGCCACTGCGGCGGCACGTGGTCGGGGGCGTACTGGAAGCTCACCCGGGTGCCGCCGCCCGGCTCGCCGATGTCGATCCAGTCGTCCTCCTCGCTGAGGATCGGCAGGCCGAGGAGTTCGGAGTAGAAGCGGGCCAACGTCCCGATGTCCGCCGCGTCGAGTACCACCGCCGCCAGGCGTCCGACCATCGCGCGCTCATCCCCTCTCGTGCGGGCGGTGCCGGTCACCGCCACTGGCCGCCATGCTGCCCAGCGGGCGGCGCCGCCACACCTCTCCGCGCGCCCGGGCCGGACGCGCTGCGCGACCGGCCGGTTGCGGACAGGTCGTTGCCCTTGGCGGGTGCGTCCGTTAGCGTCCGGGGGCCGGGAGCGCTCCCAGCCGCTCCCCCGTCCGCCGAGGAGCCGCCGTGGCCGACGCCATCGACCTGCCCGCCTTCCCCGCGCCGCTGCGCACCCTGAACGCGCCCGTCCACGTCCAGGCCGTCGGCGACGACTCCCTCGTCCTCGGCGCCGCCGGGTCCACCGACCTGTTCACCGACCCCGACGGCAGCGCCCGGTTCGCCAACGCGCCCGCGCTCGTGGGGCCCGTCGAGGGCGACTTCACCCTCAGCGCCCGCGTGCACGCCGACCTCGCCGCCGCCTACGACGCGGCGGTGCTGCTGGTCTACGCCGGCCCCGACGCCTGGGCCAAGTTCTGCCTGGAGCTGTCGCCGCAGGGCCGGCCCACCGTGGTGTCGGTGGTGACCCGCGGGGTCTCCGACGACTGCAACTCGGTGACCGTCGACCCCGGCTCCGACTCCGTGCGCCTGCGCGTCAGCCGCCTGGGCCCCGCCTACGCCTTCCATCTCCGCGTGGGCCAGGGCCCCTGGGACCTGGTGCGCTACTTCGCGCTGGCCGGCGAGGCCGAGGCGGGCTTCTCGGCGCAGAGCCCCACGGGCCCCGGCTGCACGGCGCGCTTCTCCGAGATCTCCTACTCGCCCACCCGCCTCGCCGACATCCGCGACGGCGGCTTGCCGCCCGCCTCCGCCCGCATAGCGCCCGAACGGCCCGGGTAGCGGCCCCCGCGACAGGGACAACGACACCGGTCCGCGGGCGCCTCGGCCCGGCCGCCGCGCGCACGCCGCCGCGGCCGGCCCGAGGTCCGCCGCCGCCCCGGGTGGAGGAACCATGTTGATCGGCTACAAGCTGTTCGCTGAGGGGTACTCCCCGCAGGAGATGGTGCGCCAGGCCGAACGCGCCGAGGCCGCCGGGTTCGACTTCGTCGAGATCAGCGACCACTACCACCCCTGGCTCAACGACCACGGGCACTCCGGGTTCGCCTGGTCGATCCTGGCGGCGATCGCCGCGCGCACCGAGCGCATCGGACTCGCCACGGGCGTGACCTGCCCGTTCATCCGCTACCACCCCGCCATCGTGGCCCAGGCCGCCGCCACCACCGCGCTGCTCTCCGAGGGCCGGTTCATCCTGGGCGTGGGCGCGGGCGAGCAGCTCAACGAGCACGTGGTGGGGCGGCCGTGGCCGGCCGCGCGCGAGCGCCACGAGATGCTGCGCGAGGCGCTGGAGATCATCCGGCTGCTGTGGCAGGGCGGCTACCACTCCTACGAGGGGCGCCACCTGCGACTCGTGGACGCCCAGGTCTTCGACCTGCCCGAGGTCCCGCCGCAGATCGCGGTGGCCATCAGCGGGCCGTCCTCGGCCCGGATCGCCGCCGACCTGGGCGACGCCGTCTTCGCCACCGAGCCCAAGCCCGAACTGGTGCGGGCCTACACCGAGGCGGGCGGGAGGGGTCCCCGCTACGCCGAGGTCCCGCTGTCGTGGGCGCCCGACGACGACACCGCCCTGGAATCGGCACACCGGATGTTCCGGTTCGGCGTGACCGGCTGGAAGGTGCAGGCCGAACTGCCCAACGTGGTCAACTTCGAGGCCGCCACCGCGTTCGTGCGCCCCGAGGACCTGCGCTCCTCGTTCGGCTACGGCCCCGACCCCGAGCGCCACGCGGCGGCGGTCCAGCAGTTCGCCGACGCCGGGTTCGACCGGCTCGCGCTGGTCAACGCCGGCCCCGACCCGGACGGGTTCTTCGACTTCCTCGAGAAGGAGCTGAACGAGCGCCTGCGCGCCATCGCCCCGGCGCGGTGAGGCGGGCCGCCCCGCGCGCCGGGCGCGGGCCGGCGCCTCAGTCGCGCCCGGCGGCCTCCGGCGCGCGGTCGGCGCCGTTCCACGGGTTGCGGCCGTACCACGGCCACCAGGTGAAGGTGCGGCCCTGCGGGATCATCTGGTCCAGCCGGATGGTCAGCGCCAGGATGAGGCCGCCGGCGACCATGCCGGTCAGCAGGTCGGTGAACCAGTGGAAGCGCAGGTAGACCGACACCACGGCCTGCAGCACGGCGATGCCCACGATGCAGTAGCCCAGGCGGCGCACGATGTGCGGCCGCGCGGCCTGGTAGCGGACGATCAAAAACAGCACCAGGCCGTAGATGAGGATGGCGTTGGCGCCGTGCCCGGAGGGGAAGGACACCCCGCTGTCGGCGAAGAACGCGGGGTCCTCGGTGCGCGGGTGGCTGCGGGCGAACAGCAGCTTCATCGACGCCACCAGGGACAGCATGCTGAACACGCCGACCGCGCTGAGGATGATCGGCCGCCAGGAGCGGTGCCAGTAGGCGAGCTGGAGCGCGGTGACACCCAGGACCGGCAGCGCCACGAACCGGGAGGCGACCGTGTCGGGCCAGTAGATCAGGAATTCGCGGATCTGGTCCCAGTACGGTCGAGGTGCGTTGTTGATGAAGTTGTCGATAGGGTGGAGCGGGCCGGCCGAGAGCACCGTCATGATGATCAGTGCCACGGCCATGACGATCGCCGTCTTGTCCGAGGCCAGCCCCCATGCGATCTCGCTCACACTGGGCCAGCTCACCATGGGCGACCGCGGACGGCGGCCGGACGCGCGCTCGACGGCGTCCCGGTGCGCGGCGTCCAGCGCGCGCCGGGACCGGAGGACGGGTATCGGAATCCCTGCCCATAGCGGCGGGGTCGACCGGATCCGCAGTGTCTGCATCATGTGCTCAGTGCTGTCTCACGCATCGTGGGCTGGCCTGCGGCACTGTTGTGCGTTGGGGGGGACGGGCTCGCCGCTGGGGTCGGGACGTCGGTAGAGGTGGTCAACGATCGGGGACACGGACAGGTGAGTGCCCCCGCGGCGGGTGGCCGAACCCGCGGGAGTCCACTCCGGGGACAGGCGGTCGGCACCGCCGTCCGGTCGGCCTTGCCGCCGGGGCGGGACGCACCCCTCCACGCTACCGAGTATTTGTGGAACATTTCCGACAGCAGAGCATAGCGTCCCGTCACCCGACGTGGCACTGCCACCCACCCGGGAGAACCCGCCTCACCTGCGGATTTTCCGTTCCGTCAGTGTCCTTGCGGCCACTGTTCATCCCCACGCCGCCCGCCGGTGGGCGTTCCGTTAGCCAAGCTCGACCGTGTCCGGCGGCCGTGTTGCGGTATGGCACTCTTCGTAATGGACACGGCTGAGACCGCCGTGCCGCCCACGCGCCGCGCGCGATTAGCCCCGACCGGAAAGGCCGTCGATGGTCGACCTGCCCGAGTGGCCGGATGATCCCTCCCGCCTGGCCCGCAACCCGCTGCGGGAGCAGATCCGCCGTATGCTCGTCGACGGCCTGCTGTCGGGCCGCTGGCAGCCCGGAGAGCGTATCGTCGAACGCCGGGTCGCGACCGAGTTCAACGTCAGCCAGGCGCCGGTGCGCGAGGCGCTGCGCGAACTGGAGACCCTGCGCCTCATCGAGTCGGTGCCCAACAAGGGCGCGCGGGTGCGCGACTTCGGGGTCGCCGACATGGCCGAGATCTACCCGGTGCGGGCCGGGCTGGAGCTGGTGGCGGCCGAACTCGCCGCGCCCCGCCTGGCCGCCGACCCCCGCCCGCTGGAGCGCGAGGTCGAGGCGCTGCGCCGGGCCACCGCCGACGGCGACGTCGAGGGCCAGATCAAGCACAGCGTGGAGTTCCACCGCGAGATCGTGCGGGCGGCCGAGAACAGTGTGCTGTCGCACACATGGGAGTCGCTGGGGGTGGAGGTGTGGACCCGGCTGTCGGTGCGCTGGCTGAACATGGAGCTGCACGCCAAGGCCGCCGACCACGCGCAGATCACCGACGCGTTCCGCCGCCGCGACCCCGCCGTGGGCGCCATGGTGCGGGCCCACGTGCTCAACTACGTCGAGGCCGCGCTGCAGTCCTACGACCGAACGGGCTGAGCGCCGGCCGCCGGTCGCGTCCGGATCGCGTCCGGATGGCGCCCGTGTCGCGGGCCGCCGGGACCGGTGTCAACGGAGGGCCACCCCCGGCCCGTTTCGCCCGGGACCTCCCCTAAAGTCGTATTGATCGATCATCGATCAGTACGTAGAGTGTGCGCGACGCACATCACACCATACGTGCGTCGAGAGAGCAACGCGAACCGCCCCGGACGTGATGCCCGGCCCCGGCTGGGCAGCATCACTCGCAGGGCGAGCGAGCGCGACAACCGCATACAGCCACTCGCGCGCCCGCCGATTGAGCCCGGCGGCGGCGCACCCGTCCGGGTCGGCGTCGGCCGACGCACCCCGGGCAGCAGGCCCCCGCGCCTACCGGCACGGCACGGGCCACCTCGGCACGTAGAAAGGCACCAGCATGGCTGACACGGCCAAGGCGAAGGGCGGCGGCACCGCCGGGAGCACGGGGGGCCGCCGGCGGAGCCGGAAGGACGACACCTCCTCGCGCTTCGCCGACCAGCAGCCGGACGTGCTCCTCGGCTACTACCGGCAGATGCTGCTCATCCGCCGGTTCGAGGAGCGGACCGGCCAGGCCTACACCCAGGCCCGCATCGGCGGCTACTGCCACCTCAACCTCGGTGAGGAGGCCACGGTCGTCGGGCTGATGAACGCGCTGCAGGAGCGCGACTACCTGTTCACGAACTACCGCGACCACGGGTACGCCATCGGCAAGGGCATGAGCGCCCGCGAGGTGATGGCCGAGCTGTACGGCCGCTCCACCGGCGTGTCCAAGGGCTGGGGCGGTTCCATGCACATGTTCGACACCAAGACCCGCATGCTGGGCGGCTACGGGATCGTCGGCGGGCAGCTGCCGCTGGCCACCGGCGCCGCGCTGGCGGTGTCCTACCGCGGCGGCGACGAGGTCGTCATGTGCCAGATGGGCGACGGCACCACCAACATCGGCGCCTGGCACGAGTCGCTGAACATCGCGGCGCTGTGGAACCTGCCCATCGTCTACGTGGTGATCAACAACTTCACCGGCATGGGCACCACCGTCGAGCGCTCCTCGGCCGAGCCCGACCTCTACAAGCGCGGCTCGGCGTTCCGCATCGAGGGCGAGCGCGTCGACGGCCGCGACGTCCTGGCGGTGCACGAGGCCGCCACCCGCCTGGTCGAGAAGGCGCGCGCCGAGCAGCGCCCCTACCTGCTGGAGGCCACGAGCTACCGGCTCAAGGGCCACTCCGTGGTCGACCCCGCCAAGTACCGCACCCAGGAGCAGGTCGAGGAGGCCCGCGCCAACGACCCGGTGCTGGCGTTCGAGCACGAACTGGAGCAGGCCGGGATCCTCACCGAGGACAGGAAGCAGGAGATCGCCGAGTCCGTCCGCGCGGAGGTCGCCGACGCCGCGGACTTCGCCGAGAACAGCCCCCACCCCGAGGTGTCGACGCTGTTCGACTACACCTACGCCACCCCCGTGGCGAACGAGTCGCGCCGCATGCCCGCCGACCCGGTGTTCGCCGAGTAGACAAGGAGCGGGTACATGTCTGTGATCACCTATCGCCAGGCCCTGCGCGACACCCTGCGCGCCGAGATGCACCGCGACGAGAACGTCATCCTGCTCGGCGAGGAGATCGGCGTCTTCGAGGGGTCCTACAAGATCACCGAAGGGCTGCTGAACGAGTTCGGCGAGCGCCGGGTGCGCGACACCCCCATCGCCGAGGAGGGCTTCGTGGGCGCCGCGGTCGGCGCCGCGATGCTGGGGCTGCGCCCCGTCGTCGAGCTGATGACGATCAACTTCTCCCTCATCGCCATCGACCAGATCATCAACCACGCCGCCAAGATCTACGGCATGTTCGGCGGGCAGAACAGCGTGCCGATGGTCATCCGCACCCCCGGCGGCGGCGGCCAGCAGCTCGGTGCCACGCACTCCCAGAACATCGAGCTGTTCTACGCCTTCGTGCCCGGCCTGAAGGTCCTGGCGCCCAGCACCCCGGCCGAGGCCGCCTCGATGCTGCGCGCCGCCATCCGCGACGACGACCCCGTCCTGCTGCTGGAGAACCTCGGGCTGTACAACACCAAGGGCGAGGTCCCCGACGACGACGAGTCCGTCGCCGAGATCGGCCGGGCCGCCGTCACCCGCGAGGGCAGCGACATCACCCTGATCGGCTACTCCCGCATGGCCGCGCTGGGCACCCAGGTGGCCGAGGCGCTGGCCAAGGAGGACATCAGCGTCGAGGTCGTGGACCTGCGCAGCCTGCGCCCGCTGGACCGGCAGACCATCGTCGACTCCGTGAAGAAGACCGGCTGCGCCGTGGTCGCCGAGGACGACTGGCTGACCTACGGCATCGGCGCCGAGATCGCGGCCTCCATCCAGGAGGGCGCCTTCGACTACCTCGACGCGCCCGTGCGCCGGGTGGCCATGGCCGAGGTGCCGCTGCCCTACGCCAAGCCGCTGGAGAACGCCGCGCTGCCGTCGACCGAGTCGGTCACCACCGCCATCAAGGAGACCCTGAGCGCCGTGGGCAAGCGGGTCGGGTAAGGGGAGAAGCACACGATGAGTGAGATCTACATGCCGCGCCTCTCCGACACCATGGAGGAAGGCGTCATCAGCTCCTGGGTCAAGAACGTCGGCGACAAGGTGGCCTCGGGCGACGTCCTGGTCGAGATCGAGACCGACAAGGCCGTCATGGAGTACGAGGCCTATGAGGACGGCTACCTGGTGAAACAGGCCGTCTCCGAGGGCGACACCGTACCCATCGGCGCGGTCATCGGCTACATCGGCGACAGCCCCGACGCCGCTCCCGAGGAGTCGGGCGGGGGCACCGCCGAGCAGGCGGAGCAGGCCGAGGAGGCCGAGCAGGCTCCGCCGGCCGGCGAGGAGTCCCCCCAGCCCGCCGGTCCCGCGCCCGCCGAGCCCGCCCAGGGCGACGCCCAGCAGGGCACCCGCCCCCGCAGCTCCCCGCTGGCCCGCCGGCTGGCGCGCGAGTACGGCCTGGACATCGAGACCATCACCGGCTCGGGCCCCAAGGGCCGCGTGGTCCGCGCCGACATCGAGGCCGCCGCCAAGCAGCGCCGGGACGGGGCCGCCCCCGCCCGCCAGGAGGCCCCCGCCCAGGCCCCGGCCGCGCCCGCCGCGCGCGGGCAGGAGGCGTTCGACGACGGCCGCGACTCCACCGAGCTGCCGGTGAGCAACGTGCGCAAGGTGATCGCGCGCCGCCTCACCCAGAGCAAGCAGGAGGTGCCGCACTTCTACCTGCGCCGCACGATCGACGCCGAGGCGCTCAAGGCGTTCCGCGCCCAGATCAACGAGCAGTTGGAGAGCACGGGCGTCAAGGTCAGCTTCAACGACCTGATCGTCAAGGCCGCGGCCACCACGCTGCGCGCTCACCCCGAGGTCAACACCTCCTGGGTCGACGACAAGCTGCTCCAGCACGGCCGGATCAACGTCGGCGTGGCGGTGGCCGTGGACGCCGGCCTGCTGGTACCGGTGCTGCACGACGCCGACAAGACCCCGCTGTCGGAGATCGCCACGCGCACCCGCGAACTCGCGGGCAAGGCGCGCGACGGCAAGCTGAAGCCGCAGGAGATGAGCGGCGGCACGTTCAGCGTGAGCAACCTCGGCATGTTCGGCATGGACAGCTTCTCGGCGGTCATCAACCCGCCCGAGGCGGCGATCCTGGCCGTGGGCGCCATGCGCCAGCAGGCCGTGGTGCGCGACGGCGAGATCGTCGCGCGCAACACCATCGCGCTGGAGCTGTCGGTCGACCACCGCGCCGTCGACGGCGCGGTCGGCGCGGCGTTCCTGAAGGACCTCGCCGAGGTCCTGGAGAACCCGATGCGCATCATCCTCTAGCCCCACCCGCACCACCCGGCGGCGCCCGCCCCCACCCGGGGGCCGGGCGCCGCCGCGCGTTGGGGACGGTGCGCGGCGGCATGGGCGCATGGTTCCACGTGAAACCGTTCGCCGGGCTGGGCCCCGGGTGACCGGAACCGCCGTATTCGCTGGTCGGTGGCGTTGGCGCGGCGGATGCGCGACGCTGTTCGTCCGCGTGCTACCGCACCGGCCTCGGCGGCCCCTCCGCCGTTGTCCGTGATGTCCGGTGCGGACGCCCCCGCCGAACCAAGGAGGCACCGCTGATGACTCCCGCATTCACCCACACCGCCGGGGCCGAGCCGCTCCGGGGTGCGGTGGCGATCGTCCCCGGTCCCGCGGGGACGCTCACCTTCGTTCTGCGGCAGCGCGGGGTGTTCGCCGGCCACTGGCTGCTGCCGGGCGGGTGCGTGGAGGCCGAGGAGAGCGCCGAGCAGGCGGCCCGGCGGGAGGCCGCCGAGGAGGCCGGGGTGCGGGCGGGCGCGCTGGTGCCCACCGGGGTCTACGACGTGCGCGGGGTCTCCCCGGAGTCCGGGCCCTACTGGATCCGCACGCACGTCTACCGCGCCCTGCGGCCGTGCCCGGTGGCGCCGGGGTTCTGCACCGACCTCGCCGAGGTGGCCGAGGTCGCGCAGGTGCACTGGCGCGAGGTCCTGCCCCATCCCACGGATATGGTCATCCTCAACGACGCCGGGGCGGCCGACTACGACCCCGACCTGATCCGCCGGCTGCTGGCCGCCGACGGGGTGACGATGACGCCGCTGGACGCCGTGCTGGCGCGCTGAACGCGGTCCGCCGCGCCGCGGCCGCGACCGATCCGCGTCCGATCCCGCGCGTCGCCTTGTCGACTCGTCGATTCACGCCCCTGACCGGGAACTCCGCTGCTTTACTGGAGATCATGGGCGAGCGTTGGCAGGAACGGTTTCGCGCGGGCAGGGTCGGTCTCCCCTCGTGGGCCCGGGAGGCCCCGGACCACTCCCTGTTCCGCAGCGACGTCAGCGGTACCTGGGAGCTGTACGCCTGGGACCGCGCGAGCGGCGAGCGGCGGCAGGTGACCAAGCGCCACCACGGCACCGAGACCGGCGCGATCGATCCCACGGGAGCGTGGGTGTGGTGGTTCGACGACTCCGGCGGCGACGAGTTCGGCGTGTGGCGGCGCCGGCCGTTCACCGGCGGCCCCGACGAACGCGCGTTCCCCGGGCTGGAGCCGTCCTTCATGGGCGGGCTGGCCCTGGGCGCCAGCGGGTCGGCGGTGGTGGGCCGCTCCACCGACCACGGGTTCAGCGCCCACGCCGGGTGGGCGGGCGGCGCGGCCGAGACCGTCTACGCCCACCGCGAGGAGGGCTGGGTCTGCGGGCTCTCCCGCGACGGCTCGCTGATCGCGCTGGCGCACAGCGAGCACGGCGACAGCAGGCACATGGCGGTCCGGGTGCTGCGCGCGCCCGGCACCGCCCCGGGCGCGGGCGACACCGTCGCCGACCTGTGGGACGGCCCCGGCCGCGACCTCACCCCGGTGGGGTTCGCGCCCGCGGGCACGTGCCTGCTGGTCCTGCACGAGCGGCACGGCCGCCGCGAACCCCTTCTGTGGGACCCCCTCACCGGCGACGAGCGCGAGATCCGCCTCGGCCTGGCCGGCGAGGTCTGGGCCGACTGGACCCCCGCGGGCGCGCTGCTGGTCACCGAGGAGGCGCGGGGCCGCACCGCGCTGTACCGCTACGACCTCGGCACCGAGTCCCTGACCCGGCTGGACGTCCCCGAGGGCGTGGTCTCAGCCGCCGCCGAGCGGCCCGACGGCACGGTGGAGTACGCGTGGTCGAGCGCGGCCCACCCGCCGGTCGTGCGCGACACCTCGGGCTCGGTCGTCCTGCGCGCCGACGGCCCGCAGGCGCCGCCCTCGGTGCCCGCCGAGGACGCCTTCGTCGAGGGCCCGGGCGGCACGGTGCACGCCCTCGTCTCGCGGCCCGCGACCGGCACGGCCCCCTATCCCACGGTGTTCTGCCTGCACGGCGGCCCCCAGGTGCAGGACCGCGACTCCTTCGACCCCGCCGTGGCGGCCTGGGTCGACCACGGCTTCGCGGTGGTGCGGGTCAACTACCGCGGCTCCACCGGCTACGGCGCCGCCTGGCGCGACGCCCTGGAGGGCCGGGTGGGCCTCACCGAACTGGAGGACGTCACGGCCGTCCGCGACTGGGCCGTCACCACCGGCCTGGCCGACCCCGACCGCCTCGTCGTCGAGGGCGGCTCCTGGGGCGGCTACCTCGCGCTGCTCGCGCTGGGCCGCCACCCCCACGACTGGAGCGCCGGGATCGCCGCGGTGCCCATCGCCGACTACGCCACCGCCTACGCCGACGAGATGGAGGCGCTGCGCTCGTTCGACCGCGCCCTGTTCGGCGGCGCGCCCGACCAGGTCCCCGACCGCTACCGCCGCTCCTCCCCCATCACCTACGCGGCGGCGCTGCGCGCACCGGTGCTGGTCCTGGCCGGCGAGAACGATCCCCGCTGCCCGATCCGCCAGGTCGACACCTACCTCGACCGGCTGGCGGCACTCGGCAAGGAGCACGAGGTGTACCGATTCGACGCGGGCCACGGATCCTTCGTGGTCGACGAGCGCATCCGCCAGATGGCCGCCGAACTCGACTTCGCGCTGAGAGTCACCGCAGGGGAGGGCGCGGCAGCGGGAGCGTCGTAGCCATGGACGGGCGACCCCGCTACCTGTGGGTGGCCGACCGGCTGCGCCGGCCCATCCTCAACGGCGAACTCGAGCCCGGGACCCGGCTGCCGTCGCGCTCCCGGCTGGCCCGCACCTACGACGTCAGCGAGCAGGTGTCCCGGCACGCGCTGCGGCTCCTGGTCAGCGAGGGGCTGGTCGAGGCCCGCCCCGGCTCCGGCTACTACGTCCGCCCCGTCCCCCAGATCCACCGGTTCTCCCGCACCGACCGCACCTCCGGCTCGGGTGTGGACCCGCTGGAGCGCTCCGACCTGGGCACCCAGACCGACGCGGTGTGCGGGGCGGTGGCCCGCCGGCTGGGCGTGCGCGACGGCGAGCGGGTGTTCCGCACCCGCTGCCTGGGCCTGTCCGACGGCGCGCCGGTGGCGCTGCACACCGCGTGGGAACCGGCGGCGCTGACCCAGGGCACCCTGCGCACCCCCGCCGACTCCGAGCCCGGCACCAGCGTGCTGCAGCGGTTGGGCGCCGCCGGGGTCATCATCGACCGCGTGGTCGAGGAGGTCGGCGTGCGCCCGCTGCGCGAACCGGAGTCCAGCCTGCTGCACCTGGCGCCGGGGCTGCCGGTGCTGGTGGTGGAGCGCACCCACTACAGCGGGCGGCGCCCGGTCGAGACCTCCGACCTGGTGGGCTCGGTCGACCACTGCCGACTGCTCTACCGGCTCAGCCTGGCGCGCGCGCCCAAGAAGCCCCGATAGCGGCCGGGGCAGGCGGAACCCGCTTGCCCCCGGCCGGTCCGGCTGCGACCCTGGCAGACGTGTGCGAACGTTCCATGGTGCTGGGGCTGCATTACGTGTGCCCGCCCTGCCGCTTCGCGGTCAAGCGGCGGGCCTGGGCCGTGCGCCCCGACGGCACCACCGATTGCCCCCGCTGCGGGCGCGCCATGCTCAACGCCGGGCAGGACCTTGAGGTCCCCCGCGCCACCGACCACGAGGGCTGGCGGGTGCTGACCCTGCTGCTGGAGGCCGGAGTGACCTTCCGCTCCTCCTGCTGCGGCGGCCCCGGGTGGCGCCCCCGCACGCTGCGGGAGGTCCGGGAGCGGCTGGCGGCGGCCGAACGCACCGGCGTGCCCCCGGCCAAGGCGCTGACCACGCGCGACGTCGACGCGATCGGCGCGCTGGCGCGCCCGGCGTCCCCGTCGGCCCCCGCCACCCCGCGCGCGCCCGCGCGGCGCTGAGGCCCATGCGAAAGGCGGCCGTCCGGCCCGCGGGTGCGGGCCGGACGGCCGCCGGGAGCCGGGACGGCTAGGAGCGGGTGAACTCCGCGGCCACCAGTTCGGCGATCTGGGCGGTGTTCAGCGCGGCGCCCTTGCGCAGGTTGTCGCCGCACAGGAACAGGTCCAGCGACCGCGGGTCGTCGATGGACCGGCGGATCCGGCCCACCCACGTGGGGTCGGTGCCCACGACGTCGGCCGGGGTGGGGAACTCCCCGCGCGCGGGGTCGTCCTGGACCACCACGCCCGGCGCCGACGCCAGCAGCTCGCGGGCGGCCTGGGCGTCGACCTCCTCGGCGAAGGTGGCGTGCACCGCCAGGGAGTGGGTGGTGACCACCGGCACGCGCACGCACGTGGCGGCGACCCGGAGGTCGGGCAGGCCGAGGATCTTGCGGGACTCGTTGCGGACCTTCAGCTCCTCGGAGGCGTAGCCGTCCTCCTTCAGCGAGCCCGCCCACGGCACGACGTTCATGGCCAGCGGCGCGGGGAACGGCCCGAGTTCGCCCACGGCGGCGCGGACGTCGCCGGCCCGGCTGCCCAGGGTGCGGTCGCCGGCGGCCTTCTCGATCTGGTCGCGCAGGGTGTCGATGCCCTCCTGGCCGGCGCCCGAGGCGGCCTGGTAGGAGGCCACCACGAGGTCGGTGAGGCCGTAGGCGCGGTGCAGCGCCCCGATGGCCACGATCATCGACAGGGTGGTGCAGTTGGGGTTGCTGATGATGCCGCGCGGGCGGTTGCGCGCCTGGTCGGCGTTGACCTCGGGCACCACGAGCGGGACGTCGGGCTCCATGCGGAACGCGCCGGAGTTGTCCACGGCCACCGCGCCGCGCGCGGCGGCGACGGGCGCCCACTCCTTGGAGACCTCGTCGGGGACGTCGAACATGGCGACGTCGACACCGTCGAAGACCTCCGGTGCCAGGGCCTGGACCTCGATCTCCTCGCCGCGGACGGTCAGCCGCTTGCCGGCCGAGCGCGGCGAGGCCACCAGCCGGATCTCGCCCCAGACGTTCTCGCGGGTGGAGAGGATGTCGAGCATGACGGTGCCGACGGCGCCGGTGGCGCCCACGACGGCCAGGGTGGGAAGGCGTTCGCTCATCGTCCGGTACCTCCGTACACGACCGCCTCGACCTGGGCGGCGTCCAGCTGGAACTCGGTGTGGGCCGCGGCGACCGCGGTGTCGATCTGGTCCTGCTCCACGACGACCGAGATGCGGATCTCGGACGTGGAGATCATCTCGATGTTGGTGCCCGACCGGGCGAGCGCGTCGAAGAACCGCGCGGTGACACCGGGGTAGGAGCGCATGCCCGCGCCCACCAGCGAGACCTTGCCGATCTGGTCGTCGTAGCGCAGCGCCTCGAAGCCGACCTCGTCCTGGATCTTCTTCAGCGCGGCCAGCGCGGTCTGGCCGGCGTCCATGGGGACCGTGAAGGAGATGTCGGTGCGCGAGGTGGAGGCCGCCGACACGTTCTGCACGATCATGTCGATGTTGATCTCGGCGTCGGCCAGCGCCGCGAAGATCGCCGCCGCCTCGCCGACCTTGTCGGGGACGCCCACGACCGTGATCTTGGCCTCGCTCCGGTCGTGCGCGACTCCGGAGATGATCGGTTGTTCCATGCCTTCGGCTTCCTCAACTTCCGAGACGACCCAGGTTCCGGGCTTCTGACTGAACGACGAGCGGACATGCAGCGGGATTCCGTAGCGCCGCGCGTACTCCACGCAGCGCAGGTGCAGGATCTTGGTGCCGCTGGCGGCCATCTCCAGCATCTCCTCGTAGGAGATCTTGGGGATGCGCCGGGCGGTGGGCACGATCCGCGGGTCGGCGGTGAACACGCCGTCGACGTCGCTGTAGATCTCGCAGGCGTCGGCGTTCAGCGCCGCGGCGAGGGCGACGGCGGTGGTGTCGGAGCCGCCTCGGCCCAGGGTCGTGATGTCCTTGCTGTCCTGGGAGACGCCCTGGAAGCCGGCGACGATGCAGATGGAGCCCTCGTCGAGCGCCTCCTGGATGCGTCCGGGCGTGACGTCGATGATCTTGGCGTTGCCGTGGAGCGACGTGGTGATCACTCCGGCCTGCGAACCGGTGAACGAGCGGGCCTCGTAGCCGAGGTTGCCGATGGCCATGGCGACCAGCGCCATGGAGATCCGCTCGCCCGAGGTGAGCAGCATGTCGAGTTCGCGGCCGGGCGGCAGCGGCGAGACCTGCTCGGCGAGGTCGAGGAGTTCGTCGGTGGTGTCGCCCATGGCCGAGACCACGACGACCACGTCGTAACCCGCCTTTTTCTGAGCGACGATCCGTTGGGCCACTCGCTTGATGGCCTCCGCGTCTGCGACGGAAGACCCACCGTACTTCTGCACGATCAGAGCCACGGTCGTTGCTCCTGAGGGGTTGGGATCACGGTAATCAATCAGGAAGTGTAGTCAGCGGAACGGTCGGTATGCCGTCTCACCTGCGGCGCTGCGCCGCCGAGGGCGAGGGCGAGGCCGGCACCGAGGCGGGGGTGTACCCCGAACGCGGCGGAGTACTCCCCCCGGACGCGAACTCGCGGCGCCGCCTGCGGCGACGGCGGGGCCGAAGAGCCGCCGGCCGGGCGTATCGGCGTGTCGGGAGCTAGAACTCCAGACTGCGGCGCCCCTCGAAGGCGCGGCCCAGGGTGACCTCGTCGGCGTACTCCAGGTCGCCGCCCACGGGCAGGCCGCTCGCCAGCCGGGTGACTTTCAGCCCCATGGGTTTGACCAGGCGCGCGAGGTAGGTGGCGGTGGCCTCCCCCTCAAGGTTGGGGTCGGTCGCCAGGATCAGCTCGGTGATCTGGCCGTCGGCGAGCCGGGTCATCAGCTCCTTGATGCGGAGGTCGTCGGGGCCGACGCCCTCGATCGGGCTGATGGCGCCGCCGAGCACGTGGTAGCGGCCGCGGAACTCGCGGGTGCGCTCGATGGCGACCACGTCCTTGGACTCCTCCACCACGCAGATGACGGCGGCGTCGCGGCGGGGGTCGCGGCAGATGCGGCACTCGCTCTCCTCGGCGACGTTGCCGCACACCGAGCAGAACCGCACCCGCTCCTTGACCTCGATCAGCGCGTTGGCCAGCCGCTTGACGTCGGCGGTCTCGGCGGCGAGCAGGTGGAAGGCGATGCGCTGGGCACTCTTGGGGCCGACGCCGGGCAACCGCCCCAACTCGTCGATCAGGTTCTGGACCGCGCCCTCGTACATCGCCCACCCGTGTGTGTCCGCAACTGCCTACCACCGTAGCCGAGACGGCGGCGCGGTGGCGCCACCCGGGCCGCGGTATCGGGACGGCCCGCCCCGGATTCGACGGCGCGCCGCGGGATCCGGACGGCGCCGCGCGGCGTCGGAACACACGTCAGACGGCGACAGAAGGGACCCGGCCACCATGACCGAGCCGACGCAGGACCAGCCCCCGCAGGAACCGCGGCGGTGGTTCAGCCCCGCCATGGAGCGGGCCGGCGCCGCCTACTCCGCCTGGGCGGCCGAGCAGACGGAGACGTACAACACCCACCACCCCACGGGCGACTGGCACGTCGACGTCGAGGCGAGCACGTTCCGCCAGGGCGACAAGACCGTGCGCGTGGCGCCGCTGGGGACGTTCGGCACCGACGGCAGCTGGGTGTGGGCGTGGGCCAACCCGCACATGCACCCGCCGGGCTCGCCGCGGCTGGCGGCGTCGATCGCGCTGCGGGAGTTCGGCCAGCAGTACGACATCCCCGAACTGGTGACGCCCCGGCTGGAGTGCGGCGACTTCGCCGACCCGCGCATGGCCGCCGAGCGGCTGTGCCTGGCGGCCACGGGCACGCTGTCGGGCTACGGCTACGCCAGCGTGACCGCCAACACCGGCGCGCGGTTCGCGATGATGGTGGTGGACGACGTGATCCCGCGCGCGGAGTTCGACCTGGTCACGCTGCCCCGCCGGATCATGCAGGGCATCGAGATCTTCCCCTTCGACCAGCCCGGGACCGTGCACGGCTACCTGGCGCGGCACGGGTTCACCGTGGAGCGCACGGGCGAGCAGGCGCTGCGGGGCGTGCGGCCGGAGTGCACGGTGACCGCGGAGTTCAACGAGCACCGCGCCCTGGCGCACCTGTCGGTGCAGAACACCCCGAGCTGACCGCGCCGGCGGGGCCCGCGGGCGGGGGGCCGGGCCCGCCCGCGCCCGCGGGCGGGGCCGGAGCTAGAAGCCCGGGAGGCCCGGCATGCCGCCGGGCATGCCGCCGCCGAGGCCCTCGGCCAGCGGGCCCATCTTCTCCTGCTGGAGCTCCTCGACCGAGGACTCGGCGTCGCGGATGGCGGCCAGCACGAGGTCGGCGACCGTCTGCGCGGTGTCCTCGGGGTCGGCGGGGTCGATCGCGCGGGGGTCGATGACGATCTCCTCGACCGCGCCGCGGCCGTTGACGGTGACCTTGACCAGACCGCCGCCGGAGGTGCCCTCGACCTGGGCTTCGTCGAGCTGCTGCTGGGCCTCCATGAGCTGCTGCTGCATCTGCTGGGCCTGCTGCAGCAGGGCCTGCATGTCCATTCCGCCGCCAGGGTTCACTGCGATTCTCCTTGCCTGCGTGTCCGTCCCTGCGAGCGTATCCGCTCGCGGCGGAGGCGGCCGCGCGCGTCCACAGCCGAAGAACGCGACTTCGCGCACGGCGGACACGGCGCCACGGCGGGGTGTGCGGGCCGGCGCCGCGCCGGACCGGCCGCGGCCTCGGGCGCGTCGGAGGCGGGCGCGGCGGGCGGCGCCAGGGGGATTCGGCGACGTGTCGGCGGACCGACATGCCGCCGAGTCGACAGCGCACCGCGTCCGGGGCACCCCGGAGCCGGCGGATGTGTCAGGACGCGGTGTGGTCGATCTCGTTGATGATCTTGCCGCCCAGTTCGGTCTCGATCAGCGCGAAGCCCGACATGCTCCGCCCGCCCGGTCCCGCGGAATCGGCGGCCCGCGGCTCCGCCGGCGCGGCCGAGGCCGCAGCGGTGGGCCGGCCGGCCCCGGGGTCGGGCCCGGTGGAGGCACCGAAGTCGGAGTCGTCGGGCGGCGGGGCGGCCGCGTCCTCGTAGGGGTCGGGCGGCGGCTCCTGCTGGTGCGGCGCCGCGGGCGGGCCGGGCGGCCGCTGCGCGGCGGACGGGCCGCCGGGGGCGCCGGGTTCGGGCGCGGGCCGGGTGGGCGCCGGGGGCGCGGGGTCGGGCTCGGGCGGGGTGTCCCATCCGGCGGGCTCGGCGGCGGGCGGCGGAGGCGGAGGCGGCGGCGCCGCCGGGCGCGGCGCGGCGGGCGCGCCCCCGGCGGGCACGGCGGCCACCCGGACGTCGGCGCCGAGGACCCGCTTGACCGCCTGGGCCACGACCTGGTCGCTGCCGCTGTTGGAGAACCCCTTGGCGTCGTTGGGCCGGGTGAAGCCCAACTGGAGGAGGTTGCCCTCGACCCCGACGGGCTGGACGTCGCTGCCGCTCAGCACCATCCAGGTGAAGCGGCGGATGCCCTTGACGGTCTCCATGACCTGCGGCCAGGCCGCCTGCACGCGGCCGAGGTCGACCGGCCCGCCGCCGGGCGCGGGGCCGCGGGCGGGCTCGGGCGCGGCCGCCCGGCCCCGCGCGGCGGGGGCGGCCGACGCGGCGGGCGCCGCGGGCGCGGAGGTGTCGGGCCAGTCGTCGGCCGGCGCGGGCCGGGGCCGGGGCTCAGCGGCGGGCGCGGGCTCGGCGGGGCGTGCGGCGGGCGCGGGATCGGGTGCCTCGGGCGGCGCGGGCCGCGGCGCCACCGGGGCGGCCGGGACCGGCGCCGCAGCGGCGGGCGCGGGCGGGCCGCCGGCGGCCAGGCGGCGCTCGACCTGCTCCAGGCGGGCCAGCAGCGCACCGGAGTCGTCGCCACCCGGGGCCGCGGCGCCCGGCAGCAGGATCCGCGCGCACATCAGCTCCAGCAGCAGCCGGGGCGAGGTGGCGCCGCGCATGTCGGTCAGCCCCTGGTTGAGGATGTCGGCCGCGCGGGTGAGGCGGGCGGGGCCGATGCGCTCGGCCTGCTCGCGCATGCGGTCGACGGTGTCGGGGGCGACGTTGATCAGGCCCTTGTCGAGGGCGTCGGGCACGGCCGCGAGCACCACGAGGTCGCGGGTGCGCTCCAGCAGGTCGGCGGTGAACCGGCGGGGGTCGTGGCCGCCCTCGACCACGCGGTCGATGAGCCCGAAGACGGCCGCGCCGTCGCCCGCGCCGAGGGCGTCGACCATGTCGGCGAGCAGGCCGGCGTCGGTGTAGCCGAGCAGCGCCACCGCGCTCTCGCGGGTGATGCCGTTCTCGTCGGAGCCGGCCAGCAGCTGGTCCAGGATCGACAGGGAGTCGCGCGCCGAGCCCGCGCCCGCGCGCACCACCAGCGGCAGCGCGGCGGGGTCGAAGGGCACGCCCTCGTCCTTGAGGATCTCCTCCATCAGCTCGCGCAGCGTGCTCGGCGGGATGAGCCGGAACGGGTAGTGGTGGGTGCGCGAGCGGATGGTGCCGATGACCTTGTCGGGCTCGGTGGTGGCGAAGACGAACTTCAGGTGCGGCGGGGGCTCCTCGACCAGCTTGAGCAGCGCGTTGAAGCCCTCGCGGGTCACCATGTGGGCCTCATCGATGATGTAGACCTTGTAGCGGGAGTTCACCGGCGCGAAGAAGGCGCGTTCGCGGAGGTCGCGGGCGTCGTCCACACCGCCGTGGGAGGCGGCGTCGATCTCGATGACGTCGATGCTGCCGGGGCCGTCGGGCGCCAGCGCCACGCAGGACTCGCACGTGCCGCACGGGTCGGGGGTGGGCCCCTGCTCGCAGTTGAGCGAACGGGCGAGGATCCGCGCGCTGGAGGTCTTGCCGCAGCCGCGCGGGCCGCTGAAGAGGTAGGCGTGGTTGATCCGGCCGTTGCGCAGCGCCTGGCGCAGCGGTTCGGTGACGTGCTCCTGCCCGCGCACCTCGCCGAACGTCGCGGGCCGGTACTTGCGATACAGCGCGATGCTCACGGCGCGCTCACTGCTCCCTCCGCGGACCGGCGCGTTGCGGCCATCGGCACGACGGGTTGTGCCCGGGCGGGTCCGCGTTCCCATTCAACCCTGTGCCTGCGACAGCCCGCACGGGTTGGCGGCGGTGCGGCGGGGGCGGACCAAAGAAAAGGACCCCCCGCGCACCCGCCAGAGCTTACTTATCCTTGCTGCCTTCCGGCCCTGGGGAGGTTCATAAGGTGACGCCGCACGAGGGGTCTGCCGCCCAGTCTATCCGACCCCCGGGCCGCGCGCGCACCACCGCGCCCCGCGCCCGCGACCGCCCGCCGGAGCGCTGGTCCGAGCCCCGCAATCCGTTCGCGGCACCCTTCGGCGACATGTAGCATTGTCCGTGGAGGATTCGCCTAGTGGCCTAGGGCGCACGCTTGGAAAGCGTGTTGGGGGCAACCCCTCACGAGTTCGAATCTCGTATCCTCCGCCGCCTGTGACCAGGCAAGAGGAAGGCCCCGACCGGGTGCGCGGTCGGGGCCTTCGCCTTGTCTCGGGTCCGGTCTCAGCCGCCCGCCGGACGCCCGCCCGCCTCGGCGGCCCACGGCTGCCCCGCCTCCGCCGAGGGCTCCAGCGGCTCCCAGGTGTCGAGCAGGTCGGCGGTGGTGCGTACCGCCTGGGCCCAGGTGGAACCGGCGGCGACGGCGGTGTCGAGGGCGTCCAGGAGTTCGGCGCACCGGGGGGCGCTGGGCCGGCGCGCGCCGACGCGGGCGGCCTGGGCCAGGGCCACGGCGAGAGAGCCGTGCAGCAGCCGCAGCGTCCGCGCCTGTTCCAGCGCGGTGATGGCGGCCTGGGTGCCGAACGGCACGACGTCCTGGTTGTGGTGGTTGGTGGGAATGCTCTGCATGGCCGCGGGGACGGCGGCGCGGCGCATGGCGACCACGAGGGACGTGGCCGCGAGCTGGACGCCCTGGACGCCGTGGTCGCGCCCCGGCTGCTCGGCCAGCATCGGGTTGAGTCCGCCGTTGCGGCGGGGGTCGATGAGCAGGTCGAGTTGGCGTTCGGCGAGGTTGCCGAGTTGCGCGGCGGTGATGGACATGAGGTCGGCCGCGAAGGCCGCCTGCTGCCCGAAGAAGTTGCCCCCGTGGCGGATGAGGTCGCGTTCGGGGATGAAGAGCGGGTTGTCGCTGACGCCGTTAAGGTCGTCGGTGACGACCCGGCGGGCGTGCCGCAGGCTGGTGGCGGCGGCTCCGATGAGGTGCGGCGCGCACCTCAGCGTGTACGGCTCCTGGAGCGCGCGCTCCCCGCCGGGGCGGTGGCCGGCCAGGTGCGCGCGGAGGTCGGCCGCCTGGCGCGCGGTGTCGTCGTGGCCGAGCGCGGTGAAGAGTTCGGGGGCGGCGAACTCGGTCCGGCAGCCGAGGATGTCGGCGAGCAGGGCGGTCAGCGCGGTGGCGGAGGCCAGCGAGCGCGTGAGGGCGGCGAGTGCCAGACCCGCCGCCGCGGCCGTGACCGGCGTGCCGTTGACGAGTCCGAGCGCGTCCCGGCCGCTGAGGGACAGGGGCTGCAACCCGGCCTCGGCCAGGGCCCGGCCGGCCGGCATCCGGACGGCGCCGAGGTAGGCGTCGCCGCGCCCTTGCAGGGACCGGACGGCGTGGGCCATGGGGGCGAGGTCGCCGCTGGCGCCCACCGAGCCGTACTCGGGTACGGCGGGGGCGAACGGTGTGGCGAGCGTCGCGCTGAGGGCGTCGACGACCTCCAGCGCCACCCCCGACCGGCCGTGGGCCAGGCTCCACAGCCGGGCCAGCAGCGCCGCGCGGGCGACGCCCGGCGGGAGGTCGGCCCCCTGCCCCACGTCGAGGTGGCAGAGCAGGTTCTCGCACTGGTCGGCCGCCTCGTCCCGCCCGGAGAAGCCGACCAGGGGACCGAACCCCGTGGTCGCGCCGTAGATCTCGCGCCCCTCGGCGAGGCAGCGGTGCAGGTAGTCGTGGCACCGCGCGACCGCGGTCCGGGCGCCCTCGTCAAGGCGGACCAGAACGGGGTCGGCCGCCGTCTCCAGTGCCTCGGGGGTCAGGATCGCGGGGAAGCCAAGCTCGGCCGTGGTGGTCCGGGCCTGCGGGGTCATGGTCATGAACAGCCTCTTGCGGTCGTCGGTGGAGACGGCGAAAGTGTGGTCGTGCGGTCGGTGTGCGGGCGTCATCGCCCACCGGCGAGCAGGCGGGCGGTGGCGGTGCCCGGCGCGGCCCCGCCCGGATCGACCGCCACGGCCAGGACGCGGTCGGCGTCCCCCGAGGCGAGGACGCGGGCGGCGGTGGCATCCGCGGCGTGCTCGGGCGGGCCGATGGCGAGCGTGGTGATGAGCGGCCCGGTCAGGCCCCAGACGATGCTGAGATGGCCGAGCGCGGTGCTGGGCACGTTCTGGAACAGCAGTTCCCGTGCGACGGGCTGACGCCGCGCCACCGCGTCGTCGATGGCGGCCTGTGTCGCCACGTCCCCCCGGGTGGCCGCCAGCACGAGCGCCATACGCCGTCCCGCCTCCGGCGGCACCGGCGGTGCGCCGTAGTGGGCGCCCAGGCATCTTTCGGCGGCGGCCACGATCAGGGGGCCGAACGTGGACGCCTCGAACCGGGGAAGGCGGGGCAGCGGCTCCGACGGGGAGCCGGGGGGTGGCCACCGGGCCTCTGACCGCACCGTCAAGTGCATGGCACGCCTTTCGGTTTCACGACTTCGCAAGGAGAAGGACGGAGCTGACACCGCCGAAGCCGGTGTTCAGGCTCAGCGCGTGGTCGGCGCGCGGCTCGCGCCCCCGTTCGAGGACGAGGTCGAGGGGGCAGTCGCCGTCGGGACCGAGGTGGCCGGCGTTGACGGGGAGTTCGTTGTGCCGCAGCGCCAGCGCGCAGACGACCAGCTCGACCAGGCCGGACGCCTCCAGGCAGTGGCCGTGCAGCGCCTTGGTGGAGCTGACCGGCACCTGGGCGCCGTAGGGCGCCAGGGCGCGCAGGACGGCCGCGGCCTCTCCGGCGTCGAAGGCGGGGGTCGCGGTGGCGTGGGCGTTGACGTAGCCGACCCGGTCGGGTCCGACCCCGGCCCGGCGCAGCGCCGCCGTGATGGCGGCGGCGGGCCCGGCGCCCTCGGGGTGGGGCCGGCAGACGTGGTGGGCCTCGGCCGCGTTGCCCCATCCGGCGACGCGCAGCCAGGGCCGTACGGCTCCGGCGCGCTCCACGACCACGGCGGCGGCGCCGTCGCCCAGGACAGGGCCGTCGCGCCCCGCGCTGAACGGCCGGGCGACACCGTCGGGAGCGAGGATGCCCGCGTCGTCGAAGGCGGCGAACATACTCGCGTCGACGAAGCTGGCGCCCGCCACGACGACCCGGTCCTCGGTGCGGTCGGTGACGAGCTGGGCGGCCTCGGCCACGGCGGACGAGGCGGCCGCGCAGGCGGCCGTGTGGACGGTGCGCACCTCGCGCAGCCCGCAGGCCGCCGCGAGCCGAGTGGCGCGGTCCGCCGTGTCGGCGCCCGCGTGCACCGCGAGGACGAGCGGCGCCTGCCGGCGTTCGGCGGGCGAGAGGCGGGCCTGGTCGCAGGCGTCGTCGATGAGGCGCGCCAGCTCCGCGAACGTGTCGGGGGTGCCGGGCACGGTGCACGCGTCGTGCGCACGGTGGCGTGCGGTGTCGAAGCGGGTGACGGCGCTGGTGGCGGGCTTCTGGGAGAGCAGGCCGTCCCACAGCGCCTCGGGGCCGCTGCCGTAGGCGGTCAGCACGGACAGGCCGGTGACGCGGGCCATCAGACGGCCGCTTCCACGGCCGGGCGGCGGGGCGGTTGCGGTTCGAAGGCGACGGGGAGCTCCTTCAGCCCCGCGGTGACGTGCAGGTGGGAGAGCGGGCCGAACGAACCCGGCTGCCAGGACAGATTCTCCAGGGGCTGGGTGGGGACGAGTCCGGGGAGTCGGCGCAGCACGGCCTCCAGCGCGGTGCGGCACAGCAGCACGGCCAGACGCGTACCCAGGCAGTAGTGCGGGCCGTGGGCGAACGCGAGGTCGTGGTCGACCCGGCGGGTGAGGTCGAGCCGGTTGGGGTCGCGGAAGCGCTCGGGGTCCCGGTTGGCGAGCGCGAGGTGCAGGACCACCGCGTCGCCGGGCGCGAGCTCCACGCCCCCCAGCTCGGTGGGCTCGACCGCGAAGCGCGGCATGGTCACCGCGAGCGGACTGGTGTAGCGGAGCAGCTCGGACAGCCCGGCGACGGCGGCGCCCGGGTCGGAGAGGAGCTCGGGGCGCTGCCACAGGCAGTACAGGCTCGTGGTGAGGAAGTCGGTCACCGGTTCGTAGGCGGCGACCAGCAGGATGAAGAGGGTGGAGGTCACCTGGCCGTGGTCGAGGCCCGCGGAGTCGGCGCGGGCGATGATCTCGCTGATCGGGTCGGGGCCCGGGGCGCGCCGCTTGGCGGCCACGAGGTCGCCGAGGAGGGCGCTCATGGCCTCCCGCTCGGCGCCGTACCGCTCGCGTTCGGGCGACCCGGCGGCCGAGAACACCGGCGCGGGGGACCACCGCGGAAGCCGCAGCACCCGGCGGGTGAACTCCGGCGGGTAGCCGTAGAGCTCGGTGACCACCCTGACCGCGAAGGGGTGGGCGAAGTCGTGGACGAGGTCGGCGCGCCCATGGCCGCTGACGAGGTCGAGCTGGTGCTCGGCCAGCCGCGCGGCGTGGGCGGCGGCCTCCCGCAGCCGATCGGGGCCCAGCGCCGGGGCGGCCAGCGCGCGGAGCCGGCGGTGGTCCTCGCCGTCGGCGTTGAGCATGCTGCGGACGATGGAGCCGGTGGTCCGCGGGTCGGTGAAGTGGAGGTAGCGCTCCCAGCGCTCGCCGCCCCGGACGACGGGTTTGCGGAACGAGGGAGCCGTGAGAGCGCTCCGCACGGCGTCGTGGCCGGTGGCCACCCAGACCCGGGAGCCGTCGGGAAGCGGGGCGCGCCACACGGAGGGCTCCCCGCGGGTGTCCACCTCTTCCGCCGCGGGGCTGAGCCGCAGGCGGACGTCCATCAGGAGCGAAGTGCCCGGTCCGGCAGTTGCCACAGCCCTCTCCCCCAGTCGTGAGAGCGTAAAGTAATCACCATGGCACTATACGTGATCAGACGTGGCCGCGGCGTCTCCTCTCGCGGTACGGGCGGGCCGATTCGGCGGAAGGCGGCACCGTGTACGACATGAGCGTGGGGTCCTGGGCCGAGCGGCGGGCCAGGCGCACTCCGCACCGCACCGCGCTGATCCACCGCGACTCCGCCATCGGCTACGCCGCGATGTACGGGCGCGCCCGCCGCCTGGCCGGCGTCCTGCGCGGCCGGGGCGTTGGGCGCGGCGACCGGGTGGCCTTCTTCGGACCCAACCAGCCCGCCTACTTCGACGCCTTCTTCGCCGCCGGCCTGCTGGGCGCGGTGTTCGTACCGCTCAACACCCGCCTGGCGGCCCCGGAGATCGCCTTTCAGCTGGCCGACTGCGGTGCCCGCGTCCTCCTGCACACCGGTGCCGCCTCGGCGCTGCCGGCGCCGCCGTCCGGACCTCCGAGGCTCCGGCTGGACACACCGGACCTTGCGGACCCGCCGGCGCCCTCCTCCGCCCCGGCGGCCGCGGAGCCCGTCCCGCCGGACGCTCCCTGCGTCATCCTCTACACCTCGGGGACGGCCGGCCGGCCCAAGGGCGCCGTCCTCACCCACGCCAACCTCACCTGGAACGCCGTCAACATGCTGGTCGACACCGACCTGACGGCCGGCGAGGTCGCCCTGGTCGCCGCTCCGCTGTTCCACGCCGGCGCCCTGGGGATGCTGGCCCTGCCCGTCCTGCTGAAGGGCGGCGCCTGTGTCCTCATGGACGCCTTCGACGCCGGCGAGGCCCTCCGCCTCATCGAGCGGCACCGCGTCACGGCGATGTTCGGCGTGCCCACCATGTACCACCGCATCGCCGGGCATCCCGCCTGGTCCAGCGCCGACCTGTCGTCCCTGCGCACCCTGGTGTGCGGCGGGGCTCCCGTGCCCGAGGACCTGGCGGATGTGTACGCGCGCCGGGGCGTCCCCCTGCGCTGGGGCTACGGGCTGACCGAGGCGGCGCCCGGCGTGCTGCTCGCGGACGGCGCGGGAGCGGGCGGCACGGGCGCGGGCGCGGAGCCGCCGGCCGGACTCGGCGGCCTGCCCCACATGTTCACCGACGTCCGCGTGGTGCGGCCCGACCTCACCGAGGCGGCCCCCGGTGAGACCGGCGAACTGCTCACCCGCGGCCCCAACGTCATGGCCGGGTACTGGCGCCGCGCGCAGGAGACCGCGGCGGCGTTCGCCTCCGGCTGGCTGCGCACGGGCGACGCCGCCCGCGTGGCCCCCGACGGCACCGTGCACGTGGTCGACCGCGTCAAGGACGTGATCATCTCCGGCGGTGAGAACGTCTATCCTGCCGAGGTCGAACTCGCGCTGCTGCGCCATCCCGACGTCGCCGACTGCGCGGTCATCGGGGTGCCCGACCCCCTGTGGGGCGAGGTCGGGCACGCGGTGCTGGTGGCCGCGGCCGGCCGCCGCGTCGATCCGGCGCAGGTGCTCGCCTCGCTGCCCGGGCGGCTCGCCGCCTACAAGATCCCCCGCTCCGCCGTGGTCGCGCCGGCGCTGCCCCGCAACGGCACGGGCAAGCTCGACCGGCGCTTGGTGGCGGCGGCCTACGGCGCCGGCGCTCCGTGGGCCGAGGGGGCGACCGGGCGCGCCGGCCAGGCGGCCCCGGAACCGCGCTCGGCGGCACCCGAACCCCCGTGACGCCTGCCGGTGCCCGGCTGCGGCCGCCGGGCACCGGCAGGCACGCCCGCGCCGGTGCGGCGCCGTCCGATCCGTTGGCGATAATCCGCAACGGACCGGATTGCTAGGCTGAGGCCATGACCGCCATGGCACCTCCCAACGCCGAGCCCGACCTCTCCTTCCTGCTCGACCACACCGGGCACGTGCTGCGCTCCCGCATGGCCGCCGCCCTCGCCGAGATCGGGCTGACCGCCCGCATGCACTGCGTGCTGGTGCACGCGATCGGGCAGGAGCGCACCCAGGCCCAACTCGCCGAGATCGGCGACATGGACAAGACCACGATGGTGGTGACCGTCGACGCCCTGGAAAAGGCCGGGCTGGCCGAGCGGCGGCCCTCCAGCACCGACCGGCGCGCGCGGGTCATCGCCGTGACCGACGCCGGCGCCGAGATCGCCCACCGCAGCCAGGAGATCGTCGACCGGGTGCACCGCGAGGCCCTGGAGTCGCTGCCCGAGGACGAGCGCACCGTGCTGCTGCGCGCGCTGGAGCGGCTGACGCGGGGCCACCTGGCCGAGCCCGTCGAGCAGCCGCAGCCGGTGCGCCGGGCCCGCCAGCGGACCTAAAAAAGATCCGCAATAGATCGTCTGCAACAAAACATTCTGCTATGGTTCTTCTCGTCACCACCGAGGACGGGGAGAGCAATGACCGCCACCGCCGCGTTACCCACCACCGGCACCACCGCCGGGTCCGGCACCGCTCCGGCCGCGCGCCGGCGCTGGATCGCCCTGGGCGTCCTGTCGTCGGCGATGCTGATGTCGGTCCTGGACGGCAGCATCGTCACCGTCGCGCTGCCGGCCATCCAGAGCGACCTCGGCTTCTCGGCCGCCGGACTGAGCTGGGTCGTCAACGCCTACCTGATCGCCTTCGGCAGCCTGCTGCTGCTCGCCGGGCGGGTGGGCGACCTGGTCGGCCGCAAGCGGGTCTTCCTCGCGGGCATGGCGCTGTTCACCGCCGCCTCGGTGCTGGCCGGCGCCGCCGGCACCCCGGCCGTGCTGATCGCCGCCCGCCTCGCCCAGGGCGTCGGCAGCGCCCTGGTCTCGGCGGTCGCCCTGGGCATCCTCATCACCCTGTTCACCGATCCCCGCGAACGCGCCCGCGCCATCGCCGTCTTCAGCTTCACCGGCGCCGCGGGGGCGTCCATCGGGCAGGTGCTGGGCGGCGTGCTCACCGACGCGCTCGCCTGGAACTGGATCTTCTTGATCAACCTGCCGATCGGCGTCGCCGCGATCGCGGTCGCACTGCCGGTGCTGCCCGCCGACCGGCCCGCCGCGCGCGACGGCGGCGCCGACGTGCTCGGCGCGCTGCTGATCAGCTCCGGGCTGATGCTCGCGATCTACACCGTGGTGCGGATCGAGGGCCACGGCTGGGCCTCGGGGTCCACCCTGGGCCTGGGCGCGCTCGCGCTGCTCCTGCTGGCCGGGTTCGTCGCCCGCCAGGCCACCGCGCGCACCCCCCTGATGCCGCTGCGGGTGCTGCGCTCGCGCAGCGTGTGGGGCGCCAACCTGGTGCAGGTGCTGATGGTGGCCGCGCTGTTCTCCTTCCAGGTGCTGGTGGCGCTCTACCTCCAGCGGGTCCTGGACTACGGCGCGACGCTGACCGGCGTGGCCATGCTTCCCGCCGCCGTGGTCATCGGCGTGGTGTCGCTGGTCGTGGCGCCGCGCCTCATCGCCCGGTTCGGCGAGCGCGCGGTCCTGCTCACCGGCCTGGTGCTGCTGTTCGGGGTGCTGGCGCTGCTGGTGCGGGTGCCGGTGGAGGCCGACTACGCCACCGACCTGCTGCCGGCCATGCTGCTGGCCGCCGGGTTCGGGCTGGCGCTGCCCGCGCTCACCGCCCTGGGCATGTCCGACGCCCGCGAGGCCGACGCCGGACTGGCCTCGGGCCTGTTCAACACCACCCAGCAGATCGGCATGGCGATGGGCGTGGCCGTCCTCTCGACCCTGGCTGCCGCCCGCACCGGCGCCCTGGCCGACGCGGGCGCCGACACCGCCACGGCCCTGACCGGCGGCTACCACCTGGCCTTCGCGGTCGGGGCGGGCCTGATCGCCGCCGCCTTCGCGGTCGGGGCGGGCCTGATCGCCGCCGCCTTCGCGGTGGCGTTCACGGTCCTGCGCCGCCCCGGCGGCGCCTCGGCCGCTCCGCGCGGCTGACCCCATCCACTCCCGTTCCCCGTCCCCGCCCTTTGACTGGAGCCACGACCATGGACGACACCACCACCGCATCCGCCCCCGCCGGCCCGGCGCCCCGGGTGCTCACCGACGAGGAGCTGTCCCGGCTGCTGAGCGAGCAGCGGTTCGGCGTGCTGGCCACCGTCAAGAAGTCCGGCCACCCGCACATGTCCACCGTGCTCTACCACTGGAGCCCGCAGGAGCGGGTGGTCCGGGTGTCGGCCACGGCCGACCGGCTCAAGGTGCGCCACCTGCGCCGCAACCCCCGGGCGGCCGTGCACGTGAGCGCGGGACCGTGGGCCTTCGCCGTGGCCGAGGGCGAGGCCGAGGTGTCGGCGGAGACCACCGCTCCCGGCGACGCGGTCGGCCGGGAACTGCTGTCGCTGATCCCAGCCCTGGACGGCCCCGAGGCCGAGGCGGCGTTCCTCGCCCAGCAGGTGGCCGAGCGCCGCGTGGTCATCCGCGTCCGCGTCGACCGTTTGTACGGCACGGCCCTGGACGTCGCCGAAGAGGGGTGATCGCCCGCGGCGCGCCGCCGGCCGGCTCCTCCACGCCGGCCGACGGCGCCCGTCGTTGGGGCGTCAGTCCAGTTCCGCGAGGGCGGCGGCCAGGGCGTCGATCTCCTCGACGGTGTTGTACACGTGCACGCTCACCCGCACCGACCCGTCGGACTCCGCCGCCCCCGCCTGGCAGTGGCTGTCGGTGCGCACCATGAATCCCCGGCTGAACAGGATGAACCCCAGGTCGCCCGAGGAGATCGCGCGGTGGCGGAACGCCACGAGGCCGACCCGGTGCTGCACCGCGGAGTCGGCGGCCAGGCTGAGCCGGCAGCCCAGGACCTCGTAGGAGTCCAGGGCGCGCAGGGCGTCGGTGAGCCGGGCCGTCAGCGCGGTGCACCAGCGCCGCACGCGGTCGGGGCCGGCGTCCTCCAGCCAGTCCAGGGCCGCCTCAAGGCTCGCGATCCCGGCGGTGTTGGGCGTGCCGCTCCACCCGCCGGGGGTGAACGGGGCGCCGCGCGCCTGGCGGGCCCACACCGCGCCCGTACCCGGCAGCGCGAGCGCCTTGTGCCCGGAGAAGGCCACGAAGTCGACGTCGAGTGCCGCGACGTCGACGGGCAGGTGGCCCACGCTCTGCGCGGCGTCCAGGCAGATCACCGGCTCGGGTCCCACCGCCCGCCGCAGCCGGTCGATGTTCATGTCGACACCGTAGACGTGGTGCACGTGCGTGGCCGCGACGAACCGCGTGCGCGGGCCGACCGCCGCCGCCAGGGCGGCGTAGTCGTAGTCGCCCGAGGAGTCCTGGTAGGGCAGCTCCCGCACCGCGATCCGCACCCCCTGGCGGGCCAGCAGGTCGCGGGCCTCCAGCCAGGGGTCGAGGTTGGCGCGGTGGTCGGCGAAGGGCACCACGATCTCGTCGCCGTCGCGCAGGTGGCCGGTGAGCCAGTCCCGGGCGACGGTGCGCAGCCCCTCGGTGGTGCCGCCGGTGAAGTGCACGGCGGAGGCGGCGGGGGCGGGATCGCCCAGGAACGCCTTCACCCGCTCGCGCACCCGCTCGACCAGGTCCGTGGTCGCGTTGGCCCACGGGTAGGCGCCCCGGGCGGCGTTGGCGTTGGCGGTGGTGAGGTAGGCGCGCACGGCGTCCAGCACCGCCTCGGGCTTTTGCGCCGTGGCCGCGCTGTCCAGATAGGCCAGCTCCGGGTTGCCCGCGATGATGGGGAACTGCGCGCGCAGCGGGCGCTGCCACGCCGCCAGCTCCACCGCCGCGTCCGTCGCCCGCTCGGTCTGCCGCTCGGTCCGCCGTCCCGTCATGGCCGCCCCCTCCGCCACGCCTCCCCCTGCCTGCCCGCTCGCCGCCGCCCGCGGCGCGGCGCCCTTCAGTCGGCGACCAGCGGCGCGCCCGCGTCGCGCCAGCCGATGATCCCGCCGGCCAGGCTGTAGACCTCCTCGTGGCCCATGCGCGCCAGCAGCGCGGCGTAGCGCGCGGACTGCTCGCCCACCGGGCAGGCCAGGAGCACCGGCTGGCGCCGGCCGAACGGTAGTCCGCCGCGCACCAGCTCGCCGAAGACCTCGTCCACGATGTTGATCGAGCCCTCGATGTGCAGGGCGCGGAACGCGAACGGGCTGCGCAGGTCGACCACGGTGGGCCGGCGCCGGGCGATCCACTCGCGCGCCGCCGCGGGGTCCAGCGCCGCCGCCGACCTCGCCTCGGCGGCGCTCACCGACGCCACGGTGTTGGGGTCGGCGGCCGCGCGGTCGAACAGCTCGGGGCGGTGGCGCCGGACGTAGCCGAGGTAGCTCTCGCTCCGGTCGCAGACGATGAACACGGCCGTGGCGCGCCCGGTCAGCGTGTCGTCGACCGCGCGCAGCCGGCGCACGGCGCCGGTGTAGGCGGCGCCGCCCGTGGGACCGGCCAGGATGCCGCAGCGGCGCATCAGGGTGACCATGCCGTCGACGGCGTCGTCGGTGCTGACCGGGTCGATCGCGTCGTAGGCCGCCGGGTCGAACAGGCCGACCTCGCGGACCTCGTCGATGTCGCGGATGCCGGGGATGAAGTCGGACTTCCCGGCGACCAGCCCGACCACCCGCACCCCGGGGTCGTGGGCGCGCAGCACCCGCGCCACCCCGGTGGAGGACCCGGCGGTGCCCACGCAGGCGATGAACCAGTCGGGCGCCCGGCCGTCGAGGTCGGCGATGATCTCGGGCCCGGTGCCGGCCGCGTGCGCCTCGGTGTTGCGCTCGTTGAAGTACTGGTCGGTGTGCAGGTGGGCGTCGCCCATGGCGGTCAGCTCGCGGTGCACGGCGGTGAGCGGGTCGTCGGCGAGGTCGGGGTCCAGGCACTCGGTCTGCCCGGGCAGCTCCTCGATCTCGGCGCCCAGCAGCAGGAGCAGGTCCTTGATCTCGGGCACCCGCATGCGGTTGGTGACGCTCTTGAACCGCAGGCCGTGCATGCCCGCGATGACGGCCAGCGCCTTGGCGGTGTTGCCACTGGACAGCTCCACGACGGTGGCCCCGCGCGCCTGGGCGTCGGCGATCCGGTGCCGGGCCATGTTCCAGGCGGCGCGGTCCTTGACCGAGCCGAACGGGTTGAGCATCTCCAGCTTGGCGTAGAGGTCGATGTTGCGCAGCCCGTGCACCTCGGGGGCGATCCGCACCAGCGGGGTGTCGCCGATGGCGTCGGTGATGCTGTCGTATCTCATGCCGGCGTGCCTCCCGTGCGGCCGATCGGCCAGTAGCGGTCGTCCAGGCACCACTGCCAGCGGCCCGCGTCCCGGTGGACGGCGACCTTGCGGGCGCCGGGGCGGCCCTGGGCGCGGGTGGCGCCGAAGTCCATGCAGTAGCCGGCGGTGTTGGCGAAGGCGAGGAGGTCGCCCGGCCGGGGCAGGCGCGGCAGGTGGACCAGCCTGCGGGTGATGAGGTCGGACTCCAGGCACAGGCTGCCGGTGAGGTAGACGGCCGCCGGCGCGGGGTCGGCGGCGGGCGCGCGCGGCACCACCACCGGGTCGACGAGCACGCCGTGGTCCTCCAGGCCGATGTCGTCGGCCTTGGCGGCCAGGCGCACCACGGTGTCGCCGGAGTCCTCGCGGCGCACCTCGGCCACGGCGGCGAGGGTGATCCCGCACTGGTCCAGCAGCGCGCGGCCGGGCGCGATCCGCAGGTCGCCGAGGCTGTCGAGGAGGAGCGCGCCCAGGCCGCGGCCGAGTCCGGGCGCGGTGCGGGCGAGCAGCCGGTCGAGGTAGTCGGGGCCCGAAAGCGGCCGGTGGGCGGGGTAGAGGCCCAGCGCGCCGCGCAGGGTGCCGCCCTCGGCGCGCAGGCCGTAGCCGTGGCCGCCCCAGGTCAGCGGCGGGCGCTCGCCCAGGACGGCGCGGCGCAGCTCGGTGGTGTAGCGCTCCCACTGCGCGCCGTCGGCCAGGTAGCCGGTGCCGAACCCGCCGCCGATGTCGACGGCGCGCGGGGAGAACCCGCGGCGGCGCAGGGCGTCCAGCGCCACCAGGCAGCCCTCGAAGGCCAGCGCCTTCTCGTCCAGGCTCGTGGTGTCGAGGTGGTAGGCGGTGCCGATCGGCTCGACGGCGTCGCGGTGGCGTTCCAGGGCGTCGAGCAGGCGGTCGAGTCCGGCGGCGGGCACGCCGAACCGGCTGCGCCGGCTGAGCACGCGCACGCCCGTGGAGGCGAACCCGGACAGCCGCGCCAGCACGCGCACGCGCGGCAGGCCGTGCTTGCGGACGAGTTCGGCCAGCCCGTCCAGCTCGGCCAGGCCGTCCAGGTGCACCACGGCGCCGGTGCGGGCGGCCAGCCACAGGAATTCGGGGTCCTTGGGCCCGGTGGCCACGATCCGGTCGCCGGTGAACCCGGCGCCCAGCGCGTGCTGGAGTTCGCCGAGCGAGGCGACGTCGATTCCGGCGCCGGTGGCCGCCAGGCGCCGCACGAGGGCGCTGGAGCGGGTGGCCTTGTGCGCGAAGCAGATCTCACCGCCGAGGCTGTGCCGGCGGAACACCGCGCGGAACCGCTCGACATTGGCCGCGGCCTGGTCGGGGACCACGATGTTGAGCGGGGATCCGAGTGCGTCGGTGAGCGTGTGCAGGAACTCCGCGGATTCCACCAGCGACGCCAGCGGATCGTCCAGGCGGGGTTCCAGGTACAGCGGCGTCGGATCCATTCAGGGCGTGCCCCTTCCCCTGTCCGCACAGCGGCCCGCTAGCACTTCTTCCCGCTTTACCGGATATTTACGCTTTGCGGTACGCCACACCGGCGATTCCGGCAAAGGCCGGTGTGTTTTGGTGCGTCCGGGGAAAAGGGGCGGCCCGCCGCGCGCGTTTCCCGCGGCATTGCGCGCGCGGGAGCGGGATGGCACGGCGGCGCGCGCCCCGCCGCAGCGCGCGGGAAACCGGTTGAGCCGGTGGAAAGGGCGGGCAGGCGGGCACCGGTGCCGCCCGCAGGGCGCGGCGCGGACCGGTGCCACCGGACCCGCTGCGCCGCGCCCCGGAAGGCGGCCCGACACGGGGGTCCTGCGGACCCGGGTGGCCCGGACGTGCGCACGCCGCGGCGGCGCCGGCGGGCCGGGCGCCGCAGAGGACGGGGGTGAGGACCTGCGGGGGCGGGGGGTCGGGGGTCAGGACGCCTGCGGAACGACTCCGGGGTCGCGCGGGGCGGGCAGCGGCCCCGAGCCGCGCGCGGCGGCCCGCGCGCCCGCGGCGCGGTACAGGTGGTCCTCGGCCTCGGCGCGGTCGGAGTGGACGCGCAGCAGGCGGGTCAGGCCGGTGCCGTGCAGCGCCCGCGCGGCGGCGGAGTCGGGACCCAGGACGAGGGAGAGCCGCACCCCGTGCGCCTGGGTGCGGGTGTGCACCCGCTCGATGACCTCGCCGATGCCGGGGGCGCAGGAGATGGTGGGGCTGAAGTCGATGACGAGCTCCTCGATGCGCTCGTTGAGGAGCCAGAGGAGCTGGCCGCGAAGGCACATGCAGTGCCACGGCTCGATGCTCTGCGGCACGGTCACAATGGCGCCGCGCGCGATGTAGTCGACCTTGGCGACGATCTGCGTGGGTTGTTTCATCACTCACCTGCCGGAAGCCGATGCCCGTTCCGAGGATGGGACTAAGCGGTTGGCGGACGACCGCCGAAATGGTCGGTCTCCGTACTTTGGGGCCGCGCCTCCGGACCCATGGTTTCGCTGCCCGCCACAGGGCGCGCCAAACATCGAATTCACTGTGAACCGCCCGACACCCCCGTTCATGGCCGATCCATAACCGGCGTTTGCCATGGCTTGAGCGGCCGGTTGGTAGACAGGAGAAAGGCCGCCGAACCGGCGGTCCGGTCCGGCCCACTGGCCTCTCCTCCTGCTTTCGGATCCAAGGGACACCGGTCGTATGGTCACGGCATTCGCAACCTCGCTCCACTCCCGCTCCCGGCCCGTCGTGGCCGCGATGCCCGCGGAGATCGACGTCTACAACCGCGCCGAACTGCTGAACCGGCTGACCGCCCTGCTGGAGACGGCGCCGGGGACCCTCATCGTGGACATGACCGACACCGTCTTCTGCGACTCCGCCGCGGTGCACGTGCTCGTCGACGCCCAGCGCGCCGCCCACGCCGCCGGCCGCCGCATCCGGGTCGCCGCCCCCAACCGCGCGGTCCGCAGGGTGCTGGAGATCTGCCAGATCGACCGGCTCATGCCCGTCTACCGCAGCCTGCACGAGGCCGCACCGCCCCGGCCCACCGCGGGGTGACACCGGCCTGATACGGGCCGCGGCCGCGCCCGCCGGGCGACCCGGCGGGCGTCTGGCATCCTGGAGGAATGGACCGGCCCGGAGTGCGCCTGCGGTTCGCGGCGGACCTGCGCTTCTTCCTGCCCCACGCCCACCGGCACGGCGAGGTGCGCGCACCCCACGACCCCACCGCCACGCTCGGCCACCTCGTGCAGGCACTGGGCGTGCCGCTCACCGAGGTGGGACGGCTGTCGGTCGGCGGGCGCGCCGTGCCCGACTCCCACCGGCCCGCGCCCGGCGACACGGTCGAGGTCGCCGGCGTGCGCCGCCCGCAGCGGCTGCCGTTCGCGCCGCGCTTCGTGCTGGACGTCCACCTGGGCGCGCTCGCCCGCCGCCTGCGGCTGGTCGGCGTCGACACCGCCTACGCCAACGACCTCGACGACGACACGCTGGTGGAGATCGCCAACGCCGAGCGGCGCGCCCTGCTCACCCAGGACCGCCGCCTGCTGCACCGCCGCGCGCTCACGGCAGGCGCCTACGTGCACGGCCACGACCCCGACGACCAGTTCCGCGACGTCCTCGGCCGCTTCGCGCCGCCGCTGGCCCCCTGGACGCGCTGCCCGGCGTGCAACGGCGACGTGGCACCCGCCGCCAAGGAGACGGTGGCCCACCTCGTGGAGCCCGGCACCCGCCGCAGCCACGACACCTTCAGCCGGTGCCGGTCCTGCGGCCGGGTCTACTGGCCCGGCGCCCACCACACCCGCCTGGCCGACGTGGTCCGCACCGCGGAGTCGGTGGTCGCCGCGGCGGCCGGCTGAGGCGCCTGCGTGCGCGGTGAACGCGCGGCGGGGCGCGGCGGCCGGGACCGGGCACGAAAAAACCGCCCGCTCACCTGGGTGAACGGGCGGATGTGGCGGTGGAGGTGGGATTTGAACCCACGAAGGGTTGCCCCTTACTCGCTTTCGAGGCGAGCGCCATCGGCCACTAGGCGACTCCACCGCCGACCATGTTACCGGATGCGCCGGCGTGCGAAGAACTCGGTCAGCACGGCGGCGCAGGCGTCGGCGACGCCGGGCGAGACGAGGTCGGGCGGAACCACCTCGGGGCGGTGGTTGAGGCGGCGGTCGCGCAGGACGTCCCAGAGGGAGCCGGCCGCGCCGGCCTTGGGGTCGCGGGCGCCGTAGACCACGCGGTCCACACGGGCCAGCACGGCGGCGCCCGCGCACATCGTGCAGGGCTCCAGGGTGACCGCCAGGGTGCAGCCGGCCAGCCGCCACTCGCCGCGGGCGCGCGCCGCCGCGCGCAGGGCCAGCACCTCGGCGTGGGCGGTGGGGTCGGCGTCGGCCTCGCGGCGGTTGCGGCCGGTGCCGATCACCGCGCCCCCGGGGTCGAGGACCACCGCGCCCACCGGGACGTCGCCGCTCTCGGCGGTGCGCGCGCTCTCGGCGAGCGCCAGGCGCAGCGCGGCGTCGATCTCGGCTCGGGTCATGCCGGCGGGGTCCTCTTCCACGGGGGCGGCGGCTACAGCCGCAGCGCGTCCAGGGGTTCGGCGAAGCCGGCGCGCTCGGCGATCTCGGCGAGCACGTCGCCGGGCAGCAGGCCCTCGCTGGTGGTCAGCGACACCAGGTCGCCCGCCGGAACGCCGATGTCGGCGAGCAGTTCGGTGTCGCCGCCCGGCACGGGGTAGGGCTTCTGCCCGGTGCCCTCGGTCTGCTCGGGGGCCTCGATGCCGCCGCTCTGCTGCAGCAGCGCGGCGACGGGGTGCTCGTGCACCACGCGCACGTCGGAGAGGAAGACGCGGGGGTCGGTGTGGTCGTCCACGCGCACGACCGCGAACCACTCGTCGTCGGCCTCCACCAGCAGGACCATGGTGCCCTCGGCCGCGGCGCCGGAGACGTCGCGCATGGTGTCGGCGATGTCGTCGATGGTGGCGGCCTCGGCGAGGTCGCCCTCGACGCCGACACCCCTCCACTCGTCGTCCTGGCCGCGGCAGAAGACCGCTGAGAAGATCGCCACCGCTCTCCCGTCCCCTCTCGCGGGCGTCGGACGGGCCGTGGGGGCGGCCCGCCGTGGTCCTAGACCGATCGGTAGGAGTCCCTACCCCATCGAGTCGACGGCACGCTGGAACGCCTGCTGGAATCCGATCCGCTCGGCGATGCTGGCCAGCACCTCGTCGGGGTAGAGGTCGAGGTCGCCGGCGAGCGCGCCCAACTCCATCTCGTCCAGGCCGAGGTCGGCCAGGATCGACATGTCGCCGGCGGGCAGGACCTGGTCGAGGTCCTCGTCGTCGGGGACGTCGATGTCCAGGTACTCCAGAACGTCGCGCGCCACCTGCCAGTCGACCGAGGCGGTGACGTCGGAGAGGAAGAGGCTGACGTCGTCGCCGTAGACGCGCACGATGACGAAGAAGTCGTCACCGATCGACAGCAGGCCGATCGCGCCGCTGATGCTGGGCTGCTGGCGCAGGGCGTGCAGCACGCCCTTGAAGTCCTGGGTGAGTGCCACCGGCAGCAGGTAGACGTCCCAGTAGTTCTCCTCGCGGTAGGCGACCGCGGCGAAGTCGCCGCTTCCGTCGTCGTCGCTCAGTTCGAGTTCCGTCATCGTCACCCCACCAGCCCGGCTGTGATCGGGCCAGGATCGCAGATCGTCCGGCGCGGCGTCATCGTAGCGGTCGCGGTCGTCCGCGGCCCGGTTTCCCCGGAGGGAATCGTCCTCGTGGTAGAAGTCGGCGCTCACAGGTCCTATTAGAACGGACATCCGGTGCCCGGCAGAACGATATGGCCAACCCCGTCGCGGGCGGCGGCGCCGGCCCGGGGGCGCCGCCCCGCGCTCGCCCGGCGGCAGGCAACGCGCGCGTCGATAGACTCAGACGCCGATTCCCCATCGTTTCCCCAGCTCATCGGAGTGCCCAATGGACACCTTGGTCGTCGACCACCCGCTCGTCGCGCACAAGCTGACAACGCTGCGCGACGTCCGCACCGACTCCCCGACCTTCCGCCGGCTGACGGACGAACTGGTGACGCTGCTGGCCTACGAGGCGACCCACGACGTTCGCGTGGCCGACGTGACGGTGGACACACCGCTGATGCCGATGACGGGCGTGCAGCTCACCCGTCCCACCCCCCTGGTGGTGCCCATCCTGCGCGCCGGGCTGGGCATGCTCGACGGCATGACCCGGCTGCTGCCCACCGCCGAGGTCGGGTTCCTGGGCATGGCCCGCGACGAGGAGACCCTGCGCCCGGCCACCTACGCCGACCGCCTGCCCAACGACCTGTCCGGCCGGCAGTGCTACGTCCTGGACCCCATGCTCGCCACGGGCGGCACGCTGGCGGCGGCGATGCGGCTCCTGGTGGAGCGCGGGGCCGACCACGTCACGGCGATCTGCCTTCTGGCCGCGCCCGAGGGCCTGCGCACCCTGGCCGAAAAGGTCGGCGAGCCCGCCGCGACGCTGCGCGTGGTGACCGCCGCCATCGACGACCGCCTCAACGAGAAGGGGTTCATCCTGCCCGGGCTGGGCGACGCCGGCGACCGCCTCTACGGCAGCGTCTGATCCCGGCCCGCCTCCGGACCGCGCGGCGTTGGCCGCGTTTTTTGTATCAATCTCAAAACGGAGGAATGAACGTCCGAAAAGGGGGAATCAACGGCCGTAGGTCGCACGAGGCTCACCCGACCCTGCCCCCGCGTTCCGCGCATGCCGAAGCCCGTGGTTTGCGACAGCCGAATTCATTCCGAGACGGAGTCGTGACACATTAGGGCGATCATGGTAATGAGCCACGAGCCGACCATCCCACGCGCATAACCCCAGTTCGCCCGACGGACACCCAGCACCGACCCTCCCCCCGTGAACACCACGTCCGCCCCGACGTACAATCTTGACCCCGAGGGTGGTTACCGAGCGCCTGTACCCGGGTACACAGCGCAACCGATCACCCTTACCCCTCAAGGAGTGAGATGCCGGACAAGATCAGCCCGCCGCGCGACCTCTCCCCCGTTGTCGACCGGCTGAACGCCGAGTTCACCGGTGTGCACGATCCCGCCACCGTCACCAGATGCGTCGACGCGGCGCGCCAGGGCGCCCTCGACGTCACCGGCCGCGCCACCGCCGACCTCGTGGAGCGCATCGCCCGCCAGCACCTGCAGGTTCTCGCCCTCGCCTTCGCCGAGCGCCGGTGAGCACCCGCCCCGCCGGCGCGGTGCCGTGATCGGTACCACATCCGTTCCGCCCCGAACGCCACGCCGATTACGGGCATCTGGCTTTACGGGTCTGAATGTCGGTGTAACAATCAGCTTGGGTCAGTGGGTCACCAGCATTCGTGGGGAGTCGGTCATGGCGAGGTTGAAGAAGTGGTTGGGGTATGCCCTCATCGCTTTCGTCGCGTTTTATCTACTCACGCAGCCGGAAAGCGCGGCGGGCGTCATCCAGACCGGCGTGGGGGGGCTCATGTCCGCCGCTGAGTCGCTGTCCCGCTTCGTCAACACCCTGAGCGCGTAAAGGACCAGGCGGCCATGAGGCTCGTCGCACCGCCGAACCGGGCTCCGGCCTCGGTCAACCGCTACCTTCTGCCCTACGAACAGGACGTCGTCACCATCCGTCGGCACCCCGCGGTGCTGATCGGGCCGGTCGCGGCGGTGCTCGGCGCGCTCATCATCGCGGGCATCCTGAGCAACACCGTCGTCGCCTCCAGCGCCGCCGTGCTGGCGGTCATCTGGTGGGTGTGGCTGCTCATCCTGGTGTGGTTCGTCTGGCGGGTGGCCGGGTGGTCGGTCGACTACTTCGTCATCACGTCGCAGCGGCTGCTGCTGACGCAGGGGCTGATCACCCGCCAGGTGAACATGATGCCCCTGGGCAAGGTCACGGACATGCGCTTCGAGCGCACCCTGCTCGGGCGGTTCCTGGGCTACGGCACCTTCGTCATGGAGTCGGCCGGTCAGGACCAGGCGCTGAGCAGGATCAACTTCGTGCCCTATCCCGAGCAGCTCTACCTTGAGGTGGTCGGGCTGATCTTCAAGGATCCGAACGAGTAACCGGGCAGCCGGTAACGGTCGTGGACCCACGCTGACCCCAGCGCCCGCCGACAGGCGGGCGCTTCTTTTTGTTCACCTGTTGTTCACCTTCGCGGCGTCCGCCCTTGTCAACGGGGGCAAAATCCCGCCCGGACCGGCCCAAACCCCCACCTGTCAGGCGAATCAGAATTGACGCCAAGGTGAACGACGGGTTAACTTAAGACTTCTTAAGAACGAACGAGGGGGTGCCGCCATGGTGAACCCGGTGAGCCCGGCGACGCAGGTCGGCCGTACCGCCAAGGCCCCGCGCCGCACGCGCACCAGCGTGCTGCGGCGCCGGAGCGGTGAAGCCCGCACCGCAGCCGCAGCCATGCCCCAGCCGCGCGTCGCCGCGGAGGCCGTCGCCTCCGACCGGCCGCTGCTGACCTGGGAGCTGGTCACCGACGAAACCGGCCGCACGCGGCCGGAGGCCCGCTGGATCTAAATCCCGGGCACTCGCAGGGCAGGGCCCTGCGCCGAGGGGGCCGACCGCGCACGCGGTCGGCCCCCTCGGTCGTGCGCGCCCCTTGGCCGTTCCCATGCCATCGGCGCGCACGCCCGCTCGGTCCGCGCCCCCGCCCGGCGGCGCTCCCTCGCGCGGCGGGGGCCGCGCCTCAGCGCAGCAGCGGCAGCCGCTTGGTCAGGGGGTTGACCCGGTTGCGCGGCCCGAACACCGCGACCGCGACGTAGTCGACCTCCTCGGCGGGGGTCAGCGCCAGCGCGTCGAGGTAGGCCGCGTAGTCGCGGCTGCGCCGGGCGACCTCGTTGAACCCCACCACGGTCAATTCGTCGTCGGCGCGCGCCGCCTCGGCGAGAGCCCGCAGGTCGGCGGAGCCGGCCGTCAGGACCGGTACCGGGTTGGGGTTCAGCCCCGCGTGCACCCCGCCCGAGGCGTCCTTGCCGTCGGCGGCGAGCAGGTGCGGCAGCCGCCCGCCCAGAGCCAGCCCGGTGACCATCGCCGCGTTCACGGCGTGGGCCATCGGCAGCGTCTCGTCCACGACCAGTACCAGCTTCGTCCGCAGCGCCATTGCGCGCCTCCCCAAGTGATCGGCGTACGCGGGAGAACCTATACATACGGACGGTCTCAGCCACTCCGAATCGAACGTTCGGTCGGAATTCGCGTCATACTATGGACATGGACGAACTTGATGCGGAGATCATCCGGCTACTCCAAACGGATGCGCGCCAGTCCAACCGCGAACTCGCCCGCCGGCTGGGGGTGGCGCCCTCGACCTGCCTGGAGCGGGTGCGCTCGCTGACCCGGCGCGGCGTGATCCGCGGCTACCACGCCGACGTCGACCTCGCCGCCCTCAACCGCGGTGTGCAGGCGCTGGTGTCGATCCAGGTGCGCCCGCTGAGCCGGCCGGTCATCGTGCGGTTCAAGGAGGAGGTCAGCGTGCTGCCCGAGGTGCTGTCGGCCTTCGTGCTGGCGGGCGGCGACGACTTCGTGCTGCACGTGGCGGTGCAGGACCTCGACCGGCTGCACGCGTTCCTGCTGGACGAGTTGAGCAAGAGGAAGGAGATCGCCGGGTTCCGGACCTCGGTGATCTTCCAGAGCACCCGCAACCCGGTGGTCGGCCGACTGCCCGAGACGGCCGGGGCGGCCTCGGCACCGGACTGAGCGGAGGGGCCGGGTCGCGGAATGTCGATTTGTCGACAAATCCATCCGCGGCCGAGTCGGCAGCCGTCCGCAGGCGGGTGGGGATGGGAGATGGGGGCGAGGGCGGGGCGCCGAGGGCGGCAGGTGGGTGGGTCCGGCGATGAGCGGCCCGCTGAGCGGTTGGGCTCCGGTCCCCGCGCAGTGTCCGGAAACCGCTTACTTCCCGCCTTCGTCTCACCTTATGAGACAAATTCGCTGAAGGCGGGACGATCTCGCACGTGCGGTCACCCAGGCGGCCGGAACCGCACGATCGTCACTCTCTGAAACGGGCATTCCACCCCTAGCACCCCCGGGGAGCTCGCCTGTCGTCTCACATCGTGGGCATAACGAGCCGCCAAGCCCACTGGGCCGCCCCGTCGCCACTCCAAAGTGGACATACGGAACAAACGACCGCTCGCGGCGGCCACCCGCCACCGGGCCCCGTCGAACCGCGGCTGAGCGGACGACCGGCACGCGCGGCCGCTCCCCGGGCCGCCCCTCCGAACCTCGACTCCCGACACCAGCACCGGTCTCCGCCCGGCCCTCCCCCACCGCCCTCGGCGCCACCGACGCGGGCCAGCCACCCGCCGCCGGCGCCGGTTCCGCCGGGCCCAGCCACCCACCGCCTTCGCCGCCCCGTCGCCACCCCAACCAGCAACGGCCGAACCGATCACCGCCACCCGACCCCCCGCCTTCGGCGCGTCGGGTGTCCCGGCGCGGTGTCAGTCGGCGGCTCCGAGGTCGGGCACCGGTACCGGGGCCGAGCCCTTGGCCAGCGACTCGGCGCCGAGGACGCCGACCAGGGACGCCGCCACGGCCGCGCGCACGTCGACCGCGGGCGGCGCGCCGTCGGCGATCGTGGCGCGGAACGCCTCCAGCACCAGCACCGTGCCCTCGTCCGCCCGCGGCACGACGCCGCCCCCGATCTCCAGCGGCGGCGGGGTGCGCTCCTCCTCGCGCGGCACGCCGCCGGGCGCGGCCCACGCCTCGGTGCGCACCCGCAGCGACCAGGACCGCTCCCCCGGCGCCCGCACAGACTCCGCCAGGCCGCGGGTGCCCCGCGCCGAGACCCAGCTCCAGTGGCTGTCCGGCTCGCCCTGGAGGAACCCGTGCCGGGTCACCGCGAGGGCGCCCGTGGACAGCCGCACGACCAGCACCGCCGCCGAGTCGGGACGGTCGCCGTCCACCGTGTGGGCCGCGACGTCGAGGGGCCGCGCCCCCGTGACCGCGAGGACGGGTGAGAGGGTGTGGGTGCAGTAGGCGGTCGCGGCGATGCGCCCGCGCCAGTGCGCGGGGTCGCCCACGAGGGCGTCGACCGCCTCGGGTGCCATCCCGTGCAGGTAGTCGGCCTCCACCAGAACGGGGCGGCCGATCTCGCCGGACTCGACGGCCGCGCGCAGCAGCCGCACGTGCGGGTGGAAGACGAAGTTCTCGGCGAAGGAGTAGGTGGCGGCGGAGGCGTCGGCGGCCGCTATGAGCCGGCGGCCCTCCTCCACCCCGGCGCAGGCGGCGGTCTCGGAGAGCACGTGCACGCCGCGCTCCAGGAAGGCGACCGCGGGCTCGGCGTGGGCGTCGAAGTCGTTGGCGAGGATGACGCCGTCGAGGTCGGTGCCCAGCAGGTCCTGCCAGCGCTCGGCGACGGCGGCGCCCGGCAGCCGCGGCGCGGCCTGCGCCCGGCACTGCGGGTCGAGGTCGCAGGCGGCGACCACCTCCAGGCCCACCCGGGGGCAGTGCTCGGCCATATGCAGCCCGCGCCGGAGTCCGACCACGCCAATGCGGGGCCGACCCCGCGCCTCGTTGCGCTCCATGCGGGCATGGTGGCGGGGCGCGGCCACTGTCCGCAACGGGTTTTCGACCGGGTGCGGCGGTGCGGTGGCACTGACCGGATCCGCCGACCGGCTCAGGGGCCGGTCTCGGCCCGGAGGCGCAGGCCCTCCAGCACGGCCGCCATGCCGTTGGCGAGTTCGTCCAGCCGGTGGGCCACCAGCATCTCCTCGCGCTCGGGCATGCGGTCGATCACCACGCTCAGCCCGGAGGGGCCGGGGCCCAGGCGGACCGACTGGCGCAGCAGCGTACCGCCGCCGCGAGGCTCCAGGGTGAACCGCCACAGCGCCATCGGCGCGGCGGCGGTGCGCATGGGCGGGCCGAACCGGCCGTCCACGTCGAGCACCGCCCAGGCGAACGTGCTCTCCGCCTTCAGTTCGACGATCTCGGACACGGTCCGCCACTCGCCGATACGGGGGTGGCGGTTGAACCCCGCGAACCGCGCGCCTTCGGCGGGGCCGGTGGCGGGGGCCAGCCACTCGACCTTCCACAGTTCGGGGCTGTAGGCGCACGGCAGCGCGATGTCGGTGACCAGCGGCCACACCCGCTGCGGCGGCGCGGCGACGGTGGTCTCGCGTTCGGTGGAGGGGCCTTCGGCGTAGCGCATCCGATTCTCCCGGTGCCCGGCGAATGTGAGGAAAGTGTGCCCGAGGCGCGCCGCCGCGGGCGCACCGGCCCCCTCCCCACCGTCCGCCGGTGCCGGGGTCTCAGCCGGCGGGGGTGGTGGTGTAGCCGTGGAAGAGCACCGCCGCCACCTGGCGGAAGAGCTTCTCGGGGTCGTCGCCGCGCATTGACGTGTCGACGACGCCCTCGCGCCACAGCACGGCGAACCCGTGGGCCGCCGACCACGCCGCCAGCGTGTAGGCGGGGGTGCGCGGACCGCCGGGCCCCCCGGGGACGGCCGTCTCAAGGAGGGCCGCGGCGCGCGCCGAGGCGGCGGCCAGCTCCGGGTCGTCGGCGTGGTAGAGCTCCGAGCGGAACATGACGTCGAAGTGGCCGGGGTGCTCCAGCGCGAAGCGCACGTAGCGCAGGCCCATCTCGTAGAGCGCGCCCGAGGGGTTGTCGGGGTCGACGGGCTCGGGCACCTCCCCCGCCCGTTCGGCCGCCGCGAGGGAGTCGGCGAGCATGCGGAAGCCGTCGACGGCGATCGCGGTGAACAGCCCGGCCTTGTCGGTGAAGTGGTGGGCGGGGGCCGCGTGCGAGACCTCGGCGCGGCGCGCCAGTTCGCGCAGGCTGACGGCGGCCGTGCCCCGCTCGGCGATCAGTTCGACGGCGGCGTCGAGCAGCGCCCGGCGCAGGTCCCCGTGGTGGTAACCGGTGCGTTCTGGCATGACAGCAGCCTACCCCAGATCTAGTCATTGACAAGATTGCCCGATCGGGGCAAACTAGACAGTGACAAGTTCGGAGGGGGAGACATGAACGTGACACTGATCGCGCTGGGGGCGTCCACGGCGGCGTTCCGCGGGCTCGGCGCGCTGGGGGTGCGCCGCTTCGCCACCTGGCGGGACAGCGCCGCCCACGGCATGGCCGCCATGCTGCTGCTCACCGCGAGCGCGCACTTCGTGCCGCCGTCGGTGACGGTGATGCCCACGCACGCCGACATGGTGGCCATGGTCCCGCCGCAGCTGCCGTACCCGGAGCTGCTGGTGTACGCCACGGGCGTGCTCGAACTCGCCGGCGCCGCGGGCCTGGTGTGGCCGCGCACCCGGCGGTCGGCCGCCGCCTGCCTGGCGCTGCTGTTCGTGCTGATGTTCCCGGCCAACGCCTACGCCGCTTTGAACGAGGTGCCCCTGGCCGGCGACCCGGCGACCCCGCTGGTGCCGCGGCTGCTGGAGCAGTTGCTCTACATCGGCCTGATGGGCTGGGTGGCCTGGCCGCGCGGCCTCGCCGCCAAGCCCGCCCCGAAGGCGGCCGCTGCCGAGCGCGCCTAGTGGGGCGCGCGGCACCTCGCGACACGGCATTCGCACAGCGGCCCCGCACCGTCGACCCGACGGCGCGGGGCCGCTCCGTTGTGCCGCGGGCGCCGGGCCGCCGCGGCGCACTCCTCGCCCGGGGAGCAGCCGGTCCACCGGCGGCCGCCTGCTGAAGCCCTACGCGGCGCACTCCTCCGCCAGGGCGGTGCGTGCCGGGGTGCCGACCGCTCAGCCGGTGCGGGGCAGGACCGGATCCAGGCCGCCATGATGCCCCGGCGCCCCGAGCGGCCGCCCCGCCGGTCCGGCGGGGACGGCGCCGTGTCGGCATGTCAGCCCGGCGCCATGTCGACAAAGCGGCTGTAGTGGCCCTGGAACGCCACGGTGACGGTGGCCGTGGGGCCGTTGCGGTGCTTGGCCACGATGAGGTCGGCCTCGCCGGCGCGCGGGGACTCCTTCTCGTGGACGTCCTCGCGGTAGAGCAGGATGACCATGTCCGCGTCCTGCTCGATGCTTCCGGACTCGCGCAAGTCGCTGACCTGGGGTTTCTTGTCGGTGCGCTGCTCGGGCCCCCGGTTGAGCTGGGACAGCGCGATGACCGGCACCTCCAGCTCCTTTGCCAGCAGCTTCAGCGACCGCGACATCTCCGAGACCTCCTGCTGGCGGCTCTCGACGCGGCCGGTCGAGCTCATCAACTGGAGGTAGTCGACGATGACCAGCTTGAGGTCGTGCTGCTGCTTGAGCCGCCGGCACTTGGCGCGGATCTCCATCATCGACAGGTTCGGGGAGTCGTCGATGAACAGCGGCGCGCTGGCGACCTCGCCCATGCGCCGGGCCAGCCGCGCCCAGTCGTCGTCGGTCATCAGCCCCGAGCGCATGGTGTGCAGCGGCACCCGCGCCTCGGCCGACAGCAGCCGCATGACGATCTCGTTGCGGCCCATCTCCAGGCTGAAGAAGACGCTGGTGAGCTGGTGTTTGATCGAGGCCGCCCGCGCGAAGTCGAGCGCGAGGGTGGAGTTGTGGGTGGGGATGAGCGCCCGGGTGGCGAGGTAGAGGTGGTCGGGGTGGTCGATCTGCACGCAGCGCACCGGCACGCTGGGCACGCGCCGCGCACCGGTCACCCGGCGCACGGCGGCCCGCCGGGGCGCGGTGGCCACGCCGCCGGCCGCACGGAGGGCACCGGCGCGGTGCGCGGCGGCCGCGCCCGCGGTGTCCACAGGCTGTGGAGCGGCCGGGAGGGCGGGTCCGCCCGGCGCCGCGACGACCGGGCCGCAGGCGCCACCGGTGTCGGCCAGCCACGCCGCGAGCCGCGCGGTGGTGCACAGCTCGACGCGCTCGCCCCGCCTCGCCCGGTCGCCCGCCAGGACGGGCCACTCGTGCTCGGCGTCGGCCACCACGGTGGTGCCGTCGTCGAAGCGCAGCTCGTAGCAGGGGCGGCCGGTCATGACCTCGGTGGCCGCGACCACCGGGGTGGGGCTGCCGTCGGGCGCCAGCAGGCGGTCGCCCACGGCGACCTCGCCCATGGTGGTCCAGCCCTCGGGGGTGGGCAGCGGGGTGTCCAGCGCGAGCGCCTTGCCGACGGCCGGACGCGCGGCGATGATGATCATCTGCCCGGGGTGCAGGCCGTTGGAGAGCGCGTCGAAGTCGGTGAACCCCGTGGGCACGCCGGTCAGCGAGCCGTCGTGGGCCGAGATCGCCTCGATCTCGTCGAGCGCGCCCGGCATGATGTCGCTGAGCGGCAGGTAGTCCTCGCCGGTGCGCTTCTCGGCGATGCGGAAGATCTCGGCCTGGGCGTGGTCCACGAGGTCGTCGACGTCGCCGTCGCCGGCGTAGCCGATCTGCGCGATCCGGGTGCCCGCCTCGACCAGGCGGCGCAGCACGGCGCGGTCGGCGACGATCCGGGCGTAGTACCCGGCGTTGGCCGCGGTGGGGATGGCCTCGGTGAGGGTGTGCAGGTAGGGGGCGCCGCCAACCCGGGTGATCTCGCCGCGCTTGGTGAGTTCGGCGTTGACCGAGATCGCGTCGACCGGCTCGCCGCGCGAGAACAGGTCGACCACCGCGTCGAAGATGGTCTGGTGCGCCGGCCGGTAGAAGTCGGCGGACCGCACGATCTCGACCACCTGGGTGATGGCCTCCTTGGACAGCAGCATGCCGCCCAGCACGCTCTGCTCGGCCATGATGTCGTGCGGTGGTGTGCGCTCGAAGCCGGCGCCGGTGTTCTCCGGCGGTAGGTCGGCGACGCTCACGTGGACTCCCCCTGCTTCACGTTCGCGAACATGTCCAGCATGCCCGGGCTTGGATTGTCGCGACTGGAGCACCCGCGGCGCAAAGCGGCCTGTGGACAGCGCTGGGGAGATCCTGTGGACGAAGGCAGGCCATCCTGCGGATAGCTTGTGCACAACACCTGTGGACAACTAATTCACAGGTCGCATACACCCATTCTGACCTGCAAAGACTTTATGCACCGGCTGTGCGCGAAAGAAAGTTCACAGCCCGCTTTCCACAGGTTATCCACAGGCTGCTCGCGAGCCGTGGATAACCTGTGCACACAGCCTCGAACACGTGTCCGGTATTGTCGCAGTGCCATGCCCGTGAAGCCAGCCCTGTCCCGCCTGCGCGGCGCGCTGCCCGCCCCGCCGTTCCGGCACACCCACGACCGCGAGATCCTGCGGCTCGCCGTACCCAGCTTCTTCGCCCTGGTCTCCGAGCCGCTGTTCCTGCTCAGTGACTCCGCCATCGTGGGCACGCTGGGCACCCAGGCGCTCGGCGGACTGGGCGTAGCCGGCCAGGTGCTGCTCACCCTGGCCAACCTGTGCGTCTTCCTGGCCTACGGAACCACCTCGGCCGTGGCCCGCCGCTTCGGCGCCGGCCAGACCGCGGCCGGGCTGCGCAGCGGCGTCGACGGCCTGTGGCTGGCCGTGCTGATCGGCGCCGCCATCGTGGCGGTCTGCTACCCGGCGGCGCCCTGGCTGGTCCAGGCGCTGGGCGCCTCACCCGCAGTCGCCCCCTACGCCGTGGTCTACCTGCGGATCAGCCTGCTGAGCACCCCCGCGCTGCTGGTCATCCTGGCCGGCACCGGTGTGCTGCGCGGCCTGCAGGACGCCACCACGCCGCTGCTGGTGGCGGTGGGCACCAACGTCGCCAACATCGTGCTGTGCGCGTGGTTCGTGCTGGTGCTGGACTGGGGGATCGCCGGCTCGGCGTGGGCCACGGTCATCGCCCAGACCGCCGGAGCCGGCGCCTACCTGGTGGTCGTCGTGCGCGCCGCCCGCCGCCACGGGGTCGGGCTGGCGCCCAGCCTGGCCGGGCTGCGGGCCTCGGCCACCGCCGGGTTCGCGCTGTTCGTGCGCACGGTCTCGCTGCGCGTCGTGCTGCTGGTCAGCACCGCCGTGGCCGCCCGCCTGGGCGACCCCGAACTCGCCGCGCACCAGGTGGCCACGCAGATCTGGTCGCTGCTGGTGTTCGCCCTGGACGCGATCGCCATCGCCGGGCAGGCCATCATCGGCCGCTACCTTGGCGCCTCCGACATCGCGGGCGCCCGCGCGGCCACCCGCCGCATGGTCGAGTGGGGCGTGTTCGCCGGGGTGGTGTTCGCCGTGCTGACGCTCGCGCTGCGGCCGTGGGCCCCGCTGCCCTTCACCGACGACCCCCACGTGCACGGCCTGCTGCTGTCGGCCCTGCTGGTGGTGGCGCTGCTGCAGCCGCTCAGCGGTGTGGTCATGGTCCTCGACGGCATCCTCATGGGCGCCGGCGACCAGCGCTATCTGGCCTGGGCGAGCTTCTGGACGATGCTGGCGTTCCTGCCGTGCGCGGCCCTGGTGCGCTACGCGCTGCCCGCGGGGTCGCCGCACGGGCTCACCTGGCTGTGGATCGCGTTCGCCGTGTGGATCCTGGCCCGCGGGATCACGCTGGGCGCGCGGGCGCGCGGCGGGGCCTGGCTGGTGGCCGGGGCCGCGCGCCCCTGAACCCGGACGGGTCCTCAGGACTCTCCGGAGCCCAGCGCCGGCCCGTGGTAGAACTCCACCGCGCGCTCGTCCACCGGCACCCGCGGGTAGGTGGGCAGGTGCTCCTCGGGGAGGTCGGCCTCGTCGCGCAGCACCAGCCGCGCCTCCAGGCTGCGCAGCCGCGCCCCCACGTCGGTGCGCAGCCGGGGCAGCATGGCGTACAGGCTGTCGCCCGGGCAGCTCGTGGCGTTGAAGTCGCGGTGGCCGACGATGGCGCTCGACGGGCTGAGCCCGTAGACCAGGCACAGCCACGCGCAGGTCTCGATCAGCGCGCTCAGCAGCTCCCGGGTGGGCTCGGCGGAGGTGTAGGTGCCCTCGTTCTCGATGCCCACCGTGTGGGAGTTGTGGTCGGCGGTGTGCGCGCCCACCACGTGGTCGCCCGCCCGGATGGCCGGCAGCGACCGGTTGCGCCCCTCCATGACGTAGCCGCCTCGGCTGATGGTGAGGTGCTGGCCGGTGTCGTCCCAGCCGTTGGTGTCCATGTGGTGGTTCTGGATCGACCGGGAGAGCGCCGCGGCGTGGCTCTTGGAGTAGTCGGTGCTGTTGGCGGTGGCCGTGTGGTGCACGACGATCAGGTCGGGCGCCTGCGACAGCACCGTGGCGGCGCGCTTGGGCGAGCGCGCGCCCCACTCGCTCCGGGTGTAGATGCGCGGCTCCTCCATGGCGAGCGCCGCGCCCGGGGCCGCGAGGCCGGCGACCCCGCCCAGCAGAGCTCCGCCCGCCGCCAGGGCGGCTCCCCGAAGGACACTGCGGCGCGGCACACCCGGCCGCCCCGGTGCCCCCTCATAGCTGCACATAGCGGCCACATCCTTCCTGTGGAGTTCCAGACCCACAGGACAAGATAGGCTACACAGCGTGACGAATTGACAACCCAGAGAAATCAGGCGTGTTCGGGCGCGGCGGGGCGGTCGCGGGCGCGGGTCCGGACGCACGACGGCCCCGGTCCCCTCGCGGGGGCCGGGGCCGCGGGCCCGGTGCGGCGGGTCAGACCCCCTGCACCTGCAGCTTGATGGTGGCCGTGACCTCGGGGTGCAGGCGCACCTGCACCTTGTGGTCGCCCACCGACTTGATCGGGTTGCGGATCTCGATCCGGCGCTTGTCGACCTCGGGGCCGCCGGACGCCTTCACGGCGTCGGCGACATCGGCCGCGGTGACCGACCCGAACAGCCGCCCGCCGTCACCGGCGCGCTGCTGGAGCTTGACGTTGAGCGAGTTCAGCCGGCCCGCCACCTGCTGGGCGTCGTCCAGGCTGCGGATGTCGCGTGCGGCGCGGGCGCGGCGGATCGAGTCGATCTGCTTCTGCCCGCCCCGGGTCCACCGGATGGCGAACCCGCGCGGCAGCAGGTAGTTGCGGCCGTAGCCGTCCTTCACCTCGACCACATCGCCCGGGGCGCCGAGGCCGGTGACCTCCTGGGTCAGAATCAGCTTCACGACAAAACCTCCTTACCCCGTTAGCGAGCGGTGCTGGTGTAGGGCAGCAGCGCCATCTCGCGGGCGTTCTTGATCGCCGTCGCGACATCGCGCTGGTGCTGCGTGCAGTTGCCGGTCACCCGACGCGCGCGGATCTTGCCGCGGTCGGAGATGAACTTGCGCAGCAGAGTGGTGTCCTTGTAGTCGATGTAGGACAGCTTCTCCTGACAGAACAGGCAAACCTTCTTCTTGGGCTTGCGCGCTGCCGGCTTCGCCATCGTGGTGCTCCTTTGCAAGAGCCCCGGGAACACCCGGGGATGGTCAATCGGACAGGGGTGTGCGGTGCGCCCCGGCTAGAACGGGGGTTCGTCGGAGAACCCGCCGCCGCCGCCGAAGCCACCGCCGCCGCTGGTCGCCCACGGGTCGTCGGCGGGGGGACCGGAACGGCCGCCCTGGGGGCCGCCGAAGCCGCCGCCCTGGTTGCCGTAGCCGCCGCCCTGGCCGCCGCCACCGCCGTAGCCGCCACCGCCGCCGAATCCGCCACCGCCGCCGAATCCGCCGCCGCCCTGGCCGCCCTGCCGCTGCACCTTGGTCACCTTGGCGGTGGCGCTGCGCAGCGCGGGGCCGACCTCCTCGACGTCGATCTCGAAGACGGTGCGCTTCTCACCTTCCTTGGTCTCGTAGGACCGCTGCTTGAGGCGGCCCTGCACGATGACGCGCATGCCGCGCTGCAGGCTCTCGGCGACGTTCTCGGCGTACTGACGCCACACCGAGCAGGTGAGGAACATCGACTCGCCGTCGCGCCACTCGCCGCTCTGGCGGTCGAAGGTGCGCGGGGTCGAGGCGACGCGGAAGTTGGCGACCGCGGCCCCGCTGGGGGTGAATCGCAGTTCAGGGTCGTCGACGAGGTTGCCGACGAGCGTGATCTGGGTTTCGCCTGCCATGGGTTGGCTCCGGGTTAGGTAGTCGGATCAGGCGTATGAGCGGGGACGCCGGCGGATGGGCGCCGCGGGCGGGTCAGTGCACCTCGGGCCGCAGGACCTTGGTGCGCAGGACGGCCTCGGTGAGGTTCAGCTGGCGGTCGAGCTCCTTGACGGTGGCGGGTTCGGCCGTGAGGTCGATGACCGCGTAGATGCCGTCGGAGTTCTTGGCGATGTCGTAGGCGAGACGGCGCTTGCCCCAGACGTCGACCTTCTCGACCGAGCCGCCGTCGTTGCGGACGACTCCGAGGAACTGCTCCAGCGACGGCGACACAGTGCGCTCGTCGAGACTGGGGTCGAGGATGACCATCACTTCATAACGACGCATAGGCGTTCGTACCTCCTCTGGACTGTCGCGGCCATGGTCTCTCCATGGCAGGAGGGCATTGAGCCAGACAAACGCCAAGGCTACCAGTCGTCACACCGTGGAGCGGCCGCCGCGGAGGTTGTCCACAACCGTCAGGACGCACACCGCCAGCACGGTGGTCCAGCGGCCCAGCAGCAGCAGCGAGTAGGCGCCGACGTCGAGCCCGGTGCCCGAGCCCGGCACCGCGGTGCCGCCCTGCTGGGTCACCCAGAGCAGGTGCTGCCAGATGCCGAAGAAGTAGCCGGTTTCGGCGAGCTGCCACAGGCCGAACACCACCAGCGCCGGCGCGGCCGGCAGCCGGCGCGGCCAGGCCAGCGCCGCCAGCGGCAGCAGCCACAGCACGAACTGCGGCGACCACACCTTGTTGGTCAGCAGGAACGCCGCCACCACCAGCAGCACCAGCTGCTCCAGCGGCGGACGGCGGCGCGCGAGCACCGCCAGCGCCGCCACCCCGGCGCACGCCGCCACCAGGGTCGCCATGCCGGTGGCGTTGACCAGGTCCAGGTCGCCCGAGGGGAACACGCCGTACCCGCCCAGGGCGTAGTAGAGGGAGCCCCAGTCGGTGCCGCGCTCCTGGCTGAAGGTGAAGAAGGTGGCCCAGTTGCGCGGTGCCGCCAGGTACACCGGCAGGTTGACCGCGCCCCAGGCCAGCGCGCCGGCGGCCAGCGGGCGCAGGAACCCGCCCACGGTGACCGCGCCGGGACCGCCCTCGCGGCGCACCAGCTCGCGCACCATCAGCACGAACAGCGGCCCGAACACCAGGAACGGGTAGAACTTCGCCGCCGTGGCGAGCCCGAAGAGGGCGCCGGCGCTCCACTGCCGGCCGTGCGCGTAGGCCACGAGCCCGCCGGTGAACAGGGCCACGGCGAGCAGGTCCCAGTTGATCAGCCCGGTCAGCACGGCGGCGGGCGCCAGCGCCACGAGCCCGCCCGCGAGCAGGGCCGCGCGCGGGCGGAAGGCGGCGCCGGGCACGGGGGCGATCCCGCCGCGTCCGGCGATGTGGCCGATCCCCAGCACGGTGGCGACCAGGCACACGCCCATGACGGCGGCGGTGAGGTCGAAGTAGCCCAGGGCGCGGGCCGTTTCGTCGGGCAGCCAGGAGACCCCGCGGGCGATCGCGTACATCAGCCCGCCGGTCAGCACCGGGTACTCGGTGGGGACGTCGAGGTAGGGGACGGAGCCGGAGTCGAGGGCGTCGCGGAAGTACAGCGGGAAGACGTCGCTGTAGCAGCCGGCGGCGTACTGGGTGCCGTCGCTCCAGGCCCCGCCGAAGCGGCACGGCCACTTCGCGAGGTAGGCCGCCACGGCACCGAGGGCCCCGAGCGCGGCCAGCCACAGGGTGGTGCGGCGCGCCTCGGGGGACACAGAAGGCGGGCCGGCGGCAGCGCCGCCGGCCCGCTCAGCAGAACTCACCGACACTAGTCCCCGGAACTCCCGAACCGGCGGAACCAGCCCGGCGGCTCACCCGTGTCGTCGGGGTCGCCATCCGGCGGGCCCGGGGGTTCGGGGCTCCCCGTGTCCTGCTCGTCCTCGCACTCCCAGGGCAGGCCGTCACAGTCGTCGTCGTCCGTGGGCGGGGTCGTCGGCGGCGACTGCGTCGGGGACTGCGACGGGGTGGTGCTGGGGGTCTCGCTCGCGGTCTCCGAGGGCTCCTCGCTGGGGGTGATGCTCGGCTCGGGAGTGGGACCGTAGCGGCCCTCCTCGCCCTTCCACACCGGGTCGGCGAACTCCTCGACCTCCTGGCCCTTCATGGCCTCGGCCATGAAGGCGCGCCAGATCTTGGCCGAGGTCGTACCGCCGTAGACGTCGTTGACGCCCGGGATGACGAGCGCCTCGCCGTCGTCGCGGCTGAGCCCCACCGCCGTGGCGAGCTGCGGGGTGTAGCCGACGAACCAGGCCGACTTGGCGCTGTTGGAGGTACCGGTCTTGCCGGCCACGGGGCGGCCGTCGGGCAGCGCCGCGGCGTCGCCACCGCCGTTCTCGACCACCTGGGTCATGGCGTAGGTGGCGTCGATCGCGGTCTCCTCGCTGAATGCGGGGGTGCCCTCCTCCAGCTGCTGGGCGTCGTTGGGCTGGATCTCCTCGCCGTTGGCGTTGGTGACCTTGGTGATCATGTGCTGCGGCATGTGCACGCCGCCGTTGGCGAAGGTGGCGAAGCCCGCGGCCTGGTCCAGCGCGGTGACCTGGTAGGTGCCCAGCGCGATGTTGGGCCCCATCTCGGCGGTCTCGAACTGCTCCTCCCGGATGCCGGCCGCCTTGGCGATGTCGACCACCGCGGGCGGACCGACCTCGATCGCCAGCTGCACGAAGCTGGTGTTGACCGAGTGCGCCGTGGACTCCACCAGGTCGACCTGGCCCCAGTCCTTGTTGCTGTCGTTCTGGATCGGCTCGCCCACGCCGGGGAACTCCTGCGGGGAGTCGCCGTTGAACTCGCTGCGCAGGCTGATGTTCTGCTCCAGCCCGGCCGCCAGCACATAGGGCTTGAAGGCCGAACCCGCCTGCGCGCGCAGCGTCAGCGAGTTGTTGGGGTCCTGCGTGAAGTCGGTGCCGCCGTAGAAGGCCCGGATCTCACCGGTCTGGGGCACGACCGCCGCGAGGCCCTGGACGGTCTCGGGGGGCATGTCGGGCAGCGTCTGGGCGAACGCCTCCTCGGCCGCGGTCATCAGCTTGGGGTCGAGGGAGGTCTCGACGGTGTAGCCGGCCGTGGCGATCTGGTTGGGCGACAGGTCGTAGCGCGTCTGCAGCTCGTTGATCACCGCGTCGCGGATGTAGCCCTCCTGGCCCTCGATCTCGTCGCCGGTGCCGTAGGGGATGGTCTCGGGGAACTCCAGCTTGTCGGCCTCGCTGGCGGGCAGGCCGAGGTCGGGGTTCTCCTCGTGCATGGTGACCAGGCCGTCGCGCACGTAGTCCCAGCGCTCGCGGAGGACGTCCTCCATGGCCTTGTTGCCTTCGACGTTCTCGAAGTTGCCGGGCTGCTGGATGATCGCGCCGATGAACGCGCCCTCGGCGTCGTTCAGCTCGCTGACGTCCTTGCCGAAGTACGCCTGGGCGGCGGCCTGCACGCCGTAGGCCTGGCGGCCGAAGTAGATGGTGTTGAGGTACTTCTCCAGGATCTCGTCGGGGTGCATGGTCTGCCCCGCCTTGATCGAGATCAGGATCTCCCGGAGCTTGCGGGTGTAGCTGCGCTCCTGGGAGAGGGTGTCGTAGTAGTTGCGCGACATCTGCTGGGTGATGGTGGAGCCGCCGCCCGCGGCGCCGGCGGTCAGCACGGCGCGCATGGTGCCGGAGATCGAGATGCCCGGCTCCTCGTAGAAGTTGCGCTGCTCGGCGGCGAGCACGCCGTTGACCACCGACTGCGGGATGTTCTCGCGCTGCACGATGACCCGGTTCAGCTCACCGGTGGTCACCGCCTCCGAGCCGTTCTCGTACTTGATCGTGGTGGCGGCGATCTGGGCGCTGTCCTGCTGGTCCAGGGTGCGGGGGTCGGGGGTGTTGGCGTAGGCGATGCCCAGCACGGCCACGCCGGCGACGAACATCAGCGCGCAGGTGATCAGCGCGGGCTTCCACGCCTTGGCGAAGAAGCGCTTGACGGGACCGCGGTCGTCGTACTCGTCGGGGTCGTCGCCGCCCGCGCGGCGGCGCCCGCCGCCGCGGCCCTCGGAGCGCGCGCCGTGCGCGGCGGCCGCGCGCCGCCCGCGCTCGGGCGCGGCGCGGCGGCGCCCGCCGGAGCGGGGGCCCGCCTCGGAGCGCGCGCCGCTGGACCGGCCGCGGTCGCGGTCGCCGCCCTCGGAGCGGCGGCGGGGGCGCTCGTCGTCCCAGAAGCCGTCGTCGCCGGCGGGGGGACGGCGCCGTCCGCCGCCCGCCGCGCCGCCGGCGCCCGCGGCGGCCGCGCCGCGGCCGCCCTCGTCCCAGAAACCACCGTTGTCGTCGGCGGGCGGCCTGCGGCGACCGGCAGAGCGTTCGTCCCCCGCAGGGCCCTGCGCCCTGCGCCTGCCGCCGTTGCCGCGCGCGCCGTCCGCCGGGCCAGAGGCCCGGCGGCGCCCGCCGGCATTCCGTCGTCTTTCGGTACTCACGCGTCCTCGATTGCTGTTCAGCGGCCGATCGGCCTTACGACTCGGGTAAGTGGGAGAAGGCCCCACGCGGAGGGAATCCGGGAGCCGGGTCGAAACGCGCCGTCGGTTTCGGAGGTTCATGCGTCCGGATATGGGACGCCCGACTACCGCGATTGGTTTTCGACCACTCCGGAAACGTTGTCCTCTGCTTCCTCCTGTCGGCGACCTCTAGGCGTAAAGACCCGGTGCAACCCGGTCGAGCGTTGGGCCGTGCGACTGCCCGCGACCCGTGTGAACCGCCGCGCCCGCGGTTAGGACACCACAGGAGCACCGAACGGTCACGGTTGGAGCACCCGTCACGGTAGAGCGACCACGGCGCGTAGCACAACCCAGGCGTGAGCGTACTTGGCCGACACGGGCTCTCCGGCCGCCTTTGGACGGCCGGGATGACACCGTAGCGGGGCCGCGCGGCCGGCCGATCGCGGCTGCGGCGGAGTCCCGTTGAGGCCCGGGTCACAACCCTCCAGGTCGGGTGCTCCGGCGCGGCTCGGCGGACGGAGCGGCCGGGGGGCGCGGTGTTAGATAGCCAACAGAGCGTTGCGTTATATCACGGCGATATAGTCATATACGGATAAACCACGCATTGAGCCGCGTCCGCCACCTTTCCGCCGTGGTTCGCCGCCCGGCGCGCCGGAGCCCGGCGGCCGGGGCACCGACCGCGCGCGCCCGCCGGGAACAAATATCCGCCCGGGTACGGCTGAACTACGCAGCGGGTCTGGCGCGGGCGCGGTCCGCAGGAGGCAACGGGCCGGAACGGGCAGACGGGTAGGAGGTGGCGGGCATGGGCGGCCGACGCGCCCGCGTACTGGAACTCGCCGTTCTCGGCCATCTCGCCGGTGCGCCGATGCACGGGTACGAGCTGCGCAAACGCCTCAACTCCGAACTCGGCGCCTTCCACGCCTTCTCCTACGGCTCCCTCTACCCCTGCCTGAAGGAGATGGTGCGCGAGGGCCTGGTGGTGTCCTCCCACTGCGAGGGCGCGGGCGGCCGGCGCTCGCGGATCGTCTACCGGCTCACCGACAGCGGACGCGACCGGCTGGGTGACCTCCTCGCGGAGAGCACCCCCGCCGCCACCGACGACGAGTGCTTCGGTGTCCACTTCACGCTGTTCGGCCGCACCCGCACCGAAGTGCGGCTGCGCATCCTCGACGGCCGGCGGGCGCGCCTTCAGGAGCGCCTCGCCGACCTCCGGGAGCTCCTGGCCGATCCCCGCCAGGACCCCTACACCGTTGAACTGCACCGCCACCGGGCAGAGGCCCTGGAGAGCGAAGTCGGCTGGCTTGACGACCTCATCCGGCGGGAACGGCGGTGCGCCGAGCACGCACCCGCCGCTGATGCCACCATCAGCGGAAACGCCCCCCTTCGCGAGGGCGGACCACCACCCACCGGCAGCCGGCACTAAGCACGGCGGCGGCCCCGCGCCGCCCCCGCCCGGCGCGCCATCGCGGCGCGCTTTCACGTCCCAATCAGCGACCAAGAAGGAGCAAGGACCAATGGGTTCGGTACGCGTAGCCGTCGTGGGTGTAGGCAACTGTGCGGCATCGCTCGTCCAGGGCGTCCATTACTACTCTGACGCCGACCCCGAAACCCGGGTCCCCGGCCTCATGCACGTGCGGTTCGGCCCCTACCACGTGCGGGACGTGGAGTTCGTGGCCGCTTTCGACGTCGACGCCAAGAAGGTGGGCCAGGACCTCGCCGACGCGATCACCGCGAGCGAGAACAACACCATCAAGATCTGCGACGTCCCGCCCACCGGCGTGGTCGTGCAGCGCGGGCCGACGTTCGACGGCCTGGGCAAGTACTACCGCGAGACCATCGAGGAGTCGACCGAGGACGCGGTCGACGTGGTCGCCGCGCTGAAGGCCGCCCGCGCCGACGTGCTGGTGTCCTACCTCCCCGTGGGCTCGGAGGAGGCCGACCGCTTCTACGCGCAGTGCGCCATCGACGCCGGGGTCGCGTTCGTCAACGCGCTGCCGGTGTTCATCGCCTCCGACCCCGAGTGGGCCGAGAAGTTCACCCGCGCCGGGGTGCCGATCGTCGGCGACGACATCAAGTCCCAGGTGGGCGCCACCATCACCCACCGCGTGCTGTCCAAGCTGTTCGAGGACCGCGGTGTGGTCGTGGACCGCACCTACCAGCTCAACTTCGGCGGCAACATGGACTTCATGAACATGCTGGAGCGCGACCGGCTGGAGTCCAAGAAGGTCTCCAAGACGCGCTCGGTGACCTCCCAGATCCCCCACGAGCTGAAGGCCGGCGCGGTGCACATCGGGCCCTCCGACCACGTGCCGTGGCTGGACGACCGCAAGTGGGCCTACGTCCGGCTGGAGGGCCGCGCCTTCGGCGACGTCCCGCTGAACCTGGAGTACAAGCTGGAGGTGTGGGACTCCCCCAACTCCGCCGGGATCATCATCGACGCGATCCGGGCCGCCAAGATCGCCAAGGACCGGGGCATCGGCGGACCGATCACCTCGGCGTCGTCCTACTTCATGAAGTCCCCGCCCGAGCAGTACAGCGACAGCGAGGCGCACGACCTCGTGGAGCGGTTCATCGCCGGCGAGGTGGACCGCTGATCCGCTCCGCCGCCTGAGCACCGCGCGCGGCGCGGGCGCGGCGGACGCGGAGGGAGAGCCGTGGGCCGGAGGATCGGAGCGGACCGTCCGGCTCACGGCGCGGGACCGGACGCCGGAAGGACGCGGGCGCCCGGGAGCCGCCGGGGGCGCCGCCGGGGCCGCCGGGGGCGCTCTCCACGGGGATCGAGCGCGCGGCGGCTGCGGGCCATAATGGCCTTCCAGTCAAGCCGATCCGGGCGCGTGGGCCCGGGCAGGTCAAGGAGCCTCGATGAGCTACCCCCAGGACCCCGGCCCCCCTCCGGGGCCGGGACCATGGCAGCAGCCGCCACCGGGGCCGGGCGGCCCCGGACCGCAGCCCGGATACGGCCCGCCGACCGGCGGGCAGCCCGCGGGCGGGTACGGCTACCCGCCGCCCGGCGGCTACCCGAGCGGGGGCTACCCCGCCGGCGGCTACCCCGGCGGCCAGCCGACCGGGTCCTATCCCAGCGGTAAGGGCGGCGGCGGCAACGTCGGCCTCGTCCTGGTCACCATCAGCGTCTGCGTCGCCGTCCTGGTGGTGGTCGGGGGCGTGGGGCTGTGGCTGCTCAGCAGCTCCGGCGGGTCGGGCGGCACGGCCGAGCAGTCGGCGCTCGCCCCCTACGAGGGCGTGTGGGACGGCGACCTCGACCAGCTCGACGCCGGCGGCGCCCCCATGGGCACGTGGTCGGCCACCGTCACGGTCTCGGGCGACACCGTCGAGGGCGAGGAGTACAACCTCGGCACCGAGCAGGACGGCCGGTGCAGCTGGGAGATCTCCGAGGTGCAGCCCAGCGACACGCAGATGACGTTCTCCTACTCGGTGGCCGACGACCCCGACTGCGTCGACAACGGCTTCGTCACCCTGGTCCCGGCCGGGGAGGGGATGCTGGACATCACCGTGAGCAGCACCATGTCCGACGGCTCCACAAGCGTCTCCGAGGGCACCCTCTACCGCGAGTAGCCGCCCCGCACCTCGCCTTGTCTCCCTGTCCCTCAATCGCCCTATCGCCGTATCGCCGTGTCGACCTGTGGCCGGTCCCGCCGCAACGGGACCGGCCACCGCTGTTTCACGTGGAACAGCAGCCGCCTCCCCCGTCGGCGTCAGCCGCGCGGGGTCTCCTCTGCGGCCGAGGGAGTGAGCAGGGCGTCGACGTCGTCGGCGTAGATGCGCCGTTGGCCGCCCAGGGTCCGCGCGGTCCGCAGGTGGCCCGCCTCAGCCCACCGCCTGACGGTGGCGGGGCTGACCCGGAACATGCGCTGGACCTCGCCGGGGGTGTAGAAGCGCGGGTGTGCGGATGGGGTGTTCATGATCTCCAGGGGGTAGGGCGCTCCCGCCCCGAGCCGTGTGCGGCCGGGGGCGGGAGCGGCGTAGGGGCGGCCGGGTGTCGTTGGCCGAGGGAGGCTGCGCTTCCCGGACCGCGTCGGATCGTTCACGCCGTGACGGATCGGGCATCCCAGGTGAGGACGTAGTAGATCCCGGGGCCGGTGGCGCGCGGCCCCCACTCGTCGGCGTAGTGGTCGATCAGGCCGAGTCCCCGCCCGTGCTCGTCGGCGGGCGCGGCGGTGACGAGCACAGGTCGGGTCGGGCCGCCGCCGTCCTCGACCTCGACCCTGATGCGGCCGGGAAAGGCGTGCAGGCGGACCCGGAAGCACGTGCCCGCGCTGCCGGTGTGCAGGACGGCGTTGGTCGCCGCCTCGGAGCACAGCAGCAGAGCCGCCGCCCGGCGCTCCTCGGGAACCGGGACCCCGGCCGTGTTCAGGGCCGCCAGCATCCAATGCCGCGCGCGAGGGACCGACACCGGTTCGCCGGGAAAGGTCGTGGCGGTCACCAGGACATTCATCGCTGCCCCCACTGCGGATCGGGGCACAGGAACAACACGTAGGGCCGTACTCGATTGGTACGAACACGGCGCCGCCGCGTGTCCGAATGACGGGGCGTATAGGGCGTTGTAGGACGTATAGAGTTCGGCATGGGTCTCCACCTGGCTCCTTCAGGTCGGGGCTCCGGCCCTGTCGGTGTCCAGTCACCGACAGGGCCACGTGATCCACCGTCTATGCAGCCCACCCTGGCTGACTGAGCTGACTCCGTGATATATATACCCTATATATAGCACCACCGTGAAGGGGCTCATGCCGAATCCAGGGATGATGTATCGATGACCAGACCCGACCCGCCCTACCGCCTCATCGCTGATGCCCTACGTGAGCGGATTGCCACCGGCGCCCTCGGTCCGGGGGACCGCCTCCCTCCCATGGCAGCCCTCGCGGAGGAATTCAACGTCAGCCCGCGAACCGCCCAGAAGGCTGTTTGGCAGCTTCGGGGCGAAGGGCTGGTGCATGTCACGCAAAGAGGTGCCACTGTTCGCACCACTCCGCGCGCCTTGCCGTTGTCGCCGGAGCGGACTGGAGCACGGGAGGTGGCCGACGACATCGCTGTGACAGGGGCGGCGATTGTCCCGATGCTGCCGAGCGTGGGAGCGGCCCTCGGCACCAATGCTGACGCTCTGAACCGCACAGTGGTGCGCCGAGAAACCGTGACCAGCCGCGATGGCAACCCATACCGCCTGGCCGTGAGTTGGCTGGACCCCGCGTGGACGGCGAAGGTGCCGGAACTCCTGGAACCCTCCCCGATTCCGAACATCCTGGCGCTACTCGCCGAGAGGACCCAGCGCAGAGCGGATCACGGTCGGGACTACTGGGAGGCGAGAACCTCAGACCAACGCGAATCACTGGCCCTTGAGATCCCCGCAGACTCACCTATTCTGGCGGGAACATCCGTGTACAGCGACAGCGAGGGGCCGATTCTCTACTACGAATGGGTCGCACCATCGTTCCGAGCTGTAACTGTGGACTACCCGGTGCACGTCCCCTATCCCTAGACCTGCACACGCGCCCCCTTCGGTTTCCGGAGGGGGTTTTCAGTCGGTTGTCCTTTTCGGCAATCCGGCTCGCGGAGGAAAGGGCCGCCAGCATCCAATGCCGGGGGTCCCGCGTGGCGAGTGGGCGGCGTTCCTGGTGGCGGTGAAGGCGGCCGACCTGTAGGACGGGTTCGCACCCCGCACCCCCTCGGTCGACCGGCGTCACGGTGCGGCGCGGTGGGGGTGGGTGGTGTCCGGGGGCGGTGGGTGCGTCCGGGGGCGGGTGGGGGGGCGCTTCGGGTGGTGGCGGGGTTCCTCGGAAGCTTGGGGTTGGCCAGGGCGGGGACCGGTGAAGCCGGGGCCGCTGCCTTGGCGGCCTCCACCGCGGGCCGGACCTCGCGGACGAGGGCGGACAGCTCCCGCGCGGCCGCGCCCAGCCGGTTGCCGTGGAGGCCGTACTCCGTGGCGGCGGCGTCGAGGTTGTACAGGGCCAGGTCGAGGCTCATGGACTCTGCGGAGCGGTGTCCGCGCTGTCCCTCCCACGCCGCGCCCAGGGTCCGCGCCGGTGCGAGCGCCAGGTGGCCGGGCAGGTCGTCCATCGCCTGCCGGAGCCGGTGCCTGGCCTCCCGCAGGCCGGCGCGGTCGGCTCCCGATCCGGCCGGCTCGGACCGGACCTCCACGGCGTCGATCTCGGCCACGAGCCGCCGGGCCCGCTCGTAGGCCTCCTGGGCCACCGGCAGCTGGAACCGGTACCGGTCGCGCGACTCCCGGAAGTCGCGGGCCGTCTCGGTCTCACCGACCACCGGCTCGATTCCGTGCCATCCCGCCAGCCCGGTGAGGAACGCCGCGAGTTCGCGGTCGTCCACGCCGCCGAAGGGCGTATCGGGCCCGCCCGTACTCCGCGGGAAGAGCGGAGGCCGTCCGCCCCGGCCGGGCGCGGCCTCGGCGGTGCGCGCGGGCGGCCCCGCCGCCCCGTCCACAGCCTGCCCGGCCGCCCTGTCCACGACCGGCCGGGCCGCCCCGTCCACAGCCGGGTGGGACGCCGCGCCCGCCGGCGGTCCGGTTGCCGCAAACGCCTCGGGGGCCCGGTCCCCGGTCAGCCGCTCCAGCCACTCCCGCGACTCCGCCAGGAGGCCGTCGCCGCCCCGGAGCGACAGCTCCCCGTCCACGATCTCCAGCGCGGCGAGCACCTCGGGGGCGGGCCGCGCCGCCGGTGTCCGCCGCTCCCGCTCCGACCCGCGCCGGGCCCAGCCCCGCCGGGCCGCCTCGCCGATCTCCCCGTGGCGGCCGTTTGTCCCGCCGAGGGAGCCGCGCCCCGCCGTGTCGCCGGGCACCACGGCCTCGGCGGAGTCGAGCGCCCTCCGCAGCGCCGCCCATCCGGCCTCCAGTGCGCGCCGGCGCTCCTGGTAGGCCGCTGCCGCGTTGGCGAGGAACCGCAGGCCCTCGCCCAACCTGCGCCGGACGTGTTCGTCGTCCACCCCGAGGTGCCGGGCGGAGTCGGCGGTTGCGCGCTCGGTCGTGAAGTCGGGGTCGACTGCCGCGGAGCCGGGCAGCGCGTCCACCGCCTCCCGCAGGCGCCGGACCCGTTCGCGCGTGTCGGGGTCGGTGCCGGCGGCGCGGTCGAGGCCGAGGTCGAGGATTTGCCGCGCGTCGCCGTAGACCTCGCGCGTGGTCGTCCACAACCCGTGGTAGGCAAAGCGCGCGTGGTCGAACTCCTCCAGTCTCCGGGCGATCGCCCCTTGCGCGTACCGGAGCTTGGGCAGGTCGGCGAGGGAGTCCAGGACCTCGGTCAGCGCGGGCAGGATCCGGCTCTCGTCCATCCCGCCGAAGGGGACGGCGCGCGGGTCGTCGAACATGGGCGCGAACTCGGACACGGGCACTCCGCACTGACGGCACTGACGGCACTGACGGCACAAGAAACAAAAAACGAGGGCGCCGGACACGGGCGGGCACCCGGACCGACGGCACATCCTCACGCGAAACGGGCGGCGGGGCAACGCCCGGCCACCCGGTTCGCCCCGCCGCCCGCGGCCGCGCCCCGCCGCGCCTAGGCTGGGCGGGTGTCCTTCTACCGCGATCTCCGCGACGTGCTCCAGGGACCGCGGTTTCGCCGCCTGTTCGCCGTACGGCTGGTCTCGCAGTTCGCCGACGGGTTCTACCAGGCCGGGCTGGCGGGGTACGTCTTCTTCTCCCCCGAGCAGCACACCACCGCCGGCCAGGTCGCCGCGGCCTTCGCCGCGCTGCTGCTGCCGTTCTCGGTCGTGGGCCCGTTCGCGGGTGTCTTCATCGACAGGTGGTCACGTCGACAAGTCCTCGTGTGGTCCACGCTGGCCAAGGCGGCCCTGGCCGCCGCGACGGCCGCCCTGGTCTGGGCGGGGGCCGACGGCGCCGGGTTCCTGATGGCCGCGCTCGCGCTGCTGGGCCTGAACCGCTTCCTGCTGGCCGCGCTCTCGGCCGCGCTGCCGCACGTGGTGCCGCACGCCAAGCTGATGATGGCCAACGCGGTCACCCCCTCCTGCGGCACGGCGGCCGCCTTCGCCGGCGCCGGCGCGGCGGCGGGGCTGCGGCTGCTCGGCGGCGACGGCGCCACCGGCACCGCCCTGGTCCTGCTGGGCGCCGCGACGGCGATGGCGGCGGCCGCGCCGATCGCCCTCACGCTGGGCCGCGCCGAACTCGGCCCCGACCTGGCCGAGCAGCCCGCCGCCGTCCGGGCCGCCCTCGGGCGGATCGCGGGCGGATTGGCCGACGGCGCGCGGCACATCTGGAGCCGCCGCCCGGCCCGCTACGGCCTGGCCACCATCGCCGCCCACCGGCTGGGCTACGGCGTCATGACGCTGATGACCCTGCTGCTGTACAACAACACCTTCACGGCCGGCGGCGTCGCCGGGTTCGCCGGGTTCTCGGTGGCGCTGGGGGCCTCGGCCGCCGGGTTCCTGGCGGGTGCGGTCGCGACGCCGTGGGCCACCGCGCGGGTCTCCACCGACACCTGGATCGCCGCGCTGCTGGGCGCGGGCTGCGCCGCGCTCCTGGTGTTCGGGCTGCCGTTCTCGCCGGCGCTGTTCCCGGTGGCCGCGTTCGCGCTGGGCGTGGTCTCGCAGGGCGTGAAGGTGTCGGTCGACACGCTGGTTCAGCGACATGTCGACGACGCGTACCGGGGCCGGGTGTTCTCGGTCTACGACATGCTGTTCAACGCGGTGTTCGTGGCGGGCGCGGGCGTGGCGGCCGTCGCGGTGCCCCCGGCGGGGACCGGTGCGGCGGCCGTGGTGGCGCTCGCCGCCGGGTACGGCCTGGTGGCCTGCCTGTGGGCGGCGCGGGCGCGCGCGGTGCGCGGCGGGGGCGCGGCCGTGGCGGCCGACCAGGGCTGAGCGGCGGTCCGGCCGGGCGCGCAGCCGGTCTGCGGTCGGTCCGGCGCCGTGTCGACATGTCGGCACGGCGCGCCGCCGGTCCTCCGGCCCGCCCGTCCCCGGGCCGGAGGGTGTCCGACGCGCCCCGTCGCGCCGCCCGGTCGGCATGTCGACAAAGCGCTTCGGCGACCCGCTCGGGGGCACCCCGGCGCGGGGGCCCGCCGACCGCATCCGCCTACCCGCCGGAGCGGGCGTTGGTGACGACGACGCGGACCGCCGCGCGCACCCCCGGGACGGCCGCGTCGACATGGGCGTGCAGCGCCGCGATCGCGTGCCGGTTCGCGCGGCGCTCCCGCCCGGTGAACACGCTGCCGACGTCGCCCTCGACCGCGAGCGAGGCCAGAACCGCATCCTCGACGGGCGCCGCCGCCGGGTCGCCGCCGAGCACCGCCGCGCGCACCCGCTCGCGCAGCGGGCGGATCTCGTCGGGGCGGAGGGGGGTGACCGTGCGCAGCGGCACCACTCCGAGCAGGCGGCGGGTCCGCACCGTGATCACGCCGGCCTCGGCCAGCCGCTCGCGCACGGTCCGCTCGGCCGCGCCGGGCTCGCGCATCACCAGGCCGGTCCACCGGCGCGGCCGGTCCCAGGGCACCTCGGCCAGGACCCGCGCCAGGAGCGGGTCCTCGGGTTCGCCGTCGCCGCCCCGGCGGGCGGCCTTGCCGTCCTGGTCGGCGAGCAGGCCGCGCAGGGACAGCTCCGCCAGGGCGGCGCCGCGCAGCAGCGCGTGGCGGTACAGGCCGCTGTAGGGGTCGAGACGGTCGCGGTCCAGGTCGTAGCTGAGGAGGTAGAGCCGCTCGGGCAGGGTCGGCGCCGCGTGCCCGCCGGTGGAGGAGTGGGGGTCCATGCCCCCATTCCAGCCGCCACCGCGCCCGGCCGCCAGATGACACCGTCATCGCCCGGCGGTGAGGTTTCGCGCCGGGCGCCCATGACAGGTGTCACAGCGCCCCCGGCCCCGGGCGCCGCCGCTTCACCCGCCGTCGGTTCGCCGACTCAGCGCTTCAGCGGTTCGCCGACATGTCGACTCAGGCGTCCGTGTCGGCGTGCCGCTTCGCCCAGGCGCGCAGCTCCGCCGCCGCGGCCTCCTTCTCCATCGGGCCGTTCTCCAGCCGCAGCTCCAGCAGGAACCGCCACGCCTTGCCCACCACCGGGCCGGGACCGATGCCCAGGATCTCCTGGATCTCGTTGCCGTCGAGGTCGGGCCGGACCTTGTTCAGCTCCTCCTCCTCGGCCAGGCGCTCGATCCGGCGCTCGATGTCGTCGTAGGCGCGGGCCAGGGCCGCCGCCTTGCGCCGGTTGCGAGTGGTGCAGTCGGCGCGGGTCAGCACGTGCAGCCGCTGGAGCAGGTCGCCGGCGTCGCGGGCGTAGCGGCGCACCGCGGAGTCGGTCCACTCGCCCTTGCCGTACCCGTGGAAGCGCAGGTGCAGGGCCACGAGCTTGCTGACGTCGGCGATGACGTCCTTGGGGAACCGCAGCGCGCCGAGCCGGTGTTTGGCCATCGAGGCGCCCACGACCTCGTGGTGGTGGAAGGTGACCCGGCCGCCCGACTCGAACGCGCGGGTCTTGGGCTTGCCGATGTCGTGCAGCAGCGCGGCCAGGCGCAGCACCAGGTCGGGCGCCATGCCGCGCGCCCGCTCAAGTTCGATCGCCTGGTCCAGCACGGTCAGCGAGTGCTCGTAGACGTCCTTGTGCCGGTGGTGCTCGTCGATCTCCAGCCGCATCTTGGGAATCTCGGGCAGCACGTGCTCGGCCACGCCGAGGTCGACCATCAGCTCCACGCCCCGGCGGGGGTCGGCGCTGACCATGAGCTTGGTCAGCTCGTCGCGGATGCGCTCGGCCGAGACGATCGACAGCCGGTCGGCCAGCGCGGCCGCGGCCTCGCGCACCTCGGGGGTGGGCGACATCCGCAGCTGGGCCGCGAACCGCACCGCGCGCATGATGCGCAGCGGGTCGTCGGTGAAGGAGTCCTCGGGGCGGCCGGGCGTGCGCAGCCGGCGCGCCCGCAGGTCGGCGAGGCCGCCGAAGGGGTCGACGAACTCCCGGTCGGGCAGCCGCACCGCCATGGCGTTGACGGTGAAGTCGCGGCGCACGAGGTCCTCGTACAGCGAGGTGCCGTAGTGGACCTCCGGCTTGCGCGACTTCGGCTGGTAGGACTCGCTGCGGTAGGTGGTGATCTCCAGCTGCAGCCCGCCCTTGCGCAGGCCCACCGTGCCGAAGTCGATGCCGACCGTCCACACGGCGTCGGCCCAGCCGTCGACCAGCGACAAAATGGTCTGCGGCACGGCGTCGGTGGTGAGGTCGAGGTCGTTGACCGGGCGCCCGAGCAGGGCGTCGCGCACCGGCCCGCCCACCAGCGCGATCTCGTGGCCGCCGCGCGTGAACAGCTCGCCCAGCTCCGCCAGGACCGTGCCGATCGAGTCGAACAGGTCGGAGACGGCGGCCCGCTGCTCGCCGGTGAGGCGGCCTGGCGGGGCGGCCTCACCGGTCACCGGCTGGCGGGGGGTCTCACCTGGAAGCGCTGAATTCGGCACACCACCAGAGATTAGGTGTCGCGGTCCCGTGTTGCGAATCGGCGCCGGTCGGGGGCCCGGGAGTGCCCCGCTGATCCGACGATCCGATCCGGAAGGGCAACGACCGCGTTCCGCGCGGGCCGTAATGCTTCGGAGCGCCCCGCCCGAAGCGGTATTGTGCACACCAGTCCACCGCGACATCCGCCGCCCCGTTCGGCCGTTCGCAGCGACCCGCGAGACCGCGGCACCGTGCATCAGCATCCACATCCCCCGCGGGCCATCGTCAACCTCATGGAAGACCAACTGGCGTGCGTCGACTCCTTCACGTAGGCGCGGTCGCGGCCACGACCGCCGCCCTTCTCCCGGCCCTGGCCGCGTTCAGTCCTGCGCAGGCCCCCGCGGCCGACCCGGGCCAGGCCGACAACCGGCCCGATCCGCTCGTCGTGGAGGAGATCACCCCCACCTCCGTCGGGCGCAACAGCACGGTCGAGATCACCGGCGAGGTCACCAACACCACCGAGCGGGCGGTCGAGGACGTCACCGTCCGGTTCCGCTACTCCACCACCGGCGTGGCCGACCGCTCCGAACTGGACGCCTACGCCGCCGGCGAGGGGGTGCAGCCGGAGTCCGTGGGCGCCGACACCGAGATCGAGGGCGGCCTGGAGCCCGGGGAGTCCGCGGAGTTCACCCTGCGCGTCGAGGCCGCCGACCTGGACCTCTCGGAGTTCGGCGTGTACCCGATGGTGGTCGAGGCGGTGAACGGCGCCGGCGCGGACATGGGCGCCAAGCGGACCTTCCTGCCCTACCGCGGCGGGTCGGCGCCCGACCCCGTGGGCATCGCGTGGGTGTGGCCGCTGATGGACTGCCCTCAGCGCGCCGACGACGACACCTATCTCGGCGGTTCGCTGACCGAAAGCCTCGCCCCCGAGGGGCGGCTCGGCCGCCTGCTGACCGCGGGCGCGCAGAACGACGACGTGTCGCTGGACCCCGCCGAGCCCGGCGAATCCGCCGAACCCACCGAGTCAGCCGAGCCCAGCGCCTCGGCGTCGCCCTCGCCCGGCGGCGGCGCCGACGACGAGGAATCCGGCGGCGCGGGGTCCGGCGGCTCCGCGGACTCCCCCGCGGTACCCGTGACCTGGGCGGTCGACCCCGGCCTGCTCGACGACATCGACCGGCTGACCTCCCCCTACCAGGTGATGGCCGACGACGGCGCCGCCACCGCCCCCGCCGACATGGAGGCCAGCGCCGCCGCCGAGGTCTGGCTGGACCAGGCGCGCGCGGCGCTCGCCGACGACGCGGTGATCGCCACCCCCTACGCCTCGGCCGACCTCGCCGCCCTGCTGCGGCACGACCTCGACAGCGACGCCGAGACCGCGATCGCCCTGGGCTACGACACCGTGGAGCGCGTGCTGGGCCTGCCCGCCGAGCCCGCCCTGGCCGTGCCCGCCGACGGCATGCTCAACACCCCCACCCGCGAGCTGTACCAGCGCATGGGCGCCACCGGCTTCCTGCTGCGCGAGGCCGCGATGCCCGCCGCCTCGTGGGTGGGCCACACCCCCTCGGCCGCGGCACCGCTGGACCTGGGCGAGGGCGAGGAGGGCACCGCCCTGGTGGCCGACAGCGGCCTGACCGAGGTGCTCGACGCCGACACCTCCGACCCCGGCGACGCGGCGCTCGCCCAGCAGCGGTTCGCCGCGGAGACCGCGATGATCGCCGCGGAGCGTCCGGGCACCGACCGCACCGTGGTGGCCTACCCCCCCGCCGACTGGAACCCCGGCGCCGGCTTCGCCCAGGGCGTGCTGGAGGCCACCGACACCCTGCCGTGGCTGGAGCCGGTGGACCTCAACGACGTCCGCCCCGAAGGCGGGGCGGCCGGCCAGGACCGCACCGGCCCCGAGTACCCCCGCTCGGCGTCCCGCGCCGAGCTGAGCGGGTCCTACCTCGACGAGGTCAAGGACATCCGGGGCAACATCCGGCTCTTCAACAGCATTCTGGTCGACGAGGAGGACCCGTTCCGGCCCGCCGTCCTGCGGCTGGAGTCGGTGGCCTGGCGGGAGCGCGACGACCTGTCCGAAACCGCGGTCGACCGCGTGGCCGACGCGGTGCGCACCGACATGGAGAAGGTCCGCATCATCCCCTCCGAGCCGGTGACCCTGGCCAGCGCCACCGGCACCATCGGGGTGCTGATCGCCAACGACCTGGAGGACCACACGGTCCGGGTCAATTTGTCGCTGCTGTCGGCCAACCCCGAGCGGCTGGCCATCGGCAACTACCAGGACCCCATCCAGGACCCCATCGAGATCGGCCCCGGCGACCGGACCACCGTCTACGTGCGGCTGACCGCCCGGGTCAACGGCCGCACGATGATCCAGATGAACCTGCACAACATCAGCGGCGAGCCGATCGCCGAGGAGCAGTTCCTGTCGGTGAACGCCACCGGTATGGGCACCCAGGCCCTGGTGATCAGCGGCGCGGGCGCCCTGGTGCTGGTGGCCGCGCTGACCCCGCGAGCGCTGCGCAAGTGGCGGCGCGGGCGCGAAACCGCCGCCGCGGCCGAACCCCCCGAGGGCACCGAGGGCACCGAAAGCGCGGAAGACGCCGAGGGCGCCGTGTCCGAGGGCACCGGCACGGCCCAGCAGGACACCTCCGCCGGTGACGGCGGCGCGGCGCCGGGCGAGTCGCCCGCCCCGATGCAGGAGAATGAGGAAGAACCCCCTTCCACCCGGCCCGGCGGCCCCGACACCGCCCCGCCCTCCGGTGGCAAGGGCGGCACCGGCGACTCCCCGGCCGGTGGCTGAGCAAGGCGGACATCCCCCGCTGCGCGGCGCTTCGCCCTGCCCACGCAATCCCGAAAGGAGCCGGCCTGTGGCCACCGAGACCACGAACGGCAGCGACGACCCCCCCGTTCCCGGCCCCAGCGGCCCCGACGACCCCACCGCGCCCACGGGCGGCGCGAGCGGCGAGCAGGGCTCGGGCGGCTCCGGCGGCATGATGCGCTCCAGCGCCATCATGGCCGTGGGCACGCTGGTCTCCCGCGTCACCGGTTTCGTGAAGGCGATCGTGATCGCCGCCGCGCTGGGCACCCAACTGCTCGGCGACGCCTACCAGACCGCGCAGACCATCCCCTTCATCATCAACGACCTGCTGATCGGCGGCCTGATGGCCAGCGTCGTGATCCCGCTGCTGGTCAAGCGGCGGATGCGCGACGACGACGGCGGCGTCAAGACCGAGAACCGGCTGTTCACCGGCGCGGTCGTGCTGCTGCTGGTGGTCACCGCCGCCGCCGTCCTGGCGGCCGAGCCCATCACCGCGCTGTACCTGGGCGACTCCGACCCCCGCCAGGCCGAGGTCACCGTCTACCTGGCCCGCTTCCTGCTCGCCCAGATCTTCTTCGTGGGGCTGAGCGGCCTGATCAGCGGCATGCTCAACACCCGCAACCGGTTCGGCTCCCCGGTGTGGGCGCCGGTGCTGAACAACATCGTGGTGATCGCGGTCGGCGGGCTGTTCCTGTGGGTGGCCGGAGCCGGCCGCACGGTCGAGACCGTCACCCAGGGCGAACTGGTGCTCCTGGGCGCGGGCACCACCGCCGGCATGGCGGCCCAGCTCGTGGTGCTGCTCGGGTCGCTGTGGCGCGCCGGGTTCCGCTGGCGGCCCCGGCTGGACCTGCGCGGCTCGGGCCTGGGCGAGGCGCTGCGCAGCGCCGGGTGGATGTTCCTCTACACCCTGATGACCCAGCTCGGGCTGCTCATCACCGCCAACCTCGTGAACCGCGCCGGCGCCGAGAGCGTGCGCCAGGGCCACGACGTCGGCGCCGGCCTGACCGCCTACAACTTCGCCTACACGCTGTTCCAGCTGCCCTACGCCATCATCGCGGTCTCGCTCATCACCGTGCTGCTGCCGCAGATGAGCGCGCACGCCACCGAGCGGCGCTGGGACGAGGTGCGCGCCGGGTTCTCCCGCACGCTGCGGATCTCGGCGCTGGTGCTGGTGCCGCTGGGCCTGGCGCTGGCGCTGTACGCCGTGCCCGTTGCCACGCTGGTGTTCGCGCGCGGCAACACCTCCGCCGCCGACGCCGCCAACATCGGCCTGGTGCTGGCCGTGATGGCGCTGGGCCTGGTGCCCTTCACCGTCTTCCAGCTCATGCTGCGGGTGTTCTACGCCATGGGCGACACCCGCACGCCCGCGCTGATCAGCATCGCCAACGTCAGCGTGCACGGCGCGCTGGCGCTGACCGCCTACGCGGTGCTGCCGCCCGACCGCGTGGTGGCGGGCGTGGCCGCAGGCTTCATGCTCTCGTTCCTCTCGGGCCTGGTCATCGCCGGTACCATCCTCAGCCGCCGCCTGGGCGGGCTTGACGGGCGGCACATCGGTGGAACATTGTTGCGGCTGCACGCGGCGGCCGTTCCCAGCGTCGCCGCGGGCTTCGGCGTCCTGTGGTTCTTCACCACGCAGGTGGGGCCCGGGATCTGGACCAACCTCGGCGCCCCCGTGGTCGGCTGCCTGATCGGCGGAGTGCTGTTCCTGCTGTGCGCCTGGGCGCTGCGGGTGCGGGAACTGTCGGCGGCGCTGGACCTCGTGCGCTCCCGTCTGCGACGGTAGGCGCCGGCGGTGCGGCCGCCGGGCCGCCGACCGCACCCCACCGCTGGCCGTCGTCGTCACCCCCGTCCCCGGGACGAAGCCGGCCCCGCCGCCCACAGGAAGCACCACAGGAAGATGGCTTCACCGGTGTCGAACGACCAGACCGGTCCGCCCGCGCCACGGCCGCGCCGGCGACTGCCGATGCCCGAGGAGGTCCTCGACGCCGTCGAGCGCACCGAACCGGGAACCGATCCCGAGCCCGGGCTGGTCGTCGTCCACGACCCGGCCGACTACGGCGACCTGGGCACCGCCGACCGCCCGGGCGAGGAGGGCAACGAGATCGGCGGCGCGGCGCACGCCGCCCCCGACAACCTGCTGCGCTCCAGTGCGCTGATGGCCGCGGGCACGGTGGTCTCGCGCGCGACCGGGTTCGTCCGCACCATCGTGCTGGCGGCGGCGCTGGGCACCCAACTCCTCGGCGACGCCTACCAGACGGCGAACATGGTGCCCTTCGCCGTCTACGACCTGCTGATCGGCGGCCTGCTGGCCAGCGTGTTCGTGCCGTTCCTGGTCAAGCGCAAGAAGCAGGACGCCGACGGCGGCACCGCCACCGAGCAGCGGCTCTTCACGGTGATGCTGCTGGTTCTGGCCGTGATCACGGTGGTGGGGATCGCGGCGGCCGAGCTGCTCATCCGCCTCTACGCCGGCGAGTTCACCAGCGGCCAGCACGACGCCGCCACGCTGCTGGCGCGGTTCCTGCTGGGCCAGATCTTCTTCATCGGCGCCAGCGGGATCGCCAGCGCCATGCTCAACAGCCGCAACCGGTTCGGCGCGCCGATGTGGGCGCCGGTGCTGAACAACCTGGTGATCATCGCCGTGGGCGCGATGTTCCTCGTGGTGGCCGGCCCCGGCAGCACGCCGGAGTCCATCACCGACGGCCAGCTGACGCTGCTGGGCCTGGGCACCACCCTGGGCCAGGTGGTGCAGGCGCTGGTGCTGGTGTGGGCGCTGTTCGCCGCCGGGTTCCGCTGGCGGCCCCGGCTGGACCTGCGCGGGTCGGGCCTGGGCGAGGCCGTGCGCACCGCGGCCTGGATGATGCTCTACATCGGCGTGGCCCAGGCGGGCCTGCTGGTGACCACCAACGTCGCCACCCGGGCGGGGGTGCGGGCGGCGGAGTCGGGTGACGCCGCCGCCGGCGCCGGGATCACCGCCTACCAGTACGCGTCGATGCTGTTCCAGCTGCCCTACGCCATCATCGCGGTCTCGGTGATCACCGCGCTGCTGCCGCGGATGAGCGCGCACGTGGCCGACGGCCGCAAGGACCTGGTGCGGGCGGACTTCTCGCGCGGGTTCCGGCTGTCGTCGGTGCTGATCGTGCCGATCTCGGTGGCGATGGTGGTGTTCGCCATCCCCTTCTGCGTGCTGATCTACGCCAACGGCAGCACCACGGTCGCCGACGCCCAGGGCATCGGGCGGATCCTCATGGTCTTTTCGGTGATGCTCATCCCGTTCACGCTGTTCCAGCTGCTGATGCGGGTCTACTACGCGCTCGGCGACACCAAGACGCCGTCGCTGATCGCGCTCCCGGCCGAGGCGGCGCACGCCGCCCTGGCGGTCACCCTGCTGTTCACGGCGCCGCCCCGGCTGGTGGTGGTGCTGCTCCCGGTGGCCTACGGCCTGTACTACGTGGTGGGCTCGGTGCTGGCCTGGCGCGGCCTGCGCGCCCGCATGAACGGGCTGGACGGGCGGCGGATCCTGCGGACGCTGCTGCTGCTGCACGCGGCGACCGTGCCCAGCGCGGTGTTCGGGGTGGCGATGATCCTCATGTTCGGGCTCCTGCCCGGCACGGTGCTGCCGTCGCTGCTGGCCATGGCGGCGGGCGGGGTGGTCGGCGGCCTGCTGTTCGTCCTCGTCGCCCAGCGCCTTGGTGTGACCGAAGTCACAACCTTCTTGGACATGGTGCGCGACCGTCTGCTGCGCCGCTGATCACCAGGCGGACATGACCATGTGTAATCGACATAAGGACCCAAATGCTCGCCCACCAGCCCACAACTGTCCACCGAAGGCCCCACTCAGGCGTCCTAGCATGGAACGGCAGTTCTTCGCCGTTGTCCACGTGTTTTCTGAGCTGCCCGAAGGGAGGTTGGGGACAGACAACGACACGGCCGGACACCCCCGAGCTCTCCCCTTTCCGGCACCCCCCGGTGCAGGCGTCCTCGGTCGGCCGTCACGTCCGTCACTCCCGGCATGAGCACCTTCATGATTGAGCCTGGCGCCCGACTCGCAGGCCGGTACCGACTCGACTCCCAGGTGAGCCAGACCGACGGCGCCGTCCTGTGGAAGGCCACCGACGAAACCCTCGCCCGGCTCGTCGCCGTCTGGACCTTCGCCGAGGACTTCCCCCGCACCAGTGAGGTCGTGCGCGCCGCCCGCGCCACGAGCCGCATCGCCGACTCCCGCGTCACCCAGGTGTTCGACGCCGACGACCGCGGCTCGGCCCCCTACGTGGTCGAGGAGTGGGTGGCCGGGCAGTCCCTGACCGACCTGCTGGCCCAGGGCCCCCTCGCCCCCGAACGCGCGGCCGGCCTGGTCGCCGAGGCCGCCGAGACCCTGGCCACCGCGCACGCCGCCGGACTCCACCACCTCAACCTCACCCCGGGCAAGCTCATCTGGACCGTGGGCGGCGCCGTGAAGGTGACCGGGATCGGCGTCGACGCCGCCCTGCGCGGCATCGGCTCGCAGAACCCCGTCACCGCCGACGCCCAGGGCCTGGGCCGCCTGCTCTACGCCGCGCTCACCGCGCACTGGCCCGGCCACGCGCACAACGGCCTGCCCGCGGCACCGCTGGCGGGCGGAGTCCCCTCCCAGCCGGGCCAGATCCGCAGGGGGATCCCCAAGGACCTCAACGACCTCGCCTGCCGCGCCGCCTTCCAGGCACCGCTGGGCGGGGGGCCGCTCACCAGCGCCCGCGCGATCGCCGACGCCCTGGCGGGGGTGCCGCGCATGGTCCCGCTGCCGGCGGCGCCGCACAGCGCCCCCGAGCCCGCGCGCGGCACCTCGCGGCTCTCCGGGGAGTTCGCGGCGGCCGCGGCCCCCATCGCGCCCCCGCGCCAGCGGCCCGCGCCCTCCCGGCGCGAGCGGCGCTCCTCCTCCGGCGGCGGCACCACCGGCGCCATCACCCGCGCCCTGGTCGGCGGCCTGGCCCTGGCGGTGTTCGTCGGGGTCGTGGTGGTCGCCTGGAACATCGGCTCGACCATGAGCGGCGGCGACGAACCCGACACCGGCGGCGCGCAGAACTCCACCAACAACGAGCAGCAGGCCGAACTCACCGCGATCCAGCCGGCCTCGGCCGACGGCTACGACCCGCCCCCCAACGGCGACGGCAACGAGCACGGCGACAACGCCGCGCTGGCCATCGACGGCGACCCCTCCACGGGGTGGAGCACCGAGGGCTACGAGTCGGCCGACTTCGGCCGGCTCAAGCCGGGCGTGGGGCTGCTGCTGGACCTGGGGCAGACCACCGAGGTGCACGAACTGACGCTCAACCTCGGCCCGGGCCCCGCCAACCTGGAGGTGCTCGTCGGCGACAGCACCGACCCCGCCGAACTCGGGCAGGGGTCGTCGCCGGCCGCGACCCAGGAGAACGTGAGCGGAGAGGTCGACATCGAACTCTCCGATCCGGCCGAAGGACGATATGTGGTCGTATGGTTCACTAGTTTGCCCCAGGATGGCGCTGACTACCGGGGGACCATCAACGAGGTCGAGCTGCGCGGGAAAACGTGACGACGGTGATTGACGCGGTTCAGGAGTTGCCGGACAAGGAGTTGCTGTCCAGGCACGCTCAAGGTGACGACCAGGCGTTCGGCGAACTGGTCCGGCGGCACCGCGAGCGCATGTGGGCTGTCGCGATCCGCGTCCTCGGCGACTCCGAGGAGGCGGCCGACGCCCTCCAGGACGCGTTTCTCTCCGCGTTCCGCGGCGCCCACCGCTTCCGCGGCGAGGCACAGGTGAGCACCTGGCTGCACCGCATCGTCATCAACGCCTGCCACGACCGCATGCGCCGCAAGATGGTGCGCCCGGCCGTGCCCACCGACGACGCCACGCTCGACGTGCTCTCCAACGAGCGCACCCGCCACACCACCCCCGACCCCACCGGCCACTCCGACTCCGCCATGGACGTCCACGCCGCCCTGGGCAAGCTGCCCGAGGAGCAGCGCATGGCCCTGGTCCTGGTCGACATGCTGGGCTACCGCGTCGACGAGGCGTCGGAGATCCTGGAGATCGCGCCGGGGACCGTGAAGAGCCGCTGCGCCCGGGGACGGGCGCGACTTCTGCCATATCTCGCGCATCTGCGGAACCCTGGAAGCCCCCGAGACGTCACATCCCCGAGAGGAGGTGACAGGAGATCGTGACGTCTCATGTGGACGCGGAGACTCTCGCCTTGTCGGCCGAAGGACTGCTGGAAGAGGACGAGGAGAACGCAGTCCGCCGGCACGTGCTGGACTGCGCCACCTGCGCCGAGCAGCAGGCCGGGCTGGCCGAAGTATCGCGGGTTCTGGCGGAGGTGCCCGCACCTCCCCTGCCCGAGGCGCTGGCCGCCCGCCTCGACGACGCGCTGCGCGCCGAAGGCGAGGCCCGCCGCGCCGGCGGCACCGGCACGGCGCCCGCGACCGACTCCTCCGCCGCAGTGCCCGGCGCGTCCAACGTCGTGCCGATGCGCCGCCGCGGGTTCGGCGCGAACCGCTGGGTCAACTACCTCGCGGTGGCCGCGGCCGCCGTGGTCGTGGTCGGCGGCGGCACCGCCGTGCTCAACGGCATGACCATGGACTCCGGCGCCGGGGCCCCTCCGGCGGCCTCCGCGCCCAGCGGCGAGGTCGGCGGCGACACCGCGCTCAGCTACCAACCGCTGCTGGTCTCCACCGGCACAGTGTACACCGAGGCCGAACTCGCCACCCAGGCGCAGTCGGTACTCACCGAGAACGACCCCACCTCCCCCGACGGCGCTGAGGGCGACGCTGAGGGCCCGGCCGACGCCAACCGGCCCGACCCCTCGGCCGTCCCCTCCGAGGTCTCCTCGTGCGCGCACAGGCTCGGCCCCGAGGCCGGCGGGCACCCGCTGCTCATCGACTTCGCCGAGTTCGACTCCGGGAGCGGCCCCGAGGCCGCGTGGGCGATGTACTTCGGCACCAAGCCCGGCGGCGGCACCCAGAAGTCCTACGAGGTGGTCGTGGTCCCCGAGGGCTGCTCGGGCGACGACCCCGTGCTGGCCCGCTCCGAGGCGCCCGCGCCCTAGCGCGCCCGCCCGGGTCCGGGACCGGCCCGGAACGCCGCTCCACCGGCCCCGCCGCACCCCGCGGCGGGGCCGGTTTCCGTACCGGCCCGCGGCCCGCCTCCAGGCGGCCGGGAAGTCGGCCTGTCGGCGAATCGCCAGGTCGACACGTCCTGACCGGCGCCGGGAATCACCCGGCCCTACCATCTGTTGGTAGAGACGACTTCCACGCGGGCCGCCGGAAACCCGGCCCGCAGAGCCGACCGGAGGGCCGACCACCGTGAGCGACGTCCGCAACGTAATCATCATCGGATCGGGACCCGCGGGCTACACCGCGGCGGTCTACGCCGCGCGGGCCGAACTCCGCCCCCTGGTGTTCGAGGGCTCGGTCACCGCCGGCGGCGCCCTCATGAACACCACCGACGTCGAGAACTTCCCCGGGTTCCCCGACGGCATCATGGGCCCCGACCTCATGGACAACCTGCGCAAGCAGGCCGAGCGGTTCGGCGCCGAACTCGTGCCCGACGACGTCACCGAGGTCGACCTCACCGCCGACCCCAAGATCGTCAAGGTCGGCGACCAGGTCCACCGCGCCCGCACGGTGATCGTGGCCACGGGCTCGGGCTACCGCAAGCTCGGCGTACCCGGCGAGGAGGAGTTCTCCGGCCGCGGCACCTCCTGGTGCGCCACCTGCGACGGCTTCTTCTTCCGCGACCAGGACATCGCGGTGGTCGGCGGCGGCGACACCGCCATGGAGGAGGCCACCTTCCTCACCCGCTTCGCCCGCTCCGTCACGGTCATCCACCGCCGGGGCGAGCTCCGCGCCAGCAAGATCATGCAGGAGCGCGCGTTCGGCAACGACAAGATCCGCTTCGAGTGGAACACCGAGGTCGTCGAGGTTCTGGGCGACGCCAAGGTGTCGGGGGTGCGGCTGCGCAACACCGTCACCGGCGAGGAGTCCAAGCTCGACGTCACCGGCCTGTTCGTGGCGATCGGCCACGACCCCCGCGTGGAGCTGTTCGCCGGCCAGCTCGACCTCGACTCCGAGGGCTACCTCGCGGTCGACCACCCGAGCACCCGCACCAACATCCCCGGCGTCTTCGCCGCCGGCGACGTGGTCGACCACCAGTACCGCCAGGCGGTCACCGCCGCCGGCACCGGCTGCGCCGCCGCGCTCGACGCCGAACGCTACCTGGCCGAGCACGGCGCCTAGGCGCCCGTCCCTCCGCCGGCCCTCCGGCCGCCGCGCGGCACGGGCCGCCCGGCACCCCCCTGTCCCTTCTCCGCTCACGCGATCCGACGAGGAGTTTCACCGTGTCCAACCTTAAGCAGGTCACCGACGCCAGCTTCGAGGCCGACGTCCTCAAGAGCGACAAGCCGGTCCTGGTCGACTTCTGGGCCGAGTGGTGCGGTCCCTGCCGCCAGGTGGCTCCCATCCTTGAGGAGATCGCCGACGAGTACGGCGACAAGCTCGAGATCGTCAAGCTCAACACCGACGAGAACCCCAACACCCCCCGCGACGCCGGTGTCATGGCGATCCCGACCATGAACGTCTACCGCAACGGCGAGGTCGTCAAGCAGATCACCGGCGCCAAGCCCAAGCGCAAGCTGCTCCAGGACCTGGAGGAGTTCATCCGCTAGGCGCGGCGCGGCCGGGTTCGCTGTTTCACGTGAAACGTGGGGCCCAGCACCCGACGGACCGAACGACGGCCCCGAGGACGTGTCCTCGGGGCCGTCGGCGTTTTCTGCGCCTGGCTCAGTCGGCGGTCAGACGCGGCCGCGCACCTCGTCGAAGCGTGCGGCGAACGCCGCACCGGGGCAGGCGGTTCCGCCCCAGTCGCGGTGCATCGCGGTGCCCGGTACCGTGGCGCGGTCGCCGGTGACCGGGTTCACGTAGGCCACCCCCGCCCGGGGGTCCACGCCGGCGAGCGCGCACAGGGTGCGCAGCACCGACACCAGGCTCGACAGCGCCGCCTCGGTCGGCATCGCGCCGGTGAAGTCGCCCAGCAGGCAGACCCCGATGTTGCCCGGGTTGCGGCCCCCGACGTGTCCGGCGGTGACCGCCGACGCCCGGCCCGGCAGCGGCGCGGCCGCGAACACCGGCACCGGGCCGCCGGTGTGGCGGCCCTCGTAGACCGTGCCGGCCGGGTCGATGAGGAGGTGGTAGCCGATGTCGCCCCACCCGTTCTCGACGGCGTGCAGCCGGTAGACGGCGCGCACGCTCTCGTGCGGGTCCGCGGCGACGCCCAGGGCGGTGTGGTGCACGGTGACCGCCTGCACCGGGTGGAGGTCGCGCGGCCAGACCTCGGCGCCGGAGGCGTCGAACCGCAGGGACTCGTCAGCCCACCAGCCCGCCCGCCGCACGTAGACGAGGTCGCGCACGCCGGCGGGCAGTCCCGCGCCGGCCGCCGCGAGCGTGCCCGTGGTCTCCCTGCTCATCCGGATCGCTCCCCTCCCCGGGTGCCGAGGGCGGCCGACTCCGGCGGTGCGCCCGGACCCGATCGTAGGCGGTAGCCCGCGGCGCCCTTGGGCGCCCGCACGGGAGCGAAGGCGCCCTCAGCCGCACCGTCCGGGCCGTCCACGGCCGGGCCCACCTCCCGCCACGGGGTCGGGCCGGCCAACGCCTCAAGGCCGATCTGAGGGGCTCCGGCGCCTGTGCCCGACCGGACGCCCACGTGGTCGAAGGGCCGCGCGGGCCGGTGCGGCCCCGCCTCCGGGCGCGGCGGCGCCGGGCCGGCCGAATGTCGACGTGCCGACCTGCCGACGTGGCGGCATGGCGGCATACGCCGGACACGTCTCCGCGCGGCGGGCGTATCAGGACACCGGCGCGCATCCGCCCCCGTACGGAGGAGGCGTACCGCCTAGCGGTCGGTGGCGCCGGGCGCCATGGCCGCGATGATGCGCTCCAGGTCCTCCATGGTCGCGAACTCCACGACGATCTTGCCCTTGTTGCGGCCCTGGTTGATCTTCACCCGGGTGTCGAAGGCGTCGGAGAGGCGGCGCGACCACTCCTCGACCGCCGGGTTGGGCGCGGTGCGCGCGGGAGAGCGGCGGGTCTTGGCCGAGGCGCCGCCGGTCTCGCCGAGGACGATCAACTCCTCCAGCGCGCGCACGGACAGGCCCTCCTCGACGATGCGGCGGGCCAGGCGGTCCTGGGCTTCGGAGTCGTCGACGGAGAGCAGGGCGCGCGCGTGCCCGGCGCTGATGACGCCGGCCGCCACCCGGCGCTGGACCGACGGCGAGAGGTTGAGCAGGCGCAGCGTGTTGGTGATGTGCGGGCGGGAGCGGCCGATGCGCTTGGCGAGTTCATCGTGGGTGGCGCCGAAGTCGTCCAGGAGCTGCTGGTAGGCCGCGGCCTCCTCCAGCGGGTTCAGCTGCTGGCGGTGCAGGTTCTCCAGCAGGGCGTCGCGCAGGAGGTCGTCGTCGCCGGTCTCGCGGACGATGGCCGGGATGCGGTCGAGCCCGACCTCCTTGCTGGCGCGCCAGCGGCGCTCGCCCATGATCAGCTCGTAGCGGTCGGGACCGAGCTTGCGGACCACGATGGGCTGCAGCAGGCCGACCTCGGCGATGGAGGCGCGCAGCTCCTCCAGGGCCTCCTCGTCGAAGTGCTGGCGGGGCTGCCGCGGGTTCGGCGTGACGGCGCCGACCTCGATCTCCTCAAGGTAGGCGCCGTTGACCGGCTCCGGGCGGCGCTCACCCGAGGGCGAACCGTCCCGGCCGGACGGTTCGGGCCCCTGCGGGATCAACGCCCCCAGCCCCTTACCCAGACCGCGCCGCTGCTGGCTCACCGACGTCTCCCTTCACGTCCCATGATCAGTTGTTGGCGCCCGTCTTGGCCCGGTAGGCGAGTTCGCGCGCCGCCTCCATGTAGGCCACCGCACCCGAGGAGCCCGGATCATAGGTCATCACGGACTGCCCGTAGCTGGGGGCCTCCGAGACGCGGACGCTCCGGGGCACCAATGTCTTGAGTACCAGATCTCCGAAGTGTCCGCGTACCTCATCCGCAACCTGTGAAGCCAGCCGGGTGCGGCCGTCGTACATGGTGAGCAGGATCGTGCTGATCTCCATGCCGGGGTTCAGGTGCGACTTCACCAGTTCGACGTTGCGCAGCAACTGCCCCAGGCCCTCCAGCGCGTAGTACTCGCACTGGATCGGGATCAGCACCTCCTCGCAGGCCACCATGGCGTTGACCGTCAGCAGACCGAGGGAGGGCGGGCAGTCGATGAAGATGTAGTCGAGGTCGCTGACGTCGTAGGCGGAGAACGCCCGCTTGAGCCGCGACTCGCGCGCCACCAGGGAGACGAGTTCGATCTCGGCGCCGGCGAGGTCGATGGTGGCGGGCACGCACCACAGGTTGTCGATGTCGGGGACCGGCCGGGCGAGGTCGCGGATCTCCTCGTCCTCGACCAGGCAGTGGTAGATCGACCGGGAGTCGGCGCCCCGCTCCATCCCCAGCGCGGTGGAGGCGTTGCCCTGCGGGTCAAGGTCGACCACCAGCACGCGGTTGCCGTGCATGGCGAGCGACGCCGCGAGGTTCACCGTCGTGGTCGTCTTGCCGACGCCGCCCTTCTGGTTGGCGACGCTCATGATGCGGCACTCGGCGGGGCGCGGCCAGACCTCCTCGTGCACCCCGCGCACCGACATGGCGGCGCGGGCGGCACGGGCGATGGGCGTATCGAATTCGACGTCGATATCGGCCTTCGGCGCCATCAGGTCCACATCGGTTTCACGTGAAACATCGGCGGGCATGGCTGGGTCCTCCCAATGCGGTGTTTCACGTGAAACATAGGCGCCGTCGGACTGGTTCTGGGGCACGAATGACTTCACCTCTTCCGTCCGCGTTTTCTTCGGCCACCACCCGCAGAGCGGCGCGATCGGGATGCATGAGAATGGTCGCCCTCGGATGTGACGGTCACGCGAACAACCGTGGTAGCGGGTTCGACTTTACCGCGCCCGACCCGGATCACATCAGCAACGCAAGGCCGTTGTGCCGACAAATCCCCACGGGCCTCTTCGAGTTCGGCCTCGGCCTGCTCCCCCTTGAGCGCCAGGAGACTGCCGCCCTTGCCGAGCAGCGGCAGCGCCCATCCCGCCAGCCGGGTCAGCGGCGCCACCGCGCGCGCCGTCACGATGTCGGCCCGCACCTGCGACCGCACCTCCTCGGCCCGCGCGCGCCGCACCTCGACGTTGGTCAACTCCAGTAGATCGATGCACTCCCGCAGGAACACGGTGCGCCGCAGCAGCGGCTCCAGCAGGGTCACCGACAGGTCGGGGCGGATGAGCGCCAGTACCACTCCGGGCAGCCCGGCACCGGAGCCGATGTCCACCACGGTGGCGCCCTCGGGGATCAACTCCTCCACCACGGCGCAGTTCATGATGTGCCGCTCCCACAGTCGGGGGACCTCGCGGGGGCCGATCAGCCCGCGCTCCACGCCCGCGGCCGCCAGCACCTCGGCATAGCGCTCCACGCGCGGAAGGGAGTCCCCGAACAGCGCCGGTGCGTGCTCGGGCGGTGCCACACTCCGGTCAGCACCCGAGGCCATCAGTCACCACCTGGTCCCTTCCAATCCGAGCACGGCAAATCGACAGGTCGACATGGCGGGAAATCTCCGGGACGTAGAAACAGCGGCGCCCCTCACGATGCTATGCGTGAGGGGCGCCGAAGCCGGACATCGGTGTTTCACGTGAAACCTTCGCGGTACGCCGCTCCGTGCCGGTGGACCGGCACCGGCCGCGCCCGCCTCAGTCGGCGGGGTAGACCACCACGTAGCGGTTGGGCTCCTCGCCCTCGGACTCGCTGCGCAGCCCGGCGGCGGCGACAGCGTCGTGCACGACCTTGCGTTCGAACGGGGTCATCGGCGACAGCGGCTTTACCTCGCCGGTGCGCTTGACCTCGTCGACCGCCTCGGCACCCAGCCGACTGAGCGCCTTGCGCCGGGAGTCGCGGTAGCCGCCGATGTCGAGCATCAGCCGGCTGCGGTTGCCGGTGGTGCGGTGCACCGCGAGGCGCGTCAGCTCCTGCAGGGCCTCCAACACCTCGCCCTTCTCGCCGATGAGTTCGTCAAGGGTGGCGCCCACGACGGACACGAGAGCGCGGTCGCCCTCGACGTCCATGTCGATGTCGCCGTCGAAGTCGGCGATGTCGAGCAGACCCTCGATGTAGTCGGCGGCGATGTCGCCTTCGCGCTCCAGGGCCTCGATGTCGATGACCGGCTCGGCGGCCTCGTCGTCCTCCGGCGGGGGGGCGTCCGCCACGGCGACGCTCCCGCGCTCCTCCACCGGCTCGTCGGTGTTGCCGTTGCTCACAGCGAGCTGTCTCCTAACGTCTGTGCGGATGCCGGCGGTGCGCCTCCAGGGCTCAAGGCTGCCTGCGCACTCGTCCGTTATCGGCCCTACTTGCGCGGGCTTCCGCCGGATCGCTTCGCCCGCGTCTGCTTCTTCGGCTGCTTACGCTCGATCTTAGGCTGTTCAACCGGTTCTGGCGCGCTCTCCTTGCGCTTGCCCAGAAGCCCCTTGGCCGAGCCGTTGGGGGACGCCTGCTTGCTCGCCCCCTCCTCGCCGGGAGCCGGCTGGTTGCGGTAGATGAAGTGCTGCTGCCCCATGGTCCACACGTTCGAGGTGACCCAGTAGATCAACACGCCGATGGGCATGCCCAGGCCGAAGAGGCCGAAGGCGGGCGCCAGGTACATCATGATCCGCTGCGACTGCGCCATGGGGTTGTCGGGGGCCAGCGTGCCGGCGCTGCGCTTCATGCTCTGGCGCATCGTCAGGAAGGTCGTGGTGCCCATGATGATGCAGGCGATGGCGATGACGACGCGGGCCAGCAGGGGGTCGGCGTTGTAGCTGGCGAACTCCTGCTCGCTCATCAGGAACTGCGCCGCCAGCGGCGCGTGGAAGATCGCGGCGTTCTGCGCGCTCACGACCAGCTCGGGGGTGAACCCGTACTGCGCCTGGCCCTGGGCGACACTGCGCAGCACGCTGAACAGCGCGAAGAAGACCGGCATCTGCAGCAGCAGCGGAAGGCAGCCCATCAGGGGGTTGGTGCCGCTCTCCTGGTAGAGCTTCATCTGCTCCTGCTGGAGGCGCTGCTTGTCGTTCTTGTAGCGCTCCCGCACCTTGAGCAGCTGCGGCTGCATCTCCTGGATCTTGCGCTGCGTCTGCATCTGCTTGACGAACAGCGGCACCATGATCAGCCGCATCAGCACGGTCAGGAGCACGATCGACAGACCCCAGGCCCAACCGCTGTCGGGATCGAGTCCGACGGCAGTCAGCCCCGAGTGGATCTGGATCAGCACCCAGCCGACGGCGTTGTATAGCGGGTCCAGCACCGGCCAACTCCTCTTGACTTCAGTTCAGCTACTGCTCCAGTGGTCCCGGTGCGGTCCCCGGGCCGGGCGTGGAGGCGTCGCGGTCGGCGGCGCCCTTGCGCGGAGGAACGGGGTCCAGCCCGCCGGGCGTGAACGGGTGGCACCGAGCGATCCGCCGGACCGCCAGCCACGACCCCTTGAGCGCACCGTGCACCCGCAGCGCCTCAACGGCGTAGGCGCTGCAGGAGGGGTAGTAACGGCAGACAGGAGGCAGGGCGGGGCTGATGAACCGCTGATAGCCGCGGATGGGCACCACCAGCGCCCGCGCCGCGAGGCTCGGTCTGTCGTCAGTCATGAACCCGCCCGATCTCCGCCGGACCGCGGCTCGGGCGGTGTGTCGGGCCCCTTGCGACGGCGTGTCGCGTTGCGGGGCCGCATCGCCGAGGCGATGGCACCGTCGAGCTGCGCGGCCAGCGAGTCGTGTCCAAGGGACGCGGCCAGGGGTTTGGCCCGCACTACTAGCAGGCTACCGTCCGGCAGCGCACCCAGCCGCGCCCGCATCAGGTGGCGGAGCCGGCGCTGGACGCGCTTGCGGACCACGGCGTTGCCCACCGCCCTGCTGACGGCGAACCCCACGCGCGGCGGGGCGTGCGGGCCGGGACCGGGGGCGAGGTAGGCCACGCTCAGCGCCTCGCGCCCGGCACGCCGCCCGGAGCGCAGCACGCGGCCGAACTCGGCGCTGTGGCGCATGCGGTTCTGGGGCGACAACATGGGATGGGGTCCTCAACCGGGCGGGCACCGGACACACACATAGGGCCGACCGCCGCTAGGGCAGCCGGCCCGTAAGGTCGATCGGTCGACCGTGGCCGCTACTGGCTCACGGTCAGCCGCACGCGCCCCTTCTTGCGGCGGGCCGCGACGATCGCGCGGCCGGCGCGGGTCCGCATGCGCAGCCGGAAACCATGGACCTTCGCGCGGCGCCGGTTGTTCGGCTGAAACGTACGCTTGCTCACTGCAGGGCTCCAGGGCGGGTATCGAGGTACTTCAGCGGCCCCGCGGGCTGCGGGACGCGGGTGTCTGCGCCCAATCGACGCCGCTGGGGCGTCCGCGGCGGTCTGAGGGCGCCCAGCGGCCACGGGGGCCGCTCGCGGGGTGCGCCGCTCCGGGCAGCACGAAACGTGCGGCCACGTGAAAGCACCCTCACACACAGACGGATTGCTGACCAAGCATACCCAACCCGCGGAGCGCCCCGGAACGGGCCGCCCCGGCCCGGCTTCCCACCAGGCCCGACACCGCGCGGGGCCGGATCCGGCCCGCCCCGGCTGTGGACAGGGCGCGAACGCGGTCTCCACAGGCTGTGCATCCCCCGGCGGCGCCCCTAAGCTGTGGACAACGCACGAGCGACCGCCGTGTGCACAGCCTGCCGCCCCGCGCCGGTGTCCACAACCCCACTCCGCGTTGTGCGATTCTGTGACCTGCGCTTTGTGGATAAGTCGCCAGTCGCCTGGGGTGTCTGCCAGGCTGTGTACAAGGACGTGCACAACATGTGGACGGCACGCAGGCGGCTGTGGAAGCCCGCCGGGGGCCGCTGCCGCCGCGTCACCTCGTCCACACGTCGACATACACAACCGGTCCACAGAACCACCCTGGGTTACCCACAGCACCACCCCGGGTTGCCCACAGTGCGGCCCGTCCGCGAACGCCCCGCGGCCCGCGTCCGGCGCCCGCCCCGCCAACCGGGACAATGGACCGTCCGGCTCCCTTGACCCGAACCGGGCGCGGCGGGGAGCCGCACCACGAGGAGACCATTGAGAAGGGGACGAACCATGGCAGGTCACCGTGTCTGAGGCACAGGTCAACCTCGCAATGGTGTGGTCGAGCGTGCTCAGCAGCCTCGACAACAGCACGCTGCCCCCGCAGCAGCGCGCCTGGCTGCCGCAGACCCGTCCCCTGGGGCTGATCGAGGACACCGCCCTGCTGGCCGCCCCCAACGAGTTCGCCAAGGAGGTCCTGGAGACCCGGCTGCGCCCGGCGATCAGCCAGGCCCTCTCCGCCGAACTGGGCCGCGAGATCCGCGTCGCCGTCACCGTCGACCCCACCGCCGTGCAGCCGCCGCCGGCCGCCGCGCCCGCGCCCGGCGGCTCCTACGGCCCCGGCACCGCCGACCCCGCCCGCGAGCGCCCGCCGTGGCAGCAGCCGACCATCATGCCCGAGGACCTCCCGGGGGCGCCCTCGCCCGCCGAGGCCGTCCCCGACGGCCAGTTCGGCCACCCCCACCAGGGCCGGCCCCCGGCCGGCGGCCGGCCGGGCGACCCCCGCCGACCCGACTCCCCCGGTCCGGCAGCGGGCGAGGGCGACGACCTGCTCGCGCCGCGCGGCGGCCCCTACCCCGGCCCCTCGTCCTACGGCGAGCAGGACTGGCAGACCCAGCAGCCCCAGTGGGAGGCGCCCAACCGGTGGGAGGCCCCGCAGTGGGACTCCCCCGCCGCCTGGCAGCAGCCCGGCCGGCAGGGGCACCCCGCCGCACCCGGCCGGCACTGGGAGCAGCAGCCCCAGCGGCCGGCCGACGGCGACCCCGGCGCCGACCCCGCGGGCGGTGCCCCCGGAGGCGCCCCCGGTGCGCCCGGCGCACCGCCGCCCGCGGCCCCCGACACCGCCGGGGGCAACCAGCCGCACACCTCCGCCGAGCCGGCGCGGCTGAACCCCAAGTACACCTTCGAGACCTTCGTCATCGGGTCGAGCAACCGGTTCGCCCACGCCGCGGCGGTCGCGGTGGCCGAGGCGCCGGCCAAGGCCTACAACCCGCTGTTCATCTACGGCGGGTCGGGGCTGGGCAAGACCCACCTGCTGCACGCCATCGGCCACTACGCCCAGCGCCTCTACGACGGCGCGCGCGTGCGCTACGTCAGCTCCGAGGAGTTCACCAACGAGTTCATCAACTCGATCCGCGACGGCAAGGCCGACGGCTTCCGCCGGCGCTACCGCGACATCGACGTGCTCCTGGTCGACGACATCCAGTTCCTGGAGAACAAGGAGCAGACGCAGGAGGAGTTCTTCCACACCTTCAACACCCTGCACAACTCCAACAAGCAGATCGTGATCTCCAGCGACCGCCCGCCCAAGCAGCTGGTCACCCTGGAGGACCGGCTGCGCAACCGGTTCGAGTGGGGCCTGATCACCGACGTCCAGCCGCCCGAACTGGAGACCCGCATCGCGATCCTGCGCAAGAAGGCCGCGCAGGAGGGCCTGGCCGCGCCGCCGGAGGTGCTGGAGTTCATCGCCAGCAAGATCTCGACCAACATCCGCGAGCTCGAGGGCGCCCTCATCCGGGTGACCGCCTTCGCCAGCCTCAACCGGCAGTCGGTCGACCTCCACCTGACCGGGATCGTCCTCAAGGACCTGATCCCCGACGACGAGGGCCCCGAGATCACGGCCTCGGCGATCATGGCCCAGACCGCGTCCTACTTCGGGCTGAGCACCGAGGACCTGTGCGGGACCTCGCGCTCGCGCGTGCTGGTCACCGCGCGGCAGATCGCGATGTACCTGTGCCGGGAGCTGACCGACCTGTCGCTGCCCAAGATCGGCCAGCAGTTCGGCCGCGACCACACCACGGTCATGCACGCCGACCGCAAGATCCGCTCCCTCATGGCCGAGCGCCGGTCCATCTACAACCAGGTGACCGAACTGACCAACCGGATCAAGCAGCAGTCGCGCAACGGCTGACGCGGCCGGCCCCGCCGCGGCCGATTCCGGTCTGTTTCGCGCGCGATTTCCCCGCCGCCGGCCCTGGTTTTCCCCAGGGACGCGGCATTTCTGTGGACAACCCGTGGACAACCCTGCGGATAACCTCCCGTTACCGGTGGACAACCTGGGGACGGTCTGGGGATGACCTGTGGGCGGGGCCGGGGGCCCCGCACCGCCGCCGTCCCCGGCCCTGTGCGCGGCCCGTGGATAACCTGTGGAGCGGCGGTGGACAACCGGTGGACAACCTGTGCGCAGCCGAACGCCGTCCACAGCGCGGCCGGTTTTCCCCAGCCGCCGCCCACAGGTCCGGTGGATAAAAATTCCCGGGCTCACCTGCGCAAACACCGGTTGTCCACACTTTCCACAGCCCCTATTACTACGACGCCTCTTTTTAACGATCAGTGGCTTGGTAAATCGGCTGAGCCCCGGATCTGTGGACGGCGCTCCCCGCTCGCTCCGCCGCCGCCTCGGCGGCCCCGGCGATCGGGTGTGGTGGGCAGCGGACGGCCGCGAATCCGGGTACGGTGTGAACCCGTCCCCGTGACGCGTCCGGTGCCACCGCCGCGACACCGCCCCCATCACTCACAGGGGCCACTTGGTTTCGAGGAAAGTGAGTCGGATTGTGAAGTTCCGGGTCGAACGTGACGTACTGGCCGACGCCGTCGCCTGGACCGCCCGCAGCCTGCCGGTCCGCCCGTCGGTGCCCGTCCTGGCGGGCATGCTGCTGGACGCCACCGAGGACGACGGCGGCCGCCGCCTCAAGCTCTCCAGCTTCGACTACGAGGTCTCGGCGCAGGTCTCGGTCGAGATCGACGTCGAGGAGCCCGGCACCACGCTCGTCTCGGGACGCCTGCTCGCCGAGATCGTCCGCAACCTTCCTCCACAGACTGTGGAGATCAGCACCGACGGCGCCAAGGTCACCGTGGCCTGCGGCAGCGCGAAGTTCACCCTCCTCACCCTGCCTGTGGAGGACTACCCGACCCTGCCGGCCATGCCGCAGATGACCGGCTCCATCGGCAGCGACGCCTTCGCCGCCGCCGTCAGCCAGGTCGCCGTGGCCGCCGGTCGCGACGACACCCTGCCGATGCTCACCGGCGTGCGGGTCGAGATCGAGGGCGACACCGTCACCCTGGCCTCCACCGACCGCTACCGCCTGGCCGTGCGCGAACTCGCCTGGAAGCCGGAGAACCCCGACGTCTCCGCCGTGGCGCTGGTGCCCGCCAAGACCCTCGCCGACACCGCCAAGTCGCTCACCGGCGGCGCCGAGGTCTCCATCGCCCTGTCGGCCGCCGACTCCGGCGAGGGCATGATCGGCTTCGAGGGCGGCGGCCGGCGCACCACCACCCGGCTGCTCGACGGCGAGTTCCCCAAGTACCGCGCCCTGCTGCCCGACACGTTCAACTCCGTGGCCGAGGTCCAGCGCTCGGAGTTCATCGAGGCCGTCAAGCGCGTGTCGCTGGTGGCCGAGCGCAACACCCCGCTGCGGCTGGCCTTCGGCGACGGCCGCCTGGTCCTGGAGGCCGGGACCGGCGACGAGGCGCAGGCGGTCGAGGTCCTGGACTCCTCCCTTGAGGGCGAGGACATCCAGATCGCGTTCAACTCCGCCTTCCTCCTCGACGGCCTCACGGCGATCGACTCCGACATCGCCCGCCTGCAGTTCACGACCTCGACCAAGCCGGCCATCATCACCGGCAAGCCCGCCGACGACGGTGCGACCGCCGACTACCGATACTTGATCATGCCGGTCCGGCTGTCGGGCTGACCGCGGCGCGGGTACCGGACGATCCACATATCCACAGGTCGCATTGGGGGAGACGAGCATGCAACTAGGTATGGTCGGCCTGGGCAGAATGGGCGGCAACATGGCCGCCCGCCTGCGTGACAAGGGCCACGACGTGGTGGGGTTCGACTTCGACCCCGACGTCCGCGATGTCGCCAGCCTCGGCGAGCTCGCCGAGCGGCTGACCGCCCCGCGCGTCGTCTGGCTGATGGTGCCCGCGGGCGAACCCACCCAGAAGACCATCACCGAGCTCGCCGAGGTGCTCGAACCGGGCGACCTCATCATCGAGGGCGGCAACTCCCACTACGTGGACGACCGCCGCCGCGCCGACGAGCTGAAGGAGCGCGGCATCCGCTACCTCGACGCCGGGGTCAGCGGCGGCGTCTGGGGCCGCGAGAACGGCTACGGCATCATGGTCGGCGGCGCCGCCGAGGACGTCCAGCGCGCCGAGCCCGTCTTCCGGGCGCTCACCCCCGACGAGGGCGGCGGCTACGTGCACGCCGGCGGTGTCGGCGCGGGCCACTTCGTCAAGATGGTCCACAACGGCATCGAGTACGGCATGATGCAGGCGTTCGCCGAGGGCTACGAGCTGATGGCCGCCTCCGACATCGTCGACGACGTGCCCGGCACCTTCGACAGCTGGCGCGAGGGCACCGTGGTCCGCTCCTGGCTGCTGGACCTGCTGGTGCGGGCGCTGCGCGAGGACCCCGACCTGGAGTCCATCCGCGGCTACGCCCAGGACTCCGGCGAGGGCCGGTGGACCGTCCAGGCGGCCGTGGACCACGCCGTCCCCGCGCCGGTCATCTCGGCCGCGCTGTTCGCGCGCTTCGCCTCGCGCCAGGAGGACAGCCCGGCCATGAAGGTCGTGGCCGCGCTGCGCAACCAGTTCGGCGGGCACGCGGTCACCCGGGCCACCGACGACCCCGGGCAGACGCCCCGGGCCTGAGCACGGCAGACGTATTCCGCGCCGCCCGGAGGCGGGCCCGGACCGCCGCGGCGGTCCAGTCGGGGGCTTCGGCACCCGCTCCGGCGGCGCGGACCCATGTCGGCGCGGGTTTCACGGGTTTCACGTGAAACCCGCGCCGCCGCGGTCCCGGCGCGCAACCGGGCAGACGAGGCGGGAGAGGTCGGATGTACGTTTCACACCTGCAGCTGACCGACTACCGGTCCTACGCGGCGGTGCACATCGAGCTGGAACCGGGGATCAGCACGTTCGTCGGTCCCAACGGCCAGGGCAAGACCAACCTGGTCGAGGCGATCGGCTACGTCGCCGCGCAGAGCAGCCACCGGGTCTCCACGGACTCCCCCCTCGTGCGCAAGGGCGCCCAGCGCGCCATCATCCGCGCGGCGATCGTCAAGGACGACCGCCAGGCCGTGGTGGACCTGGAGATCAACCCGGGCAAGGCCAACCGCGCGCGGCTGAACCGGGCGCCGGTCCCCCGTCCGCGCGAGGTGGTCGGCCTGCTGCGCACGGTCCTCTTCGCGCCCGAGGACCTCGCCCTGGTCAAGGGCGACCCCGGTGAGCGCCGGCGCTTCCTGGACGAGCTGCTCGTGGCCCGCGCCCCGCGCATGGCCGGGGTGCGCGCCGACTACGAGCGGGTGCTCAAGCAGCGCAACGCCCTGCTGAAGTCCGCTTCGGCGCAGTTCTTCAAGCGCGGCGAACCCGACCTGTCCACCCTTGAGGTGTGGAACGAGCACCTGGCCGCGGCCGGCGCCGAACTGCTGGCCGCCCGCCTGGCTCTGGTGGGCGAGCTCCAGCCGCTGGTGGCCAAGGCCTACGGCGAGCTGACCAGTTCGGGCGGGCCGCCGGTGCTGCAGTACCGGTCCTCGGCGCTGGCCGAGGCCGAGCACCCGCCGCTGGACCGTCCACAGCTTGTGGACATCCTGCGCGGGGCGCTGGCCGAGGTGCGGGTGCAGGAGCTGCAGCGCGGTGTCAGCCTCGTCGGCCCGCACCGCGACGACCTCCACCTCCGGCTGGACGAGCTGCCCGCCAAGGGCTACGCCAGCCAGGGGGAGTCGTGGTCCTACGCGCTGGCCCTGCGCCTGGCCGGGTTCGAGCTGCTGCGCGCCGACGGCGACGACCCCGTGCTGCTGCTCGACGACGTCTTCGCCGAACTCGACAGCGAGCGCCGCCGCAGGCTGGCCGAGCACGTCCGCCACGCCGAGCAGGTCCTCGTCAGCGCCGCGGTCGACGCCGACATCCCCCCCGAACTCCAGGGAGCGCGCTTCCGCGTGCGCGAAGGAGGTGTGGAGCGTGTCTGAGGACTCCCCCGTCCCGCCCGCCGGCGGCGAGCCGCCCGCGCTCGGCGGCGCCGACCTCGCCCGCCAGGCGCTCGCCCAGGCCAAGGCGGCCGCCAAGGAGCGCGGCGCGGCGCCCGACCGGCGCCCCCGCCGCACGCGGCGCGGCCCGGTCCGCTCCCGCAACGAGCCCCAGCTGTTCGGCGACGCGGTGCGCGCCTGGCTGGTGGAGCACGGCTGGCAGGAGCAGGTCGCCATCGGCGGCGTCTTCGGCCGCTGGGCCGAGATCGTCGGCGACTTCAACGCCCAGCACCTGCGGCCGGTCTCCTATGAGGCGGGCGAGCTGGTCATCGCCGCCGACTCCCCCACCATGGCCGCCCACGCCCGCGCCATGGCGCGCGACCTCGTGCGGCGGCTCAACGAGGAGCTGGGCCACGGCAGCGTGCACGCCATCAAGGTCCAGGCGCCCGGTCGCGGGCGCGGCCCCGGTCCCCGCCGGGTCACCTGAGACCCTGACGCACCGGTGACCCCGCGATTACCGTGGGGTGGCACCCGCCTCGCGCATCACCCGGGGCTGCGCGGCGCTGAACGGCGCGGGGAATTGTCGGCGGGGGTGGGTGCGTGTGGGGAGTCCGGTCCCGCTCTGTTCACGCCTCCTCGGGCGGCACAGCGCCGCGAATGCCACTTTCCGGCCGCGCGGGGGGTATCATGGAACCGGTTCTTCGGACGCTTCCGCCGGTATAGCCCGCCCCAAGAGAGGGCGGCGGGAACCGGGGCGGTTCGCGGTGTCCAGCGGGTGCTGTACCGGCGGTACATCCTCGCGCTGCACGCGGTACGGCCCGGCGGCCTTCCCCATGCCTCGGGGGCACCGGATGGCGGGCGTCCCCAGCAGGAGGGTGTTTCCACTTGGCCTACGACGCTTCAGCGATCACGATTCTCGAAGGGCTCGAGGCGGTTCGCAAACGCCCCGGCATGTACATCGGATCGACCGGTGAGCGCGGTCTGCACCACCTCGTCCAAGAGGTTGTGGACAACTCCGTCGACGAGGCGCTGGCCGGCTACGCCACCGCCATCGAGGTCACCCTGCGGGCCGACGGCGGCGTCCGCGTGGCCGACAACGGACGCGGCATGCCGGTCGACATGCACCCGGTCGAGAAGCGCCCGGCAGTGGAGGTCATCCACACCGTGCTGCACGCCGGCGGCAAGTTCGACGGCAAGTCCTACGCCGTCTCCGGCGGTCTGCACGGTGTCGGCGTCACCGTGGTCAACGCACTCTCCACCCGGCTCGACGTCGAGATCCGCCGCGACGGCAGCGTCTGGCGGCAGAGCTACCGCATGGCGCGCCCCACCGCCCCGCTCTCGCGCGACGAGGACACCGACGAGACCGGCACCCAGACCACGTTCTGGGCCGACGGCTCGATCTTCGAGACCACCACCTACAACTTCGAGACGCTCGCCCGGCGCCTGCAGGAGATGGCCTTCCTCAACAAGGGGCTGTCCATCACCCTGCGCGACGAGCGTCCGGAGTTCATCGACGACGCCCCGGTGGTGCGCACCTACCACTACGCCGACGGCATCTCCGACTTCGTCCGGCACATCAACACGACGAAGGAGCCCGCCCACGCCTCGATCATCTCCTTCGAGGAGGAAGGCGACGGCATCTCGGCCGAGATCGCCATGCAGTGGAACCAGTCCTACACGTCGTCGGTGCACACCTTCGCCAACACCATCAACACGGCCGAGGGCGGCACCCACGAGGAGGGCTTCCGCACCGCGCTGACGTCGATCGTCAACCGCTACGCGCGTGAGCAGCGGCTGCTGCGGGAGAAGGACGACAACCTCACCGGCGACGACATCCGCGAGGGCCTGACCGCGATCATCTCGGTCAAGCTGGCCGACCCCCAGTTCGAGGGGCAGACCAAGACCAAGCTGGGCAACACCGAGGCCAAGTCGTTCGTGCAGCGGGTGACCAACGAGCACCTGCGCGACTGGTTCGAGCGCAACCCCGGCGAGGCCAAGGACATCGTCACCAAGGCCAGCCAGGCGGCGCGCGCCCGCATCGCCGCACGCCAGGCGCGCGACCTCACCCGGCGCAAGACCCTGCTGGAGTCGACCTCCCTGCCCGGCAAGCTGTCGGACTGCCAGTCCACCGAGCCGGAGAAGTGCGAGATCTACATCGTGGAGGGCGACTCCGCCGGCGGCTCCGCCAAGGGCGGTCGCGACCCCCACTACCAGGCGATCCTGCCCATCCGCGGCAAGATCCTCAACGTCGAGAAGTCGCGCATCGACCGGATCCTGAAGAACAACGAGGTCCAGTCGATCATCACGGCGCTGGGCACCGGCATCCACGACGACTTCGACGCCGCCAAGCTGCGGTACCACAAGATCATCCTGATGGCCGACGCCGACGTCGACGGCCAGCACATCCGCACCCTGCTGCTCACCCTGCTGTTCCGGTTCATGAAGCCGCTCATCGAGGCCGGCCACGTGTACCTGGCGCAGCCGCCGCTCTACAAGATCAAGTGGGACCAGCGCGGCTCCGACGCCGACTACGCCTACTCCGACCGCGAGCGCGACGAGCTGATCAGCGCGGGCATCGCCGCGGGCAAGCGCGACCCCCGGCCGCGCGACCTGGTGCAGCGGTTCAAGGGCCTCGGCGAGATGAACGCGGCCGAGCTGTGGGACACCACCATGGACCCCGACAATCGCGTGCTGCTCCAGGTGAACCTCGACGACGCCGCCCAGGCCGACGAGATGTTCAGCGTGCTCATGGGTGAGGACGTCGAGTCCCGGCGCTCCTTCATCCAGCGCAACGCCAGGGACGTCCGCTTCCTCGACATCTGACGCCCCGACATCCCGCGGCAGCGAACTAGCAGAAAAGGATCTCTCATCCCGTGACGGATGCGAACACACCGCAAGCCCCAGAAGAAGACGCGGGCGGCGGCCAGCGGGTCGAGCCCGTCGACATCCAGGTCGAGATGCAGCGCAGCTACCTCGACTACGCGATGTCGGTCATCGTCGGGCGCGCCCTGCCCGACGTCCGCGACGGCCTCAAGCCGGTGCACCAGCGCGTGCTGTACGCCATGTACGACGGCGGGTACCGACCCGACCGCGGGTACTTCAAGTGCGCCCGCGTCGTCGGCGACGTCATGGGCAACTACCACCCGCACGGCGACAGCCCCATCTACGACACCCTGGTGCGGCTGGCGCAGACCTGGTCGATGCGGATGCCGCTGGTCGACGGCAACGGCAACTTCGGCTCCCCCGGCAACGACCCTGCCGCGGCCATGCGCTATACCGAGTGCAAGCTCGCGCCGCTGGCCATGGAGATGCTGCGGGACATCGACAAGGAGACCGTCGACTTCCGGCCCAATTACGACGGCCGCTCCCAGGAGCCCGTCGTGCTGCCGGCGCGGTTCCCCAACCTGCTGGTCAACGGCTCCTCGGGCATCGCGGTGGGCATGGCCACCAACATCCCGCCGCACAACCTGCGCGAGGTCGCCGACGGCGTCAACTGGTACCTCGCCCACCCCGACGCCCCCGACGACGTCCTGCTGGACGAGCTGATCGCGCGGATCAAGGGCCCCGACTTCCCCACCTACGGCCTGATCGTGGGCCGCCGCGGGATCGAGGAGGCCTACCGGACCGGGCGCGGCTCGATCACCATGCGCGCGGTGGTCGACATCGAGGAGGACGCCCGCGGCCGCCAGGCCCTGGTCGTCAGCGAGCTGCCCTACCAGGTCAACCCCGACAACCTCGCGCTGAAGATCGCCGACCTGGTCAAGGACGGCAAGATCTCCGGGATCGCCGACGTCAGGGACGAGAGCAGCGGCCGCACCGGGCGGCGCCTGGTCATCGTGCTCAAGCGCGACGCGGTGGCCAAGGTCGTGCTGAACAACCTGTACAAGCACACGCAGCTGCAGGAGACCTTCGGCGCGAACATGCTGGCCCTGGTCGACGGCGTGCCGCGCACGCTGCGGCTGGACCAGTTCATCCGGCACTGGGTGGCCCACCAGATCGAGGTCATCGTCCGGCGCACCCGCTACCTGCTGCGCAAGGCCGAGGAGCGGGCGCACATCCTGCGGGCGCTGCTGCGCGCCATCGACCGGATCGACGAGGTCATCGCGCTCATCCGCGGCAGCGCGTCGGCCGACGAGGCCAAGACCGGCCTCATGGGGCTGCTGGAGATCGACGACATCCAGGCGCGCGCGATCCTGGACATGCAGCTGCGCAAGCTCGCGGCCCTGGAGCGCCGGCAGCTCACCGCCGAGTACGACGAGCTCATGGAGCAGATCGCCGACTACAACGACATCCTGGCCTCGCCCGAGCGCCAGCGCGCGATCGTCCGCGACGAGCTGACCGAGATCGTCGAGAAGTACGGCGACGACCGCCGCACGCAGATCATCCCGTTCGAGGGTGACATGCGTATGGAGGACTTCATCGCCGAGGAGGACGTCGTCGTCACCATCAGCCGCGGCGGCTACGCCAAGCGCACGCGGCTGGACGGCTACCGTGCGCAGAAGCGCGGGGGCAAGGGCGTGCGGGGCGCGCAGCTCAAGCAGGACGACATCATCCAGCACTTCTTCGTCACCACCACGCACAACTGGATCCTGTTCTTCACCAACAAGGGGCGGGTCTACCGCACCAAGGCCTACGAGCTGCCCGAGGCGGCGCGCGACGCGCGCGGCCAGCACGTGGCCAACCTGCTGGAGTTCCAGCCTGACGAGGAGATCGCGCAGGTCATGGCGCTGCGCGGCTACGACGACGCGCCCTACCTCGTGCTGGCCACCCGGCAGGGCCTGGTGAAGAAGTCGCGGCTGGAGGACTTCGACTCCGCGCGGTCGGCCGGGATCATCGCCATCAACCTGCGCGACGACGACGAGCTGATCGCGGCGCGGCTGGTGTTCCCCACCGACGACCTGCTGCTGATCAGCAGCGACGCCCAGGCGATCCGGTTCCCGGCGTCCGACGAGTCGCTGCGGCCGATGGGCCGGGCCACCAGCGGCGTCATCGGCATGCGGTTCCTGGAGGGCGACTACCTGCTGAGCATGGACGTCATCCGGGAGTCCGACGGCGCGGCCGACGTCCTGGTCGCCACCGAGGGCGGCTACGCCAAGCGCACCCCGGCCGACCAGTACCCGGTGCAGAACCGCGGCGGCAAGGGCGTGCTGACCGCCAAGGTGGTCGAGGCGCGCGGCAAGCTCGTCGGCGCGCTGATGGTGTCGCCGGAGGAGGACGAGGTCTTCGCGATCACGTCCTCGGGCGGGGTCATCCGCACCCGCTGCGCCGAGATCAAGCAGTCGGGCCGGGCCACCATGGGCGTGCGGCTGATGAACCTGGCCAAGGGCACCCACGTCGTCGCCATCGCCCGCAACGCCGAGGCCGGCGAGGACGAGGAGATCACCGAGGGCACGCCGGGGCTGCAGGAGCAGTCGGCCACCCCGGGCGGCGGCGGGTCCGCGGCCGAGCCGGGCGTATCGGCGGACTCGGGCGAGTCGGCCGACCCGGGTGCGCCGGGCGAGGAGTCGCGGTCCGAGGAGTAGCGCGCGCCGCGTGCGGCAGTGGCAGGACGGCGGTCGTCCCGGGGCTCAGCGGGCCTCTGGGGCGGCCGCCGTCGCCGTGCCGCCCCCGCGCCGGGCGGACGCTCGGCCGGCCGCCAGGGGCCGTGTGAGAGCGCGCTCAGGGGGCAGCGGGGAGGAGGGCCGGGCGCGGCCATGGGCGGTGCGGCCGCCGCCGGGCCCGGGCCGCGGGGTGGGCCGGGCCCGAGACCGAACCGGTCGAATCGGACGCCCCCAGCGTGCTGTTTCGGACGATCCCCGACAGGGGCACTAGAGTGTGCTCCCGTGGCACGACGCCCGCGGACGCGGAGCGCCCACGCGCAGCCATCCCCCCTGATCCGGTTCCACCCGTCACATGGAAAGTCCAGCGGTAACGTGGCTAAGTCTGAGAACACGCAACGCAATTCCGCCGCCGCTCCCGAGGAGACCGAGGCGGAAGGCACCGTGAGCACGGAAGAAGCGGAACAGGCCGAGAAGGCGGTTTCGGCCGACGCGGCGGACACGCCGGCGAGCACGTCGGCGGGCAAGCCGGCCGGAAAGGCGTCCGGGAAGGCGAAGGCGTCGGGGAAGTCGGCACCGAAGTCCTCCGCTGCGGCCGCCGCGGCGAAGCCGGACAAGGAGTCCCGGGAGTCCGAGGAGCCCGGCGGCTCCGCGCCGAAGGCCACGACCGCCTCGGGGTCGGCCTCGCCGGCCGGCGCCTCGGGTGTGTCGAAGGCGGCCTCGGGTGGAACAACCACTACGACGTCCGGCCCGACCGGCGGCACCTCCCCGGCGGGCGCCGAGGCGGGCGCGTCCGGCTCCGGCGGCACGTCGGGCACGTCCAGCGCGTCCGGGACCGGCGACTCCCCCATGGGCACCGCCTCGGGCACGGCGTCCAGCGAGTCTTCCGGTTCCCGATCGGCGAAGGAGGCCCCCGCGATGGCGAAGGCCGAGCAAAGGGGAGTGTCCATGATGGCGCCGAGCACGCCCGAGCCCTCGGTGAAGGCCGCGAAGTCCACCCGCAAGGCCCACCTCACGGTCAGCCGGGTGGAGCCGTGGTCGGTGATGCGCTTCAGCTTCGTGATCTCGCTGGTGTGCTTCATCATCCTCTTCGTGGCGGTGACCGTCCTCTACGCGATCCTGTCCGGCCTGGGCGTCTTCGACGCGGTCACCGACCTCATCTCCTCCCTCACCGACGGCGGCGAGGGCGACGAGTTGAACCTCAACCCCGACCAGTGGTTCTCCCCGGCCCGCGTCCTGGGCTACACCGGCCTGATCGGGGCGCTGAACATCATCCTGATCACGTCCCTGTCCACGATCGGCGCGATGCTCTACAACCTCGCGGCCGACCTCGTCGGCGGCATCGACGTCACCCTGTCGGAGACCGAGTAACCCCGTCCCGAGCAGCCCTCGTTCTCGGCTAAACTCAACCAGGAGGCCAAGCGCGGAAACCCCCGCGCCGACCCCCTTCCCCGCAGGTAACCGGTTCGCCCCGGTCCACCACATGCGGTAGAGTTCCAGCCGGAACACGGGCGTATAGCTCAGTCGGTTAGAGCGCATCCCTGATAAGGATGAGGCCCCAGGTTCAAGTCCTGGTACGCCCACCCCGTAGAGCTGCGAGAAGGCCCCCGTCCCTTGGGCGGGGGCCTTTCGGGTGTCTCGCGTGCGCCGGTCGTGCGCCACGGTCCGCGCCTGCGGTCAGGGCCTTCCTGCCGCGGCGTTGACGTGCCGGAGTTTGTCGGGGTTGGCCAGGGCGTGGACCGCCTGGACGAAGCGGCCTGACGGGTCCGTCTCGACGGCCACCACGGCGCGGGGGCCGTCCTCGGCGATCAGTACCACCGTGGGGCCGCCGCCGGAGGGGATCCACACCGGGGTGAACCCGGCGAAATCCGGGCCCACCGCGGCGAGCAGCCGGGCGACCTTGTCGCTGCCCCGCACCGGGCGGAGCGCGGCGGGGGCGCGGCCGCCGCCGTCGTTCCACAGCACGACGTCGGGCGCCAGGGCCGTCAGCAGTTCGGCCAGGTCGCCGCCGACCGCGGCGGCGACGAAGCGCTCGGCGACCGCGCGGGCGGCGTGGCGGTCGGCCTCGAAGCGGGGGCGGCGCTCCTGGACGTGGCGGCGGGCGCGGTGGACGAGCTGGCGCACGGCCTCCGGTGAGCGGTCCAGCACCCGGGCGATCTCGGCGTGCTCGAACCCGAACGCCTCGCGCAGGACGAACGCGGCCCGCTCCAGGGGCGAGAGCGTTCGCAGGACCACCAGCAGGCCGAACGTCACCGCCTCGGCGCGCGCGATCCCGTCCGCGGGGTCCGCGGGCTCGACCAGCGGCTCGGGGAGCCACGGGCCGACGTAGTCCTCCCGGAGGAGGCGCTGGAGGCGGCGCAGCCGGTCGACCGCCAGGCGGGTGGCGACGCGCGCGATGTAGGCGCGCGGGTTGTCCACCCCGGCGGGGTCGACCCCGGCCCAGCGCAGCCAGGTCTCCTGGACGACGTCCTCGGCGTCGGCCACGGTCCCCAGGATGTCGTAGGCGAGCGTGAACACCAGGCCGCGGTGCCGATGGAACGCGGACCGCTCGTCCTCCTCCGGCGGCTGCATCGGCGGCTCCTTTCGGCGTCGTGGGGATCGCCGCGCAAGAGGGCGCGAGCGGCCGCTCCGTGACTCGCGGGCGTGGCGTGGGCCACACCGCGGCCGGGATGTCACGTCCGGAGCCTCCCGCCTGTCCCATGGGCGAGTCCACGCGAGAAGGGGGACACGTACATGAGAGACAGGCAGGCCGGCGCGCGCGGGTTCGTCGCCGGCGTCGTTCTGGCGGGCGCCGCGGCGATGGCGGCGGTGGGGGCGTGGTGCCGCGTCGACCCGGCGGGGTTCGCCCAGTGGGCCGGGTGGCCCGAGCACGAGCACTTCCTCCACGACGCCGGAGTATTCCAGATCGCCATCGGGCTCATGATGGCGGCCGCGGTGTGGTGGCGCGACGTCGTCGCGGTGGCGCTGGCGGGGTTCGTGTTCACCAATGCCTTCCACGCCCTCAACCACCACCTGGACCGGGAGCAGGGCGGGCACGCCTCCGACCCCCTGATCCTGCTGGCCTTCGCGCTCGTCGGCGGCTGCGCGCTCGCCGTCCACCTGCGCCGGCGGCGGACGCCCGAGCACGGGGAGGCGGCGGCATGAGGGTCCTGCTCGCCGGCGCCACCGGCTCACTCGGGCGCGCGCTGCTCCCCCGGCTGGTCGCGGCCGGCCATTCCGTGGTCGCCCTCACCCGCCGCCCCGCCAGTGCCGAGCGGATCCGGGCGGCGCGGGTGCAGCCGGTCGTGGCCGACGTGATGGACGCCGACGGCCTCGCGCGGGCCCTGGAGGGGCAGCACGTCGACGCGGTCGTCCACCAGGCGACCGCCATCACCGGCGTGCCCCTGCGCCACCGCGACCTGGCGGCGACCGACGCCCTGCGGGACGCGGGCACCCGCAACCTGATGCGCGCGGCCGAGTCGACCGGCGCGAAGCGCTTCGTCACCCAGTCCTTCTTCCTCGGCTACGGGTGGAGGGACCACGGAACCCGGCCGCTCACCGAGGAGGACCCCTTCGCGGTGCCGGACGGCGGGGCCTTCGACGGGCACCTGCGCTCCCTGCGGTCCAACGAGGACCAGGTGCTCGGCGCCGCCGGACTGGAGGGGGTGGCCCTGCGCTACGGGCTCTTCTACGGCCGCGATCCGTCGACGCTGTCCATGATGCGGCTGGCCCGCAGGCGGCTGCTCCCCGCGCCGCGGCGGGCCGCCGTCCTGCACCCCGTCCACATCGAGGACGCCGCGGAGGCCACCGTGGCGGCGCTGCACCACGGCGGCGCGGGCCGGGCCTACAACATCGCCGACGACACCCCGGTCGGCATGGACGTGTTCCTGGACCACCTCGCGGCCGCCGCGGGCGCGCCCCGGCCCGTGCGGGTCCCCGGCGCGCTGCTGCGCCCCGCGCCCTACCTGCACTCGCTGCTGGTGAGCACCCGCATCCGCCTCGACTGCGGCCGGGCCGCGGCCGAACTCGGCTGGCGGCCGAGGTACGCCTCCTGCGCGGAGGGCCTGGCGGCGGTGGCGGCGCGGCCGGCGGAAGACGCCGGATAGCGGCCGGGCGGGCGCGGTTCGGGCCGCGGGCCGGCGCCCGGTCCCCAGCGCCGCGTCCGCCCGCCGGTGGTGCGGGTGGGTGCACGTCTCCTGGTGCGCCCACGGTTTCCACAGGACCGGGCCCGGCCTCTCCCGTGAGAGGCCGGGCCTTCGCGGTCGCCGGGTGCCCGTGCCGACCGCGAAGGCCTCACCCGGAACCGGTCGGGTGTGCCCGGTCGGCGGGGCCCGCGGCGGGCCGGCCGCCCTCCGGGGAGCGACGGGACCACCGCTCCGCCTCCCGCCGGTCTCCGCGCTCGGAGAGCAGGCGGGCGAGGGAGGCGGCGTCGTCGGGGGTGGCGAGGCGCCATGCCCGTCGCCGCCAGAGGGCGGCACGCAGCCGCCTCTTGCGCTTGCCCAGGGCGACGCTGAGCAGCGCGACCGGTCGGAACCGCCCTGTCGCTGCGGCGGCGCGCCGATACCACTCCTCCGCCTCGGCGATCCTGCCCCGCGTCTCCAGGAGGTTGCCGAGGTTGGTCATGGCGTCGGACCCGCTTCCGTCGGGGTCCGCCTCCACCGCGCGCCGGTACCACCGCTCCGCGTCGTCGACCTCCCCCCGCTCCTCGGCTTGGATGCCGAGCACGTCCATGGCCGCGGGGTGGCCGGTGTCGGCGGCCAGCCGCCACCGGCGGTCTGCCTCGCCGGTCTCGCCCTTGCGCAGCAGCAGCCCTCCGAGGAGGACCATGGCATCGGTGTCGCCGTTCTCAACGGCGCGGCGCAGCCAGGACTCCGCTTCCTCGGTGTCGCCCCGCTCCTCCCCGCGCAGACCGAGCCGGGTCATGGCGCGGGTGTCTCCGCTGCCGGCCGCCGCGCGGAGCAGGGCGTCGGCCTCCGCGGTCTCGCCCCGGTCCGCGAGCAGTTCGGCGAGATCCACCATGGCGGGTGTGTGCCCGCCGTCGACGGCACGCCGCAGCCAGTGCTCGGCTGCCGCCGCGTCCCCCTGGCGGTGGAGCAGGACGGCCAGTTCGGCCATGGCCTCGGCGTCGCCGCGCTCAGCCTCCACGCGGGTGTGGTTCTCGGCCTCCCACTGTTTCAGGCGCCGGAACATGCCGGTTCGCAGCGGCGCGGGAAAGACCATGAGGAGTCGGAGCGCGAGGAGGCGCCGGACATCGTCGTGGAAGCCGCGGGTCGCCGCGCGCCGGTACCACTTCGCGGCCTCGCGGCGGTCCCCGGACGTCTCCTTCAGGAGGGCCAGGCCCACCATGGCCCCGGCGTCGCCGGTCTCGGCCGCGCGCCGCCACCACGACTCGGCCTGTCCGTAGTCGCCTTGCTCCTCGTGGGCGCGCGCGAGACGGCGCATGGCATCGGTGTCGCCGCGTTCGGCGGCACGCAGCCACCACGACCGCGCCTCGGCCGGCTCGCCGCCGCTGTACAGCAGGGCGCCGAGGCTCGCCATAGCGGGGATGTAGCCCCTCTCCGCCGCTGCGCGGTATCCCGCCTCAGCCGCGTCCGCCTCTCCGCGGCCGTCCAGGAGCCGGCCGAGGAAGAAGTGCGCGGGGACATGCCCCTCGTCGGCCGCTTTGCGGTACCAGGCCTCGGCCTCGGCGGTTCTTCCCGCCTTCTCCAACACGGCGCCCAACCCGCACATGGCGTGGACGTCGCCGCGGTCCGCGGCGCGCCGGTACCACTCCTCGGCCTCGCCGAACTCTCGTTGCCTGCACAGCAGGTCGCCAAGGCGCGCCATGGCCCGTGGGTAGCCGGCTGCCGCGGCCTTCCGGTACCAGGCCCCGGCCTCGTCGTGTTCGTCCCGGCCGACCAGGATGTCCGCGAGGTGGGTCATGGCGCGGAGCCGGCCGCCCTCTGCCGCCTTCCGGTACCACGCCTCCGCCTCGTGCGGACCGCGCCTGCGCTGGAGGAGGTAGCCGAGGTTGGTCATGGCGTCCACGTCACCGGCGTCGGCACCCCGCCGGTACCACGTCTCCGCGCCCGCGGGGTCGTCCTCCTCCTCGCACAGCAGGCCGAGGTAGAGCGTCGAGGGGCTGTGGCCGTCTTCGGCGGCCCGGTGAAACCAGCGCCTGGCCTCGACGCGATCGTCCCGCTGGTAGGCGTCCTTTCCCAGCGCGAACATCGCGGAGGGCTCCCCCGTGTCGGCTGCCTTCCGGATCCACGCCTCCGCCTCCGCCGACTCCCCTCTCGCCTTCAGCCGTACTCCCAGCGCGTACTCCGCGGCGGGGAGCCCGGCCTCGGCGCCGCGGCGGAACCACGCCTCCGCCTCCGCCGGGTCGTCGGCGGTGAGGTGCGCTCCCATGCCGTACATCGCCAGGGCGCTGCCGCCGTCCGCGGCCCGGCGCAGCCAGGACAGGGCCTGCTCGGGCTCCCCGCGCTCCGTGTACAGGCGGAACAGGTACATCATGGCGTCGGTCTCGCCGCTGCCGGCCGCCCGCAGCAGCCACGCCTCCGCCTCCTCGGGCCGACCCCGCTGGTAGAGCAGCCTCCCCAGGCGGCCCACGGAGCGCGTCCCGCCGGCCTCAGCGGCACTCCGCAGGAACACCACGGCCTCGTCGTGGTCGCCCCTGTCGGCGAGCAGATGGCCGAGGTTGGCGGCGGCTTTGGCGCTGCCCTTCTCCCAGGCCCGCCGGTACCAGGACTCCGCTTCGCCCTTGTCCCCCCGCGCCGAGAGAAGGACGCCGAGGTTGGTCATGGCCGCGACCGACCCGGCCGTGATCGCGCGGCGGTACCACGTCTCCGCCTCGCCCTCCTTGCCGGGCTGGTCGGAGAGCGCCATCCCCAGGTTGCACATCGCACCGGTGTGGCCGGCGTCCACGGCCTGCCGGAACCAGGACTCCGCTTCCCCTGCGTCGCCGCGGCGCAGGCACAGGCAGCCCAGGCCGTTGAGCGCGCGCGGACTCCGCACCTCGGCGGCCTTGCGCCAGACGGCCTCGGCGACCGCGAACCGGTCGGTGTCGTAGGCGGCCCAGCCGAAGGCGACCTGGGCGTCCGGGTCGTCCAGGCGGTCCAGGACGATGTCCCACAGCTGCGGCGGCACCGGTGTGTCGGTCTCGTCGACGAGGTAGTCGAAGGGGCGCCAGAGGTCCGGGTCGCCGTCGCCGGCCGGCAGCAGGAGGCCGCAGGTGTTCTCGTGCTCCCGCGTGGCCCAGGCCAGAGCCTCCGCGAAGCTCTCCGGGCGCAGCACGGGAGGTAGCGGGTAGGCGTGGTGGGCGGCCTCCAGCAGGGCGGTGTCGGCGCGCGCCACGCCGATCCGGGCGAGGTCCACGGCGGCGGCCACGACTCGGTGGCCGCGGGGGTGGCCGCCTTCCCCGCGCGCGAGGTCCCTGGTGGCGTGCCAGAGCTCCAGGAGCTGGGGCGCCGACGCCAGGTACTCGCCGACCCCGTGCCCCCGATCGGCGCGCTGGCGGCGCGCGGCGTCCGCCAGCGGCCGGCTGCCGCTCGCGGCGGCGCGCTCCAGCTCCTGTTCACTCCACGTGCGGTCCATGCGGACCACGGCTGTGCGGACGAGCTGCCGGTTCCGCTCCGCGCTGCCGCGCTCACCGGCGGCGGAGGAGGTGAGGTCGTCATAGGGGCCCTGGCGCATGGTGGCCACGATCACCGCGTGCGCCTCGTGGAGCCGCTGGACGACGGCCTGGTCGATGTCGGTGCCGTAGCGGAGGTGGCGGTCGAGGTCGTCGAGCCAGACCACGGCGCGCCCCCCGCGGCGCGCGTGCTCGGCGACGGCGCCCAGGAGCGCCCAGGGGTCGCAGCCCGGGGCGGGGACGAACACGTGGCGGTCGCCGAGGTGGTTCGCCACGGCGTTCCACGCGGCGCGGGTCTTGCCCGTCGTGGAGGGGCCGACCACCAGCACCATGCCGCCGTGTTCGACGGCCTCGCCGACGCGGTCGGCGAGCTCGGCGTCGCGGTCGCGCGCGACGTATGGCGGCAGCCCTTCCTGGGAGCGGTGCGCTCCGGCGCGGAGGGCGTCCACCTCGCGCACGGGGGCCGACCACCAGCCGCCGCGGTCAGGCCGGGGGGCCGACTCGGGCTCGCCCGCGGAGCGCAGCGCCCACACCCACACGCCGGTCACCGGGAAGACGAACGCCCCGACACCGGCCAGCCAGCCAAGGCGTTCCACGGCCTGCCACGACGTCCCGCCGCTCACCCACAGGCCCGACCCGACCAGCACAGCGGCCAGAACCGTGGCCGAGGCGGCCCAGGCGGTCCTCCCCCACCGACTCATAACCCGACATCTTCGCAGCGGGCCGCGAAGGCGCAAGGGGAGGCGGCTAGAGGGACCGCCCGCCGGCGGGAGCCGCCGCGGCGGGCACGCCCAGGCACAGCAGGGCGGTGTCGTCGCTGAGGCCCTCGCCGAGGTCGTCCAGCAGGCCGACGAGCGCGCGCACCAGGGCCTGGGGGCCGTCGCGGCCGTGCTCGGCGGCGAACGCGCGCAGGGCGTCCTCGCCGAACAGGTGGCGGTCGCCGCCGACGCGCGCCTCGGTGAGGCCGTCGGTGTAGAGGAGCAGGCTGTCGCCGGGCGCCAGCCGGGTGCGCGCGGAGGCGAACGGCGCGTCGGGCAGGATGCCGACCACCATTCCGCCCGGGGTCTCCAGCGGCTCGGCGCCCCCCTCGGCCCGCACCGCGATGGCCGGCGGGTGGCCGCCGCCGGCCAGCCGCACGTCGAACCCCGCGCCCTCGCGTTCGAGCAGCCCGAACAGGGCGGTGCAGTAGCGCGGGTCGCCGCCGGTGTCGCGCTCGGTGAGGACGGCGTTGAGCACGGCCAGCGCCGCCGTCGGCTCGTCCGCGTAGAGCGCGGCGGCGCGCAGGGTGTAGCGGGTGAGCGAGGTCAGCGTGGCCGCCTCGGGGCCCTTGCCGACCACGTCGCCGAGGAAGAAGCCCCACCGGTTGGCACCGAGGGGGAACAGGTCGTAGAAGTCGCCGCCGACCTGGTCGGGAGAGGCCGTGTGGTAGTGCGCGGCCGCCTCCAGGCCCGGGATCGTGGGCAGCATGTCGGGCAGCAGGCTTTGCTGGAGGACGGTCAGCGCCTCCTGGAGCCGCGCCCGGTCGGACTCGGCCCGGCGCCGCGCGTCCTCCGCTTCACGCTGCGCCTCCTCGGCCCGCCGCTGCGCGTCCTCGGCGGCGCCGCGCGCCCGCAGCAGCTCGGTCTCGTAGGAGCGCCGGTCTCGGGCGTCGGTGAGCGTCGTGCGGATCAGCAGCGGCTCGCCGTCCTCCCCGGTCTTGACGACCGACGTGGCCAGCACCGGTCGGCGGGAGCCGTCGGCCGTCCGGATCTCCAGGGCGATGCCGTGGACCTCGCCCTGCATGCGCAGCAGCGGCGCGAAGTGGGTCTCGTGGTACAGCCGCCCGCCGACCGTCAGCAGGTCGGCGAACCGCAGCCGGCCGACGACCGCGCCGCGCTCGCGGCCCAGCCACCGCAGCAGGGTGGCGTTGGCCTTGACGATCGTGCCGTCCATGAGCGTCGACAGGTAGCCGCAGGGCGCGCTCTCGTACAGCTCCTCCGCGCTGTCCTCCAGCAGCGGCGCGTACGCGGAGTCGCCGGGGCCGCCGCCCTCGCCGCCCCCGGTGCCCGCCGGCTCCGGGCCACGGCCGGCCCGGCGCATCACGCCAGGCCGCGCGCGAAGGCGGCGATCGCGTCGGCCGTGGCCTGGGGCGCGCTGAGCTGGGGGCAGTGGCCGGTGGCGTCCAGGGTGACCAGGCGGCTGCCCGGGATGGCGGCGTGCACGTAGGCGCCCACCTCGCGCGGCGCGATCGCGTCCTCGGCGCACTCCACGACCAGGGTCGGGATGGCCACCGACGGGAGGTCCGCGCGGTTGTCGGACAGGAACGTGGTGCGGGCGAACACGCCGGCGATCACGGGATCGGTCGCGCAGAACGCGTTCTCCAGCTCTTTGCCCAGCTCCGGCCGCTCCGGGTTGCCCATGATGACCGGCGCCATGGCGGCGGACCAGCCCAGGTAGTTGGAGTCGAGCGACTCCAGCAGTTCGTCGATGTCGGCGGTGCTGAACCCGCCCCGGTAGCCCTCGTCGTCGATGTAGCGGGGCGAAGGGGTGACCATGGCCAGCGCGTCGATGCGCTCCGGCAGGGCGGCGGCCGCCAGGACCCCCACCATCGCGCTGACCGAGTGGCCGACGAACACCGCGCCGCGCAGGTCCAGCGCCTCGCACACCTCGACGGCGTCGCGGGCGTAGCCGTCGAGCGTCCCGTAGCGCTCGGCGCTCCACGCCGACAGGTCCGAGCCGCCCGATCCGACGTAGTCGAAGAGGACGACGCGGAACTCCGGCTCCAGCCGGGGCGCCACCAGGCGCCACAGGTTCTGGTCGCAGCCGAAGCCGTGCGCCAGGACCACGGCCCGGCCGTCGGCGCGGCCGGTCACCACGACGTTGTTGCGGCTCAGGACGTCCACGGCCGCCCACCTCCCCCTGGTTTCCGGCGGGTGGACCCCGCCCCTCGGCGGCGGCGGACCGGATCCGCGGGGGGAGCGGGTGGTGCGCCCGTCACCGCCGCCGTACTCGCGGGCCCACTGCCCAGCCGGGAGGCCGGTGAAGCCGTGCGGCCGCCCACATTTTCCGGCGCGGGGCGGGCCGCCGCCCGCCCGGCCGCTTCCCGGGTGGATTCGGCGACGTGTCGACATGGCGTCCGGCCCGGCCGGGCCGCCGTGGGCTCCCCCACATCCTCCGGCGCCCGGCGGCCGACCGCCGAGCCCCGCCGACGCGCGGGCCCCGCACTCCCCACCTCGGCCGATCATCGCCATGTCGACATGCGGACACGTCGCCATGGCGGTTCGGCAGGCCACCGCGGCGGCGCCGGCCCCGGCCGCGCCCGCGCCGACCGGCAGGCGGGGCGGCCGGTTCCCAGGGTTCTGCCAGGTTTCTCCCGCAGACGCCCCACCTCTCTTCGGCTTCATGGGGTGCCCCTGAGCGAAGAGAGGTGATCGAGATGACGGGAGTGGCAGACGCGGCCGTCCGGGAGGGAGCCGGGGCGCGGCCCGCGACCGCGTGGGTCGACATCGTCGTCCCGGTGTTCAACGAGGAGCGGGCGCTGCCGGGGTGCCTGGAGGTTTTGTGCGCGCACCTGGCCGAGCGGATGCCGTTCCACTGGTGCGTCACCGTGGTCGACAACGCCAGCACCGACCGCACCCTGGCCGTGGCCAACGAACTGGCCCAGGAGCTGGACCGGGTGCGGATGCTGCACCTGGACCGCAAGGGGCGGGGCCTGGCGCTGCGCACCGCGTGGGGCTACAGCGACGCCGACGTGGTGGTCTACATGGACGTGGACCTGTCCACCGGCCTGGACGCCCTGCTCCCGCTGATCGCGCCGCTGGTCAACGGGCACTCCGACATCGCCATCGGCAGCCGCCTGGCTCCCGGGGCGCGGACGGTGCGCGGGAGCCGGCGCGAGCTGATCTCGCGGGCCTACAACACGGTGGTCCGCTGGACGCACGGCGCGCGGTTCTCCGACGCCCAGTGCGGGTTCAAGGCCGCGCGCACCGACGTCGTCCGCCCGCTGCTCACACACGTCCAGGACGACGCCTGGTTCTTCGACACCGAACTGCTGCTGCTCGCCGAGTACAACGGGCTGCGCGTGCACGAGGTCCCGGTCGACTGGATCGAGGACGTCGACACCCGCGTCGACGTCGTGCGCACCGCGCTCGACGACCTCGCCGGGCTGGCGCGGGTGGCCCGCGCCAAGGCCACCGGCGCAGCCCGGGTGGCCGGGCTGCCGCGCCGGCCCGCGCCCCGGCCGGCTCACCCGCGGGCCGTGCTCGCCCCGCCGCGCGGCGGGCTGCCCTGGCAGTTGGCGTCGTTCGCCGTGATCGGCGCGGTGTCCACCGGGGCCACGGCGGTGCTCTACGCCGTGCTGCGCGCCTGGCTGCCGCCGCTGGTGGCCAACCTCGCCGCCCTGGTCGCCACGACCCTGTGGAACACCGAGGCCAACCGGCGCCACACGTTCTCGCGCCCGGGGGGCGCGCGCGGGCGCGCCCACGTCCGGGGGCTGGCCGTGTTCGCCCTGTACTACGCGCTCACCTCGGGCGCGCTGCTGGCGCTGCACGCGCTCGCCCCCGACCCCGCCCGGTGGCTGGAGGTCGGCGTCCTCGTGGTGTCGTCCGCCGCCGGAACGGCGCTGCGCTTCGTGCTGCTGCGGTCGTGGGTCTTCCGGCCCGGCACCGGCACCCCGGCCAAGGAGGAGGACTGATGTCCCACCGCACCGCGAGCGCACCCGCTGCGCGCGCGACCGCGCCGCCCGCACCACCGGCCCGCCCGCCCTGGCGCCGATGGCGGCCCTGGGCGCTGGCGGCGGTCTGCGGCCTGGCCGCCGCGCTGTACCTGTGGGGGATCGGCGGGTCGTGGGGCAACACCTACTACACCGCCGCCGTGAAGTCGATGTCGGCCATCTGGAAGAACTTCTTCTTCGGCAGCCTCGACGCCGCCGGGGTGGTGACGGTCGACAAGCCGCCGATGGCGCTGTGGCTGCAGGTCGCCTCGGTGAAGCTGCTCGGGTTCTCCACGGTCGCCGTGCAGCTCCCCCAGGCGCTGGCCGGGGTGGCCGCCGTGTTCCTGCTGCACCGCACCGTGCGGCGCTGGGCGGGCGAGAACGCCGCCCTGCTGGCGGCGCTGATCCTGGCGCTGACCCCGATCACCGTGGCCATCAACCGCATCAACAACCCCGACACGCTGCTGGTGCTGCTGGTGGTGGGCGCGGCCTACGCCATGACGCGGGCGGCCGAGGGTCCGCGCGCCACCGCCTGGACCGCGCTGGCGGCCTTCCTGGTGGGCTGCGGGTTCCTCACCAAGATGCTCCAGGCGTGGATGGTGCTGCCCGCGTTCGCGGCGGCCTACCTGATCGCGAGCCGGGCGCCGTGGCCGCGCAGGGCGCTCGACCTCGGCGTGGCCGGGGCGGTGCTGGTGGCGAGTTCGTTCTGGTGGGTGGCGCTGACCGTGCTGTGGCCCGCCCCCAAGCCCTACATCGGCGGCAGCACCGACGGCTCGGCCTGGGACCTGGTGTTCGGCTACAACGGCTTCGGCCGGATCCTCGGTGGCGGCGCGGGCGGGTCGGGCGGCGGCGCGCCGCAGGGCGCGGCGGAGGCGGCCGCGGGCACCGCGACCGGCGCCGCCCAGGGCATGCCGGGCGGGGGCGGCGGTCCGGGCGGCGGGTTCTCCGGCCAGGCCGGGCTCCTGCGGATGTTCAACGAGCAGCTCGCCGGCCAGATCAGCTGGCTGCTGCCGCTGTGCGGCCTGGTGCTGGCGGCGGTGGCCGCCTCGGCGGTGCTGCGCCGCCGCGCGGGCCGCCCGCTCGACCGGCGCGGCGCGGCGGGCTGGGTGCTGTGGGGCGGCTGGCTGGTGGTGGGGCTGGTGCTCAGCTTCGCGCAGGGCACCATGCACCCCTACTACACCACCATGCTCGCCCCCGCGATCGCCGCCGTGGCCGGCGCCGGGCTGGTGCGGTTCTGGGGGTGGTACAGGCGCCCGGCCGGCCGGGCGTGGCCGCTGCTTCCGCTGGCGGTCCTGACCACAGCGGCCTGGTCGTCGGCGGTCGTCTGGCGCACGCCGGAGTGGCATGTGTGGGCGGGCTACCTGGAGCTCGGGCTCGCGGCGGCGGCGGTGGTACTGCTCGTGGCGCAGCGGTTCGGCGGCCGCCGCGGCCTGGCCCGGGCCGCGCTCGCGCTCGGCCTGGCGGCCGTGCTGGCGGTTCCGGCCGCGTGGTCGGGGCTGGCGGCCGCGGTCGCCTCGGGGGCGATGAACGGCACCAACCCCATGGCCGGCCCCGCCGACAGCATGGGCGGCCCCGGCGGCATGGGCGGCGGTCCGGACGGCGGCGCCCAAGGCGGGGACTCCGAGGGCGGAATGCCGTCCGGGGGGGCCGCGGGGCGCCCCGCCGCAGGGCCAGGCGCCGCAGGGCGCGGACCAGGCCGGGGACACGGCCTCCGGCGGGTCGGGCACGCCGGGCGGGCCGGGCGGCGGCGGGGAGTCGCTGACCGACGAGCAGCGCCGGATGCTGGCCTATGTCGCGGAGAACGCGGGCGGCGCCGCGGTCCCGCTCGCGGTGGAGGGCGGCGCCATGAGCGCGACGTCCTACATCATCGACTCCGACCTGGCGGTGGTGGGTATGGGCGGGTTCACCGGATCCGACGACGCGCCCTCCGTCGAGCAGCTCGCCCGGTGGAAGGAGTCGGGCGAGCTCGGGTTCGTCCTGCTCGGCGGGGGAATGGGCGGCGGTGCTCCGGGCGGCGCGACCGCCGACACCGGCGAATCCGGCGGCGCGGACACCGCCGACACCACCGCATCGAGCGGGGCGGGCGGTGCGGACGGCACCGCGCAGGCCGCCCAAGGGCCGATGGGCGGCAGCGAGCGCCAGGAGTGGGTCCAGCGGAACTGCGCCCCGGTGGACGCCTCGGCCTGGGGCGGATCCGACGACAGCGGCCTCCGGCTCTACGCCTGCGGCTGAGCCAGGGCCCCGCTCCGCGGCGGGGCCGCCACCCGATGCCCTCCGGGCGGCGGCCCCCGCCGCGGAGCGTCGGCGTGTGGGCCCGCACCGCCCACCTCCGCCGTTCATCGCCATGTCGACATGCGGACACGTCGCCATGGCGGTTTGGCGCGACCCTAAAAGCGGCCTCGACGCCCGGCTCCGCCAGCGGCGCGCGCCCCTCGGCGGCCGTCGGCTCCCCCACCATCGGCGGTGCGCCCGGTCCTCGGCCGGAAAGGCGGCCACCGGAGTGGAAGTGGAAAAGGAGTACCGCCCGGGCGGCTCCCGCCGCGACAATGCCGTGACCGGCGTGCCGGGGCGAGGTCGGGCCGCCGCGGTCCGCCCGCCGCGCCGACCTCTCGCCCGTCGCGGCAACGCCTCCACCCCCCAGGAGACCGTCCGTGCGATCGCCCCGCCTCCCTCCCCCGCTGTCCCGCGCCCGCCACGGGCGCGGCCGCCGGCCGCAGCGCACCGCGCTGACCCCGGCGGTCCCGGCATGAGCCGCATCGAGGCGGGGCCCATCGCCACCCGGCGCCTGGACCTGCTGCCGCTGCGCGCGGAGTACGCCGAGGAGATGGCCGCGGTGCTGGCCGACCCCGCACTGCACGCGTTCACCGGCGGCCGCCCCGACACCCGCACCGAGTTGCGCTCCCGCTACGAGCGGCTGGTGGCGGGCTGCCCCGACCCCGACGTGTCCTGGCTGAACTGGGTGATCCGGCTCCGCCGCGAGGGCTGCCTGACGGGCACGGTCCAGGCCACGGTGCGCACGTCGCACCACGGCCGCACCGCCGAGGTCGCGTGGGTGGTGGGCACCCCGTGGCAGCGCGGGGGAATCGCGACCGAGGCGGCCCGGGCCCTGGTCGCCTGGCTCACCCGCCACCGGGTGCGCGAGGTGACCGCCCACATCCACCCGGCCCACGACGCCTCCGCCGCCGTGGCCACCGCCGCGGGCCTCACCCCCACCGGCGAACACCACGCCGGTGAGCTGCGCTGGCGCCGGAAGCTGATGCCGACAGGCGAATGAGGCCGCGGGCGGCTACGGCCCGTACCGGGTCGCGCTTTTCCATCATTGGATTTATGAGTTTGTCCAGGTCAAGGCATGTAGACGGAAGTCGGCAAGGTCTTGTCTCAATACAGAAATCGTCATCCTGCGACACGGCATTCACCGCAGTCAGTTCATGATCGTTTTGGGACGAAGTGGTGCCGGGCGCGGGCGCGCGATTGCGGGAACGAGGATGGCTGACAGTCGGTATCGGGCCGGCAACGGAATTAGGGCGGTTTCCAATGTCGGCCAACGGTTTGTCCTGCCCTCGCGTCGCTGAGAGTATTAACTGTCCTGCGTGAGGAGAAGGATGTCGCCTCGTTACGAGATCGGGCATATGGTCGCATACTCGGATTCCCCGGGGGTCGGTCGCATTGGCGTCATCGACGGGGCCAGGGTGCGTGTCGACTTCTTCGAATCGACTGCCGAGCCCGTCGCCCGCTCGGAGTGGATCGCCGCGTCGGACTGCAGACGTGTACGCCTTGAGCGTGAGACGCGTGTGTACTGGCGCAATCCGGATACAGGTGTATGGATGGCCGGCCGGGTCATGGGGGCGTCGGGAGACGACCGCTACTTCATCCGGTTCCCGAACGCCGAGTACGACCTGCCGGTTGCCGAGGGGCAGTTGCGCATCCGCTGGGACCTCCCGGTCCGCGACCCCGTAACCGTCCTCGCCGCCGGCGGCAGCGAGTCCGCGTTCCAGGACGCGCGGATGGGGCTGCTCCGAAACCTGATCGCACAGCGGTGTGCAAGCGCCAGCACGTTCGCGCTTCTCTCGTCCGCCGTGGAACTGTATCCCCATCAGGTGCATGCCGCGCTGACCGTGCTCTCCGATCCAGTGCAGCGGTACCTCCTGGCCGATGAGGTCGGCCTCGGAAAAACCATCGAGGCCGGGTTCGTCATCCGGCAGACGTTGATCGACAACCGGAACGCCCATATCGCCGTCCTCGCCCCCGAGATGCTGCGTCGCCAGTGGATCGGTGAACTGCTGGACCGCTTCTTCATCAGTGACTTCCCTGCGGCGAAGGTCAAGGTCGTGGCCCACGAAGACCCCGAGCGCTGGACGTCCCACCACGGCTGTGATCTCCTCGTGGTTGACGAGGCTCACCGGCTGGTTCAGGACAGCGGGCCGGAGGAGTCTCCCTATCGGGAGTTGACCGCCCTCGCGCATTCCGCCGAGCGACTGCTGCTGCTTTCGGCGACACCGGTCACCTCCCATTACACGACCCACCTGGGCCTGCTTCATCTGCTCGATCCCGTTCTCTACGATTGGAACGACCGCGAATCGTTCCAGCACCGCTACGAACTGCGTGAACGTCTGGCCGACAGCGTCTACGGCCTGGACAGTGACTTCACTCCCTTGCTTCCGTCCTCAATCGCCGACATCCGGGAGCAGTTGCCCGCCGAAGACAGGCGCTTCGACGAACTGAGTTCCGCGGTCCTGGACCTGCTGGACGAGGATGACGAACTCAAGTCCGGCGTAGCTCCGACTGAACTCACGGCACGTATCCAAGCGGTGCGAGGGCACCTCAGCGAGGCATACCGGCTGCATCGACGCGTGATTCGGCACCGCCGCGACACAGTCCTCCGGGATGACCCGGATTCGGACATAGCGCCCTACGAGGTCCGCGGACGGCAGGCGCCCGCCCCCCTGCGCGTGGATACCCCGGTCCACGAAGCCACCGAAGTCGCGGTGTCCGAGTGGCAGAGCGCGGTCTGGGACTACCTGTTGGACACCGGTGGCACCGAGGATGCCCCGGCCTACGCCATGGTCCTGGCGGTCCTCGCCTCCCGCTGCGGAGTCGTGGCGGGAGACCTCCTTGGAGCGCTCCGCTGGCGTGTCCGCGGTGATCCGGACGGAGCCAGGTCTGCTGGCCTGAGTTCCCGGGAACAGGCCGCACTCGCCAAAGCCCCGGTCCTCACTGTCGAGGACGCCGTGCTCGACTCGCTTGAGGCCCGCCTCACCGACGAAGGCGGTACAGCAGCGGGAATCGACGGGCTTATCCGCGCCATCGTGCCGGTGCTTCGAGGGAAGCGCGCCGTCGTTTTCTGCGGCCCCGGAACGCTCGCTGTGGAACTGGCGGCACGGATGCGCGCACGCTTCCCGAAGGTGCGAATCGGCGAACACACTCACCGGGTTGGCGCCGACGAGGCTGAACGCGCCGTTTCAGCGTGGCGGTCCCCCGAAGTCAAGACCGCCGTACTCATCGCCGACGACTCCGCTGAAGACGGGCTGAACCTGCAGACCGCCGACACGGTCGTCCATGCGCGGCTCCCCTGGTCGCCTAACCAGTTGGAGCAGCGGCTCGGACGGATCGACCGTTATCGCGGTATGGAGACGATCCACGCGTCCGCACCGGCCGACCAGTACCGAATAGCCGGTGTCGATGCGGATACCCTCACCGAAGCCTGGGCGGAACTGCTGGAGAATGGCTACGGGCTGTTCACCGAATCCGTCTCCACGCTCCAGGACGCGATCGCCGAAGGACTGCCGCGTACCTGGCGGCTCGCACTTGAGCAGAGCGTCGACGGGCTTGCCGAAAGCGTCGGCACGGTCCGGGCGGAGTTGGCCGCCGCACGCGCCGCGATCGACAAGATGGACATGCTTGAGTCCATCCACTCCACAGTCTCGGAGACCCATGACGTCGCACTCGCGCTCAATGAGTTCGAAACGCGGTGGCGTGAGACCCGCGAGGCGTTGCTGCACTACACCTCCGGCATGGGTGGGATCGAACTCCGTGCCGAGGAGCGCCAGGTTCAGGGAAGGCGAAGAGACGTCTTCGACATCACCGGTTCGCAGCCCCTGCTCGATCCGAGGCTCTGGGGCCGGGAGAGGCAGCGGATCCGGCCGGAGTCCGCGCAGGGAGTCTTCAACCGCTCAGCCGCGTTGCGGACTCCCGGCACCCGTATTCTCCGGCACGGCAACCCTCTCGTCGACGCCCTGGGTTCCCTGCTCCGTATCGACGACCGGGGGCAGGCGGCCGCGTTCCGCCGACTCGACCGTTCCTTCGCGGGAGCGCCCGTTCCGTACTTCGGTTTCGATTTCCTCGTGGAAGCGGATATCGGCGGTGCGCTGAAACTGGACACGGGATCGTTCGACGCCAGTACCGAACTGAGGCGCCAGGCGGACCGGGTCCTTCCCCCTTTCATGCTCAGGGTCTGGATTCCGTCCGGAAGTGACATGCCGGTGACAGATCCGCAGTTGAATGCTTGGTTGGGACGTCCTTACGACAAGAAATCCGGAGATCGGAACTACAACCTCCAGCGAATCAAGGGACTTATCGATATTTTCGGAGGCTGGGACAGATACCAAGGGGCCGCACGCGCGGCCGAGCGGATATGCCGAGAGCGACTGACCGAGGTCACCGACCTTGAGCGGAAGTGCGCCCAGGCGCAGGAGCGGGCCCGCGAGCGCAACGCCGTGATCCGGGCACAGGCTCTGGCCCGCCATGCCGCCGGCCACTTGGTGAGCGACTCGGAGAGCCTGCTGCTGAACGTCGATGTCACCGAAGCGCTGATCGAAGGACTTTCCGAGCCAACCGTTCGGGTTGTGGCAGCGTCCTGCATTGTGCGGTCGGGGTTCGAAAGGGTGCGAAGTGGCATATGACGGTTGGGCGGAAGCGAGTCGCCTCTTCGCTGAATGGCCGAAGTCCAACGTCGAACGCGAACTCTCGGGCACCGTCCGCCGCCTTAGGGATGCCCTTGCGGGCCTTGACGACGGTTCGGCGGGCTGGCGGGACATCGCCGCCATCACCCGGCAGGTCCTGCTGGAAGCCCATGCCCGGGGCAACCAAACGCCTTTGGTGATCCCGTCAGTGCCGCAGTTCCCAACGCAGGACCAATGGGAAGAGGCTCACTGCCGGGTGCTGCCAACGGCGGAGGGGACACTGAACGTCTGGGCCGACCCCTGGCACCCGCCGACCCCCGAAGGAACCGCGGCCGCCGCGGCGGAGGCCGATCTGAAACAGGTCTACCTCGGCGCCGACTCCGTTCAGCGACGACAGTTCGAGGACTGCGCGAGCGATCCTTTCTGGGACACCGCTCTTGGAGTCGGCTTCGGGAACTACCTCTCGGCCGGCCAGCGGCAGGCGGCGCGGAGCGTCGTCCTCGCCCCGCCCGGAAGCACAACCGTCGTGTGTCTCCCCACCGGGAACGGCAAGACGAACGTGGCGTTCGCGGCGGCACTGCTGAGGGGACGGCAGAGCGGTGTCTCGGTGATCGTCGTACCGACCGTCGTGCTGGCGCTCGACATGGAGCAGCGGCTCCGCGGAATCATGGAGAAGACCGGCCACGGCTCGCCGAGCGGTCACTACGCCTACACCGGCGGCCTGGCCGACGACATCAAGGAGTGCCTGCGGGACGACCTTCGCTCAGGTCGGCAGAAGGTGCTGATCACCTCGCCCGAGTCCGTCGCCAAAGGACTCAAGGAGACGCTGGAGGACGTCGCGGAGAGCGGCCTCTTCCACTACTTCGTCATCGACGAAGCGCACCTGGTCGACCAGTGGGGGACGGACTTTCGCCCGGATTACCAGGCGATCGCCGGCCAGCACGGCACATGGCTGCGCATCGCTCCCGAAGGGCGTGCCCCGCGCACCGTCGCGATGAGCGCGACCTTGACGGAGGAGCAGGTCAACACGATCCGAGACCTCTTCGGCGGCCGAGGGGGCACTGAGTTCGTCTGGGCTTCGCAGATCCGGGAGGAGCCGAGTTACTACGTCGACACCTTTGATTCCGAGGAGGCGCGAACGACCGCGGTTCTGCGGGCTCTGACGCTGCTGCCTCGACCGATGGTCCTCTACGTGTCCCGGGTGGAGGACGCCCAAGCATGGACGACGCGGCTTCGCGACGCCGGTCTGCAACGGGTTACGCACATCACCGGAAAGGCCGATGACGATACCCGTAAAGCAGCTCTGGAGGGCTGGGGCGGTCGGTCTCTCGCTGGCCCGGTGCCTACCCTCTTCGACGTGGTAGTGGGGACCTCGGCGTTCGGTCTCGGAGTCGATATCCCCGACGCCAAGACGATCGTGCACGCCTGTCTTCCGGAAACGGTGGACCGGTACTACCAGGAGGTCGGGCGCGGTGGACGGGACGGCACACCTTCATTGGCGTACTTGGCGACCACGCGCGGTGATCTGCCCGTTGCCGAAAAACTCAACTCCACGCGGATCATCGGGCCGGAGAAGGCCGAGGATCGCTGGAAGGCCATGTACCAAGACAATTCCCGTCAGAGGGGCACTGAGTCATTCCGCGTAAACCTTGACGTCCTACCTTCCCACCTCTCGGAAGGCTATGATCAGAATCGGCTCTGGAACATCCGTACGCTCAACCTCATGGCCAGAGCCGGGATGATCACCCTTTCGGCTCCGGAAGCCTCGGACCCGGCCTCTGAAGCGGCGGACGATCCGGGGGAGAAGTATGTAGGGGCCCCTTCCGATACGGTCGTCAGTTCCATCGTGGTTGCCTTACGCGATGGCAGGACGAATGATCGAACGCACTTTCTGGAAACGTTCGATCGAACCAGGAAGCGCATTCTAGAGAGCCAGCGACTCGGTCTGAAACAACTCCGTTCAGCGCTGCGGGGAGACAGATGCATCGGCGAGGTCCTCGCGGAGTACTACGTCGTTGAAGGGCTGACCACCGCCGCAGCGTGCCGAGGGTGCCCCAGTTGCCGCAACGGGGGGTTGCCCGGTCAGGACCTGGTGGGTTTCTACCGGCGGCCATGGGTGCCGGTCCCGCCAGTGGTCGCATGGCCCGAACACCACCCGGGCGGGGTTCTTGGGAGGTTCCTGCCGCCCGGGCAGACCTGCCTCAGCATCACCTGGGACACCGAGCAGGAACGCCGGCACCTCCTCCCGCAGTTGCTGACGGTCCTGTGCCGCCGAGGTATGCCAACCATCGGCGGCGACGGATTGACCGCTGCCGAAGTACGGGAGATCCAGTCTGGCGCGCTGCCCCATCCAGTCGTGCACGACAACGACGGCGACCTCTTGCAGAGGCATCCCCGCCCTGTGATCTGGGTTCTCGGCTCCCAGGCCACCGCCATGGATTACCTGACGCGATTGCGCTTCGAGAGTGCGGACGTCCTCTACCTGGTCCATCCTCGAACTCTGGAGCATCCAGACAGACCTGGTTCCCCTCTCGCCGACATCCACACCCCGAGCATCTCGGTCCAGACTGCCTGGAGGACCCTGTAGTGGCTCTTCTCAACGACCCCGCATCGCTTCCGACACCCATGTGGACGGTGGTGCGCCTGCTCAGCACCGCCAAGAGGCCGATGCGGCTCGAACGAGTCAGGGAACTGCTGAACCCCCCGGCCCTGCGCGACGAAGGGAAGATGTTCACCTTTGCCGTGAACACCTTGCGCGACTACGGGCTGGTTTCCGATGAAGGTGGTCAACTCGCGCTGGCCGGCGCGGCCCGGCAATGCGACGGCCACGATGCGGACCATTTCCACGAGGTGCTGCGAGACGCGGTGCTGGCACCTCAATGGAACACCGGGATCGGCGAAAACGACAGCCAGAAGGATGCCCGCGACCTCACGCGGGCGCTGTGCTGGTTCCTGTCTCTCGAACCTCATCAAACGGCTCTCAACTGGGAGGAGGCGCAGGCCCGGCAGAAGGATGCCCTCAAGCCCCAGGTCAGACCGGCGATCATCAACGACTTCAGATGGACGCGCTTCGCCTACTGGTCGACCGCACTCGGGCTTGCCGCTCCGTCCCTGTGGACCGACCGCTTGACACCCGACTGCACGCTGGCGGTTAAACAGGTACTCAGGCGATGCTGGAGCCCCGGGGACGCGCTCGGGGCCGTGGACATGCTGCACCGTCTCCGCCGCGAATTGCCGGTGCTGCCGGGCGGCGAGTACTCCGTCGCCGTAGGCGTTCCCTCGCCAGGCGAGGACGCGGCCGGAGCGGCGCTGTCCTTCGCACTCCTCAGGGGAGAGCACGAAGGCTGGATCACACTCGAGCGTGATGCCGACGCACGCCACTGGCTCAGCATCCATGACCCCGAATCAGTACATCCGCTCCAATGCAGTTCCATTCGCCTGATGGAGGAGATCCGTGGCTGACTTTCAAGGCTTCCTGTGCTGGACACCGGAAAACGCGGCCACGACGATCAACACCGAGGCGATTAGCCCTTCGCCGGCCGTCTTCCTCGCCACGCACGCTCCCCTCCGAATCCGGCGGGCACGGATCCAAGGACGGCGGTTGACCCCGACCGATACGGATTCGGTGGTCGACGAAACGACCGTCCTCGGCGACTTCCTGAATCGGAGGGCCGACACAGGCGCGCTTCTGATGCCGGTGGTCGGCGACTCAGGATCCGGCAAGTCCCATCTGGTGCGCTGGGTGCGTGAACAGGTCCCCCCATCCGACAAGCGCCAGGTGATTTATCTGGAGAAGTCGCGGACCAGCCTCAAAGCCGTGATCGAGGAACTCCTCCGCGGGATCGAGGACGATGCTCTGACGAGCCTGAGAAACGACATCAACTCCTTCAGCGAAGGCGCGGACGAGACCGCGGTGGCGCGTCGCCTTATCAATGCCCTCAATGAGTCGCTCGCCGCGACCAGCAGCAGGGAGATGTCGGGGGACGCGCGCGTGCTCGTCGGGCCCAGGGGACTGGCGACGATCCTCCAGGACCCCTATATCCAGGAGCACATGCTGGCTCCAGGCAGGTTTGTGCCCCAGCTCGCTCACCAGTTGCTGCACAACCGCGAGAGCACCGCATCGGAACGTCCGCCCGGTTTCACCGTCGACGACCTGCCGCTGGACCTCAAAGACCCGACGCAGGCGGCCAAGGTGTCCGCCGGCCTCATGCGGCACCTGGTGGCGCGGTCGGCTCTGCAGGCGGCCGCCGTTGACCTTTTGAACCAGCACCTGGAAGCCGCGGTGCGCAGCGTCGCGAACCTGGGAACGGGGCGGCTGCATGAGGCCATGCTCCAGGTGCGGCAGGCATACGCCCGCCAGGGCAAGGAGATCGTGCTCCTCATCGAGGACTTCGCCCTTATCCAAGGGGTCCAGCGGGAACTCCTCGACGCGGTGACCGAGGCCGCCCATCGCGAGGGACGAGTGAAGTACGCGCCCGTGCGGACGTTGATGGCTGTGACGACCGGCTACTTCCAGGATCTTCCGGAGACCGCGATGACCCGGGTCTCCGCCGCCACGGCGGGGTACGTCTACGACCTGGACGTCCCGTTCAGCGAAGACGACATCGGCACGGAACCGATCGCTTCTTTCGTCGGCCGCTACCTCAACGCCGCCCGCCTGGGGCGCGAGGCGATCGAGCGCCTGGGGGGGAAGAACGCTCCCAACCAGTGTGAGACATGTCCGGTTATGGCGGAGTGCCATAACGCCTTCGGGGTCACCCAGGAGGGATACGGGCTCTACCCCTTCAACCGTCCCGCCCTCGTCCGCGCTGTGCACTCCGTCGCTCCGGCCAACCAGCCATTGGCCTTCATTCCTCGTACAGTGCTCGGGAGCGTGGTGCGGCCGGTCCTGGTGGAGCACGCCTCGGCGATCGCGGAAGGAACCTTCCCCGACAGCAGGTTCCGCGAGAGGTTCCGACAGGTAGAGCAGGACAAGGCGTTGAGCACTCCAGTCTCCGAGAAGGTGGATCTCCTCGACGAGTTGGACGGAGAACGTCGCAAACTCCTATTGGAGTTCTGGGGCGATGCGCCGGATGACCCCCGGGACATCGAGGCAGGTATTCTCGGTGCGTTCGCCTTCCGGCCGCTACCGCAGGACGACGACGCCCTCGGCAGGTTGGCGCCGCCGAGGTCTCCTGACAGGCGAGTAGAGGCGACAGAGGCGAAGTCCGTTCCTTCAGAAGGCGAACAACTTCCCGAATCGCTGCGTCGACGCCTCCTGATCATCGAGGAGTGGGCGAGCCGCGAGAAGGTCCTTCCGCAGGCGGTCGCTCGCGAGATCCGCGGCATCGTGATGGAGGCTGTCAGGCTTCGATACCGGTGGCAGTCCCCGCCGATGAAGGAGATAACCAAGACGGCTTTGAAGTCGGAAAAGGTCTGGCAGAATTCCTCGGTCATCGTTTCCATCGAGGGCGCTGGCGGTGAGAACCGCATTGGCGCGGATTCGGCCCCCATTCGTTTCAGGCGCAGCGCCGCCAACAGCCTGTTCTTCCAGAGCCTGGTCAAAATCCAGGCCAACGCCGGTCGCCCGCGTGCGGAGGACGTCAGGCGGCTTGCCCGCCTGGCAGATGTCCATGCCCGCACCTTCAATTTGGAGATCCGCCGGCAACTGGAGATCGACGACTCCGATCTGGTCATGGGGATCCGCGCATCACTGCTGGGAGCAGCGCTCGCCGGCCAGGCCCGGCCCGATATGAGTGAGCAGCAGTTGCTTTCCGCGGCGTTGGACTACGGCGAGGACTGGCAGCGCCAGGACCACGAGGTGAGGATCCGCCAGTGGAATTCGGTCCTCGAGCACCACGTGGCCCGCAGACGCGATCTCGTGGAACGGCTGCGCTTGAGTCTGGGCGTGGCCCAAGGTACTACGGGCGCCGTTCGTCTCATCGACGCGGCGCGTGCTCTCCCCCTCCTGCGGGAGGCGGCTTCTGTATGGCGGTGGGTGCCGCCGGACAGGCTCCCCTCCTGGATTGCGGACGCGGTGCGGGGGTTTTCCAACTGGGAATCGCTGATCGAACAGCAAGTAGCGGAATTGTCGCAGCGCCTGGATAGTGTGCGGAAGCGGTTGCCCGCTGGTGATTCTGGGCGGGAAGCGGCCGCTGCGGTGGCGAAAGCCCTTGATGGCACAGCCTCGGTGGGTCTGGGCCCGTCCTCAGAGACGAAGCGACGCCTCACCGACCTGATCGATAAAGCGGCGGCCGCTGACTGGCAGGTGGTCGGCACGCTGGAGGGCGACCTCACGAAGGTCCGGGACATACACGAGGGGGAGCGTTGGGAGGCGCGAGTCATCGCCGCTTCTCGGGATAGGGGTGAATCCCTCCACGTCATTCATACCTTCCTCATCGCCGGTGACACATGGCTGGATGAAGCACTGGCCCAGGCTGCGGCACGCAGTGACTCCCTCGGGGATTCCGCCGCAGAGCGAGTCCAGGGCCTTCTTGACGACTGGGGGGCTCTCGTGGCCGAGTATGAAAAGGAGCCGGAACAGTGACCGCGCCCGAGCCGTCCTCGGTGCTCGACAAGGCGCTGAAGCTCCAGAGTGAGATCCGCCGCTTGGACGCCAGTAACCAAGGGGTGGAGCAGGCCAAGCGTGTCGCTCAACGAGTCGACGAGACCACCGCCGCTCTGAGTGGACTCCGAAGCAGCCTCGAGGCCGCAAAGGCTCTTGCCACCCACACCGCTGCGGACATGCCCCGCACGTCGACACAGGGCGCCCTTGACACATTGCGACGCAAGGCGGCGGGTGGTCTACCCGACAATCGTGCCTTCACGGACGCACGAAGGAACATCGAAAGGACAGCCAAGGAGGTGTCCGCCCAGGTAGAGGAGGGCTGGCACGCCTGGGCGCAGGAGCGGTTGGCCTCGTTGCCCCTGCGCAACATCCCGGTTCTTGAGCGGACCCGCCAGGACGAGGCACGTCGAATGCTGCGCGATCTCAGGAAACAAGCCGCCGCTGACGTGCCGACCGCCACCACGCTGACGATGTTCCTCTCTCAGTACGACCACCTCAAGGAGCAGTTGGAGGAGTTCGGGGATGTCCCCGAAGAACTCGTGGCCTTGTTCGAGCGCCTGGATCGCGGCGGCCTGACCCTGCGCGATCTGACAGACGAGGAGGTCGCGCTGCTGCGTACCCATGCGTGGGACGGCGCGGTCGAGTTGCGCAGGAAGGAACTTTGACGGTGCTACCCCCCGAATTCATCAACCGTCTGCTGAACGAGCTCGAAGACAAGGAACTCCCCTTGCTTTCGTGGGGCGTCACCGGCGGCAGCCTGTCTGAAGACGAGGTGCGTCAGGCCATCGAGCGCGCACTGGCCGATGACCCGTCCGCCTCCACTGACACAACACCTGAGGCGGTACTGGAACGCCTGTGTCAACGGGCACTCCTCTTCAAGGTCCCCGGAACGGTGCCCCCGCAGTACAGGAGCAGGTTCGCTGAGGCCTTGCGGCTCACGGCGCAGTTGCGGCAGGTGTTCCAGACGTGGCCTTCGTCTGCGGAGCCCCCGGAGAACTGGTGGCAGAAGGGCAAGCGCCTTGTCGCCGACTACCGCCTGCACACGGCGCCCCGCCGATACCCGAAGCGGGACGTCCCCCCTGCTGAGGCCCTGGGGCACTTGTCACGGCTCAAGGGGTGGAGTGACCTCGCCGGCAAGGTCGCGGCCCAGCAGATCGGGGCGCGCAACCTCTCCCGCTTCCAAGTGGACGCCACCGAGGCGGTTTTTCGTTCCCTGCGAAGCGGGAAGAGCCGAGGCGTCATCGTAGGCGCGGGCACCGGCAGCGGTAAGACTCTTGCTTTCTACCTGCCGGCGTTCGCGGCAATGGCCGAGGCGGCCGGCAAGGGCGTTCCGCCTGTACAGACCCTGGCTATCTACCCCAGGGTGGAGTTGCTGCGGGACCAGGTGCGCGAGGCCCTGAGCACCGCGGAAGTCATCGCCGACGCGTTCGCCAGGGGATCAGGGCGTCCGCTGCGGTTGGGTGCGTTGTACGCCGACACGCTATGGCGTGCCCAGGAGCTCGACAAAACCCAGAGCTCCCTCTACAAGAACTGGCGTCGGGTCCGCGAAGGGTGGGTATGCCCATATCTCACCTGCCCGCGATGCGCCGTGGGCGACCTGGTCTGGCGGGAGAACGATCGCAGGGGCAACATCGAGCGACTGGTATGTGCCAAGTGCGGGAACACCATCCCGGAAGGGCGCCTCGCGCTCACCCGCGACACTTTGCTTTCCCGGCGCCCGGACCTTCTGTTCGCGACGGCGGAGATGCTCAACCGCCACAGCGCGAATCCGGAACTCGGCAGCCTTCTCGGCTGGTTGGGTGGCCCCCGCCCCTCCCTCGTACTGCTCGACGAGGTGCACACTTACTCCGGTATCCAAGGGGCCCAGGTGGCCCTGCTACTGCGGCGATGGCGCCACGCCGCCCAGAAAGGCGTCACCTTCGTCGGTCTGAGCGCCACGCTGAAAGACGCAGAGGGGTTCTTCGCGCAGTTGACGGGACTGTCGCCGTCTGACGTGCAGTACATTCAGCCCGCGCCTGACGCCATGGAGGAGGAGAGCCGTGAGTACGCCATCGCTCTCCGGGGAGACCCGACCTCGGGCACCAGCCTCCTTTCCACGTCCATCCAGACGGCCATGCTGTTCGGCCGGTTCCTGGTACCCAAGGAGTATCCGAACGACCCTGCGGCCCAATTCTTCGGCAGTACCGGATTCGTCTTCACCGACGACCTCGACGTCACCAACCGCTTCTACAACGATCTGCGTGACGCTGAAGGCAAGCAGTCGCGGTACGGAAAGCGCCTCGCCGGGGGAAGGACGGTTCTCGCGGCGCTGCGGTCCCCCGACCTGCCTCAGCACGACGCTCGCTACCGCGACGGCCAGTCGTGGGACCTCGTCACGAAGATCGGGCACCACCTCGATCGAGGACTGACGGCCCACGCGCTCGAAGTAGGACGCACGTCGTCCCAGGACACCGGTGTCAGCCACAGCGCCGACCTCATCGTCGCCACCGCCTCGCTGGAGGTGGGGTTCAACGATCCCCGCGTTGGTCTTGTCCTCCAGCACAAGGCACCTTACGATTCGGCGGCGTTCCTCCAGCGCCGCGGGCGTGCCGGTCGGCGGCGGGGCACCCGGCCGGTAACCATCGTCGTCCTGTCCGACTACGGTCGCGACCGTCTCGCCTATCAGGGCTATGAGTCTCTGTTCGCTCCGGAGTTGCAGGCACGCAGCCTGCCGGTCGGCAATCGGTACGTGCTCAAGATCCAGGCCGCCCAGGTCTTCATCGACTGGCTCGGGCGCGACCTCCGCCACAGGTACGGCTGGGCCGACGCCCGCCAGTTGCTGTCGCAGCCGTGGGACCTGAACAAGGCTGACTCACCGGATCGCAGTTGGCTCGCAGATCGCATCGAAAGCCTTCTGCGCGGAGACGAAGATCTGCACACCGACCTTGCGCGCTACCTTGAGCGGGCTCTTCAGGTGGATGCCGACGAGGTGCAGGCGCTTCTGTGGGAGCAACCGCGATCGCTGCTGCTCGGTGTCGCTCCCACGGCACTGCGTCGCCTGCGCAGCAAATGGCGACCGCTCAGCAACGATCCGGGCGCGGCGCCGAACGCGGTGCTGCCTGAGTTCATCACGCGCACCCTCTTCGACTCGCTCAACCTGCCGGAGGTCACATTCGATCTCCCGTTCGGGGACGGTGAGACCCAGGAGCACATGCCGGTGGCCAAGGCTCTCAGGGAAGCCGTGCCGGGACGCGTTAGCCGCCGCTACGGCCACAAGCGCGACGACCACCGCACCTGGCTGCCCATTCCCGACGGCGACGGTGATGTCCTCGAACTTGAGGACATCGTGTGCGAGGCGCATCCTCAGGGAGAATGGCGGTCCGGTGCTGCGGAGCCGGGCATCCAGGTCATTCGCCCGGACCGCATCCAACTGAGCACGCCGCCCGACGACATCGCCGACCGTTCCCAAGGCCGGCCGCTCTGGGCCACGGAAATCTCCGGGGCGGACGACATCCCCCCGAGCGAAGCCGATGTCCCTGATCCGTCTCCATGGCGTTCCCGAGTGATGTCAGTGGCCTTCGCGACCCATGTCGGGGGGAACGCGGTCGAGGTTCGTCGCCTGACCTATGGAGCCGACTGCGAGGTCAGTTGGCAGGGGAATGGAGGCAGCCAGCGTCGCAGAATCACCTACACCCATGGAGGCCGGCCCACAGCGCTCGGTTTCACCCTCGATGTGGACGCGATGCGGATCCGGATCGCCCCTCTCGACAGCGGCGACCCGTCGGTCCAGGACTACCTCCAGTCACCGGAATGGCGCTCCAAAGCGTTCTTCCGCACGGTCGCCGAGGATCCGCGCCTGGCCGAGGTGGCCAACACCTTCCAGCGCGATTGGCTGGCTCTCATCTACCTGACCGCGTTCTCCCTTGCCGGCCTGGACGACACCGACCGCAGCTCTGAGGAGGTGCTGGCCACCCTCGCAAACGGCTCTTGGCGGGACCGGCTGGACGAGATCCTCCGCGTGCTCTACCGCGAGGGCGACGAGACGGCCGAGTCGCCGTCGCAGGTCGCCAGTCGGCTCAGCGCCGCACTGACCGAACTCAGCCACGATCCCGTCGTCATCGAGGCGTTGGACCGCGCCGGCCAACTCCTCGTCGCGAAGGACGTGGCCGAGCGCACGGCGGTCCTTGCTCACCGCGCCTACGCCGACACCTTGGCTGCCGCCATTCTCGACGCCACACTCCGGGCCTGTCCAGACGCTCAGGACACCGACATCATCGTCGACGTCGAAAAAGAGCATTCGCCGGGCACCCCGGCCACCATCTGGCTCAGCGAGACCTCGATCGGCGGTCTGGGGGTCATCGAGAACCTGGTGCGGTTCTACAGTGATGATCCGCGGCGCTTCTGGTCCCTGGTGCGCAAGTCCTTGCAGCCCAACGAGTACGAGTACGTCGACGCCACACTTACCCGGCTCCTGCAGCACGTCGTGCACGACTCCCCTTCAGGCGCCGCGGCAAAGGCCGTCCAACGCCTTCGAGCGGCACAGTCGGCCGAGGAGTCCGACCATGCCCTGCGCCAACTCCGCGACGCGTGGACGGAACTCGACGGACCGCCGCAGCACAGCGCCATCGCCTCGCTCTCCACGCGCCTTCTTCGCCCTGGTAGCGGCCCTGACACCGACGCGGCCGCTTTGGGCCTGGTTCGCGCGTGGGACCGGCTCCAGCAGCGGCTCGGAATCGAGATCGACGCGCGAATCATCGCCTACACCGTCGGTTCCGGCAAGCTCGACATCGGAGGGCGTCAAAAACTCAGCGCGGATCAGGCATTCAGTGTGCTCTGGCCGCGCGGAGAGCGCGCGCGCAATCACCACCTGGAGCACTACCAGCCGTTCTTGGACCGGCCGATGGTTCTCGACCGCCTCCTTCTCGAGGCCGCATACGACGAGCGCCTGCCCCGCATCGACGTCACGGACCCCGATTGGCAGCAGCGCTACCAGGAGGCGATCGCCGATGCCGGCGCGGTCGAATTGAGTTGCCCCACTGGTGACCGCCGGGCCCTTAGCGATGCCGTGGCGCGCATACCGGCGTTGGCTGTCGACCGCGATGTCATGCGGATCTACGGCGAGGTCGAGGACATCACCCGATACGGCAGTGAGTTCAGGGTCCGGGTCGAGCTTCGGGAGGCCGAGCAGTGAGCAGTCTTGAACGGACCGTGCGCACCGGTGTCGGGACCGGCTTGCGGGCGGACTCCTTGATCGCGTCGGTGCTGCTTGCCGAACTCATCGCGCCAGGACACGACCTCTGGGTCGTCTCCGGCTGGATCAGTGACGTCGAGGTGCTCGACAACTCCCGCGGAGCGTTCGACGCGGTCCTCGGTGGAAGCCCATCGGCGAGATGCCGACTTTCGGAGATGCTCGCGCTTATCGCCGCCGCGGGGGCGCGAGTCCATGTGGTCACCAGACCGGGGGCGCACAACGAAACGTTCATTGCCCGTCTCCGCTCCCTGGTGCGCGACAATCGGCGACTGCACGTGGTTCTCGATCCCGACGTCCACGAGAAGACGATCTGCGGGCGGGACTGGATGCTGACCGGGTCGATGAACTTCACGGTCAACGGGCTCGGTAGCAGTAAAGAGCAGGTGACGTACACAGTCGACAGCCGCGGAGTCTCCCAGACGCACCTGGACTTCGCGCAACAGTGGAGAGTCTGAGTGGTGACCGACAGCAACCCCCCGCAACCAGACAGAGTCGCTGAGGCTCGCCGCCGCCTCAAGACGCTCGCTGATCGGTTCTTCGGCGTTGGCAACGATGCCTACGACTACATTCGCCAGTATCCCGATCTCTATCGCCCCTTCCTGGACCGCCTCGAAGTCGTAAGCGACGCTCCCGTGGTTCTGCCGCGCCTGGTCAGAAGCGATGATCGATTTGGGATCTACGTGATCGCGCTTAAAGACGCCGATGTCCCCTACATCCGTGAACTCCTTCAAGCGTTCGCCGGCCCGAGCTTCGCTACTCAAGGGATCGCCGCTCCAGCCCGTCTGGACCCCAGCGACCCTGTCGATGCAGCCGTCATCGAGTTCGCACAGGAGCGATCCACCTTTGTCGTAGAGACAGGCAAGGCCCCCCACCACCGTGTTGCCCTACGGCAGGCCCTGGGACTGATGCAGCAGGTGACAATGGTCGGCCCGCGGCGGGAATGGCGCATCCCCAAGCCGTTGGGGAGACTGCTCGCCGATTTCCAGGCGGCCCTCACCTCTGGAGGCGCGCCGCTCTCGGAGTCGCTGCTCGAGGAGATCGCGGCGCGCGGGGGAGTCTCTGCGACCAACCTCGCCCACCTCCGCATCAAGCGTTTGGATCGCCTCGGTCTGGCCGCAGAACTTCTCACCATGGAAGGGCTGGGCAGGGTCCTTCGCCAGGACCCGCCCGTGCCAGTGAAAGAGGCAGTGCTCAACGCGGTGTACTCGGTGCACCTACGGAGTCCGCTGGAGCGAGAAGATGTCGAGGCTGCGATCGCAACTCTCCGCGATGCGGGGCCCATCAACCTCCCCCTGCACGAGGATCCCCTGAAGTACGGCGATGAGGCGGTGACCGTGCTCCTGACGGCCGCGCTGGGACGCAGGCACCCCGCCGATGTCGACCGGATATGGGCCGCGCTGGGTCAGGGCGGCCGTGAGGCGGCGGTACCCGTCTGCGTCGCGCGGGAGGCGGCTGCTCTGCTGCTGCGGCATCCCCGCCCCGCGCCCGATGCCCGCACCGTGCCGGAAAAGGCGACCCCTGATACACCGAGCGCCGACGAAGACGCGGCGAGGGCGAAGCCGCAGTCCTGGCTGGAGTTGATCGACCTGGCAGCCGCCGGTGCCATCGACAGCAAGAGTGCCAGCACCGACGAAATCTGGCGGGAATGGCCCTCGCCGGCGGAGTACGACACGCAACTCAGTCAGCGTCTCGGGGAGTTGGACGATGCACAGTGGGAGAGGGTCTGGCAATCGCTGGTCAGTCCCTTCATCGAGGCCGTCGGCTATGACAGGTCGGCTCCCGCCACCGCGATGGAACTCATCACCTACGCGGTCTCGTTCGACAAGTTCGCTCCTGTCGACCTCCTGGTGCTGCACTCGCTTACGGAGATCGCTCTGCGGTCGTCGCCGCCGGCAGTGGCCTACACGGAACTGCTGGAGACGCTGCGAGGTACATGCCCGCAGTGGGTGTCTCCCGACAAGGCAATAGAGGCGCTGGACTTCGCGGACCGGCTGGTGTTGGCTGCCTGCCCGGAGCCCGACGCCCGGACCAACCTCGCGGTGGCGCTGCTCAATCCGCTCCACCAGCATCAGCGCCGCCTCGACCCCTCGATGCGCGACTTCGCACGAAAGTTGTCGAGCGAGCTCGGGATCGCTTATGAATGGGAGGAGGCTGCGGAACCGGAGGAGAAGGACCCCCTCACCGCCATCCCTCCCGTGTCCCTTCTGCTCTACTCCCTCGATGAAAGGGTGCTCAGCCGTACGAAAGAGGAGCTGGAGCGGGTGGCTCCAGCAGTGAAGGTCTCGGTAGCCCACGAGAAGGTGGGGTCCCCCTCTCTCCGAGAAAAGGCGCGCAACGCCCATGTTGTGGTGCTTGCCACCCGCTGTGCCACCCACGCGGCGACCGGGTTCATCCAGTCCTATGCGGACAAGGATGCAATCAGGTATGCCCGGGGAAGCGGATCGGCGTCATTGGTGCAAGAGGCTGTTGCGGGGCTCAAAACCTACGCCCAGGCTTTGTAGAAGGGGGCGGTAGCGGGGTGCGCCCAGAGGGAGGCCGGCGGACGCACCCCGCAACTTGTGCACGGTGATTGCGCGGTTCCGGAGGGGTCAGATCCGCACCCCGGCCCTGCGTATCACCTTCTTCAAATGCGCGTGCAGCAGGTGCACGTCACTCGGAGTGTTTTGAAGGCCGTTCCACTTGCGTTCGTCGCCTTCGCCGAACTTCCACGTGCCGGACGTCCAGGCGACATGGGGCTCCAAGCTCTGCAGCGCAGCCCTGACCCGCTCGCACTTGACGCCTTCCGCGGGCATGTCTTCGGTAAGTTCGTCCATCACAAAGCCCATGGCTTGAATGCCGACACCGTGCGTCAGGCGGGAGTTCCGCGGCGGCTTCCTCCAGGCATCGGGGAAGGTCTGCTGGACCAACTTCCAGTACGACCGCAGGTGGAGCAGCATGCGGTCGACATCCCCGGAGCCGTCGACGGGGTTGCGGTACTGGAACAGGGCTCCTTCGAAGATGCTGTGCTCCAGCATCTTCAGGATGCTGTTGTCCTTGATGTACCCGTCCGGAGCCGTGGGGCTGGCGATCTTGCCGTAGAACGGTCCTTCGGGATCGATATTCATCCGGGTCATCAGCTTCGCAGGGAGACGGCGCCGCACATACGAGGGCGGGAGATGGCCGGCGGTCTCTGGAAGAAGCTCGTGGATGAGCCCCTTGGGCAGCGGCTTGGTGGAATTCACCAGGATGAACTGGGAACGCTGTTCGGCGGGACCATCGGCGATGAAGCCGACTGCGGCAACAGGGAACTCCGCAAGATCGGCGTCGCGAATCGCCGCGCTACGCTGCTGGCCGTCGACCAGCCACGCCGGTTTCTCGTCGTCGGACTGGGTTTCGTCGACCGGTATGACGAGCTCCCCCGGCACCGCGTAGTCAACACTCCCGGTCGGGCCGTGGCTGACGAACTCTACTCGGCGGTCGAACGCCAAGACGATGGCGTTCGGCAGCATGGCGCCGTCGGACTCCAGGTAGCGGCGGATGGCGCGGATGTGGCTCAGTACTTCGGGCCGCTGGTACCCCTGCAGATTCTTCTCTTCGTCCCTGTGGATTCGAGACACCGCGGCAAAGCCGTGCATCTTCTTGCCGTCCACGGCGAAGCAGTAGATCCGTCGACTTCCTTGGCGAATCTCCAAGGCCGGCAGTCGAAGGGTGTAACGATCGGCCACATTATCTCCTAGGTCAGATGGCAGGATACCAGGCATCCATCATGCGATGTCGAGTTCCCGCATCTTTGATTCGAGCACAGTCAGATTGTGGAAGCCCCTGCGTTTGTTTCTTTCTGTGCCCCGAAAGATCGCGATTTCGATCCCGTGCTCTCGGCACAGGGCGCAGGGACATGTTTTCCAGGGGGAAGCCTCAAGGGTTCGACGATAGAAATCGATATAGCTCTTTTTCTTCGGGCCATTGGCGAGTGCCTCGTATATCGCCAAGGCATCGATCACGTCATCGAGGTCGGCTTCACCTAGGTCGAAGGCGCGGAGTCGTTTGAGGCATTCTCGTTCGGCTACAACCGCCTCTGCCTGGGATACTGTTCCCGACAGTATGCGGCGTTTAAGGGACGGGTTTCCGTCAACCTGTGGTACACGTATGGCGGTGAAGGACTCGTTCCGGGTATGGTAATTGTTGCGATCGTCCATGAAGGACTGTCGAAACGCTGAGGTGCTGTCAAAACTCGTTACGCCGTAGTCCTTGAATTTCGCCATGCTGTCAACACGGGTGATGCCAAGGAGGTGGAGTTGTGTGTCGTCCGCCCTTACCGCATCAATCTCTTCCAGGCACGCGAGGATCTCGGCAGTCTTCAGGGGGACCATTCCGCCGAGGGCGATCCGGCGGTAGCCCATTGCCTGCAGTTGCTGGACGCTGTCGGCGTAACTCTTCGGGCTCCAGCCTTGGGCTGCGCCTACGGGTTCGAGGCTGGCCTTGCGCTGCCTGACTTCGGCAATGAAGAGTTCGGCCAGGTTCAACGATATGGATCGGCGGTCCACCCACGCGGGATCCACGTCTCTGTCATCGGCGGCTGGAGTGAACCCGAAGATGACATGGTCAATGCTTACTCCTGCGTCGAAACCGCACCCTTCGTAGAAGTCAAGCACTTCATCTACGGTATACGGAGGATGCTCCTCGTCGATGTAATTAAATGCACCGCAGTCACCCAGGGATTCCATACCCTCCGGAAGTCTGAAGAAACGGCGTACCCCCATTCGGTAGAGTCGCGCGCGTTGCGCCGAAGTGTACTTTCCCGAACCCTTGGCTGATCCGTCGACAATCGCCTTGCTGACGAGGATGCCGTCGTAGGGTTGGGATCCGACTACCTCGTGGGCGTAGAGGTCGTCACGTTGGCGTACGCGCGTTGGCGAGTACTCATCGCTGAGGAAATCATAGGTGGGGCTGACCAGGTCCTGACTATCGGGGAAATAGAACTTCACGACGCGCTTGCCCTAGCCTGAACATATACACGAATAAGGAAATTTGAGAGAGTGCTGATATGTCGCGGAGTGTTCTGAAGTTCGTTCCAGTTGACACCGAGTTCCGGCCAGCGTCCCTGTGTCCAATGGCATTGTTCTTTTATTACCGACAATTCTCCGCGTGCGCTGAGAATCGGATCTTCGGTGTTCAAGTCCACATTCGCCATGACCTTGTCCATAAGGCGGCCCATGGCTCGGATTCCGACTCCGTGCATCAAGCGACTCTTTGTAGGAGGCAGTCCCCATGCGTTGGGAAACGTCTCACGCACCGCAGACCAATAAGTGATGAGAAGGCGGCGGATGGTGACTGTGTCGGTGGTGTTGTTGGACAGGTTTCGGTGCAAAAATAGGATACCGGCGGATGAGTTCAGCGATTCCTCGATCGCGGTGATCAGGCCGTTGTCAGCGATCACCGCGCCGCGCTTGTCCGAGCCGGTGGAGGCTCGTTTGATCATTCCGCGCAGCGGGGATTCAGGATCCTGGTTGAGCACGTCTACCAGGGCCGATGGCAGTTTTCGTGCCGACAGCTTGGCGGGAAGCGGGGTCCACACCTCTGGCAGGAGTTCTGAGACAAGATTGCTCGGGAGCGGCGAAACGGTGTTGACGCGAAGAAACTGCTCGCGCTGAGTCGGGATGTCTTCGGCGACAAAGCCGGCGGCGGTGACGGGCAGCCTTGTCCTCCGGGTACGGGACAACGCCAGACTGCGCTGCTGGCCGTCGACGATCCAGGCGGGGCGAGGCTCGGCGTCGGATTCAGGAAGTGGGATCTCCAGCGTTCCGCTGGTCGCCAGGCCGTCAAAGGAGGAGGGGCCGGGACTCGAACGAAAGCGCACCGACTTGGGCAGCGCCAGGATCAATCCATTGGGGAAGAGGACCTCATCGCTGTCAAGGTACTCAAGGATCTGCTTGACATGCTGCTTCTTCTCCGGGCGCTGGTATCCGATGAGCTTTCCCGCATCGTCGCGCGAGATGCGGGCCACATCGGCAACCTGGCTCACCTCCTCGGCCGCCAGGGTGAACACATAGAGCGGCACTTCGGAGTGCTGGTGAATGCGCAGAGCCCGGCGCTTGAGGACGCGACCGCCCATCAGGCGCCCATCGTCTGTGCGTACAGCATGGCGAACCGCTTCTGCTCGCAGGCCCTTCCGCTTTCCCGGAGCAGTCGGTGCAGTCTTGTCCTGGAGTACTCGGGATGCTGCTCCGTCTGTACGCGGATGAACGCACGTACGGCTTCATCACTCATAGGTGTGCGGTCATACCTTTCGGGGGATCGCACCGACTCCGCCCACCGAGTCCAGGCGGCAGTGGTGTCGGACGACGTCAGACGACCGGCTGGGCTGCAGTGTTCGAGCCAGGAGATCGCCATGCGGACGTTCAGGCTCGTCAGTGTCCCACCCAGAGCGCGGCGCAAGGCCCTGTTGGCCGGCACGCGTTGAATACCGGTCACGTCTCTGTCTCCTCCCACAAGGAGGACGTCATCTCCTGCCTCACCCAACGCACACAGTTCCGCGTTCAAAGCCGTGGCGTATACCTCAGACAGTACAAGCAGCACGGGGCCACGCTTGGCCAAGTCCTGGAGGCGGGCGGCTCCTCGCGCTGCCTGGAGACGTGCCCACCAGCGGATCCGCTCCTCGCTGGTGGAGGCCACAGAGTCGGCGTGCCGAGGGCTGAGCGCGGCGGCATAGGAAGGGGCGGTCGCTAAGGCGGGCTGCAGTCCCAGCCCAGCTGAGACCACCCACAGTTCAGGAGTGAAACCCGCCTGACGAGCGCGCTCGATCAGTGCACCGACCTGCACCCAGTGCTCACCCTTGTAGAGCCGGTTCAAGGGGAGATGATCGTCAGCCCGGTCGATGCGAGCCGTCCAGACGCTCACCCGATGGTCGACGTCCCCCTCGGGGAGCGTCTGCACCCGCAAGTCTGGGTCCGGAGTCGTTATCTTGCGGTCCGTGCAGGTAACTACCAACGACAGTTGCCTCACGCGGACTGACTCCCTGTGCTTCTAACTCGGGCATGAGCGCCCGCTACTCTACCGGTCGGTTGCGAGCGCTATGCTCGCGGGGATGTTGCTGTCAACTGAAGGGCGATGACATGGAGCGACCTGCGATCGTGCTGCTCAGCGGGGGCCTGGACTCCACCACCGTCCTGGCAATCGCGAAAGACCGCGGCTTTGCCCCTTACGCGCTGAGCTTTCGATACGGTCAGCGCCACAGCGTCGAGCTCGAGGCAGCGCAAAGGGTCGCTCAGACGATGTCCGTGGTGCGACACGTGGTTGCCGACATCGATCTTCGCGTCTTCGGTGGTTCGGCGCTGACTGATGATATCTCCGTTCCCAAGCACGAGAGCGTGGACGAGGTCGCCTCTACGAGCGTGCCGATCACCTACGTTCCGGCCCGCAACACGGTATTCCTCTCCTATGCATTGGCCTACGCCGAAGTCGTGGGGGCGTTTGACATCTTCACTGGAATCACTGCGGTGGACTACAGTGGGTATCCCGACTGCAGGCCCGAGTACGTTGAGGCGTACGAGAAGATGGCCAATCTCGCGACGCGCGCTGCGGTCGAGGGAAAGCAGCGGCTAAGGATTCACTCGCCTCTAATCGAGATGTCGAAGGCGGACATCGTCCGCGAAGGGCTTCGCCTTGGTGTGGACTACTCGCTGACTTCGAGTTGCTATGACCCCGACGAGCAGGGAAGGGCGTGCGGGCACTGCGACACATGCCTGCTCCGGCTCAAGGGATTTTCCGAGGCCGGCGTCACTGACCCGATCCGGTATCAGGACGCCTAATTATGCGTTATTTTGTCAAAGAGATCTTCTATACTCTGCAGGGAGAAGGCAGCCACGCCGGCCGGCCTGCGGTCTTCTGCCGCATGTCACGTTGCAACCTGTGGACCGGCTACGAAAAAGATCGCCATCGGGCGATCTGCAAGTTTTGCGACACCGATTTCGTTGGCACGGACGGCGTTGGGGGCGGGCGGTTTCAATCGGCGGAGAAATTGGCGGACGCGGTTGAGCGCGCCTGGCCGTCGGAATCACGGGGCCATCGGTTCGTGGTGTGCACCGGTGGTGAGCCGCTCTTGCAGTTGGACGACGCGGCTGTGGCCGCTCTACACGAGCGAGGTTTTGAGGTAGCTGTCGAGACCAATGGCACCCGGCGTCCGCCTCGAGGAGTTGACTGGCTGTGCGTAAGTCCAAAAATCGGGGCTGAGCTGGTGGTTTCCGAGGGCGACGAACTGAAGTTGGTCTACCCGCAGGCCGGAGGTGACCCCGCACAGTTCGAACATCTGGATTTCGGTGTTTTCCGGTTGCAGCCGATGGATGGTCCTGAGTTGGCGGCCAACACCGAGGCAGCCGTTGAATACTGCCTCAAGAACCCCCGGTGGCGGCTCTCGCTGCAGACGCACAAATATCTGGGGATTCGTTAGATGGAAATATTTCGAGAGTTCACCTTTGAGGCGGCCCATCGGCTTCCCCGTGTCCCGGAAGGGCACAAGTGCGCGCGTCTTCATGGGCATTCATACCGAGTGACCGTGCACCTGGACGCTGAAGTCGACCCGCAGGCGGGTTGGGTCATGGACTTCGGTGAAGTGAAGCAGGTTTTCGAGCCTATTCGGGCACAACTTGATCACTACTATCTCAACGAGGTTCCTGGACTGGAAAACCCGACAAGCGAGAATCTGGCGCAGTGGATATGGAGGCGCCTGGAACCGGCTCTTCCGGAACTCTCTGCGGTAACCATCCGGGAGACGTGTACCTCGGGAGTCACGTTCCGGGGGAGGTAAGGCAAGGGCTGCTTCGCTGAGGGCTGCGGTCGCTGGTCCGGGACGGCTAGGGGGCCGGGGTGGTGGGGCGGCAGGGGGTGGGTCACCGGGGGGCTCCTGGGCGGCTCGGGGGTGGCCTGGGCCAGTGTGCGGTGCGCGCCGCTCGCGGTGCTCCGGTTGTCCACAGGCTGTGGGCGGGGCGTCGTCGGCCGGCGGGGTGGACGGCGCCCCGCCCGGGGGTCAGCGCTCCTGCGCGTCGACCAGGTCGGCCAGGAGGCGGGCCTTGGGGCGGGCGCCCACCAGGACGCGCTCGGGGTGGCCGCCGCGGAACAGCATCAGGGTCGGCAGCGACATCACCTGGTACTCCCGCGCGGTGAGCGGGTTCTCGTCGCTGTTGACCTTCACGACGGTGAGGGAGTCGGCGCGCTCGGCGGCGATCTCCTCCAGTACCGGGGCGATCATGTGGCACGGTGGGCACCACTCCGCCCAGAAGTCGACCAGCACCGGTCCGTCGGCGTTGAGGACCCGCTCCTCGAACTCCGCGTCGGTGACCGCGGTGACCCGGCCGGACACACTCGTCTGTGGCATTACGGCTCCTCGTCGCCTGGGGTATCGCCGGGGAGCGGCCCGGTCATGTTGCACATGCCCGGCTGCCGCTCCAGCGCGTCGGTGAGTTTGACGACCAGACCCGCCCGGACCTCCTTGAGGCGGTCGATGCAGGCGTCCACGTCGGCCAGTTTGCGGCGGTACACCTCGATGGAGTCCGGGCAGGAGTCCCCGGACTCGTGCCCCGAGCGCAGGCAGTCCACGAACGGCCGCGTGTCGTTGAGGCTCAGGCCCGCCGCCTGCAGTGCCAGGATCTCGCTGACCAGCCGGTAGTCGGCTTCGTCGTACTCCCGGTAGCCGTTGGGCGCGCGCCGCGCGCTCAGCAGGCCCTGGGACTCGTAGAACCGCAGCGCTCGGGTGGTGGTCCCGGCGCGTCTGGCGAGTTCACCGATGCGCATGCCTTGACGTTAGACCTTGCCGTCAACGTCAAGGCAAGGCCGGCGCCCCGGGTCAGTCGGACCGCCGCGCGGCGCGCACCATCCGCAGCTGCCCGATCTCGGAGGCGTTCTTCATCAGCTCGGCGTTCAGCCAGGCCAGCATGTGCCCCACGGTCATGCCGGGGTCGCCCTGCCAGGGGAAGGGGGCGGCCGCGTCCAGGTCGGGCTCCTCAAGGCGGTCCAGCACCGAGGTCCACTCCGCCCGCAGCCCGCGCAGCCACTCCACGCTCGCCTCGCCCGGCCCCGGCCACACGATGTCGTCGCGCTCCCGGGGCGTGCGCCCCTGCGCGTGGTCCAGAGCCACACCCCACCACCAGCCGATGTGCCAGGTCACCCACGCGATCGTGGGCACGGGGACGGGATCGGGCTCGGTCTCGGCCCAGTCGGGGCGCCAGGTGCCGGCGGCGTCGCGGCGCATCGTCCAGCACAGCGCCGCCGGCTCCCACAGGAAGTCGTCGGGCCGCAGCCGCTCCAGGTGGTACTCGAACAGGGACCAGGTCATCTCGAACTGCCAGCGCAGCAGCTCGCGTCGTGTCGTAGGCATGCGGGCCAGGCTCGCACGCGCGGTCCGGCGGCGGGAAGCGGTTTTCCCCTGCGCGCGGCGGCTCCCGCGGTCAGTCGGCGAGGCGGACCAGCATCTTGCCGACGTTCTCGCCGCGCAGCATGCCCAGGAACGCCTCCGGCGCCGCCTCGATCCCCTCGCGCACGGTCTCCTCGGTGCGCAGGCCGCCGTCGGCCAGCCACTCACCGGCCCGCCGCACGTACTCGGGGAAGAGGTGCAGGTAGGACTGCACGAGCATCCCGCGCAGCGTCAGCTCCCGCTTGACCGCCAGGAACAGGTTGCTCGGACCCGGGACGGGCTCGGTGGCGTTGTAGACGCTGATGGCGCCGACCAGCGCGAACCGGGCGCCGGTGCGGGCGGCGCCGAGGGCGGCCTCCAGGTGGTCGCCGCCCACGTTGTCGAGGTAGACGTCGATGCCGTCGGGCGCGGCCTCGGCGAGCTGGTCGGCGACCGGCCCGGCCTTGTAGTCGATGGCGGCGTCGAAGCCGAAGTCGTCCAGCAGCATCGCGGTCTTGCGCCGGCCCCCGGCCGACCCGATCACCCGCGAGGCGCCGAGCTTGCGCGCGATCTGCCCGGCGACGCTGCCGACCGCCCCGGCCGCGGCCGACACGAACACCACGTCGCCCTCGCGCACGGGCGCGACCTCGACCAGCGAGGCGTAGGCGGTGAGCCCGGTGGAGCCGAGGGGCCCGAGGTAGGCGCGCGCGGGCGCCGCCTCGGCGTCGACCACGGTGGCGGAGTCGGCGTCGAGCACGGCGTACTCGCGCCAGCCGAGGAAGTGCGTGACGGTCGCGCCGACCGGGACGGAGTCGGAGCGGGAGGCGACGACCTCGCCGACCGCGCTCCCGGTCATCGGCTCGCCCAGCTTGAAGGGCGGGATGTAGGACTCCACGTCGTCCATCCGGCCCCGCATGTAGGGGTCGACCGACATCCAGGTGTTGCGGACGAGGACCTGCCCCTCGCCGGGTTCGGGCACCGCGACCTCGGCGACCTCGAAGTCGGCGAGCGTCGGCTCCCCCTTCGGCCGCGCGGCCAGCCGGACCTCGCGCCCTGTTCTCTCCCCCGCCATGGCGTGCCTCCTCGTCGTGCGGTGGTTGGCGTCCGAACGCCTGTCGGCGGACCGACTACCCGGCCCCCTGCCCGGCCAACACGTCGCGTGCCGCACAGGGGGAGGGCCGGGCGGTGCCCGCGCCCTCCCGCGGAACGCCGATGGGCGCCGAGGGGATCACGGGCTCTGCGCGGGCACCGCCGCCCGCCGCCCCGTCACGCCGCAGACGGCAAGGGCCAGCGCCATCGAGACCGCCGCGGCCACCGGAAGGAGCCCCGCGCCCGCCGACAGCGCCGCTCCGCCCGCGACACCCCCCGCGGCCGCGCCCACGTAGACCGACGCGCTGTGCACCGCCATCGCCTGCGTGGCCGCCTCGGTCCCCGTGCGGGAGAGCATCAGGGCCTGGAGGGTCGGCGGGATCGCCCACGCGGCGGCCGACCAGCCGACCAGGAGCACCGCCGCGAGCGCGACCGGGACCGGGCGCAGCAGCCACAGCCCCGCGAGCGCGGCCATCGCGGCGCAGAACAGCGCCCCCGTGGTGAAGAAGGTCGCCGACGCGCCGAAGCGGTCGACCAGGCGGCCGGCCGCCTGCGTCCCCGCCAGTCCGCCGGCTCCCGCGCAGACCAGCAGGACGGCCAGCAGCCGCGGGCCCACGTCGGCGATCCCGCTCAGCAGCACCGAGATGTAGGTCTGGAACGCCAGGTTCCCCGCCACCGCCAGCACGGTCACGGCCAGCACCCCGGCCACCGCGGTGTTCAGCAGCGGCCGGACCAGTGCCGTCCGCGAGGGCGCGGAAGCACCCTCCGCGCTCTCCCGCGGCAGGGACGGCGCCGCGAGGAGCAGGGCCGCCGCGCCGAGCAGGCCGCCGAACACGAACGTCGCGCGCCAGCCGAAGGCCGCGCCGATCCAGGTGCCCGCGGGCACGCCGATGAGGATCGCGCCGGTCAGCCCGGTCATCACCGCGGCCAGGTAGCGCCCCTTGCGGTCGGCCGGAGCCGCCGCGCCCGCCACCGCCAGCGCCGTGGGCAGCACGACGGCCGCCGCCAGCGCGGCCACCACGCGCAGCGCCATCAGCGGCCAGTAGCCGTCCACCGCGAGCACCGCGATGTTGGCCGCCGTGAACACGGTCAGGGCCCACACCAGCAGCGCGCGGCGGGGCACGCGCGCCAGCGCGACGGCCCACACCGGCGCCGTCAGCGCGTAGATCAGCGAGTACGCCGTGACCAGCTGCCCGGCGGCGGTCTCCGAGACGTGCGTGCCCTCGGCTATCGCCGCGAGCACGCCGATGATGACGAAGTCGTCGGTCTGCACCGCGAAGGCGGCGAGTGCGAGTGCGGCCAGCCACAGGGGCGTCCGGTGAGAGGAAGTCGGCATGCAATTAGGGTAACAGTTGTTTCCCTAATGGATGTGTCACAGTGTCCTCGGCGGGAAACGGGGAGGTGCTGCGACATGGCCAGGACCGCCGACCCTCAGCGGCGCCGCGCGGTGGTCGACGCGGTCATCGAGCAGCTCGCGCGCACCGGCATCGCCGACTTCACCCTCCGCGGGCTCGCCGAGGGCCTGGGGCAGAGCACCCGCGTGCTCACCCACCACTTCGCGGACAAGAACGCCCTGCTCACGGCCGTCCTGGAGCGGCTGGACGAACGCCAGCACACCGCGCTGCGCGCCACCCCCGGATGGGACGACCCGGCGGTCCCCGTCGGCTCGATCGTCGAGGACGCCTGGCGGCGCAACCTCGGCCCCGACGAGGTGGCCATGACCCGCCTCATCCGTGAGATCGAGGGCCTGGCCGCCGCCGGGCGCCTCCCCCTGCCGGTTCCCGGCTTCGTGCGCGGCCGCGCCGAGTTCGTCGGCACCTGCCTGGTCCGGCGCGGCATGTCCGAGGCGGCGGCCCGCACCACGGCGACCCTGCTCAACGCGGCCTACGCCGGCCTGGAGGGCGACTACCTGGCCACCGGCGACCGCGACCGGGTCGAGGCCGCGCTGAAGGACCTGTGCGCGTGGGTCGACGCCCGGGTGGCGGCGGCGCGCTGAGCGGCGGGTCCGCGCCCGCGCCGGCCGCTCCGGTGCCGGGGGCGGCGGCCCGCGACCGGGTGCGCCCCGTCCGCGCGGCACCGTCGTGCCACGTCGACTGGTCGGCATGGCGGTACGGCGGCACGCCGACATGTCGATTCCGGGCGCGACACCGCGGCCACCTGGGGAGCCCTGTATCCGGTTCCCGGCCGAAACCCCGTTGACCTGCGGTCCGGCGCGTTGCTTGCCCTCGGGACGACTTCGCAGTACCTCTCGTTGCGGGTCCGCGGCCCGGGGGCCACCGGTCGGCAGGGGGGTGCCGATCGCGTCGTCCACAGGGGTGTGGACTTCTTGACGCTTCCATGACCGCCTATTTACCGTTAAGTCACCGAATGGATTGGCGTGACCACGGAGAGAGGTGATCGCCCGTCGGGGCAATCGCGCCGGGGGTGGGGCCGCCGGGCTTTCGCAGCGCCGCAGCAGGCGCATCACAAGGAGGTTGACGATGGCAGGTCCCCATACCCGATCCGTGAGACCCCGCAGGCCCGGGCCGCTCGCCGCGGCGTGCACGCTGGCGGCCGCGGCCCTCGCGCTGCCCCTCATGACGGCGGCCGCTCCCACGGCCTCGGCCGCGCCGCGCTGCACCTCCACCGAGGACTGCCTGGCGCAGATGACCCTCGCCGAGAAGGCCGGGCAGATGACCCAGGTCGACCACGCCCACGTCATGGACAACAAGGACGACCTCGCCGAATACGGCATCGGGTCGCTCCTGTCGGGCGGCGGCAGCGGCCCCGGCGGGCGGGCCGGCGGCACCGCCGAGGAGTGGGCCGACATGTACGACGACTACCAGCGGCACGCCCTGCGCAGTCGGCTCGGCATCCCGCTGATCTACGGCATCGACGCCGTCCACGGCCACAACAGCGTCGAGGGCGCCACGGTCTTCCCGCACAACATCGGCCTGGGCGCCACCCGCGACTCCCGGCTCGTCGAGCGGGTCCAGGACATCACCCGGCGCGAGGTGCTGGGCACCGGCATCGACTGGACCTTCGCCCCGGCCGTCAGCGTGCCGCGCGACGACCGCTGGGGCCGCACCTACGAGGGCTTCGGCGAGGTCCCCTCGATCGTCAAGCCGCTGGCCGCCGCCTCGGTGCGCGGCCTCCAGGGCGACCGGCTCGGCCCCAACGGCGTCGCCGCCACCGCCAAGCACTACGTCGCCGACGGCGGCACCACCTGGGGCACCGGCGACAACGGCTACCGGATCGACCAGGGCGACTCCCGGCTCAGCGAGGCCGAACTCCGCGAGATCCACCTGCCGCCCTACCGCAGCGCCGTCAAGGCCGGGGTCGCCTCGGTCATGGTGTCCTACAGCAGCTGGAACGGCCTGAAGATGCACGAGCACGACTACCTGATCAACGACGTGCTCAAGGGCGAACTCGGCTTCCAGGGCGTGGTGATCTCCGACTACGCCGGGGTCCGCCAGGTCGAGGGCGACACCTACGCCGAGCAGCTGCGCAAGTCCATCAACGCCGGCGTCGACATGATCATGGTGCCCGACGACTACCGGCTGAACATCGAGACCATCGTCAGCGAGGTCGAGGCCGGGCGCATCAGCGAGGCCCGCGTCGACGACGCCGTCCGCCGCATCCTCGACCTCAAGTTCCAGCAGGACCTGTTCGCGCGGCCGTTCACCGACCGCTCCCACACCGACGACGTCGGCTCCGACCGCCACCGCGCCGTGGCGCGCGAGGCGGTCGCCCGGTCGCAGGTGCTGCTGAAGAACGACGGCGTGCTTCCGCTGTCGGCCGGCTCCGGCGCCGACATCGTCGTGGGCGGCCGCACCGCCGACGACCTCGGCAACCAGCTCGGCGGCTGGTCCATCTCCTGGCAGGGCCAGAGCGGCGACATCACCGAGGGCACCACCTTCTGGGAGGCGATCCAGGCCGAGACCGCCGGCACCGCCACCGACCTGGAGTACGTCGGCACCGACACCGGCGGCGACTACTCCGGCGACATCGGCATCTGGGTGGGCGGCGAGACCCCCTACGCCGAGGGCCGCGGCGACAGCGCCACGCTCGCGCTCAGCGACCAGGACAAGCGCAACCTCCGCGAGATCTGCGCGCGCACCGAGGTCTGCGTGGCGCTGCTGGTGTCGGGGCGGCCGCTGGTCGTCAGCGACGAGCTGCGCACCGCCGACGCGTTCGTCGCCTCATGGCTGCCGGGCACCGAGGGCGCGGGCATGACCGACGTCCTCTTCGGGCGCCGCGAGTTCACCGGCCGGCTGCCCGTCACCTGGCCGGCCTCGGTCGACCAGGAGCCGATCAACAAGGGCGACGGCCAGCAGCCGCTGTTCCCGGTGGGCCACGGCCTCACCTCGTAGTCCGTTCGGCGGTCCGCCCGCGCGGCGGCCGCCCCGGGAGAGACCGGTGCGGCCGCCGCCGACCACGTAATGCGAAGGATGTTGCATTAGCGGCGGCGCGTGTGCCATACTGAGCGTGCGGCACCGCGCCGTCGGCGGCTGGCACCCGCCGTCAACCGACAAGGAGGACCCCACGTTGCGCCTGTTCAACGGGACCGCGCTGGTCGAGACCCGTTCGTTCATCCGGCACAACACTCCAGGGGCCCCTTTTGTCACACTCCATCGTCTGCACCGACCTCTCCTTCGACTGGGCTGACGGCACCGCCGTCTTCAGCGGCCTCAACGCCGCCTTCGACCGCGGCCGCACCGGCCTGATCGGCCGCAACGGGTCCGGCAAGTCCACGCTGCTCAAGCTCATCACCGGGCGGCTCGCGCCTGACTCCGGCACCATCACCACCGTCGGCGACGTCGGCTACCTCGACCAGCGGCTCACCCTCGACACCGGCCAGAGCGTCGCCGACCTGCTCGGCATCGCCCGCACCCGCGCCGCCCTGCGCGCCATCGAGGCCGGCGACGCCTCCGAGGCCAACTTCACCGCCGTGGGCGACGACTGGGACATCGAGGAGCGCGCGATCGCCGAGCTGGCGCGGTTCGGCATCTCCCTCGGCCCGTCCGGCACCGGCGACCCGCTCGACCGCACCGTGGGCACCCTCTCCGGCGGCGAGGCGGTGCTCACCGGACTCGCCGGCCTGCTCCTGCGCCGGCCCGCCATCACCCTGCTCGACGAGCCCACCAACAACCTCGACCGCCGCGCGCGCGGCCTGCTCTATGAGGCCGTCGACTCCTGGCGCGGGGTGCTGGTGGTCGTCAGCCACGACCGCGAACTGCTCGACCGCGTCGACCAGATCGCCGAACTCCGCGACGGCCGGCTGCGCACGTGGGGCGGCAACTACACCGCCTACACCGAACAGCTCGCCGCCGAGCAGGAGGCCGCCCAGCGCATGGTCCGCGCGGCCGAGGCCGAGGTCCGCCGCGAGAAGCGCCAGCTCGTCGAGGCCCGCACCAAGCTCGACCGCCGGCTCCGCTACGGCAACAAGATGTATGAGTCCAAACGCGAGCCCAAGATCGTCATGAACGCCCGCAAGCGCGAGGCCCAGGTGTCGGCGGGCAAGCACCGCATCATGCAGACCGAGAAGGTGGAGGAGGCCGAACAGGCGCTGGCGGAGTCCGAGGCCGCCGTCCGCGACGACGACCGCATCCGCATCGCGCTGCCCGACACCGACGTCCCCGCCGGACGCGACGTCCTCCAGCTCGCCACCCCGCAGGGCGCGCTCTACGTGCGCGGCCCCGAGCGGATCGCCCTCGTCGGCGACAACGGCAGCGGCAAGACCACGCTGCTGCGGGCGATCACCGGCGGCGCCGACCACCCCGTGGTCCGGGTCGTCCGCGCCACCGACCGCATCGGCTACCTCCCGCAGCGCCTGGACATCCTCGACGACCGGCTCAGCGTCATGGACAACGTCCGCGCCGCCGCGCCTTCGGCCACCCCGCACGAGGTCCGGGCCAACCTGGCCCGCTTCCTCATCCGGGGCGACCGCGTCGACCAGACCGCCGGGGAGCTCTCGGGCGGCGAGCGGTTCCGCGTCTCCCTGGCGTGCCTGCTGCTGGCCGACCCCCCGCCCCAGCTGCTGGTCCTGGACGAGCCCACCAACAACCTCGACCTCGACAGCGTCCGCCAGCTCACCGAGGCGCTGGCCGCCTACCGGGGCGCGCTGCTGGTGGCCGGGCACGACACCGCGTTCCTCGCCGACATCGGCGTCACGCGCTGGTGGCGGGTCGAACGCGGCAGGGCGCCGGTCGACACCGACCCCCTCCAGGACTGATCCGCACGCTCCCGCGCCGCCGCCCGGCGGCGGCGCGGGACCTCCCCGCCACCCGGCGGCGCGGCGGCCCGCGCGCCGGGCTGTTTCTTACTTCAGCAGTTGAGTGAACAAAGTCACGTCGCTTATAGTTGCGATGGCGCTTCAGGGGGAAGCCGTCCGGCCGGCCGGTACGTCCGTTCACGTTCCGGGTCCACGACCCGTGACGACATCCACCTTGAGGAAACACCCATGCGTACACGCCTCGCCATCACCGCCTCGGCGGTGGCCGCCCTCTTACTCTCCCTCCTCTTCGTCGTCCAGCCGGCCCACGCCGAGACCGGCTTCGAGATCCGCGACGGCCGCCTGGTGGACGCCAACGGCAACGACTTCGTCTTCCGCGGGGTCAACCACCCCCACGCCTGGTACACCGGCGAGACCGAGTCTTTCGCCGAGATCGCCGACCTCGGGGCCAACTCCGTGCGCGTGGTCCTGAGCAGCGGACACCGCTGGACCCGCACCGAGGCCGCCGACCTCGCCAACGTCATCGCCGAGTGCAAGGCCAACAAGCTGATCTGCGTGCTGGAGGTCCACGACACCACCGGCTACGGCGAGGAAGGCGCCGCGGCCAGCCTGGACCAGGCGGTGGACTACTGGATCGACATGCAGGACGTCCTGGCCGGCCAGGAGCCCTACGTGCTGCTCAACATCGGCAACGAGCCGTGGGGCAACACCAACTACCAGCAGTGGACCGGCGCCACCACCCAGGCGATCGACCGGCTCCGCGACGCCGGGTTCGACCACACCATCGTGGTGGACGCCCCCAACTGGGGCCAGGACTGGTCGTTCACCATGCGCGACAACGCCCGGCAGATCTTCCAGAGCGACCCGGCCGCCAACCTCATCTTCGACGTGCACATGTACGGCGTCTACGACACCGCCGCCGAGATCCAGAGCTACCTGAACTTCTACGTCGACGCCGGGCTGCCGATCATGGTCGGCGAGTTCGGCCACAACCACAGCGACGGCAACCCCGACGAGGACGCCATCCTCGCCACCGCCGAGGACCTGGGGATCGGCTACCTGGGGTGGTCCTACAGCGGCAACGGCGGCGGGGTGGAGTACCTCGACCTGGTGGAGGACTTCAACCCCGACACCCTGACCTCGTGGGGGCAGCGGCTGTTCAACGGCCCCAACGGGATCGTCGAGACCGCCGAGACCGCCAGCGTCTACGACGGCTCGGACCCGGACCCCTCGCCCTCCCCCACGCCCTCGCCCGACCCCAGCCCCACGCCCGACCCCGAGGCCGGCTGCACCGCCGCCTACGAGGTCGTCAACCAGTGGGGCGGCGGCTTCCAGGGCGAGGTCGAGGTCACGGCCGACGAGGACATCGACGGCTGGCAGGTCACCTGGACCTTCACCAACGGCCAGCGCATCACCCAGGCGTGGAACGCCGACGTCACCTCCAGCGGCAGCGCCGTCACCGCGGTGAACAAGAGCTACAACGGCGACCTCTCCGCGGGGCAGAGCACGTCGTTCGGGTTCACCGGCTCCCACAGCGGCACCAACTCCGCGCCGGTGCCCACCTGCACCCCGCGCGGCTGACGCCCCCCACCGCGTCCGCCGCACCCGGCGGAGCCGACCGCGCGCGTATGGGAGCGCTCCCATACGCGCGCGGCGGCCCGCCGGGCCCCATCCCGCCCGCGTGGGCGCCGCGCCGCCGTGGCAGTCTGGAACCCCCCACCCACCACGGAGGAGACGCGAACGTGACCGCAGCACCGCCGCCCCGCGCGCCCCGGCAGCGCAAGCAGGACACCCTCGACCGGCTCGCCGCCGACGTGGACCTGTGGGTGGCCACCGCCGGAGGGGGCCTGCCCTACCTGGTGCCGCTGTCCTTCCTCTGGGACGGCGAGACCCTGCTGCTGGCCACGCCGATCACCAGCCCGACCGGCCGCAACCTGGCGGCCTCCGGGCGGGTGCGGCTCGGGATCGGCCCCACCCGCGACGTGGTCCTGGTCGACGGCACGGTCGAGGTGGTCGCGGCCGCCGAGCTGCCCGACACGACGCTCGACGCCTTCGCCGCCAAGACCGGATTCGACCCGCGGGGGCTCGCGGACTACCGCTACTTCCGGGTCCGCCCGAGCCGCGTCCAGGCCTGGCGCGAGGTCAACGAGCTGGCCGAACGCGACCTGATGCGCGACGGCCGCTGGCTCGTCTGAGCCGCGGCGGCGGCGCCGGCCCGCCGCCGTGCCGACCCGCGGACACGGCGCCGCATCGGCACATCGGCACATCGGCATGTCGACCCGGCCGCCATGCCCCGGCGGCGGCCGAGGACGCGCACGGGTCCGTCCATCCGGCGGCCTATTGGCGGACCCCGGGCCGGAAAAAGCCGCAGCCCTCGTTTTCCGCGTTTTCCGTGCGGACCGGGGCGAACGGTTCGTTTCTTCAGAATGCGCCCGGCCGTTCACCGTCGGTCCGGTCGTGCGGCGCCGCGGCAGGGCGGCGGTCCCCCGGGTCGTTAGGGTGTTCCCCGGCCGGTCGCGATTGGGGAAAACTGCCGATACTCACGCCGTTCGCCGGGTCAAAGCCCGCCAAGCGCCGCGGAGTCCCCGGTCGCGTCCCGTAGCCGGGTGCGACGCCTCGCCGCCGTGTCGGCCGGTCACCGGCTCCGCCGCCCCCAGAGGGTGCCCGCCGCCGCTCCGGGCGGATAAACCCCCATTCGGGCGATGGGTGGAATCCCTCATTGTCTGCGCGCGTTTCCGGTTCTTTATCCGGGAAATGCGGAATTGGCGTTTTTGGAATCCCCGGGAAGAGTGTTGCGGCGCAATGGTGCTGCGGGGATAATCGAATTCCGTTGGTTCGGGCGGGTGCTCGCCCGTCATTCGCAGCGAGGAAATCGGGGAATTCGGATGACCGGGTCCACCGCCGGCACAGCCGAGGTTCGGGCGTTGCTGATCGACTCCGTGGCGCGGCGCACCGGGACCGACCCCGCTGACGTCGACCCCCGCCTGCCTTTCCTCTCTCTCGGACTCTCCTCGCGCGACGCCGTCTCGCTGTGCGGCGAACTGGAGTCGCGCCTGGGCCGCCCGGTGCCGGTCCTGCTGCCGTGGCGCTACCCCTCCATCGACTCCCTGGCCGCCCACCTGACCGGGGCCGCAGGGCCGGTGGGAGGCCCCGGCCGCACCGGCACCCCCGAGCGCGCCGGCACACCCGACGACGACCCCGTCGGCTGACACACCGCCCCGGAACGGAGCCCCCATGACCGCAAGCCCCGCATCGGCGCCCTCGCCCGCCGGCGCCACGGCACCCGCGGTGCCGACCGCCGAACCCGGCGCCTACGAGCCGCTGGCCGTCGTGGGCATGGGCTGCCGCCTGCCCGGCGGCGCCGACTCCCCCCGCTCCCTGTGGCGCCTGCTGGCCGAGGGCCGCGACGCCATCGGCGAGGTCCCCGCCGACCGCTGGGACGCCGCCCGGCTCTACGACCCCGAACCCGGCGTGCGCGGCCGCACGGTGGGCCGGCGGGGCGGCTACATCGACGACGTCGGCGGCTTCGACTCCGGGTTCTTCGGCATCTCCGACACCGAGGCCCTGGCCATGGACCCCCAGCAGCGGGTGCTCCTGGAGGTCGCCTGGGAGGCCCTGGAGCACGCGGGAATCCCCGCCACCTCCCTTGAGGCCACCGCCACCGGCGTCTTCGCCGGCCTGGCCCACGTCGACTACATGCTGCGCTGCGCACCCCTGGTGTCCGGCGGCGAACGGATGCCGGAGGCCTACCTCTCCACCGGCAACACCCACTCCGTCGCCGCCGGACGCATCGCCTACCTCCTCGGCGCCAACGGCCCGGCCATCGCCGTCGACACCGCATGCTCCTCCGGGCTGGCCGCCGTCCACCTGGCCGCGCGCAGCCTGCACAGCGGCGAGTGCGACCTCGCGCTCGCCGGCGCCGTCAACCTCATCCTCGGGCCCGGCGCCAGCATCAGCTTCTCCCAGTGGGGCATGCTCTCGCCCACCGGCCGCTGCCGCGCCTTCGACGCCGAGGCCGACGGCTACGTGCGCAGCGAGGGCGCCGGGGTCCTCGTCCTCAAGCGCCTGGCCGACGCCCGGCGCGCCGGCGACCGCGTGCTCGCCGTGCTGCGCGGGTCGGCGGTCAACCACAACGGCCGCTCCAACGGGATCGTCGCGCCCTCCGAGACCGCGCAGACCACCGTCCTGCGGGCCGCCCTCGCCGCCGCCGGGGCCGACCCCGCCGACATCGGCATGATCGAGGCCCACGGCACCGGCACCCCGCTCGGCGACCCGATCGAGTTCCGCGCCCTGGCCGAGGTCTACGGCTCCGGCTCCGGCGGCGACCGCCGCCTGCCCATCGGCTCCAGCAAGGCCAACCTCGGACACACCGAGTGCGCCTCCGGGATCGTCGGCATCCTCAAGGCCGTGATGGCCCTGCGCACCGGCACCGTCCCGCCCACGCCGCACTTCCGCGCGTGGAACCCCGAGATCCGCGCCGAGGGCACCGGTCTCTACATCCCCCAGGAGGCCGAGCCGTGGGCGCGGGCCGACGCCGCCCGCCTGGCCGGGGTGTCCTCGTTCGGGTTCAGCGGCACCAACGGCCACGTCGTCCTGGAGAGCCCGCCCGAACCCCGCCGCGCGCCCGCCGCCGCACCGGCCCCGGCCGCCCGGCCCTCCCCCGCCGCCGGCCCGCTGGTCTTCCCCGTGTCGGCCAGCTCGCCGGCCGCCGCCGCCGAGACCGCGCGCCGCGTCGCCGACTGGGTCGAGGCCGAAGGCGCCGACACCCCGCTCACCGACATCGGCCACGCCCTCGCCCGCGGCCGCGCGCCCCGAGCCGCCCGCATCGCGGTGGCCGCCGCCGACCACGCCCAGCTCGCCGAACGCCTGCGCGCGGCGGCCGGCGGCCGCATCGGCGCCGCCGTGGGCACCGCGGCGGGCACCGCGCCCGCCGGCGCGGCCCGCGAGGTCGTGTGGGTGTTCTCCGGCCAGGGCTCGCAGTGGTCGGGCATGGGCGCCGACCTGCTGCGCGCCGAACCCGCGTTCGCCGCGGCCGTCGCGGAGCTGGAGCCGGTGATCCGCGCCGAGTCCGGCATCTCCGTCCGCGAGCTGATCACCGCGCCCGACCCCATCACCGGCGCCGACCGGGTGCAGCCCGCGCTCTACGCCATGCACCTGGGCCTGGCCGCGGCCTGGCGCGCCCACGGCGTCGAGCCCGGCGCGGTCATCGGCCACTCCATGGGCGAGGTCGCCGCCGCGGTCGTCGCCGGGGCGCTCACCCCGGCCGACGGCGCCCGGATCGTCTGCCGCCGCTCCCGGCTGATGACCGGCCTGGCCGGCGCCATGGCCGCCGTCGAGCTGTCCGCCGAGCAGACCGCCCGCGACCTGGAGCGCTTCGGCGCCGGCGACGCCGTGGTCGCGGTCCTCAACGCGCCCGAGTCCACGGTCGTGGCCGGTCCCGAGGCCCTGATCGAGCGGCTCGTGGAGGAGTGGGAGGACGCCGACGTCCCCGCCCGCCGGGTGGTCATCGACGGCGCCCCGCACTCCCCGCTGACCGACCACCTGCTCCCCGGTATCGCGGCCGAACTCGCCGACCTGCGGCCTGCGCGGCCGCCGGCCTCCGGCGCGCCCGCCGTGCGCTGCTACGGCACCGTCGAGGACGACCCCCGCGCCCTCCCCGCCTTCGACGCCGACTACTGGGCGCGCAACCTGCGCCGACCGGTGCGCTTCGCCGCCGCCGTCGAGGCCGCGCTGGAGGACGGCCACCGCGTCTTCGCCGAGCTGTCGCCGCACCCCCTGCTCACCCACGCCATCGCCGCCGCCGGGCGGCACCGGGGCCGCACCGTCACCGCCACCCCCTCCATCCGGCGCGGCGAGGACCCGGTCACCAGCCTGCGCACCCACGTGGGGGCCGCGTTCTGCGCGGGCGGCCGGATCGACTGGGCGCGCGAGCACCCCGCGGGCGCGCCCGTGGAGCTGCCGCCCACCGCGTGGGACCACCGCGTCCTGCTGGTGCCCACCACCGAGAGCACGGCCGAGCGCGGGCGCTCCGGCCACCCGCTGCTGGGCACCGTGGTGCGGCTGCCCGACGACCACGGCCGCCACGTGTGGAGCGCCGACATCGGCACCCGCAGCCACCCCTGGCTGGCCGACCACCGGTTCAACGGGGTGGCGTTCCTGCCGGCGGCCGCCTACATCGAGATGGCGGTGGCGGCGGCGTGCGAGGTGTTCGGCGCCGAGCCCGCCGACGTGGAGGTCCGCGACCTCAGCGTGCCCGCCTTCCAGACCGTTGACGACGACACCCGCCTCGCGGTCCGCGCCGACCTCGACCTCGCGGCCGAGACCGCGGCGTTCCAGGTCTACACCCCCGAGGCCGGGGAGTGGATCCCCACCTGCTCGGCCACGCTGGTCCGCGCCCCCGAGGGCGCCGACCGCCCCGCGCCGGTCGCCCCCGAGGAGCTGGACCGGCGCGTCGACGCCCACACCGACGTCCTGGACGGCGCGGAGTTCTACGAGCGGCTGCGCGACGCGCCGCTGCGCTTCGGCCCGGCCTTCCAGGGCGTGCGGCGCCTCGGCACGTCGGCGGAGTCGGGCGAGCTGACCGGCACGGGCGAGGTCGCGATCGCCCCGAGCGAGCGCGCCGGCGCCGAGGCCTACCGCCTGCACCCGCTGCTCGTGGACGCCTGCCTGCAGACCTCCGCCGCGGCGTTCCTCAGCGGGGCGCACACCCGGTTCGGCCTGCCGACCTCGTTCGGCCGCATCCGCCCGCTGGGCCGGGGCCTCACCGCCGGGTACTGCGCCATCAGCGGCAGGCAGGTCGACGACGGCCACATCTCCGGCGACTGCGTGCTCTACTCCGCCCAGGGCGAGCCGATGGCCGCGGTCGAGGACGCGCGGATCACCCTCATCGGCGGCTTTGACCCGTTCAACGCCCGCCTGCACCAGGTCGTCTGGGACGAGCGCCCGGCCGGGGTGGGCGCTCTCGCGACCGCCACCGACGCACCCGCCGCCCCCGGAAACTGGCTGGTGGTGGGGCCGGCCGGCGCCCAGGACGCCGCGGCCCTCGCCGCGTGCGTCGAGGCCCGCGGCGGCACCGCCCGCGTGGTCGATCCGCCGCGCGACGACACCGACACCGCCGACCGCCTCGTACCCGCGCTGGCCGCCGCCGACGGCGTGGTGTTCCTCGCCCCGCCGGCCGCGGCGACCCCCGACCCCGCCGCCGCCCGCGCATCGGCCGCCGCGCTGCTGCGGGTCCTCCGCGCGCTGGTCCGCGACGACCGCGACCGCCCGCCGCCCCTGGCCGTGGTGACCCGCGACGCCCACCCGGTCCGCCCCGGCGACGGCCGCGCCGCCGACCAGGCGCCGCTGCGCGCCCTCACCCGGTCGGCGTGCCACGAGCACCCCGAACTCGACGTCCGCCACGTCGACGCCGACGCGGCGACCGAGCCCGGCGACATCCTGGCGGAGGTCCTGTCCGCCGACCCCGACCGCGACATCGCGCTGCGCGGCGGCACGCGCCTGGTGGCGCGGCTCCGCAACGCCCCGCTGCGCCCCGAGGACCGCCGCCGCCAACGGCGCGACCCCGACCGCGACGCCCTCGCGCTGCGCCTGCGCACCCCCCGGCGACCTCGGCGGCTTCGAGGCCGTCGCGGCGGAGCGCCGCGCGCCCGGCCCCGGCGAGGTCGAGGTCCGCGTGCACGCCGTCAGCCTGAACTACGCCAACGTGCTCGGCGCCATGGGCCTCTACCCCGGGACCGTGCCGCTGGCCATGGACGGCGCGGGCACCGTCGTGCGCGCCGGTGACGGTGTCACCGCACCGCGCCCCGGTGACCGCGTGGCCATGATGGGCGACCTCGGTATCAGCAGCCACGCCGTCGTGCCGGCCGCCGCCGTGCTGCCGCTGCCCGCCGACACCGACCTCACCGAGGCCGCCGCGCTGCCCTGCGTCCTCACCACCGCCTGGTACGCGCTGCGCCACCTCGCCCGGCCCCGGCCCGGCGAGACCGTGCTCGTCCACGCCGCGACGGGCGGCGTGGGGCTGTGCGCGGTGCACATCGCCCAGGCCATGGGCGCCCGCGTGCTGGCCACGGCGGGCAGCGAGGCCAAGCGCGCCCTGCTGCGCGACCTCGGCGTCGAGCACGTGATGGACTCCCGCGGCCTGGACTTCGCGCGTGAGGTGCGCGAGGCCACCGGCGGCGCGGGCGTGGACGTGGTGCTCAACTGCCTCACCGGGCGGGCGCAGCGCGCCGGCCTGGAGGCCCTGGCGGTGGGCGGCCGGTTCGTGGAGCTGGGCAAGCGGGACATCTACGCGGGCAACGGGATCGACCCCGCGCCGTTCCGCAGGAACATCGTGTTCGCCAGCGTCGACCTCCAGGCGCTCGCCGCCGGCCGGCCGGCGTTCATGGCCGGGCTCCTGGCCGAGGTCGCCGACGAGATCGCGGCGGGCCGCGCTCCGCGCGTCCCGGTCACCGCGCGGCCCTACGCCGAGGCGCCGGCGGCGTTTCGCACCATGGCCGCCGCCCAGCACATCGGCAAGCTCGTGCTGACCGCCCCCACCGCCCAGACCGAGATCGCGCTCGACCCCGACCAGGTGCCGGTCGTGCGCGGCGACGGCGCCTACATCGTCACCGGCGGCCTGGGCGCCATCGGGCTGCGGCTGGCCGCGCACCTCGCCCGGTCCGGCGCCGCCCGCCTCGTCCTCAACGGGCGCTCGGCGCCGGGCCCCCGGGCCGAGGAGGTGATCGGCAAGCTGCGCGCGGGCGGCACCGACGTCCGCGTGGTGCGGGGCGACATCGCCGAGCCCGGACTCGCCGAGGAACTGGTCGCCGAGGCCGAGGCGGAGGGCGCCCGGCTGCGCGGGGTGGCCCACGCCGCCGCCGTGATCGCCGACGGCACCGTGGCCCTGCTCGACGACTCCACCCTGGAGCGCACCTGGCACGCCAAGACCCAGGGCGCCTGGCGGCTGCACGAGGCCACCGGCGGCCGCGCGTTCGACTGGTTCGTCTGCTTCTCCTCGGCCGCCGCGCTGGTGGGCTCGCCCGGACAGGCCGGCTACGCCTCCGCCAACGCCTGGCTGGACGCCTTCACGGTGTGGCGGCGCGCCCAGGGGCTGCCCGCCACCAGCGTGGCCTGGGGCGCGTGGGGCGAGGACGGCGCCGGGGCGCACCTGGCCGAACGCGGCATGACCATGATCGACCCCGACGAGGGGATCGCGGCGCTGGACCGGCTGCTGCGCCACGACCGCGCCTGCACCGGCTACCTGCCCGTCGACATCGACCTGTGGAGCGCGGTGATGCCGCACGCGCTGGAGTCGCCGTACTTCGCCGACCTCGCGCGGCAGCGGCGGGCGCCCGAGGGCGAGGGGCGCGACACCGAGCTGATCGCCATGGCGCTGGCCGCGATCGCCGAGGGCCGGGGCGCGGCCGTCATCGCCGAGTACCTGTCCGACCAGCTCGGCGAGATCATCGGCGACTCGGCGCGGGAGCTGGGCCCCGACGTCCGGCTCACCGATCTCGGCATCGACTCCCTGCGCGCGCTGGAGCTGCGCACGCGCATCGAGCAGCGCGCCGGGGTGCGCATCCCGACCAAGCTGCTGTGGACCGGCGGCACGCTGGGCGGTCTGGCGGAGTTCATCGCCGACGCGATCGCCGCCGAGGCGCCCTCGCCCGAAGGCGGCACAGGGGGCACGGGCGGCACGGGCGGTGCCGCGCGCACCGGGGCGGGCGCGGCCACCGGGGCCCCCGGGGCCGCGGCCCCCGCCTCGCGCCCGGACGGCGCCGAGCCCGAGGCCGCCCGGTGACCAGCGCCGTCACCGGCGCCACGGGGTTCGTCGGCCTGTGGCTGCTGGCGGAGCTGCTCGACCGCGAGGACCGGGTCATCGTCCTGGCCCGGTCCGGCCCCGCGCCGGTGCTGGAGCGCGTCGCCGCGTTCCTTCGGGCGCGCGGCGCCCCGCCCGGGGACCTGCACGCGCTCCCGCTGCGGGTGCGGGTGGTGCACGCCGACATCACCCGGCGCGACCTCGGGCTGGACCCCGGCGACCGCGCGACGCTGGTCCGCGAGACCACCGTGCTGTGGCACAACGCCGCCCACACCGGCCTCAGCGCGGTCTCCGCCGAGGTGCGCCGCACCAACCTCGCGGGCACGCGCAACGTCCTGGCGCTGGCCGACCACTGCCCGGGGCTGCGCGCGTTCCGGCACAGCAGCACGTTCGCGGTGGCCGGCCGGCGGGCGCACGGCGTCATCGGCGACGACGACCTGGACGACTCCCACGGCTTCTGCAGCGAGTACGAGCGCTCCAAGTACGACGCCGAAGTGCGCGTGCGGCGCTGGGCCGCCGCCCACCCGCAGTGCGACGTGCTGGTGTTCCGCCTGGCCCTGCTCACCAGCGACCTGCCGCCCTACCCGGGCGCGCCCGCCCAGCCGCTGGTGGTGGCCCGCGACACCGCCGCCTGGCTGGTCGAGCGCTACCCGCAGGTGCGCGCGGGGATCGCCGTGCCCGGCGACGGCGACGCCCCGGTCAACGTGCTGCCGGTGGAGCACGCCGCCCGGGCCATGGCCGACGCGAGCAGCAAGGCCGTGGGCATCCCGATGCGCACCCTCAACGTCGTGGCCCCCGACCACGTGCCCGCCCGCCTTCTGGTGGAGGCCGTGGCCGAGCGGGTGGGCGTGCCGTGCGTCCTCGACCCCCGCCTGCCCGACCTGCGCGCGCCGGGCGTGCTCGGGGACCTCGTGCCCGGGATCCTGCCGATGGGGCGGATGACGCGCACGTTCGCCGACACCGCCCTCACCGAACTCGGCCTCGCCTGCCCCCGCGAGCCCGCCGTCGACCGCGACTACCTGCGGGCCTGCCTGCGCTGACGGGGGTGGTCGGTATGGGCGCGGGTGAAGGGCGCGACGGCGCCGGCCCGCCCGGCCCGGCCGCCGCGCCGGCGGCGCCCCGCAGCCGCACCCTCCCCTCCCGCCGGGGCGCCGCCCCGTACCGCCACACCCAACGAAAAGGACCGGCATGACCGTCCCGCCCGACCTGCTCGCCCGCATCCGCCACCACGCCGCCGAGCGGCCCGACGCGCCCGCCATCACCTTCGTCGACTTCGCGGCCGACCCCGAGGGCGCCCCCGCCACGTGGACCTACGCCGACGTCGACCGGCACGCCCGCCGCGTGGCCGCCCTCCTCGGCGCGCACTGCCCGCCCGACCGGACCGCCGCGATCTGCTGCCCGCAGGGCCTGGACTACGCCGCCGCCTTTCTGGGCTGCCTGTACGCGGGCGTGTGCGCGGTCCCGCTGTATGTGCCCGTGCCGTTCCGGCACAACGGGCGGTTGCGCGCGCTGCTCGGCCAGGCCGCGCCGGCCTGCGTGCTCACCACGGCCGGGCACGCCTCGGCCGTGGCGCGGCTCACCGGCGGGGCGGGTGCGGACCCGGCGCCCGTGGTCCTGGACACCGCCGCCCCGGCCCCGCCGCGCGACGTCGAGCGGATGAGCGCCGCGCAGCGGGGCGGCGCGGCGGCCACCGGAGAGGTCGCCTACCTCCAGTACACGTCCGGCTCGACCGGTGCGCCGCGCGGCGTCCGCGTCACCCGCGCCAACATCGCGCACACCGCCGAGCAGTCCGGGCGCGCGTTCGGCCAGGACGCCGCCTCCGTCTCGGTGACGTGGCTGCCGCTGTTCCACGACTTCGGGCTGGCCGCCGCCATCACCGTGCCATTGCACCTGGGCTGCCACGCCGTCCTCTTCGACCCGATGGAGTTCGTGCTGCGCCCGCTGCGCTGGTTGCGGCTGATCTCCGAGCACGGCGGCACCTTCGCGCCCTGCCCCGACTTCGCGCTGGGCATGCTGTGCGACGCCGCCGAGGCGGCGCCCGCGGACGAACTGCGCGGCCTCGACCTCACCACGCTGAAGGCGCTGGTCAACGGCAGCGAGCCGGTGCGCCCGGCGAGTCTGGACCGGTTCACCCGGGTGTTCGCGCCCTACGGCTTCACCCCCGAGGCGCACGCCCCCGCCTACGGGCTGGCCGAGGCCACCATCCTGGTGTCGGCAACCCCGCCCGGTGCCCGGCCGCGCGTCTTCGCCTGCGACCGCCGCGAACTGGCCAAGGGCCAGGCGGTGCCCGCCGCCGAGGGCAGCGGTGACGCGGCGCGCGCGGTGGTGGAGTGCGGCACCGCCTGGGGACAGGAGTTCGCCGTGGTCGACCCGGCGACGCTGATAGGGCTGCCCCCGCGCCACGTCGGGGAGATCTGGGCGCGCGGACCGGCGGTCACCGCGGGCTACCACGGCAGCCCCGCCGCCACCGCCGAGGTCTACGGGCGCCGGCGGGCCGACGCCGCGCCCAATGAGCCCGCCGACTGGCTGCGCACCGGTGACCTGGGGTTCGTCGACGACGGGCACCTGTTCGTCGTGGGCCGGCTCAAGGACCTGGTGATCATCGACGGCCGCAACCACCACCCGGCCGACCTGGAGGCCACCGTCGCGGCGGCGCCGGGCGCGGCCGAGGCGCTGCGGCGCGGCCACGCGGCGGCCGTGCCGGTGGACGACGGCGAGGGGGAGTACCTGGTGGTGATCGCCGAGCGCGCCGAGGGGGTGGTGCTGGACGAGTTGGCGGAGCGCCGCCTGGCCGCGCGCGTGCGCACGGCGATCGCCGAGCGGCACGGTGTGGGCGTGCACTCCCTGGTCCTGGTGGACGCGGGCACGCTGCCCAAGACCTCCAGCGGCAAGCTGCGTCGGGCGGAGTGCCGCGAGCGCTACCTGGCCGGCCGCTACAGCTGAGGTGGCGCGGTCGCCGATCGCCGACGGCCACTGGGCGGGGCGCCGACCTCCTCCCCCGTCAACGGGCTAGGCCCGCGGCGTCGCGCGCGGCGCCGGGCCGGAGCGCCCCGCCAGGCGGTTCACCCGGTGCGCGCCGCTGGAAGAGGGCCATCGCCAGCACGCCGGCGGCGATCGAGGTGAAGGCGGTGGCGGCGGCTCCGGCGTAGTCCACCCGCGTCAGGACGAGCGCGGCCAGCACCAGCAGCACCCACCCGCCCAGCGCGTTGGGCACCGGCCCGTCGCCCAGCAGGGCGGGGTAGTCGCGGCCGGTGATCGTTGACTGAATTCAGAGCCTAGAGGCGCTCGGGGTTTCGGTCAACGCCTGTAGACCGATGCCTACAATCGAGCCGTGACCCCACCGCAGCCGACCGGCACCCCGCGCCCGGGCACCCGCGCCGAGCGGCGGCGCCGCACCGAGGAGCGCGTCCTCGCCTCCGCGCGCGCCCTGTTCGCCGAGTCCGGCTACGACCGCACCACCATCCGCGCCGTCGCCGCCGCCGCCAACACCGACCCCGCCCTGGTGATGCGCTACTTCGGGTCCAAGGAGGAGCTGTTCTCCCGGGCGACCGAGGCCGCGCCCGAGGCTCCCATCAGCGGCACCCCCGACGAGGTCGCCGAACTCCTGCTGGCGTCCTTCGCCGACAAGCTCGACACCGACGCCACCGCCACCCTGGCCATGCTCCGCTCGATGCTGACCCACCCCGAGGCCGCGAGCGACGTCCGCGCGGCGGTCAGCGCCCAGCAGGGCCAGGCGGCCGCCGCCATGCCCGGCGACAACGCCGACGTGCGGGCCGGGATCATCGGGGCCGCCATCCTGGGCGTGGTCGTGGGCCGCCGCCTGCTCCGCCTCGACGGTCTGGCCGACGCCCCGGCCGAGGAGGTCGTGGCGCTGCTGCGCCCGGTCGTGCGCGGGCTGGTCAACGGCGTGCGCGAGCCCGGCCCGGCGGGCACCGCCGATCCCGATTCCGACCCCGGCGCCTGAGCGCGCCGTCCGCCGCCCCGGGCCGTTCCGGTCCGACCGTTACCCGCCCCGCTCGGCCGTCCGTACCGCCGCGCTTGCGCCGCGCCGACCCTGCGGGCCTGCGGCAACGGCGCGGGCCCACCGCGGGGCGCCCACCGGGTGATCCGGTCCCACCCCAACACCCCCGTCCACGGAAAACGGCTGTCGCCCACGCCCGCGGCGGCGGATCATCGGATCGAACCGGTGTTCCGGTGCTCACCGCCGGTCCGCTTCACCGGGCTCAGCGCGCGCGGGCTGGTGTTGTGCTACCCGGGCGCCGAGCGCCCGGCGCTGCGCGGGGTCGACCTCGACATCCGCCGGGGCGAGGTGGTGGCCCTGGTCGGCGAGAACGGATCGGGCAAGAGCACGCCGGCCCGGCTGGTCTCCGGGCTGTACACCCCGCAGGAGGGCGTCATCCGCTGGAGCGGAGTCGACACCGCCGAGCTGTCGCCGGAACTGCTGCGCGAGCGCATCGGGCTGATCAGTCAGGACTACACGCAGTGGCCGCTGAGCGCCCGCCGCAACATCACCATGTCCGCCGACACCGACGAGGAGCGGCTGCTGCGCGCGCTGGAACTGAGCAGCGCCGACGCGGTCATCGCCGACCTCCCGCACGGGCTCGACACCCTGCTGGACAAGCGGTTCGTCGACGGCGCCGACCTCTCGGGCGGCCAGCGCCAGCGCATCGCCGCCGCCCGCGGGCTCTACCGCACCGCCGACCTGGTCATCGCCGACGAACCCACCGCGGCCCTGGACGCCCGCGCCGAGAAGCGGCTGTTCGACACCCTGCACGCGGCGGCGGCGCGCAGCACGGTCCTGCTGATCACCCCCGCCTGGCGTCGGTGCAGATGGCCGACCGCATCTATGTGCTGCACGAGGGAGAGGTGGTGGAGCACGGCACCCACGACGAGCTGGTGGCCCGCCCCGAGGGGCGCTACCGGCAGCTCTTCAGCCTCCAGGCGGAGTCCTACGCCTCCGCGGGCGGGTCCGGGCAGCCCGCCGCGGGTCCGCCGGCGGGCGTGGAGCCCGCCACCTGAGCACCTCGACCGGCCCCGAAAAGCCGAAAAGCGGCGCGCGCACCGGGGTCAGGGGTGCGCCGCCGCATGGGCGGGCCGGAGTCGGCCCGCCCATGCGCCGGCCTTGTGGGCCGGCGCGGTCCTGGGGACCGGCGGGGCCGGTCAGCTGTCGGCGCGGCTGGCCTTGAGGGCGGCGGCCACCCGCACGACGCGCCGGGCCTGCACCTGGGCGGCGGTCCGGGTCACGTCGTCCACCGCGTTCTGGCCCTGGGCGTCGACGTGCGAGGTGCCGTAGGGGTTGCCGTCGGCGAACTTGCTGGCGTCGGTGTAGCCGGGGGGCACGATGATGCCGCCGAAGTGGTAGAAGGTGTTCGACAGCGCCAGCAGCGTGGATTCCTGGCCGCCGTGCAGCGTGGCCGAGGACGTGAAGCCGCTGTAGACCTTGTCGGCGAGCAGGCCCTGCTGCCACTGCGGGCCGAGGGTGTCGATGAACTGCTTCAGCTGCGACGTGATGTTGCCGTAGCGGGTCGGCGAGCCGAAGACCACGGCGTCGGCCCAGACGATGTCGTCGGGGGTGGCCTCGGCGACGTCCTTGGTGGCCTCGGCGTTGGCGGCCCAGGCCGGGTTGCTGGCGATCGCGGCCTCGGGGGCCAGCTCTGCGACCTTGCGCAGGCGGACCTCCGCGCCTTCCTTCTCGGCGGTGTCCACGATCTCGCGCGCGATCTGGTAGCCGGTGCCGGTGGCGGAGTAGTAGATGACACTCAGCTTCACAGGCTCGCTCATGGCCGTTTCCTCCGGTGGGTAATGCGGGTGCGATTTACCTTCCTAGAAAGATAATGCATCCGCATTTATTCCAGGCCGGCCCGGAGGCGAATGTGGGGACCGTCACTGCGCGGGCTTGCGGGCGGGCCGGAAAGCATCGATGCGCTTACAAGATGTCTCATATGTTGAGAAATCAATCTCATATTCAGGAACTCCGGAGTAGGCTGGACCCTCCACCAGCACGTCCGCCGCACAAGGAGCCCTCATGGTCCAGCCCGCGCCCCCTCCGCCGCCCGCCGCCCGCCTCGCCGGTGTGGGGAGTTCCCCGGTGCGCGACCTGCTCGCGCTGGTCTCCAGCGCCAAGCACGGCGACCTCGTCTCCTTCGCCGGCGGGCTGCCCGCGCCCGAGCTGTTCGACAGCCACGGCCTGCGTGACGCGTTCGACAGCGTCCTGCGCGACGACCCCCGCCGGGCGCTCCAGTACTCCCCCACCGAGGGCGACCCCCGCCTGAGCGACTGGATCGCCGCCCGCCACACCGGCCGCGGCCTGCCCACCGACCCCGCCCAGGTCATCGTGACCACCGGCTCCCAGCAGGGGCTCTCCCTCGTCGCCGCCGCCCTGCTCGACCCCGGCGACACCGTCCTCGTCGAGGAGCCCGGCTACCTCGCCGCCCTCCAGTGCTTCCGCCTGGCCGGGGCGCGCGTGGCCACCGTCGCCACCGACGACGACGGCACCGACCCCGACGCCCTGGCCGAAGCCGTCCAGCGGCACCGCCCCAAGCTGCTCTACCTGGTCCCCACCTTCCAGAACCCCACCGGCCGCACCCTCCCCCACGAGCGCCGCGCCGCCATCGCCGCCGTCGCCGCCCGCCACGGCCTGTGGATCGTCGAGGACGACCCCTACAGCGAACTCCGCTACGCGGGCGCCCCGCTCCCCTCCCTCGCCGCCTACGACGGCGCCGCCGACCGCACCGTCGTGCTCGGCAGCATGTCCAAGGTCATGTCCCCCGGCATGCGCCTGGGCTGGGTCCGGGCCCCCGAACCCCTGCGCCCCTCGCTCGCCGTCGCCAAGCAGGCCGCCGACCTGCACACCAGCACCATCGACCAGGCCGCGGCGGCGGTCTACCTGGCCGAGGCCGACTTCCCGGCCCACATCGACCGGCTGTGCGCCGCCTACCGCCCCCGCCGCGACGCCATGCTCGCCGGCCTCCCCGATGCGCTGCCCCCGGGCAGCACCTGGACCCGGCCCCAGGGCGGCATGTTCGTCTGGGTGCGCCTGCCCGAAGGCGCCGACGCCCAGAGCCACCTGCGCGCCGCCCTGGACAACGGCGTGGCCTTCGTCCCCGGCGCCCCCTTCTACGCCGAGCGTCCCGACCCCGCCACCCTGCGGCTCTCCTTCACCACCCACACCCCCGAGGAGATCGGCAAGGGGCTGGCCCGCCTCGGCGCCGTGCTCACGCGGCGCACCGGCTGACGAACCGGGCGGGCGCCGAGAGGAGCCGGCGCCCGCCCGGTCACCGGACCGCCGGACCGGCGGACCGGGGCCCTACTGGATCGCGATCGGGGTGGCGGGGTCGGTCTCGTTGGCGACCTCGTAGACCGCCGAGAACGCCGCGGAGGGCTCCGCCGTCGGGCAGCCGAACCCGCCGGTCGTCTCCACCGGGGTCGAGACACCCGAGAACGTCAGTGTCGCGGGGTCGCCGTTGGCCCACGCACCGGTCACGGTCGCCGGCGCGTCCGGCGCGGCGGTGGACCGGCACGAGGCCAGCCCGCTCGTCTGCACCACCAGGCCGCCCTGCGGCAGCACCAGGGAGGCGGTCGGCGACGCGCCGCCCTGCGCGGCGATGGTCCAGGAGCCCGACGTCGTCACCACGGCACTGACCAGCGGGATGTTGGTCGTGCAGTCCTCGAACGTCGGCGGGTTGATCGCCGAGCTGACGGTCCCGTCGGGGTTGCTGTTCTGGGCCGGGACCTGGTTGGCGGCGTCGGTGCCCAGCGGCTGCGTCGGCGTCGTCGCCGAGGTGTCGCAGGTGACGGTCACGCCGCCCACGGTGAAGGTGGCGCTCGTGGTGGCGGTCGCCGAGAAGTAGGCGCCGGCCGGGGTGACGGTCGTCGGGTCGGCCGCCAGCGCGGTACCGGCGCTCAGCGCGACCGCGCCGAGCCCGGCCAGCGCGACGAACCCGCCGCGCAGCACGCGGGCGCGGGCCCGGGAGGGGTGGGAGGGGCGCTTCGTCGACATGTCGGTCCTGGTCATGGGGTGACGGACTCCTTCCGGAGCGGATACGAGGCGGGGCGGCGCCGATCGCCGCCCTCGCGGCCGCACCGGCCGGTCGACGCGCCTGGGTCCACGACCCCAAGCCGACCGATGCGGGGTTCAGCGCGTGGCTGTCGGTTCCGGGGGCGGCCGCGTATCCGCGCGGCCACCGGCTGCGGTGGGCGTTCAGGCGGCGGAGCAGATCACGGCGGGCGCCGGTCCACGGGCTCGCCCGGGCGGGGTCCGGGCCGGGGCGCCGGACCGCCGCCCTCGGCCGGAGCGGAACGCGGGGCCGGCGCGCCCACCGGGTCGGCCGCCCGCGCGGCGCGGCGCCGGTCGCGCCGCCGCACCCGGGGCGTGGGGCGCCAGGCGAACATCAGCCCGCCGCCCGCGAAGGCGAGCAGGCTGCCCACGACGAACCCGCCGAGGTTGGACATGACCAGCGCGGCCAGCCCGATCAGGACCGTCAGCACCCCGGCGATGGTGGCCTGGCGGGGCTGGGCCCAGACGATCATGCCCAGGGCCATCAGGAAGACCCCCATCAGCACCGAGGGGACGCCGGCGATGCCCTGGGCGATCATCACGGTGACGGGCGCCAGCGGCAGGGCGCAGATCCACGCGCCGGACAGGATGGCCAGCAGGCCGCCGGTGAAGGGGCGCCGGCGGCGCCAGCTGCGCAGCCGCGTCCAGAGGCGGAACGGCAGCGGCCGGCGCCGCGCACGGCCGGCCGGAGCGGTGCCAGGGTTCATGCGAGTCACCCCCGCGCCACGTCAGAAGCACTCGTCGTCGCCGCGCGCGACGGCGAGGTCGAGTCCGCTCAGCCGGAAGGTGCCGGCGTTGGCGGCCCAGGCGGTCTGCTCCAGCCCGCTGACCGTCAGCGTCTCGCCCTGCATGCCGAAGAGGTCCTGCATGCCCCGCGCGTTGGCGGGGCCCTGGTCCAGGGTGGAGGCGTCGCGGCCGATCTCCATGTCCCCGAACCGGGTGTCGCCGGACATCCGCGTCATGTCGATGAACAGGTTCGTGGCGTGCACGGGGGTGTCGCCGGTGCCGGCGGACAGCTTGAGCGAGACCGTGCCCAGGATGGGGAACTCGGTGAGGACGGACTGGCACAGGTTGTCGATCTCGGCGTCGCGGATGGCGGCCGTTGCGACGGGGTGCACGTTCTGCCGCAGGTCGTAGTCGATACCGCCGTAAATGGCCACGCCCTCGCCGCGCATTTCGTCGGCGGAGATTTTGAACTGCTGCCCGGAAACGGCGAACGACGCGGCGATGGCGCCGTTCATGATTCCAAAGAGCAGCGCGCCCGCGCCCACGGCGGCGGGAACGGTCAGCAGGGCGAAGCGCTTCCAACTGGTGTGTCCGTGCTCCTCCGCCGACGCGTCGTGCTCGAAGTCGCTGGGGGGACCGGGGGATTCTTCGACCATCGTTGCCATGGGGGAGCCTCCTTGCGCGCCCCGGGGGCGGCGGGGCGCGCACGTGCGACAACGCACTTCGGGCGGTCGACTCCGCAGCAGAGCGAGCGGGGCGGAGGGGTGCCGGGGTGGAATCGACCGTGCGGTTGATAAAGCCGACACGAGTAATCATGGAAGTGTCCATGCTCCCGATTCAAGGGAATCGGCGATTATTCGCGTGCTCGGGATGGAAACGGCGATCATTGCGGGCGGCGGCCGTGACATGGCGCTATGGGGCTTCCTTGTCACCGCGGTGACAAATGCGGAGGGGAATATTCATAGCGCCGTGCGCGCCGGAGGAGGCGGAGCCGGGGGCGTCGGGTCGGCAGCGGGGTGAGGGCGCGGGCCGGCTCGCGCAGGGGCGGGCCCGCGGCAGGGGTAGGGCGGGGAGGCAGCAGGGAGAGGAGAAGAGGACAGGAGGAAGGGCCGGGGTCGGCGGTGGCATCCAGCGGGACACGGAGACCACCGGGTACCGTGGCGAGGCCGAGGCCAGGGGGCGGGCTCGCGCGCAGGGAGCTGCGGGTTCTGTCGTGGAACCGGGGAGGACCGGGGAGTTCGCGCGGAAGCCTCGGCAGAGAGGGGCCCAGGCGGACGTCGCCCGAGCGGGGCAACACCCAGGCACGACAAGTGACCCAGATCACTGTCGTGCGAGTTGGCAGTGGCAGACTCCCCGGCTATTCTCGGTCGAGCCGCCTGAAACAGTGCTGAGTCTTCAGCGCGCTCGGGCGACGGTCTTCCGGTCGCAACGAACACCATCCGGTGGGCGTGGCCGCATCTCACCTCAACGCCTTATCGGGCACAAGGACTGTTTCGCATCGTTTATGGTGTGATTCGCCATGTGCGCCCAAAGGTGTTGCGTGCGGATGTTTTCGGGTATTCAGCAAAACCGCCGATTTGGCGGGGCGTGGAACGCCTGATAATGTGAAGACACAACAAAGCGGAAACGCGGAGATTGATCCGCCCCGTGGGGGAAGAGCCTTTGCGGGCCTGCCGATTGAGTGGGTTCGGGGTTTGTACCCGGTGAGCGGTTGCTTCTTGAGAACTCAACAGCGCGTGTATGACATTCTTTGTGCCATGTTTGTTTTGGCCCCGTTGAACACCCTCGGGTGTTCGGGGTTCCTTTGATGGGTCCGCCCTGTGTGGGTGGGCCGGTCAGGATTGAAGACCTTTAATGGAGAGTTTGATCCTGGCTCAGGACGAACGCTGGCGGCGTGCTTAACACATGCAAGTCGAGCGGTAAGGCCCTTCGGGGTACACGAGCGGCGAACGGGTGAGTAACACGTGAGCAACCTGCCCCTGACTCTGGGATAAGCCGGGGAAACCCGGTCTAATACCGGATACGACACGCCACCGCATGGTGGTGTGTGGAAAGTTGTTTCGGTTGGGGATGGGCTCGCGGCCTATCAGCTTGTTGGTGGGGTAGTGGCCTACCAAGGCGGTGACGGGTAGCCGGCCTGAGAGGGCGACCGGCCACACTGGGACTGAGACACGGCCCAGACTCCTGCGGGAGGCAGCAGTGGGGAATATTGCGCAATGGGCGGAAGCCTGACGCAGCGACGCCGCGTGGGGGATGACGGCCTTCGGGTTGTAAACCTCTTTTACCACTGACGCAGGCCCCCATATCGGTGGGGGTTGACGGTAGGTGGGGAATAAGGACCGGCCAACTACGTGCCAGCAGCCGCGGTAATACGTAGGGTCCGAGCGTTGTCCGGAATTATTGGGCGTAAAGAGCTCGTAGGTGGTGTGTCGCGTCTGCTGTGCAAGTCCGGGGCTTAACTCCGGTTTTGCAGTGGATACGGGCATGCTAGAGGTAGGTAGGGGAGACTGGAATTCCTGGTGTAGCGGTGAAATGCGCAGATATCAGGAGGAACACCGGTGGCGAAGGCGGGTCTCTGGGCCTTACCTGACGCTGAGGAGCGAAAGCGTGGGGAGCGAACAGGATTAGATACCCTGGTAGTCCACGCTGTAAACGTTGGGCGCTAGGTGTGGGGGCTTTCCACGGTTCCCGTGCCGTAGCTAACGCATTAAGCGCCCCGCCTGGGGAGTACGGCCGCAAGGCTAAAACTCAAAGGAATTGACGGGGGCCCGCACAAGCGGCGGAGCATGTTGCTTAATTCGACGCAACGCGAAGAACCTTACCAAGGTTTGACATCGCCGGTAATCCATCAGAGATGGTGGGTCCTTTTTGGGATCGGTGACAGGTGGTGCATGGCTGTCGTCAGCTCGTGTCGTGAGATGTTGGGTTAAGTCCCGCAACGAGCGCAACCCTTGTTCCATGTTGCCAGCACGTGATGGTGGGGACTCATGGGAGACTGCCGGGGTCAACTCGGAGGAAGGTGGGGATGACGTCAAGTCATCATGCCCCTTATGTCTTGGGCTGCAAACATGCTACAATGGCCGGTACAGTGGGCGTGCGATGCCGTGAGGTGGAGCGAATCCCTAAAAGCCGGTCTCAGTTCGGATTGGGGTCTGCAACTCGACCCCATGAAGGTGGAGTCGCTAGTAATCGCGGATCAGCAATGCCGCGGTGAATACGTTCCCGGGCCTTGTACACACCGCCCGTCACGTCATGAAAGTCGGCAACACCCGAAACTTGTGGCCTAACCCTTCGGGGAGGGAGTGAGTGAAGGTGGGGCTGGCGATTGGGACGAAGTCGTAACAAGGTAGCCGTACCGGAAGGTGCGGCTGGATCACCTCCTTTCTAAGGAGTCTTTTGAGCCGGTTGTTTTTCCGTTATGCCGGCGGACTCGTAAGTGGACCCGGTTGGTGCCTGGGTTGGTCTGCGTTGTGCAGGCTGGCCTGGGTGGCTGTTTCCGGGGTGGTTCGAAGGATGTTGTCACGCGCTGTTGGGTGTCTGAGGGGGCAACCGTTGGTTGTTTCCTGCTTGCCACCCTGATGAAGACCCGTGGTCTCAAGCCTCTGTGAGTGGGGTTTGTGGGGTTGTGGTTGGGTGTGTGGCTGGTGTTTTGATTTGTGGATAGTGTGCGCGAGCATCTTGTATCTGTGGTGGCCAAGTATGTGTGGCATACGGTGGATGCCTTGGCACCAGGCGCCGATGAAGGACGTGGGAGGCCGCGATAGTCCACGGGGAGTTGTCAACCGAGCTGTGATCCGTGGGTGTCCGAATGGGGAAACCTAGCCCGAGTTGTGTCGGGTTGCCGCTGCCTGAATGTATAGGGCGGTTGGTGGTGACGCGGGGAAGTGAAACATCTCAGTACCCGCAGGAAGAGAAAACAATAGTGATTCCCTGAGTAGTGGTGAGCGAAAGGGGATGGTGGCTAAACCGCGGGCGTGTGATAGACGGCAGTCGTTGCGTTCGTGGGGTTGTGGGGCGTGTCTGTACTGGGTCTGCCGGCCTGGTGTGGGGTGTGTTCTGTTAGCTGAAGCCGTTGGGAAGCGGCGCCGTAGTGGGTGAGAGTCCCGTAGGTGAAGGCAGGGCATGTCTCATTGGATGCGTTCCCGAGTAGCGCGGAGCCCGAGGAATTCCGTGTGAATCTGGCAGGACCACCTGCTAAGCCTGAATACGTCCTGGTGACCGATAGTGGACGAGTACCGTGAGGGAAAGGTGAAAAGTGCCCCGGTGAGGGGTTGTGAAATAGTACCTGAAACCGTGTGCTGTCAAGCCGTCAGAGCTCTGCTTTGGTGTGGGGTGATGGCGTGCCTTTTGAAGAATGAGCCTGCGAGTCGTGGTGTGTGGCGAGGTTAACCCGGGTGGGGTAGCCGTAGCGAAAGCGAGTCTGAATAGGGCGTTGAGTCGCATGCTGTGGACCCGAAGCGGGGTGATCTACCCATGGCCAGGGTGAAGCGGAGGTAAGACTTCGTGGAGGCCCGAACCCACCAGGGTTGAAAACCTGGGGGATGAGCTGTGGGTAGGGGTGAAAGGCCAATCAAACTCCGTGATAGCTGGTTCTCCCCGAAATGCATTTAGGTGCAGCGTTGTGTGGTGCTCCCTGGAGGTAGAGCTACTGTTTGGCTGATGGGCCCGACAAGGTTACTGAGGTCAGATAAACTCCGAATGCCGGTGGAGTGGAGCATGGCAGTGAGACTGCGGGGGATAAGCTTCGTAGTCGAGAGGGAAACAGCCCAGATCATCAGCTAAGGCCCCTAAGTGTGTGCTAAGTGGGAAAGGTTGTGGAGTTGCTGAGACAACCAGGAGGTTGGCTTAGAAGCAGCCATCCTTTAAAGAGTGCGTAATAGCTCACTGGTCAAGTGATTCTGCGCCGATAATGTAGCGGGGCTTAAGTACACCGCCGAAGCTGTGGAGCCTGCACGCGAGTGTGGGTTGGTAGGGGAGCGTCGTGCGTCCGGTGAAGTTCCAGAGTGATCTGGGGTGGAGGGTGTGCGAGTGAGAATGCAGGCATGAGTAGCGATACCGGAGTGGGAAACTCCGGCGCCGATTGACTAAGGGTTCCTGGGGCAGGTTAATCCGCCCAGGGTGAGTCTGGACCTAAGGCGAGGCCGACAGGCGTAGTCGATGGATAACGGGTTGATATTCCCGTACCCGTTTGTGCGCGTCCATGTTGATAGCCCTGATGCTAACCGGGCGTGTCTGGGGTTGGGCCTTCGGGTCTGGCCTTGTGGTGCGTCTGGGATCCGATGGGTGTGTAGGCAAGTGATGGGGTGACGCAGTGGGGTAGCTCTACCCGGCGGTGGTTGTCCGGGGGTAAGCGTGTAGCCCGGGGTGTTGGTAAATCCGTGCCCTGTGAGGGGTGAGGCGTGATGCCGAGCCGTTTTTGGTGAAGTGAGTGATCCCGTGCTGTCGAGAAAAGCCTCTAGCGAGTGCGCAGGCGGCCAGTACCCGAAACCGACGCAGGTGGTCAGGTAGAGTATACCGAGGCGTTCGGGTGAACCGTGGTTAAGGAACTCGGCAAATTGTCCCCGTAACTTTGGGAGAAGGGGAGCCCTGTCTGGTGATGGGCCTTTGCGTCTTGAGCTGGGTGGGGTCGCAGATACCAGGGGGAAGCGACTGTTTATTAAAAACATAGGTCCGTGCTAAGTTGTAAGACGCTGTATACGGACTGACGCCTGCCCGGTGCTGGAACGTTAAGAGGACTGGTCAGCCCCTTTTTCGGAGGGGTGTCGCTGGGAATCTAAGCGCCAGTAAACGGCGGTGGTAACTATAACCATCCTAAGGTAGCGAAATTCCTTGTCGGGTAAGTTCCGACCTGCACGAATGGCGTAACGACTTCCCCGCTGTCTCAACCGCGGGCCCGGTGAAATTGCAGTACGAGTAAAGATGCTCGTTTCGCGCAGCAGGACGGAAAGACCCCGGGACCTTCACTATAGCTTGACATTGGTGTTTGGGATGGTTTGTGTAGGATAGGTGGGAGCCTGTGAAGCTGTCACGCTAGTGGTGGTGGAGGCGTTGGTGAAATACCACTCTGGCTGTTTCGGGCATCTAACCTTGGGCCGTGATCCGGTTCGGGGACAGTGTCTGGTGGGTAGTTTAACTGGGGCGGTTGCCTCCTAAAGGGTAACGGAGGCGCCCAAAGGTTCCCTCGGCCTGGTTGGTAATCAGGTGGTGAGTGTAAGTGCACAAGGGAGCTTGACTGTGAGACGGACGTGTCGAGCAGGTGCGAAAGCAGGGACTAGTGATCCGGCACCGGCGTGTGGAAGTGGTGTCGCTCAACGGCTAAAAGGTACCCCGGGGATAACAGGCTGATCTTCCCCAAGAGTCCGTATCGACGGGATGGTTTGGCACCTCGATGTCGGCTCGTCGCATCCTGGGGCTGGAGTTGGTCCCAAGGGTTGGGCTGTTCGCCCATTAAAGCGGCACGCGAGCTGGGTTTAGAACGTCGTGAGACAGTTCGGTCCCTATCCGCTGCGCGCGTTGGAGACTTGTGGAGGGCTGTCCCTAGTACGAGAGGACCGGGACGGACGAACCGCTGGTGTGCCAGTTGTTCCGCCAGGGGCATGGCTGGTTGGCTACGTTCGGGAGAGATAACCGCTGAAGGCATCTAAGTGGGAAGCTTGCTCCGAGATGAGGTCTCCTGCCCTGTTGTGGGGGTAAGGCTTCCAGTTGATGACTGGGTTGATAGGCTGGTGGTGGAAGCGTTGTGAGGCGTGGAGCTGACCGGTACTAATGGGCCGAGGGCTTGTCCGCCATGGATGCTGGGTGTTCGCGCACATTGTTCATTGTTTTCCCTGGGCCTGCTTTGTTGGTGGGTGTGGGGGTTGGGTTTGCGGTGGTTATGGTGGGAGGGTCACACCCGGTCTCTTTCCGAACCCGGTCGTTAAGCCTCTTTACGCTGATGGTACTGCCCTGTTGTGGGGTGGGAGAGTAGGTTGCTGCCGCAATTCTTGTTGGGGGTGGAGTCTTTTGGGGCTCCACCCCCTTTTTTTTTTATGCCCGGAATTCGGATGGGCCTGCGAGCCGCCACGCGCTCCCCGCTCTTCTCTCCCCCAGGGCTCGTTCTCCAGCGGCTCCCGGATCACCGCCGCCGGCCCGACCCGCCGCCGCCTCCGGGGCACCCACCGTCCTCCTCGTCCTTCTTCTCTCCCCGTCCTCTCCCCCGCGGGCGCGCCCTGGCCTGCCCTCCGACCCCGGGTTCCCTCCCCCGCGTGCTACAGGAAGCGATCCCTTCCCTACTCGTGGTCGTCCCAGGGGTGAACTAGTGGCAATGTTGTCGTTACGTCGACATGTCCATGAAGGGATCCATCGATGCCGATCGAGTTGGACGCCGAGGGCCTGCGCGCCGCCCGCATGAACGCCCAGTTGCTCATGGGCCCGCCCGCGGCCGGCGTCGTCGGTGCCGTCCGCGGGGCCGCCGCAGTCCAGGCGCAGGATCTCAACGCGTCGCGCCTGGCCGTGCGCGCCCGCACGTCGGGGCTTGTCGTGGCGGACGTGCGCCGGGCCATCGCCGAAGAGCGCTCCATCATCCGCACGTGGGCCATGCGCGGCACCCTCCACGCGATCCCGGCCGCGGACGCGGGGTGGATGGTGGGCCTGCTCGGCCCGGTCTTCGTGGCCAAGACCGCCCGCCGCCGGTCCGAACTCGGGCTGGACGACGACCTGTGCGCCCGTGCCGAGTCGGCGATGGCGGACCTCCTCTCCGGAGGCCGGGCGCTGACCCGCGCCGAACTGGTCGACGAACTCGTGAAGGCCGACGTGCCCGTCCCGACCGTCGGCCAGGCCCCCGCCCACCTCGTCTCCTACGCCTCCCTGCGGGGGCTGATCTGCCGTGGGCCCGACCGGGAGGACGGCGAGGCCACCTACGTCCTCACCCGCGAGTGGGTGGGCACCTGGGACTCCCGCGACACCGACTCCGCCCTCGCCAAGCTCGCGCGGCGCTACCTCTGGGGACACGGGCCGGCCGGCCTCGCCGACTTCGCCGCGTGGTCGGGGCTTCCGGCCGCCATGGCGCGGCGCGGCTGGGAGCTGGTCGCGAAGGACACCGAGGAGGTCGCCACTCCCTACGGTCCGATGCTGGCCCCGCGCGAGTTCGCGGAGTCGCTGCCCTCCCCGCCCTCACCGTGGCAGGTGCGCCTGGTCGGCGCGTTCGACTCCTACCTGCTCGGCTACAAGGACCGCGGGTTCGCGCTGCCCGGCCGGCACGCGCACGCGGTGGTGCCGGGTGGCGGGATCATCCATCCGGCGGTGCTGGTCAACGGCCGGGCCGTGGCGCGCTGGAAGTGGGCGGCCGACCGCCGCACGATCGTCGTGGAGCCGTTCGGCGCGCTGGCGCCCGAGCTGCCGCAGGGCGTCGTGGCCGAGGTGGTGGACATCGGCCGCTTCCTCGGGGTGGAGACCCGGCTGAAGATATCGGACCCGCCCCGGCCCCGCGTCGGGGCCGTTCCCACTGAGGCGCCCACCGAGGCGGCCGGGGAGGAGCCGGCGGAGGCCGTCGGCGGCACGGGCCGACCGCGCGAGGACGCGTCCTGACGAGGCCGCGCGACCAGGGGCACGCGGCACACCCGCACGCGGCGAGGGAGTTCAGAGGCCGCGTGCGGCCGTCACCACGAAGCAGGGGCGGTGGTGAGGGCTAGTCGTCGTCGGAGTCGACCCCCGGGCTTTCCAGAAGCTGGCGCAGCAGCGCCATGAACTCTTCGTCGCTCATCGCGGCCCAGTCCACACGCTCGTTCATGGTGTGCGGTTTCCCCAGCTTGAAGATCAATAAGCCTAAAAGGTCGGTTCCGCTGGATAATTCTGGGTAAACGGGGAAGGCGCGATGGTAGACCGCACGTAAAGCCGCTGATCATCGGCTTGATGATCCGCCCTGGCCGCTGGGCGGCGGCCACTGGGGCCGACCGGGACGGCGGCTGGGCCGCGGCAAGGGCGGCGGCGGGTACTGCGGCCGAGAGGGACGGCCCGGGTGGGGAGCGGACCCTGCGGGGCAGACCCGCGGGGAATCGGCGCCGCGCAGGTCAGAGGCTGCGGTTCACCGCGCCCCGGCACTGCGGGCAGCGGCAGCGCTTGTTGTAGCCGGTGACCGTGCCGTGCGGCAGCGCGGGATCGCGCTCGGCGGTGAGCGTGGAGTCGAGCTGCTCGCCGAAGGTGGTGAGGATGCGCGCGGCCGAGAACACGCGCTGGGTGCTGACACCGAGTTCACGCGCGGCGTCATCGATGTGGACGCCCTTGCGCAGCTTGGCGATCAACCGCGAACGCATGGGCGGAGGGAGCTCCTCCTCGGCGTCGGCGATGAGCTGCTCGGTGTCGTTCATCGGATAGCTCATGGGGTTCCTTGCCTGTGCACGGGTGCATACTCCCGTCGATTCACTTTGCATCGTATGCCCTCGCGACGACACCCGCGGCGCCCGGACGCGACCGGTCACGGCCGGTGGGGGCCGACCCGTCACACCGCCGGCCGGCCGGAATACCCCGCAGGTGCCACGGGTTGTCGCTGGTGGGCAGCCTCCGAGCGGCCGCCCCCGGACGAGGTGCGCCGTACCCGGCAGTGACAAGACGGCGCGGTAAGCACTGAGTCGACCTCGGAGGCGTTCATGGCCTGGGTTCTTCTTGTTCTGTCCGGTCTTCTCGAAAGCGTGTGGGCCACCGCGCTGGCCGCGTCCAACGGCCTGTCCCGGCTGTGGCCGTCCGTCGTCTTCGGCGTGGCCCTGCTGCTGAGCATGTCGGGCCTGGCGCTGGCGCTGCGCACCATCCCCGTGGGCACCGGCTACGCGGTGTGGGTCGGTATCGGCGCGGTCGGCACCGCCGTCATCGGCATGACGTGGCTCGGCGAGGGCGTGACCACGGCCAAGATCGTGTGCCTGGTGCTGATCGTGAGCGGCGTGGTGGGGCTGAAGGTCCTGCACTGACCTCCGCGTCCGCCGGTGTCCCCGCCGTTGCGCCCGTCGGCCTCCGCGCCGGCCCTCTCGCGCACCCCTTCCTCCCCGGAGCCCCCGCCGGTCACCCGTGACCGGCGGGGGCTCCCGGTCTTCCCGCGCTTCTTGGCCGCCGTGCGGCGCGCATTGGGGCCGCCCGAAGGAGCGCGATCCGGACGGTCGCCAATCCGCCGTCGGCCTCCCGCGTTCCCCGACTTCGCGGCGTCTTACGCTGCGTGGCGGGTTAACAGGGCTCACGCTGGTGATATGCCGCCTCTTCCAGCGCGGGGACGGCACGTGCGGTACCGGGCCGTGACAGGCAAAGCGTCGAAATCGGGGACCAATTTCTAGAAACGCATTGCTAGAGGCTAGGTCTGGTGCTTCTCTAGTGCCACAACACCGGTACTCAGCGTGTACGGGACAGGCGCCATGACCAGCCCCACTGTTCGACGCCGTCGCCTATCTGCGGAATTGCGCCGACGACGCGTCCAAGCAGGAATGACCCTCAGCGACGTCGCCGACGTACTTGAATGGTCCCCCGCCAAACTCGGACATATCGAGACGGGTATCCGCAAATGGCCTTCGGTTATGGAGGTCTCCGCGCTGCTCAAGCTCTACGGTGTCACGGGCGGCCAGCGCGAGGCCATCCTCACCATGGTCCGCGAGTCCCGGCTGCGCCCCTGGTGGACGGAGTACGAGGACGTCATCTCCTCGGCCTACGTCGGCAACGAGGCGGGCGCGGTGGCCATCGACACCTACGCCGGCATGGTCGTCCCCGACCTCCTCCAGGTGCCCGAGTACACCGCCGCGCTGGCGCGCTCCCAGGGCTACGACGAAACCGGGGTGGAGCGCATGGTGGCCGCCTTCCTCAAGCGGCAGGAGGTGCTCGACCGCGACTCCCTGGAGCGCTACCACGCCGTCGTCGAGGAGGACGCGCTGCGCCGGGTCAGCGGCGACCCCGAACTGCTGCACGCCCAGCTGCGCCGGCTCATCGACCTCGGCCGCGGCCACGACCGCGTGGTGATCCGGCTGCTGCCCACCTCGGCGGGGCTGCACGCCGGCAGCGCGGGGCCGTTCACCGTGCTGGAGTTCGACGAGGGCGAGGCGTCGCTGGCGTTCGTCGAGGCCACCCACGGCGGCGGCATCGTGGAGTCGGAGGACGCGGTGGCCGCCTGCCAGGAGGTCTGGCGGCGGCTGACCGCGGCGGCCAGCTCGCCCGAGGCCACGTTGACGACGCTGAAACGCCTTTCGCTGCTGACGTGAGTCCCCCGCCGCGTCGGGCGGGAACCCGGCGGCCGGGTTGCTAGTCTGCTGGGGAGACAACCCCATAAAGTTCTCTAGTGACGCCTTCCGCTCAGGAGACGGGTAGGGAGTCCGGCGCCCGCGCCGCCCTCTCGACCTCCAGGCCGCCGCGTCGCTGTCCGATACCCGTATCCGTGATCGAAGTAGGGGTGCACACCGTGAAGAAGATCATCGTGCTCGTGCTGGTGGCCCTCGGCGCGTTCGCCGTGTACCGCAAGATCCAGGCCGACCGCGCCGAGCTTGACCTCTGGACCGAGGCCACGGCCGGCGACAACTGACCCGACCGGTCCCCCGTCGGCCTCGGCGCCCCGCCGCGCCGGCGGCCCGACGCGTTTTTCGTGTACCCGAAGCCGTGGGCGGGCGTCGTCCCCTGCGCCCCCACGCTTCCGGGCGCCACCGCAGGCGTGCCCGTGCCCCCGGCCCCGGCCGCCGCGCCCCGGCAGGGGCGGTGCGGTGCGATGCCCTGGTCCGTTCCGCCGCCCGCGACACCGGCGGCGGGAGGGTTCTCCTTCCGATGGCCGCCGGCCCGGTCGGCTCGGCGCGGCCGAGTCGGCGTGCTCATCGGTCCTCCACCGCCTCCGACCGCACGTGCCGTCCGCGGGCGGATTTCCGGCCCACTCGCGGCGCTTCGTTCCGGTCGGCCCGGCGCCCTTCTCCCAGCGCGCACACCCCCGCCGCGGCGCGGTCCCCGACCCGCGCGCGACCGCCTCTGTCCTCTGGTGGGAAGCCGGTGTGAAGAAGAGACTTTGGACTCGCCGGGACACCGGTGACCTATGGGACGATACTCCATGATCACCAGGCCGAATCCCCGGCGCCACAGGCGTTAGCGGGCCCGGCCTGCCCCCCGGAGACCGCGGCGCGGAGCACACCGGGGCCCGGCCGGGCACGCGGCTGGGGTACCCCTTGCGCCCGTGCGCCGCCCCCGTGTGTGCGAGGAGAGCCATGCGCAAGATCCTGATCGTCGGTGCGGGCTACAGCGGCTTGACGCTGGCCCACATGCTGCTGGGCGCCGGCTACGACGTCACCGTGATGACCGGCCAGACCTCCACCGAGATCCGCCGGGGCCGCACGAAGCCGTTCGCCATGACCTGGCCCGCCACGCTGGCCATGGAGCGGGAGGCCGGGCTGTTCTTCCCCCAGTGGGAGGAGGCGCCCACGGCGCCGGGCATCCACTTCTCGCTGCGGGCTCCGGGCATGCCCCCCATGGAGTTCGGCGGCGCCAACGCGGCCGGGACCGCCCTGGCGGTGGAGAGCCGGCTGAAGATGGCCGACTGGCTGGAGTTCTTCGAGGACCGCGGCGGCAAGGTCGTCGTGCAGGGGTGCACGCTGTCCGACCTCGAATTCTTCACGCGCGGCATGTTCGACCTGACGGTCATCGCCGTCGGCGCGGGCGAGCTGGGCGCGCTCTTCGACCGCGACCCCTCGCGGACCGGCGGCGCCTTCGCCGGCCGCATCACCCAGGCCAGCATGTTCGACGTGGAGCCCTCGGAGAACCCCGAGGCGCGCCAGCGCGGCCTGGAGGTCGTGTCCGTGCCGGGCGCCGGCAACATCTTCGTCGTCCCCCAGCTCACCGCCTACGGCCCGGCTACCACGATCTTCGTCAAGGGCGAGGTCGGCCCGAACGGCGCCGACGCCCTGGCCTGGCAGGAGCGGCTGGGCCGGCCCAGCGACACCCCCGACCAGATCGCGCAGCTGCGGCTGTCGTGGCTGCTGGAGCAGCTGTGGGAGTACGCGCCCGACGTGGCCCGGCGCTGCCACAGCGCCCAGCTCGTCGACCGCGGGTCGGTGATCATGGAGGAGATCCGGCCGCAGGTGCGCCGTCCGGTCGCCACCCTGGCGGGCGGCGGCATGGTGCTGGGCATGGCCGACGCGGTGATCAGCGTGGACCCGGTCTCGGGCCAGCAGCACGCCAACGCGGCCGCGTGCGCGCGCACCTACTTCGACGCGATCCGCGCCCACGGCGACCAGCCGTTCACCGCCGAGTGGGGCGAGGAGGCGTTCGACCGCTTCTGGCGCAAGACCGGGCAGTACGCCGCGTGGTTCACCGAGCTGCTGGTGGCCAACTTCTGGGACGAGTCCAAGCGGCCGGACTACTTCCCCGAGCTGCTGGAGGCCGTGTTCACGCTGCCGGAGATCCAGGACGCCTGGGTGACGGGCGTGTGCGACCCCACCCAGCTGGCGTGGATGCTCGACGCCGACACCTGCCGGACGCGCATCGCCGAGGCGCGCCGCAACGCCGGGTTGGCCTGAGCCGCGGCCGCGCGGAGCGGTGCGGTGCGGGGCGGCCCGGGGTACCCGGCCGCCCCGTGAGCCTCAGACCGACTTGGCCGCCTGCCACAGCACCAGGCTGCCCTCGACCCACACCCGCACGCCGGTGAAGCGCTTGTTCAGCTCCGCCTCCAGGTCGGCGGGGGTGTCGGCGCGGTTGGAGAACCACTTCAGCCGGTTGTAGAGGGCCATCATAGGCGCGGCGAAGGGCCGCCGCAGCAGGCCCGGCTGGCCGGGCATCAGCGTGCAGCCGTAGAACGTGCCGCCCGGCGCCAGGACCGCGGCCGCCGAGTCCAGCAGCGCGGTCTTGGCGGCGATGCCCCGCCGGTGGGGGTCGGGCAGGCAGTGGATCACGTTCATGCAGCCGATCGAGGCGAACGGCGCGCCCATGTCTCCCCAGTCGGCGAGCGCGTCGGCGCGGGTGGTCAGCGGACGGTGCCGCGCCATGCGTTCGGCGGTCTCCTGCAGCGGTCCGGGGTTGGCGTCGAGCAGGTGCAGGCGGTCGAAGTGGGGGCGGTTGGCCCGCTGGAGGAGCAGCCCCGTGCCGACGCCGACCTCCAGGTGGTCGGCGCTGAGGTGCCGGCCGTAGAACCCGAGGATCCGTTCGAGTGTGGGACCCCAGGCCCACGGCTTGAAGCTGAACCCCCACACGAGCTTGTCGTAGGCGGTGGCAAGGGGTGCGCGCTCGTAGATCGCGGAGGTGGGGCGGTCGGGTTCGGTGTCGGGGGACGGGGCCACGGGCAGCTCCCACAGGGCAGGGGATGGACAGGAGGCCGCGGCCCGGGGCTGACCGGACCGCGCTATCCGCATGTATCTCCCAAAGTGGGCATGGCGGACATGGGAATTGTGTACCCGCCTGGGGCGGCGCGCTACCGGCGTTGGTCCCGTGGATCGCGCCACTTTTCGGTGCGTGTGGGGCGTGCGGGGCGGGCGGTGCCCGCGCCGGAGGGTGCCGGAGCGCCGGTCAGCCGGCGGGCGCGGCGGTCGTGTGCTCCAGTCCGCAGGCCGCCACCAGGGTGTCGACCAGGGCCGCGGCGGTGGCCGCCTCCTCGGCGGGGGTGTGTTCGGGCGAGGAGAGCAGCCGGGAGAGGACGAACCCCGCGCCGGTCAGCCAGGCGCCGACCCGCGCCTCCAGGTTGGCGGGTGCGGGGGTGCCGCGCTCGGTGTGGGCCTCGCGCACCCTGGCGGACATCACCTCGGCCCACGAGCGCAGGACCGCGGACCACTCGCGCTCCAGGGCCGCCCCCTGCGGGCCGAGCTGGTCGAGGTGCAGGGTGGCCCGCCACACCGGGGCGCGCCCGCGCCAGGTGTCGAGCACGCCCATGGCGGACCGGCGCAGGTAGTCCTCGGCGGGCTCGCCGGGCGCGGGCCGGATGACCTCGCGCATCTCCTCCCGGCGCGCGGCGATCAGCGCGCGCAGCAGTCCGCAGACGCCGTCGGGGAAGTGGCTGTAGAACGTCTTGCGCGAGCGCAGGCCGGCCCGGTCGGTCACGGCCGTGACGGTCAGGCGCGCCACCGGCGCCTCGCCCAGGAGTTCCTCGGCCGCGGCGACCAGCCGGGCGCGGGTCCGCTCCAGGCGGCGGTGGACGTGGGGGGCGCGCTCCGGCTGCGCAGGTGAGGCCGAGTCCGCGCCGACCGGAGGACGAGGCATGACCCTCAGCCTACTTCAAATACACACACTGTTGCTTTTACCAAGGTCACGTGTGCACAATCAGGCCCGTACGGATGCATGATCCCGCAAATCCGCTCATCTATCGAGGGGACGCCGCGCGTGACCCATACTTCCCTGCAACCCGCACAAGCCATGCTGGGCCTGCTCGACCCGGAGAACGACGACCCCTACCCCCTGTACGCGGCGCTGCGCGAGAGCGGCGACGGCGTGCAGTGGTGCGAGCCGATGCAGGCGTGGTTCGCCACCCGCCACGAGCACATCCTGGAGATGTGCCGCAACCCGCGGGTGTACTCGTCGGAGCACTTCTGGGCGGGGCCGGTCAGTGAGCACAACCCCGCCGACCCCCGCCAGGTGGCCAGCATCGACGTGGCCTCGCGCCAGTTCATGGTCACCGACCCGCCGGACCACACCCGGCTGCGCCGGATCCTGTCCCCGCACTTCAACAACACCGCCCTCAACGGCCGCTGGCGCGACCTGGTCGAGCGCGTGGTCGCCGACCGGCTCGACCGGCTGCGGCCCGGGCAGACCATCGACTTCATGGACGAGGTCGCCAACCTCGTGCCCGTGGCCGTCATCGCCGGCGTGCTCGGGGCGCCCTTCGAGACCGACGAGGACCTCGCGCAGTGGCGGTCCTGGTCGCGCGACATGGGCGCCACCCTCGACATCAGCATCCACGGCGAGGCCCAGGAGAAGGCGGTGCTGGGCCAGGGCGAGCTGATCGACGCCCTCGCCGAGATCCTGCACCTGCGCCGCGACGACCCGCGCGACGACCTCATCTCGGCCGTGGCGCACCTGGCAGACGACGACGGCGAGCCGGTCGACGAGCGCGACGTGCTGGCCCAGCTGATGCTGCTGTTCGCGGCCGGCAACGACACCACCATCGGCCTGCTGGGCAACGGCGTGGAGCTGCTGCTCAAGCACCCCGAGACCACGGCGCGGGTGGTCGCCGAGGGCGCCGTCGACGCCGCGGTCGAGGAGATCCTGCGCTTCGAGCCGCCGGTGCACTTCGACCTGCGGCTGACCACGGAGCCGGTCGTCCTGGGCGAGACGGAGATCGACGCCGGCCAGCAGGTGTTCCAGATCCTCCCGGCCGCCAACCGCGACCCGCGGGTCTTCGCCGACCCCGACACCTACGACCCGTGGCGCCCCAACGCGCGCTCGCACCTGAGCTTCCTGCACGGCCCGCACCACTGCATCGGCTCGGGCCTGGCCCGCCTGGAGGGCCGGATCATGTTCACGCGCCTGCTGGAGCGGTTCCCCGGCATCCGCCTGGCCGGCGACCCGGTGCGCTTCACCCGCAACAAGGCCACCCGCGGCCTGGCCCTGCTCCCCGTCACCCTCTAGCGCCGCGTCCCCGGCCCACCATGCCCGGCCCCGCCAACCCCATGGTGAGCCCCGCCGCCGCCCCCGAAAACCCGGCAACCGGCACCGCCCGCCTAGCGGTATGCTCGTCTCTGATCCAATCGGGGCCATAGCTCAGCTGGCAGAGCGCCGGTTTTGCATACCGGAGGTCAGGGGTTCGACTCCCCTTGGCTCCACCAGGGTTCTCGCAGGCAGAACGCACCGCATCGGCCGCCCGGGTCCACGACCGGGGCGGCCGACGCGCGTTCGACGCCCACGCGTGGGCGGGTCAGGCCGCGCGGGAGCGGCGGCGCCGGCGCGGGTCCGTCACGGACGGGGGGACGTAGAACGTCGCGTCGCGGGTGACGTCGGTGCCCGGGGGGACGATCTCGTCGATGCGGTCGAGGATCTCGTCGGACAGGCGCAGGCCCGACGCCGACAGCAGGCCCTCCAACTGCTCGGGGGTGCGCGGGCCGATGATCACCGACGTCACGTCCAGGTGGCTCAGCACGAAGGCGATCGCCAGCTGGGGCAGGGTCAGGCCCGCGTCGGCCGCGACCTTGTGGAGTTCGGTGACCGCGGCCAGCTTGGCGGCGTTGCCCGGCAGGGACAAGTCATACATCGGCGACAGCTGGCCGCTGCGGTGGGCCGTGGCCGGGTCGGCGCCGTCCGGGCCGCCGTACCTGCCCGACAGCCAGCCCGCGCTCAGCGGGCTCCAGGTCAGCACGCCCATGCCGTGGCGGCGCGCCGTCGGCAGGACGCCGGCCTCGATCCCGCGCGCCAGGATGGAGTAGGGCGGCTGCTCGCTGCGCGGCTTGAGCAGCCCGCGCCGCTCGGCCGTCCAGTGGGCCTCCACCAGCTCCTCGGCGGGGAACGCCGAGGTGCCGAACGCGCGGATCTTGCCGGCGCGCACCAGGTCCGTCAGCGCCGCCAGGGTCTCCTCGATGTCGGTCGCGGGGTCGGGCCGGTGGATCTGGTAGAGGTCGATCCAGTCGGTGTCCAGCCGCCGAAGGCTGTCCTCGACCGCCCGCATGATCCAGCGGCGGGAGTTGCCCCGGTGGTTGGCGTCGGGCCCCATCGGGTTGTGGAACTTGGTGGCCAGCACGACGTCGTCGCGGCGGCCCTTGAGGGCCTTGCCGACGATGACCTCCGACTCTCCGTCGGAGTACATGTCGGCGGTGTCGATGAAGTTCACCCCGGCGTCCAGCGCCCGGTGCACCATGGCGACCGACGCGTCGTGGTCGGGGTTGCCCCAGGCGCCGAGCATCATCGCGCCCAGCGCGAACTCGCTGACGGAGATACCGGTGGCTCCGAGGATGCGGCGTTCCATGTGAAACCTCGCTCAGGTGAGTGGCGGCCCGGACGCGGCCCGTCCGGGAACGGTCACCACCCTGCTCCGGGCGCGGCGGCCGGACCAGGCCCGGTGCAGCCTGGGTCTGCCGGTACCAGGCTGGCTAGGCTGGTGGCCATGGTGCACAGGGACGACGAACTCGGCCGCTTCCTCATCAGGGCCCGCCGCGCGGCGCTCACCCCCGAGCGGGTCGGCCTGCCCGCCGGGGTGAACCGGCGCCGCGTCGCGGGGCTGCGCCGCGAGGAGGTCGCCCTGCTCGCGGGGGTCAGCGTCGACTACTACACCCGCATCGAGCAGGGCCGCGGCCGCGCGGTCTCGCCCGAGGTGCTGCACGCCCTGGCCGACGCCCTGCGCCTCAACCGGGACGAGCGGGCCTACCTCGACAACCTCGCCGCACACCTGGCCCGGCCGCGGACCGACCCCGGATGCGCCCCGCCCGACGCCCCGCGCGCGGCCGTGCGGCCCGAACTCCACGCGCTGCTGAACGCCATGACCGGCGTGACCGCCTACATCCTGGGCCCCGGCCTGGACCTGCTCGCGTGGAACCGGATGGGCGCGCTGCTGTGGCCCGGTATCGAGGACCTCCCCGAGGCCCACCTCAACATCGCCCACCTGGTCTTCCTCGACCCCGGCAGCGCCGCGCTGCACGCCGACGCGTCGGCTCTGCGCCGCGACGTCACGGCCCGGCTGCGCGCCGACACCGGCCGCGACCCCGACGACCCGCGGCTGTGCGCGGTGGTGCAGCGCCTGCGCCGCGCCAGCCCGGAGTTCCGCGAACTGTGGGAGACCCACCTGGTCGAGGAGAACCCGCACGGCACGCACACCCTGCACCACCCCGAGGCCGGCGCCCTCACCCTGCACTTCGAGAAGCTGCCGCTGCCCGCCGACCCCGGCCAGGTGCTGCTGACCTACTCGGCCGCGCCCGGCAGCGCCGACGAGCGGGCGCTGCGCGCCCTGGCCGAACGGCACCCCCACCTCACCGCCGGCTGAGGGGCCGGCGCGCCTCACCCGGGCACGGAGTCCGGCGCGGGCTCGGACGGTTCAGACGGTTTGGGCGGTTCCGGGGCTTCGGGCGCGTCGGACTCGGCGCGGACGTGGCGGAGCAGCACCACCACCAGGACGGCGGCGGCGCCCGTGGCCAGCGCGGCGATCAGGAAGCTGGTCTGGGCGGCAGCGGTGAACGCGTCCCGGGCCGCCGCCACCAGGTCGGCGGCCGTAGCGCCGGGCAGCGACTCCGCGGCCGCCAGCGCGCCGCCGACACTGCCCCGCGCCGCCTCCTCGACCTCGGCGGGCAGCCCGGCGGGGGCCGACTCCGCCATCCCCGCCCGGTAGACCACCGCGCCGGCGCTGCCCACCAGCGCCACGCCCAGCGCGCCGCCGAGTTCGCCGCTGACCTCCTGCATCGCCGAGGCCGACCCGGCGCGCTCGGGCGGCGAACTCGCGATGATCAGGTCGCTGCCCAGCGTCCAGGTGGGGCCCTGCCCGACGAACGCCACGAGCAGGGCGGCGAGCGCGACGGCGAGTCCGGCGCTGTCGCCCAGGACGGCGATCGACGCGTACCCGGCCGTGGTCGCCAGCAGCCCGGCGCCCATGACGTAGGCGGGCCGGAACCGCCGCGCCAGGGCGGGCGCGGCCATGGTGCCCACGAGCACGACCGTCGAGGGCAGGATCATCAGCAGGCCCGCGCGCAGCGGTGTCAGCCCCAGCACCGACTGGAGGTACTGCGCCAGGAAGAACTCGGCGCCCATGATCCCGATCGCCACGACGAGCACGCCCACCAGCGACACGCTGAAGGCGCGGTTGGCGAACAGCCGCAGGTCCAGCAAGGGGTCGCGCAGCCGCAGTTGGCGCCGGACGAACACGGTGCCCAGCACCGCGCCGCCGACGATCGCGCCGCCCGCCGGCCAGGTCGCGCCGTGCTCGGCGGCGTCCTGCACCCCGTAGACGACTCCGAGGACCGCGAACAGCGACAGCGCGACGCTGGCGAGGTCCAGAGGCGCCGACGCCCGGCTGCGGTACTCGGGCAGCAGGAGCGGCCCCAGCACCAGCAGCAGGGCGGTCAGCGGCACGTTGACCAGGAACACCGATCCCCACCAGAAGTGCGCCAGCAGCAGGCCGCCCAGCGGCATGCCCAGCGACACCCCGACGGTGAAGGTGCTCACCACCACCGCCAGCGCGAAGGTGAACTCGCGGCGCAGCGGGAACATCGGCCGCAGCAGCGAGTAGACCGACGGCATCAGCGCCGCCCCGGCCACGCCCTGCAGCGCGCGGGCGGCGATGAGCGCCTCGGGGGTGGGCGCGAACGCGGCGGCCGCCGACAGCGCGCCGAAGGCGGCGGTGCCCGTGAGCAGCAGCCGGCGCCGGCCCAGCCGGTCGCCCAGGCGCCCCATCGTGATGAGGAACCCGGCGATGAGGAAGCCGTAGACGTGCATGATCCACAGCGTCTGCGACGCGCTGGGCCGCAGGTCGGCGCTGATGGAGGGGATGGCCAGCATCAGCACCGTCATGTCGGCGGCGAGCATGAACAGCGGGATGGTCAGCACGGCCAGCCCGGTCCACTCCCGCCAGGTCGCCCGCTGCGCCGGATCGGCCGGATCAGCACTCATGTCACGCCTCGCCTCCACGTCGGCCCCCTGCGGTGGGGACTTCACGAGCGAGGCTAAAAGCTCGACTTAAGTCGAGGTCAATGGCGTTGCCGGCGGCCCGCCGCGGTGGCGGTCGCCCTCCAGGGCGTCGGATTCAGGCGTGTGACATGCGGATGCGCGGATCTTCGGAGACGCGCCCCCGCGGGCGCGCGGGGGTGTGACGTTCGTCCCGTCGCCGCGGCGGGCCGGGCGGCCGGGCCGGGGAGGCGGGGTCAACGGCGAGGCGGGCGCGAAGGCGGACCGCGGGGTTGTCGGGGAGAGGCGGGCGCCGCACGGGGGTCAGTGGGCCGCGCGGGGCGCGCGGTGCGCGGCGGAGGCCCCGGCCGCTCGGGTGCCCGGCGCCTCCGGGCGCGGGTGCGCCGGGCGGGAGGGGGCGCCGGGGCGCCCGGTCAGGTGCGCGCGGGCCGGGCGCAGCCAGGGGCGCAGTACGGTTCGCGAGCACATCCGGCAGGGGCAGGTGTCGTGCGCTGTGTTCGTCATGCCGACCAGTCTGGCGGTGCCCCCGCCCCCGCGCCTGAGTAGCCACACCCAGGCGGCCGGGACCGGCCACGCCCGCCGCGCCGCGCGCCGCCCGCGCGGTGAGGCGGGGCGCGGTGCGGTCAGGCGGCGTCCGGCGGGTAGCGCAGCCGGAACGCCTCCAGCACCACTGGGGTGCGGCGGGAGAACCGGCCCTCGGCGAAGGGGGTGCCGGGTTCGTTGGCCAACTGCTGGGTGACCACCCCGGCCAGCAGCACCGCCAGGACCTCGCGCCCCTCGTCGGTGGCGGCGTCGGGGTGCAGGTGGCCCTCGCGCACGGCTCCGGCGACCAGGTCGGCGATGCGCCCCACCGCCTCAAGCGCGGGCGCGTAGGACTCCGCCGAGGGCGCGAACCCCGGCACCGGGCGCCAGAACAGCAGTTGCGCCAGCGGCGGGTGCTCCACCGCCCACCGCAGGCCGGCGGTCACCCCCGCCTCCAGGGCGGGCAGCCCGGGCGGCGCGCCCTCGGCGCCCTCGCGCAGCGCCGCCGAGAACGCCCGCTGGCCCTCGGCGAACAGCGCGTCGTAGACCGCGTTGCGCGAGGCGAAGTACTTGTACAGCGACGGCGGCTGGATGCCCATGCGCCGGGCGATCGCCGACAGGCTGAGCCCGCCCGCGCCCTCGGCCGCCATCAGCTCCACCGCGATCCGCAGGATCTCGGCCTTGGTGGCGGCCCGCCGCTGCCGGCGGCGGTCGCCACCGGGGGCCGATGCGTGTGTGGTCGCCATGGCCGGAGCCTAACGCATCGCCTCATGGTGGTAGCTTTAGCTATGGCTATTAGCCATAGCTGATTGGGGGGAGCCTCCGTGACCACCGACCGCGCCGCCGCGCCCATCACCGTCATCGGCGCCCGCGAGAACAACCTCAGGGACGTCTCGCTGCGCATTCCCAAGGGCAGGCTCACCGTGTTCACCGGGGTGTCGGGCTCGGGCAAGTCCTCGCTGGTGTTCGACACCATCGCGGCGGAGTCCCAGCGCCGGCTCAACGAGCTGTTCCCGGCGTTCGTGCGCAACCGCATGCCGCTGCGCGAGCGGACCAGTGCCGACGCCGTCGACAACCTCACCGCCGCCGTCGTCGTGGACCAGCGCCCGCTGAGCGGCAACTCCCGCTCCACCGTGGGCACCGCCACCGAGGTCCACCCCGTCCTGCGCGTGCTGTTCTCCCGCCTGGGCGAGCCCAGCGCCGGGCCCGCCTCCGCCTACTCGTTCAACGACCCCCAGGGCATGTGCCCGGAGTGCGACGGTCTGGGCCGCGCCACGCGCGTGGACACCGCGCGGCTGCTCGACGAGGACCGCAGTCTCAACCAGGGCGCCATCCGCTTCCCCGCCATGGCCGTGGGCACTCCCTCCTGGCAGCTCTACGCCGAGTCCGGGCTGTTCGACCCCGACAAGCCGCTGCGCGACTTCACCGCCGAGGAGCGCGAACTGCTGCTCCACGGCAAAGGGTTTCGCGTGAAACGTGCCAGCCGCCGCGGCGTCTACCAGAACGAGTACGAGGGCGTGGTCGAGGCCATCACCCGCCGCTACCTTCGCCGCGACCTCGACTCCATGGGCGCGCGCACCCGCGAGGCGGTCGAGCGCGTCGCCGTGGGCGGCATCTGCCCCGCGTGCGGCGGCACCCGCCTCAACGAGGCGGCGCGCGCCTCGACCGTCGCCGGGCGCACCATCACCGAACTGGCCGCGCTGGAGATCACCGACCTGGTCGCCGAACTCCAGGGCATCGCCGAGGGGCTGGGCACCCGCCCCCACGAGCGGGCCGCCCGTCCGGTCATCGCCACCGCGCTGGCCGTCCTGCGCCGCGTGGCCGACGTCGGCCTGGGCTACCTCAGCCTCGACCGCGCCACCACCACCCTGTCCGGCGGCGAGGCCCAGCGCCTGAAGACCGTGCGCTACCTGGGGTCCGGCCTCACCGGGCTCACCTACGTGTTCGACGAGCCCAGCGCCGGGCTGCACCCGCGCGACGTGCACCGGCTCGGCCGCCTGCTGCTGGAGCTGCGCGACCAGGGCAACACCGTGCTGCTGGTCGAGCACGACCGCTCCCTCATCGCCCTGGCCGACCACGTGGTCGACATGGGTCCGGGCGCGGGCACGCGGGGCGGGCGCGTGGTCTTCGAGGGCCCCGTCGACCGGCTGCGCCGCGCCGGCACCCTCACCGCCCGCCGCCTCACCGAGCCCCGCCGGCTCAAGCCCGCCGTGCGCACCCCCACCGGCGCGCTGACCGTGCGCGGCGCCGACCTGCACAACCTGCGCGGGATCACCGTGGAGATCCCCACCGGGGTGCTCACCGCCGTCACCGGGGTGGCCGGGTCGGGCAAGAGCAGCCTGGTCACCGGCGCGCTCCCCGCCCAGCACCCCGGTGTGGTCGTGGTCGACCAGTCCGCCGTCGGCGCCTCGGCGCGCGCCACCCCCGGCAGCTACGTCGACGTCCTCGACACCGTGCGCGGGCTGTTCGCCGCCGCCCACGGCGTGCGGCCCGGCCTGTTCAGCTTCAACTCCGCGGGCGCCTGCCCCACCTGCCGCGGCCGCGGCACGGTCCGCACCGACCTCGCGTTCCTGGAACCGGTCACCGCCGTGTGCGAGGAGTGCGGCGGCGGGCGGTTCCGCCCCGACGTGCTGGAACTGCGGCTGGCCGGACGCAGCATCGCCGACGTGCTGGCCATGACCGCCGACGAGGCCGCGGAGTTCTTCACCGACCCCGCCGTGCTGCGCGGCGTGGGCACCCTGCGCGAGGCCGGGCTGGGCTACCTCGCGCTCGGCCAGCCGCTGAGCACGCTCTCCGGCGGAGAGCTGCAGCGCCTCAAACTCGCCCAGCGCATGCGCGAGGGCGCGGCGGTCTACGTGCTCGACGAGCCGACCACCGGCCTGCACCCCGCCGACGTCGACGCGCTGCTGGAGCTGCTCGACCGGATCGTCGACCGCGGCGGCACGGCGGTGGTGGCCGAGCACGACCTCGGGGTGGTCCGCAACGCCGACTGGGTCATCGACATCGGCCCCGAGGCCGGGCGGCGCGGCGGGACGGTGGTGTTCGAGGGCACCCCCGCCGCGCTCGCCCCGGCGCCCGGATCGGTGACGGGGGAGTACCTGCGCCGCGAACTCGCGGGCGGCCCCGCCTGATGCGGCGGCCGGGCCGCCGCCCGACCCGGCGCGCGGCCGGGCTCAGGCCGGGCGCACCAGGTAGGAGATCTCCACCGAGCACGGGCCCGCCGCACCCGCCAACCCGCTGAGCAGGAACTCGAACCGCCCGCCCCACACCTGGGTGGGCCCCTCGCCCCGGTTGTCCCAGGTCAGGCCCTGCCCGCTGGCCCAGTCCTGCAGCCGCGCGTGGGCGGTGTCGATGCGCTCGGGGTCGCCGGTGTGCGCCAGGGTGACGTAGGAGCCCCCCGGGATGGACCCGGCCACCACCCGGCCGTCGCCCTCCACCGCGACGTGCCCGCGCACCGGCGCGCCGACCTCGATGATGTGCTCCCGGCCGCCCCCGCCGATCACCCAGTACCGCAGGAACGGCGGCCCGGCGGCCCCCACGCCCCTGCGGTGCAGCCACTCCTGGACCTCGGCCACCAGCGCGGCGGCCCGGCCGCGCCCGGTCACCTTGGCCGGGATGGCGACATAGGGCTGCTCCGCCCGTGTCTCGTGCCTGGGTCCTGCGGTCATCGCGACTCCCCCCTCGACGGCGCCGGCCGCTCGCGGCCGCGCCGACCCGTGGCCCGGTGCCCGGCCGGTGCGCACCGGGCACGCGCAAACGCTACTTTGGGTCACTACCCAACTCTCCACGGTAACGCTTCGTGGCGACCGGTTCCCTCCGCGCCCCGGCGACCGCCCTCAGCCCGAGCCCGCCGGCAGCGCGCTCAGCCCCCGCGCGCAGGAGTCGGCCGCCTCCGCTTCCAGGGCCACTGACACCGGCGCGGTCGTCACCTGGGCGGGCGCGGCCCAGATCGCCGAAGGCCGGGGACGAGGCGGAGGGGGCCGCCCAGCCGTGGCGCTACGGCGAGGCCGGGGCCACCGACCTGCAGGTGGTGCCGGTGGGCACCCCTGCCGAACGGGCGCGGACGGTACGGGCGGTGCCGCGCCTGCTCTGGCACTCCCTCCCCTCCGGACCCGGGGCGCCCGGACGGGATGGGGGCGCACATCACGTGCCCCGGCGGGACGCGGCGCATATTGTGGATGGGGCGAGGCCCGGTGGGAATCCGCGAACCAGGGGAGGCTCAGGGGCTTCCCCCATACCGTGCGGCCGGACCCCCGCGCATGATGGGAGACGGGCAGTCCCCGCCGCCTCGCGGCGGCCCAGTGTCGAGGTGCGTCGAGGAGTTGATGGTGGCAGTGCACGAACCGCCGTCTCCACCGTCCCCGGGCGGACGGTGGAGCCCCGCCCCACGCCGGAACCCCAGCACGGCCCAGGTGCGCCTGACCCACGCCGACCGCGACTCCGCCATGGAGGCGCTGCGTGAGGCATACGCCCTGGGGCAGCTGGACGAGGCCGAGCTGGAGGAGCGCCTCGACCTCGCCTTGAAGGCGAAGTTCCCGGCCGACCTCCAGCCGCTGCTGGCCGACGTGGTCCCCCAGCAGCGCGGCGCGCGAGGGTGGCCGCCCCGGCCGGGCGCCGCCGGGCCCGAGCCCGAGGTCTCCTCCAACCCCTCGGAGCGCCTGCTGGCCTCGGTCGCGCACTTCTCCGGCTACGCCTCGGTGTTCGGCCCGCTGCTGATGCTGCTGGTGGCCCGCGACACCGCCCCCTACGTGCGCCGCCACATCCTGGAGGCGCTCAACTACCAGATCACCGTCATGGCCGGTTCCGTGGTCCTGCTGATGCTGAGCTGGCTGATCCTGCCGGCGGTGGCGTTCGTGTTCCTGGTGCTGGGCTGGGTGTTCCTGCCGGCCGTGGCCGCGATCGCCACCCTCGCCCAGGGCACCTGGCGCTACCCGCTGACCTGGCGGCCGGTGCGCGACTCCTAGCCCGCCCGCCGGCCACCCGCCCCGCCCCCGCGTCGGCCGCCTCGCGTACACGGCGGTGGCCCCGTCGCCGAAGCGACGGGGCCACCGCCGTGCCTGTCCGCGCCTGGGGCGCGGCGCGCCCGCCAGGGGCGCGCTACTTGCTGACCTTGCCGTTCAGGTCGCTGGCCGCCTGCTTGCCGCCGGCGGCCGCGGTGTCCTTGGCCTCCTCGGCGTCGGCCTTGAGGTCGGACGCCGTGCCCGACACCCGGGCCTTGGCGTCGCGCGCCTTGGCCGCCAGTTGGTCGCGGGTCTCGCGGACCTGCTCGCGGGCCTGGTCGAGGTTCTCCTGCCAGGTGGCGTCCTGCGCGGCGCGGCGCAGCCGCAGCACGCCGTAGACGGCGGCGGCGCCGGCCGCCGCCACACCGAGCACGAGCACGGCGCGGGGGACGCGCCGCCCGCTCCGGCGGGCCTTGGGGGGCTCCACACGCTGCGCCGCCTGGCTGAGGAGGCCGGCCACGCGCGGCGCGACGGTGTCCTCGACGCGCTGGGCCGCGGTTTCGAGCCGGGGGGCGGTCCAGCCGCGGGCCTGGTTGAGGCGCTGTGCCGCGGTGTCCCTGGCCTGCTCGGCGTAGGGGGCGAACCGGTCGGACGATTCGCGTGCGAGTTCCTGCAACCGGGCCAGTGCCGCCTCAGTCTCGAAGCCGCCCTTGTGGCGCTTCAGTGTCATGGGCACGGTGACCTCCTTTACTGTCTGCGTCTGGGTTGCACTTGCCCGATGCGGCACGACCTATGCGCGCGCGCCGGGCCTGGTGCGGCACAACCCCGTCCCGATCGGCGTTTTCCGACGTTATCGACGTGTTACCTCAACATATCCGCTGGGGCGGGTTCACACCGGTTCGACACGCCTGCGGGTAGCCGCGCCCCATTTGGCCGCTCCCGGCCCGCCCGGGGACGGACCCGACCCGCCCCGGCCCCCCGGGCGCCCGGCGCGCGCCGGCGCCCACGAACCCCGCGCGGGAAGGCGGGTAACGTGGACCGCGCAAGCGAACGCAACGGAAAGGCACCCAGGTGTCCGAGGTCAACGGTCAGCCCCTCGCGCGGCTGAACACCACCAAGGGGACGATCACCGTCAGGCTCTTCGCCCGGCAGGCGCCCGAAACGGTCGAGAACTTCGTCGGCCTGGCCGAGGGGACCAAGCAGTGGGTCGACCCCACCACGGGACGGCCCAGCACCGAGCCCCTCTACAACGGCACGATCTTCCACCGCGTCATCAGCGGGTTCATGATCCAGGGCGGCGACCCCCTGGGCAACGGCCGCGGCGGCCCCGGCTACAAGTTCAAGGACGAGTTCGACAGCTCGCTGAAGTTCGACCGCCCCTACCTGCTGGCCATGGCCAACGCCGGCCCCAACACCAACGGCTCGCAGTTCTTCATCACGGTCGGCACCCCCGACTGGCTGAACAACAAGCACACCATCTTCGGTGAGGTGGTCTCGGGCACCGAGGTCGTCGACGCCATCGCCGGCGTCAAGACCAACGCCCAGGACCGCCCGGTGGAGGACGTGGTCATCTCCTCCGTCGAGATCGAGCGCTCCTAGGGCGGCCGGCGCCCATGGCCTCCTCCCCGACCGGCGGCACCGAACCCGGTGCCGCGGCCGTGCCGACGTGCTACCGCCACCGCGACCGCGAGACCTATCTGCGGTGCTCGCGGTGCGACCGGCCCATCTGCCCTGACTGCATCCGCGAGGCGCCGGTCGGCCAGCACTGCCCCGAGTGCGTGGCCGAGGGGCGGCGCGGCATGCGCCAGGCCCGCACCGTGTTCGGGGGGCGGGTCGCCGACCGGCCCCTGGTGACGTGGGTCCTGCTGGGCCTGATGGGCCTGGGGTTCGTCGCCCAGCTCGCCGTGCCGCAGCTGGTGGGGCTGCTGGGGATGTCCGGCTACTACGCCGTCGTCGACGGCCAGTGGTACCGGCTCCTCACGGCCGCGTTCCTGCACGGCGGCGTCATGCACCTGCTGTTCAACGGGATGGCGCTGTACGTGCTGGGCCAGCAGGTCGAGACCGTGCTCGGCCACGCCCGCTACCTGGCGCTGTGGGTGCTCAGCGCGGTCGGGGGGTCGGTGCTGAGCCTGCTCGTGGTGCCGCAGACCATGTCCGTGGGCGCCTCGGGCGCCATCTTCGGCCTGTTCGGGGCCGTGTTCGTCATCGGCCGCCGGCTGCGGCTGGACACCCGGTTCGTGGTCGGCCTGCTGGCGGTGAACCTGCTGATCACCTTCCTGGTGCCCAACATCTCCTGGACCGGGCACATCGGGGGGCTGGTCACCGGGCTGCTGCTGGCGGCCGCCTACGCCTACCTGCCGCCGGGCTCGGGGCGTCCGGGCGCCGCCCGGCGGCGCGGCCAGGCCGCCGCGCACGCGCTGGCCACGGCCGGCGTGGTCGCGCTGCTGGCCGCGGGCGCGGTGGCCGGGACGGCGCTGATGGGCCTCTAAGCGGCCGCTGACACCCCGCCCACGCCTGCTCGTGCGGGGGCCGCGGACCCGCGGGCCCGCGGCCCCCGCCGTGTCCGGTCCGCCGGACGCGGCGGGGGCCGCTGCCCGTCCGGCCTGCGGGCATGCCGAGAAGAGCTACCCACAGCCTGTGGATAACTCTGTGGACAAGCCGGTGACCGCTGGTGATTCAGCCGCGGGATGCGCCCGCGACCTGCGACGACGCGCTCAGTGCCAGCGTGTGGACAAGATGATGCACGCGATGATGCCCGCGAACCCGATGGCGAGGTTCCACTCCGCCCAGTCGCGCATGTAGGGGATCGACGCCCCGGCGATGTAGTACACCGCGATCCACAAGACGCCGAACACGCCGCACGCGATCATCAGCGGTGCCAGCCAGCGCGGGCTGACCTTCGGCTTGGCCGCCGACGGCGGGGGCGTGTAGACGGCCTTCTTCTTGCGATCGTTGCGGGACTTGGGCACGGTCGCTGCTCCAAAAACGAATCGGCCGGAATGGACGCGTGACGGATGCTCCAGTCTACGCCCAGTCGGGTGGGGATGGGACGTCCGTAACACCCGTTAGTGCTACTGCAAGCCTACTGACCTGCGAAGACCGGTTCCAAGTCGGTCCGGGCCCCGGGTCGGGCACATCCGCGGCGGCGGACCCGCCCGACCCGGGCGGCGGCTCGACCGGCGGTCACTCGCCGGGCGGCCAGGGGAAGTCGGTGGGCCAGCCCGGCGGCGGCGAGGACTGCCCGGGCGGCGGCGAGGACTGGTCCGGCGGCGGAGTGCTGGGCTCCTCCTGCTCCTCGGCGAGCACCACGTTGACCGTGGTTCCGGGCTCGACCTCGGCGTTGGCACCGGGGTCCTGGCGGATCACCGTGTTGGGCTCGGCGTCGCTGGGCTCGCTGCTGAAGCTCGCCGACAGCCCGAGGTCGCCGAGCGCGCCCTCGGCCTCCTCGCGGCTCATGCCGCTCAGGTCGGGCACGACCGTGGGCTCCGGACCCGACGACAGCACCAGGTTCACCTGGCTGCCGGGGTCGGCGTTGGTGCCGGCGCGGGGGTCGGTGCGGATGACCTGGCCCTCGGGGACGGAGTCGGAGGGTTCCTCGGTGGTGTCGCCCACCTCGAACCCGGCGTCGTCCAGGGTCTGCGCCGCGGTGTCGCGGTCCTGCCCGCTGACGTCGGGCACCTCCTGGGAGCCCGGCCCCGTGGAGACCAGCAGCGTGATGGTGCTGGTGGGGCTGCGCTCCTCGCCGGCCGGCGGATCGGTGCCGATGACATCGCCCTCGGGGATCTCGTCGTGGTTCTGCTCCCGGGTCTCGATGGCGTCGGCCTCGAAGCCCGCGTCGGTCAGCTCGGCGCGGGCCTCCTCCTGGCTCATGCCCTCGACGTCGGGGATGGCGATGCTGTCGGCGTTGGGCTGGTTGAACAGCCACACCGCGAACCCCAGGGCGGCGACCACGAGCACGGCGAGCACGATCCACAGCGCGTTGCGCCGCCCCACGCCCTCGTCGCGGTCGTCGTAGTCGTCGTAGCGGTCGTCGTCGTAGCGGTCGCGCCGGTCCTCGACCGGCGGCAGCGCGGTGGTGGACCCGGCGGCCATGGCCATGGTGCGGGCCTCGGTGGGCAGCCCCTGCAGCCCGCGCTGGATGTCCTGGCGCATCTCCTCGGCCGACTGGTACCGCTCCTCGCGGTCCTTGGTCATCGCGCGCAGGGTGATGTCCTCAAGCCAGGTCGGGATCTCGGGGTCGACCTGGGTGGGCGGCACGGGCTGCTCGCGCACGTGCTGGTAGGCGATGGACACCGGGGAGTCGCCGGTGAACGGCGGCCGGCCGGTGAGCAGCTCATAGAGCACGCAGCCGGTGGAGTAGATGTCGCTGCGGGCGTCGACCCGCTCGCCGCGCGCCTGCTCGGGCGAGAGGTACTGCGCGGTTCCGATGACCTGGGAGGTCTGGGTCATCGTGGCCTGGTTGTCGTTCATGGCCCGCGCGATGCCGAAGTCCATCACCTTGACCTCGGCCTGGCGGGTCAGCATGACGTTGGCCGGCTTGATGTCGCGGTGGACGATCCCGTTCTGGTGGCTGTACTCCAGCGCGCGCAGGATGCCGTCGGTGACCTCGGCGCAGCGCTCGGGCAGCAGCCGGCGGTCGTCGTCGAGCAGCTCCTTCAGGGTGCGGCCGTCGACGTACTCCATGATGATGTACGGGATCGACAGGCCGTCGACCACGTCCTCGCCGGTGTCGTAGACCGCGATGATCGAGGGGTGGTTCAGCGAGGCCGCGGACTGCGCCTCGCGCCGGAACCTCGCCTGGAAGGTGTGGTCGCGGGCCAGGTCGTGCCGCAGCGTCTTGACGGCCACCATGCGGTCCAGCCGCAGATCACGGGCGCGGTAGACCTCGGCCATGCCGCCGCGCCCGATGACCTGATCGAGCTCGTAGCGGCCACCGAGTAGCCGTGGCTGAGACATGTCGTGAACAGTTCCTCGTCATCTCCGCGGCGCGCGGGGGTCCCGCGTCGCCTGGCGAGTGGTGGTCCGCCGCACCATCGCGGTCAGTTCTGGCCCGTCTCCCCTCCGCGGCCGGACTCGTCGCCTTCGTCATCGGGGACGGGAGGGTTCACGGGGGGTGTCCCCCCGTCTCCCGGCTCCTCCGTGGCCGTGTCGTCCGGCTCGGGTGGGAGGTCGGTGGAGTCGTCGTCCTCGGCCGGCGGCGAACTCGGCGGTGTCGAGGCCGGCGCGCTGGGCTCGGAGTCGTAGTCGGTGGAGCCGCCGCCGCCCCACTCGGTGCCGTCGGTGCCGGGGTCCTGCTCCACGGTCTGGCTCTCCTGCGGCGACGGCTCCCCGTTGTCGCTCGGGGACGCCGAAGGACTGGAGCCGGGGTTGCCGGTGGTGTTGGCCTCGGGATCCTGCGATCCGAAGATCCGACCGGCCCAGACCACGCCCAGGACCAGCACCGCGGTGGCCGCCACGGCCGCGAGGACCATGGGCAGGCTCGCCCGCCGGCTGTCCGAGGCGCCCCGGGTAACCCTATCCGACGACCGCCCGCCGCCAGGGGTGGACGCGGACGTGCCGCGGTTTCCGCCCACGGGGGTGAACCTGCTCGGCGCGGTGGCGGCGCCGGCGACCATGGTCTGCGCGGGATCGGGCAGGTCCATGGCGGTGGTGGCGCCGCCCTGGTCGGCGCTCATGCCCAGGCGCAGCCGCTGCGCCGCGGCCGCGACCTCCCCGGCCGAGCCGGGGCGGTCGTCGGGGGCCTTCTCCAGCAGCTGCGCCACGAACCCGGCCACCGGGTCGGGCACGTGGTCGGGCAGCGGCGGGGGGTCGTCGCGGGTGTGGGCCAGGGCCAGGGCCAGGGGGGTGTCGGCCGTGAACGGCGGCTCCCCGGCCAGGCACTCGTAGGCCACCACGCCCAGCGCGTAGAGGTCGGAGGCGAACGTGGCGGGGCGGCCGGACGCCTGCTCGGGCGAGATGTACTGCGCCGTGCCCATGACCATGCCGGTCTGGGTGAGGGTGACCGACTCGTTGCCGCGCGCGATGCCGAAGTCGGTCAGCTTGACCGTGCCGTCCTTGGTGACCAGCAGGTTGCCCGGCTTGATGTCGCGGTGCACCACCCCGCGCGCGTGGGCGGCCGCCAGCGCGGCCGCGGACTGGCCCACGATGTCGAGGGTGACGCTGGGCTCCAGGCCGTTGTTGCGGCGCAGGATCGACGACAGCGGCTCGCCCAGCACCAGCTCCATGATCAGGTACGCGCGGCCGTCCTGCTCGCCGTAGTCGTAGACCTGCGCGATGCCGGGGTGGGACAGGCCCGCGGTGATCCGGCCCTCGGTGCGGAACCGTTCGCGGGCCGTGGGCTCGGCCATCTGCGCCGGGTGCAGCAGCTTGACCGCGACCGGGCGGTTGAGCAGGGTGTCCTCGGCTCGCCAGACGGTACCCATACCGCCCGAGCCGATCTGCTCCTCCAGCCGGTAGCGGCCGCTGAGCACCGTGCCCGCGAGGGAATCCGCCCCCGTGGGCTCGGGGGCGCCCGGGTCGTTGTCGCTCACTCGTTGATCACAGCCTCCATGATCTCCCGCGCGATCGGCGCGGCAAGGGTGCCGCCGCTGCCGCCGCCGTGCTCGACCACGACCGCCACGGCGACCTGGGGGTCGTCGGCCGGTGCGAAGGAGATGAACCAGTTGTGCGTGGGGCCGCTCGCGGTCTCGGCGGTTCCGGTCTTGCCGGCGACGTCGATACCGGGGATCTGGGCCGTCGGCCCCGACGCCTCGTCGCCCGCGGTGACGCCGATCATCATCTCGGTGAGGTCGGCCGCCGTCCCGGGGCTGATGGCGGTGGAGTACACCTCGGGCTGGGCGGAGTCCACCTCCTCAAGGTTGGAGTTGCGCACCGACTCCACCAGGTAGGGCTTCATGACGTCGCCGTCGTTGGCCACGCCGGCGGCGACCATGGCCATCTGCAGCGGGGTGGCCTCGATGTTGGCCTGGCCGATCCCGCTCCGGCCCAGGATATTGGGATCGGTCTCCAGCGGGGACAGGGATTCGGTGACCGGCAGCGGGATTTCCATGTCGCCCTGGTTGAACCCGAACGCCTCGGCCTGCTCCTGCATGGCCTGCCCGCCCAGCTGGATCGCCCAGTTGGCCATGGAGGTGTTGCAGGAGATCTCGATGGAGTGCGCCAGGGAGTCGGGCGCACCGTTGTTGCACGGCCCGCCCCAGGCGTTGGGCAGCGGCGCGCCGAGGTCGAGGGTCTCGGGCGCGTCGATGGTGGAGTCGGGGCTGGCGCCGTTCTCCAGGGCCGCCGCGGCGGTGACGATCTTGAAGGTCGAGCCCGGAGGGTAGCGCTGGTTGAGGCCGCGGTTGAGCAGCGGCTGCTGCTCGGCGGCCTCAAGGTCGGTCCAGTTCTCGGCGGCCTGGTCGGTCTCGGTGACGCTGGCCACGCTGTTGGGGTCGTAGGAGGGGTTGGAGTAGGAGGCCAGCACCGCGCCGGTGGCGGGGTCGAGCGCCACGGCCGCGCCGTTCTTGCCCAGCGCCTCAAGGCCCTCCATGGCGGCCTGCTGGGCGTCGGCGTTGATGGTGAGCGTGACGTCGGCGCCCTTGGGCTCCTCGCCGGTGAGCATGTCGCGGAAGTTGTTCACCGCCAGCGACTCGTGGGAGCCGTCGAGGAAGGAGTTCTCGGCGGCCTCGATGCCGGTGGCCGAGCCGGCGCGGAACGCGCCCACAACCGGGGCGTAGAGCTGGCCGTTCTCGTAGACGCGCTGGTACTGGTCGCTGTCGCCGCCGACGGGCTCGGAGTAGGCGACCTCCTGGCTGCCCACGCGGATCGAGCCGCGGTGGGTGTTGAGGCTCTCGGCGAACTGCCGGCGGTTGAACGGGTGCTCGCGGAGGTCCTCGGCGGCGAACGCCTGGATGTAGGAGACGTTCAGCAGCAGCACGCCGAACAGCGCCAGCGCGAAGATGGAGAGGCGGCGGATGGGCTTGTTCATCGCTGGATCACCTGGGTCGCGCCCTCGTCCTGGATGGCCTGCGGAGCGGGCTTGCGTGCGTTGTTGCTCATGCGCATCAGCAGGGCGACCATGATCCAGCTCGACAGCAGGGCCGAACCGCCCTTGGCGACGAACGGGATCGTGGCACCGGTCATGGGGATCACCCGGGTGACACCGCCGATGACGACGAAGGTCTGGAAGGCGATGAGGAAGGAGATCCCCGACGCGAACATCTTGATGAAGAGCTCCTTGGACGCCAGCGCGATGCGCATGCCGCGCTCGACCAGCAGCGCCAGCGCCATCAGCATGACCATGATCCCGGCCAGGCCCAGCTCCTCGCCGAAGGCGGTGAAGATGAAGTCGTTCTGGACCTCGGGGACGTAGCCGGGCTGGCCGCCGCCCAGGCCCGTGCCGGTCATGCCGCCCTCGGCCAGCGCGAACAGGCCCTGCACGAGCTGCTGGCTGTTGCCGGAGGTCACGCAGAAGGACTCGGGGTTGGCCAAGGCCTCGTCGGTGCAGAACACGTCGGGGCGGAAGGCGTCGAGCCAGGTGACCATGCGGACGCGGAAGTGCGGCACGAACGGGTAGATGGCCGCGCACGCGCCGAAGAACGCGGTGAGCCCGATGACGATCCAGGAGCCGCGCTGGGTGGCCACGTAGATCATGGCCAGGAAGGTGCCGAACAGCATCAGCGAGGTGCCGAGGTCGTTCATCAGGATGACCAGCACGATGATGCAGAAGCCCCACATGACCGCCATGGGCGCGGTGTCGCGCATGCGCGGCAGGTCGAGCACCTTGACGGGGCCGATCTTGATCTGCCGGCTGGCCAGTGCGAGCACGTCGCGCTTGGTGACCATGTAGCCCGACAGGAAGACCACCAGGGCGATCTTGGCGAACTCCGAGGGCTGCAGCGAGGTGAACCCGAAGTTCACCCACTGCCGGGCGCCGTTGATCTCGCTGCCCAGCGGGGTCAGCGGCAGCAGCAGCAGGAACACCGCGCCCACCGCCATGATGTAGGGGTAGCGCTGGAGGGTGCGGGGCTCCTTGAGGAAGTAGATGATCCCCGCGAACACCACCATGCTGGCGGCGGTCAGGATGAGCTGGTCCATGGCGCTGGCGCGCGAGGTGTCGCCGGTGGCCTCGCCCAGCCGCCACAGCATGGCGATGCCCAGGCCGTTGAGCAGGGTGGCCAGGGGCAGCAGCAGGGGGTCCGACCAGGGCGCGAAGAACCGGATGAAGAAGTGCGCCAGGATCGCCAGGCCGCCGAACAGCCCGCCGTAGAGGAACAGGCTGGGCGGCATCTCGTTGTTGCGGGTGAGGCCGGCCTCGATCATGGCGTAGAGCGTCAGCGCGATCGCGAACAGCGTCATGACGAGTTCGGCGTTGCGCCGCTTGACCGGCGGAAGCGCCGTGGGGGCCTCGGCCGCCGGCGGGCGCTTGGTCGGGGTCGAGAGCGTCACGTCAATCCCCTCCCAGCGGGATCTGGACGGCGTGTCCGACGGCGGCGCCGGGAGACGGGGTGGCCTCGCCGCCCTGCCCGCCCGGTCCGTCCTGGCCGTTGCCCTGGTCCTGCTGCCGGCCGCCGGCGGGCCGGCCCTCCAGGCCGCAGGAGTCGGGGTCGGCCGAGCAGGAGTCGGCGGTCTCGCGCAGTTCGGCGATGCGGCCGTCGGCTTCGTCGCGGCTGTCGAGGGGGATGGTGGAGTTGACGGCGTTGCGCTCGGTCTCGGGCAGGCCGTCGATGGGGATCTGGGTGTCCTCGATCTGCTCGGCGAGGTCGTAGCCGGCGACGTCGGTGCTCAGGCCCTGGTAGAGGGCCACGGTGTCGCCGTTCTCGGAGGGGCCGAGGAAGTACTGGCTGCTGAGGTAGCGCGTGCCGAAGTAGTAGCCCGCGCCGGCGATGATCGCGACGAGCACCACGAAGGCGATGATCATGGGCCACCAGCTGCGGGTGCGGCGCTCGGGCTCGTCGGGCTCCTCGGGCGGCGGCTCGAAGGCGGGGACCCGCGCCATCTCGGCGGTGTCGCCGGCGCCGCGGTTGAGGCCCTGGGCGCGCCCGGCGGGGGTGTCGGGGGTCATGACGGGTTCGCGGCGCTGGTCGGCCGCGCCCACCACGGCGGGCTCCTGGGTGGGGCCGCCGGGGTCGGTGGCGGTGTCGATGACGTCGGCCACCACGGCGGTGATGTTGTCGGGGCCGCCGCCGCGATTGGCGAGGTCGATCAGGCGGCGGGCGGCGGCGTCGGGATTGCGCTCGGTGGCCAGGGTCTCGCGGATGGTCTCGGGGCTGACCACGCCGGAGAGGCCGTCGGAGCAGAGCAGGTAGCGGTCGCCGACGCGGGCCTCGCTGATGGAGATGTCGGGGTCCACCTGGCTGCGGCCGTCGAGCGCGCGCAGCAGCAGGGACCGCTGGGGGTGGGTGGCGACCTCCTCCTCGGTGATCTTGCCTTCGTCCACCAGGGTCTGCACGAGGGTGTGGTCGTGGGTGATCTGCCCGAACTCGTCGCCCCGCAGCAGGTAGGCGCGGGAGTCGCCGACGTGGATCATGGCGACGCGCGCACCCGACCACAGCATGGCGGTTAGGGTGGTGCCCATGTTCTCCAGCCGGGGCTCCTCCTTGACCCGCTGGGCGAGCAGGTTGTTGGCGTGCTCGACCGCCTGCTGGAGGGAGCCCACCATGGCCTCGGTCGTGGGGACGTCCTCGTCCAGGGTCATCAGCGTCGAGATCGCGATGGCGCTCGCGATCTCACCGCCCGCATGTCCGCCCATTCCGTCGGCGACCGCGAGGAGGTACGGGCCGGCGTAGGCGGAGTCTTCGTTGCCTTCGCGGAGGCATCCTACGTCGGAGTACGCCGCGTATCGGAGAGCGATTGTCATTTGCGCAGTTCCAGGACGGTTTTGCCGATGCGGATTGGTTGTCCGACCGAGATTGGCTGGGGGTGGGTCAGCCGCTGCTGGCCCAGGTAGGTGCCGTTCGTCGAACCGAGGTCCTCAACGATCCAGCGGCCGTTGTCGGAGAAGATCCGGGCGTGCCGACCCGAGGCGTAGTCGTCGTTGATGACGAGCGTGGCGTCGTTGGCCCGGCCGATGATGATCGGCTGCTGGGGGGAGAGGTTGAGCGAGGTGCCGGCGAGCGGACCCTTGGTGACCACGAGGGAGCGCGGTTCGTTGCGGCGGCCCTTGGGGGCGCGCGGGGAGCGTGCGGGGCGCGGGGCACGGGTATCGGCGGGGGCGCGCCGTTCGGAGCGCTTGCGCTTGGACTTGCTCTTTGCGGGGCCGAGGAGGTCGGTTCGGATGACTCCGACCGCGAAGATCACGAACAGCCACAGCACGCAGAGGAACGTGATCCTGATCAGCATGAGGGTCAAGTCGGACATTGAACTGCTCTTCAGCCCCTGTCGTGCTCCGGCGAGGTGGCGGTCGTCGTCAGCCGCCACCGCGTCTACTGGCGTCGAACCCTAGGAGATCGTGGCGGAAAAGCCCAACGATCTCAATGGAGGGATTCATCGGGATCGATCGCCCTGTTCAGGCCGCCGGGGCCGTGGGCTCCGGCCGACGCGTGGACGGGTGGTGGGAATCGCTTCCTTGTGTGACGCCACGGGAGCGGGTTTGGTTGCGGATGGGTTGGCGGGGCGGTCAGTCCCGACGGAAGGTCATCGTGGTGCGGCCCAGGCTGATCCGGCTGCCGTCGACCAGGCGGGCGCGTTTGACCTGCTGGCCGTTGACGAACGTGCCGTTGGTGGAGCCGAGGTCGACGAGGACTGCTTCGTCGTCCTCGACGCGGATCTCGGCGTGGTGGCGCGAGACGCCGTTGTCGACGAGGCGCAGGTGGCAGTCGGTACCCCGGCCCAGCAGGGTGACCTGGGTGTTGAGGACGAAGGACTGCTGCATGCCCTGGCTGGCGGGCGAGCCCTCGGCCGTGGCGCCGCCGGGGGAGATCAGCAGCCGGGGGTGGCCCTGGGCGTCGGCCGGGTTGCGCGGCTGGTCGGCGACCGAGGTGCGGATCTCGCCGCTCTCGACCGTGGACCCGCGGATCACGCCGGAGCGGATCCGGAACCGGCCCATCTGGAGATCGGCTTCGGACTTGAAGTGCACGCGCACCGGACCCACGAAGGAGTAGCCCTGCTCCGTGGCGTAGTCGCGCGCCAGTTTGGCGAGTTCCTGGCCGATGGTGTCGGCCAGGGCGTCCATGTGCTCGGCGTCCTCGGCGGAAAGCTCCACCACGAAGTCGTTGGGCACCAGGGTCCGGCCCTGGGCGACGATTGCGGCGCGCTCGTCCATTTCACGCTGGACGGCGCTGGCGATCTCGACGGGTTCGAGCTTGGACTTGAAAGCACGGGCGAAGGTGCCTTCGATCATGCCTCCAAGCCTGCGCTCGAAGCGTTGGAGCACTCCCACGAGGTACCTCCCTTACTCCACTCCGCATGTACTGACGATCGTAACCGGGTTGCCGTGCCCTTGGACTCACGCGCGCCCCTCCCTGTGGATATCGGGGCGAACGGGTCGGTCCGGGGAGCGCGGAGCGGAGCGCCGCGGCGGGCGGAAAAGCGTGCACGACCTATGCCGGGACCGTGCTAGCCTGGTGTCTGTCGCCAGGCGATGACGCCGGATCCCCGGACCGGCGGTCGGCGCAGCCACCAGGTGTGAGATCGCGTTTGAACACACTGTCGGCATGTGCCAGCATATGCAAGTCACTCGGGCGGGTGGCGGAACGGTAGACGCGCACGGTTCAGGTCCGTGTGTCCGAAAGGATGTGAGGGTTCAAATCCCTCCTCGCCCACTGGAGACCGGTTCTTTCACCGGATTCTCCCGGAGCCATCGATGAGCCCCGCCGCTGCACGCGGCGGGGCTCATCGCGTTTCTCCGTTTCCCCGTTGTTCGCTGCGTACTGGCGGCCCCGCCCTTCGGTGTTCCTCCGCGGTTCTCCGCTGGTTTCCCCGATGTCTTCGGTGCCGGCCGCGCGTGCCGATATGCCGACATGCCGGTACGCGGGTGCGGCGGCGCCCGCGACTAGGGGGCAAGGACCGCGCCCATGGTGTCGTAGCGGTCGATCTCGCAGCCGCCGGAGCGGGTGAACTCGGTGTCGACCTCGGTGCCCTCGACGTGCCCCTCGACCCGCGCCACCTGCGGGCCGCCGTAGATGAAGGTGCACGGCTGGTTGTCGGGGACCTCGGCGAAGGCGTCGGCGCCCCCGGCGTCGGCCAGGTCGGCGCAGGCGGCCTCGGGGTCGGGGTGGTCGCCGCCCGCCGGGGAGCAGGTGAGCGTCCAGTGCGCGGGGTCGGGCGGCGCCGACGAGGCGGCCCCGCTCTGCGCCGCGTCCGGCTGGGCGGATTCGTCGGCGGTGATGTGGATGGTCAGTTCGGTGTCGGGCGTGTGGGCGCCCGGCGACCCGCCGGAGCCCTCGGCACCGGGGCCGGGCTCCGTGCGGACCTCGTCGGCGCCGCATCCGGCGGTGAGCAGAACGGCGGCCGCCAGCGCGGTCGCCGGGATGAGCGTGCGCATACCCTGTTCGACGTGGCGCGGCCCCGACCGGTTCCCTCCGTGTCGCCGCGGCCACGCAAGGTCGCCGAAGGCCGGCGGCGCGGGGGCACCCCCGCCCCGGCCGGCCCGCCAGGTCTAAGGAGAGCCCGCGTGTTCGCTGAGAGTGTGCCTGTCGTCGAGGTCAGCACCGTGCCGCCGGACGGGTTCGTGCTCGACGTCCGCGAGGACGACGAATGGCGCGCCGGGCACGCGCCCGACGCCCTGCACATCCCGCTGCACCAGCTCCCCGAGCGGGCCGCCGAGGTGCCCCGGGACCGCCAGATCTACGTGGTGTGCCGGATCGGCGGGCGCTCCGCCCAGGCCGTCCAGGCGCTCAACGACGCCGGGTGGCAGGCGGCCAACGTCGCAGGCGGCATGCAGGCGTGGGCGCTGGCCGGGCGCGGCATGGTCAGCGAGACCGGCGCCGATCCGAAGGTCGTCTGAGCCCGCCACCTGCCGCTGAGCCGGCCGCCGCCGCGGCCCCCGTCCGAATGGCGGGTTTTGGCCAAACCCGGGCCGCGGTCCGGCTCGCGGGTGGCACTATGTCGAGGTGGCCCCCGATCGTCCCCTCCCCAGTGCCGACGCCGTCCTGGCGTGCGCGGCCGACGCGATCGTGGCCGTCGACACCGACCTGCGGGTGGTCCTGTGGAACCCGGCGGCCGAGCGGCTGTTCGGCTGGAGCGCGGCCGAGGTGGTCGGCTGCCCGCTGCCCATCGTCCCCGAGGAGCTGACCGCCGAGCACCACGCCATCCTGGAGCGGGTGCGCGCGGGCGGGCCGCTCACCATCGTCAGCCGGCGGCTGCGCCGCGACGGCAGCGTGGTCGACGTCCGGGTCGCCACGAGCTGCCTGTTCGACGGCTCCGGCGGGCTCACCGGCTGGGCCACCGTCTACCACGCCTACGAGGACATCGGCGCGGTGCAGAGCCGCATGACCGAGCGCGCGCGGCTGGTGCGCCGGCTCACCGACGTGGTCGCCGACATCAACGCCGACCTCGACCTCGACGCCGTGCTGGACCGGATCGCCCACAGCCTCACCGAGCTGACCGGCGCCGACGCCGGCGGGTTCGCGCTCATCGAGGACGATCAGCTGCGCCTGGTCAGCCTCACCCAGCTGTCGGACCACCTGCGCGGCTACCGTGCGCCGCTGGAGACCAGCCTGTTCGGGGAGCTGCTGCGCAGCGGCAAGACCGTGCTGCTGGCCACCGACGACACCCGCAGCCTCGACGACCTCATCTGGGCCGACCTGGAGGGGCTGCACACCATCGCGCTGGGCGTGTCCAACGTCCAGGGGCGGCCCTACGGCGCCCTCTACGCCCTCTACAGCCGGCGCAAGGTCGGCCACATCGAGCTGGAGCTGCTGGAACTCCTGGCGGCCCACGCCGGGGTGGCGCTGGGCAACGCCATGGCCTACCGCGAGATCGTGCGGCAGCGGGCGCACGAGCACGCCGTGGTCGACTCCAGCGCCGACGGGATCGCGGTGCTGGGCGCCAGCGGCCTGGTGCGCAAGTGGAACCGCTCGGCCGCCGAGCTGACCGGCTACACCGCCGCCGAGGCGGTCGGGCGCCACCCGCCCTTCCCGCTGCCGGCCGCCCAGGGCGAGAACATCCGGCACCGCCTCGACAACGGCCGGTGGCTGGAGATCCTCATCACCGACATCCCCGAGACCGGGGAGCGGGTCGTGGACTTCCGCGACATCAGCCAGGCCAAGGCGCTGGAAGAGGAGAAGGACCTCTTCCTGGCCACGGCCGGGCACGAACTGCGCACGCCGATCACGGTCGTGCAGGGGTTCGCCAGCACGCTGGCGGGGCGCTGGGACCAGCTCGACGACCGCTCGCGGCGGGCGGCCGTGGACACCATCGCCGACCGCTCGGCGATCCTCGCCCGGCTGGTCGAGAACCTGCTGCTGGGCGCCGACGCCCGCGAGGGCGACCAGCGGGGCGGCGGGCCATTCGACCTCGAACGCCTGCTGCGCGACAGCGCCACCGCGTTCCGCCCGTTCTCCGCGCGGCACACGTTGCTGCTGGAGCTGCCCGAGCGGCTGCCCTGGGCCCTGGGCGACCCCACGGCCACCGACGTGATCGTGGGCCAGCTGCTGGAGAACGCGTTCAAGTACTCGCCCGAGGGCGGCCGGGTGGTGCTGAGCGCGGCGGTCGAGGACGGCCGCGTGGCGGTCTCGGTCGAGGACGAGGGCGTGGGGATCGCGCCCGGCGACGAGGAGCGCATCTTCGGCCGGTTCGTGCAGGGCGAGGCCGGCGACCGCCGCAGGTTCGGCGGGATCGGGCTGGGGCTCTACATCGCCCGCCGGCTGGCCCGCGCCCAGGGCGGCGACGTCACCGCGCACCGGCGCGCGGCGGGCGGCACCCGGATGAGATTCACATTACAGTCGGCGCCTCCCGGCGAAGCCGACAAGCCGGACAAATAGCGGTTAAAGGGCTGTGCGCGCCGTTCGCGTCCCGCTCACCGGGCCCCCGGTGGACGCCGCACCTGACATCAGCGGCGATGATGTGTTTCCGGGGGTGGGTAACGGGGCATTTCGGCCCTGGCAGGGTCGCATACCAGGACTTTGCCGCGAACCGACCAGACCAATACCGGCATCAACCGGGTCGGGACGTGGGCGGCAGGCTCGTGCTCCCGTTTTGCGAACGGACGCGCCGACGAACGGGAGAGGGACGTGTCGAGGAACGTACTGCTGCCGCACGCTCCGTCGAGCGTGACCAGCGCCCGCCGGCGCATGTGCTCCGACCTGCGCGCCTCGGGCATCGAGACCGGCAAGATCGACGACGCCGCCATCGTCCTCAGCGAACTGCTGAGCAACGCCCTGCGCCACGCCGCGCCGCTGCCCGACCCCTTCCCGCCGGGGTGTGTGCAGGTCTGCTGGGAGGTCGGCGGCACCGACACCGCGGCCTCGTGGCTGGAGGTCTCGGTCCGCGACGGCGGCGCCGAGACCCTGCCCCGGCTGGCCCGCCCCTCGCTGTCGGCCCTGGGCGGGCGCGGGCTGGGCATCGTCGAGCACCTCGCCGCCAAGTGGGGCACCGAGGTCGACGACACCGTCACCACCGTCTGGGCCGTCCTTGAGGTCGAGGTCCCCGCGCCCGCGCCGCGGCCCCCGCGCGCGGCCGCGTGGCCGGGCCCGCCGGCGCCGGCCGTCGGCGGCGACCGCCGCGGCGCCCCGGCGGACCCCGGCGAGCGCGCGTGGAGCGCGCGCAGCCACGCCACCTGGGCGTGATCCGCCGCGCACAGCGTGCGTTTCCGGGTAGCCCGGATTCTTGGCCGCAGACCGTGACCGATGGAGCGAAACGCCGTCGGCGATGTGGCCACCACTCCTGGTGGGCGCTACAGTCTCGACTGTGGAGTTGAAGATCTCAAGTCAGTCTCAGGGCGATTGCGCAGTGGTCACTGTGCGCGGCGAGATTGACCTCTATACGGCACCGCAACTGCAGAGCGGGCTGCTGAACGCGCTTGAGGACGGCGCCCGGCGGCTGGTCATCGACATGTCGGGCGTGGAGTTCTGCGACTCCACCGGTATGAGCGTGCTGCTGTCGGCCATGAAGCGGGCCCGCGAACGCAAGGGCACCCTCGAACTGGTCGCCCCCAAGCCGGCGGTGCGCAAGATCCTTGAGGTCACCGGCCTCATCTCCGTGTTCACCGTCCAGGACTCCCTCGACGCCCTCCCCATGGCGGCCGGTTCCGGTTCCACCGCCTAGGCGGCGCCCGATGACCGATAACCCGGGTCCCGGCGGCGCGGTCGCGGTCATCATCCCCGCCAAGGACGAGGCCGATCGCGTCGGCGCCACCGTGCGCGCCTCCGCCCTCCTGCCCGGCGCCGACCTTGTCGTGGTCGTCGACGACGGTTCGCGCGACTCCACCGCCGCCGTGGCCGCCTCGGCCGGCGCCCGCGTGCTGCGCCACGCCCGCAACCGCGGCAAGGGCGCGGCGATGGAGACCGGCGCCGAGGGCGTGCGCCTGATCGAGCAGTGCGCCGCGCCCCCCGCCCGCCCCCCGCGCCACCTGCTGTTCCTCGACGCCGACCTCGGCGACACCGCCGCCGGCGCCGCGCCGCTGGTGGAGCCCGTGCGCGCCGGCGACGCCGACATGACCATCGCCCTGTTCCCCGCCACGCGGATGCGGCTGGGCGGCCACGGCTTCGTCGTGCGGCTGGCCCGCGAGGGCATCCGCCGCGCCACCGGCTGGGAGCCCGAGCAGCCGCTGAGCGGCCAGCGCTGCCTGACGCGGGCGGCGTTCGAGGCCGCCCGCCCGCTCGCCGCCGGGTTCGGGGTCGAGACCGGCCTGACCGTCGACGTGCTGCGCCGGGGCATGCGGGTCGTGGAGGTCGAGGTCCCCCTGGAGCACCGGCCCACCGGCACCGACCTGCGAGCCCAGGCCCACCGCGCGCGGCAGTTCGCCGACGTCGGGCGCGCGCTGGCCGAGCGCGAACTCGGCCCCGCCCTGGAGCGCGGGGCCCGCCGGCTGTCGGCCGAGGCACGCGCGGCGGCGCTGGCCGCCTCGCGAACGTTCGTCCGGCATGGGGCCGGTTTCCCGAAACGCGGAGAGTATCGTTCCCGTGACACTCCGTAGCGGCTAGGCTGCGCGGTGTGGTTACTACCTTGACTACGTCTCTGGTCGTTGTCGGCGTGCTGGCCGGACTGGGCGGTCTGGCGGTCGGCACCTACGCGTTCCTGACCGCCCGCTCCTCGATCGAGGACTGCCGCTCCATGATCGAGCGCATGCTGCCCGACGGCAGCGGGGTGGACGCCCGCGCGCTCCGCGACGTCGCCGTGGTGCGCTACGACGCCCTGGAGGAGATGTCGGGCGCGCGCTCGTTCTCCCTGGCCCTGCTCAACGCGGTGGGCGACGGTGTCGTGGTGACCTCGATCAACGGCCGCACCGAGTCCCGCACCTACGCCAAGGCCATCGAGAAGGGCCGCGCCCTGGAGGCGCTGTCGCCCGAGGAGTACCGCGCCATCCGCGCGGCCCGGCTCGGCCAGGCGCCGAGCGAGGTCGCCGGCGAGGACGCCCCGGCGGCGGCCACCGCGCCGCGGAAGGTGCCCGGCGCGCGCGTCCCCCAGCCCGCGCCGGCCGAGCCTTCGGCCGGGCCGGCGGTGTCGCCGCCGGCGCCCGAGGCCCCGCCCGAGCCCGCCGCCGACCAGCCGGCGGTGCGCACCCTGGGCGCCGCACCGGGCGCGGCCCCGGTGCGCAAAGCGCAGGGGGCCGCGAACTAGCCGTCCCGTGCGGGTGGCCCGGGGCCGCCGCGTGCGGTCCCGGGTCTTCCCATGTCACGGCCGCACCACCGCTCCCGGGTATAACCTGGCGGATATGCGCTATGCCTATCTCGGTCCCGAGGGCACGTTCACCGAGGCCGCCCTGCGCGCGCTCATGCCCCAGGCGCCCGAGGCCGACCTCGTGGCCTACCCCGGGGTCGACGCGGTGTTCTCGGCCATCCGCCGGGGCGAGGTCGCCGGCGGCGTCGTGCCGCTGGAGAACTCCCTGGAGGGCGGCGTCAGCGCCACCATGGCGGAGCTGATCAACGGCGACCCGCTGCTGATCGCCGCCGAGACCGCGCTCCCGGTGCGGTTCACCCTCTTCGCCCGCGACGGGGTGGCGCTGGCCGACGTCAAGCGGGTGGCCACCCATCCGCACGCCTACGCCCAGTGCCGGGGCTGGCTGGCGCGCAACCTGCCCGACGCCGAGGTCTTCACGGTCTCCTCCACGGCCGCCGCCGCCCAGGCGGTGGCCGAACCCGGCGCGCCCTACGACGCCGCGGTCTGCGCGCGCGTGGCCGGCGAGCGCTACCGGCTCAACGCCCTCGCCGAGGGCATCGGCGACCGCTCCGACACCGCCACCCGGTTCATCCAGCTGGTGCGCCCCCAGCCCCTGCCCGAGCCCACCGGCGCCGACCGCACCTCGCTCGTGGCCTTCCTGGCCGACGACCACCCCGGCGCGCTGATCGAACTGCTCCAGCAGTTCGCCGTGCGCGGGGTCAACCTCACCCGCCTGGAGTCCCGCCCCACCGGCGACGGCCTGGGCCGCTACTGCTTCTGCCTGGACGCCGACGGCCACGTGGCCGACCCCGCGGTCGGCGAGGCGCTGATGGGCCTGCGCCGGATCTGCAAGGAGGTCCGCTTTCTCGGCAGCTACCCGCGGGTCGGCCTTGGCACCGAGCTGAGCCCGTTCCTGCCCCCGCGCGGCACCACCAGCGCCGACTTCTACGAGGCCGAGCGCTGGCTCGCCCGCGTCCGCGCGGGCGAGCCCGGCTGAGCCCGGCCCGGCCCGCGGGCTACGCCGGCGCGGCCGCGCCGCGCGCCCCGGCCCGCTCCCGCTCGACCGCGCGGACCAGTTGGCGGTGCAGCGCCCGCTCCAGCGCCGCGTCCTCGGGGCGGACACAGGCCAGCCGCTCCAGCGCGGCCAGGATCTCGGCCGCCGTCATGGCGCCGAGCGCCTTCATCGGCCACGGCTGCCGCGCGGGGGCCGTCGGGGTCACGGTCACGGTCTCCTGCCTTTCGTCGTCGTAGGCGGCGGGCGCCCCGGACCGCGCCGCCCGCGGCGCCCGCCGGTGGTGACACGGCGCGGCGGCCCGGTCATGACGCCGGACCGCGCGGGTTTCCGCGTTTTCTCCGTCCCGCGCCCGCCGGCCGGCGGCTGGGGAAACCGGATGTCGGTGCGCGCGAACCCCGGTAGCCTGCAACCGTGATCGACCTTCGTGCTCTCCGAGACTCACCCGACCGACTGCGTGCCTCGCAGCGCGTCCGCGGCGAAGACGACGCCGTCGTGGACCGCCTGCTCGACCTGGACTCCCGGCACCGCGCCGCCCTCACCCGCTTCGAGGGCCTGCGCGCCGAGCAGAAGAGCGTCGGCAAGTCGGTCTCCGCGGCGGCGCCCGAGGAGCGCGAGTCCCTGCTGGCCCGCGCCAAGGAACTGGCCGCCGAGGTCAAGCGGGCCGAGGCCGAGGCCGGCGAGCTGTCGGCCGACCTCGACCGCCTGCTGCGCGAGGTCCCCAACATCGTCGAGGACGACACCCCGGTCGGCGGCGTGGACGACTTCGTCGTGGTCGAGGAGGTCGGCACCCCCCGGGAGTTCGACTTCACCCCGCGCGACCACCTGGAGCTGGGCGAACTGCTCGGCGCCATCGACACCGACCGCGGCGCCAAGGTCTCCGGCGCGCGCTTCTACTTCCTCACCGGGGTCGGCGCCCAGCTCGAACTCGCCCTGCTCAACCTCGCCATGCAGCAGGCCGCGGCCAACGGGTTCACCCCGATGATCCCGCCGGTACTGGTCAAGCCCGAGACCATGGACGGCACCGGGTTCCTGGGCGCCCACGCCGACGAGGTCTACCGCCTGGAGGCCGACGACCTCTACCTGGTCGGCACCTCCGAGGTCCCCCTGGCCGGCTACCACGCCGGCGAGATCCTGCCCGCGGAGTCCCTGCCCACCCGCTACGTCGGGTGGTCGCCGTGCTTCCGCCGCGAGGCCGGGTCCTACGGCAAGGACACCCGCGGCATCATCCGCGTGCACCAGTTCAACAAGGTCGAGATGTTCGTCTACACCCATCCCGACCACGCCCACGAGGAGCACCTGCGGCTGCTCGCCTGGGAGCGCGAGATGCTCGACAAGCTGGAGCTGCCCTACCGGGTGGTCGACATCGCCGGCGGCGACCTCGGCGCCAGCGCCGCGCGCAAGTACGACTGCGAGGCGTGGGTGCCCACCCAGGGCCGCTACCGCGAGCTGACCTCCACCTCCAACTGCACCGACTTCCAGGCGCGCCGGCTCAACATCCGGTTCCGCGACGACTCCGGCAAGCCGCGCCACGCCGCCACGCTCAACGGCACGCTGGCCACCACCCGGTGGATCGTCGCCCTGCTGGAGAACCACCAGCGCGCCGACGGCTCGGTGGTCGTGCCCGAGGCGCTGCGCCCGTTCGTCGGCCGCGACGTCCTCGAACCCGTCAAGAAGTAGGGCCGTGCGGCGCGGCGGGGCCGCGGCCCCGCCGCGCCCGGTCCCCTACAGGTAGGGGCCGGATCCGCCGCGGCCCTCCGGGTCCTGCGCCGCCACCATGCCGGTCGGCAGCGCCTTGCGCATGTTCTCCAGCTGGGCGCGCGCGGCCATCTGCTGGGCGAACAGGGTGGTCTGGATGCCGTGGAACAGGCCCTCCAGCCAGCCCACCAGCTGGGCCTGGGCGATCCGCAGCTCGGCGTCGCTGGGGGTGCCGTCCTCGGTGAACGGCAGGGTCAGCCGCTCCAGCTCCTCGACCAGTTCGGGCGCCAGGCCGTCCTCCAGCTCCTTGATGGAGTTGGTGTGGATCTCGCGCAGCCGGACCCGGCTGGCCTCGTCCAGCGGCGCGGCCTTCACCTCGTCGAGGAGCTGGCGGATCATGCTGCCGATGCGCATGACCTTCGCCGGCTGCTCGACCATCTCGTTGAGCGGGCGCTGGCCGGAGCCCTCCTCGCCCTGCGTGTCGCCGGCGCCCGTGGCGCCGCCGGAACCCACGACCAGCACCTGGGGCTGCTGTTCCTCGTTGAAGTTGCTCATGAATCCTCACCTTGCGGCGTGATTGGGGGACCGTCCCCGCGGACGGGGCGCACCGGGGGTCCCGGTGGTCTGGCGGTCAGCGGGTCAGCACGATCTTGCCGACGTGCGCGCTGGACTCCATGATGCGGTGCGCCTCGGCGGCGCGCGGCAGCGGCAGCGTCTGATCCACGATAGGCCGGATCGTGCCCGCCTCGACCAGCGGCCACACGTGCTCGACCACGCCCGCCACGATCTCCGCCTTCTCCGCGGCCGGGCGCGAGCGCAGGGTCGTGGCGTGCACGGACAGGCGCTTGACCAGCATCCGGCCGAGGTCCAGCTCGGCGGAGCGGCCGCCCATCAGGCCGATGACGGTGAGCCGCCCGTTGACGGCCAGGGAGCGCACGTTGCGCTCCAGGTAGGCCCCGCCCATGATGTCGAGGATGACGTCGACGCCGGCGCCGCCCGTCTCCTCCTTCACCCGCGCGGCGAAGTCCTCCTCGCGGTAGTTGATGCCCACGTCGGCGCCCAGTTCGCGGCAGCGCGCGAGCTTGTCGGCGCTGCCGGCGGTGGTGATGACGCGGGCGCCGCGCGCGTGGGCGAGCTGGACGGCGAAGGTGCCGATCCCGCTGCCGCCGCCGTGGACCAGCAGGGTCTCGCCCTCGCGCAGCCGGCCGATCATGAACACGTTGGACCACACCGTGCACGCGACCTCGGGCAGCGCCGCCGCCGCCACCAGGTCCACGCCTTCGGGCACGGGCAGCAGTTGGCCCACCGGAACGGCGACGCGCTCGGCGTAGCCGCCGCCGCTGAGCAGCGCGCAGACGGGGTCGCCCACCGACCATCCGGAGTCGGCGGTGCCCGGCCCCAGTTCGGCGATCCGCCCGGAGCACTCCAGTCCGGGGTACTCCGGTGCGCCGGGCGGGGGCGGGTAGTTGCCTTGGCGCTGGTTGACATCGGCCCTGTTGACCGCGGTCGCGGTGACCTCGACGACGGCCTCGCCGGTGCCGGGGACCGGATCGGGGACCTCGGACCAGGTGAGGACGTCGGGGGCGCCGGGTTCGCTGATGACGATCGCGTGCATGCCTGCACGCTACCCACCCCGCCCCGGGCGCGACCGCGCCCGCCCGGCCGGGGTGCCGGGGCGGCCGTCGCGCCCGTCGCGGTGCGTCATCGGCGGTGACCGGTTTTGGCGCCGGTTCGTATCTTTGTTGACGGAGGGGAGAATAATCGTGAGTCCGGGTCTGGTCTGCCGGTTCCCCCATGGAGCAGATCAGGCGGCAGCGATCGGACATCGCGCACCTGAGCAAGCGTCTCTTGAGGAGAACCGCGTTGGCACACCGAGAGCACGACGGTTCGGAGCATGCCGGTACGCGTGCGTGGGACAGGGGGCACGACCAGGGCGCCGAGCGCGACCCTCGGCACGTCGCGGAGCCGGATCCCTCTCCGGCCGACCAGTGGTTCGGCGAAGCCGCCCTTCCCCCGCCGCCGCCCTATGCCATCGACGAAGGCGCCGTTCCCCCACCGCCCTACGCCGTCGAAGGCGCGGGTCCGTTCGACGGCCCGCAGGCTCCGCAGCCGCACGAGCGGTACGGACAGCAGCCGGCCCCGCCGGGGCCCCACTCCCAGCCCCCCGCGCCCGCCCAGGGCCAGGACCCCTACGGCTACGGGCCGCCGAGGGGCCAGGGCCCCGAGCCGCGCAGCGCCTCCCCGCAGGGCCCGGCGCCCGAGGAGCCGGGCTACGGCTCCCCCGCCGAACCCCCGCGCGGCGAACCCGCCGCGCCCCGCGGCTCCCATGGCCAGGAGGGCTACGGCTGGCACCAGCCGCCCTCGGCGCACCCCGGTGAGCGCCGCCCGCCCGAGCCCCCTGCCCCGCCGCGGCCGATCGCGCCCGAGCGGCAGGCGCCGCCCGTGGCGTTCAACGGCCGCCCGATGCGGCCCGCCTCCCCCGGCCCGGTGCCGGGTACCCCCACGACCGGCCGCCCGTTCGTGCCCGTTGACGGCGCGCCCGAGGCCCGCCCGGCCCCCGATCCGGCGCCGGAGCCCGCGCGGCCGACCGCGGACACCGCCGACGACCCCACCCTGCGCCTGGACGACCAGCAGGCACCGCCGGCCGCCGCGCCCGCGCCGCCCGCCGAGGGCACATGGCAGCCGCCCGCACCGCCGCAGGCCGATCTCGCTCCCGCCGCCGACCCGGTGCCGCCCGCTCCCGACGCGGACGTGCCCGAGCCCGCCGAACGCGACGACCCCGCCGCCTCGGCCGCCGTGCCCGACGCTTTGGCCGCCGAGCCGGAGGAGCCCGCGCGCACCGCCGACTCCGGCGAGGCGGAGCCCACCGCGTCCCGGCTCCCGCCCGAGCCGCCCGCCGCCGACCCCGGCCCCGCGGCGGACCCGGCCGCCGGCACCGGCGAGGGGGCGCCGGAGCCCGCGGCCTCGGCCTGGGCGCCGCCCGGTCCGCCCGCCGCGCCCTTCAGCCCGCCCGAGCCGCCCGCCGCGCCCAGCGGCCCGCAGCTCAACGGGCTGCACCACACCTCCGGCCCCGGCCGCCCCGGCCCGCTACCGGGGTGGGAGCCGCCCGAAGGGCTCCCGGAGCACGCCGGTCCCCACACCCGGCCCGCCGACGACACCCCGGCCTGGACCTCCGCCGAGCCGGTGGGTCCGCCGCCGGAGGAGGACGACCCCGCTTCCAGCGCGGCCCCGGCCGTGGGCGACGGCCCCGGGCGGCCGCCGCGCGTGCGGCCCGCCGAACCGCCGGCCGCCGGCCCCGCGCCCGCCTCCGAGGAGGTGCCCGAACCCGAGCAGCTGCCGCCGCTGCCCCCGACCGCGGCCCGGCCGGGCGCCGCCGCGCCCGCCTGGGCTCCGCCGTCCGCGCCCACCGGCCCCCAGCCGGCGTCCGCCGCCCCCGGCGGCGGCTCCGCCGACGGCGCCCCGCCGCCGCCCGAGGCGTGGTCGCCCGACTCCGGCTACGCCGTGCCCGACCCGCGCGGCACCACGGCCCCGCCGCCTCCGCCCGAGTGGGGCGCCGGCGCCGAGGCCGCCGCCCAGCGCCCGCCCACCGGCCCGCAGTCCGGCGGCGCGCCGGCCTACGGCCCGCCCACCGGCGGCGGTCCCGCCTACGACCCCTACCGGGGCCACGGCGGGGGCCGCCCGCCCTACGGTCCCCCGGCGGCGCAGCCGCTCACCGGCCCCGCCGCCAGGCCCGCCACGGGTCCCCACCCCGCCCAGCCGTTCCAGTACCACGCCCACCTGGCTGGCGACTCCCCGCAGGGCGCCGATCCGGGGCAGGCCGGCCGCCCGGAGACCTCCGAGGACCTGCGGGCCGAGACCCTGGTCGGCGGCAGGCGGCGCGGGCCCAGTTCGGGCTGGCGCAAGATGCTGCACACGGCGACGTTCGGGCTGGTCGACGTGGGGGAGTCGGCGGCGGAGCAGCGCCGCGCCGAGCTGACCGCGCGCGCCCGAACCCACGTCGCCGGCGGCCACCACCGCGTGGCCGTGCTCAGCCTCAAGGGCGGGGTCGGCAAGACCACCACCACGGTGGGCCTGGGCTCCACGCTGGCGTCGCTGCGCGGCGACCGCGTGCTGGCCGTCGACGCCAACCCCGACCGGGGGACGCTGTCGGACAAGGTCCGGCTGGAGACCGCCGCCACCATCCGCGACCTGCTCAACGAGAAGGACTCCATCACCCGCTACGCCGACATCCGGGGGTTCACCTCCCAGGCGGTCAGCCGGCTGGAGATCCTCGCCTCCGACCGCGACCCCGCGGTCTCCGAGGCGTTCAGCGAGCAGGACTACCGCGAGGTCTCCTGGCTGCTGGAGCACTACTACTCCATCTGCCTCACCGACTGCGGCACCGGGCTGCTGCACTCGGCGATGCGCGGCGTGCTGGGCCTGGCCGACCAGGTCGTGCTGGTCAGCTCGGCCTCGGTCGACGGCGCGCGCAGCGCCAGCGCCACCCTGGACTGGCTGGAGGCCCACCAGTACGGCTCGCTGGTGCGCGGGGCGGTGGTGGTGCTCTCGATGGTGCGCACCGGCAAGAGCGCGGTCGACCTCGACCGGCTGGAGCAGCACTTCGCCAGCCGCTGCCGCGCCGTGGTGCGGGTGCCCTGGGACGCCCACCTGGAGGAGGGCGCCGAGATCGACCTGGACCGCCTGGCGCCGGCCACCCGCGACGCCTACCTGCAGTTGGCGGCGACGGTGGGCGAGGCGTTCGCCTGGCCGCGCTGACGCGGAGCGACCCGCCCGCCGGCCGCGCCGCCCGCGGCCGGCGGGCGCGGTGCGGAACCGCCGGCGCGGCGGTGTCCGGGGGAGAGCGGAGGGTGTGGGATTCGAACCCACGAGACCCCGTTAGGGATCTTGTGCTTTTCAAGAGCACTGCACTCGGCCGCTATGCGAACCCTCCCGTGCCGCCGACCGCGTGGCCGGGCAGCCGGGGCACAGCATAGCGCAGCGGTCCGCGGCCGCCCGGCCCCTCGGCGCGCCCGACGCGGTGCCGCCGGGGCGCCTGCGGCCGCCGGGCCGCCCGGTGCGCGCGGTGCAAACGATGCCGCACTTTCCGTGCTCGTCCGACCGCGGTTACGGATAATCCCACGTCGGCGGGGTTTCGCTTGCCCCTCCCGGGCCGGGAGCGTTGCCACCGGATTCGGCGGTGCATACCATCGTCGGCATGGCGCCTGCTGAGCATCCGCGGATGAGCGACGTCGCCGAGCGCGCCGGTGTCTCGCTCTCGACGGTGTCCCGGGCGCTGCGCGGCGCGCCCGGGGTGGCCCCCGCCGTGCGCGAGAACGTGCTGCGCGCCGCGGCCGAACTCTCCTACGTGGTCTCGCGCGGCGCCTCCAGCCTGGTCACCGGCCGTACCGGGCGCATCGCCGTGCTGGTGCCCTTCCTCCAGCCGTGGTTCTTCGGCGTGGCCCTGGCCGGCATGAACACCCGGCTGCGCGCGGCGGAGCTGGACATGCTCGTGTACCAGGTCGGCGACGTCGAGGAGCTGGACGGCTACGTCCGCTCGCTGCCGCTGCGCAGCAACGTCGACTGCGTGGTGGCGGTGTCGCTCGACCTCGACGAGGGCGAGATCAAGCAGCTCGACGAGCTGGGCCTGCCCGTGGTGTTCTGCAGCCAGCGCGTCGAGGGCCGCCCCAGCGTCTTCATCGACAACACCGGCGCGGCCCGGGGCGCCACGCAGCACCTGCTCAACCTCGGCCACACGCGCATCGCCTACATCCACACCCGCGACCAGACCGGCTTCTCCTGGAGTTCGCAGGAGCGGCGCCGGGGCTACGAGCAGGCCATGGCCGAGGCCGGCGCCGAGCCGTTCGTGGTCAGCGAGCGGCCCGGCCACGACGGCGGCGCGCTGGCCATGGGGCGGCTGCTGTCGGTGTCGCACCCGCCCACCGCCGTGTTCGCCGAGTCCGACGACGTCGCCATGGGCGCGCTGCGGGTGCTGCGGCGCTCGCGGCTGGAGATCCCCGAGGCGATCTCGGTCATCGGGTTCGACGGCAGCGACTTCGCCGAGCTGCTCGACCTCACCACGGTCGCCCAGCCGGTGTTCGAGATGGGCGTGCGCGCCGCCGAACTCGCCGCCGACATCGTCGAGACCGGGCGGCCCAGCACCGCGCAGGTGGAGCTGCCGACCACGCTGCTGGTCCGCCAGTCCACCGCCGCGCCGCGCAGGTCGCGCAACCTCACGGTCCGCGCCGCGCCGCACTCCTGAACAGGGCCGGCTACTCCCGGCGGCCGATCAGCGTCTGGTCCAGGAAGCACCAGGCCCAGTCCTCGCCGGGCTCGGCCGAGGCGGCCAGCGGGTGGTCGGCGGCGTGGGCGTGCGCCGAGGCGTGCCGGTTGGGCGAGGAGTCGCAGCAGCCCACGTGCCCGCAGGTCAGGCACAGCCGCAGGTGCACCCAGTCGCGTTCGCCCGCCCGCAGGCAGTCCACGCACCCGGCCGCCGCCGGCAGGACCGGGCGGATCTGGACCAGGTGCGGGCAGGAGGAGTCGGGGTCGGCGGCGAAGTCCACGACCGCGTGGGGGTCGGGGTGGTCGCCGGGGGGCGCGACGCCGCGGCCCAGGCGGCGCAGCACGCTGTCGGTCAGCGCGGCGCCGACCGTGCGGGCGGTGTCGACCACCCGGTGCACTCCGGCGGGCGCCAGCTCGGCGGGGTCGGCGGTGTCGACCGGCCGCGCCAGGATCGGGGTGTCCGGCACGAGCTGGCGCACCACGGCGGCGATCTGCGCGGTCTCCTCGGCGGAGTTCTCGGCGATCACCACGGCCGCGGCCGTGAACAGCCCCGCCTCCTCCAGCACGTTGCGCCGCAGCGGGTCGCCGCGCACCACGGTGTGGCCGGCGGCCTCGGCCACGGCGGCGAGGTCGGGGCTCAGCGTGGTCACGGTGACCGGGATGCCCCGGCCGCGCAGGCCCGCGGCGAGTTCGGCGGCGACCGGACCGTAGCCGGAGACCAGGACCGGCGCGGCCGAGCCGGGGGCCGGGACGTCCTCGGGCGCGGCGGACGCGGCGGCCGGGCGGCGCCGGCGGGCGCCGACCGCGCGCCCCAGGCGGTCGCCCAGGGCGGACAGGGCGGGGGTGGCGGTCATCAGCAGTACGGTCACGGCGATGAGCACCTGTTCGCCGTCGGCGCCCAGCCCGGCCGGCTCCAGGCCGACGGCGGCACCGGAGCGCTGCAGCACGAACGAGAACTCGCCGATCTGGGCGAGCAGCAGCCCGCCCGCCACGGCGGTGGAGGCGCCCACCCCCAGCGCCGACAGCGCCAGGGCGCCGGTGACCGCCTTGACCACCACCACGGCCGCCGCCAGCAGCAGCACCAGCCACCACAGCTCCAGCAGCGCGCGCAGGTCCAGCAGCATGCCGATGGAGACGAAGAACGTGGCGCTGAAGAGGATCTGCAGCGGCAGGACCTCGCCCAGCGCGTGGGCGCTGTGCCGCGACTCGCTGACCACCAGCCCGGCCAGGAAGGCGCCCAGCGCCACGCTCACCCCGGCCAGCGAGGTGAGGTAGGCGGTGCCCATGCCGATGGCCACCACGGTGAGCAGGAAGACCTCGGGTGAGCAGGCGCGGGCCACCCGCTCCAGCAGCGGCGGCATGACCTTGCGGGCCACGACCAGCACGACCACGAGCACCAGCGCGGCGGTGCCCAGGGCGCGGGCGATCTCCAGCGGGCCCTCGCCCTGGCCGCCCAGCAGCGGCACGAGCAGGACCATCAGCACCACGGCGAGGTCCTGGAAGATCAGCGCGGCCACGCTGCCCTGGCCCAGCGTGGAGGTGGTGCGGCCGGCGGCGGCCAGCACCTTGAGGACGATGGCGGTCGAGGACAGGGCCACCAGGAACCCGGTGAACACCCCGGTGCGCCAGTCGGCGCCGAAGGCCATGACCAGCCCGGCGGTGACGGCGACGGCCAGCAGCACCTGGAGTCCGCCGCCCACCAGCACGTAGCGCTGGATGGCGGCCAGGCGCTCCAGCGAGAACTCGATGCCGATGGTGAAGAGGAGCAGGATCACGCCGATCTCGGCGGCGGCCTCGACGGTCTCGGTGGTGGCGACCAGGCCGAGCTGGTGCGGGCCGATCACCACGCCCGCCAGCAGGAACCCCACGATGGGCACGATGCGCAGCTGGATGCTGAGGTAGCCGATCAGCGCGGCGGCGCACAGCAGCAGCACCACGGGCGGCAGGAAGGCGGGGTCTCCTCGGCGGCCAGCAACATGGGCGTCCCTTCTCGCGCGGCCCGCCAGGGCCGGGGCGCCGACAGCATATGCGGCGCCCGCGAACGCGGCGAGGACCTACGCCGAAGGCGGAACGAGGGTGGCGGCTTATGTTACCGATGAGTAGGATCAGGCGGCATGACGACCATGGACGCCGACACGGCGGAGTTTGTGAAATCGGGATTCCTCGCCGCGGTGCCCTTCGCCCGCACCCTCGGCGTGGAGTTCGTGGAACTCGACCACGGGCGCGCCGTGCTGCGGCTGCCCGACAACCCCGACCACCACAACCACGTGGGCGGCCCGCACGCGGGCGCCATGTTCACCCTCGCCGAGTCCGCGTCGGGCGCCATCGTGATCGGCACGTTCGGCGACCTGCTCGACCGCGCGGTACCGCTGGCGGTCAGCGCCGAGATCCGCTACCGCAGGCTCGCCATGGGCGAGGTGCTGGCCGAGGCCCGGCTGGCGCGGCCGCGCGCGGAGGTGGTGGCCGAACTCGACGCCGGCGAGCGCCCGGAGTTCGGCGTCGACATCGAGCTGCGCACCGCCGAGGGCACCCCCACCGGCGCCATGACGGTGGTGTGGACCCTCAAGCCCAACGCCTCCTGACCGGCCGGAGCGGACGGCGGCGGCCCGCACCTCGTCCGGTCCGACCACGGACCCGGCCGAGCGAACCCACCGAGTGAGCCGGCCGCGGAGCCGGCCCGCGCGGGGCGCCGCCGCGGCCCGGGAAATGTCGTACCTCCTGGGTAGCGTGGGAAATGTCGGCAATCCCGCCGGCGACCACTCGCGATCGCACACGGGGGCAGCCATGTCCACCACCGCTCAACCGGCATCCGGCGTGCGGGTGCGCGCCGTCCTCCGCGCCCGCGCCGCGCTGCGGGCGTCGGCCGCCCGGCGCGCCGCCCCGGGCGCCGCCGACCCCGCCGCCTGCGCCGCGCCCGCCCGCCCCGAACCCTCCGCGGGCACCGCCCCGAAGGCGGGGCGGCCGTGATCTTCGGAGCCGACCGCGACTCCTTCGCCGAGGCCGTGGCCTGGACCGCGCGGGCGCTGCCCGCGCGGCCGGCCATGCCGGTGCTGGCCGGCATGCGCCTGGAGATCGCCGAGGGCTCCTCCACCCTGCGGCTGTCCAGCTTCGACTACGAGGTCTCGGCCCGCGCCGAACTCGACGTCGACGTCGAGGCCCCCGGCGCCGTGCTGGTCTCGGGCCGCCTGCTCGCCGAGATCGCCCGCAACCTCCCCGCCGCGCCGCTGCGGCTGCGGGCCGACGGCGCCCGCGTGCTCGTCACCTGCGGCAGCGCCAAGTTCACCCTGCTCACCCTGCCGCTTGAGGACTACCCCACCCTGCCCGACATGCCGCGCACCACGGGCCAGGTCGGCGCGGAGGCATTCACCGCCGCCGTCCGCCAGGTCACCCCGGCGGCCAGCCGCGACGACACCCTGCCCATGCTCACCGGGGTCAATATCGCCTTCCGGGGCGACACCCTCACCCTGGCGGCCACCGACCGCTACCGCATCGCCGTGCGCCACCTGTGGTGGAAGCCCGAGATCCCCGACCTCGACACCGCCGCGCTGGTGCCCGCGCGCACGCTGCACGACATCGCGCGCTCGCTGGCGCCCGGGTCCAACGTCGACATCGCGCTGTCCGCGGCGGCCCCGGGCGCCGCCGCGCACGGCGACGGCATGATCGGCTTCGACAACAGCGGGCGGCGCACCACCACGCGGCTCATCGACAGCGACTTCATCCCCTACCAGAACCGCTTCCCCGCCGAGTCCGCGGCGCGCGCCACGGTCCCCACCGGTCCGCTGATCGAGGCCGTCAAGCGCGTCGCCCTCGTGGCCGACCGCAACACCCCGCTGCGGCTCTCGTTCACCGAGCGCGAGGTCGTCCTTGAGGCAGGCTCGGGCGACGACGCCCAGGCGGCCGAGGCCCTCGACGTCGAGTTCAGCGGCGATCCCCTGCGGGTGGCGTTCACCCCCGAGTACTTCCTCGACGGCCTGGGCGCCGTGCAGACCGAGTCCGCCCGCATCGACTTCACCCAGCCCACCAAGCCCGTGGTGGTGTCCGACGTCCCCGCCGACCCCTCCGCGCCCTCGGAGTTCCGCTACCTGGTCATGCCCTTGCGGGTGCCCTAGCGGCGGCTAGTCGGGGCAGCCCTCCATGTTCTCGATGTCGTGGTTGATGTCCAGCGGCGTGAACTCGTAGTGCTGGGTGCGGTAGCGCAGCAGCCGGTGCGACATCGGCACCACCCAGCCCTGGAGCATCGGGTGGCGGCGCGCCAGCAGGAGCGAGGCGCGCCGCTCCTCGGCTCCTTCGAGCAGCCGCACGTGGCCGCGCACGGCCGTGCCCCGGGGCTCGCCGCGGAACGTGCACGGACGCAGGTCGGCGTCGGAGTTGCGGCTGAGCCGCTTGGCCTTGCCCGACTCCTGCCAGGTGCGGAAGATGACCCGGTCGTCGGCCACGACCACGCTGACGGGCGTGCTCTGCGCGCTGACACCGTCGCTGCGGTAGGTCAGCAGCAGGGCCGTCTTGTACCGGCGGAACGGCTGGACGAGGGTGGCTGAGTTCATTGCGGTGAACCCCCTGAGCGGTGCGGCGGTACGTGCCTCTCCCACTCTCTCCCATGGGAGTGGTCTGCGTCACCCTCCGCGGCCGGATCGCGCCGGGCGGCGTGGCCGCGGCGGGCGGTGGCGCGGGCGGTGCCCATGGGAAAACGGCGCGGCCCGCACCCCTTGGCTTCCCACGCAAAGCCGCCGGACACCCGCCGGGAAATCCCGGCGCCCGGCCGGGGAACTCCCGCCGCGGGCCTTCGGCCGCGGCGCGACCATTGCGCGGCCATCCGCTGTTTCGGATGTGCGTTTCCCCGGTGGTGTGCCGGGGCGAATGGGGCAGGCGCGGGCGGGGCCGAACGCCTAGACCGCCGTATGGGACGCGCCGTCCGCCCGGCCAGGGCGTCCGGAAGTGAACACCGGGAGGCGGCCGGGAATCGGCGGATGAAGCGGGGAGTGGAGAAAAGAAGTCGGCCAATCGGGGTTTATCCACAGGCTTTTTTGACCGCTCCACAAAACGCGCGGCTTTCCCGCGCGTTGCCCACAGGGTTATCCACAACTTGTAGATAATGGCGGGGGCGTGTGGACGACGCTGCCGACCTCGGCTTACTCGCTTTCGGTCAAAGCCGAGCCGCCGCCCTGCCCGACCGAAGTCTCCATGCCCAGTTGCGCCCGGCGTCCGCGCTGGTAGCCCGCCCGGTACCCGGCGCGGTGGTGGGTCCGCTCGGGCCGGGTCGGCTTGAGCTGCGGGAAGCGGCGCTGGAAGTCCTCGCGGACCCGGTCGACGTCGGTGCGCAGCACGACCTCGGCGCCCACGGAACCGCCCGCGCCGTCCGCGCCGCCGCCGGAGGCGCCGGCGGAGCCCCCGGCCGCGGAGTCCTCGCGCAGGCGCGCGCGGAACTCCCGGATTCGCTCGGCCACCGCGTAGCCGTAGGCGCGCACGAACGACCGGTAGAAGCGGCTGCGCTCGGTGGCCAGTGCCGAGCGGTCGTAGTTGCGCAGCTCGCGCAGGTTGGCGATGTGCTCGCGCGCGGTGAAGCGCGCCGACGCCTCCATCTGCATGCTGATGGAGGGCAGCAGCACCCGCAGCGCGTCCAGCGCGGTGACCGTGCCGACGATGATGAGGGTGCGCTCGGTGTTGGCCGAGGTGTTGCCCCGCACCGCCGACTGGCAGCCGTAGGCGGCGGCGATCCCGGCCAGCGCCTTGACGCGGGCCTTGCCGTGGCCGCCGACCCCCGAGACGGGGAAGTCCAGCCGCGAGACCGACTCCGCGGCCTCGCCGCGCTCGGCGCGGGCCTCGGCCTCGGCGATGGCGTGCCGGGTCATCAGCTCGGCGGCCTTGGCGGTGAACGCCTGGCTCTCGGCATCGGTGACCGCGGGGTCCTCCGCCATCCGGAGGAGCCCGCGGACACGCTCGATCATCCTCTGACGAGCACTGGTCGACATAGAGCGCTTGGTCGTTCCCCGTTGTGTGAGCTTGCCGTCGTGTGCGCCGGGAGCGGGCTCCCGGCTCAGACCCCGTGCAACAACGGGATCAGGCGGCCTTGTTCCCCGCGACCATACCGATGATCCCCAGAACGACCCAGATCACGGCGGCGGAGGCCACACCGGTGACCACCGCGCCGAAGAAGCCCATGCTGAAGAGGGAGGCCAGGGTGATGCCGATGCCCGCGAGCACGGCCGGGCCGCCCGCGAAGCGCCAGGGGTACTGCCCGGCCCAGCGGCGGGCGCGGCGGTCGCCCTTGCCGCCCAGCAGGGCCACACCGCCGCCGACCAGGGCGAACCAGAAGATGGCGGTGCCGATGGGGCCGGCGATGGTGACCGCCGGCAGCGCGAGAAGGAAGGACAGCGCACCGGCGACCGCGCCCGCCCCCGTGGCGATGCCGGTGGGCCACATCAGTGTCGCCGCGTGCACGGGCATAAGCGAGTTTCCGCGCTCCAGCGTCATGTCTGCTCCTTTGAGTCCGGCTTGGTCCGAGCCGGGCCGTCCAGCCTGTCTCCGCCAAGGATGCCCGCACGGTGGCGGACCTACATCAGGGCACATCCCTGACTTACCCCTGACGGAGGGTTCCGGCACCTGCCGCGTGTCCCGGCCATCGCGGGCCCGGCACAAGGCAATGGGCCGACCGCGGGGCGCGGCCGAACGGTCCCACCCCGCCCAACGAGCGGCCGGGGCGCTGAGTGCCCGGCCGGGCGCGCCGCGGCAAGGCCCGGCCGCCCGGTGAGGGCCGCTCAGGTCCGCCCGGAGTGGTCGCGCCGGACGACCGCGGGCGCCGCGGCCTCCAGCCACTCGGGGCCCACCACGGCCGTGCGCCGCGCCCCGGCGAAGGCGTCGGGGCGGTCGGTGACGACCACGGTGAACGCCTCGGGCCGCGCGGAGACCGGCAGGGCGCCGGCCGCCGAGGCGACCACCTCCACGCCCGCCACGGGGGGCGGGGCGCTCCCGGCGCCGCCCGTCAGCAGCACCGTCCGCGGGTACCACAGGTGCAGCCCGGCGGGCGCGAGCCCGGCCGGAAGCGCGTCGGCGGCGACCCCGGCGGCGCTGAGGGCCGCGAGGTCGTCGCGCAGCCGCAGCAGCGCCGCGTCGCGGTCCCCGCCCCCGCCGCCGTCGCGGCCGCCGGCCGCGCCCGCCACCGCCGGCACGGCGGGGGCGTCGACCACCAGCGCCAGGCGGTGCGCCAGCGCCTCGCGCAGCAGCGGCCAGGTGCGGCCGAACGCGGGCAGCAGCCGCAGCCCGTCGATGTCGGCGACATCGACCCAGCGCAGGTCGTCGCTCTCCCAGTTGGCCGGCTCCAGGCGGGCGGCGGCCGGCGTGCGCGCCAGCACGGTGTCGTAGCGCCACACCGTGTGCTCCTGGCGGTGGACGCCGATCAGTTCGATCTCGCCGACCTCGCCGGCGACCTCCTCGCCGAACTCGCGCAGCGCCGCCGACACGGAGTCCTCGTCGCTGTTCAGGGCGCCGCCGGGCACCCCCCAGGTGTCGCCCTGGTGGCTCCACACCGCGCGGTGCTGCATCAGCACCCGGCCGCCGCCCGCGCCCGCGGAGTCCGCGCACAGCAGCAGGCCCGCGCTGCCGTAGCGGCCCCACCGGCGTGTGCCGTCGGGCAGGTGGACCCAGCCGTCGCCGTCGCCCGCATCCGCGCTCATCCCACCTCCAGGTCGGCCGCGGCGCCCCTGCGCCGCGGCGGCCGGCGCCCCGCGCCGCTCGCCGTCTGTGCCTCGCACCAGTGTCCAGCGGGGGACACCGCCGCCTGTACCACCCTGCACATCACGGCCGACTCCGGCCAGTGCCCAAGCCCCCCGAAACGGGGCGGACCGCTAAAATTCCACAGCGATGACCTTCAGGACGGCGCCACCGGCCCCCGCCCCGGCACCCTCGGCGGCGGTATCGGTCGTGAGACTGCCCCTCTACACCCTCGACCTCGCGAGGCGGTACTGGGCGCCGTTGCTGTGCGTGTACCTGGTCGGGTCCTTCATCCACGACATGCTCATGCGCAGCCTGGTCTTCGTGGCCGACTTCGACCAGAACATCGCGCTGATCGGCGTCGCGCTGGCCACCCTGGTCGAGCTCACGATGTTCATCGTGATGTTCCACATGCTGCGGCCGGCCCTGCCCACCGTCGACACCGAACTGGTGTCATCGCGCACGGGCACGCTGGGCGAGCGCGAGCGGCGCTGGGTCGACGCGGTCGCCATGGCGATCCTGCCGTTCCTGATCTTCTACAACGCCTGGGGCGTCTTCGAGGACGAGTTCCGCCAGTACACGACCACCCTGTTCAACGAGCGGGGCTTTGGCATGTGGACCGACGCCGCGTTCCTCAACGCGCTCGGCCTGCCGCTGGCGATCGCCCTCAGCGCCTACCTGCTGCGCGTCGTCTGCGACCGCTACTACACCAGGACGGACAACAAGGCGCTCGGACTGCTGTCGGTGGTCTTCGAGGCCAACTGGATGTTCTTCGCGTGCTTCTCCACGGCGCACATCTTCGGGTCCATCCAGGAGTGGGCGGCCGACCGCCGGGTGTGGGTGGAGTCGACCGGCGCCCTGTTGGAGGCCGTGCGCAGCCTGGGCGAGGCCACCTCCCTGCCGCTGGAGGCCGGCTACCTGGCGATGCTGCAGGGCCTGGGCGCCGCCGCCACGGTCTTCTGGGAGGGCGTCACGCAGCCGCTGGTGTGGCTGACCATCGCCGCGGTGATCTTCGGCGCCGAGATCGACCGGCACGAGGCGCTGTTCCGCAAGGGCACCCGGGCCGCCAAGGTCGAGGAGCTGCTGACCGGCGACCGGCGCGGGTTCGTGCACCAGATCAGCAGGTTCGCCCGGCAGGACACCGCCGAGCGCTACATGCCCTTCCTCAACGCCTTCCGGTTCATCCTGCGCGCCAGCCCGGTCTTCTTCCTCGGGTTCTGCCTGAACTATGTGCTGATCGAGCTGGGCTGCGACTGGCTCCAGCGCGGGGTGTTCGTCCTGATCGGGCCGCACGACTTCCTGGGCTGGTGGTGGCCGCTGCTGGAGCCGGTCCACCTCGCGGTGGAGGCGGTGCGGCACGTGCTGCGGGTGTGCCTGCTGGCGGTGACCTTCGAGATCACCCTGCGCAGTGTGACCGCGGCGAGCACGGGCCGCCGGGCGCGGGTGCCCGGCCGCGTCGGCTGAGGCGGCGGCGCGGACCCGCGCGGGCCCGGCCCCCGGAACCGCGCCGGCCGCTACCGCTCGAAGCGCACAGCCTGCGGCGCCGGCTCCGCCTCGGGGTCGGTGGTGATGTCGGTGGCGACCTCGAAGGCCAGGCCGTCGACCGCGTCCTCGGGCACGACGAAGGTCGCCGCGACCCGGACCTCCTCGCCGGCCTTCAGCGGCTTGCCCTCCTCGTCGAAACAGCCGTAGTCGGGGGCGATCGCGTCGGCGACGCTGGGGCGCATGTCGTAGCCGGAGGCGGTGCCCCACCAGCGCTCGCCGTCGCCCTCGACCGCGCGCACCGCGCAGGTGCCCAGCAGCTTGGCCGCGCGGCCCTCGCCCGGCACCACGGTGAAGAAGGCGTCGACCACCACCGCGCCCTCGGGCGGCGGCGCGGCGTCCTCGACCTCGCCCACGGCCACCTCGTCCAGCGACCAGGTGTTGCCGAGCAGGTCCACCTCGTCCTGGCCCTCGGGCACCGCCTCGGCGATGGGGTACATGGATCCGTCCTGGAGGGCCGAGCGCCGCTCCAGCCACCACGGCACGCCGAAGGCCACCGGGACCATCACGACCAGCACCGCGATGGAGGGCAGCTGGGCGCGACGCCACCACGGCCCGGTGCGGCGCGGCTCCGAGAGCCGCGTTCCACGGCGCCCCTCGGGGGGTGCCGTGGGGCCGGGAGGGGCGGGGGGCACGCCCGGCGGCGGGCCCGGCCGCGCCGGGGGCGGGCCGAACGAGGGGGCGCCCGGCGGGGGCGGCGGCCCGAACCGGCCGGGGGCGGGGTGGGGGCCGGTGGGCGGCTGGGCCGGGGGCGGTCCGGCCGGGCGGTGCCCGGGGGGCGGGCCCGGCGGCATCCGGTAGGGGTTGGGGGCGCCGGGGGGCGGCCCCGGCGGCAAAGGACCCGGCGGCGGCCCCTGCGGCGGGCCGGGCGGAGGGCCGTAGGGCGGGCGGTGGCCGGGCGGCGGACCCGGGGGCGGCCCGTAGCCCGGTCCGGGCGGCGGCGGGCCCGGGGGCTGCTGTCCGCGCCTGCGGGGATCGTCGGGGTGCATGTCAGCGGCTTTCTACGGGATCACGGGATCTGCGCCGGCGCCGGGATGGAGATGGACTCCTCCGGCGAGGCGGTCATCTCGGCGATCTCGTCCTCGCCGAGGCCGAGGTCGATGTCGGCGCGGGCGCTGAGCCGGGCGTCGAGGGACTCCCGCGCGCTGACCTGGAGGACGGGGTCGACCAGCCGGTCCTTGGGGACCTCGAACACGAACGCGCCGCCCACGGAGATCCCCGGGCTGAGCGTGGGGCCGCTGCCGGTCCCCAGGCCGTTGTACAGCCAGGAGGTCACCGAGTAGGTGTAGCCGTCGCCCATGGCCAACCGGGCCTCCACGGTGCCCAGCGGAGCGTGCTGGGAGGTGATGCGGGCGGGCACCACCACCCACACGCCGTGCGGCTTGAGGGCGGCGCCGCCGCCCAGCCCGCCCTCGTCCTGGACGGAGGCGGCGATCCGGGCCTCGCTGGCGGTGATGGTGAACTGATCGGCGTCGACCTCGGTGCCGACCTCGCCGGAGAAGGCGATGGGCTCGGTGTCGTCGGTCTCGCCCGGCAGCATGGACTGCGCCACGAAGATCAGCACGAGCAGGACCGCGCAGGAGGCCACGGTGAGAGCGCGGCGCGGGAGTGCGGTCGCCATGAGGGCCTAGACCTCCACCGTCACCGGGAGCGTGACCTCGGCCGCGACGTCGTCCTCGGAGAACCAGCGCTCGGACTGGTCGGTGAACCCGGGCTGGTAGACGTTCTGGTGGACGGTGAGGGTGACCTCGCGCTCCTCGGCCACGACGGGGCCGAGGTCCGGGGGGTCCTCCAGCAGGGCGTCCCAGTCGACCTCGGCCTGCTCGCGCTCGCACTCCAGCCGGGCGAGGGGGTCGTCGCAGTCCTCGTCCTTCTTGTCGGGCTCGCCCAGCGACCACACCAGCAGGGCCTCCTCGGGCATGTCCGGCTGGATCTCGCTCACCACGCCCGCGGGATGGCGGGTGTACTTCACGGTGAGCATGGTGGTCTCCAGCTTGCCCGAGGGGAACTCCACCTCGATGGACTGGTCGATGCTGTCGGCCCAGAACGGCTGGGTGTCGTTGGAGACGAGGTCGGCGCGCACCTGGAGCACGGTCAGGCCGGTGTCGGGGTCCTCGGTGAAGACGGCCTCGTGCGGGGTGAGGGTGAACTGCCGGGTCTCGACCTTGGTGCCCGGCGGCGAGGCGGGCGCGGCGTCGGCGGGTTCGAAGCCGCCGGCGGCCCAGATGGCCACCGCCGAGACGGTCAGCAGCACGCTGCCCCCCAGGGCGATGAGGGCACGCGCGAACCGGCCCTCGGGGAGGATGCCGCCGCCCGGGCCTTCGGGGTGGGGAGCGTGGTGTGCCACGGGGAGGAAGTCTAGGGGCAACACGCCCGGTCGTGTCGTTCGCGGCCTGATGCGGACAGATTCCCCAGGGCGGGCGGTGGTCGGGGAAACCCGCAGGTGGGGCGGCCGGTCACCGGCGGCGGGGGCGGGCGGCGGCGGGGCCGCGCGGCGTCTTACGGCGGGGCCGCCGTGGCCGAAAGCGGACTGTAAGGCGGGCGCAAGACCGGCTTCCTAGGCTCAAGGCACACTCGGCGAAACCGGTACCCGCGGGAGGACGGCCCGCGGGCGCCGGTTGAACCGGGTGCCGGGGCCGAGAAGGCAGGTCGGCGGGGAGCCCGACCTGCGCGGCCCCGCGCTGCTGCGGGCACGCGGGAACCCCGCGTCCGCGCGCGCTCTCGGGGGAGGCGGTGCGGCCGGTGGTCCGGTCCGGGCCGCCCGGCAACCGCCTGTGCGTCATCCGAACTCAAGGGAGTACCTATGTCCGGGATCCTGGCCGCGGACCCGCGCGTCGAAGAGATCGAGTTCGCGCTGATCACCGCGGGCATCGAGGTGCCCGCCACGGCGCGGCTGGAGCCCATGGGGGACGACTTCCTACCGCTTGAGGACGAGGACGACGTCGAGTTCACCGACGAGGACGACCCGGCCATCGACTGGCCCTAGCCCTCGCCCCACTGACACAAGGAGCAACCAATGACGCTGACGCCGGTCGCCGACCCGATGGTCGACATCGAGTTCGCGCGCATCACCGCGCGGCTGGAGCCGTTCTCCGAGCCCGACCCGGAGCAGGGCGGCGAGCCCGCGCCCGTCTCGACCACGCCGGCTCCCCAGGAGACCGAGCCCAAGCAGGGCGAACGCCCCGCCGAGCGTCCGGAGCCGGCCGATCGCTAACGGCCGTCGCGGCCGTTTCACCGCCGCCGTACGCTGGGCATTAGGAGGGGTGCTCAGCGTGCGGCGGCGATTTCTCCCGCCGCCGCGAATGGCCTTGCTAGAGTGCTATTCGTGAATTTTGGCGTGCTGGGTCCCATTTCGGCCTGGTCGGATGGTGCACCGGTCCCGGTCGGCGGACCGCGGCAGCGGTGTGTCCTGGGCGCGCTTCTGGTCGATCTCGGCAAGGAAGTAACGGTCGAGCGGCTGATCGAGTTCCTCTGGAACGACAATCCCCCGCGCACGGCACGCTCCGTGATTCAAGTGCAGATTTCGCATTTGCGGCGCGCGTTTCCCGATGTCATCCAGACCACCGCCGGCGGCTACCTCGCGGCGGTCGAGCCCGACAACGTCGACCTCCACCGCTTCCGCGGCCTGGTCGCGCGCGCCGAGGCCGCCGACGACCCCGCCGAGGCCGTGGTGCTGTGGGACAAGGCGCTGGGCTGCTGGCGCGGCAACCCCTTCTCGGGCACGGGTTCGGAGCACCTGTGGTACGCGGTCTCCCAGCCGCTGCTGGAGGAGCGCTGGGCGGCACGCACCGCCTGGGCGCAGTGCGCGTTCTCGCTGCACCGCTACTCCGAGATCATCACCCGGCTCACCCCGCTGGTCCGCGAGGACCCGCTGCGCGAGCGCCTGCAGTACTACCTGATCGCCGCGCTGTACCGTAGCGGGCAGCGCGCGGCGGCGCTCACCGCCTTCCAGGAGACCCGCGAGTACCTCGCCGAGGAGCTGGGGGTCGACCCCAGCCCCGAGGTCATGGAGCTGCACCAGCAGATCCTGCGCGACACCGAGTCGGGGCCCGGGCGGCTGGCCGGCGCCATCGACCTGTCGCGGGTGGCCGAGCCCGTGGCGTCCCCGCCGGCCGCCGACCCCGCCGAACGCCCGCGCGACTTCGTGCCGCGCAACGACCTCCCCCGCGACATCCCCGACTTCACCGGCCGCGAACGCGACCTGGAGCGGCTGCTGGCCCTGGGCAAACGCGACGAGGGCCGCGCCGAGATCGCCGTCATCACCGGTCCGGGCGGTGCCGGAAAGACCACGCTGGCGGTGCACGGCGCGCACCGGCTGGCCGAGTGCTTTCCCGACGGCCAGCTGTTCATCGACCTCTACGGCTACACCGTCGAGCAGGACCCGATCACGGCGGTGTCGGCGCTGGGCAGCCTGCTGCGGGCCATCGGCGTGCAGCCCGACACCATCCCCGAGTCGGTCGAGGAGCGCGCGGCGCTGTGGCGGGCCAGCCTGGCCGGGCGGCGGGTGCTCATCGTGCTCGACAACGCCGCGAACTTCGCGCAGATCAGCCCGCTGCTGGCGGCCGCGCCGGGGTCGCTGACCATCGTCACCTCGCGCCAGGACCTCCCCGGGGTCAGCGGGGCGCAGTACATCGCGCTGGGCATGCTGAGCCCGGAGTCCTCGCTGCGGCTGTTCTCCACCGTGCTGGGCGAGGACCGCGTCGCCCACGAGGAGGCCGAGGCGCGCGAGGTCGTGCGGCTGTGCGGCGGGCTGCCGCTGGCGCTGCGGATCGTGGCCGGGCGCATGCTCAGCCGGCCCCGGTGGACGTTCCAGCACGTCAAGCTGCGGCTGGGCGAGCACCAGCGGATGTTCCGCGAGCTGCGGATCGACGGCCAGAGCGTCGAGGCGGTCTTCGAGCTGTCCTACCAGAGCCTCAACGACGAGCAGCGCGAGGCGTTCTTGCACCTGGGCGTGATGATCGGGGGCACGGTCGACCTGCACGGCGCGGCGGCGCTGCTGGACCGCGACCCGCCCGAGGCCGACGACCTGCTCCAGGAGCTGGTCAGCGTGTGCCTGTTCGACGAGCCCAGCGTCGACGTCTACCGGTTCCACGACCTGCTCGGCGCCTACGCCCGCGAGAAGGCGGCCACCGACCTCCCGGAGGGCGAGGCCGCGGCGGCGCGCCGGCGGCTGGCCGACCACTACCTCGACATGGCCAACCGCGCCGCCGACATGCTGGGACCGCGCGGGCACCACTTCGAGGTCGACTCCCAGAAGTCCTCGCGCTACCAGAGCCGGCTGGCCAACCGCACCGAGGCCACCACGTGGTTCGAGCGGCACCAGGACAACCTCGCCTCGGCGGTCGACTTCTACGCCGCCTCGGGGCTGGACGACGAGGCATGGCAGCTGGCCGACTCCCTGTGGCGGCACTACGCCAACCACGGCCAGACCGAACTGCTGCTGTCGACCCAGGAGAAGGCGCTGGCGGCCAGCCGCGCCAAGGGCAACGAGCGCGGCAGCGCGGCGACCCTTATCGGCCTGGGGATCGCGCACTGCCTGTCGGGCCGCTTCCAGCACGCGCTGGGCCTGCTCAACGAGGCGCGCGACATCCTCGCGGCCATCGACGACGAGCGCGGCCAGGCGCGGGTGTACTCCAGCCTGAGCGTGGTCTACGACCGGATGGGCCGCTTCCACGACGCCCTGTCGTGCGCGTGGAAGGTGTTCGAGTACGCGGTGTCGGTGGGCGACCGCGCGCTGGAGGGCCTGCAGCGGGCCAACATCGCCGCGATGTACCAGGTGCTGGGCGACTACGACAAGGCCGTCGAGTTCTGCGAGTCGGCGCTGAAGATCAAGCACGAGGAGGGCCAGTACGAGACCTCGGCCCAGGTGCTGCGCATCCTCGGCGAGGTCAACACCCAGCAGGACAACCTGGAGCGCGCGTTCTCCTACCTGTCGGAGGCGCTGAAGCTGGCGCAGCTGATCGGGTCGCAGCGCGACGAGATCTACATCCGCAACGCGATGGCGGTGGCGCTGCGCCGCAAGGGCGACATCGAGGCCGCGATCGAGTCCCACCTGCTGGCCCTGGACATGGGCGAGGAGACCGGCCAGCACAGCGCCGACGCCGAGATCCTCACCGAACTGGGCGCCACCTACGCCGAGGCCGGCCGCTTCGAGGAGGCCCGCCAGGCCCAGGAGAGCGCCCTCGACCTCGCCCGCAAGCGCGAGGAGCGCCACGTGGAGGGCCGCGCCCTGATGCGGATGGGCACCCTGCCGCCGGAGGTGGTCGACCGCGAACGCGCGATCGAGTTCCTGGCCGCGTCGGCCGAACTCTTCTCCGGCCTGGGCGCCCCGGAGGCCCAGCAGGCCCACGACGCCCTGCAGGCGGCCGTCTAGGCGGCCCACGCGGCACGGCGCCCCCCGCGGGATCCAGCAAGGCACCGGGGGCCGGCACGGCCGGCGGCCTTCACCCGGTGTTCCACCGCCGCACCCTGCCGTCGGCGGCGGGTCCGGTCCCGCCGCCGGCGGCGGGACCGGTCGCCGCACGCGCGAGCGAGATCAGCGCCTCCTCCCGGTGCCGAGAGCACAGGGTGTCGCCGCCGTCCCGCGCCCGGACGCACCGGTCCACAGCGCACCGCCGCCCCCGCAGCGCGGCGCGCACCTCGCGGATGTGGACCGGGCAGTGGTCCTCGACCGGCTCGGTCAACGCGATGCAGTCGGGCACCGAGCACACCCGGCTTCCGTTCAGCCACCGCGACAGCCGAACCCACCACGGAACCGCCGGAGCGGGCCCGGCGGCTCGTCTCGCACCGTCCATACCCTCAACGTGACCCCGCGGTCGCGCCGCGACAACCCCGCCGTCCACACCCGGCCGATGTCTCTAGAGAGGTTTCCCAACCCACCGACCCCGGTACCCCGCCCCACCCCTCTCACCCGCCCCACCCATAAGGCGGTGCGACCACCCCACCGGGTCCGTTAGACTTGGGGGCGCAGCAATCGGGGTGTAGCGCAGCTTGGCAGCGCGCTTCGTTCGGGACGAAGAGGTCGTGGGTTCAAATCCCGCCACCCCGACAGGGAAATACAAGGTAAGAGGGCCTCGGAGATCATCCGAGGCCCTCTTCGTTCTGCAGAACGAGTCCTGCATCGGAATAGAGCGACGGCGGCCGGATCAGCCGCAGTCCCGTGTTGATCACTCGTCCGGAGCGAAGCGCTCAAGCCAGGTCTCAAACCGGGGCCCGAACTCCTCCTCGGCCTCAGCCAGCAGGTCGTTGGGGTCGTCCGGCGGGGTGAGGCCGAAGTTCCCACGCAACCACGCAAGGTACTCCTCGTGTCGCGGGCTGGGCTCGTCGCCTGGATCGTCGCGCTTCACGAACTGGGCCCCGTCCCAGCCGGGCCACTGCCACCAATCGCACCCCAGTTGGCGAAACAGGTCCACGAGGTTTCGGGCAACGACACCGATTCCGCCCTCGTCCCCGAACACCACAACGGGGAGGGTGCCCAGGTCCTCACGTTCGTCTATGCGCCAGAGTGCATAGACGGAGCCGGAGTGGTTGGCATAGGCGAAGCAGAGGAAGCTGTCGAGGAACTCCTGCTCCTTCGACCAGGTCGCGACGATGCCGTGCTCGCCGAAGGTGGTGGTTTCGAACCCGTGCGAGTAGTACTCGCTTCCGCTTTGCTGGTCGAACTCGTTGAGGAGGTTCAGTGCCGGGACAGGGGAGTAGGCATCGCTCATGGGGCGGCTCCGAACGCGGGGACGAAGATCGGCGAGAGTCCCGGTGAAGGGTAGTGCGCGCATATGACAGGCGAAAGGGACTCTCCCGTCTCCGCAGCGTCTCGCTGACGCCGCAGGTACGTCACCATCCCCGCCGTGGTCTACCGGGCGGGTGGCTGTGCGCCGGTCGCGGCCCTCATGCGGTGCTGGCCGACGCGTGAGTCGGCGCCCCTACGGGGCGGCGCCCTCCCGGTCGGGGGCCATCGCGCGGTGGACGCTGGCTCGGAGGAGGGCGCGGCGGCGGTCGTGGGTTTCCGCGGGTTCGTCCTCCGTGGCGGCGTAGACGTTGCTGACCGGTGACCACGCCATCGACATGGCGATCACCATGGCCATCAGGTCGAACGGGTCCCCCTGGCGGACGCGGCCGGCGGCCTGGGCCTCGACGATGGCGCGCAGTTTGGGGTCGTCGAGGCGGTCGGGGTCGTCGACCAGGTGGCCGGCCGGGCGGCGCTCCAGGCGGGCCCAGGTGGCCAGGCGGATGAGGTCGGGGCGGCGGAGGTACTCGTCGTAGAGGCGCACGGCCCAGTCGGCGAGGTCGGTGGCGTCGATCGGGACGACGTCCATGATGCGCCGCAGGGAGCCGAAGAAGACGGCGTCGAACAGCCCGTCCTTGCTCCCGAAGTAGGCGTAGAGCTGCGCCTTGTTCGTGCGCGCCGCCGCGACGATCCGCTCGACGCGGGCGCCCGCGATCCCGTGCTCGGCGAACTCCCGTGTCGCCACCTCGATGATGCGCTCGTAGGTGGCGGCTCCGCGCGAGGTCAGGGGACGGTCCGGCATGCGTTCCACGGTACCGAACAGAACAGTCGGTTTGCTTCGCGTCCCGCGGGCGTCGGCGCGCCGCCGGTTCGCCGCCGCGCCTGCGGCGGGCGCCGCTTCAGCGGCGCGACCCGCGCCCCGACGACCTCGTCGTCCGGGTGGACTACTGCGGGGTCTGCCACAGCGACCTGCACGCCCTCAGCACCTGGGGCGGCGACGGGGACGGTCCGCTGGTACCCGGGCACGAGTTCACCGGCGTGGTGACCGGCACCGGCTCCGCCGTCACCCGCTTCCGCGTCGGCGACGCGGTAGCCGTGGGCAACATCGTCGACTCCTGCGGCGCGTGCCCCATGTGCCTGGCCGGCCAGGAGAACTTCTGCCGCGACTTCCCGACCCTGACCTACGGCGGCGCCGACCGCCGCGACGGGACGGTCACGCTCGGGGCCTACGCCCGCGAGTACGTGGTCGGCGAGCGCTTCGCCCACCCCCTCCCCGCCGGCCTGGAACCTGCCGCCGCCGCCCCGCTGCTGTGCGCCGGTGTCACCGTCTGGGAACCCCTGCGCGCCCTCGGCGTGGGGCCGGGAAGCCGCGTGGCGGTCGCAGGGCTGGGCGGGCTGGGCCACCTCGCGGTCAAGTTCGCGGTGGCCTCGGCGCCGAGGCCACGGTCGTCAGCCGCTCGCCGGGCAAGGCCGGCGACGCGCGCCGGCTCGGCGCCGACGGGCTCATCGTCTCCACCGACCCGGCGCGCATGGCCGAGGCCCGCGACCGGTTCGACGTGGTCGTCGACACCGTCTCAACCCCGCACGACCTCGGTCCCTACCTGCGGCTGGTCGCGCTGGACGGCACGCTCTGCCACCTGGGGCACCTCGGCCCCGTCACCGTGGAGACCACCGACCTGCTCATCGGCCGCAGGCGGCTCACGTCCGCGGGCAGCGGCGGCAGGCCCGCCACCGCCGCCATGCTCGACTTCTGCGCCGCCCACGGCATCACCGCCGACGTCGAGGTGCTCCCCTCAGCGCGGGTGAACGAGGCGTTCGACCGCCTCCGGCGCAGCGACGTCCGCTACCGGTTCGTCCTCGACCTGTCCGACCTGGACTGAGCGGCCCCGACAGCGGTGGGCGCCGGACCCGTCAGGAATCGAGAAGCGCCCCTGGGGGCGTCCCCCGTAGCGTCATGGGCATGGCAGACATCGAGAACATCACCCTGTCCGTGGCCGACACCGCGAACGCTGAGCGGTTCTACTCCGCCTTCCTCGGGCCGTACGCGCCGATCCGGGTGCGGGCCTCCGAGGCCGCGACCGCCGGCTTCCGCGGGTTCACCCTGGCGCTCACCGTCGCGCAGCCGGCCGACGTCGACCTGCTCGTCGGCGCCGCCCTCGACGCCGGCGCCACGGCGCTCAAGCCCGCCACCAAGTCGCTCTGGGGCTACGGCGGGGTCCTGCGGGCCCCCGACGGGACCGTCTGGAAGGTCGCGACCTCGGCCAAGCGGAACACCGCCCCCGCTTCGCGGCGGATCGAGGAGTTCGTGCTCCTGCTGGGGGTCGAGGACGTGGTCGCGAGCAAGCGGTTCTACGTCGGCCAGGGTATGGCCGTGGACAAGAGCTTCGGCCGCACCTACGTCCAGTTCACCGCCGAGGAGGGCCGCGTCAAGCTGGCGCTGTACCGGCGCCGCGCCCTCGCCAAGGACCTCGGGGTGGCGCCCGAGGGCAGCGGGTCGCACCGGGTCGTCATCGGCGGCAGTGGTGGGGACTTCACGGACTTCACCGACCCGGACGGGTTCGAGTGGGAGGCCGCGGTGGCCGCGTCCGCTTCCTGACACGCCGCCGTTGTGCCGGGCTGGGCGGCCTTCCGGTGACCGCCCCTCCGGGGACAGGTCGGCCACGACCGCACCGCCGCGACGCCGGGCCTCCGGGACACCGGGACCCCGGGCAGCCACGGCGCCGCACCTCCACGGCACCGGCCGCCTTGAGCGACGGGGGTGCCGGGCGGCTCGGGCAACCCGGTGTCCCCGCGTGGCTTGGCCGGTCCCGGCGGGCGCGCTCCCGCGCCTGCCGCGCGGAGCGCCCGCCTCCGCGGTCGTTTACGGGAAGGACGTGTCGGTGACCCCGACCGGGGCGCCCATCGCCTCCTGCAGGGACTCCAGCAGCCTCTCCAGGTCGCGGCCCTCGGGCTCCTCCAGGAAGGCGGTGACCGCGGCGTAGACGTCGACCGTGGCCTCGGGCCGAGCGGTGTCGAAGGCGCCGATGAGGAAGCGGCCGAAGGTCGGCGACTCCGGGTCCTCGTCCAGGACCCACGTGCCGCCGACGTCGCTGAACATGTACTCCGCGCAGTAGGTGGTCAGCAGCAGGTCGAAGGGGTCGTAGCCGATCATCCGGAACGCGGTCAGGTCCTCGACCCCGCAGATCGTGCTCATGTGGGTCAGCCCGTGGCTCGGGTTCTCCAGCAGGGTCTCCGGCGGGTCCCAGCGGGAGAGTTCGCCCAGGTAGACGACCGCGTCGCGACTCGCCTGGATCCAGGCCGGAAGCGACTGGCGGCGCTCGTCGAGGACGCGGGCCGCGGCCTCCGGTGTGAGCGGGTCGGGCACCGGTTGCTCCGGGTCGAACGGAAAGGCCATGGAATCCCCTTTGATCACGGACGTATCGGGGCCGCGATCCTACGGCGGCGCGGTGTCACCGGCGAATCGGCGGGCCCGGTCCTCAGCGCCGCCCCGGGCCCGCGAACGGGTCGGGGAAGGCGGTCGGGGCCTCGGGGCGGTTCCGCTCGACCTCGGCACGGCGGTCGGCCTCCTGGGCGGTGTGGAACCACACGCTCACAGCCCCGGAGCCCAGGGCCAGGACCAGCCCCGCCACCACGGCGAGCACGGCCGCGCGCGTGCCCCTGCTCACAGGTCCGCCAGGACGGTCGCCGCCACGGCCTCGGCCGCCTCGCGGGCCAGGTCGGGCGTGCTCGGTTCGGCCGTGTAGGAGACCGACAGGACGTCCCGGCCCAGCAGGACCGTGACCTCGGCCCGCGCGCCCGCGGCGCCCCCGGAGTCCGCCGGTCCGGACTCGGCGAACGCGGCCTCCCCCAGGTCCGGCACCGCGCGCGGAGCGGAGCCGTCGCCCGCCGCGTACGCCCGCGACCAGTCGAACGCCTCCCGCGCCTCGGCCCAGCCGCTGCCGAAACGGGTGGTGCCGTGCCGCTCCAGCACGACCGCCAGGTCGCCGCGGCGGCCGTCCGCCTGGCGGCCGTCCCCGCTGGTGGCGGTGCACTCGGCGCGGTTGAGCACGTCGTGGCGGGGGTCCGCGCGGTGCTCCACGCGGGCCAGCGGGACGGCCGTGTCCATCTCCCGCGGGGCGATAAGCGCGCACAGGTCGCGTGGCGCCGGGTCGGCCGCGCCGCCCCCCGACAGGAACGCCGCGGCCATTATCCACGCGCCCATCCCGCCCACGGCGATCCCCACGGCCGTCGTGCCGCGCGTCACCCAGACGACCGTCCGTTCGAGACGCGCCAGTTCCGCCCGGCCGTCCTTGGCCCCACCGTTCATCGCACCCCCCCGGGGGGAGTCTGGCAGAGCGGTATGAAGGAGGTGTGTGGGATGTCCGGAGTCGGGTGGTTGGGAAGTCGTGTACCGCCGCGGTGCCCGTGGGGCCGCTGAGTAGAGTGGTCCGTTGTCCGTTTCGGGGGAGAGCCAAGAGGAGGACGCCATGGCCGATAACGGTCAGCCCGGCGCCGCGACGGCGGGCGGCGGTGCCGCGCCGGTGTTCCGCCTCGCCGACGAGGCCGACATCCCGCTGCTGGTCGAGCTGGTGAACTCCGCCTACCGCGGCGACTCCTCCCGGAAGGGCTGGACCACCGAGGCCGACCTGCTGGGCGGCCAGCGCGTCGACGCCGAGGGCATCGCCGAGCTGCTGGCCCGCCCCGGCACCCGGGTGATCGTCGCCGAGGTCGGCGGCGACCCCGTCGCCTGCTGCGAGCTGGCCGGCGGACCCGGCGCCGACGGCGCCGCGGGCGGCGACGCCTACTTCGGCATGTTCTGCGTGCGGCCCGACGCCCAGGGCGGCGGACTCGGCGCGCGCGTGCTGGCCGAGGCCGAGCGGGTCGCCCGCCAGGAGTTCGGGTGCCGCCGCATGCGTATGACGGTCCTGCACCAGCGCGAGGACCTCATCGCCTTCTACGAGCGCCGCGGCTACCGGCGCACCGGCCGCTTCGAGCCGTTCCCCTACGGCGACCCCCGGTTCGGGCTGCCCAAGCGCCCCGACCTCGTCTTCGCCGAACTCGCCAAGCCGCTCACGGACTGACGGCGGCCCGGCCCGGCGGCCGGCCTCCGCGCGCCACGCCCCTCCACCCTGCCGGGCCGACGCCGGCCGCATATGTATACTGACCGGTATGGTTACTTCAGGCGAAGGGAGACGGCACATGCGGCCCACGACGGGGGCACCCGCGCAGTCCGGGCCGGGCACCGCCCCGGTGACACCGGTGGCCGACCTCAACCGGTGGGGCCGCACGGCTCACCCGGTGCCCGAGCGCATGACCGCCGTCGTCCTCACCCGCCACGGCGGCCCCGAGGCGCTGGAGGTCCGCCACGACGTCCCCACCCCCGGGCTCGCCGACGACCAGGTGCTCGTGGCCGTCGCCGCCGCCGGCATGAACAACACCGACGTGTGGAGCCGCGAGGGCGGTTACGGAACCGCGGGCGACCCCTCGGCGGTGGGCGGCTGGCGCGGGGTGCCGCTGGACTTCCCCCGCGTCCAGGGCGGCGACATCGCCGGGCGGATCGTGGGCGTGGGCGCGCGCGTCGACCCCGCCCGGCTCGGCGAGCGGGTGCTGGTCGACGGCGCCCTCTACGACTCCGACAGCCCCCACGCCAACGCCGTGGGCCTGCTCGGCAGCGAACGCGACGGCGGGTTCGCCCAGTTCGCGGCGGTCGAGGCGCGCCGCGCCCACGACGTGGGCGCCAGCCCGCTCTCCGACCGCGAACTCGCCGCCCTCCCGATCGCCTACGGCACCGCCGTGGGCATGCTGGAGCGCGTCGGCCTGGCGCCGGGCGAACGTGTGCTGGTCACCGGCGCGTCGGGCGGCGTGGGCCTGGCCCTGGTGCAGTTGGCGCGGGCGCGCGGCTGCACGGTGGTCGCCGTCACGACGGCCGACAAGCGCGACCAGGTCGCGGCGGCCGGCGCCGACCGGGTCCTGGAGCGCGGCGCGGTCCCCCGCGAGCACCTGGACGCCCCCGTCGACGTGGTGGCCGACGTGGTCGGCGGGCCCGCATTCCCCGACCTCGTCGACGCCCTGGGCGAGGGCGGCCGCCTGGTGACCGCCGGCGCGATCGCCGGAGCCGAGATCACCCTCGACATCCGCCGCCTCTACCTGCACACCCGGCGGATCGTCGGCTCGGCCATGTGGACCCCCGCCCACTACGACCGCCTGGTCGAGGAGGCCCGGCGCGGCGCCTTCGCCCCGGTCATCGCCGACACCTACCCCCTGGCCGAGATCGGCGCGGCGCAGCGGGCGTTCGCCGAGAAGCGGTTCGTGGGCAAGCTCGTGCTGGACGTCCCGCCGGCCGCGGCCGGGTGAGGACGGCCCGACCCGGACGCCGCGCCGGCGGTCAGTCGGTGCGCGGGGACCGCTTGCGCAGTTCGTCGATCAGCCGCGACGCCTCGGCCTTGGTGAGGTTCTCGGGGACCTCCTCCCCGCTCTCGCGGGCCAGGGTCTCCAGGTAGCTCAGCTGCGGCCCCGTGGCGGGCTCCTCGCCGGTCGCCCAGTCGTCGGGGTCCTTCCGGGGATCTTGCTCGGTCATGGGGCACCCCCTACCCCGGCGCCGCCGTTCACCCACGCGCGCGCGGGCTAGGGGTGGGACAGCGCGAAGGAGAGAAGGAACCCGGCGACGGTGATGACGCCCATCGCCAGGTGGGTGTCCTCGAACGCCTCGGGGATCATGGTGTCGGCGATCATCGCGAGGATGGCGCCCGCGGCCACCGCGGTGACCGCCGCCACCACGGGCACGGGCAGGCCGCCCACCACCGCGTAGCCCAGGACGGCCGACACCGTGCCCGCCGCGGCGATCCCGCCCCACACGCCGAACACGTAGGCCGGGCCGCGCCCCGAGCGCCGCATGCCCGCCGAGCTGGACAGGCCCTCGGGCAGGTTGCTGATGAAGACGGCCGCCACGGTCACCAGGCTGACCGCGCCGCCGTGCGCGATCCCCACCCCGATGACCGCCGACTCCGGCACGCCGTCGAGCAGCGCCCCCAATGCCAGCGCCAGCCCCGAGCCGGACCGCTCCTGTTCGGAGGGCGGGCGGCGGTGCGGCCCGGACCGCTTGCGGTGCCGCGCTCCCCGCCGGGCCAGGGCGAGGTCGCCCAGGGTGTAGGCGGCCGCGCCGACGAGGGTGCCCGCCACCGTGGGCACCAGCCCGCCCTCGCTGTGGGCCTCGGCGAGGAGTTCGAACGACACCGCCGACAGCAGCACGCCCGCGCCGAAGGCCATGACCGAGGCGGCCACCAGGCGGGGGACGCGCAGGGCGTAGCCCAGGACGGCCCCCACGAGCAGCGCGGACCCCGCCAGCAGGCCCCAGGCGCCTGATTCGAGCATCGCGGTCATGGGCGGCCCAGTACCCGCCGCGCGCCGGGGCAGTCGCCGGCGGCCGCGCGGGTGGCGGCGCGCCGACGGGCGCCCGGCGGGCCCGGCCGCCCCTAAAGCCCCGGACCCATGCGCCGCTCCAGTTGCTCGACGCGCCGCACCAGCGGCTGGAGGTGCTGCTGGAGCGCCGCCGCCAGCGCGCGTTCGGGGTGGCTCGCCGCCGGCGCGGGGGTCTGGGCGCGCAGGTGCACGTAGCCCGCCAGGGCGGCGCTGACCGTGCGGCGGGTGAGGCGGAGTTCGGCGCCGAGGTCGCGCAGCAGCTGCCCGGCCGCGCCGTCGGGTTCGGCGATCAGGCCCAGCAGCAGGTGTTCGCAGCCGACGTAGTTGTGGCCCAGCCCGACGGCCTCGGAGGCGGCGCGTTCGAGCGCGGCGGCGGCCGTGGGGCTGTAGAGGACCGAACGGTCCTCAGCGGCGGAACCGGCGGACTCGGCGGCGGGGTCGGTGTCACGGAGTCCGCGGTCGATCCGGGCGGGGTCGATCTCCAGCACCTTGAGGACGTGCAGGGCGAGGTTGGTGCCCTCGGCCACCATGGCGCCGAGCAGGTGGGCCGTGGTGACCTGCGGAGCGGAGTCGGCGCGGGCGGGCCGCCGCCCTCGGCGCGCGGCCCGCGGGCCGGCTATCCGCCCTCGAACACGATCTCCACGCGGCGGTTCTGCGCGCGGCCGGCGGGGTCGTCGTTGCCCTGGTCGTCGGTCTCCTCGGCCACCGGCTCCTCGGAGCCGCGTCCGCTGGCCTCGATCTCCGGCGCGTCGGCGCCAAGCTCGTCCAGCAGGGCGTCGCGCACCGCCTCGGCGCGGCGCTCGGAGAGGTCCTGGTTGTAGGAGTCCTCGCCCAGGCCGTCGGAGTGGCCGACCACCTCGACGGTGCCCGTGGCCCCGCGCAGCCGCTCGGCGATGTCGGCCAACTGCTGCCGGGCGTTGCCGGTGAGCGCGGCCTCGTCGAACTCGAACAGCACGTCGGCGGAGACCGTCACCGTGGTGGTTCCGCCCCGGACCTCCTCCGACTCCAGCGGCGTGATAAAGTTCTCCAGGTCGATCGGCTCGACCGAGCCGTCGGGGTCGATCGCCTCGACCGACCTCTCTAGGTCGGCCGGGCCCACCTCGGGGTCGGCGGCGGCCGGCAGCGCCGGGCCGAGGACCAGCAGCGCCGCCAGCGCCACCGCCCCGCTGCGCGGCGCCGTCACCGCTGCACCGGGATGCCGGTCACCGGCGGCAGGCTGCCCGCATAAAGGTCCATGGTCTCCACGTCCTCGGGCGGGGCGGCGTAGGTGTAGCTCACCTCGCGGGGCTCGCCGAAGGTCAGCGTGGTCTCGACCACGTCCGGGCCCAGCCGGTGGGCGTTGCCCGCGCGGACGACCTCGTGCCGGTTGAGGTTCACGGAGTCGACCAGGTAGGGGTAGGCGCCGAAGCTGCTCCACAGGTCGTACATGCTCGCGCCGTCCTGGCCGTCGCCGGTGTCGCCGGCGGTGATGGTGACCGTGAGGTGCATGAGGTCGCCCTGGACCTGGAGCGCGTGGATCTGCACCTCGGCCTCGCCGTCGGCCACGGTGTAGGGCCAGGTGTCCTCGGCGACGACCTCGGTGGTCTCGGTGGAGGCGGAGCCGCCGCCACCGCCGCCGTCCTCCTGGCCGCCGCCGGTGTCGTCGGCGGCCTCCTGGCCCTCGCCGCCGCCCAGGCCGCACCCGGACAGCAGGAAGGCGAGGGCCATCAGCGGAACCACGGCCCTGACGGGGGATCGCATCTGCGGCACTCCTCGGTTCGGGGGAAGGGATGGGGGAACCCGCCGGGTTGGACGCGGCCGGGCGCGGTTGCGTTCCCCCGCCCCCGGGTCACACCCGCGTGTCCTCCGCCTCCGCCGGCCGCGCCTGGGCGCGGCGCCGCCGCAGCAGGGAGACCAGCGGCGGAACCGCCACGACGGCCACCAGCACCACCAGCAGCGTCCCCGAGATCGGCCGGGTGAGGAACCCGGTGGGGTCGCCGTCGAACAGCAGCAGCGAGCGGCGCAGCGAACTCTCCAGCAGCGAGCCCAGCACGAACGCCAGCACCAGCGGCCCCGGCTCGAACCCGAACTTCTTCATCAGGTAGCCGAGCAGGCCGAAGACGATGACCAGGGCGATGTCGAACACGCTGTTGCGCACGGTGTAGACGCCCACCAGGGTGATCAGCACGGTGATCGGCGCCAGGATCGCGGCCCGCACCCGCAGGATCTTCACGAACAGCCCCACCAGCGGGATGCTCATGATCAGCAGCAGGATGTTGCCGATGTACATCGAGTTGACCACGCCCCAGAACAGCTCCGGCTCGGCGGAGACCAGTTCGGGGCCGGGCTGCACGCCGTGGATGAGCAGCGCGCCGAAGATCATCGCCATGGTGGCGTTGGCCGGGATGCCCAGGGTCAGCAGCGGGATGAACGACGACGTGGAGGCCGCGTTGTTGGCGGTCTCCGGCGCGGCCACGCCCTCCACCGCGCCGCGCCCGAACCGCTCGGGCGTGCGGGAGCGGCGCTTCTCCACCGCGTAGGCCGCCAGCGACGACAGTGTGGCGCCGCCGCCGGGCAGGATTCCCAGCAGGAAGCCGAGCACCGAGCCGCGGCCCATGGCGCCGGCCGATTGGCGCAGGTCGGCCCACGAGGGCCACGCGTTGGCCACCGTGGCGGGCGCGGCCGCGGCCGTGTGCCGCTGCTCCAGGTTGTGCAGGATCTCGCCGATGCCGAAGACGCCCATGGCGATCGGCACGAAGTCCAGGCCGTCGGCCAGGGACAGCGAGTCGAAGGTGAAGCGCTCGGCACCGGTGAAGGTGTCGCGGCCGACCGTCGCCAGCAGCAGCCCCAGGCAGGCGGCGATGACCGCCTTGAGCCGGCCGCCGTTGCCCACCGTGGCCACCAGCAGGATGCCCAGCAGCGCCAGCGCGGTGTACTCGGGCGGACCGAAGTCCAGGGCGAAGCCCGCCACCACGGGCGCGAGCAGCGACAGCGCCACGATGGACAGGGTGCCGCCCGCGAACGAGCCGATCGCCGCGACCCCCAGCGCCGTGCCCGCGCGGCCCTGCCGGGCCAGGGCGTGGCCGTCGAAGACGGTCACCACCGACGACGCCTCGCCGGGCAGGCGCAGCAGCACCGAGGTGATGGTGCCGCCGTACTGGGCGCCGTAGAAGATGCCGGCCAGCATGATGACCGCGGTCACCGGCTCGGTGCCGAAGGTGATCGGCAGCAGGATCGCGATGGTCGCGGCGGGGCCGAGCCCGGGCAGGACGCCGACCAGCATGCCGACCACGACGCCGATCAGGCAGTAGAGCAGGTTGACCGGTTCGAGGACGACGCCGAACCCGTCGATCATGGGGGTCAGGGAATCCATGCCACTTCCTAGGAGAGGGGCGGCCGGGGTGCGGGCCTAGAAGAGGTGGGGGATCGGCACGGCGAGCAGGCCGACGAACACCACGTAGAAGGCGGCCACGATGGCCACCGAGGCGATGGCCGAGAGCCGCCAGGACTCCCCGCCGAGGAAGCGCAGCCAGACCAAGGCCAGCAGCGCCGAGGGGATCTCGAAGCCGATCACGCCGACCACCGCGACGAAGGCGACCATGGTCGCGAGCGCGGCCACCACCCGCCAGCTCGCCGCGGAGAACACCTCGGTGTCGCGGGTGCTGCGTAGCTGCGGGAGGAGGGCCGCGCCCAGGACGGTGATGGCGGCGCTGATGAGCAGGGGCCAGGTGCCGGCCGAGGGCTCGGCGGGCGTGCCCACCCCCAGCGACCACGAACCGGCGATCCCGGCGCCGCCCAGGGCCATCACCACCAGCGCGACGGCGGCGTTGGCCACCGGGCCCATCGGCGCCGCCGCGGGCTCGTCGGGGTCGGCCGGGCCGTCGGTGGCGCCGGGGGCGGGCCCGGCGCCCTCGAGGGCGCCGGCGGGCGCGGGCGCCGCCGGGCGCGGCCCGGGCACGGACGCGTCCTCGGCGGGGGCGGTCGCGGCGGCCGCGTCCTCGCCCCCGCCGGGGCGCTCGACCGGGCGCGCGCTCACCGCTCCTCGCTCAGGTCGATCCCGTACTCCTCGACCATGCCCCGGTACTCCTCCAGGTAGCCGGTCCACTCCTCGGTGACCTGGGCGGGTTCGATCTCGTGCGGGGTGAGGAGGTTGTCCTCGTTGAACGACCGGTAGGAGTCGGTCTCGAAGACCGCGGTGAATGCCGTCCGCAGCTCCTCGACCACCTCTTCGGGGGTGCCGGCGGGCGCCACGACCGCGCGGTACTGGGAGACGCGCACCTCGTAGCCCTCCTCCACCGCGGTGGGGACGTCGGGCAGGTACTGGTTGGTGTCCTCGGAGAAGGTCACCAGCGGCACCAGCTCGCCGGCCTCGATCTGGGCGATGGCCTCGCCGAGCTGGACGGCCGCGACGTCGACCTCCTCGCCCAGGACGGCGGTGAGGGTGGGGGAGCCGCCGGTGAAGGGCACCGCGGTGCCGTCGACCCCGGTCCAGAAGCTGGAGCGCGAGGTCGGCGTGCGGCTCCTCGAACGCGACAGCCGCCGCGTGGTGCTCACCGCCGCGGGCGAGGCGTTCCTGACCGAGGCGCGGCGCCTGCTCGCGCTCGCCGAAAGCGCGCCCGACCTCGCCCGGCGCATCTCCGCGGGGTCGCGGGGCACCCTGCGCATCGGGTTCACCGCCGCGTCGTCCTACGGCGTGCTCGGCCGGCTGCTCAACACGCTGGAGCGCGAGCTGCCCGAGATCGACGTCGACCTGTTCGAGATGGTCACCCGCGAGCAGGTCGACGCCCTGCTCGGCGGCGAACTCGACGTCGGCCTGGCCCGCCCGCCCTTCGACACCGACGTGTTCGGCTCCCGGGTGCTGCACCGCGAGGGCCTGCTGCTCGCGGTGCCCGCGGCCCACCCGCTGGCGCGCCGCGACGGCGCGCTGAGCGTCGAGCACCTGGTCGACGTCCCGCTGATCATGCACTCGCCGACCAAGGCGCGCTACTTCTACGACCTGGTGGTGGGGCTGATGCCGATCGCCCACCAGAACGTCGTGCACACGGTGAGCCAGGTGCTGACGATGGTCTGGCTGGTGGCGGCCGGCCGCGGGGTGGCGTTCGTGCCCGCGTCGGCGACCGGGCTCGGCGTGGCGGGCGTGGTCTACAAGCAGCTCGCCGGACTGCCCGAGGACCCGGTGGAGCTGCACGTCATCTGGCTGCGGGAGTCGCGCAACCCGGTCATCCACCGGGCGCTGGAGGTGTGGGGCGCGGCACGCGGCGGCGCCGCGGGCGGCGCGTGACGATGCCGTGGCGGTATCGGACGATGTTCAGATTGTCTTGGACAGCATCGAAAACCGGTCCGTACGGTTACGCACAACACACCACCCCCCGCCTGGGCGGGCTTGACCTGCCGATCTAAGGACGCGCGTGAACACGATGCACCCCGGTGACCTCGCCGACCGGCTGAAGTCCGGCCTCCTGTCCTTCCCCGTCACCCACTTCGACCGCGACCTGGCCTTCGACGAGGCGCGCTACCGCGAGCACCTCGCCTGGCAGGCCGGACACGGCGTCTCCGGCCTGTTCGCCGCCGGCGGGACCGGCGAGGGCTTCTCCCTCACCCCCGCCGAGATCGACACAGTGGTGCGCACCGCCGTGGACGAGGTCGGCGGCACCGTGCCCGTGGTGGCCCCCGCCACCGGCGGCACCGCCGCGGCGGTCGCCCAGGCCCGCGCCGCCCAGGAGGCCGGGGCCGACGGCGTCCTGCTGCTGCCGCCCTACCTCACCGAGGCCGGGCAGGCGGGCCTGATCGAGCACGTGAGCGCGGTCTGCGCGGCCACCGACCTCGGCGTCATCGCCTACAGCCGCGCCAACGCGATCTACACCGACGAGACCGTCGCGGTGCTCGCCGACCGCAACCCCAACCTCATCGGGCTCAAGGACGGCGTCGGCAACATCGAGGCGATGACCCGCACCTACGCCCGCGTGGGGGACCGGCTCATCTACATCGGCGGGCTGCCCACGGCCGAGACCTTCGCGCTGCCGCTGCTGCAACTGGGAGTCAGCACCTACTCCTCGGCCATGTACAACTTCGCGCCCGAGTTCGCGCTGGGGTTCTTCGAGGCGGTCCGCGCCCAGGACCGGGAGGCGGTGTACCGCAAGCTCAACGAGTTCGTGATCCCCTACCTGGACATCCGCGACCGCGCGCGCGGGTACGCGGTGTCGATCGTCAAGGCCGGCCTGGACGCGGTCGGCCGGTACGGCGGCCCGGTCCGCCCGCCGCTGACCGGCCTCACCGAGTCCGAGCGCGGCGAACTGGCCGCCCTGGTCCAGAAGGTGGCGTGACCGCCGCGCGCCCGCACCTCCTCCACCACCACGAGGATCCGGAGAACCGATGACCACACAGCCCCAGTCCCTCGCCGGCCGCGACCGGGCCGCAACCGCCGACCGGATCACCTCGGTGGCCCTGTCCCGCGTGGACCTGCCGCTGGCCACGCCGATCAGCGACGCCAAGGTGCTCACGGGCCGGCAGAAGCCCCTCACCTCGGTGTCGATGCTGTTCGCCGAGATCCGCACCGAGGAGGGGTGGGAGGGGGTCGGCTACACCTACTCCAAGCGGGCCGGCGGGCCGGGCCAGTACGCCCACGCCCGGGAGGTCGCGCCCGAGCTGATCGGCGAGGACCCCAGCGACATCCAGCGGCTGTGGACCAAGCTGGTGTGGGCGGGCGCGTCGGTGGGGCGCAGCGGCCTGGCCACGCAGGCGATCGCGGCGATCGACATCGCCCTGTGGGACCTCAAGGCCAAGCGGGCCGGGCTGCCGCTGGCCAAACTGCTGGGCGCCCACCGCGACGCGGTCCAGTGCTACAACACCTCGGGCGGCTTCCTGTCGACGCCGCTGGAGCAGGTCGTGGAGAACACCCGCGCGGCGCGGGCGGCGGGTATCGGCGGGATCAAGATCAAGGTCGGCCACCCCGACAACCGCGAGGACCTGCGGCGCGTCGCCGCCGTGCGGGAGGAGCTGGGCGACTTCCCGCTGATGGTGGACGCCAACCAGCAGTGGAACCGCAGCACGGCCGTGCGGATGGGGCGCACGCTGGAGGAGTTCGACCTGGTGTGGATCGAGGAGCCGCTCGACGCCTACGACGCGGAGGGGCACGCGGCCCTGGCGCGTGAGCTGGCGACGCCGATCGCCACGGGCGAGATGCTGACGAGCGCCCGGGAGCACGAGGACCTGATCCGGATCGGGGCGGTGGACTTCATGCAGCCCGACGCCCCGCGCGTCGGCGGGGTGACGCCGTTCCTCAGCATCATGGAAAGCGGCAGGCGGGCGGGGGTGCGGATGGCCCCGCACTTCGCGATGGAGATTCACGTCCACCTGGCGGCGGCCTACGAGATCGACCCGTGGGTGGAGCACTTCGACTGGCTCCAGCCGCTGTTCAACGAGCGCCTGACGATCGCCGACGGCCGCATGCACATCCCGGACCGGCCGGGGCTCGGCTGCACGATCAGCGAGCAGGCCAGGGAGTGGACGGCGCAAAGCGTGAGAGTGGACGCCGACGGGCTGACCGACCTGAAGGTGTAGCGGAGAAGAAGGCAGGAAGGCAGTGCCCGGCGCCGCCCGAAGGGCGAGGGTGCCGGGCACTGCATGTTGCATGTGATGGCGGAGGATCCCCGCTGCGCGGGGAGCACTCGCGAGGTCCGGGAGATTTCCCGGACCTAGGAGGTCCATCCCCGCGCGTGGGAGAACACCCTAAATGACCTGGAACGCTATCCGGCCCTTGCTCCGTTTTCAGCCACTTCTGTGATTCGACTGGACGCCCCGCAGGGCAGGCTTGCGGGCGCCGCCCACCGCTCCCTCCGCCGGTCAGTCCTGCCCCGCCGGGGCCGTGGCCACCGCTCGGGCGGTGCGTCCGCCGGTTCCCGTGTCCGGGCGCTCGGCCGGGGATTCGGCACGCTCTTCCCGTTCCCCATCCCCTACCGCGCCGAACCTCGCCAGTACCTCGCCGGTCTCGCGGTCGGTCACGGCCGCGCGGACCGCCGGGCGGCGGCCCTCCACCGGGATCGCGAAGACGACGTCGACGTCCCGGCCGTCGCGGCGGCCCGCGAACGCGGCCAGGCTCCAGCAGCCCTGCCGCCACACGTCCTCGGGATCGTCGGCGACCACCAGGCCCGCGTTCGTCCGCCACACGTCACTCGCGCGCAGCCGGGCCAGCGCCGTGGAGACCGGCACCTCCCGCACCTCGCACGGGGTGCCGCTGAGCGCCCGCTTCCGCAGTTCCACCAGTTCGGGCGAGAGCGCGGCCAGCAGCGCCACCTCCACCACCAGCACCGCGCCATGGCCGAGCGTCGGCGCGGCCACCACCCCGGCGCCCGTCGCCGGGAGTTCCACGGTCACCCCGGCCGCCACCGCCAGCAGCGCCCCGCGCGTGATGCTGCGCCAGTCGACCGGGGTGGTGCTCAGCGAGCCGAAGCAGCCGCACCCCATGTCCGGGGCCGTGCGGCGCAGCACCACGAGCGCGACCGCCGCCCCGGCGAACAGGGCGGCGACGGCCCCGCGCGCGAGGCCGCCCGGCAGGCCCGGCAGCACCATCACCGCGACCGCCAGCACGCCCTCGGCGGCGCCGTTGGCCAGCGTGGCCGGCCGGCGCCAGCGCGGCGGAAGCAGGACCGCCGGGCCCTGCCCGCGCCGCGACCGGTCGGCGGACTTCGCCAGCGCCCCCAGCAGCAGCAACACCGCCAGCAGCGGCAGCTGCACCTCGCGGATCACCTCGGTCATCGCGCTCATCGCATCGCTCTCTCGGACATCGCGGTCATCCCCCCGGCACCGCCCGCTTCGTTCCCCCCGCACCGCCCATCACCGTCAGCCCACCACCATGGTCGCGTTGAAGCATCCGGACTCCGGGCGTCCGCCCAGGGCCAGGAAGCTCATCAGGGTGAGGTGGGCCAGGCGGCCCTGGGCGCCGTTGTCGCACACCGCGCAGACGTCGCAGAAGTGCGCCGCCGCCGCGCCGCACTCCACCACCGGGAGCGCGGCGACGGCACCGGTGCAGTCGTTGCGCAGGGTGAACGTCGTGCCGATCGACATCAGCGGCAGGTGGAGGCAGCTCTCGGGGCGGTCGCAGCCGTCGTGGCCGCTCGCGGCGTCCAGCGCCGGGTAGGCGGCGCCGCGCAGGTCGCTGTGCGGATCGGGGCGGGATCGGTCGGCGGCGGTGCCGTCCCGCCCACCATCGGCGCCGGGGCCGGGAGCGGGTACGGGGTCGTACCAGGCGACCGTGCCCGACAGCCGGACGCCCCCGGCCGCGCGCTCGGCCGCCGACCGCCGGGGCGCGGGTGGGCGCGGCGGGGCGTCCCACACGGGGAAGGGCGGCTGGGTGGTGACCGGCAGGGTCGCGTGGAACGCGCCGTCCTCCCACACGCCCACCGCGTCGAAGAGGTAACCGGGTTCGAGCACGGGGTGCCGCACGCCGATCCGCCCGGAGTAGCGGTAGGGCACCACCACCTCGCGGCGGGGCCGGCCGTGGCCGGCGTCGATCTCCAGGGTGTCGCCGGACCGGGCGGCGATGACGCCGGTGGCCCGGCCGAGCCGGACCCACACGCGCTCGGCGACCCACCCGCCGGGGCGGCAGCGGACGACGACGTCGTCGCCGACCCGCACCGCCGAGACCCCGGCCTCGCGGCCGCACCAGAACGTGGTGGCGGCCTCGAAGAGCAGGCGGTCCTCGCCCTGGGCGGTGGCCACGACAAGCAGGTGCGGGGTGACGTCGAGGACGGTGCCGCGCACGAGGGCGGCGGGAGGTTCGGCGTACGCGGGGGCGGCGCGCCCGCCCAGTACGGCGGCGGCCAGCCGCCGCCGATCGGCCGTCCGCTCCCGCATCCGCCCTCCCGGTGCCGCCGGTTCCGCTCGGCCGGTGCCCGCGCCCGCCGAGTGCGGTCCCCGCCTCTCCTCCATTGTCGCCTCCCTGACCTGCCCGGCGGCACCACACGCCGCACCGGACCGCCCGCGTTACGCCGGTGTTTCGCGGGAGTGACGCCCTTCACGCCCAAGCCGCGACAAACCATTGCGGCGTGTTACCGATGAAGAACCTTCCGTAAACAGCATTGATCAATGTCCGTACCGGTCGCACGCTCGTCATTACGGTCGGTGATGACAAACCGGACCGAATCGGCTCCGCTCTGCGAAGGGAACTCCTATGGACACCACCGCCACCACGGCTTCCGCCGGCGGCACCGCCGTCACCACCACCGCCGCCGCCGGGTCCCGGCGGCGCGCCGCGCTCGCCCGCGCCGCCACGCTCGCGGCCGCCGTGCCGGCCCTGGTGCTGGCGCTGTCCGCGCCGGCGAGCGCGGCCGAGCTCGCGCCCATCGCCGCGGCCGCCGACGGCCTCGTGGCCGCCGTCTCAGAGCAGCTCGCGATCAGTTCCACGCTGGCGGGGCTGGGGCTGTGACCCCGGAGGGCGCCGCCCACCGCTGAGAACGCGGCGGGCACCCCGGGGCGCAGGGGTGCCCGCCGTCCGCGTGCGCGGGGCGCGGGCACGGTCCGGCGGGCGGCGCGTCCGGACCCGGCGAAACACCCGGGCCCCGCCTCGGCCCGGTGCGCGGAGGCCCGTCCACCAGGGCGTTGAACGTCCGGTTTGTGCAGAGATGGTCGTGTACAGAAGTCGCGATTACCCCCTGCGTGCCAGAGTGAAAGTCACGAGGGCGATGTGATCGGGGGTGCCCTCCGGGGCCGCACCCGACCGGGGCCGCCCACGAGCCGGGTCGGTGATCGCGTGACGGGAACAGTACGCAGGTCGAGGTACGACGAGTTCTCCGCCTATGTCAGCAGCAGGGGGCCCGCGCTGCTGCGGATGGCGCGCTCGCTGGCCAACAACTCCTCCGACGCCGAGGACCTGCTGCAGGCCGCCCTGGTCAAGACCTTCTTCGCGTGGGACCGGATCACCAGCCCCAGCGCCCGCGACGGCTACGTGCGCCGCGCCATGGTCAACACCCAGATCTCGGAGTGGCGCCGCCAGCGCGTCGCCGTCTACCCCACCGACCAGATCCCCGACCAGCGGGTCGACGACCCCTCGTGGAAGACCGACCTCGCCGACACCGTGCACCGCGCGATCGTCCGGCTCCCCGAGCGCCAGCGCACGGTGGTGGTACTGCGCTACTACGAGGACCTGACCGAGGCCCAGATCGCCCGCCGCCTGGGCGTCACCATCGGCACGGTCAAGAGCACGATCTCCCGCGCGGCCGCCAAACTCCGCGAGGACGCCGACCTCGCCATCGACCGGGCGACGACCTGAGGCCCGCGCGCCGGGATTCGTTTTGCGCGGGACACCTCGGCATCGGTACCCTTAACGCAGCCAGGAGGATTCGCCTAGTCCGGTCTATGGCGCCGCACTGCTAATGCGGTTAGGGAGCAATCCCTTCCGGGGTTCAAATCCCCGATCCTCCGCAGGCCAGAAGGGGTCCGTCGCATCGCGGCGGGCCCCTTTCGCGTGGCCGGCGCCGCCCCCGGGAGTCAGGTGGCGGCGGGCACGCGGGCGCCGATGGTGTGGGCGGCGCGGCGGGCGTCGGCGGGCAGGGGGGTGTCGGCGACGTCCCGCAGGGACGGCGTGGCTCCGCTGAGGCCCAGCGAGCCCAGGGGGCGGCCGGCGGTGTCGGTGATCAGGGCGGCCACGGCGGTGGTGCCGATCTGGCGTTCGTCGACCGAGACCGCGTAGCCGTTCTCCCGTACGCGCCGCAGGTCGGCGCGGACGGCCTCGGTGTCGAGGAGGGTGCCGTCGGCCAGCGCGACCGGTGCCAGGCGGGCCGCGACCGCGTCCGGGTCCTCGTCGGCCAGGAGGACCTTGCCCGCGGCACCGGGGTACAGCGGCAGCCGCTCGCCGATGGGCAGCGAGTAGTGGGGGCGCCGCCCGCCCTCCACACGGTCGATCAGCACCCGGGTGTCCTGCACCCGCACGTACAGCGAGGCGGTCAGTCCGGTGGTGGTGGCGACCTCCTCCAGGACGGGGCGGGCCACCAGGCGCAGCGGGCTCGTGGTGGCGAACGCGTGGGCGGTGGACAGGGCCGCGGGGCCGGCGGTGTAGCCGTTGGCGTGGCGGCTGGCGTAGCCGTGCTCGGTGAGGACGCCGACCAGGCGCTGGGTGGTGGCCACGTGCAGGCCGGCGCGCTGGGCGAGGTCGGTCAGCCGCAGCGGCCGCTGGGCGAGTTCCAGGACCTTGAGCACGTCGAGGGCGCGGTGGACGGAGCGCATCGGGCTGTTGCCGGTCGTGGTCACGCGGCCTCCTGGGTGGGCATGCCACGAAATCTATCACTGTATGAGAAGTTTCCTCATTTCTTCCCACTCCTCTTGACCGATATTCACACTGTGATGAACACTCTCATTAAATGCATGTTTCTATCATAGAGTGATAATCGGGTGGGCTGATGAGGATCGCAGTACTGGGACTGGGCGAAGCCGGCACGATCTACGCGGCGGGATTCGCCGCGGCCGGTGCCGCCGTCGCCGGGTTCGACCCGGCGCAGGCGCCCACGCCTGAGGGCGTCGACCGGGCCGCGAGCACCGCCGAGGCCGTGCGGGGCGCGGACCTGGTGATCAGCCTGGTCACCGCGGCCCACGCGGTCAACGCGGCGGCCGAGGCCGCCCCCCACCTGGGGCCCGCCGCCCTCTACGCCGACCTCAACGCGGCGTCGCCGCGGCTCAAGCAGGAGGTCGCCGCGGCCCTGGGCGAGGCCGCCGCCCGCTACGCCGACGTCGCCGTCATCGGCTCGGTGCCCAAGTTCGGCCCCCGCACCGCGCTCGTGGTCTCCGGCGCCGCCGCCGACGAGGTGGCGGAGCGGTTCCGCGCGCTGGGCGCGCCCGTGGACGCGATCGGCGGCGTCCCCGGCGACGCCTCGCGCCGCAAGATCCTGCGGACCGTGTTCATGAAGGGGCTCGGCGCGGTGATCACCGAGGCCGTGGACGCGGGCGCCGCGGCCGGCGAGACGGAGTGGGTGCGGGCGCAGATCGCCGCCGAACTCGCCGGAGGCGAGCAGGCGCTGGACCGGCTCGACCGGGGGACGCGCAAGCACGCGCTGCGCCGCGCCCACGAGTCCGAGGCCGCCGCCGACCTCCTCGCCTCGCTCGGTGTCGCGCCCCTGGTCACCGCGGGGACCGCCGACCGGCACCGCGCCTTCACCCGCACCGCCCCCCGCGACCTGACCGCGCTGCTCGACGCCTACGCCCAGGTGCCCACGGCCGCCATCGGCGACGCCCGCGAACGCCTCGGCGTCGTCCACCCCCGCGTGCGCGCCATGTGGCCCGGGGCCCGTGTCGCCGGCCGCGCCCTGACCGTCCTGTGCCGCCCCGGCGACAACAAGGGCATCCACCAGGCCCTCACCGCGGCCGGGCCCGGCGACGTGATCGTGGTCGACGGCGGCGGCGACGCCTCCCGCGCCCTCATCGGCGAACTGATCGCGCACCGCGCCGTCAACCGGGGCGTGCGCGGCATGGTGATCGACGGCGCCGTGCGCGACGTGGGCGCCCTGCGGGAGGCGGGATTCCCGGTGTGGGCCGTGGGCACCTCGCCGGCGGGCCCCTACAAGTCCGGCCCCTACCGCGTCGGCGCCGACGTCTCGGTCGGCGGCGTGGTGGTGCACCGCGGCGACATCGTGGTCGCCGACTCCGACGGCGTGGTCGTCGTGCCCGCCGCCGAGGCCGAACGCTCCCTCGCCGGCGCGCGCGCCGTGCTCGACGACGAGGCCGCCCGCTACCAGGCCATCCTCGCCGAGCGCGCCGACCGGCCCTGACACCTCCGCGCGCGGGCCTCCGCGCCCCCGCCCCCCGTCCGCCCCGCCCACCCGCTGAACAGGGGAATCCCCATGCCGACCGGGCTAGTCGCACTCGGCGCCTTCATCGCCGTCATCATCGTCTGGAACGTCGCCTTCAAGAGGAACATGGGCGAGGCCATGCTCTTCGGCCTCCTCGTCACCGCGGCGTTCGCCGGCGCCGACGCCCCCGGTGCGCTGCTCGCCGGGCTGCGCGGCGCGCTGGACGAGGAGGTGCTCTACGCCGCCCTGGCGTTCGTCTTCATGGCCTACGTGGTCGACCGCACGGGTCTCATCCACCGCCTCCTGGCGATCCTGAACTCGCTGGTGGGCCGGGTGCGGGGCGGTCCCGCGCTCGTCGACACCGCGGGCTCGGCCGTGATGGGCGCGCTCTCGGGCTCCAACTCCGGCAACACCGCCGCGACCGGAGCCTTCACCGGCCCCTGGATGGTGCGCACCGGCTGGACCCCCGAGCGCAGCGCGACCGTGCTGGCCGGCAACGGCGGCCTGGGCGCGGCGCTGCCGCCCAGCGCCTCCATGGTGATCATGATCGGGTTCGCCGGCTCCATGGTGACCACGGGCGAGGTCTACCTGGCCCTCCTGTGCGCGGGGCTCTACCAGGTGGCCTGGCGGGTGCTGCTCGTCTTCTACTTCGTCCACCGCGACCGGATCCCCCGCGTGGCCGACGAGGAGCTGCGGCCCCTGCGCCAGGTGCTGCGCGAGGGCCGGTCCGCCTTGCTCATCGTGCTGGGCGCGCTCGTCCCCATCGCCATCACCGTCGGCCCCGCCGCGGAGTTCCTGTCCGCGGCCAACCGGTTGGGCGGCTCGGTCGAGGACATCTCCATCCTCACCTGGATCCCGGTGCTGGTCACGGCGCTGGCCCTGCTGGTGGGCCGCCGCGAACTCCCCCGGGGAGCCCGTGCGTGGGGCACCTGGATCACCGCCGCGATGCCCCGCTTCACCAGCATCGGAGCGCTGCTGTTCTTCGCGGTGGCCGCCAGCGAGGTCCTCAGCGGACTGGGGCTCGCCGAGGACATCGACGCCCTGCTCGCCGGCTTCCACCTCAACCAGTACGTGGTGACCGTGCTTGTGGGCGTCCTGATCGCCGTGGTGGCCGGACCGCTGTCCTCGACCGCCACGCTCACCGCCGTGGGACAGGTGTCCCTGCTCACCCTGGTGTCGGTGGGTGTGGACCCCGTCCTGGCCGTCACCGCGATCCTCGTCTTCGCCTCCACCGAGGGCGCCTCACCGCCGGCGTCGGGCTCGATCTTCCGTCGCGGCCGGCCTCACCGGCGCCCGCCCGGAGAGAACGTTCCTGCCGCTGATCGTCTACTACATGCTCCCGATCATGCTCATCGGCTGCCTGGTCGCCTGGGGCGTCCTGCCCGTCCTCACCTGACAGCCGCGAAAGGACACCGCCATGCCCGCTCCGCTCCGCGACCGCGCCCAGACCGCCTGCCGCGCCGCGTTCACCGCCACCCTGCTGGTGTTCCTGGCCCTGGCCACCGCCCTGGTGGCCACCCAGGCCGCCGGTGTGCTCCTCCTGCGCCCCGACTGGGTGACGGCCGCATCCGACGCCCTCCTCGTCCCCAGCATCACCGCCGCCGTCGCCTTCGGCCTGGTCGGCTTCGTCAGCGGCTACGTCATGCCCAAATCCGACGGCTCCGCCGACTGACGGCGGTGGGCCGGGCCGGCCGCGGGGAGTACGCCTCTTCTCAGACGAACGGGGGAGGCGGAATCCGCCTGGGGGGCCATGGGCGGGGGCCGCGATCGCGCATACGCTGTTCTCGACGACGACGAGGGAGCGAGCATATGCGGCACGGGTTGGCGGCGTCCGTGGTGGTCCTGGCTGTCGGAGCGGCGCTGGTCGGGTGTACGCCCGAGGGGCGCGAGCAGGTCTTCGGCGAGGTCGCGGCCGAGGGGCTGCGGGTGGCGGCCGAGGACGCGTTCGCCTCCGCCGGGTTCCCCATCGAGGGCCAACTGGACTGCGAGGTCGGCGAGGAGACCGAGGGCGAGATCACGGCCGACTGCTCCGGCACCACCGAGCAGGGGGCCGACGTCGCGTTCAACGGCTCCTTCGACACCGGCGACCGCGACTTCACCGACGGGGTCCAGGGGTCCTTCACCGGTGAGGTCAACGGCGCCGAGGTGTTCTCGACCGACTGCCTCGGCTGCTGATCCGCCCGGCCGCCCGGTGTCCGGGGGCCACGGCGCGGCCGGCACCCGGGCGGGACACGAGCCCCCCGACTCCGGACGGGCCCGTCTCCCGCGGGCGGGCGCCAGGTCGCCCCCCGAACTGGCGGAGCGCGGCCTGCTAGGCGACGTTCTTCACGTAGGCGGTCATGATCTGGGCGGCGGCCCAGCCGGTGATGCGGTCGCCGAAGTCCTGCTCGGACCCCTGGCTCTTGCGCGCGGCGAGCACCGCCTTCTCGGTCTCGTCGCCGTAGTGGCCGTCGGCACCGTACTCGGGCAGGTCGAAGCCCGCCTTCATCAAGATCACCTGCAGGTACTTGACCCGCTCGCCGGTGTCGCCCTTGCGCAGTCCGACCATGTCGTCCTCTCCGTTCCCAGACCCTGACCCGCCGCCGGCGGGCATCCCGTTGTGGACCCAGCTGTGCAAGTCGTCGCCCGGGCACGAGGTCGATCCGACGTCGCGGTGCCCCTTGGCGGACAGGCTCCCGCCCTTCTTGCGGACGGCTTCGTCGTAGAGCGCGCGGATGGTGTCCTTCGCGGCGGAGGTGGCGTCGCCGTCGCGGCCGATGAAGCACACCCCGATACCGGAGGTGTTGTGCCCGGTGGCGTGCGCGCCGATGACCAGCCAGCCGCGGCCCTCATACGCGGTGCCCTCGACGTCGACCAGGAAGTTGTAGCCGATGTCGGACCACCCGTTGGAGTCCATGTGGAAGTCCTGGATGGACTTCACGGACTGGTCGGTCGGCCCCTCGGAGTAGTGGACGATGTACTCGGTTCGCGACGACCACGTGGTGGTGTCGCTTCCGCGGGGGGAACGCGCTCCCCACTCGGAGCGCGAGACGATATCAACCATGCGGTGTCCTCCTGACATAGGAAAACCCTGGACACCAGGTCAGGGCAAAGATCGCGTATTTGTCCATCACCGCAGGTCACGAGTGGTGACAATGCGTCCAACCAGGTGGCCAGGTGGCTTTTCGGATGAAATGCGAATCCCGAGGTCAGCTGCCGGGGCGGGGCGGCCCTGGCGGAGTATAGGCGTGTCTAGCGGATCGTCTAGACAGGCGTAGAGAACGGCATCGCCGGGCGCGTGTCAGGCCTTCTAGGCCTGTATTGGGAATTCCCTAGATTCCGCTAGACAACGGAAGAGGTCGGCGCTCAGTCCGGGCGGCGGCGCAGGAAGCGGCCGAAGTGCGGGACCGTGAACGCGATCGTGCCGCGTTCGGCGCTGTAGATCAGGCCCTTCTTGATCAGGCTGTCGCGGGCCGGCGAGAGGCTGGAGGGCTTGCGGCCCAGGGAGGTCGCGACCTCGGTGGTCTGCACGGGGTCGTCGCCCAGGGCGGCCATGGCGCGCATGTAGTCGCGTTCGGCGGGGGTGGCGCGTTCGTAGCGGCTGCCGAAGAAGCCGACCGCCAGTTCCTCCTCGGCCTCGGGGGCGGCGATCGCGACGTCCTCGGCCGTGATCGGGCTGTGCAGGGCGTGGTCCCAGGTGACCTTGCCGTAGGCCTGCACGAAGAACGGGTAGCCGTCGGAGATCTCGTAGAGGGCGGCCAGCGCCTCGGGGCCGAACTCCACGCCCTCAAGCTCGGCCGGCGCGGTCAGCGCGTGGTCGGCCGCGCTGCGGCTGAGGCGGTCGATGCGGGCGTAGCGGAACAGCCGCTCGGAGTAGCTCTTGCTGGCCGACAGCACCGCCGGCAGGTGCGGCAGGCCGGCGCCGACCACGATCAGCGGCCCGCCGTTCTGCGACAGCTCGTGGCAGGCCGTGCACAGCGCCGAGATGTCGTCGGCCGGGATGTCCTGCATCTCGTCGATGAACAGGGCGATCCCCACACCGAGGTCGGTGGCGATCGACGCGGCGTCGACGAAGAGTTCGACCAGGTCGATCTCAAGGTCGCCGGAGTCGGCCCGGCCGCGCACCGCCGGGACCTCGATGCCCGGCTGCCAGCGCGGGCCCCCGCGGGCGCCCCTGCCCGACCGGCCGGAGGGCGGGTCGGAGTCGGCCTGGGCGAACGCCTTGAGGACCCCCAGCACGTGCTCGATGCGGTCGGGCGCCCGGTGGCGCGGGGCGAGTTCGCGCAGCGCCATGTGCAGCGCGGCGGCGACCGGGCGGCGGATGGACTGGTCGGGTCGGGCCTCGATCTTGCCGGTACCCCACAGCCGCTGGATGGCCATGGACCGGAACGTGTTGAGCAGGACGGTCTTGCCCACCCCGCGCAGGCCGGTGAGCACCATGCTGCGTTCGGGCCGCCCGCGCGCCACGCGTTCGAGGACGACCTCGAACTGGCGGACCTCGCGTTCGCGCCCGGCGAGTTCGGGGGGACGCTGGCCGGCGCCGGGTGCGTAGGGGTTGCGCACGGGATCCATGGGATCGGACTCTATACGCGGCTCTAGAGCGGCTTCTAGAGACCGGTAGAAAGCCGCAGAGGACCGGGCTCCCCAGTCGACCCGGCGCAGGGCGCGGCGGTCGTCGAAAGGGGAGTGGGGGGCGCGCCCGACCCCGGCGGGCCGAGGCGCGGTCCGACCTGGGACGTGCGCTGCCGTGGTCATGCCCCCCACTCCCTTCATCGAACACGTGTTCGATCACTGGGAACTGTAGTGGATCCGGGGCGGCGGCGCCACCCGGCGCGCGGCGCGCTGTGGACTCCCGCGGGCGCGCCGGGGCCCGCCCGCCCGGCCGGGGCGCCCGGCTAGGCCGTGATCTCGTCCTCGCGCTCCACGGCCTTGCGGGTGAACCCGACCATGAGGTCGCGGTAGTCGTCCTCGGCGTTGGGCCCCAGCACCGAGGTGGCGCCCAGGTGGTCGCCGTTGCGGTAGAGCAGGCCGTACATCCACACGGTCTCGCCCTCGACCTCGGTCTCGACGGCGAAGGCGCGCGAGCCGTCCGCGACCTGGGCGACGTCCAGCTCCTCCAGGCGGTAGGACGCCGTGGTGCCGTCCTCCAGGACGGCCTCGTACCTGCCGCACCCCTCGGGCACCGAGGTCGACAGCGCCTGCTCGGCGGCCTCGGCCGGAACCCGCAGCAGCGTGTGGGAGATGGTGTCGCGGCCCCGCGCGAACGTGGCCAGCGACGCCGGGGCGTCGCGGACCTCGGGCAGCCGCCCCCACGCGTTCACGGCGTCCATGCACTCGGGCTTGTCGAGGGTGGTGGACTCCCGCAGCCGCTCGGTCTGGCGGGTGCTCACCAGCCGGGAGTAGGTGCCCATCTCGCTGTGCTCGGGCACGATCGCGGCCTCGCCGTACTGCACGAGCTGCGCCTGGTTGAGCTGGGCGGCGGCCTCGGCGTTGGGGTCGGCCTCGGCCGCGGACCCGCCCCCCTCGGTGCCGCCGCACGCGCTCAGGGCGAGGACGGCGGCAACGGCCAGTGCCGCGCCCGCCGCCCTCCGTGAAGTCCGGGGGTGCTCCATGGTGCTGTTTCCTCTTCTGTGCGATATTGCCGCTGAGGTCCGCAGGCCCGCCTTCGAGCGGTGATCGCCGAACGTAGCCTGGATATCGCACAGAGTATCGAGGAAGGACAACGGTGTCGGAGCCGAATCCGCCATATCTCCGGGAGGTCCTCGCCTCCATCCCCGCCTACAAGCCCGGGCGGAAGGTGACCGGACCCGACGGCCGCGCCGTCAAGCTCTCCTCCAACGAGAGCCCCTACGGCCCGCTGCCCTCGGTCCTGGAGGCGGTCGCGGCCGCGGCCGCCGACCTCAACCGCTACCCCGACTCCGGCGCCGCCGACCTCACCGCCGCGCTGGCCGCCCGGTTCGGCGTGGCCGAGGACCGGATCGCCGTGGGCGCGGGCTCGGTGGGCCTGATCCAGCAGCTGCTGGAGGCGGTGGCCGAGCCCGGCGCCGAGGTGCTGTACGCGTGGCGGTCCTTCGAGGCCTACCCGCTCCTGGTGGAGCTGTCCGGCGCCACCCCCGTCACCGTGCCGCTCCTGGGGGAGACCCACGACCTCGACGCCCTCGCCGCGGCCGTCACCGACCGCACGCGCGCCGTCTTCGTGTGCAATCCCAACAACCCCACCGGCACCGCCGTGCGCGAGGCCGCCCTCACCGCGTTCCTCGACCGGGTGCCCGACCACGTGCTGGTGGTCCTGGACGAGGCGTACCGGGAGTACGTGCGCGACCCCGAGGTCCCCGACGGGATCGCCCGCTACGGCGACCGCCCCAACGTGGTGGTGCTGCGCACCTTCTCCAAGGCCTACGGGCTGGCGGCGCTGCGGGTCGGCTTCTGCGTGGCCCACCCGCACATCGCCGCCGCGCTGCGCAAGACCATGGTGCCCTTCGCGGTCAACCACGTGGCCCAGGCCGCCGCCGTGGCGTCCCTGGCCGCCGAGCGGGAGCTGCTGGAGCGGGTGGCGGCCACCGTCAAGGAGCGCGAGCGGGTGCGCGACTCCCTGCTCGCCGACGGCTGGGAGGTCCCGCCGACCGAGGCCAACTTCGTGTGGCTGCGGCTGCACGGCGACACCGCGGCGTTCGCCGAGGCGTGCGAGGAGGCCGGGGTGGCCGTGCGCGCGTTCGCCGGCGAGGGGCTGCGGGTCAGCATCGGCACGCCCGAGGAGAACGACGCGTTCCTGGACCGCGCCCGCGCGTTCCCCCGCCGCAACCGGGGCTGAGCGCGGCGCCGTCCCGCGGCGGGAGGCGGGTGTGCCCCCTCCCGCCGCCTACTTGCCGGCCTTGTCCTTGTCCAGCTTCTCGATGATCAGCCGGTAGAGCTGGCGCGGCCGCCCCGGCTGCAGGGTGCGGTTGGGCGGCAGCGGCCAGGCCAGGCCCTCTTCGACCAGCGTGCGCAGCAGCCGCCGCGCGGTGCGGGGGGTGACCCCCAGCATCCGGCCCGCGTTCTCGGCGTCGACCACCAGCGGGCCGTCCTCCTCGGCGATCTTCTCCGACAGCCGCAGCAGGGTCTCGCGGCCCTTGGTGCGCAGCGGCTCGGCCGACTGGCGCTGCGGCGCCCGCTGCGCCGGCACCAGCGAGCGGCCCTCGCGGTCGACGGCGAAGCTCTGCCGCGTGGCCTGGGCCCGGCTGAGGGCGGCGCGGGCGTGGGTCTCGGCGTCCTGGGTGGTGCGGCCCATGCCGATGCCGACCTCGATGGCGATGCCGAGTTCGGCCTTGATGCGGTCGACGAACGGCGGCTGGCGGAAGCCCTCGGTGGCCGCCACCAGCGAGCCCCGCGTGGCCGTGACCATGAACGTGTGGTCGTCCACGGGGTGGGCCGTGGCGTTGATGCGGTGGGCCTCCTGCAGCAGCAGCCGGTGCAGGGCCAGGCGCAGCTCGTCGCGCCAGTAGCGGGGGGTGGAGCGGCGCGTGGAGTCGCGCAGGGTGGGCACGTCGACCACGACCACCCCCAGCTGCGCCTCCTCCAGCCGGTGGTGGGCGCCGAGCAGGCCCGCGGTCTGCAGCGCGCTGCGCACCCCGGCGTTGGTGGGCCGCAGCCGGGTGACGGGCACCCCCATGGCCTCAAGGCGCTCGGCGACCCCGCGCACGCAGGTGATGGCCATGCGGGTGGCCTTGCGCCGCCACAGGGCCTCGTGGAACGAGGTGAGCTGGGCCGTGGTGGTCAGCTCCTCGTGGACGTGGATGCCGTCGACGGGGAGGTCGACCTCGGAGTAGGCCTCGACGACGTCGGAGCGGCTCAGGACGTCCAGGCTGGCCTTGGTGGGGTCGAGCCGCTCGTCGAGCGTGGCTCGCAGCAGGGCCTCGTGCAGGCTGGCGCCGCCCAGCGGCACGTAGGTGGCGGGCATGGTGAGCACGCCGGCCTTACGCGCGAACTCGTAAGGGACGGGACTGGCGAACAGATACGCGTCGATCGCCGAACCCAGGCGCAGCACCTTGTCGGTGGCCTCTTGCTCATCTCGATACGCGGCGGCGATGAGTCTGGCGTTGAGCGGCCCCGTGGACCCCGGGCCCATCAGCATGACCCGTTCGACCACCTCGTGCGGCCCGATGACACCAATCGTCAGATCGCCAGTTCGCTGCGCACTCACCTCGGGCTGCTCCCCGCTACCATTCCACGCTCTTCACTATGTGCGCCCACTGGTTTCCCGACCCTGTTCCCTGTCACGGCATGATTGCCGAGATCGTACCCATTGTGCGGGGCCAATGAAGATCGTTTCTCACAGAACGCCGAAAGCCCGGGCGGGAGGTTGCCCTCCCGCCCCGGCCTGTGCTGGGATTTCGGTGTCTATTCGGCGCTTTCGCGTACCACGTCCGCGCCGAGGGCGGCAAGTCGGGTGGCGAACTGAGCGTGACCGCGGTCGACCAGGTAACCAGGTGCCACCACAGTCTCGCCATCGGCGACCAGACCGGCAAGCACCAGCGCGGCCCCGGTGCGCAGGTCGTGGGCCACCACGGGCGCGCCGCGCAGGGCGGAGGGGCCGTGGACGATCGCGCGGGTGCCGTCGACCTCGATCTTGGCGCCCATCTTGGTCAGCTCGTCGGCCAGCGCGAACCGGCCGTCGTAGATGGCCTCGTGCAGGTAGCTCTCGCCCTCGGCGAGCGTGGCCAGGGCCATCAGCGGCGACTGGAGGTCGGTGGCGAAGCCCGGGTAGGGCGAGGTGACGGCGTTGATGGGGCGCAGGGGTGCGCCGGGCTCGCGGCGCACGTGCAGCACGGCGCCCTGCTGGGCGAACTCCACGCCCATCTGCTCCAGCTTCCAGCGCGCCACACCCAGGTGCTCCAGGTTGGCGCCCACCAGGCTGACGTCGCCGCCGGCCGCGGCGGTGGCCATGGCGAAGACGCCGGCGTCGATGCGGTCGGACATGATGGTGTGCTCGACCGCCGTGAGCTCCTCGACGCCCTCGACGGTGATGAAGCCGGTGCCGCCGCCGCTGATCTTGGCGCCCATGCGGCTGAGGAACTCGATGACGTCGAGGACCTCGGGCTCCAGCGCGGCGTGCTCGATGACGGTGGTGCCCCGGGCCAGCGACGCCGCCATGATCAGGTTCTCGGTGCCGGTGTGGGAGGGGGTGTCGAGGTAGAGGTGCCCGCCGGTGAGGTGGGGAGACTCGATGTTGATGTGGTTGCGCTCGTCGTCCTCGGTGACCTTCGCACCGAGCCGGGCGAAGCCGCGGTAGTGGAAGTCGAGTTTGCGGCTGCCGAGGTTGCAGCCGCCGACGCCCTCGATGCGGGCGCGGCCCATGCGGTGCATGAGCGCGGGCACGAACAGCACCGAGCCGCGGAAACGCGCCGCGATGTGGGCGGGCAGGACCGCGCGCTCGGGGTCGTTGAGCTGGGAGGCGTCGATCACCACCGTGCGCTCGGCCTCGTGGAACTCCACCTTGGCCCCGATGTGCTCGGCCAGCTCAAGTGCGCGGTTGACGTCCTCGATGATGGGGACGTTGCGCAGCACCGTGCGGCCCTTGGCCGCGAGCAGGGCGGCGCCGATCATCGGCAGCACGGCGTTCTTCGCGCCCTGGATGAATGCCGTCCCGTTGAGGGGACGACCGCCTCGGACGCGGTAACGAACCTCCTGGCCCATGCTCATGTGCTCCTTCGTGAGGCGATTCAGGTTTAGGGGTCGTACTCGTCGGGATCGTGTCTATGCAGTGGGACGCGGACAACGGGCGAAGCGTTCCTGATGGAGGTGCTCTGCCCGCTCGCCACCGCATGTCCGGAGTCGGTCGACGGGGTCAAACGGCACTACGGGTCGTGTGCCCGATCCGGACGGTGTCATACCGCCGATGGGGATGAGGTATTTGACCGCGTCGCCGTCCCGGTCCCGGGAGATGGCAGGTGTTGTATAGACCTTTGCGGCGTCTCGACCGTTGCGGCCGCCCGGCAAAGGACCGGTACCACTGTATGTCCTGCGCGTACGGTTCGCTCCCAAGGTGGCCGGGATCACCGATACGGATGTGCCTGCGGGGCAGGCAATGGCGGTGGCGGGGCGCACCCCGCGGGCGCGGCGCGGACCCCGCCGGAGGGGCCCGGCGGGCGGTGCGGCGGGGTCGCGCGCGGCGCGGCTAGGACCGCCCAAAGGGCCGCCCGGTGAGCCGGGTGACCGCCTCCTCGTACTTGGCGCGGGTGGCCTCGACGACCTCGGGCGGCAGCGGCGGGGGCGGGGTGTCGGCCGCGCGGTCCCAGCCGGACTCCGGCGAGGTCAACCAGTCGCGGATGAACTGTTTGTCGAACGATGGCTGGGGGCGGCCGGGCTCCCAGGAGTCGGCCGGCCAGAACCGCGAGGAGTCGGGTGTGAAGACCTCGTCGGCCAGCACCAGGGTGCCGTCGGGGGCCCGCCCGAACTCGAACTTGGTGTCGGCCAGTACGATGCCGCGCTCCTCGGCGAGGGCGCGGCCCCGGGCGTAGACGGCCAGGGTGAGGTCGCGCAGCTCGGCGGCGGGCCCGGCCCCCAGCAGCGCGGCGACGTGCTCGAAGGAGACGTTCTCGTCGTGCTCGCCGACGGCGGCCTTGGTGGCCGGGGTGAAGATCGGGGGGTCCAGCCGGGAGCCGTCGAGCAGGCCCTCGGGCAGCGGCACCCCGCACACCGTGCCGCCGGCGCGGTACTCGGCCAGGCCGGAACCGGCCAGGTACCCGCGCGCCACGCACTCCACGGGGACCATGTCGAGGTTGCGGCAGACCAGGGTGCGCCCGGCCCAGTCGGCGGGCGCGCCCGGCGGCGGGGTGTCGGACAGCACGTGGTGGGGCACGAGGTCGGCCAGCCGCTCGAACCACCACAGCGACAGCCGGGTCAGCAGCCGCCCCTTGCCGGGGATCTCGGTGGGCAGCACCCAGTCGAAGGCCGACACCCGGTCGCTGGCGACCATGACAAGGTCGCCGGAGGGGGTGGTGTAGAGGTCGCGGACCTTGCCGGTGTGCAGGTGGGTCAGCCCCGGCACCTGGACGGGTTCGGGCTTGACGACGAAGCCGCTCATGGGGTTCCTCCTCGGGGCCGGGGCGCCGGGCTCAGCTCAGGTCCTTCAGGCGGTCGAAGACGGTGTCGAGCCGCCGCACGAACCGCTCGGGGCGGCAGACCTCGTCCAGGCGGGCCTCGTCGAGCGTGACGCCGCGCGCGGCGGCCTCGGCCCGCAGGGTGTCGCGGAAGGGCGCCTGGGTGTCCCAGGTGCGCATGGCGGCGGTCTGCACCAGGGCGTAGACGTCCTCGCGCGAGGCGCCGGTCTCGATCAGCTCGGAGACCACGGTGGAGGAGTAGATGAGCCCGTGGGTGGAGTCGAGGTTGGCCCGCATGCGGCCGGTGTCGACGACCAGGCCGGTGACCAGCCTGGTGGTGAGGTTCAGCAGGTAGTCGGTGGCGATCGCGGCGTCGGGCAGCGAGATGCGCTCGGTGGAGGAGTGGGAGATGTCGCGCTCGTGCCAGAGCGGGATGCCCTCCATGACCGGGACGATCTGCGCGCGGACGTTGCGCGCCATGCCGCAGATGCGCTCGGACATGATGGGGTTCTTCTTGTGGGGCATGGCGCTGGAGCCCTTCTGGCCCTTGCCGAACGGCTCCCACAGTTCGCGGACCTCGGTGCGCTGGCCGTGGCGGACCTCAAGGGCCACCGCCTCGCACACCGTGGCCATGATCGCCAGGCACGACACCCACTCGGAGATGCCGTCGCGCAGCACCACCTGGGTGGAGACGTCGGCCGGGCGCAGGCCCAGGTGCTCGGCGACGTAGGACTCCACGGCGGGGTCGATGTTGGAGTAGGTGCCCACCGGGCCCGAGATGGCCATGACGCCCACCGCCTCGCGCGCGCGGCGCAGGCGGTCGCGCGAGCGGGCCATGCCGAACGCGAAGTCGGCCACCCGGTGGCCCCAGACGTCGGGTTCGCCGTGGATGCCGTGCGTGCGGCCCACCCGCAGGGTGTGGCGGTGCTCCAGGGCGTGGTCGCGCAGCGCGGCGACCAGGGTGTCGGCCTTGGCCAGGAGGATGTCGGTGGCCTCGACCAGCTGGGCGGCCAGCGCGGTGTCCAGGAGGTCGGAGGAGGTCATGCCGAAGTGCACCCAGGCCGCGGCGTCGCGGGGTTCGGTGTTGTCGGCCCAGGCGGTGAGGAACGCGATGACGTCGTGCTGGGTGACGGCCTCGATCTCGGCCACCCGCTCGGGCGTGGGCGGCGGCGCGGCGCGCACGGGTTCGACCACGTCGGCGGGCACGGTGCCGGCCGCGGCGTGGGCCTCAAGCACCAGGGTCTCGACCCGGCACCACAGCTCGTACTTATGGGCGTCGGAGAAGACGCGCCCCATCTCGGGAAGGGTATAGCGCTCGATCACGCGCCCATTTTCGCAGGTGCCGAAGCGGAACCGGGCATCCGGAGGAGGACCTGTGGAAAACGGGCCCTCCTCCGGAGGGGTCAGGACGCCTGGGCGGCGGCGCGTTCGGCGATGTCGCGGCGGTAGAAGGAGCCGCGCAGCTCGATGCGGGAGGCGGCCGCGTAGGCGCGCTCGCGCGCCTGGGCGAGGGTGTCGCCGGTGCCCACCACGTCGAGCACGCGGCCACCGTTGGCCTTGAGGTCGCGGGCGCCGCTCCAGGCGGTGCCCGCGTGCAGCACGTAGGCGCCCTCGACCGCCGAGGCGGCGTCGAGCCCGGTGATCAGGTCGCCCTTGACGGGGTCGCCGGGGTAGTTCTCGGCGGCGACCACCACCGTGACCGCGGCGCCGCTCCGCCAGTCCAGGCGGGTGTCGGAGGGCAGGCCGCCGGTGTCGGTGGCCTGCAGCAGCGCGCCGATGGGCGTGGCCAGGCGGTCGAGCACCACCTGGCACTCGGGGTCGCCGAAGCGTGCGTTGAACTCCACCACGCGCGGGCCCGCGGAGGTCAGCGCCAGGCCGACGTAGAGCAGCCCCTGGTAGCGGGCGCCGCGCCGGGCCATCTCGGCCAGGGTGGGCCGCACGACGGTCTCCATGACCTCGTCGACGAGTCCGGGCGGGGCCCAGGGCAGCGGCGCGTAGGCGCCCATGCCGCCGGTGTTGGGGCCCTGGTCGCCGTCGTAGGCGCGCTTGAAGTCCTGCGCGGGCAGCAGCGGAACGGCGTGCACGCCGTCGCTGACGACGAACAGCGAGACCTCGGGGCCGTCCAGGTACTCCTCGACGACCACCCGGCCGCACTCGCGCGCGTGGCGCTCGGCGGCGGCGCGGTCCTCGGTGACCACGACCCCCTTGCCGGCGGCCAGGCCGTCGTCCTTGACCACGTAGGGCGGCCCGAACTCCGCCAGCGCCTCGGCCACCTGGTGGGGCGAGCGGCACAGCCGGGCGCGCGCGGTGGGCACGCCCGCCGCCTGCATGACCTCCTTGGCGAAGCCCTTGGAGCCCTCCAGGCGGGCGGCCTCCTTGTCGGGGCCGAAGACGGGGATGCCGCGCTCGCGCAGGGCGTCGGCGACCCCGGCCACCAGCGGGGCCTCGGGGCCGATGACGACGAGTTCGGCGCCGATGCGGGCCGCCAGCTGGGTGACGGCCAGGCCGTCGACCACGTTGATGACGTGGTTCTCGGCGAGCTCGGAGGTGCCGGGGTTGCCGGGGGCGCAGTGCAGGTCGGTCACGCCGGGGTCGAGGGACAGCGCGCGGACGAGCGCGTGTTCGCGGCCGCCGCCGCCGAGGACCAGGGCTTTCACTTCATGAACCCTTTGCGTGTTGTGGGGAGGGCAGGGACGGGGCGACGTGCTCAGACCAGGGAGCGCAGCTCCAGGGTCTGGTCGCGGCCCGGGCCGACACCGATGGCCGAGATCGGGGCGCCGACCATCTCCTCCAGGGTACGCACGTAGGTCTGGGCGCTCTTGGGAAGCTCCTCGAAGGTCCGGGCGTGGGAGATGTCCTCGTTCCAGCCGTCGAGGTACTCATAGACCGGCACCGCGTGGTGGAAGTCGGTCTGGGTCATGGGGATCTCGTCGTGGCGGGTGCCGTTGACGTCGTAGCCCACGCAGACCGGGATGCGCTCCAGCCCGGAGAGCACGTCGAGCTTGGTGAGGAAGAAGTCGGTGATGCCGTTGATGCGGGTGGCGTAGCGGGCGATGGGGGCGTCGAACCAGCCGCAGCGGCGGTTGCGCCCGGTGGTGACCCCGTACTCGCCGCCCTTCTGGCGCAGCCACTCGCCCCACTCGTCGTGCAGCTCGGTGGGGAAGGGGCCCGAGCCCACGCGGGTGGTGTAGGCCTTGAGGATGCCCACGACCTTGGTGATGCGGGTGGGGCCGATGCCGGCGCCCGCGCACGCCCCGCCGGCGGTGGGCGAGGAGGAGGTCACGAACGGGTAGGTGCCGTGGTCGATGTCGAGCAGGGTGCCCTGGGAGCCTTCGAGGTAGACCGTGCGGCCCTCGTCCAGCGCCCGGTTGAGGATGAGGGAGGTGTCGGCGACGTAGGGCCGCAGCTCCTCGGCGTAGCCGGTGTACTCCTCGAAGACCTGGTCGATCTCCAGCCCGCGGCGGTTGAACACCTTGGTCAGGATCTGGTTCTTGTCGTGCAGCGCGAGTTCGAGCTTCTGCCGCAGGATCTTGGGGTCGAACATGTCCTGCACGCGGATGCCGGTGCGCGAGATCTTGTCGGCGTAGGTGGGGCCGATGCCGCGCCCGGTGGTGCCGATCTGCCGCTTGCCCAGGAACCGCTCGGTGACCTTGTCCAGGGCCCGGTGGTAGGGCATGATCAGGTGGGCGTTGGCCGAGACCAGCAGCCGCTCGGTGTTCACACCGCGCTCGCGCAGGCCGCGCAGCTCCTCGAACAGCACACCGGGGTCGATCACCACCCCGTTGGCGATCACCGGCACCACGTCGGGCGAGAGGATCCCGGAGGGCAGCAGGTGCAGGGCGTACTTCTGGTCGCCGATGACCACGGTGTGCCCGGCGTTGTTGCCGCCCTGGTAGCGCACCACGTAGTCGACGCGGTTGCCCACCAGGTCGGTGGCCTTCCCCTTGCCCTCGTCCCCCCACTGGGCTCCAACGAGCGTGATCGCCGGCATCCGGGTCTACCTCTGCATTCTTCCGATCGGACCGTGGATGTTCGCGCGGTGCACCGCACAACGGCACGGTGGCCGACGTGGACGGCACCGTGCACGACACAGTGAAAAGCCCCCGGCGCAAGAAAGCGACAGGGGCCCTTGCGCATTGAGCGTACACGACCGCTGCTCGGGCGTTAAGCGAGGAATGTTGGGGTCGCGGCGCTGAGCTGCGGCGGGACCGGGCGCCGGCGGCGCGGCCCGCGGCGGGCGGTCAGGAGGCCAGGGTGCGCGCCGCGGTCTCGCTGCTGTCGCGCAGGAACGTGGCGCAGCGCTCGGCCTCGTCGGACTCCCCGATCGCACCGGCGGCCGCGCCCAGCATGTGCAGCGACCGCAGGAAGCCCTGGTTGGGCTCGTGCTCCCAGGGGACGGGCCCGTGGCCCTTCCACCCGGCGCGGCGCAGCTGGTCCAGGCCGCGGTGGTAGCCGGTGCGGGCGTAGGCGTAGGCGGCGACGGGCTCGCCGGCGGCGAAGGCGCGCTCGGCCAGGGCCGCCCAGGCGGCGGAGGAGGCGGGGAACCGCGCGGCGACCTCGGCGGGGTCGGTGCCGGCGGCCAGCAGCTCGCGGGCCTCGGGAAGGTCGGGCAGGTGCGTGGCGGGAGGTTCGCCCAGCAGGTTGTTGTGCAGGTCCATGCCCCCATCCTGCCAGCGGCCGGGGACCACCGGGGGGCGGCATGCGCGGTGGGGCGTGCCCGGCCACCACGTCCGCCCAAGGAAGTGAGGCGGCCGGGCACGCGCGGCCCCTGGTCCGTGGGGAACCAGGGACCGGTCTGGACGGGCGCTACTTCATCTTGTTGCCCGCGGACTTGAGGTGCTGCGCGGCCTCGACGACGCGCGCGGCCATGCCGGCCTCGGCGGCCTTGCCGTAGGCGCGGGGGTCGTAGGCCTTCTTGTTGCCGACCTCGCCGTCGACCTTGAGGACGCCGTCGTAGTTCTTCAGCATGTGGTCGGCGATGGGCCGGGTGAAGGCGTACTGGGTGTCGGTGTCGATGTTCATCTTCACGACGCCGTACTCGATGGCGGCGTGGATCTCCTCCATGGTGGAGCCCGAGCCGCCGTGGAAGACGAAGTCGAAGGGCTTGGCCTTGCCGTACTTGGCGCTGACCGCCTCCTGGGCCTCCTTGAGGACCTCGGGGCGCAGCTTGACGTGGCCGGGCTTGTAGACGCCGTGCACGTTGCCGAAGGTCAGGGCGGTCATGTAGTAGCCCTTGTCGCCCAGGCCCAGGACCTCGGCGGTGCGCAGGGCGTCGCCGGGGGTGGTGTAGAGCTTCTCGTTGATCTCGCCGACGATGCCGTCCTCCTCGCCGCCGACGACACCGACCTCGATCTCCAGGATGGTGCGGGCGTCGTTGGAGGCGGCCAGCAGCTCCTCGGCGATCTGGAGGTTCTCCTCCAGTTCGACGGCCGAGCCGTCCCACATGTGCGACTGGAACAGCGGCTGCTCGCCGCGCGCCACGCGCTCGGCCGAGGCGCGCAGCAGCGGGCGGACGAAGCCGTCGAGCTTGTCCTTGGGGCAGTGGTCGGTGTGCAGCGCGACGTTGACCGGGTACTTGTCGGCGACGATGCGCGCGAACTCGGCGAACGCGGTGGCGCCGGTGACCATGTCCTTGACGGTCGCGCCGGACAGGAACTCCGCGCCGCCGGTGGACACCTGGATGATGCCGTCGCTCTCGGCCTCAGCGAAGCCCCGCAGCGCGGCGTGCAGGGTCTGGCTGGAGGTCACGTTGATGGCGGGGTAGGCGAAGCCCTGGGACTTCGCGCGGCCCAGCATCTCCGTGTAGACCTCTGGGGTGGCGATAGGCATGGTGTTGACTCCCTGGTTGGCCTGGAGTGTCGTACGAGGCGGTTCCGCCGGCCCCGCGGTCCCGCGTGCTGTTCCGGCAGTGCCCTTGTGCGTGAGCAAGTATCGCGAAGTCGGCAGCCGAACGAAAGGTCTAGACCAGGACGGCCGCGCGCGGCGCCGCCCCCGTCCCGTTGGTCACGGTGCGTGTGCGGCCACTACTTTACGCGGTCTACCCCCTGGTTTCCGCCCGCCCGGCCGGGTTCGGACAGGTCTGTGTGTTCCCACCGTCGATTGTCCCCGGTGATACACGCTACATTCAGCACCGTGGGACGACATCGCAATGATCCGCGCGGGATCGGCCAGATGCTGGCCATCGCCGGCGCGATCGTGCTCTTCATCACCCTGGTCATCCTGGGCGGCTACTTCCTCTACCGGTCGCTTCCCGCCGGCAACCCCGACTCCGCCGTGCCCGAGAGCGCCGACACCGCCGCCGCCCAGGCCGGCGAGGTGACCACCGGCACCCTCTACATCGAGGTGGTGGGGGAGTCCAGCGACGTGCTCGTCCGGGTGCCCGGCGGCGACGTGCTCACCGACGCCGCCATGGGCCGGGGCGAATACGTCACCTTCGACGAGTCCCGGCCGCTCAGCGTGACGATCGGCGACCCCTCGGCGGTGGAGCTGTACGTTCACGGCGAGCCGCGCGACATCTCGGGCGAGGAGCCCGGCCACACCTTCACGGTCGAGCCCTGACCGCCGCCCGGCCTTCCGGGGCCGTGTCCCACCCCCGTGCGGCCGGCCGCCTCGGTGCCCCCCGCCGGCCCGCGCGCGCCCGGCGGCGCCCGGCGCGGTCAGACCGCGAGGTCGCCGGCCTCGAAGACCGCGCGGTAGGCCAGCCCGGCCTCGGCGACGCGCTCGCGCGCGCCCCGGTCCACGATGACCGCGACCCCCACGACCTCGGCGCCGGCCTCGCGCAGGGCGTCGACGGCGGTGAGGACCGAACCGCCGGTCGTGGAGGTGTCCTCGACCGCCAGCACCCGCCGCCCGGCGACGTCGGGGCCCTCGATGCGCCGCTGCAGGCCATGGGCCTTGCCCTCCTTGCGCACCACGAAGGCGTCGAGCGCCCGGCCCTGCGCGGCCGCCGCGTGCAGCATGGCCGTGGCGACGGGGTCGGCGCCGAGGGTCAGCCCGCCCACGGCGTCGTAGCCGAGGTCGGCGGTGGCCTCCAGCAGCACCCGCCCCACCAGCGGCGCGCTGGCGCCGTCCAGCGTTATGCGGCGGAGGTCGACGTAGTAGTCGGCCTCGCGGCCCGACGACAGGGTGACGCGGCCCCGCACGACGGCCTTATCGTTGATGTGCTGCAGCAGAACTTCGCGGTCGCTCATGGTCTACGAGCCTAGAACGTGCCGGTGAGTCGCCGTGCGCGCCGTCCACAGGCGACCGCTGGAAGCCCCGTCCGGTAGAGAGGCAGTGAGGCGGCCATGACCCAGACGCCCGGCGGCGCCCCCGGCGCACCCGCCCACGTCCGCGTCGAGACCACCACCGACACCGCCGAGTCGGCGGCCGCACTCGCCCGCTCCGCGGTCGAGCGCGGCCTGGCCGCCTGCGCCCAGGTCGAGGCGCCGATCACCAGCCACTACCGGTGGGAGGGCGAAATCCGCGCCGACACCGAGTGGCGCGTCTCCTTCAAGACCGCCCGCGACCGCCTCGGCGACCTCGTGGACCACCTCACCGCCGCGCACCCCTACGACGTGCCCGAGGTGATCGCCGTGCCCATCGAGGGCGGCAGCGCCGAGTACCTGGCCTGGCTCGTGTCCGAGACCCGGCGCTGACGCGTGGCCGAACACCCCGGACACCCCCGTCCTTCCGGTCCTCCCGTGCCCCCGCCGCCCCCCGCCCCGGCCGGACCCGCCCTGGTGCTGGTGCCCGGTCCGCTGGAGACGCCGCCGTGGTGGGCCGCGCTGCCCGGGGAGCTGCGCCGCCTGGGCGCCGCCGCCGCGGCCGTCGAGGTCCCCGGCGACCCCGCGCCGCCCTATGCCGCCCGCCACGTCGCCGGCGCCGCGCTGGCGATCGCGCGGCTGGCCCCTCCCGCGCCGCTGCTGCTGGTGGCCCACGGCGCCGCCGGCCCGCTGCTGCCGCGCATCGGCGCCGCCCAGCGCGCCGCCCACCGCCCCGTCGCCGGGTACCTGCTGGTCGACTCCCTGCTGCCGCAGCCCGGCACGCCCACCCGCGCCGACCTGCGCCGCGCCCAGCTCGGCACCGGAACCGCCGGCACCCCCGACACCCCCGTCAGCGGCGCCGTGCCGGTCCCCGACGGGTTCGACACCGAGCCGCTGCCCATGGCCGCCGACTGGCCCGACGCGCCCTGCGGCTACCTGCTGAGCGACCCCCGCCTCGCGCCGTGCGCCCGGCTGGCCGCCCTGCGCGGCTGGCCGGTCCTCGACCGCGCCGACGCGCCCGCCCCCACCGCGGCCGACCTGCTCGACCTGGCCGCCCGGCTGTAGCGCAAGCCCCGAACCCGCCAGAGGGGCCCCGCGCCGCCCGGCGCCCGCGCGTGCCCGGCCGGAACGGCGGAGGCGCGCCCGCCTCCCCTTGCGGACGCGCCTCCCGGAAGCGCCTCGCGGCGCTCCCCGTGGTTACCGGCCGGCGCGAGCGGCCGCCCCTCGGGGCCAGAAGACCGCCGCCGGGCCGGTAACGGCCGGCCGGCCGCGCTCGCCCCCTCCGCGAGTCGCGCCGTCCGGCGGCCGTCGGCACCGGGCCCACGCCCCCTCTGCGGGGCCGCGCAGCGCCGACGGCGTCTGAGTCGACCGGTGTCAGGGCCTCCCGTCTTCGGAGGCGGCGATGGTGTCGAGCAGGTCGACGGCCTCGGCGTGGGTGGGCGGCAGCGGCACCGACCACACCTCGGTGCCGTCGCCGCCGGCCCCCACGCGGGCGCGCAGCAGCCGCAGCCGCTCCGCGGTGCGTCCCGAGGCCGCCGCCACCACCGCCACGCGGTAGCGGCTCAGCAGCGACACCGTCTCCCCGGCCGCGAAGAACCGCCCCAGTTCGTGGCCGAGCACGATGAGCCGGGCCGTGCGCCGCCAGGGGTCCAGCCAGGCCGGCAGCGCCACGACGACCAGCCCGTGGCCGCAGGCCCCCGACCACGGCAGCCCGCCCCGGTACAGCTCGCCCAGGCGGGTGCGCAGGTAGGCGGCGGTGGACAGGCCGGTCAGCGGGTCCTGGCAGTGGTCGCCGCCCCGGCGGCCCTCGGCCCAGCCCTCGGCCGCCGCCCGGACCAGCGCGAACGGCGGCCCGCCCCGGTAGGCGCCGCCCGCGGTGTCCGGCGCCTCGGCGACCTCGGCGAACAGCGCCGCCAGGTCCTCCAGCGCCGCGCCGACCCCCATGCCCGCCCGCGCCCGGGCCCGCCCCAGCCGCGCGCACGCGTGCGCGAGGGCGGGGGTGTCGCCGGTGGCGCGGCCGCGCAGGTCCTCGACCACCGCCGCGCACACCGCCTCGACGGCCGGGCTCCACCAGTCGTCGTGGGGCTCGCCCCGGTCGCGCCGGCTGCGCCTGCACCACCCCTGCCGGAGCCGGCGCGCGCTGGCGTCCCTCCCGGCCGCCACGGCGGTGCCGGTGTGCTCACTCGTCCCCATGTCACTCCCCTCTGCCGGCGGTGCGCGGTGCGGGTCGAAGCGGGCGCGCCCCGATGTGCTCACCCGAATCACTCGGTTCGGTGGCGGCCATGACGCGAGTGCGGGATATTTTTTTCCGCGGCCTCGCCACGACGGCCGCCCACGCCGCACCACACCGGCGGCCGCACCGCGCACGACGACCCGGTGCGGCGCCGCGCGCGCGTGCCGGACGCACCGGGGGAAGGGCATGGCATGACCGAGCCTTACGGCGATCACGGAGAGCCACTCATCGGCGACGACGAGCTTCTCCTGCGGGTCCGCGAGGGCGACACCGACGCGTTCGAGGCGCTCTACACGCGCCACGCGGCGGCGGCGCGCGGCCTGGCCCGCCAGCTGGTGCGCGGCGACGCCGAGGTCGACGACGTGGTCGCCGAGACCTTCACGCGGGTGCTGTCGGTGGTGCGGCGCGGCGGCGGCCCGCGCGACGGCTTCCGCCCCTACCTGCTGACCGCGCTGCGCCACGTCGTCTACGACCGCGCCCGGGGCGAGAAGCGCCAGGTCGTCACCGACGAGATGGAGAGCCTCGACTCCGGCGAGCCGTTCGTGGACCCCGCGGTCGAGGGGCTGGAGCGGTCGCTGATCGCCCGCGCCTACCTCTCGCTGCCCGAACGCTGGCAGGCGGTGCTCTGGTACACCGAGATCGAGGGCGTCAAGCCCGCCGAGGCCGCCCCCAGCCTGGGGCTGAAGCCCAACAGCGTCGCCGCGCTGGCCTACCGCGCGCGCGAGGGCCTGCGCCAGGCCTACCTGCAGATGCACCTGGCGGGGTCGGCGGCGGAGTCCTGCCGGCCCGCCCTGGACCGCCTCGGCGCCTACGTGCGCGGCGCGCTCGCCAAGCGCGACACCGGCCTCGTCGACCGCCACCTGGACGAGTGCGCCGACTGCCGCGAGGTCTGCGCCGAGCTGATGGACGTCAACGTCGGGCTGCGCGGGGTGGTCCTGCCGCTCTTCGCCGGCCCCGCCGCCGCGGGCTACCTCGCGGCGCTGCCGGCCGGTCCGCTGGCCGGCGGCTGGTGGGCGCGCCTGCCCAAGGGCCAGCAGCAGGCCGTGGCGGGCGGCGCGGCCACCGCGGCCGTCGCCGCGGCGGTGGCGGTCGCGCTGGTGGCCAACGAGCAGACCGTGCCGCGCGAGGAGCCGCCCGCCGCCGCGCCGCCCGCCCCGCCCGCGCCGTCGGGCGCGCGGCCCGCGCCGCCCGACGCCCGGCCGCCCGAACCCGCCCCGGGCGCGAAACCGCGCCCGGCGCCGCCGCCCGGGGCGCCCGCGCCGCCCGACGCCCGGCCGCCCGAACCCGCCCCGGGCGCGAAACCGCGCCCGGCCGACCCCGCGGCGCCCGCCGCGCCCGGTCCCGCGGCCCCCGAGCCGCCCGCGGGGCGGCCGGCCGCCGCCCCGGCGTTCACCGCCGCCATCGACCCCGTCGGCGCGCTCGTGCCGGGCCGGGCCGGGATCGTGGTGCTGAGCGTGCGCAACACCGGCGGCGCAACCGACGACGACGTCACCGCCGACATCACCCTCCCGGCGGGGGTCACCGTCAGCGAGTCCGCCCGCGCGGGCAACGCCGTGCCCTTCGCCGAGGGCTCCGGCGACTGGAGCTGCGCGGCCACCGCCGAGGGCGGCCGCTGCACCACTCCGGGGATCGCCTCCGGCGCGGCCAGCACCCAGTACATCGACGTCGACGTCTCCCCCGAGGCCGGCTCCGGGGGCGCGCTGCGGGTGTCGGTGCGCTCCGGCGGCGTCCGCGCCACCGCCACCGGCAGCCGCGGCGTCGACCCCGACGGCACCGCCGCCCGCTACGCCACCGCAGGCCGGGTGCGCGCCGAGACCGTCGGCGGCGCGCTGCAGACCTGCGCCCCGCCCGAGCCGCACGGCCACTGGTGGCCCTGGCACCCGGAGCCCGGGTGGCCGTTCCACCCCGACGAACTCCAGGAGCCCGCGACCGCGCCTCCCGACGGCTCGCCGGAGCCCCCGCGGCCGGAGTCCCCGGCGCCGCCCCCGGCCGAGGCCGACGACCGCCGCCCGCCGTGGCCCAGCGCCCCGCCGCCGCCGACCTCACCCCAGCCCAGCCGGCCCCCGGCGCCCAAGCCGCCGACCGCCTCCCCGGCGGCCCCGCCGCGCCCGCAGGAGCCGGCACCGCCGGTCCCCTCCAGTCCGGCGCCGCCCTCGGCCCCGGCGAGCCCTTCGGCGCCGCCCTCAGCCGAGGCCCCCGGCACCGGCGAGCCCCGCGGCCACCACCCGCCCTCGTGCGCCGAGGCGCGCGACCCCTCGGGCGTGCGGCCGGACAACGACTTCTGGCGCATGCGCCGCCTGGACCTCGACGACGATCCGGCCACCCGGTCCTCCAGTTCGGCGCACTGGGAGCTGCCGCCGGGGGGCGAGGTCCGGTGGGCCGGGCTGTACTTCTCGGCCGCCGGCGGCGCACCCGACCACGCCGCGGCGGCCCTGCGCGGCCCCGGCGCCGGCTCCTACACCACGGTCACCGCCGAATCCGTGCGCTCCGCCGACCTGCCCGGATACCCCGTCTACCAGGCGTTCGCCGAGGTCACCGACCTCGTGCGCGCGCACGGCGGCGGGCGCTGGTGGGTGGCCGACATCCCGCAGCGCACCGGCGTGGGCACCTACGCCGGCTGGAGCCTGGTGGTGGTCGTGGAGGACCCGGCGGCGCCCGTCAACCAGGCGATGGTGCTCGACTCCGCCCGCCCGGTCTTCCACGACCCCCAGGGCGCCCGCGTGCCGCTGGCCGGGCTGCTGCCCTCGGCCGTGCCGGCCACGGTCGACGTCGTGGCGTGGGAGGGCGACGCCGGCCTGGGCGGCGACCGCGTGCTGCTGAACGGCCGCCCCCTGGCGCCGAGCGGCGGCACGGCCGGCAACGCCTTCACCGGCACCGCCCGGGGCGCCCGCGGCAACCCCCACGGGTTCGGCGCCGACGTCCGGCGCTTCTCCGCGGTGCTGCCGCGCGAGCCCGAGCTCCGGCTGGTGTCGGCCCAGGACGCCTACCTCGCGGGCGCGGTGGCGGTCACCGCGCCGCTGCGCACGTGAGGGTCTACCGGGCCGCCGCACCGGTCCGGCCCGATCCGCACCCCGTCCCCGCACGTCGCGGCGTTGAAGGCGGCAGGGGCCGGGTACACGGCGGCACAGACTTGGTTAGGCTGTGGCGCGGCCCGTCTGCGGGCCGAGTGCCGAACGCCGGCAGGACCCGGTGCGTATCCGTCGCCCCGGGGAACGAACCAACGGGAAGGGGCGGTGTCGCGTGGATCGCTGCGCGCTGTTCGTAGACGCCGGCTACCTCCTCGCCGATGGCGCGATGGCAGTGCACGGAACCCGCAACCGCGACTCCGTGTCATGGGACTACGCCGGACTCGTGCAACTCCTCAACGAGGTGGCGCGCGACCGTACGCAACTCCCGCTGTTGCGCTGCTACTGGTACGAGGCGACCGCCGACGGCCGCCGGACCCAGGAGCAGGACGGAATCGCGGACATCCCCGGTATCAAGTTCAGAGCCGCGCGAATCCGTCCCGGCAGACGGGAGGGCGTCGAGAGCTACGTCCAACGGGACCTGACCACACTCGCCCGCACCGGCGTGCTGTGCGAGGCCGTGCTCGTCTCCGGCGACGAGGACATGGCCCAGGTCGTGGCCGACGTCCAGGATCTCGGCGTCCGCGTCACGGTCGTGCACATCTCCGTCGAGGGCAACTGGACCATCTCGCGCGCGCTGCGACGGGAGTGCGACGACCTCATCGAGATCGGCGCGGGCCACCTGCGCCCCTACGTCACGCTGCTGTCGGGCCTGGGCGACGAGGACGCCTCCGAGACCACCACCCCGCTCAGCAACGGGCGTTCCCGCAGCGCCCCCGAGGTCACCCGCCGCCCGGTGACGGCGCACCCGGGCTCCAGCCGGGTCGAGCCCACCCCGCCGGCGTCCTCGGGCCTGGAGGCCGTGTTCGCCAACACCGGGGCGCAGCCCGCCATGACCGGCAGCGCCATGGACCAGCTGCGGGCCATGCGGCAGAGCCTGGCCCAGCGCGGCGGCGACCACCTCGCGCCGCAGGGCGCGGGCGGGGTCGACGGCCCGCGCCCCAACCACTCCGGGCCCATCGACGCCAACGGTTTCCCCTCGGGCGGCCACACCCCGCCGCCCGTGACCGGTGCGCACGCCGGCATGGCCGGGAGCCAGCCCCCGGCCGACACCGGGTTCCCCGCGCCCAGCACCGGCGCCCACCCGGGCATGCGCGGCACCCAGAACCCCTACGGCGGGCCACCGCAGCAGGCCCGGCCGCCCGGCCAGCACCCCACAGGCGCCCACCAGGCCGGCGCCCACCAGGGCGGGGCGCACCAGGCCCCGATGCCGCCGACGGGCGGCCACCCCTCCATGGCGGGGCACCAGTACGACCGCGACAACCCGCCAACCCGCAACACCCCACCGCCGCAGGCGGACCCGCGCTACGGGGGTAATACCGGCGAGAATCCGGGGTACGGAGGTAACACCGGCCCAAACCCTACTTTTGGGGTCAGTACGGACGGTGACTCCCGCTACGGGAGCGTCGGCGGACCCAGACCGGGTACCGCACCGGGTACTGGCCCCCAGCCCGACAACCGGGTCCAGCACGGGCCCTACACCGACCCCACACCGCGCGTCGGCCCGCTGTCGGCGGGAGCCCCGGCGGCACGCAGCGTCGACGACGCGGTGACGGCCGCACGGCAGGAGGGCAGCGACTTCGCCGAGTCGATCGCGCGCGACGCGCCGGCCCTGTGGATGGAGGCGGTGCTGGCCCGCCGCCCGCGCATGCCCTCCGACCTGGAGGCGCGGCTGCTGCAGGGATCGGCGCTGCCGATCGACTTCCTGCTGCGCGACGAGGTCCGCGACGCCCTGCGGCAGGGGTTCTGGAGCGCGCTGGAACGCGCGGCGCGCGGGTGAGGGCGGTGCGGCGGACGACCGGCGCCGCGCACCGCCAACGGGCAACGACGGGCAGGACGACGGCCAGCGAGGGAGGGTGGCAGTGACCCGCGTGACGACCGCCGATCTGGACCGGCTGGAGTTCCGGGCCGTCCAGTCGGGCGACCACGTCGACGTCGCCCTGGAACTCCTGGGCCTGGCCAACAGCGTCGACGCCGACAGCGAGATCTCGCGCGCCGAGATCTTCGTGCGCGCCGGCGAGCAGTGGGAGATGGCCCAGGAGTTCGAGCGCGCCTCGGCCGCCTACCAGCGCGCCATCGACGACGGCGGGGTCACCATCATCGACGCCCGCGCCCTGCAGGCCGGCGCGCTGCTGGAACTGGACCTCATCGACTCCGCCTACGCCCAGTTGGAGCGGTTGCGCGCCGAGGGCCCACGCAACCTGCCCACCTACATCCACATCGCCGAGACCCTGCAGGCCCACGACGACCTCAAGGGCGCGCACACCTGGGCCACGCTGGGCATCGAGCGGTTCCGCCACCAGGACGTCTCGCCCTACGTCCACGACCTGCTGATGGAACTCGTGCGCACCCGGTTCCGCATCCGCATGGACCTCGGCCTGCCCGAGGACGCCTTCGACCGGCTGCTGGACGGCTAGTCCACGGCCGGCCCTCCGCCGGCCCCCGCCACCGCGTCCGCCTCGGGCACCGCGCCCCCGGCGAGCAGCGCGCGGCCCCGGACGTAGGCCCCCATCAGGCTCGTGCCCCGGTACCGGGCGCGGGCCAGCCGCGCCACGTGGTGGTCGGCGTTGACCGCGACGCTGTGCGGCACGTGCCCGAACAGCGGGGCGTCCGACAGGGAGTCGCCGTAGGCCACGCACCGCTCCAGGGGGATGCCGGCGCGCGTGCGGGCCTCCTCGGTCACACGGACCTTGTCCTGGGGCGTGAGGACATCGGCCGGGTCGAGCGGCTCGCGGAAGGGCAGCGCGGGGAAGCGCGAGGCCACCACCTCGTCGAAGCCGAAGTCGAGCAGGCGGCGGGCGAAGAAGTCGGTCGACATCGTGATGACCAGGGAGTGCTCGCCGCGCGCGCGGATGTCGGCGCACACCTCGCGGATCTCCGCGAGGAAGGGGGCGGCGGCGAACGCCCGCTCGACGTGCTCCTCGGTCAGTTCACTCCACAGCGCGTGCAGGGTGGCCGAGAACGCGCGGGTGTCGATCTCCCCGGCGCTGAAGCGGCGCTCCAGGTCCAGCAGTTCGGCCTCGGTGCCGCAGGTGCGGGCGATCTGCGTCGCCGCGCTGGTGCCGTGGATGAGGGTGCCGTCCATGTCGAACACGTGCAGATGGCTCATTGCGCCGTCCTACCATCCCGGTGTGGGATGCGTCGCCCCGTTTTGTCGGCCAACGCGGGATCAGATCCGCGCGCCGAGAGCCGCGCGGAGGCCGGGGAGCCGCCGGGTTCCGCGCACCCCGCGGGCGGTGTCCGGCACGGCCCCGGTGGCCTGGTGTTACACCCGGGCTCTTCCGTGTAACGGGACGTACCGGTAGAACGGTGCCATGCCAGCCTCCAGCGGAGAACCCGTCGCGTGGTCCCGGGTCGACGTCGCGTCCGGGCTGGGGCTCGGCACCCTCCTGCCGCAGCCCCACGGCTTCCGGCTGGAGGCCAGCGAGACCGTCGCCGGCACCGAGGAGCGCTACGCGAGCCGCTTCACCGTGCACGCCGACCTGGCCTGGGTCAGCCGCGCGGCGCGGGTGGAGGTGCTCTCCGGCGCCGGACCGGCGAGTGTGGAGCTGCGGCGCGAGGCCGCCGGGTGGACGGTGAACGGCCGCCGCCGGGCCGAGCTGGACGGCTGCCTGGACGTGGACGTGGCCGCGACCCCGCTCACCAACACGCTGCCGATCCGCCGGCTCGGGCTGCGCCCGGGGGAGTACCGCGACATCTCGGTGGTGCGGATCGACGTCCCCAGCCTGGGGATCCAGCGGCTGACCCGGCGCTACACCCGGCTCTACGCCGCCGACGGCCAGGAGCGCTACGAGTACAGCGACCCCCTCAACGGCTCGTTCGTGCTGACGGTCGACCGCGACGGGCTGGTGGTCGACCACGAGGGGCTGGCCCGCCGGCTGCGCTGAGGCACCGGAGGGCCCCGGCCCGCCGGTCCATCCGTCCCGCCCGCCGCGCCCGCCCTGCTCCGGCGGTTCCGGGGCTCAGCGCGGCGGCAGGCCGGTGATGGGCCGCGAGGGCGCCACCGGGTTCGACAGCAGGGCGGCGAGGTAGCGGCGGAACCCGTCGGCGTCGACGTCCTCCACGACCGTGGCGTTGGCCGCCAGCCCGTGCACGCCCCACGACATCGCCGAGTAGCCGCGGGTCAGTTCGCCGCTGGTCTCCACGTCGACGTGGTAGCGGCCGGCGGCGCGGACGAGTTCGGGGTGCAGCAGCAGGGCCGCGGTCAGGGAGTCGGGGTGGGTGGTGCCGTCGATGCCGACGCCGCGGTCGAACTCCAGCGTGGCGGCGCAGACCCGGGTGAAGAAGTCGGCCAGCGGGGTGCGCAGGGCGGCGATGTGGGCCAGGGTCTCGCGGCCGAACACCGCGCGCCGCAGGGTGAGCGGGTCCCACGGCACGACGGTGATCGCGAAGCCCGCCGCGAAGACCGCCTTGGCGGCCTCGGGGTCGACGTAGAAGTTGAACTCCGCGGCGGCGGTGATGTTGCCGCGCCCGTTGTTGGAACCGCCCATGACGTAGAGGGCCCGGACGTTGCGCGCGAAGCCGGGGTCCTTCAGCGCGGCGGCGGCGATGTTGGTGAGCGGCCCGATCGCCACGACCGACAGTTCGCCGGGGCGCTCGGCGGCCAGGCGCACCAGCGCGTCCACCGCGTGCTCGCTCTCGGGGGCCTGGTCGCCGGCGTCCATGCTCAGCCCGCCCACGCCGTCGCCGTGCACGTTCTCGGCGCTGACCCAGGGCCGCATCAGCGGGCGGCGGCAGCCCAGGTGGACGGGGACCTCGCCGAGGCGCCCGGCGGCGTTGAGGGTGAGAAAGGCGTTGTGCACCTGGCGCTCGAACCCCACGTTGCCCGCCACCATGGTGATGGCCCGGAGGTCGGCGGCCGGGTCGAGCAGGCCCACCAGCAGCGCGACGCAGTCGTCCTGGGCGGTGTCGGTGTCGATGACCAGGGGAACGGGCGTCGGCGGCATGGGCGGGACTCCTTGTCCGGACGGGTGCGGCGCGGCGCACCGCACGGCGTGTGCGGCCGAGCCTAGGCGGCCGTGCGCGGCCCGGCCGCGCGCCGGTGCCGGGGCGCGTGTCGGGGTGCGCACGGGGGGCCGGTGAATGGCGTGTTTCAGGACAAAGGTCTATAAGGGCGGTTTGCGTTTTGTCTCCCGTTCAGGAGCGCTCCCGCGTACTCTTGGGGTTAGCCCCATCGGTTGTCCGGCACCCTTCGCGATGGTGCGATTCGCCGGCCAATTCTGTATACAATCAGTGAAGATGGTTGTCGGAGGGCCGTGGTTGCGGCAGAATTCGGCGATGGATGGTGGTTCCTCTGGGGCGGGTGCGACCCGGTCGCCGCCCTTGGACTCCGACACCGCGCCGCGGGGCGCGGGCCCGGCACCGCGCTCGTCCGGCGCCCGGGCCGCCTTCCGCGGTGCTCACTCCGGAGGATCGACAAGCACCGTAAGGCGGTGGCCCGGATGGCCCAGTGCGACGGAGTGGACGACGACGTCGGCATCTACACGCTGCGGGCGTGCCGCACGTTCGCCGGCGCCGCCCGCGAGTGCCGCGAGGCCCGGCTCTGGGCGCGCCGCCACATGCGGCCGTTCCCCGATGTCGCCGACGCCGTCGAACTCGTGGTCAGCGAGTTCTTCGGCAACGCCGTGCGCCACACCGCGTCCGGCCAGCCCGGCGGCACCGTGTTCGTGAGCCTGGTCGGCCTGGTCTCGGGCGCCCTCCACCTGGAGGTCCACGACGAAGGCCCGCGCCGGGGCGCACCCCGCACCACCGCGCGGGTGCTGGCCCCCGACCTCGAACGCCCCGACGGCCGCGGACTCTTCCTGGCGGCGGCGCTGACCAAGGAGTGGGGGCGGCTGCCCCTGCACGGCGGCCCCGGCTACGCCGAACGCGGCTACACCAGCATCTTCGACCCCGATCTCGACCACGAGACCAGCGACTACGTCGGCCCCATGATCACCTGGGCGGAGTTCAGCACGTCCTTCCGCGCCGCTCCCGCGTCGGCCGCCGCCCACCACGCGGGCTGATCCCGCGGGGGTGGCGCCCGCCGGGGCGCCCCTCGCCCTTTTTCCGCGCACCGCGCCGCGCGGCTGTGCCGCGCGCGATTTCCGCGCGGGCAAAACCGGGCGCGCATTGGCCGCGAATCCGCGAAAGCCCGCCGGAGCCATTCGGCTCCCGTGCAATTGCATATTCGCCGAAAATTTTCGACGACCGTCGCGCGGCGGAGTTTTCCTCCGCCGCCATTGCCCCGGGCGCAGCGGAATTTCCGCCGTGCGGCGCGGCTATCCGCGCTCGGCGGCCCGCTTGGCGGCGGCCTCGGCCAGCCAGCGGAACAGCACGGGGTCCGCGCGCATCTCCGGGTGCCACTGCACGGCCAGCACGCCGGGCTCCTCGGGCGCCTCCAGCGCCTCGACGGTGCCGTCGTCGGCCCAGGCCGCGGGCACCAGGCCGTGCCCCAGGTCCGCCACCGCCTGGTGGTGGTAGGCGGCCACGGTGACGCGGGTGGCGCCGTGCAGCGCCGCCAGCCGGCTCGCCGGGTCCAGGCGCACGGGGTGGTCGCCGAAGACGCCGGGCCGCTCAAGGTGCGCGGCCGCGGCGGTGTCGCCGAGGACGTCGGGCAGGTGCTGGTGCAGCGTACCGCCCCGGGCGACGTTGAGGAGCTGCATGCCCCGGCAGATGCCCAGCACCGGCGTGCCCGCGGCCAGGGCCGCCTCCAGCAGTGCGAGCTCGGCGTCGTCGCGCGCGGCCAGGACGCCGCCGGTGCGCTCGTGGGGCGCGGCGCCGTAGCGCGCGGGGTCGACGTCGCCGCCCCCGGCCAGGACCAGCCCGTCGAGCCGGTCCAGCGCCGCGTGCACCCCGGCCACCGGCGGCAGGACCACCGGCACCGCACCGGCGGCGGCCACGGCCCGGGCGTAGGCGTCCGGGAGCAGGACGGCGGGCATGGCCCACTCGCGCCCCCAGCGGGCCTCCTCCGCGTAGGCCGAGATACCGATCACCGGTGCCGCCATGTCCGCCTCCCGTGCCCGCGACGTCCGCGCCGCCCCGGCGCGTCCCTAAACGGTGCCACGGCGCCGGAGCGCGCTGCGCCGCCGCGGGCACAGGAAGCGGACGACACGTGACACATGACACATGATCTGGGGCGCCGCTCCGCCGCCGGGGCCGCGGCCCCGGCGGCGCGACGCCCGGCGGCGTAGGGCCGCGCGGCTCTCGGCGCGGGTGGGCGCGCACCCCGTTTCACAATGAATGCCAAAGGTCCCGAACCCGGACGAAATACCCGGGTATTCAGTGAGGACGCCTGTTCGGTACGTGCTCGCGCGGCCTGTCGCATGCCCTGCTATCTGGGCAAATGCGGGGTTTCGGACAGATTCGGGCTGACTTTTGACGTTTTGGTAACGGCGTCTGTAGGGTTCAGCCCCGAGTTCTCTCGCGCATCTCCCTTCCCTTCTTCCATTCCATGCTGAGGTGCCCCTCGTGACGAACGAAACCGCAACCATTTACGAGCGCATCGGCGGCCACGACGCCCTCACCACCGTGGTCGACGACCTCTACGTGCGCATCATGGCCGACCCCGAACTGGCCGGCTTCTTCACCGGCACCAGCCTGCCCAAGCTCAAAGGGCGCCAGGTCGAGTTCTTCAGCGCCGCCCTGGGCGGCCCCGACCTCTACAGCGGCGGCGCGATGGACGAGGTCCACCGCGGCCGCGGCATCGAGCAGCGCCACTTCGACCTGGTCGCCGCCCACCTCGTCGACTCCCTCAAGGCCGCCGGCGTGCCCGGCGACACCATCGACGAGATCATCGGCGCCGTCGCCCCCCTCTCCGGCGCCATCGTCGGCAAGACCGAGGGCTGACCCCGCCCGTCCCCCGGACGCCCGTGCCCGGGCGTGCCGGCGGCGGACACGGCCGCGCGCCGGAAGCGGGAGACGACCGGGCGCCCTGCGGTGTGCCGCCTGTCGCGCGGCCCGCCCCCGGCCGCTCCCGCCCACCGCCCCGCCCGCGGCCGCCGCCGCGGCCCGCCGCCCGGGCGCGGGATCCCTGCTAAGGAATCTGATCACGTGGATGTCACGCGGCTGAAGGACAGTTGGAAGAAGGTCGCGGCCTACGGAGACGAAGTCCCACTGTTCTTCTACTCCACACTGTTCATCACCCACCCCGAGACCCGGTCGCTGTTCCCGGTCAGCATGGCCGGCCAGCGCGACCGGCTCGTCGGCGCGCTCGGCCGGATCGTCTCCGACGTCGACCGCGTCGACGAACTGGTGCCCTTCCTCCAGGGCCTGGGCCGCGACCACCGCAAGTTCGCGGTCGTCGCCGAGCACTACCCCGCCGTCGGCCAGGCCCTCCTGCACACGCTCGCCCACTTCCTCGGCCCGGAGTGGAAACCCGAACTCGCCGAGGACTGGAGCGAGGCCTACGGCCTGGTCGCCAAGGTCATGACCGAGGCCGCCGACGAGTCGGCGCGCACCACCCCGCCGTGGTGGGACGCCCGGGTGATCAGCCATGAGCGGCGCAGCGCCGACGTCGCGGTCATCACCGTCCAGCCCGAGTACGAGCTGGAGTACCGGCCCGGCCAGAGCGTGGCGGTCGAGACCCGGCTGCGGCCCAACGTGTGGCGGTTCTACACCCCCGCCAACGCGCCCCGCCGCAACGGCACCATCGAGTTCCACGTCCGGCTCGTGGGAGGCGGCCCCGTCAGCACCACCCTCGTCCAGGGCGTGCAGCCCGGCGACTCGCTGCGCCTGGGCGCGCCCGTGGGCGACCGGCTGCTCCTCGGCGGCAAGCGGGACCTGCTGATGGTGGCGGGCGGCACCGGGCTGGCCCCGTTCAAGGCGATGATCGAGCAGCTCCGCGCCGAGCAGGCGGGCGGCGACGTCCGCCGCGTCAGCCTGTTCGTCGGAGCGCCCTACGCGCGCGACCACTACGATTACCCGGCCCTGCACGAGCTGGCCGGGGCGTGTCCGTGGCTGCGCGTGGTCCCGTGCGTCTCGCGCGAGGCCCCCCGGCCCGGTGTCGAGTCCGGGGACGCCGTGGACGTCGCGCTGCGCTACGGCACCTGGCCCGACGAGGACGTCTACGTCTGCGGCTCGCCGGAGATGGTCACCGGCACGCTGCGCCGCCTCGCCCAGGCGGGCGTCACCGAGGACCGCGTCCGATACGAGGACTTCGACACCACCAGCACGAGCGGAGGGAATCCGTGACCGCACGCGAGGACATGGGTGCCAGGAGCCGGTCTTCTCAGCGGCTGAGTCCCGAGCGCGTCCGTGCCCAGGAGTTCTCCCGGGCCTCGCTGGGCCGGCGCGGGTACAACGAGGAGGAGGTGCGGCTGTTCATCGGCCGCGTCGCCGAGGACCTCGCCGCCAGCGACGCCGAGAAGGCCAGCCTGCGCGCCGAGATCGACCGGCTGCGCCGCCGCTACCGCGAGCAGAACCACTCGGCCGCCTCCGTCGAGGGCCCGCCCGCCGAGGCGGTCAACCTGCTCTCGGCCGCCCAGCAGCAGGCCGACGCCTACGTCGCCCAGGCCCAGGAGTACTGCCGCCAGCTCACCGTGCAGGCCCGCCGGCAGGCCGAGGACATCCTGGTGGAGGCGCGCGACCAGGCCGGCGCGGCCGCCGACGAGGCCGCGCGCGGCTACCGCGCCGGCGCCGGCTCCTCCTACACCCGCGAGGTGGAGGAGATGGAGCGCCGGGTCGCCTGGATCCAGACGTTCTGCCGGGCGGTGCAGATCCAGATGCAGGCCGCCAGCGACGCGTTCTCCCAGGAGATCGCCCGGCTGAGCGACTTTAGCACGTTGTCGGCCGAGCGCGACGGCCGCCGGCCCGACTCCCCCGACGGCCTCGGCGGCCCCCAGCGGGCGCCCCAGCACGCGGCACCCGCCTCGGCCGCGGGCCCTCTCGGCGCGGCCGGCCCGGCCGCGCCGCCCGGCCCGCCGGTGCCCGCCGGCCCGGTCGGCCCGGGGCACGGGATCGGGCCCGACGTGGATGCCGTGCCGCAGAGCCGCTACGCCGGCGGCCACGACTCCGACCGCCGCGCCCACGACGACAGCGGCGCCGCCTGGCTGCCCCGGGGCTGAGCCCGCCCGCCCTCGGCCGGATGCGCCCGGCCCGGCCGGCGGCGGGCACACGCGAGGGCCGCGCCCCGGCCGGCACCGGCCGGGGCGCGGCCCGCTGGGTGCGGACAGCGGTCGGTTCAGATGTCCAGCGGAATCATCCTCTCTACACCGGCGGGTAAGCGTTGGCCAGCAGCTCCTGGAACTGCGCCGGGAACCAGTGGCCGGACAGCGGGGCGTTGGCCAGCGCGCCGGACATGTTGTAGTTGTTGCGCGCGTTGCCCTCGTAGGTGGGGTCGCACATCCGGTCGAAGCCCTTGCCCTCGTCGTTGTCGATGAACTCGCTGGAGCCGTCGGACTCGCCCGGAGGCTTCACCCACACGTAGGCGTCGATGCCCGGCTCGGGGTTGGCCTGCGGGCGCTCGCCCAGGCCCGCTCCGGACTGGTTGCACCAGTTGCCGACGTGGATGCGCCGGTCGATGCGGCTGGCCTCGACGAAGGAGTTGAGGTCGGTGGAGGAGCTGGGGCCGCTCGGCCGCTCCGAACCGCCCCACCCGTTGCGGGAGGTGTCGATCAGCATGCCGATGTCGCTGTTGAAGCCGGCGGACACGGCGCGGGTGCGCAGCGCCTGGGCGAAGGACAGCTCGTCGACGTACCGGTTCCAGTCGACCCAGCGCGACTGGCGGATCTGCTGGCCGTTGACGGTGCCGTTGACGTCGATGTAGGGCTCCTCCAGCGCCGAGTAGTTGGCGGTGTTGACGATGAACCCGTGCACGTCGTCCACCGAGGCGCCCCCGGTGGTGGCGGCGTCGTGGAACAGCTCCACCGACGGGCCCAGGTTGTCGTCCCAGCCCAGCCAGCCGTGGTGGCCGGCGTCGATGTAGTTGTAGACGTTGGGGATGGCGCCGAGCTGGTCCAGGGCGTAGGCCACGCCCTCGACGTAGTTGCCGTTGGCCAGCATCTCGTTGCAGTTCTCGGTCGCGGTGGGCCGGCTGCCCACGTTGGTGACGAGGTTGGGCAGCGAGTCCGGCTCGATCGTGGTCACGATGCGCAGGTCGGCGAACGCCGGGTCGCTCATGATGTCGGCGATCGGGTCGATGTACTCGTTCTTGTAGACGTCGATCTCGTCGGCGTCCAGCTCGCCGTTGGAGGCCAGCGCCGCGCAGTCGCGGCCGGGGAGGTTGTAGATGACGACCTGGATCACCATGGGGTCGCCGTCGGACTGGGCCACGGCCTCCTCAAGGTGGTCGCGCAGCCCCATGCTGCCGGTGGTGGGGCTGTCGTTGCCCTCGATGGCGCCGCGCCGGTCCATCCACACCGCGGTGGACTCGTCGGCGATCGCGTCGCCGCCCGGCTCGCCGGCCGCGTTCTGCGACCAGATCGGGTTGACGTACATGTCGGCGCCCGCGAACGGGTTGTCGACCTTCTCACTCGGCTCCGGGGGGTCCGTGGGGTCGGGGTCCGGCGGGTCGGTCGGGTCGGGGTTGCCGGGGCCCGTGCCGCCGTCGCAGACCACGCCGTTGAGGGTGAACGACTCCGGCACCTCGTTCTCACCGCTGTAGGTGCCGTTGAAGCCGATCTGCGCGCTGCCGTTGGTGGCCAGCGTGCCGTTGTAGTTGGCGTTGGTGACGGTCACGGCCTGGCCGGACTGGCTGAAGGAGCCGTTCCAGCCGTTGCCGATGCGCTGGTTGCCGGAGAACTCCCACTCCAGCTCCCAGGAGTTGAGCGCGTCGCCGAGATTGGTGATGGTCACACTGGCCGTGAAGCCGGTGGACCACTGGTTCACCACCGTGTACTCGACCTCGCACCCCTCGGCCGCCTGCGCGGGTGCGGCCACGGCGAGCGTGGCCGCGCCGAGCGCGAGCGCCGAGGCGCCCGCCACGGCCCGGCCCGGCCACCATCGGCCGCGCCCGCGATGGGGCTGTGATCTCATAGATCCTCCTTGGACGCGTGGCCCGCCGGTCCGGGGACCGGGTGCGGCGGGCCGGTTAGGGGATGGGGAGGGCGGCCGCCGGGCTGGGATGTCCGGCGGCCGGTTCTTCCGGTCCGGCGTTCAGCGCCCCGCCGCCGTGCGGCGGCGGCGGAACGCGAGGCCCGCCGGACCGGAGGTCGTCGGTGTCCGGCCGGCTAGCCGAACAGGTTGTCGTGCGTCGCGAAGGCCGTGGCGATCTCCGCCTGCGACCAGAAGCGGTGGTAGGTGAAGGTGGGGGCCGGCCCGTCGGGGTTGGCGAGGTAGTCCTCGACCTTGGACCACTGCGGGTCGTCCTCGTAGAAGGAGCGGATGGACAGGAACGTCGAGCCGGGCTCGACCGGGTCGCCGTTGGCCATCTGGCCCGACCAGCCGCTGGGGACGTACACCTCGTCGTCGAAGCGCGCGTAGTCGGCGCGGGTCTCCTCGACGGCGATGCCGATGTCGTCCTCGTTGGCGATCAGCGCGTCCAGCAGGCCCTCGCCCGTGGTGCGGGCCTCGGCGTCGCCGGAGGCGGCGGCGTAGTAGAGCAGCGTCTTGGCCAGGGAGGCCGCGACACCGACGTCCTGGCCGTGCGAGACGACCTCGACGTGCAGGTCGGGGTTGCCGGTGGACTCCCCGTCCCAGGTGTCGGGCTCGCCCGACCACTCCATGTCGGCCGGGACCGCGAAGTCGCCGCCCGTTCCGACCTCGGTGTTGGCGATGGCCCAGGGCACCCAGTCCTCCAGGATGCCGCCGGCGCGCTCGTCGCCGGTCTCGTAGTAGAGCTGGGCGACGCGCTCCATGCCCCACACCTGGAAGCCGAACCAGCGGTTGGACGGCGGGTCGTGCCAGACCGGCTGCCAGTCGTAGTAGAGGCCGTAGAAGGTGGGGGACCCGGCCGGCGGCTGGGCGTACCTGCCCGCCCAGCTGTTGGTCGCGCCGCCGGCGATGCCGCCCTCGGACGACTGGAGCCACTCCATGAACTCCAGCTGCCGGTCCAGGCTGGTGGCCCAGTCCTCGGCCGCCGTGGGCGACTCAGGGATCAGCTCGGGCACCTCCGACAGCGCGTAGGCCGCCATGGGGTTCTGGTAGCCCTGGTGGGAGGAGCTGCCGCCGATGCGCCAGGCCCACGGGTACTGCGCCGACTCCATGGCGCCGCCCCAGGCGTAGTACCAGGACATCAGGTAGTGGGCGCTGTTCTTGCCCTGGCCGGCCGCGCACTGCTGCGGACCGACGCAGTCGCCGATCTCCTTGAAGTACTTGTCGAACATGGCGTAGCGCAGGTAGTCGCCCATCTTGGAGGCGTCGCTGACCACGTCGGCGACCTCGTCGGCGTTGCCCTGCTCCTCGGCCCACTGGTGGGCCCAGTACGCCACCTGCACCGCGCGGGCGTCGGCGTCGGGGGCGTTGGTGTAGCGCCACTGCTGGGAGTAGGCGGAGTCGTCGGTGAACAGGTCGAGGAACCCGTTGTCGCCGCCGTGCTCGAACGTCTCGCACGAGGGGTGCGGCACCGTCTCCCACACCGACTCCTGCGAGCCGCGCTGGAAGGTGTTGATGAAGGCCGGGGCGTCGTCGGTGCCGTCACCGCAGAAGCCGTAGCCGTAGGTGTTGTCGACGTCCAGCAGCCAGTGCATGCCGTAGACCTCGTCGGTCCCGTAGGTGCTGCTCAGCTCCTGGGCCAGCGGGTCGTCGCCGACGGGCACGCCCTGGTCGAGCGCCGCGGGGTAGCCCTGCGGGGTGTCGTGCTCGGGGATGTAGGTCGCCGGCGCCGAGGGGTCGTAGGAGCCGTTGGTCGGCTGGTCCTCGGTCTCGGGGATGATGAACTCCTCCAGCGACGCCCACGCGTCGTTGAAGGGGCCCCAGTCGCCGGTGATGCGGCCGTAGTCGGCCTCCAGCCACAGGTAGTAGCTGAACGCCTCGGAGGTGGTGGCGTGGCCGTGGTCGGGCGCCTCCACGATCAGCGTCTCGACCGAGTGGTAGGGCACCAGCAGGCCGTCGAACTCGCGGAAGTAGCCGCTGGCGGGGTCCTTGATCTTCTCGTACTGCTCAAGGAACGCCGCCTCGTAGTCCGAGGTGTTGGGGTCGATCTCGGTGACCTCGACGGTGTCGGACCCGTAGCCCTGGCCGGAGGCGGTGATGACCGCCGAGCCGAGCGCGCCGCCGTTGTCCGCCGAGGAGACCGTGACCTCCTGTTCGGTGTCCCAGTTGTCGGGCGTGAAGGTCAGCTCGGCGCCCTCGGAGACGGTGATGTCGGAGCTGCCCTCGGTGCGCTCGACGGTGACGTCCACGGGGGCGTCGGGGGCGTTGGACAGCGAGACGTCGAAGGTGGCGGTGCCGCCCTGGCGCACGCTGAGGTTGGCGGGGGTGGCCTGGAGTTGGGGCTCGTCGATGACCTCGACGGCCGCGGCGTCGGAGGTGGTGCTGGCGCCCTGGTCGTCGACCGCGGTGGCCGTGACCGAGTAGGGGCCGACCTCGGCGCCGGACCAGGTGGCGGTGTAGGGGGCGGAGTCGTCGGTGGCGATCTCGGTGCCGTCGGCCTCGAAGACCACGTGGTCGATCTCGCCGTCGCTGTCGCTGGCCTCGGCGGCCAGTTCGATGTCCTCGCCGGCGAGGAAGGTCGCGCCGTCGGCCGGTGAGGTCAGCTCGACCTCGGGGGCCGCGTTCTCCTCGGCGCCGTTGCAGGCGGTGCCGTTGAGGGTGAACGACTCGGGCACGCCGTTGGAGCCGCTGATGCTGCCCTGGAACCCGACGGTGGCGGACTCGCCGGTGCCGAGGTCGGGGTTCCAGCCGGGGTGGCGCACGGTCACGTTGGCGCCGCTCTGGCTGAACTCGCCGGACCAGCCGTTGGTGACGCGCTGGCCGTCGGGGAACGCCCAGCCCAGCGACCAGTTGTTGACCGGGTCGCCCTCGTTGGTCACCGTGACGTTGGCGGTGAAGCCGCTGCCCCACTCGTTGGTGATCTGGTAGTCGACGGAACACGCCGTGGCGGCGAACGCGGGTGTGGCCGGCATCAGCGCGGCCACAAGGCCCGCGGCGACGCCGCCCGCTAACAGCCGCCCGCGCGGCCATCGGGTTAACAGCCGGGAACCCATGGTGAGGAGTACCTCCAGTTTCCGTGAGGTCCCGCCACGGCGGCGGGATGTGGGGGATACGCCCGAGGGCGCGTGAAGCCGGGGGTGGGGCACGGAGTCGACTGGGAGAACACGGACGGTCGCGCGCGGACACGCGGGGTGACCGCACCGGCCGACAGGCGGGGTCCGGACGCCGGGCGCCGGAGACGGCGTGCGCGGGGACGGGCGGACGCCTCGGGGCGTCGCACCGGAAGACGGGGGATGCGGGGTGGGGGATACGGGGTGCGGGGGATGCGGGCGTTGTGGGGGAGCCGCCCGGGAGGCGAATGGGGGATGCGCCAGGGGGAGGGGTGGGTGCCGGTGTCGTTTGCGGGGATGGAGGGGGATGGACGTTCGGCGGCGATCTGGGAGCGCTCCCAGAACGCATCGGGCTCCACCGCGGTGCGCCGGAGCCTTGGCGGTTGTCGCGCTCCTGGATGATCTGCGTCACTCCTGGGAGCGCTCCCAATCACAGTAACGAGATCATTTCGGCGTGTAAACCGTCTATGACGTTTTTCCCGAGCCAATCCCAACCCGACGCGCACCCCAGGAAGGGCCAAACCGCCCTTTCGAGTGGGGGCGAAGGATCAACGGATGGGCGGGGAAATGGCGGCAAAGTGGTACCGCAAGAAGGGAGCGGCCGCTATCGTCCCATTTCAATAAGGGTGCTCCCCGCGCGCCCGGGATGAACGGGGCACGCGAAGATCAGTCGGCGGACTCCGTCTTCTTGGGCCGCAGGTGCGAGATCAGCCCCCGGAGTTGCCGCCGGGCCCCCGGGTCGGTGCCGTCGCCGATCGCGTACCACAGTGTCGGCGTCAGACGCGGGCCGATGCGCACCGGCGGGACGGGGGCCGCCGTCGCGTGGTCGAGGCCGCCGACCCTGTGGACCCCCTCCGCTCCCAGCGCCAGCCCGACCGGAACCAGCGCCCCGCTGTAGGACGCCGCGCGCGTGAGGTCGGCGCGGCCGCGTCGGCGGTGGACGTTGAGGGACTGGAGGCTGCCGCCCGTGCCCAGTTCCTCGACCAGTCCCCTCACCGCCGACAGGCCCGGCTCGGTCCCCGCCGGGTAGGCCACCGCCAGCGTGACGCTCTCCTTCACGCCCTCCGCCACCCGTTCCACGCGAAGGCTCCCGCTGAACGGCCGCGCGCCTCCGTGCGGTCCCAGGAACACCACCCGCGAGCCGCGCGGCGCGCGCTTCCGGACGAGTTCGGTCAGCTTTTCGCGGTCCCACACCAGCGGCGCGGGCTCGCTCGTCCCCCACAGCGCCGGCGCGGACCCGGCGAGGGCCCCGGCCAGCAGTTCCACCTCTCCCCCGACGCGCAGTTCGGAGTCGGCCGGGTGCAGCATCTTCAGGTCGAGGACGAGGTGGTCGACCAGGGTGTCGTCCTTCCGGCGGAACAGCGGATGCACCGCGCGGTCGGACGCCCGCTCGGGGTCGCGCACGAATCCGGCGTCCTGGTGCCACACCAGCGGGGCGCCGAAGAGGCCGTCGTAGTAGGTGCCGTCGGATGCGCGTACAACCCATCGCGCCATCGGGTTCTGCAGCAGGGCGGCCAGTTCGTGGGTCAGCCGCGCCTCGGGCGGGGTGACCAGCTGGAACGCGCGCTGCTCCCGCCCCTGCCCGGCGACCGCGTCGATGATCCACGGCGACAGCGGCACCACGGGCCGGTCCTGCACCGCGACCGCCACCCGCTCGGTGGACAGGGAGACGGCGGGGTGGTCGGTCGTTCCCAGCAGCAGCGGATCGTCCCGGCGCAGGCGCGGTTTGGCCTCCCAGATGTAGCCGCCGAACTGGGCCACGAGCGCGGCGGCGAAGCGCCGCGCCATGTCGGCGGTGTCGGTGTCGGCATCGTTGCCGGTGCCGGTGCCGTCGGCGCCGAGTTCGCCGCCGCGCGCCTCGACCCACCACGGGCGCTCGGGCAGCGGGGTCCGGGCGGGGTCCGTGCCGGCGCCGCTCCGCCAGACCACCGCGTCGCCTCCGCCCAGCAGCCGGCGGACCTCGTCCAGGCCGGACAGCCGCTGCCCGGCCTGCGCGGCGGCGAGCAGCCGGCCGGAGTCGTCGCGCATCTCCACCACGGCGCCCTCGGCCACCGTGCGGACGCGCGCCCCGGGGTCGGCGTGGACCAGGGCCCTGGTCATTCCGCGCATGGTGGGGCGGTTCTCCAGGAGCGCGACGACGTCGTGGGTCATGTGGGGGGTCCCCTCTGTGCCGGGTCTGGGGCCTACAGGTGGTCGCTGACGTCGACGCCCGTGCCGTCCTCGCCGACATGGGCGCTCACGCCGTAGTTATAGGGGGTGCCGAAGAACGTCGGACCGCCGGGGGTGCCGGGGAAGCCGAGCGCCTGCTCAACGGCCCGCAGCCCGGCGGCCAGGCGCGGCGCGTTCCGTTCGTGGACCTCGGGGTGCGGGGTGCCGAAGAAGTCGCGCTCCGCCCAGATGTCGTGGAAGACGCATACTTCGACTCCCAGGCGGTCAGCGCCGGGAGCGGTGTTCACCTCCACGATCCGGTCGTGTCCTTGACCGCCGCCGTCAGGAGCGGATATCCCGCCGTAGCCCAAGAAGGTGAGTCGTAGCGGCGCCGCATCCGGTGCGACGGCAGGAGTATTCGCGAGGACTGCGTCGGCGAGTTCATCGAGTGGTGCTGTGCGCGCCCGCCTGAAGAGGGAAGTGAACCTGGAGACGTCCTCGCTAACGTGGCTCCAGTCCACAGCGAGTTCACAGCGGTCGACCAGGCCGTTTTCAGCAAGTCGGTCGATCACCTCGCGCGAGAGGAGTAGGGCCTTATTGAGGTCCGGTCCGGTTTCCGCGGTCCTCCAATTCCAATGGGCAATGGGTCCGCGCGCTTCCGGGCGCCTCATGGGTTTTCACCTGCATCTTCGGCTTGGATGGTGAGAGAAACGCCATAGCCGACGGGTTCGGCGTATTTCGTCGGCTCGTCAGGTTCATCGGCGTCGAGAGGAGTGCTCAATGCGGTCTCAAGGTCGCGCAGGGCCTTTTCGAGCCGTGGCGCGTTGCGCTCGTGAACATCGGGGTGCGGCCGTCCGAGGAAGTCGCTGAGCGACCAGATGTCGTGATGGACTCCCACCGTAAGCAGGGTGGCAGAGTCGTACACGGTAAGAGTCGCTGAGCAGATGTCCGGTTCCTCTCTCAGAGTGTCTGAGGGAGTAGCCCAGTATCCCCTTCCGCGCAAGTGGAGATGTGAGGGGATCGCGTCGGGATGGCCCGATGGGCGGCTTTTTCGAATATCCGAGGAAAACGCCTCGGGGGTCTCCCGAAAAGGATTTCGGATTCGTGTCCGCGGCCAGATCGGTCCCGTTGCGCCGCTGTGCCACTCTACGTCGACATGGTCGAGCACCAGCAGTCCGGCCTTCTCCAGCGTGTCGGCCACCGTCAGCGCGATCGGTGCCCCCACGTCGAGCCCGTCTGCGTCTACATCGTGATCAAGAAGCCAGGTCCACGTTGCGATCGGGCTCCGCACGCTCATCAGTGAAGACATCTCAACGCCCCTGGGTCTACTTCGGGGGATAGATCTGAGTGTTCGGTGGTATGGTCAGCATGCCATCCGTGAAGTAAATCCGCAATGGAGACCCACTTCTCGATACGGCGGATTCCAGCCTCCTCATCACTTCAGGCGACAGAGTGCGCTGAGGGGCGTTTACCTCCATTATCGCAAACGTTCTGAGGTTGGGAATCTCCTGAAGCTCCCTCAGTTGGTTGAGTGCTCCCTTTGCGTTTTTCACCAAGGCGTTGTCCGAGGGGAACACGCCAGGCTCTCCTCCTGTGCGCTTGATCTGATAGGACCAGACATCTCCGTCGGGGCTTGTGATCTGCGCGTCGACGTCGTATTCGTCAACGGGTATTTCATGGGAGCGCCCCCAGTGGCCGTCGTCCCCGAACTCCAGGCGCTGCGGCGGGTAACCCTGCCTGATCAGGTTGTCGACAAATCTCAGTTCGGCGCTGATGCCTAGGAATTTCCGTTCGGATCCGAAATCGGAGACGATGTGTCCGAAGCCTCTGACCTGGGTGATCCGGCCCTCAATGATAATGTCGGCGATCTGGCTCCCAAGGCGGGACGGGTGGTTCCGCAGGAGTTCGACCACCTTGTCGATCTTGTTCGGCTGCAAGCGGTGCTCCCGGAGTATGTCCCGCACGCTCGCCTCCTGGGAGTCCCCCATACCGCCGTCCCGCGATTCCGGTGTCGGAGAGCCCGGTTCGGGATTGGGAGACGGAGGGCCGTCCCCGCCACCGCCTCCGGGCGGGCCCCCTCCGGGCGGGCCGCCGCCGGGTGGGCGGTCGCCGCCACCGCCGCCGGTCGGCGGGTTGTCCTCGGCGCGCGGGTCCTCGGTCACCTCCACGGGCCGGCTGTCGCCGTCCAGCCGTGGGTCGGTGCCGCTGCCGCCCGTGCCCTCGGTGCCCTCCGGGTCGTTGCGGCTCGTCTCCAGGCCGTCGGGGGTGACCGGAACCCGGGCCTCCTCGTCGGGGCCGCCGCGGCCGCCGTCCGCGCCGGAGTCCTCCAGGGCGTCGATGGTCCAGGGGGCCTCGCCGTCGAGTTCCGCCATCCGGCCGCCGTCGATGTCGTCCATCGCGTCGGCGAGGTCCTCGTTGCGGCGGGCGATCTCGGAGAAGGCGTCGTCGACCTCCTCGGCGGTGGGGTCGCGGCGCGCGGGATCCTGGGCGGCGGGGTCCTCGCCGCGCGGGCGGTCGGGGTCCTCGCCGGTCTGCTCCGGCGCCGCTCGGGACTCTGCTCCGGATCGGGCTCCGGGGGCGGCTCCGTCGAAGGCCGGTCCTGGGGCGGCCCGTCCCCGGTCTCCGGCTGGGGCCCGGGCTCGGGCGCGGGGTCCGCGGCGGGCGGGGTGGAGGGCTGGTCGGGCACCGGGTTCCGGGTGGCGTTGAGTTGGCTGAGCGATTCGCTCATGTCTCCGATACCGGAGGTGTCGAAGCCCTCGCCCGGCTCGATGCTCTCCGGCCGGGTCACCCGCTGCGAGTTTCCGTTGGGCGTGGTGCCCGGCATCTGGCCGTCGCGCTGCCCGGAGCCGTCGCCGCCGTCGGACCCGTCCCCGGACGAGTCGCCGCCGCGGCCCACCGACCCCAGGATGCGGTTGACGCGATTGGCGATCATGGGCACACCGACGACCGCGCCCAGGCCCGTGGCGCTCAGCGCGGCCCCGCCCGCGATCATGCCGACGTTCGTCAGGAGGGTGCCGAAGACGTACCCCGGCCGCTCGCCCAGTTCCGTCCAGGGGAAGAGCCCGTGGATCGCGTCGCCCCAGGCGCCCCGGGCCACGTCCCACGCCTCGCCCAGGCTGGTGGTGAACTCCCCGGTCTCGGGGTTGTAGACGCCGACCATCGCGCCGAGGCCGGCGATCGAGTCGCCCCAGTAGCCGCCGAAGTTGTCCGTCCAGCTGCCGCCCTGCCACAGCCAGCCCTCGTCGCCGTGGAGGCCGATCGCGCCGCCGAAGTCCTCCAGCGTGCCCATCAGCACGTCGCCCGCGCCGTGCACCAGGTCCACGTGGCCCCAGTGGTCGGTGCTCTGCGGCGACCCCCACGGGGTCTCGACGTCGGAGAAGGGCTCGGCCGTGCCGTAGACGACCTCGCCCTCGCGGGGTTGCCCGCCGTCGGCGTCGGCGCCGACGAACCGGGTGCCGCCGAACAGCGCGGTGATGGCGTTGGCGCAGTCGCGCTCGGCCGCCCAGTAGCGGTGCGCCAGGGAGTTCACCCGGTTGAGCAGGTCGTTGTGCTCGCCGACCTTGTCGCTCTCGCCGCCGAGGAAGCCGCCGTCGTCCCAGTCGTCGTCGCCCTCGATCGAGGCGAGGAAGTCCTGGGCGTCCGCTTTGGCCTGCACGAGCTGGGCCTTGAGGTCGCGGGCGGTCTCCGCGAAGGTCTCCAGGGCCGCGGCGACCTGCCCCAGGTCCACGTCGACCTCGTCGTCCTTCTCCGAGACCGGGTCCATCACCGCGAACAGCGTCTCGGCCTCGGGGGCGACGTAGTGGTCCCGCAGGTCCGACCACGAGCTCTTGACGGCGCCGCCGGACTCGGCGATGTTCCCGCCCTGGGTGCGCAGGTCGGCGGCGGCGTCCTCCAGCGCGTCGGGGTTGACGTCGGGGATGAATATGGAGTCCGGGTCGATGAGGTCGTCACTCACTGCGGTGTCCTCGCCGGGGGATGGGGGGATGCCGCCGGCCTCCGGCGCCGGCGGACAGGGGGCGCGGTGGTCAGTCCTCGACACTGCCGGCGTTGGCCTGGGCCTCGGCAGCCATCTCCAGGTTTCCGTTGATGTAGTGCCGGGTCGCGTTGCCCGCGCCCGCGACGCCGCTGGAGCCGCGGCCGATCATGTACCCGACCAGCCCGAAGCAGTGGCCGGAGAACTCCTGGAGCGCGGTACCGATCGGCGCGCTGGCGGCGGCGTCGTTGGCGTCGTTGACGGCCGTCTCCAGCGACCTGGCGTGCAGGCTCAGGCCCTCGGTGCCATCCTCGTCGCCGATGTGGCCGGCCACGGTCTCCAGCACCCGGACGACGTCGCCGGTACTCAGGTCCCACGTCGACATCGCGGCCGCAACTCCCCTCCGCCGGGCCGCGCGGTTGCGGCGATCGGCTGTCTCGGCAGTCGCGGCCCCGCCACCTGCGGGGTCCGCGGACGGCGCCTCCGGCCGCCGGGAGCCCCGCCGGGCACCGGCTTCGCGCCGTGCCCGCAGCATGCAACACGGGCGGTGCGCGGCGTGAGAGCCGCCCCTTCCGCGGCGGCGGAGATCGTTTGGCCGGCCCGCGCAGCTGGGCGGCGATGTGGATCTTGGCCAGCCGGTCAACGATGTGATGTGGACCACTGTCCACAAACGGTCATCCGGCGCGGACGCGCGGTCGCCGCCGGGCGCGCCGAGGGCGGCTCACGGCACCGGGGCGGGGCGGGTGAAGGCGCTGCGGTAGGCCTGCGGGGTGGTGCCCACCACCCGCTTGAACCGGTCGCGGAAGGCGGTGGACGAGCCGAAGCCCACCTCGCCGGCGATCCGGTCGACCGGGTGGTCGGTGGCCTCCAGCAGATACTGGGCGCGCCGGATCCGGGCGCGCAGCAGCCACTGAAGAGGGGTGGTTCCGGTCTGCTCGCGGAACCGCCGGTTGAGCGTCCGCAAACTGACGCCGGCGGTGCGGGCGATGTCGTCCAGCGTGAGGTCCGCCGCCAGGTTGTCCTCGACCCACCGCAGCACGGGCTCCAGCACCGAGCCGCGCGGCACCGGCGGGTGGTCGTGCGCGATGAACTGCGCCTGGCCGCCCTCGCGCTCCAGCGGCATGACCGAGAGCCGGGCGGCGTCGGCGGCGACCGCCGAGCCGTGGTCGCGCCGGATCATGTGCAGGCACAGGTCGAGCCCGGCGGCGGCTCCCGCCGACGTGAGGAACTGCCCGTTGTCGACGTAGAGGACGTCCGGATCCACCTCCACGCGCGGGTGGCGCGCGGCGAGTTGGGCGGCCGCGGCCCAGTGCGTGGTGGCGCGCAGGCCGTCCAGCAGGCCGGTGGCCGCCAGCACGAACGCGCCGGAGCAGATGGAGGCGATGCGGACGCCGCGGGCGGCGGCGCGGCGCAGCGCCTCGACGACCTCCTCGGGCACCGGGCCCAGGTCGGAGCGGCCCGGCAGGATGATCGTGCCGGCGTCGGCGAGCGCCTCCAGGCCCCAGGGCGGCCGCAGCGAGAAGGCCCCGGCGGCGACGCTGGGGGCGGCCCCGCAGATCCGCACCTCGTAGGCGGCCCGCCCGTCGGGCAGCCGCGTGCGGCTGAACACCTCGATGGGGGTGGACAGGTCGAACGGCACGACGTTGTCCAGGGCGACGACCGCGATGATGTGCATGGCCGGAATGTTATGCACCGCCGGGATTCCGGCCACGGGTGGCCCGCCGCGCGGCCGCCCGCTACGCCCCGGCCGCCGCGCCGTAGGCGCGGGCCACCGCCAGGCTGTCCTCGTAGACGTTGTGGCGCACGACGCGGCCGTCCTCGACGGTCACATGCAGCGCGAACCGCGCGCGGTAAGTGGCGCCGGTGTGCCGCACGGTGTTGACGACGACGCCGATGACCACGGCGTGCGGGCCGTCCACCAGGATGTGCTCGACCTCCACGCTCGGGTTGTCGGAGCGGTGCGCGGCGGCGAGCGTGCGGAAGTGGTCGGCCACGTCCGCACGGGTGGAGCGGTGCCGAATCCAGGGGACGGTGCCGCCGTGCTCCTCCTCGGGCCAGTTGATGCGCCACTCGACGTCCTCGGCGTACAGCTCGGCGATGCGCTCGGGGTCGCCCTCGCCGATCGTGCGCAGCAGCTCCTCGACCGCGGCTCGCGTGTCCATGTCCGGCCCCTTTTCCGTCGGCGTTCCGTTGGCAGTCCCCCACTCTGGCAAGGGAGCCTGCCGCGCGTCGATTACCCGGGAGGTAATCGCGGCGGGGAGGTCGGCGCGCGGCCCCGGGAGCCCGGGGAGCCGGGGAGTCGGGGGATCGGGGGGAGTCCGGAGGCCGAGGGGATGCCGGGGCGCGGTCGGGCGGTTCAGCCGCCGAGGCGGTCGCCGAGGACGCGCTCGAAGGCGTCGTCCACCGCCTTCGCCAGCCGGTCGGGATCGTTGCCGGCCGCCGTGCGGCCCGCGTAGAAGCAGGCCAGCGCGACCTCGGCGGCCAGCGAGGCCGTGGCGGGCTCGGCCCCTCGCTCGTCCAGGAGTTCGGTCATGGTGTCGACATAGCGGCGCTGCTTGGCGAGGGCGCGGGCGCCCAGGTCCGGGTTGGCGGCGACAAGGCGCTCGTGCAGCCGGTACTCCTCGGGGCTCTCCGTCAGCCGCTCGATCAGCAGGGCGACGGCCGAGCGCAGGTAGGCCAGCGCGGCGGGGAGCGAGCCGCCGATGGGGCCGTCGGCCGGGATGCGCCGCGCGGCGGCCACGACCTCGGCGTCGACCTGGGCGTCGCCGTCGAAGACCACCTCCTGCTTGCCGCCGAAGTAGCGGAAGAACGTGGCCCGGCCGACCTCGGCCCGTTCGGCGATGTCGGCGACGGTGACGTGGTCGAAGCCGCGCTCGGCGAAGAGCGCGTAGGCCGCGCCCACGATCGCGTCCCGCGCGCGCCGCTGCTTGCGCTCCCGCAGGGTCTCCGCGGAAGAGCTGTTCTGGCGTGCCATACGCCCCATGTTAGACAACCGAGACCGACTCTCCTATGATACTGGCAATCACTTGAGACGTAGTCTCATTTTCCGTCCAGGCGGGTCCGCCCGTCCCACCCACCCCTCAGCGAGGTATCCGATGACCGAAAGCGCCTCCGTAGTCGAGTCCGCCCCGCCGAAGCCCCCGGTCCGCGCCACCGAGGAGCGCACCCGCGCGTTCCTCGCCGCCCTTGAGTCCAAGGACCTCGCCCAGCTGGAGAACACGCTGCACCCGGACGCCACGCTGACCATCCCGCTGGCGCCGTCGGGCGACCCCGAGCCGTTCGGCCGGTTCGAGGGCAAGGAGCAGGTGCTCGGGTACTTCCGGGGGATCACCGAGATCATGGCCCGGATCGAGTTCGCCGACCTCAGAGTCAGCGTCACGGCGGACGCGGCCACATCGTTCGTGCAGGCCAAGGGCAACTTCACCACGCCGGACGACCGCCCGTACCCCAACGTCTACGTCCTGCGCGCCGACTGGTCGGACGGCAAGCTGATCGCGGTGGAGGAGTACGCCAACCCGGTGACGTTCGCCAAGCACTTCGGCGTCCCGATCGGCTAGCCGGGGGCCGTGGGCCGACTTGAGGTCCGCGGACACGGGGGCGTCCGCGGCCTTGGGGGAATTGGGGAACCGCCAAGCGGTCGAAAACGCGGCAGCGGCCACGTATCGTGCCAGTTCAATGAGAGTGCTCCCCACGCACGCACGGGGGCTGGTCCCCGACGGGAGCCGTCGGGGACCAGCCGCACCCCACCCGCCTACAGTTCGGCTTCGCCGTACGGGCGGAGCCAGACCGGGCCCATCAAGCCGTACTGCTGGCGGCGGACGCTGCCGTACACGTCCGGGCGGAACACCCGCATGCGGTTGATGAGGGTGGTCGAGACCTCCACCTCGATCGTGTTCTTCCCGCGCCGCAGGCGGTCGCCCAGGTCGACGACCGTGTTCAACTGGTCGCACGGCGGCAGATCCTTGCCGTTGACCGTCACGCGGAAGACGTCCGTCACCGCGCCCAGGTCCAGGTAGGCGCCGTAGCCGCCCGTCCACCCCTTCCCCAGGTCGAACTCCGCCGTGTAGCGGCCGATCCCCGACACGTCCGCGAGGCCGTCCAACTCCGTCCACGGCGCCAGGCCGTCCAGGTCGAGGGTGTGGGTGCGGACCTCCGTCTCCGTCGCCGACGAGCCCGGCCGCCAGTCCTCCACCTCCAGCCGCCAGCGGGTCAGCTCCCTCGGCTCGCCCACGCTGCGGATCTCGGTCGAGACCGTCCGCCCGCCCGCGTACACCGTCCGGTACGTACCGGCCGCGCCCGCCCGCACGCGCGCACCGCGCTCGTCCACGCGGACGGCGTCGGCGTCCGTCCCCTCGAACCGGAGCTTCTTCAGCTCACCCGGCGGCGGGGTCGCGTTCCGGCCGGCGGCGTCGCGCGCCCACTGCGGGCGCGCGACGGCCACCGCCGTGGACGCCCCCGGCGCCAGCCGCACCCGCACCCGCACGCCGCCGTCCACAACCCTGTGCACGGGCAGCGGCGCGACCTCACCCGTCCACAGGTTGACGGAGAAGGGGTACGCCTGCGCCGTGTCGGTCGCGAAAGTGACGTCATGGTCCACCGCGGCGTCGTTCGAGCCGTTCGTCAGGTAGTACAGGTCCAGGTTCCGCGAGCGGCGCCGGGCGTGCAGCAGCGGCGACGCCTTGGCGTAGCGGACCGACGGCGCGGCGCCCAGCGCGGCGATTCCGGCGGCGATCTCCTCGCGCGTGCCCACCCGGTGCACGGTCGGCTGGTCCAGCAGCGCGCGTACCGTCTCCGCGAGCTCCCCGGCCTCGCCCTGGTCCACCCCGGGCTGCTGCGGCGCGCTCCAGTCGCCTACGACGAGGATCTTCAGGCCGTTCTTTGCGTAGCGGAGGAGCCGGCGCGCCGTCTCCACCGGCAGCGTGGCCACCCGCCCGTTGAACGCGTCGCCCTCGAAGACCAGCAGCCGGTAGGCCGGGCCGTCGGGCGCCAGCACACCGTCCTTGACCTGCGGATCGGTGATCTCCAGCAGCCGAGGGCTGACGAACTGGTGGGACCAGCCCTCCCGCACGCCCGTGCTGCTGAAGTAGGCGGCGCCGAACCCGGACCCGGCGTAGCCCTTCTGGCGCAGGAAGGCGACATCGACCGTCGACGTGCCCCACTGCAGCGCGTGCTGGCACCGCGCGAAGAAGCCGGAGACGTCGGCGACGTGCTGCCACGTCGGGTGGCGCGGGCCCCAGGACTCGCTGTAGCCGACGCCGCCGCTGTAGGGGGTGAAGGCGGCGAAGCCGGGCCACTGCGCGCCGGGCGCGTCGGCATAGGAGAAGCCGTGCAGTACGGCCTGGTTGACGCCCGCCGCGTACTCCCGCGAGATCGTGCGGACCGTCTGCCGCCAGGTCGTGCTGTAGGAGCCGCCGTAGACGGCGCCGGCCTCACTGGAGAGGACCGTGTTGCCGCCGAGGTCGCGCCCGCCCGCCAGCGAGCGGAAGTCGTCGAGGTTCTTGAAGCCCAGCGACTCCCCCTCCGGGATGTCGACCAGGGCGGCCTTGGCGACGGCGTCGGTCTGCAGGCCGTAGGGCTGGATCCGGTACCGCAGTCCCAGCCGGTGCGCCCACTTCTTGATCGGGGTGATGTGGTGGTCCACGTAGAGCTGGGTGAGGACGTCGTTGAAGTCGTCCAGCGCGCGCCGGTCGGTGGTGGAGTCGAAGCTGAACACCTTGTCCTCGTGCGCGCGCACGAGCACCGGCAGGTAGGGGAGCGGGTCGTAGCCGGTGTGGGCCTCGAACGCGGCGGGAAGGTCGCGCGTCCAGAGGGTGGCGTCGGTCTCCATCTCGATGGAGTCCTCGAAGATGGCGCCGCCGGCGGGGCCCTTCAGCAGCTTCCGGACGCGGTCGGTGAGGATGTGCTCGTCCCAGAAGTCGGTCACCGCGCGGGTTCCGGCCGCGCTGAAATGGTCCACGACGTAGGACACGGGCTCGGTGTGCGGGCCGCGCTCGGGGCGCTGGCCGGTGCCGCGCTGCCAGTAGGCGATGAGGGCCCAGGTGCCGCCGCCCTCGGCGGGCGCGGTCCAGGACAGCTCCTCGCCGTCGACCGAGGAGGTCAGGTCGGCGAGGGTGTCGGGCTTGAGCGTGATCGGTGAGTCCTCGGGCGCCGCGCCGTCGGCGAGCCGGAGGGCCTGGATTGCGAAGAGGGTGCGCTCGGTGACGCCTTCGGCGGCCTCCACGGCGGGCTCGGGCAGCGGGCCGCTGAACTCCTCTCCCGCCTGGAGGAACCGCACGCCGTGCGCGAGTTCGTGCATGGCGGCGGGGTCCTGGGGCGTGATGGAGGGGACGGCGGCGGGCCAGGCGGGGCCGATGGTCAGGTCCACCTTGATGCCGCGCCGCTCGGCCCGCGAGAGCGCTGCCTCCACCGCGTCGCGCCAGGGCTTGGTTCCCCAGCCGGTGTTCTCGGGGTCGAGCGGCTCGCTGACGCTGTGGTGCACGTCGGCGATCTCCACGCCGCCGAACCCGGCGTCGGCGATCTGGTCGATCTCGCGGCGGATCTCGGCGAGGTCGACCATGCCGTGCGGCCACCACCAGCGGAACTTCGCGCGCACGCCGCCGGCGGGGTCGGGCAGCCCGGCGGCGAGCCGCCCTTCGGCGGAGGCCGCGGCGGCGGGCGGCGCCCCGACGGCGGGCTGCAGGGCGGCGGTGGCCCCGACGGCCGCACCGGCCGCGATGAAGGACCGGCGGGAGAAGGGAAACCGCCGACGTCCGTCCTCCGCACCGGGCGCAGCGGAAGAGGAGTCGGCGGGGGTGTCGCTGGGGGGCATGGATCTCCTTCCCACGCCGCCACGGCGGCGCGGTGATCACAAGGGCGAGGTGCGAAAGGGAGGAGAGGGGGGACGGGAGGGGGGAACGGGGGTGGACACGCACGGAGCGTGTCACCGCGGTGCACATCACGTGACGCGTGTCACTTAAAACGTTTCAGTGAAGTTACTGATCATCTCGCCCGGAGATCAACAACGTGGCCGGATCCGGCCACAGGCGCGCAGAAACCCGCGCTTGTCGCGCTGGTAGGCCCGGCAAGGGGTGACGGCTCACCATGTGAACGTTTTACTACCGCGCGTGCACCAAGGCTGGGGGTGGAAACCGGTTGTCCAAGAGCCGCTGCGCGACGAAGGACGGCCGCAGCCGATGGCCCGGCGCGGGCGACTCGCGGAAAGTGGCTGAAACGGGGCCTCGCCGATGAAACACTCCAGTTCAGCACGGGTGCTCCCCGCGCACGCGGGGATGGTCATTCCGCTGCTGGATTCCGGACCATCGACCTTGCGGTGAATGCCGGGTATCGGCCTGCTCGCAACGCGTTGGTTGTGCCTTCCGTTTCGGGGTTTTCGTTGAGGGCAGGGCCGTTGCTTCGGTATCGGGCGCCACGAAGCCCGATTGGCGGCCCGTCGTGGTCGTCAATCCGGTGAATGGGAAGGCCGTTTGGCTCGTCGGTGTGCAACGGCGAACGGGCGTGGCTCGGGCGGTGCGGGAGCGGAAGGAGCGGGATCCGGCACGGGCTTCCGGACGGGCGTGGAGTGCCCACGGCTGGCATTCCAGCTCGGCAGGCCCGGGTTTCTCGCGTGCCACGGGAGGACAGAAGCCACGCGGAGCAACTGATCACTCCGGAGGGTCACCGTGCGTCGTATCCTCACCACCGTCACTCTGACCGCCGCCGGCCTCGCCGTCGGCACGGTCATGGCTGTGCCCGTCTACGCCGAGAGTTCCTATCGCTGCGCCGCCGCGGAGTACGACTCCCACACCCGCGTGCTCAGCGGCTACGGATGCCGCGGGGAGGGCTGGGGTACAGGATGGGTGGACCTCCCCTCCCGCAGTGCGCAGTTCGTCTGCGTGGACGTCCAGCCGGGGAGCAAGGGGCGGTACGGGCTCCACGACGTCACCGGCATCGGCTGCGGCCAGTCCGGATTCCAGTTCCCCGAACCCCAGCCCGGGGCCTGAACGGTGTCCCCGCCCCCGTTGCCCCCGACCACCCCACCGCCCTCGGCCGCCCCCGTCCGTCCCCGCCGGGTCCTCGCCCGGTGGATCAGGCGAGGACCGCCAGCAGCCGCTCGGCGAACTCCTTCGGGTGCTCGACCGCGCCGAGGTGCCCGCCGGGGAACTCGGCGAGGCCGGTCCCCAGCAGGTCCGCCATCCGGGCAGCCGGGCCGGAGAACGGCACCTGGCCGCGCGACTCCCGACCCGCCGCCGGCACCAGCCGGTCGGCGACGGCGCCGAGCGCGGTGAGGTCCGGCCGGAACGACGAGAACGGCACCAGCATGTGCCCCAGGAACACGGGCATGTTGGCGTGCATCCGGGCCGCCGACTCCCGGGCCTCGGGCGGCGGCTCCGCCTCCTGGCCGGACTTCCGCTCCACCTCCTGACCGGCCGCCCGCTCACCCGCCCGCTCGGCCGGCCGCTCGTCCAACCGGTCCGCCGTCCCCTCCGGCGCCCGGTCCGCCTCCTCCGCCGCGTGCGCCCCCAGCCCCTCGCTGAGCCGGGCCACCGCCGCGCCGACACCTTCGGCGCGGAAGGCGTCGCGCACCTCGGCGAACAGCCGCCGGTGCGGCGCGGGGTCCGGCAGGAGTTCCAGCAGCGGCGGCTCGTGCGCGACCACCCGGCGCAGGCCGTCGGGATATCGGGCCAGCAGGTCGACCGCGACGATCGCGCCGGAACTGCATCCGAGCACGGACGCCCCGCCGTCGGGCGCCAGGAGGTTGAGCAGCCTGCGCGCGTCGTCGCTCCACACCTCGACCCGCTGGTCGGTGAGCGGGCCGTCGAGCGGGCTGCGCGACAGGCCGCGCGGGTCGTAGGAGACCACGGTGTGGCGCGCCGCCAGGTCCGCGGCCATGCCCGCGTACAGCCCGGCGTCGGCGGCGCCGCCGGGGATGAGCAGCAGGACCGGGCCGCTGCCGCGCACCTCGTAGTGGAGGGTGGCGCCCGGCACTCGCAGGGTGCCGGTCCGGGGCGTGGTCATCGGCTGCTCCCGTCGTCGTGGCGGGGCCAGTTCTCCAGGAGCACGTGGAGCGCGTCGAGCGAGCGCGCCCACGACTCCTCGACCGCCCGTGGGTGGTTGAACCCCCCGTTCAGCTCCAGGTGGACATAGCCGTGGAAGGTGGCGCGCAGCAGGCGGCCGGCGTCGGTGAGGTCCGGCTCGGCCAGGCCGTAGGCGCGGAGCATGCCGTGGGTCAGTTCGACGCTGCGCCGCAGGCCGGTGGTGTCGACCATCTCCTCCGGCGCGATGCGCATCTGGGTGGCCGCGTAGCGGCCGGGGTGGTCGAGCGCGTAGCGCCGGTAGGCGTCGGCGAAGGCGACGAGCGCGTCCCGGCCCGCCCGCCCGGCCACGGCCGCGGCGATGCGGTCGGTCATCTCCGCACCGCCCAGCACCGCGACCCGCACCCGCAGTTCCCGCAGGTTGCGCACATGGGAGTAGACGCTGGCGTCCTTCACGCCGAAGCGCCGCGCGAGCGCGGAGACGGTCACCTGCTCCAGGCCGATCTCGTCGGCCATCTCCGCCGCGGCGGCGGTCAGTTTGGCGGCGGTGAGGCCGACGCGGGCCATGCGGCTCCTCCTGTCCTAGTGTTCCTAGGAACAAACCTAGCATCCCTAGTTTTATGCAGACGGCCGACCCTAGGAATAGCAATGCAATGCTATGTATTCTGGGGCCCATGGCGAGGACCAAGGACCCGGCCGTGCGCACCCTCCTGCTGGAGCGGGCCGCGCACATGCTCCGCACCCGCGAGCCGATCACCCTGCGCTCGCTCGTGGCCGGCACCTCCGTCTCGACGATGGCCGTCTACACCTACTTCGGCGGCATGGACGGCGTGTGGCGGGCGCTGCGGCAGGAGGGGTTCACCCGCCTGGCCGCCAGGTTCGCGAGGGTCGACACGTCCGCAGACCCGGTGCGCGACCTCGCCGCGCTGGCCGCCGCCTACCTCGACAACGCCCTGGACCACCCCGACCTGTACCGGGTCATGTTCGACGCGGACTTCGAACTCGACGACCTCCAGGCCGCCGACGACACCCTCGAACACCTGGTCCGCGCCGCCGCGCGGGCCGTCGACACCGGCCGCCTCCGCGCCGACGTCGTCCCCCTGGACCTGGCCACCCAGGGCTGGGCGATGGGCCACGGCCTGGTCTCCCTGGTCGCCAACGGCCCGCTGCCGCGCGAGACGCTCGACCACTGCGTGCCGATGCTGACCGCGCTGCTGGTCAGCGCGGGCGACGAGCCCGTGCGGTGCCGCCGGTCCGTCGAGCGGGGCTGGCAAGACGAGTTCCCGGCCTGAGAGGTAGTGAGCGGCAAGCGGCCCGCACGAGCGGCGGCCCTCCGGCCGTTTCCGTTTCCGATTCCGGCGCCGGGGGCCCGATGCGGCCCAGCCGGTGGTCCGGCTTCCGATGTCCGACATGGCCGCTAAGGTCGTCCGCCATGACGATGATGTTCGATGTCCTTCTCGCCAAGCCGGTGGGAAAGCGGATCAACGGTTCGGTGACGTCGCGGAGCGACGGCGAGATCCACCGCGGGTACCTCCGGGAGTTCGGGCTCCAACTCCTCCTCGACGCGTGGCGGGACAAATGGGTGGCGACGGGGCCGCTCTCGGCGGAGACGGAGGCCGAGTTCACCGAGCTGTGGGGGCTGTTCTTCGGCCGGACGGTGCCCGTCGACTCCGAGGGCTACGTGCTGGACGAGGGCACCGGCAAGGCGCGCGAGCCCCGGGTCAAGCCCAGTGAGTTCTACGGGCGCCGCGTCCTGGGCGGGGGGATGTCGAACGGCGTCCGCTACGTCACGCTGGAGTCCGAGCCCGAGGAGTTCGCCCGGCGCGCGGCCGACATCGTCGTGTCGTTCGAGATCACCGGCGACGAGTACTGGCCGGACGCCAGCTTCGAGATCGAGGTGAGCGACGCCCGCTATCTCGCCCACATCACCTCGGCCGAGTACTTCGAGACCGCTTTCACCGGTGGCCTGCCCTATTTCTGATGGCGCGGCAGCCGATCGGGGCAGCGGTCCGGTGACTAGGGTCGTCCGCCATGACGACGATGTTCGACATTCTGCTGGAGGCGGCCGACGGCAGACGGCTCCGCGGCGAGGCGACCTCCCGGAACGTCGGCGAGACCGACCGGGACCACCTGCCGGATTCGGGTTGGAGTTCGCCCGCGCTGCCCGGGGCCGAAACGCCCGAACCCCCGTCAGCCGTGCTGATCGGGGGTTCGGGTGCGGAGGGCGGCCATCGCCGGGGCTCAGCGGGTGCCGCGGGGCTTGAACACGGGCCGGGGCCGGGGTACCGGGCGCGGCCTGCCGGCCGGAACGGGAGCCTGGCGCCCCCTGCCCGTGCGGTGAGGGCTGGGGCTCTGCGCCGCCGGGGTCATGGGGGTGCCGGCGACGAGGTTCGACGGAAGGGTGACACGCATACGGGCCTCCTGGACTGCGACCATTGCACTCTGTTTGAAGTAGTTTGAACATAGTACTTCGAACGGAGTGGTGTCAATGGATTTACGCGTCGCTCCGTGGGGTTGAGGCCGAGAACGGGGAAGTCAACGGCAGACGGCGCCGTCCGCGGACACCCGGCGGACCCTGGCGGTCCCCGGGCGGGCGCGGGCGGCGCCGGTGGGTCAGCGCCAGCCGAGCTCCGGGGCGACGTAGCGCAGCAGGCTGTCCAGGATGTGGGCGTTGTAGTCCACGCCCAGCTGGTTGGGCACGGTGAGCAGCAGGGTGTCGGCGGCCGCGACCGCCTCGTCCCGCGCCAGTTCCTCGACCAGCTTGTCGGGCTCACCGGCGTAGGTCTTGCCGAACCGGGCCAGGCCGTTGTCGAGGTGGCCCACCTGGTCGGTGCTGGCGGCCTCGCGGCCGAACAGCCGGCGGTCGAAATCGGTCACCAGAGGAAAGATGCTGCGGCTGACCGAAACACGGGGCTCACGCTCGTGCCCGGCGCCCTGCCACGCCTTCCGGAAGACCTCGATCTGCTCGGCCTGGAGCTGGTGGAACGGTACGCCGGTGTCCTCGGTCAGCAGCGTCGAACTCATCAGGTTCATCCCCTGCCGCGCGGCCCACTCCGCCGTGGCCCGCGTGCCGGCGCCCCACCAGATCCGCTCGCGCAGGCCGGGCGAGTGCGGCTCGATCCGCAGCAGGCCGGGCGGGTTGGGGAACATCGGCCGCGGGTTCGGCTCGGCGAAACCCTCGCCCTTGAGGACCTCCAGCAGCCGCGCGGTGTGCTCCCGCGCCATGTCGGCGTCGGTGGAGCCCTCGTCGGGGCGGTGCCCGAAGTACTCGTAGCCCTTGATGACCTGCTCGGGCGACCCCCGGCTGATGCCGAGCTGCAGCCGACCGCCGGCGATCAGGTCGGCGGCGCCGGCGTCCTCGGCCATGTAGAGCGGGTTCTCATAGCGCATGTCGATGACGCCGGTGCCGATCTCGATCCGGCTGGTCCGCGCGCCGATGGCCGCGAGCAGCGGGAACGGCGACGCCAGCTGCCGAGCGAAGTGGTGCACCCGGAAGTACGCGCCGTCGGCCCCGACCTCCTCGGCGGCGACGGCCAACTCGATCGACTGCAGCAGCGCGTCGGAGGCCGACCGCACCTGGGAGTGCGGCGAGGGCGTCCAGTGCCCGAAGGACAGGAATCCAATCTTCTTCACATCCTCGTCAACACCGCCGTCAGCCTCGTATTCCGGTGCGCCCGGCCGCCGCCGCCCTCGCTCCCGCGCGCCGGCGGCGGTCAGCCCGTGGTCGCGGGCGGGGTGCCGTACTCGGTGGTCCAGTCCGCCCCGAGCGGCCATTCGCGTCGCGGCCGGCGGGGGTGGACGCCGACGACGGCCAGGTGCGGCGGGCCGCCGAGGGCCGACAGTCCGCGCCACTGCTCCGCGGTGACCTCCAGGTACCGCAGGCCCGCCAACCCGGCCACCGCGGCGAGGTCGGCTACCGGGGCCGCCGCGATGTCCAGCGCCCACAGGCGGGGCGCCGAGCGGAGCGGGGCCAGCTCGACGGGCCGCGCACTGGCGACCGACAGCGCGCGCAGCTCCGGGTTGCGCGCCGGCGCCGCGAGGTCGGCGGCCGCCACGTCCAGCTCCAGGTACTCCACGGGAAGGCCGCCGAGGGCGGAGAGGTCGGGTGCGCCGTCGCTCGCCAGGGCCAGGGAGAGGACGTCGGGCGTCTCGGCGAGGAACGCGCAGTCCGCGGCGCCGGTCACCCGGACCTTCTGCACGCGCGGACCGGCCTGCCTCGCGTCCTCGGGCGAGGGCGGTCCGCCGCTGTACTCGGCGGGTTCGACGGGCAGGTCCGGCAGGTCCGACTCGATCCACAGGCTCGTGTCGTGCCGGACGTAGGCGCCGCGTTCCAGGGCCTCCACCAGGCGGCGCAAAAAGGCGGTCACCGAGTCGGCGACGTAGGTCGGGCCCTCGCCGTAGTCGACCCCGACCGCGATGACCTGCCCGGGGCGGCCCCGCGGTCCGGGGTCCATGTCCACGGCCAGCCAGTTGCCGCCGGTGTCGGTCGCGAACCGGATCCAGCCCGGGCGCAGCGGCGACCGCCGGACGGCGCCGGGCGGCCGGGAGTCGAACACCGTGCGGCGCCAGGGTTCGTACTGCCACTCCTGCGCGATGTCGAGCCACTCGTCGTCGTGGTCGGCGATCTCGGCGAGGGAGAACCACTCGTTGCGGTCGAACAGGGGGTTGACGAGGTCGCCGTCGCCGTCGGCGACACCGTACAGCGCGCGGAGGTCGGGCGGCAGCGCGAGGCCGAGGTCGTCCTCGGCCGCGGCGATGTCCGCCTCGCTCGCGGGCGGCTGCAGCGGCTCCTCGTACCCCAGGATGTCGGCCATCAGCCGCCGGTAGCGGTGGAGCAGCCGCACCGCCTCGTCGGGGTCGCCGGCGGGCGCCGCGCCCCGCGGCCCGTCCTGCTCGTCGCCCCGGTCGGGCGGGACGAACTCGTCATCGATCACATAGAGGGTCGGCTGCTGCCGGGAGGGGGTCGCCATGGCCCGGGAACGTAGCAGCCGCTTGCGACAGGCCGGAGCCCGCGACGCTGACTCCGCGCCCGCGCCGGACGTCCAACAACCAATCTTTGTACTCACAAGCATAAGTACAAATGAATCCTTGTGCTAAGCTTGCGCCGCATGAGACGGAGGAGGTGGAGATGGGCGTCGCGGACGCGGTGGACCTCGACCTGGCACTGCGCGGGCTCGCGGACGGGAATCGGCGCGCGATTCTGCGGGCGATCCGGTCGGAGCCGCAGCCGGTGGGCTCCATCGCCGAGAAGGTGGGGCTGTCGCAGCAGACGACGTCCCACCATCTCGGGGTGCTCCGAAAGGCGGGGCTCGTGGTCGGCACCCGCGAAGGCACGAGGCACCTGTTCGTGGTGAACACCGACGGGATCGCGGCGGTGCGCTCGTACCTGGACGAGTTCTGGCCGGCCAGGCTGGCGGCGCTCAAGGCGGTCATCGAGGCCGGGCAGGGCGAGGCGCGTGGCTGAGTTCCGCGACTCCGTCGACATCGCGGCGCCGCCCGAGACCGTGTTCGAGTACCTGACGACGAACGCGGGAATGGAGGCGTGGATGGGCCGCTACGCCGACCTCGACCCGACCCCCGGAGGCAGGTTCGCGGTCGACATCGCCGGCCACCCGGTTCGGGGCGAGTACCTCCACGTGGAGCGGCCGAGCCGGGTCGTGGTCTCGTGGGGGTTCGCGGGAAGTGAGGACCTGCCCGCCGGAGCCTCGACGGTGGAGTTCCGGCTGACCGCCACCACCACCGGAACCAGGCTCGATCTCCGCCATTCCAACCTGCCCTCCGCCGAGGTCCCCGGCCACGCCAATGGATGGGCGAACTTCCTGCCCCGCCTCGCGGTCGCCGGCGCGGGAGGCGACCCGGGGCCTGACAACTGGGTCCCGCATTCCGCCTGACCGAAACGCCGCCGGTTCGCGGCACGAGCAAAGGACGATCCCATGACACACAGCGCGCAGAGCACCGCCTACGACGTCGTCAAGAAGTACCACCACGCCTGGACGGGGGGCGATGTCAAGACCGCCATGGGCTACGTCGCCGACGACGTCACGTGCCGCGCACCGGGCATGGACATCGACGGCAAGGACGCCTACCGGAAGTTCATCACCGGATTCGCGCCCGCGCTCACCGGTATCGGCGACATCGCCGAGTTCACCGACGGGGACCGCGTCGCGCTGTTCTACTACCCGCAGACAGCGGCGACCTCCACGACTCCCGCCGCCGAACTCTTCACCGTCGAAGGCGGGAGGATCAGCGAGAGCGTGCTGATCTTCGACCGGCTCTCCTACGGCCCGCCCGAACAGGACTGAGACGACCGCGCCATGACTCCCGAGCAGACCGTTCTCGTCGAACGCGTCCGCGCTCTTCTCGCACACGGGCCGATGCCCCGGGAAGTCGCGATGTTCGGCGGCCGGTCCTTCATGGTCAACGAGCGGATGGTCCTCGCGGCACGGAAAGGCGGAGACCTGCTGGTGCGGGTCGACGCCGACCGGTATGAGGAGCTTCTGGACCGCCCTGGGGCGGCTCAGGCGTCGATGGGGCCGCAGCGTGACATGGGGCCGGGATGGATTGAGGTCGCGGCGCACGCCGTCAACGACGACGAGCACCTGTCCTTCTGGGTCGGCGTCGCGCTGGAGCACAACCGCGCGGTGACCGGCGGCCGCCCGTGAGCACCGCCCACGGGCGGTCTCCTCGGCGCCTGCGTCTGCTGTGCCGAGTCCCGCGGTGACAACAGCGGGCGCGCCGGGCACCGGCTCTCAGGCGGGCGCCCCGTAGCGGGCGGCCATCGCGGCGGCGCGGTCGCGCAGGGAGGCGCGCAGCCACTCCGGGGACAGGGTTTCGGCGTCCGCGGCGAGTTGCCACAGCGCCCACTCGGCGTGCCGCGCGTCCTGGAAGGAGACCTCCAGCCGCAGCCGGCCGTCCGCGTCGGCCTCCTCGGCGCTCACGGCCAGCGCGGTCGCCACCAGCTCCGCCCGCCGCGCCGGGTCCAGGCGCACCACCGCCCTGACCTGGTCGCCGCCGGTCCGAAACCGTGCGCCGCGTTCCCGCCACGCCCGATCGAGATCGACCCGGTCGGGCCGCTGGGCGGGTTCGTCGAGTTCCTCGGCGGCCATGACCCTAGACAGCCGGTAGGTGCGGTCCGCGCCGGACCTCGTGGCCAGCAGGTAGCCCTGTCCGCGCACGGTGACCAGCCCGATCGGGTCCACCGTGCGCCACTTCGGGGGCTGGTCCACGGCCGCGTAGTGGATGCGCAGCCGGTGTCCGGCGAACACCGCGCGCCGGATCGCGGCCACGACGGCGTCCGGCACGTCCTCCTCGACCAGCCGGCGCGAGAGGAGGTCGGTCTCCGGGTCGATGAGCAGTCGCCGGGCCCCGCCGGCCGCGACGGCCCGGTAGCTCTCGGGCAGCGCGTCGACCACCTTGCGCATGGCCGAGGCGAGCGCCGCCCCGAGCCCGAACGCCTGCGCGCCGCGCCGCGACCCGGCGACCAGCAGGGCGAGCGCCTCGTCGTGGCTCAGGCCGGTGAGCTCGGTCCGGAATCCGGGCAGCAGCGCGAAGCCGCCGTGCCGCCCGCGCTCGGCGTAGACCGGGACGCCGGCCGCGGACAGCGCCTCGATGTCGCGCAGCACGGTCCGGGTGGACACCTCCAGCTCGCGCGCCAGCGCGGCCGCGGACAGCCGGCCGTGCTGCCGCAGCAGCAGCACCAGCGATACCAGTCGGTCGGCGCGCACGCGGAAACGCTACCCGGAATACACGACAGAGGGTGTCGTGATTTGCCGGGAGGCTCTTCCCGCGACGTGGAAGACGCCGGCGACCGAACCGGCGGACGTACGCAACTCCCGACGAACCGAATGGAGCCGATGTGGCAGCGCAGCGAACGGCGGTCAACCCGTGGACGTGGTCCGTGGAGATGGGGTACCACCAGGGCGAGGTCGTCACGGGGCACACCCGCACCCTGTACTGCGCCGGGCAGACCGCGATGAGCGCGGACGGCGCGCCGCAGCACCCCGAGGACATGGCGGCGCAACTGGCGCTGAGCGTGGACAACCTTGAAGCGGTCCTCGCCCAGGCCGACATGACCCTCGCGAACCTGATCCGCCTCAACGTCTACACCACCGACGTCGACCTGCTCTTCCAGCACTACGGAGTACTGGCGTTGAGACTGGCCGCGGCCGAAGTGGCCCCGGCAACCACGATGCTGGGCGTGACCCGGCTGGCCATCCCGACCCTGATGGTCGAACTGGAGGGCACCGCAGTCGCCTGATACGGCCCAGCCGCCTCGGCTGGCCCCGCGAGCACGCCGATCCGGGACCGGCCGGTCACCCGATGTGGGGCGCGGCCGGTGCCTGGAGGAAGTGGTCGATTCGTAGGCGCATGGAGCGGTCCATCCGGTAGCCGGGCAGTTGGGCCTTGGGCACCCAGTGGACTTCGCGGGACTCGCTGCTGGGGGTGGGCTCGCCGGAGAGCTGCCGGGCGGTGAGGACGATGGAGAACTCCTGGCGCGCCTCGCCGTCGCTGGTGTAGAGGATGATGTGCCGGGGGTCGGAGTAGATCCCCGATATCCCGGTGATCTCGCAGGTGATCCCGGTTTCCTCGCGGGTCTCGCGCACCGCCGCCTCGGGCACGGACTCGCCCAGGTCGATGGCGCCGCCGGGCAGTGCCCAGTTGCCGTTGTCGGTGCGCCGGATCATCAGTACCTCATCGCGGTCGTTGACGACGATGACGTTGACCGAGGGGACGAGGCTGTTGGCGGGCGGGGCCTGGGGGTCGTCGAAGTAGTCGATCCGCCGTGCCATCGGCCTTCCTCCCTCACCCAAGCGGCGCCGCCTCGTCCCAGACGCGCTCGAAGCCCTCCAGGTACGTGCTCACCATCCCACCGTCGGCGATCCTGCGGGGGTGGAAGGCCGGCGCGCTGGACGACGGCGCATCGCAAGACAACGCGCACGGGACCTCGCCGATGCGCTCGGCAACGTGCGGCCGAGGGGCTCCAGCGGAGGCGCGGCGATGACAAGGGAGAGGACGTGCCGATGGCCGGTGCGCGGCGCTGGCATCCGGTGTGGCACGTATGCGGCACGACTCGGCTGACCCCGCCTGGAAAAGCGAGAGCCAGGTCACCGGAAACCCGGTTTGACCTGGCTCTTCGCTGTCTGGAGCGGATGACGGGAATCGAACCCGCGTTATCAGCTTGGGAAGCTGAAGTTCTACCATTGAACTACATCCGCGTGAGCCCGAGGGTGCTGGGCTACGGCGATAGCTTACCGGACGTCGGGCGTCCGCGGGTAACCGGATGTTGGGCGGGTGGCGACCAGGTAGGTTCTGGAGCGTGCTGCTCTCCGATCGTGACATCAGGTCTGAAATCGAGTCCGGGCGGGTCAAGATCGACCCCTATGAACCCGGGCTGGTCCAGCCTTCCAGCATTGACGTGCGGCTGGACCGGTACTTCCGGGTGTTCGAGAACCACAAGTACCCGCACATCGACCCCGCTGTGGAGCAGCCGCAGCTGACGCGGCTGGTCGAGCCCGACGGGGATGAGCCGTTCATCCTGCACCCCGGGGAGTTCGTGCTGGCCTCCACCTACGAGGTCGTGGGGCTGCCCGACGACATCGCCAGCCGGCTCGAAGGCAAGAGTTCGCTGGGGCGGCTCGGGCTGCTGACGCACTCCACCGCCGGGTTCATCGACCCCGGTTTCTCCGGGCACGTCACGTTGGAGCTGTCGAACGTCGCCACGCTGCCGATGAAGCTCTACCCCGGTATGCGCATCGGGCAGCTGTGCATGTTCCGGCTGACCTCGCCGGCGGAGTTCCCCTACGGCTCCGCGCAGTACGGATCGCGGTACCAGGACCAGCGCGGGCCCACGCCCTCGCGGTCCTACCTGAACTTCCGGTGGGGGATGAACGGCACAGGGGAGTCGTCGGGCGGGTAGGTGCTAGCGCGGGCCGGGCAGGCCCGGGGTGCCGTAGGATCCGTAGCCCTCAGCCGCGGCCGGGCGCCGGCGGCGGCGCGGGAGGATGTAGGCCGCGAACAGGCCGCCGATGAAGCCGAACAGGTGGCCCTGCCAGGAGATTCCCTCCTGCTGCGGCAGCACGCCCCAGATCAGGGAGCCGTAGAAGACGACCACGCAGATCATGATCACGATGTCGACGGTGCGCCGCTCGACGATCCCGCGGAGCACGGTGTAGCCGAAGTACCCGAACACCAGCCCGCTGGCCCCCACTGTGAGGGCGCCCTCGGGGGTGAACAGCCAGACCCCGATACCGCTCACCACCATCACGATCAGCGTGGTCCAGACGAACCGGCCCAAGCCGCTGAACGCCACCAGCGACCCCAGCACCAGGAACGGCACGGAGTTGCCGATCAGGTGGTTGAAGTCGGCGTGCATGAAGGGGTACGTCAGCACGCTCCAGGCGTTGGCCATGACCCACGAGCGCAGGCCGAAGGCGGCGTCGAGGGCGCCGCCGAGGACGGTGTCCACGATCTCAAGGACCCACATGGCGACCAGCATCGCCGCGACGGTGAGGAAGCCGACTATCCGGGAGTGCGTCACCTCTACGACTGTATGCGACGCGATCCCCGGCGGGTAGGGCGTTCGCGGGCGGTGGGAGTCCGCGGCCCGTTCGCCGGCGCGGCCTGCTGACGGGTTCCGCCGCGCCTCGGCGTCCCCGCCCTCGAACCGACCCCGAACCGACCCCGAGCCACCCTCGAACCGCACCCTGAACCGCCCCCCGAGACCGGGGCCGCGGCGGGCCCTGCCCGGCCTCCCGTGACCCCCCTCCCCGGCGGCGTCCGCGTTTCCGGGAGAACCGTCCCTGTTCACGGTGGGTGATGGGCGGCGCCGCGCTCGGCGGGCGCCCCCGCACCCCCCGCGCTCCTGTGCGCGCCCCCTCCCGCGCCCGCGCGGGCGGCTGCGGGGGGCGACCGGGCCGCCAGGTCGGCCGCTCCGGCGGCGTACCGCCCGGATAAGGCGGGATCACCCTACTCGCACGCGCCTGATCCGTGCGTAACCGTTTTGAGCTGCGGCAAAGTGAAGGAAGTGACGGTCTTCACGACTTTGCCGCATGTGGCGCAAATCACAATCACGCTGTCCGTCCTACCCCAAGTGCGGTGCGCACGTCCGCTTTCGGCTTCCTCGGCAAACGTAAACGTGTTATCTCTCCGTGACGATGGGACGGGACGGCGTCAGGTTTGGTCTGTATGGTTCGTACGGCCATAAACAGGACTTAAGGAATGGTGAGGACACGGCCGGTGCGCAGGACTTCTCGACCCGGTGCGGGGACCGCCGCCCCGGATCGAGAGCCCCTGGAGCCGGCGACGACGGCGTAGCGCGTACGCCGCCAACGGTGGAAACGGTCACCTTGTGTAACCGTTGACGCGGCTGTCGCGCGGTGCGCCCCCCGAGGAAGACGAGACCGCCCCCCGCCCGCCGCGCCCCCGGCCGCCCCCGGTCGGCCGCGCGGCGGCCGCACAGCCACAAAAGAGGAGACCGTGCCAGCAGTACGCGCAGACAAGCTCTACAAGATCTTCGGCAGACGCCCGGCCAAGGCGGTCGAACTGCTGGCGGACGGGCGGCACCGCGACGAGATCAGGCACCTCAACGTCACCGCCGCGGTCATCGACGTCTCCTTCGAGGTCGAACCCGGGGAGATCTTCGTGGTCATGGGCCTCTCGGGCTCGGGCAAGTCCACGCTGATCCGGATGCTCAACGGCCTGCTGCCCCCCACCGCCGGCACCGTCCAGATCGACGGCACCGACATCACCGCCATGCCCAAGTCGGGCCTGCGCAAGCTGCGCAGCGAGAAGATCAGCATGGTCTTCCAGCACTTCGCGCTGTTCCCGCACCGCACCGTGCTGGACAACGCCGCCTACGGCCTGGAGGTCCGCGGCGTCGCCAAGGAGGAGCGCCACGCCAAGGCCCGCGAGGCCCTGGCCCTGGTCGGCCTGGAGGGCTGGGAGGCCAAGGTCCCCGGCCAGCTCTCCGGCGGCATGCAGCAGCGCGTCGGCCTCGCCCGCGCGCTGGCCGCCGACACCGACATCATCCTCATGGACGAGGCGTTCAGCGCGCTGGACCCCCTGATCCGCCGCGACATGCAGTCCCAGCTGCTGGAACTCCAGGCGCGCCTGGGCAAGACGATCATCTTCATCACCCACGACCTCAACGAGGCCATGCGCCTGGGCGACCGCATCTGCGTGCTGCGCGACGGCCGCGTCGCCCAGATCGGCACCGCCGAGGAGATCCTCAACGACCCGGCCAACGACTACGTGGCCCAGTTCGTCGAGGACGTCGACCGCACCCGCGTCCTCACCGCCTCGTCGGTGATGGAGGCCCCGATCCCGGTGATCGACCCCGACAAGGGCCCGCGCGCCGCCCTGCGGACCATGCGCGACAACCAGACCGTGTCGGCGTTCGTCGTGCGCCGCAACCGCCAGCTCGTCGGCGCGGTGCGCGAGGACGTCATCGGCGCGGCGGTCCGCGACAACGTCAAGGAGTTGGACTCCCTCATCGACACCGGCCTCGCGCGCGTGCACCCCGACACCCCCGTGGCCGACCTGTTCGCCCAGGCCGCCGAGAGCCCCTACCCGCTGGCCGTGGTCGACGACTCCGACCGCTTCGTCGGCGTGATCCCGCGGGTGACCCTGCTGGCGGCGCTCGCCCCCACTACCGGCTCCGACGACGGCGGCGCCGCGGAGTCCGCCGCCCCCGAGGGCGCGCCGCCCGCCGCGCCGCCGCCCGACGGCCCGCCCGCCGCCGAGGGCGCCCCCGGCACCGCCGACGCGCCCGAGGCCGCCGCCGACGCCGCGACCCACAGCGCCGCCGACACCGCCACTGACACCGACACCGCCGCGGAGGGGAGCCGCTGATGACCGCGCCAACCCTGACCGTGAGCGTGCCGCGCGTGCCCGTCGGCGACACCTTCGACGCCGCCATCAACTGGCTGCGCGCCAACTTCGAGCCGGTCTTCGACTTCGTCGGCATGGTCATCGACGTCTGCGTCGAGACCCTGTTCCACCTGTTCGCCATGACCTCGGCGACCCAGTTCACCCTGGTCGCCGCGGCCGTCGTGGGCGGCGCCCTGCTGGTGCGCCGGCACCGCGTGCCCACGCTCATCGCCGTCGCCGTGTGGGCCGGGTTCTACGTCGCCGAGCTGGCGGGCGGGCTGGTGGCCACCGTCATCAGCTCGCTGCCCGCGCCGCTGTTCCTGTGGGCCATGGACCTGTTCGGCTCCGAGTACGTCTACCCGCCGCTGGTGCTGGCGCTGCTGCTGCTCGCCGCGCTCGTGGCCGTCTCCTTCGCGGTCAGCCGCGACCGGCGGATGTGGCTGACCGCGGTGGCGGCCACCGCCGTGCTGCTGCTGGTCCTGGTGCTGCACTTCGTCGTCGGCGTACAGCTGTCGCTGCTGGTCGCGCCGCTGCTGGTGCTGCTCGCCCTGTTCGTGGCCGGCTGGAAGGTCGCCCTCTTCAGCGCCCTGGGGTTCCTGCTGATCATCAGCATGGAGAAGTGGGACAACGCCATGAGCAGCCTCGCGCTGATCCTGGTCGCCACCGTGGTGGCGGTCGTGGTGTCCCTGCCCATCGGCATCCTGGCCGCCCAGAACGACCGCGTCAGCGCCGTGGTCAAGCCGGTCCTGGACTTCATGCAGACCCTGCCGGCGTTCGTCTACCTGCTGCCCGCGATCGCTTTCTTCAGCATCGGCACCGTCCCCGGTGTCATCGCCACCGTCATCTTCGCCATGCCCCCCGGCGTGCGGCTCACCGAGCTGGGCATCCGCCAGGTCGACAAGGAGCTGGTCGAGGCCGGCGAGGCGTTCGGCGCGCCCGACTCCCAGATCCTGCGGCGCATCCAGCTGCCGCTGGCGCTGGCCACGATCATGGCGGGCGTCAACCAGATCATCATGCTCAGCCTCTCGATGGTCGTCATCGCCGGCATGGTCGGCGCCGGCGGCCTGGGCAACGACGTCTACACCGGTATCGCCCAGGGCAACGTGCCCGTCGGCTTCGAGGGCGGTATCGCCGTCGTGGTCCTGGCGATCTTCCTGGACCGGCTGACCGGCGCCGTCACCCGCTTCTCCCCCGCCGCCCGCGCGCAGCGCGCCGCGGCCTGACGGCTCCATCCCCCGCCCTGCCGGGACCCGCGCCGGGACAGGGCTCCCTGATATGACCCGCACACACACTGGAGGAATCGTGAGCGACCGCAAGCGAAGGTTGATCGGCGTCGGCGCCGCCGCTGCGTCGATGGTGCTCCTGGCGAGCGCCTGCGGCGGGGGCGGTGAGGGCGTCTCCACCGGCCCCGAGGAGGGCGAGGGCGGCGGCCAGGACATCACCATCGGCCTGATCCCGTGGGAGGAGGGCATCGCCGTCACCCACCTGTGGAAGGTCATCCTGGAGGAGAAGGGCTACAACGTCACGATCGAGAACGTCGACGTGGCGCCCGTCTTCGAGGGCACCGCCAACGGCGACATCGACCTCTTCCTCGACACCTGGCTGCCCAACACCCACGGCGACTACTGGGACCAGTACGGCGACAGCCTGGAGGACCTCGGCGCCTGGAATGAGGGCGCCAGCCTGGAGCTCACCGTCCCCTCCTACATGGAGGACATCAACTCCATCGAGGACCTCAAGGGCGAGGGCGACACCTTCAACGGCGAGATCATCGGCATCGAGTCCGGCTCCGGTCTGGTGCAGACCACCGAGGAGGAGGCGATGCCCGCCTACGGCCTCGACGGCGAGTACGAGCTGGTGAAGTCCTCCACCCCGGCGATGCTGGAGGCCCTCAACACCGCCATCGAGGACGAGGAGCCGATCGTCGTCACCCTGTGGCGCCCGCACATCGTCTACGCCCAGCAGGACCTCAAGGACCTGGAGGACCCCGAGGGCGCGATGGGCGAGCCGGAGTCGCTGCACTCCGTGGGCCGCGAAGGCTTCGGCGAGGACTTCCCCGAGGTCGCGGAGTGGCTCGGCGACTTCAAGCTGGACGACGAGCAGATCAACTCCCTGGAGACCTCGATCATCCTCGACCACGAGGGTGCCGAGGACGAGGGCGCGCGCGCCTGGCTGGCCGACAACCCCGAGTTCGTGGAGGAGACCCTGGGCGCCGACGCCGAGGGCCTGGACTTCAGCTCCTAGGACTCCGCCCCGCTGGACCCGTCGACGCGGGCCGTGCCACGCCGGCGCGGCCCGCGCCGCCTTTTCAGCGGCGCCGGCCCGGGGCCAGGGAGCGGTCGCGCGGCGGGATCCCGACCGCGCTCATGAACGCGTCGACCCGGGCCGAGGAGGTCAGCCCGGTCAGCGGCAGGTAGGGCCGACTGGCGCGGCGCCCCTCGACCGAGGGGAACTGGCGGGGCCGGCCGGCGGGGTCGCACAGCCCCAGCGAGCGCGTGGCGCCCGGCAGCACGTAGTAGGACCCGATGTCGGAGAAGGGGATGCGCACGATGTAGCGGCCCCGGATGTAGCGGAACTCGCCGTCCTCGACCTCCAGCACGGGCACCTGGATGCGGTAGCCGTCCCAGACCAGCCAGCAGCCCGCCACCGCCACGAGCGGCCCGATGAGGATCCCGGCCCAGTGCTGCCAGACCACCGACAGGACGGTTCCGGCGACCCCCAGCACCGCCAGTGCCGCTCCTCCCCAGAGTTCGCCCCGTTTGCGGCCCCGGGGGCAGATCAACCGAACCGTATCGGACACGGACATGCCTCTTTCGCTGCGCACGAAACGGGGAGATGGCGGTATCGCCGTCCGCACCATATCGGTTCCGGGGCCGCGCGGATGGGCGTTCGGCACCTTTCGCCCGTCCCGTTCGCGGCGTTATGAAGTTGTTATGGCGTTTTGGGTTTGACGCGCGCACCGTTTCCCCGCGCTCACCGCAAGGGGCCGCGCACACGCCGATGGCGGCCGCCGGCCGCGACCGCCATCGGTCTCCCGCTCCCTGCTCCGGTGCCCGCCGGGGCGCCCGCCGGTCCGTCGGCGGCGGGCGCCTTCGGACCGGGTCAGGAGGAGTGCGGGCAGGTGTCCCGGTACTCCGAGATGTCCAGGTCGGGGCCGGGAGCCGGGCAGAGGAACTGCTCGTAGCGCATGTCGTTGTCGATGAAGCGCTTCAGCCACGCGATGCTGTACTTGGCGATGGTGGTGTTGTTGGTGTTCGGCGCGAAGTGCGAGGCGCCGTTGAGCTCCAGGTACGCCTTGTCCAGCGACCCGGACAGGCTGTTGTAGAACGGGATGGAGTGCGTGGTCACCGAGGCGATGGTGTCGTTCTCGGCGCCGATGATCATGGTCGGCACCTGCACCTCGCCCCAGCTCTTGTCCAGGTTCCACGGCGTGAGCGGGATGGCCGCCTGGAGCTCGGGCCGGTCCGCGGCGATCTCCAGGGTGCCGCCGCCGCCCATGGAGTGGCCCATGGCGCCCAGCCGGTCGGGGTCGATGATGTCGGCGACATCGCTGTCCTCGACCAGGTAGTCCAGTGCCGCGCCGATCTGCTCGCCGCGGTCGGCGGGCTGGTCGTAGCGGGTGTTGGTGTCGATGGTGAACACCACGAAGCCCTGCGAGGCCAGGCGCGGGCCGATCCACGCCATCGAGGTGGAGCTGGCGGTGTAGCCGGGGGCCACCACCACGGCGCCGAAGTCGCCCTCGCTGTCGTCGGTGGGGTAGTAGATCGTGCCGCCGCCGAAGCCCGGCACCAGCGACGACACGTCCTCCTCGGCGGTGGGGAACGGGCCGCGCAGCGCCTCGATGCTGCGCTCCGTGGGGTCGGGGCCGCGCTCGTAGGGGTTCTCCTGGGCCTGGGCGGGGGCGGCGACCGCGCTGATGCCGCCGAGCGCGAGGGCCAGGACGGCGGCGACCCGGCCGGCGGCCTGGGCGGCGGTGGTCCGGGGCGCCGACTCCGGCGCCGCGTGGTCGGGCGTGGTGGTGCGAGCGAACACGGGGGTACGTCCTTTGCGTCGTGGCGGAGCGCGCGGGGGCCCCGGGGGAGGGGTCCGCCGGCGAAAGGGGGTCCGCCGGATACCACAGGGGGATCGGGGGATCGGGAGCCGGCCGGCCGCGCGGGGGTCGGGGGCGGGGGATGATGGGGCCCGCGCGGGGCGGCTCGCGGTCTACGCGAGGGCCGTGCCCGGGGCGCCGATGCGGTGCGCGGGCACGTCGTAACTATCCGAGATCGTCACAGCACTGGGTATCCGTTGAATCACCAGTGTGGTGTCATCGCAGGTCCATGCGGTGACAAGACGGTTACCCGCGGAACGCCCCGAAGGAGGTCGAGGCGCCGCGCTCCAGGGTGGCGCGGACCTCCAGCAGCGCGCCGATGGCGGTGTCGGCGACCTCGGGGGTGTAGCGGGCGGCCGGCAGCGAGCAGCTCAGGGCGTCGACGGCGGGGCGGTCGTAGCGCAGGGCCACGCCGATGCAGCGCAGGCCCACCACGTTCTCGCCGTCGTCGGTGGAGTAGCCGCGTTCGCGGATGCGGGCGAGTTCGGCGAAGAGCGCGGGCCGGTCGGTCAGCGTCCCGGCGGTGACGGCGGGCAGCGGGTCGGGCAGCAGGGCGTCGACCTCGGCGTCGGTGCGCTCGGCCAGCAGCGCCTTGCCCAGCGAGGTGCTGTGGGCGGGCAGTCGGCGGCCGACCCGGCTGAAGGGGCGCAGGTAGTGCCGGGACTCCCGGGTGGCGAGGTAGACGACGTCGGGGCCGTCGAGGCGGGCGAAGTGGACGGTCTCGCCCAGGCGCTCGCTGAGGGCGTCGAGGTGGGGCCCGACCATGGCGGTGCGGGGGTCGGCGTCGATGTAGCCGGTGCCGGCCAGCAGCGCGCGGATGCCGATGGCGTACAGCGAGCCGGTGGGGTCGGTGCGCACCCAGCCGCGCCCGACCAGGGTCTGCAGCAGCGCGTAGAGGCTGCTGCGCGGCACGCCCATGCGCTCGGCCAGCGTGCGCAGCGTGGCGGGGGAGTCGAGTTGGCTGAGCACCTCCAGCAGTTCGACCGTGCGGGCGGCGGACTTCACCTCCCGCACGCCGTTGGCGGCGTCGTCGTCGGCCACCGGGGACCTCCTGTGCGCGGGCGGGGCGGAGCGGGACTGGTCGGGGTCGGGCGGCGGCGCGCGCCGCCGTCCATGTGGGCGGATTCTATCCATAACCGTGAACGGGGAACGCCCAGGAAGGGGCGGGTGCGCGGCGGCGGCGCGGGGCCGGGCGAACCCCGCCGGGCGCCTGCCTTGGCGGCGCCCGCGGCGGGGGCTACCTGGCGCTATGGCGCTCGGTCACGGTACGGGCGTGTATTGACGCCGTGTGTCTCCCAGATTAACCTCCTTCTGCATACGAAAACGCTGTCTACATATGGAGACAATGTGAGCGCAGTGGGAGAGCCCCGCACCTTGGCGGACCGCCCCGACGACGTCCGGCGGACCGCCGAAAGCCTCGCCAAGGGGATGGACCGCGCCGTGCTGGCGTTCCCGCTGACCCCCTTCGACGCCGACGGCGACCTCGACCTCGGCGCCCTCCGCGCCTACCTCGACCACCAGCTCGCCGCCGAGCCGGGCGCGGTGTTCGCCGCCTGCGGCACCGGCGAGTTCTTCAGCCTGGCCCCGGCCGACTACGAGGCCGTGGTCCGCACCACCGTCGAGCACGTGGCCGGCCGCGCGCCGGTCGTCGCCGGCGCCGGCTACGGCAGCCGCCTGGCCGCCGAATACGCCCGCACCGCCGAGCGCGCCGGCGCCGACGCCGTGCTGCTGCTGCCGCCCTACCTGGTGCGCGGCCCCCAGGACGGCCTGGTCGCCCACACCCGCGCCGTCGCCGCCGCCACCCGGCTGCCGGTCATCGCCTACCAGCGCGACCAGGTCGCCTTCACCCCCGAGAGCCTGCGCGCGCTGGCCGCCGTGCCCAACGTCATCGGCCTCAAGGACGGCCACGGCGACCTCGACCGCATGCAGCGCCTGGTGCGGGCCGTGCCCGAGGACTTCCTCTTCTTCAACGGCGTGCCCACCGCCGAACTCCAGGCCCGCGCCTACTCCGCCACCGGGATCCCCGCCTACTCCTCGGCGGTGCACGCGTTCGCCCCCGAGATCGCCACCGCGTTCTTCCGCGCCCACGCCTCCGGCGACACCGCCGCCGTCGACCGCCTCCTCGACGGCTTCTACATCCCCTGGGTGCGGCTGCGCGACCAGGGCACCGGGTACGCGGTCGCGCTGGTCAAGGCCGCCGCCCGCATGCGCGCCGACGTGATCGGCGCCGACGTCGGCCCGGTCCGGGCGCCCCTGGCCGAGCCCGCGCCCGACCACCTCGCCGAGGCCGAGCGCCTGCTGGCCGCCGGCCTCGACCTCGCCGCGCGCTGACCCGCGCCGCCCCCGCACCCACGGCACCGCGCCCACGACCGCCCGCCGCCGCGCCGGGCACCGCGAAGGACCCACACCGCAGCCGCTAAGGACTCCCACATGGCCTACACCACCGACCGCTTCGTCCGCGAGGTCCGCGTCACCCCGATCCTGATCACCGACCCGCCCCTGCTGAACCTGTCGGGCGTGCACCAGCCGCTGACCCCGCGCACCGTCGTGGAGGTCGAGACCGAGGGCGGCCACGTCGGCCTCGGCGAGACCTACGGCGACACCGAGTACCTCACCGCGATCCAGCGGGTCGCCCCGCGCCTGGCCGGCACCGACGTCTCCCGGCCGACCGCGCTGCGCGCCCTCATCGACGACGTGCTGGGCCACGACGACGCCGCCGCCACCGCCGCCGACGTCCCCGCCTCGGGCCTGCGCGGCAAGCGCGACCTCGCCAAGCTCAAGGCCAGCGTGTTCTCGGTGTTCGAGGTCGCCTACCTCGACGCCTGGGGCCGCCACCTCGGCGTCCCCGTGCACGCCCTGCTCGGCGGCAGGGTCCGCGACCGGGTCGACTACAGCGCCTACCTGTTCTACAAGTGGGCCGGCCACCCCGGCGCCGAGCCCGACTCCTGGGGCGCCGCGCTGGACCCCCAGGGCGTGGTGGAGCAGGCCCGGCTGTTCGTCGAGCGCTACGGGTTCGGCTCCATCAAGCTCAAGGGCGGCGCGTTCGAGCCCGACCAGGAGATCGCGGCCATGCACGCGCTGCGCGCCGCCTTCCCCGACATGCCGCTGCGCCTGGACCCCAACGGCGCGTGGTCGGTCGAGACCGGCCTGCGCGTGGCCCGCGAGCTGACCGGGGTCCTGGAGTACCTGGAGGACCCCTCGGCCGGGGTGGACGCCATGTCCCGCATCCACGCCGAAACACACATGCCGCTGGCCACCAACATGTGCGTCACCGGGTTCGACGAGGTGCCCGACGCGTTCGCCAGGAACGCCGTGCAGGTCGTGCTGTCCGACCACCACTACTGGGGCGGCCTGCGCGCCACCCTCGACCTCGCCGCGCTGTGCCGCACCTACGGGGTGTCGGTGTCCATGCACTCCAACACCCACCTGGGCATCAGCCTCGCCGCGATGACGCACGTGGCCGCCGCCGTGCCCAACCTGGAGCACGCCTGCGACACCCACCGCCCCTGGCAGGACGAGGACGTGATCACCCGCCCGCACACCTTCACCGGCGGCGCGGTGGAGGTCTCCGACGCCCCCGGCCTGGGCGTCGAGCTCGACACCGACGCGCTCGCCGACCTGCACCGCCGCTGGAAGGACAGCGACGTGCGCGACCGCGACGACGTCGCCGCCATGCGCGCCGTCAACCCCGACTGGACCGCACCCCGCCTGCCGCGCTGGTAGCGCGCCGCCGCTCCCGGGCGCACGCCCCCCGGCCCGGGAGCGGCCGGCCCGCCCCGCCTCCCCGCACCCGCGCGCCGCGCGGCCCGGCGGCCCACCACGCCGGGACCGCCCGCCCACCACCCTCGAAGGCTCCCCGCATGCGACCCCTCACCACCGCCGACCCGGCGGCGCGGCTGCTGGCCGCCGACTCCCCCGAACTCGCCTGGACCCTGCCCTCCTGGGCGCTGATCTGTGCCGTGGCCCTGGGCGTGGGCCTGCTCCTGCTGCTCATCATCCGCGCCAAGCTGCACGCCTTCGTGGCGCTGCTGCTGGTCAGCGCGGCGGTGGGGTTCGCCGCCGGGCTGCCCCTCTCGGAGATCCCCGCCGTCCTGGAGGACGGCATGGGCGCCACCCTCGGCGGGATCGCGATCATCGTGGCGCTGGGCGCCATGCTCGGCCGGATGATGGAGGAGACCGGCGCCGCCCGGCTGCTGTCGCAGCGGCTGCTGGCGCTGTTCGGCGAGCGGCGGGCGCCCCTGGCCATGGGGGTCACCGCGCTGGTCTTCGGCATCCCGGTGTTCTTCGACGTCGGCTTCATCATCCTGGTGCCGCTGATCTACGCCGTGGCGCAGCGCTCGCGGCACTCCCTGCTGGCCGTGGCCCTGCCGGTGGCCGGCGGCCTGGCGATGATGCACGCCGTGCTGCCGCCGCACCCCGGGCCCGTGGCCGCCGCCGAGCTGCTCGACGCCGACCTCGGCTGGATCGCGGTGATGGGCCTGGTCTGCGGCCTGCCCGCCTGGTACCTGGGCGCCTACGTGTTCGGCACCTGGCTGGGCCGGCGCCGGTTCGTGCCGGTGCCCGCCGCCCTCTACGACGAGGCGCGCGCCGAGGCGGCCGAGGGCGAGGGCCGCGCGCCCTCGCTGGGGCTCACGCTGACGATCGTCGTGCTGCCGGTGGTGCTGATCCTGCTCAACACCTTCGCCGGGGTGCTCTTCCCCGCCGGGCCGGTGCGCGAGGCCATGACGTTCGTCGGCCACCCCATCAGCGCGCTGACGGTGGCGACCCTGCTGTCGTTCTGGCTGCTGGGGCTGCGCGGCGGGTTCACCCGCGAGCGGATCGAGAAGGCGGCGAGCGCGTCGCTGGGCCCGGTCGCGCTGGTGCTGCTGGTGACCGGCGCCGGCGGGGTGTTCGGCGAGGTGCTGGAGGCCACCCGGGCCGGCGAGGCCGTGGCCGACCTGCTCGGGCGCACCGCGCTGCCGGTCATCGCCCTGGCGTTCCTCATCGCCACGGCGCTGCGGGTGGCGCTGGGCTCCAAGACCGTCGCGATCGTCACCACGGCGCCGATCGTGGCGCCGCTGGCCGATCAGGCGGGGCTGTCCCAGCCCGAGGTGGCGCTGGTGGTGGTGGCCGTCGCCGCCGGCGGGACCGTGCTGTCCCACGTCAACGACTCCGGGTTCTGGCTGATGAACCGCTACCTGGACCTGGACATCAAGACCACGCTCAAGAGTTGGACGATGATGGAGACGCTCATGGGCGTGTGCATGTTCGCGATCGCCTGCGCCATCAGCGCCGGGATCGCGCTGGCCGGTTGAGCGCCGGCCGCCGACCACGAGACGAACCCGACGAGGGGAATGGCATGACCGAGATCGCCAGTATCGACCCGCGCACCGGCACGCCGGTGGAGGTGGTCGCCGAGGAGACCGGTGCGCAGGAGCTGGACGCGCTGTGCCGCGCCGCCGGCGAGGCGGCCGCGCCGTTCGCCGCGGCGGGGCGCCAATGGCGCGCCGGGCTGCTGCGGCGCATCGCCGCCGAACTGGAGGCCGACCGCGAGGCGATCGTGGAGCTGGCCGACCGCGAGACCGCGCTGGGCCCCACCCGCCTCAACGGCGAGCTGACCCGCACCTGCTACCAGTTCGAGCTGTTCGCCCAGGCGGTGGAGGAGGGCTCCTACACCGAGGCGGTGATCGACCACGCCGGCGACACCCCGATGGGCCCGCGCCCGGACCTGCGCCGCATGCTGCTTCCGCTGGGGCCGGTGGCGGTGTTCGGGGCGAGCAACTTCCCGCTGGCGTTCTCCGTGCCCGGCGGCGACACCGCCGCCGCGCTGGCGGCGGGCTGCCCGGTCGTCATCAAGGCGCACCCCGCGCACCCGGCGACCTCGCTGCGCACCTTCGCGGCGCTGGAGCGGGCGGCGGCGGCCGAGGGCGCGCCCAAGGGCGTGCTCGCCCTGGTGCACGGGGTGCGCGCGGGCGCCGACCTGGTGGCGCACCCGGCGATCCGCGCGGTCGGGTTCACCGGGTCGCTGCGCGGCGGGCGGGCGCTGTTCGACATCGCGTCGTCGCGGCCCGACCCCATCCCCTTCTACGGCGAGCTGGGCAGCGTGAACCCGCTGGTGGTGGCCCCGGCGGCGGCCTCGGCGCGCGGGGAGGAGATCGCGCAGGGCATCACCGGGTCGTTCACGCTGGGCGCGGGGCAGTTCTGCACCAAGCCGGGCCTGGTGTTCCTGCCCGAGGACGAGGCCGGGACCTCGGTGGCCGACGCCATGGCCCAGGCCGTGGGCGGGCTGGCGCCGGGCGTGCTGCTCAGCGAGCAGGTGCGCGGCGGCTACGAGGAGGGCACGCGGCGGCTGGCCGGGTCGGCGGCGGTGCGCAGCCTGGCCGAGGGCACCGCGCCCGAGGGCACGGGGTGGGGCGCGGCGGTGCGGCTGCTGGCGACGTCGGCGGCCGACCTCACGGCCGAGACCGCCGAGGAGTGCTTCGGGCCGGCGACGCTCGTGGTCACCTACCGCGACCGGGACGAGCTGGCGGAGGCCCTGGAGCGGGTGCCGGGGTCGCTGACGGCGACGCTGATCGCCGACGACGCCGACGCGGAGTTCACCGCCGCGCTGGAGCCGGTGCTGCGGGACCGGGCCGGGCGCATCGTCTACAACGGCTACCCGACGGGGGTGGCGGTGGCGTGGGGCCAGCACCACGGCGGGCCGTGGCCGGCGACCACCAGCGCGCTGCACACGTCGGTGGGCATCACCTCGATCCGCCGCTTCCTGCGGCCGATGACCTGGCAGAACGCGCCGCAGGAGCTGCTGCCCGACGAGCTGCGCGACACCCCCGAGCACCCGCTGCCGCGCCGGGTGGACGGCACGCTGCGGGTGTGAGGCCGGGCGGCCCGGGCGGGCGCCGTGCCGGGCCGCACCGCTTCGTCCGCCTCTCGTCCGCCCTTCGTCCGCCCCTCCGCCGCCGGGCTCGGCGGCGGAGGGGCGGCGGCGTGCCGGGGCGGCGCCGCGCGGGCGGGCTGCGAGCGTGACCGGGGCCTCGGCCCGCCGCGGGCGCGGCGGCATAGACTCGTCGGTGGAGGTCGGCATGCTGATCGGTGAACTTTCGCGGCGCACGTCGGTGAGTACCCGGCTGCTGCGCTACTACGAGAAGCAGGGGCTCATCACGTCGCGGCGGCTGCCCAACGGCTACCGCGACTTCCCCGAGGACGCCCCCGAGACCGTCGCGCGGATCCGCGGGCTGCTCTCGGCCGGGCTGTCCACCGAGGTCATCCGCGAGCTGCTGCCGTGCGCGGAGGGCACCGCGCCCAAGCTGGAGGCGTGCCCGAGCGTGATCGGCGCCCTGCGCGCCGAGGCGGAGGGCATGCAGCGCCGCATCGAGGCCCTGTCCCGCAGCCGCGAGGCCGTCCTGCGCTACATCGCCGAGGCCCGCCCGGCGCCCGAGGAGGCGGCGGAGGCGGCCTCCGCGTCCCGGTAGCGGCTGAGCGGCGGTCGCGCGCTAGCGCGCGGCGGCCTGCCCGCCCTGGAGGGCCATGGCGTCCACCATCGTCTCGAACCCGGCGTCGCCGCGCCCGCTGTCAACGACGCGGCGGGCCGCCGCCAGGGCCGCGCGCATGATCCCGGAGTCCAGGCCGCGCGCCTCGGACGCCTCCACGACGTGCTCCATGCCCGCCGCGGCCGAGACGATGGCCGCCTCGGCGCCCGAGGAGGTCCCGGCGTCGAGATGGGCCGCGATCTCGGTGATGCTGCTCCCCAGCAGCTCGGAGATCCCCGCGGCGAAGGGCGCCAGTTCGCCCGCCGCGACGCCTTCGGCACGGGCCAGGGCGAAGGCGTGCGCGAAGCCGCTCATGGCGGTCCAGAAGGCGTCGAGCAGGGCGACGTCGAAAGACGCGGCGCGCCCGGGGTCCTCGCCCAGGTGGGTGGCGGTGCCGCCCAGGGCGTCGAGGGTGGGCCGGTGCTCCGCGTAGAGGTCGGCCGGGCCGCTGTAGAGGAAGACGGCCGAAGGGCCGCCGATGGTCTCGGTGTGCGTCATGATGGCGCCGTCGATGTAGTCGACGCCGTTCTGGCGCGCCCAGTCGGCCATCGCGCGGGCGCGGGTGGGGGTGTCGGCGGTCAGGTGGACCACCGTGCGGCCCTTGAGGGAGTCGGCGGCGGGGGCAAGGACCTGCTCGGCGGCGGCGTAGTCGATGACGCAGACGACCACGAGCGGGCTGGCGGCGGCGGCCTCGGCGACGGTGTCGGCGCGGACGGCGCCTTCGGCCACCAGGGGCTCGGCCTTGGCGGCGGTGCGGTTCCACACGGTGGTGGGGTGCCCGGCCCGCAGGAAGGCGCGGGCGAGGGCGCTGCCCATCGGCCCGAGCCCGATGACGGTGACGGGCGAGGCGGCGGGGGAGGCAGGGCCGGTGGAGTCGGTGGAGGTGGACGGGGTGGTGGCGGTCGCGGAAGCGGTAGCGGAAGGGATGTCGGAAGCCATGCCGGTACGCTAAAGCTTCAGGTCGGCCTGAAGGTCAAGCCCTGTGCGGGAGGTCACATGCGGATCGGTGAGCTGTCACGGCGCACGGGGGTCAGCGGCCCGGCGCTGCGCTACTACGAGGAGCAGGGGCTGCTCCACCCGCGCCGGAGCCCCAGCGGCTACCGGGAGTACGGCGAGGACGACGTGGCGCGGGTCGGCAACATCCGCACCCTGCTGGCGGCGGGCCTGGGCACGGCCCTGATCGCGGAGATCCTGCCGTGCATGGTGGTGGAGGGCCGTTACCTGGCCCCGGTCTGCCCGGAGATCACCGACGCGCTGGAGGCGGAGCGCCTGCGGATCACCACGGCGATCGCCGAGTTGGAGAGGGCGAGGACGGCCTTGGACGGCATCATCTCGGCCCCCGTACCGGAGTCGGCTGTCGCGGAGGCCTGCGCGGACGACTACACCCAGGAGCCGGAACGAGCGATGGCGGGGTAGGGCTGAAGGGGTGGTCCGTGGGGTCGGCGTTAAGCTCGGCGGCGGGACCTGTATCAACTTTTGATAACGCCCGCCATCGCCCCAGGTGATGAAGGGTGCTCCCCGCACATGCGGGGATGGTCCCTCGGCGGCGAGGTCGGGCACGTCGGCCAGGGCGTGCTCCCCGCACATGCGGGGATGGTGGCGGGCAGGCGGGATGAGGTGGGGGGCCACAGGGGGAGGAGTCGGATGCGGTGAGTGCTGTGGCCGGCCGTGAACTGCTTACCTTCGGGCACAGCACCGCAGGGCGGGAGCGGTTGGCCACCCTGCTGCGCGGCGCCGGGGTGGAAGCCGTGGTGGACGTGCGCATCGGGCCGGGCAGCCGCCGGGATCCCGACCTCATCCGCGACCGCCTCGCCGAGTGGCTGCCGCAGGTCGGCATCGCCTACCGCTGGGAACAGGACCTCGGCGGCTTCCGCAAGGTGCCGCCGGACTCTCCCGATGTCGTCTGGCGGAACGCCTCCTTTCGGGGGTACGCGGCCCACACGCGTTCCCCGGAGTTCGTGGCCGCCATGGACCGGCTGCTCCGGGAAGCCGCCTCGGCGCGTACCGCCGTCATGTGCAGTGAGGCGGTCTGGTGGCGCTGCCACCGCCGGCTGATCGCCGACTTCGCCTCCGTCGCTCGTGGCGCCCAGGTACGCCACCTGATGCACGACGCCCGGCTGGTCCCGCACCCGCCGACACCGGGCGTGCGCCTGCGCGCCGACGGCCTGCTCGTCTACGACGACACCGCCGCCGCCCTGCGAAGCACCGGCAACACCGCTCAAAGAACCGAGCCCGACGAGCAGCGGTGACCGTCCGCCCCTGGTCCATCGGTCTTCCTCCGGCCCCAGGGTGTTGCGCGCAGGGATGCGTCCAACGCGCTCATGAGTTGCGCGACGCGGTTTTTGGCGGTCGGTGCGAGCGGGTACCGGCGGAGGACGGAGACCAGCGTCGGCGTGGCGCGGTCGCGGGCCTTCTCGATCATCATGTCCCCCACGGCGGGATCGCCGCCCGCGTGCAACTCGGCGATCCGGGCGGCGCTCGCGGCGGCGCGCAGGATGTGGCCCACCTGGGTGGCCTTCGCGATCGGGTGCAGGTAGGCGGCCGATGCGGCGTCCCCGGCCGAGCGGGCGGCCAGGCGTGCGGCCTCGGTCCCCGCCTCCTTCGCGGCCCGATGGGCGTCCAAGGACGTCGTGCGCTGCAGCCTGGTCCGGTTCGCGCCGTTGACGAACTCCCATGCCGCGTCGACGGCCGCGCGCGGACGGGGATCGCCCGGGACCTCCTCCTCGAACAGCGGGAGGACCTCCTGAGCGGTCTCCGCCACGAAGCGCGCCACGACGCGCAGTTCGTCCATGGTCAGTTCGAAGTCACCGGACACCGTGGTCATGGACCGATCCTCCCACCGGCCGGCCGCCGAGGGCGGAGGCGGCGAGGCGGCCGGGGCCGCTCGGCCTACCAGTGGCTCGGGCGCTCCAGGCCCGGCGAGAGCCGGGTCGCCGCGTCGCCCTTGGCGGCGTTGACCTGGGGCTGGGTGAGGAACAGGGCGCCGGTGAGGTCGGCGCCCGCCACCTTGGCGTCGCGGAGGTCGGCGCCGATCAGGTCGGCCCGGCGGAGGTCGGCCCCGCGCAGGTCCGCCGCGATGAGTAGGGCGCCGCGCAGGTCCACCCCGCGCAGGTCGGCCCCCTTGAGGTTGGCGCCGAGCAGGTCGGCGTTGCGCCGGTTGCGCTTCTTGGGGCTCTTGGGGCGGCCGGGGACCTCGGCGCGGGCGAGTTCGCTGGCGCGCAGCAGGAGCGGGTTCACCTCGGCGCGCAGGGCCGCGAGGTCCAGCCGCTCCAGCTCCTCGGGGCCGCCCCGCGCCAGGCCGTCGACGCGCTTCAGTTCGCCGCGCAGGTCCGCGTGCAGCGGCTCGGCCGCCGGGAGGGACAGGGCCTCGGTGAGGTACCACAGCAGTTCGTGCAGCCGCTGGACCACCGGGAAGACGGCGAACATCCGCCCCGCCGAGCCGGGGTCCTCGCGCCAGGACCGGCCGCCGAACGTCTCCTGCGACACCCGCTGCCCGGCGCCGAAGCAGTCGAAGACGGTGCATCCGGAGTAGCCGCGATCGCGCAGCCGGGCGTGGATCCCGCAGCGGAAGTCGGCCTGGAGGTTGCCGCAGGGCTGGCCGGCGGCCTTGTCGGCCGCGAAGTCCGCCGATGCGGCGAAGGGCAGGGCCACGCAGCACAGCCCGAAGCAGTTCGCGCAGTCCCCGCGCAGTTGCGGCGCGCCGTCGTCCAGGGGGACGACGGGCAGCGGTCGAGGCGAGGACGGCACGGTCGGACGCTCCTGAGCAGGCGGAGTTGATGAGGCCGCGGACACCGGCGGCCGGCCCCTCCGAGTCTAGGCGCGGGTGCGGGCGGGCGCGGCCGTGCGCCGGTGGCGCCCGCGCACCGCACCGCACCTCAGCGGCTATCCGCCGAGGGCGGCGGCCATGCGGTCGAGGTCGTCGAGGAGGTCGGCCAGGCGGTTTTCGGGGACCGCCTGGATCATCCGCCGCTCAACCGCGTAGACGGCACGGCGGGCGCCGTCGAGCCGGTCCTTTCCGGCGGGGGTGAGGTGGGCGGGCAGGGCACGGCCGTGGTCGGTGGTGGGCGGACGTGTGATCAGCCCCGCCTCCTGAAGGCCGCGCAGGACGACGTTCATGGACTGCCGGGTGACGAAGGCGGCGCGGGCCAGTTCGGCGTTGGACATGCCGGGGCGCTCGTCCAGAAGCTCCAGGCAGGCGTACTGCGGAACGGTCAGGCTGTGCTCGCGCAGGGTGTGGTCCATGGCGCCGCGCAGGGCCGCGGCGGTCCGCTTGAGGCGGTAGCCCACGTGCTCGGTGACGTCCCGGGCGGGATGGGGCGGTTCGACGGGGGCTCGATCTTGCATGTCAGGATTTTGACATAGACGGCGATGGGTGTGTAGCGTCTGTTATGTCAATGTCCTGACATGAGAACGGGGTTGTCCATGACCGTCAGCAGCAGATCCGACGCGGCCTCCGCGCCCGCGGCCGTCACCGGGCCCGACTTCGTCGCCCTGCAGGTGCGCGACGTCGCGGCCGCGGCCGCGTTCTTCGAGCGGCACCTGGGCCTGCGCAGGGCCCCCGCCTCTCCGCCCGGCGCTGTCGTGTTCACCACCGAACCCATTCCCTTCGCCGTCCGGGAACCGCTTCCGGGGGTGGATCTCGACAGCACCGGCCGGCCGGGTCTGGGAGTGGCCCTGTGGCTCCGTGCCACCGACTCCCAGGAGGTGCACGACCGCCTCGCCGCTGCCGGAGTCACGATCACCGGTCCGCTCCGGGAGACTCCCTTCGGCCGCGCCTTCACCTTCACCGGCCCCGAGGGCTACGCCATCACCGTGCACGACGGCTGAACGCGGCCACCGGCCGCCGATGATGGACGCTCAGTCCACGTTGCGCAGAGCCTGTGCGGCGATATCCAGTAGGACATCCTCGTCGCCTCGGTAGTCGGGAACTCCCTCGGTGCCCTCAAAAGAGTCGTAGGCCGTAACCGTGAGGTTCATGTTGTCCTGGCGGACGAACACCAGGGCCATGGGCGACGGGGTCCGGGGGTCCGGGTTCAGGTCCGCGTAGACGAGCATGCTCTGCTCGCCCAGGTCCGGCAGGTAGCGCAGTTCCTCCACTTCGGTGTGGCTGTTGTCGGAGGTGAACTGCACGGTGTCCTGCCGATATCGGCGTATGGCCGCCGCCTCCGCCTCCAGCGGGTCCTCGCTGTTCTCGGGCGCGGCGGAGCGGTAACTGATCTCCAGCCCGCCCGTGGTTCCGTCAGAGAAGACCGCCGACCAGTCGCACGTCGCCGAAGTGCCGACATAGACCCCGGTCGAGGGGAGGACCGCGGAGACGCGGCGCAGTTGGTCCACGGTGGCGCCCGCGCACGGATCACGCGGCAGGGAGTACTGGTGCGTGGGCGGCCGTGCCGACGCGTCCATCGCCTTGCTCATCGGCAGCAGCGGGCCGGCGGTCTCGATGCGCACCATGGTCCCGATGAGGGAGACGGCCGAGACGAGCAAGGCCACGAGGATGACGGGCGGTCGGCCGGCGCCGCGCAGGCGGCGCGGCCTCGGACCGGGGCCCCTGGGCGGCGGCACGGGGGAGGGCATGGTGCTCTCATGCATGGCTTTCCGATCTGGTGTGGCAATGGACGGGGCGGCCCGCGAGCTACCAGCCCATGTCCTCGGCGATGGTTTCCAGCAGGGAGACGACGCCGCCGGATTCGCGTATCGGCGCGTGGTCGGTCACGGAGTACTCGACGGCCGTGAGGCGTTCGCCGTCCAGCACCAGGAGGCTGGTGGTGGCGGTGTATTCGTTCTGCCGTGCCACCGAATGCACATGGACGAGCACACTGCGGTCGCCGAAGCGGCGGGGTTCTTCTCGGTGGTCCTCAATCTTGGGCGTATCGTCACCGAGCCACGCCGGATCGCTGAGCTGGTCGCGCTGGAGGCGGAAAAGCTCGTCGGGCCCGGTTGCGAGCCGCTGCCCCTCGGCGTGCCGCTCTAGGGCGAGGTCCGCCGTCTCCTCCGACAGCGGCAGGTAGGTGGTCACCCACAGGTCTCCCGCCTGGAGACCGTCGGGGGAAGCCGTCCACGCGCAGCTGCTGTACTCGGTGTTCAGGTAGCGGATGGCCGCTTCGGCGTTCAGCTTCTCCAGCCGGGCGCCATGCCATCACACAGCACGATTGACCATGGACAGCGCCATGCGCGAGTGCGAGGAGTACCGCATGGGCGGTACCGCCGGCGGCGAACCCGACCCGGAGATGCAGGAGGCCGCCCAGGAGTTCGCCGAGTGCATGCGCGAGGAGGGTGTGGAGGACTACCCCGACCCCGAGCCCGGCCGGGTCGGGATCATGATCACGCCCGAGCTGAAGGCCGACCCCCAGCTTGAGGAGGCCATGGAGACGTGCCGGGAGCACCTGCCCAACGGCGGTCCCAGCGGGGGAGGCCAGTGATGGGCGAACCGGTCGTGGAGGGGCGCGGCGGCGCCGGGGACCCCGTGGCCCCGCCGGGGCGGCACGAGTCCCGCGCGGACCCGGAGGCGGCCTCGGGGGCGCCCGCGGCGCCCTCGGGCGCCGCGCGGGCTGGCGCCGCGCGGAGCGGGGCCGAGGACGGCGCGGAAGGCGGCGCCGGGGCCGCTCCCGCACCGGCGGACGCCCCGGACGGCGGGCCGCGCCCCGCGCGGTCCCGGCGCCGCTGGGGCCGCCGCCGCGCCCTCACCGCCGCCGCCGGCGCGGTCCTGCTGGCCGCCGCCGGCGGGGCGCTCGCCTACGGCCTGGGCGGGGGCACCCCCGAGAGCGAGGCGTCCAGCGGGCTGCCGCCGGCCACCACCGAGGTCGCCCGCGAGACCATCAGCGACGTCGAGACCGCCTCGGGAGAACTCGGGTTCGGCCCGGCCGCCACCGCCGCGGCCCGCGCCGGCGGCACGCTGACGCGGGTGCCCGGCACCGGCGCGGAGGTCGGCCGCGGCGAGACCCTGTTCGAGGTCGACAACCGCCCCGTCACCGTCATGTACGGCGACGAGCCCGCCTACCGCCCGATGGCGGTGGGGACCGAGGGCGCCGACGTCGAGCAGCTGGAGCGCAACCTCAGCAAGCTGGGCTACGGCGGGTTCACCGTCGACTCGGCGTTCACCGAGGGCACGGCGGCGGCCGTCATGGAGTGGCAGGACGACCGCGGCCTGGAGGTCACGGGCACCGTCGAGCTGGGCAGCGTGCTGTTCGCCCCGGGCGCCGTGCGCGTCGACAGCCTCCAGGCCGAGGAGGGGGGCCAGGTCCAGCCCGGCGCGCCCGTGCTGGACTACACCGGCACCGAGAAGCTGGTCACCACCGAGCTGGAGCCCGCCGACCAGCGCCTGGTCGAGGACGGCGGCGAGGTCGAGGTGACCCTGCCCGACGGCCAGACCGTCGCGGGCGCCGTGGAGGAGGTCACCACCGTCATCGAGCCCGCCACCGAGCAGCAGGACGCCCAGACCGTCATCGAGGTGGTCGTGGCGCTGGAGGGCGACGACGCGCAGGAGGCCGCGGCCGACTACCCGCTGCCCACCACCGGGCAGGTGGTCGTGGACGGCCACGACGTGGGCCGGTCGTCGTGCCGGCCTGGGCGGTGCTCGGCGGCGTGGCCGCGACGCTGGTGATCGGCGGCCTGGCCGGCCTGTACCCGGCGATCCGCGCCTCGCGCCTGTCGCCCACCGAGGCGCTGGCCGCGCCGTAGAACCGGCCCCCAAGGACACCGGAGCCCTCCTAGGCGCGTGGGAGGGCTCCGGTCCGGCACCGCGGCCGGCGGTGCCGATGCGGCGGGCGGGGCGCTCCCGGAGCGCCCCGCCCGCCGCGCCGACGCGTGCGCGCATCGCCTGCGGGGCACGGCTTTTCGGCATCCGATGCCGCTACCACCGCAGACGTGACGAACATTTACCAAACACGTCGAAAGCGGTACTGTTCCGCGCGGCAAAGCGACATGCGGGCGCCGCGGGCGCCTGCCGGACCCACGTTTCGGCAACCGCCGACGGCGCCGCGCGGACGGCGGCGAGCCGCGCTTGTGTATGCAAATCGCATACAACCCATCGGCGCGCGCCCGCCTCCCGGCCCGCGTCCGCCGCCGCGCGGGGGCGCCCCTGAGCCGTACCGGTGCCCCGCCCCCGTGGGCCACCGGCACCACACGGATCGGAGCTGCCTGGGTCAACGGTCAACGACGTGCGGTCGCGGGACCACGGCGCGGACGACGGGCCCGCGCGCACCGCGCGCACCGCCTCCGCCCGGCCGCGGCGCGGCCTGCGGATGCTGGGCGGCGCCGCGCTGGCGGCGGTGGCGCTGGGCGCCGTGACGGGGGCGGGCACCGCCCACGCCGACGAGCCCGAGCCCTCCACCGGCCCCACCCCCATGATCATCGGCGGCGAGCCCGCCGACCAGCCCTACCCCTTCGCGGCGTCACTGCAGTACGAGCGCAACGGCGTGCCCGATTCCCACCGCTGCACCGGCGCCCTGGTCGACGAGGAGTGGGTGGTCACCGCCGCCCACTGCGTCACCGCCCTCAGCGACAGCGGCGAGCCCTTCGAGGTGCTGGACCCCGGGATGTTCCACCTGCGGCTGGGCTCCAACGACCGGACCCAGGGCGGGCACGTGGTCCAGGTCGCCGGCATCGAGGTGCACCCCGACTACCGGTACCTGGCCGACGAGGGCTCCGGCGCCGACATCGCCCTGCTGCGCCTGGCCGAGGAGGCCCCGGTCGAGCCGATCCGCCTGGACCGCCGCATGCCCCGGCCGGGCACGGAGGTCCGCCAGATCGGCTGGGGCTACACCAGCACCGACGCCAACGACCCCAGCCAGCTGCCCGAGCAGCTCCAGCAACTGGACACCGTCACCCTGCCCGCCTCGGCCCGGGAGTGCCAGGTGGACGAGGAGGGCGACGGCGCCTGGGGCATCCGCGCCGGCGACATCTGCACCGACAACCCGGAGGGCGTGCGCGGCCCCTGCGGCGGCGACTCGGGCTCGCCCCTGCTGACCCGGGTCCGCGGCGAGTGGCGCGTCGCGGGCGTCGACTCCCGAGGAGTCGGCAGCGTCTGCGGCACCACGCCCGACATCTACACCAGCGTCGCCGCCCACGACGACTGGATGGACCGCTTCATCGGCTGACCCGGCCCCGATGCGCGCGCGGCCCCCGGCGCGGGAGACCCCGCCGGGGGCCGCCCGGCGCCGCCCGGGCGGTGTGGCGGGGTTGGGCCAACGGAGGCGCCCCTGGCCGGGCTGCCGAGGCAGCGGACGGGTCTGACCGCCCCGGCCGCCCCGGCCTCCCGGCGGGAGGCCGGGGTCAGAACCGGTCGTTGCCGGCGGCCTGGCCGATCCGGAAGACGTGGCGGGAGGCGGCGCAGACCGTCTCCAGGGCGTGGACGGGGATCCGGGCCGTGCTGGTGCTGACGCGCAGGATCTGCACCACCCATTCGCCGGCGACGCCGAGCAGGTCCGCCTCGTACGGCGTGGGCGGGCGGGCCGTCAGGGTCTCATCGGCGCGGGCGAAGGTGTGGCCCAGTTCCTCGATCGCGGCCTGGAGGGTGGGCAGGACGAAGCCTTCGTCGGCGAGGCGGGTGCCCTCCGCGACGTCGGGGCGGAAGAAGCTGGTCGCGATCCGCACGGGGACACCCTCGGCCCAGAACATCTTGCGGCGGGCGACCACCGGGGATCCGGGCGGCACCTCCAGGGCGGCGGCGACGTGCTCGGCGGCCGGTTCGGTGCCGACGAACAGCATCTTCCGTTCGGCCGCGATCCCCTGGCGGCCCGCCTCGGTGAGGTACAGGCTTGTGGAGCCGCGTACGGACGGGGGCGTGGGCAGCGCCCGCTCGACGATCACACGCTGGGGAACCTCGGGCACCTGGCGCCTTTCGGGTGGAGAGGCTGGGGACCTCTCCAGCATGCCACCGCGACGGCCGCCCCGGCGGCCCTGAGCCCTCCGCGCCCCGCCGTTCCGGCCGGCCCCCGGCCCGCTGCCGGGGCGGGGCCGCTCAGGCGCCCCCCCGGGGCGGTTGCCCGCTCGGGGCCGGTGACACCACGTCGACGTCGATCTCGGTGCCCGCGATCGCGGCGCGCAGGCGGTTGAGGCGCTGGCGGGCGGCCACCGAGCCCGAGCGGTCGCGGGCGGCCAGGTCCATGGTGAGGGCGTGGGCCACCAGCCACGGGGCGAAGTTCTCGTCGGCCGCGCCCGCTGTGGAGGGCGGGGTCACCAGGACCGTGCGCACGCGGCCGCGCACGGCCGGGCCCAGGGCCTCGGTGATCACCACGACCTCCGCGCCCGCCTCCGCGCAGTGGTCCAGCAGGGCCTCGATCTCCCGGAACAGCCGCAGCGGCGCCACCACGACCACCACGTCGCCCGCACCGATGTCCAGCAGGTCGTCGGCCAGCCGGAACCCCGACGCCTCCACCGCCCGGCTGCGCCGGCCCAGCCGGCCGACCTCGATCGCCAGGTAGCGGGCGGTCGCCGACGCCGGGCCGATCCCGTAGGCCACCACCCGCTCGGCGCCGGCCATCGCCTCCACCGCCGCCGCGAACGCCGACGCGTCCAGCACGTCGGGCAGCCGGCGCAGCAGGTCGGCGCTGTCGGCGATCACGCGCTCCAGCACCGGGGCGCCGCCCAGGCCCTCCAGGCGCTGGTCGAGCACGAGGGCGGGGTCGCGCCGCGCGGTCAGCATGTCCAGGACCGACCGCTTCAGCTCACGCAGCCCGCTGTAGCCCAGCGAGCGGGCGGTGCGCACCACGGTCGCGTCGCTGGTGCCGGTCATGGCCGCGAGCTGGGCGGCCGACGCCGTCACGGCCTCGGCCGGGCGGTTCAGCAGGAAGTCGGTGACCGCGCGCTCGCGGGGCGACAGCCGCGCCAGCCGCGCGGTCACCCGGGCGCGGAACCCGCCGTCCTCGGCGCCGTGCCCGGCCGCCGCGCCGCCACCGCCGCCGTCTTTGCCCTCGTCACCGGGACCGTCCGGACCGCCGGACATCTGTGAAGTTTTCATTTCATCCTTGAATCGAACATGAAGTGAATACTACGCTCACTGTGAAGCAGATCTCGTCGCAAGGAACCGAACCCGATGAAACACCAGTTCGTGATTATCGGCGGCGGCGTCCACGGCTGCGCCGCCGCCTGGATGCTCGCCGACGCCGGAGAGGACGTCCTCCTCCTCGAAGCCGCCGGCCTGGCCTCCGGCGCCTCGGGCGGCTTCGGGCGGCGCGGCGTCCGCGGAAACCGCCGCGACCTGCGCGAGCTTCCGCTGATGCGGGCCGCCTACCGGCTGTGGCCCACCCTGGCGGACCGCCTGGGCCACGACACCGGCTACCGGCGCACCGGCGGCCTCAACCTCATCGAGCAGGAGACCACCGGCACCCGGGGCGGCCTGGTCGCGGCGCACGCCCACGCCGCCGCGCAGACCGCCCAGGGGGTGCCCACCGAGGTGCTCGACCGCGACCGCGTCCTCGACCTCGAACCCCACCTCGGCCCGGCCGTGCGCGGCGCCCTCTACTGCCCCCTCGACGGCACCGCCGACCACACCGCCACCACGACCGCCTTCGCCGCCGCCGCCCGCGAGCGCGGCGCGGCCGTGCGGGAGCACACCCCCGTCACCGGCGTCGAGCGCTCCGGCGGGCGCGTCACCGCCGTCACCACCGCCGGCGGCGAGCGGATCGAGGTCGGCCGCGCCCTGCTGGTGCTCAACAACACCGGCGCCCCCGACCTGCTGCGCGACGCCTTCGGGGTCGACCTGCCCGTGTGGCGCGTCCTGCCCCAGGCGCTGCGCGTGCGGCCCAAGGCCGACCCGCCCATGACCCACCTCATCGGCCACGACCACCGCTCGCTCTCCCTCAAGCCGCTGCCCGACGGCAGCGTCATGGTCAGCGGCGGCTGGCGCGGCCGGTGGAACCCCGACCTCGGCCGGGGTGAGCCCGTCGAGGCCAACGTGCGCGGCAACCTGGCCACCGCCGCCGAGGTCTACGCCGCGCTCGCCGACGCCGAACTCGACCTCGCCGACGCCTCCCGCCCGGAGTCGTGCAGCGCCGACGAGATCCCCGTCATCGACCGCGTCCCCGGCACCGCCAACGCCTTCGTGGGCACCGGCTGGACCGGGCACGGGTTCGCCATCGCCCCGGCGGTGGCCGAGGCGCTGGCCTTCTGGGCGCGCACGGGCGCGCGCCCCGACAGCCTGGCGCCCTTCACGGCGGCGCGGTTCGCCCGCCGCCCCTGACCCCCGCGCGCCCACCGCGCCCGCGCGGCGCCGCGGGTGCGCGGGAGCCCTTCCCTGAATCCCCCCAACCGGCCATCTGCCCGCAAGGAGCGCCATGTTCCCCACAGCCGAAGTCGGCGGCGACACCGTCAACACCCTCTTCTTCGCCCTCACCGCCCTCGGGCTGCTGATCCTCGCGGGCGTGGTCCTGCGGCTGCTCCTCGCGCCGCTGCGCCGGCTGTTCATCCCGGCCGCGCTGATCGGCGGCGTGCTGGGCGCCGCGCTCGGCCCCTACGGCGCCGGCCTGTTCCCCGAGAGCATGATCACCACGTGGGCCGGGCTGCCGGGCATCCTCATCACCGTGGTGTTCGCGCCGATGCTGATCGGCGTGCGCATCCCCAACGTGCGGCAGAGCTACCACCTCATCGCGCCGCAGCTGCTGTTCGGCTACATCGGCGACTTCCTGATGATCGGCGTCCCGATGCTGGTGTGCGGCGCGCTGCTGATGCCGGTGTGGGACGTCGGGCCCATGTTCGGCACGCTCATCGAGGTGGGCTGGCCCGGCGGCCACGGCACCGCCGGCGGCATGGCGCCCGTCTACGCCGACCTGGGCTGGGCCGACGGCGGCCCGCTCGGACTCGCCTCGGCCACCGGCGGCCTGATCTTCGGCATCGTCATGGGCATGGTGCTGATCAACATCGGCGCCCGGCGCGGCCACCTGCGCCACGCCGCCGGCAGCGGCGGCACCGGCAGCGAGACCGCGCCGGAGATCCTGCCCCGCGAGGAGCGCTCCGGCCTGGGCAGCGTCACCCTCAACCGCGACCTGGTCGACGGGCTGGCCTTCCACGGCGCGCTGATCGCGGTGGCCGTCTTCATCGGCTGGGTGCTGCAGTACCTGCTGGGCCTGGTCGTGCCGGGCGTGCCGCTGTTCCCGCTGGCCATGATCGGCGGCGCGGTCGTGCAGGCCGTCATCGGCCGCACCCGGCTGGGCGAGGCCGTGGACACCGGCAGCCTGCGCGCCATCCAGGGCGCCGCCCTGGACCTGCTCGTCGTCTCGGCGGTGGCCTCGATCTCGGTGCCGGTCGTGCTGGCCAACATCGTGCCGCTGAGCCTGCTCATGGTGGTGGCGGCCGCGGTGGCGGTGGGGTTCTTCTACTGGGCCGGGCCGCGCATGTTCCGCGACTCCTGGTTCGAGCACTCCATCGTCAACTTCGGCTCGCTCACGGCGGTGGCCTCGGTGGGCCTGATGCTGCTGCGCACCGCCGACCCCGGCCTCAAGACCGACGCGGCGCGCGCCTACGCGCTGCGGGCGCCCTTCTTCAGCCCGTTCGTGGGCGGCGGCCTGGTCACGGCGCTGCTGCCGGCCATCGCCCTCAACTACGGGCCCTGGGCGCTGGGGATCGGCGGGGTGGTCGCGGCGCTGCTGCTCATCGCGCTGGCCCGGATTCTGCGCATCTGGCGGCGGCCGGGCGCCCCGGCGCCGGCGGCGGACGCCGCCGCCTGAGCGGACCGCTTTCGCGCCGCATCCGCGAGGCGGGCGCCCACCGGCCGGTGGGCGCCCGCCCCTTTTCGGGCGGTCAGGCCCGCGCGGCGACCAGGACCTTCTCGGCGTCGCGCTCGAAGGTCCAGCGGGCGGCGAGCATGCACAGCCCGCCCACCACCTTGGGCACCGACAGGATGATGAACGCCGTGGCCAGCGAACCGGTGGCGTCGGAGGCCACGCCCACCGCCAGCGGTCCCACCGCCGTTCCCACGGTGACCAGCAGGTTCAGCGCGGCGAACCCCAGGCCGCGCGAGTGGGCGCCGACCACGTCGGCCACCGACGCCATCACGCAGGGGATCGCCAGGGCGCCGAAGAACGACGACAGGAACAGCATGGCCGTGAACAGCGGCAGCGAGTCGGACAGCAGGCCCGCGACCAGCGCCGCGGCACCCAGCAGCGTTCCGACGCCCGCGAGGCTGACCCGCCCGCCGCGCACGGCGCCGTGCACGCGGCGGCCCAGCCACGCCCCGACGAGGGTGCCGGTGACGACGCCGAGCACCGACATCGCCCCCGAGATCGACCCGGCGGCCGCGGTGCCGACGTCGTGGGCGCGGGTGAGGTAGCTCGGCATCCAGTAGGCGATCCCCAGCAGCCCGGCCGTGAGGAACATCAGGCCCACCGACAGCAGCCCCAGCGTGGGGATGGCCGCGACCTCGCGGACCTGGCGGCCGAACGGCGGAGCCGCTGCGGGGTCGGCGGGGCCGGGCGCGGGCCCGGCCTCCGGCACGCCGCCGTAGGCGCGGGCGGCGGGCGGGTCGGTGCGGGCGGCGGCCGCCGCCGCGTCGGCCGGCGCGGCGGTGCCGGAGCGGGCGATGAGGGCGTCGAGGTGGCCGCGCCGGGGCTCGGCCAGCCGCCAGCAGACGAGGGCGACGACCACCCCGGGCAGCGCCATGATGACGAACGCCGCCCGCCAGCCCAGGAACTCCCCCAGCACGCCGGCGAGGATGGTGCCGATCCCCCCGAGGTAGGTGGTCATGCGCACCCAGCCGTAGGCCTTGGGCCGGTTGGTCGGGGGGTAGTAGTCGGCCAGCAGGCTGCTGGAGGCGGGGTTGTCGACCTGCTCGGCGGTGGCCAGCAGCACCCGCATGGCGTAGAACATCGCGAACCCCACGGCCAGGCCCGAGCCCACCGTGGCCAGCGCCCAGCAGAACACGACGATCGCGATGACGCGGGTCCGGTTGTGGCGGTCGCTGAGGTAGCCGGCCGGGATGGCGATGGCCGCCGAGGCGATCGCGGCGGCGGTGGGGATGCTGCCGGCCGCCGTGTCGCTGAACCCCCACTCCGCCTGGATCAGCGGCAGGGTTCCGGTCAGCAGGGACGCCTCGATCCGGTCGACCAGCCCGACGAGGAAGAGCACCACCAGCGGGGCCCAGCCGTAGGGCGCGGTGTCCGTGGCGCTGATGCCGCCCGCCCGCGGTGCGCCCAGTTTCCAACGAGTCCTCGGGGAGACGGCCGCCATGACACTCCATTCCTAGAAGAGTGTTCTAGTAATGGGCCCAAGAGTGCCATGGGTCACATTTCCTGACCAGACCCGCAACCGGTTCTTTCAGCGGTGATCCGCGCCCCGGCCCGGCCCGCGCGAAGCGGCCGCCCCGGCCGGCCCGGTTCGGCTACTCCAGCGGCGTCAACGGGTCCATCCGCCGGATCAGCGCCGCCGTGGCCTCGGCGACCGCCTCGGCCTCCGCCTCGCTCGCGCACTCGGCGACCTCGCGCGCCGCCTCGCCGATCACCACGGTCAGCACGGAGACCATGAACCGGTCCACCGGCTCCTGCCGGGCGTCCAGCAGCACCGCGTTCTGCCGCACCCACTCGCCCCCGCGCGCCCGCCGCACCGTCTCGAACCCCGGGGGGCCGTCGCCGCTCACGAACAGCCGCGCCAGGTCCCGCCGCTCCCAGGACCCGCGCAGGTAGGCCCGCGTGCCGGCGATGAACTGCTCCAGCCGGTCGTCCCCGGCCCGCGCCCGCACCCGCGCCACCGCCGCGGCCGCGCTCTCCTCGTGCTCGGCCTGGTGCTGCTCCCACAGCGCCAGGTACAGCTCGGTCTTGCCGCCGAAGTGGTGGTAGAGGCTGCCCACGCTCTGCCCGGACCGCTTCACCACCTCGGCCACCGACGCGTCGGCGAAGCCCTTCTCGGTGAACACCTCGCGCGCGGCCGCCAGGAACGTGCGCCGCGTCTGCGCCGTCCGGCTCCACCGCCATGCCCCGGCGCCGCCGGTGTCGGTACGGTCCTGCGCCCTGCGCACCATCGCGCGGTTCCTTCCCTCCCTCCCGGGCGGCATCCGCCGCCCGGACGTGTCATCTCCTGCCGCGGGGAATGTACCGGCTGCCGTCGGGGCGCGACGCCACGACGCCCGGCCGCAGCGGGGCGCCGGCCCGGTTGGCCCCCCCCGGCGCGGGGCGCGGCCTTGAACCCCGGGTCTCGGCTCTTGGCGGCGGTGGGCGACACGCCCGCGAGTACAGAGACACCCCCGGGGACGTCGGCGGCGACCGCGGCGTGCGCCTCGGGCGCCGTCGCGGGCACCAGCCACTTGAGGCGCTGCGGCGGGTACGGGGAGAACCGGGGGCCGCTGGCTCGTTCGTCGAAGGCGACGGCGCGCACCGCGTTCTGGGTCTCGACCGGGTCGCCGTGGCCGAGGAACAACTGGCGGAAGGCGACGACGGACCTGACCGCCGCCTCCACCGACAGCCGCCGCTCCGAGGCCCCTTCGGCGACTTTCTCGGTGGCCCGCAGCACGTCCGTGTAGGCCGACTGAGCGGTCAGCCGCAGCAGTTCGGCCCGGATGTCGCTCTGGGGCGGGATTTCCCCGCGCAGCTTGCCGGGTTGACGCCGCCACCGCAGCTCGACCACGGCGCGCTCGTGCCGGAGACCGCTCCGCTGCCCCATGAAGCCGGCCAGCTCCCAGTCCACGATCCCCACCGCGTAGGAGGGCGGATCGGTCGGGTCCACGACCTTGCGCGAGCGCGCCGTCAGGTTGCCCAGGTGGAGGTCGCCGTGGACAAGGCGGGTGGGGCGGCCCTCCGGGGCGGGCGGGGTGTGGAACTGCTCGCGCCGCCGCTCCAGTTCGCCCGCCGTCAGCAGGCCCATCCGGCGCAGGCCGTCCTCGCCGAAGCGGCGCTCGGCGAACCGGGCGCACCGGATGACGTTCGCGGTCAGCGCCTCCTCCATGCTCGGGGAGTCCGACCACACCGGGAGCGGGATGTGGTCGCTGCCCGGCACGGACTCGCACAGGTAGGCGATGTTCTCCGCCTGGTGCAGCAGCGCGGCCTCGTAGGCGTCGCGCAGCTTCGGCGAGGTCCAGTCCGTGCGCGCGATCGCGTCCAGGTTCTCGAACACGTAGTGGTGCAGGTTCGCCCGGAACTCCGGCGGCGGCGGGGGCTCGTCGAAGACCAGGCCCAGGTAGTCGTGCGTCAGGACGCGTTCGCCCCACCCCCGGTAGGCGACCGAGAACACCCGGGGCACGAACGGGACGTGGTCGAGCAGGCGCAGCACCTCCACCTCGTCGAGCACGCGGAGGTCGTAGGGGTCCTGCACCCGCTGGGTGCGGATCACCTGGTAGTTGTCGGGGTGGCGGTCCTCGGCGTTGCGCGGCACCACCTCGACGGTGTTGGCGTACCCCTGGCCGCGAATCTCGCGGACGGCCGGAGGATTCCACGGCACTGCCTCCATGCGAGCCCCCGCCTGCCGGATATCCTGCCTTTTCGGCAGAACAGTACCCCGCCCGCCACCGCCGCCCCCGTGCGGCACGACGAAGGGGCAGGCCATGCCCGAGTCCGGCCGGATGCGCGGCGGCGTCAACGAGGTGCTCCGGGTCGGCGACACCGTGCACCGCCCCGCCGGCGCGGCCGCGCCCACCGTCCACCGGCTGCTGCGGCACCTGCGCGCACACGGGTTCGACGGCGCCCCCGAACCGCTGGGCTTCGACCCCGAGGGCCGCGAGGTGCTCACCTACCTGCACGGCGACGTCCACGAGGCGCTGCCGCCCGGCCTGCGCACCCCCGGGCTCCTGGCCTCGGCCGCCGCGCTGCTGCGCCGCCTGCACGACGCCACCGCCGCCTTCGCCGCCGCCCCCGGCGACACCTGGGCGCTGCCGCCCCGCGCGCCGGCCGAGGTGGTGTGCCACGGCGACGTGGCGCCCTACAACTCCGTGGTGCGCGACGGCCGCGTCGTCGGGTTCATCGACTTCGACACCGCGCACCCGGGGCCGCGCCTGTGGGACGTCGCCTACGCCGTCTACCGCTTCGCGCCGCTGCACGCGCCGGCCAACCCCGACAGCTTCGGCGGCCCCCGCGATCAGGGGCGGCGGGCCGCCCTGTTCTGCCGCGCCTACGGGTGCCCGGCCGACGCCCGGCTGCTCGACACCGCGGTGGCGCGGCTGGAGGCGCTGACCGCCCACATGCGCGAGCGCGCGGCCCAGGGCAGCGCGGCGTTCCAGGCCCACATCGACGGCGGGCACCTCGACCTCTACCGGGCGGACATCACCTACATCGGCACCCACCGCGCGGCCCTGCTGCGCGCGTTCGCCGAGGACTGAGGCGGCGGCCGGAGCGGCGCCGCCGCCCAGCGGACCGGCCGGCCGCGCGCCGACCGCTCGCGGCTCGGCGGCACCGCCCGCCCGCCCGCCGCGGCCGGGGGTACCGGCGGGCGCACGCGCACTTCCGCGCGAGCGCTCCCGCCTGAGCGGCCTCACGACGGCGCGCACGAATGCTCTGCGGGAGTCCGGGGGGAGTCCGGGGAGTCCGAGAGGGGAGCCCGCTCCGCCGGACGGCTAGCCGGCCGCCAGCCGGGCGGCCAGTTCCTCGCGGGTGGCCGCGAACCACACGTGGCGGCCCCGGTTGGCCTCCCGCACGAAGTCCCGCAGCGCGGTGCCGCGCGCCACCCGGTCGGAGATGTCGCCCAGCACCACCAGCCGGACCCCGTACTGCGCGAACTTCTGCGTCAGATCACCGGCCACGCCCGAGCGCAGCGAGAAGAAGTCGTCGGCCACCCGCTCCACGGGCACCACGACCACCTCCGCGCCGGTGCCCCACGCCTCGCCGATGAGGTCGAGCGCGGAGGACACCCCGCGCACCTCGGGACCCTCGGCGGAGCACTCGAAGACCACCGGTCCGCCGTCCACGTCCTGCTCAGCTGCCATCCGGCGACCCTACCGCCCCCGCCCGCGCGCCCGCCCGCCGGCACCGCACCCGCAGGGCGCGCGGGCGCGCCCGCGCGGCCCCGGGCCGCGCGTTCAGGCGGTCGTGGAGTCGCGGCCGGGGTCGAAGCGCTCGTGTTAGAGGTCGCGGGCGCGGCAGACCACGGCGTCGTCCAGGCGGGCCACGGGCTCGACATCGGCCAGCAGGGGCTCGTGGTCGGGGCCGCGCGCGGTGACGCGGCCGGTCAGGATCCAGGCGTAGCGGTCCTCCTCGGCCTCGCCGAGATCGGCGTACTTGCGGACCTGGCGCGCCAGCCAGTCCTCCAGCGGGCGGGTCCACCACGGCTCGGGGTCGAGCACCGTGCACGACAGGCCCGGCAGGTCCAGGCCGCTCTCGTAGTCCCGGCTCTGGGTGTGGGCGTCGGCTTCAGGCCCGTGGGAGTAGCGCAGGTAGAGCCCGTCGCGCGCGCGGACCAGGTCCACCAGGGCGCTGAAGTCGGTGATGCGGTGCAGCTCTCCGCTTCGAGCAGTCGCGTCCATAGTGGGCGACCACTGCCCCGGCGCCGCGCGGGCATTCGCCGGCGCTCCGCGCGGGGGCGCGGGGGCGCGGTGTGGGGTGCGGGGGTGTGCCGTGCGCGGGGCGCGGCCGGTCAGGCGAAGACGAGGCGCGACCCGGACGCCCCGGTGTGCTCGGCGATGACGGCGGCGTCGGCCGCGGCGGCCTCGCGCCGGGGGACCGGCAGCGGTGCGAACGGCTCGACCTGCACGACGGCCTCCGCGCGTTCGCGGCGCTGCCGCCACACCCCGGCGATCTCGCCGTCGACCAGCACCACGCCGGGGTTGGCAGCGGGCCGCCACACGGCACGGCGGCGGGCGGGGTCGGGCAGCAGCAGCGGGCGGTCGGCGAGTTCGGTGACGGGGTCGTGGGGCGGGAGCAGGCGCACGCCCGCGGGCGCGGGGGAGTCCTGGAGCGCCGCGAGGCGGTCGGGGTGAAACCAGAACCGCCCGCCGTCGACCTCGACCCGTTCGAGGCCGCCGGCGGCGCGGTCCCACCAGCGGCGGCCGGCCGCGGGCACCAGGCCCAGCCAGGCGGCGAGGTGGGCGGGCTTGGCGGGGCCGAAGGCCGCGAGGAACGCGCGGACCAGGTCGGCGCGGGCGGAGCCGGGGTCGGGGTCGGGGTCAGGGGCGGGCGCGGAGGCGGGACCGGCGGCGTGGTAGCGGAAGCGGCCCGGGGCGCCGGGGTCGAGGCGCACGACCAGGCCGGCCTGGAGTGTGGCCATGCGGAAGAGCTGGTCCTGGACGTGCGCGGCACCGCACCCCGAGCACCACGGGGTGGTGCGGGGGTCCACCCGCGGGCTCACCGCCGCGCTCAGCTCACCCTTGGTCGGGGCGGGCTGCTCGGCGATCTCGGCCCGCATGGCGGCGGCGACCTCGTCCAGCGCGGTGCCGAAGGACAGGCCGTCGTCGGCGAGCTCGGCGGCGAACTCCCCGATGGACTGGCGGAGGAGGTCGTGGCCGTCCTCGACGCGCAGTGCCGCCGCCAGGCGGGGGAGGTCGGCGGCGCGGTGCAGGTGCAGGGCGCCGCGGACGCTGTGCACGAGCACGGTGGACGCGGCCGAGGAGTCCGGCGGGGCGCCGGTGCGCAGCCGCAGCGCCAGGCCGGCGCTGCGGCCCGGCGGGTAGTCCTGCAGGCCGGTGGCCAGGACGGTGCCGGGGTCGGCCCCGCCGCCGGGGGCCAGCCCGTGGGCGGCGAACCGGTAGGCCACGACCTGGGCGCGGGTGACCGAGATCATCGGCTCTGCTCCAGCATGGCCCCCACAGTAGTGCGCGGGGCCGACACCGCCCGGCACGCGCGGCGCCGGCCCGCGGCGCGTGTGCGCGCTACGCACATGGTGCATACACTCGTATACCTGAGTTGCGCGAGACCCTGCGCACCACCCGGCGGCAGGGCGACCTGGGAGGCGGCATCCGTGGCGGATGTGTACAAGGAGCTGAGGGCGGCGATCGTCGCGGGCGAGTTCGACGCCGGGGCCCCGCTCGGCGAGGTCGCCCTGGCGGAGCGCTACGGGGTCAGCCGCACCCCGGTCCGCGAGGCGCTGCGCCGCCTCCAGCAGGACGGGCTGGTCGAGCGCGGCGACCGCGGCATGCGCGTGCGGGTGCGCAGTCCCGAGGAGATCCTGGAGATCTACGAGGTCCGCATCGTCCTCGAAGGAGCGGCGGCGCGGGCGGCGGCCGAGCGCCGCACGCGCATCGACCTGGCCCGCCTGCGCGCCGCCGCCGAGGCCATGGCCGCCACCGACGCCGCGGACGGCATGGCGATGGCCGCCGCCAACCGCGCCTTCCACGAGACCGTCTGGGCAGCCGGCCACAACCAGACGCTCACCGACCTGCTCATGCGCCTCAACGACCACCTGGCCCGCTACCCCGCCACCACCCTGACCGCCCCGGGCCGCTGGGAGAACGCGTTGGCCGAGCACGCCGCAATCGTGGAGGCCATCGACGCCCGCGACGCCGACACGGCCGCCACCCGGGCCGAGGCCCACATGGCCGCCGCCCGCGACATCCGCCTGGAGATGTACACCCGCGAACTCCCCTGACCGGACGGACCGCCCCGGCACCGCTGGACGCACGACGCGCGCCCCCGGCGTCCGGGGGCGCAACCGTCCTACCTTCCGTTGGCGTTGTGCCAGGGCCCTGTCGAGACGTGCACGTGGTCGACGTGGGCCGCCGTGATCCCGACGTGGTTGGCGTCGTACTGGGGCTCGAAGCGCCGCACGTCCTCCCACCGCCCGGGCGGGTCGAGGTCGGGGTTCCAGATGGCCTCGTCGTAGATGATGTACTTGATCTCCAGAGCCTCGTGGTGCTCCATCAGCCACTGGACGACCTGCACGGCCCGGGCGTGCATCTCAGGGGTGGGCGGCTGCCCGCCGGGGGCCACCATGTAGTCGCAGGCCTGCCCGACCGGGTGGTCGCCCTGCCCGTTGTCCCACTCGCGCGGGTCGTAGCAGCCGACCCCGGCTCGGGGATCCCACCATTGGCCGAATTCGGCCACGATGGCCGCGTAGGCCCGGCAGGCCGAGGGATGGATGCCGCTGGCGACGGGCTCGCAGTCCTCACTGATCCGCGGGGCGCCGCCCCCCGACTCCGAGCACGACCGGGCGGCGAGGGGCACGGAGTCGAGGCCGACCAGCGCGCTGACGACAGCCTGGGCATCCTCCCAGTACGGAGCGTAGTGGTAGGCGTCCGCGTTGCGCTGGACCTCGTGGGCGACCAGCGTCGGCTCCATCTGCTCCCGCCCGTCGACCTCCCTCAGCTTTTCGAAGAACATGGTGGCTGACGTGGTCGGGTCCATGCGGTCCTCGTAATCGCCCCACGCGCCGTTGTCCCGCTGCTGGAACAGGCCGCGGGAATCCGGTCCGGCGGCGTCACCGTGGTCGATCACGATGAGTGAAGACTCTCCCATTGCCGTCATCACGCCGATGGTCTGGTCGCGGATGTTGAGGCCGAGTTCGGCACCGGCGTTCATTATGAGTGCGGCGTTGGTCAACTGCTCGCCCTGCCACTGGCCCTGCCCAATGGGGTTACCAGGCAATTCGTCCGGATCAATGGTCACTCCCGAAGTGGGGGAACACGAGTCCCCCGACATCACGGCAACGCCCAGGAGGCCGGCTACCAGCAGCAGGGGGAGGCAGCCTACAGCCAGGGCGGTGACGGTGCCCTTGGCGGCATCGTCCGGCAACGTCCCTCCTCCTTCTGGGCGGAGTCCCTGGTCAACCCGCTGGATTGTCGGGAACTGACCGGTTTGCGGGGTTCCTTTGTGCTCGGCTTTTACCGCAAATCAGTGACAAATCGGTACTTAGTTGGAAAGTCGGCACGTGGGGAGGCTTCTGGGGTAAGTGGTGCCGCAACACGGCGTTGTTATATTAGGACATGCCTGAAATGCCTGCGGCTTGCGGCTGCGGGGTTTTTGCTGTCGACTTCCCCGGAAGAACGGTCGGTGAATTGCGGAAAGGCCGATGTCAGAAACGAACCCCCTGCTAGAGGGCGCCCCCCGCGCGCCTCGGCCCCCCACGGCCCCCACCCCGCTCTCCGCCCCCCAGGGGCCCGACCGGCCCCAGCCGCACGTCCCTGTTCCGGCGGGACCGCGCATCCACCGGCGCACCGTCAACTGGACGGTGCCCCTCTGGTGGATGGGGGTCCACGGGGGCGCCGGCGAGAGCACGCTGGCCGAACTGAGCCGCTACGGCTACGGCGCGGGACACGCGTGGCCGGTGACACCGACCCCGCCCACGGTCGTGCTCGTCGCCCGCACCCACTACTACGGCCTGATGCGTGCCCGGCACGCCGCCACCGAGTGGGCGCGTGGAGACATCGCCGCGGACCTGCTCGGCCTCGTTCTCATCGCCGACGCGCCGGGAGCCCTGCCGCGACCGCTGCGCGACCTGGCCCGCCTTGTCTCGGGAGGTGTTCCCCGCACCTGGCGCATCCCGTGGGTGCCGCAGTGGCGGCTGCAGACGCCCACCTTGGCCACCGCCCCGCGAGCCATACACCGCCTCTTCGCCGAGACCGTCCCCTCGGCCGCGCCCCCGACCCCCTGATCCTGGAAAGGCTTCCGACGATGACCGACCTTCTCGTTGCCGTGGCGATGGCTGTGCCCGACCCGGGCGGTGCCGAGGCTCCCCCCGGCTCCGAAGGACTCCTCGCCATCCTGCGGTGGGTGCAGTGGGTGGCACTGGGCGTGTGCCTGGCGGGCCTCATGGCCGCCGGCGCGGCCATGGCCATCGGCGCGCGCCGGGGCGAGGGCGGAGAGCACATGGGTCGGCTCGGCATGGTGCTGGGCGGTGTGGTGGTCATCGCCGGCGCGACCTCGCTGGTGAGCTTTCTCGCGACCGCGTAGCGGCCGCATCGCGGCGCGCCGTTGGGCCCCGCCGGCGCGCGGGCCCGGCGCCCCTCCGCAGCCTTCACCCATCACGCAGAGTAATAGTGCGGCGGTGGCGAGTGAGCCTCTTCTCCCACAGAAAGCGAGTTTCCGGTGAGTGACAGCGAGTACGGCAGCGACGGCGCCGACGAACCGCGTCCCGCAAGCCTGCTGGCATCCCGCAGTTTCGTCATCTCGGTGATCGTGGTCCTGGCGATCGTGGCGGCTGGGGTCACCACCACGCTGAGCCTGGTCCTGGGCGAGGACGAGGACTCCCCGGAAACAGCGGCCGAGGGAGAGGGAGTGCCGCCCGAGGGCGAGGCGCCCGGCGCCGAGGAGTCCGCCGTTCCCCGCTCCGACGGCTCCGACAGCGCCTGCGGGCTGCCCGACGGCGGAGGCACCACGTTCACCGAGTGGCCCGACGGCACCACCTGGGATCCGGTCGGGGTGATGGAGGCTCCCTCGGTTGAGGACCAGGGGCCTGGTGTGGTGGAGGAGAGCGGGCTGCGCCACTGCTACGCCCACTCCCCGACCGGCGCGGTGTTCGCGGCCGTCAACTACTCGGCTCAGGCCACCGACCCCGCTCTGGCCTACCCCGACGTCCTGCCGCACCTGCTGGCCGAAGGGCCTGGCCGTCAAGCCATGGCGCGGGACCTGGAGCGGGTCGGCCCGGACGGGGCCGGAACCGCCCAGGGCGATATCGCCGGGGTGCGGCTGCTGGCCTACGGGACCGACCGCGCCCGCGTTGACCTGGCCCTGCTCATGGAGGAAGAGGACCAGTTGGTGTCCTTCGTGGTGGACCTGCGCTGGGAGGACGGGGACTGGAAGGTCGTTACCCGTGAGAACGGGGGGATGATGATCCCCGCCTCCTTGCTGAATGACCTTGTGGGCTTCGTTCCCACCGACGCGGGAAGTCGATAGATGCTCCCCGCCCAAGATCAACAGGAGGGCTGTGTTCTGGGCAATCCCGTCTGTGTGGGACGGGAGTTGGCGCAAGGCGCGATCCAGAACGCCTTCGCCGCCCTGGCGCGCTCCATCCTTGAGGGCCTGGGCGAGATCACCGCCGCCATGGGCGCCTCCTGGGCGATGCTGGACACCCCCGACCTGATCACCAACACCGAGCCGCGCACGGGCGCCCCCCAGTCCAACCTGCCCCCCGCGGGTGAGGGCCGCGGTGACACGCTGGCCCTGGTGCAGATCCTGGAATGGGCCAGTTGGGTGGCTCTGGCCGTGTGCCTGCTGGCCCTGGTGGCCACGGGTGCGCTGATGGCGGTCAACACCCGCCGTGGTGAGGGTTCCGACCACCTGCGCCGCCTGGGCCTGGTCCTGACGGCCACCGTCCTGGTCAGCGGGGCCACCGGCATCGCCACCGCGCTGGTGGGCCGCGGACCCTCCATCCAGGGCTCGGGGCCGGTCGTGGAGGTCCAGCAGAACCTGTGGTGGTACGTCGCCGGGGCGCTCATCCTCTCGGTCATCATCGGCGCGGCCAAGATGGCCTGGCAGCAGCGCGCCGAACCCGGAAAGGCGCTCATCCAGTCGCTCATCACCTTCGCCGTGGTCTCCGGCGCCGGGGTGACCGCGGTCGGGCTCATGGTGGCCGCGGCCGACTCCTTCGCCCAGTGGGTGATCGAGGACGCCGCCGACGGCGACTTCGGCAAGCGGGTGATGCAGTTCCTCCACCTCAGCAACCAGGCCGGCTCCACCGGGCTGGGCGTCATCACCCTCATCGTGCTGGGCACGCTGGCGATGCTGGTGTCCCTGGTGCAGATCCTGCTGCTGATCGTGCGCGACGGCATGCTGGTGATCCTGGTGGCGGTGCTGCCGCTGGCCGCGGCGTTCACCAACACCGAGATGGGCATGAGCTGGTTCCGCAAGTGCTGCGGCTGGCTCCTGGCCTTCATCCTCTACAAGCCCGCCGCCGCCATCGTCTACGCCACCGCGTTCGAACTGGTGGCCACCGACGGCGGAGAGGCCACCGTCAGCTCCGTGGTCACCGGGATCGCACTGATGCTGGTGGCGCTGGTGGCGCTGCCCGCCCTGATGCGGATGGTCCAGCCCGCGGCCGCCATCGCCGGTGGCACACCCGGCGCCGGTGCCATGGCCGGCGCCGCAAGCACCGTCGGCGGCGAGATCGGTCAGGGCGCGGTGCGCTGGGCCTCCTCGGGCGAGGGCGCCGGCGGCGGCGCCGCCCAGGGTTCGGCGCCCGCGCCCGGGCGGAGCCCCGGCGCCGCGGACGCCGGCGGGGCCGACGCCGGCGGCGGCGCCGGGGACGGGGATGACCGCACCCTGCCCAAGACCACGGCCAAGGACGAACCGCAGGGTGCCGACACCGCGCTGGGCGGAGGGGGAGGCGGCCCCGCGGCCCAGGGCGCCGGAGAGGGCGCGGCCGAGGGAGCCGCCGAGGCGGCCGCCGGCCCGGCGGGGTTCGCCGCGGCAGGAGCCGAGGAAGCCAAGGAGGACGCCTGGAAGGGCGTCCACGCTATGGAGAACATGGCCCACGACGCGGTGGAGGACCCCGATGGCAGCCGCTGACACCCGCACGGCGCCCCGCACCTACGGCAACTGGCGGCGCCCCACCACCGCCGGGCTCATGGGCCTGGGGTCACTGGGCACCGCCATCCTCATGGGCGGGCTCATCTTCACGGTCCTCCTGGTGATGGTCTCCGGCCTGGTCGCCGGGATCATCAGCGGCCTGCTGCTGGGCGGCGTCCTGCTGGTGCTTTTAGTCAAGGACCGCCACGACCGCAGCCTGCTCACGCGGCTGGGCACCCGCCTGGGGTGGGCCAACACCCGCAGCGCCGGCGCGCACCTTTACCGCTCCGGTCCGCTGGGCCGCACGCCGTGGGGCACCCACCAGCTGCCGGGCCTGGCCGCGCCCTCCCGGCTCTCCGAGCACACCGACTCCTACGGGCGGCGCTTCGCGCTGATCTACGTGCCCTTCACCGGCCACTACACGATCGTGCTGGGCTCCGACCCCGACGGCTCCGCCCTGGTCGACTCAGCCCAGATCGACCAGTGGGTGGCCGGGTGGGGCCAGTGGCTGGCCAACCTCAGCGAGGAACCCGGGCTGGAGGCCGCGCAGGTCACCGTGGAGACCGCGCCCGACTCCGGAAGCCGGCTGCGCCGCGAGATCGCGGCCAACACCGACCCCGACGCCCCCGAACTGGCGCGCGCCATGCTGGAGGAGGCGGCGGCCACCTACCCGCGGGGCTCCTCGGCGGTGCGGGCCTACATCGCGCTGACCTTCCGCGCCGCCGGTCCCGACGGCAAGCGCCGCACGCCCGAGGAGGTCGGCCGCGACCTCGCGGCGCGCCTGCCCGCGCTCACCGCCGGCCTGGCCGGCACCGGCGCAGGCGCCGCGCGCCCGATGCCGGCGCAGCAGCTGTGCGAGGTGGTGCGAACCGCCTACGACCCGGCGGCCGCCCAGCTCATCGACCAGGCCCACGCCACGGACGAGCCGGTGGAGATGGACTGGTCCGACATCGGCCCGGCCGCCGCCGAGGCAACCTGGGACACCTACCGCCACGACAGCGGTCTGTCGGTCAGCTGGGAGATGACCGTGGCCCCGCGCGGCACCGTCCACTCCAGTGTGCTGACCCGCCTGCTCGCCCCCCACCGCGATATCGCCCGCAAGCGGGTCGCCCTGCTCTACCGGCCGCTGGATCCGGCGCGGGCGGCCGCCATCGTGGAGGCCGACCTGCGCAACGCCGAGTTCCGCACCAGCTCCACGGCCAAACCCTCGGCGCGCGACGTGGTGTCGATGCGCCAGGCCAAGGCCACCGCCAGCGAGGAGGCCACCGGCGCCGCCCTGGTCAACTTCGGCATGGTGGTCACCGCCACCGTCACCGACCCCGCGCGGCTGCCCGAGGCCACCGCCGCGGTGGACAACCTCGCGGCCAGCGCCCGGCTGCGCCTGCGCAGGGTCTACGGCGCCCAGGACGCGGCCTTCGCCGCCGCGCTGCCCCTGGGCCTGGTGCTGCCCCGCCACCTGCGCGTCCCCGCCGACATCAACCAGCACCTGTGAACGGAGGCGCCATGGCCAGGAAGACACCGCCCGCCCCGCGCCCGCTCCGGCCGGGACCCCGCGGCTGGCCCGGACGCGGCGGGGGCGCCTCCCTGCTGGTCCAGGCCCCCACCGAGTGGCGCGGGACCTCCGTGCAGGTGTGCGGGCTGTGGCCGTTCGCCGTCGGCTCGGGCACCCCCATGATCGGGGTGCCCATCGGGCGCAACCTGCTGACCGGCTCGACGCTGTGCTGCGACCCGATCAGCTGGTTCCAGCGCGCCAAGCTGATCTCCAACCCCAGCGCTTTCGTGCTCGGACTGCCCGGCCTGGGCAAGTCCACCATCGTGCGGCGCATGGCGCTGGGGCTGGCCGGCTACGGCGTCCAGCCGCTGGTGCTGGGCGACCTCAAACCCGACTACGTCGACCTCATCGAGGCCCTGGGCGGGCAGGTCATCAGCCTGGGCCGGGGGCGGGGCCACCTCAACATCCTCGACCCGGGCGAGGCCCGCCAGGCCGCCGGCCGCCTCACCGGCAACGCCCGCGCCCACGTCCTGGCCGACGCCCACGGACGCCGGCTCACCATGGTCTCGGCCCTCATGACGATCCTGCGCTCCATCCCGCCCAGCGACCGGGAGGAGACCATCCTGGACCGGGCGCTGCGGGTGCTCGACGAGCGCCACGACGGCGTCCCGGTGTTGGGCGACCTGCTCAAGGTCATCCAGGACGCGCCCGAGGAGGTCCGCCAGGTCGCCGTGGACCGCGGCTCGCTGAAGCGCTACCGCGAACTCACCGAAGGGCTGGAGGCCACCCTCATCGGCCTGGGCGCCTCCGGCCGGCTCGGCGAGATCTTCGCCCGGCCCACCTCCCAGCCCATGCGGCTGGACCGCCCGGTCGTCTTCGACGTGTCCTCCATCGACGACTCCGAGATGGACCTGCAGGCGGCGGTGCTGCTGGCGTGCTGGTCGGCGGGGTTCGGCGCGGTCACCGTGGCCCACGCCCTGGCCGACGCGGGCCTGGAGCCGCGCCGCCACTACTTCGTGGTGCTGGACGAACTGTGGCGGGCGCTGCGCGCCGGCCGCGGCTTGGTCGACCGCGTCGACGCGCTGACCCGCCTCAACCGCCAGCGCGGTGTGGGCATGGCGATGGTCTCCCACACCATGAGCGACCTCACGGCGCTGTCCGCGCCCGAGGACCGGGCCAAGGCCCGCGGGTTCGTCGAGCGGTCGGGGATGGTGGTCTGCGCCGGGCTGCCCGCCGCCGAGATGGGCATGCTCACCAGCGCCGTGGCGCTCTCCCACGCCGAGCAGAACCTGCTGACCAGCTGGCAGGACCCCCCCGGCCTGGGACGCGGGGGAGGGGCCCGAAGCCGCACCCCCGGGGCGCGGCAAGTTCCTGGTCAAGGTCGGCGGCCGCCCGGGCATCCCCGTCCACGTGGACCTCACCAGCGTGGAGAGGCGCGTGCACGACACCAACAAGCTCTGGCACCAGGCCAGCCGCATCGGCGCCCCCACCACCCCCGCGGAGGAATGACGTGGCCAACTCCAACCGCCGCGGCCGCCAGCCGGGCACCATGAGCACCGAGGCCATCCTCGTCTGGATCGGGCTGGTGGCCGCCGTGGCCCTCCTGGGCGGCGGGTGGGCCAGTCTGCACCTGGCCAACCTCGCCGCCGACAGCCCGCAGGACGTGCCCCTCAACCCCTTCAGCGTCTTCTTCGCCCTGGCCACCGGAACCGTGGTGTGGACCCCCGGCGCCACCGTCGCGGCCCTGGGGCTGGCCGCCTCGGCCGTCGGCGCCGTCGCCGGGACCGTGCTGGGGCTGCGCCGGCGTCGCCGGATGCGCACCCGCGTCGACGGCGCCGCCACCTACCTGGCCACCCCCGCCGACCTGGCGGCGCTCACCGCCGAAGGCGCCGGCGCCACCGCGCGCCGCCTGGGCGTGCGCGACGCGCCCGGGGTGCCCATCGGCCGGGCCCTGGGCAGCGGCCGGATGCTCTACGGGTCCTGGGAGGACATGCACGTCGACATCTGGGGGCCGCGAACCGGCAAGACGACCTCCCGCGCCATCCCCGCCGTGCTGGCCGCCCCGGCCGCCTCCAGCGTCCTGGTCACCTCCAACAAGCGCGACGCCGCCGACGCCACCCGCGAGGTGCGCGCCCACACCACCGGCAACCGGCCCTGGGTCTTCGACCCCCAGTCCATCGCAACCGAGGAGCCCACCTGGTGGTGGGACCCGCTCAGCTACGTCACCGACGAGGTCAAGGCCGCCCAGTTGGCCGGCCACTTCGCCGCGGGCTCGCGAGAGGCCGGCGCCCGCGCCGACGCCTACTTCGACGGGGAGGGGCGCAACCTGCTCGCCGGACTGCTGCTGGCCGCCGCGCTCGACCAGCGGCCCATCACCGACGTCTACACCTGGCTGACCCGCCCCACCGACGACACAGCCGTGGGCATCCTCGCCGACGCCGGCTACCCGCTGCAGGCCGACGGGGTCGCCGGCGTCGTCAACGCCCCCGACAAGCAGCGCGCCGGGGTGTTCGGCACGGCGAGCCAGATGGCCCACTGCCTGACCAACCGCCGCATCCACCCCTGGATCACCCGGCAGGGCCCCGACGACGACCGGCCGCACTTCGACCCCTACGCCTTCGCCCGCGGCGGCCACACCCTCTACAGCCTCTCCAAGGAGGGCGCCGGCACCGCCGGTCCGCTCGTGACCGCCCTGACCGTGGCCGTGGTGGAGGCCGCCGAGGAGATCGCCTCCGCCGCGCCGGGCGGCCGCCTGCCCGTACCGCTGCTGGGCGTCCTCGACGAGGTCGCCAACGTCTGCAAGTGGTCCGAACTGCCCAACCAGTACTCCCACTACGGCTCCCGCGGCATCGTGCTCATGGCGATCCTGCAGTCGTGGTCCCAGGGCGTGGAGGTGTGGGGACAGGAGGGCATGCGCAAGCTGTGGTCGGCCGCCAACATCAAGGTCTACGGCGGCGGCGTGTCGGAGACGGGGTTCCTCCAGGAGCTGTCGCAGCTGATCGGCGACTACGACCGCACCTCCGTCTCGGCCAGCACCAGCCGCGACGGCCGCTCCACCACCCGCCAGCTCACCAACCAGAACACCCTGGACGTCGCCGACCTGGGCGCCATGCCGCGCGGCCGTGCCGTGTGCATCGCCTCCGGCGTGCCGCCCACCCTCATCGAGACCGTGCCGTGGATGCGCGGGCCCCACGCCGAGGCCGTCCGCGCGTCCATCGCCGCACACGAGCCCAAGGGAAGCCAGTGAACCGACCCGGTGGCACCGACTACGCGGACGCGCTCGCCGCTCTTGCGGCGCTGACCGAGGCACCCGCCGAGGCGCCGACCGCGGGGGCGGAGGGGACGCGCCCCGGCGAGCCCGCCGACGACGAGGCCGAACTCTACTTCGGATCCGTGGACGAGTTCGTGCGCGAGGTCATCGTCCCCATGTACCGCCGCAAGGTCGGACCGCGCGGCGGCCGGCGGTGGTCGGCGCAGTGGTGGCGCAACGCGGAGGCCGTGTCGCGGCTGGACAGCCTGTGGCGCGCGTGGGAGCACCTGCGCCTGGACGGCGCCACCGGCATGAGCACCTGGTGGCGCGACCACGCCGACTACCACATGAACGCGCTGTTCGACCCGGACGGCCCGTTCGCCGCCAGCACCGACGAGAACAAGGCCGGTGAGCCGCTGCCCTACGCGTCCCCGCCGCCCGGCCTGTTCACCGATGTCCGCAGCGCCTGATCGGAGGACCGCCCATGACCGAGTCCGACGGCATCGACGAGGCGGTCACCGCGGAGCTGAGCCGGGCGCTGCCGCGCGCCGAAATGGTGGGCCGGGGGATCTCCCGGGCGCTGGTGCGCGTCGCCGAACTGTGGGAGAGGCGCATCGACGCCGCCTGGCGGCGCGAGGCCCGGGACCGCTACCGGCAGGCGTGGGAGCAGGCACAGGAACGCCTGGCCGTGGTCAGCGACCCCGACTGGTGGAGGGAAGCCTCCCCGGCCCGGATCGCCGACGCCTACGAGACGGCGGTGTCCTGGCGCCACAGCGAACCGGAGGCGGCCCGCGCCGTCCGGGACATCCGGGAGGAGGTGCTGCGGCGCTACGGCCTGGACCTGGACACCGCTGCGCCCGGCGACGCCGCGGGCACGCTCACCGGCCCGGAGGGCCGGCCCGACGCCCGCCGAGAGGCCGACGTGGCGGAGGCCGGGAAGGAGGCCGACGCGGACGGGGAGCGCGACGGCGATGCCGGACCGGAGGAGCCGCCCGAGGTTTCCGAGGGGCCGGAGCCCTCCGAGACACCCCAGCCGTCCCAGGCCTCCGAGCGGCCGGAGCCCGCCGACCACGACTCCCCGGAGCACCGGGACCGGCGGGCCGCCGCCATGGAGGAGGCCGGGATCGAGCCGGACCTCGTCGACGCCCACAACCGCGTCGACCGGATGAACGCCCACCCTCCCACCGCCGCCGTGCGGCCGGGCAACGGCACCACCCCACCGCGCGGCCACGGCCACCAGGCCCAGCCCGCCATGGAACGCTGAAGGTGCGTTACAGGGCCGGGGCCGCGCGCGGGCGGCCCCGGCCCTCAGGGCTACCGCTCGACCCCGCCTACTGAGCGGTCTCTGGACGGCGCCGGGGAGCCGGGGGCCGCGGCCGGAGCCCACTGAAGCGGCTCGACGCATGGAGGCGGTTAACCAGCCGGCGCACTCACTGACCGAGTGGGTGGCCCAGGAGTGGCCTTGATGGGGAGGGGCCACAGCGCCATCAGTTGTTCCTCGACTTAAGACGCCCCTAGGTCCTGTTTTTTGAAAGGTCTGCGGGGCGGGCTGGTCTTCGGTAATCCTTGGGATCCATGGTCCGACGCCATGAACTCACCGACGCCGAGTGGGACCTGCTCGCCCCGCTCATGCCCGCCCACCCCCGCAAAGGCAAGCGGTGGGCCGACCACCGCCGCGTCATCAACGCCATCCTCTACCGCACCAGGACAGGCATCCCCTGGCGCGACCTGCCCGAACGCTACGGCCCCTGGGAAACCGCCGCCGGACGCCACCGCCGCTGGTGCCTGGACGGCACCTGGCAGCGCATCGCCGACCGGCTGCGCATCGACGCCCTCACCGGCGCCGAACTCACCGCCGGTATCGACTCCACCGTGATCCGCGCCCACCACCACGCCGCCGGAGCCCCAAAAAAGGGGAGGCGGCCCGGGACGAAGGGGACAGGGCCCAAGCACTCGGGCGCTCGCGGGGCGGCTGGTCCACCAAGCTCCACCTGATCGCCGACACCCGCCGGCGGCCGCTGGTCCTGGCCCTCACCCCCGGCCAGCACGCCGACACGGTGATGCTGCGGCCTCTGCTGGAGCGGCTGCGCCTGGCGCGCTCCCAAGGGCGGGCGCGCACCCGCCTGGACCGGTTGCTGGGCGATAAGGCCTACTCCAGCCGCGCCAACCGGTCCTACCTGCGCCGGCGCAAGACCAAGGCGACCATCGCCGAGCCCGCCGACCAGCGGGCCAACCGGCTGCGGCGCGGTTCGGCGGGCGGCAGGCCCCCGTCTTTCGACCGGGAGGCCTACCGCTTGCGCAACACCGTCGAGCGCGCGATCAACCTGCTCAAGCAGAACCGCGCGGTGGCCACCCGCTATGACAAGCGGGCCGTGATCTTCGAGGGCACCGTCCAGGTGGCCTCGATCAGAATCTGGCTGCGCGACCTTACCCGTTCAACAAACACTGCCTAGCCACGCACTGCTTCCTCTCAACGCTCCAGAGACGGCTCCGTGCCGGGACCGCTATCTGTCCTAGCCCGAGGCGGAGCGCTGTCCGTGCCCGCGCTGGGTGGAACCAACCCCTGCCGCGCCCGCCGCACCGCCTCCCGTGCCGCTTCCTCCTCCTCACTGGGGGTATGCGGGTCGGCTTGAGCCATGGCCTCGGCGAACTGCTGCTGCTTCGTGGCTTCGGCCGTTAGGAACGCCTCTGGTGTGGGCGGCAGCAGAGCATTGTCCACGCCATGCGAGCCCGCCAGTAGCACCGCCTTCTGCACTCCCTGCCAGCGCTCGTGCCGGGCCAAGGCCGCAGTTTGGCCAACGTAGGCGATCGGCGCGACCTTGTCGGCATCGGCGTGCAGCACCAGCATCGTCTCGGCGGTCACCGCGTTCAGTTCACCGCGCTCCAGCAGTTGGCGGTTGTAGGCCCAGTAGGCGCTCAGCCACCGGGTGGCCTCGGCTTGGTCGAAGGGCACTCGTCCCTCGCTGCGCGCCTCGCGCAGAACGTGGGCGGCTCGGGGTGGACTGCGCCAGGCGCCGTCGGCACCGCGCGCGTTGTCGTAGTGGACGGTGCCGACGCGGTCGGTGACGATGACCCGCTCCACGTGTGGGTTTGCCTCCAGCGCCTCCACCGTCTGGGGCACCATTCGGTAGGTGCGGTCGTGCCCGGGGGCCTCGGACCAGCGGCCCAGTCCGGTCGGCATGGTGAGGTAGCGCCCGACCATGTCCAGCCGTGATCGGTACTCGTTGACAGCTATCGCCACGACCTCGGCGCGAAAACCGGGGTGCACACCGGAGGCGGGCCGTCTGGCCAGTTGGTCGACCACCTTTAGCCGTGCAGGCGGGCGGCCGAAGGACCCTTCGATGACCAAGCCGTAACCGCGTTCGTGGGCGTGCTCATGCACCATCTGCGACCAGGAGCGCACCGCCTGGGCGGTAAGCGGCACCAATTCATGGGGGTGCTCTCGCATGATGTCATCAAACAACGGATGGAAGGCTCGGAGGTCATCGGGTGAAAAGGGAGTCAGGCTTCCGCCGTGGCGCTCTAGAACCGACGCCAAAGCGTGGGACTTCCCCGCGCCAAGTTGTCCCCCCAACATCACCACCGTCGGTGCGTTCCCGTGGGTGGGCGCGGCCGCATCGAACACGAAGTCGCGGATATGGTCGTCGAACAGTTCTCGTAGCGTTGCCTCGTGGACCTCGTAACCGCTGGGGTCAGCGGTCATCGCCTTGCGACCCCATTTCATCCAGGAGTCGGTGCAAGCGCTCAAGTTCGCGGATCATCTCGGCCCTGGCCATAGGAAGCCGCCTCTTGACAGCCCAGGCTTGACGGGCCTGCTCCTTTGCGGCCGCAGCCTCTTCGGAGGAAGCGGCGGCCTCAGCTCTGCGCACGTAGCGCGCAGCCAGAATCGCCGCTGTATCCGCGATGCTGTCGGCGATTACCTCATCCGGTGTCTCGGGGGTGACCGGCTTCATGGCATCATCTCCTTCCAAAGGGACGATGCGGGTGATCATACGCCTCTTGTAGGTCAGCGCGGTAAAATGGCCTGTGAACCGGGATTCCTGAGCGAGCTCACCCAAGACCTTGCGGGCTTCTTCGATCCCACTCCGGGGCAATGGCAGATCCGGCTCTATGAGGAACTCGGCGCTGCGCGGTTCACACGGTTCATAAAAGCAGGTCTCCAGTGCCGCGCTAAATATCCGCAGGCCGGGACGCCTCTTCGGGGGTCCCTCGCCCTCGTTTGTTTCCGACGGCAGAAGGAGCCGCTGCTGGCGGCCTTTTCCGGCAAGTCATGGTCCAGGCTCGGGCTCATTGCGGCTGCGGTGGAGATGATCGCGCGGCCGGCGGACCTCGTTGTCCCGGGCTGAATTGTGTCGTTGCGGACTCTCGTGCTGCGGGGCGGCCAGGGCGCGGCGGGCGCGGCGGCGTAGTCGGTCTTCAAGCCTGGCATGTTCGGGGGCGAGGAGCGCCCGCCGCTGCCTTTCGCGCTCCACCTCGGCGTTCTGGCCGCCGTGCTCGGCGAGTTGGCGGTCGCTGGCCAGGAACGTCTGCGGGGCGGGGACGAGTTCGGGGGGTATTCCGCTGGCAGCGGAGTCGAGGATGTAGCGGTGGACGTGCTGGGAGGCGTCGTGCCGACGCTTCAGGGGAGCATCCTCGGAGTCGGGGTAGGCGTGGGCGGCGACGCGGTCGGCGTCGGTGTGCAGCCGCTCGAACGTCGGCAGGGTGGTCTCGTTGAGTTCTCCCCGTTGGACCATGGCCGCGGTGTAGTCCTCGCGCCGCGCCAGCCAGTCGCGAGCGGCTCCCGGCTCCAGGCGGAGTTGGCGCGCGTGGAGCAGGGTGTCCCGTGCCCCGGTGGGGCCCGTCCACGCGCTGTTGGGTCCGCGCTCGTTGGTGAACAGTTCGGCGCCGGAGCGATCGGTGATGGTGATGCGCTGGACGTGCTCGCTGTCCTCGCACGCCTGCACGGTCTGCGGGCTCATCCGGTATCCGAGGTCGTGGGCGCCGGCGGGGGTCCAGCGGGCGGGGGCGCCGCTGGGGGCGAGGTAGCGCCCGACCGAGTCAAGCCGGCTGATCTCCTCGGGCACGGCCAGCGAGACCACTTCGACGCGGTGCGTGGGGGCGAACGCGGCGGCGGTGCCCACGGTCATGTCGGGATCGCGGAAGATTCCCTCCAGCAGGAGGCTGTAGCCGTGCTCTCGGGCGTGGTCGATGCTCATGGCCACCCACCTCCCCGATGCCTGGCTGGTGGCGTTGGGCATGGCCAGGGGGTCGGTGGCCATCAGGTCGTCGTAGGCGGGGTGGATGGGCCTCAGGTCGTCACCGGTCAGGGAGACGATGTCGGGGTGGGCGCGGGCGATCAGCTGCTGCGCGCGCGACTTCCCGGCAGCCGGCTGAGCGCCCAGCAGCACCAGTACCGGCTCTGTGCTGGGTTTGTGCGGCCCGAAGACGTGGGGCTGGACGTACTCGGTAAAGAGGCGGGCGAGGTCCTTCTCGGCCAGGCGGTACCGCTCGGGGTCCGCGGCCACGGTCAGCGCCGGCTTTCGAGCGCGTCGGTCTCGGCCCGCCAGCGCCGGATGTGGGCGATCAGCGCGTCCTTGTCGTCGGGGTCGACAGCGCGCCGCTCGTCTCGCAGGTCGAAGATCTTGGCCTTCCAGTCCTCGTGCTCGGCCTCCGTCGCGGCGTGCTCGGCCAGGTGGACGTAGCGCCCGGTGAGGCGGTTGGCGGTCTCGGCGAAGACGTCGTAGACGACCGTGATCGGGGCCGTGGTGTAGAAGCGCTCGTCGTCGGGGGTGAGGCGGGGATCGGTCATGCGGCCTCCTGGACAGTGAGGTGGCGGGCCGGAGGGCTTAGCCGGTGTGTTCCCCGCAGGGAAGTGGGGCGGGCACGGTCCCAGCGTGGCCGGGAGGCACGCGGGTGTCAACGGGCCGAAAGCAAGCGCGCCCCCGCTGCCGGGGACCGGATCGGCGGCGGGGGCGCGGTCGGTGGGGTGGCCGGGACGAGGTCGGTAGGGGCTAGTTCGGGCGCCGGTGGACGGCGGCCTCGGCCGCGGCCTCGCCCGCTAGGCGGCCGTAGACCGCGCCCGCCGTCAGGCCCGAGCCGCCCGGGTAGTTGCCCGAGAACAGGCCGCCGACGATCTCGCCCGCCGCGTACAGGCCCTCCAGTGGGGCGCCGTCCTCGCCCAGCACCCGGGCCCGGCCGTCCACGTGCAGGCCGCCGAAGGTGAACGTGATACCGCAGGTCACCGCGAACCCGTAGTAGGGCGGGGTGTCCAGCGGCTGCGCCCAGTTGGACTTGGGCGGGTCCACCCGCGCGGCGCGGCCGTCCTTGACCGCCGGGTCGAACGGCACGTCCACGATGCTCGTGTTGAACTCCTCGACCGTGGCGGCCAGCCCTTTGGCGTCGATGCCCAGTTCGGCGGCCAGTTCCTCCAGGGAGTCGGCCTGGGCGCCGGTGATCGGCGTGGAGTCGTACTCCTCCGTGCGCAGCAGCGGCCGCGTCTTGGCGTCGAAGAGCTGGAAGGCCACGCCGCCCGGCCGCTTCAGGAACTCCCGCCCGTACTTGGCGTAGGTGTAGTTGCGGTAGTCGGCGCCCTCGTCCAGGAAGCGCAGGCCGTCGCGGTCGACCACGATCCCGATCGGATAGCTCTGCCGGGTGCGCTGGTTGGTCAGCTCGCGGTCGCCGCCCTGGGGCGGCGCGCCCGCGTCCCAGGCGACGCTGTGGCAGGAGGACCAGTCGCCGTGCGCGGCGGCGCCCCGCGCGATCGCCAGCTCCAGCACCTCGCCGGTGTTGAGCGGGTTGCCGCGCACCACCGCGCGCTCCCAGCCGTCGCCGAGGTGGCGGCGCCGCAGCGTGGGGTTGGACTCGAACCCGCCCGCCGCCAGCACCACCGCCGCGCAGCGCACCGTCCGCCGCGCTCCGTCCTCGTCGGTGTAGACGACGCCCTCGAAGCCGCCGGAGGGCCTCCGCACCAGGTCGGCCACTGCCGCGCCGTAGCGGATCTCGACGCCCTCGGCCAGCGCGGCCTCGGTGTGCTGGGCGACCAGGCCCTTGCCGCCGTCGACCACGCCCAGCGCCAGGCCGCCGAAGAACGTCCACCTGCCCTGCGACAGGTAGGACTGGCGCTCGTACATCAGCCGCCAGCGCACGCCCTTGGCGTGCAGCCACTGGACGGTGTCCCAGCTGCGCCCGACCAGGGTGCGGGTCATCTCGGGGTCGCACCGGCCCTCGGTCACGCGCACCATGTCGTCGGTGAAGTCGCGCTCGGTGTAGGGGGCCAGAGACGTGTCGGCCAGCCGCTCGCGGGTGGCCTCGTCGACGATGGGGGCCACGCCCTCGGCGCCGGGGTGGACGACACGGAAGGCGCCGGCCGTGTAGAAGGAGTTTCCGCCCTCCTGCCCGCGCGGGCCCTTCTCCAGCACGAGGACGCGCGCGCCCCCCTCCGCGGCCGCGTGCGCGGCGCAGAAGCCCGCGTTGCCGCCTCCGACCACCACTACGTCGACGTACTCGGCGCCGTCCCGTTCGGACGCGTCGCCCGCCTGCTCGCTGCTCATCGCTCTCCTTCTCGGCGCGCCGGGCCCGGGGCCGCCGGCGGGGAGCCGCCCCGCCGGACGCGCACGGTTGACGGCACACACCCGCATGAGTCCGTACACAACTGCATACAGAAGAATACGGCAGGCCGCCGAAACCCTGTCAAGGTGCGCGGGGGCAGACGGAGGGAGCGGCGCGCACCGCCCGCACACCAGGCACACCCAGCGCGGAGAGCGCGGGCAGTACCGGCGCAGCGGGCGGACCACGGGATAGCCGACCCGGGCACATGCGGCGCGGTGTCCGGCACGGAGCGGCCGGGACGCCGGGGCCCAGACGCGTCCGTGCAGAGTCCTTGGTCGGGCCGTGGTGCCGACGGCGGGCGTCAGGCCGGGCGGCGTGGGGAGCCGAGGGAGGGCGGCGGCCTTGGACGCGGTCGCGCCCCGCCACGAAGCCGTGGTCGGGCGGTGGCGGGGCGGTGGGAGGCGGGCGCGGGGGTGTGCTGGTGCGCAAGCGGGGGTTGGCCGCGGGCGGTCAGGCTGAGGGGTGCGGCGGCCAACGGCGAAGGGGCCGGTGGGCGGGTGCCGACACCGGCGTCAAAGCGCGCCGCGGGCTCGGCCGGCGCGGAGCGCGGGCCGCGACGCCGCCGTGGGTCACGGCATCGGGGCGGCGGCGCGCCGGCGGCGCGTCACTGGTTGCGGTAGACCTGGCTGCCGTCCCCCGCCTGGGTGGTGCCGTCGACCGGCCGCCCGGGCGGCAGTTCCGCGCGCCGCGGCTGGTGGTCGCCGGGCTCGTGCGGCGCCGGCGCGGCGGTGTCGGCGCGCGGCGCCTGGCGGCCGCGGTCGTCGTCATCGTCGCCGGTCGAGTCGTCGGTGAGGCCCTGGGTCTCGGCCTTGAGGATCCGCGCACTGCGGCCCAGCGACCGCGCGAGCTGCGGCAGCCGGCTGGCTCCGAAGAGCAGCAGTGCGATCAGAAGCAGAATCAGAAGTTCGCGACCGCCAAATCCCACGACAACCTCCATTCGGTGCAGGTGCGACACCCATGGTACGCCCGCCCCCACCCCTCCCATCTGGGCCGCCCTCCAGCCCTGTCCTCCCGCCGGCCGCGCTCGGCGCCGCGCATCGGCCCGGGCGGGGGCGGCCCGGGCGCCGCCCGCATCCCGGTGTCACCGGGGCGCCGCCGTGAATTCACCGGCGGTCCCGCGCCGCGTCGACCGGGGACCGGCCCGCCGGGAGGTGCCGGCGCGGAGCGTCCCCGCGCCCCTCGGCGGATGCGACCGGGATCACCGTACGGCGGTCCCGGCGATGTGCGGCAGTGCCAGCCCGAACGACAGCGGAAGGTCGAACCCGTCGCGCGCCACGCTCGCGAACCCGGCCCGCGCGATCGCCGCCCCCGTGTCGCGGTTGTAGCGGCAGCCGCCCGGCAGGCGGCGCAGAATCGGGGTGAGGGCGTCCTGCGCGCGGCGCGTCCGCGTGGCCGCCGGAGCTGCGACGTGCTCGACGAACACGTAGCGCCCGCCCGGCCGCAGGACGCGGCGCACCTCGGCCAGCACCCGGTCCGGGTCCGCCACCGAGCACAGCACGAGCGTGCCCACCACCGCGTCGACGCTGCCGTCGGGCGCGTCGATGCGCTCGGCGCCGCCCGCGGCCACCCGTGCGGTGAACCCGGCGCCGGCGGCGGCGCGCCGGATCCGCTCGTGCAGGACGGTGTTGGGCTCGACACCCGTCCAGCGCACCTCGCGCCCGTAGTACCGCAGATTGACGCCCGCGCCGGGGCCGATCTCGACCACCTCGCCCGCCAGCGGGCCCAGCAGCGCCGGCTTGACCCGCGCGTACTGGGGCGGCTCCCATCCGTCGGGGGTCATGCGCGCGGCGAGCCGCAGGCCGAGCCCGCCGGCCCGCCCGCTCACGGCCGCCTCGCCCGGTCCGCGCGATCCGCCCGATCCGCCCGATCCGCGCGACCCGCCAGGTCCGCCAGGTCGGCCCGCCCCGCCCCGCCGGGTCCCTCGGCCGGGGCAACGGTGCGGGTGCCGCCCGGCTCCGCCTCCCCCTCGGCCGCCCGCAGCACCCGGAACACCGGCACCGCCCGCGCCGCGCGCGCGAACTCCGCGAGCGGGGCGTCGGCGCGGACGGGCAGGTGGGCCCGGGCGTTGCGCGCCCGCCGCAGGTAGGCCCGCAGCACCGGGGCGCGCTCGCCCACCGGCACCTCCTCCAGGCGCACCCGTTCGCGCCGCCCGTGCAAGATCGCGGCGGCGCCGCCCGCCGCGCGCACGTTGCGCACCCAGTTCACGTCCTCGCCGAGCATGGAGACCAGGTAGCGGCCGCCGTCCACGGCCGCCATGACCAGCGGCACGGTGACGGCGCGCCCGGTCCGCCGGCCCGCGACCTCCAGCGCCACCAGGTGGTCGGGCGCGACGCCCCGCGCGTACAGCGCGGCCGTCCACCGGTCGATCGCGCGCGCCGCGCCGTTGGGCCGCCCGCCCCGGTAGAACCACCTCTTCAGCCCCATGGCCGTTCCTCCACGTCATCAGTGTTGTACGACGTACATGTACGGCGTACAAGTCGCACGCTAACCTGTACGCTGTACGATCGTCAAGCGATGCCTCAGCAGACCCGCCGCGGCGCGGCCGACCGGACGACCCTCAACCCCCGCACGGTGGTCGAGGGCGCGCTCGCGCTCGCCGACACCCACGGCCTGGAGTCGGTGACCATCCGCCGCCTGGCCACCGAACTGGGTGTCACCCCCATGGCGCTCTACTGGCACTTCCGCAGCAAGGACGAACTGCTGGACGGCATGGTCGACCGGATCTACGACCGCGTCCACGAGCGGATCGCCCCCCGGATCGACCACACCGCCCCCTGGCCGGACCAGTTGCGGGCCCTGCTGGAGGCCATGGTCGACGTCCTGCGCGCCCACCCCGCCACCGCCCCGCTCCTGGCCACCCGCGGCACCATGTCCGAAAGCGGCCTGCGCGCCACCGAGGCCGTCCTCGGCGTCCTGCGGCGCGCCGGGTTCTCCCCCTCGGAGGCCACCCAGGTCGCCCGGCACGCCCTCAGCACCGTCACCGACCTCGTCACCCGGGTCCGGCGCACCACCGCGCCCGCCGAGGAGACCGACGAGGCCGCCGCCGCCCGCCGCCGCGCCCGCGCCGCCCTGGAGGCGCTGCCGCCCGACCGCTACCCGCACGTCATCGAGGCGGCGGGCCCCCTCAGCGCGTGCGACGACCCCGACGCGCACTACGCTTTCGGCCTGGACCTGCTCCTCGCGGGCATCGAGACCACCGCCGCCCGCGAGCGCTGACGCGGCGGCCGCCCGCCGCACCGGGAAACCCCGTGCCGGAGCGCGGCGCCTGCACTACGGTGTGGCCATGTCGGACTTCTCCTGGCTCGGACCGCCGATCGACACCCGCGCCCTCTTCGGCCCCGAACGCGCCCGGCTGCTGGACCTGCTGCGCGGCCTCACCCCCGCCGAGTGGCGCGCCGAGGCGGTGCCCGGCTGGAGCGTCCACGACCTCGCCCTTCACCTCCTCGGCGACGACTACGCCCGCCTGTCCCACCTGCGCGACTCCCACCCCGGGGGCCCGCGCCCCCGGCCCGGCGAGGCGTTCGAGGCGTTCATCCACCGCGCCAACCGCGAGTGGGTCGAGGCGGCCCGCCGCCTCAGCCCCGCCATGCTGGTAGACACCCTGGAGCTGACCGGGCGCCGCGTCGCCGACGCGTGGGCCGCCGCCGGCCCCGGCTCCCCGGTGCTGCCGGTGTGGTGGGCGGGCGCCGACCCCGCGCCGCTGTGGCTCGACCGCGCCCGCGACTTCACCGAGTACTGGACCCACCGCCAGCAGATCCGGCTGGCCACCGGCCGCGCCGCCGAGGACGGGCCCGAGGCCGGGCCGCACCCGCTCGCCGAGGTCCTGGACACCTTCATGCGGGCGCTGCCGCACACCCTGCGCACCGCCACTGCCGCCGCCGGGACCCGGGTGCGCGTGGCGGTCAGCGGCCCGGCGGGCGGCGTGTGGACGGCGACCGCCACCGCCGAAGGCCCCTGGACCCTGGCCGCCGACCCCGCCGACACCGCAGGCGCCCCGGCGGCCGAGGTGGAGTTCGACGCCCCCACCGCCTGGCGGCTGTGCGTGCGGGCGATCGACTCCGGCACGGCGCTGGCCCGCGCGCGCACGTCCGGCGACCCCCGGCTGGCCGAGGCCGTCTGCCGGATCGTGTCCATCATCCGCTGAGCCCGCCCGCGCGGCGGAGCCGGCGACCGCGCCGGCGGGCCCGTCCCCGGCCCGCGCGCGGCGGGCCGGGGACGGAGCGCCCCGCGGATCAGGCCGACTCCGCGGGCAGCACCCCCAGCTCGTCCAGCAGCTCCCGGGTCATGGGCTCGCGCAGGTCGGCGTGGCTGTCGCTCTCCGTCTCCAGGCGCAGGGCGAACGTGGTGACGTCCTCGCCGTCGGCCACCCAGCCCACCATCCAGCCGGGCATCAACTCCGGCCCATCGGCCCACCCCGACTTCCAGTACAGCTCGCGGCCCTCGGCGTCGCCGATGTCCTGGCGCATCATGCTGTGCAGGGTCTCGACGTGCGCTTCGTCCACCGGGAGGTCCCCGGCCACCATCCGGTCCAGGAAAAGCGCCTGCTCGGCGGCGGAGATCTCCAGCGGGCCGTGCAGCCAGAACCGGTCGATCCGCTCGGGCCCGCCGATGTCGGCGTTGCCGTAGTCGAACCGCTCCACCCAGGAGGCCATGTCCTCGTGCCCGACGCGGCGCGCCAGCTCCTGGAAGATCGGCAGCGCGGAGATCCGGATCGCCTCGCGCATGCTCATGTCGTGCTCCCACTTGTCCACGCGCTGCGGCTCGCCGCCGTAGGGCACGACCTCGTCGGCGTCCTCCACCGCACCGGCCTGCAGGCTGATGAGGGAGTTGGGGATCTTGAAGGTGGAGGCGGGCCGCACCCGCTCGTCCATCTCCTCGGGGTTGACCACGGTCATCTCGCCGGTGCCGCTGTCATAGGCCACGAAGGTGCCGTTGACCCCGGCATCGGTGAACACCGATTCGAGATCGGAGCGCACCCGGGGCCCGGGCGTGCCGGAGGCCGAGGGCGAACCCGACGCCGCCGGCCGCTCGGCGCCGCCGCCGTCCGCGGCGCAGCCCGCGAGCGCGGCGGCCAGGGCCAGCGCCGCGCCCGCCGCCGCGGCGCGCCGCCTCCGGTGGCCGGCGGGGTCGAAGGTGGTGTGGGGCATGGGACTCCTGTTCCATCCGTTGGCGGGCCGCGGCGGCGCCGCGGCCCGGGAGAGGGCCGTGCGGGGAGGCGGCGCGCGGGCGGCGGGGCCACCGCACCTCCCCCCGGCCTCAGACCGTGAAGGGCTCCAGGTGGCGGGGGTCGAGCACCCGGCCCCGGTCGCCCACCAGGGTGCGCAGCTCCGACACGACGGCGCGGTTGGCGGTGTCGTGGACGCCGGGGTCGTCCAGCGGCGTCACCAGGTCGTCGTTGTGGGTGGGGATGACGGTCGCGGGCCCAGTCCAGCGTCTTCAGGGCCCGCTCGAAGTAGTCGTGGACGGCGGCGTTGCCGCTGGCGCCGAGCACCAGCACGTCGGGCGCGGTGTGCGCGACCTCCCGCGCGTCGAAGTTGGCGGTGCCGCTGAGGAACATGACGCTCAGCCGCCCCGTCACGGTCACCTGGTAGGCGAGCGAGCCGCCCTCCACCAGTTCGCCCAGCGTGGCGGGCTTGGGCGGGACCGAGGTGAGGGTGCCCGCTGGGGAGAACCCGTAGCCGCCCAGTTGGCTGTGCAGGCTGCGGAACACCTCGACGGTGTAGGCGGGACGCGGGTGGTCCGCGCTCCGCAGGGGGTAGCGCAGGTGCTCGCCGCCGGTCACGAGCACCAGGTCGCCCTCGCGCTCGGCGGGCACGCCCATGGCCCGGATCAGGTTGAGGTGGGTCTCGTTGCCGAACACCCGGATCCGCTGGTCCCGCCACCGGGGGTGGTTCAGCAGCGCGGCGACGTCGCCGATGTGGTCCCAGTGCCCGTGGGTGACCAGGATGAACTCCGGTGCCTCGGGCAGGTGCTCCTCCAGCACCCAGTCGATGATCCGGGAATCGGTCGCGATGGGTTTGCCGGGGTCCATCCGCGACCCGCCGCTGCGGTACTCCTGCCGCGACAGGTAGGGGTCGACGAGGATGCGGTGGCCGTCGAACGCCATCTCCCATCCGGCGATGCCCAGCCACCGCAGCCGCACCCCGTGGTCGCCGCCGGAGGTGTCGGCCCGCGCCGGGGCGGCGGCCGCGGCCCCCATCGCGTGGGCGGCCAGCCCGGCCGCGCCCGCCGCTACGGTGCCGCGGAGCAGGCCGCGGCGGCTGATGCCCGGCCGCTGGGCCGCGTCCCCGTCGTGTGGTGTCGCGCACGCATGGCACATGGTCGATTCCGTCCTCACCGTGTCGGTTGGCTGGTGGCGCGCACGGCGGCCGGATACCGGGGGAGCCGCCGGAGCCGGGCGGGGCGGAGGGCGGCCGCGCACGTCCGGCGTGCCGGGGGCGCGTGCCCGGCAGCGCGAGTGCCCCGAACAGCAACAAACGAACCAGTTCGTTCGGTAGGGGGCTGGCAGACTGGGAGGTCATGCCACGAAGTGCCGCCGAAACCAAGAAGCGCATCCTCGCCGCCGCCGTCGCGGAGTTCTCCCGCCACGGCATCGACGGCGCGCGCATCGACCGCATCGCCGACACCGCCCAGGCCAACAAGCGCGCCATCTACGAGTACTTCGGCGACAAGGCGGCCCTGTTCGGGATCGTGCTGGCCGACCAGCTCGACCGGCTGGCGGCGGCGGTGGAGCTGCGGCCCGACGCCATCGGCGAGTTCGTCGGCGAGCTGTTCGACTACTGCGCGGACCATCCCGAACTCGTCCGCCTGGTGCAGTGGGAGGCCCTGTCCCTCAAGCCCCGCGAGGCCCCGCGGCACGCCGAGCGCTCGGCCAGCTACCAGGCCAAGATCGCCGCGCTCGCCCAGGCCCAGCGCGACGGCCACCTGGACTCCGCCCTGGACCCCCGGCGGGTCCTGCTGCTGCTCATCGGCATGGCCGAGTGGACCCTCTACGCACCGCAGTTGGGCGACATGATCCTGGGCGCCGACCCCGACACCCCGCACAACCGCGCCGAGCACCGCGCGTTCCTGGTGGCGGTGGCCCAGCGACTGCTCCGCCCGGGGACATGAGAGCGCCCCCGGCCTGGGGGCCGGGGGCCTGCCTGCTTCACAGCGTGTCGTTCTCCGACCGGGGATTCCCGCACCAGGAGCAGCAGTCTTCGGTGTTGCCGGGGCGTTCGCACAGGCGGCACGTCCACTCGTCGGCCGCTACGGCCGCCGGGTCACCTTGGTCGTTTCCCTCCACTGGGACACCTCTACTCGATCCGGTGGATATTCCAGCATTCGCGCCATTTGGGCGTGGTTCGTACTGGCGAGCGTCGGGCACCAGTCCTTGCCCTTGGGCATCTTCTTCGGGTCAAGGGTGGCGAAATAGGTGCCGCCCCATTTCCCGTTGTCCATGCTCGGCCAGACGTAATAGGCCGGGTTGATGGCGTTCAGGTCGATGATTCTGATCGCCACGTCTGCGGGAAGTGCGGCGATGACGTAGTCGGGCGGAAGTCTCATGGGCGGTGGTCCTCTCCGTGTGAAGGAGCCCATCGGTACCCAGGATCGGACAGTGCTCAGTGCCAGGCCAGAGCACGCCGCCGACCTCGATAGATTCCTGTTGCCAGGCATTGCGCAGCACTGGCTTACCGCTGGATAGTTCTTACATGTCCATGCGGTTTGGAATCGAGTTGCGGAAATGGCGGCAGCAGGCTCGGCTCAGCCAGCAAGAACTGGCCGATGCAGTCCCGATGTCGCAATCCCACCTCAGCGCTATCGAGCGGGGGGCAAAACGGACGACAGAGGCCCAAGTTCTTCGCTTGGATTCAGTCCTTAGTGCCGGTGGGCAGTTGCTTCGGAGATGGGAGGATTCCCAGCGGACGGTGACGGGCTATGCCGAATGGTTCGCAGGGGTAGCTGTCACGGAACGCGAGGCGACCGAGATCCGGGAGTACTGCCCGCTGATCGTGGCGGGGCTCCTCCAGACAGGGGACTATGCGCGTGCGGTCTTCCGGGAGGGGTGGCCCAATCAGACCGAAAGGGAAACGGAGGACCGTGTCAGAGCCAGGATGGAGCGGCAGGCCCTCCTTGAGAACGAGCGACCGCCCATGCTTCGGGTCGTTCTTGAGGAGCACGTTCTTGATCGACCGATCGGCGGCCGGGAGGCGATGAAGACTCAGCTTCGCCGTCTGGTGGAGATGGCTCAGCGCCCCCACGTGGTGATCACCGTGGTACCGACAAGCGCCCCGATCTGCCCTGGCCAGGATGGAGGGTTCATGCTCTTTACAGTCCCCAATAAGGGCACTGTCGCGTTCACCGAGACCAAGGTAAGCGGCCACCCCTCCGACGACCCCGAAACAGTCGCCGTCTACCTCAATACCTTTGGGGACCTCACAACGGCAGCACTGCCCCCGGCGCAGTCCTTGGAACTGATGAAAGGCAAACTGGATTCATGATCAACGGGCACTGGACCAAGAGTTCCTACTCCTCCGGCGGAACCAACTGCGTTGAGACGAGACTTGCCGACGACGCGGCGTCGGCGCTGGTGCGGGACACGCAGAACCGGGACAAGGGGGCGCTGGCCTTCCCCGTGACCGAGTGGGCCGCCTTCCTGGCCGAGGTCGACACCCTCTGAACCCCTGCTGAGCAGCCGAAACGAGCGCGGCCCCGGAGTCAGACTCCGGGGCCGTGTGACGTGCTCCTGGCGGTAGGCCGCCCGGGGCTCGAACCCGGAACCTACTGATTAAAAGTCAGCAGCTCTGCCAATTGAGCTAACGGCCCACCTTGCAGTATAGCGGCGTCGGCATCGGCGGATGCCCCTGGATTACCGGCCTGCCGGGTTGTCCACAGCCGGGGGACTCCGCTCGGCGCAGCCGCGGCCCGACGGCTAAGGTGGCTGCCGGTCCGCCGCTCGGGCGGGCCTGCGGGGAGCGGAGGAGCCGATGTACCGGGTTTCGCTGGGCGACGACGGCGCCGAGCTGCGGCCGCTGGAGCCGTGGCGGGCGCAGGAGTTCCTGGACCACATGAACCGTGGCCGCGAGTTCATCGGCCGGCACATCGCGCTCGCCGACGCCGTCACCGACCTCCCCTCGGCCCGGTCCTTCCTCCAGTCCTACGCCGAGCGGGCCGCCGCCGACACCGGGCGCATCCACGGCATCTGGGTCGACGGCACCCTCGTGGGCGGCGTGCTGTTCCGCACGATGGACGTGCGCATGGGCACCGCCGAGGCCGGGTGCTGGCTGGAGCCGGCCGCGGTGGGCCGGGGCCTGGTGACCCGCGCCGCGCGGGTGCTCATCGACTGGGCGGTCGAGGAGCGCGGCATCCACCGCGTGGAGTGGCTGGTGGCCGCGGAGAACCAGCCGAGCATCGCGGTGGCCAAGCGCCTGGGCATGGTCCGCGACGGCGTGCTGCGCGAGAGCTTCCCCTACCGCGGCCGGCGCCTGGACATGGAGGTCTGGTCGGTGCTGGCGCCGGAGTGGCGGGCGGCGCGCGAGGACTCCTGACCCCCGGCGCCCCGGCCCCCGCCTGCACCTTCACCCCCACCCGCAGGTTTCACCGCGCACCTGGCGGCAAGGCCGTCCAGAGGACGTGACAAGGCCGCTCAGGAGGCACCCGAATGCGCGCAGTGACAGTCCGCCCGGGCCGGCGGGGATCGGTCGAGGTCCGGGAGCTGCCCGACCCCGAACCCGCCGACGGTGAGATGCTCGTCCAGGGCCTGGCCCTGGGCGTGTGCGGCACCGACCGCGAGATCGCCGACGCCCAGTACGGCGACCCTCCGGCCGGGCGCGACTGGATGGTGCTCGGCCACGAGTCGCTGGGCCGCGTCCGCAGCGCGCCCCCGGGCAGCGGGTTCACCGAGGGCGACCTCGTCGTCGGCGTGGTCCGCCGCCCCGACCCCATCCCCTGCCCCGCCTGCGCCCACGGCGAGTTCGACATGTGCCGCAACGGCCGCTACACCGAGCGCGGCATCAAGGGGATCGACGGCTACGGCGCCCAGGCGTGGTGCGTGGAGCCCGGCTACGCGGTCCGCCTCGACCCCGGCCTGGAGCGCGTGGGCGTGCTCATGGAGCCCACCACGGTCGTGGCCAAGGCGTGGGAGCAGGCCGACCGCGTGGGCGCGCGCGCCTGGTACGAGCCGCGCCGCGTGCTGGTCACCGGTGCCGGGCCCATCGGGCTGCTCGCCGCGCTGATCGGGGTGCAGCGCGGCCTGGAGGTGCACGTGCTCGACCGGGTCGCCGACGGCCCCAAGCCCGAACTGGTCCGCCACCTGGGCGCCAACTACCACACCGGCGACAGCGCGCGCGTGGTCAGCGCGCTGCGGCCGGACGTCGTCATCGAGGCCACCGGCGCGGGCCAGGTGGTGTTCGACGCGATGTCGGGCACCGCCGCCTACGGGATCGTGGTCCTGACCGGGGTCTCACCGCGCGGCCGCACGCTCACCGTGGACGCGGGCACGATCAACCGCGAGATCGTGCTGGAGAACGACGCCGTGGTGGGGTCGGTCAACGCCAACCTGCGGCACTACGAGTTGGCCGCCGACGTGCTGGCCAAGGCCGACACCTCCTGGCTGGAGCGCATGATCACCCGCCGCGTCCCGGTGGCCGACGCGCTGCGCGCGTTCTCGCCCGAGCCCGACGACATCAAGGCGGTCATCGCCCTGGACCCCTCGGCGGAGTAAGGCGGGGGCCGGAAGGTCGGCACCCCGCCGTCCCGCCCCCTCACGGGCGCGCCGCCGCCTCCCTCGTCGCCGAGGCCCCGGCGGCCCCGGTGCTCAGCCGTGGTCGCCCTGGAACAGCCGGCCGGGGTCGTGCACCGCCCTGATCCGGCGCAGCCGGGCCAGGTTTTCCGGCGTGTACGCCGGGCGCGCCGACCGGCCCGCCTCGGGGCCGCCGAGGAAGTCGAGGAACGCCAGCCCGGTGGCCCACGGCGCCATGCGCGCCAGCAGCTCCTCGGCCGCCGCCGCGCCCGCGCCCCCGTCGGCGGGCGCCGCCGGGGTCAGGACCGACAGGCTGTAGGCCGCGCCCCGGTGGCCCACCGCGTTGGGCACCTCCGGCTCGCGCGCCAGCGCGCCGCCCAGGTGGCGCACCTCGACCATCGCGAACGGCACCCGCCGCCCCGGCCCCGCCGCCCCCACGAGCGCGTCCACGGCCGCGCCGTCGAGCGCGGCGAGCATCGCCGACCGCTCGTCGTAGGGCATCGGCTCGGTGGGGTCGTCGTGCACCCCCGCGATGGCGGTGTAGGGCCGCGTGCGCACCGTGTCGATCAGCGCCGGGCCCAGCCCCCGCAGCGGCCGCACGAGCTCCGCCCCGCGCTCCGCGCCGCCGGTGAACGCCACGCGCACGTGGGCGGTCAGCCGGCCGCGCAGCGGCGCGGGCACCCACGGCGCGTCGGGCGCGCGCAGCAGCGCCACCGAGGAGTTCATCTCCACGGGCAGGCCGCCCGCCGTCCACGCCCGCCAGGCGTGCAGCACCTCGGCCGCGCGCTCGGCCGCGAAGAACAGCCCGCCGCCGTAGACCTCCGCCCGCGGCACCGGGTCCACCTCCAGCGCCGTCACCACGCCGAAGGCCCCCGGCCTCGCCCGGGACCGCGCCGGCGTCCTGCGCCTGGCCACCGGCCCCGCGCCGGGCGAGCACCTGCCCCCCGTGCTCGACCGGCTGGCCGCCGACGCGCCGGGACTGCGCGTGCGCCTGTCGAAGGCGGGCCGGGCCGACCGGCTCGCCGGGGTCCGCTCGGGTGAGCTGGACACCGCCCTGGTCCGCGTCCTCGGCTCCGCGCCGGGGCTCGAACTGCTGCCGGTGTGGCACGAGCGGCTCGTCGTGGCCCTGCCCGCCGACCACCCGGCCGCCGCGCACCCCGACCTCACCCTCGCCCACCTGGGCGGGCTGCCGCTGCGGCTGGCCGAGCGCGAGCGCAACCCCGCCTTCCACGACCTGCACCTCGCCGTGCCGCCCGGCCCGCCGTCCCCGGCGCTGCGCGCCCTCCTGGACGCCTGCGCCCGGACCCACCCGCCCGAGGGGTAGCGGCGCGCGCCCCGGCGCACGAGGGCGGCGCCCGGGCGTCCCCCGGCGGCCCCGGGGCGGTCAGGGTCGCATCAGGGGACCGCCAGGGAGCTTCCCCATGGGAAAACCGGCGCGGGACGGGCAGGCTGGAGACATGAACGAGAACTTCGGCAAGAAGACCCTTCGGCGCAGCCGCGACCAGCGGCTCCTCACCGGCGTGTGCGGGGGCATCGGCGAGTTCCTCGGCGTCGACCCCAACATCGTCCGCCTCGTCTTCGCCGTCCTCACCCTGATGGGCGGCGGGATCTTCGTCTACATCATCGCCTGGCTGGTCATGCCCGAGGAGGGCGGCCGGTCCTCGGTGCTGGAGCACATCGTCCGCAACTTCCAGGGCAAGAAGTCGGAGCTGTGATGTGGTCGCTGCGCGCCAGGTCAGGGTTCGTCTCCCGGCTCCCCCACGCCTTCGACGCGCGGCCGGGGGCCGCCGGGGGCGCGCGGCCGGGCCGGGGGCCGCGGGCCACTCAGCCGGCTGACGGTGAGGCGCGCGGCGAGGGGAGCCCGGCCCAGGTGGCCCAGCGCCACACCCACTCGACGGGACCCTGGCGGTAGCGGCGCAGCCACAGGACCGAGAACATCCACTGGGCGCCGAGGACCGCGCCGGCGGTGAGCAGCACCTGCGCCAGGGTGTCGAACTCCAGGCCGAGGAGCCGGCCCGCCGCCAGCACCAGGACCGTGGCCGTCAGGTCGTTGGTCAGCGCCATCCGGCCCAGCGGTTCGAAGGCGGCCCGCAGCACGGGGCGCAGCGGTGTCCTGAGCAGGACCAGCACCGCGCACACATACGCCCCGGCCATCAGCAGTCCGGCCAGCCCCAGGGCGGTGCCGAACGCCGGGGAGTCCGAGGCGGCCGCCCGGACCTGCCACCACAGCGCGGGAAGCGCACCCGCCGCGAACGCCAGCCCCAGCAGGGCGGGGGTGCGCGCCGGTCCGTCCAACCGCCGGGCCGCGCCGTACCGCACCAGCGCGGCACCCAGCAGGAAGAGCCCGGCCACCAGCAGGGGGCCGCCTCCCCCGAACGCGAGCCCCACGGCCAGGCAGGCCGCGGAGAGCACGGCCACGGCCCACCGGGGCAGCCAGGTCGACGGGAGGAGCACCGCCAGGCCGAGCACGGCGTAGGCGGTCAGGATCTCGCCCGGCCACAGCAGCAGGTGCGGCAGGCCGATGGCGAGCAGCGCCAGGAGGCGCCGCAGGAGGACCAGGCGCGGACGCCGCGATCGCCGGGCGGCCGACTCCGCCAGCAGCGCGAACCCCATGCCGAAGAGCAGGGCGAAGACCGGGAGGAAGCGCTGGGAGGTCGCCAGGCCGAGCCAGACCAGGGGGTCGTCGAGGTCGGCGGCCGGCGGCGGGCCGGAGGAGGTGATGATCCGGACGTTGACGAGCAGAATCCCGCACAGCGCGAACCCGCGCAGCACGTCGAGGGCCGCGATACGCGGGTGACCGCGCGCGGCAGTCGTTTCGGTGGACATGGGACCCGATCCTGCGGCCCCGCTCCGGCGCGGACATCAGCCGAAAGGCGGATCGGCGCCCGCGCGGCCGTACTTTCGGCTGACCTGGGGCGGCTCCACCCCGAGTGGCGCCCCGCCCGGGCCGCGCGGGGCGTCCGAGGTCTCAGGCCGCCCCGGTGTTCATGCGGTCGATGGCGCTCTGGGCGATCCGCGCCCACGGCAGGGCCAGCGCGGCGGCGGCGAGCACCCCGGCGATCCCGGCGCCGGTGATGACCACATGCGTGCTGGCGACCTCGACCAGCAGGCTGGCCAGCGCGATACCGATGCCCTGGACCGCCTGGAGACCGGCCGCCACCAGGCCGAACGCCAGGCCGCGGCCCTCGGGCGGCACGCACAGCACGAACGCGGCGTTGGCGACGAACTGGTAGGAGGCGGCCATGCCCGAGACCGCCAGCAGCACCACCATCAGCCACAGCGGCGGGTGCAGGAACCAGGCGAGCAGCGGCGCCGAAGCCGCCACCGCCATGGGGCCCATCAGCCGCATGCGGGTGGCCGGGTTGATCAGCCGGGTCAGCACGAACCCGCCGACGACCGCGCCCATGGAGTGGCCGGCCATGATGAACCCGGCGGCGGTGGGGCCCGCGCCGACCTCGTCGGCGATGGGGTTGGCCAGGCCGTAGGGCATCATGTAGATCCCCGCGAGCCAGGCGAACAGGCCCAGGGTGCGCAGCCGGGAGTCGCCGAAGACCAGGCGGGTGCCGTCGCGGGTGACGCGCCACAGCGACGGGCGCTCCTCGGCGTCCTCGTGCGCGGCCGGGCGGAACCGCACCCCGAACTGGATGATGGCGGCCGAGGCCAGGAAGGTCAGGCCGTTGTACATGACCGCGGAGTTGGGGCCGATGAGCGCGACCACCCACCCGCCGGCGGCCAGACCCACCAGCGTGCCGACCTGGGTGGTGAGCTGGATGATGGCGGAGGCGGCGACGTAGCGGTCGCCGTGGACGATCTCGGCCATGAGCGCGGCGCGCGCGGCGGCGAAGGGCACCATCGGCAGGATCGAGCAGAACAGCAGCACCCAGATGCCCCAGATGGGCATGCCGGGGATGCCGATGGAGGCCACCAGCGCGGCGCGGATGATGTCGCAGACGACGATGACCCGCCGGCGCGGGAAGAGGTCGGCCAGGCCCGACAGCAGCGGGCCGGCGATGATCTGCGGCACGAAGGTCAGGGCCAGGGTGACCCCGGCCGCCAGCGCCGAGGCGGTCTGCTGGTAGACGAGGATCGTGACGGCGACACTGAGCAGGAAGTTGCCGGTCATGGAGAGCGCCTGGGCCACCCACAGGGCCTGGAACTCGCGCACGCCCATGACCTGGCGGTAGCTGCGCCGCCAGTCGGGGGCGGGCGCGGGCTCCTGCTGGGGCGGGGGCGAGGCGGCGGGGTCGGCGGGGGCGGCGCCGGTGCCGGTGCCGGGAGGGTCGGGCGGCTCGCCGGACCCGGCGGGGTCGGGGGAGTCGGGCGTGCCGGCGGCCTCGGCGCGTGCGGCGGCCTCGGCGGCGGGACCGGTCTCCGGTTCCGGGCGCGGCGAAGGGGTGTCGCCGCCCGGCTGCGGGGGGACATCGGCCTTGTGGCTGCCCGTGCGCGGATTACCCACCCGGACTCCCTTGCTCAACGGGATAACACTTAGTTGTTGTCTGATCACCTACCGTTCCTGATTGGGCGGTGCGTTCGCAAGCGGTTTGCCGGAATTCGTGTCTGTTTTGTTGTAGGCGTTTTGCATATGCCGTCGTGTGCCGCCATGTGTGCCAATCACTAAACAGGCCCCTATGTCACGATTCCTCTGCATTGGGTGTTGTATCAATGGCCGGCGGCGTGCCCGTAGCCGAATCGACGGCGGCCCCGGGCGGGGGTCGGACGGCCCCCGCGGGGCAGGGCTCCCACGAGCGGCGACGGGCCGGCGCGCGGCCTCAGCCCCAGCCGAGTTCGTGAAGGCGGTCGTCGTCGATGCCGAAATGATGGGCGATCTCGTGGACGACGGTTATCCGGACCTGCTCCACGACGTCCTCGGGCGTGGCGCAGACGGCGCAGATCTCCCGCCAGTAGATCGAGATGCGGTCGGGTAGGAACCCGAAATAGCCCTCGCCCCGTTCCGTTAACGGAACGCCCTCGTAGAGACCGAGGAGGCCGGGTTCGGGCGGGGACTCGCTGACGGTTATTACCACGTTGTCCATCAATTGGGTGAGTTCGCCGGGAATGGTGTCCAGGGCCTCGGCCACCAGTTCCTCGAACCGGCCACGGGTGAGTTCGACCACGACAAGCAGTCTCCCCCACCCCGGCCGGGCGCACGAGTGGGGTGGGCCACAGGGCTCCGCGGGGACAGGACGGCCCGTGGGCGCCCGCGCGCGCAGGGGCCACGGCCGGCCGCGGACCGGCGCCGCGCCCCGCCATGGCGAGGGACACGTTGGTCCGGCGGGGGCATGGGCATGATGGAGTGGTGTTGTCGCGCCTCAGCCCCCGCCTGGCCGCGGCCGGGCGTGCCCTGCCCGGCCGGTTCGCCCGGCTCCGCCGGGGCCGGGCGTGGCGCGTCGCCGCCGTGGTCGCCGCCGGACTGCTGGGCGGCTGGCTGGGCCTGCTGCTGGGCGGGCAGGTCGTCACGCCCATCGGGCCCGCCGACATCGAGCTGAGCGTCAGCCCCGACTGGAACGGCGAGACCGTGCTGGACGTGTCGCCGCTGGGCAAGCTGGAGTTCGACACCCACGCCGCCCCGCTGCGGTTCGAGGCCGGCATCTCCGAGATCCGGTTCTCGGCGGCCGAGGAGATGTTCCAGGACCCCGAGGCCATCGACCGCATGGCGGCCAGCATCGGCTCCGAGCTGCGCACCGGTGTCATCCGGCTGTTCGTCCAGGCCGTGGTGGCGGCGGTGCTGGGCGCCGCGCTGACGGCCCTGGCGGTGTTCCGCGACTGGCGGCGGGCCGGGTTCAGCGCGCTGACGGCGCTGGCCGTGCTCGCGGGCGCGGGCGGGCTGACCTACGCCACCTTCAACCCGGCCGCCATCGCCGAACCCCGCTACACCGGCCTGCTGGCGGGCGCGCCCCAGGTGGTGGGCAGCGCGGAGAACGTCGTCAACCGGTTCTCCCAGTACCGCGAGCAGCTGGCGGGCCTGGTGGGCAACGTGTCGCAGCTCTACGAGGCCACCTCGGCGCTGCCGGTCTACGAGAACGACGACGACACCGTCCGGGTGCTGCACGTGTCCGACATCCACCTCAACCCGGCGTCGTGGAACGTCATCCGGTCGCTGACCGAGCAGTTCCAGATCGACGTCGTCGTGGACACCGGCGACATCACCGACCGGGGCAGCGCGGCCGAGGACGTGTTCGTCGACGACATCGGCTCGCTGGACGTGCCCTACGTGTGGGTGCGCGGCGCCCACGACTCCATGGGGACCCAGCGCGCGGTGGAAGCGCAGGAGAACGCGGTCGTGCTCGACGGGGACACGGCCGAGGTCCGCGGGATCACCTTCTACGGGGCCGGCGACCCCCGGTTCTCGCCGGACCAGACCCGCGACAACCCCGGCGACGAGGAACTGGCCGCGATCGGCGCCGAGCAGGCCGAGGAGGCGGCCGCCGCCGAGGACGAGGTCGACATCGCCGTGCTGCACGACCGGGCGCAGGCGGAGGCGTTCAGCGGGCGGGTGCCGCTGGTGCTGACGGGCCACGGGCACAACCGGTGGACGGAGGTGGAGCCCACCGGCACCCGGTTCTTCGCGCAGGGCTCGACGGGCGGCGCGGGCCTGCGCGGCCTCGACCGCGGCGACGACGACCCCACCCCCTACGAGGCGTCGGTCCTCTACATCGACCCGGGCACCGACCGCCTGCAGGCGTGGGACGACATCACCCTGGGCGGGCTGGGCCTGACCTCGGCCCAGATCGAACGCCACATCGAGGAGGACCCCGACCGCGCTCTCTCCCCGCCGCCTCCCACGGACGCCCCCACCCGCACCCCCACCCCGTCGGCCCCGGCGGAGGAGGGCCAGACCCCCACGCTCCCGGGCGGCCGCCCGGAGCCTTCGCCGACCGCGCCGACGCCGCCGTCCCCGTCGTAGCACCGGTGCGCCCTGCGGCGGCCGGGGGCGTGCCGGCGGGGCCGCGAGAGGTGCGGCGGGAGGGGCGGTGCGGGAAGTGCGGTCGGCGGGGCCGCGGCCGGGGCACGCGGGGCGGGCGCGGGGGCGGCGTGACGGGCGGGGCGGAGTGACCTGCCCCGACGCTTGCCCCGGCGGCCGCCACCGCCCGGCGGGCCCGCCAAACCGCTTTGCCACTGGGGTGAAATCTCCCCTATGCTTGACCCGTTCCCGACGACTGACGAAGTGGGAAGTGACGACCTTCGTCGTCGAGGCCCCCATCGTCTAGTGGCCTAGGACGCCGCCCTTTCAAGGCGGTAACGCCGGTTCGAATCCGGTTGGGGGTACGGCTCCGGTCGAACCACTGCCGAAGGTCTGGCAGAATAAGACCCGGAGCGCGGAGCGAGTCACCAGCCGGACCAGGTGCCCAGCTCAACGCGTACAACAGAACAAGGTCCTGTGGAGCAGTTAGGAGTGCTCGCCACCCTGTCAAGGTGGAGGCCGCGGGTTCAAATCCCGTCAGGACCGCTCACACACCGACCGGTGTGCCTGGGGCCAGGTAGCTCAGTTGGTACGAGCGTCCGCCTGAAAAGCGGAAGGTCGGCGGTTCGACCCCGCCCCTGGCCACACAGTCTGACCAGCGAAGAAGCCCGGAGCCGAATAGGCGCCGGGCTTTTTTGACAGCAACCGTGACAGCAACGGCAACGGCCGCGCACTCACCCCAGGGCGTCGCCCAACCGGCCGAGCGCCCGCCGCTTGTCGTCCAGCGACGCATGCGCGTAGATCGTCATCGTCACGCCGATGTCGCTGTGCCCGACGATCTCCCGGACCACCTGCGGCGGGACGTCGAGGTTGAGCAGCAGGGTCACGCAGGTGTGGCGGAGGTCGTGGAAGCGCACCCCGTCAAGGCCGGCTCGGCGGCGCAGCGGCTCCCAGCTCCGGCGCAGGTTGTCCGGCTCCAGCGGCGTCCCCCGCCGAGAGGGGAAGACGAGCCCCTTCTCCTCCCAGTCCGGCGCGGCGTCGGACCGCTCGGCGAACTGGCGCTTGCGGTGCTCCCGAAGCGCTTTCACGCAGAGGTCGGGCAGCGGGACGGTGCGAGAGGAGTCGTCGGTCTTCGGCGGCACCAGGCGCAGCGCCCCGCCGACGCGCTGAAGCGTGTGGACGACTTCCAAACGCCCGGCGTCGAGGTCGATGTCCTGCCAGCGCAGCCCCAGCAGTTCCCCGCGCCGCAGGCCGAGGCAGAGCGCGAGAACGTACAGCGCGTGGAACCGGTCGTCGCGGGAGAGCTTGAGCAGCCGCTTCGCCTGCGGGACGTCGAGCCCGCGATTCACGGCGTAGCGGGGCGGCGAGACCTTGACGAGCTTGGCGACGTTGCGCGGGATGATCTCCTCCCGCGTTGCCGATTCGAGGGCGTTGCGCAGGACCGCGTGAATCGACTGCACCATGCGAGGGGAGAGCGTGGTACGGCAGCAGTCCTTGCCGGGTGCGGCGCAGCAGCGAGGCCGCTCACGTCCGGCGTCGGTGCCGTTCTTGCAGCACTGGCATTCCTGCCGGATGCGCGTGATGAAGGTTCGGACGTCGCGAGCGGTCAGCTTGCCGAGGCGCTTCTTCCCCAGGTTGGGGATGAGGTGGCGGCGGACAACCCCCTCGTAGCCCTGCACGGTTTTGGGGCGACGCTCCGCCTTGACCACGTGTTCCAGCCAGTAGGAGAGGTATTCGTCCACTCTCCAGTTCTCCGAGGCGACCGGAATCCCCCGGTCGGAGTCGGCGAGCAGCTTGTTCAGCTTGGAGCGCGCGTCGTCGCGATCCTTGGCGTACCCCTGTACGCGCTTGTACGTGCCGTCCGTGCTCAGCACGTAGGCCGCGTAGGCGAACCGGCCGTCCTTGCGCTGCCAGATGCTCCCGTCGCCGTTGGCGCGCTTGGAGCGGTCGTTCCGGCGGCGGCTGCCGCCGTCGTTCCTGCTGCCGACCATCAGGCCACCTCTGCCAGGACGTCGATGCACTCAGCCAGCGCCGCGACGGGCACCAGCCGCCGGCGCCCGATCTTGACCGTCCGGAGCTGCCCCGAGCGGATGAGGTTGTACAGCGTCCACCGACTCACTCGGAGCCGCGCCGCTGCCTCATCGACGGTCAGGACGAGATCACTCATGTCTAGGCCACCTGTTCCATTGCCGAAGTTGCCGAAAGACCGGTTCGCCGCGCGGCGTCGAGTTGGGCGCGGCGTTTGAGGGCTTCGCCGACCGCGCGCAGGAGACGGTGTTCGCGGGGAGGCACGTCGGGGTCAGTGGGCCGTGCCAGCTCCCAGGTGTGATCGCCCGAGGACACCGAGGCGAGCGCCGGGGGTTGTTGGGCGGCGTGGTCCTGGCCCTCGTTGTCGGTCTGGCCGGGGGAGACGCCGAGCGCGTTGAGAACCCAGGTGAGGCGGTCGGCTTTGTGGTCGGCCATGGTCTTGCCCGACCATTTGCGCGAGACCAGGACGCGGCGTCCGGCGTAGCCGAGGTGTTCGCGGCGGTGGGCTTTGGAGCGGCAGTAGCCCGGCACCATCCCCGGCTTGGCGCTGTCGGGCTGGATGCCGTAGCGCAGCCAGTTGGCGCAGCGGGGAGAGCAGGGCTCGAACCGCAGGGCCTCAACGAGCCGCTCCACGTGGCGGGCTTGGGCGTCGGTCTCCACGGCGTGGCATTCGGCGATGTCCTTGGTCAGGTACTTCGCGAGGTAGCGCACGCACCGGTCGGCATCCGGGGACCCGGCCAGGACGCCTTTGGCATCCACCTGCGGCCCGAAGCGGACCACGTGCATCGGCTCGGCGTCGGGATCGGCGTCCAGAGCGTCCAGCGCCTCACCCCAGGTCGGCAGCACCTCACCCGTGCGGGGATCAACGTAGGTCCCTACCGCTTCGTCCCAGACGGGCAGGTTCGCCCCGTCATAGACCACCTCATCGGCGGGCGGCCACCAGACCTGGTGGTAGGTGGCCGCCGCGACCTGGCGCAGCTCCGCACGCGGAATCGTCCCGCGCGTGGCCATGTGCAGATGGGGCGCCAGGCGCCGTTGCGGTTCCACCGTGGCGAAGTACTGGATGTCGAATCCCGCCACCCGGCGGAGGTTCTGCACGAAGCGGTCGATGAGCTTGGAGAAGTGCAGGGCGTCGCGCGCGGCACGCCGGTAGTCGTAGGCGGCCGGGTCTACCGGCGTGCCATCGGCCTTGACCCGCCCGTAGGTGTCGCAGGTCAGGGTGATGAACAGCGACGGCCGGAACATCCGACCGGTGGCGGGGTCCTCGAAGGCCCGGCCCACGGTGGTGGGCGCCTTCTGCCGCTGGGGCAGGTCAGGAGCGTCCTGGCGGCGCCTGGTGGAGCGCACCCGCCGCGACCGCCCCGACGCCGAGGCGCTCCGCGAGACCGAGCCACGCAGCCCGGAGGCGGCGATCTCGGCGTCCAGGTCGGCGATGGCCGCATCCAGCGCCGCCACCTCGGCCGGGGTGGCGCGGCCGTCCTCCACGATGCGGTCACGCTCGGCGGTGACCATCGCGCGGCGTTCGACCCAGGCGCGTTGCACCTCGCTTGCGGGATCGGGAACGACGGTCGGGTCTTCGCTGAGGTGCCAGCCTTCCTCGCACTGGGTGCGGCGGATGGAGCGCTTGCGCCGCGCGCAGGCGGGGCAGCGGGATTCCAGCGTGGAGTTGCAGGGCACGTCGATGATCTCGGTCCGGCCGGTGGCGATGTCGGTGCGGCGCAGCGCCACCGGCCGGATGCACACCCCCTTCTCGGCGGCGATGGTCTCGGCGACCTCACGCGCCAGGGGTTGGGCGAGGCGTTCGGCCCGCGTGCTCTTGCCGGTCGGGGTGGGCATCACTCCCCCGTTCCAGCGGTCGTAGCGGTCATGTGGTCGATGTCGGCATCGGAGACGAACGCGGCCCGCACCCGCACCGGGACAGGGGAGCCCTCCAGCTTCACAAACCCCACCCCGGGAAGCTCGGGGTCGATGAGGTGGGCGTTGGCGCCCCGGTCGCGGGCTCCCTCGCCGAGCACCATGTCCACTTGACTCGCTTCGTCCAGGCGAAGCGCGATCTTGTCCGGGAACAGGTTGCGCAGGTTCAGCACCTCCTTGCGGGGGTCCTGGAGCGCGGCCAGGACGCAGAACCCCACCGAGCGCCCCTGACTGGTCAACGTGGCGATCGCGTTCTCGGCGCGGCGGCGGATGTCGCGGTCGGGGTGGTAGGCGGTCAGGAACGCCACCTCGTCCAGCACCACCACCGTGAACGGGTCGCGGACGGTCGGCACGTGCACGCGTTGGCGTCCGGCGTAGCGCTCGGCCCGCTCCTGCATCGCGGCCACCGCCGCTTCCAGGAGGGCCACGGCCGTCTCGGCGTCGGCCGCGTAGTGCGCGAACAGGGCAAGCCCATAGGACAGTTCCATCCGCTTGGGGTCGATCGCCCACACCTCGGCGATACCGGCCCTGATGGCCGAGGCCATGGCGCGGATGGCCGACCACAGCACCGAGCCCTTACCGGCCCCGGTCACCCCGACCGTGAGCACGTGGGTGCCGTGCAGCCGCAGGAACCAGGGTTCCCCGTCTTCGCAGATCCCCACCGGCAGGGCGGACAGGTCCGGTTCGTTCGGGATGGGGAGGGCGTCGATGGGGTCGGCGAGGGTGTCATAGCGGGGGAACTCCAGCACCAGGTCTCGCGGTCCGCGCACTTCGACCCGGCAGGAGGGGGCGCCGAAGCCGTGGGCCAGCTCGGTCACGCGCTTCTGGAAGTCGGCCGGGGACGTGCCGGCCACGATCCTCACCCGCACCCGGTCGGCCCACGCCGAGCAGGTCACCCCGCGAATCTGGGGCAGGTACTGGCGTTCGAGGTAGGACTCGGCCAGTCCGGCGACCACCAGGACGGGTTGCCAGTGGCGGCGGTAGACCCACAGTCGGCGCCAGGCGGCCAGCGCCCGCAGCGCCACCACATCGCGGAACGAGCGCGGCCACCGCCGCCACCACACCAGCAGCACCAGGTCAACGACCGACCAGAGCACGGCCAGGCTGATCCAGCCGCCGAAGTGGTAGGTGGCGATCGAGGCCCCGAGGGCGCTCAACGCGATCGGGAACTGGGCGGGCAGCAGCACCAGGGCGCGAAGGAAGCGCCAGAGCCACCCGGTGAGAATGAAGATCCCCGGCGTCTCAACGACCGGGGTGGTGAAGCGGATGGTGCGCGCCGGAACCGGCGCGGTGGGGCGGACCTGGGTCGCGCCCGCCTTGTTGTCGCCCAACATAAGCTGGTCACACCTCTTCCATGGATACGCAGGCCAGGAGGGGTTGAAAGGGGCGGCCGAGGTGTTGCAGCACCAGGCCGCCCCGCTTTGGTTCAGCGGCTAGCTCGCATCCTTGGCGGCGGCAGCCGCCGGGGTCTTGCGGGCGCCCGCGCTACTGGGGGTCTTCACGCCCCGCGCCCGCAGCGAGTAGGCCACCCGAGGGCGCCGCCCGGAGTCATCGACGTAGGGCATGACCGACATGGCCTCGAACTCCACCGGCCGGAACGGCAGGCCCGGCACCTCGTCGGGCAGCACCGGGCAGTGCTCGGCGGCCACCTTGACCTTCACCGACTTGGCCTTGCCCCGCGCTTCGGGGTCGGCGTCGATCACGTCCACCGCCCACAGCGGCAGCCCCGTCGCCTTGTCCAGCTGCGGGCGCTTGGTCTCGAAGTCGGTCACCGGCTCCACCCCCAGCGCGAACGCGCCGTAGGGGAACACCGCCCCGAACTCAATCGGCAGCGCACCCTGAATCGCCATGCGGTCACTCCTGTTCGTTGGTCCAGTTGGCAGACAGACACCCCGTCCGATCCGGCGCTGGCGCACACCCGGACGAGAATCGATACATGTATAATACATGTATCGAAGATGGTGCGTCAAGCATTAGGCATCCCTGTTCCTCTCCACGAACCCACGCCCCGGCCGACCGCCCCTCGCGAGGCCGATACCTTCGGACATGTACGAGCATCCGGTAAGGGGCCGGGACGCGATCACTACATGGCTGGACGTGTTCGGGACGTCTCGATAATGTGAGCGCGTCCTTAGACGTCCTGCGAACACGGGGCAGATGCCAAACGAGAGGTTGCGCGCGGCGCTGCTGGAACACGGGTTGACCCCCGCTGATCTGGCCGCCGATGTCGGCGTTGACACCAAGAGCGTGGAGCGCTGGATCAGTCGCGACCGCACCCCCTACCGGCGGCACCGCTACGCCGTCGCGGCACGTCTGGGAGTGGACGAGGCGTTCCTGTGGCCGAAGGCGCTGAGCCCGGCGCAGAGCGCCGAAGCGTCCGAAAGCGAGATCCTGACCGTCCACCCGCACCGGTGGACCGTGCCCCGGGACGCCTGGAAGCGCCTGTTCGAGTCCGCCCGGGAAGAGATCGGCATTCTCGTCTACAGCGGCTTCTTTCTCGCCGAGGACGCGAGCGTCCTGCGGCTGCTGCGGCAGAAGGCCGAGGCCGGCGTCCGGGTGCGCATTCTGCTCGGCGACCCCGACAGCGCCGCCGTGGCCCAGCGCGGTGCCGACGAGGGCATTGACGACGCGATGGCCGCGAAGATCCGCAACGTCATCGTCCTCTACAAGCCGCTACGCGGTGTGGACGGCATCGAGTTCCGGTTGCACGGCACCCCGCTGTACAACTCGATCTACCGCGCGGACGGGCAACTCCTCGTCAACACTCACGTCTACGGGGCGCCGGCGTCCAACGCTCCGGTCTTCCACCTGCGCAAGATCGCCGGTGGCGGGATGGTGAACACGTACCTGGAAAGCTTCGAGCGCGTCTGGGACGAGGCGGCGCCGCTTGGGTGAGGGAGGAAGGCCGATGGCACGGCGGATCGACTACTTCGACGACCCCCAGGCCCCGCCCGCCAACAGCCTCGTCCCCTCGGTCAACGTCATCGTCGTCAACGACCGCGATGAGGTCCTGATGATCCGGCGTACCGACAACGGCAACTGGGCGGTGCCCGGCGGTGCCATCGACCTGGGCGAGTCCGTGCCCGAGGCGGCGGTGCGCGAGACGCGCGAGGAAACCGGGATCACCTGCGAGATCACCGGGATATCGGGGATCTACTCCGATCCCCGGCACATCATCCTCTACACCAGCGACGGCGAGGCGCGCCAGGAGTTCTCCATCGTCCTCACCGGCCGGCCGCTCTCCGGCGAGCCCACCCCGAGCAGCGAGTCCCGCGAAGTCTACTGGGTGCCCAGGACCGAGCTGCCCGGTTACCAGATGGACCGCTCCATGCGTCTGCGCATCGACCACTTCCTACAGGGAACGGCCGCGCCCCACATCGGCTGAGCGAGTTGTCCGGCCCGCAGGGCGGCGAAGGGCGCTCTCGCGCGCCTCAACAGAGCGGACCGCCTTCACCAGGTCGGGGCGCGAGCGGGTCACGGCGCGGTGCACCAGGTCCCCCGGCGCGTAGCGCTCAAGGATCTCGGAGAGGCGCCGCTCAACGGGCAGATGGGTGCCGTCCGGGCCGGTGGTCATGTCGGAGTAGGTGAGCGCGGACAACAGCTCGGGGTCGGGGAGGGGGAACTCCCCGGTGAGTTCATCGAGCATCCCGCGCTCTTCGGCCTCGACCATAGCGCCGGAGTGGTGGGCCACCAGGGAGCACAGGCGTTCGTCGGCGCGCTCGACCCGGCGCAGGTAGCGGGCACCGTCGAGGGGGTGGAAGCCGGTCTCGGCGAGGGCCGGTGAGTACCCGATGTCGTGCAGCCAGGCCGAGGCCGTCACCAGGTCGGCGTCATGGCCGAGGACATCGGTCAGGGTCGCGGCCTGTTTGGCCACGCCTTGGGTGTGCGCCCACCGCCGGGGCAACGGCTCTTCGAGGAGGTTCCGCGCGAGATCCCGCGCCCAGGGAACATGTCTCACATGTATCAGACTAGCTTCGCGGCGTATCGGCCCCTCGGACGAAGCGGCCCTTGCCCTGAAGCGAGACGACGAGGCCCGACGCCTCCAGTTCGACCAGCGCCCGCCGCGCGGTACCCCGGGAAACGCCGTACTGATGGACGAGAGCGGACTCGCTTGGCAAGGCGTCCCCGGCCGCGAAGTCCCCTCGGGTGATCTGGTCCCGCAGCGCGTCAGCGATGCGCCGGTACTGGGGTAGGTCGCCGGAAGCGCCTTCCGCGGAGCCCCCCTGACCGCAGACGACACGTCCTGTCCCCGGACGAGCCTTGATCAGCTTGTCCGCCTCCAACGAGGCCAGAGCACGCCGGATCGTGCTCCGCGCGACGCCAAACTCCTCACGAAGCGCCGCCTCAGAGGGGAGCACCGCCCCCGGCTCCAGAGCACCGGAGACGATCCGCTGTCTCAGCGTCTCCGCTATCTGGGTGTAGGTGCCCCAAGGGGTGGCACGCGGACTCACCTCTGAAAACCTCCGGCTCTGTAGTGACACCTGTCAGTTGCATGCTTGCAGATGCGTGAGTCGCTGTCCTCACGCACCTACTCACCGCGCGGCCGGTGTGGGAAGTCGCGGACGGACCACCGGCCGCGCGGCGGCCTGGTCACGCTGAGGGCGGTTCCTCCGAGCGATAGATGCCGTCCGTGAGCGTGTGCAACCGGGACTGGAACCAGCCCCCCGACAGCAGGGAGCGCCCGATGCTCGCGGGCGGGTCTTCGAGTTGGCGCACGAACTCCTCAAGGTCGGGTTCGACCAGAGTCGGAGCGTGCTCGGCATCCGGCTTCCGCAGCGTGGCGATCCACAGGTGTTCGGTTCGGCGGATGTTCCACCGGTCTCCGTAGTGGCGTTGAAGGAGCTGCAACAGCGGACTGTCGTGCTGGCTCATACCAGCACCGCCGCCGACCGAGACAGGTCCAGGAGCACAGCCACCCCGAGGCGGCTTCGGTCGTCGCGCCACTGGCGCCGCTGCCTCTCAAGGTGAAGTACGTACGGTCGGACCATGGCCGCTCGCGGAGGGACGTCGTAGGGCTCAGGGGCCGGGGTGAACGGCAGCGGCGCATAGGGCCGGAGTCGTGACGACACTCGTGGGAATGGGCGCGCGATAGGGTTCCGCATGTTCCACCTGCTTCCGTCAGGTCGGGACCACGCCCCCGGAGTGTTGGCCCACTCGCGGGGGTCTTGTCTACCTGCGGAAACACTGCCTAGAACGTGCGGACATGTGTACCACGTATCGGACTTCTTGAGGGACGTCTAGGGACGTCTTCTGATACCGTCAAGTCTCCTGATCCGGGAGGACGACGCAGTGAACGAAGCCCTCCGCCGAGCCTTGGCCAACGCTCGCCTCACCGACACCGACGCGGCCGAACGCTTGGGCGTGGACCCGAAGACGGTCCGCCGCTGGTTGTCCGGTCAGACGCCCTATGCCCGCCACCGCTGGGCCATGGCCGACCTGGTGGGCATCCCCGAGCACGAACTGTGGCCGACCGCAGCCGTCAGGCGCGAGGAATCGCAGCCGTTCCCGGCCGATGACCCGAAGGTCTATCCACACCGCTGGGCAGTCCCGCACGCTGTATGGCGGCAACTGTTCGAGTCGGCGCACCACGAGATCGGCGTACTCGTCTACAGCGGCCTGTTCCTCGCCGAGGACACGGGCATCCTGCACCTGTTCGAGGAGAAGGCACACGCCGAGGTCCGTGTGCGCATCCTCTTGGGCGATCCGGGCAGCCCCCACGTCCAGGACCGAGGAGACGAAGAGGGCATCGGCTCGGCCATGGCCGCGAAGGTCCGGAACGCCCTGGTGCTCTACAAGCCCCTAATGAGCATCGACGGCATCGAGATCCGCCAGCACGGAACCGTGCTGTACAACTCCGTCTTCCGAGCCGACAACCGGATGCTGATCAACCAGCACATCTATGGCGCACCAGCGTCCGCGACCCCCGTACTCGTCATCGACGGCGACACCGAGCCGGAACTGTTCGCCACGTACATCAACAGCTTCGAGCACACCTGGAACGGAGCCGTCGGCGTCGAGTTCTAGGAACGCACTGCCGAATTGGGCTGTATGGGATCAAGGCGACGGCGCTTCGCGCCGCCGTCGCTACGCGCTGGGGGTGCGGGGTGGGCTGCGGGCTGCCGCCCGGTCCCACCCCGCACGCCCAGCACCCAGCACGATGCCGTGCACGTCGGCAGGCGTTAGCGGAAGACCGGCCGCGTGCCGTTATGGCGGAGTTCGCGGTAATCGGTGAGGAAGGAGTAGGCCATCACCCTCTCCCGCACATGCCGGTAGCAGTTGATCCTGCGCTGGTGGAGCTGATCCCGGTGGGGCAGGGCCAGCCGGCACCACGCGAGATCCCAGGCTGCTGCTGCCTCCTCACTGACCCCGCACGCGCGCACCAGTGCCTGGGTCACATCCCGCCGGGCGCTTCGCTCGCCGCGTAGGACCGCCGAGACCGTCGAGGGGGCCAGAATCCTGCTGCGATCCCGACGGACGGCCTCCCTCTGTGACATCGCACGCCTGCGCAGTAGCTCTCTCAAGGCGGCGATAAACTCCGCGTAGCTGCGCAGGTCGTATGGCGGTGCCCCCGGAGCCCCACCTGCCGTAGCCCTGCGTCGTAGTGCGACCACCTCTCGCCAGCGGCCCCTCGCTTCAGCAACATCGGCTCCGAGTACTCCTGCGAGCTGCTCAACGCGGTCGAGCGGGGGCACCTCTCGTCCCGACAGCGCCCGCGATACACGCGACCGATCACACCCGAGGCGTATCGCCACCTGTGCCTGACTCCACCCGAGCTCGATCATGCGCTGACGTAGCGGATGCACCAGCGCGCGTAGCGCCGGCGCGTAGTCCGGCTCTCCGCCCACCGCGGAGGCATATCCATGAGCGCTCATGCGCTGCTCCCTCTCTCTGGGCCAGTACTGGCCCCGTGGGACAGGAGAGTGCCCGAGCCCACCCACCGTGTCGAGCACGTAGTGGCTGCCATGCGCGCCGATGACTACAGACACCCTTTTTGCTGCGGCAAGGTAAGAGTTTTCGCTGGTCAAAAGCACGCCGGTCCAAAATCCGTGCGTCTTTGGATTTTCCTGGACTGGCCTAAGCTCTCCGTACCTTCGGGGACGTCGCTTGAGCGCGATGCGTCTTCTGTGGTTTTGCTGAGGACTGGTGGTACCAGGGGGCTACCGCCCCCATGGACCCCCGGAGCCCGCACGGAACCTGGCGCGAACAAGGACGTGATGGGGTGCGGACTGATCGCGCCAGAACCCGCGCGGGATCGAACCGTGGTCACCCGCCGCTGTGGTTCCAGGATCGGTGGTGGAGGAGGGCGGCCGGCGATCACGTACCGGCGGGTGCCGCACCTCCCGTCCGTTGGGCGAGGTCGGAAGGGCCGCCGCATGACAGCAACCGTGACAGCAACGACAGCAACCGGCCCCGTCCGACCGCCGACAGTGGCACCCGCCCGACGACGTACGTTGTGGCTGGTCAGCCCGGTTGCTCCGCCTGAAAAGCGGAAGGTCGGCGGTTCGACCCCGCCCCTGGCCACACAGTATGACCAGCGAAGAAGCCCGGAGCCGAATAGGCGCCGGGCTTTTCTGGTGGCTTCGGCGTTCTCCGCGACAGCAACGGCAACGGCCGCGCCCACCCCACCCCACCCCGTCCCGGCCGGCGGTGTCGGTGCCTCTCGTGTCAGGGGTTGCGCCCGGCGTTCGGCCCGCGTTGACTTTCCGTTAGCGGTCGGCATCACCACGTCCCCCGAACGCACAGGAGGCGCAGATGCCGCGAACTCCGGGTCCACGGGAGAACAGGCGCGCCGGGGTGGGTGCTTGCGACGGCGTTCGGCGCCGTCTTCTTCGCCTGCCAGGCGATCCCGCCGTTCATCTACGGCAACAGGGCCCTGGCCATCGGGTACGGCGCGCTGTCGCTCGTCATGGCCGGCGCCTTCCTGTGGCTGCGATCGGTCCACCGCGTCCACGGCACGCCCCCCGACGACGACGCCTGAGCGGGCCTGCCCTCCGCTTCGCGGCCTCGCCGCGCGCCTGCCCTGCGGGGGCGCCGCCGGTCGTCCACACGGCGCCCTGCCCCGGGCCGGACGCGCTCCCGCGGGCCCCGCGAGCAGCGGATCCCCGCCCCTGAGAGACGCTGGAAGTTACAGGAAGCGCCGTTCGGGGAGGGGTGAGGCCGATGCGGTATGCGTTGTACCTTCCGCCCCTTGGGGAACTCGCGGATCCCGGGGTGTTGGGCGAACTCGCGGAGAAGGCCGAGGCGGCCGGGTTCGACGGGGTGTTCCTGCGGGATCACGTCGTGCGCCCCTCGGCTGATGTCGCCGTGTGCGACCCCTGGATCGCGCTCTCGGCCATCGCCCTGTGCACGTCGCGGATCACCATCGGGACCTGGACGACGCCGCTGCCCCGGCGGCGGCCGCAGGAGGTGGCGCGGCAGGCGGTCGCCCTGGACCGGCTCAGCGGGGGGCGGTTCGTCCTCGGCGCCGGGCCGGGGGATGACGACGACGGGGCCGCGGGCGGCGGCGCGGGCGTCCCGCACCCGCGCGACGGCGGCGCCGACGCTCCCGGCGGTGCCGACACCTCCGGCAGCCCCGGTCGGCTCGGCGGCCCCGATGGCGGCGCCCGGTTGGGCGCATCCGGCGCATCCGACGTTCCGCACCCCCGGGGCGAGATGCTGGACGAGAGCCTCGACGTGATCTGCCGCCTGTGGTCGGGTGAGCGGACCACCCACGTCGGCCGCCACGTCCGTGTCGAGGACGTCCGGTCCTTCCCGCGCCCCGTGCAGCGCCCCCGCATCCCCATCTGGGTCGCCGCCCGCTCCGCCGCCCCCGCGCCGCTGCGGCGGGCCGCGCGGTTCGACGGCCTGTGCCCCGAGACCTCCCCCGACGAGCTGCGGCGGATGCTGGCCGAGATCGAACGCCGACGCGGCGGCCTCGGCGGCTTCGACGTCGCCGCCGGGGGTCCCCCCGACGCCGACCCCGCCCCCTACCGCGATGCGGGCGCCACCTGGTGGGTCGTGCGCTTCCCCGAGACCGCCCGAGCCGAGGACGTCAGCGCGGTCCTGAACCGGTTCGACGCCCGCCCGCCCTCCTGACCCGCGGTGCGGGGAAGGCACCGCGCCGTGGAGTCCCCGGCCCGTAGCCGCCCGCCGCCGGCCGCCCGCCCGTGCAGCCGTGCGGAAGTGCGGCGGTGCGGCCGGAGAACGCGCGGCCCGGCCGCCCCGGGTGCGGGGCGGCCGGGCCGAGGTGCTCCGGAGCCCGGTCAGTCGGAGAGCCGGCTCCAGAAGCGGTACCCGTGGTCCTTGGCGAAGTCGGCGCGCCTCCAGTCGCCCGAGGACAGCGACTGCACGTACCAGCCCGACCGGCCCCGGTCGTCGCGCAGCCGCGGCCAGGCGGCCTCACCGCCGCCGTTGGGGTCGCCGCTGGCGGCGAAGCGGACCCACGCCCTGTTCATCCGGGCGCCCAGCGCGGCCTGCTCGGGCGTGAGGTCCTCGAACAGCGCCATGTCGAACATGTAGGGCAGCTCGGCCATGTGCTGGGCGGCGGCCGGGAAGCTCGGCTCGGGGAGGTCCCGGTACCACGGGGTGTCCTGCTCGGCGAACTCGTACATGCGGGTGCTGGTGTGGCGCGACAGCGCGCGGGCGGTGTCCAGGGTGGGCACGGCCCACACGGAGTCGGTGCGCACCCGGGCCAGCGTGGCGCCCGCCGAGTCGCCCAGCGGGTAGCGCCGCAGGACGGCGTCGGCGTCGTCGCCGTAGGAGTCGTCCCTCCGGATCGCGGCCTCGTAGTCCGCGTCGGCCATGGGCTCCCCGGTGGCGAGTTCCGCGCCGATGACCATGCCGTTCTCCTCGTCGTGGTTGACGCCGATCAGCACCGGCACGCGGTTGAACCGCCCCGTGCGCAGCGCCTCGTCCACCGGCAGCGGGAGCTCCGGGGTCCCGCTCACCGGGCGCGGCTCGCGGTCGGTGCCGTACTTCTCCAGCAGTTGGTCGATCGGGACCTCGCGCAGGCAGGCCGCGACGTCCTCGGCGTCGAGGCAGCCGAGGTCCTTGATGACCTGCTCGCTGTCGGCCTCGGCCTCCTCCCGGGTGCGTGAGGCGTTGCCGGGCGTCGAGCAGGGCGCGCTCTGGATGACCGCCTGCCGGTACAGGCCGTCGGACGCGGGTGAGGCCAGGTGGCCGCACACCGCGAAGCCGCCGCCGGACTCCCCCATGAGGGTCACGCGGCCGGGGTCGCCGCCGAACTCCGCGATGTTGTCGCGCACCCAGCGCAGCGCCTCGCGCTGGTCGTCCAGCGCCAGGGAACCGGACTCCTCCAAATCGGGGTGGGCCAGGAACGCGGTCGGGCCGAGCCGGTAGTTGACCGACACCACGACGGCGCCCTCGGCGGCAAGGCGGTCGGGGCCGTAGAGGTCGCCGTAGCCGACCATCATGCTGCCGCCGTGGATCCAGAAGACGACCGGCAGGTCCTCGCCGCCGCCGACCGGGGTGGTGACGTTGAGGTTGAGGCAGTCCTCGGCGGTGCTGGGCTCACCGATGGGATAGCCGGGCAGTTGCGCGCAGGTGGTGCCGCGCTCGGTGGCGTCGCGCACCCCCGACCACCCCTCGGCGGGGCGCGGCTTGGCGAACCGCTCGGCCGTGGCGTAGGGGATGCCCTTGAACGAGCGGACCTCGGGGCCCACCGTGCCGCGCACCGCGCCCTGGTCGGTCTGCACGACGGCGGAGGCGGGGTCCTCGGCGGCGGCGGCCGCCTGGCCGGCGGACCCGACGACGGCGGCCGATGCGAGCGTGCCCAGCAGCGCGAGCCCCAGGCCCGCCGTCCAGATCTTCCTCATGCGCCTCTCCCTGCCTTGGGCCGGTCGGAGCCTGCCGACCGGGCGATGGGGAGGACCGTAACAGCCGTTTGCGCGATCGTGCAACTCGATCGAGCAATGCGATTGAGTAAGTCGGACGCGCAATGCGTTCGTCTCATCCGTCCGTGCAAGGCGCTGGTAGGGTGCCGCCCATGGGAAATCGCGAGGAACTGCTCGCGGGCGCCAAGCGCTGCCTGCGGGAGAAGGGCTACGACCGCACCAGCGTGCGCGACATCGCCGCCGCCGCCGGTGTGAGCACCGCCGCGATCGGCTATCACTACGGGTCGCGCGAGACACTGCTCAACAAGGCGCTGTTCGAGCTGCTGGACGAGTGGGGTGACAGCGTGGGCCGCGCGTTGGCGCCCGGCGCCGGCGACGACGCCGCCCAGGGGTTCGCGCGCATGTGGGCCGGGCTCGTCGAGCAGTTCAGGGAGCACCCGGACCTGTGGGTGGCCACGGTCGAACTGTTCCTCCAGAGCCGCCGCCAGCCCGACCTGCGAGCCCAGTTGGCGCGCGGGGTCTCCGGGGGGTGGCGCGGTATGGCCGCGATCCTGGAGAGCGTGCCGGAGGATGAGGTGTCGGACCGCTCCGCCCGCACGCTCGGCATGGTGCAGACCGCCCTGATGGCGGGTGTGATGATCCAGAGCCTCAGCGACCCCGACAACGCCCCCACCGCGGAGGAGGTCCTGGAGGGCCTGCGCGCCTTGGCCGCCACGGCCCGCCCCGCCTGACCGGCGGCCGGGAGAGTGCGGTGGCCGGGAGGGCGTGAGCGGGGAGCGGAAACCGTTTGCTCGTCCTGGTTGTCTCACGTGGTGAGACGAAATTGTCGTTGGTTCCAGCGACCTCGCATCCACGGTCGCCCATGCGGCTGAAAACCGTGGATCGTCGCCCTTGAAAACGGACATTGGGTCCAGAGTGCCTCCGTGGCGGCAATTGTGTCTCACATGGTGGACTGCAAGCGGCCTCTGCTGCCTTCGGGGGCGTCTTGGGGCCGCGCATAACAGGGCATACGTGAGAAACCCGCTCTCGCCGTGCCGACGATCTGCGGATTCTCGTCGCCGGGCAGGGTGAGCGCCGTGTACCAGCCTTCGCGAGAGGCGACCGCCTCGGGCTGCGGGCGCGGATCGCGGACCGCGTGCGGCGGGTCGCGGGGAAGCAGGGGATCATAGACGGGCCGGGGACCGGGCAGCGCGGTGTCGGCCGAGGTCAGCTCCGTGCGCGGCGGCGGTCGACGTGGCGGCGGTTCCGGGTCCGCGTGGTGCCGCCGCGCCCGGTGGCCGGCGTGGTACCGAGAGGGGCGCGCAGCGCCTCCGCCCGGCGCGACGGCCGATGGCGCGGCCAGGCCCCGCCGCGCGGCCGAACTCCGGGGATCGGCGGAAACGGGTGAGGAGGACCCAGCGTGATCGGACGGTGGACGATAGCGGTGGCCGTGGCCTGCGCCCTGGTCATGGGCTACTTCTGGTTCACGGCTTACCGCGCCGACGGCTGGAGCCTGGAGGCGATCGTGTTCGCCCTGCTGGCCGTGGCCATGCTCGACGGCGCATGGGTGTTCCACCGCCTGTCCCGCAACCGCCGCCGCGCGGCGGCGGACGGCGGCGCCCAGCCGAAGGGCGGGCCGGACGGGGACGCGGAGAACGGGCCGAAGGGAGACGCGCCCGAGGGCCCCGGGCCCGATGGCGGCGCCCGCTAGAACGGTGCGCCGGTCATCCGGTCGTGCCGAGTGCGGCGTTGAGCGCGCGGGCGCGCTGACATACCCGGTCGGGGGTCCTTCGGTGGTGCGGGTGCTGGTGCGGGCGCGGTGGCGCTTCGGGCCGAGCGCGCTTGCCGGTGCCCAGGCCATCGCCTCGGCGCGTCGGCTCAGTCGGCAGGGAAGGTCCGGTCGGCGGGTCGTCCGGCGCGGGCCGGGCGGATGAGCGCGCGCCCCAGTACGGCGGGCCGCCTCACTGGTCGGGGCTCTGGTGAAGCCCATGCCGCCCGGGAAGGGGCTCGGCCCCGCGCTGGGGCGGTGCGCGCGGCGGCTCGCGCTCGCCGGTTTTCTCAGCGCGGACGGGTCCGCGCGGCAGTCGTCGGCGGGGACGGCGACAGGACTGGGGCCGGACGGTCGGGCGACGCGTTCACCGCGGAAGGGGCTCGCGCCCCGCCTGCCGCGCGAGGTCGCGCGCCAGGTGGGACCGGTGCAGGCGCCGGGTGCGCCACAGGCGCGCCAGGTCGGCGCGGTTCTGGTGGGAGAGCTGCACGTGGAAGTAGTTGACGTGCTCCAGCAGCGCGAACACCGCCAGCCCCGCCCCCGGCCAGGTGTGCGTCCACGGCACCCCGCCCGTCAGCTGCCAGGCGACCACTACGCCTCCGGCCGCCAGCAGCACCGGGTTGGCCGCCCGCAGAAGGCGGAACAGCGGCAGGCCGGCGGGGTGCGAAGCCCGCGAGCGCACCTGCGCCGCCTTGGCCCACCAGTAGGCGGAGCCCTCAAGCAGCAGAACCGAGAACAGGGCGAACCCGGCCGCGTTCGCGGGCGTGGGGGGCAGTCCGAGGACCCCGAACAGCACCACGGCGAACAGCGGGATGTTGACCAGTTCCAGCACGGCCAGGGTGCGCAGACGCGAAAGCACTGGTCGATTGTCGCCCACCGGGCGGTGCCCGACCCAGGAGGTGCCCGTCCCGGAGCGCGGTCCGCCGACCGACACGGCGCGGCGGGGACGTATGGCCGCTCCGGCCGCCCCCGCTGCCGTCCGTGCCAGATCCCCGGGGCGATCGAGTAGCGGGTGGGAGCATGCGGCGCGCGCAGCCCTGGATCGGTCCGGTGCGGTCGGCTGCCGGGTGCGGCGTCGCGGTTTCCGCGACCTGCCGCCTGCCGTGTTCTTGCGCTGTATGGCCTGCCCGCTTGGTGCTCTTGGCCGGGGCACCGGCGAACACGTGCGCCGCTACGAACGCGCTTGGCCCGGCCGATCGGTCCGCGTCGGCGTCGGGGAACCTCGGCCGCCTGTCCGACGGCGGTGGCCAGGCCACAATGTCCTCGGCCGCGTGTCGGCTGCGCCGACCAGGACGGCTGAGCGGCACCGGATGCGCGGGGCCTACACCGGCCTGGAGGGCCGCTCGCGGTCGCGTCGTTGCGGCGCGCCGACGTGCCGGGACGCGGACTGGGGCAGGGCGGACGGCCGTGCGGTGTGCCGTCGGCGCCTAGCGTTCGCCGCGCAGGCGTTCGATCTGGCGGCGGTCGCGCTTGGTCGGGCGGCCCGTGCCCCGGTCGCGGCGGAGCACCGGTCCGCGTGCCTGGGGCGGCGGCTCGGGGCTGCGGTCGGTGTAGCAGCGCACCGCGACGGGAGCGCCGACGCGCTTGTCGATGATGTGGGTGACGTCCACGATCCGGGTGACCCCGTTCAGCCGCACCTGCACCTCGTCGCCCACGCGCACGGTCGTGGCGGGCTTGGCGGCGCGGTCGTTGACGCGCACGTGGCCGCCCCGGCACGCCCGGGCGGCGTCGGCCCGGGTCTTGGCCAGGCGCACCGCCCAGATCCAGCGGTCCACCCGGCCGCTCGGCTGCCCCGGAGGCAGGGGCGGCGCCGGACGCCCGGCCTCGCGGCCTCCCGCGCCCTCGGTGTCCCCGGCTCCCTCGGCGGGTTCCGCGCCCGCACCCGCACCCGGCTCGCCGGGCGCGGCCTGCCGGGCGGCGGGACCGCCCTCGGCGCCCCCGGCCTCCCGCGCCCGCGACTGCTCGGCGCTGCCCCTCGCGGACCCCGGTCCGCCGCCCGTGGCCGCCGGGACCGTGTGCTCCGGGTCGTTCACGTGCGCATCCCCTCCAGGCTCGGGACCGAACCCGCCGGCACCGCCGACGGCTCCTCCTCACCGCACTGTAGTGCGCCGCCGTCCGCCCGCGCCTCCGCCGGTCCCAGCGTCTCGGCGACCACCGACCGGAACGCCCGGACGACCGCCGTCTCGGCCGCCGTGGGCCACACCAGGGCCAGCGCCGAGGCCGTCATCCCGGTGACCGGCACGTACACCACGTCGTCGCGCCGGTGGTAGTCCGCCGTGGGCCGGCAGACCAGCATGCCCCCGGCGCCCGCCGCCACCAGGGTCAGGCCCTCCTGGAGGGTCTTCACCGGCTCGGTGTGCGCGATCGGCCGCCCCTGCGGCGTGCGGTCGGGCGCGTGGTCGCCGCGCCAGTACGCCGGGGCGGGCTCGTCGAACGGCACCAGCGCCACCCGCGCAAGATCCTCGACGTCCACCCCGGCCCGCCGCGCGAACGGGTGGCCGACGCCGACCGCCAGCATCCGCTGCCGCTGCGAGAACGTGGCGCCAACGGTAAGGCCGTCCTCGGCCACCGGCATCAGCACGGTCGCCGCCTCCACCTCGCCCCGGTACAGGGCACCGAAGGGGTCCGACAGCGGCAGTTCGACCACGGAGACGCGGCACTCCGGGTAGCGCTCGTGGAACCGCGCGATGGCGGCGGTCATGTGCCGGTAGACCGTGCCCTGGAAGCCGACGCGCAGCACGCCCGCGACCTCGCGCGCGGCGGAGCGGGTGCGCTCGACCGCCGACCGCACCGCCGCGTAGGCGGGCGCGAGGTCGGCGTAGAGGTCGGCGCCGAGGGGGGTGAGGCGGACGCGGCGGCTGGTGCGCTCGACCAGGCGCGCGCCGACGCGCCGCTCCAGGGCGCGCAGGAGTTGGCTGACGCGGCTCTGGGAGACCAGCAGCCGCTCGGCCGCGCGGCCGAAGTGCAACTCCTCGGCCAGGACCAGGAAGCACTCCAGTTCCCGGCTCTCCACGTTCTGCGCCATGGCCGCCTCCGCACCCGCCGAGCTGGATCGATGAGCCCAGCTTATGGAACGTCGAGGACTTCGCCGTTGTTCGGGGGAGGCCGCACCGGTTCGCTGGTGGGCATGTCGAACTCGATTCCCACCACGTCCCCGGACCCGGCGTCCCCCGATCCGGCGCCCGGTTCTACGTCCTCGGGGCGGGCCGCGCGGCGCGCGCCCGAGCGGGTTCCCGTGCGGGGATGGCTCGCGGCGGCGGCGGTCGCCCTGGGCACCTTCACCGTCGTCACGGCCGAGATGATGCCCGTCGGCCTGCTCACCCCGATGGGCGATGCCCTCGGGGTGTCCCCGGGCACGGCCGGGCTCACGCTGACCATCACCGGATTCGTCGCGGCGGTCGCCGCGCCGCCGGCCACCCCCATCGCCGGGCGGATGGATCGGCGCACGGTGCTGGTGCTGACGGCCGTGCTGCTGGCCGTGGCCAACCTCATCGCGGCGGCGGCGCCGAACTTCGCGGTGATGGTGGCCGCGCGCGTGCTGGTCGGGATCGGCATGGGGTTCCTGTGGACGTTCGCCGTGGGGGTCGCGCCGCGCCTGGTGCCCGAGCACGCCGCCGCGAAGGCGACGTCGATCGTGTTCAGCGGGGTCGCGGTCGCGTCGGTTCTGGGGGTGCCGCTGGGGACGTTCCTCAGCGGACTCGCGGGCTGGCGGGCGGCCTTCGCCGCCGTCGCGGGGCTGGGTCTGGTGGCGGCGGTGGTGATGGCGCTGCTGCTGCCCCGGCTCCCGGCCGAGGGGCCGGTGCGGGTGGGCGGGGTGGTGGGCACCCTGCGGATCCCGGCGGTGCGGGCGGGGCTGGCGCTGACGGCGCTGCTGGTCGGCGGGCACTTCGTCGCCTACACCTACGTCCGGCCGGTCCTGGAGGACACCCTGGGCGCGGGCGCGGCCCTGATCGGCACGCTGCTGCTGGTGTACGGGGTGGCGGGCGTGGTCGGCAACTTCACGGCGGGCGCGCTGGCCGGACCGAACCCGCGCCGGGCGCTGGCGGTCATCGGAGTGGGGTTGGCGGCGGTGATGCCGCTGGTGCCGTTCCTCGGTGCGACGGGCGTCGGCGCGGCGGCGGTGATGGTGGTGTGGGGCCTGGCGTACGGCGGGGTGTCGGTCAGCACGACGGCCTGGATCGCGGCAGCGGCCGGAAAGGACCGGGAGGCGGCGTCGGGGCTGTTCGTGGGCGTCTTCAACGCCGCCATCGGGGGAGGGGCTTTGGTCGGCGGGGCCGTGGTGAACACGGTCAGCCTGCCGGGAGCCATGTACCTCGGGGGAGGACTGGCCCTGGCGGCACTGGGGGTAGCGGTGATGGCGCGGAGACCGGAAGGGAAGGGTTAGAGACCATCCCCGCATGCGCGGGGCGCACTGCCAAAACAGGGAGCCGACCAGGCGAAAACACGGACCATCCCCGCATGCGCGGGGCGCACCAGTCCACGATGGTGCTGGTCGCCGCCGGCGCCGGACCATCCCCGCATGCGCGGGGCGCACCATGGGGTTCTCCTCGTGGTGGTGGCCGCCCGCGGACCATCCCCGCATGCGCGGGGCGCACGTCAGAGACCGCCTGCCCGCCGGCATCGACGCCGGACCATCCCCGCATGCGCGGGGCGCACGCAGCTCGCGCTATCGCCGGCATCATCCTGTTCGGACCATCCCCGCATGCGCGGGGCGCACATGTGCCCTCGACAGATGAGCGGACCATCGCCCGGACCATCCCCGCATGCGCGGGGCGCACAGGATTCCCGCCATCCGCCCCCACCCCCCTCACGGACCATCCCCGCATGCGCGGGGCGCACGCCCGAGCGCGGCCATGGCCACCCACACCAGGTGGACCATCCCCGCATGCGCGGGGCGCACGCCGACCTTGGCCAGCGACCACGCCACGCCGCCGGACCATCCCCGCATGCGCGGGGCGCACGAGATTAAGAGTGACGTCGATACCCTCGCCCGCGGACCATCCCCGCATGCGCGGGGCGCACGGCCTCAGCGGGATGCACCCCGCTGAGGCCCTCGGACCATCCCCGCATGCGCGGGGCGCACACTTATTGACCTGCGATAACGGAACGGCCGAATACCGTTCCAATATTGCCGGATTGTGTCGAGACGACACCACCCTAGTCCCACCCTTGTGGAAAACCGGTCGACAGCCCTCCCCGCCCCTCGGCATAGTGCCGCACATGGGCCATATCGACGTCGCCGGTGTCGGCTACCACCTGCCCGATGGCCGCCTCCTGCTCGACGACGTGTCCTTCCGTGTCGGGGACGGGATGAAGGCGGTCCTCGTCGGGGCCAACGGCAGTGGCAAGACGACGCTCCTGCGGATCGTCGCCGGCGACATCGACCCCTCCGAGGGGGCCGTCACCCGCAGCGGGCGGCTCGGGGTGATGCGGCAGTTCATCGGGTCCCACTCCGGTTCCGCCGCCGGGGACGAGGAGGACCCCGACGGCGTCACCGCACCCTTTGCGCCCGACTCCACCGTGCACGACCTGCTGGTCTCCGTCTCCCCGCCGCGCGTGCGCGGCGCCGCCCGCGAGCTCGCCGCCGCCGAATCCGCCCTATCCGTCCGCGACGACGAACCCGCCCAGCTCCGCTACGCCCAGGCCCTCGCCGACTGGGCCGACGCCGGCGGCTACGACACCGAGGTCCTGTGGGACGTCTGCACCGTCGCCGCCCTCGGCACCGGCTACGACTCCGCCCGCCGCCGCGCCCTGCGCACCCTCTCCGGCGGCGAGCAGAAGCGCCTGGCCCTGGAGGCGCTGCTGCGCGGCCCCGACGACGTCCTCCTCCTCGACGAGCCCGACAACTACCTCGACGTCCCCGGCAAGCAGTGGCTGGAGGAGCGGCTGCGCACCACCCCCAAGACCGTGCTGTTCATCAGCCACGACCGCGAACTCCTCGCCCGCACCGCCACCCACGTCATCACCGTCGAGGGCGGCGGCGCGGCCGGCAACACCGCCTGGGTGCACGGCGGCGGCTTCGACAGCTACCACCGCGCCCGCGCCGACCGCCACCTCCGCTTCGCCGAGCTGCGCCGCCGCTGGGACGAGCGCCACGCCCAGCTGCGCGAACTCGTCCACGGCCTGCGCCAGAAGGCCTCCTACAACGACTCCATGTCCAGCCGCTACCAGGCCGCCCTCACCCGGCTGCGCAAGTTCGAGGACGCCGGCCCGCCGCCCGAGCCCCCGCGCCCGCAAAACATCTCCATGCGGCTGCGCGGCGGCCGCACCGGCGTGCGCGCCCTGACCTGCCGGGACCTCGAACTCACCGGCCTGATGCGCCCCTTCAGCACGGAGGTCTTCTACGGCGAGCGCATCGGCGTGCTCGGCTCCAACGGCTCGGGCAAGTCCCACTTCCTGCGGCTGCTCGCCGACCCCGAATCCGTGCGCCACACCGGCGAGGCCCGCCTGGGCGCCCGCGTGGTGCCCGGCCACTTCGCCCAGACCCACCACCACCCCGAGTGGAACGGCCGCACCCTCACCGCCATCCTCGCCGAGGACCACGCGCTGCCGCTGGGGGAGTCGGCGCCGCTGCTGCACCGCTACGAGCTGGTGCACCAGCGCGAGCAGCGGTTCGACACCCTCTCCGGCGGCCAGCAGGCCCGCTTCCAGATCCTGCTGCTGGAGCTGTCGGGCGCCACGATGCTGCTGCTCGACGAGCCCACCGACAACCTCGACGTGGAGTCCGCCGAGGCGCTGGAGGCGGCCCTGGAGTCCTACGAGGGCACCGTGCTGGCCGTCACGCACGACCGCTGGTTCGCCCGCTCCTTCGACCGGTTTCTCGTCTTCGGCGCCGACGGCCGGGTGCACACCACCGACACCCCCGTGTGGGACGAGGGCCGGGTGCGCCGCGAGCGCGCCTGACCCTCCCGGCTCCCTGGGGAAACCGTGGTGCGGTGCACTCCCAACTGCCGGTAAAGTTGGTGCTCGTGCGCGGTCGCCCACGGCGGCCGGTCGCCCAGGTCCTGTGGAGCAGTTAGGAGTGCTCGCCACCCTGTCAAGGTGGAGGCCGCGGGTTCAAATCCCGTCAGGACCGCCCCTCTTTTCCGCTTTTCCCGCTTCTCCGCCCGGCCCGCGCCGCCCACCCGCGAGGACCCCGCCGTGGCCTACCGCTACGCCACCGAGCGCGCCGACCATTCCGACCTGGCCAGCGGCACCGTGCTGCGCTCCGCGCCCGGGCACCCCGGCTTCCCCGTCCGCCTGGCCGACGAGCTGTTCCAGCGCGCCGCCGCCCGCGCCGCGCCCGACGGCCGCCCCGTGGCCCTGTGGGACCCCTGCTGCGGCAGCGGCCACCTGGCCACCACGGTCGGGCTGCTGCACCGCGAGCGGCTCTCGTGGGTTCTCGCCACCGACGCCGACCCCGCCGCCCTCGGCATCGCCCGGCGCAACCTCGCCCTGCTCACCGCCGGCGGCCTGGCCGAGCGCGAACGCGGCCTGCGCGCCGACGCCGCCGCCTTCGGCCGGCCCGCCATGGAGGAGCGGGCCGAGGCCGCCGCGCGGCTGGCCGCCCGCCTGCGCGCCGCCGGCGGCGACCTGCCCGCCGCCGCGCGCACCGGCGACGCCTTCGCCCCCCAGCCGCCCGAGCGCCCCGTCGACGTCGTGCTGACCGACATCCCCTACGGCGGCCTCACCCGCTGGCGCGACGCCCCCGCCGAGGGCGGCGACCCCGTCGGCGCGCTGCTGCGCGCGCTCGCCGCCGTCCTGCCGCCCGAGGCCGTGATCACCGTCACCGCGCGCACCCGCAAGGTCGCCCTGCCCGAGGGCGTCGCGGCGCTGGAGCGGGTCCGCGTGGGCAACCGCGCGGCCGTGCTGGTGCGCGCCGCCGACGCCCGCGCCTGACACCCCCGCGCGCCCGCGCGCACACCGCATGCGTTGACCCCGCCCACCTGGGTATTGGTCCCGCTACTGGCTGCGGGGCCTCGACGGGACTCGTTCGTTCGCGTGCCGCCACGACGCAAGGGGCGAGTGATACCAATGCACAACGGCGCCAAGGTGGCCGGGGGACACGGCCGCGCCGGTGAACTCCTGCTGAGCGCGGGGGCCCACCTCACCCGGACGGCGGCGCCGCCCGGGGCGGCGGAGCGCGCCCGGGGCCGCCCCGGCGCCGACACCCTGGACGAGGCGCGCTGCCACGCCGTGCTGCGCCAGGCGGCGGCGGTGCTGCTGGCCCACCCCGACCCCGCCTTCTACCGGCGGCTGCCGCTGGTCTACCGGGCGCTGCTGGAACTGCCGCCCAGCCCCGCCCGCCGCGGGCTGACCGGGTTCTGCGACCACGCCGCCGCCGAGCCCGAGGCCCGCCTCGCCGCCCACTACACGCGCGTGTTCGACCCCCGCGGCCGGCGCGCCCTCCAGTTGACCGTGCACACCTTCGGCGGCCACGGCGACGTCCGCCGCCGCGGCCACGCCCTGGCCCGCGTCCAGCGCGTCCTGGCCGACCACGGCTGGAGCGTCGCCGGCCCCGAGCCGCACGACCACCTGGCCGTGCTGCTGGAGTTCGCCGCGCGCGGCGACGCCGCGGCGGGCGAGGCGCTGCTGAACCGCTTCCGGTCGGGCGTGGAACCGCTGCGGGCCCGGCTGCACCAGGACCGCAGCGCCTATGCCCCCGTGCTCGACGCGGTGTGCGCCACCCTGCCGCCGGCGGCCGAGCCGCGCGCCGAGGGCGGCCTGCCGGCCGCGCCCGAGCCGGCGCCCGTCACCCGCATCGGCGCGCCCGCGGCGCCCCGCCCGCCCGCGGGCGAGGCGCCCCGCGTCCCGCCGCCGCGCGCCGCCGAGCCCCGCACCAGCCACCGGCGCGCCTGAGCGCCCGGTGCGGCGGGCCGCCGTCCGGCGCCGGCCGCCGCGCCCGCAACCGCCGAAAGGACCGATCCGCATGGAGCTGTTCCCGCCGATCCCGCTGGCCGACTGGGCGCCCACCAAGCACACCCTGCACCGCTTCCTGCAGGTGGTGGGCAAGATCCGCCTGGAGTCCAGCCCGCGCCGCAACCACTGGTGGCACGTGCCCTTCCACCTGACCGGAAACGGCCTGACCACCCGCCCCATGGGCCAGATCGACGGCAACCCGGTGTTCACCGTCGACTTCGACCTGGTGGGCCACCGGCTCCTCGCACGAGTCCTCGACGGCCGCGAGGCGTCGTTCTCGCTGCCCGGGCACAGCGTCGCCACCTTCCACCAGGAGGTGCTGACGACCCTGATGGGGCTGGGGGTGCACGCCCGGATACCGCACCCCTACCCCTACGACCTGCCCGACGCCGAGCGGCCGTTCGCCGACGACACCGAGCACGCCGACTACGACCCGGCGGCGGTCACCCGGTACTGGCGCGTGCTCAGCCAGGTCGGCCTGCTGCTGGAGGAGTTCGCCGGCCGCTACTCCGGCAAGACCAGCCCGGTGCACCACTTCTGGCACACCCTCGACATCGCCACGACCCGGTTCTCCAACACGCCCGTCCGCCTGCCCGAGGAGGCCGGCCCGCTGATCCGCGAGGCGTACTCGCGGGAGGCGGTCAGCTTCGGGTTCTGGTTCGGCGACGACTCCGTGCCCGAACCCGCGTTCTACTCCTACACCGCGCCCGAACCCCCCGGGCTGGCCGACGAACCCCTGCCCGAGGGCGCCGAGTGGCTGGCCACCGCGCCCGACCGGCACCTGGCGCTGCTGCGCTACGACCGGGCCCGCACCGCGCCCGACCCGCGCGCGGCGGTGCTGGACTTCTACGAGGCCGCCTACCGGGCGGGCGCCCGCGGGCTGGGCTGGGACATCGCGGAGACGGCCTGCCCGGACGGGGTGACCGACCCCTACCGCGCGCCCTGACGCGCGGCGGGGGCGCGCGGGCAGGCGGGCGGGGCCGCTCCCGCCGCGTGCGCGCCCTCGGCGCGCCGGTTACGGAACGGTTCTCATCCAACAACGGATTAGCCCGAAACGTGACGGACGGGCCGCGCCGGGTACGGGGTGCGAGGCGCCGACTCATGAACCAGCAGGTGCCGTCCCCCAAACGAAGGAGCCCAACGGGCCGTGGAAGAACTCAACACAACGGTGAACGACGCGGTCGTCGCGTTCACCGACCACTTCTGGATGTGGCTGCTCATCCCCCTGCTCGTCGTCCTGAGCCTGTACTTCACGGTGCGCATGGCCGGAGCGCAGGTGCGGATGCTGCCGGAGATGTTCCGGACCCTGCGCAGCGCCCCCGAGACCGCCCCCGACGGCGGCAAGGCCATCTCGTCGTTCCAGGCGTTCTCGATCTCGGCCGCCGCCCGCATCGGCACCGGCAACGTCGTCGGCGTCGCCGGCGCGATCGCGGTCGGCGGCCCCGGCGCGGTGCTGTGGATGTGGATCATGGCGGTGCTCGTCGGCGCGGCGAGCTTCGTGGAGTCCACCCTCGGGCAGCTCTACAAGGTCCGCGACCGCAGCGGCTACCGCGGCGGCCCCGCCTACTACATGCAGCACGGCCTCAACGCCCGCTGGCTCGGCGTGATCTTCGCGATCACCATCACCTTCACCTTCGGGTTCGTGTTCAACGCGGTGCAGGCCAACACCCTCACCAACGCCGTGGGGACCTCGGTGGACGCGCTGGGCGGGGGCGTCCCCGCCTGGCTCTTCCCCGTGGTCGGCGCGATCATCGTCGCCGTCACCGCCCTGGTCGTCTTCGGCGGCGTGCGGCGCATCGCCCACGTCACCCAGGTGCTGGTGCCGTTCATGGCCCTGGCCTACATCCTCATGGGCCTGGCCGTGGTCGCCCTCAACCTCGACCGGGTGCCCGACGTGTTCGCCCAGATCTTCACCGGCGGCCTGGGCCTGCGCGAGTTCGCCGGCGCCGCCCTGGGCACCGTCATCGTCGAGGGCGTGCGGCGCGGCATGTTCTCCAACGAGGCCGGCCTGGGCTCGGCGCCCAACGCCGGCGCCACCGCCGCCGTCACCCACCCGGTCAAGCAGGGCCTGGTTCAGACGCTCGGGGTGTACTTCGACACCCTCGTCGTCTGCTCCATGACCGCGTTCCTCATCCTGGTGTCCGACCCCACCTTCGGCGCGGAACGCGGCCCCGCCCTCACCCAGGAGGCGCTGGAGTCGAGCCTGGGCACGTGGTCGCTGCACGCCCTCACCCTGGTGCTGCTCCTGCTGACCTACAGCTCCATCCTGGGCAACTACTACTACGGCGAGGCCAACGTCGCCTTCATGACCGGCAACCGGTCGGTCATGCTCGGCTTCAAGCTGGTCTTCCTCCTGGCGACGTTCCTCGGCTCCATCGGCTCGGTGCGGATCGTGTGGAGCCTGGCCGACACCACGATGGGCTTCATGGCCCTGGTCAACCTGATCGCGCTGGCGCCCCTGGGCGGAGCGGTGTTCCTCCTGGTCAAGGACTACACCGCGCAGCGCAGGCAGGGCCTGGACCCGGTATTCACCCGCGACCGCCTGCCGCAGCTGCGCGGCGTGCAGTGCTGGGAGGGCCAGCCGGAGCGGCCCGCCCGGGTCGACGCCTGACGGTCCACCCGCCCGCCGGTGCGGGGCGCGCGCACGCCCGCCCCGCACCGGCCCCGGCGGGCGGCGGGGTTGCGCCGGCACCGGCCCGGCACCGACAATGATCGACCGCGAGCCCCGCCCCCGCCGCCCGGCACCGAGACCTGGAGGACGACCGTGGCCGAGGAAGACGGACGGCAGCCCACCGGGGCCGACGCGCTGAAGGAGGCGGTGGAGGGCCTGCAATCCGCGGCCGAGCGGTGGAAGAAGAGCCGCGACACCCTCGCCGGGCTGTATGAGACCTCCGACCGGCTGCTCGGGCACGTGCTCAACGACACCCGCCGGACCCCCGAGCTGGTCGATGCCCTCGCCAAGGCCACCGGTGCCGCCAGGTCCCACACGTTCAACATCCGCGAGCCGGCCGACGCCCTGCGCCTCGGGCAGGCGGACCCCGGGGTGCTGAAGTTCGTGTCCGAACCCGGCGAGGCGCTGCGGACCCACCGACCCAAGGCGCTGACCAAGACCGTCCGGCACGCGACCGGCGTCCTGGACGCCTCGCGGAAGGCCGTTGACGGGCACATCCGCGTGATCCGCGGCGCGGAGTTCGACATCGCCGGCTACGAGAACGGGCGGACCGGGCTGGAGTCGATCCTGCGTTCCGGCATCCCGCAGGTGGGCGCGGTCGGCGAGGCGTCGGCGTCGATCAAGGGCGCCGACAAGTTCCCTCCCGCCGCCCCCGACGCGCGGACCGACGCCGAGCGGCGCGCCGCCGGCGCGCCGGACGCCCCGCGCGGACGCGCGGAACGTGCGCCGACCCGCGCGGCCGAGGCCGCGCGGGCTCCCGCGCGCACCGGTGTCCCGCACGCCACGTTCACCCCTGGCCCCGCCGAGCCCCGCGCCCAGTTGGACCGCGTCCTTGCGCCGCTCAATCTGAGTGAGTGGGCTCGGCGGCGGACGGCGTCCACCGACGAGCTGACCAGGCAGTGGAGCAGCGCCGTGCGCGAGTGGACCACGGTCCGGGCGGAGGTGGAGCGCCTGATCCCCGAGGCGCGCCGGTTGCGCAAGTCGGAACTCGCGAACGGGACCACGAAGACGGGCTCGGCCCACATCGCGGAGCTGTCGAAGGCCATCGAGGCGGCCGGGGCCCACAGCGAGGCGGCGGACGCCGTGCGGCTGCCGCCGCTCCACTCGCCGGGGTTCCTGCGCAGGTACGGCGGCGAGCACTTCTTCTGGGCGGTCGAGACCGCCATTGAGCAGGTGCGCGCGTCGACCGGCCGTCTCAGGGAGGCCGCGGGCGTGATGAGGACCGAGATCGCCGACGCCGAGAAGGCCGCCGCCGCCAAGAAGGCCGCGGAGAAGGAGGCCGCCGAGGAGGGCGCCGAGCAGGCGGGGACGGCCGGCCCCGACCGCGGCCCGGTCGCCTCCGTCCTGGCGGACGGACCGGCGCCCTCCGCCGCGCCGAAGGCGGGGGGCCGTGTCAGCCTGCGCAAGACCACCCCTCCGGCGCGACGCCCCGGCGCCCCCCGCTCCGCCGGGCGGCCGGCGCGGTGACGCGCTGATCCCGCCGGGGACGGGGCACGCCGCCAACGCGGCGAAACGGGACGAACATGTCGATAGGCTTCCGGGGTCCTGAGCGGCCCCCGCGCGGCCGCGTCCGGTAGCAGCGTGGACGGAGTCCCTTCCCGTGAGTGTGCGCGAACGCGTCCAAGAGGTCGTGGCGGCCCGGTGGTTCCAGCGGGGTGTCATCGCCCTGATCCTGGTCAACGCCGTACTGCTGGGCGCGGAGACCTCACCGGGCCTGGTCGCCTCCCACGGTGAACTCCTGCACACCCTGGACCTGGCGATCCTGGGCGTGTTCGTCGTGGAGATCGCCCTGCGGATCTACGCCCACCGCGGGGCGTTCTTCCGCGACGCGTGGAGCTGGTTCGACCTGCTCATCGTGCTGGTCGCGCTGCTGCCCGCCTCCGGCCCGCTGTCGGTGCTGCGCGTGCTGCGGGTCCTGCGGGTGCTGCGGCTGCTGCGGCTGCTGCGGCTGCTGTCGGCGGTGCCCTCGCTGCGGCACGTGGTCGGCGGCCTCTTCAAGGCGCTGCCGGGCATGGCCTCGATCTCGATCCTGGTAAGCCTGCTGCTCTACATCGCCGCGGTGATGGCGACCACCATGTTCCGCGCCACCGCGCCGCAGCACTTCGGCGACCTGGCGACCTCGGTGTTCACCCTGTTCCAGATCATGACCGGCGACAGTTGGGGCTCCATCGCCCGCACCGTCATGGAGGAGCAGCCGACGGCGGCGGTGTTCTTCGTGCTCTACATCCTCGCCTCGACGTTCATCGCCCTCAACCTGTTCATCGCGGTCGCCGTGGAGGCGCTGGAGCACGAGCAGGACGACGTGCGGGCCGCCTCGGCCGCCGACGCGGGACCGGACACCGCCGGCACCGAGGCGATCATGGCCGAACTGCGGGCGCTGCGCGTCGAACTGGCGGAGCTGCGGGCGGCCCGCGAACCCGCCGACGAGGACGCCCGAGCGGCGCCGCGCCCCTGATCCCGCGGGCGGCGGCGCCCACGCGCGCTACCACAAGTCAACCCCTCTGAGGGTGCCGAATTCGGCCACGAGTCGCTAGTGTTCTAGGTCACAGCAGCCCGTGTGCGAGGGGGCCGGAATGACCATCGTCGCGATCGAGCCCGCTACCCCGGAGCGGTGGCCGGACCTGGAGCGGCTGTTCGGCCCCACCGGGGCCTACGGCCACTGCTGGTGCGTCTACTTCCGCCGCCGCGCCAAGGACTTCACCGCCAGCATCTCGTGCGCGCCGCCCGAGCGCGGCGCCGCCAACCGCGAGGCGCTGCGGCGCATCACCCTCGACGGCGCGGTCCCCGGGCTCATCGCCTACGACGGCGGCGAACCCTGCGGCTGGGTGTCGGTCGCCCCCCGCGAGGACTTCATCCGCCTGTCGCGGTCGCGTTCGCTGCGCCCCGTCGACCCCGACGAGCCGGGCGTGTGGTCGCTGGTGTGCTTCTGGCTGCCGCCCCGGCGCCGCCGCAAGGGCCTGGGCTCCCAGCTCCTCGACGCCGCCATCGAGCACGCGCGCGCCAAGGGCGGCCGGGTGCTGGAGGCCTACCCCGTGGACACCGCCGGCGGGCGCGCGCCCAGCGCCGAGGTCTACACCGGCACGGTGCGGATGTTCCAGAAGGCGGGGTTCGCCTGCGAGCCCCATCCGGTGAGCGAGCGGCCGATCGCCCGCCTGACCCTGAAGGACGACTGAGGGCGGGGCCGGGCGGCGACCGCCGCGGCGGGTGCCCAGTCCGCCGGGCGGTCCGCGCGTGTGCGCGCCGCCGGAGCCGGTCGTGCGGGAGGCGCCCCCGCCGCCGCTGCCGGCGGCGGGGGCGGGGGCGCGATGAACCCGTGATCGCGCCCCTTTCGGGGGGGTTGGTCTCCGTGCCGCGGTCCGTGCGCCCGCAAGGGCGAACGGAGGTCAGCCGGTCGGTCCCGCGGGGGCGCCGGCCCGGACCGGCGCGTGTCCCGCTCGATGAAGGTTTTCTCCATCGGACCATGCCGGTAATCGCAGTTTCCGACATCACCGGAGGCGGGTCAGGCACAAAAGCCGCAGGCGGGGGCAAGGTGCGCATCAGGGCCGCGGTGGCGAACGGGGCGCGGCGGGCGCAGGGCGGCGTTTCCGGCAAAACGCCCACCGGTTGCGGCGCGGCGGTAACCCCGGTTCGGGATCGGCTGGAGGACCGCCGCGACCCGCCGCCGGACCGCTCCGGCGGCCGGGGCCGGCCGGCAGGTCACCCGTCCGCGGCGGGTCGGTCGGCCCCCCGGCCGCGCTGCCACTGCTCCACTCCGCGGCGCAGGGACTCGCTCACCAGGATCAGGAGTTCGGCGGCGGAGGCGAAGCGGGCCCCGGCCGGGGTGGCGGCGCCGAGGACGTCGACACCGCGCAGCGACGCCTCGTTCAGGGCGTCGGTCATCTGCGCCGAGGCGATGATGGACCGCGCCCACACCGAGTCGTCGATGACGTAGCGCTCGCGGCGGCCACCGGAGTCCCGCTCCCGCCGCACCATCCCCTGCTGTTCGAGGAAGGCCACGGCCTGGGAGACCGACGCCGGGCTGACGCGCAGCCGCTGGACCAGTTCGGCGGCGGTCAGGCTGCCGGAGTCGACCACGTACAGGCAGGCGATGACCCGGGCCGCCATCCGGGGCACGCCCTGCTGGATGAGCAGTTCGGCGAAGGACAGCGTGAAGTCCTGGACCGCCTGGGGGTCGCGCCCGTGGGTGTCGTCGGCCACCGCCGGCGCGGGCGGCCGCTCCCGCCGGCCGCGCCGCGCGCGGTGGCGGGTGGCCTCGTGCGCGCGGTCGGCCCGGTAGGCCTCGGGGCCGCCGTTGCGGGTGACCTCGCGCATGACCGTTGAGGCGGGCCGCCCCAGGCGCCGGCCGATCTCCGCGTAGCCCAGGCCCTCGGCCAGCCAGTCGGCGATGTGCTGGCGGTCCTCGCTGGTCAGTCTGCCTCCGGGCATCGGTGTTCGGCTCCCTTGCGTCGACGTGCGCGGGGATCGGCGCCCCGGCGCGCTGTGCCGCCAGTATGCGTTCACAGCCACCTCATTGCAAAGCGTCGTCGGCAACACCTTTGCGTTCACCACCATGTTCATTGCAAAGAACGGCTGATATCCCGTATGAACAGGAAGAATCCTGAGATCTTTGTGTTGACATATTTTTGAACGCAACGTACTGTCGGCTTTGTTCAGAGATTCCCGAACGCACAGGAGGCGCCGAGGGCGCCGCTCCGGGACCCAGACGACGAGGAGACCCGCCATGTCCGCCACCCCCTCCCCCCGCGGCACCCGCACCGGCGCCGACCGCCCCGAGCTGCGGAAGGCCGTCGAGGAGATCGCCGCCCTCGGCTTCACCGGTGTGCAGGTGCGCGTCAACGACGAGCACGGCACGTGGACCGGCAGCGCCGGCGCCCGCGAGATCGGCTCGGCCGAGCCGCCGCCGACCGACGGGCACTTCCGGATCGGCAGCAACACCAAGACCTTCATCGCCGTCCTGGTGCTGCGGCTGGTGGCCGAGAGCCGGATCGGCCTGGACGACCCGGTCGGCGACCACCTGCCCGGGTTCGGCCTGGACCCCCGCATCACGGTGCGGATGCTGCTCCAGCACACCAGCGGGATCTTCAACTTCACCGGCGAGTACTACGACGACGGCTCGTTCGCGCCGGGGATCACCTGGTCGGGCCGCGAGTGGGTGGAGAACCGGTTCCGCACCTACACCCCCGAGGAGCTGGTGCGGCTGTCCCTGGACAAGCCCGCCCGCTTCGAGCCGGGGACGGACTGGAGCTACGCCAACACCGACTACGTGCTGGCCCGGCTGCTGGTCGAGAAGGTCACCGGCCGCCCCGTGGCCGAGGAGATGCGGCGCCGGATCCTGGAGCCGCTCGGCATGCCGGGCACCCTGGCACCCACCACCGAGACCGACATCCCCGAGCCGCACGCCCGCGCCTACTACCGCTACGCGGCCGACGGCCGCGAGCAGACGGTCGACGTCACCCGGCAGAACCCCTCCTGGATCTCCAGCGGCGGCGACATGGTCTCGACCACCCAGGACCTGCACACCTTCATCTCCGCCCTGGTGGGCGGCCGGCTGCTGCCCGCGGACCTGCTGGAGCAGATGTTCGCGCCGCACCCCAAGGCCGGCTACGGCCTGGGGGTGTTCGTGCAGGAGACCCCCTGCGGCGGCACCGTCATCACCCACAACGGCGGCATCGCCGGCCACGCGGGCCTGATGTACAGCACGCCCGACGGCGCCACCACCCTCACCGCCGGGCTCAACTACGTCGACGACGCCGGGATGTCCCTGGCCGGGGCCTTCCAGGAGGCCACGCGGCGGCTCGTGGCCGAGGTGTTCTGCGGCGGGCGGACCGCCCCGGCGGACACCGCCGAGGCGGCCCCGGCGGCGGGCTGAGCGCCCCTCGTCCGCTCACGGCGGACCCACCGGCGACCCACCGCGCCCCGCACCGGGCGGCACGCGGACGGGCCGCGCCGGGCCACGGCGGCCCGGCGCGGCCCGTTCCGGTTCCGGGCCCGTCCCCGGCGGCGCGGACGGTCCGTTAACGCACCCGATCCGGGTAGTGCGGTGATGTGGGACACAGTGCCCGAATATACGGTAGGGGGGTATAGTATTTCCTAGACTTCAGGGAAACGGCCCGCGGCGTAGCGGCCACCTCCCCCGGATACGAGGAGACCACCATGTCCGACACCGCAAGCACCCCCGGCGCCGCCGTCAGCACCGACTACACGGTCACCGGCATGCACTGCGGCGGCTGCGCGGCCTCCGTCCGCCGCGAGGTGGGCGCGCTGCCGGGTGTCACCGCGGTCGAGGTCGACGTCGCGACCGGGCGCGTCACCGTCACCGGCGAGGGCCCCGCCGACCCCGCCGCCGTCCGCGCCGCCGTGGCCCAGGCCGGCTACACCGTGGAGGGCTGACATGGACACCCGCGGCAGGCTCGGCGTCTACGGCCTCGCGCTGGTCGTGGCGTTCGCCGGGGCGCTGGGCGCCGGACGGATCGCCGACCCGCTGGTCCCCGACACCGCCCAGGCCGACCGGCCCGACGACACCGCGCCGCCCGAGATGGAGCCGGCCGGCCTGCGCGTCGCGCAGGCCGGCTACCGGCTCGACGTGCTGTCGGCCCCCCAGGAGGCCGACGACCGCGACGAACTCGCCTTCCGGATCGTCGGCCCCGACACCCGGCCGGTCACCGAGTTCACCACCGCCCACGAACGCCGCATGCACCTCATCGTGGTCGGCCGCGACATGACCGGCTACCAGCACCTGCACCCGGCCATGGACGACGACGGCGTGTGGCGCACCGACCTCGAACTCGCCGACCCCGGCCCCTACCGGGTCTTCGCCGACTTCGTGCCCACCGCCCACTCCGAGGGCCTGGTGCTGGGCGCCGACCTCGGCGTGCCCGGCGACTACGCGCCCGAGCCGCTGCCCGAACCCGCGGCCACCGCCGAGGTGGACGGCTACGAGGTCGCGCTCTCCGGCGAGATCGAGCCCGGCCGCCCCCGCGACCTCGTCTTCACGGTCAGCAGGGACGGCCGCCCGGTCACCGACCTGGAGCCCTACCTGGGCGCCTACGGCCACCTGGTGGCGCTGCGCACCGGCGACCTCGCGTTCCTGCACGTCCACCCCAAGCTCGACTCCGGCGGCGGCAGCCCCGCCGGGCCCGACATCACCTTCAGCGCCGAGACCCCCTCACCGGGGGAGTACCGGCTCTTCCTCGACTTCAAGCACGGCGGCGAGGTGCGCACCGCGGAGTTCACCGTCGCCGCGGACGGCCGGTGGGAGGTCGCGCCGCCCGGCGAGGGCGCCGAGCACGGGCACTGACCCCGCCCGCACCGCCGCCCGCACCCGCCACCACGCAGCCAGGGGCCCGCAGAGGGCCCGGAGGGAACCCGCACGCAATGAACGGCGACGCCAACGGACTCACCCAGGCGACCGGCAGGATCGAACTCGCCATCGGCGGCATGACCTGCGCCTCCTGTGCCAACCGCATCGAGAAGCGGCTGAACCGGCTCGACGGGGTCACCGCCACCGTCAACTACGCCACCGAGAAGGCGAGCGTCACCTACGGCGAGGGCATCGCGCCCGAGGACCTCGTCGCCGCCGTCGAGAAGGCCGGCTACACCGCGGCCCTGCCCGAGCCGCCGGCCGAACGCGACCCCGGCGGCGCCCCGGCCGAGTCCGACCCGCTGCGCGACCTGCGCACCCGCACGGTGGTCAGCGTCCTGCTGTCGGTGCCGGTCATCGCCATGGCCATGTTCTCCGACCTCCAGTTCGAGTACTGGCAGTGGGCCTCGCTCACGCTGGCCGCGCCCGTGCTGGTGTGGGGCGCCTGGCCGTTCCACCGCGCCGCCGCCAAGAACCTGCTGCTGGGCCAGGCCACCATGGACACCCTGGTCTCGCTGGGCACGCTCGCCGCCTTCGGGTGGTCGCTCTACGCCCTCTTCCTCGGCGAGGCCGGCGAACCCGGCATGGTGCACCCCTTCGAGTTCACAGTCGGGGGCGGCGACGGATCGGCCAACATCTACCTGGAAGTCGCCGCCGGGGTCACGTCCTTCATCCTGCTCGGCCGCTACTTCGAGGCCCGCGCCAAGCGCCGCGCGGGCGAGGCCCTGCGCGCGCTGCTCGAACTCGGCGCCAAGGAGGTCGCGGTCGTGCGCGACGGCCGCGAGGAGCGCGTGCCCGTCGACCGGCTCGCGCCGGGCGACCTGTTCGTGGTCCGCCCCGGCGAGAAGATCGCCACCGACGGCCGCGTTGTCGAGGGCACCTCCGCCGTCGACCGCAGCATGCTCACCGGGGAGTCCGTGCCCGAGGAGGTCGGGCCCGGCTCCGAGGTCGTCGGCGCCACCGTCAACGCCGGCGGGCGGCTGCTGGTGCGCGCCACCCGCGTCGGCTCCGACACCCAGCTCGCGCAGATGGCGCGGCTGGTCGAGGAGGCGCAGAGCGGCAAGGCCGAGGTCCAGCGCCTGGCCGACCGGGTGTCAGGCGTGTTCGTGCCGGTCGTCATCGCCCTGGCCGTGGCCACGCTCGGCTTCTGGCTGGGTAGCGGCGGCACCGCCCAGGCGTTCACCGCAGCCGTGGCCGTGCTGATCATCGCCTGCCCCTGCGCGCTCGGCCTGGCCACCCCCACCGCGCTGCTGGTGGGCACCGGGCGCGGCGCCCAGCTCGGCATCCTGATCAAGGGCCCGGAGGTGCTGGAGAACACCCGCCGCGTCGACACCGTCGTGCTGGACAAGACCGGCACCGTCACCACCGGCCGCATGACCCTCGTCGACGTGGTGCCCGCCGACGGCCAGGACCCCGACGAGCTGATTCGGCTGGCCGGGGCCCTGGAGGACGCCTCGGAGCACCCCATCGGGCAGGCCGTGGCCAAGGGCGCCGTGCAGCGCGTCGGCGACCTGCCCGGGGTGGCGGACTTCGCCGCCGTGCAGGGGCGCGGCGTCGAGGGCACCGTGGCCGGGCGCCGGGTCGTCGTCGGGCGGCCCTCGCTGCTCCAGGAGCGCGGCCTGGCGCTGCCCGCCGGGCTCGCTGAGGCGGCCGAGCGGGCGCACGCCAAGGGCCGCACCGCCGTGGCGGTGGGCTGGGACGGCGCGGCGCGGGGCGTGCTGGCGGTCTCCGACGTCGTCAAGCCCACCAGCGCCGAGGCCGTGCGCCGGCTGCGCGAGATGGGCCTGACCCCGGTGCTGCTCACCGGCGACACCCGGGGCGTGGCCGAGGCCGTCGCCGCCGAGGTCGGAATCGAGAAGGTGATCGCCGAGGTCCTGCCCGAGGAGAAGGCCGCGGTGGTGCGCCGCCTCCAGGAGGAGGGCGCCACGGTCGCCATGGTCGGCGACGGGGTCAACGACGCCGCCGCGCTGGCGCAGGCCGACCTCGGCCTGGCCATGGGCACCGGCACCGACGTCGCCATCGAGGCGGGCGACCTCACGCTGGTGCGCGGCGACCTCCGGCTGGTCGCCGACGCCATCCGGCTCTCCCGCCGCACCCTGGCCACCATCCGGGGCAACCTGTTCTGGGCGTTCGCCTACAACGTGATGGCGCTGCCCCTGGCCGCGGCCGGGCTGCTCAACCCGATGATCGCGGGCGGGGCGATGGCGCTGTCCAGCGTCTTCGTGGTCAGCAACAGCCTGCGGCTGCGCGGCTTCAAGCCGCTGGCCCGCGAGGCCGAAGGCGGCTCCCAGGCCGTCGGCGGCGCCGACGGCTACGGGCAGGCGCCCGGCGGGGACGGCGACGCCCCCGCGCCCGGAGGCGTCGACATCGCCCACGCCACCTGGGGCCCGTCCACCCCCGGCCCCGACCGGGGCAGCGGGGCGTAGCGGACTCCGAGGTCCGACGCATTCCGGGGCCGCCCGCGCGAAGCGCGAGCGGCCCCCGGCGTGTGCGCGGTGGCCGCCTCCCCTTGAAGTCAGCCGCCGCCCGCCTGTGCGGACTCCTCACTGTGAAGCAGTGCGTCGACGTCGTCGGCGTAGAGGCGGCGGTGGCCGCCCACGGTCCGGGCGGTGCGGATGTGGCCGGTGTCGGTCCACCGGCGGACGGTGGATTGGCTGATGCGGAAGATGTCGCGGACCTCGGCGGGGGTGTAGAAGCGGGGCGAGGGCTGCGGCGCGGGGTCCGTGGCGTGCTGCGGGTGCTGGGTGTTCATGGCTCCGTCCGGGGGGTCAAAGTCCAAGGGGTCGGGCACCCCCGCCCGCCGGGGTCTCGCACGGAGGCGGGCGGGGGTGGATCGCGGGCGCGGATCAGTCCGCGGCCTCGGTCAGGGGGCGGCCTTTCCGGGTGTGAACGCGATGACGTAGTAGAGGCCGGGGCTGTGGTCCAGGCAGCCCCATTCGTGGGCGAAGGCGCTCATGATGCGCAGTCCGCGCCCGTGCTCGGCGTCGGGGTCGGCCTGGACCACGTGGGGCTTGGTGGCTCCGGTGCCCTCGTCCTGGGCCTCCACGCGCAGCCGTCCGGGGGAGAGTTCCACGCGGACGGTGATGGTCCTGCTTGTGGTGTGGAGGACGGCGTTGGTCACGGCTTCGGACAGCAGCAGCACGGCGGTGGCCCGGGCGTCGTCGGGGATGTGGCCGGCCGTGGCGAGCGTGTCCTCCAGCCACGCGCGGGCGCGTGCGACCTGGTCGACATAGCGCGCGAAGGCGCGGCAGTGGATGGCGGTGTTCATGCCCGCCTGCCCCACCACACGTCGGGGCGGCTCCACCACAGGTAGGGCCGGATCCGGCCGGCCCGCGCGTGGCGGGGGCGGTAGCGCGTGGAATGGCGCGGCGTATAGGGCGATTGCGGGCGTATAGGGTTCAGCACGGGTCTCCACCTGCTTTCCCAGGTCGGGGATCAAGGCCCTGTTCGGTGTCGTCAGCACCGGCAGGGCCGCTTCTTTAAATGGACAAAACCTCACAGGAGGTGCGAACAGTTGCACGGGGAATTATGCGGTTCCGACTGTTCGTGTGCCTGTCGTCGGCCAGTTTGGCCACGCATCCACGATGGACATAGAGGCAGTTCCAGGGAAGGCCGGACGGCACGCCGAAGAAAGTCGAAATCCTGCGTGGGAACCTGAAAGATTTCGTGGAATGGCCTGGGCGCGGCTGGCACTATTGGTCATATGGACGACCATCGGGATGTTGCCGACGTCCGATTTGGGCGAGCTTTGGCAACGGCGCGGAAGTTCGAAGGGCTCACGCAAGCACGGCTGGGCCGGGACATAGGGCGAAGCGACAGCCATATCAGCAACGTTGAGAGCGGACGGCGTGCCATGGATCCCGCCGACGTCCGCGCAGCGGACAAGCGCCTCGGGGCCAAGGGGCGCTTGGTGCGCCTGTACAAGGAACTGAAAGAGCAGGGAACGGTTGACTGGCTGGAGAACCTTGGAGAACTACAAGCAGAAGCGGAGATAATCCGCGAATGGCACCCCTGGCTCATCCCCGGGTTGCTGCAAACAGAGGGGTACGCGCGAGCGATCATCGCGGCTACTGGTCCGTGGCTGACGCCGGAGAGTGTGGAGGCTACAGTTCGACGGAGGTTACGCAACTCCGAACGTGTACTGGGACAGCCCACTCCCCACTACCACGTGGTCATAGATGATGCGGCGATCATGCGGCCTGTGGGTGAACCGGACGTAATGGCGGCCCAACTGCGCACCCTTGTGGACCGAGTGAAGGAAGGGCGGGTCATGATCCAGGCCCACCCGTTCCATGCGCGTCCCAATGCCGGGCTTGGCGGCCCGTTCAGCCTGTTGTCCTCCCCCACCGCACCGGACACCCTCCACGTGGAGAGCACTTATCGTGGTCAGCAAACGGACGCCCCCCAGGCGGTACGGGAGTTCACCATGACGTTTATGCGCGTACAGGCGTCTGCGCGGACACCGCAGGAGACGGTGGACTACCTGCACAGGATGATTGAGGAGTACGAACGTGGTTGACCAGTGGCACAAAAGCACGTATAGCGCTGCTGCGCAGAACTGCGTGGAGGTTCGCGAGCACGCGGCCGGAGCCGATGTCCGTGACACCCAGAACCGGGACGCGGGGCATCTGAGTATGCCCGCCGCCGAGTGGGCGGCCTTCCTCGTGGCGGTCAAGACCGCCGACCTGTAGTTTCGCCTGTGGCGAGCGCCCCCTTCGGTCTCCTCTCACCTTCTAGCGGTCGTCGCAACACCCTGAGCCAGGGGATGCGATGGGGTTCGAGATCCGCAAGGACAGAGGGCCACAGGGCCGCAAGAAGCTAGAGCGGGAGCGGGCGGAATACTTCCGGCTCATGGAGTCGGGGTACAGCAGTCAGGCAGCTTGCCGGATCGTCGGCGTCAATCGGCGAACCGGCAAGCGGTGGAGGAACGGGACCAACCCGACCAGCGGCCGTCCAGGGGCGCCTCCGGTTACGGAGGCGCCCCGACCTTCGCTTTTGTCGGGGCGGTACCTGAACGAGTCCGACCGAATCCACATCGCCGACCGACTCCGCGAGGGCGCGTCGTTGCGGACGATCGCTGCTGAGCTGGGCCGCAGTCCCTCGACGATCAGCCGGGAGGTTCGCCGCAACCGCACCGAGGGCGCCCGCAACGACTGGCACTACCGGCCGCACGCCGCCCAGGCCCGCGCCAACCAGCGTCGAGCCCGGCCCAAGCCCGGCAAGCTGGTGGCCAACCCCGAACTGCGCGGCATAGTCCAGTCCTGGCTGGAGATGAAATGGAGCCCAGAGCAGATCCTGGACGAGGGGGGCGTTGTGCTTTTCGAAGGGCTTCCGCAGTCCTGGTGCTGAGAGCTTCGGAAGGGCACCGCGCGGAAGCGCGCACTACTCCCGGCGGGCGCCTTCCGGCCAGACCACATCCACCGGAACGCCCCGGCCGCGCGCGGCCGCCACCGCGTCGCCGGTGCCGCCCCTGCCGCCGGAGGGCTGCCCGTCCCAGACCGCGACGAGCCGGTCGATCCCGTTCAGGACCGCCTCGTTCGCGGCCTCGTATGCCTCCCGGCCGGCGGTCCGGTGCGGCATGTAGCGGACCAGGGCCGAGCGCATCAGGAGGCCGTCGAACCGCTCCAGGTTGTCCGGCTTGACCTTCGCCTCGCGGTAGTCCACCGAGGGGAGCACGACTTCGAGCCTCCCGCCGGCCTCCAGGACGACCTCGGCGAAGATCTGGTCGGCCCCGCGGGCGAGGCAGGACAGGCCGACCAGGTCGCCGTCCCGGTACGGCGCCAGCACCTCGGCCAGGGCCGCACGCACCAGCGCAACGCTCTCGGCCGTCAGATTGGAGTGACCGGTGATCCCGATCCGCGTCATGCCGGCTCCTTGGTGGTCGAGATTCCTTGAGCATCGTTCGTGTGGCGGTTCCTAGCCTGCCAACCGATGGTCGGCCCACACCTCGGCTGCCGTTGCCATCTCGGCCAGCCACGACTCTTCAGGGAACCTCTCGGCAAGATGCTGCTGCAGGCGTGCGTTTGCTCGGGCGAATGCGTCGATGGCCGCCGGATCGGCGCTCTCCCATGCGATGCAGTTCCCCACCCAGGTTTCAGCGGCTGCGGGACTATGGCCGCCCGAAATAAGTTGGACGACGAAGCAGGCCGGGGAAATGAAACCGGCTCCTTTTGTAGGCCATTCCCAGTCGACTGCCCAGGTTTGGCCTGAGCCTATCATTATGTTATCGGGCTGAACATCCACGTATAGTAGATCGCTTCCCCGGACGAGTGCAATTTCCTTCTCGGGGAGGAAGGCATCCCATCGCGTTTCTTCCCAGTCGCCGGCGACCTCCGGGATGGGGATTCTTGATATCCGGTTCAATACGTCAATGATTTTGGGGAGGTCGGAAGAACCTGGACTGAAATCGGCTGATCGGCCGTCGATCCGATCGAACCCGAGGACCACCCAATCGCCGTCCTCGGCCTGCCATTGAACCGCGGGTGATACAGGGCGAACAAAGGGGTTGACAACCCATTCTCGAAGGACGGAATCTCGCAGCCCTCCCGGTCGATTTGGGACAGCCTTAACGAAGAATTCTCCTTTTTCGCAATCGATCAGGGCTGTTGTAGTCCACCTGCTTCCCTCGGACACGGGTTTGATGCTCGATATGTGACCCGTGTAAGGCTGGATGAGACCCGCGAACTGAATTGTCAAAGCGACTACCTCCGTGGTGGACACCCACTGCCCGGAGTCCCAGGTTTGCACCAATGGTCGGGATCGCACGGCTTGTGTATCGGGTTCGGCGGGTCCTGGGGGTCCTTGGGCTCTTTGGCAGAGCGGATCGTAGAAGTAGCACGAGCCATCTCCGGGCCACTCAGGATAGTGGAGAGCGGCTTGGTCTGGACGTTCCCCACGCTCAGCCATCCGGACATGATGCAGGGTGAGACATCACCATCAGGGCCGATGCACGCAGTGCCGGTTCCACAGCGGCCGCAGAGGCCCGAAGTGTCCGGGTCCTGATCATGGGCGGCTCGACCAAACGGCCGCACGTGGTCAACGCCGATGCGTGCGACTCCGAGCGACTTGAGGTCTCTTATAATCATATCAACATGCGGGCCGTCGTCCTCCACGACAACCCCGACGCGCAGTGGAATTCTGAGAGCCAATGCTTTTTTCATGTTGGCCCTCGTATGGCGATGGCTCGGGCGCATGGTAACCCGATTGTGTTTCTCGGCGCAGTGGGAATAGTAGGAGGTGGCCAGTGACATTCCATCGCGTTGGAGAAGGTCCCACCAAGCATCCGTGAGATGCACGAGATTGCTGTATACTTCGACCGAAATTCCGTATTCCAAGGCTCGATTGGCCACATCCCCAGCGTCGGGGTGAAGAGTCGGTTCGCCGCCGATGAGTTGAATGTGTTCAACGCCGACTGTTGCGGCTTGATCTACGAGCGCGAGCCAGGAATCACGGGTCATCGTCCCGTGCTCTTCAGTCGGGCCGGACGAGTTGTAACAGTGCGAGCAGTTGAGTTGGCACTTCCTGGTCATGTCCAGCCACAGCATGCGAGGAAAATTCCACGTGCGGCGATCGAGGGCGGTGATGGTCAATATTCCACCTTCTTTCTGGCCTCATGTGCCAGAGATAGCATGCCCAGAGCCTCTCTAACTCAACAGTGACTATCTTGTCCCTGTGTCCCAGTAAAGGATTCCAGGGTGCAAACATTCAGTATTCGGGGCAAACGGTATTTCGGGGCCTGGATATGCCCCATCTCCATTTCTCGGGAGTCCATCGGCTTCGTCGCCCCTGAAGGCTTGCCCAGAGCGGCACCGACGTGGAAGCGGCCAGGCCGGAAACACGGCCCGGAAGACGCTCGTCCACAGGTCTGTGCGTACTCCTGACCGGGCCGACCGGGGCGGGGTACGGTGGCCACGACGATGGGAGGTGCGGACCGTGACCACGACCCCCTCGGCCGTCGAGGAGTCCGGCCTGGACGTGCTCGGCACCGTGGACGTCGACGACGTCCTCGACTACCTCCACCGCGACCTCAAACGGCTGCCCGGCTACCTCGACCTCTACCGGCGCTACCTCGACCTCTACCGGCGCTACCTCCGCCAGCGCTGGGACGTCTTCGCCCTCGACTTCGCCCCCGACGCCCGCGACTGGGCCGAGCGCATGACCGCCGACGAGCGCGACGCCTTCGTGGCCATCTCCTCGGGGTTCCACCACGGCGAGCGCCAGGTCGAGGTCGAGCTCCCGCTGTTCATGCTCGGCGGCGAGGAGGAGGCCAAGGTCTACCTCTCCAGCCAGATCGAGGACGAGGCCCGGCACACCGTCTTCTTCGACCGCTTCTACCGCGAGGTCGTCGGCCTGCCCGGCGACTCCGTGCAGGAGGTGCTGGACGCCTCCTACGGCTACGTCTCCGAGACCTTCATCGGCCCCTTCGGGCTGCTGGCCCACCTCGGCGACTCCCTGCGCCGCGACCCCGAGGACCCCGCCGGCCGGGTGCGGTTCGGCACCGCCTACTTCCTGTGGATCGAGGGCGTGCTGGCGCTGTCGGTCATGAAGATCACCCTGGGCTACTGCCGCGCCCGCGGCGTCCTGCCCGGCTACGCCGCCGGGTTCACCGCCACCTGCCGCGACGAGGCCCGCCACGTCCAGTTCGGCATGCGCTTCCTGCGCGACTCCGTGCGCGCCGACCCCCGCCTGCTGCTGGAGGTCCACGAGACCCTGCGCACCCTGCTCGCCATGAACCGCGCCACCAGCCGCCCCGTGGAGCTGGGCGCGCTGGGCTGGTCGGGCGAGGAGGTCCGGCGGCTGATGATCCGCCAGCTGTGGATGAAGGTCAACGACGTCGGCATCGGCCTGCCGCCCGACATCCGCGACAGCATCCAGCGCATCGAACCCGACCTCGCCGGAGGATGACCGTGGCGCTCGACCGCACCGCACGCCCCGCCGCGGCCGCCCCGGCTCCGGCGGTGGCCGCCCCGCCGCCGTTCCTCGGGCCCGCGTGGGCCGACTCCGTCCGCGCCGCCGTCGACTCCGGCCCCCCGCCCGAGGTCCGCGCCGCCAAGCTCGACAAGTACTGGGCCTGGATCGAGCGCCGCCGCGCCGACTACACCGCCACCTGGGTGCTGGGGGTGCGCGGCGCCCCCGCCGCACTCGGCGGCACCCGCCGCGACCTCACCCTGGAGTGGGCGGCCGGCCGGTGCGTCCGCGCCGCCGTCACCGCGCCCGGCGCGCCCACCCCGCCCGGCACCTACGTCCTCAGCGCCGACTACCCCGTCTGGTGCCGCCTGCTCGTCGGCGACGACCCCGGGCGGGTGCTGATGTACCGGCAGATGCGCCTGGAGCACGGCGACGTCCTGCTGTTCTTCCGCGGCGTGTACTTCTTCGTGGAGTCGCTCGCGGCCCTGGCCCGGGTGCCCGCCGCGCTGCCCTGACCCCGGGCGCCGCGCGGCGCCCCGCGGCCGGGACGGCCCGAGCGGTCCCGCCGCGCTGGCACAATCCCGTCATGTCGGAAACCCCCTCATCCGCCCCCTCGCCCACTCCCGAGCCGCGCCGCCCGCGCCGGGTGCGCCGCGTCGTCCTTGCCGCGCTGGTGCTGCTGGTGGCCGGAACATGGCTGAACAACACCGCCCTGCTCGCGCCCGAGCCCGACACCGGGCCCGACGTGCTCGCCCACCGCGGGCTGGGCCAGACCTTCGACCCCCGGGGGTGTGGAGGCCGACACCTGCACGGCCGAGCGCATGGACCCGCCGGAGCACCCCTACCTGGAGAACACGATCGCCGGGATGCGGGCCGCCTTCGACGCTGGCGCCGACCAGGTCGAGTTCGACGTCCACCGCACCGCCGACGACCGGTTCGCGGTGTTCCACGACTGGGAGGTCGACTGCCGCACCGAGGCAGCGGCACCACCCGCGACTTCACCCTGGAGGAGCTGCGGCGGCTCGACATCGGCCACGGCTACACCGCCGACGGCGGCCGCACCCACCCTTTCCGCGGCGAGGGCGTGGGCCTCATGCCCTCCCTCGACGATGTCCTCGCCGAGTTCCCCGACCGCGACCTGCTCATCCACGTCAAGAGCGAGGACCCCGAGGAGGGCGCGCTGCTCGCCGACCGGCTGGCCCGGCTGCCCCGCGAGCAGCTGGCGGGCATCACCGTCTACGGCGGCGACCGCCCCGTCGCCGCGCTGCGCGCGGAGCTGCCGCAGGTGCGGTCGATGTCGCGCGAGACCCTGACTGACTGCCTGCTGGCCTACGAGGCCCTCGGCTGGACCGGCCACGTCCCCGACTCCTGCGCCCACACCCAGCTGCACATCCCCGAGGGCTACGCGCCGTGGCTGTGGGGGTGGCCGGCCCGCTTCACCGAACGCATGGCCTCGGTGGACACCCGCGTGGTGCTGGTGGCGGGCTCCGGCGGGTTCTCCGAGGGCTTCGACACCCCCGCGGCGCTGGAGCGGGTGCCCGACGACTACGCCGGACTGGTGTGGACCAACCGGGTGGACCGGATCGCGCCGCTGGTGGCGGACGGCACCGGCCGGGACGACGGGGAGGGCTAGGCGCGCTCCCGCGCGCCGGCGGCGCCTTGCGCGCCGCCCGCCGCCCCCGTGCGGGCGGCGTGGCCGGCGACCCAGGCCGCGACCTCGTCGGCGGTGTCCTCGACCTTCGCGTGCGTGGTGTCCAGCAGCCGCACCGGCGGGTCCATCGCGTGGGCGGTGTCGCGCACCCAGCGGGTGTACTCCAGCATCTCGGCGATGCGCGGCTCGTCCCACTGCCGCCACTCCGGCCGCGCCCGCAGCCGCTCGGCCAGCACCTCGGGGTCGGCCATCAGCGCCAGGTAGCGGATCTCGGAGAACAGCGCGCGCTCGGGCAGCGGCTCCAGCTCCGGCGGCACCACCGTGCCGCACAGCACCACCGGGCGGCCGTTCTGGTGGATCATCGCCGCCATGCGCAGCCACGTGGAGCGGAACAGCGGGTGCTCGGTGCCGGAGTCGCGCAGGCCCGCCGTCCACAGCATGTCCTGCTCCAGGACCACGAACCGGTCGGCGAGCCGGCGCACCAGCAGCCGCGCCACCGTGGACTTGCCGGTGCCGCTGGGGCCGGTGACGCAGTACAGCGGCAGGCGGGCGAACGGTTCGCGGTGGCCGCACCGCGCGCACCGCAGCACCGGGCCCTCCTCCACCCGCGGGTGGTCGGTGTGCTCACCGCAGCGGGCGCAGATGAGCGGGTTCACGCCGCCCCGGCCCGGGCCGGGGCGGCGCCACGGGCGGCACCGCCCCGAACGGTCCCGGCGGGGCCGCGCCGGCTAGTCGAAGAGGTCTTCAAGGAAGCTCTTGCGGCGCCGCTGGCCGTAGGGACGGGGGGAGTCGGAGTAGCCGTAGGGGCGGGGGGAGTCGTGGTACCCGCCGCCGTGGTGGCCACCGTGGAAGGGGGCGGGGGAGTCGGGCCGCCCGTAGCCGCGCGGGGAGTCGCGGTAGGGGCGCGCAGCCGCGTGGCCGGGGGCACCGCCGTAGTGGCGCTGCTCGGCGGCGACGATCTGCTCAAGCTCGCCGCGGTCCAGGAAGATCCCCCGGCAGCTCTCGCACTGCTCCAGGTGGATCCCCATGCGGTCGAATGTCTGCATACGGCCTTGGCACTTAGGGCATATCACACGCCCACCATAGCGGCCCGGAACTCGGTGCGGCATAAAGATGAAAACCCCCTCATGAAGGACGCGCCGGCGGCGCCCTCCGGGCGGCCGCCGGGCCCCTCGGCGCAGGCCAGGAGCCCGGGGGCGGTACGCGGCTCGGCTCCGGCCCGGCCGCGCGCCGCCGACCGCCCTTGGTCCGCCCGCGCCGCCGCGGCGGTGGGGGTCCGACGGCAGCTTCTACACTCGCCTTGATGACGCTCCGGCCCCTTCGGACGTCGCCATCTCCCTACGAAGGAACCCTCATCCATGACCAACGAGCACAGTGAGTCGGGGCGGCTGCTCTCCGGCCGCTACCGGCTGTCGGAGCTGATCGGCGAAGGCGGGATGGGGCGCGTCTGGGAGGGCGTCGACGAGCTGCTGGACCGCCCCGTCGCCATCAAGGAGCTGATCATCCCGCCCCAGCTCCCCCGCGACGAGGTCGAGGTGCTGCGCACCCGCATGCTGCGCGAGGCGCGCAGCGCGGCCCAGCTCAGCCACCCCAACATCATCACCGTCTTCGACGTGGTCGAGATCGACGACCGGCCCTGGATCGTCATGGAGCTGGTGCGCGGGACCTCGCTGTCCGACGTCATCAAGAGCGAGGGGCCGCTGCCGCCCGCGCGTGTGGCCAGGATCGGCCTGCAGGTGGCCGCCGCGCTCGCCGTGGCGCACGAGCGCGGCATCGTGCACCGCGACATCAAGCCCGCCAACGTGCTGATCGCGCGCGGTGACCGCGCGGTCCTCACCGACTTCGGCATCGCCCGCCTGGAGGGCACCACCAACCTCACCAGCACGGGCCTGCTGGTGGGCTCGCCCAGCTACCTCGCGCCCGAGCAGGCCCACGGCCATCGCGCCACCCCCGCCACCGACATGTGGTCGCTGGGCGTCACCCTGTTCCAGGCCACCGAGGGCCGCACCCCCTTCCACCGCGCCACCCCCATGGCCACGCTCACCGCGATCGTCACCGCCGAGGTCCCCGCACCGCAGGCCGCCGGACCGCTCACCCCGGTCATCGAGCGCCTGCTGCACAAGGAGCCCGAGCAGCGGCCCTCCGTCCACGAGACCGCCCGCATGCTCCAGGAGGTCGCCCAGGCCGCCGGAGCCGCCCCGGCCGCCGACGACCACGCCACCACCCGCACCGAGCAGCCCGCGCCGCAGGCCGAGCGCACCACGGCCATGCGGGCCGCGCCCGTGCCGCCGCCCGGCGGCGGCGCGCGGGACCGCTACGACGCCTCCATCCCGCCCGGCCCCGGCCCCGGCGGCGCGCGCCGCGACGGCGCCCGGCGCCCCCTCGTGCTCGCCGCCGGAGCCCTCGCGCTGGTCGCGGTCGTCGCCCTGGCGGCGTGGCTGGGTCTGCGCAGCGGCGGCGGCCCCGGCGAGCTGACCGGCTCCGAGGGCACCCCCTCGGCCTCCGCCGAGGCCGGCCCGGACGCCACCGGCGGCGCGGAGGCCACCGCCGGCGCCGGGGACGACCCCGCAGCCGCCGAACCCAGCGCCACCCCCGACCAGGGCGACGACGGCGGCGACGACGAGCCCGAACTGCCCGACATGGAGGAGCACGAGGACCAGACCGGGTTCGCCGTCGACGTCCCCGAGAACTGGCCGCTGGACCGCCGCGAGGGCACCAGCGTCTTCTTCGACATCCCCGGCGGCGGCTACCTGCAGATCGACCAGACCGACAACCCCCGCAGCAACGCCCTGACCGACTGGCAGGACCAGGAGCCCAGCCTGTCGCAGAACTTCTCCGGCTACGAGCTCGTGGGGATCGAGGCGGTCGAGGGCGAGGCGGTCGAGGAGTACGTCAGCGCCGCCGACTGGGAGTTCACCTTCGACGGCGGCGACGGCCGGATGCACGCCGTCAACCGCGCGTTCCACACCGACGAGAAGGGCTACGCCCTCTTCCTGGTCTCGACCGAGGACGACTTCGCCCTCAACCGGGCGATCCTCGACGAGATGACCGAGTCCTTCGAGCCCGCCGAGGAGTAGGGGCGCCGCCCGGCGTGACCCTGCCGGGCGGCCGCCGCGCCCCGGCCCGGGCTGCGGCGAAGCCTTTCAGGCGTTTCACCGTCTCAGCGGCGGTGGCGGTGCGGCGCCACCCCCGCGCGGGCGTCGTGGCCGGGGTCGCCGCAGGGCGGCACCAGCGGCGGCGGCAGGTCGCGGGCGGCCTCGCGCAGCGCCGCCAGGCCGTGGGCGGTGGCCGCCGCCCGCGCTCCGCCGCGCCGCACGCACGCCAGGACCCGCCGCGAGGGCGCCGGATCGCCGCGCAGCGGCAGCCGCGCCAGCCCGTGGTGGGCCGGCAGCGGCGCCAGCCGGGGCAGCAGGCACACCCCGAACCCGTGGGCGACCAGCGCGCAGATGGCGTTCCACTCCTGCGCCCGGTGCGCGATGCGCGGCGCGAACCCGGCCGCCGCGCACGCCGCCAGGATCATCCGGTGCCAGTCGACGCTCTCGGGCGCGGCGATCCACGGCTCGGCGGCGGCCTCGGCCAGTTCGACGCTCTCCCGGTCGGCCAGCCGGTGCCCGGCCGCCACGAGCAGGTCCTGGGGGTCGTCCAGCAGCGGGAACTGCTCGAAGCGGGGGTCGTCCACCGGGGGGCTCTCCGTGGTGGGCGCCACCACGGCGATGTCGGCGTCCCCGGCCAGCAGCAGGTCGAAGCACTCCCCGGTTTCGGCCTCGCGCATGTGCGCCGCCACCCCCGGGTGCGCCTCGCCCAGCCGCAGCACCGCCGGGACGACCACCGACGCCAGCGCCGTGGGGAACGCGCACATCCGCACGGTCCCGGCCGCGCCGCGCGCGTGGGCGTCGAGGTCGGCCCGCGCCCGCTCCCACTGGGCGTACAGCGCGTCGGCGTGGGCCAGGAGCGTGTGGGCGGCGTCGGTCAGGCGCACCCGCCGGCCCCGGCGCTCCAGCAGGTCCACCCCCACCTCGCGGGCCAGCAGGCGGATCTGCTGGGAGACCGCCGAAGGGGTCAGGTGCGCGGCGCGGGCGGCGGCCGTGACCGTGCCCTTCTGGTGAAGCAGCCGCAGGATCTGCAGGCGCCGCACGTCGATCATGTAGTCAGGACTACACGACGCTGTGCACAAAAGCGAGATGGACCTGCACGGTCGGCCGCACCCAGACTCGGGACCATGCGGACATCCCCGGACACATCCCGTCCCGGCGCCCCGTGGCGGGGCCGCGCCGTGCCCGCGCCCGCGCTTGTGCTGGGCAGCGTGTTCAGCGTGCAGATCGGCCAGGCGCTGGGCCGCGACCTGTTCGCCTGGACCGGCCCGGCGGGGGTCGTGGCGCTGCGGCTGGGGATCGCCGCGCTGGTCCTGCTGCCGCTGTGGCGCCCGCGTGCACCGCGCGACGCCCGCACCCTGCTGCTCGTCTGCGCCTACGGCGCGGCCATCGCCGGGATGAACCTCATCTACCCCGCCATGGCGCACCTGCCGATGGGCATGGCGGTCACCGTGCAGTTCCTGGGCCCGGTGGCGGTGGCGCTCGCCGGGTCGCGGCGCGCGGCCGACCTGGTGTGGGGCGGGCTGGCCGCCGCGGGGATCCTGCTGTTCGCCGACACCCAAGGCGGCGGCGCCGACCCGGTCGGGCTGGCCTTCGCGGCGGGGTCGGGGGTGTCGATGGCCGCCTACATCCTGCTCAGCCGCCGGGCGGGGGCCACCGCCGCCGGCGGCGCGCCGCCGGCCTGGGCGGTGGCCGTGGCCGCCCTCATCACCCTGCCCATCGGTGCCGCCCACGAGGGTGCCGCGCTGCTGGACCCCCGGCTGCTGGCCGCCGGCGCCGGGATCGCGGTCCTGTCGGCCGTGGTGCCCTACTCCCTGGACCTCGCCGCGCTGCGCCGGCTGCCGCCCCGGGTCGTCGGAGTCCTGCAGAGCCTGGAGCCGGTGGTGGGCGCGGTGGCGGCCCTGCTCGTCCTGGGGGAGCGGCTCGACCCCGCCCAGTGGGGCGCGGTGGCCTGCGTGACCGCCGCCGCCGTCGGCGCGGTCGCCACCCGCCGCACCCCCGCCGCCGGTCCGGACCCGGGCGCGTGAGGGCCCGCCACCGGCGCACCGGCGCCCTCCGCCGGCCCGGAGCACCGCGCCGGCGGACCGCCGGTGGGGGCGGCGCGGCGCGCCGCCCCCACCGGCGGCGGCTACTTCAGCAGCTGGCGGGCCATCACCAGGCGCTGGATCTGGTTGGTGCCCTCGTAGATCTGGGTGATCTTGGCGTCGCGCATCATGCGCTCCAGCGGGAAGTCCTTGACGTAGCCCGCCCCGCCGAGCAGCTGCACCGCGTCGGTGGTGATCTCCATGGCGGCGTCGGAGGCGTAGCACTTGGCGGCCGCGCCGAAGAACGCGAGGTCGGAGTCGCCGCGCTCGGACTTCGCCGCGGCGGCGTAGACCATCTGCCGGGCGGTCTCCAGCTTCATGGCCATGTCGGCGAGCATGAACTGCACGCCCTGGAAGTCGGCGATCGCCTTGCCGAACTGCTTGCGCTCCTTGACGTAGGCCACCGCGTGGTCCAGCGCCCCCTGGGCGATGCCCACCGCCTGGGCGCCGATGGTCACCCGGGTGTGGTCCAGGGTGCGCAGCGCGATCTTGAGGCCCTCGCCCACCTGGCCCACCAGCCGGTCGCCGGGGATGCGGACGTTGTCGAAGAACAGCTCGCGGGTGGGGGAGCCCTTGATGCCGAGCTTGCGCTCGGGCTCGCCCAGGGTGAACCCGGGGTCGTCGGCGTGCAGCACGAACGCGCTGACGTTGCGACCGCGCGGGCCGTCCGGGTCGGTCACCGCCATCACCGTGTAGTAGGAGCTGACCCCGGCGTTGGTGATCCAGGACTTCTGGCCGTTGATGACCCAGTCGTCGCCATCGGCCACCGCCTGGGTGCGCATGCTCGCGGTGTCGGAGCCGGCCTCGCGCTCGGACAGGCCGTAGGAAAACATCGCCTCGCCGCGCGCCACCGGCGGCAGGTAGCGCCGCTTGACGTCCTCGGAGGCGCCCAGGATGAGCGGCATGGTGCCCAGCTTGTTCACCGCCGGGATGAGGGAGGACGACGCGCAGGCCCGCGCGACCTCCTCGATGATGATGCAGGTGGCCAGGGCGTCGGCGCCCATGCCCTCGTACTCCTCGCCGATGTGGGCGGCGTGGAAGTCGGTGGCGCGCAGCGCGTCGTAGGCGGCCTGCGGGAACACCGCGCGCTCGTCGACCTCGGCCGCGTGCGGCGCGATCTTGTCCTCGGCGACGGCGCGCACCGCCGCGCGCAGCTCCTCGTGCTCCTCGGTGGTGGTGAACAAGGCGAAGTCGCTCATGGCCCGGGCCGCTCCTTCCTCGCTGACGGCGGCGGCCACCCGGCGCACCGCTGGCACCGAGTGTCGCATCATGGCATCTAGTGTCAGCCTACGGGGTGTCGGGGGCAAGGGGAACGGTCGCCGATACTCGGAGTTCGAGAACGCGGTCGCGGACCGCGCCGGAACGCGGGCGGTGCGCGCCGGGCGACGAGGGGAGCGGGGCATGGGCCAGCCGACCACGGGCGGCGGCGAGGCGGGCGGCACCGGCCGGGGCGCCGCGCCCGACCGCGGGGCGGTGGTGGCCGCCGCCCTGCGCCTGTTCACCGAAGCGGGCTATGAGTCCACCACCATGGACGACATCGCGGCCGCCGCCGGCACCAGCCGGCGCAGCCTGTTCCGCCACTTCGGGTCCAAGGAGGACATCCTCTTCGCCGAACTGGACGACCTCTTCGAGACCGTCCAGCGCTACCTGGACGCCGCCCCCGGCGACGACCCCGTGGCCACCGTGCGGACCGCCGCGCGCATGGTGTTCCAGCGCTACGCGGGCGACCCCGCCGTCACCGTGCCCCGGTTCCGGCTGGTACGGGCGGTCCCGCGGCTGCGCGACCGCGAGATCGCCATGACCGCCCGCTACCAGCGCGCGTTCAGCCGCTACCTGCGCGGCGGCGCGGGCACCGGGCCGCGCGCGCTGGCCGCCGAGGCGCTGGCGGCGTCCGTGATCGCCGCCCACAACCACGTGCTGCGGTCCTGGCTGCGGTCGCCGGAGGACCCCGTGCCCTGGGCCGGGTTCGACGAGGCCATGGACTTCGTCACCGAGTCCCTGGGCGCGCTGCTGCGCGCGCCGGAGGAGGGCGCGCGCCCGGCGGGCGAGTCGCAGGCCGTGCTCGTGGCGGTCTACCCCGCCCGGACGCCCGGCGCCGACGTGCTGGACCGCGTGCGCGCCGCGCTGGAGCCCAACGGGCCCCTCTGACGCGCCCGGGCGTTGGCCTCGGTCCGGGTCCGGGCGGGGGCCGGGCCCGCACCGCCCAGGTGCAGGGGGGGTGCGGCGGCCCTGCGCGGCCACGCCGCGCGAGTCCAGCGCGCACTCGCCGAGCACGGCGTGCATGAGGCCGTGCGGGCCGGCCCGACCGCGCCCGCGGCGGCGCCCAGAACGCGCGGGCGCCGGGGGACGCGGCCGCGCGCGTCGCCGAAGGGGTCCTGGTCGTGGTCGGCGGAGGCGAGCGGGCGGACGGCCTCGTCCAGCGCGCGGAGGGGGCGCGCCCCGGCGGGCACGGCGTGCCCGGTGGGGCGGGCGGGCTCGGGGGGCGGCTCGGCCCCGCCCTCGGCGCCGGCCGGCTCCGCGGCGGCGGTGTCCCGGCGCCGCTCGCCGGGGGCGGTGCCGGCCTGCCGCAGCGGCAGAGCGTCGGGGGCGCCGAGGGCGACCCGCGCGGAAGGCTTCGCGCGCGTGGCGGCGCCGACGGGGGCGGCCGCGCGGGCCGGCGCGCTCAGCCGGAGCCGCCGCCCGGCCGGGGGCCCCAGCACGGCGTCGGCGGCCGAGTCGGCGGCCTGGGCCGGGGCGGCCGGGCCGGCGGGGGTGTCAGGGGCGCCGGGGTCGCCGGGAAGGAGGGCGTCGGCGTCCGCGCGCGGCCGCCAGGGGATGCGCCCGGTGCCGCCGCAGGCCGGACAGGGCACCTCGCCCCCGGCCGCGGGGTGGCCGGGAGGTCCTCCCGGTACGGTCCTGTGGCCGTCGCAGCCGCTGCAGACGGCCTCACGGGGCAGGTCGCGCGCCATTCGGCGTCCCTTCGGTCGGCGGTCCGGCGGTCGCCCGCCCACGGGCGGCGCGGCGCCGGCGCGCCCGCCACGCCGCGGGCGCGAACCAGCAGGGTAGCGGGCCGTGCTCCCGCGCCGACAGCCCGCACCGGCCGCCCGCACCGGCCGCCCGCAGGCTCCGGCGCTCCCGGCGCCTGCCGTCGGCGCGGCCTCAGCCGGCGCTGCGGGCCCGGATCCCCGCCAGCAGCAGGTCGATCACCTGGTCGAAGTAGGCGTTCTCCACGGCGAGGGCGTCGGCGGCGGACACGGCGGCGGCGCGGGCGTCCTCGGTGCCGCCGCCGGCGGCGGCACCAACGCGCATGGCGACGGTCGTGGTGGCCGCGCCCAGGATCTGGTTGGCCAGCGCCCGGATCGCCACCGCCTGGGCCTCCTCGCCGCCGCCGGAGTCGCCCAGCGCGGCGACGATCCGGCGCGACAGGGCGAGCGCGTTGGGCCCCAGCAGCGGGCGGACACCGGCGAACTCCGCCGCCCAGGCGTGCGCGGTCAGCGCCGCGTAGAACCGCCGGGCGGTGGTCCGCACGGCCAGGTCCCAGGGCTCCTCGGGCCCGGGCAGGCCGGCGGCGGCCTCGGCCAGGATGCCGTCGACGGCCAGGTCGACCAGGTCCTCGCGGCGGGCCACATACCAGTAGAGGCTCGTGGCGTGCACGCCCAGTTCGGCCGCGACCCTGCGCATGGTGAGCGCCGCCGACCCCTCGCGGTCGAGCAGCGCGATGGTCCCGGCGACGATGCGGTCGCGGGTGAGCGCCGGCTGGGAGCGGCGGCCGCGCGGTGGACGGGTGAACACGCTGTCGGACCGCCGGGGGCTGGAGGGTTCGGGTTCGGCCATGGTGCTCAGCCTACTCGGAATCCTACATTGTATGGCTTTATCCAACAGTGTATGTTTCTCGGCAACGGCACATCCCGCAAGCCTCTGGAGGCCCCCCGTGTCCACGCCCGTCGCCGCACCCGCTCACGCGGCCGCCCCTGCCGCCCCCGCACACGCGGCGGCCGCCGACCCGGCGCGGGCCACCGCCCTCGCGCCGCGCGGCCTGGCCGCCTTCCTGGTGATCGCGTTCGCCTTCTCCTGGGGGGTGTGGTGGGCCGGCTCGGCCTTCCTCCCCGGCAGCCCGATGCCGGCGGTGATCGCGGGCGGCTTCGGCCCCGCCGTCGCCGCCGTGGCCGTCACCCTGGCCACCGAGGGCCTCTCCGGGGCCGGTGCCCTCTTCCGGCGCTACTCGCCCCGGCGGCGCGGCTGGTTCGCCGCGCTCGGCGCCACGGTCCTGGTGCTCGCGGCCATCGCCGGCTCCGCGGCGGTGCCCCTCTACCTGGGCACCGCCGCGCTCGACACCGAGGCCCTGCGCGCGGCCGCCGTGCTGGCGCCCGTCAACCTCCTGGTGATCGCCCTGGCCGGCGGCGGCAACGAGGAACTGGGCTGGCGCGGCTTCGCGCTGCCGCGCCTCCAGGGGGCGCTGCCCCCCGTGGCGGCCAACACGGTGCTCGGCGCGGTCTGGGCCGTGTGGCACGCCCCGCTGTTCACGATGGCGGGCACGGTGCAGTCGGAGATCGCCTTCCCCGCCTACGCCCTGCTGTGCGTCGGCCTCACCGTGGTCCTCGGCTACGTCTTCAACGCCACCCGCGGCGGCGTGCTCCTCGCCGTGGCCGCCCACGCCGCCGTCAACGTCGTCACCGGCCTGAAGGGCACGGCGGTGGGCGATGCCGCCGGCGTCGGCGAGGTCGCGTTCGTGGCCCTGGCCGCGCTGGTGCTGGTGGCGCTCACCCGCGGCCGCCTGGGCCTCCGCCCGCTCCGCGCCTGACGCCGGCGACCCCCCGCGGGCGCGCCCCCACCGCCACCGGCGGCCGGGGGCGCGCCCGCGCGGGGGGCGGGCCCGGGGCCGCTACCCGGCGCCACCGGGCGCGGCGGCCCGCAGGAACGCCGCGGCGAAGTGGTCCAGCGACTCCTCCACCGGCGGCAGGCCCTCGCCCAGCGCCGCCTCCAGCGCCGGCCGCGTCATCATGTGCACCACCGGCGGGCCGATGATCAGCTGGATGAGCACCGGCATGGGCAGCGGGCGCACCCGGCCCGCCGCGAGTTCGGGCCGCAGCAGGGCGCTGATCCCCGAGAACACCCGCGGCATCGCCTCGCGCAGCAGCCGGGTGCCGGGCCCCTGCGGCCGGGCCAGCAGGTCGGCGAAGATGGCGGGCACCACGCGCGGCTCCCGGGCGAAGGCGTGCACCACCGCCCGCTGCACGCCGCGCACCATGTCCTCCAGCCGCTCGGGCGGCGCGGCGGCCAGCGCCTCGACGTCGACCACCGGGCCGTAGCGCTCGAAGACCGCCGCCAGCAGGCCGTCGCGGCCGTGGAAGACGGTGTGCAGGCTCGGCAGCGCGCACGGCGCGGCCGCGGCCACCGCCTCCAGCGTGACGGCCCCCAGCCCCGGGCACGGTGGTGGGTGTCATCCCGTGGCTGATCACCGGGTGGGAGTTCACCGAGCCCCTGCCCTACTGGGCGGTGGCGCGGTGGACCGGTGCGGTCCTCATCGCCGCCGGCCTCTACGTCTGCGCGCACGCCTTCACGCGGTTCGTCGCCGCCCAGGGCGTGCCCATCCCCGCCGCGCCCACCGAGCACCTGGTGGTCGACGGCTTCAACCGCTACGTCCGCAACCCCATGTACGTCGCGCTGCTGCACGTGCTGATCGGCGAGGCCCTGCTGTTCGGCTCACTCGGCGTGCTCGCCTGGGCGCTGACGGCGTGGCTGGTGGCGGCGCTGTTCGTGCGCTTCTACGAGGAGCCGACCCTGGAGCGCACCTTCGGCGCCGACTACACCGAGTACCGCCGCAACGTGCGGGCCTGGGTGCCCCGCCTGCGGCCCTGGCGCCCCTCGGCGGCGGCCCGCACCGGGCGCTAGCGGGCGGGTGTGCGCCCGAGCCGACACACCGCGGCCCGCCGGGGTTCCGGCGGGCCGCGGGTGTGTCCAGGATGTGAACGGATCCACCCGCTGTCACGGGAAAGAACGTTGAAATTTCCCGCATGGAGAAATTTGCCGCGCGATTAGCGGTGTGGCCCATGTCACCACTTCGCCATTGCGCGACAATTGTATTATTTTGCTTCACCGGAGTTTAATAAGAACTGAACAGAGAGACCGGGACGGCATTCCCTGATCCCCGCATCCCCGCCTGGAAAGGTGCTCGGGCATGAGCGAAGACGGCAAAGAGCGCGTGGTAGAGCTGCGGTACGAAGGTGGGGCGCACACCCTTCCCCTGCTCACCGGGACCGAAGGCGACGAAGCCTTCGAGACCAAGACCCTCCTGTCGGCCACCGGCAAGGTCACCCTCGACCCCGGGTTCGCCAACACGGCCGCCTGTCAATCCAAGATCACCTATATCGACGGTGAAGCGGGCATTCTGCGCTACCGCGGCTACCCCATCGAGGAGCTCGCCGCGCACAGCTCCTTCCTCGAAGTCTCCTACCTCGTCATCCACGGGGAGCTGCCGGACTCCGGCCAGCTCAAGGAGTTCTCCGAGCAGTTGCGCGCCAACGCCGCCCTGCCCGCCGAGATGCGCGCCATGCTCGACGCCTTCCCGCGCGACGCCCACCCCATGACCCTGCTGGCCAGCGCGGTCAACACCATGGCCGCGTTCTACGCCGACACCGTCGACCCCAAGGACAGCGAGCAGGTCGACCGCGCCACGATCCTGCTGCTGGCCAAGCTGCCCACCATCGCCGCCCACATCTACCGCAACTCCGTGGGTCAGCCGCCGCTGGAGCCCGACGACTCCCTCGGCTACGTCGAGGACTTCCTGCGCATGACCTTCGGCGGCCTCAGCGGGGAGTCCGAGCTGGACGCCCTGTTCGTCAGGGCCATGGACCTCCTGCTCATCCTGCACGCCGACCACGAGCAGAACTGCTCCACCGCCACCGTGCGGGTCGTCGGCTCCTCCCAGGCCAGCCTCTACGGCAGCGTCTCCGCCGGCGTCAACGCCCTGTTCGGCCCGCTGCACGGCGGCGCCAACCAGGCCGTCCTGGAGATGCTGGAGGAGATCCGCGACCTCGGCGGCGACGTCGACTCCTACCTGGCCAAGGTCAAGGACAAGGAGAGCAAGACCCGGCTGATGGGGTTCGGCCACCGCGTCTACAAGAACTACGACCCCCGCAGCAAGGAGATCAAGGGCCTGGCCGCGCAGATCCTCGACCGCCAGGCCGAACCCGACGAGCTGTTCGAGCTGGCCCTGCGGCTGGAGGCCAAGGCGCTGGCCGACCCCTACTTCACCGACCGCAAGCTCTACCCCAACGTCGACTTCTACAGCGGCGTCATCTACCGGGCCATGGGCTTCCCCACCAGCATGTTCACCGTCCTGTTCGCCCTGGGCCGGCTGCCCGGGTGGATCGCGCACTGGCGGGAGCAGCGGCTCGACCCCGCCGCCCGCATCGCGCGCCCCCGCCAGCTCTACACCGGGCACGCCAAGCGCTCCTACAGCGGCTCCTGACCGCACCGGCCCCGGTGGGCGGCGCCGCGCCGCCCACCGGGTCGGCACCGGGCAACGTCTTGGCCCGGTCCCCCTAAAAACTCCCCCGCACCGGCCATCACCGCCGCCGCACCCGGGCAGGCGTCCTCCCGGACCGGAACGATCGGGGGAGACATGCTTGACTACATGGTCCGGAACTGGTGGGCGCTGGCGGCGCGCGGCGCCCTGGCGATCCTCTTCGGATTCGTCGCCGTCCTCTGGCCCGGACTCACCGTCCTCGCCCTGGCGGTCGCCTTCGGTGCCTACGCCCTGGCCGACGGCCTGCTCGCCGGGTGGTCCGCCCTGCGCGCCGCCAAACCCGACCGCCCGCCGCTGGTCCTGGAGGCCGTGCTCGGCGTCCTGCTGGGCATCCTCGCGCTGACCTGGCCCGCGCTCACCGTCTTCCTGCTCTCGCTGATCATCGGCCTGTGGGCGGTGGTGACCGGCGCCTTCGAGATCGCCGCCGCGGTGCGGCTGAGCAAGCAGCTGAGCGGGGAGTGGCTGTTCATCTTCGCCGGCGTGCTGTCGGTCGCCTTCGGCCTGGTGATGTGGGTCGCCCCCATCGCCGGCGCCCTCGGCCTCGCGTTCGTCGTCGGCGTCTACGCCATCGTCTTCGGCGCCGCCCTCGTGGTGCTCAGCCTGCGGCTGCGCCTGGTACGCGCCGAGCACGGCGGCCGCCTCGACGCGCTGCGCGCGCCCGAGGCCGCCGGAACCCACGACACGTCCGGCACCGCCGCCGACCGCGACCGCCCAGAACAGGGCCACCCCGAGGACCCCCAGGGGCGCGAGCGCACCGGCCGCCCCGGCCGCCGCGACGAGCCCGGCGCCCCCGGCGCCGGCGACGGCGCCTAACGCGCGCGGCCGACACCCGCCCGCCCGCGTGCGCCCCCCGGCGCACGCCCGCCTCCGCCCCGCGGCCGACGCGCCGGGCCGCGACCGCGCGCCATACTCGCACCCGCGCCCCCGCCCCGGAGGGCGTAGTTGAATGGAGGCATGCCCCATGCGCGACCAGCGATCCGCCCCCCGGGCGGGTGAGCCCTCCCGTGGAACCCCCCGACCCGCGGCCCCCGTCCCGCCGGAGGCCGCCCGCACCGGCGCCCGCGCCGCCCGCCGGCCGTGGTGAGGCCGGCCCCCGCGCCTGGCCGGCCGACTCCGGATCCGTGCTGATCGGGCGGCTGCGGCTGCCCGCCTGGGCGGTCGACCTGCTGCTCGCGGTGCCGGTGGCCGCCGTGGCGCTCGCCGCCGAGTACGTCACCGCCGCCGGGCAGGGCCGGGCCGTCCCCGGCCACAGCGTCGCCCTGCTGATGGCCGGCGCGCTGGCCCTGGCCGTGATCACCCGGCTGCCGCTGCCGGCCGCCGTGGTGATCGGCACGGTCAACCCGCTGTACTACATGCTCGGCCAGGTGGACTCCTGGGCCGCCTCGATCGCGTTCCCCATCGGCGTCATCCGGCTGGGCGCCACCGGCCACCGCGCCGCCGCCGTCACCGCCACCGTCCTGTTCATGGGCACCATCGCCGTGGGGGAGTCCATCCGCTTCGAGCTGTGGCGCGCGCTGTCCACCCTCGGCGGCGCCCTCGTCGTGCTGCTCGCCGGCGAGATCGCCCGCAGCAACCGCGCCTACCTGCACGAGGTCCAGCGCCGCGCCGCCGAGGCCGAGCGCACGCGCGAGGAGGAGGGCCGCCGCCGCGCCACCGAGGAGCGGCTGCGCATCGCCCGCGAACTGCACGACGTCGTGGCCCACCACATCTCGCTGATCAACGTGCAGGCCGGCGCCGCCGCCTACCGCCGCGACGACCCCGAGGGCGCCTACGCCGCCCTGGACGCCATCAAGGCCGCCAGCCGCGAGGCCCTGCGCGAACTGCGCACCACCCTGGGCGTGCTGCGCCAGGTCGACGGCGGCCCCGAACCTGCAGCGCCCACGGCGCCCGCGCCCACCCTGGCGCGCGTGGGCGAACTCGCCGAGCACACCACCCGCGCCGGGCTGCCGGTGGACCTGCGGGTGGAGGGCGACCCCGTGCCGCTGCCCGCCGCCGTCGACCTCGCCGCCTACCGCATCGTGCAGGAGGCGCTCACCAACGCGCTGCGCCACTCCGGCGCCGCGCGCGCCGCCGTGTCCGTCGCCTACCGCGCCGACGGCGTCAGCGTCCGCGTGGAGGACGACGGCCGCGCCGCCGGGCCCGTGGCCGAGGGCAACGGCCTGCGCGGCATGCGCGAACGCGCCGCCGCGGTGGGCGGCACCGTCCGTGCCGCGCCCCGCGCCGGCGCGCCCGGGTTCGCGGTCCAGGCGGACCTGCCCCTGGCACCGGGCGCGGGTGGTGCGGGCACCACCGCCGGGTGACGTGGCACCCGGCCTCCTGCGCCGCTGCGCCTCCGCGGCCCCGCACCGCCGCCGCCGAACGCCCGCCCCTGGTAGGAAGGGGGTGCGGCGCCACCCGCGCCGCACCACCGCCCCCGCCCACCACGAAGGTGAGGACCGCATGATCCGGGTGCTGCTCGCCGACGACCAGAACCTCGTGCGCGCCGGATTCCGCTCCATCCTCGACGGCGAGGACGGGATCTCTGTGGTGGCCGAGGCCGGCGACGGCGCCGAGGCGGTGCGCCTGGCCGCCGCCGAACGCCCCGACGTCGTCCTCATGGACGTCCGCATGCCCGTGGTCGACGGCCTGGAGGCCACCCGCCGGATCGCCGCCGACGCCCGGCTGGCCGCGGTGAAGGTCGTCATCCTCACCACGTTCGACCTCGACGACTACGTCTACGGCGCCCTCAAGGCCGGCGCCAGCGGGTTCCTCGTCAAGGACACCGAGCCCGCCGAGCTGGTGCACGCCGTGCGCGTGGTCGCCCGCGGCGACGCGCTGCTGGCGCCCTCGGTCACCCGGCGCCTCATCGGCGAGTTCGCCGACCGCGTCAAGGAGCCCCCGCCCGCGCCCCTGCTCAACTCCCTCACCGAGCGCGAGCGCGAGGTGCTGGCGGGGGTGGCCGCCGGGCTGTCCAACGACGAGCTGGCGCGGCGGCTGCTGGTCAGCCCCGCCACCGCCAAGACCCACGTCAGCCGGGTGCTCACCAAGCTGCGCGCCCGCGACCGGGCGCAGCTGGTCGTCATCGCCTACGAGAGCGGCGTGGTGCGCCCGGGCTGGCTCGGCTGACACCGCCCGCCCTTCCGGCCTCTCCGCGCGCCCGCCGCCCCTCCGGCCTCCGGGGGACTGAAACCGCCCGCACGGGGCAGACGGCATAACACAGGGCGAACCGCCGCGGGGTTACCCCGCCGTCACTGGCCGGACACGGCCGTCGGCACCGCGCGCTCTTGTGGCGCTCCCCCGGCGGGGCGAGACTCTTGTCCAAGACCCGTGACACAGTCGCCGGAGACGAACAACCATGCGGCCAGTGCCGAGTACGCCCGCACCGCCCAGGCCGCCGACGACCACGGACCGCTTCGGCCCGGCGCCGCGCCGGAGCGGCCGGAGGCTGCGGCCCCGGCCCCCGCGCGCCCGGAGCACCGGCCCCGCCCGCGCCCGCACGGTGCGCCGGCGCGCCCCCGGGGGACGCGACGCACCCGGAGCGCGCCCATGACCCACTGCACCGACCCCGCCTGCGAGGGCGCGATCGAGGACGGCTACTGCGACGTGTGCGGCATGGCGCCGGCCGCCTCGACGTGGGTGGTGCCCGCGCCGCTCGCGGCCGGCGGCTCCGCCGCCGCGGTCGCCGTCGTGCCCGGCCTCGGCGGGCGCCCGGCCGCCGCGCAGCCCGTCACCCCGCCCGCGGCGCCGAACGGCGCGCCCTCTTCGGCCGACGGGGACGGCGGCGCCGGCGAACCGTCCGGGCGGGCCGGGTCCGCCGATCCGTCGGCGCCCTCCGAGGCGTCCGCCCCCGTGCCCTCCCTGCGCGAGGCCGCCCGCATGTCCGGCCGCACCGCGCCGCCGCCCCGCCCGCGCGCCACCGCCGTCCTGGCCGACACCCCCCTCGTGGGCACCGGCCCCTCCTCGCGCGGGCTGCTGGGCCTGGGCATGGTCCAGGTGCCGCCCGTGCCCTACCGCGACCCCGCCACCGCGGTCATGAGCGCCCCCGTGGTCGCCGAGAAGAACCGGTTCTGCGGCCACTGCAACGAGCCCGTCGGCCGCTCCCGCAACGGCCGCCCCGGCCGCACCGAGGGCTACTGCGGCTCCTGCCGCACCGAGTTCTCCTTCACCCCCAAGCTGCGCCGGGGCGACCTCGTCGCCGGCCAGTACGAGGTGCTGGGCCCCCTGGCCCACGGCGGGTTCGGCTGGGTCTACCTCGCCCGCGACCGCAACGTCAACGACCGGTGGGTCGTCCTCAAGGGCCTGCTCAACAGCGGCGACGCCGAGGCCCACCAGACCGCCGCCGCCGAGCGCGCCGTGCTCGCCGAGGTCGAGCACCCCAACATCGTCAAGATCTACAACTGGGTCCAGCACCCCGACCCCCGCACCGGGATCCCCGCCGGCCACATCGTCCTGGAGTACGTCGGCGGCAAGTCCCTGCGCGAGGTGCTGCTGGAGCGCCGGTCCCGCAACGGCACCGACGGCCTGCCGGTCGAGCAGGTCATCGCCTACGGGCTGGAGTGCCTGCGGGCCGTCCACCACCTGCACGCCAAGGGCCTGCTCTACTGCGACTTCAAACCCGACAACGTCATCCAGTGCGAGGAGCAGGTCAAGCTCATCGACCTGGGTGCGGTGCGCCGCATCGACTCCCAGAGCCGCGTCTACACCACCCCCGGGTTCGGGGTGCCCGAGAGCGAGCTGCGCGCCCTGGGCCCCTCCGTCAGCTCCGACCTCTACGCCATCGCCCGCTGCATGGCCGTGCTCAGCTTCCGGTTCGACTACGCCCGCCGCTACGAGCACGACCTGCCGCCCGCCCGCAGCATCCCCGTGCTCGCCCGCAACCCCTCCTACGACCGGCTGCTGCGGCGCGCCCTCAACCCCGAGCCCGTGCTGCGCTTCCACGACGCCGCCGAGATGGCCGAGCAACTCATCGGCGTCCTGCGCGAGGTCCTCTCCGACAAGGACGGCCGGCCCCACCCCGCGCCCTCGGCCCTCTTCGGACCCGAACGGCCCCTCTTCAGCTCCGGCCACCTGGGCGGGGTCATCGACGAGGCCGACCGGCTGCTGCAGCGCCCCGCCCCCGCCGAGTGCGCCGCCGGGCTGCCCTACCCCCGCGTCGACCCCGAGGACCCCGCCGCCGACCAGCTCGCCAACATCGCCGCGCTGGGGCCCGAGGACCTCGCCGCCACCCTCTCCGGCGACAGCGACCCCACCCCCGAGTCCCGGCTCATGCTCGTCCGCGCGCTCATCGGCCTGGGCCGCCCCGACGCGGCCGCCGCCCACCTCCAGGAACTGGGCACCGGCTCCGCCGACCACTGGCGGCCGTTCTGGTACTGGGCCGCGATCGCGCTGGCCGCCGGCGACCACGAGACCGCCCGCGAGCGCTTCGACGAGCTGTTCGACCACCTGCCCGGCGAGGCCGCGCCCAAGCTCGGCCTGGCCGCCGCGTGCGAGGGCCAGGGCGCCTGGGAGGCCGCCGCCGGCCTCTACCGCACCGTGTGGATCACCGACCACTCCTACGTCAGCGCCGCCTTCGGCCTGGCCCGCATCCGCCTCGCCCAGGGCGACCCCGCCGCCGCCGTGCGCGTGCTCGACATGGTCCCCGAACTCTCCAGCGTGCACATCGCCGCGCAGATGGCCGCCGTCAGCGTCCTGATCGGCGACCGCGACCCCGACGACCTCGACGCCGCCGTCTTCCACGACGCCGAGGCCCGGCTGCGCCGCCTGGGCCTGCACGGCGACGCCGGCCAGCGCCTCAAGGCCCGCGTCCTGCACGCCGCGCTGAACTGGGTCCTGGCCGGCAACACCGCCCACGACGGCGCCGACCTGCTCGGCGCGCCCTTCACCGAGGACGGGCTGCGCCGCGCCCTCGAACGCGTCTACCGCGAGCGCTCCCGCCACGCCGAGGACGGCGTGCGGCGCCGCGCCCTCATCGACCTCGCCAACGAGGTCCGGCCCAGGACGTGGCTGTGAGCGCCCGCACCGGCCCCGCCCGCCGCGCCCTGCCGCCCGCGCGCCGGGCCGCCGCGCCGTCCCGCGCCGCCCGCCCCAGGAGGTGGCCGCCGTGCTGGTGAAGTGCTCGGCCTGCGGGGCCGTCGCCGCGCACGGCGACACCTACTGCGAGGGCTGCGGCCACACCCTGGCCGGCCCCGCCGCCGCGCCCGCCGCCCCCTGCGCCCGCTGCGGCGGCCCGGTCGCCGACGGCGCCTGCGCCGCCTGCGGGCTGGCCCGCACCGGGCGCCGCGACCACGTCGAGGCCCGCGCCGGCACCGGCGCCGGGGTCAGCGACCGCGGCCTGCGCCACACGCGCAACGAGGACGCCCTGGCCCTGCGCGCCCTGCGCCGCGGCGGCGCGGCCACCACCGCCGCCGTGGTCTGCGACGGCGTCTCCACCTCGCCGCGCCCCGCCGCCGCGTCGGCCGCCGCCGCCGAGGCCGGCGCCGCCGCCCTCGCCGAGGAGACCGCCGCCGGGGCCGGGCCCGCCGCCGCCCTCACCACCGCCCTGCGCCGCGCCGGACGCGCCGTCGCCGCGCTCGCCGGCCCCGGCCCGCAGGCGCCCGCCTGCACCTTCGTCGCCGCCCTCGTGCCCGCGCGCGGCCCCATCACCGTCGCCTGGGTCGGCGACAGCCGCGCCTACTGGCTGGCCGCCGCCCCCACGGCGGCGCCCTCGGCGCTGCTCACCAGCGACGACACCTGGGCCCAGACCATGGTCGCCCTCAACGCCCTCACCCCCGAGGAGGCCGCCCGCTCCCCGCACGCCCACGCCCTCACCGCCTGGCTGGGCGCCGACTACGGCGAGGTCCGGGGCCGCACCGCCGACCTCGCCCCGCGCGGGCCGGGCGCGCTGCTGCTGTGCACCGACGGGCTGTGGAACCTCCTGCCCGACCCCGCCGACCTCGCCGCGCTCGTCCTGGGCGCCGGGCCCGACCCGCTGGACGCCGCGCGGGCGTGCGTGCGGCTGGCCCTGGAGCGCGGCGGCCCCGACAACGTCACCGCCTGCGTGATCGGGGTGCCCGCCGCGCCCCCGCACGGCCCCGCGGCCCGGGGCGGTGCCCGGTGACCCCCCGGGCGGGCGGGCCCGCGTTCACCGTGCGCGTGGAGCAGAACCGGTACCTGCCCCCGGGCGGCACCACCGTGGAGGCGGTCGTGCGCGTCACCACCGCCCCCGCCGCCGAGCCCGCGCCGCCCCCGCCCGCGGCCGAGGTCGTCATCGTCGACACCTCCGGGTCCATGTACGGCACCAAGCTCGCCGCCGCCAAGCTCGCCGCCTGCGCCGCCGTGGACGCCCTGCGCGACGGCGTGGCCCTCGCCGTGGTCGCCGGCGGTGCAGGCGCCGAGGTGGTCTACCCGCCCGGCGGCGGTCTGGCCGCGCTCACCGACCGCACCCGCGCCGCCGTCCGCGACGCCGTCGAAGGGCTCACCGCCCAGGGCGGCACCCGCATGGGCGCCTGGCTGCGCGCCGCCGGCGACCTGTTCGCGCCGCTGCCCCCCGGCACCCTCAAGCACGCCATCCTGCTCACCGACGGCCAGAACAACGAGCAGCCCGCCACCTTCGAGCCCGTCCTGGCCGCGGCCGCCGGGCGCTTCGTGTGCGACTGCCGGGGCGTGGGCACCGACTGGAACGTCGAGGAGCTGCGCCGCGTGGCCGCCGCCCTGCTCGGCACCGTCGGGATCATCGCCGAACCCGCCCGCATGCCCGCGGACTTCCGCGCCATGGCGGAGTCGGCCATGGCCAAGACCGTCGCCGACGTCGCGCTGCGGCTGCGCACCCCCCGCGGCACCCGGGTCACCGCCCTGGCCCAGGTGGCGCCCACCCTCAACGACCTCACCGCCCGGCGCGCCGAGGCCGACCCGCGCACCGGCGACTACCCCACCGGCTCCTGGGACGCCGACGAGAGCCGCGACTACCACCTGCGGCTGGAGGTGCCCCCCGGCGCGGCCGGCCGGCGCATGCGCGCCGCCCGCGTCGGGATCGTCGTGCCCGGCCCCGGCGGCGGCGAGGCCACCGCGCCCGCCGACGTCCTCGCCGAGTGGACCGCCGACCCCGGCCCGGCCGCCGAGATCAACCCCGCAGTCGCCCACTACACCGGCCAGACCGAACTCGCCCAGGCCATCCAGGAGGGCCTGCGCGCCCGCCGCGACGGCGACACCGCGACCGCCACCGTCCGGCTGGGCCGCGCCGTGGCCCTGGCCCACTCCGGGCGCCACGCCGCCACCGCCGCGCTGCTGCGCCGCGTCGTCGAGGTCGACGACCCCGCCACCGGAACGGTGCGGCTGCGCCCCTCGGTCGCCAAGCTCGACGAGATGACCCTGGACACCCACTCGACCCGCACCGTGCGCGTGGGCGGGCGCGGCGTCCCGGCCGGAACCCGGGAAGGAGCGGCCCCACCATGCGGATGACCTGCCTGGCCGGGCACACGCCGCCGGCCGACCCCCGATGCCCGGTGTGCGTGGTGCTCGCGGCCGCGCCCCTCAGCCGGCCCGCCGCCGCGCACGAGGACCTGTGCCCCGTCTGCGGCGGCGACCGGGCCGGCCGCTACTGCGAGGGCTGCGGCCACGACTTCACCGGCGCCGACCAGACCGAGGCGTCGCCGTTCCCGCTGTTCTCCGAGCCCGTCCCCCTGCGCTCCGAACCGCCCGCCCCCCGGCGGCACACCCCGGCCGGCCACGACCCGCGCGGCGCCGCCGCCGACCACTGGTGGGCCATCATCACCGCCGACCCCGCCTACTACCAGGCCATGGCCGACCGGGGCCTGCTCGACCCCGACGCCATCGCGTTCCCCGCCCACGCCCCCCAGCGCCGCGTCCCGCTGAACCGGGCGCGCGTGCGGATCGGGCGGCGCAGCATCGCCCGCGGCATCCACCCCGAGATCGATCTGTCCGCGCCGCCGGAGGACCCCGGGGTCTCCCATGCCCACGCCGTGCTGCTGGCCCGCCCCGGCGGCACCTGGGTGCTCATGGACGAGGGCTCCATGAACGGCACCACGGTCAACGGGACCGACCACCCCGTCGCCGCCAACGTGGAGGTCCCCCTGCGCGAGTCCGACCGGATCTACGTCGGCGCCTGGACGGCGATCACCCTGCACCGGCAGCGGGGGTGAGCGGCGGTGGCCACGACCGACCGGCCCGGCCCCGCCCGCGCCGAACACCCCGCCGGCGACCCGGCGCCCCCGCGGCGCGGCCGGGCCCGCCCGCGGTGGCTGCGCCGGCTGGGCACCCGCGGCCGGCTGCGGCTGCTGACCGTGCTGTGCCTGAGCCTGGTCGCCGCCCTGTTCGCCGCCACCTACGTGGCGCTGGAGCGCGCCCGCGACGGGCTCGACGTCATCGGCGAAGGCGAGGGGCGCAAGGTCGTGGAGACGGCCAACCTGTACTTCGCGCTGTCGGACATGGACGCCCAGATGGCCAACGTGCTGCTGCTGGGCGGAGACCACGACCTGGGCACCGGCCGCGACGCCGCCCTGGAGCGCTACGACGAGCGCCGCGCCACCGCCAACCGCGCGCTGCTGCACGCCGCCCAGCTCGCCGAGGGCGACCGCGTCGAGGAGGAGACCGTCTGGGCCGTCATGGACGGCATGAACCGCTACGAGCGCCTGGTGGCCGAGGCGCGGCTGCTCAACGACGCCGACGACGACCCCGCCGGCCCGCCCTCCGACGAGGTCATCGCCCTCTACCGCAAGGCCGCCGAGCTGATGCGGCGCGACCTGCTGCCCAAGGCCTACAACCTCACCCTCGAAAGCGGCGCGACCGTGCGCAGCACCTACGAGGCGAACAGCGCGGCCGCCACCGCCGGGATCGGCCTGGTCGCCGCCGCGGCCGCCGCCCTGCTCGCCGCCCTCGTCGTGCTCCAGGTCTTCCTGCGCCGGCGGTTCCGCCGCCGCTACAACGCGTGGCTGGGCCTGGCCACCGCCGGGGTGCTGGTGATGGGCCTGGCCTCCGTGGCCATGCTCCAGCGCCAGTCCGTGCTGCTGCGCACCGCCAAGGAGGAGGGCCTGGAGTCGGTGCTGGCGCTGTCGCGCGCCCGCGCCATCAGCACCGGCATGAACGCCGACCAGAGCCGCTGGCTCATGGACCCCGACAACGCCGCCACCTACGAGCAGAACTTCCTGGAGGACGCCCAGACGGTGGTGTTCCTCGTGCCCGAGGACGGCGACATCCCCGGCAACCTGCACGGCTACACCACCGAGGTCACCGCCGCCGTGCCGCGCCACGACGACTACCCCGGCCGCATGCTCGGCCTGCTCGGCGAGGAGGTCGCCACGGGCGGCGGCGAGGGCGAGACCCGCGCCCTGCGGCGCACGCTGCGCACCTACGCGGCGTTCCTGCGCGCCGATGAGCGGATGCGCGCCATCGCCCGCGAGGGCGACACCGCCGCGGCCGTCGACGCCCACATCACCGGACCCGACTCCGTGGAGGCGGTGTTCGCCGACTACGAGGAGGCGCTGATCGACCTGACCCGGCTGCACATGTCCACCTTCGACACCTCCGTCGCCACCGCCAGGGACGACCTCGCCGGCTGGAACCACGCGGTCGTCGCGGCCTGCGGCGCGTTCGCGCTCCTGATCGCGCTGGGCGTGCGGCCGCGGCTGGCGGAGTACCGCTAGCGCGGGGGCAGACCAGGGGGCACGCAGGACACCACCCGTTCGCCGAGGCGGCGGCCGGCGCCGGCCGCGCCGCCCGCCCGGCCCACCACCAGGAGGTGAGCGCGGATGAGGCTGCGCCATCTGGCCTGCGCGGCCGCGCTCGCGGTCGCGCTGCCCGCGTGCGCCGTGGCCGCGGGCGAGCACACGTCGATCCTCGACGCCGAGACCCTGCGGATCGGGGTCAAGGGCGACCAGCCCGGCCTGGGCCTGCGCACCGGGGTGGACACCTACAGCGGGTTCGACGTGGACGTCGCCTACTACATCGCCGACTACCTGGGGGTGGACCGCGCCGACGTGGAGTTCGTGCAGGTGACCTCCGAGGAGCGCGAGGACGTGCTCGTCGACGACGACGTCGACCTGGTCCTGGCCACCTACTCCATCACCCAGCTGCGCAAGACCGTCGTCAACTTCGCCGGCCCCTACTACGTCGCCCGGCAGGACATCCTGGTCCGCGCCGACAACACCGACGTGCAGGGCCCCGAGGACCTCGCCGGGGAGCGGCTGTGCCAGGGCGCCGGGTCCAACTCCGCCAACCGCATCATCGAGGAGCGCGGAATCCCCGCGCAGCGCGTGGAGCGGCCCACCTACAGCGAGTGCGTCGACCTGCTGGCCGTGGGCGTGGTCGACGCGGTCTCCACCGACGACCTCATCCTCGCCGGCTACCTCGCCGAGAAGCCGTCGGCGTTCCGCCTGGTCGGCGAACCGTTCACCAGCGAGAAGTACGGCATCGGGATCGCCAAGGAGGACATCGCCGGGTGCGAGGCCGTCAACCGCGCCGTCACCCTGATGTACCAGGACGGCACCGCCGAGCGGCTGCTGGACAAGTGGTTCGGGCAGACCGGCCTGGACCTCGTGACCACGGTCCCCCAGTTCGAGGGCTGCGGCTGACCCCCAGGGGCGACAACCGGCGGCGAATCAGGCACAATCGGCGCGCCGGGACAGCGGGCGGCCGGGCGCGGGCCGGCGAAGGGAGAGCGAGCGGGTGAAGATCGACGAGTTCCTTGCGGCGCGCCTGGCCGAGGACGAGCGGGCCGCGCACGCCGCCGCACCCGCCACGGGCGGCCCCGAGCGGGTCCGCGCCGACATCGAGGCCAAGCGCCGCATCCTCAGCGGCTACACCGCCACCCACCGCGCCTGCATGGCCGCCGCGGCCCAAGGTTCGGCGGCCCCCGGCGACGACGCGGGCGCCTGGTCGGCCCTGCACGCCTGGCGCCGCGCCCTGGAGCACCTGGCCGCCGTCTACGCCGCCCACCCCGACTACGACCCCTCCTGGCGGCCCTGACCCGGCGGCGGGCCGCCGCACGGCCGCGCCGCGCCCGGCGCCGGCGGCCAGCACCACCCCCACGCCCACACGGCCACCCACAGGCCCGGCGCCACCAGCACCGCGCCCAGCAGCAAGGGTCCGCCCGGCCCCAGGCCGGGCGCCAGCACCGCCTGGGCGGGGCCGCCGGCGGCCATTGCCGCGCTGAACACCGCCGGCCACCACGAGGCGGGCGCGCCCAGGGCGATCGCCGCCGCGGCGGCCACCTGCACCGCGCCCAGCACGGCCAGCGGCCACACCGGCCACGGGGCCCATCCAACCGGCCCCGCCCCCGGGCCGCCGGCGGTTGCGGCGGCCACCAGCAGCACGGCCGCCTGCGCCGGCGCGCAGCGACCACAGCGCGGCCGGGCGCCACCAGGTGCCCGGTGCCCTTCGCGGGCCCGGCGCCGGCGCGGCCGGTGCCCGACCGCGCACCCGGTCGTCGGGCGGCGGGCGCGGCGCGGGCGGGGGAAGGGGCTCGGGGGTGCGCGGCGGCGGAACCCGCACGCGCCCGCCCAGCACACCCAGCGCGCCCAGGGCGGTGAGCACCGACAGCGCCGCCGCGACCGGGGCGGCCGCCGAGGCCGAGGAGGGCGGCGCGGGCGCGCGCGAGGCGGGACCGGCGCGGGGCCGCGCGGCCCCGCCCGGCGCCGGACCGGACGCGCGCAGGCGGCCCAGCAGGCGCCGCACCGTTTCGGCTGCCATGGGGACCGCCCCTCGTGCCGTCGAATCGACGTCGTGCCGCCGAGTCTGCCGCGCGCGACCCCCGCGTGTCGTCATCCCGCGGGCGACCGCGCCCGTACTCCCGTGGGCGCACCAGCCTACGCGGCCCGCCGCCGGAGCGGGCCGGGCCGCGCCGCGACCGCACCCGCCGCCGCGCTACATGTCCAGCGCCTCCACCGCGAGCAGGTAGCCCTCGCTGTAGGTGGGGAACTGGGCGACACCGTCGCGCAGCCGGTCCACCCCGATGCCCTCGCGGATCGCCAGCGCCGCCGTGTGGATCCACTCCCCGGCCATCGGCGCCACCGCCCAGGCCCCCACCAGCACGCGGCCGCCCCGGTCGGCGAGCACGCCCAGCCGGCCCGTCGGCTCGGTCTCATAGGTCCAGGGCCGGGCCAGCCCCGCGGGCAGGTCCACCTCGGCCGCCACCACGTCCAGGCCCCGGGCGCGCGCCTGCTCGGCCGTCAGCCCCACCGCCGCGATCTCCGGGTCGCTGAACACCACCCGCGGCACCCCCGTGTAGTCGGCCGTGCGGTCGCGGCCCAGGATGTTGGCGGCCGCCACGCGCGCCTGGTACTTGGCGACGTGGGTGAACATGGCCGTGCCCGTCACGTCGCCCACCGCCCACAGCCCCGGCGCGACCCGGCACCGCTCGTCCACCGCCAGCCCCGCGCCGCCGGTGTCCACCCCCAGCTCCGCCAGGCCCAGCTCGCCCACCCGGGGCACCCGGCCCGCGGCCAGCAGCACCACGTCGCCCACCGCCTCGGAGCCGTCCGCCAGCTCCAGCACGCTGTCGCGGCCCCGGCGCAGCGCCCGCACGGGCGCCGACCCGGTGCGCACGTCCACGCCGTCGCCGCGCAGCAGCTCGGCGGCCAGCTCGCCCACCCGCGGCTCCTCGCGGTTCATCAGCGCGCCCGAGCGCTGCACCAGCGTCACCTCGCACCCCATGCGCGCCAGGAACTGGCCCATCTCCACGCCCACCGCGCTGCCGCCCACCACGACGGCCCGGCCGGGGATCTCCTGCAGGGTCGTGGCCTGGCGGTTGGTCCACAGCTCGACCTCCTCCAGGCCCTCGACCGGCGGGCGGGCCGCCGCCGACCCGGTGGCGACGACGACGTGGTCGGCGCGCAGCCGGCGCCCCTCCACCTCCACCACCCACGGGTCGCGCCCCACCACGCGGGCGGCGCCCTTGACCACCTCCGCGCCCCGGTCGGCGTAGCCGGCCACCTGCTTGGCGTCGTTGAGGTGGCGGATCATGGTGTCGCGGTAGTCGCGCATCGCCGGCCAGTCGGGCACCGGCCGGTCCAGCCCGGCCACCCCCGCCGCCTCGGCCGCCGCCTCCAGCGGGCGCAGCAGCGTCTTGGACGGGATGCAGGCCCAGTACCCGCACTCCCCGCCGATCAGCTCCCGCTCGACCACGGCCACCCGCAGGCCCGCGTCGAGCAGCTGCGAGGCGGCCACCTCGCCGCCCGGACCCATGCCGATCACGACGGCGTCGAACCGCTCTTCCATGTGCTGCTCCTCATGCTCGCTGCGGTGCCGGGCCGCGCGGCCGGCCGGCCCGGTGGGGGCCGACTCACTTCCTACGCCACGCCGGGCCCCGCGCGCCGCCGACACGCCCGGCCCGCCGCGCCGGTGTTGGGGTGGTTCGCCCGCATTCGCCCCGATTGCCGGGCCGGTTTCGGCGCCGCCCGCGCACCGGCCGCGCCGACGCGCCGGGCACGCGCCCCGCGGGCGGGCGCGAGCGTGCATGATGCCGGGTAGAAGTGCGCGGAAGGCCGCCCGGCGCGCGGGCCCGCCGCGGGCCGCGAGGCCGCCCACGAACGACGCGAGGAGTAACGACCGATGCCCGAGACCAACCCCACCGGCCGCACACGCCTGGACCGGCTGCCCGAGTGGGCCGCGCTGGCCGAGCACCGTGCGAAGCTCGGGGAGGTGCACCTGCGCGACCTGTTCGCCGCCGACCCCGGCCGCGGCGCCCGCTACACCCTCCAGGTCGGCGACCTGCACATCGACTACGCCAAGCACCTGGTCACCGACGAGACCCTGGCGCTGCTGCGCGACCTGGCCGCCGCCACCGGGGTCGCCGAGCTGCGCGACGCCATGTTCCGGGGCGAGCGGATCAACGTCACCGAGGACCGGGCCGTGCTGCACACCGCCCTGCGCGCGCCCCGCGACGCCGTGGTCGAGGTCGACGGCCGCGACGTGGTGCCCGGCGTGCACGAGGTGCTCGACCGCATGGCCGCCTTCGCCGACCGCGTGCGCTCGGGGGAGTGGCGCGGCCACACCGGTCAGCCCATCGGCGCCGTCGTCAACATCGGCATCGGCGGCTCCGACCTCGGCCCGGCCATGGCCTATGAGGCGCTGAAGCCGTTCACCCACCGCGGGCTCGACGTCCGGTTCGTCTCCAACGTCGACGGCGCCGACATGCATGAGGCGCTGCGCGACCTCGACCCGGCCCGCACGCTGTTCATCGTCGCCTCCAAGACCTTCACCACCGTCGAGACCATCACCAACGCCACCTCGGCGCGGGCGTGGCTGCTGTCGGGCCTGGGCGGCGACGTGGCGGCCGTGGCCCGCCACTTCGTCGCGGTCTCCACCAACGCCGGCAAGGTCGCCGAGTTCGGCATCGACACCGCCAACATGTTCGAGTTCTGGGACTGGGTGGGCGGCCGCTACTCCTACGACTCCGCGATCGGGCTGTCGCTGATGATCGCCATCGGCCCTGACCGCTTCCGCGAGATGCTGGCCGGGTTTGCCACCGTCGACGACCACTTCCGCACCGCGCCGCCCGAGGCCAACGCCCCGCTGCTGATGGGCCTGCTCGGCATCTGGTACGGGTCGTTCCACGACGCCCAGTCCCACGCGGTGCTGCCCTACAGCGACTACCTCGCCCGCTTCCCCGACTACCTCCAGCAGCTGGACATGGAGTCCAACGGAAAGTCGGTGGACCGCGCGGGCCGCCCGGTCTCGTGGCAGACCGGCCCCGTGGTGTGGGGCACCCCCGGCACCAACGGCCAGCACGCCTACTACCAGCTGCTGCACCAGGGCACCAAGCTGGTGCCGGCCGACCTGATCGGGTTCGCCCGCCCCGCCGCCGAGCTGAGCCCCGAGCTGAGCGCCCAGCACGACCTGCTCATGGCCAACATGTTCGCCCAGGGCCAGGCGCTGGCGTTCGGCAAGACCGCCGAGGAGGTCGCCGCCGAGGGCGTGCCCGCCGAGCAGGTGCCGCACCGCACCTTCACCGGCGACCGGCCCACCACCACGATCCTCGCCCCCGAGCTGACGCCCTCGGTGCTGGGCCAGCTCGTGGCGCTCTACGAGCACAAGGTGTTCGTGCAGGGCGCGGTGTGGGACATCGACTCTTTCGACCAGTGGGGCGTGGAGCTGGGCAAGGTGCTGGCCAAGCGGATCGAGCCGGCCCTCACCGAGGGCGCCGAGGTCCCCGGCCTGGACTCCTCCACCGCCGAGCTGGTGCGCCGCTACCGCGCCCTGCGCGCCGGGTAGGGCCCCGCACCCGGCCCGCCCGCGCCCGCCGGGCGGGCCGGGGTTGCACGGCGCCTTCGGCGGGGCAGTGGAAGGGGGCGGGAACCGAGCCGACACGGGAGGCCCCATGGGCGAGCTGCTGCTGATCCGCCACGGCCGCACGGAGTGGAGCGCCGCGCACCGGCACACCGGGCGCACCGACGTGCCGCTGACCCCCGAGGGCGAGGAGCAGGCGCGCTCGCTGCGCGCCCTGCTGGCGGGGCGGACCTTCGCCCGCGTGCTGACCAGCCCGCTGCGGCGGGCCGCCCGCACCGCCGAACTGGCCGGGCTCGCCGGGGCCGAGCCCGAGGCCGACCTCATGGAGTGGGACTACGGCGGCTACGAGGGGATCACCACCGCCGACATCCGCACCCGGCGGCCCGGCTGGTACCTGTGGCGCGACGGCGTGGTGCCCGGCGACCCCGACCACCCCGGCGAGACGGTGGAGGCGGTCGGCGCGCGCGCCGACCGGGTGCTGGCGCGCGTCGCGCCGCTGCTCGACGACCCCGGCGCCGCCGACGTCGCCCTGGTGGGCCACGGCCACCAGTTGCGGGTGCTCACCGCGCGGCGGCTGGGCCTGCCCCCCGACCACGGGCGGCTGTTCCGCCTCGACACCGCGGCGGTGGGCCGCCTGGGCCTCGAGCACGACCGCCCGGTGCTGACCGCCTGGAACCTGGCGCCGGACTAGCCGCGCCCCTCGGCGCGGGCCTGTTCCAGCAGTTCGGGGTAGGCGTCCTCGGCGTCGGCCAGCAGCGCCACCGACCAGGGCACCGGGCACGGCCCCGCGTGGTCGGGGTCGGGGCACAGCAGCCGGGTGATTCGCCGCTTCAGCTCCTCGGCCTGCTCCTCGGTGGCGTAGACCCCCAGGCGGATCTCGCGCACGCCGTGCTCTGCCTCCACGTGCTCCCCTTTCGTCGGTCCGCCCCACCGTAGTGCCGCTCCCGGGCGGCGGGGGACCGGCCGGGCCACCAGGTCGCGGCGCGGCGCGTGCGGGCGCGCCCCGGATCCAAAGGAGCCGGTGGGCGGCTCAGCGGCCCGCGCGCGCCCCGCGGCCGCCGGTCATGAAGGCGCGCCGCGAGGTGGCGGACGCGGCCGGCGGAGCGGTGCGGGAGCGCCCGCCGCGGGCCTGGGGGCTCTCGCTCTCCTCCCCGCCGCCGCCCGGGTTCACCGGGGTCCTGCCGGACCTGCACCCGGAGCCGCTGCCGGCCCGGCCCGCCCGGCCCGCCGCCAGGTTGAGGGGGTCGAGCGCGCCGGCGGTGGCGGCCGCCGCCGCGACGGCGCGCAGCAGGCTGCGCCGCCCGTTGTTCTCCGCCATGGATGTCTCCTTTGACCCAAGGGGTTCGCGTACGCCCGCGCGAGACGGGATGCTAGCGGGAGGCCGCCGCCCCCGCGCCCCCGGGGCACCGCCCCTGGCGCCGCCGCGGAATATAGTTTAATTTTCAACTGTTGGTGGGCGATGACAGCGGCACCAAGCGGTACCACAGACGAGAGGCCCGACCATGGATGTGCGCCCCGCGGGGATCCACCACGTCACCGCGATCGCGAGCGACCCCCAGGCCAACGCCGACTTCTACCTCAACGCGCTGGGCATGCGCCTGGTCAAGCGGACCGTCAACTTCGACGCGCCCGACACCTACCACCTCTACTACGGCGACCGCGCCGGCAACCCCGGCACCGTCATGACGTTCTTCCCCTGGCCCGACGCCCCCCGCGGCCGCCTCGGCGCCGGCCAGGCCACCACCACGTCCTTCTCCGTGCCCGAGGGCTCCCTGGGCTGGTGGCAGCGCCACCTCGCCGCGCTCGGCGTGGAGGCCACCCGGCCCGCCGAGCGCCTGGAGGAGGACGTGCTGACCCTGCGCGACCCCGACGGCCTCGTCATCGAACTCGTCGCCAGCGCCGACTACCACGACACCGACCCCTGGGACGGCGGCGCGGTCCCGCTGCAGCACGCCATCCGCGGCATCCGCGCGGTCACCCTCACCGAGCACGACCTGGAGGGCACCGCCGACATGCTCAGCGGCACCCTCGGCTTCGAACTCGCCGCCGAGACCGGCAACCGCTACCGCTTCCACACCACCCGGTCCGCCGAAGGCGTCGGCACCGTCGTCGACGTCCTCGCCGACCCGCGCGCCAAGCGCGGGCTGGTCGCCGCCGGAACCGTCCACCACGTCGCCTACCGCGCCCCCGACCAGCCCACCCAGATCGGCTGGCAGCGCAGCCTCGCCGAGGAGGGCGTCGGCGTCACCGAGATCCGCGACCGCTCCTACTTCACCTCCATCTACTTCCGCGAGCCCGGCGGCGTCCTGCTGGAGATCGCCACCGACGGCCCCGGGTTCGACTACGACGAGCCGCTGCTGCAGCTGGGCCGCGCCCTGAAGCTGCCGCCGTGGCTGGAGCCCAACCGCGCCCAGATCGAGCGCCACCTGCCCGAGCTGCGCGTCGGCCCCGCCGACCCCGCACCCGCCGCCCAGGAGTGAGCCGTGAGCACCCCGTTCCACCACGTGTTCCTGCCCGCCACCCAGCCGGGGCGCCCCGCGCTGCTCCTGCTGCACGGCACCGGCGCCGACGAGCACGACCTGATCGACCTGGGCCGGGCGCTGGCCCCGGGCGCGGCGCTGCTGTCGCCCCGGGGCCGGGTCAGCGAGAACGGCGCGAACCGGTGGTTCCGCCGGCTGCGTGAAGGCGTCTTCGACGTCGACGACGTCATCGCCCGCACCCACGAGCTGGCCGACTTCGTCACCGACGCCGCCGCCGAGCGCGGCATCGCCCACCAGGACCTGGTCGCGGTCGGGTTCTCCAACGGCGCCAACATCGCCGCCGCCACGCTGCTGCTGCGCCCGGGCCTGCTGGCCGGCGCGGTGCTGCTGGCCGCCGCCGCGCCGCTGCAGGGCCGCGAACCCGACCAGGTCGACCTGACCGGCACCCGCGTGTTCCTCGGCGCCGGCCGGGCCGACACCGTCACGCCCATCGACCAGGCGCGGCTGCTCGCCGACCAGCTCGGCGCGCGCGGCGCCGACGTGCGGATGGCCGAGCACCCCGGCGGGCACGCCCTGCCCGCCCCGGTGCTGGCCGCCGCCCGCGACTGGCTGGACACCTCCGGCCTGGGCGGGCAAAACCCCGAGCGGGGGAGGGCCGGATGAGTACGATGGCGGCCATGGACGCCATCAGGTGGCTCAACGCGCAGGAGCAGAGGACGTGGCGCAGCCTCCTGCGCGCCTACTCCCGGATCGAGCGCCTGCTCGACCACGACCTGCAGTCCCGCAACGGGCTCAGCCTGGTCGAGTACGGCATCCTCGTCACCCTGTCCGAGTCGCCGGAGTCGCGGATGCGCATGCGGCTGCTGGCCGACAGCGTCATCGTGTCCAAGAGCCGGCTCTCCCACCAGATCGCCCGACTGGAGCGCGCCGGCTTCGTGCGCCGCGAGACCTGCGAGGAGGACCGCCGCGGCGCGTGGGCGGTCCTCACCGACGAGGGCCTGGCGCTGCTGCGCGCGGCCGCGCCCGGCCACGCCACGCTCGTGCGCGACCGGGTCTTCGACCGGCTCACCCCCGAGCAGACCGAGCAGCTGGGCGCCATCATGCGCGCCCTGGAGTCCGACGGCGGCGCCGCGCCCTGACCGGGCGCGGCGCCGCCGCGCGCACCCGCCCGCATCAGGGGCGGCGGCCCAGGTAGGCCAGCAGGCGATCCTGCGGCGAGGCCGACGGGCCCACCTCCAGGGCCGGCCCGCACACGCCCTCGCCGCGCAGGCTGTCGCCCAGCGCCAGCGCGGTCTCGTGCACCCACGCCACGTCGCCGGGCGGCATCGCCTCGTCCTGGCCGGTGGCGCGCGCCAGGTCCCAGGCGTGCACGACCAGGTCGATCCCCAGGAACCGGTCGACGGTGGCGCCCACGCTGGTGCGGCCCAGGTAGCCGTCGTACTCCACGGCGGCCTTCGCCGGGTCGTCCAGCAGCGCCTGCATGGCGTCGCGCGCCTCATGCCAGGCGCCGACCGGGTCGTCGTCGACCGAGGCGGTCAGGTGCACCTCCAGCCCGCCCCAGGCGGGCATGGACCGGTGGTTGTCGATCATGTGCCGCAGCACGTCGCGCGCGCTCCAGCCGGCGCACGGCGACGGGGAGTCCCACCGGTCGCCGGGCACGTTCTCGACCCTGCGGGTGAACTCAGCGGCGCGGGCGCGATAGCGCCCGCCGATGTCGGTGGTGGTCGTCATGGCGACCACTCTCCCGCCCCGGGCGGGCCCGTGTCGTGTACGGATCGGACATCGGCGCCACCCCGGCGCCCAGCGCCTCGCCCGCCGGCACCGCCCGGCGCCCCGCCAGCTCGCTGGGGCCCGCGCCCCCGATGGCGCGGGCCTCGCGGTACAGGTGCGACTGGTCGGTGAACCCCGCCCGGTGCGCCAGCCCCGCCAGGTCGGCGGGCGCCCCCGGGTGCCGGGCCAGCCGCAGGAACCGCTGCAGCCGCAGGATCCGCCGCAGCATCGCCGGGCCGTAGCCGAACGCCGCGACGCAGGCCCGGTGCACCTGCCGCTCGCCGACGCCCGCGGCGGCGGCGATCGCGCCCACCGTGGCGGCGGGGTCGGCCTCCAGCAGGGCCGCGGCGGCGCCGGCCACCGGGTCGGCCGCGGGCGCGCGCTCGGCCCGGCGCCGCACGAAGTCCTCCAGCACCCCCACCTGCGCGGCGGGGTCCGCGGCGGCCGCCTCCAGGCGGTCCCGCAGCAGCCGCTCGGCGCGCGCCCCCAGCAGGTCGGCCAGCCCCACCCGGCGGTTCAGCGCGGCGCGGGCGTCCAGGCCCAGCACGGCGCCCGCCCGGCCCGGCCGGAACCGCACGCCCACCGCCGGGGTGTCCGGCGGCAGCTCGAAGGTCCAGCCGGAGGTCTCGGGCGCGCACACCACCAGCCGGCGGCCCGCGATCCACAGCACGTCCACGCAGCCGTCGGGCACCAGCCGCTGCGGGCCGCCGAGGCGCGCGGTCCAGGACAGCCGCAGCACCTCGGCGAGGTCGCCGGGCGCGGCGGCGGGGCGGTACCGGGTCACCGTGCTCCCTTCGCAGGTCGGCGGCGGTGCGTGGGACCACCCACTCTATGCGGCCGGCCCCGCTCCCCGCCGTGGGCGCCCCCGCCGGGGGCGGCCGGTGGCAGCGGGCGGGGCCGTGCCGCACACTGGGTCGGACGACCCGCGCACGGCACAGGGGGAGCACAGCGCACATGCCCGGATCCAGCGAGGCGCCGCCGCGCCTGCTCGCCATCAGCGACCTGCACGTCTCCCACGGGGAGAACCGCGACGTCCTCGACGGGCTGCGGCCCGGATCGCCGGGCGACTGGCTGATCGTGGCCGGCGACGTCGCCGAGATCCCCGCCGACGTGGAGTCCGCCCTGGGCCTGCTGCGCGAGCGCTTCGCCGAGGTCGTGTGGGTGCCGGGCAACCACGAGCTGTGGACCACGCCGCGCGACCCGGCGCAGACCCGCGGCGTGGAGCGCTACGAGCACCTGGTCGAGCTGTGCCGGGGCCTGGGCGTGCACACCCCCGAGGACCCGTTCCCGGTGTGGCGGGGCGCCGGCGGCCCGGTGACCGTGGCCCCGCTGTTCACCCTCTACGACTACACCTTCCACCCGCCCGGCACCGCCACCAAGGAGGAGGGGCTGGCCTACGCGCGGGGCACCGGCGTGGTGTGCACCGACGAGTACCTGCTGCACCCCGACCCCTACCCCGCGCGCGAGGACTGGTGCCGCGCCCGCCTGGAGTACTCCGAGCGGCGGCTGGCCGAGGTGTCGGGGCCCACCGTGCTGGTGAACCACTGGCCGCTGGTGCGCGAGCCCACCGACGTGCTGTGGTACCCGGAGTTCGCGCAGTGGTGCGGCAGCGTGCACACCGCCAACTGGCACACCAAGTACAACGCCGCCGCCGTGGTCTACGGCCACCTGCACATCCCCCGCACCACCCACTACGACGGCGTCCGCTTCCAGGAGGTCTCGCTGGGCTACCCCCGCGAGTGGCGGCGCCGGCCGATCCCCGAGGACCGGCTGCAGGTGGTGCTGCCCGCCCCCGCCGGCGCGTGAGGCCCGGCCGGCACCCCGCCGCGCGGCGCGCCCCGCGGGCGGGGCGGGGTTTCGGTCGGCGGATTTTGGACGGTGTGCAACCATCGGCCGGGTAGCCGCGTCAGAGGTGCCGACACGCCCCGCAGCCGCCGCACGACCGCGCGCGGCCGCGGACGCCCCCTCCCGCGTCCCTTCCCTGCTCCCCCTTTTGGGACCTCCCTCCACAAGGTGGAAAGCGCACCGCAATGGCCAACCAGATCGAACAGCTTGAGGCGACCGTCAAGGGCACCCTCGCCGAGAACGACTTCTACTTCGACCAGGACAAGAGCATCGTCAAGGTGCCCGGCCTGTTCACCAGCTGGGCGGCGTCCACCATGCTGCTCATGCTCGCCGGGATCGCCGGCCTGCTCACCGCCCTGGTGGTCGCGTTCGTCGGCCCCGGCGACATCGCCGTCGCGGCCCTGGCCGTCGGTATCGCGTTCCTCGCCCTGTTCGGCTGGGCCAACCGGCGCCCCGGGTTCGAGGTGCGGCTGCTGCGCCAGACCGTCGCCCACAAGAAGGCGCTGCTGCCCTTCAACGCCATCCGCCCCGAGTACATGTTCCTCCAGCCCGGCGACGGCGAGATCAAGCTGATCTTCCGGGGCGGCGGCATCAACAAGGAGCTGGCCACCTTCCGCCAGCGCGAGGAGGCCGCCGCCCTGCGGCTGCGCCAGCTCTTCTGGGAGCTGTTCTCGGCCACCGACGTGCGCGGCATCGGCACCTACGGCAGCACGCTCACCCCCACCCAGTGGTGGATCATGGGCACCTTCGCGGTGTTCGCCGAGGTCAACGGGCAGCCGCTGGACCGCTTCAGCTCCGACACCTCCGCCGGGCGGGCCCTGGACCAGGTCACCGCCAAGCGCATCCTGGCGTCGGCGTGGTCCACCGAGACCGCCGACCAGCTCCTGGCCAACGTCGAGTCCCTGATCGCCGGCGGCCACCGCGAGGACTTCCTGCGCAGCTCCGCCGTCGCGGCCCTGCCGCCCGAGGCCCGCGACGAGCACGCCCGCCTGCTGCACTGGGTGGCCGAGCAGCTGGCCGCCGGCGCGCGGTTCGGCACCGGGCCGATCGACACCGCCATGCGCCGGCTGCTGCTCCTGCGCCACGGCGCCCACGGCCGGCGCCACGCCATGGCCTACGACGCGTTCCTCGCCGGCCTGCGGCCCTCACCCGACAACCCCGAGTCGCCCGTGCTCGCCGAGGTCGGCCACCTGCTCGTCCAGCTCAGCTCCGACCCCGACTTCTGGAAGGAGGAGCTGAACCGGGTCGCCATGCTCGTGGGGCAGCCGGCCGACCTCGGGCTCAACAAGCACATGATCTGGGACTACGCCCGCGCCATGATGCTGTACCGGTGGGGCCACCAGGCGGGGTGGTTCACCGAGGAGTACTGCTGGGAGCGCATGCTGCCGCTGGCGCGCGACATCCAGCGGCACTACGGCTCCTGGACCGAGATGGGCGGCTACTACCTCAGCGGGCGCCGCCTGTGGGCGGGCGGCGCGCCCGACAACCAGGACCGGTTCGAGCAGGCGTTCGAGAAGCTGCGCACCGACGTGCGCAGCCCCTGGAACATCGTCGACTGGGGCCACCCGCTGCACCGCGACTGGTAGCACCCCGACGCGCGGCGGCCCGCCCCCTCAGCCCGCGGCCCCGGCGCCCAGCCCGGTGTGGGCCGCGCAGAACGCCAGCACGTCGGCCTGCAGGCCGATCCACCGCGACGCCGACCGCATGCCGTGGCCCACGTCGGACTCGCACCGCAGCAGCACCGGCCGCGCCCCCGGCGTGTCCGCCGCCGCGTCCTGCAGCGCCGCGGTGAGCTTGCGGGTGTGCATGGAGTCCACCCGGGCGTCGGTGCGCGGGCAGGTCAGCAGCACCGCAGGGTAGCCGGCGCCCCGGCGCACCCGGTGGTAGGGGGAGTACGACAGCAGGGTGTCGAGCTGGTCGGGGTCGTCGGCGGTGCCGAACTCCTCGCACCACATCCGGCCCAGCCCGAATCCGGGGTAGCGCACCATGTCGGTGAGGGCGTCGGACACCACGGCCGCCGCGAACAGGTCCGGGCGCGCGGTGATCGCGGCGGCGGCCATGAGGCCGCTGTGCGAGGCGCCCTTGACGGCGAGGCGGTCGGGCGCGGTCCAGCCCTGCGCCACCAGCCACTCCGCGGCGGCCAAGAAGTCGGCGATCGCCGTGGGCTTGTTGGCGCCGCTGCCGGCGGCGTGCCAGGCTGTGCCGCCCTCGCCGCCGCCGCGCACCCCCGCCACCGCGTAGACCCCGCCCGCGCGCACCCACGCCAGGATGGTCGGGGAGTAGCCCGGCACGCTGGAGGCGCCGAACCCGCCGTAGGTGGTGAGCAGGGTCGGCCGCGGACCGTCGGCGGGGTCGCCGGCGAAGACCAGGTGCATGCCGACCCGCGTGCCGTCGCCGGCGGTGTAGTCGACCTGGCGCACCCGCGGAGCGGCGGGGTCAGCGCCGCCCGCGGCGGCGGGCGCGGGCGGCGCGCCCTCGGCCGGCTCGGGGACGCACCGCCGCTCCCGCAGGTCGAACCGGTAGACGGTCGGCGGGGTCACGAAGTCGGTGTAGGCGAACCACGCCCGGTCGGAGTCGGGCGGCGCGGCCATGCGGCGGATCGACCCGGAGCCGGGCACGGGGACGTCGCACAGGCGGGCGCCGTCGTGGCCGTGCAGCGCCAGCCCGCTCAGCCCGCGGCGGGTGCGGTTCACCAGCAGGCACGGCGCGCCGGTGTCGGGGTCGAGCAGGGGCACGGCGTCGTCGAGCACCGCGCCGGGCTCCTCGGGGATCAGCGTGCGCCAGGATCCGGAGGCGGGGTCGTCGGGGTCGACCGCGCAGACGCGCCCGAACGGGGCGCCGAGGTCGGTGACGGCCAGCACCAGCGGGCCCGGACCGAACTTCAGCACGGCGCGCGAGCCGTCGCGGTCGCCGTCGTGCAGCACCCGCGGCTCGGCTCCGGGCTCGGGCACCACCAGCAGGGTGTTGCCGGAGGTCACCCCGCTGGAGGTGGTGATCATCAGCCACGGCCGGGCGGGGGCGGACTTGATCGCCAGGTGCGGGCGGTCGGTGCGGTAGACGGTCTCGTCGTCGGCGGGGTCGGTGCCCAGCCGGTGCAGCAGCACCCGGCGGCCCCGCTCTCCGTCGGGCGCGGTGTAGTGGAACCCCAGGCCGCTGGGCAGCCACGCCACGGGGGTGGGCCGGGCCAGCGGGATGGGGGAGTCCACGGGGGTGCCGTCGGCGACGCGGACGACGTGCAGCACGGGGCGCTCGCTGCCGCCGGTGGAGACCTGGTAGGCCAGCACCGCGCCGTTCCACGAGGGCCGCCAGGAGTCCAGGGTGGTGCGGGCCCCGGGGTCCAGCGCCAGGGGGTCGATCAGCACGCGGGGCTCGGCGCCGGGGTCGGCCACCACGAGCACGGGCAGCTCCTGGCCCGGCGCGCGGCGCAGGGAGAACCGGCGGCCGCGGCGCACCACGGGCGGAGAGGACACGGGCGCGGTGAGGGCGCCGACCCCGATCAGTTCGGCGAGGTCGCGGTGGAGGGCGTCGCGCAGGGGCCAGGTGGCGCGGTGGCGCTCCAGCAGCGCGGCCTGGCCGGCCAGCCACTCGGCGCACTCGGGCGTGGAGTCGTCCTCCAGCCAGCGGAAGGGGTCGGCGACGACGCGCCCGTGGATGCGGTCGGCGTCGTCGCCGCGCCGCGGGGAGGGCGGCCGCATCGCCACGCGGTCGGAATCGGAAACGGCCACGGATGCCTCCTGTCGTGGTGCGGAAAAACGCGCCCCGGACAGCCGCGGGGGCCGAACGGGAAAAGGGGGGCGGGTGCGGAAATGCTTAACCGAGGCCGCCGCGGGCCGCCCCGCCGCGCCGGGCAGACCGGACGTCGCGGATCCCCTCCACCTGGGCGGATGTTCCGCCGACCAGTGAATGGGACCGGGAATCGAATGTCAACCGCGAGGCGGGGGAATCCGCCGCCGCACCGCGCGGAGGGCGTCATCGGATACCCGAAAGGTCGACAAGATCAGTGAATGCCGCTTTTCAAGAATCCGCGCCCTATGCACCTTAAGCGGCGTTCGCCGAAACAAACCGGGACAGAAAAGAGGCCCGGCGGGTGGCTCCCGCGGACCCCGGACGGATGGATGACCGTACGAACGTGGTCTGGGCGCTAGCCCAGGTCCCCTTCGAGGAGTTCGCCGCGCCAGCCCTCGATGTGCAGGACCTCGTCGGCGATCACGGCGACGCCAATGAAGAGCAGACCGGGAAGTTCGTACATGATTGTCTCCTTTCTCACACGGTGTCCGTTCCGCTGCCCAGTGAAGTCGCCCCCGCCCCAGGTGTCAAAGACCGCCCTCGGGGCCCGGGAACCCCTGCCGCACCGGCGATCCCGCTCCCCGGCGGGCCCCGGACGGGTGTCGGCTTCCAGGTTCTTTGTCCGGTTTTCGCTGGACAATAAATCGAACTTGTGTTCGAATTGGGGCATGCGATGGGAAGGACTCCGCGACGACTCCACCGCCCCCGCGCTCTTCGACCGCGCGGCCGTGGCGCCCGCCGAACCCGCCCGGGGCACCGGCCGGGCCGGCCTGTCCGCGCCCGGACCCGGGCCGATCCAGGCCGGCCAGGGCGACTCCCCGGTGGCGGTCGAGATCCGCGCCCGCTCCATCATCAACCGGGTGCCGGGGGAGTCCCAGGTGCCCTTCCGCTGGACCGTCAACCCCTACCGGGGCTGCTCCCACGCGTGCGTCTACTGCTTCGCGCGGCGCACCCACACCTACCTCGACCTTGACCCCGGGCACGACTTCGACACCAAGATCATGGTCAAGGTCAACGCCGGGGAACTCCTGCGCCGCGAACTCGCCCACCCCCGCTGGAGCGGCGAACCCATCGCCATGGGCACCAACACCGACCCCTACCAGCGGGCCGAGGGCCGCTACCGCCTCATGCCCGAGATCATCGCCGCGCTGCGCGACTTCGCCAACCCGTTCTCCATCCTCACCAAGGGCCGGCTCATCCTGCGCGACCTCCACCTCCTGGAACAGGCCGCGCGGGTCACCGACGTCGGCCTGGCGGTGTCGGTCGGCTCCCTCGACGAATCCGTGTGGCGCTCGGTCGAACCCGGCACCCCCCGCCCCGCGAGCCGCCTCGACGTCGTCCGCCGCTGCGCCGACCGCGGCCTGCGCTGCTCGGTGCTGATGGCCCCGATCCTGCCCGGCCTCACCGACTCCCCCGAGCAGATCGACGCCACGGTCGCCGCGATCGCCGCCGCCGGGGCCGCGAGCCTCACCCCCATCACCCTGCACCTGCGGCCCGGCGCCCGCGAGTGGTACCTCGCCTGGCTGGCCCGCGAGCACCCCCGGCTCGTGCCGCGCTACCGCGAGCTGTACCGGCGCGGCGCCTACGCCCCCAAGCCCTACCGCGCCCTGGTCGCCGCCCGCGTGCACGAGGCCGCCCGCCGCCACGGCCTGGCGCGCCCGGCCGGATCCGCCGACCACCGCCCGGCGCCGCCCGCCACCCAGCCGCCGCCCACCGGGCAACTGGCCCTCATCTGACGCCGACGGCCTCCCCGCACAGGCGGGGAGGCCGCGGCGCGACGGGGACGGACCGTCGTCCTAGGAGAAGTCGGCACAGGTACCGCGGACGTGGGCGGGGTCGTCCGGGGCGGTCACGCCGAGGTCGCGCAGCACCACCGACACCCCCTGCTCCACGAACCCGCAGGCCGCGGGCATGTCCCGCGCGCGGTACTCCACATCCAGCACCCGGTCGGGGTAGGCGCCCAGGTAGACCCCGCACTCGTCGTAGCGGCCGCACTCCTCGGCCACCGCGAAGTCGAACCCGGCCGCGGGGCCGCCGCCGACGCGCTCGATCAGTTCGGCGGCGTTCTTCTGGCCCGCCACCAGGCCCGCGTCGTGCGCGGCACCGGTCAGCAGCCGGGCGTAGGACTCCGCGTGGCCGGGGGTCAGCAGGCCGTCCGAGCGCACCCAGGAGTCCAGGTTGTCCAGTTCGACGGCCTGATAGCCGTCGGCGGCGCACCCGGCCATCCACGCGGCCGCGATCTCCGCGAGGGCCGCGCGCCTGTCCCTGGTCGAGATGTCCAGCAGCACCTCGTCCCACTCCCCGTCGACGACGTACTCGCCGTCGGCGCCGCGCAGCAGCAGGTCGGGGCGCTCCTCCTCCCACCACCCCAGCTCCTGGGGCTGGGTCTGGAAGCCGTTGACGTAGCAGACGTTGTAGCGCCCCTCGGCGGGCGGGGCCTCGCGGTCGCGGATGACGACCTCGACGTCCTCGGCGGGGGTGGAGGCGCCGCCGATCTGGTAGTCGAAGACCGGGCTCGCCGGCAGCGGCACCGGCGCCCGCGTCTCGACCGGGTCCACCGCACCGGTGCCCGAGCAGGCGGTCAACGGCACCAGGGCAACCAGGGCGAGGATGCGCTTCATGGGGCAAATCTACCGAGCCCCGACCGGTGCGGCACCCCGGTCCCCACACAAAACCAACCAATCACACACGTACGCTACGACGCGACCGGCACCCGCGCCAGCGTGATGTCGGCGCCCGAGTGCCCCACCGGCCGCACGTGCTGCGGAAACGCCGCCAGGAAGTCCCGGAAGTTGCGGAAGCCGTGGTTGCGCTCGTCGAACGTGGGGTCCAGCAGCCGCATCCGGCTCTTCAGACTGGCCGCCGTGGGCGTGTCCGTGGTCGCCTCCTCGAACGCCCGCAGCAGCAGCGCCTCAGCCGCCTCCAACCGGAACGCCGCGTCGCGCACCGGCCGCACCGCCGGATCGACCTCCGCCACCAGCGTGCCCCAGTACTTGTACTCCGAGCACACCGACACCAGCCGCCGGCTCGCGTTGCTCTCGGTGCCCACCCCCACCACGTACTTGCCGTGCTCGCGCAGCCGGCCCACCAGCGCCGAATAGTCGCTGTCCCCCGTGACCAGCACGAACACCTCAAGCGCGGGGTGGATGAAGACCGTCTCCACCGCGTCCACCGCCATCCGGATGTCGGCGCCGTTCTTCCCGGCCGCGCCCGCCGGAGCGATGTGGATCATGTCGATCCCGTTCATCGCCAGCTTGTGCTGGTGGCCGCCGAACCTGCTCCAGTCGGCGTAGGCGACCCGGATCGCGGCGTTGCCGTAGTAGCGGCACAACCGGCCCAGCGCGTCGGCGGGAACGGGGTCGGCGCCGCCGGCGCCCTGCGGCGCGCCGCAGACCAGGTTCTCGAAGTCGATGAAGACGGCCACCTGCCGTTCGACGTCGCCCATGCCCAACCACCCTTATGCCGTTGTGTCCGTCCCCCCGCAGCTGTGGTGGATGTACCCGCCGCCACCCCCCGCCGCGCGGCCGAAGGTGGCCACTTCGCCCGGAAAACCGGTTGCCGCGCCCGCCGCCCCGGTCCACCATCGAAGCCATGTCCCGGCACGCGCACCCCACCGCACCCGCCCCCGCGGGTGCCGCCGCGCGTGCCCGCCTGCACCGCGACGGCGCCGACCGCTGACCCCTTCCCGCACGCCCGTGGGCGGCCCCGCGGGAGGGGGTGGAAGCCGCGCGGGCCGCCGCCCATTCGAGCAGGCAAAGGGAACACCATGGCCAAGCGGGCCTACGTCCGGACCAAACCGCACCTCAACATCGGCACCATGGGTCACGTCGACCACGGCAAGACCACCCTCACCGCCGCGATCACCAAGGTGCTCAGCGCCGCCGACCGGGCCGCCTACGTGCCCTTCGAGCGGATCGACCGCTCCCGCGAGGAGGCCGCCCGCGGCATCACCATCAGCATCTCCCACGTCGAGTACGAGACCGCCACCCGGCACTACGCCCACGTCGACATGCCCGGCCACGCCGACTACGTCAAGAACATGCTCACCGGCGCGGCCCAGCTCGACGGCGCGATCCTCGTCATCTCGGCGCAGGACGGCGTCATGCCGCAGACCCGCGAGCACGTGCTGCTCGCCCGCCGCGTCGGGGTGGCCCACATCGTCGTCGCGCTCAACAAGGCCGACGGCGCCGACCCCGAGCTGGCCGACCTGGTCGAGCTGGAGGTGCGCGAACTCCTCGGCGAGCACGGCTACCGCGACTCGCCCGTCGTGCGGGTCTCGGGGCTGCGCGCGCTGGAGGGCGACCCGGAGTGGATCGCCGCCGTCGAGGACCTCCTGCGGGCCGTCGACGACCACGTCCCGGTGCCCGAGCGCTACACCGACGCGCCGTTCCTCATGCCCGTCGAGGGCGCGCTCACCGTCACCGGGCGCGGCACGGTCGTCACCGGCGCCATCGAGCAGGGCGCCGTGGCCGTCGGCGACACCGTCGCGGCGGTCGGCCTGGACGACGGCTTCACCGCCGTGGTCACCGGGGTGGAGACCTTCGGCAAGACCATGGAGCGCGGCGAGGCCGGCGACAACGCGGCGCTGCTGCTGCGCGGCGTCCGCCGCGAGCAGGTCCGGCGCGGCCAGGTCCTGGCGGCCCCCGGCAGCCAGAGCGCGCACCGCCGCTTCAGCGCCCGGCTGACCCTGCTCACCGCCGAGGAGGGCGGCCGGCGCAACCCGGTCGTCAGCGGGTACCGGCCGCAGTTCTACCTGCGCACCGCCGACGCCCCGGGCCGGATCACGCTGCGCGGCGCCGACACCGCCCTGCCGGGCGAGACCGCCGAGGTCGAGGTGGAGCTGGGCGTTCCCCTGGCCATGCGCCCCGGCCTCGGATTCGCCGTGCGCGAGGGCGGGCTCACCGTCGGCGCCGGAGAGGTCATCGGCACCGGGGACTGAGCGAACGCCGTGGGGGAGGTGGGCCCACCTCCCCCACGGCGCCGTCACCGCAGCAGCGGCAGCCGCCCCACCACCTTGTCCACCCGGTTGCGCGGCCCCACCAGCGCCACCCCGTGGTACTCCACGTCGTCGGCCTCGGTCGCGGCCAGCGACTCCAGGTAGCCCGAGTACACCCGGCACACCTGCGCCAGCGCGGGCATGTCCACCACCAGCAGCCCGTCCCTGGCCAGCGCCCGCTCCCGCACCCGCCGCACCTCCGCGGCGTCCTCGGCGCCCAGCACCGTGCACCCGGTCCACGGCAGCCCGGCGTGCTCGGCCCCCGAGGCGTCGGGCCCGCCGGGGCCCACCAGCAGCGGCGCCTGCCGCGCCACCCCCGCGGCCAGGCAGCCCGCGGTGTTGGCCACCAGGCCCGGCCCCAGCCCCCGGTTGACCACCATCACCCACTTCACCGGGGCGCTGCGGGTGGGCTCGTCGATGCGCACATCGTCGGGGTCCAGCACGAATCCCCGGACATCCTGGTCAAGCACCACACACCTCCTGAAAATCCAGCGACAGCCCAAGAAGCTAGCCACTCACCCAAAGAACGCCAACACTCGCCGAACAAAATTCGGCGCTACCCTCAAAACCATGGACCTCGACGAACTCGACCGGGCGATCCTGCGGGAACTGCAGAAGGACGCACGGCGCACCAACCGCGACCTCGCCGCCGCCGTCGGCGTCGCCCCCTCCACCTCCCTGGAGCGCGTGCGCTCCCTGCGCGAGCGCGGCGTGCTGCGCGGCTACCGCGCCGACGTCGACCTGGAGTCCATCGGCCGCGGCGTGCAGGCCATGATCGCCGTCCGCATCCGCCCGCCGTCCCGGCGCAACATCGAGGCGTTTCGCGAATGGGTGGCGCGGTTGCCCGAGACCGTCAGCGTGTTCGTCACCTCGGGCACCCGCGACTTCCTCGTGCACGTGGCGGTGCCCGACACCGACGGGCTGTACGCGTTCGTCATCGACCGCCTCACCGAGCGCCCCGAGGTCGCCGACGTCGAGACCAGCGTCGTCTACGAGCACATGCGCGCCCCGGCGGTCGAACCCGTCCGCCCCCGCCCCACACGCTAGCGGGCCGAGCGCGGAGCAGGGGTCTAGACCATTCGCCTTCCGCGGGTTACAAAGAAGTCGCTTTCCGCGACCCCGGGGCAAGCCCGGTTCGCAGCGTTCCGACCCCCTAAGGACGGCTGCCGTGACCAGAGACACCACACGCCCCGCGGCGGCGGGCCACCGCCGCGGCTTCGACTGGGCGGCCCTCAGATCCGACGCGCGAGGCGCGATCCCCGACGCCACCGCGGCCCTGGCGGCCACGGCGGCGATCTTCGCCTGGCTCTACGCGCGCGTGGCCGACGGCGGTTCGCCCACGGTCGAGGTCATGCCGATGCTGGCCGACCCCGACCGCTACTGGATGTACTGGCTGTGCCAGGCGTTCGGCTGGTCCGCCCTGCTGTGGGCGTGGATCACGGTGATGCTCGGCCTCATCCGCTCCACGGCCCGAGCCCGGTGGAACCCCGTGCCGCCGGCCCGCCTGGAGCGGTGGCACCGCACGACCAGCCTGACGACCATCGGGCTGATGTTCGGCCACGCGTTCATGTTCTTCGCCGAGCTGGTGCGCGGCAACGAGCACGGCCTGGGCTGGGCCGGCCGGATCGGCACGGCGTTCGTGGAGACGTTCGTGCCCGGCGGCTACGCGACCGGCACGGGCCAGGTGGCCATCCTGCTCGGCCTCATCGCCCTCTACCTGGCGATCCCCCTCGGCCTGGCGTTCTACCTGCGCCACCGCACCGGATCGCGGGTCTGGCTGGCGCTGCACCGGTTCGTCATCGTGGTCTACGCCCTCAGCGTCTGGCACACGCTGCTCTACGGCACGAACGTCTGGTTCGACGGCTGGTTCCGCACCGCGGTGTGGCTCCTCCAACTGCCGGTGGCCGCCCTGGTCCTGGTCCGCCTCCTGGCCCCGGCCCGCCGGAACGAGCGCCTGCACACCCGCGGCCGACTCGCCCGCGCCCTCGGCTGGACCGCCCGCATCGGCACCGCCGCGGCGATCCTCACGATCCTCGCGGTCGCGATCACCGGCCGCGACGGCGGCCGCACCCGAGGCGTGGAGGGCGCCGAAATGAACGTCACCCAGGGCATGGTCTGGATCGCCCTCTTCCTGCTCCTGCTCGCGATCACCACCACCATCGCCCTGGTCGCCCGCAAAAAGCCCAAGCCCACCTGATCCCCGACTCGCAACACCCCAAGAAGCGGCAGCCGCCTCCGCAGGCCGGCTGCCGCTTCTCATTTGCCCCCAAACCCCCGCCACCCGCTCCACCGCCTTTGGCCCCCGTCCTTCACAGCCCTCCGCCTCTGCGAAGCGGGCAGAGAGCAGTGAAGAGAGAAGAGAGTGAAGAGGGAAGAGAGAGCAAGTTATATCTAAGGGTGTGTGTTGAGGGCTTCCTCCGCATTCCCACAGGTAAAACCCCTTTCCGGGGGCGCGTGGCGCGGATCCGGCGGGGCCCACCCAGCGCGCAGGGATCTCCGATCCCCCGGTTTCACATCCAGCAAGAAGGGTAAAATCTACAGTGAACTGCCCCAACTGCGGGACGCCGTACCCGCCCAACGGTGCCGACTGCGCGAACTGCGGTCTGCCCCAGCCGAAGTAGCCGGAGTCCCGCACCGTTCCCTGACAACTCAACAGTGTGCGAAGGAGGTGAACCGATGAAGGCCGTGCTCCCGGTCGTCCTCGGCAACGGGGACGACGACACGAGTGACCTCCCCGACTGGGCCAAGGACGTGAAGCCTGGGCCGAAGGCGCCGCCGCAGCGGTGACCTCCGGCGGGGGCCGCCTGTGCCCGGCCCCCGCCGGACCCGCGCCCCGCGCCCCCGAAAGGGAAGCGCGCAGGTATCAACGCTCTAAAGCTTCGGGCGTTTCACTCCACCCGTCCTTCCGGCGAGCGACCGATCGTCCACCAAGAGCAATCATTTCGTCACCGTGCATCACCGGTCCCGCGCGGCTCGCGTCACGTCCTGGCCCCCTTTTCCTTCTTCGGGCGGGGGCGCGGGTCCGGCGGGGGCCACCCAGCGCGCAGGGATCTTCGATCCACCACACGACACGACACGAGAGGTCACCATGTCCGACAAGCCGAAGGCGTACCAGGGCGACGAGCAGGGCACCGGCTACACCGAGTGGGCCGCCGAGGCCAACCGGGAGATCCAGGAGAACATGCCCCCGGCCGGTGAGTCGAGCGACAGCCAGGGGGGCGACGGCTCCACCAAGGCCCACCCGTAAGAGGCCCGCAAGTCCCAGGTTTGGCCGCCACTGGAACGGGTAATATCTACAGTGAACGGCCAGTAGGACGGGACCCGCGCCCCACGCGGACCCGGGTCCCGTCCCCCGCACCTTGGCAACTCCACAGAGCGCCGAGAGGAGGTGAGCCGCATGGGCAAGCCGAAGGACCCGGAGCGCCCCCCGTCCCCGACGGAGGACGAGGGGGAGCGTCCCCCCGGCCCCGTCCCCGAGTAGGGGACGGAACACCCGATGACCCTATGAACGGCCAGAGGAGGTGAGACGCATGGCCAAGCAGGACAACCGGACCCCGGACGAGATCATCCGGGACGCCGAGAACGGCGGCAAGACGCCCGAGCAGCTCCGCGAGGAGATCAAGGAGGAGACCGCCGAACTCCGCAGGGACATCCGGAGGGGCTGACCCGCCCCCGCCAGCCGACCGCCCCCACCCCGCGAAGGGAGGTGACGTGATGCACAGCGACGAGGAGGACACCCCCACCAAGAACCTCGGCAAGCCGAAGGGCGGCAAGTGAGCCCCCCACCCACCGGGGGCCACGGCCCCCGGTGGGTGGCCCCCGCCGGACCCGCGCCCCCGCCCGAAGAAGCGGGAAGCGCGCAGGTATCACCCATCTCGAAATACGGGCGTGTCGCGGTGGACATGTCCGCCCGGATGCGTCAAAATCACCTCGACCGATCGCGCCACCCGCCCCCCGAAAACCGTCCGCCAGCGGAGACGTTCATGGCTTGGGTCACCACCCTCGGCCCGGACCCCACGCAGGTCGAGTACCGCCTCACCGGCCAGTGCGGCTGCGACGCCCACGCGCACGCCCACAGCCACGGCGACGCCGACGACCTCCAGGTCGAGTACCGGATCAAGGACGCCGACCGCCCCCTCCAGCGGATCGGCGGCGGCTGGAGCGAGTTCGGGCAGGCACCCGGCAGCGAGTTCGCGGGCAAGGCCGACCTGGAGGCCATGCGCCGCATCATGGCCGGCTGCCACCCCGTCACCGGCGAGGTGCTCGTCACGCCCAAGGAGGCCGTCGACCCCCGGGCGAAGCTGGCGGCGCGCCCCCTTGTGGACGCCGTCTACGCGATCGCCGACGCCGCGCACATGCCCGCGGCCGACCTCTTCACGTCGGCCGCCGCGGCCGAGCGGTTCGCCCGCCTGGAGCGCGGCCTGCTGCGCGACGGCGAGGCCCACCACGCCTACGTCCGCGACCTGGAGGTCATCGCCGAGCAGGCCGGGGTCGACCCCGCGATGCTGTGGGACCCCGCGGAACTGGCGACCGCCCGGGAGCACGCCGACTCCCGGGTCCGCGTGGGCAACCGGGGCTTCGACACCGTCCTGAACATGCCGAAGTCGATGTCGGTGCTCTACGGGCTGGTCGAGGACCGCACGGCGGCCGAGATCGAGGAGATCTACCTCGACTGCGTGCGCGAGACGGTCGCCTCCCTCGAAGAGTGGGCGGGGTACGCCGTCGCGGGACACCACGGCGACGGCCGGAGCGCGGCCCGCGTCTCGACCTCCGGCCTCATCGCGTCGATCACGCTGCACCGCTCCGCGCGGCCGGTCGACGGCCGGATGGGCGACCCCCACCTGCACGCCCACGTCATGATCGCGAACATGGTCCGGGGCGAGGACGGCAAGTGGCGGGCGCTGGGCGCGGGCGGGCGGGACCTGCACCGCCACGTCGCCGTGGCGGGTGAGCTGGCCAAGGCGCGGATGCGGGAGCGGCTGAGCCGCCGCTTCGGTGTGGTGTGGACGCGCGACGAGCGCACGGGGGAGTGGGAGATCGCCGGGTTCGACCGGGACGTGCGGGACGTGTTCAGCTCCCGGTCCCGGCAGATCGCCGACCACGTGGGCCGGGACGCCTCGGCCGCGCAGGCGCGGGCGGCCGCGCGCGAGCTGGCGCAGGCCAAGTCGTCGGTCCGCCAGGGCCACGCCCGCCGCTGGTGGCGCCGCGTGGCCCGGGAGGCGGGGTTCGACGTCGACGGCCTCCTGGACGGTGCGCTGAGCCGGGGTGCGGCGGCCCGCCAGCCGGTGCCCAGCGTCGACGAGCTGGCCGCGATCGTCTGGGATCCGGAGACGGGTGTCACGGCGCACCGCAAGGCGGTGAGCCGTCCGCAGATCATGGCGGCGGTGGCGGCGGCGTGCCCGGGCGGGGTGGTGAGCGCGTCCCACCTGGAGGTGCTGACCGATGCCGTGCTGTCGACGGGGCGCGCGGTCCGGCTGCCCTCGGGCGGGCCGCGGCACCTGTCCAACGCCGACCGGTGGACCTCGGCCGACATCGTCGAGGCCGAGCAGGCGATCATCACCGCGGCGGAGCGGCGGCTGGGCGAGGGGGCGGCGGTGGTCCCGGCGGGTGCCGCCGAGGAGGCGCTGCGCCGGTTCGAGGCCGACCGGGGATTCGCGCTCTCGGCCGAGCAGCGGCGCACCGCGGAGCGGCTGCTGCGGGGCGGGCACGGCCTGGACATGGTCCGGGGCGTGGCGGGTTCGGGCAAGACGACGCTGATGAGCGCCGCGCTGGCGGGGTGGTCGGCGGCGGGGCTGCGCGTGGAGGGTGCGGCGACGGCCGCGGTCGCGGCGGCGAACCTGGCGGCGGAGTCGGGGATCACATCCCACACGGTGGCGACCTGGCTGCGGCGCATCGAGTCGGGCGAGGGCCTCGCGGGTGTCGACGTGCTGGTGGTGGACGAGGCCGCGATGGTCGACGACCGCTCCATGAGCGCGCTGGTGAAGGCGGCGGACGCCAGCGGCACGAAAATCGTGGGGATCGGCGACCCGGCCCAGTTGCGCGCGGTGGGTGTCGGCGGCGGGTTCAAGGCGGTCCACGAGATCGTCGCGGGCGAGACGCTTACGGAGAACCGGCGGCAGCGCAACGACGTGGACCGCGCCGCGCTGGCCCTGTGGCTTGCGGGCGGGCGGGCGACCGCGCTGCACGCCTGGGGGCACGCCGGGCGCGTGCACGCGGCGGAGCGGGCGCACGAGGCGCTGGACCTGGTGGCGCGGGGCTGGTGGAAGGACCGGCAGGAGCTGTCGGATGCGCACCAGGCGGTGGGCGAGCTGCTGGTGCTGGCGGCGCGCAACAGCGACGTCGACGAGTTGAACATGCGGATGCGGGCGCTGGCGTGGGCGGGCGGCCATCTGGCGGACGACGAGGTGGCGTTCGCGCTGCGGGGCGGCGGCCGGCTGGCGCTGGCCTCGGGTGACGTCGTGCGGGTGCGGCGCAACGACTACCGGTCGCGCCGGGGCGAGGGGCCGGACGTGCTGAACGGCTTCCGGGGCGTGGTGGCCGAGGTGGACGGCCGGCGGGGCGCGCGGGTGGAGTGGCGCCACGAGGGCGAGACGCTGAGCGCGTGGGTGTCTCCGGAGGCGATCGCGCGGGGGGACCTGAGCCACGGGTACGCCATGACGATCGCCGCCGCGCAGGGGCTGACCTGCGAGCGGGCGCACGTGTACGGGATCGGCGCGGAGGCGCACTCGCTGTACCCGGCGATGAGCCGGTCGCGTGCGCGGGCGGATCTGTACCTGGCGGCGCAGGGGCTGGAGTCGGTGGACGTGCGGGGGGTGCGCAACGACGGGGAGCTGGTGCGCCGGCTGATCGACGGCTACGCCCGTACGCTGACGGACCGGGACGACACGATGGTCAGTGACGAGCTGGAGATCCCCCGGCGGGCTTCGGTGAAGGCGGCGGTGGAACAAGCGGTGAAGGGCCGCAAGCCCGTTGGCGCCCGCCGCGGCGGGCCGCCGCGGCGGGGGCCGCAGCGGGGCCTCTGACAGCGAGGCCGCGGAAGGGAGGCCGGATGTCCGCACAGGAGGACGGGCGGGGGCTGGTGACGCTGCGCGAGTGGGCGGAGCGCAACGGCTACAGCCACGCCTACGCGGTGCACGTGATGCCGCGCTACTACCCCGACTTCCCCGAGCCGGAGGTCCGCCGGAAGGGGGCCACGGAGAAGGGCGGCGGGGGCGGCAGCAACCTGTACGACCCGGCGAAGCTGGAGCGGTTCCGGCCGCGCCGCCCGGATCCGGTCGAGGTGGCGCCTGAGGACCTGGACCGCGAGGTGACGCTGGGGGGGTTCGCGGCGCTGATCGGGGTGGACGGCAAGAGCGTGACCCAGATCAAGGACGACCGCCCGGACTCGCTTCCGGACACGGTGGACGGCCGCCGGTGGTATCCGCGGGCGCGCTACTACGTGCGCGACCTGCTGCTGATGTGGAACTCCCGCCCGGGCCAGGGGCGGGGGTCGGACAAGCGCCGGGTGCCCCTGCCGTGGCAGCGGGGGGAGGACGCCTAGCCGGTTTCGGCGCAGGGGTCGTCGAGGGCGACGGCGGCCAGGTGGGTGCGGGTGAGTTCGGCGCGGTGGCGCTGGGGTGCCCACCGCTGGGCGGTGTACCACTCGGCGAGGTCGGCGGCGAGGGCGTCGAGGAGGTCGAGCACGCCCCGGAGGTCTTGGGTGTCGGGGGTGCCGTCGGTGCGGATGAGGGTGCGGGCGGCGTCGCGCAGCCGGGCGGCCTGAGGGTGCTGCTGGGTGGGGCAGGGGAGGCGGCCGGCCTGCTGCCAGGCGTCGGCGGCGGCGCGCAGGCCGGGGCGCAGGGGGCGGGGCGCGGCGGCGGCGACGGCGGTGAAGGCGTCGCTGAGTGCGGCGGCGGTCTCGGCGCGGCGGCCCATGGTGTCGCCGGGGGTGCGCTGGCGGGCCTCGTCGAGGCAGCGGCGCAGGCGGGCCCAGGCGCGGGCGGCGCCGATGCCGGGTTCGGGGGGTGCGGCGGCGGCGAAGCGGCGGCGGAGCCGGGGCAGGGAGAGTTCGGGGGCGAGGGTGGAGCCGCTGAGCCAGACGGGTTCGCCGGTGTCGTTGCGGTCGTCGGGCAGGGCGACGGCGTAGCCGACGAGTTCGGCGCCGTCGGTGCGCCGGTGGACGAGGACGCCTTCGTCGCGGAGGGCGGCGAAGAACTCGTCCTCGCTGTGGGCGGCGACGGCGGCGGTGCGGACCTCGCGGGCGAGGAGGACGCGGGCGGGTTCGCTGCGGCCGCGCCGCAGGGCCTTCTCGACCTCGCCGCGTTTGGGCAGGCGGTCGGATGTGCCGTTGGAGGGGCCGGTGGTGCGCAGGCCGAGGTGGTGTTCGAGGGCGCGGCACTCGTCGCGCAGGCGCAGGGCGTCGTTGTGGATGTCGGGGCGGGTGTCGTCCTGGCGTTTGAGGGTGGCGACGAGGTGGATGTGGTGGCTTTCGGTGCCGTCGTGGCGGACGGCGATCCAGCGGCAGCCGCGGGGGTCGCCGTGGGGTGCGACGCCGCCGGCGGCGGCGATGCGCCGGGCGACGGTGTTCCATTCGGGGTCGGTGAGGGGGCGGTCGTCGTGGGCGACGCGGACGGCGCAGTGCCAGACGTGGCGGGTGCGGGTGTCGGGGGCGACGAACTGGTCGAGGCGGCGGGCGAGGGTGGGGAGGGCGGCGTCGGGGGAGCGGCCGGGGTCGGGGACGCCGAGGGGGCGCCAGGCGCCGACGAGGTGGGGGTCGATGTGCTCGTTGGCGCGGCCGGGGCCGTAGAGGTAGCGCAGGAGGCCGTAGGTGTCGCTGCCGCGCATGACCTTGGCGATCACCGTCGCACGCTCCGCTTCAGCTCGTAGGCGGTGTCCTCCAGTTCGTCGACGATCCGGGAGATGCGGCGGAGGAGGGCTCCGGGGGTGTCCGCGGTGCCGTCGGGGGGATGGGGGGCGGCGGGGTCGCCGGCGCCGAGGAGGGCGCCGGCGTCGCACAGGCGGGTGATCTGGTCGTTGAGGGCGACCATGGTCTGGCGTACGTCCGGCGTGGGGTCGACCTCGTCGCGGGCGACGGCGACGGCGGCGTCGGCGCAGTAGGAGCTGAGGGTCATGTCCTTGGCGAGGGCGGCCTTGGACAGCAGGGCGTGTTCGTCCTCGCTCAGGCTGAGCTTGACGTTCTTGTCGCGCCGGACTCCGAGTTGCCGGTTGCCGCGCCTGCGTTGTGCCATGGCCCCCGCCCTTCACTTTCCGCCGCTCAAATCGCGGTAAGGGAACCTTAAAGGGATCTTGGGGTGCGCGTCCGCTTCGGGTGCGCGCCTGTGGACATCCGGCGTGAAAAAGAGGCCGCCAGAGCGATGAGTTCGGGCGGGCCCCGGTGTCTACCGCTGTGAAAGCACACGAGAGCGAGGGAGTCCGCCATGACCGAGACCACCACCCCCCAGGGCCGCGAGCACAGCTACACCCTGACCCGGGTCTACGACGCCCCGGTCGAGAAGGTGTGGGAGGTCTGGTCCACACCGGAGCCCTTCAGCGCGGTGTTCGGCGCGCGGCGCGAGACCCTGGAGCTGGACGTGCGGCCGGGCGGATCCTTCAGCGCCGAGATCGTCACGCCGACGGGCGAGGTGCACCCGATCAGCGGCACCTTCCCGGTGGTCGAGGAGCACCGCCGGATCGTGACGGCGACCTCGGTGCCCATGGCGGAGGAGCCCGAGTTGATGTACGAGGACTTCCGCGACCTGGGCGACGGGCGGACCGAGCTGACGATCCACCAGACCTGCGCAAGTGCCGAGGCGTGCGAGATGTCCCGGATGGGCAGCGAGTTCCTGATGCAGTCCTGCGCCGACTACCTCGCCACGGCCTAGCGCCGCCACGGGTTGGTGCCGGGGCCGCTCCGACCAGGGACGAGGGCGGCGCCGGCACGGTCGCGGAGGGCGCGCCGTCGGCGACAGGGTGTTAGAGGGCGCTCTCACGCGGTAGGTACCGCGTACGCGCCGGCCACCCCCGTCGGCGCGCCGCCGAGACCCGTGGGTGTGATGTCGTGAAGGGCTTCCAGGGACGCACCGAGGACACCGTCCGCCCGGCCGCGGACGCCGAGAACGCGAAGGGCACCGACGACGCGGGGGGCGCTGAGCGCCCGCCGAGGGGGCCGAGCTCCGGCGCGGGGGCGCGCCGGGTGGAGACCGCCATGGCCCAGGGGCCGGCGGGCCGGTCCGGGGGAGCGCGGTCGGGCGAGGGGGAGGCCCCCGGCGGGGGGCGGTCGGCGGCCGAGGCGCTGCGGCGGTTCGGCTACCTGCTGCTGCGCGCGGTCGCGGTGCTCGCGGCGTTCGCGGCGATGGTGGCGTTCGCGGTGGTGCTGGCGCAGCTCACCCTCACCCCGATGCCCGGCGCGGTCGAGCAGACGCACACCAACCTGCAGCCCGGCTGGTCGCTGCGCCACTACCTCGACGCCCCGGCGCGTGAGGCGCTCCAGCAGGTGGGCGGGAACATCGCGCTGGGGGTGCCGTTCGGGGTGCTGCTGCCGACGCTGTTCCCCGGTTCGCGCGGCGTGCTGCGCACGGTGCTGATGGCCGCGGCGGCGATGCTGCTGGTCGAGGTGGTCCAGGGCGCGCTGATCACCGGGCGCGCGTTCGACATCGACGACGTCATCCTCAACACGACCGGCGCGCTGCTGGGCTACCTGTTCCTGGGCCGCCGCATGTCCCGCGCCATCCACGGCCTGGGCAAGGAGTAGCGGGGCGCAGGGGCTTATGGCGCCGCGGTAGGGACCCTCGTGGTCGCCGCGGCTCCGGGCGGGAGTCCTCCGCGGAGCGAGGGCGCCTCGCGAGGGGCGAGCGGGGATTCCTCATAGCCCGTCCGGGCTGCGGCCCTGGGCGCGGTCGGCGCCGGTGAACACCTGGTCGAGGTGGTAGGCGAGCACCGCCCAGGCGCTGTCGGGGGTGCGGCGGCCGGTGAGGAGGTCGGTGCCCAGGCCGTGGTTGAGGGCGAGCAGGCGGGCGGCCTCGGCGGCGGGGTCGCGGTCGGGGGCGAGTTCGCCGTCGTCGCGGGCGCGGGCCAGGAGGTCGGTGAGGCGGCGCTCGATGCGGTCGGTGCCGGCCACGAACGGCTGTTCGGCGAGGCCGGGGTCGGTCATGGCGAGGACGGCGAAGGAGGCGAAGACGAGGTGGAACGCGCGGCTGTGCTCGTCGGTGGGCAGGGCCTCGGCGAGGAACCCCTCGACGGCGGCGCGCGCCGATCCGCCGGGCTCGCGGGCCATACGTTCGGCCCACCGCCGGTTGCTCCGCTCCTCCAGGTGGGTGAGGGCGGTGTTGACCAGGCGGCCCTTGCTGTGGAAGTAGTACTGGACCAGCCGCAGTGAGACCCCGGCCTCGGCGGCGACGGAGCGCATGGTGACGGCGTGCAGGCCGTCGCGCCCGGCGACGCGCAGGAGTGCTTCGATGATCTGGGTACGGCGCTGCGCGTGGTCGACGGTCCTGGGCACTTTCCGATTGTGCCCCATCGGCCGTGCCCCGCCGCGAGCTTGGCCGCCAGGTCGCCGACGGGGGCCCGCCGGCCCCGGGGGACCCCCGCGTAGCGGGCCGGGCGGCGCATCCGGCCCCTTCGGTACCCCCGCCACCGGGCGCCCCGTTCGCGACAGCGCGAAGCCGGCCACCACGTGCAGAACGGTTCCGCACCCGGCGTAGGGGACGGAACCTCCGGCCGCCAGACCCGCGCCACGCGCGGTACCGATCGCCCGGTCCCGCACAGCGCGAAGCCGGCGGAGCGGGCCCACCGCCCGAAAGGCATCGGCCGGTGCGTCTTCGCGCCTTCGCGCCTTCGCGCCTTCGCGCCTTCGCGCCTTCGCGCCTTCGCGCCTTCGCGCCTTCGCGCCTTCGCGCCTTCGCGCCTTCGCGCCCTCGCGCCCTCGCGCCCTCGCGCCCTCGCGCCCTCGCGCCCTCGCGCCCTCGCGCCCTCGCGCCCTCGCGCCCATTTTTATGATACATGCGTATCATAAAAATGGCGGCGGCACCACAGGCGACGGCCCACGTGCCGCGACACCACCCGCCACTGCCCGGCCCCCGCATGCCTGCCTCCTGCATGCCCCACCCCGACCCACCGCGGAAGGACCGCCCTCGCCATGGCATCCCGATCACCGCGCGCCCGCCCCGAACGGCCGGCCGCCGTTCCCATCCCCGCCCGCATCTGGTGGATGGCCGCCGTCACCGGTTCCGGGGCGTTCATGGCCATGCTCGACTCCACGGTCGCCAACCTGGCCCTGGAGCCGGTCCGCTCGGAGTTCGGCACCACCCTCGCGCTGGTGCAGTGGGTGGCCACCGGCTACCTGGTCGCCGGAGCGGTCTCGCTTCCGGCCGCCGCCTGGCTGGGGGACCGCTTCGGCCACGGCCGGGTGTGGGCGGTGTCGCTGGCCGCCTTCACGGCCGCCTCGGCGGTGTGCGCGCTGGCGCCGGGCCCGATGGTCCTCATCGCCGCCCGCGCCGCGCAGGGCCTGGCGGCCGGGGCCATGGTGCCCGCCGGGCAGGCGGTGATCGCCTCCGAAGCCGGGGCCGAGCGCATGGGGCGGCTGATAGGTGCGCTCGGCGTGGTGGTCAGCCTCGGCCCGGCCGTGGGGCCCGCCGTGGGGGGCCTGCTCGTGGAGGCCGTGTCGTGGCGGTGGGTGTTCGCGATCAACGTGCCGGTGGGAATCGCCGCGCTGCTGGCGGCGCGGGCCCTGGTGCCCGCCGGCCGGGCGGACCGGTCCCGCCGCCTGGACCTGCGCGGTCTGCTGCTGCTCGGTACCGGGCTGCCGCTGCTGCTCTTCGGTGCGACCGAGGTCGGCGCCGGCGGCGCGGCACCCCTTCCCCTGCTCGCCGCCGCGACGGGTGCGGTCCTCGTGGCGGTGTTCGCGGTGGCGGCGGTGCGTGCCGCGTCGTCGCCGCTGCTGGACCTGCGGCTGCTGGGCCGTCCCGCATTCGCCGCCGCGACGGCCACCGCCGCCCTCACCGGCGCGGCGATGTACGGCGGCCTGCTGCTGCTCGCGGTCTACCTGCCCGAGGCGGGGCGCGGGGGTACCGAGGCGGGGATGCTGCTGCTGGCGATGGGCCTGGGCAGCGCCGCCGCCCTGTACGCGGGTGGCGCGCTGACGGACCGGCGGGGGCCGCGCGCGGTCAGCGTCGTCGGGGCCGTGCTGCTGGCGGCCGCCACCGCCGCCGTGCTCCTGCCGGGCCCGGAGGGAGCGCTGTCCACCGCCGCGCTGGCGGTGGTGCTGGTGGTGCGAGGTGCGGGGATGGCGCTGGCGCAGATGCCGGCGGTCACCGCCGCCTACGGCGCCGTCCCGCCCGGCCGGGTGGGCGACGCCGCGACCCTGGTCAACATCTCCCAGCGCGTGGGCGGAGCCCTCGGTGCGGCGGGGGTGGTGCTGGCGGTGGTCGCGGGCGGGGGCGGCCCTCGGGGGTACGTGGTGGGTTTCACGGCGCTGACGGCGGTGGCCCTGCTGGCGGGGCTCACCGCCACCGCCCTGCGGCGCGGCGGGGCAGGCCCGTCGGAGCGGGACTGAGGCGCTGGGCGCAGCCAAAGCGCGCGGTCCGACGGCTTCGCCCCGCCTCCAGCGGCGCAGGGCGGCGCGAACCGCCGGGGTCCCGGTGGTGCCCACACCGCCCCGGGCCCGAAGGCCCTCCCGGGGAGTTGCCTGCTGCGCACCGCAGCCGGCGGTTCCCGCTGCGGATCACGACCGCGTGAGGGCGCGCGCCGCCGCTCACCGATGCACCGGAGCCTCGCCGCGTAGTCCGGCGTGTGCGCCGGACTGTCGCACAGTGCCCGCCCAAGCCCATCCCCGGCACGGCCGCCAACGCGTCCCCCGAAGCGCGTCCAGGCGCGGCGGGGAGCGGCCAAGGCCGTTCCAACCGACGGCCGGAACGGCTCAGCGGCCGTCCACGGCCGCCCCGGGGTCGCAGGTACCCGCCCCGATGGTGGAGCCTGCTGCACTGTCACCGGCGGCGCGGACCGCGATAATGCGGACATGTCCCCGTTCCCCCGCCTCACCGCGCGCGCCGAAAAGGGCATGCGGGCGGCGCTCTATCTCAGCATCGGCCTGGGCACCGCGCTCGTGTCGATGGTGGTCCTGTCGACGCTCATGGTGTCGGTGGCGCTCATCGGGGCGGCCGGCGCGGGACTCGTCGTGCTGCCGGTGAACCTGGCCCTGGTGCGCAGGTGGGCCGACCAGGAGCGCCGCCGGACCGGCGGCTTCCTGGGCCGTGCGATCCCGGCCCGCTACCGGCCCCTGCCCTCCGGGTTCGGCGAGCGGCTGCGCGCCACGCTCCTGGACCCGGTCACCCTGCGGGAGCTGGCCTGGCTGGGCTGGCACATCGTCATGGGTGTTCTGCTGGGGCTCTTCGGCATGGTGGCGCTGGTCGGCGTGCCCAGCACGCTGCTGCAGACGGCACTGTGGTGGATGGCGCCCGACGGGGAGCCGGCGACCCTGGCGCTGCGGTCGGTCACCGACTGGCCGACCGCGCTGCTCTACGGCGCCGTCCAGTTCGTCGTCCTGGCGGCGCTGCTGCTGTGGGGCGTGGCGCCGCTGGCTCGGCTGCACGCGACCGTCGCCGCCGCCCTGCTGGGCCGCTCGCGCGCGGCCCAGTTGGCCGAGCGGGTGGAGACGCTGAGCCACACCCGCGCCGGGGCGCTGGACGCCCACGCCGCCGAGTTGCGGCGCATCGAGCGGGACCTGCACGACGGCACCCAGGCGCGGCTGGTGGCGCTGGCGATGCGGCTGGGTCTGGCGCGGAGCCGGATGGGCGAGGACCCGGAGCAGGCGGCGCGGCTGCTGGCCGAGGCGCAGTCGGGCGCCGAGGAGGCGATGACGGAGCTGCGGCAGGTCATCCGCACGATCTATCCGCCGGTCCTGTCGGACCGGGGGCTGGTGGGCGCGGTGGAGGCGCTGGCGGCGCGCAGCGTGGTCCCGGCGACGGTGTCGGTGGACGACCTGGGCGCGGTGCCGGCGTCGGTGGAGGCCACCGCCTACCACCTGGTGGCTGAGGCGCTGACCAACGTGGCCAAGCACGCGGAGGCGTCGCGGGCGGAGATCAGCCTCTCGCGGATCGGGGGGTGGCTGCGGATCGCGGTCACCGACGACGGGCGCGGCGGGGTCGCGGAGGACGGCGGCACCGGTGTGGGCGGGATGCGGCGCCGGGTGGCGGCGCTGGACGGGGAGTTCACCGTGGTCAGCCCGGTTGGGGGACCGACGAGAGTGGAGGCGTTGCTGCCATGCGGGTCGTGATCGTGGAGGACAGCGCGGTACTGGCCGAAGGGCTGAACCTGCTGCTGAGTACGTCGGGCTTCGAGGTGGTGGCGACGGTGGACGAGGCCGCGCCGTTCCTGAAGATCGTGGAGGAGGGCGGCACGGACGCGGCGGTGGTGGACGTCCGGCTGCCGCCGACGTTCCGCGACGAGGGCGTGCAGGCGGCCCTGGCGGCCCGGCGGCTGGTGCCGGGGCTGCCGGTGCTGGTGTTCTCGCAGTACGTGGAGCAGGTCTACGCGCGGGAACTGCTGTCGGACGGCCGGGGCGGGGTGGGCTACCTGCTGAAGGACCGGGTGAGCCGGGTCGGGGACTTCATCGACGCGCTGAAGCGGGTGGCGGCCGGAGGCACGGCGATCGACCCGGACGTGATCGGACAGCTGCTCGTGCGGCGCGACAGCCCCCTGACAAGGCTGACGGCCCGCGAGCGCGAGGTCCTGGAACATATGGCGCAGGGGCTGAGCAACGCCGAGATCGCCGAAAAGCTGGTGGTAACGGAGCGGGCGGTGCACAAGCACATCGGCAACATCTTCGCCAAGCTGGACTTGGACCCGGGAGACTCGGGTCACCGCAGGGTGCGTGCAGTGCTGACGTACTTGGACGCGTAGCGAGTCCCCGCGCGGTCGGTGCGGGATCCAGGGGCAACCCATCCCCGCGCTTGCGGGGAACACGAGCAAAAGTTCACGCACGACGGCAATCCCGTGGGGCCATCCCCGCGCTTGCGGGGAACACAGGCCGCCGCGCATGTCCCGGCCGATCGCGGACGGGCCATCCCCGCGCTTGCGGGGAACACAAAAAGCGCCCTCCGGCGGGTGCCGGAGGGCGCGGGCCATCCCCGCGCTTGCGGGGAACACCTGGGCCTGGTGGCGGTCGCCATGGTGCTGATGGGGCCATCCCCGCGCTTGCGGGGAACACAGCACGCAGTGAGGCGGGCGTGAAGGCTCCCGCGGGCCATCCCCGCGCTTGCGGGGAACACGCGAAGGCGGCCTTGAGGAGCATGTCCAGCCGGGGGCCATCCCCGCGCTTGCGGGGAACACAAAAAGCGCCCTCCGGCGGGTGCCGGAGGGCGCGGGCCATCCCCGCGCTTGCGGGGAACACCCCTTCGGGACCTGGGGGAATGCGGGGGCGTTATCGATCTGAGACTGAATCCGTCGAAGTTTGGGGCATTGGCGGCCAAATCCTGTCCTCTTCTCCGCCGTCCTCGTCACCGTACCTCGGGCCAACGACGTCCGCCCGGCCTACTCCTCACTCGCGTCGGGGACGCGGCGGAAGTACTGGCGGTTGCGGTCGTCGCGCACGACCACGCCCAGGGTGCTGAGTTCTTCGCGCAGGTCCTCCGCGTCCGATGACTGGTCCTTCTCCAGGGCCTTGGCGCGCGCCGCGAGCAAGGCGTGGGCGCCCGCCGGTAGTTCCGGCAGGCCCGGGACCCAGCGGCGGAAATCCCCCGCGTGGGGATCGCCGTCGCCCCGCCAGGGGTAGCCGTGGGCGCGGAACGCCTGTGCCAGGCGGTGGGGCTTGAGGTCGACCACGCCGCTCGCCAGTTCCCCGCCGCGCGGGTCCAGCAGCACCAGGCGCTTGCCGTCCTTGAACACCGCGCTGACCCGCTCACGCGGCGCCGTGCGGGTCCGGCCGTTGGCCGTCACCGTCACCTCCTCGTCGGTGACCGCGACCGTCCCCGCCTCGTGCTCGCCGATCATCGCCAGCACCAGGCCCGCGATCACGCCCACCACCGTGCCGCCGATCGTGGCAGGGGTGTCGGGGATCGAGGTGACGAGCCGCATCGGGCCCTCGAACGGGAACCACGGCAGGGACAGCGCCCAGTCGGACAGCGGTTTGAGCAGCGCACCGAGCGCCCCTCCCACCACCGGCAGCAGGCCCCACATCAGCAGCCGGTCGCCGACGGACGGGCTGACCACCGTGGCGCCCGGCGCCGACGACGCTCGCGGACTCATCTCCCTCACCCCTTCCTCCGTTCGCCTCACGGCGCTCCTCGCACCTGCCGCGCCCGCAGTGCCACTCGAATCCACCACGCCTTCCGCCCCCGCCCCTCCGTCCGTCCCGCCGGGCCGCGCCGCGTGCCCGGCCTCCGCCTCGCGCGCGGCCGCTCGCAGCCGGCCGGCGGCCACGACGACGGCGGCGCCGACGATGGCCACCGACGCGTTGGCGAAGACCTCGTACCCGGCGAGCAGCGGCACCCGGTTGAGCAGGAGGACGCCCTCCCACGCGCGCGGACCGAGGTGGTCGACCAGCCCGCCCACACCGACCAGGCAGACGGCCAGCCCCAGCACCTGCACGACTCGTGCCATGCACCCGACGCTAGCCCGCGCCGCGCCCCCGCCGCATCGGCCGCCGGTATCGACCCGCGCGACCACGGCATCGGCCTGCGCCCCGGCCGTGCGACCAAGGTCGGACACGGCCGCGACTTTGGTCGCCGATCCCGCCGGGAGGCGCCGCCGACGGTCGCGCGGCGAGTAGGTTCGCAGGCATGGACGGCCCCGCGCCCCCTTCCCAGCCCGCCCCGGCCCGGCCCGGCGGCGGCCCGCCCGCACCCGGCGCCACGGCACCCGGCGCCACCGCGCGCGCCCACCGGCGGCGCGGCCTGCGCGAGTGGGTCGTGGACATCGGCCTGTTCACGGTCGCCGTGCTCTACGGGCTGGCCTGGGCGATCGCCCTGGAGGAGGACCCCGAGGTCTCCGACGTCGCGCTGATCCGCGAGCAGACCGCGTGCGTCCTCGCCTGCGCCGCGCTGTGGCTGCGCCGCCGCTGGCCGGTGGGCCTGGCGCTGGGCCTCATCCCGCTGTCGTCCTACGCGACGCTCGCCGACGGCGCCCAGTTCGTCGCGCTGTTCACGGTCGCGGTGCACCGGCCCGCCAAGGTCGCGGCGCCCGTGGGGACGGCGGTCGTCGTCGCCCAGGCGCTGTACTTCGGGCTGTACCTGCTGCTCGCCGGAAATCCGGACGCGCCCGACGACGACATGCTGTGGATCGTCGGCTTCACCGCCATCACGGTGCTGGCGGTGCTGGGCTGGGGGATGATGGTCCGCCACCGGCGGCAACTGGTGGTGTCGCTGCGCGAGCGGGCGGTGCGCGCCGAGGCCGAGGCGCAGCTGCGGGCCGAGCAGGCGCAGATGCGGGCGCGCGAGCAGATCGCCCGCGAGATGCACGACGTGCTGGGGCACCGGCTGTCGCTGCTGAGCGTGCAAGCGGGCGCGCTGGAGTACCGCCCCGACGCGCCCCCCGAGGAGGTCGCGCGTGCGGCGGCGGTGATCCGGGGCAGCGCCCACCAGGCGCTGCAGGACCTGCGGGAGGTCATCGGTGTGCTGCGGGCGCCGGTGGGTGAGCTGCCGCAGCCGACGCTGGCCGACGTGCGGAGCCTGGTGGCGGAGTCGGTGGAGGCGGGCACCCCGGTGACGCTGGAGGAGGCGGTGGCGGGGCGCGCGCCCGACACGGTGGGGCGCACGGCCTACCGGATCGTGCAGGAGGGGCTGACCAACGCCCGCAGGCACGCGCCGGGCGCCGCGGTGCGGGTGGTGCTGCGCGGCGCGGCCGGCGACGGCCTGGAGGTGGAGGTGCGCAACGGCGCGGCGCCGGCGCACGGCCCAGGCCGTCCGGGGTCCTCGGCGCCGTCCCCGGACCCGGTTGCGGCCCCCGCCCCGACTGCGGGCGGCGGTGTCGGCGCCGGTGCCGGAGTCGGCGCCCCCGGCGGGGGCCAGGGCCTCATCGGGCTGGCCGAGCGGGTGTCGCTGGCGGGCGGGCGCCTGACCCACGGGCCTGACGGCGAGGGCGGGTTTCGCCTGGCGGCCTGGCTACCCTGGCCCGTATGACCGCCTCCGACTCCGGGCAGCCCGCGGCGCGGCCCGCCGAGCCCATCCGTGTCGCCATCGTGGACGACGATCCGCTGCTGCGCGCCGGGCTGGCGATGATGCTGGGCGGTGCGCCGGACCTGGCAGTGGTGGGTGAGGCGGGCGACGGCTCGGAGGTGCCCGCGCTGGTGGAGCGGCACCGGCCCGACGTGGTGCTGATGGACATCCGGATGCCGGTGGTGGACGGGCTGTCGGCCACGGAGGCGCTGCGGGCGCGGGGCCGGGCGCCCGAGGTGGTCGTGCTGACGACGTTCGACGCCGACGAGCACGTGCTGCGCGCGCTGCGCGCCGGTGCGGCGGGGTTCGTGCTGAAGGACACCCCGCCGGCGGAGATCGTGGAGGCGGTGCGGCGGGTCGCGCGGGGCGAGCCGGTGCTGTCGCCGCCGGTGATCCGCCGCCTGATCGCCCGCGCGGCGGGTCCGGGTGCGGAGGAGGACCGCCGCCGCGCGCGGGCGCGGGAGCGGCTGGAGCGGTTGAACGACCGCGAACGCGAGGTGGCGGTGGCGGTGGGCGCGGGGGCGTCCAACGCGGAGATCAGCGCGTCGCTGCACGTGAGCGTGCCGACGGTGAAGACCCACGTGTCTCGGATCCTGGCCAAGCTGGGGCTGTCGAACCGGGTGCAGGTCGCGCTGCTCGTGCATGACGCGGGCTGGGCGGAGGACGCCGAACCCTAGCCGAGGACGGCCGGGCGGCCGGCCGGGAACGCTCGTGCCCCACCGGCGGGCACCACCGGCAAAGCGTGATGGGGGCGGGAGCCGGAAGAGGACCCGGGGGCCCGACCGCTGCGGCGGCGCCCCCATGGGCCGCCGCACCTGCCCGCACCTGTCCCCTGCCCCTCCCTCCCCGGCCGTCCGACTGGCCCGCTCCCTCCGGGCCGCCCGGTCTCCCGGCCGCCCGGTCTGCCCGGTGGGCCGCCCGGTCTCCCGGCCGCCCCGTGGCCCCTCCGGTGGCCCCCCGGTAGCCCCCGGTGGCCCCTCCTGTCAGCCGCCCGGCATGTCGCCTCCGCCAACCCCGTCGGGGGCCGGGCTCGGCTCCAGCGGTCCGCGCAGGGACTCGGTGATCTCCCACAGGCGCCGGGCGTCGGCCTCGTTCATCGACGCCGCCGACGAGGCGCGCGGGGTGAACCGGTCGTAGTAGCGGCCGTTGGCGATGTCGGGCGCGGTGGCCAGGTGCGCCAGCGGCCTGCCGCCCTGCGAGGGCCGCAGCAGTGTCGGCCGCATCGCCTGGTAGAGCAGCCACAGCGGCGGGTTGCGCAGCCCCGCCCCCCGGATCAGCCGGGTGCTGACCATTCCCGGGTGCACGGCCGCGGTCGTGAAGCGGGGATACCGGCGGTGGAACTCGTAGGTGAAGAGCAGGTTGGCCAGCTTGCTCCGGCTGTAGGCCTGGAACATCGAGTACCGCTCGCTCTCCAGGTCGTCGAAGTCCAGCGCCACCCGCATCCCGGTCAGCGTCGTGTGGTGCCCCTCGGAGCCGGTGTTGACGATGCGCCCGTCGCCGCGCTCCAGCAGCGGCAGCAGCAGCCCGGTCATGGTCCAGGGCGCGAGGTGGTGCACCGCGAAGTGCATCTCGTGGCCCTCGGCGGTGATCTGCCGGCCGGGCAGCATGACCCCGGCGTTGTTGAGGAGCGTGTCCACGCGGTCGGTCAGGGCGGTGACGCGCTCCACCACCGCCTCGATCCCGGCGCGCGTGGAGACGTCGCCGGCGATGAACACGGCGCGGCGCGGGTCGCCCGCGCGCGCGTTGACGGCCGCCGCCACGGATTCCCCGCGCCGGGAGTCGCGGCCCACGAGGAGGAGGCGGTGGCCCTGCCGGCCGAGCCGCAGGGCGGCGTGGCGGCCGATCCCCGAGGACACGCCGACCAGCACGACGGTGCGCGGGCGGGATTGAGGGGCGGCCGAGGACGGACTCATGGCGGCGGACCCCCGGCTACTTGGCGGCGCCGGCGGTGTTGGCCGCGGCGGCCTTGTCGAGCCCTATGGCCTGGCGGACGAGGCGGTCGCGGGTGCGCAGCGGTAGTGAGCTGAGCAGCCCCAGGACGCGGGTGTCGCCGCCGACGCTGTAGCGCGCCTTGGGGCGGGTGGCGGTGACGGCGGTGACGATCGCGTCGGCGACCAGGCGCGGCGGGCCGGGCTTGCCGCTGGCCTGCACGCGCTCCATGGCCGCGACCTGGTCGCGGTAGAGCGCGAGCACGGCGGGGTCGGCGCCGGCCTGGGCCTTGGCCGCGGCCTCGGCGGCGGTGGCGAAGATCGGGGTGTCCATCGTGCCGGGTTCGACGACGACCACGTCCACGCCCAGGTGCGCCAGCTCCACGCGCAGGGCGTCGGACATGGACTGCAGCGCGGCCTTGCTCGCCGAGATGGGGGCGAGGTAGGGGACCGCCATGCGGGCGGTGCCGGCGGTGATGTTGACGATGCGGCCCTGTCCGGCGCGCAGCATCGGCAGGAACGCGCGGATGACGCGTGCGGGGCCGTAGACGTTGACGTCGAACTGGCGGTGCAGTTCGTCGTCGGGAACGACCTCCAGGGGGCCCTGGACGATGATTCCGGCGTTGTTGACGACGGCGCGCAGCGATGTGACGCCCTGGGCGCGGAGCTCGTCGGCTGCGGCGGCGACCCCGGCGGGGTCGGTGACGTCGAGCCGGACCGGGTGGATCCCGGCGCCGCGCGGCACCGCGTCGGGGTTGCGGGCCGCGGCGTAGACGCGGAAGCCCTTCGCGGTCAGCGCGCGGACGGCCTCGATGCCGACGCCCCCGGTGGCGCCGGTGATCAGTACGGCCGCAGACGTGGTGGCGTCCGCCATGGGAAGGCCTTCTCTCTCCACTCAATTCACAAGTATGTACCGACATGTCTGTAGGTACATCTCTGAGAGTAGCGGTGGATTGGGGCATGTCAAGATGGTGTTAGTGCTGATCACGAAGGAGCCAGGACATGTCGTTGCGCCACGGACTGCTGGGTCTGCTCGCTGAGGGCCCCGCGAGCGGCTACGACCTCGCGCGTCGTTTCCAGGAGTCCCTGGGGCTGGTGTGGCCCGCTCAGCACCCGCGCATCTACGTCGAGCTGACCCGGCTGGCGAAGGAAGGGCTGGCCGAGGTCGAGAGCCACGGGCCGCGCGGGCGCAAGGCGTACCGCATCACCGACGCCGGGATGGCCGAGGTGCGGCAGTGGCTCACGACCGAGGACACCGACCACGCCCTGCGGATGGAGACCCTGCAGCGCGCCTACTTCTGCTGGCTGATGGAGCCGGGCGAGCGCACGGCCTACCTGCAGCGGGAGCGCGCCCACTTCACGGCGATGGCGGCGACGCTGCGCGGCTACGCGGAGTCCAAGGACCGCGGCGAGTGGGGGAGCGCCCCGCCGACGCGCGCGATGCGGGTGGCGATCGAGGCCGGGATCAGGGTGAACGAGGCGCTGGCGGACTGGGCGCGGTGGGCGGAGGAGGCCGACGTGATGTCGGACACGGGATTCGGCACACACCCGGCCGGGGCCCTCGGCGAAGGCGAGGGGCCGGGGGAGGGCGGGGCCGCGGGCACGGGCAGGGGGACGGACACGGAGGACGGCGCGCCGCGCGGCCGGGAGGCCGGCGGCGGGCGCGGACCGGGCGCCGGGGCCGCGCCGCACGAGGACGAGGAACCGATGTCCTGACCCGGGAGGTCGACCGCCCGGAGGCTATGCGGCGGGCCCACGGCGGGTGGGTAGCGGGCAGCGGCGGGCACGGCGGGTCCGCCGTGCGCGGGGAGCGCGGTGAGCGCGGAGCGCGAGGGAAGGCGGCGCGCGAGGGAAGGCGGCGCGCGGCGACCGCACACGGGGTATCGGTCCGCAGCCCCAACGCCACATCCGCGGCCGCAATCGCCCCGAACCCCCACCGCCATCCGGTCCTGCCCACCCGGCCCCGGCAACCGGTACTCGGCACACCGGGCGGCGGCGGGCGGCGGCGGGCGGCGGCGGGCGCCGAACGCGCTCCCGGAAGCGCCGCGGGGCGGTGCCCGGCCGCCGAGGCGGCAGCCCGAGCCCCGGCCCAGGGCAACGCCGAGGCGGCGGGTAGCCTCGCCCGGTGCGGCGCCGTCCCCCCGGCACCTCGACCGCACCCCAGACGGCACCCGGCGGCGCCCGCGGTCGCCGGCCGCCGACTGCCCAGGAACCGACTCGGAAGGCTCGACAGCGACCATGCGCTTCGGCGTCAACATCCTCAACTTCACGTCCGGCACCACCCCCGACACCCTGCTGCGGTGGGCGCGCTACGCCGAGGAACGCGGGTTCCACTCCGCGATGATCTCCGACCACGTCGCCATCACGCCCGACGTGGCCCAGGTCTACCCGGCGCCCTTCTACGACCCGTTCACCACGCTCGCCTGGCTGGCGGGCCAGACCCGGCGCGTCGAACTGGGCACGACCGTGGCGATCCTGCCCTACCGCCACCCCCTGCACACCGCCCGCGTCACCGCCAACATCGACCGGTTCAGCGGCGGCCGGCTGATCCTGGGCGTGGGCGTGAGCTGGCCGCGCCAGGAGTACGCGGCCCTGGGCGTGCCGTTCCACCGGCGCGGCGCGATCACCGACGAGTACCTGGAGGTCATCACGCGCGCCTGGCGTGAGGAGGAGTTCTCCTTCGCCGGGGAGTTCGTGTCGTTCGAGCGCGCCGCCACCGGGCCGCTGCCGGTGCGCGTCCCGCCGGTGTGGGTGGGCGGGGCGAGCCCGGCCGCACTGCGGCGCGCGGTGCGCTACGGCGACGCCTGGCACCCGCTCAACCAGCGCATGGCCGACCTGCGCGAGGGCCTGGCCGCGCTGCGCCGCGCCGCGGCCGAGGCCGGCCGGGAGCGGCCGCCGGAGTTCGCGCCGCGGCTGCCGCTGCTGGTCACGGACGGCCCCATCGACGGCGAGGACCGTCTTGTGGGCCAGGGCACGCTGGACCAGATCCGCCGCGACCTCGACGAGCTGGCCGAGCTGGGCGCCGAGCACGTGCTGTTCGACACCTACCCCGGCAGCCCGGACCGCTTCCGGCCGGTGGAGGAGGACCTGGCGATGCTCGACCGGATGGTGGAGCAGGTCCTGCCGCGGGTGGCGTAGACCGCGGGGCGCGTGCGGGGACCGGCCATGGGGCGGGGGAGCGGCGCGCCGCCGCACCCGGCCCCGCCGCGCCCCCGCGAGCGCGGATAATCGAGGCATGGCTGCTGGGCGTGAGAAGGAGACGGTGACGGATCGGACGCTGGACGTCCTGGAAGCGCTGGCGCACACCTCGCGGCTGGCCGACATCGCGGCGGCCACGGACCTGCCCAAGCCGACCGTGCACCGCATCCTGCAGCGGATGGTGGCGCGCGACTTCGTCCGCACCGACGGGCAGGGCCACTACACCGGCGGGCCGCGCGTGCTGTCGCTGGCGGGCCGCTACATGCGCCAGCTCGACCTGCCGCAGCGCTCCTACCCGGTGCTGAACCGGCTCCAGCAGAGCACCGAGTGGACCGTGCACCTGGCCGTGCTCACCGGAGACGAGGCCGTCTACGCCGCCAAGCTGGAGGGTTCCAAGCCCTACCACCTGGCGTCGCGGGTGGGCATGCAGCTGGCGCTGCACTGCACCTCGGTCGGCAAGGCGATGCTGGCGCGGCTGCCGGAGGACCGCGTGCACGCGCTGCTGCAGCGCACCGGGATGCCGTCCCGGACCCCGAACACCATCACCGACGAGGAGCGGCTGCGCGCGGAGTTGGAGACGGTGCGCGCGCGGGGCTACGCCGAGGACCGCGAGGAGAACGAGCTGGGTGTCCACGCGGTGGGCGCCGCCATCACCGACTACACCGGCGAGGTGGTGGCGGGGGTCAGCGCCGCCGCCCTGGTGCACCTGCCCACGGAGGGGACCGCGGCCTGGCGCGGCGAGCAGGTCGCGGCGGCGGCCCACGAGATCTCCCGCCTCCTGGGGGCCTCTTGACTTCAGGCGCCGGGCGGACCTGTGGACCTGTGAAGGATCCCGACCCGCCCGCGAAGCGGGCGGAAGGCCGCGTGCGTGGGCGTCACCCTGTCGGCGCGGCACGGCGCCCGCGGGCGCGGCGCGGCGCGCCCGCGGGCTCAGCTCACCTGCTTGAACTGCGCCGACATGAACGAGCGGATCTCGTGCCCGCGCGCCGCCATGTCCCAGGCGTAGCCCAGGGTCTCGCGCTGGTCGCCGAAAAGGCCGTAGAGGCGGCGGCCGGCGGTGACCTGCTCACCGGTCTCGGTGCGCAGCACCGCGTCGGTCACCAGTTCCACGCGGGTGGCGAACACCGTGCCGAGGTAGACCTCGCTGTAGCCCTCGGGGTGGGCGATCAGGGCCTCGACGTGCACCGGGGCGGCGTCGGGCTCGGCGGGCCGCGCGGCCTCGGCCGTGCGGCAGCGCCAGTAGCCGGACTCCGACGTCCACAGGTCGGCGAGGGAGCCGTCGGACGTCAGCCGCCACACGCGGCTGCGGTAGGTCAGGCAGGGGCCGCCGTCGTTGGTGAACTCGATCTCCTGGCCGAACTGGAACTCGTCCATGTCCGCGTAGCCGGCGACGCCGACGCCTTCCCAGCGACCGATCAAAAACGACAGCTTCTCCAGATCGGGGTGCACCTCGGGCTGCATAGTCTTCGAGCGTAGTGGCCGTGCCCGGGTGGGCCGTACGCAGCGCGCCGGGGGCCGGGCGGCCGGGTGACACTTCGTGTTCGCCGCCCGGGGTGCGTAATCCAACTGTTATTCACGGTCCGGACTCTCCCCTCAGGTATTACGGTGTTCACTCGAACACGCGCGGGCGCACGCCGGTCGGGAAGCGGCCACCGCGCCGTGCCCGCGGTCCCCGCGGCACCTGGTAAAGAGGATGCAATCCGCGGCGCGGCGGTGCGGCGCGTACGCGGCATTCCCACTCGCGACCCAGAGAGGCGGCCTTCAATGCTGGTGATCATCGGGGTGGCCCTCCTGCTCGGCGCGCTGGTGCTGGCACCGCCGGCGGTGCTGGCGCTGCGCCGGTGGTCGCACCAGCGCGACGTGGAGCAGGTCCGGCCGCGCGCCTTCACCGGCCAGGTGGGCAGCGTGGTCACGGTGTCGGGGGTGGCGGTGCCGGGGCCGGCCGGGCCGATCGAGTCGCGGCTGGCACGCCACGACTGCGTGTGGCACGGCCACGAGGTGCTGCGGCACTACTGGTCGCTGACGCAGGACTCGGACACGGGCGAGCGGGTGCGGGTGCGCGACTGCGACTCCATCGCCGACTACGCCTCCACGGAGCGGTTCGGGATCGTCGCCGACCCCGAGCGCCGCCGCGACCCGATGCCGGTGCTGGTGGAGCCCGAGGACGCCGCCCTCAAGGGCGCGGACCTGTGCCTGCAGCGCGTGGTGGGGCGGCCGCAGCGGGGGGTGCCGGCTCCGGCCGACGACCTGCTGCCGCGGGTGAAGGGCCGCATCTCGGGGCTGTTCCGCGGCGAGACGATCGAGTTCGAGTACCGCGAGTGGATCCTGCGCCCGGGGGAGCCGGTGGTGGTGACCGGTCTTTTGGAGTTGCGCGAGGGCCACCCGGTGATCACGGCGCCGCCGGACGGCCGCCTGCGCATCGAGCACGGCCGCCCCGCCGAGGAGCCGCAGGCGGTCGGCGGGACCAACGCGCTGCTGCTGTGCGGCGGAGCGGTGGTGTCGGCGTGCGCGGGGCTGCTGCTGACGCTGGCGGGGGCCTGAGCAGGCGCAGCGCGCGAGGTCCGCAGCGTTGACGGACGCGCGGAGAGGCCGAAAGGACCTGATGCCAAGCCCCTGCGGCATCGGCGGTAACGGCCCCACCGGCCGGGAGCGTGCCCGAAGCGTCACCGGGTGCCGTTACGCTGGCCCCCATGGACCGCACTCTCGTGATCAAGGCCACCGCGGGCCACGACGACCCCGAGCGCTGCAACCAGGCGTTCACGGTCGCTGCGGCGGCGGTGGCCAGCGGCGTGCAGGTGTCGCTGTGGCTGACCGGAGAGGCGTCGTGGTTCGCGGTGCCGGGCCGCGCCGCCGAGTTCTCCCTCCCGCACGCCGCCCCGCTGCCGGACCTGCTGGAGTCGGTGCTGGCCGCCGGTTCGATCACGGTCTGCACCCAGTGCGCCGCCCGCCGCGAACTCACCCAGGCCGACCTCATCGACGGCGTCCGCATCGCCGGAGCCCCCACCTTCGTCGAGGAGATCACCCGGGACGGCGCCCAGGCCCTGGTGTACTGACACCGGTGCCGTCAGCCCTGGCGCCGCCGGTCCTGTTCCCGCAGTCGGCACCGGCGGCGCGGCCGGCACCGCCCGTGCCGTAATCGCAGTCGGGATCGCGGCGCCCGAAGTCGGTCCGCGGCCCCGCACCGCCGATCAGTGCGTCCGGCCCCGGCAAAGGGTTCGTGCCCGCTCACGCCCTCTGGCACCATCCCGTCATGAACCTGGAACCGGTTTCGGCGGTAGCGGTGGCCGCGCTCGGTCTGGCGGGTGTTTACCTACAGAGCCGGCGCAAGGGGCACGCCTACGACGAGATCAAGCACGAACTGGAACTGCTGTCCCTCCTGCCGGAAACCAGCCCCATGCGGGCCCCACTCCAGGCCCGCATCGAACGCTCCCTGGCCGACCTGATCGCCAACCGCTCCAGAAAGTCCCGCGACTGGACGGGGATCTCGTTCACGTCCTTCCTGCTCGCGGTGGCCGTGGCCCTGACGTTCCCCATGCTCCAGGGCGGCTGGTGGTGGCTCCTGTCGGTTCCGATCGCCATCTGCACCCTGTTCGGAAGCGTCGGCTTCTTCGACGCCATAGCCCTCACCGAACGCGACGCAACTGGAAAAAGAGTCACCCACCCCATCCAGGCCCCGGCAGAGGCCCCCACCTCCGATCCCAGAGAGGAACCCCCGAACTGAGCCCGCACCGCCCCTTGACCGGTTTCCCGCTTCATGCTCTGCGCCGCAATGGGTGAGCGATCGATGAACGTCGGCCGCATCAGCGTGATCGCGGTCAATGACCATGAAAAACCCCCTACCGAAGAAAATTTCCGGTAGGGGGCCTTGGGCGAACGGGCTACTTCTTGCCCTGGTTCTTGACGGCCTCGATGGCGGCCTTGGCGGCCTCTGGGTCGAGGTACTCTCCGCCCTGCTTGCGCGGGGTGAAGTCGTCGTTGAGTTCGTAGACGAGGGGGATGCCGGTGGGGATGTTGAGGCCGGCGATGGTCTCGTCGTCGATCTTGTCGAGGTGCTTGACCAGGGCGCGCAGGGAGTTGCCGTGGGCGGCGACCAGGACGGTGCGGCCGGCGGCCAGGTCGGGGACGATGACGTCGTACCAGTAGGGGAGCATGCGGTCGACCACGTCGGCCAGGCACTCCGTGCGGGGCATGAGCTCCGGCGGGAGTTGGCCGTAGCGGCGGTCGTTCACCTGCGAGTAGGGGTCGTCGTCGGCGATCGGCGGCGGCGGGGTGTCGTAGGAGCGGCGCCAGACCATGAACTGCTCGTCGCCGTACTCCTCGCGGGTCTGGGCCTTGTTCTTGCCCTGCAGGGCGCCGTAGTGGCGCTCGTTGAGGCGCCAGGAGCGGCGCACCGGCAGCCAGTGCAGGTCGGCCGCCTCCAGGGCGATGTTGGCCGTGCGGATCGCGCGCTTGAGCACCGAGGTGTGCACGATGCCGGGACGGAGGTCGGCGTCGCGCAGCAGCTCCCCGCCCCTGCGCGCCTCCTCCTCGCCGGTGGCCGACAGGTCGACGTCCACCCAGCCGGTGAACAGCCCTTCGGCGTTCCAGACACTTTCACCGTGTCGCAGTAGAACGAGAGTCGCCATGGTGGCCAGCCTAGCGACTTGCGGGCGGACGGCGGGCCACGGGGGCGTGAATGGTCCAGACCATTTGGCCGTCCGGTGCCCGGGCGGTACTTGTGCGGCCCGGCCCCCGGTCCCCCGGCCCCGGCCCGCACTCCCGTGCCGTCCGGCGAGCCCGGCGCCCCCGGCGTCCCCGACCCCCCTCAGCCGCGCGCGGGCGGGGCCTGCCGGTCCTCCTCCACCAGGTGGCGGAACGCCTCCAGGTTGCGCAGGCTGTGGCCGCGCCGGTAGCGCCAGTCCCACTCCCTGCGGATGGAGGTGGCGAACCCGCGCTCCAGGGCGCCGTTGAAGTTGTCGTCGGAGTAGCTGAGCACGCACCCCAGCAGCCGGTCGACCTCCTCGGGGGTGACGCCGGCCAGGGGGAGGCGCCCGGAGATGTAGACGTCGCCGACCTCGTCGGCGGAGAACGCCATGCCGTACATGGCGTCGTTCTTCTGCAGCAGCCACCGGTAGAACTCGGCGTGGTTCTCGTCGGGGCGGCGGCAGAAGAACGTCTTCACCAGCAGGCTGTGCTCGCCCACGCTGATGACGACCATCGTTTTGAGCTTGCGCCGGCCGGGCAGCGCCACGACGAACGACTCGGGGGAGGACCGCTCGACCTCCAGTTCGGCCTCCTTGACGGCGGCCTCGACGGCGGCGACCGCGGCCGCCCTGGCTTGCTCTGACATGCGTCCTCGAAACTGTCGACCCTTGCCGGCGGGCGCCGGCCCGGCGGTGCCCGCCGCGGACCCCGCGCTGTTCGCGGCGGTCCCTACTGCCCTGCGGCGAGCGGCAGGCGCCCGCCGACCAAAGTCTCACGGTAGACCCCGAGGAGGCCGTCGACCGTGGCGTCCCACCCCAGTCCGGCCGCGTGCCGGAGCCCCTCGGCGCCCAGGCGCGCGCGCCAGGCGGGCTCGCGGACCAGCCGGTGCAGCACCCGCGCGTAGTCCTCGGGGCGGTGGCCGTCGATGAGCACGCCCGAGGCGCCGTCGCGCACCGCCGTGGGCAGGCCGCCCACCCGCGAGGCGACGACCGGTGTGCCGCACGCCTGGGACTCCACCGCCACCAGCCCGAAGGACTCCGAGTAGGAGGGTACGACCGTGGCGGTGGCGGCCCGGTAGTAGGAGACGAGTTCGGCGCGCGAGCGCGGCGGCTCCCAGCGGACGATGTCGGCCACCCCCAGCGAGCGCGCGAGTTCGGCGAGCATGCGCGGCTGGGAGAGGTCGCCGCCCGACAGCCCGCCGACGATCGCCACCACCAGGCGGTCGCGCAGCGCGGGGTCGCGCTCCAGCAGCGCGGCGGCGGCCCGCAGCAGCACGTCGGGGGCCTTGAGGCGCTGCACCCGGCCCACGAACAGCAGGAGTTCGGCGTCGCCGGGCAGGCCGACCGCGCGCAGCGCCTCCTGGCGGGAGCCGGGGCTGAACAGCTCCAGGTCCACGCCGGGCGCAACGGTGCTGACGCGGCCGGGGTCGGCGCCGTAGTGCTCGATGAGCTGGCCGCGCTCCACGCCGGTGTTGGCGACCAGGTGGTCGGCCTGGCGGACGAGCTGGTCCTCGCCGCGGACCCGGCTGTCGGGTTCGGGGGTGTCGCCCTGGGCCAGCGCGAGGTTCTTCACCCGGGCCAGGGTGTGCATGGACTGCACGAGCGGGACGCCCCAGCGGTGCGCGGCGGCCAGGCCGGCGCGGCCCGACAGCCAGTAGTGGCCGTGGACGAGGTCGTAGTGGCCGGGCTCGTTGCCGGCCTCGGCCTGGAGCACGCCGAAGATGAAGGGGCACAGGTAGTGCGCCAGGGCGTTCTTGTCGAGGGAGCCGTAGGGGCCGGCGGGGATGTGGTGGACGGTGACCCCGGGCAGCATCTCCACGACGGGCGGCTGGTCGGGGCCGGTGGCGCGGGTGAACACGTCGGTGGCGACCCCGCGCCGGGCGAGCCGCTTGGCGACCTCGACGGTGTAGACGTTCAACCCCCCGGCGTCGCCGCTTCCGGGCTGCTCCAGGGGCGAGGTGTGCATGCTGATCGACGCGATCCTGCGGGGCGGGTCGGCGGGGGGTGCGGCGGGGACCGGTGCGGCGGAGGCGGCGGAGGCGCCGGGCGGGGTGCCGCCCGGCCGGGGTCCGGCCGCGGGGGTGGCGGGTTGTGTCGTGGGCGCGTCAGGGCTGTCCGGCACCACTGCTGTCGTCCCCTTCCCGGTGCTTGTCGGCGTGTGTGCCCGGTCCGGCCGCGCTGCCGGAGCGCGCGCTCCCACCGCGCCCGGCACGGGGGTTCCGGACGCGGTCAGCGTCTCGTTCACTCAACAGGGCCGGGCCGCACGGTGTTCCATGATGGACGCGCAGGGTCGGGAGGGGTTCACCCGGGGTGGTCCCAAGCGGCCCCGGCCGGGCGCCCCGCGGGGCGCCCGGCGCGGCGGGCGGGGCGGGCTCAGTTGCCGCCGGGCTCGGCCACGGGCGCGGTCCAGCCCTCGACCAGGAAGTCGACCGCCTGCGGGAAGGTCGGCACCCAGGTCTCGAAGTCGTGGCCGCCCTTGGGGTACAGGGTCTCGACGGTCATGTCGCGCTCGCGCAGGAGCCCGGCGAAGCGCCGGGCCTCGCCGTGGATGCTGCCCTCCTGCAGGGGCGTGTGGTCGTCCTTGCCCTCGATGAGCATGAACCGGATGTCGCGGACGTCGGGGTTGTCGAGGAGCCGGTCGGGCGCGTGGGGGGCGGGGTTGTCGCCGAAGGTGCCGCTGGGGTCGTCGACCTTGAAGTACCCGGCCCAGCTGACGCCCTGGGAGTAGGTGTCGGGGTGGCGCAGCGGCAGCGCGGCGGCGCCGTAGCCGCCCATGGAGAACCCGCCGATGGCGCGGAGCTGGCGGGGGCGGGTGTGGTCGCCCTCGACCGCCTCGATCGCCTTCTCGGTGACGAAGGTCTCGATGGCGAACTCGCCGTCGGCGTCGTCGCCCCACTCGGTGTCGCGCCCGCCGACCTCCTGGCCGAAGGGCGCCGCGATGACGAACTCCACCCCGGTGCGGCACATCTGCTCGTCCATGGCCTTGCCCACGCCGGCGTCGCGGACGTCGTAGTGGGTGGTGGTGGAGCCGTGCAGCAGGTACAGGACGGGCAGGTCGGCGCTGTCGGGGCCGGGCGGGCGGCGCACCCAGATGGGGCGTTCGCCGTCGGGCGCGCCCTTGTCGGGGACCGTGATGATCTCGTCGGTGCCGGCCTGCTCGCATGAGGCGACCTCGCCGGGGCGCGGGTGCACGGCGGGCGCGTCCTGGGCGGCGCCGGGCAGGAACGCGGCGCCGGCCACGGGGGCGCTGGCGCCGGGCGGCTCCTCGTCGGCCCGCAGCGAGGCGAGGGTGCCGGCGGTGGCTACCACGAGTGAGGAAGCCACGAGCACCGCGGTTCTGCGTGAGAGCGTCGTGAACACACCGAGGTCCTAAAAGGTCAAGGTCAAGGGAATGGTCCGGGGTCAGCCGAGTGCCCGTGCGAACGCCTGATACGCTTCCCTGCCGAACAGCACGAACCGGACCTCACCCACTGTAGTCGACGCATCCTGGGCCGCGACCGCCCGGACCGCGCGCACCGCGATCTGCGCGGCGGAGTCGACCGGCCAGCCGTAGACCCCGGTCGAGATCGCGGGGAACGCCACAGTCCGGGCGCCCAGGTCAGCGGCCACGCGCAGGCTGTTGCGGTGGCAGGCGGCGAGGACCGCGGAGCGGTCCTCGCGGGTGCTGTGGACGGGGCCGACGGTGTGGACGACCCAGGTGGCCGGCAGGTCCCCGGCGGTGGTCGCCACCGCCTGCCCGGCGGGCAGCCCGTCGGGCAGGACGGTGGCCCGCAGTTCGCGGCAGGCGGCGAGCACCCGCGGCCCCCCTCTGCGGTGGATCGCGCCGTCCACGCCGCCCCCGCCCAGCAGGGCGGAGTTGGCGGCGTTGACGACCGCGTCGACCCGCTGCTCGGTGATGTCGCCCTCGACCAGGGTGATCTCCATCGCCCTCTTCCCCTTCCCTCCCGCGGCCGCGCGGCCGCGGCGTGTGCCGCCCCCGCCCAGCCGCGCCGCGCCCGCCCCGTTCCGTTCCCCGCGTCGAACGGTTCCGCCTCCCGCGCGCGGCGAGGCGTACCGGGCGGCGGTCCGGCGGGTGCTCCTCGGGGCCCTCGGTCAAGTGTCCCCGGTGTCCCCGGTGTCCTCCAGGTCATCCGGCGCCTCCGGCGGCACCCCACCGCCCCTGGGGCCCCCGGTGCCCGCCGGCGCCCCGGTCGGCCGGGGCGCGCCGTGGGGCGGGTGAGGTGCGGGAAGCCTTGTGCGGCAAGGGGTCTGGCAGTTCACGAACTGGAAACGTGCCCCGCGACAGCCTGTAGTACTACCCCGGGTAGACTCCGGACCATGAATCGGCTCGGCGACCTCGAACGCGCGGTGATGGATGTACTGTGGCAGCGGAACGAGCCTTTGACGGTCCGTGAGGTGGGCCGTGCTCTCGCGGACCGCGACCTCGCGCACACGACTGTCATGACCGTGCTGGACCGGCTTGCCAAGAAGGGGGTCGTGGCACGGGCTCGCGAAGGACGCGCGTGGCGCTACCGCCCGGCAGCCAGCCGGGAGAACTACGTCTCGGAGCTCATGTTCGACGCGCTCGGCCAGACGGGCGACCGCGATGCCGCCCTGGCCGCGTTCGTCCGCTCGATGAGCGGTCCCGAGGCCGAGGCGCTGCGCCGCGCGCTCGCGGAAATCGACGAGCCGAGGACGTAGCCGAATGGTCAGTGCCGCACTGCTCACCACCATCGCGGTTGGCTGTTTCGTGGCCGCGGCACGACTCCGGCGGGCCTCCTGGCCCGCGCGCGGGCCCTACGTCGCCGTGATCGCCTGGCAGGTGCTGGGCCTGGCCTGGGGCTTCTCCACCATCGGCGCGCTGCTCGCGTTCGGCCTGGCCCCCTACGGGCGCGGCGTCATCGGCGGGCTGTTCGCGCTGGCCGAGGACGCCTGGGCGCACGACCTCTACCTGTCGCGGATCTCCGGCACCACGCTGGGCGCCACCCAGGTGGGCGCGGTCGTCCTCGCCTTCAGCCTGACCCTGCTGCTGTTCAGCGGCCTGACGGCGTCGTTCGTGCAGGTGCTGCGCGTGCGCCGGCGCCACCACGATCTGCTGCGGCTGGTCGCCCACGACGACCCCGAGGTGCCCGGCGCGCGCATCCTGGACCACCCCACGGCCGCGGCCTACTGCCTGCCGGGCGTGCTGCGCTCGGAGGTGGTGATCAGCGCGGGCGCGCTGAAGGTGCTCGACCCCAGCGAGTTGGCCGCGGTGATCGCCCACGAGCACGCGCACCTGCGCCAGCGCCACGACCTCGTGCTGCTGCCGTTCTCCTCGCTCAAGCGGGCGTTTCCGCACGTGAAGGTGGTCGAGACCTACTACCGCGCGGTGGCGCTGCTGATCGAGATGTGCGCCGACGACCAGGCGCGGCGGGAGCGGTCGCCGCGCGAGTTGGCCATGGCGCTGCTGCGGTTCGGCGCGTCGGGCGCCTCGCCGGTTCCGGCGGGCGCGCTGGCGGTCACCACCGACGAGCCCGAGGTGCTGACCCGGGTGTCGCGGCTGCTGAACCCGGCGAAGGCGTTGACCCCCTCGCAGAGCGCGGGGGTGCTGGGCGCGGCCGTGCTGCTGATGGCGTCGATCCTGACCCTGTGGCACGTGCCGCTGTAGGCGCGGCGGGCGCGCGGTGCCGCGCGCCCCGGCTCCTCTCCGGCGTTTTCTCCCCGGCCCGCCCGGCTTTTCGGGCGGGCCTGTTCGGGCACCATCGCGCGAGCCTGGCCGTTTAGGGTGGGAGAGGCCGGCGGCCCGCCGCCGGCCCGTCAGCAGCCGTCTGAGGTTCGGAGGGGTCCAGTGCTCGGCACGCTGAGTTTGATGTGGTGGCTCATCTACGTCGCGATCTTCGTGACCAGCCTGTTCGCCCTGGTCGACGCCGCACGCACGCCCTCCCAGGCGTTCCCCGCCATGGACAAGCAGACCAAGAAGCTGTGGCTGGTCCTGCTGGGGGTCTCCACCTTCGTGTCGTTCAGCGCGGTGTTCACCTCAGTACGGTTCTTCGTCTTCATCGCGCTGATCGTCGCGCTGATCTACCTGCTCGACGTCCGCCCGGCCGTGCGCGGTATCGGGCGCAAGGACGGGCCCTACGGCCCCTGGTAGGTCCTGCGGCGCCGGGGCGGCGGCGCCCTCGGCCCGGGGGGCGGGTGCGGCGCCCGGGGCGGGCGCCACCGCGGGCCCCGGCTGGTCGGCTCCCGCCGGCGCGCCGCCCCTTTCGGCCGCGCGGTCCGCGGCCGGCGCGCCGCCCGGTGGGCGCCGCGGCGCCGGCGGGGCCTCGGCGGCCGGCGCCCCCGCGGCGTCGGCGTCCTCCTCGGCGCGGGGCCGCGCGCGCTCGGCCAGCAGGTCCACCGCGTCGGCTATCGCCGTGGTGTAGGCGGGGTCGCGGGTGTAGCGGGAGTGCCCCAGGACCTCCGGGCACAGCGCCTCGCCGGGTTGGACCCCGTAGTGGCGGGGGTCGGGCAGGGGCTCGGCGGACTCCACCGGGTGCGGCCCGCCCTCCCGCGCGATCCGCACCGGCCCGCCGATGGGGTCGGTGGCCCGCCACAGGTTGCGCCAGCGCAGTGTGCGCGAGCCGAGGTCGCCCAGCGACGCGGGGCCGAAGTAGGCGGGGAAGTAGCGCGCGTACAGCCGCGACAGCGGCGAGCCGTGGGTGAGCAGGACCACCTGCCCGCCGAGCCGGCGGGGCAGCTGCCACAGGGTGGCCGCGGCCAGGACCGACCCCTGGGAGTGGCCCGACAGCACCACGCCGGTGCCCTGCTCGGCCATGTGGGCGACGCGGGCCACCAGTTGGGGCACGGCCCGTTCGCCGTAGCTGGGCGGGGCCAGCGGGTGCGCCAGCCGGGGCCAGAACGTGCCGACGTCCCACAGCACACCCACCGCCTGGCGGGTGGGCGCGTTGCGGTAGGCGGTGCCGCCCAGCCACATCAGCGCCAGCAGGAACGCGCCGCCCAGGAACGAGCCGACGGTCACCATCACGGTGACGGCGGCCTGCAGCGCTCCGGCGGTGACCGACTGGGGGCCGCCGGTGCCGGCGTCCTCGCCGGGTGCGGCGGTGAGGTGCCCGGTGAAGGCCGAGTACAGCACGAGCGCCACCAGCGCGCCCACGGGCAGCAGCAGCGCGGCCACACACGCCGGCAGGAGTTCGGTGACGCCGCCGAACGCGCGGGCGCGCGCGATCTCGCGGGTGCGTGCGGGGTCGTCGGCGCCGGGGTACATCTCGCGCACCCGCAGCTCCTCCTCGGGGGCGCGCCGGCGCAGCACCACCAGGGCGGCGGTCGCGCACGCCAGGGCGATGGCGGCCTCCATGGTGAAGGCCAGCTGCAGCCAGGAGTAGGCGCCGGCGGGGTGCAGCACGATGCAGCCGTCGTCCTCGGCGCCGGGGTAGTAGCAGCCGCCCAGCCAGCCGGCGGCCTGGTAGACGGTGGCGGCCGACAGCGCGCCGCCCAGCAGGGTGCCCAGGATCGCGGCGGCGGGTCCGGCGGTGCCGCCCAGCGGTGTGCCGGCGCGGGTGCCGCGCCGCAGGTGCAGGACGATCGCGGCGGCCAGCAGCACGGCGCCCAGCACGCACTGCACCGCGAAGAGGGTGTTGAGGATGGTGCTGTACCAGGGCAGGGGGCCCTGGGCGGTCCAGCCGGGGCGGGGCCACAGGGCGTAGGCCAGCGCCGCGACCAGCAGCAGCAGCGACACGTCGCGCACGACGCGGCAGGACAGGTCGGCGAGCCGGTGGCGGTGGTCGCCGTCGCCGGGCAGCACCACGCCGACCGCGCTGAGCAGCACCACCCCGGCGGTGAGTCCGGCCAGGGCGGCGCCGACCGAGCCGGCCGGGCTGAGGCCGTCGGCGGTCAGGGGCGGGGCGACGAGCAGAACGGTGACCACCGCGACGGCCGTGGCGATGTGGGCGGAGCGCAGCCGCGCGGTGGTGGGTTCGCGGCGCCAGAACCCGGGGGCGCTCAGCGGCGCCTCGGCGGCGGGGTCGGGGGCGGGCAGGGCGCCGGTGACGGTGTAGGCGGCGGTGCGCCGCGACAGCCGCCACAGCACCGCCACCACCAGCAGCGGCAGCAGCGCGCCGACGGCCAGGGCGCGGGGCGGCTGGGCCAGGGGCGCGCCGGGGGCCGAGAGCGGGCCGAGTAGGGGGCGCAGTTCGGCGCAGGCGGTACCGTGGCCGGCGCACTGCCAGCCGACGAGGTCCATGCCGATTCCGGCGGCGGCCAGGATGAGCAGGGCGGTGAGGGTGAGCGCCAGCAGCCGCACGGCCGCGCCGAAGGTGGCGTCGGCGGCGGCGCCCAGCCGCGAGCGGGCGTCGTCGAGGCGGCCGGGCCGCATCCAGTAGGCGATGTTGACCAGCATGAACGGCAGGAGCAGCAGCCACAGCGCGCGGGAGGAGCGGCCGGAGGTCAGGGTGCCCCAGGCGAAGATCTCGCGGGGGACGCCGGGCACGGTCTCGGTGTCGGGTTTGCGGCGCCAGCGGAAGAACCCGGCGAGCCGGTCGCCGGAGACCCGCACGGCGGGTTCGACGTCCAGCAGTTCCTCGGCCTCGCCCCCGCTTACTCCGTGGACCCGCAACTCCACCGCGCGTAGCTGCATGCCGTGATTTTCGCACGCGCCGCCGGGGCGTAGGGGGGATACGGCGGCCCGGATCCGCCGCGGGCGGGGGCGGCGCGGACCCGAAACCGGTGCGGGGGGCGCGCTCGCGGCGGCCGGGGGCGGTGCGGCGAGCGCGCAGGCCGCGCCCAGGGGCGGCGGCGACCGGGGTGACCAGGTCGTTCGCGGCGGGGCGGGCGGGGAAGGGCGGCGCGCGGCGGGGGCGGGGCGGTCCGCTACTGCACCAGGGCGTCGTCCTCCACGGCCCAGGTGTTGCACGCCCCGGGCGACTGGTCGGCCATGCCGTGCTCCAGCCACAGGACGCTGTTGTCGGCCGAGCCGTGGGTGCGCTCCTCCTCGGGGCCGTTCTCGCGGTCGGCGGTGGCGGCGGCGTCGTCGAGCACGGCGGCGACGTCGGAGTCGGTGAGCGGGTAGGTCACGCGCACCGCGCCGAGGAAGACCCCGGCCAGGCAGTTGGCCTGGAGTTCGCTCTTGCGGGTCCACACGTTCTGGTCGATGCGGGTGGTCTCCAGGCTGCGCTGCTGGTGGTAGTACTCCAGCAGCCCGGCCTCGCCCTGGACGTGGTGGCCGTACTCGTGGGCCAGCAGGGAGGCGTAGACGGCGCTGACCTCGTTGCCGCCCCACTTGTCGACCACGTCGGAGGTGCCGATGTAGATGCTCTTGACGGCGCGGCAGTAGAATGCGCCCGCCCCCGAGGGGTAGGCGCGGCAGGGGCTGGTGCCGCCCTCGCTCCAGAAGACCCGCCGGGGCGGTTCGAAGGGCACCCCGGCCTCGCGGAACTGGCGCGCCCAGGCGTCGTCGAGGCAGTCGGCGACGGTGTGGAGGAAGCGTTCCATGGACGCGGGGTCGTGCACGTGGAGTTCGGGCGCCGGGCAGGGCAGCGGCATCAGCCGGCCGGTCTCGTAGAGGGGGTTGGCCACCAGCGCGCTCTGGCCGGAGGGGCGCTGGGTGTCGCCCTGGTCGGCGGTGGCGCCGGCCTGGGGGGTGGCGGCGGTGCCGGGCCCGGGGCCGGGGTCGTCGCCGACGACGGCGATCCCGGTCAGGGCGGTGAAGGCGGCCAGCAGCGCGGCCAGGGCGGCGTAGAGCGCGCCGCGGCCGCGCGCGGGCGGTCCGGGGCCGCCGGCGGGCCCGGGAATGGTCGCCATGGCGGTGCCGGGCGGGTCAGCCGCCGTGCGGCCGGGTCGCGGCCCCGAGGGCGGTCAGCGAGCGTGGGGTGTTCAATCGACCAGTTCCTCCCGCGCCTCCCAGGTGTTGCATGCGGCCGGGTCGACCCGGTCCATGCCGTGCGCCGTCCACAGGCGGCCGTTCTCGGGTGAGCCGTGGGTGCGGTCGCCGGAATTGTAGTCGCCCCGGCGCTCGGCGTCGTCGAGGATGGCGTCGTGTTCGTCGGCGCCCACGGGGTAGGAGTCGGCGGCGGCGCCCAGGAACAGCCCGCCCAGGCAGTTGGCCTGGAGTTCGCTGCGCCGGGTGAGGAGGTCCTGGGCGGCGGGGTCGTCCTCGGCGGCGCGGGTGTGGTGGAAGTACTGCAGGATGCCGGCCTCGCCCTGGACGTGGTGGGCGTACTCGTGGCTGAGCAGGAAGGTGTAGGTCTCGCGGCGGGTGCTGTCGTTGGAGTTGTCGACGATGTCGGAGATGCCGAGGTAGAGACCCTTGTTGGCCTGGCAGTAGAACGCGGCGGTGCCGGCGGTGGGGAAGTTGCCGCATGGGCTCTGCCCGGCGGTGTACCAGTAGATGCGGCTGGGCGGCTCGAACTCGGCGCCGGTGCCGGCGAACTGCTCGGCCCAGGCGCGGTCGAGGCAGTCGGTGATGTCGTGGAGGAAGTTCTCCATCGACGCGGGGTCGTGGGCGTCCAGCGGCGGCGCCTCGCACTCGACCTCGGCCATGGCGCCGGTGGCGTACAGCGGGTTCTGGGTGAGGATGTCGGCGCCGGTGTCGTCGCCGACGGGGGTTTCGTCGGCGGCGGGGGCGGTGCCGGCGGGCAGTCCGGTGGCGGGGCCGGCGTGGGCCGGGGGGCCGAACATGGCGGAGACGCTGAGGAAGGCCGCCAGGCCGATGGCGGCCAGGCCGGTGCACAGCGCGAGGCTGACGGCGGTGCCCAGGCGCTGGCGCGGGGGCCTGCGGGCGTAGCGGGGCAGCGCGGCGTGCCGGCCGGCCGCCGTGCCGAACCCCCCGAAGCGTTCTGCCACGCGCTGGTCCCCCTCCCCGTTCGGTATCCGTCCGCGTGTGCGGCAGCGCGGCCGCACCACATCGATTATGGCGGCACGTGGTGACATGTGCGGGGCGCCGGCCCGCCGGCGGCGCTCGCGTACCGGCCGCCCGACGTCGACCGATAGGCTCTCACGACATGGGCGGGGTTGGACTGGCGCGCGCGGCGGCTGCGGCACTCGTGCTGGCCGTGTCCGCGTCCGTGCCCGTAGCCGCGCCCGCGCTCGCCGCGCCGGCCGAACCGCCCGAGCCCTCCGCCACGGAGTCCCTGCCCGCCGCGCTGCCCGGCGACGGCGCGCGCCGCGAGACCAGCAACGCCATCCGGCTGGAACTGGGCGAGAACGGCGTCCTGCACGCCGAGGAGGCCATCTCCTTCGGCGCCGACCCGCCCGAGGAGTTCGTGCGCACCCTGGTGGTGCGCGAGCCCTACGACGCCGAGCACGACCGCCTCTTCGAGGTGAGCGACGTCTCGGCGGTGGACGTCTCCGGCGGCGCGGTCGAGGTGGAGCGCGCCGAGCGCGACGGCACCCTGGACCTGCGCATGGACACCGAGGGCCGCTCCGAGGTCGTGCTGCGCTACACCGTGCGCGGCGCCGTGGACCCGGTGGGCACCGGCACCGAGCTGGAGTGGACCGCCGTGGGCGGCTACAGCGCCCCCGTGGCCGAGACCACGGTGGTCGTGGACGCCGCCGTGCCGCCCAGCGCGCTGTCGTGCACGGCCGGCGCGCCGAGCAGCTCCATCTACTGCACCTCCTCCGACATGGGCGGCCACCAGGCGCTGCTGGCGCGCTTCCTGCAGACCGACATGGAGCCGGGCGACTTCCTCTACATCGTAGTGGGCTACCCGGCCGGGTCGATCGGCGGCGAGGCGATCCTGGAGCGCAACTGGTCGCTGCAGTCGGCGTTCGCCATCACCCCGGGCACCGCCACGGTGTTCGGGCTGCTGCTGCTGGTGCCGGTGGGCGGGCTGATCGCGCTGATCCGCATCCGCGGGCGCGACGAGCGGGCGCTGCGCACCGAGGCGGCGGCCGGGCGGGCGCCCGTGGCGGCCGCGGGCGGCGCCGCCGGGGAGCCCGACGCGGTGCGGTTCCGCCCGCCCGACAACGTCCACCCCGGTCAGATCGGCACGCTCATCGACGAGCAGGCCGACGTGGTGGACATCACCGCCACCGTGGTGGACCTGGCGGTGCGCGGCCACCTCACCATCCGGGAGCTGCCGCACGCCCAGTACTCGGCGACCGACTGGCGGCTGGACAAGCGCCCCGGCCCCGTCGACGACGACCTGCTGCCCTATGAGCGGATGCTGCTGGACGCGCTGTTCCACCAGTGGCACCAGGTCAAGCTCTCCGAGCTGGGCCGCAGCGAGTTCCCGGCGCGGCTGTCGGAGGTGCGCGACGAGCTGTACCGCGACATGGTGCGGCTGAAGTGGTTCGCCAACCGGCCCAACGTGGAGCGCAACCGGTGGGCGACCGTGGGCATCGCCATCACGGTGGTGGGCGTGGTGCTGACCGTGCTGCTGGCGGTCTTCACCCAGGCGGCGTTCACCGGGCTGGCCGTGGTGATCGCCGGCGCCGCGGTGACGGTGGGCGCGCAGTTCATGCCGGCCAAGACCCGGCAGGGCAGCGTGGTGTTCGCCCACACCCTGGGGTTCCGCGACTACCTGCTCAGCGCCGAGGCCGAGGACGTGCCGCCGCGGCATCGCGTGGCGCTGTTCTCGCGCTACCTGCCCTACGCCATCATCTTCGACAACGTCGACCGGTGGGCGGCGATCCTGGCCTCGGCCAGCAGCGAGGACCCCGCCGACGGGCTGCCCTGGTACGTGGGCCCCGACGACTGGAAGCTCCAGGACTTCGCCGACTCCATCCGGTCCTTCGCGCTGACGCTGACGGGGGTCATCTCCAACACGCGGCAGTTCCGCACGCTGCGCTGAGGCGCCGCGGACCGACACGTCTGGTCGAGAAGGGGAGGGACGCGCATGCGGGCGGTCCTGCAGCGGGTGTCGCACGCCCGGGTCACGGTGGAGGGCGCCGTGGTCGGCGAGATCACCGGTCCGGGCCTGATGGCGCTGGTGGGGGTGACCCACACCGACACCGAGGCCGAGGCGCGGCGCCTGGCGGCCAAGATCTGGGGGCTGCGGATCCTGGAGGGCGAGCGGTCGTGCTCGGAGGTGGGCGCGCCGGTGCTGGTGGTCAGCCAGTTCACGCTGTACGGGGACGCCCGGAAGGGCCGCCGGCCCACATGGCAGGCGGCGGCCCCCGGTCCCGTGGCCGAGCCGCTGGTCGACGCCGTTGTCAAAGAGCTGCGCGACCTCGGAGCCCGCGTCGAGACGGGGGTGTTCGGCGCGATGATGTCGGTGTCGCTGACGAACGAGGGGCCGTTCACCGTCGTCGTCGAGGTGTGAACGGCCGACGGCGGCGGTGCCGCCGGGCCCGCCCGGTGCCCGGGCCGGGCGCTGGTGGGGCGCGGGGGCTACTCCGCGGCCACCGGCTCGAACTTGTAGCCCAGGCCGCGCACGGTGACGATGAACTCGGGGTTGCCGGGGTCGGTCTCGATCTTGGCGCGCAGCCGCTTGACGTGGACGTCGAGGGTCTTGGTGTCGCCCACGTAGTCGGCGCCCCACACGCGGTCGATGAGCTGCATGCGGGTCAGCACCCGGCCGGCGTTGCGCAGCAGGACCTCCAGCAGTTCGAACTCCTTGAGCGGGAGCTGGATGTTCTCGCCGCGCACCGTGACCACGTGCCGCTCCACGTCCATGCGGACGGGGCCGGCCTCCAGGGCGGTGGGCAGCAGCGCCTCGTCCTCGCCGCGGCGGCGCAGCACCGCGCGGATGCGGGCGACGAGTTCGCGGGAGGAGAAGGGCTTGGTGACGTAGTCGTCGGCGCCCAGCTCCAGGCCGACGACCTTGTCGATCTCGGAGTCCTTGGCGGTGAGCATGATGACCGGGACGTTGGACTTCTGCCGGAGGGTGCGGCACACCTCGGTGCCGGGCAGGCCGGGCAGCATCAGATCGAGCAGCACCAGGTCGGCCCCGGTGCGGTCGAACGTCTCCAACGCCACCGTTCCGGTCGGTGCGACCGCGACCTCGAACCCTTCCTTGCGCAGCATGTACGAGAGGGCATCGCTGTAGGATTCCTCGTCCTCAACGACGAGTACACGCGTCACTGTGCTGCCTCCTGATTGGTGTTCTCACCGGGGCTGAGCGGCTCCCGGGTCTGGGCGCGGGGCAGACGCAAGGTGAACGTCGACCCCGACCCCTCCTTGCTCCACACGGTCACTTCCCCGCGGTGGTGCGTCATGATGTGCTTGACGATCGCCAGGCCGAGGCCGGTGCCTCCGGTGGCCCGGCTCCGAGCGGCGTCCACACGGTAGAACCGCTCGAAGATGCGTTCCAGGTCCTGGGTGGGGATACCGATCCCCTGGTCGGCGACGCTGATCTCGACCATGTCGTCGACGGCCTCGGCGGTGACCGACACCCGGGTGCGCTCGGGGCTGTAGGCGACGGCGTTGGCCACCAGGTTGCGCATGGCGGTCACCAGCAGGCCCTCGTCGCCCAGCACGGTGGTGTCCTCGGTGCCGCTGGAGACGAGTTCGATCTCCTTGGCGTCGGCGGCCATGCGGACGGCGTCGAGGGCCTCGTCGACGACGCTCTCCATGGAGATGCGGTCGGGTTCGGCCATCGGCTCGGCGCCCTGGATCCGCGACAGCGTGATGAGATCCTGGATGACGCTGGTCAGCCGGGCGGCCTCCTGCTGCATGCGCCCGGTGAAGCGGCGCACGGCCTCGGGGTCGTCGCTGGCGTCGGCCACGGTCTCGGCCAGCAGCGACAGCGCGCCGACCGGGGTCTTGAGCTCGTGGCTGATGTTGGCGACGAAGTCGCGGCGCACGGCCTCGACGCGGCGCCGCTCGGTCTGGTCCTCGGCGAGCACCAGCACCAGGCCGGTGCCGCCCAGGGGGGCCACGCGCACGGCGAAGGAGGTGGAATCGGGTCCGAACTTGTGGACGGCGACCTCGATCTCGGTCTCGCGGATGACGCCGTCGCGGCGCACCTGGCGGGCCAGGGCGAGCAGGTCGCCGATGACGAGTTCGTCGCCGCGGACGATCCCGTAGGCGCGGGCGGCGGAGCTGGCGCGCAGCACCCGGTCGGCGGAGTCGAGGACCACCGCTGAGGAGGGCAGCGCGGCGAGCACCTCGGCGATGCCGGCGGGCAGCTCGGTCCGGGTCTGCGGCTCGTGGGCGCGGGAGCCGCCCGACTCGCTGATGCGGAACGCCAGACCCGCCGCGACGCCTGTCACGAGGCCGACGAGTCCCGCTATAGCGGCGAGCAGTTCTCCTTGCACAGTTCGATCGTAAGCGGCGGATGGCCTGCTTTACCCTTCTGACCACGGGTTACAACCGAGGTTTCGTCACTATTCACCGATGATTCCGAAATGATTCAGCTACGACCTGGGACGATGTGAACATGCGCGATACCTATCATGAGGAGCTTGACGCCCTCGGTGAGCGCCTCGTCGAGATGACGCGGCTCGCCCGGCACGCGATCGCACGCGCCACCACGGCGCTGCTCGACGCGGATCTCAACGCCGCGCAGGAGGTGATCTCCGGCGACGAGGAGCTCAACCGCCTCGACGAGGAGATCGAGGCCAGCGCCTTCGACCTGATGGCCCGCCAGCAGCCGGTGGCCTCGGACCTGCGGGTCATCATCACGGCCCTGCACATGTCCGGCGACCTGGAGCGGATGGGCGACCACGCGGTCCACATCGCCAAGATCGCCCGCCGGCGCCACCCCGACTCCGCCATTCCCGCCGAGCTGCGGTCCACGGTCCTGGAGATGGGCCACCAGGCCGAGCTGCTCGTCATCAAGGCCGGAGAGGTCGTGGCGCAGCGCGACGCCGACACCGCGCTGGAGCTGGACAAGGACGACGACCGCATGGACCGGCTGCGCCGCCGGCTGCTGACCCGGATCCTGGACCCGGGGTGGAACCACGGGGTGGAGGCCACCATGGACGTCACCCTGGCCGGGCGGTTCTACGAGCGCTTCGGCGACCACGCCGTGCACGTGGCCGACAACCTGGTCTACATGGTCACCGGCCAGCGGCCCAAGGACATGGACACCGAGAGCTGACCCGGGCCTGCGGGCCCGGCCGAGACGGCGCGCCGCCGCGCAGCGTGGCGAAGATCACGCGGTGCGGCGGCGCGGTGCTTTGGGGCGGCGCGCGGAGGTCGAGGGGGCGGAGGTCGGGCCACCGGCCGGTGGTGAGATCATGGGGGGAGGTCTTCACCTTCACCCTGCGTGCTCGCCGTGCGGCCGCGCGGCCCGGCGGCGGGGCCGGCGGGCACCCCGCGCGGCACGGGCCCGGACCGTATTCCACCAGGTCCGAAGCACCTCGGGTGAGCTTTGTCAAGACCCCGAAAGCGGCATTGACCTGCGCGTACGTAAACCGAATAGGTACGTTAAGTCACAGATTCGTGGTATCCTGGTGGTAGCGGAAGGGGTACTTGTCACATGACTTTCAAGGTCGGCGACACCGTTGTCTATCCCCACCATGGGGCTGCCCGTGTTGAGGCGATCGAGACTCGCACCATTAAGGGCCAGGATAAGACCTACCTCGTTCTGAGGGTCGACAAGGGTGATCTCACAGTACGCGTACCGGCGGACAACGCCCAGGATGTCGGCGTTCGTGACGTGGTCGGGCAGGATGGCCTCGACCGCGTCTTCGAGGTGCTGCGCGCACCGCACACCGAGGAGCCCACGAACTGGTCGCGGCGCTACAAGGCGAACCTGGAGAAGCTCGCCTCCGGCGACGTGAACAAGGTCGCCGAGGTCGTCCGCGACCTCTGGCGCCGCGACAAGGAGCGCGGGCTTTCGGCCGGCGAGAAGCGCATGCTGGCCAAGGCGCGGCAGATTCTGGTAAGTGAGCTCGCCCTCGCCGAGAAGACGAACGAGGACAAGGCCGAGGCGCTTCTCGACGAAGTTCTCACGAACTGATATTCGGCCACGAAGAACAATTCAGTTGATGGTGAAAATGCCAAGGGTGGGCGTCGGGACCGACGTCCACCCTTTCATGTCCGGGAGAATCCTTTTTCTGGCCGGTTTGGAATGGCCGGGCGAGGACGGTGTGAGCGGGCACTCCGACGGCGACGTCGCCGCCCACGCCGCCTGCGACGCGCTGTTCTCGGCCTGCGGGCTGGGCGACCTCGGCGCGCAGTTCGGCACCTCCGACCCCCGCTGGAAGGGCGCCTCGGGTGTCGCGCTCCTGAGAGAGGCGGCGGCGCGGGTGCGGGCGGCCGGGTTCGAGATCGGCAACGTCGCGGTGCAGGTCGTCGGCAACCGGCCGAAGTTCGCCCCCCGGCGCGCCGAGGCCGAGAAGGTGCTGTCGGAGGCGGTGGGCGCGCCGGTGACCGTGTCGGCCACCACCACCGACGGCCTGGGGCTGACCGGCCGGGGCGAGGGGATCGCCGCGATCGCCACCGCCCTGTGCGTGCCGGGCGACTAGCGGCCCGCTGAGACGCGAAGCGCCCTGCCGGTCCGCCAGGGGCCGGCAGGGCGCTTCGCGGTGCGCCGCGTGCGGGCGGGGGCCGGGTCGGTCCGCCGCGCCGCAGGAGGGCGCTCAGTCCTCGTCAGGGGGTGTGGGCTGGCTGCGCACCCGGTTGGACGGCGGCTCCGCCGGGAACGGCGAGGACCCCTGCCGCCGGGGCGAGCGCCGGGGCTTGAGGACCATGGGCCGCTTCTCGATGGGCGGCGCGGCGGAGTGCGCCGGGCCCTCGGGCGGGGGGAGCGGGTCGGGCTCGGCAGCGGCGGGGGCGGGCTCGGAGTCCTCTGCGGCGGGCGCGGTCGGGTCGGCCCCGGGCTGTTCGGGAGCGGCGGTCAGCGGCTCGCCCTCGTCATTGGTCGGATCACCCGGCGGCAGGTCGTCCACGAACCCGTCCTCCGCGAAGGCGGGCTCGGAGTCGGCATCGGTGCCGTGCCGCTCCGCCGGGGAACCCGGCGCGCCCGGCGGGGCCTGCGCCGCCCGCTTGATGGGGTTCTCGCGGCGGGTGCGCCTGGGCAGGTCGGAGCCGGCGCCGTCGGGGCCATCCGGGGCGTCGGAACGGTCGCCGTCGCCGGCGGCGGCGACCGAGAGCGCCGGGGCGGGGGCGTCGGCGGCGGTGCCGTCCTCGCCATGGGTGTCGGCGGTGTCGCCGGTGCCGGCCGCGCCGGTCCGCTCCGGCTCCGCGCGCGGGCGGTCGTCGTCGGCGGCGGTGCGCGGCACCGCGCCCCAGGCCGCGTAGACGTCATCGGAGTCGGCGCGGTCATCGTGGTCGTCACGGCCGCCGGTGGCCGCGTCCCGGTCCCCGTCCGCGTGCGCGGGTTCGGACCGGGCGGCGGTTGCGGTTTCGGCGGAGGGGTCCCCGGCGGCCGGGGCGGGGGTCTCCTCGGGCGCGGCCGCCGCGCCGCGGCGCGCGGCGGCGGCGTCGTCGGCGCCGGCGGGGCCGAGCGGGGAGTCCGGCGCGGCGGACCTCGTGTCCTCAACGCCGGTGTCCTCGGCGCGGAGCGCGTGGCGCAGGGCCAGCGGGTGGGTGCGGACGGTGCCGGTGTCGGGCTCGGGGCCGCCGGCGGACTCGGGCCACAGCGGCTTGGCGTCGACGCCGTCGTCGGCGCGGTCGGCCGGGACGGTGTCGGCGACGGGTTCGGGGCGCGCCACGCGCTCCTCGGTGCGGCGCCCGGCCGCCGGAGGCGCCGGCTGGGCGGCGGCTCCGGCCATGCCGCGGTCGTCGGTGCCCTCGCGGTCGAACAGCTCCTCCCGGCCGGCTGAGGCGGTGTCGACCCCCACGGGCCGCCCCTCGTACCGGTCGGGTGCGGGGTCGTCGGCGGGGCCGGGGTAGTCCAGGCGGTGCGTGGGGTCGTCGTCGCGCAGCAGCCGGGGCGCCTCGTCGGCCGGGCGCGGGCGCCGCGCGAGGCCGTCCTCCTCGGCCAGGGCGGCGGGCTCGGTGGCGGCCGGTGCGGCGAGCGGCGCGGTCGGCGGCTCGGTGCCGTCGTCGACGGGCTCGGCCCGGCGGCGCGCGGCCCGGGGCCGGGTGCCGGGGATCTCGCCGCGCAGGTGCATGACCACCGAGAGGAAGATGCGGAAGGCCGCGAGCAGCGCCACCCACGGCGCGACGGCGGCGACGACCACGGCGACGTCGGGGAGCAGCACCAGGCCGTAGGCCCGCAGCGCGCTGGCGCCCGCAGCGAGCAGGATCAGCAGCAGGATGAGGGCGTCGACCCACAGGCGCCGGGAGCGGGGGGCGGTGCGCAGCAGGTAGCCGCCCCAGAACGCCATCAGCATCAGCAGGGTGAACGCGCCGGGGTAGAGGTGGGCGTAGCGGCGGTCGATGTTGCCCTGCACGGCGATCTGGTAGATGCCGTTGTAGGAGAGCAGGACGGCGCAGGCCGCGATCACGAGGACGCCCAGCGCGGTCACGGCGACGGCGGCGAAGCGCGAGCCGGACCTGGGCGGCGCGTGGGGGCCGCCCGCGTCGCGTGCACCTGGGGTTTTGGAGGAGGGTTTACCGGCCATGGTGCGCAGAAGGGTAGCCCAGCGAACACGGCGAACACGAGGTCGCGCCCGAAACCGACCGCAAGAGGCGGGGCGCGCGTCCGCGGCGGAATGGGAATTTGTCCAGTTCGGTGGTGATTATCTTGCTCTGGGTTACGAGCGGGCGGACCTCCGGTAGCGACACGCGGGATTCAGCTCACATGGCGCCGGGAATTGCGGTCGGCCGGATTTCCGTTCGGGTGGGAACCGGTTTTCGGCGGGCCGCATACCGCCCTTCGGCCGCGCGCCGGGCGGCGGGGCGGGGGAAAGGGCGCAACGGGTGCCGCGCCCCTGGTCGGCGGCCGGTGAAGGGGGCCGCGGGAAAGGGCGGGGGCGCGTTGATCCGGGGGCGGTCGGCTGTGGACGAACCGGCCGTGGTACACGGGGAAACGGCTACCCTTGCAGTGTGAGTCTGCGCTTCTACGACACCAGTGCCCGGCAGGTCCGCGACTTCACGCCCCTGCGCGAGGGGTGTGCCTCGCTGTACCTGTGCGGTGCCACGGTGCAGGCGCCGCCGCACATCGGGCACATCCGCTCGGGCGTGAACTTCGACATTCTGCGGCGCTGGCTCACCTACCACGGCTACCGCGTCACGCTGTGCCGCAACGTCACCGACATCGACGACAAGATCATCAACGTCGCCCGCGGTGAGGGCGTGGAGTGGTGGGAGGTCGCCGAACGCAACCAGCGGGCGTTCACCGCGGCCTACGACACCCTCGGCTGCCTGCCGCCCACCGTCGAGCCGCGCGCCACCGGCCACGTGCCCGAGATGATCGAGCTGATGCGCCGGCTCATCGACCGCGGCCACGCCTATCCGGCCGCCGACGGCTCCGGCGACGTCTACTTCGACGTCACCTCGTTCCCCGACTACGGCGCGCTGTCCAACCAGCGCCCCGACCAGATGCGGGGGGCCGCCGACACCGACGACGACCGCCGCAAGCGCGACCCCCGCGACTTCGCGCTGTGGAAGGGCGCCCGGCCGGGCGAGCCCAGCTGGGAGACCCCGTGGGGGCGGGGGCGGCCGGGCTGGCACCTGGAGTGCTCGGCCATGTCCACCAAGTACCTCGGCGGCTCCTTCGACATCCACGGCGGCGGGCTCGACCTCGTCTTCCCCCACCACGAGAACGAGGTCGCGCAGTCCCGCGCCGCCGGCGACGGGTTCGCGCGGTACTGGCTGCACAACGGCCTGCTCACCATGGGCGGCGAGAAGATGAGCAAGTCGCTGGGCAACTCCCTGCTCATCCCCGACATGGTGCGCAAGGTCCGTCCGGTGGAGCTGCGCTACTACCTCGCCCAGGCGCACTACCGCTCGGTCATCGACTACTCCGACGACGCCCTGGCGGAGGCCGCGGCGGCGTTCCAGCGGGTCGAGGGCTTCCTGACCCGCGCGGTCGAGGTCGTGGGCGCGGTCGAGCCCGCCGGGCGGGTGCCCGGCCCGTTCGCCGCGGCCATGGACGACGACCTCGGGGTGTCCCAGGCGCTGGCGGTGCTGCACGGGCACGTGCGCGACGGCAACACCGCCATCACCGAGGGCGGCAAGGAGCGCATCGCCGAGTTGGCGGGGCAGGTGCGGGCCATGCTGGCCGTCCTGGGGCTGGACCCGCTGTCCGACACCTGGACGCAGAGCGCCGATTCCGGGCTGAGCGACGTCGTCGACTCTTTGGTGGCCGTGGCCCTGGAGCAACGGCAGGCGGCGCGGGCCCGCAAGGACTACGCGGCGGCCGACGCCATCCGCGACCAGCTGCTGGCGGCGGGCGTGGTGGTCGAGGACACCCCGCGCGGCCCGCGCTGGGAGCTGCGCCGCTCCTAGCGGCGGCACCGTTCCGGCGGGCGGGTGCGCCGTCGCCCGCCCGCGGACCGACGGCGCACGCGGTCCCCGGCATCGGCGACCATGGAAGGGCACGGCCGCGGCCTGCGGCCGGGCCGGCGCACGGCCACCGGCAATCCACCACACGACGAGGACGAACACCCATGCCCGCGAAGAAGAGCAAGAAGGGCCCCACCAAGGGCAGCGGCGGCAAGGGGCGGCGTGCTCTCGAAGGCCGGAAGGGCACCCTTCCCGCCGAGGAGCGCCACTGGTACTCCGACAAGCAGCGCCGCGCGGCCAAGCGGCCCGACAAGCCCGCCGCGGGCGCGCCCGCCGGCGCCGGGCGCGGCGGCGCCGCACCCCGGGCCACCCCCGCGGGGGGCGGCGCGGAGTTCCTGGTGGGGCGCAACCCGGTGGTCGAGGCGCTGCGGGCGGGCGTGCCCGCCACCCGGCTGTTCCTGGCCAACAGCCTGGACCAGGACGAACGCGTCACCGAGGCCGCCCGCCTCGCCGGCGCCGCCGGGGTCGAGATCCGCGAGGTCCCCCGGGCCGAACTCGACCGCCGGTGCGAGAGCAACGGCCAGCCGGGCGCGGTGCACCAGGGCATCGCCCTGCACACCCGCCCCTACCGCTACTGGGACCCCGCCGATCTGCTCGACGCCGCCCGGCGCACCGAGCAGGGGACCGGTGTCCCCCCGCTGTTCGTCGCGCTCGACGGCGTGACCGACCCGCACAACCTGGGCGCGGTGGCCCGGTCGGCGGCGGCGTTCGGCGCCAACGGCCTGCTGATCCCCGAGCGCCGGGCCGCGGGCGTGACCATGGCGGCGTGGAAGACCTCGGCCGGCACCCTGGCCACCCTTCCGGTCGCCCAGGCCACCAACCTCACCCGGACCCTGGAGGCCTACAAGAGCGAGGCCGTGTTCGCGGTCGGCCTCGACGGCGACGGCGACACCCGGCTGGACCAGCTCGAACTCGCCACGGGCCCCCTGGTGATCGTGGTGGGCTCGGAGGGCCGCGGCCTGTCCCGCCTCGTCCGCGAGACCTGCGACCTGATCGCCGCCATCCCGATCACCGGAGCCGAGTCCCTCAACGCCTCGGTAGCCGCCGGAGTCGCCCTCTACGAGGTCACCCGCCGCCGCACCACCGAGCACTAGCCCGAACCCGGTACCATGCCTTTGGGCACCCCCTGGGGGTGTCATCAGCCGACGTAGCTCAATTGGCAGAGCAATCGCCTTGTAAGCGATAGGTTAGGGGTTCAAGTCCCCTCGTCGGCTCTTTTCATGCCCATAGCCGCAGGCCAGGGCGGCCATGCAGAATCGCCGCCCGGGTTTCTTGTGCGGCGGGCGCGCACTTTCCGCCCCCTGGCAGCAATCGCCTTTGCGGCTTTGCGCAAGGCCTGCCCGAGCCGTATGTGGAGCGCTTCCCGCACGTCAGCATTCAGGTGCCGCCTGTTCGGCGTCGGAGCTCGCGCTGTGCCGCCAACAGCCTTTCGCTGCTTTCGTCGGTGATGGCGACGCGCAACGGGCGGAGAAACGCGGATAGGCGTGCTTTCGCACAGGAGAAGCGGGGTGGAATATGAGTATGCACCGAGACAGGGGCTGCCGGTGCGCTGTGAGATCTACACCCAGTTCATCGACGGCTCGTCCGTCGGAGCCCTCACGGGAGTCGACGGCTCCGCGGCCGACGAGCCGTTCTATCCGCTGGTCCCCTGAGTAGACCAGGGCGGGCCGCCCTGGTCGCGAGCGCGGACTCCTGTCTCACGGCACCGGCGGCGAGGACGTGGCGGTCTTGAGCGGTGGGTGGGGCGGTTCCCGCGCGGGGCGTTCAGGACGGACCCCGGGCGATGCCCAGGGCGCCGGGGGCGGAAAGGTCACTCCGCGGCCGCGGTGTCCTCGGGGGGAGGGTCGCTGTGGCGGCGCAGGGTGACCGCTGAGATGACGCGGCCGTTGGTCTCGGCCACGCGGGCGGTCCATTCGCCGAGGCCGACGAGGTCGCCCGGCTGCTCGGGGATGCGGCCCAGGAGGGCGATGACGAGTCCGGCCACGGTGACGTAGTCGCCGTCGGGGCGCTCCTTGAGGTGGACGTCGATGTCGGGCAGGTCGTGGACCGGGTAGGTGCCGGGCAGGGTGATCGAGCCGTCGGGGTGGCGCACGGCGGTGCGGATGTCGGAGTCGGTCTCGTCGTAGATCTCGCCGACGATCTCCTCCAGCAGGTCCTCCAGGCTGACGATGCCGTCGATGCCGCCGGTCTCGTTGACGACCACGGCCAGTTGCTGGCGCTCGGAGGTCATGCGCTGGAGCGCCAGGGAGACGACCAGGGAGTCGGGCAGCAGCAGGGGGCGGCGGGACAGTTCGCGGGCGGTGCCCTCGCTCTGGACCAGGTCGGACCAGTGCACCACGCCGATGACGTCGTCCAGGTCGTCGTCGGTGACCACCGGCGCGCGGGAGTGCCCGTGCTCGGCGAGCATCCGCGTGGCCTCGGCCGCCTCGGTCCGGGCGGGGATGACGAAGACGCTGCCGCGGGGCACCACGACCTCGCGCAGCCGGCGGTCGTTGATCTCGAAGGCGCTGGTGATGATGGTGCGCTGCTCGCGCGTCATGCCGCGCTGCGTGGCGACCATGTCCCGCAGTTCCTCCTCCGACACCTCTTCGCGGGCGGCGTTGGGGTCGCCGCCGGTCAGGCGCACGACCAGGTCGGTGGAGACGCTCAGCAGCCACACCGCCGGGCGGGACAGCGCCGCCAGCAGGTTGAGCGGGCGGGCGACCAGGAGCGCCCAGCCCTCGGCGCGCTGCATGGCGATCCGCTTGGGCGCGAGCTCGCCGAACACCAGGGTGATGAAGGTCAGCACGATGGTCACCAGGACGATGGCCACGGGGCCGGCCGCGTCGCCGAGGAAGCCGAGGGGGCCGATCAGCGGCTGCGCCAGGGACACCGCGGCGGTCGCCGAGGCGAGGAACCCGGCCAGGGTGATGCCGATCTGGATGGTCGCCATGAAGCGGTTGGGTTCGCGCGCCAGGCGGGCGACGGTGCGCCCGCCGGCTCCCCGCGCCTCAAGCTTCTTGATCTGGCCTTCGCGCAGGGTGATGAGCGCGATCTCGCTGCCCGCGAACAGGGCGTTGAGCACGACCAGGATCAGCACGAGGCCGAGTTGGACCCCGTAGTTCTCCATGAGCGACCTTCCATGCTGATGCCGGAACCGCCTGGCGGCGGCCAGGCTCGGAGCACACCTTCCCGCCTCGGCCCGTCCAACACGGGGTGGTGCGGGTGTGTCTCCTGGTACTGGGGGGAACGGCACAGCATGGCGCGGGGTTCCGCGAGAGGGGCGCGCCCCGCCGCGCTGGGCGCGGCGCAAGGGGCGGAGGCCCCGCGGGCGGGGGCAGGGGCACCCGCCCGCCTGGCCCGCGGTTCCAGGTGGACGCGGCGGCCGAGGGCCGCCGGGAGCGCCGGGGTCCCGACGGGCGGGACCGGGTCAGCCCAGGACGACGACGCTCCGCATGTGGTGCGGCACGCTGAAGGTCTCCTGGCCCGCGCCGAGGTCGAACCAGTCGTCGGGCCAGAGGCCGCCCTGGAGGTTGTCGCAGGGGTCCTTGGTGATCATGACCGTGACGTCGGTTCCGTTGTGGAGCTTGGCGATGACCCGCTCCTGCTGGGTGTCCTCGTTGACCCACTGCTCGGGCAGGGGGTGGCAGCTGCCCGCTCCGGGGTCCTCGATGACGATGGTCTCGGTGCGGGTCCAGTTGTCGCTGTTCTCGGTGGAGTCGTACTCAAGTACCTCGATGGTGATCGAGCCTTCGGCCGCGTGGGCCGGGGCGGCGAACAGGGCCGAGCCGGACAAGAGCGCGGCGAACGTGGCGACGGCGGCGGTCAGGCGCCTCATGGTCGTCCTTCTTTCGGGGGGCCGGTCGGGTAGGGAAACGGTCGGCGGAAGGCGGGGGCGCGGCCCGGGGCTGCGGGAGGGGCCGAGTGGGCGGGTGGTGCGGTCGGCGACGCGCGCGCGGGATGCGGCGGGGCGGGGCGGTCGGCGGCCGCGATGGCGGTGGGCGGCCCGGTGGCGACGGCGGCGGGCGCCGTGCTCGGCGCGAGGGCGGCCCGGGACCCTCCGCAGGGTTGTCCATTCGCTACATTGCGTGAGTAGTACCGTCAGATAGGTACCACGCCTTTGACACCACCACACTCCTCCCATGGCCTGAACTCTCGGCTCTTTCAAGCCGAAACGGGGGCCTCGCGGCGACGGAAAACCGGTCGATAACTCCGCCGGTCTGTGGGACCGTTCGGCTGTTCCGGTCGATCTCGAGAGGTGGTCCCATGCCGCGTGCCGTCACGTTGATCCGCTCCGCGTCGCTGTCCGATGTCGCCGAGTACGCCTACGCCGCCACGGCTCCGGCCGAGGCGCGGCTGATCTTCCTGGCGGGGGCGTGCCCGCTGAACGAGGACGGCACCACGGCGGCGGTGGGCGACGTCGCCGGGCAGGCCGCCAAGGCCGTGGAGAACCTGCGGACCGCCCTGGCCGACGCGGGCGCCGCACTGGAGGACGTCATCAGCACCCGCGTCCTCGTGGCGTCCGACCGGCAGGCCGACCTGGTGGCGGCGTGGGAGGTCGTGCGCGACGCGTTCGGCGACCACGACGTGCCGAGCACGCTGATGGGCGTGACCGTCCTGGGCTACGACCACCAGCTGGTCGAGGTGGAGGCGGTCGCCGCGGTTCTGGACTCCTGAGCGGGGCGGGCGGCCCACCGGGGGTTTCGGCCGCGGCGTCCGGCGCCCTGGGGCGGAGGGCGGAGCGCCGCGGCCCTACCGGGGACCGGTGCCGCCCGGGGGCCGGCCCCCGGGCGGGCCGCCCGCCGCCGGGCCCTCCCCGGGCGGCGGCAGGTGGAGGTGGAGGTGGTCGATGCGGCCGGTCTGCACGGCCGTGCCCCAGACGGGGCCGCCCCTTCCCTGTATTCGCCCTCGAACCGAAAGACCGCCTCGGATGACACTGCCCCGCCTCGTCGTACTGAGCCGTCGCGGCCGTGCGACACTCGACCCCGCCCACTGGGCCGAACTGGAGCGCCACGCCGACGTGCTCGTGGTGCCGTGCGAACGCGCGCCCGACCGCGCCGACGCCATCAGGCTGCTGGCCGGCGCCGACCTGCTCGCCGCCACCAACCTGTGCCTGCCGGCCGTCGACGCCGACCTGCTCGACGCCCTCCCCGGCCTGCGCGGCATCGTCCTCTACGCCACCGGCTACGACCACCTCGACATCGCGCTGCTGCGCTCGCGCGGGGTGGGCCTGTCGATCCTGCCCGGCTACGCCACCACCGCCGTGGCCGAGCACTGCCTGGCCCTGCTGTTCGGGCTGGCCACCCGCCTGCACCTGGCCCACGACCGCAGCCGGGGGGCGGCGCCGCCCACGGTGTCGCTGCGCGGCGTCGAGTTGGGCGGGCGCACCCTGGGCGTGGTGGGCCTGGGGCGCATCGGCGGCGAGGTCGCCCGGATGGCCCGTGCCCTGGGCATGCGGGTGCGCGGCACCGACACCGACCCCGCGGCCGCCGCGCGCGCCGCCGCGTCGGGTGTGGAGACCACCGATCTGGCGGGCGTGCTGGCCGCCGACGCGGTGGCGGTGTGCGCCAGCCACACCTTCGGCGCCCCGCCCGTCATCGGCGCCGCCGAACTCGCCGCCCTGCCCGAGGGCGCGCTGCTGGTCAACGTCGCCCGGGCGTCGCTGGTGGACACCGCGGCCGCCGTGGCGGCGGTGCGCGGCGGGCGGCTGCGCGGCTACGCCGTCGACGACGCCGTGGTGGACCCGGCGCGCGACGGCGACCTGCTGGTGCAGGGGCGCGTCCTGCAGACCGGGCACAGTGCCTGGTGGCGCGACGAGACCCTGGACCGGGGCGCCCGGATGTGGGGCGAGCGCATGCTCGCCGCCGTGTGCGGCGCGCCGCTGGACCCCGTCACGTGGCCCGAGCACGCCCCGGCCGCCCTGGCTCCGGCGGTGGGCGCGTGAGCCGCCGCTGGGTCCCGCCGGCGGCCGCGCTGGCCGCGGTGTGGCTGGTGGTGCCGGCCGTGCTGGCCGCCGCGCGGTGGCCGCGCTGGTGGGACTACATCGCCCAGGAGATGACCCCGATGACGTGGGTGCAGAGCGTCGTGCTCGTGCTCGCCGCCGCCGGGGCGCTGCTCGTGGCGTTCGTGCTGCGCCGCACCTCGGGCGGGCGCACCGGGGTGTGGTGGCTGCTGGCCGCCGGTTTCGCGGCGCTGGCCCTGGACGAGCGGTTCGCCCTGCACGAGCGGGTGCGCGACGGCTACCTCGCCCCGCGCGGGGTGACCGTGCCGTTCCTGCCGTGGGTGGCCCCCGGCGACTTCCTGGTGATGGGGCTGGCCGTGGTCGGGCTGGCGCTGCTGCCGGCGGTGTGGCGCGCGGTGCGGGTGGACACCGCCTCGCGCAACGCCCTGGCGCTGGGCGTGCTGCTGGCCGTGGTGGCGGTCGGCATGGACTCGATCGACCCCGCCACCTGGACGGTTGCGGCCGAACGCGTCCAGCAGTCCCTGGAGGAGGTCGTGGAGCTGGGCAGCGGACTGGCCTTCCTGGCGGCGATCGTGCTGCGCCTGACGGGGCTGCTCGCCGCCCACCTGCCGCCGGCTGTGCCGCACGAGCCGCCCGCGGCGGCGCGGCCGGCCCCTGTTCCCGCATCGCAGGCCGCACCGCGCGCCGGGAGCTGAGGCCCGGCCGCCCCGCGGCCGTCCGGCGCGGGACCGCCGGGCGGGGAGGGGCGCGTGCGGGAGCAGGGCGCGGGAGCGCGGGGAGCGGGAGACCGCACCCCGCGCTCCGCGGGGTCCAAGGGGGCCCCGGGGGAGCGCAGGGGTGCCCGGAGGGGTTCAGCGGGGTTCGTGCACGACGCCGTGGGGCAGGCCGAGCCACTCGGCCATGGCGCGGAGTTCGGCGTCGAGTTCGGCGGCGGTCTCGGGCGGGGCGGAGTCCTCGACGGTGGTGCGCCGCACCAGCAGCCGCCCGGCCGCGCGGTCGGCCTTGAGGTCGACCCGCGCCACCAGGCGGTCGCCCAGCAGGAACGGCAGCACGTAGTAGCCGTGCACGCGCTTGGCGGCCGGCACGTAGATCTCCAGGCGGTAGCGGAACCCGAACAGCAGTTCGGTGCGCGAGCGCTCCCACACCAGGGAGTCGAACGGGCTGAGCAGCGCGCGGGCGCGCACCGCGCGCGGCACGCGGGCGTCGCGGTGCAGGTAGGCCGGGCGCGGCCAGCCGGCGACGCTGACGGGCACCAGTTCGCCGGAGTCGACGAGGTCGGCCACCGCCGCGCGGCCCTCGGCGGCGCTCAGCCGGAAGTAGTCGCGCAGGCAGGTCTCGGTGGCCACGCCGTGGGCGCGGGCGGCGATGGCGACGAGCTGTCTGCGGGCGGCGGCGGGGTCGGGGTCGGGCGCGTTGTGCACCTCGGGCGGCAGGACGCGTTCGGGGAGGTCGTAGCGGCGCTCGAACTGGGCGGTGCGGCCGTCGGTGGTGACCTCGCCCGACCAGAACAGGAACTCCAGGGCGCGCTTGACCAGCGACCAGTTCCAGCCCCAGTGGTCGCGGGCGCGGGGGGTGTCGTGCTCCAGGGCGGCCTCGACCTGGCGGGCGGTGGCCGGGCCGATGCGCTCCACCTCGGCGCGCACGGCCTTGACGAGGTCGGGGTGGCTGTCGGCGATCTCGCGCATGGCGCCCCACGCCTCGGCGCGGGCGCGCTCCATGCGCCAGCGCAGCAGGCGGTGCGTGGCGGGCGGGATCAGGCTGGCCTCGTGCGCCCAGTACTCGACCAGGCGGCCGCCGCGCCGGGTGGCGGCGCGGTCGAGGAGGGCGGGGTCGTAGGCGCCCAGGCGGGCGAAGACCGGCAGGTACTGGCTGCGGGCCAGGACGTTGACGCTGTCGATCTGGATGACGCCGATGCGGTCGATGACCCGCTGGAGGTGGCGCGCGGTGGGGCGGGCCGCGGGCCGGGGATCGGTGAAGCCCTGCGCGGCCACCGCGATCCGGCGGGCCTGGGCCGCCGAGAGGGTGGAGCCGCGCCGGGGGTGGGGCGGCGCTGACTCGTGCATACCGACGACCCTAGCCGCGCCCACCGACATCGCGTTCCCGCCGTCCGGCTGTCCGTCCTCGTGATTGGGCAGGGGCACCGCAGCCGTCCGCCGCCGTTGTTGCCGTCGTTGCTCGCGTCAGCCCTTGGTGGGCGGCCCGATGGCCGTCGGCCCGGGCCACCTGCCGCCGTCGCCGCCCTCGTTGCCTGGGTCAGCCACCGGTGGGCGGTCCGATGACCGCCCGCCCGACGAGGGGAGGGGGCGAGGAATCGAGCGGCAGGTGCCGGGCTCAGCCGCCGTTCTGCTGGCGCTGGTACTCCTCCCACATCTCCCAGGCGCGCTCGACGTCCTCCTCGGTGATGCCGGGCGGGTAGCTGGGGCCGCTGCCGGCCGGCTCCTCGGCGGGCTGGGCGGGCTCGTCGGCGGGCTGCTCCTGTTCGGACGGCGCGGGCGGGGGCTCCTGCACGGGCGCCTCGACCTGGGCGGCGGGCGGCGCGGCGGTGGGCTCCTCGACCCGCTGCGGCGGGGCGGAGGCCCCCTGCGGCTCGCCGACGTCGTCGCCGGGGTGCTCGCTGGTGGGGGCGGGGTCGTCGACCACGACGGAGGCGCCGTCGCCGGGTTCGGAACCGGACAGCGCGGGGACGAGGGCGCTCACGCCGTAGGCGGCGCCCACGAGCACTGCGGCGCCGGCCGCGACGGCGGCCAGGCGGCGGCGGAGCCCGCCGCGCCGGGGCTCGCCGGGGCCGGGCGGGTCCTCGGCGCCGCGCGGAATGTTGAAGTCGCTGGTGAGGGCGGGCGCGGGGTCCGGGGAGCGGTCGTCCGCGGCTGCCTCGGGCGAGGCGTGGGAGGACACGAGGGGACTCCTCTGCACGGAAGGCGGGGAAGACGCCCTGTCGGGGGGAGCGTGGGGTGCGTGGCAGAGCGTGACCCGGGGAATACTAGCCACTCGGCTGATCCGGAAACAACCCGCGGAACGGGCCCAATTGCGGCGGAATGCGGGAGAACCGGCCCTTGCGCCGCCGCGTCCGGTGCCCTAAGCGGACGGCGGGCGCGCGTGCGGAACCGCCCCCCGGAGCCGGGAGCCGGAACCGGGAGCGGGTGGGCGGGCCGCGGCTCAGCCCAGGCCGTCGGGAGCCTCGGATCCGGCGGGCCGGCGAGAGCGGGGGAGGCCGGCCACCACAAGCCGGTAGGACTCGGCCACCAGTTCGGCCACCAGCCCTTCGTCGAGGGAGCCGCCGGGGGCCAGCGTGATCCAGTGCCGCTTGTTCATGTGGTAGCCGGGGGTGATGTCGGCGTGGGCCGCGCGCAGGGCCTCGGCGTCGGCGGGATCGGCCTTCAGCACCACCACCGGCTCGCCGGGGGCGTCGGTCGCCAGCAGGAACATCCGCCCACCGACCTTGAAGACCTCGTGCCCGGGCCCGAACGGGTACTCCAGCCGGGCGCCGGGGAGGGCCTCGGCGCACCGCTGGGCCGCCTCCCACAGGGTCTTCCCGTCCATCGTCGCCTCCGTCCGCTCCTCCGCGCCGGCCGCGCCCGCCGCGCGCCGCGGGGACGGCACGGGCCCGGTGCGGCGCACGGCGGAGTGCTCAGCCCATCGTCCGGCGCACATTCTCCCGCACCGAGGGGCCGGGTTCGGCCGGGGCGATCAGCGGGCCGGGCACGGACGGGTCCAGGATGCCCTCCTCCAGCCAGGGGTAGCGGCCGTCCAGCACGCGGCGGCTGAGCCTGCCGTCGAGGTCGTCGGTGTTGGCCCACAGCGCCGTGAACAGCGCGTCGACGCGCAGGCGGGACTGGCGGCAGAACGCGTCGGCCAGCTCGTAGGCGCCCTGCCCGCGCTCGGGGTGCTCCTCGCGGTCGTGGTGGGCGCGCACCACGGTCGCGCTCATCGCGAACAGTTCGGCGCCGATGTCGACCACGCGGGCGAGGAAGCCCTGCTTGGTCTCCATACGGCCCTGCCAGCGCGACATGCCGTAGAAGGTGGACCGGGCCAGCCGGCGGGCGGCGCGCTCCACATAGCGCAGGTGGCCGGCCAGCGGGCCGAACTCGCCGAAGGCGCCGGGGCGCCGGCCCTGGCCGACGACCAGGGTGGGCAACCAGGCGGCGTAGAAGCCGCTCGCCTTGGCCGCGGCCCGCGCCTTGGCGGCGGCGCCGGCCGACGGGTCGATGATGTCGCCGGCCACGGCCAGGTGGGCGTCGACCGCCTCGCGCGCGATCATCAGGTGCATGATCTCGGTCGAGCCCTCGAAGATCCGGTTGATCCGCAGGTCCCGCAGGATCTGCTCGGCCGGCACCCCGCGCTCGCCGCGCGCGGCGAGGGAGTCGGCGGTCTCGAAGCCGCGGCCGCCGCGCACCTGCACCAGTTCGTCGGCCACGCGCCAGGCCATCTCCGAGCACCACAGCTTGGCGATGGCGGCCTCGATGCGGATGTCGCGGCGCTCGTCGTCGGCGAAGTGGCTCGCCAGGTCGAGCATGGCGGTCATGGCGTAGGTGGTGGCGCTGATGAAGGCGATCTTCTTGGCGACCTCCTCGTGCGTGCCGACGGGGCGGCCCCACTGGACGCGCTCGCGCGCCCACTCGCGGGCGGCCTTGGTGCACCACCTGCCCGCGCCCACGCAGATGGCGGGCAGGGACAGCCGGCCGGTGTTCAGGGTGGACAGCGCGATCCGAAGGCCCTTGCCCTCCTCGCCGATGCGGTTCTCCACCGGAACGCGGACCCGGTGGAACCGGGTGACGCCGTTCTCCAGCCCGCGCAGGCCCATGAACCGGTTGCGGTGCTCCACGGTGATGCCCTCGGAGCCGCCCTCGACCACGAACGCGGTGATCCCGCCGGGGTGGCCCTCGCCGGGGGGCACCCGGGCCATGACCACCAGCAGGTCGGCGACCACGCCGTTGGTCGTCCACAGCTTCACGCCGTCGATCAGGTAGGCCGATCCGTCCTCGGTGGGCGTGGCCGTGCAGCGCAGCCGCGCGGGGTCGCTGCCGACGTCGGGCTCGGTGAGCAGGAACGCGCTGATGTCGGTGGTGGCGCAGCGCGGCAGGAACGCGCGCTTCTGCTCCTCGGTGCCGAACATCTTGAGCGGCTGGGGCACCCCGATCGACTGGTGGGCCGAGAGCAGCGCGCCGAGGGCGGGGGAGACCGAGCCCACCAGGGTCAGCGCCCGGTTGTAGTCCAGCTGGCTCAGGCCCAGGCCGCCGTAGGCGCGGGGGATCTTCATGCCCAGCGCGCCCAGCTCCTTCAGGCCGCGCACGACCTCGTCGGGGATGCGCTCCTCGCGTTCGATGCGCTGGGCGTCGACGGTCGCGCAGAAGGCGCGCAGCCGGGTCAGGAACTCCTCGCCGGCGGCCGCGGAGTCGGGGTCGGGGCGGGGGTGGGGGTGGACGAGGTCCAGGCGCAGCCGGCCCAGGTACAGCTCCCGGCCGAAGCTGGGCCGGCGCCACTCGGATTCGCGCGCGGCCTCGGCCACGGCGCGGGCCTGCCGCTCGTCGACGTGCCCGGGGCCGGTCTCGCGGTTCACCGCTGTCATGGTGGTGGATCACCTCACCGAAACGACGTCGCGCCAACGACGGGTATGGCCTACGTCACACCACCTACCCCCGGCCGCAGCGCGCAAGCATGCCCCGGTCAGGGCCCCGCCGCCGCGAGCCCGGCTGCGACAGCGCCCGTCAGCCGGTCATTCGGTCATCCGTTCGCCGGACGGCGGTTCGGCCGGTCAGCCGCCGCGCCGGCGCGGGATGCGCACGGTGACGGTCGTGCCCTCGCCCGGTGCCGAGGCCAGCTCCACCCCGCCGCCGTGGGCCTCGGCGATCGCCTTGACGATGGACAGCCCCAGTCCGGAGCCGCTGTTGGGCGCCCGGGTGCCCCGGTAGAACCGGTCGAAGGCGCGCCGCAGGTCCGCCGGCGCCATCCCCGGGCCCTCGTCGGCGACCTCCAGCACCGCCGTGCCGCCCTCCTCGCGCAGCCGCACGGCCGCCGCCGTGCCCTCGGGTGTGTGCTCGCGGACGTTGGCCAGCAGGTTGGCCAGGATCTGGCGCACCCGCGCCTCGTCGGCGTCGCAGGTCAGCGCCTCGGGCGCGGCGAGCGTGAGGGGGCGGCCGGGCTCCAGCGCGCGGGCGTCGGCGACCACCTCGGCGGTGACGGCGGCGATGTCGGTGGGGCCGCGCTGGAGGGCGCCGGTGCGGTCCAGCCGCGCCAGCTCCAGCAGCTCGGCCACCAGCCGGCTCATCCGCTCCGCCTCGTTCTCGATGCGCCGCATCGCCCCCGGCAGCTCCTCGGCGGGGATGGCGCCCTGCCGGTACAGCTCGGCGTAGCCGCGGATGGTGGTCAGCGGGGTGCGCAGCTCGTGCGAGGCGTCGGCGGCGAAGGCGCGCACCCGCTCCTCCGAGGCGCGCTGGGCGGCGAAGGCGTCGTCGATGCGGCGCAGCATGGTGTTGATGGCCCCGGCCAGCCGGCCCACCTCGCTGTGCGAGCCCGAGCCCGGCATTCGCACCGTCATGTCGGTGCCCACGCTGATGCGGTTGGCGGTGGTGGCCATCTCGTCCAGCGGCTCCAGGCCGCGCCCGATCAGCCAGCGCCCCGCCATCAGCAGGCCGCCCAGCAGCAGGCCGGCCGTCACGAGCTGGGTGAGCACCAGCCGCCAGGGGTACTCCTCGCGGTCGCTGGTGGGCACCCCGGTGACCAGGATGGTGTCGGGGCGCAGCCGGACGGTGGCGCGGTAGGGCGCGACGGAGTCGTCCACCCCGTCCAGCTCGAAGATCGCGCCGGTGGAGCCGTACTCGCGCCACTGGTCCAGCGGTATCGCGCGGATGCGGTCCAGGACCACGTCCTCGCGCTCGGTGTCGCCGTAGACCTGGTCGATGGCGCCGGTGCGGTTGTTCAGCAGCACCACGAAGTAGGGCGAGGGGCTGGGCGCGTCGACCCCCACCGGCGGGGTGTCGTTGTCCAGCCGGACGGTCGCGCGCTCGGCGGTGAGCTGGAGCTGGGCGTCGATGCGGTCGGTGATGAAGCTGCGCAGGGTTAAAAAGCCCACCACGCAGGTGAGCAGCAGGCCGGTTCCGGTCACCGCGATCAGGCCCACGAGCAGGCGCGAGCGCAGGCCGCCCGAGCGCGTCATCTAGCCTTGGTCCCGGGCGCGCAGGGCGTAGCCCACGCCGCGCTGGGTGTGGATGAGCGCCGGGCCCAGGGGGTCGAGCTTGCGCCGCAGGTAGCTGATGTAGGTCTCGACGATCTGGGACTGGCCGGCGTAGTCCCAGCCCCACACGTTCTCCAGCAGTTGGGCGCGGGTGAGGACCTGGCCGGCGTTGCTCATCAGGTAGGCCAGCAGCCGGAACTCGGTGGGCGACAGCTCGATGGCCACGCCCGCGCGGCGCACGGTCCAGGTGCGCTCGTTGAGTTCGAGGTCGTCCACGCGCAGCACGCCCTGCTCGGCGCGGTCGGGCTCGGCGCCGTCGTCGCGGCGGGCGCGGCGCAGCAGCGCGTGCACGCGCGCGATCAGCGCCTCGACCGAGAACGGCTTGGTGACGTAGTCGTCGCCGCCCAGGGACAGCCCGGTGACGGTGTCAGACGGGGTGTCGCGGGCGGTGAGGTAGATGACCGGGACGTCGTCGCCGGAGTCGCGCAGCCGCCGGCAGACGTCGAAGCCGCTGATGTCGGGCAGCAGCACGTCAAGCAGGATGAGGTCGGGGTGGCGGTCGCGGGCCATGGCCAGCCCCTGGTCGCCGGTCTCGGCGGTGCTCACGCTGAAGCCGTGGAACCGCAGGGCCGCCTGCACGAGGTCGCGGATGTTGGGCTCGTCGTCGATCACCAGTACGTGCGAGCGGGTCGCGGTCTCGGGCATGCATCCCACCTTCAGCGCGGCGTGTCCGGCCTGGCCTCCATGATGCCGCAGGCGGCAGGGGCGGGGGCACGCGCGCGCCGCCCGCCCCGCGCGCCGGAGGGCGGGGGCGCCGCTGCGCGCCATGCGCGGCGCCCCCGCCGGCTCCGCGGTCGGCGGAGCAGGGGGCCCGGACTCGGTGCCGGCGCGGGGCCGGCGGCCCCCTCAGCGGCTCGGCGCCCAGCATGCCGTGCCCCGCTGTGACCCGGCAGTGCGCGCGCTGGGAAATCGCTGAGGACCGCGCGGCGGAATCGGCGGCGCGCGGGTTGAACCGTTCGGGCGTCCCCTGCGTCACATCTGGCAGAGCGGCGATGACGGCGCTTCACCCCCACAGGGAGACAGGAGGCCCCGGCGCGGAGGACGGCCGCGCCGGGGCCTCGCCCGCGCCCGCCACGCCCGCCCACCGCCCCGGCCGCGCCGCGCGCCCGATCGGGCGGCGCGTGTCGTACCCGGGCGCTAGCCTGGCGGTGTGCGTATCGCGACATGGAACGTCAACAGTGTCCGGGCCAGGGGCGAGCGGATCGCCGCCTGGCTGGAGCGGAGCGACATCGACGTCGCCGCGGTCCAGGAGACCAAGTGCCGCGACGACCAGTTCCCCACGGAGCTGTTCACCGAACTCGGCTACGAGGTCGCCCACCACGGGCTCTCCCAGTGGAACGGCGTCGCCGTCCTGTCGCGCGTGGGGATCACCGACGTCCAGATCGGGTTCCCCGGCCAGCCCGGCTGGGGCGAGCCCGAGGCGCCCGAGGCCCGGGCGCTGGGCGCCACCTGCGGCGGGGTGCGGGTGTGGAGCCTCTACATCCCCAACGGCCGCGAGATCGACGACCCCCACTACTCCTACAAGCTGCGCTGGCTTGAGGCGCTGCGCTCCTACGCCGCCGGGTGCCTGACCGAGGACCCCGCCGCGCAGATGGCGCTGTGCGGCGACTTCAACATCGCGCCGCAGGACGACGACGTCTGGGACATGGCCGAGTTCGAGGGCCGCACCCACGTCACCAAGCCCGAGCGCGACGCGTTCCAGGCCGTGGTCGACGCCGGTTTCGCCGACGTCGTACGGCCCTTGGCCCCCGGCCCCGGGGTCTACACCTACTGGGACTACAAGCAGCTGTCCTTCCCCAAGCGCAAGGGCATGCGCATCGACTTCGTGCTGGCCTCCCCGGCGCTGGCCGCGCGGGTCACCGGCGCGCTCATCGACCGCGAGGAGCGCAAGGGCAAGGGCGCCTCCGACCACGCGCCGGTGATCGTCGACCTCGACCGCACCGCGCAGGAGACCAGCGACTCCGTTGACGCCGCCGGGGCCGCCGCGCCGCCGCAGGGCTGACACAGCCTGACCGCACGGACCGGCGCGGCCTGACCCGCCGCGCCGGGGTGGGAGCCCTCCGGGGCGGCCCGATAGGCTCGGCGCGTGAGCTCGACCACCACCTCCCCGGCGCGGCAGCCGCGCATCGTCGTCTTCGGCAGCGTCAACATGGACCTCGTCGCCTACGTCGGCACCGCCCCGGCCAGCGGCGAGACCGTCACCGGCACCCGGTTCGCCCAGGTGCCCGGCGGCAAGGGCGCCAACCAGGCGGTCGCCGCGGCCCGCGCGGGCGCCGACGTCGCCTTCATCGGCGCCGTCGGCGACGACGCGTTCGGCACCCAGTTGCGCGGCAACCTGGTCGAGTGCGGCATCGAGGTCACGGGCCTGCGCACGGTGGGCGGGGCCTCGGGCGTGGCGCACATCGTGGTCGAGGGCAGCGGGGCCAACTCCATCATCGTGATCCCCGGCGCCAACGGCGAGGTCACCGGGCTCGCCCCCCAGGACACCCGGCTGCTGGCGGGCGCGGCAGCGCTGCTGCTGCAGCTGGAGCTGCCGATGGAGGGGGTCGTGGCCGCCGCGCGCGCCGGCCGCGCCGCCGGGGTGCCCACGGTGCTCACCCCCGCCCCCGCCCGCGAGCTGCCGGCTCAGCTGCTGGAGCACGTCGACCTGCTGGTGCCCAACCAGCACGAGGCCGCCGCCATCACCGGCGAGCACGAGCCCCGCGCCGCGCTGGCCGCGCTGCTGCGCACGGTGCCCGAGGCGATCGTCACCCTGGGCGAGGACGGCTCGCTGTACGGCAGCCGGGGCGCCGAACCGGTGCACGTGCCGGCGCGCCGGGTCACGCCGGTCGACACCACCGCCGCCGGCGACACCTTCTGCGGCGCGTTCGCGGTGGCCCGCGCCGAGGGCCGCGCGCCCGAGGAGGCGCTGCGCTTCGCGTCGGCCGCCTCGGCGCTGTCGGTGCAGCGCCACGGCGCCGCGCCGTCGATGCCCGCGCGCGCCGAGATCGAGGACCTGCTGCGGCGGGGCTAGCCGCCGGGCGGTGCCGGGGCGGGTGCGGCTCCCGCACCGCGCCCGCTAGGCCACGTGGCCGATGCTGCGCAGGAAGTGGATGGGGTCGCGGTTCTGGAGCCGCACCTCCAGCACGATGTCGACGGTGTCGCCGACCAGCCGGCCGCCCCACGGCACCGGGCCGCCGTCGCCGACGCCGAAGTCGCTGAGGCGGATCTGCCCGTTGCCCGCGAAGAAGTGGCCGTAGGTGTTGTCGGGGTCGGCGTAGTCGGGGGCCTCGCCCGCCCACTGGCAGTCCAGCGAGACCGGGCGCGTGGTTCCGTGGAGGGTGAGGTCGCCGTCCAGGTGGAAGGTGCCCTTGGCGCGGGAGCGCTCCTGGACGCGGGTGCTGGTGAAGCGGATCTCGGGGAACCGCTCGACGTCGAGGAAGTCGGCGGAGCGCAGGTGGTCGTCGCGGGCCTGGACGCCGGTGTTGAGCGACGCGGCGCGGATGGAGACCTCCACCGTGGAGTCGGCGGGGTCCTCGGCCACCGCCACGGCGCCCCTGGCGTCGCTGATGGTGCCCTGCACACGGCCGAAGCGCAGGTAGCGCGCCACGAAGACGATGCAGGAGTGGACCGGGTCGAGGTGCCAGGTGCCCGGTTCCGGGCCGAGGGCCTCCTCAGGTGGCGGAACTGAAGTCATGACTGCTTTCCCCTTTATTCGGTGAAGTATCAGGCTAATAGCGTGTTTCATCCTGTTTGTCCCGCTATGAGCGCTGGGGCGGGCGGACGTGCGGCCCCACGCCGCGGGCCGGGGGCGGTGCGGCCGCCCTCGGGGCGGTGGCGGAGGCGTGGCACGCGGACGCGCCGCGCCGGGCGGCGTGTCGGATACATCACACCCGCGCCGCGGCGGCGGCCGTAACCGCTGCTGCGCCCGGTGCGCCCGAGGCGAGCGGGACGGGCGTGCCGGATTGGCGGTATCGCATAGATAGTGGCGAAGTGCCCGCGTTGTACCCTTGGGGAATCCGTGCGCCGGGAGTCCGTGCACCGCACGACGGCCCAGGCCGACACCACCCTCACCGAGAAGCCAGCCACCCGCATGAGCAGCGCACACGAAGGTCCCGAGGCAGTACCGGGCCGCCATGACCGCCGGCGGCAGGAGCGGCTGCGCAAGCGCGGCCAGTGGATGATCGCCGCCGGTGTCCTCACCGCGGGGCTGACCATCACCATCGTCATGCTGGCGGTCTTCAGCCTGCCCAGCACCGGCACCGAGGTGGGGGTCGACAACCCGCCGCCCGCTCCGGGCCAGGTCAGCGACGACCCCGGCAGCCCCTCGGACCCGCCCGACCCCAGCCCTTCGGCCTCGCGGGACAGCGGCGCCCAGCCCTCGCCGTCCGCGCCGGGCGGCGCCTCCACCCCCACGGCCGTCCCCGCTCCCGGCGCCGGTGCGCCCACCACTGCCGCGCCCGGCGACACCCCCGCCTCCGGCGGCGGCGGTGGCGGCGGAGGGGGAGGCGGCGGTGGCGGCGGTGGTGGAGGTGGCGGCGGTGGTGGAGGTGGCGGCGGCGGTGGCGGCCGACCCACCGACGGGCCGCCCACGCCGACCCCCGACCCCTCGCCCAGCACACCGGACTGGGACGACGACGATGACGACGACGGCCGCCCCGGGCGGCCCGGCTACCACGACTACTCCGCCGCGCCGCCCGCCCCCTCGCCGACCCCCTCGGCCTGATGAGGTGTGCCGCCGGGTCCGCGCGGCCGCGGCGGCCACGACACAGCGAAGGGCCGCCCCGCACAGCGGGGCGGCCCTTCGCGCGTTCTGCGGTGGCGGCGGGCGCTACATCTGCTCGGGCGTGCGCACGCCCAGCAGGCCCAGGCCGGTGACCAGGGTGCGCAGCGTGGCCGCGATGAGCGCCAGCCGGGAGTCGCGCACGGCGGGGTCCTCGGCCTGGAGCACCGGGCAGTGCTCGAAGAAGGCCGTGAACGCCTGCGCGAGGTCGAAGAGGTACCCGCACAGCCGGTGCGGCTCCAGGGTGTCGCCGACCGCGCTCACCACCGGGCCGAACCCCAGCAGAGCCAGCGCGAGGTCGCGCTCGGCGGGTTCGGTCAGCGTGATGGGTCCGGTGGCGGAGTCGGGGTCGACGCCGCCCTTGCGGAAGATGGACCGGATCCGCGCCGCGGCGTACTGGAGGTAGGGGCCGGTGTTGCCGTTGAGCGCCAGCATCCGGTCGTAGTCGAACACGTACTCGGTGTCGTGGGAGACCGAGAGGTCGGCGTACTTCACCGCGCCGATGCCGACCTCGCGGGCGATGGCGGCCCGTGTGGCGTCGTCGAGGTCGGGCCGGTTCTCGGCGACGACCTTGGCGGCGCGGTCGACCGCCTCCTCCAGCAGGGCCATGAGCCGGATCGGCTGCCCGCTGCGGGTGCGCAGGATCTTGCCGTCGTCGCCGAGCACGTTGCCGATCTGCACATGGATCGGCGTGACGCGGTCGGGCAGCCAGCCGGCCTTGCGCGCCGCCGCCCACACCATGCGGAAGTGCAGCGCCTGCGGCGCGCCCACGACGTAGACGACGCGCGAGGTGGCGCCCAGCTCCTCGACCCGGTAGCGGATGGTGGCGAGGTCGGTGGTGCCGTAGCCGTATCCGCCGTCGCTCTTGCGCACGATCAGCGGCACCGGCTTGCCCTCGCGGCCGGTGAACTCGGGCTGGAAGACGCACAGCGCGCCCTCGCTGACCTCGGCGATGCCCTTGTCCTCAAGCTCGTCGCAGATGCCGGGCAGCATGTCGTTGTACATGCTCTCGCCGGCGAGGTCGGAGTCGGTGAGGGTGACGTCGAGCGTGGCGTAGACCCGGTTGAAGTAGATCTTGGAGAGGTCGACCAGTTCGCGCCACAGCCGCAGGGTCTCGGGGTCGCCGGCCTGGAGGGCCACGACCCGCTTGCGCGCCCGCTCGGCGAACTCCGGAGAGGCGTCGAACTTGGTGCGCGCGGCCTGGTAGAAGGCGTTGGGGTCGGTCTTGACGAGTTCGGCCTCGGGCGAGTGCTCGCCGGAGTCGAGCAGGTGCTCGATGAGCATGCCGAACGGGGTGCCCCAGTCGCCGATGTGGTTCTGCCGGACCACGTTGTGGCCCAGCGCCTCCAGGACGCGGGCGAGGGCGTCGCCCACCACGGTGGTGCGCAGGTGGCCGACGTGCATCTCCTTGGCCACGTTGGGCGCGGAGTAGTCGATCGGGATGGTCTGGGGCTCCTGTTGGGGGATGCCCGCCCGGGGGTCGCTCAGCAGGTCCTGGGCCCGCGCGGCGATCCAGTCGTCGCGCAGGGTGAGGTTGATGAAGCCGGGCCCGCTGATCTCGGCGTCGCGGCACATGTCGCTGACGTCCAGGTGCGCGACGATGTCGGCGGCGACGTCGCGCGGCGCGCGGCCCAGGCGCTTGGCCAGGGGCAGGGCGGCGTTGGCCTGGAAGTCGGCGAACTGCGACGGACGGATGACGGGGTCGGTGTCGGCGAAGTCGGGGCCGAAGGCGGCACCGAGCGCGGACTGGACCCGTTGCGCGAGGATCTCCTGCGGGTCGGCCATGCCCTCAAGCCTACCGATCCGGGCGTGCCGGACGTACGCGGTTTTCCCACGTCCCGCGCCGATGGCGCATGCGGAGTACGGGGCGGAGCACGGGCCGGGAGCCCGCCCGGGAGGGGTGCCGGTTCCGGCCGCGCGCGGCCCTCGCGTCGGGCGGGGGACCTCGCTAGGTTTCCGGTGAGGAGAGGTGATGGACATGGCCGACAGCACCGGCAACGAGTCGACTCCCGACAGCGCCGCGGGGCCGTCCCGGACGGGCGGGCCCTCGGCCGACGGGGCCCCGAGGTGGGACCCCGAGGGCAGGACGCTCCCCAACCTGCCCACCGTGTACTCGGGTGTGCCCGAGGAGCGGTTCGAGGGCCGCACGCACGCCGTCTTCCCCCAGGGACTGACGATCGGGCAGGGGGTGTCGTCCGAATACCCCAACGGGGTGATCGTGGAGAGGGGGGCGCGGCTCCCCAAGGCGCTCGGCGACAAACTCACCGCGCTGAAGGACCTGGAGAGGCGGCAGCAGGGCCAGGGCGCCAAGAAGCCCGTGGTCCTCGGCGACGGAGTCAGTATCGGCCCCGGCCGGCTCGCCAGGGCGCGGCGGGCGCAGCAGCAGGACTCATCGCAGCGCGGTGTCACCGATCCCCGGCGCGGCTGGGCGCCGGGCCGGGATCCCCGCCGGCCCGAGGGGCCCAAGCTCGGCTGAGCCCCCCGCGCCCGGTGACCACGGGCCCTGCACCCGCCCACCGGCGCGGCCTCCGGCCGCGTTCTCCCTTCTGCTCCCCCCGGTCCGCACCCCAACGCCCCCGGACCGCACCAGCTAGGAGCGCCCCGGCTGCTCCTCGCCCTGCCCCCGACGGTGCAGCCAGGTCGAGCGGGCCGTCGCCTGCACCCGGCCGCGCACCTGCTCGGCGATCCCGCCGGCGGCGAGGTCGTGGGCCAGTTGGCAGGCGCGCTCCACCGCCGGCGCCTGGCTGGCGCCGTGGGCGATCACCACGGTGCCGTTGAGGCCCAGCAGCACGCCCCCACCGTAGGTCTCGGAGTCGAAGCGGCCGCGCAGCGAGCGCAGCGCCCCGCGCTGGAGCAGCGCACCCGCCTTGGCCATGGTGCTGGAGGTCAGCGCCTCGGTCACCGCCGACATCGTGAACCGCACCGCGCCCTCCACCGACTTCAGCGCCACGTTGCCGGTGAACCCGTCGGTGACGACCACGTCCACCTCGCCCGCCAGCAGGTCGTGGCCCTCCACGTTGCCCCGGAAGTCCAGGCGCGGCGCCTGCGCGGCGGTGGCGGCGAGCAGTTCGGCGGTCTTGCGGGCCAGCCGGTTGCCCTTGCCCGGCTCCGAGCCGATCGTGAGCATGCCCACCCGCGGGTGGGCCACCCCGAACGCGCTGTGGGCGTAGGCGGCGCCCAGGTGCGCGAACTGCACCAGCATCTCGGGCTTGGCGTCGGCGTTGGCCCCGGCGTCCAGCAGGACGGTGGGCGTGGGCCGGGTGGGCAGGGCCACCGCCAGCGCGGGGCGCAGCACGCCGGGCTGGGTGCGCAGCCGCACGGTCGAGGTGGCCACCACCCCGCCGGTGGACCCGGCCGACACCAGCGCGGTGGCCTCGCCTTGGCGGATGAGCTTGCAGGCCACGGCCACGCTGGAGCGCGGGCGGCGCCAGCTGGCGAGTGCGCCCTCGTGCATGGCCAGCGCGTCCTCGGCGTGGGCGATGGGGATGGTCCCGGCCGCGCCCTCCTGCGCCAGGAGCCGGGCGATCTCGGGGCGGCGGCCCACCAGGAGCACGCGCAGGCCGCGCTCGCGGGCCAGGACCGCCCCCTTGACGATCTCGTCGGGCGCGTGGTCGCCGCCCATGGCGTCGAGGGCGATCACCGGTTCGGCTCTCCCGGCGGGCCCGGCCGCCTGGGGTGTGCTCACGAGGACCCCTCACTCTCCACCGCCGGCCGCGGGCGGCGCCGGGTGCGGCGACCGGCCCGGCGCACGGCCCGGAGGACACCGCTCCGACCCACCGGTTCAAGGCTATGCCGCCGCGCGCGCGGCGCGGACGAAGGACCGGGACCTGCCGGTTAGGTAACGGCCCGGCCACCACCCGCCATCAACTGCAAGCGGGTCCTTCCAGCAAAACCCTTCATGGCGGATGATTGGGTACAAACCACCCAAGGTCGGGTGAGCTGACTCATCGGCCGGGCCGGTGCCCCCGCTCCCGGCCGGCGCGATCAGTACTGAAGTGTTTCGCGGAGAGCCCCGCCACGAGCGGGGCCCTCCCGCCGTCGCCTGCCCTGACACACGCCGGGGCGGGGCCATCCCCCAGGAAAGGAGACGCGTGAGCTTGACGCACGACGCGACGCCGTCGCCGTCCGCCGGCCGCCGGTTCCGGGCCTACACGGCCAAACACCTCGACGAGCTGACGGCGCGCGCCGGGCTCGGCGAGGCGGAGCGCCTCGCGGTGCGGGCCGTCGCCGCGGTTCTGCCGTTCCGGGTGAACAGCTACGTCATCGAGGAACTCATCGACTGGGACGCCGCGCCCGACGATCCCATCTACCGGCTGGTGTTCCCCCAGGCCGACATGCTGCCGCAGACCGACGTGGCGCGCATCGCCGACCTGCTGCGCGCCGGGGCGCCGGCCGGCGAGGTGAACCGGGCGGCCAACGAGATCCGGGCCCGGCTCAACCCGCACCCCGCGGGGCAGATGGATCTCAACGTGCCCACCATCGACAGGCGCGACCCGCTGGAGGGCATGCAGCACAAGTACCACGAAACAGTGCTGTTCTTCCCCAAGCAGGGGCAGACCTGCCACGCCTACTGCACCTACTGCTTCCGGTGGGCGCAGTTCGTCGGCGACGCCGACCTGAAGTTCGCCTCCGGCGAGGTCGACCACCTGGTGGCCTACCTCAAGGAGCACCCCGAGGTCACCAGTGTCCTGCTGACCGGCGGCGATCCGATGATCATGGGCGAGGCGGTGCTGTCCCGCTACGTCGAGCCGCTGCTGGGCGTGGACACCCTGGAGTCCATCCGGATCGGCACCAAGTCGCTGGCCTACTGGCCGCAGCGCTTCACCACCGATCCCGACGCCGACGACACGCTGCGGCTGTTCGAGCGCGTGGTGGACTCCGGCAAGAACCTCGCCTTCATGGCGCACTTCTCCCACCCCCGGGAGATGGCGCCCGAGCTGGTGCAGCGGGCGGTGCGGCGCATCCGGGCCACCGGTGCCGTCATCCGCACCCAGGCACCTTTGATCCGCACCATCAACGACGACGCGGCCACGTGGGAGACCATGTGGCGCACCCACGTGCGCCACGGCATGGTGCCGTACTACATGTTCGTGGAGCGCGACACCGGGCCGCAGGACTACTTCGCCGTTCCGCTGGCCCGCGCCTACGAGATCTACCGCGGCGCCTACAACCGCGTCTCGGGCCTGGCGCGCACCGTGCGCGGCCCGTCGATGTCGGCCACGCCCGGCAAGGTGTGCATCGACGGCGTCGCCGAGATCGCGGGCGAGAAGGTCTTCGTCTGCCACTTCATCCAGGCGCGCGACCCCGAGTTGGTCGGCCGGCCCTTCTTCGCCCGCTACGACGAGAAGGCCGCCTGGCTGTTCGACCTGGAGCCGGCCCTGGGAGCGGAGCGGTTCCCATGGGAGCAGGCCCCGCCCGAGGACGCGGCCCTGCTGGACGCCGCCCACCCCTGACCGGGGGCGGCTCCGGACGGAGGGCGGCTCACTCCGCCGCGCGGGCGCCCGCCCGCGCGGCGGTGCCGGGGCCGCCGCCGGCGCGCCGGCGGGTGTTGCGCACCGCCAGCGCGGTCAGTGCCGTCACGGCCATGGCCGTCACGGGCACCAGCCCGACGACGTGCGCGGTCTCGGTGAAGGCGTCGGCGAACACCGACCGCGCCAGCCGCGCCATCTGGTCGGCCACCTCGGCGGGCACGCCCTCCGGCGGCGCCGGGGCGGCCGCGGCCGCCCCGCCGATCTCCACCCCCTGGTCGGCGGAGCGGGTCAGCCCGCGCACGAACGGCTCGCGCACCGGTTCGGGCAGGCCGCCCGCCGCGTCCCGGGCCCGCGCGCCGATCCGGTCGGCCAGCACCGACTGCAGCAGCGCCCCGGCGACCACGCCGCCCACGACCGAGCCCAGTTGGCGCGCGGTGTTGAGCACCCCGGACCCCGCGCCCGCCATGTCCGGGCGCACGCGGTCCATGGCCAGGGTGTTCATGGGGCCGAACACCGCGCCCACGCCCAGGCCCATCAGCAGCAGCGGGGCCAGGAAGGTGTGCCAGTCGCCCTCGGTGCCCAAGGCGGCCACCACCCAGGCGGAGGAGGCGGCGAAAAGCGCGCATCCGCCGACCAGGAGGTACTTGCCGCCCACCCGGTCGACCAGCCGGCCCACCACCGGCGCGGCCACCATCGACACCGCCGCCTGCGGCACCAGGGTGAGGCCGGCCTCCAGCGCGCTCATGCCCAGCACCGACTGCAGGTGGATCGACACCAGCAGGAAGAACGCGAGCATGGCCACCGACACCAGCGAGGCGGCCAGCGACATCAGCCCGAAGTTGCGGTCGGCGAACAGCGCGAACGGCACGAGGGGGTCGCGGCCCTGGCGGCGGACCTGCTGCACGGCCAGCGCGGCGAACAGCGCGGCGCCCAGGCCCAGCAGCAGCGGGATGCCGATGGGCCCGTAGACCGTGCCCCAGTCGAAGCGCTCGCCCTCGATGAGCGCGAAGGACACCAAAGTCAGCGCGGCCGTGGCCAGCAGCACCCCGGGCAGGTCCAGGGCCGGGCGGCGGCCGGTCGGGGTGTCGGCGGGGATCAGCCGCCAGCCCAGCACCAGCGCCACGGCACCCACCGGCAGGTTGACCAGGAAGATGTAGCGCCAGTCCAGCGCGGTCACCAGCAACCCGCCCAGCGTGGGGCCGGTGATGGTGGCCAGGCCGGCGACCGCGCCCCAGGCGCCCATGGCGGCGCCGCGCCGCTCGGGCGGGAACACCCGCACGATCAGCGCCATGGTCTGGGGCATCAGCACCGCCGCGCCCACGCCCTGCAGCACCCGCGCCGCGATGAGCGTGTAGACGTCGGGGGCCAGCCCGCACAGGCCCGAGGCCACCGTGAACAGCGCCACGCCCACGAGGAACAGCCGCCGCGGGCCGAACAGGTCGCCCAGCCGGCCGGCCGTGATGATCAGCACCGCCAGGACGAGGGTGTAGCCGTTGATCACCCACATGATGTGGTCGAGCGCGGCACCGAGCCGGTGGGTCATGTCGGGGATGGCGATGTTGACGATCGTCAGGTCCAGCAGGGTCATGAAGAAGCCCAGGCACAGCGCGACGAGGATCGCCCAGGGGTTTCCGCTCGGTGCGCTCACGGGGTCTCCTTGTCGGCGGTAGGCGGTTCGAGGGCCGCAGGCAGGCGGTTCGAGGGCCGCAGGCAGGCGGTTCGAGGGTCGGCGGGCGGTGCGGCGGCGGGCGCTGGACAGCCCGGGTCGGTCGGGACGGTCGGCGGCATCCGGGGCACCCGGGTCCAACGGGACGGACCAACCCTAAACGCGGCCTCCGGAACGGGCCGGTCGCGGTCGGGCGAGGCGCGCGTCCGGCGCTCCGGCATGACCTCCCAGGTAATCGCGCCGCAGCGCCTCCGCTGGGAGGCTCGGAGCACGCACCAGCCGCTACCCGCAGGAGGCGGACATGACCCACTCCATCCAGCCCACCCGCTCCACCGGCCCCGCCCCCGCGCCCGCGAGCGGGCCGGCGCGGCTGCTCGGCTCCCTGCCCCTGGCGCTGGGCGCCGACGCCGCCGTGACCGGCGCCAACGCCCTGCTCTACCTCGCGCTCGCCGCCCCGCTCGCCGACCTGCTGGGCGCGCCCCGGCCCTGGCTGCTGGCCGTGGGCGCCTTCCTGGCCTGCTACGCCGCCGTCGTGGCCCTCGTCGCCCGCCGCGCGGCCGGACGCGGCCCCGTGCGCGCCGCCGTGTGGCCGGTGGTGGGCGTCAACCTGCTGTGGACCGCCGCGAGCCTCGCGGTCGCCGCCGGGTCCGTGCTGCCCCTGACCGGAATCGGCCGCGCCTGGACGGTGTTGCAGGCCGTAGCGGTCCTCGGGTTCGCGCTGTGGCAGGTCACGGCCCTGCGCGGGCGCCGCGCCTGAACCGGTCGGCGCTGCCGCCGCGCCGGGGCCGGGCGCCCCGCGCGGCGGCGCGTCGCCGCTGCGCCGGCCGCGAGAACGTACTGTTGGGGAAGGCCATCCCCTGATCTCCCCGGGGATGGCGGCTTTTTCCCACTCAAGGAGTCCGATGGTCGAGTGGTTCGGCAGCAGCGTCGTGGCGACCGGCCGGCTGCCGTTGTTCAGCTTCTTCGTCGCCTTTGTCGCCGGCTTCCTGCTCATCCGCATGAGCGTGCGCCTGATCCGCGCGCGGGTGCGCTGGTGGCCGGGCAACGTGCGGCCCGGCGGGCTGCACATCCACCACGTCGTGTTCGGCGTGGGCTTCATGATGATCGGCGGGGTGGCGGCCCTGCTCATCCCCGACCGCACCGGCGTTCCGATCGCCGTCGCCGCCGCGCTGTTCGGCTTCGGCTCCGCCCTGGTGCTCGACGAGTTCGCGCTCATCCTGCACCTGCGCGACGTCTACTGGACCGAGCAGGGGCGCGCCTCGGTCGACGCCGTGTTCGTCGCCATCGCGCTGACCGGCCTGCTGCTGACCGGGGTCCGCCCGTTCGGCTGGGAGCAGTTCCAGCCCGGCCCGGGCCAGCCGGTCGGGGGGCAAGGTGTGCAGTTCGCCCTGATGGCGCTCAGCCTCGTCAACCTCGCGGGCTCGGTGGTCAGCCTGCTCAAGGGCAAGATCTGGACCGGCCTGATCGGGGTGTTCCTGCCCGCCGTCTCGATCATTGCGGCCGTACGGCTGGCCGTGCCCGGCTCGCCGTGGGCGCGCTGGCGCTATCCGACGGGCTCGGCCAAGTGGCACCAGGCCCTGCGCCGGGACCGCCGCATCCGCCGCCCCCTGATCCGCGCCAAGATCCGGGTCCAGGAGCTGATCGCCGGCCGCCACGACCTCGAACCCCCGGTCGACGCGGCAGCTGCCGTCGACCCCAGGACCCTCACTCGGGCGGGTTAGGCGTGCGGCGAGGGCGGCGAGAAGGCTAAAGCGGCTGGGGCGGCGGTGCTCGGGCGGCGAGCATCGGCCCGCGCGCCGGTGGTGATGTCCCGACGGAGGCGGCGAGGGCGGCGGGTGGCCCGGGTGGGCGGTGGTCGGGCCGCGGGGCGGATGGCCGCGGGTTCGGCGGGATGGCGATGCGGCACGTGGTCTTATGGCCGTCGGTCCCGGCGATCTCTGCCCGGCGAATCCCGGGGCGTTCGCAAACCACTGGGTTCAGGTCGGCTGTCTCACGATGTGGACGCCAGGGCTTTCAAGGGGCGGCCTCTCCGGCGCCGCCGCAACCGACGTTGACAGCGACAAAGTGGGCAAACCGTGAGGAAGTGCGGCGCCAAGCGCAGACGAGATGCGGATTCTGTCCATCCGCCCCCTCAGTCGGGCCATCCGGGGCAGAGGCCGGGCCATGAAGCCCCGTCGTGCCCGTCGCCCGCCCCGGCTGTCTGCTCTGCTTGCCGGTGATCGCGTGCCCGTGCCCGCGCCGCCCTCGGCGCCTCGTCGCCGCCTCGATCGCGTGTCCTGCGGTACGGAAACCGCGTGCCCGCACCACGCGCCACGCCTCGGTGCCCCGTCACCACCCCTCCTGTGCCCGGGTGGTCGCCTAGAGTTGGCGGGGTCATGGTTATCTCCTGGGGCGGCGACCGCCTGTACCAGCGCGGGCTCGCCATCGGCGTCGACATCGGCGGCAGCAAGGTGGCCGCCGGGGTGGTCAACCCGGCCGGGCGGGTGCTGGAGCGGGTGCGCACCGAGACCCCCGACCGCAGCAAAAGCCCCAAGGTCGTCGAGGACACCATCGTGGGCGTGGTCGAGGAGTTGCGCCGCCGCCACCCGGTGCGCGCGGTGGGGATCGGCGCCGCCGGGTTCGTCGACGAGCAGCGCGCCAACGTGCTGTTCGCCCCGCACCTGTCCTGGCGCGAGGAGCCGCTGCGCGACGCCCTGCGCGACCGCCTGGAGTTGCCGGTGGTGGTCGAGAACGACGCCAACGCCGCGGCCTGGGCCGAGGCCCGGGTGGGCGCCGGGCGCGGGGCCTCCGACGTGGTCGTGGTCAACCTGGGCACCGGTATCGGCGGCGCGGTCGTGATCGACGGCGAGCTGTACCGGGGCCGCCACGGGATCGCCGGGGAGTTCGGCCACATGACCGTGGTGCCCGGCGGGCACCGCTGCGAGTGCGGCAACCGGGGCTGCTGGGAGCAGTACGCCAGCGGCAACGCGGTCACCCGCGAGGCCCGCGAGATGGCCGCCGCCGACTCCCCGGTGGCGCGGGCGCTGCTCAGCGCCGTGGCGGGCGATCCCCGGCTGATCACCGGGCCCCTGGTCAGCGAACTGGCCGCCGAGGGCGACCGCGCGTGCGTGGAGCTGATGGAGGAGGCCGGCACCTGGCTGGGCGTGGGCCTGGCCAACCTGGCCGCCGCCTTCGACCCCGAGCTGTTCGTGATCGGCGGCGGGGTGTCGGAGAGCGGGGAACTGCTGCTGGCCCCCGCGCGGCGCGCGTTCCGCCGCTCGCTGACCGGGCGCGGCTACCGCCCCGAGGCCCGCATCGAGGCGGCCGAACTGGGCAACGAGGCCGGGCTGATCGGCGCCGCCGACCTGGCCCGCGACGCGCTGCCGCGCCGGCGGCAGGGCCGCCGCCAGGGCCGGATCGGCCGGCCCGCGCGCCGCCGGCGCCGCCCCGGCGCCCCCGAGTAGCCCCGGCACGGCCGCTGACCGGCCGCCGGCGGCCCCGATCGGCGCCCGCCGCCCCGGGCGCGCACTCCCTCCGCCGGGCCGGTGCCTCCCGTGTGCAGGGCCGGCAGCGATTGACCGAACCTCGTTCTAGTCTGCGGCCCCGCGCGTCTGTAGAGTGCCGCCCATGGAGCTGAATGGAGTTGCCGCCCTCGTCTCCGGCGGCGCAAGCGGGCTGGGTGAAGCCACCGTCAAGGAACTCGCCTCCGCGGGGGCGACCGTCGTGATCGCCGACCTCAACGCCGAGCGCGGGGAGGCCCTGGCCAAGGAGGTCGGCGGGGTCTTCGCCGCCACCGACGTCTCCGACGAGGACCAGGTCGCCGCCGCCGTGGCAAAGGCGGTGGACACCGGCCGCCCGCTGCGCGCGGCGGTGTCGTGCGCCGGTATCGGCTGGGCCACCCGTACCGTCAACCGGGAGGGGCAGCCGCACGATCTCGCCAGCTACCGGAAGGTCATCGACGTCAACCTCATCGGCACGTTCAACGTGCTGCGGCTGGCCGCCGCCGCCATGAACGCCACCGAGCCGGTCAACGCCGACGGCGAGCGCGGCGCGATCGTCAACACCGCCTCGCTGGCCGGCATCGAGGGCCAGATCGGCCAGATCGCCTACTCCTCCTCCAAGGGCGGCATCATCGGCATGACCGTGCCGGCCGCCCGCGACCTCGCCGCCGCGGGCATCCGCGTCAACACCGTCGCGCCGGGCATCCTGGACACCCCCATCTACGGGCAGGGCCCCGAGGCCGAGGAGTTCAAGCAGCGCCTGGCCGCGCCGGTCCCCTTCCCCAAGCGCCTGGGCACCCCCCAGGAGTTCGCCCGGCTGGTGCGGGCGCTGCTGGAGATCAGCTACATCAACGCCGAGGTCGTCCGGATCGACGGCGGCCTGCGGATGCCGCCCAAGTAAGGAGAGCGCGATGAGCGACGAGGTCGACTACACCGCCGAGGACGGCGTAGCGGTCATCACCATCAACCGCCCCAAGGCCAAGAACGCGGTCAACGCCGCCGTGGCGCGCGGGATCGCCGAGGCGCTGGACGACCTGGACTCCCGCTCCGACCTGGTCGTGGGCATCCTGACCGGCGCCGGGCAGACCTTCTGCGCCGGGATGGACCTCAAGGCGTTCATGCAGGGCGAGGTCCCCACGGTCGAGGGGCGCGGGTTCGCCGGATTCGCCCAGCGCCCGCCGCGCAAGCCGCTGATCGCCGCGGTCGAGGGCTACGCCCTGGCCGGGGGGTTCGAGGCGGTGCTGGCCTGCGACCTGGTGGTGGCGGCCGAGGACGCCCGGTTCGGGATCCCCGAGGTCAAGCGCGGCCTGGTGGCGGCCGGCGGCGGGCTGCTGCGGCTGCCCCGCCGCATCCCCCGCAACATCGCCATGGAGTTCGCCCTGACCGGCGACTTCGTGGCCGCCCCGCGCATGGCCGAGCTGGGGCTGGTCAACACCCTCACCCCGCCCGGCGGCGCCCTGGAGGGCGCCCGCGCGCTGGCGGCGCGGGTGGCGGCCAACGCGCCGCTGTCGGTCGCGGTGTCCAAGCGGGTGATCACCGAGTCCGACGCCTGGCCGGCCGAGGAGATGTGGGAGCGCCAGGACGCCGTCACCGGTCCGGTGTTCGTCAGCCACGACGCCATGGAGGGCGCCGCCGCCTTCGCGGAGAAGCGCACTCCCCGGTGGAAGGGCGAGTAGCCGGCCCCGCGCGCGCACGCGGCCGGGTCCGCTCCGCGCTCCGCCCCGGCGCCCGGCCGGCGCGGGCGCGGGGCGGGCCCGGCACGGACGGGCCGGTGGTGCCGTGCGGGGTCACACGCGTCGGCCGGCCTCCGACAGCACGGCGCGCAGGATCGCCTCCATCTCCTCGAAGTGCTCCGGCCCGCAGATCAGCGGCGGCGACAGTTGGACGACGGGGTCTCCGCGGTCGTCGGCGCGGCAGATGAGCCCGGCGTCGTAGAGGGCGGGCGAGACGAACCCGCGCAGCAGGCGCGCCGCCTCGTCGTCGGAGAAGGTCTCGCGGGTCTCGCGGTCCTTCACCAGTTCGATGCCGTAGAAGTAGCCGTCGCCGCGCACGTCGCCGACGATGGGGAGGTCGTAGAGCTTCTCCAGGGTGGCGCGGAAGACCGGCGCGTTGCGCCGCACGTTCTCCAGCAGCCCCTCGGACTCGATGACGTCGAGGTTGGCCAGCGCCGCCGCCGCGGCCACGGGGTGGCCGCCGAACGTGATGCCGTGGGAGAACATGCTGCCGGGCTCGCGGAAGGGCGCCATCAGGTGCTCGCGTGCGATCACCCCGCCCATGGGCACGTAGCCGGACGTGACGCCCTTGGCGAAGGTGATCATGTCGGGCAGGTAGTCGTAGCGCTGGGCGCCGAAGTACTCGCCGAGGCGGCCGAAGGCGCAGATGACCTCGTCGGAGACCATCAGCACGCCGTGGCGGTCGCAGATCTCGCGCACCCGCCGCAGGTAGCCGGGCGGCGGCGGGAAGCAGCCGCCGGAGTTCTGCACGGGCTCGACGTAGACGGCGGCGACGGTCTCGGGGCCGTTCTGCACGATGGCCTGCTCGATCTGGTCGGCCGCCCAGGCGCCGAACGCCTCGGGGTCGTCGCGGTGCACCGGCGCGCGGTAGAGGTTGGTGTTGGGCGCCTGGATCGTGCTGGGGACCAGCGGCTCGAACGCCGACTTCAGCGCCTGCACGCCGGTGATCGACAGCGCGCCCATGGTGGTGCCGTGGTAGGCGACGGCGCGGCTGACGACCTTGTGCCGGGTGGGCTGGCCCACGGCCTTGAAGTACTGGCGGGCGAGCTTCCAGGCGGTCTCCACGGCCTCGGAGCCGCCGGTGGTGAAGAAGACGCGGTCGAGGTCGCCGGGAGCCAGGGCGGCGAGCCGGTCGGCCAGCCGCACCGCGGCCGGGTGGGCGTAGGTCCAGATGGGGAAGTAGGCGAGGGTGCGGGCCTGCTCGGCAATGGCCCCGGCGATCTCGGCGCGCCCGTGCCCGACCTGGGAGACGAACAGCCCGGCCAGGCCGTCGAGCCGGCGCCGGCCCCGGGTGTCGTAGACGTAGGGGCCCTCCCCCCGGGTGATGACCGGGATCTCGGAGTCGGCGTAGGCCGAGCCGTCGGTGAAGTGCATCCACAGGTGGTCGCGCGCCGCCTGCTGGAGGTCGGCGCCGGGGTCGTTCAGCCGGTCTGTCACGTGGTTCCCCCGCGCGGCCACCGACCTGGTGATGTTCTCCGCGATCTCGGCGCCGGAGGTGGTGCTGGGCGCGGCGCTGCTGTCGATGTTCCTGACGATGAACGTCGCGGCCGGCTACCTCACCGTCCTGCTGGCGCACGTGATGTTCTCGGTGTCGTTCGTGGCCATCACCGTGCGGGCGCGGGTGCTGACCATGGACGCGAGCGTCGAGGAGGCGGCGCGCGACCTGGGTGCGGGCCCGGTGGCGACGTTCCGCCTGGTGACGCTGCCGCTGCTGCTGCCCGCCATCACGGCCGGAGGACTGATCGCGTTCGCGCTGTCGGTCGACGACTTCATCATCACCTCGTTCGTGAGCGGCAGCACCCAGACCTTCCCGCTGTGGATCTGGGGCGCCACGCGTGTCGGTATCCCGCCGCAGGTCAACGTGATGGGCACGCTGATCTTCGCGGTGGGGGTGCTGCTGGCGGTGGGCAACGTGCTGCTGGCCCGGCGCCGCACCCGCTGAGGCCGCCGGCCCGAGCATCCGCGAACCCCAGACGAACGGAGCCGAACGCGCCATGTCCGCAGACCCGTCCGCCCGGCCCCCGTCCGCCCCGCACGCCTCATCCCGGAACGCGTCCGCACGGCGCCGGTCCGCGCGGCGGTCCGCGGCGGCCGACCGCGCCGCCGACGCCCTCGCCCCGGCCCGTCCCGCCGTGTTCTGGCTGGACCCCGAGGTGCCCGGCCACCGGCCGCCGCCGCCCGCGCCCGCCCTGTCCGGCCGGGTGCGCGCCGACCTCGCGGTGGTCGGCGGCGGCTACGGCGGCCTGTGGACCGCGCTGATCGCCAAGGAGCGCGACCCCGAGCGCGACGTCGTGCTGGTGGAGGCGCGCGCGAGCGGGTGGGCGGCCTCCGGGCGCAACGGCGGGTTCTGCGCCGCCAGCCTCACCCACGGCCACGCCAACGGGGCCGAGCGCTGGCCCGACGAGATCGCCGAGCTGGAGCGGCTGGGCCACGCCAACCTCGCCGGTATCGCCGAGGCGGTGCGGCGCCACGGGATCGACTGCGAGTTCGAGCCCACCGGCGAACTCGTGGTCGCCACCGAGCCCTGGCAGCTCGACGGGCTCGCCGAGGAGGCGGCGGCCCTGCGGGCGCTGGGCCGGGCGGTGCGCACGCTGACCGCCGAGGAGGCGCGCGCCGAGGTCGCCTCGCCCACCTACCTCGGCGGCCTGCTCGACCCCGACGGCGTGGCCATGCTGCACCCCGCCAAGCTCGCCTGGGGCCTGCGCGCCGCCTGCGAGCGGCTGGGGGTGCGGTTCTACGAGCACAGCCCGGTCCGCGCCATCAGCGCCGAGGCGGGCGGGCTGCGCCTGGAGACCCGGGGCGGGTCGGTGACGGCGCGCCGGACGGCCTGGTGCGGCGGCGCGTTCCCCGGCCCGCTGCGCCGGCTGCGGCACTACGTGGCGCCCGTCTACGACTACGCCCTGACGACCGAGCCGCTGTCCGCCGAGCAGGCCGCCGCCGTGGGGTGGCGCGGGCGCCAGGGGCTCAGCGACGCGGGCAACCGGTTCCACTACTACCGGCTCACCGCGGACAACCGGATCCTGTGGGGCGGCTACGACGCGGTATACCACTACGGCGGGCGGGTGCGGCCGGAGTACGACCGGCGGCCCGCCACGTTCCGGCGGCTGGCCGAGCACTTCCTCACCACGTTCCCGCAGCTGGAGGGGATCTCCTTCAGCCACGCGTGGGGCGGGGTGATCGACACGTGCAGCCGGTTCTGCGCGTTCTTCGGCACCGCCTACGGCGGTCGGCTGGCCTACGCCGCCGGATACACGGGGCTGGGCGTGGGCGCCACCCGGTTCGGCGCCGAGGTCCTGCTGGACCGGCTGGCCGGTGCCGGCACCGAGCGCACCCGCCTGGCGATGGTGCGCGGCCGGCCGGTGCCGTTCCCGCCCGAGCCGCTGCGCTACGCCGGGATCGAGCTGACCCGGCGGTCCATGGCGGCGGCCGACCGCGACGGCGGCCGGCGCAACCTGTGGCTGCGGGCGCTGGACGCGGCGGGGATGGGGTTCGACAGCTGAGCGGGGTCCGGCCCGCGGCCCGGGGGAGCGGAGGAGAGGGGGCGGAGGCAGCGGGTCCGGGCGGGCCCCGACCGGTATGACAGGTGTCATGTCGCGGACGGGGTGATACGCACCCCGCTCCGGTGACATCGGGATCTGCCGCGCGCCGGGCCCCTCGGCCAGGATCGGGTACATGAGCACAGGGCAACGGCCGAGCGCCGGACCGGACGGCGGCGAGAACGCGATCACCGTGCGCGACCTGCGGCAGAGCTACGGCGACTTCGAGGCGGTCAAGGGGGTCTCCTTCGAGGTCGCCCGAGGCGAGCTGTTCGCGCTGCTGGGCACCAACGGGGCGGGCAAGACCACCACCATCGAGACCGTCGAGGGCTTCCGGCGCCCCACCGGCGGCAGCGTCCGGGTGTTCGGGCTCGACCCCTACGGACAGCCGGCGGCGCTGCGCGAACGCGTCGACGCCGTGCTCCAGCACAGCGGCTCGTTCCCCGAGCTGACCGTCGCCGAGACCGTCGACCTCTCCCGCGACCTCGCCGCCGACCCCATGGGCCGCGACGAGGTGCTCGCCCTCACCGGCCTCACCGACAAGGCCGGGGTGCAGGTCCGCCAGCTCTCCGGCGGCCAGCGCCGCCGGCTCGACCTCGGCCTGGCCGTGCTGTCGCGGCCCGAGGCGCTGTTCCTCGACGAGCCCACCACCGGCATGGACCCCGAGGCGCGCCGCGCCACCTGGGCCACCGTCGGCGACCTGGTCCGGCAGGGGATGGCGATCGTGCTCACCACGCACTACCTGGAGGAGGCGGAGCGCCTGGCCGACCGGCTCGCCATCATGCACCGGGGCGAGATCAGGGTCGAAGGCACGCCGCGCGACGTGGTGGTGCGGTGGGGCGACCGGATCGGCTTCCTGCTGCCGCCCGACGTCCGGTCCGAGGACCTGCCCGCGCTGCCCGGCGCCACGGGGGCCGTCGAGATGCGCGGGGGCCAGGCGTGGGCCGCCTACACCGTGCACGGCGAGGACGCCGACGGCCGCGCCTACCGCGCGATGGCCGAACTGCTGGCCTGGGCGCGGGAGCGCGGCGTCACCCTGCGTCGGCTGGAGCTGCGCGGCGCCTCGCTGGAGGACGTGTTCCTCAGCGTCGCCGAGGGCGCGGCCGACGCCGTGGCGGGCGGCACCCGCGCCTGACCGGGGCGGGGCGCCGTGGCGCCGGTCTCCCGGGCGCCCGGTCCGCGGCCGCCCGGCCGCACGCCTCTTGCGGCCACCGCCCCGGCCGGGGCCGCACCCGGCCCCGGCCGGGGCCGCGCCTCCCGCACGCACCCGCAGCCGGTGCACGTGCCCGCATCCGCGCCGCGCGCCCCCCTCCCCACACGGCACACCCCACTCCACACCCGACTCCACACACCGACCCCAGCAAAGGACCCCCTGCCATGACCGCCACCGAAACCGCGGCAGCGGCCGCCACCCGCCCGGCGGCGCGCCGGCCCGTCGGGGTGGCGCGGCAGACGCTGCGCCTGACCCGCACCGAGTTCACGCTCATCTACCGGTACCGCACGGCCCTGTTCTTCGTGCTGTTCCCCCTGGTCTTCGTCGCGCTGGCGGCCGCGGGCCAGGGGCCGTCGCTGCTGGAGGGCGTGTCGGCGGCCGAGTTCTCGGTCGCCGGAACCCCCGCCGCCATCGCGATGATGATCGGGATCATGCACGTCTCCAACGCCTACGCGGCCCGGCGCGAGCAGTTGATCCTCAAGCGCTACCGCGCCAGCGGCGTCTCGCCCTACGCCATGTTCGGCGCGACGACGCTGTCGGTCGTCGCGGTCACCGCCGCGCTGACCCTGGTCGCCGGCGCGGTGATGGCCGGGATGTACGGAACCCTGCCCGCCGATCCGGTGCTGGTGGCGGCGGGCGTGCTGCTGACGGCGGTGACCATGTCGCTGCTGGGCGCGGCCATGACGCGGCTGGCGGCCAACGCCGAGAGCGCGCAGATGCTGAGCATGGTGCCGTTCCTGGGCCTCTACGCCTCCGGCGGGCTGATGATCCCGCTCGACGTCTTCCCGGAGGGGGTTGCCACGGTGGGGCGGCTGCTGCCGATGGCCCCGGCCGTCGACCTCGTGCGGGCGGGCTACTTCGGCCGCGACCTCTTCGGCGGTGTCGACGGCGCCGAGGCCGCCACGGGCCTCAACCTGTGGGCCGCCGCCCTGCCCGCGCTGGGCGTGTGCGCGGTGTGGGTGGGGATCGCGGTCTTTTCGCTGCGCTACTTCCGCTGGGACCCCCGCCAGCCGAAGTAGGCGTTGGAGAACCCGCCGGAGGAGCAGGGCGCGCGTCCTCCGGCGGCGCGGGCGCGGAGGCCGTCTCGGGCCGCCGCGCCCGCACCCGCGTGGGGACCGCGCGGGTGCGGCGGCGGGCCGGTGGGCGGCGGGCCGGCCAAAGCCGGACGGGGCGTGGCCGGGGGCTGTGGACAACGAGATCGCGGGCAGGGGCGCCGCACTAGGCTTGGCGCCAGGCGTGGTGGGCGGGTGTCCGGGCGGGCTGAACGGCGCGGGCGGGGGGCGGACCTCGAACAGTCCGACCGTGAAGAAGGCCGAAGAGGGTGCGGAGCGCGAAGGGACGGAGGGCGGACGCATGGCCGGAGCGGCCACGGGCGAACAGCGGCGGGGCCGACCCCGCGACGGCCTCCAGCGGAGGCTGAACACGGCGCGGCGTGCCGTGCTCGCGATGTCCCTGACCACGCCCACGTTCTCCGTGCTCACCGCCATGGCGGCGGTGCCCAACATGGGCTTCGGCGTGGATGCCGTGGAGACCTTCGCCAGCCGCGCGCCGGGCGCGCTCGCCCCGGCGCTCGCGGGCGTGGGCGTGCTGTTCTCCCTGGTCCAGGGCTACTTCTCGATGCGGGTGATCCGCACCCGCATCGACCGGCCCGCCACCACGCTGGACCGCGACGTCGTCCTGTCCTACCTCGCGCTGGTGGTCAGCATGGCCCTGCTGGGCCCCAACCCCTACGCGCTGGCCAGCTCCCAGTTCTGGGGCGCGAGTGTGTGCATCACCGGCACCCGGCGGCGCAAGGCGCTCTACGCCGTGCTGATGCTGCTCGCCTCGATCGTCCCGCTGGTGATCGCGCTGCGCGGCGAGCCGCTGATCGTGCCGGTGTTCGTCACCCTGTACTCGGTGGTCGTCTACCTGATCGTCTGGGGCGTCATGCTCGCCAGCAACGCCGCGATCATCGTGCTGTGGGACATCGTCACCGAGGCCCACGCGGCCCGCGACGCCCAGGCCCGGCTCGCCGTCTCGGAGGAGCGGCTGCGCTTCTCCCGCGACATGCACGACCTTCTGGGGCACAGCCTGTCGGCGCTCGCCGTCAAGAGCGAACTCGCCGCCCGGCTGGCCGAGCGCGATCCCCAGCGCGCCGCGAGCGAGATGACGGCCGTGCAGCACCTGGCGCGCGACGCCCTGCGCGAGGTCCGGGCGGCGGTGAGCGGCTACCGCGAGGTCGACCTGGCCGCCGAGGCCGCGAGCGTGCAGGCGGTGCTGACCGCCGCCGGTGTCCGCTGCACGGTCACCGGGGCCGACCTCGACCTCCCCTCGGCGCAGCGCGCCGTGGCCTCGTGGGTGGTGCGCGAGGGCACCACGAACGTGCTCCGGCACAGCTCCGCCCGGTCCTGCTCGGTGGTGCTGCGTCGCGGCGCCGACACCCTGGTGGTCGAGGTCCACAACGACGGCGTGCCCAACGGCGCGAACCAGGGCGCGAACCGCGGTCAGGGCGGGAGCGCGCCGGAGTACGGAAACGGCCTGTCCGGGCTGACCGAGCGGGTCGCGGCGGCCGGCGGGGCGCTCACGGCCACCCACACCGGGGGCGGCGGGTTCCTGCTCCGGGCGGTGCTGCCGCTGCCCGCGTCCCGGGCGCCGAGCACGGGAGCGGTAGAGGACGGCACCGGCGGGGGCGAGGGCGACCGCCCCCGCGGCGGAACCGACGGCCGAGTGGGCCGGCCGGGCCATCGGGGGCCCGGTACCGGCGGAGACGACAGAGGGGGCAGAGAGGACGTGACCGCGTGATCCGCATCGTGCTCGCCGACGACGAGCACCTGGTGCGCGGGGCCATCGCCGCGCTGCTGGGGTTGGAAGAGGACCTGGAGGTCGTCGCCGAGGTCGGCCGAGGCGACGCGGTGGTCGACGCGGTCGTGGGCAAGGACGCCGACATCGCCGTGCTCGACATCGAGATGCCGGGCGGCAGCGGCCTGGAGGTCGCGGGCGACCTTCGCAAGGCCGCCCCCGGGTGCGGGGTCCTCATCCTCACCAGCTTCGGCCGCCCCGGCTACCTGCGCCGCGCCCTTGCGGCGGGCGCGCGCGGTTTCCTCGCCAAGGACGCGCCTGTGGACCAGTTGGCCGGAGCCATCCGCAAGGTCCACGCGGGCGGCCGCTACATCGACACCGAACTCGCCGCCACCGCTATGGCGGCGGGCGAGAACCCCCTGACGGCCCGCGAGGCCGAGGTCCTCCGCGCGGCGTCGGAGGGCAAGGCGGTGGGCACCATCGCCCGCACCCTCCACCTGTCGGAGGGAACCGTGCGCAACTACCTGTCCAGCGCCATCACCAAGACGGGCGCCGACAACCGCATGTCCGCCATCCGCACCGCCCAGGAGATGGGCTGGCTGTAGCCGGTACTGGCGTCGGCGCCCCGTTGCAGCATCGGCCGTGCGCCGCCGAACCGGTGGGTGCGGGCCGAACCCCCTGGTTGCCGCCGCCGCCCCGTCGCCACCCCAGCAGTCCGCTCACAGGCCCGGTGCCCGCCCGCCGGATGGACCCGGATGGACGCGGGGACCCGCTAAGGGACCCTTGACAGGAATGGACGTGGGGACTCTCCAAAGGAACCCTCTACAGGAAGCGCAGCACCAGCATCGCCGTGTCGTCCGTGTGGCCGCCCGGGGCGAACTCCTCCAGGTCGCGGTCGATGCGGACGATGACCGCCTGGGCCGTCAGGCCCGAGCAGTTGGCGAAGATGCGGGTCAGGCCCTCGTCGCCGAGCATCTCCGTGCCGCTGCGTCGCTCGGTCACGCCGTCGGTCACGGCCAGGAGCACGTCGCCCGAGTGCACCTCGATGGTCTCGGTGAAGAAGTCCACGTCCTCGAAGGCGCCCAGCAGCGGCTGGGAGGTGCCCAGGGAGTCGACCTCGCCCTTCTGGTTCAGGCGCAGGGGGAGCGGGTGGCCCGCCGACACCATGCGGATGCGCATGCCGCCCTCGTCGCCGCCCAGCGGCGTCATCTCGCCGTAGAGCATGGTCAGGAACCGGGTGCTGGTGTTCTCGTCCAGGATGGCCTTGTTCAGCCGGTCCATGATGTGCGCGGGCGAGAACCCCTCGCGCGCCAGCGCGCGCAGGGTGTGGCGGGCCAGGCCGGTGACGGCGGCGGCCGCCGGGCCGGTGCCGCAGACGTCGCCGATGGCGAAGCACCAGCGGCCGTCCGTGGCGAACATGTCGTAGAAGTCGCCGCCGACCACCGTGCGCTCGTCGGCCGAGCGGTAGAACACCGCGTGGTCGACGCCGGGGATGTCGGGCTCCTTCTCCTTGGCCGGAAGCAGGCTGCGCTGCAGCGCCTCGCTCATGGAGGTCTGCCCCGCGTACAGCCGCGCGTTCTCCATGGCCGAGGACACCCGCTGGGCGAGGTCGTCGACCACGTCCACGTCGTCGCGGGTGAAGTCGGCGCCGGCGTCCTTGCCCAGGGTCATCCGCCCCAGGGTCTGCCCGTGCGCCACCAGCGGCACGCTGATCCCCGGCCCCTCGGCCAGCTCCAGCAGCAGTTCGTCGTCCATCCCGGCCAGCGACAGCATGTCGCGGTTCCACAGTGGCCGGGGCTCGCGCTGCTCGGGCGGCGGCAGCTCCGTCAGCAGGGTGCGCAGGACGTCGTTGTAGTTCTCGTTGCGGTGCATCACGTGCATCAGCCGCGAGGTGCCCAGGTCGCTGATGGAGTGCACCGCGCACCAGCTGCCCAGCCGCGACGCCACGAGCTGCGCCGCCAGTGCGGCGGTCATCTGCTCGTTCAGCGTTCCGGTGAGCAGGTCGCTGGCCTCGGCCAGGAAGCTCAGGCTCGCCCGCCGCGCCAGCTCCACCTCGGCCAGACGGGCGCGCTCGATGGGCAGGGCGATCCGGTCGGCGCCGTCCTGCAGCCGCTGCGCCGCGGTGTCGCCGAAGTGCCGGATGCGCCGCGAGGCGACCCCGATCAGCCCGGTGATGCGCCCGTCGACGATGAGCGGCGCGGTGACCAGCGAGCGCATGCCCGCCCGCGCCAGCTTGCCCCGGTGCGCGCGGGCGATCATCAGGTCGTCGTTGATGACCGCGCCCGGCGCCGGCGCCACCGACGGGAAGGTCTCCTCGGTGCGGCTGCGGAACGGCCGCCAGGGCCCGGACGACAGCCCGGTGGCCGCGCGCATGTCCCACTGGGTCTCGTCGGTGGTGGCCAGCGCGATGTAGGCGGCGTCACCGCCCAGCGCCGAGCGGGCGTACTCCACCGTGCGGTCCAGCAGGTCGGGCAGCGCCAGCCGCGCCGACAGCGCGGCGTCCAGCGCCGCCCACGGACTGGGTCTGGGCGGGCGGCGGCGCTGCGGGCGCACCGGCAGCGGCGGCGCCAGGGCCGGGCCGTCGGCCTCCGTCGGCGCGTCCTCCTGCATGCGGAACCAGACGGCCTTGTCGTCCTTGCTGTAGCTGACGCCCCAGCTGGTGGCGAGCGCCGCCGCCAGCGCCAGGCCCAGGCCGCCGCTGCGCCCGGGGTCGGCGGAGGGCGAGGTGTCCACGGCCAGCGGGCCGGCCTGCGGCACGGCGCGCTCGGGCACGCGGTCGGCCACGACCACCTCGACGGCCGAGGGGAGGCGCCGGACCACCAGCTCCAGCACGCTCTCGGCGTGCACCACCGCGTTGGTGACGAGTTCGCTGACCAGCAGGATGATGTCGTCGGCGGAGCGTTCGGCGCCCCAGGACGCCAGGGTCTCGCGGACGAACTCGCGGGCTTCGCCCGCGGTCTCGGGTGTGGGGGAGAACTCGCGGCGGGCTGTCTTCAGCGTTTCAGGTGGCATCGTGCGGCCGTACGGTTTCCTCGGCGTAGTCCCCCGCGATTGCCCCGGTGCCGGCGGCGGCGCGGCCCGAGCGGCGCGCCTCGGGTGGGGTGGTAACGGGAAAGGGTGACGAAGTCATGATGTCAGAACGTTCATCCATAGCGCGGGCAGGCCGCATAACCTGAAGCATCGCGTCCATCTCGGCCGATGTCTGGTGGGGCCTCCACGCATCACGGTACGGTGCGTCGACGGCCGCCCGCCACGACGATACTGCCAGGCGGGAACCGCCGCCCGTGCGTGCGGCACCCGGCAGCCCCCGCCCGAGATGCCGCGCTGAGCCGTAGAGGCCAAGAGGAGGGGACGATGCCCGAGGCCACCCAGGCACCGGACAAGCAGGAGGCGCAGCTCGACGAGCTGCTGCGCGCGCTCTACAGCATGCGGGACGGCGACTTCAGTGTACGGCTGCACCCGCGGGGCGAGGGCAGGGCCGCCGAGGTCGCCTCGGTCTTCAACGAGGTCCTGGACCACTGCGAACAGCTCAGCAGCGAACTCCAGCGCGTGGGCGGCGTGGTCAGCAGCGAGGGCCGCCTCAACGAGCGCATCGCGGTGAGCCCCGCGCGCGGCGCCTGGGGCAAGAGCGTGCGCGCGCTCAACCAGCTGCTGGACGAGGTGAGCCAGCCGGTCACCTCGGTCGCCCAGATCCTGGAGGGGGTCGCCAACGGCGACCTGTCCCAGCGGGTCGACCTCACCAGCCGGCACGGCTCGCTGCACGGCGACCTGCTGCGCCTGGCCACCTCGGTCAACCGCATGACCGACCAGATGACCGGCTTCACCAACGAGGTCACACGCGTGGCCCGCGAGGTGGGCACCGAGGGCAAGCTCGGCGGCAGCGCGAAGGTCGAGGGGATCTCGGGCGCCTGGCGCGACGTCACCGAGGCGGTCAACCAGATGGCCTCGCGGCTGACCGCCCAGGTTCGCGACATCTCCGACGTCACCACGGCCGTGGCGCGCGGCGACCTCGGCCGCAAGGTCACCGTGGACGTCCAGGGCGAGATGCTCCAGCTCAAGGACACCGTCAACGGCATGGTCGACCAGCTCGACTCCTTCGCCGACGAGGTCACGCGGGTGGCCCGCGAGGTGGGCACCGAGGGCAAGCTGGGCGGCCGGGCCAACGTCAAGGGCGTGTCGGGCATCTGGAAGAACCTGACCGACAACGTCAACTCCATGGCCGACAACCTCACCAACCAGGTGCGCGACATCTCGCAGGTGACCACGGCCGTGGCGCGCGGCGACCTCGGCCGCAAGGTCACCGTGGACGTCCAGGGCGAGATGCTCCAGCTCAAGAACACGGTCAACACCATGGTCGACCAGCTGGAGTCCTTCGCCGACGAGGTCACGCGGGTGGCCCGCGAGGTCGGTACCGAGGGCAAGCTGGGCGGCCGGGCCAACGTCAAGGGCGTGTCGGGCATCTGGAAGGACCTCACCGACAACGTCAACTCGATGGCCAACAGCCTGACCTACCAGGTCCGCAACATCTCCCAGGTCACCACCGCGGTCGCCAAGGGCGACCTCTCCAAGAAGATCACGGTCGACGCCCAGGGCGAGATGCTGGAGCTGAAGGACACCGTCAACACGATGGTGGACCAGCTGGAGTCCTTCGCCAGCGAGGTCACCCGCATGGCGCGCGAGGTGGGCACCGAGGGCACGCTCGGCGGCCAGGCCCACGTGCGCGGCGTCTCGGGCGTGTGGAAGGACCTGACCGACAACGTCAACTCCATGGCGAACAACCTGACCCACCAGGTGCGCCAGATCTCGACCGTCACGACGGCCGTGGCCCGCGGCGACCTCTCCAAGAAGGTCACCGTCAACGCCAAGGGCGAGATCCTGGAGCTCAAGGACACCATCAACGTGATGGTCGACCAGCTCTCGGCGTTCGCCGACGAGGTCACCCGCATGGCGCGCGAGGTCGGTACCGAGGGCAAGCTGGGCGGGCGCGCCGACGTCAAGGGCGTGTCGGGCATCTGGAAGGACCTCACCGACAACGTCAACTCGATGTCGCAGAACCTCACCACGCAGGTGCGCAACATCTCCCAGGTGACCTCGGCGGTGGCCAACGGCGACCTGTCGAAGAAGATCACGGTCGACGCCCAGGGGGAGATCCTGGAGCTGAAGGACACCGTGAACACCATGGTGGACCAGCTCTCGGCCTTCGCCACGGAGGTCACCCGGGTGGCGCGCGAGGTCGGCAGCGAGGGCCAGCTCGGCGGCCAGGCCAAGGTCGAGGGCGTGTCGGGCACCTGGAAGCAGCTCACCGACAGCGTGAACGAGCTGGCCGGCAACCTCACCACCCAGGTGCGCGCCATCGGCGAGGTCGCCAGCGCGGTCACCCGCGGCGACCTCACCCGCAACATCCAGGTCGACGCCCGCGGCGAGATGCAGCAGCTCAAGGACAACATCAACCTGATGGTGAGCAACCTGCGCGAGACCACCGCCGCGCAGCGCGACGAGGACTGGCTCAAGAGCAACCTCGCCCGGATCTCCGGCCGCATCCAGGGCCACCGCGACCTCAACGAGCTGGCGCGCCTGATCATGACCGAGGTCACGCCCCAGGTCGAGGCCCAGCACGGCGCCTGCTACCTGCTGGAGGACCAGGACGATGCGGAGAACTTCCTGCTCTACGGCAGCTTCGGCTACCAGCCCGACGAGCAGCGGCGCCGCGTGCGCGCCGGCACCGGCCTGGTCGGCGAGGTCATCGCCCAGAAGCGCGAGATGATCATCCACGACGTGCCCAGCGGCTACGTGCGGGTGGGCTCGGGCCTGGGCGAGGCCGAGCCGCTGACCATCGTGATCCTGCCCATCCTGTCGGAGGGCCGGGTGCTGGGCGTGGTGGAGCTGGGCTCCTACAGCCGCTTCCGCGAGGTGCACCTGGAGTTCCTGCGCCAGTTCGTGGCGCAGTTGGGCACCACGGTCAACACCATCCTGGCCAACTCCAAGACCGAGTACCTGCTGGTGCAGTCGCGCCAGCTCACCAACGCGCTGCAGGAGCGCTCCAACGAGCTGCAGCGCCAGCAGGAGGAGCTGCGCCGCAAGAACGCCGAGCTGCACAGCAAGGCGGGCCAGCTGGCCAGCCAGAACCGCGCCATCGAGCTGCAGAACCGGCAGATCGAGCGGGCGCGGCGCTCGCTGGAGGACCGCGCCCACCAGCTCCAGGTCTCCTCCAAGTACAAGTCGGAGTTCCTGGCCAACATGTCGCACGAGCTGCGCACGCCGCTCAACAGCCTGCTGATCCTGGCGCGGCTGCTGGCCGACAACAGCGAGCAGAACCTCACCTCCAAGCAGGTGGAGTTCGCCCAGACCATCCACAAGGCGGGCAACGACCTGCTGCAGCTCATCGACGAGATCCTCGACCTCGCCAAGGTCGAGGCCGGGCGCGCCGAGGTCCAGCCCTCCGACGTCTCCATCAGCCAGCTGGTCGACTACGTCGAGGCCACGTTCCGGCCGATGACCGCCGAGCGCGGGCTGGCGTTCGGGGTCGAGGTCTCGCCCGACATCCCCAGCCACCTGTGGACCGACGAGCAGCGCCTCCAGCAGATCCTGCGCAACCTGCTGTCCAACGCCGTGAAGTTCACCCCCGCCGGCGAGGTCCGGCTGCTGATCGAGCCCGCGTGGGCGCTGGAGGACGCCGACCTCGACATGTTCGGCGAGAACGAGGAGATCATCGCGTTCTCGGTGGCCGACACCGGTATCGGCATCCCCGACGACAAGTTCCAGGTCATCTTCGAGGCGTTCCACCAGGGCGACGGCGGGACCAGCCGCCGTTTCGGCGGCACCGGGCTGGGGCTGTCCATCAGCCAGAACTTCGCGCGGCTGCTGGGCGGCGAGATCCGGGTGCAGAGCGTCCACGGCGAGGGCAGCACGTTCACCCTGCTGCTGCCGGTGCGGGTGCCCGAGGGCACCGCCCGGCGCATGGAGGAGCAGCCCGCCCCCGTGGGGCTGGCCGAGGAGCGCTCCGACATCGAGCCGCTGACCGAGGTCTCCGCCGAGATCACCGACGGCGAGTCCGACCTCGCCCCGCTGGAGGAGCCCGCCGCCCCGGCGGCCTAGCAGCCCGAGCCCGAGGCCGCGCAGGAGCCCGCCGTGCCGGTGCTGGCCCAGCCCGCGGAGGGCGCGGGGGCCGGCGCCGAGGAGTCGGCCGAGGCCGCCGACGACCCCGCGCGCGACGCCGCGCTGGCCGGCCGCGAGGTGCTGATCGTCGACGACGACATCCGCAACGTCTTCGCGCTGACCAGCGCGCTGGAGGCGCACGGGCTGAAGGTGCACTACGCCGACAACGGCCACGCCGGCATCGAGAAGCTGGAGGCCAACGAGAACGTCGAGCTGGTGCTGATGGACATCATGATGCCGGAGCTCGACGGCAACGCCACCACCCGCGCCATCCGCGAGATGCCGCAGTTCGCCGACCTGCCGATCATCTCGCTGACCGCCAAGGCCATGCAGGGCGACCGGGAGCGCAGCCTCAAGGCGGGCGCCTCCGACTACGTGACCAAGCCGGTCAACCTCGACCACCTGCTCAACGTCATCCGCAGGTGGTTGGATGGTGGCGGTTCCCCGCAGAGCACGGACAAGGAGCAGGAGCAGTAGACGTGCCGCAGAAGGCCAACATCCTCCTCGTGGACGACCGCGACGAGAACCTCACGGCCCTGGAGGCGATCCTGACCTCCCTGGACCAGAACCTGGTGCGCGCCAACTCGGGCGAGGCGGCCCTGAAGGCGCTGCTGGAGGACGAGTTCGCGGTCATCCTGCTCGACGTCGTGATGCCGGGGATGGACGGTTTCGAGACCGCCTCCCACATCAAGCAGCGCGAGAAGACCAAGGACGTGCCGATCATCTTCCTCACCGGCGTGGGGATCGACCGGCACCGGGTCTTCCGGGGCTACGCCGCGCGGGCCATCGACTACCTCACCAAGCCGTTCGACCCGTGGGTGCTGCGGTCCAAGGTCGAGGTGTTCGTGGAGCTGCACCATGTCAAGCAGCGGCTGCGCACCCAGTCGCTGATGCTGCAGCGCGACCTCGCCGCCGAGACCGGGGAGTCCGCCGCCCCGGTGGTGGCGCAGCTCTCGCGGCGGGTGGCCGACCTCAACTCCAGCCTGGAGACCCTGCGGGAGCGGATCGTCGCCGACGAGCTGGACTCCGACCCCCGCACGGTCGAGGCCGTCCGCGACCTCGACCGCTCGCTGGCCCAGCTCACCACGCTCGTGGACGCCCTGCGCGGCCCGGAGTAGCCGCGCGGCCCCGGCCCGGTCCCCGCATCGGGGGCCGGGCCGGCGCGTGTCCGGCCCCCGGCGCCCGGCCGGACGCCCCGCCGGCCTTCGGCGGCCGACGCCGCCCGCCGCGGCCGCACCCCGCTGACCTGCGGCGGGGCCGGTGGGGCGGGGGTGCGGCCGGCTCCGCGGGCGAACCCCGCGAATCCGGGGGAACCGGACCCCGCGGGGCGGCGTCCTATCTGCCAGAGATGGGGCCCGAAGGGGCGCTACTCAGCGGCGATGCTGTACCCAGGCGGTCTCGTGTGTGTAACAAAGGGTGAATCCTCCCAGTTGGGGGCATTCGGTTCATCTAGCATGTTGCTGCACATCGATGAGCCGCATGGCCCGCTGCGAAGCGCGCGGTAGCTTCCCGGACGCCCTCGCATCGATAAATCCCCTATCCGCGACAGCGGCCCCCGAGACTCCGGCCCCCGACTCCGGAATCCGCCGCCGTCCCGCGCAAACCGCACATGCCCTCATCCACCGGACTCCTTGGAGCGACAACCGTGTCCCGTACGATGTCCCGCACGGCTTTCGGCCTCGCCGCGATCAGCTTGGGCCTGGGATACTCCCTCAGCACTACGGCCGTGTGGGCGGACACGGTCGACGGCACCTCGGCCACCTACAGCTACACCTGCACCGACCAGGACGACTCCACGCTCACCGAGACCATGGACATCAACGTCTGGGTCGGGGCGCAGCCCGAGGCGGAGGTCGGCCAGGAGGTCCAGTTCCAGGTCGAGCCGGACAACTACAACTACTACATGTACACGTCCGGCGGTGAGGTCACCGAGGGCACCCTGACCGCCGAGGTCCAGCTCGGCGGCGAGGCCGCCCCGTCCTCCACCGCCAGCGCCGAGATCGACGCCGCCGGCCCCTTCGGTGAGAACAACGAGGAGACGTTCGACGAGACCGCGCTCACGGGCACGTTCACGCCGACCGCCCCCGGCGAGATCACCGTCGCCCCGGGCAACATCACGATCTACGTGAACCAGAGCATGGGCCCCTCCACCACTGTGTGCGTGCCCGACGTCACCACCGACGCCCTGGCCACCGTGACCGTGACCGGCGAGGCCGCGCCCACCGAGGCGCCGACCGACAGCGCCACCGACCCCGGCGCCGAGGCCCCGCCCTCCACCGGCGTCGCCGAGGAGGGCGGCCAGACCATGATCGTGATCGCGGCCGTCGTCGGCGGTGTGATCCTCATCGGCGCCATCGCCATGATCGGTCTGCTGGTCTACTTCATGCGCCGCTCCTAGCGGCCCTCCGGTCCGGGCGCGGCACCCGCCGCGCTGGGACCGGACACGACGCGGGGCGGCCCGCGTGCGCCGCGGCGCCGCTCAAGCGGTGGGGACCGTCAGCGTGGCGGGGTCGCCCTCGGGCGAGCCGAGCACCACCTGGTCGCCCGAGGCGGTCTCGTTGACGTAGCGCGCGTCCCGGGTGTCGACCACCAGGGCCAGCCGGTGCCCGGCGGGGACGTCCCACACCACCGGCTCCAGTTCCACGTCCACGGTCACCGGCTCGCCGGGCCGCGCCTCGCGCAGGGTGTAGGGCTCGTGGGTGATCAGCGCCCCGGTGCCCCGGGAGTTCACCGCGTAGAGGTAGACGTAGAGCGACTGCTCCTCGGCGGTGGGCGTGACCGTCAGGTGGGCGCGCGGCGAGCCGCTGACCCGCACGCCGTCGGCGTGGGGATCGCCCGTCCACACTCCGGCGTTCCTGCGGTTGACCAGCGGCAGCGACACCCCGGTGGGGATGTCGGCGAACTGCTGGAGGGCGCCCGAGAGGAACAGCGTGCCGCTCTCGGCGGTGGTGCCGGCTCCGGCGTTGACCGTGTACTCCCAGCCGTCCTCGGGCGCGGTCTCCAGCCCGCCGGTGGACTGCCAGTTGGTCCAGGTGCGCTCCGGCCGGCCCAGGTGCAGGGTGGTCTCCTCGGCGGTGACCGACTCCCAGTCGGGGTAGGCCGCCCAGTCGCCGCGTCCGTTGTTGGGCTTGACGCGGACGGGCGCCTCGGTGTCCACGCCGTTGTCGACGCCGCGCAGGTGGTGGTCGAACCACCGGGTCAGCGACTCCCAGGTCTCGTTGGGCAGGCCGAACGCGCCGAACGCCTCGGGCGTGGCGTGGTCGCCGGGGGAGAGCATGAGGCGCTTGGGGCCGGTCAGGTCGGTGTAGAAGTCGGTGAGCTGGCCGGGCGGGAAGATGCCGTCGTTCCAGGCGTGGCCGATCATGACGGCCGTGCCGTTGGCGTTGATGGCCTCGATCTTGGTGGCGGCCGACCGCTCCGGGGCCAGTTCCAGCGCCGGCTGCACGTTGCCCCGGCGGTACTCCTCCTCCATCTCCCGCAGCGCCGCGCCGGGGCGCCCGGTGAGCCGGGCCGAGCCCAGCAGCAGCTCCACGGCCTGGTAGCTGATGGTCTCGTTGGAGTAGATCGACTCGGCGAGGTCGGACCAGCCGCTCATGGCGCCGACCGCGCGCACGCGGTCGTCGGCCGCGGCGGTGAGGAGGCTGATCCCGGCGCCGTAGGAGATCCCGGCCATGCCGATCCGCTCGGGGTCGGCGTCGGTGTTGGCCAGGGCCCAGTCGATCACGGCGCGGGCGTCGGCGACGTCCTCGGGACCGGCGACCTCCACCTCGCCGCCGGAGTCCCAGAAGCCGCGGGAGGTGTAGCTGACCACCTGGTAGCCGGACTCGTAGGCCAGCCGGTAGGCGGCGCCCACGTACAGCAGGTTGCTGGTGGACCAGGCGGCGGGCATGACCAGCAGCGGGTGCGGGCCCTCGCCGGGCGGGGTGATCACCATGGCGGCCAGGTTCACCCCGCCGGAGCCGGGGAGGGGTCGGTAGTCCACGTCGACCCCGGCGGGGGCCTGGGTGTCGGCGTGCGCGGGCAGTGCGGGGGAGGACACGAGGAGTAGTGCGGCGAGCGCGCTCGCCGCCAGGGCACGGGTGGAGGGCATCGGCTACCTCGGACGCGACGTCCGGCCCCGAGGGCGGGCCGGAGGGGTGAACGGGGGATCGGGGGCGGGGGAGGGCAGGCGGTCGCGGGGGCGGTCGCGCCTCCGCCGTGGTCCGCGCGCCTACCAATCGGTAAGTTACTGAGACGTTAAGTTAGCCCGCGGGCCGCGCCGTGTAAAGAGGGCGGCGGCCTCGTCGGAGCCGCCGCGGGCGGCGTCCGGTCGGCCGGCGGCGCGGCGGCGCCCTTTCGCGCCAGCGGTTCCCTGCCGCCGCCCGGTCCGGTACCGGCCGGGGTCAGTCGCCGCCGGGCGGCAGGCCCAGCGCGGGCAGGATCGCCTGGTCCACGACGGCGTCGATGTAGGCGTCGTCGGGCGGCACGGAGTGGTCGTGGTCGAGGCCGTACTTGATGATCAGCGCCTCGCCGATGTCGAGGACCACCGGTGTGAGCCGCGCGGGGTCGACCACCCCGTGCTCGGCGTAGTGGAGCAGGACGGTCTGGGTGAAGCGGCCGCCGCGCTCGCCGAAGACGCGGGCGTACACGGCCTCGACCAGTTCGGGGTGGCGGTCGCGCGCGGTCACGACTTCGGCCACCGCGCGGGCTCCCAGAGTGGACATCCAGTCGCGCATCATCCGCAGCGCCCGCACCAGGTCGCCGCGCAGGTCGTCGGTCGACGGCGAGGGCTCCTCCTGGGGGAAGACGCGGAGGAAGGCGTCGACGAGGACCTCGTGCGGCGACGGCCAGCGCCGGTAGAGGGAGGTCTTGGCCGTGGCCGCCCGCCGGGCGATGCCCTCCATCGTCATCCGGTCGACGCCGACCGCGAGCAGTTCCTCGATCGCCGCGTCGTGGATGGCGTGCACCAGCTCCTCACCGCGCCGCCGGGTCGCACCGGGGCGCCGCGCCTCGCCGTCGTCACTCACCTGTCCGCCACTCTCCTGGATACGTGAACGTATCTTATGATGCCGCCTTGAGATACGCGAGCGTTTCTTATGATGCTATGTTAGATACGTCAGTGTTTCTTATTACCGGTCCGCCGTCCCGCGGACACCCCGGAAAGGTACCCCCGCATGCCTCCCACCTCCGTCGCGGCCCCCCGAGGAGCCGTGACCGCCGCCGAGAGGTCCCTCGCCCCCGACCTGGCCCGCGGCGTCATGCTGCTGGTCATCGCCGTCGTGCACGCCCACATTCTGCACGGCCTCGCCCACGGCGGCGCCGCCCCGTCGAGCGCGGTCGACACCGTCACCTCGGTGGCGGTCCTCGCCTTGGGCGAGGGCCGCGGCTACCCGATGTTCGCCGCCCTCTTCGGCTACGGACTGGCCAGCGTCCACGCGCGCCGGGCCGCCCAGGGCGACTCGTGGCCGACCGCCCGCTCGCTGATCCGCCGCCGGGGGCGCTGGCTGTTCGTGTTCGGCATCCTGCACACCCTCCTGCTGTTCTTCGGCGACATCCTCGCCGTCTACGGCCTCATCGCGATGATGTTCGCCGGGATGCTCGTCCGCGGCGACCGCCGCCTCCTCGCCTGGGGCGCCGTGTGGGCCGTCGCCGGAACGGGCGTCTACACACTGGTCAACAACCTGCTGGTGGCCGACGTCGAGGGCGAAACCCAGGTCCTGGCGCACCCCCTGACCGACATCGCCACCCGGGCGATGACCTGGCCGGCCATGGCCCCGCTGCTGCTCGTCACGTCGGTGTTCCCCTTCCTCGTCGGCGTATGGGCGGCGCGCCGCGGCGTGCTGACCGCGCCGGAGCGCAACCGCGCGCTGCTGGTGCGCACGGCCGCCATCGGCATCCCGGTCGGCGTCGTCGGCGGCCTGCCCTACGCGCTCATCTCGGCGGGCGTGTGGGCCGGCGGGCCCGGTGCGGCGGCGGCCACCGGGTGGGCGTTCATGCTCACCGGCTACGCGGGCGGGTTCGGCTACGCCGCCCTCATCGCCCTGGTAGCGGCCCGGGTGGGCGAGCGGCGCGGGCCGGTGGTCACGGCGCTGGCCGCGTGCGGGGAGCGGTCGATGACCTCCTACCTGCTGCAGTCCGTCGCCTGGATCGTGCTCTTCGCCCCCTACATGCTCGACCTCGCGGTGCGCGTCAACGGGACGGCGGCGGTCGCGATGGGCGCCGGCGTCTGGGCGGCGACGGTGGTCCTCGCCGACGTGCTGCGCCGGGCCGGGATCCGCGGCCCCGCGGAGTCGGCGCTGCGCCGCCTCACCTACGGCCCGCGGCACACCGCCCGCGGCGCGGCGGCCGGTCGCCCGGCGGCGCGCCGGTAGGCCGGGTCCACACAGCCGCGGGCGGCACCCGACCCCGGTGAGGGGCGTGGAGGACGGACGCTCCTCACCGGAGGGACACGGCCGCGCCCTGCCGCCGCGCGCCCTACTCGGCGACGCGCGGCGGCAGGGCCAGGCCGATGTGCTCGCCGATCTCCTCGATGAGCCCCAGGTCGGCGAGCCGGAACGACCCCCGGTTGCTGCGCCGGATCAGGGTCAGCGCGCCCCGCACGCCCCGGCTGCCGCGCAGCGGCACGCACATCATGGAGCCCGCCCCCAGCGCGCTGAGCACCGGCGCGCCGGTGCGCGCCCGGCCCAGCACGGTCTCGTCCTCGATGAGCTGGTTGAGCACGGACTTGCCGCTGGCCAGCACCGTGCCGGGGATCTCGGAGTCGCGCGGGTCCAGTGCCGCGAGCAGGTCGTGCTGGGCGTCCTCGCCGGGCGGCCCCGACACCACGGCGCGGCGCGGCCGGTCGGCGCTGTCGGGCAGGTCGCAGACGTCGACCACCACCCAGTCGGCGTAGGAGTCGGCCAGCAGCGCGGCCGCCTCCTCCAGCGCCAGCGGGCCCTTGCCGCCGCCCGGCCCGGCGCTGGCCAGCAGCAGCCGGGTCATCCGGGTCAGCACGTCCAGCCGCCGCGCCGCCAGCACCACCACCTGGTCCTCGACCTCGGCCTCCAGGGGCGCGGGGCCGTTGTCGTCGGCGCCGTCCAGCGGCGGCGACATCACCACCAGCACCATCGGCGCGGCCTCGGTGGAGACCTCCAGGCGGGTCAGCGTCACGTGCACGTCCTCGGCCCATCCGCGCTGGGCCAGCCGGGAGTCGAACGACGCCGACTCCCCGTTGCGCAGCACCGCCGCCAGCCACGAGCGCATCGCCGCGCGGCGGCGCAGGTCGACGAAGTTGGAGAACGGCTTGCCCGACAGGTAGCCGGGCGTGCTGCCCAGCCGCTCGGCGCCGATGGTGTTGATGCGCCGGATGTAGCCCTCGTGGTCCAGCAGCACCACCGGCACGGTCAGCTCGCTGAAGACCGCCCGCAGCAGGGCGCGCTCGTCGTCGCCGCCGCCCCGGCGCGGCGCGGCGGTCTCGGCGGCCTCGGCCAGCCGGCGGCCGCAGTCCTTGAGCAGCTCCTCGGCGAACCCGAGTTCGGCCAGCACGGCCTCGGCCGTGCTGGCGGCGTCGCCGGGGTACATGGCCTGCGTGCTGCGCAGCGCCGCGACGCGGTCGCTCAGTTCGCTGATCTCGCGCTGCAGGTCGGCGAGGTTCTCCGGCACGCTCACTCCTGACTGACGGTGGCGGGGCGCGCGGGCGGTGTACGGGCCGCCGGCCCCGGGACGACGCTAACGCATGGACCGCTCCCCCGGGATCAGGGCTACCGTGGAGACGTGCGGTGGCCGCGCGGGGTTCCGCCGCGCGCCGTGCCGCCTGTGCGCCGCGAAAGGCCGCGCACCCGACCGCGCCGACAGCCGAAAGGGGGAGTCCGCCCATGTGGGTCGACCGCCTCGCGCGCGAGATCGGCGCCCTGGGGCAGGCCGAGACCGCCACCCCGGAGCGGGCGCTGGACCAGATGAGCGCCGCCGCCGCCCGCGCCGTGCCCGGCTGCTCGGCCGCGCTGGTGGTGATCTGGCGCGACGTCGGCGCCGGCGGAGGCGCCGCCGAGGACACCGCGCGCGCGGCCGGGCGGCACGTGGTGGTCGACTACGGCGCCTCGCACCCCGACCTCGCCACCGCCTTCGAGCACCAGTACACCACCGACGAGGGGCCCGCCGTCGAGGCCGTGCGCGAGATGCGGCCGGTGGCCGTGGGAGACGTCCTGCGCGAGGACCGCTGGCCCGCCTACACCAGCATGGCCGTGCAGTGCGGCGACCGCGCCTCGGTGACCTTCCCCTCCGAACTGGAGGGCGAGGTCGTGACCTTCGGGGTGCACGCCGTGCGCCCCGACGCCTTCGACGAGGCGGTCGTCACACCGGTGGTGGCGCTGCTGGCCGAGCACGCCGCGGCGGCCCTGCACAGCGCCGGCCGCTACACCGACGTCGCCCGCGAGGCCGCGCACATGCGCCGCGCCATCACCGTGCGCGCGGTGATCGACCAGGCCAAGGGCATCATCATGCACGCGCGGGGGTGCGACGCCGCCGAGGCGTTCGAGGAGCTGCGCCGGGTGGCCCAGCGCAACCGCCTCAAGGTCGCCGACGTCGCCCGCAGCCTGGTGGCCGAGCACGCCCAGCACGCCGAGACGGGCGGCCGCTAGAGGCGCGGGCGGCGGCCGCGTGCGCGCCGCGCGGGCCCGCGTGCCGAGCCCCTGGCCGGGACCTTCGTCCCGGGCCGGGCGCGCGGGCGTGACCGGGACCGCATCGGCCGCGCACGGGGCGTATCAGTGTGGTCAAGGCCGGAACCGCATCCTGTATCGCCTACTGTTGTGCCGCTAGTGTTGACCGCAGCGGATCGCCCCCGTGTGAGCGCACCGGCGCGTGCGTTCGGGGGCTGACCCGGTCCTGCCCCGCCTCGCGTGGAGCGGCCGGCGGTCCGGCGCGCAGCGCTTCCGAACCAGGGAGCTGGGCGGCGAGTGAGCGGATCCTCCGCGGCGCGCAGCGCCCCCCGGCGAGATCGAGGAGCATGACTGTGGCATCGGATATCCCGGTGCGGGCCGAGGGCGACGTGGTCGTCGTCTCGCCCGCGGGCGAACTGGACGCGGTGACGTCCCCGGGGCTGGCCGACGTGCTGAACGACATCCTGGGCGACCCCGACTCCTGCCGGGGCGTCGTGATCGACCTCTCCCAGGTGACCTTCTGCGACTCCCGCTGCATCGGCGTGCTGGTGTCGTCCTACCGGCAGGCCCGCGACAACGGCATGGGCCTGGCCCTGTCGGCGCCGCAGCGGGCGGTGCTGCGGCTGTTCATGATCGCCGGGATCGACCAGGTCATCCCGATCGAGGAGGACACCGGCCACGCGGTGGAGTCGGTCCTGGCCTAGGGCGCGGTGTATGGAGAATCCCTGCCCGGGGCGCCGCGCAGTCGGGCGAGTGTCCGTAGAACCCGTGCCAGCCGCCCCCGCCCGGCTCAGCCGCGCAGGTGCAGCCGGATCAGCGTGCCCTGCGCGGTCGCGCGGATCTCCATGAAGTCGCACAGCTGGCGGGTGATCCACAGGCCGTAGCCGCGCGGGCTGTAGGGGTCGGCCGGGTGGTAGCCGCTGAGCGGGTCGCGCAGCTCCCCGCCGTGGTCCAGCACGTCGCACACCACCCAGCCGGGCCGGCGCCACAGCGCGACCACGCCCGATCCGCCGCCGTGCTCGACCACGTTGGCGGCCAGTTCGTTCACGGCCAGCACGAGGTCGTCGCGGCGCTCCCCGGGTACGTCGGCACGGGCCGCCAGGTCGGCGAACCGGCCGCGCAGCGCGCCCAGGTCGGCGGTGATGTCCATGCGCAGTTGGGCCCCGGTGGGGGCGGGCAGCGGGCGGGCGAGGTCGGCGGCGCTGAAGACGGCGGGGTCGGTGTAGTCGGGGCTGGCCAGCTCCCGGTCGGGGGTGAGCAGGACCGGGTGGGTGCGGCGCACGGTGCGGACCACGACCTCGGGCAGGCCCCGGACGTCGTGCAGGCACAGCATGCCCAGCCGGGTCTCGGCCAGGGCGCCGGCCAGCGCGGAGTCCAGGCGGTGCCACTCGCGCAGCGGCATGGGCTCGCTCAGCGGCAGCGGGGGCTCGCCCACCACCAGCACCCGGCGCGGGTGCTCGGCGCGCGCCCGCCGGTGCAGGGCCGCGAGCGTGCGGCCCGGGGCGTCGTAGAACCCGGCGTGGTCGGCCACGTGCACGCGCGCCGCGTCGGCGGCGCCCAGGCCGGCCAGCAGGACGTCGCGCGTGGGGTCGGCCACGGCCAGCACGGCGTGCTCGCCCCGCCGCAGAGCGGAGCGCAGGCGGGGCACGGCGGTGCGGCGAAGGTGCTCGGCGGAGTCGAACAGGACCGCGTGGTGCTCGAACTCCCGGAGGTCGTCGCGGTCCAGCCGCGCCGACTCCACGTGCGACGTCATAACCTCACCCCGGGCCACCCTCCCAGCCTGGACGCGCGGCGGCGTACCGGCTGCTCCGTCTGGTCGGACCGCTCCGGTCCCGTCGGCGGGCCGGGGCGCCTCCCGCTGTCCGGCCCCGCCCGCCGGAACGGGCTCTAGTGTGCATCATCACCGGCGGCGCGGGGGAGTTCGGCCTCGCGCTCGGGGCACACGCGCCGGTAGACCTGCTCGGTCTCCACGGCCACGCGCTCCCAGGCGAAGCGGGAGGACGCGCGGTCGACACCGGCGATCCCGTAGGCCGTGGACATCGTGGGCTCGCCCACCATGGCGCGCACGGCGCGGGCGACGGCGTCGGGCCGGGAGACCCGCAGCAGGGTGCCGGTGGTGCCGTGCAGCACCGCGCTGCTGGCGCTGCCGGTGCCGCGGGCGATCACGGGCAGACCGCAGGCCATCGCCTCGACGACCGCGCCGCCGTAGGGCTCGTAGGCGGCCCCGGAGACGAAGACGTCGGCCGAGCGCAGCAGGCGCGGCAGCTCCTTGCGGGCCAGCGGCCCGGTCAGGGCGACGCGGTCCTCGACCCCCGCCTCCTTGGCGTACAGCTCCAGCCGGCGGGCGTCCTCGTTGAGCGGGACCTCCACCTGCGCCGGGCCGGCCACGATCGTCAGCTCAGCCTCGGGCAGCCGGCGCAGCGCGTCGATCAGCACCTCGGCGCCGCCGTGGGAGAGGTCGGCCACGGTGACCACGCGGGTGCTCCCCTTCTTCCGGGGGCTCCAGGTCTCGGCGGCGGTGGCGCCCTCGGGGCCGAACTGGTCGGGGTCGACGCCGAAGGGCACCACGCTGACGCGGGGCCGCGGCACGCCCATGCGGGCGAGTTCGAAGCGCTGGTCGTCGGAGTTGACCACCACCGCGTCGGCGCGCCCGGCGATGGCGGCCTCGATGCGGGCGCGGTCGGGGCGCGCGGTCAGGCCCGCGCGGCGCTCGGCGACGTTGAGGGAGTGGAAGGTCTGCACGACCGGCAGCGGCTCGGGGGTGTCGACCCCGCCGGCCGCGGTGATCGCCGCCAGGCCGCTGGTCCAGCCGACGGCGTGCAGGACGTCGGGGGTGTCCTCGGCGATCCGCTCGGACAGCAGCGCCGCGAAGGCGCCGGTGTGCTCGGCGGCGTTGTCCTCGGACAGGGGCCGCGCCTCTCCGGCCGCGAGGTGTTCGACGTGCACGCCGCGCCCCATGCGGGCGCGCTCGGGCTGCTCGGGGTCCTGGCGGCGGACGTAGACGGTGACCCGGTGGCCGAGCTTGGCCAGGTGGCGGGACAGCGCGGCGATGTGGACGCTGTCGGCGCCGGTGGGCTCGCCCTTATGGGCGGGAAGCGGGTTGGCGTGCTCTACGACCATGGCGATCTTCACGTGTGGCTCCTCATGGCGAGACGACGACCCGGAACGAAGGCGGGTGCTGGGCCGCTGGTGTGCGGTGCCGCGCAGGGCGCGGCGGAGCCGACGTGCGCGGCGCACAGGCGCGGCACCGGCCGCCGCGGGGCGCGGCGGAGGGCGCGGCGCGTGACACCGGGCACGCGGCGGGAGGGGGTGGAGGAAGGGAGTCGGGACTCCGAGGGGAGTGGCTGCTCCGGAAAAAGAAAAAGTCGGGCCAGACGCATGGGAATCACACCTTGAGCGTTCGCGGGAGGAAACGACAAAGCGCTCGCAAGTCCGCGGACACCACGAGGTGGCCCGGCGCGAGCGCGCGAACGTCGGTGTGTCTGCGTCTTAGACACCCAACGCGGCCGATTGTGCCAGACGTCGGCGGCTTGGTGCAACCCCTGGCTTACGTGCGCCGACGCCGCCGGGGGCCGCCGCGCCGCGTTTGGCCCCCGGCGGCAGGGGCAGGGTGGGCGCGTAGGCGAACGGCGGTTGACCACCGCCCCACTCCGCCCGCCTTGACACCGCACAGGTCCGGGCCCCCGCGGCCGGACCGGAGACGGAGGCCCCCATGATCGCGCGGCCACCGCGGCGGCGCCCCCCGGTTCCCCACCGGCGGGCCGGACCGCGCGCGGACTCCCGAGACCCCGCCGACCCCCTGCCCGGCTACACCGGAACGGGGCGGCTGGCCGACCGCCGCGCCCTGGTGGTCGGCGGTGTCACCGAGGGAGGCCCGGGCGCGGCCGTGGCCGCGGCCCTGGCCAAGGAGGGCGCCGCCGCGGTCGCCGTGGCCGACCGCGCGCCCGGCGGGCACCGCGAGGCCGGGGCCGTGCCGGCGGCCGGGGCGGGCGACGGCCCTCTCGCCGACCTGGCGCGCGTGCTGGCGTCCCTGGGCGCCTGGGCCCTGCCGATCCACTGCGACCCCCGCGCCGAGCGCGACGTGCGCGCCGCCGCGGCGCACACCCTGCTGGAGTTCGGCGCCGTGGACGTGGTGGTGGTGTGCGAAAGCCCCCCCGCGCCGCCCGCCGGCCCCGCGCCCGCCCCGCGCGCGGCCGTGTGGGACAGCCTGCTGAGCGGCGGCCTGCGCCTGGTGCGCGGCGTCCGAGGGCTGCTGGGAGAGGGGGCCTCGGCCGTGGTGCTGGCCGAGCCGGGGCCCGCCCGCCCCGCCGGGGCCGAGGCCGGAGCGGGCACCGCGATCACGGTGAACGGGGGCGTCCGCGCGGCGGCGGCGCCGCTGGCCGCGGCCCTGCGCCGCCGGGGCGTGCGCCTCACCGGACTGCTGGCCGGCCGCCGCGACAGCGACGCGGAGGTGGCGGCGGCTGTGGTGCGGCTCGCCGCCGGGGCGGCGCGCACCGGTGACGTGCTGGATGTGGCGCAGGTGCTCGGCGCCCCGGCCTAGCCCAAAACGACGGAAACGGCGGCCGGAAGGGCCCGGGCGGGCCGGATGCTCGCCTCAGGAGCCGAGGAAACCGTACTTTGGAGGCGGGAACCGGAACAGGAACTGCGTATGGGGGCGATTTCCGCCATGATGTACGCGGATTTTGACCACGATCAGCGGTCCCCCGATACGGTTGCTTGATCAACGCGCCTTGGCCGCGGTCCGGCTTGGCGCCGCTTGGGACTGTTCGGCAGGTACTGCCGTTGAAACAGGAGGTTAGGGCGCATGGGTGTCGCCGGCGGGGAAGTCACTGTCACAGCCCTCACGCACCGGGGCGCTGTTCGCTCGGCCAACGAGGACGCCGTGGTCATGGGTGCGCTCACCATCGCCAGCGCCAACATGACGATGCCGGTGCGGTGTGTGCTCCCACTCACCGAACCGGTGGTCATCGCCGTGGCCGACGGCCTGGGCGGCCACGCCGCGGGCGAGATCGCCTCCGAGCACGCCGTGCACCGCATGGCCGAGATGAGCCCGCGCCTGCTCAGCCCCGACGACGTCGACGTGCTGCTGAAGAACATCGACGAGGAGATCAAGGACCACGCCAACCAGCACACCGAGTTCTCCGGCATGGGCACCACGGTGGCCGGGCTGCTGCTCAACAGCGACGGCAACTTCTGGTTCAACGTGGGCGACTCCCGCACCTACCGGCTGGAGGGCACCCGGCTGCGCCAGCTCTCCCAGGACGACTCCCCGCCGCTGCCCCCCTCCGACGACGGCAAGCCGGTGACCACCAACTTCATCACCCAGTCGCTGGGCGGCAGCGGCAGCACCGCGATGGTGCCGCACGTGGGCCGCGACCACGAGCCCGACCCCGGCACGTGGCTGATGTGCAGCGACGGCCTGAGCGACCTGGTGGCGCTGGAGGACATGGAGCGCATCATCGCCGAGGCCGGCAGCGACGAGGCCGCGGTGCACGCGCTGTGGCAGGCCGCCATGGACGCCTCGGGCCGCGACAACATCAGCATCCTGCTGGCCCGCCGGATCTAGCCGGCCCCGCGCGCAGCGGCCCCCGGAGCCTTCGGGCTCCGGGGGCCGCCGTGTGCGCGGGGATGAGGGGGTGCGAAGTGCCGGGCGAGCCGTGCGCCGGGTGCCGCCGGGACGGCCGGGCTCAGCGCCCGCCCTGGTCCGGAGGGCCGGGGCGGCGGCGCAGCCGCACCAGCAGGATGACGATCAGCGCCACGATCGCGATGCCGCCGACCACGGCGCCCACGGGGCCGTACGCCGCCAGGGGGTCGGCGGGCTCGGGCGAGGCGGAGGGCTCCTCGGCGGGGGAGTCGGCGGACTCCCCGTCCGGCGCGGCCGCGGGGTCCTCCTCCGAGGGGCTGGGCTCGGGCACGGCCTCCTCGGTCAGGGTGAACGTGAGGTCGTCCTCAAGGATGTGGCCGTCGGCCGACACGATCCGGTAGGCCACGGTGTACTCGCCGGCGGCGTCGAGTTCGCGCAGCGGCACCGACGCCTCGGCGCCCTCGATCGCCACCTCGCCGTCCTCGTAGGTGTCCCCGCCCTCGGGCCCGGTCACCACGATCGCGTTGGCGCCCTCGCCGACGTCGGCGTTGAAGGTGAGCACGACCTCCTCGGGCGCGGTGTCCAGTTCGGCCTCGTTCTTGGGCGAGGAGTCGATGAGGGTGTTGTGGGCCAGGGCGGCGGGCGCGGCGCCGACGCCGAGCGCGAGGGCGGCGCCCAGGGCGGAGGCGAGCACGGCCAGGCGGCGGGCGGCGCGGCGCGGGGGCGCGGCCGCAGGGGCGGAGGCGGGCGGGGCTGCTGGGGTCATCGGGTCGGCACCTTCCGGGCGGGGGTGTGCGGCCCGGCCGGCGCGGGCGGGCGCACACCGGTTGTTCCCCGTGCGGCGCGCGGCCGTGGGCGGGGCGGTGTTTCGTGTGCGGCGCGCGGTACGCGGTGGGGCGGGCGGAGCGGACCGGGTGCCGGCGCGCCGCCGTGCCGGGTGGCGCACGCCGCGCCGCACGGATCCGAACCTAACCGAGCCCCCGTGCCCGGCGCACGCCGCACCCCTGCGGGCGCGGCCTTTCAGGAGGCGGCGGGCAGCAGGTCGCGGCGCAGGTAGCGGCGGTCCTCGGGGGTGGTGCCGCCCCAGACGCCGTGCGGCTCGCCCGCACGCAGCGCCCAGTTCAGGCACTCCTGGCGGACGCGGCAGGTGCGGCACACGGCCTTGGCCAGTTCGGCGTCGGCGCGTCCGGGCCCGGTGGTGCTGACGGGGAAGAAGAGTTCGGGGTCGTACTGGCGGCACGCGCCCTGCTCGACCCAGTCCTCGCTTTCGTGGTAAAGGCGGTTCACCAGGAGCCTCCGTTCCCTGGCCGGTCCGCTCGGCGGGGGCGGGCGGATGGCCGCGGCCGCGCGAGGGACGACATGTGGACGCGGCAGTGGCCGGGATCCGGCTTCGTCGCCGCTGTTGCGACCTATCGTAGTACTACGAGCGGTCGTACTACAGTGAGTCTGCCAAATTCGGAGGCGCCGGATCAACCCGGTGGCCGTGGTGCGGGCCACGCCGCGGGGCGGGGTGGGGCGGCCGCGTTCGCCATGGTCGCGGCGCCGCTACCCCGAATCCGCCGGGATTCCCGCGAATGCCGGCACGCGTTTTGGGACCGCTTCACCCGGGGTTTATGTCGCCTGGTGGGAATGTCGCGAGGATTCACCCGAATTGGTGTGACGTACGACACCCTTAAGATTCGCTGGGACAGCCCCTATGTTTGGCTGTTGCCAGGCACGACGGCCGCGCGGAACCCGCCGCCGGGGCCCGCGCGAGGCCCCCGCCGCGAGGAGGCGGAACCCCCTGGTGGCACCCGCGTGTCGGGTCCCTCTCCCGCGCCGCCCGCGGCGCCCGCGCCGACCACCCAAGGTGACGGCCCGCGGCCAAATCCCGTGACCTACCCGGCGCAACATGGTCGAAACATTTGCGACGAATCAGCAGAAAACGCTGCTCAGGAACGTTCGCTATGTTCCGACAACGTGCCTCACCAACAGAGCCATGTGCCTCACGGAACACGCGACGACCAGACGGGCGCGCCCGCGCCGGCCGCGCCGGAACCCGCTGTAGCCGAGGGCGCCGACTCCGGCGTCCGCCTGGCCGCGCCGGTCCTGGGCGACGGTCCGGACCTGTGGCGCCTGGCCCGCCTCGCCGGCCTGGCCCTGAACTCGCCCTACTGCTACACGCTGTGGACCCGGGACTTCGCGGCCACCAGCGTGATCGCGCGCGACTCCGGCGGGCAGGCCCGCGGCTACATCATCGGCTACGTGCGGCCCGACGCGCCCGACACCTACTTCCTGTGGCAGGTCGGGGTGGACCCGGCGTTCCGCGGGCGGTGCCTGGCGCGCCGGATGATCGACCACGTCGGCGACCGCATCACCCAGCGCGGGCTGACCCACCTGGAGGCGACCGTCACCCCCGACAACGCCGCCTCCCGCGCGCTGTTCGCCTCCTTCGCCCGGTCCCGGGGCTGCGAGGCGGTCTGGTCGCCGCTGTTCGGACCCGAGCACTTCCCGGCCGAAGCCGCGGAGGACGACGAGCACGAGGACCTGGTCCGCATCGGCCCGCTGGGACGGGCGGGCACCTGACCGCAGCGGATCCACTCCGGTAACGACACACGATCCCGACAACCCCGTGCGTCATTCGCCCGGAACCCGCGACCCGGGTCCGGGGAAAGGAATGAAGGAAGCCACCATGGAGATCTTCGACCGCCTCGAATCCGAAGTCCGCAGCTACTGCCGCAGTTGGCCGGTCGTCTTCAACGAGGCGCGGGGCAGCCACCTCTACGACGAGACAGGGCGGCCCTACCTCGACTTCTTCGCCGGCGCCGGCTCCCTGAACTACGGGCACAACAACCCGGTGCTCAAGACCAAACTCATCGAGTACCTGATGGCGGACTCCGTCGTGCACAGCCTCGACGCATACTCGGTGGCCAAACGGGAGTTCCTGACCGCCTTCGGCGACATCGTGCTGGGCCCGCGCGGGCTCGACTACAAGGTGCAGTTCCCCGGCCCGGCCGGCAACAACGCCGTCGAGGCGGCCCTCAAGCTCGCCCGCAAGTACACCGGCCGCGAGACCGTCATCAGCTTCACCAACGGCTTCCACGGCATGACCCTGGGCGCGCTCGCCGTCACCGGCAACTCCATGAAGCGCGGCGGCGCGGGCGTGCCGCTCAACCACGCGGCCACGATGCCCTTCGACGGCTACATGGACGGCCAGACGCCCGACTTCCTGTGGCTGCGCAGCCTGCTGGAGGACAGCGGCAGCGGCCTGGACGCCCCGGCCGCCGTCATCGTGGAGACGGTCCAGGGCGAGGGCGGCATCAACGTCGCCGGCGCCGAGTGGCTGCGCGGGCTTGAGGCGCTGTGCCGCGAGTACGACATGCTGCTCATCGTCGACGACATCCAGATGGGCTGCGGGCGCACGGGGCCGTTCTTCAGCTTCGAGCACGCCGGCATCACCCCTGACATCGTCACGGTGTCCAAGTCCATCAGCGGCTACGGCCTGCCACTGGCCCTCACCCTGTTCAAGCGCGAGCTGGACGTGTGGGAGCCCGGCGAGCACAACGGCACCTTCCGCGGCCCCAACCCGGCGTTCGTCACCGGCACCGCCGCGCTGGAGCACTTCTGGCGCGACGACGCGCTGGCCCGCTCCACCGCCGCCAAGGGCGCGCTGATCGAGCGCCGGCTGCGCGAGGTCGCCGACGAGCTGGGCGCCGACGAGGCCCACGTCCGCGGCCGCGGCATGGCCTGGGGGCTGGTCCTGCAGCGCGAGGGCGCGGCCAAGGCCCTCAGCCGCGAGGCGTTCGAGCGCGGCCTGCTGCTGGAGACGTCCGGACCCGAGGACGAGGTCGCCAAGCTGCTGCCGCCGCTCACCACCACCGAGGAGGAGCTGGAGCAGGGCCTGGCGATCATGGCCGAGGCCGCCCGCGCCGTCATGAAGGAGCCCCTTCCGGCGTGATCGCGCCCGGTCAAAGCGGGTAGTCCACCCTCACAGCGGCCGGATGGAGCACCGGTGCCCGGCGCCCGCCGGGCACCGCCTTCGGGCCCACAGCACCAACCAGGAGGAGTAAGCACCTTGATCGTGCGCAGCCTGCAGGACGTCGACGGAACCGACGCCGATGTCAGGACCGAGACCTGGCGCAGCCGCCGCATCGTCCTCGCCAAGGACGGTGTCGGGTTCTCGTTCCACGAGACCGTCCTCTACGCCGGCACCGAGACCAGCATGTGGTACGCCAACCACATCGAGCTCGTGCACTGCATTGAGGGCGAGGCCGAGGTCACCAACGACGACACCGGCGAGACCTTCCTCATCACGCCGGGCACCCTGTACCTCCTCAACGGCCACGAGCACCACACCGTGCGGCCCAAGACCGACTTCCGGGTCCTGTGCGTGTTCAACCCTCCGGTGACGGGCCGCGAGGTGCACGACGAGAACGGGGTCTACCCGCTGCTGACCGAGGACGGCGAGGAGGCGACGAAGTAGGACCGAGGCGGGCGCGGCCGCGGTGCCGCGCCCGCCCCGTCCCCGGCCGGCCGCCCCGCGCGGGGCGGCCGGCCGGGGACGGGGCGGCGGAACCCAACCCGGGGGCGGGCGCCCCCGGCGGGACGGGGGAACACGGGGGCACTGGACAACCGGCGGAACACCCAGCGACCAGAGGACCAATGGCCCGCCGCACGGCGGGCCGCACTCCGCAGCAGACCGAAGGAGCGAATCCCTCAGGGGTAAGGCCATGAGTGTGTTGACCACCGAATTCGAGCAGCCGACCATGGACGACTACCCGTCCCGCAAGCACCACACGCCCGCGCTGATCTACCGCCGGGACCGCACCGTCTGGGGCGGCGCCGACTCCGGCCCCCTGGACGACGCCGCGCTGCGCGGCTACGACGACCGGGGCTACCTGCAGATCGAGCAGCTGATCACGCCGGCGGAGGTGGAGTCCTACACCGCCGAGCTGGAGCGGCTGAGCGCCGACGCCCGGCTGAAAGGGGACGAGCGCGTCGTCGTGGAGCGCGGCTCCGAGGAGGTCCGGTCCATCTTCGAGGTGCACCGCATCAGCGAGGTGTTCGCCGAGCTGGTGCGCGACCCGCGGATCGTGGACCGCGCCCGCCAGATCCTGGGCTCCGACGTCTACATCCACCAGAGCCGGGTCAACAACAAGCCGGGGTTCTCGGGCACCGACTTCTTCTGGCACTCCGACTTCGAGACCTGGCACGCCGAGGACGGCATGCCCCGGATGCGCGCGGTCAGCATCTCCATCGCGCTCACCGAGAACCACGTCCACAACGGCTCGCTGATGATCATGCCGGGCTCGCACCGGACCTTCGTGTCCTGCGTGGGCGAGACCCCCGACGACCACTACCGCGAGTCGCTGAAGCGCCAGGAGGTGGGCACGCCCGACCAGGGCAGCCTGTCCATCCTGGCCGAGCAGCACGGGATCGACGTGCTGACCGGTCCGGCCGGCGGCGCGATCATGTTCGACTCCAACTGCATGCACGGCTCCAACGGGAACATCACGCCCTACCCGCGCGCCAACGTGTTCGTCGTCTACAACAGCGTCGAGAACACGTGCGTGGCGCCGTTCGCGGCGGCCAAGCCGCGCCCGGCGTTCCTGGGGGCGCGCGATTTCACCGCGGTGTGATCCCACCGCAACCGCCGGTCAATCAAGATCACGAAGGTGGAACCAGGACAAACCGGGCCGCTCCGTGGCGCGATCGTTACGGGGCCGGTCCCGGCCAGGTGGCGGGGTAACCAGTGCATAACGTGCTATTCCGCCGCAGTTAGTCCGAAGCGATCATGGGCACGGAGTTCGCAGCAACTGTCCTTGCACCGCGACCCGCGTGACCGGGGGTACTGAGACGCCCTGCTCCACGCCCCGACCAGGGCCGTCTCTGGGCCACGCAACGTCCGTGTACCGACGGAAAGTGGCGCTTCCTCCCCACCCGGGGAGGGAGCGCCGCGCCGTCCGCCAACCCTGGTTTCACGATGAGGAGACGAGAAGACGATGACGAACACCAATCCCCTTGGTCGCCTGGGCCGCCGCGACGCGCTGCGCGTCGGCGGCGTCACCGCCGCCGCCCTCGTGGCGGTGCCCGGCCTGGCCGCGTGTTCGCGGACCGAGCCCCGTGAGGGCCAGTCCACGCTGGACGCGCTGCGCGAGCAGGGCTTCATCCGCGCCGCCATCAACAACGAGCCCCCCTTCGGATTCATCGACGAGGAGGGCAACGTCACCGGCGAGGCCCCTGAGCTGCTGCGCGCCATCGCCAAGGAGATGGGGATCGATGAGGTCCAGGCCGAGACGGTGGCCTGGGACGGGCTGATCCCGGGGCTCAAGGCCAACCGGTTCGACGTCGTGGCGGCCGGCATGTACATCACCCCCGAGCGCTGCGCGGAGGTCGCGTTCGCCGAGCCCGACTACAAGGTGCTCCAGGCGTTCATGGTGCCCAAGGGCAACCCCGACAACATCGAGACCTTCGAGACCTTCGCCGAGAACCCCGACCTGAAGGTGGCGGTGCTCAACGCCTCGGTCGAGCAGGAGTACGCCGAGGGCGCCGGCGTGCCCGCCGAGCAGATGGAGCTGGGCGACAACGCGGTCGGCATGATCGAGCTGCTGGAGAAGGGCCGCGTCAACGCGGTGGGGCTGAGCACCTTCTCGCTGAACTACCAGCTCAAGCAGCGCAACATGGGCGACGAGTACGAGGTCACCGAGGGCTTCACCCCGGTGGTCGACGGCGAGGAGGTCAAGCCGGCCGGCGCGTTCGCGTTCCGCAAGGGCGACACCGATTTGCTCGACGCGTTCAACGAGGTCCTGGCCGACTTCAAGCAGAACGGCCGGCTCACGGAGATCGGCGAGCCGTTCGGCTTCGACGAGACCGCCCACCCCGGGGACCTGACCACCGAAGAGCTGTGCTCGGAGTAACAGGTAAGGCAGAGGTTTCCCCGTGGATTTCTTCGTCTCGACGTTCCCGATGTACCTGGCCGGGGCCGGTATCACGCTCCTGCTCACGGTCGCCGGTTCCGCGCTGGCCTTCGTGCTGGCGATGGCGATCGGCATCCTGGGCACGCTGCGCAACCCCGTGGCCCGGGGCATCGCGACCTTCTACACCGAGGTCTTCCGGGGCGTGGCCGCGCTGGTCGTGATGTTCTGGCTGGCGTTCGCGATCCCGCAGATCACGCCCTACCAGCTCGACATCAACTTCGCCGCGATCCTGGCCCTGGGCCTGAACGTCGGCGCCTACGGCGCCGAGGTCGTGCGCGCATCGATCAACGCGGTGCCCCGGGCCCAGACCGAGGCCACCGTCGCGCTCAACATGTCGTGGGCGCGGCGCACCTGGCGGGTGATCCTGCCGCAGGCGTGGGCGCAGATGCTGCCGACCTTCGGCAACCTGGTCATCGAGCTGATGAAGGCGTCGGCGATCGTGTCGCTGGTCGGCGTGGCCGACCTGACCCAGATCGCCAACCAGCAGCGCGCCGCCACCGGTGACACGGTGATGGCGTTCACCAGCGCGCTGGTCATGTACTTCGTCCTGGCCCAGCTGCTGGTGCTGGGCGTGCGGCTGCTGGAGCGCCGGGCCAACCGCCGACTGGGCCGGGCACCGGCCGGCGGCGGCCTGCTGGGCCTGCTGCGGCCGCCCTCGCCCTCGACCGGAGCGAAGGTGACCGCCCTATGATGTGGGACACCGAGTTCGCCGTCGGGATCCTGCCCCAGCTGCTGGAGGGCCTGGTCGTCACCGTCCAGGCGACCCTGCTGGGGTATGCGGTCGCGCTGGTGCTGGGCCTGGCCGTGGCGCTCGTCCGCCGCGTGCGCGTGGTGGGGCCGATCGTGTTCGCGGTCTTCGAGTTCATCCGCTCCACGCCGCTGCTGGTCCAGCTCTTCTTCGTCTTCTACCTGGCGCCGGCCAACCTCACGCCGCTGACCATCGGTGTGGCGGTGCTGGGCGTGCACTACGCCGCCTACACCGCCGAGGTCTACCGCTCGGGCATCGAGGGGGTGGCCAAGGGCCAGTGGGAGGCGTGCCGCGCGCTGAGCCTTCCCCCGCTGCGGGTGTGGGGCGCGGTGGTGCTGCCGCAGGCCATCCGCAAGGTCATCCCCGCCCTGGGCAACTACCTCATCGCCATGTTCAAGGACACGCCGCTCCTGTTCGCGATCACCGTCCACGAGATGATGTTCGTCGCGGACACCATCGGCAGTGAGACCTTCCGCAGCATGGAGGCCTACACCCTGGTCGGCCTGCTGTTCCTCCTGGTGAGCGTGCCGTCCGCCATTGTGATCCGACGTTTGGAGCGCCGTTATGCCGCAGTCTGAGCCGACCGCCGGCGTGCAGTCCGCAGAGGCGGCACCCGCCGGCCCCATCATCCGATTCGACAAGGTGGTCAAGCGCTACGGCGACAACGTGGTGCTGCGCGAGCTGGACTTCACCGTGGACCCCGGCGAGCGCGTGACGCTCATCGGGCCCAGCGGTTCGGGCAAGACCACGATCCTGCGCCTGCTGATGACCCTGGAGACCGTCGACGGCGGCGTCATCTGGGTCGACGGCGACCCGCTCAGCCACATGGAGCGCAACGGCAAACTGGTCAAGGCCAACGAGGCCCACCTGCGGCGGGTGCGCAGCAGGATCGGGATGGTGTTCCAGCAGTTCAACCTGTTCCCCAACATGAACGTGCGGCGCAACATCACCGAGGGCCCGATCCACAGCCTCGGGGTGTCCAAGGACGAGGCCAACCAGCGCGCCGAGGAGCTGCTGGAGCTGGTGGGGCTCAGCGACAAGATCGACGCCCACCCCACCCAGCTCTCCGGTGGCCAGCAGCAGCGCGTGGCCATCGCCCGCGCGCTGGCCATGCGGCCGCAGATCCTGCTGCTGGACGAGGTCACCTCGGCGCTGGACCCCGAGCTGGTGGCCGGGGTGCTCGACGTGCTGCGCGACATCGCCCAGAGCACCGACATCACCATGCTGTGCGTGACGCACGAGATGTCCTTCGCCCGGGACGTCTCGCACCGGGTGCTGATGTTCGACCACGGGCAGATCGCCGAGGAGGGCACGCCCGAGAGGATCTTCGGCGACCCCCAGCAGGAGCGCACCCGCACCTTCCTCAAGGCGGTGCTGGAGCACGGCTGAGGCCCGCGCCCGCGCGGGCGCCGAACGGCGGCGGGGCGGCTCCGGGGGAGCCGCCCCGCCGCCGCCGTCGGCCAGCGTTAGGTAAAAAAACGGAGAGTAACGACATACCGTTGCCATTGCGTCACCTTTTCCTGTCTTCAGGAGAGACTGAGGTCCTGACCTGGGGGGAGGCCGGTGGCGAAGGAGTACGGACGGGCGCTGAGGTGGGGGCTCGCCGTCGTGGTGACGGCAGCCGCCCTCGTCGTCGTCCTCTTGCCGGGCCTGCCGGCGCTGGGCTGGTGGCGCGGCGCGCCCCTGTTCGCCAGCGTGCTGGTGCCCATCCCGGTGACCATGGCCGTGGCCGCGCTGGTGACCGACCACCGCAGGCGCGAGGCACTGGACCGGCGGGCGCGGGCCGCGCTCGACGGGCACTCCATGCGCTACGAGCTGTCGTGGCTGATGGCGCTGCTCGCGGGCTTCACCGCGGCCACGGTGGCGGTCTCCCACTTCGCCGCGGCGCTGTTCCACGGGGTGTCGTGGGAGATCCTCATGCCGCCGGTGCGGATCCTGTTCCTGTTCGTGCTGCCGCTGCTGGTGGTGGACCGGGGCGGGTTCACCACCTTGGGGCACGGCACGGTGATGCCGCGCGTGGCCATGCGGGTGACCGACCGCTGGCGCTGGACCGGGCTCTTCCCGGTCGGGGTGAACCTCGCGCTGATCGCCGCCGCGCTGTTCCCGGCGCCGCCCGTCCCGGCGGGCCTGGTGGTGGGCGCCGCGCTGGCCATCTTCGCCGCGGTGGCGGTGCCCGAGGAGATCTTCTACCGCGCGCTGGTGCAGACCCGGCTGGAGCGGCTGCTGGGCCGGTGGGGCGGGATCCTGGCGACGTCGGCGCTGTTCACCGCGGTCAGCGTGTTCCTGGCCGCCTACGGCGACTCCACCACCGAGGCGGCGACGGTCTCGGCCGGCGTGCTGGAGTCCGTGGTGGTCTACGGGGCGGCGGGGATCGTCTACGGCTACGTCTGGTCGTGCTACCGCAACATCTGGCTGAGCATCCTCTTCCGCGGCGGCTCCCTGCTGCTCACCGTCATCCCGGAGCTCCGGCTGCTCTGAGGGTGCCGGGCCGGCCACGGGGCGAAGCGCCCTCCGCCCGGCCCCGGCCACCCCGGCCCCCTCCGTGCGTGTCCGGTTTGGGAAGCTGGGCGGTGTACGGGGTGTTGCGGGGGATCTGCGGGCGCCCACGGGGAACACCCTGATTGGGGCCGCCGCGCGGACGGGTCCGGAGCGGTCCCGCGCCCGGGTGCCCGCGGGCGCGGCGGTATCCCGGTATCTCCCGGTACCTCCCGACGCCGCCATTAACCGCGGGCTCACCGGCGCGCCGGACGTCGTTCACACGGATGGGGGACTCTGCGACCGTGACACTTGAATCGGTGGTTCCTGGGCAAAGCGGGCCAAACCTTCCGCCGGACCGCTTCCTCGACCGCGAGGAGGGCTGGCTGCGGTTCAACCAGCGGGTCCTCGAACTCGCCGAGGACGTCGACACCCCCCTGCTGGAGCGCGCCCGCTACCTCGCGATCTTCTCCAGCAACCTGGACGAGTTCTTCATGGTCCGCGTGGCCGGCCTCAAGCGGCGCCTGGCCACCGGCGTGGCCGTCACCGCCTCCACCCGCCACCATCCGCGGGCGCTCCTCCAGCGCATCTCCGACGTCTCGCGCGAACTGATGCTGCGCCAGGCCCGCTGCTTCCACGAGTCGGTGGCGCCCGCGCTGGCCGAGGCGGGCATCAGCATCGTGCGCTGGGACCAGCTCGACGACACCGAGCGCCGCCGCATGCACCGGTTCTTCCACGGCTCGATCTACCCCGTGCTCACCCCCTTCGCCGTCGACCCCGCCCACCCCTTCCCCTACATCTCCGGCCGCTCCCTCAACCTGGCCGTCACCGTGCGCGACCCCGAGAACGGGCGCACCATGTTCGCCCGCGTGAAGATGCCCTCGGCGCTGCCCCGGTTCATCGACCTGGGCCGCGAGCGGTTCGTCCCGGTCGAGGACGTGGTGGCCGGCCACCTGTCGGTGCTGTTCGAGGGCATGGAGGTGCTGGAGCACCACGCCTTCCGGGTCACCCGCAACGCCGACCTGGAGGTGGACGAGGACGAGACCGACGACCTGGTGACCTCCCTGGAGAACGAGCTGCTCCGGCGCCGGTTCGGCCCGCTGGTGCGGCTGGAGGTCGAGGAGACGATCTCCGAGGACGTGCTGGCCATCCTGCGCCGCGAGCTGGGCGCCGACGACGAGGAGGTCTACCGGGTCCCCGGCCCGCTCAACCTCGCCGGCCTCCACCAGATCGCCGACCTCCCGCGCCCCGAGCTGCGGTTCAGCCCGATGGTGCCGGTCGAGCCGCAGGTGCTGTCCCAGGACGACTTCTTCGACGCCGTGCGCCGGCGCGACCTGCTGGTCCACCACCCCTACGAGTCCTTCACCACCACCACCGAGCGGTTCCTCGCCATGGCCGCGGCCGACCCCCGGGTGGTCGCCGTCAAGCAGACCCTCTACCGCACCAGCGGCGACTCCACCATCGTGGATGCGCTGATCGACGCCGCCCGCGTGGGCAAGGAGGTCGTGGTGCTGGTGGAGATCAAGGCGCGCTTCGACGAGCAGAACAACATTTTGTGGGCCCGCAAGCTGGAGGAGGCGGGCTGCCACGTCGTCTACGGCGTGGTGGGGCTCAAGACCCACTGCAAGCTCGCCCTCGTCGTGCGCCAGGACGACGACGGCGTGCTGCGCCGCTACTGCCACGTGGGCACCGGCAACTACAACCCCAGCACCGCCCGGATCTACGAGGACTTCGGCCTGTTCTCGGCCGACCCCGAGGTCGGCGAGGACCTCAGCGGCCTGTTCAACCACCTCACCGGGTTCTCCCGCAAGTCCGAGTACCGTCGGCTGCTGGTGGCCCCCGCCGCGCTGCGCGACGGCCTCATGCACCGCATCCGCCGCGAGGTCGAGAACCACGAGAACGGCCTGCCCGCGCGGATCCGCATCAAGGTCAACTCGCTCGTGGACGAGGACGTCATCGACGGCCTCTACGCCGCCTCGCGCGCGGGCGTGCCCGTGGACCTGTGGGTGCGCGGCAGCTGCGTGCTGCGCCCCGGAGTGGACGGCCTGTCGGAGAACATCCGGGTACGCAGTATCCTCGGACGGTTCCTGGAGCATTCCCGGATCTTCGTCTTCGAGAATGGAGGGGAACCGCAGGTGTGGCTCGGCAGCGCCGACCTCATGCCGCGCAACCTGGACCGCCGAGTCGAGGCGCTGATCCGTGTCGCCGACCCCGACCAGCGCCGCCGCCTGGTCGACCTGATGGACCTCGCCATGGCCGACACCACCACCTCCTGGCGCATGGCCGCCGACGGCGAGTGGACCCGCGTCACCCGCGACTCCGACGGCGGCTACCTGCTCGACATCCAGAACGCGCTGCGCAGCGACCGCCACCTGCGGGTCGTCGATGGCTGAGAACCCAGAGCACCCGATCACGATCACCAGTGCCTTCCCGCCGCGCGAGACCGCGCCCAGCGGCTACCTCGAACCGATCCGCTCGGCGGGCGGGGTGCTGTGGCGCGGCGACCCCGACACCGTCGACACCGACCCCGCCTCCCGCGAGGTCCTGCTCGTGCACCGCCCCGACCGCGACGACTGGTCGCTGCCCAAGGGCAAGGTGAAGAACCGCGAGCACCTGCTGTGCGCCGCCGTGCGCGAGGTCACCGAGGAGACCGGCCTGGCGCCGGTCCTGGGCCGCCGGGTGCCGCCGCAGCGCTACCTCAAGGAGGGCTGGCCCAAGCAGGTGGAGTGGTGGGCCGCCACCGCCGAGGGGGAGTCCGCCTTCGCGCCCAACGACGAGATCGACCGGGTGGAGTGGCTGCCGCTGGAGAAGGCCCGGCGGCGGCTCACCTACGGCCACGACATCCAGGTCGTCAACAACTTCGCCAGCGGTCCCGCCCGCACCTTCCCGATCGTCCTGCTGCGGCACGCGGCGGCGGGCGACAAGAGCTCCTGGGACGACGACCTGCTGCGCCCGCTGGACCCCGCCGGAAGGGCCGACGCCCAGGAGCTCGCGCCGGTGCTGGCGGCCTTCGGCGCCCCGCGCGTGGTCAGCTCGGCGGCGGCGCGCTGCACCGAGACGATGCTGCCCTTCACCGTGGACAGCGGCGCCGACATGCGCACCGAGCGCGCGTTCACCGCGCAGGTGGTGGGCGCCGACACCGCCGCCTTCGACCGCGAGGCGGCCGCCGAGGCGTTCGTCACGCTGCTGGAAGAGGGCCGCCCCACGGTGGTCTGCACCCACGGCGAGCTGATCCCGTTCCTCATGCGCGAGGCGCTGGGCCGGCTCGGCGCGCCGGTCACCCAGCAGTTGTCCCTGCGCAAGGCCGCTTTCTGGGTGCTGCACATCGCCCAGGCCGACCGCGCGCTCGCCGCGGTGGAGCGCCACGCGGTCCGGGTCTAGGCGGGGCCCGCGTCCTTGCGGAGTGGGCGATTGGCACCTGGTGCGGCACGTGTTGAGAGAATTGGGCGCATGGACAAGAACCGAGTCTCGCGCAGTGTCGTGATCGACGCCCCCGCCGAGAAGATCTTCGACATCATCGCCACCCCCGGGCGCCACCACGAGTTCGACGGATCGGGCACCGTGGTCGGCCTCCACGAGGGCGACGAGCGGCTGGGGCCGGGCTCGCGCTTCGGCATGAGCATGCGCATGGGCCTGCCCTACCGCACCGCCAACCGGGTGGTGGAGTACGTCGAGAACCGCCGCCTGGCCTGGCGCCACATCGGCCCGCACATCTGGCGCTGGGAGCTGGAGCCGCAGGAGGACGGCACCACCAAGGTCACCGAGACCTTCGACTACTCCGTCGGCGCCTTCGCCTACATCCTGCTGGGCTACCCCGCGCGCAACGCCCGCGGCATCGAGGAGACCCTGCCCCGGCTCAAGCGCCTCGCCGAGGCCGAGGCGGGCACCGCCGACCCCGCATGAGGGGCGCCGGCCGGGACCGCCGCGCGGGCGGCCCCGGCCAGGGGAGCCGGAGCGGCCGCAGGCGTCCGGCCCCGCCACCGGCGCCCGGCCCGCACCGGTCTGCGCGCACCCCCTCCGCGCGCGCGTGCCAGACTGGACGGCATGCCATCCTCGTTCGCCGAAGCCCGCGTTGACCTGGGCGCCATCAGTGAGAACACCGCCACCCTGGCGCGCCGCGCGGCCGGCGCCCAGGTGATGGGCGTGGTCAAGGCCGACGGATACGGCCACGGCATCCTGCCCGCCGCGCGCGCCATGCTCGCGGGCGGGGCGACCTGGCTGGGCACCGCCATCATCGAGGAGGCGCTGGAGCTGCGCGGTGCCGGCATCACCGCACCGCTGGTCTCCTGGATCGTGCCGCCCGGCGCCCCGCTGGCGGCGGCGCTGGCCGCCGACATCGACCTGGGCCTCAGCGACCCGCCGCTCATCGCCGCCGTGGCCGCGGCCGCCCGCGAGACCGGGCGGCGGGCGCGCGTGCACCTCAAGGCCGACACCGGCCTGAACCGGGGCGGGGTCACCGCCGACCAGTGGCCCGCGGCGGTCGCGGCGGCGGCCCGCGCCGAGGCCGACGGGCTGATCCGCGTCGTCGGGGTCTTCTCCCACTTCGCGTGCGCCGACGAGCCCGGCCACCCCTCCATCGCGGCGCAGACCGCAGCCTTCCACGAGGCGCTGGAGGTCGCCGCCAAGGCCGGACTGCGGCCGGAGGTGCGCCACATCGCCAACTCCGCCGCCACGCTCACCCTGCCCGAGACCCACTTCGACCTGGTACGGCCGGGGATCGCGAGCTACGGCATCAGCCCCATCCCCGGCCTGACCGGCACCGGGCTGCGCCCGGCCATGACCCTGCGCGCCCGGATCGCCCTGGTCAAGCGGGTCCCGGCGGGCAGCGGGGTGTCCTACGGGCACCGCTACACCACCGACCGCGCCACCAATCTGGCCCTGGTGCCGCTGGGCTACGGCGACGGGATCCCGCGCGCGGCCACCAACACCGGCCCGGTGTGGGTGGCGGGCCGGCGGCGGACGGTCGCGGGCACGGTGTGCATGGACCAGTTCATGGTCGACATCGGCGACGACACCGCCGAGGAGCACCCCGACGCGGTGCTGTTCGGCCCCGGCGACGGCGGGGAGCCCACCGCCCAGGACTGGGCCGACGCGCTGGGGACCATCCCCTACGAGATCGTCACCCGCATCAGCCCGCGGGTGCCCCGCGTCTACGTCGGGGGCTGACGCCCGCGGGGGCAGCCGTAGAACTCCGCCCGGCGCCTGCGCTCCTCGGCGCGGGCGCGCTCGGCCGCCTCGGCGCGCGCCTGGGGGCGGCGGCCTCCGCCTCCGGCGCGGTCCGCCGCACCGGGCGGGCCTCCTCCGGCGTCCGCGACCGACGGCGTCACCGGGGCGTCCCAACACGCCTACCCTGGTAACAAGGGCGGACCCACCACCGCGCCCCGCCCGACATCCACGAGACAGCCCGTCGACACAGCGCTGTGAGCCCATGACCGAGACCACCCGTCCCGCCGCGGACGCCGCCGCCGACCCCGGCGCGCGCGCCCCCGCCGGCACCGCCTTCGTCACCGCCGACACCGACGCCGCCATGCGCGCCCTCGGGCGGCACATCGCCGGCCTGCTGCGCCCCGGCGACCTGCTCATCCTCAGCGGCCCGCTGGGCGCGGGCAAGACCACGCTCACCCAGGGCATCGGCGAGGGGCTGGGCGTGCGCGGCCCGATCACCTCGCCCACCTTCGTCATCTCCCGCGTGCACCCGCCGCTGGCCGGCGGCCCGCCGCTGGTCCACGTCGACGCCTACCGCCTCGGCGGCTCCGCCGAGGTCGACGACCTCGACCTGGACAGCTCCCTGGCCGACTCCGTGACCGTGGTGGAGTGGGGGGAGGGCGTGGCCGAGGAACTGGCCGAGGACCGCCTGGAGATCACCATCGCGCGCCACCCCGACGACACCCGGGGGATCACGCTCACCGGTATCGGCGCGCGGTGGGCCGATGTCGCGCTCCGGCCGGAATAGGCTGGCCAACTGTGCTGATTCTGGCTTTCGACACCGCAACCCCGGCCGTCACCGCCGCCCTGTGCCAGTCCGACGACTCCGGCGGGGTCCTGGTGCGGGCCGACGCCTCCACCGTCGACGCCCGGCACCACGGGGAGCTGCTGACCCCCCAGATCCGCGACGTGATGGCGCGGGCGGGCGCGGAGCTGACCGAGGTCACCCACATCGCGGTGGGGATCGGCCCCGGCCCCTACACCGGGCTGCGGGTCGGGCTGGCCACCGCCCACGCGCTGGCCGACGCCCTGGGCGTGCCCTGCCACGGGGTCGCCACGCTGGACGCCCTCGCCCTGGCCTCCGGCCGCGACGAGCCGTTCATCGCGGCCACCGACGCCCGCCGCAAGGAGGTGTTCTGGGCGCGCTACGCCGACAGCCGCACCCGCACCGGCGAGATCTCCGTGGACCGGCCCGCCGACATCGACACCGGGGGGCTGCCGGTCATCGGCCACGGCGCGCGGCTCTACACCGAGGTCTTCGGCGCCGCCGCGGCAGACCCCGAGCCGCTGTACCCCACCGCCGCCGCGATCGGCGAGGTCGCCCTGCGCCGCCTGGCGGCGGGCGAGCCGCTGCCCGAGCCCCGGCCGCTCTACCTGCGCCGCCCCGACGCCGTCCTGCCGGGGGCGCCGAAGAAGGTGCGGCAGTGGCAGGCGTGAACCGCGGCTTCCACGTCCGGCCGATGACGGAGTACGACATCGGGCCGATCATGGCCCTGGAGAACGACCTGTTCGGGGCCGACGCCTGGAGCGAGTCCATGCTCCGCTCGGAGTTCGCCGAACCCACCCGGCACTACGTCGTCGCCTGCCGCGACGACACGGCCGAGGGCGGCGCCGGGACGGGTTCGGACGGCGGGGGGCCGGTGCTGGGCTACGCCGGGCTGCGCTCGGTGCCGCCCGAGGGCGACGTGCAGACCATCGCCGTGGACCGCGCCTGGTGGGGGCGGGGCATCGCCACCGCGCTGCTGACCGAGCTGCTGACCCGGGCCTACTCCCAGGAGGTCACCGACGTGTTCCTGGAGGTCCGCTCGGACAACCGGCGCGCCCAGGAGCTGTACCGGCGCTTCGGCTTCGTCGACATCGGGGTGCGCCGCAACTACTACCGCGACGCCGACGCGATCGTGATGCGCTGCTCGCAGGTGGCGAGCGCGCTCGTCCAGACGGGCGGGGGCGAGGTCGGCGAGGCACCGGAGGCCGGCTCCCCCGACGACCCCCTTGAGGGCACCGAGCCGCTGCCCGGCGCCCGCGCGAGCGGACCGGTCGGCTTCGGCGCCGCGTTCGCCGACTCGCACGACGGCGGCATGACCGACACGACGGACCCGGCGGGCGGCCGCGACGCGGCGCCGGGTGAGGAGAAGGCGTGATGAGTTCGATGGACCAGCCCCTGATCCTGGGCATCGAGACCTCCTGCGACGAGACCGGAGTGGGCCTCGTCCGGGGCTGCGAACTGCTCGGCGACGAGGTCGCCTCCAGCGTCGACCAGCACGCCCGCTTCGGCGGGGTGGTGCCCGAGGTCGCCAGCCGGGCGCACCTGGAGGCCATGACGCCCACCGTGCGCCGCGCCCTGGACTCCGCCGGGGTGAAGCTGGCCGACGTGGACGCGATCGCGGTCACGGCCGGCCCCGGCCTGGCGGGCGCGCTGCTGGTGGGGGTGTCGGCGGCCAAGGCCTATGCCATGGCGCTGGGCAAGCCGCTGTACGGGGTGAACCACCTGGTGGGGCACGTCGCGGTGGACCAGCTGGAGCACGGGCCGCTGCCCAAGCCCGCCATCGCGCTGCTGGTGTCGGGCGGCCACACCTCGCTGCTGCTGGTGCGCGACCTGGCCACCGACGTGCAGTCGCTGGGCGACACCGTGGACGACGCGGCGGGCGAGGCCTACGACAAGGTGGCGCGGCTGCTCAACCTGCCCTACCCGGGCGGCCCGCCCATCGACCGCGCCGCCCGCGAGGGCGACGCGCGGGCGATCCGCTTCCCGCGCGGCAAGTGGGGGGACGGCACCTACGACTTCTCGTTCTCCGGGCTGAAGACCGCGGTGGCGCGGTGGGTCGAGGACAGCGTCCGCGACGGCCGCGAACTGCCCGTCAACGACATCGCGGCGGGCTTCCAGGAGTCGGTGGTGGACGTGCTGACCCGCAAGGCCGTGGACGCCTGCCTGGAGCACGGCGTCGAGCACCTGGTGATCAGCGGGGGCGTGGCGGCCAACTCCCGGCTGCGCGCCCTGGCCGAGCAGCGCTGCGCCGAGGCCGGCGTCCACCTGCGCGTGCCGCGACCGCGCCTGTGCACGGACAACGGCGCGATGATCGCCGCCCTGGGCGCCGAGATCGTCGCCGCCGGCCTCCCGCCGTCGAGCCTCACCCTCGCCACCGACACCTCACTGCCGGTGGACCGCCCGCTGGCCGCCTAGAAGCAGCCGGCGGGCCCGGAGCGGCGGCGCGCCGCCGCTCCGGGCCCCGGTGCGGAGGATGGCCCGATCCCGCCGGACCGGACTCAGCGCACCCGGCCGTCCCACTGCCAGGACGTCCGCCGGGCCAGGCCCGGCAGCGCCGCGCGGCCCGTGCACCACAGCAGGGTCGCGGCCGGGGCGTGGCCGCCGGGGGCGTCCGGGAAGAGGCGGGCCAGTGCCGCCGCGCCGAGGTCGCCCGGCATGGTCCAGGCCAGGCCGAGCGACCGGCCGATGTCGTGGGTGTGCACGAGCAGTTCGACCACCCCCATGGCCGCGAACCCGGCCGCGTCGGCGTGGCCCCAGGGGTGCCACGCTCGGACCTCCTCGGGCGTGTCCCGCACCGTCGTGGTGAGCAGGGACGCGGCGATCCGCAGCCCTTCCACGCAGTCGGCGATCGGTGCCTGGGGGTCGAGCGAGCCGAAGAGGGTGATGTAGCGGTCGCGCGGCCGGGCGATGAGCAGCCCGGCGTAGCCCAGCAGCCCGAGCGCCAGGTGGTCGAGCGTCTGCCGGCAGGACCAGTCCAGGCCGTGGGCCGGGCGCGACCAGTCCCGGTCGGCGGCCGCCAGCAGGGCGTCCAGGCAGGTGTCGGCGGCGGTCGTGAGCAGGCGGGGCCACGTCCGGACCGCGTCCGCGGGCCGTCCCGGGGCCGCGGCCGGGGAACGGGCGGCGGTCGGGGAGAGGGGGCCGGATGCGGAGGTCACCGCGCCTCCACCGGCGCGCGCAGGACCTCGACCACTCCGGCGAAGCTGTCGGCGCCGTGCCCGGCCGCGGCGGCCCGCTCCATCAGGCCCTTGAGCAGTTCGGGCAGGCCGGTGTCGATCCCGCGCGTCCGGGCCGCGTGGACGAGGTGGTCCACGGCCGCGATCTGCACGTCCACCGTGGCGTCGTCACCGGGGTAGCGGCCGGCGTCCACCTGGGACGCGTTCGCGCCTGAGCGGTGGTTGCGGAGGACCACGTTCGCAGGGTGCCGCCCGCCGGAGCAGTGACAGCGGTGACGGTCTTCGCCAAATTCCTGCCACCCCCGCCCGGGGGCGGACCGGGGGAGCCGCGCGCCTCGCGCGCCGCGCCCCCGGCCGGGGCCGGTGTGCGGGGCCGTCAGGCCGGGTCCGCGGCGGGGGCCGCGGGGCGGATGGTGGCATAGCCCTGCCAGGGCGGGGCCTGGAGCACGGACTTTCCGGCGAAGACCAGTTCGGCCAGGGGCAGCCGCTGGTGGTAGAAGTTCAGCGACGAGGGCGCGCCGAACACGTCGGCGGACGCCAGGAAGAACGGCAGTTCGGCGATGAGGTAGCGCATGGCCCGTTCGACGCGGTCGGGGGTGAGCGGGCCGTCGTACCCCCGGCCGAGCAGGACGGCGCCGCTCATCTCCGCGCAGGTCTCCCACAGGAGGTCGTCCGCCTCCAGCGCCTGTTCGCACTCGGCGAGCCTTTCCTGGTAGACCGCGTTGTCCGCCAGGTCCGACATCCGGTGCAGGCCGTCGTCCTTCCGGGGCCCGCCGCTGCTTTCCCAGGCCCGCGCCACCCTGTTGCGCAGTACGTTGGTCTCGCCGCGCGCCTTCTTTTCCGCCCGGCGGTCGTCGTAGCCGAGCGCGCGGAAGGTGTGCGCCAGCGCCGAGTTGGGAACGACCACGTCCACGCGGGCGAATTCCGCGCACAGCCAGCGCAGCAGTTCCGCCATCAGTTCGGTGCGGAAATAGCTGTTTCCGGGACTCACCCCGAAAACGACGTGCTGCCGCTGCTGCCAGACCGTTTGGCACGTTTCCGTGAACGGTTCCACGGTGAAGGGAGCCGGGCGGTGTCCGGCTTTTTCGTTCCTGTCCACTGCGCCTCCGTGTGTCGTGCCTACGTCCAGCGGCCGGTGCCGGGGCGCTCGGCCTCGCCGAGGTGCCGGCGGCGCAGTTCCTCCCGGCGGACCTTGCCGGTGCCGGTGCGGGGCATGTCCGCGAGGGCGATCACGACGGGGTCGGCGAGGTCGGGCAGGCCGCGCGCCGCCCGCCGCCACACCTCGGGGTCGAGCCGGCCGTCGGGCGTGGCGACGACGGGCACCGGCGGACCGCCGCTGACCGCCAGCAGCGCGACGTCGTGCCGCGGGGGCAGGTGGTCGACGAGGACGTCCTCCAGTTCCAGGCAGCTCAGGCCGGGCGTGTGGTTGACCTCCCGGTCGAGCAGCTTGACGCTTCCGGTGCGGGTCCTGATCCCGATGTCGCCGGTGTTCCACCACTCGCCGACGGCCTTCTCCCGCCAGCGTTCCGGTTCGCCGTAGTAGCCGACGCAGCGCGCCTTGGTGCGGGCGAACACCAGGCCGGGCCGGCCGTCGGGCACCGGTTGGAAGGTCTGCGGGTCCACCACCTTGATCTGGACGAAGGTGGGCATCGGGCGGCCCACCGTGCGCGGGCCGGGCTCCTCGTCGCGGCGGCGGTTGGCGGTGCGGCGGGTGATGAACGTCATCCCCAGGCCGCCGGTCTCGGACTGGCCGTATCCGTACCGCCACAGGGGGAACGGGTGTTGGGAGGCGTTCAGGAAGGACCGGATCGTCGACCAGTACACGGCGTCGAACGTGCTCGCGAACATCCGGACGGAGGAGAACACGTTGCTGGCGCGCTCGCGGGCGAGGTCCTCCAGGTTGGTGAAGTCGATCGGCAGCGCCTCGATCACGGTGGGCGGGTGCTCGCGGAACAGCGGCCGGACGGTCGCGGGGTCGCTGTCGCTCATCAGCAGGACCTTGGCCGGCGCCAGGGTCAGCACGGAGTAGATCCAGGTGAAGGCGCGGGCGTGGACGTAGGGCATGAACACGGCCACCGTGTCGGAGCGGCGGAACGTGATCGGCGGCAGGTGGCGGCACTCCAGCCGGGCCATCTGGCCCTGGAGCTTGGCCGGCGTGTACATGATGAGCTTGGGCACGCCCGTGGTCCCCGACGTGTGGGTGAGCATCATCAGCTCGTTGTTGGGGCGCGGCGCCGGCGCGGGCTCGGGGGCGCCCTCCAGTTCGGCCAGGGTGAGGGCGCCGGGCACGCCGCCGTCCAGCGACAGTGTGCGGTCGGCGAAGGACGCGAGCGGCTTCCCGTCGCCGTCGGCGGGGGTCAGCCGCCGCCGGTCGCTGATCAGCAGCGCGGGCTCCACCCGCTGGAGCAGCGCCCGCACCGCGTCGTCGGGCAGCAGGCCCGAGAGCATCACCGGAACCGCGCCGATCCGGCTCGCCGCGGCGGCCAGCAGCACGCAGTCGAAGTGGTTGTCCTTGAACACGGCGACCCGGTCGCCGGAGCGGACCCCGGCCGCGTGCAGGGCCGCCGCAGTGCCGCGCACGCAGTCGGCCATTTCGCCGATGTCGAGGAGGGTGCGGCCCCGCGGGTCGATGTCAAGCGGCCGGCTGAGGCGGAAGACCATGGGCTTGCCCGTTCGCGCCCTGCGGTCGAAGAGGAGTCCTAAATTGGATTTCCAGAGTTGGTTGTTGCGCATCCGTTCTCCCGCATTCCTTCGTTGGACTGGGATAACCGGTTCACAATCCCTGGGATGAGACCAGGGGCCAGACAACCAACCGCTTTTTCGCGCGTCAAGCTCACTTTTCACTTATGTCACATTGGCCGGATGTGGCCTTTGTGGGGAATTCTCAAACCAGTGCCCGGCGGTTAATCCGGGCGGTTTTCCGGTACCGTCCTTTCCAGGGATTCAACGGCTGGAAACGGGAGGTAGGCCGCATTCGGGTCCGGCGTGCGAGGGTGTCCCCACGCGCGCCGCGCCGGCGCGCGGAACACGGCGGGGCCGACCGCCGGAACGGCGGTCGGCCCCGACCACTCACCGGGCCCGCGGGCGGCGTCCGCGCGCGGAGACGGGCGGCTACTCCTCGTCGTCCTCGTCGAGGTCGCGGCGGCGGCGCTTCTTGCCGTCGCGGCCGGGCCGCAGCAGGGCCTCGGCCAGGGCGAACATGGTCTCCTCCAGCGCGGCCAGGCGCTTGGTGACGTCGTCGTGGGAGGTCTCGACCGCCTCGGTGATGACCTCCTCGAACTCGTGGCGGTCGGGGCGGGCCTGGACCTCGCGCAGCAGCGGGTCGACGCTCTCGCTGAGGCGGCTGCTCAGGCTCTCCAGGCGGTCGGTGGGGTCGATGACCGGGCGGTCCACCAGTTCGCCCAGGCGGCGGTGCACCTCGCTGAACTCCAGTGTGGCCGGCAGCTGGGCCAGGCGCTGGTTGAGCGCCTCCAGGCGGTCGTCGACGGCCTCCAGGCGGCCGTCGACACCGTCGATCTGGCCGTTGACGCCCTCGAACTGGCCCTCGACGCCGTTGACCCGGCCCTCGATGCCGTCCAGGCGCCCGTTGATGCCGTCGATGCGGCCGTCCACGCCGTCGATCTTGCCCTCGACGCCTTCGAAGCTGCCCTCGAAGTGACCCTCGAAGGTGTCGAACCGGTCGGCCAGCCGGCCCAGGCCGTGCTCGAACTGCGCGGTGATGGACTCCAGGTGCCGGTCGACGCGCTCGGCCAGCTCCCTGCGGCTCTGCTCCAGGCGGCCGTCGATGGCCTCGCGCTGCTCCTCGACCAGGTTGGTCAGCGCGCTGTGCCGGTCGTCGCCGCTCTGCTGGAGGGCGCCGGTGCGCTCCTCGACCGAGGCGCCCAGCTCCGTGATGCGGGTGTCGACCGACTCCCGCAGCTCGCCGATGCGCTCCTCGACGCCGTCGCGCAGCGCGGCGACCCGCTCCTCGACGGCGGTGCGCAGCTCGCGCAGCGCGGCGAGGGCGGCGGTGTGGTCCTCGTCGAACTTCGCGCGCAGGCCCCCGGCGGTCTCCTCCAGGCGGGCGGCGAGGTCGGTGCGCTGCTGGTCGTCGCGCTCGCGCAGCTCGGCGCGGTGCAGCTCCAGCTGCTCGTGCAGCTCGGTGAGCCGGTCGCGCACGTGGGCGCGGATGTCGGCCAGGCGCTCCTCGGTGTCCTCGGCCAGCTTGACGACGGCGCTGTTGGCGTCGGCGACGGCGGCGGTGGCCTCGGCGTGGTTCTCCTCGGCCTGGGTGCCCAGGGTGGTGAAGCCCTCGCCGACCTGCGCGGCCAGGGCGGTGTGGCGTTCGTCGGCGCGGGTCTCCAGGCGCTCGACGCCCTCGGTGAGGGCGGTGCGGTGCTCGTCGGCGCGGGAGTCGAGGCGCTCGATGCCCTCGGTGAGGGCGGTGTGGCGTTCGTCGGCGCGGGAGTCGAGGCGCTCCACGCTCTCGGTGAGGGCGGTGCGGTGCTCGTCGGCGCGGGTCTCCAGGCGCTCGACGCCTTCGGTGAGGGCGGTGTGGCGTTCGTCGGCGCGGGAGTCGAGGCGGTCGATGCCCTCGGTCAGCGCGCTGTGGTGCTCGTCGGCGCGGGTCTCCAGGCGTCCGATGCCCTCGGTGACGGCGGTGTGCTGCTCCTCGGCGGTGCCGCGCAGGGAGTCGGCCGCGGTGTCGATCCTGCCGCCCAGCGACCCGGCCTCTTCGCGCACCGCCGACTCCAGGGCCTCGCGGCTCTCGGCGATCGAGGCGGCCAGGGACTCGCGGCCCTCGGCCACGGCGGTCTCGACGGAGGCGCGGCCCTCGGTGATGGCCTCGGCCAGGGCGGCGCGGCCCTCCTCGACCGCCGCGGCCAGCGCCTCGCGGTGCTCGGCGGCGGCGCCCATGGCGGTCTCGTGCTGCTCGGCCATGCGCTCGCCCACCTGCGCCAGCGAACCGCTCAGCGACTCGGCCTGGCCGCGCAGGCCCTCGACCGCCTCGTCCAGGCGGGCGAACCGCGCCTCGGCGCCGGCGGCCAGTCCCTCCAGGCGCTCGGTGAGGGTGTCCAGGCGCGCCGAGTGCTGCTCACCGGACTCGCCCAGCGCCCGCAGCCGCGTCAGCACGGAGTCGAGGTGCCCGGTGATCCCCCGGATGTCGGCGCGCAGCGCCGCCATCTCGGCCAGCGGCTTGACGCGCTCGCCCACCAGCGCGATGTGCTCGGCGAGGGTCTCGGCCCACTCCGGGGGCCGCGAGGTCAGCTCGTCGACCCGCGCCTGGACGCCGGCGACCGACTCGGCGAGGGTGGCGAACTCGCGCTCGCGGAACTCGCGCAGCAGCCACTCCATGCCTTCGAGGCGCTGGCGCATCTCCTCGTTGACCGCGCTCTGGGACTTCTGCTCGGACAGCTGGTCCTGGGCTGCCCGCGACAGCAGCTCCCGCATGCGGTCGGAGACTCCGGCCTGACCTCCTCCGTTGAGGAAGTCGTGGTTGGGCTGTTCCACCGAGGTGCTCCTTTTCGGATCGGGCGCCCCACCCGGTTCGGCCGTGGATGGGCGGTGGGCTCCTGGGGGTTCCGGCGTGGCTCTGGCACGGTGTCCGGCGGGGGACGCGCCCGCGACGCGCCGCACACGGACGGGGGCTCGATGGTCACGCGGGGTGATGGTCGGGGTCGCGGTGGACGGGGGCAACCGGCCGACCGGCGACCGACCTGTGCGCTTCGCCGGGGGAGCCCAGGAAAGGACGGATTCAGCGGTGGCCAGTCTAACGACTCGCGCCTGTTCACCGTGTTAGAAGCGGCAAAGGAGAGGTGCGGACGGAAGTGGTCTGGAGCGTCACGCTAGTACCGATCGCCGCGTTAGTCACCCCTTGTGGCAGTGGGCGGTGAATGGCGGTGGTTTGTCCGATGAGTGTGTTTTGTTCATTCCGTGCCCGTGACCTCGGAACATACGAGCGAAATCGGGCGATCCCCCACGCGGGTGAGCACGACGACCGCCGATTCCGGACCCGCGGGCCGCAGGTCGCGGCGGAGTTTCTCCACGTCGACCGCTGATCCGCGTTTCTTAATCGTTACCCGGCCCACCCCGCGATCGCGCAGCGCGGCGCGCAGCCGCTTCAGCGAGAACGGCAGCACCTCGCGTACCTCCAGCGCCCGGCAGAAGGGGGTGGCCACCAGCCGGTCGGCGGTGATGTAGGCGATGTTGGGGTCCAGCAGCGCCCCGCCCACCAGCGCGGCGGCCTCGGCCACCAGGTGCGCGCGCACCACCGCGTTGTCGGGCTCGTAGAGGTAGCGCCCCGGCGGCGCCACCGGCGCCGGCCCGGCGCCGGGGTCGGCGGTCAGCGTGGCCGCGGTGCCGCCCGCGCCGCGCAGCAGCGTGGCGCGCCGGCCGCCCGGCGCGCCCGCGCCCCGCCACAGCGCGGTCTCCTTCAGGTCGCCGTCGACCGAGATCCACTCCGCCTCGGCGTCGGCGGGGATGGCCTCGTGGGGGATGCCCGGCGCGGCCTTGACGCACGAGACCGGCGCGCCGGCCGCCGCCGCCAGGACCGCCGACCACGGCGGGGAGTAGGCGGCGGGGTCGAAGACCCGGCCGCGCGCGTTGCGCCGCGCGGGGTCGCAGAAGACGGCGTCGAAGGCGCGGGTGTCGACGGCGGCGTCGCCCACGCGCGCCCGCGCGCGTTCGGCCAGGTCCAGTTCGGCGAGGTTGGCCGCCGCCACGGCCGCGGTCAGCGGGTCGGCGTCGACGCCCTCGACGCGCAGGCCGGCCTCCGCCATGGCGATCATGTCCGCGCCGATCCCGCAGCACAGGTCGGCCACGCGCGCGCCCGGCGGCAGCGCCGCGGCGAGCCGGCGGGCGCGGTAGGCCGCGACGGGCGACCTGGTGGCCTGCTCCAGGCCCTGGGGGGTGAAGTACATCCGCCCGGCGCGGGCGCCGAACTTCTCCCGGGCCCGGCCGCGCAGCCGCGCCTGGGTCAGCGCGGCGCCGGCCAGCGCGTCGGCGGGCACCGGGGGCGCGCCCTCGGCCGCGGCCTCGGCCGCCGCCTCCTCGGCCACCGCGCGCAGCGCCGTGGCGGCCTTCAGGGGGTCGGCGGCGACCTCGTCGGGATCGGCCGCCCGGAGGACCCGGCGACCCGCCGGAGAGAGCAGCGCGCGGAACACCGAGTCGGGCGTGGTTCGCCCGCTGGACACCGACATGTTCCCCCGTGACCTGTTGTTTGACGGGCACTATGGGCCCGGCTAATGTTCAGTACTGGCACTCTCAAGGGTAGAGTGCTAATCGCGACGAGGCCGGTCTGGCACCCGCGACGGCAGGCCGCCGTGCTCGCCCCTTTACCAAGCATGCCGTTTCGAATCCTCGAACCTGAAGGGGGAGGTCACAACCGTGTCGACCGCCACCAAGACTGTGCTTAAGCCGCTTGAGGACCGCGTTGTCGTCAAGACGCTTGAGGCCGAGCAGACCACCGCCTCCGGCCTCGTCATCCCCGACACCGCCAAGGAGAAGCCGCAGGAGGGCGAGGTCCTGGCGGTGGGTCCCGGCCGCTGGGACGAGGACGGCGAGAAGCGCATCCCGCTGGACGTCAAGGTCGGCGACATCGTGCTGTACAGCAAGTACGGCGGCACCGAGGTCAAGTACAACAACGAGGAGTACCTCGTCCTCTCCGCCCGCGACCTGCTCGCGGTCGTCGAGAAGTAGTTCTCCTCGGCCCGCGCGCGGTATCCGCGACGCCGACACCTCCCGCCCCGGCCGGCGCCCTGCCGGGCGGGGCGGTTTTCATGTCCGCCGTACCTGTACGGATTGAGGAAGACCCACATGCCCAAGATTCTGGAATTCCGGGACGACGCGCGGCGCGCCCTGGAGCGCGGCGTCGACCGCCTCGCGAACTCCGTCAAGGTGACGCTGGGCCCGCGCGGGCGCAACGTCGTCATCGACAAGAAGTTCGGCGCCCCCACGATCACCAACGACGGTGTGACCGTCGCGCGTGAGGTCGAGCTTGAGGACCCCTACGAGAACCTGGGCGCCCAGCTCGTCAAGGAGGTCGCCACCAAGACCAACGACGCGGCGGGCGACGGCACCACCACCGCCACCGTGCTCGCCCAGGCGCTGGTCCGCGAGGGCCTGCGCAGCGTGGCCTCCGGCGCCTCGCCGATGTCCCTGAAGAAGGGCATCGACGCCGCCGCCCAGAAGGTCGGCGAGATCCTGGTCGAGCGCGCCCGCGAGGTCGGCGAGCGCGCCGACATCGCCTACGTCGCCACCAACTCCGCCCAGGACTCCGCCATCGGCGACCTGATCGCCGAGGCGTTCGACAAGGTCGGCAAGGACGGCGTGATCACCGTCGAGGAGGCCCCCACCATGGGCCTGGACCTCGACTTCACCGAGGGCCTCCAGTTCGACAAGGGCTATGTCTCGCCCTACTTCGTCACCGACGGCGACCGCCAGGAGGCGGTGCTTGAGGACGCCCTCATCCTGATCAACCAGGGCAAGATCTCCTCGCTCAACGAGCTGCTGCCGCTGCTGGAGAAGGTCGTCCAGACCAAGAAGCCGCTGCTCATCATCGCCGAGGACATCGAGGGCGACGCGCTGGGCGCGCTGGTCCTCAACAAGATCCGCGGCGCGCTGAGCGTGGTCGCCGTCAAGGCCCCCGGCTTCGGCGAGCGCCGCAAGGCGATGCTGCAGGACATCGCCACCCTCACCGGCGGCCAGGTCATCGCCGAGGAGGTCGGCCTGACCCTGGAGAACGCCGAGCTGGACGTCCTGGGCAGCGCCCGCCGCATCACCGTCACCAAGGACGACACCACCATCGTCGACGGCGGCGGCGAGCAGTCCGAGGTCGCCGACCGGATCAGCCAGATCCGCAAGGAGATCGAGAACACCGACTCCGACTGGGACCGCGAGAAGCTGCAGGAGCGCCTGGCCAAGCTGGCCGGCGGTGTGTCCGTGCTGCGCGTCGGCGCGGCCACCGAGGTGGAGCTGAAGGAGAAGAAGCACCGCCTTGAGGACGCGATCTCGGCCACCCGCGCCGCGATCGAGGAGGGCATCGTCGCCGGCGGCGGCGCCTCCCTGGTGCACGCGGCCACCGCGCTGGACGACCTCGGCCTGACCGGCGACGAGGCCACCGGTGTGGCGATCGTGCGCCGCGCGCTGGCCGAGCCCGCCCGCTGGATCGCCGAGAACGCCGGCGCCGAGGGCTACGTGGTCACCCACCGCATCGCCGAGATGGAGGTCGGGCAGGGCTACAACGCCGCCACCGGCACCTACGGCGACCTGATGTCCCAGGGCATCATCGACCCGGTCAAGGTCACCCGCTCGGCGGTGCAGAACGCCGCCTCCATCGCCGGGATGCTGCTGACGACCGAGGCCCTGGTCGTCGACAAGCCCGAGGAGGAAGAGGCCGAGGCCGGCCACGGCCACGGCCACGGGCACTGACACCCGCGCCGGCCCCGGCGGCCCCTCCGCCGCCGGCCGGCACCGCGCGCCGCCGCCCCCCGGGGCGGCGGCGCGAGCGCATTACCACCGCGCCCCGGGCACCGCGCCCGGGGCGCGCCTGACTTACCGGGCTTTTTGGGCAAATGTGATCATTCTGTATCCGCGCTTGGTGAAGTGTAAGTAGCCGAGGCGGGGCATCATTCGATACGTGACGGATCTACGCGCAGCGGGGGGCACGCGCGCGAACCGAGCGGACGCCCTGCGCGGAGCGAAGGACACGGAACTCAACGACCTCACCTCGCTGGCGGTCCAGGGCGACCACGGCGCGGTCGACACGCTGCTGCGCGAGGTCCGCCCGATGGTGGTGCGCTACTGCCGCGCCAAGCTCTCCCGGGTCGCCGGCTACGTCCACTACTCCGACGACGTCGCCCAGGAGGTCTGCATCGCGCTGCTCGCGGCGCTGCCGCGCTACGAGGACATGGGCCGCCCCTTCGCCGCGTTCGTGTTCGGGATCGCCGCGCACAAGGTCGCCGACGCGCTGCGCCGCTCCACCCGCGCCGACCTGCCCACCGACGCCGTGCCCGACCGCCCCGACGACGACCCCGGGCCCGAGGAGTCGGCCGTGCGCGTGGCCGAGGCCGAGCGCGCCCGCGCCCTGCTCAACCAGCTCCCCGAACAGCAGCGGCGCCTGGTGCTGCTGCGGGTGATCCGGGGGCTGTCGGCCGACGAGACCGGCCACGAGCTGGGCATGTCGCCGGGCGCGGTGCGCGTGGCCCAGCACCGGGCGCTGGCCCGGCTGCGCAAGGCCGCCGCGGCCGAGCGCTCGGCCTGACCGCGCCGCGCCCGCCCGCCGCCGCGCGCCTCCGCGCCCCCCTCGGCGCCCGGCCCCGCACGTCTCCCCGGCGGTGTGAGCCTGCCCACGGCCGGACCGCGGCCCCGGGTGAACGGGCCGGTCCGGCGCCTGACCACCCGGCGCAGACCCTAGGATGAGACAACACGCGCGAGTGGTTGGAAGGCATATGACGCAGCTCTTCACGGGGGACGGCGGCAAGGTCCTGCCGCCGGGGCTCACCTACGACGACGTCCTGCTCGTCCCGGCCTATTCGGACCTCCAGCCGGGCGAGGCCGACACCACCAGCCGGCTGTCACGCAACATCACGCTGCGGATCCCGCTGCTGTCGGCCGCCATGGACACCGTCACCGAGGCCCGCACGGCCGTCGCCATGGCCCGCCAGGGCGGCGCGGGCGTGCTCCACCGCAACCTCTCGGTCGAGGACCAGGCGGCCCAGGTCGACCTGGTCAAGCGGTCCGAGGCCGGCATGGTCACCGACCCCGTCACCTGCGGTCCCGACGACACCCTGGCCGAGGTCGAGGCGCTCAGCGCCCACTACCGCATCTCCGGCGCCCCGGTCACCGACTCCGACGGCCGCCTGGTCGGCATCGTCACCAACCGCGACATGCGCTTCGAGGTCGACCGCAACCGCAAGGTCCGCGACGTCATGACCCCGATGCCGCTGATCACCGCCCCCGTGGGCGTCTCCCGCGAGGAGGCGTTCCGGCTGCTGCGCGACAACAAGGTCGAGAAGCTGCCGCTGGTCGACTCCCAGGGCCGGCTGCGCGGGCTGATCACCGTCAAGGACTTCATCAAGAGCGAGCAGTTCCCCGACGCCACCAAGGACGCCGACGGCCGCCTGGTCGTGGGCGCCGCGGTGGGCGTGGGCCCCGACGCCGAACTCCGGGCGCGCGCGCTCGTCGAGGCCGGCGCCGACTTCATCGTGGTCGACACCGCCCACGGCCACTCCGCCGGCGTGCTGGAAATGGTCGCCAAGCTCAAGGCCAACAGCTCCGCCGACGTGGTGGCCGGCAACATCGCCACCCGCGCCGGCGCCCAGGCGCTCATCGACGCCGGCGCCGACGCCGTGAAGGTCGGCGTCGGCCCGGGCTCCATCTGCACCACCCGCGTGGTCGCCGGTGTCGGCGCGCCGCAGGTCACCGCCGTCATGGAGGCCGCCAAGGCCGCCAACCCGGCCGACATCCCGGTGATCGCCGACGGCGGCCTCCAGTTCTCCGGCGACATCGCCAAGGCCATCGTGGCCGGCGCCAGCACGGTCATGCTGGGCAGCCTGCTGGCCGGTGTCGAGGAGAGCCCCGGCGAGCTGGTCTTCATCAACGGCAAGCAGTACAAGACCTACCGGGGCATGGGCTCGCTGGGCGCCATGCGCGGCCGGTCCTTCTCCAAGGACCGCTACTCCCAGGCCGACGTCGCCACCGAGGAGAAGCTGATCCCCGAGGGCGTCGAGGGCCAGGTGCCCTACCGCGGCCCGCTGGCCGCCGTCGCCCACCAGCTCGTGGGCGGGCTGCGGCAGTCGATGTGGTACGCCGGGGCGCGCACGGTCGCCGAGCTGCGCGACAACGGCCGGCTCATGCAGATCACCACGGCGGGCCTCAAGGAGAGCCACCCCCACGACATCCAGATGACCGTCGAGGCGCCCAACTACCACGGCCGCCGCTGAGGCGCCGGGCCGCGCGCGGCGCGCCGGTCGGCGCGGCCGCGCCGACCGCCCCGGCGCGGCACTGCGGGCGGCGGTAAACTCGCCGTTCGGCATCGTGCGCCGGTGACGGATCCGGCGCGGCACGCGAGAGGGGATCGAAGCGTTGGCTCAGGTGGAGATCGGGCTGGGCAAGAACGGGCGGCGCGCCTACGAACTCGACGAGATCGGGATCGTGCCGGCCCGCCGTACCCGGGACCCCGAGGAGGTGTCCCTCACCTGGCAGATCGACGCCTACCGGTTCGAGACACCGCTGGTGGGCAGCCCCATGGACAGCGTGGCCTCGCCCGAGACCATCATCGCGCTGGGGCGCCAGGGCGGACTGGGCGTGCTCGACCTCGAAGGGCTGTGGACCCGCTACGAGTCCCCCGAGCCGCTGCTGGCCGAGATCCGGGAGCTGGACGACCCCGCCGCCACGCGGCGGCTCCAGGAGATCTACGCCGAGCCGATCAAGGAGGAGCTGATCGGCCGGCGCATCGAGGAGATCCGCCAGGCCGGGGTGGTCACCGCGGCCCGCCTCTCCCCGCAGAACACCGCGCAGTACCACAAGGCGGTCATCGACGCCGGGGTCGACATCTTCGTCATCCGCGGCACCACCGTCTCGGCCGAGCACGTCTCGGGCCGCGCCGAGCCGCTGAACCTCAAGCAGTTCATCTACGACCTCGACGTCCCGGTCGTGGTCGGCGGCTGCGCCACCTACACCGCCGCCCTGCACCTCATGCGCACCGGCGCGGCCGGCGTGCTGGTCGGGTTCGGCGGCGGCTCGGGCCACACCACGCGCTCGGTGCTGGGCGTGGCCGTGCCCATGGCCAGCGCCATCGGCGACGTCGCCGCGGCCCGCCGCGACTACCTCGACGAGTCGGGCGGCCGCTACGTGCACGTCATCGCCGACGGCGGCATGACCCGCAGCGGCGACATCGCCAAGGCACTGGCCTGCGGCGCCGACGCCGTGATGATCGGCTCGCCGCTGGCCCGCGCCGCCGAGGCGCCCGGCGGCGGCTACCACTGGGGCAGCGAGGCCCACCACCACGACCTGCCGCGCGGCGAGCGGCTGCGGGTGGGCACGATCGGCACGCTGGAGTCGATCCTGCACGGGCCCTCATCCACCAGCGACGGCTCGATGAACCTGATGGGCGCCCTGCGCCGCACCATGGCCACCTCGGGCTACACCGACCTCAAGGAGTTCCAGCGCGTCGAGGTCGTCGTCAACCCGCACCGGTGATCGTGAGGCGGCGAGGCGCCGCCCTGCGCCCGCCGGTCCGGCCGGGCGCCCCGGCGCGCCGCCGCCGCGGCGGCACAGGGGGCGCCCCCCGGAATTTCCGGAGGCGTCCTCCCGCCGGGCGGGCGCAGCGGGTACCTTTGTTCACCGGCCGTAGGCGTCCCGCGGCGCCGCGACGACGAACGCGACCACCCACCCACGCACTCCCTGGCCGACTGCGTCCGTTGACGAAGACGAGGTTTCCGTGAGCGGTCCCCCCACAACCGGTCCGGAGGCTCCCCCCGCCTCCCCGACACCCACGCCCGCACAAGCCCCGCGGTGGCGGCCCGCCGTCGCGGCCCTGGCCGCCGTGGTGACCACGGTCGGGGTGGCCGCGGGCGTCGTCGGCGCCGTCCGTGCCCTGGAGCCCGACTCCCCGCCGGCGCTGCCGCCCGGCGCCGGGCAGGCCGCCGGAAGCATCGACACCGTCCCGGCCACCGGGGCCTCCGCGTCGGGCGGGCCCGACCTCTCCGCCGACGACCGCCCCTCTCCCGACCCCGACGCGGCCCCCGCCGAGCCCAGCCCGCAGTGGCTGGCCACCGTCTCCGAGGCCACCGGGGTGCCCGAACGCGCCCTGGAGTCCTACGCCCGCGCCCAGCTGCGGCTCAGCGCCGAGCAGCCCGCGTGCATGGTCTCCTGGCCGACCCTCGCGGGCATCGGCGAGGTGGAGTCCGTCCACGGCACCATCTTCGGCGGCGAGATCGGGCCGGACGGCCGCACCACCGAGGAGATCATCGGCATCCCGCTGGACGGCAGCAACAACACCCGCACCATCCGCGACTCCGACGGCGGCCGGCTCGACCGCGACACCGAGTGGGACCGCGCGGTGGGGCCGATGCAGTTCATCCCCACCACGTGGGCGCGCTGGGGCGCCGACGCCGACGGCGGCGGCGCCGACCCCCACGACCTCGACGACGCCGCCCTGGCCGCCGCGCGCTACCTGTGCGCCGACGACCGCGTGCTGACCACCGACTCCGGCTGGTGGGAGGCCATCCTCGAGTACAACGAGTCCCGCGACTACGGCGAGGACGTCCTGGCCGCCGCCGACCGCTACGCCAACGACGCCGCCGGCGCGCTGGGCTAGGCGGCGGACCGCGCGGGCGGCCCGGTTCGCGCGGTTCCCGCGGTTCGCCCCGCTCGCGCCCTGTGACACGCTCGTCGCCGTGTCAGCGGAATGCCCGGGACGTGTGGGGTTAGCCTGGCCAGGGGACGATCCGGGACGTACCCGGTAGAGGCTTTGGTCGGAAGGCGTGAGATGACAGCAGCGCGGATGGGCCCGGACCAGCGAGCCGAGGCGCTGGCCGCCATGGCGGGCGGCGAGCTGGACGTACTGGTGGTGGGCGGCGGGATCGTGGGCGCCGGCGTGGCGCTGGACGCGGTGTCGCGCGGGTTGTCGGTCGGCCTGATCGAGGCCCGCGACTTCGCCTCGGGCACCTCCAGCAGGTCCAGCAAGCTGATCCACGGCGGCCTGCGCTACCTGGAGCAGATGGACTTCGAGCTGGTGCGCGAGGCGCTGGTGGAGCGCGGCCTGCTGCTGCACCGCATCGCGCCGCACCTGGTGCGGCCGGTGCCGTTCCTCTACCCGCTCACCAAGCACTGGGAGCGGCCCTACGTCGGCGCCGGGGTCACCCTCTACGACGTCCTGGCCACGTCCATGGGCAACACCCGGGGCCTGCCGCACCACCGCCACCTCACGCGCGGCGGGGCGCTGCGGGTCTTCCCCGCGCTGCGCCGCGACGCGCTGGTGGGCGCGGTGCAGTACTGGGACGCCCAGGTCGACGACGCCCGCTACGTGGTCACGGTGCTGCGCACCGCCGCCACCTACGGCGCGCACATCGCCTCGCGCGTGCAGGCGGTGGGCTTCCTGCGCGAGGGCGAGCACGTCACGGGCGCCCGCGCCCAGGACCTGGAGACCGGCGAGTCGATCGAGATCCGCGCCAAGCAGGTGGTCAACGCCGCCGGGGTGTGGACCGACGACATCCAGGAGATGGTCGGCGGGCGCGGGCAGATCCACGTGCGCGCCTCAAAGGGCATCCACCTGGTGGTGCCGCGCGACCGCATCCAGGCGTCCTCGGGCCTGATCCTGCGCACCGAGAAGAGCGTGCTGTTCGTGATCCCGTGGGGCCGGCACTGGATCATCGGCACCACCGACACCGACTGGGACCTGGACAAGGCGCACCCGGCGGCCAGCCGGCGCGACATCGACTACGTGCTCGACCACGTCAACCAGGTGCTGCGGGTGCCGCTGACCCGCGACGACGTCGAGGGCGTGTACGCGGGGCTGCGCCCGCTGCTGTCGGGGGAGTCCGACGACACCTCCAAGCTGTCGCGGGAGCACACCGTGGCCCACCCGGTGCCGGGCCTGGTGCTGATCGCGGGCGGCAAGTACACCACCTACCGGGTGATGGCCAAGGACGCCGTGGACGCGGTCGCCCACGGCCTGGACGGCCGCATCCCGGAGTCGGTCACCGACCGGGTGCCGCTGGTGGGCGCCGAGGGGTACGCGGCGCTGTGGAACCAGCGCGGCAAGCTGGCGCGCGACTCCGGGCTGCACCGCTCGCGGGTCACCCACCTGCTGCGGCGCTACGGCACGCTGGTCCACGAGGTCCTGGCGCTGATGGAGGCCGACCCCGGCCTCAAGGAGCCGCTGAGCGGGTCCGACGACTACCTGCGGGCCGAGATCGTCTACGCCGCGCAGTGCGAGGGCGCCCGCCACCTCAACGACGTGCTGGCGCGGCGCACCCGGATCTCCATCGAGACCTGGGACCGCGGCATCGCCGCCGCCGAGGAGGCCGCCCGGCTGATGGCCGGGCCGCTGGGGTGGACCGAGGAGCAGATCGAGCGCGAGGTCGCCTACTACCGCAAGCGCATCGAGGTCGAGCGCTCCGCCCAGGAGCAGGACAACGACAACGAGGCCGACGCCATCCAGCACGGCGCGCCCGAGATCGTGCCGCCCGCCCAGGTGGCGGCGGCGAGCGTGAAGTAGGCGCACCGGGGGCGGCGGCCGACCGCCGCCCCCGCCGCCGCGTCGGGGGCCGGGGCGCGGCGGACGTCCCGGGTGTTTGTCCACAGGCGGGAAAAAGGACTCGAACCGCGGCGGGTCGCTGCACCACACTGGGGCCGTGCTACTGACGATCACCACCACGCGCCCGCCGGCCACCGACCTCGGCTTCCTGCTGCACAAGCATCCCGACCGCGTGCAGCGCTTCGAGCAGTCCTACGGCACCGCGCACGTCTTCTACCCCGAGGCGAGCGCGGACCGCTGCACGGCGGCGCTGCTGCTGGAGGTCGATCCCCAGGCGCTCCTGCGCACCCGCAGGGCCGGGGCGAACAGCCCCGACTTCTCCCTGGCGCAGTACGTCAACGACCGCCCCTACGCCGCCTCCTCCCTGTTCGCGGTGGCGCTGGGCGACGTCTTCCGCAGCGCCCTGCGGGGGCGCAGCGCGGCCCGGCCCGACCTCGCCGACTCCGCGCTGCCGCTCACCCTGGCGCTGCCCGCGGTGCCCTGCCGGGGCGGCCCCGATCTCGCGCGGCGGCTGTTCGAGCCCCTGGGCTGGCGGGTCGACGCCGAGCCCGTCGCCCTCGACCCCGGCCTGCCCGACTGGGGCGACTCCCACTACATCGGCCTGACCCTGACCGGCCACCTCCGGCTGGCCGACGCGCTCAGCCACCTCTACGTCCTGCTGCCGGTCCTCGACGGCCACAAGCACTACTGGGTCAGCGGCGACGAGGTCGACAAGCTGCTGCGCGCGGGCGAGGGCTGGCTGGCCGCCCACCCCGAACGCGCCTGGATCACCCGGCGCTACCTGGCCCGGCGCACCCAGTTGTTCCGCGCCGCGCTGGCGCGGCTGAGCGAACTCGACGACCTCGCGGCCGACGGCTGCGACCCCCTCGCCGCCCTCCCCGACACGGTCGCCACCGAACCCGCCGAGGAGGAACCGCCGGTCCCCGACCACCCCGCCCCCTCCGGCTCCGGCGGGTCCGGGGAGCCCGGGGAGTCCAAAGCGCCCGCGGCGGGGCACGGCACCCCCGCGCCTGCGGCCGCCGCCCACGGCGGTGCCGAGCCGCCCGGCGAGCGCGGACCCTCGCTGGCCGAGCGCCGGGCCGGCGCCGTGCTGGCCGTGCTCCAGGCCGAGAACGCGCGGTCCGTCCTCGACCTCGGCTGCGGGCCCGGACGGCTGCTCGCGCGGCTGCTGGACCACCCCGGCTTCGACACCGTGGCCGGCACCGACGTCTCGGCGGCGGTGCTGGAGCAGGCCCGGCGGCGGCTGCGGCTGGACCGCCGGCCCGAGCACCACCGCCGGCGGCTGACCCTGTTCGCGGCGTCGGCGCTCTACACCGACCCCCGGTTCCGGGGCTATGACGCCGCCGTGCTGATGGAGGTCATCGAGCACGTCGACCCGCCCCGGCTGCCCGCGCTGGCGCACGTGGTGTTCGGCGACGCCGCACCGCGCACCGTGGTCGTCACCACGCCCAACGTCGAGTACAACGTCCGCTACCCCACGCTGCCCGAGGGCGCGCACCGCCACACCGACCACCGGTTCGAGTGGACCCGCGCCGAGTTTCGCGCGTGGGCCGACGACACCGCCGCCACCTACGGCTACCGGGTGCGCTACCTGCCCGTCGGCCCCGAAGACCCCGAGGTGGGGGCCTCCACCCAGATGGGAGTGTTCACCAGATGAGCGCCGTCGATCCCTCCTCGGCGCCGCGCGGCGCCGACAACCCCGCCGGCCGCCCCGCCGACCCCCGCGACCCCGCCCCCGCTCCCCGGGTGCTGGGCGTCCCCGAGATGGGCCTGGTGGTGCTCATCGGCGTGTCCGGCTCGGGCAAGTCCACCTTCGCCGCCCGGCACTTCCGGCCGACGCAGGTGGTCTCCTCCGACCACTGCCGGGGCATGGTCAGCGACGACCCCAACGACCAGAGCGCCAGCGCCGACGCGTTCGCGCTGCTGCACCACATCGTCGCCACCCGGCTGCGCCGGGGCCTGCTCACCGTGGTCGACGCCACCAACGTCCAGCAGGCCGCGCGCGCCGAACTCGTGCGCATCGCCAAGGACCACGACGTCCTGGCCACCGCGATCGTGCTCGACATCCCCGAACGCCTCGCCCACGACCGCAACGCCGCCCGCCCCGACCGCGACTTCGGTCCGCACGTGGTCGCCCGGCAGCGCCGCGAGCTGCGGCGCGGGCTCAAGCGGCTCGACAAGGAGGGCTTCCGCCGCGTGCACGTGCTGCGCGGCAGCGCCGAGATCGACTCCGCCACCGTCGAACTGGAGCCCGGCTGGACCGACAAGCGGCACCTCACCGGCCCCTTCGACATCGTGGGCGACGTCCACGGCTGCCGTGCCGAACTGGAGGAGCTGCTCGACCGCCTCGGCTACGTCCTCGACCGCGACCCCGAGGGCCGCGCGGTGGGGGCCCGCCACCCCGAGGGGCGCACCGCCGTGTTCGTCGGCGACCTCGTCGACCGCGGGCCCGACACCCCGGGCGTGCTGCGGCTGGTCATGGGCATGGTCGCCGCCGGCGACGCCCTGTGCGTGTCCGGCAACCACGAGAACAAGCTGGTGCGCGCCCTCAAGGGGCGCAAGGTGCAGGTCACCCACGGGCTGGAGGAGTCGCTGGCCCAGCTCGGCGCCGCGCCCGACGACTTCCGCGCCCGCGTCCTGGAGTTCTGCGACGGCCTGCTCAGCCACTACGTGCTCGACTCCGGGCGGCTCGTCGTGGCCCACGCCGGGCTCAAGGAGGAGTACCACGGCCGCGCCTCGGGCCGGGTGCGCTCCTTCGCGCTCTACGGCGAGACCACCGGCGAGACCGACGAGTTCGGCCTGCCGGTGCGCCACCCGTGGGCGCACGAGTACCGGGGGGCGGCCACGGTCGTCTACGGCCACGTGCCCACCCCCCGGCCGGAGTGGGTGAACAACACCATCTGCCTGGACACCGGGTGCGTGTTCGGCGGCCGGCTCACGGCGCTGCGCTACCCCGAGCGCGAACTCGTGGCGGTCGACGCCCACCGGGTCTGGTACGAACCCGCCCGCCCGTTCCCCGCCGCCGAGGGCGCCGCCGCGCACGGCACCGGCGGCACCGCCGGCACCGCCGCCCCCGCCGGGGTGGTGGCCCTCGGCGACGTCCTCTCCGACGAACCGGTGACCCGCATCGCCACCCGGTACGGCACGGTAGGGGTGCCGCGCGACAACGCCCTCGCGGCGCTTGAGGCCATGAGCCGGCACGCGGTCGACCCCCGCTGGCTGCTGTACCTGCCGCCGACCATGGCGCCCGCGCCCACCTCGGCCGACCCCGGCCTCCTGGAGCACCCCGACGAAGCCTTCGGCGCGTTCCTCGACCAGGGCGTGGCCCGGGTCATCTGCCAGGAGAAGCACATGGGCTCGCGCGCGGTGGCCGTGGTCTGCCGCGACCCCGACGCCGCCGCGCGGCGGTTCGTGCCCGGCGCGCTGGGCGCGGTCTTCACCCGCACCGGCCGGCCGTTCTTCACCGACCCCCGGGTGGAGTCGGCCGTGCTGGCCGAACTGCGCGCGGGCATCACCGCGGCCGGGCTGTGGGAGCGGCTCGACACCGACTGGGTCGCCTTCGACGGCGAACTCCTGCCGTGGTCGGCCAAGGCCGAGGGCCTGATCCGCGACCAGTACGCGGCCGTGGGGGCGGCGGCCCGCGCCGCGCTGCCCGCCGCCGAGGGCGTGCTGGCGGCTGCGGCCGCGCGCGGCCTGGACGTCGCCGACCTCACCGAGCGCACCGTGCTGCGCGCCCGCGAGATCGAGGCGTTCAGCACGGTCTACCGGGGCTACACCTGGCCCACCGACGGCGCCGCCGGGCTGCGCTTCGCGCCGTTCGCGGTGCTGGCGGCCGAGGGCGCGCACTTCGCCGACCGGGACCACCTGTGGCACATGGGCGTGGCCGAGAAGCTGGCCGACCACTGCGCCATGGTGCGCACCACCCGCTACCGCGTGGTCGACACCACCGACCCCCAGGCCACCGCGGCGGCGGTGGGGTGGTGGCGCGAACTGGTGGGCGCGGGCGGCGAGGGCATGGTGGTCAAGCCGCTCGACGGCGCCCTGGCCGCGGGCACCCGGGGCCTGGCCCAGCCCGGGCTGAAGGTGCGCGGACCCGAGTACCTGCGCATCATCTACGGCCCCGACTACCTGCGGCCCGAACGCATGGCGGTGCTGCGCGAACGCCGGCTCGGCCGCAAGAGCCGCATGGCGCTCAACGAGCACCGGCTCGGAGTCGAGGCGCTGGCCCGCCACGCCGCCGGTGAGCCGCTGTGGCGGGTGCACCAGCCGGTGTTCGGTGTGCTGGCGCTGGAGTCGGAGCCGGTCGACCCCCGGCTGTAGGCCCGGGCTCGGCCCGGCGGCGGCACAGGAGTGAGGTGGCGCCGGGGAACGGTCTCGCGGACGGGACGAGGCCGGTCCCCGGCGCGTCTGGGGAACGAACGGGCGGTCGGGCCGGTGCCCGGCCGCTCGCGGTCGTTCACGGTCAACGCTGTCCGTCGGGCACCGAAACCGGGGCCGCGCGGCGAGGACCGCCGCGGCATTACCGGTTTCCGCGCTCGCGATGGGCGTACCCAGATATGCGCCGGTATAGCAGATCATCCGAACCCGTCTCACTTTTCGTCAGGCCGCGGCCGCGCGCGGGGCGGATTTCTCCGGACGTAATGCGCGCCGCCTTGCCGCAGGCCGCGTGCCGCCGAGGGCCCTTCGCCGCGGGGCGCGTCCGGTCGGCGGGACGCCCTCGGCCCGAGGCCGCCCCGCCGGCGGCCCGGCCACCCGGTTGCCGTGGCCCCGACCGGAGGGGCGCGGCGGCCGGCGCCGGCGGCGGGCCGCCGGCGCCGCGGCGAACGCGGGGCGGCGGGCGGTGTCGGGCCTGGTGGCGGGGCGGGCGCGCTCGGTCGGCGGCGGGCGCCGCTTCCAGCGGGCCGCCGGCCCTCCTCGGCCGTGCGGCCGGGGACGCGCCGCGGGGCCCGGCCCGCGCGCCCGCTGCGCGGGTGAGGGCGCGGGCGCGGACAATCCCGTGGCGACCGCACGGGCGGCGGCCCATTTTTCCGTTATGCACTGATAAATGGAGAACCGCGCGTGTTCTCCGTCACCCCATTGGCCAAAACGCCAGACGCCCCCGCGGCGGCGGATGTCCAATTGAGGACCTGCGTCCTTTTCCGGAGAGCGGGATTTTCCACCGCCGTCGCCGTGCGCGCCGCGACGTGCCGCGGGCCTCCCCGGTGCGGCGCACGCGGGGCGGGGCCCTTCAGGCGGAGGCGGGTGCCTCGCGCAGGACGGCCGCCAGCGGTGCCAGGGCCGGGTTGCGCTGGGCGTGTTCCAAGGCCTCGTCCAGGGCGGCGTCGTTGGTGGGTCGGGCCTCGGCCAGGAGGCGGCGGCCGGCCTCGGTGAGGGCGGTGTAGATGCCGCGCCGGTCGTCGGCGCACAGCCGGCGCTCCAGCAGGCCCCGCCCCTCCAGGCGGTTGACCAGCCGGGTGGTGGCGCTCTGGCTGAGCACGACCACCTCCGAGAGTTCGCTCATGCGCATCTTGCCCTCGTCGCGCGCGCTCAGCGCCACCAGCACGGAGTACTCGCGCGTGCTGATCCCGTGCCCGTCCTGGAGCGCGCGCTCGACGCGGGTCTCGATGGTGTCGTGGAGGACCGACAGCGCGCACCACCGCTGGGCCAGCACCGTCGGGGGGCCGCCGCCCTCGGTGGGGGCGGGTGCGGGGGCGTCCATGGCCGGACCTCCTTGGGCGTGCGGCAAAGCGAGGGGCGCCGGGTGTGTCGGCGCTCACCGCCAGGATACCCCCGCGTGCAATATCAGGCGCTTGCAACTAACAGCGTGTGCATATATTGTCCGAGCTGTCTACCGGCCCGTGCAACAAGGGAACCTCCATGCCTCTGGCACTCTGGGCGCTGGCCGTCTGCGCCTTCGGTATCGGCACGACCGAGTTCGTCGTCACCGGCGTCCTGCCGGGCATAGCCGAGGAGTTCGGCGTGTCCGTCTCCACCGCCGGCTACATCGCCACCGTCTACGCCGCCGGAGTCTTCGTCGGCGCGCCTGACGACCGTCCTGGGCACCCGGGTCGAGCGCAGGCGGATGCTGGCCGCCCTCATGGTGCTGTTCGTGGCGGGCAACCTCGTCACCGCGCTGGCGCCCACCTTCGGAGCGGTCCTGGCCGGCCGCGTCATCGCCTCGTTCACCCACGGGGCGTTCTTCGGCATCGGCGCCGTCGTGGCCGCCGGGCTGGTCGCCCCCGCCCGCCGCGCGGGCGCCATCGCGTTCATGTTCACCGGCCTCACCGTGGCCAACGTCGTCGGGGTGCCCGCCGGCACCCTGCTGGGCGAGGCCCTGAGCTGGCGCGCGACCTTCGCCGTCATCGCGCTGGTCGGCGTCGTCGGCCTCATCGGCGTCCTGGCGCTCGTGAAGCGCGGCGAGCGGCCCGCCGGTGCCCGCGTCCGCCCCGAGTTCGCCGCCCTCGCCGACCCCCAGGTGCTGCTGGCCATGGGCATGACCGTGCTGGGCTTCGGCGGGGTGTTCGTCTCCGTCACCTACCTGGCGCCGATGATGGTGGAGGTGGCCGGGTTCTCCGAGTCGGCGGTCACGTGGGTGCTGGTGCTGTTCGGCCTGGGCATGGTCGTGGGCAACGCGGCGGGCGGCCGGATCGCCGACCGCGCGCCGATGCCGCTGCTGCTGGGCGCGCTGGTCGCTCTGGCGGCCACGCTGCTGGCCTTCACCTGGGGCGCGCACAGCCAGGCCGCCTCGCTCGTGCTGGTCTTCCTCGTCGGCGCCTTCGGGTTCGCCACGGTGCCGCCGCTGCAGATGCGCGTCATGGACAAGGCCGCCCACGCTCCCACGCTCGCCTCGGCCCTCAACATCGGGTTCTTCAACCTCGGCAACGCCCTGGGCGCGTGGCTGGGCGGGGCCGCCATCGCCGGCGGTCTCGGTTTGACCGCGCCCAACTGGATCGGCGCGCTCCTGCCGCTCGGCGCGCTGGTCCTGGCCGTGGCCGCGGCCGCGCTGGACCGGCGCGCGGGCGCCGCCCCCGCAGCCCCGGCGGTGGCGGCCGTCCGCGAGTGAGGGCGGGGCGGCCGGCCCGCCCGGGCCGACCGCCCCGGGAGCGGCGCGCCACCGCGGCCCCCGCCCGCGCATATGCTGCTGGGTGCGTCCGCGACGTGGGCGGACGCGTCGTTCGACACTGGTGGAGTCCCATGAACGTGCTGCTCACCGGTGGCGCCGGCTACATCGGCTCGCACATCGCCGTTGAGCTGGTCAGCGCCGGCCACGACGTCGTCCTGCTCGACGCGTTCACCAACAGCCGCCCCGAGGCCGTGACGCGCGTCGAGCGCATCACCGGCCGGGCCGTCCCGGTGGTGGCCGGCGACTGCGCCGACCGCGAGCGCCTCGACGCGGTGTTCTCCGAGCACGCCTTCGACGCGGTGGTCCACTGCGCGGGCCTGAAGGCCGTGGGGGAGTCCACCGAGAAGCCGCTGCTGTACTACCGCAACAACCTCGACTCCCTGCTCGCCCTGTGCGAGGCCATGGAGGCCCACGGGGTGCGGCGCATGGTGTTCAGCTCCTCGGCGACCGTCTACGGCGACCCCGCCCGGGTGCCCATCACCGAGGACATGCCGCTGTCGGCGGCCAACCCCTACGGCGCGACCAAGCTGTTCGCCGAGCGGATCCTGGCCGACCTCGCCGCCGCGCGCCCGGACTGGCACACCGTCGCCCTGCGCTACTTCAACCCGATCGGCGCCCACCCCACCGGCCTCATCGGCGAGGACCCCCAGGGCACGCCCAACAACCTCTTCCCCTACATCGCCCAGGTGGCCGCCGGCCGGCGCGACCGGCTGCGCGTGTTCGGCGCCGACTACCCCACGCCCGACGGCACCGGCGTGCGCGACTACCTGCACGTGGTCGACCTCGCCCAGGGCCACGTCGCGGCGCTGGAGCACCTGGGCGACATGCCGGGGTTCAGGGCCTACAACCTCGGCTCCGGCGAGGGCGTCTCGGTGCTCCAGGCGATCGCGGCGTTCGAGGCCGCCACGGGCCGGCCGGTGCCCTTCGAGGTGGTCGACCGCCGCCCCGGCGACATCGCCGAGTGCTACGCCGACGCCTCGGCCGCGCGGCGCGACCTCGGCTGGAGCGCCAAGCGCACCGTGGCCGAGGCGTGCGCCGACTCCTGGCGCTGGCAGTCCGCCAACCCGCGGGGGTTCGCCGGGGACTCCTGACCCGCCCGGCCGCTGCTCCCGCGGGGGTCCGGCGGGTCCGCCGGCCGGATGCGCGGTCGTTCGCTTCGCGCCGGTTCAGGCGGGTCCGCTACCGGCGACGGCGGGGGGCCGCACGTGCTCGGGCCGCAGTCCGGTGGCCATCACCCGCGCCACCAGCTGGGACCACGCGTGGGTGCCCGCCGCCAGCCGCAGCGGCAGCGGCAGCCGCTCGCTCCCGCTGAGCACCCGCCCGATGACCTGGCGCTGGAGCAGCTGCTGGATCGCCTGGGTGCCGACCGTGGGCATCCAGCGGCGGCGCTGCACCTGGGCCAGCAGTTCGGGGTTGAGCGTCTTGGCGTAGCGGTCGGGGTCGCTCTGGGCCTCCAGCAGCGGCCGCGCCAGCAGGTTGGCCGTCGCCACCGCGTCCTGCACCGCCAGGTTGATCCCCACGCCCCCGACGGGGGTCATGGTGTGGGCGGCGTCGCCGATGGCCAGCATGCCCGGCCGGTACCAGCGGCGCAGCCGGCCGGAGCTGACGTTGAGGAACGCCACCTGGGACCAGTCGTCCACCTCGCGGACGGCGTCCTCGCCCAGGAACGGCAGCAGCTCCAGCAGGCTGTCCTGGAAGTCGCGGATGGCCCCGGCCCGCACCTGGTCGTAGCCGCCCTTGGGGATGAGGTAGGCCACCTGCCAGTAGTCGCCGCGGTCGATGGCCACCGCCATCCGGCCCTCGCCCAGGCTGCCGTTGAGGCCGGACTCCCCGGCCGGGGCGCGCCGCACACGCAGCCACAGCACGTCCATGGGGGCGCCCAGTTCGGCGGGCACCATCCCGGCGGCGTCGCGCACGCGGGAGTCGCGGCCGTCGGCGGCCACCGTCAGCACCGCCCGCAGCGGCAGCTCGGGGCCGGGCTCGCCGCCCTCGGGGTCGCGCCGCCGGTAGCGCAGTCCGCGCACCGCGCCGTCCTGCTCGATCAGCCCGGTGGCCTCGGTGTTCATCAGCAGCCGGAAGCCGGGGTAGGTCCGCGCGTGGTCGGCGAGCATGTCGAGGAAGTCCCACTGGGGCATCATCGCGATGTGCCGGTAGCGGCCCGGCAGTTCGTCGAGGTCGGCGTCGATGATCGCGCGCCCGCCGCGCGCCGCCGTGATGGTGGTGACCTTGCGGTGCGGGCGGCGCTCCAGGTCCTCGGCCAGCCCCAGTTCGTCCAGGACCTGCAGGGTCGAGGGATGCACGGTGTCGCCGCGGAAGTCGCGCAGGAAGTCGGCGTGCTTCTCCAGCACGGTGGCGTCCACGCCCGCGCGGGCCAGCAGCAGCCCCAGCATGATCCCGGCCGGTCCTCCGCCCGCGATCGCGACAGTGGTGTTCTCGGTGTGCGACATCGCAGCCTCCCGCCACGGGGGCCGAGGACGTCTCCTCGCGGCGCCCCGGAATCCCTTCACCCGGTCCACGGGCCCGGCCGGCGCGCCGTGCCGGCGCGCGCACCGCCGCCGAAGGCCCACGGAAGTCCTCCCCGGCACTCCGGCCGATAACCGGAAAAACTTGGTTACTCACGGGTAGTCAAGGTGGCCCGCGCCGCATTACGCTCCCGGCATGACGACCGCTATGCAACGTAAGAGCGGCTTGCGCGGGTTGAGCGGGTTTACCACGCGTGCGGCGGTCGAGGCCGCCCTTCCCCGCCTGACCGGGCGTGTCGCCGCGGATCCGGCCCGCACCACGACCACCACCGCCCCCTTCACCGGCGAACCCGTCGCCGCGCTCCCGCAGTCCACCGCGGCCGACGTGGCCGGCGCCTTCGAGCGCGCCCGCGCCGCACAGCGCCGGTGGGCCGCGCTGACCCCCCGCGAGCGCGCCGAGCCGTTCGTGCGCTTCCACGACCTGGTGCTCTCCCGCCAGCGCGAGATCCTCGACATCATCCAGTGGGAGACCGGCAAGGCCCGCCGGCACGCCTTCGAGGAGGTCTACGACGCCGCCGGCGGCACCCTGCACTACGCCCGGCGCGCGCCCCGCCTGCTGCGCCGCGAGCGCACCCCCGGCGCGGTGCCCGGCGCCACCCGCACCTACTTCCACCGGCGCCCCAAGGGCGTGGTCAGCGTCATCAGCCCGTGGAACTACCCGCTCGCGCTGCCCGTCAGCGACGCCGTGCCCGCGCTGCTGGCCGGCAACGCCGTGGTCGCCAAGCCCGACACCCAGACCGCGCTCAGCGCGCTGTGGGCCATCGACGTCGCCGTCGAGGCCGGCCTGCCCGAGGACCTGTGGATCCCGGTGCTGGGCGAGCCCGCCGAGATCGGCGACGCGCTGATCGACAACGCCGACTACGTCGCCTTCACCGGGTCCTCGCCCGTGGGCGCCGCCATCGCCCAGCGCGCCGCCGCCCGCCTCATCGGCTGCTCGGCCGAGCTGGGCGGCAAGAACCCCGCCATCGTGTGCGAGGACGCCGACCTCGACTGGACCGTCGAGGGCGTGCAGCGGGCCTGCTTCAGCAACGCCGGGCAGCTGTGCATCTCGATGGAGCGGGTCTATGTCCACGAGTCGCGCTACGCGGAGTTCACCGAGCGCTTCGCCGACGCGGTGCGCGGCATGGAGCTGAACGCCGACTTCGACTACTCCGCCGACATGGGCTCCCTCACCCTGCGCCGGCAGTTCGAGCGGGTCGACGCCCACGTGCGCGACGCCCGGGACAAGGGCGCCGAGGTGCTGGCCGGCGGCCGGCCCCGCACCGAGATCGGCCCGCTGTTCTACGAGCCCACCGTGCTGGCGGGGGTGGCGCCCACCATGGCCGCCTGCGGCGAGGAGACCTTCGGCCCGGTGGTGGCGGTCTACCCCTTCGGCGACGAGGACGAGGCCGTGCACGCCGCCAACGCCACCGACTACGGCCTCAACGCCAGCGTGTGGACCCGCGACACCGCGCGCGGGCGCCGCCTGGCCGAGCGCATCGACGCCGGAACGGTCAACGTCAACGAGGGCTACGGCGCGGCGTGGGCCAGCTACGGCGCCCCCATGGGCGGCATGAAGCGCTCCGGACTGGGCCGCCGCCACGGCGTGGAGGGCCTGCTGCGCTACACCGAGTCCCAGACCATCGCCAGCCAGCGCTTCGTCTCGCTGGGCGGCACCCCCGGCATGAACGCCGAGACCCTGTCGTCGGTCATGACGGCCAGTGCCCGGCTGATGAAGCGGTTCCGCATCCGCTGACCGCGCCCCGGCCGGGCGGCCCGCCGCCCGGCCGGGGCGCCCTTTCCCCGGAAGGCCCCGCGCGTGCGATCCCCCAGCCCTTGCCCCGGTCCCGCGCCCGGCGGCACCCCGCCGCGCCCCGGAACGCGCGGCGGTGACCGCCGGTGAGTCCGCCGAAACGCACGGAAACTCCGCGCCGTGTTCGCGGTTCCGTAAAAAGTGGAAAACTCCTGCAGCCGGATTCATGCGGGCGTATCGTTCGCCTCACGACGCCGCCGCCGTCCACCTCGCCCGCGTCCCCGAACCGCGGCGGCGGCCACCTCGCAGTCCAGGGAGGGGACCATGCGAGTAGCCAAAGCCGCAGTTCCGCTGACCAGCGACGTGTTCCTGCGCCGCTTCGTCACCGAGTTGACCGCCTCGCTGGAGGAGGTCATCGGCCGAGAGGAGGCCACCGGCTACATCGGGCTCGCCGGGCAGCGCCTCGGCGACGCCCTGGGCGACCTCTACACCCGCGAGCTCGACCTCGCGCGGTTCGACCGCGAGCAGATCGCCGAGGTCCTCGTCGACCTCTACCGCCGCATCCAGGGCGAGGTCTACATCATCTCCGCCGACGACGACCGCATCGTCCTGGGCAACCGCTCCTGCCCCTTTGGCGGCCAGGTCCGCGGCAACGAGGCGATGTGCATGCTCACCTCCAGCGTCTTCGGCACCATGACGGCCCGCCACCTGGGCTACGCCAAGGTCGACCTGTCCGAGACCATCGCCGCGCGCAGCCCGCGCTGCCGCATCGTCATCCACCTGCGCCCCGGCCCGGCCGCCGACGGCGCGCCCGGCAACGAGTACTACGACCGCCTCGACCCGCCGCCCCCGGCCGCCGACACCGCCGACGCGCCCGCCCTCGGCCCGCACCGGCCGTGCTAGCCGGTGAGCTGTTCGGTTCGATCACCCGCGCGGTCAGCGAACCGATGCTGCTGGTCGGGCTCTCGGGAGAGGTCCTGGGCCACAACGCCGCCATGCGCCGGCTGTTCCCCGCCGTGGTCACCGGCGCCAACCTCTACCGCCTCACCTCCGACAGCCCCGAGCGGGTCGGCGACACCCTGTGGCGGTGGGCCCGCTCGGGCGAGCCCATGGCCGGCGCCCTCGCGCTGATCGGCGCCGAGGGCCGCCCGCGCCGCTGCCACGGGTTCGGCAGCCGCGCCGCCTGGGCCGACGTGGGCGAGCCCGTCGTGCAGGTCCGGCTAATCTCCACCTTCGACCGCGAGCGGCTGCGCCGCATGGCGGTGTCCAACGACCGCGAGCGCCACCTGCGCGCCCAACTGGAGCGCGAGCACGAGATCGCGCTCGGCCTCCAGCGCAGCCTGCTGCCCGAGCGGGTCGACGCCGCCGAACTCGACGTCGCCGCCCAGTACGCGCCCACCGCCTACGGCGTGGAGGTCGGCGGCGACTGGTACGACGTCTTCCCCATTCCCGGCAGCGACCACATCGCCCTGGTCATCGGCGACGTTGCCGGGCACGGGCTGTCGGAGGCGACGGTCATGTCGCAGCTGCGCAGCGTGCTGCGCGCGGCGGCGCTGGACGATGGCCGCCGCCCCGACCGGGTGGCCGCGCGGCTCGACGCCTACGTCGACACCTACCTCCCGGCGAGCATGGCGACCATGTGCTACGCCGTCTACGACCCCGCCGCGCGCGAACTCTCCTACGCCAACGCCGGCCACGTGCCGCCGATGCTGCGGCGCGCCGGCGGCGCCTGCGAGCGGCTGGAGGAGGTGGTCGACCCGCCGCTGGGCTGCTCCCTGGGCGGGGCCCACCGCACCGCCCGGGTCGGTGTGGACCCCGGCGACCTGCTCGTCTGCTACACCGACGGCGTGGTGGAGCAGCGCCGGGAGTCGCTGGACGTCGGCCTGGCGCGGCTGGCGGCCCTGCTCACCGGGTTCGCCGACCCCACACCCAAGGACGTGTGCACCACGGTGATGGCGTGGTCCACGCCCACCGACCACGCCGACGACCGCGCGGTGCTGGTGGCCGGGTTCTGACCCGCTCCGGCGGCCCCGGCGCCCGGACGGTACCGGCGGCCCGCGCGGCCGAGGCGCCCGGGGGCGCGGACGTGCGCGGACGTGTGCGGGGTCCCACGGCCCGGCCCGCCGGCCCCGGACCCCGCCCGGGCCGCCACGCCCTAGACTGGGTGGCGTTCCAGCTGCCCAAACCAACGTTTCCACCTGCGGGAAGGCCGTTCCGTGTCCCCTGCCGACGCCGGCGAGCACGCATTCGACACCGTCCTCGTCGTGGACTACGGCGCGCAGTACGCCCAGCTCATCGCACGGCGGGTGCGCGAATGCCACGTCTACAGTGAGATCGTCCCCTGCACCATGCCGGTCGAGGAGATGCTGGCCAAGCGGCCCAAGGCCATCATCCTCTCCGGCGGGCCGTCCTCGGTCTACGCCGACGGCGCGCCGCAGGCTCCGCGCAGCCTGTTCGAGACCGGCGTGCCCACCTTCGGCATCTGCTACGGCTACCAGGCCATGGTGCAGGCGCTGGGCGGCACCGTCGCCAAGACCGGCCGCAGCGAGTTCGGGCGCACCGAGTTCCAGGCCGGCACCGAGTCCGTGCTGTTCAACGGCCTGCCCGCCGTGCAGACCGTGTGGATGTCCCACGGCGACTCCGTGGCCGAGGCCCCGGCCGGCTTCCGCACGGTCGGCAGCACGCCCAGCACGCCCGTCGCCGCCATGGAGGACCCCGAGCGCGGGCTCTACGGCGTGCAGTTCCACCCCGAGGTCCTGCACTCCGAGCACGGCCAGGAGGTCCTGCGGCGCTTCCTCTACGAGGGCGCGGGCTGCCGGCCCACCTGGACCATGGTCAACATCGTCGACGAGCAGCTGGAGCGCATCCGCGCCCAGGTGGGCGACAAGCGCGCCATCTGCGCGCTCAGCGGCGGCGTCGACTCCGCCGTGGCCGGCGCCCTGATGCAGCGCGCCATCGGCGACCGGCTCACCTGCGTGTTCGTCGACCACGGGCTGCTGCGCAAGGGCGAGGCCGAGCAGGTCGAGAAGGACTTCGTGGCCGCCACGGGCGCCAAGCTCAAGGTGGTCGACGCCCAGGAGCGGTTCCTGGGCGCGCTGGCCGGGGTCACCGACCCCGAGGAGAAGCGCAAGATCATCGGCCGGGAGTTCATCCGCGTCTTCGAGCAGGCCGCGCGCGAGGTCGTGGCCGAGGCCGGCGAGGCCGACACCGCGGTCGAGTTCCTGGTGCAGGGCACCCTCTACCCCGACGTGGTGGAGTCGGGCGGGGGCACCGGCGCCGCCAACATCAAGTCCCACCACAACGTCGGCGGGCTGCCCGACGACCTTCAGTTCGCGCTGGTGGAGCCGCTGCGGGAGCTGTTCAAGGACGAGGTCCGCCGCGTCGGCGAGGAACTGGGACTGCCGCCCGAGCTGGTGTGGCGCCAGCCGTTCCCCGGGCCGGGCCTGGGCATCCGCATCATCGGCGAGGTCACCCGCGAGCGCCTGGACATCCTGCGCGAGGCCGACGCCATCGCCCGCGAGGAGCTGAGCCGGGCCGGCCTGGACCGCGACATCTGGCAGTGCCCGGTCGTGCTGCTGGCCGACGTGCGGTCGGTGGGCGTGCAGGGCGACGGCCGCACCTACGGGCACCCGGTGGTGCTGCGCCCGGTGAGCAGCGAGGACGCCATGACCGCCGACTGGTCGCGGCTGCCCTACGACGTGCTGGCCACCATCTCCAACCGGATCACCAACGAGGTCCGCGAGATCAACCGCGTCACCCTCGACATCACGAGCAAGCCCCCGGGCACCATCGAGTGGGAGTAGGCGCCGCGCCGCGCCGCTGACCCCTCGTGGGGGAAGCGGCGGGCGCGCGGCGCGCCACCGGCGGCCGCCCGGCAGCGGGCGGCCGCCGGTTCCGGTTTTCCGAGGGCCTTGCGGCGGCGTTCCGGGAGCGGGGCCGGGGCGCCCGGGATCAGCCGTCGGCCGCGGCCAGCGCGGCGTCGTCGGCGGCCGTGTCCGCCTCGGTCCACGGCTCGGGCGAGGGGTGCGCCAGGTGCCAGCGCACCGACTCCGCGACCCGGGTGGCGGGGTCGCCCGGCCGCCAGCCCAGCAGGTCCTGGGCGCGCGCCGAGGACACCAGGAGGTGCTGGGCCGAGGCGCCCGTGGCCGCGAGGTCGGGCGGCAGCGCGGAGTCGGGCACCCGCACGAGTTCGGCGGGGGACTCCGCCGCGTCGAGGATCTGGCGCAGCCAGCCGCCCACCGAGCAGGTGCGCGCCTCGGCCACGTTCAGCGCCTGGCCGTCGGCGGCACGGGTGTCCAGCGCGGCGAGGACCGCCGCGGCCAGGTCGTCGACGTGCAGGCGCGACCACAGCAGGTTGGCCGCCCCCACCGGGATGCGGGCGCGCTTGGCGCGCACCCGCCGCAGCACGACGTCCTCGCGGCGCTGGGCGTCGTGCGGGCCGTAGACGACAGGGGCGCGCAGCACCACCGCGCCGCGCGCCAGCCAGCGCTCCTCGACGTCGAGCTTCTCGTAGTCCTCGGGCACCCCGGGCAGCCCCGCGCCGCGGTAGGGGCGGCGGTCGGTGCGCAGGGGGGAGTCCTCGTCGATCGGCAGCGGCGCCAGTTCGCGGCCGGTCCGCAGGCCGGTGAAGGCGAGGTAGACGTCGGCGCTGGAGAGGACCACGGCGGGCACGGGGGGCAGGACGGGGAGCACCGCGTCCACGTCGTCGCCGGTCAGCGCGTAGGCGTCGACGATGGCCTCGGGGTCGAAGGCCCGGACGCGGTCGGCGTGCTCGGCTAGGGCGCGGCGGTCGGTCCGCAGCTCCTCGGCGCCCTCGGGCGGCGCCGCGGTGCGGCCCCGGTGCACCACGAGCACGCGGTCGCCGCGGTCCAGCAGTCGTCGGGTGATCTGTCGACCGGTGAATCCGGTCCCACCGAGAACAAGTACGCGCATGGGCCCATCCTGCCGAAGGACCGGGCGCGCCATCGCCGTACTTCTGCTGTGGGCCGAATCCGCTCACAGCACAGCGCCCGCGCCGGGCGGGGCGCCGCCGCCCGGGCGGCCGTGCCCGGCCCGCTCCGGCCCGCCCGCTGGGTCCTGCTCAGTCCTGCCGGGGCGGCCGGTGGCGGCTGTAGTGGCGCGCCACCCGCGCCCGGTTGCCGCATCCGGCCGAGCACCACCCGCGGCGGGGGTGGTCCTTGCGGAAGTACAGCACGCAGCCGGGCCCGTGGCAGGCGCGCAGCAGGGCGGCGTCCTCGCCGCTGAACAGCCGCGCCGCGGCGAGGGCGAGTTCGCCGCGGGCCCGGTCGGCGTCGCGGGGGCCGGGGTGCCACTGGAGGGCCAGGCCGTCGCCGGTGGCGACCAGGCGGGGCGCGCATGCGGCCATGTCGGCGTTGAGGTCGGCCAGCGCGGTGCCGAGGTCGTCGGGCGGGTCCCCGGCCGGCGGGCGGTCGTCGGCCGTGAGGTCGGCGGCGACGCGGCGGGCGGCGGCGCGCAGCCGGCGGAACGCGGCCAGGTCCTCGGCGGTCACCGAGGGGGCCGCGGCGAGCCCGGTGCGCTCCAGCCACGCCCGCAGGCCGCCGGTGTCGGCGAGGTCGTCGTGGCGGCCGCGGCGGTCGGCCCAGACGGTGTTCATCAGCCGGACGGGCAGCGGCTCCTCCGGCAGCAGGTCGGCGATCGTGTCGGGCACGGCTCCCCCCTTCGCGGACCGATCCTAATGGATGCACGGGTTGACAGCGTTAGTGCTGTCGTGATGACATATCGAACTAATGGATTCATGTGGTTCTTCCATTAGATATGGAGAGGTGTCATCGCCATGAAAACCGGACACGTCGCCCTGAACGTCACCGACCTCGCGCGCTCCACCGCCTTCTACCGGGAGGTGTTCGGCCTGGAGGTCCTGGCGGAGCGCACCGAGGGCGACCAGCGGTTCGCCCTGCTCGGCGACGACGGCGCGCTGACGCTCGCCCTGTGGCAGCAGAGCGCCGGCGCCTTCCCCACCGGCCGGCCCGGCCTGCACCACCTGTCCTTCGAGGTGCCCGACATCGCCGCCGTGCGCGAGGCCGAGGCCGTGCTGCGCAGACTGGGCGTCACCTTCGCCTACGACGGGATCGTGCCCCACGGCGAGGGCGCGTCCTCCGGAGGCGTGTTCTTCACCGACCCCGACGGCGTCCGGCTGGAGATCTACGCGCCCTCGGGTGCCGACACCGCGCCCGCCCCCACCCCCGGCTCACCCACCTGCGGGTTCTTCTAGACCCGCGCGGCACCACCCACCCGAGGAGGACCAGTGCGCCACGAAGGCGAACGGATCGCGCAGCGGCGGGCGAAATTCCCCGACCGGCCGTGGGGCTCGGCCAAGGTCGGTGCGGCACTGCCGCGCGTCGCCGCCGACTTCCTGTGCAGGCAGCGCCTGGCGGTGATCGGCGCCCCCGACGCCCGCGGCGCCGTGTGGGCCGGCCCGCTGGCCGGCGAACCCGGGTTCGTGACGGCGCCCGACGACCGCACCGTGGTGGCGCGGCGCGAGCCCGTGCCCGGCGACCCGCTGGCCTTGCTGTTCGCCGAGGAGCACCCGATCGGCGTGCTGGCGATCGAACCGGCGAGCCGCCGCCGGATGCGCGTCAACGGCCTGGCCCGGCAGGAGGGCGACCGGCTGGTGATCCGCACCGAGCAGGTGTACGCGAACTGCCCCAAGTACATCCAGGCGCGCGGCGCCGAGGCCGCCCCAAAGGCCGCGGCGCCCCGCCCCGCCGCGGAGTCCACCGCGCTGTCGCCCGCCCAGCGGGCGTGGATCGCGGGGGCCGACACGTTCTTCGTCGCCACCCACGCCGCCGGCCTCGGTGCCGACGCCTCGCACCGCGGCGGCCGCCCGGGCTTCGTCGCGGTCGCCGACGAGCGCCGGCTGTCCTGGCCCGACTACGCCGGCAACTCCATGTACATGACCCTGGGCAACCTCGAACTCGACCCGCGCGCCGGACTGCTGTTCCTGGACTGGGAGCGGGGCGCCACACTCCAGGTGACCGGCCGGGCGTCGGTCGACTGGAACCCGGAGCGGGCCGCCGCCGAGCCCGGCGCGCAGCGCGTGGTGGACTTCGAGGTGGAGCACGTGGTGCAGATCGACGGCGCCGTGCCGCTGCGCTGGGGACCGCCCGAGTACTCCACGTTCAACCCCGACCCGTACCGGGGTCGGCACCGCGAGCAGGAGGTATCCGCATGACCCGCCCGCCCCTACCCCCGTTCACCCGCGAGACCGCGCTGCGCAAGGTCCAGGCGGCCGAGGACGCCTGGAACACCCGCGACCCGCACCGCGTGGCCCTCGCCTACACCCCCGACTCGCGGTGGCGCAACCGCGACGAGTTCCTGACCGGCCGCGACGAGATCGTGGCGTTCCTGCGGCGCAAGTGGGAGCGGGAGCTGGACTACGCGCTGCGCAAGGAGCTGTGGGCGTTCACCGACGACCGCATCGCCGTACGGTTCCAGTACGAGTGGCACGACGCCGCCGGCCAGTGGTGGCGCAGCTACGGCAACGAGCAGTGGGAGTTCGCGCCCGACGGGCTGATGCGCCGCCGGGAGGCCGGCATCAACGACGTCGCGATCGCGGAGGCCGACCGCCGCATCCGGGGGCCGCGCGACCCCGAGGCGCCGCACGAACCGCTGCCGCCGGCCTGACCGGGCGGCGGGCGCCACGCACGCTGCGGGGGCGCGGGGGCGGCACACGCCGGGGCCGCACCCCCGCGTGCCCCGGCGGCGAACCGGGTGCCGGTCCTGGACGCGGGTGGACGCCAGAGCGGCGGTGGGGAGGCGCCGGGCACGGGCGCGGCGGGCCGCGAAGGTGGTCGGAAACCGGGTGGGCATTGTCCACAAGCGGCGGCGTCGTCCTGGTGGGGTGCGGCCGGAGGCGGCTAGGTTGGTCGGACGACAACCGCCGAGAAGTGGGAGTCCGCCATGCTGGCGCAGTTCGCCTCGTTGCTCTGGAACCTGCCGTTGGTGCTGCTCGGCGTGGTGGGCCTGGCACTTACCCCGCTGATCCCGTCCGGGCGCAGAACGCTGCCCGCCATCGCCATGGCGCTCGTCCTCGTCTTCGGGGTGGGCACCATGTTCCTGCCGCTGGTGGCGGTCGAGGTCCACCCGGCCGTCGGCGGGATCCTGGGCAGCCTGCTCGGGCTGCTGCTGATCGTGGCCCTGCTGCTCCTGGTGCTCACCGCCATCCGGCGCCCGCCGGTCACCGCCTCGGCCGTCCCGCCCGGCCGGCCCGGCTCCGGCGCCTATCCGGCGGGACCCCGCGGTGCGCCGCCGGCCGGGCCGTACGGCCCCGCCACTCCGCCGCATCGGCCGCCCGGCGCCGACGGTCCGCGGCCCGGCTCCGGCGGCCCGCCCGCGCCCGGCGGCCCGCCCGCGCCCGGCGGCCACCCGCCGCGACCGCCCTTCGGCGACAACCCGCCGCCCACCGCCGGCTAGACGGGATACGGAGTCCGCCCATGCTGTCCCTGGAATCGCTGCCGTTCGACCCCGTCTACTTCATCCTCGCCCTGGCCACCGCGGCGGTGGGGGTCCTCGCCTTGGTGGGGGCGGGGCGCGCGCCGCACCTGCGCGCGCTCATCCGCACCGCCGGGGCGCTGCTCGTCCTCCGCGCCCTGGTGGACGTCACCTGGTACGTGTGGATGCTCAACTTCACCCCCGACGGCAGCGGCCTGGGCCCGCTCATGGCGGCCACGTCCCTGCACAGCGTCCTGAGCACGCTGCTGACCATCGCCTCGGTGGTGCTGCTGCTCATCGCGATCATCGCGGGGGCCCGCCGCGGCCGTCCGTCGGGCGCGCCGCCCGAAAGCCGATGGAACCCGCCGGGCGGCGCCCCGGGTCCTAGTTGGCATTCCGGCGGCGGAGCCGGACCGGCCGGCGGGCCCGGGGCCTGACCCCACGCGCCGCCCCAGCACCCCGCATCACCCGGCCGATGCGTTCCGTCACCGCCGTGGAGTAGGTTCACCGGAACGCGAATCCCAAGAAGGCCGGGAAGCACCGATGCACAGCCCCGTGATGCCCTTCGTATGGTCCGTCCCCTTCATCGTCGTTCCCCTGCTCGGGCTCGGCCTGCTGTTCCTCGCTCCCCGGGGGCGGCGGGTGCTGCCCGCGATCGGCCTGGTGCTGATGCTGCTCGACGGCGCGGGCGATCCCCTGCTCTCACCGCAGCTCTACATCCACCTGGGCGTGGAGGTCCCGTTCGCGGTGATCAGCGTCCTGAGCGCGGTCCTGAACGTCGCGCTGGCGGCGGGCTTTTTGCTGCTGGTCCTGGGCGCGGTCCGGCGTCCGGCCGAATCCCCGGCCCGAGCGGGCGCGCACGGCAGGCCACCGGGCGCGCCCCCCGCCGGAGCCCCGGGCTGGGGCCCGCCGCCGGGCCACACCCCGCCCCCTGGAACGTTCGGCGGGGCCCCGGGCCGCCCGGGGGCGCCGGGCGTCCCGGGAACGCCGGGAGGACCGGGGGCGCCGGGCGGCCCGCCGCCCGCGGCGGCCGGCGGCGGACCCTACGGCCCCCGCCCCGGAGGCGGCGACCCCCCGCCGCCGGCGGCGAACCACACCCCGCCGCCCTCCGACACCCCGCCGCCCTCCGCGGGCTGACCCTCCCGCCCCGTCGACCCCGAACCGGAGCCGCGCCATGCACACCGGCGACACCGCCGTGACCACCCTCAACTACGCCCTCATCTGGATCAGCAACCTCCTGCCCCTGGCGGTCGCCGTGTTCGCGCTGATCCGCGCCGGCCAGGCCGAGACCTGGGCCGCCGTCCTCATCCGCACCGCCGGAGTCCTGCTCGTTCTGCGGACCCTGCTCTTCGCGTCCTTCATGCTGCTCAGCCAGTCCGAGGCGGTGGTCCGCCTGGCCGTCGTCTGGGACGTCGCCTCGATGCTGGCCACGATCGGCGCGATGGTCCTCCTCCTCGTGGCCCTCGCCTTCGGCCGCCCCCGCCGCCCCGTCCCCGCCCCCCGAGCCCCCGCACACCCACCCCGCTGACCCGCCGGGCTCCGCCGAGGGCGGGGCCTTCGCCGGGTGGGCGTCACAATCCTCGGGGCTGTCGTGTCGGAGGGGTGAGACCGCGGGGCCGCCGGTGGGGTGGGCCCGGTGCGGTGCGCTACTGGACGGAGGAGCCGATGGCCGCTTACGAAACCGAGATCCGCGAGCTTTTGGACCGCAGGGCCGATGCCTGTGCGGCAAAGGACGTCGACCGGCTGATGTCGCTCTATTCTCCCGGAGTCGTTTACCACGATGTCGTTCCCCCGCTCCAATTCGTGGGTGAAGACGCGGTCCGCCGCAACTTTGTGCGGTGGTTCGGGGAATACGACGGGCCTATCAGTCTGGAAACGCATGAGCTGTCCGTCGCGGTGGGCGGCGGCGCCGCGTTCGCGCACATGCTGCACCTGGACAGCGGCACGCGAAAGAACGGGGTGCGAAGTTCGATCTGGGTGCGTTCCACGGTGGGCTTCCGGCGGACGGGCGGCCGGTGGCTGATCACGCACGAGCACATCTCGGTTCCGGTCGATCCGCGGAACATGCGAGCGTGGTTCCCGCCGGAGAAGTGGGCCCCCAAGAACTGATCCGTGCCGGTGCTTCCGGCCCCGGTCGGCGTGTTCACGTGCGGACGGCCGGGGGCGGAAGGTCCGCGATCTCGCGGTGGAAGTACTCCAGGAGGGGTTCGCCCGATCGGAACAAGGCGTCGAGTTCGACGCTGCTTCTGGCGATCACGTCGCGGTCGCCGATCCGCCAGGCGCCGAACGGCTTTCCCGCGGAGTCGTAGCGGACGAGGTACAGCACGCGGTCGCCCAAAACCACGATCTCGGGGAGCATGCGCTCGTGCTCCCAGTGCGCCACCTGGGCGGCGGTGACCACCCGAAGGGGCCGCCCGGCCTCGGCCAGCATGCGCAGGAACTGCATCTCCCACTGCAGGTAGGGGCTGACCGGGTCCTCGACGACGCGGATGTGCCGTGTCACCACGCCGTCCTCGGCGCACTTGGCGACCATGGCGTCGGCCCGGGGCCGGGCGGCCTCGGTCAATTCCAGCGCCCGGGACCAGTCGCCTGCCGCGAACGCCTCCCAACTTGGGTCGCCGGGCTTGCTCAAGGTCTGGATGCGTTCGAGTTTCCACGTCACTCCGCCGCCGCCGTACTCGCGGCGGTAATCGGCGAGGTAGGTGTCGAGATTGAGGGCGGCGGCAGGACGATCGCGCAGGCGATCAAGCATCGGAGTCTCCGAATTGAGAGAGATAAAGACGGTCGGGGAGGGATGCACGAGCCGGTCGTCAGGCTGATGCTAAGCCAGGGGGCGGGCGCAGGGCATAGAACTCGGAGAAACATTCTCTGGCGATGGTTTCGCCGTTCATGTTTCCATAATATCCGGATATGGCCTGGCCTGAACTGGGCCCGGTTCCGCCTTCCTTTAGGGGGTTCTCCGGTGTTCACCGTAGCCCGATTGGCCGGTGTGGGCCATATCGAATAAATGCTGTAGTGGAACGGTTACTCTTTGTCGGAGGGAAGCTTCTATCGCAGATGGAGGACGGTCGATGGGTCGGCATGAAAAGCCGGAAAACGACGGCCAGTTGCCCCAGCCGGTTCCCGTGCCCGCGCCGGATACCGAGGGCGGCGGCAGGGGCGGCCGGCACGAACGCGACGACGAGGAGAAATGACGAACGCCACTCGGCCGCGCCGCCGTGACGCGGATTTCGCGCCCCGCGGTTTCGCCCGTTCCGCTTTCCCCTCGGAGCAGGCGGGGGCCGTGGCCGAGGGCGGCGAAGCGGGCCGGGCTCCCGAGGGCCCGCGCCCGCGCGCGGGGCCCGCCGCGCGGTGCCCGGTGCGGCCGCGCCGGCTGATTTCCCCGACCTCCCCGGAAAGTACTACAGTGCGTCGTAGAAACCGCGGTGGCCAGGTCGCGCCCTGACGTGCTGGGACGCCCCGCCGCGCGGGGGACGTCGACTCACGTTCGGTGGAGGTAGGAACCCATGGTCGAGGGGCTGACCACCACCATCCAGCTCGCGTCGCTGGTCATGGCCGGGTGGTGCCTCATCTCGGTCTTCCGCGACCAGCCGATGGTCGTGCCGCACCTGGTGGGCATGGCGGTGCTGTGGCTGCTGCTCATCGGCCAGGGCGTGGTCTCCACGGTCCTCATGGCCGGCGGCGAGCGCCCCGGCGAGTTCATCGTCTTCGTCAGCTACCTGATCACGGTCGTGCTCGTGCCGCCCGCGTGCGCGGTGTGGGGGTTCATGGAGCGCAGCCGCTGGGGCCCCGCCGTGATCGCCTTCGCGTGCCTGATCCTGCCCGTCATGATGGTCCGCCTCGAACAGCTCTGGAACCCCGCAAGTGTCTGACGCCGCCGGCCGCACCGGCCCGGGCCGCGTGCTCGTGGCCGTCTACGCGGTCTTCGCCATCGCCGCCACCTCGCGCGCCGCGGTGCAGATCCTCACCCGCTTCGACGAGGCTCCGCTGGCCTACCTCCTCTCGGCCCTGGCCGGGGTGATCTACATCGTCGCCACGGTCGGCCTCGTGCGGGGCGGGCGGACCTCGCTGCGCGTGGCCGCGGTCTCGTGCGCGGTCGAACTGCTCGGCGTGCTGGTCGTCGGCGCGTTCAGCGTGTTCGACCCCGCCGCCTTCCCCGACGACACCGTGTGGTCCGGGTTCGGCAGCGGCTACCTGTTCATCCCCCTGGTGCTGCCCGTGCTGGGCCTGCTCTGGGTGCGCCGCGTCACCCGAGGCCCCGCGCCCCGCGCCTGATCCCGCGGGCTCGGCTCCCGCGGACCCGCGACTGGGTACCGTGCCGTCATGACGACTAACGACGGAGCCCCGGGGCTCCCGGTCCTGGTGAGCGCGGAGTGGCTGGCCGAGCACCACGGCGACGTCCTCGTGGCCGACGTGCGGTTCTACCTCGACGGAAGGTCCGCCCGCGAGGAGTACCTGCGCGGGCACCTGCCCGGCGCGGTGTTCGTGGACGTCGACCACGACCTCTCCGCGCCCGCCCGCGAGGGCACCGGACGCCATCCCCTGCCCGACCCCGACACGTTCGCGGCCACCCTCGCGCGGCTGGGCATCGGCGACGGCACACCCGTCGTCGGCTACGACGACGTCAACGGCTCGGTCGCCGCACGGCTGGTGTGGATGCTGCGCGCCCTCGGCTCGCCCGCGGCCCTGCTCGACGGCGGTATCGCCGCCTGGCGGGGCGAACTGGCCACCGGCCCCGTCGAGCCCGCGCCCCGCCCGCGCACTCCCGTGGTCTGGCCGGCCGACCGGATCGTGGACACCGAGACCGTGCTGGCGGAGGCGGGCGACCCCCGGCACGTGCTCGTGGACGCCCGCACCCGCGAGCGCTACACCGGCGAGGCCCCCGCGCCCGTCGACCTGCGCCCCGGCCACATCCCCGGCGCGCGCAGCGCCGCGTGGGCGGGCAACCTCGCCGAGGACGGCCGGTTCGCCGCGCCCGAGCGGCTGCGCGAGCGCTTCCGCGCGCTGGGTGTCGACACCGCCGACACGGTCACCGCCTACTGCGGCTCGGGCGTGACCGCCTGCCACGACCTCCTCGCGCTCGAACTCGCCGGCTACAGCGGCGCCCGCCTCTACCCCGGTTCCTGGAGCGCCTGGGCGCCCAACCCCGACCTGCCCGCCGAGACCGGCGACGGCAGCGGGTGAGCAGGGCCTCGGCCGCCGTGGCGGGCACCGCACCGGGCGGGCGGACCACGTAGGCCGGGCGCGCCGGCGCGGAGGCGGACATGCGGCGGTGACGGCGATCCGCCGAGCCGACCGCGCACCGCGCGGAGCGGGCGCCCGGGGGACCGCAGGCGCGGCGCCGCCCACTCTCCGGCGGCTGCCCCGGGGGAGACCGCGTGGCCCACGGAACCCAGGGTCAGTGGGCGGCCACGCGGTCGCTCGTGCGGGGGGCGTCGGCGCGGCCGGGCGGGTCCGGCCGCGCCCGGCGCCGGGGCGGGGGCCGCCGGCGCTCGGTATCCTCGATGATCGTTCAGATTCCGGTCGGAACGTGGGCGGCGCGCCGATGTCGCCTCTTACCGGTAAATGGGCAGAAGCCCTCCGCACCCGGTGTGGGGGGAGCGGGCCGCCCGGCCGCCCCCGGGCCGACTCGAAACCCGACCTATCCGCCGTCTCACCGCGTTCTAACCTCAGCCGCCGATTGTTGTCGGTAACAGGTCGAGCATCCGGAGGACACATGAGTGCGACCGACCCCACCAAGGGCTCCCCCCACGAGGGCCAGGACGGCGACGGCCGCCAGCCGGAGCCGGCCGAGGCGTCCGCCGCCGACACCGCCGTCCTCGGCGCCCCCGCGGCCCCCTCGACGCCCGGTGCGCCCGCGCCCTCCGCGGAACCCGGCGAGGACGCCCCCGCCGCCGGGCGCCAGGACGACGCCGAGGCCCCCCGGGACCAGGGCGCGCCCCCGGACGCGGAGCCGCAGCCGGCCCCCGAGGCCGAGGCGGGCGCCGACGGCGGCGCCGAGGCGGCGACGGGACCCGGCGCCGACCCCACCCCGACCCCCGTGCCGTGGCGCTCGGCGGTGGCCAACCGGCCGCCCCGCTCCCAGAGCGCCCCCCGGTTCGGCGAACCCGAGGCCGCGCCCGCGGCGGCGGCCGCGGCCACCGGTGAGCCGGGCGGAGCACCGGCCGAGGCGCCCGCCGACACCCACGGCGAGCCCCGGCAGGCCGCCCCGGCCGCCACCCCCTACGGCCAGACCGACCCCTACGGCACCGCCGGCGCCTTCTCCGCGCCGGGCGGCGGCCATCCCGCCCCCTCCTCCCACGGCCACCCGGCTCCCGGCGCGAGCCCCGCGTGGGCCGCGCCCGCCGCACCGGCCGCGGCCGGAGCGGCGGCGGGCGGGGCCGCCCCCACCGACCCCTACGGCACCGCCGAACCGGGGCGCGGCCCCGGCGGCTACGGCGGGCCCCCCGGCCCCGGCGGCCCCGAGCACGCCGCCCACTCCGGCGGCTGGCACGCGGGAGGCCCGGCCGGACCGGCGGGTCCCGGCGGGCCGGGCGGCGGCTACGGCCCTCCGCCGCCTTACGACCCCGCGCACCTGCCGCCCGGCGGCGACCGCCCGCCGCGCGAGCCGTTCTTCAAGCGCAACCGGGTGCTGCTGGTCGCCGCCATCACGGCGATCATCACGAGCGCGATCGTGGGCCCCGCAGCCGCCGTCATCAGCACCTACTTCCTGGGCGGGACCCAGAACTCCCTGACCGACCCCTCCGAGGGCTCGGTCTCCAGCGGCACGGTCAGCAACGTCGCCGAGGCCGCGCTGCCCAGCGTCGTCTCCATCGAGGCGGGGGCGGCCGGCGGCAGCGGTGTCATCATCAGCTCCGACGGCCAGATCCTCACCAACAACCACGTGGTGGCGGGCGCCAAGGAGGCGGGCGGGATCACCGTGCAGTTCAACGACGGCAGCGAGGCGCGCGCCGAGGTGCTGGGCGCCGACCCCGTCTCCGACCTGGCGGTCATCCAGGCCGAGGGGCAGAGCGGCCTGACCGCCGCCGACCTCGGCGACTCCGACAAGGTCGAGGTGGGCGCCGACGTCGTGGCGATCGGCTCGCCGCTGGGGCTGTCGGGCACCGTCACCAGCGGCGTGGTCAGCGCCGTCGACCGCCCGGTCAACACCGGCGTCAGCGGCCAGGAGGAGCAGCCGCAGAACCCGTTCGGGCTGCCCGAGGAGCAGGACCCGTTCAGCCAGCAGCCCGAGCAGCAGCAGGGCCAGACCTCCACCGTCATCAACGCCATCCAGACCGACGCGCCCATCAACCCGGGCAACTCCGGCGGCCCGCTGATGAACATGAGCGGCGAGGTCATCGGCATCAACACCGCCATCGTCGGCACGAGCGGCAGCGGCGGCGAGAGCGGGTCGATCGGCCTGGGGTTCGCCATCCCGATCAACCAGGCCAAGCCCATCGCCGAGCAGTTGATCGCCGACGGCAGCGCCGAGTACGCCGCCATCGAGGCCACCATCTCCGGCCAGGCCGACTCCGAGGGCGCCACGATCGTGGAGACCACCAACGACGGGGCCGCCGACCAGGCGGGGCTCCGTGAGGGCGACGTCATCACCTCGATCGAGGGCGAGCAGATGGAGAGCTCGGACGCGGTCATCGCCGCCGTCCGCTCCCACCAGCCCGGTGACACCATCACCGTCGGCTACGTGCGCGACGGCCGGGAGCGCGAGACCCAGGTCACCCTATCCGCGCAGTCCTCGGAGAGCATCGGCAACTGAGCCGCGCGCGGGCGCGGGGCCCGAGGGCGGCCCCGCGCCCGCCGAGGCCCGCCGTCCGCCGGACGCCGGCGGACACGGCGTCCGAGAAGTCCACACGGGGAAGACGGGGACCCGGCGCGTCGACTGGGGGAGCGCGCCGGGTCCCCGCGCGTGTCCAGGGGTACGGCGGCGAGAACGGCGCCCGCGGGCACCGCCGCCCGCGGCCGGACCCGGCCACGGGCGCCGCGCGGGCCGCCCACCGGCGCGGCGGCGAGGACGGCCTGGTCAGGGGGCCGCGCGTTCCCGCGCGCGGCGCCGGTGTACGGCCCCGATCACGGGGTACCGTTCGCGGCAGCGGGCGGTGCCCCGCTGCCGCGCGGGCCTGCCGCCGCCGTTCGCGACCGCCGAGGCGGCCGCGGCGGTCGGCCCATCACGCCGACCCCGACCAGGGCGCGGCCCCGCTCACCCGCGCCGACTCCGGAGACCTGACCATGGGCGAACCATCCTTCTCCTCGGACCCCGCCGCGCGGCCGGACGCCGCCCGCCGCCGGCTGCGGGTCCTCATGGGCACCGACACCTACCCGCCCGACGTCAACGGCGCCGCCCTGTTCACCGCCCGCCTGGCCCGCGGGCTGGCCGAGCGCGGCGTGGACCTGCACATGGTGTGCCCCTCGCCCGACGGCGCGCCCCGCGTGGCCGGCGCCGAGGGCGTGGTCGAGCACCGGCTGCGCTCGATGCCCTCCCTCGTCCACGAGTTGGTGCGGCTGGCCCTGCCGCCCGGCGCGCCCGGCCACATCGACCGCCTGATGCGGCGGCTGCGGCCCGACGCCGTGCACATCCAGAACCACTTCATCGTCGGCCGCCTCCTGCTGGGGGCGGCCCGCCGCCACGGGGTCCCGGTCGTGGCCACCAACCACTTCATGCCGGAGAACCTGTTCGCCTACCTGCGCTGCCCGCCGGCGCTGCGCGGCGCGCTGGGCGCCTACGCCTGGCGCGACTTCGTGCGGGTGTACTCCCAGGCCGACCGCGTCACCACGCCGACCCGCATCGCGGCGCGCCTGCTGCGGGACAAGGGCTTCCACCGCGCCGTCGAGGCGGTCTCGTGCGGCACCGACCTGGACCGCTTCCGGCCGCTCGCGGGCGGCGCGGCCGCGCGCTCCGCCGTCCGCGCCAGGCTGGGCGTGCCCGACCGCCCCACCATGGTGTTCGTCGGCCGCCTCGACGCGGAGAAGAACATCGCCGACCTCGTCGAGGCGCTGCCCCACGTCACCGCGCCCGGCGCGCAGCTGGTGGTGGCGGGGTCGGGCTCCCAGCGCCGCCACCTGGAGGCGCTGGCCGCCGAGCACGGGGTCGCCGACCGGGTCCACCTGCTGGGGCACGTGCCCAACGGCGACCTGCCCGACGTCTACCACTCCGGCGACGTGTTCACCATCGCCGGGACCGCCGAGCTGCAGAGCATCGCGACCCTGGAGGCGATGGCCAGCGGGCTGCCGGTGGTGGCCGCCGACGCGCTGGCGCTGCCGCACCTGGTGCGGCCCGGGCACAACGGCTACCTGTACCAGCCGGGTGCCGCCGGGGAACTGGCGAAGTACGTGAGCGAGATCCTGGCCGCCCCCGAGGAGCGCGCCCGCATGGGCCGGGCCTGCCGCCGCCGCGCCGCCCGCCACGACCACCAGGTCTCGTGCGCGCGCTACGAGGAGATCTACCGCGACCTCGCCCGCCCCTGGGCGGCGCGGTCGGGCTGAGGCCGCGGTGCGCCGCCGTTTGCGCGGCGGCGCCCGCCCGCGCGGCGCCGCGCGGGCGGCGGGTCCGGGCGGTGCGGGGGGTAGGCGCGGGCACACGGGGTAGTCGGCCGTGGCACACGGGTGACGCCGGGGGTGCGGGCGTGCCCTGTTTATCAGGGTTTCACTTTCCGGCCAGGACAATGCCGAGGCCAGGGTGGTACTCAGGAGCGCGGACCACGTGCGGGCGCGCACGCGGCCCGAGGGCGCGTCCGGAGGCCCTGGCCGCCGGCGACCGCCGCCCTGAGTGCGGCACCGGCGAGTGCGGCATGCCAGACTCAGCCCGTGCCCGCGGGCGCGCGGCACCGATACCTGTGCCGGGAACCGGACGGCTCCCGGCGCCGCTCGGCGCCGCACTTTCGCGGACACGTCCTCGCTGTGCCCGCCGCCCGCGCCCGCCGGCGCCGGCGGCGGTTCCGCCCGCACGCCGTCACCGGATCCGCCGATGGCGGACGCCGGGGCAACCCCATCGTCCGGTGGTCCCATCGCCGACCACACAGGTGCACCGCTAGGAGGGCGCGACCGCTCATGACGTGGCCAGTGGTTATCGCCATCGCGGGTGCGCTCGCCGTCGCGGCCGGAGCCGCGTTCCAGGAGCGGGCCGTGGTCGCCGCGCCCCGGACCGGCGGCCAGCTGCGGCTCCTGGGCTCCCTGCTGCGCAGCAAGGGCTGGTGCCTGGGCACCTTCATGACCGCCTCGGGTGTGCTGGCGCACATGGTGGCGCTGGGGCACGCCCCGCTGGTCATCGTGCAGCCGATCGGCATGAGCGGCCTGATGTTCGCGGTGATGCTCTCGGCGTTCTTCCGGCGCCAGCGGCTCACCCCCGCGCAGGTGTTCGGGTCGCTCGCGGTCACCGCCGCGCTCATCGGCCTGCTCGCCACCATCCCCGACCACGCCAGCTCACCGGTCCTGACCGGCGCCGAGACCGTGCTGCTGCCGCTGGGCTGCGCGGGCGCGATGCTGCTGGCCGTGGCCGCCGCCCGGTTCAGCGGCCCGACCACCTCGGCCTGGATCCTGGCGCTGGCGGGCGGTGTGGCCTACGGCGGCACCTCGGCGCTGGCCCGCGTCATCGGGTCGGCGGCGGTGGCCGACCTGTCGGCGGTGCTCCAGCCGCTCACCGCCGTGGGCCTGGTGATCGGGCTCAGCGGCGCGGTCATCGTGCAGAACTCCTACCGCACCGGGCACTTCGCGCTCGCCTACTCGGTGCTGCTGATCTCCGCCCCCCTGGCCGCGACCGCCATGGGGGTGGCGTTCTTCGACGAGCGGCTGCCCACCGGCCTGCTCGACGGCACCGTGGCGCTGGCCGCCGCGGTGCTGGGCGCGGTGGGCGTGGTCACGCTGGCGCGCAGCAGCGGGCCGCCGACGCGGCAGCGCGCCGACGCGGCCCCCCGATCCGCGGCGCCGTCCGAGGCGGCCGAGCGGGCACCCGCCGATCCCGGCGGGCGCGGCCGGCGCGCCACGCGTGCGGCCGTGCCGCCGCACACGCGCGGCGCGGCCCCGCACCGCCCGGTGCGGCGCTCGGCCAACCCCGCCGTGGAGTGAGCCCGCGCGCCCGGCCGCCGGTTCACTCCGCCGCCGCGGCCTCCGGCGGCAGCGGGGGCAGCCAGAACCCCACCACGGCGCCGCCGTCGGGCCGGTTGCGCGCCAGGACCCGCCCGCCGTGCGCGGTGACGATGTCCTGCACCATGGACAGCCCCAGGCCCGATCCGGGCAGGCTGCGGGCCGAGGTCGCCCGGTAGAAGCGCTCGAAGATGTGCGCCAGCTCCGCGGGGTCGATGCCCGGGCCCCGGTCGCGCACCTCCACCCGGCCCCGGCGGATCACGATCTCGATGGGGGCGCTGCCTCCGGGGTCGAACTTGGCGGCGTTCTCCACCGGGTTGGACAGCGCCCGCTCCAGGGCGGTGGGCCGGCCCATCACCACCGTGTCGTCGGCGTCCACCACCACGTCGCGCCCGGTCCGGCGCCGCGTGCGCGCGGCGACCCGCTCGGCCATGGCGCCCAGGTGGAGTTCGCGCGGGCGCTCGTCCTCGCGGCTGTCGGTCGCCAGCTCCACCAGCTCGTTGACCAGGTCGGTCAGCTCCCGGGTCTCGCTCTGCAGGTCCTCGACCAGCCGCTCGCGCGCCTCCGGCGAGAGGCGGTCGAACCGCTTCATGACGCTCACGTTGGTGCGCACGCTGGTCAGCGGGGTACGCAGCTCGTGCGAGGCGTTCTGCACCAGGCGGCGCTGCTCCTCCTTGGCCCCGGCCAGCCGCGCCAGCATCGCGCTGAAGGCGTTGCCGAGCCGGCCCACCTCGTCGCGGCCGGCCCCGCCGTTGTCGCCCCCCGGCATCGGGTAGTCCAGGCGGCCGGTGGCGCTGACGTACTCGGCGGCCTCGGTGAGCCGCACCAGCCGGCCGGTGACGCCCCGCCCCACCAGCCAGCCGGCGACGGCGGCGCCGATCGCCACCATCACGCCCACGCCCAGCATCTGCCCCGCGAGCTGGTCGAGCATGCTCTCGGTGGGCGAGAGCCGCTGCCCGATCTGCAGCGCGCCCTGGGCGTCGCCCAGCGAGACGGTGGCGATGCGGTACCGCTCGCCCTCGGCGCTGTCCTCACGGGTGTGGACGACGCCGGGCTCCTGCTCCAGCGCGATCTCGCGGTCCTCCTCGCCCGTTGGCAGGAATCGCACCTGCTCTCCGGGGCGGATCGGCAGCGACACCCCGCCGTCGGGGCTGACCATCTGGTAGGTGAAGGAGTTGGAGTGCAGCAGGGTGAGGGTGCGGTTGCCGTAGCCGGGCGGCTGGGTGGCGCCGCGCAGCTCGTCGGTGAGGTTGGCGACGGTGGCGTCGAACTCGTTCTGGGCGTCGGTGCGGATCATGAACGCGGCGGTGTTGTAGGCCAGCGAGCCCACCACCGCGATGACCACGGTGGCCACCAGGGCGAACAGCACGGCGAAGCGGGTGCCCAGCCGCCACTCGCTCAGCGGCGGCACGCCCAGGCCCGGCCGGGGCATCTGGGGCATCGCAGGTCACCTCGACGTCTGCGGGCGCACCGTGTAGCCGACGCCCCGCACGGTCTGGATGAGCGGCGGGGTGCCCTGCGGCTCCAGCTTGCGGCGCAGGTAGCTGATGTAGACGGCCAGGTTCTTGGACTCCGGGCCGAAGTCGTAGCCCCAGATGCGGTCGTAGATGGTGGCGTGGTCCAGCACGATCCCGGCGTTGCGCACCAGCAGTTCCAGCAGGTCGAACTCTGTCTTGGACAGCACCACCTCGGTGCCGCCGCGCCAGACGCGCCGCGCGCCGGGGTCCATCCGCAGGTCGCCGACCCGGAGCAGCTGCGCGCCCTCGCCGTCCTCGGCGGGCGCGGCGCGGCGCAGCAGGGCGCGCAGCCGCGCCAGCAGTTCGTCCAGCTCGAAGGGCTTGGGCAGGTAGTCGTCGGCCCCGGCGTCCAGCCCGGCGACCCGGTCGGGGGTCTCCACCCGCGCGGTCAGCATGAGGATGGGGGTGCGGTCGCCCTCGGCCCGCAGCACCCGGCACACGCCCAGGCCGTCGACACCGGGCATCATCACGTCCAGCACCAGCAGGTCCACCGGGTCGCCGTGGACGGCGGCCAGCGCCTGCACGCCGTCGGCCACGGTGCGCACCTCGTAGCCCTCCAGCTGGAGGGCCCGCTCCAGGGAGTCGCGGATGGCGCGGTCGTCGTCGGCGATCAGGACGCGGCTGGCTCGGCTCATGCAGCCAATGGTGTCCCATCAGGGTTAGCCGCCGGTAAGAGCGGCACGAGGGCGTGTTGTGCGCCGCGTCAAGCCGCCGCGGCGGTGCGGCGGGCGGCCAGCACCACGTACAGGCCGCAGGCGAGCAGGGTGGCACCGGAGAGCACACCGCTGACGAACGGCGTCCAGGCGGCGGCGGGGGTGGCCAGCAGGGCGAACCCGGCCGCGCCCAGGGCGGTGAGCACGGCGCCGGGCACGGCGATGCCGCGCTCGCGCCAGACCGCCATCAGCGCGACGAAGTGCAGGCCCACGACGAGCGCCACCCAGGCGACGTTGGCCTCGGCGGGGGCGCCCAGGGCGCGCAGCACCGGGAAGCCGCCGAAGAGCAGCAGCGCCTCGGCCGCCACCACGGCCGCGTAGCCGCGGCCGAACATGGCGCGGCCGGGAGCGGTGGCGGGCGGGGCGGCCCGGGCGGCGAGCACGCCCAGGACCACGGTGGCGGCCAGGCAGGCGAGGGCCAGGACGCGCAGCGCGGCGCCCGCGGCGGCGGGTAGGGGGGCGTGCGCGTTGACCAGGACGAAGACCGTCCCGAACGAGGAGCCGATGAGGATTCCGGTGAAGCGCTCGAAGAGGGCGCGCACGTCAGCTCTTCTCCGGTGTGCTCGGGCCGGTGCCGTCGGCGTCATCGGTGCCGCCAGTGCCCTCGAGGCCCTCGGACTCCCCGGAGGCCGGGGCGCCGCGCTTGGCGGCGGCGGCGAAGGAGACGCTGAACGTGATCCCGATGGCAACACCGAAGACGGCGCCCAGGGCGAGGTTGTCCATGGCCACCCCCAGGGAGATGCCGATGGCCACGCCGAGCGGGATGCCCGTTCCTACCGACCTGCCGTCCACGCGCCGCTCCGTTCCCCGGCCGCGCCGCCGCCGGTCCGTTCCCTGGTGACGCACCTCTGACGTGCCGCGACACGGAACGGTTCCGGTTCCGCGCGCCGGCGGGCCTCACAGGTCCATGTCCCAGTCCTGGGGCACCAGGTCGGCGCCGTAGAGGCGGGCGGGCGCGGAGCGGGTGAGCCGGAACCCCGCCGCCTCGTAGATGCGCAGGGCCGAGCGCAGCACCGACACCGTCGACAGCGTCATGCGCCGGTAGCCCGCCTCGCGGGCGAAGGCCACGCAGGTGCCGACCAACCGGGAGCCGGTACCCAGACCGCGCGCCGAGGGCTCCACGAACAGCAGGCGCAGCCGGGCCGTCTGGGCATCGTCGCGGACGCAGGCCACGCACCCCACCCGCTCGCCGTCGAGTTCGGCGATCCACATGGCCTCGGCCGCGGGGTCGAAGCCGGCGCCGAAGTCGGCCACGATGCGGGCGACCGACGCCTCGAACGTCCGGTCCCAGCCGTACTCGGCCGCGTAGAGCGCGCCGTGGCGCTCGACCACCCACCCCAGGTCGCCGGGGCGCGGCGCGCGCAGCAGCACCGCGGGCTCCGGCGCGCCGCCCCGCGCCGCGCGGCGGGCCGCCGGGGCGTCGAGCAGGTGGCGCACCGTGGCCAGCGCCGCCAGCAGCCGCTGCCGGTCGGCGGGGGCCAGGTGCGCGATCAGCTCCTCGATCTGGGTGTTGGAGCGCTCGTCCAGTTCGGCGGAGACGCGGGAGCCCTCGGCGGTCAGCTCGACCAGCTGGCGGCGGCCGTCGTCGGGCGAGGGCGAGCGCACGACCAGGCCGCCGCGCTCCAGCCGGGACAGGACGCGGCTGAGCTGGCCGGGGTCCATGTCGAGGTCGCGGCGCAGCGCCAGCGCCTCGGTGCGGCCGCGGTGGCGCAGTTCGTACATGATCCGCACCTCGGTCAGCGTCCAGGGGGAGTCCAGCAGAGTGGGGCGCAGCACCCCGACCCGGCGGGTGAAGAACCGGTTGAACGCGCGGATGGCGAAGACGTCCCGCGGTGGGACGTGCGGCGCGGCGGTGGTGCCCATGGCTGCCCCCGAGGCGAGGTCCTCCGGCCGGGTGTGCCCGCCGGAGCAGGAACGTTTGACTGTGGCAAACAAAACTACCCCGCGCCGGGCCCCTGCGGAAGGGGGTGCGCGCCCCTTCCGCCCGGCCGGACCGCCCCGCCCGGCCGGGGCGGTCGGCGCGCGGGCTACTCCGGACGCCCGCCGCCCTCGGCGGGCGGGGTGGGCCGCATCCCGGCCGCGCGGCCCTTGCCCGCCACCACCAGCGCCATCTTGCGCGACGCCTCGTCCAGCATCTCCTCGCCGAGCATCACCGCGCCGCGCCGCTCCACGGTGGTGGCGTGCTCGTAGGCCGCCAGGATCCGCTCGGCGTGGTCGTAGTCCTCCTGGCTGGGGGAGTAGGCGGCGTTGGCCGCCTCCACCTGGAGCGGGTGCAGCACCCACTTGCCGTCGAAGCCCAGCGCCGCCGAGCGCGCGGCCGAGCGGGCGAACGCGTCCACGTCGCGGATCTGCAGGTAGGGGCCGTCGATCGCCTGGAGCCCGTGGGCGCGGGCGGCCATGAGGATCCGCATCAGCACGTAGTGGTAGGCGTCGCCCACGTCGTAGCCCGGCGGCTGCTCACCGACCACCAGCGTCTTCATGTTGATGGAGGCCATGAAGTCGGCCGGGCCGTACACCAGGCTCTCCAGCCGGGGCGAGGCCGCCGCGATGGCGTCGACGTTGACCAGGCCGCGCGCGTCCTCGATCTGCGCCTCGATGCCGATGCGGCCCGGCTCCAGGCCGGTGGCCGCCTCGATCTGGGTGAGCAGGGTGTCCAGCCACCGCACGTGGTCGGGGCCGGTGACCTTGGGCAGCACCAGGCAGTCCAGTTCCGCGCCGGCGCCCTCGACCACGGTGATCACGTCGCGGTAGGTCCAGGGCGTGGACAGGTCGTTGACCCGCACGGTGCGGACCTTGCCGCCCCACCCGCCCTCCTTGAGCGCGGCCACCACGGTCTCGCGCGCCGCCTCCTTGGCGAGCGGCGCCACGGCGTCCTCCAGGTCCAGGAAGAACGCGTCCACCTCCAGCCCGCGCGCCTTCTCGATGAACCGGGGGTTGGACCCCGGCACCGCGAGCACCGAGCGCCGCGACCGCGATGCCACCGAGCCCATGTCCGCCTCCTTCGCCTCGACCAGGTCGTCCCGGGGCCCGCGGCCCCGTCCGCCATCCTCGCAAAGCACACGCGGGGGCGGCCGCGCGGCCGCCCTCCATCAGTGCATAAAGTGCAGAGCAGGGCAAAGGGAGCGCCCGGAGGAAGGGACAGCATGACCGCACCGGACGACACCGCGCCGAAGGCCTACCCGACCACCGCGCACTGGGGCACCTACGACGTCCTGGTGTCGGGCGACCGGGTGGTGGGCGTGCGGCCCGGCGCCCACGACGCCGACCCCTCGCCCCTCATGGGCAACGTGCCCGGTGCCCAGCACCACCCCACGCGGGTGGCCGCCCCCGCCGTGCGGCGGCGCTGGCTGGAGAACGGGCCCGGCCCCGACGGCCGGCGCGGCGACCCCGACGACGAGTACGTCGCCGTGGACTGGGACACCGCGCTGGACCTGCTCGCCGCCGAACTCGACCGAGTGCGCCGCGAGCACGGCAACACCGCGATCTACGGCGGCTCCTACGGCTGGGGCAGCGCCGGGCGCGTGCACCACTCGCAGAGCCAGCTGCACCGCTTCCTCAACACCATCGGCGGCTACACCCGCTCGCGCGACACCTACAGCCACGCCGGGGTCGAGGTCCTGCTGCCGCACGTCCTGGGCCGGCCCGGGCTGGCCGATGTGCTGCACAGCGCGCCCACCTGGGAGGCCATCGCCGAGCACACCGACCTGGTGGTCTCCTTCGGCGGGCTGCGGGTGTCCAACACCCACGTCAGCTCCGGCGGCCGGCACCGCCAGGTCGCCGCCGAGGGCATGCGCGCCGCCGCCGCCAAGGGCGTGGGCTTCGTCTCGGTCAGCCCGCTGCGCGACGACACCCTGGACGACATCGGCGCCCAGTGGCTGCCCGCCGACCCCGGCACCGACACCGCCGTGCTGCTGGGCCTGATCCACACCCTCTTCACCGAGGGCCTGGCCGACACCGCCTTCCTCGACCGCTACACCGTCGGCGCCGCCGTGCTGCGCCGCTACGTGCTCGGGCACGACGACGGCACCCCCAAGTCCGCCGACTGGGCGGCGCGCGTCAGCGGCCTGCCCGCCGAGGACCTGCGCGCCCTCGCCCGCCGCATGGCCCGCGGCCGCACCCTCGTCAACGTGGGCTGGTCGGTGCAGCGCACCCGATTCGGCGAGCAGCCGCTGTGGGCGGGGATCGCCCTGGCCGCCTGCCTGGGCCAGATCGGGCTGCCCGGCGGCGGGTTCGCCTCCGGCTACGGCTCGGCGGGCAACTACGGCGCCGGGTCCACCCCCGGCGGGCTGCCGCGCCTGCCGCAGGGCCGGCGGCCGATCGACAGCGCCATCCCGGTCGCCCGGGTCGCCGACATGCTGCTCAACCCCGGCGCGGAGTACGACTACGACGGCACCCGCTCCACCTATCCCGACATCCGGCTGGTGGCGTGGTCGGGCGGCAACCCCTTCCACCACCACCAGGACCTGTCCCGGCTCACCCGCGCCTTCGGCCGCCCCGACACGGTCGTGGTGGTCGAGACCCACTGGACCGCCACGGCCCGCCACGCCGACATCGTGCTGCCCTCCACCACCACCCTGGAGCGCGACGACATCGGCGCCAGCCGGGGCGACGCCGCGCTGCGCGCCATGCCCCGGGCGGTTCCCCCGCACGGCGCGGCCCGCGACGAGTACGACATCTACACCGGCCTGGCCGAGCGCATGGGGGTCGCCGCGGAGTTCACCGAGGGCCGCTCGTCGGCGCAGTGGCTGCGGCACGTCTACGAGGAGTGGCGCGGGCGCTACGCGGGGCGGGCCGACCTCCCCGACTTCGACGCGTTCTGGGCCGCCGGGAGCGTGGCGATCCCCGACCGGCGCGACGACACCGCCCTGTTCGCCGAGTTCCGCGCCGACCCCGACACCCACCCCCTGGCCACCCCCAGCGGGCGCATCGAGCTGTACTCCGCGACCGTCGCCTCCTTCGGCTACGCCGACTGCCCCGGCCACCCGGTGTGGCTGCCCGCCGAGGAGCGCCTGGGTTCGGCGCGCGCCCGCACCTGGCCGCTGCTGATGGTGGCCAACCAGCCCCGGGGCCGCCTGCACAGCCAGCAGGACATGGGCGCCTACAGCCGCTCGCTGAAGGTCGCCGGGCGGGCGCGGCTGCGGATGCACCCCGGCGACGCCGCCGCGCGGGGGGTGTCCGACGGCGACGTGGTGGTCGTGGAGAACGACCGGGGCAGCCTGCTCGCCGGTGTGGAGGTCAGCGCGCACGTGCGGCGCGACGTGGTGCAGCTGTCCACCGGTGCCTGGTACGACCCCTCGTCGCAGGAGGTGACCTGCGTGCACGGCAACCCCAACGTGCTCACCGCCGACGTGGGGTCCTCGTCGCTCAGCCAGGGCACCACCGGCCAGCACGTGCTGGTGGAGGTGCGGCGCTACCACGGCACCCCGCCGCCGGTGCGGGTGTTCGACCCGCCGCGCATCACCCGGCGCTGACCGGCGGGCGCCGCGCGGGCGCGGGGGCGTACGGGGAGGGAGCGTTGGTCGGCGGCACCGTCCGAAAAGCGGCGCCGACCACCCCGGTGCCCACTTCCACCGAGATCACGGGATAGGTTAGCCTCTACTAAGTTTGCGCGGACAACCGGGAGGAAGCGTCGTGTTTGTGCCCGTGGCCGTCACGGCCGCCCGCCCCGGCGGGGTGCGATGAGCCTGGAGCGGCCGTCCGCCGTCGCCGGGGCCGAGGGCGAGGACCCCGCCGCCCCCGACTCCGTGGTCGCCGCGCACGCGCTCGACCGCCGCACCCGCGCCGCCGCCCGCACCCACCTGCTGCGCGCCGGCGGCCTGCTCGTCCTCCTCGCGGCGCTGCTCTTCTGCGCCATGCTCAGCGTCGCCGTCGGCGCCAAGGACATCCCGCTGCCCGTCGTGTGGGACGCGGTGTGGAACCCCGACGGCGGCTACGACACCAGCGTGGTGTGGGAGCTGCGCCTGCCGCGCACCGTGCTGGGCGTGTTCGTCGGCGCGGCCCTGGGCCTGGCCGGGGCCCTCATGCAGGGCCTCACCCGCAACCCCATCGCCGAGCCGGGGATCCTCGGGGTGAACTCCGGTGCCGCGGCGGCCGTGGTCGTCGCCATCTTCGTCTTCGGCCTGACCAGCCCCACCGCCTACGTGTGGTTCGGGTTCGCCGGCGCCGCCGTGGCCGCCGTGCTGGTCTACGCGCTGGGCTCGCGCGGGCGCGCCGGCGCCACCCCCGTGCGGCTCGCGCTCGCCGGCACCGCCCTGGCCGCCGTGCTCCAGGGGTTCGTCTACGGGATCACCGTGCTCAACGAGTTCGTCTTCGACCAGATCCGGTTCTGGCAGGTCGGCTCGCTCGTGGGCCGCGACCTGGAGCTGTTCGCGCGCATCTGGCCGTTCCTGGCGGTGGGGATCGTGCTGGCCCTGGCGCTGGGCCCCGCGCTCAACACCATCGCGCTCGGCGAGGACCTCGCCGCCGCCCTGGGCGCCCACATCAACCGCACCCGCGCGCTGGTGGCGCTGGCGATCGTGCTGCTGTGCGGCGGCGCCACCGCGGCCGCCGGCCCGATCTGGTTCGTCGGGCTCATCGTCCCGCACGTGGCGCGCTCCATGACCGGCCCCGACCAGCGCTGGCTGCTGCCCTACTCGGCGCTGCTCGCGGCGATCCTGCTGACCGGGGCCGACATCGTCGGCCGGGTGCTGCCCGCGACGGGCGAGCTGGAGGTCGGCATCATCACCGCGCTGGTGGGCGCCCCCGTGTTCATCATGCTGGTGCGGCGCAGAAGGATGGCCCAGCTATGACCCTGACCCCCGCCCGCGCGCGCGGCGCCGGCACCGGCGCCCAGGACACCGCCGCGGGGGGCCGGCGCACGCGCCCGGCCCCCGTGCTGCGCCTGGCCGGCGGCCGGGTGTCGGTGATGGTGCGCCCCCGCGTCGCCGCCGTGTACACCGGCCTGCTGGCCGCCACCGCCGCCGTCTTCGCGGTGTCCCTGGCCGTGGGCGACTACACCATCGCGCTGGACCGGGTGCTGTGGGCGCTGGTCGGCTACGGCGAACGCCTGGACCTGTTCTTCGTGCGCGACGTCCGGCTGCCCCGCGCGCTGGCGGCGGTGCTGGTCGGCGCGGCGCTGGGCATCGCCGGCGCGGTGTTCCAGAGCCTGTCGCGCAACCCGCTGGGCAGCCCCGACATCATCGGGTTCACCGGCGGCGCCTCGGCCGGCGCGGTGGCCGTGATCCTGGTGCTGGGCGGCAGCACCCTCCAGGTCTCCCTGGGCGCCATCGTCGGCGGTGTGGCCACCGCCGGGCTGGTGTACCTGCTCGCGCTCAAGCGCGGTGTGCAGGGCTACCGGCTGGTGCTCGTGGGCATCGGCATCAACGCCATGCTGCTGTCGGTGCGCGACTACCTGATGACCCGCGCCGAACTGACCGAGGCCATGACCGCCCAGGTGTGGATGATCGGCAGCCTCAACGGCACCGCGTGGGGCCAGGCGCTCACCATCGCGGCCTCGTGCGCGGTGCTGATGCCGGTGGTGCTGCTGCTGGGGCGGCGGCTGCGGCTGATGGAGATGGGCGACTCCACCGCGCAGGCGCTGGGCGTGCCCGTGGGCTGCACCCAGGTCGCGGCGCTGCTGGCGGCCAGCGCCCTCACCGGCGCGGCCATCGCCGTGGCCGGTCCCATCGCCTTCATCGCCCTGGCGGCGCCCCAGCTGGTCCGCCGCCTGGCCCGCACCAGCGGCACGGCGCTGATGGGCGCCGCGCTGATGGGGGCGCTGCTGCTCTCGGCCGCCGACCTGGTGGCGCAGCGGGCCCTGGCGCCCACCCAGCTTCCGGTCGGGGTGGTGACCGCCGTCATCGGGGGCAGCTACCTCGTCTGGGTGCTGTACCGAGAATGGCGGACCGGAAATGCCTGAGTCCGGCAACGTGAAGCAGCGAGGAGCAGCGATGTCCGAACCGTCCCGGTTGTGGGGGGAGAACCTGACCCTGGCCTACGACCAGAGTGTCATCTCCCGTGACCTGGGGATCTCCATCCCGGACAACTCCTTCACGGTCATCGTCGGGCCCAACGCCTGCGGCAAGTCCACCCTGCTGCGGGCCCTGTCGCGGATGCTCAAGCCCAGCCAGGGCGCCGTGCACCTCGACGGCCGGCTCATCAGCTCCTACCCCTCCAAGGAGGTCGCGCGGCGGCTGGGCCTGCTGCCGCAGAGCTCCATCGCGCCCGACGGGATCACCGTGGCCGACCTGGTGGCGCGCGGGCGCTACCCGCACCAGAGATTCCTCAAGCAGTGGTCGCGCTCCGACGAGCAGGTCATCACCGAGGCCATGGACGCCACCGGTGTCACCGACCTGGCCGGGCGCATGGTGGACGAGCTGTCGGGCGGGCAGCGCCAGCGCGTGTGGCTGGCGATGGTGCTGGCCCAGCAGACGCCGCTGCTGCTGCTGGACGAGCCAACCACCTACCTGGACATCGCCCACCAGATGGACGTGCTCGACCTGTGCGCGGAGCTGCACCACGAGCGGTCCTACACGCTGGTGGCGGTGCTGCACGACCTCAACCACGCCTGCCGGTACGCCACCCACCTGATCGTGATGAAGGAGGGGCAGGTGGCGGCCGAGGGCGACCCCGCCGAGATCGTCACCGAGCAGCTGGTGGAGGAGGTGTTCGGGCTGCCGGTGCGCGTCATCCCCGACCCCGAGACCGGCACCCCGCTGATCGTGCCCGCCGACCGGGGCGGGCGCATCGCCCGCCGCACGGCCGCCGCGCCGCGCCCGGCCGCCGAAGAGGTGGGGCGGCGCAGCGCCTGACGGCGCGGCGGGCCCCCGCGGGCGGCGGCCGGACCCGTCCGGCCGCCGCCCGCCGCCTCAGTGCAGCCGGACCAGGTCCACCCGCTCCCGGGCGCCCAGCTCCCCCTGGTAGCAGGTGCCGGCCGCCTCCGACAGGCGGTTGGCCACCTCGGCGGTGGAGGCCAGCCCGCACACCCAGCCGTCCACCTCGGCGACGTAGCCGCTGCCCTCCTTCTCCTCGTCGGGCATGGCCAGGTACTCCTCGGCGACGGCGCGCGCCTCGCCGCAGTCGATGCCGTCGTCGGTGGGCACCAGCAGGGCCCGCTCCACGGAGGGGACGCCCTCGACCGCGCCGCACAGGTCGCCGTCCAGGCCGTCGAAGCCGCCGTAGGTCCAGACGTACTCGGTGGCGGCGAGGGGGTCGTCGCCGGTGAGTTCGTACTCCAGCCGGAGCGGGCTGCCGTCCATGGCCGCCCACAGGCTGAAGTCCAGGCCGTCGGCCTCGAAGGGGAACTCCCCGTTGGGCACGTCCAGGTCGAAGGTGCCGGTGACGCGCACCGCCGGGGTGCCGTCGACCTCGTCCTCGCTCCGCCCGCCGACCTCCATGGTGTCGGCCAGGCTTTCCAGCGGGGCGAGCACGACGGCGCGCGAGTTCTGCCAGCGGACGGCCTCGTTCACGGCGGTGGACGAGGCGACGTAGTCGTCGGAGGGCGCCCCCGGGCCCCAGGTGCGCTCGATGAGCGTGTCGGCCTCGGGCCGGTAGATCAGGTCCATGGCGAACTCGGGCGACTCGGGGCTGCCGGTGACGGTGGTCGTCTGGAAGACGGGTTCGCCGCCGGAGGTGGAGAGCACGTGCTCCACCTGCGAGGGGAGGCCGTCGGTGGGCGTGGTCGCCTCGACGGCGCGGTAGCTGTCGGCGGTCTCCACCGTCCGCACGATCCCGGCGACGATCTCGTCGGGCGTGCCCAGGGTGGGCGAGGGCGAGGGTGCGGCCTGCTCCTGCGGCGGCTCGTTCTCCGAGGAGAGCGCGTCGAGGGTGAAGTACCCGCCCGCGCCCAGGCCGCCGACCACGATGACGGCCGAGGCGGCGATGGCGCCGATCTTCAGCCCGCCCGCCGCGGCCCCGGCGGTGGCGCCCCCGGCCGCGCCGGCGCCGCCCGCGCCCGTGGCGCCCGCCGCGCCGGCGCCGCCCGCGGCCCCCGCGAGCCCGGCGCCGCCTCCGGCGCCTCCCGTGCCCGCCCCCGCACCGGCGGCGCCCGCCGCACCGGCGCCGGCACCGCCCACGCCGGCCGCACCGCCGCCCGCGGCCAGCGCCGCGCCGCCGACCGCGCCGGCGAACCGGGCGGCCGCCAGCCACTTCCGCGGGTCGTGCCAGCTCGCGTCGATGCCGCGCCAGCGGCTGCCCACCACGTCCAGCAGCCGCCGGGTGAGGTCGCGGGTCTCCACGCGCGAGATGTCGTCGGGCGAGGCGAACGCGATCAGCCCCCGGTAGACGCTCTCGGCGGTGGGCCGCGCGGCCGGGTCGGCGGCCATGGCCAGTTCGACCACCGGCCGCAGGGTGTCGGGCACCCCGGCCAGGTCGGCGTCGCCCGCGAGGGTCCGCCGCCGCTTGTCCTGGGCGTCGCCGGTGCCGAACGGCGGGCGCCCGGTGGCGGCGTAGGCGACCAGGCAGCCCCAGGCGAACACGTCGGCGGGCATGCCCGGCTCGGCGCCCCGGTAGCGCTCGGGGCTCACCCAGCCCGGCGAGCCGAAGGTCGCCCCGGCGGTGCGCCCGGCCGCGCTGCGGCCGGCGGGGCGCGCGATGCCGAAGTCGAGGACGCGCGGCCCCTCGGGGGAGAGCATGACGTTGCCGGGCTTGACGTCGCAGTGCGCGATCCCGGCGGCGTGGATGGCGGTCAGCGCCTCGGCGGTACCGGCGGCGAACGCCAGGAGCATGTCGGGCTCCAGCGGCCCCTCCTGCTCGACGCGCCGGCGCAGGGTTGTCCCCGGTACGAAGTCGGTGGCCACCCAGGGGCGCGCGGCCTCGGTGTCGGCGGCGTGCACGGCCGCGGTGTAGACGCCGCGCACCCGCCGCATCAGCTCGACCTCGCGCGCGAAGGCCTCCCGGAACGCGGGGTCCTCGGCGAAGCGCTCGTGGACCACCTTGACCGCGATGCAGGTGCCCTCGGCGCCCACCGCGCCGAAGACGGTGCCCATGCCCCCCTGCCCCAGCCGCCCGACCACCGTGTAGGGGCCGATGGCACGGGGATCGCCGCCGTCCAGCGGCCGCAGTTCAGGGGGGAGGGGCACACCATCGGCCCCGGGGTGCGCGCTCATGGTGGGTTCTTTCTCGTCGTTAGGCCGACATGCGGGATGATCATAGTGCTTTCGGGCATCTCGGGACGTCCGTAAGAAGCGTGGTTTATCAGCCCGAAACCGGCCTGCCGGCGCGGGTTCCGCCGCCGGTCCGCGTGGACCGCGTGCAGCGCCTCGGCCCCATGCCGCCCGCGCCCAGGCGGCCCACCACCCGGAAGCGGCCGATGTGGGCGGGGCCGGTGCCGGTGAGCGCGCCGAGTCCGGGCGGCGGGCGGTCGGGGGCGGGCGGCGGCGGTGTCAGGCGCAGCCCTCGGCGGTGAACTCGGCGCCGGCGGTGTAGCAGACCCCGATGGGCGGCAGGCCGGTGCCGTCGGCCTCGTAGGTCTCGCCCTGGAAGAAGATCGCGCCGGACTCGGGGGCGCCGGGGATCACGAAGGTGTGCTCGATGACCATCTCGCTGGTGGCCTGGGCGGTGGCGTAGGAGGTCATGACCCCCTCCTCGCCCGTGGTGTGGCGCTCGCCGCCCGACTCGGCGTAGATCTGGCTGTGGTAGACCTCGCCGTCCGGCTCGGCCACGTTCCACAGGAAGTGCAGCAGGAACTCCACGCCCTCGGGGGTGGCGGTGGCGGACTTGAAGGTCACCCGGGTCTGGTGCTGCACGGGCGACACGTCGCCGTTGTAGCTGGTGACGGTGAGTTCGCCCCGGTCGTTGGCGCCGACCTCGCCGCGCCAGGGCGGGTTCTCGACCGAGGCCGGCAGTTCGATCGGCTCGGCCGAGGGGGAGGGGGAGGGGTCGGCGGCCTGGTCGGAGGGCGAGGGCGCCGGCGCGGGCTCCTCGCCGCCGCCGCAGCCGGCGGGAATCGCGGACAGCACGACGACCAGCGCGGCGGGAACGACGCTGTGGGGGAGGCGGAGGCGGCGCGCGTGGCGGGCGACGGACACGGGGGGTCTCCGATCTGTGGACTACCGGACCGCGCGACGCGCTCGCCGGAGGCGGCGAGGCGGCGACGGGCGGTGACGACACCCCCTCCGACGCGTAAACTCCGAACAGGGTTCCGGGAAAAGGCCGATCCGGATGCGGCGGGCGGCGAGCCGGGTCCAGGGTCCCGATACGGACATCGCCCCCGGCACCCGCGGGCGGGCGGCGCCGGCGCTGTGCCCCTTCCCGCGCGCGGGGTGGGGCTCCCCGGGCCGTGCCCCCGGGGAGCCGCCGCGCGCTACCAGACCAGGTAGACGCTGACTCCGTCCGGAATGATCATGGTGTCGGACTGCTCCTGGCCGACCTGGGCCACCATGCCGCCCGTGCAGCCGGGGGAGTCGTAGACCGCCGCCGCGGCGGGGATCCCCGGGCTGCCGTAGGTGTTGGCGATCGAGCGGATCGGCACCTGGAGGTTGACGCAGCCCACCCCCGCCTTCAGCGGGATGGGCTCGCCCCGGAAGCCGTACTCGGTGTAGCCGCAGATGCTGCCCGGAGAGCAGTCCGGCGGTGCCGAGGCGGCCGACGCCGCGACGGGTGCCGCCGCCAACGCGGCGAGGGCGGCGGCCGACAGGAAGGTCGTGCGCAGCAGACCACGCATGGGGGAACGCCTTTCGGTCAAGCGGTCTCGGCCACAGCGTGACCCAGCGCGCCCCGGCTGTCGACGGCTCCCGCGCGAATTGCCGGTTCCGGCCAGCGGCGCCGGTCCCCGCCCCGCGCACCGGTCACACTGTGCCGTGCGGCCGCGGCCGCCCCTGACCCGGCGGACGCCCGCTGCGGCGCCCTCCGCCCCCGGACCACCCCGCGCACCGCCGGAGCAGCCACCGCGCCACGACCGCCAGCAGGACCAGCGCGCCGAGCACGGGCAGCGCGCGCCGGAGGGCGGGCCCGAGCGTGTCGGCGCCCCCGCCCTTTCCGCCGGCCGCCGGGGGCGGGCCGGAGGCGTCCCGCGGACCGGGCCCGCCACCCGCGGCCGCGGCGTGCTCCAGCCGCGCCTCGGCGCGCGCGCCGCCGTGGCGCCGGGCCGCCGTGACCTCTTCGGGCATCGCCGCCTGGGGCGGCACGACCGCGTCCACCCGCGCGCCCGCCCCCGCGGCCTCCTCGGCGCCGCCCCCGCCCAGTTCGGCGGCGATCCGGGCCGCGAAGCGCGCCACCAGCCGGGCTCCGACGCGCGCGAGCACGTCGGGCCCGAACCCGGCGGCGCGGCCGGTCGCGGTGAGGTCGGCGGACACGGCCACCCGGGTCGCCGCTCCGCCCTCCGCCTCGGACAGGCGGGCCGTGATCGCGGCCGACGCCGTACCCGGCCCCCGGGCCTCGCGTCCGGACGCGCGCACCTCGACACGGCGCCGGGCGGGGTCGGCGCCGCCGAACTCGGCCTCCCCCCGGTAGGTCACGGTGGTGGAGCCGATCCGCACCCGCAGCCGGCCGGTCGCCCGCTCGCCCTCCACGGAGTCAAGGACGGCGCCGGGCAGGCAGGCGGCGACCAGCCGGGCGTCCCGCAGCGCCTCCCACGCCCGCTCCACGGGAACGGGGACCGTGAACTCGTCGTTCAGCCGGACGCTCATGCTCCGTGCCGCCTTCCTGCCGCGTCGTGGTGTGCCGGACGCGCCCACCGGGGCGCCGGCGGCTCGGCGCCGCGCCGACAGGTGGGGGTATGCCCGCCGGCCGGCGCCCTCAACACGCCCCGGCACGTACCCGACGCGGCACGGCCGGGGCGCGGCCCCCGCGGGCCCCCTGCCCCGGCCGCCCCGGCCCCGGCCGGCCGGGCGGTGCGCGCGGCGACGGTGCCGCGCTAGCCCGGCCGGCCGCTCTCCGTGGGGCCGTGCCGGTCGCGCGAGGCCGCCAGCGCCCGCGCCACTCCGGCGATACCCAGGCCCACGGCCACCACGGGCACGATCCACACGGTGTCCAGGCCCCAGCGGCCGGGGCCGCCGAGGATGAACGCCGTCCCCAGCACGATGAACAGCAGCCCGGCGATGAGCGAGCCCCAGTCGGTCCTATGCCGCCACACGCCGCACCTCCAGTTCGCCGAATCGGGAGTCCAGGTCCAGCACCAGCGTCGGCGCCGCCTCGTCGGCACCGCCGCCTTCCCCGCCCCGCCCGCCGGCGGGCGAGGCCCCGTTGTCCGCGCCCCCCGCGCCTTCAGTGCCTTCAGCGCCCTCTGTGTTTCCAGCGCCCCCCGTGCCCCGCGCCCCGCCCGCCGGCGCGGCCGCGCCCTCCGGGGGCGCGACCGGCTCCAGCACCCGCCGCAGCCGCACCCCGGTACCCGACTGGGTGCTGCCGTCGACCCGCACCTCGCCGAAGGCGGCGTCGCCCCGCACCTCCACCCGGGCGTACTCCGGCACCAGCACCTCCAGCCGCCCGTAGCGCACCGTCGCGTCGACGTCCACGCGCTGCCCCGGCTCCAGCGGCAACTCCGTGAGGTCGAGTTCGGCCACCCCCACCGTCAGCGTGTACCCCTGCCGCACGTCGGCGACCGACCGCGGCCGCCACTCCTCGGCCCCGAACCGCTGCCCCGTGAGGTCAACGGCGGCCGACAGCACCAGCAGCGCGGTCGCGGCCACCCCCAGGACGATCAGCCCGCGCGGGTCGCCGAACCAGGTGCCGAGCAGCAGCGCCACCCCGATGATCACCACGACGCTCCCGAGGTAGAGGGGGCCGGTCTCCGGCCCGAGCAGGGCCTCCTGGACGGGCGCCTCGGTCACGCCGAGCGTGATCCCGGTGGCCGCCACGATCGCGGGCAGCGCGAAACCCGTCAGCCGCGTCCCCCGCCTGGCGCGGCGCTCGGCGCGCCGCTGCCGGCGGGAGCCGCGCCGGCCCCGCCGGTCGTGCCCGTCGTGCTCGTCGGCGTCCGGGCCGTCGGTGTCGCCGTCGTCGTCCTCACCCGCGTCGCGCGCCGGCGCCGCCGACCGCCCCGCGGTGATCCGCGCCACCACCGCCAGGTCCACCGGGCCGGCCGGCGCCTGCGCCCACGGCTGGGCCGGGTTGTAGTAGGCGGGCTTGGGCTCGGGCTCGGGCGTGGCCGGCGGGGGCTCGGCCGACTTCAGCAGCCCCGGCAGCTCGCGGTAGGTGCGGCGCAGGTCCACGCCCCGGTTGTGCGCCACCAGCAGGCCCAGGATCAGCGGGGTCGCCAGCATCAGGGTGCCCCACCGCACCCCGCCCACGAGGCTGAGCGCCGCGGCGATCGCCAGCCCCAGGCCCAGCAGCGCCACGACCGCGCGCTCGTCGATGCGCCGGTTCAGCAGCTGCTCGAACATCGCCGGCCCCCGGTTGGGGTCGCGCATGGCCATCCACGCGCCGATGTAGAGCAGCAGGCCGGTGAGCCCGGCCAGCCCGGTCACGGCGAAGGCCATCCGCCACACGATGGGGTCCACACGCGTGTAGGCGCCCAGCCCGGCGCACACGCCCGTGATCAGGCCCCGCTCGTTGTCGCGGATCAGCTCCACCGGCTCGGCGGGATCCGACGCGCCAGGCGCGCCCGAGGAACCGTGCGCCCATCGGTCCTCGGGCGCGCCTGGCGCGTCCATCCCAGAAGGCCCGCCATCGGCCGCCGGGGCCGCGGGCTCCTCGTGCTCCCGCCGCTCCGGTCCGTCCATCGGCCCTCGCTCGTCACTCACCGTCCGCACCCACCGCCGTCCGCCGGGTCCTTCGCATGTGCCCCATCCTGGCCGCCCGCCTCCCGTGCTGCCCATCGGGATCTACCCTGACCCCACCCTGAGCCCGCGCCGCCCGCACCCGGGGCGCGCCCCTGATGACCGCGCGCCCGCGCAGGGGGCATGCTGGAGGACATACCGAGACACCCCGCCGCGCCCCGGGCGCGGCGGCGGGCAACGGCCCGGCGCCCCGCGCGGGCCGCCCGCGGCCCTGCGGACGAGGAGACACGGACACGGTGACCGACACGGCGACCCGAACGCCCCCGGCGCCACAGCTGACCCGGCCGCGCAGCGGCCGGCTCGTCGCCGGCGTGGGCGCCGGACTCGCCCGCCACCTGGGCATCGACCCCGTCGTGGCCCGGCTGGCGCTGCTCGCCCTGGCCTTCGGCGGGATCGGGATCGCCGTCTACGTCGTCCTGGTGCTGTTCACCCCGGTCGCCACCGAGGACCCCGCCGACACCGCCGAGCCCGACACCACCCGGCGCAAGGGCCGCGACATCAGCCAGCTCATCGCCTACTGCGCGCTCGCCGGCGGGCTGGGCGTGCTCGCGCTGCTGTTCGGCGGCTGGTTCCAGCCGGTGCTGTGGTTCATGGTGTTCGGCGCGCTGGGCGCCACCATCCTGTGGCAGCAGGCCAACCCGGCCGTGCGCGAGGAGTGGATGGCCTCCACCGTGCTCGCGCAGTCGGGCAAGAGCTGGGCCCGCACCGGCGCGGGCGTGCTGCTCGTGGTCATCGGCGCCATCGGCTTCCTCGCCTTCCAGCAGCAGCTCACCGCCGCCCGCGCCGGCCTCACCTTCGCGCTGACCATCATCGCCGGGATCTCCCTCATCGTCGCGCCGTGGATCATCGGCCTGGTGCGCGAACGCGACCGCGAGCGCCGCGAGCGCATCCGCAGCCAGGAGCGCGCCGAACTCGCCGCCCACATCCACGACTCCGTGCTGCACACCCTCACCCTGATCCAGCGCCGCGCCGAGGACCCGCGCGAGGTGCAGCGCCTGGCCCGGGTGCAGGAGCGCGCGCTGCGCAGCTGGCTCTACCAGCGGCCCGCCGACGCCGAGACCACGGTCAAGGCCGCGCTGGAGCGGGTGGCCGCCGAGGTCGAGGAGGCCCACGGCGTGCCGATCGAGGTCGTGTGCGTCGGCGACTGCCCCATCGACGACGGCGTCCAGGCCGAGCTGCGCGCCGCGCGCGAGGCCATGGTCAACGCCGCCAAGTACGCCGGTACCGACAGCATCTCGGTGTTCGGCGAGGTCGAGCCCGAGGAGGTGCTGGTGTTCGTGCGCGACCGCGGCGCCGGCTTCGACCTCGACGCCATCCCCGAGGACCGCATGGGCGTGCGCGGCTCCATCCTGGGCCGCATGGAGCGCCACGGCGGCAGCGCCCGCATCCGCACCGCGCCCGGCGAGGGAACCGAGGTGCAGCTGCGCATGCCGCGCGAGAGGGAGGAGCCGGCCTGACAGGCGCCCGGCGGGCGGGTTGGCCGGAGCCGGGCAGGAGGGGGTATTCCCGCGCCGGGCGGGGGTGGGTACAGTCCAACGTGTGGACGACCAGAACAGCACCTTTGCCTCCGGCGCCGCCGTACCGCGCGTCGTGATCGTTGACGACCACCGCCTCTTCCGCAGCGGCGTGCGCGGCGAGCTGGGCGACGCCGTCGACGTCGTCGGCGAGGCGGGCGACGTCGACAGCGCGGTCCGCGAGATCGCCGACAAGCGCCCCGACCTCGTGCTGCTCGACGTCCACCTGCCCGGCGGAGGCGGCGGCGAGGTACTGCGCCGCGTCCTGCCCCAGCACCCCGAGATCCGCTTCCTGGCGCTGTCGGTCTCCGACGCCGCCGAGGACGTCATCGGCGTGGTGCGCGGCGGCGCGCGCGGCTACGTCACCAAGACCATCTCCGGCCGCGAACTCGCCGACGCCATCGTGCGGGTGGCCGACGGCGACGCCGTGTTCTCCCCCCGCCTGGCCGGGTTCGTGCTCGACGCCTTCTCGGCCACCGACGCCCCGCCCATGGACCCCGAGCTGGACCGGCTCACCCAGCGCGAACGCGAGGTGCTGCGGCTCATCGCCCGCGGCTACGCCTACAAGGAGGTCGCCAAGGAGCTGTTCATCTCGGTCAAGACGGTCGAGACGCACGTCTCCTCGGTGCTGCGCAAGCTCCAGCTGTCCAACCGGCACGAGCTGAGCCGGTGGGCCACCGCGCGCAAGCTCGTCTAGCGGCCGAGCCCGGGCCCGCCGCCGGCGCGGCGGCGGGCGCGCGGCCCGCAGGACCTCAGCGCAGCGCGTCCAGCATCCGGGCCAGGAACACCGTGCCGTCGGCGGCGCCCACCACCCGCACCGGCGGGCGGCCGTCGCCCAGGTCGCGGTTGAGGCGCATGTCGGCCAGGGTCATGCCGCGCGTGAACTCCCCGCGCAGCTCCACCCGCACCGGCACCTCCACCGTCTCGGTCGCCACCGCCTCGTCCAGCAGGATCGCGGCGGCCAGCGGGTCGTGCATCGCGCACTGGCGCTCCCCGAACACGGTGGAGTACCAGCCGGCGTAGAAGTCCAGGAACGCCGACGCGGTCTCGGCGCGCCGCCCCGCCACCGTCTTCAGCTCCTCCAGCCACGCGGTCGTGGCCACCGTCCGCATGGTGACGTCCAGCGGCACCAGCACCGCGTCGAACCCGGCCGCCAGCACCGTCTCGGCCGCCTCGGGGTCGGCGACGACGTTGGCCTCGCCCCACGGGGTGACGTTGCCCGGCGCCCGCACCGCGCCGCCCATCACCACCACCCGGCGCAGCAGCCGGGGCAGCTCCGGCTCCAGGCTCAGCGCCAGCGCGATGTTGGTCAGCGGGCCCAGCGCGAGCACGTCCAGCGCGCCGGGCGCCGAACGGGCCGCGCGCACCAGCATCTCGGCGGCCGAGTGGTCCACGGGCGCCCCGGCGGGCGCGGGCAGGTCCACCTCGCCCAGCCCGTTGCGGCCGTGCACGTGCTCGGCCGAGCGCGGCGGCTGCGCCAGCGGCCGGGCGGCGCCGCGCGCCACCGGCACCTCGGGGCGGCCGTACAGCTCCAGCAGCCGCAGCGCGTTGTCCGTGGTGACGTCGACGCCGTTGTTGCCGAAGACGGTGCCCACGCCGACGATCTCGGCGTCCGGGCCGGCGGTGACGTAGGCCAGGGCCATGGCGTCGTCGATCCCGGGATCGCAGTCGACATAGATCCGCACCGGTGTGCCTCCTTCAGCGACGTCGTCGGCGGGCACGGGGCGGCCGCGCCCCGACAAGGGTAGACACCCGGTGCGCGGCCCCCGCGGGCGGCCCGGTCGCGCGCGGCGGGCCTACCGGAGCCGGGGGCGGGGGTCGGTGGGCGGGCCGGGGCGGCGCGCCGCCGGCCGCAGCGCCTCGCGGGTGCGGCGGCGGGCGAGGGCCCGCACCCGGTCGGCCTCCCAGGCGCGCGGCCGCACGTCGAACACGCACGGGTAGTGGTCGGGCCCCAGCCCGTTCTCGGGCGGCATCGCGATCGTCCCGCCCTCCCGCACCCGCAGGTCGTCCGTGACGAACGCGCGGTCGATGGACCGGCCGTCGGGCGTGGTGGCGGGCGGCGGCCCCGAGCCGAACCCGTCGCGCAGCCGGGCGCCGGCCAGGTCGGTGAACACCGCCTCGGGGGTGGGCATGTTCATGTCGCCCAGGATGACCGTGCGGCGCAATGGCGCCCCGTCGGGCCCGCGCAGCGCGGCGTCCAAGAAGTCCCGAAGCCGCTCCCGGTAGGCCAGGCCGGGGCCGCGGTCGTAGGAGTACACGCGCCCGGACTCGTCGCGGCCCATGTGGAGGGGCGGCACCTGGACCGAGGCGATCCGCACGGCGCCGAAGGGCCCTTCGGCGGTGGCCAGCAGCATCCCCTTGGGATGCCACTTCAGCTCCTTGCCGGTCCGCCAGTGCAGGAAGCGCAGGGGCGGCGGGGGGACCTCGATCCAGCGCAGGTCGCTCAGGGGGTAGCGGGAGGCGATCCCGATGCCGAGCTTGCCCACCCCGGGGATGTGGGAGTCGCTGGCCGGGCGGGACTCCGCGTGGACCTCCGGCCAGCCCAGCCCCTCGACCAGCCGGTTCAGCTGCCGCGACCCCCGCGTGCAGTCGAGTTCGCTCACGGCCACGATCTCGGGCCGGTGCCGGGCCAGGGCGGCGGCGAACCGCTCGGTGCGGTCGCCCGGCGCGTAGTCGCCGGCCTCGTCCACCAGCCGCCCGCCGGCCACGTTCGCGCACGCGACGACCAGGCCCCGGCTCCTCGGCCGGTCCGGCGCCGCACCCGCGCTCCCATCCCCGCCGTCCTCCGCCATTTCCCGCTCCTCCCCGTAGCGCGCAGCGCACCCGCTGGGGAGGCCACTCTAGGGACGACCGGCGCCGCACGGGGAGTCCCCGGCCTGTGGACAACCGGAGCACGGCGTGGCCGGTTCGTCGCACACTGTGCGTGTCCGCCGGCCGCCCACCCGATCGGAGCCCCGCCGTGTACCGAGTGCTCACCGCCACCGCCCTCGTCCTGGCCGCGGCCGCCGCGGCGCCCGCCCTCCTACGCCCCCGGGCGCGCGCGGTTCGGGCCCCGGCCGCCGCGCGGCCGTTTCCCCCGGCGCGGCCACGGCACCGGCGCCGGCCGCGCCCGGTCCGGCGGCAGCCGCCCCCCGAGCCCCGTAACCTGGGAGGCGTGTCGTCCTCCCGTACCGCATCGCCGCTCCTCGAAGGTCTGAACGCCCCGCAGCGCGAAGCCGTCACCCACGCCGGCAGCCCGCTGCTGATCGTCGCCGGGGCCGGCTCCGGAAAGACCAGGGTGCTCACCCACCGCATCGCCTACCTGCTCGCCGAACGCGGCGTGCGCCCGGGCGAGGTGCTGGCGATCACCTTCACCAACAAGGCCGCCGCCGAGATGAAGGAGCGCATCGAGGCGCTGCTGGGCGGGCGCGTGGCCAACGCCATGTGGGTCATGACGTTCCACTCGGCGTGCGTGCGGATCCTGCGCCGCGAGGCCGGGCGCCTGGGCTACCCCAGCAGCTTCACCATCTACGACGCCGCCGACTCCCGCCGGCTGATGCAGCTGGTGTGCAAGGAGCTGGACCTCGACCCCAAGCGGTTCCCGCCCAAGTCGTTCTCCGCGCAGGTCTCCAACCTGAAGAACGAGCTTGTCGACTACGACACCTTCAGCGAGCAGGCGCAGAGCGCCCAGGACAAGAAGCTCGCCGAGGCCTACACGCTCTACCAGCGGCGGCTGCACGAGGCCGGCGCCATGGACTTCGACGACCTGATCATGATCACGGTCAACCTGCTCCAGATGTTCCCCGAGGTCGCCGAGCACTACCGGCGCCGGTTCCGGCACGTCATGGTCGACGAGTACCAGGACACCAACCACGCCCAGTACGAACTCGTCCGGCTCCTCGTCGGCGAGGACACCCCCGGTGCCGCCGTGCCCGCCTCGGAGCTGTGCGTGGTCGGCGACGCCGACCAGTCCATCTACGCCTTCCGCGGCGCCACCATCCGCAACATCCTGGAGTTCGAGCGCGACTACCCCCAGGCCCGCACCATCCTGCTGGAGCAGAACTACCGCTCCACGCAGACCATCCTGTCCGCGGCCAACGCCGTCATCGAGCGCAATTCCGACCGCCCGCCCAAGAACCTGTGGTCGGAGCAGGGGCACGGCCCCGCGATCGTCGGCTACGTCGCCGACAACGAGCACGACGAGGCCGCGTTCGTCGTCCAGGAGATCGACCGGCTGACCGACGACGGCGCCTGCTCCCCCGGCCAGGTGGCGGTCTTCTACCGCACCAACGCCCAGTCGCGCGTGTTCGAGGACGTGTTCATCCGCACCGGCCTGCCCTACCGCATCGTCGGCGGCGTGCGCTTCTACGAGCGCAAGGAGATCCGCGACATCCTCGCCTACCTCCGGGTGATCGCCAACCCCGAGGACACCGTCAGCCTGCGCCGGATCCTCAACGTCCCCAAGCGGGGCATCGGCGACCGCGCCGAGGAGACCATCGAGCTGTTCGCGGCCCGCGAGCGCATCTCCTTCGCCCGCGCCCTGCGCCGGGCCGAGGACGCCGTGCCGGTGCTGGCCACCCGCTCCCTCAACGCCATCCGCGACTTCGTCGCGCTGCTGGACGAACTCCGCGAGATCGCCGAGGAGGGCTCGCCCGCCGAGATCGTCGAGGCGGTCCTGGAGCGCACCGGCTACCTGTCGGAACTGGCCAACTCCAAGGACATCCAGGACGAGAGCCGGGTGGAGAACCTGGAGGAGTTCGTCGAGGTCGCCCGCGAGTTCGAGAGCACCTTCACCGGCCCGCTCTACGCCGAGGACGAGGACGCCGACATCGCCCAGGCGGAGTCCGGCGAGGCGGCGCCCCCGGCGGAGCGCACCGGTGGCACCGGTGGCACCGAAGGAGCCCAGGACGGCGCGGGCGACGGCCCGCGGCCCGAGGCGCCCGAGCCGACCCTGGTCGACTTCCTGGAGCAGATCTCCCTGGTGGCCGACACCGACCAGATCCCCGACGCCGACGACAGCGGCGGCGTCGTGACGCTGATGACCCTGCACTCGGCCAAGGGTCTGGAGTTCCCCGTCGTCTTCCTCACCGGCCTGGAGGACGGCGTCTTCCCGCACATGCGGACCCTGGGCGAGAAGTCCGAACTGGAGGAGGAGCGCCGCCTGGCCTACGTCGGCATCACCCGCGCCCAGGAGCGGCTGTACCTCACCCGCTCGGCCGTGCGCAGCGCGTGGGGCGCACCGTCGTTCAACCCCCCGTCGCGCTTCCTGGACGAGGTCCCGGCCGAGCTGATCGACTGGCGCCGCGCGCAGTCGTCCATGGCCGCCGCAGCGCCGCGCCGCCGCGTCGAACCCCCCTCGCGCAGAGCCGCCACGGGGGCGAGCGCAAACGTGCCGTCGCTGTCCCCGGGCGACAAGGTCACCCACGACTCCTTCGGCCTGGGCACGGTGCTGCTGGTGGACGGCGTCGGCGACAAGACCAAGGCGCGCATCGACTTCGGCGCCGACATCGGCGAGAAGGACTTCCTGGTGAAGTACGCGCCGATCGAGAAGCTGTGAGGCCGCGCCGCCCCGGCGGGCCGGGGCGGCGCGGCGACCGGCCGCCGGTCAGCCGATCGCGTCAAGCTCGGCGAGGTCCTCGGCCGACAGCGTGAGACCCGCGCCGGCGGCGTTCTCACGCAGGTGCGCAACCGACGAGGTGCCGGGGATCAGCAGGATGTTCGGCGACCGGTGCAGCAGCCAGGCCAGGGCCACCGACATCGGTGCCGCGTCCAGCCGGGCCGCCACCGCCGAAAGCGCCGAGGACTGGAGTGGGGTGAACCCGCCCAGCGGGAAGAAGGGCACATAGGCGACGCCGTCGGCGGCGAGTTCGTCGATCAGCTTGTCGTCGTGGCGGTGGGCGAGGTTGTACATGTTCTGCACGCAGACGATCGGCGCGATCGCCCGCGCCTCGGCGACCTGCTCGGCCGTCGCGTTGCTCACGCCCAGGTGCCGGATCAGCCCCTGCCGCTGGAGCTCGACCAGCGCCTCCAACGGCTCGGCCGGCGAGCCGGGCTGGGGCCCCCGGGCGTCGCCGAGCCGCAGGTTGACCAGGTCGAGTACGTCCAGCCCGAGGGTTTCAAGGTCCTCGTATACGGCGCGGCGCACGTCCTCGGGCGTCCGGGCCGGCGGCCAGCCGCCCTGCTCGTCGCGGATCGCGCCGACCTTGGTCGCGATGCGCAGCGAGTCGGGGTAGGGGTGCAGGGCCTCCCGGATCAGCCGGTTGGTGACGCGCGGTCCGTAGGCGCCGCTCGTGTCGATGTGGGTGATGCCGAGGTCGACGGCCTCGCGGAGCACGGCGATCGCGCCGTCGTGGTCGGCGGGCGGCCCCATGACGCCGGGGCCGGCGAGCTGCATGGCGCCGTAGCCGAAGCGGGTGACGGTCAGGTCGCCCAGGGACCAGGTGCCGCCGGGAAGCGAGGTGGGGAGCGAGGTCATTCCAACGTCCTTCGTCGTGGGTTGTCCGGCCCGTGGTGCACAACGGATGGCTGCCAGTATGGGAGGGGAGCTTCCCATCGGGAAGTAGGCACCTGAAAGTGCGTAAGGCACCAACGGGAGTGTGAGGAGCGGTCCATGGTGACGACGACGGCGGCCCAGAGGAGGGCGCGGGCCAAGGCGGAGTACAACGCCTTCATGGCGGAGTGCCCCAGCCGCAAGCTGCTCGACCGGATCTCCGACAAGTGGGTCGCCCTGGTCCTGGCCGCCTTGGGCGGCGACGGCCTGCGCCGAGAGGACGCCGACCACGTCGGCGGTCCTCGGGCGATGCGCTACTCGGAGCTGGCCCGCCTGCTGGCCGGCGTCAGCCAGAAGATGCTCACGCAGACGCTGCGTGCGCTGGAGCGGGACGGCCTCGTCACCCGCACCGCGACGCCGACGGTCCCCGTCACGGTCTCCTACGAGCTGACCGACCTCGGGGTCTCGCTGTACACGACGATGCGCGGCCTCAAGGTCTGGGCCGAGAGCCACATGGACGACGTGCTCGCCAACCGAGCGGCGCATGACGCGCGCGAGAACGAGGTGGACCAGTAGGTGGGGGAGCGGAGGCCCGCGTCATGGAGACCGGACGCGGGCGGGCTCGCGGAAGCTGTCACGAGCACTGCCGGAAGCCGGTAAGCTTCTCAACACCGACCGAACGAAGCTGGCGGTTACGCCTGCGTCGGAAGTCGGTCGCCTCCACTCCGACTGACTGTCACGAGCACTCGGGACAAGCGGGTAGAGTAGAGAGCACAACAAAGCGGAAACGCGGAGATTGATCCGCCCCGTGGGGGAAGAGCCTTTGCGGGCCTGCCGATTGAGTGGGTTCGGGGTTTGTACCCGGTGAGCGGTTGCTTCTTGAGAACTCAACAGCGCGTGTATGACATTCTTTGTGCCATGTTTGTTTTGGCCCCGTTGAACACCCTCGGGTGTTCGGGGTTCCTTTGATGGGTCCGCCCTGTGTGGGTGGGCCGGTCAGGATTGAAGACCTTTAATGGAGAGTTTGATCCTGGCTCAGGACGAACGCTGGCGGCGTGCTTAACACATGCAAGTCGAGCGGTAAGGCCCTTCGGGGTACACGAGCGGCGAACGGGTGAGTAACACGTGAGCAACCTGCCCCTGACTCTGGGATAAGCCGGGGAAACCCGGTCTAATACCGGATACGACACCGGGTCGCATGATCTGGTGTGGAAAGTTGTTTCGGTTGGGGATGGGCTCGCGGCCTATCAGCTTGTTGGTGGGGTAGTGGCCTACCAAGGCGGTGACGGGTAGCCGGCCTGAGAGGGCGACCGGCCACACTGGGACTGAGACACGGCCCAGACTCCTGCGGGAGGCAGCAGTGGGGAATATTGCGCAATGGGCGGAAGCCTGACGCAGCGACGCCGCGTGGGGGATGACGGCCTTCGGGTTGTAAACCTCTTTTACCACTGACGCAGGCCCCCATATCGGTGGGGGTTGACGGTAGGTGGGGAATAAGGACCGGCCAACTACGTGCCAGCAGCCGCGGTAATACGTAGGGTCCGAGCGTTGTCCGGAATTATTGGGCGTAAAGAGCTCGTAGGTGGTGTGTCGCGTCTGCTGTGCAAGTCCGGGGCTTAACTCCGGTTTTGCAGTGGATACGGGCATGCTAGAGGTAGGTAGGGGAGACTGGAATTCCTGGTGTAGCGGTGAAATGCGCAGATATCAGGAGGAACACCGGTGGCGAAGGCGGGTCTCTGGGCCTTACCTGACGCTGAGGAGCGAAAGCGTGGGGAGCGAACAGGATTAGATACCCTGGTAGTCCACGCTGTAAACGTTGGGCGCTAGGTGTGGGGGCTTTCCACGGTTCCCGTGCCGTAGCTAACGCATTAAGCGCCCCGCCTGGGGAGTACGGCCGCAAGGCTAAAACTCAAAGGAATTGACGGGGGCCCGCACAAGCGGCGGAGCATGTTGCTTAATTCGACGCAACGCGAAGAACCTTACCAAGGTTTGACATCGCCGGTAATCCATCAGAGATGGTGGGTCCTTTTTGGGATCGGTGACAGGTGGTGCATGGCTGTCGTCAGCTCGTGTCGTGAGATGTTGGGTTAAGTCCCGCAACGAGCGCAACCCTTGTTCCATGTTGCCAGCACGTGATGGTGGGGACTCATGGGAGACTGCCGGGGTCAACTCGGAGGAAGGTGGGGATGACGTCAAGTCATCATGCCCCTTATGTCTTGGGCTGCAAACATGCTACAATGGCCGGTACAGTGGGCGTGCGATGCCGTGAGGTGGAGCGAATCCCTAAAAGCCGGTCTCAGTTCGGATTGGGGTCTGCAACTCGACCCCATGAAGGTGGAGTCGCTAGTAATCGCGGATCAGCAATGCCGCGGTGAATACGTTCCCGGGCCTTGTACACACCGCCCGTCACGTCATGAAAGTCGGCAACACCCGAAACTTGTGGCCTAACCCTTCGGGGAGGGAGTGAGTGAAGGTGGGGCTGGCGATTGGGACGAAGTCGTAACAAGGTAGCCGTACCGGAAGGTGCGGCTGGATCACCTCCTTTCTAAGGAGTCTTTTGAGCCGGTTGTTTTTCCGTTATGCCGGCGGACTCGTAAGTGGACCTGGTTGGTTCTGCCTGGTTTGTCTGGGTGGTTCTTTCTGGGATGGCATGGAGATGTTGTCACGCGCTGTTGGGTGTCTGAGGGGGCAACCGTTGGTTGTTTCCTGCTTGCCACCCTGATGAAGACCCGTGGTCTCAAGCCTCTGTGAGTGGGGTTTGTGGGGTTGTGGTTGGGTGTGTGGCTGGTGTTTTGATTTGTGGATAGTGTGCGCGAGCATCTTGTATCTGTGGTGGCCAAGTATGTGTGGCATACGGTGGATGCCTTGGCACCAGGCGCCGATGAAGGACGTGGGAGGCCGCGATAGTCCACGGGGAGTTGTCAACCGAGCTGTGATCCGTGGGTGTCCGAATGGGGGAACCTAGCCCGAGTTGTGTCGGGTTGCCGCTGCCTGAATGTATAGGGCGGTTGGTGGTGACGCGGGGAAGTGAAACATCTCAGTACCCGCAGGAAGAGAAAACAATAGTGATTCCCTGAGTAGTGGTGAGCGAAAGGGGATGGTGGCTAAACCGCGGGCGTGTGATAGACGGCAGTCGTTGCGTTCGTGGGGTTGTGGGGCGTGTCTGTACTGGGTCTGCCGGCCTGGTGTGGGGTGTGTTCTGTTAGCTGAAGCCGTTGGGAAGCGGCGCCGTAGTGGGTGAGAGTCCCGTAGGTGAAGGCAGGGCATGTCTCATTGGATGCGTTCCCGAGTAGCGCGGAGCCCGAGGAATTCCGTGTGAATCTGGCAGGACCACCTGCTAAGCCTGAATACGTCCTGGTGACCGATAGTGGACGAGTACCGTGAGGGAAAGGTGAAAAGTGCCCCGGTGAGGGGTTGTGAAATAGTACCTGAAACCGTGTGCTGTCAAGCCGTCAGAGCTCTGCTTTGGTGTGGGGTGATGGCGTGCCTTTTGAAGAATGAGCCTGCGAGTCGTGGTGTGTGGCGAGGTTAACCCGGGTGGGGTAGCCGTAGCGAAAGCGAGTCTGAATAGGGCGTTGAGTCGCATGCTGTGGACCCGAAGCGGGGTGATCTACCCATGGCCAGGGTGAAGCGGAGGTAAGACTTCGTGGAGGCCCGAACCCACCAGGGTTGAAAACCTGGGGGATGAGCTGTGGGTAGGGGTGAAAGGCCAATCAAACTCCGTGATAGCTGGTTCTCCCCGAAATGCATTTAGGTGCAGCGTTGTGTGGTGCTCCCTGGAGGTAGAGCTACTGTTTGGCTGATGGGCCCGACAAGGTTACTGAGGTCAGATAAACTCCGAATGCCGGTGGAGTGGAGCATGGCAGTGAGACTGCGGGGGATAAGCTTCGTAGTCGAGAGGGAAACAGCCCAGATCATCAGCTAAGGCCCCTAAGTGTGTGCTAAGTGGGAAAGGTTGTGGAGTTGCTGAGACAACCAGGAGGTTGGCTTAGAAGCAGCCATCCTTTAAAGAGTGCGTAATAGCTCACTGGTCAAGTGATTCTGCGCCGATAATGTAGCGGGGCTTAAGTACACCGCCGAAGCTGTGGAGCCTGCACGCGAGTGTGGGTTGGTAGGGGAGCGTCGTGCGTCCGGTGAAGTTCCAGAGTGATCTGGGGTGGAGGGTGTGCGAGTGAGAATGCAGGCATGAGTAGCGATACCGGAGTGGGAAACTCCGGCGCCGATTGACTAAGGGTTCCTGGGGCAGGTTAATCCGCCCAGGGTGAGTCTGGACCTAAGGCGAGGCCGACAGGCGTAGTCGATGGATAACGGGTTGATATTCCCGTACCCGTTTGTGCGCGTCCATGTTGATAGCCCTGATGCTAACCGGGCGTGTCTGGGGTTGGGCCTTCGGGTCTGGCCTTGTGGTGCGTCTGGGATCCGATGGGTGTGTAGGCAAGTGATGGGGTGACGCAGTGGGGTAGCTCTACCCGGCGGTGGTTGTCCGGGGGTAAGCGTGTAGCCCGGGGTGTTGGTAAATCCGTGCCCTGTGAGGGGTGAGGCGTGATGCCGAGCCGTTTTTGGTGAAGTGAGTGATCCCGTGCTGTCGAGAAAAGCCTCTAGCGAGTGCGCAGGCGGCCAGTACCCGAAACCGACGCAGGTGGTCAGGTAGAGTATACCGAGGCGTTCGGGTGAACCGTGGTTAAGGAACTCGGCAAATTGTCCCCGTAACTTTGGGAGAAGGGGAGCCCTGTCTGGTGATGGGCCTTTGCGTCTTGAGCTGGGTGGGGTCGCAGATACCAGGGGGAAGCGACTGTTTATTAAAAACATAGGTCCGTGCTAAGTTGTAAGACGCTGTATACGGACTGACGCCTGCCCGGTGCTGGAACGTTAAGAGGACTGGTCAGCCCCTTTTTCGGAGGGGTGTCGCTGGGAATCTAAGCGCCAGTAAACGGCGGTGGTAACTATAACCATCCTAAGGTAGCGAAATTCCTTGTCGGGTAAGTTCCGACCTGCACGAATGGCGTAACGACTTCCCCGCTGTCTCAACCGCGGGCCCGGTGAAATTGCAGTACGAGTAAAGATGCTCGTTTCGCGCAGCAGGACGGAAAGACCCCGGGACCTTCACTATAGCTTGACATTGGTGTTTGGGATGGTTTGTGTAGGATAGGTGGGAGCCTGTGAAGCTGTCACGCTAGTGGTGGTGGAGGCGTTGGTGAAATACCACTCTGGCTGTTTCGGGCATCTAACCTTGGGCCGTGATCCGGTTCGGGGACAGTGTCTGGTGGGTAGTTTAACTGGGGCGGTTGCCTCCTAAAGGGTAACGGAGGCGCCCAAAGGTTCCCTCGGCCTGGTTGGTAATCAGGTGGTGAGTGTAAGTGCACAAGGGAGCTTGACTGTGAGACGGACGTGTCGAGCAGGTGCGAAAGCAGGGACTAGTGATCCGGCACCGGCGTGTGGAAGTGGTGTCGCTCAACGGCTAAAAGGTACCCCGGGGATAACAGGCTGATCTTCCCCAAGAGTCCGTATCGACGGGATGGTTTGGCACCTCGATGTCGGCTCGTCGCATCCTGGGGCTGGAGTTGGTCCCAAGGGTTGGGCTGTTCGCCCATTAAAGCGGCACGCGAGCTGGGTTTAGAACGTCGTGAGACAGTTCGGTCCCTATCCGCTGCGCGCGTTGGAGACTTGTGGAGGGCTGTCCCTAGTACGAGAGGACCGGGACGGACGAACCGCTGGTGTGCCAGTTGTTCCGCCAGGGGCATGGCTGGTTGGCTACGTTCGGGAGAGATAACCGCTGAAGGCATCTAAGTGGGAAGCTTGCTCCGAGATGAGGTCTCCTGCCCTGTTGTGGGGGTAAGGCTTCCAGTTGATGACTGGGTTGATAGGCTGGTGGTGGAAGCGTTGTGAGGCGTGGAGCTGACCGGTACTAATGGGCCGAGGGCTTGTCCGCCATGGATGCTGGGTGTTCGCGCACACTGTTCATTGTTTTCCCTGGGCCTGCTTTGTTGGTGGGTGTGGGGGTTGGGTTTGCGGTGGTTATGGTGGGAGGGTCACACCCGGTCTCTTTCCGAACCCGGTCGTTAAGCCTCTTTACGCTGATGGTACTGCCCTGTTGTGGGGTGGGAGAGTAGGTTGCTGCCGCAATTCACTTTGGGGGGACTCCTGTATAAGGAGTCCCCCCTTTTTTATGCCCAAGAACGACCTATCCGTTTTGCGGCCTCCGTGCCCGTGAACGGGATTGCGCACACGCATTCCACATTCCTGGCCGTCGGTGGCCGATTGCCGAGGCCGCGCCCCCCGACAACGGGCCCGCGTGCGAAGATGAGCGCGTCATCACCTCTCTGATGCGCGGGATGTATGGACACACCAGCGGGCACACCCCGAGGTACCGGCCGGCTGCGCGCTGACGCGCGCCGCAACCGCGATCTCATTGTCAGAGCCGCCGCGTCCTTGTTCGCGGAGCGGGGACTCGACGCTCCCATGGAGGACATCGCGCGCAGGGCCGGCGTCGGCGTGGGCACGCTCTACCGGCGGTTCCCCGACCGGGAGAGCCTGATCGCGGCCATAGCCGAGAGCACGTTCGAGGCCGTCCTGGAGCGGGTGCGCGTGGCGGTCGCCGAGGAGCCGGACGCCTGGGGCGCTCTGACCCGGTTCCTCCACCACTCCCTGGAACTGCGGCTGAGCCTGCGGTTCTCGCTGTCCTCCGCCGGTGCTCAGGCCTTGGCGCGGAGTGTGGAGAGCCGGCAGGCGGGGCGCGGGCTGGCCGAGATCCTGTCGGAGCTGGTGCGCCGGGCCCAGGCCGAAGGCTCCCTGCGGCCGGACGTCGACGTCGGCGACGTCCTCGTGCTCCTGGCCGGGATCCTGACCTCCCCGCACGCCTTCGCCGACGACGGGCGCGGGGACATCGCCAACCGCTACATCACCCTCATCCTCGACGGACTGCGCGCGCCCGGCGCCAGCAGGCTTCCAGGGCGGCCGCAGTCGTTCTTTGACGTGCGGCCCTTCCTCAAGGCGCGGCCCGGCGAGGCCCGCGGACCGGGCGGCGACCCCGAGCGGCCCTGACCGGCCCCGGCCGGGCGCGCGGTACCCCGTACCCCCGTCTACTCCCGGAGCGGGGTTTCTCCCCCTCCGCGCTCATCGCCCTCCGCCGGCTCCTCCCGGCGCAACCGGGCCCGCTCCTGCGCCTCCGCGACCTCGTCTCCGTGTTCGGCCGCCCACGCGGCCAGTGCCGCCAGCGGTTCCATGATGGTCTGGCCGAGGGGCGTCAACCCGTACTCCACCCTCGGCGGCGCCTCGGCATAGGCCGTCCGCTCCACCAGACCGGAGTCGGCCAGGCGCCGGAGGGTCTGGTTGAGCACCTTGGCACTGATCCCGCCGATCTCCTCGCGCAGTTCACCCGGGCGGCGCGGGCCCGTGCGCAGGCCGAAGAGGACAACGCTGTTCCAGGTATGGGTGAACAGGTCGAAGGCGAGCCGGGCCCGGCAGTCCGCGAGGAACGGCTGGTCCAGGCGTGCCGCCGGCTCGTGCGCGCCCCAGGCCGCGTGGCCCGCCTCCGGGTGGGGCCGGTGGTCGCCCGCCGCCCCTGCCGCCCCCGTGGTGTCCGCCACCTTGTTCGCCCTCCCCGCCCCTCCCCGCCCCTCGGCCGGTGCCCCGGCCCGGCCGCTCCGCGCGTCGGCGGCGTTCCCGCCCGCTCCGACACCAGGCAAGTAAACAGCACCCGATGAGTACCGATCGGTGTCCGTCGTCCTCCCTACGCTCGCTGCCGAGCGGTCGGCGCTTCAGCAGCCGGCCCGGCAACGGAAGGTGAGGTCACGGCCATGCGGATCGGAGTCATCGGTACCGGTGGGATGGCGGAGGCGCTGGGCGGGGGATGGGCCGCCGCCGGGCACGCCGTGCTGTTCGGCGGGCGCGGCCCCGAACGGGCCGAGGCGCTCGCCGCGCGCGTGGGCGGTGCGGCGCGGGCGGGCACCCCGGCGGAGGCCGCGGCCTTCGGGTCGGTGGTGCTGCTCGCGGTGCCCTACGCGGCGGCCCTGAGCGCGCTCGGCGCCCTGGGCGCGGCTGAGGGCGCCCTTCGGGGCCGGGTCCTCATCGACTGCGTGAACCCGGTGGCGACGGCCGCCTTCACCCTCGCGACCGACGACGGCGGTCCGTCGCTGGCGCGCCGGATCGCCGACGCGGCCCCCGGCGCGCACGTCGTCAAGGCGTTCACGCTGTGCCCGGCGGACGTGTGGCGCACACTTCGCGAGACCCCCGGCGGCGCCGCGCCGCACGTGCCGCTGTGCGGGGACTCCGCCGACGCTTTGGCCGTCGCCGGCGGGCTCGTGCGCGACCTCGGCGCGACACCGGTCCCCGCCGGGAGCCTGGAGCGCGCCGGCCTGGTGGAGGCCGCGGCCGCGTTCGCGATCGGGTTGTACGCCTCCGGGAACGACCCGCGCCTGGTCTTCGCGGCACCGGACGCGGCGCCGCCGCCGCGGGCGCAGCCGCGCACGACGGTCGCCGACTGAGGCGGTCCGGGGCCGGCGGGCGCTCGGCCCGCGGTGTGGACCCACATCAACCCGTGCGGCCGGTCCGCCCCGGACACCGGCCGGCCCCCGGGCCCGGCCGGCCGTGGCCGGTGAACCGGGGCCCGTGCCAGGGGCTGGTGCGTTGCGGTTTCGGTCGCGGCCGGAGGATCAGTCGGGGCGCAGCGCGTCCATGATCAGGCCCAGCAGCCGCTCCGACTGGGCGGCCTCGACCTGAACGGGCATGAGGGAGCCGGCGGCCAGCAGTACGACGTCACTTGGCTGAACGTCCGCGCGCAAAGAACCGTCACGCGCCCCGGCCGCCAGAATCGGGGCGATCGCGGCCGCCATGCGCTCCCGCGCGTTGATCACGTCGTGCTGGGTCGTCGCCTCCACCATGCCCAGGCGCAGGGCGTCGAGCATGCCGTGCTTGGTCGACACGAAACGCGCGAACTCGTCCAGCCACCGCCGCAGCGCCTCCCGTGGAGGCAGCGCCTCCAGCAGGCGCCCGCCCTGGGCGAGCAGGTCCTCGACCTGGGCCTCGTAAGCCGATGTCACCAGCGCCTCCCGCGTGGGGAAGTGCCGGTACAGGGTGCCGATCCCCACCCCGGCGGCGCGTGCGACGCCCTCCAGGGAGAACGACTCCTCGCCGTCGGTGAGGGCGGCGCGAGCGGCATCGAGCAGGGCCTGCCGGTTGCGCTCGGCGTCCGAGCGGCGTCGGCGCGGAGCCGGGGCGGGGTTGGGCGCCTCAGGGGACTGCGACGCGTCACGCATAGCGGAGGGGTCTCCGGTTGTGGCATTCTGGAGTCAGCTACCGGAGGGTCCTCCGGTATGTACTCCATGGTCTCACGGAAGAGAGCGGCTGCGATGTCCGACTCCACCCATGACTCCGTCATGCCCACCCGCCCCGGCGGTGCCTTCCCCCTGGCCGGCCGCGAGGTCGCCCGCGTCGGGTACGGCACGATGCAACTGCCCCGCATGTCCGACCCGGACGCGGCCCGCGAGGTCCTGCGCCGCGCCTACGAGCTGGGCGTGAACCACTTCGACACCGCCCACTTCTACGGCGACGGGACGGCCAACCGCTACCTCGCCGAGACCCTGGGCGGCAAGGCGGACGTCGTCATCGTGACCAAGCTCGGAGCGCGGCCCCCCGCGCGCGGTCCCATGCCGCTGGTGCCCGCCCAACGGCCGGAGCAGCTGCGCGCCCAGGTGCACGACAACCTGCGCAGCCTGAAGGCCGAGCGCCTGGACGTGGTCAACATGCGCCGCATCGCGCCCGGCATCTTCCCGCTGCCCCCGTCGCAGATGGTGAGGTTCGACGACCAGGTCGCCGAGATGGTGGCCCTGCGCGAGCAGGGGCTGATCGGGCACATCGGACTGAGCACGGTCAGCGCCGCCGAGCTGCGTGCCGCCCTGCCCGCCGGGATCGCCTCCGTGCAGAACCGGTACAGCCTGGTGTCCCGCGGGCACGAGCCCGCCCTGGAGATCGCCCGCGCCGAGAACATCGCGTGGGTGCCCTACTTCCCGCTCGGCGGCGCCTTCCCCGGCCTGGCGAAGGTGACCCATGAGCCCGCCGTTCAGCAGGTCGCGCGCGAGATCGGCGCGAGCCCCGTGCAGGTGGGCCTGGCCTGGCTCCTGCAGCACGCCCCGAACACGCTGCTCATCCCCGGTACGACCTCCCTCGCCCATCTGGAGCAGAACGTGGAGGCCGGTGCGGTGGTCTTGAGCGCCGAGCAGGTCTCCCGGCTGGACGCGGTCAGGCCCGCCGCCGGTGTGCGCGGGTTCCTCAACCGCATGCGCCGCCCCTGACGTGCGTGCGCGGGGCGGGGCCGCTGCCCGGCACCCGCCCGCGCGCGGCGCCGGGATCACCGCGCCAGTGCCGAAGTGCCGGATGGGCGGCTTGCCGTCTCGCCCACCGCACGGTGCTCGGGCCGCCCGCGTCACCGGCCCACGCGGGCGACGCTTACGACGGCGCCGGCGTCCGCGCGCGAACGGCCTCGCCGATGAGGCGCACCGCGCGGTCGACGCTGCGGGCCGTGGCCTCCGAGGAAGGCTGCTCGGACTCGTAGATGAACGCCGTGGTGCCGCGTCGGCTGCCGCAGTAGCCGATGATCCCGCGCTCGATCTGCGTCCGCAGCGCCTCCCCGTACCCGCGGCGTTCGAATGCGGCGGGGTCGTCGCCCGCGATGGGCACGAGATGGGTGGTGAGCGCCTGGAGCCTCGGTTGCAGGCCCGATGTGGGGGAGTACTCGAAGGCCCAGCCGTTGACGAAGACGCGGTCGATCCACCCCTTCAGCAGCGCGGGCATCGACCACCAGTACACCGGGAAGACGAGCACGAGGTCCGTGGCCCGTTCAAGGCGGCGGTGCTCGCGGACGACGTCGGGCGGGTAGCCGCCTGCCTGGTGGTACGCCCGGCGGTCCGCCAGGGTGAACGTGGGGTTGAATTGCTCCTTGGACAGGTCGGCGACCTCGACCGGCCCGGGATGGAGCGCCGTCTTGAGTTCGTCCACCACGTGATGCGTCAGGGACCGGGGGTCCGGGTTCGTGGCCACCAGCAGGGTGTGCATCGACGGCTCCGCTCACTCAGAAGTAACCTACTACTAGTAGGTTAGTGGAAAGGGGGACCTCCGGACATGGCCGGGCGACGACTTTCCAGCGCCGACCGGCGGGCCCAGCTCGTCGGCCTTGCCCGCGACGTCATCGCCACGGAGGGCACGGACGCGCTCACGCTCGCCTACCTGGCGAGCAGGGCGGGGATCTCCAAGCCCGTCGTCTACGACCACTTCTCCTCGCGCTCGGCGCTGCTCCTCTCGCTGTACGAGGACTTCGACCGGCGGCACCTCGCCGACGTGCGTGCCGCGCTGGCGCAGACCCCGCCCGAGCTGCGGCTGCGGGTCGACGCGATCGCGGCGGCCCATGTGGCGTGCGTCATCTCACAAGGCGCCGAACTCAGCGGGGTGATGGCCGCACTGGTCGGCAGCCCGGCCCTGGAGGAAGCCAAGCGGGAGGGTGAACGCCGCTACGTGGAGGTCTGCCGGCAGGCCATACGGAGCGCTGACGGCGCCGCGGACCTCGACGAGGAAGGGGCGGTCGCGTTCGTGGGCGCCGCGGACGCGCTCGGCCATGCGGCCGCCCGCGGAACGATCAGCCCCGAACGCGCTCGCGCGACCATCGCCACCGTGCTGCTCAGCGTCGTCACCCGCTCCGACTGAAGGGCGTGCGCCTCCGCGGTCCGGTGCGTTGCCTCCGGGCCGCGGGTGTGCCATCCTGCTGCGTCGTCCTCGTCCTTCAGTGAAAGGGAGTTCCGTGGGGCTGCCGCTCGGCATGGTTCTCGGTGATCGCTCCTCGCGCGCTTCGGCGCGGGAGCGGTAGCGGCGCCTGCCCGACCCCCGTGCGCCCGTGCCTCCGGCACGTGCGGCGGCCTTTCACCGATTCCCGGTTCCCGCTCCTCGTCGAAGTGCTCTTCGCGCCCCGCACTTCGAACCACGAGGAGTCCCATGTCCACGATCCGGTGGACCGAGAACACCACCCGCCGCCGCGCCCGCTGGCACTCCGAGAGCGCCGCGCCCCCGCCCACGCGGGTCGTCGCGGCCGACGACCGCATGCGCGCCGACACCGCCTTCCGCCTGGTCCGGCAGGGCACCGCGCTGCTGTGGCGGGGGAGCTTCCCCAACGCGCGGCGGCTGCTCGGCGCCCTGCGCCGCCGCGTCGATGACGCCGACCGCGCCGCCCGCGCGGCGCCTCCGCCGTACGGCGACCCGGCCGAGGCGTTTTGGCGGCACCGGCGGGCCCGCGCCGCCCGCGCCCGCCTGCTGGGGCGCCTCCTGGTGCTGCTGGAGGCCGACCACTCCCTCGACCTGTCCCGGGCCCCCGACGTGAGGCAGGCGTGCGCCGAGGCGTACGGGCCGCCGTGCGAAGCGCTGCCGGGCCGGCCGACCGGGCCGACGGCCGTGGCCCTCACCGAACTGCTGGGAGTGATCAGCGCGCACCAGTGGCGCCTGACGGGGGTGGCGGTCGCCGCGCTGGGCGGTGCCCGCGTGCACCCGCACTACGGGGTGTTCTCGCCGACGCGGGCCGAGTACGTCGACCTGGTGGCCCGAGCGCCGCTGCCGCCGACGGCGGCGGGCCGCCCCGCCGGGCGGCGCGCACTCCGGCGCACCGCGTTCGACCTGGGCACGGGGACGGGCGTGCTCGCCGCGGTGCTCGCCCGGCGGGGGGTCGGCCGCGTGGTGGCCACCGACATCAGTCCGCGTGCGCTGGCCTGCGCGCGCGAGAACGTCCGCCGGCTGGGGCCGGCCGGCACGGTGGAGGTGGCCGCCGGGCCCGGTCTCTTCCCCGACGGGCGCGCCGACCTCGTCGTCTGCAATCCGCCGTGGCTCCCGGGCGAGCCCGCGTCCGAGGTCGAGTTGGGCGTCTACGACTCCGGCGGCCGCATGCTGCGCGGCTTCTTGGCCGGGCTGGCCGACCATCTGGCGCCGGGCGGGGAGGGCTGGCTCGTGCTCTCCGACCTGGCCGAACACCTCGGGCTGCGGACACGCCGGGAGTTGGCGGACGCCATCGCCGAGGGCGGCCTGCGCGTGGTGGACCGCATCGACACGGTGCCGCGCCATCCCCGTGCGAGGGACGGCGCGGACCCCCTCCACGCGGCCCGCTCCGCCGAGACCACGTCCCTGTGGCGCCTGGCGGCGGTCGGCTGAGACGCGGCGGCCGAGGTCCGCGCGTGCGCCCGGGGGCCGGCCGCTGTGCTCTGCGGCCGCTGTGCTCCCCGGCCGCGCGGCCGGGGAGCACAAGCCGTCAGGCTCCGGCCGGGCGGCGGGTGGAGCGCTCCAGGTGGAGCAGGGCCTGCTTGCGCGGCAGGCCGCCGCCGTAGCCGACCATGGCGCCGTTGGCGCCGATCACCCGGTGGCACGGGATGACGATCGAGATCGGGTTGCGGTTGTTGGCCATGCCCACCGCGCGGGCGGCGTTGGGCTGGCCGATGGCCCGCGCGATCTCGCCGTAGGTGGCGGTGCGGCCGTAGGGGATGGTGGTGAGCGCCCGCCACACCTGCCGCTGGAACGCGGTGCCCGCCGGGGCCAGGGCCAGGGTGAAGGCGGTCCGCTCGCCCGCGAAGTAGGCGGCGAGCTGGTCGGCGGCCTCGGCCAGCGCGGCCGGTGCGCGCCGCCACCGGGTGTCGGTCTCGTGGGCGAACCGCGCGGGGTCCAGGTGCAGGCCGGTGAGCACCGCGCCGGCCTCCTCGGCGGTGAGCAGCAGGTCGCCCAGCGGCGAGGGCACGATGTCGTAGAGCCGCTCCCCGTCCTCAGCGGGTCGAGCGAACTCGACCGCCGCGACCGCCTCGGGTTCCGGCGCGGCCAGGTCCAGCGGGAGCGCGTCCTGCGTCATGCTGTCGGCTGTCATTTCGGGGCTCCTTGCGCGTGGGCTCTGTCGTGGCGGTGGCGGCTGTCGTGGCGGCGGCGGGGACGGCGGCCGCGGTGCGGGTCCCCGGGGCGGAGCCGGTGGGCGGCGCGTCGGCGCCGGCCGCCCACAGGTGGTGGGTGGCGTAGGACCGCCACGGGCTCCAGGCGCGCGCCGCGCGCTCGGCCGCGCGGGGGTCGCCGGGGCGGCCCAGGCGCTCCAGGGCGCGGCGCACCCCCAGGTCGGTGGCGAGGAACACGTCGGGGTCGCCGAAGGCGCGCATGCGGATGTAGTCGGCGGTCCAGGGCCCGATCCCGGGCAGGGCGCGCAGCCGTGCGGTGGCGGCGTCCCAGTCGGCGCCGGGGCCGAGGTCGAGCTGGTCGCCCGCGAGGGCCTCGGCCAGGGCGATGAGCGCGCGGGCGCGCCCGCGCGGCATGGGCAGCTCCTGGGGGGAGGCGCCGGCGAGCGCGTCAGGGCGGGGGAACGCGTGGGTGAGCCCGTCGGAGGCGGCGGTGAGCGGCTTGCCGAACCGCTCCACGAGCCGGCCGGCCACGGTGCGCGCGGCGGCCACCGACACCTGCTGGCCGACGATCGCGCGGACGGCGATCTCGGCGGGGTCGACGTGCCCGGGGGCGCGCAGGCCGGGGCGCGCGGCCACCAGCGGCGCGAGCGCGGGGTCGGCGCCCAGCACCTCGGCGACGGCGTGGGGGTCGGTGTCGAGGTCGAGCAGCCGCCGGCACCGCTGCACCGCCGTGCCGAGGTCCTGGAGGAGTTGCAGGCACAGCCGGCACCACACGTGGTCGGGGGTGTCGCCGGGCGACAACTCCACCAGCCCGGTGCCGTGGGGAAGGTTCAGCGAGCGCCGGTAGGTGCGGGCCGCGCCGGTGCCGGTGACCTCCTCGACGCCGGGGACGGCGCGGGCGCCGAGGAAGCCGAAGAGGTGGTCGATGTCGATGGGCGGGCGCAGCGGCAGGCGCAGCGTGACGGTGCCGGGCGCCTCGCCGGGTCCGACCGGTCCGGCGGGGGCGTCGGCGGTGCGCGCGGTCGGCGCGCGGCCGGCCGCGCGCCGGCGCCGCAGTTCGGTGGGGGCCTGGGCGAACACCTCGCGGACGGTGTCGTTGAACTGGCGGATGCTGGCGAACCCCGCGGCGAAGGCGATGTCGCCCATGGGCATCTCGGTGGTCTCGATGAGCACGCGCGCGGTCTGGGCGCGCTGCGCGCGGGCCAGGGCGAGCGGGCCGGCGCCGAGCTCGGCGATGAGCAGCCGGTTGAGCTGGCGTTCGCTGTAGCCGACGCGGGCGGCCAGGCCGCTGACGCCCTCGCGGTCGACGGCGCCGTCGGCGATCAGCCGCATGGACCGGCCCACCACATCGGCGCGGACGTTCCACTCGGGCGATCCGGGGGCGGCGTCGGGGCGGCAGCGCTTGCAGGCGCGGAACCCCGCGCGCTGGGCCGCCGCCGCCGAGGGGAAGAAGCGGGTGTTCTCGCGCTTGGGGGTCACGGCGGGGCAGCTCGGGCGGCAGTAGATGCCGGTGCTGGTGACACCGACGTAGAACACGCCGTCGAAGCGCGCGTCGCCGCTGCGAACCGCCAGGTAGCGCTGGTCGTCGTCCATCACGCCATCCATGGTCGCCTCCCCCCGCCGCCCACGCTAGCGGATATCGGACATGGAGGTCCGGGGGCCGTGGCGCAGGCGGGTGCCGGCCGGCGCGCGGTGCGCTACCCGGGGAAGCGGGCCTGGAAGGCCGCGCGGACGGCGGGGTCGCGGTCGAGGACCGCGAAGACCACGTGGGCGAACACCCCGGCGTAGGTGCCGTGCAGGTGGGTGGCGAACGCCGCGGCGACCTCGGCGGGGTCGTTGCCGAACACGCCGCAGCCCCAGGCGCCCAGCACGAGCCGGGTGTGTCCCTGGTCGGCGGCCGCGGCGAGCACGGCGCGGGCGCGCGCGGTGAGGGCGGCGCCGACGCGGCCGGCGTCGTGCGGCTGGTCGCGCTCGATCATCCGCCGGTTGGGCGCGGCGGCGGTGAGGAACGCGACGGGGACCGGCTCGGGCAGCCAGGAGCCGTCGTCGCGGCGGTAGACGGGCACGCCCGGGGAGTAGACCACGCGGTCGCTGTAGAGGAGTTCGCGGTGGGCGCGGTGGTGGGCGTAGAACTCGGGGCAGCGCACGAGGGAGTCGTAGAGCGCGCTGGAGCGGGCCAGGCTCTCCTCCTGGGCGCGGGCACCGTTGGCCACGCCGCCGCCGGGGTTGCGCGCCGAGGCGAAGTTGAGCGCGGCGACGGGGCCGCCGCGGCCCAGCCGGAGCGCGGCGTGCAGCGTGGACTCGCCGGTGACCTCGAACTCCGTGGTGGAGCGGGCGGCGGGCGGGGTGAGCGCGCGGGTGTCCTCGGGCAGGTACAGGCGGGTGCCGTCGCGCATGGCGGTGAGGTGGGGGACGAGGTCGACGCGGTGGCCGTCATGGTCGTACCAGCCGCGCTCGAAGGCCGCCCTGGTCTGCTGCCACCGCTCGCGCATACGCTGCGACATCGCCGCCGTCCACCCCTTCCGCTTCCGCCGGCGCCCGTGCCCGCGGCGGGCCGGTGCCGTCCCGGACGCTACCGCCCGCCGGGGCGGCGGCTCCACCGGATTTCGCGGCGGGCGGGGGTGCCGGCGGTCCGGCGGGCGGTCCGGCAGGAGGGACCGGTGTCAGGTGCCGGGCGGGCGCCGTTCGGGGGCGGGCGCGGCGGACCCGGACTCGGCGCCGGACCCGGCGGCCTTCGGCCCGGGACCGGACTCGGTGCCGGAGCCCGACGCGGATCGCGTGGCGGTGTCGGTCTCGGCGAAGGCGCCGTGCTCGGTGAGGTAGTCGATGTAGACCGGGCGCAGGGCGTCCTGGACGACGGGGTCCTCTTCGGCGGCCAGGGCGTCGTAGAACAGGCCCGACGCCTGCGCCACGCCGGCCTCGCCGGCCTCCACGTTGCCCGCCGCGGCCTCGGCGGCGGGCAGCAGCCGCAGCAGCCGCCAGAAGAACTTGACGTCCCAGCGGCGGCGGGCGAGGGCGACGGCGCGGTCGCGGAGTTCGTCGGTCTCCAGGCGGTCGAGGGCGGACAGATCTTCGTTCATGCCCCTGCCCTACCCGGACCGCGGCGGTTCAACAAAGGGTGATGTGGGTTACCCTTCGGTCGGGTCCACACAGGACGCGGTCCGCGCCGGCGCCCCGGGCGATCCCCGGCTCCGGCGGCGGCGCGCAACGGCAGGAGGGGGCGCTCATGAGCGCGTCATCGGCGGTGCGGGTGGTCGTCGCCAAGCCCGGGCTGGACGGGCACGACCGCGGGGTCAAGGTGGTGGTGCGGGCGCTGCGCGACGCGGGTGTGGAGGTCATCTACACCGGTCTGCGGCAGACCCCGGAGATGGTGGTCAGCGCCGCGCTGGAGGAGGACGCCGACGCCATCGGGCTGTCGGTGCTCTCGGGCGCGCACATGACGATCTTCCGCCGGGTCATGGAGCTGCTGGCCGAGCACGACGCCACCGACATCACCGTCTTCGGCGGCGGGATCATCCCCGAGGCCGACATCCCCGAGCTGGAGCGCATGGGCGTGGCCAAGGTGTTCACGCCGGGCACCCCCACCACCGAGATCAGCGACTGGGTGCGCGGCAACATCCGGGCGGTGCACACCGGCGCGGGCTGATCGGCGCACCGGCGCCGCCCTCCGCCCTCCTCCGGGGTTCTCCCCGCCGCCCTTCGCCCGCCGAACCCGCCCGGTTCCCGCGCCCCTCCCCGCCCGCGCGCGCCGCGCGTAGGCGCCGCGCGCGGGTGTGGGGCATCGCTCACGGTCGGCGGCGGCCGTTTCGGCGTTGGGCGCCGGAGGCGCGATTAGGCTGCCCTTTTGTGTCATTCGTCCGGTTTCTCGCAGGTCCGGGGCGGCGGCCCCGCCGCCACCGCCCGCGCCGCCCCCATCACCGCGCCCGGCCCCGGGTCGGCGGGTAGGCCGTGGAACCGGGTATCGACGTGGTGGCCCTGCTGCTGGCGGCCGCCATGGCCGCCGGATGGGTCGACGCGGTGGTGGGCGGCGGCGGGCTGCTGATGCTGCCGGCCATGCTCGTGGCCTTCCCCGCCTCGCCCGTCGCGCCGCTGCTGGGCACCAACAAGCTGACCGCGATCATGGGCACCGCCTCGGCGGCCTGGACCTACCTGCGCGGCGTGCGGCCGGACCCGCGGATCATGTGGCCCACCGCCGGGCTGGCCCTGCTGGGGGCCGGGGGCGGCGCCGCGCTGGCGGGGTCGGTGTCCTCGGCCGCGCTGCGCCCCACCGTCATGGTGGTGCTCGCGGTGGTGCTGGTGCTCGTGGTGGCGCGCCCGGCCATGGGAGCGGTGGCCAATCCCACACTGCTCACCCCGCGCCGGATCGCGGTGGCGGTGCTGCTGGCCGGCGGCGGCGTGGGGTTCTACGACGGGCTGATCGGCCCCGGCACCGGGACGTTCCTCATCATGGTGCTGACCACGGTGGTGGGCCTGGACTTCGTCAGCGCCTCGGCGTCGGCCAAGGTGGTCAACACCGCCACCAACCTGGGCGCGCTCGTGGTGTTCGCGGTCAACGGCGACGTGCTGTGGCTGCTGGGGCTGGGCCTGGCGGTGTGCAACGTGGCCGGCGCCCAGATCGGCGCGCGCATGGCGCTGCGCCGGGGGTCGGGGTTCGTGCGGGTGGTGCTCGTGGTGGTGGTGCTGGCCCTGCTGGTGCGGCTGGGCTGGGAGCAGGTGGCGTAGAACGCCCCCGGCGTCCTGTTAATCCCGATGTGAGACCTCACACGAATTCCCACCGGCGCACCGCCGCAGAACCCGGCATACCGGGGGTTTCCCCGTTCGCTTTGACTGGTCACCGGCGCCCCGGTGTCATCTGTCAAGCCCTGGGAGGACTAAGCTGCCGCATGTTGCGGACGGCATTCGACGTATCTCCAACGCGGCGGCATCCGGTTCGGTTCCCCGCGAACGACAGACTCCGCGTCCGCACACGACCGCAGCCAGCGAAACAACAAGGACGGACCCTCGTGGACCTGTTCGAATACCAGGCGAAGCAGCTCTTCGCAGAGTACGGGGTGCCGGTACCCCAGGGAAAGGTGGCGAGCACGGCCGCTGAGGCCCGTGCCATCGCCGAGGAGTTCGCGGCGGCGGGCACGCCCCGCGTCGTGGTCAAGGCGCAGGTGAAGACCGGCGGGCGCGGCAAGGCCGGCGGGGTGAAGGTGGCCGACGACGCCGCCGACGCCGAGGCCAAGGCCGAGCAGATCCTCGGCATGGACATCAAGGGCCACACGGTCCACCGGGTCCTCGTCGAAGAGGCCAGCGACATCGCCGAGGAGTACTACTTCTCGTTCCTGCTGGACCGCGCCAACCGCACCTTCCTCTCCATCTGCTCCGCCGAGGGCGGCATGGAGATCGAGGAGGTCGCCGCGACCAACCCCGACGCCGTCGCCAAGGTCGCCATCAACCCGCTGCAGGGCGCCCCCGCCGACGTCGCCGCCGAGATCGTGCGCCAGGGCCGCCTGCCCGAGGCCGCCGCGCAGGGCGCCGCCGAGGTCATCACCAAGCTCTGGGACGTGTTCGTCGGCCGCGACGCCACCCTGGTCGAGGTCAACCCGCTGATCCTCACCGGTGACGGCCGCGTGGTCGCGCTCGACGGCAAGGTCACCCTCGACGAGAACGCCGAGTTCCGCCAGGACCTGGAGAGCCTCGCCTTCGCAGCCGAAGGCGATCCCCTCGAAGTCAAGGCGAAGGAGAAGGGGCTCAACTACGTCAAGCTGGACGGTCAGGTCGGGATCATCGGCAACGGTGCGGGCCTGGTGATGTCGACGCTGGACGTGGTGGCCTATGCCGGTGAGGAGTTCGGCGGGGTCAAGCCGGCCAACTTCCTGGACATCGGCGGGGGCGCCTCGGCCGAGGTCATGGCCAACGGCCTGGAGATCATCCTGGGCGACCCCGATGTCAAGAGCGTGTTCGTCAACGTGTTCGGCGGGATCACCGCCTGCGACGCGGTGGCCAACGGCATCGTGCAGGCCCTGCGGCTGCTGGAGGGCCGGGGCGACGATGTGACCAAGCCGCTGGTGGTGCGCCTGGACGGCAACAACGCCGAGCTGGGCCGCCGGATCCTGACCGATGCCGCCCATCCGGCGGTGCGCCAGGTGGCGACCATGGACGGCGCTGCCGCCCAGGCCGCTGAACTGGCCGCGAAGTAACGAGGGCGCGAGGCGAGTAGAAGCATCATGGCTATCTTCCTGACCAAGGACAGCAAGGTGCTGGTGCAGGGCATGACCGGCTCTGAGGGCACCAAGCACACCCGCCGGATGCTGGCGGCGGGCACGCGGATCGTGGGCGGGGTCAACCCGCGCAAGGCCGGCCAGTCGGTGGACTTCGACGGCACCCAGGTGCCGGTGTTCGCGTCGGTGGCCGAGGGCATGGCGGCCACGGGGGCCGATGTGTCGGTGGTGTTCGTGCCGCCGCGCTTTGCCAAGGCCGCGGTGGTGGAGGCGATCGACGCGGGTATCGGGATGGCGGTGGTGATCACCGAGGGCATTCCGGTGCACGACACGGCGGCGTTTTGGGCGCACGCCTGCGCCAAGGGCAACCGGACGCGGATCATCGGGCCCAACTGCCCGGGTCTGATCACGCCGGGGGAGTCCAACGCGGGCATCATTCCGGCCGACATCACGCGGCCGGGGCGGATCGGGCTGGTGTCGAAGTCGGGGACGCTGACCTACCAGATGATGTATGAGCTGCGGGACATCGGTTTCTCCACGGCGGTGGGGATCGGTGGGGACCCGATCATCGGGACGACCCACATCGACGCGCTGGCGGCGTTCGAGGCCGACCCGGGTACGGACGCGATCGTGATGATCGGTGAGATCGGCGGGGACGCCGAGGAGCGGGCCGCGGAGTTCATCAGGGCCAACGTGTCCAAGCCGGTCGTCGGTTACGTGGCGGGGTTCACGGCTCCCGAGGGCAAGACGATGGGGCACGCGGGCGCGATCGTGTCGGGGTCGGCGGGTACGGCCGCGGCGAAGAAGGAGGCGTTGGAGGCCGCTGGCGTCAAGGTCGGCAAGACCCCCAGCGAGACCGCGAAGCTGGCCCGCGCGCTGTTCTGATCCACCGCGCGGCACCGCCGCGCCGCCGGAGCCCGGCCCCGCCGGGACCCGCGCACACACCGGCCGCGCCCCCCGCCTCCACCGGCGGCGGGGCGCGGCCTTTCGCGTGCCCGCCCCCGCCGCGGCCCGCCCGCGGCGTCCCGCCGCGCCGCGAGCGCCCGGACTCCTAGCACAACCGGCCCGTGCGCCGCCTGCCGACACGCCCGGCCAAACCCCGGGGGTCGGCCCGCCCGGCTGGCAGCATGGGACGGGTGAGCGCGCCCGCACGTCCCTCCCCGAACCGCAGCGGCGGCCGGCCCCGCCGCGAGCCCTCCCAGGCGCGCGGCGCCGCCCGCGCGCCGCGCGGCCGCCGCCCGCCCCCCGCCGACGACCAGCCCCGCCCCCTCTACACCGCCGGCGGCCTGGCCGCCGCCTGGTCGGCCGGCATCGGCCTGGCCGTGCTGATGACCCTCACCGTGGCCGGGTGGGTGGCCGCGCCCCACGGGGCGTTCGGCGAGGACATCGGCGAGGTCCTGCGCGCCGCCGTGCAGGCGTGGCTGGTGGGCCACCACGTCGGGTTCACCATCCCCGGCGGCGGCGTGTCCCTGCTCCCGCTGGGCCTGGTCGTGCTGCCCGGCCTGCTGCTGTACCGCGCGGGCCGCTGGCTGGCCCGCAGTTGCGAGCTGCCCCGGCTGCGCCACCTGTTCCGCGCCGCGCTCGCCATCGCCGGGCCCTACGCCGCCATCGCCGGCACGCTCGCCCTGGTCGGCCGGACCGAGGTGGTGCGGCCCAGCGTCGTCCAGGCGCTCATCGCCGGGTTCGGCGTGGCGTTCGTGGCCGGGGGCGCCGGCGTGCTGTTCCAGCTGCTCAAGGACAAGGGCATCCCCAAACGGCGGCTGCTGGACCTGATGCCCGACCGCCCCCGCTCCCTGCTGGTGGGCACCCTCAGCGCCACCGGCACCCTGCTGGCCACCGGCGCGCTGCTGTTCGGCGCCGCACTGGCGAGCGGCATGGACCAAGCGGCCGCGCTCACCGGCGAACTCGCGCCGGGCCTGGTGGGCGGCGCGCTGCTGCTGCTCGTCCAGTTGCTCTACCTGCCCAACGCCGTGGTGTTCGGCCTGGCCTACGCCGTGGGGCCGGGTTTCGCGGTGGGCACCGGCACGGTCGTCGCGCCGACCGGGGTGTCGGTCGGCGCCGTCCCGATTCTGCCCATGCTCGCGGCGCTGCCCGACAACGGTCCGGCGCCGGTGGTGTCGCTGGCGGCGCTGGCGGTGCCGTTCCTCGCCGGCGCGGTGGGCGGGGTGCTGACCCAGCGCAGCGCGCCGGCGGTGGTCAGCGAGTCGGCGCCGCTGTGGGGGTTCGTCTGCGGGGTCACGACCGGCCTGGTGTGCGCGGCGCTGTCGCTGCTGGCCGGGGGCTCGATGGGCGCCGAGCGGCTGTCGGAGGTCGGGCCGTCGGCCTGGCAGGTGGGGCTGATCACCGCGCTGGAGGTCGGGCTGGCCGCGGCCATCGCCGCGTGGGTGGCCAACTGGCGCTACTACCGGCGGGCCCACGCCGGGGCGGCGCCGGACGAGGCCGGGGCGGAGCCCGAAGAGGAGGAGGGCGCGCCCGGCGACGAACCGCCGCCCGCGCCCGCGCGGCGCCGCGGCCGTCCGGTGCTGCGCGTGGTGCCCGACCCCGGCGACGCCGAGCCCGCGCCCGAACCCGGCCCCCGCCCGCGGAGCGGTCCCGGGCCCGTCGAGCAGGCCCCGCCGAAGGCGGCGCCGCGCTGGCGGCTGCGGCTGCCCGCGCTGCGGCTGCGCCGCCGCCGCGCGGCCGACGACGACGGCGAGGAGTTCTACGGCATCACCTACGAGGCCGACTCCGCCCCCGCCGCCCCCGCCGACGACGGCCCCGGCCGCTGAGGCCCGGGCCGCGCTCCGGTCAGCCGCCCACCGGCGGCACGCTCTCCACCGGCAGCCCGGCGCGCCGGGCGATGTCCTCGCGCAGCTGGCGGTCGCAGTCCTGCTGGGAGCTGACCGTCAGCGCGCGCGTGGAGCACTCCTGATAGGCGCTGTAGGCGTCCCAGAAGACCAGGTAGCCCACGAGCATCAGGGCGGAGAGCGCGACCCCGAACCAGCCCAGCACCATGCTCAGGATCGCCCCGGGCGCCACCCCGTTCTTCGCCTTGGCCGCGCGGCGCGCGCGGTGGCCCTGCACGATCCCCAGCGCCGACAGGATGAGCCCGAACGGCGGCAGGATCAGCCCGGCGGCCGAGAGGAACAGCCCCCACAGGCCGCCGCGTTCGATGTGCGGCCGGTCCCCGTCCGTCTGCTGCTGGGGCGGCTCATTGATCACAGGGGCTCCTCGCGAACGGCGCCTGGTCGGCGGCTGGACGGCGGTCGGGGGCGGCCCGGTGCGCGCACGTCGCGCGATGCGCGCGGGCGTGCGCCGAACGGGGCCTCGTGGAGTAGACGCTACCTGGCGAGATAGGCTGACAGCGCGGACGGGTAAGCCGCGTGCCCCGTCCGGCCGCGTCCGAGGTGCCCCGCGCGCCCGCGCCGGGCCCCGGGCCCGCACGGCCGCCGCGCCAGGCGCACCCGGCGGCGTCGAGGACGCGCGTCAGCGCATTCGTTTTCCCACGAGGAGGAACACACTGTCGGCGCGAGTTGTCGTTCTCATCTCCGGCACGGGGAGCAACATGGCCGCCCTGCTGGACGCGGCGGCCGACCGCCTCTACGGCGCCGAGGTGGTCGCGGTGGGCTCCGACCGCGACGCCCCCGGACTGGCCCTGGCCGAGCGCGCGGGCGTGGCGACCTTCACGGTGCGCCTCGCCGACCACCGCGACCGCGCGGAGTGGGACGCCGCGCTCAGTGAGCGCATCGCCGCGTTCGCGCCCGACCTGGTGGTCTCGGCGGGGTTCATGCGGCTGCTGGGCCCGGCGGTCCTGGACCGCCACACCGTCATCAACACCCACCCCGCGCTGCTGCCGGCCTTCCCCGGCACGCACGCGGTGCGCGACGCCCTCGCCTACGGGGTGCGGATCACCGGCGCCACCGTCCACTTCGTGGACTCCGGCATGGACACCGGCCCGGTCATCGACCAGGTGGCGGTGCCGGTGCTGCCCGGCGACGACGCCGAGGCGCTGCACGAGCGCATCAAGACCGTCGAGCGGCGGATGCTGGTCGACGTGGTGGGCCGCCTGGCGCGCGAGGGCTGGACCGTCGAGGACCGACACGTGCGGCTGGGCTCGGTGGAGCCCGGGCCGTCCCCTTCACCCGGATACGTTGCAGAGGAGAACCGGTGACCCAGCAGGCCATTCGGCGCGCGTTGATCAGCGTCTACGACAAGACCGGGCTGGAGGAGCTGGCCTACGGGCTGGCCGAGGCCGGGGTGGAGATCGTCTCCACCGGATCCACCGCCGCGCGCCTCGCCGAAGTCGACGTTCCCGTCACCCCGGTCGAGGAGGTCACCGGGTTCCCCGAGGTCCTGGACGGCCGGGTCAAAACCCTGCACCCCAAGGTGCACGCCGGCCTGCTGGCCGACCGCTCCAACGCCGCGCACCGCGCCACGCTGGAGGAGCTGGACATCGCGCCGTTCGACCTGCTGGTGGTCAACCTCTACCCGTTCCAGCAGACGGTGGCCTCGGGCGCCGCGCCGGCCGAGTGCGTCGAGAAGATCGACATCGGCGGCCCCGCGATGATCCGCGCCGGGGCCAAGAACCACGGCTCGGTCGCGGTGGTGGTCGACCCGGGCCGCTACGACGAGGTCGTGGAGGCCGTGCAGGGCGGGGGCTTCACCCTGGAGCAGCGCAAGCGCCTGGCGGCGCTGGCCTACGCCCACACCGCCGCCTACGACGCGGCCGTGGCGTCGTGGTTCGCCCGCGACTACGCGCCCGACGAAGTCGCGGTCGAGACCGGGTGGCCCGACTTCTACGCCACCGCCTACCGGCGCTCCTCGCCGCTGCGCTACGGCGAGAACCCCCATCAGCGGGCCGCGCTCTACCGGGGCGACGACGACGCCTGGGGGCCGGGCCTGGCCGGTGCCGAGCAGCTGCACGGCAAGGAGATGTCCTACAACAACTACGTCGACGCCGACGCCGCGCTGCGCGCCGCCTACGACTTCACCGAGCCGTGCGCGGCCATCATCAAGCACGCCAACCCGTGCGGGATCGCGCTGGGCGCCGACATCGCCGAGGCGCACCGCAAGGCCCACGCCTGCGACCCGGTGTCGGCCTACGGCGGCGTGATCGCCACCAACCGCCCGGTGAGCGTGGCGCTGGCCGAGCAGGTGTCGGAGATCTTCACCGAGGTGCTGGTGGCGCCGGAGTACGAGCCGGGCGCCGTGGACATCCTCACCCGCAAGAAGAACATCCGGCTGCTGGTGGTCACCCCGCCCGACCGCGCCGCGCGCCCCGAGGCCAAGCCGGTCAGCGGCGGCTCGCTGCTGCAGTCGGTGGACCTGGTCGACGCCCCCGGCGACGACCCCGCCGCCTGGGAGCTGCGCGCCGGCGCGGCCGTCGACGACGACACGCTGGCCGACCTGGCGTTCGCCTGGCGCGCGGTGCGCGCCGTGAAGTCCAACGCCATCCTGGTGGCCGCCGACCGGGCGACGGTGGGCGTGGGCATGGGCCAGGTGAACCGGGTGGACTCCGCGCGCCTGGCGGTGACCCGGGCCGGCGAGCGGGTGCGCGGGGCGGTCGCGGCCAGCGACGCGTTCTTCCCGTTCCCCGACGGCCTGGAGGTGCTGATCGAGGCGGGCGTGCGGGCGGTCGTGCAGCCCGGCGGGTCGGTGCGCGACGAGCAGGTGGTCGCGGCGGCCGAGCAGGCCGGTATCGCCCTGTACTTCACCGGCACCCGGCACTTCTTCCACTGACCCCGCACTGATCACCGGCCGGGCGGCGCCGCATCCGGGGTGCGCGCCGCCGCCCGCCGCTGGAAAGGGACGAACGCTGATGAGCGCACAGATTCTGGACGGCAAGGCCACGGCGGCGGCGATCCGCGCCGAACTGGTGGACCGGGTGGCGGCGCTGCGGGCCCGGGGGATCGCGCCCGGACTGGGCACGGTGCTGGTGGGCGACGACCCCGGCAGCCACTCCTACGTGGCGGGCAAGCACCGCGACTGCGCCGAGGTGGGCATCGAGAGCATCCGCCGGGACCTGCCGGCCGACGCCACCCAGGTGCAGGTGGAGGGCGTGGTGGCCGACCTCAACGCCGACCCCGCCTGCACCGGCTACATCGTGCAGCTGCCGCTGCCGCGCGGCCTGGACGAGAACCGGATCCTGGGGCTGATCGACCCCGGCAAGGACGCCGACGGCCTGCAGCCGGTCAACCTCGGCAAGCTCGTGCTGATGGAGCAGGCGCCGCTGCCGTGCACGCCGCGCGGGATCGTGGAGCTGCTGCGCCGCTACGACGTCCCGCTCAAGGGCGCCGACGTGGTCGTGGTGGGCCGCGGGGTGACCGTGGGCCGCCCGCTGGGGCTGCTGCTGACGCGGCGCAGCGAGAACGCCACGGTGACCCTGTGCCACACCGGCACCCGCGACCTGGCCGAGCACACCCGCCGCGCCGACATCGTGGTGGCCGGCGCCGGGGTGCCGGGGCTGATCACCAAGGACATGGTCAAGCCGGGCGCGGCCGTGCTGGACGTGGGCGTGACCCGCACCGAGGCCGGGCTGGTGGGCGACGTGGCGCCGGACGTGCGCGAGGTGGCCGGCCACGTGGCGCCCAACCCCGGCGGGGTGGGGCCGATGACGCGGGCCATGCTGCTGGTGAACGTCGTGGAGGCCGCCGAGCGCATGGCGGGGATCGCTCCCGCCGGCTGAGCCGGGCGCGGACCGCGCGGCGCCCGGAGGCGGTGCGGGTACGCGGTGCCGCGCGGGCGTGCGGCGGGGACGCGGGGGATTCGCCGAGGGGCCTCACGCGCCGAGGCCCCCGGCGGGTCAGCTCGCCTTGCGTTCGCGGTCGAAGACCGGCATGGGGCGGACCAGCCCCAGGGCCACGACCTCGTTGGCAAGGCGGGTGCGGCGGTTGGCCCCCTCGGGGACCCGGAACTTCTGGTACAGGCGGAGGAGATGCTGCTTGACCGCGGCTTCGGTGACGACCAGGTCCTCGGCGATCTCGCGCGCGGTGGCGGGGGAGACGAAGGCCTCTTCGGAGAGAGCGGGGCGGCAGAGCGACGTCAGGACGTCAAGCTCCCTCCGGGTGAGTTCGGGTGCGGCCCCCTTGCGCAGCTCCACGTCGGGATTCAGCTCTTCCCGGGGGAGGCCGCCGATCTTGCAGCGCGCGCTGCCGAAGCTGAGGACATCGCCTTCGTCGAGCACCCGGCGCGCTATGGGGCGCCCGTTGACACGGGTGCCGTTGCGCGACAGGCCGAGGTCGACCGCGTACACGTAGGGCCCGCGGCGCACGAGTTCGGCGTGGAGCCGCGACACGCTGGGGTCGCCGAGGCGGATGTCGACCCCTTCTCCGCGTCCGACCGTGGTGACCTCAGGTTGCAGCTGGTGGATGTCCCCGCTCTCCTCGACCCGCAGATATGGCCCGTCCACGGTTGTTCCTCCCAGTGTTGGGCGCGGCCGATGAGGGAGTGCACGGCGGTGCGTGGACGGGCGCCTCGCAGTCGGGGTGGATCGGTCGATGGACGTGGGCTGAGTGGGGTTCATTGGGGGCAGTCCTCGCTCACCGTGGCACTCATCTCTTCACTGGTTACCCGGGCGGTACCGGTTCTACGCGCTTACTCCGCCGTTAGACCCCTATCTCGGGAGGTTTACGGGCTTTTCCGGATATCGGGCGCACCGGAACGCGCGCCGCTGCGGACCGATTCACCAGGGCGCCGCGCGGGGCCCGATCCGGGGTATAGGGCGGGGGCCGGGCGGCGCGCGGCGCGCGCGGGTGCCCGCGGTCACTACACTGGCTGCGTCCTTGGCCGCACACGCGGCCGAGCCGACCGCGGCCACGCCGGCCGCTCCCGTCACGCGCCTCGCGGTTGCGGTCGCGCCCGTCCGCAACCGGCCGGGCGCCGCGCCGGGGCGGGCCGGCGCACACAGGGCCGGGCGGCGCAGGTGCGCTAGCGTGGGGTTGACGGTGAGCCAGAACACGGTGGAGGAAGCGGTCGCAGCCAAGTCGCGCTCGCCCGAGGACCCGCCCGAGTCCGCGGCGGGCGAGCCGCAGCAGGAGCCCGCCGAGGCGCAGGTGCCGGGCTGGCTGGCCCAGGTGCCCTACTTCCTGGTGCTCGCCACCATGTCGGCGGGCATCGTGATCGTGGCCGCCGCCTACTTCAAGCGGGGGCCCGCGCTGATCGCGGGCGCGCTGCTGCTGGCCGCGGTGTTCCGCGCGGTGCTGCCGCCCGAGCGCATCGGCATGCTGGCGGTGCGCCGCCGCTGGATCGACATCGCCACCTACACGGGCCTGGCCGTGGCGCTCATCGTGCTCGCATGGGTGGCGCCTCAGCTGTCCTAGCGGGCGTCTAATAAGCTTGATATCGAGATACCGCAGCGTTGGACCGGCGACGGCCACCGCCCCGCGGACCGCACCGGCCGCAGCCACGCACCGGGGCCGGGCACCGGGCGGGCCAGGGCTCTGCGGCGGGCTCACGAGGTCAGTCGCGGACGCACCGGCCTCACCGCGGGCACCCGCGCGGCCCTGTGCCGCGCACTCGCGGCGGGACCGGTGGGCCCCGGCGGCCTTCAGCCACACGACGGCTTTGCCGAGACGAAGGGACAGCCACCAGCCATGGCCAAAATCAAGGTTGAGAATCCCGTAGTAGAGCTTGACGGCGATGAGATGACCCGGATCATCTGGTCCTTCATCAAGGAGCGGCTGATCCTGCCCTACCTCGACGTCGACCTGAAGTACTACGACCTCGGCATCGAGGAGCGCGACCGCACCGACGACCAGATCACGGTCGACGCCGCCAACGCCATCAAGCAGTACGGCGTGGGCGTGAAGTGCGCCACCATCACCCCCGACGAGGCCCGCGTCGAGGAGTTCGGCCTGAAGAAGATGTGGCGGTCGCCCAACGGCACCATCCGCAACATCCTGGGCGGCGTGGTGTTCCGCGAGCCGATCATCTGCCAGAACGTGCCGCGCCTGGTGCCGGGCTGGACCAAGCCGATCATCATCGGCCGCCACGCCCACGGCGACCAGTACAAGGCCAGCGACTTCAAGGTCCCCGGCCCCGGCACGGTCACCATCACCTACACCCCCGAGGACGGCGGCGAGCCCATCGAGCTGGAGGTCGCCAACTTCCCCGAGGGCGGCGGCGTGGCCCTGGGCATGTACAACTACCGCAAGTCCATCGAGGACTTCGCGCGCGCCAGCTTCAACTACGGCCTGGACCGCGGCTACCCGGTCTACATGTCCACCAAGAACACGATCCTCAAGGCCTACGACGGCATGTTCAAGGACGTGTTCGCCGAGATCTTCGAGGCCGAGTTCAAGGAGCGCTTCGACGCCGCCGGCCTCACCTACGAGCACCGGCTGATTGACGACATGGTCGCCGCCGCCCTGAAGTGGGAGGGCGGCTACGTCTGGGCCTGCAAGAACTACGACGGCGACGTGCAGTCCGACACCGTGGCGCAGGGCTTCGGCTCGCTGGGCCTGATGACCTCGGTGCTGCGCACCGCCGACGGCCGCACCGTGGAGGCCGAGGCCGCCCACGGCACCGTCACCCGGCACTTCCGCCAGCACCAGCAGGGCAAGCCCACCTCCACCAACCCGATCGCCTCCATCTTCGCCTGGACGCGCGGGCTGGAGCACCGGGGCAAGCTCGACAACACCCCGGCGGTCGTGGAGTTCGCCACCACCCTGGAGAAGGTCGTCATCGACACCGTCGAGGGCGGGCAGATGACCAAGGACCTCGCGCTGCTGGTCGGCGGCGACCAGGAATGGCTCACCACCGAGCAGTTCCTGGCGGCGCTGGACGAGAACCTGCAGAAGCGCCTGGCCTAGTCCCGGGCCGCCGCAAGCGGCCACGCACCACCGGCCCCGGCCGCCGCCCCCGCGCGGCGGCCGGGGCCGCGGCGTGCGCGGCCCCCGCCCGCCGGGGGCGGTGATTTCCGCCGTTCCCGCGCGAACCGCGTCCGGCGGATGCCATGATGGAGCACGCGGGCACGGAGCGTGAACACCGCTGGTAGTGCGGCGTATCCCACTCTGTTGTGGTTCGCGTGTTTCGCGAACATTGCCCTATATTGGAGTTACCGCCACCGGGGGGAAACCTCTGGAGGCGGGTGCGCGGCTCGGCCGCGCACCATAGGACGACGTGCCGGCCACGCGCCCGCTGGGGGGTAGGCGCGCGCGGTGCGGAACGTCAGGAAGGGGCCCGTCGCCTGCGGCGGGCCCCTTCCACTTTCCCGAATTTCCTTAAGCCTGTCCGGCCGGGGGCGGCGCGCGGTCCGCGCGCCGCCCCGCGGCTAGTCCTGCATGGCGCTCTCGGGGATCGGCTGCCCCTCCTGCATGGCGCCGAACATCTCCGCCGAGCGCGCCTCGTCCCACTGCACCACCGATCCCACGCCGGGCAGGGTCGGCGTGGCGCCCACCGGCACCGCCGTGGTGGCGGGGTCGTCGCGCATGGCCAGCGCCATCCCGGCGAGGTCGCTGAGGTGGTCGCCCTCGTCCACCACGAAGGTGTCGGTGCCGTTGACCACCAGCGGGACCGAGCGGAACGGGTTGACGAGCGTGCCGGGCGAGGTCGCCTTGGACACCAGCGCGCTGAAGAACTCCCGCTGGCGCTGGATGCGGTCGAGGTCGGCCCGCGCCGAGGCGCGCGTGCGCACGTAGCCCAGCGCGGTGGCGCCGTCCATCTCCTGGCACCCGGCCTCGATGTCCAGGCCGGCCTTGGGGTCGACCATGGCCTCCTCGGGGCACATCTCCACGCCGCCCACGGCGTCGACGATGTCCACGAACCCCGAGAACCCGATCTCGACGTAGTGGTCGATGTGCACCCCGCTGGCCTGCTCGAAGGTCTGCACCAGGGTGGTGGGCCCGCCGCCGAGGTCCTCGGCGAAGGCGGCGTTGATCTTGTTCTGGCCCAGGCCCGGGATCTCGACGTAGGAGTCGCGCGGCACGCTGATGATGGTGGGCCGGCCCGACTCCGGGACGTAGAGCACCATGATGGTGTCGGTGCGCTTGCCGGCGGCGTCGCCGGTGCGCAGGTTCTGCATGTCCTCGTCGGTCAGGCCCTCGCGGCTGTCGGAGCCCACGATCATGTAGGTGGTGCCGGGCTGGTCCTCCAGCCGCCCCTCGTAGTCCAGGGCGGGCACCCGGTTCAGCCGGGAGTCGGCCCAGAAGTAGAACACGGCGGGCACCAGCACCAAGACCACCAGGACGGTGACCAGGACGGTGCGGCGCCGGCGGCGCCGCTGCTCGCGGGCGCGCCGGGAGCGGCCCGAGCCGTCGTAGTCGCGCGGCGGGCCGTGGCGCCCGCGTCCCCCGCCCGAGGACGCCGAACGGCGCGCCGGGCGGTCGTCCTCGACCGGCGGGATGCGCCGCGTGGGCCCCGCCCCGCTCGGCGCCGACCGGCGGGGCGGCTCCGGCCGGAAGAGCTTCTCGATCTCGTCGGCCCCGCCCCCCGGAGGCCGGCGGAACACGCCGGTGCGGTCGGCGTCGTCCGCCGACCCTCCCCGGCCGCGTCCGTGTGGCCCGTCAACCATGGCTTCGGTCGCCCATCTGCGATGTCACCGCGTCGTTGGCTAGCACTTGGCAGTCCCCCCTTACATCCGGTGGGACTCGCCACAGCCTAGCCAGGTTCCCGACGCGACCGGTCCGTGACGAAAACCGCCCCCGGCACCGCACCGCGCGCACCGCCCGCACCGAGGGGCGCCCGCGCCCCGGCCGCCCCGGCGCGGTGCGGCCGATCTCACGGCGCGCAGCCGCGCGCACACGGCGGGGCGGGCCGCCCGCGGGCGACCCGCCCCTTGTGCTGCGGGGTGTCAGCGCAGCCGGCGGGCGCCCGGCGAGGGCAGGGCGACGCGCTGGTCGGGCAGGGTCCAGCCGCGCGCGGCGAACGCGTCGGCCACGGCGCGCTCGACCTCGGCCAGGCGGTCGTCCGGCACCAGGGCGATGGCGCTGCCGCCGAACCCGCCGCCGGTCATGCGGGCGCCCCGGGCGCCGGCGGCCACGGCGGTCTCCACGGCGAGGTCCAGTTCGGGGGTGGAGATCTCGAACTGGTCGCGCATGGACAGGTGGGAGGCGGTGAACAGGGCGCCGATGTCGCCCACGGCGCCGGCGCGCATGAGGCCCACGGCGGCGTTGACCCGGTGGATCTCGGTGACGACGTGGCGCACCCGGTCGGCCAGGACGGGGTCGTCCAGCCGGGGCAGGGCGGTGTTGAGGTCCTCGACGTCGCGCAGCGCGGGCACCCCCAGCGCGGCGGCGGCGCGCTCGCACTCGTCGCGGCGGACGGCGTAGCCGCTGGTGGAGTCCTTGAGCTGGTGCTCGACCTTGGTGTCCATGATGAGCAGCCGCAGCCCCGACTCCTTCAGCCCGAAGGGGACGTTGCTGCCCAGGCCGGTGCGGCAGTCGAGGAAGAGGGCGTGGCCCTCGGTGCAGCGCAGCGACGCGCTCTGGTCCAGGATCCCGGTGGGCGCGCCCACGTAGGCGTTCTCGGCGCGGCGGGCGATGGCGGCCATGGCCGGGCGGTCGGCGGCCAGGTCGAGCCCGTGGGCGTCGGCCAGGGCCAGCAGCACCGCGCACTCCAGGGCGGCCGAGGACGACAGCGCGGCGCCGATGGGCAGGTCGGAGTCGAGCACGATGCGCGCGCCCGCCCCGGGCGGCAGGTGGCCGGCCTCGCGGGCGGCCCAGAACACCCCGGCCACGTAAGAGGCCCACCCGGTGACCGGGGACCGCGCGTCGAGGTCGGCGGTGGTGAAGCGGACGTCCTCGCCGGGGCGCTGGGCGCTGCGGACCTCCACGGCGCCGTCGTCGGTGGGGGTCAGCGCCAGCATGACGCCCCAGGGCAGGGCCATGGGCAGCACCAGGCCGTCGTTGTAGTCGGTGTGCTCGCCCATGAGGTTGACCCGGCCCGGCGCGTGCCACACGCCGGCGGGCGGTGCGCCGTGCGCCTCGGCGAACGCCTCGGCGAGGCGGTCGGGGGCGACCGTGCGGGGCTCCACCGCGGCGGCCGGTGCGCCGGCCGCGCCGGTGCCGTCGGCGGGGGCCTCCGGCCGTGCCGACGGTGAGTCGCCGGTCCGCCCCGCCGGGGCGGAGGCCGATGCGCGCCGGAACGGCGCGAGAAGTCGGTCGAACACGCTTGTACGCTCCTCGCTGGTCGGCGGGTGCCGGCGGGGCCGGACCTGTGGGCGCCCGGTGCCCGGCGCCCGCTGAAGGTGGCCGGTGGGTCCGCGCTAGGCGCGGCCGCCCGCCCCGGCGGCCGGGCCGGGGTGGGCGGTGTGGAAGGTCCAGGCGTCGGAGACGATCTCGCGCAGCCCGGGGCGGCGCGGGACCCACCCCAGTTCGGCGCGGGCGCGCTCGCTGGAGGCCACCAGGGCGGCGGGGTCGCCCGCGCGGCGGCCGGCCGCCGCGACCGGGATGGGGTGGCCGGTGACCTCGCGGCACACCTCGATGACCTCGCGGACCGAGAACCCGGTGCCGTTGCCGAGGTTGAAGACCCGGTGCTCGCCCGGGCGGCAGTGGTCCAGCGCCAGCAGGTGGGCCTCGGCGAGGTCGGCGACGTGGATGTAGTCGCGCACGCAGGTGCCGTCGGGCGTGGGGTAGTCGGAGCCGTAGACCGACACCGACTCCCGGCGGCCCTGGGCCACCTGGAGCACGATCGGGATGAGGTGGGTCTCGGTGGTGTGGCGCTCGCCCAGCCCGGCGTAGGCGCCGGCGACGTTGAAGTAGCGCAGGCTCACCGCGCCGATGCCGTGCATGCGCGCGTGCTCGGTGAGGGCGGCGTCGATGGCGGCCTTGGTGGCGCCGTAGGGGTTGCCCGGGCGCACCGGGGCGTCCTCGGGGATGGGCACGGTCTCGGGCTCGCCGTAGACGGCGGCGGTGGAGGAGAACACGATGCGCCCCACCCCGCACACCCGCATGGCCTCCAGGAGCGCCAGGGAGCAGCCGACGTTGCCGTCCCAGTAGCGGTCGGGGTGGGCCACCGACTCCGGCACCACGGAGCGGGCCGCGAAGTGCAGCACGGCCTCGGTGCCCTGCTCGGCCATGACCGCCTGGGCGTGCTCGCGGATGCCGCCCTCGACCAGCCGGGCGCCCTTGGGCACGGCGTCGGCGTGGCCGGTGGACAGGTCGTCGAGGACGACGACGTCGTGGCCGGCTTCGACGAGCTGCGCGGCGACCACGCTGCCGATGTATCCGGCGCCTCCCGTGACCAGGACTCTCACGGCTGCTCCTTCTCGCTTGGGCGGGTGGCTGGTTGTCGGTTCGCGGGATCGCCGGGGGCGGTGCCGGGGTGCGCGGGGTTCGAGGGCAGCGCGGCGCGGATGCGCTCGGCCGCGGCCTCGGGTGCGACGTCGTTGATCCACGCCGCCATGCCCGACTCCGAACCGGCGAGGTACTTCAGTTTCCCAGGGGCGCGGCGCAGCGTGAACAGCTGGAGGTGCAGGCCGAACTCGGGGTCGGGGGCGCCGTCGGCGCCGACGGGCGCCTGGTGCCAGGCGGCGATGTAGGGCGTGGGCGGCGCGGCGGGGTCGCCGTCGCGGAAGAGGTTGTCGAAGGCGCGCAGCAGGTCGAGGTAGACGAGGGCGAGGTCGTCGCGCTCGGTGTCGGAGAGGGCGGTCAGCAGGGGCACCCGCCGCAGCGGGAACAGCCGGACCTCGTAGGGCCAGCGGGCGGCGGCCGGGACGTAGCCCACCCAGTGCTCGCCCTGGACGACCACGCGGGTGCCGGCCGCGCGCTCGGCGGCCACGACGTCGTCGAACAGGTTGGTGCCGGCCGCGGCCCGGTGCGCGCGGGCGGTGGCGGTCATGCGCTCGATGCGCGGCGGCACGAACGGGTAGGCGTAGATCTGGCCGTGGGGGTGCTGGAGGGTGACGCCGATCTCCACGCCCCGGTTCTCGAAGGGGTAGACGTGGGCGACGTCGGCGCGGGCGGCCAGTACCTCGGTGCGGTCGGCCCAGACGTCGATGACGGTGCGGGCCCGCTCGGGCGAGAGGTCGGCGAAGGAGCCGGTGTGGTCGGAGGTGAAGCAGACGACCTCGCAGCGGCCGGCGCCGGGCCGGGTGACCAGCGCGGGGTCGTCGCCGCCGTCGGCGGCGACGAGCGGGCCGGGCGAGGGCGCCAGGGAGGGGAAGCGGTTCTCGAAGACGACGACGTCGTAGTCGGGCGCGGGGATCTCGCTCAGGCGGTCGCCGGAGGTGGGGTCCAGCGGGCACTGGTCGGGCGGGGGCAGGAACGTGCGGTCCTGGCGGTGCGCGGCCAGGGCGACCCACTCGTCGAGCAGGGGGTCGTGGCGCAGTTGCGAGCCCGGCGCGAAGGGCTGGAGGGGGCGGCGGTCGGCGACCTCGGCGCGGCCGGTGCCGGGGGACTCGTCGTAGTAGATGATCTCCCGCCCGTCGGCGAGTCGGCCAATCGATCGGTAAACCTGTCGAGTTCGCACAGGTCGAGTCTAGGACATGGGGACAGGTGACTGTATTGGACCGGTATTGAATGCAGTTGATCGGTAAAGCCGGGCTTTGCTGTCCGTTTCCGCTCGGTGTGCCCGGCGGGCTCCCCGGCCCGCCGCCCGGCGCGGTGCGGGCGAGGTGACACCGCCGCGCCGCCGGGTAGGACCCCGGCGCGGCCGGCCCGTCCAGGGACGCGGGGCGGCCGGGCGGCGAGGGGAGGGCGCGGGCGGTGATGGCCTCCGCGAGGACGGCGCTGATGGACCGGGTGCGGCACTACCGCAACCTGGCGATGGAGACCTACTGGGCGGTTCGGCGCCGGCGCCCGGTCGCCGACCACGCGGTGCGCGCCTACGAGCGCTACGCCGACGTCCAGGGCGACCGGCTGGCCGCAGCGGTGACCTACTACGCCTTCCTGTCGTTCTTCCCGCTGCTGGCCCTGGCCTACGCCGCCGTGGGCTACGCCGCCGCCGTCGAGCCCGCCGCCCGCGACCACCTGGAGCGGGCGCTGGCGGAGTCCCTGCCCGGCCTGTCGGAGGGCCTGCCGGTCGCCGAGATCGCCGCGGCCCGAACCGGCGCGGGCGTCGTCGGCCTGCTGGGGCTGCTCTACGCCGGGGTGGGCGCCCTGGGCGCGGTCCGCGAGGCGCTGCACCGCGTCTGGCTCAAGGACGTAACCGGCGGCCCCGGCGTGGTGCTGGCCAAGGCGGCCGACGTCCTGGTCATGGCCGTGCTGGGCGCCTGCCTGCTGGGCTCGGTGGCGCTGACCAGCGTGGCCCAGGCCGCCACGCACTGGCTGCTGGGCTGGGTGGGCCTGGCCGAGTCGGTCGTGGCGCTGGCCGCCACCCGCGTCCTCGCCCTGGTCATCGCCATCGCCGTGGACACGGTGATCTTCGTGGTGGTGTTCTCGCGGCTGTCGGGCACCCGCCGCCCGCTGCGGCTGCTGTGGCCCGGCGCGCTGCTGGCCGCCGCCGGGTTCGAGATCCTCAAGGCCGGCGGCGCGCTGCTGCTGGGCGGCACCCTGAGCAACCCCGTCTACGCGTCGTTCGCGGTGGTGGTCGGGCTGCTGGTGTGGATCAACCTGGTCATGCGCATGGTGCTGCTGTGCGCCGCCTGGACCGCCACCTGGCTGCCGGTGCCCCCGCCCTACCAGGGGGCGGTGCCCGTGGACCTGCCCATCGGCCTGGCGCGGGAGGAGCCCACCCGCCAGGCCGTGCGCCAGGACCTCGCCGGCGGCGCCGCCGCGCTGCCCGCCCGCCCCGGCCCCGAGCGGGCGCCCGGCGGCCCGGCGCGCGCCCGGCCGCGGTGGCCGGGCCGGGGTGCCCTGGGCCGCGCGGCGGGGGCCGCGGCGGGCGGGCTGGCCGCCGCCGCGCTGGGCGCCTGGCTCGTCCGGCGCCGCCGCGCCCGCCGCGCCCCGGGCGCCGCCCGCGCGGCCGGCTGACCGGGGCGGCGGCCCCGGTGACCCGCGCCGTCGCCGGCGCGACAACCGGTGCCGCGGGCACGGGTGCGTCTGTCGGTTCGGAAACGGGTACCGGCACAGAGATCACGTATCGGTTACTTCAGGGTAGAGGCAGCGGTTGTTGTGTAGCGTGATCTTGAGGCACGGAGGGCCCGCGCGGCCCTCCCGGCGCATCGGGGACCGGCTCCGCCGCTTGACCGCCCGGTGCGCTTCCGCGGGTCCGGACCCGGGTCGCCGCCGGCCCCGCGCCGCCGCCCCGTCCTCCCCGGTGGAGGCGCGGGCCGCCCGCCCGCGCGCGGTCCGCCGCGGCGCGGCGGACATCCCCCTCGGCAGCCCGGCCGCGGTCGCGGCCCCCCTCGGGATCTCCCTACCTCCGACCGAACGGAATCCGGTTATGCACCTGTCTGACGGAGCGGTCACCGCCTCGCCTAGGGTGCGATCGATGTCGGTGAGCGCACCGGCCCCACGACTGCGCGGAGGTTGACCGTGGCCATCGAATTCAACGCGTCGGAACGCGCGACCCTGGGAGTGGAGTGGGAGCTGCAGCTCGTCGACCTGCACACCCGCCACCTGCGCCAGGAGGCCCAGCAGGTCCTGGGCGAGCTGCCCGACCTCAGTGAGACCGGCGACAACCCGCCGCTGCGCCACGAGCTGATGCAGTGCACGGTCGAGGTGGTCACCGGCATCTGCGAGACCGTCGAGGAGGCCAAGACCGACCTGGCGGCCAGCATCGGCCGCCTCACCGAGGTGCTCGGGCCGCGCGGGACCGCGCTGATGTGCACTGGCACCCACCCGCTGGACGACTGGCGCGACCAGACCCTGTCGCCGGTGCAGCGCTACGGCGAGCTGATCGACGAGATGCAGTGGCTGGCGCGGCGCATCCTCACCTTCGGGGTCCACGTGCACGTGGGCGTGCGCTCGCGCGACAAGGCGATCCCCATCCTCAACGCGCTGGCCAACTACCTGCCGCACTTCCTGGCGCTGACCGCCTCCAGCCCGTTCTGGAGCGGGCACGACACCGGGCTGGCCTCCAGCCGCTCCATCGTGTTCGGCGCGCTGCCCACCGCGGGGCCGCCGCCGCACCTGCCGCACTGGAGCGCCTTCGAGGAATATATGGAAACCCTGCTCCGCGCCGGGACCATATCGAGTATCAAGGAAGTCTGGTGGGACGTCCGGCCCCATCCCGACTTCGGTACCGTCGAGATCCGGATGTTCGACGGCATCCCCACGCTGCGCGAGGTCGGTATGGCGGCGGCGCTCTCCCAGAGCCTGGTGCGGCTGTTCGACCAGCAGCTCGACCGCGGCTACGGGCTGCCCAGCCCCCCCAGCTGGGTGGTCAACGACAACAAGTGGCGCGCCACCCGCTACGGCCTGGACGCCCGCGTCATCACCGACGACCGGGGGAGCACCGTCCCGCTGCGCGACGACCTCTACGAACTGCTGCGCGAACTGAGACCCGTGGCCGCGCGGCTGGGGTGCGCCGAGGACCTCGACGTCGCCGCCGAGATCCTGGACAAGGGCGCGTCCTACGAGCGTCAACGTGCCGTCATCGCCGACGGCGGCACCCTGAACGACGTCGTGGACCTGCTGGTGGCGGAGTTCCGCGAGGGCGGGCTCCCGGCGGGTCCGGCCGCACCCGGCGGCTCCAACGGCACGCGGCCGGGCCGCGGCGACACCGGCACCGACAATGCGACGAGGAACAGGGGGCCATCCCATGCAGGGGCGTGACCTGCGGGAGCAGTTGAACGCGTTTCTGGCGCGCCACGAGCGCGAATTCACCGAGTTCCGGCGGGATCTGCACATGCACCCTGAACTCGCGTTCGCCGAGCACCGCACCACCCAGCGGCTCATCGAGCGGCTGCGCGGTGCGGGGCTCGCGCCGCGCCCGCTCCCGCACACCACCGGGCTGGTCTGCGACATCGGCTCCGGTGAGGGCCCCACCGTCGCGCTGCGCGCCGACATCGACGCGCTGCCGCTCAGCGACGAGAAGGACGTGCCCTACCGCTCGACCGTGCCCGGCGCCGCCCACGCCTGCGGCCACGACGTCCACACCACCGTGCTGCTGGCCACCGGGCTGTTCCTGGCCCAGCAGGCCCGCGCCGGCGCGCTGCCGGGCCGGGTGCGGCTGCTGTTCCAGCCCGCCGAGGAGCTGCCCGGCGGCGCCCGCGAGGTGATCGAGGCCGGCGGGATCGACGGCGTCGACCGCGTCTTCGCGCTGCACTGCGACCCCCGCCTGGTCACCGGCCAGGTGGGGCTGCGCACCGGCGCCATCACCGCCGCCTGCGACCAGGTGCTGGTGCGGCTGTCGGGCCCGGGCGGCCACACCGCCCGCCCCCACCTGACCGCCGACCTCGTCTACGCCCTGGGCAAGGTCGTCACCGAGCTGCCCGCGGCGCTGTCGCGGCGGGTCGACCCCCGTGCCGGGTTCAGCCTGGTGTGGGGGCGGGTCAGCGCGGGCTCGGCGGCCAACGCCATCCCCGACGACGGCGTGGCCGAGGGCACGGTGCGCTGCCTGGACGACAGCGCCTGGCACGCCGCCCCCGAACTCATCACCGATCTCGTGCGCGCCGCCGTGGCCCCCTACGGCGCCGAGGCCGAGGTCGACTACCGGCGCGGGGTGCCGCCCACCGTCAACGAGGCCACCAGCGTGCGCATGCTCCAGGACGCCTGCACCCAGGTGCTGGGCCCGGAGTCCGTCGCCGCCACCCCCCAGAGCCTGGGCGGCGAGGACTTCGCCTGGTACCTGGAGCACGTGCCCGGGGCGCTGGCCCGCCTGGGCACGCACTCCCCGCGCTCCAGCGCGCCAATGCTCGACCTGCACCGCGGCACGTTCGACGTCGACGAGCGGGCGATCGGCGTGGGCGTGCAGCTCATGGCGGCCACCGCGCTGACGGCGCTGTGGGAGGGCGCGCGCTCGGCCGGCGGCGACCCCGTGCAGGACGCCGCGCTGGCCTGAGCCTCGCCGCTCCCGGCGGGGCCGCCCCAGCTCACGGGGGTGGCCGCGGGGTGGCGCGGCGGGGGAGGGGTGGTGGCATGCTGAGGAACATGAGCCACCCGTTGACACTCGAACAGATCCGGCGCGCCCCCAAGGTCCTGCTGCACGACCACCTCGACGGCGGGCTGCGGCCGGCCACCGTCGTGGAGCTGGCCGAGGCGGTCGGCTACACCGGCCTGCCCGCCACCGATCCCGCCGAGCTGGGCGCCTGGTTCCGCGACGCCGCCGACTCCGGCGCGCTGGAGCGCTACCTGGAGACCTTCACCCACACGGTGGCGGTGATGCAGACGCGCGAGGCGCTGGTGCGGGTGGCGGCCGAGTGCGCCGAGGACCTCGCCGCCGACGGGGTCGTCTACGCCGAGGTCCGCTACGCCCCCGAGCAGCACCTGGAGGGCGGGCTGAACCTGGACGAGGTGGTCGAGGCGGTCCTGGAGGGCTTCCGGGTCGGCCGGGAGCGCGCCGCCGAGCAGGGCCGCTCCATCCGGGTGGGCACGCTGCTGACCGCGATGCGGCACGCGGCCCGCTCCCGCGAGATCGCCGAGCTGGCGGTGCGCTACCGCGACGTGGGCGTGGTGGGGTTCGACATCGCCGGCGCCGAGGCGGGGCACCCGCCCACCCGCCACCTGGACGCCTTCGAGTACCTGCGCCGGGAGAACGCCCACTTCACCATCCACGCCGGCGAGGCGTTCGGGCTGCCCTCGATCTGGGAGGCCGTGCAGTGGTGCGGCGCCGACCGGCTGGGCCACGGGGTGCGCATCGTGGACGACATCGAGTTCGCCGAGGGCGGCGAGGTCCGCATGGGCCGCCTGGCGCGCTACGTCCGCGACACCCGGGTGCCGCTGGAGATGTGCCCCAGCTCCAACGTGCAGACCGGCGCGGCGGTCTCGATCGCCGAGCACCCCATCGGGCTGCTGCGCGACCTGCGCTTCCGGGTCACGGTCAACACCGACAACCGGCTCCAGTCGGGCACCAGCCTGTCGGAGGAGTTCGCCAAGCTGTCGTCGGCGTTCGGCTATGACTGGGACGACCTCCAGTGGTTCACCGTCAACGCGATGAAGTCGTCGTTCCTGCCCTTCGACGAGCGGCTGGCGCTGATCAACGGCCGCATCAAGCCCGGGTTCGCGCAGCTGAAGTGGGCGGCGCGGTGAGACCGCTGACCGCGCCGATGCCGCGCGTGCTGGGCTGGGTGTGGATCGGCGTGGTGGTGCTGCTGATGGCCGACCTCGTCCTCAACGGCAGCGGCCGCTCCAGCCTCATCGCCGGTGCGGTCCTGCTGGTCACCGCCGGCGGCGCCTACACGCTGTGGCTGCGCCCGCGCGTGGTGCCCACCGACGAGGGCGTGCGGCTGGTCAACCCGCTGCGCGACACGTTCGTGCCGTGGTCGGCGTTCACCTGGGCCGATGTCACCGACGTGCTGCGCGTGCACGCGGGCGAGGCGGTGTTCCGCTCCTGGCCGCTGCGCGAGACCCGGCGCTCGCGGGTGCGCGAGAACCTGCTGCGGGCGCGCGACGGCGGCCCGGTGCCCGACGACGACGCCGGGCAGGACCCCCGCGCGATGCGGCCGGTGGACCTCGCCGCGCGGCGGTTGCGCCAGGAGGCCGAGCGGCGCAAGGCTGCGCCCGCGCCCGCCTCCGGCGGCGGGTCCGCGGAGGCGCGGCCGGTCACCGTGTGGGCGCCGGACGCGCTCGCGGCGCTGGGGATCCCGCTGGTGCTGCTGCTGGCCGTGCTCGTCCTGGGGTGAGGCCGGCCGGGCCGGGGGGTTGACCGCCGCGCGGATACCTGGTTAGGTAAGGCATGCCTAATGGGCGGTGCGAGGCCGGCCGGCGGACACGCGGATCACCGGCCCGCCTTCGTGCCACACGGCCCCGCGGCATGGGTCACCCAACTGAATAGCGGCGCGCCGCGGCACGGATCGCCACCCGTGCCCCGCGCGGACCGCCGGTCACGGGGACCGCCGGGCCGCGCGCCACCCGGCGCGACGCACCACCGAGAAGGTGACGGTGCGGCGAGGGCTCGCCACCGGGTCTGCGGGGACCCGTGCCCGCGCCGTACCGGGGACCGCGCAGGCCGCGGCGCTTCGGGCGCCTCCTCCTGCGCCTCGGGAGGCCGCTCGCCACGCGGGCGCCCGACGACCCGCGGACACCGCGCGGTCCCGCAGACGCCGGTGCGCCCGGCGGCCCTTACGCGGATGGGGCCGCCGGGCGCACCGCGCGTTCCGTGCGCTCCGCGCGCTTCGCGCAACGCGGCCGCGCGGGGCCGCGCCGATCCCCGCCGCCTCACGCCAGCGCGAGGGTGGCGTTGAGCAGGGACCCGAGCCGCTGGGCGCGCTGCTGGATGACGTCCAGCGCCCGCAGGGTGTCGAAGGGCTCGAACACCGCCCCCACGGCGTCGTTGCTGACCACCGCCACCCCCAGCACCTCGGCGCCCATCTCCACGGCCGCGATGGTCTCCAGCGCGAACGAGCGCCCCACCAGGTCGGCTCCGGCGTTGCGCAGCATGCCCAGTTCGGCCGGGGTCTGGAACTGCGGCCCCAGCAGCGAGGCGTAGACCCCCTCGGCCAGGCTCGGGTCGACGTCGGCGACGATCCGGCGCAGCCGCGGGCTGTAGGCGGCGGTCAGGTCCACGAAGTCGGGCCCGGCCAGCGGCGAGGTGGCGGTCAGGTTGATGTGGTCGCGCAGCACGATGGGCTGGCCCACCGCGAAGTCGGCGCGCAGCGACCCGGCGGCGCCGGTGAGCACCACGGTCGAGGCGCCCGCCGCGATCCCGGTGCGCACCGCGTGCGCGATGCGCATGGGGTCGTGCTCCTCGTAGAGGTGGGTGCGGCCGCAGAAGACCACGACGCGCTTGCTGTCGACCCACGTGCTGCGGACCTTGGTCTGGTGCCCCAAGGCGGTCGGCGCGACGAACCCCGGAAGCTCGGTCATGTCCAGTTCGATGTCTGCCACGCCCAGGGTGTCGGCCGCCCCGGCCCAGCCCGAGCCGAGGATCACCATGGCGTCGTAGGAGTCGGCCCCGGTGCGGGCCTTCAGTTCGTCGGCGGCCTGGGCGGCCAGCCGCTTCGCCTGGGCGGTCCCCGTCGTTGGGCGCACTTGCGTGGATTCGCTCACATCTCAGGAGCGTACCTGTGTGTAACCGCTCAGTTCCGGAACGCAACGCAGCGTGTTCGAATTCGCCCGAAACCCCAGTAGGGGTCAGGTTCCCACCAGGAATACCGCACGGGCCGCCGAATACCGGCGGCGCGCGGGCGCGGCGGCGCGGGCGCGCTCAGCGATCGGCCGGGTCGCACGGCCGCGCCCGCAGCGCCTCGACGTAGAACGGCGGCGCGCCCGCCTTCTCGGCGGCGTCGGCCAGCAGGCCCAGGTACAGCGCCGAGGGCAGCCCGCCCTCGTAGTCGTTGAGCACGTGGGTCCAGGCCGCGACCTCGCCCTCCAGCAGCGTGGCCGCGCGCACCCGCAGCCTTGAGTACAGCCCGAAGGCTGTGCCCGCGCACCCGTCGACGTGCGCTTCGTCGCATTCGGCGACGTCGTAGAGCGCCACGAACACGCTGGCCGAGGAGTCCTCGACGATGGTGGCCAGCGCCCCGCCCCAGGGCCCCGGGCCCCCGCCGAACGTCAGCCGCCACCCCTCCAGCCAGCCGGTCGCCCACAGCGGCGAGCGCGGCGCGTGCTCCGCCATGTACTCCGGATCCAGGTTGGTGCCATATGCGGCATAGATGGACACCGCAGCATGCTAAGCCGACCTCCCCCGCCCCCCGTTGCGTTTCCCGCCGCTCGGCATGGCGGACAATGGGTAGACGGCAGATGTGAGAGAACGCGGGGCGGCGCCCACGAGGCGCGCGCGCACGGCGGTCGGCCGCCAGAGGGAGTGAAGCAGACGTGACCAAGGTCGTGATCATCGGTGGCGGACCCGGCGGCTACGAGGCCGCACTCGTGGCCGCGCAACTGGGCGCGGACGTGACCGTGGTGGACCGCGACGGGATCGGCGGTGCCTGCGTCCTCACCGACTGCGTGCCGTCCAAGACCCTCATCGCGACCTCCGTGCGCTCCACCTACGTCCGCGAGTCCGCCCGGCTGGGCATCGAGATCCCCACGGCCGACGGCCGGCCCGACGTCACCGTCGACCTGCGCAAGGTCAACGAGCGCGTCAAGCGGCTGGCCCAGGCGCAGTCCGACGACACCGCCAACCGGGTGCTCAAGGAGGGCGTCGAGATCATCCCGGGCGAGGCCCGCCTGGTCGACCCCAGCATCGTGGCGGTGGGCGACCAGCGCATCCGCGCCGACGTGGTCCTGGTGGCCACCGGCGCGCACCCCCGCGAGCTGCCCTCGGCCCGGCCCGACGGCGAACGCATCCTTACCTGGCGCCACCTCTACGACCTGGAGGAGTTGCCCGAGAAGCTGATCGTGGTGGGCTCGGGCGTGACCGGCGCGGAGTTCGCCAACGCCTACCAGGGCCTGGGCTCGGAGGTCACCCTGGTGTCCTCGCGCGAGCGGGTCATGCCCACCCAGGACGCCGACGCCGCCGAGGTCCTGGAGGGCGTGTTCCGCCGGCTGGGCATGACCGTGCTCGGCAAGACCCGCGCCGAGTCGGTGACCAACACCGGCAGCGGCGTGGTGGTGACCCTGTCCGACGGCCGCACGGTCGAGGGCAGCCACTGCCTGATGACGGTCGGCATGATCCCCAACACCGCCAACCTCGGCCTGGAGGAGGCCGGGGTGCGGCTGGACAAGGGCGGGTTCGTGCAGGTCGACCGGGTGTCGCGCACCTCCACGCCGGGCGTCTACGCCGCCGGCGACTGCACGGGCGTCAACATGCTCGCCTCGGTGGCGGCCATGCAGGGGCGGATCGCGATGTGGCACGCGCTGGGCGAGGCGGTGTCGCCGCTGAAGCTGTCGACCGTGGCCTCGACCGTGTTCACCCACCCCGAACTCGCCTCGGTGGGCGCCACCGAGGAGGACGTGCGCAGCGGCCGGGTCGACGCCCGCGTGGTCAACCTCCCGCTGGACACCAACCCGCGCGCCAAGATGACCAACAGCAAGGACGGGTTCGTCAAGCTCATCTGCCGCCAGCAGACCGGCATCATCATGGGCGGGGTGATCGTGGGGCCGCGGGCCAGCGAGCTGATCCTGGGGGTGTCGGTGGCCGTGCAGCAGCGGCTGACCGTCGACGAGGTCGCCCACACCTTCTCGGTCTACCCCTCGCTGTCGGGCAGCGTCACCGAGGCCGCCCGCTCGCTCATGCAGGCTTCGCCCGAGTAGGGCGCCCCGCCGCGCCCGGACCGCCGGGCGGGGCCCGCCAACGCCGGCGGCCCCGGCACAGCGCGCTGTGCCGGGGCCGCCGTTGGTGCGTGGCCGGGTGGGGCGGGCGGGCCTAGAAGTCGAACCCGCCGAAGTCGCCTCCGCCGAAGTCGCCGAAGTCGCCGCCTCCGCCGAAGTCTCCGCCGCCGCCCATGTCACCGCCCATGTCGCCGGCGCCGATCATGCCGCCGCCCATCATGGACCCCATCATCGAGCCCATCATCATGCCGGTGAACATGCCCATCATCATGTCCATGCCGAAGTAGCCGCCCGCGTAGGGGGCGTAGGCCGGGCCGGCGTCGTAGTAGGGGCGCCGGCGGCCGTCGACCTCGACGAGGCGGACGTCGGGGTCGTGGCCCGAGAGCACCGCCTGCGCGCAGGCCGGGCAGGCCGGCACCGAGCGGTTGGTGCCGCCGGGCGGCGCCCACATGACGTCCTGGCGCGAGGGGCCGTGCTGCGGGTTGAAGAAGCACGGCTGGCGGCGCTCGGGCACGGGCTCGCCGGCCATGCGCGCGCGGGTGGCCACCATGTAGTAGCGGCCGTCCTCCAGGGCGTTGGTGACCTGCTGGACCTGCTCGGGCTCGCGGATGTTGTCGAGCGTGGCCTTGGCGCGGTCGTAGGAGTCCATGGCGTGGGTGTAGTCGGCGCGGGTGAGGTCGTCGACCTTGGCGACGTCGATCTCCAGGCGCGCGATGTCCTCGCCCAGCCGGACCACGTCCTCGGTGGCCATCTGCTTGATCTCGGCCAGCTCCTTGGCCTTCTGCTCCTCGCGGCGCTTCCTGCCGCGGTAGAGGAAGAACCCGCCCGCGGCCACGGCCAGCACCAGCAGGCCCAGCAGCAGGGCGCCGAACACGCCGGAGGCGGCGTCGGCGGACTCCTGCTCCTCGACGACCTCGGGCACGGCGACCAGGGTGTCGACCTGGCCCTCGCCCCGGGCGAGCAGCTCCTGCTCCAGGGCCTGGTTCTCCTCCGGGCTGAGCTCGGTGGAGTCGATGATCAGGTTCTGCGACCCGGCCAGGACGGCGTAGGTGCCGTCGCCGACCTCGGCCTGGACCTCGGAGAGGTAGCTGTCGACACTGGCCTCGGAGTTGAAGGTCTCCGAGCCCAGGATCACGTAGTAGGTGGGGTTGGCCGCGGAGTCGGCCGCGTCAGCAAGGGCGTCCCGCTCGGCCTGGGGGAGCTCCTCGGTGCTGACGGCGGGGTCGACGAAGACGTTCTCGTTCCGTAGCGCGTCGACGACGTCGTTCGCGGGGGGAGCATCGGCGCTGGCCGGTGCCGCTGCCATGACAGTGAGCCCCGCGGCGAGCAGGGCGGGTAGTACCAAGCGGCGCAACATGATCGTTCCTCTCGCCTCCCTCATCCTCACTAGACGAACAGGGAGGCCGGAAGGTTCCCCTGGGGGAACCGTGGGCTGTGGTTCCACGACCTTGTGCCCCCACACTACGGGCGGCCCGCCCAAGCGGCGGGCCGCCCGTAGTGGTGTCGCGGCGGTGCGGGTGGCGGGGCGCGCCCCGCGCGTGCGGGGCGCGGCCGTCAGGCCGAGGACGCCGGGGTGGACCCGGCCGCCTTGGCGGGCTCGGCGGGCTCGGTGTCCGCCTCGGCGCTGCCGGCGGTGCCGGTCGCGTCGGCGGTGCCGGTGCCCGGAGCCGGGGCCTCGGTGTCGGCGACGAACCCGTCCAGCCCGCGCGGGGCGTTGTAGCGCGCCAGGTCGATGATGCCCTCGCGCTTGGCGACGATCGCGGGGATCAGCGCCTGCCCGGCGACGTTGGTGGCGGTGCGGCCCATGTCCAGGATCGGGTCGACCGCCAGCAGCAGGCCCACGCCCTCAAGCGGCAGCCCCACGGTGGACAGGGTGAGGGTCAGCATCACGGTGGCGCCGGTGGTGCCGGCGGTGGCCGCCGAGCCGATCACCGACACGAACACGATCAGCAGGTAGTCGGTGATGCCCAGCGGCACGCCGTAGAACTGCGACACGAAGATCGCGGCGACGGCGGGGTAGATCGCGGCGCAGCCGTCCATCTTGGTGGTGGCGCCGAAGGGCACCGCGAACGAGGCGTAGTGGCGCGGCACGCCCAGGTTCTGCTCGGCCACGCGCTCGGTCACCGGCATGGTGCCCATCGAGGAGCGCGAGACGAACCCGAGCTGCACGGCGGGCCACACGCCCGTGAAGTACTTCAGCGGCGAGAGGCCGTGCAGGCGGGCCAGCACCGGGTAGACGACGAACAGCACCAGGGCCAGGCCCACGTAGATCGCCACGGAGAACCGGCCCAGCGCGCCCACGGTGGTCCAGCCGTAGCTGTAGACCGCGTTGCCCAGCAGGCCGACGGTGCCCAGCGGGGCCAGGCGGATGACCCACCACAGGACCTTGAGCACGACGCTCAGGGCCGAGCGGGTGAAGGCCAGGAACGGCTCGGCGGCCGAGCCCACGCGCACCGCGGCCACGCCGATCGCGATGGCGATGACGATGAGCTGGAGCGCGTTGAAGTCGAGGCTGGTGGTGAGCGCGCCGCCCTCCTCGGCGGTGCCCGCGGTCAGGCCGAGGATGTTGACCGGCACCAGGCTCTCCAGGAACGCCAGCCAGGAGCCGTGCGAGCCCGCGTCGGGGGCCTCGGCGGCACCGGCGTCGACGCCGGCGTTGACACCCGGCTGGAAGACCAGGCCCAGCCCGATGCCGATGGCGACGGCGATCAGCGCGGTGACGGCGAACCACAGCAGCGTCTGCCCGGCCAGGCGGGCGGCGTTGGAGGTGTGCCGCAGATTGGCGATCGAGGAGATGACCGCCAGCACGATCAGCGGCGGCACGATCGTCTGCAGCAGGGTCACGAAGGTCGAGCCGATGGTGTCGAGCGTGACGGCCAGCCAGTTGGGGTCGTCGGCGGTGCCGCCGAGCTGGCGGGCCACGACGCCCAGGCCGATGCCGACGACCAGGGCGGCGATGACTTGGACGGCGAAGGGGACGCGGCGGAGTGCGGATAGCACGGAGTGACTCCTGGGTCAGGGCGAATCGGGGGCCCCACGGGTGGGCGGGGCCGCTCCGGGGGACGGGGCGCGCAGCGAACGCGCGCGGCGGGGACGGCGGCGGCCGGGTCGAGCGTCGGTCAGACCCGGGGACACGCCTGCGATGCGACACGGCACAGGTCGATGTGCCGGCGCACGGTGAGGCCCCAAAGATTCGTCACAAAAGTCCACAATGGTGGCCACTGCCCGGTTATTCCCCAACCGCGGTGCGATGTCACCCAGATCACACCGCCGGATCGGAACCCCGCCGCGGCCCGGATCGCGCTCCAGGCCGCGCGCGGCGCCGGGGCCCAAACGGCGCGGGGCCGGGAGGGGGCGGCGGCACACCCCCTCCCGGCCGTCCGCGCGCCGGGGCCGCCCGGAGGGCTACTCCACCTCGGCGGGCTCGGTGCCGGGGTCGCCGTCGACCAGGTCGACCAGGCGCGGCACCAGTTCGTCCAGCGCGTAGGGCAGGCTGAGCACCGAGCCGAAGGACAGCGCGCCGTTGAGGCGGCTCATCTCCGGCATCTCCAGCACGCGGCCCTCCTTGGCGGCGTCCAGCTCGGAGAAGACGTCGGTGCGGGCGACGCTGTTGTCGGGGTCGTCGTAGACCCCCAGCAGCAGCACGTCGGCCTCCAGCACCTCCAGCTTCTCCAGGCTGACCTGCTTGGGCGCGCGCTCCTCGTCGGTGAACAGGGCCTCGGCCTTCTCGGGCAGCGCGAAGCCGAGCTGGGTGAGGAACCCCGGCGCGGGACCCTCGGCGTAGGCCCACGCCTCGCCCTCGATGGAGGTGGCGAGCAGGCCCGTGGACTCGGCGAACTCCGGGTGGTCGGCGCGGACCTGCTCGAAGCGCTCCTCGATGTCGGCGACCAGCGCCTCGGCCTCCGCCTCGCGGTCCAGCGCGGTGCCCACCATCGCGGCGATCTCCTGCCAGGGCGCGCCGTAGTCGGCGTGGTCGGGCGCCTGGGCGATGGTGGGGGCGATCTCGGCGAGGGTGGTGTACTCCTCCTCCGTCAGGCCGGAGTTGACCCCCAGGATCAGGTCGGGGCGCAGCGCGCCGATCTGCTCGAAGTTCAGCTCCTCCACCGGCAGCACCTCGGGCGTCTCGTCATCGCCCAGCAGCTCGGCCGCCCACGGCCACAGGGCGCCGTCGTGCCCGCCGAACCACTCGCGCACGCCCACCGGGGTGACGCCCAGCGCCATCACGTAGTCCTGTTCGGTCAACCCGACCGTCACGACGCGGGAGGGCCGTCCGGAGATTTCCGTGGTGCCGTACTTGTGCTTGACGCGGCGGGCGGGCCCGCTGCCGGACTCCTCGGTGGGCGGGGGCCCGCAGGCGGTGAGGCCCAGCGCGGCAGCGCCGCCCAGGCCGAGCAGCGCGCTGCGGCGGGAGATGACCGGCGCGCCTGTGCGGGGCCGCGGGTGTGCTGTCTTGACCAACGTGCTCTCCTGACGTTCCTGCTCGGCGGGCGGTGCGCCCGCCGGCGTCCGCGAGACCCGCGCCCGGCCGCGGCCGCGCGGAGCGCGCGGCGCACCGCCCGGCCGCGACCGGGACGCCCCCGGATCGGGATGGAGATTAGGTTAGCCTGGGCTCACTTGGCGGATCGCGGCGGGGTGGGCCCATCACCAGCGGAGACACCGGGCAGCGGTCCGGCCGCGCCGCGCCGCCGGCAACGGGCGCGACGGATATGGCGCACGCCACGCAATTCGTCGCATCGCCGTAGGAATCCCCGGCGTCCTGGTTCCGCTCGGCGCCGCGACGGGCAACGCCCACGCTGGGAAACGGGGACCGCGTATCGCGCAACGCCGGGGCCCGGCCGGGCAGTGCCCGGCCGGGCCCCGGCCCGCGTCGGCGGGCGGCTCAGGCGTCCTTGATCTGGCAGACCACGCCGCCGCTGCTCAGCGGATCGCCAGCCCGCACCGACAGGCCGGCGACCACGCCCGGCTTGTGCGCGGTCAGCGGCTGCTCCATCTTCATCGCCTCGATGACCACCACCGGGTCTCCCTCGGCGACCTGCTGGCCGTCCTCGGCCACCACCTTCACCACGGTGCCCTGCATCGGCGAGACCAGGGAGTCGCCGCCGGCCGCCGCCGGGGTGCCCCCGGTGCCGCCGCCCCGGCGCCCGGAGCGGCGGGCCGGGCGGCCCGCGCCCCCGCCGCCGCCAAGGTCGGCGCCGAGCCCGGCGGGCAGCACGACCTCCAGCCGCCGGCCGCCGACCTCGACGGTGACCGGGGTGCGCTCCTCGGGCTCGGCCTGCTCGGCGGCGCCCGCGTAGGGCTCGATGGTGTTGTCGAACTCGGTCTCGATCCACCGGGTGTAGACGGAGAACGGGGTCTGGGGGTCGGCCGGCGCGAACGCCGGGTCCTCGATCACCGCCCGGTGGAACGGGATGACCGTGGGCATGCCGCCGACCTCGAACTCCGCCAGCGCCCGCCGCGAGCGCTCCAGCGCCTCGGCGCGGGTGCGGCCGGTGACGATGAGCTTGGCCACCATGGAGTCGAACGCCTGGGGCACGGTGAACCCGACCTCGCAGCCGGTGTCGACCCGCACGCCCGGCCCGCCGGGCAGGTTCAGCGCGGTGATGGTGCCCGGCGCGGGCATGAAGTTGCGCCCGGCGTCCTCGGCGTTGATGCGGAACTCGATGGAGTGCCCGCGCAGCACCGGGTCGCCGTAGCCGAGTTCGGCGCCGTCGGCGATGCGGAACATCTCGCGGACCAGGTCGATGCCGGCGACCTCCTCCGACACCGGGTGCTCCACCTGCAGGCGGGTGTTGACCTCCAGGAACGAGATGGTGCCGTCCTGGCCGACCAGGAACTCGCAGGTGCCCGCGCCCACGTACCCGGCCTCGCGCAGGATCGCCTTGGAGGAGGTGTAGAGCAGGTCCAGTTGGGCGTCGCTGAGGAAGGGCGCGGGCGCCTCCTCGACCAGCTTCTGGTGGCGGCGCTGCAGCGAGCAGTCGCGGGTGGAGACCACGACCACGTTGCCGTGGGAGTCGGCCAGGCACTGGGTCTCGACGTGGCGGGGGCGGTCCAGGTAGCGCTCCACGAAGCACTCGCCGCGGCCGAACGCCGCGACGGCCTCGCGCACCGCCGACTCGTAGGCGTCGGGGACCTCCTCCAGGCTGCGGGCGACCTTCAGCCCGCGCCCGCCGCCGCCGAAGGCCGCCTTGATCGCGATGGGCAGCCCGTGCTCCTCGGCGAAGGCCACGACCTCCTCGGCGCCCGACACGGGGTCGGGGGTGCCGGCCACCAGCGGGGCGCCCACCTTCTGCGCGATGTGGCGGGCCGCCACCTTGTCGCCCAGCGCGGTGATGGCCGAGGGCGGCGGGCCGATCCAGGTCAGCCCGGCGTCGATGACGGCCTGCGCGAAGTCGGCGTTCTCGGCGAGGAAGCCGTAGCCGGGGTGGACGGCGTCGGCGCCGGAGCGCTCGGCGACGGCCAGGATCTTGCCGATGTCGAGGTAGGACTCCGCCGGGGTGCGGCCGCCCAGGGCGTGGGCCTCGTCGGCCACCTTGACGTGGAGGGCGTCCAGGTCCGGCTCGGCGTAGATCGCGACGCTGCCGATCCCGGCGTCGCGGCAGGCGCGCGCGACGCGGACCGCGATCTCGCCGCGGTTGGCGATCAGAACTTTACGCACGGTCGAAAAACCTCCTGGTCCGGCGTCGGCGGGGATCGGCGCCTGTGGTGGAAAGTCTAGGGAGCGGTGGGCGGATCAGCCGGGGCCGTAGGCGGCGCGCCAGGCGCCCGGCCCGGGGGCCGGCGGGCGGCGCAGCAGCCGCGCGCGGTCGCGCCAGCCCGAGTACGGCGCGCCCTCGGCCGCGCCGCGCGCGGCCCGCGCGGCGCTGGCGCGCGCGGTCAGCACCGCCACCAGCGCGGCGACCTCCTCGGGCGTGGGGTCGCCGCGGACCACCCGGAGGAACGGCGCGGGACCGGAGGGCCCCGCCGCGTTCGCCGTCATCGCCACCCCCTGTTCGCGTACCTCGATGACCTCGCGTACCTCGTGGACCGCCCGCTCACAGCGGGATGTTCCCGTGCTTCTTGGGTGGAAGCTGCTCGCGCTTGCCGGCCAGCGAGCGCAGCGCCTTGGCCACCGCCACCCGGGTCTCCGAGGGCAGGATCACGCCGTCGACGTAGCCGCGCTCGGCGGCGGCGTAGGGGTTGAGCAGGGCGTCCTCGTATTCCTGCACCAGCCGGGCGCGCTCGCCCTCGACGTCCTCGGCCGCCGCCAGGGTGCGCCGGTGCAGGATGTTGACCGCGCCCTGGGCGCCCATCACCGCGATCTGGGCGGTGGGCCAGGCCAGGTTGATGTCGGCGCCCAGGTGCTTGGAGCCCATGACGTCGTAGGCGCCGCCGAACGCCTTGCGGGTGATGACCGTGATCAGCGGGACGGTGGCCTCGGCGTAGGCGTAGATGAGCTTGGCGCCGTGGCGGATGATCCCGTTCCACTCCTGGTCGGTGCCGGGCAGGAACCCGGGGACGTCCACGAAGGTGAGCACCGGGACGTTGAAGGCGTCGCAGGTGCGCACGAACCGGGCGGCCTTCTCGGAGGCGTCGATGTCCAGGCAGCCGGCCAGGCTCATCGGCTGGTTGGCCACCACGCCCACCGGCCGGCCCTCGACCCGCCCGTAGCCGACCACGATGTTGGTGGCGAACTGGGCGTGCACCTCCAGGAACGCGCCGTCGTCCAGGACGTGCTCGATCACCCGGTGCATGTCGTAGGGCTGGTTGGCGGAGTCGGGCACGAAGGTGTCCAGCTCGCGGTCGGTGTCGGTGACCTCGGGCTCGTCGGGGCCCTCGGCGACCGGCGGGTCCTCAAGGTTGTTGGCCGGCAGGTAGGACAGCAGTTCGCGGACGTAGTCGAGCGCGTCCCGCTCGTCGGCGGCCATGTAGTGGGCCACACCCGACTTGGTGTTGTGCGCCCGCGCGCCGCCCAGCTCCTCCACGGTGACGTCCTCGCCGGTGACCGTCTTGATGACGTCGGGGCCGGTGATGAACATCTGGGAGGTCTGGTCGACCATGACCACGAAGTCGGTGAGCGCGGGGGAGTACACGTGCCCGCCGGCCGCGGCGCCCATGATCAGGGAGATCTGCGGGATGACGCCGGAGGCGTGGGTGTTGCGCTTGAAGATCTCGGCGTAGAGGCCCAGCGCGACCACGCCCTCCTGGATGCGCGCGCCGCCGCCCTCGTTGATGCCGATCACCGGGCAGCCGGTCTTGAGGGCGTGGTCGAGGACCTTGACGATCTTCTCGCCGTAGACCTCGCCCAGGGAGCCGCCGAAGACGGTCACGTCCTGGCTGAACACCGCGACCGGGCGGCCGTCGACCGTGCCGTAGCCGGTGACGACGCCGTCGCCGTAGGGGCGGTTGGACTCCAGCCCGAAGCCCGTGGAGCGGTGCCGCGCCAGGGCGTCGAACTCGACGAAGGAGCCCGGGTCCAGAAGGGCGTCGATGCGCTCGCGGGCGGTCATCTTGCCCTTGGCGTGCTGCTTCTCGATGGCCCGCTGCGAACCGGCGTGCACCGCCTCGTAGCGGCGGCGCTCCAGGTCGGCGAGCTTGCCCGCGGTGGTGTGGATGTCGATCTCGGCCGCGGGCAGGGGTTCAGGGGCTTCGGTGGCCATAACGCCACACGATAACTCCGCGCGCGGCCGCGGCGGTGACGCGCCCCGGGATTGGGCGGCAGGTCGGGGGGTGGGTGGGTGGGGAGGACGACGGGCGCGGAGCGGCGGGCGGTGGGTGGGCTTGTGGGCGGTGCTTCCCGGCGCCGCATTCGCCTGGGCGGCCGCCGCCACGCCGAGCCGGTCCGCCCGCCCCGGGCACCGGTGGCCGCGCGCCTGGCTCCCCGCCTCTCCTCGGTGCCTCGTCGCAACCCCGACCATCGGCCACGCTGACCGATGATCGTTCGCCCGAGCCCCTGCCGCCGTCGCCGTCACCGCCCTCGCCGTCGCCCCCGCCGACCGGCGCGGGCTCGGGCTCGGGCTCGCGCGGCTGTGGCACGGCGGTCAAGGCGGTGTCGGCCCGCCGTCGCACCGGCCCCGCGCGGGCCCGCCCAAGGGCCGGGGCGTGATGGGGTGGCCTTCGGTGGGAAAGGGGCGGTGGCGGGAGTGCGGGAGCGGGAGTCCGGCGGCGGTGGCGGGAGTGCCGACGCCGCCCGCGCGGCCGGACGCGGCCGCCGCGCCCCGCACGGAGTTATGGTCCCCCGTTCAACAGTGGTTCAGACCAATCTGGGTAAGGTCGTGCACATGACAGCGGTAAGCGCGGAACGCGACAGTGCTCGCCAGGAGATCCCCGACCAGCTCCGCGGCGACGTCCGCCTGCTGGGCGGGATGCTGGGCACGGTGCTGGCCGAGAGCGGCGGCGCCGACCTGCTCGACGACGTCGAGCGGCTGCGGCGCGCCGTCATCGGCGCACGCGACGGCTCGGTCGACGGCGCCGAGATCACCGAACTCGTGGCCTCCTGGCCCCTGGAGCGGGCCAAGCAGGTCGCCCGGGCCTTCACCGTCTACTTCCACCTGGCCAACCTGGCCGAGGAGCACCAGCGCATCCGCGCCCTGCGCGAGCGCGACGACGCCGACAACCCGCCCCGGGAGTCCCTGGCCGCCGCCGTGCGCGCCATCCGCGCCGACGCCGGCGAGGACGCGCTGCGCGAGATGGTCGCCGCCATGGAGTTCCACCCCGTGCTGACCGCGCACCCCACCGAGGCGCGGCGCCGGGCGGTCTCCACCTCGATCCTGCGCATCAGCGGGCAGCTGGAGAAGCTGCACGCCGCCCACCCCGGCAGCACCGCCGAGGCCGAGACCCGGCGCCGCCTGCTGGAGGAGATCGACCTGCTGTGGCGGACCTCCCAGCTCCGCTACACCAAGCTCGACCCGCTGGACGAGGTCCGCACCGCGCTGGCGGCCTTCGACGAGACCATCTTCCAGGTGGTGCCGCAGATCTACCGGTCCCTGGACGCCGCGCTCGACCCCGAGGGCACCGGGCGCGAACCCGCCCGCGCCCCCGCGTTCGTGCGCTACGGCAGCTGGATCGGCGGCGACCGCGACGGCAACCCCTTCGTCACCCACGACATCACCCGCGAGGCCATCGCGATCCAGTCCGAGCACGTGCTGCGGGCCCTGGAGAACGCCTGCGGCCGGATCGCGCGCACCCTCACCGCCTACGGCAACCTCACCCCCGCCAGCCCCGACCTGCGCGACCACCTGGCCGCCGCCGAGGCCGGATACCCGCGGATCATGGCCGAGATCGCCAAGCGCTCGCCCAACGAGCCGCACCGCCAGGCGCTGCTGTTCGCCACCGAGCGGCTGCGCGCCACCCGCGAGCGCAACGCCGACCTCGCCTACCCCAACCCCGAGGCGTTCCTGGCCGACCTGCGGACCGTGCAGGCCTCCCTGGCCCGCGCCGGGGCGGTGCGCCAGGCCAACGGCGAGCTGCAGCACCTCGTCTGGCAGGCCGAGACCTTCGGGTTCCACCTGGCCGAACTGGAGGTCCGCCAGCACAGCGCGGTGCACGCCCAGGCGCTGGCCGAGCTGCGCGCCGGCGAGGAGCCCTCCGAGCGCACCCGCGAGGTGCTGGCCACGCTGCGCGTGATCGCCTGGATCCAGGAGCGGTTCGGGGTCGACGCCTGCCGCCGCTACATCGTCAGCTTCACCCGCTCGGCCGAGGACGTCGCGGCCGTCTACGAGCTGGCCGACCGCGCCATGCCCGGCGGCCGCGCGCCCGTCCTCGACGTGATCCCGCTGTTCGAGACCGGCGCCGACCTGGAGGCGTCGCCGCGGGTGCTCGACGGCATGCTGGAGCTGCCCGAGATGGCGCGCCGCCTGGAGCAGACCGGCCGCCGCATGGAGGTCATGCTGGGCTACAGCGACTCCGCCAAGGACGTCGGCCCGGTCAGCGCCACGCTGCGGCTCTACGACGCCCAGGCCCAGCTCGCCGAGTGGGCCGAGCGCAACGACGTCCGGCTCACCCTGTTCCACGGCCGCGGCGGCTCGCTGGGCCGGGGCGGCGGCCCCGCCAGCCGGGCGCTGCTCGCCCAGGCGCCGGGCTCGGTCGCGGGCCGGTTCAAGGTCACCGAGCAGGGCGAGGTCATCTTCGCCCGCTACGGCCAGCGCGCCATCGCCCACCGCCACATCGAGCAGGTGGGCCACGCCATCCTCATGGCCGGCACCGAGCAGGTGCAGGAGCGCGCCCGCGCGGCGTCGGCCAAGCACCGCGGGCTCGCCGACCGCATCGCCGAGGCGGCGCACCGCGCCTACCGCGAGCTGATCGACACCGAGGGGTTCGCCGAGTGGTTCTCCCGGGTCAGCCCGCTGGAGGAGCTGGGCGAGCTGCGGCTGGGCTCGCGCCCGTCGCGGCGCGGCGCCGCCCGCGGCCTGGAGGACCTGCGCGCCATCCCGTGGGTGTTCGCCTGGACCCAGACCCGCGTCAACCTGCCCGGCTGGTACGGCCTGGGCACCGGCCTGGCCGCCGTGGAGGACGTCGAGGCCCTGCACACGGCCTACACCGAGTGGCCGCTGTTCTCGTCGCTGCTGGACAACGCCGAGATGAGCCTGGCCAAGACCGACCGCGCCATCGCCGAGCGCTACCTGGCGCTGGGCGGACGGCCGGAGCTGACCGAGCTGGTCCTGGCCGAGTACGACCGCACCCGCGACCTCGTGCTGAAGGTCACGGGGCACAAGCGGCTGCTGGAGAACCGCCGGGTGCTGTCCCGCGCGGTTGACCTGCGCAACCCCTACGTGGACGCGCTGTCGCACCTGCAGTTGCGGGCGCTGGAGGCGCTGCGCGGCGACGAGGCGCGCGACCTCTCCGAGGAGGACCAGCGGCACCTGGAGCGGCTGCTGCTGCTCACGGTCAACGGCGTGGCCGCCGGCCTGCAGAACACCGGCTGAGGCCGCGGCGGCCGAAGGGGGCCGGCGGCCGCGTGCCGCCGGCCCCCTCGCCGCCGGGGCGGCCGGGGCCGCGCCCGCCCCGGCGGGGCGGTTGAATGGCCCCATGGGCGCTGACGACACCGCGTTTCCGCGATCACCGCACCACCGCGGCCCCGAGGCCGCCGACGACCGGCCGCCGCTGCGTCCGGCCGCCCTGGAGCGCGCCCTGGTGCGCCCCGGCGGGCTGTGGCGGACCATCACGGTCGTCCCGGCCATGGCCTCGACCAACACCGCGCTGCTGGAGCACGCGCGGCAGGGCGAGCCCGAGGGCGCGGTCCTGGTCACCGAGCACCAGACGGCCGGCCGGGGCCGGCTGGACCGGGGGTTCACCACGCCGCCGCGCGCCGCGCTCACCCTGTCGGCGCTGGTGCGGCCGCGGGTCCCGGCGGCGCGCGTGGGCTGGCTGTCGTTGCTGATGGGTGTGGCGGCCGTGGCCGCCGTGGAGCGCGCGGCGGGGGTGGCGACCGCGCTGAAGTGGCCCAACGACCTGCTCTCCCGCGACGGCGAGCACAAGCTCGCCGGGATCCTCGCCGAGGCCGCGTTCCCCGCCCCCGACGGCGGCGGCGCGGCGGACCCGCCCGGGATCGTCATCGGGATCGGGCTGAACGTGGCACAGCGCCGCGAGGAGCTGCCGGTGGAGACCGCGACGTCGCTGGCCCTGTGCGGCGCGCCGGGGACCGACCGCGACGCGCTGCTGCGCGCCCTGCTGGAGGAGTTCGCCGAGCGCTACGCCGCCTGGGCGGCGGCAGGCGGCGACGCCGAGGCGGCCGGACTGGCCGAGGAGTACCGGCGGCACTGCCTGACCGTGGGGCGCGCCGTGCGGGTGCACCTGCCCGGCGACCGGCGGGCCGAGGGCCGCGCGGTGGGGGTGGACGCCGAGGGCCGTCTGGTCGTGCGCACCGAGACGGGCCGGGAGCAGGCGCTCAGCGCCGGGGACGTGGTGCACGTCCGCCCGGGCGGCACCGCCGGCTGACACCCGGCCGCGCGGCACGCGCGAGGGCGCGCCGCCCCGCTCTGGCGGGGCGCGGGCGCGGACGCCGGGCCGCGTGCGGCGCGGCGGGGGAAGCCCGGCAATTCATGTCCTTCGGCCGCTGCGCCGAATTCCGTTCCGCCGCGGCCGCTCGGGCGGGAATCGCGGGGACGGGCGGCGGCGCTCGGCGCGGGCGCGGAAGGGGCGCCCACGGCGGTCAATTCCGGGCCGGTGCCGGTGGCGGTGCGCGCGGTCGGCCAAAGTTCCGTGCCGGGCCGGGGGAGTGCCGGTACCGCCGTCGAGCCGGGATACGGCGCGTGCCCCACCTTCCGCCCCCTTGTCCCCGGCGGGCGCCCGGAGGCGGTGCGGCGTCCGGGCGCCCGGCACGGTGCGCGCCCGCAGCGCCATTTCGTAGAAGAATGAACCATTTTTCCTGGGTGGAATGTCGGTGTATATGCTCCTGGGGGTGTGTCGACCAATGGTCCGCCATAGATGATAATGATTACTTTACGCACTGAATCAAATTCAGTGTGTTACATCGGGTGGGTTTGCGGACAGATTCCCTGTGGCGCCCGGGACGGGTTGCCGCAGGTCGGACACGGGGTCCGGCCCATACGAGAGGGGAACCTGACTTATGAAGCGCACGACTCTGCGCCGTCTCGCCATCGCCGCGCTCGCCGCGCCCGCCATCGTGCTTTCCGCGCAGTCCCTGGCCATGGCCGACAGCGGCTACGCCGCCGAGGCGACCGCTGCCGGGCCGTACGGCGCCAGCTCCTACGGCGTGGTGGCCGCCGCCGGTCACGGCGACGACAAGGGCGGCGGCTGGTCGTTCTACCACCAGCACTCCGACTACGCGGGCCCCAAGGGTGCCGGTAGCCAGAGCGTGACCAGCGTCGCGGACTAGGTCGGCACGCACACGCGCGGTTGACGAACGCGGCGGCCCGCACGGGCGGCGGCGTCAAGACCGGAAGGGGCCGGACGCCGCGGGTGTCCGGCCCTGTTTACGCCTCCACGTAACTACACAGGGTAATCACTCGGTCTCCATGTGCGGTCGTGGGCGCAGGCGTCGGTTTGCCGATGCGCGGCCCGCGACAGCACGGAAAGCAGGACAGATGAAGAGTTCACTCCGCCGCATCGGCCTCGTTGCCGCAGCCGTGCCGATGCTGGCGCTCGCCGCCCCGGCCGCCGCGTCGGCCGACGCCATGTTCCTCGACAGCACCACCACCGCCGACCACGAGGGCGCCGCCATCACCGTGGTCGAGAGCATCACGCGCCGGGACGGCACCGTCGTCTACCGCACCACCACCTACACCGCCGGCCTGGGAGGTGCCCATGTCCACGTCGTCTACAGCTCGGCCTTGTGAGCCTCCGCGCCGGCGCGCGCGGGCCGTCGCGGGGCCCGATCCGCACCGCCGGCGCGGAGGCTCATCCGGGTCCGCCCCGCGCGGCCGGGCCGGCGTGACCCGCGGGGCGATCGACCGCGGAGCCGCGGTACTGGCCGGACTGTGCTGCGCCGCCGCCCTGGGTAGCGCGCCCGCCGGTGCCGACCCGTGGCCCGCCGCGCCCGAGCCGCCCGCGGTGCCGCAGCGGCCCGGCGGCGCGCCCGAGGCGCCCTCGGCACCGCGGCCGCCCGGCGGCGCGCAGGGCACCAAGGACGACTCCCGCGCCGAGTCGCTGGTGCGCGAGGTCAACGAGGCCCACACCGGCGCCGGGTGCGCCCGCCTGCGCGAGGACGACCGGCTGGCCGCCGCCGCGCGCAAGCACGCCGCCGACATGGCCGAGCGCGGCCGGCTCACCCACACCAGCGCCAACGGCGACCGCGGCGACGACCGCGCCGAGGCCGAGGGATACCGGCACTGGTCGGGCGAGCTGATCGCCCGGGGCCAGAAGACGGCCGGCGAGACCGTGCGCGACTGGAAGAACAGCTCCAGCCACCGCCGCATCATGCTGGACTGCGGGCACACCGAGGTCGGCGCCGGAGCCTACGACGACTCCGGCCGCGTCTACTGGACGCTGGTGCTGGGCCGGGGCTGACCGCCGCGCCGCCGTGCCGTCACGGGCGTCCGCCAGGGGCCGCGCCGCCGCACCGCGCCTCCGAACCCGCCGACCGCCCGGCGCCGGGCGGGTACCGGCCGGTACGGGGCGCCGCCCGCGGCGGGCCCGCCGCCTGTGCGAGGATCGTCCCGTGACGGTGCGGCGCCGCCGCGACCGCGGCCCGCGGCCGCCCCCGCGCCGTGCGCACCCCCCGCGGGCTGCGCGGACGCGGTGCGGACCTGGTCTTTCTTGACGGGCGCCGCCCCCACGTACTAAACCGACAGTGACGCGCGGGTGACCGTGCCCTCTGTGCCTTCTGTGCCTTCCGTCCGCTCGGCCGGTGCCGCGTTCCCCCCGCCGCACCGGCCTCGAACACGAGAGTTCCTATGTCGTCGCGTCCCGACCCCTCGGAGATCGAAGCCGTCCTGCTCGGTGGCGAGGCGCGCTATACGCGGGAGGAGGCGGTGCGGTTGGCCGGGGCCTCCAACGACTTCACCAAGCGCGTCTGGCGGGCGCTGGGGTTCGCCGCCCGGGGCGAGGACGCCGTGGCGTTCACCGACGGCGACGTCGAGGCGCTGCGCGTCACCTCGGAGCTGATGAAGAACGGCGTCCTGGACGAGGACGCCGCCATCCGCATGGCGCGGGCGATGGGCCAGACCATGGCGCGCCTGGCCGAGTGGCAGACCAGCATCCTGTCGACCCTCTCCTACGAGCCGCAGGACCGCGCCGCCGACGACGGCCACGGCCCCCTGGTGGGGCTCGCCCAGGAGCTCATGCCCGACATCGAGAACCTGCTGCTCTACATCTGGCGGCGCCAGCTCGCGGCCTCGATCGCGCGGCGGATCGCGTTCGCGCGCAGCAGCGACGACGCCGCGCCCACCTACTTCCCCCTGGCGGTGGGGTTCGCCGACCTGGTGTCGTTCACCACGCTCAGCCGCGAGCTGGACGAGGTGGAGCTGGCCGAGGTGGTCGAGGGCTTCGAGTCCACCGCCACCGACATCGTGGCCTCCGGCGGCGGGCGCGTGGTCAAGACCCTCGGCGACGAGGTGCTCTACGTCGCCAACACCGCACTCCAGGCCGCCGAGATCGCCCTGCAGCTCGCCGACGGCGTCAAGACCCACATAGAGGTCCCCGACGTCCGCGTGGGGCTGGCCTACGGTCCGGTGCTCGCGCTGCTGGGCGACGTGTTCGGCACGACGGTGAACCGCTCGGCGCGGCTGACGTCCTTCGCCCGCCCGGGCACCATCCTGATCGACGAGGCGCTGGCCGACCAGCTGCGCGACGAGCCCGCGCTGCAGGTGGTGGCGGTGCGGGCGCGGCACGCCCACGGCCTGGGCCAGCTCCAGCCCTACGCGCTGCGCCGCAGCTACGAGCCGGCCGACCCCTCGGTCTGAGCGCCGCGCGCGGCCGTCGGGGGCGGGCCTGCCCGCCCCCGACGGCCGGCCGCTTTCCCACCCGCCTCCGCCCCGCCCGCGCCGCCGCGGGCGCGGGCCCCTGGGCGTCCTGCCGGGTGCCGCCCCACCGCGGAGCGGGGGTTCAGGGCGGGAGCAATCGCCTTTCTCCGGATCGGCCGAAAAGAGCAGCGGCCCCGGATTCCCCAGTGGAGAAAGCGCGCTTTCACGGTGCTTCCTCCCCCACCCGGGCATCGCGGGAAAATCCGTTATATGACGGAAATCCACTCGTGGTTTTCTGGGTGTTAATCGATTGATGTCCGGTATGCATTCTCATGGGGTGGTGCGCAACAATGCCGGTGTGCCGTTAATTCATTCTTGTGGACTGGTCGGCATAGGCGGGAAACGCTAATGTAAATCCCGCGAAGCTTCGCTGACCGGCCCGAAACTGCGCATTCGGGCCAATCGTCCACCCTCGTTTTGCGTTGAGGAGCAATACATGGCGAGTAGCCTCACCGAGCGCGACCGGCTCAACGAGCGTTTCTCCTTCTGGGACAACAACGGCGACGGCCAGATCGACCGATCGGACTTCGAGGCCGAGGCGCGCGAGATCATCCGGAGCCTCAACGAGGACGAGACGTCCCCCCGGGCGCGCGCGGTCCTCGACTCCTACACCCAGATGTGGGACTACCTGGCCAGCAAGGCCGGGAAGAGCTCGCTGAACGCCGAGGAGTTCGCCCAGGTCGCCGAGGCCGAGATCATCAGCCAGGGCGACGCCGGCTTCAGCCGCGTGCTGCGGCCGACCATCCGGGCGATCGTGGACCTCCTCGACACCGACGGCGACTCCCGGGTCAGCCCGGACGAGTTCAAGCGCTGGCTGGACGCCATCGGTGTGCAGTCCGACAGTGCCGAGATCTTCCAGCAGATCGACACCAACGGCAACGGCTACCTGACCGTGGACGAACTGCTCGCCGCCGTCCGCGACTACCACCTCGGGCGCAGCGACGTGCCGCTGCTGGGCCGCTGAGCCGGTAGCCGCCCGCGGCGGCGCCGTGCGGGACGGTGCCGCCGCGGGTCCGGGCCGACCGCGCCGTGGTGCGGCCTTCGCACCGGGAGGGTGAAGGCCGCCGGGCGGCGCGGTCGGCAGCACTGTCGGCGCGGTTCACGCCGCTGTTCCCGCCGTGTGCTGTGTGCGCCGGCCGTGCTGTGGGTACCGGCCCCGTTCCGGCGGTTCCCTCCGTGCCCCCGGCGCGCCCCGCCGCTGCGCAGGCCCGTCAGCGCTCGGCGGTGCCCGTCGACGCCTCGCCCGCCCACCGCGCTCCCCGCGCACGCCCGGCCGACCGGTCCGGCCGCGCCCCCCTCCTTCCCCTCAGTCCTCCGCGAACGGGGCCGGGACGAACTCGATCCGGTCCTCGGGCGCCAGTCGGAGGTCCGGCCCCGTCAGCGTGCGCGGCGTGCGCACCAGCACGTTGTAGTGGTTGGGGAAGTGGCAGGCGTCGAACCCCAGGACCGTGCCGACCGTGCGGCCGTTGACCCGCAGTTCGTCGCCGCGGTCGATCACGCCGGCGCGGTCGATCTCGGCGAAGCCGAGGAACCCCACCCGGTCGATCCGCGTGCCCGCCGCCGTGCCGGTGTGGTCGGTGGTGACCAGCTCGTGCACCTCGCCCGCCCGCACGCAGCGGCTGGCGAACGGCTCCAGCGACATCCCGCGGTCCGTGCGGCGGTGCACCAGCACTTTGACCACCGTGGCCGCCACCGTGCGCTTGGCCCCGTCCTCGCCGATCACGCGCGTCCCCCCGCCCCGGTGGCCGCCGACGCGCCGGACTCCGGCGCCCGCTCCGCGCGGTAGGCCGCCTCGACCAGCGCCAGGGCCGGCACGCCGCCGTCGCCGCCCGCCGGGGCGCGCCCGCGCACGCGGTCCTCGAAGTCGGCCAGGATCGCGGCGTACTCGTGCCACAGCGAGCCCTTGAAGCCCGGGTGGCCGGCGAGCATGTCGGCGCCGTCGGTGCCGCCATCGGCCAGCCGCACCAGCACGTCCTTGCGCTCGCCCGGAAAGGCCCAGTCCAGTTCGACGGTCGCCGCTGCGCCGTCCGCCGAGGCGAGGCGCACCCGCGCCCGGCGGTCCAGGCCCGCGGGGTCGCGCTCGACCTCGGCGCCGACCACCTCGACCTCGCCCAGCAGCAGCCGTACCAGGTCCAAGGCGTTGGGCCCGTTGTCGGCGACGCAGCCGCCCCCGCACCGGAGCGGGTCGAGGTACCAGGCGTCGCCGCCGATGTGGTCCTCGATCCGCTCCAGATAGCGCACGGTGAGCCCGGTGACCGGGGCGCGCCCGGCCAGGCGGCCCGCCAGGGCCCGCACGGCGGCGTTGTGGCGGCGGTGGAACGCGGTGCGCAGCACCACGCCGCGCCGCTCGGCCGCCGCCGCCAGCGCCTCGGCGTCGGGCAGGGCCGTGGCCAGCGGCTTCTCCACGCAGACCGGGAGTCCGGCGGCGACCGCGTCGCCGGCGACGGCGGCGTGCAGGTGGTTGGGCACCGCCACCACGACGGCGTCGAGGCCGCCGGCGGCCAGCAGGTCGCGGTGGTCGCGGTGGCAGGGCACGGTCGCGGCGAAGGGCGCCAGGGCCTCGGGGGAGGGGTCGCACACGGCCGCCAGGCGCAGCGACGGGCGCTCGCACAGCGCCCGGACGTAGAACCGCGAGATGGCGCCCAGGCCGATGAGCCCCACGCGCAGCGGTGCGGTCGGTGCCATCACACGCCTCCGATCAGCGCGGGCGCGGCGGTGCCCGCGGCGGCGGCCGCCGCCGCGAGTTCGCGGTAGACGGCCTCGGCCAGCGGCACCCCGGTGCGGCGGTGCTCGGCCGCCCGCTCGGCCTCGGGCCAGCCCGGGTAGCGCACGGGTGAGGCGGGATCGGTCGGCGGGCAGGCCAGGACCTCGGCGAACAGGGTGCGGGCGTCGTCGGCGAAACCCGCGCGCAGCGCCGCAGGAGCGAAGGCCGCCGCCAGGAACCCGATGTCGTCGTCGGCGGGGGCCGCGCCGCCGGCGCCGGGGTCGGGCCAGGGTCCCAGACCCGCGCCCGGGACCAGGGCGGCCAGCACCTCGACCGCCAGGCCGAGCCCGAAGCCCTTGTAGGCGCCCTCGCCCTGGCCCAGCCAGCGCAGGTGCGCCTCGCCCCGGTCGAAGGCGGCGGGGTCGGTGACGGGGCGGCCGAGGTCGTCGGCCAGCCAGCCCTCGGGGATGGCGCGGCCGGCGCGCGCGGCCTCGCGCACGCGACCCGTTGGCACGGCCGTGGTGCTCATGTCCAGCACGAACGGGCGGCCGGGCAGGGCGGGCGCGGCGACGGCCAGGGGGTTGGTGCCCAGCAGCGGGCGCCGCCCGCCCGGCGGGGGCGCGATGCGCTGGCGCCCGCAGTTGGCGGCCACGATCCCGACCATGCCGTGCTCGGCGGCGCGGGCGGCGTGGTGGCCGGCGCAGCCGAAATGGGTGGCTCCGCGCACCCACACCAGGCCGGCGCCGTGGTGGCGGGCGCGCTCCACGGCGAGGTCCACGGCGGCGCCCGCCTGCCACAGGCCCAGCGCGCGGCGGGCGTCCACGAGCAGGCAGGCGCCCAGGTCGGAGAGCACGCGGGGCTCGGCGGCGGGGTCGATGCGCCCGGAGTGCAGCGCGGGCAGGTAGATCCGCGCCAGGTTGGCAAGGCCGTGGGAGCGCACCCCGGTGAGGTCGCCGTGGCACAGGGCCGCGGCCGCGGCGTCGGCGCGGTCGGGGGCAAGGCCGCGCGCGGCGAGGATCCGCGCGGTGCAGGCCGCCAGGTCGGCGTGGGCCACCCGCACGTCGCTGCGCGCGGGGACCGGGGGCGCGGTGTCCGATCGTGTCACGATGCTCCGTTCCGCTGTCGGTGGTCGTCGGCGAAGGCGAGCAGCAGCCGGGCGACGGTGTCGGCGAAGGCGTCGAGGTCGGCCAGGTCGGCGAACTCGCCCTGGGCGTGGGCGTTGTTGGCGGCGAGGTCGCCGGGGCCCAGCACGGCGGCGGCGCCGGGCACCCCGGCCATCCATATGGCGTCGCAGGTGAATCCGCGCGCGTCGGCGGGCCAGGGCTCGACCCCGGCGCGCTCCATCAGGTCGCGCAGCCAGGGGTCGGGGCCGTCGAGGGTGGGCAGGCCGCGCTTGAGCCAGTCCAGGCGGGTGATGGCGCGGGCGTCGGCCGCCGTCAGGGCGAAGGGCGGCGCGGCGGCGAAGCGCCGGGAGAACTCCGCCAGGCCGGAGTCCAGGGCCGCCTCGACGGCCGCGCCCAGGCGCCGGCCGGCGGCCGAGGACGCGTAGGCGAGGTTCAGCAGCAGGTCGCCGCGGCCGTAGACGCGGTTGTGCAGCGTGCCGGTGTGCAGCCCGGCCACGCACACGGTGCCGCCGGGGTGGTGGGCCAGCTCCTCGGCGAGGTACTGGGCCAGGAAGCCGAGCAGCACGGTGGCGTTGTGGCCCTCGCCGGGGCGGTCGTCGATGGAGTCGCGGCCGCGCACCCGCACCCGCGCGGTCATGGCGGCGGTGCAGCGCGGCAGGTAGCGCAGGCCGGTGGGCTCGCAGAAGACGTTGAGGCGGCCCACGAGGCCGCGCTCCACCAGGGGGCGGGTGCCGAACACGCCCATGGCGCCGCCCTCCTCTCCGGCGACCGCCTGCACGAGCACCCCGACCTCGGTGCCGACGGCGGGGTCGGCGGCGCGGGCCGCCCGCAGGCCGGCCAGCAGCGCCACGGCCGGGCCCTTGGCGTCGGCGGCGCCGCGCCCGTGGAAGCGGGTGCCGTCGAAGGACACCGGCTCGTCGCCGGCCACGGTGTCCAGGTGCACGTTGAACATGGCGGTGGCGGCGCGCGGCAGCGGCGGGCCCAGGCGCAGCACCAGACTGGGCTGGTCGGCGAGGAACGCGGGGTCGGCCGCGGCGCGGCGCACGGCCTCGGGGACCTCGGGGCGCTCCAGCTCCGCGGGGTCGGGCGCGCCGTGGTGCACCACCACGCAGCCCGCCTCGGCGGCGGCCTCGGCGTAGGTGCGCTGGGCCTGGCGCAGGCGCGGCGGCGGGGCGCCGGGCCCGGTCTCCAGCGGCCCGGCGGTGGGCAGCTCCAGCAGGCGCAGCAGGAGGCGGTGGTCGGCGGGGGTGAGCCGGGCGGTGCTCACGGCGCCCCCCGGCGCACCAGTCCCACCGCACCGCCCGACCAGCCGGGCGCGGCGGGCACGACCACGCGGTCGACCAGGCGGCGCAGCGCCTCGCCGGCGGCGGTGAACCCGGCGGGGTCGCCGGACAGGGCCGTGCCGGGCTCGTGCGGGCGCAGCGCCAGGTGCGGTTCGATCGACCACACGCCCTGGTATCCGGCGGCCAGCAGCATGCGCAGGCAGTCGGCCACCCGCGCCTCGCCCTGGCCGGGGACGGTGTAGACCGTGCCCTGGGGGGTGGAGCGGGCGTCCTTGACGTGGACGTGCGCCACCCGGGCGGCGATGTCGCCGAGCAGGTCGGCGGCGCTGTAGCCGTGGGCGATCCCGTTGCCGGTGTCGAAGAGCAGGCCCAGCGCGGGGCTGGCGACGGAGTCGAGGAGGTCGAGCATGCGCTCGGCGGAGTCGGCGGCCCAGCCCGCGCAGTTCTCGACCAGCAGCCGCAGCCCGCGCCGCTCGGCGAGGTCGCACAGGCGCCGGGTGCGGTCGAGGACGCGGCGGCGCCACTCGTGCTCGGGCAGGCCGTCGTTGGGATAGGACATGACGCGGACGCGGTCGGTGCCCAGGGCGGCGCAGCGGTCGGCCAGGACCGCTAGCTCGGCCAGGTCGGGGCCGGGGTCGCCGGTGACGGGCCGGGCCCAGTTGCCGATCCGGGAGTCCACGCAGCACACCACGACCCCGCGCGCGGAGAGTTCGCCGGCGACTCGGGCGAAGGCGGTGTCGTCGAGGTCGGCGACGGCGGTGCCGCCGACGCTGCGCAGCTCCAGGTGGCGCCAGCCGAGCGTGTCGAGGGCGGCGAGCTGGGTGGCGAGGTCGGGCCCGGCCTCGTCGCCGATGCCGGCGTAGGCGATGGCGGCGGTGGGCCCGGACGCGGCGGCCGGCGGCGCCGCCGAGGGCGCCGTCGGGGCTGCGGGCACCGCGGCCACCGTGTCGGCTGCGGGCGCGGCCGGGGGCGCCGCGGCGATCGGGGCGGGCTCAGGCACGGGGGGGCACCGCCTCGGTAAGGGCGGGGCCGGCGGCGCGGCCGGCGCCGGTCGCGGGGGCGGCGCACACCCGCTTGGCCTCGGCGAGCAGGCGCACCGTGCGCACCTGGATGTCGAACAGGTCGGTGATGGGGCGGCGCCCGGCGAAGTGCTCGTAGGCGCGCAGCATGAAGTCGGCGAGCGCGTCGTCGTGGAAGACCAGGTGGGAGGACCCGTCCTCGGTGGTGGTGCGCAGTTGGGCGGTGTCGTCGTCCTCGCTGCAGGGGTAGTGGCCCACCAGCGTGGCGGTGTCGAACTCCAGGCGGATGCGGCGCTCGCGGGTGGGCGACATCAGGTCGGAGAAGATCTCGGTGCGGGTACCGGAGCGGTGGTCCAGGACGAGCCGGGCCTGCCCCAGGCGGGGGACCTCGACGTTGCCCAGGGCCATGTCGGTACACGCCGCGGCGCGCACCCGCGCGGGGCCGGCCAGCGCCAGCGCCAGCCCGACCGAGTGCGGGAGCTCGACGTCGAAGACGGTGGGGTGGGCGCGGCTGGTCAGGGAGCGGACGAATCTCGGCTTGGTCTGCAGGACCGAGATGGCGCGCAGGGCGCCGAACGCGCCCTCGCGGGCGGCGGCGAGCAGCCGGTAGCTCAGCGCGCTGGTCAGCCACTGCGCGACCACGACGAGGTCCAGGCCGTGGCGGCGGCGGGCGCCGAGCACGGCCGCGAGTTCGGGTTCGTCGGGCGCCAGGGGCTTCTCGACCAGGATGCGGCGGTAGCCCAGGGCGGCGAGGTCGGCCATCAGGCGCGAGCGGACCCCGGGCGGGGTGCACAGGTGGACGACGGTGCGGGCGGGGTCGACCAGCGCCGCGGCCTCGGCCAGGGCGGTCACGGGGCGGGTGCCCGGCAGGGGCGGCTCGCCCCGGAGCGCCCGGATGTCGTGGGTCAGCACGGGGCCGGGCGAGAAGAGGCGCCGGCGGCCGGCGAGGGCGCGGGCGCGGTTCAGCGCCGGGAGGTGCAGCCCCCGCCCCGAGCGGCCCAGACCGACGACGAGCGTGTGCAGCATGGCTACTCCGTCCCCTTTTCCGGTTTTCGGGCGCACGGCGGCGGCACCCGGTCCAGGTGAAGAATGCGATTTTGGGGGTGTGGTCCGACTGGCGCCCTGATTTTCGGTCAGGTGGAGGTCGCGGTGGAATTCCGTGGTCGGACCCCAGGTTCACCGGGTGTGCGGTGTTTGTCAAATGTCCGCAAATTGCCGTCTGGCGATATGTCCGACGTCCGGCCTTGCAGGGGTGCATACGTGGGCATGATCGGACGAACGGGATGTTGTCCCTGTACTGCGCCGATAGGTCGGATTGGCGGAGGATTCGCTTCCGCTGTTGTGTTCCGCCTTGCCGACTGTGCACACTTTTCCCGTGTGCTGCGTTAGTCTCCGGAAGGCGTGGGGAATAACCGCGAACGCTGTGGATTGTCGGCGGAGATAAACCCCGAAACGCCGATGTCTCGATAACCCGGGCAACCCTCGCAACCCAGGTGAACCCGGTAAATCCGGAAGACCCGACCAGCCTTATCGGTTCCGATTCAGCCGAATCCGGCCCGCGATCGCGGTCGGACCCGGCTCGTCCGTTCCGCCCGCCCTCGACAAGCCCTCGTCACCCGTGCCCCCGGGCACGCGATCCGTCCGGCAGGGATGCACCTTGGACACCCCCGCTCCCGCGCCCGCTCCGCGGGCGCCCGCCGCCGTACCGACCACCACCGCCACCCCGCCCGCCGCGGACCCGCCGCCCGCGCCGCCCGTCCCGTTCTTCAGCCAGCGGGCCGCGTTCGCCGAGCTGTGGCCGCGGGTGCGGGCGCACTGCGCCGACGTGCTCGACCACGGCAAGTTCTCCCACGGCCGCAAGGTCGCCGAACTGGAGGCCGTGCTCGCCGCCTGGACCGGCGCCCGCCACGTCATCGGCGTCAACTCCGGCACCGACGCCCTGGTCCTGCTGCTGCGCGCCTGCGGCCTCGAACCCGGCGACGAGGTCGTGGTGCCCGCCTACAGCTTCGCGGCCACGGCCACCTCGGTCGCGCTGGCGCGCGGCCGGCCGGTCTTCGCCGACATCGACCCCGCCACCTACGCGCTGGACCCCGAATCCGCCGCCGCCGCCGTCACGCCGCGCACCCGCGCGGTCATGCCCGCCCACCTGTTCTCGCGCACCGCCGACCTCGACGCGCTGGCCGGCCTCGCCCGCCGCCGGGGGATCACGCTCGTCGAGGACAGCGCCGAGGCCGTCGGCATGCGCTGGAACGGCGTGCACGCCGGGCTGCTGGGCGCCGGCGGGGTGCTGTCGTTCTTCCCCGCCAAGACCCTGGGCGCCATCGGCGACGCCGGCGCCGTGCTGACCGACCGCGACGACATCGCCGACACCGCGGCGGCGCTGCGCCACCACGGCCGGCGCGGCGCCACGCTCGACAACTTCCCCGGCATCGCGACCCAGACCAGCCTGCCCGGCCTCAACAGCAAGATGGACGACCTCCAGGCGGCCGTGCTGCTGGCCAAGCTCCCCGGCCTGGCCGACGACATCCGCCGCCGCGCCGACCTCGCCGCCGCCTACTCCGAGCGGCTGCGGGGCGTGCCCGGGGTGCTCCGGCTGCCCGACCACGCGCCCGGCCCCCACGGCGACCCCCCGGTCTTCTACGTCTACCTGGTCGAGGTCGCCGACCGCGACGCGCTGGCCGCCTTCCTGGCCGACCACGGCGTGGGCACCGAGGTCTACTACCCCGTGCCGCTGCACCTCCAGCCCTGCTTCGCCCACCTCGGCCACGGGCCCGGCGACTTCCCCCGCGCCGAGGCCGCCTGCGCCTCGGCCCTGGCGCTGCCGCTCTACCCCGGCCTCGCGCTCGCCGACCTCGACCGCGTCTGCGCCCTGATCAGCCGCTTCTACACCGGAAGGGAGCGGGTGTGATCCCCTTCTTCCCCCCGGACCTGTTCGCCGAGGACCGCGACGCCCTGCTTGAGGCGGTGCGCGAGGTGGGCACCGACCCCGAGCAGCGGTTCATCCTGGGCCGGCGCACCGCCGCGTTCGAGGACGCGCTGCGCGAGCGGCTGGGTGCCGCCGACGTCGTGGCCTGCTCCAGCGGCACCAGCGCGCTCACCCTGGTGCTGACCGCCATGGGGATCGGCCCCGGCGACGAGGTCGTGGTGCCGGCGTTCGGCTGCGCGCCCCTGGCGGCCGCGGTGGCGGTCCTGGGCGCGGTGCCGGTCTTCGCCGACATCGACCCCTGGACCATGGTGGCCGACCCCGCCGCCGTCGAGGCCGCCGTCACGGATCGCACCGCCGCCCTCATGCCCGCGCACATGTTCTCGGTCATGGCCGACATGCCGCGCATCGCCGACACCGCCCGGCGCCACGGCCTGCGCCTGGTCGAGGACTCCGCCGTCGCCCAGGGCGGGGTGCTCGGCGGGCGCCCGGCCGGGCTCTGGGGCGAGGCGGGCGTGTTCTCGTTCGTGCAGGTCAAGACGTTCGGCACGGCCGGCGAGGGCGGCGCGGTCGTCACCCGCGACCCCGACCTCGGCCAGGCCGTGCGCATGCTGCGCAACCACGGCCAGGACGGCAAGCAGCGGTTCGTGCACCACCGCGTCGGCTACAACAGCCGCTTCGACGAGGTGCTGGCGGCGTTCCAGCTGCACCGGCTGCCCGGCCTCGACGCCCGGCTGCGCCGGCGCGCCGAGATCGCCGACTACTACACCGCGCGGTTCGCCCCGCTGCGCGAGCGCGGGGTGGTCGCCCCGCCGCCGGGCCGCGAGGGCCGCTGCTTCTACGTCTACACCCTGCTCGCCGAGCGCCGCGACGACCTCAAGCGGCACCTGGAGCGCCGGGGCGTGGGCGCCCACGTCTACTACCCGGCGCCGCTGCCGCTCCAGCCCGCGTTCGCCCGCTACGCCGCCCCCGGCGACCGCTGGCCCAACGCCGAGTCCGCCGCCCGCCGCAACATCTCCATTCCCGTCTACCCGCACCTGACCGACGCGCAGGTGGAGCAGGTCGCCGACGCGGTGTGCGCCTTCGCCGACCCCCGGCGGGAGCCGCAGTGGTGACCCCCGACCGCATACCCGCCCGCACCTCCGGAGGCGGCGCCCGCACCCCCGGCCGGCCCCGGGCCCCGGCCCGCTGACCCCCCGCCCGCACGAGCCTCCCGACGTCCCCGACGTCCCCCTGGCGTCCCCCGACGCCCCTGCGACGCCCCCGACCGCGCGGCCCCCTGCCGGGCCGCCGACACCTCCGCGGAGAAGCGATGGCCCACGACTCCCCACCCGCACCCGCACCGGCGCCCCGCCCCACCGGGCTGGCCAAGGCCGCCGCCTACGCCCGGCTGGCCAAGCTCGACATCATCGACTACTACCTCGGCCTCGTCCTCGCCTGGACCCTGCTGGCCCCGGCCGCGCGCTTCGAGCCCGCCGTGTGGGCGGCGCTGGTCCTGCTGCTGGTCGGCGAGGTCTGCATGGTCGCCGCCATGACCTCCTTCGACGACGTCACCGGCCTGCGCGACGGCAGCGACGCCGCCAACTACGGCCCCGACGCCCCCCGCCGCAAGCTCGCCCGCAAACCGCTGATCGCCGGAACCCTGACCGAACGCGAGGCGGTCCGGCTGGGCACCGCCGCCGCGGTCGCCGCGGCCCTGCTGTGGGCGTCCGCCGTGTGGGCGGCGCCGCACCAGCCGCCGTGGGCCGCCGCCGGCCTGGCGCTGTGCCTGTTCTTCGCCGTGCAGTACTCCTGGGGGCTCAAGATCAGCTACCGGGGCGGCCAGGAGGTCTTCCTCGTCGCCCTGGGCGTGGGCCTGCTGGTGGCGCCCTACGGCCTGCTCAGCGGCACGGTCCACGCGTTCGCCGTGGTCCAGGGCGTGCTGTTCGGCCTGGGGCCGCTGCTGTTCGGGGTGTACTCCAACACCAACGACATCCCCGGCGACGCCCGCGTGGGCCGGCGCACCGTCGCGGTCCTGGCGTCGCCGCGCGGCAACGCCGCCTTCGTGGGGGCGGTGTCGGCGGCCGAGGCGCTGATCATCGTCGGCGCCGCGGCGTCCGGGATCGCGCCGTGGTGGTTCCCGCTGGCCATGGCCCCGGTCATCGCGCTGCGCGCGCTCCAGTTCACCATCGGGTTCCTCCGCCACGACATCCTGCGCGCCCGCAACCTCGGCATCCGCGTCCACCGCGTCAGCGTGGCCCTGCTGGCCGCCGTCAACCTGGCCGCGCCCCTGGTCGGCGGGGCGGGGGCGGCGGCATGACCCCCGACCTCGACGTCGCCGTGGTCGGCGCGGGGGTCGCCGGCCTGGCCACGGCCCGCGCCCTCGCCCGCGCCGGGCACTCGGTGCGGGTGCTGGAGGCCGCCGACGCGGTGGGCGGGCGCATGCGCACGGTGCGGCGCGACGGCTGCCTGGTCGACACCGGCGCCGAGATGATCGCCGCGCGCGGCTACCCCGCCACCTGGGCGCTGATCCGCGAGCTCGGCCTCACCCCCGACGAGGTCCCCCGCGTCCCCGACGCCCTGGCCGTGTGGCACGACGGACGGGCCCGCCTGCACGCCGGGCGCCCGCTGGGCCTGCTCACCGGCGCGGGCCTGCCCGTACCGGCCCGCTGGGACCTGGTCCGGCTGCTCGCCCGGGCCCGCGCGGTGCGCGCCGACGCCGCCGAGCACTCCCCGGACGCGCGCCGCACCGTCGCCGAGCTCGCCGCCGACCACCACCCCGCCCTGGCCGACCGCCTGCTCGCGCCGCTGGTGCGCGGGTTCTTCGGCTGGCGCCCCGAGCGCGCCTCGGCCGCGCCGCTGCTGGCCCACCTGGCGGCCACCGGCAGCACCGCCGCCTGGTGCACCTACCGCGACGGCATGGACACCCTGGCCCGGCGCCTGGCCCGCGGGCTGGACGTGGCCACCGGCCACCCGGTGCGCGAGGTCGCCGAGGTCCCCGGCGGCGCCCGCGTGGCCTGGGACGGCGGCGGCCTGACCGCCCGCGCGGTGGTGCTCGCCGTGCCTGCCCCCGCCGCCCGCCTGCTGCACCCGGGCGCGCCGCCCGACGAGCGCGGCTTCCTCGACGCCTGCGCCTACGCGCCCATGCTGCGGGTGAGCCTCACCCTGGACCGGCCGCTTGCCGCGCGCCCCGACGGCCGCGGGTTCGCGGTGCTCGTGCCCGCCTCGGCCGATCCCGTGGTCAACGTGGTCACCGTCGACCACCGCAAGCACCCCGGCCGCGCACCGGCCGGGCGCGGCCTGGTCTCGGTGATCACCACGCCCGAGGCCACGGCCGAGCTGCTGGAGGCCTCCGACACCGAGACCGCCGACCTTGTCGTCGAGCGCGCCGAACCCTACCTGCCGGGACTGCGCGCGGCCCTGCGCACCGCCACGCCGCACCGGTTCCCCCACGGCCTGCCCGAGCCCACCCCCGAGGCCCTGCGGCTGCGCCCGGCCTTCCTCCGCCGGCCGCTGCGGGCGGTGGAGTACGCGGGCGACTGGCTGACCCTGCGCCCGTGCAGCGAGGGCGCCGCCGCCTCCGCGCTCATCACCGCGCCGCGCGTCCTCGACCTCCTGCGCCGCCGGTCCGCCCGCGCCACGGAAGGACACCACCATGAAGCGGCTTGACCCCGCCACGCTGTTCGACACGCTGGCCGCCGCGCACAGCCCCACCACCGTGCACCTGAGCCGGCCGCTGGACATCGCCCCCGACGGCGGCACGGCCTACGGCGCGGCCGGCCTCGCCGACCTGGTGGCCGACACGGCGGGCCGCCTGGCCGGGGCGGGCGCCGGCCCCGGCACCACCGTCGCCGTAATCAAGGACAACCACTGGGACTCCACCCTGCTGGCCTTCGCGGCGGTGCGCGTGGGCGCGGTGCCCGCGCCGATCTCCGACCACCTGCCGCCGGCCACCCTGGCCGTGCTGCTGGACCGGCTGCGCCCCGCCGTGCTGGTGACCACCCGCGCGGTGCTCAAGGCCGCCGCCGACGCGGGGGTGGTACTGCGCGCCGACCGCACGCTCAGCATCGACGGCCCCGCGCCCGGCGCGGCGGCGCTGGCCGAGGTCGAGCCGGGGCCGTCGGCCCCGCGCGGGCGCGCCGCCGACGACCCCCTGCTCATCGTGCACACCTCGGGCACCACCGGGGTGCCCAAGCTGGTCCCGCACTCCACGGCCACCATGGTGCGCCGGCTCATCGGCTTCGAGGCCCACCGCTGGCCCGTGCTGAGCAGCCGGCCCGACGACACCGTGGCGGCGGCCACCTCCTACGTGCACGGGCGCGCGTTCGCCTGGACCGCCAGCGTGCTGTGGCTGCGCCCGCGCGCGGTCGCGATCGTCGCCGACCACGCCCCGGCGGCGGCCGAGCCGTTCCTGCGTGCCCACCCGCCCACCACACTGGAGGCGCTGCCGGCCACCTACGTGCGGTGGCAGCCGATGGCGGCGCGCACCGACGTCTTCCGCGACGTCCGCCTCTACATCAGCACCTTCGACGCCATGCACCCGCCGGCCGTCCGCACCTTCCTCAACGCCACCACGCGCCGGCGGCCGCTGTGGATGCAGGGCTGGGGGCAGAGCGAGACCGGGCCGCTGACCTTCCGGTTCCTGACCCGCGCGGCCGTGGCCGCCCGGGGCGGGCGCCGGCCCACCACCCGCGACCTCGGCCACCCGGTGCCCACCCGCACCCGGCTGCGCGTGGTCGACCCGCACACCCTGCGGCCGGTGCCGCGCGGCGAGCCCGGGCTGATCCTGGCCCGCACCCGGGCGCTGGGGCTGGGCTACCTCGGCGAACAGGAGCGCTGGAGCGCCAAGGTCCGCGACGGCTGGTGGAACACCGAGGACATCGGCGAGCGCACCCGCTGGGGCGGCGTGCGGGTGCTGGACCGCGAGATCGACGCCGTGCCCGGCATGAGCTGCGTGGAGATCGAGGACATCGTCGACGACCGCATCCCCGAGGTCCTGGAGTGCGTGGTGCTGCGGACCCCGCAGGGCCCGCCGCTGCCGGTGGTCGCCACCGAGGACGGCCGCCTGGACGCGGGGGAGTGGCAGCGCGCCGTGCGGGACCTCCCCGCGCTGGCGCCGCCGGTGGTGATGGCGTGGGACGAGCTCCCGCGCACCGGCACCGGCAAGGTCCGCCGCCTGGAGCTGCGCCGCCGCCTCGTCGGCTCCCCCGACGCCTGACCGGGCCGCCCCCGCGGCCCGCCACCGCCCGATCCGCCCACATCGCAGTGAGGAGACAACCGCCCATGACCGCTGTCCCGCTGTTCCCGATACCGGGGAAGAACTGGACCACCGGCCCGGCCCCGGGCACCGCGCCCGGCCAGGGCGCCCCCGCCGAGCGCGGTGCCGCCCCGGGGCCCGCCGCCCGCCGGCTCCGCGCGGGAGGCGGGGGCTCCGCCCGCCCCTCCCGAACGGCCCGCGGGTCGGCCCGCCGCGCCGGCCCGGGCACCGCCCACCGGGCCTCCCGCGACGACGGCGTCCCGCCCGATACGTGCGCAGGCGCGCCGGCGGCGGCCCGCCGCGACCGCGCCGAGGGCACCGCGCCGCGCGGTCCGGGGCTTGCGACCGCCGGCCGGCCGCGCGGCGTCTCGTGGGTGTCGGCCCCTGGGGCGGGCCGCGCCGCCCGCGGCCGGGCGCCCGCCCCCGCGCCGCCCTCCCGCACCGCCGCGGCCCGGGGGGTGTCGTGGGTCTGCGCCGGGCGGCGCGGGCGTGCGGCCGGACCCGTTACGGCCGCCACAGCGGCCACGTCCGCCGCGCCGGGCGCGGTCGGGCCGCGCCGCGCGCGCCGGGCGCCGGGCGAGGGGCGGCGGGCATGACCGTGTCCGACGTCCAGGGCCGCGACACCGGCGCCGCGCCGCTGGCGGGCATGGCCGCGGCCCACCGCGGCGACTCCGCCGTCGGCGACGTCGCGGCGCGCCACCTCCGCCTGCTGGGCTGCGCCGACCTCGCCGAGCACGGCGGGTCCAGCGTGCCCGCGGCCCCGGCGGCGCGGCTGCTGCTCCACGACCCCGGCGGCCGGGGCGTCCTGGCCGAATGCGTGGCCGACTGGGCGGGCCCGATCGACGTCTGCGTCGTCGACGAGGCCACCGCGCAGGCGGCCTGCGGCATCATGCACGTCCACGGCCGCGCCCAGGGCGCGCCCGCCCCGCTCGGCGTGGACTACGCCTCCGCCGTCACCGGGGTGCTGGCCGTCCAGGGGCTGCTGGCCGCCGCCCTCGGCCGGCTGCGCGGCACCGGCCCGCGCGGCGTGGCCACCTCCGTCGCCCAGGGCGCGCTGCTCAGCGTCGGCCAGTACATCGCGGCGGCCACCGCGCCCGACGACGACCCGCGCGAGGCGGTGTCCCCGGGCGGGCCGCCGTTCACCTCGGCCGACGGCGTCCGGTTCGAGATCGAGACCCTGTACCCCGAGGGCTGGCAGCGCTTCTGGACCGCGCTGGGCGCCGACGCCCCGGCCCTCGCGCGGGGCTGGCCGCCCTTCCAGGGCCGCTTCGGCACGGCCACCAGCCCGCTGCCGCCGCACCTGCACGCCGTGGCGGCGGCCCGCCTCTACCGCGACGTGCTCGCCGCCGCCGAGGCCGCCGGTATCAGCGCGGTCCGGGTGCGCTCGGACGCGCCCGCCCCGCCCGAGCGGCTCGACGCCCACCGCCCGTGGCGGATCGCCGCCGCCGACGGCCTGGCGGCCCTCATGGCCGGTACCGGCCCCGCCGCGGCCTGGGCCGGCCCGGGCGCGCCCGGCGCCGGCGGGGCGCCGCGCCCGCGCGCGGCCTCCCACGACCGCCTGCCGCTGACCGGCCTGGTGGTGGTGGAGTCCACCCGCCGGGTCCAGGGGCCGCTGGCCGGCCACCTGCTGCGGCTGCTGGGCGCCGAGGTGGTGCGGGTCGAGCCCCCCGGCGGCGACCCGCTGCGCGGCGTGCCGCCGATGTCGGGCGACTGCTCGGCCCGGTTCCTCGCGCTCAACCGGGGCAAGCGCGTGGTCGAGATCGACATCCGCACGGCGGGCGGGCGGCGCGACCTGCGCGAACTCGCCGCCGGCGCCGACGTGTTCCTGCACAACTGGGCGCCCGGCAAGGCCGCCGCCCTGCGCCTGGACTCCGCCGACCTGCACGCCGTGCGGCCCGGCCTGGTCTACGCCTACGCGGGCGGCTGGGGCGAGGCGCCCGACGCCGAGGGCCTGCTGGGCACCGACTTCCTGGTGCAGGCGCACAGCGGCCTGGGCGCGCTGGTGCGCCCCGAGGGCGAGCCCCCGGCGCCGTCGCTGATGACGCTGACCGACGTGCTGGGCGCGCTGACCTGTGTGGAGGGCGTGCTCGCCGGGCTGCTGGCCCGCCTGCGCACCGGCTCGGGGCAGCGCGTGGACACCTCGCTCTACGACGCCGCGCTGGTGCTGTGCCGGACCGCCCTGCGCGGCCGGGGCGCGCAGCGCCGGTGGCGGCGGCCGCGCCGGTCGCCGCTGGAGGGTCCCCTGGCCACGGCCGACGGCCACCTCGCGCTGTCCGCGCGCGCCCGCCGCGACCCCGCGGAGCTGCTGCGCGCCCTGGGCGCGCCGCCCGCGGCGGCCGACCTCCCCGCCGCCGTGGCCGCGCACTGCCGCGAGCACACCACCGCCGACCTCACCGCGGCCCTGACCGCCGCCGGCCTCCCGGCCGCCGAGGTCGGCACCGACCTCGCCGCGCTCGCCGCCGACCCCCGGTTCGCCCGCGCGCTGACCAGCGACGGCTCGGTGTTCGTCCGCTCGCCCTGGGAGTTCTTCGGATGAGCCGGGCACGCCTGACCGGGGGCGCGGCGGCGGGCGCGCCGGGGCGCGTCCGGGCGCGGCCCCGCGCCGGCGGCGGCCGGCCGTGTTGTGCGCCCCTGCTCCAAGGGGCCTGTCCTGCTGGGTTTTCGTGGGGGTACCGGGTATGACCGCTTCCTGGACGTCGAAGAACGGCGTCGTCCTGACCGATCTCGTGCCCGCGGGGCTGCGCCGCACCTGGGTCGAGCGAGGGTACTGCCCCGACCGGGACCTGTACTCGCTGTTCGCCGAACGGGCGCGCGAGCACCCCGGCCGGGACGCCGTCATCGACTCCGAGGGCATCCTCGACTACGCCGGGCTGGCCGCCCGCGTGCGGCGGATCGCCGCCGTGCTCGCCGACGCCGGGCTCGGCGCCGGCGACATCGTCGCGATCCAGCTGCCCAACGGCCGGCGGGCCGCCGCCGCCGAGCTCGCGGTCGCCGCGGTCGGGGCCGTCTCGCTGCCCTACCCCGCCATGCGGGGGCGCCTGGGCATCACCGCGCTGCTGCGCCGGTCGCGGGCGAGCGCGGTGATCACCGGCGACGCCCCCGGCCGCACCGGCGCCGCCGAGGGGGTGCTCGACCTGTGCCGGGACCTCCCCCACCCCGTGTCCGTCCTGGCCTTCGGCGCCGCCCCCGCCGGGGCGGTGGCGCTGGAGCCCGCGTTCGCCCACGACCCCGGCACCCCCGACGCGTGGCCGGGGCCGCCGGTCGACCCCGAATGGCCCGCGCGGATCCTGGTGACCTCGGGCTCCGAGGCCGAGCCCAAGATGATCGCCTACTCCCACAACGCCGTGGCCGGCGGGCGCGGCAACTACGTGGCCGCGCTGCACGACGGCTCGGTGCCCATGCGCAACCTGGTACTGGTGCCGCTGGCGTCCTCCTACGGCTCGCTGGGCGTGCCGGTCACCCTGGCCCGCCTCGGCGGCACCCTGATCGTCCTGGACGGCTTCGACCCCCGCGCCGCCCTGCGCGCCGTGGCCGCCCACCGGCCCACCCACCTCTTCGCGGTGCCGACCATGCTGCGCCGCATCGCCGACCTGCCGCGCCCGCCCGGCGAGGACACCTCGGCCCTGCGCACCGTGGTGACCAGTTCGGCGGTGATCGAGGCCGACGTCATCGCGGCCGCCGAGGAGCGCTTCGGCTGCCCGGTGCTCAACGTCTACGGCTCGGCCGACGGCATGAACTGCCACACCCCCTACGGTTCCAGCGCGCTGCCCGGCGGCGTCACCGGCCCGCCCGACCCCGCCGTCGCCGACATCCGGATCGCCGGGCCCGACGGCCGCCCGCTGCCGCCGGGCGAGGAGGGCGAGATCTGGGCGCGGGGCCCCATGAGCCCGCTGTGCTACGTCAACGCCCCCGAGCTCGACGCCCGCTACCGCGCCCCCGGCGGCTGGGTCCGCAGCGGCGACCGCGGCCGGATCGAGCCCGACGGCGCGCTGCGGGTCATCGACCGCATCAAGCGGGTGGTCAAGCGCGGCGGCTACACCATCAGCCCGCGCGAGGTCGAGACCCAGGTCGCCGGGCATCCGGCGGTGGCCGAGGCGGTGTGCGTGCCGGTGCCCGACCCCGACCTGGGCGAGCGGCTGTGCGCGTGCGTCGTGCCGCGCCCCGGCGCGGGCCCGCTGACCCTGGCCGGACTGGCCGCGTTCCTGGAGGACCGCGGCCTGGAGCGCGCCAAGCTGCCCGAGCGGCTGCTGCTGCTGGACGAACTCCCGCTCGGCGCCACCGGCAAGGTCTGCCTGCCCACCCTTGCGGCGCTGGCCGCCGCCGGGAGACCGGAGGGGGCGCCCGCCGCGCCCGCCGCCCCGGCGCGCGACGGGGGGCCGCGGTGACCGCGCCCGCGCCCGCTCCGGACCCCGCCCCCGGTCCCGTCCCCGGCTATGCCTTCGACAACGACAGCGTCCACGCCGCCGAGCAGCACGGCTGCCTGGCCGCCGCCTACGACCCCGCCACCACCGCCCGGCTGGAGCGCACCGGTGTGGGACCGGGCTGGCGCTGCCTGGAGGTCGGCGCGGGCCAGGGCAGCGTGGCCGCGTGGCTGGCCCGCCGGGTGGCCCCCTCGGGGCGCGTGGTCGCCACCGACATCAAGCCCGGCCGCATCCCCGCGGTGCCCGGCCTGGTGGTGCTGCGCCACGACATCGTGCGCGACCCGGTGCCCGAGGGCGCCTACGACCTCGTGCACGCGCGGCTGGTGCTGTCCCACCTGCCGGAGCGGCGCGCGGTGCTGGCGCGGCTGCTGCGATCGCTGCGGCCCGGCGGCTGGCTGCAGGTCGACGAGTTCGACGCCGCCCACCACGCCGCGCTGCTGCCGGCCGACCCCGCCGCCCGCGACCTCTACACGCGGTTCCAGCGGGCCAAGGCCGACGTGCTGCGGGCCGCGGGCGGCGACCCCGAGTGGGGCCGGCACGCCGCGGCCGACATGTGCGACGCCGGGTTCACCGAGGTCGACCCCCTGCCGCGGGTGGAGTTGTGGGACGCGGGTTCGGCCGGGGCGCGGCTCCAGGCCCACCACACCCGCCACCTGCGGGACCGGCTGGTGGCCGTCGGCATGACCGACGAAGAGCTGGCGCGGGTGCGGCTGCTCCTGGCCGACCCCGCGTTCCGCGCGTCCTCGTGCGTGTTCTACACGGTTCAGGGGCGGCGGCCCGCCGCCTGACGGGGCGGGGGAGCAGGGGCCGGGGGCGGGCGGACCGCAAGGACGGAGCGGCCCGCCCGCCCCCGGTTTTCCACGGCGGTTCCCGCGCCCATGCCCGGTGGGGCGCGGGGAACATGGGCGCCGCGGAAGTGTTCGCGGTCCTAGCGGACCGAGAATGCGAATACGCCGTCGAGGCCGCCGGGCGGCGCGTGCCATCCGCGGTTGGGCGGAACGGTAATTCCCGGGCCGAAGCACAGCGAATTCCCGTGGATGACGACGTCGGTGTCGGTGCGGTTGATCAGGACGTGCGCGGTGCCGGGCAGGCTGTAGCAGCCCGGAGCGGGGTTCTCGTGCACGTCGAGGTCCTCGACCTCGGTCTTGAACACGACGACCTCGCCGGTCGCCGCGTGCGCCGCGCCGGCGGGCAAAAGGGTGAGGGCGCCGGTCAGCGCGACCGCCGCGAGGGCGGAAAAGAGCGTTCGCATGCATACTCCCGTGCGGGGCGAAGAATGGGTTCGGGGATGCGTTCCGGTGGTTATCCGCCGGAACGGAACGGGCCTCTTGAATTCTCGCCGCAGGCGTCCGAACGCGTCAATCGGTTCGCGGATGAACGGCGCTTTCCATTTCCGGCCGGTGGATTTCCGGGCCGCCGAATTGCATTTGCCGGAGAATGTCGTGATTGCCGTTCCCGTCCGGGTCACTCCCGCCGGCCGGTGCCGTCCCGCCCGGGGGCGGCCGCGCCGCGCAGGCCGTCGAGGGCGGCGGCGACCAGCGCGTCGGCGAAGGCGTGGGTGAGCGGGCCGGTGCGGTGCAGCCAGCGGGCGGTCAGCGGACCCCAGATCAGGTCCACGGCGAGGTCGAGGTCGAGGTCCTCGGGCAGGTCCCCGACCCGCTGCGCGCTGCGCAGCCGGTCCTTCTTGGCCTCGCGCAGGGGGCCGTCCAGCCGCTCGGCGTAGCTGCGGGCCAGGGCGGGGTCGTGGGCGATCTCGGTGCTCAGCGCGCGCAGCGGCTCGGAGAAGCGGGGGTCGGCGAACTCGTCGACCGTGGCGCGCAGCACCAGCCCGAGGTCGGCCGCGAGGTCGCCGGTGTCGGGCAGTGCGGCCGTGCCGCCGCCGGGGTCCTGCGCCAGCATCAGCACCGCGTCGAAGAGCACCGCGCCCTTGGACGGCCACCACCGGTAGATGGTCTGCTTGCCCACGCCGGCCCGCGCGGCGATGCCCTCGATGCTCAGCCTGGCGTAGCCGACCTCGCCGACCAGGTCGAAGGCGGCCGTCAGGATGGCGCGCCGGGACGCCTCGCTGCGCCGCGCGGCGTTGGGGGTGCGGTCCCTGGCGGTGCCGCCCGCGGGGGAGTTGCGCTCTGTGCTCACCCCGCGATGCTACCAAACCGAAGACGAGACGGTCCGTCTTGACAAGTGGGCGTCCATGCCGCATGGTGGTGACCACGAGAGGCGATACGGTTCGTCTCGCGAGCTTCCCGGAGGCGATTCCGTGACCACCACCTCTCCCGCCCGAGACCGCGTCTGGTTCATCACCGGCGCCAGCCGCGGCCTGGGCCGGGCGTTCGCCGAGGCGGCGCTGGCCGCCGGCGACCGGGTGGCCGCCGCCGCCCGCGACACCGAGGCCCTTGCCGCGCTCGCCGCCGACCACCCCGGCCGCGTGCTCGACCTGCCGCTCGACGTCACCGACCGCGCCGCCGTCTTCGCGGCGGTGGACCGCGCCGCCGACCACTTCGGCCGCGTCGACATCGTGGTCAACAACGCCGGCACCCTGAGCATGGGCGCCGTCGAGGAGTTCACCGAGGCCGAGGCCCGCGCGCAGATGGAGGTCAACTTCTTCGGCGCGCTGTGGGTCAGCCAGGCCGCCCTCGGGCGGATGCGGGCCCAGGGCGCGGGCCACATCGTGCAGGTCTCCAGCATCGGGGCCGTGGCCGGCCACGCCTCCACAGGGCTCTACAGCGCGAGCAAGTTCGCGCTGGAGGGCATGAGCGAGGCCCTGGCCGCCGAGGCCGCCCGGTTCGGGGTGCGCGTCAGCATCGTGCAGCCCGGCGGGTACTGGACCGAGCTGTACACCCGGATGCGCACCGCGCAGCCGATGGCGGAGTACGACCCCATGCGCGCCGAACTGGAGGAGCAGTACGCCTCGGCCGGGCCCACCGACAGCGAGCCCCGGCTGGCGGCCGAGGCCGTGCTCACCCTCGTCGACAGCGACGACCCGCCCCGGCGCCTGCTGCTGGGCGGCATGGTCTACGACCTCGCCTTCGACGTCTACCGCGGCCGCATGGCGGAGTGGGAGCGGTGGGAGGACGTCAGCCGCGCCGCCGAGCACCCGGTGCCGCCGCCGGAGTGGCTGTTCCCCGCGGCCGGGTAACGGGCCGGGGCGGGTGCGCGGGCGGCGCCGGCCGCGCACCCGGCGAACACCGGGTGAACGACGCCAACCGGCGGGTCGTGGCCCGCGTCACATGGATGCCCCGCCACACGAGAGGGAGGCGCCATGACCACGAAACGCCGAGCAGCCGCCGTCGCGGCCGCCACCGGGATCGCCCTGGCCCTGGGCGGCCTGAGCGCCCCGGCGGCGCTGGCCGACGGCCCTCGCACCCCGCCCGCCGTGGCCGAGGCCGTCCAGGCCCGCCCGTGGGTGGTCCTCAGCGAGGGCGACCGCGAGTACCGCGTGCTCGCGGTCGCCGCGATCCTCGCCGAGGAGCGCTTCTACCACAAGGAGCCGATCGCCACCTTCGACGCCGACCTGGTGGCCGCCGTCGAGGAGTACCAGGCGGCGCGCGGCCTGCCGGTCACCGGAGTGGTCGACGGCGCGGTGTGGGAGGCGCTGTCCGACGACGTCGGCCTGGTGCGCGCCGGCGACTCCCGGCCGGCCCTGGTCAACGGCCTGGAGCACTCGCTGACGCACCTGGGCTACTCGCCCCTGGACCACGGCGGGTTCACCCGCGCGGTGAAGGCGTTCCAGCGGGACCGGCGCATCGGCGTGGACGGGGTCATCGGCCCGATCACCTTCCGCGCGATGTACGCCGAGGGCGCCGAGGACCCCGTCTGACCCCGGCGGGCGGGCGCCGCCGGTGCGGCGGCCCGCCCGGGGCTCAGCCCTGGTCGCCGCGCAGGTAGGCGGCGGCGTCGCGGGCGCGCGCCAGCAGGTCGGCGGGGTCGTCGCCGGCCACGTTCACGTGCCCGATCTTGCGCCCCGGCCGCACCTCCTTGCCGTAGAGGTGCACCTTGACCTCGGGGTCCTTGGCCATGACGTGGATGTAGCGGCCGTAGACGTCGGGGTCGGCGCCGCCCAGCACGTTGGCCATCACCGTGTAGGGCGCCGTGGTGCGCGGCGAGCCCAGCGGGAGGTCCAGCACCGCGCGCAGGTGCTGCTCGAACTGCGAGGTGCGCGCGCCGTCCATGGTCCAGTGCCCGGAGTTGTGCGGGCGCATGGCGAGTTCGTTGATGACGATCCCGTCGTCGGTCTCGAGCAGCTCCACGGCCAGCAGGCCCACCACGTCCAGCGCGTGGGCAAGGTCGATCGCCAGCTCCTGGGCGCGGAGCGCCTTGTCCTCGGGCAGGTCCGGCGCCGGCGCGATCACCTCGTGGCAGATGCCGTCGCGCTGCACGGTCTCGACCACCGGGTAGACCGCGAGCTGGCCGTAGGGCGAGCGCGCGACCTGCACCGCCAGCTCGCGGCGGAAGGCGACCTTCTCCTCGGCCAGCAGCTGCACGCCGGCATCGTCGGCCCGCGCCAGCACGGCGGCGGCCTCGGCGGGGTCGGCCACCACCCACACGCCCTTGCCGTCGTAGCCGCCGCGCGCGGCCTTGAGCACCAGCGGCCAGTCGGCCTCGGCGCCGAACGCCTCGATCTGCTCGATCGCGCTGACCGCGCGCCAGCGGGGGCAGGGCAGGCCGAGCTCGGTGGCGCGGGTGCGCATGCGCAGCTTGTCCTGGGCGTGCTGGAGCGCGGCGCGGCCGGGGCGCACGACCGCGCCGGCGGCCTCGACCTCGCGGAGCACGGGCTCGGGCACGTGCTCGTGGTCGAAGGTGAGGACGTCGCAGGACTTGGCGAAGGCCAGCAGGTCGGCCAGGCCGCGGTCGTCACCGAGCTGGACGTCGCCGCACACCCGCGCGGCGCTGTCGCCGGGCGACCCCGCCAGCACCCGGAAGTCCACACCCAGCGCGATACCGGCCTGGTGCGTCATCCGGGCGAGCTGGCCGCCGCCGACCATGCCGACGCGGGGGACGGACCGCTGATGCTCGCTCACAGTGCCTCATTCGTTCGGTGGTGGGCCGCGCGGGGCGGGGGTAGGCTGACACGGCGCCCGAACGGGCGCCCTACGGAATTCTAGTGACCACCTGGGTAAAGGAACCGAGTCCCCCGTGCCCGCCCCGATCCGCGACCGGCTGCCCCGGCTGCTGCGCGAACTCGCCAAGTTCGGCACCGTCGGCGGGGTCGCCTACGTCGTGCAGCTCGCGGCCACCAACCTGTTCTGGCTGGTGCTGGACGCCCCGCCGCTGGTCGGCCAGGCGCTGGGCGTGCTGATCGCCACGGTGGTGGCGTTCCTGGGCAACCGGTTCTGGACCTTCGCGCACCGCGCGCGCACCGGGCTGGGCCGCGAGTACCTGCTGTTCTTCCTGTTCAACGCGGTGGGCCTGGGCATCCAGCTGGCGTGCCTGGGGGTGTCGGTCTACCTGCTGGGCCTCGACGGCCCGCTGGCCCGCAACATCGCGGGCAACGTCGTGGGCGTGGGCCTGGGCTCGCTGTTCCGGTTCTACGCCTACCGGCAGTGGGTGTTCCCCGACGCGGGCGAGCCGGAGGCCGCCGCGCCCGGGCCCCAGCCGGAGTCGGCGCCGCGCGCCTCCGAGCCGTCCTGAGCGGCCGTCCCCGCCTCCTCGGCCCCGCCCCTTCCCGGTCCCCTCCCGCCACCGTCCACCGGTGCGAGCCGCCGCCGTGCCCGGCGGCGCGGCGTAATGCGAAATTCGGCGATAAGCGCGCTGGTTTGGCGGGGATTGCGGAATGGAAACACATTGTCCGCTATGTTCCGCTCTGTCGGCGGGTATTTTCCGGTCGAGCCGGGCCCATACGGCGCGCATGATAGGGAAACGCGCCCGGTGGAATTACGATCAACCGCATGACCTGCGTTTTGCTGGCCGAAGACGATACCTCGATCTCCGAGCCCCTTGCGCGCGCACTTCGCCGTGAAGGGTACACGGTCGATGTCACCGTCAACGGCAACGAGACCCTCGACCGCGCCCGCGCCGGGGACATCGATCTGATGGTCCTCGACCTCGGGCTGCCCGAAATGGACGGCCTGGAAGTCGCCCGACGGCTCCGCGCCGAGGGCCACGGCACGCCGATCCTCATCCTCACCGCCCGTGCGGACGAGGTCGACACCGTCGTGGGCCTGGACGCGGGCGCCGACGACTACGTCACCAAGCCCTTCCGGCTGGCCGAGCTGCTGGCGCGGGTGCGCGCCCTGCTGCGCCGGGGCGGCGCCGAGGTCCCCGTGGTCCACGGCGTGCGCATCGACAACGACTCCCGGCGCGCCTGGATCGGCGACCGCGAGCTGCAGCTCACCACCAAGGAGTTCGACCTGCTCCGGGTGCTGGTGCGCGACGCCGGCAAGGTGGTGACCCGCGAGCAGATCATGCGCGAGGTGTGGGACACCAACTGGTGGGGCTCCACAAAGACGCTGGACATGCACATCTCCTGGCTGCGCCGCAAGCTCGGCGACGACGCCAACCAGCCGTCCTACATCACGACCGTCCGGGGTGTCGGCTTCCGCTTTGAACGCGACTAGGCCGCGGCGCACCGCCCCGCGACGTCTGGCAACCGCGCCGGCCGCCGGGACGAAGGGGTGACATGCGCAGGCGGATGCTGTTCTCCACCCTGGTGGTGGCCGTGATCGCGGTGCTGCTCCTCGGGCTGCCCCTGGGCGCGCTCACCTACACCACGATCCACACCCAGAGCACGAGCCAGCTCCAGCAGGAGGCCGACATCATCGCGGCCGAGGTCGACGACGAACTGGAGGACCAGAGCACGGTCAACCTGGAGCGCCTGACCGAGGTGCATCCGGGCCGCCACATCGAGATCGAGCTGGCCCGCTCCGGCGAGGTGCTGCAGGCCGGGGGCTGGGAGTACGACCCCGGCGCCCCCGACGCGCCGCCGTCGCTGCGCGCCACGTCGACCTCGCGCGCCGGAAACGTCATCACCGTCTGGCGCGACACCCAGCGCCTCCAGGAGAGCATCCTCAACGCCTGGGCGGGGATCGCCTCGCTGTCCCTGCTGGCCATCGGCGTGGCCGTGGGCCTGGCCATGCTCCAGGCGCGCCGGCTGACCCTGCCGCTGGTCGACCTCGCCGCCACCGCCGAGCGGCTGGGATCGGGGGTGGCCACCCCCTGGGGCCACCGCTACGGGATCTCCGAGGCCGACCGGGTCGCCGAGGTCCTCGACCGCAGCGCCGAGCGCATCGCCGGGCTCATCGCCACGGAGCGCCACTTCGCCACCGACGCCTCCCACCAGCTGCGCACGCCGCTGACGGCGCTGTCGATGCGCCTGGAGGAGATCATCGCCGAGGCCGACAAGCCCGAGGTCGTGCGCGAGGAGGGCGAGGCCGCGCTGGCCCAGACCGAGCGGCTGGTCGAGACCGTGGAGAGCCTGCTGGGCCGGGCGCGCAAGAGCCAGAACCCCGAGGCCAAGGTGGTGGAGCTGGACGAGGTCCTGGAGCGGTTCGTCGCCGAGTGGCGGCCCATCCTGCGCGCGGAGGGCCGCGACGTCGAACTCGCCGGCGAGCGCGGGCTGCGCGCCGCCGTCGCGCCCACCGACCTCACCCAGATCATGGCGACCCTGGTCGACAACGCCCGCAAGCACGGCGCCGGAACGGTGACCGTGCGCACGGTCCAGGGCGGGGGGTCGGTGCGGGTGGAGGTCAGCGACGAGGGCCCGGGAATCCCCGAGGACCTGAGCGGGCGGATCTTCGAGCGCGAGGTGACGGGCGGCAACGGCACCGGGCTGGGCCTGGCCCTGGCCCGCCACATCGCGGAGTCGGAGGGGGCCCGGGTCGAGCTGATCCAGGCCCGCCCCACGACGTTCGCGCTGTTCCTGCCGCCCGGGGGCGGCCAGACCTCCTCGCCCGTGTAGGGGCGGCTCAGTACCCCCGGTCGATCCACTCGGCCAGGTGCGGTGCCTCGCCGCCCACGGTGGTGGGGCCGCCGTGGCCGGTGCGCACCACGGTCTCGCCGGGCAGCGACAGCAGCCGCCCGCGGATGGACTCGATGATGGTGGGGAAGTCGGAGAACGACCGGCCGGTGGCGCCCGGGCCCCCCTGGAACAGGGTGTCGCCGGTGAAGACCGTGCCCAGGTCGGGCGCGTACAGGCTCACCGCGCCGGGGCTGTGCCCGGGAGTGTGCAGTACCTGGAGGTCCACGCCCCCCGCGCTGAGGATTTCGCCGTCCAGCAGCGGGGCGTCGGGTTCGCGGTCGGGGTAGACCATCGCCCACAGTTCGGCGTCGGCGGGGTGCAGCAGGATCGGCGCGTCGGTGAGGTCGGCCAGCCGCGCGGCGGCGTTGATGTGGTCGTTGTGCGCGTGGGTGCACACCACGGCCATCAGCTCCCGGTCGCCCAGCGCGCGGGCGATCGCCTCGTGGTCGTGGGCCGCGTCGATGACCACCGCCGTGCGGTCGTCGCCGACGATCCACACGTTGTTGTCGACCTCCCACTCCCCGCCGTCGAGGCGGAAGGTGCCCGAGGTGACCAGGTGGTGGATGGGCGCCGCCGGGGACGGGGGCGCCTCGGGGGCCGTGTCGTCGGGGTCGGGCCGGTGTGCCGCGCTGTCGCTGTCCATCGGTCGCGAAACCTCCTCCACCTCGTCCGGCGCGGGCCACCACAGTATCCAACGCGCCCGGGAAAAAGCGCGGGAGCGCGGCCCGCGCGGGCCGCGCTCCCGGGTGGCGGACCCGAACGCCGCGGCGCGGGTCAGGCGCCGTGCCGTCCGCCGTGGTCGGGCCGGTCGGCGCGGTGGGCGCGGTGCGCGCCGCCCGCCATCGGGGCCGCCCCGGGGCCGCCGGCCATGGGGGCCGCGCCCGGGCCGCCCGAGGGGCCGGCGCCGCCCGAGGAGCCGGGACCGGGGTGGCCGTTGCGGCGGCGCAGGTAGTTGCGGCGCAGGCGGGCCACGACGAACCACAGGAACAGCAGGCCGATGATGACCAGCACCGCGTCGCTGAGCAGGCCGCTCCAGCGCTCCAGGACCGGGGCGATGGCCGGTCCGAACGCGAAGCCCAGGCCGATCCAGATGCTGTTCCACACCGCGCTGCCGACGAAGGTGTAGGCGGTGAACTTCCAGAAGCCCATGCGCTCGATGCCGGCCGGGATCGAGATCAGGCTGCGCACCAGCGGCACGCAGCGGCCGATGAGGACGGCGATCCCGCCCCAGCGGGCGAAGAAGCGCTCGGCCTTGTCGAAGTCCTCCAGGTCGACCAGCGGCATCTTCTCGACGACCCAGCGGGTGCGCTCGCGGCCCAGTGCCGCGCCGATGAAGTACAGCAGCCAGGCGCCGATCACCGCGCCCACCGTGGCCGACAGGATGGCCAGCCACACGTTCATCCGGCCCTCGTAGGCCAGGAAGCCCGCTCCGGGCAGCACCGCCTCGCTGGGCACGGGCGGGAACACGGTCTCGATCAGCAGCGCGAGACCCACCCCCACCTCGCCGATGGTCTCCATCAGGCTCAGGACCCAGCCGATGAAGCCCTCGTACTCATGCCCCGGAACGGCGTCGGTGGCCGGCCGCTGCGCTGCGGCGATCAGATACGGCCAAGAGGTCGATTGCACGCGATATCAGCTCCGTCGGAAAAGGTGATCGAGGCAAGACAGAAGGGGGCGGAATCCGCAGACCGGGCCGGCGCGGGCGGCCGTCGCACTTCCGCGTACGGTCCGTATTCTGCCTGGTTTGCGGACGGCATGAAATACATGGCCGGTGCGCGAACGCGGGGCGGAAGCGGGAACTGCGGCGACGCGCGCCGGTGGGGCGGTCGTGAACTGCGGTTTCCTCCGGGCGGGGCCGCCTGCGGCCCCTCGCCCGGATTCCATTGTGGCCGAGGCGGTGCTCGCCGCGCACTGCGGAAGACCGCAGGTTCGCCGCCGACGCGCCCCACCCCGGCGCTGGGGCAACCCTGCGGCGCGCCCGGCGGCCCGCCGCACGGACCCGCCCGGGGCCCCGGCCGTAGGATCGGCACGCCGCGCGCATCCGCACGGCCGCCCGCGGGCCGCCGCGCCGACCCGCGGCAAGCACCCGCCTACCTGCAAGGGAGAACCAGCTGTGAGCGAGGACGCCCCCACCGTCGGGATCGTGATGGGCAGCGACTCCGACTGGCCGGTGATGGAGGACGCCGCCAAGGCGCTGGAGGTGTTCGGCATCTCCTACGAGGCCGACGTCGTCTCGGCGCACCGCATGCCGCACGAGATGATCGCCTACGGCTCTGAAGCGGCCGAGCGGGGGATCAAGGTCATCATCGCGGGCGCGGGCGGGGCCGCCCACCTGCCGGGCATGCTCGCGGCGGTCACCCCGCTGCCGGTGATCGGCGTCCCGGTGCCGCTGCGCCACCTCGACGGCATGGACTCCCTGCTGTCCATCGTGCAGATGCCCGCGGGCGTCCCGGTGGCAACGGTCGCGGTGGGCGCCGCCCGCAACGCCGGACTGTTGGCCGCCCGCATCCTGGGCGTGGAGGACCCGGCCCTGCGCAAGCGCATGCGGGAGTTCCAGGAGGAGCTGCGCAACCAGGCCAAGGAAAAGGGCGAACGCCTCCGCCGCCAGTCCTCGCCGGGTAGCGCCTCGGCGGGCTTCGGCGCCGCGTAGACCCCGGACAAGGGAAGACCCCTCCGGCTGACCAACCGGAGGGGATACACGCTGGGGGAGGACTGTAAGGGCTACAGTTCGGCGGCCTTGACCGCCGTGAGGAACGCCGCCCACTCGCCGGCGGGCATGCTCAGGTGCCCGGCGTCGCGGTTCTTCGTGTCACGCACGGCCACCCCACGGGTGGAGGTCGCCGCTATTTCCACGCATTCGCCCTTGGCTGTGCTGTAGCTACTGGTACGCCAGCGTTCGTCCGCGATCACCAGGTCTCTCCTCTTTCCAGCAGCCTTAGTGATGTGGGTACTGCGTTTCCCACGAGGAGGGTTACAGCGCGGCGGCCTTGACCGCTAAGAGGAAGGCCGCCCACTCGGTGGCGGGCATGCTCAGGTGTCCGGTGTCGCGGTTCTGCGTGTCGCGGACATCGGCTCCGGCGGCGTGTTCCCGGACCTCCACGCAGTTCTCTCCGGCCGAACTGTATGAGTTTTTGTGCCAGGCATCACGGTGCTCAGTTGCCATGGCCTTGTCCTTTCCGTGGGTGCTTCCCCTGGTGCGAGTGCGGCGGGGAAGCGAGAAGCTTAGAGATCAGCGCCTTTGACGGTTCCGATGAACGCTGTCCATTCGACGGCTGAGAAGGCCAAGTGCCCGTGTTCGCGGTGTTGGGTGTCTCGCACAGCGGCGCCACGGGCGGCCGTTGCCGTGACCTCCACGCACGACCCGCCCTTGCTGTTGCTGTAGCTGCTCTTCCTCCAGGTGCCCTGAATGACGCTCACTGGCACGACTCCTCCGCCTTTTCGGCCAATTCTTCCGATGATGGAGGGGCAAGCACCATGGCGCGAAGGGCCGACCATCCTTACGGATTCGAGGGTGTGTTCCTGATGCGGGAGAGGATGCCTTCGGCGCCCTGGTCGAGCAGCGCGGACGCGGACCGCTTGCCGAGGTACATCGGGGCGCAGTGCGAGCAGTTGGAAGATTCGCCGGGGCGAGGCGGGACGAGCAGCCCCGGGGAGGGTGCGCCTTGGCGAGACCCCTCCGGCCGTCAACCGGAGGGGCAGGTGGTTGGGAGGGCTACAGGTCGGCGGACTTGACGGCTGTGAGGAAGGCCGCCCAGGCCTCACGCGGTACCACCAGGTGCCCCGCCGCGCGGTTTTGCGTATCGCGCACGAGCACCGCTTCGGGTGTTTCGCTGATCTCTACGCACTCGCCCCCCGTTGATGTGCTGTAACTACTCTTCCGCCAACTGGTCACGTTTCCTCCGTATCAGGTCTGCCGACTCCGGCGGACTCAGCGCGAGCGCCCGCAAGTCCTCAAAGCCTGAGCGGTAGCGGCGCACGTCAGCTTCCTTGTGATCGACGCTGGCCGCGAAGCGGCTCTCTAGCACCAGCACCACCTCGCCACCTGGAAGGTGAAGAAGAAGGAAGCTGCCGTCCATCCCCGAATGAGGCGCATGGTACAGAGGAAGGACTTGCACGCTGACATGGGGCTTCTCTGCCATGGTGAGCAAGTGGTCGAGTTGTCCGACCATCACGGTAGCGCCCCCCACCGTGCGCAGCAGCACCGATTCATCGAGAACGAAGCGGGCAAGCGGTGGCCCGTCTCGCCAAACGGTCTCCTGTCGCCTCTGGCGGTTACGTACTGAGTCCTCTATCCGCTCAGCGCTTGCAGTAGGCGTACCAGCGCGGAAGGCAGCACGCGCATACGCTTCGGTCTGTAGCAGTCCCGGCACCCACGCCAACTGCCATTGCCCGATTTGCTCGGCTTGCATCAGCAGTGGATCGACCTCTGCCATCCATGGGGTGCCGGGTCGGGTACGCGCTATGAGGCTTGTCAGTTGATCGCCGGTCCCCAGAGCCTTGTCCAAAGCCTCGGCATGCTTGGGTTTGCAGTCGCGGATTCCCCGCTCCATCGCACCGATCATTCCAGCCGAAATCGGAAGCCTCTCGGCAAGTCGGTCTAGCGATAGATCACGGGCTTTGCGCATGCGTCGAATCTCGCGGCCTATCCGAAGCCATTCTTCGCGTGGTTCGTCAGCCATGCTTGTACTTCACCACGAAACCACCACTGATCACAACAGCTATCACAACATGGCCAGCACGGATTTGCTCAGCTGTGTATTACCACTAGCCTTCACCGGCTGTGGGCCGCGATCGTAGGCATGAGCGTCACAACGCCGAACAACAATTCGGCCCTGCCGGTGATGTGAGCACCGGGCAGGGCCTTGATCCCCGACCTGAGAGAGCAGGTGGAGACCCGTGCTGAACCCTATACGCCCGCAATCGCCCTATACGCCGCGCCATTCCACGCGCTACCGCCCCCGCCACGCGCGGGCCGGTCGGATCCGGCCCTACCTGTGGTGGAGCCGCCCCGACGTGTGGTGGGGCAGGCGGGCATGAACACCGCCATCCACTGCCGCGCCTTCGCGCGCTATGTCGACCAGGTCGCACGCGCCCGCGCGTGGCTGGAGGACACACTCGCCACGGCCGGCCACATCCCCGACGACGCCCGGGCCACCGCCGTGCTGCTGCTGTCCGAAGCCGTGACCAACGCCGTCCTCCACACCACAAGCAGGACCATCACGGTCCGCGTGGAACTCTCCCCCGGACGGCTGCGCGTGGAGGCCCAGGACGAGGGCACCGGAGCCACCAAGCCCCACGTGGTCCAGGCCGACCCCGACGCCGAGCACGGGCGCGGACTGCGCATCATGAGCGCCTTCGCCCACGAATGGGGCTGCCTGGACCACAGCCCCGGCCTCTACTACGTCATCGCGTTCACACCCGGAAAGGCCGCCCCCTGACCAGGCCGCGGACTGATCCGCGCCCGCGATCCACCCCGCCCGCCTCCGTGCGAGACCCCGGCGGGCGGGGGTGCCCGACCCCTTGGACACCGACCCCCCGGACGGAGCCATGAACACCCAGCACCCGCAGCACGCCACGCACCCCGCGCCGCAGCCCTCGCCCCGCTTCTACACCCCCGCCGAGGTCCGCGACATCTTCCGCATCAGCCAGTCCACCGTCCGCCGGTGGACCGACACCGGCCACATCCGCACCGCCCGGACCGTGGGCGGCCACCGCCGCCTCTACGCCGACGACGTCGACGCACTGCTCAGCGGCGGCGACACCGATGGCACGCGGTAGGCCGGGTGGGCCGGGTAGGCCGGATCAGTCCATCCCCCAGCGCGCCCACACATCCGCCGGAACCCGCTCGACCATGCCGGTCAGCGCCTCGATCCGGGACTCCGGGTCGCGCGGGCCGCCGCCGTCGCTGGTGCAGATCAGCACATCGCGGTCCAGGACGAGGTCGGTGAACCCGTGCTCGCGGATGTCGTCGCGCAGCGACTCCGTCAGCAGCTCCACGGCGAACTGGGTCTCGGGCCCCTCGGCGTAGATGTCGCGGGCATCGCCCGTGCTGTCGCGGATGTAGAGGTAGGGCACCGGCACCGGCAGCGCCACCGCGTACACCTCGATGGTCTGCCACGGCGCGTCCCGCTCGCCGTGGTGGACGTAGTCGAACAGCCGGAACAGCCGCCCCCGGTGCCGCCCCGCCACCTCGTGGCGCACCCGCCCGATGGGGCCGGGCGGCAGCGCTGTGCGCGGCCAGCCCTGGATGGCGCGCTGGTTGCGCTCGGTGTAGCGCCACCCGTGCGCCTCGGCCAGTTCGCGGCGCGCCACGGCGCGCGCGGAGTCGTCGGGCTCGGGCTGCGCGGTGGCCGTGGCGGCCCCGGCCGGCGCGGAGCGGTCTGCGGAGCGGAGGAAGCGCGGACGTCGCATGCCCGCCCCCTACCCCGCCGCGCCGCGCGCGAATCGGGGGCGCGGGCGGTGCCCCGCCGCCGTGCGGTGCGCGCTCATCCGAGCAGCCTCGGCCACTCGATGGCCGGGCAGCGGTCCATCACCATGGTCCGCCCGGCGCCGCGCACCCGCTCGGCCGCGTCGGGGTCGACCACGCCCAGCTGGAACCACACCGTGGTGATGTCGGGCCGGGCGAGCGCCTGGTCGGCGATCTCCCCGGCGTCGGCCGAGCGCCGGAACACGTCGGCCACGTCGACCTCGAACGGGATGTCGGCGAGCGAGGCGTAGCCCTGCTCGCCGTGCACGGTCGCGGCGCTGGGATGCACGGGCACGATCCGCTTGCCCTTGCTCTGCAGGAACCGCGCCACGCTGTAGGCGGGGCGGGTGGGGTTGTCGCCCAGCCCCACCACGGCCCACACCCGGCTCTCGGTCAGCACCCGCCGGATGGTGTCCTCGTCACTGGCAGCCTTCATGGGTCCCATTGTGCTCCGCCGCCCCGGCCGCCGCCGCGCGGGGCGGGCACGGCGGGTCGGCGGGTCGCGGGGTCAAGGGCGGCCGAGCGCGCGGTAGGTCCAGCCCCGGGAGCGCCAGTACTGGGGGTCGAGCGCGTTGCGGCCGTCCACGATGCGCGGCTCGGCCACGACCTTGGCGAGTTCGTCGGGGTCGGCGTCGCGGAACTCGGCCCACTCGGTCAGCAGCAGCACGACCTCGGCGTCGCGGGCGGCCTCCAGCATGCTGTGGGCGTAGCGGAGGTCGGGGTGCTCGCGCTGGGCGCGCTCCAGGGCCTCGGGGTCGTAGACGGTGACCACCGCGCCCAGCGAGGCGATGGTCGAGGCGACGTCCAGGGCCGGGCTGTCGCGGATGTCGTCGGAGTTGGGCTTGAACGCCGCGCCCAGCACGCCCACGGTGCGCCCGGCGAAGCTGCCGCCGATCAGCCCGCGCGCGATGTCGACAGTGCGGGCCCGCCGCCGCTGGTTGATGGCGTCGACCTCGCGCAGGAACGACAGCGCGGGCTCCACGCCCAGTTCGTCGGCGCGGGCCATGAACGCCCGGATGTCCTTGGGCAGGCAGCCGCCGCCGAACCCCAGGCCGGGGCCGAGGAACTTCCCGCCGATGCGGTCGTCGTAGGACAGTGCCTCGGCGAGCTTGATCACGTCGGCGCCGGCCGCCTCGGAGACCTCGGCCATGGCGTTGATGAACGAGATCTTGGTCGCCAGGAAGGCGTTGGCCGACACCTTGACGAGTTCGGCGGTGGCCAGGTCGGTGACCAGGAACGGGATGCCCTCGTCCAGCTGCGGCGCGCACAGCCGGCGCATGGCGGCCTCGACGCGGGGGGAGTCGGTGCCGATCACGATCCGGTTGGGGTGCAGGGTGTCCTCGACCCCGAACCCCTCGCGCAGGAACTCCGGGCTCCAGCCCAGTTCGACGTCGGCGCCGGCGGGCGCCAGCTCCGCGATGCGCTTGGCCAGGCGCTCGGCGGTGCCCACGGGCACCGTGGACTTGCCGATGATGATGGAGGGGTGGTCCAGCAGCGGCGCGAGGCTGTCGACGGCGGCCTCGACATAGCTGAGGTCGGCGGCGTTGGAGTCGGCCCGCTGGGGGGTGCCCACGCACAGGAAGTGGACGTCGGCGAACTCCGCGACCTCGGTGTAGTCGGACGTGAACCGCAGCCGCCCGTTGGCGAGGTTGCGGGTCAGCACCTCCTCAAGACCCGGCTCGTAGAACGGCACGCGGCCGGCGGACAGGCTCTCGATCTTGGTCGGATCGACGTCGAGGCCCAGCACCTCGAAACCGAGTTCGGCCATGCAGGCGGCATGCGTGGCACCCAGGTACCCGGTGCCGATCACCGAGATCCGGCTGCGCGATTCTGCGACCAATGGTCCGTCCTTCCCAGCTGTGCTGCCCTCGCCGCCGTCCGAGCCGAAGTCCCCGGCCCGCCGCGGCCCTGGAATGGTATATGCGGGTCGCGGCAATGGTGGTGCCGGTGGCGGCGCGCGGCGTGCGAGGTACGCCTCTCGTGGCGCGGTGCCCGGCCTCGGGGACGGGGACGGTCGGTGTGTGCCGGCGCCTCCGCGCGGCGCCGGACGCGGGCCGACTGTGTACCCCGTGAGCCCGCCGCTACGCGTCGTGGCCCTTTTTTTCGTTCACCGCTTTCTCGCTCGCCACGCGGCCGACGCGGGGGCGGCCGAGGATCGGTCGCCGACTCGGAGCCCGGTGGACCGGGTGAGAGAACACGTGATCCTGCGATGGTGCGGGCGGAGGGTGGCGAGTCACGAGCGGCTGGTCGACTACAAGATTACCCGTGGGTAAAAGATGGCGGTAGGGCGGCGGCGCGCGGGCGCGGCGCGCGCCCGCCCGGTGCGGCGGGCGGTGCGGTCAGCGCGACACGCCGGGCCCGCTGTCCTCCCAGCCCGGCGGGCGCCCCGGTGCGGCGTCGGTGGGTCCGCCGCCGGGCGGGGCCGCGCGCGGGGGGTCGGTCCAGCCTGCCTGCGCGGCGCCGGGTCCCGAGGTGTGGTGGCGCGGCGGCATGCCGTCGACGTCCCAGCCGGCGGTGGGCGTGCCCTGCGGCGGGGTGCCCGTGGGGCCGGGCGCGGGGGCGCCGTCGCGGCGGTGGTGGCGCCCGTGCCCCGGGCCGTCGTCGGGGCCGGGGTAGTCGGGATAGTCGCGGTAGCCGGCGGTGTAGGCGTCGTCGTCCCCGGGCGGTCCGCCGGTCTCCGCGGGACGCCGCCGCCCGCGCCAGCGCGACGGCCACAGCGCCGAGAACACCAGCGCGGAGCCCACCAGCAGGAGCGCCGGCCCCCAGGCGAACCAGACGTCGGGCGAGTCGGGGGTGAGGAGGTCGCCGGCGCGCGGCAGCGCCTCGGGCGGGGCTGCGGTGCGCAGTACGCCCAGGGCGGCCAGCGCGAGCCCGGCCACCAGCGCCGCCAGCGGCGAGACCCGCGAGCCCGCCAGCAGGCCCAGCAGCAGGCCGAGGACCACCAGCGCCCCGACCGGCACCGCCCACTCCGGCGCGCCGGGGATGTCGGCGAGGCCGGGGTCCAGGCCCGCCTCGGCCGGCCACAGCGGCGCCCAGGCCAGCCCGAAGGCCAGGACCGGGGCCAGCAGGATCCCCAGGAGCAGCCCCAGCACGTGGCGCAGGGCGTTGGACATGGCGACCGCCTCCTCAGCGTGGACCCTCTACGCTAACCGCGCGCGGGGCGCCCGGCCAGAGGACCCGCCAGCGCTCAGCGGCGGTCGCCCCGGTGGAACTCGCGGGTGTCGTGCGGCTCGCCGTCCGCGGGCTCCGCGCCCTGCCACGGCGCGTCCGCGGCCCGCCCGCGCCGCAGCGGGGTGGTGGTCTTGGCGGGGTCGCCGTCGAGGTCGTCGGCGTAGGGGTCGCCGGTATAGGCGTCGTCGGGGTAGGCGCCGACGGGCTCGGCCGCGTCGTCCACCGTGCCCCGGGGCGCGGGGCCGCCGCGCCCGGCGGGCGCGGGCGCCGGTGCGGGCACGGGCAGCGGCGCCGGCGGCGGGTCGCCCGCCCGGTAGGAGCGCCAGCGCGAGGGCACCACGGCCGAGATGAACAGCAGCGCGCCCACCAGCAGGCCCGCCGGCAGGCCGGGGCCGCGCGGGTGGAACAGGGAGTCCGGCGGGATCCAGCCGGGCAGCACGGCGTCGACCGAGCCCGGCGCCAGCACCGGCCACAGCGCGTAGGCCAGCGGCACGGCGCCCGCGACGAACGCGGCCAGCGGCGTGACCCGGGCGCCGGCCAGGAACCCGCACACCACACCCACCGCCATCAGCGTGCCGACGGCCGCCAGCGCGAGCGGGGAGAACCCCTCGGCGCCGCCGCGCAGCACGTTGGGGTACAGCTCACCGCAGGCCCAGGCCAGCGCGAGCCACAGCGGCGGCGCGAGGGCCAGCCCGGCGAGCAGTCCGGTCAAATGGCGCAGCATGGCGGCCTCCTTGGGGGATCGGCTCCGGGGCGGCGCCCCCGTCCTCCACGCTATCCGCCGGGGCCGCCGGGCGCCGGGGCGCGGCGGCGGGTCAGCCCGAGCAGACGGTCTCGGCGGCGGTGGCGGGGCCGTCGCCGCCCTCGGGCGCCTCGGGCGAGGGCGAGGGGGAGGCCGCGTCCTCGGGCGGGCGGACCTCCTGGTAGTTGAACCCCACGACGACCTGGATGCGGTCGCCCAGGCCGGCCGCCTCCTCCAGCGACGCGCCGGGCAGGGTCTCGGCGACCATGGCGGCCTCGCCCCGGTGGCCGGGGCCGTGGCGCAGCACGGTCTCGGGCACGTCGGTGCTGGACCAGTTGCGCGCGGGGTCGGCCACCTGGAACCCGGCGTCGGTGAACGCGGTGCTGGCCTGGGCGCCCAGGCCGGGGATCCCGGTGCCGTTGAAGACCTCCAGCTCCACGTCCTCGGGGCGCGGCGCGGTGCCCCCGCCCGCCGCCGAGGCGCCGGCGCCTCCGGTACCGCCCTCCAGCGGCTTGTCGGCCGAGATCCTGGCGAACATGTCGGCCGCGGCGGCGGCGTCCCAGGTGACGGCGACGTCGCCGCGCGGGGTCCAGAAGTCGGTGCTCTCCAGCGGCACCTGCGCGAACGTGACGTCGTCCAGGGTGATGTCGCGCAGCTGGCCGGCCAGCTCGTTGAGCGCGGCGGTGTCCAGGCCCTCGTCGACGGTGACCGCGCCCAGCGCGGTGTCGAGGAAGGCGCCGAAGCGCTGGGGGTCGGTGAGGGTGTCGGTGCTCAGCGCGGTCTGCAGCATGGCCGCCACGACCTGCTGCTGGCGGTCGATGCGGTCGATGTCGCCGCCGGCGGTCTGGCGGGTGCGGGCGAAGGCCAGCGCCTCGGTGCCGTCCACGCGGTGCGTGCCCGCCGGCATGTCCAGGTGGGCCTTGGGGTCGTTGATCGGCTCGGTCAGGCACACCTCGATGCCGCCGAGCGCGTCGACCACGTCCACGAACCCCGAGAAGTCGACCTCGACGTAGTGGTCGATGCGCACGTGGGTGGCCGACTCCACGGTCTGCACCGCCAGCGCCGGGCCGCCGTAGGAGTAGGCGGCGTTGATCTTGTCCTTGCCGTGGCCGGGGATGTCCACCCAGGAGTCGCGGGGGATGCCGACCACGGTGATGTGGTCGCGGTCGTGGTTGAGGTGGACCAGCATCATGGTGTCGGAGCGGCGGCCGTCGGCCTGGCCCACGCCGAGGTCGGCGCGCCGGCCCCGGTCCATGCCGTCGCGGGTGTCCGACCCGATCACCAGGAAGTTCAGCGCGCCCGTGGCGCCGGCCTCGGGGCGGTCGCCGTCGGCGAGGTCGCCGAACACGTCGAACCGGTTCATCTGGCCCGACACCCACCCCGACAGCGACCACGCGGTGCCCGAGGCCAGCAGCACCAGCACCGACATCGTGCCCGCCAGCAGCAGCAGGGTGCGCTTGCGGCGCACCCGGGGGCTGGGCGGGGTGAACGCGCGGCGCCGGCCGGGCTCGGGCGGGAGGGGCGCGGAGCGCACGCGGTGGAACTCCGCGCCGCGGTCGGCCCGGCCGCCGCCGCGCCGGTCATGGCCCCGGCGGTCGCTCACAGCATCCTCCGTCCGCTCTGGCCGCAGCGGAGTCGGCGCGGACTGCGCTGGCGGCGCGGCCCGGCGGTGCTCGGCCCGCCGGCCCCTCCACTCGCGTCCTCTAGGTTGTCACCGAATCCACCGATCGGTCGCCCGATGTCACCTGTCGGCGTGTTGCCCCTCTTGGCGCACTCGCGTCCGCCGGCGGGGGCCCGTCGCCCGGTTGGACGCGGCCCCGGCGGACACGGTTGCGCCGACGTGTGGTTCCCCGCCCGGGCGTGCCCAAACGCCGTGTGGGCAGGGGGTCGCGGGCGGGCGGCGGCGTCCGGCGGGTGGCCGGACCCGGCCGCCGAGTGCAGTACCGTTGCGACTGCGAAGCCGCGAAGGAGCCTCGCGACCCGTTGACCTGACCGTTGGAATCGCTCGTGACCTGGCCGGCCGTATCCGTCGTCATGCCCGTCCTCAACGAGGAGCGCCACCTCGCCCAAGCGGTGCGCCACGTCCTCGCCCAGGAGTACCCGGGAGATCTCGAAGTCGTGCTCGCGGTGGGTCCCAGCACCGACCGCACCCGCGAGGTCGCCGACACCCTCGCCGCGGCCGACCCCCGGGTGAAGGTCGTGGACAACCCCACCGGGCGCACCCCCGCCGGGCTCAACGCCGCCATCGCGGCGTCCTCCCACTCCATCGTGGCCCGCATCGACGGCCACGCCATGATGCCGCCGGACTACCTGGCGGTGGCGGTGCGCACCATCGAGGAGACCGGCGCCGACAACGTCGGCGGGATCATGGCCGCCGAGGGCGAGACCCCCTGGGAGAAGGCGGTGGCCGCCGCCATGACCTCCAAGATCGGGGTCGGCAACGCCCGGTTCCACACCGGCGGCGAGGGCGGCCCGGCCGACACCGTCTACCTCGGGGTGTTCCGCCGCACGGCCCTGGAGCGCGTCGGCGGCTACGACGAGGCGTTCCTGCGCGCCCAGGACTGGGAGATGAACCACCGCATCCGCAGCACCGGCGGGGTGGTGTGGTTCGAGCCGCGCATGCGGGTGTCCTACCGCCCGCGGCCCTCCGTGGGCGCGCTGGCCAAGCAGTACTTCAACTACGGCCGGTGGCGCCGGGTGGTGGCCCGCCAGCACAAGGGCACCATCAACCTGCGCTACCTCGCGCCGCCGCTGGCCGTGCTGGGAATCGCCGTGGGCCTGGTGGGCGGGTTCTGGCTGTGGCCGCTGTGGCTGGTGCCCGGCGCTTACGCCGCCGCGATCGCCGGCGCGGCCGTTCCGCTGGGGCGGGGCCTGCCGGCGCGCGCCCGGCTGAGCATCCCGGTGGCCCTGGCCACCATGCACATGGCCTGGGGGATCGGGTTCATCACCAGCCCGCCCGGCCTGGGCGCCGACTCCCGCGTGGCCCAGACCCGGCGCGAGCCCGCCTAGCGCGCCCCGCGCGGGCGGGCGGTGCGCCCTCACCGCAGGGCGGCGATCGCGCCCGGGACGTCGTCGACCACGACGGCGTCCACACCCGCCTCGGCGAACCGGGCGGCGTCCACCGGGCCGGGGCACCACGACACCACCTCCAGGCCCGCGCGGTGGGCGACCTCGACCGTGTAGCCGACCTCGCGGCGGCCCGGCCGGGGCTCCTCACCCGCCAGGCCGAAGGAGCGGGCGTCGACGGCCACGATCGCGCAGCCCAGCCCGGCCGCGCCCGCCACCGCCTGGTCCAGCGGATTGCGCACGAACGGCATCCACGCGGTGGGCACCCCGGGCGCGTGCTCGTGGACGTACAGCAGCGCGGCGGGGTCGAAGGAGCACACGAACAGCCGGCGGCGCCCGGCCTCGCGGCGCAGCACCGGCGCCAGCAGCGCCATGGTGCGCCGGTGCCCGGGGTCAACGGCGTCCTCCATGACCGACTTGACGTCGACGTCCACCCCGACCTCGGGCGGCACCGCCTCCAGCGCCTCCTCCAGGGTGATCAGCCCCGCCTCGCGGCACAGCGCCGAGGGCAGGTCCACGATCACGCGGCCGTCGGGCAGGGCGGGGTCGTGGTTGACCACCAGCACGTCGTCGGCGGCGCGGCGGACGTCGACCTCGATCCAGTCGGCCCCGGCCTTGGCCGCCGCGGCGAAGGACTCCGCGGTGTTCTCGCGCAGGCCGTCGACCGTGCCGCGGCCCAGCCCCCGGTGGCCGATCACCTCGGTGGCGGTGAACACCCGGCCGCGCGCGGCCGCGCCCCCGCCCGTCACCGCAGCGCCTCCGCGGCGGCCTCGGCGCGCAGCCGCAGCAGCACCTCGGCGACCTCGACGTCGCCGGGGTGGGTGATCTTGATGTTGGCCTCGTCGCCCTCGACCACCCGGACCGGCTCGCCCGGCAGGTAGCGCAGCACCACGCCGCAGTCGTCGGTGGCCACCAGGGCGGGGTCGGCCAGCGCGCTCTCGTAGGCCCGGCGCAGCACCCCCAGGCGGAAGCCCTGCGGGGTCTGCATCCGGCGCAGCGACGCCCGGGGCGGCACGGCGCGCAGCATCTCGGTGCCGCCGGGCCCGGCCGCGACCTCGACCACGGTGTCGCCCGAGGGCACCGCCACGCCCACCGCGCCCGCCGTGGCCAGCGCGGCCACGCAGCCGCTGATGACCGCCCGGGTGACCAGCGGCCGCGCGGCGTCGTGCAGCAGCAGAAGGTCGGAGTCGCGGCGGTGGGACACCGCGGCCAGCGCGGCAGCGGAGGTGGCGGTGCGGGTGGCGCCGCCCGGCAGCACCGCCGACACCTTGGCGAGGTCGGCGCCGGCCACGATCCGCTCCGCCTCGGCCAGGTGCTCGCCCACCATCAGCACGATCACGTCGTCGACCTCGGGCGCCGCGCAGAACGCCGCCACCGCGTGCTCCAGCACGGCGCGCCCGGCCAGCGGCAGCAGCTGCTTGGGCAGGCCGCCCCCCATGCGGGCGCCCACGCCGCCCGCCAGCACCGCGGCGGTCACGTGCGGGCGGTCCGCCCCGGCCGCACCGCCCGGCGCGGACTCCTCAACCGGCATCGACTCCCTTTCTCCGCGTGGTCGATAGCCGAGGGTAGCGGACCCGCGCCGGGCGCCGCCGGTGTCCGGCGAGAACGCCTGGCCCGGCGGCCCGGCCCGCGCCCGCGCACGGGGTAGGCTGAGGCGCGCCGGGCCGGTGGGCCCGGCGCACCCGGCGGGACCGGGCGGGCCGTGCGAGGCGCCGGCCGAGCGCGCCGGCGCGCTCCGGCGCACCCCACGCGCCCGGCCGCCCACCACCGCGCCCCGCGCACCGTCCCGCCGCTCGCAGGAGAACTCCCCGGTCCGGCGCCACTCGGCGCCACTCGGCGGTGCCGAGCACCGCCGTGGCCGCGCCGCGCGGTCCGCGCCGCCCGGAGGCACCGCCCAGGCCCCCGCACGGCCCCGCGCGGTGCCCCCGTACGGGCCGGGGCGCGTGATCCCCCCGTCTGATCCGCTCCATAAGGAGGTGGCGGTGCCGTCAAGGGCGCTGGCCGTCTGGCAGAACCGGCAGGTCGTGAGCCTCCTGGTCGCGCGCGACCTCAAGGTCAAGTACCAGAAGTCCATCCTGGGCTACGCGTGGTCCATGCTGGAGCCGCTGGCCATGGCCGGGGTGTACTTCTTCGTCTTCGGCCTCATCTTCAACACCAACCGGGGGGTGCCCGGCGGCGACGACGCTCCGGGCGGCTACCTGCTGTTCCTCATCTCGGGGCTGCTGCCCTGGCTGTGGTTCTCGCAGTCGCTGAGCCAGGCCCCCAACGCGCTGATCTCCCACGCCAAGCTCATCACCACCATGAAGGTGCCCCGGGAGATCTTCCCGATCGAGGTGGTGGCCGCGAAGTTCGTGGACTACCTGTTCACCTGGCCGGTGCTGCTGCTGTTCGTGTTCGCCCTGGGCGGGCGCACCAGCGCCGAGGGGCTGCTGGTGTGGCTGCCGCTGGCGATCGTGGTGCAGATCGTGTTCTCACTGGGCATGACGCTGCTGCTGGCCTCGGTCAACGTGCTGGTCCGCGACATCGAGCGGGTCGTGCGTATCCTGAACCGGGTGCTGTTCTACGCGTCGGCCATCATCATCCCGTCGTCGCTGGTCCTGGACTCCGACTTCCCCGACTGGTTCGTCACGCTCTACCAGCTCAATCCGCTGCTGGGTATCTTCAAGATGCACCACGCGGTGTGGTACCCGGCCGACGCGCCCAACGCCCTGATCCTGAGCACGAGCATCGGGGGAGCGCTCATCCTGCTCGTCGCCGGATACCTGACCTTCCGGCGCCTGGAGACTTCCGTCCTGAAGGAGCTGTAATGGCGGAGCCGGTCATCGAGGCCAAGGGGCTCGGCATCAAGTTCGCGATGAACCGCAAGCGCCGGCGCAGCCTGCGCGAGATGCTCATCCACGGGACCAAGCGCGACCCCAACGCCTCCGGCGCCGAGTTCTGGCCGCTGCGCGACGTCTCCTTCTCCATCGAACAGGGCGAGTGCGTCGGCATCGTCGGCAAGAACGGCACCGGCAAGTCCACCCTCCTCAAGATCATCGCGGGCGTGCTCATCCCCGACGAGGGCACGGTCGAGGTCCGGGGCAAGGTCGCGCCGCTGCTGGAGCTGCGGGCAGGGTTCAACGGCCAGCTCACCGGCCGCGAGAACATCTACCTCGTGGGGTCGCTGCACGGCATGAGCCAGCAGACCATCGACGAGCGCTTCGACGAGATCGTGGAGTTCGCCAACATCCGCGAGGGCTACATCGACATGCCCGTGCGGCACTACTCCAGCGGCATGAAGGTCCGGCTCGGCTTCGCGCTGATCTCCCAGTTGGACCACCCCATCATGCTGGTGGACGAGGTGCTGGCGGTGGGCGACCGCGCGTTCAAGCGCAAGTGCTACCGCGCCATCAGCCGGATGCTGGAGGCCGACCGCACCATGGTCCTGGTCTCCCACAGCGAGGGCGACCTGCGCCGGTTCTGCACCCGCGGCCTCTACATGAAGGACGGCCGCCTGGTGCTCGACACCGACATCGACACCGCGCTGGCGGCCTACCAGGCCGACGCCCAGGCCGAGCAGGAGGCGCAGAAGGCCAAGCGCGCCGCCAAGCAGGCCAAGGCCGAGGGCGCGCAGGCCGCCGGCGCGGCCGGGCGGAACCAGGCCGCTGAGACCGGCGACACCGGGGAGACCGGCCAGGCGGACCAGCCGGCCGCGCCGCCCGGTCCGGGCGCGCCATCGGACTCCGCCGCCCCCGAGGGCTCGGGCACCCCGGCCGCCCCCTCCGAAGACCCCGCCGACCCCGCTCAGGGCAGCGGCGACCGCACCCCCGGCCGCGGTGACGACCGCGCCGCCTGACCCGCGCCGCCCGGCGGCGCACGGCCACCGCCACGGCGGCGCCATGGGCGGATCCGGGTTCGGCCATATGGGGTGTGCCGGTGGTTGCCAGAACCACCCTCGCGGGTAGACGGTGAACGCGAGCGCGCACGGGAGGGGCACGGCTGTGTCGGACGTCGACGCGCGCAGCGGCGGCAAGGGCGCACGGCGGCCCTGGTCAGTGGCGCGCCGGCTGCGCGAATGGCAGGTCGGTCCCACCGGCATGTCGCAGATCGGGCTGCTGCTGGCCGTGGCGGCGGCCGTCTGGTTCACCGACTCCGGGGTGCGCGGCGCCGTCGTGGGCTCGCTGCTGCTGGCCCTGGTGCTGTGCACCGACCCCGTCGCCGAGCGGCTGCGGGGCGACCGGCCCGACCGCCTGGAGCTGTGGCTGTCGCTCATGCTGCTCCGGCTGCGCGAGTACGTCGTCTACGTCGGCCTGGCGGTGGGCGGCGCCCTGGCGGGCGTGCCCGACGCCTGGGCGTGGGCGGCCGGGGCGCTGATCGCCCAGGCACTCCAGGACTCCGTGGCCGCCGCGCGCGGCGCCCGCGCCGGCGAGCCCGAGTGGATTCCCGGGCCCGACGGGGGCACCCCTCTCGACGCGGTCGACCCCAGCCGCGACGTCGCCGACCGCTCGCCCAGCGACCCCTCGCTCGCCGACGAACTGCTGGGCGACCCCCGCGAGCCCGAGCCCCCCGCCCCCGCCGATGCGCCCGCCGGCGCGACGGCGGCCGGAGACCCGGCGGCAACTGTCCCCGCGCCGCGCGCCGCCCCGGCACCCGAGGGCGGCGCCGACACGGCGGACACAGAAGGCACGGACGGCACGGAGGGCCCGGCCGGCGCCCGCCTGCGCACGGTGCCCGCCGGGCGGCCCTGGCCGGGCTGGGCCCACGCCCTGTGCCGCTCCGCCGCCGCCGACACCGGATCCGCCGCCCCGGCCGGCGCCCGCCCCGGCCTGCGGGTGCCCCCGCCGGTGCGTGCGGTCCTGGCCTTCCCGCAGATCGCCCGCTTCGCGGTTGTCGCGCTGACGATAACGATTTGGGACGCGCGGGTGACGTTCATCGCACTGATCGCGGGCTGCGCCCTGGCGATCGCCGTCGAACTGGTGGAGACCACCACCCCGGACACCGCGAGGTAACCTATGGGCGCGTCCCCTCGTCCGCCGGCCCGCTCAGGCCCCGATCTGCGGTTTCTGCGCGACGACGGCCACCTGAGCACCGCCCTGGGCCGGCTCGCCGCCGGCGGGCTGCCCCCGCTGCTTCCGGCCGTCGCCGGAGCGCTGGTGGTGGGGGTGCTGCTGGTGGCGGGGCTCAACCGGCTGTCAGGCATTACCCTGTTCGCACCGGTGGCCGCGCTGCTGCTCTCCGGAGTGGCCTCGGGGCATCCGCACGACGGGCGCTTCGACCGGCTGGTGCCGCCGATCCTCCGCGCGACCGAGTATCTTTATCTGCTCGCGCTCGGCTACGGATCCGGTGTCCCCGGCCCCCTGGTGTTCGCGCTGGTGGCCGTGGTCGCGCTGCACCACGCCGACGCCGTGCACCGCACGCGCTGCGGTGTGCGCCCCCCGGCGTGGCTCATGCGGGCCATGCTCGGCTGGGACGGCCGGATGTTGGTCACGGCCGTCGGCGGCGCACTAGGTTGGCTGCCGTTCACCTACGGTGTACTTGCGGGTTACCTCACGGTCCTGCTCGTCTGGGAGGCCACGACGGGCTGGCTGGCGACCCCCATCGCGGAGGCGGAGGCAGAGCCCTCGGAGGCCCCGCGCAACGACTCGGGAGGCGTGGACGCCTCCACTGGCTAAGGAGGAGCACGCCTACATGCTCGGTATGGTTCTTGCCGCCGGAGCGGGCCGCAGACTGCGCCCATACACCGACACCCTGCCCAAGGCCCTGGTGCCGGTCGATGGTGAGACCACCATCATGGACATCTCGCTGCGCAACCTCGCCGCGGCCGGGCTCACCGACGTCGTGATCGTCGTGGGCTACCGGTCCGAGGCGGTGGAGCAGCGCAAGGAGGCCCTGGAGCGGCGCCACGGGGTGAAGCTCACCCTCGTGTACAACGACAAGGCCGAGGAGTGGAACAACGCCTACTCCCTGTGGACCGCGCGCGAGTACTTCTCCGAAGGCGTCCTCCTCGTCAACGGCGACACCGTGCACCCGGTGAGCGTCGAGGAGACCCTACTCGCCGCCCGCGGGCCCGAACTGCTCCTCGCGGTGGACACGGTCAAAACTCTGGCCGAAGAGGAGATGAAGGTGATCCTGGACGACTCCGGGCACCTCAGCCGCATCACCAAGCTGATGGACCCGGCCGAGGCCGCCGGCGAGTACATCGGCGCCACCCTCATCGAGGGCTCCCTGGCCGGCCGGCTCGCCGACGCGCTCAAGGCCACCTGGGAGCGCGACCCCCAGCTCTACTACGAGGACGGCTACCAGGAGCTGGTCAACCGCGGCGGCAAGGTCGCGGTGGCCCCCATCGGCACCGTCGACTGGGTCGAGGTCGACAACCACGACGACCTCGCCCGAGCCCGGGAGATCGCATGCCGCTACTAGCCCGGATGCTCGCCGCCCCCCTGGCGATCGACGTCCGCCGGGGCGCCATCGGCTCGCTGGGCACCGTGCTCGCCGACCGCCGCATCGCCAACGAGGGCCGCATCGCGGTGGCGGTCGGCCCCGGGCAGGGCTCCCAGATCGCCGCCGAACTCGACCTGCCGCACTGCGAGGTGTTCAAGGTCGAGGGCGGCAGCGTGGACGTCGCCACCGAGCTGGGCAAGAAGCTGCGCGCGGGCGCCTATGAGGCCGTGGCCGGAATCGGCGGCGGCAAGACCATCGACGTCACCAAGTACGCCGCCTCGATGGCCGGCATCCCCATGGTCGCGGTGGCCACCAACCTCTCCCACGACGGCATCGCCTCGCCGGTCAGCTCCCTGGAGCACGAGAGCGGCAAGGGCTCTTACGGAGTCACCATGCCGGTGGCGGTCGTGGTCGACGTCGACTACGTGCGCGCCGCGCCGCAGCGGCTGGTGCGCTCGGGGATCGGCGACGCCGTGAGCAACCTCTCGGCCATCGCCGACTGGGAGCTGGCAGGCCGCGAGCAGGGCGAACCCGTCGACGGCATGGCGGTGACCTTCGCCCGCGTGGCAGCCGAGGCCATCCTCAACCGGCAGGACTCCGTGGACTCCCAGGACTTCCTGACCGCGCTGGCCGAGGCGCTGGTGCTGTCGGGCATGGCGATGTCGGTGGCCGGCTCCAGCCGCCCCGCCAGCGGCGCCTGCCACGAGGTGCTGCACGCCATCGACCAGCTCTACCCCGGCACCAGCAACCACGGGGAGCTGGCGGGGGTGGGCGCGCTCTACGCCTACTTCCTGCGCAGCCGCTACCAGGGCGAGGGGGAGTCCCGCCTGGAGGACATCCGCGCCTGCCTGCTGCGCCACGGGCTGCCCGTCGTGCCCGCCGACATCGGCCTGGACGAGGAGCAGTTCGCCCGCGCGGTGGCCCACGCCCCCTCCACGCGCCCGGGACGCTACACCGTCCTGGAGCACCTTGCCCTGTCGGACGACGAGATCAGGCGGAGCGTCGGTGAGTATGCCAAGACCGTCGGTCGCTGAGGTCCGCGCCGGCGGCCAGCCCGAGGGCGTCAAGGAGCGCGTCAACGAGGAGCACTGGGCCGGCCGCCTCTACATGCGCGACATCTCCCCCTACCTCAGCACCCTGTTCGTCCGGCTGGGCGTGCCGCCCAACCCCATCACCTACCTGATGATGGTGTGCGGGGTGCTGGCCGGGGTGGTCCTGGCGTTCGGCGGGCTGTGGTCGGCGCTGGCGGCGCTGCTGCTGGTGCAGGTCTACCTGCTGCTGGACTGCTCCGACGGCGAGGTCGCGCGCTTCACCGGCCGCACCAGCACGGCCGGCATCTACCTCGACCGCATCGGCCACTACCTGGCCGAGATCGCGCTGCTGATCGGCCTGGGCATCCGCGCCCAGGGCGAGTTCGCGGCGGGCGACTGGGTGGTCGCCGGCATGGCCGCCGCCCTGGGGGCCGCGGTGATCAAGGTCGAGACCGACAACGTGGTCGTGGCCCGCGCCAAGGCCGGGCTGCCCGAGAAGGTCGCCGACGCCGCGCTCCAGCCGCGCTCGGCCGGCCTGGGCCTGGCCCGCAAGGCCGCCGCCGCGCTGCGGTTCCACCGGGTAATCCAGGCGGTGGAGCTGTCCCTGCTGGTGGCGGCGGTGGCCGTGGTCGACGCCGTGCGCGGCGACCTGCTGGCCACCCGGGCGCTGGTGGCCGTGTGCGTGGCCGTGGCGGTGCTGCAGTCGGTGCTGCACCTGGTCAGCGTGCTGGCCTCGCGCCGGCTGGAGTAGCCGGCGGGGTGCCGCCGGCCCGGCCGCCGACCGCGGGGCGTGTGCGGTGAATCACGCCACGAACCCCTATGCTTTATTTCTTCGTTAGGCCATTCATGCGATGGTTAATTTGAGTACACCTGTCATCCACGTCCACGAACGGTGTCTATGACCAGCCCAGCTCTCTCCGGCGTTCCGGCGACCGAGCCGCGGGAGGCCTCCGCGCGGCGGCCGGTTGGCTCTGACGACACCTCGGGCCCTGCCACGGTCACTCCCCCCGACGACGGCACGGGGCGCGGAGGTGCGCAGCGCATGAAGATCACCTGCGTCCTCCTGACCATGGGCGACCGCCCGGCCGAACTCCGCCGCGCCATCGACAGCGTGCGCGAGCAGCGGGACGCCGACATCGAACTGGTCGTGGTCAGCAACGGGTGCGCCCTTCCCCGGCTGCCCGACGACGTCATCACGGTGCAACTCCCCGAGAACGTCGGCATCCCCGAGGGCCGCAACCACGGCGTGAAGGCCGGCACCGGCGACATCATCCTGTTCCTCGACGACGACGGCTGGTACCGCTCGCCCGAGGTCGCCCGGCACATCAGCGCCAAGTTCGCGGCCGACCCCCGGCTCGGCGCGATCTCGCTGCGGATCGCCGACCCCGACGGCGGCCCCGACCAGCGGCGGCACGTCCCGCGCCTGCGCGTGGGCGACCCCCACCGCTCCAGCCGCGTCACCACCTTCCTGGGCGGCGCCAGCGCCGTGCGGCGCAGCGCCTTCGAGAAGTGCGGCGGCCTGCCCGGCGACTTCTTCTACGCCCACGAGGAGACCGACCTCGCCTGGCGGATCATGGACGCCGGCTACCACATCGAGTACGACGCCGAAGCCGTCATGTACCACCCGGCCGTGCCGCCCACGCGGCACGCCGAGTTCTACCGGCTCAACGCCCGCAACCGGGTGTGGCTGGCGCGCCGCAACCTCCCGTGGCCGCTGGCGCTGGTCTACCTGGCCGACTGGGTGGCGATCACCCTGCTGCGCGAGCGCCGGTCGCGCGAGGCGCTGGCGGCGTGGTTCCGCGGCTTCCGCGAGGGCTGGCGCGAGGACTGCGGTCCGCGCAACCCCATCAAGTGGTCCACGGCCTGGCGCATGACCCTGACCGGCCGCCCGCCCATCATCTGACCCGGCCGGCCCACCGGTCGAACACCCCGACGTCGAGAAGGCGTGCCCGGAGCAATCGGGCACGCCTTCTCGACGTCCGGGGGCCTAGAGCGGCAGCCGCTTGGCGGGTTCGGCGACGGGCGCCACGGCCTCCAGGGGCGCCGGGGCCTGCACGGGCAGCGGCAGGGTGTCGGGGGTGCCAGGGGCGGCGGGGTGCGGCCCGGCCGCGGCGGCCCACTCCTCCAGCTGGCGCACGAACAGCTCCGCCTGCACCGGCCAGTGGTAGGACGTGCGCGCGATCCGGTGGCCGGTGGCGGCCTGGCGGTTGCGCAGGTCGGAGTCGGAGCGCAGGCGCAGCACGGCGTCGGCCGCGGCGGCGGCGTCGCCGAAGGGCACCACGAGCCCGCAGTCGCCCTCGGGGCGCTGGGTGACCAGCGAGACCGCCGCCGGGTTGGGCGTGGTGATGACCGGCAGGCCGTGCGCCATGTACTCCACGACCTTGGTCGGCAGCGAGCTGCGGTAGTTGGGGGTGTCCTGGAGCAGGCAGATACCCGCCATGGCGCCGCTGACCATGCGCAGCGCCTGGTCGTTGGGCACGAACCCGTACCAGTGGATGGCCTCTTCGAGCTGGGCCTGGCGCAGCATCGGCCGGATGCTGGGGTCGGCGGCGCCGATCACCTCGACCCGCACGCCGTGGGGGCGCAGCCGGCGGCCCATCTCGACGAGTTCGTGGGCGCCGCGCGCGGCCGAGAGGTGGCCGAGGTAGACGACCCGGTCGGTGCCGGGGGCGCGCTCGGGGCGGTCGGGCACGTAGGTGGTGTTGGGCACCACCGGGTGCGGCAGGGCGAACCGGCCGCGGTAGCCCTCCTCGGCGAGGATGAGGTGCATGCGCTGCTCGGCGTGGCGCTCGAAGCCGCGCACCACCGGGCCCAGCGGCCGGCGCAGCGGCCGGGGCATCCACGGCTTGGTGAGCAGGGCGGCGGCGGCGTCCTCGTGGACGTCCCACACGGTGACTGGGCGGCGGCGCGGCAGGGCCAGCAGGAGTTCGGGGTCGTGGAAGAGCAGGAGGTCGGCGTCGGCGGCGTGGCGGGCCAGAGCGGCGCGGGCCGCGCGCAGCGAGCCGACGCGGCGGCGCCCGGCCGCGCGCGGGACGTCGACCGGGGTCAGCTCCTGCCACGGGGTGACGCCGCGGTCGGCGAAGGGCGCGATGTAGGTGACGCGGTGCCCGGCGTCGAGCAGGGCGCGGATCTGGCGGTGCAGGATGCGCGCGTCCTCCGGATGGTGGACCACCGTGGCCACGAGAGCGTGCATATGCGAGTTCACCACTTCCGAACGCCGTTATGGGCTGGCGGTTCTCCCATAGGTGGAGACATCTGCCCTGTTTGTCACGCTAGCCGCGCAGGGGAACAACAGGTGAAAACCGAAGTGACGCCGAGTGGGGTACCGGGTGAACCCGGTATGCGGCTGGTCCGGCCCGCCGGCCGCCGCGTGCGGCGGCCGGCGCAGGTGTCCCTGATGTCGCAGATGTGCCTGAAGGTTACAGGACCTGAATTCCGTCCCGCTCGATGACCGCCGTTGTACGCCGGTGGTCGGCCACGGCCTGCGGGTCGAGCCGGCGCAGCACGCCCCGGGTGTCCAGCAGCATGCGCGCGTTCTCGGTCAGCAGCTTGGGCGTGTAGGCGCTGTGGTCGGTCAGCAGGATGGTGAGGTCGGCCTCGGCCATGGCCTGCTCCAGGTCGGTCGCGCGCGGCAGCGGCTCGCCGTTGATGCTCCACTCCTCGACGTGGGGGTCGTGGTAGGTGAGCGTGGCGCCCTTCTCGGCGAGCTTGCGGGCGACCGGGCGGGCCGGCGACTCCCGCTGGTCGGCGATGTCGGCCTTGTAGGTGACCCCCAGCAGCAGCACGCGCGAGCGCGACAGCGCCAGCCCGGCGTCGTTGAGCATCTCCTGGGCCCGCTGCAGCACGTAGCTGGGCATGCGGGCGTTGATCTCCTGGGCCAGCTCCACGAACCGGAACGGGTAGCCCAGGGTCTTGACCTTGTAGGAGAGGTAGTTGGGGTCGATGGGGATGCAGTGGCCGCCCACGCCCGGGCCCGGGTAGAACGCCTGGAACCCGAACGGCTTGGTGGCGGCGCAGGCGATGGAGTCCCACAGGTCGACGCCCATCTCCTGGCAGAAGATGGCCATTTCGTTGACCAGCGCGATGTTGACGTGCCGGTAGGTGTTCTCCAGCAGCTTGGCCATCTCGGCCTCGCGGGTGCCGCGGGCGCGCACGACGTTCTCGATGAACCGGCCGTAGAAGGCGGCGGCGACCTCGCCGCAGCGCTCGGTCAGGCCGCCCACGACCTTGGGGGTGTTGGCCACGCCGTAGGTGGGGTTGCCCGGGTCGATGCGCTCGGGCGAGAAGGCGAGGTGGAAGTCGGCGCCGGCGACCAGGCCGGAGTCCTCCAGCAGCGGGCGCACGACCTCCTCGGTGGTGCCCGGGTAGGTGGTGGACTCCAGCACGACGAGGGTGCCCGGCGACAGGTGCGCCGCGATGGACCGGGCCGCGCCGGTGACCGCGCCGAGGTCGGGGCCGCCCTCGGCCGACAGCGGGGTGGGCACGCAGATGACGACGTTGCGCGCGCCGGCGATCACCGAGGCGTCGGTGGTGGCGGTGAACCCGCCCTCGCGCATCTCGGCGATGTCGGCGGAGTCGAGGTCGTCGACGTGCGAGCGGCCGGCGTTCAGCCCCTCCACGACCGGGGCGCTGACGTCCAGCCCCGTGACGGTGAGCCCGGAACGAGTGGCCTGGTGCGCCAGCGGCAGGCCGACATAGCCCAGTCCGATGACGACCAGGTCCGAGGTTGAGGTAGCGACGTCCACTGGGGTCACCCTCGCCTTCATTGCTTTTCGGGTGGGAAATCAGGTGTCGAGGACAGCCATTGCGAGAACTGGACGCGTAAGCCCCGTTCGGCGTTGGCACGCCCCGCGTGTCTGGTGTGCACCGGTTCGGCATTGATTCGGACGACGCCGCGATGCCGGAACGGGGTGTAGCGAGCCGGTGGCGGGGTGCGCGCGACCCGGCCGCGATGGCGCCCCGAGCGTTGAACACCCGCAGGGCGCACGCCTCCTGCTGATTTCCGACTGTAAATCAGCGTTTCGGCCGGACCCGGCGGAAACTCCCACTCGTTCGGAGGAATTTACCCCGGAGTCACCCAAGATTCCGCCGTTGAACGCCGTGTGTAGACATCGCCGCAACCCGGTCCGGATCGGACACCGCGCCGGGCGGCCGCGAGAGCCGTCAGCAAATCCCATATCGTGACGAACAGGTACACATTACCCCCCTGTCGGCGCTGCGGCGCGCGGGCGGGGCGGTTTCGGACGCGCCCGGCGGCGGCAGGGGGGCTTCCCCGTTCCCTCGCGGCTTCCCCGCAGAGCTCCCCGCGCACGCACGCACGCGCGCCCGCGCACGGGGCGCGCGGGCGCGGCGGGCAGGGGGTGGGGCCGGGGGAGGGGCGTCAGCCCCGCAGGCCGGAGTAGGCGGCGATGTAGCGGTGCGCGGCGGCCTCCCAGGTGCGGTCGCGGCCTACGCGCTCGCGCGCGGCCCGGCCGTAGGCCCGGCGGGTGCCGGGGTCGGCGGCCAGCTTCTCCAGGCACTCGGCCAGCGCGTCGGGGCGCCCCGGGGGCACGAGTTCGCCGGTGGTGCCGGGCTCCACGATCTCGCGCAGCGCCTCCAGGTCGCCCGCCACCACGGGCAGGCCCCCGGCCATCGCCTCCACGGGCTTGAGCGGGGTCACCAGGCGGCTCACCCGCTCGTCGCGGCGCGGCACCGCGAACACGTCCAGCGCCGCGTGGTAGCGGCGCACCTCGGCGGCGGGCACCCGGCCGGGGAAGTGCGCGGCGCCCTCCAGCCCGGCCTCGGCGGCGCGCTCGCGCAGCGCGCCCAGCTCGGGGCCGTCGCCCACGATCAGGGCGTGGGCGGCCAGCCCGCGCCGGCGCAGCTCGGCGACGGCGTCGACCAGGGTGTCCAGCCCCTCGTAGCTGTAGCAGCTGGTGGTGGTGCCGACCACGAAGTCGTCGGCGCCGATGCCCAGTTCGCGGCGCAGGCCCGAGGCGTCGGGCAGCGGCTCCAGGAACGCCTCGTCCACCGCGTTGGGCACCACGACGACCTTGGCCGGGTCGACCCCGCGCCCCACGATCTCGGCGCGCATGGTCTCGCCCAGCGTGACCACCAGGTCGGCGGCGTGCATGCAGGCGGTCTCTCGCGCGCGCTCGGTGGTGTAGAAGGCGTCCTCGGTGCTGCGCGAGGGGTCGCGCGAGAGCCAGGACTCCTCCAGGAAGCCGCGGACCTCGTAGACAACCGGCAGGCCCAGCCGCCGGCCCACCTCCAGCGCCACCCGCGCGTTGCCGTGGTTGCTGGCGGCGTGCAGCACGTCGGGCGCCAGGCGCCGCACCAGCGGCAGCGCCAGCCGCACCCCGGCGCGCAGCTCGGCGGCGTCGTCGGCCGGGGCGGTCCAGGGCAGCAGCCGGTGGTAGGGGACGCCGTCGACCTCCACGCGCAGGCGGGTGTCGGGGATCCCCTTGGTCAGCGGGTAGCCCACCCGCGTCACGACGTGGGGGTCCAGCCCGGCGGCGCGCTGGCCCAGGGCGATGCGGTGGGTGCGCTGGGTGTAGCCGGCGTTGGTGTGCGGCAACGCGTTGGTGACTAGGTGCAGGACGCGGTGGACGGTGCGACCGGTATCGGCCGATACCTGATCGTTCATCGTGCCGTGGTGTCGCGTTCCCTCCCCCGGCGCTACCGTGGGAGGGTGCGACTGGCTGCCCGCCGGGGCCGCGGCGTGCTCGCGCACGGCTCGCCCCGTGGTCAGCGCCAGTCGGTGCGCCAGTCCGGCCCTGCGCCTGCCCTCGGGCAGTCTCCCGATAAGCTCCTCGGCGACCTCGGGCCGCTCGACCGCCAGTGCGAACGCGGTCAGTCGGGCGAGGCGACGAGGGGAGGCTCCATGAGCGGCGCCGCGGACCGTGTCGACCGCCTCCGCGCGGCGACCCGCGTCCCACAGGGCGTAGGCCCGGGGCAGCGCACCGGTGCGGCCCATGGCACCGCGCGCACCCGCCCTCACCCGGTCCGGCAGCAGCCGGAGCGCCAGCAGAGGCAACCGGGCGGGCTCGTCGCGAAGATGCCGAAGGGTCAGAGTCGCGGTAAAGGAAGCCGCTTTCACGATGTTGCGCACGGTGGGGTATCCAACCATGTCGGGATGATCCGCCGGTGACGCCTCGGCGTCGAGCACGGTCGTGAATCGTCGAACGTCGTTCTTTGAGGGGAACATGATGTCATCAGCACCGGCCGACCGTTCGGACAGCGGCCGAGTCAGCGGAGCCGCCGATGCCGATGGCGCACGGACCGACCGCTCCCAGGGCGCGGTGCGCGCGGGCCAGGCCCCCGCTCCAGCCTACGGAGGCTACGCCTCCGCCGGGGAGATCGTGCACATCGTCGGCGCGCGCCCGAACTTCGTCAAGGCGGCGCCGGTCGTGGCGGCCCTGGCCAAGCGCGGCGTCCGCCAGTCGGTGGTGCACACCGGCCAGCACTACGACGACCGCATGTCGGCGGTGTTCTTCCGCGAGCTGGGCCTGCCCCGGCCCGACGTCGACCTGGGCGTGGGATCGGGCTCGCACGCCGAGCAGACCGCCGCGCTGATGGTGGGCCTGGAGCGAGAGTTCATCTCGCGTTCACCGGGCCTGGTCGTGGTCTACGGCGACGTCAACTCCACCCTCGCCGCCGGGCTGGTCGCCGCCAAGCTGCACATCCCCGTCGCCCACGTCGAGGCCGGGCTGCGCTCCTTCGACTGGACGATGCCCGAGGAGGTCAACCGCCGCCTCACCGACCAGCTCTCCGACGTCCTCTTCGCCACCAGCCCCGAGGCGGTCGGCCACCTCGCCGCCGAGGGCGTGGCCGTGGACCGGGTGCACTTCGTCGGCAACCCGATGATCGACACCCTGCTGGGCAACATCGACCGCTTCGACACCGAGGCCCTGCGCTCCCGCGTGGAGCTGCCGGAGTCCTACGTGGCGGCCACCCTGCACCGCCCGGCCAACGTCGACAACCCCGAGGTCGTGGCCCGGCTGGTGGCGCGGCTGCACGAGGTCGCCGACCAGATCGACGTCGTCATGCCGGTGCACCCGCGCGGCCGGGCCGCGCTCACCGCCGCCGGGCTGGCCGAGCACCCGCGCATGCACCTGCTGGAGCCGCTGGGCTACATCGACTTCGTGACCCTGGTGCGCGCCTCGACCGCCGTGGTCACCGACTCCGGCGGCGTGCAGGAGGAGACCACCATCCTGCGCGTCCCGTGCCTCACCCTGCGCCCCAACACCGAGCGCCCGGTTACGATCACCCATGGCAGCAACCGGCTCGTCGTCGACTCCGAGCTCCCCGGCCTGGTCTCCAAGCTCCTGGCGGGCGAGCGCCTCGGCGCGAGCGCGGTCGCCGACGTGCCGCCGCTGTGGGACGGCCACGCCGGCGAGCGCATCGCCACCATCCTGGCGGACCGGTGAGCGCGGGGCCCGGCGGCGGGCGGCCGCCGCGGCAGGTGACCGGATCCCTCAACCTCGCAAGGCAGGAAGCATCCCGTGAAACGGCGTGAACTGAGCCACACCGAACAGCTCCGGCAGGCGCTCTCGGAGCGGGAGGCCCAACTCCAGGAGGCCAAGGCCCGGCTGGCCGCGCTCGAAGGGTCGACCTCCCTTCAGGTCGGCCGCGCGCTGACCGCCGCCGCCAAGCGCCCCGGGCGCGGGCTGCTGCGCCTGCCGCGGGACCTCTTCCGCCTGTGGCGCAAGGCCGGCCGCACCCAGCAGGGCACCGGGCGCCGCCGCAAGGCCGAGCCGGTGCGCTCCTTCGACGCCGAGCGCCAGGAGACCCGGCTGCTGTCGGGCAGCCTGGGCGTGCGCGACGACCGCCTGGTGGTCGCCGGCATCCTGTCGCCGGCCGCCCGCGCCGCCATCGAGCCCTACGTCCGGGTCGTGCCGCTGCGCCCGCAGGACGCCCAGTCGGCGTTCGAGTCGGTCGACGTCGACGTCGTGCTGGTGTCGGCCTCGGCCACCGCGCCGGGCTCCCTGTGGGCCCACGCGGGCGACCCCGCCGTCGCCGACCGCACCCGGGTGCTGAACTGGGTCATCGAGTCCGCCGAGTCCCGCGGCGTGCCCTCGATCCTGGTGGCCGACGCTCCGGCGCCGCCCGCGCTGGCCTCGCTCGCCTTCGACCTGGTCTACGACGGCGACCTCGGGGTGCCGCTGCACCGCTTCAACCCCGTCGCCGCCGAGCCCGAGCGCGACCCCGAACCCGCCCACGTGCCCTCGCCCGCGCCCGGCGGCGTGGTGGTCGACCGCCTGGTCGGCCGCCTCGCCGAGGACGGCCTGCGCCGCCTGTCGCCGGGCTGGGCGGAGCTGCCCGGAGTCCTGCGCTCCAGCGCCACCGTGGTGGTGGACGACTCCGGGCTGGCCGACCGCGCCCTGGTCTGCGGCGCCCGCGCGCTGCTGCTGGGCGACCTCAAGCGCACCCACCCCGCCGGCCAGGGCGGCCCGGCCGTGCGCGCGGTGCCCGCCAACGCCGGCGCGCTGCGCTCCAGCGCCGCCTCCGAGGAGCTGGCGCGGCTGCGCGAGAGCGGCCCGCTGACCGCCGAGGAGCTGCGGCTGGTGCTGCGCTCGGTGTTCCTCACCGACGCCACCCCGGTCCGCCTCGCCGAGATCTTCGGCAAGGTGGCCTTCGCGCCCGGGTCGGGCAGCCCCTCGCTGCCGCTGCGCACCCGCGAGGTCGCCCTGCTGGCGGCGCCCGGCGACGACAACACCTCGCTGCTGCTGGCCGGGGACGTCCTGGACCAGCAGCACGCCCCCAGCGAGGTCGTGGTGCCGGAGTCCGCGGCCAACCTGGCCGGCGTGGAGCGGCTGCGCTCCCACGGCGTCCCGGTCCGCCTGGCGCCCGGCGGCGCCCCCGGCGGCGCTCCCCGGCCCGAGGACTGGGCGCGCCTGGCGCGGGCCGCCTCGGCGCCCTGGGCGGTGCTGTGGACCGGCCCGCGCGGCGCGGCCCACCTCGCCGACCTGCTCTGCGCCGCGGAGTGCTCCGGCGCCGACGCGGTGGGCCCGGCCGTGGGGTCGTGGCGCTCCTCGGGCGGATCCCCCGCCGCGCCCGACGCGGTCGACGAAGCGGTGGCCGAGCAGGAGTATGTTTTCGTGAGCGCGATCGCGCCGGAACTCGCCCGGCGCGAACTGGTCGCCCGCGCGCTCCAGCCGGGCGTGTGGAACCGGCACGGCGCGCGGCTGCTGGCCCTGGGCCCGCTGCGCGGAGCGGGCGAGTCCGACGCGCCCGACCACGCCCGCACGACGCCCAATGTCGGTTGACCCCCGGACCGGCGCCACGCCGGCCGGCCGTTGCGGGGCCGGCCCCCGGCGCACCCCGCCGACACCGCACAACGAGCACGGCCGCTCTCCGGACCTCGCGTACCGGTGGGCAGGCGTCCACCGAGGCCGAGCCCGGAGGACCGGAATGAAGGGAAGCACGTGACCAACCATCCTCGCGAACGCGAGCGAGCGAGCGGAGTCGGCGACGCCGGAAGCCCTCGGGCTGACCGCCCCGGCGGCGCGGCGAGCGAGCGGCCGAGGAGCCTGCGCGCGCTCGTCTACGGCGACGTCGACCTCAACATCATCGACGGTTCGGCGATCTGGGCCCAGTCCATGACCCAGGGCCTGGCGGCGGCCGGGTGCGAGGCCACTCTGCTGCTGAAGGCGCCGGTGACGACCGATCGGCTGGTGGCGCCGCTCACCACGGTCCCGGGTGTGGTCGTGCGCCGCACCTACGAGGAGCGGCTGGTTCCCGACGCCGGCCCGCGCGGGCTCACCCCCGACCAGGCGGTGGAGCTGATCACCCGGCTCGACGCCGAGCAGCGCTTCGACCTCATCGTGGTGCGCGGCAAGCGGCTGGCCATCGCGGCGGCCCAGACCGAGGCGCTGGCGGGCCGGCTGTGGACCTACCTCACCGACGTCCCCCAGACCGTGGCCGAGATGACCGCCACCTCGGTCTCGGAGATCACCGACATCGCGGTGGCCTCGCGGTTCCTGCTGTGCCAGACCGAGGAGCTGCGCGGCTTCCTGGAGAGCACCATCCCCGCCGCCTGCGGCAAGAGCGTGCTGTTCCCGCCGGTCGTGGTGACCCCCGAGGGGGTGTCCGGCTCGGGCGCGCCGCACGAGCCGCTCAAGCTCGTCTACACCGGCAAGTTCGCCCAGCGGTGGAACACCCTGGAGATGACCGAGCTGCCGGCGGCCCTGGCCGCGCGCGGCGTGCCCGCCGAGCTGCACATGATCGGCGACAAGGTGCACCGCGACGACCCCGACTGGGCCAAGCGCATGAGCAAGGCGCTGGAGTCCGCCTCCGGCGTGGTGTGGCACGGCGGCAAGCCGCGGGCCGAGGCGCTGCGGCTGTCGGCCGAGTGCGACGTCGGCCTGTCCTGGCGCGCCCCCGAGATGGACGCCAGCCTGGAGCTGTCGACCAAGGTCTTGGAGCTGGGCTCGCTGGGCCTGCCGGTGGTGGTCAACCGCACCCCCATGCACGAGCGGCTGCTGGGCGCCGACTACCCCCTCTACGCCGGGGAGACCCTGGACTCCGTCGCCGACACCCTGACGCTGGCCGCCGACCCCGAGATCTACCGCGAGGCGGCCGAGCGCTGCCGCGCGGCGGCGGCCGACTTCACCCTGGAGCGGGCCGCGGCGCGGCTGCGCGGCTACCTCGACCTCGCGTGCCCGCCGGCGCCGGCCGGCGCCGACCCCGAGCGCCCGCTGAAGGTGGTCATCGCCGGCCACGACCTGAAGTTCTTCACCCGGCTGGCCGAGTACCTGATGTCGCTGCCGGGGCTGGACGTCCGCCTGGACGAGTGGGAGGCGCTGCGCTCCCACGACCAGTACCGCAGCAAGGAGCTGGCGGCCTGGGCGGACGTGGTCATCTGCGAGTGGTGCGGGCCCAACGCGCTGTTCTACGCCGAGCACAAGCGGCCCGACCAGCGGCTCGTGGTGCGGCTGCACCGGTTCGAGCTGTACGCGGAGTGGCCGCGCAAGCTCGACATCGAGAAGGTCGACGCGGTGGTGTGCGTCAGCCCCTACTACGCGTCGCTCACCCGCGAGCTGGCCGGCTACCCCGCCGACAAGGTCGTCGTGCTGCCCAACTGGGTGGACGTCGCCCAGCTGGACCGGCCCAAGCTGCCCGGTGCCGAGTACACGCTCGGCATGATCGGGATCGCCCCCTCGCGCAAGCGGCTGGACCGCGGCATCGAGGTCCTGGGCGAGCTGCGGCGCCGCGACCCGCGCTACACGCTGGCCGTGAAGTCCAAGCAGCCCTGGGACTACTGGTGGGTGTGGAACCGCCCCGAGGAGCGCGAGTACTACGAGCGCACCTACCGCATGGTGCAGCGCGACCCGCTGCTGTCGGAGGGCGTGGTGTTCGACCCGTTCGGCCCCGACGTCGCCACGTGGCTGCGCCGGGTCGGGTTCATGCTCTCCACCAGCGACGACGAAAGCTTCCACCTGGCCCCGGCCGAGTGCGCGGCCTCGGGCGGCGTCCCCGCGGTGCTGACCTGGCCGGGCGCGGACACGATCTACTCCGCGCGGTGGCTCCACGAGAGCACCGAGGCGATGGCCGACGCCATCCACGCGATCGTCAGCGAGGGCCGGTTCGACGCCGCGCGCCGCGCGGCCCAGGCCGAGATCAACGAGAACTACTCGCTGTCCCGCGTCTGCGACCTGTGGACCGACCTGATCGTGCACGGCAAGGTCCCCGCCGAGCCGGAGCCGGGCGCGGTGGTCCGGGCCTGAGCACGGCGCGCACCGGCCGCCGCTGAGCGGCAGCGGGCCCCACGCGGCCCCCGGCGGAGGACTCCTTCCGCCGGGGGCCGCGTCGCGTGCGCCCGCCGGGGCGCGGGGCGCCCGCGTCGCGGGGGGAGGGAGCGGGGGAGCGGGGCGCCGCGCCCCGGACTCAGGGGGCGCGGGGACCGGCCGACCGCCCGGCGGCTCCAGGCCGTTTCCGACGAGCCGTGCGCAGGCCCCGGCGGCGAGCGCGCCGACGACCTCCCGCGCGCTCCGAGACGCCCCCGGGCGCCACCGCGAACGGCGGGGGGCCCGCCGCCTCGGCGGCGGCCCTCCCGCCTCCCGCGTCACCAACCTCTCAGGTCGGTACACCTAGCGCGCGGTCCGGATCAGCACTCCTGCTTGGCGTCGGCCGCCGAGGTCCCCTCGACGCCGCCGCCTCCGCCACCGCCGCTGGTGGAGGTGAAGCCCTCCCAGTCGGCCGCGAGGACGAGCTGGACGGTGTCGCCCAGTGCGGGGTTCTCCTCGGTGGTGGCGTTGACGGCCTCGCTCGCGATGGCCTCGGCGTGGGCCTCCTGGCCCGGGCCGTAGTAGACGGTGCTCTGCTCGGGGATGACCTCGGGGTTGCCGGTGCCCACCACCTGGAAGCCCTCGGTGGTCAGCCACTGGCCCACCTGGTCGGCGAGGTTGGGGGTGCCCTGGCCGTTCAGCACCTCGACGGAGACGTCGCCGGGCTCGACCTTCTGGCCGCCGCCGCCTCCGCCGCCACCGCCGTTGCCGCCGCCTCCGCCGCCACCGCCGCCCTGGTCGTCGTCGCCGGTGATGTCCTCGTCCTTGGCGATGGCGTCGAACAGCTCACTGGCCTGCGGCTCGCTGAAAACCAGCCGGTTGGGGTCGGCGGGGTCCTGGCCGTTGGGCACCGTGACGAAGTTGACGTTGTTGAGGTCGACCTCGCGCATCGCCACGGCGATGTCGGTCATGACCTCCAGGGTCAGCTCGTCGTCGGTGGTCATGGTCTCGGTGACCGAACCGAGGAAGCCGGTGAGGTTGGCCGGGCTGGTCAGGACGTCGCCCTGCATGACCTCGTTCAGCATGGCGCCCAGGAACTCCTGCTGGCGGCCGATGCGCGCGGTGTCGGTGCCGTCGCCCTGGCCGTAGCGGGAGCGCATGTAGCCCAGCGCCTCCTCGCCGTTGAGCACCTGCTCGCCGGCCTCCAGGTGCAGCTTGGCCTTGTCGTCGTCGATGGGCTCGGGGATGCACATCTTCACCCCGCCCAGGGAGTCGACGATCCCCTTGAAGCCGGTGAAGTCGACGCTGACGAAGTGGTCGATGTGGATGCCGGTGATCTGCTCGACGGCCTTCCACTGGCACTGCACGCCGCCGAAGGACATGGCGGAGTTGATCATGCCGCGCTGGGCCTGCATGCCCGGGTGGTCGCCGTTGGCCTCGCACGCGGGCAGGTCGACCATGAGGTCGCGGGGCAGGTTGATCATCGTGGCGCGCCTGTTCTCGGGCGAGATGTGGGCGATGATCAGGGAGTCGGGGCGCTCGCCCTCGGCCTCGCCGTAGTTGGCGTTCTCGCCGGTGCGGACGTCGGAGCCGATCACCATGATGTTCAGCGCGCCCTCGACCCTGCTGGGCCGGTCGCCGAAGGCGTCGGTGTCGACGTCCTCCTGGTTGATGTTGCCGTAGATGTCGTAGTAGGCGGCGTAGGCGGTGAGGCTGCTGCCGATCACGAGGGCCGTCGAGATGACGGAGATCCAGCCGCCGACGGACAGGCTCTTCCGTGCCGCGTGGCCCTTCGCGGAGCCTCGGGATGAGCGTTTTCTGGGCAATGTGGCACCAAGGGAGGGAGGGGTCAGGTCAGCGGCTTGAGGGATTCGGCGATTGCGGGGGTACCGGGCCGCGCACCGGCGATCGCCGTGGCACGCTCCATGCCAAGCCGCGCTTGCAGGGTAGTCGACTCTCCGTCGGGAATGAGGACCAGCGGCAGTGCGCCGGCCACGGGTCCGAGGAGAAGGGACAGGTCGGATCCCAGGACTGCGAGGGAGTCCCGCGCCGAGGTGATCATAGCCACGCGGTCGGCGGATGTCAGCCCCCACTCGGCCAGGCGCCGCCGCGCGGTGCCGGCGAGTTGGGCACCGGTGCGCTCCTCGGGCCCGGCGGGTGCCCCGGCCAGGGCGGGGGAGTCGGGATCCACGGCCGCGCCGGGGAAGCGGTCGCCGTAGCCCCGGACCTCGACGGTGTAGTCGAGGGCGGCGGGCGGGCAGTCGGCCATCGGCGCGCCCAGGGGGTGCAGGGAGGTGCCGACCACCTCGCGCGCGCCGGTGTCGAGCGCGGCGGCCACGCGTGCGGGGTCGGCCACCGCGATGTCGCCCTCGGGGACCTCGCCGGGCCCGCCCAGCACCGCGACCGCGCCGGTGGAGAAGCAGGCGAGCAGCCACACCAGGCTCTGCCAGTGCGGCGGCAGGGCCAGCGCCACCCGGTCGCCGGGCTCGGCGCCGAGGCCGTCGACCAGCATGTTGGCGGTCTTGGCGACCCAGTTGTCGACCGTGGCGAAGGAGAGTTCGACCCGTCCGCCGGTGTCGTGGTCGTAGGCGGTGACGAACGGGCGTGCGGGATCGGCCGCGACGGCCGAGCGCCACAGGTCCACGGGGGTTTCCGCGCCCACGCGCGCCCTCCTTTCGGCTGGTCCGGATCGGCCCGGCCGCGCGGCCGGGAACCTGCCACATGGTACTCAGCGGACACAAGGGGACCGTCCCGTTGGCCGCAAGGCGCCGCGCCGCGGCCCCGACGTCACGATTTCGCACTGATCCGGGCGCCCCGCCCCGCCGGACCGCCTCCCCGGGGGCGGGGGAACTGAGAGGCTGCCCCCATGGGATCGACTTCCGCGCGCATGTTCACCCGTGTCACCGCGGCGCCCGCCATCGCGATCTCGGCGTGGCTGCTGGTGGCGTTCCCGCTGCTGGTGGCGGGGGTGCTCACCCCGCTGGCCGGCGGGCTGCTGGGCGTCCCCGCGGTGGCGCTGGGCCTGCTGGCGGCGGCGCGGCTGGTGCCGCCGGCGCCCGGAGCGGAGGCGGGGGAGGACGTCCCGTGGTGGCCGCTGGTGCTCACCGTGCTGATCGGGGTCGCCTTCACCGCCGTGCAGATCGCCTACCACTCCGAGATCCTGGTGATCCGGCGCGACCCCGCCTCCTACGCCCAGTTCACGTTCTGGATCGCCGAGCACGGCTCGCTGCCCATCCCGCAGCGGCGCGACCTGATCGCGGGCGACGACCCCGCGCTCGTCTACGACAGCCTGGCCTACTACGAGGTCGGCGAGGTGGTGTGGCCGCAGTTCCTCGCCGGGGCGCCGCTGGTCTACACCGTCGGCCACTGGCTGGGCGGCATGACCGGGATGCTCGTCACCCCGCCGGTGGTGGGCGGGCTGGGCGTCGTGACGTTCGGCGGCCTGGCCGGCCGCCTGGTGGGCGTGCGGTGGGCGCCCCTGGCGGCGCTGGTGCTGGCGGTCTGCCAGACCCAGCAGTGGGTCAGCCGGTCCACCTACAGCGAGCCGGTGGCGCAGGTGCTGCTGCTGGGCGCGCTGGCCCTGGCCTTCGACGCGCTGACGCGGCGCACCGCCCTGGGCGGGCGCTGGGGCCGCGCGCACGCGCTGGCGGGGGGCGCCGGACTCGTGTTCGGGCTGGGCCTGGTCGTGCGCATCGACGCGCTGCGCGACCTGCTGCCGCTGGTGGGGTTCGTCGGGCTGCTGCTGCTCGCCCGGCGCGGCCAGGCGCTGCCGCTGCTGGCCGGGCTGGTGCTGGGCGCCGGCTACGGGTTCACCGCCGGGTACGGGCTGTCCCGGCCCTACCTGGAGCACCTCTCCGACTCGCTCAACCCCCTGCTGCTGATCAGCGCCGGGGTGGTGGCGGCCGTGGCCCTGGCGGTGGCGCTGCTGTGGCGGCGCGGGGTGCCGCGCACCGACCGCCCCCGATGGCTTCCGGCCGCCGGCGCGGCGGCCGTGGTCGTGGTGATGGCGGTGCTGGCGCTGCGCCCGCTGGTCTACACCGACTACGGCCACGGCGCCGCCGCGACGGCCATGTACATCGGGCAGGTGCAGGCGTTCGAGGGACTGCCCAACGACCCCGACCGCACCTACTACGAGCTGAGCCTGTACTGGGTGGGCTGGTACGTGGGGCTGAGCACCGTGCTGCTGGCGACCTTCGGCGCGGCCGTGCTGGCCCACCGCATCCTGCGCCGCCGCGAACCGCAGTGGGTGCTGCCCGCGCTGGTCCTGGGCTGGACGGTGGTGACCACGCTGCTGCGCCCGGCCATCACCCCCGACCACCCGTGGGCCAGCCGGCGGCTGATCGTGCTGGTTATCCCGGCGTTCATCCTGTTCGCGGTGTGGTTCACCGCCTGGCTGACGCGGCGGCTGGCCACCGAGCCGGCGGTGGACCGCCGCGCGGTGCGCACCGCCGCCGCGGGCGCGGCGGCGGTGGTGGGCGCGGCGGTGATGCTGGTGCCGACCGCCATCACGGCCTGGGGGGTGATGACCTACCGCTCCGACGTGGGCAGCGTGGCGGCCGCGCAGCGGCTGTGCCGGGCGATCCCCGACGACGCCAGCGTGCTGATCGTCGACTCCGCCTACGCCAACTTCATGCAGCTGGTCCGGGGCATGTGCGGGGTGCCGACGGCGGCGCTGTCCTCGGCCGTGCCCCAGGCCGACGCCGCCCGCGTGGTCGAGGAGATCCGCGAGCGCGGGCGCACCCCGGTCCTGGCCGCCGGGGCGCCCGAGGACCTGCGGCCCCTCGTCCCCGAGGGCGCCACCATGACCCGGCCGTTCGACGTGCACACCGAGCAGGACCCCAGCACCCTGATGGAGCCGCCCGCCGGACCCTGGATCTTCGACGACGAGCTGTGGGTCGCCGTCGTCCGGTGAGGGCGGGGCCGCCGTTATTCTGGCGGAGGCGGCAGGGGGCGGCGCGCCGGACCGCCCGGGCGCGCGGGCGCGGCGGCCCGCCGGCCCGAGGGCGGCACCGGTCCACCGGCACGAGAGCCCGTACACGGCCCGCATGCGGCCGACACAATCAGCGGCGAGTGAGTGAACCTGACACCGTGAGCGAGATGCCCCACACCCCCGACGACGGCCCCGGCGCAGCGGAGGCCGCCCCCCACGTCTCCATCGTGCTGCCCTGCTACAACGAGCAGGACCACGTGGTCAAGGAGGTCGAGCGGATCTGCGCCGCAATGGACGCCTCCGACCACACCTACGAGCTGCTGGCCATCGACGACGCCTCCACCGACGACACGCTCGCCCGCCTGCGCGAGGTCGAGCCGCTGTTCGACCACCTGCACGTGGTCGCCTTCCCGCACAACGGCGGCGCGGGCACCGTGCGCCGGATCGGCACCCAGCGCGCCCGCGGCGAGATCGTCGTGTGGACCGACGCCGACATGACCTACCCCAACGAGCGCATCCCCGAGTTCGTGGACCTGCTCGCCGCCCAGCCCCACATCGACCAGGTGGTGGGCGCCCGCACGCAGGAGGCCGGCAGCCACCGGTTCCTGCGCGTGCCGGCCAAATGGCTCATCCGCAAGGTCGCCGAGCGGCTGACCAACACCCGCATCCCCGACCTCAACTCCGGGCTGCGCGCGTTCCGCCGCGAGGTGTCGCTGCCCTACCTGCGCCTGCTGCCGCCGGGGTTCTCCTGCGTCACCACCATCACGCTGGCGTTCCTGTCCAACCAGCACCCGGTGCAGTACGTGCCGATCGACTACGCCAAGCGGTCGGGCACCTCCAAGTTCCACTTCGTGCGCGACGCCTACCGCTACATCCTCCAGGTGCTGCGGATGGTGATGTACTTCAACCCGCTCAAGGTGCTGATGCCCATCGCGCTGTGGCTGCTGGGCATCGGCGCGGCCAAGTTCGTCTTCGACCAGGTGCGCACCCCGCTGTACATCCCCAACAACACGATCATGCTGCTGACCAGCGGGCTGATCGTGGGCGCGCTGGCCCTGCTGGCGGACCTCATCGTGCGCTCGCGCGACGGCGCCTGACGGGCCGGCGATGCGGATCAGCCTGGTGGGGCCCACCCACCCCTACAAGGGCGGCGGCGCCCGGCACACCACCGAGCTGGCCCACCGGCTCGCCGAGCGCGGCCACGAGGTGGTCGTGGAGTCGTGGCGGGCGCAGTACCCCGAGCGGCTCTACCCGGGGCGCCAGACGGTCGAGGCGCCCGAGGGCGCGCCGTTCCCCGCCACCCGCCGCGACCTCGCCTGGAACCGCCCCGACAGCTGGTGGCGCGCGGGCCGGCGCATCGGCCGCGACGCCGACCTGGCGGTCCTCGCCGTCCTCATCCCGCAGCAGGCAGTGCCCTACCTGGGGATCCTCGCCGGGATGGGCGGGCGCGCCCGCAGCCTGGCGCTGTGCCACAACGTGCTGCCGCACGAGCGCGGCCCCGCCGACACCGCGCTGATGCGCGCGCTGCTGCGCCGGACCGACGCGGTCCTGGCGCACTCGCCCGAGCAGGCCCGCCTCGCCCGGGGGCTGGCCGGTCCCGGCGCCGACGTCCGCACGGCGGCGCTGCCCCCGCACCCGCCGACCGCCCCCGGCGGCACGGGCCCCGCGCCCGCCCCGCCCGGGGGCCGCCGCAACCGGCTGCTGTTCTTCGGCATCGTGCGCCCCTACAAGGGCGTGGACGTGCTGCTGCGCGCCCTGGCCCACGGCGCCCCGCCCCAGGTCGGGTTGACCGTCGCCGGGGAGTTCTGGGGCGGCTCGGCGCAGCGGCTGCGCGCCCTGGCGGGCGAGCTGGGCGTGGCCGAGCGGGTGGAGTTCCGCGAGGGCTATGTGCCGGCCGAGGAGATCCCCGCGCTGTTCGCCGCCGCCGACGCGGTGGTGCTGCCCTACCGCACGGCCACCGCCACGCAGAACGTGTGGCTGGCCCACGAGCACGGCCTGCCCGTGGTGGCCACCCGCGCGGGCGCGCTGCCCGAGCAGGTGGCCGACGGGGTCGACGGCCTGCTGTGCGCGCCCGGCGACCCCGCCGACCTGGCCGGGGCGCTGGCCCGCCTCTACGCGCCGGGCGAGGTGGAGCGGCTGCGCGCCGGCGTGCGCGCGGCCGACCCCGCGCCGGTCTGGGACGCCTACGTCGACGCGCTCACGGCGCCTTCCGCCTAGCCGCCGGGCCGGAGCCCGGCGGGGCGGGTCCGGGGCTCCAGTTCCACTCCCTCGCCGCCGTGCATCCACGGGCGCGGTCCGGTGTTGAGGTCGCTGGGATAGCCCGGGTCGAAGTCCACCGACGCGTCCAGGCGGGCCACGACCTCGGCCGGCAGGTCGAGGTCGAGGGCGCCGAGGTTGCCGCGGACCTGCTCGGCGCTGCGCGCGCCGATGATCGGGTGCACGGCGCGGGAGCGGGCGCGGGTCCAGGCGATGGCCACCTGGGTGGGCGTGGCGCCCAGCTCCGCCGCCGCCGCGACCACGGCGCGCGCGGCCCGGTGGTCGCGCTCGGAGAGGGAGGCGGGGTCGACCCGGCCGCCCGAGGGGGGCTCGGCCGCGTCGGTGTACCGGCCCGACAGCACCCCGGCGGCGAGCGCCCCGTAGGCGGCCACGCTCATGCCGTAGGCCTCGGCCATGGGCAGCAGCTCCCGCTCGATGTCGCGGCGGAGCAGGCTGTAGGGCACCTGGATGCCCGCGAACGGGGTCCAGTCGCGCCACTCCGCCAGGGTGTTGGCCCGCGACACCAGCCACGCCGGGAGGTTGGAGGCGCCCACGTAGAGGACCTTGCCCGCGCGGACGGCGTCGTCCAGCGCCCGCATGGTCTCCTCGATGGGCGTGTGCTCGTCCCAGGCGTGCACCCACAGCAGGTCGACGTAGTCGGTGCGCAGCCGGCGCAGGCTTGCCTCCAGCGACAGCGCGAGGTTCTTGCGGTGGCCGCCGCCGGAGTTGGGGTCTCCGGTCTCGCGGGTCAGCGCGAACTTGGTGGCGACCACGAAGCGGTCCCGGCGGCCGCGCAGGATGTCGCCGAGCACCTTCTCGCTGTCGCCGTAGGCCGAGGCGGTGTCGATGACGTTGCCGCCGGCGTCGGCGTACACGTCGACCATCCGGCGGCCCTCGTCGGCGTCGGCGAAGGTCATGGCGCCCAGGAACAGCTCCGAGACGCGCAGCCCGGAGGGGCCGAACAGGCGGTAGCGCATCATGCCGCGCCTCCCGCGGCCGGACCCGTGTGGGCGGGGGAGTGGGTGGTGAAGGTCATGGCCCCCAGTCTGCGGGGAGCGCGCCGCCGCGGGAAGGCCGCGCCGAGCCTGGCCTTCGCGGGGCCAGGCTCGGCGCGGCCGTGCCGCTCTAGACTCGGCGAGGTGGACGACAGCGACCGCGCTGCGGCTGTCGGTGGCCGAGCGGGTCCACCTGCGCAACCTCGCCAAGGAGGCCTCGGGCGCCGACGTCCTGTGCCCGGGAGGCATGCCGCCCGACCGGCAGGTGCGCCCCACCATGCGCGCCCGGCTGGACCGGCTGGAGCCCGCCCCGGCCGCGCTGTTCGACCGGCCCGGCGAGACCCTGGCCCACACCGCCGCCTACGAGCGCCTGGCCGGGCCGCTGGGCCTGCTGGACGGCAGCCCGCCCAACCGGGTCCGGTACCTCTTCACCGACCCCCGCGCCCGCGCCGTGTTCCCCGACTGGGACCGGGTGGCCGACCAGCAGGTGGCCCTGCTCAAATCCGAGTCCTCGAGCTCCGACCTCCACCTCGCCCACCTGGTCGACGAGCTGACCATCACGGCCGGCGCGCCGTTCGCCGAGCGGATGGCGGCCGTGCCCGCCGCGCCGCGGCGCACCTCGGCCGAGCGCGTCGTGCACCCCGAGGCGGGCGAGCTGCGGCTAACCTTCGAGATCCTCGACGCCGAGGGCCAGCACCTGGTGGTCCACCTCCCGGCCGACGACGCCTCCGCCGCCGCCCTGGACCGCATCACCGCCCGGCGCCCCGGCGCCCTGCGGCCGGTGCGCGAGGGCACCCGGTAGGCCGCCCGGGGCGGGCGGGGCGGCGGGCCCGGCCCGCGACCCGTGCCGCGATCGGACGATCTTGGGCCGCGGGCGCGGCTAGGGTGTGGCCATGACGTTCGACGGGTTTGAGACTCTGGCCATCCACGCCGGTCAGGAGGCCGACGCCCAGACCGGCGCGGTCGTGGTCCCCATCTACCAGACGAGCACCTACGCCCAGGACGGCGTGGGCGGGCTGCGCGGCGGCTACGAGTACTCGCGCACCGCCAACCCCACCCGTGCCGCGCTGGAGGAGTGCCTGGCGGCGCTGGAGTCGGGCATCCGCGGGCTGGCGTTCGCCTCGGGGATGGCGGCCGAGGACACCCTGCTGCGCACGATCGCCAAGCCGGGCGACCACGTGGTCATCCCCGGCGACGCCTACGGCGGCACCTTCCGGCTGTTCTCCACGGTGCTGGAGCGCTGGGGCGTGCGCTGGGACGCGGTGCCCCAGTCCGACGTCGAGGCGGTGCGCGCCGCAGTGCGGCCCGAGACCGTGGCCGTCTGGGCCGAGACCCCCACCAACCCGCTGCTCAACATCACCGACATCGAGGCGCTGGCGGGCGTGGCCCACGAGGCGGGCGCCCTGCTCGTGGTCGACAACACCTTCGCCTCGCCCTACCTCCAGCGCCCGCTGACGCTGGGCGCCGACGTGGTCGTGCACTCCACCACCAAGTACCTGGGCGGGCACTCCGACGTGGTGGGCGGCGCGCTGGTGGTCTCCGACGCCGACCTGGGCCACCGGCTGGCCTTCCACCAGAACACGATGGGCGCGGTCGCCGGACCGTTCGACGCCTGGCTGACCCTGCGCGGCGTCAAGACCCTGGGCGTGCGCATGGACCGCCACTGCGCCAACGCCGAGCGCGTGGTCGAGGCGCTGGTGGACCACCCGGCCGTGGCCGAGGTCTACTATCCGGGCCTGCCCGACCACCCCGGGCACAAGACCGCCGAGCGCCAGATGCGGGCCTTCGGCGGCATGATCTCGTTCCGGCTGCGCGGCGGCGAGGACGCGGCGCTGAAGGTGTGCGAGCGCATGCGGGTGTTCACCCTGGGGGAGTCGCTGGGCGGCGTGGAGTCGCTGATCGAGCACCCGGGCCGGATGACCCACGCCTCGGCGGCGGGGTCGCCGCTGGAGGTCCCGGCCGACCTGGTGCGGCTGTCGGTGGGGATCGAGTCGGCCGACGACCTGGTGGGCGACCTGGTCGCCGCGCTCGACCACTGACACCCGGTCTCCGGCGCGCCGCCCGCGGCGTCGGGGGCGGACGGGCCGGTCAGCGCGGCAGCGCGGCGCGCGCGTAGGCCGCGAGGCGGGCGTCGAAGCCGTCGCCGTAGTCGCGGAAGGACCGGTAGTGGGGGCGGTGGGGGCTGCCGGTCTCGGTGCCGGCGAGGACGCGGCCGACGACGGCGGCGACCTGGTCGGGATCGGGCAGCAGCCCCCCGGGCAGATACCGGGTGCGCTCCAGCGCCACCCAGCCCTCGGCGTCCATGGGGCCGAAACGCCAGCCGCTCTCCTCGTCCCAGACGAACCGGAGCCGTCCGGGCGCCGCGGGACCACCGGAGCGGACGATGACGGAGACGTCGCGCGGGTCCAGGGGATCGTTCCAGTGGTCGAGCACGTCGACGCCGCGGACGATGAGGCACTGAGCGACGAGTTCGACGTATGGCCGGGGCAGATCTACCCACGGGGCGGAATAAGGCGCGGGACAAGGGCCGAAATCGCTCACAGCGAAGTGTTTTCCACCTGGAAATTAAATGAAACAACATTTAGGCGGCAAAACACGGACACGATTGTGTCACGGCCTGGATACCCGGCCGGGACAATCCGTCACCGGTTTCCGTGCAATTCGCGGCTGACCAGGGGGATTTCCGGGATTTCGGCCTCTCCACCACCGCTGTGTCCCGCCGGGCGGGCCCCTCCACGGGGAGGGTCCGGCCTCCGGCGGGAACGGGCGGTGGTGGGAACGCGCGCCCGGGAGTGGCCGGGCGTGCGGTGTGTCCGCGGGGCGGACGTTCGCTCGTTCACTGCTTCCTGCGGGGGCGGGTCGGCGCTGACCCGGGAGGGCTAGACCAGCGCGCCGGGCCGGCCGAACTCGTCCTCGTCGTCACCGTCGTCCTCGACGCTGTCGAGGAAGCGGAGGCCGGTGACGCTGCGGCCGGCGCCCGAGAAGGTGCGCTTGTCGCGGCCGTGGCGCAGGGCGCGGAAGTGGCCGCGGTCGGTTCGCTTGATGCCGATGGTGGCGGCCACGAGCACTCCCAGCACGACGCTGAAGAACGCCACGAGCAGGATCACCACCGCTCCGAATACCAGGGGCATGTCCCCTCCTCTCGCTGCGTGCGAGCGCCCGTCCGACGTTCGCACGGCCCCGGCCCGGATTGGCCGGGAGGGGAATGAACCACTCCTCCGTCTGGTGCTGCCTAGAAGGTTTGCCGGTGTCTGTCTCCTCTTCGGCGTTATGCGATTCATTCCTACCTTTAGAATGAACCGGCGGTGGTGGTTCGTCAACAGGTCTGAGTAGAATCATTCGAACGAATCAGTGAATCAGGGGGGCGGCTGTGGAACCTCAGCACCTGCGCATAGCCGGTGACCTCATGGAGAAGATCGACGAGGGCGACTACGCGCCCGGCGCCCAGCTCCCCACCGAGGAAGAGCTGATGCGCGAGTGGGGAACCTCGCGCAACACCGTCCGCCGGGCCCTGCAGGAGCTGGCCAACCGCGGCCGGATCGACACCAAGCAGGGCAGCGGCAGCACGGTGCGCCGCTACCGGCCCACGCTCCACCTGGCCTCGCCCGCGCCCGCCGGATCCGACGCCGAGCGCTACGAGGCCTACATCAACCGCCTCCGCGAGGAGGAGGGCAAGGTCCCCACCGAGCGCCTGGAGGTCGGCCGCGAACCCGCCGCCGGCGTGCTGGCCGGCCTGCTGAAGCTCGACCCCGACAACCCCCGGGCGTTCGTGGTCATCCGCCGGTGCGACCGCGTCATCGGGCCGCAGCTGTGGCAGCGGCAGGAGTCCTACTACCCGGGGTTCATCGCCGAGGGCACCGCGCTGGAGCTGCCCACCGACATCCCCGGCGGCACCAAGGACGTCATCGCCGCCCTGGGCTACCCCCAGACCGGCGCCTGGGACGTCATCGGGGCGAAGATGCCCTCGCTCAAGGACTCCGCGCGCTTCGGGATCGGCCCGGGGGTGCCGCTGCTGGTGCACGAGCGGGTGGCCTACTCCGGCACGACCCCGATCCGGTTCACCCGCACCACCATGCCGGCCGACCGCCACAAGCTCTTCTACGCCGAGGGCGACATCGACCCCGGGGTGCTGCGCACCATCACCGACGTCAGCGTCTACGAGCGCTGAGGGGCCGCGGGGACCGCGGGTGACGACGCCCCGCGAGGGCTGAGGCGCCGCGCGGCCTGGGCGGCGCCCGCCCCCCTCCTCGGCGGGCGCCGCCTGCCGGACCCCGGGGGCGGGGCCGGCGGACCGCGGCGGTCAGGCGACCCGGCCGCCCGGGCGGCTACCCGGTGGCCCGGTCACGGGCGGCGGGTGGGGGTCACAGGGGTCACACGCGTCCGGCGGCGTTGCCGGAGAGTTCGCCGGCCGACCGCGGGGTCCGCGCGGTCGGCCCGGTGGCCGCGTTGTCGGGGGCGGTCCGCGCCCGCGGGACCACGGGCCCCGCGCCGGGGCGGCCCCGGTGCCGGGGCGGCCGGGGGCGGTCGGAGCCCTCGCCCTTGCCGATCGAGGCGGCCAGCGCCATGCCCACCGCGAAGGCCGCGACGACCACGGCGGCCACGATCACAACAGTCAGCATCGTCTCCCCTCCTCTCCGTCTGCCGTGCGGGCGCCCGTCCGACGCCCGCACGGCCGCCGCGCGGGGGCGCGGCGCGGGGGACGCCTCCGCAAAGCCGCGACGACACCGGTGACCTCGGGGACTTGATCATCAAGTCGTTGGAGTCTAGTGTCCTAGTCAACTCATTGGAGTCGTACCCACAAGTCAACTCTGCGGCGCGATTGTGGCGCCGTCAAGACTTACGGGTAGACTTATCGGAACGAATTCCGCGCTGTGGAGCGATGATGGAACCCCGGCACCTGGTGATCGCTCGCGCGCTGCTGTCCGAGATCGACGGCGGCCGCTACGAGCCAGGCGACAGCCTGCCCACCGAGGAGCAGCTCATGGCCTCCTACGGCACGTCCCGCAACACCGTGCGGCGCGCCCTGCAGGAGCTGGCCAACCGGGGGCGCATCGACATCAAGCAGGGCAGCGGCAGCACGGTGCGCCGGCCCCGCCGGCCGATCGTGCACGTCGCGTCCTCGATCGAGGGAATCCCCGACGACGAGCGCTACGCCCGCTATGTCGAGCGCATGTCCAAGGAGCAGACCGAGGAGCCGCGGCTGCGGTTCCAGGCCCGGCGCGGGCCCGCGGGCGGCCGCATCGCGCGGCTGCTCAGGATCGACCCGAACCGGCCCGGGGCGTTCGTGCTGTGCCGCCGCTGCGACCGCATGTTCGGCGCGCGGCTGTGGGAGCGCCAGCTCAGCTACTACCCGGGCCACATCGCCGAGGGGTCCGAACTGGAGACCCCCGAGGACATCCCGACCGGCACCAAGGAGGTGCTGGCCGCCATGGGCTATCCGCAGACCCGCCACTGGGACGTCATCCGGGCCGAGATGCCCTCGATCAAGGACTCCGACCGCTTCGGCATGGGCCCGGGGATCCCCCTGCTGGTGCACGAGCGGCTGGCCTTCTCCGGCGACACCCCGATCCGCTACACCGTGACCCGGATGCCCGCGGACCGGCACCACCTGATGTACGTGGAGGGCGACACCTCCGAGGACGACCTGCTCGACGCGCTCCAGGCCAACACCTACGACGACTGACTGCTGAAACCGCACCCCGAAAAGGTGTTCTGTATGAATGATGGCAACGGTGCCTTCCGTTACCCGGCCTCCCGCGAGCACGTGCGCGACTCCAAGGTCACCCACGACGCCTTCGACCAGTTCGTCGTCGACTCCGGACGCGAACCCAGCAAGCGGCTCCGGGTGGAGCGGCACGACTCCGTGCCCCAGCCCATCGCCGACCGCCTGGGCACCTCGGCGGCCGTGAGCCGCCGGGCCGTGCGGGCCATCGACGGCCGCACGGTCGCGATCGAGACCTCCTACTACCCGGCCGACCTCGCCGAGGGCACCCCGCTGGTGGAGGAGGCCGACATCCCCGCCGGCACCATCAGCGTCCTGGCCGGGCTCGGCCACGCCCAGACCGGCTACCAGGACGAGCTGACCGCCCACCAGATCGGCCCCAACGAGGCCGCCGACCTCGGCGTCGCCGAGGGCACGCCCGCGCTGCAGACCGTGCGCACCGTGTGGTCGGCCTCCCGCGTCCTGCGGGTGACCGTGACCGTCAGCCCGCTGGGCGGCGGCCTGGTCATGTGCTACGAGACCGGCGCCCCGGCCCCCGTGGCGTTCGGGGGCTGATCCGCCGGGGCCGGATGCTCAGCCGGTCCTGCGGCGGCGGCTGAGGAAGTCCCGCACCACGTACCCGCCGAGGCGGTCGGGGTCGGGGCGCACCACCCGGCCGCCGTTGCGGCGGGCCACCTCGTCCACGAACCGCTCCAGGCGGGGGTCGTCGGCCAGCAGGAACACGTTGAGCGCGGCCCCGCGGCGGGTCATGCGGTCGACCTCGGCCAGCGTGGCGGCCGTGGTGTCGGCCGAGGGCGGCCAGGCGAACGCGGCCGACCCGTCGCGCAGCAGGTGCGCCGTCGGCTCGCCGTCGGTCACCACCAGCACGATCGGCTCGAAGTCGGCGTGGCGGTCCAGGTGCCGCCCGGCCAGCAGCAGCGCGTGCTGCAGGTTGGTGCCCTGGACCGGCTCCCAGGACAGCTCGGCCAGGCCGTGGGCGGGGAGTTCGCGGGCGTAGTCGCTGAACCCGATGATCTGCACCGCGTCCTGGGGGAAGCGGGTGGTCACCAGGGAGTGCAGCGCCATGGCGGTCTGCTTTGCGCTGCCCCACAGGTCGCGCAGCGCCATGGAGTAGGACAGGTCGACCAGCAGGCACACGGCCGCGGCGTCGCGGCGCTCGGTCTCGACGACCTCGAAGTCCTCCGGCCGCATCCGGACCGGCCCGCCCGGCTCGGCCGCGCCCCGGCCGATCGCGTTGCGCAGCGTGCGCACCACGTCCAGCGGCTCCTCGTCGCCGAACTCCCAGGGGCGGCCGGCCCCGGTGGGCTCGCCCCAGCGGCCGGCGGAGTCGGCGGCGTGCCCGCCCGAGCGGCTGTGGCCGGCGGTGTCGGCGAAGACCTCCCGCAGCGCGGTCTCGCCGAGGCGGCGCACGGCCTTGGGGGTCAGCCGCAGCCGGTTCCGCGAGCCTTCGAGGTAGCCCTGGTCGCGCAGTTCGCGCTCCAGGGCGCGCAGGCGCTCCAGGTCGTCGACCGCGGGGCGGCCCAGCGCCCGGCGTACGGCGTCCTCGTCGATGTCCTCCAGCCCGGCCCCGGCATAGCCCTGGCTGAGCGCGGTGTCGAGTTCGGCGAGGTCGGCCAGCTCCTGCACGGCGGTGGTGGCGTCGCCGGCGCCCAGGCCCTCGGGGCCGTCCACGTCCTCGGCACCGCCCCAGGCGAGGTCGGGGCGGCGGGCGCGCAGCGCGCCGGAGAGCCGGTCCAGCGCGTCGGCCAGGCCCGACTCCCGGGCCGCCTGGTCCATCAGGCCGCCCAGCTCGGCCCGCTGCTCGGGCGTGAGGGAGTTCATCATGCGCTGGGCGGCGGCGGAGCGCCGCGCCAGGGTGTCGACCAGCTCCTCCAGGTTCCGCGGCCGGGGGTCGTCGGGGAACATGTCGCCGTAGGCGGCCATGAACCGGTCGAAGTCGTCCTGGGTGTGCTCGCCGCGCTCGTCGTCCTCCAGCATGGCGTTGAGCGCGTCGATCATCTCGCGCACCCGGCGCATGTCCTCGGGGGTGCTCCGCTCCAGCGCCTGCTTCATGCCCTGGAACCGGGTGTCCAGCACCTCGCGGCGCAGCAGGTCGCGCAGCTCCTCGAAGCTGCGCCGGGCCGCCTCCGACCGCCACCGGTAGTCGGCCAGGCGGCGCACGGCCGCCGCGGTGTCCGCGGGCAGGGAGTCCAGCTCGGCCTCGCGGAAGCGGGCGTCGTCGGAGGGGTCGGGGAACAGCTCGGCGCGCTCCTGGCCGATCGCGCGGTCCAGCAGCGCGCGGGCCTGCTCCAGGGTGCCGTCGAGCCGGCCTTTGGAGCGGATGTGCTCGCGGCGCTCGCGCACCCGGCGCAGCAGGTCGTCCAGGCCGCTGACGCCCTGGGTGCCGCGGCGCAGCAGGTCGCGCAGGGCCCGCTGCGGCTTGGCGCCGGCCATGATGTCGCGGCCCAGTTCGTCCAGCGCCGCGCGGACGTCGTAGGGCGGCGCGAGCGGGTCGGGGCCGTCGTCGTAGGGGCCGTATCGGAAGCGGTCCACGGGTGGTCTCCCTTCGCCGCGGGCGCGGCGGTGCGCGGCCGGACGCCGCGCCGGCCAAGGGGCGCCGGGCGCGCGTGCGCCCGGCGCCCGGTCAGGTCCGGTAGACGGTGCGGTCGCGCACGGTGTCCTTGGACAGCCGCCGGTTGAGGTACAGGCCCTCCAGCGCGAACTCCACGGCCGAGGCGGCGAACCCGGGGGTCTCGCCGGTGCCCTCGTCGGGCGAGAGGCGGGCGATGAGGTCGGCCAGGCCGGGCAGCGGCCCCACGCCGCGCAGCAGGTCGGCGGCGCTGACGAGTTCGCCGGTCTCGACGGTGCCGCCCTCGGCGAACAGGTCGGTGAGCCCGGTGAGGTCGGCCCCGCCCAGGGTGGCGCGAAAGGTGTCGGCGGTGGCGCGGCGTAGCAGGTGCGCCAGCACCTCGGTCTCGCGGCCCTCCTCGCCGACCTCGAACTCCACCTTGCCCTGGAGGGTCTCGACGATGGAGGGGAGGTCGCAGACCCGGGCCACCGGGGTGTCCTCGCCGGTCAGCGCGCCGCGGCGCAGTGCCGAGGCCGCGACGGTCTCGATGCCGGCGATGGCGAACCGCGCCGACACCCCGGAGCGGTCGTCGACCGAGGGGGAGTCGCGGACCAGGCGGGTGAACCGGGCCACGGTCTCGACCAGGTGCAGCGGCACCACCGCGCCGGAGGGGAGGTCGGCCTCCTGGCGGACGAGGTCGATCTCGTCGGAGAGGTCGGGCGGGTAGTGGGTGCGGACCTCGGCGCCGAAGCGGTCCTTGAGCGGCGTGATGATGCGGCCGCGGTTGGTGTAGTCCTCGGGGTTGGCGCTGGCGACCAGCAGGACGTCCAGCGGCAGCCGCAGCGCGTAGCCGCGGATCTGGATGTCGCGCTCCTCCAGCACGTTGAGCAGCGCCACCTGGATGCGGGCGGCGAGGTCGGGGAGTTCGTTGAGGCAGAACACCCCGCGGTTGGTGCGCGGCACCAGGCCGTAGTGGACGGTCTCGGGGTCGCCCAGGCTGCGGCCCTCGGCGAGCTTGACCGGGTCGATGTCGCCGATCAGGTCGCCCACGCCGGTGTCGGGCGTGGCGAGCTTCTCGCCGTAGCGCTCCTCCCGGTGCCACCAGGACACCGGGAGCTGGTCGCCGTGCTCGGCGGCCAGCGCGCGGCAGCGGGTGCAGACGGGGTCGTAGGGGTGGTCGTTGATCGGGCAGCCGTCGACGACGGGGGTCCACTCGTCCAGCAGCCCGGAGACGGTGCGGATCAGGCGGGTCTTGCCCTGCCCGCGCTCACCGAGCAGGACGAGGTCGTGGCCGGCCAGCAGCGCGCGCTCGACCCGGGGCAGCACGGTGTCGTCGAAGCCGACGATGCCGGGGAACCGGGGTTCGCCGGCGCGCATGCGGCGCAGCAGGGTGTCGCGGACCTCCTGCTTGACCGTGCGGCGCACGTGCCCCGAGGCGCGCAGCGCGCCCAGGGTGGCGGGGAGGTCGGCGGGGGCGGTGTGGCCAGAAGTAGCGGCAGACACAGCGTCGAGTCTATGCCCGCGCGCCGATTTGGCCAGTGGCCCGGCCGCGCCGCCGCCCGGGGCGCGGCCTCGGCGGGCGCCGCGAAATACCGCGGGCGCCGTGCGGGTTTGAGGGCGTAGGACTGGGAGTATGGTCCCGGTGTGCCATATCGGACGAACGATGCGAGGTGGGGGCGTGGCGGGGTTCGGTGACGCGCTGGCGACGGGCGCCGATCTGGTGAGCGCCGCGGAGCGCGCGGCGCTGGACGCCCTGCGGCCCCTGGACGGCGCGGCCGACCTCGTCTGCTTCTTCGTCAGCGGCGCCGACCCCGACGAGGTCGTGCTGGCCGGCGAGCGCGTCATGGCGCTGGCCGAGGGCGCGGTCACCCTGGGCTGCACCTCCACCGGCGTGGTGGGCGGCGGCCGGGGCGTCGAGGGGCAGGGCGCGGTCAGCGTGTGGGCGGCGCGGCTGCCCGACGTCACGCTCACCCCCTTCCGGCTCGACGCCATCCCCGAGGGCGACCACCTCGCGGTGGTGGGCATGCACCAGCCCGACCCCGAGGACCGCGCCGCGCTGCTGCTGGCCAACCCCTATGAGTTCCCCGCCCAGTCGTTCGTGGAGCGCTCCACCGACGCCCTCGGCGGGCTGCCGATCGTGGGCGGGCTGGCCGACGGCATGCACGGCGAGGAGTCCGTGCGGCTGTTCAGCGACGGCGAGGTCGCCGAGTCGGGCGCCGTGGGCCTGCTCCTGGGCGGGCCCGGGGTGGTGGGCACCGTGGTCAGCCAGGGCTGCCGCCCCATCGGGCCGGCCATGGCGGTCACCAAGGCCGAGGGCAACATCGTGCTGGAGCTCGCCGGCGCCCCCGCCTACGAGCGGCTTGAGGCGCTGGTCAACGCGCTGCCGCCCGAGGAGCAGGAACTCGCGGCCATGGGCCTGCACATCGGGATCGCCATGGACGAGTACGCCGACCGCCACGAGCAGGGCGACTTCCTGGTGCGCTCGGTGCTGGGCGCCGACCCCGAGGCCGGATCGCTCAGCATCGGCGACATGGTCGAGGTCGGCCAGACCGTGCGGTTCCAGGTCCGCGACCACGACTCCGCGGCCGCCGACCTGGTGGAGCGGCTGCGGGCCTTCGGCGAGGAGCACGCCGGGCGCACCGGCGGGGCGCTGCTGTTCTCGTGCAACGGGCGCGGCTCGGGCATGTTCCCCACCGCCGACCACGACGTCCGCTCGGTGCAGCAGAACCTCGGCATCGTCAACGTCGGCGGGTTCTTCGCCGCCGGCGAGATCGGCCCCGTCTCCGGCCGCAACCACGTGCACAGCTTCACCGCCTGCCTGCTGGCCTTCCAGGGCTGACCCGGCCGCGACCCGGGCCAGGCCAACCTTTACCGGCCGCGCGCCGCGCCCCGCGGCGCGCCGCCTTGGCCGCTCGCGTGCGCGCGTGCTTACTGAACGTGTCCACGTGAGGGGGTCGGGCGATGTCGTGCGCCTGGAGGCGGGCCGGTGCCGCCGTGCTGTCGGGGTTCGTGCTGGTGGTTCCGCTCGCGGCCGGGCCGCCGGCCGCCGCGGCCCCGCTGCCCGCCGCCGACGGCCGGGGCTGGATCGAGGAGGACCTCGGCCGCGCCGAGGCCGTGGGCGCCCAGCCGGCCGGGGGAGGGCTGCGGGCCGCCCGTGAGCCCGCCCCGGGGGCGTCGCTGCGCACCGCCGCCGCTCCCGCGCCGGCCGCCGTCGCGGTCTTCGGCTCCCACGGGCTCACCCGCCCCGCCCGCGCGGTCGACGTGCGCGCCGAGGCGACGGCGGGCGCGGTGCTGCTGGAGGCGCGCGGCGTGCGCGCCGACGGCATGTGGACGGAGTGGCGGTCGGCGGGCCCCGCCGAGGTCCCCGCCGGGGCCGCCCGGAGCGGCGAGGAGGTCGGCGGCCGGATCCGCCTGCCCGAGCCGGTGGGCCGGGTGCAGGTGCGCGTGGGGTTCGGCGCCGCCGAGCCCGGCGGCGCCGCGGCCGTGCTGGAGTCGGTGCGGCTGCGCCCGGTCCAGCGCACCGCCCCCGACGCCCCGGACGCGCCCGCCAGCCCGCCGGCGACCGACCGGGGCCCCGGGACCGCGGAGTCCCCGGAGGCCGAGGCCGAGCGCCCCGCCTCCGGCCGGCCGTTCTCGGCGCGGGTGTTCGCCACCCGCATCGGCCACGTGGGCGGCACCACCGCCAACGGCCACCGCGTCCGGGAGAACGACCACTTCGTGGCCCTGCCCTCGCGGCGCGGGCTGAGCGAGCGCGGCGGCGGCGACTACACCGTGCGGGTGTGCGCCGAGGACGGCGAGCGCCGCTGCGCCTACGCGCCCGTGTGGGACGTGGGACCGTGGAACACCAGGGACGACCACTGGAACGCCGAGCGCGAGGAGTGGCGCGACCTCGCGCGGGGGCTGCCCCAGGCCCAGGCCGCCTACGAGGACGGCCACAACGGCGGGCGCGACGGGTTCGGCCGCGAGGTGACCAACCCCGCCGGCATCGACCTGGCCGACGGCACCTTCCGCGACGGCCTGCGGCTGCCCACCAACGCCTGGGTGCGGGTGGACTACCTGTGGACGGCCGAGTACGCCCACCCGGCGGCGGTCACCGCCGCGCCCGAGACCCAGCCGGTGCCGGTGCGGTCGGGGCCGGGGATGTCGCACGCCGAGCGCGGGGTGGCCGCGCACGCCGCGGCCGTGGACGTGGCCTGCCAGGTGCCCGGCGACGAGGTCACCGGCCCCCAGGGCGCCAGCGACGTGTGGTTCCGCATCGGGCCGGGGGACTACATCCCGGCGGCCAACGTGAGCGGCGGCGACTCCGCGCCCGCCTGCCGCGAGGGGGAGGCGGGGCCCTAGTCGCGCACGACGATCGTGCCGGCCGCGCGGTCGTGCAGGGTGCGCCGGCGCTCGTCGTCGCTGAGGCACCACAGGCAGTCCAGCAGGGTGAAGACGTGGCCCAGGCACAGCAGGCACTGCGGCAGCCCGAACAGCAGGGCGCGGCCGGCGGCCTGGCCCTGGCGCAGCCGCCCGCCGTCGGCGCGCACGACGCGGACACGGACCATCATCTTGCCGATCGTGCGCCCGCCGGCGATGTGGAACAGCCAGTCGTAGAAGAAGAGCAGCACGCCCCAGCCGAAGAGGATGAGGTAGGCCCAGGCGTCGTAGAAGCCGTCCTGGGGCTCGCCGCCCTGCAGCGACGCCGGGTTCACCAGCACGGTGACGATGAAGAACATGAAGGCGAACATCGTCAGCAGCGTGTAGTCGATCAGCCGGGCGCCCAGGCGGCGGCCGAACCCGGCGACGGGGGGCGCGGCGTGCGGCGGCGGTCCGGGAAACCCGGGCGGCCCCGGCGGCGGGGCGTTCCAGGCGTTCCAGTCGTTCCAGCCCTGAGGCAAGTGGTTCACCCCGGAATGGTCCCACTCCCGGGCACCCCGCCGCGAACCGGAGAGGGCGCGTGCGGGGCGGTGGGGCGGCGCAACGCGGAAGGGGCGGCCGGTGGCCGCCCCTTCCGCGTGTGCGCGAGGCCGGGGCTATGCCGACCCGTAGGGCACGGCGTCGATGATCTCGACGGAGAGGCTGCGTCCGTTCGGCAGCGTGTAGCTGGCGGTCTCGCCGATCTTCTTGCCGTTGATCGCGCTGCCCAGCGGCGACTTGGGGGAGTAGACGTCGATCGGCGCCCCGCTCTCCTCGCGGGAGGCGAGCAGGAAGGTGACCTCCTCGTCGTCGCCCTCGAACTTGATCGTGACGGTCATGCCGGGGCTGACCACGCCCGTCTGCTGCGGGGCGCCGCCCACCCGCGCGTTGCGCAGGATGGTCTGGAGTTGGGCGATGCGCGCCTCGATCTTGCCCTGCTCCTCCTTGGCGGCGTGGTAGCCGCCGTTCTCGCGGAGGTCGCCCTCTTCGCGTGCGGCCTCGATCTTGTCGGCGATCTCGATGCGACCCGTGCCCGTCAGGTGCTCCAGCTCCGCTTTGAGCCGGTCATACGCCTCCTGGGTGAGCCAGGTGACGTTGTCATCGCGGGTCTCGGTCACGGGAACTCCTTGGTACGTCTAGGACTAGCGGCCGGATCGGCCGTAGCTGAACTTACGAGATTATCACCGGGCCACTGGTACGGCCGGGTGATAAGCGCTGGTCCGCGCCGTGCGGACGGCGGGCCGTGGCTGGGGACGGGCCAAAGACTCGGGGCGCTCCGGGTCGGTCGACTTACCTTGTCGAACCTTGTTCCCTGCAGGAGCCCACTTCTACCGCCGAAGCCTCACGAATCGTGTCGACGGTCGCGGTGACGTCGCGGATACCGGACTCCACCTCGACGGTCCGCTGCCCCACCTCGACGTGGCGGGAGTCGCGCGCGGTGATGACGCACTCGGCCGGGGAGCCGCTGTTGACCTGGAAGGTGACCGACGCCTCGTCGGAGGAGTCGACGCTCCAGGCGACCACCTGCACCGAGACCCCGCCGGACCCGCCGTAGCTCATGAGCGCCAGGCCCCAGCCGATGGTGAACACCACGGCCGCCGCGATGCCGACGACGAAGAAGACAGGCGTGTTCCCCAGGCGTCGCTGCGCCCCGGGCGCGGTGGCGCCGGGCGCGCGGTCGGCGGGGCTGTCGGGCATCGGGAATCTCCGAACGTGGGGTCTACGTTGTCTAAGATTAGCCCCGTCCCGGGCCGCCCCTGATCCACCCCCGTCCCGCATGTCACGGGCCGGCGGCGAGGGACGATTCGCGCCAGGGCGGGCGCCTTCCACGCCCGTACTTTCGTGTTCAGCGACTACCCAAAAGGGGACCTGTCCGTTGTCCGAGCGCTTGCGGCTGATGGCCGTTCATGCCCACCCCGACGACGAGTCCAGCAAAGGCGCGGCCACCATGGTCCGCTACGTCAACGAGGGCGCCGAGGTCCTTGTTGTCACGCTGACCGGCGGCGAGGCCGGGTCCATCCTCAACCCCGCCATGGACCGGCCCGAAATCCGCGACAACATCGCCGAGGTCCGCCGCCAGGAGATGGCCGCGGCCCGCGAGATCCTCGGCGTCCAGCAGGAGTTCAGCGGGTTCGTCGACTCCGGCCTGCCCGAGGGCGACCCCCCGCCCCCGCTGCCCGAGGGGTGCTTCGCGGTGCAGCCCCTGGAGGTGGCCTCCGAGCCGCTCGTGCGCTCGGTCCGCGCCTTCCGCCCGCACGTGATGCTCACCTACGACGAGCAGGGCGGCTACCCCCACCCCGACCACATCATGACCCACAAGGTGTCGGTCGAGGCGTTCGAGGCCGCCGGCGACCCCGACCGCTACCCCGGCACCGGCGACCCCTGGCAGCCCTCCAAGCTCTACTACCACGTGTCGTTCCCCCGGGAGCGGTTCGAGCGGATCAGCGAGCTGATCGAGCGGCGCGGCCTGGAGAACCCCTACGCCGAGTGGCTGGAACGCATGAAGGACCGCGACTTCCCGCAGTGGGAGATCACCACGCGGATCAAGTGCGACGAGTACTTCGAGGTGCGCGACCGCGCGCTGATCGCCCACGCCACCCAGATCGACCCCAACGGGTTCTGGTTCGCGGTGCCGATGGACATCCAGCGCGAGGCGTGGCCGTATGAGGACTACCACCTCGCCCGCTCGCTGGTCGACACCGACCTGCCTGAGGACGACCTCTTCGCGGGCATCCGCGAGACGGTGGCAACATGAACACCATGACAGCGATCTCGCAGCTCGCCGAGGCCGACCTCGCCACCGACACCATCACCCCCGGTGTGCTCGGCTTCCTGGCCGTGTTCTTCGTGGGCGCCTGCCTCTACTTCCTCATGCGGTCGATGCGCAACCGCCTGGCGGCGGTGCGCTTCGACGAGGACGCCCCCGCCGGCACCGCCCCCGCCGCCGCCGACGACCCCGCCCGGCGGTCCTAGCGGGCCGCCCGCGCCCGGCCATCCGCGCGGCCGGGCGCCCGGGCGGCCCCGGGTGGTAGCGCCCGCGCCCGTGTGGGCAGAGTGGGGGTATGGCCAACCGTCTCGCCGAAGCGACAAGTCCCTACCTGCTCCAGCACGCGGGCAACCCCGTCGACTGGTACCCGTGGGGCGACGCCGCGTTCGCCGAGGCCCGGCGCCGCGACGTGCCGGTCCTGCTCTCGGTGGGCTACGCGGCCTGCCACTGGTGCCACGTGATGGCGCACGAGTCCTTCGAGGACCCCGCCACCGCGCGCATGATGAACGCGGGATTCGTCAACGTCAAGGTCGACCGCGAGGAGCGGCCCGACGTCGACGCGGTGTACATGGAGGCCACCCAGGCCATGACCGGCCAGGGCGGCTGGCCCATGACCGTGTTCCTCACCCCGGACGGCGCGCCCTTCTACTGCGGCACCTACTTCCCCCGCGAGCACTTCCAGCGGCTGCTGCAGGGCGTGGCCCGCGCCTGGGACGAGGAGCGCGGCGGCGTGCTGGAGCAGGGCCGCCGCGTGGTCGAGGCGCTGAGCGGCCCCCGCACGCTGGGCCGGGGCCGCGCGCCCGGCGCCGACGCGCTGGACGCCGCCGTCGAGGCGCTGGCCGCCGACTTCGACCCCGCGCACGGCGGGTTCGGGGGTGCGCCCAAGTTCCCGCCGTCCATGCTGCTGTCCTTCCTGCTGGCCAACCACGCCCGCACCGGCCGCGACCGCCCGCTGGCCATGGCCGCGCGCACCGCCGAGGCCATGGCCCGCGGCGGCATCTACGACCAGCTCGGCGGCGGGTTCGCCCGCTACTCCGTCGACGCCCGGTGGGTGGTCCCGCACTTCGAGAAGATGCTCTACGACAACGCCCTGCTGCTGCGCGCCTACACGCGGCTGTGGCGCACCACCGGCGACCCGCTGGCCCGCCGCGTGGCGCTGGAGACCGCCGAGTGGATGATCGCCGACCTGGGCACCGACGAGGGCGGGTTCGCATCGGCGCTGGACGCCGACAGCGAGGGCGAGGAGGGCCGCTACTACGTGTGGACCCCCGCCGAGCTGCGCGAGGCGCTGGGCGAGGACGACGCCGCCTGGGCGGCCGCGCTCTTCGGGGTCACCGACGAGGGCACCTTCGAGCACGGGTTCTCCGTACTGCGCCTGCCGGCCGACCCCGACGACCCCGACCGCTACACGCGGGTGCGCGCCGCGCTGCTGGCCGCGCGCGCCCGCCGGGTGCGGCCCGCCCGCGACGACAAGGTGGTGGCGGCCTGGAACGGGCTGGCCGTGGCGGGACTGGCCGAGGCCGGGGCGCTGCTGGACCGGCCCGACCTGGTGGCGCGCGCCGAGGCCGCCGCCGACCTCGTGGCCCGCGTGCACCTGCGCGACGGCCGCCTGGTCCGCACCTCCCGCGACGGCAGCCCCGGCACCAGCGCCGGGGTCCTGGAGGACTACGCCGACCTCGCCGAGGGGCTGCTGGCGCTGCACGCGGTCACCGGCGACCCCGCGCGGCTGGAGCTGGCCGGCCGGCTGCTGGACACCGTGCTCGACCGCTTCGCCGACGACGAGGGCGGCTTCTACGACACCGCCGACGACAGCGAGGCGCTGTTCAACCGCCCGCAGGACCCCACCGACGGCGCGACCCCCTCCGGCCGGTTCGCGGCCGCGGGCGCGCTGCTCACCTACGCGGGCCTGACCGGCTCCGAGCGCCACCGCCGGGCCGCCGACGAGGCCCTGGCCCCGGCCGACCCGCTGGCGCGCAAGGCGCCGCGCGCCGCCGGGTGGGGCATGGCCGTGGCCGAGACCCTGCTCAGCGGGCCGCTGGAGATCGCCGTGGTCGGCCCCGCCGACGACCCCGCGACCGCCGAACTGCACCGCACCGCGCTGATGGCGGCCCCGCTGGGCACCGCCGTCACCCTGGGCGACGGCGCCCGGGACCGGGGCGTGCCGCTGCTGGCGGGCCGCCCGCTGGTCGCCGGGCGGCCAGCCGCCTACGTCTGCCAGGGCTTCGCCTGCCGGCTGCCGGTCACCACGGCGGGCGACCTGCGCGAGCAGATCGCCGTGGGACGCGCCTGAGCCGCGCCCTCCCGCGGGGGCGGGGGCCGGCGGGCCGCCGGGAAGGTGCTGAGAGGGTGCTGACGGGCCGCTAGCCGGCCAGCTGCGTCGCGGCGATCATCCGGTTCACGACGTCGGGCCGGTCGTCGGGCTGGCGGATCTCCAGGTAGAGGGTGGTGTCGCGGCGGGTGCTGGTGAGCGCGGCCACGGTCAGCGCGCCCCCGCCCGCGCAGCGCGGCCACCGCCACAGCTCCCCGGACCAGTCGGGGTCGTCGAACGCGCGCCGGTGCACGCGGCCCGAGCACGGCGCGGCGCCCAGCAGGGCCTCCAGCCGCCGGCCGCCCCCCGGCAGCAGGGCCGCGAACACCCCGGAGACCGGCGTGCCGCGCTCCTCCCAGGCGTCCAGGTCGGTGGCCACCAGCACGCCCGAGGCGGCCGTGCCCTCCGTGCCCGCCGCCCGCCGGTCGGTGTGGAACTGCCGCGCCCACGCCTCGGGCACGGCCAGGTGCAGCCCTCCGACGGCGTAGCGCACCTCGGTCAGCGGCACGACGGGGGAGGCCGCTGCGGCCGTGGTGCCGGCGAACAGGAACAGCGCCGCCGCCGACAGCGAGGCCGCGCGCCGCCACAGCGGCCGGTGCCGGGTCCACCAGGGGATGTCGGCGTGCAGTTCGGGGGACATCCGGATGGCGCGGATGCGGTCGGTGAACGCCTTGGCGTCCGGAGGGCGGGAATTGCGGTCCTCGGCCAGCGCCGACATGATCAGGCTGTCCAGGGCGCGGGGGATCCCCGGGCGCAGCCGCCGGGGCGGCACCCGCACCGGCGGGGGCGGCGGGTGGCGGCCGGTGATCAGCTCGTAGGCCACGGCGCCCAGGGAGTAGACGTCGGCGCGCACGTCGAGGTCGCCGCCGGGGCCGTGCTGCTCGGGCGACATGTAGCCGGGGGTGCCCGCCGCCGCGGTGAACCCCGACGCGCCGTCGATGCTCTTGGCGAACCCGAGGTCGGCCACCAGCACGCGCTGGCCCACCGGCGAGGACTGCAGCAGCACGTTGGAGGGCTTGATGTCGCGGTGGATGGTGCCGTGGCGGTGGAGGACGGTGACGCCTTGGCCGATTTCGGTCAGCAGCCGCAGCGCCTCGTCCAGCGGCAGCGGCCCCTTGGCGATGAGGTCGGCCACACTGCCCTGGTCGGCGTAGGGCATGACGAAGTAGGGGCGGTCGTCGGGCAGCGTGCCGATGTCGTGGACCCGGATGAGCCAGGCGGAGTCGGCCTGGCGCAGGATCCGGGCCTCCTCCATGAAGCGATGGTGCACGTCAAGCTGGTGGGTCCAGTTCTCGGCGAGCACCTTGACCGCCACGGGGGTGTCGAGGCGGTCGTCGTGCGCGAGCCACACGGTCGCGAACGACCCCGAGCCCAGATGTCGAATGACGCGGTATCGACCGAAGCTCTCCGGTTGTGCCACAGGTACTGCCTTACCAGTGCCGTCTGTGCCAAACGTGGCCCGAACACTGTACAGAGGGCCGGAACGGGCCAGTTCGCGGTGACGTAGCCTACGCGCCGGAGGGGGATGTGACCCTCGGATGTGAACCCCATAGTGGGTGCTGGGCGTGTAACCCACGTCGACAGTCTCCAGACCAGGGAGCTTCAGCCGTGCCGAACAGTGAGAAGGCCCCGGGACCCCGCCGGCCTGCCGCGCGGATCGACGACCCCCTCGAAGAACTGGCCCGGCGGGCGCGCGACGGCGACTCCGCGGCGCTCGACGAACTGCTGCGGCGGATCCAGCCCGAGGTGCTGCGCCGCTGCGCCCGCTTCCTGCCCTACCGGCAGGACGCCGAGGAGGCCTGCCAGGACGCCCTGCTGCGGGTCGCCCGAAATATCAGCGGATTCAAGGGCGATTCGCTCTTCACCACGTGGCTGTATACGGTTGTCTCGAACTCGGCGCGGCAGACGTACCGGTCGATGAAGCGGCGCTCCGCGGAGCTGCCCACCGAGGCCGACCGCATACCGCACCAGCGCGACCCCCGTACCACGAGCGTCATCGCCGGCTCCCGGATCGACCTGCTGGAAGCGCTCGACCAGCTCGAACGCGACCGCCCCAACCTGGTGGCCCCGCTGGTGCTGCGCGACCTCTGCCAGATGGACTACAAGGAGATCGCCGCCGAACTCGACCTCGCGCTGGGCACGGTGAAGTCCCGTATCCACGAGGGACGCAAGCATGTGCGGGCGTCACTCCAGTGACGAAACCGCGCGAACCGGCCTAGGCTGGAGGGGCCGGCGTGTCAGGCCCGGCGCCGCCGCGACGAGTCCAGTGCTGGCCGGCGGCGCGGCGAAGGGCCGCGCCGTCCCCGAACGCGGCGAAAGGTAGCGTCCCATGGGGCTCCGTGATCCCCTCTACTGGCTGTACGAGCGTCGGCTGGAGCGCGCGCTCGGCAGCTTCGAGATCCCCCGGCACGTCGGCGTCATCCTCGACGGCAACCGCAGGTGGGCCAAGATCAGCGGCCTGTCCAGCGCCAGGGAGGGGCACCAGGCCGGAGCCGAGAAGATCTTCGAGCTGCTCGGCTGGTGCAACGAGGTCGGGGTGCAGGTGGTCACCCTGTGGCTGCTGTCCACCGACAACCTCTCCCGGCCGCGCGAGGAGCTGGAGCCCCTGCTGCGCATCATCGAGGACACGGTGACCCGGCTGCGGCGCGAGGGCTGGAACGTCAACCCCATGGGCGCCCTCGACCTCCTGCCCGATTCCACCGCCCGTGTGATGAAAGAGGCGCATGCGGCGACATCCGGCAACTCCGGCCTGATTGTAAATGTTGCGGTCGGGTATGGAGGAAGGCGTGAGATCGCTGATGCGGTTCGGTCGCTCCTCCTCGCCGAGGCGGCCAAAGGCACCAGCATCGAGGAACTCGCCGAGCGCCTCGACCTGGAGCACATCGCCGAGCATCTCTACACGCGTGGCCAGCCCGATCCGGATCTCCTCATCCGCACCTCGGGCGAGCAGCGCCTCTCGGGGTTCCTGCTCTGGCAGAGCGCGCACTCGGAGTTCTACTTCTGCGAGGTCTTCTGGCCTGCCTTCCGCAAGGTGGACTTCCTGCGTGCGCTGCGAGCCTACGGCGCGCGCAACCGGCGGTTCGGCTCCTGAGCCGGCGCCGCCAGGCCGCACCGCTCCGTCCGCCGCCCGCGCCGCCCGTCGACCGGCGATAACCGGGGAAACCTCGCAAAAGCGGCAAATGCGGCGTAACGGAGTGTTCACATGCCGTGCGACCTGGGGGTCTTGCTCTTTCCAAGGAGCCGGGTACCGTCGGAGAGAGTGGACGGTGCGCATCCGTTCACGCGGGAGGCCCCGAACGCTTGAGGTCCTGGCACGTTGCGGAACTCATGGTGACGAGGGCCGGTCCCGGCCCTCGCGGGGCTGGTCCCGGTCCTTGGTATCCCGTGAGACAAGGGCGCCCGCGCGGCGCCCAAGGGGAGACACGAGTGGCTAGTTCCTCGACCGACCGCCGTGCCGACGACACTCCCGACTCCACCGGCCCCCGGGCCGGCCGGCGCACCTACGTGCTCGACACCAGCGTCCTCCTGGCCGACCCCGCGTCGATCAGCAGGTTCGCCGAGCACGCCGTGGTGCTGCCGATCGTGGTGATCACCGAGCTGGAGAGCAAGCGCCACCACCCCGAACTGGGCTACTTCGCCCGCGAGGCGCTGCGCCGGCTGGACGACCTCCGCGTGGAGCACGGCACCCTCGACGTCGAGCTCCCGGTCAACGACCAGGGCGGCACGCTGCGGGTGGAGCTGAACCACAGCGATCCGACCGTGCTTCCGGCGGGGTTCCGGCTGGGGGACAACGACACCCGGATCCTGACGGTGGCGTGCAACCTCCAGGCCGAGCTCGCCGACGAGGGCGGCGGCGTGGTCCTGGTCAGCAAGGACCTGCCGATGCGGATCAAGGCGTCGTCCATCGGGCTGCGCGCCGACGAGTACCGCGCCGAGCTGCCCGTGGAGCACGGGTGGACCGGCATGGCGGAGCTGGAGGTCCCCGCGCACGAGGTCGCGGCCCTGTTCGAGGACGGCACCGCCGAGGTCGAGGCCGCGCGCGACCTCCCCTGCCACACCGGCCTGGTCCTGGTCTCCGAACGCGGCAAGGCGCTGGGCCGGGTGCTCCCCGACAAGTCGGTGAAGGTCGTCAAGGGCGACCGCGACGTCTTCGGCCTGCACGGGCGCAGCGCCGAGCAGCGCATCGCGCTCGACCTGCTCACCGACCCCGACGTCGGCATCGTCTCACTCGGCGGGCGGGCCGGCACCGGCAAGTCCGCCCTGGCGCTGTGCGCGGGCCTGGACGCCGTGCTCGAACGCGGCCAGCACCGCAAGGTCATGGTGTTCCGGCCGCTGTACGCGGTGGGCGGCCAGGAACTCGGCTACCTGCCCGGCACCGAGAACGAGAAGATGTCGCCCTGGTCGCAGGCGGTGCACGACACCCTGTCGGCGGTCACCTCGCCCGAGGTCATCGAGGAGGTCGTCGACCGCGGCATGCTGGAGGTCCTGCCGCTGACCCACATCCGCGGCCGGTCGCTGCACGACGCGTTCGTCATCGTGGACGAGGCGCAGTCGCTGGAGCGCGGGGTCCTGCTCACCGTGCTCTCGCGGCTGGGCGAGAACTCCCGCGTGGTGCTCACCCACGACATCGCCCAGCGCGACAACCTGCGGGTGGGCCGCTACGACGGCGTGGTGGCGGTGGTCGAGAAGCTCAAGGGCCACCCGCTGTTCGCCCACATCACCCTGACGCGCTCGGAGCGCTCACCGATCGCGGCCCTGGTCACCGAGATGCTGGAGGGCTGACCGCCCGCCCCGCCCCTCCCGCGCCGCCCCGGCGCGGGAGGGGCGGGCTTGGGCGGGCCCGCCCGCGGGCGGCGGGCGGGCGCTAGGGCGTGTTTTGTGGGTCGTGGTTGAGCCAGAGCATCACGCTGACCAGCACGATCCCGGCCCGGTAGTGGGCGGCGAGCTTGTCGAAGCGTGTCGCGATCGCCCGGTAGTGCTTCAACCGGCCGATGCAGCGCTCGACCACGTTGCGCTGCCGGTAGAGCCCCCGGTCAAAGGCCGGCGGCCGCCCGCCCCGACCGCCGCGCGCCGCGCGGTTGGCCTTCTGGTCGGCCCGCTCGGGGATCGTGCACCTGATCCTGCGCCGGCGCAGAAGCCGCCGCAGAGCCCGCAGGGAGTAGGCCTTGTCGGCGATCAGCCCGTCGGGGCGGGTGCGGGGGCGCCCCCGCCCGCTGCGGGGCACCCTGATCGCGGCCAGCAGCAGGGGGGCCATGGTGCAGTCGTTGACGTTGCCCGGGCTGAGCAGGAGGGCCAGGGGCAGGCCCCGCCCGTCGGCGGCCAGGTGGATCTTGGTGGTCAGCCCGCCCCGCGAGCGTCCCAGGGCTTGTGCGGCCTTTGTCTGGGCCGAGGTCCCTTTTTTCGGGCGCCGGCGGCGTGGGCGTGGGCGCGCACGGCGGTGGAGTCGATGCTGACCTGCCAGTGGATGCGGCCCACGGCGTCCTGGCGTGTCTGGACGTGGGACCAGATCGCGTCGAAGGTGCCGTCGGCGGCCCAGCGGCGGTAGCGGCCGTAGACGCTTTGCCAGGGGCCGTAGCGTTGGGGCAGGTCGCGCCAGGGGCATCCGGTGGCGAGTTTGTAGAGCATGCCGTTGAGCATGGTGCGGTGGTCGGCCCAGCGGCCGCCGCGTCCGCGGTTTGCGGGCAGCAGCGGGGCGATCTGCTCCCAGGCGGTGTCGGTGATCTCGTGTCGTCGAACCACGCTATGAGGAGTATCAGTGCCTCGCTGCTGCCCGCAGCCATTCCACAAAACACGCCCTAGCCCAGCGGCGTGTGCCGGTGCTCCTTCCCGGTGCCCACGCACATGCGGCACTCCTCGGTGATCCGCTCCCAGACGATCATTCCGTCGCTGTCGGTGACCGGGCGCTCCGGCGACCAGCGGCCGGTGCCCGCGCAGAATCGGCAGACGAGGTCGGCGCGCCCGCACCACGGGCAGTCGGTGAGCGCGCAGCACTCCCGAGTCGGTGTGGTGTCCATCAAGCCCCCTCCGGAAACCGGGGGTAGCCTCCCACACCCGCTGTGAGCGAGTCTAGGCCGCGCGCGGCCCGCCGGCGCCCGGGCGCCGGCGGGCCGCACCCCGACCTCAGCGGCCGCGCTCGGGGGTCAGCGTGGTGGACCACAGCCCGTCGCCGTTGGCGTCGCGCAGCGTGACGGTGAACTCCTTGCTCTCGCGGTCGATCTCGACCTCGCCGAAGTGCTGGTAGCCCTCCATGGGCGAGGTGTTGGCGCGCGGCGGGGCGTGCACGAAGACCGCCTCGGGGCCGAACGTGGGGTCCAGTTCGCTGGGGCCGAACGCGCCGGCGTGCAGCGGGCCCGACACGAACTCCCAGAACGGGGTGAACTCCTTGGCGGAGGCCCGCTCGGGCGAGTAGTGGTGGGCCGCGGTGTAGTGCACGTCGGCGGTCAGCCACACGACGTCGCGCACGCCGGCGCGGTGCAGCCGGTGCAGGACCCGCTCGATCTCGGACTCGCGGCCGCGCGGGCGGCCCGGCTCGCCGTTGGCCACGGCCTCGATGGCGTCGCCGTCGGGCACGATGAGGCCGATGGGCATGTCGGAGGCCACCACCTTCCAGGTGGCGGTGGAGCGCGTCAGTTCGCGCACCAGCCAGTCGGCCTGGCGCCGGCCCAGGATGTCCTCGTAGCGGGCCGTGCCGGGGGAGTTGGGGTCGCGGTAGGGCCGCATGTCGATGACGAACACGTCGAGGTCGGGGCCGTAGGAGATCCGGCGGTAGATGCGGCCGTCGACGGCCTCGGAGGGGACGATGGGCTGCCACTCGTGGAACGCCCGGTGCGCGCGCCGCGCCAGGACGTCGACCTCGCGCACGGTGTAGCGGTCGTCCGCCAGCACCTCGCCGGGATACCAGTTGTTGGTGACCTCGTGGTCGTCCCACTGCACAATCTGGGGCACCCGCGCGGAGAACTCCCGCAGGGTGTCGTCGAGCAGGTTGTAGGCGTACTGGCCGCGGAACTCCGCCAGCGTCTCGGCGACCTTGGACTTGGCCTCGGTCACCAGGTTGCGCCACACGCGGCCGTCGGGCAGCGTGACCGACTCCTGGAGCGGGCCGTCGGCGTAGCAGGTGTCGCCGCTGTGCAGGAAGAAGTCCGGCTCGCGGTCGGCCATGGCGGCAAAGATCGGCATGCCGCCCAGGTCGGGGTTGACGCCCCAGCCCTGCCCGGCGACGTCGCCCGACCAGGTGAAGCGGATGGCGCCGCCGCCTCCGGCGGTGCGGAAAGAGCCCTCGACCACGCGGCTCTCGGCGCGGTCGGACTCCGCGCGCACCCGCACGTAGGTGCGCCGGCCCGGCCGCAGCCCGGTGATGCGCACCCGGCCGGTGCCGTCGTTGTCGGGCAGCAGGTGCGGGCCGCGCACGACGCGGGAGTCCTTGAAGTCGGGGCGGTGGCTGACCTCGACCACCATCCGCGAGGGGCGGTCGGCCCGGGTCCAGACGACGGCGCCGTCGGGGCGGGGGTCGCCGAGTTGGATGCCGTGGGTCAGTTCGGGGCGGTTGCGGCCCTGGGCCAGGGCGGGGGCGCCGGGCAGGCCGGCCAGGGCTGCGGCGCCCAGTCCGGCGGCGCCGTAGCGCAGCACCGAGCGCCGCGCGGGCCGGGGGAGGCGGCCGGGCGGGGTGGCGGGGACCGGGGGCGGGACGGCGGGCACGGGGGCCTCCTGCGGGGGTGGGGACGTCGGCTGGCTCGCCCAGTGGTTCTATCGCACGCGGCGTGCCGGGAGCCGAACCGCGGATTAACGCTCACCGACACCGCGGCCCTGCTCACCCCTGCTCATCGCCTGCTGGCGGGGCCGGCGCGGCGGATCTCGGCGCGCCGGGGCGCTCAGCGGGGTGCGGGCTCGGTGCGGCGCAGGGGGCAGTCGGCCTCGGGGTCCCAGGCGTTGGGCGAGCAGCACACGGCGGCCACGACGGCCCACTCCCCGCCAGCAGCCGGTAGCTCCACGAGACGTCCCGGCCGGCCGCGAGGTCGCGCGCGGCGGCGGTGCGGCGCTCCTCGCCGGGGGCCCAGTAGGGCTCGGCCTCGACCAGGCGCGGCGCGAACCCCGCGTAGCGCTCGGCCATCCAGTCGACGGCCTCCTTGGGGTCGGCCCAGGTGCCGCGGACCAGGGCGGCGGGCTTGCGCAGCCACCAGCAGACCTTGATCGGCGGGGCCGAGGAGGTGCGGAAGCGGGGGCTGTCGATGTGGCCGTGGGCCTGCTCGCGCGACCGGGCGGCCTCGGAGTCGCGCCACAGGTAGCCGTGGTAGTGCATGACCGAACGATGCCATGCCGAGGGGGCCGGGGCCAGTGCGCACGGACCGTGTCCGCCGTGCCGCGCCGGCGACCGGGGGGCGGCTGCGCGAAGCCCAGGTGAGAGCGCCGGTATGGAACGTTGGGCTATGTCCGGTTTTGCGGTAACAGTCGGTAATGTGAAACAGCTCACTCGCCAAAACGAGTTACCCACTCGTGATCATGCGGCAAGGTGGTTCCCGTTGTGTAAGGAGCCTTGGGGCGCGCGTGACGCATCCTTTGCCCCCGGCGTCCGCGTACCGGCCCTTCGCAGGCGAGCCCGGCCGGCGGTTCTCGTGAACCCGCACCTCGCCTTCCCCCGACCCAATCAGCCGCGCCCCAGGGCAATTCAGGTCGATCGCGCACGCGCCGCCGGATGCGCGACTGACGAAAGGGCAGTTCTTGCTACTCAACCGGATCTCGCTGCGCGTCGCCGCCGGTGTCGGCTCGGCGGCGGTGGTCGCCGGCGCGGCCTTCACGCTGACGGCCTTCGCCGACCAGACCGGCCCCGAGGACACCGCCACGGCCGTGGTCCCCGACGCGGCAGGCTCCCCCGACTTCTTCGCCGGCGCCCAGGAGCTCTCCGAATCCGAGCTGCAGCAGCAGCGCGACCAGGTGCGCGACCAGATCGAGCAGGTCGGCGGCACGGTCAGCGGGACGGCGACCACGGAGGAGGAGCAGAAGGAGGAGGAGGAGCCCGAGCCCGAGGAGGACGGCGGCTCCTCCGGCGGCGGCGGAACCACCGCCCCCGCCGGCGACCCCAAGGCCATCGCCCAGGGCATGCTCGCCGACTACGGCTGGGGCGCCGACCAGTTCTCCTGCCTGGAGCCCCTCTGGGAGAAGGAGAGCGGCTGGGACCACACCGCGCAGAACCCCAGCTCGGGGGCCTACGGCATCCCGCAGGCGCTGCCCGGCAACAAGATGGCCACCGCCGGCGCCGACTGGCAGACCAACCCGGCCACCCAGATCGAGTGGGGCCTGGGCTACATCCAGGACCGCTACGGCTCGCCGTGCGGCGCCTGGGAGCACTCGCAGGCCAACGGCTGGTACTAGCACGCACACGGCGGCGCCCGGACGCCCCGGCACCTTCGGACGCCCGGCGGGGACACCCGCCGGGCGTCCGCGCGTGCGGGGGGCTAACGGGGCGCGAAGGTCTCGACGGCCCGCTGGTAGACGTCCGCGTAGTCGTCCCGGTGGTCGGCGGGGACGTTGATGGTCACCGCGTAGGTCTCCTCGCCGACGGTCACCAAGTGGGTGGCGAAGTAGCGCCGCGGCGTGGGCCAGTCCTCGTGGCTGAACTCCGCCCGCCAGCGGGCGACGTCCCAGTCGGCGGGGAACCCGCCGCCCTCGACCTCGGTCATCTCCAGCGCCTGGTAGTCCGACACCTTGGGGTCCTCCTGGAACTCCCGGTGGTCGGCCTCGATCCAGCCGTAGCTGGTGTCGGGGTCGGAGGGGCCGTTGACCCAGCCGTCGACGTAGAGCAGGTGGTCGCCGTCGGGCTCGAAGCGCACGTAGGCGTCGTCGCGGACCGCGGTGTCGTCGACCGACCACTCGGCGGGGTAGTCCACGGTGTACCAGGACGACCGGAAGGTCTCGTAGCGGGTCCAGTCGCGCGTGACCAGTACCACCGCCACCACCAGCACCACCACCAGGATCAGCGCGCCGGCGACGATGAAGACCGGCACCCCGGCGCCGTCCCGCCGCCGGGCGTCGCGCAGGGTCGCGGGCCCCTGGCCGGAGTAGGTCGGCGGGGGCGGGGCGGGCGGGTGCGGCGGGGTGGCCGACCCGCCGTAGGGGCGGGGGGTGGTGGGGCCGAAGGGCGCCGCGTGCGGCCCGGAGGGGTGCGGGGTGTCGAACCCGCCGGGCGCCCCCGGACGCGGCGTGTGCGGCCCGGGGAACGGCGTGTGGGGGCCCGGCGGGGTGTGCGGCCCGGAGGGGTGGCCGCCGAGACGGCCGGTGCCGTCCGCCGGCGCGGCGCCGGCGGCCCACGCCCCGGTGCGCGGACCGGTGGCCGACCCGGCGGGGCCGGACGGTCCGGCCGCGCCGCGCCCCGCGCCCGGGCCGCGCAGCAGCTCCAGCGCGGCGTCGGCGGTGAGGCGGGCCGCGGGGTCGCGCTCCAGCAGCCCCGCCACCAGCGGCGCCAGCGGGCCGGCGACGGGCAGCGGCGGCAGCGGAGCCGACAGCACCGCCGCGATCGCGGCCGTGATGGAGTCGCGGCGGAAGGGCGACTCCCCGTTCAGCGCGGTGTAGAGGGTCACCCCCACGCTCCACAGGTCGGCGGCCGGGGTGGCCTGCTCGCTGCGCAGCCGCTCGGGCGACATGTACTCGGGGGAGCCGACGAGCGCGCCGGTGCGGGTGATGGAGGCGCCGCCCTCCATGGTCGCGATGCCGAAGTCGGTGAGCACCACCCGGTCGTGCTCGCCGATCATGACGTTGCCGGGCTTGATGTCGCGGTGCACCACGCCGTTGGCGTGGGCGGCCCGCACCGCCTCCAGCAGCGCCTCGGCGACGGTGGCCGCGCGCTCGGGCGGCAGCGGCCCGGTGCGGGCGATCTCCTCCTGGAGGGAGCGGCCGCGGATCAGCTCCATGACGACCCAGGGATGGCCCTCGAAGTCGAACACGTCGTGGATGGTGATGACCGAGGGGTGGGCCACCCGCGCCGCCGTCTGCGCCTCGCGGCGCACGCGCGCGTGGGCGTCGGCGCGTTCGGCGTCGGTGAGGTGCCCCGGGAGCAGGACCTCCTTGACGGCGACGGTGCGCTGCAGGCCGGTGTCGAGCGCCTGCCAGACCACGCCCATGCCGCCGCGGCCCAGTTCGCGCTGGAGGAGGTAGCGGCCGGCGACCGTGCGCGAGTCCTCGCCGCTGTCTAGTGCCATGGTGGCGCCTCTCCGGGGAAGGGGTACTCCAGCAGGGTACTCAGCGGGCGGCGCCGGGATCGAGCGCACGGCCGCGGCGGCCGCGTGTCCGCGGCAGCCGAAGGGGGCCGGTCGCCCGGCCCCCTTCCGCCTCAGCACCGCCCCGGAGCGGGGCTCACCGCGAGTTGGTCATCCGCAGGACGTCCAGGGCCTCGTCCAGCTGGGCCTCGGTGAGCTTGCCGTCGGCGACGTAGCCGCGCTCCAGCACCACCTCGCGGATGGTCTTGCGCTCGGCCAGCGACTGCTTGGCGACCTTGGCGGCCTCCTCGTAGCCGATGTAGCGGTTGAGCGGGGTGACGATGGAGGGCGAGGACTCCGCGTACTCGCGGCAGCGCTCCACGTTGGCCTCGATGCCGGCCACGCAGCGGTCGGCGAAGACCCGCGAGACGTTGGCCAGCAGCCGGATGGACTCCAGCACGTTGCGGGCGATCATCGGCAGCTGCACGTTCAGCTCGAAGTTGCCGGCCGAGCCGCCGAAGGCCACCGCGGCGTCGTTGCCGACCACCTGCGAGGAGACCTGGAGCATCGCCTCGCACAGCACGGGGTTGACCTTGCCCGGCATGATCGAGGAGCCCGGCTGGAGGTCGGGCAGCAGGATCTCGGTCAGGCCGGTGCGCGGGCCCGAGCCCATCCAGCGGATGTCGTTGGCGATCTTGACGAACCCCACCGCGATCGTGCGCAGCTGGCCCGACAGCTCCACCAGGCCGTCGCGGGCGCCCTGGGCCTCGAAGTGGTCGCGGGCCTCGGTCAGCGGCAGGCCGGTGGCCGAGGCGATCTCGGCGATGACCCGCTCGGCGAAGCCCGCCGGGGTGTTGATGCCCGTGCCCACGGCGGTGCCGCCCAGCGGCAGCTCGGCCACGCGCGGCAGGGTCGCCTCCAGCCGCTCCACGCCGTAGCGCACCTGCGCGGCGTAGCCGGCGAACTCCTGGCCCAGGGTCACCGGTGTGGCGTCCATGAGGTGGGTGCGCCCGCTCTTGACGACGGTGGCGAACTCCTCGGCCTTGGCCGACAGCGCGGCCTCCAGGTGCCGCAGCGCCGGGACCAGGTCGTTGACCAGCGCCGAGGTGGCGGCGATGTGGATCGACGACGGGTAGACGTCGTTGGAGGACTGCGAGGCGTTGACGTGGTCGTTGGGGTGGACCGGGGCGCCCAGCCGCTCACTGGCCAGGGTGGCGACGACCTCGTTGGTGTTCATGTTGCTGGACGTGCCCGACCCGGTCTGGAACACGTCGATGGGGAACTCGGCGTTCCACCGGCCCTCGGCGACCTCCAGGGCGGCCTCGCGGATGGCCTTGCCCAGGTCCTCCGGGATCACGCCCAACTCGGCGTTGACCTTGGCCGCCGCCGCCTTGATGTGGCCCAGGGCCGCGATGTTGGCGTGCTCGATGCCCTGGCCGGAGATCGGGAAGTTCTCCACGGCCCGCTGGGTCTGCGCGCGCCACTTGGCCTCGGCGGGGACCTTGACCTCGCCCATCGAGTCGTGCTCGATGCGGAATTCGCTCATTGCTGAAAGACACCTCCACAAGAACCTGAACCACAGACTGCCAGACCCGGCGAGCACCGCGGTCGGCAACCCCGGCCCCCGCCTGCGGGTTCGCCGGTCAGAGCGGGGGCGGGCCGGCGGCGGCCGCGCGCGGGGAGGCGCGGATCACTCCAGCGCGGCGCGGCGGCGCCGCCAGGACAGCCGGCCCCGCGGCCGGCGCGGCGGGCGCACCCGCACCGTGCCCAGCAGCGAGAAGCCGGTGATCTCCAGCACCGGGGCGCCGTCGCGGCGCGGCGGCCGCACCGCCGTGGTGCGCCGGCCCAGGACGGACCGGCCGCGCATCCGGACCTCGACCCCCTCGGGCACGGTGATCAGGACGCGGCCGAAGACGCACAGCACCGGCATGCGCACGTGCCCGCGCACCAGCAGGGCCTCGCGCATGTCGAGGTCGAGGGTGCCGCCGACCGCCGCGGCGGGCTCGGTGGGCCGCACCACCCAGCGGCCGGCGCGGCGCAGCGTGGTGAACAGCGCCATCAGCGGGCGCTCGTCCAACTGGAGGGGCTGGCGGTCGGGCGGCAGCAGGTCGGCCAGGGCCCCGGGCAGCTCGCCGAGGGTGCGCGCCCGGTACACCGCCTCGACGCGCTCCTCGAACTCCGCGAGGTCGAGGCGGCCGTCGGCCACGGCCGCGCGCAGCGCCTCGACCACGCGTTCGCGGTCGGCGTTGGAGGCGCGCAGGCGGGCGGGGGACGGGCCGTCGTTCACGCGCTCCACGGTAGCCGCTGGGCGCGCGGCGCACGGGCGCCGAGGGGCGCGGGAGGGGCCGGCGGAGCCGAGGGGGCGGCGCGCACGCGCGCGGCCGGGGCGGGGAGCGGGCGCGGACGGCGCGGCCGCGGCTGTCCACAGACATGGGAAAAGCGGTGGAGAATCCGCGGGCGGCGACCCTACGGTGAGCGCATGTCGCAATCCGGGCAGCAGAGTTCCGCCTCCACCGCACGCCGGCCGGCCGACCGCCGTCCGGCGCCCGACCCCTCCGCTCCGCCGGCCATCGTGCTGCGCGGCGTGGTCAAGCGCTTCGGCTCCTTCACCGCCGTCGACGGCCTGGACCTGGAGGTCCCCTCCGGCGTGGTGTTCGGCCTGCTGGGACCCAACGGCGCGGGCAAGAGCACCACCATGCGCATGCTCACCGCGCAGTGCCTGGCCACCTCCGGCGAGATCAGCGTGCTGGGCCACCCGGTCCCGCGCGCCTCCAAGCGCGCCCGCGCGGCCATGGGCGTGGTGCCCCAGCACGACAACCTCGACGAAGAGCTGACCGTCCAGGAGAACCTGGAGGTCTTCACCCACCTCTACCGCGTCCCGCGGAGCCTACGGGCGCAGGCCGTCGAACGCGCGCTGCGGCTGGCGCACCTGGTGGACCGCCGCCACGACCGCACCGACAAGCTCTCGGGCGGCATGCGGCGCCGCCTGCTCATCGCGCGCGGGCTGGTGCACCGGCCCCGGCTGGTGCTGCTCGACGAACCCACCGTGGGCCTGGACCCCCAGGTCCGCCAGGACCTGTGGGGCCTGATCACCGCCCTGCGGGCCGAGGGCGTCACGGTGCTGATGTCCACCCACTACATCGAGGAGGCCGAACGCCTGGCCGACGTCGTGGCGCTCGTGGCCAAGGGCCGCGTGGTCGCCCAGGGCGCGCCGGCCGACCTCATCGCCGCCCACGCCGGCCGCACCGTCGAGGAGTACCTGGTGCCGCCGCAGGCCGCCGGCGCCGACGGCCTCGAATCCCGGCTGCGCGCCGCCGGCCTGTCCGTGCGGCGCACCGGGCCCACGCTGTCGGTGCTGCGCGCGGGTGAGCTGCCCGACTCCCTGCGCGCCGAACTGGGCACCGGCATGGAGCGCGCCGGAAACCTCGAAGACGTGTTCGTCACCCTGACCGGGGAGCGTGTGGAATGACCCTCGACACCGACACCCGCGCGGCCGCGCCCGCGCCGCCCGGACCGCCGCGCCGGTTCGAGGTCGCCCCCATCGCCGGGGTGCTGGCGCGCGAGTGGGCGCTGTACCGCCGCAGCTGGCGGCCCACCACGTTCGCGGCGGTGGCCGAACCGGTCATCATGCTGCTGGCGTTCGGGGTGGGCCTGGGCTCCCTGATCGGGGCGATCGGCGGCTACGACTACATCGAGTTCCTGGGCACCGGCATCGTGGCCACCTCGGTGCTGTTCACCTCGATGTTCCCCGGACTGATCGACACCTTCGTGCGGCGGGTCTTCCAGCACACCTACGACGGCATGCTCGCCGCGCCCGTCGACGTCCGCGAACTCGTCACCGGCGAGGCCACCTGGATCGCGTGCAAGGCCGGCGTCTACGGCTGCGCGCCGCTGCTCGTGGCGATCGGGTTCGGGCTGCCGGCCTCGCCGGCCATGCTGCTGGTGCCGGTCATCGCGTTCGTGACCGGGTTCGGGTTCGCGCTGACCGGGGTGTGGCTGTCGGCGGTGGTGCCCTCGATCAAGACGATGGACTACATCATCTCCGGGGTGATCACGCCGCTGTACCTGATCGCGGGCACGTTCTTCCCGATCGACTCCCTGCCGGCCTGGGCGCAGGTCGTCGCGCGGATCAACCCGCTGTACCACTGCGTGGAGCTGGTGCGGGCCACGGCCTTCGGCATGGACCCGCTGCGCGACCTCGGCCACTTCGCGGCGCTGCTGGCGTTCGTGGCCCTGGTGTGGTTCCTGGCGGTCTGGCAGATGCGGCGGCGGCTCATCGACTGACCCGCCCCGCCCACGCGGTCGGCCGCCCCCGCCCGGGCGGCCGACCGCTCAGGCTCACTGCCCGCCGTTGGGGGCCCAGCGGGCCCGCATCGACATCGACTCCTGGGTGAACCCCACCGATCCGCCCAGCACGCCCCACTGCTCGGGCGCGTGCTCGCCGGCCTCGGCCATCAGCGGCTCCAGGTCGACGTACACCCCCATGTGGGCGTCCTCGGTGCCCTCCATGGCCTGCTGGTACAGCGGGTCCTCGCCCAGGCGGCCGGTGCCGGTGGAACCCGAGGTCACGACCACGGCAGAGCCGTCGTCGTTGACCCCCGGCGGGGCGTCGTAGGAGCCCGACCACAGCTGGGTTACGGCCTCCTCCAGCGCGGCGGAGTCGGCGCCCTCGGCGCGGTACTGGAACGACGGCGCCGAGCTGGTGCCGCCGAAGAAGTCGTCGACCGACCCGCCGAGGTCGGTGAACCCGAGCGCGGTCCGGGTGCCCAGCAGGCTGGTCATGCCCTCGGGCATGGTCAGGCCGAGGTCGGACATGGCGGACTCGAACTCGGCGAAGTCGTCGGGGGCGTCCTCGTAGCCCTGGGCCACCAGGGAGTCCAGGCCGGTGCCGCCCATGGCGAACACGGTGTCGTCGGGGAGGTTGCCCATGTGGTCCAGGCCGGGGTCGGGGATGTCGTAGTCGGCCATGGAGATCCCGTCGGCCGACACCTCGAAGGCGTCGCCGCGCAGCTCGACGTAGCCGCTGCGGATGGTCACCCCCATGGCCATGCGCCCGCTGACGTTCTCGTAGGCGTCCAGCGGCACGGCGGGCTCCTCGGGGTAGCCGAACTCGTCGTAGCCGCCGTAGGGGGAGGACTCGGTCTCGGCCATGGCCGTGGCCAGCGCGCCGAGGTCGGTCCAGGCCGAGGCGACGGGGTCGCCGCCGATGGCGTCCATGTCGCCGGTGTAGGTGGTGTTGTCGGCGAGCGTGCCCGAGGTGTCGACCTGGTGGTCCAGGTCGGCGAGGGTCTCGGGGGTGGGGGTGAGCAGCGCGAAGTCGTCGCGGACCTCGTAGTGCAGCTCGGTCTGGGAGGCCAGCTCGGTCAGCGCGGCCTCGGCGGCGGCGGCGTCCTCGCAGGCCAGGGCGATCGCCACGGCGGGGCCGGTGCCGTCGACGGCGGCGTTCTCGTTGGCGGGCCGCCACAGGGCCACGCCGAACCGCCGGCCGAGCCAGGGCTCGAAGTCGGCCTCGTAGGTCATGTCGACGCCCAGGCTCTCGATCATGCCGTCGACGACCTCCTGGGCGGGGTCGGCCTCGGGGTCGATCTCGTCGCGCACGGTGTCGGGCAGGCGCTGGGCGAACCGCGCGTAGTCGGCGAGCTGGCCGCCGTTGGGCTGGAGGTTCAGCTCGGCGAACACCATGGCCGACCCGGGCAGCACGGTGGCGGGGTCGGGGCCGACGAAGGCGTCGCGTACGACGGTGTTGGCCGCCCACACGGTGGTGGCCATGAGCACCACGCCCAGCCCGGCGGCGACCGGGACGAGCCAGAGGCGGCCGGCGCGGCGCGGGGGGCCGGGCGCCGGTGCGTAACCCGGACCCGCGGGGGGCGGCTGGTACTGGCCGCCCGGGGCTCCCCACTGGCCCTGGTTGGGGGGATCAGGGTAGGACATCGCACCTCCGTCGGATCACGCTTATCCGCTACGAAGGTATCAATGCGGCTTTGCCCGAATGCCCTGTTCCACAGGGCATTCGGGCGGTAGGGAGGCTACTGGGCCGCGGCGATGGCGCCGAAGTCGATCCCGCTGTAGCCGGAGAGCTTGGCCAGGCGGTGCTCGCTGCGGATCTGCCGCACGGTGCCGCTGCGGCCCCGCATGACCAGGGAGTCCGTGACCGCGCCGCCGGACATGTAGCGCACACCGCCCACCAGTTCGCCGTCGGTGATCCCGGTCGCGGCGAAGAACACGTCCTCCGAGGACACCAGGTCGTCGGTGGTCAGCACGCGGTCCAGGTCGTGCCCGGCGTCCAGGGCCCTGCGCCGCTCGGCGTCGTCGGTTGGCCACAACCGGCCTTGGATCACGCCGCCCAGGCACTTCATGGCGCACGCGGAGATGATGCCCTCGGGGGTGCCGCCGATGCCCAGCAGCAGGTCCACGCCGGTGTTGGGGCGGGCCGCCATGATGGCGCCGGCGACGTCGCCGTCGGTGATGAACTTGATGCGCGCCCCGGCCTCGCGCACCTGGCGCACGATGTCCTCGTGGCGCGGGCGGTCCAGGATGACGACGGTGACGTCCTGGGGCGTGGCGCCCTTGGCGCGGGCGACGGCGCGGATGTTGTCGGCGATCGGCGCGGTGATGTCCACGACGTCGGCGGCCTCCGGCCCGGTGGCCAGCTTCTCCATGTAGAACACCGCGGAGGGGTCGAACATGGAGTCGCGGGGCGCCACGGCCAGCACGGAGATGGCGTTGGGCATGCCCATGGCGGTCAGGCGGGTGCCGTCGATGGGGTCGACGGCGACGTCGCAGTCGGGGCCGGACCCGTCGCCCACGCGCTCGCCGTTGAACAGCATCGGCGCGTTGTCCTTCTCGCCCTCGCCGATCACCACGGTGCCGTTCATCGACACCGTGCTGATCATGTGCCGCATCCCGCGCACGGCCACGCCGTCGGCGCCGTTCTTGTCGCCGCGCCCCACCCAGCGCGCCGCTGCCAGCGCGGCGGCCTCGGTGACCCGGACGAGTTCCAGCGCCAGGTTGCGGTCGGGCGCGTCGGGGGAGCCCGGGGCGACGGTGGAATCGGTCATCGGTGAGCCTCTCCAAGCCGGGCGTGTCTCGCCCGCGGCGGTCGGTGATTTTGGGACAAGCGTAATCACCTGACGTAATGTCGACCTAGGCGGGCCGCTGGCGCGCCGGAGCGAAAGGGAACGGTAGGGCCGACGTTGACTGTCGAGAAGGTGTCCAAGCCGGTGCGGACCTCCCACCGGGGCGCGGCCACGCGCAGCGCCCTGCTCAAGGCCGCCGCGCACGTGTTCCGCACGGTGGGGTTCGCCCGCGCGGGCGTGAGCGAGGTCGTGGAGCAGGCCGGGGCGAGCGTCGGCAGCCTCTACCACCACTTCACCGGCAAGGCCGACCTGTACCACGCGCTGTACGAGGAGTTCCAGCAGCGCCAGCAGGACCGCACCCACCGCGCCGTCGCCGAGGCGCGCGCCCGGGGCGAGAACGACCCCACCCGGCTGATGTACACCGCCGCGCGCGCCTACCTCGAGGGGTGCATCGAGGAGCGCGAGACCACGCTGCTGTTCTTCAGCGGCGACGGCCCGCCCGGCTTCGACTCCAAGCTGCGCGAGCGGCTGCGCCAGTGGACCGACCGCAACGTCGCGCTGTTCCGCAAGGCCGACGAGCCCGTTGACGAGGCCCTGCTCATGGTGGTCAGCGGGGCCATGCTGCTGGCGGTCACCGAGGTCATCCGCCGCGACGACACCGAGGCGCGCCGACTGGCCGACGACATCACCGGCCTGCTGTCGCGGCTGGAGCCGCGCCGGCCCGCGGCCGAGGGCTGAGCCGCCGCAGCCGCCGCTACCGGCGGGTCGCGGAGTTCCCGATCACGGTGTGAGAAGGTGCGGGTGTTTTCCGCTGCCGAGCGGGCTGCGCGTCGCGAGACTGGGTATGCCGATAACCCGGCCAACAGCCACATTGCGTGAGCGAACCTTCAGCACGGAGTTGACTACAGATGCTCGGCGACATCATCGACTGGTTCAAGGGACCCTTCGGCGGCGCCGTGGAGTCCGCGGGGGACGGGTTCACCGCCGCCTCCGGCGGCCTCCACGAGGCGGCTGCGGGGACCGCGCAGGACTACACCGGCGCGGCCGAGGACGCGGCCAACGACGCGGGCGGCATGGCGGGTGAGTACCTCCAGGCGGCCGAGGGCAACGCCCAGGACGCGGCGGGCGTGGCCGGGGAGTTCGCGGGCGCGGCCGAGGGCGCCACGATGGACGCCGCGGGCCAGGCGCAGCAGTCGCTGCAGGAGGCCAGCGCCGGCGCGGCCGCCGACCTGCAGAACGCCCAGGCGCCGGTCGAGGAGTTCACCCAGGGCGTCCAGGACGCCGCGGCCGACCCCGGGGCGGCGGCGCAGGAGCAGGCCCAGCAGTACATCGAGCGCGAGCGCTGATTCGCCGGGGGCGCAGCCGCCCGCGCCCCGCGGACGCGCCCCGCCGCGGCCGAGGTGGTCGCGGCGGGGCGCGGCGCGTTCCGGCCGCCGACGGTGCCGGCGGCCGGGCGGATCATGCGGAGATCAGGCGGTGGCCTCGGCCCGGAGGTCGCGGCGCAGCTCCTTGGGCAGCGAGAAGGTCAGGCTTTCCTGGGCGGTCTCGACCTCGGTGACCTCGCCGTAGCCGTAGCCGGCGAGGCGGTCGAGCAGGTCCTGCACCAGGATGTCGGGCACGGAGGCGCCGCTGGTGACGCCCACGGTCTGGACGCCCTCCAGCCAGGACTCGTCCATGAGCGAGGCGTTGTCGATGAGGTGGGCGCTGTCGGCACCGGCCTCCAGGGCGACCTCGACCAGCCGCACGGAGTTGGAGGAGTTGTCCGAGCCCACCACGATGACCAGCTCGCACTCGGGCGCCATGGCCTTCACGGCGTCCTGGCGGTTGGAGGTGGCGTAGCAGATGTCGTCGCTGGGCGGGTCGAGCAGGTTGGGGAACCGCTTGCGCAGGGCGTCGACGGTGGCGTTGGTCTCATCGACCGACAGGGTGGTCTGCGACAGCCACGAGACGTTGTCGGGGTTGCGGACCTGGACCTTGTCGACCTCGTCGGGGCCGTCCACGATCTGGATGTGGTCGGGGGCCTCGCCGCTGGTGCCCTCGACCTCCTCGTGGCCGGTGTGGCCGATGAGGATGATGTCGCGGTCCTCGGCGGCGAAGCGCTTGGCCTCCTTGTGCACCTTGGTGACCAGGGGGCAGGTGGCGTCGATGGTCTTGAGCCGCCGGCGCTTGGCCTCCTCGTGCACCATCGGCGACACGCCGTGCGCGGAGAACACCACGATCGCGCCCTCGGGGACCTGGTCGGTCTCCTCGACGAAGATCGCGCCGCGCTTCTCCAACGTGGATACGACGTGCGTGTTGTGCACGATCTGCTTGCGCACGTAGATGGGGGCGCCGTACTGCTCCAGGGCCTTCTCGACCGTGACGACGGCGCGATCCACGCCGGCGCAGTAGCCGCGGGGCTTGGCGAGTAGGACACGGCGGCGGTTCGTCGCAGTCATACGCCCATCCTAAGGGCCATATCGGGGTGGACCCGGCGGGGAGCGAGCGGGGAGCGAGCAGGGGGCGCCGCGGGCCGGATGGGGCTTAGGTGACCTACCGATAACGGTCAGCGCTCGTTTGCGTCGCGACGGGGAGAAACCATTCACAATCGCCGCACTTCCGGCGACGCTTACTCCCTTATTGTGGTTGACCTGTGTAACGCCATGACGCGGTGGTAGCCGCCGTGGTAGTCGTGCACGCGCGGGGCGAGGGGCACCCAGCGCCGCCCCGCTCCCAGCCGAGACCTTCAGGAGCCCCCAGTCCCATGTCGAATCCGTCCATCGCCAGCAAGGTAGTGTCCTGGGTCAAGGGCATTTTCGGGCAGCGGGAACAGACCACCGAGCCGCGTCCGCAGGCCGCGCCTCCGGGCAACAAGGCGGAGCCCGCGACAAGCGAGACCGCCGCGGGGACCCCCGCCGCCGAGCAGCCGGCGGGCACGAGCCCCCTGGCGCCCACCGACAGGCCCGACACCGCGAACGCCCCGGACGCCGAGATCGCCGTCGACTCGCCCACCGCCGGGCCGCCCGAGACGACCCCGTCGCCCTCGGCCCCCGCCGAGCCGGAGGAGTCGGCCGCCGAGGCAACCCCGGCCGCCGATGAGGCCGCGAAGGCCGAGGAGGCCGACAAGGCCACCGAGGAAAGCCCGGCCGCCAAGCCGGAGCCGGCCGGAGCCGCCAAGGCGGAGCCCGCGGAGGCCGAGGCGGAGCCGGCGGGGAACGCGGACGACAACGCGGTCGCCGATACCGACACCAAGGGCGGCGACCTCGTCGACCCGGGCGAGCAGGCCGCCGTCGCCGAGGAGTTGGCCGCGGCCGAGGCGGTCACCCAGGTCGCCGACGACGCCCCCGCCAAGGAGGCCCGCCGCCGCGCCGCCCCCACCGCCGAGGAACTGCCCGTGCCCGGGTACGAGGGCCTGACCCTTCCGTCGGTCCGCGCCCGCCTCCGCAAGCTCACCATCGACCAGGTCCGCGACCTGCGCGCCTACGAGGTCGCCCACGGCGAGCGCCAGGAGTTCATCAGGATGTACGACAACCGCATCGCCAAGCTGCAGAGCGAAGGGCAGTAGGCGGCGGCAACGTCGGCGAACGGCAGGACACGGCTATACGGCCGGCACGGCGGCGGCCGAGCGGGCGGCGGCCGGCTCGGCCCGAGGCCGCGCCGTCCTGCGCGGTCGGCCCCCGACACCGGACGGGAGCCCGCCCCGGGAGCGTCCAGCCGGCGTCAGCCAGGGCGAGCCGGAAGCAGGTGGCCGGGACCGGCCGGTCCGTTCCGGTGCGCCGGAACGGGATCAGGCGCGGAAGTGGGAACACTGGGATGCGGACCCGGTCCGCATCCGCGCCCGGACGACGGCGTCCGCTCCGCCGGCCCGGGCGCGCGGGCGGCCCGGCAGGCCCCCGGAACGCGGGCGCACGGGACCGGAATCCGGACGTGCGGGCCAGGACGAGCGGGACCGGGAGCGGACAGGCGGCGGGCCGGCGGCGGGACCGGCGGAGCGGCCGAGGGACACCGGCCGCGACCTTCGCGGCCGGAGAGCGGAAGGGGCCGGAATGAGCCGGACGAGCCGGAAGAGCCGAATACTGGTGCTGGGCGGCGGCGGTGTCACCGGGATCGCCTGGGAACTGGGAATCCTCGCCGGGCTGCGCGACGCCGGCGTGGACCTCACCGACGCCGACACCGTGGTGGGCACGTCGGCCGGGTCGGTGGTCGGCACCCAGATCACCTCGGGCACCCCCCTGGAGACCCTCTACGCCCGGCAACTGCGCTCGGCCGAGGGCGAGGTCACGGCCAAGCTCCCCCTGTCCATGCTGGCCCGCTGGATCTGGGCCCTGACCACCGAGCGCGACCTCCGCCGCGCCCGCGCCCGGATCGGCCGCCTCGGGCATGCCCACTCGGTCAGCTCCCTGGAGGAGCGCCGCAGGACCATCTCCGCGCGCCTGCCGACCACCGAGTGGCCCGACGCCGACCTGTGGATCACCGCCGTGGACGCTCACACCGGCGAGCGCCGCGTCTTCGACCGCGGCTCGGGGGTTCCCCTCGTCGACGCGGTGATGGCCAGCTGCGCGGTCCCGGGGGTGTGGCCCCCGGCCCTGGTCAACGGCCGCCCCCACATCGACGGCGGCCTGCACTCGTCGTGCAACGCCGACCTCGCCGCCGGCTACGAGCGCGTGGTGGTCCTGTCCCCCACGACGCGCACCGCCGGCCCTCTCCCCAGCGCCGCCGACGACCTCGCCCGCATCGACGCCCGCACCACCCTGATCACCCCCGACGACCCGGCCCAGTCCCAGATGGGCCGCAACCCCCTCGACCCGGCCTTCCGAGCCGCCGCCGCCCGAGCCGGCCGAGCCCAGGCCCCCGCCATCGCCAAGTCCGTCGCCGAAACCTGGACCGGGGACTGAGCACAGCGCCCGCGGAACGCCGGCCTTGGACCCTGGAAAGGCACGGTCTCCGCTGAGCACGAGCGCCCTTCCGACGGCGCGGCGCCTTCAGGCCCCGCCGCTCCTGTACTTTTCGACGGCTCGGAGGACCACTTCGGGGGAAATGCGCACAGCGGTTTCCCCGGGGAGCGGATTCTGAAGTCCGCCCGCGTCTTCGCCCACCAGTTCCTGGCCTTGCACGACCAATTCACCGGTGTCCGCGATGTAGACCGAAGGGCAGCCCTGGTCGGCGGAATCGGCGTCCTTGGCCAGCAGCGTAAGCTTCACGGATCCTCCTGCCTGCACCTCGGGAAGGACGCTCACGGTACCATTCGGGCCCTTTCCTCTACCAGGAACGGATATGCGACCGATCGGCACCGTAGCGCTCTCTTATATCGGAGACCACGTCATCGTCGTCGTCCGCTGATGCGCGCACCAGGCGCTTCAAATCCACCGCGAAAAGCACGTCGGCTGTATCCGCTGGTCGGGATGGCGCGTGCGGGTTTTCGTCCCGGTCGTCCGACGCCACGGCGCATCACCTCCCGCGTCCGCTCGATGTGTTCGCCTGCTGTGTCCGCCCGGTCAGGGTTTTTCTCCCCGTCGAGGTCGACGGTACCCGCGGCGTCCCCGGCGGGTACAGGCGCGGCTCACCGGACGTCGCGGTCACCGCCGCCCCGGCCTGGTGCACCACTCGGGTCGGGTTTCGGCGATTCTCCGTCCAGGCGCGCGATCGCGGCCGCGACCGAGTCGGCACGCGGGTCGCTGACGGACCGCAGCAGGTCCAGGGCGGCGCCCAGGTGCATGCGGGCACTCTCCGTCTCGCCGAGAGCCGCGTAGGACTCGCCGAGGCCGGTGCGTGCCAAGGCCTCGGTGTCGAGGTCCCGGTCGCCGACGAAGACGTCGAGCGCCGCCCGGTACTCCGCCACGGCCGCGCGGTGCCGACCCGAAACGCGGAGAACGTTCGCCATGGCGTACCGGGCCCACGCGACGGTCCAGGAGTCCGGTAGCCGCGTGAAGACGGACATGGCCTCGCGGCAGTGCTCGGCCGCCTCGTCAAGGCGTCCGGCCTCACGCGCGCAGTCCGCGAGTCCCAGCAGGGCCATCCCCTCTCCGCGCCGCTCACCCGCCGCGCGGAACACCGCCGCCGCCTGCCGCAGCAGTTCGGGTCCCGAGGGGGAGCGGTCGAGTTCCCAGCGCAGCAGGCCGATCTGGCGAAGGGCGAACCCCTCGGTCCACGGGTCTTCGGCCTCCCGACCCGCCCCCAGCGCCGCCTCATAGTGGGTGAGCGCCTCTTCCTTGTCTCCGAGGAGCCATTCCGCATCGGCCAGTCCGATGAGGTTGCGGCCTTCTCCGTAGCGGTGGCCCATGGACCGCGCCGCCCGGTGGCCGATGGTGTTGACCAGGCGCCATTCCTCCCAGCGCCGGCTCAGTTCGAAGAAGCCGTAAGCGGCGACGGGGATGCGCCAGGCGAGGTCGAGCAGGCCGGCGTCGTGGACGGCGCGCACGATGCCCACGATGTTGGGGCGTTCCACGTCGAACCACGCGAGCGCGTCCTCGGTTCCGGTGAAGTCGAGGAGGCCACCGGCCGGCCGGGGTTCGGGCACGTCGACCGACGGGAAATTCGGGCTGCACACGGCGAGGGCCCTGCGGACGTTCGCCAGGTACCAGCCCGCCAGCCGCTTCAGGATTTCCCCGCGGTTCCGCGGGGGCTCCTCGGTGCGGAAGCGTTCGACCGCGTAGACCCGCAGGAGGTCGTGCAGACGGTAGCGGTGGCGGGTGGTCCGCTGGAGGAGGTTCCTGGCGACGAGGACGTCGAGGACGCGGACCGCGGCCTTTGGATCCAGGCCGACCGCGGCGGCACACGCCTCACCGCTGAACTCGGCGTCGGGATGGGCGCCGAGGCTGCGGAACAGCCGGGCGCAGTCCGGCGGCAGCGCGGAGTAGGAGGTCGAGAAGACCGCGCGTACCCCGCTCAGTTCGTCGTCGGCGGTGCCGAGCGCGTCCAACCGCTCGTCCTCGGCCCGAAGTTCGGCCGCGACCTCGCCAAGGGAGTAGCCGGGGCGGTCCATGACGCGCTCGGACAGCACGCGCAGTGCCAGGGGGAGCCGGGCGCAGTGGTCGACGAGTTCGCGAGCCGCCGCCGGCTCCGCGTCGACACGGTCGGCGCCGACGCCGGCGCGCAGCAGTTCCAGCGATTCCTCAGCGGAGAGGGCGTGCAGCGCCATCCGCCGGGCGCCCTCGTACACGGCCAGGCCGGACAGTCTGTTCCGGCTGGTGATCAGGACGGTGGCGGGTGCGGAGGCGGGCAGCAGGGCGCGGACCTGGTCCGCCGACACCGCGTCGTCAATGGCGACCAGCACACGTTTGCGGTCGAGGCGGGACCGGTAGAGGGCGGCGCGGCCGTCGAGGTCGTCGGGGATGCGGTCCAGCGGCACGCCCATCGCACGCAGCAATGAGAGCAGCGCCGAGGAGGTGTCCACGCGGGGGCCGATGCCGTGGCCGCGCATGTTGACGTAGAGATCCCCGTCCTCGTGCAGGGACCGGACGCGGTGCGCCCAGTGCAGCGCCAGGGCGGTCTTGCCGACTCCCGGAGGACCGGTGATCACCACCACGTTGAGGGAGGACGGCGATGCGGCCCCACCGGCGCCCCCTGCCCCCGGCAGCAGGGCGTCGAGGAGGGCGAGGTCCGCCCTGCGGTTCACGAACCGCGCGGGGGCCAGGGGGAGCTGCCGCGGGATGATCGCCGACTCCGCCGCACCGGAGGTGAGATACACGTCGCCGTGCACGGCTCCCGCCTGCACCACGTGGCGGGCGGATCCCCGGTGGTGGTTGCCGGTCGCGGGCTCCGGCGCGGTCTCGTCGCCGGACCCGCTGCCTCCGTCGGTCATTCTCACCCTTCACAGCGGACGCATGTACTCGTCGAACCTCTTGGCGTACTCCGCGAACGGCAGGGACAGATCAAGGGCCCGATCGCGCCAGGCATTCGCGGACTCCACCGCCTTTGAATCGGTGACCAGTCTCATGGACGTGAGCGCGCCGCTTTCCGCGTAGTCCATTACCAGAAGCCGCCGGGAGTCGAACAGCCAGTAGTCCATGCGCGGTATTCCCGCGGGCCACCGGCCGTCGCGCGCCGGGAGGATGCGGACGTCCTCACCGGCGGCGATGTTGCTCCGGTAACCGGAGGCGCATTCGAACCGCACATAGTCGGTCAGCGGTTCGATCACGACGTGGACGCGACTGTAGGACCGTCCCGCCGCGGTCCCGTCCCGCACCTCCTGCTGCCAGTCGTCGTCGCTGAGGGGAGCGGGAAGGCCCTCCCTCTCCGCGGTGAGGAACCGCGCGAACAGTTCGTCCTCGTACTCGACGGCGTAGTTCTGCAGCGTTTCCAGGCGAAACGCCGTGTGCTCGAATTCGTCGAACATCCGCTCGGCCTCCGGCCAGGTGACCTGGGCCTCCGGGGGCGGTCCGCTCACGTGGCCGTGTTCCGCTGGTAGGCCTCCACGGCGCGCAGGACGATGTCCGGCGCTATGCGGACGGCGGTCTCTCCGGCGAGGGGGTTCTGCAGTTCTCCCATATCGGCGCTGCTCAGTTGCTGGCCTTGGACGATGAATTCGCCGGAATCAGAGAAATAGACGGACGGACAGGCTTTTTTGTGGGATTTTTCGTCCTTGGCGAGCAAGGTGAGTTTCATGGTGCTCCTGTTCGAGGGAGAAGGCCACCTTGGTCCGAGGCTAACAGAGGGCTATTTCGGCGGCCAGCCGCGATCGGCGGCCTCGGTCCTCTTCCGTCGTCGGGGAATACCGGTGCTGTTCCGCCGGCTGGGAGGAACGTGTCCGGCCAGGTGCTTGGTGATGGCGGGAAAAAGATGTGCCGGGCGTATCCACCATGTCCGTTACCCAGGGCCGATCCATGGGCTGGGCTGCTTGTGGCCGTTAGCGGCTGCCCGTCCCTTTCGGGGGTGCCCCGGGGGCCCGCGTGGCCGCACCGCCGGAAGCCCGTGGCGGCCTCCCGCGACGCCGCTCGCCCGTCTTGACGGTGGGCTGTTCTAGGCTCGCTGGCATGGGTATGGAGAGCTCCGCCGAGTCGCCGCAGCCTGTGCGGGTGGTGATGCAGGCTGTCGGGGGGTGGATCGGGCGGCTGGGGAAGATCTGGGTTGAGGGCCAGGTCGCCGAGATGAACCGGCGGGGTGGGACCGTCTTCATGACCCTGCGCGATCCCGTGGCCAACGTGTCGGCGCGGGTGGTGTGCCCGGCGCGGGTGCTGGAGGCCGTCGCGCCCGTGCCCGAGGCCGGGGCGCGGGTGGTCGTGCACGCCAAGCCGGACTTCTACGTGGCGCGCGGGACCTTCTCGCTGCTGGCGCTGGAGGTCCGCCACGTCGGGCTGGGGGAGTTGCTGGCGCGGCTGGAGCAGCTGCGTGCCACGCTCGCCGCCGAAGGGCTGTTCTCCGAGGCGCGCAAGCGGCCGCTGCCGTTCCTGCCGGGCACCGTCGGTCTCATCTGCGGGCGGCAGTCCGCCGCGGAGCGCGACGTGCTGGAGAACGGGCGGCGGCGGTGGCCGGCGGTGCGGTTCGAGGTGCGCGAGGTCGCGGTCCAGGGCGACCGCGCCGTGGGCGAGGTCATGAACGCCCTCAAGGAGCTGGACGCCCACCCCGACGTCGACGTCATCATCATCGCCCGGGGCGGCGGGTCGCTGGAGGACCTGCTGCCGTTCTCCGACGAAGCACTCGTGCGCGCGGTGTCCGCCACGCGGACACCCGTGGTCAGCGCCATCGGCCACGAGCAGGACAGCCCGCTGCTCGACCTGGTCGCCGACGTCCGCGCCTCCACGCCCACCGACGCCGCCAAGAAGACCGTGCCCGACGTTGGCGAGCAGCTCCAGCTCATCCGCCAGCTGCGCGACCGCGGCCGGCGGGTGCTGCGCGGCGGGATCGACCGCGAGCGGGCGTGGCTTGCGGGCATGCGCTCGCGCCCCGTCCTGGCCAGCCCGCTACGCGAGATCGACCGCCTCACCGAGCAGGTCACCGGCCTGCGCGACCGCGCGCGGCGGTGCATGGGCGCCGCCCTGGACCGCGCGGGCGACAACCTCACCCACACCCGCGCCCGCCTGCACGCGCTCTCGCCCGCCACCACGCTCGCGCGCGGCTACGCCATCGTGCAGCGGGCCGACGGGGCGGTCGTGCGCTCGGCCGGCGACGTCGCCGAGGGCGACCCGCTGCGGGTGCGGTTCACCGAGGACAGCATCCGGGTCACGGTCGACGCCGTGGGCCTCCCCGGCGCTCCGGCCGGTGGGCCGCCGGACGGCGGTCCCGCATCCGCCGGGGCCGACTCCGACCGGGCCGCCTCCGACGACCGTGCGACCCCCGACCGTCCGACCCCCGACGGGCCCGCCGCCGGCGGTCCCGCGCCGGAGGCCTCGTGAACCCGACGGGCGGCGCCTCCGCGGCGTCGACCGTGCCAACCGTGTGAACCGACCGAGAACACCTACGACCCGACCGCCAGGTACGACACAACGCCGACCGGTCGAAGGGGGACCGCAGTGGCCGCCAAGAAGAGCGCCAACGACACCGCAGACCCGCAGCAGCCCATGGACGGCGACACGCCCGAACCCGAGCTGAGCTACGAGCAGGCCCGCGACGAACTCGACTCCGTCGTGCGGCGGCTGGAGGCGGGCGGACTGACCCTGAAGGAGTCGCTGGCCCTGTGGGAGCGCGGCGAGCGGCTCGCCGTCACCTGCGAGCAGTGGCTCGAAGGCGCCCGGGCCAAGCTCGCGGTCGCCATGGAGCGGAACACGGCCGACTCCGCCCGCGACCCCGACACCCCCTTCTAAGGCGTCCTCGCCGAGCCGCCCGCTGAGCCGCCCCGCCGGGCCCGCCCCGTGCCGCGCGCCGTGGCCGCACCCCGCCGGGCACCCCGCCCGGCCCGCAGCCCCTCCGCCGCCTCCGAGGACTCCGGGCGCCTTGGACCGCCGCCCCGTTCCCGGTCAGTCCTCCTGCCGCGCCGGGGCCGCCGCGCGCACGGGCGGCGGTGCGGCCAGGTGCTCCCGGGCGGCCGCACGGAACGCCGCGACCAGGGGGCCGCGGTCGTCGGCGCGCGTCGCCAGTACCACGTGGCTGGGCTCCACCCCCAGCAGCGGCACGGCGACGACGTCGGGGCGCAGGCCCCCCGTGCGCACCCCCGCCATGATCGCCACGGCCTCGCCCGCCGCGATCACCTCGATCTTGTCCTCGATGTCGTCGATGACCGGACCGTCGGGCGCGCGGCTGCCGTCCGGCCGGGGGTCGAGGCGCCAGAACGCGTCCCACGCCGGATCGGCGTCGGGCACCCGGGGCAGGGGCTCCTCGGCGATGTCCTCGACCGTCACCGACTCCCGCCCCGCGAGCCGGTGGTCCACGGGCACCACGAGCACCCGGGGCTCCGCGTAGAGCACCGTGACGTGCAGCCCCTCGGTGCGGAACGGCAGCCGGGCCACGGCCGCGTCCACGCGGTGGTCCAGCAGCGCCGACCGCTGCTCGTTCCAGTTCAGGTGGAGGATGCGGACCACGGAGTCGGGGTGCCGGCGCCGCAGTTCGCGCGCCGCCGGGGTGGCGATGATCCCCTTGGCGACCCCGATGGTGATCCGGTGCGGCTCGGCGGCGGCCCGCGCCACGGCCGCGGCCCGCCCGGCCGAGCGCAGCAGCGCCTTGGCGCGGGGCAGGAACGCCTCGCCGGCGTCGGTGAGCCGCGTGCCGCGCGGGTCGCGGTCGAGCAGGCGGGCGCCCAACTGCTGCTCCAGGCGGCGGACCTGCCGGCTCAGCGACGGCTGGTTGACGCGCAGCGCGGCCGCGGCGCGGCCGAAGTGCCGGTGCTCGGCCACCACCGTGAAGTACCGCACCAGCCGCAGGTCGAGGTCGACCGGTGGGGCCGGGGAGAGATCGAGGCCGGGCCGGGGAGCCGGGGAAACGGGGTCCGCCATGCCGCCAGCGTATCGCCCCACGGCACGGCCGCCCGTTGAACAAACGGTCGCGAACTGGGGTGATGCCTGTTCCGTATTGCGCCTTGCGGAACAGGCCTTGGACGCGGGCCGCGCCGCGTTGGCACGGTGGAACCACCGGTCGGCGAGCGCCCCGGCGGCGCCCCACCGGACCGCATCCCGTCTTTCACCCACAGGAGTTCCACCATGCGCGTTTTCGTCACGGGCGCCACCGGTTTCGTCGGTACCGCCGTGGTCCGGGAGTTGCTGGGAGCCGGCCACCAGGTCCTGGGCCTGGCCCGGTCCGACCGGGGCGCCGCGGCGCTGGAGGCCGCCGGCGCCGCCGTGCACCGCGGCTCGCTGGAGGACCTGGACAGCCTGCGCTCCGGCGCCGCCGCCTCCGACGGCGTCGTCCACATGGCCTTCGTCCACGACTTCTCCGACTACCTCGGGGCCGTGCGGACCGACCTGCGCGCCGTCGAGGCGATCGGCGACGCGCTCGCCGGTACCGGGCGCCCCTTCGTCACCACCTCGGGCTTCGCGGGCATCGCGCACGACCGCGCCATCGTGGAGACCGACACCGGCGACCCCGCAGCCGCGCCCCGGGCTGCCTCCGAGGCGGCCGCGCTGGCCTACGCCGAGCGCGGGGTCCGGGCCTCGGCCCTGCGGCTCGCCGCCACGGTGCACGGCGCGGGCGACCACGGGTTCGTCCCCACCCTCATCGAGGTCGCCCGGGCCACCGGCGTGTCGGCCTACCCCGGCGACGGCGCCAACCGCTGGCCCGCCGTGGCGCGCCGCGACGCCGCCCGGCTGTACCGCCTGGCGGTGGAGTCGGCCCCGGCCGGCGCGCGGCTGCACGGCGTGGCCGAGGAGGGCGTGCCGGTCCGCGACATCGCCGAGGCCATCGGCCGCCGGCTCGGCCTGCCGGTGACGTCCGTCCCGCCCGAGGAGGCCGAGACGCACTTCGGCTGGATCGGGCGCGTCTTCTCGGCGGACCTCGCCGCCTCCAGCGCCCTGACGCGGCAGCGGACGGGCTGGGAGCCCACGGGTCCCGGCCTGCTGGCCGACCTCGACGGCGACCACTACTTCGCCGCGCCGGCGGCCACCGTCTGACCCGCGCCCGCGCGGACACGAAATGTCCCAGAGGGTGGCCCGCCCGCCCCGCGCGGCGCCTGAGCGGGGATTCGCACTCGCCGCGCTGTCCGGGCAGGCCGTGGCGGGCACACTCGGCGGAGCCCCGCCCGACGGGGACGGTCGGCGGGGAACCGCCCTGATCCCTCTTCGAGTGTGCGAGCGGCAGCGGCCCCTGCCCGGCGTCCCGCGCGAGGCGCGCGTGCGCCGCTCGCCACGGGCGGAAAGGGCCCTAGGCGCCGCCCGGCCTGCCGCGGTCCTCGGGGGCCGCCGCGCGCGGGCGGCGGCCGTTGACCTCGTCGCTGAAGGCCCGCACGTTGCGCGGCAGCCCGCGGAAGACCGCGATGACCAGCACCAGCGCGGTGCCCAGGAACAGCCACGGTGCGACGTCGGCCAGCCGGGTGGCCATGCCGATCGCCACGCCGCGGGCGAACCCGGTGTCGCCGAGGGTCAGCAGCATTTCGGCGCCCAGCGCGGCCGTGAAGTAGGCCAGCGGGGGGCTCACGGTCAGCGACAGCAGGTCGGTGGGCCGCACGGTGAGCGCGGCCAGCACGCAGGCGGCCGTGAACGCCACGCCGCCGGCCTGGGGCTGGGCGATCAGCCCGCCCAACAGGGCCGAGGCGAAGCTGACGGCGCAGATCACCAGGATCCCGCCGCGCCCGGTCAGGCGCAGGCGGCGCGGGCGGCGCGGCACGGCCGGCGACGCTCCGGTCCCGCGCCGGGGCGCGGGGCGGGGCCGGGCGGCGTCCGGGCGCCGCCGGCCGGCCAGCGGGTCGCGGGGCTCGTCCACGCGCTCCGGCTTGCGCGTCACCATGACCGTGCGCTCCCTTGTCTCACTCACAGTGGTCAGTGTGTCACTCTTGGTGAGAGATTCGGCTCTTCCGCAGCGGCCGTGTCCCCATCCGAATCCCGGCCCCCGCCGCCGATGTCCGCCATGCCCGCACTGTCCGCCACGCCTGCCATGCCGCCTCCCTCAGCGCCGCCGTCGCCGTCCCGCTCGTCGGACCCGCGGCCGAACGCCGCGCCGTAGAGATGGACGCGGGGGTCGGGTGCGTCCGTTCCGTCGGGACTGTGCCCGGTTTCCGGTGACTCATCCGGACTCTGGGTGATTTCTCCGGTCAGTTCCGCCGCGGCCAGCGGCCGCGCCTGCTCGGCCACCCCCTCCGGCCGCGCCAGTTCGTCGTCGACCAGCCCCAGCTGCTCGAACCGCCGCGCCGTCACCAGGACGCGGCTCTCCAGCGACCCCACCGTCTGGTTGTAGGCGGCCACCGTGCGCGAGAGCGCCCGGCCCAGGCCGTCGACGTGCCCGCCCAGGGTCGACAGCCGGGCGTGCAGCTGCTTGCCCAGCTCGAAGACCGCCCGCGCGTTCTCGCTCAGCGCCTCCTGCTGCCAGGCGTACTGGGCCGTGCGCAGCAGCGAGATGAGGGTGGTGGGCGTGGCGATGTGCACCCGCCGGCCCATGGCGTGCTCCAGCAGGCCGGGGTCGTACTCCAGCGCCGGGGCCAAGAACGCCTCGCCGGGCACGAACAGCACCACGAACTCCGGCGCGGGGCTGAACGCCGCCCAGTAGGACTTGGCCGCCAGTTGGTCGACGTGCGTGCGCAGGTGCCGGCTGTGCGCCCGCAGGCGGTCGGCGCGCACGTCGGGGTCGTCGGTCTCCACCGCCTCCAGGTAGGCCGCCAGCGACACCTTCGAGTCCACGACGATGTTCTTCCCGCCCGCCAGCCGCACCACCATGTCCGGCCGCTGCCGGCCGTTCTCGCCCGCGCCGCTTGCCTGCTCCTCGAAGTCGCAGTAGGCGCTCATGCCCGCCAGTTCGGCCACGCGCCGCAGTTGCAGTTCCCCCCAGCGCCCGCGGGCCTCGGGCCGGCGCAGCGCCGTCACCAGCGCCTGGGTCTGGTCGCGCAGCCGCTCCGATCCCTCGCGCACGTAGTCGACCTGCTTGGCCAGTTCGGCGTGTGCGGCGCGCCGCCCGGCGTCGACCTCGCGCAGCTGGCCCTCCACCCGTGCCAGGGTCTCCTTCAGCGGCGCCACCATCTGCTCCACGGCGGCGCGGCGCTGCTCCAGGTCCTGGCCCGCCTGGGCGCCCACCGCGCGCATCCGCCCCTCGGCCAGCTCCAGGAAGCGCTGGTTGGTGGCGTCCAGGGCCTCGGCCGACAGCGCGCGGAACCGCTCGCCCAGCCGCTCCTCGATGTAGGCGGCCCGGTCGTCGGCCGCCTCGGCGCGCGCCCGAGCCTCGGCGACGCGCCCGCGCGCCAGCGTCCACCCCAGGGCGACACCGATCGCCAGTCCCACCAGTAGCACCAGGATCACGTCAAGGCCGTTCATAGCGGCCCATGGTCTCAATCCCGGGCGGTTCCGGGCGGAGCGCCACGCGCGGGCGGGGAAGTGGGGTAGTGGACGGGATGCGCGCGGCGGCCGGCGCCGGGCACCGGGGCCGGCGGGCGGGCCGACCAGCGCGTTCGGTCGGAACTGGATTATTTACCGAGCGATCGGTAGGTTAAATTCCCGTTTCGGTCACAGCCCGCACCACCACCGCCCCATTCCCCGAACGGCAGGAGCGTCATGACCACTCACCTCACGTCCGCGCACCCCGCCGAGGCCGAGCGCGAGCGCCGCGTCGAGGCCGCGCTGGCCCGCCTCGACCTGACCGGCAAGGTCCGCCTGCTCTCGGGCGCCACCATGTGGGCGATCGCGCCCAACCCCGAGATCGGCCTGGACCGCCTGGTCATGTCCGACGGCCCCGTCGGCGTCCGGGGCGAGCGCTGGACGCCCGAGGACCCCTCGGTCCAGCTGCCCAGCCCCACCGCCCTCGCCGCAACCTGGGACCCCGGCCTCATCCGCACCGCCGGGCGCCTGCTGGCCCAGGAGGCCCGGCGCAAGGGCGTGCACGTGCTGCTGGCGCCCACCGTCAACATCCACCGCTCCCCGCTGGGCGGGCGGCACTTCGAGTGCTACTCCGAGGACCCCCTCCTCACCGGCCGCATCGGCGCCGCCTACGTCACCGGCGTGCAGGAGGGCGGTGTGGCCACCACGGTCAAGCACTTCGTGGCCAACGACTCCGAGACCGACCGGTTCACCGTCGACGTCCGCGTCGACGAGCGCACCCTGCGCGAGATCTACCTCGCCCCCTTCGAGGCGATCGTCGCCCAGGCGCGGCCCTGGGGCGTCATGGCCGCCTACAACAGCGTCAACGGCACCACCATGACCGAGCACGCCGACCTCAACGCGGTGCTGCGGGAGGAGTGGGGCTTCGACGGGTTCGTCGTGTCCGACTGGACCGCCGCGCGCGACACGGTGGGCTGCGCGCTGGCCGGCCTCGACGTCGCCATGCCCGGGCCCGCCACCGTCTACGGCGACCACCTGCTCGCCGCCGTACGCGAGGGCCGCGTGCCCGAGGCCGCCGTCGACGCCATGGCGCGGCGCGTGCTGCGCCTGGCCGCCCGCGTCGGCGCGCTGGAGGGCGCCGAGCCCGTCGTGAAGGCGGCCGACCTGCCCGCGCCCCTCGACGGCCGCGCCGTGGCCCGCGAGGTCGCCGCGCGCTCCTTCACCCTGCTGCGCAACGAGGGCGGCGTCCTGCCCCTCGACACCGCCCGGATCCGCCGCGTCGCCCTGATCGGCCTGGCCGCCGACGAGGCCCGCACCAGCGGCGGCGGCAGCGCCACCGTGTTCAGCGAGCACACCGTCACCCCGCTGGAGGGCCTGCGCGCGGCGCTGCCCGAGGACGTGCGGCTGGACCACGCCATCGGCGCCGACCCCCGCCGCGGCCTGCCGCCGCTGCGCCACCCCCTCACCGCCGTCTTCCGCGACTCCGACGGCGCCGAGCTGGGCAGAGAGCCGCTGGCCGACGGCACCGCCCGCTGGATCGGCGAGCTGCCCGCCGGCATCGACGTGGCGCGCCTGGCGGCCGTCGAGGTCACGGGCTCCTTCACCCCCGAGGCGACCGGCACCCACGTCCTCGGCGTCACCGGCGTGGGCCGCTTCACCCTCAGCGTCGACGGCGAGGTCCGCTTCGACGGCGAGAACGAGATCGAGGGCACCGACCCGGCGGCCGTGCTGCTCAACCCGCCGCAGTCCACGGTCGAGGTCGAGCTGACCGCCGGGCGCCCGGTGCGGGTGTCGGCCACCACGCCGGTGCCCGACGGGTTCGGGGCCTTCCCCTTCATCGGGTTCGCGGTCAACCACCTGGAGCCGCGGGCGAGCGAGGACGAGCTGATCGAGGAGGCCGTGCGCGCGGCCGCGGCGGCCGACGTCGCGGTGGTCGTGGCCGCCACCACCGAGGAGGTGGAGTCGGAGGGGTTCGACCGCGCCGACCTGCGGCTGCCCGGCCGCCAGGACGAACTGGTCGCGCGCGTGGCCGCCGCCAACGACCGCACCGTCGTGGTCGTCAACGCGGGCTCCCCGGTGGTCATGCCCTGGCGCGAGGACGTGGCCGCCGTCCTGGTCACCTGGTTCGGCGGGCAGGAGCTGGGCGCCGCACTGGCCGACGTCCTGCTCGGCGCCGAGGAGCCCGGCGGCCGGCTGCCCACCACCTGGCCGGCCGAGGAGGCCGACGTCCCGGTGATCGAGGTCCGCCCCGCCGACGGCCGGCTGGTCTACGACGAGGGCGTGTTCGTCGGCTACCGCGCCTGGCAGCGCGCCCAGACCCCGCCCGCCTACTGGTTCGGCCACGGCCTGGGCTACACCACCTGGGAGTACACCGGGGTGGAGGCCCGGCCCGCCGCCGACGGCGGGGTCACCGTCACCGTCGGACTGACCAACACCGGGGGACGGGCCGGACGCGAGGTCGTGCAGGTCTACCTGGAGCCGCGCGGCACCGCCGAGGCCGCCGAGCGCCCGCGCCGGTGGCTGGCCGGGTTCGCCGCCGTCAGCGCCGAACCCGGCGGCAGCGCCGAGGCGGTCGTGGTCCTGCCGCCGCGCGCCGCGCAGGTGTGGGACACCGCCGCGCACGCCTGGCGGACGGTGCCCGGCACCTACGACGTGGTGGTGGGCCGGTCGGCGGGCGACACCCGGCTGACGGCGCCGGTCGAGATCGGCTGACGCCCGGCGGGCGGGCCCGGCGGGGCGGGTCAGCGGCCGGCGAACGCCGCGCGCCAGGCGCGGGCCAGCCGCCACACCCGCTCGGGCACGGCCTCGGGCGCGAACAGCCACATCCGGTCGCGGTGGGCCGCGCCGGCGCCCCCGATCATCGGGCTGGGGGTGTAGGGCGGCTCGCCGCTCAGGTGGTACCAGCGGTAGCCGAACGGCTCCAGCAGCGCCATCAGCCGCTGCTCCACGCCGTTGTGCGGGCGCACCTCGCACAGGATCCACGGGCGGCAGCGGCGCAGCACCTCCAGCCCGCCGGCGATCACGTCGGGCTCGGTGGCCGCGGTGTCGACCTTGACCACGGCGGGGTGGGCGCCCGTGCGCTCGCGCCAGTGGGAGAGGGTGTCCACGGTCACCGGGATGCGCCCGATCTGCGGGCCCGGGCCGCAGGCCAGGGAGTTGGCGGTGTCGGCGGCGGCCGACAGGCGCAGCGCGGCGGTGCCGCTGTGGTTGCTCAACGCCAGCTGCACGACCTCGACGTCCAGCCCGTTGTCGGCGGCGATGGCGCGGGCGGTCGCGGCGGTCTGCGGCGTCGGCTCGAACGCGAAGACCCGCCGCCGGCCGCGGGCCGCCGCGAGCGCGGCGTATAGCCCCACGTTGGCGCCGATGTCCAGGACCGATCCGGGGCGGGCGTGTTCGAGCAGGGCCAGAAAGCAGGCCGTGGCCTCGGGCTCGTACCCGGCCAGGCCGCCGTGGTGCAGCCGCCGGGGCACGCGCAGGTCGCCCGGCGCGGTGACGGCCAGCGCCGCGGGCCCGCCGCCGGCCCACCCGGAGCGCGCGGGCAGGGCGAGTTCGAAGTGCCGCACGCGGGGCGGCACGTGGGCGGGGTCGAGCCCGCCCAGGCGCTGCGGCAGTCGGATCCGGATCTGACGGGTGGCGTAGCGCACCGCCGGATAACGGCGGACAAAAGCGCTCATTTGGGCGTGTACCAATGTCGTTCCCCCCAATGCCTCACAGCTGGCCGGCATGTGGTCGGCATGGCGCCGCTGCGGCACGGGAGGATCCCGTGCCGCCCGGTCACGGCGGGCGTCGGGCCGCCCCCCAGCGGCCGGGCCGAAAACACGGCCGCGCGCCCCCTCCGCGCACGGCACGTCGTCTCCGCGCCCACGTGACCGGTCGCACCTGAACGTACTCCGATTTGCACTTGTGCGCAGGACGTTTCCGCCAAACAGGGCACGGCGGCCGCCCGCACCCCTCCGGCGGGCCTCCGCGGCCATCCGCCTCCTCGGCCGCGCCGGGCGGCGGCGGGCAGCGCCTAGAATCGACGACCGTGAGTCTGTCTATAGGGATCGTCGGCCTGCCCAACGTCGGCAAGTCCACGCTGTTCAACGCACTGACCAAGAACGACGCTCTGGCCGCGAACTACCCGTTCGCCACCATCGAGCCCAACGTCGGCGTCGTGGGGGTGCCCGACTCCCGCCTGGACAAGCTCGCCGCGATGTTCGAATCGGCCAAGGTGGTCCCGGCCACCGTCGACTTCGTCGACATCGCCGGGATCGTCCGCGGGGCCTCCGAGGGCGAGGGCCTGGGCAACCAGTTCCTGGCCAACATCCGCGAGTGCGACGCCATCTGCCAGGTGATCCGCGTCTTCAACGACCCCGACGTCACCCACGTCGACGGCGACATCGAGCCCTCGCGCGACATCGAGACCATCAACACCGAGCTGATCCTGGCCGACCTCCAGACGCTGGACAAGGCGCTGCCGCGCCTGGAGCGCGACGCCAAGCGCAACGCCAAGGACAAGACCGCCCAGGAGGTCCTGGCCGCCGCCCGCAGCGCCCGCGACGTGCTGGACCAGGGCGTGGGGCTGTCGGTGGGCGCCGCCCCGGCCGGGATCGACCTCGCCCTGCTGCGCGAGCTGAACCTGCTGACCGTCAAGCCGTTCATCTACGTCTTCAACGTCGACACCGACGAACTGGGCGACCCCGGCCTGCGCGCCAAGCTCTCCGAGCTGGTCGCCCCCGCCGAGGCGATCTTCCTGGACGCCAAGATCGAGTCGGAGCTGGCCGAGCTGGACGACGCCGAAGCGGCCGAGCTGCTGGAGTCCATGGGGCAGACCGAATCCGGCCTGGCCCAGCTCGCCCGCGTCGGCTTCGCGACCTTGGGCCTGCAGACCTTCCTCACGGCCGGGCCCAAGGAGGCGCGGGCCTGGACCATCAAGAAGGGCGCCACCGCCCCCGAGGCGGCCGGGGCCATCCACACCGACTTCCAGCGCGGGTTCATCAAGGCCGAGGTCGTCTCCTACGACGACCTCGTCGAGGCGGGCTCGATGCAGGCCGTCAAGGCGGCGGGCAAGGCCCGCATGGAGGGCAAGGACTACGTGATGGCCGACGGCGACGTGGTGGAGTTCCGCTTCAACGTCTGAAGGTTAGCTTCCGCGGGGACGCCAGCGCCCGAACCCGCCCTCGGTATTGATGATCTGGCCTGTGAGCCACGATGCCTCGTCGGTTACGAGCCACGCGATAAGGCGCGCAGGGTCGTCCGGTTGTCCGTATCGCCCGAACGGGAACATGGGCTTCACGAACTGCCACATGTCGTCGGTGAGATACCCGGTGTCGACGGGGCCTGGATTGATGGTGTTCACCCGAATGCCGTCGTCGGCGAGTTGATCGGCGATCGTCGTCGTCACTCCGGCAATCGCGGCCTTGGCTGCTGCATATGCGACCTCGCCGGGCATCGGGCCGAGGTCCTGTCCCGATGTGAGGAAGACGATTGACGCCGGCGTCCCCGGGACGTGATGTGTAGCGAAGGACTGGGCGAGCAGAATCGAAGCGCGTGCGTCGACTGCCCAGTGTTGGTCGAGATCTGCGGCACTCAACTCACCGATGGGGCCGTCGGATCCTGATAGCGCTTGATTGCAGACCAATGCATCGACATGGCCGAACTCGCTCACGGCTGCGTCGATCACCTGCTCGGCGGCGTTTGGCTCGGTCAGATCGGCGTGGAAGTCAGCAACTCGTGCATCGCCCACGGCGTGTGATCGAACGCCTTCGAGTACCGCGGTGATGTCGTCGCTGCCCCACTCCTGGTCGGCATCATGTGGGGAAAAGTGGTGACAAAACACGTTGGCTCCGTATGCGGCGAGTCTGCATGCGATGGCGTACCCGATTCCCGCGCGGCGGCTGACCCCGGTCACGACAGCGGACTTGCCCTTCAAAGGGAACGGGACGCGCGTCAAAGGATCCGTCGGTTCGAGGTTCATGATCTCCAGTGAAACAGAATGCCCGGTCGCATTCGACGGTTCTGCGCGGCTGTCAGCTGTGCAGAGGTTGCTCCGTGCCGGAACTCGGTTGAATTTCGTTTCTCGAACTGAACCTCTGGGCGTGATCCCGCTGACGAGGGCTTTCGAACGACCGCCTTCATGGCGTGCTCTAGACGATCAGGGAGAATCACCAGATCTGTCTCCGGTCAGCCACCCAGGTGATCCGGGAGCGGCCGACAGCGGGCTGTCGCGCCTTCGCGCGCATGGGCTATGGGTGACGGCGCAGGCCTTCGGTGATGAGCGTGATGTACCTGCGGCAGCGGGCCCGGATGTGAGGACCACCGCCAACCGCGATGGCGCGAACACCGGTGAGAAGCAAGGCGATGTCCCCGCTGGTCAGATCGGGGCGGGCCTCGCGGGTGTCGCGCACCCGGGCGGCAAGGCGCTCGAGATCCTGCCGCACGTGACGGTCGAATCCCTCGAGGAGCGGCGCGGACCGGTCGCTCGTCGTGATGAGGCTCGCAAGGCCTGGCGCAGCCAACTCAAGTTCGACGACTGCATCGAGCGCCTTACCGAGCCCTCGCCACGGGTCCGAGGTTCTGGCGGCGTCCGCGAGGATGGCCAGGCAGTGCTCGATCTCGTGGCCGAACACGGCGTCGATCAGGTCGGAGCGGGTGGGAAAATGCCGGTACAACGTGGCCGTGCCCACACCGGCGTGGCGTGCGACCGCGGCGGCCGACACCTCGAGCCCATGGTCGGAGAACGCCGCGCGAGCTGCGTCGACGATGCGAACGCGGTTTCGACGCGCATCCGCTCGATTCATCGACTCGGCCACGACCTCACCTCCGATGCGAGAGACCGAACAGGAGTACGCTCCCACTTTACCGGAAAACGGATAGGCCTGCCCACTTCCGCAGTACCTTTGCTCCGGAAGGTACGAACGAGTCAGGGAGTGTGAGATCACGATGACGATGGCAGCAGCGGGCTTCCGCCGCTACGGCGGACCCGAGGTCCTGGAGGTCATGCGGGTCGCGATGCCGGCGGCGGGCGCAGGGCAGGTTCTCGTCAAGGTTGAAGCCAGTTCCGTCAACGGCGGCGAGATTGCCCAGCGGCGGGGCAAATTGCGTGCACTCGCCCGGGTAAGCCTGCCGAGGTACGTTGGCATCGACTTTGCAGGTGAGATCCTCGCGCTGGGGCCCGGCGTCACCGAGTTCTCGATCGGGGACCGGGTGTGGGGAACCGTCGACGAGCGCGGCTCGGTGGGCGCGGCCGCAGAGGCGGTGGCGATCGATACGGGCCGGGTTTCCCGGATGCCCGAGGGGTGGAGCGCAGCGGACGCGGTCAGCGTGCTGGCCGGGGCTGCGACCGCAGTCGTCGGGCTCCGGGACAAGGCCCGGCTGCGGGCCGGCGAACGACTGCTGGTGCGCGGCGCCTCCGGTGGTGTGGGCAGTGTCGCCGTGCAGCTTGGCCGTATGTACGGTGCACACGTCACCGCCCTGGCCAGCCAGGCGAGTGAACAGTTTGTCCGAGGACTCGGCGCAGCTGAGGTGATCGACTATCGCACCTCCCTCGACGCCATCGGAACCTACGATGTGGTGTTCGATACGCGTGGCACCGATCTGTGGCGACTGCGGCAGCACCTCGCGCCGCGCGGACGCATGGTCGCAGTGTCATTCGACGTCGACCGCAAGGTGCGAAGTCTGGGCGGCATCGCAGCGTCGAGCATCTTCGGTGGCCGCCGCATACGCTTCTTCCTCGGGCACCCGACCGCTGCACTCATCGGTGAGGTGGCTCGGTTGGCGGAAGACGGGCACCTGCAGCCGATCGTCGATGAGGTCTATCCTCTCGACCGCATCGGTGACGCTCACGCCAGGCTTGAGGCCGGCGGGGTGCACGGCAAGGTTGTCCTCGTCGTCGAAGAGACGGCGTCGGGGGCAGTGGACTGACCGGTAATTCGTTGCCGGGGACAACGGATTCGGTCCGGCATCGTTGACGCCATCTCGGGTCTGGGTTCCGGAAGGGGTGATGGCGTACTTGACGGCCCCCACATACCGCATGACCGCCCACCGAGACTGGAAGACCTGTAGAACCCAGAGGTTGTTCCGTACCGGAACTCGGTGGAGTTTAGATTCAATGTGTAACGCAGCGTCTGGCGGTAAGTGATGTCCCGAGGAAGGGTGGCGTCCACTCGGCGTTGATTCCGATGATGAGATTGCGGAGTATGACGCATTGCACGACGCCATTCCATCGTTGATGTCAACGGCATTCTGGGCTTGGGTGCAGGCTGAGATTACTCGTCATCGACGCTACAGCGACGGAAGCGGGTGGGTGGCACACCTTGATGAAGACCTGGTTGAGTCGATGTGCCAGACGCTCCGTATCCCGCTTCCCGACCTGCAGGTCAGCGGCACCGACAGGACTGCTGGTCGGCATCAACGGTCCGTGCGTGCGGACCTCTCGCAACTCGCGCTCCTCCGCGAGACGTCCCCCGTTGTGCGGGTATCGCTTGTTAGTTCCCACAGCCGGCTTGGTGGCGATGACGACCTTTAGGTGCGCCAGGGCGGGTCTTCGATGTGGATGGGGGTGGCGGAACCGCCGTAATAGATCGTGCCCATTCTCGAACAATTACCGCATTCTGGGAGGCCGCGGCGCACGGCGTCGGGATCGACCTGCCTCAACCGGCGATCCGCCGACGGTATGCCGCCAGGGCGAGGAAGTACGCCACCACGAGGATCCCGACGGACCACGCGAGCGTGACCCAGATGTCGGTGCCGACGGGTTGCTGGGCGAACAGGCTCCGGATGGTGTCGACGATGGGCGTCACCGGCTGGTTCTCGGCGAACCACGCCACGGCGGCCGGCATGCTGTCGGTCGGTACGAACGCCGAGCTGATGAACGGCAGGAAGGTGAGCGGGTACGAGAACGCGCTCGCACCGTCGACGGTCTTCGCCGACAGTCCCGCGATCACGGCGAGCCAAGTGAGCGCGAGGGTGAACAAGAGCAGGATGCCGGCCACGGCAAGCCATTCCAGCGCGCTCGCTCCGGAGCGGAACCCGAAGATGAACGCGACCCCCACGACGAGCGCGAGAGAGACGGTGTTGGCCACGAGGGAGGTCAGTACGTGACCCCACAGAGTGGTCGAGCGGGCGATCGGCATGGACTGGAATCGCTCGAAGATCCCGCCCTGCAGGTCCATGAAGAGCCGGTACGCGGTGTAGGCGATGCCGGACGCAATCGTGATGAGCAGGATGCCGGGGAGCATGTAGTCGATGTACGTGTACGAACCGGTGTCGATGGCTCCGCCGAAGACGAACACGAACAGCGCCATGATCGCCACGGGGGTGACGGCGGTGGTGATGATCGTGTCGGGACTGCGCAGGATGTGGCGGAGCGACCGCCCGGTGAGAACCGCGGTGTCGCCGAGGGGTTGCGTGGTCATAATCCCACCTCCTTGGTGAGGGCCAGGAAGACGTCTTCCAGGCTCGGCTGCTTCTCGACGTACTCGACCTTCGCCGGGGGAAGCAGTTGCTTGAGCTCGGCCAGGGTGCCGTCGACGATGATGCGTCCCTCGTGAAGGATCGCTATCCGGTCGGCGAGATGCTCGGCCTCGTCCAGGTCCTGCGTCGTGAGGAGTACGGTTGTGCCGGCCCGGGCGAGCTCGGTGACGGCATCCCACACCTCCAGACGCGCCTGCGGGTCGAGCCCCGTCGTCGGCTCGTCGAGGAAGACGACGGGCGGGTCGCCGATGAGGCTCATCGCGATGTCGAGGCGTCGGCGCATGCCGCCGGAGTAGGTGGCGACGCGGCGGGTCGCGGCATCCGTCAGCGAAAAGCGGGCGAGGAGGTCGTCGGCGACCCTTCCGGGATCCTTGACGTGGCGCAGCCGGGCGACCAGCACGAGGTTCTCGCGACCGGTCAGCACCTCGTCGACGGCTGCGAATTGCCCGGTGAGGCTGATCGACTCGCGCACGCGCTGGGGCTGCGTCGTCGCGACATCGAAGTCGCCGACACCAGCCGTACCGGCGTCCGCGCTGAGCAACGTGCTCAGGATCCTGATGACCGTCGTCTTGCCCGCGCCGTTCGAGCCGAGGAGGGCGAAGATCGTGCTGCGCGGCACGTCGAAGTCGACGCCGCGCAGCACGTCGAGGTCGTTGAAGGACTTCTTGAGTCCGTGGACGCGGATGGCGGCAGCCGTCGCGGTGGTCATCGTTCCTCCTTCTCCTTCTTATCGAGTCCGGCGATGGTCTCGGTCAGGCGGGCGCGCTCCTTGTCGATCCAGCGTTTGCCCGAGTAGGCGGCGGCGAACGCGTCGGCGAACTCGACGGGGTCGTCGCCGACGATCGCGTCGACTGGGGTCTGGTCGGCGGCGGCGCGCTCCCAGAGGTCGGCGAAGTCGTTCAGCATCGTCATCATCACTCCGGGGTCACCATCGGTGATGCCGCCGTTGTACATGAGTTAGCGTTCGAAGGCGTTCGCGGCCGTTCTGTACGGCTCGGGCAGAGCCGCAATGCGGGCTTTGTGCTGCCGGTACGCCTTCTTGTCATCGAGCGAGCCGGTGAGGAACTCGATCCACTTCGCGGCCATTTCACTTCTCGCTTTCGTCTTGTGTGCCTTGGAGCTGTTCGATCCGCTCCGCGAGGAACGTCCATGTGCTCCAGAACTCTGCGAGCTGCTCGTGCCCGCGGGCGTTGAGCGAGTACACCTTGCGCGGCGGGCCCTTCTCGGAAGGGACCTTCTCGACGTCGACGAAGCCCCGCTGCTCGATGCGGACCAGCAGTGCGTAGACGGTGCCTTCGACGATGTCGGAGAACCCGCGCTCGCGCAGGTGCGCCGTGATCTCGTAGCCGTACGCCGGACGCACGGCCAGGATTGCGAGCACGATGCCCTCGAGGGTGCCCTTGAGCATCTCCGTCATCTGGTTGCCCACGATCTCCTCCGGGCTACTCTGTCTCGATGAGTACTGGTACATGGTATGACTAGGTACCGCTCGATGGCAACATCGCGACGAGACTCAGATAAAGTCCCCGCGTAGGCGACTACATCGCTGTGGCGGGGCATGCCTCCGTGAGCAGCGCGATCTCCTCGTCGACGTTCGGGTCCTGCTCCCCGAGGGATTTCAGTTCGCGCTTGGACTCTCCTTGGATCCAGCACTGTGTGGACCTCATCCGGCAGGGCGCGCCCCGACGGGGGTGACACTGTCCACCCTGGGCGTCTGCCTACTGGCGGAGCCGGAGTCGACGGACTCCTACGCCCCCTGGGGGCTCAGCCACTTCCTGCTCGACGGGCACCACGAGATGGAGGCGCTGGCACGGGCGGGCGGAAGGGTCCGGCTGGTCGCCCTCGTCAGCCTGGCGGGGAGCCTTGCCGACGCTGATGACGTGGCCCGGCTGCCGCAACTGCTCACGCTGCCGAAGCGCATGCGCCGCAGGCAGGCGCCCAACTAGGGCTGGGCCGTCCCGGGCGAGACGGCAAGTTCGATGAAGGAGTCGAGCGATGCTATGGCGTCCTCCGCCGTCAAGAGACCGAGCAGCACGTCGGTGCGGAGTCCGGCCGTGAAGGCCAGGAGGTGCCTGGCGCGAGTCTCGGAGTCATATGGCAGCTGGTCGGCGATCAGCTTCGCCAGCAGCGCATACTGCTCACGCCACGCATCGGCCATCGCCGGGTCCTGGACGGCGAGGCTCTCGAAGGCATCGGCAACGATGCACTCGTGGCGCCGTTCTTCGTCCAGCGGCAGGAACTCGAACAGGATCTTCCGGACGCGGACCTGTGGCGCCGGTAGCGTGTCGGTTTCCAGAAGCTGGAGACGCGCGACGACTCGCAACCCGTGCTTGCGCATGACGGCGAGGAGCAGGCCGCGCTTGTCGCCGAAGTAGTACTGGATCGCGCCGGTGGTGGCGCCGGCCCGTGCCGCAACGATGCGCAGAGGCATCGCAGCATTGCTCCCCGAGGCGAGGGCCTCGGCCGCAGCCTCCAGCAGGCGCTCCTGGACGAACTCGGCTTTCGCATCAGGCATGTCTTGCGCCATCGGTGCCTTCCATGAACGATCCGACGAGGTTCTTGATCGCGTCAGGCTCGTCCACCAGCGCCGCGTGGCTGGCATGCGGGAAGACCTCTACCCGCACCGAGGGTGCGGTGCGACGAACGGCAGCCACTGCGCGCCGGGGGACGAAGTGACTCCGCCCGCCGATGACCACCGTGAGAGGGGTTCGGAGGTCGCGCCACTGTGCCGTGGTTACCCGTTCCGGGCGCGGCGTGCCGCGGGGCGCGAACTCCCGCTTACCGGCAAGCAGGACATCAAGTGCCGGAGACTCAGGCAACTTGCCGCCGCGCACCCAGGACAGGTACGAGAGGTACCGCTCTTCGTCGCCGAGCAACATCAGCAGCATTTTCGCCCAGGTGCGCCAGGGTATGCCCGCGAGGGAGCCCGGCGGCTCGATCGCCGTCACGCTCTGCAGGCGAGCAGGGTTCCGAACGAGTTGGTGGGTGCGACCCATCCCCCGTAGGAGAACCCCACGAGGTGCACCTTCTCCAGCCCTATACCGTCGAGGGTCTCTTCCAGCCAGGCGGCGACCTCGACGCCGGTCGGGAGCGGCCTGGTCTGCACGCTCCTGCCCGCATCCCAAATGGTGTCGACTGCGAAGACCTGTCGATCCGTCTCCCACGCCCTGACGAATGGGCCCCAGGCCGCGATCGTGCTCCCGCCGCCCGGCAGGAGGAGGGCTGGGGTGCGGTCGCGCGCCGCGGTCGACGCCGACACCGCGGTCCGGCCATAACTCGTCTGCACGGTGTGGTCGGTTCGATCCGGCCAGGAACTCATGGCCCGATCGAAGGCGAGCAGGAAGCGCGCCCGCGCCGCGTCGTCGCGGAACGCGCCCACCGGGTCAGCCATGACAGGAGCATAACGCCTGTAACGCAAGCGTCATTCTCGGTGGGAAGTTGCGCCGTTCTTTCGGCCGGGAGGTTGCGCCGTCTATTCGACGGCGATCGCGCCGTCACCTTGACGGCGCCTTCCTCGGGGGCTAATTTAGGAACATGTTCGAAAAACGCAGTGAGCAGACCAACGAGACCGCGGCAAGCCCGCGGACACGCGGACGGATGGCGCTCGGGGCGGCAGTGATCCTCTCGGCCGTCCCGGCCCTGGCCGCCGCCGTGGACCAGCAGTCGATGCGGTCCCTGGAGGCGTACGCCGCAGCCATGTACGGCGCACACGGCGTGCCGGTCGACACCGGGCTGCTGTACCTCGTGGTGTACGCGGTGGCCGGCACGCTCGCGATCCTGTGGCTGGTCGCCGCTGTGACATCATGGGTGAGCCGAGGCGGGGCGATCGGTGCCGGTGCCTTTATGGTGGTGGCGAACCTGGCCACTGCACTCGCCATGCTGTTCGTCACCGAGTACGGGAGCCCGGTCTTCCCGGCGCAGTGGGGGCTCCTCGTGGCGCTACCCGCGCTCGCCGGAGCCGTCGCAGTCGGACTGCTCGTCCGCAGCGCGAGGCGCCGGTCATGATGCTGGACATTGTCAGAGGGGACGAGCATGGCGGAACGGCCCGACGCGCAGCGGCCGCGGCGGCGAGGGCGCCCCCCGGCGACATCTCAGGAGGATATACTCGCCGCGGCCTGGCGCCTCATCGAGGCGGAGGGATGGGAGAGCCTCACCATCCGTAGCCTGGCCCGGGAGCTCGGCATCGGCGCGGCAACCATCTACCACCACGTGCGTGACCGTGAGGACCTGCTGGTCCGGCTGATCAGTGACTACGCGGCCGGACTGCCGCGTCCGGACCTGCCGTCGGAGCCCCGCGCGAGAGTGTGCGCGGCCACGATCGCCCTCCATGACGCACTGCGCGACCTGCCGTGGGCGGCCGAGGTGCTCACGGTCGACGGGTTCGTCGGTCGGCTGAGCGACGAGGCCCTGTGGTTCGTCGAGGCCATCCTCGACGGCGCACGCCGCGGCGGGTGCACCGCCGACCAGGCCGTGGCGTTGTTCCGGAACCTCTGGTACCTCACCGTCGGAGAGCTCCTCGTCCATGCTCGCACCAGGGAGCGGACTCGTTCCGGGGTGGACCGCGCACGCCTCCTGAAGGAGGACGCCGCCCCCTTCGACGGCCGCGATCCCGAGGTAGTTCCTCAGTTGGCGTCGATCGGGCGAGCCTGGCCGGCGCTGGCGGCCAAGGGCACCTACACGGACGGTATCCGGGCGCTCGTCCACGGCGCCCTCGACCAGCTGCCCCAACGAGACTGAACGTGCCTGCCCCGGACCTGCGGGTCGGTCGGGGCTGAGCAGACCACGCCCCCGCAGGACCGCACTCGAGCGCTGCCCACGGACGCCGTCACATGCTGGCGGCGCGGTGAGTCGGGGGCGGGACCTCGCCTGCGCACGACCATCGGCGAGCGGGCCAGTTCCGGCTGCCGCCAAGGCGGTCGGCAAGCACTCACCCAGTAGGCACGACCGCCGCGGCGGCCGTCCACCACGTCTTCCTCGCCTCGACCACGGCGAGCCCAAACGAAAGAAGTCGTCGATGAAAGACTCATCTGTCATGTCCGGGCCGGACTCAGCTCGGAAGCCTGGCCCGACCCTCACGGCGGTCAACGGAGTCCAACTCCTGGTCTCCCTCGACCTCTGCATCGTCAATGTCGCACTTCCCGATATCGCCGCCGGACTCGGCTTCGAATCGAGCGAGTTGTCCTGGGTCATCCACGCCTATGCGCTGACCTTCGGGGGGCTGCTCCTTCTCGGTGGCAAGGTGGCCGACCTCCTCGGACATCGCCGCGTGCTCATCATTGGCCTGCTGGTCTTCGCCCTGTCGTCCCTGCTGGCCGGTCTGGCGACGTCCCCCGGAGTCCTGGTCGCCGCCCGCGGCCTTCAAGGCGTGGGTGCCGCCGCCATGCAACCGGCCTCACTGGCGGTGCTCACCACGACGTTCCCCGAGGGGCGAGCGCGGGCGCGCGCGTTCGGGATCTGGAGCGCCGTCAACGCGCTCGGTGCAGCGCTCGGGGTCGTGCTGGGCGGAGTCGTCACCGAACTCGCGGGATGGCGATGGGTAATGCTGCTCAACGTCCCCGTTGCCCTGGTTCCCCTGTGGCTCGCCTGGCGGTCCCTGCCGGGGGACGCCCGCGTTGTGCGCGCGAAGCGCCCGGACGTCCTCGGTGGCGCGCTGGCAACGACCGGGATGACAGCGCTTGTCTACGGTGTGGTGCGGGCGGCGGATCTCGGGTGGACCGCTCCCCAGACAATCGTCGTGCTCGCCGGGGCGGCTCTGCTCCTCGCGCTCTTCGTCGTCGTGGAGAGATCTCCGCACCGCGACCCCCTCCTGCGCCTCGGTCTGCTGGCCAACCGCAGTGTCACGGGCGCGAACGTCATCAATCTGCTCATCGGCGCTGCGATGGCCTCGTGCTTCTACATCCTGTCGCTGTACGTCCAGACGGTGCTCGGGAACTCACCGGCCGTCGCCGGGCTGATGTTCCTGCCGTTCGCGCTCGGGGTGATCGTCGGTGCCGTGGTCGCCACCGGCGTCGGCAGACACCTCCCGCCGCGCTCACTCATGCTCACCGGCGTCCCCCTCACGGCGGTGGGGTTCATGTGGTTCGGTTTCATGCGGCCTGACGGAAGCTTTCTCGTCGACGTCCTCGGACCATCCTTGGTGGCGAGCATCGGCTTCGGACTGTGCCTAGGCCCCGTGGTCTCCACAGCGACGCGCGGAGTGGATGACGACGAAGCCGGGATGGCCTCCGGCCTGCTGTCCAGCGCCCGTCAGATCGGTGCGTCAGTAGGGCTCGCGGTGCTGGGGACCCTCGCTCAGCACCGCACCGGGAGTGAGCTCACCGCTGAAACGCTGACGGCGGGGTACGGGTTGGCGATGCACGTCGCTGCCTGGCTGCTACTCCTCGGCGCAGGGGGCGCGCTCCTGGTGCTGCCCTCCGAGCGCGCGCTCGCCACGAGCACGACCGCTCGACGGTGATGACGGTGGGCGAGTCGCACGCCCAGCCTGATGTCTAGACTCGACATCAGATGACGACGAGGGGGCAACCCCGCTCCCAGCGATAATGGAGGCTCGAGCCATAAGTTTCACTGTCTACCTGTCCGGCGAGATCCACACCGATTGGCGGGACCGTGGACATCCCGCCCCGCGGTAGCCCGTCGGGCAGCAGGGGCGCGGTCGCCTCGGCCCGGAACCGCAGGTCGGCCGTCGCCATCACGGGCTTGCGTATGACCCGGCCCCGACTGTCCCGCCGGGTGTCAGTGCCTCGCCCGTCATCGGCGACGCGCACCCGCCCATGCGGGAAGACCGTGATGATGACGGTGCCGGCGCGGCCCTGGCTCTCGGCCTCCTCATTCGCGTAGGCGAGGATCTCGAGGATGAGGTGACGGCGCCCGCCGGCAGCCTCGGTGTCGCCGAGCCGGTCGCGGACCTCGGCAAGGTGCTCGACATCGAGATCCGTGCGCCAGTCGTGGGTGGTGACGGTCCGGGAGGAGCGATCGGTCACGTGACGATCCTAGGCTGGGGGCCGTGCCGGACGGGATTTTCCTCGTCAATGTCCTGGGGTCCTCTGTGGCAGCGAGCCTCGGTCTCGGGCGTTGCCTGGGCGCTGCCTCGCGAGCCGAATCGCTGACTTCACGTTGTCCTCGTACGACTTTGCCACGGCGCCGGACGAGAGTCTGCCCTGTGTTATGGGCGTTCTGCGGCAAACTCTCGGTGCATCATCGGGACGACGGGGCGGTAAGGCCGCCCGGTCCTGTCGGTTCATTACCCAGGACAACGTCGTCGAGCCACCGTTGACAGGCGTCCCGCCAGGTCGCGGTGTGTGGGATCGATGCGAGGGGCGGCATCCGTTCGCCGGCTGGCGGGTCGCCCCACGAGACACCGTCGGCGAGGCCGAGACCGTGCCAGCCTTCCGGGTAGACGTGCAACTCGAGGGAAGCACCGACCTCCTGCGCTGCCTCCGCCCACCGAAGGGCGTTCGTCAGGCCCGGTGGGTCCTCCATGGTGGTCCAGACGAACAGTGGGCACGTCTCCGCGCCGAGGTGGGTGACCGGGGAGAGTTCGGCGCGCAACTCCATCCGGCCGCCGAGCATCCCCGACACGGCGACATCAGGGAGCAGGTCGAGGTCGGCGACCGAGTAGGCCAGGACGGCGAAGTCCGGCCGCGGCGGCGAACTCGGCGCCTGCTCCAGCGAGCCCAGGATCGCCCCGGTGGCGAGCAGCCCGGCCAGGTGCCCACCCGAACTGGCGCCGAAGACACCCACTGCGCGGGCATCGACCGCCAGGCCATGGTCTCCGGTGCGCCACCACTGCAGCGCTTCCCGCGCGGCCGCGAGCGGCGACGGCCAGGGCGACTCGGACGGTAGCGGGTAGTGCAGCACCGCTGCGTGGCAGCCGACGGAGGACCACCACCGGGCGACGCCCTCACCCTCATGGGGAGCGTGGAACCGGTAGCCACCACCCGGCAGCACCAGCACCGCAGGACGGGCACCGCTGAACGGCGGCTCCGCAGGGATGACCTGCAGGTTTGAAGCGAGATCAGCAGACATCACTGAACTTTCGAGTTCGGCTCCTCCATGCCTGACGCAGTCCGCCACCGGCACGCGAAGCTTCGGACACCATACGACACTCCGCCCACACTCGGGTGGTTAGGGAAGGCGAGTTGTGGGAACCGCGGCCAGACCTCATTGGTGGCGAGGAGGACCGGAAACAACGCGAAGACCGCGGTTCCTGCGCACTCCGGAAGGCTGACGATCCGACCGGGCGGATGCCTGAGCAACTGCATCCTTCGAGTTCTCCGTGCTCCTCCTGGCGGACCCGGAGTCGGGATGACCAAGGCGATTCCCAGGTTGGGCACGGTCGGTACGTACGCCTCTGCCGTGCGTGCGATCAACGCACTGAAGATCCCGGCCCGGGAGAAGCGTTCTCGGACACGTGCCGTGGTACGCGTGTTGTCAGCGGTTAGTTGTTGCGGGTCATGACGTTGTAGCCACCGGAGTGGGGATGAAGGAACGGGTCCCTGACCGGCACGATGGGTGGTGTCTAAGCAACCGTCGTCCGGGAGGGGACCCGTTCCATGACCCACCGTAATGCCCCGCTGACCGTGCTCGGAAGGGAGCGTGCGGTCGACCAGGTGATCAGAAAGGGCCGCCCGATCGCGCATGTCGCGGCCGAGTTCCACATCGCGCGGGCCACGTTGTCGAAGTGAGTTTCCCGCTATCGCGACCACGGCGTGCTCGGCCTCGAGGACCGCTCCAGCGCCCCCGCCGAGCGCCCTTCGAGGCTCGCTGCCTGGGTAGTCGAGCTGATCGAGCACTGGCGACGGAAACGGAAGTGGTCCGCCCGCCGGATCGCCCGCGAGCTCGCCGACCGACACCACATCCGCTGCTGCGTGCGGACTGTGACGCGCTGGCTGGACCGCCTGGGCCTGAACCGGATCAGGGACATCGCTCCGGAGGGGGAGGACCTGCGCCGCCCAGGGAAGATCATCGCCCGCTACCCCGGGCACATGGTCCACATGGACGTGAAGAAGGTCGGGAAGATTCCCGACGGCGGCGGCTGGTGGGCCCACGGCCGCGGCAGCGACCAGGCCCTGGCGGGCAAGCGCGCTCATAAGCAGAAGGTCGGCTACACCTACCTCCACTCGATGGAGGACGGGTTCTCCCGCCTGGCCTGCACCGAGGCTCTCGAGAACGAGACTGCCGTGACGACCATCGCGTTCTTCCACCGCGCGCTGGTGTTCTTCGCCGCTCACAACATCACGCGGATCTCCCGCCTGGTCACGGACAACGGAGCGAACTACACCTCCAAAGCGTTCCGCCGCTCGACCAGCGCGTTCATTGGCCGGCAGCAGCGCACTCGGGCCTACACACCACGGCACAACGGGAAGATCGAGCGCTACCAACGGCTGATGACCGACGAATGTCTCTACGCCCGCGCCTACGACAGCGAGAACGAACGACGCGATGCGATCGGCGTCTGGAACCACCACTACAACTACCATCGGCCCCACACCGCCTGCGGCGATCAGCCCCCGGCCTCACGCCTCCACGCCGGCGTCGACAACGTCATGACCAACTACAGCTAGTGGTGCTCAATGCTTGCGAGAGCCTCGCAGGGGCCGATGACCTCCTCCAAACGGTACCGACTGTGATTGCGATGTCCGACTCGATCAACGATGCCAGCGCTGTCGTCTTCGCGGCGCGCTTCTACTCCGCCGTCGCGTCCGCGCAGTCAGTCTCGACTGCACTCGAGCAAGCGAAGGTCGCTATGGCGGTGTCAGCGCTTGACGATGCAGACCTGCCCGAAGTCAGAGCCAGAGAGGACGTCGACCTGGTTTCGCTTCTTCTCGTTCAGCCCATGTCTTCGCGATAGCGCAACCGCCAGATTGCTTCTGATGTTCGCCTGGACGGCTCCGGGTCTTAGTGCTGTGTGCTAGCTCTTTACGGACGTCGGCTCGCCACGCCCCGGCTCCCAGATTTCCCAGCCAATCTTCTTGCCCAGGTCGCCGAAGCAGCCCATGGCGCCGAGGCGGTGGACGCAGAACCACCAGGCTTCAAGCTCGTCGGCGATGCGACCATGCAGTCGGGCCTCGTACTCATCCAGCGCTTGGTTTTCTCCGTAGGGGACTTCGGCGAACTCTGGCTCTGTGGTCCTAACGTGGAATACGACTCGCTCCCAGTACTCGGATGGCGGATCATCCGAGCCGGGCTCGTTGGTGGCGAGGATGTCCAAATGATGGAAGCGGCCCGACTTCCCGTAGCGTGCGAACGTCGCGAAGAGGAGCGGGAGCGTTGCGCTCCCGCTGATCCGATTGGAGAGGCTCTTCGCGTACCCGGTGTGGGTGGACCGCGCCAGGCCGCGTTCAACCGCCGTGTCGAGCATCTGACCTAACCTCTGGATGTCGTGGCCCCAGTCATCTTTCAGCGTTTTCTTGGAAGGCCATGAGCCCGAGGCCTCGACCTCGTTGCAACCGAGCATGACCTTCATGGCCTTCTCAACGCCGATGCTACCCAGAGTGAATACGCCATCGCCGTGCAGGGAGACGAAGCGAAGGCTCCGGATCGCCTCCACGGAGTCGCGGAGGAGGTTGCGCACTGACTCGACCTCTTCAAGGAGCGCGAACCCCTGACGTGTCGACAACGCCGGGTGCAGCCCCGGTCGACGCCCCTGCCACGGCCTTGATGTCATTCCTTCGCTCCTCCGCGCGGGCCTGTGGTCGCCCTCTTGTCCAGGATAGGCGGGCGATCGGCACCATGAGCGGCGGAAGCTCGCCACCGCGAGACCCGCTGTACGCAAAGGTTATTCGGCTACGGAACGTGGTCGAGTTCCGGTTTAACGTATAGCGTTAATGGCGGACTCCGTTATACACTGGTTTCGTGATCAGATCGTTCGGCAACAAGGACACCGAACGGCTGTGGCGTCGTGAGCGCGTGCGCTCGATCGATCCGAGGATCCATCGGGTCGCGCTGCGCAAGCTACGTCAGGTGGGGTCTGCAGAGTCTCTCGAGGACCTCCGCGTCCCGCCTGGCAATCGGCTCGAGGCGCTCAAGGGCGATCGGGTCGGGCAGCACAGCATCAGGATCAACGACCAGTGGCGGATCTGCTTCGTGTGGACCGACGCTGGACCAGAGGAGGTGCAGATCGTTGACTACCACTGACAGGATCGAGCCGATTCACCCGGGTGAGGTCCTCATGGAGGACTTCATCGAGGGCTTCGGCATCACGCAGAACAAGCTCGCCGTGTCGATCGGCGTCCCGCCCCGGCGGATCAACGAGATCGTGCACGGCAAGCGGGGGATCACCGCAGACACGGCGCTGCGGCTCGCGAGGTACTTCGGCACGTCGGCCGAGTTCTGGATCAACCTGCAGAGCCACTATGAGCTCGACCGCGCCGAGGACGCAGCAGGTGAGCAGATCGCGGCGATCGCGCCGCTACAGGTCGCGTGACCAGCTGCGTCGTGCAACGCCCCGGAGGCGTCTGCATCGCGGTCACCGACCTCGGCGGCGACGGCCCTGTCGTCGTGCTGCTGCACGGGCTTGCCGGGAGCTCGCGGGAGTTGCTGCGCACGGCGCGAGCGTTGCAGGACCATCGGGTCCTGCTCGTGGACCAGCGAGGGCACGGTGCGAGCACGCGGCTTCCCGATGATCTATCCCGCGGCGCCTTCGTCGGCGACGTCGTGGCGGCGATCGAGGAGCTCGCCCCAGGGAGTCGAGCGACGCTCGTCGGGCAGTCGATGGGAGCCCACACTGCTTTTCTCGCAGCAGCAGCGCGCCCAGACCTGGTCGAGGGGCTCGTGATGCTCGAAGGTCATGTGTCGGGGAGTGACGATCCGCGCGAGGCTGCTGGTCTCGGCGCGTACTTCGCGTCCTGGCCGGTTCCGTTCCGGGACGAGGCCGCTGCCCGCGAGTTCCTCGGTGATGACGCGATCGTTGATGCCTGGGTAGCGGATCTCCAGTCGACGGATGATGGGCTCGTCCCGCGTTTCGACGCCGCGGTCATGCAACGCACGATCGAGGCTGTGCATGAACCGCGCTGGGACGAGTGGGAAGCTCTGCAGGTTCCGACGCTCGCGATTTTCGCCAAGCACGGGATGTTCAGCGATGCCGACAAGGACGAGCTGATCCGGCGCAGGCCCGAGACGGTCAGAGTCGATCTCTCTGGCGGCAGCCATGATGCGCACCTCGACGCCTTCGACGAGTGGATCGACGTGCTTCGCGGCTGGTTATCTCGCGATCAGGCCAGCGACTCGCGGACCATTGTCCGCTGAGGTTGTTAGCTGCGGCGACGCGGTCGAATTCAGGTTCAACGTGTGATCGCGCTGGCGCGTTGGGCGCTGTGATGCGCCGAGCGCGTGCCTCCGCGGTTCGATGCTGACGTAGCTGCCAAGGTCGAGGTAGCTACCCAGCAATGTACATTTCAGGGTAGTATTGAGTCATGGAGATCACGGCAACGAAGGCTCGCGACCAGCTCGGCCGGCTCATCGATCGTGCTCACAGCGAGCCCGTGTACCTCACTCGCCATGATCGGCGAGTGGGGGCGATCGTGGATGTCGACACGCTCGATCGGCTGCTGGAGGCAGCCGAAGAACTGGAGGACATCGCGGCGTACGACGCTGCGAAGGCCGAGGGCGGCGAGAGCGTCACGCTCGACGAGCTCCGTCGCGAGCTCGGTCTGTGACCTATACCGTCCGGATTTCATCCGCTGCGCGCCGACAGATCCGGAAGCTCCCGCGGGACGGACAGGAGCGGGTCACTGCAGTGCTCGCCCTGCTTGCCGATGAGCCTCGACCTCCGGCATCGAAGAAGCTCACCGGCCGTGACGCCTGGCGCGTTCGCACGGGGAACTGTCGAGTCATCTACGAGATCCGCGATGACGAACTTCTCGTCATGGTCGTCGCGGCAGGTAACCGACGTGACGTCTACCGGCGCTGACGCAGATGGTCCTACGTGCCGGAACGCGGTGGAGTTCCGCTTCAACGTCTAGGGCCGCGCGCGGCCGCGCCCGCGCGGCCGGTCCCTCCCGGGACCGGGTGGAATGTCACACCCGGGGCCTAGGGTGTGGAGTGGCCGCCGTGTGCGGCGCCGCCACCGGCCGGCGCGAGCTCTCTAGAGACCTAAACGCCACATCCGCCTTCCTGAACAGCGCTAGCTTCCTTTCCGGGCCATCCGCAATTACGGCGTTGACCATGGCTGTTTCCTGAGTTTTGCTGGTATTGCCCCGGAGTGCCCCAATCGCCCCTCGATCTTGAGCTGCGTCCGGGGTGCACCGTGTGCATGGACACGAAACACGGAGGAGTATTGGCGGTCGAGATCCGAAACAATGGCGCACCATAGGTATGGGGTAGACATGGTTCGGGAAAACGGCCGCCAGGGCCAGTGCTCGGGACGGGATGGGGAGGCGTGATGGCTCGCAAGCCGACCGCGCGGCGCGGCGGCCGACCCGCTGACGACGCCGCCGACGCGGCCGACCTCTACGACGACTTCGGCGACCCTCCGCAGCGGACCCGGCGGCTGCGCGCCGGCTCCGGGGGGCGCTGGTGGGTGTGGATCGGCCGCGCCGTGCTGTGGGCGTTCATCGCCGTCGTCATCTTCAACGGGGTCTGGCAGCCGCTGCGCAACGGGTTCGCCCAGCCCTCCGCCGACGAGGAGCCCGCCGCCGAGCAGCCCGCCTTCCCCGAGACCGCCGCGGCCGGGTTCGCCCTGCGCTTCGCCGACGTCTACCTCAACACCGGCGGCCATTCGAGCCAGGAGCGCGCCGAGGCGCTCGCCGCCTACGTCCCCGAGGGCCGCGCCACCGAGTTCACCGTCGAGGACTCCGCGCTCACCGGCGAGAACCTCGGCGTGGTGGGGGTCGACATCCGCGACGACCACAACGCGGTGGTCACCCTGAGCGCCGACGTCAACGGCGCGCCCATGAGCCTGGACGTCCCCGTCTACGCCGCCGACTCCGACAGCCTCGTGGTCTCCGGTCCGCCCGCCCTGCTCGCCAGCCCGGGCCGGGCCGACCTCCCCGAGCCCGAGTCCGCCGAGACCGACACCGCCGTCCGCGACGAGCTGGTGCCGCGCCTGGAGCGGTTCTTCGCGGCCTACGCCGAGGACCCCGGCTTCCTGTCCGACTTCGTGGAGCCCGGCGCCCGGATCGAGCAGTTGCCGCCGGACACCCTGGAATTCGCCGAACTGTCCGATATCGCCGTGCCCGTGGACGGTTCGAGGGATGATGATGGACGACAGGTCACGGCCACGGTGGTGTGGCGGCTGGCCGGTTCCGACGAGTCCACCCCCGCCGAGCTGACCCAGACCTACGAGTTGACCGTCGTCCGCGACGGTGAGACCTGGTATGTCCGAGACATCCAAGGAGCCCCGCAGTCGTTCGGCGAGTGATCGCCGCACCATCCCGGCAGGGCTCGAAGCCAAGGAGAAGAAGCACCATGCAGCACAGATGTGAGACGCGAGGGGACGGCGACTGACATGCTCCCCCTGCTCTCCAGTCTCACGCACGCGGCTCTGGACGTCGCGGCCCCTCTCGCGCTGGCGGCCACCGAGGACGCCCCCGACACCTCGGGGCTCGCCGACTTCCTGCGTGGCTTCTTCGGGCCGCTGTTCCTGGTGATCGTGTCGGTCGTCGCGATCTTCTTCCTGTTCACCAGGGAGATCACCCGGTTCGCGCAATTCATCATCCTGGCGATCTTCATCGGGATCGTCTTCTACGTGCCCGGGATCATCGAGGTCACCGCGGTGGCCATCGCGCGAGCAATGGGCGTCTCGACCGAGTAGGAGGCCGGAGACGTGGACCTGCCCACGTACACCAACATCTGGCGTATCGAGAAACGGCTGTACAAGCTCTACGATTTCCGGCTGCCGCAGCCGGTCTCGGTCGTCTACCTTGGTGTTCTCCTGGGCGTGTTCGCCGTCTGGCTGATGCTCATGGGGCTGCTCGGCGTCCCCTTCGAGACCCCCTGGCACGTCGTGTGGCTGGTGCCGCCGTTCGTCATCGCCTTCCTGGCCACCCGGCCGGTGATCGAGGGCAAGCGCCTCAGCGAACTCGTCGTCTCCCAGGTCCGCTACGTCACCGAGGCCCGCGTCTACACCCGGCTGGCGCCCGAGCGCGAGCCGGGTGAGATCCGGGTCGCCGTACGCGTGTGGCACCGCGACCCCGCGGCGGGGCCGCTGCCCGCACCCCGAAAGCGCGGCGCGCGTTCGGCCGCCAAGGCCGCCAAGGCCGCCGAGCGCACCCGCGCCCGCCGCACCGACCGCGGCGCCGAGGCGGCCCCGCCCGCCCCGCGCCGCACCGCCCGCCAGGCACCGTCGCTGGACGAGGTTCTGCCCGCCTCGCCCAACGGGCACGGCGCGCGGGCGCACGCCGGTTCGGGACCGACCGAAAACCCCGATCCCGCGCCGCTGTGGAACGGCGACCAGCCCGCCGCCGCTCAACCGCGCGCGGAGTCCGACGACTCCGCCAACTGGGCCGCGGCCGGTCCCTACATCCCCGCCGAGCCCCCGCCCTCGGTCCGCGAGCGGGTGGCCGAGCGCGAGGCCGCGTTCGCCGACACGCCCGACGACGAGCCGTGGGAGTGGGAGCCGGAGCCCGCCGAGCCGCGCGCGGCCGACCCCGCGCCCCGCCGGGTCGAGCCCCAGGACGACCCGGGCGAGGCCGAGCGCGAGACCGCCTTCCGGTCCGCGCGCGAGAACGGGCTGCGGCCCGGCCGCGCCGCGGACCCCCGCCCCGACCCCGCCCCCCTGCCGCTGCCCGAGGCCGCCGAACCCGACTCGCTCGACCAGCGGCGCGTGTGGGAGCGCGACTACGGCCGCGAGCGCGGCACCCCCCGGCGCGGTGTCGGCAAGAAGGTCCTCAACTACTTCGGCTTCGCGCTGGAGAAGCCGGCCACCGGGTCCGGCACCGACCCCGCCCGGCGCGAGTCCCAGACCGTCCGGGGGCGCGGCCGCCGTCCGTCCGGGCACACCGGTCCCATCCCCGGGGCCGCCCGCACCCCGGCCGAACTCGCCGCGCACCTCGCCGACTACACCGACGAGCGGTCCCCCGACCACGGCGTCCGGCCGGACCGGCGGGACACCGCAGGCGCCCCCGCGGCCGCGTACTCCGCTCCCGAGGCGGCGCCCGAGCACCGCGACACCCCGGCCGAGCCGGTCCCCGACCGCCCCGAGGCCGCCCACGACCCCGCTCCGTCGGGCGATCCGGCGCCCGACCGCGACACCTCGGCGCGCCGCCGCGCCGAGGAGATGATGGCGGCGCCGCCCACGCCGGCCGAGGCCCCGCGCGCCCGGAACGCCGACCCCGCCGCGCCCGAGCGCGCCGACGCCGGCCACGAGGCGGCCGCCGAGCCGCTGCCGGCCGGCGACCCCGACGCCCCGGCCTCCCCCGAGCGCCCCCGCGACGACTCCGCCGCGCGCTCCGGCGCGTTCGGCCGCTCCCGCCCGTGGGAGCGCCGGGAGCGCTCCGGCACCGGCTCCGAGGGCGACCCCGCCGAACCCGACGCCGCGGACCGGCCCGGCCCGCAGCGCCGCCTGCGCGGCCGCATCCAGGGCGTCCTGGTCACCCGCCGCCTCGAACGCGAACGCGACGCGGCCGACGCCGTTTCAGGAGCCGGGCAGGAGGACGCCGGATCCGCCGCGCCGTCGGACCGCGAGTCCGAGCGCGCCCGCGAGCGCGCGCGGGCCGCCGCGCCGCCGCCGCGCGCCACCGGCCAGGGCCTCGGCGGCCCCGAGCCCACCGAACCCGCCCGCCCCTCGCTGCGCGCCCGCCGCCTCCAGCAGCGCCCGCACGCCGCGCCGTGGGACCTGCCCACCCCGCTCGACAGCGCCGCCGAGCAGCGCGCGCCGCGCGACGACCGCCCCGCCGAACGCGCCGAGCCCGCGTCCCCGCGCGCGGACGCGGTTCCGCCGAGCGCGCCCGAGCCAAACCGCGCGTCCGCCGGCACCGCGGAGCCGGGCGAGCGCAAGCCCCACCTGCAACTCGACCACGGCACCGGCGAGCACGAAAGCCTCTCCGAGGTCGTCCGGGTGTTCTCGGCGCCGCCGGGCACCGTCGGCGTCGACGAAGGGCGGCCCGGCCGCACCGGCGACCGTCGCGAGGCGGAGCCGGAGCCCGCGCCGGAGGCGGCGGAGGCCGAGGGCACCGCGCCCGGCGCGGCCGCCGAGGATGCCCAGCCGCGGGCCGCGCGCGAGGCCGCCGAGGCGGCGGCCGAGCCCGAGCCCGAGAACAAGCCGCCGCTGCAGCTCGACCACGGTACGGGTGAGCACGAGAGCCTGACCGAGGTCACCCGTGCCCTGTCGGAGGGAGCGGGGGAGTCCGCCGACGAGGAGTCCACCGGCGACAAGTCCGCCCGGCCCGCGCGGGCGCAGGCTGAGGGCAAGCCGCCGCTGCAGCTCGACCACGGCACGGGTGAGCACGAGAGCCTGACCGAGGTCAGCCGCGCCATGGCGGCGCCCGAGGAGCGTGCGCCCGCGCCCCGCGCCGCGTCGCGCACCCCCGACACGGACCCGGCGGCCCCGTCCGCGCCGGACACCGCGGCCGGTCAGGACCCGGCTGAGGCGGACCGGCCCGCGGGCGACCCCCGCCCCGCCGCCGAGGCCGCGGGTGCCGCAGCGGACACGGCCGCCGAGCGCGAGCCCGGCGCCGAACCTGCCCCCGGAGACGCGCCCCGGATGGACCCCGGACGCTCCCCGGCCGCGGGCTCCGAATCGCCGCATCCGGCTGCCGCCGACGCGCCGCGCATCCCCGACCTGTCGGCGCCCAAGCCCGCACTTCAGCTCGACCACGGCACCGGCGAGCACGAAAGCCTTTCCGACGTCGCGAACGCGGCCGCGTCGGCGCCGCCGCGCGCGAGCCGCGCGCGGGACGACCGGGACGACCGGGACGACGCCGACCCCGCCACCGGGGACCGCACGCGGGCGGCCGCCCCGGAGCGGCCCGCGACCGGTGCGGGTGCGGACGCCACCGCCGCGCCCGCCGTGGCGGACGCGGACTCGCCAGAAGCCGGCGCGGAGGAGCCCGCAGCGGCCCGCCCCGCCCGGGACATCGAGGACACCGGGGAAACCGGTGGCTCGCCCGCCACCGACCGGGGCGCCGCCGCCTCGGCCGACACGGGCACCGCGGGGCCCTCCGCCGCCGGAGCCGGAGCCGGGACCGAGGAGCCCGAGGCTGCCTCGGCCGCCTCGCGGGACGACGCGGAGGCCGCGTCCGGTCCGGAACCCCCGCGCGAGCGCGGCGGCGACTCCGAGCCCCGCGTCCCGGCGGACCGGCTGGAGGTCCTGGACCGGTACCTCAGCCACGCCGACACCCCGCCGCCGCCCCCGCCGCGCTTCGCCGAGGCGACCGGCGGGCAGCAGCCGCGCCGTCCCGTCTCCTGGTTCGCCGACACCCCCGCGCCCGCCGAGCACGGCCCGGCCGACCGCGCGGCCGCCGAACCGGAGCGCGCCCGCGGTGGCGACACCGTCGAGTCGTCCGCCCGCGCCGAGAGCGCGCCGGGCACGGTGCCCGACGACGCCACCGGACGAGAGCGCGGCACCGCCGCTCAGCGTGCCGCCGCCGAGGGCACCCCCGAGCCCGCGCCCGCCGAGGACCCGCGTCGGAACACCGCCCGCGCCCCGCACACCGACCCCGCCCCCGCCGCGGACGAGGCGAGCGAGCAGATCCGTCGCGCCGACCGCCGCCCCGCGGCCGACACCGCCTCCGAGCCCGCCGGCAGCCCCGACGCATCCGGCCCCTCCGCCCCCGACCGGGACACGCCGGGCCCGGCCGCGACCGGCCGGGGCGCCCGGAGCCACGACAGCGACCCCGGCGACGGCCGGCGGGCGGCCGCCGGTACCGGCGAAGCCGGCCACCCGGACGCGCCCGCCAAGCCGCCCCTCGAACTCGACCACGGCACCGGCGAGCACGAGTCCTTCGGCCACGTCAACGCCCCGCAGCGCACCACGGCCGCCGACCTCGAGGCCGCCGAGGCCGCGGCCATCCGCGCCCGCCGCCGCGACCTCGCCCAGCGCACCGGATCCCCCGACGGCGGCGACGGCGACCTCCGAGCCGCCGAACCCGGCGGCAGGCCTCCGGCGGCCCAGGACGGCGGCGACCCCGCCACCGGCGGCGAGCGCTCCACCCGGCTGGCCCGGACCATCAGGGCCAACCCCACCGGCGGGCACCCCTCCGCCGCCCCCGGACGCACCGCCGACCCCTCCGACTCCGCCGACACCGCCGCACCCTCGGAGCCCTCGGCGCGCCCGCGCACGGGCCGCTCCCGCACCCCCGCCGCCGGCGACGACAACGTGTTCAGCCGCGTCGCGCAGAACGCCCGCCGCCTCAGCCACCTCTTCGGCCAGACCCCGCCGGGTACCCCGCCGGAGCCCGCACCGCAGGAGGCGCCCGAGCGCCCGGCCGAGACCGGCCGGCGCGGCGCCGACCACACGCGCGCCCACCCCGACACCCCGGCCGCCCGGACCGCCGCCCCCGGCGCCACGGGCACCGCACCCGGCACGTCCGCCGACACCCACGCCGACAAGCCGTCGCTCCAACTCGACCACGGCACCGGCGAGCAGCAGCGGCTCGGCGACACCCCCAACGGCACCCCCTCCCAGCGCGCCCGGGGCAACGGCGGCGCCGGCCGCCCGGCCGCGGAGTCCGACTCCGGCGCCACGCGCGGATGGCGCCGACTGGCGCGAGTGGTCACCGGCGGGTCCACGGCGGCGGCGAAGTCCGACCTCCCGCCCGGCGACATCGAGCGCCTGCGCACCGCGCTGCCCGCCCCCCGCACCGTGGTGGTGCTGGGCTGCACCGGCGGCGCCGGGCAGACCGTCACCACCCTCATGCTCGGCCACACCCTCGCGGCCTACCGCGACGAACGCGTGGTGGCCGTCGACGTCAACCCCGGCGGCGGCGGGCTGTCGCGGCGCGTGCGGGCCGAGACCCCCGAGACCCTCACCTCGCTGCTCGCCAACGCCGAGGCCGTCCACGGCTACCTGGGCATGCGCCGCTACACCTCCCAGTCGCCCAGCGGCCTGGAGGTCGTCTCCACCCTGGACGACCCCTACGTGCAGACCCTGGACGACCGCGACTACGCGGGGCTGGCCGGCCTGCTGGAGCAGTTTTACGAGGTCGCGCTGCTGGACCCCGCCGCAACCGGGGTGGCGCGCGCGCTGCCGGTGGCCGACGGCATGGTGCTGGTGGCGCCGGCCAGCGAGGACGCCGCCCGCGCCGTCGCCATGACCTTCGAGTGGCTCGACGGGCACGGCTACGCCGCGCTGCGGTCCAAGGCCGTGGTCGTCATCAACGGGGTCAGCAAGCGCAGCCTCGCCGACGTCGACGCCGCCGAGCAGGTGGCGCGCGGCCGCTGCCGGGCGATCGTGCGCGTCCCGTGGGACGACCACCTGGCGGCCGGCAAGGTGGTCGACACCGGCGCGCTGCGCGCCACCACGCGGCGCGCGCACGCGGCCCTCGGCGGGGTGCTGATGCACGGCCTGGCGGCCGCCCCGGGCCCCGGGGCGGGGCCGGCCGCACCGGGCGGCGGCAACGGCCCCCGGCGGGCGCCGGAGGCCCGCCGATGACCCCTCGAACCACCACGGCGGGGGCCCGGCCCGCGGTCGCGGCGTCCGCGCGGCGGCCCCCGCACCGCACACCCCACCACGCTGCACACGACATCCGGGAGGGCACTCGATGATCGGCAGCAGAGGCGGAACCCGCCTTTCGGTCCGCTACTTCGACGACCGCATCCTGCTCAGCGAAGCCGACGCCTGGGCCTACTTCCGGCTGCCGACGGTCTCCTACGAGTTCGCCACGCCGGAGGAGCGCGAGGCGCTCGCCACCAACATCACGATCGCGCTGGCCGCCATCCGGATGAACGACGCCGAGGTCCACCTGCGCGTGGCCCACCGCACCTACCCGGCGGCGGAGTGGGCCACCCGGCTCGACGGCACCTCCGACTCCGGGCCGGGGTGGTACGACTACCTCGACGAGATGTACCGGCACGTGTGGGCCAAGGACTTCTGGACCAAGGAGGTCTACCTGGGCGTGCGACTGGGCCTGCGCGGCGGCGTGCGCGGCCAGCTGTCGCAGAGCGTGTTCGCCCAGTTCCTGTCGGCCTACCAGCGGGGCGAGCAGATCCTGGGCATGGAGGACGACGCGATCGACGCCAAGGAGATCGCCCGCTGGACCGACCAGGCCGAGCGCCTGGGGCGGGCCCTTGCGGCCAGCTCCCTGCACGCCCGCCACGCCACCTCCGACGAGGTCGCGTGGCTGATCCGGCACGCGGTCACCGGGACCATCGAGGAGGACCGGCGCTCGGCGGCGGGCCGGCGCACGTGGGGCCGGGGCGAGATCGAGCAGCTGGTCGAGGGCGTGATCCACAACGGGCGGTCGCTGCTGCGGCTGGACCAGCCCACCGGGTCCACCTACATCGCGCACCTGTCGTTCTCGAGGTTTCCCGACCTCATGCCGTTCCCCGACGGCGAGCCGTGGCTGCACTACGCCGACGCGCTGCCGTTCCCGGTCGAGATCTCGCTGCGGATGAAGCTCATCCCGCCGGCCAAGGCCAGCAAGGACGTCGGGCGCAAGCTCGCCCACGCCCGCGACATGGACGCCCACATCCGCGAGGCGGGGGTGCCCGCGCCCATCGCGCTCGCCGAGCAGATCGACGCCGCGCGGATGCTGGAGCACGGCATCACCAAGGAGCGGCTGCCGTTCGTGTACGGCTGGCACCGGCTGATGGTGTCGGCGCCCACCGAGGACCTGCTGGTGCAGCGGGTCGAGGCGGTGGTGGAGCACTACCGCGACATCGGCATCGACGTCGTGAACTCCACCGGCGACCAGTTCGCGCTGTTCTCGGAGTCGCTGCCGGGCGACCGGATCCGGCTCAACGCCTACGCCCAGCGCCAGCCGCTGCGCACCATCGCCGGGGGCATGCCCACCGCCACCATCGACCTCGGCGACCGCCGGGACTCCAGCGGCGCCGGCTGGACCGGCCCCTACATCGGCGAGACCCTGGGGCGGGCGCGCTCCATCGTCCACTTCGACCCCATGGTGGCGGCGGCCCGCAACCGGCCCACCGCCATCGCGATCACCGGCGAGCCCGGCGGCGGCAAGACCACGCTGGCGCTGCTGCTGATCTACCAGTTGGCGCTGCGCGGGGTCACCGTGGCCGCCATCGACCCCAAGGGCGACGCCGAGTCGCTGGTGCGGCTGCTGCAGCGGCGCGGCCGCAAGGCGCGGATCATGTCGATGGCCTCGGCCGAGCCCGGCCTGCTCGACCCGTTCTCGTTCGGCGACGACCTCTCGACCCAGAAAACCATGGCCACCGAGACCCTGCGGCTGCTGCTGCCCCGCATGAGCGAGGAGCGGGAGTCGGCCATGATCCAGGCGGTCGCGGCCGTGGCCAACCAGCCGCGCCCGAGCCTGGCGAAGGTCGTCGCCTACCTTGAGGACTCCGACGACGCGGCCTCGCGCAACCTGGGCGCGGTGCTGCGCTCCATGTCGGAGATGCGGCTGGCGGGGCTGTGCTTCGACCCCAAGGGCCAGACCCAGATCGACACGGAGGGCTGGACCACCGTGTTCACGCTGGGCGGCCTGACCCTGCCCGACTCCACGATCCAGCGCGACGACTACTCCTACGAGCAGCGGCTGAGCGTCGCCCTGCTCTACCTGGTGAGCCAGTTCGCGCGGCGGTTGATGAACGGCATCGACCGCCACCTGCCCAAGGCCATCTTCCTCGACGAGGCGTGGGCGGTGACCTCCACCCCGGAGGGCGCCAAGCTCGTGCCGGAGGTGTCGCGGATGGGCCGCTCGCGCAACACCGCCCTGATCCTGGTGAGCCAGAACGCCGGTGACCTCCTCAACGAGCAGGTCACCAACTGCCTGTCGAGCGTGTTCGCGTTCCGCTCCAGTGAGCGGTTCGAGGTGGAGAGCGTGATGGCGCTGCTGGGCGTCGACCCGTCCGAGGAGCACCAGGCGATGCTCCGCAACCTCGGCAACGGCGAGTGCATCTTCCGAGACCTCGACGGCCGCGCCGGGCGCATCGCCGTCGACCTGGTGTCCGAGGAGCTACTGGCGTGGCTGGACACCAACCCCACCCGGCAACGACCCGATACCGCCGAAGACGACACCGCCGGCCCCGGCGCCCTCGTTGGGACGGGCAGCGCGGGAGGCACCACGAGGACGGGGCACCACCAGTGACGTTCACGCATCCGACCGGCGCGCCCACGGACACCCCCACCCACCCGCCCGCCGGCCGCCCGCGCCAACGCCGCCTCAAGCGCGGCCTCGTCATGACCCTGCTCATGGCGGCCTTCCTGCTGACCCCCCTCAGCAGCGCCCAGGCCGCCCCCGTCTGCGAGGGCGAACCCGCCCCCCAACCCGAGGCCGCCGGCAGCGGAGCCGACGGCCTCCTGGTGCCGCCGCAGTCCGCCGAGGCCGTGGCCGCCTCGCCCGACGGCCTGCCGCCGGACTCCAGCATCTACGGCCAGTACGGGACAGCGGGCCAGCAGTGGCACGTGATCCGCGAGTCCTGCGTCGACAAACTGGGCTCCGCCTCGGTCGCCACCCTGAGCAACACCGCCTGGAACCTGTCGAAGACGATCAACCAGTCCACGATCACCGTCTACCAGGCGGCGACGAGCGACGGCCTGCTGGAGAGTTTCAACGCTCTGGTCGAGTCGGTGATCGTCGAACTCCGCGAAGGGGTGTGGCGGCCGCTCCTGCCGACCGTGATCATTCTTGGGGCGGTGTGGCTGGGCTGGTACGGGTTGATCCGCAAGCGTGTCACCCTGACCATCGAGAGTTCGGTCTGGATGGTCCTGGCAACGGTCCTGGCCATGTGGATCCTCGTGAACCCGGGACAGATCCTCTCTTACGCCGGAAACATCGTGAACTCCGGTGGGCAACTAGTGAACTCCGCGGTTTCGCGGGTCACGCCCCCGGGAGCTTCCCAGACATGCCCACGGGGAGCGGAGGAGGTCCAAAGGGCCGAGTGGGAAAGCCAGAACGACTTCGCGGTCAGGAAAAACTCGCAGATGCTATGGTCGGGATTGGTATGCCGACCATGGGTTGCGGGCGAGTTCGGAACAGGCCCTGTTGCTAATGTTGTCGCTGCTCGCCACGGAACTGATCTTCTTGCGGCCCAGGGAATCAGCAGGGCTGAGCAGCAACAGATTGCGGACGGTGATCTTGATGCCACCCAATTGTATGAGGACAAGCGTCAATCCTATGAGGAGATCGCCGCAGACATTGAAAACACCTACCCCGAGGTTTATCCCCTCTTCGAGGGAGAGCAGCAGGGCAGCAGGCTCGGAGTCGCGACTCTGGCTCTCTTCGCATCGATATTCGCGGGCGGGCTCATTTTGGCGGGCTCAGTCGCGCTGATCGTGCTGAAGATCGGGTTCCTCCTGCTTCTTCTACTGTCGCCGGTATTCCTGCTTATTGGAATTCACCCCGGTTACGGGCGCACTGTGCTCCTGCGCTGGTTTGAAATGCTGCTGGGTATGCTGCTCAAGCAAGTGTTTGTTGTTCTTCTTATATCCATTCTGGTGATGTGTTACGGCCTCGTTATGGCCACAGATCTCGGATGGGGCTTGCAGATGATCCTGCTGGCGCTGTTCACCTTGGCGCTCTTCATCTACCGCCGTCCGTTCACCCATCTGTTTGCTTCCATAAACGCCAACACCTTTACATCCCGAATGGTCAGTGACGCGGTGGCCAGCAGCGCCCTCAGTAGGAGCGCGAACGTGCTTCCGCCTGTCGCCTATATGCGGGCCCAAAGGTGGGGACTGAGGCAGGCGCCGCATCTGGCCGCTGCGGCCGGTGCAGTCCCGGTGGGAGGTGCCGGGATTGGCGCGGCTGAACAGGGCGAGGCTGCTCGCCAGTCCATTGCCGACCCCGCGGTCGCGGACGGTGCGCAACCGGGAGAACCCCGCCGTGCACGCGGAGTCGGTGGATACGGGCGGGTACGCGGTAACGCCGCACCTCCGCCGCTTCGGCTGAGGCAGACCGACAACACTGAGGCGGAACGCGGGCGTGCGGCTGGTGCCGCGGCGACCGGCCGCAGTTCATCCCAGGCGCCGCGGCTCAGCGAGGCCGCGTCCGGTGGGATCGGCGGGGGGAGTTCGCGGGCTGCATCGCACGGTTCGAGCGGCGCGATTCCTCCCCGACCTTCCGGCGGCTACACGGGTACGGGTGATACGGGATGGGCCGCTGTCTTCAGCTCCGGCGCGGGAAGTTCGGCTTCCGCGCCTCCTCGGAGCGGTGCCGAGCCCGCCGACCGTCCTCAAGGAGACGCACGCCCGGCACCCAGCACCGGCACTGGAATCTTCCGCGGCAGAACCGCCACTCCACCTCAGGGAACGGCGAACCGAGGATCGCGGTGGGGGACGCCTCGTACCAGGGAAGGGCGGCCGCTGCCTCCTCGACCGCAGCAGGGCGCGCCATCAGGTGGAGACCGTGAAGGCGGGAACTGGATCAGCGGTTCAGCCAGAACCAGCAAGGACGCTCCGATAAGTCCTTTCTGGACGGGAACGGCGCAGCGCCGGCGTGACACGGAGCGCGACGTCCCATTCTGGCTGCGAGACGACGACTGACTGGGCGTCGGCTGAAGAGCAGCGACCGATCATCCGTAAGCGAGTCGGACCCGAGGAACCCCTCAGATGCCCAAACCCCTCACTGATGGCCAGCAGCGCCTTCTTTTCGGCGTTCTGGTCGTTGTTCTCGTCGTCTTCGGCGTCTATCTCAGCACGGGCGGTTGGCGAGACGGCGGCGACGACGGTGCGGAGGCGGACAACGCCCCCGAGTCCGGGCAGGACGAGGCGGGGGGGGCCGCCAACTCCGATGTGGTGCCTCCCAGCCCCATCCCTACAACAGCCGCCGACGACATGGACGTGCAGGACTGGCTGCCGTTCACCGAGGACGAGCTCAAGGGAGCTGCGGCTACCGCACAGCGGTTTGCGGCGGCGTACGGGACGATCGACTATTCGCAGCCGCCTGCGGCCTACTACGGGTCACTGGAGGAACTCGCCACCGCCGACTATGCCGAGACACTCGCCGAAAGCTCCGGCGCGGGAGCGCTTTGGGAGGAGATGGCACAGCAGGAGGCCGTGGCACAAGGCCGGGCCAACGTCGACCGGATCCGCAGTTTCGACGACGAGTCGGTGGTGTTCGTTGTAGAGGCGCAGTCGATCACGCAGGGTACCGACGGGGCCACCGAGAACCTTGGGGAGTTCGCCATAACCGTGGTGGAGGAACGCGGCGAATGGCGAGTCTTCGATTTCCAGCCCGCAGACAGCGGGAACCTCGGAGAGGGCTGACTCGATGGAGTGGCGCGGACCATGGAGTGAGGCGGTGACCCGATGATCGCGCTCTTCGCGGAGCGGTCTCCGCAAGGCAGCGACGCCGGCTCGTGCGCGACCCGGCTCGCCGTCCTGGTCGGTGTCGCGGTAGTGGGTGCTCTTGTTGTGGGTATCGTCCTCATCCCCATGACCGCGATGAGTCCCGGCATCCTCAACGCAGTCGGAGGGTTGCGCTGCATTTCGGAAGAAGACGCGCAGCAGGCCCAGGCAAGCGGATACGCCGAGGATTCGATACCCGAGAACTACCTGCGGATCTACCGGGAGGTCGGCGAGGACAAGGGCATCCCCTGGAACGTCCTCGCGGGTATCGGGCAGGTCGAAAGCAAGCACGGGCGCTGGGACGGGCCCGGAATCACTGAGGGCCACAACGACTGGGGCGCCGCCGGACCGATGCAGTTCGGTGCGCTCGACGGCTCCGCCGCCGGCAACAGTTGGGGCGGAGAACCGATCATGGACGTCGAGGATCGACCTGAGGAAGGTTACGGCCAGGACGGCAACGGTGATGGAGTCGTCAACGTCTACGACCCCGCGGACGCCATCCCGGCGGCCGCCGACTACCTGATCGCCCATGGCGCCCGAGAAGACCTGCGGCAGGCGATTTTCGGATACAACCACGCGTGGTGGTACGTCGACGAGGTCATGACGTGGGCCGAGAACTACGACGCAGGCGAGTTCGAGACCAGCACGGCGATCGAAACGGCCGTCAACTGCGAACTGGACGCGGAGGGCGTGCCCATTGGGCAGGCGCCGGACGACCTCAGTCAGGCGGTCGTCGACTGGGCGCTGGACCAGCGCGGAAAACCATACCTGTGGGGGGGAACGGGCCCCAACGCATTCGACTGCTCGGGGCTGGTCATGCGGGCCTACGAGAGCATCGGGGTGTCCATTCCCCGGGTCTCGCAGGACCAGTGGTCGTTCGGGCCACGTGTTCCCGAGGGCCGGGAGCAGCCTGGAGACCTTGTGTTTTTCGATGTGCAGCGTCCGGGTGAACCTCCGGGCCCCGGGCATGTCGGAATGGTCGTGGGTGACGGCCTGATGGTGGAGGCGTGGTGCACCGACTGCGGGCCGATCGCGGTGCGGGAGTACCATGCGGCTGGCCGCTCGCCGGTCCTCGGGTTCACTCGCCCGCTGGAGCATCCCGATGTTGCAGCGCAGCTCCAGACCCAGGAGCGGTAAGCGCCCTTCAGCCCGGTCGATTTCCTATGAGGACACAGCATGCCTGAGACATCTGCCCAACGGCGCGGGAAGCGCGGGCTTCACGGGTGGCGCGCGTTCCTGGTTGTCGTCGGTTCCGGAGTCTTGGCGGCCTTCCTGGTCATGGGTGTGGTGGTCGGCGCTCTACGGCTTTTCGTGGGGACAGTGAGCGATGGGCTAGAGCCCACGGCAGACCCGGGGCTGGCTCCAAGTCGGGGGCCGGTGGCCTCACTTGAGCCGGGCTCGTTCGACCTCTGCAGGGAGGTCGAGAGCATGCCGCCCTTTACGGCTGTGTCCCCCCGAAGGCTGGACGACGAGACAGCGTTTCGCGATACAGCGATGAATGATCCTGATCGTCCCATGCGGGTCCTGGAGAACACCTGTTCTTGGCAGGTGCAGATCGGTGGATTGGTCTCATCCGAGTTCTCCCTGGAGTACCAGTCCTTCATCTCGCAGCAGGCAGTTGGTGAAGACACCGAAGAAGCCGAAGGAATATTTGAACAAGAGCGCACGAATCTTGCTGACGGCTTCTCCAACGTCTCCAGTGAGGGGGGACTTGGCGGTCTTGATACCGAAGCTCATGTATACGGACACGTTGACGGGCGTGAGAGTATCGCATACGTCGGCCTCGTGAAGAGCACGACGTTCTCCATCAGAATCGTCAGGGATGGTGAGCCGTCCGGAGGCGACGTTACTGAATTGGAAGCGGAATACAAAGCCCTCGTCATCGACCTCCTTCCGGAAATCCGAGTCTGGTTGGACCGTGTAGTTCCCGACTGACTCTAGAGAGGGTGTTCGAGCCCTCAGGCGGTACTACGACTGCAGCCTGGCTCGAGGAACGGCCAGGTTCCAGTTATCCACAGCCTGCTGGTTTCGGTGGCGGGTCGCCGTGGGGGTGGGGGAGGGTGGGGGCATGTTTCAGGGGAGTTCCTTGCCGTGTCAGGGCGATGAGGCGGTGGCGTTGTTTGCCGCTGGGCAGTTCGGGTTGGTCAGTGCCGCGCAGGCGCGGCGGGCCGGGTTGGGGGTCGGGGATGTGGCGGTGCGGTTGCGGCGGGGGATGTGGGCGCGGACGCTGCATTGGGGGGTGTACCGGGTCGCGGGGTACGGGGCGTTGGGGTCGCCGTTGAAACGGGCGGTCATGGCGGCGCAGTTGGCGCTGGCGCCCGGCGCGTTCGCGTGTCGGGACACAGCGGCCCGGCTGTGGGGATTGGACGGGCTGCCGCCGTGGGATGGGCGCACGGTGGACATCGCGCTGCGCGGGCGGCCCCGGTCGCGCGGAGGGCGGAGCGGGCTGCGGGGGGTCGCCCCCGGGGTGCGGATCCATCGGCTGCGGGTGGCGGACTCCGACGTGGTGCGGAGGGCGCCCCTCTGGTTGACGGGGGTGGGGCGCACGCTGCGGGACATGGCCGGGTGCAGTGGGCCGGGGACGAGTTCGCGGCTGTGCGGGTCGGCGCTGGAGCGGGGGCTGGTCAGCCAGCGGCCGCGCACGCGCCTGCCGGCGCGGAGCAGGGCGGCCTGCGACGAGCGGGCGGCACCGAGGCGCGGGCACGACGGTGGTGATGGTGCTGACGACGAGTGATGGAGGCGGGCGCGGGGGCGGTGGCGGGTACAGCGCCGGGGGTGGACGGGGTGGTGGCGGTGGACCGTGCCGGGAGCGGGCGGGGCGTGCGTTACGGTCCGGGGCGCCAGCCCGTGTGCGGGCGGGGTGGCGTTCGTCTGTCCTGGTGGCGGGCGTCCGGGGCGGTCGGGGCGGGGCCGCCCTCCGGGTGGTCCGTGCGGTGGCCGGGGTGGCGGCCTCAGCGGGACGGCCAGAGGCTGAATCCGCCCTGGCGCGGAGGGGCGGGCAGGCGCACCGCCACCTCGGTCCACTGCGTGGTGAGGAGGTCGCTCAGGGCAGCCGAGTACGGCATACCGGGGTGGCCGGCCGCCGAAAGCGTCTCGGTCAGGACCTCGGCCGCGGTCGGGCGGTCGGCGGGGTCCTTGGACATCGCCGCGAGCACCAAGGACTCCAGGCGCCCGGGCAGGCGGTCGAGGTCGGGCTCCTCGCGCAGCACCCGGCGGGCCATCTCCTTGGGGTGGCCGTGGCCGAACGGGTCGTGGGCCGCCGCGGCGAACGCCACCAGGCAGCCCCACAGGAAGACGTCGGACCGGTCGGTGGCCGGCTGTCCTCGGTACTGCTCCGGACTGATCCATCCCGGGGTGCCCACGCGGTCGGCCGGGACCGCCGACGCCTCCGGGTCGCCGGGCAGGTCGGCGGGCTCGGGAAGGCGGAGGGTGCGCACCCTCCGGCGGAAGCGGCGCACCCGCATCCAGCGGGTGGGGTCCTCCGGCGCGGTGGGCCGGGCGATCCCGAAGTCGAGGATCTTGGGTCCTGACGGCGCGATCACCACGTTGCTCGGCTTGAGGTCGCGGTGCACGATCCCCACCGCGTGCACCGCCCGCAGCGCCTCGGCGGCTCCGGCGGCCAGCCCCCACAGCATGCCGCCGCGCAGCGGGCCGTGCCGCTCCACGTGGTGGCGCACGGTGGGGCCCGGCACGTACTCCGTGGCGAGCCAAGGCAAAGGCGCCTCCACGTCCGCCTGGACGAACCGGGCCACGCACGGGCTGTTGACCCGGGCCAGAAGGCGCGCCTCATGCGCGAACTGGCGGCGGAACCGGGGGGTTGTGGCGTGCTCCTCGGTGATCACCTTGACCGCCAGGTATCCCCGCACCCCCGGGATGGTCGCCGCGTAGACCGTGCCCATGCCTCCGGCCCCCACGCGCCCGACGAGTTCGTAGGGCCCGACGTGGGTCGGGTCCTCCGGCAGCAGCCGGTGCAGGCGGCGGATCCCCCGCGCTTTCACGCCGCCACCGCCGCCGCGGCTGCCATGGCTGCCACCGCTCCTGCCACCACGGATCCGACCGCGATCGGCCCATGGGAGCCGCGCCGGGTGCTGAGTAGAGTCCGCCAAACTGAACGGCGGCGGGGGAGGGGCATCGGGGCCGTCCAGGGACTCGGCGGACGTGGGGCGGCCGCTGCACGGCGCCGGCACCGGTGCCCGCGGCGGCGGTCAGAAGTCTAGGGGGAGGGTCGGGATTCCTCCACGATGCCGCGGTTGGGGGAGGGGGTCCCGTCGGGCGTCCGGGGCCGCCCATCCGCGCGTCCCGCCCGCCGTGCACGGGTTGTCGCGGCGGTGGTGAGAGGTCTCGGGGCGCGGTGCCACGGTGCCGCGGCTGCGGAGGGGGACCTGCCGTTCTTTGGGCCGGGCGCCCCTCGGGCCTCGCCGCGGTGCCACCGCTGAGGGAGGGCGGGCCGCTCCGGTCTTCGCGCGCTCCCGTGCCGGTGGTCGTCCACAGGGGGTCTTCCGGGGCGGCGAGGGGTCGGCGGCGGGCGGCATGATGGGGAAGGTCGGCGGCGCGGGAGGAGGGCCCGATGGGGCAGGGATCCGGGCAGCGGGGGGCCGGGGCGGGCGGGTTCCGGCCGGCGGTGCTGGAGGGGGTGCTGGAGCGTGTCACCTTCTCCAACGAGGAGACCGGCTACACCGTCGCCAAGGTCGACACCGGCCGCGGCGGCGGGGAGCTGACCACCGTCGTGGGCGCGCTGCTCGGGGCGCAGCCCGGGGAGTCGCTGCGGATGGAGGGGCGGTGGGGGTCCCATCCGCAGTACGGCCGGCAGTTCATGGTCGAGAACTACACCACCGTCCTGCCCGCCACCGTGCAGGGGGTGCGCCGCTACCTGGGATCGGGCCTGGTCAAGGGCATCGGTCCGCGCCTGGCCGAGCGGATCGTGGACTTCTTCGGCGTCGACGCCCTGGACGTCATCGAGCACACCCCCGAGCGCCTCATCGAGGTCCCCAGCCTCGGCCCCAAGCGCACCCGCCTGATCGCCGAGGCGTGGGAGGAGCAGAAGGCCATCAAGGAGGTCATGGTCTTCCTCCAAGGCATCGAGGTCTCCACCTCGCTGGCCGTACGCATCTACAAGAAGTACGGCGACTCCGCCATCGACGTCGTGCGCACCGAGCCCTACCGGCTGGCCGCCGACGTCTGGGGCATCGGCTTCAAGACCGCCGACACCATCGCCCAGGCCGTGGGAATTCCGCACGACAGCCCGCAGCGGGTCATGGCCGGCATCCAGTTCACGCTGTCGGAGTCCACCTCCGAGGGCCACTGCTACCTGCCCGAGGAGCGGCTGATCGCCGAGGCCGTGAAGATCCTCCAGGTCGACTCCGGCCTGGTCATCGAGTGCCTGGCCACCCTGGTGGCCGAGGAGGGGGTCGTGACCGAGAAGGTCCCCGGCCCCGACGGCGAACCCGTCACCGCCGTCTACCTGGTGCCCTTCCACCGCGCCGAAGCCGCCCTCGCCGCCCAGTTGCGCGGGCTGCTCTCCGCCGCCGAGGACCGCCTCCCCGCCTTCGCCGACGTCGACTGGGACGTCGCGCTGAAGTGGCTGGGCGAACGCACCGGCGCGGCGCTGGCCCCCGAGCAGGAGCAGGCGGTCCGGCTGGCGCTCACCCGCAAGGTCGCGGTCCTCACCGGCGGGCCCGGCTGCGGGAAGTCCTTCACGGTCGCCTCGATCATCACCCTGGCCGCCGCCAAGCGCGCCAAGATCATCCTGGCCGCCCCCACCGGCCGGGCCGCCAAGCGCATGACCGAGCTGACCGGCCACGACGCCTCCACCGTGCACCGGCTGCTGGAGCTCAAGCCCGGCGGCGACGCCTCCTACGACCGCGACCGCCCGCTCGACTGCGACCTCCTCGTCGTCGACGAGGCGTCAATGCTCGACCTGCTGCTGGCCAACAAGCTCGCCAAGGCGGTCCCCCCGGGCGCGCACCTGCTGCTGGTGGGCGACGTCGACCAGCTCCCCTCCGTCGGTGCCGGGCAGGTGCTGCGCGACCTGCTCCACGACCGCTCCCCGCTGCCGAACGTGCGGCTCACCCACGTCTTCCGCCAGGCCCAGCAGTCGGGGGTGGTCACCAACGCCCACCGGGTCAACACCGGCCGGCCGCCCGAACTCGCGGGCATGACCGACTTCTTCCTGTTCCCCAGCGACGACCCCGAGGCCACCGCCCACCTCACCGTCGACGTCGTCGCCAACCGCATCCCCCGCAGGTTCGGCCTGGACCCCCGGCGCGACGTCCAGGTGCTGGCGCCCATGCACCGGGGCCCGGCCGGCGCGGGCAACCTCAACACCCTGCTGCAGGAGGCCCTGACACCCGCGCGCGAGGGCACGCCCGAGCGCCGGTTCGGCGGGCGGACCTTCCGCGTCGGCGACAAGGTCACCCAGATCCGCAACAACTACGACAAGGGTGCCAACGGCGTCTTCAACGGCACGCTGGGGGTGATCACCGGGATCGACTCCGTGGAGCAGGCGGTGACGGTGCGCACCGACGAGGACGAGGACGTCTCCTACGACTTCGCCGAGCTGGACGAGCTGGTGCACGCCTACGCCGTGACGGTCCACCGCTCCCAGGGCAGCGAGTACCCCGCCGTTGTGATTCCCATCACCACCAGCGCCTGGATGATGCTGCAGCGCAACCTGCTCTACACCGCCATCACGCGCGCCAAGAAGCTGGTGGTCCTGGTCGGTTCGCGCCGGGCGGTGGCCCAGGCCGTGCGCAACGCCACCGCCGGGCGGCGGCACACGGCCCTCGCGCACCGGCTCGCCGATTCTTGACTCCTGTCCCGAACCACCGATTCGGCGCGCCGCGCCGCACACCTCATAAACCGGTAAAAACGCGTTTGAAGCGACGTTTCAGCAAACCATTCCGCGCCTATGCGCTAATGGCCGCGAGACGGCCTCATCGTATAAGCCAACAGAACGGGAAGATTCGTGCAACCGGACATAGGAATTCCGCGGGGGAGTGCCCTACCGTGGGGGGAGCGGGTGCGGCGCCGCTCCCCTCTCCCGGTGCGCACACCCGCGCGTCGGGCCTGTCCGGGATCGCCCCGGTCGTGTCCGGCGGGGTCGGGGCCGCCGCCCCCGAGAAGGTAGGGACCCGCCTCCTCGGGAAGGGAAACCGGCGCGCGGCGGCGGTTCCCGGCCCGTTCTCCGGCACCCGGCCGCGGTTTTTCGAGTTTCCGCCCCGCGGGCGCTCGGAGATGAATAGGCTCAGCTTTATGAAGCGGAAACCGGACGGGAATCCGGCGGCTGAGTCGTCGTACCGCCCGTGCGCCCTCCCCGGGGTCCTGAGCCGCACGGCGGGACCTCCCGCCACCGGTCTCCCTTCGGACCACCGCGCACCGGCGCGGTCTCCGCACGGAGCCCATCCGCGCGGGGCCGCGGGGTGAACCGGTGGACCGCACACGCAGCCTCCCTGGACGCTGACGCTCTTTCCACTCCCCCCGGAGAGCGTCGGCCACCTCGGGCGCCGGCTCCGCGCCGGCGCCCGAGGGCTGCGGGCGGTTCTGCCGGCCCCTTTCCGGCGGTGTGCGGCCGGTCCTCGTACGACCATGGCGCTGACCACCGGGAACGGGCCCGCGCCGGCACCCCCGCCCGGGGGGAACCCCCGCGCCCCGGCCGCCACGCGGCCGCGGCCGGTTCCGGGCACGCCGCATGCGGCGTGCCCCACCGGGGAACCCCTCGCCGCCGCGGCTGTAGTCGGCCGGTGACGTTGTGATCCAGGCGTGATCGAATTGAAGGGAATTGTTTGCGCAGGCCCGGAACGGGGGATTAGCGTCGCTGGCGACGGTTGTTCCGTACGCCGCACCAATGCAGACGCGGGCAGTGCCGCCGATGTGCCGCCCGCAGGTGCCGTCTGGAAAGGCTCGCGTCCGTGGGTACGCTCTCCACGATCACCGGCTCGGCGCCGGTGACGCCCGCTCAGGCCGTCCATCAGTTGCACGGTCGCCTCATGGCCGCCGGATGGCAGCGCATGTACGCGGGCGAGCTCGGCCGTGTGGCGCTGCTCTCCCTGCGGCCCGGACTGACCGTGTGGTGCTGGGGCGGCCAGTTCCGCTGGCGCGACTCCTCCGGCGCCCAGGTCACCCACCCCGCCGCCGACCCCGACGGCGTGGCCCGCCTCCTCGGCGTGGCCGACCGCCCGCTGCTGGCCCGCACCGCCGCCTGACCCGCGCGGCCGCCGGCGCCGCCCCGGCGCCACCCGCAGCCGCGCGGTCCGCGGACTCCGGCACCGGGCACCCGGCGCGTCCGCACACCGGGCGCGCCGCCCGCGTTTCCGGGAAAGCCCCGTCAGCGCTCTAGCAGTCGCACCCGCAGTCGCACCCGTCGCACTTCTCGCAGACGCTGCAGCACCGGCAGCACTCACCGCATCCCTCGCAGATGTCGGCGCAGCCGTCGCACCACGCCTCCTCCGGTCGGCCCGACCACGGGCCCGGGTGCGGGTCGCGGCAGCACTGCTGGCAGGTGCAGCACATGAACAGCGCCACGGCGCACCCGGCCAGCGCTCCCCGGGGCCGGGGCGGGCGGTGGATCCGGGGCGTCTCGCAGTTGCAGCAGCACACGCAGCCGCCCTGGTCGTGGTCGCCGCGCCGCCGCCTGCGCCGACCCCCGCTCCCGCCCTTCCCGCCCTTGCCGTCGCCGGGGCCGGGAGTGCCACCCGGCCCGCCCGGCCCGTGCGGGTGGCCCGGCCCCCCGCCGCTCCCGCCGTGGCCGCCTTCCCCGTGGACGTGCCCGTCGTGCCCGACATACCCGGCACCCGGACCGCCGGGCGCGTGCCCGTCCCCGTGGACGTGCCCGTGCGCGCCGCCGTGGCCGGGGTACCCCGCCCGCGCGAACGTCCGCGACACCGACCGCTCCAGTTCGCGCACCAGGAGCGCGCGCACGAGCCGGTCGTCGGTGAACTCCGCCTCGCCCAGCGCCAGCCGCACCCCCAGCACGGCGTCGTCGCACAGCCGCCGCACCTCCGCCATCCCGGTGCCGGTGGCCGTGATCGGGTTCCACGCCCCCGACGCGCGGTCGTCCTCCTGGTCCTCCACCGCGTCCAGCAGGTGCGCGATCCGCCCGAACAGCCGCCCCGCCTCGCGCAGTGGCGCCTCGTTGCCCGGCCGCCCCGCCAGCAGGGCCGTGTGGGCGAACGCCTCGCCCGTGGCGAACTCGGTCGGCTCGGTCGCGGTCAGGATCGCGCCGTTTGCCTCGGCCGCCGCCTCCGCGTCGGCCTGGCGCTCCAGCGCGGCCACCAGCGCACCGCCGTCGAACCCCAGCCCGCTCCCGGAGGAGCGCGCCTGCCGCTGCCAGCGCCCGGCCACCCGCCGCGCCACCGCGCGCACCGGCGGCCGCGCGTAGGCGCCGTCGCCGTCGCCCACGTGGTCGTCCACCTTGGCCGCCGCCAGCAGCAGCGACACCGACGCCGCCAGCCGCGCGCCCTCGCCCTCGGCGACGTCGGCCCGCCGCATCCCCCGCAGCGGGCACGGCCCGGCCGCCCGCACTGCCGCCTTCGGCGCCTGCGCCGAGGTCAGGACGGAGATCACCAGGCCGTCGTAGTTGGTGGCGACCCGGGCCAGCTGCCCGTGGTCGTCGCGCAGCGCGAGGCACAGGCCGCACATGTGCGACATCCAGTCGCGGGCGAGGTCCCCGGGCAGCGTGTGTCGGCAGGGGCGCAGGATTCCGAACACCGCGAAGCACTCCAAGCAGATCAGGGGCGTGGACGCGTCTTGGACGCGGCGCGGGGGCGGCGGGTTCCCCGCCCCGCCGACCCCGACCCCGCACCCCCGGGGCTACCGTTGGCCCGTGACCTGGACCCAGATCGTCGTGGGCGCCGCCATCGTGCGCGGCGGCGCGGTACTGGCCGCCCAGCGCTCCCACCCGGCCGCCGCGCGCGGGCGCTGGGAGCTGCCCGGAGGCAAGGTGGACCCCGGCGAGACCGACACCGTCGCCCTCGTGCGCGAGTGCGAGGAGGAGCTGGGCGTGATCATCCGCCCGCTGCTGCGCATCGGCTCCGACGTCGCCTTCCCGCCGCGCCCCGGCGGCCCGCCCGCCGTGCTGCGCGTGTGGCTGGCCGAGCTGCCCGAGGGCCAGCCCGAGCCCGAGCCGCGCGAGCACCTGGCGCTGCGCTGGCTGGGCGCCCGCGCCCTCGCCGACGTGGACTGGCTGCCCGCCGACCGGCCGTTCCTGGACCCGATCCGGGTCCACCTGGAGAGCTGAGCCGCAGGCAAGGCGGGGTCCGCGGCCCGGTCCGGCGGGTCCCGGTGCGTCGCACGTCTCCCTGCGGGGTGGGCGGGGCCGCATAGACTGGGGTTCCGGCCGCGGGACTCGCGGTTCTTCCCACCACACGAGATCGAGACTTTCGCATGTCCAGCGCCACGACCGTCGACGGCTCCGCACGTCGGACTGACATCCGCAACGTCGCCATCGTCGCCCACGTCGACCACGGCAAGACCACCCTCGTCGATGCCATGCTCTGGCAGTCGGGTGTCTTCCGGGCAAACCAGGACGTGGACGAGCGCGTCATGGACTCCAACGACCTGGAGCGCGAGAAGGGCATCACCATTCTCGCCAAGAACACCGCCGTCCACTACACCACGCCCGACGGCGACGACGTCGTCATCAACATCATCGACACCCCCGGCCACGCCGACTTCGGCGGCGAGGTCGAGCGCGGGCTGTCCATGGTCGACGGCGTGGTGCTGCTGGTCGACGCCAGCGAGGGCCCGCTGCCCCAGACCCGGTTCGTGCTGCGCAAGGCCCTGGCCGCCAAGCTCCCGGTGATCCTGGTGATCAACAAGGTCGACCGCCCCGACAGCCGCATCGCCGAGGTCGTCGACGACACCTACGAGCTGTTCCTGGACCTCGACGCCGACGAGTCCCAGATCGAGTTTCCGATCGTCTACGCCTGCGCCCGCGACGGCAAGGCCTCGCTGGAGCGCCCCGACAACGGCCAGGTGCCCGACAGCCCCGACCTCACCCCGCTGTTCCGCACCATCCTGGAGACCATCCCGGCGCCCGAGTACACCCCCGGCGCCCCGCTGCAGGCGCACGTCACCAACCTCGACGCCTCGCCGTTCCTGGGCCGCCTGGCGCTGTGCCGGGTGCACCAGGGCGAGATCGTCAAGGGCCAGCAGGCGGCGTGGATCCGCGGCGACGGCAGCGTCCAGCAGGTGCGCATCACCGAGCTGCTGATGACCGAGGCCCTGGAGCGCAAGCCCGCCGAGAAGGCCGGCCCCGGCGACATCATCGCGATCGCCGGCATCCCCGACATCATGATCGGCGAGACCCTGGCCGATCCCGAGGACCCCCGCCCGCTGCCGCTGATCACGGTCGACGAGCCCGCGATCTCCATGACCATCGGCACCAACACCTCGCCCCTGGTGGGCCGGGTCAAGGGCGCCAAGGTCACCGCGCGGCTGGTCAAGGACCGCCTCGACCGCGAACTCGTCGGCAACGTCAGCCTGCGCGTGCTGCCCACCGAGCGCCCCGACGCCTGGGAGGTCCAGGGCCGCGGCGAACTCGCCCTGGCGATCCTGGTCGAGCAGATGCGCCGCGAGGGCTACGAGCTGACCGTGGGCAAGCCCCAGGTGGTCACCCGCGAGATCGACGGCAAGCTGCACGAGCCCGTCGAGCGGCTGACCGTCGACGCCCCCGAGGAGTACCTGGGCGCCATCACCCAGATGCTCAGCGTCCGCAAGGGCCGCATGGAGCAGATGACCAACCACGGCACCGGCTGGGTGCGCATGGACTGGCTGGTGCCCTCGCGCGGTCTGATCGGCTTCCGCACCGAGTTCCTCACCGAGACCCGGGGCACCGGCATCGCCCACCACGTGTTCGAGACCTTCGAGCCGTGGTTCGGCGACCTGCGCACCCGCCCCACCGGCTCCCTCGTGGCCGACCGCTCCGGCCAGGCCATGGCCTACGCCATGTTCAACCTGCAGGAGCGCGGCATCCTGTTCGTCGACCCCGGCACCGAGGTCTACGAGGGCATGATCGTCGGCGAGAACTCCCGCGCCGACGACATGGACGTCAACATCACCAAGGAGAAGAAGCTCACCAACATGCGCTCCTCCACCGGTGAGGAGCTGGAGCGGCTGGTGCCGCCGCGCCGGCTGTCGCTGGAGCAGGCGCTGGAGTTCTGCCGCGAGGACGAGTGCGTCGAGGTCACCCCCGACGCCGTGCGCATCCGCAAGGTCGTCCTCGACTCCAAGGAGCGCGGCCGCATGGCCGCCCGCACCAAGCGCGGCTGATACCCCGACCGGGTGGCCGGGCCGCCGGGCCCGGCCACCCGGCCGACCGCGGAACCGTGCCGGTCGGCCGGGCCGCGCCGGGTGCGGCCGCCCCAGGTTGTGGCGCCGCGCGCGATGCCCGCCTAGCCTTGGGGCACCAGGGTCCCGGGCGCCCGAGGCGCCGGGCGGGACCGCGTGCCGACCCCCGGAGGGCGCCCCCATGGCAGATCCGCACGCGGTGGTGGTCGGCGGCGGGATCGCCGGACTGGCCGCCGCGCTGGCGCTGCACCGGGTGGGCTGGGCCGTGACCGTGTGTGAGCGCGCCCCCGTGCTGGAGTTCGCCGACCACGCGGTCGCCCTCGCGCCCAACGCCCTGCGCGCCCTGGACACCCTCGACGTCGGCGAGGACGTCCGCAAGCGCTCCGCGCACCAGGGCATCGCGGCGCTGCGCCGCCAGGACGGCCGCTGGCTGCTGCGCACCACGCCCGAGCAGGCGCGGCGCCGCCACGGCGACCCCGTGTGCGTACTGCGCCGGGCCGAGCTGTGCGGTGTGCTGCTGGAGCGGCTGCCGGCGGCGGCCGTGCGCACCGGCACCACCGCCACCGCCGTCGAACCCGGCGACACCCGCCGCCCCGCCCGCGTCGTGACCGACGCCGCCGACCACACCGCCGACCTCGTGGTGCTGGCCGACGGCGCCCGGTCCCGGCTGCGCGCCGAACTGTTCCTGGAGCACCCCGGTGCGGTCTACGCCGGGTTCGCCTGGCTGAGCGCCGTGGTGCCCAGCCCCGGCCCCGGCCTCCCCTTCGCCGAGACCTGGGGGCAGGGCGGGATCGCCGGGGTGCTGCCGCTGACCGGCGACGAGGTCTACTGCTACGCCACCGCCAACGCGCCGGCGGGCGAGCGCGCCGAGGACGAGCGCGGCGCGCTCCTGGCCCGGCTGGCCGACTGGCACGCGCCGCTGCCCGCGCTCGCGGCCGCCGCCCGCCCCGAGGCGGTGCGGCGCACCGACGTCTGGCACGTCGACACCCCGCTGCCCGCCTACCACAAGGGCCGCGTGGCGCTGGTGGGCGACACCGCCCACGCCATGACCCCCAACCTCGGCCAGGGCGCCGCCCAGGCGCTGGAGGACGCGGTCGTGCTGGCCCACCACATCAGCGGGTCCATGGCCTACGTGCCGACCGCGCTGCAGTCCTACACCGACGCCCGGCTGCCGCGCACCAGCGCGCTGGTGCAGCGCTCGGCGCAGCTGGCCGAGGCGGTGCAGAGCGACTCCCCGCTGGCGGCGCGGGTGCGCGACACCGCCGCCGGCGCGCTGGGCCTGGTGGCGCCGCGCCTGCTGGCCCGCTACACCCGCCCCGCCGACGACTGGCGCCCGCCCGCGGAGGGCTGAGGCCGGGGGAACGGCCGGGCCGACGCCCGGTCGGCCGCGCTGTGGCCGCTTCGCGCCGGTTGCGGGCCGGCGCCGCGTTCGTTACCGAGTCGTTTTCCCCGTGTGGGAACGTCCGAGGTGTCCCGTGCGTCGCATTTGTGTGGTCGGCTCCGCGCGGGCCGCCCGCCGCCCGCCGTCGTGAAGAATGCCGAGCCGATGCCGAACTCCTCCCTGATCCTGCCTGTGGTCGCGGTGCTGCTGGCCGCCGCAGCGGTCGCCGTGGCCGCGGTGGTGCTGCGCAACGCGCGCCGCCGCCCGGAGTCCGCTCCCCGGCCGTCCCCTCCGGCCGACCCGTTCGCCGACATCGGCGAGACCCAGGGCGACCCCCTGGGCCTCAAGGTCGGCGACATGCTCGACTTCGGCGTCGAACGCACCTGGATCCGCGGCACCCTGCGGCTGGCCGAGGGCGGCGCCGTGTGGGCCGAGCACTTCATCGAGGTCGAGGGCGGCCGGCGGTGGCTCTCGGTGGAGCAGGACCCCGACGTGCAGATGGCGCTGTGGACCGGCCGCCCCGACCTCGACCTCACCCCGCACGGCCCCGAGGTCGAGCTCGACGGTGTCCGCTACCGGCTCACCGAGCGCGGCAGCGCCTCCTACCGCTCCGAGGGCACCACCGGGCTGCGCGCCGAGGGCGGCATGGACTACGCCGACTACGAGTCCGCGGACGGCCGCCTGCTCTCCTTCGAGCGGTTCGACCACGGCCGGTGGGAGCCCAGCACCGGCGTGCCGATCACCCGCGCGGAGTTCACCGTCTACCCCGGGGGTGGCTGACCGGTGGCCACCGCGCTGTCCGCCCCCTTCGTCGACACCCGCGCCGCCGACCTCACCTGGACGCTGGCCGCCCCCGCGCTGCCCGCGCTGCTGACCCGGACCCGCCGCGTGGCCGGCCACCGGGTGGAGCTGCGCGTGCTCGGCGCCTCCCACCAGGTGGTGCTGGCCGCGCCCGGCGCGGCCGCGCCGCTGCTGACCGAGACCGTCGCCTGCCTGCCCGGCACCCCGGGCGGACTTCCCGGGCACACGCGTCCCGCGGTCGCCGGGCTCGCCGCCTACACCTTCACCAGCTCCGTCGCCACCCTGGCCCGCACCGCGTTCGCCGACCGGGTGGAGCGCGTCCGCGTCCGGGTCGAGGGCGATCCGGGCGGTGTGGCCGCGGCTTTCCCCGGCGACCCGCACGCCGTCACCGCGCTGCTGCCGGAGGCCGCGGCCCCCGGGCGCGTGCGGTGGCGGACCTGGCACGCCTACCCCCAGACGGGGGAGCTGGTCACCACCACGACCACCTGCGACCTCCCCCTCGCCCACCACCGGTCCGGAAAGGACGCGTGAGTACCGTGTCACGGAGCAACGTCTGGCGCGGTATCGCGCTGATCGCGGGACTCGCGATCTTCGGCCTGGTCGGAGCGTTCGTGCTCCCCTCCCAGGGCGACACCTGCGGCGACTACGACCGCGCCGACGTCGAGGACGTCCTGGTGGACGGCTCCCGGATCGAGCAGGGCAACGACGGCTTCGACTACGAGTACGAGCCCGGCGAGGGCGAGTACCGCAAGACGGGCCCCGGCGAGTTCGAGTTCGTCGGCTGCTCCGACGGGTCGCGCCCCCGAGGCGGGACCGGCTACACCGGGTCCGGCGGGTCCACCGGCTACACCGGGTCCGGCGGGTCCACCGGCTACAGCGGCACCACCGGTTCCAGCGACTCCTACTCCGACACCCGGGACGGCGGCGGCTTCGGCGCGAGCACGCGCGGCGGCGGCCCCGGCTTCGGCAAGTGACCCCGCCGGGCCCCACCCGGTAACCCCGCCGCCCCACCCTCCCTCCCCGTACCGCAGCGCAAGACAAGGAAGCGCCATGTCGATCCTCCTCTACGAAGCCGCCGCCAGCCTGGCCTACGGCGTCCTCGGTATCGTGCTCATGGTGCTCGGCTACCTGGTCGTGGACCTGCTCACCCCCGGCAAGCTGCATGAACTGGTCTGGGAGCACCGCAACCGCAACGCCTCGCTGCTGCTGGCCACCAACCTGCTGGGCGTGGCCATCGTGGTCGCCACCGCCATCTACGTCAGCACCGGCGGCCTGGCCGTCGGCCTGGCCAGCGCGGGCGTCTACGGCCTGATCGGGCTGGCCCTGATGGCGGCGTCCTTCCTGCTGATCGACGCCATCACCCCGGGCCGGCTCGGCGACGTCCTCACGGCCGACGAGACCCACCCCGCCGTGTGGGTGAACTGCTCCGCCCACGTGGCCATCGCGGTCATGGTCGCCGCGGCCATCTCCTGATGGCCGCGGTGGACCACCCCGCCGCAGCCTCCGGAACCGCCCGGCGGCCGCCGGGCCTGCCGGTGCCGCCCCGCGCCGCGCGGCTGCTCGTGCTGTTCGCGGTCTTCGTGTGCGCCGCGTGCGGCCTCGTCTACGAACTGGCGCTGGTGGCGCTGGGCAGCTACCTGCTGGGCGACACCGTCGTGCAGGCGTCGGTGGTGCTGGCGGTGATGGTGTTCGCCATGGGCATCGGCTCGCTGCTGTCCAAGCGGCTCACCGGCCGCCCGGCGTTCTGGTTCGCCGTCATCGAGGGGGGCCTGTCGATCGTCGGCGGGCTGTCGGTGCCGGTGCTTTACGCCGCCTTCGCCTGGTTCTCGCTGTACCAGCCGGCGCTGGTGCTGCTCGCCTCGCTCATCGGCGCCCTCATCGGCGCCGAGATCCCGCTGCTGATGGCGCTGATCCAGCGGATCCGCCGCCAGGAGGCCGCCGACGCGGCGGCCGACATGTTCGCCGCCGACTACGTGGGCGGCCTGCTGGGCGGCCTGGCGTTCCCCTTTGCGCTGCTGCCGGTGTTCGGCCTGCTCAAGGGCACCCTGCTGGTGGGCGCGCTCAACGCCGTGGTCGGCGTGCTGGTGGTGCTGTGGCTGTTCCGCGGCACGCTGTCCCCGCGCGGCCGCGCCCTGCCCGCCGTCGGCCTGGTGGTGGTCCTGGCGGTGCTGGCGGCCTCGTTCGCGCTCGCCGACCGCTTCGAGATCAGCGCGCGCCAGGCCCTCTACCGCGACCCGATCGTGCACGCCCAGCGGTCGGAGTACCAGGAGATCGTGGTCACCCAGACCCTCTCGGGCGCCGACACCCGGCTGTTCCTCAACGGCGACCTCCAGTTCAGCTCGCTGGACGAGTACCGCTACCACGAGTCGCTCGTGCACCCCGCCATGAACGGCCCGCACGGCGACGTGCTCGTGCTGGGCGGCGGCGACGGCCTGGCCGTGCGCGAACTCCTGGGCTACGCCGACGTCGCGTCGGTCACCCTGGTCGACCTGGACCCCGCCGTCACGCGGCTGGCCCGCACCATGCCCGAGATCCGCGCGCTCAACGGCGGCGCGCTCGACGACGAGCGGGTCCGCATCGTCCACGCCGACGCGTTCACCTGGCTGCGGGACAACCGCGACCGCTTCGACGTGATCCTGGCCGACATGCCCGACCCCGACGACGCCGCCACCGCCAAGCTCTACTCCGCGGAGTTCTACACCCTGGCGCGGGGCGCCCTTGCCGAGCGGGGCCGCATGGCCGTGCAGGCGGGGTCGCCCTACTTCGCGCCGGAGGCGTTCTGGAGCGTGGGCGCCGGGCTGCGCGCGGCGGGCTGGGCCGCCACCCCCTACAACGTGGACGTGCCCAGCTTCGGCAACTGGGGGTTCTTCCTGGCGGCGCCCCGGGAGCGCGGCGCGCCGGCGGTGGCGCTGCCCGAGGAGCACCCGCCGCTGCGGTTCCTCGACGCGGCCACGCTGCGCGCCGCCCAGACGTTCCCCAAGGACCGCCGCCCCACCGGTTCGGAGCCCTCCACCCTGCTGCGGCCGCGCATCCTCGACTACGAGCGCGGCGCCTGGGAGGGCTACTGACACCGGCCGGGGGCCGCCCGCGGGCGGCCCCCGGCGGGCGCTACTGCTCGGGACCGGTGGTGGTGGCGCGCGTGTTGGGCGGCAGCGGGGTGTCGGCGCCCTTGCGCAGCCCGATCTTGCTGCCCAGCCACACCAGCGGGTCGTACTTGCGGTCGGCGACGCGCTCCTTGAGCGGGATCAGCGCGTTGTCGGTGATCCTGATGTGCTCGGGGCACACCTCGGTGCAGCACTTGGTGATGTTGCAGTAGCCCAGGCCGAATTCGTCCTGGGCGATCGCGCGGCGGTCGGCGGTGTCCTCGGGGTGCATCTCCAGTTCGGCCACCCGCATCAAGAACCGCGGCCCCGAGAAGCTCTCCTTGTTCTCCTCGTGGTCGCGGATGACGTGGCAGACGTTCTGGCACAGGAAGCACTCGATGCACTTGCGGAACTCCTGCATGCGCTGCACGTCGGCCTGCCGCATGCGGAAGTCGCCCGGTGCGGAGCCGGGCGGCGGCGTGAACGAGGGGATCTCGCGCGCCTTCTGGTAGTTGTACGACACGTCGCAGACCAGGTCGCGGATGACCGGGAAGGTCCGCATCGGGGTCACCGTGACGCTCTCGTCGGGCCCGAACGTCGACATCCGCGCCATGCACGCCAGCCGCGGCCGGCCGTTGATCTCCATCGAGCACGACCCGCACTTGCCGGCCTTGCAGTTCCAGCGCACGGCGAGGTCGGGCGCCTGGGTGGCCTGCAGCCGGTGCAGGACGTCGAGCACGACCTCGCCCTCGTTGACCTCGACCTCGTAGGCCGCCAGGGAGCCCGCGCCGCCGTCGCCGCGCCACACGTGGAACGTCCGCTTGGTCATCACTTCTCCTCCTTCGACGCGGAGTCGGCGCCCTCGGCCGGGGGCAGCTCCTCCTCGGTGAGGTACTTGGTCAGCTCCGCGCGGTCGAACAGCGCCAGCAGGTCGGGCCGCAGGGTGTCCAGCGGCCGCCGGTCCAGCTCCACGCGGCCGCCGCGCAGGCTCGCCGCGAGCACGGTGCGGCGCCACTGGGCGGACATCGCCGGGAAGTCGTCGCGGGTGTGCCCGCCGCGCGACTCCTCGCGGGCCAGCGCCGAGCGCGCGACGGCCTCGGACACCGCGAGCATGTTGCGCAGGTCCAGCGCCAGGTGCCAGCCCGGGTTGTAGGCGGTGCCGCCCTCGGCGCGCACGGTCGCCACCCGCTCGCGCAGCTTCTCCAGCGCCTCCAGCGCCTGCTCCATCTCGGGGCCGCGCCGGATGATCCCGACCAGGTCGTTCATGGTCTGCTGCAGCTCCTGGTGGAGCTGGTAGGGGTTCTCGCCGGTGTCGCGCCGCAGCGGGGCCGCGGCCTCCTCGGCCAGCCGCGCCACGTCGGCGTCGGACGGCCTGGGGCGGTCGCCGCCCAGCCCGTCCAGGTAGCGGGCCGCGCCGATCCCGCAGCGCCGCCCGAACACCAGCAGGTCCGACAGGGAGTTGCCGCCCAGCCGGTTGGAGCCGTGCATGCCGCCGGCGACCTCGCCCGCGGCGAACAGGCCGGGCACCCGCGCGGCGCCGGTGTCGGCGTCGACCTCGACCCCGCCCATGACGTAGTGGCAGGTGGGGCCGACCTCCATGGGCCCGGCCGTGATGTCGACGTCGGCCAGCTCCTTGAACTGGTGGTGCATCGACGGCAGCCGCCGCATGATCTCCTCGGCGGGCATGCGGGTGGACACGTCCAGGAACACGCCGCCGTGGGGCGAGCCGCGCCCCTCCTTGACCTCGTTGTTGATGGCCCGGGCGACCTCGTCGCGGGGCAGCAGCTCGGGCGGCCGGCGGTGGTTGGCCGGGTCGGCGTACCAGCCGTCGGCCTCCTCCTCGGTCTCGGCGTACTGGTCGCGGAACACGTCGGGCACGTAGCCGAACATGAACCGCTCGCCCTCGGAGTTGCGCAGCACCCCGCCGTCGCCGCGCACCGACTCGGTGACCAGGATGCCCTTGACCGAGGGCGGCCAGACCATCCCGGTGGGGTGGAACTGCACGAACTCCATGTTGATGAGCGCGGCCCCCGCGCGCAGCGCCAGCGCGTGGCCGTCGCCGGTGTACTCCCAGGAGTTGGAGGTCACCTTGAAGGACTTGCCGATCCCGCCGGTGGCCAGGATGACCGCCGGTGCCTCGAAGACGCAGAACTCCCCGGTCTCGCGGACGTAGCCGAACGCGCCGGCGATGCGCCCGGAGCCGTCGGTGAGCAGCTCGGTGACGGTGGTCTCGGCGAACACCCGCAGCATCGCCTCCGGATGGCCCAGCTCGGCGGCGTCGGCCTGCTGGAGCTGGACGACACGCTGCTGGAGGGTGCGGATCAGCTCCAGGCCGGTGCGGTCGCCCACGTGCGCCAGCCGCGGGTACTCGTGGCCGCCGAAGTTGCGCTGGCTGATGCGGCCGTCGCGGGTGCGGTCGAACAGCGCGCCCCAGTACTCCAGCTCCAGGATGCGCTCGGGGGCCTCCTTGGCGTGCAGCTCGGCCATGCGCGGATTGTTCATGAACTTGCCGCCGCGGATGGTGTCGCGGAAGTGCACCTGCCAGCTGTCGTTGGCGTTGACGTTGCCCAGCGCGGCCGCGGCGCCGCCCTCGGCCATGACCGTGTGGGCCTTGCCGAAGAGCGACTTGGAGATGATCGCGGTCTTCCTGCCCTGCTGGCGGGCCTCGATCGCGGCGCGCAGCCCGGCGCCGCCGGCCCCGATCACCACCACGTCGTAGTTGTGCCGTGTTGTCTCGGACATCTTCCTGACTTTCGATCGCGGCGGTGCGCGTGCCAACGGGCGCAACGGGCGAAACGACGCGTCGGCGCGGTGCCGCGCGTACCGCCGGTGGAGGGGTGCGGGGTCGCCTTAGTTGAAGATGCGGGGGTCGGAAACGGTCCCGCTCGCGACAAGGGCGACATAGAGGTCGGTTACCACCAGCGTGCCCAGCGTGATCCAGGCGAATGTCATGTGCCGGGTGTTGAGCCGGGTGATCTGGGTCCACAGCCAATACCGCACGGGGCTGCGCCCGAAGCTGTTGATGCGCCCGCCGAAGACGTGCCGGCAGGAATGGCAGCTGAGCGTGTAGCACCACAGCAGGACGACGTTGCCGAGCAGGACCAGGTTGCCCAGTCCGATTCCGAATCCGCCGCGTTCGCCGTGGAACAGGGCGAGAACGGCGTCATAGGTGTTGACGACCGAAATGACCAGGGCGATGTAGAAGAAGTAGCGGTGCAGGTTCTGCCCGATCATGGGGAACCGCGACTCGCCGGTGTAGCGCCTGTGCGGCTCGCGCACCGCGCAGGCGGTGGGGGCCTGCCAGATGGAGCGGTAGTAGGCCTTGCGGTAGTAGTAGCAAGTGAACCGGAACAGCAGCAGGAACGGCAGGCTGATCGCGGCGTAGGGCAGCCACCAGGGGAACTCGAAGGGCAGTCGGCCGAAGTGCGCGGCCTCGGGCGCGCACTGGGCGGCGATGCAGGGCGAGTAGAACGGCGTGAGGTAGCCGTGGTCGGCGGCCCAGTAGTGGTCCTGCTGGAGCGCGCGGGCCAGGCCGTAGACCAGGAACGCGGTGAGTCCGAGAGTCGTCAGCAGCGGGGCGACCCACCATCGGTCGGTGCGCAAGGTGCGGGCGGATATCCGGGCGCGGGCCAGTCCGGCGCGCTCCGGCGGGGGAAGCGTCGATGTCATTTCGCTGCGTCTCCATCTTGGCGGGGGCGGCCCCAGCGCGGACGGGACGACGCGGGGCGCGGGCCGCTCTCGCAACCGTGTGATCAGGGAGTGCGGACGTGTTAGGCATGCCACGTTAGGCCGCGGCCATCACGAATTCAGCTCGAAATTCACGCGAAATGAATGTGAAAAATGCCACGTCGGCTGTTTTCGGTGCCGGAGTTTGCCGCCAAAAAGAGCGAAATGTAATTAAATGCGCTTTATGTGTCCTATGGTGCGCGTGTTAATCGGTGGGTGTTATGTGAAGGTAAGTCCAGCCTTCATGAAAGAAACTTATCGTGTTTTTCGGCGGAACCGCGCGCGGCCCCCGTTCCCCCGCCTTCGCGGACGTGGCCGCTAGGGCCGAAGGGCCGCGATGACCTCCAGGTCCTCGCCCACCTCTTCGCGGGTGAGCTGGGTCAGGTAGGCCATGAGGTGGCGGCGGAACGCCTTGGCCGTGTGCGAGGGGTCGACGTCCTTGCGGTGGGCCAGGGCGATCGTGCGCAGCAGGCGCGGCTGGCTGAGCGGGATCCCGCGCAGCCCCGGGCGGTTCTTCAGCACCATGCTGGGCACCACGGCGATCCCCAGGCCGGCCTCCACGAACCGCAGCACGGCGTCCATCTCGCCGCCCTCCACCGCCAGGCGCGGCTCGAACCCGGCCGAGCGGCAGGCGTACAGGGTGGCCTCGCGCACGTCGTAGCCGTGCCGGAACATCACCAGCGGGCGGTCGCGCAGGTCGGTGATGCGCATGGTGGCGCGGTCGGTGGGCGGGGCGTCGCCGGCGGCGTGCACCACCACCAGGTTCTCGCGCAGGATCGGGGTGGTCACGAACGCGGGGTCGCTGCTCTGCAGCGGCAGGATGATCAGCGCGAGGTCGAGCTCGCCGTGGCCGAGCGCGCGGATGAGGTCGCGCGACCCGCTCTCCTCGACCTGGAGTTCGATCCCGGGGAACCGGTCGTGGTAGCCGGCCAGCGCCTCGGCGATCAGGCCCGCGCACAGTGAGGGGGTGGCCCCCAGCCGCAGCCGCCCGCGGCGCATGCCCGCCAGCTCCTGCACCTCGCGCCGGGCGGTCTCCATGTCGGTGACGATGCGCTGGGCCAGCGGGAGCAGCGCCTCGCCGGCCGGGGTGAGTGTGATATTTCCCCGGGCCCGGCTGAAGAGGGAGGCGCCCAGCTCCTCTTCGAGGTTGCGGATCTGCTTGCTGAGGCTGGGCTGCGCGACGCGGGAAAGCTCGGCTGCGCGGGTGAAATGGCGTGTCTCGGCCACCGCGAGGAAGTAGGCCAGCTGCTGGAACTGCACGTCCATAGCCTACGGCTATGGAGACCAGCGTTGTGATGACTTAGACGACTTTGTTTATCAAGATTTAAAGTGACGAGTTGTGGCGAACAGTACCCTGACCAAGCAGCGATCGGAGGCGCTCGGTTCCACGGTGGCCCTCAAGTCCGCGATGGCGGTCACCGGCGTGATCATGGCGCTCTTCCTGGTCGTGCACATGTACGGCAATCTCAACGTGTTCGCGGGCCAGGAGGCCTTCGACAACTACTCCCACCACCTGCGCGTGTTCGGCGAGCCCATGCTGCCCCACGGCGGCTTCCTGTGGATCGTGCGCGTGGTGCTGCTGGCGAGCGTCCTCATCCACATCTACGCCGCGGTGGCCCTGTGGCGGCGAGCGGGCACGGCCCGCCCGGTCCGCTACCAGGTCACCAAGCGGGTCCAGCGCAGCTACTCCTCCTACACCATGCGGTACGGCGGTGTGCTCATCGCGCTGTTCGTGGTCTTCCACATCCTCCACCTGACGACCAACCACATCGCGCCGGGCGGGGCCTCCGACAGCCCCTACGAGCGGTTCGTGAACGGCTTCCAGCCGGAGTTCTGGTACGTCACCCTCTTCTACGTCCTCACCGTGATCGCCGTCGGGTTCCACCTGCGCCACGGCATCTGGAGCGCGCTGACCACCCTCGGCGCCAACCGGCAGAGCCGGCAGCGCTCCCTCAACATCATCGCGACCGCGATCGCGTTCGTGCTGACGGTCGGCTTCCTGCTGGGGCCGCTGTCCGTGACCCTGGGGCTGGTGGAATAAATGATCGACCTGTACACCGAAGGCGACCCGATCCGCGACGAGAAGGCGCCCGAAGGTCCCATCGCCGAGCGCTGGGACAAGCGCCGCTTCGGCGCCAAGCTGGTCAACCCGGCCAACCGGCGCAAGCTGTCGGTCATCATCGTCGGCACCGGCCTGGCCGGGGCGTCGGCCGCGGCCACGCTGGGCGAGGCCGGCTACCGCGTCAAGTCCTTCTGCTACCAGGACAGCCCGCGGCGCGCGCACAGCATCGCCGCGCAGGGCGGCATCAACGCCGCCAAGAACTACCGCAACGACGGCGACAGCATCTACCGGCTGTTCTACGACACCGTCAAGGGCGGCGACTTCCGCTCCCGGGAGTCCAACGTCTACCGGCTCGCGCAGGTCAGCGTCGAGATCATCGACCAGTGCGTGGCCCAGGGCGTGCCCTTCGCGCGCGAGTACGGCGGCCTGCTCGACAACCGCTCCTTCGGCGGCGTGCAGGTCTCGCGCACCTTCTACGCGCGCGGCCAGACGGGCCAGCAGCTCCTGATCGGCGCCTACCAGGCGCTGGAGCGGCAGGTGGCGGCCGGCACCGTCGAGATGAACACCCGGCACGAGATGCTGGAGCTGATCGTCGTCGACGGCCGCGCGCGCGGCATCATCGCCCGCGACATGGTCACCGGCGAGATCGAGACCCACTTCGCCGACGCCGTGGTCCTGGCCACAGGCGGCTACGGCAACGTGTTCTACCTCTCGACCAACGCCATGGGCTGCAACGTCACCGCCTCGTGGCGCGCGCACCGCAAGGGCGCGCTGTTCGCGAACCCCTGCTTCACCCAGATCCACCCGACGTGCATCCCCGTCAGCGGCGACTACCAGTCCAAGCTCACCCTGATGAGCGAGTCGCTGCGCAACGACGGCCGCATCTGGGTGCCCAAGCGGACCGGTGACGACCGCGACCCCCGCGAGATCCCCGAGGACGAGCGCGACTACTACCTGGAGCGCATCTACCCGTCCTTCGGCAACCTGGTGCCGCGCGACATCGCCTCGCGCGCCGCCAAGAACGTGTGCGACGAGGGGCGCGGTGTCGGCCCCGGCGGTCTGGGCGTCTACCTGGACTTCGCCGACGCCATCAAGCGCATGGGCCGCCCGGCCGTCGAGGCCAAGTACGGCAACCTCTTCGACATGTACCAGCGCATCACGGGCGAGAACCCCTACGAGGTCCCGATGCGCATCTACCCCGCCGTGCACTACACCATGGGCGGCCTGTGGGTCGACTACGACCTGCAGAGCACCATCCCGGGCCTGTTCGTGACCGGCGAGGCCAACTTCTCCGACCACGGCGCCAACCGCCTGGGCGCCAGCGCGCTGATGCAGGGCCTGGCCGACGGCTACTTCGTCCTGCCCAACACCATCAACGACTACCTGGCCGGCGGCCCGTTCGAGAAGCTGGACGAGAACACGCCCGCGGCCAAGGAGGCGGCCGACGCGGTGCGCGCGCGCATCGACAAGCTGCTCTCCATCAAGGGCGACCGCACCGTGGACTCCTTCCACAAGGAACTCGGCCACATCATGTGGGACTACTGCGGCATGGAGCGCAACGAGGAGGGCCTGCGCAAGGCCATCGAGCGCATCCGTGAGCTGCGCGACGAGTTCTGGCGCAACGTCCGCGTGCTGGGCACCAACGAGGAGCTGAACCAGGCCCTGGAGAAGGCCGGCCGGGTGGCCGACTTCCTGGAGCTGGCCGAGCTGATGTGCATCGACGCCCTGCACCGCCGGGAGTCCTGCGGCGGCCACTTCCGCTCCGAGAGCCAGACCGAGGACGGCGAGGCCCTGCGCCACGACGACGAGTTCGCCTACGTCGCGGCGTGGGAGTACACCGAGACGGGCCAGCCGCCGGTGCTGCACAAGGAAGCCCTGGAATACGAATACGTCGAGATGAAGCAGCGGAGTTACAAGTGAACATCACCCTGCGCGTGTGGCGCCAGAAGGGCCCCGACGACAAGGGTCGGATGGTCACCTACCAGGTCGAGGACGTGTCGCCGGACATGTCGTTCCTGGAGATGCTCGACGTCCTCAACGAGAAGCTCCAGCTTGAGGGCGAGGAACCGGTGGCGTTCGACCACGACTGCCGCGAGGGCATCTGCGGTGCCTGCGGCGTGGTCATCGACGGCGAGGCCCACGGGCCCGAGACCACCACGACCTGCCAACTGCACATGCGCAGCTTCAAGGACGGCGACACCATCACCGTGGAGCCGTGGCGGGCCAAGGCGTTCCCGGTGATCAAGGACCTGGTCGTGGACCGCGGCGCCTTCGACCGGATCATCCAGGCCGGCGGCTACATCAGCGCGCCGACCGGCACCGCGCCCGACGCCCACGCCATGCCGGTGCCCAAGGCCGACGCCGACCGCGCGTTCGACGCGGCCACCTGCATCGGCTGCGGTGCCTGCGTGGCCGCCTGCCCCAACGCCTCGGGCATGCTGTTCACCGCCGCCAAGGTCACCCACCTGGGCATGCTGCCCCAGGGCCAGCCCGAGCGGCAGGCGCGGGTGATCAAGATGGTGAACCAGCACGACGAGGAGGACTTCGGCGGCTGCACCAACATCGGCGAGTGCGCGGCGGTGTGCCCCAAGGGCATCCCGCTGGACACGATCTCCCAGCTCAACCGCGACCTGCTGGGGGCGCTGGCCAGCGGCCGCGCCGAGTAGGCCGCAACCGCTAAGGGGCCGTCCCGCGTGCGCGCGGGGCGGCCCCTTAGCGCTGTCCGGGCGCCGGGCCGTGCGGCGGGAAGCGCGGGCGGCGCCGCCCGGGGCATCAGGGGTGCTGGTCGAACACGTGCGCCCGGATCCAGGCGTGCATGGCCACGGCCGCGGCCGCCCCGGCGTTGATGGAGCGGGTGGAGCCGTACTGGCCGATGGACAGCACCGCCGCGCACACCGCGCGGACCTCCTCCGACAGTCCCGGCCCCTCCTGGCCGAACACCAGCACGCAGGCGCGCGGCAGCGGGTAGGTCTCCAGCGGCACGGACCCGGGCAGGTTGTCCACACCGATCAGCGGCAGGCCGCGCTCGGCGGCCCAGGACACCAGGTCGGCGGTGCCGGGGTGGTGGTGCACGTGCTGGTAGCGGTCGGTGACCATGGCGCCCCGGCGGTTCCACCGGCGCCGCCCCACGATGTGCACCGCCTCGGCGGCGAAGGCGTTGGCGGTGCGCACCACCGACCCGATGTTGAAGTCGTGCTCCCAGTTCTCCACGGCCACGTGGAAGGGGTGGCGCCGGGTGTCGAGGTCGGCGACGATGGCGTCGTTGCGCCAGTAGCGGTAGCGGTCGACCACGTTGCGCCGGTCGCCGCGCGCCAGGAGTTCGGGGTCGTAGTGGTCGCCTTCGGGCCAGGGCCCCGGCCACGGCCCCACCCCGACCTCGGGGCGGTCGGCGGCGGCGCCGGCGGGGTCGGTCGGCTCGGCGCGGTCGGCGGGGGAGTCGGGAAGGGCCTGGTCGGTCACGCCGTCCAGCTTAGGCACGGCGCGGGCCCGCCGCTCCGGCGCGCTGGGGGCACCGGGGCGGCGGGCCCGCGGGGACCGGCCGGCCGGGCTCAGGCGGTGGCGCCGGCGGGGACCTCGTCCAGGGAGTCGTCGCGGGTCTCGCGCGACAGCAGCAGGGCCACCAGGGTCAGCGCCCCGGCGCCGATCAGGTAGCCGCCCACCGCCCACAGGCCGAACTCGGCGGCCAGCCAGGTGGCGGCGTAGGGCGCCAACGAGGCGCCGAGCAGCCCGCCCAGGTTGTAGGAGATCGACGCGCCGCTGTAGCGGACGTTGGTCGGGAACAGTTCGGGCAGCAGCGCGCCCATCGGGCCGAAGGTCAGGCCCATCAGGGACAGGCCCAGGATCAGGCACAGCAGCACCAGCGGCGTGGAGCCCGAGCCCAGCAGGGGGCCCAGCGCCAGCCCGAAGGCCATGATGGCGGCCGTCACGGCGAGCAGCACCGGACGGCGGCCGAACCGGTCGGCCAGCAGGCCGGCCGCCGGGGTGAAGGCGCCGAAGAACACCACGCCGACCAGCAGGAGCACCAGGAACTGGGAGTAGCCGTAGCCCAGCCCGCCGGGTTCGGGCGCCGTGCCGTAGGTCATGGAGAACACGGTCATCAGGTAGAAGAGCACGTAGGTGGCGACCATGATCAGCGTGCCCAGGACGATGCCGCGGGTGCTGGTGCGGAAGACCTCGACCACCGGGGTGCGGGCGCGCGCGTTGGCGGCCAGGACCTTGGCGAAGGCGGGGGTCTCGTGCAGGCTGAGGCGGACCCACAGGCCCACCACGATCAGCACGGCCGAGAGCAGGAACGGCACGCGCCAGCCCCAGGCCAGGAACGTGGAATCGTCCATCGAGCCCGACAGCGCCAGGAACACCCCGTTGGCCAGGAAGAAGCCGATGGGCGCGCCCAGTTGGGGGAAGGTGCCGAACAGCGCGCGCTTGCGGCGCGGGGCGTTCTCGGTCGCCAGCAGGGCCGCGCCGCCCCACTCGCCGCCCAGGCCCAGGCCCTGGCCGAACCGGCACAGCGCCAGCAGCAGCGGCGCGGCGATGCCGATGGAGGCGTGGCTGGGCAGCAGGCCGATCACCACGGTGGAGATGCCCATGGTCAGCAGCGAGGCCACCAGGGTGGCCTTGCGGCCGATGCGGTCGCCGAAGTGGCCGAAGAGGGCGGAGCCCACCGGGCGGGCCACGAAGGCGATGGCGAAGGTGGCCAGGGACTGGAGGGTCGCCGCCGTGGGGTTGTCGGCGGGGAAGAACAGGTGCGGGAAGACGAGTACGGCCGCGGTCGCGTAGACGTAGAAGTCGTAGAACTCGATCGATGTCCCGACGAGGCTGGCGAGGATCACCCGCCCCGGCCGGTTGGCCGGGGCGGGGCCCGTTTCGGGTTCGCTCGCGTCCTCTGGAGTCCGCACGGCCATGGCCGCTTCCTCCCACTTCGTAGGGTGATGACCGCTATAGCCTACTTTGGCGTGGGCGTTAAATGAGACATCCGTCTCGCATTGTGAGACGCCGTGGGTGCGGCGGTCCACCGAGGGGGACGCGGGGCGGTGCGGGGTCAGCGGCCGAGGTCGATGCCGCCGACGATGTCGCGGGCCTGGACGACGTTGCCCGACACCTCGCCGACGACGGTGTTGACCACCTCGGGTCCGCCCGAGGTGAAGTACGGCCGCAGTTCCTCGACAAGCCGCCGGAGGCCGGGATCGTGCTCGGCGGCGGCCCCGATGTGGGCGGCCAGGGCCGCGACCGCCTCGGTGTCGTCGTAGTCGATCTGCGCGGCCTCCAGGGCGGCGTGCGGCTCGGGGTCGCGGCGGAAGCGGGCGATGACGGCGCCGCGCAGTCGGCGCAGGAGGTCCACCGCGCCTTCGGTGAAGGGTTCCACGGCCTTGCCGGCGACGGCGGCGGCGATGGCGATCAGGACCTGGTCGACCACGAGCACTCCCGGTTCCACAGACGAAGGGACGCCTCCATGGTCCTCCACGCGCTGCCCGCGCGCCATGGCTCCGCGTGATCGGGCCCGTGCCGCGCCGGTGCCGGCCCGGCCCCGGCCGGCCCGGCGGCTCAGCCCTCGGCGGCGCCGTGCCGGGGCCGCCGCAGCAGCGCCAGTGCGCGCCAGCCCACCAGCACCAGGCCGAGGAACACCGCCGCGACCACGACGAAGGAGACCTGCACGCCGCCCCCGGCGGCCGCGCGCAGGGCCATGCCGCCCGCCACGGTCACCGGCCACACCACCACCCCGGTGGGCACCGGCGCCGCCGGGCGGCGCCAGGCCAGGCACAGCAGCCAGGCGGCCGCGAGCGCGGCCAGGAACGGCCAGGCCGTGGCGGCCACCCCCGCCGGAGCCAGCCCTTCGGCGTGGTTGGCGCGGCCGATCAGCACGAAGGCCAGGACGCAGAGCACGTCGAGCACGAGGGCGGTCACCGGTGAGCGCATGCCGCCAGCCTAGGTGTACTGACCACGGAGGTTGGTAACACCGGCCCCGGCAAAAACAACGAAGAGGGCCTCCGGTATCGGTGTGGATGTCTGACGTCCCACCGCCCGGAAGGCCCTCGATGCCCCACACTACCCACGCCAACGCCCGCCTGACCCCCGCCGGGCGTCTGGCCCTGGCCCGCTGCGTCGTCGAGGACGGCTGGCCGCTGCGCCGGGCCGCCGAACGCTTCCAGACCAGCGTGGCCACCGCCCAGCGCTGGGCGAGCCGCTACCGCACCCACGGCGCGGCCGCCATGGGCGACCGCTCCAGCCGCCCCCACCGCTCGCCCCGGCGCACCCCCGCCCGCCGCGAGCGCCGCGTCGTCAAACTCCGCCTCATCAAGCGCTGGGGGCCCGCCCGCATCGCCGGACACCTGCACATGGAGGCCTCCACCGTCCACCGCATCCTGACCCGCTACCGCATGCCCCGCCTGTCCTGCACCGACCGCGCCACCGGCCTTGCCGTGCGCCGCTACGAACGCGCCCGCCCCGGCGAACTCGTCCACGTCGACGTCAAGAAGCTCGGCAACATCCCCGACGGCGGCGGCCACCGCGCGGTGGGCCGCTACGCCGGAGTGCGCAACAAGCAGGCCACGACCGCCGCCCGCAAGCACGGCTCACCGGTGATCGGCCACGGCTACCTGCACACCGCCATCGACGACCGGACCCGCCTGGCCTACACCGAGATCCTCACCGACGAGAAGAAGGAGACCGCCACCGCGTTCTGGGCGCGGGCGGGCGCCTACTTCGCCTCGGTGGGCATCGCGGTGGAGCGGGTGCTGACCGACAACGGGTCCTGCTACAAGTCCCGGATGTGGCGGGAAGCCCTGGCCCGGGCCCAGATCACGCACAAGCGCACCCGGCCCTACCGGCCCCAGACCAACGGCAAGGTCGAGCGGTTCCACCGCACCCTGGCCGAGGAATGGGCCTATGCCCGCCCCTACCGTTCAGAGGCCGAACGCAGAGAAGCGTTCCCGGGCTGGCTCCACCACTACAATCACCACCGGTTCCACACCGCGATCGGCGGCCCACCCGCCACCCGCGTACCCAACCTCTCGGGTCAGTACACCTAGGCCGTCGCCGGTCAGGGGCGCGTGCGGGTCGGGCGATCGGGGGGCGGCGGGTCAGGGCGCGGCCCGGTCGGTGCGCTCCAGGACCACCACGGGGATGGTCCGGTCGGTCCGTTGCTGGTACTCCGCGTACTGCGGGAACACGCCGACGAGGTGGTCCCACAGGCGGGGCCGCTCCTCGGGCGAGGCGGTGCGGGCGGTGGCGGTGAACCGGTCGGCGCGCACCTGCACCTCGACCTCGGGGTGCTCCCGCAGGTTGAGGTACCAGGCGGGGTGGGTGTCGGAGCCTCCGTTGGAGGCGACCAGCAGGAGGCGGCCGGAGTCCTCGCCGTAGATGAGCGCGGTGCGGCGCCGCTTGCCCGAGCGGCGGCCGCGCGTGGTGAGCAGCAGGGTGGGGAAGCCCATGAAGAGGTGCCCCTCTTCGCCGTCGGTCTCGACATAGCCGCGGATGTGGTCGGCGACCCAGCCGGTCGGGCTGTCCACCACGGGTTCCCTGTCGTGCGCGGTCATGCGGGGGTGTCCTTTCGATCGCCCGGTCGCCCGGTCGGGCGGCGCGGAGGCGGCAGGGGGGCGGGGCGCGGGTCAGGCGCGGGGCGTCGACGTGCGCCAGAAGACGGGGATGAGCACCGCCGCCACGGCCACGTGCATCAGGGCCAGGACCACGGCGCCGCCGGTGTCCACCGTGACCCCGAGGAAGGGGAGGAACGAGGCGGCCAGCACGACCAGCGCGGCGGTGGTCCAGACGGCGCGGGCGTGCCGGGTGAACCGCTCCAGGAGTTCGAGCAGCCCCCAGCCCAGCAGCGCGGGGGCCAGGCTCATGACGGCGATCGCGGAGGCCCCGAGGTCGCGCGGCGGCACCCCCGGCGACTCCACCACGAGGCCGTAGCCGAGCAGGGGTTCCCCCACGACCCACAGCGCGAGCGCGGCGGCCACGGATCCGGCCACGGCCAGGGCCCGGGCGCGCAGGCGCCCCGTGGAGCGGGACGCGCCCGTCGAGGCGGCGGGGGTTGCGGCAGCGGCCATGGTATCTCCTTGACGATCATCATTGTTGAGAAGCTCAAGTATTTGGGCAGCCTAGCGCCACTGGTTGAAGATCTCAACGTTTTGCCACGGGACGGTGGTGGCACACCACGTTCGCCCGACTCGACCGTGGCGGCGCTCAACGGTTGCGTACCATCGGGGTATGAGCGCCCCAACCGATCCCGACGTCCGCGAACTCAGCACCCTGGTCACGGGCGCGGCCGAGCGGCTGCGGGCCGCGTTCAACGCGGCGGCGGCCGAGCAGGGCCTCACCCCGGTGCAGGCCGCGGCGCTGGTGAACCTCCGCGAGTCCGCGCCCATGCGCGACCTCGCCCGGTGGCTGGCCTGCGACCCCTCCAACGTCACCCAGATCGTGGACGCCCTGGAGCGCCGCGGGCTGGTGGGGCGTCAGCCCTCGCCGCAGGACCGCCGGGTCAAGGCGCTGGTGCTCACCGACGAGGGGCGGCGCCGCCAGGCCGTGCTCCGGGAGCGCGGCCACGCCCAGGCGACCGAGCTGTTCGCCGCGCTGGGCCCCGACGAACGCGTGCTGCTGCGCGACCTGCTGGCGCGGCTGCCGGGCGGGGGCTGCGGCGAGGACTGCGGGCCGGCCTGACACGCGCGAGCGCGCGGCCGGGCGCCTCGCGGACGCCGGCCGCGCGCTCCGCGGCGGGACGGGTGCCTCAGCCGGTCAGCAGGGTGACCCCGAACTCCTGGAGGATCGGGTTGACGGGCTGGAAGTAGGTCGTGCCGCCGGAGGTGCAGTCGCCCGACCCGCCGGAGGTCACGCCCTGGGCCTGGTCGCCGCTGAGCCAGGAGCCGCCGGAGTCGCCGGGCTCGGCGCAGACGTCGGTCTCGGTCAGCCTTTCGACCCTGCCCTCGGGGTAGGTCACGCTCTGGTTCTTGGCGCCGATGGTGCCGCAGTGCCAGCCGGTGGTGGAGCCCGAGCGGCAGACGGCGGCGCCCTCGGGCGCCTCCTCGGACCCGGCCACCGCCACGGTGCCGCCGGCGTAGTCGTTGACCTGGCCAACCGGGGTCCAGTTGGCGTCGGTCTCGACCACGGCCATGTCCGCGCCGGGGAAGACGGAGCCGGTGACGGTGCCGGTGCCCGTGCCGTCCTGGCTGGAGACGGAGGTGCCGGTGGAGCCGCAGTGGCCCGCGGTGACGAACCCGGTCTCGGTGGCGAACCCGATCGAGCAGCGGCCGGAGCCGTCGATGGTGTAGGCGTCGCCGCCGATGACGTCGGCGTACAGCTCGGGCGCGGCCGCGGTCTCCTCGACGCGCACCAGGTCGGCGTCCACGCCGGCGTCGGCGGCGAAGGCGCGGGCGGCGTCCTCGGCGCCGGCCGCGCCGGACAGGACGGTGATCACCACGCGGTCGGCCGCGGTGCTGGGGTACCAGCCGGTGATGCCCTCGGAGAGGTCGGCGCCCTCGCGGTTGAGGTCGGCGACGGCGGCGTGGAGCACGGCCTCGCCGTGCTCCACGACCCGCGGGACGGCGCCGGCCTCGCGCACCTCCTGGGCGGCGCCGGAGTCGGTGACGGCCACGGTGAGCCGGGCGGTGTCGACGTCGAAGCGGCCGCCGCCGAAGGAGTCGCCGAGCCGCTCGCGCAGCTCGTCCTCCAGCGCGGCGGCGCGCCGCTGCTCGGCCATCAGGGTGTCGGCCTGCTCGGCGCTGAGTCCGAGGTCGCGCTGGAGCGCCTCGGTCTGGGAGGCGGCGGTCGGCCGCGGGGCGTCCTGCGCGGGGCGCGCGTCGTCGGCGGCCGCGGCCGCGGGGGCCGCGACCACGCCCAGGACCAGGGCGGCGCCGCCCACGGCGAGGGAGACGGGGTTCTTTCGCAACTCCTGCCCTTTCGTGTGGGGGTGGGGGAAGGGCGGGACCGGCGCTGACGAGCGGGGACCCAGCGCCCGGCCCCGGCCGGCGGAACCGGGGGGACCGGACGCCGACCCGTGCCCGCCGACACTCGGTGAGCACCCGGAAACCATAAGTCGTCGGCAGAGAACGCGACAGAGGGCCGGTGAACACGCCATATCACTACAAGTCGCCGATGGGGGACATAAGGTTGGCGTCGTCCCGCCGGTGTCCCCCCGCCTCCGCGGGGCCGCCTTCGGTCGCACCCCGCGCAGCGGCGGGGAACGGCGCCCCGCGGCGGCCCGCGGACCCGGCGCCGGCCGCGGTGACCGAGCGTTGCCGCAACCCCCGCGCGTGGCCGGATCCGGCCACGCGTGTGTGGGGGTGCGGACAACCGACCGGGCCACCCGCGCGTCGCGCGGGTGGCCCGGTCGGCGTGCGGCGGCGCGTCCGCCCGGCCGGGGCGGCGCGCGCCGGCGGCTATCCGGCCGCCTCCGGCTTGGCGGGCAGGTCCAGCGCCGTGCGCAGGAACTCCACCTGGAGCAGCAGCATGTTCTCGGCCGCGGTCTCCTCGGTGGGCATGTGCGTGATCCCCGACAGCGGCAGCACCGTGTGGGCGCGCCCGGCCGCCAGCAGCGCCGTCGACAGCCGCTGGGTGTGCGCGAACACCACGTTGTCGTCGGCCAGGCCGTGGATCAGCATCAGCGGGCGGCTGGGCTCCGCCCAGCCCTCCAGCACCGATGAGCGCGCGTAGGCGTCCGCCCGCTCCCCGGGCAGGCCCAGGTAGCGCTCGGTGTAGTGGGTGTCGTACAGCTCCCACAGGGTGACCGGCGCCCCGGCCACGGCCGCGTGGAACACGTCGGGGCGGCGCAGCACCGCCAGCGCCGCCAGGTAGCCGCCGAAGGACCAGCCGCGCACCGCCACCCGGGACAGGTCCAGGCAGCCGAACCGCTCGGCGGCGTCGTGCAGCGCCGCGACCTGGTCCTCCAGCACCGGGTTGGCCAGGTCGCCGTGGACCGCCTGCTCCCAGGCCACCCCCACCCCCGGTGTGCCCCGGCCGTCGGCCACCAGCACGGCGAACCCCTGCTCGGCGAACCACTGGGAGGTGAGGTGGGCGCCCCGGCTGCGCACCACGCGCTGGGCGTGCGGGCCGCCGTAGGGGTCCATCAGCACCGGCAGCGGCGCGGCGGGGTCGGGCTCGTACCAGGACGGCAGCAGCAGCGCCGCCGGGATCCCCCGCGCGCCCGCCGCCCAGAACCGGGGCCGGGGCCGGGGGAGGTCGGGGGCGTGCGCCAGGCTGCGGACCTCGCCGGCCTCGCGCGGTCGGTCCGACGCGGCGTCGCGCAGCAGCACGGTGCGCACGCCGTCGGTGTCCATGTCGCGGCGCTGGAGCACCAGGGTGCCCCCGCGCAGCCGCCCGGACTCCACGCCGGGGGAGTCCGCGGCGCCCGGCACGGCCGCCCGGCGCGCCGCGCCGGTGCGAATGTCCAGCAGCCACAGGCCGATCTCGCCCGGGCGGCCCGCCGGGGACGCGGAGTACAGCACGTGGTCGCCGTCGACGTCGACCACCGCGCGCAGGTAGTCGGCGCGCGGCCCCAACTCCCGGTCGCCCACGAACAGGGCGCGGCGCACCCCGCCGCCCGCCTTGTCGGCGCACAGCCCGATCCACACGGTCTCGCCGGCGCCGGTGTGGGCGGGCACCCCCGGCATGATCTCGACCCACACCGGGTCGGTCTCGGCGCAAACCTCGCGCACGGCACCGGTGGCGGCGTCGGCGCGCAGCAGGCGCAGCGTGCGCTGGTCGCGGCTCTGCGCGGTGAAGACGACCTCGGGCGCCGCGCCGGGCACGGCGGCCCAGCCGGCGGTCACCAGGTAGGGCAGCGCCGCGCGGTCCCACTCGATCCAGCGCGGCTCGGGCGCGCCGGCGGCCTCGGGGGCCGAACCGGCGCCGGACAGGGGGAGCACGGCCAGCCGGACGTCGGCGTTGGCCGTGCCGGGCGGCGGGTAGGCCACGGTCTGCGCCGCGGCCTCGGGGTTGGCGGGGTCGCTGATGGTCCACCGGGTCACCGGGGACTCGTCCACGCGCGCCGCCAGCACCGCCGAGGCGTCGGGCGCCCACCACAGCCCCCGGAAGCGGCCCATCTCCTCGGCGGCGATGAACTCCGCCAGGCCCCAGGTGATGCCGGGGGCGTCCGGCGCGGCGAGCAGCCGGTCGCGCCCGCCCTCGACGTCGACCACGCGCAGGGCGCCGCCGCTGACGTAGGCCACGGCCGTGCCCGTGGGCGCGATCGCGGGGTCGACCACCGGGGCGGTGGCGGGCAGTTCGCGCACGCCGTCCTCCCCGGCCAGGTCGACCGCGTACAGCCGGCCCGACAGGGTGAACGCCGCGCGGGTGAACTCCCGGTCGACGGTGTAGGAGACGATCCCGCCGCCGGTCTCGCGCAGTCGCTCGCGCCGGGCGCGCTCCTCGGGCGGCAGGTCCTCCTCGGCGGCGCCGCCCACGGCCCGGGGGTCGGCCACCACGTCCTCGCGGCCGGTGTCCAGGTCGCGCACCCACAGGCAGGCGAGGCCGTCGTCGCCGTCGCGGGTGCGCAGGAACGCCACGCGGCGGCCGTCGGGGGAGATCTGGAAGGCGCGCGGAACGCCGATGGTGAAGCGCCGGGTACGGGCCTGCTGCCGAGGAAAGCTCATGGGTCGATTGTGGCGCATGGGGCGCCTGCGCCCCCGGCGGCCGCCCCGGCCGCCGGGGGTCCGACGCGCCCGACACGCCGCGCCGCCCCGCCCGATCGGCGCACTTTGGGCACGGGTGCCGGGACTCCGAACTGTGCCGGGGTATCGTCCAGAACATGACAGATCGGCGACTGCTGCTGGTGCACGCCCATCCCGACGACGAGAGCATCGTCACCGGCGCCACGATGGCCAAGTACGCGGCCGAGGGCGCGGCGGTCACCCTGGTCACCTGCACACTCGGCGAAGAGGGCGAGATCATCCCGCCCGACCTCGCCCACCTGGGCCCCGACCGCGAGGACACCCTCGGCGAGCACCGCATCGGCGAACTGGACAAGGCGTGCGTCGCGCTGGGCGTGCGCGACCACCGCTTCCTGGGCGGCCCCGGCCGCTACCGCGACTCCGGCATGATGGGCGCGCCCACCAACGACCGCCCCGGGTGCTTCTGGCGGGCCGACGTCGAGGAGGCCGCCCACACCCTGGCCATGGTCATCCGCGAGGTCCGCCCCGACGTCATCGTCACCTACGACGACAACGGCGGCTACGGCCACCCCGACCACATCCAGGCCCACCGGGTCACCCTGCGCGCCTTTGAGAAGGCGGCCGAGCGCGCCCTGCCCGGCACCCCGTGGCAGACCCGCAAGCTCTACGCCATCGCCCAGCCGCGCTCGGTGCTGGAGGAGTCCGTGGCACGGCTCGCCGAGGCCCCGGGCCCCTTCACCGCGCCCGCGGCGGTCGAGGACATCAGCCCGGCCACACCCGACCACCTGGTCACCGCCCGCATCGACGGCACCGCCCACTGGCCGGCCAAGGCCCTGGCCATGCGCGCCCACGCCACCCAGATCACCGTGGAGGGCGAGCTCTTCGCGCTGTCCAACGGGATCGCCCAGGAGATCCGCGCCGTGGAGTACTTCACCCTGGTGCGCGGTTCGGCGCCCCGGCCCGGCCCCGACGGCTACGAGACCGACCTGTTCGCCTGATCCGCCCCGGTGCCCGCGCCGCGGGCGCCGGCGCGGTCCCGTGCCCCCGGCCGCGGCGGTACGGTCGATGCGTCCGACCGGGCGCACCCGCCCGCACCGCCGGCCAGGAAGAACGCACCGTGCCCGCACAGCCGCCCGCGACCCCGCCGACCGACGCGCGCTCCGCCCAGGCGTCCCCCGGCGCCCTGCGCCGCGCGGCGGAGCCGGCCGTCACCGCCCTGGCCTACGCGTCCCTGGCGCTGCTGGGCGCGGCCGTCGGCCTGGGCGGGTCGGTGTTCGCCGGGTGGCTGGCCTACCTGTGGGCGGCCGGCGCCGCGGGCCAGGGGGTCGCCGCCGTCACCCTGGTCGCGGTGCTGGGCCTGATGTTCGCCGGCTGCCGCGCCGCCGGATGGGGCATGGGCACCCGCCTGGGCGCGCTGCTGCCCGCCCTGGGCTGGGCCGCGGCGGTGTTCTCGCTGGTCCTGGTGCGCGCCGGCGGCGACATCGTGCTGACCTCCAGCGTGGCGGCCTACGGCTACCTCTTCGGCGGGATCGCGGCGGTGGGCATGGCCGTGGTCCTCACCGACCCCGGCCGCTGAGGCCGCCCCGCGCCCTCACGCCCAGAAGCGCAGCAGCACCTCGCCGAAGCCGATGTCGATCTGCGGCAGCCCCACGGCGGCGAACAGGTCGATCAGCAGGGTGGGCACCGCGACGTTGACGGTGGGCACCCACAGCACGGCGAAGACCGCGATGACGCCGAACACGCCCCAGGGCCGCACGCGCGCCACCAGGCGCTCGGGCAGGAAGGGCGCCACCACGTCGAAGCCGTCGAGCCCCGGCACGGGCAGCACGTTGACCAGCGCCACCGTCAGGTTGAGGTAGCACAGGTACATCAGCCCGCCGAGCATCCAGTTGTCGGTGAACATCCCGGCGGGCACCAGCGCGGCAACCGCCGCCGCCAGCGCGGCGGCCAGCACCAGGCTCACCCCGATCCCGGCGGCGGCCACCGCGCTGCGCCGGCCCCGGCCGCCCACGGCGGCGTGGTCGACGTAGCCGGCCGGCCCGGTCAGGCCGACCCCGCCGAACAGCACGAACGCCAGCGGCATCAGCAGGTTGGCGAACAGCTCGCCGTAGCCGAACGGGTTGAGCCGCAGGTAGGCGCCGCCGCGCAGGGAGCGGTCGCCCAGCGCGTGGGCGGTGGCGGCGTGGCCGAACTCGTGCAGCGCGATCGACACCGCCCAGCCGGTCAGGATGAACAGGGCCGGCACGTAGACGGTGGCGCCGTCGTTGCCCCAGGACAGCTCGGCGCGGGTCCAGCTCAGCCACCCGGCCAGACCGCAGACCCCCACCAGCAGCACAAAGAACGGGCTGGGCAGGAGGTCGGCCCGCGAGCGGGCGGCGGCCGCGGCGGGGGCGCCGGTCCCGCCCTCCGCCGGGGCCTGGGCCGCCTCCGGTTGCTCCGGTGCCGCCGCGGCCGCCTCGGTGGCGGTCGCGCCCCCGGCCGGGGCGGCGGGGGGCTCGGTGCTGGCGTCGTCGCGGTCGGTGGGCTCGGGCGCGGACATGGTGCTCCAGGTCGTGAGGCTGGTTCGGGCTGCGGGCGGACGGGCGCGGTGCCCGGCGGCGGGTCGGCCCCGTGGGCGGCGGCGCCGCCGTGTCCAGGCTAGGTGCACCCCGGCGCGCCCCCGCACCGGCTCGCGCGATGGCGCGCCCGGCGCGGCTACAGCGAGGTCGGCGGGGTGGTGGCCGACAGGTGCATGGCGGTCAGCGAGAACGCGTGCCCGGCCTTGGTGAGCCGGTGCCGGCCGCCGCCGCCCAGAAGATCGCCGCCCACCACGAACCCCAGGGTCTCCAGCAGCCAGGTGACCGTGATCAGCACCGAGCCCACCTGCTGGGTGTCGGGCAGGCGGCCGTCGTGCCCCCAGCCGGAGTCGGCCAGCACCAGCCGGGCCTCCTCGGCGAGGTCGGGCTCGTCCTGGCGGGCGTGCACGCCGGTGGACCGGGCCGAGCGCGACAGCAGCAGCCCCAGCAGGGTCTCGGTGGCGGCCTGGGCGAAGCCGTCGGTGTCCAGGACGCTCTCGGCCACGGCGCGCCACAGCGCCTCGGTGTCGGCGTGCAGGTGGCGTCCGCGGCGGGTGAGCACCAGGCGGCGGCCCGAGCGGCGCACCGCCCGCATGGTGCGCAGCAGCTTGTGCAGCGCGATGAGCTGGGTGACGTCGGTCTCGCTGCGCGGCGGCGCGGGCGAGGTGGACCACTCGAACTCCGCGCACAGCTCCCGCACGACGCTGGGGGAGATGTAGCCGATCTGGGTGAGGCCGATGCCGTCGTCGGCGTAGTCGAGCAGCCGCACGACCGGCGCGAGCGCCGTGCCGGCGTCGGGCGGGGTCTCGGCGCCGGTGATGAGCTGGCCCAGCAGCGGCCACAGCCGCCGGCGGTGCGGGTGGGAGGGCGACTCCAGCCAGCCGCGCACCCGCTCCTCGCGCACGCGGTCCAGGCGGCTGCGGCCCTGGGGGTCGGGCCGGGTGAGGAAGGCCCGCGCCTGCTGCTGCTGGGCGGCGCGCCAGCCGGGGGTGCCGGGGCGGATGTCGTCGAGGGCCACGGCGATCTCCAGGCTGGCGGAGGTGGCCTGGTAGGCGTCGATCTCGGCCTTGCCCAGGGCGCTGCCCCAGGTCAGCTCCGGCAGGTCGGGCGGCTCCACGCAGGACGCCCGCATGGCGCGCCGGTAGAGCTGGCGCCCGGAGTCGTGGCTGATCCGGTAGGCCTCAAGGATCTGGCGGGTGCGCGTGGAGGTGCAGATGGCGGCGTAGCGGTCCAGGCCCAGCAGGGCGAACAGCCGGCCCAGGGAGCGCGCCGCGAACAGGCGCTCGGCGGAGTCGGTGGAGAAGCGCACCGGCAGCACGTACCAGCAGAACTCCTGCACGGCGTGCTGGGTGAGGGCTTCGAGGTTGCGGCCGTCGGTGAGGGTGGACAGCGCGGTCTCGGCGACCTGGGCGGCGCGGGAGTCGGCGCGGGCGAGTTGGGCGAGGGCGGAAGCGACGGTCTCCTGCATGGCGTGTACGCCACCTCCCCCTTCAACTCGGCCGGCGGCCCGCCTCAGCCGCCGGGCCGCGCGGTGTCCGCCGGTCCGCGGCGGGTGGTTCAGCCCGTGCCCCGCGGGCCGTCGGGCCCCCGCCTGCGTGTCGGTGGTTGCTGCGGCACGATACGGCTTCCGGCGACGTCGTCGGCCGTGACCTCCGTCACGGAACCGTCGCGCCTGCGCATGCGTATCACGCCGTCCTGCCAGGATTCCAGTACCCCGACGATATCCCGGAAGCCCCCCTCTGGCAGCCGGACGCGCACGACGGCGCGCCGACCGATGTGCCCCGGGGTCAGCTCGGCGCTGAGCCGCGAGGTGAACCCCATGGGATCTACCCCCCAATTACGCGGGAATGCCCTGCGGGCGCAATACTGGAGACTGCGAATCGTGTGTCAGATGACCGGCGGATCCGCGTGCCGGAGCCCGGCACCGCCCAGGCTATGTGACAGCGAAGACATCTACGCGCGCGGTCAACGTGGCGAAGACCGAAGAGGAGTACGACGTGACCTACGTCATCGCGCAGCCCTGCGTCGATGTGCTCGACAAGGCGTGCATCGAGGAGTGCCCCGTCGACTGCATCTACGAGGGCAAGCGCATGCTCTACATCCACCCGGACGAGTGCGTCGACTGCGGCGCCTGCGAGCCGGTGTGCCCTGTGGAGGCCATCTACTACGAGGACGACCTCCCCGAGCAGTGGTCGGACTACTACAAGGCCAACGTGGAGTTCTTCGACGAGCTGGGTTCCCCGGGCGGCGCCTCCAAGGTCGGCCAGATCGACGCCGACCACCCGCTGGTGGCCAAGCTCCCGCCGCAGGCCGAGGAGTAGGGCGACAGGCAGGCACGGCCGCCGTCCGCCGTGGGCGCGTTCGACGGCGGCGGCCGGACCGGGGGCCCGAACGCCCGGGGCGCCCGCCCCGAGCGGCGCCGCCCGGCGGCAGGGCGTGGCGCGGTGTGCCCGGACACGGGGCCGCCGCGCGTGAGACGAGGGGGATTGATCCAGTGGCCGACCGCAGGCGTGTAGTGGACCGGCTTCCGGTCTTTCCGTGGGACCGGCTGGCACCCTACAAGGAGACCGCGGCGGCGCACCCCGACGGCGCCGTCGACCTCTCGGTGGGCACGCCGGTGGACCCCGTCCCCCCGCTGGTCCGGCGGGCCCTGGCCGAGGCAGCCGACAGCCCCGGCTACCCCGCCACCTACGGCACGCCCGAACTCCGCGCGGCGGCGGCCGGCTGGCTGGCCCGCCGGCACGGGGTCGACCTCGACCCCGCCGCCGTGCTGCCGACGGTGGGCTCCAAGGAGTTCGTGGCCTGGCTGCCGACCATGCTCGGCCTGGGCCCCGGCGACACCGCCGTCTTCCCCGAACTCGCCTACCCCACCTACGACATCGGGATCCGCATGTGCGGCGCCGAGCCGGTGGCCTCCGACGGCCTCACCGCGCTGGGCCCCGCGCCGGTGCGCCTGGTGTGGCTCAACTCCCCGGCCAACCCGACCGGCCGCGTGCTGGGCGTCGACCACCTGCGCAAGGTCGTGGACTGGGCGCGCGAGCGCGGCGCCGTCGTCGTCTCCGACGAGTGCTACATCGACCTCGGCTGGGAGGGCACCGCGCCGGTCTCGGTGCTGCACCCCGACGTCTGCGGCGGCAGCCACGCCAACCTGCTCGCGCTGCACTCGCTGTCCAAGCGGTCCAACCTCGCCGGCTACCGCGCCGCGTTCGCCGCCGGCGACCCCGGCCTCGTCCAGGAGCTGCTGGGCCTGCGCAAGCACGCCGGCATGATTATGCCCGCGCCGGTCCAGGCGGCCATGCGCGCGGCGCTGGAGGACGACGACCACGCCCGCGAGCAGAAGGAGCGCTACGCCGCCCGCCGCCGCGTGCTGCGCGCCGCGCTGGAGCGCGCCGGCTGGGCCATCACCCACTCCGAGGCCGGGCTGTACCTGTGGGCGTCCCACCCCGACCACGACGCCTGGGGATCGGTGGCGCTGCTGGCCGAGCACGGGATCCTGGTGGCCCCCGGCGACTTCTACGGCCCCGCGGGCGCCCGGCACGTGCGCGTGGCCCTCACCGCCACCGACGAGCGGGTGGCCGCCGCCGCCAAGCGCCTGGAGGCGCTGGCCTGACAAGGGCCGGCGGCGGCCGTCCGCCCGCGCGCTAGTCCAGCACCACCTCGTTGTCCGGCGCGGCGTCGGGCACCGTCTGCCAGCCCTGGTCGCCGGCCTCGGCCCGCCACCGCTGGTCCTGGTAGGTCACCGCCGAGATCCCGTACTCCTTGGCGTTGGCCACCGCCCACTGCGCCATGGCCCAGCCGATGTCGCCGGTCTGGTAGGCCGGGCCGGGCGGGATCGCCGAGGGCTCGACGCCGAACACCCGCGCCATCTCCGCGCGCGCCTCGTCGAGCCGCGGGTCGCCCACGCCGTCGGGCAGCACGCACGACACCGCCGCCCCGGCCGCGCCGGTGAACGCCTCGGCCATCACCCGCGCCAGCGGCTCGTGCTGGTCGTAGGCGAACCCGTCGGCGCTGCGCTGCACCGCCTGCGCCGCCTCGTAGACCGGGACCTCGGAGTAGCCGGGAACCTCCACGAGCTTGTCGTAGAACGCCGAGGAGGCGTAGACGGGGTCCATCAGCTGGTCGGGCTCGCCCCACTCCTGGGAGGGGCGCTGCTGGAACAGGCCGACCGAGTCGAGGTCGCCGTACTCGATGTTGTAGAACTTCGACTCCTGCCAGACCGTGGCGTAGGCGATCACCACGGTGTGGCGGGACAGGTCCTTGCTGAAGGCCACGCCGCCGATGGTGGCGGCGTTGGCCGCCTGCTCGGGGGCGATGGAGTCCTCGTCGCCCTCGGCGGCGAACGTGCACGCCTCGGCGGGCTCGGGCTCGGGGACCTCGATGGGCTCCACCGAGGACATCACGTAGTAACCGCCCGCGACCAGCGCACCGCAGACCAGGGTCAGCGCCAGCAGGATCTTGAAGAACGCGGAGACTCTTCGCAGCTTTCGGGGCACAGGCAGACCGTTTGAGTTCAGGGGGCGCGGCCGCGGGGCGGCCGCGCGCCGATTCGACAGGGGAGGCCGCGCCGGGCCGGGCCGCGACGCAGGGTGGCCGCGGGCACCGGGCGGGGCCCTGCACGCATGGTAAGGCGTACGGGTGAACAGGCGCCCGGGAGCGCGCGCAGCGCCGCGCCGCGGTCACAGCGCGTGGCGGAGCGGCGGCGCGGTGCCGCGCCGGGTTCGGGCGGCGCGCTCACTCCCGGTAGGCTCCGTGGCCATGACCACCGCGTTCACCAGTCCGCTTCCCGAGGAGATCGACGGCCTCTGGGAGCGCCGCACCGAGTTGACCCCCGACCACGCCGAGGCCCGCGACATCATCGTGGGCGCGGTCGACGCCCTCGACACCGGCAAGGCCCGGGTCGCCTTCGTCGACGAGGCCACCGACGAGGTCGTGGTCGACGAGCGCGCCAAGCGCGCCATCCTGCTCAGCTTCCGGGTCCTGGGCATGACCGAGTCCGCGGTCGGCGACTTCCACCACCACGACCGCATCCCCCTGAAGACCCGCTTCGACGGCGTCCGCGTCGTGCCCGGCGCCATCGCCCGCTGGGGCTCCTACCTGGCGCCCGGCGTGGTGCTCATGCCGTCCTTCACCAACTTCGGCGCCTGGGTGGGCTCGGGCACCATGGTCGACACCTGGGCCACCGTGGGCTCCTGCGCCCAGGTCGGCGAGAACGTCCACCTCTCCGGCGGCGTGGGCGTGGGCGGGGTGCTGGAGCCCCCGCAGGCGTCCCCGGTCGTGATCGAGGACGACGCCTTCCTCGGCTCGCGCAGCATGGTGGTCGAGGGCGCCCGGGTGCGCCGCGGCGCAAAGCTGGGCGCCGGCACCATCCTGACCTCCTCCACGCGCGTCTTCGACGCCCAGACCGGCGAGGAGCTGCCGCGCGGCGAGGCACCGGCGTGGTCGGTGTGCGTGACCGCCAACCGGATCAAGAGCTTCCCCGGCGGCGACTTCGGCATGCCCTGCCTGCTCGTCCTCAAGCGGCTCGAAGAGGGCCAGGAGCACGACAAGCTCGCGCTCAACGACCTGCTGCGGGAGCATGGCGTCAACGCCTGACCCGCCCGGGCCGGCCTCCGCCGCACGGCGGAGGCCGGCCGCCCCCGCACCGACCCGGAAGGCCGCCGCACCCGCCATGCTGGACCTCACCGCCGACGTCCGCGACCTCACCGCCGCCCTGGTGGACACCGAGTCCGTCAGCGGCGGCGAGCGCGCCCTGGCCGACGACATCGAGCGCGCGCTGGCCGCGCTGCCCCACCTGGAGGTGGTGCGCGACGGCGACGCCGTGGTGGCCCGCACCGCGCTGGGCCGCGGGCGCCGGGTCGTGCTCGCCGGACACATCGACACCGTGCCCGTGGCCGGCAACGTCCCCTCCCGCGTCGAGGACGGCCGGCTCTACGGCTGCGGCGCCTCCGACATGAAGAGCGGCGTCGCCGTGCAGCTGCGGCTGGCCGCCACCGTGGCCGAGCCCGTGCACGACGTCACCTACGTCTTCTACGACTGCGAGGAGGTCGACGCCGAGCGCAACGGCCTGCGGCGGCTGGCCCGCACCCGGCCCGCGTTGCTGTCCGGCGACTTCGCGGTGCTGATGGAGCCCACCGGCGGCGTCATCGAGGGCGGCTGCCAGGGCACCATGCGCGTCGAGGTCATCGCCCGCGGCGAGCGCGCCCACAGCGCCCGCTCCTGGATGGGGCGCAACGCCATCCACGAGGCCGGGGCCGTCCTGGACATCCTGCGCGCCTACGAGCCCCGCCGGCCCGTGGTCGAGGGCCTGGAGTACCACGAGGGCCTCAACGCGGTGTTCGTGTCCGGCGGCGTGGCGGGCAACGTCATCCCCGACGAGTGCGTGGTCACCGTCAACTACCGCTTCGCCCCCGACCGCGACCCCGCCGCCGCCGAGGTCTACCTGCGCGAGCTGTTCGCCGGGTTCGACGTGCGGGTGACCGACTCCGCCGCGCCCGCCCGGCCCGGCCTGGACGACCCCGCCGCCGCCGAGTTCGTGGCCGCGGTGGGGCAGGGGCAGGCCCGCGCCAAGCTCGGCTGGACCGACGTCGCGCGGATGTCGGAGCTGGGCGTGCCCGCCGTCAACTACGGCCCCGGCGACCCCACCCTGGCCCACACCCGCGACGAGTGGGTGGACCTGGCGGCCGTCTCCGAGGCCGAGCGGCGCATGGCCGCGTGGCTGACCGGCGCCGGCCGGTGAGCCCGCGGAGCAGGGGCCGCACCGCTCCCGTCCGCCTCCGGACGCCCGCCCGTGGCCCGCGATTAAGCGTGGACCACCGGCAATGCGGATAGCTTTGCCCTCATGACGGAATCACGAAAGGTCCGAAGTGCGGGACCACTGACCTACCGCGGAAACGCCATACCTGAGACAACAACGGACCAGCGCCTCCTCGACCGAAGGGGGCCCACCGACTGGGTCCACACCGATCCCTGGCGCGTACTGCGCATCCAATCCGAGTTCGTCGAGGGCTTCGGCCTGCTGTCGGAGGTCGGGCACGCCGTCAGCGTGTTCGGCTCCGCCCGCACCAAGCCCGACACCCCCTACTACGAGCTGGGCCGCCAGATCGGGACGAAGCTGGCCGACGCCGGCTACACCGTGATCACCGGCGGGGGCCCGGGCGTGATGGAGGCCGCCAACCGGGGCGCCCAGGAGGCCGGGGGCACCTCGATCGGGCTCGGCATCGAGCTGCCCTTCGAGCAGAGCCTCAACCACCACATCGACATGGGCGTCACGTTCCGGTACTTCTTCGTGCGCAAGACCATGTTCGTCAAGTACTCCCAGGCGTTCGTGGTGCTGCCCGGCGGGTTCGGCACGCTGGACGAGCTGTTCGAGTCGGTGACCCTGGTGCAGACCGGGAAGGTCACCCGCTTCCCCGTGGTGCTGGTGGGCACCGACTTCTGGGGCGGTCTGGTCGACTGGATCCGCGGCACGCTGCTGGAGGAGGGCACGATCTCGCCGGACGACCCGGACCTGATGTACCTCACCGACGACCCCGACGAGGTCGTGGACATCATCCGCAAGTCCCACGTGGACCTCGCCCGCCGGGAGTTCGAGGCGGCGCGGGTGGTGGACGAGGCCGCCAGCGTCCACGCCGCCGAGGACGCCTCGGAGGGATAGCCCGCCGGCCCACGCGCGGGCGGCGGCGCCCGGAAACGGGGACCGGCGGCGGCCGCGTGCCGGGCGCGGTCCCCGTTCCGCCTGCGCGACCGCCCTCCTGGGGCGGCAGGCCGCCGTGCCGCCCCAGGAGCGCGGTCGCCGCGGCGGGGAGGGGCCCCGCCCTCTCAGGCCAGGCCCCGGCGGGCCGCGGCCGGCGGCCGGCGGCCCCGCACCGACGCCACCATGTCCAGCGCCTGGCGCACCGGGCGCTCGTGGGCGGTGGCGAACACCCGCGCGCCCAGCCAGGCGTACAGCGCGGCGAGCGCGACGGCCTCAGCGGATTCGGCGGCGTCGTCGGCGCCGCCGGTGCCGGGGGAGCAGCGCACCAGCACGGTGCGGCCCGCCTCGGCCAGGGCGCGGACCCGTTCGGGGCTGGGCCGGAGGCCGAGGTCCACCGCGCCCTCGACGGTGTCGTGGGGACCCACCACGCGGTAGTCGTCGCCGGCCTCCATCGCTCCCGCAGCCCCTTCCGTCGTGCCGCAGGCGGGCCGCCGGACACACGAGTCCGCCGCGCGGCTGTGGCACCATTGAGCCTAATGTCTCCGATCATCCTCAGCCTGATCGCTCTCTCCGCGGTGGCGGTGCTCGCCGGTGTGGCGTTCGTGGTCATGGGGAGGGGCGGCGAACTCGCGCGCTTCGACGCCGACCACCCGCCGCTGGACCTCCCCGCCGACCGGCCGCTGACCGGAACCGACGTCAGCCGCGTCCTGCTGCCGCTGGCGCTGTGGGGCTACCACGTGCGCGCGGTCGACGAGGTGCTGCGCCGGGTGATCGGGGCGCTGGGCGAGCGCGACGCCCGTATCGCCGAACTGGAGCGCCGCCTGGTCGAGGCCGGGCTCCCGCTGCCGCCCCGGGGCTTTGGACCCGGTGCCGCGTTGGCGCCGCCTGCCTTCGCCGGGCCCACCCCGCACTCCGGATCGGCCTCCGTGGCGGTCGACGGCGCCGTGACCGTGGAGGCGAGCACCCCGCCCGACGAGCCCTCGGCCGGACCCGGTGCCGAGTCCGGCTCCGACGACCCCGTGCCCGGCGACCGCTTCTCCGACGACGGCGGCCCGCCACTCGACGACTCCGACGGCTCCGCCGACGCCGCCGAGGCGGGCGCCTACCCGCTCGGCGGCGACCTCCCGGACGGCGGTACCCCCGCCGAGGACGGCCCGGCCGAACCCGGCTCCGGGGCCGACCGCGCCCGCTCCGAGGGCGCCCCCGCGTCGGACTCCCACTCCTCCTAGCCGCACAGGGACACCACCGTGACCGACGACGACGGCACCGCGCGCCCCGGCCCCGACGGCCGGCGGCGCTGCCACTGGGCCCTGGCGACCGAGGACCTGCTGGACTACCACGACACCGAGTGGGGCGTGGCGATCACCGACGACGACGCGATGTTCGAACGCGTCAGCCTGGAGGGCTTCCAGGCGGGCCTGTCGTGGCTCACGGTGCTGCGCAAGCGCGCCGCGCTGCGCGAGGTCTTCGCCGGGTTCGTCCCGGCCGCCGTCGCCGAGTTCACCCCCGCCGACGTCGAGCGCCTGCTCGGCGACCCCCGGCTGATCCGCAGCCGCCCCAAGATCGAGGCCGTGATCGGCAACGCCCGCGCCGCCCTGGACCTGCCGGGCGGCCTGGCCAAGCTGGTCTGGGAGCACGCCCCCGAGCACCACACCCCGCCCGAGCGCATCACCGACGTGGCCGCCGCCACCCCCGAGAGCACCGCGCTGTCCAAGGCGCTCAAGCGCCACGGCTTCCGGTTCGTCGGGCCCACCACCGCCTACGCCACCATGCAGGCCGCCGGGGTGGTGGACGACCACCTGCGCGACTGCTTCCGCGGCGCCGCCGGCCGCGGCTGACCCGCCCGCCCGGCGCGGCCGGCACCGGACGCGGCGCCGCGCGGACCCGGCCGTCCCGCCATAAAGCGGGCATACCACACCGATCGGGTCATGTGTTCCTCATCACCGCAATCCGGCGTCGCCGGGCGGCGGTGTGGCCTATTCTCTGTCGCTGAACCGCGAATGGCCACCGCGCCGGTTCGGCGGGTTCGCCTTGGGAGGTCTTGCAACCATGAGCACTTCGAACGGCCCTGGTCAACGCGTGCCCCGGAGCGCCCGGTGAGCGACGTGCGGGGCGCGGGGCCGGCGCCCGCCCGCGGGGAGCGCCCGCCCGCCGACTCCCCGGTGCGGCAGTTGTCCCTCTACCCGCCGCCGCGCTCGACCCGCCACACCGCCCGGCGGCGCAGGAGCGTCGTCCTGGCCGTGGCGGTCGTGGTGGTGCTGGGCGCGGGGCTGGGCGCCGTGCTGTGGGCGCTGCGCGGCACCGCCGCCGGCGACTCCACCGTGCCCGAGTCCTACGCCGGCACCTGGCGCGGCGAGATGAGCCAGGTCGACGACAACGGCGACCACGTCACCGACTGGGGCGCCGAGATCAAGCTGGAGCAGGGCGAGGAGCGCGGCGTCTCGGAGTGGTACACCTTCGACTGCCGCGGCAGCCTGTCCCTCAGCGAGCGCGACGGCGGCCGCCTGGTCTTCGACTACGTCGAGACCTACGACCCCGACGAGCGCTGCGTGGACGAGTCCCGCCTGGTCCTGACGAGCGGTGACGCGGCCGGGACCCTCAGCGCCGAGTGGACCGCGGTCTCCCACAGCGGCGTGACGATGACCTCCACCGGAACTCTCCGTTAGGGTGGGCCGCTGAGGCCCGCAGGGCGCCGCGGCCGGCGGACCGGGCCCGGGAGGACAGATGACCGGTACCCAACCCCTGACCGACGACGACCCTCGGCGCATCGGCGGCTACGTCCTGACCGGCCGGCTCGGCCAGGGCGGGCAGGGCGTCGTCTACCTCGGCTACCCGGAGGCCGACCCCGAGCGCACCCCGGTCGCGGTCAAGACCCTGCACGCCGACGGCCTCGACGCCGCCGGCCTGCGCCGCGCGCTGGCCGAGGAGGTCGAGACCGCCCGCAAGGTCGCCCGCTTCTGCACCTCCCAGGTGCTGGCCGCCGACATCGACTCCGACCCGCCCTACGTCGTCAGCGAGTACATCGAGGGCCCGAGCCTGCGCGAGGTCGTCCGCCGCGACGGCCCCATGTCCGGCGCCGCCCTGGAGCGGCTGGCGGTGGGCACCCTCACCGCGCTCGCGGCCATCCACCAGGCCGGGATCGTGCACCGCGACTTCAAGCCGGGCAACGTGCTGATGGGCCCCGACGGCCCCCGCGTGATCGACTTCGGGATCGCCCGCGCGCTGGAGGGCACGGCGATCCTGACCAGCCAGATCGCCGGCACCCCCGCCTACATGGCGCCCGAGCAGGTCGCCGGCGAGGCCCTGGGCCCGGCCGTCGACCTGTTCGCCTGGGGCGCCACCATGGTCTACGCGGCCAACGGGTTCGCCCCCTTCGGCCAGGACTCCCTGCGCGAGGTGCTGCACAACGTCGTCAACGAGCCGCCCGACCTCGGCGCGCTCGACGGCCGGCTGCGCGACATCGCCGCCCGCTGCCTGGCCAAGGACCCCGCCGCCCGGCCCACCGCCGCCGAGACCCTGATGGGCGTGCTGGGCGTGGGCATGGCCGACGCTCCCCAGGCCGCCGAGGCGGTGGCCGACGCCCCCGACCAGCCGGAGCGGCCGGGGGAGGTGCCGCTGCAGACCCTGGCGACCGGCGCGGTGGCCGCAGCGGCGCCCGAGGCGCGCGAACGGGCCGTCGAGGAGATCCGCGACAGCCTGCCCCACCCGCCCGGCGGCGACCTCTTCCGCTCGTTCCCGCCGGGTCCGCCCGCCACCGGCCCCCAGCCCGCGGCCGGCACCGGGCCGCAGTACCCCGCGGGCACCGGCCCGCAGTACACCCCCGCCGCGGGGCCCGGCCCCCAGCACGGCGCCACGGGGCCGCAGTACTCCGCCGGGCCGGGGCCGCACTACGGCGGCGGGTCCGGCTACGCGCCGCCCGGCCCCCAGGCGCCGCCGAGCGGGCCGCAGACCCCGCCGGCGCACTCCGGCCCCCAGCAGCCCCTGCCGGGCGGCGCGCCCGGCTACGGGCCCGGCCCGGGAGGCACGGGCGGCCCAGCCCCGTGGGGCCCGGCGCCGAGCGGGCCGGGCGGGGGGTCGTGGCCGCACTCGGGACCGCAGGCCCCTTACGGCTCGCAGCCGCACTCGGGACCGCAGGCCCCCTACGGCCCGGGGCCGCACTCCGGACCGCAGACGCCCCACCCCTCGGCCGCCCAGCCGCCCTACCCGGCCGCGCCGCACTCGGGCCCCCAGCCGCCCTACCCGGGCGGCGGCGCGCCCCTCACGGGCGCCCAGCCCTCGTTCCGCGCGACCGGGCCGCAGAGCGGCTACGGCGCGAACACCGGCGCCCAGTGGCCGGCGGCGGGGCCGGGCGGCCCCGCGTCGCGGGGCCCCGACGGCGGCCGGGGCGGCGGCGGGGCGATCATCGCGGCGGTGACCGGCCTGTCGATCCTCGTGGTGGTCGTGGTGGTGGTCATCATCGTCGCGGTGGCCGGCTGAGGCCGGCCGGGCCCCGCCGCGGCGCGCGGGTCAGGACCCCTCGAAGACCGGCTTCTCCTTGCGCACGAAGGCGCGCGTGGCGTTGGCGTGGTCGGCGGTGTCGGCGCACTGGTCCTGCAGGTTCGCCTCCATCTCCAGGGCGTTGGCGAGGTCGAGCCCGGAGCCGAAGGTGAGTTCGGCCTTGATGGCGGCGTAGGCGACCGTGGGGCCGTTGGCCAGGCGCACCGCCAGCGCGTGAGCGGCCTCGGCGAGGTCGTCGTGCGGCACCACCCGGTTGACCAGGCCGATCTCCAGCGCGCGGTCGGCCTTGACCGGCTCGGCCAGCATCAGCATCTCCATGGCGCGGGCGTGGCCCACCAGGCGCGGCAGGGTCCACGAGGCGCCGGAGTCGGCGCCCAGGCCCACGTTGGCGAAGGCCATGAGGAACGACGCCTTCTCCGAGGCGATGCGCAGGTCGCAGGCGAAGGCCAGCGAGGCGCCCGCGCCGGCGGCGGTGCCGTTGACGGCCGCGACCACCGGCTTGGGCATGCGGGCCAGGCCCAGCACGATCGGGTTGTAGTGCGCGCGGACGGTGTCGGACAGCCCGCGCCCCGACTCCAGCGACTCCGCGTGCTCGCGCAGGTCCTGCCCGGCGCAGAAGGCGCGGCCGGTGCCGGTGAGCAGCACCGCGCGGGCGCCGGTGTCGGCCTTGGCGCGCTCGATGGCGGCCAGCAGCGCCTCCTTGGCGGCGACCGTCAGCGAGTTCATGGAGTCGGGCCGGTTCAGCCGGATCACGGCCACGCCGTCGCTGAGTTCGTACTCGATCCCGTGGTCGTCGGAGGCGGCCTCGCGGGGCCGCTCGGTGCCGGTGGCGCGGTCTGCGGCGTCTGACTCGGACACGCCCAACTCCCTGCTCGTGGGGGGTGCTGCTGAGGTCCCAGCGACCGCGGCGGGGCGCTGACGGCTATAACCTTACTGTTCGGATTCCTCGGGGCCGAAGGTCCCGGCGCTGTCCGATCGTTCCCAATCGGTTCCCAAAACCGAGATAATGGCAGAACAGTGATTCATTCCCTGAGTCACGCGGATGCGGCGCGACCCCGGACCGGCCGCCCTGAACGCAGGGGCATCTGCACCGGATCGGCCCATTCAGCCCGCGACACAGTCCTATGGAAGGGGATACGGCATGGCGGCGATGAAGCCGAGGACCGGTGACGGTCCGATGGAGGTCACCAAAGAAGGCCGCGGCATCATCATGCGCGTCCCGCTGGAGGGCGGCGGGCGGCTCGTCGTCGAGCTGACGCCCGACGAGGCCACCGAACTGAAGGAGGCCCTGGACGGCGCGGTCGGCTGACCCGCGGCCCCGTCGCGACCCCACCGTCTGACCAGCCGGGCGCGCGGCGGCCGCCCGAGGCGCCTCCAGCCGGAGGCCCCGCCACACCGGACCACCGCCCGCGGCGCCAACCCGATCCACGATTGCGAGCGATCCGTGCCTGCCGCTACGGAGATCCGCCCGGTCTCGGGCGCCCTCACCGATTCCGCCGCCGAGCTGGTGGCCGTCCCCGTCCTGCGCGGTGGCGAAACGCCGGCCGCGGCGACCGCCGGTGTCGGTCTCGACCCCGCCGAACTGGACGCGCGGCTGCCGGCCTCCCTCGCCGAGCTGGTCGCGCACTACGATCTCGCCGGCCGGCCCGGCGAGACCGCCCAGTTCCCGGTGGACCTCGGGCGGGGCCTGGTGCGGATGGTCCTGCTCGGTGTCGGCGACGCCACGCCCGACGACCTGCGCGCCGCGGGCGCGGCCCTCGCGCGTGCCGCCAAGGGGCGGCGCGCGGCGGCCACCACCGTCGCGCTGCTGGACCGGGCCCACGACGACGCCGGAGCCGGGCTCGCCGCCTTCGCCGAAGGCGTGCTGCTCGCCTCCTACCGCTTCACCCTGGCGTCCTCCCCCAAGGGGCCCGCGCCGGTCGAGTCCGTCGAGCTGGTCGGCGGCACCACCGGCGCGGCCCCCGACGCGCTGGCGCGCGGCACCGCGCTCGCGGAGGCCACCGCGCTGGCCCGCGACCTCATCAACACGCCCTCCACCGACAAGGACCCCGCCTGGCTCGCCGAGCGCGCGGTGGCGGTCGCGGCCGAGTCCGGGCTGGACCACCGGGTGTGGGACGAGTCCGCGCTGCGCGCCGACGGCTTCGCCGCGATCCTGGCGGTGGGCGCGGGCTCGCTGCGCCCGCCGCGCCTGGTGCGGCTGGACCACCGGCCCGACAACCCCGCCGGCCACGTCGTCCTGGTGGGCAAGGGCATCACCTTCGACACCGGCGGCCTGTCGCTGAAGCCCAACGACAACATGAAGCTCATGAAGACCGACATGAGCGGGTCGGCCATCGTGCTGGGGGTGATGTCGGCGCTGCGGCGCCTGGAGGTCCCGACCGCGGTCACGGCGCTGCTGCCCATCGCCGAGAACGCGTTCTCCGGGTCGGCCCAGCGGCCCGGCGACGTGATCACCGCCTACAACGGCCGCACCATCGAGGTCCTCAACACCGACGCCGAGGGGCGGCTGGTCATGGCCGACGCCCTGGGGTACGCGGTGGCCGAGCTCGCGCCCGACGCCCTTGTGGACGTCGCCACGCTCACCGGCGCCGCCAAGGTCGCCCTGGGGCTGGGCACCGGCGCGCTGTTCGCCAGCGACGACGCGCTGGCCGACGCGCTCACGGCGGCGGGGCGCGCGGCCGGGGAGCCGCTGTGGCGGCTGCCGCTGACCGAGGAGTACCGCCCCTCGCTCGACTCCCGGGTGGCCGACCTCGCCAACATCGGCACCACCGGCGACTACGGCCGGCCGGGCGCCACCGAGGCCGCGCTGTTCCTGCGGGAGTTCACCGGCGGCCTGCCGTGGGCCCACCTGGACATCGCCGGGCCGGGCCGCTCCAGCGGCGAGGACGGCGTGCTGACCAAGGGCGGCACCGGGTTCGCCACCCGCACCCTGCTGCGCTGGCTGGCCGACCCGGCCGGGCTGCCCCGCACCGGCGCCGCGGCCTGACCGCCTGAACCGGCCGAGCCCCGAGGCGGCGCGGCCGGCGCCCGCGGCGCGGCGGTGCGCCCCGCGCCGGGTCAGGAATCGGCGGAGTGGTCGCGGATCGCCGCGAGCAGGCCCTCGCCGATGGGCAGCAGCAGGGGGATCAGGGCGGAGTCGGCGCGCACCAGGCGGCCGACCTCGCGCGCGCCGGCGGTGCCGGGATCGGGCACGCTCAGCGGGCCGTCGGCCCGCTCGGCGCCCTCCAGCGCGTTGTTGAACACCACGATCCCGCCCACGCGCAGCAGCCGCAGCGCCTCGTCGAGGTAGGTGGGGTAGGCGGCGGGTTCGGCGTCGACGAACACCAGGTCGTAGGCGCAGTCGGTGAGGCGGGGCAGGACGTCCAGCCCCCGGCCGTGGATCAGCCGCACCCGGTTGGCGGCGAACCCGGCCCGCCGGTAGGCCGCGCGGGCCAGCTCCTGGTACTCGGGCTCGATGTCGACGCTGGTCAGCACGGAGTCGGGGCGCATGCCGCGCAGCAGCCAGATGCCCGAGGTGCCGCAGCCGGTGCCCACCTCGACCACGGAGCGGGCGCCGATGGCGGCCGCCAGGAAGCGCAGCGCCGCGCCGCCCGCCGCGCTGATCGGCGAGGACTCGGCCCGCCGGCCGGTCTCGCGCGCCGAGGTCAGCGGGTCGTCCTCCTGGGCGTACTGCTCGACATGGGCCAGAGTGTGGGCCAGTGTGTCGTCTCGACCGGCGATGACGGCCTCCCCGCGCGTGTGACTGACATGACCGGGGCGTGCGGCCCCGAGGGGGCCGGAAGCGGCCCGGGCTCCCAACGGACGCGGCGACCGCGGTGACCGTCACCGTGCGTGCCCGCGCGATCACCCATGGGCCGGGTTCCAGGGCACAGACTAGCCTGCCCCGGGCGGTCGCGGTGTGCTCGCGGCACCGGGGAACTTAATCGGCCCCGCCGAGCGTTGCAACCAACGCGGGGGTCGCCCCGCAGCCACGGCCGCGGCGCGTCCGCGCCCCGGCCGAACCCAGGCGACCGGGCGTCGCGCGCCGCCCCTTGGCGCGCCGCGCGCCCGCGCGCCGCAGCAGACTCGCGAAGGGAGTGGCGGTGGCAGACTCCGACGCTGCCGTGGACTTCGAGCAGTGGGAGCCACCGAGTTGGGACGACGTCGTGCGCAACCACTCGGCGCGCGTGTACCGGCTGGCGTTCCGCCTCACCGGCAACAAGCACGACGCCGAGGACCTCACCCAGGAGGTCTTCATCCGGGTGTTCCGCTCGTTGTCCAGCTACACCCCCGGCACCTTCGAGGGGTGGCTGCACCGCATCACCACCAACCTCTTCCTCGACATGGCGCGGCGCAAGGCGCGCATCCGGTTCGAGGGCCTGTCCGACAACGCCGACGAACGCCTGCAGGGCCACGAGCCCTCGCCGGCCCAGTCCTACGACGACCGCCACTTCGACGCCGACATCCAGGCCGCGCTGGACGCCCTGCCCGCCGAGTTCCGCGCGCCTGTCGTCCTGTGCGACATCGAGGGGCTCTCCTACGAGGAGATCGCCGCGACGCTGGACGTCAAACTGGGCACGGTGCGCAGCCGCATCCACCGCGGCCGGGCGCAGCTGCGCAAGGCCCTGGAGCACCGGCGGCGCCTGGCCGACCAGTTGGCCGAGGGGAGCCCCGCCCCCGGGGCCGGGCCCCTTCCGCAGGGCGGTGCGCAGGCCGAGACACACACGGACCGGTGAGGTGGAGTGAGAATGGACCACTTGGGAGAACGCCTGTCCGCCCTCGTCGACGGCGAACTGGGCCACGCCGAGCGCGACCGCGCGCTCATCCATCTCGCGGGCTGCGAGACCTGCCGCTTCGAGGCCGAGATGCTGCGCCGACTCAAGCGGCGGCTGCACCGGCTCGACACCCCTGAGCCCTCCATGGACTTCCTGGGCCGCCTCTCCGCGCTCAGCGGCCCGCCCGCCGACCCCCCGCCCGATCCGCCGGGCGGCGGTCCGGGGGCCTTCGGCGGGTTCGGCTCCCTGCCGCCGCTGGGCTCCAGCCGCCCGCTGGGCGGCGGGCTGCCGCGCACGGTCGACGGCACCGCCCTCGCCGTCGCCGGGCCCGCGCCCGAGCCGGCGCGGCCCGCCCGCGAGCGCCGCCTCCGCCGCCCGCGCCCGCTGTCGGTGCTGCGCCCGCGCTGGGAGCGCACGCGCTTCGCCGTGGCCGGGGCGTCGGTGGTGGCGGTCGCGCTGGGCACCGCGTTCGTCGCCGGGGGCGACCCCGGCGAGGGCCCCGTGGTCGAGCCCGAGCTGAGCGACTACGCCGTGGAGCACGCGGTCACCGCCCGCCAGGCCCCCGTGCCCGACTTCGACGCCGGCACCGCCGTGGTCACGACCGCGCTGGAGGACACCCCTCCGGCCACCGGGTCCCGGTGAGCGCCGCGGGCTCTTTCCCCCGGCGCGGACTGGTGCCCGTGGTGCTGCTGTCGCTGTCGCTCGTGGTCGTCGTGCTGCTGACCTCCTCCCACGCCGCCGACGCCCACGAGGTCCCCGCCCCCGGCGAGGACGACGGCCTGGCGCTGCTGCGGCGCGCCGCCCGGTCGCTGGGCGACGTCTCCTTCTCGGGGGTGCAGCGGGTCACCACCACCGGCGCGGGGACGCGCTCCGAGCGGCTGGTCAGCGTCGTGCACCGGGCCGGCGAGGCCACCGGTTACGGCGATGTCAGCCCGGCGGGGGCCGACCTGGTGGTCGGCCAGTCCCCGCCGCTGACCAAGGTCGACGACCTCATGCTGGCCGAGCTGGCCGCCAACTACCGGGTCACGCGCACCGGCGGAGGCGTGGTGTGCGGGCGCAACGCGGCGGTGCTGGAGGTGCTGCGCGCCGACGGCACCGCGGCCGCCCGGGTGTGGATCGACCAGCGCACCGCCCTGCCGCTGCGCAAGGTGGTCCTCGACGACACCGGCGCGGTGGTGCACGCGACGGAGTTCGTCGAGGTCGAGATCGGCGGCGACCCCGGGCCGCTGCCCGAGGACGGCGTCGAGGCCAGGCCCTGGAAGGACGAGTTGTCGGAGGGCGAACTCACGGCGCTGCGCGAGGACGGCTGGCCGCTGCCCGAGCACGTGGCGTGGAACCTCCGGCTGATCCGCGCGTGGTCCCGGGACGACCCCGAGGGCCGCGTGGTGCACCTGGCCTACTCCGACGGCCTGTCGGTGGTGTCGGTGTTCGTGCAGCGCGGCCGGCTGCCGGGCGGGTCCGGGCAGAGCGCCGAGGCGGCGGCCGACACCCTGGCCCAGGACGGCGCCGGAGGCGCGCAGCGGGTGTGGGACTCCCGCGGGTTCGTCTACACGGCCATGGGCGAGGCTCCCGCCGATCTGCTCGCCGCGGCCGAGCGGGGGTTCCCCACCGACGGCGAGCCCGAGTTCTGGGCGCGGGTCATGCGGGGATTCGGTCGGCTCACAGCGGCCGTTCAGGGCTGACGCCGCGCACAATGGTGGCAGGCACGGACACGTAGGGCACCTCCGGCATTGGGCGGACCCGTTCCCGAACACCCCCGAACGGGGCATAGGGTGCGCCGGTGGCGTTGGCGGCGCGGACGCGCACGGCGCCCGATTGACGCACGGCTTACGCGGAACGCTCCAGGCTGGGGCGGAGGCGACAAACGGAGACCTGGATGACCGACGACACCGGACCCCGTCCCCCCGCCACCGGTGGGAACCCCAGTTGGGCGCGGCCGCACCCCCCGGCCGACGACCGCCCCGGACCGCCCCCCGAACGCGATCCCGGCGCCCCCTGGGCGCGCAGCGGCGATCCCGCCGCGCCGGGCTCGGGCGGAGCCGGGCCGCCGCGCCCCGAGGGCGGCGACCCCCGCCAGACCGGCCCCCGGCCCGACGACGGCCGCGCACCGCATTCGGGCGCGTCGGTGACCGAAACCGGCCAGTGGGCGGCACCGCCGTCCGCGCACCGGCAGCCGCCCGCGGGCCCGGGCGGCTCGGGCGGTCCCGGCGCACCCGGCGGCCCCGGCGGCTCGGGCGGACCGGGCGCTCCCGGCGGCCCGCCGCCCGGCGGCGCCTACTCCGCCCCCTTCGGCGCGGGGCCGCCGCGGCCCCCGCGGCGCGGCGTGCCGGTGTGGGCGGTGCTGCTCATCGTGCTGGTCGTCGGCCTGGCCTCGGCCGGGATCGGCGGCGCCGTGGGCGGCTCGCTGGGCGTCCAGGCCGGCGCGTCGGACCGCTCGGAGTCGCCCCGCCTGAACACCGCCATCCCCACCGACACCCCCAGCCGCGCCCCCGACACCATCGCCGGCGTGGCCCAGCGGGTCAGCCCCAGCGTGGTGCTGATCCAGGACGGCGGCTCGGGCGGGCTCAGCGGCAACGGCTCCGGATTCGTCATCGAGGACGACCACGTGGTCACCAACAACCACGTCGCCTCGGCGCTGGCCGGCAGCGACATCGAGGTCGTCTACAGCGACGGCCGGGCCAGCGGCGCCCGCATCGTGGGCACCGAGCCCGCCTCCGACCTCGCCGTGCTGGAACTGGCGGACCCCATCGACGTCCAGCCGCTGGAGTTCGGCGACTCCGCCGGCGTGACGGTGGGCGACCAGGTCATCGCCATCGGCGCCCCGCTGGGCCTGGCGGGCACGGTCACCTCCGGTATCATCAGCGCCGTCGACCGCCCGGTGAGCCTCGGCGAGGGCGAGGGCCCGGGCGCGGCCATCGAGGCGCTGCAGACCGACGCCGCCATCAACCCCGGCAACTCCGGTGGCCCGCTGGTCGACGCCCAGGGCCGGGTCATCGGCGTCAACACCGCCATCGCGACGCTGGGCGGCGGGCCCGACGGCGAGCAGGGCGGCAGCATCGGCCTGGGCTTCGCCATCCCCTCCTCGCAGGTCGAGCAGGTGGTCGACGACATCATCGCCGGAGGCGGGAGCGCGCCGCCGCCCGCCGGGGGAGACCAGCAGGCCGCCATCGGGGCGGTCTTCGACACCACCCACACCGGGGGAGCGCTCATCGCCGAGGAGAACCCCGACGGCTCCCCGGCCGTGCCGCCCGGCAGCCCCGCCGAGCAGGCCGGGCTGGAGCCCGGCGACGTGATCACGGCCATCGGCGGCGAGGAGGTCGCCGACTTCGCCGACCTGCAGCGGATCGTCGGCGAGCACGCCCCCGGCGACCGGGTCGAGGTGGTGTTCGAGCGCGACGGCCGGGAGCAGACCACCGAGGTCACCCTCGGGGCGGCCGGCGACTGAGCCGCCCCAGGCGGGGCCGCGCGGGCGGCGGGGTCAGTCCTCGCCGCCCGCGCCGATGTCCTCCAGCCACAGCTCGCGGTTGTCGCGGACGAACGCCGCCATCAGTTCCGCGCACTCGGGGTCGTCCAGCACCACGACCTCCACGCCGTGCCCGGCCAGCCAGTCGTGCCCGCCGGTGAAGGTGCCGGCCTCGCCGATCACCACCCGCGAGATCCCGAACTGGCGGATGAGCCCGCTGCAGTACCAGCACGGCGAGAGCGTGGTGACCATGGTCGTGCCCCGGTAGGAGGGCCGCCGGCCGGCGGCGCGGAAGGCCGCGGTCTCGCCGTGGATTGACGGGTCGCCGTCCTGCACCCGGCGGTTGCGGCCGCGCCCCAGCACGGTGCCGTCGCGGTCGATGAGCGCGGCGCCGATGGGGATCCCGCCCTCGTCGCGTCCGGCCCGGGCCTCCTCGACGGCGATCGCCAGCCAGTCGCCGAACGTGCCGGTGCCGGGTGCGGTCATGGGCCATACCTCCTGGAACGGGTGCGGTCGGGCGCGCTGTCCGCGCGGGAACGGGACCGATCGTAGCGGCGGGCCCGCGGCGCGCCCGCACCCGCGCCGCCGGTGTGCCGGGGCGCGAACGGGCGCGGGCCGCCGTCGCGACGCGACGGCGGCCCGCTGAGGGTGCGGCGGGCTAGCGCCGCGCCGGGGTGATGCCGAGCTGCATGCCCGACAGGCCGCGGGGGCGGCCGGCCAGCTGCTCGGCGACGCCGCGCAGCACCTGCGCGGCCTCGGAGTCGGGGTCGGTGAGCACGAGCGGCCTGCCTTCGTCGCCGCCCTCGCGCAGCCGGACGTCCAGCGGCACCTGGCCCAGCAGCGGCACCTGGGCGCCCAGCGCCTTGGTCAGGCCCTCGGAGACGGTCTGGCCGCCGCCCTCGCCGAACAGGTAGGTGCGCTCGGTGCTGCCGGGCGCCACGAAGTAGGACATGTTCTCGATGACGCCCGCCACCCGCTGGTGGGTCTGGGCGGAGATGGCGCCGGCGCGCTCGGCGACCTCGGCGGCCGCCTGCTGCGGGGTGGTGACGACCAGGATCTCGGCGCCGGGCAGCAGCTGGGCCACGGAGATCGCGATGTCGCCGGTGCCGGGCGGGAGGTCCATCAGCAGGATGTCGAGGTCGCCCCAGAAGACGTCGGCGAGGAACTGCTGCAGCGCGCGGTGCAGCATCGGGCCGCGCCAGACCACCGGCTGGTTGCCCCGGGTGAACATGCCGACCGAGATCACCTTGATGCCGTGGGCGCTGGGCGGGAGGATCATGTCCTCGACCTTGGTGGGGAGGTCGGAGACCCCCAGCATGCGGGGCACCGAGTGCCCGTAGATGTCGGCGTCGACCACGCCGACCTTGTGCCCGAGGTCGGCCATTGCCGCGGCCAGGTTGACGGTCACCGACGACTTGCCGACACCGCCCTTGCCCGAGGCCACCGCGAACACCTTGGTCAGCGAGTTCGGCTTGGCGAAGGGGATCTCCTTCTCGGCCTGGCCGCCGCGCAGCTTGGTCTGCAGCGCCTTGCGCTGGTCGTCGCTCATGACGTCGAGTTCGACGGCGACCCGCGAGACGCCCTCGATCTTGGACACCGCGGCGGTGACGTCCTTCTCGATGCGCCCCTTCATCGGGCACCCGGCCACCGTGAGGTAGATGCCGACGTGCACGACGCCGCCTTCGGCGATCTCGACGCTCTTGACCATGTCGAGATCGGTGATGGGGCGGTGGATCTCGGGGTCCTGGACGGTCGCCAGAGCCGCGTTCACCTGCTCGGTGGTGGGTGTGGAGGACATGTACCCCATGGTAGTCACGGGGATCGCCGCCATATCCGGCGACGGGGCGGTGGCAGGACGGTGCCGGCGCGGCGGCGCCCGGCCGGGGGCGCGGAGGCGCGTGACACGGGGAACCGCCCACCGGACGGGGCCGCCTGGATTACTTCGCCGATCGCGATGTGGCCAATGTCACCACGCGCGGCGGGGTGCCGAGGTGCGGCCGGGGGGATTCGGCGGGCGTGCCGCACCGGCCCCGGTCGGGCCGAAAGACGGCGGCGGCAACGGAACCCCCGTCCCGGCGGGCCCGGGCGGCGGAGCGGCCCGGCGGACCTCGGCGCCCCAGGCGTCCGCGGCGCCCCGCCGGCCGCGCCCACGCGTTTGCTGCTGATGCGGATTTGCGCAGGTCATCGAGGTGTAGTCGGGCGATGGCGGTGCGTTCTTAACGCGGCCAATACAACCCCGGAAGGTAATCTCGGCAAACGATGAGAAATACGCCGCCGCCACCTGGTTCGTCCTGGTCGTCTGAGCCGCAGGGGCCCAACGGTCCGAACCGGTCACCCTACCAGCACGAGCAGGTGTGGGCCTGGCCTCCCAGCGGAGGGCAGGCCGCCCCCGCGTGGGCCTGGCCGCCCCCGGCGGCCCCCCAGCGCCGCGGCGGCTCCGGTGCCGCCCGCCCCCCGGCGGGCGCCCCTTACCACCGCATGGCGCGCACCTGGCGCTACCGCTGGTGGGTGCCGCCGCTCGCGGTGGTCGCCGCCGTGCTGGTGGTCATCCTGGTGCAGCTGGTCATGGGCACCGCCGCGGTCATCCTCGCGCTGGCCAGCGGGGTCGAGAGCACCGAGGACTCCGTCTTCGGCGCACCCCTGCCCGACCTGGTGTTCCAGTTGGTCGTCATCGCCACGATGGCGCCGATCGTGGTCTTCATCGCCTGGCTCGTCCAGCGCCGGCCCGTGGGCACCCTGTTCTCGGTGACCGGGCGGCTGCGCGTGCGCTGGCTGCTGTGCTGCGGGCTGGTGGCCGTCCCGGCGATGGCGGTCTCCCTCGGCGTGCTGTACGCGATCACCCTGGCCACCTCGCCCGGCACCCCGTTCTTCGCGCCCTACGCCGGCGGCCCCGACTTCGCGCTGACCGTGGTGGTGCTTATGCTGCTCGTGCCCTTCCAGGCGTCGGCCGAGGAGATCGCGCTGCGCGGGTTCCTCATGCAGTCCGTCGGCTCGGTGGGTGCGGGCCCCCAGGAGCGCCGGGGCGCGAGCGCGGTCTCGCGGTTCCTGCGCACGCCGCTGCCGGCCGTCGTCATCAGCGGCTGCGTGTTCACCCTGCTGCACGACTACTTCGGCTGGGGGCTGCTGGACGTCGCGGTCTTCGGCATGGCCATGGCCTGGCTGACCTGGTACACCGGCGGCCTTGAGGCGGCCATCGGGCTGCACGTGGTGCACAACATGGCGGCGTTCGTGATCAGCGCCTACGAGGGCACCCTCGACCAGGCCGCCACCGGCGGCGGGTCCTGGCAGGGCGTCATCAGCACCACCGCCGAGGTCGCCTTCTACATCGCGGTGGTGGTGTGGCTGGCCAAGCGGATGGGGATCGACCGCACCGTGCCCGCCGACGACCACCCCGCCGCGGCCGGGCCCGGCCTGCCCGCGCCGCAGGGCCCGTGGCCGCCGGCGCCCTCGGCGCAGCCCGCCCCCGGGACCGCGCCCCAGGCCCCGCACCCGCCCGCGCCGGGCGGCCGGCGGCCCGCCGGCCCGCGGTTGCCCGCGCCGGGCCCCACCCAGCACTGGAGCAGCCCCGGCGGCGACGGCACCTACCGCTGACCCCGGCGCCTTCGCCGTGGGGCGGTGCGGTCCGCGGGGGCGGCCGTACCACCCGACGGCGAAGGCGGCCGGCGGCGATCCGTGCGCGGCGGCGGGTTTTCCCACAGGCCACACGGGTATCCTCCCCGCAATCATGAAGTCGGACCCGTCCTGCCCCCGTTGCGGACGCGCCGTCCACCCGCCGGGTTTGTGGTCGAGCGCGTGGCAGTGCGACGCGCACGGTCCGGTGGCCCCGCTCAACCCCATGCGCACGCCGAGTCCGGCGGCGCTCTCCCTGCTGCTCGACTTCGCCCAGGTCCCCGTCTGGCTGCCGTGGCCGCTGCCCGCGGGCTGGGTGGTCACCGGGTTCGCCGACGCCGGCGACGACCGCACCGGCGGACTGGCCGTCGCCGTCGCCCTGTCGGGCCCGGCCCCGCTGGGCGGCGTGGGCGAGATGGCGCTGGTCGCCGAGGACCCCGGGATCGGCCTGGGCGCCCGGCTGGCGGCGCTCGACGGCCCCGACCCCGGCGACGGCTTCGGCGCGGGACCGCCCGCCGCCAAGCTCCGCCACGACGGCCACGACATCGCGCTGTGGAAGGTCGAGACCGGCGACCACGCCGCGGCCTACGCGGGCGAGGCCATGGCCAGCTGGCTGTGGGTGGTGTTCACCCCCGCCGACGCCGGGGTGCTGATGGCCGAACTGGACGCCGTGCGCGACCTCCGCGACCGCCGCGACGGCGGCGCCGAACTGGAGCCGCCCTACGGGGCGCCCTCGCCGTTCCTCGCCTCGGCCCTGGGCCGGGCCGGGTAGCCGCGCGCCCGCCCCCGCTCCGGGCGCGCGGCTACCGCCCGCGTGCCGGCGGCCGGTCGGCCGCGCACCCCCGGTGCTGCGATCATCGACGGATGCGCATCGACTTGCACGCCCACAGCTCCGTCTCCGACGGTACGGAGCCCCCCGCCGAGGTCGTCTCCCGCGCGGCCGCCGCCGGACTGGACGTCCTCGCCCTCACCGACCACGACACCGTCGCCGGGACCGCCGCGGCGGCCGCGGCCGTGCCGCCCGGGTTCACCCTGGTGCCGGGTATGGAGCTGTCCTGCCTGCACGAGGGCGCGGGAGTGCACCTGCTGGCCTACCTGTTCGACCCCGACCACCCCGAACTCGCGGCCGAGTTGCGCCGGGTCCGCGACGACCGCACCGTGCGCGCGCGGACCATGGTGGAGCGGCTGCGGGAACTGGGGCTCGACGTCACCTGGGACCGGGTGCGCGCGATCGCCGGGGTCGCCGACGACGCGGGCCGGGCGGCGGGCAACGTCGTGGGCCGCCCGCACATCGCCCGGGCGATCGTCGAGGCGGGCGGCGCCTCCGACGTCCCCGACGCCTTCGACCGGTGGATCGGCACCGGCCGGCCGGGCTTCGTCGCCCGCTACGCCATCGACGCGCTGCGGGCGGTGCGGCTGGTCCGGGCGGCGGGCGGGGTCTGCGCGGTGGCGCACCCGGCGCGCGGCGAGCGCGGCGACGGCGCGGCGCCGACGGCGCTGATCGAGGAGATGGCCGAGGCCGGACTGGGCGGTCTGGAGGCCGACCACCCCTCGCACGACGCGGAGGAGGCGGCCTACTGGCGCGGGGTGGCCAAGCGGCTGGACCTCGCGGTGACCGGGTCCAGCGACGACCACGGCGAACTGACCGGCCACCGGCTCGGGTGCCGCACGACGGCACCGGAGGAGTACGCTCGGCTGATCGAACCGGCGACCGGCGCGGTGCCGATCACCACCGGGTGAGGGCGCGGCGGCGATCCGGCCGGGCGCGCGGGCGTATGGCGCTGATAGGGCGGTGTCCGGGGGCTTATCAGCGTCTTAGGGTTGCTCTGGGATCCTCTGCCACGCGCGAGCGGGTACCCATGCGCCGCGCGGGGCGGTGACAATGGTCCCGCACTGTCGATGAGTTCGGACGCACATATCGAAGGGTCGGGACCGTGTTCTGGAAGCGGAAGGGCAAGAAGAAGGACGGCGACGAGGCCGGTGCGGCGGGCGCGGCGGTGACCACCGAGAGCGCTGACACCGACGACGAGCGCGCGGAGCCCACCGCCGAGGACGGGACCGGCGCGGCCGAGGCGGCGGACGGCAAGGCGGGCGCCGCCGAGGCGGCCGAAGACGCGGCGGGCGCGGAGAAGTCAAAGGCCGCGGACGACGCCGCCGACGCCGCCGAGGACACCGGCGCGAAGGCCGCCCCCGGCGGCACGGCCGGGGACAAAGCCGAGGACAAGGCCGAGAACACGACCGCGGACAAGGCCGACGGCAAGGCCGACGCCGAAGACGGCGGGTCCGCCGCGGACGAGGCCGCCGAGACCGACGACGCCGACGACGCCGACGACGCCGACGCGGACGACGCCGAAGACGCCGACTCCGAGGACGACGGCGGCAACAAGAAGGCCGCCCGCCCGGTCGGCCTGTTCGCCGACGCCGGCGCCGGCGAACCCGGTGTCACCGGCCCCGACGACGAGGGCGTGCGGCGCGTGCGCACCGCCGGCGTGCTGAAGGCCGAGGGCGAGGAGTACGACGTCGTCAGCAACACCTGGATCGTCGACGCCGACGACGAGGGCGTCATCGTCATCGACCCCGCCCACGACGCCAAGGCCATCCTGGACGCGGTCGGCGACCGCGAGGTCTACCTGGTCGCCTGCACCAACGGCTACAACACCCACATCGGCGCGGCGATCGAGGTCGCCGAGCGCGACGAGGCCCCCATCGCCCTGCACCGCCGCGAGCTGCGCGCCTGGCGCCGCGAGCACGGCGCCGAGCACCGCCCCGACATGGAGGTCGAGGGCGGCGGCTCCTTCAAGGTCGGCGACCTGGAGGTCGACGTCCTGCCGATCCCCGGCACCGCCAACGGCAGCGTCGCCTACTACATCTCCGAGCGCGGCATCGTGTTCACCGGCGACTCCCTGCGCGCCGGGGAGCTGGGCACGGTCGGTGACGGCTACATCGACTACACCCAGCAGTTGCACTCCATCGGCGAGGTCATCCTCTCGCTGCCGCCCGACACCCGGGTACTGCCCGACAGCGGCCCCGAGACCACCGTCGAGGCGGAGTCCCGCAATTTCGACTCCTGGGTGTCGACCGCCTGACCCCGCACGGGCGCGTGAGCGCGCGGCCGGACCGCCACGGTCCGGCCGCGCGCACGCGTTTGGCCCCGCCGTGCCCCGTCAGCGGCCGTGGCGGCGCCGCGCGCCGTTCGCGCGCGCCCGGTCCCGGTCCACCAGGTGCGGGGCCCGCTCCGGGGCGCTGCCGGGCATGAGCGGTTCGGCGGCCCGCCTCAGCCGGGCCGGGTTGAGCCGGACGTCGCCGCCCAGGCGGAATTCCACGGCGTCGATCACGGCGCGCCGCCGTCCCTCCAGGTCGCGCCCCACCTGGTGCACGATCGAGAACGCGCCTCCGCCCGGCCCCTTGGCGGTCGTCCACCCGGTGACGTCGGGCTCCCGCTCCCAGCGCACGCCCCAGTGGGCGAGCGGGTCGGCGGCGCGGTGCGGGGGAGCCTCCCGGGTGACCCGGGCGTTGGCCTGGGCCAACCGGTCGTCGATCCGGTGCAGGGCGGCCAGCACCGGCTCCACCGACCCCGGGGCCAGCCGGTCGAGGTCGTTGAGGGCGCGCGCCTACAGTTCGAGGTGGGCGAAGACCTCGGTGCGGCCGCGCGCGGGCCGCTGATCGAGGTAGTACGGCCGGTGCGTGCCGAACCTGTCGGGCGCCAGCCAGCGCCGCCGTTCCGTTGCGTCGGGTACGTGTTTGGACTCCACCCGCCCCCCTCCTCGTCGCGTTCGCCGGACGGTGGTGGCCGCTTCGGACCGGCAACGTAGTGGTCCGGCGGCACGGGGTCAACGCAGTGTCAGGGTCCCGGCCTCCGCGCCGGTGACCCGTCCCGCTCCGCGCGGCGCCCGCTTCTGCGGTGCTCGGACAGAGGGAGGCGGGGATCGGAGGGCTGCCCGGATTTCGGCCTGCGGTGCTTGACGAGGTCCACCCGGCCGGTGCGGACGGCGGCGGTGATCGGCCGGGGCGTCTCCGGCACCGGCCGGGACGGCGGGTCCGCCGACGCGGCGGGCGTGGCGGTGCTCTCTCCGGCCGGGCGCCGGACGGCGGACTCCGCACGCGCGGCGGCGGTCGCGCTCCGGTCGGAGTGCTGGGAGGCCGCCGCCGCGTCGGCGGCCTCCGCGGCGGATGCGGTCCGCTCCGTTTCCGCGGCCGCCCGGGCGATGCGCCGGTCCTCCCGGCGGTCCTTCATCCGCAGGAACTGCCGCGCGCCCTCGATCCAGGCGAGGATGCCGATGAAAACGCCGCCCAGGCTCGCGCCCACCCCGTACAGGCCCCCGCCCCGGACCTGCTGAGGGAGCATGCCCCGCGCCTCCAGCAGGACCAGCACCCAGGGGATTCCGAACAGCCCGAACAGGACGCCGAGCCGGACGACGCCCTTGCGGGCGTAGGCGCGGGTCGCACGCTCGACGGCGAGGTCGCGCTCGGGCCCGGGAGGGAGTTCGCGGGCCTCGGCGAGGGACTCCTGCAGTCGCGGCCAGTCCGGGTCCGTGCTGTGGTCCGCCATCGGCGCATTCCCCCGTCCCCCGGTTCGACGTGTCCGGTCCATCGTTGCCCCCGTGGACTCCGGCTCAGGCGGTCCGCTTGGGCCCGAACCGCGCGGCGGCCCGGCGGAGGGCGGCCGTGGTCGGCGCGCCGGGGCCGCCGCCCCGGCGCGCGGTCGGGGCCGCCGCCTTGACCCGTCCGCGCCGGAGCGCGGGTGTGTCGTGCGGCCGCCAGGTGATGTGCTCGACCACGGCGCGCCGCAGCCCGATCTGGTGGGTCCCCACCCGGTGCCCGACCTCGACGTGGCCGGGCCTTCCCCCGTTTCCGGGCGTGTTGCGCTTCAGAGCGGGCGGCTGCGCCCAGCGGACCCCGCTCGGATACAGCGGCATGGCGTCGACGAAGCCGTCGCTGCGCGCCAGGAGGCGGTTGTTGTCCTGTTCGATCCGCTGGTCGAGTTCGTGGAGGGCGCGCACGGCGCCGGAGCGGACCGACTCGGGGGCCTTGTCCAGTGCCCGCTGCGCGGCCGGCGACAGTTCCAGGTTGCTGAAGTAGGCGCCCTCGTAGAACGTGGTGTGCGTGGCGCAGACATCGCGGTCCAGCCAGTGGGCGCGCTCGCCCTCGAAGCGCCAGTCGCGGAGGGGGTCCAGCCCGCGTTTCCAGCCGACGTCGTGGACCGCGACGCGCTGGAACCCGTCGCCGTTGGTGCCGACGCTGTGGTTGAGCCTGATCTCGCCCACGCCCGCGTCGGGATCGCTGAACGTCCGCCTGGGTGTCGAGCGGTACGTCCAGCCGCGGCCCCACGGCCACTCGCGGCCCCCGGACTTGATCCGGGCGGCGCGGCGGCGGTTGTACTCCTCCGCCTGCAGGTCCAGGTCCGTGATCAGGGTCAGCGCCTCGGCCCGCGCGGCGGGCGGCAGGCGGTTGAGGTCCGCCAGCGCCCGGGGGCCCAGTTCGAGGTGGGCGAACTTCGTGCCCTCGAAGACGGAGCAGTAGGCGTCGCGGCCGCTGTAGTCGGCGAAGGACGACCAGGCCGGCGGGAAGGCGGGCGCGCCGGAGCGCGAGTCCATGTCCACGGTGACCTCGCTGTCACGTCGGAGGGCTCGGGGCGGGTGAGCCGATCATAACCCCGCGCGTGCCCGCGTCCCAGGGGGGCGCCGGGGAGATCACGACCGCGTGCGGCCGCAGCACCGCCGGACCGCTCAGGCGGGCAGGCCCGGGATCTTCTCCGTGCGGTTCCAGAACGCGGTGAGGGCCTGGGCCGTGGTCTCGGGCGCCTCGACGTTGGGGGAGTGCGCCGCGCCGGGCACGACCACGCGTTCGGCGCCCAGGGTCGCGGCCATCGCCGCCTGCGCCTCCGGCGGCCAGGCGTCGTCGTTCTCCCCGTACAGCACCAGCATGGGCAGTTCGGCCCGTGCCAGGTCGGCCGTGCGGTCGGGTGCGGCCAGCAGGGCCTCGGCCATCCGGACCAGGCCCTCGGGGTGGTTGGCGAGCATGCGCCGGCGCAGGAACGCGTGGATCTCGGGATCGACCCCGCTGGCGCGCGTGGGCTCCTCCAGGTGCTGGGTCCACACCTCCTCCAGCCGGGCCCGCGTGCGCTCGGTGCCCAGCGCGGCCGCCAGGCCGCCGGCGTCGCGGGCGCGGGGGCCGCCGATGGCCGAGGGCCCCGAACTCATCAGGGTGAAGGACAGCAGCGGCACGGCGCCGGAGATCACGGTCTCGCGGGAGACCAGCCCGCCGAAGGAGTGGCCGAGCAGGTGCACCGGCCCGTCGTCCAGGGTGAGCGCGACCTCGCCGATCACGCGGCCCAGCCCGTCGGGGGTGTACTGCGCGGGGTCGGGCAGGCCGGGGGACTCGTACTGGCCCGGCATGTCGATGGCGGTCACCGACCGCCCCGCCTGGGCCAGGGTCTCCAGCAGCGCGATGAAGTCCTCTTTGCTCCCGGTGTATCCGGGCACCAGCAGCGCTGGCTGGTGCTCGGCGCCGCCCGAGGCGGGTGTGGCCCGGAGCGCGGCGACGGCGCCCAGCGGGGTCTGGATGATCATGGGGCGCACGCAGGCCGGAAGGTCCAGGAACCGAGGAATGCTCACATTAGCGACTATATTCGCCGAGGTCCGCGGCGCCAGGGGCGGGAGGCGGCCCGTGGCGGCCACTGCCGGTACCGGCCACCGGAGCACCGGGAGGCGCCCGTGCGCGTCCCCGCCCGCGCCCGTTCGCGGGGCAAACGCGTACGGCCCGCGCGGACGCGGGCCGGAGGGTCGTTCGGCGGGACCGCGGCCGGCCCTCTCGCGAAGGCCGTGGGCCGCGTGCCGTGTACGGTGCCGCTCCGCGCCGCCCGCGGCCCGAAGGCCGGGGGCCGCCGCGCGGGCGGCGGCTGCTGGGCTGCTCTTAGTCCTGGCTGCTCTGCGGCAGGTCCACCCCGCCGCGGGTGCGCCGGCGGCGCCGGCGGCGGGGACCGGACGAGGCCGGGGCGGGGTCGTCGCCCTTGCCCGCGCCGGAATCGGCGGCCGCGGGGGATTCGGCGGCGGCCGGAGCCGCCTCCTGCTCGCGCCCGCCGGTGCGCCGGCGCCGGTTGCGCGACCGGCCGCCGCGGCCCTGGCCGCGCGGCTCGCGCCGCTCGCCGCCGCGCTCGCCCCGGTGCGGGCCGGTGTCGCCGATGTCCTCGATCTCCTCGGCCTCAAGACCGGCGCGCTCGCGCCGCTCGACGGCGAGCCGCCCCTTGGTGCCGGGCGGGATCGCCAGCGCCTCGAAGAAGTGGTCGGAGGTGGAGTAGGTCTCGGGCGGGTCGCTGTGCGGGAGGTCCAAGGCGGTGTTGATCAGCTTCCAGCGCGCGACCTCGCGCCAGTCGATGAAGGTGACCGCTGTGCCCGAGCGCCCGGCCCGGCCGGTGCGGCCGATGCGGTGGGTGTAGGTCTTCTCGTCCTCGGGGCACTCGTAGTTGACGACGTGGGTGACATCGTCGACGTCGAGCCCGCGGGCCGCGACGTCGGTGGCGACCAGGACGTCGATCTTGCCGCTGCGGAACGCCCGCAGCGCCCGCTCGCGCTGGCTCTGGCCGAGGTCGCCGTGCACGGCGGCGGCGGCGAACCCGCGCTCCTTGAGTTCGGCGGCGACCTTGTCGCAGGCCCGCTTGGTCTGGCAGAACACCATGCTCAGCCCGCGACCCTCGGCCTGGAGCAGCCGCGCCAGCATCTCGGGCTTGTCCATCGGGTGGGTGCGGAACACGTGCTGGGCGATGTCGTTGACGCGGGTCTGGCCCGGTTCGTCGTCGTCGCCCGCGCGCACGTGGGTGGGGCGGCGCAGGTAGCTGCGCGACAGCGAGACGATCTCGCTGGGCATGGTGGCCGAGAACAGCATGGTCTGCCGCTGCTCGGGGGTCTTGGTGAGGATGCGCTGGATGTCGGGCAGGAAGCCGAGGTCGAGCATCTTGTCGGCCTCGTCCAGCACGACCGCCTGGACGTCGCCCAGGCTCAGGTGCTTCTGCTTCTCCAGGTCGAGCAGGCGCCCGGGGGTGCCCACGACGATGTCGACGCCGTTGCGCAGGCCCTCGATCTGGGGCTCGTAGGCCCGGCCGCCGTAGACGGTGAGGATCCGCGCGCCGGTGCGCTTGCCGGCCGTGGTGAGGTCGGCGGCGACCTGGATGGCGAGTTCGCGGGTGGGCACGACCACCAGCGCGCGGGGGCGCTTGGGGTCGGCGGGGGAGGCCTGCACCCGCTGCAGCAGGGGCAGGCCGAAGGCGAAGGTCTTGCCGGTACCGGTGCGGGCCTGGCCGATGATGTCGGATCCGGCCAGGGCCAGCGGCAGGGCGAGGGTCTGGATGGGGAACGGCTCGACGATCCCCTCGGCTTCGAGGGCGTCGGCGATCTCGGTGTTCACGCCGAGTCCGCGGAAGGTCTGTCGTGCTTGGGTGGTGGTTTCTGTGCTGGTCAGGGCTCATGCCTCCATCTGGGCGGGCCGCGATTGTCGGTGCGTGGCCTGGGTTGGTGCGGCGGACAGGGCCCGGGGCGGGGCCTGCTGCTCGGCGCGCCGCGGCCGCCTGCGTGGGCGGTGCGGTGCCGGCGCGGCTCGGGGACCGGTTCGGTGTCGTCCCCGGCGCGGTCCGGTCGGCGCGGTGGGGAGCGCTGGGCTGTCCGCTTTCATGGCGTGCGGGGCGGCGGCCCTACGGGTGCCGGTCGGCGCGGTTGGGGCGGGTGGGATGATCATCCGCACGCTCACGCTCCTCGCCTGCCGTGGGTCCGGCACGTTCGGGCAGTCGTCGTCGACGCTCGCTCGGTCACCATCGGTCGGTGACGGTGTTGTCGTGGTGCGCCGCGGAGCGCCGCGTGGTGCTCCGGCGAAGGAGCCGCGCGGGGTCTGCCGCGCGCGCGAGCCGGCAGGGCCGCCCGCGCCCCGGGGGGCGCGCGCGTCCGCGGCGAGGGCTCCGCGCGATGGCCGACTGGTGGCGGCCACTGAGGGAGAGTGTATCCTGCCGCTCCTTGCGCTGGATATGCCGTGTTTCGCCACGCAGCGGAGGAACGGGGTCACGCTCGCGCGCCGCGCGGTGTCTCAGCGGTGTCCCACCGGTGCAACGCCCCGGCCGCGCGGAATAGTCCGTCCGCCCCTCCGCAGGGCGCCGCCGCCGCGCGGGGGCGATAACCTGTCGGCCATGACCGCCATGAGGATGGGCGCCGCCCCCCGGTCCGCAAGGGAGCAGTGGTGAGCGAGCAGCAGACCTCCGCGGCCGCCGGTCCCGCGGCCGCCTCTGCCGCCGGCGCGGGCGTCATCGACCTGCTGGGCCTGCTGGCCTACGCGCGGCTCGTGGCGTTCTTCCGGCTGGCCGGCGACGCCGAACTGGCGCCCACCCTGGCCGGCAAGGGCCAGCTGGCCGAGATCGCGGTCTCCGAGCAGGCCAACTACCGGCGGCTGCACGACCGCCTGCGCGAGCTGGGCGCCGACCCCGAGGAGGCCATGCGCCCGTTCGTGGTCCCGCTGGACGCCTGGCACGCCCGCACCGAGCCGCAGAGCTGGCTGGAGAGCCTGGTCAAGGCCTACGTCGGCGACGGCATCGCCGACGACTTCTACCGCAGGCTCGCCGAGCTGGCCGACCTTGAGACCCAGGCGCTGGTGCGCGACACCCTGGTGGAGTCCGGGCGGGCGGAGTTCGTGGCCGCCCAGGTGCGCGCGGCCATCGCCGACGACCCCCGGCTGGCCGGCCGGCTGTCGCTGTGGGCCCGCCGCCTGGTGGGCGAGGCGCTGAGCCAGGCGCAGAGCGTGGCGGCGCGGCGTCCCGACCTCGCGGCGCTGCTGGGCGGCGGCGCGCGCGAGTCCGCCAAGGGCGGCGCGGGGGCCGACGACACCGCCCAGCCGGGCGACCTCGCCATGGTGAGCCGGATGTTCGCCGACCTGACCGACGCGCACACGGCGCGGCTGGAGGCCATGGGGCTCAGCGGCTGAGCCGGCGGCTCACGGCCGCGAACCGGTGCGCGGCGCGGGCGGCCGCGTGCGCGCAGGGCCCCGACCTGCGGCGTCTGCCCGCCCAGTGTCACGGTTTGCTCTACTTTCCCTCTATTTTTCGTATATAGTCGGTCCAGTTCTTACCCCGTCCCCTGCTCCGAGGTATCGATCCATGCGTCCTGGGTTCTTCGCGGAAGGGCCGCTCGCCCGGCTGTCCCGAGAGTTCGGACTGCTCGGTCCCCTGAGCGGGACAACGGAGCCCTGGCTCACCGCTGAGCTGGACCAGCACGCCGCGGCCGTGCGCGACTCCCTCTCCGCCGACGGCGGCCGCATCACCCACCGCAGCCTCACCCGGTACCTGCACGGGTTCATCGACGGCTGCCGCGAGCGCGGCTGGCACTCGGCCTCCGACGGCTACGACTGGGAGACCCTGCGCGTGCTCGCCGTCTGCCGACTGGCCAAGGAACACGGTTTCGTCCGCTAAGTTTGATCTCACCCTTGGGCGGCGGATCACGTGCCGGCGCGGCGACGACGATCCGCGAAGTCACCCCACGGGTGTGATGACTGAGCGTAGGCTGAGCCATATCCGGGGTGTGGCCACGCCGCTCGCGGCAGCGGAGCACCGGCGCGTCGGCGCACCGGTCCACACCGATGCCCGGCGGCGGTCAACGGAGCCCGCCACGGCGCGAGGAGCACCCCCCGGGACGAAAAACGCGGTGAGATGCTGCCGCAAGAAAGGAAGATCGCATGGGGAGCGGCCGGCATGGGGCGGCGCGTCCACCGATCGGCGTCCTGATTCAGCAGGACCGCGTCGACTTCTCGCTTTTCGCCTCGATCATCGTGATCGCGCTCGCGGTCATGGTCCTCATCGGAATCGACCTGGCGTCGGTGGCCTTCTGGGTCGCCATGATCCTGGTCCTGGTCAGCGTCGCGCTCATCGTCCGGCGCCTCAACCGGCTCTCGCGCGAGGAGCTGGGCGACGACGAACTGCTGTGAGGGCGCCCGCGGGCGCCCGGCGCCGCTGAGCTCCGCCGCGGGGCCCGCCGAGCCGGCGCCCGCGCCGGGGCGCGCCCGGCGCCTTCCGGCGCGAAGCGGACACCTGCGCAGAACGAAGGGGGCGGGCCGTTGGCCCGCCCCCTCAGTGGTGTCCGGTGCCCTGTGGTGCGCCTCCGCGGTGCACCGGCTCCGGCCGGGGCCGAACGCGCCGGTCCTCCGGGTCACCCCGTGGGGTGGTGCGGCGGCTCCTCGCCCATGCCGCCCCGGCCGCCCATGGCCGGCCCGCCCGGCCCGCCCGGGGCGCCGCCCGCGGCGTGGGCCCCGTGCTGGGCGGGTTCGCGCGACGCCTGCTGCGGCGCGCCCATGGCGTCGGAGCGGCCAGCGCGGTAATTGGAGTCCTGGATCTTGCCGGTCTCGCGCTCGGCGGCGTCGAGCCAGCTGGCCCAGCGCTGCTGCATGGGCCGCACCAGGCCGCCGCCCACACCGACCACCAGGATGCCGCCGACGGTGGCGAGCACCGCGATCAGCACCGGCTGGGTGACCGTGGTGGCCACGCCGATCTGGTTGAGGGCGGCGATGACACCGAGGGCCATGATGAACACCCCGACCGCGTTGGCCAGGAAGCGGCCGTAGCTCAGGCCCGCGAGGGCGCTGGAGACGATGTCGCGGGCGGCCTTGGCGATCATGGCGGCCACGACGACGATCACCAGGGCGACGATCGCGAGCGGGATCCAGCTCACCACGTTGTTGAGGAGCTGGGTGATCGGGTTGTTGGGGCCGAACACGCTGAACGCGAGCTGCAGGACGATCAGCAGGCCGACGTAGTAGACGATCTTGCCGCACAGCTCACTGGCGCTGTAGCGGCCGCGCCGGAAGTACTCGCCCACGCCGCTGCGGTCCAGGGCCCGGTCCAGGCCCACCTTGCCCAGCGCCTTGCCGACCATCCGGCCGATGAACTTGGCGATGATCCAGCCCAGGATCAGGATGACCAGGAAGGCCGCGAGCCGCGGCACGAACGTGGCGACGGCTCCCCAGGCGTCCGACAGCCCCTGCTGTATGTTCATCTGCTTCACCCCCGATGGCGCCCCGCCGGTACCCGGGATCCGGCCCGCGTCCGCCCGGCGAAACCGAGACGACTCGTTCTCTTCTCGGCGATTACCCGGAAAGGGGCATACCAAATCACCGCAGAGTGACCACCGGCTACGCAAAGTGAGAATTGGCGGTGCCGTTGCCGTTCCTTGGTAAACCGGCGGCGGCCCCCGGGCGTCGGGGCGGGCGCGGAGCCGGCGCGCCGCTCGAAGGCGCACCGAGCACCCGACGCGTCCCCGGCCGGAGGCGGCCGGGGGAGGGGAGCGCGGGAGGGGGAGCGGTCGCCGCGAGGGGGCGGCCGGGGTCAGCCGCCCCGGGTGAGGTCCCAGCCGCTGATACCGCGCCAGGCCAGCCGGGCGATCAGCTGCTCGGCGGCCTCCTGCGGGATGGTGCCGAAGTTGCTCAGCCAGTAGCGGGCGCTGGTCTCGGCCATGCCCACCAGGCCGATGCTGAGCAGGTGCGCCTCCTCGTCGGAGATGCTGGTGTCCTGGCGGATGACGTCGCTGATCAGCTCGGCGCAGGCCTGGAGGGTCTGCTCGGTCTTCTCGCGGACCGCCGGGACGTTGCGCAGGTCGGACTCGAAGACCAGGCGGAACGCCTCGCCCTCGCCGGCGACGAAGTCGAAGTAGGCGCGGAAGCTGGCGGTGACGCGCTGGCGGTTGTCGTCGGTGCTCTCCAGCGCCTCGCGCTGCTTCTCGACCAGGGCCTGGGAGTGCTGCTCCAGCAGCGCGAGGTACAGCTCCTGCTTGCCCGGGAAGTGCTGGTAGAGGACCGGCTTGCTGACTCCGGCGCGCTCGGCGATCTCGTCCATGGCGGCGGCGTGGTAGCCGCGCGCGACGAAGACCTCCTGGGCGGCGGCCAGCAGCTGGCGGCGGCGCGCCAGCCGGGGCAGCCGGGTTCCCCGCGGGCGGGCGTCTGAAGGAGCTGTCACACCCACACCCTCCGAACTCCTCGCGGCGTGCAGCGTGCCGCGCTCGATGATCCTGCACTGGAACGCGCCGCGGCGGTAGGGACCGCGGCCCGGCGCGTCACCCCCATCCTACTTACCCGCACGTAGCCTGGCGCTTGCGGGCGGCGCCGGGGCGCTTAGCGGTGGCGGGCGCCGCGGCGCCGCGGGTCCGCTGGCCTGCGTCGGCACAGCCCGGCTTAAGCCGTCCTGAAGTGGTCTGCGCCGATCCGGGCGGTCCCGCGCCGACCGGAGCGGGCCGCGCCCGCGCGGGCGCGCACGGGGGCGGGGGTGCGGATCAGCGGTACTCGTCCTCGTCCAACTCCACCTCGCGGAGCTGCTCGACGGCGTCGGCCTCGGAGACCTCGGGGTCGGAGGCGAGGGCGGCGCGGCGGGTCCAGTCGTCCTCGCCGGGGGCGATCTCGGCGTGCTGCTCGGAGAAGTCGGCGTCGGTGGTCTCCAGGGAGCGCTCGTCGTCGTCCTTCGGTGCGGTGTCCTGCGGTTCGGTCACCATTCCCCCTCTGCGGATCGAGTGCTCCTGACGGTACCCTCCACCGCCCACGCTACCCGGGCGGGCGGCGGTGCGGCCGTGCCGCCGTGCGGCCGACCCTGCCCCTACCCGGTTGTCCACAGGAGTACGCGGGCGGTTGCGCGGGGGGTTCGCCGCCACGAGCATGGTCGTGCGGGGACCGGCGCGCGCGCCTGCGCCGGCCCGCGCCGCCGCCGTCACCGCTTGAACGGGAGGAGCACCGCCATGCCGGAGCCGATCGCGCAGTGGCCGGGCGAGCACGTCACGGTGGCCGGCCGCCGGGTCTTCGTGCGCCGCGACAGCCCGCCCGCGCCCGCCCTCGGCCTCGACCCCGGCGCGCCCGCCGAACGCCGCCGCACCGTCTACGTGCACGGCCTGGGCGGATCCTCCGCCGACTGGACCGACCTCATGGGCGCCCTGTGCCGCGACTGCGCCGGCGAGGCGGTCGACCTCCCCGGGTTCGGCCAGTCGCCGCCCCCGCCCGACGACGACTACACCCTCGACTCCCACGCCCGCACCGTCGCCGCACTCATCGCCTCCGGCGACCGCCCGGTCCACCTTGTGGGCAACTCCCTGGGCGGAGCGGTCGCGGTGCGGGTGGCCGCCCAGCGCCCGGCCCTGGTGCGCTCGCTCACCCTGATCTCCCCGGCGCTGCCCGACCTCTGGCCCCGCCTGGTGCCCTACCAGATGGCGGGGGCGCTGATCCCGGGGGTGGGGCGCGCGGTGTTCACCATGGTGCAGCGCCGTCCGCCCGAGGTCCGGGTCCAGGACATGTACGACACCACCTTCTTCGACCCCGCGTCGGCGCCGCCGCAGCGGGTCATGGAGGCGCTTGAGGCCCAGCGCCTGCGCGACACCCTGCCCTACGCGCACACCGCCGTGCTGGAGTCCCTGCGCGGGCTCGTCGCCGAATACCTGCGCCGGGGCGCGGGCTCGCTGTGGTCGCAGGCGCGCCTGGTGCGGTGCCCCACCCTGCTGCTCTACGGCACCGGCGACCGCTTCGTGAACCCGCGCACGGCCACGCGCGCGGCCCGCGCGTTCCGGGGCAGCCGCATGGTCGTCATGCCCCGCACCGGCCACGTGGCCATGATGGAGTGCCCCGACCGCGTGGCCCGCGAGGTCCGGCCGTTCATCCTCAGCGCGCACGCCAGACCCGTGTCGGCCAAACCTCGGCCCGCCCCGGGAATGCCAAACCCCACCCCGTAGGTTGGGTATGAGTGCAAGCTCGTCACGTGCCCGTTCGCCCCAGCGTCCGCCGGCGACGCTCCGGGGACGTGACACCAACGAGGAATGCTGAGGAGCTGCTGTGTCGTTGCCGCCGCTGGTCGAACCAGCCGACGAGCTGACCGTCGACGAGGTTCGCCGCTACTCCCGCCACCTGATCATCCCCGACGTGGGCATGGACGGGCAGAAGCGCCTGAAGAACGCCAAGGTGCTGGTGGTGGGCGCCGGCGGGCTCGGCTCGCCCGCACTGCTCTACCTGGCCGCGGCCGGGGTGGGCACCCTGGGCATCATCGACTTCGACGTCGTCGACGAGTCCAACCTGCAGCGCCAGGTCATCCACGGGCAGAGCGACGTCGGCAAGCCCAAGGCCGAGTCCGCGCGCGAGAGCATCGAGGAGATCAACCCCTACGTCAAGGTCATCCTGCACAAGGAGCGCCTCGACTCCGACAACGCGCTGGAGATCTTCTCCGGCTACGACCTCATCCTCGACGGCACGGACAACTTCGCCACCCGCTACCTGGTGAACGACGCCTGCGTGCTGCTGAACAAGCCCTACGTGTGGGGCTCGATCTTCCGGTTCGACGGCCAGGTAAGCGTCTTCTGGAACGAGTACGGGCCGCAGTACCGCGACCTCTACCCCGAGCCCCCGCCGCCCGGCATGGTGCCCTCGTGCGCCGAGGGCGGCGTGCTGGGCGTGCTGTGCGCGTCCATCGGCTCGGTCATGGTCAACGAGGCGATCAAGCTGATCACGGGCATCGGCGAGCCGCTGGTGGGCCGGCTGCTCATCTTCGACGCCCTGGAGATGAGCTGGAAGACCGTCAAGGTCCGCAAGGACCCCGAGGGCGAGCCCATCACCGAACTGATCGACTACGAGGCGTTCTGCGGCGCGGTCTCCCAGGAGGCCCAGGACGCCGCCGCCGGCTCCACCATCACCGCCACCGAGCTCAAGGAGATGATGGACAAGGGCGAGGACTTCTACCTCGTCGACGTCCGCGAGAAGAACGAGTACGAGATCGTCAGCATCCCGGGCTCGGTCCTCATCCCCAAGGGGGAGTTCCTCAACGGCGAGGCGTTCGCCAAGCTGCCCCAGGACAAGCGCATCGTGCTGCACTGCAAGTCCGGTGGCCGCTCGGCCGAGGCGCTGGCGGCGCTCAAGGGCGCCGGGTTCAGCGACGCCGTCCACGTGGGCGGGGGCGTGCTCTCCTGGATCAAGCAGGTCGACCCCAGCCTGCCGGAGTACTAGGAACCCCCTACCGGGCACCGGTCGGGCATCGGGGTCGGGTCTTCGCGAGGCCGTCGCGGCTGCCGCCGCGGCGGCCTTCGCCGTCTGAAGGCGCCCGCCGTTGGAACCGGCCGGGCGTGGGTACGGAAAAGGGGCGACGGCAGGGTTTTCCGAGCGGAGGCGAGGTGGGGTACACGATGGGATTCATGCGGCGTGCCGGCGACTGGGTGGTCCTGGTGGCCGGGTGCGTGGTGGCGATCAGCCAGTTCTGGCACCAGATGATCGGGATGGGCATGGTGACGCTGTTCCTGCTGGGCACCCTGCTGGTGTTCCTGGGCACGCTGTCGGTCATCCACCCCCAGCTGTACGTCACCGAGGCGGTCACCGTGCTGACCGGGCTCGGGCTGATCGCCCTGCCGTGGGTCTTCGGCTTCGTCGACACCCCCTCGGCGGCGTGGACGTCCTGGATCGCCGGTGCCGTGGCGGTCGTCGTCGGCGCCGTCAACGTCGGCCCGGCGCTGGCCCTGTACCGCCGGGTGGTCCCACCCCAGGCCGGCGCGGGCCAGGTGCGCCAGGCCAAGCCCTAGCCTCCCGCCGGCCCGCCCCCGGGCCGGCCCGCAGCACCGGCGGCCCCCGGTCCGCGACCGCGGGGCCGTCCGCGTGCCGCCGCGCACCGGCGCGCGATCCCGCTATCGTCGCCCCATGTCCCCTTCCCCGGCGTTCAGCCGCCCCAGCGAGTACGTCGAGCGCGTGTTGGAGGTCGTGGAGCGGATCCCGCCCGGCAAGGTGATGAGCTACGGCGACATCGCCGAGTACCTGGGCGAGGGCGGCCCCCGCCAGGTCGGCGCGGTGATGTCGGCCTGGGGCGGGGGAGTGCCGTGGTGGCGGGTCATCCGCGCCGACGGCACCCCGCCCCCCGGCCACGAGACCGAGGCCGCCGCCCACTACGCCGCCGAGGCCACCCCCATGCGCCCCGGCACGACCCGCGTCGACATGCGCGCCGCCCGCTGGGAGGGCGACACCCCCCGCCACATGGGCCGGCCCGAGGACTGGTAGCCCCCGGTCAGAGAGCCGCCATGCCCCGCCGGTGCAACCGCCACACCCCGGACCCGCCGGCACCCAAGCCGCCGTGCGCTCCCGCTGCGCGGCGGGACGAGCCGCCGTTGCACGGCGGCTAGGCGGTTTCCTCCTGGTCGCCGACGGCGAGGGCGCCGCGGACCATGGCCTGGGCGAGGGTGTGGACGGCGGCCTTGTCGGGCGCGGAGGCGGGTGGGACCACGAGGGTGAAGAGGGTGCCGGCGTAGAGGGTGATCAGGGTGCGGATCGCCGACTGCGGCAGTGATGTGCCGAGGTCGCCGTGCAGGCCGGTGGTGTCGGCGAGGGCGGTGCCGCTCAGCCGGGCCAGCGCGGTGGCCAGCGCGGGGTGGCGCCGGGCCTCCAGTTGGAGTTCGAAGACGGCGACGTAGCGGTCGCGCAGGGTGGTCGCCGCGGTCCACAGCGACTCGGTGAGCATGTCCACCAGGGCCTCGGGCCCGGTCGCGCGCGGGTGCGGTGCCGCCGGTCCCTGGGCCGAGGCCGCGACGCGGTGGGCGACGTCGGCCATCTCCGCCAGGTGGAGTTCGGCGATCCGATCGGCGGCCGCGATGAGGATCGCCTCGCGCCTGCGGAAGTAGTTGGTGGCCGTCCCGGCCGGCACCCCCGCGCGGGTCTCGACGGCGCGGTGGGTCAGCCCGTGCGCCCCCTCCTGCGCCAGGAGCGCGATCGCCGCGTCCGCCAGAGCTCGGCGTCGGCGCAGGTTGGCGGGAGGCATGGGGCGATTATAGGTGCGCGCACCCTTCCACTACGATCGTATTGAATGCGAACCACTACGGACGTATTGAACTCTGGGCGAGTGAGGGGAGAGGTCATGGGAGAGCTGACGGCCACCGTGGTCGGCGGCGGGATCGCGGGGCTGGCGTCGGCGCTGGGACTCGCCCGCGCGGGCTGGCGGACCACCGTGCTGGAGCGCCGCACCGGTACGCCCGAGGTCGGGGCGGGCGTCGCCGTTCCGCGCAACGGCCAGGCGGCGCTGCGCGCCCTCGGATTCGGCGACGAGAGCATCGCCGAGTTCGGGTACGCCACCCTCGCCACGGGCTTCCGCGACACCCGCGGCCGCCGGCTCCTGCACATCCGGGCCGACTCGCCCGCCGTGCGCGCGGCCGTGGCGGTCTGGGGCTTCGAGCGCCGGCGGCTGCACGCGGCGCTGCGCCGCGCGGCCGAGGACGCCGGCGTGGAGCCGGCCCTGGGTGCGCGGGTCACCGGCGTGGTACCCGGATCGCCCGGCGGGCCGCGCGCCACCGTGAGATGGCGGGCGGACGCGACCGAGCACGCCGCGGAGGCGGACCTGGTCGTGGGCGCCGACGGCATGTGGAGCGCCGTCCGCGGCGCGGTGTTCCCCGGCGCGCGCCCCCGCTACAGCGGGAGCACCAGTTGGCGCGCGCTCGTGTCCGACGACACCCTCGACGGCGCGCTCGTGGAGTACTGGGGGCCGGGCGCGGAGTTCGGGTCGATGCGCGTGAGCGCGTCAGAGGTGTACTGGTACGGCTACATCCGCAGCCCCGAGGGCGCGGTCTTCGACGACGAGTACGCGGCCGTGCGCGCCCGGTTCGCCGGGTGGGCGCCCGAGATCGGCGACCTCATCGGCGCCACCGACCCGGAGCGGCTCATGCGGCACGACGTCCACCACCTGCCGGACGGCCTGCCGGCCTACGTCCGGGGGCGGGTCGTGATGGTCGGCGACGCCGCCCACGCCGCGCTGCCCACGATGGGCCAGGGCGCCGCGACGGCGCTGGAGGACGGCGCCGTCCTTGGCCGCCTGGTCGGCGAGTCGGTCGCGAGCGGTCACGACCTGGGCCGGGCGCTGGCGGCCTTCGACGCCCTGCGCCGCCCCCGGTGCCGGGCCATGGCGCGGCAGGCCCGGTTCGTCGCGCGCGTCGGCGCGGACCTGGGCGGGGGATGGCGCCAGGCGGTGCGCAACGCCGCGGTCCGCCTCGTCCCCGCCCAGACGCTGGTCCGCGCGGTGTCGCCGCTGGTGGGCTGGACGCCGCCGCGGCCCCTGGGCGCGGCGGCCCCGGCCCGCGACTAGGCGGCGCGGGGCGCCCGCGCCGATCGCGCGGGCGCCCCGGGTGCGGTCCGCCCGGCGGTCAGCGCTCGTCGGGGCTGAGGGCCGGGCCGTGGTGGAACGGGGCCGGGGCGGAGCGGAGGGCGGGGACCTCGGGGCGGGGCGGCCGCAGCCGGGGCGGCAGGTCGCCGGTGGCCAGCCGCCCGCGGCCCGAGGAGGTGAGGCGGGCGCCGACCTCCTCGCGCAGCCGGGGCAGCATGGCGTAGAGGCGGTCCCCCGGGCAGATCGTGGCGTTGAAGTCGCGGTGCCCCATGATGGCCGAGACCGGGAGGCCGTAGACGGCGCACAGCCACGCGCAGGTCTCCACCAGCGACGCCCACAGGGCGGCGGTGGGCTCCTCGGTGATGTAGGTGCCCTCGTTCTCGATGCCGACCGCGACGTCGTTGTAGCTCGCCGTGTGGGCGCCCATCACGTGCATGCCGTGGCCGATGGCGTTCAGCGACTCGTTGCGGCCCTCCATGATGTGCCCGCCGCGGCTGATGGTGAGCTGCTGGCCGGTGTCGTCCCACCCGTTGGTGTCCATGTGCAGGTCCTGGATGGTGCGGGACAGGTCGAAGGCGTGCGCGCGGGTGTAGTCGGTGACGTTGTCCGAGGCGGTGTGGTGCACGACGATGTAGGTCGGCGCGTGGTCCAGGATCTGCGCCGGCTGGACGGGCGGGCGGGCCAGCCAGTGCTGCCGCGTGTAGACCCAGGGCTGCGCGGCTGCCGCGGCCGCCGTGGCGCCGCCGGTGGTGCCGAGCAGCGCCCCGGCGGCGAGCGCGCCGCCGAGCAGGAGGGCACCGCGCCGGCTGGTCGCCGCGGGGGTGCGGTGCTCCGGCGCGCTGCGGGGGGTGTGGGGGTGCGGGGGTGGTCCATCGGTTCCTCTGCCGGATCGGGGAAAGGCGGGTGCCGGGTGCGGCCCGGCCACCCCATGGTGGCGGACGGATGTGTGCGATCGGTGAGGAGGGTGCCGCTGTGTGTGCCGCCGCCCACCGCGGGCGTCCGCGCGCCCGGGGACCCCGGAGCGGGACGGCCGCTCCGGGGCGCGGGGAACCGGGGATGGTGGAAGGCGCGTGTCAGCGCTCGTGGCGGTTGGAGTCTCCGGCGCCGACGGCGGGACCGTGGTCGAACGGCTCCGGGGTGGCGCGGGAGGTGGGGACCTCGGGGAACGGCGGGCGCTGGCGGGCCGGCAGCTCCTGGGTGGACAGGGTCTGGAACCCGGCGGCCGCGAGTCGGGCGCCGGCCTCCTCGCGCAGGCGCGGCAGCATCGAGTAGAGGCGGTCCCCCGGGCACACCGTGGCGTTGAAGTCCCGGTGGCCCCGGATCGCCGACACCGGGCGCCCGTAGGCCGAGCACAGCCAGGCGCACGTGGCCACCAGGGACTCCCACAGCGCCCCGGTGGGTGAGGCCGAGATGTAGGTGCCCTCGTTCTCAATGCCGATCGCGACGTCGTTGTAGCTCTCCGAGTGCGCGCCCACCACGTGGTTGCCGTCTCGGATGGCCACCAGGGAGCGGTTGCGGCCCTCCATGATGTAGCCGCCGCGGCTGATGGTGAGCTGCTGGCCGATGTCGTCCCACCCGTTGTTGTCCATGTGGTGGTTCTGGATGGACCGCGACAGGGCGAAGGCGTGCTCGCGCGAGTAGTCGGTGCTGTTGGGGGTGGCGGTGTGGTGGACGATGATGTAGGTCGGCGCGCGGTCGAGGACCTTGGCGTAGAGGACGGGCTTTCGGGCGTTCCACGACGCGCGGCTGTAGACGGTGGGCTTCTCGGCCGCGAACGCGGGCGAGACACCCAGGCCGGCCGCCCCGAGGACGGCCCCCGCGGCGAGGGCGCCGCCGAGGAGCACGGCTCTGCGGCGGCTGAGGTCGGCGGGTCCGGCCGTTCCGGCGGCGTCGCCTCGGGGGGTGAGGGAGTGGTCCATCGGCACCTCTGTCATGGCAAGGGAAATGGCGACCGGGTCGCGGTCGCCCTCAATCCTGGAAGCCAAGTGTCCGCAGGCGGTACCGGTTTTATGAAGAATCCCTAATGATCCGAGGGGCGGCGCCCGGCGCGGCGCACGCCCCTCGCCGGGCTCGGCGGCGTCCGGCCGCCAGAGGACGCGGGCGGCCGGTGGGCGGGACGGTGCCCCCTCTCATTGTCTGACCTGCGGCGATACGGCACCGGCGTGGTGCGTTCGGGATCGCGTCACACCGGTGTGCGACGCGGCTGATACCGCGGACGGCGCCGGAGTGTCGTGGGGATCTGGTGAACTAGGGGGGGTGAACTCATCCCCGTACCGTCTTGTGCGGCGTGTGCTTGCCGAGGCGCCGCCGCCGACCCTGGATGAGAACCAGCAGCGGGTCGTCGCGCACGCGGGCGGGCCGATGCTGGTCCTCGCCGGGCCGGGGACCGGCAAGACCACCACCATCGTCGAGGCGGTGGTCGACCGCATCGAGAACCGCGGGGTCGACCCCGCCCGCGTGCTCGTCCTGACGTTCAGCCGCAAGGCAGCCCAGGAGCTGCGCGAACGCATCACCGCCCGCCTCCGCCGCACCACCCGCGAACCCCTCGCCCTGACCTTCCACAGCTACGCCTACGCGCTCATCCGGCGCGAGTTCGGCCGCATCGACGAGCGGCCGCCGCGCCTGCTGTCCGGCCCCGAGCAGCTGATGGAGATCCGCGAACTGCTCGCCGGCGAGGCCGCCGACGGCGCCGAGATGTGGCCCGAGCGGCTGCGGCCCGCCCTCACCACCCGCGGGTTCGCCGAGGAGCTGCGCGACTTCCTGATGCGCGCCCAGGAGCGCGGCATCGACCCCGCCGACCTCGACCGCCTCGGCCGCGAGCACCGGCGCGACGACTGGGTGGCCGTGGGCGACTTCATGGACCGCTACACCGGCCGCTTCGACGTCGCGCCCGTCTCCACCTTCAACTACGCCGAACTGGTGCGCGTCGCCGCCAACCTCCTCACCGACCCCGAGATCCAGGCGCGCGAGCGGGCCAACCGCGAGGTCGTGTTCGTGGACGAGTACCAGGACACCGACCCCGCGCAGGAGGAACTGCTGCGCGCGCTCGCCGGCGACGGCCGCGACCTCGTCGCGGTGGGCGACCCCGACCAGTCCATCTACGGCTTCCGGGGCGCCGACGTGCGCGGCATCCTGGAGTTCCCGCGGCGCTTCCCCGCCCTGGACGGCACGCCCGCCCCGGTCGTGGCGCTGCGCACCTGCCGCCGCAGCGGCGCCGCCCTGCTCGCCGCCTCGCGGGGGGTGGCCCGCCGCCTCCCGGCGGCCCCCGCGCCCGGCGGCGGCCCGGTCAACTCCCACCGCGCGCTGGTGCCCGCCGACACCGTCCCCGAGGGCGAGGTGAGCGTGCTGCTGGCCGAGAGCCCGGCGCAGGAGGCCGCCGTCATCGCCGACACCCTGCGCCGCGCGCACCTGGTCGACGGCGTCCCGTGGTCGCGCATGGCCGTGCTGGTGCGCTCGGCCGTGCGGCAGCTGCCGACCCTGCGCCGCGCCCTGCTCGCCGCCGGGGTGCCGGTGGCCGTGGGCGGCGACGAACTCCCGCTGGCCGTCGAGCCGCTGGTGCGGGCGATGCTGCTGCTCATCCGCTGCGCCCTGCGCCCCCACACGATCGACGAGGCCGCGGCGCACGAGCTGCTGACCAGCCCGTTCGGCGACGCCGACACCGTCCGGCTGCGGCGGCTGGCCCGCGCGCTGCGCCGGCTGGACCTCGACCACCGCGCGGCCGAGCGCAAGGCCGCCGACAAGCGCGCCGGGAAGGCCGGGAAGAACGCGGGCGGCGGCCCCGCTGACGCCTCGTCCGGCCGCACCGACGACTCCGGCGGCACCGGCGGCACCGCTCCCGACGACACCACGTCCGAAGGCAGCGCCGCCACCGGCGCCCCGGCCGCCGAGCCCGCCGATCCCACCGGGCCGGCCGCACCGCCCGACCCCGCGCCCCTCGGCGAGCCGCCCCACGGCCACCGGCGCGGCAACCGCCCCGCCTCCGCGCTCCTCGCCGACGCGCTGCGCGACCCCCGCGAGCTGACCCTGGTCGACCCCGAGGTCGCCGCCCCCGCCCGCCGCGTGGCCTCCTACCTGCGGCTGATCCGCGACCGCGCGGCCTCCGGCGGCTCCGCCGAGGACGTGCTGTGGGAGGTCTGGCGGGCCAGCGGCCTGGCCGACCGGCTGCTGCGCGCCAGCCAGGCCGGCGGGCGGCGCGGCGCCGCCGCCGACCGAGACCTCGACGCCGTCGTCGCGCTGTTCGAGAGCGCCGCCCGCTACACCGACCGGCTGCCGCCCGGCGTGCCCGAGGGCTTCCTCGACGACCTGGAGGCCCAGGAGATCCCCGGCGACAGCCTCGCCGAGCGCGCCCCCGAGGGCGAGGCCGTGCGCATCCTCACCGCGCACCGGTCCAAGGGCCTGGAATGGGACCTCACCGTGGTCGCCGGGGTCCAGGAGGGCGACTGGCCCGACCTCCGCCTGCGCGGATCCCTGCTCGGCGTCGAGCAGCTCATCGACACCGCCACCGGGTTCGCCGACGGCGCTACCCCCGGCGCCGCCGTCGCCTCCAAGCTGCTGGACGAGGAGCGCCGGCTGTTCTACGTGGCCGTCACCCGCGCCCGCCGCCGCCTCGTCGTCACGGCGGTCGGCGGCGAGGACACCGAGGAGCGCCCCTCCCGCTTCCTGGCCGAACTCGGCACCGGCGAGCCCGAGCGCGTCACCACCGGCCGCCGCTGGCTCTCCCTGCCCGCCCTGGTGGCCGACCTGCGCTCCGTCGTCACCGACCCCCAGCGCCCCGACCCGCTGCGCCGCGCGGCGGCCGCCCACCTGGCCCGCCTCGCCGACGAGGGCGTGCGCGGCGCCGACCCCGCCGAGTGGTACGCCCTCACCCGCGTCTCCGACGACCGCCCCCTGGTGGAGGGCCCCGACGACGGCGCCATCCGGGTCTCGCCCTCCCAGGTGGAGCGCTTCACCACCTGCGAGCTGCGCTGGCTGCTGGAGAACGCCGCCGGGGCGTCCTCGACGGAGATCTCCTCGGCCCTGGGCAGTATCGTGCACGCGGTCGCCGTCCTCGTCGCCGAGGGCGCCGACATGGCCGAGATCCGTCTGCGCATGGACGAGATCTGGTCCGAACTGGACTTCGGCGGGCGGTGGTTCGCCGGCAAGGAGCGCGAGCGCGCCGACGATATGGTCCGCAGACTGGTCGACTGGCACGAGGCCGGCGACCGCGAACTGGTCGTCACCGAGGAGGGGTTCAAGGTCTACATCGGCGGGATCGAGATCACCGGGCGCGTGGACCGGCTGGAGCGGGACGCCCAGGGCCGCGCGGTCGTGGTCGACATCAAGACCGGCGGCGGGCGCCCCAAGGACGAGGAGCTGGGCCGCCACCCTCAGCTGGGCGTCTACCAGCTCGCCGTGCTGCGGTCGGCCTTCGCCCAGTTCGGCATGACCGAGCCCGGCGGCGCCGAACTCGTGCAGGTCGGCAAGGCCGCGTTCACCCACCGGGCGCGCGTCCAGGGCCAGGGCGCCCTGGGCGAGGACCCCGACCCCCAGTGGTCGGAGCGGCTGGTGCGCGACGTGGCCGAGGGCATGTCGGGTTCCCGCTTCCAGGCCGTGCGCAACAGCTTCTGCGACTCCTGCGCCGTGCGCTCCAGCTGCCCGGTCCACGACGAGGGGAAGCGCGTGTGACCGCCACGGAGCACTACGGCGCCCCGTCGGCCGGCCGGCGCGCGCCCGCGTTCAACCCCGCCGAGCTGGCCCGCCTGCTCGGCCAGCCCGAGCCCACCGCCGAGCAGGCCGCGGTCATCTCCGCGCCGCTGGGCCCGGCCGTGGTGGTGGCCGGCGCGGGCTCGGGCAAGAGCGAGACCATGGCCGGGCGCGTGGTGTGGCTGGTGGCCAACGGCCTGGTGCGCCCCGAGCACGTCCTGGGCCTGACCTTCACCCGCAAGGCGGCCGCCGAACTGGCCGAGCGCGTGCGCCGCCGCCTGGACCAGCTGCGCGCCACCGAGCAGGTGCCCGAGGAGGTCCTCGACGGCGACCCCACGGTCTCGACCTACAACTCCTACGCCGCGCGCCTGGTCGGCGACCACGCCCTGCGCGAGGCCATCGAGCCCACGACCCGGCTCCTCAGCCAGGGCCAGTCCTACCAGCTGGCCTCGCGCATCGTGGCCGACTACGACGGCCCCATGGACGCCATCACGGTCGGCCCCCGCACGGTCACCGACCGCGTGCTGGAGCTGGCCGGCGAACTCGCCGACCACCTGCGCACCCCCGACGACGTGCGCGGCGTGGGCGCCTGGATCGCCGACCGCGTCGCCGCGCTGCCCAAGGTCGGCGCCGACACCCGCCGGCTGGTGGCCGCGCAGCGCCGCCGCGAGCAGTTGCTGCCGCTGGTCGAGCGCTACATCGCGGCCAAGCGCGACCGCGAGGTCATGGACTACGGCGACCAGGTGGCGCTGGCCGCGCGGATCGCCCTGCGCCACCCCGAGGTCGGCATGATCGAGCGCAGCCGCTACGGGGTCGTGCTGCTGGACGAGTACCAGGACACCAGCCACGCCCAGCTGCTGCTGCTGCGCGCGCTGTTCGGCGGCGGCCATCCCGTCACGGCCGTGGGCGACCCCTGCCAGTCGATCTACGGCTGGCGCGGCGCCAGCGCGGGCAACCTCACCAGCTTCCCCACCGACTTCCCGGAGTCGCCCGGCCGCCCGGCCCCCGTGCGCAAGCTGGCCACCAGCTTCCGCAACGGCGAGCGGGTGCTCGCGGTCGCCCGCCGGATCGCCGAGCCGCTGCGCGAGGAGTCCGACTACGTGCCCGTGCTCTACCCCTCGGCCGCGCGGCGCGGCCGGGGCGCGGTGGCCGCCGGGCTGTTCACCACCGAGACCGAGGAGGCGCACTGGATCGCCCAGACGCTCGCCGCCGCCCTCGACCAGCCCGGCCACCTCGCCCCTGACGGCGCGCCCTGGCCGCCCGGCGAGGGCGGCGACGGCCCCGGCGGTGCCATCACCCCCGGCGACATCGCGGTGCTGTGCCGCAAGCGCTCCCAGTTCCCGCTGCTGCGCGAGGCGCTGGAGGAGCGCGGGATCCCCGTCGAGGTCGTGGGCCTGGGCGGGCTGATGACCGTGCCCGAGGTCCGCGACATCGTGGCCACCCTGCGGGTGCTGCACGACCCCACCGCCGGCAACGAGCTGGCGCGGCTGCTCACCGGGCCGCGCTGGCGGCTGGGCCCGCGCGACCTGGTCGCCCTGGGCGAGCGCGCCGCCGAACTCGCCAAGGAGACCCGGCGCGACCTCGCCTCGTCGGCCCCCGAACCCGAGCCCGAACCCGGCGACGAGGACCTGCTGCGGCGCACCGTGCTCGACCTGACCGCCGAGAGCGGCAGCCTGGTCGACGCCCTGGACGACCCCGGTGGGGCCGAGCGCTACTCCGCCACCGGCTACGAGCGGCTGGCCGCCCTGGGCGCCGAGATGCGCGCCCTGCGCCGCCTGGCCGCCCAGCCGCTGCCCGACCTGGTCGGCGAGGTCGAGCGGATGCTGGGCCTGGACATCGAAGTCGGCGCCCGGCCCGGCCGCGACCCCGTCGCCGCCCGCGCCGACCTGGACGCCTTCCTCGACGCGGCGGTGCGGTTCGTCGGCAACAGCGAGGACCCCACGCTCGGCGCGTTCCTCAACTACCTGCGCTCGGCCGAGGACGCCGAGAAGGGCCTGGAGCCGGGCGAGCGCGTGGGCGGCAGCGACACCGTCAAGCTGATGACCGTGCACGCGGCCAAGGGGCTGCAGTGGCCGGTGGTGGTGGTGCCGGGCCTGGCGGGCGGCACCGGCTCGCCGGTGTTCCCAACGCGCGCGCGCGACGCCGGCGCGTGGGTCCGCCAGGAGCAGCGGCTGCCGTTCCCGCTGCGCGGCGACGCCGCCGGGCTGCCGCGCCTGGTCGACGTCGACAAGGACAGCATCAAGGAGTTCGAGGCCGCCGACCGCGAGCGCCACCTCATGGAGGAGCGGCGCCTGGCCTACGTCGCGGTCACCCGCGCCTCCTACGCGCTGGTGTGCACCGGCCACTGGTGGGGGCACGCCTCCGCGAGCCTGCGCGGACCCTCGCAGTTCCTGGAGGAGGTGCGCGAGGCGTGCGCGGCGGGCGCCGGCCGGGTGGTGCGCTGGGCCGGCCCCCCCGAGGAGGGCGAGGAGAACCCGCAGACGGCCACGGTCGCGCCGGTGGCCTGGCCGCAGGCGCCGGAGGACTACGACGACGCGGCGGCCCGCCGCTACCGCGAGATCGCCGAGGGCGCCCGCCTGGTGGAGCTGGCGCGCGCGCCGGCCGAGGACGGCGCCGGTGGCGGTGCCGGTGAGGCCGCGAGTGCGGACAGCGCTGACGGCGGTGGCGGTGCCGACGGGGGGCACGACCCGAGAAGCGCCGAACGCGCCGGTCAGGCCGCCCCGGTCGAGACGGTCGGTGAGCGCTGGCTGGCCCTGCTCGACCGGGCGGCCATGCCCGCCTCCCTGCGGCGCCGCCTCGACGGCTGGGACCGCGACACCACCCTGCTGCTGGCCCACCGCGACCTGCCCTCCGCCGACGGCGACGGCGCGGTGCGGGTCGAACTCCCCGCGCACCTGTCGGTGTCCTCGCTGGTGTCGCTGGCCCGCGACCCCGCCCTGCTCGCCCGCCAGATCCGCCGCCCCCTGCCGCGTCCGCCCGCGCCGCACACCCGGCGCGGCACCGCGTTCCACACCTGGCTGGAGCAGCGCTTCGGCCAGGAGACCCTGCTGGTGCCCGACGAGCTGCCCGGCGCGGCCGACGACGGCGCCGGGGCCGACGACGACCTCGCCGAGCTGCAGCGCCGCTTCGAGGCGGGGGAGTGGGGCGGGCGGGTGCCCCTCGACGTCGAGATCCCCTTCGAGACGGTCATCGGCGACCGCCTGGTGCGCGGTCGCATGGACGCGGTGTTCCACGACCCCCGGACCGGCCGCTACGACGTGGTCGACTGGAAGACCGGCCGCCCGCCGGCCACCGAGCGCGAGCGCCGCGCCGTGGCCGTGCAGCTGGCCGCCTACCGGATCGCCTGGGCCGACCTCGCCGGGGTGCCCCTGGAGCAGGTGCGGGCCGCGTTCCACTACGTCCGCGCCGACGAGACGGTCCGCCCGGCCGACCTGCTCGACGCCGAGGGCCTGGCCGCGCTGCTCGCCGACCTGCCGGTGGTGGAGTAGCAGGCGCCGGCGCGCCCGGCGGCGTTCGCCCCGGCGGCCCCGGCGGCGGCGCCTTCGCGCCTCCCCGGCCCCGGCGGTGCCGGGCCTTGCGCACCGCCCCGCCGCCCCGCCGCGCGGCCCCGGGGGTTGAGCCGCCCCAGGAGGGTAGTGATCCGGGCTGCCGCCACGGCACAACAGCATCCGCGACAAAGGAGACGTGCGTGATCGTCAGCGAGTGCCCGTTCTGCGCCATCGCGCGCGGCGACGGGTAGGCCAGCGTCGTCCACGCCGACGACGCGGTCATCGCCTTCATGGCCGCGCGTCCGGCCGTGCCCGGCCACGTACTGGTCGTGCCCCGCGAGCACGTGTCGGGCCTGGAGTTGCTGGACGAGGAGCTGGGCGCCCGGATGTGGGCGGCCGCGCACCGGATCGCCCGCGCGCTGCGGCGCTCGGAGCTGCGCTGCGCGGGTGTGAACCTGTTCCTGGCCGACGGCCGGGCCGCCTCCCAGGAGGTCTTCCACGCGCACCTGCACGTGCTGCCGCGCTTCGCCGACGACGGGTTCCGCGTCGAGGCCCGCTGGGGCGCGCCGGAGCGGGGCGAGCTGGACACCGGCGCCGCCGCCGTCCGCGCCGGGCTGGCCGCCCTGGCCGCCGAGGGCGGCTGACCGCACCCACCCCGCCCCGCCCTCCTCCGGCCGCCCCCGGGCGGCGGCCCGGCCATGGCGGTGTACGGTCAGTTCGTTTAGTATGGACTGAACGAACGGAACGTTGGTGGACATGAGCGGAATGCCCCCCGAAGAAGCCGAACTCGTCAACCGCATCGGCCTGTTCTTCGAGATGGTGGGCGCGCCCCGCACCATGGGCCGGATCTACGGCCGGCTGATGGTGTGCGACCCGCCCGAGCAGTCCCTGACCGAACTCGCCGAGGCGCTGGACATGAGCAAGGCGTCCATCAGCACCGCCGTCCGCCCCATGCAGGAGGGCGGTCTGGTGGAGCGGCTGCCCACGCCGGGCCGCCGCCACCGCTACCGGATCACCCCCGGCGGGTTCACCCAGGTGCTCGGGGGGCAGTTGGCCCGCATGCGCCTGGGCGCCGAGGCGGCCGAGTTCGGCCTGTCGGTCGTCGGCGAGGACCGCCCCGAGCAGCGGGACCGCCTCGCCGACCTGCGGGACTTCTGCGAGTTCTGCGCGACCGTGGTCAACGAGGACTTCATGCGGCGCTGGGACGAGTACCGCGCCCACAGGAGGAGCACACGATGAGCGACCGGATCGGCGCGGACTTCACGGGTGTGGAGTCCACCATGCTCATAACGCTGTACCTGCGCGCGCTGGAGACCCGCTCCGCCCGGCCCGTCCTCAACGACCCCTACGCGGTCGACCTGGTGGAGCGGCTCGACGTCGACTTCGCCCGGCTGCTGCCGCGCGGCGCCTCCGGGAACCGGTACACGGTCGCGGTCCGCGGCCGCCGGCTCGACGACTGGGCCGCCGACTTCCTGCGCCGCCACCCCGACGCCGTCGTGCTGCACCTGGGCTGCGGCCTGGACAGCCGGGCGTTCCGGCTGGGGCCCCCGCCCGGGGCGGCCTGGTACGACGTGGACCTGCCCGACGTGATCGCCCTGCGCCGGCGCCTCTACGACCGGCGGCCCGAGGGCTACACCACCGTCGGCGCCTCGGTGACCGACCCCGACTGGCTCGCGGAGGTCCCCGCGGGCCGGCCGGCCCTGGTGGTCGCCGAAGGGCTGCTGATGTACCTCACCGAGTCCGACATCCGGCGCCTGCTGGACGCGCTCGCCGACCGCTTCCCCTCCGGCGAGCTGCTGTTCGACGGCTTCGCCCCGTGGGTGGTCGGGCTGACCCGGCGGCTGGCGCCCGTGCTCGACCGCCGGGGCCTGCCGCACTACCGCACGGCGACGGCCGACGGGAGCGTCCTGACCCGGTGGAACCCCCGGTTCCGGCGGCTGGCCGCCGACCCCCTGCTCGACGGCCTGGTGCGGGTCTCCGAGCGCGGCCCCCGCACCACCTACCGGCTGCTGAACGCGGTCCCCGGGTTCCGCGGCTTCTACCGGCTCTGCCGGTTCGCGTTCTAGCGCCGCCCCGCGCCTACGGCGCATCGACCGCCAGCAGGGCCCGGCCGCCGGCGGGCCCGCCGGCGGCCGGGGCCGCGCCCACGGCGATCCCCGCCATCACGGCCAGGCACGCGCCGCCCGGCCGGTAGTAGTCGGTGTGCCCGGTGGCGTCCCCGGCCGGGAACGTCCGCGCGCCGAAGCGCGGGGACATCGGGTCGCCGCCCAGCCCCAGCGGCCCCAGGCGCACGCTGGGCACGAACCGGATCCAGTCGCCCTCGGCGCGCGTGGCCCACACCCGCGCGCTCATCTGACCCGCGTGCGCCACCCCCATCCCCGGGCTGGCCAGCGCCACCACGTCGTCGGCCACCCCGGGCTCGCGCGCGGCCAGGCCGCACACGGCCGTGCCGTAGCTGTGGCAGACCAGGGTGGTGTGCCGGTCGCGGGGCAGCACCTCGCGGGCGAAGCGCGCCAGCTCCCGCGCGCCGTGGCGGGCGGCGGCGATCCCGGCCAGGTCGATCCCGACCTCCTGCGGCGGCAGGTAGCCCAGCCACACCACGACGGCGACGCGGCCGTGCGGCGCGCGCTCGCGCATCTCGGCGTAGAGGGCCCGCCCGTTCGCCAGCGGAACGGTGCCGGGGCGCCGCGCGGTGCCCGCGCCGTTGTGGGCGCCGCGGAAGTTCTCCGCGTTCTGCCCCGATCCGGGCACGACCACCGCGATGTGGTCGGCCCGGCGCAGGTCGCCGACCACCTCGACCACCCGCCCCGAGCCCGCCGGGTCGTGGGCGAGCACGCCGCCGGCGGGCGCGTCCCGGTAGCCTAGCGGCGCGGGCCGCGCGCGGTCGGCGGCCCCGGCCGCGCCGCCGCAGCAGGCCAGGACCGCGGCGGCCAGCAGCGCGCCGAGCAGCGCCCGGGAGATACGTCGTGCCATGGGTCACGACGCTAGGAATCCGGCCCCCGAGAGCGCGTCACCTTCCAGGGCGAATCAGGGGATAGCCCTTCGGGGGGAGGGCGAAGCGGGGAGGGGGCCGCCCGGTGCGCGCCGGTGCGCCGGACCGGGGCTCCGCCGGGTCCGCCGCGCCGGTCTACACCAGGCCGTTCTCGTAGGCGAACACGACCGCCTGCGTGCGGTCGCGCAGCTCCAGCTTGGCCAGGATCCGGCCCACGTGGGTCTTCACCGTCTGCTCGGCCAGGAACAGCTCGGCCGCGATCTCGGCGTTGGACAGCCCGCGCGCCATCTGCCGCAGCACGTCGGCCTCGCGCGGGGTGAGCCCGTCGAGGGCCTCGGGGCGGGCGCGGACGCGGTCGCGGCGGCGCCGGGCGATGTCGGCGATGAGCCGGCGGGTCACCGAGGGGGCGAGGAGGGCGTCGCCCTCGGCCACCACGCGCACGGCGGCGCGCAGGTCGGCCACGGGGGCGTCCTTGAGCAGGAACCCGCTGGCCCCGGCGCCCAGCGCCTCGTACACGTACTCGTCGAGGTCGAAGGTGGTGAGCACGAGCACGCGCGGACCGCCCTCGCCCGCGCCGTCGACGATGCGGCGGGTGGCGGCCAGGCCGTCCATGACGGGCATGCGGACGTCCATCACGACCACGTCGGGCGCGTGCCGGCGGGCCAGGTCCACCGCCTCGGCGCCGTCGGCGGCCTGCGCCACCACCTCGATGTCGTCGGCGGCGTCGAGCAGGGTGGCGATCCCGTCGCGCACCATGGCCTGGTCGTCGGCGACAATCACGGTGATGGGCACGGGCCACAGACTAGTCCGGCGGCGCCGCCGGCGGCAGTTCGGCGACGACCTCGAACCCGCCCTCGGCGGTGGGCCCGGCCCGCAGCCTGCCCCCGAGCATGGCCACCCGCTCGCGCATGCCCACCAGGCCGTGCCCGCCGGAGTCCACCGCGCCCCGGCCGCCGCCCGCCGCGGCCGGGTCGGGGGGCCCGTTGACCACGCGCACGGTGACCTGCGACGGCGTCCGCCGCAGCGCGACCGAGACGGCCGCTCCGGGCGCGTGCCGGCCCGCGTTGCTGATGGACTCCTGCACGATCCGGTAGGCCGACAGGTCGACCGCGTCGGGCAGGCCCGGGGCCCCGGTCCCGCCCGGCGGCGCCTCCTCCGGCGGGGGCGCGTCCAGGGCGATGTCCATGCCGGCCTGGCGCGCCTGGGCCACCAGTTCGGGCACCAGCGCCAGCCCCGGCTGCGGCGCGCGCTCGGGGCCGCCCTCGTCCTCCTCGCGCAGCAGCCCCACCACCCGGCGCATCTCGGCCAGCGCGTCGCGCGCGGCGTCGCGGATGGCGTGGAAGGTCTCGGTGGGGCCCGGCTCCAGCCCGGCGAACTTGTAGGGTGCGGCGTCGGCCTGGATGGCGATCATCGACATGTGGTGCGACACCACGTCGTGCAGTTCGCGCGCGATGCGGGAGCGCTCCTCCAGGACCGCCTGGCGGGCGCGGTCGCGGCGGCGCAGCCGGCTCTCCTCGGCCAGGCGCCGCTGGGCGGTGCGCCGGCCGCGCACGTTGTAGCCCAGCAGCAGCACCGCCGCCGCGACGGCCGCGATCCAGCCGGTCTGGGCGGGATGGGTGCCGGTGAGGGGATAGGCGGCGAGCACGTCGAAGGCGACCGTCAAAATCCCCACCCCCGCCGAGATCCAGCCCGGGTAGGACACCGCCACCGCGTAGAGCACGACGGGCAGGGCCAGCAGCGCGGCCACCGGCCAGGGCCACAGGTTCTGCGGCGGCGCGCCCACCGTGCCGACCGCGCCCACCGCCAGCAGGGTCGCGAAGAGGCCCGCCGCCATGACGCGCCAGGTCAGCAGCGGCGCGGTGGGCAGCAGCGCGAACGGCAGGCCCAGGGCGAACCCCAGCACGACGGCCGCGAGCGCGGGCACCTGGTGGAACTGCGTGAGCTGCACGGCGGTCAGCGAGGCCAGGCCGGCGCTCACTCCCAGCAGCAGCGCCCACGCCGTCAGCTCGCGGGGCAGCGGGAGCGGCGCGGCGGGCGGCGCTTCGGAGTCGGCGTCCTCCGGCTCGGCCGGGGGGTCGTCCTCGGCGGGCAGCACCAGCCACAGCAGCAGGTAGGCGACCAGCCCGAGCGGCAGGCCGACCAGCGGGAACACCACCCGCAGGGTGAGGGTGACCGGCTGGGAGCCGCGCGCCAGGGCCCCGCACACGCCCGCGACCACCCGGCCCCGCGCCGGCCGGCGCGGGCCGCCCAGCAGCCGCAGCGGGCCGCCGGGCCGCCGGGCGGGCCACCGCCACAGCGCGTCCAGCACCGCCTCCAGCAGCGGCACGCCGCCGCGCCGCGCCCCCGCGCCGCCGGGCAAGGCGCCCTTCCGCGCGCCGGGCGCTTGATCCGCTCCGGCGGGCACCGAGGCCCGCGTCCCGCCCAGCCCTCCGCCGGTGCCGCCCGCGCGGCGCAGCCGCCCGCCGTGCGCGCGGCGCAGCCGGACGTTGTCGCCCAGCACCAGCGCGCCCAGCACCAGCAGCGCCGACCAGGCCACGGCCGCCGGCGGTGAGGAGGCGGCGGCCGTGGCCGCGACCGCCATCACCGAGGAGCACGCACCGGCCGCCGCCACCACCGCGCGGTCGTACTGGGTGGCCAGCAGGTAGCAGACCAGCAGGTACAGCAGCGCGGGCGCGACGGGGAACGGGACGTCGGGCACCCCCGGGCCGGGCGGGGCGGGTCCGGCGGCGACCGCCGCCAGGAGCGGGGCGGCGGGCAGCGCCGCCGTCAGCCACCGCCACGCCACCAGCACCGAGCGGCCCAGGGCCAGAACGGGCAGGCCCAGCGCGGCGCCCAGCAGGAGCGGAACGGGCGCCGGCACGCCGAACGCCACCAGCTGCAGGGCGCTGAAGACGCTCACGGCCAGCGCCGTCGCCGTCAGCAGCAGCGCGCCGTTGGCCTGCTCGCGCCCGCGGGCCCCCGGGCGCCCCGCCAGCCGCGCCAGCCACGGCAGCGGATAGGCCAGCACGGGTAGTACGAGCAGCGCGGACCGGCGGCGCAGCGACCGGGCGTCGCGCCCGCGCCGGGCCGCCCACGCGGCGTGCACCCCGCCGACCACGGCCGGACCGGTGCCCGGGGGGTCCGCCGGGAGCCACCGGGGGACCGCGCCGGGCCGCCGCCACAGCGCGTCGCCCAGGGCGCGCGCGGCGCCGCCGGGCCCCGCGCCGCCCTCGGGCGGACGCGGCTCCGGCCGGCCGCGCCCCCGCGGATCCTCGGTGGTCATCTCGCCCTCGCCGCCCCCGCCGTCGTCCCCGCCGCGCGCGCCCCGCGCGGCCGCGGCGCGTGCGCGCGCCACGGGATCACCCTAGGCCGCAGTCCCCTCGGCGGGGCATACCCCCGCAGGGCCACACGCGCCTCCCCCGCAGGTAGGGGGTGGACGGCGCACGGCGCGCCGGGTCATAGGCTCGATGACCGGACGGCCCGTGGTGGCGCCGAGGACGACGAGCCGAAGGGAAGCGGTCGATGGACGTGCGGGAGTTCGTGGAGGGGCACCGGAACGACTTCGTCGCCGCCCTGAAGGAGTGGGTCGCCATCCCCTCGGTGTCGGCCGACCCCACCCGCCACGGCGACGTCCGCCGCTCCGCCGAGTGGCTGCGCGACCACCTGCGGGCGGCCGGGTTCCCCACGGCCGAGGTGTGGGAGACCGGCGGCCTGCCCGCCGTCTTCGCCGAGTGGCCCGCCGCGGACCCCGCCGCGCCCACCGTGCTCGTCTACGGCCACCACGACGTCCAGCCCGCCCGCGTGGCCGACGGCTGGGACACCGACCCCTTCGTGGCCGAGGAGCGCGGCGACCGGCTCGTGGGGCGCGGCACCTCCGACGACAAGGGCCAGGTGCTGTTCCACACCCTCGGCGTCAAGGCCGCCATCGCGGCCTCGGGCGGCTCCGCGCCGCCGGTGACCGTGCGGCTGCTGGTGGAGGGCGAGGAGGAGTCGGGCTCGCCGCACTTCGCCGAGCTGCTGCGCGCCAACCGCGACCGGCTGGCCTGCGACGTCGTCGTCATCTCCGACACCACCATGTGGGGCGCCGACACCCCCTCGATGTGCGTGGGCATGCGCGGCCTGACCGACTGCGAGATCTCCCTCACCGGCCCGCGCGCCGACGTGCACAGCGGCTCCTTCGGCGGCGCGGTCCCCAACCCCGCCCGCGCGCTGGCCGCGCTCCTGGCCGACCTGCACGACGCCGACGGCCGGGTCGCCGTGCCCGGGTTCTACGACGACGTCGTGGAGATCAGCGACACCGAGCGCGCCCTGATCGCCCGGCTGCCCTTCGACGAGGCCGAGTGGCTGCGCACCGCCGGCGCCGGCGCGGCGGCCGGCGAGGCCGGCTACAGCACGCTGGAGCGCGTGTGGGTGCGGCCCACCGCCGAGGTCAACGGCCTGTGGGGCGGCCACACCGGCGCCGGCACCAAGACCATCGTGCCGCGCTCGGCCCACGCCAAGGTCAGCTTCCGGCTGGTCCCCGACCAGGAGCCCGCCCGTGTGCAGGAGGCGGTGCGCGCGTTCGTGGCCGAGCGGGTGCCGGCCGGGCTGCGCGCCGAGGTCGTCTTCAACGGCCCGGGCGTGCGTCCCTGCGCCTCCGACCTGGACTCCGCGGCGCTGCGCGCGGCGCGTTCCGCCATGGAGCGGGCGTTCGGCACCGAGGTGCTGTTCACCCGCGAGGGCGGCAGCGGCCCCGAGGCCGACATCGCCGATATCCTCCGGGCGCCGCTGGTGTTCGTGGCCGTGGGCCTCAACGACGATCGCATCCACGCGCCCAACGAGAAGGTCGAGATCCCGCTCCTGCTGAAAGGCGCTGAGAGCGCCGCCTATCTGTGGGAGCATCTGGCCGTCGGGGCGCCCCACGCCGGCTGAGTCACGCCGCCCGCGCCGGCCCTCCCGCCGCGGCGCGCCGCCCCGCACACCGCCGCGCCGCGCACCGACCCGCCTCCAACGCCGAGAAGGACCCATGCTGCCACCAGAAGAGATCCCCGCCCTCTCCCGCGGCGCGGTCGACCTCGCCGGGCACCGCCGCACCGACGACGCCTGGCTGGACAAGTCCTGGGCCGACCCCGGCACCCGGGTGCTGGTCCTGGAGGGCGGCGACCCCGCCTCCTACGGCTGGCAGGCGCTGCTGGCGCGCCAGTCCCGCGCCCTGGTGGCCGACGGCGCCGAGGGCGGGCCCCGCCTGGTGTTCGTCTCGCCCGCCGAGGCCCCCGAGGGCGAGCGGTTCCTGCTGGGCGCGGACGAGCGCGACGGCACGGCCTACTTCGCGGTGGTCTCCGCGGCCGAGGACCCCTTCCCGCGCGTGCCCGGCGCGCGTCCGGTGTCGCTGCGCGAGGTCGGCGCGCTGCTGGACGACCGCGACGCCGGACTGTTCACCCACGCCGTCGCCGTGGCCAACTGGAACGCCACCCACCGCTTCTGCCCCGCCTGCGGCGGCCCCACCGAGCCCTCGGCGGCCGGGCACGTGCGCGTGTGCGTCCGGGAGGGGCGCGAGAACTTCCCCCGCACGGACCCCGCGGTGATCATGCTGGTGCACCGCGAGGCCGACGGGGTCGAGGAGTGCCTGCTGGGCCACAACCCGCGCTGGCCCGAGCACCGCTACTCCGTGCTGGCGGGGTTCGTGGAGCCGGGGGAGTCGCTGGAGCAGGCCGTGGTGCGGGAGGTCGCCGAGGAGGTCGGGATCGCCGTGGCCGAGCCGCGCTACCTGACGTCGCAGCCCTGGCCGTTCCCGCGCAGCCTGATGCTGGGGTTCTTCGCGCGCGCCACGGGCCCGGCGCGGCGCACCGACGCCGAGGAGATCTCCGAGGTGCGCTGGCTGAGCCGCCCGGCGCTGCGCGCGGCGGCGGAGTCGGGCGAGGTGCTGCTGCCGGGGCCGGTGTCGATCGCGCGCCGGCTGATCGAGCACTGGTACGGCGGCCCGCTGCCCGGCGGGTTCTAGCGCCCGCCCGGGAGGCGCCGCCGACGCGCACACGCGGCGGCCGGGCGCCGACCGCCGCGGCCGGGCACGGGGCTCCGGGTCCGGCCGCGGCCTCAGCGGCGCCGGGGCGGTGCGGCCTGCGCCACCGCGCCGTCGCCGGCGAGTTCGCCGGGCAGGACGGTCAGCGGGTTGGTGCAGCTCGCCACGACCTCGCGCGCCATGTCGGCGACCTTGCGCCCGCGCGAGCGCGAGGCCGACCGCAGCAGCTCGAACGCCTTGCGCGGGGTGAGCCGGCGGCGCTCGGCCAGCACGCCGATGGCCTGCTCGACCACCACGCGGGTGTGCAGCGCGTGCTGGAGCTGGGCCACGGTCAGGCGCAGCCGCTCCTCCTCGGAGGAGTCGGCCTCGGCGCGCGGGGGAGCGGGCGGGGTGGACGCGCGCGGCCGCTCCTCGGCGGCCAGCAGGTCGGCCAGCACCATGGCGTTGAGCAGGTCCGGAAGCTCCTCGCCGCTGCGCACGCGCCAGCCTGTGGAGGTGCGCTCGATAACGCCGAACGCGGTCTCGGTGTCGTTCGCCGTGCTCTTCGACGTCACGTCATTCCCCACTTCCATACTCCCCCGCTCAGGGCGCCGCGCCGCCCGGCGGGCGGCGGCGGTGTCACTCGGTGTGACTCTGGGTGGCGCCGTGCCACCCGGTCACGAGGACGACGCCACCAACTTCTCCTTGACCTGAGCCAGCGACGGGTTGGTCATGGCCGTACCGTCGGCGAACAGGACGGTCGGTACGGTCTGGTTGCCGCCGTTCACCCGCATGACGTAGTCGGCCGCAGCGGGGTCCTGTTCGATGTCGACCTCGTTGACGGCGATGCCCTCACGCGCGAGCTGACTCTTCAACCGCTTGCAGAAGCCGCACCAGGGAGTGGTGTACATGGTGATCTGCCCGTTGGCCTGGGTGGTCATGGCAGCTCTCTCCTTCGACCGCAGGGGGACCGGGTGCCGGGCACCCCGCATCCTCGACGTGGGAACTGACAACACTGCCCTAGTCCAACACGGCCAAGGGGAGGGTGCTTCCCCTGGTACCGCTTCATGTCAGCCTGTGGGACGTGCCGAACGCAATCCCGGTTCCGGGAAAAAACCGGACGAGCACGGCGGGTGTGCCGGAATTTACCCGGAAAGGCCCAGTTTAGGCCGGTCGGAACCTCCGAGACACGTTGTCCACAGTCGGCCCTGTCCACTTCGGTCCGGCACGGCCGCCGCCCGATACTTGAGAGACTTGAGCGGTCGGCTGAGATCGGCGCAGCCTGACGATACCGGCGAGCCCGGTGGTGCACGGAGCCGGCAGGACACCCACGAACACCCAGCCGCCCCCGCGCGCGGGGCCCACGGCGGAAGGGAGCGACCAGCATGGACCCGGACCGCATCCTCGACGGGCTCGACCCCGAGCAGTTGGAGGCCGCCCGCGCCCTGCGCGGCCCCGTGTGCATCCTGGCCGGCGCCGGCACCGGCAAGACCCGCGCCATCACCCACCGCATCGCCCACGCCGTGCACAGCGGCGTCGTCGCCGAGCAGCAGGTGCTGGCCGTCACCTTCACCGTCCGCGCCGCCGGCGAGATGCGCGGCCGCCTGCGCGCGCTGGGCGCCCCCCGGGTCCAGGCCCGCACCTTCCACTCCGCCGCCGTGCGCCAGCTCTCCTACTTCTGGCCCCAGGCCATCGGCGGGCCCATGCCCACCCTCATCGAGAGCAAGATCCAGGAGGTCGCCCGCGCCGCGCACTCCTGCGGCCTGCAGCTCGACCGCGCCGGCCTGCGCGACCTCGCCGGCGAGATCGAGTGGTCCAAGGCCACCCAGGTCCGCCCCGCCGACTACGAGGCCGCCATCGGCAAGGCCGGCCGCACCGCGCCCATGCCCGCGCACGACGTCGCGCGCGTCTACGAGGCCTACGAGGAGCAGTGCCGCGACCGCAACCTGCTCGACTTCGAGTCCCTGCTCGAACTCACCGCCGGCATCATCATCGAGCACCCCCAGATCGCCGACCGCGTCCGCGACCAGTACCGCTACTTCGTCGTCGACGAGTTCCAGGACGTCAACCCGCTGCAGAAGCTGCTGCTCGACGCCTGGCTGGGCGACCGCGACGACCTCTGCGTCGTCGGCGACCCCAACCAGACCATCTACTCCTTCGCCGGCGCCACCCCCAGCTACCTCACCGGGTTCTCCGCCGCCTACCCCCACGCCACCGTGGTGCGCCTGGTCCGCGACTACCGGTCCACCCCCCAGGTCGTGCGCGTGGCCAACGGCGCGCTCCGGCACGTTCGCGGCCCCGCGGCCGAGCACCGCCTCGAACTCGTCGCCCAGCGCCCCGACGGCCCCGACCCCGTCTACACCGAGTACGACGACGAACCCGCCGAGGCCACCTCGGTCGCGCGCCGGATCGCCGCCCTCATCGACTCCGGCGTGCCCGCCCGCGAGGTCGCCGTGCTGTTCCGCACCAACGCCCAGTCCGCCGCCTACGAGCAGGCGCTGTCCGACGCCGGCGTGGCCTACACCGTGCGCGGCGCCACCCGGTTCTTCGAGCGCCAGGAGATCAAGCAGGCCGTGCACACCCTGCGCGGCGCCCGCCAGGGCTCCGACGACGAACCCCTGGCCCGCACGGTCCACCACATCCTCGGCCCCCTCGGCCTCACCCCCCAGCCGCCCGAGGGCCGCCAGGCGCGCGAGCGCTGGGAGTCCCTGGCCGCGCTCGCCCAGCTGGCCGAGGACGTCGCCGCCGCCCGCCCCGGCGCCACCATGGCCGACTTCGTCGACGAACTCGACGCCCGGGTCGCCACCGAGCACGCCCCCGAGTACGAGGGCGTCACCCTGGCCTCGCTGCACTCGGCCAAGGGCCTGGAATGGGACGCCGTCTTCCTCGTCGGCCTCACCGAGGGCCTGATGCCGATCGTCTTCGCCGAGACCCCCGAGCAGATCGAGGAGGAGCGGCGGCTGTTCTACGTCGGCGTCACCCGCGCCCGCGAGCACCTGTCGCTGTCGTGGGCGCTGGCCCGCTCGCCCGGGGGCCGCAGGTCCCGCAAGCCCTCCCGCTTCCTCGACGGCCTGCGCCCGGCCTCGCCCTCGCTGGCGTCCTCCCGGCGCGACTCCCGCCGGCAGGCCAAGGTCGTGCGCTGCCGCATCTGCGGCACCACCCTGACCGACGCCGCCGAACGCAAGCTCGCCCGCTGCGGGGACTGCCCCGCCGACTACGACGAAGCCCTGCTGGAGCGGCTCAAGACCTGGCGGCGCGCCTCCGCCGAGAAGCAGAAGGTCCCCGCCTACGTGATCTTCACCGACTCCACGCTGCAGGCCATCGCCGAACACGTGCCCGACGACCTCGCGCAACTCTCCCGCATATCCGGGGTCGGGGCCGTCAAGCTCGAACGCTACGGTGAGGCGGTGCTGGCCCTGTGCGCGGGCAGGGAGCCGGCCGACGACGGAGAGGAAGACCCCGATGGGCGAGCAGCACAGCGGCAGACCGACTGACCCGGCCGCGGGCGCCGGCACCGCGCCCGCCGGCGCCGACCAGCCCGTGCGGGCCCAGACCGTCGAGGGCCTGCTGGGCATCCTCGACCTCGAACGCATCGAGGACAACATCTTCCGCGGGCGCAGCCCCGACGGCGGCCCTCAGCGGGTCTTCGGCGGGCAGGTCGCCGGCCAGGCACTGGTCGCGGCCGGGCGCACCGTGCCCGAGGACCGCTCCGTGCACTCCCTGCACGCCTACTTCATCCGGCCCGGCGACCCCGCCGTGCCGATCGTCTACGACGTCGACCGCGTGCGCGACGGCCGCTCGTTCACCACCCGCCGGGTCACCGCCATCCAGCACGGCAAGGCGATCTTCACCCTGTCGGCGTCCTTCCACAAGAGCGAGCCCGGCCTCGAACACCAGGTCGCCATGCCCGAGGCCCCCGCGCCCGACGACCTCCCCTCCATGCGCGACCGCCTCTACACCGCCTTCGGCAGGGTCCCGCGCTTCGCCAGCTGGCACCCCATCGAGCTGCGGCCGGTGGGGCCGCTGTCCTTCGAGGCCGAACGCGACCCCAGCCTGCGCACCACGCGCAACCTGGTGTGGCTCAAGGTCAAGGGCACCCTGCCCGACGACCCCATGCTGCACGTGTGCCTGATGACCTACGCCTCGGACATGACCCTGCTCGACACCGTGCTGCTGCGCCACGGCCGCTCCTTCGCGGGGCTGTCCATGGCCAGCCTCGACCACGCCATGTGGTTCCACCGGCCCTTCCGCGCCGACGAGTGGCTGCTCTACGCCCAGGAGACCCCCAGCGCCGGCGGCGCCCGGGGGCTCGCGCGCGGACTGGTGTTCACCCGCCAGGGCGAACTCGTGTGCTCGGTCGTGCAGGAGGGCCTGCTGCGGGTCGTCGAGGACCGCCCGGCCGGCTCCTGACCCCGGCCGCCCGACGGCCCGCGCACCGCCCGGGTTCCGGCCGGATCCGGCCGCCCGACGCCGTAATCGCAGGTCAAAAATAAGTTGCCCGTTCTTCGGAAGCCCCTCTACTCTTGACCCATCAGCGCCCGCGCCGGTCTCGGACGAGAGTTCGGGACCCGATTGTGAAGGAGGTGTCTCATCAAATGATCGTTAACTCCAAGCTCGGTTTGATCGCCGTGTCCGGCGAGTTCTCTGGCATGCGCTGGGGCACCGCCATGCGCACGGGCGCCATGTGCGGTGAGTCGCGGCAGGTCGGCGTGCTGGGAGGTGCTCTGCGGAGCCTCATCCAGACCCAGGCAGGCGGCGGACAAGGGGTGGAGTACGCCCACTTCGCCCGCACGGCGGATCACAGCCGACTGGAATCCCAGTTCGCAGCAGCAGGAACCCCGCGCCCCAAGGGCGTCGTGGGGGAGTGTCCACGGGGCATTCCGGCTTAACGAAACGGCCGGGTGTCTTCCCGTGGCCGCGGACCCCACATCGGGGCCGCGGCCATTTTGATCTCACCGGAGAACCCCCTCCAGGGGCGGTGCTCTTGGGATCGCTTCGCAGGTCTTGGCCCCACCGCCGGATCGAAAGGTCCGGCAGATGTAGTCGCCAACCGCGTTCGAGACCATCTTTGATCAGGGAGGACACCGATGCTTGCGTCGGTCCTGGAGACTTCGACCTTCGGGGACGTCGAGATCCTGTGCCGTTCCGAGCCCGACCTCTTCTTCGCCGAGGCCCCGGCGGACGTCGAGGCCGCCAAGGCCATCTGCCAGGACTGCCCGGTCCGCGAGCAGTGCCTGGCCGAGGCGCTGGAGCGCCGGGAGCCCTGGGGCGTCTGGGGCGGCCAGCTGCTCGTCGCCGGCAAGATCGTGCCCCGCAAGCGGCCCCGCGGCCGGCCGCGCAAGGACGCCGAGCCCGTCGCGGCCTGACCTCGGGCCACGCCTCGCCCCCACCGCCGGAACCCACTCACCGCACGATTCGAAAAGGACACCGCCAACCATGCTGCTCTACGAACTCGTCCGTTTGCAGCGGACCGTCGACCACGACCGCGACCGCCAGCGCCACCGCCTCACCGCGCGGCAGATCCGCGCCGAGCGCCGCGAGCGCGAGCGCGCCGAACGCGCCCTCATGGAACTCGCGCGGTCACGCCTGTGTTGACTGCCTCAGCTGACCCACCTGGTGCGCGGGGGCCGCTTCTGCGCGGCACCCCCGCCCGGGTGGCGCGCGGGCTCTTCGGAGGCGGCCCCGCCGCCGTTTCGGCATGGCCGGATCCGGCCATGCGGTTTGGCTGAAGCGCGCCCCAGGTCAATGCGGATTGCGCTAAACGGCCGGGTCTTCCGGTGGCCGCGGAATGGCGGAAAACCGTGCGTTCGCATTAAAAAGCGGCGCCGCCGCCCTGTGACGGTTGTCAACCTTGGGCTAACGTGAATTCGTGCCTCCGAACACCAAGGTCGAGGTACGCCGAAGCTCCCGCCGCAGGCGGACCGTGTCCGCCTACCGCGACGGCGACAAAACGGTGGTCCTCGTTCCCGCGACGTTCTCCCGCGCTGAGGAGCAGCGCTGGGTGGACCGCATGCTGGAGCGGCTGGAGGCACGCGAGGAGCGCCGCCGCCCCGACGACGACGCCCTGCACGCCCGCGCCCGCGACCTCGCCGACCGCTACCTCGACGGCCGCGCCCGCCCCGACAGCGTGCGCTGGGTCGACAACCAGCGGGCCCGATGGGGCTCCTGCACCCCCGAGAACCGGTCCATCCGGCTGTCCAAGCGCCTGGCCGGCATGCCCGCGTGGGTGGTCGACTACGTCCTCGTGCACGAACTCGTGCACCTGCTCATCCCGCACCACGGCGCGGAGTTCTGGGAACTCGTGCACCGCTACCCCAAGGCCGAGCGCGCCCGGGGCTACCTCGAAGGTGTGAGCGCCGCCGCGCGCACCGAGGCCGGCGGCGCCGAGGGCGGCGAGATGGACGACGACGTCGAGGACCTGCACCCCGACGACAGCGCCGACCTCGGCCCCGGCGGCGCCGACGCCCGCCCGGTCGACGGGGTCGGCATGGGCGGCACCTGAGCCGACCCCAGGTCGCGGCGGGTCAGGCCCGCGCGGCGCGCACCGCGCGCGCCGCCGCCCGCACCAGGCTGCGGCAGGCGTCGTCGCTGGGCTCGGGCACGGCGTCCACGGGGAACCAGCCGAGGTCGGCGGACTCCTCGGCGTCGAGCGCCAGCGGGGCGTCGCCCGCCTCGGCCACCACCGCGTACTGCACGTCCAGGTGCCAGGTCCCGCCGCCGCAGCCCACCCAGTGCCGGTCCAGCCGCACCGGACCCGGCAGCAGGCGCAGCCCGGTGATACCGGACTCCTCGGCGGCCTCGCGCAGCGCGGCGGCGCTCAGCGAGGGGTCGCCGTCCTCGCAGTGCCCGCCGGTCTGCAGCCACTTGCCGATCTTGCGGTGCAGGGTCAGCACCGCCCGCGTGCCCTCGGGGTCGACGATGGCGGCGCTGGCGGTGAGGTGCCCGGCCAGGCAGTCGCGCGACATGGCGTCGGGGTGGCGGCCGAGGTGGTCCAGGTAGGCCAGGCGCAGCCGCTCCTGGGCGGGATCGGGCGCCCGCCAGGCGGTCAGGACGGAGCGGGCGTCGCCGTGCAGCGCCGCCAGGCTCACGCGGCGCCCTCGCCGTCGGGGCCGGTGCCCTTGCCACGGGGGTCGGGGCCCTCGCCGCCGTCCTCGCCGTCGGGCCCGGCGCCGCCCTCGGGACCGGTGTCCTCGGCCCGCTCCCCGGCCTCGGCGGCCTCATCGGCCTCGGCGGACTCGGTGAAGCGGCTGATGTCGAGTTCGCCGACATCGGAGTCGGAGCGGCCCTGGACGAACGGCTCGGGGTTGTCGAGGTCGTCGCTGCCGGGCATGAGGTCGGGGTGCTCCCACACGGCGTCGCGGCCCTGGGCCCCGCGCGCGTCGGTCAGCGCCCGCCACAGCGCCGCGGCCTCGCGCAACCGCCGGGGCCGCAGCTCCAGGCCCACCAGCGTGGCGAAGGTGTGCTCGGCCGGGCCGCCCGTGGCGCGGCGCCGCCGGATGGCCTCGCCCAGCGCCGCCGCGTGCGGCAGCCGGCCGTTGACGGAGTCGTCGACGACCACCGACAGCCAGCCCTCGACCAGCGCCAGCGTGGTCTCCAGCCGCGCCAGCGACGCCTTCTGCTGCGGGGTGTCCTGCGGCTGGAACAGGCCCTCGCCGTCGGCGCCGGACAGCGCCTCCTGCAGCGCCTCGGGGTTGCCGAGGTCGACCGAGCCCAGCCGCTCCTCCAGCGCGCTCATGTCGAAGGACATGCCGTTGGCGTACTCCTCGACGAGGCTGAAGACGTGCGCGCGCAGCCACGGCACGTGCCCGAAGAGGCGGTGCAGCGCGACCTCGCGCGCCGCCAGGTAGAGCCGGATCTCGTCCTGGGGGATGCCCAGGCCCTCGCCGAAGGCGCGCACGCCGTCGGGCAGCAGCGCCGCCGTGCCCTCGCCGGCCAGCGGCACCCCGACGTCGGTGGAGCCCACGACCTCGCCGGCGAGTTCGCCGATGGCCTGGCCCGCCTGCTGGCCCACCAGCATGCCGCCCATCTGGCGGACCATGCCCACCAGCGGCCCGGCCATGGACTGGACCTCGCCGGGGAGGTTCTGGCCCATGGACTCCACCAGCCGCGCGGTCAGCGGAGCGCACAGCCGCGACCAGGTGGGCATGGTCTTCTCGACCCACTCCGCGCGGCTCCACGCCTGCGTGGTGTGCACGCCCGAGGGCAGCACCGTGGCCTCGTTGGTCCACAGGTCGGCCAGCTGCAGGGCCTCCTGCACCTTGGCGTAGTCGTGCGCCCCGACACTGGCATCGCCCTTCTGGGAGACGGTGTGCCGGGCGATGTTCTTGGCCGTGTCCCAGTTGACCGAGCCGGACTCGGCCTGCTGCCCCGAGGGGGAGGACTGGGCGGCCATCATGTCGGCGAACTGGCGCAGCATCTGCGCCATCTGCTGGGGGTCGCCGAAGGGAAAGCCCCCTGGCATTCCGGGGTCGCCGCCACCCGGGACGCCACCGCCTGGGCCGCCGCTGCCGGCACCCGAGCCGGAGTCGCCCGACCGGCGCCCGGACTCGTCGTCGGGGTCGTTCGGCATGCTGAAACCAAAGGGAAGGTCGCTCACGATTAGACCTCAGGCAGGATTAGGTTTGTCTCCACTGTCACGTTAGCTGGGAGCCGCCCGGAGTGAATACCGAAAACAGCCAGGTTCGCCCACAGCACACCACCAGTCACGGCGCTCCCGTGGTGGCGGTCACCGGCGCTGACTGGGGCGTCGGCCGCTTGCTGGTGGAACGCCTGGTCACGGCAATGGGTTCCGGGCAGGTCCGGGAAATCGTCGCCATCACCGCCCGATCGGCGGTCGAGGACGGCGGCGCCGCACCGGCCGTCCCCGGCCTCACCTGGCGCACCGCCGACGTCCGCAGCCCCGCGCTCGCCGAGTGCCTGGCCGGCGTCGACGTCCTGGTGCACACCGACGTGGACCGCTCCCTGGAGACCCCCGGGAAGAAGCGGCGGGCCGGCAACATCCGCGCCGCCCAGACCGTGCTCACCGCCGCGGCGGCGCTGCGGGTGCCCCGGGCGGTGCTGGTCACCGGCACCATGGTGCACGGCGCCGACCCCGCCAACCCGGTGCCCATGCCCGAGGACAGCGAGGTCGGCACCGAGACCGGCGCCGGGCTGGTGGGCGACCTCGTCGAGATCGAGGACCTCGCCCAGCGCGCGCGCCGGGCCCACCCGGGCCTGTCGGTGACCGTGGTGCGCCCCGCGCCCCTGGTCGGCCCGGGCCTCGACACCGCGCTCACCCGGCACTTCGCGGCGCCGCGCCTGCTCACGGTGCGCGGCCACGAGCAGAGCTGGCAGTTCTGCCACGTCGAGGACCTCGCCGACGCGCTGGCCTTCGTGGTCGCGCACGGCGTGGAGGGCAAGGGCGGCGCGCTGGCGGTGGGCTGCGAGGGCGCCCTGCCCCAGCGCGCGGCCGAGGAGACCGCCGGGCTGCGCCGGTTCGAACTCCCCGCCAACGTGGTCTTCGGCGCCACCCACCGGCTGCACCAGGTCGGGTTCACCCCGGCCTCGGCGCAGGAGGTCAAGTTCCTGGTCTACCCCTGTGTGGTCGACTGCACCACTCTGCGCGAGGCCGGCTGGCGGCCCTCCTACGACAACGAGGCGGCGCTGCGGGCGCTTCTGGAGGCGCGCGACGGCAGGGCGGCACTCGTGGGGCGCCACGTGGGCCGCAAGGAGGTCACCATTACCGCGGCGAGCGCGGCCGGTGCCGCGGCGGCCGCCATCGGCACCGCCGCGGCAGTCCACCACCTGCGCAAACGCCGCTCCCGGTGACCCCGCCCGGGCCCCGCCGCCGGGCGCGGCGGGCGGCCGGGCCCCGCGGCCCGCGCGGCGGGCGCGGCCGACACCGGCCCCGCGGGACCGGCGCGGGGACGAGCCGGGTTGATACGGTCGAAACCGTGGATGCAATCACCCTGGTAGGACTGCGCGAAACCCCCCTCTCCATCGACGAGGTCGTCTCGGCGGTGGGCGACCCCCGCGCGGGCGGCACGGCGTTCTTCGTCGGGACCGTCCGCGACCACGACCACGGCCGCGACGTGGTGCGGCTGTCCTACTCCGCCCATCCCAGCGCCGAGTCGGAGATGCGGCGCGTGATGGAGAAGGTCGTCGCCGACACCGCCGGCCACAGCCGCCCGGTCTGCCGGGTGGCGGCGCTGCACCGCGTCGGCGAACTCCGCATCGGCGACACCGCCGTGGTGGTCGCGGCCGCCGCCGGCCACCGCGACGAGGCGTTCGCGGCCTGCCGCCGCCTCATCGACGACATCAAGGCCGAGGTCCCGATCTGGAAGCACCAGGAGTTCTCCGACGGCGGCGCCGAGTGGGTGGGCGCCGAGTAGCCCCCGTGCGGCCGCCGCGGCCCGCGGGCGGGCGGTGAGACCGGCCCCACCGGGCACCTTTAGGCTGTGCAGCATGTTCCGTCGCGCTATGACCCTGATCGCCGCGGTCGTGCTGTTGACCGGCTTCGGTGTGGCGGGGGCCTTCCTCCCCGTGCCCTACCTCGTGGCCTCGCCGGGTGTGGCGCTGGACACCCTGGGCGAGGCCGACGGCGAGCCGGTCATCCGGATCGACGGCACCCGCAGCTACGAGCACGACGGCGAGCTGTCCATGGTCACGGTGCAGTACGCCGGCGGGCCGGGCACGCGCATGGACCTGTTCACGGTGCTGGGCGCGTGGCTGTCGCCCAGCCAGGCGGTGCTGCCCGAGGAGGCGCTGTTCCCGCCGGACCAGACCATCGAGGAGATCACCGAGTCCCAGACCCTGGAGATGAACGACTCCCAGATGAACGCCACGGCGGCGGCGCTCAACCAGCTGAACATCGACTACGAGACCCGCGCCTACGTGGCCCGGGTGGTCGAGGACATGCCGGCCCACGGCGAGCTGCGCGAGGGCGACGTCATCACCGAGGTCGACGGCGAGGCGGTCGGCGACAAGGACGAGGCGGTGGAGCTGGTCGGCGACCGCGAGCCCGGCGACCCGGTGCGGCTGACCCTGCGGCGCGACGGCCGGACCGTGCGCACCGAGCTGGAGACCACCCGCAACGAGGAGGGCGACCCCGTGGTCGGGGTGCTCATCGCCGACCGGATGGACTTCCCCATCGAGGTCGACATCAGCGTGGGCGAGATCGGCGGGCCCAGCGCCGGCATGATGTTCGCCCTGGGGATCATGGACCGCCTCAGCCAGGAGGGCCTGACCGGCGGGCACGACATCGCCGGCACCGGCACCATCACCCCCGAGGGCGAGGTGGGCGGTGTCAGCGGCGTGGCGCAGAAGATGGTCAGCGCCGAGCGGCTGGGCGCGGAGTACTTCCTGGTGGCCGAGGACAGCTGCCCGCAGACCTTCGACTCCGCCGCCGCCGGCGAGATCGAGGTGGTGCGGGTGGCCGACCTGCAGGACGCGGTCGACGCCCTGGAGACCATCCGCTCCGGCGAGAACCTGGACGACCTGCCGCGCTGCGCCCCGCGGTAGGCACCCGCGGCTTTGCGGCAGGGCCCGGCGCCCGGTCTGCTAGTCGTCGTCCTCCAGCGTCAGCGCCAGCGCCGAGGTCAGCGCCGGCACCAGGTCCTGGCCGTTGAGCACCTGGTCGTCGGAGTCGTGGCTGCGCATGCGCAGCGCGGAGTGGCGGCTGCCGTCGCGCAGCACGCCCGCGACCATGCGGATCTCCTCGGCGCCCTCCTGGGCGCCGGCCCACTGCGCGGCGTCGGCGCCGCGCGGCGGCTCCAGCGTGACGTCGGAGCCCTTGAGCACCAGGCGCTCCATCACCAGCGCGCACCCGGTGACCGCCTCGGGCCAGGCCATGCGGCCCAGCGCCTCCTCCAGCGGGATGTCGGGCGGCAGCGGCTCCTGCTCCACCGGGGTGAGGTCGTCGGCGTCGACCGCCCCGCTCAGGCCCAGCATCTCGGCCAGCGCGGGCTCGCGCTCCAGCAGGACGGTGGTGGCCACCAGCGCGTAGACGCGGATCGGCTGGTCCCAGCCCTGCCCGGCGGCGTGGCGCTCCAGCTCCATGACGGCGTCGCGAATGTTGAAAGGCACCTCTCCATGGTGGCGCAGCGCCGAAGCGGAACCGACCGGAACCAGCGGTTCCCCAGGAGTAAAGTCGGACACCAGCGCGTCCGATGCGGGGCCGAATCCCGGTTGATGTCATGTTGTCATCGCTTCGGCGGGCGGCTTCGGGAACCCCGGACCCGCCCACTAAGTTGCCGATACCGAGGGACGTCCGTTCCGCGTCCGAACGCAGTGCCACTCAACGTGCCAATCAAGAGGGGGAGGCGTGACCTTCCGATCGCCCGGCGCACCGTCTGCGCGTATGCCTCGACGATCTCGGTTGCTCGCGCCTGTCGCGGTGGCCGTGGTCGTCATCGCCGCGGGACTGCTGACCGCCGCGAACTTCTGGACCGACTACCTGTGGTTCGACTCCGTCGGGTACACGTCCGTCTACCTCACCGAACTCCGCACCCGCGCGCTGCTGTTCGCCGCCGGGGCGGTGCTGATGGGCGTGGCGGTGGGCGTGAGCATGTACGTCGCCTACCGCACGCGCCCCCTGGCGCCGCCGCTGAGCCCCGAGCAGCAGGGCCTGGCCCGCTACCGGATGTCCGTGGACCCGCGCCGGCGGGTGTTCTTCTGGGTGATCGTGGCGGGCCTGGCGCTGCTGACCGGGGCCTCGGCCAGCGGTGAGTGGGGCACCTACCTGCAGTTCGCCAACAGCCAGAGCTTCGGGGTCACCGACCCCCAGTTCGACCGCGACATCTCGTTCTACACCTTCGTCTACCCGTTCCTGCGGGTGCTGCTGGCCTACGCCTTCGCCGCCGTGGTGCTGGCGTTCATCGCCGCGGTGGTGGTGCACTACCTCTACGGCGGCGTGCGGCTGCAGAGCCAGGGCCAGCGGGCCACCCCGGCCGCGCGGGTGCACCTGTCGGTGCTGCTGGGCGTCTTCGTGCTGCTGCGGGCCGCGGCCTACTGGCTGGACCAGTACGGCCTGGTGTTCTCCGACCGCGGCTACACCTTCGGCGCCTCCTACACCGACGTCAACGCGGTGCTCTACGCCGTGATCATCCTGTCGGTGATCTCGGTGGTCTGCGCCCTGCTGTTCTTCGCCAACATCTACGTGCGCAACGTGATGATGCCGGTGGCCAGCCTCGGCCTGCTGGTGCTGTCGGCCATCCTCATCGGCGGCATCTACCCCGCCATCGTCCAGCAGTTCCAGGTCAGCCCCAACGAGCAGCGCGCCGAGCGCCCGTTCATCGAGCGCACCATCGACGCCACCCGCGCCGCCTACGGCATCGACGACGCCGAGGTCATCGACTACGACGCGCAGACCGAGCTGACCCCCGAGGAGCTGTCGGCCGAGGCGGCGACCATCCCCAGTGTGCGGCTGATCGACCCCTCGGTGGTCTCCCAGACCTTCCAGCAGATGCAGCAGGTCCGCGGCTTCTACCGGTTCCCCGAGGTCCTCGACGTCGACCGCTACACCGACTCCGAGGGCAACAGCGTCGACACCATCATCGCCGCCCGCGAGCTGGAGGGCCCGCCCTCCGACCAGGACAACTGGCTGACCCGCCACACCGTCTACACCCACGGGTTCGGGATCGTGGCCGCCGCCGGCAACCAGGTCGACGACCAGGGCCGCCCGGTCTTCACCGAGTACAACATCCCGCCCGAGGGCGAGCTGTCCGACGTCGTGGGCGAGTACGAGCCGCGCATCTACTTCGGGCGCGAGGGCGCCGAGTACGTCATCGTCAACGCCGAGCCCGAGTACGACTACCCGCTCGGCGGCGGCGGTGAGGACGTCCCCACCACCGAGGACGCCGGCACCCCCGAGGGCGACCCCTCGCCCGACAACGCCAACGCCCCGGCCCAGGCCGACGCGCAGGGCGACCAGGGCGGCGCGGAGGAGTCCCCCGAGGAGTCGCCCGAGGGCGGCGCCACCGAGGGCGCCGAGGAGTCCCCGGCCGCCGACCAGGAGGGCGGCGGCGGCTCCCAGGACCCCGAGAGCAGCCAGGCCACCAACCGCTACGACGGCGAGGGCGGCGTCCAGCTCAGCAACTTCTTCGTCCGGATCCTGTACGCGCTGCGCTACCAGGAGCCCGACATCCTGCTGAACAACGCGATCACCGGCGACTCCCAGATCATCTACGAGCGCGACCCCGCCGACCGCGTGGAGCAGGTGGCGCCGTTCCTGACCGCCGACGGCAAGCCCTACCCGGCGATCGTCGACGGCCGGGTGCTGTGGATCGTGGACGCCTACACGACCTCCAACATGTACCCCTACTCGGAGCGGATCGACCTCGCCGACGCCACCGAGGACACGTTCACCCAGAGCACCGACACCGTCAACGCGCTGCCGGGCCACCAGGTGAACTACATCCGCAACTCGGTCAAGGCCACGGTCGACGCCTACGACGGCACGGTGACCCTCTACGGCTGGGACGAGGACGACCCGGTCCTGCAGACCTGGTCCAACGCGTTCCCCGGTGTCATCACCGACCGCGACGAGATCGACGACGAGCTGATGGAGCACCTGCGCTACCCCGACGACCTCGTCAAGGTGCAGCGCGAGATGCTGCGCCGCTACCACATCACCGACCCCGACGCCTTCTACGGCGGCCAGGACTTCTGGAACGTGCCCTCCGACCCCACCGCCGAGGGCGAGGGCGCCAGCCCCGAGCCGCCCTACCGGCAGACCATCGGGTTCCCCGGCCAGGAGGAGCCCACGTTCTCGGTCACCTCGACGTTCGTGCCGCGCGGCCGCGAGAACCTCGCCGGGTTCCTCTCGGTCAACAGCGACGCCACGTCCGACGACTACGGGTCGCTGCGCATCCTGAGCCTGCCGCAGGACACCGTGGTCATGGGTCCGGGTCAGGTGCAGGCCCAGTTCGCCGCCGACGACGCGATCCGCGACGAGCTGCTGCCGCTGCAGCAGAGCGACCAGTCGCGGATCATCTACGGCAACCTGCTCACCCTGCCCTTCGCCGACGGCCTGCTCTACGTCGAGCCGCTGTACGTCCAGGCCGAGGGCAGCCAGACCTCCTACCCGCTGCTGCAGAAGGTCATGGTGGGCTTCGGCGAGCAGGTGGCCATCGGCAACAACCTCCAGGAGGCGCTGAACAACCTCTTCGAGGAGGGCGGCCCGCTGGAGGAGGAGCCCCAGCCCGAGGGCGACACCGGCGAGGGCGGCGGCGGAGGCGGCGACGGCGACCTCGCCGCGGCCCTCGAGGACGCCTCGCAGGCCTACGAGGAGGGCCAGGAGGCGCTGCAGGACGGCGACTTCACCGCCTACGACGAGGCCAACGACCGCCTCGCCGAGGCCCTGGAGCGCGCCGAGGAGGCCGCCGGCCAGGAGTGATCCGGCGCCGGCGCGAGCCCGGCGGCCGGGCGGGGGGCCTTCCCCGTTCGGCCGCCGGGTTTTCGATTTGGCGTTGGCGTGCGGAAACGATAGTGTGAAGCCATCGCAACGCGGGGTGGAGCAGTTCGGTAGCTCGCTGGGCTCATAACCCAGAGGTCGCAGGTTCAAATCCTGTCCCCGCTACCACGCCGATGCGGCCCGGATCACACGGTCCGGGCCGCATCGCGTTGCGCTGCCCGGGCCTTTGGTATTCGATTTGGTGTTGCGGCGCGCAGGCGATAAAGTAAAGACACACCAACGCGGGGTGGAGCAGTTCGGTAGCTCGCTGGGCTCATAACCCAGAGGTCGCAGGTTCAAATCCTGTCCCCGCTACCAGCGAAAAGACGCCCGGTGCTCATCTGAGCGCCGGGCGACTTCGCGTTTCCGCCGGTTCGGGGTTCTGCCGCCGCGGCGTTTTCCGGGATTACCGCCGCACGGCGGCCGCGCCCTTTTTCGCGCTTGCGTGCCTTCCGTGCCCGCCGCGCTTTCCGTGCGGGCTCACCGCGTTTCGGCGCCGGTCCGGATTCCCCCGCGGCGCGGGCTGCGGCGGCGGCCCGCGAGGGCGGCCGCGCCCGCCGGAGGCGGCGGGCGCCGCCGCACCGCACCGGGCGGCGCGGCGGCCCGGCCGCTACTTGAGCCGGAACCCGTCGCAGGCGATGAACGCGCCGTCGTCGGTGGTCCACACGACCGTGTAGACGCCGCCGGGCGCCGATTCCGGAGGTTCGGGGAAGTCGCCGGGGAACGTGATCCGCGCCCATTCGGTGCCCGAGGCGGTGGCGGTGGCCTCGTAGGCCTGGTCGTCGGGTGCGGTCACCCGGGCGGTCACGGGGACCTCGCCGTCGCCCTCGGTGTCGCGCACGCCGATCTCGGCGCCCTGCTCGGCCTTGGCGCGCGGCGCCGAGGTCTCCCACGCGCCGGGTGCGTTGCCGCTCAGCCGCGGCTCGCAGGCCATGGACTCGGCGTTGAAGCGCAGCTCGGCCAGTGCCGAGGGGTCGGCGGCCGGACCCGAGGAGCCGCTGCTGGGGGCGATCATCGTCTCCAGCTCCTCCATGGTCGGCCCCGGCTCGGAGCCGCACGCGCTGAGCGCCAGGCAGCCGGCCAGGGCAAAGGGGAGCAGGACACGGCGAAGGGGCACACGAGGGAGGTGTTGGGGCACGAGCGGCAGACTACTACGCGTTCGCGCCCGTTCGGACCGGTATCGCGGGTCCCGGCCGCCCCGCGCACCGGTGCGGCGGCCCGCGCTCAGGTCAGGCGCAGCGGAGCCGGCCCGCCGCCGGGGGTGGGGCCGCCGTTGAGCCAGGTCAGGACCTGGTCGTGCAGGACGCCGTTGGTGCACACCAGCGCACCGCCGTCGGCGAAGTCCTGCCCGCGCAGGTCGGTGGCGCGCCCGCCCGCCTCCTCCAGGATCACCGACAGGGGAGCGGCGTCCCACAGCGACAGCTCGGGCTCGGCGGAGATGTCCACCGCGCCCTCGGCGACCATCACGTGCGACCAGAAGTCGCCGTAGGCCCGGGTGCGCCACACCGAGCGGGTGAGGTTGAGGAAGGTGTCCAGCCGCTGCTGGGCCTCCCACTCCGCCAGCTCCGAGAACGACAGGGAGGCGTCCTCCAGCGCCGAGACGCCCGAGACCCGGCAGCGCGTGGCCTTGGTCAGGCTGCGGCCGGTCCAGGTGCCCCCGCCGCGCGACGCCCACCAGCGGCGGGTCAGCGCGGGCGCCGAGACCACGCCCATGACGGGGCGGTCGCCTTCGAGCAGCGCGATCAGGGTCGCCCACACCGGGACGCCCCGCACGTAGTTCTTGGTGCCGTCGATGGGGTCCAGGACCCACACCCGGTGGCTGACGCCGGTCTTGCCGTACTCCTCGCCGATCACGGCGTCGCGCGGCCGGGCGCGGGACAGCACGCCGCGCAGCGTCTCCTCGACCGAGCGGTCGGCCTCGGTGACCGGGGTGAGGTCGGGCTTGGTGTCCACCTTGAGGTCGAGTGCGCGGAAGTGCTTGAGGGAGATGTCGTCGGCCGCGTCGGCGAGGACGTGGGCCAGACGCAGATCATCGTCATAGGACGCCATGGCGGCTAACGCTACCTTTCCAACGGCCGGTGCGGGCGACGGCGCCCCTGCTGATCCGCCCGGCGGCCGGGCGGGGAAGGACGCGAGCCGACGCGCCTCACGTGACAGTATGACCGCATGACCCACGCGAACGGGCGGCCGACTCCGCCGCCGGAAGGCTCCGCCACGCGGACCCGGCTGCTGGACGCGGCCTACGTCGAGGTCGTGGCCGGGCGGTGGGCGCGGATGCGCATGGCCGACATCGCCGCCGCCGCGGGGGTGTCCCGCCAGACCCTCTACAACGAGTTCGGCAGCAAGGAGGGCCTGCTCCAGGCGGTGGTGGTGCGCGAGGCCGGCCAGTTCCTCGACACCGTCGAGCGCATCCTGAGCGGCGCCGGCGAGGACCCCGCCCACGCGGTGGCGGAGTCGGCCCGGTGGGCGCTGGCGGCCTCGGCGGAGAACCCGCTGCTGGGCGCGGTGATCACCGGCGACTCCGAACTGCTGCCCGTGCTGACCACGCGGGCCGAGCCGCTGCACGTGGAGCTGGGCTCGCGGATGGCCGACTGCCTGCTGGAGCGGCTGCCGGAGGTCGGGCGCGCCGACGCCGAGGCCGTGGCCGAGGTCGCGCTGCGGCTGATCCTGTCCTACGTGCTGCTGCCCACCGACCCCGACCAGGCGGCGCGGCGGGTGGAGCTGGCGGTGCACGGCATGATCGGCGCGGTCAGCGGCCACGCCCGCCGCTGAGCGCCGCCGGGGCGCACGCCGACACCGTGCGCCCGTGCGGGTGCGCGCGGGCGCCGGGTGAGAGGGTGGTGGCGTGAGTGAGACGACCATGGTCCAGTACCCGGCCCCGGAGCCGCCCGCGTTCCTGTTCGACCTCGACGGCACGCTGGTGGACAGCGTCTACCAGCACGTGATCGCCTGGCGCACCGCGCTGGCGGCCATGGGGATCGACCTCGCGGTGTGGCGCATCCACCGCCGTATCGGCATGAGCGGCGGCCTGTTCGTGTCGGCGCTGATGCGTGAGACCGGCCTGGAGCTGTCGGCCGAGGAGGTCGAGGAGATCCAGCGCCGGCACGCCGAGGAGTACCTGCGCCAGCACGACTCGGTGCGCCCGCTGCCCGGCGCGCCCGAGCTGCTGCGCGCGCTGACCGAGCGGGGCGTGAAGTGGGCCATCGCCACCAGCGGCCGCGCCGAGACCGCGCGCACCGCGCTGGGGATCCTCGGGCTGCCCGAGGACACCCCGATGGTGACCCGCGACCAGGTGCGCCACGCCAAGCCCGACCCCGACCTGTTCCTCGCCGCGGCGGCCCACCTGGGGGTGGACCCGCGCGGCGCCATGGTGGTCGGCGACAGCGTGTGGGACCTGCTGGCGGCCCGCCGCGCCGGCGCGCTGGGGGTCGGCGTGCTGTCGGGCGGCTACGGCCGCGACGAGCTGGAGCGCACCGGCGCCTACCGGGTCTACCGCGACACCGGGGACATGCTGGACCGGCTGGACGAGCTGGGGATCAGACGACCAGGCCCAGCAGCGTCGAGATGAGCAGCACCACGCTCACCGCCAGCAGCACGAAGGCGAAGTACTGCATGGGCACGAAGAAGAACGTGTGCTGGTTGCGGTACAGGACGGGCTGTCCGGTCTGCGGGTGGAACCCCTGCCGCGGGGCGTTGAGCCGCTGGCCGATGAAGAAGACAGCCACGCCGGCGACCACCATGCCGCCCGAGACGCCGAAGAGCGCCAGGTCGCTGCCCAGCACGGCCTCGGTGACGAGCCCGGCGGGTACGCAGCACAGTCCGGTGATCAGCAGGACGAGAATGCCCCAGCCGCGCCAGATGATCATGAGATAAGTCCAAAAGGGTGGAAAACGGAATCGGCGGCACAGGAATATACACCTGTCACATCCGCCGCACGCACCCCGTGCGCCGCCGGTGACCGCATTCGGCCAGGTCGGAGGGCCTCTCAGGCGCGGTCGTCACCCGGTTCGCGGCTGCTGAGCAGGCGGCGCAGGGACGCCACCCGGTCGGGGGCGAGCACGCCGTCGGCCACGCCCGCGTCCAGCCCGCAGCCGGGCGCGCCCGCCGTGTGCGGGCAGCCCGGCGGGCACGCGGCCACCGCCTCGGCCAGGTCGGCGAACCCGGCCACCACGTCGTCGGGGCTGATGTGGGCCAGCCCGAAGCTGCGCACGCCCGGGGTGTCGATGATCCAGCCGCCCTCGAACGGCAGCGCCACCGCCGAGGTGGAGGTGTGCCGGCCCCGCCCGGTGACCGGGTTGACGTCGCCCACCGCCCGCGCGGCGGCGGGCACCAGCAGGTTGACCAGGGTGGACTTGCCCACACCCGAGGAGCCGATCAGCACGCTGGTGCGCCCCGCCAGGCGGGCGCTGAGGGCGTCCAGGCCCTGGTCGCGGCGTGTGACGACGTGGGGGACGTCCAGGCCGGCGTAGGTGCGCAGCAGGTCGTCGGGGCCGGCGAGGTCGGCCTTGGTCAGGCACAGCAGGGGGTCCAGTCCGGCGTCGACGGCCGCGACCAGGCAGCGGTCGATGAAGCGGGGCTGGGGGTCGGGGTCGGCCAGCGCCGCCACGATCACCAACTGGTCGGCGTTGGCCACGATCACGCGCTCGACGGGGTCGGTGTCGTCGGCGGTGCGGCGCAGCACCGAGCGGCGCTCCTCGACCCGCACCACGCGGGCCAGGGTGTCGGGGCGGCCCGACAGGTCGCCCACCAGGGCCACGCGGTCGCCCACGACGATGCTGCCGCGCCCCAGTTCGCGCGCCTTCATGGCGACCACCGGGCGGTCCTCGACCAGGCAGCGGTAGCGGCCGCGGTCGACGGCGGTGACGAACCCCTCGCGGGCGTCCTCGTGCTTGGGGCGGATGCGGGTGCGCGGCCGGGAGCCGCCGCGCGCCCGGACCCGGACGTCGTCCTCGTCCAGGGGGCGCCGCCCGCCGCTCACCGCGCCACCTCGGCCCACAGGCCGGGGAAGTCGGGCAGAGTCTTGGCGGTCGTGGCGATGTTCTCCACCTCCACCCCGGGCACCGCCAGGCCGATCACCGCGCCGGACGTGGCCATCCGGTGGTCGTCGTAGGAGTGGAACACCCCGCCGCGCAGCGGGCGCGGCCGGACCACCAGGCCGTCGGGCAGCTCCTCGGCGTCGCCGCCCAGGGCGTTGATCTCGCGGACCAGGGCCGCGATCCGGTCGGTCTCGTGCCGGCGCAGGTGGGCGATCCCGGTCAGCCGCGAGGGGGTGGCGGCCAGCGCGGCCACGGCGGCCACCGTGGGGGTCAGCTCGCCGACCTCGCGCAGGTCGGCGGTGATGCCCCGGACCTCGCCGGTGCCGCGCAGGGTCAGGCCCTCGGCGGTGCGGGAGACCTCGCCGCCCATCTCGGCGAAGATCCCGCGCAGGGCGTCGCCGGGCTGGGTGGTGCGCTCCGGCCAGCCGGCGATGGTGACCCGGCCGCCGGTGACCAGGGCGGCGGCCAGGAACGGCGCGGCGTTGGAGAGGTCGGGCTCGACCACGACCTCGGCGGCCTTCACCGGACCCGGCGCCACCCGCCAGACGTCGGGCTCGGCGGTGTCGACGGACACACCCGCCGCCCGCAGCATCTCGACGGTCATGTCCAGGTGGGGGCGGGAGGGCACCGGCGGGCCGTCGTGGCGGACCTCCACACCCCGCTCGAAGCGCGCGCCCGACAGCAGCAGCGCCGAGACGAACTGGGAGGACCCCGAGGCGTCGAGGGTGACCGCGCCGCCGCGCACCGACCCGCTGCCGCGCACGGTCACCGGCAGCGCGCCGCGCCCGCCGTCGTCGATGTCGGCGCCCAGCGCGCGCAGCGCCGCCAGCAGCGGGCCCACGGGCCGCTCGCGCGCGCGGGGGTCGCCGTCGAACTCCACCGGGCCCTCGGCCAGGGCGGCCACCGGCGGGGCGAAGCGCATCACGGTGCCGGCGTTGCCGACGTCGACCCGCGCCGGGCCGCGCGGCGGTGCGGGCACCACCGCCCAGTCGTCGCCGTCGGGGGTGACGGTGACACCCATGGCGCGCAGCGCGGCGGCCATAAGGTCGGTGTCGCGGCTGCGCAGGGGGCGGCGGACCACACTGGGGGTCTCCGACAGCGCCGCGATGATCAGCGCGCGGTTGGTCATCGACTTGGAGCCGGGCAGCGTGACCGTGGCGTCCACGGGTGTGCGGGCGACGGGGGCGGGCCAGTGCGGCGCGGAGTCGGGCATGCCTCAAGGTTAACGGCCCCGCCCCGGCCCCGCTGTGGGTCGCGGCGGCGCGGCCGGGCAGGCTGGACCTAGGAGCGGGCGGCCGCGGCCGCCCACGGCGCGGAGCGGGAGGCAGGGCAATGGCGGACAAGAGCCACCACTACGAGGTCGCGGTGCGCTGGACGGGGAACACCGGGTCGGGCACCGCCGGGTACCGCGCCTACGAGCGCTCCCACGACATCACCGCCGAGGGGCGGCCCACGCTGCCGGGCTCGGCCGACGCGGCGTTCCGGGGCGACCCCGCGCGGTGGAACCCCGAGGACCTGCTCGTGGCCGCGCTCAGCGAGTGCCACATGCTGTCCTACCTGGCGCTGTCGGTGGCCGCGGGGGTCAACGTGGTGGCCTACACCGACACCGCGACCGGCACCATGGTCACCCACCGCGACTCCTCCGGTGAGTTCACCGAGGTCACCCTGCACCCGGTGGTCACCGTGGCCGAGGCGGGCATGGTCGGGGCCGCGGCCGAGCTGCACGAGCGGGCGCACCGGGCGTGCTTCATCGCCCGCTCGGTGAACTTCCCGGTGCGCCACGAGCCCGAGATCCGGGTGGCGGGCGCCGCCTGAGCCCGGCCGCGCGGACGCCGGTGGCGGCCGGCGGGCGGCGGTACCGTCGTGGCGCGCGGCTAGGCTGATCGCCATGTGCGGTCGCTATGCCCAATCCCGCAACGCCCACGAGCTGCAGCTGGCGTTCGACTTCCCCGAGTCCGACGACCACGCGGTGCCGGGTGCGGACCGGGCGCCGGGCGCGCCGGGCCCCGTCGACACCCGCGCGTGGCCGCCGCTGGAGGAGCTGGCGCCCGACTACAACGTCGCCCCCGGCAAGACCGTCTACGCCGTGCTGGGCACCCCGCCCGGCGAGGCCGCCCGGGGCGCCGCGCCCGCGCACCGGGGCCCGCGCTCCCTGGGCACGCTGCGCTGGGGCCTGGTGCCCTCGTGGGCCAAGGACCCCGGCGTCGGCTACAAGATGATCAACGCCCGCAGCGAGACCGTCGCCGAGAAGCCGGCCTACCGCGCCGCGTTCGCCCGCCGCCGCTGCCTCATCCCCGCCGACGCCTACTACGAGTGGCAGCTGCTGCCCCAGGACGCCCCCGGCACCGCCGAGGCCGGCACCTCCCCGGCCACCGACCCCGCCCACCAGCGGCGCAAGGCCAAGTCCCGCAAGCGGCCCTACGCCATCGGCTACGCCGACGGCGCCCCGCTGGCGCTGGCCGGGCTGTTCGAGCGCTGGCGCGACCCCGGCCGCGCCGACGACGACCCCCGCGCCTGGCTGTGGAGCTGCACCATCGTCACCACCGAGGCCGCCCCCGAACTGGCCGGCATCCACGAGCGCATGCCCGTGGTGGTGCCGCCCGAGCTGTGGGCCACCTGGCTCGACCCCGCGTCGGGCCCCGACGACCTCCGGCGGGCGCTGTCGGCCACCCCCGTCGCCGACTTCGAGGTCCGGCCGGTGAGCACGGCCGTCAACAGCGTCCGCAACAACGGCCCCGAACTGCTCGCTCCGGCGGCCCCCGAACCCCCCGCCCCCGAGGACGCCACCCTGTTTTAAGAGCGGCCGGCCCGCCTCATCCGCCCCGTGCGCCACCCGAGCCCCGCCCGCACCGCGATCACGCACCCGGGGCTTTAACCCGCGTGCCCGCCCTGGGTATGGTGGCCCCGGTCATGTGGACGGTGACACACCGTGGCCACGGTGCTCCGCTCCGCTGACCCGTACAACCCGCGCCCGTCGGCGGCCGACGGCGGGCGCGGCGCATAGCGACCACCGCGGGAGCTCGCGCCTTGGCGGGCTGAGAGGGCGGCTGCCCCGAGAACGGGGCCGGCGCCGCCGACCGCAGAACCTGTTCGGGTAATTCCGACGTAGGGAGGCGTGCCTTGACGGCACTCGACGACCGAAGCGTCCAGCCCACCGTGACCACCGGACCCATCATGGGTTCGGAAAAGGTCTACCTGGAGGTCCCCGGAACCGCCGACGGCGGCCCGGCGCTCCGGGTGCCCCACCGGCGGGTGGCGCTGGCCAACGGCAGCCACATCGACCTGTACGACACCTCCGGCCCCTACACCGACTCCGCCGCCGCCGAGGGCATCGACGTGCACGCGGGCCTGCCCCGGCTGCGCGCCGACTGGATCGCCGGCCGCGCGCCCGTGGGCGGCGCGGTCACCCAACTGGCCCACGCCAGGGCCGGCACCATCACCCCCGAGATGCGCTTCGCCGCCGCCCGCGAGGGCGTCGACCCCGAGTTCGTGCGCTCGGAGGTGGCCGTGGGCCGCGCGGTGATCCCGGCCAACCGGTGCCACCCGGAGTCCGAGCCGATGGTCATCGGCAAGAACTTCCTGGTGAAGATCAACGCCAACATCGGCAACTCCGCCGTCACCTCCTCGGTCGCCGAGGAGGTCGAGAAGATGGTGTGGGCCACCCGCTGGGGCGCCGACACGATCATGGACCTGTCCACCGGCAGGCGCATCCACGAGACCCGCGAGTGGATCCTGCGCAACGCGCCGGTGCCGGTGGGCACCGTGCCGATCTACCAGGCGCTGGAGAAGGTCAACGGCGACCCCGCGGCGCTGAGCTGGGAGGTCTACCGCGACACCGTGATCGAGCAGGCCGAGCAGGGTGTCGACTACATGACGGTGCACGCCGGCGTGCTGCTGCGCTACGTCCCGCTGACCGCCCGGCGGGTCACCGGGATCGTCTCGCGCGGCGGCTCGATCATGGCGGCCTGGTGCCTGGCCCACCATCAAGAGAGCTTCCTCTACACGCACTTCGCGGAGCTGTGCGAGATCTTCCGCGCCTACGACATCACGTTCTCGCTGGGCGACGGCCTGCGGCCGGGCTCCATCGCCGACGCCAACGACGAGGCGCAGTTCGCCGAGCTGCGCACGCTGGGGGAGCTGACCCACATCGCCCGCTCCCACGACGTGCAGGTGATGATCGAGGGCCCCGGCCACGTGCCGCTGCACAAGATCGCCGAGAACGTGCGGCTGGAGGAGGAGCTGTGCGGCGAGGCCCCGTTCTACACCCTGGGTCCGCTGGCCACCGACATCGCGCCGGGCTACGACCACATCACCTCGGCCATCGGCGCGGCGCAGATCGCCTGGCACGGCACCGCCATGCTCTGCTACGTCACCCCCAAGGAGCACCTGGGGCTGCCCAACCGCGACGACGTCAAGACCGGCGTCATCACCTACAAGCTGGCGGCGCACTCGGCCGACCTCGCCAAGGGCCACCCGCGGGCCCAGGAGTGGGACGACGCGCTGTCGGCGGCGCGCTTCGAGTTCCGCTGGCAGGACCAGTTCCACCTGGCCCTGGACCCCGAGACGGCGCAGTCCTTCCACGATGAGACGCTGCCCGCCCAGCCGGCCAAGACCGCGCACTTCTGCTCGATGTGCGGCCCGAAGTTCTGCTCGATGAAGATCACGCAGGACGTGCGCCGCTACGCCGAGGAGAACGGCCTGTCCACGGTCGAGGCCATCGACAAGGGCATGCGCGACAAGTCCGCGGAGTTCGCCGACCGCGGCAAGCGGGTGTACCTGCCCATGGCCGAGGGGCCGGGGCCGCGCCAGGAGTAGCCGACCGGTGCGGCCGGCCGCGGGCGCCCGCGGCCGGCCGCACCCCACCGCCGCGCCCCGCGCCGGGGCGCGGCGGCTCAGCCGGGCTTGCGGGCGCTGGCCAGCAGGTGCACGCCCACGTAGTCGTCGGACTCCGCGGCCCGCAGCTCCATCTCGACGAGGCGGCCCATGGCGTGGGGGTCGCGGGAGAGCATCCCCTCGACCGTTGAGGCCGACAGCACGGTGCGCGGGCGCACCCACTCCGGCTCCAGGCCGACGTCGGTCAGCACCTCGCCGAGCTGCTCGCCGGTGAAGCAGCGCGTGATGGAGCCGTCGGGCCAGGGCACCAGGAGCACGTCGGCGCTGGGGGCGAAGCTCAGCTCGGGCCAGCAGTCCTGCTCGGCCAGCAGCGCCATGCCCAGCACCACGGAGTCGACGCACAAAAGCACCCGACCGCCCGGCCGCAGCACGCGCGCGATCTCGACCAGGGACGCCTCGGTGGCCAGGTGGCGGGAGAGCACCCGGTTGTCGGCGACCACGCCGTCGAAGGCGGAGTCGGCGAACCCGGAGAGGAAGGTGGTGTCGCCCACCACCGCCCGCAGCCGCCCGGGCGCGGTGCGCCGCGCGGTGCGCGCGTGCCCGTTGACCAGGGTGAGTGGCCGCCGCGGCCGGGAGTCGGCCGAGGGCAGCAGGGTGACCACGTCGTGGCCGGCGGCCACGGCGCGGGGCGCGCCCCGGAAGTCGGGCGCGGACAGGTCCAGGATGCGGCCGGGCTCGGCGGGCAGCCACCGGGCGAGCTGGGCGTCGGCCACCGCCCAGTAGAACCGCCAGTAGGCGGACAGGGAGTCGCCCGACGCGAAGTGCGCGGCGGCGGAGCGCGCCTGATGGGCCTCAGCCACCGGATCGGCGCCGGCCGGCGCGGCCGCGGGGCCCGACGCGGAACTGGAGGACGGTCGCACGCATGCTCCTCTCCCACGTCTTTGCAGAGGGTTTTACCCGGACTCCCGCGGGGGTCACCTCCGCGGTCGGGCGGAAACCGAAAGATCTGTGCCGCACGTAACCGCACCCTAGGCGGAATCAGTGCGCTCGGCACGTTGTTGGCATGCACATCACCATCCGGCGGGCCGCCGGAGGCGTGGCGCGGTGCCGCCCGCCGCGCTCCCCGACGGCCAGACCAGGAGAGTAAAGGCAGGTCAATGCCTACGGCTACCGCTGACTTCGTTGTCGTCCCCCCGGGCCAGGCCCCGCCCGGTGCGAATGTGCCCTCCGCTCCCGCGGCGTCGTATCGTGAGGCTACGGTTGCCCCACGGGAGGCCAGCACAAGGAGGCAGGCGGGCTTGAATCAGGGCCAGGAGACACTCGACGAGCAGGGGGCTCGGTTCGAGCGGGACGTGCTCCCGTACTTGGACCAGCTCTATTCGGCGGCACTGCGGATGACCCGCAACCCCTCCGACGCCGAGGACCTCGTCCAGGAGACGTTCGCCAAGGCGTTCGGTTCGTTCCACCAGTTCAAGGAGGGGACGAACCTCAAGGCGTGGCTGTATCGGATCCTCACCAACACCTTTATCAACTCCTACCGCAAGAAGCAGCGCGAGCCCCGGCAGGCCGGTACCGAGGACGTCGAGGACTGGCAGCTCGCGCAGGCGGCCTCGCACTCCTCCTCCGGGCTGAAGTCGGCCGAGGCCGAGGCGCTGGAGCATCTGCCCGACACCGACGTCAAGCGAGCCCTCCAGGAGCTGCCCGAGGACTTCCGGATCGCCGTCTACCTCGCCGACGTCGAAGGCTTCGCCTACAAGGAGGTCGCCGAGATCATGGAGACCCCGATCGGCACGGTCATGTCGCGGCTGCACCGCGGTAGACGCCAGCTGCGTTCGATGCTGGAGGAGTACGCGGTCGACCGCGGGATCCTGCAGGCGTCCGACGGCGGGGGAATGGCCGTCGACGGGTCGGCGAACGGCGGGGCGAGTCGGAGGGACCAGCGATGAGCTGCGGTGGAGAGCACGCTACCCCGTGCTCGGAGGTGCTGGCGAAGGTATACGCCTACATCGACGGGGAGCTGGACGATCACAACTACGCCGACATCCGCGAGCACCTGGACGAGTGCTCGCCGTGCCTGGCGGAGTACGGCCTGGAAGAGGTCGTGAAGAAGCTCGTGGCCAAGCACTGCGGCTCCGACCCCGTGCCCACCGACCTGCGCAGCAAGGTCCTGCACCGCTTGGAGGCCGCCCGCGCCGACCTCCAGGTGCGCGAGGGCGTCGACTAGCTCGGCCGGCGGGCCCGCGGGGCCGGCGGCTTTGCCCGCCCGGGCCCCGACACCCTGACGCCGGACAGCGGCCGGCCGCCCCACGGCGGCCGGCCGCTGCGTCGTGTCCGGGGGCGCCGGCGTCCTTCGCGGCGCCGTTGCGGCCGCGCCCGGCCGGGGAATGGCGGGCGGGGGGATCCCGCTGCCGCCGGCGGCCATTTCCCCACCCCTCGCGGAGCGTGTTCGGCGCGGGCTGGGCGCGCCTATTTTCTGGTGTTTTCAGGGAAAATGCGAGGGATTGTTGTTCATCGGTGCCGGGGTTCCGCTTTTTGGTCACCGGCTGCCCTCTGGGCGGGCCGCGACACGCCCGGGTGCGTTCCTGATTTTGGTCAAAAATTGGACGAGCCGGTGTGCCGGGGCTATCCGGAGTGGTGCGGCGCATGTGACTACACAGCGTCATATCCCGAGGTCGATGGGGCCGCCGCAAGGGGGCGTTCTTCGCGGAATGGGCGGCGAATGCCGGGGGAGGCGGGTGCGCACCCGTGGCGGAGCGTGATCAGCATATCTACGATGCTGATTCGGATTTCCTCATTCCACGGAATCGGGGCCTGGCGTTTCCCCCACCCGGCGGCCGGGCCGGTCTGGGGAAATCGGGGTGCTCGCGCCGCCCGTTAAACTGGCCAACATATTCACCGTATGGGGCAATTCGCGCCCCGCGCCCATGGGGGAGCTTGCCGGGCGCGGCGGCGCCGATCCGTAAGAGGGGGACGACCATGGCCGCACTCACCGCTGAAATGGTCCCGATGGCGTTCAACGCGACCGGCATCGAGACGACCGTGAACGGTTGGACCTGGTGGTAGAACGGGATCGATGAAACGATGACGGTTCGGTCGGCTTTGGGGTGGGAGGTACCAGAAATTGCGTTCGCTTCCTGGAGCGGCGCGGTTGTACGTCGGCCTCGTCGTTCTCGGCGCCATCGCCGTCATGGCGCTCGGGCCGTACGAGGGCATCGATCCCGCCACCCTGGTGCTGCTCATCATCCTGATGGTGGTCGCCGAGACCATCGGCACCACCATCGACACCGGCCGAGCCGGAATCTCGCCCAGCGTCTCCGTCTCCCTGGCCGCCATCGTGCTGGTCGGCCCGGTCGGGGTGGCGGTGGCGACCTTCTTCTCCACCCCCTTCATCCTGCGTCGGCAGAACTTCGTCAAGCGGCTGTTCAACGGCGGCCAGTACGCGCTGGCCGGCTACGCCGCCGGGCACGTCTACCTCGCCCTGGGGGGTGAGCTGGGGCCGCCCCAGCACGACGACTTCCCGTGGGCGCTGGTGCCCTTCTGCGCCGCCCTGCTGGTGCACTCGGCCATCAACGGCGCGCTGATGGGCGGCCTGATGTGGTACCTCGGCGTGGTGCACCTGCGCCGCCCGCACCGCATCCGCTGGCGCACCCTGGCCACCCTGGAGCTGGCGTCCCTGGGCTACGGCATGCTCGGCCTGTTCATCGCCGCCATCTGGGGGGTGGTGGGCGCCCTGGCCATCCTGCTGGTGCTGCTGCCGCTGTTCATCGCGCGGTGGGCGTTCGACCAGTGCGTGGCCGAGCAGCGCGCGCACGAGGCCACCCTGGCCACCCTGTGCCAGGCCGTCGAGACCAAGGACTACTACACGCGCGGCCACTGCATGCGCGTCGCCAAGGCCTCGGCCATGATCGCCCAGGAGCTGGGCATGCACGCCGAGCGGGTGCAGACCATCCGCTACGCCGGGATGCTGCACGACGTCGGCAAGCTGGGCGTGCCCACCAAGGTGCTGCAGAAGCCCGGCAAGCTCACCGAGGAGGAGTACGCCGCCATCCAGCTGCACCCGATGCGCGGCTACGAGATCGTCCGCGAGATCGGGTTCCTCGACGAGGCGCTGGCCGGGATCATGCACCACCACGAGCGCATGGACGGGCGCGGCTACCCCATGGGGCTGGCCGGCCACGACATCCCCGAGTTCGCGCGGATCATCTCGGTGGCCGACGCCTTCGACTGCATGACCTCCACCCGGTCCTACCGCAAGGCCCGCTCGATCGAGGAGGCCATCGACGAGCTGCGGCGCGGCGCCGGCCCGCAGTTCGACCCCACGATGGTCGACGCCCTGATCGCGGCGGTGGGCGAGCAGGGCTGGGAGTCGCCCGACATCGTGGAGCCGCCCAGCGACGACGAGTCCGCCGAGGTCGCCAGCCAGGACCACGACGACCCCAGCGTTCCGCTGCGCGTCGCGGGGGAGGCCGAGTGATGATGACCCGCGACGCGCAGGGCACGCACCCGCCGCGCACCGCGCGCCGCTGGGGGGTGCGCGAACCAATGCGCTCCCTGGTCATCGTGGTGGCGGCGGCCTTCTCCGGCGGGTCGCTGCTGTGGACCCTGGTCACCGGGTTCGTCGACCCCCGCACCGCGCTGGCGTTCGGGGTGCTCATCGCCGTGGGCGAGCTGGCCCGCATCACCCTGCCGGGCCACCGCGAGGTCGCGCCCGTGGCCTCGGCCGGCGCCATCGGCTACACCTTCCTGCTCAGCATCGGCGGCCACGCCGTCCACCACTCGTCGTGGCAGGTCCTGGCGGTGGTCACCATGGGGTTCGCTCTGGGCGAACTCCCGCACATCGCCGCCGGGCGCACCCCCGACTGGGGCGACCTCGCCCGCCGCGTGATGATCATCGTGGTGATGACCCTGCCGTTCCGGCCCTACGTCTCGGAGCTGGCGCCCACGCCGCAGACGATCGACTGGTGGCTGGTCCTGGTGATCATGGCGGGCCTGGTGCTCGCCGGCTGGCTCACCGACGCCGTGATCGCCGCCGCCATCCGCGCCGAGCCGCTGCGCGGCAGGTTCGCCGTTGCGCTGCGCGACGAGCTGCGCGCCCACTCCGGCCTGGGCATGGCCATCGGCTCCTCGGGCATCCTCATCGCGCTGGCCAGCTCGGTCACCGGCCTGGCCGGGCTGCTGGTGTTCACGGCGCCGCTGCTGGTCACCCAGGTCGCGTTCCGCCGCTTCGCCGAGATCCGGCTCACCTACCTGCAGACCGTGCGCGCGCTGTCGCGGGTCACCGAGGTCGGCGGATACGTGGCCACCGGCCACTCCCGGCGGGTCAGCCGCCTGGCCAAGACCATCGGCACCGAGCTGGGCATGCGCGAGTCGGAGCTGCTGGAGCTGGAGTACGCCGCGCTGATGCACGACATCGGCCAGCTCTCCCTGCGCGACCCCATCGCCAACGGCGCCACCGTCTACGCCCTGCCGCGCGAGCAGCGGCGCATCGCCGAGCTGGGGTCGGCGGTCATCCGCGAGACCGGCGTGCTCGACACCGTGGCCGAGCTGGTCCGGCGCCAGTGCGAGCCCTGCACCGGCGACAGCGGCAACGACCCCCCGCCGCTGGGCAGCCGGATCATCAAGGTCGCCAACGCCATCGACGACCTGGTCAGCGACTCCGCCGACTCCGAGCGGGTGCAGTCGGCGCTGGAGCGGCTGCGCATGGACGCCGGCACCGAGTACGACCCCGAGGTGGTCGAGGCCGCGGCCCGCGTCATCGCCCGGTCCAGCGAGCGCCGCTGACCGCTGCCCCTGGCGTGCGCGGGCGTACGGCGGGTAGTGCCCACAGGCGAGGGCACCGTCCGCGCGGCGCGCACCCCGGGTGCGGCCCGCGGCCGGTCGAAGCCCGCGACGTCCCGTTGAGGAGTGCGCAATGGCCGAGATCCGCGCCGAGATGGTGGCGAACGTCTTCAAGGTGAACGCGGCCGAGGGCGACCGCGTGGACGAAGGCGACACCCTGTTCGTTCTGGAGTCCATGAAGATGGAGGTCCCGGTCCAGGTCGAGGACCCCGGCCGGGTCATCAGCATCCAGGTGGACGAGGGCGACGTCGTGCAGGAGGGCGACCTGCTGGCGGTCGTGGAGTCCTGACCCCCGCCCGCGCGGGCCGGCCCGCCCGGCCGCGCGCTGGGGTAGGTTCGTGCGCCATGGCCATCACCGAAGGACTCCGGGGCGCCGCCGAACTGCGGGTGGGCGCCGAGGACACCGCCGCCGCCCTGGGCAGCGGAGACGTCGACGTGCTGGGCACCCCGCGCGCGCTCGCGCTGGCCGAGGCCGCCACGGTGGCCGCCCTCACCGGCCGCCTCGCCGAGGGCGAGACCACGGTGGGCACCGAGGTCGCGCTGTCGCACCTGGCGGCCTCGCCCGTGGGCGCCGTGGTCCGCGCCGAGGCGCGGCTGCGCCTGGTCGACGGCCGGCGCCTGGTCTTCGACGTCGCCCTGGCCCATCCCGACGGCCGCGCGGTGGCGCGCGGCACGGTCGAGCGGGTGGTGGTGAACCGCGCCCGGTTCACCGCCGGGGCCCGCGCCTAGACCCCCATGGTCTTGCGCGGGTAGACGTTGCCGGGGTCGGTGGCGATGTTGACCAGGTAGGGCACCCCGGAGTCGAACGCGCGGCGCAGGGCCGGGCCGATCTCGGCGGGGTCGGTGACCAGTTCGCCGCCGCCGCCCAGGGCCCGCACGACCTCGTCGTAGCGGGTCTGGGGGGTCAGTTCGGCGATCACGTCGTAGCCGTAGATCATCTGCATGGGCGCCTTCTCCAGGCCCCAGATGCCGTTGTTGCCGCACACCATCACCACCGGCAGCCGGTGGCGCACCAGGGTGTCGACGTCCATCAGCGAGAACCCGGCGGCGCCGTCGCCCAGCAGGGTCACGACCTGGGAGGAGGGCCGCGACAGCCGGGCGGCGATGGAGTAGCCCATGCCGGTGCCCAGGCAGCCGAACGGGCCGGGGTCCAGCCACTGGCCGGGGTGCTTGGGCTCGATGTACTTGCCGGCGTAGGAGACGAAGTCGCCGCCGTCGCCGATCACGACCGCGTCGTCGTCCAGCAGCCGGTTCAGTTCGCCGTAGACGCGCGCCGGGTGGATGGGGTCGGCGTCGCTGGCCAGGGCCTCGGCGTCGGCGGCGACGGCCGCTGCCGCCGCCTCGGCGATCTCGGCGCGCCAGCGGGCCGCCGCCGCCGTGGGCTTGGCGGCCTCGGCGATCCCGCGCAGCGCCGCCGACAGGTCGCCGGACACCGCGGCCACCGGGGTCATGTGCCGGGTGAGCTGGGCGGGGGAGTCGGCCACGTGCACCACCTTGGCCGGCGGCGCGCCGTCCCTGCCGCCGAACAGGCCGTGGCCCAGCCGGAAGTCCAGCGGGGTGCCCACGACCACCACGAGGTCGGCGCGGCCCAGCGCGGCGCCGCGCGCGCGGCTGGCCAGCAGCGGGTGGCCGCCCGGGAGCACGCCGCGGCCCTGGCCGTTGGTGACGACCGGCACCCCCAGTTCCTCGGCGGCCTCCAGGGCGGCCCGCTCGGCGCCGTCGAGCCAGACGTCGGAGCCGTAGACGAGCACCGGGCGCTCGGCCTCGCTCAGCAGCCGGGCGACCTCGGCGACGGCCTCGGGGTCGGGGGTGCGGTCGGCGGGCGCGGGGGCGCCGGCGAGGTCGGTCTCGGCCTGGTCGTAGAGCCGGTCCATGGGGATGTCGAGGAAGACCGGGCCGCGGTGCGCGGTGTTGGCCAGCATGGCGGCCTCGTCCACGGCCGCGCCGATCCCGTCGGTGGCGTGCACGGTCCAGGCGCGCTTGGTGATGGTCTCCAGCAGCGGCGGCTGGTCCAGTTCCTGCAGCAGGCCCTGCCCCCACCGGCCGTCAGGGGCCCGGCCGCCGACCACCACCAGCGGCGAGCCGTTGAAGTGGGCGGTGGCCACGCCGCTGACGACGTTGGTGACCCCCGGGCCGGCGGTCACCACGGCCAGGCCGGCGCGGCGGGTGAGCTTGCCGACGGCCTCGGCCGCGAACACCGCGGTCTGCTCGTGGCGGACGTCCAGCAGCCGCATGGTGGGCTCGGGCTTCACCGCGCCGTCGTAGAGCGGGAAGACGTGGCCGCCGCTGAGGGTGAACATCGTGTCGATGCCGTGGTGGCGGGCGACCTCGACGGCGTGTGTGCCGCCGTGGCCGGACAGGCGGCCGTGGAAAGGGGTCGGCGGGGAGGGCGGCGGCGTGGGCATGCTGGGCGGCACACTCCTTTTGGGTGCGGCGGGGGCGGTGGGGCGGGGCCCACCGATGCTACCGGTGGGTAAGTCGCCCCGAGCCTAGTGACACCGCCCACACCCGGGCAAGGGGCAGGGGCGGGCCCGGCCGGTCACTCCACCTCGGGCGGGCGCAGCCGGGTGACGAACTTGTACCGGTCGCCGCGGTAGAGCGAGCGCACCCACTCCACCGGGTGGCCCTCGCCGTCGAAGCTGTGCTGGCAGTGCAGCACCAGGGGCAGGCCGACGTCCACGCCCAGCAGCCGCGCCTCGTTGGGGGTGGCCAGCACGGTCTCGATGGTGGCCTCGGCCTCGACCAGGCGGACCTCGTAGGCGCTGGCCAGCGCCTCGTACAGCGAGGCGTAGCGGTCGAGCTGGCGGCGCAGGCCCGGAAAGCGCCGGGCCGCCAGGTGGGCGGTCTCCACCGCCATGGGCTCGCCGTTGGCCAGCCGCAGCCGCTCGATGCGCAGCACCCGCCCGCCCGAGCGGATCGCCAGCAGCTCGGCCAGCTGGTCGTCGGCGTTGATGTAGCTCACGTCGAGGATGCGGGTGGCCGGGTGCAGCCCGTGGGAGCGCATCTCCTGGGTGTAGCTGGTGAGCTGGAGCACCTGGGCGACCTTGGGCTTGGCCACGAACGTGCCCTTGCCCTGGATGCGCAGCAGCCGGCCCTCGACCACCATCTCGGTCAGCGCCTGGCGCACGGTTGTGCGCGAGGTGCCGAACTGGGCCGCGAGCGCGCGCTCCGGCGGGACCGGGTTGCCGGCCGGCATGGCCTCGATGAGTTCCAGGAGCAGCTTCTTGACCTGGTAGTACTTTGGAACTCGGTGACCGTCTTCGAGCGTTCGCTGACCCGTCACGTCGGACCCCTCCACCGCTTCCCCGGACACTATTGGTTTGGACCACTGGTCGAGTGCATTCCTATGAGTATGCCCGCAACCGTGGGATGATTTGTTAGTGCCTCACCTCAGTGATCTCATCCGACGCTATACGGCGCTCAAGACCGCCGATCTGGAGTGGTTCCACTCCCTGGTGTCGGACTGGCAGCTCCTGGCCGACCTCTCCTTCGCCGACCTGGTGCTCTGGGTGCGGCTGCGCGACGACACCGGGTGGGTGGCGGTCTCGCAGATGCGCCCGACCACGGGCCCCACGGCCTTCCAGGACGACCTGGTCGAGACCGTGCTGCGCGACGGCGACGTGACCGAGATCGCGGCGCCGCCCGAGCCCACCAGGGTGTCCGGCCGGCGCGGCCTGATCGACCGCGCCTGGACCGAGGGCCGCATCTGCCGCGAGGGCGACCCCGACTGGTCGGGCGGGGTCCCGGTGCGCGAGGAGACCATCCCGGTGCGCCGCGACGGCAAGCTGATCGGGGTGATCCAGCGCAGTACCAACCTCAGCTCGGCGCGCACGCCCAGCCGGCTGGAGCTGACCTACCTGCAGAGCGCCAGCGACCTCGCGCAGATGATCGCCGAGGGGGCCTTCCCCTTCAGCGACCAGGGGCCGCTGATGGTGCGCTCGCCCCGCGTGGGCGACGGCCTGCTGCGGCTGGACCAGGACGGCGAGGTGGTCTACGCCAGCCCCAACGCGCTGTCGGCCTACCGGCGCCTGGGCCTGACCGCCGACCTGGTGGGCACCCGGCTGGCCCAGACCACGCTGGAGCTGGCGGCGGCCGGCGACGCCCGCGACGAGTCGCTGACCTGGACCGCCGGCGGCCGCGTGCCCCAGGAGGCCGAGGTCGAGGCGCGCGGGTCCACCATCCAGCTGCGCTCCATCCCGCTGGTGGTGGGCGGTGTGCGGATCGGCGCGCTGGTCATGGTCCGCGACGTCACCGAGCTGCGGCGGCGCGAACGCGAGCTGATGACCAAGGACGCCACCATCCGCGAGATCCACCACCGGGTGAAGAACAACCTGCAGACGGTGGCGGCGCTGCTGCGGCTCCAGTCGCGGCGGCTGCACGTGCCCGAGGGGCGGGCCGCCCTGGACGAGGCGGTGCGCCGGGTGGGCTCCATCGCCATCGTGCACGAGATGCTGTCGCACACCCCCGACGAGATCGTCGACTTCGACGACATCGCCGACCGGGTGATCGAGATGGCGGCCGAGGTGTCCTCCACCGAGGCCGCCGTGGTGCCGCGCCGCTCGGGCCACTTCGGGCTGCTGTCGGCGCTGGTGGCCACCCCGCTGTCGATGGTGCTCACCGAGCTGGTGCAGAATGCCGTGGAGCACGGGCTGTCCTACGGCCCCGGGCGGATCGAGGTCCGCGCCCAGCGCGTGGACCCCCCGCTCGACGCCGAGGGGAGGGGCGGCCGGCTGCTGATCGAGGTCACCGACGACGGGGGAGGGCTGCCCGACGACTTCGACATGGAGAGCACGGCCAGCCTGGGCCTGCAGATCGTGCGGACGCTGGTCGTCGGCGAGCTGGGCGGCTCACTGGAGGTCAAGCCGCGCGAGGACGGCGGCACCCGGGTGGCCATCGAGCTGCCGGTGGAGCACCACACCGCGTCGCTGCCCTAGCGGGGGAGCGGGCGGCCGGGGTGCGGGGGCCGGGACCGGCCGGCGGTGGGTCCGCTCCCGGCGGCGATCCCGCTTCTGCGGCCACGTCCGCTCCGGCACCGGGTGCGGCGGACGTGATAACAGAGGCGGGGTCACTGCGCGGACGGGGAGCGGCGCGGGCCGGTGCCCGGCGGGCCTGCTCGGGGGAAGTCCCGGGGGAGACGTCCGCTCAGGCGCGGAGCATGGCTCCCACGGGGGTGCGGCGGCGCTTCAGCGCGCGGCGTTCGTCCTCGCTCATGCCGCCCCAGACACCGCCGTCCTGGCCGGTCTCCAGCGCCCAGCGCAGACACGCGGCACTCACCGGACAGGAGCGGCACACGGCCTTGGCCTCTTCGATCTGGAGCACGGCCGGACCGGAGTTGCCGATGGGGAAGAACAGTTCGGGGTCCTCGTCACGGCAGGCGGCGTGGTGGCGCCAGTCCATGCGGATCACTCCTCACAGTGAGGGAAGCGTGCGCTTGTGAACGAATTGTGAACGGATTCACTAAGTCGTGGACGACCGACGGGTCGCTGTCGTCGTTGACGCCTGGTCCGGCAGACCCGGACGGCCGGGCGTGCAGGGAGAGTCGACAGGGCCCCACAAAGCCGCGCCGCGCTCTGTGACCTGGAAACACTCTTTAACTCGCCCGTAACGTGCGGCGACACTTTGAGCGTGACAGGGTTGATCGGCGCATGCAAGAGTGCCGCTGAGCCAACCTGGGCTTCGGCGTGTCGTGTGCGTCACAGGTGTTATCGACGCGATATTTCCCGCGGATTAACCGACGATTCGTAATGCCTTTGGTACGGATTGGAGATTGACCCGCCGGCGGTGGCCGAGGTACTCGCCGTCGATCTGGAACGCGCGGGGAGAGCGTGAGGTAATGGTCACCTCGGACTGGTCGTGCCAGGTGACAAAGCCCGGACCGTAGGGCGGGACTCCCTTGTGCGACAGCATCTGGCGCAGCAGTTGCGCGGTGCGCGCGGTGTTCATCTGGGTGAGCGCGAACAGGTCCAGGCCAAGCTCGAACCGCGACCGCGGGGTGGGCTGCACCGGCACCGCGCCCGCGTAGGTCCACGGGGTGGTGTTGGTGACCAGCGCGAAGTACAGGTCGCGCACGGGGTCGCGGCCGGGGGCCTCGATCCGCAGCGACCGCACGGCGACCTCGCCGCGCAGGAACATCTTGAGCGCCAGCGCGATGTAGAGGCCGGGCGAGGCCCGGCGCCCCCGGTGGCGCTGCCGCTCGACCTCGTGCACCACGTCGGCGTCCCAGCCGAACCCGGCGCAGAAGGTGAAGTAGCGGTCGTCCTGGTCGGTGAGCACCCGGCCCAGCCCCACGGTCCGGCGTTCGCCCGAGCGCACCGCCTCCAGCATCGCGCCGGTGGCCTCGATGGGATCGGCGGGCAGGCCCAGCGCCCGGATGAACACGTTGGCGCTGCCGCCGGGCAGGGCGGCGAAGCTCGGCCGGGGCAGGCCCTCGGGGGTGGTCAGCAGGCCGTTGACGACCTCGTTCACCGTGCCGTCGCCGCCGAGGCTGATGACCAGCTCGTAGCCCTCGCCCGCGGCCTGCTGGGCGAGTTCGCGGGCGTGGTCGCGGTACTCGGTCTGGGCGACGTCCAGCTCCATCTCGCGGGCGATGGCACCGACCAGCACGTCGCGGGAGCGCGGGGTGGTCGTGGTCGCCTGCGGGTTGACGATGAAGAGGGCGCGCACGGGTCTCAGTGTAGTGATCATCGGGGAGCGGTCCGCCGCGCGGTCGGCCCGGGGGACCGCCGCGAGCGCCGCGCGGTGAGGGAGGGGGCGGGGCGGGAGGCGGGGCGGGGCGCGCCGCGGGGGCCGCTAGGCTGGAACGTGTCTTCGCGCCCCATCACCATCACCCTCGCCGCCGCCGTCCAGGCGCTGGTGGCGGCCGCTCTCGCGGTCGGCGGCGGCTACGTTCTGATCGGCACGCTGCTCGGCGAGGCCGCCGACGCGGGCTCCGCGCTCCCCCTGGCCGTGCTGGCGTTCGCCGCCGCGGCGGCCGTGGGCTACACCGCCTGGGGGCTGTGGCACCTGCGCAACTGGGCGCGCACGCCGGTTGTGCTGACCCACGTCTTCGTGCTGGTGATCGCCTACTACATGGTGACCAGCGAGCAGTACGCGATCGCGGCGGTCCTGGCGGCGACGGCCGCGGCCGGGGCCGCGCTGGTGCTGGCGCCGGCCACCACCGCCACCCTGTTCCCGGCCGACGACGACTCCGCGCCGGGCGGGCGCGGGCCCCGGTAGGCCGCGCGGCCCGCGCCGCACGGCCCTCATCCGGGCGGGTCAGTCGTCGGTGGTGAGCGCCTGCCGCAGCTGGGCCAGCGTGCGCGCCAGCAGCCGCGACACGTGCATCTGGGAGATCCCCAGCTCCTGGGCGATCTGCGACTGGGTCATGTTGCCGAAGAACCGGAGCAGCAGGATGCGCTTCTCGCGCGGGGGCAGCTGCTCCAGCAGCGGCTTGAGCGACTCGCGGTACTCCACGCCTTCGAGGGAGTCGTCGATGATGCCCAGGGAGTCGGCGACCGCCGGGGCGTCCTCGTCGCCGCTGTCGGGGGCGTCCAGGGACACCGTGGAGTAGGCGTTGGCGGACTCCAGGCCCTCCAGCACCTCCTCCTCGGTCATGCCCAGGTGCTCGGCAAGCTCGTGGACGGTCGGTGCGCGGCCCTCGCGTTGGGAGAGGTCGCTGACGGCCTTGGTCAGCGACAGCTTCAGCTCCTGGAGCCGGCGCGGAACCCGCACCGCCCAGCCCTTGTCGCGGAAGTGCCGCTTGATCTCGCCCACGATGGTGGGAGTGGCGTAGGTGGAGAACTCCACGCCGCGTTCGAGGTCGAAGCGGTCGATCGACTTGATCAGGCCGATCGTGGCGACCTGCGTGAGGTCGTCGAGCCACTCGCCCCGGTTGCGGAAGCGCCGGGCGAGGTACTCGACGAGGGGCAGGTGCAGCTCGACCAGTTCGTCGCGGATGCGCTGCCGTTCGGGAGCGTCCTCGGGAAGCTCGCTCAGGCGCTCGAACAGCTCGCGCGCACGGGCACGGTCGGGTACCGCGTGCTCAGTCTTCGCCGTCAGAGCGGGCCCCCTTTCGCTCACGCCGACTCCACCATGCCGCGGCGTTTGTGCAGGACGATGGAGACGCGGTCGTCAGGGCCGACACCGGCGTCGACCTCTCCGGCAAGCGCCGAGAGGACGGTCCAGGCGAACGTGTCGCGCGCGGGGAGCCGGCCGTCGGCGGTCAGCACCGAGACGGAGATGCGCATGCCGTCGCCGGTGAGTTCGAAGTCGGTGGTCAGGTCCGTGCCCGGCAGCGCCTGGGTGAGCAGCATCGCGCAGGCTTCGTCGACACCGATGCGCAGGTCCTCGATCTCGTCGAGGGTGAAGTCGAGTCGGGCCGCCAGGCCCGCCGTGGCCGTGCGCAGCACGCTGAGGTAGGCGCTGTCGGCCGGCATCCTGACGGTGACGGCGTCGCGTACCTCGGTGGCACCGGCGGACGGTGCGGCGGTTTCTTCGGTCACGTCCCTCCTTCGGGCAGCGGGATTGCCGCTTGAAAGCAATCTATCTTGTTTCGGTCCGGCGCCGGTGCACACGCCTGCGCCCGTGTCATCGCACCGTCCCCGACTAGTCTCGGACAGCCGCGCGGGGCCGGGCTAACCGGCCAGCGAGCGCAGCGCCGGGCCGTCGACGCGCATCGTCGTCCACTCGTCCATGGGCCGGGCGCCCAGCGAGCGGTAGAACTCGATCGAGGGGGTGTTCCAGTCCAGCACCCACCACTGCAGGCGGTCGTAGCCCCGCTCGACGCAGATGCGGGCCAGCTCCACCAGCAGCGCCTTGCCGTAGCCCCGGCCCCGGTACTCGGGGCGGACGTAGAGGTCCTCCAGGTAGACGCCGGGGTTGCCGGTCCAGGTGGAGAAGTTGCGGAACCACAGCGCGAACCCGGCGACCACGGCGGGGCCGCCGTCGTCGGGCACGTGCTCGGCGATGTGCACCCAGGCGGCCGGGTCCTCGCCGAACAGCGCCGTGCGCAGCTGCTCCTCGGTGGCGGTGGCCTCCTCCAGCGACTTCTCGTACTCGGCCAGCTCGCGGACCAGCCGGTGGATCTCGGGCACGTCGTCGGGGCGGGCGGGGCGGATCACGGCTCTCCTCGTCGGGCGCGGCGCGCACGGCCGGCGCGGGCGGCGCGCGGAGTGCGGGACCGAACAAACACGTAAAAACCTCGAAATGATAGCGAATGACGGCAATACGGGCGGGCGACGGGGCCGGCCGGAAGGCGGCCGGGCCCCGCCGCCCGCGGCCGATCGCGGCACGGCCGCGGGCGGCCCGGTCAGCGGACCGTGCCCAGGGCCGCAGGACCGTTCAGAGGACCTTGGAGAGGAACGCCTTGGTGCGCTCCTGCCGGGGGTTGCCGAGCACCTCGCGAGGAGAGCCCGACTCCACCACCACGCCGCCGTCCATGAACACCAGGCTGTCGCCGACCTCGCGGGCGAATCCCATCTCGTGGGTGACCACGACCATGGTCATGCCCTCCTCGGCCAGGCCCTTCATCACGTCCAGCACCTCGCCGACGAGTTCGGGGTCCAGCGCGCTGGTGGGCTCGTCGAACAGCATGAGGTCGGGCCGCATGGCCAGCGCCCGCGCGATGGCCACGCGCTGCTGCTGCCCGCCCGAGAGCTGGCGGGGGTAGGCCCCCGCCTTCTCCTCCAGACCCACGCGCGCCAGCAGCCGCAGCGCGTTCTCGCGCGCCTCGCCGCGGGGCTCGCGGTTGACCTGGACCGGCGCCTCCATGACGTTGCCCAGCACGGTCATGTGCGGGAACAGGTTGAAGTTCTGGAACACCATCCCGATCCCGCGCCGCTGGCGGGCCACCTGGGTGTCGTGCAGCTCATACAGCCGCCCGCCGCGCTGGCGGTAGCCCATGAGGTGGCCGTTGACCCACAGCCGCCCGGCGGTGATCTTCTCCAGGTGGTTGATGCAGCGCAGGAAGGTGGACTTGCCCGAGCCCGAGGGCCCGACCACGCACATCACCTCGCCGCGCCGGACCTCCAGGTCGATGCCGCGCAGCACCTCCAGCCGCCCGAAGCTCTTGTGCACGTTCTCGGCGACCACCATGCGGTCGTCGCCGGGGCCGGTCACGACGCCGGGCTGTGCGTCGCCCGGGGCGCTCGCCGTGTCCGCCGCGCCCCCCGCGCCCGCGTTGGCACCAGTGTCTTGTGTCAACTCGCCGCCCTACTCTTGATCCGCCGCACCTGCTCCTGCGCCCCCCGGTCGCCGCGGGTGAAGCTGCGCTCCAGGTAGTACTGGCCCACCATCAGCACGCTGGTGATCATCAGGTACCACAGGCAGGCCGCCACCAGCATCGGGAACAGGTTGAAGGTGCGCGCGCCGACCTGCTGGAGCTGGAAGAACAGCTCCGTGGTCAGGGGAATGGCCGACACCAGCGACGTGTCCTTCAGGATGGCCGACGCCTCGTTGCCCGTGGGCGGCACGATGACCCGCAGCGCCTGGGGCAGCGTGATCCGCCGCAGCACCTGGCCGCGGCTCATGCCCAGCGCCTGGGCGGCCTCGCTCTGGCCCTTGTCGACCGACAGCAGGCCCGCGCGCACGATCTCGGCCATGTAGCCGCCCTGCGACAGCGACAGCGCGATCACGGCCGCCACGAACGGGCTCAGCAGGGTGGTCATGGGCACCGAGTAGAAGCGGGCGTCGCCCTCGATCCCCAGCAGCGGCAGCCAGTAGTTGTCGAACGGGATCCCGAACTCCAGGGTCTGGTACAGGATCGCGATGTTGCCGAACAGCACGCACAGCACGATCCGGGGCACCGCCCGGAAGAACCAGGTGTAGAGCCAGCCCAGGCCGACCAGGATCGGGTTGTCCGACAGCCGCATGATGGCCACGACGATGCCGATGACGATGCCGATCGCCAGCGACACCGCCGCCAGGATCAGCGTGGTGCGCACACCGACCAGCACCGGCTGGGAGAACATGTTCTCGAACAGGAAGGGCCAGTCGAAGGCGTCGTTCGTGACCAGCATGTTCACGAACATCGCGGCGAACAGCAGCAGCAGGGCCGCCGCGACCCAGCGGCCCGGGTGGCGCACCGGGACCGCCTTGATGGCCTCGGGAGGGGACTGGCCGGCCGCCGTGCCGTCCGACGGCCGGGCGCCGGCGGTGCCGGCGGTGTCGTCGTCAGAAGTGCTCACGCGCGACTAACCCTCAAGCTCCGGGTTGACCTCGGCCTTGTCCAGGGTGCCCTGCTCGTCCAGTTCCCAGTTGGCGAGGATCTCGGTGTAGGTGCCGTCGTCCATGATGCTCTGGTAGCCGGCGGCGATGGCCTCGGCCAGTTCGGTGTTGTCCTTGGCGACCACCGCGCCGTAGGGGGCGGCCTCGTACTGCTCGCCCAGGGTCTCCAGTTGGCCGCCGGTCTGCTGCACCGCGTAGACCGCCACCGGCATGTCGGCCAGGCCGGCGTCGTTGCGGCCGGAGATGATCGACTCGGTGGCCTGGTCCTGGCCCTCGAACTGGTTGATCGTGATCGGCTCCTTGCCGTCCTCCTCGCACTGCTCGCTGCGGGCCTGGATGTCCTCGACCTGGACGGTGTTGGCCTGCACGGCGACGTTGAGGCCGCAGGCGTTGTCGGGGTCGACACCGTCCGGGTTGCCCGCGGCGGTGAACCACTGGGTGCCCACGGTGTAGTAGCTGACCATGTTGGCCTGCTCCAGGCGCTCCTCGTTGATCGTGAAGGACGAGACGCCGACGTCGTACTTGCCGGTGTCCACACCCTCGACGATCGTGCCGAACGAGGCGCTCTCCCACTTGGGCTGGAGGTCCAGCTTGGCCGCGACCGCGTTGAACAGCTGCACGTCGAAGCCGACGATGGTGGAGCCGTCGGGGGCCAGGAACTCCGAGGGGGCGTAGCTGGAGTCGGTGCCGATGGTGATGGTGCCCTCGTCGCGAAGCTCCTGGGGGACCATCTCGGCCAGTTCGGGGTCGGCCTCGACCGAGGGGGTCTCGGTGGGGATGGCCGTGGGGTCCTCCTCGCCTCCGCCGCCACCGCCCGAGCCGTCGCCGCCCCCGCAGGCGGACAGCGCCAGCACGGCGGCCACGGCGCCCGCCAGGTACGGGGCGCGTCTGAGGTGGACTGCCGGCACGGCCAGGTGCTTCAGCATGGCCACGAGATCTCCTTCTTCTGGGCGGACGGCGGAAGGCTACCCGGCGTCCGCGGTTCCCGCTCTTGGGCGCACCGCACGGACGTTCGTGCGAACGTGAAATCTTTATGGTCGCCGACCCGGCATGTGCGTGCGGTTACCGTTGTGAGAGGATTGGATAACGGGTCACCCCCGGTTACACACGGCGGCGACGCGCTCGCATACGAGCCGCGGAGCCCGGCTCCTTCTACCGTATCTGCCCAGGTCGGCCGCTTGTTTCGCGAGAGCCCCCTAGCACCGGTGTCCTCCGCGCGCCGCCCCCGCCACCTGCCAGGCATCCCAGGCGCCCCGTCATGGCCGGCGCGGGCGCTTCGAACCTTGAGGGGTTTGCACAGTAATGTCGATCACTGATTCCCATTCCCGGCTGGACGACGATCCGGCGTTCGCGCTGCACCAGGGCGGCAAGCTGCACGTGGAGCCGTCCGTGGAGGTCACCGACCACGAGGGGCTCGCCCTCGCCTACACCCCCGGGGTGGCCCGGGTGTGCACCGCGATCGCCGACACGCCCGAACTCGTCAACACCTACACCTGGAAGAGCTCGGTCGTGGCCGTGGTCACCGACGGCTCGGCGGTGCTGGGGCTGGGCGACATCGGGCCCGAGGCGTCCCTGCCGGTGATGGAGGGCAAGGCCCTGCTGTTCCGCCAGTTCGCCGGGGTCGACGCCGTGCCGATCGCGCTGTCCTGCGACGGCGTGGACGACATCGTCGAGACCGTGGCGCGCATGGCCCCGTCCTTCGGCGGTATCAACCTGGAGGACATCGCGGCGCCGCGCTGCTTCGAGATCGAGCGCCGGCTGCGCGAGCGCCTGGACATCCCGGTGTTCCACGACGACCAGCACGGCACCGCCATCGTGACCGTGGCGGCCCTGCGCAACGCCGCGCGGCTGACCGGGCGCACGCTGGCCGACCTGCGGGTGGTGGTCTCGGGCGCGGGCGCCGCCGGGGTCGCGGTCACCAAGATGCTGGTCGACGGCGGGATCGGCGACATCGCCGTGGCCGACAGCAAGGGCGTCATCTACTCCGGGCGCGAGGGCCTGACCCCCGTCAAGGAGGAGCTGGCGGCCATCAGCAACCGCGCCGGGCTGCAGGGGTCGATCGAGACCGCGCTGGAGGGCGCCGACGTCTTCATCGGCCTGTCGGCCGGCGAGGTCCCCGAGTCGGTCGTGGCCACCATGGCGCCCCAGGCGACCGTGTTCGCGATGGCCAATCCCAACCCCGAGGTCCACCCCGAGGTCGCGCGCCGCCACGCCAGTGTCGTGGCCACCGGGCGCAGCGACTTCCCCAACCAGATCAACAACGTGCTGGCGTTCCCCGGAGTGTTCCGCGGGGCGCTGGACGCGCGGGCCACGGACGTCACCGAGGCCATGAAGCTGGCCGCGGCCGACGCGATCGCCGACCTGGTGGGCGACGACCTGTCGGCCGACTACATCATCCCCAGCACCTTCGACGAGCGGGTGGTGCCGGCGGTGGCCGCCGCGGTCGCCGAGCAGGCGCGCAGCGACGGTGTTGCCCGTTCGTAGTGGAACGGTAGTTCTGCGTAGTCGATCCGGAGCGGGGTTCTCCCGCTCCGGATCACCAACCCCCGGGGGGACCTGGGGGTTTTCCGCTTCTGCGGACCCCTAGAGGTCCTCGCGCACGGCGGCCTCGATGAAGGCCGCCCACGCGTCAGCGGGGAAGCTCAGCACGGCCCCTTCGGGCACCCGGGAGTCGCGCACCCAGACACCGGCGTGCCGCTCGGTCACCTCGACGCACTGTCCTCCTCCCGTCCCGCTGTAGGTGCTCCGGCGCCATCGCGCCCCCGCCGCGTCCTTCGGCTCAAAGGCAACCCCGCTCACCGCACCACGCTCGCTGCGCGGACGCGGCGGGCAGGTTGTGCGGAGGGCAGTGCCCTATCCGCGGGTTCACCGGATTCAGTCGCGGACATGCCGCGCTCCTCTCATGTCTCAACTTCATTCCCCCTCTCCACCTCGGCCCGAAGGCGCCGCTCCACGTCGCCGATGACCTCGCGGGTGCGCTCGGGATGCAGCGCCGCAGTCCGCAGGTGCTCGAACGCGACGGTGTAGAAGCGCACTTCTTTGGCCTTTTCGATGTAGAGGCTGCTCGTCAGATTCTCCACATGTACGAGGCGCGGCGCGTGGATGTCGGACTCTGGGAACTCAAGGATGTCGAAAGATCCGTTAAGACCTGAATGAGCACCGGCGTTGAACGGCACGATCTGTATGGTTACGTGCGATCTTTCATGTATCTCAAGCAAATGCCGTAGTTGTGCGGCCATGACCTGCGGACCGCCGATTGGTCGGTAGAGTACTGACTCGTCCAGGAGTGCCCAGATGTGCGGGGGCGACTCGCTGAAGAGCAGTTCCTGGCGCCGGATGCGCAGCTCCGTGCGGCGTTTGACCTCGTCGTCCGAAACCGGGGCGGGGTGCGCCTGCATCAGCGCCTCGGCGTATTCCGCGGTCTGGAAAAGCCCCGGTACGATCTGGGCCTGGAAGAAGCGCAGCATGGTCGCCTCGGGTTCGAGGCCGAGGTACACCTCGAAGCGCTCGGGCATCACGTCGCCGTAGACATGCCACCAGCCGCGGCGGCGGGACTCCCGCGCGAGCATCACCAGCGTCTGGCGCAGCGCGGGGTCGTCGACGCCGTAGAGTTCGAGCAGGTCGCGAACGTCGTCGGAATTCGTGGCGACCTGGCCGCGCTCGATCCGGGACAGCTTGCTGCCCGACCACGACATGAGCTCGGCGGCCTCTTCACCGGTCATTCCGGCGTTTTCCCGAAGACGGCGCAATTCGACGCCCAGGCGGCGTCGGCGGGCCGTGGGGTTGTGAGCGGGTGCCACGGGAGCCTCCTATTCGGGGGGAGAGGCCGAAGCGGGATGGGGGAAGGCTACTCGACGGGAGAGCCCGCGCGGTCCGGCCGAAAACGCCGATTGTGGTCAGGGGAGGCGGACGGCGCCGGCCGCGCCGCCGGGTCCCAATGCCGTCGCGCCCCCGGGCCGTCGATTTCCACCCGGGAATGTCTCTTGGCGGACATTCTACGAGTATCCGATACCCCGACCAGGTGTCCGAGATGGGAAAGCGGTGGCGGCCGGGGCGCGAATGCCCAAGCGGGCCGCCGTGCCCGGCCGGGGCGGCAGTGGTTAGGGTCGGGGCCATGTTCGCTATCACCGCCGCACGCATCGACAAGACGAACCCCCTGTCCGGTCTCGAAGCGGGTGAGCGTCCCGATCCCGCGCCGCCGGAGGGCTGGACCACGGTCACCGTGAAGGCCGCCGCGCTCAACCACCACGACCTGTGGAGCCTGCGCGGCGTGGGGCTGTCACCGGACCGGCTGCCGATGGTCCTGGGATGCGATGCCGCCGGTGTGGACGAGGACGGCAACGAGGTGGTGGTGCACGCCGTCATCGGCGACCCCGACGCCGGCGGCGGCGACGAGACCCGCGACCCCCGCCGCTCGCTGCTGTCGGAGGTCCACCCCGGCACGCTGGCCGAAAAGGTCGCGGTGCCGCGCCGCAACCTCGTGCCCAAGCCGCCGGAGCTGTCGTTCGAGGAGGCGGCCTGCCTGCCCACCGCCTGGCTCACGGCCTACCGCATGCTGTTCACCCGCGCCGCGCTGGGCCCGGGCTCCACCGTGCTGGTCCAGGGCGCCGGGGGCGGTGTCGCCAGCGCCCTCATCCGGCTCGCGAGCGCCACGGGGCACCGGGTGTACGCCACGAGCCGCGACGCCGCCAAGCGCGACCGCGCCCTGCGCCTGGGCGCCTACGCGGCCCTGCCCACGGGCGAGCGGCTGCCGGAGAAGGTCGACGCGGTGTTCGAGAGCGTCGGCGAGGCCACGTGGGCGCACTCGGTGCGGTCCCTGCGGCCCGGGGGCTCGATCATCGTCTGCGGCGCCACCAGCGGCGAGGCGCCGCCGGCCGAGCTGACGCGGACGTTCTTCCTCCAGTTGTCGGTCATCGGCTCCACCATGGGCACCCGCGACGAACTCCGCCGCCTCACCGAGTTCTGCGCCCGCACCGGGGTGCGCCCCGAGATCGACCGGGTGCTCCCCCTGGAGCGCGCGGCCGAGGGCTTCGCGGCGATGGAGCAGGGGGAGCTGTTCGGCAAGGTCGTGTTCCGGGTCGGCTCCTGAGCGGTGCCGCCGCGGGATGAGCGGGGCGGCGGCCGCGCCCCGCCCGCACACCGCGCGGGCGGTCCCGCACGGCCCGGCGGCGGGAGCGCACGCGGCGGCGGGCGCCGTCCCAGGACGGCGCCCGCCGCGTGCTCGTTTCCGCCTCCGCCCGTGGGCGGCGCCGAGGCGCCGCGCGGCGCGGGGTCAGCCGCCGGTGGACCCGTTGCCGCGCTCCTCGCGCCGCTGCTCGGCGTCCTCGCTGACGGCGGTGCCCCAGGGGTCGCCCGCGGGCGCGCCGGTGGCACCGGTGCCACCGGCGCCGGCCGGGTTCTCGGCGGGGCCGTCCTCGGCCGCGCCCTGCGCCGCTCCGGTACCGGACCGCTCCTGGGCTCCCTCGCCCACGGCGGTGCCCCAGGGGTCGCCCGCGGCCGTCTCGGTGGCGGAGGGGGTGCCCCCGTGGCCGGAGCCCGGCTGAGGGGCCTCCTCGCCCACCGCGGCGCCCCAGGGGTCGCGCGGGCCCGCCGCCGGTGTCCCGGCGCCGCCGTCGGGGGAGGAGTCCTGCACCGCCTCGGCCGCGCCGCCGGGCCGGGTGCCGCCCGCCGCGCCGGGGGCGCCCGCCGACCCCGGCGCGTCCGCTGAGGCCGCCGCACCCGCCGTGCCTTCGGCGTCCGGCCGGTCGGCCGTGCCGGAGGACTCCGGCGTGGACGCCCCTCCGGACTCGCGCGGGCCCCACGCCGCGACGTCGCGGCGGATGACCTCGATGGTGTCGTCCAGGATGCGCCGCAAATCGTGCGCCGCCGACTCGCCCACGTGGCCGGCCTCGCGCACCACGCCGCGCACCCGCTCGGTGAAGTCGCGCAGCGCCTCGTCGAACTCGGGGCGCTCGCTTGAGGAGCGCCTGCCCCACGGGCCGAACCCGGTGGCGAACCGCTCCCAGTCGCGGCCCCACCAGGTCCCGGAGCGGGTGCCCTGGCCGGTGGCCTCGCCCTCGCCCGAGGGCGACCCGGCCGCGCCCGCACCGGTCCCGGCGCCGGCCTGGGCGCCCGTGCCGGCGGAGTCCCCGGCGCGCCGCTCCTCGCCGCGCGGGCGCCGACCGGCCCCGGCGGACTTCAGATCCCGGCGCAGCGAGCTGATGGTGTGCCGGACGTCCTCCTTGACCGCCTGGGCGACGTCGCGCACCGAGTCGGTGATCTCGCGCTCCAGGTCGTCCAGGTCGGAGCGGCGGTTGCGCAGCTCCTCGCGGCCCTTGTCGGTGAGGCGGTAGACCTTGCGGCCGTTGACCTCCTCGTGGGTGACCAGCCCCTCCTCCTCCAGCCGCGCCAGGCGAGGGTAGATGGTGCCGGGGGAGGGGGAGTACACCCCCAGGAAGCGGTCGCGCAGCAGGCTGATGATCTCGTAGCCGTGCCGCGGGCTCTCGTCCAGCAGCTTGAGCAGGTAGAGCCGCAGGCGTCCGTGTCCGAAGATGGTGCTCATGCGTCGTTCCCCCTCGGGATGGCGGCAGGGGCGTCGGGCTCGCGGCGGAGCAGCGCGACCGAGCCCGAGACGGTGGTGGTGGAGATCGCGGCGGGGTCGACACCGCCGCCGATCTTCCCGCTGAGCCCGCCGCGGCCGGGCAGGTCGCGCCGGTCCAGGGTGAAGTCCGAGGACAGCTTGCCGGTGGCCGAGCGGAGTTCGACGGCGGCCGAGGTCTCGGCGGGCACGCGCAGGGCGATCTCGCCGGAGATGGAGCCCAGCCGGACCCGGCCCGACGGCGCGACCTCGACATCGGCCAGGAACGCGCCCGAGGCGGTCTTGCCGCTGAGGTCGGACAGCCGGCCGCCGGCGACCGCGACCTGCCCGTTGACGGTGTTGAAGCGCAGGTTGCCGTGGAGGTTGCGGGCGGAGACGCTGCCGGAGACGGTGTTGACCTCGACCTCTCCGCCGAGCCCGTCGGCGGTGATGTCGGCCGAGGCGGTGCGCAGCTGCGTCTTGGCGGTCAGCCCGGCCACCACCACGGGCGCCGAGAGCGTGGTCACCTCGACCGGGCAGTCGCGCGGCACCCGCAGACTCACCGTGGCGGCGCGCCGGTTCACCCCCCGGTACCCCGACAGCTGCACCGGGCGCAGGCGCTCCAGCAGCCCGCTGCCGGTGAGGTCCTCATAGGTGACGGTGAGGATGCCCGCCTCCTGCGTGAGGAGCACCGGCTCGCCGACGATGTCGGAGACCTCCACGGTGACCGGGTCGTCCGTGGGCAGGATGTTGACATGACCGCCGATGATACGGACGCGCAGCGCCACGATCCCGTCGAGGGTCCGTGTCGTCGGCTGGTCGATGGTCCAACGCGCCATCGCGATACCTTTCGGCTCGAAGTGCTGATGCAACTCACGTTATGTCGCGAGTGCCGCCCTTTCAAGATATGTCGCGATTCTTCGGGGGTCGACCAGGGATGACCCGGAGCACCGCCGGGGGTGGGGAGGGGCGGCCGCCGCCCGGTCCGAGCCGGAGGACCCCCTCCGGCCGCACCGCCTCCGGGGGCGGCGGGCGCCGACCGGCGCCGTACGCGGAGCGGGCCCCGGGCGTGTGCCCGGGGCCCGCTCAGGGGTGGGAAAAGCCGTCAGTCCTCAAGGTCGTCGACGTCGTCGTCGAGGCGGGCCAGCCAGGTGGCGAGCCGCTCCACGGGGGTCTCGAACTCGGGGTGGAGGTCGGTGAAGACGCGCAGCTGCTCCGCGAGCCAGGCCAGGGTGACCTCGTCCTCGCCGCGGCGCTGCTCCAGCTCCTCGATTCCACGGTCGGTGTAGTACATCGCGCTGTCCTGTCGCCGGTGGCCGGCCCCGGACGGGACGTCCGCGGGGCCGGCCGGGCAGCCCGCGGGCGCCCGGCCGGCCCGGTGCGGAGGTCAGTCCGCCGGGGGGAACACCGTGTTGATGAGGGCCTGCTGCTCGACGTCGTGGCGCTTGCCCGAGCCCGCGGCGGGCGCCGAGCTGGCCGGGCGCGAGACCCGGGTGAACGGGCGGTCCAGCTGCTCGGAGAACACCAGGGCCACGAACGGCCAGGCGCCCATGTTGGCGGGCTCCTCCTGGACCCACAGCACCTCGCCGGCGTTGGGGTAGGCCGACAGCACCTGGCGGATCTCGTCGATCGGCAGCGGGTACAGGCGCTCCACCCGCACCAGGGCGGTGGTGGTGTCGCCGGTGCGCTGCCGGGCGGCGGCCAGTTCGTAGTAGACCTTGCCCGAGCACAGCACCACGCGGCGCACGGCCTTGGGGTCGACCCCCGACGGGTCGGGGATGACCGGCTGGAACGCGCCCGACGTGAAGTCGCTGACGGGCGAGGTGGCGGCCTTCAGGCGCAGCATGACCTTGGTCGTGAAGACGATCAGCGGCCGGCGGTACTGCGACTTCACCTGCCAGCGCAGCAGGTGGAAGTAGTTGGCCGGCGTGGTCGGCAGCGCGACGGTCATGTTCTCCTGCGCGCACAGCTGCAGGAACCGCTCGATGCGGGCCGAGGAGTGGTCGGGGCCCTGGCCCTCGTACCCGTGCGGCAGCAGCAGCACCACGCTGGAGCGCTGGCCCCACTTCTGCTCGCCGGCGCTGATGTACTCGTCGATGACGGTCTGGGCGCCGTTGACGAAGTCGCCGAACTGGGCCTCCCACGCCACCAGGGCGTCGGGCCGCACCACGGAGTAGCCGTACTCGAAGCCCAGCGCCGCGTACTCGCTGAGCAGGGAGTCGTGCACGTAGAACTTCGAGGTGCCCTTGTCGAACTTCTTCAGCGGGGTGTGGACCTCGCCGGTCTTGCGGTCGACCAGGGCGGCGTGCCGCTGGCCGAACGTGCCGCGCCGGGTGTCCTGGCCGACCAGGCGCACCGGGTGCTCCTCGATCAGCAGGGAGCCCATCGCCAGCATCTCGCCGGTGGCCCAGTCGAGGGCGTCGTCCTCGACCATCTGCGCGCGCCGCTCCAGCTGCGGCTTGAGGCGCGGGTGCACCGTGAAGCCCTCGGGCAGGCTGACCTGGGTGTCGATGACCTGCTTGACGACCTCGGCGCTGATGGCGGTGCCCACGGCCGCGTGGTCGATGCGGACCTCGTCGAAGACCTCGGGCTTGATCACCGCGCCCGGCTCGACCGGCTTGCGCACGGCCTCGCGGGTCTCGGTGAAGGCGCGCTCCAGCTGCTGCTGGTAGTCGCGCAGCGCCTGCTCGGCCTCCTCCAGCGTGATGTCGCCCCGCCCGATCAGCGCCTCGGTGTAGAGCTTGCGCGTGGACCGCTTGGAGTCGATCACGTCGTACATCAGCGGCTGGGTGAACGCCGGGTTGTCGCTCTCGTTGTGGCCGCGGCGGCGGTAGCACACGAGGTCGATGACGACGTCCTTGTTGAACGTCTGCCGGTAGTCGAACGCCAGCTGGGCCACCCGGACGACGGCCTCGGGGTCGTCGCCGTTGACGTGGAAGATCGGCGCCTGCACCATGCGGGCGACGTCGGTGGCGTAGACGCTGGAGCGGCTGTCGGCCGGCGAGGTGGTGAAGCCCACCTGGTTGTTCACGATGACGTGCACCGTGCCGCCGGTGCGGTAGCCGCGCAGCTGCGACAGGTTGAGGGTCTCGGCGACCACGCCCTGCCCGGCGAACGCGGCGTCGCCGTGCACCAGCAGCGGCAGGACGGTGAACCCGTGCGGGCCCTTGTCCAGCACGTCCTGCTTGGCGCGGACGATGCCCTCGGCGACCGGGTCGACGGTCTCCAGGTGGCTCGGGTTGGCCGCCAGCGAGATCGCGATCTTCTCGCCGTCGGGGGTCTCGAACGTGCCCTCGGTGCCCAGGTGGTACTTGACGTCGCCCGAGCCGTGCGCGCTGCGGGGGTCGAGGTTGCCCTCGAACTCGCCGAAGATCTGGGCGTAGGACTTGCCGCAGATGTTGGCGAGCACGTTCAGCCGGCCGCGGTGGGCCATGCCGATGACGACCTCGTCCAGCTCGGCCTTTGCCGCGCGGGTGATCACGCCGTCGAGCAGCGGGATCAGGGACTCGCCGCCCTCAAGCGAGAACCGCTTCTGGCCGACGTACTTGGTCTGCAGGAAGGTCTCGAACGCCTCGGCGTTGTTCAGCCGGCGCAGGATGTGCAGCTGCTCGTCGCGGCTGACCTTCTCGTGCTCGCGCTCGACATGCGCCTGGATCCACTCCCGCTCTTCGGGGCTCTGGATGTGCATGTACTCGATGCCGACGGTGCGGCAGTAGGTGTCGCGCAGCACGCCGAGCACGTCGCGCAGCTTCATGACCGGCTTGCCGCCGAACCCGCCGGTGGGGAACTCGCGCTCCAGGTCCCACAGGGTCAGCCCGTGCTGGAGGATGTCCAGGTCGGGGTGGCGGCGCTGGTGGTACTCCAGCGGGTCGGTGTCGGCCATGAGGTGGCCGCGGACCCGGTAGGCGTGGATCAGCTCCTGGACCCGGCTGGCCTTGTCGAGCTGGTTGTGGCCGGTGACCGCGATGTCCTGGACCCAGCGCACCGGCTCGTAGGGCAGCCGCAGCGACCGGAAGATCTCGTCGTAGAAGCCGTCCTCGCCCAGCAGCAGCTGGTGGATGCGGCGCAGGAACTCGCCCGACTGGGCGCCCTGGATGATCCGGTGGTCATAGGTGGAGGTCAGCGTCATGACCTTGCTGACCGCCAGGTTGTTCAGGGTCTCCGGCGCGGCGCCCTGGAACTCGGCGGGGTACTCCATGGCGCCCACGCCCAGGATGACGCCCTGGCCGGGCATCAGGCGCGGCACCGAGTGCACCGTGCCGATGCCGCCGGGGTTGGTCAGGCTGATGGTGGTGCCCTGGAAGTCGGCGACCGTCAGCTTGTTCCCGCGGGCCTTGCGGACGAGGTCCTCGTAGCCGTTCCAGAACTCCTTGAAGTCCATGGTGTCGGCGGCCTTGATGCTGGGCACGACCAGCTGCCGCGAACCGTCGGGCTTCTGGAGGTCGATGGCCAGGCCGAAGTTGACGTGCTCGGGCTTTGCCACGCCCGGCTTGCCGTCGACCTCGGTGTAGGAGTAGTTCATCTCCGGCATCGACTCCAGGGCCTTCACCATGGCGTAGCCGATGATGTGGGTGAAGGACACCTTGCCCCCGCGGCCGCGCCGCAGGTGGTTGTTGATGACGATGCGGTTGTCGAACAGCAGCTTCACCGGCACCGCGCGCACGCTCGTGGCGGTGGGCAGGGTGAGGCTGGACTCCATGTTGGTCGCCGTGCGGGCCGCGGCGCCGCGCAGGCGCTCCTCGGTCACCTTCAGCGCTTCGTCGACCGGCTTGCCGGACTCCGCGGCCGGCGCGGCCTTGGCCTTGCCGTTGGCGGAGCCGCCGGACGCGGCAGGGGCCCCGGCGCCGCCGGACGGCGCGCCCTTGGCGGCGCTGTCAGCGCCCTTGGCGGCCGGGGTGCCCGTGGCCGACGCACCCTTGCCGGCTCCGTTGTTCTTCTGGGGAACGCCGGACTTGTAGTCGGCGAAGAAGTTCCACCATGCCTTGTCAACGGAGTTGGGGTCGTTCAGGTACTTCTCGTACAGCTCCTCGACCAGCCACTCGTTGGGGCCGAAATCTGTCAGGGGTTGAGACGCCTCAGACGACACGGCGGAGATCGCCCTCTTCCGCAGCTCGCTTGTGAATGTGTGTATACCGAGATGGCCGCTACTCAGGGCGGGCTCAAGGTGTGACGGCTCCACAAGGCCGCCGGGACACGCGCCCGGGTCAGCAATCTCGGGTAACAGGCTACTTGTCCAGGCACGGCAATGGGGAACCGAGACCGGTACCGGACTGGGAGATACCTAACAATCCTTCACACGCCGATGAACGCGGCTTGACCGCCGGCGGACCTCCGCGTGACCTGCCAAGCACCGGGGCGACGGTGAAAGGACAGGTCAGGGCGGGGTCCGCGGCGGCGGGCCGCCGCCGCGGCCGCGGGGGTGACCGACGGCCGGTGCCGCACACCATGCCCGCTCGCCGCGCCCCTCAACCCTCCCCGCGGGGCGGATTCCGCCGCGGTTTCGCCCGGGGCCGCGCCGTGGCCCGCCGGGAACCGGTCCGCGGGCGGCCGCGTCTCACGTCATGTGCGCGGTCCGGACAGGACGGCTGGTTCCGAGTCCGGCGGAACACGGGGGTTTCGCCGGGCGAGGGGGCAGGTCCGGACCGCGCCCCGCGCTTACCCGGGCCCGCCGGGCCGGGCGGGAACGGGCGCCCGGCGTGGCGCCGCCCCTCCGGGCGTGTCCGCCGCGCCGCGCGACGTAGGGTGACCGCCGGGGACCCCCGGCCCCCGCTGGGAGACCGGCGGCCGAACGGGGTAGGAAACACGTGTGCGCCGGACGGACTCCCGACCCCCCTCATACGGCGCCCAACGCACCACTGGAGGAAGACAATGCCGGAGCTGCGCTTCGACGGGCGTGTCGCGATCGTCACGGGCGCGGGCCGGGGCCTGGGCCGCGCGCACGCCGTCGAGCTGGCGCGGCGGGGTGCCAAGGTGGTCGCCAACGAGTCCGGCGGCTCCTCGCCCGACCCCGGTACCGCCGACACCGCCGCCGAGTCCGTGGAGTCCACCGCCGAACGCGTCCGCGCCAAGGGCGGCACCGTGACGGTCAGCACCGACGACATCACCACCGAGGACGGCGCCCAGGCGCTCGTCGAGACCGCGCTGGACACCTACGGCCGGGTCGACATCGTCGTCAACAGCGCCGGGATGCTGCGCGACCGCGCGTTCGTCAACCTCGGCACCGCCGACTGGGACACCGTCGTGGGCGTGCACCTGCGCGGCACCTTCCTCGTCACCCGCGCCGCCTTCGGCCACATGCGCGGCAACGGCTACGGCCGCATCGTCAACACGACCTCGCCCTCGGGGCTGTTCGGCAACTTCGGGCAGAGCAACTACGCCGCCGCCAAGATGGGCGTCATCGGGCTCACCAAGACCCTGGCCATCGAGGGCGCCAAGTACGACATCACCGCCAACGCCATCGCGCCCGTCGCCTACAGCCCCGAGGCCAAGGGCCTGTACCCGGCCGGTGCCGAGACCCTGCTCAGCCCCGAGCGCGTCACCCCGGCCGTGGTCTGGCTGGTCCACGAGGACTGCGAGACCACCGGCGAGGTCTACTCGGTGGGCGGGGGCCGGGTGGCCCGCGTGTTCGTCGCCGAGGGCCCCGGCGCCGCGCTGGGCGAGGGCAGCGCCGAGGACCTGCGCGACCTGTGGCCCGACGTCAACGCCGAACGCCCCTACGTGGTGCCGCGCGACCTCGGCGAGCAGACCCGCGCCTACCTGGCCGAGATCATCGGCCGTCCGGTCTGACCGGCCGGCCCCGCCTCCGGCACCCGGCCGCCCCGGCCCCCGCGCGCGAAAGCTCGGCCGCCGCGCACGTGTGCACAGTGGAACGCAACCTCGTGCCCGGGTGCGCCGCCGGATCTGCGCGCCGCCACGCGTTCCACCCCCCGGCCGCCCCCGGCGCTTCTAGCATGACGCGCAGACACAGGCGGTCCGGGCGGCGCGAAGGGGGAGGGGCGGGGTGGCGATCAGGGAGTTCGGTGAGCTGGAGTCGGCCATCATGGACGCGCTGTGGCGGGCGGACCGCCCCCTGGCCGTGCGCGAGGTCCGCGAGTCCATGGACTACGACCGCGACGTCGCCTACACCACGGTCATGACCGTGACCAACATCCTCTTCCACAAGGGCCTGCTCGACCGCCGCAAGTGCGGGCGTGCCTGGCAGTACTGGCCGCGGGAGTCCCGCGAGGAGCACACCGCCCGCGTCATGCGCGAGGTCTTCAGCGGCTGCGGCGACCCCCACACCACCATGCTGCGGTTCGTCGAGAGCTGCAGCGACGAGGACATGGCCCGGCTGGGCGCCGCCCTCCGCGAGGTCCGCAGCCGGCGCGCCCGCGCGTCCTGACCCCGCCGCCGCCCCGTGGCGCGCGGGGCCGGACGTCTATGCTGCCCGGTGTGGACGAACCCCTAGTTGCGCGCATGCGCCCCTTCGGCGAGACGATCTTCGCCGAGATGAGCCGGCTGGCCGCCGAGACCGGCGCCATCAACCTCGGCCAGGGCTTCCCCGACACCGACGGCCCGCGCTCCCTGCTGGAGGCCGCGGCCCGCCACATCCGGGAGGGCGTCAACCAGTACCCGCCCGGCCCCGGCCGGCCGGAGCTGCGCGCGGCCGTGGCCGCCGACCGCCGCCGCCGCTACGGCGTCGAACTGGACCCCGACACCGAGGTCTACGTCACCGTCGGCGCCACCGCCGGGATCGCCGCCGGCGTCCTGGGCCTGGTGGAACCCGGCGACGAGGTCGTGCTGTTCGAGCCGATGTACGACTCCTACGCCGCGGTCGTGGCCCTGGCGGGGGGCGTGCGGCGGCCGGTCACCCTGCGCCCCGCCCCCGCCGACGGCGGCCGGTTCACCTTCGACCCCGCCGAGCTGCGCGCCGCCGTGGGCCCGCGCACCCGGATGGTCGTGGTCAACACCCCGCACAACCCCACCGGCACCGTGTTCACCCGCGCGGAGCTGGCGGAGATCGCCGCGGTCTGCCAAGAGCACGACCTCATCGCCCTCACCGACGAGGTCTACGAGCACCTCGTCTTCGACGGCGCCGAGCACGTGCCGCTGGCCACCCTGCCCGGCATGGCCGAGCGCACCCTGTCGGTGTCCTCGGTGGGCAAGACGTTCTCCGTCACCGCCTGGAAGACCGGCTGGGTGATGGGCCCCGAGCCGCTGGTGCGCGCGGCCCGCACCGTCAACCAGTTCCTCACCTTCACCGCCAACGGCGCCCTGCAGCTGGCGGTGGCCGAGGCGCTGGAGGGCGAGGCCGCCTGGGTGCGCGCCCAGCGCGACGCGCTCCAGCGCAAGCGCGACCGGCTGTGCGCGGGGCTGAGCTCCGCCGGGCTGGACGTGCTGCGGCCCCAGGGCACCTACTTCGTCCTCACCGACATCCGGCCGCTGGGGTTTGCCGACGGCATCGAGCTGGCCCGCTCGCTGCCGCACCGCGCCGGGGTGGCCGCCGTGCCCGCCCAGGTGCTCTACGACAACGTCGAGGAGGGCCGCCACCTGGTGCGCTTCGCGTTCTGCAAGCGCGACGAGGTGCTCGACGCCGCCGCCGAGCGGCTGGTGGCCGCCCTGGGAGCCAAGGGGGGCGGCGCGTGAGCGGCACCGCGCAGGCGGAGGACTTTGCCCCGATGCCGGCCGACCTGGTGCGCGTCGCCGAGGCGGCCAAGGGCTTCATGCCCACCGACGAGGGCCTGGCGCTGTACCGGGCGGCCCTGGAGCACGCCGCCCTGGGCCCGGTGCTGGAGATCGGCACCTACTGCGGGAAGTCCACCGTGTTCCTGGGCGCCGCGGCGCGCGCGGCCGGCGGCACGGTCGTCACCGTCGACCACCACCACGGCTCCGAGGAGCACCAGGAGGGCTGGGAGTACCACGACCCCGAGCTGGTCGACCCCCGCACCGGGCGCATCGACACCCTGCGCGAGTTCCGCCGCACCATGGCCGCGGCCGGCCTGGAGGACCACGTCGTGGCCGTCGTGGCGCGCTCGGCCGCCGCCGCCCGGCTGTGGACGGTGCCGCTGGGCATGCTCTTCATCGACGGCGGCCACACCGAGGAGGCCGCCCAGGCCGACCTGGCGGGCTGGAGCCCGCACGTGGCGCCCGGCGGGGTGCTGGCCATCCACGACGTGTTCCCCGACCCCGCCGACGGCGGCCGGCCGCCCTACAACATCTACCGCCGGGCCCTGGAGGGCGGCGCCTTCACCGAGATCGGCGCCCGCGGGTCGCTGCGGCTGCTGCGCCGCACCGGCTGAGGACCCGCGCACCCGCCCGCCGGCGGGCGCGAACCGGGCCGCCGGGTGCCGGGGTGACCGGGTGGCCGGGTCGTCCGACCGGGCCGCCGGGCCGCCCCGCGCGGGGCCGGCGGGACCGGTGCGCCGCCTGGGGCGCACGCGCCCGGATTGGCGCCCCCACCGGCCGATCCGCGTCCGCGATCCCGTATCCCCGCGCGGGCGCTTCGGGGAGAATGGCCGCCATGGGCACCATGGGTAGACGCTCCCTCCCGATGGCGCTCGCCGCGGGCGCCCTCGCCGTCGCCGTGGGCGGCTGCGTCAGCGCGCCCGAGGGCGGCGCCGGAGGCGGCTCCGCGGAGTCGGCCTCCCCCTCCGCCGAGGGCTCCCCGGGCTCCGGCGCCGAGACCCCCGGGTCCGGCACGCCCTCCGGCGGCCCCCCGGCCCCTCCCGGGTCCGGCCCCACCGCCGGCGACCCCGACACCCCCGTCCCCACGCCCGAGGCCACCCCCGAGGACCCCGAGGCGCTGGTGGCGGCCATCGAGGAGGCCGTGCTGACCCGCGGCACCGCCCGCTACAGCGCCACCGCCTCGCTGGGCGGGGTGCGCCGCGCCGCGGCCGAGGGCGGCTACGCCTTCCACTCCGCGGAGTCGATCGACTTCACCGCCCGCCTGGACATGACCAGCCGCGAGGGCGACGACTACTCCGCGCGCGCCGTGGCCGTGGGCGACGCGTTCTTCCTGCGGCCGCCCACCACCGAGGGCATGCCCGAGGGCACCACCTGGATCCGGCGCTCCCGCGCCGACTTCGAGGACCCGCCCGAGCCGCGCGCGCTCTACAGCGAGGCCATCCGCGCCATCGCCGGCATCCGCGACTGGAGCATGATCGCCGGGGCGGGCGACCTGGTGCCCGCCGGCGGGCGCACCGTCGACGGCGTCCGCACCAGCGGCTACCGGGCCACCTTCGCGGTGGTCGACGGCATGGCCCACGTCGGCGGCACCGGCGGGGCCTGGCGGGTGCTCCAGGACCTCTACGCCCAGGGCGTGCGCGAGATCAGCTTCACCGTGTGGGTCGACGACCACTACCTGCCGCGCGTGGTGCTGGCCGACATGGACACCGACGACGGCCCCGGCCACGTCGAGATGACGTTTCGCGACTGGGGAGCCGAGGTCGACCTCACCGCCCCCTCCGGAGACGCGGTGTGGGAGCGCTCGTGAGGGCGCGCGGCGCGCCGGGCCGGTCGCACAGGGCGATTTCGTGTGCGTCCCGTACCCGCGCGGGGGCGTGAGGACATAGGCTCGGGGCACAAGGACGACTGCCGGACGACCAGTGGGCAAGGGGTGCGAGAACAGGTGACCACCAACGGTGCGGCGCGACGGGTCCGCCAATTCACGCTGGACAACGGACTACGCCTGGTGACCGCGCCGGCGGCGACCCCCCAGGTGGCCGCCGTGAACCTGTGGTACGGCGTGGGCTCCCGCCACGAGCTGCCCGGCCGCACCGGGTTCGCCCACCTCTTCGAGCACCTGATGTTCCAGGGCAGCGGCAACGTCGCCAAGGGCGAGCACTTCGACGCCGTCGAGCGCCTGGGCGGCGACATCAACGCCTCCACCTCCACCGACCGCACCAACTACTACGAGACCGTGCCCGAGCACGCCCTCGACCTGGTGCTGTGGCTGGAGGCCGACCGCCTGGCCACCCTGCGCGAGGGCATGTCCCAGGAGGTCCTCGACAACCAGCGCGACGTCGTCAAGAACGAGCGCCGCCAGCGCTACGACAACCAGCCCTACGGCACCGCGCTGGAGCGCATCCTGCGGCTGGGCTACCCCGAGGGCCACCCCTACCACCACTCCACGATCGGGTCGATGGCCGACCTCGACGCCGCCGACCTCGACTACGTGCTGTCCTTCCACAAGCGCCACTACGGCCCCGACAACGCCGTGCTCACCGTGGTCAGCAACCTCGACCCCCAGGACGTCCGCGACCGCGTGGAGCGCTATTTCGGCGGCATCCCCGCGCGGCCCTCGGCGGCCGAGGCGCCCGACGCCGCCCTCACCGGCCCCATCGGCGGCCCGGTGCGCGACCGCGTCGTCGAGGCCGTGCCCGCCCCCGGCGTGTTCCTGGGCTACCGGGTGGCGCCCTACGGCGACCGCGACTTCGACGTCCTGCACCTGGCCTCGGCCGTGCTGGGCCAGGGCCAGGGCAGCCGCCTGTACCGCCGCCTGGTGCTGGAGCGCGGCCTGGCCGCCGACGACGGCGGCGCCGCGGCCGACCTCCTGCCGTTCCGCTACACCCCCAGCCTGATGCTGGTGAACATGATCGCCCGCGAGGGCGTGAGCGGCGACGACCTTGAGGCCGCCATGATCGAGGAGACCGAGAAGCTCGCCGAGGGCATCACCGACGAGGAGCTGGAGCGCGCCCGCGCCGTGCTGGAGCGCGACCACCTCCAGACCCTGTCCCACCCCAGCGGGCTGGCCGACAGCATCAGCGCCTGCACGCAGCTCTTCGGCGACCCTGAGCTGGCCTACACCTGGCCGCAGCGCTGGGCCGAGGTCACCACCGACGACATCGTGGACCAGGCCAAGCGGGTGCTGGTGCCCGAGAACATGCTGTCGGTGCGCTTCGACCCCGACGACACCGAGGCGGGCGAGCGGCCGGCGGCCTGACCCGGCCCGCCGCGCCCCGCACCCCGAGTCCGCCGCCGGGCCGTTCCCGGCGCCCTCATCCGCGAAGAGAGAGTCCGACCCGCATGCTGCAGACCCGCCCCGTGCTCGGCGACCCGAAGTCCTACGCGTTCCCCAAGCCGCGCCGCCTGCGCGTGAACAACGGCACCGTGGTGGCCATCGACGCCCCCGGCCAGCTGTTCGCCTCGGTGCGGCTGGTGCACCCGGCCGGCGGCGGGAGCGAGCCGCTGGACCGCATGGGGGTCGCCGCGCTCACCAACGAGGCGCTGGAGGACGGCGTCCAGGGCAACAGCTCGCTGGCGCCCGCGCTGGAGCGGCACGGCGCCGAGTGGGTCTCGCGGGTGACCTGGGACAGCTTCGTGACCGGCGTCGACGCGCCCACCAACCGGCTGGCCGACGCCACCGCGCTGCTCGCCGAGGCCGTGCGCACCCCGGCGCTGCGCGACGACGACGTGGTGCGCCGCCGCGACCAGATCCTGGAGCGGTTCTGGCTGGACGCCTCGGTGCCCTCCACGCTGGCCACCCGCGCCATCGGCGGGCAGCTCTTCACCGGGCGCTACGCCACACCGCTGAGCGGCGCCCCGGTCCGGCTCAAGGACATCACGCCCGACGCCGTCCGCGCGTTCCACGCCGAATCGATCGCGGGCGTGGCGGGCACGCTCGTGGTGGTGGGCGACCTGTCGGGCGTCGACCTGGAGGAGCTGGGCGCCCGCGTCTTCGGCGACGCCGCGGCCACCCCCGAGGTCCCCCGCACCGCGCCGGAGTCCGCGCCGGGGGAGCTGCCCCGCGTGCTCGTCATCGACCGCCCCGACTCCGTGCAGTCGGCGCTGATCATGGCGCACCGCGCGCCCTCGCGCGCCGAGATCGACCTGCCCCGCGCCGACGGGGTCGGCGACGTCCTCGGCGGCATGTTCACCTCGCGGCTCAACCTGGAGCTGCGCGAGCGCCTGGGCTACACCTACGGCGCCGGCTGCCGGTTCGACCTGCGCCGCGACAGCGGCGTGTTCCTGGTGAGCACCCAGGTCGAGCGCGACACCACCGCGCACTCCATCACCGCCACCCTCGGCGAGATCGACAAGCTGCGCCGCGACGGCGTCACCGAGGCGGAGCTGTCGGCGGTGCGCGAGTCCAACACCGTGGGCCTGCCGGTCACCTACTCCACCCCGCGCAGCCTGGCCGCCGCGCTCGTCGAGATCGTCGTGCACGACCTGCCCGACGACCACGTCGACCGGCTGCGCGCCGGCTTCGAGGCGATCACCGCCGAGGACCTCGCCGAGGGCGCGCGGGAGTACCTGCGCCCCGAGGAGCTGGTGACCATCGTGGCCGGCGACGCCAAGCGCCTAGAGGGCCCGCTGGGCGAGCTGGCGATCGGACCGGTCACGGTGCGCGACCCCGAGTCGCTGTGGAGCTGACCCCCGCGGACGGGCGGCGCGGTGCGCGCCGCCCCCCGGTGGACACATAACGAAACCGAACCTAATCGACTGTGATCCGGCAACCACCTGCTTCAACGCCGGTTCCGCCTGGTATAAACGATGATCCGTGCATGTGAGCGCGGCACGCGCAGCGACCGCAAGAGCCAGCAGGAGGCCGCCGTGGCCCGTGACGAGACCCGCTGACTGACCGTGTCCTCCATCGAGAAGCCCGAGACGGACCGGCCGGTGCGGCGGTCCGGGTCCGTGCTCCCGGCGGACCCCGCCGCCACGGCGGCGGGCCGCGTGCTCGCGGGCCGCTACGAACTCCGCGGCGAGATCGCGCGCGGCGGTGTCGGCACCGTCTGGCTGGCCACCGACCTCGTCCTCGACCGCCAGGTCGCGGTCAAGGAGCTGCGGCTGCCCAGCGACGTCAGTTCGGCCGAGCGCGAGTCCCTGCTTCAGCGCACCACGCGCGAGGCCCGCGTCGCGGCGCGCCTCACCCACCCCGGCGTGGTCACCGTGCTCGACGTGGTGGACGAGGACGACCGCCCCTGGATCGTCATGGAGTACGTCGAGGCGCGCACCCTCGCCGAGATCGTGCAGGTCGCCGGGCCGCTGCCCTACCAGCGCGTGGCCGAGATCGGCCTCCAGCTGATCGACGCGCTCAAGGTCGCCCACGACGAGGGCATCGTGCACCGCGACGTCAAGCCCGAGAACGTCATGATCAGCGAGAGCGGCCGCGTCGTGCTCACCGACTTCGGGCTGGCCGCCTGGACCGGGGAGTCCGCGCTGACCGCCTCGGGCCGCATCATCGGCTCGCCGTCCTACATCCCGCCCGAGCGCGCCAAGGCCGGCCCCGTCGGACCGGAGTCCGACCTGTGGTCGCTGGGCGCCACGCTCTACGCCGCCGTCGAGGGCCACCCGCCCTACGACCGCAAGGGCTACATCCGCATCCTCAAGGGCGCCGAACTGGAGGAGCCCGCCATCGCGCAGAACGCCGGGCCGCTGGCGCCGGTGCTCGCGGGGCTGCTGCACGTCCAGCCGGGCGACCGCCTCACCGCCGAGAACGCCACCAAGATGCTGCGGATCGCGGCCCTGGCGCCGTGGGCGCCCGAGACCAGCCCCGAGACCGCGGCGCGGTCGGCCGAGCAGACCTCGCCGCGCCCGGTGGTGCCGCCTCCGGCGCGCGAGGGCCGGCACGAGCGGCGCGGCGCCTCGACCGCCGGCGCGGGCGCGGGCGGCGGCCGCCACGAGCAGGGCGCCGACGACCCCGACGGCGGCGAGGACGGCGACCCCGATCCCGGCGATCCGGCGGCCGAATCCGAGAAGGGCATGGAGGCCGCCCGCGAGCACTTCCGGCAGGGCGCGCAGGTGCTGCGCCACTCCCTGCAGGAGTCGGTGAGCGAGCTGCAGGACTCCGTCTCGGACTCGGTGTCGCAGTTCCAGGAACGGCTGCAGCGCCACCGGCCGGAGTCGGTGGGGCACCTGCTGACCTCCATCCGCGACTCCACCGACACGCTGGGGCTGACCAGTTCGGGCAAGCACCGGGGCGGGAGCCCGCTGCCGGTGGTGGCCGCCGTGGCCGTGGGCGTGCTCGCGCTGCTGGCGGTGGTGCTGTGGGCGCTGCTGTTCCGGCCCTGACGGCCTCGTGCTGAACCGGGAGCGGCGCGTCGGCCCAGGTGGGCGCGGTGCCACCGCCCGACCGCGGGGCAACCGGAGTTAAACCTCCGGCGGCCGAGGTAGGTGGTGCTCCATGAGCGTCACCACCGACATCCCCGCACGACTCGACCGGCTCCCCTGGGCGCGCTGGCACTGGCTGATCCTCCTGGGCCTGGGCAGCGTGTGGATCCTCGACGGCCTTGAGGTCACCATCGTCGGGTCGATCGGTTCGCGCATCACCGAGGACGCGAGCGGCCTGGGCATCACCGAGGGGCAGGTCGGCACGGCCGCGTCGGTCTACGTGGTCGGCGCGTGCCTGGGCGCGCTGTTCTTCGGCCACCTCACCGAGCGGCTGGGGCGGCGCAAGATCTTCCTGGTCACCCTCGGGGTGTACCTGGCGGCGACCGTGCTCACCGCGTTCTCGGGCAGCGTCTGGTGGTTCTACCTCTGCCGGTTCTTCACCGGGTTCGGGATCGGCGGCGAGTACGCAGCCATCAACTCCGCCATCGACGAGATGGTCCCGGCGCGGCTGCGCGGGCGGGTGTCGCTCATGGTCAACGGCTCCTACTGGCTGGGCGCGGCGGTGGGGGCCGCCATGGCCTACCCGCTGCTCAACCCCGACCTGCTCCCGGAGTTCGTGGGCTGGCGGCTGCTGTTCGCCGTGGGCGGGGTGCTGGGCCTGGTCATCCTGGTGGTGCGCCGGATCGTCCCGGAGAGCCCGCGCTGGCTGGTCATCCACGGCCGCGAGGAGGAGGCCGAGCGGGTGGTGCGCGGCATCGAGGAGGAGGTCGAGCGCGAGACGCACCGCGACCGGCTGCCGCCGGCGGGCGAGGGCATCACCCTGGAGCAGCGCAGCCGGACCACCTTCGCCGAACTGGCCCGCACCTTCGCGCGGACCTACCCGAGGCGCACGGTGGTGGGGCTGGCGCTGTTCGCCGGGCAGGCGTTCCTCTACAACGCGGTGTTCTTCACCCAGGCGCTGGTGCTGACCGCGTTCTTCGACGTGTCCTCCGACACCGCGCCGCTGTTCATCATCCCGCTGGCGCTGGGCAACTTCCTGGGCCCGGTGCTGCTGGGGCCGCTGTTCGACTCGGTGGGGCGCAGGCCGATGATCGCGGGGACCTACGCCGGATCGGGGCTGCTGCTGGTAGGCACCGGGCTGCTGTTCCAGGCCGGCGCGCTGGACGCGGTGACCGTGACCGCCTGCTGGTGCGCGGTGTTCTTCCTCGCCTCGGCCGGGGCCAGTTCGGCCTACCTGACCGTCAGCGAGGTGTTCCCGATGGAGACGCGCCCGCAGGCCATCGCCCTGTTCTACGCGGTGGGAACGGCGCTGGGCGGCGTGCTGGGGCCGGGCCTGTTCGGCGCCCTGGTGGCCACCGGGGAGGTCGCGATGGTGGCGTCCGGCTACTACCTGGGCGCGGGGCTGATGATCGGCGCCGGGCTGGTGCAGTGGATGCTGGGCATCGAGGTCGCCCGCCGGTCGCTGGAGAACATCGCCGACCCGCTGAGCAGGAAGCAGGCGACCCCGACCTGAGCGGCGGACTCGGCTGCGAGCCGGCCGCCGGGCAGCGGCCGGCCGCGGGCTGGAACGCGGTGTGGCCCCAGGAGGGCACGCGGGTCACGGCCGCCAACGCCGCCTGGAGCGGCCGCCTGGGCCCGGGCGCGTCGGTGGACCTCGGGTTCAACGGCACGTGGTCGGGGGCCGACCCGGCGCCCGAGGCGTTCACCCTCAACGGGGCCGACTGGCCTGAACACGATCCTGAGCACGCGCCGGAGAGCACGAGGGATGCCGCCGCGCCGGTGCGCGGCGGCACCCGGAAGGCGACGGCTGCCGCTGTGGGGCCGGCGGGATTCGAACCCGCACTGAACAGGACCTAAACCTGGTGCCTCCTGCCGTTGGGCTACGGCCCCGAACGACCGGCGGCGCGGGCCGGTGCGGGCGGGCGGCGGCCGGGTCGTCCGTCCGAGGGTGGCACCGCCACCGCCGATGCGCAAGTCGGCGGCGGGCCGGCCGGGCGCGCCGCACCCGCCGCCCGCACCGGCCCGATCCGCTGGTCAGCGCCCCCGCCGGCCCGGCGCGGGCCGCCGGGAAGCCGGGTGCCGGGCGGCGCCGACCGGGCCGCCCGGCCGGCGCCGGGGAGCGCCTCAGCCCAGGCCGAGTTCGCGCTTGATCCGCGCGACGTGCCCGGTGGCCTTCACGTTGTAGAACGCCTTGGCCACGGTGCCGTCGGGGTCGATCACGAACGTGGAGCGGATGACCCCCTGCACGACGCGGCCGTAGTTCTTCTTCTCGCCGAAAGCCCCGTAGGCGCGCAGCACCTCCTTCTCGGGGTCGCTGAGCAGCGGGAAGGTCAAGCCCTCCTGCTCGCGGAACCGCGCGAGGCGCTCGGGGGCGTCGGGGGAGACGCCCAGCACGGCGACGCCGGCGCCGGAGAAGTCGCCGAGGCTGTCGCGGAAGTCGCACGCCTCGGTGGTGCAGCCCGGGGTCATCGCCGCGGGGTAGAAGTACAGCACGACGCGCCTGCCGCCGGCCAGCACGTCGGCGAGGCTGACCTTGCCGCCGTCGTCGGCGGTGAGGGTGAAGTCGGGCGCGGTGTCGCCGGGCTGCAGCCGGACGGTGGTCTCGCTCACTGGTCTCCTTGAACCGCTGGTCAATGGGGCTTCGCCGATCCAGCCTAGGCGCCGCGCGGACGCCCGGGGAGCGGCGGCCGGTGTTGCGCGGTGGTGAACACGGCGCGCGTTCGGTTGCGAACAGAACTCGGTTGCCCGGCGGGAGGGGCGTCGCGCCCGGACATCCCCTAGGGTGGTCGGCACCTGCGCGCTGGGTGCGCGTACAGCGGCCGTGGGCTGCGTAGACTCGGGCGGCGTCCCCCGGCCGCCGGACGCGCCCGGCGGGCCGCGCAGGGTGGAAGCTCATCCGCTTCGCGTCTGGAGTTCTTTCGACGATGTCTGGTTTCACGCTGGAGGAGGTCAAGGAGCGCACGCTGCGGACGCGTGACTCCTGGTGGACCGTCGCGTTCGCCGACCCCCTCGCCGTGCGCCTCGTCCGCGTGATCGCCAACCGGACGCGCATCACCCCCAACCAGCTCACCGTCAGCGCGCTGTTCCTGGGTCTTGGCGCGGCGGCGGCCTTCGCGGTGGCGTGGTGGCCGTTCCTGCTGCTGGGCGCCCTGCTGTACTACCTGTGCTTCCTGGTCGACTGCATGGACGGCAAGCTGGCCCGGCTCACCGACCGCGAGACCCTGTTCGGCTCGTGGATGGACTACCTCTTCGACCGGCTGCGGGTGCTGGTGTGCGCCATCGCCCTGATGGGCGGCCAGTACGTGCTCACCGGCCAGGTGGTGTTCGTCTGGATGGCGCTGGCCGTGGTGTTCGTGGACATGCTGCGCTACCTCAACGCGCTCCAGGTCTACAAGGTGCGCCGCGAGATGCGCTCGCGCATCGCCGGGGCCCTGGAGCGGGCCCGCGCCGAGCTGTCCATGCTGGAGCCCGAGGACACCGGCGCCCGGCGCCCGCTGAGCGACCAGGGCGAGCAGGCCGTGCTGCGGCACGGGATCTCGGTGCTGGAGCACATCCTGCGCACCCAGACCGAGAAGGAGTCGCGCTACGACCGCGACGCCGGCAAGCAGCCCGACGTGCGGCTGCCAAAGGTCGACCTGCACCAGGAGTTCCGGTCCCGGTTCCCCTGGTACCAGCGGTTCTGGGAGTTCCTGCGCGCCCACCGGGTGCGCACCCACCTGGTCAGCGGCATCGAGTTCCAGATGGCGGTGTTCGTGCTGGCGCCGCTGGCCGGTGCGGCCGCCCCGTCCGCGATTGTCGCGATCGCCGTGATCGCGGGTGTTTTGCTCCTCGCGTTCGAGGTGGCGATCGTCTATAAACTGTGGTTGTCCACGCTGGACTTCTTCCGTGTCGTGGACGGAATCGAAGGCGCCCTGGGCTTCACGCGCTCCGACGACCCCGGAGGGGGTGCCTCAGAGCGGGAGGCCACCCCCGGCTCCTCTCAGGCGACCACCCTGCGGTAGCGGAAGGAAGCGCTTTATGGAGGAACGCGACCCCGCGGCGGCACCGCGCGACCCCGCGACTGTGCAGGCCGAGATCGAACGCGTGCAGCGCCGCCTGGCCCAGACGGTCGACGAGATCGCCGACCGCACCAAGCCGGCCAACGTCGCGCGGCGCGGCTGGCAGCGGGTCCGCGGCGCGGGCTCCCACCTGGCCGAGGAGGCGCGCGCGCTGGTGGCCGGCGGCGGCGCGGTGCGGCTGGACAGCCACGTCGTCGAGCCCCCGGAGGGCAGCGTGCTCGTCCAGGGCGACGGCGAGGTGGTGTCCACCTACACCTCGCGCGCCCGGCTCTCGCCCGAGGTCCTGATCCTCGGCGCGGGCGTGGGGCTGGCCCTCACGGTCGGCCTGATCGCCATGGTGCGCAGGTCGCGGCGCGGCCGCTGATCCGCGCACACCGCGAAGGGGAGGGCGCCCGCCCTCCCCTTCGGCGTGTCCGGGGCCCCGCCCGGGCGCGCGCTACAGGAACGCCTTGCCCTCGCCCCGGTAGGTGGGCACGGCGGTGACGTCGTCGGGGTCGGGGCCCTCGACCAGGTGGAGTTCGCCGAACCGCTCGCACAGCTCGCCCGCCTTAGCGTGGCGCAGCCACACGCGGTCGCCGATCCGCAGGGAGTCGGCGGCGGCGCCCAGGAGCGGCGTCTGCACCTCGCCGGCGCCCTCGGTGGGGCTGTAGGACAGCCCCGCCGGCAGGTGCGGCCGGGGCAGGCGGGCCGGGTCGGGCGGGCCCGAGGCGAGGTAGCCCCCGCCCAGCACGGTCGCCACCCCGGGGCCGGGGCGGCGCACCACGGGCAGCGCGAACAGCGCCGCCGGGCGCCCGGTGAACCCGGTGAAGTGGTCGAACAGCGCCGGGTGGTACAGCCCGGAGCCGGCCGCGACCTCGGTCACCGCGCGCTCGCGGCGGGTGGTGTGCACGCTGCCGGTGCCGCCGCCGTTGACGAACCGGATGTCGGCGACACCGCGCACCGCCCGCACGAGCGCGGCGCGGCGCCGGGCCAGCTCCCGCCGCGAGCGGCCCTGCACCCAGCGCAGCACGGCGCCGTAGAGCGGGCGGCCGGGCGGGGCGTCGCCCACCCCGGCGATCTGCGCCTCGTAGGCCATCACGCCCTCCAGCCGCAGGCCGGGGCGGGCGGCTGCGGCGCGGGCCAGCGCGGCCGCCTGGGCGGGGGTGCGCACGGGGGAGCGCCGGGCGCCGATGTGGGTGCGCGGGCCCAGGGGCTGCCAGCTGGTGTCCATGTCCAGGCACACCTTGACGGGGTGGGCGGGGCCGGGCGCGGCGGCGGAGATCATGTCCAGGTGGTCGGTGTGGTCGATCATGAGCGTGATGCGCGCGGCGGCCTCGGGGTCGGCGGCCAGGGCGGCGATGGCGCGGGTGTCGGCGGTGGGGTAGGCCACCAGAATGTCGTCGCTGACGGGCCCGGCGGCGTCGCCGGCGGCCAGCCACAGGGCCTCGGGCAGGGTGAAGGCCATGACCCCGGCGAAGCCGGGCAGGGCCAGGGCCTCGCGGATGAGGTGGCGGCAGCGCAGGGACTTGGTGACGACGCGCACCGGTACCCCGCCGGCGCGCCGGGCGAGGTCGGCGGCGTTGGCGCGGAAGGCGGCCATGTCCACGATGGCGAAGGGGGCGCTGAGCCGGCTGGTGGCCCCGTCGTAGTACTCGCGGTCGCTCGGCATGCCCCGAGGATCGCACATCAAGGTGAAAAAGGTTCATGTCCGATTCGCCGCCGGTGGGGGCTTCGTGTCCCGGGCAGCGCCTGACGTGGGCGGACGCGGCGGCGCGCGGTCGTCCACAGGCGGGGCGAAAGGGCTCCGGCCGTCCCGGGGCGCCGCTAGGCTGAAAGGCCCGGCAACCTCGATGCCGACCGCGGACCCCTGGGAGTGCCACCCATGAGCGCCGGTGCCAACGAGCGCGAGTACGTGCTGACCCTGTCCTGCCCCGACACCCGGGGCATCGTGGCGGGCGTGGCCGACCTGCTGTACCAGCACGGCTGCAACATCACCGAGAGCCAGCAGTACGGCGACCCCTACGCCAACCGCTTCTTCCTGCGCACGCAGTTCACCGCGGCCCCCGCCGACGGCGCGGCCGAGGACCTGCTGCGCGGCGCGTTCGCCTCGCTGGCGGCCGACTTCGACATGGAGTGGGACCTCCGCCCGCGCGACGTCCGGCCGCGCGTGCTCGTCATGGTCTCCCGGTTCGGCCACTGCCTCAACGACCTGCTCTACCGCCGGCGCAGCGGCCTGCTCGACGCCGACATCGCGGCGGTGGTCTCCAACCACCCCGACCTGGAGTTCCTGGCGCGCTCCTACGACCTCGACTTCCACCACCTGCCGGTCACCCCCGACACCAAGGCCGACCAGGAGGCGCGGCTGCTGGAACTGGTCGACTCCTACGACATCGACCTGGTGGTGCTGGCGCGCTACATGCAGGTGCTGTCGGAGCGGCTGTGCGCCAAGATGGCGGGGCGGATCATCAACATCCACCACTCCTTCCTGCCCAGCTTCAAGGGCGCGCGGCCCTACCACCAGGCGCACGCGCGCGGGGTCAAGCTGATCGGCGCCACCGCGCACTACGTCACCGCCGACCTCGACGAAGGCCCCATCATCGAGCAGGAGGTCGCGCGGGTCGACCACACCCACAGCCCCGAGCAGCTCACCGCGATCGGCCGCGACCTGGAGTCCGTGGCCTTGGCGCGGGCCGTCAACTGGCACGCCCAGCGCCGCGTGCTGCTCAACGGCCGGCGCACCGTCGTCTTCCGCTGACCCCGCCCGCGCCGTGCGGCCGCACGGCGCGCGCTCACCCCTCGGGGCCGCCCCGCACGTCGGCCACCTCGATGTCGACCGCGGCCACCTCCCAGCCCAGCCCCGCGCGCCCGGCCGCGCGCACCGCCTCCCGCAGCGCCCGCGCCGTCTCGGGGATGGGCGCGCCCGCCTCCAGCACCGCCGCGACCACCACGGCCACGCCGTCGGCGTCCTGGCGCAGTTCGCGCACGCGGACGAGCCGCACCCCGGGCACCTGTTCGGCGGCGGTGCGCAGCAGGGCCGCCGCCACCCGCCGGCGCACCCGCGTGGTGCCTGCCTCCTGGCCGGGCAGCCGGTAGACGCGGCGGGAGCGCGGGTCGGCGCGCACCGTGCGCATGACGTCGTCCAGCAGGCGGGGCGGGGCGGCCACCGGCTCGCCGGCCAGCCGGTCGCGGGCGGCCAGCAGCGGCGCGAACTCCGCCGCGGCGGCGCGGCAGTGCGGGCAGGCGCGCTCGTGGCCGGTGGGCGCGCCCGCGGCCAGGTGCTCGATCAGCTCCTGGGGGTCGGTGCCGCACGGCAGCGCGCCGCCGGGTCCGGGGTCTACCGCCATGGCGCCAACTCCTCCACGAGCCGGGCGCGGGCGCGGTGGATGCGCCCGCGCACCGCGTCCGGTCCGGCTCCCACGACCTCGGCGATCTCCTCGTAGCCCATACCCTCCAGCTCCCGCAGCACCCAGCAGGCCCGCTGGCCCGGTGGGAGCGCGGCCAGCGCCCGCGCGAGCGCCCGGCGCAGGCCGCCGGCGACGGTGTGCTGCTCGGGTCCGGGCAGGCCGGCCGCGGCCTCGACGCGGTCGGCCGGGGCCTCCGGCGCGCGGGCGCGGGCGAGGTTGAGCGCGCGGCGGCCGGCGATGCGGTAGAGCCACGCCCGGAAGCTCGCGGGGTCGGCGAGGTCGGGCAGCCGGTGCCAGGCCGCGACGAGAGCGTCCTGCGCGGCGTCGGCGGCGTCGCCCTCGTGGCCGAGGACCCGCAGCGCGATCCGGTACACCGTGTCCTGGTGGCGCCGCACCAGGGCCTCGAAGGCGTCGGCGTCGCCGTCCTGGGCGCGGGCGACCAGCGCGGAGTCGGGCGCGCCCGGCGGGCGGGGCCCGGGCGGTGGCGGGGGCGACGCTCGCATCGTCGTCGGTCACCCCACTTCATCAGGTGTAATTACGGCATGACCATTGTTGATTACCCTCGGTAGCGCTACAGTGAAATCTCACTCGCACGGGGATTTCTGTGGCGCACGCCACCTGTGTGGTGGCGTGAGCGCCGGCGATTCCCCGTGTCCTTAAGTGCGTGACATCGACGGCCGGCGGCCGTCCGCCAGGGGGGCGCACCGGCCGCGAGCGCCGGTGCGGGAGCCGCCGCAGGGCCCGCGGCCCGCGCGCATGGCGGCCGGTCCGATTCGACCAGGGGGAGCGACTGTGACGAACACCAGTGCGGAGCCGACCGTGCCCGGCGCCCGCGAAAGCGGCGCCACCGGCGGCGCCCGGGGCGGCGCCGGACGCGAACTGGTCACGGCCAACGGCCGCACCACCATCGCCGACCACGTCGTCGCCAAGATCGCGGGCATGGCCGCGCGCGAGGTCGACGGCGTCCACCGCATGGGCGGCGGCTCCACCCGGGCGTTCGGCGCCGTGCGCGACCGGGTCTCGGGGGGCGGCACCACCGCCTCGGCCGCGCGCGGCGTGGCCGTCGAGGTCGGCGAACGCCAGGCCGCCGTCGACATCGACCTGGTGGTGGAGTACGGGGTCGCCATCCCCGACCTCGCCGGCGCGGTGCGCCGCAACGTCATCCAGGGGGTCGAGCGCATGACCGGCCTGGAGGTCACCGAGGTCAACATCACCGTCGACGACATCCACCTGCCCGACGACACCGACGACTCCGAGTCCGGCGACGACTCCGAGCCCCGGGTCCGCTGATCCCGGTGGCCGGTGGCGCAGACCCGGCGGGCGGCGGCGACCCCGCCACGGCCGAGGCCGAGCGGATCGCCGCGCGGGTGCGGGCGGTCCCCGGCGTCGTGGCGCTGTCGGCGGGCGCGTTCGGCACCACCGCCACGCCCGGCCCCGGAGGCCGGGTCGAGGGGGTGGCGGTGCGCGCCGAGGGGGTCGAGGTCGGCGTGGTGGTGCGCTACGGCCGCCCCATCCCCGACATCGCCGCCGATGTCCGCGCCGCGGTGCTGGCCGCCCGCGGCGGCTCCGCGGGGCCGCTCGATGTCGAGGTCCGGGTGGCCGACATCGACCTCGCCGACACGGGCACCCGCGGGTGAACCCGCCGACTACAAGGAGGAACGCACATGTGGCCGATCGTGGGACTGGCCTTCGGGTCCGTACTCGGACTCGCCGGGGCCTTCGGCGGCTTCGGCGCCTTCGTCCTCGTCCTCGTGCTGGGCGTGATCGGCTTCCTGGCCGGCCGCGCGTTCGAGGGCGAACTCGATCTGAGGCAGCTCTTCGCGGGCCGCCGCGGGTGACCCCGGGCCGGCGGGCCCCGCAGCCGCCCCGGCAGCGACCTGGAGACGTGTGAGGAGGCGACCATGACGGCGACCACCGCCGCGGACCCCGCGCCGCCGCACCGGCGGCCGGCGGCCCCCGAGGGCCCCGACGCCGCCGCGGCCGAGCGCGGCCGCACGGTCATCGGCGCCGACGTGGTGGCCGCGATCGCCGCCCACGCCGCCGTCCAGGTCGCGGGGGTCAGGCGCACCGCCGGCGGCACACCGCCGGGCGCCGGCCGCGCGGTCTCGGGCGTGCGGGCCCAGGCCCGCGTCAGCGGCAACGGCGGCACCGCCACGCTGCGGCTGCGGATCGCCGTGGGCTACCCGCGCTCGGTGCGCGAGGTGACACGGGAGGTCCGGGCGCACACCGCCCGGACGGTGCAGGACCTGACGGGGATGGCGGTGCGCCGCGTCGACATCGAGATCGCGGATCTGGTGCGCGGCGGCCGCGCCCACTGACCGGCCGCCCCCCTCGGCGGCCCGAACCACTACTGGGGAGGGACAACTGGCATGACAACCGTGGAAGACGCGCTCATGCGCCCGGATCCCGCGACGGCACGGCGGGCGCGCCGCGTGGCCGTGCACACCTTCCGCCCGCGGCGCTCCTGGCCGGCGCTGATCGTCGGCGCCCTGGTGCTGCTGGTCGCCGCCCTCGCCGCCGCCGAGGTGGTCTCGGCGCTGGTGGGCAGCCCCATGCGCACCGCCGTGACCACCACCGCCGAGGAGTACGCCGTGGGCGCCCAGTGGGGCGACCCCGCCGTGCAGGCCGCCTCGCTGCTGCTCGCGCTGATCGGGCTGGCCCTGATCGCGATCGCGCTCCTTCCCGGCCGGGGCCGGTTCGCGCCGCTGCGCACCGACGACCCCGACCTGGTGGTGGGGCTGTCGCGTCCGGCGCTGCGGCGCACCCTGGTGCTGGCCGCCCAGAGCGTGGGCGGGGTGCGGGCCGCCCGCGTCACCGTGGGGCGCCACCGGATCGGCGTCCGGGTGCACACCGACCTCATCGAGGCGCCCGAGCTGCGCGGGCAGGTCGCGGCGGCGGTGGAGCGGCGGCTCACCGAGATCGCCCCGCTGGGCGACTTCAAGGTGATCACCCACGTCCGCTGCGCGAAGGCGTGACCGGGCCGATGACCACCTCGCTGGGCCGCAGGGCGCGCAGGTCGGCGCGGGGCAACCGCTGGGGGCTGGCGACCGTGGGGCTGCTGCTGGCCGTTCTGGGCGCGGCGGCGCTGGGTGCCGGGCGCGGGCTGCTGCCCGTCCCCACGCCGCGCGCCGGCCTGGCCGAAACCCCGGGCGCGCTGGGGATCGGCGGCGCGTGGCTGCCCTACGCCGCGGCGGCCGCGGCCGTGCTGGCCGCCCTGCTGGCGCTGCGCTGGCTGGCGGTCCAGGGGCGCGGCGACACCGTCGGCCGGGTGGCGGTGGAGCCCGACCCCCGGGGCGGCACCACCGACCTGCCCGCGCGGGCGGCGCGCGGCGCGTTCGAGGACGCGGTGCGGGAGTACCCCGGCGTGCGCCGGGCGCGGGCGCGGCTGACCGAGTCCAGCGCGGCGCCGCACGTGCGGCTCGACCTCACCCTGGACGACGACGCCGACGTGGCGGCCGTGTGGCGCCGCGTGCGCGCCGAGGCGCTCGCCGACCTGCGCACCGCGCTGGACCTGGAGCGGGTGCCCGCCGTGATCCGGGTGTCGATGGCGGCGCCGCCCCGGCACCCCCGGCGCGCCCTCGTCTGAGGGCGCACACCGACCACCCTGGAAGAGCGGCGCTGGAGGACATCGGGGGGAACCTCCGGCGCCGCTCACCTCGTGCCACGCCGGCGGCCGCGCGGAAGGCCCCGCGCGGCCGCCGGCCGGCCCGGGCTCAGCCCAGCAGCAGCTCCAGCACGGCATCGGTGTCGGAGAGGTCGTCCAGCACGGTGTCGGCCCCGGCGGCGCGGAGTTCGTCGGCCGACACGATCCCGGTGGCCACGGCCACGATCCGGGCGCCGCCGTGCAGGGCGGCCATGACGTCGTTGGGGCTGTCGCCCACCAGCACGGTGGTGTCGGCGGTGAACGCGATCCCCGTGGCCTCCTGCACCCGCTCGCGCGCGACACGTACCAGTTCGGGGCGCTCCCGGTGGTCGTCGCCGTAGCCGCCGATGGGGATCTCGACGAGGTGGTCCAGGCCGAACGCGGCGAGCTTGCGCTCGGCGTTGCGGCGGGTGTTGCCGGTCAGCAGCGAGGAGATGATGTCGGGGTTGGCCGCGCAGCGCTCCAGCGCCTCGCGGGCGCCGGGCAGCACCTGCCCGCGTTCGGCGAACTCGGCGGCCCGCGCCTCGAACATGGCGTCCTGGATGCTCAGGAAGCGCGGGAAGCAGTCGTCGGTGGGCACGAGGTCGTTGGCGAGCTGGGTGTCCTGGAACCACTGCCACTCGGTGCGGCCGGGGCCGTGGGTGGGGCGGTGCCGGGCTAATCCGCTGAACTCCGCGAACGCCGCCGAGAAGATCTCGGATCCGAGGCCGTCGACGTCGATCAGGGTCTTGTCGATGTCCCACAGCACCAGCCGCTTGCCCACCCGGGTCCCCCTTGTCAGCGCGTGTTCTGCCACGTTAACCCACTGATTGGGACCGCAACCACCGGTTTCGCTGATTCGCCGTCGGATGGTCGGCCGCGGGTCGCCGCGGGTGGCCTGAGAGGTGTCGCACCGTTCGCCACCCCGATTGCGGTATGTACGGTTCGCTCTTCTGAGGCTAGGCTTACCTACGGACACCCGGCCGGCCGGCGCCCCCGCGCCCCGCGGCCCGGGCGTGTTTTCCGTGCGCCGTGAAGGGAGCCCCGTGGTGGGAGCCGGCAGCCATCCGCTCACCGGGATCGTGGAGTGGGTCAACGAGCGCGACCTGTACTACAAGACCGACCTGCTGGCCCCCGGCGCCCCCGCGCCGGCCGGCCCCGAGTGGATCCGCCTGGACCGGCTGCCCGACCGCGTCCCCGACCTCATCGACACCCTCACCGAGCACTCCTGCCAGGGCCACCGCACCGCGTCCTCGGCGTTCCTCGCCGCCGACATGGGCCGCCAGGTCATGACCCTGGCCGCCATGGCCGCCTACCTCACCGGCCGCGCGCCGCTGCTGGCCGCGCACCTGCTGTGGGTGCGCCGCACCGAGACCGGGCGGCTGGACCGCCTCACGCTGCGCCTGTCCGACGCCGCGGTCCTGCCCGGCGACCCGCTGGCCGACGCCCCCGGCGTGCGGGTCCTGGACTCCGAGGCCGACCTGGACCGCTGGTTCGTGTCCTCGGCGGCCGCCGCCCTGGAACCCGCGATCGAGGCGGTGCGCGCCACCACCCGGTTCGGCCTGCGCCCGCAGTGGAGCATGGTCGCCGACGCCCTGCACGAGGCCCTGCTGCTGGCCTCCGAGGAGGTCGGCGCCGACCAGGCGGCCGCCTGGGAGCGCGCCCGCCGCATGGTGGCCTGCCTCAACCACGACCGCGACCGCGTGGCCCCGCGCCAGCGGCCGTTCCCCCTGGCCCTGGCGGGCCGGCCGCGGCACCGGCCCGAGCGGATGTTCCTGGTGTCGGGCGGGTGCTGCTTCTACTACCGCTTCGGCGACGCCAAGTGCGCCAGCTGCCCGCTCTCCACCGACGACGAGCGCGAACGCCTGCTGCGCGGCCACTACGAGGCCCCTGCCCAGTCGGCCTGACCCCTGGGGCGGACGGGCGCATCCGCCGCCTAGGCGCCCCCGCCGTCGCCGCGGCGGGCGACCTCGCGCTCGTAGACGGCGAGGGTGTCCACGAACATCCGCCGCTGAGCCGGGCTCAGCGGCTCCAGCGCCACCCGCCACGCCTCGGCGCCCTGGGCCAGCCACGCCCGGATGGCCGGGCGGTGCTGCTCGGCGATGCTCACGATCATCCGCCGCCGGTCGGCCTGGTCCTCGCGCCGGTCCAGCACGCCCTGCCGACTGAGGTCGCCCACCATCAGGCTCGCGGTGGCCGGCGCGACCTCAAGCCGCCCGGCCAGCTCGGTCACGCTCATCGGCCCGTCGAACAGCAGGTAGGCCAGCAGCGACAGGTGCCGGGGCGCCAGCGAGAACGAGCGCAGCTCCTCGGGCACCGGCAGCCGCTTGGCCCGCCCCACCAGCCGCGGCATCAGCAGCAGCAGCGCCCGGATGCCGTCCTCGACACTGGGCCCGCCGCCGTCCGCCTCACCCGTTGGCACGGTGGGACCTCCGCTCACGCCGGTTCTCGGGGCACGCCGCCGGGCAACGCCGCATCAGCACTCGATGACATTGACCGCCAGGCCCCCCCGGGACGTCTCCTTGTACTTGTCCATCATGTCGCGGCCGGTGTCGCGCATGGTCTTGATGACCTTGTCGAGGCTGACGAAGTGGCTGCCGTCGCCGCGCAGGGCCATGCGGGTGGCGCTGACCGCCTTCACCGCCGCCAGGGCGTTGCGCTCGATGCACGGCACCTGGACCAGGCCGCCGATCGGGTCGCAGGTGAGGCCGAGGTTGTGCTCCATCGCGATCTCGGCGGCGTTCTCGACCTGGGCGGGGGTGGCGCCCCACGCCTCCGCGAGGCCGGCGGCGGCCATGGACGACGCCGAGCCGACCTCGCCCTGGCAGCCGACCTCCGCGCCCGAGATCGACGCGTTCTGCTTGTACAGGATCCCGATCGCGGCCGCGGTGAGCAGGAAGCGGACCGCGCCGTCGTCGCTCGCGCCCTGGGTGAAGTGGCTGTAGTAGTGCAGGACCGCCGGCACGATCCCGGCGGCGCCGTTGGTCGGCGCGGTCACCACCCGGCCGCCGGCCGCGTTCTCCTCGTTGACCGCCAGCGCGTACAGCGAGATCCAGTCGGTGCCGCGCATGGGGTCGGCGGGGTCGCTGTGGGTGGGGCGGGCCAGGCCCGCATCGTCGCAGGAGCCGCCCAGCTGGCGGTAGAGCCGGGGCGCGCGGCGGGGCACCTTCAGGCCGCCGGGCAGGGTGCCCTCGGTCGTCACGCCCCGGCGCACGCACTCGCGCATGGCCCGCCAGATCTCCAGCAGCCCGGCCCGCACCTCGGCGGCCGAGCGGCCGAACGCCTGCTCGTTGGCGAGCATGATCGCGCTGATGGACAGGCCCGTCTCGCGGCAGCGCTCCAGCAGCTCGGCGGCCGAGGCGAACGGGTAGGGCAGCCGGGTGTCGTCGGGGGTGATGCGGTCGGCGCCCACGGCGGCCTCGTCCACCACGAACCCCCCGCCCACCGAGAAGTAGGTGCGCGAGCGCAGCTCGGCGCCGTCGGCGTCCAGGGCGAGGAACCGCATGCCGTTGGGGTGGCCGGGCAGGCTCTCGCGGCGGCGGAAGTCGATGCCGGCGGCGGGGTCGAACGGGATCTCGCGGACACCGCCCAGGGCCAGCCGGCCCCGCTCGGCCACCGACTCCACCAGGGCGGGGACCGCGTCGACGTCGACGTCCTCGGGGGTCTCGCCCATCAGGCCCAGCAGCACCGCGCGGTCGCTGCCGTGGCCCTTGCCGGTCAGCGCCAACGAGCCGTACAGCTCGGCGCGCACGGAGGCCGTGCGCTCCAGCAGGCCGGAGTCGGCCAGCCCGGTGACGAACGTGCGGGCGGCGCGCATCGGGCCCACGGTGTGCGAGCTGGAGGGGCCGATGCCGATGGTGAACAGGTCGAAAGCGCTGATGGCCATGGTTGCCCTCCTGCGGATGGGTGCGGGACGGGTGCGGCGCGGCCGGCGGGCCCGGGGAGCGGGCCGCCGGCCGCGCCGAGGAGGGCGGTGGAGCCCTCTACAGGTCCGCGTAGAGCGGGTGCCTGCGCACGAGCGCGGCCACCCGGCCGCGCAGGGACTCGGCGTCGTAGTCGGGCTTGAGCGCCTCGGCCACGACGTCGGCGACCTCGGTGAAGTCCTCCTCGGTGAACCCGCGGGTGGCCAGCGCCGGGGTGCCGATGCGCAGGCCGGAGGTCACCATGGGCGGCCGGGGGTCGTTGGGCACCGCGTTGCGGTTGACCGTGATCCCGATCCCGTGCAGCCGGTCCTCGGCCTCGCGGCCGTTGAGCTGGGAGTCCACCAGGTCCACCAGCACCAGGTGGACGTCGGTGCCGCCGCTGAGCACCTTGACCCCCGCCTCGACGGCGTCGGGCGCCAGAAGCCGCTCGGCCAGGATCCGGGCGCCCGCCAGCGTGCGGCGCTGCCGGTCGGCGAACTCCTCGCCCGCCGCGATCTTCAGGCACACGGCCTTGCCCGCGATGACGTGCTCCAGCGGCCCGCCCTGCATGCCCGGGAACACCGCGGAGTTGATCTTCTTGCCGAACTCCTCCTTGCTCAGGATGAGCCCGCCGCGCGGACCGCCCAGGGTCTTGTGGGTGGTGGTGGTGACGATGTCGGCGTGCGGCACCGGGTTGGGGTGCAGGCCGGCGGCCACCAGGCCGGCGAAGTGCGCCATGTCGACCAGCAGCAGCGCGTCGACGCTGTCAGCGATCTGGCGGAACCGGGCGAAGTCCAGCTGCCGGGGGTAGGCCGACCAGCCGGCGACGATCATCCGCGGCCGGTGCTCCTTGGCCAGCGCCTCGACCTCGTCGTAGTCGACGGTGCCGTCGTCGGGCCGCACGTGGTAGGCGACCGCGTTGAGGATCTTGCCGGAGTAGTTGAGCCGCATGCCGTGGGTGAGGTGTCCGCCGTGGGCGAGGTCCAGCCCCAGGATGGTGTCGCCCGGCTGGAGCAGCGAGAAGTACACGGCGGTGTTGGCCTGGGCGCCCGAGTGCGGCTGCACGTTGGCGTGCTCGGCGCCGAACAGCGCCTTGGCGCGGTCGATGGCCAGCTGCTCCACGACGTCGACGTGCTCGCAGCCGCCGTAGTAGCGCTTGCCGGGGTAGCCCTCGGCGTACTTGTTGGTCAGGACGGTGCCCTGGGCCTCCAGAACCGCCCGGGGGGCGAAGTTCTCCGAGGCGATCATCTCCAGGGTGTCGCGCTGGCGGCCGAGTTCGGCGGCGACGGCGGCGGCGACCTCGGGGTCGACCTGGCCGAGGGACTGGTCGAACGGGTTGGGCTGGGCGGCCATGGATTTACCCCTCTCCTTCGGTCAACTGCGTGTACTGCTCCGGCGAGAGCAGGTCGGCCGGCTCCTCGGAGACCTCGACCTTGAACAGCCAGCCCTGCCCGTAGGGGTCGGTGCCGATCACCTCGGGATCGGCGACCGCCGCCTCGTTGACCGCCACGACCTCGCCGTTGACAGGGGAGTACAGGTCGCTCACGGACTTGGTGGACTCCACCTCGCCGCAGGTGTCACCGGAGGAGACCGTGCCGCCGACCTCGGGCAGTTCGACGAACACGATGTCGCCGAGCGCTTCGGCGGCATAGGCGGTGATCCCGACCGTGGCCACGCCGTCGGCGACGGCCACCCACTCGTGCTCACTCGTGTAGTGCAACTCCGCGGGAACGCTCAATTCAACTCTCCAGGAGGTCGTGGTGGTCCGGGGCGGGCCGGCTGCCGCGGTGCCTCGGCGTGCGGCGCGGGCGGATCCGGTGCGGACCGGGGCCGGTTCCGCTGGGACGTAATAGATTCTGCCGGGTCGGCCGGGCGGTCCGCACGCGCCCCGCCCGGTGCGGGCGGGGCGCGCGCGTCAGCGGTCGCGCTTGTAGAAGGGCAGGTCGACGAGGTCGACCTCTTCGGCCCGCCCGCGCACGTCGACGCTGAACGCGCCCGATGCGGAGTCGAGCGCGGCCTCGACGTAGGCCATGGCGATGGGCGAGCCCAGGGTGGGCGAGGGCGCGCCGCTGGTCACCACGCCGACCTCGCGGCCGTCGCACAGCACCGGGTTGCCCTTGCGCAGCGGGCGGCGGCCGCGCGCCACCAGGCCCACCAGCCGGCGGCGGGGACCGGACCCGGCGGCCGCGGCCAGCGCCGCGCGGCCCACGAAGTCGCCGGGCTTGTCGAGCTTGACCACGCGGCCCAGCCCGGCCTCGTAGGGGGTGGTGCCGGGGTCGAGTTCGTTGCCGTAGAGCGGCATGCCGGCCTCAAGGCGCAGGGTGTCGCGGGCCGACAGCCCGGCGGGCACCAGGCCGTGGGGTTCGCCGGCCTCCAGCAGGGCCGCCCACACGGCCGGGGCCTCGGTGCCGGGCGTGAGGAAGATCTCGAAGCCGTCCTCGCCGGTGTAGCCGGTGCGGGCCAGCAGCGCCGGCCGCCCGGCGACGGTGTGCCGGTAGCCGGCGTAGTACTTGATGGTGTCGAGGTCGGCGTCGGTGAGCGGCGCCAGGACCGCGGCGGCGGCCGGGCCCTGCACGGCGATCAGCGCGTAGTCGGCCGAGCGGTCCTCGACCCGGGCGTCGAACCCGGCGGCGCGCTCGGTCAGCGCGGCGAGCACGGCGGCGGTGTTGGCGGCGTTGGCCACCACCAGGTAGTCGTCATCGGCCAGCCGGTAGACGATGAGGTCGTCCAGCACGCCGCCGTCGGCCGCGGTGATCATGGTGTAGCGGGCGCGGCCCACCGCGACCTGCGACAGGTGGCCCACCAGGGCGTAGTCGAGCAGGTCGGCGGCCTGGGCCCCGACGACGTGGATCTCGCCCATGTGGGAGAGGTCGAACAGCCCGGCGCGCTCGCGTACGGCGGTGTGCTCGGCGCGCTCCCCGGCGTAGCGCAGCGGCATCTCCCAGCCGGCGAAGTCGACCAGGGTGGCCCCGGCGCGCTGGTGGACCGCGTGCAGCGGTGTGGTGCGGAGTGCGGACCCCTGGTCCGGCGCAGTCATGGTCGCTCCCGAGAGGATGGACGTCGATTCGACATGGCGCTGCCATCCTCCCCCTCTGTCATCGGAGCCTGAGAGCTTCGCCGCGCGGAACGCGGCTTGCACCTTCGGCGAGGGGCGCACGCGCCCCTGCTTTCCAGAGTGGTCTCGACCCCGCGGTCCGGCGCGCCTGAGAGGTTCTCTGGGGAGGAATTGCTCCTTCGGCGGCCCGTGCCGGCTGCACGGACTCTCTCCCGCACGGTGTCAGCGACCGCGCCCAGCCTAGCAGCGCGGGTGCGCCGCGAACAGGAGGCACCGTGCTCAGGCCGCGCGGGCGGGGCGCCGACCAGGGCCGAGGCGCCCGGGAGCGCGCCGGCGGACGCGTGTCAGGTCGCCGCGCGGACGTGCGGCCGGGGCGCGGCCGGGCCTGGGCCGTGCCCCGGCGGCGGGGGTCAGGCCGCGCGGCGCTTGCGGACCGCCTCGGCGAGTCCGCCCAGGACCTGCTCGGTGGTGCCCCAGCCCATGCACTTGTCGGTGATGGAGCGGCCGTAGACGAGCTGGGCGGGGTCGCCGAGCTTCTGCGCGCCCTCCTCGATGAAGCTCTCCAGCATCACGCCGATGATCCCGCGCTCGCCGCCGGCGACCTGCGCGGCGATCGACTCGGCCACCCCGGGCTGGCGGGTGTGGTCCTTGCCGCTGTTGGCGTGGCTGGCGTCGATCATGACCCGGCGGGGCAGCCCGGAGCCCTCGACGACGTCGAGGGCGGCGGCCACGCTGTCGGGGCCGTAGTTGGGGCCGCTGCGCCCGCCGCGCAGGATCACGTGGCAGTCGGGGTTGCCCTCGGTGACCACGACCGAGCCCTGGCCGGCGGGGTCGACGCCGAAGAAGGTGTGGGAGGCCGCCGCGGCGCCGCAGGCGTCGACGGCCACCTGGACGTCGCCGTCGGTGCCGTTCTTGAAGCCGACCGGCATGCTCAGGCCGCTGCTCAGCTGGCGGTGCACCTGGCTCTCGGTGGTGCGGGCGCCGATGGCGCCCCAGGCCACGGCGTCGGCGATGTACTGCGGCGTGATGGGGTCGAGGAACTCGGTGCCGGCCGGGACGCCGATGGAGCCGATGTCCAGCAGCAGCTTGCGCGCGGTGCGCAGGCCCCGGTGGACGTCGTAACTCTCGTCGAGGCCGGGGTCGTTGATGAGCCCCTTCCAGCCCAGCGTGGTGCGCGGCTTCTCGAAGTACACCCGCATGACCAGGCAGAGGTCCTCGCTGAGCGCGGGGCTGATCGCCTTGAGGCGCTGGGCGTAGTCGAGGGCGGCCTCGGGGTCGTGCACCGAGCAGGGCCCGACGATGACCAGGAGGCGGTCGTCGGAGCCGTCGAGCACGCGCTTGACCTCGGCGCGGGCGTCCTCGACCAGGGCGGCGCGCTCGGGGCCCATGGGGAGTTCGGCGAGCAGGTCCTGGGGCGCGATCAGCGGCTGGTAGCTGACGACCCGGGTGTCATTGGTGTTGGCCATGCGTTCTGAGTTCCTCTTCCCTCTGCCCTGCGGACCCACTGGAAACCCTAACGTGATCATGCGGTCGCCACTTCCCGGAGGCCCGACCCGGTGGCCCGCTTCGGGCGCTCGCCCGGCCGCGCCGGGATTCCGCGGCGGCCCGCCGGGCGGCCCGGTTGGGCGTCCGGCGGGCCGCGGGGCGCGGCCGGTCGTGTGACCTCGGACACATCGCGTGGTCGCGGGAACCCGCCGATCGGCCGTGTACCGGCGGTTTCGCGGCCTCGCGGACGCCCCGCGCCCCCGCCCACGCCGCCGCCGGGCCGGGCGCCGGCGCCGCCCGCAGGGCTGTGTGCTGCGGCGATGGTCACACCGGCCAGGTCCGCCCCGTGCGCACCACCCGCCACCCGCGCACCGGCCGGGCGCCCTCGGGCGCCGCGGGCGCCCCAGGGCCCGCCGGGCCGCCCCCCGGTGGAGCGGCTCCGGCGCGGAATACGCCCGGTGGCGCCGGTTCTAGGATGGCCCCGGCCACACCTGCGACGAAGGAACGCCTTACCCATGCGTACGCTGTACCCGCCTATCGAACCGTATGACTCCGGGATGCTCGACGTCGGCGATGGGCACCGCATCTACTGGGAGCTGTGCGGAAACCCGGCCGGAAAGCCAGCGGTGTTCCTGCACGGCGGCCCCGGCGCCGGCTGCAGTCCCGACCACCGGCGGCTCTTCGACCCCGAGCGCTACCGGGTCCTGCTGTTCGACCAGCGCAACTGCGGGCGCAGCACCCCCCACGCCAGCGGCATGGACGTCGACCTCAAGACCAACACCACCTGGGCGCTGGTGGAGGACATCGAGCGGCTGCGCGCCATGCTCGGCGTCGAGCGCTGGCAGGTCTTCGGCGGCTCGTGGGGCAGCGCGCTGGCGCTGGCCTACGCCGAGGAGCACCCCCACCGGGTGAGCGAGCTGATCGTGCGGGGGGTGTTCACCCTGCGCAACGAGGAGCTGCGCTGGTTCTACCAGAGCGGTGCCTCGTTCCTCTTCCCCGAGGTCTGGGAGCGCTACCTTGCGCCGATCCCCGAGGACGAGCGCGACGACCTCATCGGCGCCTACGCGCGGCGGCTGTCCTCGCCCGACCGCGACGTCCGGCTCCAGGCGGCGCGGGCGTGGAGCGTGTGGGAGGGCTCCACCGTCACGCTGCTGCCCAACGAGGCAATCCGCGCCCAGCACGCCGAGGCCGACTACGCGCTGGCCTTCGCCCGCATCGAGAACCACTACTTCGAGCACGGCGGGTTCTTCTCGCCCGGGCAGCTGATCGCCAACGCCGACCGCCTGCGCGGGATCCCCGGGGTCATCGTCCAGGGCCGCTACGACGTCTGCACCCCGGCCAAGACCGCCTTCGACCTGCACCGGGCCTGGCCCGAGGCGCGGTTCCACCTCGTCGACGACGCCGGGCACGCGTTCTCCGAGCCCGGGATCCTGCACCACCTGATCGAGGCCACCGACGCCTTCGCCCGCGGCTGAGGGCCGGCCCCCCGCCGGGGCCGGCCGCCCGGGGCTAGGCTCGGGCGCGGGCCCGCGGCACGCGGACCCGCCGCGCGGAGCGAGGAGGACCACACATGCGTGTCACCGTCGACTACGACCTGTGCGAGAGCAACGCCGTCTGCATGGGGATCGCGCCCGAGGTGTTCGAGGTGCGCGACGACGACTACCTCTACGTGCTCCAGGAGGAGCCGGCGGCCGAGCTGGGCCCCCGGGTCGAGGAGGCCGCCCGCATGTGCCCGAAGCAGGCCATCAGGCTGGAGGGCTGACCTCGGCCAGCGCGGCCGCCCAGGTGGTGGGCTCGGCCAGCAGCCGCCGGTAGCGCATCACCTTGGGCGTGGAGCGCAGACCCAGCACGCCCACCAGCATCCCGTCCCGGCCGAGGAACGCGACGAACTTGCGGTCCTCGGCCGAGCCGTGCACGACCTCGACGGTGTCGGCCGGCGCCGCCTGGCCCAGCAGTTGGATCTTCATGCCGTACTGGTCGGACCAGAAGTAGGGCACCGGCGTGAACGCCTGGCGGGCGCCCTCGCCGGCGAGCAGGTTGCGCGCGGCCACGCCCGCCTGCTCGCCGGCGTTGGTCCAGTGCTCCAGGCGGATCCGCCCGCCGTAGCGCGGGTGCGGCCAGTTGGCGAGGTCGCCGGCCGCGTAGACCCCGGGCACCGAGGTGGCGCAGTACTCGTCGCAGAGCACGCCGCCCGCGCCCGGGGCCAGGGCCACGCCCGACCCCGCCAGCCACTCGGTGTTGGGCAGCGCGCCCAGGCCGGCCACCACCAGGGACGCCTCGATCGCCGTGCCGTCGGCGAGCCGCACCCGGCGGACCCGGTCGTCGCCCTCGAACCCGGCGACCCCCACCCCCAGGCGGAGGTCGACCTTGTTGTCGCGGTGCAGTTCGGTGAAGACCCGGCCGACACGGGGGTCGATCACCCGGGTCAGCGGCGTGGGGGCGGCCTCCACCAGGGTGACCGCCAGCCCGGCCGTGCGCGCGCTGGCCGCGACCTCGGCGCCGACGAACCCGGCGCCCACCACCACGATCCGCTCGTGCTCGGCGAAGGCGGCGCGCACCGCCGCCGCGTCCTCGGCGGTGCGCAGCACGTGCACGCCCGCCAGGCCGGTGGCGGGGCGGCGGGCGCGGGCGCCGGTGGCGATCACCACCCCGTCGGCGCGCACCGAGGAGCCGTCGTCCAGGTCCAGGGCGCGCTCGCCCGGGCGCAGCGCCACGGCGGCCCGGCCCAGCCGCAGGTCCAGCGCGAGCGCGTCCAGTTCGGCGTCCTGGCGCAGGTCCAGGGTCGCGGGCGCGCCCTTGCCGGTCAGGAACTCCTTGGACAGCGGCGGCCGGGAGTAGGGGCGGCGGGGCTCGTCGCCGACCAGGGTGAGGCGGCCGTCGAACCCGGCCTCGCGCAGGGCCTCGGCGGCGTGCAGACCCGCCATTCCCGCGCCGGCGATGACGATGTCGCGCATGCTCCGCCCTTCGTGTGGTCCGCGCGCCGCGGCGGGCGCGCGGGAGTCGTCGTTGGCGCCAACAGCGCCGCGACCGCGCCGATTCCCCGCCGGGAGCGGGTTTCAGCCGCGCGCCTCGGGCAGCGGGCGGACGCCGCCCACGGGCGCGCCGCCGCCCAGGACCTCGGCCTCCAGCATGTCCTGCACGGGCGCGACGTCCACCCCCAGCGCGGCGAGCGCGGTGAGGCCGGCCATGGTGCGCGCGCGGCCCAGCGGGTCGCCGTCGCTCATCTTGACCGCCACCGCCTCGCCGGTGGGCGCGGCGAGCGCGATGACGCCCTCGGCGCCGATCTTGGAGACGAGCCCGGGCAGGGCGCGCATCAGCCGGGTGTCGTCGCGGCGCTCGCCGGCCACGTACTCGGGGTGGGCGCGCATGGCGGCCAGGACGCGGCCCTCGGGGCCGCCGCCGTCGGCGCGGGTCATGGCGCTCAGGCCCCGCGCGAGTCCGAGCAGCGACACCGCCAGCTGCGGCGCGCCGCAGCCGTCGACGGCGGTGTGGGCGACCGGCTCGCCGCACAGCTCCTCGATCGCCGACCGCACCGCCTGCTGCACGGGGTGGTCGGGCGCCAGGTAGCCGGCGGTGTCCCAGCCCCGGGCCACGCAGGCGGCCAGCATGGCGGCGTGCTTGCCCGAGCAGTTCATCAGCACGCGGGCGGGCCCGCCGCCCGAGCGCAGCAGGCGGTCGCGCTCGTGGCGGTCCAGCGGCCACTCGGCCGGGCAGCCCAGGTCGTCCTCTGACAGGCCCGAGGCCGCCAGGGTCGCGCGCACGAGGTCGGCGTGGCGCTGCTCGCCGCTGTGGCTGCCCGCGGCGATGGCCACCTGCGGGCCGTGCAGCGGCGCGCCCGCCCGCAGCGCGGCCGCGGCCTGGAAGGGCTTGGCCGCCGAGCGCGGCAGCATGGGCGCGGCGACGTCGCCGCGGGCGTAGCCGATCTCACCCGAGGCGGTGAGCCCCACGACGGCCCCGTAGTGGACGCCCTCGCGAAAGCCCGAGCGGACCACCTCGACCAGGGGGACGTAGGGCGGCGGCGCGGTCTCGGGCATGGGTACTCCTCACAGGTCGGGGTGGAAACCGGGGGGCCGGGACGGGTCAACGCGCGCGGCGGCCGGGGTCTTCCCGGGCGGGCCGCGGCGCCGGGCCGTCGAAGCCGTCTGGGCCATGGTGGCGCATGCCGCCCGGACCGCGCCCGCCGCCTCTGGCATAGGGTCGGCCCGGTGGGACACCACCGCCGCGAGTGACGCAGACGGGGGATGGGCGACGTGCTGGAGACCGAACCGGACTTCGGGCGGGTGCTCCGGATGGGCGGGCTGACCCGCCACCGGCGCGGGCCGGCCGAGGCACGCGACCTGGAGTACGCGGTCGTCGACGTCGAGACCACGGGCCTGGACCCGCGCGAGGGGGCGCGGGTCTGCGAGATCGCCGTGGTCCGCATGCGCGGCGACGGCGCGGTGCTGCGCGAGTTCAGCACCCTGGTGGACCCCGGGGTGCCCCTGGCCGGGCAGGAGTTCCACGGCATCGGCGCCGGCGACGTGGTGGGCGCGCCCAAGGCCGCCGAACTGGTCGACGTGCTGGCGGAGCTGTTCAGCGGAGCGGTCGTCACCGGGCACAACCTCGACTTCGAGGGCCGGTTCCTGGCGGCGGAGTTCCTCCCGGCCGGCCTGCCCGGCGGCCTGCCGGGGCTGTGCACCCTGCGGGCGCTGCGCGCGCAGGTGGACCTGCCGCGCTACTCGCTGCCCCGCGCCAGCCACGCCCTGGGCGGGCACTGGCCCACCGGGCAGCACACCGCGCTGGGCGACGCCCGGGCCTGCGCCCAACTGCTGGCCGAACTGCTGGCCAACGCGCCGGGGCCGCTGCGCTACACCGGGCCCCGGCCCGAGCCGCTGGACTTCCCGCGCCGGGGGCGCGCCACCTACAAGACCCGCA